>NZ_LGYA01000012.1 GCF_001273755.1 Peribacillus butanolivorans
ACTTGGTGCTTATTTATATTAATCCTTTCCTACCTTAAAGTCAACTGATTTTTAGCTATGAATCTTTTTTTCTTTTTTAATTCATTTATTAGATTATATAAAGGTGTTAACTTAGTATAAATGCTTGTTCTAGTAATAATTCAAACAATGGCTTTCCTCTAAAGACATTTAAACCTTTCATGATTCTATTCTTTAAAAATCTAAATGTCCTCTCTCTAACTATTAGTCAGTAAAGTGAATTTCTAAAAACAAATCCTTCCGGAGAGCAATGACTAACTAATTATCAGGGATTGATAAATGAAAGATGCACTTGGAAGAAAGATAAAGTCGTGGTCATCTATATTCAATCAAAATCCATAATTAACTCACAAATAGTTATTGAATAGCTTCTATTACAATACCTCAATGTTCAAGCACACGTAAGAACCTAGCAAACCTGTTAAGGTTAATAGACGCATTGGACATATTAAAGGATTCACCCAAAGAGGTGAAAGAGTCAAAACATTTTTATCAACAGATATCTACAGATAGACAATGAAACCAAAGAAAGTAACTTTATCCTTTATATACGAATGTTAAAAATTATTTTTATTAAAATAGTAAATTCCCCTCTTTACCTACTCTTTCTTAGAGAATGTGGAAAATGTAAAGCCTTTGTCTATAATAGGCTCCAATCTACCATCGATACTGATGCTCGTACTGGATAAAAGTCTGAAACCCGTTTTATGAAGCAAAAAAACACATTTATCCATGTCTGAAGAATCATTACTTGTGTTAGATTCAGTTCTAGTAAAGAAGCAGAGTGATGCATATTCAACCACTTATTGAACGAATCTTGAAAAATGAGTAAATATTAAAGAAATATTAGCTGATATCCTACATACCTATTATCTAAATATTAGAAAAATATTTTTTTTACAAATTTACTGTCATGTACTATAATAAATTTATTTTAAAAGATTGAGGACAGACTTTTAATCATTATAAAAATAGTTGGGAGAGGGATTTATAAATGATTAATAAAAACACATCTTTGAGGATGCAAAGTATCGTTTTTATAGGTTTTATGGGGGTAGGTAAAACCACAATCGGACAAAAAGTAGCCAGGAAATTATATAGGGATTTTATTGATATAGATCAAGAAATTGAAAGAGAATTTAACATGCCCACCACAGAAATATTCAAGAAGTTTGGGGAAAAGACTTTCCGCGAAAAAGAAAAAAGTATGATTGATTACTTTAGCCACCAGCAATTGAAAATTATTTCCGTTGGTGGAGGGGCTTTTTTACAAGAGGATATACGGAAAATTTGTCTTTCTAATTGTATTGTGTTCTACCTTGACTTATCTTGGGATTATTGGAAAGAGAGAATAGGCTTGCTTATTGATAGTAGACCAGTGTTACAAAGTCGAAGCCTTGAAGAAATAGAAGAACTTTTTAATACTAGACAGGAAATTTACTCCTATCACCACTCAAAAGTGAATACGAATGATCTTGATGTTGAAGAAGTAGCAGATTATATTGTTGACTCATTGAAAGTGGCTTGGGATATTTACGAACCACTTAAGTAATTCCACGAGTTGATTGCCCAAGCCCTATAAAACCTAAGAAAAGAATAATAGAAAAGATGAAAAGAATACAGCGATAAGAGATACTCCCTCTTCCTGTAGACTAATCACCTTTTTTTCTTTTTAGGAGGATTCTCTAATAATCAGTTCGGGGTTTAATATAATACGCTGTTGTTCATGATCAATATTCACCATTTTTTGGTGCAAAAGATTCGCAGCTTCTTTTCCCATACGTTGAGGAAATGAAGAAACAGTCGTTAACGGCGGATGATAGATTTCTGCAACTGGAACATTATCGAATCCTACGATGTCTATATCTTGACCAGGAATCAATCCTTTCATCCTTAACCCTTGCATAACGCCGAAAGCAATTAGGTCGCTAAAGCAAAAAATTGCTGTAGGGGGATCAGGATTATTAAGGACTTTAAATACAGCCTCTAACCCTCCCTCTCGTGTCGGAGCACTATCTATCATTAACGATTCGTCAACTTCCAAGCCCGATTTGGAAAGGGCTTCGCGATACCCCTCCATTCTCTCAATCCAAGTAGAAGATTCCCTAATCCCTCCAAGAAATGCAATCCTTTTATGTCCCTTTTCAATCAAATGATTAACAGCTATTCGGGCTCCTTCTGGATAGTTAATACCTACATAATCGCTATTTACTTCAGGTAATTCTCTAACAGCAAGAACAAATGGTGTGTCAATCTCATTTAATCGATTAATCGTTTCTTGTGTACTTTCAGAGACGGGACAAAGAATTAAGCCGCCTACTCTATGTTCCAACATAGTTGAAAGGAGTTGGTCTTGCTTCGTAACTGAATCAAATGTAGTTCCCAACAAGACCGTATATCCGACCTCTTCTAATGCATCATGTACACCTATCAGGAATTCAGAAAAAAAAGTGTTTGAAATATCAGTAATAATTATTCCTACAGTATCGGAACTCTGCGACCTTAGATTTGCTGCAATTCTATCGTAAACGTAACCCAATTCACGCATGGACTTTAAAACCTTTTTTCGTGTTGCTTCCGAAATTCGAGGGTTATTACGAACGATAAGGGAAGCAGTGGACGTAGATACGCCAGCATGCTTCGCTACCTGTTGCAATGTGACTCGACCTTTTTTGGGTTGTTTCATCGTTCAATCACCATCTTGAGTGTATTTTTGATGTATTGATTATAATCATCAATTCTTACTATAATAATAATATAGTTGTAGTTATTATTATACCCATAATATAAATTGCTTTATTGTACATAGTTCAGTCACCGCTTATTAGTAATTTTAATGCTATATACACAGAAGTTTCCCCTATTCATTACTATTGCAAAAAAAAAAAACACCATCCTAATTCTTGAAGATGGAGTTTTGAGTAATCAGTCTCTTATCCTTATTTAAGTATTATCGGATGTTTAGTTAATTTTTTATACCGATAATTCACAAAAACTGCAGCTAGAATCCCTAAAGTTGCGATAAAACAATCAAATAGGAATATATGCGATATATCTCCACTTTTAGCGATTAACCCTGTTGCGATGGGTAAGACAACACTCGCTAAACTAGAGGCAGTTGAAACGATTCCCGTTACTGTTCCTTTTTTCTTCCAGAAAAGCTCAGCCATTATTGCAATGGTTAATTGAAAAATTCCAGCTGTAGAAGCTCCAAGGAAAAAAGAGGTTACACTTAGTACAAGTGGTGTATGAACGGTAAGAATAACAATGACAGCTATTAAAGTAATCATTGGATAAAGTAAAATGACCGTCACAGGTTTCAGCAATTTTTTCAACAAGACGGATAAAAGCAGAACAGAAATAAGGGATCCAACGCTATAATAGCTTAACAATTTAATCGAATTGGAAGCAGACATCCCCGCGACTTCTTGCCCAAAACTCGGTAACCAGATTTGCGAGACTGTAAACAAGGCAGTAGATGTAAAACCAATAATAATAAGCGCTAGCCCCTCTTTCCACAATTCAGGTTCACTTATAAACTTACTCAATTGCAATTCGTCTTCTTTACTATTATGACCGTCTTGGACTTTTTGAAATGAAGTAAAAAACAAAAATATCATGTTTAAAAAATAGATAACCGCCGGTAATAAAAAAGCATACCCATAAAACAAATTGTTATCAGAAAGAAACAAGATGATAAATGGTAAAACCGTTGCGCCAAGTGAAACAAAAGCCTTAACCATTACGCTTGCAGAACTAGCAGATTTCGGAAACATTTCTGTAAGCGCTGGATATGTCCCCGCATCCATGGCAGAGTTAGAAACACCCGCAAGTAACGCAAACACAAAGGCTATCTCATAAGTTGGAGAAAATGGAATCCCCACTAAAAAGAATAACATGACAATAGTTGAGACAATGATTAACGGTTTCCTTCCAAATCTATCTGACAATATTCCTGTTATACCATACGTAAGCAATCTTCCAATACCTATTGCAGCAATTAGATAACTGATGCCAGTTGAATCTGTATCCCACTGTTCTGTTAAAGCGACCATGTTCGAAGCGAGAATTATATTGACCATCCCTAATAGAAAATAGTTAATATACATCCCTGATGCCGCTTTAAAATACTGATTTTTCATTAATTACCCCCCCATAGTAAATCACGATGTAATTTTTCTCCCATTAAAGAACACGAAAGTTTGAAAAAATGAAATCTCTAAAAAAACTTAATCTGATCTTTTAATCACTGTATTTTTTTATAAAAATACAGTTTTCAATCCCCATTATGATATCCTATAAAATTAAAAACAATTTTTCAAAAAAAGAGCTAAGAAAAACAGGAAGTACACTCCCTGTTTTTCTTAGCTCCGAGGTCTATTGCATTCATATGCTGTAAGTTCCTTAACACCAAACACTAAAAAACAATTGAGTTCAGCAGGGGTCGCACAAACCTCTATTACTATAAGCTGGAGAGCAACCTCCACAGTGGAAGCTTATTAATCTGCAAAAATTTGCTCTTTAATATAATCAACAGGCATTTGTTGACCTGTCCACAATTCAAATGCTAAAGCACCTTGCCAAAGCATCATTCCAAGACCATTAATCGCTGTAGCCCCGGCAGCCTCGGCTTGTTCCATAAGTTTTGATTTACGTGGAATGTACACAACGTCTGTAACAATTAAATCAGAGCGTAGCATTGATTCGTCTTGAATGACACTTAAGCCTTCAAGTGGTTTCATACCAACGCCTGTTCCATTTGCCAAAATATCACTAGTTTCGATTTCAGCTCTTAATTGTTCAAGGTTCTCAAGTGGATACACATTTGCTTTCACATTTAAGTGCTTCATATCTTCATTAATGATTCGTACGTTTTCTTCTGCTTGTGGGAAGAAAGCATCATCACGCGCAAAAATGCTAATTTCAGCAAGTCCTTCTAGTGCTGATTGAATAGCAATAGGTGTAGCAGCGCCACCAGAACCGATAAGAGTCATTTTTTTGCCTTTGATATCTATACCATGTTCTTTAAGGTTGCGAGTATATCCCATTCCATCCGTACTGTGACCGACGAATTTCCCATCAACATTGACAACTGTATTAACCGCTCCTGAAAATTTAGCACTGTCTGCCAATTCATCTAAGTGTGGAAGGATTTTCATTTTATTTGGCATTGATACATTAAAACCTTTTACATTTAATGCTCGCATTCCTTTTACAGCATCCTCCAATGATTCATTTCCAACTTCAAATGCTAAATAAGCACAGTTTAATCCTAATTTATCAAATGCTAAATTGTGCATAGCTGGTGATAAAGAGTGTCCGATAGGTGTTGCTAAAAGTCCTACTAATTCTGTTTTTCCATTAATACGTGCTAAATTTCCCATGATTCAATCCCCCTGATGTATGATTCATAAAATTTTATATAAATTCCTTCTAGGAAGAAATCCAATGAATTAAATATTTTGATCAATAGTTTCTAAAACACTTCTTAATTGAGATACAGGAATTTGTCCAGGTGCCGATGCTTCTTTTCCAGCACCAAATGTACAAGCTGAACCAAATACCGCACCGGTTAACCGGCTAACCAGGCCTGTCCCCGACATAGACATGGTAATAAACGGACGATCCGCATATTTAGTTTTCATCGTGTGAGTTGCATCTAATAAAACAAGTAGATCGTCTACACTTTGAGGCATGACAGCAATTTTTGGAATATGAGCTCCATACTCCTGCATTTTACGCAGTCGGTAAATAATTTCTTCTTTTGCTGGTGTCTTATGGAAATCGTGGTTACACATAATTACGTATACACCATTTTCCTCAGCAACCTTTACAGTTGCCTTGACATCTGACTCTTCATAAAATAATTCTACATCCACAAGATCAATATTCTTTGTTCGAGTCGCTGTATGAAGTAATTCAAAATAATATTGATCCGTAATTTCTTTGTTGCCACCTTCTTTATGACTTCTAAAAGTGAAAAGAAGAAGAGTACTCGGTAAGGATTTTCTTAATTTTGAAATCATTTCCGAAACGGAGTTTAAGCTTTCAACATGTTCATACACATCTACACGCCACTCAATGATATCTGGCTTCAAAGATTTTACCGTTTCAACTTCTTGAAGTAGCTCTTCTTGAGTTGTCCCCATTAATGGAACAATGATCTTTGGAACGCCTTCTCCGATTTTAAGGTTTTTGATGGTAATCGTATGCATGGATTTTTCCCCTTTTTATCATCAGTGAGAGCTTTCGAACCTCACTGATGTTTGTTAGTAAAACCTGTAAAAGATTATGACCTGACTTATGACTTTTTTAAACAGATGGAACTTTAATCACCTTTTTATAACGATAGGCAACAAAAACAGCCAATAAAATACTAACGATTGCAATTCCAACATCAAACAAGAATACAGCAGTTAGACCTGCACTCTTAGAAATCATACCTGTAATGAATGGTATGATAATAAAAGCTGAACTAGCTGCAATGTTTACATAAGATGTAATGGTTCCTTTATTGGCTGGGAAGAATTCGGTAATAATTGTCATGGCCAATTGGAACACACCTGCAGTTGATAACCCAATAAAGAAAGCACTCAAAACAGTCATGAATGGTTGCTGAATATAAATAAGAGACAATAAAGAAATTGCGGCAATTACCGGATAAATAATCATAACTGTAATAGGTTTTATTACTTTATTTAATAAAACTGCTAGTAAAATGACTGAAACAAGGGACCCAATGCTATAGTAACTAAGCAATTGAACAGATTTAGCCTGTGTTAGACCTAATACTTCTTGTCCAAATTTAGGGAGCCAAACTTGTACAAGCATGAATAGAGCAGTTGATGTAAAACCTAGAAGAATAACGGCCAATCCTTCTTGGCCAAACTTTGGTTTTGATAAAAATTGTGGTTCAGCTGTTTCAACTTTATCCTCACTTTGGATATCACTTGGAGTTTTATGATTCGGGAATGATACCCTAAGTAAGAAAAATCCATTAACAAGGTAAACAGCTGCCATCAAGAAGAATGTATATCCGTAAAATAGATCTCTAGCAATAAAAAACGCCATAATGAATGGAAGAATTGTTGCACCAATTGAAACAAAAGCTTTAATTAATACAGTTGCAGAGCCTGCTTTCTTTTGGAAAGCTTCAATAAGTGCAGGATACGTCCCTGCGTCTAAAAATGAGTTAGCGATACCAGCACATATTGCAAAAATAAATGCTAATGTGTAGTTAGGAGCCAATGGTATTCCCACTAAGAAAATCAGGTAGATGAAAGACGCCGATACAACAAAAGGCTTCCTTCCTAATTTATCCGACAGTCTTCCAGCAAAAAACAGAGAAACTAACTTACCAATACCTATTGCTGAAACCAGGTAGCTAATTCCTGATGCACTCGTATTTAACTGGTTAGACAAATTTTCCATATTTGACCCGATGATGATGTTGATCATACCTAAAATAAAGTAACTAATATATAAACCTATTGCCATTTTTATATATGAATTTTTCATAAAACACACCCCTATGTTAGTTATTCAAAAGTTGTCAGAAATGCAACTTAGTTATTAAGCTCTTTCTTAAAGCTTCCCCCTTGCGCCAGTATATTTAAGAAAACGAACGATAAATATAAGCTTTAACATATATAGTATATCGTTCTACTAAATTTTTTTAATAGTTAGTATATCGTTCTACTATTATTCAAATCAAAGTTAGTATATCGTTCTACTAAATACTTGAACTCCCCCGCTGGATTAATTGGGTCTAATGTTGTTCAAAATGAAATCAGTAGGTCCAAATTAAATACGTAAACACAACTGTAATCCATACCCTTTACTGGAGTTACTTACTTAACTATATTTAGTATATCGTTCTACTGAAGTTATTATACTGCGCTAATTAAATTGTGTCAAACTTATGAAACAGTCCCCTCTATTCATATATTTCCTTGAAAATCTCTTTGCCTATTTCAAGGAAATTCTGTTTCTTTAAAGAATGCTTCTTTAAACTCTCTAAAACTCCTTTCTTTAGAGTTGTATTGACGATTATTCCTCAACACACTCTTAACCGAGTGAGACCTCCTTAAGGATGGTTTGTCTTCTATGTGCTCAGGACTCCGTATGTTTAATGAAGTGTGTATTGTGACTAATTTTAACTCTAAAATATGTTTTTCTCATATATTTTCTTTTATCAATATCCCAGTTACAGAGGCGACAGAGCAGTGTGTTTCCACTCTACAGTGATAGATAAAAACCATTTACCCTTTTCACCTTTGAAATTTTGGCACCTGCTATTTTAGGCTCTTCTGGCTTTAAGGTCTAATATTGAATTCACAAATTTTTTGTTGTAATAAAATCAGAATTTACCCTGAACCCCAGCATATATATAATCCATGAAAAAATCGGGACTATTACCAACTATCGATTACTTAACCCATTAAATTTCTTAAAGATTTTTATTCAATACTCTTTCCCATTATATAAACACAAAAAAAGATCAGCCAGGATGGCTGATCTTTTTAAAATGGCTTGG
>NZ_LGYA01000008.1 GCF_001273755.1 Peribacillus butanolivorans
TTGAACAGCTCCCTGTCAAGTAGACAGTGGAAATAATAAAAAAGCTTTAAGCGACTTGAGCCCTGTATTCCAATGGGCTTAAGCCGTTTAATCTTTCTTGGTAACGTTCGTTATTGTAAAACTGGATATAATCATTTACCGCTTGTTGTAACGCTTCAAATGTCTCATACTTATGTAAGTAATACTTTTCACATTTCAACGTCCCCCAAAACGATTCCATTGGTCCATTATCTATACATTTTCCTACACGTGACATGCTATGAATCATTTTTGCTTTTTCTATTTTTCTCTTAAACCCATGTGATGTATATTGATACCCTCGATCACTATGAATCAATGGATGTTCATTCTCTTTTAATATAGTGATAGCTTGATTCAATGTTTGAAATACCAATTTATTATTGTTTGAATGTCCCAATACATAACTAATAATGGAGCCATCGTAAAGATCTAAAATGGCGCTTAAATACGTTTTCCTTCCGTTTCCTAATTTGAACTCTGTGACATCTGTTACCCATTTTTCATTGGGCTTGCTTGCAGTAAATTCACGATTGAGTCGATTTTCAGCGACATATTGCGCAGATGAGGGAACATAGCGTTTTCTTTTCCGACGAATCACGGACTGTAATCCAGCGATGTGCATTAAGCGATAAATGCGTTTGTGATTAAACTTTTTATGATATATCCTATTGATATTTAATTTCATTCTTCGGTACCCATAAATGCCTCCTACTCGTGCATAAATAGCCTGGATATCCTGAAGAATTGCTTCATTCTCTAATTCTTTAGCTGTTGGCGTACGCTGAAGCCATTTATAATAAGCAGCACGGGATACACCGGCAATTTCACATAAAAGGATTACTGGCAGGTTTTCATCCGAATGTAAATCTTGAATCGCTCTATATTTATTTTGTAGACGAACGCTTGTTACTGACGCCTCCTTTCGAGTTCCTCTAACTTTTTTAAAAAAGCATTTTCTGCACGCAATCGTTCATTTTCTCGCTCTAAACGTTTCATTTCCAGCTTAAACTTTTCTTCAGCTGTTAATTCATATTCCTCTTTCTTTCGACCGCGTTTATCTTGTATTGCTTCTTCACCATTTGTTTCAAACTTCTTGACCCATTGATATACCTGTTGGTAAGAAACTCCATAGCTTTCGGCTGCGAGTTGATAGTTTTTCTGGTGTTGTAGACAGTAATTCACAATTTGAATTCGTTCTTCTAATGTTGTTTTTCTTCTACTTGTCATAGAGTTTGTCATTCCTTTACCGGTATCATTTAATTCTCTATGACTATTATACTTTTTAATCCATTTTCCCAAAACCGCAGTACTGGATATATTGTATTTTTGGATAACCTTGTTTAACGAATAGTGTCCTGATAGATAATCATTCACAGCTGCTAACTTTAGCTCTTTTGAATAAGACTTCCAAGAAGTCGCGTCTGTTAAACTGTCTTCACCATTCATTTCATATCTTCTCTTCCAATCTCTAATCGTACCAGGATCAACAGAAAACTTGGCCGTAATGTCAGCTATTGAATGGTGACCATCTTTATAAAGATTTAAAATAGCCAATTTCTCAGCTTTAGAATATTTCATTCGAGCCATAGAAAATACTCCCCTTAGATCAACAGATTTTTATTTTTTATCTGTCTACCTAATGGGGAGCATATCA
>NZ_LGYA01000010.1 GCF_001273755.1 Peribacillus butanolivorans
GAGGTAATTAGGGAAATGTCCAAGGAACACTACCCTATTCAATTATTATGCGAAATTGCACATGTATCAAGAAGTGGATACTACAAATGGTTAAAACGTAAAATATCCCCTTCTGAAAAGCAACTGGAGGATGAAGAGATTCAGAAAAAAATTATAGGATGCTACAATAAACTCAAAGGAATCTATGGGTATCGAAGAGTAAAGGTATGGCTGGATAAAACCTACGGTTTAAACCTGAACCACAAGCGTGTCCAGCGTCTTATGCGGGAGCTAGGGTTAAAGTCCCTGATTCGGAAGAGGAAACCTTATTACGGGAAGAAAGAAGCATATGTCATTTCTAAAAACCTTCTTAATAGGGATTTTCATGCATCCGGACCTAATGAGAAATGGGTAACTGACATTACATATTTGATTTTTAATGGACAGAGACTTTACCTATCCGCCATAAAAGACCTCTATAACAATGAAATCGTTTCTTATCAAGTCAGCCGGAGAAACGACTTAAAACTTGTAATAGATACAATAAAAAAAGCAAAGAAAAAACGGAATGTTAAAGGAATTCTTCTGCATAGCGACCAGGGGTACCAATATACTTCCCACCAATATAATAACCTATTGAAAAAATATAAGATGCAATCCAGTATGTCAAGAAAGGGAAACTGCTGGGATAACGCTTGTATGGAGAATTTCTTCAGCCACTTTAAATCGGAGTGTTTCTATATGAACTCCTTCCGAACCTCTGAAGAGGTTAGAGGTGCTGTAAGTATGTATATTCGATTCTATAACCATCATCGCTTCCAGAAAAAATTAAACAACCTGAGTCCATATCAATATAGAACTCAGGCTGCTTAATTGGTCTTTTTTATTTCTGTCTATTTGACAGGGGTCACTCCA
>NZ_LGYA01000015.1 GCF_001273755.1 Peribacillus butanolivorans
CACCCGTTAGCCAACCATGCAGCGCACGACCAGCGCTGCACCACAGAGAATGAAAATGGTGGAAAACCGTCCATACTGATTCTATGGCTGGGTGAGGAAGGTCGATGAACTATGGTGCCATTAGAGCCCATCCGTTAGTCTGACTCCAACGACCACGGTGCATCACAGACTGTCGCTCCCTTACGGGAAGCACTCATGGTAGATTAATCCTATTCTGGTTTTTGCACCAGCCTCTAATTTTTTCGCCATAGGAAGGATGGTTTCAATGGAAGTTATCATTGAACGAGTATGCGGAATGGATGTACATAAAGATAACATTACCGCCTGCATTATGACCCCCGAAGGAAAGGAGATTCAAACATTTTCTACAAAAACGGTGTTTTTAATTCAACTGATGGATTGGATTAAATCACATGGTTGCACTCATGTCGCTATGGAGAGCACAGGTGTGTTTTGGAAGCCTATCGTGAACTTAATTGAGGCTGAAGAAATGGAATTTTTAGTTGTTAACGCACAACATATGAAAGCAGTCCCTGGTCGAAAAACAGATGTCAAGGATGCCGAGTGGATCGCTCAACTTCTTCGTCATGGGTTGTTGAAAGCAAGCTTTATCCCTGATCGAAATCAGCGAGAATTACGTGAGCTTGTTCGTTATCGCAGAAGTATTATTGAAGAACGAGCTAGACAGCATAATCGAATTCAAAAGGTC
>NZ_LGYA01000016.1 GCF_001273755.1 Peribacillus butanolivorans
AGACATCAAATACTCAAGTACCCGATGAAGGATCAATAGAGGCTTTACAGGCGGAGAATGAACGTTTACGTATGGAGATTGCCTATTTAAAAAAGTTGAATGCCTTAGTTCAAAACAAGGAAAAATCACCAAACAAGACAAAGCACAAGTAGTCTATGAATTAAGGAATGCATTCCCGGTGAAAGCACTTATACAGCTCGCAGACATTCCGCGTAGCACGTATTACTATTGGGTGAAAAACTTCGGTCGTCCTGATCCAGATGCAGAACTGAAAGTATTGATTAAATCTGTTTTCGATGAACATGAAGGTCGGTTTGGTTACCGTCGTATTCGTGATGAACTTAGAAATCGCGGACACAAAGTAAACCACAAAAAGGTACAGCGTATCATGAAAGAACTAGGGCTAAAATGTCTTGTCCGTATGAAAAAATATCGCTCTTACAAAGGGACTGTGGGCAAGATTGCACTAAATATTTTAGATCGCAATTTCAAAGCTGAAAAACCAAATGAGAAATGGGTTACGGATATTACAGAGTTTAAATTATTTGGAGAAAAGCTATATTTATCGCCGATATTGGACTTATTTAATGGAGAAATCATTACGTATACAATCGGTTCAAGACCAACCTACTCACTCATTTCAACGATGTTAGATCAAGCTTTTGAACGTTTAACAGACGA
>NZ_LGYA01000017.1 GCF_001273755.1 Peribacillus butanolivorans
ACTATTGAATTAGTAGGTACATCTTTCGTAACAACAGAACCAGCAGCAATAATTGAATTATTACCAATAGTGATTCCAGGTAAGATAACACAACTTCCACCAATCCACACATCATTTCCTATTGTTATTGGAATCGCATAACCACTCTTGTTTCTATCTTTAGGTTCAATTGAATGACCAGCCGTGTATAGTCCAACATTAGGACCAATCATACAGTTTTCACCAATCCTTACTTCTGCCATATCTAATATAGTACAGTTATATCCAGCATAGAAGTTGTCTCCAATGTGGATGTTGTATCCTAAGTCACAGTGGAAATTATGCTCAATACTCGGATTTACTCCGACACTTCCGAATAATTCCCTTATAATTTCCTCTTTTCTTTCTGAATCTTCGATTGGACAATTATTAAACTCTTGAACAAGTTTATGGGCAATGATATTTTTCAACCTTAGTTCATCCGTACCTCGTTTGTAGTAGATTTTCTCTTTATCCTCCATATCTAGTCTCCTTTCTTCAGTTATTTATAAAATACCACATTTTCTTCAAGTAACCTGCCCC
>NZ_LGYA01000009.1 GCF_001273755.1 Peribacillus butanolivorans
AATTTAACGTTGGCGCTTTGTTTTGTTCAGTTTTCAAAGAGCAATGTCTTTCGGAACAGCTTATTTATAATAACACATTTCATTACTTGGAGTCAACAACTTTTTAAAAATTTTTTTAAAAGTTTGTAATCCGTTTGAAACTCGTTCGTAACAACAGATATAAATATAACATCATTACGTTAACTGCGCAATACCTTTTATAAAGTTTTTTTGAGATAATATTGTTTTTCTTTCATGCCTTAGAATTCAATCAATAAATAGCTGTTAAATTATTATTAAAAAACAAAAACCGAACTGGACTGCCCGAGGACCAAGAGCTATGCTCTATGGATTCTCAGGCCCAACTCGGTTTCCTTTTTTACTCTTCATATATTATTAGCGATGTCTCATTAACGGGAATAACAGGACGTCACGGATTGAAGGTGAATTGGTTAACAGCATAACTAGTCGGTCAACACCAATTCCCAATCCACCAGTTGGTGGCATGCCGTATTCTAAGGCTTCCAAGAAATCCTCATCCATTTCATGAGCTTCATCATTACCTTGCTCACGCTCTTTTAATTGAGCTTCAAAGCGTTGACGTTGATCAATAGGATCATTAAGTTCCGTGAAAGCATTTGCATGCTCTCTACCCACAATGAATAGTTCAAAACGATCAGTAAAACGGGAATCTTCCGGATTTTTCTTAGCTAATGGAGAAATTTCTACCGGATGTCCATAAATGAACGTAGGTTGAATTAATTTGTCTTCTACCCTCTGTTCAAAGAATTCATTTACAATATGTCCAAACTCCATGGATTCCTTCACTTCAATGCCATTGTCTTTAGCAAGCTGTTGTGCCTCTTCCTTACTCATGTGAGTCCAGAAGTCTACACCTGTGTATTCTTTTACAGCGTCAACCATGTGAAGTCGTTTCCATTCTGGTTTTAATTCTATCTCATATTCCCCATATTGAATGGTTGTTGTACCCAGAACCTCTTGAGCAATATGAGCAACCAGGTTTTCTGTCAGACTCATAATATCCTTATAATCCGCATAGGCCTCATATAATTCAATTAGAGTGAATTCTGGATTATGTCTTGTAGATACACCTTCATTTCTGAATACACGGCCGATTTCATAAACTTTCTCTAACCCACCGACAATCAGGCGTTTTAGATGAAGTTCAATAGCAATCCTCAAGTTCAATGGCATATCAAGCGCATTATGATGAGTAAGGAAAGGGCGCGCAGCAGCTCCACCTGCAACAGAGTGTAATAGCGGCGTTTCCACTTCCAGATATCCATGATCGTCTAAATAACGTCTCATAGCCTGAACAATTCGACTGCGCATGATTAAGGTGTTTTTGCTTTCCTCATTTGTAATTAAATCCACATAACGTTTCCGATAACGTTCTTCGACATCCTTTAGACCATGAAATTTATCAGGTAGCGGGCGAAGCGCTTTGGCAAGGAACACAAAGTCATTAGCTTTAATAGAAAGTTCTCCAACTTTTGTTTTAAAGATAACACCAGTGATCCCTACGATATCACCAAGATCTGTTTGGTTGAATAACTTGTATGAATCTTCACCAATTTTATCTAAACGAACGTAGATTTGGATTTGACCGCTGATATCCTGAATATGAGCAAATCCTGCTTTCCCTTTCCCACGTTTAGTCATTACACGACCTGCAATCGTAACCTCGATCTCTTTTTCCTCTAGTTCTTCTTTCTCTAGTTCACCATATGCACTCACAATCTCTTGAGCGTTATGGGTACGTTCGAACCTGCTCCCAAAAGGGTCTTGTCCATTATCAATCATGGCCTGCATTTTATCGCGTCTTACCTGCAGTTGGTCATTTAATTCTTCATGACTCACGAAAATCATCTCCATCTCTATTAATAAAAAACTTATATAATTATTGAGGATTTCTTTTGCATACGTATTTATTCTTACATAAAGTAAAGGAATTCAACAGCTTTTTATCTTAAAATCTTGTTTATGTACATATAAAAACTGCCAGGATTACTGGCAGTTTTAGATAAGCGTATTATAGGAAAACAGGAAGGTAATGTCAAACATCAGACCATTTGAATATTCTGTTGCTTCGCTTCAATATCATCAACAAGTCCATAAAGAAGGCTTACAACATCTTCTCTTGTCTCACAATCATTAATGCCTTTACGAGCATTAGCATTCCCTTTAACACCCTTTAGGTACCAAGAAGCATGCTTGCGCATTTCACGGACAGCAACATTTTCATTTTTCAATGCAATTAGTCGATCCATGTGAAGAACGCAAACATCCATTTTTTCACGAACTGTAGGCTCATCCATCAGTTGTCCTGTTTCTAAATATTTAACAGTACGGTAAATCATCCAAGGATTACCTAGAGCTGCACGGCCAATCATGACTCCATCGACACCAGTCTCTTTTAACATTCTCTCCGCTTCCTGAGGTGTTTCCACATCACCGTTCCCGATAAGGGGAATATTAATGGATTTTTTCACTTCACGAATGATATCCCAGTTAGCTTTTCCTTCATACATTTGAACTCGAGTTCTACCATGGAGAGAAACTGCTTTACCACCTGCACGTTCCACAGCTTGAGCATTTTGAATAGCAAAGATATGTTCCTCGTCCCAGCCCATACGCATTTTAACAGTAACTGGCTTTTCAACAGCATCAACAACCGCTGAAACCATCTCATAAATTTTATTCGGGTCTAGTAACCATTTTGCACCAGCATCACATTTGGTGATCTTCGGAACAGGGCAACCCATATTTATATCAATGATGTCGGCATTTGTATTTTTATCTACAAACTGTGCAGCTTCTACCAATGATTTCTTTTCACCACCAAAGATTTGCAAGCTTAGCGGCTTCTCTCTTTCATCTATATAAAGCATATTCATCGTTCTTGCATTTTGAAGAACGATTCCCTTATCACTGACCATCTCCGCGCAGACTAATCCAGCACCAAATTCTTTGACCGTCAAACGGAATGCTGAGTTACATACTCCAGCCATCGGCGCAAGCACTACTGGATTCTTCATTTCAATATCGCCTATTTTTAACACGGTGTGGCCTCCTATAACATTCTTTCATTTATCCTCAGGCGGTCTAAGCTCCTCAATGGAAACACGGAGCACACCCGCCACTTCTATTAAAAACGACTCTGAAGGATTGCGGTTCCCTCTTTCGACTTCTCCTAGTAAGGAAACAGAAACGCCAATTTCTTTTGCAAACCCTTCTTGGGTAAATCCCTTTAATTTTCGAAAAGCGCGAATACGCCTTCCCCATTTTTCGCCTTCCATAATCGAACTCCTTCTTTATCCGGAATCTGTTCAAGCAGGCCGCTCAAAGGTATATACATTTGCGGAAGTTTAATATCAGGGTCCACTTCCATTAAAGGCACGAGCACAAATGCTCTTTCTTGCATCCGAGGATGTGGGACTGAAAGAATCTCTGTCTCAATATTTTCATGATTATATAACAAAATGTCAAGGTCTAAAGTACGGGGCCCCCACCTAACTTCCCTTTTTCTTCCTAATTCTTGTTCAATCTGCATACAAGTTCGCAGTAACTCCTCTGGTTTTAAATCCGTTTTCACTTTAAAAACAGCGTTTAAAAAACAATCCTGATCAGCGTATCCGACTGGGTCTGTTTCGTATAAAGACGAGCAGGCAACCAACTCGATGCGTGAATTTTCAGCTAATAATTGGAAAGCGCTTTGGATGGTGACTAGGCGATCTCCTAGATTCGATCCAATTGAAAGGTACGAAATATTTACCACCGTCAGCGCCCTCTTACAATTTCTACAGCAACCGATTCATAGTGCCCTGCTATAGGTGGATCTGGTTTATAGACTTTCACGGTGCACTTCTCAATTGAAGAAAACTTATTAAGTAATTCTGAGGCAATCTCTTCGGCAACGGCTTCCACTAACTTAAACGGCTTCCCTTCAACAACGCCTTTACAAACTTCATATAACTCTCCATAATTTATTGAGTCCTCTAGTTCATCACTCTTCCCCGCCTTGGCTAAATCGGCCTCTACAGTCAAATCCACTTTAAACCGCTGCCCAAGCTTCGTTTCTTCCGGAAACACACCGTGATAACCATAAAACTCCATTTTATTCACAAAAATTTTATCCATTGAAATCACCTTTTCCTAAAAGAGCATCCATCATCTTAGCAGTGCGTGCCATTTCCTTAACGTCATGCACACGTACCATTTGACAGCCTTGTTGAATTCCATTACAGATTGTGGCAGCCGTACCTTCCACTCGCTCACTAGGCGGCAAATCGAGAACATGTCCAATCATGGACTTTCTTGATGTCGCAAGAAGCATAGGATAACCTAATGATACCAGCTTATCAAGATTCCTCATCATTTCCAAATTTAACTTTAAGTCTTTCGCAAACCCTATGCCGGGGTCAAGAATGATGTTTTCATCCTGAACTCCCGCTTTCTTTACAATCGTGATGCTTTCAAACAAATCTTGAAGGACATCCCGGACAAAATGACGATAATCCATTTTTTCCCGGTTATGCATTAAAATAATCGGCACCTGATACTTTGCTGCAACACTTGCCATCATGGTATCGGCCTTTGCCCCCCAGATATCATTTAATATATGCGCTCCTGCTTTCACTGCTTCCTCTGCAACCCGAGACTTATATGTATCGATTGAGATTGGAACTTGAATATTACGGGAGATAGCCTCAATGATAGGGGCTACTCTCTCTATCTCTTCCTCATCCGAAATCCGCTCATAATTAGGACGGGTGGACTCTCCGCCAATGTCCAAAACATCAGCTCCGTCCTTAACCATCTGTTCAGCATGCTTCAAAGCAGCATCTACCCGATTATATTTCCCGCCATCCGAAAAGGAATCTGGCGTAACATTTAAAATCCCCATAATTAAGGTCTTCTTGCTGTAATCCAATTCAAATGAACCACATGTAATCTTTAAAGTATCAGATAATGACATCCAGCGTTCTCCTTCATCAAAAAAATCTATATATACGAGTTTACCTATTTACATAGGTAAAGTGCAAGCACCTTAGAAAATAGAAAAAATCTGTTGGTCTTTACTACAAAAAAGAAAGCAAAGCCCCTATAGGAACTTTGCTTCTCGTTTAATGGTTAATCTTACTCAAAGTTATATAACGGTGTACTTAAGTAACGTTCACCATTACTTGGTATGATAGCAAGGACCTTTTTGCCTTTTCCAAGTTTATCAGCTACTTTAATAGCCGCAGCGATGGCACCACCAGAAGAAATTCCACCAAGGATCCCTTCCTCTTTGGCTGCACGACGTGCGTAATCAAACGATTCCTCTGTATCGACTTGTATGATTTCATCGTAAAGATCAGTATTTAAAATACTTGGGATGAAGCCTGCGCCGATTCCTTGAATTTTATGTGGCCCCGGTTTCCCGCCAGATAATACAGGAGAATCTGCAGGCTCAACAGCGTAGATTTTAATGTCAGGGTATTTTTCACGCAGCACTTCTCCCGCACCTGTAATTGTTCCGCCAGTACCGATTCCTGCAATAAATGCATCCAGACCATCGTCACCAAAAGCTTCTACAATTTCAGGACCAGTAGTGTTACGGTGCACTTCAGGATTTGCTTTGTTTTCGAATTGCTGTGGAATAAAGTATCCTTTTTCTTTAGATAGCTCCGTTGCCTTAGCAATTGCGCCTTTCATTCCTTCTGGTCCAGGTGTAAGAACTAACTCTGCTCCATAAGCACGAAGCAGGTTACGACGTTCCAAGCTCATTGTTTCTGGCATAACAAGGATAGATTTATATCCTTTTGCTGCAGCTACCATTGCAAGCCCTATTCCAGTGTTTCCGCTTGTAGGTTCAATGATCGTATCACCTTGTTTAAGGTCTCCGCTTTTTTCTGCCGCTTCAATCATCGCAAGAGCGATTCGGTCTTTTACACTACTGCCCGGGTTAAAATACTCAAGTTTCAAATAAATATCTGCACTGTTTTCATTTTGAAGCTTGTTTAATTTTACAATAGGTGTTTGTCCAATTAAATCTATTACAGAATTAGCTATACGTGCCATGTTCTCCACTCCTTATCATCCAAATGCCGAGTATGTTTATTGGTTTTATTAATTTAAAGTTACCAGTTTTAATAGTTCATTGTCAATGATTATCTACTATATTCTAAATTTTCTTTCGCAACTATTGACCTATTTCTGTTCTTTCAATCCATAAAACCATTCTACATCTAATTCGTCCCAAAAAATCTTTCCGGAAACCGGTGACTGAATCTGTTCAAGAGCTATTTGGCGGTGAATTTGGTCTTTAACTTCATCATACGTATATTGATTGCCCTCTATTTTTTCATGCAAATAGAGAACAGCCCACCCTTCATCTGTTTCTACAGGACCACTCCACTTATTTACCTTTAATTTCTCTGCAGCTGTAATATATTCCTTAGAAACTTGCTCGTTATCTTGCGATATATATCCCAAGTCGCCCCCTTGATTGGCAGTAAATTCATCAAGGGACTTTTCCATTGCTAAAACAGCAAACGAAACGCCTTTCTCCAACTCATTAATGATTTGATCTGCTTGCTTTTTTGTAGACGAGGTAATATGAGAAATATGATACGTAGTAGGGATTCGGTATATATCCTTATTGTTATCATAATATTTCTGCATCGCCGTTTCGGAAACCGAAACGTCCTTGGTAAGCAGCTTCTCAAGCAGGAGGCTCGATTGAATCTCCTGCCTCAATTGATCTGTACTTTTATTAAGAGTCTGACCGGCGGTTCCATACATCGTTTTCATCATTTTAAGTTCCCGATCAACCTCTTCATCCGAAGTTTTCACTTTGTATTTTTCTGCAGCTTGTTTCACTACCTCTTTATCAACCATTTCCTCAAGAACATCTTCCCCGTATCTCTTTTCGAGTTCATTAATCCATGCTTCCCGGGAAATATCTGTAGATCCAATCTTTGCAACCGTTTCTTCTCCAATAACGGATTTTGAGATGATTAATGGTTTTATGACAAAGATAACGATAGTCAATAGGTTCAACAAGGCAAGGCCGGCAATAATTGCCCGAAGCTTTTGTTTAGGCAAAACCCTTTTCCCCCGTCAATTATTTTTTGGTTTCTGCTTCTAATTCCTCAAGGTCTTCTTTCGAGAACTGGTAGGTCTCATTACAAAAATGGCATTGTGCCTCTGCATGTCCCTCTGTCTCAATAATATCCCGAATCTCATTTTGTCCAAGACTAATCAATGCATTGGCAATTCTCTCCCTTGAACATTGACAGGAGAACTCGACATCCATTTTTTCTAAGATTTTCACATTACCCTCACCTAAAATCTCCGTTAGGATTTCCTCTGGAGTCAGGCCATTTTGAATCATTTTAGAGACAGGGGTTATCGTGCTTAGTCGACTCTCGATTTTAGAAATCGTATCATCGGATGTACCAGGCATTAGTTGAATGATAAATCCACCTGCTGCAAGTATCGAATTATCCGGATTCACCAGAACCCCAACCCCCACTGAAGAAGGCACCTGTTCGGAAGTTACAAAATAATAAGTGAAGTCTTCTCCTAATTCTCCCGATACAAGCGGTACTTGTCCTGAAAAGTGATCACGTAGACCAATATCTTTCACAATGGTCAACAATCCATCAGTACCAACCGCTCTACTGACATCTAATTTTCCTTGTTTATTCAGGTCAAAGTGGGTTTGAGGATTTGTCACATATCCCCGAACTTCGCCCTTTGCGTTACTGTCGACAAGAATTGATCCAATTGGACCTCCGCCTTCGATTTTAATCGTCAGCTTTTCTTCACCTTTTAACATGCCGCCCATCATCACTCCTGCCGTCATTGCACGCCCAAGGGCTGCGGAAGCAGTAGGCCATGTATAATGGCGTCGCTGAGCTTCTCCTACGGTATCCGTTGTTGAAACAGCATATGCCCGAACCTGTCCTTCATAGCCTAACGCCTTTATTAGATAATCCTTCATTTGTTGTGCTCCTTCCATGCTGTGATTCCTTCTTTATTTCTTCACTTGCTCACGATTACGTTTATAAATCAGCTGCAATCCTTTTAAGGTCAAAAATGGTTCAACAACGTCAATCACAGTAGACTCATTAGCAATTAAGGTCGCTAGTCCGCCAGTAGCTATTACCGTTGGCTCTAGATTACTTTGTGCTTTAATTCGGTTTACGATTCCTTCTACCTGACCGACATACCCATACAAAATGCCTGCCTGCATAGCGGATACTGTATTTTTCCCAATAATCCCATCAGGACGATTAATTTCTATTCTTGGAAGCTTGGCTGCTTTTGAATAAAGTGCTTCTGTAGAAATGTTAATACCCGGGGCAATGGCTCCACCCATGTATTGTTTATCCTCATTTATATAGCAATATGTCGTTGCCGTGCCAAAATCCACGATAATGAGAGGGCTTCCATATTCCTGAATGCCTGCAACAGCATTAACAATTCGGTCCGCTCCCACCTCACGGGGATTTTCGTATTTAATATTCAATCCAGTTTTTATTCCAGGTCCCACTATAAGCGGTTTTATACCAAAGTATTTTTTACACATGCGTTCAAGTGCAAACATAATTGGTGGTACAACTGAAGAAATGATGATGCCATCGAATTGATCAAACGAAAGACCTTCATGTTGTAGCAAAGACTTTATGACCATTCCATACTCATCTTCTGTCTTATTACGGCTCGTCTCAATTCGCCAATGATATTTTAAAATATCTTCATCGTATACGCCCAATACAGTATTCGTATTCCCAACATCCAATACAAAAATCATCGTTATCATCACTCCGGTAAATTATTCTCCCACATCATACCACACTGTTATTTCCCACGCTATTAGTCAAACTTTTCGATAGGTAAAAAAATCCAACTCTATTTTTCTTAGCCCCACATATTTATTTAAGGGTTAAGAAAAGGGTATTTCCGAGGCGGAAATACCCTTTTGAATTAGTCAACTTAAGACTTTTTATTGTCATCTTCGTTCGGGAAGGAAAGCGGCTGATCTTGAGGTGTTCCTTCTTTGATTGGAGGAGTATTCAATCCTTCCTCCGTTACTTCAAGGTCCTCAGGTCCTCTCTTATCCAATGGATCTAAAAGAGCTTCTTTTTCTTCCTTCTTCGTATTGATGTTTACCTTGACATTCTCATCAGTAGTTAAATTCCCATTCAGAGCGGTATAATCCCGTTCTGGCAATTTACCGTTATGGAATAAACCTTTGATTTGTTCAGCATCAAGTGTTTCTACTTCAAGCAAGGTTTTGGCAACCAAATCAAGTTTTTCACGATTTTCAGTAAGAATTTTCTTACATCTTTCGTATGCTTCTCTAATGATACGTTGAATTTCAAGATCAATTTCATATGCTATTGCATCTGAATAATTTTGATCATTATTGAAATCGCGGCCTAAGAAGACCTGACCTTGTGAATTACCGAATTGAAGAGGTCCAAGCTTACTCATACCATATTCCATAACCATGCTACGAGCTATGCCTGTTGCACGTTGGAAGTCATTATGAGCTCCGGTACTCACTTCACCGAATGTAACTTCTTCGGAAACCCGGCCACCTAAAAGACCAACAATCTTATCTTTTAGTTCAGGCTCCGTCATGAAGAAACGATCTTCTTTAGGAAGCATTACTGCATATCCACCAGCTTGACCACGAGGGACAATCGTAACTTTATGAACCACTTCGGCATCATCAAGAACCAATCCGATAATAGTATGGCCTGCTTCATGCCATGCTACAATATTCCGTTCTTTTTTAGAAATAACACGGTTTTTCTTAGCAGGTCCGGCAATAACGCGATCCGAGGCTTCATCCAAATCGGACATGTCGATCTTCTTCTTATCTTGACGGGCTGCTACAAGAGCTGCTTCATTTAGTAAGTTTTCAAGATCGGCACCAGAAAATCCTGGTGTACGCTGAGCTATTGCTTTTAAATCAACAGTCTCTGCTAAAGGCTTGTTACGTGCATGGACCTTCAGTACTTCTTCACGGCCTTTAACATCCGGGCGGCCAACCGTAATTTGACGGTCAAAACGTCCAGGGCGCAATAGTGCCGGATCTAATACATCAGCTCGGTTTGTCGCGGCGATAATAATGATACCTTCATTTCCACCGAAACCGTCCATTTCTACAAGTAATTGGTTTAGTGTTTGTTCACGTTCATCGTGTCCGCCACCAAGACCAGCGCCACGTTGACGTCCTACTGCATCAATTTCATCAATAAAGATGATACATGGTGCATTTTTCTTAGCATTTTCAAACAAATCACGAACACGTGATGCACCGACCCCTACAAACATTTCAACGAAATCAGAACCACTGATTGAGAAGAAAGGAGTACCGGCTTCACCAGCTACTGCCCGGGCAAGTAAAGTTTTACCTGTACCAGGAGGTCCCACTAAAAGTACTCCTTTTGGAATACGGGCACCGAGCTCGGCATATTTGCGAGGATCTTTTAAAAATTCAACGACCTCTACAAGTTCCTGCTTTTCTTCGTCCGCTCCAGCAACATCATTGAAGCGTACTTTTTTCTTATCATCATTATACAATTTCGCCTTACTTTTCCCGAAGTTCATGACGCGACCACCGCCGCCACCTTGAGCTTGGTTAAGTAAAAAGAAGAAGAGGATAAAAATGATTACAAATGGAATAATGGAAGTGAAAAATGTCACCCAGCCACTTGTCTTTTCTGGAGGTACAACAGTGATGATGTCTTTACCTAACTTAGTTACGGCATCATTAATTCGACTCTGCGAATATTCACTGAATGGCACGTACGTCACAAAGTATTTGTTTTCCTCATAACCTTTGAGCTTCCCTGTGATTTCAAACACACTGCTTTCGGGCTGCATCGTTAGTGATGTAACGTCCCCACTCTCCAAATGCTTATAGAATTCATCTTGGGTCATTTTCTGTGTTGGTTCATTGTTATTATTAAAGATGCTTACAATCCCAATGATGACCAAAAAGATCAGTAAATAAAATATGGTATTACGGAAGATCCGATTCATCCCTTACCTCCTCCCACGGGTAAACAAACTATAGTAAATACTATCATAAAAAATTAATGAATTACAATAATTTAACACCGCTGTTTTTATCTGGTCTTCTCTTACAAACAGGTACTATTAATTCGAGTAAATTTCAGGCTTTAATATGCCAATATACGGGAGATTACGATATTTTTCTGCAAAATCAAGACCGTATCCGACAACAAATGCGTCTGGTACGATAAATCCAAAATAGTCCGGAGTAATATCTGCTTTCCTGCCTGTTGGCTTATCTAATAAGGTAACAATTTTAATTGATTTTGCTTTTCTATAACGGAAAAGTTCAGCAAGGTAGCTCAGGGTCAAACCGCTGTCGATAATGTCTTCAATAATTAAAATATCACGGCCTTCTACTGATGTATCAAGATCTTTAATGATTTTCACTTCACCAGAAGATACAGTGGAGTTGCCGTAGCTTGAAACATCCATGAAGTCCATTTCAAGGTGTGTATCCACACGTTTTAGTAAATCTGACATAAATGGCATGGCGCCTTTTAGCACACCGATAGCCAACGGAAACTTACCTTGGTAATCAGCTTCAAGCTGTGCTCCAAGTTCCCTGATTTTTTTTTGAAGTTCTTCCTCAGTTATTAAAACTTTTTCAATGTCATTTTGCATGGTCATTGTAATTAATTGCCCCCTATGAAGAATTAAACTTTTTTATATTCTAAGTAGATTAAAGATGTTTCATCAGAAATTATATCCGGTTCAACATTCGATTTTTTCAAGCCAGGAAGCCAAATAACTGTTCCTGCCTGATCGATGATAACCGGCCATACATTTCTTTCTAGCAACGGGATTTTTTCATTAATAAAAATCTCCTTCAACTTTTTACTTCCACCCAATCCCTTAACTGCCATCCGTTCGCCTTCATTCCTAGTTCGGACTGTAAGCGGAAACTGGACCGCAGATTCGGGAAGAATAAAAGAATAGTTTCCTCTAAGAACGGGAATTTCTTCTTTTATATAGTGCGCTTTAATCTTATATCCATTCGGAAGAATAGTCTCACCGGGAATTTGTAATTTAAGGGAATATTTTAGGCTTTCTTGCCGAAAAAATCTAAAGGTACAAGTTTTATATGATTTTTCCGCAATAAGGCCCTCCGGAAGATGCAATTCTGCAGATGGTTGAGGATTTAAAAACAAAGCTAAAAGTTGGTCAATATGTAATGCTGAAAGCGATGAAGGTCTCTCCAAATAAAGATAGTTTAATATTAGTTGAATCGCTCTTCTTTGTAAAGGTTTAGGCATCGCCAGAACCCTATCAATCTGAATTACTGCATAATCTTTTTCCTGTTGAGCCCAAACCTCAGGCATTTTGCTTGAGACAAGGTTCAGAAAAAACTCTTCATCTTCATAAAGTTCTTCACTAAAGCGTTGAAAATGTTCGTGAACCTTTCTATTTTCTTTCTTTAAAAACGGAAGAACTTCATGTCTAAAACGGTTTCTTACATAGTCATCTTTTTCGTTGCTCGGGTCATACCTTGGCTCAAGTTTATGAATACCCGCATATTCAATTATTTCGTCTTTGGTAAGTTCAAGAAAGGGCCTTATAAGATAACCGGTATGAAAAGGTCTCTTTAGAGGAATACCCGCTCTGGCCTTACCTGTCGCCCCTCTTGTTAAACGCATGAGCACCGTTTCAATTTGATCATCTCCATGATGCCCTAAAACAAGAGTGGAGGTTTGGTGTTTAGCCATCATTTCTTCATAGAAAGCAAAACGTAACTTTCTTGAAGTTAATTGGGAGCTTTCTCCTGTCTGTTCTATATAGGCTGGTACGTCGATCCTTCTACCTTCAAAAACGATGCCCCACTGTTCACATATTTGTTCGACATACTTATAATCTTCGTAGGATTCCTCGCCACGGAACATATGGTCAACACTCGCTACAGTTAACTCGTAATGAAAAAGAGGTTGAACTTGCTTTAGAAAATGGAGAAGAACCAATGAGTCAGGACCCCCAGAAACACCTACGAGCAACTTCGACTTTTCCTGAATTAATTCGTTTCTATAAATAGTCTTAAGAACTTTTTCCTTTAACATACAATCTTCCTTCTTTATGGACAGGTATTATTTTATACGATTCAAACATGAAATGGTTTCAAATATTCCATGTTGGTAACGTATTTAACTATATCATAACAACTGTTCATATATGTAAAGAACATAGAGTATCGATATTATGGCAACCAGCAAAAAAGTTTCAAAAAAACCTCCCCTCATTTTTTTAGAATGACTCTGAGACCTTCTTGCTTGTCTCGTTGTAGCTTGCCTTGTCGCAGCTTGACTCGAGGGCTTTTTCTTTAAATGATTTTGATTACTTAGCATAGTAACTAGGTCCTCCCGCATTTGTAATGCTGAATCATACTTCCCGAGTAGTGCTTTATCTAGCATCTTTCTATATGGGTGTAATTCCTTTTTCTGCTTAATCAAGTCGATAAGCTGCCTATACCCCTCCCCTTTCTTGTGAAAACGTGCAGGATAGGCAGAATTGATGATTATCATCGCTACCGCGAACAAATCATATTGTGGATCAGCCTTTCTTGACCCAAGTCCCCAATAACCTCTGTCGAAGAACTCGGTGAACTCTTTAACAGATCTACCAATCAAGGTTGTCCCACCTACATCTACACATCGGACTTTGTAGGCTGGAGAGGTCACTATTAAATTCTCAGGTTTTAAATCACCGAATACCCAGCCATTTGTATGCAAAGCTGACAAACTAGTTAATAACTGAAGCATTAAGACACCAATCCACGATGATCCTTTTTTTTCAATAAAACGCAAAAAATCGTGTCCATGGATATATTCCATAACATAAAAAGGTAGCTGCTTTCCTGTTTCCATAAAGTCGTCCGCTTCCAAAAAGGAAGGCCCAAGGGTAGACCCCTGGACCTTGGAAAAGGATTTTAGGATATTCATCTCTGAAATAATAGACGTCCCATTATCACTGAGCTTAAGCGCATAATGACGATTTTCACTTTCCACCAAATAGACAATCCCGTTAGCGCCACACCCCAATTCCTTGATAATTTTGTACCGGTTTTTATTCCACTTTCCAGTGATTAAGCTGCCAGGCAGGAGTTTACATTGATTCCTCAAAGTATTGTTCATCATCATGTGATAACAATCCCCTCAATGAACGTTTTTTATTAAAATAAGATAGAGCTTCACGAATTGCTGGCCCTGTTGGAGTGAGCCCACCTGTACTAAGCTTAGGGAAAGTTGCCGTCAAAGCTTCAAGGTTCGGGGTCCAATCAAGCAACTTTTCCACATCATTTCTTTTCCCAGGAAATACGAATACGGAAAATCGGCTGTCACCCATTCTTGCATTCATACTTAGGGAAAGATCTAATAAGGATTCTTTTACAGTTGGCAGCTTATGTTTCATACTCGCACTTGTATCGACAAGAATTAACACTTCAAGCTTGCTAGTTTCTCCAAGCTCATCAACCACCTCCATCACTTCTCCCCGTTTATCCGGAGGGAGATCTTCCATTGTTCTTGAATCACCTAATATTTGTTGAAGTTCACGATTAATAACTCCCTGTATGGTTTGAGTCATTGCCTTTTGGGTAACCATTTGGACGGTTTGTGACAACTGCTGTGCATAGACAATTTGGCTTACACCACCCCCGGAACCAGCAATCTTCTCAATTTCTTTAAGTCCCTTTTCATCTATCACATCATTTTCCATGACACCTATGACATTGATGGTTATGCCTTGCTCCCGTGCTAAAGCAGCCATAGCAGCCGGCTCCTCACCATGATTTGAACAGCCGTCGGTAATAAGCAAAACCTGTCTTAATGTTCCTGCTTTCATGTTTGGCTCTCCCTTCCATTCAATCTATTACCATAATTGACTAAAAGGGGATAATTTATACACCAAAAACACGCACTACCAAGTCACATTTCTTATACACTTTTGCAGGGGATCCATAGAGTTATCCAACTATTTCTTTACATAGCTGCCAACATAACACCTCGTTTGTAGAAGACCTCCTTATCTTAATTTATGGAAAGATTTCTCGTTACTGAGCCTTTTTCCGTTTTGGTGAAACAGGGATGGATGCCCATTTCGGTGTATTATGTTTAATTTTTGAGGTTACCACTGTCATATCATCATCTATGATCCCTTTTGTTCGAATGACCTCTTCTAATATTAAATCAGATATTTCCTGTGGGTCGTCTGTCTCCATTTCCTTGATTTTTCGTTTAAGCCAGAACTCGATATTTTCCACATGTGAGGGACCATCGAATACCCCATCACTCATCATTATTAAAATATCCCCTGCCTTTAGCTCCTCGGATACGACATCAACATCGAAATCCTGGATGATACCCATCGGCAGGTTACTTGATTCAATTTTAATGATTTTATCCCCCCTTTTAATGAAACTTGGTATCGAACATATTTTTAAAAACTTAGCCTTTGCATCCTGAAGATCAATCATTGCCAGATCAAGAGTTGAAAATATTTCATCGGTCGTGCGAAGGGATAATACGGAGTTTACGGATTTAATGGCTATTTTTTCTTCTATTCCCGATTGTAAAAATTTTTGTAGCAGCTTCAAAGTCTCGGTGCTTTCAAAATGGGCCCTTTCCCCATTACCCATCCCATCACTAATGGCTATTGCAAATTTGCCGCAACCAATTTCCATGGTCGTATAACTATCTCCTGAAACAAGCCCTCCCCCCTTGGCAGCATGAGCCACACCCGTTTCGACCGTGAATTTTTTTGCTGACCTAAATATCACCTCACATTGCCCGTTTGGATAAGTTGCACACTCTTCGGAATGGACAACAATCGTTTCTCCTAAAATGTCGGAAAGCATAGGTGCAATCAACTTCTCACATTCCCCTCTGCCTTGGCAGTATGGGACACTCATCTCTATATCAACACTTCCCTGTTCAAGGCTGTATATTTCCACATAACCGATATGCAGGCCAAAATCCTGAATGGCCTCCATAATGGATTCCTCGTGTAAATGATGATTCTTCCTTTCCCTTTGAATTTCTTTCGCGAAATCATCCATCACTGCAGAAACTCCACGCAGTTGGTCCGCCACTAGCTTCCTGCTTTCTTTCACCTGCCTTTTTAACTTTTGGTTTGCTTCAAAGTAAGTAAGTTCCTGAGAAATTGCCCCAATGACCTGCGGCCCACGACTACAGTATTTCCCCCATTCTTTTGAAGTTTTTTGGGGGAGCTGTCCATTATTTTCACTTAATTGAAGCATAATCTCCTGCATACCGTCATAGGTTGTATTAAAGTTTTTAGCCCAGCATTGTTCCTTTTTAAAGCAGATTTGGCACGTTTTTTCAGTTACATTACTTAAAAAATAATCGAACTCTTTCTCATCTTCCTCCAATCTTCCTCGTTCATCTATTTGGGAAAAGCTATTTGAGAGCGCCTCAAATACATGAGAGAATTGTTCCACTCTTTGGGCGGTAACGTCCCTCACTTTCCGGGCATACTGTTGCTGTTCATCCGAGTTCTCTACGGTCCCGGGTATATGCTTTGCTATTTTATTGATTATTGAAGATGGTGTTAAAATAAATAACACCACAGCTATAAGTGATTCATAGAGGGTAACCATAATATTATTAGTTCCCTCTCCGTATAGCCCTATTAGTAACGTAGCAATTAACAGGCCTGCCGCAACCCCTATCTTCCTACCCTCCTTCAACAAACCACCGAGCAGGCCTGAAAAAGCGAGAAGGCTCATTTGATAAAGGCTGGCTATACTCGCTAAGCTGAATATTAATCCGGTAACGACACCTACAGTGGAGCCTATGGCGGCCCCTCCCGCCAGCCCGAATAGGAGGACAAGGTATCGTGAAAATATATGATCGAGTGACAGGTCATATATCATCCACCCAATTGTTCCGGTCATCACCGACGCGAGTAGAATGATAATGCTGACGATCTCTTCTGTCTTTAATGATTGTGACTTTGTCCGTATTGATAGCAGCGGGATGGACTGTATGAAAATTAAGGTTAAAATCATGGCGAGCCCCGCCTCTACTCCTATCATCATCAGGTCGTACAGCTGAATCGTTCGAAACACAAGATATTGCTCGGCCAGGTTTACCAGGAAGAGTGAAGCAAAGACGTACATCGACATCGTCTTAAATTGCCCTTCTACGGCCGGCTTCTTGATTTTATGAAATAAGAGAAGCAGGAACGCCGATGTAAAGATGACTAAACTATTAGAATAGTGAACGGTGAGCCCCCCAGCGATTAAGCCAAACAGTGCGAGTGGAGCTCGGTCACGTCTCATGAGAAAAACGGCTGCGAAAAACGGAAGCCCAAATGGTGCTAACTGTGAAAGAATTAATGCTCGTCCTAATAAAAAACCGATAATGGCTAAAGAGATACCTTTCTTTATAAAGATATCATCTGTTTTCGTTTGCAGCTGTTGGATCCAATTGATGGCTCCCTCCTTTGCTTCTTTTAACTGAACATCCCCAAGCGGTTCCATCATAGGTCTTTCTACTTTTTCCATTTCAACACCCCATTCATATTAGTGATTTTTATTATATAGAGGGCTTAACCATTTTTTTGTCAGAATTTTAAAAGCGCAAATGAAAAACGTTCGACGTAATTCTCCTTGAACAATCATTTGTATACAGGTTTTTATACCTTTTTTTAAAATACAGAAACAGGCGTTCTTTTTTTTTTAAGGAAAAGCAAAGTTTTTAGGTTATTTTTGTGGAAAATAACACGAATATATCTTTAAAAGATGGAAACCGACAATCTTTCTTTTTTTTGTTGACAATCTTCCCTCACGAATGTAAGATATAACTTGTGCTTCAGTAGCACTTACCATTATGGCGGCGTAGCTCAGCTGGCTAGAGCGTACGGTTCATACCCGTGAGGTCGGGGGTTCGATCCCCTCTGCCGCTATCTTTTAATANCTTTCACGGCCACGGGTTCGAATCCCGTACGGGTCATCTCATATAAAAAAAGCGCCTCAGTACACTCAATCGAGAAAGTGTACATGAGGCGCTTTTTTTTATTGGTATTGAAGGCGAATCTAATAAGAGAAACACCTATATATATATAAAAGAAGACAAGCCAGCAAGCTTGCCTTTATCTACACTATGAATAATTTCACAGGAAAAGTTGCTAATCTATTATTTTCAGCAGCAGTTTTATCCGCGTCTTCCTCCTCGACCTCCCCGTTTTGTTTCAGTGCTACGTTTAAGGGTTGTTAAGCGGTCTTCGCTATCTTTTAAGAATTTAGCCATTTTTTGCTCAAAGTTTTCCTTGGGTTGGAAACTACTACCTTTTGAGCGGAAGTCTTTGGAACGGTTGTCATTCCCTCTTCCTTGGCGCGGACGTGGTGTGTATGCAGGTTTTTGCTCGCCTTCAGGACGGTCTATTGCTTTTTTAATGGACAAGCCAATTTTGCCATCTTTCTCTACATTGATGACTTTCACTTCAACTGTATCGCCCACTTTTAAGTGATCATTAATATCTTTAACATAGTTATCTGCTACTTCACTGATATGGACAAGACCTGTTGAACCTTGAGGGAGCTCTACAAATGCACCAAAATTAGTTATGCCTGTTACTTTACCTTGTAACTTGCTGCCTACTTCGATTGACATAAAAAAAATGTTCCTCCTTAGAAATGTTAAAAATCTCTTCACACTATATTATAACGAAAGTAAAAAAACAGTGTCAATATTAGTCGCTATCTTCCTTTGCTTTTGGAAGATTAAAAATGATTTCACCATTGTCCGATAAGAAATAATCTCGTCTTGCGATTTTAGCAATATAGTCATCATCATTGAGTTTTACAATTTCTTCTTTAAGAAGGGTTTCACCTTTTTCCAATTTAGCTAACTTTACTTCTAATTTTTCTTTCTGCTGTACTTTTTCATCTAGTGCAACATTTTGCGTAATGAGGGTGGAAACAGCCAAAATCAAAAAGATAGCGGCGAAAACTGAATACAGTGTTAATCTACGCATAAGACCACGCTTCTTTTTTTCAACAGTTTGTACTTTTTTCTCTTGTAGAGCGACGTAGGGATTTTCTATTTTTGCCACTTTCCTCTTCCGAAGGCTACTCATGTTTTATCACTCCTCATTTCTTTTTAGTTCTCCATCTAATTACCATGCTAACTATAGAATTCTTTATTTTCAATAAAATCCCTTTTCCTTTATTATAAAACTTCCCGACGTTTTTTGTAACAAAAACCGGCAATAAATTCCATATCCTTGTCAGTATCCATTTTAAAGGTTTCCAGAAAACATTTAAAATAAAGAGAATTATTTTCCCTATCCATTTTAAAAGGACTAAAACAAATCTGCCCATACCTATGATGATGGAAATTGCAGTAACTATTACCCATTTTATCGGAAGAAATATCAGCATTTGAACCGATTTAGTTAAAAATCTGACCACCTTTATTACCAGTAAAATCAAAAACTCTAAAAAACGTTGATAGACTCCTTTAAAAAGTGCTTGATATGCTGAAAAACCGCATAATAAGGCCAAAAACAAATATAGGCGAAACTCTCCTTCATTCACTAAAAACAAAACATAAAAAATAAGGAGACCCTGAATAATCCAGAAAAGAAAATCATGGAGGAAGACAATCCACCTCTTCCTTACTGAACGCTTCAGAAACCGGTTATACGTATCGAGGGCAGCTCCAAAACAACTGCCCATGCCTATCATCGCAAGCAACGTATAAAATTGGATCGTTAAGGTCATTTGAACAGCTTGCCAAAGAAGCCTTTAGCTTTCTCCCCGGATTGCTCATCTAAATATACAAGGTCAAAAATCTTCCCCTTGATTGAAACAATCCCTTTATCGACGTCTAAATTCTTCATTTGCAAGTTCTGACCACGTATAGATAAGAAGCCCATTGACGTTTCAAGCAAAAATTCTTCATTATCAAAGCTTTCCACTTGTTTTACTCCGGTAATATCCAATAAACGGCGGCCTTTCATCGTTACATCATGCTCTTGGATTGTTCCCTTTGTGTAACCAGCATTCGGATCAATATATTGGCTCATTTTTTCATCCCTCACAGTACCACTGATTTTGTACAAGTGTATGTCCGTAAGAGAGAAATTAGAACAAAGCCTGTCCTTACTCCTCTGCTAGCTTTTCTTCTTTTACGATTGTATACATATCGGCAGCAGCTTCTTTTTTCGTTGTTTCTTGAATTTTGTCAACGCGTACCGTGACTAGCTTTTGACCAAAACGTACGGTTAATTCATCACCATCTTTTACATTCGAGCTTGCTTTAGCCTGTTGGCCGTTAATTGTAATTCTCCCTTTATCCGCTACTTCTTTAGCAAGAGTGCGGCGCTTAATCAACCTTGATACTTTTAAGAATTTATCTAATCTCATCGACATACAATTCTCTCCTTTAATTAAAGTCCTTTAGCTTTTGCCTCATCCCAATATGAATCCAGTTCTTCTAATGTATAATCAGAAAACTTCTTGTCTTCCCTTTGAATACGCTCTTCGATATATGTAAAACGCTGGTGAAACTTCTGGTTTGCTTTATAGACAGCTTCTTCTGCTTGTATGTCATAATAGCGCGAAATGTTGACAATCGCAAAAAAGAGGTCTCCCAATTCGGATTTGATCCGGTTGATATCCGGATTCGGATTCAGTATCTCATCTTCAAGTTCCTGCACTTCTTCTTTAACCTTTTTCCACGCTTCGGAAACCTCATCCCAGTCAAATCCGACCTTCGCAGCCCTTTTTTGATACTCCTCAGCACGAAGTAAGTTTGGCAGCGATTTTTCTATACCATCTAGAATGGATTGTGGAACACTTTTCTCGCTTCCTTTTTCTTCTTCCTTGATTTTCTGCCAGTTCACTAAAACATCTTCTTCACCGGTCACTTCTATATCTCCGAACACATGAGGGTGGCGTCGAACCATTTTTGCTGTAATTCCTTCGATCACATCATCTATTGTGAACATGCCCTCATCCTCTCCGATTTGCGCATGAAGCATCACTTGAAGGAGTACGTCCCCTAGTTCACCAATCATGCCCTCATCGTCCTCGGCATCAATGGAATCAATAAGTTCGTATGCCTCTTCTATTAGATATTTCTTCAAGCTTTGATGAGTTTGTTTCTTATCCCAAGGACATCCGTCAGGTCCCCTCAGTTCCGCGATAATCTGTCGCAACTTAGAAAATTCACGATACTGTAATGCATCTTCTTTAACGGGTGGCACATAGACACTCGTTAAGTTACTTAACTCCATTTGGCGGTCCAGTTCATAAAGTGCACATTTTGTTACTTTTTCCTGGCTACTGCCTGCCGCTGTAACGATATATACCTCGTAGTCATCTGGAAGCTTTTCCATCAAAGTCAACTTCACATTGGACGCACTGAACGCGTCATACACCTGCCCGATTATCATATGCTGTCTAATATGCAGGTCATCTGGTGAAAGAGCAGTTCCATCTAGAAGCTGAAATCCTTCAATTGGGTCAATTTGAACGGCCTGAAATAACGGGTCAAGAAAACTTTGTCCTCCCTCTAGCTTAATAGCAATGCCTCTAGCTGGACCTTTCTCTAGCAAGAGTTGGACTGTTTTTTCTGCAACCATTGGATGCCCTGGAACCGCGTACAGAACAGAACGATTTACAGCTTCTTGTAATAATGCTTCTGAAATTTCTTCGTATACCTCTTCAAATTGATCGTGTTTTTCATATACCTTGTCAAAAGCAGTGAACTTAATTCCTTCAATTGTTAAATCTCGGATCACCGGATGATCTATCGTCCGGACGAAGCATTCTTTTGTCTTTGTTAATTTTTTATAAATCCCAAATGGAAGCTGGTCTAAATCGCCTGCCCCGAGTCCTATTATAGTAATCTCATTCATGATTTCATTTACTCCTATTCGTTATGATAAATCGTTTAAACTTTGACCCTACAGGTATAAAGGAAAGTTCTTCCTGACTAAATAAACCTGCCCGAATGACTGCCATAACAAAAACAACTGCACCAATTCCCACACCAATCAATGCCTGAATTGTAGCTAACAGTCGGCTTTCATCTGGCAACACCACTTGAAATACGGTGTTGAATAGCAGAACTGATGTGCCCATGTAGACCGTACTCTTTAAAATTATATACAGCTGCTTCTTTTCAATTAAAGGTTTTTTTATATGTACTTTCAATACTATATAAAACAATACAGTCATGATTATAAAGGCAAGTACTGTTGCTGAGGCTGCCCCTGCAATTTTATAACGGGGCACAAGAACAAGGTTCAACGCCCATTTGCTGCATACCCCTACAATCGTAATGATCACCGGGGCAATCGAATACCCTAAACTTTGAATAACTGCCGCTTTCGCCATAATGAGCGATGTAAATAATATCGATAAGGAGAAAATTGCTAAAGTAATTGTCCCCTTATCGTCAGTAAACAGCATATAATTGACCGGTTTCATTGTTACTACCAACCCGATAGCTGCCGCCATTCCGATAGTCGCACTTACACGCAGTGCTAATTTTATCTTATTAAGTAATTCCTGTTTATTTCTCCTCTGAACGAATCCAGCAATAACTGGTACAAGTGCCAAAGCAAAAGAGTTCGCCACGACTGTCCCTAGCTGAAGTAAGGGCTGTCCACGGTCATAAACCCCTTTCCATTCTTTTGCTTCTATTTCTCCCATCCCCGTTTCCCTTAAAAGAGAATACAGGTGCAGTGAATCAACGAACTGAAACAAGATTAGAATAAGGCCCGTGATGCAAAAAGCCAAACCTTGAAAGATCAAAGCTTTGGAAATCCTGATGAAAATTGCCGGTTTGATTTTCATTTGGGGAAAAAGCTTCCGTTCTTCTCTTAAGAAAACGAAAACAAAAAGCAGTACCAGTCCTGTTATGCCACCCGTAATCGAACCAAAGACTGCTCCCTTACCGACATCATAATCAGAGTAATCCCAATACACCAATAGAGTAGACAACACCAGTATTGTTAAAACCCGGATACATTGTTCAGCGACCTGCGAACTTGCTGTAGGGATCATGTCGTTTATTCCTTGGAAGTAGCCCCTTAAAACAGAAGAAAACGGCATTAATAAATAGGAAAAAGCAATGATTTTCAGCAGACCTGATAGTTGAGGATCTTTCATCATCCCGGCAATCCATTCTGCCCCTAGGAACAGTGCAATAAACATCATAATCCCTATCGAACATAAGACGACAAACGAGGTCAATAAAATATCTTTAACCGCAAAACTATTTTTAGAAGACTCCCGTTCTGCAATTAGTTTAGATATGACAACCGGGAAGCCTAGTGTAGAGAGCGTTAAAGCAACCCCATAAAACGGATATACCTGCTGATAGATATAAAACCCGATATCCCCAGCTATGTTTTGATAAGGAATGCGATAGGCCGCACTCAAAATCTTTACGATAATCGCGGCTGCACTTAGGATTAACGCACCCCTGAAAAGTTCTTTTGAAGTTTTGTAAGGCTTTGCAGCCATTTTTTTTCCCCTTTTCACTCATATGTGGTAGTAATTATAGCATAATTGAGTGGTTGTTTTTCATAGGTTAACCATACTGTTAATGATTTTCCAATGTCCACAAAGAGGCTTGGACCTCCCTGCTTTAAATGTTCCTCTATATTTTTTGTCTTTATTAAAAGACAAAAAGGACAGCGATTGCTGCCCTTTTTACATCCAAAAATATAATGGCATGTCCTAACCTATTGTTCCATTTGTCTAGCTAGGAAACTTGCTGCTGTTTCAACCGATTTCTGTTCCACTTCACCTAATGTTCCTTCTTTAGAGAAAATCAAGACGGCACCAATCGGGTCACCACTCGCAATGATTGGAGCTGCTGTATATGATTGAATCTCTTCATCATTCGAATCCACGAAGGAAATCTGTCCATTTGGAGATTCCAGTACGGGATTTCTTTCTTCCATAATTTTTTCTACTAGTTCACTAACACTTTTATTTAAGTATTCTTTTTTAGATCCACCTGCCACTGCAATGTAAGTATCCCGGTCACAGATCATAACTGGGTTTCCAAGGCTATCATAAAGTGCTTCTGCATATTCTCTTGCAAAATCGCCTAATTCACTAATAGGAGAGTATTTCTTTAAGATGACTTCTCCATCTCTGTCCACAAAAATCTCTAATGGATCACCTTCACGAATGCGGAGAGTCCTTCGAATTTCTTTCGGGATGACAACTCTTCCTAAATCATCAATTCGGCGAACGATACCAGTTGCTTTCATCTAATGTTGCCTCACTTTCCTCTAATTGATTTGATAAATCCTCTTTTCGTAGCAAAATCAACACCAGCTATTGTACTTAGTATTTTTCTAATGGTAAGTTCTATGCACTTTGAAAAAATTTTTCTTTTTGATACACTTTTTTACCAAAACATCTTAAAAACAGACAACTTCAAAAAGACAATCATTTTCTTTAATTTTTTGTTGCTTGAATTTCTTTTTTTACATGTTGTAAGCCTTTAGCCATCTCAAAGAGGATGTCTAACCACTTGCTTTGTTCTACACCTTTAATGTGTAAGACAAGCTTCATTCGATTGCCATCCATACCAAAGCCAACCATACGGCCGTACTTTGATCCTAGCTCAAATACCTTTTGTCCATCTACGCCGCTACTTACTTTTTCCCTGAGAAGAATGCTGATTTCCTGCTTCAATTGCTTAATGCTTTCAATTCCAGCTTTTTCAGCATACACCTTCATTTCAGCAATTAGAAATAAATAGGCGACTTCATCAGGGTATTCACCGAACCGATCGAGCATTTCATCTTGTAATTCTTCCACTTCTTCTAGAGAAGTAATGCCTCTGAATCTTTTATACATTTCGATTTTCTGATGTCCATCCGCTATATAGGCATCAGGGATATACGCATCTACTTCAACGTCAATTTCAAGTGAGGACTTTTCTTCAACTGGTTGATCATTACGTTTCGCCTCTACAGCTTCTTTCAGCATTTGAGAGTACAAATCAAAACCGACTGAATCGATGAAGCCATGTTGTTGAGCTCCTAGTATATTCCCAGCTCCCCTGATGGATAAATCACGCATCGCAATTTTGAACCCTGATCCCAATTCTGTAAATTCCTTAATGGATTGGAGACGTTTTTCTGCTACTTCCGTCAAAACTTTATCTTTTCTGTAAGTAAAGAATGCATATGCTACCCGATTGGATCGCCCCACACGACCACGCAGTTGATAAAGCTGGGAAAGTCCCATTCTATCTGCTTCATTCACAATAAGCGTATTGACATTTGGGATATCCACACCGGTCTCTATAATGGTTGTACTTACTAAAACATCGTATTCGCCTTCTAAAAATCCAAACATAACAGCTTCTAGTTCCTGCTCAGACATTTGCCCATGTGCATATGTGACGCGGGCATCTGGCACCAACATAGAAATTTCTTCTGCTTTTCTTGCTATATCTTCTACCCGATTATAAAGAAAATAAACCTGACCATCCCTTGCCAATTCTCGCTCAATCGCTTCTGTTACCAGCGAGCCATTATACTCCATTACATACGTTTGGATTGGGAAACGGTTCTCTGGAGGTGTTTCGATGACAGACAAATCCCGCACGCCAAGCATAGACATATGGAGAGTCCTTGGAATTGGCGTCGCTGTCAAAGTCAATACATCGACATTGGTTTTTAAGCGTTTGATTTTTTCCTTATGCGTTACGCCAAACCGCTGTTCTTCATCAATAATAAGCAAACCTAAGTCTCGATACACAATATCTTTGGATAAAATTCTGTGCGTACCCACAACGATATCCACCGTTCCAGCTTTTAATCCCTTTATCGTTTCCGTTTGCTGCTTTTTCGTCCGAAAACGACTCATAAGCCCAATCGAAATGGGATAGTCCTGAAAACGCTCTCTCAATGTTTCAAAATGCTGTTGGGCAAGAATAGTGGTTGGAACGAGAAAAGCAACCTGCTTGCCATCCATAATAGCTTTAAAAGCAGCGCGAATAGCTACCTCTGTCTTCCCATAACCGACATCACCACATAATAAACGATCCATTGGCCTTTCACGTTCCATATCTTTTTTAATCTCTACAATAGAACGCAGTTGATCTTCTGTTTCGTTATAAGCGAATGATGTTTCAAATTCCCTCTGCATATCCCCATCAGGTGAAAAGGCATAACCCTTTGCCGCTTCCCTTTCTGCATACAGCTTGATTAAATCATCCGCAATATTCTCAACAGATGATTGAACCTTGCTTTTAACACGTTTCCATTCCGTCCCGCCTAATTTGTAAAGCTTCGGCTCCTTGCCTTCGGAACCGACATATTTTTGGACAAGATCAATTTGGTCAACTGGTACATACAGCTTGTCATCCGCCTGATACCGGATATGTAGATAATCCTTATGAACTCCATTGATGGTTAGCGTTTCAATCCCCAAATATTTCCCGATACCATGGTTAACATGAACGACATGGTCACCGATTTTCAGTTCGGAATAACTCTTTATTCGTTCCGCATTCGATAGTTTCTGCCTGCGAATTGATTTTTTAGATTTCTTATTAAATAATTCCGTTTCCGTAATAATACTAAATTTTTGCATAGGTAATTCAAAGCCACTGTTAAGGCTGCCGCGTAAAATCTGTACTTTCCCCGGAAGAATACTGTTCGCATCAAAAAGCTCTGCTGCTTCAATATCATAATCCGCTAAAATCGAATGCAGCTTTTTCACCCGTTCATCATCCTGGCCTAGTATAACGACTGTATACTTTCCTTTTTTCCAACGTTCCAGTTCAGTTTTAAACACGTTCATCTGCCCGTGGAAATTTTGCATCTGTTTACTGGCAAAATTCAGGATATTCTGAGGATTTGTATGCGGTACATGCCGTAAAAATAATGAAAGATACACAAACGGCCTGTTTGATTTCATAATTAATTCATGCATGGGATGAGCCAATTTAATATCATGGATAATCTGCCCCTGACTTAAAAGTTCGGTATACCATCCTGCCTCTTCCTTTTCCAAAGAATCATTGATTTCCTGGATTCTACTGATTTCATCTAAGAAAACTAAGCCATTTACAGGTAAATAGTCTATTAAACTAGCGGGTTTCTCATAAGCTAAACTTAAGTATTTAAAGATTTGGTCGGGCTTATTCCCCATTTTCAGCTGTTCAAGTTCAGAGCTGATCGTTTGAACCAATTGTTCCTTTGTTTTTTCATCTTTAAGCTTTTTCAAACTTTTACTTAATCCGCTCTCGAGTTTCGATATAATTCTTTCAATGTGCCTTTCTTCTAGCAAGGCCTCACTAACCGGACCGATTGTCACTTTTTGGAGCTTCTCAATTGATCGCTGATCTTCCGTAGAAAAGGTTCTAATGGAATCTATTTCCGTATCAAATAACTCAATTCGCATTGGATTAGGTTCCGTAATCGGATATATATCGATGATACCGCCCCGAATGCTGAATTCTCCTGGAGAGGCAACCATTTCCGCCCGGTTATAGCCCATTGCAATAAATTTATTAAGCGTTGGGTCAAGTTCAATTTCTTCCCCTATTTTAAAAGTAAGCTGATGCCTCTTCCAAATATCCTTTGGAGGAAGCACACGGCGAACCCCAGGAATAGGCGCAATGACAATCCCTTTCTTGCCCTCCGTCCAAAAATTCAATGCCTCTACACGTTGGGCTCTTAATTCAGGACTGGCCACACTCAAATCAGCAGCAATTAACTCATTGGCGGGATAAATATATAGTTCATCCTCTGGGATAAAACTGGATAAATCCTCATGGAATTTTTGTGCTTGTAATAAATTATGGGTTACTAATAAAATCGGCCTGTTCGTCTTTTCATATACGGCCGCCAGCAGAAGTGATCTCGAAGAACCTGTTAGACCAGATACTATTTGTTCCTTAAGTCCCTCATCAATGCCGGCTATTAACGAATGAACATCATCTTGTTTGGAGAATAAGTTTTGCAATCCATTCACAATCTGTCCCTCCTCTCTTAACGTGCGAAAACTGTTTCAAGTCCTTGTATTTTTAACCTGGCATATTCAGCCAAGGTCTCTCTTTATTAACTGGCTCATTCTCTATCTTCATATCTTTAAAACAAAACAAACGGAAAAATGCTTTGGATTTTGTCCAAAGCCCTCTCCCGCTAATGAATAATATAATCGCTTTCATATAATTCAGGGTTTCTTTGCAGCGATTCATGACAATCTTCACATATCGCCCTCACATGCATATCTCCCTCAGAATCATAAACGATCATCTCTTGACGCTCTTCATCAGTAAGTTTATTAAAACCTAACTGCTCCGTACTCAGTGCGTGTGCCTCGATAGAACCCAGCTTAGTTCCACAATGTCGGCAACGATAATGGAGAGCCATTTGGTAACCCCCTATTTTGTAATAGTGTTAGTATGTACAAAAGTAAGGGGGATTTATTCAGCGAAAGATTTTATTCTTTACTTATATCTACTCTTAGCTTATTGGTTATATTCGTTCATGACCTGTATAAATGGTTTTTCCAACCATGCTTCACAAGAAGCGGCGCTTTTTTCAATCGTAGCCCCGACATGATTCCATTCTTCTTGGGAGAAACGCCCCAATACATAGTCAGGTACCGGAACATGGCCGATCGGGCGACCGATACCTATTCTAATTCGGTTAAAATCTTGTGTACCCAAATGAGAAATTGTAGATTTTATTCCATTATGACCGCCTGCACTTCCTTTTTGACGAAGACGGATTCTTCCTGGCGGTAAATCGAGGTCATCATATATAATAACCACATCCGCTATTTCCACCTTAAAGAAATGCATAACAGCCGAAATCGATTCACCTGATAAATTCATGTAGGTTAGCGGCTTAAGTAATAAAATCTTTTCTCCCCGTACCATTCCTACACCATAGATTCCCTTATGCTTGGCTTGGTCGAGTGAGATCGACCACTTTTTAGATAACTCATCTATTACTTCAAAACCGACGTTATGCCGTGTTTTTTCATATTGTTTACCTGGGTTCCCTAACCCTACAATAATTTTCATGATTCACACTCCGTCATTACCGATATTTAGGGAGTTACGTGTGGACGAAAATTCTAAGATCAGAATGACCTTAGAAAAATAGTACCTCAATTTCAAGCTTACCTGCAAGCGACCGGAGAACTAATTAGAAATAAACTCTATTTAAAGAAATCAATCCCTAATAGTTACCAGATGTAAATGGACGCATCCAGAAGTAGAAAAGACGTAACTCATTAAGAGCTACGCCTATTATACCATGACTTACTTGTTTAATCCCGGCATCATGACTCTGGTGAAGCCTTAGTCTCCCTGCCTTCTTCATTTAGAGGAATACCGCCATCTTGCTGTTCACCTGTACTAATTTCCTCTTCCTGACGAGGCGCCAATACGGAGGCAACGACTTCTTCACCATCGTTGTTAATTGTAACTTGCTGATTTGTTTGAATGTCAGATATGTAGATTGTATCGCCGACCTGAAGCTCAGTAACATCAACATTAATGGATTCAGGAATATCATTAGGCTTAGCCGTAACCGTTACTTCATGAAGAGACTGCTGTAGAACACCACCGTCTTTCACCCCTTTACAGACACCGGTAAGGTTGATGCGTACTTGTGCCTGTAATTGAGCAGACATATCTACAATTAAAAAGTCAGCATGATAAATGAAATTCTTTATCGGATCCTTTTGATAATCAGAGAGCATAACTTTAAATTCAGTTCCATTCAAGTCAAGAGAAATAATACCATTTCGTCCTATTTCTTTCATTGTTTTTTGAAGTTCAATATTATTGACTGAGATGGCCGTATTGCCGTTTTGATTACCATATACAATAGCCGGGATTTCTCCGCTTTCTCTCAAGTTCCTTAAATTAGAGTGTTTTAAATCCGTACGTTCTTTTGCAGCTAATAAATTACTCATACATCCTCCGCCTTCCTAAAATATTAATTACAGGTTCACTATAATTAACAGTTCCCTAAATAGCGGTGTATTAAACATGAAAGGAATGACAGAAAGCTCTAATATGAACTTAAACGTATGATAAACAAAGAAAAGTATCGAATGGAATTCTTTTTTCCTCACTCCTTTCAGTATTTATCACAGGTTTTTCAATTACAGACTTTATGCATGAATCGCCTTTTTTTCTACCTGATCCTCAACTTGCATGACTCTATTAAGAATTTGGCCAGCCAAGGATGAGTAAAGAATATTGTCCTTTTTCCGTGGCCTCGGTAGATTAATTTCCTTATTCATAACCACTTTGCCTTCTTCAATTAATATGACCCGGTCAGCCAGCGTAACCGCTTCTTCCACATCATGTGTAACGAGTAAGGCAGTAAAGTCTCTTTTTCTCCATAATTCTTCAATTAACCTTTGCATCTCGATTCTTGTCAAAGCGTCCAGCGCCCCTAATGGTTCATCCAAAAGAAGAATGTCAGGTTCGTTCACCAATGCCCTAGCTAAGGCAACCCTTTGCCTCTGCCCTCCCGATAGAACCGATGGCCATTCATATGCTCGGTCTGCCAGCCCCACCTGCTCTAGTAGCTCCATAGCTTTTGGCTTCCAATCCCCTTTTAAACCAACACCAACATTTTTGAGAATTTTTTTCCAAGGGAAAAGCCTCCCATCCTGAAACATCGTGCGGGATGATCGATTCAGTCCGTTTAATAATTCGCCATCCACCAGTACCTTCCCGTCCGTTGGTTCATCCAGGCCTGCCGCAAGACGTAGTAAGGTACTTTTCCCGCATCCACTCTTGCCGACAATAGCTACGAATTCCCCTTTTTTAAAAGTAAGGTCTATTCCCTTTAAAACTTCAAAGCCTCCAAAATCCTTCCTAATATTCTGCAGCTCCAATGAACTTCCACTTTTCATATAAAAGGCCTCCTCATTGGTATGATGGATGCCATTTCAAGCATCTTTTTTCTATTACCTTGGCAAAAACATCTGATATTTTCCCTAATAGAGCATATAAGAGAATACTGAGTACAACGATATCCATTCTCATGAATTCCCTGGCATTCATAGCCATATACCCAATTCCAGAATTGGCGGATATCGTTTCCGCGACTATTAATGTGACCCACATAATTCCAAGCGAAAAGCGGATGCCCACTAAAATGGATGGAAAAGCTGCAGGGAGAATCACGTTCCAGAATAAAGAAAAACCACTTAACCCATAAACCTTCGCCGCTTCAATTAAACCTTTATCGACCGACTTCACACCATGAAACGTATTTAAATAGATCGGGAATAGAACTCCTAAGGCAACTAGGAATATTTTTGCTTCTTCCTCAATACCAAACCAAAGAATTACGAGCGGAATCAAGGCTAAATGTGGGATGTTTCGCAACATCTGAAGCGAAGTATCGAATAATGTTTCTGCAATGGATGAAAGCCCATTTAACATACCAAGTACAAAACCAATAATCCCACCAATCAAAAAGCCAATAAAGGCACGCTGGGCACTGATGCCGATATAGCCTATAAGTTCTCCTGTTTTCAATAAAGCAATGCCTGCTTTAAGTACTTCAGTCGGGGCAGGTAATATCTGATCCGACAGAATGCCCCACAATGACAGCAACTGCCAAGCTACCAGTAGAAAAACAGGTACAAGCCACGTTATGAAAGGGAACTTATTGAACTTGTTTAACTTTTTCTTCATGTTTATTTTCACTTCCTTTTGTAGGGTAGTGGTTGTTGGCTAATATTTCTCCAAATGGACTCGTAGCTTTTGACACGGGACCTTGCAGCTGTTCAACAGGGAGTATAGGGAATAGCAGTTCCGCCACTCGGTATGCTTCTTCTAAATGAGGATAGCCAGATAAAACAAAGGATTCTACCCCAATTTCCTCATACTCTTTCATTCGTGCAGCAACGTTCTCTGCGCTTCCGACTAATGCTGTACCGGCGCCACCACGCACAAGACCTACACCTGCCCATAGGTTAGGGCTGATTTCAAGGGAATCCCTACTGCCGTTATGAAGTTGGGACATTCTCTTCTGACCAACTGAATCAAACCGTTCGAAAATCTTTTGTGAATTTTCAATCATTTCATCATCTACATATTTAATGAGTTCATCTGCTGCCTGCCAAGCCTCTTCTTCTGTTTCCCTTACAATGACATGCATACGGATACCAAATTGAACTTCGCGGCCGTACTCTGCTGCCTTTTTACGAACTTTTTCAATTTTTTCAGCCACTTGTGCTGGTGGTTCACCCCAAGTTAAATACACATCAATATGCTTTCCTGAAATATCAATGGCCGGGTCAGATGAACCTCCAAAGTATAGTGGAGGGTAAGGTTTTTGTACCGGAGGCAACAGAATATTCCCACCTTCAACCTTCAAGTGCTCCCCTTCAAAATCTACCTGCTCTCCAGACATTTCCGCTCTCCAAATATCCAAAAATTCATCTGTTAACCTATAACGATCCGTATGGTTCAGAAATACACCATCACCAGCCAATTCGACAGGATCTCCTCCAGTTACTACATTGATTAGAAGGCGACCACCCGACAACCGGTCAAAGGAAGCAGCCATCCGGGCTGCCAAAGTCGGTGACATTAAACCTGGACGAATGGCTACTAAAAATTTCATTCTTTCCGTTGCAGATATTAATGAAGATCCCACTACCCAGGCATCTTCACAAGACCGTCCAGTTGGAAGTAATGCTCCCTCAAACCCAAGATGGTCAACTGCCTGAGCAATTTGCTTCAAGTAAGGAAGTGTAATAGGTCTCCCACCCTTAGTTGACCCTAAATAACGACTTTCTCCATGTGACGGAATAAACCAAAATACTTTCATTTTTATTTCCCCCTTAATTTTTTTTAACATCTATTGATGCATCGAAAACATTTACTTCGGTTGGAATTAATTTAAGATTGTAAAATGTATCAGCAATTTTTTGTTGGTCGTTCAGAGCCGTTTTTGAAATTTCCTCAAGTCCATATTCTTTTCTTTTTAATGTTTTATCTAATGCCTCAACACTCATCCCAATCTCTGGAGCTAAGAACTCTGCAACATCCTTTGGGTTTTCTTCAATCCACTTATCTACTTTTTTCAATTCCTCTTTAATAATCTTCAAGACTTCTTTATTCTCTGCGAATGTATTAGTTGCCAAAAAGAATTCGCGATTCGCCACTAATCCTTCTCCATCCTGAATCGTTTTTGTTTCAAGTTCTAGTTCCGCTGCAGATAAAAACGGGTCCCATATTACCCAAGCATCAATCTGATTTCCTTCAAAAGCAGCTCTCGCATCAGCCGGTGGTAAGTAGACGGGCTGAATATCGTCAAGAGTAAGATCCGCCTTCTCTAATGCTTTAACTAATAAATAATGAACATTGGACCCTTTATTCAAGCCTACTTTCTTGCCTTTTAAATCTTCCACTCTCTTTATAGGCGAATCCTTTTGCACGACTATGGCTTCTCCTGAGGGGTTTGCTGGCTGATTAGCCACATAGACAAGTGGGGCCTTAGCAGCCTGCGCAAATATCGGTGGTGCCTCTCCTGTGTGCCCAAAATCAAGGCTTCCAACATTCAAAGCCTCAAGTAGCTGAGGCCCAGCAGGAAATTCAGTCCACTTAACGGTATAACCCACTTCTTTTAAACGTGTTTCCAGCTCTCCTTTTGATTTTAAAATATTTAATGTCCCGAATTTTTGATAGCCGATTCTGATAGTCTTATCACTTTCTTTTGCGTCAGCACTCTTTGTACTGCTTTTTTCCTGCCCACATGCTCCTAATACCAGCATAATGATGCTAAGAATACTCAGTATCCACACATTGCGTTTTTTTTCCATACTCTACACCCCTCATTAAACTGATTTGTATAAAATAAAAAGCTCCTTTTCTTCACCAAAAGTACAATAGGTCAAAAAGATGCCTAATGTGAGATGGTAAGTGAAAAGGAGCCTTCGGTAGCCCGATCGGCCATTTAATTTGTGAGCTTTTTTCTTACTCAGAACCAGAAAGAGAGTTTTTTCTTTAGATTCATAAAATGAAAATTGATTATGTATACATATTAATATCAGTATTCGCACCTGTCAACTAAGAATTAATTTATTTTCGGAATAATTCAAATATTTTATATAAAAAAACATGGTGGAAACTAGGCCCACCATGTTTTCTTTATTTTTTATCAATCAAATAATGTGCTAACAGATTGTTCTTCATGAACACGAATAATTGCTTCCGCAATCAAAGGAGCTACAGAAAGCCCAACAATTTTATCGATTTTCTTGTCTTCAGATAGAACAATCGAATTTGTTACGACCAGTTCCTTGATAGTTGAATTTTGAATCCGTTCGATAGCAGGGCCCGATAGGACTGGGTGTGTACAACAAGCATAGACTGCTTTCGCACCATTCTCTACAAGTGCATTAGCTGCAAGTGTAATAGTACCTGCTGTATCGATGATGTCATCAATCAGGATTGCCGTTTTTCCTTCAATATTACCGATGATGTTCATGACTTCAGCCACATTCGGTCTTGGACGACGCTTATCGATAATAGCAATCGGTGCTTTTAAGCGATCTGCCATTTTACGGGCACGCGTTACTCCACCGTGATCCGGAGAAACGATGACAATGTCACTTAGATCTTTTTCTTTGAAGAAATCAGCTAAAATTGGAACTGCAACAAGGTGATCAATTAGAATATCAAAGAAACCTTGGATTTGTGGCGCGTGTAGATCCAATGTGATGACACGATGGGCACCAGCTGTTTCTAAAAGATTCGCTACAAGTTTAGCTGTAATTGGTTCACGAGCACGTGCTTTACGGTCTTGTCGAGCATAACCGTAATAAGGCATTACTATATTGATTGTTTTAGCTGAAGCACGTTTTAGAGCATCGATCATAATTAAAAGTTCCATTAAATTTTCATTGACTGGTTGGCTTGTTGATTGGATTACGTAAACGTCACAACCACGAATACTTTCTTCAATATTAATCTGAACTTCACCGTCACTGAAACTTGTTACGCTACATTTTCCAAGTTCAACACCGATTGCAGCAGCAATTTCTTGAGCTAAATCAAAGTTTGAATTTAAAGAGAATACTTTTAAATTAGGATCTAAATACTGATTTGACATGATGACCTCCGTGGGTTAATTATTAAATTTTAACTTTTTCACATAATCTTCTTTGTTTACTTGACGAGCACGAGCAACAGATAAAGCTTCCTGCGGTACATCTTGAGTGATGGTTGACCCGGCAGCTACATATGCCCCTTTTCCTATCGTTACAGGTGCAACAAGATTAGAATTACAGCCTATAAAAACATCGTCTTCAATCTTCGTCAAATGTTTATTTGTACCGTCATAATTCACGGTAATAGATCCGCAGCCAATATTAACATTCTCTCCAACCTCTGCATCTCCAATATAACTCAAATGAGAGGCTTTGCTTCCTTTACCAAAAACGGTTTTTTTAATTTCGACAAAATTACCGATTTTAACAGAATCCTGAATATCGGATTGAGGTCGAACATGTGCAAAAGGACCGATTTTAACTGAACTTCCAATACTGCTTTCGTGTACAACCGATTGGTGAATTTCAGTTCCATCACCAATTTCACAATCACTGATCTCCGAATTAGGACCAATCAGGCAATCCTGCCCGATAATACTTTTCCCTTTAATCAATGACCCAGGATAAATAACCGTATCCTGCCCAATTTTCACATCAGCTTCAATAAACGTTGTAAGTGGATCGATAATCGTTACACCATTTCTCATATGTGATTCATTGATACGACTCCGTAGAGTTTGCTCAGCCTGCGATAAAGCCACTCGGTCGTTTACACCCAATGTCTCATCAAAATCACTTGATTGAAAGGCTGTCACCGATTCGCCTTCTTCTTTTAAAATTTCAATAACATCCGGCAAATAATATTCACCTTGGACATTATCATTTGAAACTTTTTTCAGCGCGCTAAATAATGCCTGGTTATCGAAACAATATGTACCGGTATTTATTTCCTTAACATATCTTTCTTCATCTGAGGCATCCTTATGCTCGACGATTTTTTCAACCAGGCCGTTCTCACTGCGAAGAACTCTTCCATAGCCATCCGGATTATCCGCATATGCTGTCAGAATCGTTGCTTTCGCCTTACTTTGCTCATGCAATGTTATAAGCGCTTCCATCGTCTCTGCTTTGATTAACGGTGTATCTCCGCAAATAACAAGGGTAATTCCGCTCTTATCGGATAAAACGTCTCCCGCTTGCATTACAGCATGTGCCGTGCCTAATTGCTGCTCTTGTAATGCATACTTGCAAGAATCACCAAGCTGTTCTTGAACTTTTTCAGCTCCATGACCGATAACTGTTACAATATCTTCTATCTGAAGTTGATTGACTTGATCGATAACATGTTGTACCATTGGTTTTCCGCAAACAGGGTGTAAAACCTTGTAAAGCTTAGATTTCATCCTAGTGCCTTGCCCAGCGGCCAAAATTATTGCATAGCGATTACTCATAACAGGCCTCCATTTTCACCTTTTTATCCACTAAAAATATTATCTCAAATAGTGATTCATTTCAAGGTAACAATTAAAAGTACATATTATTGTCAACAGCTAATTCAAGAAAAAGTTCAATTTTCTACCTACTCGTGAGCTTTATTTTTGATGTTTTAGTATTTATTAAATCCTTTAAATATTAATTATTTGCCTACAAAAATGAGATTTTTTCATTATCCCCTTAATGGCTAGAAGTACACAAATGATATCTTCTCACCCTTTTTGATCCGTTCCACTCCTTATGTTAAAGCATTGCTACAATTGCATTTTGCCCTATGTAAACATCATTTAGAAGCACAACCACTGTTGTAAACTTCCATTCCGAATCCGAGTTACCTAGTCATTTCACATTCAGACTTTCACAGGTTACGTTAACATTTTCACAAAATAGTTAACATGCCTTTTAACTAAAAATAATAAAAAATTAGTGTGTCCAAAAATGTTTAAAAAATAAAAAGAGAGGGTATTTGATTTTTTGAAGATATTAACATAAAAAATATAAAATAAGACAATATTGGAACAAAAAGCAATTAAAGTTGCTAAGACAAAAAATATTCTGTTTTGAAACAATAAAAAAGAGCACTACTTATGAAGTAGGCTCTAGATGCACGAATTTTAAATTTAAAGTTCAAAATTAAGAGTGATTAAGAAGCTCCAGCTCCCGCTTCCTCTAATTCAGTTTCAAGTTCTCCTAATCGATGATATTCTGTCAAGACAGCTTCTTGAATTTTCCCGCGTGTAGAGGAATTGATTGGATGTGCGATATCTCGGAATTCTCCATCTGGAGTTCGTTTACTTGGCATTGCTACAAATAAACCATTGTTTCCGTCGATTACACGAATATCATGAACCACAAATTCATTATCCAGTGTAATTGATGCGATAGCTCTCATACGACCATCCGTATTCACACGGCGTAATCTTACGTCAGTTACTTCCATTTAAGCTCACCATCCCTTTTTGTTGTTGTTAAAACTTAAAGTACATATTCAACAAAAAAACGTGAACTCCTTCTATTATCTGTAAGTTTTTTAGAAAATTCAGCCTAGTTTTCAAAAAAAATAAAAATCCCCCTTAAATTCCAGGGAAAATGCCCATGACGAATTCCCCCTAAAAAAGACAAAATAAAAAACGCCCGTTTATTTAACGAGCGCAACCACTTCTATTTCCACTAGTGCATCTTTAGGAAGACGTGCAACCTCTACACAAGAGCGTGCAGGCTTATGACTTGAAAAATATTCCCCGTATACTTCATTAATTGAACTAAAATCGTTCATACTTTTAATAAATACTGTAGCTTTAATGACTGTTTCTAAAGAGGCGCCTGCTTCTTTCAATACAGCCTGAAGATTTTTAAACACTTGATGTGTTTGTTCTTTAACATCTCCTGTTACCATTTCACCAGAAGCAGTAAGAGGAATTTGACCTGAACTGAAAAATAACTTATCTACGATCACGCCTTGTGAATATGGACCAATTGCAGCTGGTGCTTCATTCGTATGTATCGTTTTCATGAAAAATTCCCCCTAATTCTTTTTCGTAAGATAATTGCCACGACTGACATTTATTTTCTTATCTCTTTCAACTACCTGCGTCAATTTAATTAATGAAACATAGTCCTCTACGAGACATTCTTCTGTATGTTCGGATTCCACTAGCACGGCAATTCCGGCAACGGTAGCCTTAAATTCATCCAGCAAGCTGACCATACCATTAATCGTACCTCCAGCTTTCATGAAATCATCAACAATCAATACATTCGAACCCTCTACCAGACTTCTTTTTGAGAGCACCATTGTCTGAATTCTCTTTGATGAGCCAGAAACATAATTAATACTCACTGTAGAACCTTCTGTTACTTTATTATTTCTTCTTACTATGACAACAGGAACATTCAAATAATTTGCCACTGCGTATGCTAATGATATCCCTTTGGTTGCCATTGTCATGATGACTGAGACATTTTTTTTAGCATACATGGAAGCGATTATTCTGCCAACCTTATTCACCGTTTGCGGATGTCCTAATATGTCGGTCATATACAGATAGCCGCCCGGAAGTAGCCTTTCAGGACTAGCGATTGTATCGCATAGTTCATCTATAAAGGCATTGGCTTCATCTTCTTTGATGGAAACAATATATTTCACCCCACCCGCGGCACCTGGCACGGTCGTTAAAGACCCTATACCGCGTTGTTCAAAGGTATCTTTAATGATTGTTAAATCCTCACTTATCGAAGATTTGGCAGAACTATACCTTTCAGCAAAGTAGGTCAGCGAAACAAGTTCCCCTGGATGTTCTAATAAATAATTTGTCATATCGACTAGCCTCTCGCTGCGACGAAATTTCATTGAAACACCCCCTTTGTAAATTCCGAATATTATATTGCAACTATACCATTAATGTACGTATCTATTCAAGGTCGTTTCGATCACCTAACAAGCGCACTGCATAGACTTGATCACAAAATCCGCGAAGACCATTATAAATTCTTTGCATGCGGGAATCATGTTCCACCAAACCAAAAACGGTCGGACCGCTTCCGCTCATTAAGACAGAATCTGCTCCAAATGTCTTCATTTGATCTTTAATATTCGCAACCTCGGGATATAACTGCAACGTCACTTGCTCAAGTACATTCCCCAAACCTTGGCAAACATCTTGATAGCTGCTTTCCTTAATGGCTGAAATCATACTAGGGACATCAGGATGCTCCATTTTTGCAATTTGCAGCCTTTTGTATATATCAGCAGTCGATACACCGATTGTTGGTTTAGCTAAAATAACCCAGCATTTTGGCGGTGCAGGAAGATGCGTGATTTTTTCCCCACGGCCTCTAGCCAACGCCGTACCCCCATACACACAAAATGACACATCAGAGCCAATCTCAGCTCCAATTTCCGCAAGCTCATCCATAGAAAGACCAAGCTTCCACAGTCTATTCAAACCTCTTAATGTAGCAGCGGCGTCACTGCTTCCACCTGCAAGTCCTGCTGCTACAGGTATATTTTTCTCTATAGTAATAGAAACACCTTTATTAATTCCAAAACGTTCCTTTAGGATAAATGCAGCTTGATAAGCTAAATTCCGATGATCATCCGGAACAAATCGATTATGGGATAGAATCTGAATGTGATTTCCTTTTATTTCTTTTAGTTCAATTCTATCGGCAAGGTCGACTGTCGTCATGATCATTTCTACCTCATGATACCCATCAGGCCGTTTGAAAAGCACATCCAAAGCCAAATTAATCTTAGCCGGGGCTTTTTCCATAAGCTTCAATATGTCCACCTACTTTAACGTTCTTAAAAGTTCTTGTCCTATTTTATCATATTTGTTTATATTCTAAAGGTTTTTTCATCGTAATTTCAATGTATTGAAGTGGAGATTGAACTATAGAGGGGAATAGTCACCTATAGACACTTGAAAGAAGGGATCGCCCCTACTCCCCAAAAAGTGTGAATATGCAGCCGATTTGTATTAATCCATGAATAAAAAAAACCAGACTCCATATCTACAATGTAAGCATAAATGAATATGGCTATACATTGTAGAAAGAGTCTGGCCTTGTTTAAAAGGACAGCATGATTCCATTTAGTGTTTGTCTTACTCTTTATCCACCAATTGACGTTGTGCTTTTTCGACAGCTAGTTTTACCATGTTTCCTGCGTCCCGAGCTCGAATTCCTCCCCAGCCCTCTTTCTGGACAACATCGTAAAATCCAAGTTCTTTTGCCAATTCCTCTTTAAAACCTTCTGACATAATCCCTTTTTTTCTACTCAAGCGAAACAACCCCTTTCACATGCTGTCACATGCCTAGTGTTTGCATCATACGCTATTTCATAACAACCTTTTTCATCCTAAACTAGTTAGTATTAGATATTTAACACAAAACAAAAAGCAGCAAACATAATTGTTCGCTGCCTCCTCTAAGTTACATCTCTTGTTGTTTGTTTAAAAATGTTAGTTCCACGGTTTCCGTTAAAACATCCGCATAGCTGTAAGATACTCTTTCAAACGCATTTTCATCTTGGTCGAGCTCAATTACAAAAACAGCCGGATAAGTTTCCGCCAAAGTTCCAAAACGTTCTACAGTCTTTCTTCTTCCACCGTTTGCTTTTAAAAGCAATCTTTTACCTAGGTTTGAATCAAGTGCAGTTTTAATATCAGCTAGAGTTTTTGGCATTTTCGGTCCACCTCACTAAGTTTAGTATATCACAAATTGTAAATATACGCAAACAAAATAATAAATTATATCAGCACTTAAAAATGTAGTCAATATATTTTTACCTGAAATTCGGCAAAATCGCGAACATTTTTATTATATCCTGGTAAATGAGAAAATATGTAAACGAACTATTCATTATAAAATATGCCGAATTTTCGTAAATAAATCCACTTCTAGGCTCTTTTCATCTAGAAAAAGCAGACTATTTGTTATGATATCCGAATTCTAACATGATAAAAGCGAGCTGCATTCTTTCAAAATGCAGCTCTTTTATTCTTCCTGAAATGGCTTAAAGGGAAGCCCTGTCCGCAGCACCCCTTTTGTTTCAACTCCACCTAAACCTTTCTCTCCCGTTAACGTATTCCGAAGAACATCCCATACATGGATATGTTCTATAAAAGGCGTAAAGCTTACCTTCCCGACAATATATACTGGATCAAGAGCATGTATATTAACACGTGAAGGTGAGCTTGCGAAATTGGCCCCAGCTTGGATAAGGGATTCAAAATGGGATTGACAAGCTCCTGCAAATATAATCAATTGATCCAAATGAGATACCTTCTTCCTCGCCTCTCGTACGGTCTGTACAAAGTCCCTTGAGTGACGATAGGCATTGATATCGCTCATTGGTCCTTTTGATTTAGAATAGGCATCATGACCAGTGACAACAAGGATATCCGGCCTGTAATGGTCCAATAACCCCCCTATTCGCTGGGGCATTTCCTTTTCGTTGCAATAGACACCGTTAACTGGAATACCGAATTTCTGATATAAATCCAGGCATTTCCTAAGGTAGGAAGCGTCACCGTCCACATGAAGCACCCTGCCTGGTATCTGAAAATATTCGCCACTATAGCGGTAGCCATTACTGGATAGATAGCCGCTTTTTTGTTGCTGCAGCTCTAAATCCTGTGTTAATAAGCGGTCAGATTGTTCCTGAAGTACCTCATTGGACCTTTGTCGGACATTTCTCTCATTATCATTTATTTTCATTAAGTCTTGAAAAGGTGCATCTGCAATCAATCGGATATCTTCCCCATAAAGAATCGCTTCACGTCTTCCATCAATATCACGGATATCGATTACACGAAACAACACGTCGCATTTATAAGAAACCCGACCAACAATATCGTTTATTTGAATATTCATGGCCTCACCCCATGAGAAGACTTATTTTCAGCCCGCCCTAGATTATTTTCATTCTTAAGTTATGCGAACCATTCTTGAAAGGTGAAAGTAAAGGAGACTACATATATCTATAGGAAGAAGAAATCTATTCTCCTAAGGCTATGCTTAGATAAAAAAAAGCCGGAAGCTGGGAATAGACCCGTTCCGACTAAAACTTTTTTAACATGTACCTTATTTGAAATTCGGCAATAACGCATCACTCAAGCGGCCAAATTCCTTAATGCTTAGTGTTTCACCACGTCTTGTTGGATCCACGTCTGAGGCTTCGAGAGCGGCAAGGATAAGTTCTTTTTTCGATTTCCCATCTGGCAGTTGACTTGTTAAGTTATTTAAAATCGTTTTCCGACGTTGCGCGAAGCTAGCCCGGGTAACAATAAATAAGAAATCCTCATCTTGTACTTCAACAATCGGCTTAACCCGTTTAGTCAGACGTATTACCGCTGAATCGACATTAGGTTGCGGCATGAAAACCGTTTTCGGCACAATCATCACTGTTTCTGCTTCGGTATAATATTGGATGGCGATGGATAAAGAACCATATTCCTTTGTCCCAGGTTTAGCAGCAATTCGATCAGCCACTTCTTTTTGCAACATACACACAATGCCTCTTATGGGAAGGTTCTCAGACAAAAGCTTTAAAATAATAGGCGTTGTGACATAGTAAGGTAGATTTGCAACAACCATCAAGTCTGAGATATCAGCGAATTCCTCTTCAATGACCTTTTTTACATCCGCTTTTAGAATATCCTCATGAATGATGTTCACATTGTTATAAGGTGACAGTGTATCCGATAAAATCGGCAGCAAACGCTGATCAATCTCAAAGGCCGTGACTTTTTTGCTACTTTTCGCTAGTTGTTCCGTCAAGGCGCCTATTCCCGGCCCAATTTCAATGGCGCCGCTTTCCTCGGTCAACTCAGCATGGTCGACAATGCGTTTCAAAATATTCGTATCAATTAAGAAGTTTTGACCTAAGCTCTTTTTAAAAGAGAATCCGTGCTTCTTTAGTATTTCTTTCGTTCTGACAGGGGTTGCAATATCCTTATTCATGTTTTTCCTCCTGATTTATCTGTACAATTGCTTCATAAAAAGCCTCAGTTGATATTTGGAACATTTTTAATCTCTTATATAACTGTTTCCCATTTGTAAAACCAATCTTCAAGATAGAGCCAAGTCTTTCCCTTCGCTCTTTGGCACCTGATCCCCCGATTAAACCTGCATCTATTAAATCCTGCTGTGAAATTTCTTCTGAAGCCTCTTCATCCATTAATTGAGCGTCTTTCAAGGCATTACGAATCGCTTCAGGGGAAGCGTGCTCCACACCTATCCCTCTCCCAGACTTAGGAAGTGCTTCTTTTTTCGTTAAAAAGGCGTGTTTACAGCCTTTTACTTGTTCTGAAATTATATTCCTGATTTTTTGTCCAGGAAAGTCCGGATCTGTAAAAATGATAACTCCTCGTGTCTCTTGTGCAAGCCTTACCTGCTCAATGCAGGATTCATTCACCGCAGAACCATTCGTTTCTATTGTATCAGCATTAACAGCCCTTTTTATCGCTACCGTATCATCTTTACCTTCTACAACAATTATTTCTTTGATTTTTTTCATGTTTTCCTCCATACAGAAAAGCGCAAGCACTTTGATTAGCTCTTTAAAACGGACTTTACTCAGATAGACAATTACCTTTTGAGTCATCGTTTTTCCCATGAGTTAGAATCTAGAACTAGACACAATTGCTAAATAAAAATAATTTTACCGCTTATTGTGGAAACCCTATGACTTATTGAATCGTCTATCTTATTAAAACAGTTTTACACTGGGGTTTTCAACAAATGGAAAATAAAACGTCAAAAAACAGGAGACAATTTATCTCCTGCGAGAGAAACCTTATTAGTTCAATACGCGAATCTTTACTTTCTTTACACCCCAGCGATATGCATCATTTTTTGAGGAAAAGAAGACATCTATCCTATTTCCCTTTATCGCTCCGCCTTTGTCAGCAGCTACTGCATAACCATAACCTTCTACATATACTTTCGAACCCATTGGAATTACACTTGGATCGACCGCAATAATTTTGGCATCAGGATTACTCTTAAGATCCACACCCGTTGAAGTAACACCTGAACAGCCCTTACAACTTGCTGTATAAGCCGTTGATGAAACATAAATCTCTTTTCCACTTGTAGAATTAACGTTACTCGCTCCGCGTGATGCCTGAGCAACCGTCGTTTTTGTTCCGACCGTTATAACCTTATCCTGCTTTTTATTTACGACTTTTTCTGAAAGTAATTTTCTTTTGACCTCTTTGCCATTTTCCTTAATAACTTCATATTTCTTAGAAATGAGTCCGTCTTTTCCTTCTTTGACGATATTCTCTTTCCCTTTCGATAAGGAGTCATCTTTTTTAGTTATGACAGCAAAGTCCACTGGTTCTTCCACTACATCGGTGACTTTTTCAATTCGAATAACGTTTACCGTATTCTTAGCTTCAACTTTTTCTACTAATCCCGGCTCAACTCGATCCAAATCATTGAGCTTTACACCTTGTTGCTTTAAAAAGTCAGCGACAGTAGTCGAAGTTGACCATACCTGCTTTTCGTTTCCACCTACCACTAATTTTAGTGAAAAAGCCTTATCGATGGCAACTTCCATATTCGCTTCCATCTTCGTGTTTTTTGAAGGTGTAATTTTATCCTTCTCATTCACTTCAAGGTCTTGTTCCTTTAAAAATTCTTCCACCGTATCGGCTGTTGACCAAACCTCCTCAGTCTCTTCATCTTGTACCAAGGTAATTTTTTGAGCAGGCTTCCAGACAACTTCTAGATTATCCTCTACCTTACTGTCTCCTGAAGGGTGGACATAGTCCGCAGCTTGTACGGTAATCTCTAAATCTTTTAACATATCATTTACAGTAGCTGCGTGTGTCCGCACTACCTCTTTTTTTCCGTCCAGCATTATTGTAACAGTATGCTTTGTTCCTTGATGGATTAGTATTCCCAGTGCCGTAGAAACAAGAATCGCACTGCATATTGCAATTACCATTCTCTTCTTCCCTAGCTTGGGAATAAGGTTTTTCATAGTTTTTAATAGAATGAAAAACTCCTCCTTCCTCCCGGTGATTATATAGACATAGTTATCCAGCTGTCAACCCATTCACTTCTCATTCAGGAAATTACTACCTATTATGCATATTCTCTATTGAAAAGGAAAGGGCGAATTCTCGACATAATATGCCTATGTTAGGAGTGAGATTTGTAGAAACCTTAAAAAATGCGTTTTTAGTTAGCGGACCCCGGGAGATAGTGTCAAAAATGCTGTCAGTTAATGCCGAATAATTTCTTAGCATTGTCCGTCGTCGCTTGAGAAACTTCCTCTACTGAAAGTTGTTTAATTTCAGCGATTTGTTCAGCGACAAGCTTCACATAGGACGGTTCATTACGCTTTCCTCTATAAGGGTGTGGTGCTAAATAGGGGCAGTCTGTTTCGATTAGTAGACGATCTAAAGGTACTGCAGCTGCCACCTCTTTTGGCTTTTTCGCATTTTTAAAGGTTACAGGACCTCCCAATGAAATATAGAAGTTCATATCAATACATTCCATTGCCGTTTCAGCACTACCACTAAAGCAATGCATGATGCCTCCTACTTCTGATGCCTCTTCTTCCTTCAATATGTTCACGATATCCGCGGTCGCTTCTCGGTTATGGATGATAATGGGTAGACCTACCTTTTTAGCCAATCGGATTTGCTTCCTGAACACCTCCATTTGGATAGCTTTCGGTGATTTATCCCAATGATAGTCGAGTCCCATCTCTCCTATAGCCACAACCTTAGGATGAGAGGATAGTTCCTCAATCCATTTTAAGTCTTCTTCTGTCATATCTATCGCATCTACAGGATGCCAACCGACTGCTGCATACATAAAATCATAAGTTTCTATTAATTCCATCGCTCTAGTTATAGTTGGTCGGTCAAACCCGACGACAACCATATTATTCACTCCTGCTTCCTGTGCTCTTTCGATGACGTCTTCGAGGTCCTCGTTGAATTGCTCCGCATTTACATGCACATGTGTATCAAATAACATACTTTTCTTCCTTTCTAGCACTATTTTATAGAAAAATGAGAGTTTTATGTTTCACATTTAGGTAACAAAAAGATTACAAATATTCCCTTTATGTATCAACACCAAATGTATGACTAAAAACATAGACCCTATAATAAGTTATGTTTTCCAAAAGTATAAAGAAAAAACATAAAAGTGTTTCATATGAAACACTTTTATGTTTTGAGTTTATTTTACCTTCGAACCATTTGGAATGGAGGCATCTATTGTAGCAACAGAGAGAACTCCATCCTGGCTACCTGCCAAAATCATCCCCTGAGAAAGCTCGCCACGAAGCTTCACAGGTTTCAAATTCGTTACACAAATCACTTTTTTCCCTACTAAATCTTCAGGCTTATAGTGTTGGGCAATACCTGAGACAACCTGCCGCTTTTCATATCCTAAATCAAGCTGCAGTTTAAGAAGCTTATCTGTTTTCTTTACTGACTCTACTTCTATGACCTGAGCTACACGAAGCTCTACTTTTGTAAAGTCATCAATAGTAATTTCATCAACCTCTGGAATAGTCTCTTCTACTTTTTCTGCAACCTTAGGTGTTCCACCCTGCATTTGTTCTTTAATATATAAAACTTCCTCTTCCATGTCTAAACGAGGGAAGATTGGATCTCCCTTTAGCACTTTTGTTTCAGAAGGAATCTGACCGAAGTCCGCTAAGCTATCCCACGACTTTAAAATTTCATCCTGGATGTTAAGCTGAGCAAAGATTTTTTCCGGTGTTTGTGTCAAAAATGGTTTCAGAAGGATAGCCGTCCTGCGTAAAGATTCTGCCAAATGCACCATAACACTCGCAAGCTCTTCTTTTGTTGCTTCATCTTTTGCAAGCATCCATGGCTGAGTTTCATCGATGAACTTATTTGTTCTGCTGACAAGCTGCCAAATAGATGTTAAAGCAACTGAAAATTCCATGTTCTCCATGGCTTCCTCATACTTGCCCACAGTATCTTGATTCATTTCTAACAGTGCCTTTTCAAACTCATTATTCGAACCTTTGTAACTTGGAATTACACCGTCAAAATACTTATTGACCATTGCTACTGTTCGATTTAATAAGTTTCCTAAATCATTCGCCAGATCAAAATTGATTCTTTCTACAAATCCTTCCGGCGTAAATACTCCATCTGAACCAAATGGAACTTCGCGTAGAAGGTAATAGCGTAATGAATCCAAGCCATATCGATCAATTAATGTAACAGGGTTGACTACATTTCCCTTTGATTTCGACATCTTACCGTCTTTCATGAGCAGCCATCCGTGGGCAAAAACTTTCTTAGGAAGCGGTATGTCCAGAGCCATTAACATAATAGGCCAGTAAATCGTATGGAAACGAACAATTTCCTTTCCGACTAGATGCACATCCGCAGGCCAATAATTCAGGTATTTAGAATCATTATCCGTTCCATACCCTAAAGCTGTAATATAATTAGTCAACGCATCAATCCAGACATAAATAACATGCTTTGGATTTCCTGGTACTTTGATACCCCAATCGAACGTTGTACGGGAAACAGCCAAATCTTCCAATCCTGGTTTAATGAAGTTATTAATCATTTCATTTTTACGGGATTCTGGTTGTATGAACTCTGGGTTTTCCTCATAAAACTTTAGCAACCGATCTGCATACTTACTCATCTTGAAGAAATAAGACTCTTCTTTTACCTTTTCAACAGGTCTTCCGCAATCTGGACAGTTTCCATTGCTTTCTTCAACCTGACGTTCCGTGAAGAAAGATTCGCAAGGTGTACAGTATAATCCTTCATATTCGTCCAAGTAAATATCGCCCTGATCAAGTAACTTCTTGAAGATTTTGGCTACCACATCTTTATGACGATCTTCGGTTGTCCTAATGAAATCATCATAAGAGATATCAAGCTTTTGCCAAAGCTCTTTAATTCCTGATACGATATTATCTACATATTGCTGCGGAGTAATTCCCTCTTCCGCCGCTTTACGCTGGATTTTTTGACCGTGTTCATCTGTTCCTGTTAAGTACATCACATCAAAGCCACGCATCCTTTTATAACGAGCCATAGCATCCCCTGCCACTGTCGTATACGCATGCCCTATATGTAAATTACCACTAGGATAATATATGGGTGTTGTAATATAAAATGTTTTTAATTTATCCTGCACTTTATTCCCTCCTCAACTTTTAAAAAACTGGCTTTAGGACTTGGCCAAGCCAATGAGACTACTTTAAAACTATTATCTCTATTTTAACTCTATATACTATTCTACGCGACAAGAATCATTAATCAAATTATCTTGATAATAGAATAAAAAATATTATAAGTAGATACCCCAGTTAAACCTTCGATATCAGGACACACGCCCCCATATTATGTAAGCATTACCTCTTACCTCAACAAAATATACCTAATATTTATTTTTTGTGCAACAAATCACATAATTTAAAGTCTTTTCCAAGAAAATTATCCTTAATTCAGAACTTATACTTTGAAACTAAATTGGATTTAATCATATAATAGAAAAGCGTGTTCTTCATGCGTAGTTTGTCGAATCATGCTGAAGTAAGTAGTTCCTTGTTACTGATTTAATCTTCGCATAAAACGAAATTGCTGGATTTTTCTCTTTCCCAGCCTTTTTGCTTCCTTGGGAAGAAAAGCTATACTCTCTTCTTACAAAAAAATGAAAATAAATCATTGACGAATTTGGGAATGGCTGGTATTATAAATTTATAAAAAAATTTGTCGAATATTGGCGAATAAAATAGAAAATGGGTACTAGATTGTAAACTGAGAGGAGAATTTTCAAAAATGAAATCTACAGGAATCGTTCGTAAAGTTGATGAGTTAAGCCGGGTGGTTATTCCAATCGAGCTTCGCCGTACATTGGGAATCGCTGAGAAAGACGCTCTTGAAATCTATGTTGACGACGAGCGCATCATCTTGAAAAAATACAAACCAAACATGACTTGCCAAGTTACTGGTGAAGTTTCTGATAATAATCTTACACTTGCAAACGGTAAATTAATTCTTAGTCGTGAAGGCGCTGAATTACTTATCCAAGAAATTCAACAAAACTTTTCAACTTCTAAATAAATGATATAAATAAAAAAACTTCCGATCTTCGGAAGTTTTTTTTATTGCTTACTTAAACATATTATTGTTCATCAATGTGGTACGCCTGGTATACGTCGCGTTTTTGTATATTACGGTCTTTTGCGACCTGCTTGATAGCATCCTTGGAGGTAACCTGTTTGGTTTCTATATAATAATTGACATGACCAACAATGTCAAAGGCCATCCACCATGCTTCTTCAGGCTCTTCCTCCAACCATTGCGCCCCTTCTATTATCAAACAGAACTCACCGCGTATCTCGGATTCCACTGCCCACGCCAATGCCTCACTTACCGTCCCACGAATAAACTCTTCAAACTTCTTCGTTAATTCACGGCATAATACAATACGGCGGTCTCCTAGAATTTCATGCATATGTTTTAATGTTTCTTTTAAACGATGTGGCGATTCATAGACAATCCATGTCGCTTCCATTTTTTTTAACTTTTCTAGCTCTTGCTTTTTTTCTTTTGCTCCCCGCTGTAAAAAGCCATAAAAGTAAAAAGGCTGTGGCGCAAGACCCGAAGCAATCAACGCAGTTAATGCAGCATTAGCACCCGGCAATGGGATGACCTTAAACTGCTCAGCAATTGCATCTTTAACCAGTTCATATCCAGGGTCAGAAATTGTCGGCAGACCAGCATCACTGACTAAGGCTATTACTTCTCCTGAACGAAGCCTCTCAAGCATCTGCTTCCCGCTATATTCCTTATTATGTTCATGGTAACTAACGATAGGGGTCGAAATTTCAAAGTAATTACATAGTTTCTTCGTGTTTCGCGTGTCCTCAGCAGCAATAACATCCGCTTCCTTTAAAATTCTCAAAGCCCGGAAGCTCATATCCTCAAGATTTCCGATCGGTGTAGGGACTAGATATAGGGCCGGCTCCAATCCTTCTTTTTCAAAACTCTTTTGCTGCCACATAGGTTACTTATCCTCCTTTTCCATCCACTTTTGTTTTTGTTTTCTTGTTAATTGCTTAAACTGGTATTCTGCCTGCATGGCCAATGTCTGAGATTCAAACGTTTCATGATAAATCAGTTCAACCGGGGTACGTCCCCGTGTATACTTCGCCCCCTTGCCTTGATTATGCGTGTAGACCCTACGATCTAAGTTATTTGTATACCCTGCATAATAGCTACCATCCTTGCATTTCAACACATAAAAATAATGCCTATTCTTCTCCATATAAAATCCTTCTGATTTCCGGATTATATTCATTTTGTTCATTATACACAACAAGAGGTGGGAGAATCTTCAAATCAGGGCTTCCGTCCTTTATCCCTTCAATAAGAATCGTATTTGCTTCTTTTGTGCTTTTTGGATAAACAAATTGTAGTCGCTTTGGTTCAATCCTGTACACTCTCATTAAATGTAAAATATCCATTAAACGGCCAGGCCTATGAACGAATGCTGCTTTGCCACCCTGACGCAATAACTGACTTGAGACACGCATTACGTCCTCAAGGTTACACATAATTTCATGCCGTGCAATTGCAAAATGCTCATTTTTATTTATTTCCTCGATTGATGGAGTAGGAAAATAGGGTGGATTACATGTTACCACGTCATATTTACTATACCCTATCTGTTTTGGAATCTCTTTTATATCTCCATGAATCATCTCAATCTGGGAGGATACGTCATTATAATCTACGCTTCTCTGAGCCATGTCATATAACCGCTCTTGAATCTCGATACCTTTAATTGTTCCTTTCGTTCTTGTGCTCAACAGCAATGGTATAACCCCATTTCCTGAGCAAAGATCGACGAGTTTTCCTTTTTGAATCGGCACGTTTACGAACCTTGATAATAAAACGGCATCTAATGAAAAAGAAAACACCGATGGGCTTTGGATGATTCTTAAATTCTCAGCCAATAGATAATCGAGGCGTTCATCTCCTTTAAGTTCTACCAATGCTGTTACCCTCCTATATATGTATAGAAAAAGCATGTTTAGGACCCATGCTTTAACATATTTATCGTACAAAAAGGGTCTGACTCATAGTAAGCGTCAGACCCCGAATCACTATATATTGTAAACGGTCTATCTATCACGTAAAAGAGATGGAACATTCTTTTATATTATTCCATTTTCACTTCTTGTTTAAAAAAGATAAACAGAACAGGCAATCTCCTTCTTTTCGTAAACTCCCAAAATGCAGATTACAAATATGGAAGCCTTCTTGATAGATACGGGCTAGATTGTCATAGCCTTCCCCGATATCCATAACCTTTTCCGCACTCGCAGTACGATTTTTTACTTTTTGTTTAACCTTTACAGATGCAGGTGCACTCTCGACTTCCACAAGGCCTAATCGATGACGTAAGTGCTCGTTTTCCAACTTGAGCGACTGATTTTCCTCGAGAATTTCCGCTAGATTCTGCTTCAATTCACCAAGCTGTTTATATAATTGGCCTATCTGCGTTTCCATATTGGTCACCGACTCAAAAATATCTTTCTTATCCACGCTCTCCCACCACCTTAATAATCTGTGGCTTGAATAGAAACGGCTCCCTCTTTTAGAATCTCATCTAAAGTATACTCTAATACTCTTTCCTGCTCGATTAGTTCAATCTGAAGTACGCGTTCTAGAATATTAAGCCCCACTACCTTGCCTTTGCCACCAGGCGTATTAATCATTTCACCTAAATCAGGAAGCATTTCCTTCGCACTTTCATACTCATCATTTTCATATTTCAGACAGCACATCAATCGACCGCATAATCCTGAGATTTTTGTAGGGTTCAATGATAAATTTTGATCCTTCGCCATTTTGATTGAAACAGGTTCAAAATCACCAAGAAACGTTGAGCAACATAGCATTCTGCCACATGGCCCGATTCCTCCAAGCATTTTTGCCTCATCCCTGACCCCAATTTGGCGCAGTTCAATCCGTGTTCTGAATATGGCAGCTAAATCTTTGACTAAATCTCGGAAATCCACGCGACCATCCGCTGTAAAATAAAACACAACTTTATTTCTGTCGAACGTATATGACACATCTACAAGCTTCATATCCAGCTTATGCTCATCGACCTTTTGACAACATATAGAATAAGCCTCTTCTGCAGCTGCCTTGTTTTCGTCAACAATTAACTTATCTTTTGCATCAGCAACCCGAAGTACCTTTTTCAATGGCAGGACAACATCATTTTCATCTACTTGTTTACGGGCTGTAACAACTTTACCGAATTCAACACCGCGGACAGTCTCCACTATTACAAAATCGTCCTTAGGAATAGCGAATTCACCCGGATCAAAGTAGTATATTTTGCCCGCTTTTTTAAAACGGACACCTACAACATCATACAAATCATGATCCCTCCTGCAAATTCAGCACAAGCTGTTCCATTAACAGCTGTGGATTTGTGTTGGACATCAGCTTCCTTTTTGCTTCCAAAATATACCCCATATGTTCAGCGAGGCGTCTCGGAGAAAGATGAAGAGCGTGAGTTTCAAATTCCTTCAGTTTACTTTGAAATACAACAAGGTCCTTCTTGTCCAACTGAATGTATAATAAATCCTTATATATAAGAAGTAACAAATCAAGACCTCTATCAACCTGTTCTCTTTCTTTAAAGTGTGAAAACCAATCCGTCTGAAGGTATAACAAAGCCTTCAAGGAATTCTGTTTTAACACTTCATATAATTTTACCACTATTTTTTGAGCTTGTACAAACCATTCATCATGGCTAAGTTCGATTCCAGCTTCCACATTCTGTGTTAAATGTGAGATAACCGAGGCAAGCTGCGGATCTAAATCCTGTTCTATCAGCTTCCGCTTTACATTTTCCGGGGATAACGGCTTAAACGAAATCACTTGGCATCTTGATAATATAGTCGGAAGAATTCTCTGAAGCTGTTCGGTCATCAGAATGGCCACAGTATCAGCTGAAGGCTCTTCTAGAAATTTCAATAGGCTGTTTGCTGCCCCGACTGACATTTTATCCGCATCGGCAATCATATAAACTTTCCGATCTGCCTCTACACTTTTCTTCGAGAATTCTTCTTGAAGACTCTTAATTTGTTCCTTTTTGATCGACAGCCCATCCCGCTCAATCAAATGAACATCAGGGTGATTCCCACTTGAAATTCGTTTGCAATTCCGACATTGCTCGCATGGCTTGTAACCTGCTGTCAGGGCCTCACAAAGTAAGCTTTTAGCGAAGGTTTTACTTATATCTTGCTTACCTGACCCTTTTTCCCCTTCAAATATATACGCATGAGCCACTCTGTTTTTCGTTATGCTGTTTTGTAGCATCGTCATAACCTGTGGCTGAATTTGACTCATGTCTTGCCATGTTTTATCCAACACTATCAACTCACTTAAGTATATAAATTAATCAGAAGTCCTTTAATTTCACCAATCATTTCTACTATTTCGAGCGAGCTCTTCTCTTTATTCAGAATTTCCTCGCTTAATTCAACTAATCTCGCATCGATCGTTTCCACGGTTTTCAATGGTTGGCTTTGACCGTATTGGTTCCAGGTCGTAGATTGCTTCAATTCTAGACCATATTCAACAGCTTCTCGGACAAACCGCTTCACTAACGCTTTATATTTCGCCAATTCTCTAAAGGTACGTGACCGAACCAATCGCTGGCCCGCCCCTTCAATATCACCTATTAAACGGTTTAATGTTTGGATTTGCATCTTTTGATCCTGTGTTTGGACCATTTGTTGAAACCTTCCATTGCCTGTTTGAGCATGTTTGGTATCCTGCCGCGCTTTATCCAACTTAATTGGGATATCATGGTTGATTTTCATAATGAACCTCCATACAACTAACCGTTAAAATTGTAAAAAGTTTTCAACTGGCAGAACAAATATGGTTGCACCGCCTACTTGAATTTCCACTGGATAAGGTACATAGGATTCGGCATTTCCACCCATCGGTGAAACCGGTGACACTAACTGGGATCGTGATTGACAATTCTGTTTGATAATCTGAATGGCTTGGTCAACACGTGCATCCTCTGTTCCAATCATAAAGGTTGTATTTCCTGATTTTAAAAACCCGCCCGTACTGGCAAGCTTGGTTGTCCCGAAATTATTTTCTACTAATTCATTCAGCAGCCGATGACTATCCTTGTCTTGAACGACAGCAATGATCATTTTCATTCTCATCATCCTCCGGTTACTCTGAATTTTCCTAACTCTATTAACTCTATTATAGCAATTAGTCTTTGCTTGGAATAGTGTTCGGTTGAATAATATGGAAATTCAAGTAGTTACTGTTCTGTTTTTTCCAAAAACGTCAGTAAGCGGGCTTTCGTTTCCTCAAAAACATCCTCAATTGTCCGGCCCGCATCCACGATAATGAACCGATCTTTCCATCTATTTATTATTAACTGATACCCCTCACATACTTTTTTATGAAAATCTATGGCTTCCAGGTCTAGTCGGTTCACTTCCCGGTCGTCATTGGACTGAATACGTCTCAACCCTTCTTCTGGATCGATATCAAAAAAGAACGTAGCATCCGGCATCATATCTCCAATTGCGAATTTATTGATATTGTATACTTCTTCTATATCTAAGCCTCTTGCATACCCTTGATAGGCCAGAGAACTATCTATAAAACGGTCACACAGAACGATACCTCCTCGCTCTAGCTCCGGAATAACTATCTCAACTAAATGCTGACGCCTTGCAGCTGCATATAATAAAGCCTCTGTTCTTGGGTCCATAGCTGTATTGGCTTTATTCAGGATAACCTCCCTAATTTGCTCGGAAATGGGAACGCCTCCTGGTTCTCGTGTTAATAGGACTTGGTAACCTTCTTCTTGAAGAGCCTTACCGAGCATTTGGATAATTGTTGTTTTCCCAGCTCCCTCAGGTCCTTCCATTGTTATAAAAATACCACGGTTCATCGGTGTACCTCCAAGGTTCTTTGTTTGTAGTATATCATTTTAACCAACCTGCCCGCTTTCATAAACGATTAGCTCTCCGTTTGAAAGGGAGGAACCGCCATGAAATCTTGATCCCAGGTCAAGCAGTCTTTTTAAGTTGAATATATGCTTCGAGGTAATCATTTCCCCGGACATAATTAAAGGGATCCCCGGCGGATAAGGGATGACCATCTCAGCAGATACCTCTCCAACAGCTTGACTTAATACTACGTGTCTCGATTTCCTTTGACCCATTACAGAATATGGCAGCGCAAGGCTTGTCATTGAATTCTCAGCTTGCCAGCTCACTGCTTGATTGCCCTCCCGTCTTCCAGTTTTTTCTTCAGTTACATTTTTTATTTTTTGAACAATTTCATGAAAAGGAAAATAGTCATTTTTCTTTAATAATGGCAAAATCATTAACAAATTAAAGGGATCAGCTAATTCTGAATAAATACCTTCTGCTTCACACAACTGCTGTAACTCAAACCCACTTAAACCCTTTGTTGATTGAATGACTACTTTTAAAGGGTCTGCTGACGTTCCCGGTGGTGCTTCTAACACCCGTACCGATTGGAGACTAGCTAATTCCCTTCTGAAATCCGATATCCTTTTAATAAGGCAGTTTTGATCTTCTAATGTAAATGAGGCTAAATAAGACCTGGCTAAGTCTAGAGATCCCATAATCGGATAAGATGGACTGCTTGATTGGAGCATTTGCAAATAGAATGACACCTGATCTATATCTAATAAGGTTGTATTAATATGGAGATAGGAACCCATCGTCATTGCTGGCAGTGTTTTATGAGCCGAGTGAACAACGGCGTCCGCCCCAGCTAAAATTGCTGTCCTAGGAAAGGGACCTCCTAACTGAAAGTGAGCACCATGTGCCTCGTCTACCAGCACTGGAATTCCTCTTTGGTGTGCCAGCTTCACCATTTCAGAAAGATCTTCACCAAGACCATAATAATTTGGATACGTTACAATGATAGCTTTTACATCTGAATGAACTTCCAGGGCTTCTTCAAGTAGTTCCATTCTGACACCACCTGCAACCCCCCATTCCTCATAAAAAATCGGTTGTAAAAAAATCGGTTGTACATTCGCTAACATCAGTCCATGTAAAATTGATTTATGACAGTTCCTTTGGACAAGCACCTTATCTCCTTCCCGGCAGGTGGCAAGGATCATCGCAAGGTTCCCAACAGTTGAACCATTGACTAGAAAATAACTCTTCTGAACACCATATAAATCAGCGAGTAATTCCTCAGATCTCAAAATAGCACCTTCAGGGGCATGTAAGTCATCTAAACCGCTTAGTTCCGTAGCATCTATTCCCAGTAAGGAGTTATATACTGCTTGGCCTTTATTACTAAACACCCGTCCATTTTTATGCCCTGGGACATGCAGAGATATCGGATTCTTTTTATTAAATGCACTCATTGCATCGAACAATGGCGTCTGTAATTGATTCATTTCTCTCTTCCCTCAAATCATAGTATTTTTTCATTTTATCAAAAAAGTTCGATTTAATCTCTTATTGAGACGAGCGGGATTGCAATTATGTAGGACTACGCTGCTTATATTTGTAATTCTGAAACAAGCACCTGCTGTCTGCAACTATTCTTCTAAAGCAAAAAAAGAGTTAGAGAATAAGAAACATTCCATTTCTTTATTCTCTAACTCTTCAACTTTCTATAAACTACTATTGCTTAAGAACAAATTTCAGGATTGGTGATTTTTCTTAATTGTTTCAAGTAATATTTATACCTAGGATCGTTTGTATCCGTCCCAATCATATCCCTTTCGCATTCCTCACAAATAAAAGTCGTATATAAGTGTATCCCCATACCTTTTATCTGTTCACAAACCACGCACGATTCCCCTGCCGTTGTTTTGGTTGTTGTTGTCCCCAACATCTCCACCTCCATACCTGCATTCTCCCCAAAAACCATTGTTCGCATACATAACTTTAGATAGTTTAAGAGAACCGGGGCTGCTTTTAACAATGTATGATGAAGGTTTTCAATACGTGTATGTCTCTATAAAAGTTTCCATAATTGATAAACACTTTATTATTAATGACTTGTTTTTCATTAAACAAAAAAAAAAGATCAGCCAGGATGGCTGATCTTTTTAAAATGGCTTGG
>NZ_LGYA01000004.1:0-1141 GCF_001273755.1 Peribacillus butanolivorans
TCATCAGCTTGGAAGGCTGAGGTTTTACCACTAAACTACACCCGCATTTAATTTTTCAAATTATTTCTAAGAAAGAATGGTCGGGAAGACAGGATTCGAACCTGCGACCCCTTGGTCCCAAACCAAGTGCTCTACCAAGCTGAGCTACTTCCCGTAAATATGGTGCGCCCGGCGGGAGTCGAACCTACAACCTTCTGATTCGTAGTCAGATGCTCTATCCAATTGAGCTACGGGCGCTAATTTCTATGATGTTTTTGGTGCGGCCGAGAGGATTTGAACCTCCACGGGGTTTCCCCCACTAGGCCCTCAACCTAGCGCGTCTGCCATTCCGCCACGACCGCGAAAGCGACTTTGTAAGTCTAACACCTTTTCAACTTGTTGTCAAGAAGAAAATTATCAGTGCGGGTGAAGGGACTTGAACCCCCACGCCTTGCGGCGCCAGATCCTAAGTCTGGTGCGTCTGCCAATTCCGCCACACCCGCGAAATAAAATGGTGAGCCATGAAGGATTCGAACCTTCGACCCTCTGATTAAAAGTCAGATGCTCTACCAACTGAGCTAATGGCTCTAAATAAAATGGCTGGGCTAGAAGGGATCGAACCTTCGCATGACGGAATCAAAATCCGTTGCCTTACCGCTTGGCTATAGCCCAATAATCAATTACTAATTAACAGCCAGATTAATATTATATCACAATAATTTAATTCTAGCAAGTGTTTTTTCAAAAAGAAATAAATGGCGGTCCCGACGGGAATCGAACCCGCGATCTCCTGCGTGACAGGCAGGCATGTTAACCGCTACACCACGGGACCAGTAATTTAGTTTAAACGTACAAAAGATGGTGACCCATACGGGATTCGAACCCGTGTTACCGCCGTGAAAGGGCGGTGTCTTAACCGCTTGACCAATGGGCCGTGATAAAATGTGTAGCTGGCGGAGAAGGAGGGATTTGAACCCTCGCGCCGCTTACGCGACCTACACCCTTAGCAGGGGCGCCTCTTCAGCCTCTTGAGTACTTCCCCAAAAAAATGGCTCCGCAGGTAGGACTCGAACCTACGACCGTTCGGTTAACAGCCGAATGCTCTACCACTGAGCTACTGCGGAATAATGAAAATTGGGTTCCTTTTTTACGCTCAAGGACC
>NZ_LGYA01000004.1:3072-26693 GCF_001273755.1 Peribacillus butanolivorans
CAGGTTGCCCACGTGTTACTCACCCGTCCGCCGCTAATCTCAGGGAGCAAGCTCCCATCGATTCGCTCGACTTGCATGTATTAGGCACGCCGCCAGCGTTCGTCCTGAGCCAGGATCAAACTCTCCGAAGAAATGTTTGACTTGCTCATTTTGCTTTTTTGATAGTGTGTGCTCACTTAAAATTTAACGTTGGCGCTTTGTTTTGTTCAGTTTTCAAAGAGCAATAATGGAGCGGGTGAAGAGAATCGAACTCTCATCATCAGCTTGGAAGGCTGAGGTTTTACCACTAAACTACACCCGCATTTAATTTTTCAAATTATTTCTAAGAAAGAATGGTCGGGAAGACAGGATTCGAACCTGCGACCCCTTGGTCCCAAACCAAGTGCTCTACCAAGCTGAGCTACTTCCCGTAAATATGGTGCGCCCGGCGGGAGTCGAACCTACAACCTTCTGATTCGTAGTCAGATGCTCTATCCAATTGAGCTACGGGCGCTAATTTCTATGATGTTTTTGGTGCGGCCGAGAGGATTTGAACCTCCACGGGGTTTCCCCCACTAGGCCCTCAACCTAGCGCGTCTGCCATTCCGCCACGACCGCGAAAGCGACTTTGTAAGTCTAACACCTTTTCAACTTGTTGTCAAGAAGAAAATTATCAGTGCGGGTGAAGGGACTTGAACCCCCACGCCTTGCGGCGCCAGATCCTAAGTCTGGTGCGTCTGCCAATTCCGCCACACCCGCGAAATAAAATGGTGAGCCATGAAGGATTCGAACCTTCGACCCTCTGATTAAAAGTCAGATGCTCTACCAACTGAGCTAATGGCTCTAAATAAAATGGCTGGGCTAGAAGGGATCGAACCTTCGCATGACGGAATCAAAATCCGTTGCCTTACCGCTTGGCTATAGCCCAATAATCAATTACTAATTAACAGCCAGATTAATATTATATCACAATAATTTAATTCTAGCAAGTGTTTTTTCAAAAAGAAATAAATGGCGGTCCCGACGGGAATCGAACCCGCGATCTCCTGCGTGACAGGCAGGCATGTTAACCGCTACACCACGGGACCAGTAATTTAGTTTAAACGTACAAAAGATGGTGACCCATACGGGATTCGAACCCGTGTTACCGCCGTGAAAGGGCGGTGTCTTAACCGCTTGACCAATGGGCCGTGATAAAATGTGTAGCTGGCGGAGAAGGAGGGATTTGAACCCTCGCGCCGCTTACGCGACCTACACCCTTAGCAGGGGCGCCTCTTCAGCCTCTTGAGTACTTCCCCAAAAAAATGGCTCCGCAGGTAGGACTCGAACCTACGACCGTTCGGTTAACAGCCGAATGCTCTACCACTGAGCTACTGCGGAATAATGAAAATTGGGTTCCTTTTTTACGCTCAAGGACCTTAGTGGTTGTCGTGAAGAACAAGTTGTTATCTTGTCGACTCTTATGATTATAAGGAGATTGCAACATAAAGTCAAGGGTTCTTTTGTTTTTTTTTATTTATTTGGTTATTTTTCTTTAAAACCTTGGTAGATCAGTGTTCCACGACACTTACCACAGACAAAACGAGTGGTATCGATACGCTTCTTTCTTAAATATAACTCCTGACAGTTTTCACATCTATATTGAATAGTATTCATTTTTCTCTTTAACTGGTTTGACGGTAGTGGCGTGCAAAATCTTGGGGCTCCAACTTTTTCGAGTAAACGCTTAAAGTCAGTATCACGATGCTGGTATCCTTTCTTCTCAAGGTGGAGGTGATAATGGCACAATTCATGCTTTATGATTCCTATCAATTCTTCCACTCCACGTTCATCAAGATATTTCTTATTAATTTCTATATTATGTGAACGTAGCAAGTACCTTCCTCCAGTCGTTCGAAGGCGCGGATTAAAACAAGCTAGGTGTCTAAAGGCCTTTTGAAAGTCTTTCTTCGAAATATCTTCAACTAATTTTTGCAATTGCTGATTATCCATCTTCCCCCTCCCTTTCCTTGGTAACATGACAACCCATTATAACATAGACTAATAAAACAATAGAAAACTACTGGAGGTAAGCGCTATGCCTAATTGGTTCCAAAATCAAATTCGTAAAGCCTTTTATGAAAAGGATTATTATCAAGTGAAGATGTTGAATCAATGCTGGTTTTTTTATCAAAAAAAAGAAAGTCTTCGATTATAGACCTCCATTTGAACCAAGCACTAATAAATTCTAAAGAAGCATTACTATTCTTACCGTAATAAAAAACCCCTTCTATATAGAAGGAGTTTATAATAGCTAATCTTGATCTTTAGGCTGCAGCATCGTTAAAGATACCCTTTGCTTTTGAGAGTCCACCTTCTCGACCCAAACTGTTACAACATCCCCAACAGCAACTACATCCAATGGATGCTTTACAAATCGGTTGCTTAATTTAGAAATATGCACCAGCCCGTCCTGTTTGACACCGATGTCCACAAATGCACCGAAGTCTACAACATTCCTTACTGTACCTTGTAATTCCATTCCGGCTTTTAAATCCTCCATTTTTAGCACATCTTGCTTAAGCAGAGGTTTTGATAGTTCATCTCTAGGGTCTCTTCCCGGCTTCATTAAATCATCAATAATGTCCTTAATCGTGATTTCTCCAATTTCTAATTCATCCACTAATTCTGTTGGATTTAATTTGACTAACTCTTTATTCAAAACATCACTGCCTAAGTCTTCAGACGTGAATCCTATTTTCTTTAACAGTTTATTCACAGCCCCGTAGTTCTCCGGATGGATCGCGGTTTGATCCAAAGGTTCATTGCCATTAATAATACGCAAAAAACCTATGCACTGTTCGTACGTTTTAGCACCAAGCCGAGGAATTTTCTTTAATTCCTTCCTGCTTGAAAACTTCCCTTCTTCTTCCCTTTTCTTCACTATATTTTGAGCAACAGATTTTGATAACCCAGCTACATATTGTAATAGAGATGACGAAGCTGTATTGACGTTCACCCCAACTTGGTTAACAGCCGTTTCAACAACAAAAGTAAGGGATTCTGATAACTTTTTCTGAGAAACATCGTGCTGATACTGACCTACTCCTACGGATTGGGGATCGATTTTAACAAGTTCCGCAAGTGGATCTTGCAGTCTTCTCCCAATTGATACTGCACTTCTCTGCTCAACTTGAAGATCCGGAAACTCTTCACGAGCAATATCAGATGCTGAATACACACTGGCACCTGCTTCATTAACAATTATATAAGAAATATTCCCTTTCACTTCTTTTAAAATATCTGCAATAAATTGCTCCGATTCACGAGATGCCGTTCCATTACCTATTGCCACAATCTCCACTGCGAATCGCTGAAGAATTTCAATTGTTTTTTCACGTGCACTTTCAAACTTCGCAGCAGGAGGGTGTGGGTAGATTACACTGATATCGAGTACTTTGCCTGTTTCATCAATGACAGCCAACTTACAACCCGTCCGATATGCTGGATCTAGAGCAAGGACTACTTTCCCTTTAAGAGGAGGCTGTAAGAGTAAATTGCGAAGGTTTTCCGAGAATATATGGATAGCTTGATCTTCTGCTTTTTCCGTTAGCTCTTTTCTTATTTCCCGTTCTACAGAAGGCATGATTAGACGCTTAAGTCCGTCTTCAATTGCTTCCTTAATCAACCCTGCCGCTTCGGATTGATTATTTTTAATGATTTTCCGTTCCAAATAACTAATAATAATTTCTGTCCGAGGCTGGATGGATATTCGTAGAACCTCTTCCTTTTCACCTCTATTAAGTGCCAAGACTCGATGTGGGACGATTTTTTGGACAGGCTCTTCATATTCATAGTACATTTCGAAGATTTTTTTTTCGTCCTTTTCTTCATTTTTCACAACGGAGAACAATTTTCCTGCTTTAAAAATCTCAGCCCTTATCCATTTCCTCAATTCAGCATCATCAGAAATAAGTTCAGCAATTATATCCTGCGCACCCGCAATTGCCTCTTCAATAGAAGGAACTTCTTTTTCTTCAGATATGAATTCGGCTGCTTTTTCACTAACTGAAGCCTGAACTTGACATTCAAGAAGCCAAATTGCAAGTGGTTCAAGGCCTTTCTCTTTAGCCACAGTTGCTTTCGTTCTCCTTTTTTGTTTAAAAGGTCGGTATAAATCTTCCACTTCCTGCAGCTTTGTTGCCTTTTCAATTTGTAACTTTAATTCTTCTGTCAATTTACCCTGTTCACTAATCGAGCGTGTAACTTCCACTTTTCTCTGCCCAAGGTTTTCTAGATAGTTCCATCTTTCCATAATAGAACGAATCTGCACTTCATCTAGTGAACCCGTCATTTCTTTTCGATAACGAGCAATAAAAGGAACGGTATTACCATCTTGAAGCATCTGTATGACATTTTGCACTTGATGATTTTTCAAAGTTAACTCATTAGATATTTGTTTAATTAATTCTTTTAATGAATCTTCTACTACTATCAAATTTATTACCTCCAACCTTTTTATTCTGATATATATAGTCTAGCAAATGAGAGATGAAGTTGCGAATCCAATACAAAAAAGCTCACTTCCGAATTACGACGAAAGTAAGCTTCCTAAAATGAAAGTTGTATCATCCGCAGTAGCTGGGCTGCTTTCTAAAATACAACGAGCGTTTTTATCGATAGGGACCAGCCTCTTTAAGTACGATTTAGCTCCCTTAAGTTCCAACCCATCTGAATGAAGAATGAATTTGGCATTTGGTTCGTATTTGAAGCTCTGCGTTCTATACTTTTGCTTCCTACCGGATAAATATCCGGTTACAGGTAGGGGGTAAACCAGCTTGTCGACGCTTGGATTGTACAAGAAAAAGCGAACGTTGCCTACTGAACTGTATACGAACTCATTCTTTTCATAATAGATTTTCAAGATAGAAACGGCCGCTCCCCGCTTATCGATTAAAACTCGATTACAGACTTCCATTAGCAACTCAACATCTAACTCATGGTTACGTTTTACTACCTCTATTACGGCATGGGAGGATTCATAAGCGGATTTTCCGCTACCTAGGCCATCTGCTAATACACAAACAAAGTATTCCTTTGTATGAAGAAAAAAGTAATCATCACCACAATATATCATTCCGTTTTTAGAAGATTGAGAGACAAGGACTTCTATTTTCTCTTCCCGCATTATGTCTTTAATCACTAAATTAACTCCGAGTTTTCAGCATTAATAGCTTCTTGAAGTTTATTGATTGCGCGGCGCTGGAGTCTCGATACATGCATTTGTGAAATACCAAGTTTGTCCCCCGCTTCTTTTTGGCTTAAATTTTCTATATAAGTGTGTTGAATAATCATCTTTTCACGGTCACTTAGTACATGCAGCACCTTTTCAAGTACTAGGCGCTGATTGACTTTTTCAAAACCTTCATCTACATTGCCGAATATATCCAGCAACGTAACCGTACCACCATCAGAATCTGCCTCAATAGAATGATCAACAGATAAAGCCTGATAGCTTTTCCCCATTTCCATTGCTTCTAAGATTTCTTCTTCTGTTACTCCTATACAATCAGCTATTTCATCTATTCTTGGTGAACGATGCAGAGTCGTCGTCAATTCCTCGACTGTCACTCTGATTTTTGGTCCAAGTTCTTTTATTCTTCTTGGCACATGGACGCTCCATGTTTTATCACGCAAAAACCTTTTGATTTCCCCGATAATAGTAGGAACAGCAAATGCCTCAAAGCTTTTACCGAAAGATTCATCATATCGTCGAATGGCACCTAATAAACCAATCATACCGACCTGAGCGATATCTTCCTGAAACGATCTCCCTTTTGCATATTTACGAGAGATTGTTTCAACCAAACTTTTATAATGAATTACCAGATTACTTTGCGCTTCATCATCTTGATTCTGCTGATAGGCTCTAATCCATTCATTAACTTGTTCTCTTTGTGCTTGATTAGGTTGAGACTGTTTTTGCATCCATCTCCACCTGCTCTCCTTCTAAAAACTTAGTCATAAAAACTGTAACCCCGTCATGCTGATGAATTTTCACATCATCCATCAAAGTTTCAATGAGGTAAAGACCCAAGCCTCCTTCTCTCAAGAGTTCAACTTTTTGCCCATGCTCATATGGACCGAGTCCTTGACGAACCTCTTCGAAATTACAGCTCTTTCCACTATCAGAAACCATGACCTCTAGGCGGTCAGGGTAAAGCCCAAAACTTACTTTCACTTCGCCTTTTTCAAGATCTTTATAGGCATGCTGCACCGCATTTGTACACGCTTCACTGGTAGCGATTTTCAAATCCTCAATTTCATCATACGCAAATCCCATCCGGCTACCTATCCCAGAAAGTGTTAAACGGATGACACCGATGAATTCCGGTTTTGCAGGTATTTTCATTTCAATGTAATCATATACTTGACTCATTCTAACCCACCCTCTGTACCACTTTTAATATCAATAATATCTGCAAGACCCGTAATATCAAATAATCGTCGTAACCTTTCTGATAAGCCAATCAAGGTAAATTCGCCATTATGTGCTCTTACGCTTTTAAAAGCACCAACAAATACCCCCAACCCGGTACTGTCCATATAGGAAACTTCAGTTAAATCAATAATAATCGAAACATTGTCCTGCTCTGAAATTGGAAATAGTGATTCTCTTAATTTTGGTGCAGTATAGGCATCAATTTCACCATTTAGTTTCACAATAAATTCCGTATTTAGTTCATTAACATCTACCGTTATATTCATCCTTGACCCACCTCTTTATATCCTCTTCATGCTTATATCTATACCCCGAAGAAAATATACTAAACATTTGATTTTAAAATGATTAATGTAAAATCATCCCTTAGTTGAAAGTTCTGCATTTTCTCTAATTGTTTATATATGTTATTTACTATTTCCTGTGCTTGTAAATGCATATTCTTTTGGATAAAACCAATGAGTGTTTCCCGTTCTATAAAACCATCATTTGTTCGGCACTCTGTTACTCCATCCGACAACAAAATGATCATATCTCCCGGATTAACTGTTTTTTCATATTGTCGATACCTTGTTTTTTTATCTACCCCCAGCAGTAAACCTTTTGCATCTAAATCGCTAAAATTCCCTGTAGCAGCGTCATAGTAAAACCCCGGCTCATGGCCAGCTGAAGCATAGGAAAATTGCTTGTCATGAGGGTCATATAATCCATAGAACATCGTAATAAACATACTTGGATCAACATTGTGCTCTACAACACGATTTAAACTCTCTAACACACTATTCGGTTCATGCCTATGTTCAGGAAGACTATCCATGGCATATTTAATCATTGACATGCACAAGGCCGCAGGGATTCCTTTCCCTATTACATCCGCAATTCCTACTCCGATGCGCTCATATTCATCCTGAACAAAGTGATAATAATCTCCATTCATTTGCCTAGCAGGGACACTAATCGCCCCAATTTCCAGGCCTTTGATATCCGGTATCTTCGTTTCTAAAAGCGTATGCTGGACATTTGCTGCAATCTCTATCTCCGTTTTTAGTTCCTGCTGTTGATGTCTAAGGCTCTGATGCTCACGATATGCAATACCGTAGCCCATCATGACTTCAAGCAGAAAATCAAAAGAATCCATTACTTTCTCTGGTAAATCCGGGTATAATTCGATTAAGTTATTTTTATGCATACTGATAATTTCTTCTGGAGATATATTGTATTTAATATTTAGGCGGCTGATTTTTTGACCTTGATAAAGCGCCTGCTCATTTTGGTCTTTAAGATAGGTAGAAAGCGCCTCATAATACATTTTCTCCATATTCTCTTTAATATCCATAGTCCCCCCTAACGGAGCCATTTGGTTGCGACGATCTTAGTCCCTTCACCTGGTATCGATTCAATATCGAAATCATCCATTAAACGTTTGGCTCCAGGAAGGCCTGCTCCCAGTCCCCCTGAAGTGGTATATCCATCTTCCATGACCCTGCGGATATCCTCTATTCCCGGCCCCTGGTCCTCTGCAATGATTTTCAATCCTGACTTTCCATTTATATTTAGCTTTTCTATGCTTACACTGCCTTGTCCAGCATATAGATATATATTTCGGGCCAATTCGCTTATAGCTGTTGTGATTCTAGCCTGGTCTATTGTACCGAATCCCAGCTCTTTAGCGACATTTCTTCCGAGCTGCCTTGCAGCTACAATGTCCCATTCATTTATGATTTTTACGCAGGATTGGAACTCCATTCTTTAATCCCCCAGTTCCTGTTGTAATTTCTCCAGGCCTTTCTCTAAATCTAATGCTGTCAGAACATCATCGAGACTTATTCCCAGTTCAATTAATGTTATTGCAACAGCCGGCTGGATTCCTGTAATTACAACCTTGGCTCCCATAAGCTTTGACATACTAAAAACATCACCTAATACCTTTGCGATAAAGGAATCTATAAAATCAATTGATGTAATATCAATGACAACTCCATTCGCGCTTGTTTCGTGTATCTTATGCAGTAAATCCTCTTGAAATTGAAGGGCTGTCATATCATCCAATTCCCACTGTATAGAGACTAACAAGCAGTCATAAAGCTTTAATATCGGAATCCTCATACCTATCCCTCCACCTTTACGATCTTACGGCTCGTTAATTCTAAAGCAACTTCAATTCCTTTTTTCAATGTATTCTTTGTAATCACTTCATTTAAATTAATTCCAAGGTTCACAATAGTTTGGGCGATTTCAGGGCGAATACCGCAAAGTATGCATTTCGCGCCTACTAATCGGACTGCTTCTGCTGCCTGAATAATATGATGGGCAACCATTGTATCCACAACCGGAACTCCTGTTATATCAATTAGAACGACTTCAGACCTATGCTTAACCACACCAGTCAACAGATTTTCCATTATCTGCTTCGCACGCTCTGTATCAATTGTTCCAATTAGCGGCATAACCGTAATGCCTTCCAATACAGGAATAAGTGGCGCCGAGAGTTCTTGCAAGGCTATTTTTTGCAATGAGACAGTTCTTTCCCAAGTTTGGGTATATATATTGACTATTTCATTATTTATTGGAGTGGACCACTTATCTAAATGGTTAACAAGTTCCACTTGATTACCAGGAGTTACAATGCCTTTTTCAACCATTCCATTAATGACAATTAGCGTGAATTTATGAAGTCCTTCATTCACAAAGGTAAGCGGCCATCCTAATTGGACGACTTTCTCAGCAAAATCAGAAAGCTTCAAGGTAAATTCCCTGTTTTTACTATCAACATGCGTGATAATCATATCTATAAATTCACTACTCGTTTGTGTAAACATCCGATCAGAGACAACTTTAATTAATCTTTCGTCCGTACTTTCCTTCATGATATCCATCCACTCAGTTAGGATGTAATCTTGATTTTGCTTAATAAAATCGTAAACCAATTGATTCATAATATCCTCCCATTCTAACACAATTACTATGTTTTCCTGTCCTCGTCACAAGGATGTTATCGAACTGTAATGTAACTCCACCAAGGGTTGTCACCGTTCTTCCACAATATTTTTGTTTGTTTTTTTAAATATTTACAACATACCTTTTTACCCGAAAATGGAATTTGAAAACATTTTTCAAAGAAAAATTAGGAGGATACTATTTAAAAAATTGTATAAACATTCTATTATTTCGTAAGTTCCATCCATCATTAAACAATAAAGCGAGAGGGACTACCTTAACTGCATTAATTTTTCTTCCTCAAATATCCAGAAATAAAAAGATCACAGGAGAATAATACACTGAATCCACAAATGCAAAAAAAACACGATTCCCACTAATGCAGGAATCGTGTCATCTAAAATATAGAAAGAATAATTTGTATTATAATAACGCCCGTAATAACGGGAAAACTTTTCTCTAAAACTCAATGAGCCCTAAGCTAATTTGCAAAGCTTCATTGACTTTTTGCATCATAGGTTCGTCAAGATGCGTAATTTTATCAGTTAAACGTTGCTTATCAATTGTCCGGATCTGTTCTAATAAAATAACGGAATCTCGTTCGAATCCGTACTTTTTCGCATTAATCTCAACATGCGTAGGCAATTTCGCTTTTTGAATTTGAGCTGTAATGGCTGCCACAATCACAGTCGGACTAAAGCGATTACCAATATCGTTTTGTAGAATGAGTACCGGACGTGTTCCACCCTGCTCTGAACCGACTACCGGGGAAAGGTCTGCGAAGTATACGTCACCACGCTTAACAACAATCAATGGCTCAGCCTCCGCTAACTAATCGTTCAACGCAATGCCCAGCCTCAAATTCAGCCTGAAAGGCTTCAGAAGCAATCGTTAAATTAATGGCCGCCATTTCAATATAACCGCGTTTCATCGATTCACGAAACTCTTTCTTTTTACGTTCGCGAAGATACATTTTTGTGGCACGATAAATAAATTCACTGCGATTAACATTTTCTTCACTCGCATACCCATCTAACTCAGTTAAAAAATTTTGAGGTAATCGAATTAATATCTCTCTTGTTGCGCTGGATTCAGACACAAACATACACCTCCACCATCACTACACACCTTTATTATATATCCTTTTCAATATTACCATTAAAATGCCTATCTGCAAAGAGTATATTCTATTCTCAATCCTATTATCAGCATAATGAAGGAAATCTTATTCACAATCTTAGGATTTTTTTACAATCCAATTATTCTAAGATAAAGTTGCGTACATGATCTAAAAGATTGTCTTTTATATATATGCGGGGGACCCTCGCACCTATCATACAAGTTACTTCATAATTAATTGTTTCTAGCTTCGCTGCTATCTCATCAACAGAAACCGCTTCATTTCCATTATCTCCAATAAGCGTAACCTCTGTTCCTACAGGGAAAGACTCGGGTAGTTTAATCATGCATTGATCCATGCAAACCCTTCCGACTATTGGCACTCTTTGCCCCTCTACAATAACTTCCTGTCCTTGAAGCTTTCGTATCCAGCCATCGGCATACCCTATTGGCAATGTGGCAATCCATTCATTTCCATGAGCAGTATAAGTCGCTCCGTAGCTAACACTTTCACCCTTAACTAGTTGCTTTACTGCGACCATCTTCGTTTTCAACGATATGGCTTGTTTTAACGGGAACGGTAAAATCGGAAGCATTTCCATTGAGGGACTTAGACCATACATGGAAATCCCCATTCTTACTGCATTCCATTCAGGATCAGTAAACCTTAAAGATGCTGCGCTATTAGCGGCATGAATATATTCAGGTCGTCTAATTAAGGTTGAAAGCATTCCTTTAAATACCTCAAGTTGTTTTTCATAATAGTCGGTCTTTAGTTCATCTGCTGTAGCAAAATGAGTGAATATCCCTTGAAAGTTGAAACACGCTTCTTGATTAAGTAAGCTCTCCACCTTCGTGAGCTGGTCTTTATCACGAATCCCAATTCTCCCCATACCACTATCCACTTTCACATGAACTTGTAGAATTTGACCTGGTTTAAGATTATCCCTCGCTCTTTCCAACCAGGCTACATCAAAAACCGTCAACGAAATACCCTGTTCAGCAGCAAGTCCTGCACTTTCAGGCCTTGAGGCCCCAAGTACTAGAATCGGCGCTGAAATCCCCTTTTTCCGTAAAGCCAGAGCCTCATCTAAAAATGCAACACTTAAAAAGTCAGCCCCTGCTTCAAGCGCAGTTTGAGCCACCTCTAAATCTCCGTGTCCATACGCATTTGCTTTTACAACAGCGAAAAGACTAATGCCGGATGGCAGCCTTTTTCTCATAGAAGTGATATTTTCATAAATGTTATCTAAATTTACTTCTGCCCATGTATCTCGGTGAAATATTTTCGTTTCCAAACCAAGTTCCTTCTTTCTTACACTCGCAATAAGATTTCTTCTCAGTATCGAAGTTTGCCTTTTATTATAGACCATTCTATAACCAACGGATAGAAAGTTAAAGTGCTTTTTTACCATGACGCTAATTTTCCATAAATATAAACCGCTCCAACCGAAAATAATTAAACAGTATAACAAGCCGCTTTCCCGCCTATCCTTCATAGGAGAACCCTTAAAAGGCGACGGGAAACATCAGCTCGTTATGCACTACTATTTAACAGGGTCCCCCCCAACTGAACGGGCTACTTCTATCATCTCTGCCTGGGTTAAGTCCTTTGATGCAAGCATGTAATCTACGCCTTCAAAAGTCCATGCAATCGTATTTCCCGTCATAGCCCCAACTGTATATCCTAAATCAACCGGTTCTCCATTCACATTAGTTGAAACTGACGTCTGTACTACCTCAGCTTTTTCCTGAACCAATGTAAAACTTTTTGTGCCCTCATATGTCAAAATGATACGTTCTCCCTTTTCATTTGCAATTTCTTTTTCTTCTGTTAAATTCATCCCATTAATAGCTTCAGGATATTTAACTGCAAACCCTTCATCTTGGACTTCTGCCATGACAGGGGCTTCAAGTTGTGCACTTGTCATGTTCTTTTTCATATCAAACGCATCTTTATCGAAATTCGTATTAAATTTCACTTTTGAAAATTCCACAAGGACTAACGCAGTCTTATCAGGGTCCATGACTTTAACACTCACTGGAGATAGGTCTTTTTTATTTATAGTAATCTCTTGAAAAGGTAGCATTTTATTGTTTTGATAGCGTGTTTTTGTTTCAAAAACATAGTGTTTATCTGTTTCTTTATAAGTCGCACTCTTATCTTCCGTAATGTCTTTCACTAACGACTCAAACAAATAGGCCTGGCTGCTGTTCTCCGGCCACTCGCTTTGAAATTTAAAGCTTTTATTCAAAGCAGGTGTCAATACATACACACCATCATCATTTTTCAAGATCATCTGACTTTGATCCTTCTCTTCATTTTTTAGGTTTACGCGATAAAAAGAAGGATCTTTATGCCAGATTTCCACATTATACACTTGAGGCTCCGTCCCCATCTTCAGTGTCATTTTCGCATTGGCTTTATATCCCTTCATTTCTCCAAGCTTGTCATTCAGTTCACTCACTACATCACCTTGTGATTTTTGGCCGCAAGCAGAAAGAGCAAGCAAGAGCATGATCCCTGCAAAAAGCATTAACATCTTCTTCATCTTTTCAACCCCTTTTTGTCATTTGAACGTAAAAGGGAGAGGAAAAGGCAGGATCCGGACATTGGCTCGACTGATGTCTTACATTCCTCAGCATTTTAGCATGGACCCTTTTGATCCTGCTAAAATCTTTTCGAGAGCACCTACTCTGCCATGTACCTTTTACCGGGCCTTGTCTCCCTATAGCACTAAATGTATATGAGACAACCTTAAGGATTATGACCCGATAAGACAAACTCAGTTCATCCTTTCAATTACAACTTGAGCTACTGCATAGTCACGGCTATGGCTGATTGAGAGGTGAACCCCCTCCGAAAAAGGCTTTGAAATCAACGGTTTACCGTTTTCATCCGTGATGACTTCTATATCCAGAAAAGACAAGTGTTTACCAATTCCAGTACCGTACGCTTTTGAAAAAGCCTCCTTTGCAGCAAAACGACCAGCAAAATACTCAATCCTTCTTCTTCCATTTAATTTTTCGAATATCAAAATTTCTCTGTCAGTTAATATGCGGTTCTTAAAACGGGGTTGCCGCTTGATCAATGTTTCCATTCTGTCCAACTCGGTAATGTCCACGCCTATTCCTTTAATCACTTTGACACCTCTTCTATTAATTAATATCTTGCATAGGTATTAGGAGGACCCTTTTACCAAAAAATGATAATATTATATGTAATTAAAACTTTATGATAAGGAGGAATTTATGTTTACAAGAACAGAAAGCTTTCGTGAATACACTACTTCCTACCGGGCCGTGACTGTGCTCATTCTTATTATGATGTTTGTTTTTGTTCTCATCCTTTTCCCCATATTTCCCGGCAATGTACTTTTTTATTATGGTACAGGTGTGAACTTATACATTGCTGATGGACAATGGTGGCGCTTGATTACACCAATTTTTCTACATAGCACCTTTTCACATTTACTTTTTAATGGATTCTCACTTGCCATCTTTGGTCCATCACTTGAGAAATTTCTCGGCTCCTTTAAATTCACGATCCTTTTTATAGCGACCGGTATCCTTGCGAACATTGCAACCTTCTTAGTTAAGCCACTAACTTATAGCCACATTGGCTCAAGCGGTGCAATTTTTGGCTTACTCGGTTTCTTCCTCTACCTTGTGATGTTTAATAAAAGTAATTTTTCGAACAACGAAAAAAATACGATTTATACCCTAACTGGCATTGCAATTATTATGACATTTATTCAACCGCAAATAAACGTTGTCGGACACTTAGCAGGTCTAGTAACTGGCGTTTTAACAGCTCCTTTATATTTGAGAAAAAAATGGTAGGACAAACAGCCGACTCTTCCTATTTTATCATTGGGAGTCGACTGCTTTTTTTGGTAAAAACCAAGATTTAATTGTTTGACAATCTTTTTCTTCTACATCCACTACCATACCGACTTGAGAGCCAACTCCTGATTTAATCGAAGCTGAAATAGTTGCTAGTTCTTTACGTTTTTGAAACCAACTCTTTTTATATGTGATTGATTGAATCCTGTTTCTCTGCATAATCAATGTCTCTTTAGAAAGAAAACGACTGCATAAAAGCAATAAATCCCCCTCAATACTCCACCCAGCATCTCTATATTGGAGATAAGCCCAAACCAATGCAAACGGAATAAGCAACAGTGAGAGAAACCCCCATGGTCTGAAAAACCATACCATGGCACCGATAATTGGGATGATGTAGATCCCTTTACGAAATACGTATCGGGAATAAGCACGCTTAGGTAGAGGTGTCATTTCCATGGCTGTTTGATAAACCGGTAAAATTTCTTGGATTTTGCCATGTAAATGTTTCCTTTTGATCAAAGGGAACAGCATGATGGACAAACTTTCTTTATCTTCCACACTGCCACCTGCATACTCCAGGTAAACTGTCGCCAATCCCAATGGCTTTCGAACCAGATTTTCCATGATTCGAATACCCTGTACTTTATGAATGGGGATAGTCAGCCTCCTTTTCTCAAGCAGCCCCCTAGAAATAACAATTTCCTCATCCGTTTTTACCACGGTAAAAGAAGCATACCGAATAACCATACTTAAGGTAGCTAGCACATAAACGACCAATAAACCCAAAATAGCTAGCACAGTAAGAATAATAGTGCCCATTCCAATAAACTCTTCATAATCCTTAAATATTCGCTCAAACGGGATTATCTCATCAAACTGTGAAATAAAAGCGATTCCGCCAGATAAGAATACACCGATCGCTCCCGAAGTAGCTGCCATAATGAATAGCTGTGGCAATGTCTGCTTAAAAACGGAAGTGGCTTTTTCTACTTCTCCATTCCCTTTTATTCCCGCTTCAGAAAAATCCCCTTCAAGAGAGTTATTTGTTTTTTTGTTCTTTTCCTCTATTATTAAAGCGTTAAGTTGTACGGCTTCACTTTTCCTTATGGCTGATAAAACAGCATCCGCCTGAGTACCGCCTGCAGTTTCAATATTCACCTTCACCAGACGGAATATCCGCTGGATAATGCCCTCTGAAATATCTATACTATGTATCCGATCGAACTTAATATACCGTTTCTTCCTTACGATTACTCCGGACTCAATTCTAAATTCGCCGTCCTCGATGCGATATGTAAATCGTAACCATTGTATAAATGCGTTAACAATTAGTAAAAGTACTATAATGCCAATGACCAGAGGTTGAATCCAACCTGGTATTCCATCATTCTTCCCTGGAAGAACGACCACTAGTAGAAAAGGAAAAACTAACTCTTTTATCGATTTAATAATGTTGAGCAATACAGCTATGGGGTGAAGCCGTTTAGGATCAGACATCTTCTTCCTCCACACTGGCCATTTTAGAAATATAGTGCCGTAATTCATCTGCCTCTGTAAGATCCAGAGCAGGTATGACATGCATTGTCGCTGCCGTAGAAATTTCAACAGACGCTAATTCATATTTTCTTAATAAAGGTCCTTGCTTCGTTTCAACATGCTGAACCCTATTCATCGGTATGAGCGTTCTTTTAATGACAAAAATACCACTTTGGATGTCAATCTCTGTATTTCTCACTTCGTAACGCCATCTCTTCCATCTTACCGAAGGAATCAGAAAAATGGTCAGGTAGGATTGGATTATTGAGATAATAATCATTGCCCCAAAAACCCAATAAGTCCAATCAAAAATGATGGTTAACACTAAAATAGCGATGCTCAAAATCCATGTTATTGAACAGCCTACGAGTCCACTGATTTTCCAAACAGTCAACGCCTTATTCGAAATACGATTTTGAGGCTCCATAAGGTTCTCCTCTTCTGCACAGGCTATATTTGAATGAATCTACGTCATCCATCCTTCGCTTTCATCCATTATACTATATTTGGATGATGGGATTTAAACACTTTCCAAACAATGTTAATAACCAGCCTATTCAATACTGAATTCAACTTAGGAATCCTAAGGAATTAGGGGGATTGGACAAAAAAAATGCCGCTCTAATGAGCGGCATTTTGAATTCAATTAAATTTTATTCGATTTTTCTCTTTTTTGGCTCGTGCTACGATTACCGTAACCATTTGATTTGCGGTTTGTGCTAGGACGTTTACTTGACCCGCTACCGTAATCTTTTCTGCCAGAAGAACTACGTCCATTACGTTGTCTGTTATTAGAAGAACTGCTTCCACCGCGGTTACGACGCATTGGAGATGGAGACTCTTCCGTTAACTTGATTGGCGTTTGATCCGGTTCTTTAGTCATTGATTTAAGCATAGCTGCAACTAAATCTGCTGCGCCGTGTTTTTGTAATAACTCTTCAGCTTGACCAAGGTATAATGATAAATCATCATTCTCAATTGCTGAAAGAATTTTTTCTGTTACTGCTTTTTGTTGGCCTTCCAACGCTTCAGTTAATGTAGGAGTTTTAAGTTTCTCCATACGTTTTTTCGTTGTATGTTCAACCGCATGCAGTTGGCCTCTTTCTCTTGGTGTTACAAACGTAATCGCAATACCATGTTTGCCCGCACGTCCTGTACGTCCAATACGGTGAACGTAGCTTTCTGGATCTTGAGGGATATCAAAGTTGTATACATGAGTTACGCCGGAAATATCAAGTCCACGTGCAGCCACATCTGTCGCTACAAGTACATCAATACTACCTTCTTTAAATTTTTTCAATACTGACAGACGTTTCGCTTGGCTAAGGTCACCATGAATACCTTCAGCCATATAGCCACGGATATTCAATGCAGAAGCCAATTCATCTACACGGCGTTTTGTACGTCCGAAGACAATAGCAAGATCCGGTGTTTGAATATCAAAAAGACGCGCTAGTGTATCGAATTTTTCACTTTCTTTTAGCTCCAAGTAATACTGTTCGATACGATCTACAGTCATTTCTTTAGCTTTTACACGCACAAGAACTGGTTCTTGCATGAATCTTTCAGCAATTTTACGGATTGGGTCAGGCATAGTAGCTGAGAAGAGCAATGTTTGTCTTTCGTCCGGAACCGTTGAAAGGATTAATTCGATATCCTCAATGAATCCCATGTTAAGCATTTCATCTGCTTCATCAAGAACTACAGTGTGAACTCCGCCTAATTTAATATTTTTACGTTTGATATGGTCCAAAAGACGACCTGGTGTACCAACGATAATATGTGGTTTTTTCTTTAAAGCACGGATTTGACGGTCGATATCTTGTCCACCGTAAACCGCTAATACACGAGCGCGTTTTCCATAACCAAGTTTGAAAAGTTCTTCAGAAACTTGAATCGCAAGCTCACGTGTAGGTGCAATAACAATTCCTTGCACATTTTCATTGGCAATATCGATATTTTCCATCAATGGAATACCGAATGCTGCTGTTTTACCTGTTCCTGTTTGCGCTTGACCAATAATGTCTTTACCTTCAAGTGCTAGTGGAATCGTTTGGGCTTGAATCGGGCTTGCTTCTTCAAATCCCATTTTTTCTATTGATTTCATAGACGTTCTATCTAATCCTAATTCGCTAAACAATGTCAATGTTTTCGTACTCCTTTTTATATCGTAAATTTACACGTGCATTCATAGATCATGCACAGATGTTTAGTTCAAATCCTCATCATCATGACGGATGTTCTACTTTATCTCTTATGAAAAAGTTTATCATTATCACCTAAAAGTATGTCTGCCTTTTAGTTCAAATGAACTCAATATGATTTTTTAAAAAGGAAATATACCAGCACGAACATTTCACTGGCATTCTTAGCATCGCGCACGTGTAGACTTATTTTTAACATACGCCCATCTTTTTAAAAGTACATGTAACCAAAATTAAATTCAATATGGAAAATTAAAAGTAGCATAAACGGCTGTTTCACCGTTTTATTCAGGTGAGGGCTGCTGCACCTATTATTCCACAGACTTAAAAGACTGTATGAATAAAACTTGACGAGCGCCAAGATTCTTATACAAAACAGGCCCGGTGCGTTGAGGATTTGCAGAAGTGGAAAAGCGCTAAACGCGGCTTGATTCCCTATTAGCTACTAAAGCCGCCAAGAAATGCAGCTTTTATATATGACCAGACGCGCGGCCTATTTAATCTAAAATAATCTCAAAAATGAACCTCATGAAACATGTAAGAACAAACAATTTTGTTGCCTCAACCTGATTTAATTTAATTAATCATCAATGATAAGACATTTAAACTCATACTTTATATTACCATTTTCAAACTGTTATTGCAATAAAGGATATCACTGCATCCATGGTTACTCAAAAGTTTCGAGTATTCAAGAAAAGCTAAAATGAAAATCCCCATAGAAAAATGTGCGGCCGAGATACGTTTATTAACTAATATATTGTATTCATACAACATTGAAACTGTTTAATGTTTGGTTTCAAAAAAATCCTGTCACATTTCTCCTTTAGATTTGTCTAAAACTCTCCTCAAATTAGGGGAACTTAGACGTATCTACATTTAGGCTAGAAAACTGCTTCCTTTACAATTGACCAAACTTACACTAGATAAATCAAATTAATGGTATTTTATATTTTTTTGGAACTTGGAATCTTGCCTATAACACCTCACAGTATGTTGAATTCTCAAAATAAACGTTATATCTCCATATAATGTATTGGGTAATATAGTTTCAACATTCTTTTTCAATACTGCTTAACATAAGTAAAAGGGCAAAAAATAAAGGCGCACGAGTCAGAGAACCTCTGAATTCTTTCTCTTTTTTCAGTAAATTCTTCCTTGAATATAAAATACCCATTTAATTAGAAACCCACTCATCATTATTCCATTCTTCCTTTTCTCGCAACAAGACTTTATACCCGTAATTTTTTATAGTTTAACGTGTTTATAAATAAGCGGAAGTCGGATAATTCGAAAAAAATAATTAATTTTCACTTAAAATAGATATTAAACTTGTCGAAATGCAGTATGATTGACCTATTAAAAAGATACTAGGGGGGTTACATGAACATATACACATTAGATATTCCTTTGTGCAAGGACTTTAGTCTTATGTTAGAGACATTTAGTAAAAAAGTCATTTTTTTAGAAGATCCACTTAATCAAAGGCATCTATTCCATGCCTCAACGGACTTATTGCAATCATTATTTATATTACCTTTACACATTTCAAAAGATTGTTGGCAGCAAACTTCCATGTTTGCCTTAGCAGAATCCCTTGAGATTCCAATTTTATTTATTTACAAACGATCCAAAAGAATGGAAGATCCTCAGGTGTTACCGAAAAAGACCCTTTATGAAATCATAGCAGTTCCAGCCAATTCAGTGGAAATTAAGATAAAATTCAAATCCCTCCAAAACATCAGCATGCAGTTGTACTCAGCAAAAATGAATGAACAGGAACTCGAAAAAATTAACAAGAAATCAAAAAAGAGTCTGCATATTGCAAGGAACTTCCAACAATTAGGTTTACCACTGTCGATCCAGAAGAATGATATAGAGATCCATGGGCTTTTCCAACCTTCTAGCGAGCTGTCCGGAGATTTATTTTACTGGATGGAAGTTGACGATGGAAAGTACGGATTCATAATCATCGATGTTTGCGGAAAAGGCATTCACACCGCACTTATAAGCATGTCCATTCGCACTTTAATGCCAGACCTTATTAAACGTGTAAAAGACCCTATTTTCATTACAAAGGAACTGAATAAACATATGGGGCAGCTATTTCAAGATATGCAGAAGGTAAGTGTCAATAACTCTTACTTTACAGCCTTCATTGGTTACGTGAATACAAGGACACGACTCATCGAATATGTGAACTGTGGACACCCTCCAGCCTTTATGTATTCCCCATGCACCAATGAAATCCACAATTTAAGTGAAGGGTCGATACCTATAGGCCTTATTCCTGATATGCCTATTAAAAAAGTGGTATTTCAATATGATGCTGGGAGCCGTTTCATCACCTATACAGATGGACTTTCTAAGTCATTCAATCGCCCTGCCGTTAACCGGTTTGAAAATATTGAGAGGGAGTTTATTGATAACGTCCATCTTGATACGCATGACCTTCTGCAGAAGTTACTGGTTTCAAGGATGAAGCATTCAGAAATAAATGATGACATCTGTATTATTGCTGGTACGCTTTTTTGAATGTGATAGAAAAAAGCCGATTTCAAAAAAAATCGGCTTTTTTTACTCTAGATTTTACTTTTGTAATGCTTGAACAACTTCCTCTAACTTCATACCTCTCGATGCTTTAACAAGAATTATATCATTGGCCTGGGTAGACTTCTTAAGCTCTTCAATTAGCTGCTGCTTATCTTGAAAAGATCGAACCTTCTCAGCTGAAAAGGTTTTGCTCGCTCCTTTGGCAATGAAGTTAGCTAGCGGACCATACGTAAAGATTCTATCAATACGATCACCAGAAATTAGTTCACCGATTTTCAAGTGAAAGTCTTTTTCCTGTCCCCCTAGCTCCAACATATCTCCCAGTACTAGGATTTTATTTTCAAAACCAGATAAGCCTTCAATCAACTCGACCGCAGCTTTAACAGAAGTTGGACTGGCATTATACGCATCATTGATGATTTTCTGTCCCTTCGCACCCTCAACCATTTCCATTCTCATATTAGTTAACCGGATAGTTGACAGACCTTTTTGAATCGATGAAACATCTACTTGCAATTCCTTCGCAGCCAGTATAGCTGCCAATGCATTAAGAACATTATGATGCCCTAGAACTGGAATCTCATAGTTAATTTCCTGTTTATCATTTGTGATTGTAAACGAGGTGTTGTCTGTCCCTTGCGTAATCGTCTTTGGAAATAAATCATTTTGTTCAGTACGTCCAAAAGATACTACCCTTAATTCAGGAAATTCGGTTTTAATCCGGTTACGCAGCAAAGGTTCATCACCATGGTAAATCAGTGTTCCGTCTTCTGCCAATCCTTCAACAATTTCTAGCTTTGCATTGGCAATCTCTTCACGTGAACCTAAATCCAATAAGTGTGATTCACCGATGTTGGTAATAACGGCTACATCAGGTCTTGCCATTTTGGATAAAAACTCGATTTCACCACGGCTACTCATCCCCATTTCCAAAACAGCCACTTCCGTATCCTCATCCATAGAAAGCACCGTCAGCGGCAGACCAAGATGATTATTGAAGTTACCATTGGTTTTATGAACTTTATAGGTGGTAGCTAGCAGGGCAGCCGTCATATCTTTTGTAGTTGTTTTACCATTGCTTCCCGTTATTCCAATGACTTTAATATTCAATTGCTGACGATAAGAGCGCGCTAATTGTTGGAGTGCTATTTCGGTATCTTCGACAATGATAATCGGTAAATCTTGGGGAGGATTCGGAATATCACGTTGCCACAAAGAAGCCGCCGCTCCTTGCGCTAATGCCTGCTTGACATATTGATGGCCATCAACCTGCTCACCCTTTAACGGAATGAACAAACATCCTTCCTTAACTGTTCTTGAATCAATAATTACTCCATGAATTCCTTTGGACTGAAATGGAATAATATCATTCAATCCACCTACCATTTCATATACTTGTTTTAACGTTCTCTTAATCATTTCGTTCCTCCTACATTCATCGAACCGTTAACTGCTCTCTCTTTTTCCATTAAACAAACTAAGCAGAAACCGGTATGATACCCCGACTCCTGCTGAATTGAACCCATTACATAAATCACCTTTGATGGATTATTATAATTACTAATAAATTCTCTGATGTTTAGACTGTATATTTGATTTTCTGTTTTTCTTCATGACGTTCCAAGGCAAGCTTCACAAGTGTTTCAATTAACGCTGGATAGTCAATGCCTGTGTGCTTCCACAATAACGGGAACATACTGAATGGAGTAAATCCTGGCATTGTATTAACTTCATTAATATAGATTTTTCCTTCTTTCGTTAAAAAGAAATCAGCTCGAACCAGTCCAGAACAGTCTAATGACTTAAAGGCCGTTATAGCCATTTCAGATAAAGCTGTATATTCACTTTCCTTTATCTCCGCTGGAATGACCATCGCTGAATTACCGTCAACATATTTTGCTGAATAATCATAGAAGGCAAAGTCTTTCTTAGGAATAATTTCTCCTGCTACTGAACAAGAAGGGTCATCATTACCAAGAATACCAAACTCAACTTCACGAGCAATGACTCCTTCTTCGATGATTATCTTCCGGTCAAATTGAAATGCTTCTGCAACTGCTTTTTCTAATTCGTCTGCATCATTACATTTGCTGATACCGACACTTGAACCTAAATTAGCCGGTTTAACGAAGCATGGGTACCCTAACTCTTCTGCCACCTTATTAATGGAGCTTTCAGTATTTTTCTCCCACTCAGAGCGGATAAACCAAGTGTATTTCACTTGCGGAAGACCAGCCTGAGCAAAAATATTTTTCATGATTACCTTATCCATTCCAGCAGATGAAGCTAGAACTCCATTCCCTACATAAGGAAGATTCAATAGCTCAAGCATCCCTTGTACGGTTCCATCTTCCCCATTCGGTCCGTGAAGTAGTGGGAAAATGACATCATATCCCGTAGACCCACTATTTTCATCCGTTGAATGAGCTTGTAGAGCAAGAGGAGAGATCGATCTTTCAGTTGTAAAAGTTAGAGCCTCCACACTCTCAGCAGGTCCTGTTAACTTCGGTCCATTTATCCAAGAACCATCTTTTGTTATGTAAATCGGATATATATCAAACTTTGCTAAATCGAGAGCTTTAATGACCGCTAAAGCCGTCTGCATAGAAACATCATGCTCCGCAGATTTCCCACCATAAAGCAAACCAAGTTTAGTTTTCATGAGTTATTACCCTCCAATATTCTATTAACCTTGTTCATTGTATCATTTTACACTAAAACGGATAAAGTGAAACTTCTATCATTGGTGGTTTTCCAATGATTACCTTAGAGAGATCACATTTTCCAATGATTACCTTAGTGAGATCGCAGGCTAAATTCGCCACGTCCTGTGGCAACTCCTGCGCTAGCACATCCTGTGCGTCGGAACCAAATCGGGCATTTACAGGCTGTTGACCCGAAATTCCCCCTTTTTATTACCTTTACAGCCTGTTGATGCGGGGAAAAGTGAAACTTCTATCATT
>NZ_LGYA01000004.1:29271-29620 GCF_001273755.1 Peribacillus butanolivorans
CACAGGCTAAATTCGCCACGTCCTGTGGCAACTCCTGCGCTAGCACATCCTGTGCGTCGGAACCAATCGAGCATTTACAGGCTGTTGACCCGAAATTTCCCCTTTTTTATTACCTTTACAGCCTGTTGATGCGGGGAAAAGTGAAACTGCTATCATTGGTGGTTTTCCAATGATTACCTTAGTGAGATCGCAGGCTAAATTCGCCACGTCCTGTGGCAACTCCTGCGCTAGCACATCCTGTGCGTCGGAACCAAATCGGGCATTTACAGGCTGTTGACCCGAAATTCCCCCTTTTTATTACCTTTACAGCCTGTTGATGCGGGGAAAAGTGAAACTTCTATCATTGGTG
>NZ_LGYA01000004.1:32084-44351 GCF_001273755.1 Peribacillus butanolivorans
CAGGCTAAATTCGCCACGTCCTGTGGCAACTCCTGCGCTAGCACATCCTGTGCGTCGGAACCAAATCGGGCATTTACAGGCTGTTGACCCGAAATTCCCCCTTTTTATTACCTTTACAGCCTGTTGATGCGGGGAAAAGTGAAACTTCTATCATTGGTGGTTTTCCAATGATTACAATAGAGAGATCACAGGCTAAATTCGCCACGTCCTGTGGCAACTCCTGCGCTAGCACATCCTGTGCGTCGGAACCAATCGAGCATTTACAGGCTGTTGACCCGAAATTTCCCCTTTTTTATTACCTTTACAGCCTGTTGATGCGGGGAAAAGTGAAACTGCTATCATTGGTGGCTTTCCAATGATAAAATTGACCATTAATTACTTTATGCATGGGATAGTAAGTTTTACACCTAAAAACCTCTTATATATCAAGGGTGCAAAAAATTCCTTCTATGTAACCCCAGTCAACTTTCGAGGTATTATGAGAATGAGTTGCTTTTTATAACACTCTCCCATACTTTTTCCTTTCGATGAAAGGTGATAAAGACATCAGGTTCTTTTATTTTTCCATCAGAAAAGTCGTCATACATCTCATCCATGTTTAAATAATCCCCCACAACCCATGCCGGAACCTCAATCTTAGTCCTTGAGTACTTAACATGCCTGAATGAAAAAATGAGACCCTCTGCCAGAATAGGGGCCAAGGCAGTAATGATATCTACAGGAATAGCCGTTAATTCTTTTTTCTTTCTGATCCTCAACCAATTTCTTTCAACTTTTAATGGCTCCAACTTCAATGGAATTAGACTCCCTAACATATTATAATATGTCGAAAGAGAACGAAAATAAATTTTATTAAACCAGCCGTCATCCTGAGCAAGATACACGAATTGATTATTCAGTTTACGAAAAAAAGGAGGCTCCAAATGATTTTTCGTATGCCCTAAATATAAAAGTTCCGATATTTCCCTCCCCTCTAATTCATCTAATCCGTCTGCCTCTTCAAAATCGATCCAACAGAAATCCCCATACCCTCGAACATTCTCTTTAAGGAGTTTAGAAATATCTTCAGATGATACGCTCTCAAGCAGAACATTCAAATTATATTCCCCACCATCGAATTGATGTTTCAATAATAAGATGGAATTCAAGGTATATGGCAGTGAGAAGGCAAACTCTTGAAAAGTAAGACCGTTAAAAAGGACAAACCGTTCGGAAGCCTGCATATGCATATATAAAATATCATTACTTTCATTTTTCATAACCTTATCCCCTCCGATCCTTTCAATCATTAGTGTTATTTTATCAAACTTTTTGGATTTCACGAAGGTTATATAATTAAGAATGTAAATCCACACCTGCATTTTATGACATCATAGTAAAAGATATATGCCTTTATTTCTTACCATGTAAAAAGTTCAGCCTTTAATTTATATAAGATAGATCCAAGCTCGACAAAAATAAATATCCATATTATAGTAAAAATAAAGGTTTGGAGGAATGACGATGGATAAAATTGAAAAAGGTTTTATCATTAATTCTTTTCATGAAGCCGCTCCCCTTTATGCCGATGCAACGAAAAAGATAGGCCTGTGGCAATCTGAAAAGTATGCATTCGAGAAGTATTTTTCCCAAGATGACAAAATCCTTGATATCGGTTGTGGTACAGGGAGAACCACCTTTTCCTTATATAAACAAGGTTTTCATAAAATAACCGGATTCGACTTAACTCCTGCCATGCTACAAGAAGCCCGGAAAATATCACGCGAAGAAAACCTAGATATACCTTTTATCCTTGGCGACGCCACAGACCTTCCTTTCAATAACTCATCATTCGATAAAGCAATCTTCACCTTTAATGGTTTAATGCAAATCCCTCAACGAAAAAACCGCATTCTAGCTTTAAAAGAAATTAACCGTGTTTTAGTACCTGATGGCATTTTCATTTTTACCACCCATGACCGTGACAAAAATGAAAATTACCTGAATTTTTGGGAGCAGGAAGAAATGATTTGGTGTGAAGGTAAACAGGATGACCGGCTATATGAGTTTGGTGATATTTTCACCTCTGGAAAGACCCTACAAAAAGATACCTTTCTTCATATACCTAATCAACGGGAAGTCTTTGACTGTCTCAATGAAGCAGGTTTTACTGTCCTAGAAAGTTTTTACCGAAGTGAATTATTCCATGAAAGCGATGATGTCATCACTTTCTCATCAGATTGCCGCTTCTGGATTGTTAAATAAGAATTAGTTTTTTAAAATTCACAAAAAAAACCAGAGTGACATATCACTCTGGTTTTTTATATTAAGAAACTTGTTCTAGTTTTTCATTATTGGCAGGAGGGTTGAATTGACCTTCCCATTTTGAGATAACGATTGCTGCAAGTGAATTACCAATAACGTTTACTACTGTACGGCCCATATCAAGAATACGGTCAATACCAGCAATAAATGCTAAACCTTCAATTGGAATACCAACTGTTCCTAATGTCGCTAAAAGAACTACGAAAGATACACCAGGTACACCCGCAATCCCCTTAGATGTGATCATTAACACTAACATTAGTGTAATTTGTTCATAAGCGCTTAAATCAATCCCATACATTTGAGCGATGAAGATAGCTGCTAACGCTTGATATAATGTAGAACCATCAAGGTTAAAAGAGTATCCTGTCGGAATAACAAACGTAGCAATATGTTTCGGACATCCCGCTTTCTCCATTTTTTCCATGAGTTTCGGAAGTACCGCTTCTGAACTTGCTGTCGAGAACGCAAGAATTAATTCCTCTTTTAGAAGCTTAATCAACGTAAAGATATTGAACCCTACAAATTTTGCAATAAGACCCAGAACGACAATTACAAAGAAAATCATTGTTCCATATACAGTAAGCGCTAACTTGCCTAATGGAATTAAAGATTCCAAACCGAATTTGGAAATGGTCACCCCGATTAGTGCAAATACCCCGATAGGAGCAAATTTCATGACCATATTAGTTAAGTAGAACATCCCTTCAGCTGTACCTTGGAAGAAACGGAATACTGGTTTACCTTTTTCACCGATAGCCGCAATACTAATTCCAAACAATACAGAGAAGAAAATAATCGCTAGCATATCGCCTTCTACCATCGCTTTTACCGGATTAGATGGCACAATGTGAACGATTGTATCTACAAAAGATTCATGTTGCTTAGTTTCTGCTGTATCAACATAGGTAGAAATATCAGTTTGTTCTAGCTTGTCCATATTTACACCAACACCAGGCTGGATAATATTCGCGGAAACTAGACCAACTGCAATCGCTATCATAGTTACCACCACAAAGTATGATATTGATTTAGCTCCAAGTTTACCTACTGATTTTAAATCACCTACACCTGCAACTGCAACGATAAGACTTGACACAATGATTGGTACAACAATCATTTTAATCATTCGTAGGAAAATGTCTCCGAATGGTTGTAAAAAGTTTTGGGCTGTTTCACTACCATAAAAAATGGCACCAACAATAATCCCTAGAATTAAACCAATAAAAATTTGGCTAGCTAAACTTAATTTAAATTTCTTCATTTACTTTCCTCACCTTCCATAAAGTCTTTGATGCAAAAACATTTTGTCTCGGTAAGGGAAACAAGATACTAATAGAAAGAAAGTAATTTTTCTTTTATTGAAAAACTCTATCTTTACGCCGAAAAAAAAGACACTTCATGTGTCGATTTCCTATAGGCGTGAATATTCACACATGTTCCCTTAAAGACGCTGACGAGGTTAGCTGTCGGGTTAGGAATTGGAAACACAAAAGCCCTTTCATTTCTGAATTCACCCCTAGCGAAAAAAATCCGCAAAAATGGGTCCCCCGTTCTTGTAAAAGATTAAGCGAATACTTAATAATAAAATATTATACTAAAAATGTTATTCTGTAAATATTTTTTCTTGTCCCTTTAAGAAAAAAACTTGACAAATGTCTGAATATTCTGTATTGGTGACCATTTTACCTATAATAACACATTCTCTAATTTGCTTAATTTTGTTATATGGATATATAAATAACAATAAAACTGATTGATATGTCCCCTCTCTTAAATAATGAAAAATGGATTATTTTTCTAACATCCCCAGTAAGATATACCTCACTTTTTCCCGAGTGGTGAATTTTTTATAACTAGCAGATTTCACCTTCTCAAACTGAATTGGAGTAACAAAATAAGAATGATTTTTCACAATCCTATTCGGTTCTATTAGGATGACATCACCTACCGCCGGTCCCTTTATGAGTTCTTGCTTTCCTTCTGCTTTAAGCCCTTTTGTAATATAGTGTTTATCCACATAGCCTTTTTTAGTCAATTTGTAGACATGCGGCTGTTTTTTATGATGTACTGCCTCTACAGGGATAGAGGGTACACCCGCTTTCTCATTGGTTATTACAGTAAGATTGACTTTTGACCCTACCAACAAAGGTTTAGTTACTTCATCTCCTGGTTCAATCATTGCCTGAAATGGAAATCTGTTATCTTTTTTTAGTGATGGCTCCTCTGCTGGATAAGAATGAATACGACCTATTGTTCCGTTCAACGCCTTTTTTAAATCAGGGGAACTTGCCTTTATAGTCATGCCCACTTCAGCTTTTTTCATCTCCTCTTCGGAGAAATCCCCTTCAATTGCCATATTTGTTGAAACAATGGATATAATGGGATTATTCAGGTTTTTATTGATATTTTTCACAACACCATCAGCCTCACTCGCCGTCTCAACCGCGCCTTTTTGCTCCTCAATTGAACTTAATTGAGCATCCAGCATAACAACCTTTTCTTCCAAGCGGTTTATTTCAAGTTCCAGCTTGTACATTTCTTGCTCAATATTACTTTCAATCAAGTCTGAAGAGGTAGTTGTTATATCAATATTTAAGCTCTTTTCTATCGAATTATCGATTACTGCTTTATTAGAATTACTTGTCAAACTTCCTTGATAAGCTTTCAACTTATCAATGTAATCATTAATCCCCACAATTTCACCCTCAGCGGCAGTTTTTTCTGCTTCTAGATTTCCTTTGAGAGCATCCAGTTCGGGTGAAGTATATTCAAACAACGAAGATCCAGCCGTTACCTCATCTCCCTCTTTTACAAGGAATTTCTGAAAATCATTTTTCTTGGTATCGAAATAGATATCATACTCTTCTACAGGTTTAATTACCCCTTTTGTTTGAAAAGTATCCGTAATTGTATCTTTTTTTACCTTTGTCCAGTTTTCAGCAAAAACAGTTCGTTCCACTTTGCTTTCTTTTTTCTCGATCAGGTAAAAATTAACGGTTATTAATGCAGCAGATGCCACTGATACGGCTGCAATTTTCCATTTTTTCATTGTTTTCACCCACCTTATACAAATACGCCCACTTGGATGTACGCTAAAAAGGCTTTAACAAACCACGTGGCCAGATAGAATAGAACAATCATTAAAAGCACCAGATAATTATTCCGTTCTGAAAATTCCTTTAAATAGAAATATTGCAGAGCAATAATCAGAAATTGAAAAATGGTGATTTCACTGAAAAAGTGAATAAAGTAATCACTTCTGAGAAAGTACTGACTGATAACTCCCAATGAAAAAGGATTTGCATCGTTTCCGATATCCATTAATACTAATATAGGGATTAGAAACACCTTTTCTAATAATTGCAAACCAAAAATAATCATTTGAACGATTACTAATTTTATGTATGGGATATCTATAACAATCCAAAAGAATAGAGATGATAAAAATAAGTATATGGTAGGGTAAAATAGACCTGCTATTATATTGCCGCCCATTATCAACAACTTTCCCATTTCAAATTCACTAGCATCCATCTTCGTAATTTCTTTGGAAAACGATTCCGATCCAACGCCAAAATATCCTTCCACAGCAAAAACTATGAAACTAAGAAAATATAATAATAGTAATTTCCATCCAAGTCGTGTGACTGCTTCTGCATTTTGCAGCTGATAACGACTCCTATGAGGCTCTAAAATGCCCTTTAACAATCTGACCTGGTACACCATATGTGTTCCTCCTGCAATAAATGAAATATCACTCTATATTTTATCTTATTTTGGAAACAATTGCAGAAATAAGGAATGAATAAAACAAAAAAAACACATTAATATTAAATAATACTTTGTCTCCCTAATTTTAGAAATGATGATGCTTAAAGACGTTGATTCGCATTGACGATTTACTATATTCCCTCCATACTTATCTACCTCAAACGGCACTTTTGTTTCAATATTCAGATGCCCCGCCTTCACATTCTTCACCCCTGACTGAGTTAGGATTTTCAGATTAGGAAAGCTTGAATTTGCGACGATGGCACGCCAAAAAACCCAGCGTCTGGACTGACCATGGGGAAATGCATTAAACTCGCGCCTATAAAACTCTTCTGGACCAAAACCATCATAGTTTTCCCTACATCAATCGACGAAACTTGCTATTTAATTAAGCTTCTAGACTTCTTTCAAACTTATCATTTCCATAATTTTTATTATAAATTAACATTCCCTTTTTCCTTTTCTGACCTCAACCTCATATAAAAAGGTACCTTCTTCCTACTCTTTCCTAATAATCAATTTTGAAATTCAATCATAATCATGAGAAGAAATTTATATAGGAGGTATTTAGAAAAAGGTTTAAATAAAAGAAGAGGCAGTATGCCTCTTCAGAAAAATCTTTAATTTTTTGTCAAATAATCTTTCATTAAAATGATAAGCTTAGAACACATGGTATTTCGTTTTTCGTTTTTTTCTAAAAACAATAAAAGTCCTTCTAATATTATGCCATTTGGTCTAACTTTAGAGAATTCCTCTTGAATTGCTTTTAACGCTTCAACATTTTTACTTGTCTCTAACCCCTTTTCTTTATGTTTTCCTACTTCCAATACCTGGCGAATGATTGAATTAATTTCCTCTTTAGGGCTCACTTTTTGTATGGAACATTCAAGTAAAGGGAATTCTTTCAATAAAGGATCGTCCGTTTTATGTAGACCTTTTATAATGGAATCCATCCGATTTAAAATGAAGATAGGCAGCCTCTCCACTTCAAATGAATGTCTGTTTCTGAATAAAATTCCGATATAACCTTTGAAAAGTGCGTCTAACATAATAGTACAATCTGGCAAGAAGTTTGTCGGTATTTCTGGATACAATTCTACTATTTTACGTTTGAACCAAACTAAGCCCTCTTCATGGATATAGTGTAAAAAACTATCTAGCTCTTTACTGATATGAACCATTTGTTCCTGCATCATCATTCGAATTAAGTTGGTATTTCCTGTCACATGCTCTATTTGTACAATGATTTGCATCAAAAATTTCTCTTTACTGGATAAAGAATCATCTAACTCTATATCAAGCAACGAGTCCGTTAATGCACCATAATAATATTTGAAAATTGAAACAAGCAACTCTTCCTTCGATTTAAAATAATTATAAAAGGATCCCTTGGCTATCCCACACTTTTCAGTAATTTCCTGAACGGAAGTAGCATGATAACCTTTCTCTGCGAAAATCTCTACGGACTTATCTATAATTATTTTATGCTTTTCATTCATCAAATTCATCCTATCTCTTAAATATTGTCCCCTATATGACCAGTGAGTCATTTCTTTCACATTGTATCTCAAAACCCTTGAAATCACAACGTTACACCAACTGAATATTATTTATTGCATTCATAATCTATATACTATATATTTGAGTTTATGACCGACTAGTCACAATATAAAGTATGGAGGGTAAAAGTTTGAATTCAATCATTAAATTTTCTTTGAAAAACAAACTGGCAATCTGGTTGCTGACAATTATCATCGTTGCAGCAGGTCTATATTCCGGTTTAAACATGAAGCAAGAGACCATTCCAAACATCTCTACTCCTTTAATAAGCATTTCCACGGTATACCCTGGTGCTGCACCTGAAGAAGTAGCCAATAAACTTACAGATCAAATTGAACAAAAAGTCACAAACTTATCAGGAGTTGAATTAGTTAGTTCTTCTTCTATGGCTAATGTTTCTTCAATCCAATTACAATATGACTATGATACGGATATGGACGATGCTGTAAAAGAAGTGAAAGAAGCATTAGAAAAATTAGAACTACCTGAGGGGGTTGATAGCCCCAGCGTATCTAAACTAGAGTTAAACGCTTTTCCTGTTGTAGCACTCAGTATAACAGATAAAGATTCGGATTTACCTGCCCTAACAAAAAATGTCGAAGAGGTGTTAGTCCCTAAACTTGAAGGAATTGACGGAGTGACTTCCGTAACAATTTCAGGACAACAGGTAAATGAGGGTAGCCTTGAATTCAATCAAGAAAAGATGGCTCAATACGGGCTAGATGAAGAGACCGTAAAAAAAGTCATCCAAGCTGCTAATGTAACAATGCCACTTGGTCTATATAACTTTGATGATAAAGAGAAAACAATTGTTGTTGATGGAAACATCTCCACTTTAAAAGACTTAAAAAACATAAAAATACCTTTAACAGGCGGTTCTAACACAAAGACACCAACTCAAACAGCGCCGGGAACCAATCAAGTATCACCTGAACAAGCACCTGGTGCAACAGTTCCTCAACTACAAAGTGTCAAATTATCAGACATTGCTGATGTGAAAATCACCGGTAAGGCTGAGACTATATCAAGAACAAACGGTAGTGAATCAATCGGGATTCAAGTAACCCGATCGCCGGATGCCGATACAGTTGCAATCGTAGACGAAGTACAAGAAGAAGTCTCGAATTTCAAAGAAGAATTTAAAGGCGTAAGCGCACATACTACGCTAGATCAAGCCAAACCGATTAAAGATTCTGTCGAAACCATGATTAGCAAGGCCATTTTCGGCTGTCTGTTTGCCGTCATAGTGATCATGCTTTTCCTAAGAAACTTTAAAACGACCCTAATCTCCGTCATTTCGATTCCACTATCATTGTTAGCAGCCCTTTTGGTGCTCAAACAATTGGACATCTCATTAAATGTTATGACATTGGGAGCCATGACAGTTGCTATTGGCCGAGTCGTCGATGACTCAATTGTCGTAATTGAAAATATTTATCGAAGAATGGCATTAAAAGGCGAGCAATTAAAAGGCGGCGAATTAATACGTTCCGCTACTAAGGAAATGTTCATCCCTATCCTTTCATCAACTATCGTTACTGTAGCCGTTTACCTGCCGTTAGCAAGCGTTACAGGACCTGTTGGCGAACTATTCATGCCATTCGCTTTTACAATGGTGTTTGCATTAGTCGCATCATTAATAATTGCCATCACTCTTGTACCGGCCATGGCAGACTCATTATTTAAAAACGGCCTTTCCGAAAAAGAATTGAAATCACATGAAGAAAAGCCAAGCAAGCTATCTGGATTCTACCGTAAAGCACTGAATTGGTCACTAAGCCATAAGTTGATCACATTCGGTACAGCAATAGTATTATTAGTCGGTAGCTTATTCCTCATCCCAAGCATCGGTGTCAGCTTCATGCCTGCGGATGAAGAGAAGCAGATTATCGTCACTTATACCCCAGCACCTGGCGAATTAAAAGAGGATATTGAAAAGGAAACGGAAAAAGTAGAAAAGTACCTAATGGATAAAGATGATGTGAAGACAGTCCAATACACACTAGGTGAAAACATGATGAGTGGCATGATGGGCGGCTCTAGTAACTCAGCCCTCTTCTATGTACTTTATGATGAAGACACCGAAAACTTCGGGGAAAAGAAAGAAAAGATCATTAAACATTTAACCAATCTTGACTCTCCTGGAACGTGGAAGCAACAAGAATTCACTTCCACATCAAGCAACGAAACGACCCTTTATGTCTATGGAAATACACAAAAAGACATTGAACCAGTAATCGATGATATTCAAAACATCATGAAGAAAAATAAAGAATTGAAAGATGTCGATACAAGTCTTTCCGATGCATATGAGCAATACACACTCGTAACAGACCAGAAGAAACTTAGTGAACTTGGATTAACAGCCGCCCAAGTTGGCATGTCCATTGCAAATTCAAACAAAGATGATGCTCTAACTACAATTAAGAAAGATGGAGAAGAAGTCAAAGTATATGTAGAGACAGAAGAAAAGACATTCGAAGATAAAAAAGATCTCGAGAATACGAAAATCACTTCTCCAATGGGAATGGAAATTCCTTTAAAAGAGCTTGTTAAAATCGAGGAAGGCAAGGCATCCGATACTATAAGCCGTCGCGATGGAAAAATTTACGCGGACGTTTCTGCAACAATCAAATCGGATGATGTTGCAGCAGTAACATCAGAGGTGCAAAAGGAAGTTGAAAAATTAGACCTTCCAGCAAGTGTCACTGTAGACTATGGTGGAGTAACCGAAGATATCCAAGAATCATTCACTCAACTTGGAATCGCTATGTTGGCAGCCATCGCTATCGTTTATTTTGTCCTTGTCGTTACTTTCCATGGCGGGTTAGCGCCAATCGCCATTCTATTCTCCTTACCATTCACGGTAATCGGAGCTTTAGTAGGCTTATTCATTGCCGGTGAGACCATCAGCGTTTCGGCCATGATGGGTGTGCTCATGCTTATCGGTATCGTTGTAACCAACGCCATCGTATTAGTGGACCGGGTAATCAAAAATGAAGAATCCGGCTTATCGACACGTGAAGCATTACTCGAGGCGGGATCTACCCGTCTACGTCCAATCTTGATGACTGCCCTTGCTACGATCGGTGCTTTAATACCATTGGCCATAGGAGCAGAAGGCAGTGGCTTGATCTCACAAGGTTTGGGAATTACCGTTATCGGCGGACTAGTGAGCTCTACATTGCTGACACTTGTCATCGTACCGGTAGTATATGAAGTAATAATGAAAATTGGTAAAAAGAAAAGAACAGCTAAGTAAGCAAGCAAGAGGGTATCTCATACTGGGATACCCTCTTTAGTTTGATAATTTGAACCCACATCGTTATCCAATACATCATAATTCTTATCGATGGTATTAATGTGGTGGCTTCTAAACCTAACCTGGACAATCCATAGTCTCAAATGCCAATTTTTATAACAAAAAAAGAAAGGGTTACCCCTTCCTTTTTAATTTATATAGATTAATGCTTGGTAAAAGTCTGATCTATCGCATTTTCAAGATTCAGTGATTTATCTTTCAAATAACGCTTCGTGACGTTCAAATCTTTATGACCAGCTAACTTGGAAATGGTTTGTACATCTATCCCGTTATCCACTAATCTCTGACAAAATGTATGACGTAATTTATGTGGGTGTACATTGTACTTTTTCAAAATATATTGTACCGATCTCGGAGTGATCCTTTGATTGTAACTTGAAATAAACAACGGATCTGCTTTTTCTTTTAATGAATAAAGATAATTTTTAACATGTTGTATAGCCGATACTGTAAGTGGGACTGTCCTATCAATTTCACCCTTCGCGTTCCGGACAAGGATATAATTTCGATCTGTATCCATGATGACATCTCTACTATTTAAGTCGCATAATTCAGAGACACGAATTCCAGTATGTAATAATAGGTAGACGATGGCAATATTCCTCAGATTCCCCTCTGCCTCTATATCCCTCAAAAGTGCCTCCTGCTCTTTGATGCTTAAGGTTTCTGGCACCTCATACTTGTGCTCCTTTACCTTACGCTCAACAGAAAGCATTATCTGTGGCTTTTCTAAAAATTTAAAGAAGACATTTAGAGCAATATAATGCTTTTCAATTGTCCCTGGACTTTTCTTGCAATTTTCTAAATAATCGAGATAATCTTGAATATCCTCAGAGTGAATCTCCATTAATATCTTCTGTGTCTGCTCACAAAACTGTGAAAGAACACCAGTATACGTTTTGATCGTATTATCTGATTTGCCTTGGTCTCTCAACCATCCAGCAAACGAAAAAATCATTTCATCTTTAGCAGAGGTATCCATCGACTATTCCCCCAATGACAGTTTCAGAACTAAGTTAAGTTTAACATATATCCCTTTAGAAACGAAGAATTCTGTCCATTTGTCTTTACACAGGTATGATTATACAGATATAAGAAAAATATCCCTTACGAACAATAAAAAGTAAATTTAATGTATCATTCGATATAGTATGTCTATATCCTACACACTTCCCTATACTACATCCAATTTTCCTCTACAGTATCATTCTCTACTTTTATGTTAACTCAATAGTGTTTAGACCGTTATTATACGAATATAAATATAAACACAAAAAAGACCAGCCAAGGATGGCTGATCTTTTCAA
>NZ_LGYA01000002.1:0-16473 GCF_001273755.1 Peribacillus butanolivorans
CCATATGTCTGGAAGGAACGGCGCGCGATTAAACAAAAAATCGTAAAAAATAAAATCCAACAGAAACGAAAAAAATTCGAGATCAAGAAAGAAAAAGCTAAACAGAAGCTTCAGAAAAAACGGATGAAAGAACATCAAAAAAATTACCGGAAAGAAAAGAAAAAAGAATTCGGTTTACTTAAAGAACAAGTCACTGCCAAAATTAAGGCAAAAGTTGTTAATCGTGAGAAAGGAAAAGTAGTTAACAAAGAAGTTTCAAATAAAATTGTTAACCTTGCAGAATATAAGAAAACACACAAAGTAGAAAAAATTCAAACAAGAACAAAAGAACAAGGGAGAACTATGTAAGAGTTCTCTCTTTTTCTTGACACTCCAGTGAAATCATATATAGTCCTTTCAGAAACACAACACACTCTTCTACTCTTGTAAGGATTTCAGGGAACATCTAAGTTTTAATGCTTAGATGTTCTTTTTTTTCTTTAAACCGAGAATCAACTGAATTCTTGAATTGAATTAAACCTTGATATAATAGGTTTTAATTGATTTATAGAATAAAAATAAAGAATCTATTTTCTTTATTTTTATAAGTAAAAAAGGTAATTTTGAGTTAATTCGAGAATGTAATAAAGAATTCACTTAAAAAAACCGAGAATCAACTGAATTCTTGAATTGAAATAAATCTTGATATAATAGGTTTTAATTCAATTATGAGATAAAATAAAGAATCTATTTTCTTTATTTCTTTAATTTAAAAAGATAAATTTGTATCAATTCAAGAATTGAACAAAGAATTCATTTAAAAAAACGAGAATCAACTGAATTCTTGATTCAATTTAAACATTCTTACACCATTGATTAAATTCATTTAAATAGACCATAGGGAGGTTTTGAATCTTGGAAAGTACTAATACATCAGAAGAACAAGAAACGTTGTATTCGCCCAAACAGGTATCAAAGATCACAGGGATTGAATCTACTTTACTTTTAAAATGGGTTAACTATTTCGACATTGAATCAAATTGGACTCAGGATAACAAGGCTGGCCATCGCAGATACACAAAAGAAAATGTTGAAGAGATCTTGCAGCTTAAACATTTAATCCAAGAAAAGAAACTTAACTGGGAACAGGCCAAAGTTTTCTTTGAAGGTAATGAACCTGAATTTATTGTTGATGAAGGTAAAACAAGGATTGAAAAAAAGCTAGAGGAACAAATAGAACTTACTAGAGAAGTTGTAGAAAGATTAAAAGAGCAAGAAGAATTCATTCATACATTGACAAAAAGATTAGATGTTTCTGTTCCTGGAGCGCCGACTTCAAACCAAGAGCATATGGTTAAATTATTAGAACAAATTGTAGAAAACGATTCGAAAAAATCGAATCAAATTGAAGAACAAATCAAATTAATCGGAATGAAAGATGAACATTTGATAGAAGAAAGGAAAGAAAAAGAAGAACTTCAATCTCAATTTAAAGAAGTGATGGAAATGTATAAGAAAACTTCTATGGATAATGAACGGTATAAAGAGATTATAGAAGAAACGAGGCAGCACTTTAATAAAGTTGACCAAGTAAATCCTGTGCAAAAAGAAAGTATTGGCAACAAAATTAGTAGATTTTTTAATATAAAGTGATCCGAAAGGGTCTTTTTTTTGAATAAAAATAGTTTAATGTAAAAAACATTAAAACAAACATTAAAAAACATTAAACTTTTCTCAATCTACTATTGCATCTCATAAAAGTTTAATGTAAAATTGGCTTATAAACATTAAACACACATTAAAAAACATTAAACTTTTTCTTAACTTAATAAAAAAACAGCCGTTTACTATTATATACAGNTATACAGAAAAGTGTAAGTTTAATGTAAAAAACATTAAAAAAACATTAAAAATAAAAAGGTGTTTAAAAGTTTATACGTAATTAATAAATGTAAGAGGGAAACTTCTTACGAGGGAATTCATTTAACTTACTTATATAGGGGGAAATCACTTATGTCAAAACACACTTATTATATTGGAATGGAAAGCTCGAATGGATACGTGAAGTCTACGAGCAGCGTGAATGTTGGAGAAGTAGATACATATCTAAATACACTTACTACTATTAAAGATCCTAACGTATATCTTGCTAGTCAATCTAGAATCGAAAATTTAGACCATAAAGTAAACCGTGATAAAAGCAATGATGTTTATGAAATCATCGCCGGAGTTGATCCAAAACCTACATATTACAAAGTAGGACAACGTCCTACAACTGACGATATAAAAGGTTTCTCCGAAGAGGGTACTTCAAAGTATTCTAGAAAAGAATGGATTGCAGCCAACTTAATTGCTGTATATCGCCAACTGGAAAATGAAGATTTTAGAGGCTGTACAATCAATCTTGTGACAGGCCTTCCAACGAATCACAGTGTTGATACAGAATTAAAACAAGATATTATAAATTCTCTAACAAAGACTTATACGGTTAATGGGCGTAATTTACGTATTTCAAATGTATCTATCTTGCCCCAAGCTGATTCTTCATTCTTCAATGATTTATTAGATTTTGAAGGGAAATTAAACGAAGAATTCCTTAATGATGTAACTAGCGAAGATGAAGATCAACAAACCACGATTTTATATTATGACATCGGTTATGGTACAACAGATGTAAAAACAGTTGTAGATTTTGCTATCGACCCTATCAGAAAGAAAGAATTAGCAGGGATGGAAAAACAGTTCGTCGATATGATGGATGTTGCTATTGGTGAGAATGCATTGCTGGCAGATGCGGAACTATTATTAGTAGAAAAACAATTGCGCAAACACGGAAATTTAGATGTTGATGGCATTAAAGTGGATATAGTTGCAGAAAGAAATGAGATTTTAGAGAGATTTGCAGAGGAAATTGTAGATGTGATTGAAAAAGCACCTTTCAAGAAGATGAAAATTAATGAGCATCGGTTTGTCGGCGGTGGCGCGATTATAATGGAAGACTACGTTATGAAAGCACTTAAAAATAAGTATGTAAAAAACAAATCACAAATCGATAAATACAAATTTATCAAAGGTGAAGATGAGAATTATCTTCAATTTACAAATTGCCTAGGGTTTTACAAAATGTGTGTAAAAAAATATAGCAAATAATCTAAAATTCATCAGGGAGAATCCATTACAGGATTTTCCCTTCCCATAGAAAGGACGTGTTGAAATGGGAAAGGGTAGTTCAAAGCAAAATAACGAAAAGAACCAAGACCGCAAATTTTATACGTTTACTTTAAGCACTTTAAAAGAAGATGATAAGGAACTAATTGAGTTTCTGAAAAATCGTTCAACGACTGGAAGTGTGAAAGAGGGGCTTCGTTTATTAAAGAAACAAACAGAGCAACAAGGTCAACCTGCTGTTAATTCTATTAATCCGGACGCATTGCAAGCACTATTATTACTACTAGGGAACAATAGTAATCAACTCGATCTTTCTTCTATACTCCCTCAATTGAATCAAAACAATCAAAATCCAGCTAAAGACGAGCAATCAGCAACAAAGGAAGCCTCTGCTCCGGTTGAAGTCGTAAAGGCACCCGAACCTGTTGTAAAAAAAGAATTGAATCCGAAAAAAGTTAAAAATGGGAAAAGTAAAGCAAGTGCAGCAATGGCAAATTATGATTTTTAAATAAAAAAGCAACCCGGTTTCCGCCGGATTGCTTTAGGGAAATTCACTTATGTCAAAATTGAAATGACATAATATCATTTCATTCATTCTATTATATTTCCTTCTTGAATTTCAACATATTTAAAAGTAGAAGTTAAGCCAAATTAGTAAAATACCGTTGTAACGTTAAAGAACATACAAGGTCAGGGTAGTATTTTTTAGAAAATCACTAAAAAATCTCCACCCTTTCCTCCTTGTATGTTCTTTTTTTGTCCGTTTGGAGTCTTCACCAAGCCCGATATGTTCAAAAGGAAATCAACTTACCGGCTTGTTTTAATCAGTGTACGGACAAAATCACTAGGTTCTTTATCAAAAAAGACCGTGGGGCCAGCCCCAGCACCCCGACCTTCCCTCAATTTCAAAAGGAAAATGATTAAAAAGAAAGGATCCGAAGCAAAAAGAGGCTCTACAGAGCCTCTCACTTTACAATAAACTTTTGAAAGCTTCCCAGATTGGAAGAGCCAAGATGCATTTCGTTAAAAACTTAGGCAGTTTCAAGGCGAAAATATTGCTAACGGGAACGCGTTGATCGTTGATGTCACTGACTTTTTCAAGTCTTAGATAGAAATACGCAGCACATTCAGAGATTGAGAAATCCTTATCTTTTAATGCCCAATACAATAATACGTCTTCTTCCGAAACCTTGATTTTTTTCATTTTCGACATCCTCCTAAAGATGAATAAAGGAGGTTAGAACGCATAAAAAATAGAGGAAAATAAAATAGAACGGAAATACTCCAGTCTTTTTGGGACAAGTATTTTCGAACTTATTATTTTCCTCCATAATCATATATCGATTATCAGCAGTTCTGCTGCTGTAGTATTTATTAACGCATTATTTTGATATCCACTTTATTGGTTCCTCTGTTTTTTTAACGAACTACCACCCCGCCTTTTCCAAGGGCTATTACTATAGTATATGCAGGGTCAATAAAGGGTAGAACCAAAAAATAAAAGACAAGGTATCTGCACCTTGTCTAAAGTAGCTGTTCTAATTCGTAATTGTCTATGTACCATTTTCCTTCGGAATAACGGATCCAAACCTTTGCTTCATAAGGTGTTGATGATGTTTTCTTGCTGATCGTAAAGTTATGGTCGAATTTCACGATAATTAAAGCTGATTCTACGTCGATTCGATTATAATACGATTCCTCTATGGCTACATCGGAGAAATACTTAATTTTTGTAGCCCTTGTATCATCTTCCTGATTGGGTTGACGGGCTAACAAGAGTTTTTCCTTAGCCTTGCCCTTAACCATCAATAAAACCTCGTCCTGAGCCTTTTTGAAGGTCTCATTGTTATACGTAAACATCTTTTGTACGAATTGTTCTCCAGTGACTTTTAAATTTTCATTGTTTTTTTCTGATACTTTAATTTTAGTAGAGAGTTTTGCTATTTTTGTATCTAGTTCCTTTCTATGTTCCTTTTCTTTATCGTAAAGATTATAGAATATGAAGGTCGTAGAGATGGAAGTAACAAATAATAAGGCAGCAACTGATATAAGTAGAATTCGTTTCATTGTTTAAGCTCCTTTTCCTCTTAAGTAGGGTAGTGGATCGATTGGTTTATCGTTCGTTCTAATTTCAAAATGAAGGTGCATACCTGTTGAGCTCCCAGTTGTCCCACAGGCTCCCAGGGTCTGCCCTTGTTTTACCTTTTGACCGGCTTTAACATTCATTTTTGATAGATGAGCATAGACTGACGATTGCCCATTTCCGTGATCGATATAGATTCTTTGACCATATCCAGCCTTATGATTGCTTGGATTCTGCCACCCAGCCATTGAAACAGTCCCTTCTTTAACTGAATGGACAGCTATCGCTTGCTTATTGCAACTGAAGTCTACGCCCTTATGGAATTTTTGAATACCTGTTATAGGATGAGTACGTATTCCGAAAGGGGAGGTTACTGTATGGTTTTTCATAGGAAAAATGAGTCCATATAGGTTAGGTTTCTCTTTGGATCCACCGTCAACCATTTCACCGCCTGAATAATTCTTCATTACCTTATCTACATATCCAATATCCCCATAGCAGTAGGGTTTAATCTGCCAATCCGAACAAGTATCGCCTAACTTTTCACTTTGATAGGCTGAAAATTCTTTTGCTAGTTCTAAGGTGTATTTTCCACCTCTCTTATTCACGTAATCTATAACCCCCGAAATTATATGATTGCAAGGCGAGTTTCAAATCTCCATTTGCTTTCTTTATCACACTTTTAAAATGTATGACTCCGTATTTAATACTCATTTCAGGGTCTGTAATGGAATTTCGAGAAAGACCTATAGATTCACTGGATTGCATCGGATCTCCGCCACGTCCACCGGATTCCTGCTGCATTAGAGCTAGTAAGATAGGTACATAGTTTTCTATGCCGTGCTTTTCTGCGTATGTCCTTACAATCGGTTCGTATCTCATTACCTCGGCAGATACATTGGCCGTTCCGCCTTCGAAATTATTCGTATCGTTATTATTTAAGGTGAAAATCGATACCACCAGTCCTATTCCAATGATGACTAGCAAAAAGAGAAGGGGTAATCCGAAAAAAGCTATTATTTTAAAAAGGCCAATTCCTTGGCCTATCTTTTTTCCATCTACTAATTCCATTATTCATTCACCTCATATCCGGTGACGACCCACTTTTCATTTTTCAAAGAAACATTGACTTGAAAATACATTTGTTTTTCTAATTTTTTTCTTCTTCCATCATTTTTTACCTCTACAAAGGCAATCAGCTGCCACTTTTTTCGGTTTTCCAAAATGTCATCTAAAGGAGTCGACTGCAATTCTAGTACTTTTCTTTGAATGCCGTCTTCTTCTGGTACTTGAAAAGAAAGATAGTGATACAGTTGTTTTTCTGTATAAGGGTGTACTTGTTCTAAGAATTTTTCACGATTCTTTGGTAGAAGGGTGATGTAATCTTTCACAAATGTTTCTGCTACTTCCTTTGTCTCTTGAACGATTTCAGGTTGTTTATCCTCTTCATTGTCACGATGAGGAGGTATTTCGACTTGAACCGGTGGTTTTTTCTCGCTCTGGACCGGAGCTGCTTTCTTTTCTGCTATTTCTTCCGGTCCATCGATGATGGCCAAGATGAACATTCCTAAAAGAAGGGCGGCTACACAAATGGATATAATAAGGTTTTTTCTCGTTATTTTCATTGTGCAACCTCCATTTGTAACTCTGGGACATCCCCATAGGAAGGCTTAATTTTCAGATGTTTTTGCTCTAATGGAGTAATTATTGTTCGCATCTCTACGTGCTTGGTCTTCACAATGTGCAAGCAATAACCTCGGGGTTTATTGCCACTTAAAATCTCCCATTCACTTTCAGAGAACGATTCGAAGTTATGCTCGAGTTCTTTTATGTCTTGCTTCGAGAGCCGCATCAAAGTCTTTATTTGCGAGTTATTAATCAAACTAGTGCCGTACTTCCCAACGCTAATAAAATCAGCAACATTCTGCGTTGCTGTACACAGAAACCCCGAGTACTTTCTAATCCTTTTTGCCATTGAGTAAAGGAAAAACATACTTTGTGGGTTCTTTTCGGAGCATAATAGCCATAATTCATCCACATATAATCCGATTCGTTCGTTCCGGTCTTTTTTTGTTTCTTCCCAGAGATCCTTTAGTAATAGGTCCATCAATGGCTTTTGGATCGTTTCGGCCAGTTCATTTATGTCGAGGACGTTAATTTCAGCATCCAGAGACCAGTTGGTTTGGCCGTTAAAGATTCCTGCATACACGCCATTAACAAACGGTTTAAGCGTTGCCCTAAATTGCTCCATTCCGTCCATATCTTTTAAAACTTCATCCAAAGTACTTAAAGTAGGGAAGAGGGGAGGTAATTGTTCAATCTCTTCGTGTAAAGATAAACCAAAATGTTCATATGACTTCGTGATACCTTCCAATAAATTTGCGTGTTCAAGGGATGACATCTCTGGAACAATCCATTTGAAAAACGTACTCATATCACTGATTTTTCTTGGTAAATAATCTTTGATTTTGTTTGATTCTTGAGAAAGATCATCTGCATCAACGACTGTTGAACGAATGTGGAAAGGATTCGTTATGAATGGGCTACCTGGTTTAAAAATAATTCGATTGGCACCTGGTATGACGTGATATTCTCGTTCTGGATCGATGATGAATTGTCGACTTACTTTTCCGAAGCATTGTTCACGGAAGATTTTCGTTGTTACATACGTACTTTTACCAGAACCTGATTCACCTAGGATTGATTCATTTAAATTGTTGTACTTCGATGTGTCCCACGGGTCATAGATGATAGGGGACTCGGATTTTACATTTAAGCCTGCAAATATCCCAGTGTTTTCATTTAATTCAGCTGAGTTAAACGGAACCATACTGGCCACCAATTCACTATAGAACGGCCAGCTGTAACGTTGTTCGATGTCTGCATTCTTATAACCAAACGGGAGGGAGTACCAGAAGCAGTGTACATTTCCAGGAATTCGTTTGGATTTTAATCGGTTCGTTTTCACAGAAGACTCTAGTCGTCTACAAGCTGAGTTTAATTTGTCTTCATCATCCTCACGTACAGTCATTATGACCGACGTGGCAAACAAATTTTCGCTATCGTCCTGCATCCGATCCAGTAATTTTTCTAAACTTTTGACTTCCGTATTGTATTTTCTTTTTAAAGAAATCGGGAGTTTATTCAATAACCGTGTTTCTAGTTCCCTGATTTGACGGTCAATCTTTTCAATTTGATCACCTTTGTCAATCGATTCTAAACTGATAGAGATATCTAAGTTGACTCGTGCATTCATAATCCCATCTAGCCAGCCGGCTTCAACTTCTTTCGGAAAGTAACTGATTGTATGGAAGGAGTAATACATTCCATCCATCTGTAAATATTTCTTTTGAACAAAATCGGGTGGCTGCCACGTTGTTAAATCCATTCCTGGTTCATAGGGCTGGGTTTCTTTTGTTTGAGGAGCTAACTTGTTGTAAACCGTTTCTTTAACTTCTTCCTCACTCATTAAACGTGCGATCATTCCGCCACTTTTCAGGCTTTCTATCACGTTTTTCGATAAGTCATACAACATTTTCAAGGAATCTTCATAACTTTTTTCGTTTGACTCTAAAACCATATAAAAATTGTGTACATTCCTTGATTTTAAAGTGTAATCGTACAAATACTCTTGCATCCCTTTATTCACTTCAATCTTAAGAGGGTCATCCGTGATACTAGCTTTTTCGTTTAACTCATCCATATATTGATTGATATCAACCGAATCCGATGAAACTAAGATTTGGCATCGTTGGCCCGGGCTATGGGTGTTTAAAGCCGAACGAATTCGGCTGACGACTTTTCCCACACCGTTTTGATCTAATAAATCCAAGTTAACGGGATCTGTAATTTTAAGAACGATTTTGTATTTTTCATCGGTTGTACGAATAACTTCGTTTTCAAATCCTTCAACAGGAACAGTAATAAATTTTTGACCTTTCAATCTCTTAAAAAGACCTGGCTTATTATTTTTTGGTTTTAACATTAATGTAAATGACTTGTTTTTGGTTTTTGTCTTCATTTTCCGTACCTCCCCATTTTGGTGTTAATCGTTTATTCATAAGGCCTTTATTTAACATTAACGAGATATTTTGATAGTTTGCGTATCCCGTCTTCTCGTCGATTTCAAAGGTAAAATAGGTGATCAGAACAACAAATCCAGCGATGATAAAGGTTGTAAAAGAAGTTCTGAATAGTAAGAAGGCGATTCCTGTAAAAAAAGAAGAGACAGATATAAAGCTAATCCATCCCTTCCAATCTAATTTCAGAAACAACCCTCCCGCCTTTACGTTTCGTGGTATTTCATACTTTAATTTTTCACTTTCCATTTTTCGACCTACCTTCTAAATGCCAATTTCATAGACAAAAGACGTCCAATTGATAGTGCTCCTCCACCAACTCCACTTGGAACCAGCCATTGTTTTAATACAAAAGGTCCTGTGATACCTGCTACAGTGAAGGCGAAGGAAACCATTAACATTTCAAATGTTCCAACAGCTGCGGTCCATACAACAAGGGCGAATGCCAACATATGAATCACTTGCGTGAAAATAACAGCTGTTAAACTCATTAAGTACGATTTCCATATACCAGATCTGTTTGCGTAAGTAGCCATCAAAATCGGTCCGCAGATCATCGCAATCGTTAGATGAGCGAAACGTATCATCCCGGCAATTGATAGAACAAACACGCCTAATCCATAAACAACTGCCATAAACAAAATGTGAAGCCCAGCCATCGCTAAACCGCCACTTGGCGATACTTTGTCTAATATTTGACCACTTGTCGTTACATCAATTTTGAAAGCTCCAATCCATTGAATTAATTCATTTACAATTGGAAAGATGAATTTCGTCAGAAACGGTTTGAACGACCAAACCATACCCATTGCGATTGCTGAGCTACCTATGATTTCCGAGTAATTCACATCATTTTCTTCTGTTACTAAATCTCTGTAAGCACCCAGTAATCGAAGATAAAGAAAGACGATCACTAATGTACTTCCGATTGCTTGTGTTCCCAGCATCAACTCATCAAAATGAGGAATTTTGTTAAAATCGGTGGGGGCTGAAATATATTTAGACATATATTTCATCCCACTTGTTATGAAATCGCTGGCGACTGCATCCAAAAATCCTCTAATGATCTCCATTGCACTTTCCAATGGATTTAAGAAACCATTCAATACATCAACTCCTTATGCTAGTTAACTTGCATTAGAGACCAAAAAAATATTAAAAGTACCCTAATACTTTACTAGCAATCCAAGTTCCTGAAACAGCAATTCCCACTCCAATCGCTCCTTTTTTTAAACCGTCAAATGAAGCTTTTGCCTCGTGGGGATCCTCGCTATTTGCGTACTTGATTCCAGCCCTTGTAGCCACAACGGCAAGTACGGGAAGTCCAAGGGCAGCTAACCATCCGGCCAGGTCTGTGAGTAAACTTGAAAGCCCAGTTATAATTGGCATATTTTTTCATTTCCCCCTTTTTTTAAAAGTAAAAGCTCAACCAAATGTAAGCTTACCTCTATTCTAATGCAAGTTACCTTGCATTGTAAATGGTAAAAAACTCCTATTATGGAGTCATAGTCCGGAAAACCGGTCTTTTTTTTAGTTATTCTTTACGATATGATTCACGATTCCTTAATTGAATGCCTAACTTTTCTAATACATTTTCCCATTCTTCATATGTAGAGACCCAATAGTTGCCTTTTTTTTGAGGAAAAGGATAACCAGCTTCATTTGCTTGTTTTGCTAACCGTGCTCCCCAGCTTCCATCTTTTCCTTTTCGATCTGAATATTCTTTTGCTGTTAAAATCTCGTTTGCTTCAGACATCTGATTACACCTCCCGTTCTTAAAATGCTTGTCTTTAACTTACCATAAATTATTATATTATCAAAAGTGAAAATCACGACTCTTATAAACTTTCTCCACTCTTTTTCATTTTCCTTTATTCCTTTTGTGGATTGCTCTCATTTCCTACGGTACACTTTTTTTATTTTTCCTCCCTATTTTTTTGATCCTGGTCCCACGCGAAGCGAAAAACCAAGAGCGAAAACCTAAACCCCAGTTCAAAAGCAAAACCTTTGGCCATACTCCTATTTGAGGAGTAGGAGGCGGAGTTAAAATCGTACACAAACTTCGTTTGGTCCGATTAAAATGGGTCTCAGAGCGTGTACGTTTAGTGCCTTGCGTACTTTTCGCATACGTAGTATGATTATGTTATTAATGCAAGTTAACTTGCATAACGTGGAGATAAGGAGGAGAGTCATTATGCCGAAGATCGCTGTTTCATTACGATTAGAACCAGAGTTCGTTTCACTTCTTAAGAAGATTGCTAAGGAAGAGTATGGTAGTGATTCGAAGAAAGGGTACGTAGTTGAGAATGCTATTTCGCTATACCATTCACAACGCCTTCGACCAACTGAAGCCGCATCCATTTTGTCGGTTACAGAAGAGAAACTCATCGATCGTTTAGACAAAAGATTCGCTGATATTGGAAAAGACATTGTTAACCGAATCGGAAATTTACAGGCCAAAAATGTGTATGAAACGTGTTTAACTAGCTTGCTAGTTGAAGATGTACACACGAAAGCTGGGTTTAACAAAAACCATTACGAGCAGAAAAGAAAAGAAGCTTCCGTTCGAATGAAGAAACGTTATACCAAGGAAGGATTAGAAGAAGTAGGCGGGGTCATTGAAGAGAATGAACATCTGAATGAGGTTAACAAAAATGTACAATCTCGGTTAGAAGTAGCTGCCAAAACATTTGAGCAATTGAAGCTTCAGATTCAATCCTTAGAAACGAATAATGAGACGTTGCAAAAGGAGCTACAACAAAAGGATGAACACCAGCAGCGTTTACAATCCTGGACTAATGATTTCACGAATCACCTCATCAAGAACTACAGCCGGATTACATCCAATTCTGCTTTGGTCAATGATTTCATTAAAGAAAATCCAATTCCCAAAGAAACCCTAGAAGCGATAGAAGCAATGTAATGGCTACAAACGTAAAAATCCTTCGATACATCAGTTATAACGGAACAGACAAACCCATCAAGAAAGCAAAAGAACACATCAAATATATTGAAGCGAACCGAGAAAAGCATCGAAATAATCCAGATTTATTCAATGAAAAAGAAGATAAAGTAAATCGAAAAGAGTTCTTTAAACGACTGGATGAACAAACTCCCAATGGGGTCGTTCTTCACAAGATGGTCCTTACAATGAGTGAGGATGAACAAAAACGATTAAAGATTGATTTAAGGGAACTGGCCAGAGATACGATGGCTGCTTTTGAAACCAAGATTGGAAGACGATTATGTTGGGGGGCTGGGTTGCACGATGATCCGAATCACCCCCACATCCACATTTTTTTATTAGGCAGAGATGAAGATGGAAAACAAGTCGGAATTTATCCCTTGCAAGTTAAGCAACTAAAACAAATTGCCGAGCAAGAAAAAGTCCGGCAAGCAGAACGAAATTTATCTAGAAGAGAATATCGAGAAATCCTGAAGGAAATTGATAAGGAAAGGGATTCATCTCGTTATATCGACAATCAAAGAACCCAATCCCATCAACCTTCATCTGGAATGGATTTCTCAAAAGATATGTTAAATACAGTGGAACAACTGTTAAAACAAAGTCAACGAGAGATCGACAGAGTTCAACGTAAAGCCTGGAAAGATGCTGAGCGTGAAGAGGAACAGAAACGAGATAAAGGGAGAGGGAATCAGCGATGAAGATAAAAGACCATAAATATATGAAGAAATTAATCCCGTTATTAGCAATAGGCAGTATTTTTAATCTGTTAGTAATGGGATACTTGCTTCTTCTTTATTCCTATCTAGAAATGTATAAAATTAAAGGGTTAGAGATCTTGTTAGATTCGATATCAAAAGACCCTTTTACACCTTTTAAAGAAGTGATTTTTGGTGGGGGACAGAATGTAACCCAACTAGGACATAGCTTGTATTGGGATATTAAAGTACAAGGGACTTTCTGGATTGTATATATGGCCTTATTTTCTAAAATAATCTTCAAAAAATCCAAGAACTTCAGCAAAATTGATGCAGCTGAACACGGTATTCACGGAAAAGCGCGTTGGGGTACTCCTAAAGAGATAACAAAGCGTTTTCTTCAATCAGATCAAGGAATAGTGGTTGGAGAATATGAGGGAAAAGCGTGTGTTCAAGAATTGACCAAGACAAATAATAATATGGCTATCGTATATGGTGGTTCAGGAAGTGGTAAATCGGCGGGATATTCAATCACTAACATCTTACACATCTCAGAAAAATTAGGGCAATCATTTGTCGTAACAGATCCTAAAAGTGACATCTACAATGCTACGGTTCCACATTTGAAAAAGTTAGGGTATCAAGTATTTAGAGTGAATTTATTAGATTTTCTCAAATCAGACCGATACAATGCTCTACATTATGTCACAACTGGCGCAGAAGCTTTAACATTAGTTAATACCATAATGAAAAATACTGGTGAAGAACAAAAAAGTGACTTTGAAAGCAGAACGTGCATTGTATACGGCATTGATTTTGTACTTGAAAGAATGCCGGCCGAAAGAAGAACAACACCTTAGCAGTGTATTGCGTTTAGGTTTACAAGTAGGGAAACAACCCAAATTACTAAACGAATTGTTTGAATCCTTGCCTGAAGATTCGGAAGCAAAATACTTTTACGACATATTCAATATGGCAGAAGATAAGACTCGTTCAGGCATACTAGTAGGGTTTGGAGTACGTCTTCAGTTGTGGGCCATCAAAGAAATTCGAGAATTAACTTCACATAGTGATTTCCATCTTCGAGATTTAGGGAAGAAAAAAATGGCCCTATTTATTTTAACCAGGGATGAAGAATCTACTTTCGATTTGCTCACTGCAATGGTCGTGGATCAATGTTTCCAGGAACTCGTAAAAGAAGCCAGGACACAACCGAATCAACGTTTAAAGGTACCTGTCAGGCTCATTTTAGATGAAATTGCCAACATTGCACCGATAAACGATCTCCAGAAGCGCGTTTCCGTAATGCGTTCCAGAGGAGTATATATCTCTCTCATTTTTCAAGGAATGCAACAGTTTAAAAACCGATATGGAGAAGGCCTTGCAGCAGAAATTTCCGATTCCTGTGATAACCAAATCATTTTACAAGCAAACGATGATACCACTGCTGTTCCTGTATCGAAAATGCTAGGGAATACTACAGTTTTAACGAATTCGGTGTCTCAAAGTCAAAATGATAAAGGAACATCAGATGGTATGAACTACAGTATGACTGGAACTGAACTAATGCGGCCTGAAGATATTCGAAATAAAGAAGATCATAAACTTATTTTGATTCAAAAAGGGCAGCCGCCTGTTTTCCTTGATAAATGTTTCTATTTTAACCAAAAGCAATGGAAAAATCTCGAACAAACAAATTCATATGATGAACCAAATAGGGAATCAAAGCCTATAAGTATCTTCAATCCAGAACCCATTCTTTTTGAAGAAAAGGAACAAGAAAATCAAGAAGATACAGAAAAGGTAGATTTATTTGCTTAATCAACATACCGATGCTAATTTTTCAATACGAAGAATGAGAATAAAGCCCAATTTAAATTGGGCTTTATTTCTTTTTTTATTAAATAATGGTAACATTTGTTCTATGAAGACGGGAGGTTTTAAAATGCGCTTAAATCCCTACACGATTATGTTTATCGCTTTAGCAGTTGGCTCAAATTTAATTATAAACGGTGTATTCAAGCAAGGTTTATTAGGTAACATAATTGCCATTATATTATTGGTTTTTGCAGCACTTAGTACTGGAAAAAAGGGACATAATGAACAAAGTTAAGAAGTCCCAATTTTATTGGGGCTTTTTTTATATCCTAATAAAAAAGGACAGAATACCTTCTGTCCTTTTGGGTTCTTCTATTAATTTACAAATTTAGTATACTCGTTTTCTAATTTAGCGAAGTCACAAGAATATTTAGAGTAGAATTTGTCTCCACTAATAACATCGTTATAAAGTTTCTCAGCTCTATCGCGAATAGCTTCCTGGTTCTGTATAACAAAACGGTATTCATCTCGTAATAAATTTCGATATTTCGCTTCCTGTTGATTGAAATCAATGGTTTCTATTTCACTTGGAATGATCGGAAACATATTGTTTAAATGAATGACTGCTAACTTTTTAGTATTATTTCTATTATGTATTTTAAATACGGTGTTATTATTGATTTTTCCGTGTTTTGCTTCTTTATAAGAAGACAACGGAGCAAAGTATTGATGTATGCCCATCGTTAAAATAACACCTATATAAGGTCTGATCTGAGGTTTAGCGTAATTCCTTTGGATTTTTGGTTCAATGTTTCTTAGGAAATTAACATAATTATCAGTTATTGTGAAAAATTTTAAATTCGTCTTTGCCATAATTTTCCCCTCTGCTCCACGAAAAAAGGCAGTGATTTCTCACTGCCTTTTTTCTTAAAATTTTACGATTCGCCCTTGTGGTGGCGAAACACCAATGTTACGATTCACCCTCGTGGTGGTGAGACACCAATGTTACGATTCACCCTTGTGGTGGTGAGACACCAATTTTACGATTCACCGGTGGTGAGACACCAATTTTACGATTCACCCTTATGGTGGTGAGACACCAAAACCGCGGGTAACGCGTTACCCCTATTGATATTCTTAGTATATGCGTTTTTTTTTATTCAGTCAAGGCTATTGAAAATATTGGGCTTGATCCTTTTTACTACTGTTATGTTCTTTATATATTCAATATGTCCTTTATTTCAAAGATAAAACCAATAAATTTTTAAATTCATTCATAATTTGAGCGATTTAAGGTCAAAATATTCATTGAATCCATAAATTAAACCATTTCATCTCTTTCTCATTCCATAAATAACGCCTTTGGCTTTTTGTTTGGAATATGAACCGACAGTTGAAATTGGTGATTTACCTCCGGAATCTCTGTGATGTCTATTAAGACCCTGGAATTCCTTTTTAAATGAACCTGACGAACCAAACTGCATTCTATCAAGGCCGCGCTCAAAACGTTGATTACCCAATGTATTTGAACTTCCAATCATTCCATCGACTGTGTCAGGAATGGATGCCAAGATATTTAAGTAAAGTGCCAGGGTAATCACTTTTAATAGTGGTGCTTCTATCATTCCTACTAAATCTTCAATTATAAACGGGGCTGTTCCTAGATAAATCAAACCAAATAGG
>NZ_LGYA01000002.1:16553-30496 GCF_001273755.1 Peribacillus butanolivorans
GTAAGTCTTTTGAAAAATAGTACCAATATCTTGACTAGGTTTAGCACACTCTCCATCATCAAGCTGTACCCTGGGAGAGTATTCAAGAACTCAGGTTTTAGGGCAAATTCCAAGTAGGAAACGAAAATCATAGGATAGTTCAGCAGATTTACATCTAATGAAGCTCCCGTTTCTTTACCTTCGAAGACTTCAATGCCTTTACCTGGATCTACTAAAATATTCACCTCATAATTCGAGACATAGTAACTTAATATATTTGCTATGTCATATATACCTTGCAAGGCAAACATAGAAAATGCAATGATACCTGTTGCAAGTAGGAAAGAACCGGTTTTTGAAACGACCTCTTCCGTGATAGAACCTTGTCTGTTGTTTAATTCAAGTATGGCCATTACAGTAATAACAACTAAAGTTACGATGCTAATTGTTTGAACTGTAGTTGAAAGCTCATCTAGAAAACCGAAATTATCTAAAACAATTGGGAAAAACATTAATTGCAACAATTGAGATGGCGCAAAGCCGAGCGTACACGCAGTGGACGTAATCATATTACTCATTGCATTCCCGAGTCCTGTTATTATTGGATTTACTAATACAGTTAGTCGACCCGGATTTCCTCCTGAACTGATTTGTTCCGCATATTCTTCATCTATAAGTTCCTGTTCATCCTTTGAATTCTTGATTTTTTTATGTAATTTCTTATAATCTTTTTTACACGTATCCACGTCGAAGGTGAGTGTATCTCTAAATTGTGTTCCATATTGGCTGGATGTAATATCGGTTTTTTCTACAGCTGCTGATACTGTGCTAATTGGGACGATTGAAATGAAACTAATAAAAAATATTAAAATGACTAACAAATTTTTTTTCCTCATAAAACACCTCCTTTTCTTTAAAAATTACATAAATAAACATAAATTAAAAAAGGCAAAGTACAAGGAAATACACACATAGTTTGAGAGAAAAGAAAAAAAGAAGAGCATTTGCTCTTCTTTTTTTATGACCTAATATTTTTCTATTGAATCACTTAAGAAGGACCAGTCACTCTGGGTCCTTTTTATAAAAACTCCTACCTACCCCTTATCAACCTATTGTAGAGATCTTTTTGTATTGAATTTAACTGTTCATATCTCTGAGGTACCTCATAATATTTAATAAATCTCTCTCTCTGTTGCGTCTGAAACCCCAGGGCTCCTCCGTAATGCTTTTCACAATACCAGTTATACGTATCCGGCTTATCCCATTCATACAGTTTAATTAAAGGCTCAGAATCGATATTGCAGAACAAACATTTTTTCATAAATACACCTCTAAAAATAGAAATCCAGCAACACCATAATAAATCACTTAATTAAATGGTTTCAATTAGTTTATTTATTTGCTCGAATACAGTGTAATTTTTACTTTTAAAAAATGTTGTGTTTTTTAACTTGAAAAAGAAGGGGTTATAAATTATATAATTAAAGTATATAAGGTACACCTTTTAGAATACGAATCTCGGTCCAGTAATACCAAGGGTTCACGACGTCTCAAAGGTCAGTATCAAAAGGGGGAGATTATTTGATAGTAGGTTATGCAAGAATTTCAGATAAAAGTCAAAACATTGGATCACAAGTAGACCAGTTGAAAAAATTCGGTTGTGAAAAAATCATACAAGAAACGATTACTGGAATTGCAGAAGATAAGGAATTAAATAAATTAGTAGATGAATTAAAAGAAGGAGACACGCTCGTGGCAACGAGGACCGATAGAATATCAAGGTCCGCAATTCAGTTTTTAATGTTAGCTAACAAATTGGAAGAAAAGAGTGTATTTTTGGTTTTAACCGAACTTGGAGTTGACGCAAGGACACCGGCCGGAAAAATGATCTTAGGTATTATGGCTAGTCTGGGACAATGGGAAAGGGAATCTTTGAAAGAAAAACAAAAACGAGGAATCGAAGCAGCTCGAAAAAGGGGGATTCATCTTGGAAGACCTAAAAAATTCACAAATTCCGGATTAGAAACAGCTATTGAAATGTATGAAAAAAAGGAAAAAACCATCTCTGAGATCTGTGCTGCTACCCAAGTTTCAAGAGCGACACTTTATCGAAAATTAAAAGAGAGGGAGATTAAATAAATGATTTATGAAAACCATACTGTAAATGGCTTTGATGAAAAATTATATAAAGTTATAACGAACGAAATTAAAGAATTGAACAACGGAGTTATTTTAATAGAAGGTAAAGTCAAATATGATTACACTTATACCGACAACGAAGAACCTTATTACTTTAGGACAACTGGAGATTGTATTATTGAATTTGATTCTAAGCAAGAAATTATACGTTTCGAAGTTATAGACGGTTATAGTAGTGAATATTGCAATTATGAAACCGACGACTCTCCTTCAAAAGAACGATTAGTTGAAACTGTTGAAAATCTAAAGAAAGAGATCTTAGAAAACTTTCTAGCTTTAAAAAGAGAAGTATTAGAATTAATGAAAAGCGAGTAATAAAAAAGGTTCTACGAGGAACCCGACAAAGGCAAAGAAAAGCCTGAATTTAAATTCAATTTAAATGAAGGATATTAAGAAAAAAATGGTAAGTTTCCTTGACTTAGCGTACCCATAAAGTATAATGGAGGTAGTTTATAAATAGAGAGGTTGATAGAATTGGAACTTAAAGAAAAGAAAATTATGGGGCGTCCGCCTTTACCACTAGAAAAACAATATAGAAAAAAGAAACATCGTTTCGGACGTATAGAAGATAAATTCACTTCGATATTATCTTTAATTGAAAGCGAGAAAGATCGAAAGCTTATCTTAGACGCCTTAGAAGAATTAAAAGCATAATTGTGAAGAAAAATCTGGAAAAACCACAACTAAAACTAGTAATTTCATTAGAAATTTGTTATTTTTACCGAAAGAAGACACAAAAAAATCGCCCACCGACCAAAGTTTGCGATTTCAATGTGGAACGTGTGACTGAACGAACAAACGAACAATCGAACACAATATGGGTTAAAACATTTTAATTAGTTTTTATATAAACAATAATAACATATTAAACCGTTTTTTCAAGTTTATATATATGTATTTTGTTTAAAAATATAAATTCCTTTTAAAATACCGTTCGTTCTTTCACACTCACTTTCTTTCATACCTTTTAAAAAGAAAAGAGAGTGTATTAATATGTCAAACAATATAAAAGAAGTGATCCAACAAATAAAAGCATCGGTTTCATTACTCGAAATCGTTCAAGAACACGTAGTAATGAAAAAAGCCGGAAAAAATTTTCAAGGGTTATGCCCTTTCCATAATGAAAAAACGCCAAGCTTATTCGTGAACGAGCAGAAAGGTATTTGGAAATGCTTCGGTTGCGGAAAAAGTGGCGATGTAATCAATTTCTTCGCAGAAATAAACAATTACAACAACAAACAATCTATTAAAGTACTTTCTAATAGACTTGGATTAAATAATACCGGTAAATATAAGAAGCAAGTCGAGGAATTAATAAAAAAACGCGCTGCTGATCGTGAGAACGAAAAAAAATTCACAGCTGCTATGGCTATGTTAATCAACGAATTAGAGCACACTATCAATATTTTGAAAGAAATCACTTCACACTTCAAAAAAATAGAAGAAGTAGATGCCTATTCAGATATCTATCACGAGCTATCGAATCTTACATATTTGTATGAACAGACTGAATATATTTCTAATAGTTTTGAAGAAAATGAAATGTATTTCAAACTTAAAGAAGAGTATTTATCATATAAACCTCTCCTTTCATATATGGGAGGGATGAACTGATGAGCAAGTCAGAAGCTAAGAAGGTCATCAATCTTCCTTTAAATACTCAAGTCCAATTTGATGAAAAAAAATATACTATTCCAGCACCTTATCTAATTCAAGATGGTCGTTTATTTGTCACTGTTAAAGGCGAAGAAGTGCCTGTTTCAAGGCATATTCCGGTCATTACAAAAGAATATACAGATCTAGAAAGTGGAAATGATTATGTTGAAATCACTTGGAAAGAATTAGATAAAATAAAAAAATTCATAGAATCATCGTCCATACTTGGTAGAAAAAAGGATTTATTAGAAATGTCAGTCAAGGGTCTATCTGTTAATGAAAATAATTATAAAAAAGTTATGGAATTTCTTGATAAATTTCTAATAGAAAACCAAGAAGACAAGAAATTACTCACAACCAGATTGGGTAATGTTAAAGGTGAATTTATTCATCCAAACTTAATCGGCGATATTATAATAGCTCCTGGAAGCGATGGAGAAGCACAAGTATTAAAATCTTTTCAAGAAAAAGGAACAATAGAAAGTTGGCAAACAGAAGTTTTAGACCTTGTTAGAGATCACCCTAAAGTAATGTTCTTTTTAGTAGCTTCATTCGCTGCTGTTTTAGTCAAAGATGTTGATATTAACTCATTTATAGTAGACCTCTCTGGATTTACTAGTGAGGGTAAATCTACAACACTACAAGTTGCTTCTACTGTTTGGGGTTCAAAGGAATATGTAGGTGGATGGAAATCAACAGCTGTAGGAGTTGAAAGATTATCTAATTTTCTTCAGAATTTTCCCGTTATCTTGGATGACACAAGGAATGCTTCAGAGAAAATTTTAAGAGAAGTAGCTTATGATTTTTCTCAAAACAAAGGCAAAATAAGGGGTAGTATTATTGGAATGCAAAAACTATCAACTTGGAGATCAATCCTACTTACATCAGGTGAAGTCCCAATACTTGATTATTGTGACCGAGCCGGTCAAAGCGCTAGAATTGTCCAAATTAAAGACAACCCCTTTAATGAATATGAACAAGATTATATGTTTAAACTCTACAAAGCAATGTCAAATAATTATGGCGTAGTTGGAAGAACCTTTTTAGAGCGATGGTTAAATCTAGATTTAGAAAACAAAAACAAACTTTTAGCTCATTATCAAGAAATTAGAAGTCGTTATGCTAATAATTCGAACGGTAACGATGTTCTCTCAAGAATTTCTGCCAATTACGCACTTATTCACTTCACAGCACAATTATTAAATCAATTTTTCGATTTCAACATTGATACCAAGCCTTTTGAAGAAATGTTCTTAAAAGAAAGCCAAGAAAATAAAACTCTTGATAAACCACGCCAATTGCTAGAAAAAATGTTAGGTGAATTAAACTCTAGCCGCAAAAATATATTCTACGAAGGAGAATATGAACCCGATCAAGTTGATGCTATATATAAAAATGCTAAAAAAGGCGAAAAAGATAAACTATATTTCACTGTTGAATTTTGTAACAGATTTTTAGAAAAGGAAAGTAACCAAATTCGAAAGCAATGGCAAAAACTATACAATTACACAAAAAAGTGGAAAAGATAATAAACTCGTATCTATTGGTCAATTAAAAATCAAAGCCATTGAAATTAATGCCAATACTATAAATGAATTAGACTTCGACTTTTCAAAAAACAAAATTAAAGAGCTATAGGCTCTTTTTTTTGTTAAAAAGTAACCAAAGTAACCAAAGTAACCAAAGCAATAAATGAATTTGGTTACTAACAAAAGTACCCTTAAAACCTTATGTACCAATGGTTCAGCCTATTTACTAAAATTAAAAAGTAACCACGGTAACCAGAACATTTAAATTTTGGTTACCACGTTCAGCCTTACAGCCACAAGGGATTGAAGTACATTGGTAACCAAAATTCATAGTAACCATAAAAAAAGGTATATATTATATAGCCTTTAATAAATTCGATAATGCAAAAATCCCCTTTCAAGAAAAATAAATATAGTATATTTTTTAAAAAACTAGTTATTTTGGTTACTAATAGCTATGAGCCTTACTCTCCCAAGGGTTTATTGGTAACCAAATTAGTAACCAGTAAAATAATTTTGGTTACCAACAGACCGTGAACCTTACTCTCACAAGGAAACAGTGGTAACCAAATTAGTAACCAATATAGAAAAAGTTTAAAATTATTGTTCTTAAACCTTATTTAGTGGAGCTTTTACTTTTAAGAAATTAGGGCTTAGAGGGATGACTCTAAATTAGCTGAAAGGCACCGTATAAGCGTTTCAAACAAAAGAGAGATGTACTTCACCCGAACTTCACAAGCGACCTTAGGAAGCCATTTCTTTCCAAACGCATTTACTGGAGCATATAAAAAGATTAGGGCACCCCAACGTCGATATTTTGTGCATAAATAAAAAATGCACAATAATTAGAGATCAGACACTTTATTTTTTTGAAAACCTTTCTTAAAAATAAAAAACAATTCCCTACGGTCATTCGTGTCGTCAGGCTGAAAAGCGCCTTCCTTGAGTTCAAACCCCACCCCTAATTTCTTAAAAGTAAAAATTCCACTATTAATGCCTGGGAACCTGTTTACTTGAAAAAATGAATCTAGCGAACAATCACTCACGAAAATGTATTAAAATGGCATAAAGGCCTTATTTTGTGCATCAAGTGGAACATAAAGATCCAGCAATTTTTGGAACGGAGGAATTTGGTAATGATTCAAGTATCAGCTGCTGAAGCAGAGGAACTTGCAAAAGTAGATAGGGACAAACTTTCCAAATATGAGGTTGATGCAGGAGAAAAATATAAAACTGGTAAATCTAAAAGACTTTATCCGAGAAAGTGCTATACAAAAGCATTTGAATATGTTGAAGATAAAAGTGATTTGGAAGATATTCGCTTAGTACACGGTCTTTATCTTTCTTATGGAATAAATAATCATTGTGGACACGGTTGGGTTGAATTACCGAATGATATTGTTTTCGATGGGGTATTGCAGAGGTTTTATGAAAAAGAAGGCTATTATCAATATTATGAGATTATCAAACAAGTTGAATATCAACCGAGTGAAATACATCAAATAGGATTTAAAAATGGGGGTACCTACGGTCCTTGGCATTGAAATTAAAAAAATAAAAAGGGGTTTTACTTTTTGTCCCGAAAAGTAGAATAGAAGGAAAGGAGCTGCGTTTGTTATGGCTAAAATGGGACGACCAAAAAAACCTGAATATCGTTCAGTACGCCTTCGGTTCGGTAAAGTTGAAGATCAGCTACTAGAGATTATCGAATCTCTGGAGGATGAAAAAGAAAAACAACTAGCAAGAAATATTTTAGAACGATTAAAACCGGTTACTTAATATTATTTGCCAGAATTTTCTTAGTTTTTCTAGATTTATAGATGCAAAATATGTAGAATCACCTAAAAGAAGACGCAAAAAAATCCCTGTTCCCCAACAGAGATTCTTGCGGTGAGATGTGATGTTCCACCCACCCTAAACTTTTTCCCGACAATAAGAAAAAGTATTACTTATAACCTTATATATTATATTCTACTTAGTTTTTAAGGAAATTTCAATTAAATCCTTTAAATATAAATAAGTGAATTTAGAAATAATAGAACAGGGTTGGACATCACATTCCTTCTTTCAAACAACTTTTGAATAGAAATGAGTGTGTAATATATGTTAACTGTAGACCAACAAAACGAAAGAGCAAGAAGAAAAGAATTAATGGCAGAATTATTGGAGATCAATAAAGGCGATAAAGGATTTGATTTCCTTACTAGAAGAGAAGAACACTTTGATATGTTAAAAGAGATAGAAGGTCGTGTAGCCGGCTTCTTCAAACACGGAGAATTCAACCGCAGAGAGTTCGACTTCTACTTATTTGAATTAGGAGATCTAACAAAAGCAGATAGATTATTTGGATTCCGTAATCTAGCAATCTATGACAAAGACTCTGGATTGGAGTTAGATGATTACGCATATGCTTTTAAAAATCTTTATGTTGAATACGCAGAACAATGGGCTAAGTACATTCAATGGCAAATTAAAAACCGCGTTGGCGTCAACGAAGATTTAGGACATTATCAACGAGTAGTTAGAGGAGGTATGAAACAATTGGAAGATGAAATTGGTACAGGTGATCGTAAACGTATTCTTCAATTATTCCCACATCTATTATATAAAAACAAAGTTGATATTGAACAAGTCGCAGAGACTTGGGGAATGAAAAGAGCAGGTGCGGTTCGTCAAATGAAAAAATTAACGGATAAAGAGAAGGGACAAGTTATCATTGAAAGCAAATCAGGGCGTAAAAAGGTTTATTCATTCAACCCAAAATATACATTCAGTGGTGCTGGTGGGAAGAAAAAGGATTACGATGTAAAAGTATACCGTGATTTCTTGCAAAATGTAATTACAGTGGTCGAAGAAATCGAAGCGAAATTAGCAAAAGAATTAGGCGTTAAAGAATTAACACATTCAGCTCTTTCGACTCTTCACGCTATCATTCCTTATTTCCACTACCAAACGTGCTATGCTGCGTTGAATCCAACTGAATCTATTACAATTGGAGAAGAAACAGTGTGGGAAGCTAAAACACGAGAGTTAAAAACAGGAGAAGAATCCATTTTAGATTATCTAAACATAACACAACTTGCCGGTATTGTAGCAAAGGGTGAAACCAACTTACATAAAGCGTGACCTTTGGGTATTGGAACAAGCAGAGGCAATCGTTTATACAGCAAATACAATTCTTATTAATCCTAAATTAATGTTTGCTATGCACGATGAATTTAATAACGAAAACGATCCTTATATTAAAAGTGTACTTATGCGTTTCAAAGATGAAAAAGATGCACGTAAAAAGCAAAAGAAAGACTATAAGAAAATGGATATGGTTAAAAAGAAAAGCAGCAAGAAGAAAACAAACGATGAAGTTTAAGAAGGTTGGCAGAAATGCCTTCCTTTTTTATTGCCTTTTTCAAACTAGCATAGTGTAACAGTTGGCATAGCATAGTGTAACAATTAGAGTAAAAAAAACTAGCATAGTGTAACAGTTAAAGGTGCCGAAAAAGCGCCCTCAACTTTACAGCCACAATGGATTTGGGTTTTTAATTCTCTATTCTTATATTCTTATTTTTACACTTAAATAGAGTTAACTTTTAATTTAGTTCCTATCCCTCTAAAAGAAAATAAGAATGGCTACTCTTCCCTTATGCCTCACTCTCTTGACGTATTCAGCAGCAACCAATCTCGTAACCAAAATAACAAAAGTTTAAAACATCTCTCTGACCATATTTAGTGGAGTTTTTACTTTTAAGAAAAGGAGGGCTAGAGGGATGACTCTTAATTAGCTGAAAGGTGCCGTATAAGTGTTACAAACAAAAATAAGGCGTACTCACCCCGAACTTCACAAGCGACCGTAGGAAGCTATTTCTTTTATTAAAAAAGAAGGTCTTCACAAAGCACTTTGTCTAATGCTTCTTCCGTTAAAGAGATCAGACACTTTATTTTTTGTGAAAACCTCTCTTTAAAAATGAAAAACAATTCCCTGCGGTCATCCGTGTCGTCAGGCTGAAAAGCGCCTTCCTTGAGGTTCAAACCCCACCCTAATTCCTTAAAAGTAAAAATTACACTATATAATGCCTGGGAACCTGTTTACTTGAAAAAATGAATCTAGCGTAGAATTTATCACGACAATCTATAAAAATGCCATATAGTTGCTATTCTGTGCATCTATCCATATAAAAATGGGGCCAGCCACAAACCCAGACCTACCTCAACTCCAAAAAGAAAAAATCTTTTTTACCAAAAACAAAAAATATCATTATAGTGAGCCTATGTAATGTTTAAACGCTACTTGAAATCCCGATGTAATTACGAGTTGTGTCGGTACTAGACACAATGTTCGAGGCCTGAATTTTAGGTGTTCGGTAAAATGGAAAGTAGGCATTATCCGGTTTAATAAATAAAAAAGACTAGGTTTTTAATTCCTAGTCTTTTTTAATTCTGTAAAAATTGCTTTTTGCCCATTTCTACTTATAAAACAACCAGGGATTATAGAAAAAAATTCCTGAAATCATTTACAGAGTGTTTTTTTGGTGGAGGTGGTGCAAGTGGTTTCTAATCATAGAATCAAAGAGATTTTAGCAGGATTTGTCTTACTATTATCAGGATTCTTATCTTATCAAATTACAAGGTTTTTCGGACAAGAGTCACAAAGTGGAATGTTTTCCGGCGGAACAACTTCAATTTTTGATTCAAGTTTTATTATTAAATTCGCGATTACGTTCGTTATTTTGGGTCTAATCTTTTCGGTTATTCTCATTTTTCTTACTAAACGGTTTTCTAAAAAACACGAATCTAATTCTTCAAATTTATTAAATTGGAAGCAAGTGAAAAATGAACAAAAAAATTTAGGAACAGATTTTTTAATTACTAAAAATGAACGAGAATTTAAAGAAGAACAACATCTTCTTTTATCCCAACATATAAAACTAAGGCAGGAAAAATTCTTTCAACATTGTTTAATAATTAGTGCTACAGGGACTGGTAAATCAGCTTCGATTTTACTTCCTCAAATTAAAAATCTAGATGGTAATATTTCAGCTGTTGTTACGGATCCAAAAGCAGAGTTGTACAAGAAAACATACAGAGAATTAGTTGAAAAAGGGCTTAAACCGGTTCTTTTAAAACTAGATAGACCAGAAGTATCTATCAAATATAATCTATTATCAAATTGCCGAAATCCTAATGATGTTCAAAAATTAGCTGAAGCCATATTAGGAGCTCAAGATGATGAATGGGGCCGTATGGGGGTTCCTTTGCTATCAGCCTTCTTATTCCGTCAGTATTTCCAAGGTGGAACTATAACGGACGTTGTAAAAGATCTAGCTGAATGTCCACAAGATATTTATGAAATGGAGTTGGAATATTTTAAAGAGGAAGACGTTAATAAATATTCAAAAATGGCTTTTGGTCAATTTAAAAAAGTTTCAGGTGCAGGGAATGCGGTTGGGAGTTTGTTCTTAACTATTCAAGGTAAAATGAAAGTATTTGAATATGAAAATATTGAAGAAATTTCTAAAGGGGATTCGTTTAAAATCGATAGTATGCGTAGAGAAAAGATTGTATTATTCATTAGTTATCCGGAAGAAGATTCAAAGACGTATGAACCTTTCCTTTCATCCTTCTATTTTCAGGTGTTTAACATACTAAAAGGGGATGAATCAGTCGATGAAAGTGCTGGAGCTGCAGTAGGTTTACCGGTGTATTTTTTGTTAGACGAGTTTGCGAATATCGGTAGGATTCCATCGATGGACAATCTTATTTCAACGATACGTTCTAAAAAAATGGGCGTAGAAATTTTCCTTCAAAATATTGAACAATTGCAGGCCGTGTATGGAAACGACATTGCCAAAACAATTATTTCAAACTGTTCAACGAAGTTAACGATGTACGGAAATTCGGAAGAATCTAGTAAGTTCTTTTCTAATATGGCTGGCAAAAAAGAAGTTGAATCGTTGAGTGTGTCGTTTGGTGATAAAGGTTCAACAAATTATACAAGCAGCATTCAAGAAAAACCGGTAATTAGTCCGGATGAGATCCGTCGCTTAGTAGAAAATGAAATCTTGATTATCACAAGTAATATCAGACCGATTAAAGATTATAAAAATTATTACTTTAGAGATAATTTGGACCTGTGGGTTCATAACAAACGAATATCTAAAGAAAACAAAAAACGTTTAAGAAAATTGTTAAAATTGATTTTACGGAAATAAAAAAAGAGCAGCTGCTCTTTTTTATCGTTCTCTTTCTGGTACCTTTTGTTTTCCATCTTCAAATATATTTTTAAGTTCTTCATAATCTATTTCAATATCTTCTTCGAGATCCCAATCAAAATGCATATCTAAGTATGCCCCTACTTCGAAATTACGTTCAATTAACTCTTCTAACTCCATTTTTAATTTTTTAATAGAAGATTCTGTTTTCAAATCTTTATTAAATTTGTATTCGTCAGCTAGATCATCGAGGTCAGCGACTGCTTCAGAAATTAAACTTTGAATCAATATATTGTTTTGAATAACTAACGTTTCTAAATTCTTTTTGCTTTCAATTCTTAATTTGTCTTTTTCAATATCTACCTTAAAATTCTCTCCTAATCTTTTCGTGATAACTTTACATTTTCGTATATGCTCGATTAATTCGTTCAAATCTTCCTTTAATTCTTGTTTTATTTCTTGATCTGTCCAGTCTTCGATTCCTTCGATTTCTTGCCTCTGTTTTTCAATTATCATTTGTACGATATTTTCAATACTGTTTTCAAATGATGCATTTATTTTGCCGAAGACATCCAATGATTGTCTAATTCTCAACATCACTTTATTTAATTCTTTATTTAAATCTCCCATTACATTTTGATTCATTATTAATTCCCCCTATGTTGTTTCAAAATTTTTTCTAAATCATCAGCCGATTGTAACAAAGCTACAATTGCACTTCGTACTTTGTCTTCACCCTCGACACCTAATATTTTTTCAACGGTATATCCCACTTTAATTAATCGTTGGTCGCGATCCTTTCGAATTTTTTTCTTCTCTCGCGAAATTCGCTCTTTTTTTGCTTTCTTTAGTTCTTGAATTTTCTTTTGGAATTTCTCAATTTCTAAATCCTCTTTTGTTTTGTATAGTTCATCATTGTTTTCGTGTTTTTGATTTTTGCGTTCTTGATTTTCATCTGGAGTAAAATCCAAATTTGAATTTTCGTTTGTATACATTTTCTTCACCTCGATTATAAAAAGTTTTAATCTTTATAATCTATTTTTGAAGAAATAAGAATAAAAAAATGATTTTTTTCATTTTAAAAACATTGAATTTTAAAAGTATTAATATTGGTTTTTGGTTTTCTCCCAGGGGGCTAGTGAGGGACGAACAGCACACTACCGCATTCTCTGCGAGAAAGCTAACGTCGTGCCCTGCCGGGAGCTAAGTTCAAAACCTAAAAACCTAAAACCCAAAACCTTAAAACCCGGCACCCACAAAAATTAGATATACACTTGTTCGTCCTCCCGGACTAGTCTCCGACTTTGTGTGTATATTCATATTTTGTTGGGTTTCCACCCCTATAATTTTTTATCTTTTTTGTTCCATTCTCACAAAAAGCCATTATAGTTTTAAAAATTCGATAATCAATTTATGAATAGATCGTGAGGTGAAATATATGAAACAAGAAAAGATTCTGCATTTCGGTACAACAATTGTCACCAATTCTTCTCACCGAAGTGTTCCGTCTAGGTTTGCTTATTCGGTTGGAATAAAAATAAAAGATGAAAAAACAAATAAGACTTATTATTCTCAAAAGAAATCAAAGGAAGATGGAATTGAAACGGAGATGATTTTAAATTCAGCTGCGTCGGAGAAATTCAAGAATACAAATTACTTCTTTAATAAAATTAATAATGAAAAACGCGCTGATGGCAGAGTGTTTTATGAATTCAATGTAACCCTTTATCAAGGATTAACTAAAGAAGAAAACAAGAATGTGGCTAGGGACTTTGCTCAGCAATTTTCAGAAAAATACGAGACCCCTACTTCGGTCAGTTTTCATAAAATGGATTCGGATAATCCTCACTTCCATATTATCTTTTCAGAAAGGACTGTGTCCGGCGAAGAACTTTCAAAAAAGAAAAGTGAAAAAATGCGTGGCCAGAATTTCATTCCCACCAGTAGGAAGTTATTTTCAGATGTTTCGAATGAACATTTCAATAAGTTAGGAAAAGAATTTTTCGTAGATCATCGTTCTTATAAGGACCGAGGATTAGAAAAACAACCACTTCGAAGAGTAAACAAAAAATCAAAGATACAAGATATAGATTTGATTAAGTTAGAAAATAAAATCATTAAAATAGAAAACAAAGAAATTGAGTATAAACAAAAATATAAAGAAATTAAAAGTGAGCATTACAAAAAATCGATTGAAACTAAACACAAATTAGAAAAAGCAGTAGCTGCTAAAACACAAGGAAAGGAGGTGAAAAATGTGGAAGTAGCCAAAATTCAAACCGTTCATAAGTTGTACAACAAGGAAATCAAAAAACAAGAAGATAAGTTTCTTACAAAAAGAAAAGAACATAAAGAGCAAAAACAACAAAATGTT
>NZ_LGYA01000013.1 GCF_001273755.1 Peribacillus butanolivorans
TAATTGAGTTCAGAATCTCTAATAGTTACCTAAAAAACTAAATAGAAGCCAATAAACTTATAGTGAACATGTTGACAATCAGTCAACAAAAGATTATAATTTGGATAGTTGAAAAAACAACTTGCAAATATTTTTAAAGCATGGTAGTATTTTTAACTAATTTTAAAGTTAATTTTTCAGTATCTAATTAGTTATTATTTTATAAATGTTCACAAATGTATTTAATATACTGAAATAGTTTTTGATGTGAAATAGAAAATAATATACTGAAATAGTTTTTGATGTAAATAGATAAAAAAAAGACAGCCGCTGGAACGGCTTGTCCAATATTTCCTTTTACTTTTTACATTGCGATGATTAGTGCTGCAAAGGCTACGAGAAACGCTCCCACATTACAAAGTAGCCCCAACAGTGATATTAACTGATCATATGTCACGATATTAACCTCCTTTCATTGCTTGACTAGCAAATTTAATTGTATAACCTATTTCCAAAAAAATCAATAGTTTTGTCGAAATTATCTAATTATTTTTACCTATAAACTTTAGTGATTTAAAGCACAAAAGTAAAAAAACAGTAATAACACGGGTTTTCCATCTTTTTTCATATTTTTTTCTTTTAAAACTCTCTCTATCTAGCATATATTCAAAAGAGTAGAAACACCCCCCGCCTCCTTAGGTAGACCTTCTGTACTGACCAGGTTCATACAGTGAAATGGATCTTCGATGCTTTATTTCCTTCCTCCTTCCAGTCCACCAAAATTTTTCATAGGTACATTAGAAACGGTAAATCAATCTGCCCGTTAAGACTTATTTAATCAGCAAAGTCTTAAGGCTTTTTTAAGACCCCTNNNNCCTTAAGGGCCGGAGCCTTAAGCCTCCACACTTACTTTGCTCAAAAAAACATAAAACGTCTTAGGAAGCCCAATAACAGCATGAGCAATGACGAATTTTAAAACATTACCCCAAAAGTTCATTAAACAAAATCCGTATTTTTCGATATCCCCATTTCGGAACCTTCGAATTCTTATTTTCTTAAAAACACAACAACTATACAAACAAACCAGCAAACAGCATCATAATTTCACGAATAATCCTATCTTGAAAAAAAATTATTTGAACGACGATTCCATTTAGGGTACGCAGAGGATGATAAAGGGGCTATCGTACACCTTTGATACCCCTTTGAACCGTATTTACAAATATGATTGATGCGTCTACACTGTTCTTACAGACGAAATAAATTGGTTACTCCATTGTAAAGTGGGGTGAATATATGACAGTTTTCGAAACCTTTACATTAGTTGCTGCTTTCATAGCTATAGTGATCAGTATGTTAACATTGATTGTGTCTATAATCGCTTTAAGCCAAAAAAAATAACTGTCTTCATCTGCAAATGAAAACAGTTATTACTTAGTTGTTATTTCTTATTAATCTTCGTCCAGTTCAAAGAAGTCTTGCAGCAATCCTTTGAACACTGAATCTGCATGGATTGTACTATATACATCTTCAGGAATCTTAACAAACGCATTTTCTTTCATGTCATATAGTCGTTCCTCATCATTTTTGAACAAGAGAGGGTACAACAGAAAGTCCTTTACATTTGCAGTGACTAAGATGCTATCTTCACTATAAGCACTATATAAGATTCTTGCGTCAGATACTCCACCATATTCCATCTTCATCCCAATATCGGCTTTGAATTCAGACCGAACATAAGCAGACATTTCTCTAATCTGATGTTCGATTTCAGGAGATAATCGCTCTGGAACAACCTCTGTACAGAGTTTTAATAAACCAGCTATTTTGTTGTTTTCTTTCTCAGATAAAGTAAACGATTGAATGTGTAATTCACGAACAACCTCTTTAGGAACCAAAAGAACGGCTTCTCCATCTAACATTTCCTGTCTAATCTGATTCCAGAATACCCTTGCTGCTTTTTGTAAATGATCAGCACTTGGGTTGGTTTCATATCTAAATATATTAGTGTCTAGTGTATACTGTTTAACGTCTCCCATGTTTCCCCCTGATAATTCACTCTTCGTCTAGATATTCAAGTTTCTGGTCAGCGATTTTTATGGATTGATTTTTAATTCTAGCTCTCTTCTCGATGAACTTATCCCAATTTGGTTTATCCATTAGTTGGTCGGTCTCAATTCTCCACTTTCCACTACCTTCTAGTGTTTGTTGAGCTATTAGTTTTCCATCCGCACAATGTCTACGTACCATTTGAGGAGTAATACCGATAATCTCGGAAGCTTCCCGTACAGTTACATGACGAGGAATATTAAATTGTTTACTAAGAACTGTAAATGCTTCTTTCTTCTCAACTTCATTAAGTTCTTGATAAAGTCTTTCTTTCTCTCTTTCAAGTTCTTCGTGAAGTTTCATGGCTCTAACGTAATCTCTTGCTCTTTCACTTGAAATGGCTTGTTCTTCATTAGGACGGAGTTTAACTGCATTTAATATTGCAGACATGTTATCCACCTCTTTCCACCTCCATTATATACCAAATACATAAGAATTAGAAGAAATAAAAGAAAAAAACGAAATAAAGGAAACTTTTATTTACAGTATATACCATTATGTAGAAAATGATACTCCGGAGCGTGAAAATGCCTTTTCATTTAACAGCAGGGATTTCTTTAACCCCATTTTTTTATAAACAAAAAACTGTGAGTTAAACAGTCTATCCAGATTGTTTAGCTCCTCCAACGGTTCTCTAATAATAGAGGTTGAGTTAAACTATATTTTACTTGAATTTGAATGTACGATAATGTATAGAATCATACATTCAAAAGGCCACTCCATTTCCAAACAAAAAATTTTTCTAGGCCAAATCATCCTGCATTCCTGCGGTATATCATGGGTACTCTCATATATGTTGAGTTTTGATAGTTCCATAAAGAAACGTTCATACTAAAGAAAACAACAAATACGGAGGTGGGTTTATGTATGATACATGGATTTACCAGCATTTCATCAATACTACTATCTTCTTTGGGTTGGTGATAGGTGGGGTCGTAATACTAACTGCTATCTTTATATTTAAGAAATCAAAGAAGCAAGGTAGTTAGAAATTCCCTACATTTTTTCAGTTCAGGACGTTCGTAAAAATGAATGGGAGTTCACGAACGTTCGTAAATCGTTTTCACACTTAAACGAACGGAAATATCGGCTGTTTTGTAAAGAAATCGAACCGTTCGGAATTGTCTACTTTTACGAACCTACAGCTTTCATAATTAGATAAATAAAGATAGAAAAAGCTCTAGTGGTTAATCTAGGGCTTTTTATTGATCATCTAGCATACCGTTGCTACATCAAGGTTGTATAAAATCCTGAATAAACGAAAAAAAACAAACAAACGCCAAACTCTTGAACCATATGGCTTTGACGTTTTTGCTATCTTCTTATAGTTAACATTATGTTAACTAGGTTTGTATAGAGTATTCATAATTTATCATTTAGATATAATACTCTTATTCATCTATTTTATTAGGTTCTTGAATTTGAAGCAGTTCAACAAAAACGCTTAACATGTCCTGTATTTGAATTCGGTTATCAACAAAATGTTGCAGATTAAATCCATTAAAAAGAGCCATACCTGCTGTCGCTAAAGTTCTAGCATCTAATGGACTTCCGACAATACCTTCTTCCTTCATTTTCTGAAAAAAATGTGTAAGGAATGACCTCCATTCCTCCATCTGGAGAATAAGCTTTTCTTTTATCTGGGGTAATTCATTTGAAACCATACATCCTTGAAGAAGCATAGGCGAAGACCCTTTTTCATAAGATTCATTTACTAAACGCATGGAGTATTCTTTAAATTTATTTAGCAAATCACAATCTTTTTGAGTAAGAGCTTGCTTTAAATCCTCAAAATAGAAATCAATACCTTCTTTTATCAACCTCAGTAAGAACTCCTCTTTGGTCGGAAAATGAGCATAGAAAGCACCTTTAGAGTAACCAGCGTGTTTTACAATCTGATCAATGCTTGTACTAGAATAACTTTGCTTAGAAAACAATTCAATTCCTGATCTCATTAATTTATTGATAGTGTTCTCTGATTGTTTCTGATGACGATTCAACATAACAACCTCCTTTTTTAAAAAACTGAATATTATATTAATATCAATAAATCCTTCAGCATATAATAAATTGACTAATACCAACTAGTTAGTATTTAAAAATAATCCTTATTAAGGAGTTGATTTAATCATATTATCTCTAAGCCTTAAAAAGAAATAGCTGTTACTGTTTGTTTTATGCTTTTCAATGATTTTTGCAATTTTCCCCAACCTGGAGCTTCTGCAGCAGATCAAAGAAGTTTACATGTTCATTCTGATATTGATGATATTATGAGAAATGTAGTTTTTGTAAAAGAGGAAAATATAAGTGTTTAAGGAGGAGTAAAGCGAGATGAAAAAAATCTGGGCTAAAGTATCTTCAATACTTTTATTATCATTGATTTTGTTAAATATGGGTATCTCTGCTCACGCAGAAAATCATTCCTATGATGGAAAAAGTCCTAATTACAATAATTGTGCTTCAAGTGCAACTACAAAAAAATCTACGAACTTACTAAACCAAAATAATCAAAAAATCGGTAAAGTTGAACTAAAATTTAGTAGTACTTGTAAAACTGCATGGGCTAAAATCACTATGGATAAAGCTGTTACTAAAGGATATGAAGCCAATGCAGAGATAACACGTAATACAGATGGTAAGCGTTATAGCTGTGGATCTTCTGGAGGCAATGGTAAAGTGGTTGCAGGACAAACCTCTTGTTATACACCGATGGTTTATGACCTTGATCCAAGGACTTCATATGCATTTGGCAAATATTACGGAAATGGTTATATATACTCTGCTTACACAGGCTCATATTAGACAATTTTTATTTAGAGGCATACATTATGCCTCTTTTTTCACTCAGAAATGATAAATATAACTTATCAAATCTTTATCGAATCTTATAATCAGACTGTTTCAGGACTGTATCTGTTAGAGTAGTCAGGTAAATAATTCTGAAAAAGGATTTTCCAATTGAAGATCCTTTTGTCATTGCCGATAAGTCATTTTATGTAAACTAGTTTTGTATGTGATATACAGACTTCAAAGGAACGTTTTTCTTTTTTAAATGAATAATAGATCCATAATATATTCGTAAAAAAAACCTAAGAAAACAATAAAACCTAGCGCTAAAAAGGATATCCAGAAAAATATAAGATAATTTTTCTTTATGACATACATGTATATGGTACTCAAAATCGAAATAATAAAGATTACAATAAAACCTAAAAATATATAGGTTCCCATTCCGTGCTGGAACATAAAGAATTGAGCTTTTGTTAAGAGTAGTATAACTAAACATAATATTAAGATGATGGAAATTATAAAGTATTTGAATACATTTAGTTGAGCTTTATTAATAGACAATTTCCTTTGTAAATCTTTATCAGCCTTAATCAGATAGTCCAAACTTACATCATATACTTCACTCAATTGTACAAGATTCATAATATCAGGAACAGATTTATCATTTTCCCATTTAGAGATAGCTTGTGGAGTAACATTTAATTGATCAGCTAACTGGTGTTGAGAATAACCATGTTTTTTACGTAAACTTTTAAGTTTGTGTCCTAGTTCCATTTGTTTCTCCTCCTTTATCTAAAATATAAACTAAGTTAGAGAAACAAACACTTGAGCTTTAGTTGAATAATGTAAACTTCTATTATCAACGGGGAGTTGAGTATTCACTTTTAGTTATTTCTTACGACCTATAACATCTGATTATGTGAACTAGCGTTTTTTCGTTAGTTGAAGAAGAAAAATCAAAAGCATGTTTAACAGAGGCTATTTTAAAGAAGTAACAATCAAAAAAGTTCGTAAAAGTGTACTTTTACGAACTTATCTAAAAGTTATAAGTTCTAGAGACTTGAAAAAACACCTCAATTCCCCTTGTCACTTTAGGAGTTATTTTGCACCTATTTTAAGCGTTATTTTGCACTATAAGCAAATATAAAAAAGCCCAATTTCTCATTTTTAACTGTAAAATTGGGCTTTATCGTTCCTCAAGAAAAGCGCCCTTTTATGGAATAATCATTGTAAAAATCCACTTAAAGTTTAGCTGGGACACTTTATTGACAAAAGTCATAGATTTATTTATTTTTATTTTCTAATTCCTCAACTCTCCTTTCCATGTTCTTTATTTTTTTGATTGAGTGAAGGGCGAGCCCTAAAGCTATTCCACCTAAAGTGAATGCTGGAAAAACAAAAAAAGTAAACCATTCCATCTTTTAACACCTCCCTAAAACTACTAAACAATCTGGCCCTTTTCTGGAATAACAGACATTTTCTATTTTTAGATTGCACATCTTCTATCTATATTCCAAAACTCGTCTAAAACTTACAAGTTCTAGAGACTTGAAAAAACACTTCAATTCGTCCTCAAAATAACCCTTCAAAATGTCCAGAAGTTAGTCTAGAATAAAATTACAGAAGTTAATAAACTTTTAGACAAATGAAAAGAGGTTATACATAATGGCTATTATAGGATACGGACGTGTAAGCACCATTGATCAATCATTAGATTTACAGGAAGAGAAGTTAAAGGAATATGGCTGTGAGAAGATATTCATGGAGAAACAAAGTGGTGCTAAAAGTGATCGTGAGGAACTGATTAAGGCGTTGGACTATTTAAGGGAAGGTGACAAGCTGGTTGTTTACAAAATAGACAGACTAGCCAGGAGTACATTTGATTTACAAAAGATTGCTAAGGATTTAGAAGAACGTGGAATAGCTTTAGTATTCATCAAAGAACAGATTGATTTTAGTACACCATCAGGAAAGCTAATGTTTACTATGCTGGGGGCTATTGCTGAGTTTGAACGTGATCTAATTAAAGATAGAACCACTGAGGGACGTAAAAGGGCTAAGGCACAGGGGAAACATATGGGACGTAAAGGGAAGGACGAGAAGGACGTTAAGAAGGCGTTAAAGCTGTATGATGAAAGAGAATCTAACGGTTTAAGCGTTAATGATATAGCTAAAATGACTGGCGTTCCACGTTCCACTATTTACGCTAAAGTGAAAGAGATGACTAGCAAATAGCTAATCGTCTTTTTTCTTAATGAACTAAAGGGGCAGTTTTGTTTAAGAACGGGGATATATTTATTAGCCAATAAACAAATAAATCCATCCAAGAGGGATTCTCCAAGGATAGATTTATTTGTAATTCCAGCTATCTAAACATTCTTTAGTTGGCAGGATTCTTCTTCCAGTCACTTTTCTTTTACTAACAACTATCCCGCAGTGTCACTTCTTCTTAAACTCCTAATAATCTAATTGACGTAAATACAATAAGATTTCATTTTCATTTAGTTTTTTAAACTTATACTTACGAACTTGGCTTTCAATTTTCTTTTTGTCATCATCTTTACTACTGAATAAATCTACTAAGTGCAAAATTACTTCTGTCGACACAGTTACTAATCCACCTGACCATACTGCCCCTAATTCCCAACCTAATGTTTCTGTATCAGAAAGTTGTGACTTCGCTAATTCATCCATTTCTTTTTTGTATTCGCCTTTGATTAGAATATATTCTTCCTTATTTCTAAAGGCTAATAGTAAATCTTCAGCATTATAAACTTCGAAATAAGCATTTTCCTTCTCTAATTGTATTAATTCATCTAGCACAGTTCCTTCACTTTTCTCTACTGTTTTCGCAATAGCTTGAATTGTTTTGACTGAATAATGATTGACACTTTTTTTATTAACACTTGAAAGCATTTGCTGACTGATTCCAGTTTCTTTAAATACATCGTATCGTTTTTTCCCGTTCTTTTGCAGATAAATATCTAATAGACTCATTTTAAAATTCTCCTTTCCCTATAATAAATTATTTTTTACTAAAAAATTTTTTACTTAATTATATTTTAGTATATGTGTAAAAAAATGTAAATTGTTATTTTATTTAATAATCAATGAATTTTATTTTTTCGTTGTATCACGTAAGTTTGTGAAAGTTTGCACTTAAACTAACGGGTGCGTTAGTTCATTAAGGAACACAAAAATGATCAATCTTTTTTCAGGAATTTAAGATGTCTCTACGAATCCAAACTCCAAGTAAGGTGGACTTAGGGCTAGTGATAGCAATAATTGATCTTGCGGTAAATCTGCTTAGCCTTTAATGGGCTGGGCTTTTTTACTTTTTACGGTATAGCGTAAACTATCAGAATCTTTGTAGAACCTTGTTAATTATGGTTGCTTTACCAGTTTGATAGAGGTAAAATTATCAGTAACTTAATAACGAACGGATAAACAAAAAAGCCATTTCCATATGTTAGTGTTTCTCAGGCACTAACGGAAATGACTTCTTCTATAACCTAGTGTGCGACCACTAAGTTAAATTTTTAGCCCTGACGACACAGGACTATTTGATACACCTATTATAAACTCATTGTCTACTGAATTTCAACTAGTATTATTAGTGGCATTCATACATATTCGGACAAAGTTTAACAAAAGGGCGTTATCTCTTTAACTTGCTGACAGGTTATTGGGGTAGCGTCTTTTTTGTGTACTGTTCAGGTGCAATTGCCTGAAAGCACCTTAAAAACTGATTGGATAGCCTACGTTCGTGCAGAGAGTACCTAGTATACTCTTACAAAGTGGGCAACCGTCAATGGATTCCTATTCATTTGTTGGCGGAAGGTGAGAACAACCTTAAAGGTTCGGGTGGTAGCCATTAGCATTACGGTGCTAGGGAACACGTTCAGCTTGTCGCATAGGGGTGGCTTTATGTAGAGGACAAGCCTTTAGGTAAAGGGCGTGTACGGTGAAAACTGTTGAGTGAATAGGGTCTATACATACGGATACATTGCGAACTGACGCAAGTAACTTTAGACGCTTATCCTTCCTATTCTGATTGATTACTTTTTTTGTGATCTTTCAGCATAGGGGATAAGACTGCCTTCCAGCCGTTTCAATGCTTCACTTCAGCAAGTCAAAAAACCTAAAACCAGTCAAGCATAATCAACTAAAATAGTTGAAAAAATTGCTGTTAAGATAACGGAGGTTAGGCATTACCACTACATAAGCTTATATTTACTATACAAGCATACATAGTTTGGTGAAAGATAGCCTGGAGTTAAAATGCTTCAGGCTTTTTTCTTTTTAGGGAAAGTTGGGATTCCTTTTTTTTCGGAATGAACAAGGATCTTCTTTAATAATTCTTTGCCTTCTTTTTTAGTCATGTTTACTTTTTGTTTAGTCATGGTCCATACTCCTTTTTATGTACTTTTATTGTACAAGCATGGTCTGAATTCAGAATTATTAAACATCTTACTTTCTACTGGAATAGTTCAGATTTCAGGTTCATATGGATAGTGTACATAGGATATTTTCACTTTGGGGAGGGGAAAGGGCTTATGAAAGAGGGAAGCCAGACAGTAAAAAGAAAAGTTCGTTCCGATAAAAAAAGAGATATCAAACCAACAATCTCACACTCATTAAATGAATGTGTTCATAATTTATCCTATATTTTGAATCAGCCTGTGAAGGATATAGGGGAAAAAATAATAATGGCAGCTATCAATTCTAGGGACTGTATTGAGGGCTTGTCCATGTATTTTAAAAGAGACTACAGGCACGATAATACGATTTTTAGAGGGGATTTTGAAGCAGAGGTAATCCAGAAGAGAAATATCATTCAGAAGGAAAGGATTCATTTAAGATTCAAAGCTTACGAGCATGAAAGAATTTCAGCCTTGGCCTATTCCATGGATTGTAGTGTTAGTTTAGCCACAACTATGCTGCTGATTGCTGGTATTAGAAATCGAGACGTCTTTACACAAATGGTGGATTCAGAGGTAATTGGTTTACTTGATCCGGGAAGGCTTAAAAGTTTAAAGATGATTCAGAAATACATTTCAAAACTGAATGACGAGCACATTTCACTTTTTTCTCTAATTTCATATGTAGCGCATGAAGTAGTGGATACTACAAAAACGCTTCATGAAAAATTGAATCTTTGGATAGATGATAATATAAAAAATATTGATTAGAATTATATGGAAATATGTTTCAAGTCAAAACGGGTGAGGAGGAATGAGCATGAAAATGTTTAAAATGAGTGCTGTGGCATTGGTCGCTGCGTTGTTGTTCCCTTCTGCTACATTTGCAAGTGGCTGGGATTACTTAGGAGAACAATCTCTTTTTACTAATGGTGCTGAAAGTGATCAGTTTCCCTCTACTGGTGGTGATTATAAGATTTGTCGGGATTCTTACGTGGGTCCATCTGGTAAGTTAAAAGTTGAATTATGGGAGTATGATCCTGACAGTTATAATGATTATGTAGGGGTAAGATATTTAGCGCGAGGCGAATGTGGTATTTTCCGGGGTATTGGTAACTTTGTTGATGGAGGAAATGAAGCAGAATTTTTTGCTAAATCAAGGACTGACAGTGATATGCATTTAATCTTTTATGATTAATTCACTAACTGAATGAAAAAAAGACCTGGGATTGATTCGTAAAGGTTAAAATGAAGGATGGTAAAGATCGAACCGATAGGCTGCAGGGTAAAGTTTCTATATGTATGAACTTAAAAAAGCCCCCAAAAAAACCGGGGCTTTTTTAAGTTCAAAACCAAAAACAAAAACCCTCAAAGCTACTGTACTATTCATTGCAGTACAATTAGTTTTTTAGGCTCATTTAAAAATTAACATTGATAGTTTTACAAAAGGACCTAAATTTAGTCCTTCAGAAAATATCCATGCTCCTATTATTACTAAGATAAAAAGAATTATAGCAACAATCATCATTTCTAAATTAGTCTCTTTATTCTTTGTTTCTTTTTTCATTTTCTTTCTATACTCATACTGAATTTTAAATTTATTTTTTTTGCGTCTATCCATATTTGTCCCCCCCTATTTGTTCCAATTATTCGGACGGTGTTAAAAATAAGTCATTTAGAAATTTTATTATCTTTCAAAATCCATCCCTCTGTCTTTCCCTCTGCTCACCCTTTTTTCTTGTTTCTCATTCTCTTTCACTTTCAAAAATATTTGAGCTCCATTCACTTCTTGCTCGTCTGTGAAATGCTTTTTTAGTAATCGCTCTCCCATTTTATCTAAGACTTGGGCCTTAAAAGCCCCAACATGATGGCTGAAGTCCTTTACTTTATCTTTGTAATAGCTTTTTACCTTCTCAAGGGTACGAGTTAAAAAAGTATTTTCTCTAACTAATTCTTTATTTTCATCTCTCAAACGATCATTCTCTTTTTTTAACATGCTATTTTCATCTTTTAACCGATCATTTTTTTGCACTTCTTGAATCCAATAGCCCTCAAGTTGCTCAGATTTGATTTTAAGGCCCTCCGAAACTTTAGCTAGGGTTTTAATACCTTCAAAGTCTTCTTGGGCTAATTCGACTGTTCTAGAGCGAACTAAGCCACCCTTCTCTTTTACTTCCACCTCATCCACTTTTTTAACATGATTTAAAGACTTTCCTAGGTCGCTTAAGCGACCCTCTATGTCCTTAACGGACTTCTCCAGTGATTGCTTATCATTTAGCTTTTCTTTCAATTCATTTTCTAATGATTTTACTTCTTCCTTTACGCTTAATGCTTTGAATCGTTGGGCTTCCATATGCTTTCGGTCACTAGAAACGCCACGCTCTAAATCAAATCCCTTTTTTGTCACATGCTCATGAAATTTATCTTGAAGTTGCTGCAGTTCTGTTTTTTTGCCAAAAAACTGTTTGGCTGCCAATTTACCTTCCAAAGTAATCGGAACCATCCCCACATGCATATGGGGCGTTTTTTCGTCTTTATGTACGACCGCATAGACCATATTATTTTCACCATAACGATCCTGGAGAAACTTCACGCTTTCTTCAAAGAATCGTTTTTCTTCTTGTGGATCTAGACCATCAAAAAAAGTTTTGTCTGACGTGACGACAAAAGAGCATAGTTTGACCGCATCTTTCCGTATCGCTCGTTCCCCTAAATAGCGTTCATCAATTTCTTGTTGAATGCGCTCGTCATAATCAATCGGAGCATGATTCAACAAATCATAATTCAACGAAGAACGCTCCTTATCAATGTCCATATTCGTCTGACTCTCTTTTTCTCGTTGATTATGAATCTGCATGCCTTTGATGTCCGCACTCTTAAATTTTTTCATATGTATGACCGCAAAACTCATCAAGACCACCCCCAAATAGTTCTCCCTCTATCCATTGTCCGAGAAAGAACTTTATTTGTAAAGTGGAGCTTACTACACTTTGTACCAAAGTGGTAAGCTCTGCGAGGCGGTTTCGGCTGTACCGAAACCATGCTAAAGCATGGCAAAAACAAGACCGCGGGCTCTTGCCCACACCTAGCCAACGTAGCACGTTGGATCGCCATAAAAACATCAACCCCCAACCCCCAATTTTTGGGGGCTCCCTCGCCGGTAGGCAGCTCAAAAGGTGTTGCCTTTTGAGACACCAAGAGGGTCTTGGTGAAGTGAGTCTATCAACTCCTTATCCTCCCTTCGGTCCGGTACCGTTGACAGACGCCAAATAGAAAAAGGGTGCTTATCTAAAATTAGATAAGCACCCTTTTTCTATTTCATCACATCTTTAGTACATTCTCATTTTACAGTAGTTTACATAAAGCACCTTACCGGAAGTTCTAGCATTAATAAAAAGGTAATTCAGCTGAATTACCTTTTTTTACGTTATAGAAAACTTTTAATCTACATTAAACGATGGCAGATTATCAAATATCTTTTCCATCTGTGTTTTCCACTCCCGAAGCTTATATTAGTACCTCTGTGGGGATTGTAGTTGGTGGCTTCCCTAAGTTTCTTTGTTCACATTCCGAAAAGTCGAGCAAAGAAGCCCTTTTTTTGTTTATCCGGGTTTTCGTTCGCAGCTGCTATTAATTGTTTAGCTTCCTTTGCTGCCCTATTGGATTCATCCAGTTCTTTATCGCGTTCTATACTTCCTCTAATGCTAGATACTTCACCTTTTATTTGTTGGATACCTGGAATAACAAACTCTTTATTAAAAGTTTCCTGGTTATCTAGCTGTTCTTTCATTTGTTTATTTTCTTCCCTAAGTGCCGTCATTTCTTCACGTATGGCTTTTAATTCTTCCGCGATTAATTCCCCGGCTTTCTTTTCGGGTTCGGGCTTGAATGATTCTCCACCAGTAGCAAAATAATGTTCAATTTGCTTCATAGACCAATTTTGTTCACGGTGAAGGGCTTGTATCTCTTTGAAGCGTTCTATTCCTTCACGCTTATAAATATTATAGCCGTTACCTTTGTCGCTCTTTTCGTGAGGGATGTATTGGCGCAACTCCTTAAACCAGTTTCTAATGACGTTTGGAGTTTCATCTATGAAACTTGCAACCTCTTTCACGGTAAAACCTTTATCCAAGTTTTCAGCTTGCTTTTCATCACCTGGATTTTCACTTTTATTCAAGTTTCCTACCACCTTTCTAATTTGGTTTCAAACATGGGTAAGTTGGATAAATGGGATGGATAAGTAAATTTATAAAGGATTTTAGCTATCTCTAAGAGCTATGTATATATTAATTAATCATGGGCCTGGTTAAATCCTGCCCTATATCTAAGTATAAATGAAAAATCAATGTTTTCATAAGCGAAAATGAATGCCTAAAAGTTAAAAGTTCTTTTTATAAAAACCTGCCCTAAACAAATAGTTAAACCTTTCTAATTTTACGGTCAATAAGCTATATAATTATAAATAAACTAAAAAATGGAGGTGGTCGGATGGAAAGCTCTCATTTTTCTATTGAAAAAATGAGTCGGGAGTCAGGAGATTATATCGTTTATGAATGGAAAGATGGTGTGCCCGAAAAAATATTTGAGAATTTTGGAAAACATTATGGGGGATTGAAAGAAGCTAGACAAAAGATTGGTGAACATTTACAGAAAAGTGGATATACGATTGATAAGGTATTTGAACATCAATGTATCATTCATACAAGAAAAAACAATCCACCGGAGTCAGATGAATGGACTGTTGGAAGATATTTAATTGGTGTATAAGTTGTACCCGAAATAAAAAAGACGCTCGATTCAATAATTAGGTTCGAGCGTTAACGGATAGTTAAACCTCGAAAGAATATATCGCAATGTTGCAACGGATCCTCCAACATTCCCACCCTTCGGTCACGTTGCGTTATATTGGCATCACCGAGGAAGAAACCCAAAATGCATTGAAGTATTTCAGCGTTTTTGTACACAAAATAATAAAGGAATGATGTTTTGGGAAGAGTAAATAATTATTTTAAAATAATAAAGGTTATGATTATTAGAGTTCAGAATCTCTAATAGTTATCTAAAAAGTCTTTAATT
>NZ_LGYA01000006.1 GCF_001273755.1 Peribacillus butanolivorans
TTTCAAAGAGCAATTTCAGTGTCGTTTATCTCGTAAGCGACTTTATTATCTTACCATCCATTTAATCTTATGTCAACATTTATTTTATATTGTTTTTCCGATTGAATGTTATGGTTGTCGTTGTTGGCGACTCCTAATATATTATCAGTTTGTTTATTTCTCGTCAATAGTTAAATCAAGATTTTGCAAAAAAACATTAATACACTTCTAACTTATATATAGATAAAAGCCTCAAGACAATATCCTTGAGGCTTTTATTACCTTTAATATTCAATCAGATTCCCCTTAAATAATCCAGTAACCAATGGCAGCCAACGCCGCGACTCCCGGTATTCCAAGCAGACCGGCAACTGCTGAAGTGGCGAGATTAATGGGTACATGAATGCCCGCTTGATTCCCTAACGTATTTAAAAAAAATAGAAAGACCGCACCAATAATAATCTTTATTACCCCCTGCCCTAGAAACCGAATGGGTTTTATAGGTGCACCGATAATGAGGAGCATTAAGATCAAGCCTCCAATTACGGCAACAAAAACAACTGGTTCCACAACTCATTCCTCCCCGTAAGCTTGTACTACACTTATATGAAGGGAGTCCTGGCTTAAGAACTCAACCCAATAAAAAAGTGGTTATAAAGGGCATTCCTTTATAACCACTCTGTTGTTATCACCGTTGAATGCGGACGTTTCTTCTTTTCACTTCTCTAAATAAGTAAAAATATTTCACTTCCGCTAGTCTTGCTTGAGCAATTACTTCCTCAGATGGGTCTACGCTTTTTTCAAGTAAAGATTTTTGATTATGCCAATTCCGTTTCAATTGTTCAAGCTCTTCAATTAATGCCTCATTGAATTCATTTCGAAGTCGCTTTTTTTTACGAAAGAACAAGTGAAGTCCTCCCAGCTATCTTATATTTCTCTTCTTCCTTCTATTGCTTTTGATAGCGTCACTTCATCCGCATACTCCAGATCTCCGCCAACAGGAAGTCCATGGGCAATTCTTGTCACCTTAATCCCTGATGGTCTGAGCAGCCGCGAAATATACATGGCAGTTGCTTCTCCTTCAATATTAGGATTAGTAGCCAAAATGACCTCCTGCACTGTTTCGTCCTGCAGGCGCTTTAATAAATCGGGAATATTTATATCTTCCGGACCGATTCCGTCCATCGGTGAAATACTGCCATGTAGTACATGGTATAAGCCATTGAACTCTCTCATTTTTTCCATCGCTATTACATCTTTCGGGTCCTGTACGACACAGATTAAACTTCTATCTCTCCTTTGATCCTCGCAGATATAACAGGGATCCTGATCTGTGATATGACCACAGACTGAACAATACGTCAGATTCCGCTTCGCATTTACCAGCGCTTTTGCAAAATCCAAAACAGTATCTTCCTTCATGCTTAACACATGAAAGGCTAATCGCGCAGCCGTTTTCGGCCCAATCCCCGGCAATTTCATAAAGCTGTCAATAAGCTTGGAAATCGGTTCTGGATAATGCATCAAATTCCTCCTAAAAATTTCAAAAGAAACCTCCTGAAAGGAAGTTTCTTTTGAACTTGCTTAAAACATACCTGGAAGGTTCATTCCTTTAGTAAATTGCCCCATCGTCTGGTTTGTCAGTTCTTCTGCTTTTTTTAGTGCATCATTGGTAGCAGCTAATACTAAATCCTGAAGCATATCGATATCATCTGGGTCAACAACTTCTGGTTTGATGATTACATCGACTATTTCTTTATGGCCTGTCACAATAACTGTTACCATTCCACCGCCTGCAGTACCTTCAATCTTTTTTTCACCTAGCTCTTCTTGTGCCTCTGCCATCTTCTTTTGCATCTTCTGCATTTGCTTCATCATGTTTTGCATATTACCACCGCGCATACCCATTTTTCCTACCTCCAATTATTCTTTAATTTCAAGTAAATCATCGCCGACTAATTTTCTAGCCTCTGCTATAAAGGGGTCTTCTTCTTTTGATTCCGTTTCTTCTGTACCTTCGAACTGCTGTGTTGAAATAAAGTCCTCCCGCAACCTTTGCCATTGGCTCTCTGGAACTCCAGCTATCTCCATACGGCGACCAGTTAATTGCTGCATGATTGAGGCAATCACTTCCACGAAACGGTTATTTTCCATTGCCATTTGACAATGGATATCATATTTGAATTTTACCACAAAAGCCTCAGTTGACGCAGCAACAGGTTCTGCTTCTGTTAATAAAGCCGCTAATGACTTTTGGTTTTGCTGACCTAATTGTTCAAGTACTTCGCCCCACTTGCTTTTCACAACGTTCAAATCTGGTTTCGTAGCTTGTTTTAAAACTTGATTAATCTTGCCTGTCGGTGCTTTATAAGCCTTTTTAATAACCCGTTGTGATTTTGCCTGTTCTGCAGGCTTTTCTGCCACAGCCGCTGAGATGCCACTTCTCTGTATTTCCTGTAATTTAACTTCCAAATCCTCTATTTTCTGAAGCAATTGTTGAATCTGCCCATTGTCCATTTGATTTGGTCTTTGCTCATTACATAATTTCACAAGAGCCACTTCAAGGAAAATCCTTGGGTGATTCGTCCATTTCATATCCTGCTGTGTTTGATTGAAACTTTCAATAATGGAATAAATCGATTCAGAAGAGATGACTTCTGATAATTCTTTAAATTGCGGATCGATTAACACACGCTCAAAGGATTCAGCGAGAGCTGGTGCTGTTTGGTACAACAACATATCACGGAAATAATAAATCATGTCTTCAATGAACCGAGCTGGGTCTTTTCCCATAGCCAACAATTCATCAAGTACTTCAAGTGCCACTGCTACTTCTTTATCATAAATTGCCTTTGCCAACCGACTTAAGAATGCCTGCGAAACAGAACCAGTGACAGTCAATGCATCTTCTACAGATACCGTCTCTGAACTGAATGAAATTGCCTGATCAAGCAAGCTTAACGCATCACGCATCCCGCCTTCAGCTGCTCTCGCAATAATATGCAAGGCCTGTTCATCACATGAAACCCCTGTTTCAGCAATGATTTGAGCCATACGCCCAACAATATCCTGCGGCTGAATTCTTTTGAAATCAAACCGTTGACAACGCGAAATAATCGTTAGCGGAATCTTATGAGGTTCAGTCGTTGCTAATATAAAAATAACGTGCTTTGGCGGTTCTTCCAATGTTTTTAATAACGCATTGAAGGCCCCTTGTGAGAGCATATGTACCTCATCAATAATATAAACTTTATATGTAGCCGCATTCGGTGCATATTTGACCTTATCACGAATGTCACGGATTTCTTCGACACCATTATTGGATGCTGCATCAATTTCAATAACATCTGATATGGAGCCATCAGTGATTCCGCGGCAGGTAGCACATTCGTTACAGGGTTCACTTATCGGGGCATGCTCACAATTCACTGCTTTTGCAAGAATTTTGGCAGCGCTCGTTTTCCCTGTCCCACGTGGACCGGAGAATAAATAGGCATGCGAAACCTTTTGCCCGATTAGGGCATTCTGCAACGTTTTTGTTACATGTTCCTGCCCAACTACATCAATAAATTGTTGCGGCCGCCATACCCGGTATAATGCTTGATACCCCACGGAATCCTTATTTTCTCCATCTTGTTTATTATACATTACTGATTTCCTTATTTTCAAAGTCAGCTTAAAGAAAACTCACTGATTGTCATATTCTTTTCGAAATTTCCAACTAATTTAACTTCTTAACGTGCAAAAAAACTCACCCGATACGAATGAGTTTTTTGATTATGTAAAATAACTGCCGTGCACCTTCTGTCGATTAGCAACCATAAGCGTTACTTAAGCAGTTAGCTCGGCCCAGGCAACCCTGCGGCACATGAGCACTTCCACTTAATGCTGCTTCCTTCCGGACCTGACATGGTTCATGGAGACCCATTGCGCAGGACCCGGGCGTCAACACCACTTACTTAAGGCAGACCCTACAGTACGCTAACCTCGAGAAGGAATTCAACCTCGCTAGAGCGGATTGCGAGTACAGGGCACCGCTACCTCCCCGTCTAGCACGGCAAATGTAATACCAATTTTCATAGCGTCTCATCGACGCATAATTCATTATACTAAGGTAACAAAAAAAACGCAAGCCTTGTTCATTGAACAGTCTATTTCCCTAATCTTTATAAAAGGAAAAAGGCACGCACATCAAGTATTCAGACAAGGTTATTTATTTTCTTCCAATTTTTTGAGTACTTTCTCCTTTTTCAAGGTTTTCTTTCGATTCCTAAGCTCTCTAAAAAAGGCTGTCAGGATCCCTCCGCACTCGTCCCGCAACACACCGCTTGTAACCTCACATTGATGGTTGAAGCGTTCGTCTTGAAGTAAATCCATAAATGTCCCTGCACAGCCTGCCTTTGGATCATGGGCGCCAAAAACGACCCTTTTCACCCTCGATTGCAGAATAGCCCCAGCACACATAGGGCAAGGTTCCAACGTTACATAAAGTGTCGCCCTCTCAAGGCGCCAACTACCAAGTGAACCACAAGCCTCATTAATCGCAAGTAGCTCCGCGTGGGCAGTAGCATTCTGCTCTGTTTCCCGCAAGTTATGCCCCCTCGAAACTATTTGATCATCTATCACAATTAAAGCTCCAATCGGCACTTCGTTCAACATCTGCGCCTTTTCAGCTTCCTTTAAAGCCAATTTCATGTAATAGGCATCATCTTTCATAAAAAAACCCCCTCATATTAAGTAGGAGTAAACAGACAAATATAAGACAAAATAAAGGTCATACTACTTATTCTAATGAATAGTAACGCAAGCGACCTACCGGCTGCAAGTAAATTCAAACAATATAAGGAGGATATAACATGAATAAATCTACTTCCCCTTCCTTTGCTTTGCTTATCATTGATATAATTAATGATTTTAATTTCAATCACGGTGACATGCTCCTTGAACATACGAAGCTTATCATCGAGCCAATACTGAAGTTGAAAAAGCACATGAAAGAAAAGGGATTCCCTATCATTTATATCAATGACCATTATGATTTATGGCAGGCTGACTTCGATAAGATTATCGACACCTGTAAAAATAAAGGAAATGCTCAGCTAATTGAAAAAATCAAACCACAAAAAGATGAGTTCTTTCTCATCAAACCGAAGCATTCGGCTTTTTATGGGACCGCCCTTAATACACTGCTTAAACAACTGAAGGTGGAAACCTTAATTCTTACCGGCATTGCTGGTAACATCTGTGTGTTATTCACGGCTAATGATGCCTATATGCGAGAGTACCAATTATGGATCCCTGAGGATTGTATCGCTTCTGCATCAAAAGAAGATAACCTTTATGCGTTAACGATGATGAATCATGTTCTCAAAGCTTCCACACAAAAAAGCGGAGGCGTTTTGATTGAAAGACTCCACCCAACTAGGCACTGACATTCCACTACCCTCGCATGACACTCCTAAACTCTCCTTCATTAACACCGGACAAAAATATCACTTAAGCTTCAAGTCTGTGATACAATATCTCTTGGCTGAAACCTAATAAACTGGGAGTTTCAGTCCGATACCTCATTGAAGGAGGACAGAATGGATGAAAACCACCCCATTTATCACTGTCGAAGGTCCAATCGGTGTAGGGAAAACATCACTAGCAAAAGTTATCGCTGACCATTTCCAAATTTCACTATTAAAGGAAATTGTTGATGAGAATCCATTTCTCGGGAAATTTTATAACAATATCGATGAGTGGAGCTTTCAAACAGAAATGTTTTTTCTATGTAACCGTTACAAGCAATTAGAAGATATTGAAACGAAGTTCCTTACTAATGACCAAGCCGTGGTGGCTGATTACCATATATTCAAGAACTTAATATTTGCTGAACGTACGTTAAAAAACACACAATACAATAAATACCTTGAAATATTCAATATCTTAACTCGAGATATGCCGAAACCAAATATGGTTATTTATTTAAATGCAAGTCTGGATACTCTTCTGTCCCGAATCGGCAAAAGAGGCCGAGAATTCGAAAAAAATATCAGCTCCCATTATTTAGAGCAGTTATCTTCAGATTATCAAACATTTATGGAAACGTTTGAGAAACAGCACCCTGACATACCTGTTCTGACATTTAACGGAGATGAATTAGACTTCGTTGGGAATAGGGATGACTTGAACACGATAATCATCCAAATAGAGATTGCCCTGCAAAAAGGAGTACAGCCACATGAACTTACGAAAGAAGTATAATATTCCAAACAACGCCGTCATTACGATAGCAGGGACAGTTGGTGTAGGTAAATCGACCATGACCAATGCATTAGCGAATGCCCTACAATTTAGGACATCTTTTGAAAAGGTTGATACGAACCCCTACCTGGATAAATTTTACGATGATTTTGATCGTTGGAGTTTCCACCTGCAAATCTATTTCCTCGCTGAACGGTTTAAAGAGCAGAAAAAAATCTTTGAATATGGCGGCGGTTTTATCCAAGATCGTTCCATCTACGAAGACACAGGAATTTTTGCAAAGATGCATTATGAAAAAGGGACAATGAACGAAGTAGACTACGAAACGTACACAAGCCTATTCAACGCGATGGTAATGACACCCTACTTCCCTCATCCTGACTTGCTTATCTATCTCGAGGGATCACTTGATGATATCCTCGACCGGATCCAAGAACGAGGGCGGCCGATGGAACAGCACACTCCTATTGAGTATTGGAAAGAAATGCACGGCCGTTACGAAGAATGGATTGATCAATTTAATGCCTGTCCGGTCCTTCGATTAAATATAAATGAATATGACCTTAAGCAAGATGAGACTAGTATTGAATCACTTATAAAACGGATCGCTGAATATATGGAGCAAACCAGATTATTACGAAAAATATAAATAATGAAAAACCACCGGGAATCCCAGTGGTTTTTTATTATATTAGAAAACAAAAATTCCGTTACAGAGATGTAACGGAATTTAACGATATCCAATTTATGCGCTGTGGTTATTAATAAGTTATGGAGGAGGTAGAGGGATTCGAACCCCCGCGGGATTTGACTCCCGGTTTTCAAGACCGATCCCTTCAGCCGAACTTGGGTATACCTCCGTATCAACATTTATTATAATACATTGAATCAAAATCAAAGTCAAGCACTCTTAGAACATTTTTTTAAAATAATTATTAAACCAAATAAAAAAAGATCAGTTTCTCTATTACGAGAAACTGTTCCTTTTATACTTTTGAAACATTATGGTTTAATGACTTCCACACCGCGCATATAAGGTCGTAATACTTCAGGGATGACAACACTGCCATCTTCCTGCTGATAATTTTCCAATAGTGCGGCAACTGTCCGGCCGATTGCCAATCCTGACCCATTTAGTGTATGAATATGTTCTGGTTTCCCTTTAACATCACGGCGGAAACGGATATTAGCCCGTCTAGCCTGGAATGCTTCGAAGTTACTACAAGAAGAAATTTCACGATACGTTCCATAGCTCGGGATCCAGACTTCGATATCATACTTTTTCGCAGCAGTGAAACCAAGATCGCCTGTACACATGCTTAATACTCGATAAGGAAGGCCTAGCAATTGAAGCACTTTTTCAGCATGTCCTGTAAGGTTTTCCAATTCTGCATAAGAGTCTTCTGGCTTTACAAACTTCACTAATTCCACTTTATTAAACTGGTGCTGGCGAATTAACCCACGAGTATCACGACCAGCAGAACCTGCTTCTGAACGGAAAGATGCACTGTATGCTGCATAGCTTATCGGCAGATCGTCTATGCTTAGGATTTCATCACGATGGAAATTTGTCACAGGCACTTCAGCTGTTGGAATCAAGAAATAATCGTCGCTCTCAATACGGAAAGCATCTTCTTCGAATTTAGGTAACTGACCTGTGCCTGTCATGCTTGCACGGTTCACCATATATGGAGGCAGCATTTCTTCATATCCATGTTCTTCAACATGAAGGTCAAGCATAAAACTAATTAACGCACGCTCTAAACGAGCACCGAGGCCTCTATAAAAAACAAATCGGCTTCCGGTCACTTTTGCTGCCCGTTCAAAATCAAGGATTCCTAAATCTCCAGCCACATCCCAATGTGGTTTCGGTTCAAACTTAAATTGCGGCAATTCGCCCCATTTACGGATTTCAACATTATCATCTTCCGTTTCACCCACTGGTACACTTTCATGTGGAATATTAGGGATAGAAAGCAGCAGCGTTTCTAACTGGGATTCTACTTCACGAAGTTCATCATCAAATCCTTTGATTTGATCACCAACCTCACGCATTTCCACAATCAACTGGTCTGCATCTTTTTTCTCCCGTTTCAATACAGCTACTTGCTGTGAAACTTCATTCCGTTTACTTTTCAGTTTTTCTGTATCAGCAATTAAAGATCGACGCTTCACGTCTAACTCTTCAAATTTACCTAAATCAGTTAAATCTTCTCCTCTAAATTGCAGAACACGTTTCACTTCTTCAAAATTATTTCGTACATATTTCAAATCCAACATTTACAGTTCCTCCTCATTTATGATTTGATAATTTATCAGAGAACGCAAAAAACTCCCGTCCCCTGAAGAAGGGACGAGAGTTAACCCGCGTTGCCACCCTAGTTGAAGGCATATGAAAAACACCTTCCACTTATCACGATAACGGCTTTTAACCGAAAGTAATTACTGACCCAATTAAGGTGTTCCATACTCTGCTCCAGGAGGGATTCACAAAACTCTAACACCGATTTCCACCAGCCATCGGCTCTCTTTAGAAAGAAATATTTGTTACTATATCCTGTCATGGCTTTCTCATAATCAAATTCTTTTCCATAATGTACTATAATTTTATACATTACGCAACCGTTTTATACACGAAACTTAAAACCAGCCTTTTACAGTAGAAGATACACTGCTCCATACATCACCAAAGAATCCACCAACTGCTCGCATTGATAACACAAACCAGTTTGCTTTTTCAACAGATTCTGCAGCTACGACGTCAACTTTCGCTGAATCCCCGTTAATATACCCGTAATCTTTACCACTTTTAGGAGTAACAGTGATGTAGCCAACTTTCTCACCTTTTTTGATTGGTGCAGTCAACTTACCGTCTTTGTCCAATTTGTTTTTATCAATCACTAATTCTGTTTTATAGTTTTCTTTCTCACCATTCTCAACAAGCAGTTCAATCGCTTTTTTAGATTGGATATTAACATTTTTCTCCTTACCTTTAACTACCGAAAGGGTTTCTTTCCCTTTCACTTGGTAATTGGCAGGAAGAATTTTTTCTTTTTCAAATGTTCTATATGCATAGTCCATCAGCTTAGTACTATCCCTGAAGCGTTCATTTTTTGTAGTAGACTTCATAACCACTGTAATATAACGTTGACCATCTCGGATAACTGTCCCCGTATGACCATAACCGGCAAAGTCAGTAGAACCTGTTTTCAAACCGTCTACACCTTTATATTCAAAAATCAGACCAGGTAACATCCAGTTGAAGTTTGGATACTCTTTCCCATCACGGAACTTCAATTTAGAAATGCTGGCATACTTTAATACTTCCGGATAATCATTAATAAGACGATAAGCAAGAAGTGCTGTATCAGTTGCTGTCATTACATTTTCTTCATCTTTTTTACCAGTAGGATACTCCCCTAACAAATTAGAGTTATTCAAGCCGCTGGCATTGACGAATTTATGGTTTTTCAGACCTAGCTTTTTTGCTTTTTCGTTCATCAATTTTACAAAATTCTTTTCACTACCTGAAACTAGCTGAGCTAAGGCTACTGTCGCTGCATTTCCTGAATAGACAGCCATTGCTTGATATAGTTCCTTAACTGTATAATCTTCACCTTCTGTTAAACCAACATTCGACAAATTCGGTGCTTTTGAAAGATCATGTACATACTTATTTATTTTAACTTTTTGATCCCAAGTGATTTTCCCATTTTCAATTGACTCCATTATGATATATTCTGTCATCATTTTTGACATGGATGCAATCCCTAATACTTTATCGGCATTTTTTTCATACACGATTTGTCCTGTTTTACCATCTATAATGATGGCTGCCTCTGCCTTTAAACCTAAATTATCAGATTCAGCTTCAGCTTCCCCCGGTTGATAGGCAAATTGCGACATAACAAGAACAAAAACAAAAGTGAAAATGAGGGTAATCTTGCTGATTTTTTTCAATTTCCAATACCTCCAACTATTAAGCTTATCTCTATAACAAAAGAAGAAACTCTATCTATTTCCCTTAATCCTTGTTTAGTTTATCACAGAAGAAATAAAAAAAATAGACAGAGTCATCGGAGACCCTGCCTATTTTTACTTTAAATTTTAATGACAATTATAAGTTAAATTTATTACAATGAATAGTTCGGCGCTTCTTTTGTAATTTGAACATCATGTGGATGACTTTCCCTTAACCCCGCACCAGTCATTTTAATAAATTGAGAGTTTTCTCTCAAATCTTCTAATGAAGCTGTACCGCAATATCCCATTCCTGAACGAATACCACCGATCAGTTGGAAAATAGTATCTGAAAGAGGTCCTTTATATGGAAGGCGTCCTTCTATGCCCTCTGGAACAAATTTCTTATTATCTTCCTGGAAGTAACGATCCTTAGAACCTTTTTCCATTGCTGCAACAGAACCCATTCCCCGGTACACTTTAAAACGGCGTCCTTGGAAGATTTCTGTTTCACCTGGGCTTTCAGTTACACCGGCAAGCATACTTCCAAGCATGACTGCGTGACCACCTGCGGCTAGAGCTTTAACGATATCACCCGAGTATTTAATTCCGCCATCAGCGATAATTGTTTTTCCATGTTTCCTTGCTTCTGTTGCACAATCGAAAACGGCCGTAATTTGAGGAACGCCTACACCAGCTACAACTCTTGTAGTACAAATAGATCCTGGTCCAATTCCCACTTTAACAACATCGGCTCCTGCTTCAATCAGTGCTTTCGTTCCTTCCGCAGTAGCCACGTTACCAGCGATGATAGTAAGTTCAGGATATTTTCCACGAATCTCCTTTACTGCGTCAAGGACGCCTGCTGAATGACCATGAGCAGTATCAAGTACAATTGCATCTACTTGAGACTTAACAAGCATTTCTACACGCTTCATTGTATCTTTAGTCACACCGACAGCAGCACCTGCGAGTAATCTACCTTGCTTATCTTTTGCTGAATTAGGGAACTCAATGACTTTCTCGATATCCTTGATTGTAATAAGCCCTTTTAATACACCGTTATCGTCTACAAGAGGGAGTTTTTCAATTTTATACTTTTGAAGAATTTTCTCGGCTTGTTCCAAGTTAGTTCCAACTGGAGCTGTAACCAGATTCTCTATTGTCATAACACTAGAAATCTTCAAGGAAAAATCGGAAATAAATCGCAAATCACGGTTCGTAATAATACCAACAAGTTTTTGATCCTGTTCATTATTAACAACTGGTACACCCGAAATACGGTATTTACCCATTAAATGCTCTGCATCAAACACTTGGTGATCTGGTGTTAGGAAAAATGGATCTGTAATAACACCGCTTTCTGAACGTTTTACTTTATCAACTAATTCAGCTTGTGCTTCAATCGACATATTCTTATGAATAATACCTAACCCACCTTGACGAGCCATAGCAATTGCCATCTCTGCTTCTGTTACGGTATCCATTCCTGCACTGATGATAGGAAGGTTAAGCTTTAAATTCTCGGCTAAGCTGACTTGAAGGTTAACATCTTTCGGTAAAACCTCTGATTTCGCTGGAATTAATAGGACATCATCAAAGGTTAAACCTTCTTTTGCAAATTTATTTTCCCACATAATTTTCCCCTCCTGCTTAAAAATATTATTTGTAGGTTATCAATAGGACATACTACTGTCAAGAAGAGAAATAAATGTTAGATTATTCTATCAATTCAAAGGAGAGGCTGCAATGCCTGAAAACAATGATAATTTCGATAAATATACGCCTTTTTTTTCTGCATCTTCATCTCAACTTTTTTTACAAAAATGTTACACACATGAAAAAATAGAAGATGCAGAAATAAAAAGTTACGAAAACTGTTATCCTTTTATATACCATCTTGAACATGCGAAAACCTATTATAACCAGGCTGCTATAGCACCACTTTCCATCCAACCAATTTTATCCTTTTATGGATTTACCCAATTATTAAAGGCCTGTCTACTTACCATTGATCCCAACTACCCGGAGTCCACTTCGTTGCTTGCTCATGGGGTAACTACAAGAAAGAGAAAAAAGCAACAATACGACTTTTTAAAAGATGAGGTAAAAACGCAAAAGAATGGACTTTTCACCTGTATTGCTGAAAAAATATTTAATTTAAAACATATGGAAGGTGAAAAATTTTCTATGGGAACATTATTAAAGGAAATTCCAGATATGCAAAGCCTTGCATGGAATATTTCCCGTAAAAATTTTATACCTCTGTTACCTTCTTCTGATGGTTTTCAATTGCCTTCTACCATATTGGATAGCTATCAAATGACTAGTAGCCGCTTCGAGGAGTTTTTGACATCAAAAATAAATCATATATATCACCTTACAGAAACTCCTGGAAAACTGCTAATACAAACAGATAAAGTTCTTGTTTATAATGCCCCTTCTCCTATACGGTATAACTTGATAGAGGAACAATTCATGTTATCCCTCAATAAAAGTTCGTCAGCTTTTTTATTACCTGAACTTTTAATTCATTATTTAATCTCTTATAACCTAAGTATAATAGCCCGTTATGAAACAGAATGGTGGGCAGAGTTGATGAAAACTATGCCTAATGATGATTACCCCTGTATAGTGCAATTCCTTAAAATAAGCCAATCTAAGGTACCATTTTTAATATTTGAATGGATTAGGTCTGAAAGGTTCAACCCCTAATTATTCTAACTACCTTCCAATAGGAAATGACTTATGGAAAATCTGATATACGAAAAAGACCAGCCAAGGATGGCTGATCTTTTTGAATGGCTTGGCG
>NZ_LGYA01000014.1 GCF_001273755.1 Peribacillus butanolivorans
TTGAAAAGATCAGCCATCCTTGGCTGGTCTTTTTTGTGTTTATATAATTTGAAAAGTGCAGAACAAAAATTATAACGCAATTTTGGGTTGTAAGTATGGATTACAAATTAAGCCAGGTTCCGCATTATTGAAAAGGAAGCATGAGGAAGCGTCAAAAATTAGAGCAACTGGAAGACTAATGCGTAAAGGAAACAAGATAAAATCTGTTGGAGTCTTTATTAATGTAAAGCTTCAATAATATGTGATTCAATTCTTAGGTGATAATAATTTATATATTGATTAATATTGAAACGTTTTACCATCAAGTGGAAGCACCACTACCAACGATTTGGGAAGAGTACCGTACCCACAAAAAAGCGCGAATCTGGCTTAAACCTTTAAAAAAAATCCATTTTTAGAGGTGTATTTTTGATGCCATTTTCTTTATATTACTTTATACGGCGGTGCTCTTATGGGTATTCGCCATTTTTTGTTCTAAAATAAGATCCCATTAATCTCTTATTGGTTATAAGTCTATCGTTTCCCTATACCGGTAGATGTCTACTTAATAGAAAAGAAAATGGTAGTAGTTTACTAACCATATGAATAAAACGGTTATTATCTTGTGGCATTTGTTGATAATTAAATTGTGATTTACTTAAAATTGATGTGATCTCCTTCTCTAAGTATGCTTCACTCCACTTTTCCAATATCGCCTTACTTTTATTACCTTTTGTAACTTTTATGATTATTTACTTCATTTGATTTTATAGAATAAGAATTTGTTTTTCTTCAATGGATAAGTCAGCTGTGCTTTTTTTAAAAAAAATCTAGAGATAAACACCATCCTTAAAAAACAATAATTTCACGCAATCAAGTAGGAAATAGTGCGCAAAAAAAGAGAGATTGAAGGGATACCAGAGTAACCTTGACCCACTAGTTATATGTTATAATATGGTAATAATCATTTACTACATTGATAAGTTCAATTTATATAGTAACTTTTTTGGGAGGATATGTATGGTGGCGTATGTATTTACTATAATTGTGGTTGGCATTATAGGGCTGATTGGTTACAGAATGATTTTCAAAAAGAAAACGCCTTCTAACATGTATACACCTTATGATGACATGGTTATGGGAAAAAAAGATGATGTTAAAAGAAATCACCCTGCAGAAGATACAAAACACAATATCAAATATGAAGAAAAAAGCGATAAAGACAAGACCGTATAAACGGTCTTGTCTTCAGTTTTTTTGAGGGGTTGTAAAAATTCGAACGTTGATTGGAACGTAGGGCACTCGCTTTCCGCGGGCGGTCAGGGAGCCTCCTCGGCGCCATTGCGCCTGTGGGGTATCCCTTGGACACGCTTTTCCCACAGGAGTCTCGCACCTTCCGTTCCAATCAACTTTGTTTTAACAATTAGATATAAACACTTTTGGCTACAGTTTTTTTTGTTTTAATATAGGAGTATTAAAACTTGAGGTGATGACGATGCTTTCGAAACAAAATTCTATTCAGCGAGATCAACTTGAAATGATTACTTTGGATCAACTGGTGCCAGCGAACCATTTGGTTCGTAAAATTGAGGGGGCCATTGACTTCACTTTCATTTATGACTTGGTGAAAGAGATGTATTCAGAGATAGGGCGCCCAAGTATTGATCCAGTTATTTTAGTTAAATGACATTCATTCAATATACCTTCGGTATTCGTTCGATGCGTAAAACGATTGAAGAAGTTGAAACGAATATGGCTTACCGTTGGTTTTTAGGTTACGGTTTCCATGATAAAGTACCTCACTTCTCAACGTTCGGGAAAGTTATGAGCGTCGCTTTAAAGATACAGACCTGTTTGAACAGATTTTTTATCGTATCTTAATGACTGCTTCAGAAAGAAAGTTAAGCCTTTTCGACCGGATAAATTTGATAAAGAAGAAACCAAAGAAATTAAAGAAAGTACAACTGACCCTGAGAGTGGCTACTATAGTAAAAGATGAACGAACAAAACAGTTTACCTATTCATTTCATGCTGCTGCAGACCGCAACGGTTTTGTGCTGGGGTAGAAGGTTTTCAGTTGATTGATCCCTTAAAGGTCGAAGGTGCATCTTATAAGAGTAGCAATCTCTCAAGACAAACTATCTTAGAGGCAGTCACTATCCTGGTGGTTTTACAATGAAGGCTGCATACCAAGAAGAATTATAGGTATTGTTTCTTCATAATAAAGGGCATTCTTACTAGAACTTAAAATAAAATTGAAATTTATATATATAATGTGTTGACTTTAAGGTAGGAAAGGATTAATATAAATAAGCACCAAGTACGACAAACAAAAAAATCATCCACTTTTGGTAGCTTACTAAAAGAAATAATAACTATTGACTTCTTATTATGATAGTGTTAAGATGAAATGGTCGCTGAAAAACACAGCGGTTTAAAATAAGTTAAAAACTTCGCAGAAGTTGACAACTAATCAAT
>NZ_LGYA01000005.1:0-440711 GCF_001273755.1 Peribacillus butanolivorans
TTTCAAAGAGCAATTTCAGTGTCGTTTATCTCGTAAGCGACTTTAATAATATATCAATAATATTATTTTTTGTCAACAACTTTTTTTCTCTCGCTGTCGACTTAGTTATTATATCTAGTATCACAAGTAATTGCAAGAGCTATTTTAAAATAAATAAAATACTTCGCCCAATTCTTTGGTTGTCTACTTAAAATAGAGCAAGCTTACCTGATTAAATTAGTAAGCTTTTTCTATCATTATAAGATTTCCTCTATATATAACTCCCGATTTATCCCTAAATTAATTATTTGTTCATTATCTACTACCTTAACTAGTGGCCTGGTTTGAGCACTTGGATCAATAAAAACAATTTCAGCAATAGATCCATTGTTCAACTTGACCTTACTTCCAATAGAAAAATTAGCTAATCCTGATAAGAGTGTCTTAACGACCGCTAAATCAAATTTACCAAAGTCATCATGTAAAATCATTTCCATTACTTTAAATGGTGACTGTTTTTTCCTATATAATCTTTCCGAAGTCATGGCATGGAAAACGTCTGCAACTGCAATGATTTTTGAAAATACGTGCATGGATTTAGTTTTTATTGTTTGGGGATAGCCAGTTCCATCTAACCTTCCATGATGCTCTAAAATAGCTAACTTCACACTATCCTTAATGATAGAACTATCTTTTATCATTTTATAGCTAAAAATGGGATGATTGTGGATTTCCTCATTTTCTTCGACAGTTAAACTCGTCGTTTTATTGAAAATCCTTGATGACAGCTTAGCCATACCACAGTCAGCCAAACAGCCTCCAATAGCTACTTGATAGACATCCGCTAAATCGCATTGAATTTTAAAGGCAATATATCCCCCTATTAATCCAGTTGAAATAGCATGATGATACATGTAATCTTCTTTATTGCAATAATGGTGTAGTATCAGAATGTTTCCTGGTTTCTCCAAGACTTTATCAACTAAAGGAATAAGAATTGAACGAATCATGGCTACCTCTACCTTGCTCCCAGCCTGCCAATTTTTAAATAAACTCTTATACGTTTGAACCGATTTCAGATATAAATTAATAAAATTTGAAAACTCTTCTATTTCAACCAGTTCATTATCTATAACTTCTTTCGGTAAAAAATTTTTTCCATCAATTAATGTTTTTTCAACGCTAACCTCTGTTATTAAAAAGGCTTGCAAAGTCTTTATTAATTCCTTAGTCAATATTGTTTTTTCATACATGATAGGGCGGTCCGTAAGACCTTTAATATCTTTTGAAAGAATACATCCTTCAGCTAAATAGTGAGTTTTTACTAGCAAAACTGTTCACCTCTGTAACAGTTATTTAATGAATATCATTTTACTAGAAAAACATGGAACAAACTATATTTTTCATGATTAAATACCTAAAAAAAAGCTTTTTATTAGTATAAAACCTTTATTTTCCCTCAAAAAACATGACTATATACCCATCATTTACTTTATCTTTTAGAGAGAATTCGCCTGAAAGCCCTCAATTACTTCATAAAAAAGACCCAGCATAATGGCTGGGTCTCTATTATTAAACGATTATTCTTCCGTATCTTTTTCAGGTTCTTCGTTTTCGACTACTTCGTTAGAATCAGAATCTAAATCAATACTCGTTGAATTCTGCTCTATTCCTTCTTCTTGTTCAACGAATTCTTCTTTTTCTTCTTCTTCTCTTCCAACGATGGCCACCGTTGAAACATATTCATTGTCTGCAGATTCGAGACGAATGAGCTTAACACCCTGTGTATTACGACCCGTTTTAGAAATACCTTCGACTTCCATTCGGATTAACACACCAGCTGCTGTAATCAGCATCAAGTCCTCTTCTTCTCCTGTCACTGTTTTCACGGCAATAAGTTCACCATTTTTCTCTGTGACATTACATGTTTTTATCCCTTTACCACCACGGCTTTGAATACGGTATTCCTCAGCAGATGTCCGTTTTCCATAACCATTTTTCGTAACAATCAAGACTTCTTCATTTTCTTCAAGAATTTCCATGCCGACTACTTCGTCATCTGCCCTTAAGGAAATCCCTTTTACTCCAGCTGCAGTACGTCCCATTGTGCGTACATCCGTTTCAGGGAAACGAATCATCATTCCGTCTTTTGTTCCGATAATAATCTGTTTCTCTCCATTCGTAAGACGTACAGAGATCAATTCATCATCTTCTCGTAGCCCTAAAGCAATTAAACCGTTATTGCGGATATTTGCAAAGGATGACAGTGGTGTACGCTTTGATATACCGTGTCTGGTTGTGAAGAATAAATACCAATCATCGACAAATTCCTTCACCGGTATGATTGCATTGACCCACTCACCTTTATCAACTTCTAGCAAATTAATAAGTGGCAGTCCTTTTGCCGTCCGACCATATTCAGGAATTTCGTATCCTTTAGAACGATAAACTTTACCTTTATTAGTAAAGAATAATAGTGTGTCATGAGTCGAAGTTGTTAACAAGTGACCAACAAAGTCATCTGCATTCGTACCCATTCCCTGTATACCTCGCCCTCCGCGTTTTTGGCTGCGGTACGTGGTTGCAGGCAAACGTTTAATATAACCGTTATGAGTCAATGTCACGATTATATTTTCCTCTGGAATCAAATCTTCATCTTCTAAGCTCTCAAAACCGACTAATGTAATTTCAGTTCTTCTTTTATCATTAAAGCGTTCTTTAATTTCAAGAAGCTCTTCACGGATAATTTCAAGAACCTTTTCCTCATCAGCAAGGATAGCTTTATATTCTGCAATTAATGCCATTAACGCTTGATATTCATCTTCAATTTTTTCCCGTTCCAAACCGGTCAAGCGTTGTAAACGCATATCTAAAATGGCTTGCGCCTGTTTTTCAGAAAGTGAAAATTGTGTCATTAACCCTTCTCGGGCAATGTCTGTAGTTTGGGAACCACGGATTAATGTAATGACCGCATCCAAATTATCAAGGGCAATTCGCAAACCTTCTAAAATATGAGCACGCGCTTCCGCTTTACGTAGTTCAAATTCAGTTCTACGACGTATAACTACCTGTTGATGCTCTAAGTAATAGTGCAGACATTGCTTTAAGTTCAATACTTTAGGCTGTCCATCCACCAGTGCAAGCAAGTTGATTCCGAAGGTTGTTTGCATTGCAGTGTGCTTATACAAGTTGTTTAAAAGGACATTTGCATTTACGTCCTTTCGTAGTTCCATAACAATACGCATACCGTTACGATCTGATTCATCCCGTAAATCGGTAATACCTTCAATTTTCTTATCACGAGCAAGTTCTGCAATTTTTTCAATTAATCTTGCTTTGTTCACTTGATAAGGGATTTCTTTAACTAGAATAACCTGTTTTCCATTGGACTTCTCTTCAATTTCGACTCTCGCCCTCTGAATGATTGACCCTTTTCCAGTTTCATAGGCTTTTCTAATTCCACTGCGCCCTAAAATTAAACCCGCAGTTGGAAAATCTGGACCAGGGATAAATTCCATCAATTCTGGAATCGTTATATCAGGATTCTTACTTAAAGCCAATACACCGTCAATTACCTCACCTAATTGATGGGGCGGAATATTGGTAGCCATTCCGACTGCTATCCCTGACGAACCATTCACTAATAAGTTTGGGAAACGGGCTGGCATAACAGCTGGTTCTCGTTCTGAACCATCATAGTTATCCTGATAGTTAACCGTATCCTTATTCAAATCACGAAGCAATTCCATCGAAATCTTTGACATTCTCGCTTCTGTATACCTCATGGCGGCCGCTTGGTCACCATCGACCGAACCGAAATTCCCGTGTCCATCAACGAGCATATAACGATAGTTAAATGGCTGAGCCATCCTGACCATCGTTTCATAAACAGCAGAGTCACCATGCGGGTGATATTTACCGATTACTTCTCCGACAATACGGGCTGATTTTTTAAATGGTTTATCCGACGTCATACCAAGATCATTCATCGCATAAAGAATTCTTCTGTGTACCGGTTTCAAGCCGTCCCTTACATCAGGCAACGCCCGGGATACGATAACGCTCATAGCGTAATCCAAAAAAGATGTACGCATCTCGGTACTTATATTTATTTCTTTTACACCTGATCTTTCATTTTCTGACATGGAGCCAACCTCCTTTATAAAGCTTTTACTCTCATTTTTTTAACTGATCTTTCATTATGTAAAGAACAGGATGTAAATTCATCCTGTCAAAAAAATCAGATATCGAGGTTTTTCACATAAATCGCATTTTCCTCAATAAAGTTACGACGCGGCTCTACTTTATCTCCCATCAACATTTCGAAAGTTTCATCTGCCTCAATGGCATCTTTCAAACTAACTTGAAGTAGCGTTCTCGTATCAGGGTTCATTGTTGTTTCCCATAGTTGCTCTGGGTTCATTTCACCCAACCCTTTATAGCGCTGTAAGTTAGGCTTAGGAGTGCTTGGTAGACTTGTCATGATTTGTTCTAGCTGGCGGTCATTATAGGCATATTCCACTCGTTTACCCTGCTGAATTTTGAAAAGAGGTGGTTGGGCAATATAAATATAACCATACTCTATAATTTTCCGCATATAGCGATAGAAGAATGTCAACATTAAAGTTCTAATGTGGGCACCGTCTACATCCGCATCGGTCATGATAACAATTTTATGGTATCTAGCTTTTTCAATATTGAATTCATCGCCAATACCTGTTCCGAGTGCAGTAATAATTGTACCAATTTCTATATTATGAAGGATTCTATCCAATCGCGCCTTTTCCACATTTAGGATTTTACCCCTTAGCGGCAGAATAGCTTGGAAATGGCGGTCACGTCCCTGTTTAGCTGAGCCACCAGCCGAGTTTCCTTCTACAATGTACAATTCGCTGATAGACGGATCCTTCGACGAACAATCTGCCAGTTTACCAGGTAGACTGGAGACTTCCAAGGCACTTTTTCTTCGAGTTAACTCACGTGCTTTCTTGGCTGCCAAACGAGCTCTTGCCGCCATTTGCCCTTTATCAACAATTTTTCTAGCAACTGAAGGATTTTCGTATAAGAAGGAATCCAACCTTTCCGAAAGAATGGAATCAGTAACCGTTCTTACTTCTGAGTTTCCAAGTTTGGTTTTGGTTTGCCCCTCAAATTGAGGTTCAGGATGCTTAATAGAAATAATTGCCGTTAACCCTTCACGAACATCTTCACCAGAGAAATTGGTGTCGGCCTCTTTTAAGAGCCCGTTTTTCCGTGCATAATCATTGATAACCCGTGTCAATGCAGTCTTGAATCCTGATTCATGTGTACCGCCTTCATACGTATGAATATTATTGGCAAAGGAAAAAACGTTACTGATATAGCTGTCATTATATTGCAAAGCTAATTCGACAGATATACCTTCTTTCTCGCCTTCCATGAAAATCGGTTCCTCATGAAGGACTTCTTTTGAACGATTCAAATGCTCAACATAAGATTTGATACCGCCCTCGTAGTGGTATTCCTTGATTTTATCTTCTTCTTCACGTTTATCTTCAATGATGAGCTTCAAGCCTTTATTCAAGAATGCAAGCTCACGGATACGTGTGGCTAATGTATCGAAATCATATTCCACGGATTCCTTGAAAATTTCAGGATCCGGAATAAAGTGTACTGTTGTCCCTGTATGATCGGTTTCCCCGATAATTTTCAAATCTTCTCTAGGGACCCCTCGGTTAAACTGCTGATAATGAATTTTGCCTTCACGATGAACATACACTTCCAATACCGTGGATAGGGCATTAACTACTGAAGCTCCTACACCATGCAGACCACCGGAGACCTTATAACCCCCGCCTCCAAATTTACCGCCAGCATGAAGGACCGTCATGATTACTTCTACTGCTGGCCGTCCCATTTTTTCATGGATACCTACTGGAATTCCCCGACCATTATCGACTACTGTTATGCTATTGTCTTCTTCGATTGTCACTTTGATTTCAGTACAGAAACCTGCTAGTGCCTCATCAATACTATTATCGACAATTTCCCAAACAAGATGGTGAAGTCCTTTTGCAGAGGTAGTACCGATATACATCCCCGGACGTTTACGAACTGCTTCTAAGCCTTCTAAAACCTGTATCTGATTCTCATCGTATGCCTGAGCTTGTACTTCTTTTTGTTCCATTGTCATACGTATCACCTACACTTTTCTTTTGGCATTTATCAATTTTTCAGGAGTAATTATTACGTTATCGCTTAAATTTAAAGAGAATCTATATCATCGATTAATAACGATGGCTGCAGTGAACGCTTTTTCAAAGTGGACGACGCAAGCGGTGAATAATAGACCTGTTTATCCGTCACTACAATCGATTTAACCGAGTTTTTTGCTAAATGGTAAGTTACATCAGACTTTTTCTCCAAAAACTCACTCATGATTGGTGAGGCCTGGAGCAGCTTCTTATCTAAAATGGCTATGACATCGTCCGTTTTCACAAGAATGTCTTCACCAATATGGAGATACATACATTCACCTCATCATTTAACCTTTTTTATACTTCCTTGACTAACATAAAAGGTGGACGCTTCTCTTAGGGTTTGATGATCGATTCCATCAACAGAGGGTGTCGTCACGAATGTTTGCACTTTCCCTTGTATCGTATTCAGTAAATGAGATTGACGGAAATCGTCAAGTTCCGATAACACATCATCCAATAATAAAATGGGATACTCGCCGATTTCTTCATGAATCAGCTCAATTTCGGCAAGTTTCAATGACAGGGCAGTTGTGCGTTGTTGTCCTTGTGAACCATATGTCTGGACATCACGGTCATTCACAAAAAAAACCAGGTCGTCACGATGAGGACCTACCAGTGTTACACCCCGTTCAATTTCCCTTGTTTTTATTTTATCAAATTTTTCTGTGTATACTTCTATCATTTTCGTCAAATCCATAGATTCTGATACATCAAGCGACGGTTTATATTGGATTTTCAATACTTCTAGATTTCTGGAGATCCCCGAGTGAATTGGCTCTGCCCACTGCTGGAGCTTTAAAAGAAACTCGTATCTTCTTTCGACAATTTTCGCTGCATACTGAATAAATTGATCAGTTAGCACGTCAAGCATCGTCGTATCCGTTTGTTTCCGGGTCTGCAGAAGCTTTAAGTAATGATTTCTTTGTTGAAGTATTTTATGATATTGGCTCATATCATGAAGGTATACGGGAGAAACCTGGCCAATTTCCATATCTATAAAACGGCGTCTGACTAGAGGACTTCCCTTTACAAGGTTAAGATCCTCAGGCGCAAACATGACCACATTCATATTTCCAACATATTGACTTAATTTTCTTTGTTCAATATGGTTGCACTTCGCCTTTTTCCCTTTTTTTGAAATGGTCAGCTCAAGTGGTATTGAGGTATTTCTCTTTCTAACTCTTCCTTCTATTTTAGCATACTCTTCATCCCAGCGAATAAGTTCTTTATCATTTGAAGTCCGGTGAGATTTTGCCATTGCTAAAACAAAAATAGATTCCATGACATTTGTTTTTCCTTGAGCATTTTCGCCGAGGATTACATTGACCTTATTCTCAAAAGTCAGGTTCAATTCGGTATAGTTGCGGTAATTTCTCAAACTTATATTTTCAATATACATATTCCGCTCTTCCCTTATGTTTTAGCTTGTAATTGTGAAGACGCCAAATCCAGGAATCTCTATTTTATCACCTGATCTTAATTTTCTGCCTCTTCTCACGTCTAATTCGCCATTAATGAAAACCTCGTATTCACTTAAGAACCATTTCGACATTCCGCCGCTTTGAATCAAATCGGCTAATTTTAAGAATTGTCCAAGCGTAATATATTCTGTGCTGATTTTTATGGAGTCCATTTCATGCCTCACTCATTTCTAAGTAGTCTTTAATACTTCATTTTACTAAATAAATCCCATTAAGACAAAGTATAGCTTTTTTCGCTCTTATTTTTTATAGTTCTAGGTTTTATTCAGAATTAAAAACGCTGTAAAAAACCTTATGGGGCCTATATTTAAGTATAAAAAAATTAAAGGCTTGTTTAGCAAGCCTTTAATTTTTTTGAAATATTATTTTAGCTTAATAAGTTCTTACAGGCAGAATTAATTGAAGCATAGAATCATCATGAAGCGGACGAATTACAAATGGACGCATCGCACCTGTAAAGTTGATTTTAATATCCGATCCTTCTAAAACTTTTAAGGCATCCATAACAAATTTAGCACTGAAGGAGATTTTCAAATCCTCACCTTCAATGGCTTCTGCTTGAACTTCCTCAATTACTTTACCAATTTCAGGTGTATTAGAAGAGACTTCGATAATGCGGCCTTCTAAAGTTGTCAGTTTGACCACATTATTTCTGCCTTCTCTGGCCAATAAAGATGCTCGGTCGATTGCTTGCAGAAAATCTTTTGTGTGAACAGTTACATCCGTTTTGCTATCCGAAGGAATCAAGCGGGACGTATCTGGATAATTCCCCTCAAGTAGGCGGGAGAAGAATAATAAATTTTCTGCTTTGAATAAGACTTGATTTTCGGTAATGACGATTTCTATGAGTTCGTTTGTATCATCAAGGATTTTACTTAATTCATTTAGACTTTTGCCTGGAATCACAACGCTATAGGTCCCAGTAATTTTATTTTCAATTTTTGCTGTGCGCATTGCCAGCCTGTGACTATCTGTTGCAATACAGGTCAATTCGTCATCTTGAACCTTTAAGTTTACACCTGTTAAGATAGGGCGTGTTTCTGAGGTGGACACTGCAAAGCCAGTTTGACGAATAAGAGTTTTTAATAGGTCTGTTGGAAGCTTGAAAATATTTTCTTCCTCAATGATTGGAAGATGAGGGTATTCTTCAGGATCCAGTCCATTTAAGTTAAATTCAGCTTTACCTGAGCGAATAATTGTTTGAAAGTTGTTTTCGACTTCAATTTCTACAGTATCCATCGGTAATTTTTTGACAATTTCACTGAAAAAACGAGCATTTAGGACAATTCCGCCGCTATTTTTCACTTCAACAATTTCATCACCGTCTACTTCAGCTGGAATAAATGATTGAATGGAAATATCGGAATCACTTCCTGTCAAAGTAACACCTTCAGTTGTAACACTTATTTTTATCCCCGTTAAAATAGGAATCGTTGTCCTTGATGTGACTGCTTTCATTACTTCTTGGACACTATGAACTAATCGATCTCTTTGAATTATAAATCTCATGTTTCATCCTCCAAATTTTTAATTGCCGAATAGGCATATTTATTAATAATTTTTATTAAAAAAGATAGTAGTAATAGTAGTAGGGCCTGTTGATATGTGGATAAGTCGACTCAACCTAAGGAAAAACAGTCTATCCACATGTGGATAGACTGTGTGTAAGTAGTCATCAGTTATACACATTATCCAGAATCATCTATACCTTCAACTGATCCTGTATTTCTTTGACCTGACGTTGAAGCTGGGTATCTGTTTGCATGAGTTTAGAAATTTTTTCATGCGCATGAATAACGGTCGTATGATCGCGACCACCAAATTCATCCCCTATCTTTGGCAGAGATGAATCCGTTAACTCCCTGGAAAGATACATGGCGATCTGCCTTGGAAAGGCTACAGATTTAGTCCGTTTTTTCGCTTTGAAATCCTCCAATTTCACACTATAATGCTCACCAACTGTTTTTTGGATTTCTAAGATGGTGATTATTTTAGGTTTCGAGCTTGGAATAATGTCTTTTAATGCTTCGGCTGCTAAATCAGCATTAATATCCTTATTAATTAACGAAGAATAAGCAACAACACGTATAAGTGCCCCTTCAAGTTCACGAATATTCGAGTCAATTTGATTGGCAATATAAAGCATAACTTCATTTGGGATATCAAGACCTTCTGCTTTTGCCTTCTTACGTAAAATAGCAATTCGCGTTTCTAAATCAGGCGGTGTGATATCCGTAATTAAACCCCATTCAAAGCGGGAACGGAGGCGATCTTCGAGTGTTGGGATCTCTTTTGGAGGACGGTCACTCGAGATGACAATCTGTTTGCTTTCTTCATGTAGTGCATTAAATGTATGGAAAAACTCTTCTTGAGTTTGTTCTTTTCCTGCTAGAAATTGAATATCATCAATTAGTAAAACATCTACACTTCGGTATCTATCACGGAATTCGCCTGCTTTATTATCTCGGATTGAATTGATAAATTCGTTCGTGAATTTTTCAGAAGATAAATAAACGACCTTTGCCTTCGGATTATGCTCAAGTACATAATGCCCAATTGCATGCATTAAATGGGTTTTACCTAGTCCTACGCCTCCATAAATAAATAATGGGTTATAGGCCTTAGCAGGAGCTTCTGCGACAGCGAGAGACGCGGCATGGGCAAAACGATTGCCGGAGCCGATGACAAACGTATCAAAGGTATTTTTCGCGTTTAACATATGCTGAGGAAATGCATTATGTTCTTTATCCTGTTTTTTAATCTTTTTAGGCTGAACAGGAACAGTAAAATCACCATCTTCTTGATTGGGAGGAATGATGAATTTTGCTTCCAATTCCTCACCGGTAAGTTCAAACAATACATCAGAAATAAGATGTGAATAGCGTTCTTCAAGCCAGTCCCTGGCAAATTCATTGGGAGCGGTGACTGTTAATGTATCACCTTGTAGTAAATAAGCCTTGGTTGATTTAAGCCAAGTTTCAAAGCTTGGTTTACTGATCTTTTTTTCAATTTTTCCGAGCGCCTGGTTCCAGAGGCTATCGATGTTATCCAAACTTATCCCTCCTTTGCAAAATATTTTTAATAATATCTAAAATGTATAGGCACAAATAAACTCATCGATTGCCGTCTTAATATAAATTTTGACAGCAAAGGTTCGGTGAGCTGTATAAGGGAGTGTTCTATAATGTGATGTCCCTATTACTATATCTTGCGCTGTACAACCTTTGTACAGACTACATCTTGTAAGGTGATGTAGGTTTGGATGATTATTCATCAACAGGTATTTGGAGAAATATATAATAAAGAAGAAAAAAGGGTTTTCGACAATATCCACCGTTTGTGGACAGATTAATATACACAGGTCGAATAAGCTATCCACATGTTATGCACAGTCTGTGGATAAACCTTACCTGTTGATAAAGTTATTCAGAGTGAAAACACAAATATAATATCAGAAATTCAGGCGTCTTGCAATGGGTTAGAAAACTTTATCCACAACTTACCGAGCCTGTGGGAAAAACTTTTCCACAGGCTATTGTTATGTGCAAAAGTCTATAAAACAGGTTGTGGATAGGAAAAATCATGTCGAATTTTATCCACAGACTGAAGTTTTGGCACGAATTATATAAATTTATTTCTCTGCTTCTTTAAAACGAATAGGACAGAAAAACATGTTGTTATAGCTATCAAAAACGTAAATATTAAAACCTATCCTGACAAACCCAATGGTTCATTTAAAAACAACCAGGCCTTCCCTATATTTTTGCTGATTCCTTTTCAGAGTGGAGCGTGTAAACTAAGAGATCTGCTTAAATGTGTTTAAGGGAAAAATTCATGGAAATTTCCCTCTCACCAAAAATTTCTATATCAGTTCGAGGCAAAATCATTTACAATAGGCTAGGTAGTAAAAAAAGACCTACTGGACATTGAGCATAAAAAGAAATATTTTTTTGGATGAGGTTGACAAGTAGAAACCATCATCTATATAATTGTAAAGACTGTCTTTAACTGTTATTCCTCAGGGAGGTGTCATATAATGAAAAGAACTTATCAACCGAATAATCGTAAGCATAGTAAAGTTCACGGTTTCCGTGCACGTATGAGCACGAAAAACGGACGTAGAGTAATTGCTGCACGTCGCCGTAAGGGCAGAAAAGTATTATCTGCATAGACCACTGAAAAGTCTCAGTGGTCTTTTTTCGCAAAATAAGGGATTTACTGAGACTCAATTCATTTAATGAAGGTGTAAAGATGAAAAAAAAGTTAAGGATTAAGAAAGAGGACGAGTTTCAGCTTGTGTTTAAAAAGGGCGAATCCTCTGCTAATCGGCAATTCGTTGTCTATGTCCTTGAAAAGCCCGAACAGGATTATTTCCGGATAGGCCTTTCTGTCAGTAAAAAAATCGGGAATGCCGTTGTTCGGAATCAGATTAAAAGATACATACGGCAAGCGTTTTTGGAATTGAAAGATGATATAGAAGATGGTAAGGATTATATTGTGATTGCTCGAAAGCCAGCGGCGGAAATGGACTTTTCCCAAGTGAAAAGCAGCTTGATCCATGTCCTAAAACGTTCTAAATCACTAAACTTTATAATGAAAAAACAATAAAGTTCTCCTTTATATCGAAAACTAAGTACTCCTCAGATAATGTCGTAAACATTGAGAAAAATATCATAGAAAATTCCTTATTGGACTGTACAAAAAGTGGATGACTTTTCCTTGAAGTCTGCTTGTAAATAGTTCAAAATTGTTTCAAAAAAGATTGATTGCAGTTAGGAGGAAATTACGGTTGAAAAAACGAATATTACTCATTATTGGACTAGCTTCTATAATGATGTTGTTAGCAGGGTGTACGGAAATTAAAGAACCTATAACTGCAGAAAGTGAAGGGTTCTGGAATCAATACATTGTCTATCCATTATCAGCTCTGATTATTTGGCTCTCTGAAGCATTCGGGGAAAACTATGGTCTTGGGATTATCGGTGTTACCCTAATCATTCGCTTAGCATTACTTCCACTTATGATCAAACAGGTGAAAAGCTCGAAAGCAATGCAGGCCATTCAGCCTGAGATGAAAGAACTTCAAGCAAAATACAGCTCAAAAGATGCTGCCACACAACAAAAACTACAGCAAGAAACGATGGCTTTATTTTCAAAATATAATGTGAATCCATTGGCGGGATGTTTACCAATATTGGTGCAAATGCCGATTTTGATCGGTTTTTACCATGCTATCAGCCGTACGGAAGAAATTGCTCTTCATAGCTTTCTTTGGTTTGATTTAGGTTCCCCGGATCCATATTATATTTTACCGGTTGTTGCAGGTATTACGACTTTTATTCAGCAAAAATTATCCATGGTTGGAATGAACTCTAATCCACAAATGGCAGCACAAATGACAATGATGCTTTACATCATGCCAATTATGATTGTTGTTTTTGCAATTAAATTTCCCGCTGCTCTTTCACTTTACTGGGTAGTAGGTAACATTTTCGGTATCGTTCAAACGTATTTCATTAAAGGTCCAGATCTTAGAAAAGCAGCTGCGGAAAACGCGGGAGGAGCAAAGAAAAAGTGAAAAAAGTAACTGCTGCAGGACAATCTGTCGAAGAAGCAGTAAATTTAGCTTTAGCTCAACTGAACAGCACTAGGGATCGCGTGGAGATTGAAATTGAAGATGAAGGCAAAAAAGGTTTTTTTGGTTTATTTGGTGCAAGGAAGGCAATCGTCCATGTGACTTTGCCAGCCGATCCTATTGAAGAGTCACTGAAATTTTTGAAGAATGTCAGTGAAAACATGGGAGTTAATGCAGAAATTGATGTCCGTCGTCAAGGTAAGAATGTAACGTTTCATTTATCAGGTGAAAAGATTGCTTTATTAATTGGAAAACGGGGGCAAACATTAAATTCCCTTCAGTATTTAACGCAGCTGGTTGCAAATCGCTATTCGAAGCAGTTTTTGAATGTAACTGTAGATGCAGAAGATTATCGAAATCGCCGCAATGATACTTTAATCCAATTGGCTGAAAGAATGGCAAATAAAGCAATAAAAACTGGTAAATCTGTTTCACTGGAGCCGATGCCATCCTTTGAACGGAAGGTCATTCATAATGCTCTACTGCATTACCCAAAAATCAAAACAAATTCCAATGGTACAGAGCCATATCGCCATTTGGTCATTACTCCAATCAGATGAACCTTCTGCTATTAAGCGGAGGTTCTTTTTTTGGTTGTCTGTTGAATTCTTTAAAAATAAAAGAAAAATTCAACAATATTCGACATGTTTCTGTTTTGACCATTCGTAATTAGTAAGGATTTAAGAAAAGAGCAAGAGGGAAAGCGGGCTATATTTGTTATTCACATGTGGATAAGTTAAAATAAGTGATACAGAATATGGGTTTTAATGCATGTGGATAACTCTTGAAAGGAAGGAGTATCTACTTTTTTTCATGAATATACTGTGGTATTGTAGTTATTTAGGGAATTCGACGATTTTATTATGGGAAAAATATAGAAACATCAATATATAAGAGGTGAAAGCATGGAATTCGATACAATCACCGCTATCTCTACTCCCTTAGGGGAAGGGGCAATTGCCATCGTAAGAATCAGCGGTGATGAGGCCATAGAAATAGCCGATAGAATCTTTAAAGGACCAGGCGGGAAAAGTTTGCTCGAAGTGAAATCACATACGATTCATTACGGACACTTAACTCAACCGAAAACAGGTGAAATCATAGAAGAAGTTATGGTTTCTGTTATGAAAGGTCCAAAGACATTTACAAGAGAAGATGTAGTCGAAATAAATTGTCATGGCGGGATCGTTTCGGTCAATCGGGTATTACAGCTTATCCTCTCACAGGGAGCACGTTTAGCAGAACCTGGTGAATTTACGAAACGAGCTTTTTTGAATGGAAGGATTGATCTTTCCCAAGCAGAAGCTGTTATGGATTTAATTCGGGCAAAAACAGATAAAGCGATGAATGTAGCCTTAGGGCAAATGGAAGGGCGGCTTTCGAAATTAATTCAAAAGTTACGTCAGGAAATTTTACAGACCCTCGCACAAGTCGAGGTAAACATAGATTACCCGGAATATGATGATGTCGAAGAAATGACACATCGTTTATTTTTGGAAAAAGGCAGCTATGTGAAGACGGAGATAGAGAAACTCCTGCATACTGCACAGCAAGGGAAAATTCTGCGAGATGGGCTGGCGACGGTTATCATCGGACGCCCAAATGTCGGAAAATCTTCTTTGCTTAACAGCTTAGTTCATGAAAATAAGGCCATTGTTACTGATATTCCCGGCACAACACGTGATGTAATTGAGGAATATGTCAATGTTCGCGGAGTACCGCTTAAACTTGTCGATACAGCAGGGATTCGGGAAACAGAGGACATTGTTGAACGAATTGGTGTTGAACGCTCTCGTGCGGTATTAAAAGAGGCAGATTTAATATTACTTGTCTTAAACTATTCCGATGACTTTACACCTGAAGATGAAAAACTATTCCAAGCCGTTAAAGGAATGGATGTTATCGTTATTATCAATAAAACTGATCTTCCGCAAAAAATCAATTTGGATCAGGTTAAGGAAAAGGCAGCATCGCATAAAATTGTTTCTACGTCTTTACTTGAGGATCAAGGAGTCAATGAGTTGGAAGATGCGATTGCTTCTTTATTCTTTGAGGGTTCTTTAGAATCAGGAGACTTAACCTATGTTTCGAATGCTCGTCATATAGCCTTACTTGGTCAAGCATTACAGTCAATTGAGGATGCAATTGAAGCGATTGACATGGGGACGCCGATTGACTTAGTTCAAATTGATTTCACAAAGGCCTGGGAGCTTCTCGGCGAAATCATTGGTGAAAGTGTTCAGGATAATTTGATCAACCAATTGTTCTCGCAATTTTGTTTAGGAAAATAACAGTAAAAGGAGGAGAAAACATGCAATACGAAGCAGGAAGCTATGATGTTATTGTTATTGGAGCTGGACATGCTGGTAGTGAAGCAGGCCTTGCAGCTGCAAGAGTTGGAGCTAAAACTTTGATGGTTACCATTAATTTAGATATGGTCGCCTTTATGCCATGCAATCCGTCTATTGGCGGACCGGCAAAAGGGATAGTTGTCAGAGAAATTGACGCTTTAGGCGGTGAAATGGGAAAAAATATTGATAAAACCCATATTCAAATGAGGATGTTGAATACAGCTAAAGGTCCGGCAGTACGTGCGTTGAGGGCACAGGCTGATAAATATCTTTATCAGCAAGAAATGAAAAAGACGATAGAAGATCAAGAAAATTTGACATTAATTCAAGGAATGGTTGAGGAATTAATTGTTGAAAATGATGTTTGTACGGGTGTCATTACTAAAACAGGTGCAGTGTATCGTGCGAAAACTGTCGTAATCACGACAGGAACATATTTACGTGGAGAAATTATTTTAGGGGAACTAAAATATTCAAGCGGTCCTAACAATCAGCAGCCTTCCATCAGACTTTCTGAACATTTGGAGCAATTAGGATTTGATTTAGTTCGTTTTAAAACTGGAACGCCTCCTCGCGTCAATAGTTCATCCATTGATTACAGCAAAACAGAAATACAGCCTGGTGATGAAGTTCCACGTGCTTTTTCTTATGAAACAACGAAATTCATCACTGATCAATTGCCATGCTGGTTAACATACACGAATGAGGGAACACACCAGCTCATCGATGAGAATTTACACCGTTCACCGATGTATTCTGGGATGATTAAGGGAACTGGACCACGCTATTGCCCATCAATAGAAGATAAGGTTGTACGTTTTAATGATAAACCGCGCCATCAAATTTTCCTTGAACCTGAAGGGCGCAATACAAAGGAAGTTTATGTGCAAGGGCTGTCAACAAGTCTACCTGAAGATGTACAAGTGAAAATCCTTCAAACGGTTCCAGGGCTCGAGAAGGCGGAAATGATGCGTGCGGGATATGCAATTGAATATGATGCAATCGTTCCTACACAGCTTTGGCCTACACTAGAAACGAAAAAAGTTAAAAACTTGTATACAGCAGGCCAAATTAACGGAACGTCCGGCTACGAAGAAGCAGCGGGCCAGGGGTTGATGGCTGGTATTAATGCAGGATTGAATGCGATAGGTAAAGAAGAACTGATCTTAAGCCGTTCGGATGCCTATATTGGAGTTTTAATTGATGATCTTGTTACGAAAGGTACGAATGAACCATATCGCTTGCTGACTTCACGTGCAGAATATCGTTTATTGTTGCGTCATGACAATGCGGATTTACGTTTAACGGAAATTGGTTTCAATATTGGAATGATCAAAGAAGACCGCTACAAACGTTTTCTTTTGAAAAAGGAAGCAGTTGAAGTAGAAAAAGAACGACTGAAATCAACCTTCATTAAACCAACGCAAGAAGTGCAAGACGTTATTATCACAAGTGGTGGCAGTGAGTTGAAGGATGGAATTCGTGCGTCCGATTTATTGAAACGTCCTGAAATGGATTATTCTCATATTCAGAAGCTGGCTCCAAGTGATGTCGAACTAAGCGACGAAGTGACGGAACAAGTCGAAATCCAGATTAAATATGAGGGATATATTGAGAAATCTCTGCAACAGGTCGATCGTCTGAAAAAAATGGAGAATAAAAAAATTCCAGAGAACATCGACTATGATGCCATCTCCGGTCTTGCAACGGAAGCACGTCAAAAATTAAAACAGGTCCACCCGCTATCAGTAGCTCAGGCTTCACGAATTTCCGGTGTAAATCCTGCTGATGTCTCCATTTTGCTTGTTTATTTGGAACAAGGTAAGATTGCCAGAGTTTCTCAGTAACGGAAATACCCGAAAAGGATTGAAGAATTCATGAACATTGAACAATTTCAACAAGCACTACAGGAGAAGGGTATCGAGCTTTCTCCTCGTCAGCTTGAACAGTTTGACACCTATTATCGATTATTGGTGGAATGGAACGAAAAGATGAACCTAACCGCCATCACGAATAAAGAAGAAGTTTATTTAAAGCATTTTTATGATTCAATTAGTGCAGCTTTCTATTTCGATTTTAACAAGCCTTATAAGATTTGCGATGTTGGAGCTGGAGCTGGATTTCCGAGCATTCCTTTGAAAATTTGTTTCCCAAATATCCACGTATCTATCGTGGATTCTTTGAATAAGCGGATCTCCTTTTTAAATCATCTTGCTGATGAGTTACAATTAAAGGGCGTTTCCTTTTACCATGACCGGGCGGAAACCTTCGCTCAAAAACCAGAGCATCGTGAATCCTATGATATTGTTATGGCAAGAGCGGTAGCGAGGATGTCTGTCTTAAGTGAGCTTTGTTTGCCGCTTGTCAAACCGGATGGGACGTTCATTGCCATGAAAGCGGCAAGTGCACAAGATGAAATGGATACAGGTAAGAAGGCGATTTTTACATTAGGAGGAAAAATTGAAGAAATTTATCCCTTCACATTGCCCGAAGAGAATAGTGAAAGAAACATCATTACGGTAAAAAAAGTAAAGAAGACTCCTAAAAAATACCCTAGAAAACCTGGTACACCAAATAAACAGCCCATTGAATAATCCTTTTACTATGGCTATTCATTGTGGCTGATAGATAGATTTTGGCTAGCACTTGTTCTAATTTTCTTTTACTATAAATGTAGGATTTTTTTATCCATTTAAAAATGTATAAGTAAACCTGAAGGAGAATATCCGACAAAGTGTTCTTTACAACCATATGCCTCGTTTACCTACAGAGCGAGAAAGTCGGAGTTTTATCTTTTTGAAAAATCAGGGAAATAATCTCGGGCATACCGGCAGATATCTATAATATCTGGGCGTCTATGCCTCATTATTGCTTTAATGACGATAGTCGACATGTTTTTTACAACGATGGACCATATGTATAACCATGTCGGGAAATGTATGAAGGACTTGTCCTTTCAATAGAGAATATGTTATTTGGGAGTTTTAAAAGGTGGTGTAGGAAGATGAAGCATCCTTTTTCGCGGTTCTTTGGGTTTGGCGAAAAAGAAGAACAGCAACTAGAGATGGAGACACCTAGCAATAATAACGAAGAAATAAGAAAAATTTCCATTTCTGATATTGTGCCTAATCGATTTCAACCAAGGACCGTTTTTAATGACGATAAAATTGCAGAATTGGCTCAAACGATTCATACACACGGGATCATTCAACCGATTGTAGTAAGGGCACATGGTCAGGGGAAATACGAAATCATTGCAGGCGAGCGTCGTTTTCGTGCTATGCAAAAGCTTGGTTGGGAATTGGCACCTGCTATTGTTAAGGATCTTACGGATACAGAAACGGCTTCAGTTGCGCTGATAGAAAACCTTCAGCGTGAAGAGCTGACACCGATTGAAGAAGCATTAGCTTATGGGAAACTATTAGAGCTTCATAGTTTAACTCAAGAAGCTCTGGCACAAAGACTCGGAATTGGCCAATCTACCGTGGCAAATAAGCTTCGGCTGCTTAAGCTGCCGAAGGAGGTCCAAGATGCACTTCTTCAAAAGCAAATTACGGAACGTCATGCCCGCTCGTTAATTCCTTTAAAAAGTCCGGAAAAGCAGATCAAACTACTTTTGGAAATCATCGAAAAAGGCTATAACGTTAAGCAGACAGAAGAGCGGGTCGTCAAGCTACTCACCGGAACGGTACTTAAGCCGAAGCCAAAACGAAAGGCGTTTAGTAAAGACATGAGGATTGCGGTAAATACCATCCGTCAATCGTTGAATATGGTAACAGACAATGGAATAAATTTGGATGCAGAGGAAGAGGAATTCGAGGAATATTATCAATTTACGATTAAAATTCCTAAGAAGAAAACTTGATCCCCTTTTCCTTAGCCCCCGCTTGGTAGTCTTCGATTACCAAGCTTTTTTTATTCTCTCTTTTCAACAGCATCTTTTGGTCATTTTTAGGGAAATTCCAAATTTTAAGAGGAATTTCAGAAAACGATTTCTTCCAGGATTATTCATGATAAAATAGAAAGAAAGAAAATTACGGTAAATGCATTTAGATATAGAGTATAAAGATAGTTGAAAGCAGGTGAATTCGTGGGTAAGATTCTCGCCATTGCCAATCAAAAAGGCGGTGTTGGAAAAACGACAACTTCTGTCAGCCTTAGTGCTTGTCTTGCATACATAGGACAGAAAGTCTTATTGGTCGATATCGATCCGCAGGGAAATGCGACAAGCGGTGCAGGTATTGATAAAGCAGATGTAGAACAATGTATTTATGATGTATTGGTTGATGATGTCGAAGCCAGTACCGTTATCTTGGAAACAAAGGTTGAAAACTTATATGTTATACCTGCGACAATTCAACTTGCAGGTGCTGAAATAGAACTTGTTCCAACCATCTCTAGGGAAGTCCGTTTAAAAAGGGCGTTAGAAGAGGTGCAGAGTCAGTATGATTACATTGTAATCGATTGTCCACCATCATTAGGACTGCTTACCCTAAATGCATTAACAGCTGCTGATGCTGTTTTAATTCCTGTACAATGCGAATATTATGCATTGGAGGGCTTAAGTCAGCTCTTAAATACGGTCCGTCTCGTGCAAAAGCATTTAAACCATGATTTGAAAATCGAAGGTGTGCTATTGACGATGCTGGACGCTAGAACAAATTTGGGTCTTCAAGTTATTGAGGAAGTCAAAAAATACTTTCAGGATAAAGTTTATCAAACCATCATTCCACGTAATGTCCGATTGAGTGAAGCGCCGAGCCATGGAGAACCGATAATTATTTATGATCCAAAGTCACGAGGAGCGGAGGTCTATCTAGAACTGGCAAAGGAAGTGGTGTCAAATGGCTAAGGGACTTGGCAAAGGTCTAAACGCACTATTCAACAATGGGGAAATCAGTAAAGATGAAATCGTGCGGGAAATTAAATTGAGGGAATTAAGGCCAAATCCTTATCAGCCCCGGAAAAGTTTTCGACCTGAAGCGATAGAAGAACTTAAGCAATCAATCATAGAGCATGGGATATTACAGCCGATTATTGCCCGGAAAAGTATTAAAGGCTATGAAATTGTGGCTGGGGAGAGACGTTATCGTGCCGCAAAAGAAGCTGGTTTAAAGACAGTACCGGTTGTTGTGAGGGAACTGAATGAACAACAGATGATGGAACTGGCCATTTTGGAAAACCTTCAACGGGAAGATTTAAACCCAATCGAGGAAGCGGCTGCTTATCAAACCCTGCTTGAAAAATTAGAAATCACTCAAGAACAGTTGGCTATTCGCTTGGGGAAAAGTCGGCCGCATATTGCTAACTATGTTCGATTACTATCTTTGCCTGAAAAGATAAGGAGTTATATCTCTGAAGGTGAAATTTCTATGGGGCATGGTCGTGCATTACTAGGATTAAAGAAAAAAGAGTTGCTTCAGCCAGTTATAGACAAAATTCTCAAAGAAGGAATGAATGTCCGAAAGCTAGAGCAATATATTCATCAATTAAATGATACGGTTTCACGTGAAACTAAACCTGCGAAACAAGTGAAAAAAGACATATTTATAAAGCAGCGGGAGTCAAGTCTACGTGAAAGACTAGGAACAAGCGTGACTATTAAACAAAGCAAGAAAAAAGGGAAAATAGAAATCGAATTCTTTTCCAAAGAAGATTTAGAGAGAATATTAGACTTGATTGATCAAGAAAACCTTTCCTCTTAGTCCCTTCTTTGAGAGACGATTTTTTAATGAAGATATACGACAGGGGATCTTTACTGTAGAGAATTAGGTGAATAAGTTGGTTTTATTGGGGACTTTTGTGAATGGGGCTTGTATTTTAATCGGGTCGATTTTGGGAATGTTTTTACAGCATATACCTGAGAAGATAAAAGAAACGGTTATGAGTGGTATCGGTTTGACCGTTATAGTCTTAGGATTGCAGATGGGTTTTAAAAGTGATAATTTTATCATGGTCATTATAAGTATTGTGGGAGGCGCTGTGCTTGGAGAATGGATGAATCTTGAAGCCAGGCTTAATTCTTTAGGCAATTGGATTGAACGTCGGATGAAAGCGAAAAAAGGAACTTCGATATCACAGGGATTCGTAACAGCCACGCTCATATTTTGCATTGGAGCGATGGCCATTATCGGTGCCTTGGATAGTGGGATCCGTAATGATCATGATGTTTTAATAACAAAATCGATTATTGATGGGTTTACAGCGCTAGTTCTGTCCAGTACTCTTGGCATTGGTGTACTTTTTTCAGCATTCCCTATCATTCTTTATGAAGGATTCATTGCCATTTTTTCAAGGCAAATTAATACTTTGATCCCAACTGCGTTAATGGATTCATTCATTCTTGAAATGACAGCAACTGGAGGAGTCATGATTTTAGCGATTGGCTTGAATATTATCGGTGTCACCAAAATCAGGGTGGCTAACCTGCTTCCAGGAATAATGATTACAGCAATTCTAGTTACAATCATGTATTATTTATAAAAATAAGGAAGGGGTGAACCCCTTCCTTTATTTTTATACTCGGCCAAACTTTTCAGGAACATTAGAATCAAAGAGTTTTTTCCTGCTTGAATGACCAGGAGAATGGAGTGAAAGTTGGTTTTACTGGATAATGATTTTGTGCTTCATAAATACCCTCTGCAATGGTTTTGGCCATTTTTAAGACTAGATTAAGACGAGTATTTTGTAGGACCATAAACTCCATGAATCCACTGACATTCACGATTCCAGTAATATGGGCATTACCAACAGAAGGTAGATCTTTATTGACTCCAGCGCCAGGTTTCACCGGACCTTGGCCAATTTGAACAATGCCGACACTTTTCAATTTTCCTAAGCAAGCATCGATTCCGACGATAAAGGGATTGGTATGGATTTTGTTAATTTCATTTAATTTTTCCTGTAAATTCATAGCATGTATAGGATTATCGAGAGTTCCATAAACATGGAAAGAAGAGGCACCGTCTTCTGTTTTTTCATTAAGCAGAGTGCCGACAAGTGGACCGAGGGAATCGCCAGTAGAACGGTCTGTGCCAATACAGACAATTACGATAGGTTGAAGCTTTCCAGTTGGAAGAAGGTTGATTAATTCTTGAGAAATTTGTTTAGATGCATCCGTATCTTCATGTAGGATGCGGCTCAATCTATTTTTATTATTATTAAATAGACTAGAATTCAGATTCATCGGCTCAACTCCTTTACTTCGTTTGGTATTACAGTATACGGATAAAAAAGGAAAAATATACGGTATTTAATGTAAAATCGGTGGGGGATTTATTTGATAAGAACACGCAAACGGGGGAAGGGGAAATAGTAAGATGCTTCTTCCTCTACCAATTGTCGTTATGTATACTCTCTAGCAAAAAATCATTCATGGAAATAGAAAAAACTTCTAATTATCTTACCTATATATCCATATTTTTTTTGTACAGAAACCCATATTTATTGATAAAATAGAGAAAACTTTTCTTATTTAGGGTTATCTTTCGGCTTGAGGGGTAGAAGGAATACGTCCAAAATAGGAAGGTCATAGGGAATCTAAAAGTTTTGCAGGATTTTGCAATAGGCAGGAGGAAAAGATGGATAGCATTTATAATAACATTATAAAAGAAATATTGGATGAAAAAGTATGGCTACTGATGGGTGAGGGAATTATTAAAATCTTCCTTGTTCTGTTGTTATCGCGTATTATTATTAGAATAGGAAAGACTATTCTGAATAAATTTTTCAAAGCACGTTTAAGAAGTCCCATTCGGGTATCGGAGCGCAGGGAAGCGACACTCATTAAATTGCTGGAAAATATCATTACCTATGTCATCAATTTCATTGCCTTGATAATGATTCTGGATATTTTTGGAATTGAGGTAATGCCGTTACTTGCTGGTGCTGGTGTACTCGGTTTGGCCATTGGGTTTGGTGCTCAAAGTTTGGTCAAAGATATTATCACAGGGTTCTTTGTGATTTTTGAAGATCACTTCTCGGTTGGGGACTATATTAAAATTAATACATTTGAGGGTGAAGTTCTCGAAATTGGGCTTCGTACAACAAAAATTAAAAGTAGCTCAGGGGAATTGCACTTCATACCTAACGGTAGTATTATCCAAGTTACAAATTATTCTATCTTAAACAGTATGGCTGTTGTTGATGTGACCATACCTAATGATGGATCAGTCGAGCTTGCTGAAAAAGTGCTGATCGATCTTTTAAGTAGTATGGAAGGTAAATACGAAGCCTTAATTAATGCCCCTGAATTTTTGGGAATTGAAACAGTAGGTCCTGATGAAATCGTCCTTCGAGTTACAGCTGAAACAAAGCCGATGTATCATGTCGAAATTAGTAGAATGTTAAGAAAAGAAATAAGTGCTGCTCTTGATTTAAGTGGAATTAAATCTACATATAGCGGCAGCGAGTCGTAGGAACTAGGGGGCTCATGGTTATGGATGAAAAAGAATTTGCACTGAAGGATATTGTCGAAATGAAAAAACCACATCCATGTGGGGTCAATAAGTGGAAAATTATCCGGCTGGGTATGGATATCCGGATAAAATGCGAAGGCTGCGGTCATAGCGTGATGTTGCCTCGACGTGAATTTGCAAAGAAAATGAAAAAAGTTCTACAAAAGCATGAGGATTGATCATGCTTTTTTCATGGAGAGAGAGCGGTCTTACTATCTCAATGATTTACTTGTCTTTTTAAGAAGTGAAATCTATAATTGGGAAAGGTTTAGGTAATTAGATTTTGTTTTTATAGAAGATTTATCTTTTTCCATATGTACGAATTATCTTGAAGGAGTGAAATATAAATGGCTTTAACAGCTGGTATAGTTGGTTTGCCTAACGTAGGTAAATCCACTTTATTTAATGCAATAACTCAGGCAGGTGCGGAATCTGCCAACTATCCTTTTTGTACAATTGATCCAAACGTCGGGATTGTAGAAGTGCCTGATCATCGTTTGCAAAAATTGACTGAATTGGTGAAGCCGAAAAAGACAGTGCCAACGGCGTTTGAATTCACGGATATTGCTGGGATTGTAAAAGGAGCTAGTAAAGGGGAAGGTCTTGGGAATAAATTCCTTTCTCATATTCGTCAAGTTGATGCAATTTGTCAAGTCGTTCGTTGCTTCTCTGACGATAACATTACTCACGTTTCTGGAAAAGTAAATCCAATAGATGATATTGAAGTCATCAATCTTGAATTGATTCTTGCTGATTTGGAATCTGTTGATAAACGAATCGACCGCGTTGGAAAAATGGCCAAGCAGAAAGATAAAGGCGCAGTGGCTGAGCATGAAATCCTTGTCGCTTTGAAAGAAGCATTGGAAGAAGAAAAACCAGCTCGTTCAGTTGAATTTACTGAAGAACAGCAAAAAATCGTGAAGGGCATGCACTTGCTTACAGCGAAGCCGACTCTTTATGTAGCGAATGTAAGTGAGGATGAAGTGGCTAATGCTGCTGATAATGAATATGTTCAACAAGTTCGTGAATATGCTGCGAAAGAAAACGCAGAAGTTATCGTAATTTGCGCAAAAATTGAAGAAGAAATTGCGGAGCTTGAAGGTGAAGAAAAGGAAATGTTCCTATCTGAACTCGGCATCGAGGAATCCGGTCTTGATCAATTGATCCGTGCTTCATACAACCTGCTAGGTTTGGCAACATACTTTACTGCTGGAGTTCAGGAAGTACGTGCTTGGACGTTCCGTAAAGGTATGAAAGCACCTCAATGTGCAGGTGTCATTCACACAGACTTCGAACGCGGTTTCATCCGTGCCGAAATCGTTTCGTATAATGACCTACTTGAAGCAGGAAGCCATAGCGCTGCAAAGGACGCGGGCAAAGTACGATTAGAAGGTAAAGAATATATCGTTAACGACGGCGACGTAATCCATTTCCGTTTTAACGTATAAGGCATAGAGAGACTTTACAGACCCAATCTGTAGAGTCTTTTTTTTCGGTATAGTTTAAGTCTAAAACATTTGATTTCAATAAATTGTAATAAGTCTAACCGTTCGTTGCAAAGCCCCTTTAACTATGCTATAATTTCTTCTTGTGAGTAATTATAAATAATTGCTCCTTGCCCAATTGGGCCGCTTAGACCAAAAGGAGGTGACAGTGATGAGAAAATACGAAATTATGTATATCATCCGTCCAAACATTGAGGAAGAAGCTAAAAAAGCTTTAGTTGAACGTTTCAACACAATCCTTTCTGATAATGGTGCGGAAGTAGAAGCAAAAGAATGGGGTAAACGCCGTCTTGCATACGAAATCAATGATTTCCGTGATGGTTACTACATGCTTCTTAAAGTTAACGCTGAAAGTGCTGCGATTCAAGAATTCGATCGTCTTGCTAAAATCAGTGAAGACATTATTCGCCACATGGCTACTAGAGAAGAAGAATAATCCGATATTTAATATAAATTCTAATCTTGTTTCACGTGAAACAAGTTTGAAACCTAGGGGTTGATTCTGATGATGAATCGCGTAGTTTTGGTAGGACGCTTAACTAAAGATCCTGAATTACGATATACACCTAATGGAGTTCCTGTGGCTACCTTTACTTTGGCTGTGAACCGTAGTTTTACGAATCAGTCGGGTGAACGTGAAGCAGATTTCATTAACTGTGTAGTTTGGCGTAAACCGGCAGAAAATGTAGCTAACTTCTTGAAAAAAGGCAGTTTAGCTGGCGTGGATGGACGTGTCCAAACACGTAATTATGAAGGACAAGACGGCAAACGAGTATATGTGACGGAGATTCTGGCTGAGAGCGTTCAATTCCTTGAACCACGAAGCAGTTCAGCGGGTGAAAGAAATGAAGGCGGTTCTTACGGTGGAGGTCAAAGAAGTTATAACAACAATAATAACGGAAATGACAACAATTCGTATGGACAAAATCCTAATCAGAATCAACGGAGCAACAACAACTACACTCGTGTAGATGATGATCCATTTGCAAATGACGGTAAAACAATCGACATTTCAGATGATGATCTTCCGTTTTAAACAGCCGTTTAAAATGAAAATTCAACAAGCAGGGAGGGAAATTTATTATGGCAATGGGTGGACGTAAAGGACGCGGTAAGCGTAAAAAGGTTTGTTATTTCACATCTAACGGAATCACTAAAATTGATTACAAAGATACAGATCTTCTTAAAAAATTCGTCTCAGAACGCGGTAAAATTTTACCACGTCGTGTAACTGGCACAAGCGCTAAATATCAACGTAAATTAACGATTGCTATTAAACGCTCACGTACTATGGCATTACTACCATACGTATCTGGTGAATAATTAATAGGCACATTGAGGAGCAGTCCTTAATGTGCTTTTTTTATGCAATAGGAGTGACGTATAAAAATAGCCCTTTTATTAAAAATCCGCTAAAATGCGGTTTTTTTTGTTTTTTGAAGGAATTTTTATAAACGAAAATAGTCTCTTTCCAAAGAAAAAATTCTATATCATGAAAAAAGATTGTGATGTTTGAAATATCCTATGCTTAACGGATACAATATAAAGATGGAGACTGGAGACATTATTTTTAGTTTTATAAAAACGGGGGTGAAAATAAATGAATAGCGGGAGACGAATTGCTGAGGGCGGGGCCCTTTTGGCACTATATTGCATTTTATTGTTCATCACAGTTCATATTCCAATAGTGGGTATCTTCACTCTTTTCTTTTTACCAGTTCCTTTCATTCTGGTGACAAATAAACAAAAGATATCATGGGCTCTGGGGTATTTATTTGTTGCTTCGTTATTGTCGATACTTATTGCGACGATATTATCCGTGCCGATGACCTTGCTTATGGGGGCAACGGGTATTACCATTGGTTATTTTTTGAAAAAAGATAAACCAATGGCACCTATGTTTATAAGCGCTGTCCTTGTATTCCTAGGGGGTACATTATTAATATATGCGGCATCTGTATTAGTATTCGATGTAAACTACATAGAAAAATCGATGGTCATGGTTGAGGAGTCCATTGATTCTTCTGTTGGGATTATGGAATCCTTTGATCAGGCATCGACAGAGCAAATCAAAAAGAGAATGTATGAAACAATAGATTTGCTGAACACGCTTATGCCAAGTTTGTTCGTTGTGACTTCTGTCATCATGGTTTTACTGATTTTCTTTGCGGCCCATCCTATTTTGAAGAGATTCAGCGATAAAACTTTAAAGTGGCCCCATTTTCGAGATCTGCGACTCCCGAAAAGCCTTTTATGGTATTATTTAATTACGATGCTTCTGGCTCTTTTTGTGAATACGGACAAGAATAGTTATGTATATATGGCCATAACAAACCTATTTTTTATCCTGCAGTTTTTCATTTTGATACAAGGATATTCGCTGGTATTTTATATCAGTCGTGTGAAGTCTTGGACTAAAGCTATACCTATTTTAATCGTGGTTGCTTCGCTTTTACATCCGATTTTCATAACCATCATTCGATTTTTAGGTATAATAGATTTAGGATTTCCTTTTAGGGAGACAATCAAGAAAAAGGAATAGTCCTTGTAAAACAGATGCTTTTAGGAGCTGAAACTATGCCATCTTATTTGAAAGAGTACTCGATTAAGTCCCCATTATATGGGGTGCTGGCTGCAGGCTTGTTACTTTTGGGCGTACTGGCTTATTATAATTGGGTTGTTGCACTTGTTGGATTATTGATTCTTACTGGTTTATTTTATTTAACATTAAAAGTGGAAGAAAAAAAACAGCGTAAGACAGAAGAATATATAACAACGTTATCCTACCGTCTAAAGAAGGTGGGGGAAGAAGCGTTACTGGAAATGCCAATTGGGATTATGCTCTTTAATGACGATTTTTACATTGAATGGACCAATCCATTTCTGGCTTCATGTTTTAGTGAAGATTCATTGGCAGGAAGATCTCTCTACGATGTCGCTGATTCTATTGTACCGTTAATTAAGCAAGAGATTGAGACAGAGACGCTTACACTCCATGACCGGAAATTTAAAGTGGTCCATAAGCGTGAGGAACGACTTCTTTACTTTTTTGATGTAACAGAGCAAGTTGAAATTGAAAAATTATATGAAGATGAGCGGACAGCAATCGCCATTATTCTGCTTGATAATTATGATGATTTGACGCAGGGAATGGATGATCAGCGTAAAAGTAGTATAAACAGTTTGGTTACCTCACTGCTTGATAAATGGGCAAGGGATAATGGCGTTTTCTTTAAACGGGTTTCCTCGGAACGGTTTATCGCTGTTTTTAATGAACATATCCTTCATCAACTTGAAAAGGGTAAATTCACTATTTTAGATGAAATTAGGGAAACGACAGCCAAGCAAAATGTACCACTTACCTTGAGCATTGGGGTTGGCTCGGCTGTATCTTCCCTACCGGAACTGGGATCACTTGCCCAGTCTAGCCTAGATCTAGCTTTGGGGCGGGGCGGAGATCAAGTTGCTATTAAGCAGGCAAACGGAAAAGTGAAATTTTATGGTGGTAAAACCAATCCAATGGAAAAACGCACGAGGGTCCGCGCACGCGTCATTTCGCATGCATTAAAGGATATAGTCTTGGATAGCGATAAAGTCATTGTCATGGGCCATAAAAATCCGGATATGGATGCAATAGGTTCAGCCATCGGTATTTTAAAAGTGGCTCAAATGAATGAACGTGAAGGATATATTGTCATAAACACACAGCAACTTGATAGCAGTGTCCTTCGTTTAATGGAAGAAATTAAACATAAAGAGGATTTGTATGCACGGTTTATAACTCCCGAAGAAGCATTTGAAATGATTACGGATGAAACGTTGCTCGTTGTAGTTGATACGCATAAACCTTCAATGGTGATTGAAGAGCGATTATTAAATAGGATTGATAAGGTAGTTGTCATTGACCACCATCGCCGAGGTGAGGAGTTTATCAAAAACTCATTGCTCGTTTATATGGAGCCATATGCATCCTCAACGGCTGAACTTGTGACTGAACTGCTTGAATATCAGCCAAAACGCAGCAAAATTGATATGCTTGAGTCTACGGCACTGCTTGCCGGGATTATTGTCGATACGAAAAGTTTTACTTTAAGAACTGGTTCACGAACATTCGATGCAGCCTCTTATTTAAGGGCTCATGGAGCAGATACGGTACTTGTTCAGAAATTCTTAAAGGAAGACGTAGACACCTATATTAAACGGTCGAAGCTGATTGAAGAGGTTGTCTTCTATAAAAAGGGTATTGCAATTGCTTCGGCAAAAACTGATCAGGTCCATAATCAGGTGCTCATTGCTCAGGCAGCCGACACGCTTTTGACTATGGACGGCGTTGTCGCTTCCTTTGTAATGGCTAAGAGATCTGATGATACAGTTGGCATAAGTGCACGTTCTCTCGGTGATATCAATGTCCAGGTGATAATGGAAATGTTGAATGGAGGCGGACATTTAACAAATGCCGCTACTCAACAGGCGTGTTCCATTGAAGAAGCCGAAAGTCGATTAAAAGCAGCAATTGATGATTATTTAGAAGGGGGACAAAAAGAATGAGAGTTATATTTCTAAAAGATGTTAAAGGTAAAGGAAAAAAAGGGGAAGTCAAAAATGTTGCAGATGGTTATGCACATAATTTCCTGCTTAAACAAGGATTAGCTGTAGAAGCAAATAATACAAATGTAAAAACTTTGGAAGCGCAGAAGAATAAAGAAGAGTCTCTTGCTGCCGAAGAACTACAACATGCAGAAGAATTGAAAGTACAATTGGAGAAGCTAACTGTTGAATTATCTGCTAAAGCTGGAGAAGGCGGGCGTTTATTCGGTTCTATCACGACGAAACAAATTGCCTCAGAGCTTCAGAAAAAACATGGCATCAAGATTGATAAACGTAAAATGGAGCTTGCTGACGGAATTCGTTCTTTAGGACATACGAAGCTTCCTGTAAAGCTGCATCCTGAGGTTACAGCAACACTCACTGTGCAAGTGAAAGAAATTAACTAATTTTAGTGGTTTCATATCTGTGAAAAATTGATAAAATAGAGATAGACGAAAAAAATGTGATTGGGCATGTTGTCCTTTCACTTTTTTCTTTTTAACTAGAAACATATAAATAAGCAAAAAGTATCCTCTTAGAATGGGAGGTTTTAAGATTTGATAGAACAATTTCAAGATAGAGTTCCCCCTCAAAATATAGAAGCAGAACAAGCTGTGCTAGGGGCCATTTTTCTAGAGCCTTCTTCACTAACTGTTACATCGGAAGTTTTGATTCCAGAGGATTTCTACAGAAGCTCGCATCAAAAAATCTTTAATGTGATGATTAAGTTGAATGACGAAGGAAAAGCTGTCGATTTGATTACGGTGACTGAAGAACTAGCCGCTGCAAAGAACCTTGAAGAAGTGGGTGGGGTTTCATATTTAAGTGAATTGGCCGGGTCGGTACCTACCGCAGCCAATATTGAATATTATGCCCGCATCGTAGAAGAGAAGTCGTTACTACGCCGATTGATCAGGACAGCAACGAATATTGCTCAGGAAGGATATAGCCGCGAGGATGAGGTCGAGGAGCTGCTCGGGGAAGCAGAAAAAACGATCATGGAAGTAGCCCAGCGGAAAAATTCCGGGTCCTTTCAAAATATTAAGGATGTATTAGTACGGACTTACGATAATATCGAGGTATTGACCACCCGTAAAGGTGATGTCACAGGAATTCCAACCGGATTTGCTGAACTGGACCGAATGACAGCAGGTTTTCAACGTAATGACCTTATTATCGTGGGTGCTCGTCCCTCTGTCGGTAAGACCGCTTTTGCTTTGAACATCGCTCAAAATGTTGCAACGAAAACAGAAGAGAACGTTGCGATTTTTAGTCTTGAGATGGGTGCCGAGCAGCTTGTTATGCGTATGCTTTGTGCGGAAGGAAACATTAACGCTCAAAATTTGCGGACAGGCTCCTTAACAGATGAGGACTGGCGCAAGCTAACAATGGCGATGGGAAGCTTGTCGAATGCCGGTATTTATATTGATGATACGCCAGGAGTCCGAATTGGTGAAATTCGTTCAAAATGCCGTCGTTTGAAGCAGGAACATGGACTTGGCATGATATTGATTGATTACCTTCAATTGATTCAAGGAGATGGCCGTTCAGGCGACAATCGTCAGCAAGAAGTATCGGAAATTTCTCGTTCACTCAAAGCGCTTGCTCGTGAACTACAAGTACCTGTTATCGCCCTTTCCCAGCTCTCCCGTGGAGTGGAGCAGCGCCAAGACAAGCGCCCCATGATGTCAGATATCCGGGAATCAGGGAGTATTGAGCAAGATGCTGATATCGTGGCATTCTTATATCGTGATGATTATTATGATAAAGAATCTGAGAATAAAAATATAATCGAAATCATTATTGCCAAACAGCGTAATGGCCCTGTTGGGACGGTTTCGCTTGCATTCGTTAAAGAATACAATAAATTCGTTAACCTGGAACGGCGCTTCGATGATGACTCGATGTCTCCCGGGGCTTAAATAGATTTAATGTTATTCATAGAAAACGGCCCGCCACTTTTGAAGTGCGGGCTGTTTTTATAGAGAAAATGATAAAAAAGAAAAGCCACCGTAAATAATACAGGATTTCCATGGGTAAAATAAATGATATTGAAATATTGAAGAGAATAATCTAAATCGAAATGAGAAAAAAAGCCGCTATAAATACCTTAAAAACACTATTTTCATCTTAGTTGCTTCATTCCCCATCAGTAAAAAGATAAGAATGCAACCTAATTATTACCAAGTGATAATCTTTTTATTTTTCAGAATTATCAGTATGAAAAAACACTACAGAAGGCTAATACCTTATATTTACACTGTAAGAAAGTAGGTAAAATGCATATTTACGAACGAATTATTTATTAATTTATATAATGTTCGGATTTTGTATTGACTTCCTCTTTGAATTATTGATAAAATAGGTTTGTTTGATAAGAACCGGTTAATAACCGGTATTACGTGATCCTTTGGAGGTGCTTTATTCAGATGTCATCAGTTGTAGTAGTCGGTACACAATGGGGAGACGAAGGTAAAGGTAAAATAACAGATTTTCTATCCCAGAATGCGGAAGCCATTGCTCGTTATCAAGGTGGGAATAATGCAGGACATACGATTAAATTTAACGGTGTTACTTATAAACTGCATTTAATTCCGTCAGGGATTTTTTATAGTGATAAAATTTGTGTTATTGGAAATGGAATGGTAGTTGATCCAAAAGCGCTTGTAGAAGAGCTTGCATATTTACATAGTCACGGAGTGAGCACGGATAATCTTCGTATCTCTAACCGTGCACATGTCATTCTTCCTTACCATATTAAATTGGATGAAGTTGAAGAAGATCGTAAAGGTGCTAATAAAATTGGTACGACGAAAAAAGGAATCGGCCCTGCTTATATGGACAAAGCTGCTCGTAACGGCATCCGTATGGCAGATCTTTTGGACCGTGAAATTTTTGAAGAAAAATTGTCCCAAAATCTTGTCGAAAAAAACCGCATGTTTGAACGTTTTTATGAAACAGAAGGTTTTAAAATCGAAGATATCTTAGAAGAATACTATGAGTACGGACAACAAGTGCAGAAATATGTTTGCGATACATCCGTTGTATTGAATGACGCACTTGATGAAGGAAAACGCGTATTATTTGAAGGGGCTCAAGGGGTTATGCTTGATATCGATCAAGGAACATACCCATTTGTTACTTCATCTAACCCAGTTGCAGGCGGCGTAACGATTGGTTCAGGTGTTGGACCTACGAAAATTAACCATGTGGTTGGAGTATGTAAAGCATATACAAGCCGTGTGGGTGATGGTCCTTTCCCTACAGAATTACATGATGAAATCGGTCATCAAATCCGTGAAGTAGGCCGTGAATATGGTACTACTACAGGCAGACCGCGCCGTGTCGGCTGGTTTGACGCTGTTGTTGTTCGCCATGCACGCCGTGTTAGCGGGATTACCGATTTATCTTTAAACTCCATTGACGTGTTATCAGGTCTTGATACGGTCAAAATTTGTGTGGCTTATGAATACAAAGGCGAAATCATTCATGAGGTTCCAGCGACTTTGAAAGCGATTGGCGAATGTACACCAGTCTATGAAGAGCTGCCAGGCTGGCCAGAAGACATCACGGGATGCAAATCATTGGATGAACTACCAGAGAACGCTCGTCATTATGTAGAGCGCGTATCTCAATTAGTGGGCATTCCTTTGACTACTTTCTCTGTCGGTCCTGACCGTAACCAAACAAACATCGTAAGAAGCCCTTGGCGTCTAGCGTAATTCATGAAAAAAAGGAGCTGGTTTTTTTTGCCAGCTCCTTTTTTATTTAAAACTAACTCCTTGGTGATGTGAGGTTTGCAATTGGCTAGTATGTCAGTTTGTACAATTATGATTAAACAATATGTACTGAGATACTAACAACGAAATGATGTTTTTAAAGGGTGAATTTTATTTAAAACAGTAGTGAAAAGGAAAAAATATAAAATAAAATAAATTTTATTTTAAAAAACTATTGCATAAACAATAAAAACTATGATATTATCAAAAGCGTCGTCACAATAGAACAAGCTAATAACACGGTAGAGCAACAAGCAAAGCTTCCACGAGTAGCGCGAGTAGCGGAGTTTACATCTTGCAGAAGGTAAACAGAAAATCCGGAAATTATGTGGCGAAAATTTATTAGAACGAGCCATTAGCTCAGTTGGTAGAGCATCTGACTTTTAATCAGAGGGTCGAAGGTTCGAATCCTTCATGGCTCACCATTTTTCCGGCCCATTGGTCAAGCGGTTAAGACACCGCCCTTTCACGGCGGTAACACGGGTTCGAATCCCGTATGGGTCACTTCTTTATATAATTTATATGCTGGTCCCGTGGTGTAGCGGTTAACATGCCTGCCTGTCACGCAGGAGATCGCGGGTTCGATTCCCGTCGGGACCGCCATTTTATTTTTTACATGATTTTTTCATTTAAAATAGAATATTTGGCTCAGTAGCTCAGTCGGTAGAGCAAAGGACTGAAAATCCTTGTGTCGGCGGTTCGATTCCGTCCTGAGCCATCCTTTTGAAAAGCGCCTTTTGGGCGCTTTTTTTGTTATATATTAATTTACAAACGGGTTAAATCCTGTTAATAGATTGTTATCGATTTGTAACAATCCAATTTTAACCATTTATATAAATGGTTCGCTATTCCTTATCAGGCTTACGTCTACCTCCCTTTTTATTTCGAAAGATACCTTTTCTAAAAACATATTTATTGGTACTTGTTGTCACCATTTATACAGTTCTATTACATTATGAAGTCTATTTCTTGATTTTTTTATTATTATGATAGAGTTATGAGTGGAAAAATGGTTATAGAAATTAGTCATGTACGCGTGAATATTGAAATATTGAAATTGAACTAATATATCTCATATAAATTTGATTAGTTTCTTAATTGGTGACTGGGCCGTTTAAGGAGGACAATATATGTTTATCTCAAAAAATAAAGGAATCTTTCTGTTTATGATATCCGTAATGTTATTGCTTGCAGGAAATCGAGCTACAGCAGCAGGCGTATCGGAAATTAAAACCATTCAGCATGTTTATCTCAACAATGAATTCGTGGGAAGTGTAACGGATGAAGCGGAAATAGAAAAGATTGTAGCGGATAAAGTTGCAGAAGCAGAGGCGGATTATCCTGACTATACATTTGATAGTGAGACGCAGTTAGCATTTGTGGGCGAGGAAGTATTTAGTGAAGAAGTAAAAGAGGACCAAGTCTTAAAGGAAATTGACGATCAGTTGGATGTGAAGGCAGACGCGTATGAGATTAACATTGATAATCAGGTGGTCGCTTATGTTCCTTCTAAGGAAGATGCTGAGGAAGTTGTAAGAAAAATCACCTTATTATATGTAGATGAGGAAGAATACGCTGAATATGAATCCAGCAAGAGAGAAAGTGAATCGGATACGGTTGAAACGTTAAAAGAACCAGGAAGCAGAATTCTAAATATCGAATTTTCGCATCCAATTACGTTTAATGAAACCGCTGTTGATCCTAAAAAGATTATGACGGTTAACAAGACCCTTTCCATGATAGAAGAAGGAAAAGAAGAAAAGGCTATCTATGAGGTAAAGGAAGATGAGGAACTTGAAGAGGTCGCTAATAAGCATAATATGGACCTAACTCAGCTGTTGGAGCTAAACCCGGACTTTAATAAGGATAAGGGGCTTAAAGCAGGTGAGAGCGTCTATGTGACCCAAGCTACACCCTATGTGAACGTAATGGTAGAAAGAGAAGTTTTGAAAGAAGAGAGGATTCCTTTTGAAAAGAAAGTAAAAAAGGATGATGATCTTCTGAAGGATGAGCTCGTTATTGAACAAGAGGGTAACGATGGCGTTCAGGCATTCACCTATACAGTTGAAGAAACAAATGGTAAAAAAATCAGTGAAACTATCGTAAAAAAAGAAGTTACGGAAAAAGCGATCACAGAGATCACTAGAAAAGGAACAAAGGTCATTCCTTCAAACGGAAGCGGCACCTATTCGTGGCCTGCAGACGGGGGCTATATTTCCAGTAAGCAGGGCCAGCGCTGGGGGAAACTACATAAAGGAATAGATATTGCCCGACCAACAACAAGGACCATCACGGCAGCCGATCATGGAATAGTCGAATTCGCAGGAGATTCCGGAGGTTATGGTAATAAAGTAATAATCAATCATAATAATGGATTTAAAACGTTGTATGCCCATTTAGATTCAATAGATGTAAAAGCAGGACAAAAGGTTGGAAAAGGAATGAAAATTGGGATGATGGGCTCAACAGGCCATTCCACCGGTGTCCACCTTCACTTTGAAGTATATAAAAACGGGTCTCTTGCAAATCCGCTAAATTATATAAGTCAGTAATTGAGAGAAGTCTTCGAAAAATATTCGAAGACTTCTTCTTCTGCTACATACATAGATGAGAATAATAGGAAAAAGGTGATTTAATGCCTGTAAAATGATAAAGTATAATAGATACAATTTGCTTACATTTAGGTGTTTAGACCTTTTAATAGGGTATATATAGTGAACGTTGTTGGACTAAGACGATAGGTCGGTGTAATCAGTAGGAAAATATGAAAAAAGGTCCCGGATAAGGACAAGGTTTTTAATAGATTTAGTTTAGTCATTAAAAAGGAGATAAGTACATGGATAAGAAAATTTTGGTAGTGGATGATGAAAAGCCAATCGCGGATATTTTACAATTCAATTTGAAAAAAGAGGGTTATGAGGTTTTTTGTGCTTATGATGGCAACGAAGCTCTTAAAATGGTAGAAGAACGGCAGCCTGATTTGATCTTGCTTGATATCATGCTACCACAGCGTGATGGGATGGAAGTTTGTAGAGAAGTAAGAAAGAAATATGAAACGCCAATCATCATGTTAACGGCTAAGGATTCTGAGATAGATAAAGTATTAGGGTTAGAGCTTGGTGCAGATGACTATGTGACAAAGCCATTTAGTACCCGGGAAATAATCGCCCGTGTTAAGGCGAACTTAAGACGCCAGCAAGCTGTCCCGGTTCCGGATCAAGAAAATGAACCGAAGGAAATTACAATAGGCACTCTTACTATCCATCCTGATGCCTATGTGGTTTCTAAGCGTGGCGATACGATTGAATTAACTCATCGCGAATTCGAATTGCTCCATTATTTAGCAAAGCATATCGGCCAGGTTATGACAAGGGAGCACTTATTACAAACCGTTTGGGGATATGATTACTTTGGAGATGTACGGACAGTCGATGTAACGGTAAGACGTCTTCGTGAGAAGATTGAAGATAATCCAAGCCATCCGGGTTGGATTGTAACTAGAAGAGGGGTCGGTTATTACCTGCGTAACCCTGAACAGGAGTAGTTCTTATGAAAAAGGTTGGTTTTTTTCGCTCAATTCATTTTAAATTTGTTCTGATTTATGTGTTGCTTATTTTCGTAGCGATGCAAATAATCGGGGTTTATTTTGTTGGGGAATTGGAAGAAAATCTTGTCGGGAACTTCACGAAATCGATCAAAGGCCACGTTAACCTGCTTACCTACAGTATTGGTGAAGAAATGGAAAAAGAGAGGGGAGAGGAAGACCCAACCCTCGAAGAAGCGATTAATACGGTACTGAAGGATCGCGATAATTCATCGAACGATATTTCGGAAGTACGTGTTATTGACACACGCAGCAGACGCGTAATTGGAACCTCCGCCCCGGGTAACCAGGAAATCGTAGGGAAGAAGACAACAGAGGTCCTTATTAAAAATACGCTGATTTATGGAAAAGAAGATAGTGATGTATTTCGAGATCAGAAAACTGGCAGGCGGCTTTGGGTTCTTTCGACACCCATTGAAGCAAATGGAGAGGTCATTGGCGCCGTCTATGTAATAGCTGAGATGGAGAATGTCTTTGAACAGATGGAAGAAATCAATAGTATCTTCATGACGGGTACGGCCATCGCCCTGGTCATTACTGCCATCTTGGGAATTCTGCTCGCACGAACGATCACCCGCCCCATGTCGGATATGAGAAAACAGGCACTGGTGATGGCGAAAGGGAATTTCTCTAGAAAGGTTAGGGTATATGGCGATGATGAAATTGGTCAGCTTGCTGTCACTTTCAATAATTTGACTAAAAAGCTTCAAGAGTCGCAATCTAGCACAGAGGGAGAACGACGTAAACTTTCATCTGTCCTCGCTAATATGACAGACGGTGTTATTTCAACTGATAGACGCGGTAGAGTGAACTTGATTAATGAACCAGCTGCACAATTACTTAATGTCTCACATGAAACCGTCATGAACCAACCTATCATTGAGGTTTTGGGCCTTGAAGAAGAATATAAATTTGAGGATTTACTGGAAGAACGTGAGTCCGTAATCCTTGATTACAGCAAAAAGGATCGGCCGTTCATTTTGAGGGGGAACTTTTCGGTCATTCAAAAGGAAACGGGATTCGTTAATGGATTGATCACTGTTTTGCATGATATTACAGAGCAGGAGAAAATTGAGGGTGAGCGTAGGGAGTTTGTTGCCAACGTGTCGCATGAGCTAAGAACACCGCTTACAACGATGAGGAGCTACCTGGAAGCATTGGCTGAAGGTGCATGGAAGGACGAGGAAATCGCTCCATCCTTTTTAAGTGTCACGCAAAATGAAACGGAGCGAATGATCAGGCTTGTTAATGATCTGTTACAGCTTTCGAAAATGGACAGTAAAGATTACAGGCTTAAAACGGGCTGGGTGAATTTCAATAAATTCTATGACCATATCATCGATCGTTTTGAAATGACGAAAAATGATGACATCACGTTTAAGCGTGATCTGCCAAAGGAAGCTTATTTTGTGGATATTGATGAAGATAAAATCACCCAGGTTCTTTATAATGTAATCTCCAACTCATTAAAGTACTCACCTGAAGGGGGTCAAGTGACCTTCCGCGTCAGGGCATCGGATGGCTTTATCGTTGTCAGCATTACAGATCAAGGAGTGGGCATCCCGAAAAACGTCATTGATAAAATATTCGACCGCTTCTACCGTGTGGATAAAGCAAGGGCCCGGAACTTAGGTGGGACAGGGCTTGGTTTAGCGATTGCAAAAGAGATGGTCGTGGCGCATGGTGGGAAAATTTGGGCGGAAAGTGTGGATGGAAAAGGAACTACGGTGTTCTTTACACTTCCTTACGAACAGGAAGAAGAGGATGATTGGTCATGAATTTTGAACGTGCAAAAAGTATCATACTGATTATTTTGGTTGGGACAAGCATTTTTTTGACATGGAGCATTTGGACGTACGAGCCTGAATATGATCAATTTGACCAATCGTCGGATTTAATAAAGATTAAAAGCGATGTCCAGATTGTCAGTGATGTCATTAAACCTGTCAGTATCCTTTTCCATGGCAATGGGCAACATTTCCAGACTTTCAATCCAGATGAAATAGGTAAAATGGAAAAAGAATTTTCGCAATGGCGTTTTAGCGGCGTAAAAGAGATATCCGTAAAAAGGCTGCAAAGGAAATTTGATGATTTTGTCCACGAAGATGGGTCGATTGAAATCAAATTTTCCGATGATGTTCCCATCGCTCTTTATAAAACGGTATTGAATATTACGGATAAGGACGCGCCAGGATTTTCTTTTGATCGCATTATCATTAAACAAAAGGATATCAGTGGTAATGAATCTGCCGTTTATTTTGTTTCTTATGATCAAGAGAAAATCTATCAAGGTATGGTCGAATCTAAAAGAGTAAGAGATTTCATGGATGATTTTTATACGGGTTCTTACAGTAAGCACCCCGTATACACGGCCGAAACCATAAACAGCAAAAGGACGTTGTTCGTTCCTGAAAAATCAGTGAAGATCAACAAATTTCAATATTATATCGACAATTTGGATATTGGAAACCTGAAAAATGCATTATTTAATTATCCGAAGTATGTACGCCAGGATTCCGTTTCGGTCGGTGAGGAATACACGGATGGAACAAGACTGATGACGGTCAATAAAGAAAATTACCTAATTTCTTATATCAATCCGGCACAAAAGAGCAAGTTATTTGACAGTTCCAGTGACCTTCTCCAAAAAAGCATTGATTTCATCAATGATCATGCCGGCTGGGAAGATAACAATTACCGCTTTGCCTATATGTCGGAGAATGAGCAGCGAGTGGTATTCCGCTTATTCGTAAATGGTTATCCGGCCTTCAATGAATCCGGAATGACAGAAATCGAGCAAATTTGGGGAAAAGAAGAAATTTATAGCTATGAGCGTCCCTACTTTTCACTTGCTTCTGTCCTTCCTTCAGAAGGATCGGTAAAAACTTTGCCAAATGGCAGGGAAGTACTGAATCAGTTGAAATCTAAGGAAAATATTGATTTCAAGAGTGTGGAGGACATCTCGGTTGGTTATAAGCTGAATAAGTCGTTAGATTCCAAGCTTGTCACTCTTGTTACACTTGACCCCACTTGGTATTATCGTATCGGCGATAAATGGTTTATTGTGCCTTTTGATGAAGACTCGGGAGGCGATCAAAGTGGATTGGAATAATACAAAGTCAATTTTCATCATGGTTTTCTTCGTTTTGAATATTTTTCTTCTTTATCAATTCCTGGAAAAGATTAATGACTCCCAAATTGAAAATTTCACGGAGTCCTCAACGGAAGAACTCTTGGAGGAAGATGATATTTCAATAGAAGTCTCACTTCCGAAACAAAAAGTGAAGGATCAATTCTTGATTGCTAAAAGTAAAAATTTCGAGAAGAAAGATTTACAGTACCTGAAAAATCAAAAAGCGAAAATTATAGACGATAAGAACCTTGTCGGTACATTTAAAACACCGGTTGGTATGAAAGCGGAAATTCATGCTTCAGACGTTGAGATATTCCTGAAGGAGTATATATTAAATGGAAATGAGTATCGCTTTTGGAGCTATGATCGAATCAACCAGACCATCATCTGCTATCAAGTGGCAGATAAAAAGATGTTTTATAATAATAGTAAGGGAAAGGTCACTTTATATCTGAACAAGAAGGGTGAAATCGTTTCCTATGAACAGATGTATTTAGAGGGGATTGAAAAATTCAATAAACCTAAAGAATTGGTATCTGCTTTAAATGCTATTGGAGCATTGTATGATAATGGTGATATTGATCCCAAAAGCAAAGTGACTAATGTACAACTAGGTTTTTATAATTCCCTGCAGACGACATCTGTGTCACATTTACTTGTGCCAACATGGTGGGTGGTCTTGGATAACGAAACGGATCTATTTGTGAATGCTTTTGATGGAGAGGTCATTGAATTAAATACAGAAGAAAAAATACTGGAGTGAGTATAGATGACTATGCATTTTAGTGTTCTCGCAAGCGGGAGTACAGGAAATGCCTTTTTCGTGGAAACGGAGGATCAATCTTTTCTTGTCGATGCCGGTTTAAGCGGTAAAGCCTTGGAAGCGTTGTTTCAGGACATAGGCCGTGATATGTCGAAGCTATCCGGAATCCTTGTTACCCATGAACACAGCGACCATATTAAAGGTCTTGGCGTGGTTGCTAGAAAACATAAACTCCCGATATACGCGAATGCAAAGACATGGAGTGCCATGGAGCGTTCAATCGGTGAAATTTCTGTCGAACAAAAATTCACATTTGAAATGGAACAAGTCAAAACGTTCGGCAGTCTTAATATAGAATCCTTTGGTGTATCGCATGATGCTGCAGAACCGATGTTTTACGTGTTTCATCAGGAAGATAAGAAGCTTGTGGTTATTACTGATACAGGATACGTAAGTGATCGGATGAAAGGTATTATCTCGAATGCTGATGCCTATGTATTTGAAAGTAATCATGATGTATCTATGTTGAGGATGGGAAAATATCCGTGGAGTATTAAACGCAGAATTTTAAGTGATGTTGGACATGTTTGTAATGAAGACGCTGCTCTTGCAATGAGTGAAGTGGCCGGAGATAAGACAAAGCGGATTTACCTGGCCCACTTGAGTCTTGATAACAATATGAAGGACCTAGCAAGAATGTCAGTAGAACAAACTTTAAAGACAAAAGGAATCATCGTCGGTGAACAATTTTCTCTGTATGATACGGATCCGAAAAAACCGACAGAGCTTGTTACTTTATAAATAAAAGGAATGGATGAGGGAAACCTTGTTCATTCCTTTTTATTTATAAAATATATAAGTTACAAACCGGATTAAAAGGGGTATCGTTTGGTTAGAACTGTATAGGAAAATAGAAAAGTTGCTACATATTATTCAATTTTAAGTTTACCCTTAAATAAGGGCGTACATTTTTTTAGAAAAATTCGGTTAAATGAGTATAATTAAGGGAGGATACCAAACAATAGTAATTGCTATAATTCATTCCTAAAATGAGAGGGTGGAGCTGTCTTGAGTTATAATGATCAGAATGATGAGAACCAAAACAAAAAGAGAAAGAGGAGCCATACGAGCTATTTTCTTTCAGGCTTAGGAGGCGCCATCATTGGGGCATTACTTATTTTATTAGCTTTTCCGGGAAGTGGACTGTTGATTAACGAAAGCAGCGAAAATACAACGGAGAATTCAACAGGTAATGAATCGATGAAGCAGACGCAGCAAAGACTGTCTGTAGATGTAACAAGTGCCGTTACTAATGCTGTTGATAAGGCTAGCGATGCGGTAGTCGGCATCACAAATATTCAGGAAACAACCTTCTGGGGCCAGCAGGGAAAAAATGAGAGCAGTTCTGCTGAAGCGGGTACTGGTTCTGGTGTCGTTTATAAGAAAGATGGCGGTAAAGCCTATATTGTTACAAACAATCACGTCATTGAAGGCGCAAATGAATTGGAAGTCACGTTAAGTGATGGAACTAAATTACCAGCTGAACTACAAGGTAGCGACCCATGGACAGACCTTGCCGTCATTGTAGTAGATGGAGATAAAATTAAGACCATTGCCGAGTTCGGGAAATCTGGAAAATTGAAACCTGGAGAGCCTGTCATTGCCATTGGTAACCCGCTAGGTCTTCAATTCTCTGGATCCATTACACAAGGGATCATTTCCGGTTTGGAACGTACAATTGAAGTGGATATCAATGAAGACGGACAGGTGGATTGGAATGCAGAGGTTATTCAAACAGATGCGGCGATTAACCCAGGAAACAGTGGAGGGGCACTTGTTAATATGTCCGGGCAGGTCATCGGAATCAATTCGATGAAGATAGCAGAAAATGCAGTGGAAGGAATCGGACTTTCCATTCCGATTGATTCGGTTATTCCAATTATTAATGATATCGAGGAATTTGGTGAAGTTAAACGTGCTTTCTTAGGTGTGAATTTAGCATCTGTAGAAGAAATTTCTCAATACCATCAGCAGAATACATTAAAGTTGCCAAAGAAAGTTACTGCGGGCGTTGCAATAACAGGTGTTCAAAGTAACTCTCCAGCTGATAAAGCAGGTCTAGCAGAATTTGACGTCATCGTTGGAATGGATAATGAAGAAATCCATGACGTAGTAGAATTAAGAAAGTATCTTTACAATGATAAGAAAATCGGTGACAAGGTTAAAATCACCTATTACCGTGATGGAAAGAAAGAAACCACGGAAGTCACGCTTTCAAGCAGCGAAATCTAAAGAAAAAAAGGGCAGGGAGCGACTACTTCCTGTCTTTTATTTTGCTTGCGATTTTCTTATTTTTTGATACGATTACTTGTGGATATTTGCTAAAAGATAAAGATACCAACTAAAGTGTGGATAAATAGGTACAGCATTATTAGTAAAAATGAATAAAGAAGAGGAGGATGTATGATGGAATTATATTGCTGTCAGGAACACGTGGATATGGCGTTGGATGAAGTGGTATATGAGTGTGAAACCTACCCTGTTTTAACATTCATTTCTGAAGAAAAACAGTTATCAACAACCTGTGAATATTGTCGAAACGTGGCAATATATCTAGTAGGGAACTAATATTCCCATACAAGATGTGGATAGAAAATGTGGATATGTGGATAACTTTTGTGGATAACATGTTTGTAACCTGTTCTTAACATGTTCTTAACATTTTATAAAGTAGAAACTAGAGCATGGAATTGTCGTACATTTAAGCCTTTGGTGCTTTATATGAGATAAAAGGTCATTAGAACAAAAAAAGAGTAGTAAGGCTGCAAAATAAAGTTAGGGTAGCGAATTCTTATTAAAATAATCAGCTCTGCCTTTCTAGGCAACCTTAGTTTCATACAAAATTTGTCGATAAAATTCATATCAAGATTTAATGGGATTATATTATGAAGGAATATCATAGTTCAAAATTATATAAAGCGTCAATAATAGTCATATTGGAATAATGATGACTGGATTACTGTTATATTAAGGCGTTCTAGTTCAATAGGTTTGATTTTTTATTTTCATTTTTTGTTGGTTCTACTTTTGGTTACATTACTCTTGAGTTATTCTAGAAAAGAAACAAATGTACATTATTCACTTATGAATGAAGGAAGCCGTTGCCACTTTTTTAAGGAGGAAGCGGCTTTTTAATATAAAGATGATAGTTGAATCATTATTTATAGTGGTTATAAATGTAATAATGGACTTATCCAAAACTGGAAAGGATATGCTTGTTTTGCTTATAGGTCCCTCTAAGGTATGATAATAGGTAGGCAAATCCAACAAATGATACTAAAACATAATGAAAGTTAGAGGATATATATGAAAATAACGATTATTACTGTTGGCAAGCTAAAAGAAAAATACTTAAAGCAAGGAATTGCTGAATATACAAAACGTTTAAGTGCCTATGCTAATATAGAACTTATTGAAGTACCAGATGAAAAAGCCCCGGAGAACCTTAGTGAAGCAGATATGGACATTGTAAAACAAAAGGAAGGTGAGCGAATCTTAGCTAAAATCAGCCAAGACACCTACGTTATTACACTTGAAATCAATGGCAAACAGCTCACCTCTGAGCAGCTAGCATCTCATATTGACCAGCTAGCTACTTATGGAAAAAGCAAAATTACTTTTATTATTGGTGGTTCTCTGGGGCTTAGCTCAGAGGTGATTTCAAGAAGTGATTATGCACTTTCCTTTTCTAAAATGACCTTTCCGCATCAGCTAATGAAGTTGGTTCTGTTGGAGCAAATATATCGAGCGTTTAGAATAAATAGAAATGAACCGTATCATAAATAAATTTGCCAATTCAGAGGAATTGCTTATAAGGTTTTTTGAGTTGTAGAATTAAATTTTAATGTTATGAAAAGAGGGTAACGTATGAATAAAGAGTCCATTTATGGTTTAACATTCGATCAATTGACAGCGTGGCTTTTGGAACATGGTCATAAAAAGTTTAGAGCTTCACAAGTCTGGGAGTGGCTTTATAGGAAGCGTGTAACAGATTTCTTTGAAATGACAGATGTAAATAAAGAGTGCATTCAATTACTGAAAGATAACTTTTTCATCCAAACTTTAACTGAGCATGTTAAGCAAGAGTCAGCGGATGGAACGATTAAGTTCTTGTTTAAATTACAGGATGGAAACCTTATCGAAACGGTTATGATGAGGCATAAATACGGGATTTCGGTTTGTGTCACCACACAGGTAGGATGTAATATTGGTTGCAGTTTCTGTGCAAGTGGTCTATTAGCCAAAAGTCGTGATTTATCTAGTGGGGAAATTGTAGAACAGATTATGAACGTTCAACTGCATCTAGATAAATTGGAACAAGAAGACATTGTTAGTCATGTAGTTGTAATGGGAATTGGCGAGCCGTTTGACAACTTTGAAAATATGATAGACTTTTTAAAGGTAATTATGGACCATAAAGGGCTTGCTATCGCTGCAAGGCGTATCACTGTATCGACTAGTGGACTTGCCAACAAGATTTATGAATTCACAGATACTCAATTACAGGTAAACCTGGCAATATCATTGCATGCACCGAATAATGAACTTAGAACCCGGATAATGAAAATAAACCGAGGTATTCCAATAGAAAAATTAATGAAATCGCTTGATTATTATTTAGAAAAAACAAACAGAAGAATTACTATTGAGTATATCCTATTGAAAGATGTAAATGATCATAAAGAAGAAGCCGAGCAACTTGCCAATCTTCTTGATGACAAAAAACATCGGCTTTATGTTAACTTAATTCCATATAATCCTGTAGATGAACATAGTCAATATCAAAGAAGTGAGAAAGAGTCAGTTCTCTCGTTTTATGATACGTTGAAAAAGAGAGGCGTAAATTGTAAAATCCGCCAAGAACATGGAACGGATATTGATGCGGCATGCGGACAGTTAAGAAGTAAACAAATTAAAAAGGCTGAAGTTCAATAAGAATTTGATGAATAAAAGCCAAAATCCAACAGAAAAAACAGTATGTTATTGAACACATACTGTTTTTTCTGATTTATTAAATACTGGAAGGTCGATTTAATTGTAACGACGGTCGAAAAATCACTCAGAAGGTCGAAATATACCTCGCGACGGTCGAAAAATCTTCCAGAAGGTCGAAATATACTTCGTGAAGGTCGAAAAATCTCCAAGAAGGTCGAAATATACTTCGCGACGGTCGAAAAATCACTCAGAAGGTCGAAATATACTTCGTGAAGGTCGAACTTCGTTCAAAACTCTTATTGAAGTTCCTTATTTAGCTATTTCTTTTACTGAGGCAACTTCATAAGTAGTAAGTTCACTGCCTAGAATAGGTGATTCTTTTTTTGCTTCATCGGAACTAGGTTCAGGTCGTTTATGTGCAGCTTTAAACGCATCACTATTTCTCCAAGCAGTAAAGTTATCAAGGTTTTCCCAGTACATATTTACGTTTAGTTCATCATGATCTGTTAAGTTTTGTGTTAATAATACTTCTACTTTTACGAAGCCTTCTGTTGTATCAAGTGGACCTGGTGCGGTAAATCCTGGGGCCATAACTGCACCCATCCCTTTTTTAACTCTAATTCTATTCGTTACGATTATCATAAATCAACGCTCCTTTTAGATAGAATTTAATGGTTTTTCCCTTTTTTTAACTCTCTTGTATCATACATATTTTAGCATATTAGCAGGAATATAATCTATTTTGATTAATCAAAGCAAAGGTTAAGAAGGTTGAAAGAAATAAATTTTTCAGAAGGCAACCTTTCACTAAAAAATAGGTAAAGGAGCTTCATTTTATTATTTTTTAAAGACATGTCTTTTAAAAATCGAAGAATAGATTACATGAAAAAAGCATCTAGTAGTTTGGTTATTACGAGGTTTATCACTTCATATCGCGTATAATAGAAATCAGTATAAGGAAATAACGATTGTGGAAACAATAAAGTAAGATACTAAACAACAAAAGAGGCTATTATATGACTGAATTAAGTTTTACTGATTATACATTAAGTGATGAAATTGTAAGGGCATTGGAGAGTCTGGGTTATCAGCAACCAACGGAGGTTCAACGTGAAGTGATTCCTGTTGCATTGAAAAGAAAGGATCTTGTCGTGAAGTCGCAAACAGGGAGTGGTAAGACAGCTGCATTTGGCATACCGATCTGCGATATGGTTGATTGGCAGGAGAATAAGCCGCAGGCACTTATTTTAACACCTACGCGAGAGCTTGCTGTACAGGTGAAAGAGGATATTACGAATATAGGTAGATTTAAACGAATTAAAGCAACAGCGGTTTATGGAAAATCTCCATTTGCTCTACAAAAAGCAGAACTTAAACAAAAAAGTCATGTAGTTGTAGGAACGCCAGGACGAGTACTCGATCATATTGAAAAAGGTACGTTTGTTTTGGAGCGATTAACACATTTGGTTATTGATGAAGCGGATGAAATGTTAAATATGGGGTTCATCGAACAAGTGGAAGCCATTATTAAAGAGCTTCCAAAAAACCGAGTTACCATGTTGTTTTCTGCTACTTTACCAGAGAGTATAAAGAAACTTTGTCAAAAATATATGAACGATCCTTTAGATATTGAGATTAAGGCAACGGGCATAACGACTGAAAAGATTGAACATGCCCTAATCGAAGTGAAGGAAGATGATAAGTTTTCCTTGCTTAAAGACGTTACAATCACTGAGAATCCGGATAGCTGTATCATTTTTTGTCGGACGAAAGATCGGGTGGACGAAGTATGTGAAAAGTTAATGGATTTAGATTATCCTTGCGATATGATTCATGGAGGTATGCTTCAAGAAGATCGTCTTGCTGTGATGAACGAGTACAGAAGAGGTGAATTCCGCTATTTAGTTGCTACAGATGTAGCTGCAAGGGGAATTGACATTGATAATATTACTCATGTTATTAATTATGATCTTCCACTAGAAAAAGAAAGCTATGTACATCGAACTGGAAGAACAGGTCGAGCCGGTAAAAAAGGGAAAGCTATTACTTTCGTGACACCGTACGAAGATAAGTTCCTTAAAGAGATTCAAAGCTATATCGGATTTGACATCCCTAAAATCTCGCCTCCATCAGAAGAAGATGTCTCGAATAAGATGAATGATTTTGAAGCGAAACTAGAGGCTCGTCCCAAAATAAAAAAAGATAAAAGTGAACAATTGAATAAGCAAATCATGAAGCTATATTTTAATGGCGGTAAGAAAAAGAAAATCAGGGCCGTTGATTTCGTGGGTACAATTGCGAAGATTGATGGTGTTAAAGCCGAAGATATTGGAATTATCACCATTCAGGACAATGTTTCCTATGTGGAAATATTGAATGAAAAGGGACCTCTAGTTTTGAAAGTGATGAAAAATACGAAAGTCAAAGGTAAGCTTTTAAAGGTTTCAGAGGCCTTTAAGAACTAAAAGAGAATGATAAATAAAGAAGCGGTAAAGATGAATGATTGGTCTTTGCCGCTTCTTTATTTTTGTTATTGATTATTTATGAGAAATTTTTACTACGTTATATAGCGGTAGATAGGGCAATCACATGCTAGAAAAGTAACTTCAATTAAGGGATGTTTAACATCTTTTCATTATACAAAGGCTCATAGCGGCAGGAGTATAAAGGAAACTACATAGAAATATTCCTTTAAGCTGAATTTTAAGGAACAGCATATGAAAGAGAAAGCATAGATGCATTTTTGACATGGACAGGATAAGCATGTCCTGATAATATATAAATGATAATGATTATCATTTTCATAAAAGGACGGTCTTGAGGGGGAAAAAACACATGAATACACTGGAGAAAATGGAGACGTTTATCGTACTTGCCGAGTGTCGCTCTTTCACAGAGGCTGCCCGCCGACTTTATTGCTCACAACCTACTATTAGTCATCATATCAATCACTTAGAACAAGACTTTGATTCAAGGCTTTTTCATCGTACTGGTAGGAAAGTAGAGTTAACGAAGCAAGGGGAAGTTCTCTTGACTTATGCAAAACAGATTCTGAGTCTTGTGGATGAGGCTTCAGTAACGATAAAAAAAGTAGACTACTTTGAACAGACACTCTCGGTATTCGTCAGCAATTATATTGCGGATTACTTCTTTGCGGATCTTCTCCATCAATACAAGGAGATTTCACGAAAGAAGTGCATTGAAATCAATAGTTTTTGTTACGATGATTTAAAAAGAAGCCTTCAAGATAACTTGACCAATTTTGCAATCATGCCAATCTATCCTGAAGACTACTATTTAATGGACCACTATGACACGTCAGTTTTATTCGAGGATGAACTATCCCTGATTTTCCCAAACGATTATTTATGGGATACAAGAAAAACACTTTACTGCCGTGATTTACATAACCAAACCGTCCTCTTGCCAAAGAGTCATTACTTACAGCAATATATCAAGAGTCATTTACGTAGTCGACAAGTTAAGGTGAGGTATTTACAAATGAGCAACTTTGAATTAATCAAAAAGGCTGTAAAAGCTGGACATGGGATTGCCTTTCTACCCAGCTTTGCTGTTGCGGAGGAATTAAGTAAAGGAGAGTTAGTTTCAAGGCCGGTATCAGGGCTATCAATTAAGCGGAAAAACGGATTAGTAATCCGTAAGAATACTCAGCTTACAGATTATGAACAGGATTTTTGTAATAAGTTAAAGCAACATTTCCTTCAATTCGTTTAAGATCCTCATCGAGAGGATTTTTTTTATTTGTATATCTAACCTTTGTATTAAGAAAATGAATAGTGCCATTCATAAATATTACAAAAGGAATATGGCGGCAATGAAACTAAGGATTATCATAAAAAAGCAGAATAATCGATATTGATAATCATTATCAACTTTGGTAGTTTGAGATTACACAAAGGTGATTCTGATAATTAAGGATGTAAAAGGAAGCTATGAAGATATCGCCAACATCTGTTTTAAGCAAAGTTTGATAGATGCATTGTTGAGGAGGAAAAAAATGAATGAGAAAAAAAACGACTTTCTGATGCTTGATACAGGAAGCTATTTTGGAAAAGCAAGGGTGAACGACCCTAAGTATCAGGAGGATTTTACATTTATTGATACTTACGAACTACCAGATATTGATTTAAAACCTTTTAAATGCCTGGTTATCCAGGGTTTGATAGATCAGAAATTTTTATATAAACATAAAGAGTTAATTCATGAATTTTTAAATGATAAAAAAGTCATCGTTTTTTGTGGCAACATATTTATGGATTGGCTACCAGGGGGCTCGAACTTTATCCCTAAAACGATACACAGTTTTCAAGACTATGTTGTATCAGTCCACCAACCCCACCCGATTTTTGAAGGGGTGGAAGAGGATGATATGACCTATAATAAAGGGGTTTCAGGCTTTTTTGCAAGAGGTCATCATCCAATTCCTGATAGATCTGAGGTTTTGTTGACGTTGCCTGGTGGAGAACCAATCACATATATTGATAGGCACAGCACAAAAGGAACAATTCTTGTTCATTCAGGAAACGATTTATTTGGTTCGATGAATGTGAAAAAAACAACAGTCCGTATTAGCTTCCAACTCATGCAGTGGGTACGGAATGAATACCAAATACTTCAAGAGAAGAGTGAAGTGAAATGAGGAAAATTGCAGTAATTGACGGTGGTAGTTCACAGCACCATCGGACATATACCGAGCCGAAATATCGTAAAAATATTGATACACTAATTTATCTTCCTGATCTAGTTGAAACGTCAATTGATGAATTTGATGTCCTGCTCCTTCCTTCCCAACTACATATGGGCCTTCTCATGAAGTCCATGGATAAAATATATGAATTCGCTAATAGGGGTGGGATCATTGTGTCCTTTGGTCCACAGCTGAATGAATGGATTCCAGGCCATAATTGGGAGTTCAGGGAAACGAATTTTTGGTGGTGGCTTGAAAAGGATCCCAAAAGCGGTTTAGTCCTCCAAAAGCCTGACCATGATTTATTCAGCCGCTATCTAACACTTGCTGATTCGACTTGGCATCAGCATGGCGTATATTGGCCGCCTAAAGGTTCAGATATCCTTGTTTCTACTGAGGATGGTGGAGCCGTTCTTTATATTGATAAGGTCAGTACAAAAGGTACTTGGGTAGTTATGACTCTTGACCCTGATTACCATTATGGCTCTTATTTTATGCCAGCAACGGAAAGGTTTCTGAATGGATTCTTCCCTTGGCTTGCTGAAGGCGATGTATAATGATGTAATTTGAAAATCTTCCAAAAGGTAGCGTTTCGGATACAAATAGTGAATCTACTGCTGCCTTTATCGATGCGATTGCTCAGCACCGTCATTGGGCACGTTCTTAATTCTTGAATGTAAAAACCCAGACTTTAAGGAGTCTGGGTTTTTAGTGTGATTTAGAAATTATTATTGTAATAACTCTCCACATCTTTAATTTGCTTTTTCCTCAAAGAGAGAGACAATTCCAACAATCACATTGGTGGCCTTCATCATATTATCGACGGAAATGAATTCGTATTTGCCATGAAAATTCTCGCCGCCTGTAAAAATATTTGGTGTTGGTAGGCCCATATACGATAGTTGAGAACCGTCCGTACCACCGCGGATTGGTGAGATTTTTGGTTTGATTCCGAGTTTCTCCATTGCTTCATAGGCAATGTCGACGATTTCTTTGACCGGCTCGATTTTTTCCTTCATGTTGTAGTATTGATCATTCAATTCAAGAAGGATTTGATTTTGACCATATTTTTCTCTTAATTCTTCTATGACTTTCGCTATATAGTTCTTACGGTTGTTAAATTGTTGGCGGTCAAAATCTCGAATAATGTAGGAAAGCTTGGTTTCCTCAACATCTCCGTGAAATGAAAGGAGATGATAAAATCCTTCGTAACCTTCTGTATATTCCGGTGCTTCTTCTCGAGGGAGCTTGCTGTGGAGCTCCATGGCAATCTTAGCCGAGTTGATCATCTTCCCTTTGGCAGTACCAGGGTGTATATTCGTCCCTTTGATAGTGATCTTGGCTGATGCCGCATTAAAGCTTTCATATTCAAGTTCACCAAGTGGACCGCCATCTACTGTATAGGCAAATTGAGCATCGAAAGCAGCTACATCAAACTTATGTGGTCCTCTACCGATTTCTTCATCGGGGGTAAAGGCCACGCGGACTTTTCCATGTTTGATTTCTGGATGATGAATTAAATAGTCCATAGCTGTCATAATTTCGGCAATGCCAGCCTTATTATCTGCGCCGAGTAGGGTTGTTCCGTCTGTTGTGATTAAGGTATGCCCTTTATAGTCGTTAAGCGAAGGAAAATCATTAGGTGATAGGATGACATTCAATTTTTCATGTAAAGTAAGATCACTACCATCATAATTTTCAACAATTTGCGGTTTTACATCTTTCCCAGTAAAATCCGTCGCTGTATCAATATGAGCCAAAAATCCGATAGTCGGTACTTTCTTTTCTGAATTGGCAGGCAAAGTCGCCATAACATAGCCATTTTTATCAATTGTCACTTCTGTCATCCCGATTGCTTGTAATTCCGCTACCAATGTATTTGCCAGAGTTAGCTGTCCGGTTGTAGAAGGACATGTGGGATTTTCCTCATTGGATTGCGTATCCACCTTTACATAGGAAGTAAATCTTTTAATAATTTCATTTTTCATTTTTCCCTCAGCTCCTTTTTCCCTTATCTTACCATGTTTGATTAGGATGAAAAAATCATCTTTCATTTTCCCTGTATGTATATTTTGTTCTAGTGGATGAATGATTCGTCCTTCTATCTTTTTTAGATATGAACTTTAAAATAGATTTTGTACAAAAATGCAAAGAACAGCATGTTAGTACCCACATGCTGTTCTTTGCTGTTGTTTTTTGAAAGTATGGGTCTAAGAGCATGTACTTTTACATATTCAATGCCCAAACAGATACACTTTTACCATGAACAGGAAAGGTTGCGAAACCATCTTCTTCAATGGTGATATGATCATCTCTATGAAAGGTCAGGTCAATCCAGATTTCACCAGCACGATGTTCACCGACGAACATCCTTTTTTCACTGTTGTGGTCTCCATTGGAAACAATAACAGCACATCCAGACCCTTCTAGTTCTTCGACTCCAAGTCGGACCCAGCCTATCGTGTTTGGATCATCGAAATAGTCTTCTTGTTTTCCATAGGCTTTTTCATATCGAGCAAATAAGAGGCGGTCTAAAATATCCTTTTTTCCAGGAACTGGAGAAGGTCCGCCGATTCCGTAATAGTCTCCGTAAAAGACACAGGGGTAACCGCAAAGTCTCAGCAAGATAAGGGCATATGCTGATGGTTTAAACCAGTCTTTTACCCAGGATTCTAGTGATTCATGTGGCTGGGAGTCATGGTTGTCGACAAAAGTAACGGCCTGTGCCGGATTGGTTTTAACGAGGGTATGATCAAAGATGGTTGAGAGGTCGAACTTAGAGCCTGCTTTTGAGGCTTCATGAAATTTATAATGCAGAGAAACATCGAACAAGCTGAGGTCATGATTTGTTTGTTCTAAGTAAGTTTGGCAAGCCTTCACATCGGCCTTCCAAAATTCTCCGACCATGAAGAAATGTTCCTTTGTATAAGGGAGGAGTTCCTGTAAAAAATCATTAATAAAATCATAATCAATATGTTTTACAGCGTCCAATCGAAAACCATCGCATTTTAACGTGTCGACCATCCATTTTCCCCAGCTAATCATCTCCTGGCGAACTTTTGGCTGACTGTAATCGATATTCGCAAACATTAAGTAATCGTAATTACCAAATTCATCAATAACATGCTTATTCCAATGTTTATTTTCCCCTGTTATCCGGTACACACCCATTTTGTCGTTTCCGGCATCATAGTCCGTTCCATTAAAATGAGTATGGTTCCATTTAAAATCAGAGTATTGATTATTACGGCCTGGAAAATCGAATGTTGTCCAACCTTCAATTTCAAATGGTTCTGAAATGTCTTCCATCCGGTTGTCCGGGTTGACTTCAATGACTTCAAATTTTTCAGTTCCATCAGCTCCAGCCTTATGGTTCATAACTAGGTCGATATACACGCAAAGACCGTAGTTATGACATGTAGCTATTGCTTGAAGCAATTCCTCTTTTGTTCCGTATTTGGTTCGAACGGATCCTTTTTGGTCGAATTCACCCAAATCGTATCCGTCATAAATTCCATAGCCGTTATCCCCTACGGATTGCCCTTTTGTAACTGGCGGAAGCCAAACACAGTCAATTCCTATATCTTTCAACTTGGAAGCCTCATACTTCAATCTGTCCCAATGAGAGCCATCTGCTTCAAGATGCCACTCGAAAAATTGCATCATTGTATGATTTCTTTTCATTCGTTCCCCCCCTGACACCGACACGTTTTGACAAGATTGGTAATGGACAATCGGAAAATTAATGATGGAAATCTTTACCCCGTATATAAAAATAATAAACAAGTAACCAGTCTCTCTGAATAGAGGTTCAAATCCTCTCTCTATTTTACTATTTTATACCAAATAAGGGTAATTATAAGTTTAAAAATAATCGATGAGAGCAGTTTGTTAAGTCAAGAAGAGGGAGGAATAAGCTCAAGAAAGTGTTATGAAAAGTTATGAAAAGGCGCTTGGAACGTGGTTAATCATATTAGTAGGAAATCAAGGTATTTATTTTTTTAGATTTTTTTTTTGGCGTCTGTCCAAGTTGATTTTTGGTTTTTTTCGTGAACTTTTATAGAAATAAAGAATAATAGGGAAAGAAATTATTTTTGTACGTAGATTCATTTGGTTGGGAAATAAATAGAGGGTATTAACTAATGAAATAAAAAAGGGTATCCCAAAATTTAGACATTTCCATATTCATAGATAAAGACTTCTCTTTCATAGTCCACGACGGTTGTCGGTTTGATCTGAAAAAGGGTCATTTGAATATATAAATCTCGAAGTAAATCCCTTGAATCCCCAAACATCCATTCTATATCCCCTAAACGAATTCGTTCATATTCCTCAGCAGAGAGCCTGCATTTCTGTTTATAGGTTAAATTATCCCGCTTACTCTTTTTTTCTAGGTTAATAAAGTCGGAATCATAATCATAAAGTCTGGCTCTAAATTTATCTCTATGATAGAAGCCCTCTGTTTTTTGCCTTAGTATTTTATTGTCAAAGTTATCGAAATAGACACTGCGAATTAAATACTTTCCATCATGTCCATGGGGATCAAGCTTCATAAAGTTCTGTAGGTTATTTCTTAATAGATAACAATCCGCTTTGGTAATTGCATGTTTGAGTTCACGCCTGCCTTTCAAACCATTCATTTTTGTTCCTCCTTTTCTGTGTTTTTATCTAGGTCAAGCTTATTTATATAATCTTAATTAAACCTTAAGAAAAATTTCCAGGTCATAAAATGAACAGAATATCCTAGTTACAACCATTTAAATACCATTTTTAACCTCTGTTTAACATTATTGGAATTTATTAGAAGAAAAATGAGCGGATTTACTTATTGAGAATAATTATCATTATCATTAGAATGAATTGTGTGATAATGATAATTATTCTCAATTAATTAATATACAGGGAGGCTCATTATGGGAACAACCACACTTACCAAAAATGATCAATTACTGGAACAACAAAACACAAGGGAATCAAATGCTCGATCTTATCCTAGAAGATTACCTATGGCCATCGATCAGGCGGAGGGAATATACCTAACAGACATGGACGGAAAAAAATATATTGATTTTCTTGCCGGTGCTGGAACATTAGCGCTCGGACACAATCACCCGGCTGTGCTAGAAGAAATGGAAAATGTTCTAAAAGCTAAACGACCTTTACATACATTGGACTTTACTACGCCAATCAAAGAGCAGTTTGTTGATGAAATTTTTGAATGTCTGCCTGAAGAATTCAGAAAAAATGCAAAGATTCAATTCTGTGGTCCTACTGGCGGAGATGCTATTGAGGCGGCACTTAAATTAGTTAAAACAGCTACAGGCAACCGAAGCATTTTATCTTTCCAAGGTGCTTATCACGGAGCAACACATGCGACCATGTCAATTAGCGGTAATACAAAACCAAAGGAAAAAGTTCAAGGGTTAATGCCAGACGTGCATTTCCTACCATATCCATACCAGTATCGCTGCCCATTTGGAATTGGCGGAGAGGAAAGTCACAAAATTAGTAGCCAGTATATCGAAAACTTGTTGAACGATCCTGAGTCTGGATTATTAGCACCTGCAGGAATGATTTTAGAGGCAGTACAGGGTGAGGGAGGTTCCATTCCAGCACCAATTCCGTGGCTTAAGGAGATCAGGAGAATTACAAAAGAGAGAGGCATTCCATTAATTATCGACGAAGTTCAATCAGGTATCGGCCGAACAGGTAAAATGTTTGCCTTCGAACATGCAGGAATCATTCCAGATGTTCTTGTACTATCAAAAGCAATAGGTGGCAGCCTTCCATTATCCGTCGTGATTTATAACAAAGATCTGGATTTATGGTCTCCGGGTGCTCATATTGGTACGTTCCGCGGAAATCAATTGGCAATGGCAGCAGGAACAGCAACTTTAAAGTTCATGAAAGAAACAAATCTTGTGGAGCATGCAGCTAAAATGGGAGAAATCTTAAAGAATATTCTTAAAGATTTGCAAAAAGATATCCAACAAATTGGGGATGTTAGAGGCCGGGGATTGATGGTCGGTGTTGAACTGGTTAACCATTTAGAACCGCAAAACTCGAATGGAAGCTATCCGGCTAATTCTGAACTTGCCAGCACCATTCAACAGGAATGTTTCCAAAGAGGATTAATCTTAGAAGTCGGTGGCAGACATGGTAGCGTCGTGAGGTTTTTGCCTCCATTAATCGTAACGGAATCCCAGCTTCGAGAAGCTACTGCAATTTTTGAAGAAGCTGTTCGTGCAGCTGTTGCAAGAGGGTGAAGAATAAATGATTGAAACGATTAATAAAACTAATTTTGCTTATTCTCCATTTTTCTTGAATAACGAGGCCGGTTTCAATAATTACACCGATTCTTTAAAAATCATCGAAAAAAGACTTACCGACTTTTTAAAAGAGAATAATCAGCCGTATTCTGGGAAAAAACCGCATGAAATAGAAGCGAGATTAAATGAGCTATCCCTTGGTTCTATAAAAGGGGAGACATTGGAAGGTGTCGCAGCTGAACTAGCTGAGTTTGTTATTAATGACAGCATCAATGTACACAGCCCTACCTGTATCGGACATTTGCATTGCCCGACACTCATACCTGCAGTGGCTGCCGAAATGATTATCAGTACTCTAAATCAATCAATGGATTCCTGGGATCAAAGCTCAACCGCAACCTTTATTGAAGAGCGTTTAATAGATTGGTTGTGCACTCAGGTAGGTTTTTCTGATAAAGCGGACGGGATTTTCACAAGCGGTGGAACCCAATCTAATTATATGGGACTGTTATTGGCGAGAGACGCCTATTGTAAGCGTGTCTGGGATATAGATGTACAGCAACATGGTCTGCCAACCGAAGCAAAAAAACTGCGGATTTTATGCTCGGAGGCTGCCCACTTTACGGTTCGTAAATCCGCGGCACAGCTAGGGCTTGGTGAACAGGCGGTAATAACGGTTAAAACGGATTCTAATCACCGTCTTTCTATAGATGAATTGAATCGTCAGCTTATGATTTTAGAGGAGCAGGATTTACTTCCATTTGCGATTGTTGCCACATGTGGAACAACGGATTTTGGTTCTATAGATCCATTACATGAATTGTCTGCAGCTGCAATGGAAAAAGGGTTATGGCTGCATGTGGATGCCGCTTATGGCGGAGCGATGATTTTAAGTCGGGATTTCAAAGAATTAATCAATGGAATTGAACTGGCTGACTCAATTACGGTTGATTTTCACAAATTATTCTATCAACCAATCAGTTGCGGTGCCTTTCTTGTCTCCGACCGCAATTCGTTTCAATATATCCAGCATCACGCCGATTACTTGAATCCACAGGAAGATGAAGAGGAGGGGATGGTCCACTTAGTCAATAAATCGATTCAAACGACAAGAAGATTCGACGCGTTGAAGCTTTGGATGTCATTAAAGGTTGTTGGACTCGATACATTTGCTGAAATGATTGACTATACTTGTCATCTTGCACGCGAAGTGGCTGCGAAGATCAATAAAGCAGAAGGATTCAGCGTATTAAATAAAAATCCCGAATTGAATGCAGTTATATTTCGTTATAATCCCGAAGGAAAAAGTGATCAATTAGTAAATCTTCTAAATAAACAGATTCAGCAAGAATTACTAAAGAGCGGACGTGCATTTTTGGCAAAAACTCGTTTTGATGGACAGGTTTATTTAAAGATGACTCTATTGAATCCAATGACAAAGCTTGAACACATAGAGGAAATCATAGATGAGATTCGGGTATTAGGTGAAATGTTCAAGATGATGGAGGAATGATGATGAATAGTAAGCAAATAGCTGAACGGGCGACGATGCAAAGCTTTCTGAATTGTTATTTCCGAGAAACTGGGAATTGCAGTCTAGAAGAAACAAAGAACTGGCCTGAACTGGAGGGTACTGTACCGACTTCTTTATTAGTCAGTAATCTTGCATCCCAAGATATTGCATTGCTTGTTCCACTAAAGTATTGGTCGGAAACGGGGCGTCATATTATATCCTTCCCGGTTTACTACCAAACGGCGTCCAAACAAGTGCGTGAATTAGACTACGTGACAATGGTTTCAGCCGTGTCTAAAGAATTATTAAATGAACAGGGCCGAACAGATAGTGAAGATGAATTGATGTTGCGTGTCATCCTAAGTAGCCAAAATATTCAACGCTATGTGGAAGCACGGAGAGAAGACTTTGATGCACTTCAAAGTCCTGACTTTACATACATCGAAGCAGAACAGTCCCTTCTATTTGGTCACTTGTTCCATCCAACACCGAAAAGTAAGCAGGGAATATCAGATAGGGATGAATGGAACTATTCACCAGAATTAAAAGGGGAGTTCCAGCTTCATTACTTCCTAGCAGATTCATCGATTGTCATCCAAGACTCTAGTGAAGTCATATCTGCAAGTGAGATCATTAAACAGGAATTAGCCGGCGATTTGGAGATTTCCAGTGGATTCCGTGACACGTATTGCAAAAAAGAAAGCCCATATATCATTATTCCAGGGCACCCGCTTCAGGCAAAAGAACTAGTCGAAAAAGAAGAAGTCAAGAAGTTAATTGAGCTAGGACTACTAATCTATGCAGGCCCGCTTGGGAAAAAATTCACGGCCACTTCTTCATTCAGAACAGTCTATAGTGCTACATCGAAATATATGTATAAGTTTTCCGTTCCGGTTAAAATCACAAACTCGTTACGTGCAAATCTGCAAAAAGAACTCGATCGTGGTGTTGAAATCGCGAAATTAATAGATTCCAAAGTGGGCGATGATTTAAGAAAGCAGCACCCGTCCTTCCGCGTCATAAAGGACCCTGCTTATCTAACAATCAAAACAACTGAACAAGATTCAGGTTTTGATGTTGATATTCGGGAAAATCCTTTCTATGAAAACAATAAACAAGCAAGCCTGATTGCAGGTCTATGTCAGGACAATGCCTATGGTGCACCATCAAGGCTTGGAGCGATCATCCGAAAATTAGCAGAAGAAGAAAACCGTAGTACTGAAGAAGTAAGTAAGGATTGGTTTAATACGTATCTTTCAATGACACTAAAACCGATGCTTTGGCTGTTTGAAGAGTATGGAATTGTTCTAGAAGCCCATCAACAAAATTCAATTATCCAGCTTCAAAATGGGTACCCATCCACTTTTTATTATCGAGATAATCAAGGGTATTACTATTGTGAATCAAAAGTAGACCGGCTGATGAGCATCCTGCCTGAACTAAGTGAAAAAAGCTTCACAATTTGTTCTGATGTAGTTGCTGAAGAAAGACTTCAATACTATTTCTTCTTTAATCACTTATTAGGCATAATCAACAATTTTGGTACGGAAGGATTAGCATCAGAGCAGACACTATTACAGCTCGTTCAGGAACAACTAGAATCTAGTGGTAAGGAAGGCAAAGATGAAGGATTGAACCGAGTTGTCTCGAGGTTGCTTTATGAACAAGAACTACCTTGTAAAGCCAATTTACTGACGCGTTTTCATGATATGGACGAGCTTGTTGGCTCACTTGAGACACAGTCAGTTTATACGACCATTGAAAATCCGTTCGCGCAGGGGGTTTTAGCCACCTATGAAAAATAGTTATGAAGAAAAGCTGAAAGACCATAATCAGCAGCTTTCTTTTGTCAAAGTGGAATTTGAGCGGGATATTGATACTCTGCATAGTTGGATGCACGAAGATCATGTGATCCCCTACTGGAACTTGAATTTTTCAAAAGAAAAATTTGCTGTTCATTTGCAGAAAGCGTTGGCTGATACACACCAAACACTATACTTGGGTTGCCTGGACGAGATCCCAATGAGCTATTGGGAGTCGTATTGGGTAAAAGGCGATATCATTGAAAAATATTATGAGGCTGAGGAGGGTGACCAGGGTATTCATTTACTCATTGGTGATCCCGAGTATCTTGGAAAAGGACTAGCTTTGCCATTTTTACGTGCAATGGTGAAATTCCAACTACTGACTTCTACCACAAACAAAGTGATGGCAGAACCGGATATCCGGAATGCAAAGATGATTCATTTATTTGAAAAATGCGGCTTTACCCCAATTAAAGAGATTGAACTCCCTGACAAAACAGGATTACTTATGTCATGTACGCGGGAGAATTTCGAGAGGAAGTGGAAGTATGGAGAAGCAACAATCTATCTATGATGTGGTTGGAATCGGGATAGGTCCCTTTAACCTTGGACTTGCGGCCCTTTTAGAGAAAACCCCGGAGCTAAATGCCGTCTTTTTTGAGAAAAAGCAGGAATTTAATTGGCATGAAGGGATGTTGCTTGAAGGGACGACACTGCAGGTACCATTCTTTGCTGATCTAGTTAGCATGGCAGATGTGACAAGCCCATATAGTTACTTGAATTATTTACAGCAACATGACCGGCTTTATCATTTCTACTTCCTTGAAAAATTCTTGATTCCGCGAAAAGAATATAACGAATATTGCCGCTGGACTGCGAATCAACTTGATAGCTGCTGTTTTGGAAAAGCGGTAGAGGCGCTGGAGTATATTAAGGATCAAGAGGAATCTTTCTATCAGATCAGTGTGAGAGATGAAAAAACTCAACAGATTGAAGTCTATTATAGCCGTCATATAGTCATGGGAATTGGCAGTGCTCCAGCTGTACCGTCTGCATTTAGTCCATATATGGGAGAGAGCATCCTGCATTCGGCCGATTATTTACGGAATAAAGAAAATGTCTTAAAGAAAAAATCCATAACAGTTGTCGGATCCGGACAGAGTGCGGCCGAGGTATTTGAAGACCTACTGAATGAGCAGGAGAACCATGGTTACCAGCTAAACTGGTATACAAGATCCAAAGGTTTTTTTCCTATGGAATATTCAAAACTTGGGTTGGAATACTTCACTCCAGATTACCTAGATTTCTTTTACCGGCTGCCTCAGGAAAAGAAAGATGACATTCTGCCAAAACAGGATCTGTTGTATAAAGGAATCAGCGCGAAGACAATTGCTGCGATCTTTGACAAAATGTATGAAAAGTCTATTGGAAATGCAGAACTTGCCATTGAACTTAGGGCAATGACAGAAGTTGCAGCCGTAAAGCCAACTGAAAATGGCTGGACATTGAAATGTCGACAGTGGGTGGAAGAAAGCGAATTTGATGTGAACACAGAGGCGGTCGTTTTTGGTACTGGCTACAAATCAACCGTGCCGGCATTCCTTGACAGTATGGAAGACCTCATAGTCCGCGATGAGTTCGGCAGACTTGAAATTACTAAAGACTATCGAGTTGGTACGACCGTATCTACACCAAATCATCTTTTTATTCAGAATGGCGAGATACATACGCACGGCGTGGGCGCACCTGATTTAGGATTAGGGGCATTCCGGAACTCCATTATTATTAATCAATTAGCAGGAAAAGAGATTTATCCATCTGAACCAAAAGGAGCTTTTCAATCATTCCGTGTAAAAGCACCAGTCATGGCCTATTAATAGAAAGAAAGGGAGTCAATGTATGCAGTTCATAAATGAAGTGGAAAAGGCGGTTACAGAAAAAAATTGGTCGATAGTAAACCAAAACTTGCTCGCTAAAATGATTTCCGAGTATATGTATGAAGATATAATCCATCCAGCTGTCTTGAACGAAGATGTAGCAGGAAACTTATATGAGTTAAAGATAAATGAGGAAAAATCTTATCAATTTTTAGCCTTGCCTCGTCTTTTTGACAGTTATGATGTACAGGCTGAATCGATTAAAGTATTTGAAGCAGAACAAACCAGACAAGCAAATGATGCCATTCAATTCATTTTGGACCTTCAGCCGTTAATCGGGATGACTGCAGAAACAACGGGCCATTTAATCAAAGAGTTCCATCATACGTTGATTGCAGACCTGCAATTACTATCTAAACCGGAACAAAACGCGGATGATTTAGTCGAACTGGACTATGCGCTACTTGAAGGAGAAATGAGCGGTCACCCTTGGATTGCCTATAACAAGGGAAGAATTGGATTCGGTTATGATGATTACTTGAAATTCGCTCCAGAAAATCAGGAGAAAATTCAGCTATCATGGATTGCCGTTCATAAAACAAGGGGTGCATTCAATTCCATCCAAACGTTATCCTATAAGCAATTGATGGAAAATGAATTAGATGATGAAACCCGAAAAGTATTTGCAAACAGATTGGCAGGGAAAGGGTTAAAGGAAGAAGACTATTTTTACCTGCCAATCCATGAATGGCAATGGAAGAATGTAATCATTCAGAATTTTACCGATGATTTGGCTAAAGGTCTGATTGTAGCTTTAGGAAACGGCCCTGATGAGTATCTTCCACAGCAATCGATTCGGACGTTTGTTAATGTTTCGAATAAGAACAAACATCACGTCAAGCTACCAATGAGCATTTTAAATACGTTGGTCTACCGTGGATTACCAGCAGAGCGTACTGTCATTGCACCAAAAATCACAGAGTATATTAAGAACATTTACAATAATGATTCGTTCTTAAAGGAAGAATGTAAAGTAGTACTTCCTGGTGAGGTGGCCAGTTTAAATGTGGATCACCCATATTTTTCTAAGCTAAAGAATGTACCATATCAATATTTAGAGATGCTAGGCGGTATTTGGAGAGAAAGCATATACAGTTATATGGAAGAATGCGAGAAGCCTATTACACTTGCATCCCTTTTGCATGTGGACCACGAAGGAAAGCCGTATGTGGAAAGCCTGATTGAAAAATCCGGATTAACTACGGAGGCCTGGACAGCCCAATTATTCGACGTCATTCTTTCACCATTGTTACATTTTATCTATCAGTATGGGGTTGTCTTCTCACCGCATGGCCAAAATACAATTTTAGTATTGAAGGATTATAAACCGCACCGGTTGGCAATCAAGGATTTTGTAGATGATGTAAATATCAGTGATCAGCCGCTTCCTGAATTAAGTATGCTTCCTGATAATCTAAAAAAGGTACTAAGAAGCGAAGCTCCGGAGGGACTGGTTCAATTCATTTTCACGGGACTATTTATCTGTCATTTCCGTTACTTGTCCACACTTCTTATGAGAAGGAACCTATTGGATGAGAATGTCTTTTGGGAAGGTGTCGCTCGAGCAATCCTTACACATCAGCAAAAATTCCCACAATTGCAGGATCGTTTCGAGACATTCAATTTCTTTGCACCTAAATTAACCAAACTCTGTCTGAACAGAAACCGTATGCTTCAATACGGATATAGTGATGGCGAAGATCGTCCGCATGCATCTGAGTTTGGGTATGTAAATAATGCTCTTTACGAAAAGTTACCTGCAAACACACTTTAAATGTAAAGTTGGCTCAGATATTTGAGCCAGCTTTTTCGAATTTTTTGTTTTCATAACTAGAGATGTGAAAGGAACCTTTATGTTCATTATTCATCAAATGTATACCTAAGAAAGGATTGTGTTATGCTTTTTGGTTCAAATTACCTAATGAATATCTGTGGAATAGGACTTGCCGTCCATATGAATTGGTGATAAGCTAAATATGTAAACGGTTACACATAATATATTGAGGTGGATATATTGGCAACTATTCGGGATGTTGCAAAGGAAGCGGGAGTTTCCGTGGCAACGGTTTCAAGAGTGATGAATGGCAGCGGATATGCACATGAAGACACAAAGAAAGTGGTCATGGCAGCTGTTGAAAAGTTAAATTATAAACCGAATGAAGTGGCAAGATCCCTCTATAAACGTAAATCTAAATTGATTGGCTTGATTTTACCTGACATTACTAATCCCTTCTTTCCAGAAATGGCAAGGGGCGTTGAGGACTATCTGCAGAAATTTGGATATCGATTAATATTTGGGAATAGCGATGAAAAGCGAGATAAGGAAATAGAATATATTGACACCTTTCTACAGAATAATGTAGTGGGCATGATTGCATCAACAAGTGAAGAGACAAATGAAAATTTTGATAATCTAGAAATTCCTGTTGTCCTTCTTGATCGTACAGCAGAGGAGTTACCAGCCGTCTATTCGGATCAAAAAACAGGCGGTAAATTGGCAGCTCGTGTATTGCTCGATCGAGGTAGCACAAACATCGTCCTTATCAGGGGACCAGTCGAAATAAAGCCTGTTTATGAACGGTACATTGCAGCATTGGAAGAATTGGAGCAAGCGGAAGTGAATGTCCAAGTCATGGATTCATCTCTTACCCTTCAAGGTGGACAAATTTGTGCGAGACAGTTGTTTGAGCAGTATCCGGAGACAGATGGAATCATTGCCTGTAATGATATTGTTGCAGCAGCCGCCCTACAAGAAATCTTGAAAAGGGGAATAAGAATCCCTGAAGATATTCAATTGATAGGTTACGATGATATCGCATTCACAGCGTTATTACATCCTCCGCTATCGACAATTCGCCAGCCCGCCTATGAGATGGGGGCACAAGCAGCAAAACTGTTAATTAAAAAGATCAATCAGGAAAAGATAGAAGAAACGCACAAAAAGCTTCCAGTTTCTTTTGTGGAAAGACAAACAACGAGAAGGAAGGCGGAGAAGCCATGATAAAAATTGCAGTAGTAGGAAGTTCTTCAATGGACTTAGTGGTAACATCAGCTAAGCGTCCTATAGCAGGGGAAACAGTTCTAGGAGATTCTTTTATAACAGTTCCTGGAGGAAAAGGGGCCAATCAGGCCGTGGCCGCAGCTCGTCTTGGTGCGGAAGTAACAATGATTGGATGTGTAGGAGATGATTTTTATGGAGAGATCATCTTAGAAAACCTGAAAAAAAATCAGGTAAACACGAAGTATGTGGAACCGGTTACAGGTGCTATGTCAGGTACAGCTCACATTACCCTTTCAGAAGGTGATAACAGCATTATTGTCGTTAAAGGAGCAAATGATTCCATCACTCCTGAATATGTACAAAAAGCGAAAAAAATCATCGAGGAATCAGATATCGTCATGGTTCAGCAGGAGATACCAGAGGAAACTGTTTTATACCTTGCTGAATTATGTGAAAAACTCCAAAAGAGATTACTTTTAAACCCAGCACCTGCACGTAAGATAAGCGAGGCTGTTATTCAACAGTCATCATTCATTACACCGAATGAACATGAATTCGAAATACTATTCGGTGGAAGAGACCGGACGGAAGTTTTAACAGAGTATCCAAATAAATTATTTATTACAGAAGGTAAAAATGGCGTCCGTTATTTTGACGGGCATGAAGAGAAGGTTGTCCCAAGCTTTGTGGTTGAAGCAGTCGATACAACAGGTGCAGGGGATACATTTAATGCTGCACTCGCGGTTGCTGTTGCAGAAGGAAAAAGTTTTGACGACTGTCTGTTATTCGCAAACCGGGCTGCCTCTATTTCTGTTACGAAGTTAGGAGCTCAAGGAGGTATGCCGACAAGGGAAGAAGTCGAAAGGAGCTTTGAAGAATGAAACGTCATGGAATCATCAATAGTTCAATAGCCAAAGTTCTTGTTGACCTTGGGCATACGGATTATATTGTCATAGGTGATTGCGGCCTCCCGGTACCTTCAGGAGTGCTTAAAATAGATCTAGCCTTAATACCTGGAACGCCTTCATTTCAAGATGTTGTTCGTGCCGTTCATGAAGATATGGTAGTCGAAAAAGTGATTGCCGCCACTGAGGTGAAGGAGAAGAATTCAAAGCAGCATCAATATATGGAACAGCAATTCGGAAATGCGATTGAATATGTTTCCCATGAGGATTTTAAAAGGCTGACAAGTAAAGCAAAGGCAGTAATCCGTACAGGAGAAACGACGCCGTATTCAAACTGCATTTTGCAGTCTGGAGTATTTTTTTAAATAAAAGAGGTGAAGAGCATGCAAATTGAAATGAAAAATATTTATAAAGCATTTGGTCAAAACAAGGTATTGGAAGGCGTTCAGTTTTCTTTAGAGGCTGGAGAAGTCCACGCACTTATGGGAGAAAATGGAGCCGGAAAATCGACCTTGATGAACATTTTGACCGGGCTGCATAAGCATGATCAAGGGACTATTGAAATTAATGGTAAAGAAACCTCATTTAAGGATTCAAAGGAAGCGGAAGAAGCGGGAATGGCCTTTATCCGTCAGGAATTGAATATTTGGCCGGAAATGACGGTGTTAGAGAATTTATTTATCGGCAGGGAAATGGTAAATGCCTTCGGTGTCCTAAGAAATAAACAAATGAAAGCGCGGGCAAATGAGATCTTTAAAATGCTTAATATTTCCCTTCCTTTTGATAAGGAAGCAGGGCTTTGTTCCGTTGGAGAACAGCAGATGATTGAAATTGCTAAAGCGCTTATGACGGATGCCGAAGTCATCATCATGGATGAACCAACCGCGGCCTTAACTGATAGAGAAATCGAGAAGCTCTTTGAAGTGATGAAGGGCCTTACCAAAAAAGGCGTGTCTCTTGTTTACATCTCTCACCGAATGGAAGAAATCTTTGCCATTTGCGACAGAATCACCGTGATGCGTGATGGAAAAACTGTCGATACGAAAAGAATTAAAGATACAACTTTCGATGAAGTTGTTCAAAAGATGGTTGGCCGGGAGCTAGAGGATCGTTTCCCTCATCGTGAAGCCCATCTAGGTGAAGTAGTCCTTGATGTAAAAGGACTAACTAAAAAGGGGCTTTTTGAAGATATCCATTTCGCTGTCCGAAAAGGTGAGATTGTGGGCGTGGCCGGATTAATGGGAGCCGGTAGAACAGAAATAATGCGTGCCCTTTTCGGGGTTGATCAAATAGACAGCGGTGAGATTACTGTTGAAGGTAAGAAAGTTTCCATACGAAAACCAACGGATGCAGTTCGCTACGGTTTAGCTTTCATCACGGAAAACCGTAAAGAAGAGGGCTTGATCCTGGACTTTTCAGTACGGGAAAATATCGGCCTGCCGAATTTAAAAAGCTTTGCTCCTAGTGGACTCGTAAAAACGGAAGATGAGAAAAAATTTGCAGAGATGATGATCAAGCGACTTCACGTGAAAACATCCTCTACAGAAACGATCATCGGTAATTTATCCGGTGGGAATCAGCAAAAGGTGGTTATTGCCAAATGGATTGGCACTTCGCCTAAAGTATTGATTATGGATGAGCCGACCAGGGGAATTGATGTTGGAGCTAAACGTGAAATTTATGAATTGATGAATGAATTAACAGAGCGCGGTATCGCCATTATTATGGTTTCGTCAGAGCTCCCTGAAATCGTTGGGATGAGTGATCGAATCCTTGTTGTTCATGAAGGTAAAATTGCCGGGGAACTGAAAAAGCAGGAAGTAACACAAGAAAAAATTATGGCATTGGCGACAGGAGGGAACTAGGATGAAACTTGAGGCTACAGGGAAAAGCGGGATTTGGCAGAAATTTGGTCCGTTACTCGCCTTGATTTTATTATTTATCGTAATAACTGTTTTAAATCCATCATTCATGGAACCAAATAATATTTTGAATTTATTGCGTCAAACCTCTATTAATGCGCTTATTGCATTTGGGATGACCTTTATCATTTTAACAGGTGGAATAGATTTGTCCGTTGGTTCCATACTGGCTCTATCCAGCGCACTTATGGCTGGAATGATGGTCTCAGGATTAGATCCAATTTTAGCAATATTAGTAGGAGTTCTACTGGGTACACTAATGGGTGTAATTAATGGAATTCTTGTTTCAAAAGGGAAAATGGCACCTTTCATTGTGACGCTGGCTACGATGACAATTTTCCGTGGATTAACGCTCGTCTATACAGATGGAAAGCCAATTACAGGAATTGGTGATTCAGAACTGTTCCAAATGCTTGGGAGAGGATACTTCCTTGGGCTGCCGGTTCCAGCGGTTGTGATGATTATTGCTTTCTTTATTCTATGGTTCCTACTTCATAAAACATCATTTGGCCGTAAAACGTATGCAATTGGTGGAAATGAAAAGGCTTCCCGTATATCTGGGATTAAAGTAGATCGAGTAAAAGTAGCCATTTACGGGCTGGCAGGTACTATGGCAGCGATTGCTGGTGCCATTTTAACATCCCGTTTGAATTCGGCACAACCAACAGCTGGTCAATCCTATGAAATGGATGCCATTGCTGCGGTAGTGCTTGGCGGAACAAGCCTTTCAGGCGGTAAAGGCAGGTTGTTCGGTACACTAGTCGGTGTTCTGATTATCGGTACTTTGAATAATGGTATGAATTTACTAGGTGTATCTTCTTTTTACCAACAAGTGGTAAAAGGTGCAGTTATATTAGTTGCGGTTTTACTTGACCGTAAAAAATCATAAGTTGAGGTGTAATCAATGAAAAAAATAGTATCGTTGTTCATGATTCTTTCTTTAATGGTGTTAGCTGCCTGTTCAATGGATTCGGGTCAAAAAGATGATAAAAAAGAAACCAAAGACTCTATGGAAGACGTGAAAGTCGGAGTCAGTATTTCAACGTTAAACAATCCATTCTTCGTTTCTTTAAAAGATGGTATTGAAAAAGAAGCAAAAGAAAAGGGCATGAAAGTTACAGTTGTTGATGCACAGGACGATACAGCTAAACAAATTAGTGGGATTGAAGATTTAATTCTTCAAAAAGTAGATATCCTTCTTGTTAATCCAACAGACTCAAGCGCAATTTCTTCAGCTGTTCAATCAGCAAACGAAGCGGGTATTCCTGTTATTACAATTGATCGTTCTTCTGAAGAAGGGGATATCGAAACATTCATCGCTTCCGATAACGTGGCTGGTGGAGAATTAGCTGCAGAATACCTAGTTAAAGAGCTTGGCGAAAACGCAAAAGTAGTGGAGCTAGAAGGGGTTTCAGGTGCATCTGCAACTCGGGAACGTGGGAAAGGGTTCCACAATATTGCTGACAAGCAATTAGAAGTGCTGACAAGTCAAACGGCAGAATTTGACCGTACAAAAGGTCTTAACGTTATGGAAAATATCCTACAAGGTAAAAAGGACATTCAAGGGGTATTCGCTCATAATGACGAAATGGCTCTAGGAGCTATTGAAGCAATCAAAGCAGCTGGTAAAGACATCATTGTTGTTGGCTTTGATGGAAACGATGATGCTTTAAAGGCTGTTGAAAACGGTGAGCTAAAAGCGACGATCGCTCAGCAACCGGCTCTTATCGGTAAAGAAGCGGTTAATGCCTCCGAAAAAGTCTTAAAAGGTGAAAAGGTAGACGAAACCATATCTGTTCCATTGAAATTAGTTACTAAAGAATAACAGTTTTAGTGAGAGTGTCGGAATTTTTCCGGCACTCTTTTTGTAGATCAATGATTCAACAACCAAGTTAGTTTGATGCTAATGTGGCGGCTAACCATACAAAGTTCATATTAATCAGTTGTAACCTCTTAAATCATGCTACAGGTGAATATATTGAACGGTTATAATTTAACGTTCACTACTATTAGGATGTGAACTTTTTACGTTTAGGGACTTAAGTAGTGGAAAGAGGATTTTAAGGTTATTCAGCACGGATTGAAATGAACGATTACCTGCAGAAGATGTAATTACTCTTGTACAAAAAATAAGGCGGCCCATGTTGGGACCGCCTCCTGAAATTTAACTTATTATTAGAGTATGCCTTGAGTCAGCATAGCATCTGCTACTTTTAGGAATCCAGCAATGTTGGCTCCGACAACTAAGTTACCAGGTTCACCGTATGCTTCGGCTGCTTCTACACTGTTTTTATAAATGTTTTTCATGATACCGTGTAGTTTTGTATCGACTTCTTCAAATGTCCAAGGCATTCTAGCACTGTTTTGGGCCATTTCAAGTGCAGAAACGGCAACACCACCTGCGTTAGCGGCTTTGGCTGGTCCGAAAAGGATGCCATTATTAAGGAATACGTCAATAGCCTCAAGAGTTGATGGCATGTTAGCACCTTCTCCGATTGCTTTCACGTTGTTTTTAACAAGCAATTTTGCTGCTTCTTCATCAATTTCATTTTGTGTTGCACAAGGAAGGGCGATATCGCATGGTACAGACCAAATTCCGTAGCTTCCTTCATTGTATTCAGCTTCGGGATGAGCATCGACATACTCACTCAAACGTTTTCTTTCTACTTCTTTTAAACGTTTAACTGTATCTAGGTTCAGACCATTTTTGTCATATATATAGCCATTAGAGTCGCTGCATGCAACAACTTTAGCGCCCAGCTGTGTAGCTTTTTCAATGGCATAAATGGATACATTACCTGATCCTGAAATAACAACTGTGCTACCATGGAACTGTAATCCTTTGTCTTTTAGCATTTCTTCGACAAAGTAAACCGTCCCGTATCCAGTCGCTTCTGTACGGGCTAAGCTTCCGCCGTAACTTATGCCTTTACCAGTTAAAACACCCGCATGGTAGCTTCCTTGAATCTTTTTATACTGACCGAATAGATAACCGATTTCTCTAGCCCCTACTCCGATATCCCCAGCCGGTACGTCTGTATCCGGACCGATATAGCGAGCCAGTTCTGACATGAAGCTTTGGCAAAAACGCATGATTTCAGCGTCTGATTTTCCTTTTGGATCGAAGTCAGATCCGCCTTTTCCTCCGCCAATTGGCTGTCCTGTAAGAGAATTTTTAAAGATTTGCTCGAAACCAAGGAACTTGATAATACTTGAGTTTACTGTCGGGTGAAAACGTAGACCGCCTTTAAATGGCCCAATAGCACTGTTGAATTGCACGCGGAAACCACGGTTGACTTGTACATTTCCTAGGTCATCAACCCAAGAGACACGGAAGGTAATCATTCTTTCTGGCTCAACGAGTCTTTCTAAAATCCCACTATTCATATAAATAGGGTGTTTTGAAAATACTGGTACTAATGAAAGAAATATTTCTTTTACGGCTTGATGGAATTCACTTTCGTGAGGATTACGCTCCTTTACCTGTGCGTATACTTGACTTACAAACTCTTTGGCAACTTGTAATTCCTCTTGCTCAACTTCATGTGTCGTTGACATTAATTTTTCTCCCCTTTTTTGGTAATAAAGTCATGAAAATATATTTGAATATATATATAGGTTTTTATGTGATAATTTCATGATATAATTTAAATTTGAAAGAAACAATCTGAATATTAGATAAATAACATGCTGTTTTGATATGAAAGAAGGAGCTTACATTGGAATTAAGACAAATCGAATATTTCATTGAAGTGGCAAAGCGGGAACATATGACGGAAGCAGCAGTGGCTTTGCATGTTGCCCAGTCTGCAGTTAGCCGTCAAATTTATAACTTAGAAGAAGAATTAGGTGTGCCTTTATTTATCCGCGAAGGCCGGAAGATTAAGCTGACGCCTATAGGACATACATTTCTAGCGAATATGGAACAAGCTATGGATATCATTGATCGTTCAAAGCGTGAGCTGGCTGAGAGCTTAAATCCGGAAAAAGGAACAATTCGTATTGGCTTTCCAAGTAGTTTAGCTTCCTATATATTGCCAAAGGTTATTTCTGATTTCAGAGAGATTTACCCGGAAGCGAAGTTCACCTTGAAACAAGGTTCATATCGCTACCTGATCGATTCTGTTATAAAAGGAAATATTAATATGGCCTTAATTGGACCTCTACCGATGAACGAAAAGAAAATTCACGGAGAAACTCTATTTATTGAGAACTTAGTTGCTCTTTTGTCAGAAAGCCATCCTTTGGCCTTGAAGAAGTCATTAAGCTTAAATGAACTTCAAGGAAATCCGTTCATCGTATATCCTAAGGGGTATGTTTTACGTGATATTGTTATGAAGGCGTGTAAACTGCACGGTTTCGAGCCAGAAGTTGCATTTGAAGGAAAAGATACTGATGCTATAAAAGGTCTAGTGGCAGCAGGACTTGGCGTAACCTTAATACCAGAAATCTCTCTGATTGACAGCTTGCCTCGTTTTACAGTTAGACTGCCGTTGGATGAACCATCCGTAACTAGGGCTGTAGGTGTTATTATTCCAACTGAAAGGGAGTTAATGCCAACAGAGAAACTATTTTATCAATTCCTGAGAGACACCTTTGCAACTTTGGAAGGTTTTCAATAGAAGAAAAGTTAAAAGCTAGGCGTATGGGAATTTTAAATAGCTTTATGAAAGATCTACATTTAAACCATATCCTAGAAGAGAATCCAATTTAATTGGGTTCTCTTTCTTTATTAAAAGAGATGTAAATACTGGAAACCTATATCGAAATAATGTACTGACTATTCAGGTTGAAAAGCAGATACTTTAGAGTTTTTAATAATAAAAGGATTAATTTATTTTAAAATAATACAATATTAGATTTAATTGTATATAAAAGTAATATATACTCCATTTTTGTAAGCGTTTTTATTTTACTAGAATAAAAATACTGCTTACATTATCAGAAAATTCATGTTATTATACGAACAGACATTATCGGAGGCGGAGAATTAGATGAGTAGTAATTCAAATGAACTACTTCATAATTATTATTCTCTTATTATGCTAGTGGGATTGATTATGTGGAATTGTTTGAGCCTTGCTTGTGAACTTTATAACAAGACGCTTAAGTAAAAACAAGTGGTGTACCCTTCCAAATAACAGGGATTTTTTTTTATTTATTAAATTGAATATTCTGATAATTAATAAGGAGTGGAAATTAAGTGAGCAGGAAAGAATACATCAACGATCGAATGTACAAGGCATCAACAGGGATAGCTAATGCAGTTTTGGTTACGCTGGGGATCGGGTTATTGTTTGAATCCATAGGGGGATATTTAGATTGGGAGGTCCTCCTGGCAATAGGTGGGGCCGCAAAGGTCTTACTAGCCCCAGCTTTAGGAGCAGGTATCGCCTATCAGCTAGGAGGAAATTCATTAATTATTTTTAGTGCCATGGCTTCAAGTGCAGTAGGTGGCGCTGCCATTAACAGAACTGCTGAGGGTGTCTTTACGATTGTTACGGGTCAGCCACTAAGTGCCGTTTTGGCAGCATTAATCGCAACATATGTAGGTAAGCGTCTAATTGGTAAAACGAAGTTGGATATTATGGCCATTCCATTGGCTGCAGTACTTGTCGGTGGGGTTTCTGGATATGGCCTAGCGCTTGTTACGACACCTTTCCTGACATGGTTAAGCAGTCAAATTACAGCGCAGGTCGAAGGTTCTCCATTAATTGGTTCCATGGTCATTGCATTAGTATGGAGTATATTATTGATGACACCAGCTTCTTCCGCTGCTCTAGCGATAGCCCTACAGTTAGATCCTGTTTCTAGTGCAGCAGCTTTAATCGGATGTACCGTTCAATTTGTTGGGTTCACTGTCATGTCTTATAAAGATAATGATATGGGTGGGTTCCTTGCACAGATGGTTGTTACGCCGAAAGTTCAATTTCCTAACTTAATCAAAAAACCATTATATGTCGTCCCGCCATTTGTAGCGGCAATCATTTGTGCTCCAATCGCTACGTTGGCATTCGATTTCCAAGTACCGTATGAGCTTGGAGGAATGGGCTTAAGTTCATTGATTGCCCCGATTGCTATCATTACAGGGCAAGGGTTATACACGTTCCTGGTTTATGTGGCGGTGGGCATGGTCTTGCCAGCTGTAATCACCCTCGCCTTACATCGAGTATTGAAGATGATGGGTAAAGTAAAACCAGGAGATCTTCATTTAGAAGTATCATAATCAAAGATTTTTAGGAAACCAGCCTGGAGAAGGAACCAGGCTGGTTTTTATTTATAAAGGGATTAGGGTAAAATGGGGAGGAAAGCAATTGCATAGATAGGATGATATATATGGGAAAAGAAATAGATATAAAAGTGAAAGCTAAGTTTGTAAATAAAATCGCCAAAGGCTTTCCCTTGATTGCGAAAGAGTCGATTGGCAATCTCAATGACCTTCAAGATGAGGGATCTTTAGTGCGTTTGGTTGACGAGAACAATCGGTTTTTAGCAAAGGGGTATTATGGGAAACAGAATAAAGGCTATGGCTGGGTATTGACTCAAAAGGAGAATGATAAAATTGATCAATCATTTTTCAATGAAAAAATCAGAACAGCGTATGATTACCGAAAGCCATTTTTTGAAGATACAGAAACTACTGCTTTCCGCTTGTTCAATGGAGAAGGAGATGGGATTGGCGGCTTAATTATCGATCATTACGATGGTCACTACGTCATTAGCTGGTACAGCAAAGGGATATATTCGTTTAAAGACTATATCATTAAGGCCCTGCAGAATACGGTCGAGGTCAAGTCCATTTATCAGAAGAAACGCTTTGATACAAAGGGTCAATATGTAGATGAAGACGATTTTGTTATGGGGGAGCAGCCGGAATTTCCGCTTCTTGTCAAGGAGAATGGGGTCCGTTTCGCTGTTTATTTGAATGATGGGGCCATGGTCGGTGTCTTCCTTGATCAGCGTGAGGTTAGAAGGACGATTCGAGATAAATATGCAAAAGGAAAAACCGTGCTGAATATGTTCTCTTACACTGGAGCATTTTCTGTATTTGCTGCTTTAGGCGGTTCCGCTAAAACGACTAGTGTGGACCTGGCGAATCGCAGTTTACCGAAAACGATTGAACAGTTCAGTGTGAATGAGATAGATCCTGAAACGCAGAATATCGTCGTGATGGACGTATTTAAATATTTTAAATATGCAGTTAAGAAGGCTCTGAAATTTGATATGGTCATTCTTGATCCACCCAGCTTTGCCAAGTCAAAGAAATTCACCTTCAGTGCCGGAAAAGACTATACGAATCTATTGAAGGATGCTATTTCCATAACAGAAAACAATGGGGTCATTATAGCGTCAACCAACTGCAGTACGTTTGACATGAAGAAATTTAAAAGCTTTATTGAGGCAGCCTTTAGAGAAATGGATGGTAAATATGAACTTATGGAAGAGTTTTCATTGCCGGCAGATTTTAAAACAAGTTCGGATTATAAGGAAGGTAACTATTTAAAAGTAGTTTTCATTAAGAAAATTAATGGATGAAAAAAGGCATTCACAGTTTAATTAGAACTGTGAATGCCTTTTATTTGTGGGGAATTGTTTCATGTGGAACGGCTTAGCTCAGAATTTGCTGGCGATAGCTCGCCCATTTTTCCGGTTGCTCGATGAAAGGAAAGCAGGTTTCGAACTGATGCTGTTAGCGATGAAAAACTGAGCTGTATAGTAGGTTAACATAATCAGTGGGCCAGAAAAGGTAATATCTTCAACAAATTTGTTCCAGGATAAAATGGAGTCAGAAATGACGAACAGCAGCCCCCCAATAATGGCGGCTACATTTCCGGTCATAAATGCCGCCCATCCCATGAGAGAAATTACCGTAACATAGCAAATGACAGGAATGATTAGGCTGTCTTCACCTTTTTCAATCAAAGAAAGTACAATTTCACGGCCTATCCAAGTGGAATAACCAGCAATGGGAAGAATGCTTGCAAATCGGATCCATGAAAAGCTCCATGTGTTGAGGAATGCGGCAATATAGAAAAGATGACCGATTAAGAAGGCGGAAAGACCAATGACAAACCAGATCAACAAGCCGTCTCCAAGCATGCAAAAGAGTAAACCGAGAAGAATTAAGAATTGATATCGAGTCCGTTTTCCCTCATTTTTCGTGTAGGCATAAAGCAAAATCAATAACATAGGAATAATCTTGAAAAGAATTTTTATTACTAAAGGCTCTTCAGGTATAAAGAAAATATATAGCAGTCCCATGAAAAGGATTACAGCAGGCAACCATTTTAACATTAAATCCCTCCTCATTCTTTAATTCTATGTAAGGATACAGAACTCCTTGCCGATTAAAAAACTACTAGAAAGACAATTTTTGAAAATAGTAAAAAAACTGACTCCAGATTGTCTTGGAGTCAGTTCGATATCAGATAATCACACCACAGAATCTTCCTTAACAAATGCCTGTTTTAACCAGTTTTTCCCCTCGACCAGTCGTGTGACAAGCATTGTGCAAACGGTGTTTCCTGTTGAGTTAAGTAGTGTAGCAGGTGCATCGATAATCGTGGAGATAACAGCAATAATCGGCAGAACTTCAACAGGAAAGCCGAATACACTTAGAATCAACATTTCTCCTATCATACCGCCTCCAGGAATGGCCCCCATAACAGCGCCGACCAAAAAGGCAACAGCCAGTATACTTAAAATGCTGGAGATGCTTGTCATATCTTTGCCAAATAAGCTGAATAGGAAAACAATTTTTAACACCCCGCCAAATACAGAACCATCTTTGTGAGTGTTAGCTCCAAGCGGGATGACCGTCTCTGCGATGTCCTTTGGCACACCCATTTTTCTGACGGCTTCCAAATTGACCGGAATGCACGCGGCACTTGAACAGGTAGCAATGGCTGTAATAGATGGTGTGAAGGCATTTTTCCAAAATAGTTTAACTCCCTCTTTCCCACCGGCGATAAAGGCATATAGGGTGAAAAAGCCGAAGTAATAAATTAAAGCTAAAACTAGATAAAGAATGAAGGCACGTGCATAGCCTTCTAAAATCTGTGGTCCTAGCTGGCCGATAATAGCCGCAAAATAAGCGCCAAGTCCGATTGGTGCATAGTACATAACAATTTTTACGATCTTCATCATAACAGCTGTACCCGCTGTTAAAAACTCAGTAATCGGTTTCGCTTTCTCGCCGACCAGTGCGGTGGATAATCCAATTAATACAGAGAAAACGATAAGTTGAAGCATATTGCTTCTAGAAAACAGTTCTGGAAAATCGGACACGGTTACAGTATTAACCAGTTGACTAAGGAAAGAAACTTCTTCAATGGTTTCTTCAGAGGAACTGCTTTCCATCAGTTCTTTAATAGCTGTCGTATCAGTGCCTTCCAAAGGATTAATAATAGTTGTCCCAATAAAACCAATTACGGCAGCTAAAGCGGCTGTAGTCAGAAAAACGACAACAATACTGCCCATGATTTTCCCGAGACGCTTCATCCCGCTCATATTAGCAATTGCAGAAGAAATGCTGAAAAATACCAATGGAACGATGATTGTGAACATTAGATTTAGAAATAAGTCCCCTAGAGGCTGTATGACTGAGGTTTTCTCACCGAAAACGACGCCCGCTATCCCACCAATAATAATTGCAGAGAGTAATACTAAAGAGGATCGATAGTTTTTAAAAAAGCTCTTCATGAAAAATTCCGTCCTTTCAGGATGAAGGTGTCAATAAATATTAAACTTCATTATCAGCTCTAGAATGAAGTTTGACAATATTTTTTTATAGGAAGGAATGTTAAAAGATGAAACGCAATAAATAATTAAGAAGGAATTTTTTGTGAAAATGTTGTGGAGGAGGGATACGATGGCATTTATTGAGGTTGAAAAGGACGTCCAGTTATATTATGAAGAAAAGGGTCAAGGGAGGCCGATTATTTTTATCCATGGAGTGTGGATGAGTAGTCGGTTCTTTACAAGACAGCTTCCGTACTTTTCAGAGAAGTACAGAACTATCTTACTTGATTTAAGAAGCCATGGTCAGTCAACCCACGTTCATAACGGAAATACGGTCTCTGTTTATGCAAAAGATCTTCATGCGTTCATTGATAAACAAGGATTAAAGGATGTCATACTAGTAGGCTGGTCTATGGGGGCTTTCGTCGTATGGGATTATCTCAAGCAATTCGGCGAGGATAATGTCCATTCAATTGTAATTGTGGATGAATTGGCATCAGATTTTAAATGGCCCGATTTTGATATTGGGGCTTTTGATATCGACACATTGATTACCTTCATGACTGAGATTCAAACGAATCGTTCCCTCTTTTTACAAGGCTTTCTTACATCTATGTTTAAAGATGAATTATCTGCAGGGGATGTAAACTGGATGCTTGAGGAAGTAACGAAAATGCCGGCATCCATTGCCAGTGCCATCCTATTTGATCAATCAATTGTTGACTATCGTGATTTCCTGCCTGAAATTACCGTTCCTACACTTCTCTGCTTTGGAAGGCATGAAAAGGTCATTCCTGTTGCGGCAGGAGTACATTTGGAGAAGAACATTCCGAATTCTGAACTTGTTATTTTTGAAGATAGTTGTCATTGCCCTTTTATAGAAGAAAGTGGTTTGTTTAATAAAACAGTAGATGCGTTTATTCAAAAAGTATTATAGAGGTAGATGCTGGCGTCTTAAATTCCAGTGCAACGTACCAATATTGTAGTGCATGGCACTGGTACATTCAAACTCGGTGAAATTAACAAAATATAAAAGAGTCAGCAATAACTAACAATAAAGAGGGATGCAGGTTTTGTGCCGCATTCCTTTTTTATTGTAGAAAAAGTGTTGCTGATCTATACCTCTCCTAGTGAACAATTAAGAACTAACGAATCATTCAATTACCTAAGCGGTTTTAGCATTGAATAAAGGGAATACTGGAACTAAGACAGTCAGAACGACATAGGTGGAAATAATTAATTAAATGAGGAAATATTTTTATATCCTTTTCATGAAAATTGGGCTATTATGAGATGGATTTAAACTGGTAAGTTTGTTACCCGATATAAGCTCGTACGTTAAAAGTGATGGAGAGGATATAATGAATGATCAGTTACATTACAATGAAATTATAGATGTATGTTTGCTTGCGGGGAAAATAATGCTTCAAAACGGAGGAGAAACCTCTCGGGTAGAAGATACGATGGTCAGAATTGCGGCTGCATTTGGATGCGAGGATTCACACAGCTTTTCAACGCCAACAGGGATTATTTTTTCTCTGGATGGTATGCACCCAGCCTCAAAATTAATTCGAGTTTCCCAGCGTTCCACGGATTTACACAAGGTAACGCTTGTTAACAGTATATCTCGAAGCATTTCTAGTAAGGAAATGACGCCACAGGAAGCTTTTTCCCGATTAAAACAAATTGAAAAGGCAGGTATGGGATATCCCTTGTGGGTTCAGGTTTTCGCTGCCTTTATTGCGAGCGGTTGTTTTTTAATCATGTTTCAAGGGCAATGGAGTGATTTTATCTGGTCTTGTATAGCCGGAGGACTTGGATTTTCTTGTCTGCTTTACTTGCATTGGTTATTGGAGGTTCGCTTTTTTGCTGAATTTATAGCCTCACTAGTAGTGGGATTAGTAGCAATGTTGTTTGTCCAAATCGGTGTGGGTAGTAACTTGGACACTATAATTATTGGAGCGGTGATGCCGCTAGTGCCAGGACTTTTAATTACGAATGCGGTCAGGGATTTAATTGCAGGGCATTTAGTTTCCAGTCTGTCCAAGGGGGCAGATGCAGGTTTAACTGCTTTAGCCATTGGAACAGGAATATCGGTCGCATTTGTTCTTTTATGATTTTAGGGGAGGAAGAAGGATGTTTGCACAGCTTATTACAAGTTTCATTGCCTCAGCCGCCTTTGGAGTCATTTTTAATGTACCGAAAAATTCATTGTTTCAATGTGGTTGTGTAGGGATGTTAGGGTGGGCTTTATACTTTTTTTTGGTCGAAAATGAGATAAATAGCATAATTGCAACGCTAGCTGCTGCATTTATCGTAGCAGTAATCAGTCAGTATTTTGCTAAAAGGTATAAAACACCAATCACGATTTTTAATGTCTCAGGAATCATCCCGCTCGTACCAGGGGGTTTGTCTTATGACGCAATGAAGCATTTTGTAGAAAACGACTTTAATATAGCTGTTCAGTTGGCTACCAAGGCATTCATGCTGGCAGGGGCGATTGCGTTGGGACTGATCTTTGCAGAAGTTATAAATCAGTTGATAACTAAATATAATAGAAGGAAATTGAGAATGAGAAACTAGAGGGAAAGAAGAGATATATCTTTATCCCTCTTTTTTATTGCTTTAAGAATTAAACCTGAGGGTTTTCAATCTTCGAGAAACAGGTAGAGAACATAATTTTATAATTGAGATGCAGAAAAAGGAGAGGCAGTTAGGAATAGCTGCCTCTCCTTTTATATTGATTGGGAAGATAAAAGGATTATACTTCTCATAATTACACTATAAAATTTTAATAGGTCAAAAAACCTTAAATAGAATCTTTTATTCCCGTGTTAGCTGTTACCACGATTTCGTCATATTTTTTGGCATCAGCTTTTTTGCTGGATAACAGTGTTCCAGCGATTGCAGCGATAAAACCAATTGGGATGGAGACGATGCCAGGGTTAGCTAGTGGGAATAGTGGTTCCCCAACAAATATAGCCGCGTTCTCTACTGGAGACCAGACATTAGGGCTTAGAAACACAAGTAATAAAGAACTAATCAGCCCTACGAGCATACCTGTGACAGCTCCAGCTGTGTTAAAACGTTTCCAAAATACCGTGAAGATAATAATTGGTAGATTGGCGCTGGCAGCGACGGCAAAGGCAAGTGACACAAGGAAGGCTACATTCATGTTTTGAGCAAATAAAGCAAGGATGATGGAGAGAATGGATACTCCGATCGATGCCCAACGAGCAGCAACCACTTGTTCTTTATCAGTGGCTTGACCTTTACGAATAATATGGCCATAAAAGTCATGGGCAAATGCAGAGGCTGCGGATAGAACGAGACCTGCGACAACCGCTAAAATAGTAGCGAAAGCAACAGCTGACACAAATGCGAATAAGAAGTCACCACCAATAGCTTCGGCAAGCAATGGAGCGGCCATATTTCCAGCCGCATTCGAGGCAATGATTTTGTCGTATCCAACGAAAGCTGCTGCTCCAAAGCCAAGGAAAATGGTCATGATATAAAATATTCCAATGATCCAAGTTGCATATACAACGGACTTTCTAGCGGTGATAGCGTCTTTTACCGTAAAGAAACGAATCAGGATATGAGGTAATCCAGCTGTACCGAGTACAAGTGCTAAATTGAGTGATAAGGTATCCAATGGATCCTTAAATTTGTTACCAGGATTGAGGAAATCCCCGGCTAGAGGAGTTGCTGTTTTCATCTGCCTGAACATTTCCATCACGCTAAAGTCGAATTTCGCCAGTACAATAACCGAGATAATGAATGTCCCAGCCATCAATAAAACAGCTTTTACGATTTGTACCCAACTGGTAGCAGTCATACCTCCAAAGACGACGTAGACGGTCATTAAAATACCTACAATGATAACGGAGTATAGATAATCGATTCCAAGCAATAGCTTTATAAGGGCACCTGCACCGACAAGCTGTGCAATCATATAAAAGGTTGAAATGGAAATGGTATTCAGGGCAGCGACACCACGCACCTTCTTTTCATTAAAACGTGCAGCAATCATGTCTGCAAGTGTGTACTTACCAAGGTTACGAAGCGGCTCGGCCACGATATAAAGAACGACCAGGTAAGCGACTAGGAAACCGATGCTGTAGAAAAAACCATCAAATCCAGCGAGCGCAACCATTCCAGCGATTCCCAAAAATGAAGCGGCGGACATATAATCACCGGCAATAGCCCAGCCATTTTGCCATCCAGTAAGGCTGCTGTCTGCCGTATAAAAGTCAGCCGTTGTTTTAGTGCGACGTGAAGCAAAGTAGGTAATGACTAATGTTAAACCAACAATGATTAAAAATAAAATAAAAGCAAGTGTATTCATTGTATATTCACCTTTACCCTTTCGCTTCTTTCACGATTTTTTCAACTAATTGGTCAAAAGTCGCAGCCTTCTTGGAGTAGAGAATGCATAGGGTCCATGTCATGATAAATTGCGCAAAGGCAAAGATCCAAGCCCAGCTGATTGCTCCAAAGGCATAAGAGTTAAGAACTTTAGAATAGGAAGTTAAGATAGGTAAGGTGAAATAAAAGACCATGAAAAAAATGGAAAGTGGGACGATGAAATTGCGTTTTTTTCTTAGGAGTTCTTGAAATGATGGTGATTGGACAATCTGGGTGTAATCCGTGGAGGCGCTTACTTGAGATTCTTTTGCTCCTGAATCGTTCAATGCCAATGTGGTTCCCCCTTTGAATATGAATTTGGTTTTCATTACTCAATGTATCTGATAACAGTTTTAGTATATATTTATTAGAATATATTGTAAATTTAAAATTTTCAAATAAATATTTTTTCGTCCGACGTAGTGTTAATTATTAAAAAGGTAATGAAAAGGGAAGCGTTTGCTTAACACAGTCTTCCATGAAAATTAAAAACAATCCTTAAGGAAAAATTAAGCTTCTTTCGTGATACTGATTTCAATGAAGGAAATCTGAAAGGAGCAAAATGATGAAAAAATGGATAACGATAGGGGCAGTTTTAGTGCTAGCTATAGGGGGATGCATTTGGTTCTTTATGAAGGACAATGGTCAGCCCGTTATTGCTAAGGCGATGACAACTACAGTTGAAAAGGGAGACCTTGAAGTTCAAATCAGTGGTTCTGGTTCGGTTGCTGCGATAAATAGCGAGGACATCACATCTTCCGTAACGGATGAAGTCGATGAAGTCCTTGTAGAGAAAAATGAAATAGTTGAAAAAGGTGATGAACTTATTACCTTCACGGATGGAAGTGACCCAATAACTGCCCCATTTGATGGAACAGTAACTACGTTGGAAGTAGAAGAAGGGGATCGTGTTTCAAGTAGTGAAGTGGTTGCCCATGTGACGGATTATAAAAAATTAAAAACAACGATCAGTGTTGATGAATTAGATGTTTCAAGTGTTAAGAAAGGACAAACAGTTGAAATTACAGCTAGTGCTTTTGAAGATGAAACATTCACAGGGAAAGTAACAAGTGTAGCAAAGGAAGGTACATATGAGAATGGTGTTTCTTCTTTCGATGTGACGATTAAAATTGACAAACCAGGAGATATAAAAATTGGGATGTCGACAGAAGTGAGTATTGTGACGAATAGTGTAAAAGATGTTCTTTATGTTCCAATTGAGGCAGTCCAAATCGATGGAGAAGAGAAGTATGTGAATATCCAACAATCTGCTTCAACAGAAGATGCAACAACTAATACTACAAAGACAGTGGTTAAGACGGGTATTAGTAATGATAAGTATATCGAAATAACATCTGGACTTGAAGAGGGTCAGTATGTTTCCTTGCCTATTACCATTTCCAATGAAAGCTCTACAGGTGGCGGTAGAATGGGAGGAGGCCAAAGCGGTGGTGGAATTGGAATACCGAGCGGTGGCGGAATGCCGGGCGGCAATGAAATGCCAAGCGGCGGCAGGGGAGGTCAGTAACATGCCGACACCCATCATTGAAATTAAAAACATGTCCAAGTCGTATGAATTGGGCGGTGAAACCGTCAAGGCGCTGCAAGATGTATGTTTTACAATAAATAAAGGGGATTTCGTTTCTATCATTGGGCCCTCTGGTTCAGGGAAATCTACGTTTATGAATATGATTGGCTGTCTCGACAAGCCCGACACAGGCGAATATCTTTTGGATGGAAAAGAAGTAGAAAAGATGAAAGATAATGAGCTAGCCGCCATTCGAAACATAAAAATTGGCTTTATCTTTCAAAACTTTAACCTGTTAGCGAAATTGACGGCGCTGGAAAATGTCGAACTTCCCCTTGTTTACCGAGGTGTAAGTGTAAAGGAAAGAAAAGAAGTTGCCAATGCCTGTCTAGAAAAGGTCGGCCTCAATGACCGGATGAACCATTTGCCAAGCCAACTTTCAGGAGGACAGCAGCAAAGAGTTGCGATTGCCCGTGCCCTTGCAGGTAACCCTCCTGTTTTATTGGCAGATGAGCCTACGGGAGCTCTTGATAGTAAAACAAGTAAGGAAGTACTGCAAATGCTGAAGAATCTTAATGAAAAGGGACAAACAATCATTTTGATTACCCATGACTTGGAAGTTGCAAAAGAGGCAACACGGGTCGTTCGGATACATGATGGACAGTTGTTTGAAAACGGAGGTGATTGGATTGAATCTGAGCGAATCAATGAAGATGGCTATACGCAGTATCAAAACCAATAAAGTCCGTGCTTTTTTAACTATGCTTGGAATTATTATTGGAGTGGCCTCCGTGATTGTACTTGTTTCGATTGGGCAGGGATCTTCACAGTCCGTTCAGGAGGAGATCAATAGCTTGGGGACTAACCTGTTAACGGTCAGTGTCTCAGATACAGATTCTGTAGAGCTGACGGATGACACAATTGAACAGTTTAAAGACCTGAGCGGGATATCAGAAGTTGCACCTGTGGTCTCAGGCCGTGTTTATGCTAAAAACGGTGAAACTTCTACACAGGTTTCAATGACCGGTACGACGTCCTCCTATATTTCAGTGAGGGATTTAGAGCTTAGCCAAGGCCGTTTTTTAACGGATATGGAAACAGAGTTACGCTCTAAGGTGGTTGTCTTAGGGTCTGATACAGCTGACACGCTTTTTGAAAATCAAAAAGCGGTGGATCAAAACGTTCTTATTGGCGGTGTTTCCTATCGGGTAATCGGCGTGTTGAAATCAGTAGGTACCTCTATGGGATCAAGTGGTGATGATGTAATCATTGCACCAATCACAACTGCAAAGCGTGCTACGAGTAGCACGACCATCGGAACAGTGTATTTAAAAGCAGAGAACGAGAATATTGTAGAGCGTGCGATGTATCAAGTACAAGGTACAATGACGACATTATTCCCAGGTCAGAGTGATAACTATTCCGTGTCCAATCAAGAGGATTTAATGGATACAATGAGCTCGGTGTCAGATACGTTTACGCTCATGCTTGGTGGTATCGCAAGTATTTCATTACTTGTAGGTGGAATTGGAATTATGAATATAATGCTGGTATCCGTTTCAGAGCGGACGAAAGAAATTGGAATCAGAAAGGCTATTGGGGCGAATCGGAAATCCATTCTACTTCAGTTTTTAATTGAAGCGGTTGTCTTGAGTTGCTTAGGTGGGTTATTAGGAGTAGGAATTGGACTTGGAATCGCTAAATTGGTTTCAATTGTTTCAAGCTTAACAATCAGTTATTCGTGGTCGGTGACAATGATGGCCTTCCTATTCTCCATATTTATCGGTGTTGTCTTTGGTGTATTTCCTGCCAATAAGGCATCTAAATTAAATCCAATTCAAGCACTGCGTCACGAATGAACATACAATTTGAGAGAAAGCAGGCGATTAAAAGCCCGCTTTCTTTTGCATATGAAAAAGGATAAAATCAACATATATCACAATTGAAGCGGTTGGGAGGTACCCTGCATGAAGGTTTTGGTGGTAGAAGATAATGTTTCATTATTAGAGTCGATCCGACAAATTCTGACGGATGAATATGAAGTCGATACAGCAGATAATGGGGAAGATGGGCTATTCATGGCCCAGCAAAGTATATACGATATTATCATTTTGGATGTAATGCTTCCGGGAATCGATGGATTTGAAATCGTACGGAAAATCAGGGAAGCAAAAATAGATACAAGTGTCTTGTTTTTGACGGCAAAAGATGCGCTTGAGGATCGTGTCAGAGGATTGGAAATGGGTGGCGATGATTATTTAGTCAAGCCGTTTCAGGCACCGGAACTTAAGGCCAGGATTCGTGCCCTGCTTCGAAGGAGTGGCATTATATCGCTTGAGCAGCATGTGAAATACCGTGGAATTGAGCTATTGGAAAAAGAAAAGGATATTTTGGTTGATGGAAAGGTCATTAAAATGACCTTGAAACAGTTTGAATTACTGGAGTATCTAATTCAAAATAATAGGAAAATATTGACCCGTGAGCAGATTTTCGACCGCATTTGGGGGTTTGATTCAGATACGACGATTGCCATTGTGGAAGTGTTCATCCATCACCTTAGGAAAAAGTTGGAACCCTTCAATTATCATAAAGATATTCAAACCGTTCGGGGTATTGGTTATATGCTAAAACAACCATAAGGGGATTAATATGTTCCAAAAAACACGGCTTCAACTAACATTATTGAATTCTATCGTCTTTATTGTCTTAATAGCCATATTAAGCAGAACGATTTATTTCTATACGGAAAATCAGATATATAGGGATGTCAATGATTCACTTAAACAGGATTACAGGGGTTTCAGTAATGGAGGCATGCCAGGCGGACGTCCGCAAGGTGAGTTTCTCTTAGGTCCGGGCCCGAGTGTCATCGTTTGGGGACCGGATGATACTATCATTGAGCCAAGACTAAGTGTAGACAATTTTATAAAGGTTAATGAATCGGAATTTTACCCTAAAAGATTCGATGAGATTGAAGAAATATCAGTAAATGGGGCGACGTATCGTGCACTTTCCACCAAGGTCGATACGGAGTATGGAGAGATGACCGTACAATTCATCAGGAATGTAGATACAGAAAAAGAAATGCTCGATCGCTTGTTGCTCATATTGTTTGTTGGTGGAGGAATTGGAAGCTTAGTGGCCGTTGGCGCAGGCTATCTTCTGGCAGGAAGGGCTCTAATACCAGTCAAGAAATCCTGGGATCAGCAGCAACAGTTTGTCTCGGATGCCTCTCATGAAATTCGAACACCGCTTGCCGTCATTCAATCGCGAGCTGATTTGCTATTTCAATCACCGAACGCGACAATCGAGGAAAAAGCGGTTGATATATCGATTATATCTAAAGAAGTCAGGAGGTTGAATAAGCTGGTAAATGGTCTTTTAACCTTGACTCGGACGGATTCGAATCAAATGGAGGTCAAAAAGGCAAGCTTTTTCCTGGATGACTTACTTTTGGAAATTGTGGAACAGTATACGGATATAGCTTCTTTCGAAGAAAAAACAATTACTAGTTATGCTCCTAATCAGGTTGTTTTCCTTGGCGATAAAGAAAGAACACACCAGTTACTGGTGATATTAGTGGATAATGCCATGAAATTCACGGATGAGGGTGGTGTAATTTCCATTTCCTGCGTTAAAAATTCATCTTCGATTATTCTTTCTGTAGAGGATAATGGAAAAGGCATCCCCCAGGAAGAAATTCCAAAGATTTTTAATCGATTTTATCAAATTGAGCAGTCTCGCTCCGCAAATGAAGGTTCAGGATTAGGCCTGTCTATTGCTGAATGGATTGTCAACACCCACCAAGGGACTATCAAAGTGACTAGTGAACCGAATACAAGCACTCGTTTTGAAATAACTTTTCCTAGAAACCAAAAAAATAAATAATGGTTTTAAAAAGACCTATAACAGAAATCGATTTTAAATACTTTTTATTTAAATATAGAAATAAAAAAGACTCTTATTTTTCCCAGTCACTTAAGGAAAAATTAAGGGTCTTTTTAGATAATCTCCTTATAAGAAATAATACATTTTGTTACGAAGGAGAATTGTATATGGTGAAATTTAGTAAGTTACACTTTTTGATTGGGATAGTAGCTTCAGTCCTTTTAGTTGTTCAAGCAGTTTTCGGCATCATGATGTATGTGAATGGCGGTGACACACAGGAGGAGATGGCCGGACAAAGGATGATGGGCCAGCCTACTAACACCAACACTACTGACTCGGCTACAACTGATGACTCGACAACAGAAGATTCAACGGATAGCGATACGGCAGCGACCGATGATTCAACTACCGCTACGACCCCTAATCGTGGACAGGGCAATATGGGGACACCTTCTCAGGGGTGGCCTAACGGATCTGGAACTCCAGGTGAGATGCCGAGCGGTGGGGGCTTTCAAGGCGGAGACTCTTTAGCAGGTAAAGTTATCAACTTTTATCAAGGGGTGGGTGGTTTGGCCACATCTATTATCGTCCTTGTCATAGGAGGAGCTGGATTAGTCACGTCGGTGATGTCCAGAAAATCTGCAGCTTAAAAGAAATTATTATATATACATATAGATTAGGGTAAACTACATGTTTTATGAATAGATGATGAGTGAACACTGTTGCCTGAATGTTTATAGCAAGTAGAAGTTTTTATAAGAACATTTCTGCAAAAAAACTATACGTCTTTAGTGTTTGTGATAGGATTCAAAGCATGTAAAGAGAGGGTTCCTTATATAGAGGAGCCTTTTCTTTATGTTTAGAGAGTTAGCATTCCTGTAAATTTCCATTTTGAAAAAGAAAGAAAATAATTGCACTTGAAAAAATATTAGTATAATATATAAATTTGAAGATGTACGTACAAGTAATGCAATATGGATTAAATAGAAAACGTTTGCATAAAATTTTTGAGGGTATCCTACTATTAATGCACGATCATTAAAATTCACCTTAGTGGAGGCAGAATACATGAAATTTCTGATAGCAATTTTAGGGTTGCTTATTGTTTTTGGACTAGCCTTGTTGGCAAGCAGTGACCGAAAGAAAGTCAAAGTTAAACCGATTATCCTCATGGTGATCATGCAGCTTATTTTAACTTATCTATTATTAAATACGAAGTTTGGTTTAGTGATAATCAATTCGATTGCCGATGCTTTCGCAAAGCTCTTGGGTTGGGCAAATGAAGGGATTACATTTGTATTTGGTGGGATTGTAAACGAAGGAGCATCGCCGTTCTTTTTAAATGTCCTTCTTCCTATCGTATTCATCTCGGCATTAATCGGGATTTTACAGCACTTCAAAATCCTTCCGTTCGTCATGAAGTGGATCGGCTACCTGCTTAGTAAGGTGAATGGAATGGGGAAATTGGAATCTTACAATGCGGTAGCATCAGCAATTGTCGGCCAATCCGAGGTTTTCATAACCTTGAAGAAGCAACTCGGTTCCATTCCGCCATCACGTATGTATACGCTTTGTGCGTCAGCCATGTCAACCGTATCGATGTCGATTGTCGGAGCTTATATGACCATGATTGAACCAAAGTATGTTGTGACGGCTATTGTTATTAACATGTTTGGTGGATTTATCATTGCATCCATTATTAACCCTTATACGGTAACGGATGAAGATGATATTCTCCCTGTTGAAGAAGGGGCAGAGAAGCAGTCGTTCTTCGAAATGCTTGGGGAATATATCATGGATGGATTTAAGGTTGCTATCACTGTAGCCGCGATGTTAATTGGTTTCGTTGCACTAATTGCAGGAATTAACAGCTTATTCGATATGATCATCGGCATCAGTTTCCAAGACATCTTGGGGTATATTTTTGCACCGTTTGCTTTTATCATGGGGATACCGATTTCAGAAACCGTGACTGCAGGCGGAATCATGGCGACAAAACTAGTAACTAATGAATTTGTTGCCATGCTGAGCTTAGGGGACGCATCAGCAGCCTTGAGCGATAGGACGATAGGAATCGTTTCGGTTTTCTTGGTTTCATTCGCGAATTTTTCATCTATCGGAATCATTGCAGGTGCTGTTAAAGGCCTACATGAAAAACAAGGTAATGTTGTGGCTCGTTTCGGCTTGAAGTTGCTATACGGTGCGACTCTTGTCAGCATTCTATCAGCAATCATCGTCAGTGTGATCCTTTAAATCACGGGATTAGACAGCTCATCAATATACTGAATAACATTCAAGGCACTTGGGTATATCCCAAGTGCCTTGAATGTTATTCGGCGGATTGGGAGACTCTTATTTCTTGATGGGAATTGAAGGGGATTAGCATGCTGGTATATAATACATAAACAGCATAACTAGCCATGAAAAGGGAGTGGAGGATGACAATGAATAAGAGTGAAACGGCTATCTTTGCAGGAGGTTGTTTTTGGTGCATGGTTGCTCCCTTTGATGATATGGATGGGATTATTAAAGTAACATCGGGTTATACAGGTGGTAATGTAGTCAATCCCAGTTACAAACAAGTGATTTCAGGTACGACTGATCATGTAGAAGCTGTTCAAGTAGTATTTGATCCATCAATCATTTCCTATAAAGAACTATTAGAGATATTTTGGCAGCAAATTGATCCGACTGATGATGGTGGACAGTTCTCGGATAGAGGTAAGCAATACAGGGCAATAATTTACTATCTAAATGATCAGCAAAAAATGGAAGCGGAGCAATCAAAGGAAAATTTAATGATGAGCGGACGGTTTAAAAATCCTATTATTACGGGTATTTTACCCTCAGGGGAATTTTATGAGGCCGAGGAATACCATCAGGAATTCTATCGGAAAAATCAATTTCGTTATGCATTGTATCGTAAAAGCTCAGGACGCGATGCTTTTATAAAAGAAAATTGGCCTAAGGATAATGCTCATCTCAGAGAAACTTTAACCGAGAGTCAGTTTCATGTCACCCAAGAAAATGGGACAGAGCCACCTTTCGATAATGTATATTGGAATCACTTTGAAGAAGGCGTTTATGTGGATGTCGTTTCAGGGGAGCCCCTTTTCAGTTCACGGAATAAGTATGATAGTGGATGTGGGTGGCCAAGCTTTACGAAGCCGATCATGTCGGCAAGCGTCAATGAAAAAATGGATCTAAGCCATCGGATGACCCGGACGGAGGTACGCAGCAGAGAAGCTGACTCACATCTTGGTCACGTTTTTCCGGATGGTCCTGGTCCTAAGGGCACGCGCTATTGCATCAATTCTGCCGCCCTTCGATTCATTCCTAGAAATGAAATGGAGCGGGAAGGTTATGGAGATTTATTGTTGCTTTTTTCAATGAAATAATTAGTTGAGATAGGGGAACGTAAATGGATATAAAAGATGAATTGTTATATCGATACATCCTTGATCACTCTTCCATAATTACGGATGGAGTCGGCTTATTAATAGCGCATTTGATCAATTGAACCATGAGTTCACTGAGCAGTATTATCTTTTGACAAAAGAACGTTTACTAGCGCAACAGGAACTGATTAATGAATTAGGTGCTCCAGTTATTCCTATTGTTTGATGCTATTGCGGTATTGCCATTAATCGGGGAAATTGATACCTTTTTAGGCAAAGGGGATTTTGATTACTACTCCAGGCAAATGTATTAGTAGAAATGTTTCTCACTTATTTATCGACTTATCGGGTGTGACCCATCAAATCTATCAATGATAAGTACCCTTAATTTATTAGGCATTCAATCTACAATTTCCGGAATTCGTCCTGAAGTAGCACAGACGTCCATTCAGCTAGGATTGGATTTTAGTCACGTTTCGACTCACAGTACTCTTAAGCAGGCACTTTCCAAGCAAGGAATCAAACTATATGAAAGAAAACGACTCAAGGGAGTATAGAGTGAAAAAGAACCAGATCCCAATAAGGGATCTGGTTCTTTTTAGTGATTTTATAACTTGAATGAACTCTTCAATCCAACAATTTGGTTGAAGACCAAGTGATCAGCTGCAGTGAGTTTTGAATCAACATTGTAATAGCCGTGTCTGAAGAATTGGAATTTATCCTGAGGCTTAACATTTTTCATGTTGGGCTCAACAAATCCTTGTAAAATTTCTATGGATTCAGGGTTTACCCGCTCCAAGAATGATTTTTCTTCTTCTTCTTCACTTTCCTTATCCAAAATTAAAGGTTGGTAGTTACGGAATTCTGCTGAAACAGCTTGTGTAGCCTCGACCCAGTGCAGTGTCCCTTTCACTTTACGACCAGTGAAACCAGATCCGCTTTTTGTTTCAATATCGTAAGTGCAGCGAAGTTCAATGACGCTTCCGGCTTCGTCTTTTATCACTTCTTCACATTTAATGAAATAAGCATGTTTTAAACGGACTTCATTGCCCGGGAAAAGACGGAAATACTTTTTCGGGGGATTTTCCATGAAATCGTCCTGTTCGATATATATTTCACGTGAGAATGGAATTTGTCGCGTACCCATCTCCGGAACTTCTGGGTTGACCTCAGCATCCAGCCATTCAACTTCATTTTCTGGATAGTTGGTGATAACTACTTTAAGAGGCTTTAGAATAGCCATGGTCCGTGGCGCCTTCAGTTTTAGATCTTCTCGAACGAAATGATCGAGCATTTGAGAGTCTACGACACCGCTAGTTTTCGCAACGCCTATTTCAAGGCAGAATGCACGAATAGCTTCGGGTGTATAACCGCGTCTTCGTAATCCTGATACGGTAGGCATACGTGGGTCGTCCCAGCCGTCCACAAAGGCTTCATCGACAAGTTGCTTCAGCTTCCGCTTGCTCATTACGGTATTTGTCAGGTTTAGACGGCCAAATTCGTATTGCTGTGGCTTACTTTCCATTTCGCAGTTTTCAACAATCCAATCATAAAGCGGGCGTTGATCTTCAAACTCAAGCGTACAAATGGAGTGTGTGACTCCTTCAATTGCATCTTCAATAGGGTGGGCAAAGGCGTACATTGGGTAGATGCACCATTTGTCGCCGGTATTATGGTGTTCTGTATGGGAGATTCGGTAAATAACGGGATCGCGCAGATTAATGTTAGGTGAGCTCATATCGATTTTTGCTCGCAGTACTTTTGTACCGTTCTCGAATTCGCCGCTACGCATCTTTTCAAATAACTCAAGGTTTTCCTCGACTGTTCTATTGCGGTACGGGCTATCTTTTCCCGGCTCTGTTAACGTTCCACGATATTCGCGGATTTGGTCGGCATTCAGGTCATCGACGTATGCCAATCCTTTATTGATGAGCAGTACAGCTCTTTTGTACATTTCGTCAAAATAATCGGACGCGAAAAAAAGGTTATCCCAATCGTAACCGAGCCATTTCACATCTTCCTTGATAGAATTGACATACTCAATATCTTCTTTCAATGGATTGGTATCATCAAATCGAAGGTTGGTTTTACCATTAAATTCATCAGCCACTCCAAAATTCAAAATAATTGATTTGGCGTGCCCAATATGTAAATATCCGTTTGGCTCAGGAGGGAAGCGGGTGATAATATGATCATGTTTTCCGGACTCTAGATCATCTTTTATAATATTTTTAATAAAATTCGAAGAGTTATTTTCCAACTGAATTCGACCTCTTTCATTTATATACTTCTTTTAATTTTACCTGTATATATACCATAAATACAGATATTTTTCCATGTTCGAGCCGGAATCAGGGTTTTAGAATACGTTCTTAAACAATTCATCTAGTATTTAGTTTGCACAATCAGATCGGAAATATCCCTGAAACTTTAATCATTTATGTGAGGAAACTATCTAACTAGTATTTAATAAACAAAAAACGAAATCTATTGATGGGTTTTATCGAATCACTTTTATAAAAAATAAGCAATACAGGAATCAAGCCTGCATTGCTTAATAAAGGATTATAGTTAAAATACCGTTGTTTGTAAAAATTCCTTCGTTCGCTCTTCTTGTGGATTGGAGAAAAATTCTTTTGGTGGGCCACTTTCTACAACCCGTCCATTATGCATGAAGACAATCCAATCCCCAACTTCACGGGCAAAGCTCATTTCATGGGTAACGACTACCATTGTCATCCCCTCTAAGGCAAGTTCCTTCATCGTAGCTAGTACCTCACCGACAAGTTCAGGATCGAGAGCAGAGGTGGGCTCATCAAAGAGGAGGATATCCGGCTTCATGGCGAGAGCTCGAGCGATCGCAACCCGCTGTTTTTGGCCACCGGAGAGCTTGCTTGGATAGACATCTGCTTTATCTGATAACCCAACTTTGGCAAGTAGCACTTTTGCTTCCTCGATGGCTTGGGCCTTAGGGATTTTTTTGACGTGAGTCGGTGCTTCAATAACATTTTCGAGTACGGTCATGTGCGGGAAGAGATAGAAATGCTGAAAAACCATTCCAACTTTCTCACGAATTTTATTAATATCGTGGGTACCCGGCTCTACTTCAGTTCCTTCGATAAGGATTTGTCCGCTGTCTTTCTTCTCCAAGTAGTTCAAGCAACGGAGCAGGGTGCTTTTTCCGGAACCGCTAGGCCCAATCAGACAGACAACGTCACTATCTAATACCTTCATATCAATATCTTTTAGCACGTGAAGGTTTCCATAAGATTTATTTAAATTCCTAATGCGAATCATTTCTTTTTGTTCCATTTCAATTCCCCCTATCGATCACTAATGGACAGTTTCTTTTCAAATGTATTGACGATAATGGTCAGGAATGCCACAAGAATTAAATAGTAGACCGCTACAATCAATAAATATGTCATTTCATCAAAATTATTTGAACCTAACGTAGTGGCTACGTTAAACAACTCATTCATGGATATGAAGGCAGCCAGTGATGAATCCTTCAGTCCGATGATGAATTGGTTGCCTAGTGGCGGCAATGCGCGTCGGAAGGCTTGTGGTAGGATGATCCTTCTTAATGCGAGTGCATTGCTCATGCCAAGGGAACGTCCAGCCTCCATTTGGCCTTTGTCAATGGATTGGATTGTACCGCGTAAAATTTCAGAGATATAAGCTCCGTTATGAAAGGCTAGGGCAAGTGACGCTGCCCAGAAGTCTGGTAGTAGGAAGAGATTGCTGATACCAAAATAGAGAATAAATATCTGTACGATAAGCGGTGTTCCTCGTACCAGGAATACGTATGTATCTGAAATCCATGCAAGAATTTTTATATTAGAAATTTTTAAAAGTGCGAAGAGTAACCCGATGATAATTCCTACTAATATGGAAACCACCGTAAGCTCCAATGTGAGGAGCATGGCTCGGATAAACACATCCGATGAGCTAAATAATGTATCAAAAAAATGAGAAAAGCTTGGCAATGTAAAAACTCCCTTTCTATCAATCTTTATTCAGGTTTAGTAGTGATATCTTCCCCAAAGTACTTTTTGCTAATTGCTGCAAGTGTTCCATCTTCTCGGAGGTTTTCAAGTGCTTCATTAATGCGTATCAGCAGCTGGGGGTTATCGTTCGGTAGAACTATGGCCTGCTCACTGCGTTCTATCAATTGACGACCTTTGATGTCGAATCCTTCTTTGGTCGCTTCTTTACCGGTTACAAAGTCAGTAATAACGGCATCATGACGACCTCCGCTTAATGCTTTAAGAGCGGTGATATCACTGTCGTAGGTTTTTACATTGGTTGTATACTTTTCTGCTGTGGTTGCGTATGTGGAGCCTTTAGAAGCGGCAACTTCCTTTCCCTTTAAATCTTCGACTGTTTTGATATCACTATCGGATCGGACGAAAATTTGTGGACCTGAGTAGTAATACGGGGTGGAAAAAGCAACATGTTTACTTCGTTGTTCATTAATTGTATGACTGGCAACCGCGGCATCTGCCCGACCGGTTTTGACACCCTCGACGATTCCCTTAAATTTAATCCGCTTTGGGACCGGTTCTAGACCAAGTTCTTTCGCGATTGCTTCCCCGACTTCAATATCAAATCCTGTTACGGTCATGTCATCATTAACGTAACTAAATGGCTTGAATTCACCTGAGGCAGCGAATACAAACTGGTTCTTATTGATCAGCTTACTACCATCCTCTAGCTGATCTTTTTCAGCACAGCCGGACAGAAGACCAAGAATAATCAGTAATACTAGAATGAATTTAACTGATAATTTCATGATTATTTCATTTCCCCCTTTGAAAAAAACTAATAGAATGGTCTATACCCTAATGAGATCGTGAATAACCTTATTTTACAGGAAAAATAAACCAAATCAATAAAAAGTCAACCCTGAATAGGCCGACTTATGTTCTTCAACTAAAGAGGCAAGTTAGCTTCATGCTGGGTTTTTCTGAATAGACTGACTTTAACTTTGCCTATGTGTTGAAGTATAATATAGCAAAATAGAAGAAGGGCAGTTGGGAAAATAGTGAGCAACTTTGTGCAAGAACAGTTACAGGAATTTCGTGTAAAAAATCAAGATAGAGGTCGTTTAATTATAAAATGTCCGGACCAACCAGGAATTGTTGCGACGGTTACGGCATTCCTTAAAGAACATGGAGCTAATATTGTTGAATTGAGCCAGTATTCCATGAACCCAGAGGGCGGCACCTTTTTTACCAGGATTGAATTCGATTGCCCGGGCTTAAAGGAAAAGGCTTTGGATATGGAAGTCTCCTTTCAAGAAATTTCGACAAAATTTTCGATGCAATGGACATTTAACTATGTGAGTGATTTAAAGAGGACGGCAATCTTCGTTTCTAAGGAGCCACATTGCCTTCTGGAATTGCTATGGGAGTGGCAAAGCGGGGATCTATTGGCTGATATTGCGCTTGTCATCAGTAATCATGAAGATACGAGGCAAATTGTCGAATCCATGAACATTCCTTTTTATTATATTCCTGCTAATAAGGACATACGTAGGGAAGTGGAAGCACAACAGCTTAAACTTCTGGAAGAATTTAATGTCGACCTAATTGTACTAGCAAGATATATGCAGATATTGACGCCTGATTTTGTGGCTGCACATCCGAATAAAATCATCAATATCCACCATTCGTTTTTACCTGCGTTCATCGGGGCCCGACCTTATGAAAGAGCTTATAATCGAGGTGTTAAGCTGATTGGGGCAACTTCGCATTATGTAACAAACGATTTGGATGAGGGTCCAATTATCGAGCAGGATATTGAACGTGTCGATCACCGTGATTCTGCAGAAGATATGAAGAAAGTCGGCCGTTCAGCTGAACGCAGGGTACTTGCCCGTGCTGTTAAATGGCATTTGGAAGACCGTGTACTTGTTCATGAAAATAAAACAGTAGTCTTTTAATAAGAACCCCCCATTTGGCATGGAAATTTGCCGAAGGGGGGTTTTTGTATTGAATAAGTAATGATTAATACGTATATTCTACCCTTACTGAGGCCGTGATGTTTAATTCTCCAGGCTGAATAGGGGTAGAGGCCATTTTTGTATAGGAACTGGTTTGGAAAAGGGTGGGTGGCGAAGTTTCTGAGAGTTCCTCAACCTGATTAGGGACTGGATTCAATGAGATTCCTAACGTTCGAGCCATGGAAAGGGCCTTTTCGTATGCATTTTTTAAAGCAAGCGAAAGTGCCTGGTTATAGTAAGCTTCTGGATTGGATAAGGAAAAGCGAATGCTTGTAATGGAATTGGCACCACTTCTGACTGCTGTGTCGATTATGCTGCCTATTTTTTCAATGTCAGTCGTTTTGGCCTGGATAATGTGCTGGACTTTATAGTTTTTAAACAATTCTTTTCCTTCGATATAATCATATTGTGGATCAATTCTGTAATCACTTGTTTTTAATTGCTCTTCTGGAATGCCAATGGATCTAAGAGATGCAATGACTTTCGCTATTGCTTGAGAATTGGCCTGCTGAGCTACCTGAGGGTCCACATCCTCGGATATAACTCCAAGGGTGATTACGGCTTGGTCAGGAGCAGCCTGGAGCGTTTCTGAACCGGAAACTTTCAAAGTATGATTCCTGCTATGTTGATAATCCCGGTCAGGAACAATAAATTCTTGATTCATTTTGACACCAACCTTTTTAAAGAGATAATCTCAACCCTATTGTACGAAGTATTAGGGGGAAACATGATTGAAATATGAAATATCCCGGCTGCTATTAATTCTTTCGGTACATTTAAAGAAAAAAGGGATGTCTATCAGAATGTTTTTTAATCTGTTTTAGCTTAAAAAAAGATACAAAAAAACACTCGGCCTAAAACCGAGTGCGTTTTATTTATGAATGACTTGAACCCTGCCAACCTGGCCATCTGTCAATCTTACTTTAATACCATGCGGGTGGCTGCTGGAGTTGGTTAAAATATCTTTTACTGTTCCACGTGTTAGCTTTCCGCTGCGTTGATCTGCTTTAAGAACAATGTCCACAGAGGTACCTGGAGTAATATCTTTTCGATTTTGACCGTTCATGTTTAATTCAGTCCTTTTTAGAGTTATTTGCAACCTTTGATAGTGCAGTAACTTCAGTATAAGGAAAACAGCAGACCTAGTCGACTTTTAGATAACAATCACGCAAAGCTCTATTGAATCTTTTTAAGCGGCTCGACAGCAGGGCCATTTAATACTTCACCAGTGATAGAGTAACGAGAAGCATGACATGGACAGTCCCAGGTACGATCGCCGCTGTTCCATGCCACCTCACAACCCATATGAGTGCATGTGGAATCTACAATATGAAGCTGGCCTTCATGATCACGATAACACCCGGCTTTATCTCCATTTACCTTGACGATGGCTCCTTCATCGATACCTAAGTCTTCTGGCGTTTTATGAATAACTGCCAATTTACTTTTAATCATATGCTTCGCTACATCAGCGTTGTCTTCGACTATATTTTTCATTCCTTTTATACGGGCTGGATTATATAGATCTGCATATCGGTTGTCCTTTTGCAAAATATGATCAGTTAAGATTTTTGCAGCAATTGATCCATTCGTCATACCCCATTTCGCAAAGCCGGTTGCAATGAGAACGTTTGGATGATTAGATGTCACTGGGCCGACGAATGGCAGATTATCTGGTGTCACAATATCTTGTGCTGACCAGCGATAAGGAATATCTTTTACATTGAAATATTGGAAACTAAAGTCCTGTAAGGCTTCATAATGTTCAATTGTCGAAATACCCTGACCGGTTTTATGGCCTTCCCCGCCTACAAGTATAAGTTTTTCCCCATTGTCCTCTGTATAACGAAGGGAACGGGTAGGGTTGTCAGCGCTGTAATACATACCACCGGGGTATTCCTGTTCGGTCTTAATTCCAAGAACATAGGATCTTTTTATATGAGTACGAGCAAAGTATAATCCCATTTCATCATTAAAAGGGAAGTGAGAGGCAACAATTATATGGTTGCTTTTGATTGTATGCCCCGTTTCAGTTATAACGGTTGGTGGCTTGCCGTTTTCAATTTTCATAGCCGTTGTACGTTCATAGATGTTCCCTCCAGCTTCCAGAATAGGGGGGATGAGGGCTGTTAAATATTTTAATGGATGAAACTGTGCTTGGTCCTTCATAATCACAGCAGCTTTACATGGAATAGAGAAAGGGATCTTTTCTGCATAATCCCCTCGAATGCCAAGTTTTTGATAGGCCTTTAGTTCCTCTTGGATTTTACTTTTATATTCATCGGTATTTGCGTATACATAAGCATCTTGAACATTCAAATTGCATTCAATAGAATGTTCTTCTATCAATCCTTTGATAAGCTCCATTCCTTCAGTGTTGGCTTCATAGTAAAGTCTGGCCTTCTCCTCACCGTGATCAGTAATCAACTGGTCGTAAATCAAGCCGTGCTGGGCCGTGATTTTTGCGGTTGTATGGCCAGTTGTTCCATTAAGTATCTCGCTTGCCTCAATGAGTGTGACTTTCACACCTTGCTTGGCTAATAGATAAGCTGAAGTGATACCCGTAATTCCTCCACCAACAATTAAGACATCAGTTGTTATATCTGTTTCTAGCTTAGAAAACGAAGGAAAGGATAAAGTACTGCGCCAATATGGCTCCGGATATTGAGGAAGTTCTGTATTTTTTTCGGTCATTTGAATACCTCCATACGTTTCATTAGTGGTTTGTCCATTTATTACCATGCCCAAATTCTCTTTTTTTACGCTAACTTTTGAAAGAAGAAGACTATTAAAAGTTAGTTTTTTGTCTGTTTACAATATTGTATACATGTAAACAAAAGTAGATGGTTTGTACACAAAAAAGTAAACATGTTTACAAATGAGTACACATGGCTATATATATGGGTGTGTACATATTTGTTCCTAATGTATACAAAAATGAATACAATTCAACAAATAAAATAAAGCCACTACTTATGAAGGGTTGACTAATATAGAAATCTTTTCTATTGAGAGTGCTCCACCTGGTTTTTTTATGAAAAAGAAGATGTTTTTAGATGAGTTCTAGAATCGCAGCAGTAGACGTAGGAAATGATGCAATTAAAGCTATTTTTGGAAAGCTAGAAAACTATATATACCAAATGTCATTGCAAAAGACATGAAGATCGGCCGGTCATAGGAATCGAAGAACTCGATGTAAAAAAAACTTGGGAAGGGATACATACTAGAGTCCATTCACCAGCCTTGCAAGACAATAATGCCATTTATCGTGTCGGAAATTTAACGAAAAAAAGTGATAACCCAACAGAACTAGATTTGGGGAGCAGTAAATCAGAGGAAGGCCAAACATTAGTATTTGCGTATACATAAGCATCTTGTACATTCAATAGAATGTTCTTCTATCAATCCTTTGATAAGCTCCATTCCTTCAGCATTGGTTTTATAGTATAAGTCTGGCCTTTTCCTCACCGTGATCAGTAATCAACTGGTCGTAGATCAAGCCGTGCTGGACCGTGATTTTTGCGGTTGTCTGGCCAGTTGTTCCATTAAGTATTTCGCCTGCCTCAATGAGTGTGGCTTTCACACCTTGCTTGGCTAATAGACAAGCAAGGTGATACCAGAAATTCCTCCACCAACAATTAAGACATCAGTTGTTATATCTGTTTCTAGCTTAGAAAACGAAGGAAAGGATAAAGTACTGCGCCAATATGGCTACGGATATTGAGGAAGTTCTGTATTTTTTGCGGTGATTTGAATATCTCCATACGTTTCATTAGTGGTTTGCTTATTTTTTACCATGCCCAAATACTCCTTTTTTACGCTTTCTTTTTTATGAAGAAGAGTATTAAAAATTAGTTTTTTTTGTTTGTCTGCAATATTGTATACATGTAAACAAAAATAGGTGGTTTGTACACAAAAAAGTAAATATGTTTACAAATGAGTACACATGGCTATATATAACGTGTGTACATATTTGTTCCTAATGTGTACGCAAATGAATACAATTCGACAAATAAAGCTACAACTTATGAAGCATTGACTAATATAGAAACCTTTTCTATGCTTAATAGAGTGCTCCACCTAAATTTTTTTATGAAAAAGGGGATGTTTTTAGATGAGTTCTAGAATCGCAGCAATAGACGTAGGAAATGATGCAATTAAAGCTATTTTTGGAAAGCTAGAGTCTGAATTATATATACCAAATGTCATTGCAAAAGACATTGAAGATAGGCCGGTCATAGGAATCGAAGAACTCGATGAAAAAAACCCATTGGAAGGGATACATATTAGAGTCCATTCACCAGCCTTGCAAGACAATAATGCCATTTATCGTGTCGGAAATTTAGCGACAAAAAGTGATAACCCAACAGAACTAGATTTGGGGAGCAGTAAATCAGAGGAAGACCAAACATTAGTAATGCTTTTTGCGGCTCTTGCATTGGATGCTGCCAAGCAAGGGAACAATGATAAGTTCAAAAAAGTAAATAACGTTGTCGAAGCGAATTATACGCTGGGCACAGGTCTACCTCTTCGGGAAGTTAAGGAAGGGAAAGATGTTGGATACCGTTCGAAGTTACTAGGTTCTGTTCACCAAGTAGAATTTTTAATTACACCCAAATACCAAGGTATTAAGATTAATATCAAATTTGATGAAGTGAAGGTCTATCCAGAGGGCTTCGCCGCATACATCAATTTAGTCATGGACAATGACTTGAATATCATTAACCGTGAATTAATAGATAGAAGAATTCTCATTCAAGATATTGGCGGACTATCAACAGATATCGCGGTCATTAAAAACCGTAAAGTTGACGATGATAAGGCGCAAGGATTCAATCTTGGAGTAGCTGAGGCTCTTGAATCTATTCGTGAAGAAATCAGGAAAAAACACGGTGTCGAGCTAGACAGCAGACGCGATGTCGTTGAAATCATCACGAAGAAAAACGATCGTAACCATATTATGGTTCGCGGAAGCCGGACAAGCGTCCATGATATCGTCGACCGAATTTTAGGGGAACTTGCGAAAAAGCAATACCGTCACCTACGTAATGTATGGCAGAAAAACTCGCAAACGGAAATCTGCTATTTTGTTGGCGGAGGTTCGATTGTCTTGAAAGATTACCTGAAAACGCTCAATCAAAATTTTGATGGCTATAATATAGACTTTTTTGAAGATGAACGGCAAAGCGTTTGGATGATGGCCAACGCCTATTATAAATTGATTTCGGATTTTAATCGCCGGAATTCAAAGGAACAACAGCATTCCCAGCAAAAGAAGAAAGAACAAAGATCAGGTGCTGTTAAATAGGTGAGAGAATGAAAAAAACAGCTTCTTCTGAAATCAAAAGAGGACAAGCCATCACTTTTCGTATCCCTTCAGATGTATCAGATTATACGTTAAGACAGCTGCAGAAATTGAAGGAAACAGAAAGAAGGAATTTTTCCAGTAAAATTGCCGAGTATGTTCTCGATGGAATCGGACAATCCACCCATCAGGAACGGGAAATGATTGCTCTACCCATGCCGAACAAGCTTAGCAAATCTCAGCGTGACTGGCTCAAGCATTCCCACTCAGAAGCTATGCTTGGAACGATTATGTACCATCTTTTATCCGATCCTTTACGCGCGACTGCCTTGCTAGCCTCATTGAACAGTAATGTAATTAATGAGGAGATTTATTTGCAGGATGAGCCCGAAGAACAGGATACTGAAGTGGTGCAGAAGGAAATATCTAAGAAAGATTTGGATGACTTTGATTGGAGTTTGGATGAAACCACACAACAAGTGGAGGAACCAGAACCTGAAGAGGAAAACCTTGATGATCTTCTTGGTGATTTTCTTGATCAAATGAATCAATAAGTATGTAGAAGGGTATCTGACAACATGTTGGATATCCTTCTTTTTTATTAACGGGGAATTTCAAAAAAAGAAGGACCTCAGGGCCCCTCTTGAATGAATTAAGCTAGGAAAATTAATTGATAGAGGAAAAGAATTGCAAATATGTACACTAACGGGTGCACTTCTCGGGACTTTCCTTTAGCCAATTTTAAAATAGGATAAGCGATGAATCCAAGTGCTATCCCATTGGCGATACTTGATGTTAACGGCATTGCGACAATGACCAAAAAAGCTGGGAAAGATTCATCAAAATGCGTCCAGTCAATTTCGTTAATGCTTTTAATCATCATACTTCCTACAATAATCAGGCTTGGTGCCGTGATTGCCGCTACATTTGAGACAGCTCCGATAAGGGGGCTAAAGAAGGCGGTTATTAAGAAAAGAATAGCCACCACAAGAGCTGTTAATCCTGTTTTACCGCCTGCACCTACGCCAGCAGAAGACTCAACTGAGGCAGCGGTAGGGCTTGTACCGAACATGGCACCAACAGTTGTACCAATGGAGTCTGCAAAGAAGGCACTCCCAGATTTCTCAAGCTTCCCATTTTTCAACAATCCAGCTTGACGTACAATTCCAAGTAACGCTCCGGTTGTATCAAATAGCATGACAAGTAAGATTGAGAAGACAACTCCATATAGCCCGTAGTTAATGACATCTGCAATAGATGTGATTGGGTTAGCGACGATTATTCCCTCAGGTAATGATGGTGTCGAAACAAAGCCATCAATTTTTAACTGTCCAGTAAAGAAGGCGATAATGGCTGTGACGATCATTCCAATGAATATTGCTCCCTGCACATTACGTACAAGTAACACAATCGTTATAACCAAACCAATTAACGTAAGTGCCACACTAGGGTCTCTAAAACTTCCAAGGGTAACTAGATTGGATTCATGACTTGTAACAACGCCTGACAAACGAAGTCCAATAAAGGTGATGAAAAGTCCAATTCCAGCACTGATTGCGTGCTTCAAATTATTGGGGATGGCTTCAATCAATTTTGAACGGAAAGAGGTAAGTGATAAAAAGATAAAGATAATCCCTGTAACAAAGACTGCCGAAAAGGCAACTGTATATGAGATATTATGAGTGCCTAGCACTGAGTACGCAAAATAGGCATTCAATCCCATCGCAGGTGCTATGACAATTGGATAATTGGCTAAAAGAGCCATGCAAAGAGTTCCTACTATGATTGCGATGATGGTTGCTGTGAAGGCCTGGTCAAAGGGGACCCCAGCATCAGAAAGAATCATTGGGTTTACAACTATGATATAAGCTAATGTTAAAAAGGTTGTAAGTCCCGCAAGTACTTCTGTCTTAATATTTGAATCCCGTTCTTTTAATTTAAACATGCGGTTACTCCTTTTTTATATACAAAAAATCCTTGTACTAATCATTACAAGGAGGAGGTGCTTACCCCTTTTTCAAGTAAGTAGCTCGGTAGTATAATTTATTTGATAATAAAATCTTATAAATTATATTAGAAAAACAACTAAAGTACAATAGCATGAAAAATTTACAGTGACAGGTTTTCTCGAAATTAGATAATGATATACTAACAAATAGCTTAGATTAAGGAAGTTTCACTTAGAGTGTAACTCCGCAACGTTCCTTAAGACGATTTACGAGTTTTTAAATGGGAAAAACAAGGGAATGACAAATTTAGAGAGTAGGTTTATATATGACAAATTTCATCGACTTGGGCGTTAGCCCGGCGATTAACGCGATATTAAAACAAATAGGAATTTCTAACCCGACACCTATCCAGGAGAAATCCATACCAGATATTCTTGCGGGAAGGGACGTCATCGCGAAGGCACAGACAGGGACTGGGAAGACCTTGGCGTTTTTGTTGCCGATTTTAGAAAAAGTCGATCCGACAGCATCCCACATCCAATCATTAATTGTTACACCAACTAGGGAATTAGCTTTGCAAATCACAGCGGAACTGAAAAAGTTTGCTAATGAAATTGAGGAGCTGCAGGTGCTTGCTGTGTATGGTGGACAGGATGTCGAACAGCAAATGAAAAAGTTGACACGAAATATTTCTGTCGTGGTTGCCACGCCAGGGCGGCTTTTAGATCATTTACGAAGAGGCACCATTGATTTATCGCAAACACAGACACTCGTTTTGGATGAAGCTGACCAAATGCTTCATATTGGCTTTTTACCGGAAGTAGAAGAGATTATGGGGCAACTTCCAGAAGAACGGCAGACATTGCTCTTTTCTGCCACAATGCCTGAACAAGTTCATCAGCTAGCTAAACGCTACATGAATAAACCATTAACTGCGGCAGTAAAGGCTGATCAAGTTACAGTCGAGCAAATCCGCCAACTTGTTATCGAGACGACAGATCGTGCCAAACAGTCTTCATTAATTACCATAATAAAAGAAGAACAGCCTTACCTGGCCATTATTTTTTGCCGCACAAAACGCCGTGTTTCAGTCTTGAATGATGCTTTAAAGTCCGCTGGTTTTAATTCTGAGGAACTTCATGGGGACCTTTCACAGGCCAAACGAGAACGTGTTATGAAAAACTTCAGAGATGCAAAGCTCCAATATTTAGTGGCAACGGACGTTGCGGCACGAGGGCTGGATGTAGAAGGAGTGACCCATGTATTTAACTATGATGTCCCAGAGGATGCGGAAATTTACATCCACCGAATTGGTCGAACAGGACGAGCGGGTGAGAATGGTCTAGCCGTAACCTTTATTGCTACTAAAGATTTGCAGCTGTTAAGTGATATAGAAAAAGGAATTTCAATGAAAATTGAACGAAGAACAATTGAAGGCGTCAAAATGTTCCAACCTGATGAGGCGGGTCATAAAAAGAAGCGTTATGAAGAATCTTCAGAAGAGGGAACTCGTCGCCCACGTACAGGAGGAGGTCGCCGCCACAGAGAGCGAATAGATACAAGAGGGCCTAATCGAGGAAGTCACCGTTCTGCTAATCAAGCAGACAACCGTGAATTAGAGCTAGAGAAACCACGCGGAGGCCGTACGGAAAATAGTCGTGGACCGAAACGTGAGAATCCACGTGGAGGTCGTACGGAAAACAGTAGCGGGCCGAAACGTGAGAATTCAAGGGGAGGACGCCCAGAAGATAGCCGTGGAACGTGAGAATTCAAGGGGAGGACGCCCAGAAGACAGCCGTGGACCGAAGCGTGATAATACCCGTGGAGACCGCCAAGGAGACAGCCGGGGAGCAAAAGGGGGAAATACCCAAGGGCCAAGTAATAGGAGAGGCGGATCTGGGAGCTTTTCAAATAGAGGAAGAAACAGGTAAAAGGAGGCGATGGAAGTGGAAAAGCCTTGGTTGGCAGAATATCCAGTTTCCTTAGAGCTAGCAGAGAAATTAATCAGGCTGCAGTTTCCAGAGATTGAGTTGAAAGAGATAAACCAACTTGGGGAGGGGTTTGATAACACAGTCATTCAAATTAATGAGCAATATGTATTCCGTTTCCCTCGACGCCCTATTGCAGTTACGTTAATCCAAGTGGAAAATCAACTTCTGCCCTCGATAGCAGGTAACTTTCCGCTTGCTATCCCTGAGCCGATTTTTTTTGGAAAACCAAGTACCATTTATCCATATCCCTTTACAGGTTATAAAATGGTAAAGGGATACTTGCCTGTGGAAGAATCAGTTGAAAATAAGATTATATCGGCAAAAAGATTTGCCCATTTTTTAAAAGAACTTCATAGTTTTCCTGTTGAAAAAGCGAAGCGATTAGGCGTAAGGCCTGATGGAATGATGAGGCTCGATATATCCTTTCGCCAGAAAATGCTAATGGAAAATGTCTCAACTCTATTAAAACTAGGTTACTCTGAGCAGGCATATGCCGTTAAGGATTTTTTTGAAAAACTCAAACCATTGAATGTTCATCATCCAATCTCACTCGTTCATGGAGACATTCATATCCGGAACGTTTTACTCGATAAAAAAGGTGTTCTCGCTGGAATTATTGATTGGGGAGATGTTCATATCGGAAACCCAGCTATTGATTTTTCCTTTTTATACAGCTATTTTCCAAAAGAAGCACGCCAAGTATTTTTTGGGATTTATGGTGACATCGATAAGGAGATGGAGTGCTTGGCCCGGTTCAGAGCAATATATATGCTTGTTACTCTACTCGTATATGGCATTGATCGTCAGGATGAACAGCTGATTGCTATAACGAGCACTGGTTTGAAATTTGCTATAGAAGAATAATTGTTACTTTCTTTTATGATTGGGAGGTTAATATGAAAGCAAGTTATTTTCATACAATTACGTTAATTGGGAACATGTTGGATAAATCTAACATTCCTTATCAATATACAGGTCAATCTGCTCTGTTTGTGCAAGGAGTGGAGGTTGATGAGTATAAGAACATCACCATTGATGTGCAATGGGATGTCTTTAATGAGATTTTTGAGCTTTTTTCCGAATTCGCCCCTACGCAGCCTGAAAAAAATCCTGAGAGTTCTTCTTTTCTATTGGTCATTGATGGGGTTATAGTCACAGTTCGCTGCTTGTTTAACATGACTATTAAAACAGATCCTTATCGATTGTCTATAAAGATTGGAGAAATGGAGATTTGGTGCCGGTCATTGTACAGTTATTTATACGACGAGGAAATGAAGAAGTACAGCGCTGAAATTCATGCCTACTTATCTGCCGAGCAGCAGGGCTTCACAGCTGAAAATGAACAGGCATGGAACCAGAATAATTATTTAGCGCTTGTCAATCGTTACGGAAAACCCAAAGAACTGGCATCTAAAATCGGACAAAATCCCAAATGGAGACTGCATCCATTTTATAAATATATGGGAGATGTAACAGGTAAAAAAATCACTCATTTAATGGGGTCAAATGGCGTTAAAGCGGTTGCCCTGGCCATCATAGGGGCCAATGTCAAGGTAGTTGATTTTTCTCAGGAAAACGCGACTTTTGCAAATGAATTGGCAAAAGAGGCCGATGTTTCGATTGAGTATATCATCTCTGATGTGCTGTCATTATCATCAGAACATGTATCTGAGAAACAGGATTTGGTTTTAATGGAGCTGGGTGTGCTTCACTACCTAATTGATCTTCAACCATTATTCGAAAAAATTAAAATGATTTTAAAGCCAGGTGGACGATTCATTTTACATGAATTCCACCCGATTTCAACAAAACTCATTACTTCTAATGGTAAAAAGCATAAGGTGGCAGGCAACTATTTTGCTCCAGCAATTGAAAACAACGAGGTCGCTTTTTCCAAGCATATGCCGGATGAAGAAAAAGAGAGCCTTTCAAAAGTGGTTCAGCGTAAATGGACAATAGGAGAACTTATAACGGCAGTAGGTCAATCAGGGCTTGTGATCAAGGTGCTTGAGGAAGAACCAAATCATAAGATCCACGATATCGGTCTTCCGAAAACATATACCTTGGTAGCGGAACGAGTGTAAGGATGCAGTCAAAAGTGTTAGCGTATATAAAAAGGATGTCTCTATGCCTCAGATAAAAACATAAATTTTTAAACAATCAGGAGGAACCTTTTATGAGTAAAATTTATATCATTCATGAAAATGAGGAATGGACTGCCCATTTAACCAAAAGAATGAATGAGTTAGAACTTCCCTATGAAGAATGGCATCTTGATCAGGGTGTGGTGGATTTAACAGAGGAACCGCCAGAGGGTGTTTTTTATAGCCGTATGAGTGCAAGCTCACATACTCGTGGGCACCGATTTGCGCCTGAAATGACAGAATCTGTGCTAGCGTGGCTTGAACAGCATAATCGTACAGTCTTCAATGGGACACGAGCGCTTCGTTTTGAGGTCAGCAAAGTCAATCAATATACGGCACTGACAAAGGCTGGAATTAAGACTCCGCAAACGATCGCAGCTGTAGGCAAGGAAAATATCATGAAGGCAGCAGAGAAATTAAATGCCGCTTCGTTTATCACGAAACATAACCGTGCAGGTAAGGGACTCGGTGTTCAATTATTTCACTCAGTAGATGCATTGAAACATTATGTGGAAGGTCCAGAATTCGATGAGCCAGTTGATGGGATTACATTAATTCAGGAATACATAAAAGCACCGGAGCTATTCATCACCCGTTGTGAATTCGTGGGTGGCAGTTTTATGTATGCGGTAGAGGTTGACACATCCGAAGGTTTCGAGCTTTGTCCGGCAGATGCCTGCCAAATTGGTGACTTGTTCTGCCCGATCGGTGAAGAGGTAGTAGAAAAACCAAAATTTCAAATTGTGCAAGATTTTCATGATCCGATTATTGAAAAATATGAAGCGTTTTTACAAGCGAATGAAATTTCGATTGCAGGAATTGAATTCATTCGTAATAGCGATGGTGAAATCTACACGTATGACATCAATACCAATACGAATTATAACAATGACGCTGAGGAAGCAGCAGGCCAATATGGCATGCTTGAATTAGCGAAGTTTCTAGGATCCGAATTGGCGAAACAAAACTTGAACAAATAAAATAATAAAAAGTGATGCTGACTGAAAGGGGGGTTGTATAAACCATTTCAGTCTTTTTTTGACATAAAAAGAAGGTGCCCCGTCTCAAGCGGGCACCCTCTATTAGACCAAGTTAATTATTGTTCGACCATTCTTCAACATCCCATACTTTGGTAATCCAATCTTCATAGAAATCAGGTTCATGACAGACGAGGATAATCGTACCTTTATACTCTTTTAATGCACGTTTTAGTTCTTCTTTCGCGACAACATCCAAATGGTTCGTCGGTTCATCAAAAAGCAGCCAGTTACTTTCGGTAAGCATGAGCTTACACAAGCGGACCTTCGATTGCTCACCACCACTTAAATGGCTCATTGGACGTGTAATGTGCTCGTTTTTCAAGCCAACTCGAGCAAGGATGGCTCGTACCTGCGGTTGGTCGAGATGTGGGAATGCATTCCACACTTCATCGATCGGTGTCGTGTTGCCTGCTTTCACTTCTTGTTCAAAATAAGAAGAGAAAAGGAAATCGCCAAGGGATCTTTTTCCGCTTAGAGGATCAATTTTACCAAGAATCGTTTTTAACAGCGTAGATTTTCCTACTCCGTTACAGCCGACTACGGCAATTTTTTCCCCTCGTTCGATGGTCATCGATAGCTTTGGAAGCAATGGACGGTCGTAGCCAATTTCCAAATCCTCCCCTTCAAATACATAACGGCTGCTCGCACGTGATTCTTTGAAGTCAAAAGTCGGTTTCATTGCAGTCTCCGGACGATCGATGCGTTCCATGCGGTTCAATTGCTTCTGACGACTCTTTGCCCGACCGGTCGTTGAGTAGCGGGCTTTATTTTTAGCAATGAAATCTTCCTGCTTTTTAATGAATTCACGCTGTTTTTCATATGCATTGATGTGCTGATTTTTATTCAATTCGGCAAGCTCCAGGAATTTTTCATAAGTTGCCGTGTAACGAGTCAATTTTGAAAATTCAAGATGGAAAATGACGTCGACGACTCCGTTCATGAACTCGGTATCATGCGAAATTAATAAGAATGCATTAGGATATTCCTTTAAGTAGCTGCTCAACCAGCGGATATGCTCCACATCCAAGTAGTTCGTCGGTTCGTCAAGGAGCAGTACTTCAGGCTGTTCTAAAAGTAATTTGGCAAGTAAAACTTTTGTCCGTTGTCCACCGCTTAGGGCAGAAACGTCACGGTCCAATCCGATTGCATCTAATCCCAAACCGCGTGCTGCCTCTTCAATTTTAATATCTAGATTGTAAAAACCACCGGCTTCAAGCTTGTCCTGGATTTCACCCATTTGTTCTAAAAGTTCTTCAAGTTCTTCAGGAGTAGCTGTCCCCATTTTCTCTGTTACTTCATTCAATGCTTTTTCTTGCTCGAATAACGGTAAGTACGCATCCCTTAAGACGTCGCGAATCGATTTACCTTTTGAAAGAATCGTATGTTGATCAAGATAGCCGTATTCGACACCAGGTGTCCACTCAACCCGTCCTTCATCGTGAATCAGTTGTCCTGTAATGATATTCATCATTGTTGACTTCCCAACACCATTTGCCCCGACTAGACCTACATGCTCGCCAGCCATTAGACGGAAGGAAACATCCTTGAATAAGGTACGATCGCCAAAGCTGTGTGCTAATTTATCTATAGAAAGTAAGCTCATTTATATTGAACCTCCCAATTAATTTGAAAAAATCTCTACGTTTCATCATACTAAAATCTGTACTAGATTGCTATCTAATCTTATTTACATATGAGCCCTCTATTAAACGGAGTGAGTGAAAGGATCATGTTCGAAAACTTATATAGATTGGCTTATAACTACTGACTCTTGACCAATCGAAAAACGGGTTACGAATCTTCAGGCAAACAGTGGTTGAGGAATAATTGTTTCTTAATAATGAACATGAAACAGTATTGGGAATCATGTTTATTGCGTGTTATGTCTTTGTACTTTATCGCTCCTGCATAAATTATATGAGATAATGAGGGAAGCAGTTTAAAAGGGAAAGGATGTTATTATGAGTAAAACAGTCGTACTGGCCGAGAAACCATCGGTCGGAAGAGATATAGCAAAAGTGCTGAATTGCGGAAGAAAGGGTAATGGCTTTTTTGAAGGCGATCAGTATATCGTTACTTGGGCACTCGGTCATTTGGTGACCCATGCCGACCCGGAAACTTATGATGAAAAATATAAAACGTGGCGTCTTGAGGACCTGCCTATGCTGCCTCCTTCCTTAAAATTAGTCGTGATCAAACAATCAGGCAAGCAATTTCAATCGGTTAAAACGCAATTGAACCGTAATGATGTCAAGGATGTCATCATTGCGACTGATGCAGGTCGTGAAGGAGAACTTGTTGCACGCTGGATTCTCGAGAAAGCGAATGTGAAGAAGCCCATCAAGCGGCTTTGGATCTCCTCTGTAACGGATAAAGCTATTAAAGATGGCTTTAAAAAGCTCAAAGAGGGAAAAGAGTATGAAAACCTATACGCCTCTGCGGTAGCTAGAGCGGAAGCAGATTGGATCGTAGGCATGAATGCAACACGGGCGCTCACAACCAAGCATAATGCCCAGCTATCCTGCGGTCGGGTTCAAACGCCAACGCTTGCGATGATTGCCAAAAGAGAAGAGGAAATCAAACAATTCCAGCCTAAGAAGTATTATGGTGTTTCGGCAACAGCAGAGTCCAAGTTGCGACTCATTTGGCAGGATGCTCAATCAAAAGATATCCGCACATTTGATAAAGCGAAGGCAGAAAAGGTTCTTGCTGATGTGAAAGACAAAAAGGCGGAAGTGGTGGAAGTGAACAAAACCCATAAGAAAAGCTTTGCTCCTTCTTTATATGATTTAACAGAACTTCAACGAGATGCGAATAAGAAATTTGGTTATTCAGCGAAAGAGACGTTATCAATCATGCAGCGTTTATATGAAAGCCATAAGGTCTTGACTTACCCAAGGACGGATTCACGCTTCTTATCAACGGATTTGGTTGATACGCTAAAAGAAAGATTACAGGCTGTCAGCATCAAGCCATATGCCCCGTATGCATCAAGAATATTACGTGGTCCAATTAAAGCAAATAAATCGTTTGTGGATGATAGCAAGGTTTCAGATCACCATGCAATCATTCCGACTGAGCAAACGCCACTTCCAGGAAAACTGAGCGACAAAGAATCAAAAATATATGACTTGGTTGTCAAAAGATTCCTGGCTGTATTAATGCCTCCGTTTGAATATGAACAAACGACTATCACCGCTAAGATAGGTCAAGAAACGTTCATTGCTAAAGGGAAGGTCGTCTTGAAATCAGGTTGGAAGGAAGTCTATGATCATCACTTCGATGAAGAAGAGGCTAAGGATGGCCTTGTTGAGCAACTGCTTCCTGCCGTTCAAAAAGGTGACAATTTAGTCATCTCAACTGTGAAACAAACAGATGGAGAAACAAAACCACCTGAACCATTCAATGAAGGTTCCTTACTTTCAGCAATGGAAAACCCTGCTCGGTTCATGGCTGGAGAAAGCAAAGAACTCATCAGGACTTTGGGTGAAACAGGCGGGATTGGTACCGTTGCGACCCGGGCTGACGTTATTGAAAAATTGTTCAATAGTTTCCTGATTGAAAAGAGAGGGAAGGGTCTTCATGTTACGTCGAAAGGGAAGCAGCTCCTCGAGTTGGCTCCTGAAGACTTACGTTCTCCGGCATTAACAGCACAATGGGAACAAAAGCTAACAGCCATCGCAAAAGGAAAGCTGCCAAAACAAGCTTTCATCGGCGATATGCGTACCTATGCCAAAAATATCGTTCATGAAATCAAAAATAGTGATCAAAAATTCAAGCATGATAATGTTTCTGGTACCAAATGTCCGGATTGCGGCAAGCTGATGCTTGAAGTAAATAGTAAAAAGGGGAAAATGTTAGTCTGTCAAGACCGCGAATGTGGCTACAAAAAAGGCGTTTCACGTGTAACAAATGCCAGATGTCCACAGTGTCACAAAAAGATGGAAATGCGTGGTCAAGGAGAAGCACAGACATTCACCTGTAAATGTGGTTTTCACGAAAAACTTTCTTCTTACAATAAACGAAGAGGGCAAAACAAAAATCAAAAAGTATCAAAAAATGAAGTCTCCAATTATATGAAAAAGCAAAATAAAGAAGAGCCGATCAATACTGCCTTGGCAGATGCTCTAGCTAAACTAAAATTTGATAAATAAAAGAAAAGAGTCCTTCAACTGTTTGCCGTAGGCTAAAAGTTGAAGGACTTCTTCTTTTTTTGGCAGAAAGTTTTGGACAATTATTTCGCAGGCAATATTCTTGATGTTTTCGCTTGCTAATTATAATTTATATTAATTAAGTAAGTCTAACCTAGGGGGCACCAACGTGAATTTACCAACCGATCAAAACTTATCCACCATTATAAAAGAACGTCATTCTGTCAGAAAATATGATCCAACTTATAAAATTCCCAAAAAAGAAATTGAAAATATACTAGATGAAGCTACCCAAGCACCTTCTTCAAGTAATCTCCAAGCTTGGCGCTTCATCGTTATCGAGGATCAGAATATAAAAAAGGAATTACGCCAGATTGCCAATAATCAAGAATCTGTTGAAACATCCTCTGCTGTCATTGCCGTTTTAGGGGATACAGAAATGTATAAAAACGTAGACAAAATTTATGGTATGAATGTGGAAGCTGGATTTATGGATCAGGCAACACGTGAACGTATGGTTAGCAATACAATGAACACCTACCCTCATGCTCCTAAGGAAACTCGAGAAAGCATTGCTAACTTTGATGCAGGGCTTGTTTCGATGCAACTTATGTTGATTGCTAAATCTAAGGGCTATGACACCGTTACGATGGGTGGATTTAACAAGCAGCAATTCATTGAAAAGTTCGATGTGCCTGAACGTTATGTTCCTATTGTCTTAATAGCGATAGGAAAGTCGGCAGGACCTTCTTTCCAGACAACAAGATTGCCGCTGAATGAAGTCGCAAAATTTATTTGAATGAACAATTAACAGCAGAAAAGGATGGGGCGAATGCTCCATCCTTTTCTATATGTCGCTACTTCAATTAAATCTCATTCAGTACGGTGCCGTGTATATCATATTCAAGTGTTTTGTCAGTTGTGTGTATATCCGAATCTAATGGTATAAGCGTACTGAATGGCTTCTGATCACCCGGACTGAAAATTGCTTCATCATTCTCTGGATTCCATAGGCTGTAAATACTCATAATTAGTATCCTCCTTTGGGTGAGAAGACTAGTAATTCCCTTCTTGATTATCATCTAACTTTTCAATTAACTCTAACGTTGATCACCGGGACTAAACACCGCTGCGTCATTCTCTTTGTTCCATTGGCTTCTGATTGTACTCATCGTGCACATCATCTCCTTTGGTGAGAATGTCTTACAGTATTTGTATACCCGGATGGGACAGGTTAAAACATTTATTTCAAAAAAAGGTATGATTATATATTCCATGTAACAAATATCCAATAATTAGTGAATCACCTGGAAGTTTAACTAGACTAGCTAGTGGTGGAATAAGCACTCTAACATCTTACAAAGAAACATCTTCTAAAAAATACACGTTAAAAGCTTATAAAGAGACAACTAATTCATTTTTAGATGGTGGCAAAGGAACACCAAGAACAAAAAAGAATGTTAGTTACGGAACAAAAGTAGTTGATTTTAAACAATTATCTAAATATGTATCAAGTGCGAGAGCTACTATTCTTAGTGCGTCTGTTACTTTAGTAGCTGCGGGTATTGGTGCGCTTTATTGGTGGATAATTGTTGGTTTAATAGGTGCTGCTGGTACTACAGGTATTGCAGCTTAACAAATATATAGTGAAAGTAATTCAACTAAAGCAGATATGAAAGAAGCTTATAATCTCTTAAAAGAAAGGATAGAAAACAATATGATATTATTACAAGGTTTTCTTATAAATGCAGTGATTGTGTTTTGTTTATATCAAATTATTGAAAAGAAACAAAAAATAAAAGAACAAGACAATCTTATTATTATGTACCTTTCTTATTTTTCTTATTGTTATACTTTTTTAATGGAGTAAATTAATGACCTTTAAGACAAAAGAAAGTTAATCTCCCTTAATAAAAGAAGCAAAAGATCTTTATAGTGAAAAGCTAATTACCCATATAATGGCCCCTTTTATAGAGATAGGTATGAAATACCGTATTAAATTACCTTTTTTAGTTTAATTATGTAATAATAGTAAAGAAGTACCAAAAAGGGGGATTTTATTTTGAAGAAACGTGTATTAAGTATAATGTTAATAGGAACATTGGTATTTTCTATTGTTCCATCAACATTTGCTAGTGAAATCACAACAGAAAACGAAGAGGTAACGACTGTTACAGAGCAAGAAGTACAAAATACTGGAATTATTGTAGGGGCGATTGAGGAATTAGATGAAAAATTGGATATGGAAAATTTGCCTTCCAATACTCAAGAGGAAATTGATTTATTAAGCAGTGATGCAAGAGAACTTTATAATTTCATTTTAGATTATTCTAATAATAGTTCAAAACCTTTAACAAGCGATGATACACTTGTAGTTTTGGGTGCGTATCTTAATAAGTTAAATAATAGCAGTGTACAGAACAATTCAGAACAAATTACTCCTTTTGCCCTTGGTAGTGTTAAAGAATATAAGATTAGTAATGCTAAAGTAAAAGATTTAAATGCAGCAGTAGGAGCAAACACGGGGTTTTGGACTTTATCTGCTGCTATTGCGAAGATTTGGGCTAAAAATCCAACAGTGTTAACAGCTATGTTGGTAGCTATTCCAATAGTGGGGATGAGCGCTTTAAATGTTTGTAATAGAAAAGGTAAAGGTGTAATTATTAAAAAAATCTCAATAGGGACTGCTCATCAATATTCATGTACATCTCAATGATAAAAAAGAAGAACCATTATTATTTAATGGTTCTTCTTTTTTATATATTTAGCTACTGCTTCACTAACAAAGAAAACAACTAATCCAGTTAGCAAAAAAAACAGTGAATTTATTGGTATGTCCTTATGTAATATTTGTAGAAAGCTATTTATTAACAGAGACACGGACCAATATATAAACGTGCAATAAAAGGCGATATTAACACTGTTTTTGTCTGGGTTTTTACTGGATTTAAAGAACACTAATTATCACTCCTTTTTATAACTCAATCTAATTGTAACATTCGACGAAATTATTCTGAAATGTGGAGCTATTCTTTTTTGTCTATATACTTCGATAATTAGAAATGCGTTTTTATTTCGATCTTCCTCGACTATGGAAAATTTCCATAGTCTTTATTTATTTTCATTCTAGGAATTTTGTTTAACTGGTTAACCATTGATATATAGGCTTTTATAAGTTAACTAGGGGCAACTTTATAAAGGCGAGAAGACCCGTATGGCGTCTGTCAACGGTACCGGAACGAAGGGAACATTAAGTAAGGAGTTCACGAAACCCGAACCCCTTGGACATTGAATAAACCACATTTTTTAAAAGATAAATAAGCATCTATCGTATTAATTTGTAGAAGGAGTCAGCCATTTCGTCGGCTCCTCTTTTTTATCCGATATTTACCCTGATTCCCTCCGTTTTTGAAGTGAGGGTAAGGAATTGTTTTATGTCCTGGAATTGAAAGAATTGGACGCCTGAATGGATCGGTAAATTATACCGGTTGTCAGCAATCAGTATAATCTTAGGGAAAATCTTTTTACCTTCCGGCTGCCATGGTTCATGCTGCCATTCATTACTCATGAAATAGGAGACATAACGATTAAACTTTTCATTCATAACCTTTTCGGAATAGACAGAACGCTATGCGTTTCCAAATCATAAATGAAATAAAAGCACGATTATAGGGGTGCTTTTTAGGTGTTAATATAAAATATTTTCCAGAACCAAAATACCTCTAATTGCTTAATGGTTGCGTTTCCACAATGAAGACAAAGAAGCGGTGTGGGTGAGTAATTAGTATTTGTCATTTAGTTCTCCCTTTAAGTCGATAAAATTAGAAATTCGACAAAGGAAGAGAAATTCCATTAAAAATAAAGCACCCATGACTGGGCGCTTTCAAATAATACTTTTATTGAAATCCTTCATTTTCAGCAAATCTACTGTTGTATTAAAAGTGAGAAAGTCATATAAAACAGAAAACCCCTTAATATATAAGGGGTTATTTTCTGTCTGTATTAGCGTCCCAGATAGGAATCGAACCTACGACCTACAGCTTAGGAGGCTGTCGCTCTATCCTACTGAGCTACTGGGACATATAAAAAGTTCAACGACCTATTCATTATATTTCTTATAGGCAAACTTTTCAAGTTAATAGCTTATACTTATGAAAATATTCATCATAATAGCTTAACAAGTGATGATGTTCAGTGTTAATAGTCGGAGAAAGTTGGGTAATGATGGTGTCTAATATAAGAACCTTGCTTGAGTTCAGTAGGGGAAGCAAGCCATTTATTAAAGCAAGGAGAGACTATGTTTCCTGAAGATTCATAATATATTCATTGACATTGATAATCATTATCAACTATACTGAAGCCATAGTAAATACTCTATTTCAATAAAATAAAATTAGTAATAGACATTAGAAGAGTGTCGATTTTTCAATTATTACCAAATGAATATATTATATTAATATAAGAAAAGTGAGTGAGTTATGAAACCTATTGCATATATAAGTATGGATATTCAATTTACAAGGCTTCAGGAGATTGACTACAGAAGAGGGTTAGTATTTCTGCAATTATATGATATTCCATACGCTGATTTATCTGCATATGCGGGAATCCTGATCACGAATTTTGTAGAAGAGGCCTTCTTACTTGATCATAAACACATCCTTGAAGACTATTTAAATGATGGTGGCGTCATTTTTTCACAAGCTGAAAATTTCCTTCCTTGGCTACCTGGTTGTGGGAATTGGAAGCGGTCTCCTATTTCCTTGCGAGACCGTGAAATCCGTCTTACCGAGCCCGTGCATCCAATATTCTATGGAATTGATCCTTATGATTTGAATCATAAAAAAGGAGTTCGGGGCTTTTTCTCAAGAGGATACTTAGAGGCTCCTGAACATTCGGAAGTCATTGTTGAGGATCAAGATGGGAAAGCGATCATTTATATCGATCGGAAAACGACGGGTGGCACGATTGTTGCTGGAGCTGGTACAGACCTTTACCGTTTCGGTATTGAAGAAAATAGTTCACGCGTTTTAAGCACTCAGATGCTAAATTGGATTCGTCAAGAATATGAAGCAAACAAGGAGGAACAGAAATGAAAGTAGCAATTTTAGATAACGGTTACAGCTTTCATCATCGCTTCTTTCAAATGGAAGAATTCGCTTATATGTATGACGATGTGCTCCAAATTCGGCAACTACATACCTATGATTTAAGTCAATACGACACGCTAATTGTTAATGATCGGATGTCGCTACTACTTTTAAAACGTTACCAATCGTATTTCATTAAATTCCTTCAGGAAGGAAAGCGATTAGTCGTTTTCGGCGAAGTACTGGACAATTGGCTTCCGGGAGTATATTGGGAGAATTCAGAAGTGAATTTTAGTTGGTGGGTAAAAGAGCACGGAGACCTGCCGTTAACAGCTAATAATATAGATCATCCGTTGTATCAGTATGTATGTCTTTCAGATATGAAATGGCATTATCATGGAACGTTCAAAGTTCCGGAAGGTGCAAAATCACTAGTGGATACACCGGACGGCCGCTCAATTATTTATATAGATGACGTGTCATATAACGGAGAATTAGTTATTACTACACTAGATCCAATCTTTCATATCGGATTAGGATTCATAGATCAATCCAAACCATTTTTACATGGGATGGCGAAATGGCTTAAAAAATAAGTACGGGAGAGAACATCATGAAGAAAAAATGGACAATGTTAGCGGCAACAACTGTGGTGGCAGCCTTGATTACAGGCTGCGGCAATACAGCGGAAGAAACAAAAGGAGATACAGCTGAAAAACAAACGACGGCTGAAGAGAAAGTCATTCAAGATCAGCTTGGCCGTGACGTAACTGTACCAGGTAAAGTGGAGCGCATAGCTGTTGGTGGTATTCTTCCATACTTTTCTACATGGTATGTGGCTACAAACTCAACAAAGGAGGTTGTTGGATTACATCCGAATGCTTATAATGCGGCGGAGAATTCCATCCTTGCTGACATGTCGCCGGATATTTTAAAAGCGGATACGTCGTTTATTAAAAATGGTGAAGTGAACGTAGAAGAATTAATGAAAATCAATCCGCAGCTTTATTTTGAAAACTCACAGAATCAAAAATCTATTGATAAATTAGAGGATGCAGGCGTTTCTGTGGTGGCCTTAAGTGCTATTGATGTAGCGGCAGCTGAACCATTAGCGACCTTTAACAGTTGGTTGAAAGTGACGAGTGACATTACTGGAACAACTGAGAGAACGGACATGTTCTTGGAAAAAGGCAAAAAGGTCCAAGCTGAGTTGGATGAAAAATTGGATGGTATCAAAGAGAAAGATAAGCCAAGAGCATTAATACTTTACCAACACAGCGATAAAAGCATTATGGTTGGCGGTAAAAACTTCTTTAGTAATCAATGGCTAAACGCAACAGGAGCATACGACGTTACGGCAGAAGAAGTTACCGGAACAAAAGAAGTGAATATGGAGCAAATTTATAAGTGGAATCCCGATATTATTTACATTACAAACTTTTCAACTACACAACCTGAAGACCTAACAAACAATGTATTTGAAGGTCAAGACTGGAGTCAGGTAAAGGCTGTGCAAGCAGGAAATGTTTATAAAATTCCTCTGGGTATTTACAGATGGTTCCCGCCAAGTGGAGATGCGCCGCTTATGTTGGAGTGGATGGCACAGAAAAATCATCCTGAACTATTTGACTATGATATGGAGAAAGAAATCACAGACTATTATTCAGAATTCTATGATTACGATGTAACGGAAGAACAAGTAGAGAATATTCTGCACCCTTCTTCTGATGCTGCAAAACAGTAAAGTAGGGAATGAATATGAAAAAATGGAAAACGCTCCTGTTCTGGATTTTACCAATCGCTATGGTTATTTTGTCTCTAAGCATTGGACGTTACGGAATGGATTTAGGGACTCAAATCAAGATATTACTATCAACTTTTCTTCCAATTGACCATACTTGGACGCAGATGGAAGAAACGGTGGTCCTGCAAATACGCCTGCCGCGTATTTTGCTTGCCTTGTTAATAGGTGCTGGTCTTTCAATCGCAGGTGCCTCATTCCAAGGTATGTTTGGCAACCCGTTGGTTAGTCCGGATATCCTTGGGGTTTCGGCTGGTGCCGGGTTTGGCGCTTCCCTTGGGATTCTATTACTAGGTCATGGCTTCGCTACACAAGTGATGGCACTTGGTTTCGGCCTAGCGGCAATCGTCTTTACCTTCATGATTAGCGGAAAAAAAGATTCACCTGTTTTCATGCTTGTTCTGGCTGGTGTCGTTACATCGGCATTATTCCAGGCGCTGATTTCCTTAATTAAATTCGTCGCTGACCCGGAAGCAAAACTGCCAGCGATTACTTACTGGCTGATGGGAAGTCTTGGTACGGCAACATATAAGGACTTGTATATTGGGGGACCGATTATCCTTGTGGGCATTCTGATTCTATATTCTCTTCGTTGGAGAATAAATTTATTGACGTTGCCTGAGGATGAAGCTAAATCACTTGGTATTCCAGTAACACGTTTGAAGTGGACAGTTATTTTTGGCGCAACACTTATTACTGCTGCTTCAGTTGCGATAGGGGGTATCATTGGTTGGGTTGGGTTAATTATTCCTCACGTTGCAAGAATGCTAGTTGGTAATAACAATCAACTAGTCTTACCAGTATCTCTTTCAATCGGTGGAGCCTATTTATTGTTGATTGATAATCTGGCTCGCTCGGTAACAGCTACAGAAATTCCACTCTCAATCTTGACGGCAATTATAGGTGCACCATTTTTCGCAATATTGCTTAGAAAAACAGGAGGTGGCTGGTCATGAGAATTGAGGTGCAGGGAGGAAATTACTTTTATGCTCGGAAAAAAGAAGAAGTTCCTTACCTTTACCAAACAGACATTAACTTTTCGCTGAATGACGGAGAGATAATGGCGATACTAGGACCAAACGGTGCAGGAAAGACAACAATGTTAAAATGCATCACAGGTCTTCTGGACTGGAAAAAAGGTCAAACGCTCATTGATGGAAAGCCGCTTCCTTCGCTTTCACGCAAAACAGTCTGGAAACGGATTGGCTATGTTCCGCAGGCGCATAAAATGGTATTTGGTTTTACACTCGAAGAATTGGTCATTATGGGAAGAGCCCCATACATCAGTGCGCTTGCCCAGCCTTCCGTGAAGGACCGTGAAGCCGCTCACCTAGCCCTGGAAACTGTAGGGATTGGCCATCTTGCTGGGAAGTCCTGCAATACAGTCAGTGGTGGTGAGCTGCAACTAGCATTGATTGCACGTACGCTGGTATCAGACCCGGAAGTGCTCATTCTCGATGAACCGGAATCCCATCTTGATGTTCAAAAGCAGGTTGTGATTTTACAGACATTAAAGCGTTTGTCACAAGAAAAGAAAATCTCTTGTATCATAAACACGCATTACCCAAACCATGCGTTTTTCCTTGCTGACCATGTGTTAATGACAGCAAAACAAAAGCCGGTCGTTTACGGGGAAGTCCAGGAAGTCATGACAGAATCCCGGATGAAGGAATACTTCGGAATTGAAATGAAGAAGATTATTTATGAAGAAGATGATAACTTTTTGATTGAAACGATGGTGCCGAAAGATTTAGGCATTCCGCGTGATCAAAGTACTTGTCGATTTACTAGTTAAAAAAAGGCAGCCACCGAGTTGCCTTTTTTTGCGCTAAATGGAATACTTTATTATTTACTGGTTTTCTGGTACTATTATGCTAGAAAAAATTAGGAGAATGATAGTGGGAAAATACAGAGTTTTATTGATGGTAGCATTGCTGGGAATTTTAATTTTGCCTGCATGCTCACAAGGGGTTTTAGAGAATATAGGTACAAAGACGGCTGCACCGATTGCGGAAGATAACATTGAAGTGGTTGCAGCAGCGGAGAATGACGCCGGGCAGAATTCGGAGGACAGATTATATCCTGAACAGATCGATACGAGAAACTGGATAAGAGCCGAGTCCACGGTTCAACTTCCAATATTGATGTATCATAGTATTTCTGAAGGTAATAACCTTCGGGTACCAAGAGAGGAATTTCAATCACAAATGAACTGGCTTCGGGAGAATGATTACTATACATTATCCCCTAGGGAAGCATTTCTTGTTTTAACGGAAAATCGGATGCCAAGTGAAAAGTGTGTCTGGCTTACTTTTGATGATGGCTATACAGATAATTACACGGAGGCTTTTCCTATATTAAAAGAATATAATATGAAAGCAACTGTTTTTATGATCGGGAAATCTATTGAAAAAAGTCATCACCTGACTGGAGAACAAATGGTGGAGATGAGCGAGAATGGGATTTCTATTGAAAGTCATACTATCAACCATCTTGAGCTTAACCGTATGACGGTAGAGCAGCAGGAAGCTGAAATGGTCCAGTCAAAGGATTTATTCGATCGTATTCTCCAACAGGACACGACAGTACTTTCATATCCTGTTGGTCGGTATAACGAGGAGAGCCTTAGGTTGTCAGAAGATGCTGGATACAAGATGGCAGTAACCACCGAAGCTGGTGGAGCTTCAAGGGACCAAGGGATGCATGCACTGCACCGAGTTCGGATTTCACCCGGATTGTCAGTCGATGGATTTGCAGCGCTGATTGAAAATGCATCACGTTATTAATTGAAGACAAGGTATTTCGGAATCAGTCTGAAAAATCATATAATAATCATTTCTTACATAGTGTATAATGAAAAGCAGTGAAAATTATATACATATGAACGATTTGGTGTCTTAATGACTTAAAAGGGAAGTTGGTGAAATACCAACGCGGTCCCGCCACTGTAAATGGGAGTTAGCGGCTGTGTACCACTGTATGTGAGATATGGGAAGGTGCCGTTGACGATGACCATTAGCCAGGAGACCTGCCAAGATTCGTACACCTGTAACCTACGCGGATGGGAAGGTGTGTGGCAGACCTTCTGAGTCCGTAATTATATTGTTGCCATACAAGCATCTTCCGTTTGACGGGAGATGCTTTTGTTTTGAAATTCGCCTCTTCACTTCAGGGTGCGTTTTCTTTAGGTGGTCGGAAATTGAATTAAAAGATTGTGAGGGATGTAAAATGAAGAAAATCTATGGTCTGATTCTAGTGATGTTACTAACTGCAGGTATGATGGTTGGTTGCAATGATACATCAAAAGAAGGAACGAAAGAAAAGCAACAAACAAATCATACTGAAAACCAAGCTTTCCCGATTACGATAAAAGATGCAACGGGTGAAAAAGTAACGATAGAAGAACAACCAAAGAAAATTGTTACATTGATACCAAGTAATACAGAAGTGGTCTTTGCACTTGGTTTGGGTAAAAAGGTTGTTGGTGTATCCGACAATGATAATTACCCGGAAGAAACGAAAGAAATTGAAAAAGTTGGCGGAATGGAAATGAACACGGAGTTAATCGTTTCCTTAAAGCCTGATCTTGTTCTTGCTCATGCATCCAGTGCCCATAATTCGAATGAGGGATTGCAGCAGCTTAAGGATGCTGGAATAGATGTCCTTGTAGTCAATGATGCACAAAGCTTTGACGAAGTGTATGAGTCTATTGATATGATTGGACAGGCAACGGGAGAACATGATAAGGCAAAAGAAATCGTTGCGAATATGAAAACGAAACTGAAGGAAATTCAGGAAAAAGCTAAATCCGTTAAGGATGAGGAAAGAAAAACCGTTCTAGTAGAGGTTTCGCCATCACCGGATATTTATACACCTGGAAAAAATACATTCATGAATGAAATGCTTAACATAATTTCAGCGAAAAATGCAGCAGCCGAATTGGACGGGTGGGCGAAAATTGATGAAGAGTCTATGATTGCTGCAAATCCGGATGTCATTATCACAACATATGGTTATTATACAAAAGATCCAGTTAGTGAAGTGACGGGCCGAAAAGGATGGGAAGATGTAGCTGCTGTTAAGGATGGTCAAGTCTTTGATGTCCATTCTGACTTAGTGACCCGTTCTGGTCCACGCTTAATAGAGGGAGTAGAGGAACTTGCCAAATCAGTCTATCCGAACCTATTTGACAACTAAGTGGGCGTTTGCTTATTTGATTGCGTTATTGTTTTTGCTTTTCGCAATGACGATTGGCATTTCCTTTGGTTCGGTGTCAGTACCGATTCCCGCGCTTATACAAATTATCGGCAAGGAATTTTTTCATTTACCAATCTCAGTTGAGCCAGATGTGATGCTGACGAATATCGTAATGAACATCCGCCTGCCACGTGTATTACTTGCAGGTTTGGTTGGGGCTTCGCTTGCGATTGCCGGGGCAGCCTTTCAGGGACTGCTCAGGAACCCGCTTGCTGACCCCTACACATTAGGGATTTCATCAGGAGCATCAGTAGGCGCTGTATTGACATTGTTTTTGAATATATCATTGCCGTTGATCGGTTTATATACCCTACCGACGTTAAGTATTATGTTTTCATTGCTTACGATTTTCTGTGTGCTAACTTTTGCGAGAAAAATGGATCGATCGATGAAAGTAGAAACAATTATTTTAACCGGAATCATTTTCAGCTCGTTTTTAAGTGCCTTCATCTCATTAATGATTGCGTTGACGGGCGAGGAATTAAGACAAATCATCGGGTGGCTGATGGGAAGCGTTTCAATGCGCGGCTGGAATTATATCGCGATTATTTTGCCGTTTTTTATCATTGGTTCGTTGATCTTGATTATGAATACCCAAGAATTGAATGCGATGACGTTTGGGGAAGATCGTGCAAAGCATTTGGGTGTGAATGTTCAGCGGAGAAAAATGTGGATTCTGATAGCTGGTTCGATATTAACTGGGGCAGCCGTTGCTGTTTCGGGAACGATTGGCTTTGTAGGATTGGTTATTCCTCATTTGGTTCGTAGGATTTGGGGGCCAGATCATAAGCATTTGTTGCCGTTATCTTTGCTCGTAGGAAGCGGGTTTTTAATTTTGGCTGACCTTGTAGCAAGGACGATCATTGCACCTTCGGAACTGCCGATTGGTGTAATTACCTCACTTATCGGGGCCCCGGCATTTGCCCTGATTTTATTAAAGAGACGGAGAGAAGGGTAGAATTCATGCTTGAAGTTAAAGGGTTAACAGGTGGATATGGCAATAAAGCTGTTTTGGACTCTGTCTCTTTTGACGTACATAAAGGGGAATTATTTGGGATTCTCGGTCCAAATGGCAGCGGGAAAACGACGCTATTAAGTATGCTTAGCGGGGTTCTCGATTATAAGGTAGGAAGCATACGAATAAGGGGAAGAGACTTGAAGGAGTATTCGGCCAAACATCTTGCACAAGTTATAGCCGTGTTGCCTCAACATTCCTCATTAGCCTTTTCTTATACGGTAAAAGAGACTGTTTCTCTTGGCCGTTATGCTCACCAAACAGGCTGGTTTCATAGTTGGACTTCTGAGGATGAGGTGATTGTCCAACGTGTGATGAAGCAAACGGGAGTCGCGGATTTTCAGGATCTTCATTTTGAACGGTTATCAGGCGGTGAGAGACAGCGGGTCTTACTGGCACAAGCACTTGCCCAAGAACCGGAAATTCTTTTTTTAGATGAACCAACGAACCACTTGGATCTTTCCTATCAAAAGGAGCTTCTTGATTTAATGAGGAAAATGGCCAAGGAGCTGGAGCTAACAGTTATCTCAATCTTCCATGACTTGAATTTGGCCGGCTTGTACTGTGATCGGCTGATGTTACTTGAAAAAGGACAAATTCAAGTCATTAATGTGCCGAATGAAGTGCTCCAACAGGAACGGATTCAGGAGGTATACCGGACGACGATTGAAAAACATCCGCATCCTGCCCTTCCGAAGCCGCAAATGTTCATTGTCCCGGAAAAGCATGTCTGTGATTTCGCACCTTTGGAAATTAATGAAACCTATTTGACGGTTGGCACCGAAATAATTCAATTGAATTCACCAATTCCGCTTAGAACGATGTCTTCTGGTGTGACCGGTTCAGGAACGGGCTGGCATCAACATTTCGTGAATAGGCATGTCCATCGTGATTATAATTACGAGGATCATTTTGCTGAAATGGCTGACTTTTTAAAAACACACGGTTTTGAACCACAGGAAACGGTCGGAATGATGACAGCTGTCTTTCTCGATACGGTGGCCTTCAAGTTTTTAAGAGATGATGATTTCTCGGTTTTTATCATCGTGACGGCTGGAGTAGGGAATGCCATCGACGCCTCTTTAGCTGACCAACATTCTTGGATTTCCACTCCAGGAACCATAAATACATGGATCTTTGTAAATGGGCACATGGCAGAAGAGGCCTTTATCCACAGCATTGTCACCGCGACCGAGGCAAAAGTAAAAGCGCTTCATGATTTGCGTGTTTTGGATAAGGTGACAAATACAGTGGCGACAGGAACATCGACAGACAGTATTTTGATTGCCGCAACCCAAAGAGGGAAGGCACTTCAATATGCAGGCACCATTACTCCGCTAGGGAAGTTGATCAGTCGCGGTGTATATGATTGTACCGTAGAAGCAATAAAGAAAAATCGGAAACGGATTGAGGAACTATGATTTACCATCACCTTTTTGCTGTTACACTGGCTTTTTTCTTTGATCTATTAATAGGTGATCCACCAAATTGGCCACATCCCGTTAAATGGATAGGAACGTTGATAAGCAAGTTGGATCATTCATTCAATAGAGGCACACATAAAAAACGAAATGGCCTCTTCATGCTGGTAATTGTTTTAACACTGGTGTTATTGGCAACAGGACTAACTGTCTATTTAGCTTATCTTATCCATCCGCTTGCGGGAATTTTATGGGAAGCTGTTGTTATTTCTACGACGATTGCTCAGAAGGGATTAAAGCAGGCAGGAATGGATGTGTGTCATCCTCTGAATGAACAAGCTTTTCCTGAAGCGAGGCTAAAGCTTTCCTATATTGTCGGTCGTGATACTGCTGATCTTGATGAATCCGAAATAGTCAGAGGCACTGTAGAAACCGTAGCTGAAAATACGAGTGATGGAGTTACGGCTCCACTGTTTTGGGCAGCAATCGGCGGTGCTCCACTCGCGATGATGTACAGGGCAATTAATACCTGCGATTCAATGGTTGGTTACAAAAATGATAAATATGGACAATTTGGCTGGGCTTCAGCTAAGCTCGATGATATCGTGAACTGGATTCCTAGTCGCCTCACTGGTTTCTTGATGCTGCTAAGCTCGAAATCCAGCTATCATAGCTTGGGGGCTAGATGGAAGATTTTGTTCAATGATGCGAAAAAGCACCCAAGCCCGAATAGTGGGTGGTGTGAAGCAGGCGTTGCTGCAATTTTGGGTGTACAGCTTGGCGGCCGGAATATGTACAAAGGAGTAGTTTCTGACCGTGCCAGGATGGGCGTTCCGCTTGTTCCATTAGAAGCAATACATATTCAAAAAACGATTACTATCATGCATCGGACATCTTTTATATTTTTACTGATGCTTTGGTTAGGGGGACTTACTCTTGGCATTACCTTCTCATGGCTCTAATCCGCATTATCTTTACGAAGCGCTGGAAATCGAAATGCCTGAATCGGTTCTCGATTTTAGTGCTAATATCAACCCATTGGGTCCTCCTTTACGTATAAAGGAACGGTGGTCCGAATTCTTCGAAGGAATCTTAAATTACCCAGATCCGCATGCCGTTGAACTGACAAAATTAATTGCAAAAAAAGAAGCGCTTCCTGAGCAATCCGTTTTGGTAGGTAACGGTGGTGCGGAAATAATAATGTTGGTAGCGAACAGGTTAGCCAATAAAAAGGTCTTAATCATTCAGCCTGCATTTGCGGAATATGCAGAAGCTTGTTTAGCAGCCGAATGCGAGGTAGACTTTCATCAACTTGATGCACCTGAGTGGCAACTAGATCTCGATCGTTTGATTCCTCAATTACCTGAATATGACGCGATTTTTTTATGTACGCCTAATAATCCGACAGGGATTTCATTTAAGCAAGAAGCAGTTAGGGAATTAATCAAAGAATGCGGAAAAGCAAATTGTCTGGTTGTTTTGGATGAGGCTTTTTATGATTTTACGGAAAACGCCTTTACTTATGCTTCTTTAATTACGCAATTCCCCCATTTACTGATTCTACGATCAATGACGAAAATTTTTGCAATTCCAGGCTTGAGGTTGGGTTATTTGCTGGCGGCACCAGATATCATAAATCAGGCAAAAACCTATAAATCGCATTGGAGCGTCAATCATGTGGCATTAGAAGTCGGGAAAATCTGCCTTGCTGAAGAAGAATATATAGAAAAAACGAGAGCGTATATTCAATTGCAAAAGCAGAAACTTTTCCGGTTTTATGAAGAGCATGAGTTGATTGTCTCAAATAGCACGGTCAATTTTTATTTAGTGAAAGATGAATCCTTATCCCTTTTGCCTTTTTTATTAAAAAAGGGCATCGTACCACGTCATACGTATAATTTTCCAGGGCTAGATGGAAAGTGGCTCCGGTTCGCAGTGAAGAGTGAGTGTGATAATGCCATGCTGATGGAGGGGGTAAGACAGTGGAGAAATCTAGGCTCTGTTTTATAACCGGTGGTGTCCGGAGCGGTAAAAGCCGTTTTGCAGAAAAAAAGGCAATAGAATATGCAATCCAATTGAGTGGGAACTTGCATTACCTCGCTTGTGGCCGAGTCAGTGATGCTGAAATGGAAGAACGCATCCGCCGGCACCAAAGGGATCGCAAAAGTAGTCCAATTGCTTGGAGGACCTGGGAGTACTCGACGAATATTACACGGATTGGTTCAGACCTAAATCAAGATTCAATAATCCTACTCGATTGCCTGACAACCCTACTTGATAATGAATTATTCGGTCCCAATATACCGCTTGAAAAGGAGTTTTTACATAGTGTTTTCACAAAAATAATCAGCGGAATTAATGAGATAAGAAAACAAGCCAGCTGTTTGATAATCGTAAGCAACGAAGTGGTACAGGAGCCGATTTTTCAAAATGAGTTCCTCCATATATACGGAAAAATACTTGGCCTGCTTCATCAAGCAGTCGTCGAACAGGCAGATGAGGCTTATCTTGTTGAATCAGGGATTCCGTTATTGATGAAAGGGTGCATGCAGGAATGAACGGATGGATTGGATTCTTGATTAACCTGCAGTTCTTTACCGTGTTCCCAATAAAGAAGCAGCTACCGATGGATAAGAAATATATCCACCGTGCGATTCAAACCTTTCCTTTAGTCGGGCTTTTCCTAGGCTTGATATTGGGAGGTGTTTTATACGCGTTAGTAGAGTGGACCCCATTGTCATCCCTTTCGATTGCGTTTGTGGTTTGGTTTTTAACGATGGCATTAACAGGCGGTTTGCACCTAGATGGTTGGATTGATGCAAGTGATGCCTTCTTTTCCTATCAGGATAAAGAGAGGCGTTTAGAAATCATGAAGGATTCCAGGACAGGCGCATTCGGTGTCATCTCCGTCATCGTCCTTTTGGCCGCCCGGTTTATATTTATTTATGAAATCGTCGATAGAGTCAATGCGTGGACATACTTTTTAATTATTAGTCTTCCACTTTTAAGTAAATGTGTGATGGGCTATTTACTTAGCCGGATGCCCTTGGCAAAAAAAGAGGGACTTGGTGCTTTCTTTCAAAGTGCAGTAAGGAAAAACAGTTTATATATTTATTGGTTGTATTTTATTGTGAGTTTTGCGGTTGCATGGAGCTTCGATTTCAAGCTGGTCACTTTATTTTTTATCATGTGTCTGGCTTCTCTACTCTTCCTATTGTATATAAAGCGGAAAATCGTTAGTTGGTTCGGCGGGATAACGGGGGATGTATTGGGTGCATCCGTGGAAGGAGTTGAGCTCTGGTTATGGCTGATTCTGTGGCTATTACACTACTTCGCCATGGGCTGACAGAAGCAAATGAGCGAAGATCCTATTTAGGCTGGACAGATTCTCCATTAAGTCTGAAAGGAGAAAAGGAAATTCTAGACTTAAGGGGCTCTTACCCACAGTATGAAAAGATTCACACGAGTGATTTGCCTCGTTGTATTGAAACCGCAAGACTGTTGTTTCCAGATGTTGTTCCGATAAAACACCCTGCGTTCCGTGAAATGAACTTCGGCAGTTGGGAAGGGCGAACTTATGAAGAGTTGAAGACTGATGGCGATTATCAAAAATGGCTAGAGCGTCCTATGGAGGCAATGGTGCCTGGTGGTGAAAGCTATCCGGCATTTTCCAAACGTATTCAAAATGGCTGGAGCCAATTGATTTCCGGTGAGGAAAGCCAATATGTATTAATGACTCATGGGGGTGTAGTACGTGAATTACTTGTCCGCTATGCACCGATGGAAAAGTCTTTTTTTGATTGGGGAATTTCCCACGGTATGGGATATGAGCTGATTTGGGAGGACCGGAACAGCTTAAGGAGGGGTGAACGTTGCACTTTGTTACAGGTGGCGCCTATAATGGGAAAACAAAATGGGTAAAGCACTTTTATGGGTTGGAAAGTGAGACTCTTTGGCTATCCGGTTATCAAAAAGAACAGCCAACTATGACGGATTTTCAAGGTAATACAGTGGTATTGCATGGCTTGGATGCATGGATCCAACAAGATGCAGAAAAGATGAATGCAGAGTCGATTCGAAAACGGTGGAAGGAAATCATGGCTGACTGGCGAATATGGGAGAAGGAAAAGGATGATCACAACTGTATTGTAATCGGATCAGATATTTCCAAAGGAATTGTTCCGATGGAGGCACAAGATCGCAAATGGCGCGATGCCTGCGGCTGGGTTTTTCAAGATGTCGCCTCCTTATCAAACCGTGTGGATGTCATTTGGTACGGTATCAATCAGCAAATAAAATAGAGGAGGAAATAGAGATGAAAATTTATACACGTACTGGGGATAAGGGACAAACTAGCGTAATCGGAGGACGTCTGGACAAGGATGACATCCGTGTCGAATCTTACGGAACAGTGGATGAAGTGAACAGCTATATCGGCCTTGCAGTAACTGAATTGGACTCAGCAATTTTTGCAGACGTACTAACGGACTTGGAAAAAATTCAGCATGAGTTATTTGACTGTGGCGGTGATTTGGCGACAGTTTCTGAGAAAGCCCCGCAGAAGCTAACGGATGAGGCAATTACCTATTTGGAAGAACGAATTGACGCCTTTATCGTCGAAGCACCGGAATTAGAAAAGTTTATCCTTCCAGGAGGCTCAAAAGCGTCTGCAACCATTCATATTGCCCGGACGGTTACACGCAGGGCGGAGCGGTTGGTTGTTTCTTTGATTAAGTCGGGTGCGGCAGTTTCACCACTATCTCTTCAATATTTAAATCGTTTGTCTGATTACTTCTTTGCTGTAGCACGCGTGATTAACTTCCGCCTTGGCGTGAAAGATGTGGAATATATCCGCAGCGCAAATGTATTCCGTGGAGGAAAAAGAAAGGAAAAAGAGTAAACATGAACGTAAGAAAAATTAGTACAATTGCTATTTTTATTGCTTTATCGGCGGTTGGGGCAATGATTAAAGTCCCTTCCCCAATAGGCAGTATGGCTTTAGACAGTTTTCCGGCCCTTTTGGCGGCTGTCATACTTGGTCCGGTGTCCGGAGCTATAGTAGCTGGACTTGGTCATATTATTTCAGCTTTCATCGGTGGCATGACACTAGGCCCTTTCCATTTTTTGATCATGGTAGAAATGGCGGTCCTCGTTTGGATGTTTGGTGTTTTATATGTACACGGAAAGAAAATAGGCGCATTTTTCCTCTTCTTTATCGGTAATGCCTTCATCTTAGCTCTACCTTTCGTATTTCTGGTTAGCCTTGAATTTTACACGATGCTAGTTCCGGGGTTAACAGGGGCTACAGCAATAAATATAGTGTTGGTGGCCCTTTTACTTCCACGTCTAGAACCAGTTTTGAAAAAAGTGATTTTTAAAGATGGAATCGTAGAATGAATGATTCATTGATCTTACCGTTTACGGAGTCACAATCATTAGTCGTTTCTTGTGATAATAGTGGCGGAATTGGGTTGAAGGAAAAAGATCTCGTTCAAGTCCCATACGAAGTCGTTGGATATTTTTCGTTCCGGGTTGCCGTTATGGAGTGCCTGGCTGCTGGCGGAAGTCCAATGACCGTTGTCCTTCATAATTTCTGCGGCGATGAAGCCTGGGAGGCCTTGAAAATAGGCGTCATGAAGGGAATGGATGAAATCGGTCTGGATCTCTCTATTACAGGTAGCACCGAAAGTAACATGCCGCTTCTTCAATCCGCACTTGGTCTTATGGTGATTGGAAAACGCAGGAATGAACGTGTAATGAAGCCAATTCTTCAACGGAAAATGGCCCTTATTGGCATGCCACTTGTTGGTGAAGAAGTTATGAAACAACAAGAGTGGATCGCGCCGTTATCTTTATATAAAAGCCTTTGTGAGCTGGAAGAAGTTCAGGTACTTCCTGTTGGCTCAAAAGGGATAGCAAATGAATGGAAGCATCTGGACCCAAGTGGGGAAGGTGTTTCTGCACATATAAGAAGTAAAGTGGATATCGAAAAATCATCAGGACCGTCTACTTGCTTTCTTATTGCTTATCCTGAACATCTGGAGGATGAAATCAAGCTCCAATCCGGTTCTTTTTTTATGGGTGAATGATTATTTTATGAATTAAGTAGGTATCGAGTTTAGTTCATTATGAACTGGTTCCTCGTTCTATTGGTCTCTTTTGTAGTTGCATTCTGTACATTAGGCTATACTAGAGGTTTTAATAATGAAGAACTTAACCAATTTATGTCTGCTTGCCTTGCTCCAACTGCATCCATTATCTTGATTATCGGAGCTGGTGACGCATTTAAAAATGTATTAATCACAAGTGGAGTAGGGGAAGCTATTGCAAGTTAGCCACATCCTTTGACATTTCATCAATTCTCTTTGGCTGGTTAGTGGCAGCTATGATTCGTATAGCAACGGGTTCAGCAACCGTCGCAATGACGACAGCTGTAAGTATTGTGCTACCAATTATTTCATCGGTACCGGGTGTTAATATTGAATTACTGGTACTTGCAATCGGTTCAGGCTCATTAATTCTTTCCCACGTGAATGATGCTGGATTTTGGATGATTAAAGAATTCTTTAATTTAACAGTCGCACAAACGTTTAAATCTGGGACGGTTATGGAAACGATAATTTCAGTCGTTTCACTTATCCTAATCTTACTATTGAATTCAATTGTTTAAGAGAAAGGAGCACGATGTAAAAATATGAAACATTCAGGTTATATGATGGGGATCGATATTGGTACGACGAGCACGAAAGTTGTACTTTTTTCAAAGAAGGGCGAGGTCGTCCATTCATGTTCTAAAGGATATCCGCTTCACAGTCCAACTCCGTCTGTTGCGGAACAAGATCCAGAAGAAATCTATAAAGCGGTTATTATTGCAATCGGTGAAGTGATGATTGCAAGCGGAATTGAAAAGGATGAACTAAGTTTTATTTCGTTTAGTTCAGCGATGCATAGTTTGATTGCCATGGGTAAAGACGGTAAGCCGCTCACAAATAGTATTACGTGGGCAGATAACCGAAGTGTCGCCTATGCAGAGCAATTGAAGGCATCGGATCAGGGGACACAATTGTATCACAGAACGGGAACACCCATTCACCCTATGTCCCCAATCACGAAAGTTATGTGGCTTAGAAAAGAGCATCCAGAAATCTTTAACAAAACGGATAAATTTTTAGGGATTAAAGAATATATTATCTATAAATTTTTCAAAGAGTTTGTAATGGATTATTCACTTGCATCTGCAACAGGTATGTTCAACTTGAAAAACTTGGCGTGGGATCAAGAGGCATTGACTATTGCTGGAATTGAATCGGACAAGCTTCCTAAGCTTGTGCCAACGACCCATATCCTTTTTGGATTGAGCCAGGAATTAGCTGCAAAAATGAACATTGATGCTAGTACTCCATTTGTTATAGGTGCAAGTGATGGGGTGCTTGCCAACTTAGGCCAAAATGCTATCAAGCCGGGTGTGCTTGCGGTAACAATAGGAACAAGCGGTGCAGTGCGAACCGTCAGTGACCATCCGCTTACTGATCCGAAAGGGCGGACGTTCTGTTATGCCCTCACTGAGAATCATTGGGTAATTGGCGGACCAGTCAATAATGGGGGAATCACTTTCCGATGGGCCCGGGATCAATTTGGTCGGGTAGAAATCGAAAGAGCTAAGGCCTCGGGTCAGGATCCATATGAGATACTGACCGAAATGGCTTCAAATATTGCACCTGGCTCAGACGGGTTAATATTCCACCCGTATATGGCAGGGGAACGGGCGCCATTATGGAGTGCTGATGCTAGGGGTTCCTTCTTTGGACTAGCTCTTCATCATACTCGCGATCATATGGTGCGGGCTGTGCTTGAAGGTGTGATGTACAACTTATACAGTGTCCTCCTTGCTGTAAGGGAACTGACAGGTGCTCCGGAGAAAATCCATGCAAGTGGCGGATTTGTCCGCTCCAAGCTATGGCGGCAAATTATGGCTGATGTATTTAATCAGAATGTGACAATCCCAGAAAGCTTTGAAAGCTCGAGTTTAGGTGCTGCCGTTCTAGGATTATATGCTTTAGGTGAAATTGAAAGCCTGGATGAGGTTGAAAACATGATTGGGCATACAAATGAACTTGTTCCAATCGAGGAGAACGTTAAAGTATATGAAGAACTAATGTCGATTTATTTATCTGTAAGCCGGCAATTAGAAGGCGACTACAAGCGTATTGCTGATTATCAAAGACGTCATTTAGAATAAATTTGAGTGAAAGCACAGATGCAGAAGCGCTGTGCTTTTCTTTTGGCTTACATATAAAAATGGTAAAATGGTAGAAAAAAGGATAAGGGGACTATTGAGATGGGAGCCAGTAAAACAAATGCTATGCGAATTCTCGATAACAAACATATAAAGTATGACATGATGAGCTATGATGTCCACGACGGCCAAATAGACGGTGTTACCGTGGCGAGTAAAATTGGTAAAGCGCCAGAAACCGTGTTTAAAACACTCGTTACCCACAGCGGACCTCAGCAGCTTTATGTATTTGTCATTCCTGTAGACACCGAGCTGGATTTGAAAAAAGCAGCGATAGCAGCAGGTGCGAAAAAAATTGAAATGCTCGCTGTTAAAGACTTGCAGAAATACACAGGGTATATTCGGGGGGGCTGCTCACCAATCGGTATGAAAAAGCAGTATCCGACTTTTATTGATGAAAGTGCAACCAATCTGTGTGAAATCATCGTAAGCGGTGGAAAAATTGGGACACAAATTGTTTTGAAACCGTCAGAATTCCTTGTGGCCGCACAAGCGGAACCTAGAGCTCTTATCAAATAGATAAAGAATACTATTAAACCTAAACCTTTAGGCATTCACCTACCTGGGTTTTCCTGCATAAGCTGTCTTGAAGATGCACATCTGTATGGTGAAGGAGAGTGTGAAAGTGGCAGGAAATGTGATGCATTATTTCGCTGGAGGCAATACGGCTAAAGGTTTTTATAGTTTATATGATTCCAATCTAGCTGGCTTAGAGAAATTATTTATTTTAAAAGGCGGACCTGGTTCAGGTAAATCGACTATTATGAAAAAAATTGGCCAGGAATGGCTGGATAAAGACTATGATATCGAGTTTTTGCATTGTTCGTCGGATAATGATTCCATTGATGGGATAATTATTCCCGCCTTAAAAATCGGTCTCGTTGATGGGACTGCTCCACATGTGATTGAACCGAAAGCACCGGGAGCCATTGAGGAATACGTCAATCTAGGGGCTGCCTGGAATACTCAACAGCTGGCAGCTGAAAGAACGACAATCATACGATTTACCAATGCCAGAAGCAAGAGTTTTGAGAAGGCATATGCTCTTTTCGCAGAAGCATTAAAGATACATGATGAATGGGAAGATATTTATAAGGCGAACATTGATTTCGTTAAATTAAATGGATTAACCAATAAATTGATAGAAGGCTTTTATAGAGATATTGTTCTCAACAAAAAAGCAGATGTTCGTCACCGGTTTTTAGGTGCCGCTACGCCAGAGGGAGCAGTTGATTACATCCCGAGTATTACTAAAGGAGTGCAAAAACGCTACTTTTTAAAGGGCCGACCTGGCTCAGGGAAATCGACGATGCTGAAAAAGATTGCAAAGGCTGCGGAGAAAAGAGGATTTGATGTAGAAGTGTATCATTGCGGTTTTGATCCTGAAAGTTTGGATATGGTAATCGTCCGGGAGGCAGGAATCGCTATTTTTGACAGCACCTCTCCGCATGAATATTTCCCGAGTAGAGAGGGTGATGAAATCATTGATATTTATAAAACAGCCATCCACTCTGGAACAGATGAAATTTATGCTGATCAGATCAAGGATGTTTCCTCCAGATACCGGGCGAAAATGAATGAAGCAACTGCATGTCTTGTAAAAGCGAAAGAGCAGCATGACGCACTTGAAGCCATTTATGTAAAAGCAATGGACTTTACTGCAATTGATGACATTCAAAAGGACATTCAAGAACAAATTACTGCACGGTCAAAGACTGTGGATAGTCATACGATTTTACATTAAGGAAAAAAACTGTACCTATTCCAAATAGGTGCAGTTTTTTTATATACATAGAAGAGACAACTGAAAGATAATCATTTTTTAAATTGGCGTTAAAAAGCTCTCCCGTTTGTTATACGTGTTTATCAACTCTCTTTCGGTTAAAATAAGGGTTATATTGAAAAAAAAGGAGCGGGTTGAATTGATTAAGACGATTGCGATTGATATGGACGGAACATTATTAAACAAGATGCAAAAGGTGAGTGATGAAAATAAAGCCGCTATCCAGAGGGCGCAAAGAGAAGGAGTTGAGGTGATCATTGCTACAGGAAGATCGTACGAGGAAGCAAAGTACGCTTTAGATGAAACGGGCATTGTGTGTCCGATTATCTGTGTAAATGGGGCTGCTATTTTCACGCAGGACGGAAAAATTGCTGCTTCCAATCCGATGTCACCTGCTACTGCACAGAGTGTTGCCGAATACCTTGAAGAACAGGAAATTTATTTTGAAATTTATACGAGTCAAGGAATCTATTCTAAAGACTATGAAAACGCAATATCTGCTTTAGTGGATGTTTTTGTTACAGCTAATCCGGACATTGACCCTGTGGGGATCAGAAAATTTGCAGAGGACCGTTTACAGCTTGGACAGGTAAAGTCCGTTTCCAATTACTCAGATTTATTCAGCCACTCTGATATAGAATATTATAAAATTCTAAGCTTCTCCCAAAATTTAAGTAAATTAGACCAAATTGCTTCACAATTGAAAACTCAGGATGGGGTGACCGTCACCTCTTCAGGACGTGAAAATGTGGAAATCATGAGTGGGCAGGCGCAAAAAGGTACTGCGCTTGAAAAATATGTGACTAAAAAGTCTGCTTCGATGCAGGAAACTATGGCCATCGGAGATAATTATAATGATATATCAATGTTTGAAAGAGTGGGTTTGTCTGTCGCAATGGGAAATGCCCCGCTTGATATTCAAAAGCTTTGTGATGAAGTAACAGGTATTAATGATGATCACGGTGTTGCTACAGCTATTTTAAAGGTACTTACGCAGTCATCAGCATACTAAATATGGAACGAAAGGAGAAGAACTTTTGAAAAGATGGTGCTTATATTTTCTCATGGCCGCATTAACTTTAACTGGTTGTAACGTTAATAAAGAAGAGAACAGTAAAGCACAGCCGAGCCCTGATAAAGAAGTGTCGGAAACTCTAGGAGAGGGCCCTGAGGTGCTGTTAACGAACTTAATTGCACCTTGGTCGATTCAGAAGAATGGGGATACAATGTATGTGTCAGAGCGGACAGGTACCATCGTTCAATGGGAAAGGGGCGAGATGACGAGGCAAAAGGTTAAGCTTAAAAAGACATTGTCTGTGAAGGCCGAAGCTGGATTACTTGGATTTTTGTTAACTCCTGACTTCTCGAATAACAGGCGTGCAATTGCCTACTACACGTATGAAGAAGGCGGGAATTCTATTAATCGAATCGTTACTTTACAAAAGGATAATGATACGTGGCGGGAGTTGGAGACATTAATCGACGGAATACCAAGCGGTGACTACCATCATGGAGGTCGAATCAAGATTGGCCCGGATGATAAGGTATATGCAACAACAGGGGACGCGAGGAATCCAACAATAGCCCAGGATCTTGATTCTTTAGGTGGGAAGGTCCTACGAATGAACCTTGATGGTACCATTCCGAAAGATAATCCAATCGAAAATTCATACGTCTATTCATACGGACACCGCAACCCACAAGGCTTGGCCTGGGATGAGGCTGGACAGATGTATGAAAGTGAACATGGTGAGTCTGCTCACGATGAATTAAATAAAATTGCCCCCGGTATGAACTATGGCTGGCCAGAAATAGAGGGCGATGAACAAAAGCCGAATATGGTAAATCCATTGATACATTCCGGTGAAAATACATGGGCCCCTTCTGGAATTGCTTATGTTGACGGAAAGCTATACATTGCAACCTTAAGGGGAGAATCGCTCAAGAGCTATGATGTACAAAGCGGAAAAATGACTGATATTATCACAGATTCCGGGCGGATACGTGATGTGTTTGTGGATGAAGATTCTCTCTATTTTATAAGCAACAATACGGATGGTCGGGGAAACCCTGATGAAAAAGATGATAAGCTGTATCGCTTGCCGCTCTCTCAGATAAATTGAAAAAGGCCCTAAAAGGGCCTTTCAGTTTGTAGACAAAATGGGGTTCGGAATGGTCTCACCCCGATGATTATAAAAGACGACATGGTTATCCTTCATGAATTTTCACTTTTATATATATGGAATGAAATCCTTACTAGATTGAAGAAATTTGCGACACTCCTGCCAAATAACTGGATAGCCGAGACCCGCAGACGCTTGCTGCGAGAAGGCTTGGCAGACAGTCGGCGGAAAGGGAGCGGATTTCTGAAATCAACTGGAACGTTTTTTTGAGGGTTTGTAAATCTGATCGCTGATTTCCACTCCAGGCACTCGCTTTCCGCGGGCGGTCCGGGAGCCTCCTCGGCGCTCGCCTGCGGGGTCTCCCTTGGACACGCTTTTCCCGCAGGAGTCTCGCCTTCCGTTCCAATCAACTGGAACGTTTTTCAAATAAAAAAACTATAGGCAAACTGACTTTTCTTCGAATTTGGCTATAGTCTGGAGGGGTTCGGAATGGCCTCTTCCCGAACCATGATTATAAAACAAGACTAGGTTATACTTCATGTTTTTTATTGTTTTATGAAACCCTCATTGGATTGAAGAAATTTGCGACACTCCTGCCGAATAACTGGCTTGCCGAGACCCCGGAGGCGCTTGCGGCGAGGAGGCTTGGCAGACAGTCGGCGGAAAGGGAGCGGATTTCTGAAATCAAGCTGGAACGTTTTTCAAATAAAAAAACTGTAGGCAAACTCGCTTTTCTTCGAGTTTGTCTACAGTCTGAAAGGCCCTAAAAGGGCCTTTTTTTTGTGTGTTTTAAGAAGCATCGAACTTAGCAAATAATCAGCTTGAATACTGCTGAAGGTTTAGAGAAAAATATCAGTGCACTATTTAAGTAGTTGGGCATTTTCTTCATCTGTAGGGTAGACATTTCTAATAAATCAGCGTATAGTTACCTAGGTAACTATTTAATAGGGGGAATACCTTTGTCCTTTCATAATGGTTTTTTTCATCATAATCTGCAATTTTCAAGGTCATTTACTAAAAAGTTAAATGAACAATTGGCCAAGGTTGATCTTTTTCATTCTCAATGGTTGATTGTATATTATTTGAATCAGTATGGGTGTTCTACGCTTGTCGAAATCAGTAATTATCTAGATGTGGAGAAACCGACAGTAACTCGGACGGTCAATCGTTTAGAAGAACGTAAGTTGATTGAACAAATACCCGGAAAAGATAAGCGGGAACGGAGAATACAGTTAACTGAATCAGGTGAAAGAACCTATCAAGAAGCCAAAAAAGTAGTTGAGGAATTTGAACTTCAATTAATGAGTGGTTTGGCTGAAGAGGATCGTGAGACAACGTTACGAACTTTGCTTTTCTTAAAGGAAAAATTAAAATAATTTGGAAGGAAGAAGGATTGAAATGAATCAGAAACCGAAATTGTGGACGAAAGACTTTTTGATTGTATCGTCTGCAAACTTTTTTCTATTTTTAACATTTTATGTCTTAATGGTGACATTGACCATTTACACGATGGATAACTTTCATGCATCCCAAGCGCAAGCTGGTCTTGCTTCAAGTATTTTCGTCCTAGGGGCTGTGCTTGTAAGGCCGATTGCAGGGAAAAAGATTGACCAGATTGGCCGCAGAAGAATGTTGCTTGGATCATTGATCTTATTTCTAATATCATCCATTGGCTATTTTCTAGTAGATAGTTTATCACTTTTGTTAATTGATCGATTAATTCACGGTATCTCTTTTGGCCTTGCTACTACAGCAACGGGAACGATTGCAGCAGATATTATTCCGAATGAACGACGTGGTGAAGGAACAGGTTACTTTGCCATGAGCACTAACTTGGCAATGGCATTTGGGCCGTTTATTGGATTATTGATTACACAGCATTTTAGCTATTCCATTATTTTCTATGCTGCATCTTTATTTGCTGCATTCTCTTTAGTTGCTTCATTATTTATGCATGTACCTGAGGGGGAAAAAGAACGAGTATCTCAACAAAAAGGCTTTAAAATTGGCGATTACTTTGAAAAAAGAGCTTTACCTATTTCTATTTTTATTGGATTTGCCGGTTTTACGTATTCGAGCATCTTGTCCTATTTAACATCCTTTGCAAAGGAACTAAATTTAATGGACGCGGCGAGCTTTTTCTTTGTAGTGTTTGCTATATTCCTTTTGGTGTCACGTCCCTTTACAGGGCGTATGTTTGATGTGAAAGGTGAAAATGCAGTTATCTATCCATCGCTCCTACTATTTGCGGTGGGTATGGTCATTCTTAGCCAAGCCCATCATGGAATCACCCTTCTAATAGCTGGCGCATTAATCGGAGTGGGATATGGTACGTTCCAATCAAGCTGTCAGGCGATTTCAATTAAGGAGGCCCCATCAAACCGAATGGGATTAGCAACTTCTACGTACTTTACAATGTATGATTTTGGTATTGGTGTAGGTCCATTCCTACTTGGATTCCTCATTCCTTTTACCGGGTTCCAAGGGTTATTTATAGGCATGTCCATTTTGTCATTTGTTCTCATAGTCATTTACTATTTAGCACATGGTAAAAAGGCTTCTGCAAGAAAGAAAATGCAATCTGAAGAGCGGTTTTCTGCTTAATTTTCTGCATTTTCCTGTTTAAAAACAAAAAAAATGGGGATGCTTAAATTATGATTGATTTTCTAAGTAATCCCCCTTTTCTCCGCCTGTTATATACAGGCGTTTTTTTTTTATGATATAACAAAAAAAAACCGCCAAATTGGCGGGTTCAAAATTTATAGGTCCATAATCGTTCTTTACGGATCCAGTCAAGAAAGTCAGCATCTTGGTTTTCGAATTTTTCTTTCCAGTCGACCACCATCGCCTCCGTTTGCGAACGGTGTGCTGTAAATGTATCTACCTTTTTGTTTTCGACGGCAGAGATATCATGGACGATGTCAGGTTGTCCTAAATCGTCGATGCAGTTATTAGAGAAAGCGACACAGTGAAGTTTAGGTCTCTCTTTTTCTTCGATTCTTTCCACAGCTCGGACCACAGCTCGTGCAGTTGCTTCATGATCTGGATGAACGCTGTATCCTGGGTAAAACGTAATGATTAATGAAGGATTAAGTTCATTAATGGCATCTGTAAATAAAGAAGTCAGCTTTTCATCATCTTCAAATTCGATGGTTTTATCACGCAAACCGAGCATACGTAAATCTTGGATACCAATCGCGTTTGCAGCATCGATTAATTCCTTTTTACGAATTTTAGGAAGCGATTCTCTTGTTGCAAAAGGAGGATTTCCTAAATTCCGTCCCATCTCTCCTAGTGTTAAGCATAGGTAGGTAACGGGGGTGCCTGCTTCTCTATGTAAAGCAAGCGTTCCAGAAACCGAGAAGGCTTCATCATCAGGATGTGGGAAAATAACTAATACATGGCGTTCTTTTTCCAAGGTATATTTCTCCTTCCGTTCTACTTACAGTGAGTATAGTTTTCTGCCAATTGGGGCGTGCATGGCGGATTTTTGACACCTGCAGCAAGATTGTAATTATTCAAAGGGAGTAGAACTAATTTGCATGGAAACAGCAAGTTTTCCGGTAAAATCAAGCCCTGCCAGTAGCAATCTCCCATGTTCATCAATTTCGAAGTGGTTTACTCCTTCAGCGTATACCCAGCCAATATTGAGCTTTAAGCCGATACGATAGGGTCCGTCTCCAACTATCTTCCCATGTTCATACTGTATAAAAGCATTACGGATATAAGCGCCTGCCGAAAAAAAAGCTTCATCTACATGAGTGGCATAGGCGCCGTTGGTTGTTTCAAGGTGAAGATATACATCTTGTCCTGCAAAAGAATCGATAGCATTCTGCACCTCTGTACGGTCTATAGGTTTCATTCTACAATTTCCTCCTTAACTGGGCGGCTAGATAAGCATTTCCTTCTTTCTATTTTACTAAATATAAACTAAAAAAGCGAAAAAGGCCGCTCAATGATTTTGAGCGGGCCCTTATTTTTAATTAATTATTTTGTTTTTTCAGCAACCCCGTATTTATGGTATGCACCATGATTGACAGGACCTACATAGTCATTCATCTTCCAAGAATGACGAACAGCTTCGGTTATGAAGTCTTTTGAAACATGAATCGCCTCGCGCGGACTTTTACCTTCAGCCAATTGAGCTGCAATAGCTGCTGAAGATGAACAGCCGGCACCGTGTGTATTGGTTGTTTCAATTTTTTCAGATTCAAGAATCTCAAATTCTTTTCCATCATATAAAAGGTCGATAGCTTTGTCATGATTCAGCTTATTTCCACCTTTGATTAAGACATATTTCGCACCAAGTGCATGAATTTTTTCAGCTGCACTCTTCATATCATCAATCGTCTTGATTGGCGGTGTGCCTGCTAATTGGGCAGCTTCGAAAAGGTTCGGTGTAACTACTGTTGCACGTGGAACAAGTAGGTCACGAAGTGCTACAGCTGTTTCTGGATGCAATACTTCATCTTCACCCTTACAAACCATTACTGGATCAATTACGACTTTGTCTAATTTCAACTCGTCAATTTTACGGGCAACAAGTTCAATGATTTCGACTGATCCAAGCATTCCTGTTTTCATAGCATCGATACCGATTGATAAAATCGTCTCGATTTGGGCTTCTAAAATCTCAACCGGTGTAGGGAATACATTATGAGACCAGCCGTTTTTAGGATCCATCGTAACGATAGTCGTTAAAGCGGACATTCCGTAAACACCGAATTCTTGAAATGTCTTTAAATCAGCTTGAAGACCTGCGCCGCCGCTGGAATCAGAACCAGCAACTGTCATAGCTCTTTTCATAGTCATTATGTGACCTCCTCAGGAGAATTGTATCGATATTATCAGCATACCAGGTAATATCCTGTTTTTAGAATATACCAAAATTTCTATTATGTAAAACTTAGTTGTCACTCTAAATGAGTACCTTTTTGAGAGACATGGAGAGGCTTCGAATAAACACGTTTTAATTGAAAAAATATTATCGGAAATTATGAACCAATGAACGAAATTTAAGAGATTAGGCAGTGTGAAATTCCTGGGTGTTAGGGTTTGGTTTATATAAAAAATATGCTATATTCTATTTTTTAATTAACAAGCAAAGTTTGTGAAAGTGTCATTATTTTCGAAGTTGATTTAAAATATGGATACATTGAAAACTTCTTTAAAGGATATATTCCTTATAGCGTTACCATTAGATGCGAGGTTAATCCCGAAATAGGAAGGGGGGAATCAGATGGAATGCACAATGCTGCTTTTAGCAGGCGGGAAATCTAGCCGTATGGGTGTGAATAAAGCTCTGTTGAAGATAGGCGAGGACGTGAATATCTCAAGAGTGGCTTCCGAGCTGAAAAAAGTTTCGGAAAACATTCTAGTCATTACGAATACATCTGAAGATTATCGATTTCTTCACCTTCCGCTAATTCCCGATTTACATAAAGATCGAGGCCCCCTTGGAGGACTACATGCAGGAATGTCCTACTCAAAAACAGAGCTGCAGTTTCTTACGGCCTGTGATATGCCTTTTGTGAGTGCAGAAGCAATAAATGAAATTATTTCCTATTATGAGCCTGATCTAGATGCCATCATCCCTGAAATCAACGGCAGGCTTCAGCCGCTTCTCGCTGTTTACCATAAAAGGTGCCTACCTGTACTGACGGATTGTTTAGTGAAACAGGAATTGAAAATGAGGATCTTTTTAGAAAAGATTTCGGTGAAAATTATTAAGGAAACTGACTTTGAGCTATATCATAAGAATCCTAAGCGTTTTCAACGCCTGTTTTTCAATATGAATACGAGAGAAGATTATCAAGAGGCAGGGCATATTAATCAAACTGAATTTTTAATAAAGGATGGTAGCCATGAACTATGACATTTCTAAAGAACCGATTGTCATCCAGGAAGTGATTGATAAAGTAGTCAATCGTAATGCGGGTGCTGTCACGACCTTTATTGGTACAGTAAGGGAAATGACGAAGGGTAAAAAGACTTTATTCTTAATTTACGAAGCATATAAACCGATGGCAATTAAGAAACTAGAGCAAATCGGCTCCGAAATCAAGGAGCGTTGGCCTGATGCAGAAACGGCGATTACCCATCGCGTAGGTAAATTGGAAATCACGGATATCGCCGTTGTTATCGCTGTTAGTACTCCACATCGAAATGATGCCTATGAGGCAAATCGATATGCGATTGAAAGAATTAAAGAAATTGTCCCAATTTGGAAAAAAGAACATTGGGAGGATGGGGAAACATGGGTTGGTAATCAATTGGAAACTGTTCCTTATCCGAAAGGAAAACCAGAAGAGGTGGATATAGATGATTAATGTACTCTTATTTGCTCAATTAAAAGATGAATTAGGAAAAGAAGCTCTTTCTATAGAAGGAAATGGAATGAGTGTGGCTCAGCTAAAAGGGAAAATGAAGATTGAATTTCAATTAGAGGGTCTTGAAACCGTGATGACAGCGGTTAATGAAGAATTTGCCGACGATGAAACGATTTTATCTGATGGAGATACAGTAGCCTTTATTCCACCTGTTAGTGGAGGCTGATTAGATCAGATAGGAGGGAATCATAGTGAACGAGCGATATTCAAGACAGACCTTATTTTCACCCATTGGTGAAGGGGGACAGGTGAAAATTCAACAGAAGCATGTATTACTTCTCGGGGCCGGAGCACTGGGATCTGCTAACGCTGAAGCTTTGACTCGCGCTGGTGTAGGTAAGCTGACTATTGTGGACAGGGATTATGTCGAGACCAGTAATTTACAACGACAACAGCTGTATACTGAACAGGACGTTGAAGAAAAGCTGCCAAAAGCTGAAGCGGCAAAACGCCATTTGCATGCTATCAATCATGAAGTAGAAGTAAAGGCGGTCATAATGGATGCAACCGCGCAGACTCTGGAACCACTGCTAGGTCATGTTGATTTGATAATGGATGCTACTGACAACTTTGAAACACGGATGATTATCAATGATCTGTCACAAAAGCTTCAAATTCCGTGGATTTATGGGGCCTGTGTAGGTAGTGTTGGAATGACAATGACAATCCTGCCTGGACAGACGCCTTGTTTGCACTGTTTGCTAAAAACTATTCCGATTCAAGGAATGACCTGTGATACAGGTGGGATTATTTCACCGGCTGTAACGATGGTGGTGGCACATCAAATAGCCGAAGCCTTAAAAATTCTCGTTGAGGATTGGGAATCAGTTCGTCCTTCGCTCGTTACTTTTGATTTGTGGCGGAATCAATACCAAACTGTTAGATTAACAAAAGTGAAAAAGAAGGATTGTCTTTCTTGCGGAGATCAGCGGACATATCCATTTTTAACCTTGGAAAACGCGACGAAAACAGCGGTTCTTTGCGGAAGAGATACAGTACAGGTCAGACCGCCAAAACCATTGAAACTTCAACTAGAGAAGTTGGCCAAAGACTTGAACGGAAGTGGTTATTCGGTAAAGGTTAATCCATTTCTTCTCTCTTGTGAAAAGAATGGTGAACGGATGGTTGTTTTCCAAGATGGTCGGGCATTGGTTCACGGTACGAAGAACATGGTCCATGCAAAGGCCATGTACCAAAGTATTCTGGGATAACAAATGTAAAAAGCGAGGCTGCCGGTAGAGGCGCCTCGCTTTTTTATAGAATGCTATATAGGGTAATGTATAAAGATTGATTAGAATTAGTGAGTAATACCGTCTTTATTATCTTGTTTTGATGCAACGATGACGACTTTTCCTTCATCAAGTACTTCCTCATAACGTTCTGCTTCCATATCACTAAGTCCAAGATTGCTCATTCGATTACGAAGTTCGTCTCCACGTGATTTAAAGAGATTTCCAACAGTATCGAGGAAGCCTTGTTCTTTCATGCCAACATCTTCTGTATTCGTGTTCTCGGTAAGATGCTTCGAACGAGTTTTGTCATGGGCAAACAAATATACATCATCCTTTGTATACCCGAATGTAACTAATTCATCAATTTTTTCCTTTGCTTGCAATCCGTTTTCTACAACATGTACTTGATACATATAAACTCCTCCTTGAATTTTAGTGTAAGACTTTCTTAAATTAGGTAAATAGTATCTTGCTTATCTTAGTTGTTGATTAGCTATAGTAGTATATAACCTTATTTGGACATGGATAAACATTTTGCAATGGAATAATGATAATAATATTTAGTATGTGGTGAAACGGAACACCTTTTGTAATCGGTAGGTTAAATATTTGAAAACAGGTAATTTATCCTGATATTCACTATAATCCGCAGTGTATATTCCGTCTTGATTTTTCCAAAGTCTTTGAAAATAGTTATCGACATCCTGGGTGACTTCGGCATCATTCGGAGCGTGGATTTCAACATTGGCTTCGAGGTTATAGTCATCTAGATTGCGTGCAGTGTAATTAGCCGATCCTCCAATAATAATCATTTCATCTGCGTTTTGAATCATCATCAACTTTGTATGAAACTGTTCTTTATCTGTTTTGTACCAACGAATCGAGATGTTTTCATCACCCAGCTTTTCGAATTCAGCAGCAACTGGAAGATTAGGGAGCCCGATTTTCTCACTTCCAAATGCATTTTGATTCGGGTCTAATATCATTTGAATTTTCACGTTTCGTTTAGCTGCATCTGTTAAGGCCTCGACAACATGGCGATCGGCAATATAAAACATGGCAAGCTGGATTTGGTCGCCTTTCTCCGTTTCCTTAATTGCTTTAAGAACATGTTTATTGATTTTTCCCTCTGTTAGTAACTGTACAGAAATCGGCCCTTTATCGACAGAGGCCTCCTTGAATTCTGGAAATGCCTTCGGACCCCCTGAGAATTTCGAAGCAGCTTCTTCTGCTTTAACAAAATCACCGATGATATTTCCATCCATCTGGAAGGCGATATTGGAGTGGAATCCGCTCGCGTCATGAGGGTTTGCTGATGAAATAATGGCCGTCTTTTCTGTAGCGATCACTTTCCTGTGATTGGCTTTGATATTCATCAATCTAAGATAAGAGCGCACGGTGACTTTTGGAGCGCTTTTGGCCATTGGGTTCACAATCCAACCTTTTCCGCTTTCGCCAAACCATTGGAAGAAGGTCCTGTACACACCTGAATAGAGCGGGTTTGGATCCCGTAGCCGATCTAAGTTGGTTACAATAACATCAATGTCATTTTGCTTCAGGGTTTCCAGTGCCTCTAATTGGTAGGCATTATAGGTAGTATTTACTTCATCAGTAATGAACATAATCTGGAGCTTAGGTTTCTTTTTCTTCTGGGCAACCAGTTTATCCGTTAGAGTCTCAGTTAACTTTGGAAAGTTTATCTTTTCATCATAAAAATTATTAAACAAAAACATATCGATTACGATAAAAGAATTAGCCTCTTCGATAGCTTGATTGATGGTTTGGAAGATTCGCTGTTCATGTTGCGGATTTCCCTTTTTATCGTGATAAGACAGGTCATAAATAAAATCAATATCCTCGACATGATGAATCTTTCCTTCATAAGAAATGCCATCAGGCAAGGGCTTGTAGCTGTTATAGATAATCACGAATGTAATGGCGATTAAAATACTAACAAGCAGATAAAATCGTTTTCTTTTGTACCACTTTTTCATAGGGAATCCTCCAACATGGTTAAATTGCTTGCTAACTACCTATTTCCCCAATTAGGGGGTATATAGAAACATAAATCGTAATCTATGTGAAAAAGGGTAAGAAAATGAGTTTGATATAATAGTATAAAAAGAAGAAAGGGGCTATGGCAGATGGCAAAGCAGATATTAACAAATGATTGGTGGCCTCTGTTGGAAGAGGAATTCAAAAAAAATTATTACCAAGAGCTAAGGGAGTTTATAAAACAAGAGTACAGTCAGCATGTCATTCATCCGAATCAGGATGATATTTTCAATGCACTTCAATTTACTTCATATAAAAAGGTAAAGGTTGTCATTCTTGGTCAGGACCCTTATCATGGACCGGACCAAGCACATGGCCTTAGTTTTTCCGTGAAGCCGGAGGTGCGTATTCCGCCTTCTCTAAGAAATATTTTTAAAGAGTTACAAAGTGATCTAGGTTGTGAGGTTCCTGATAATGGTTCCCTTGTTGAATGGGCAGACCAGGGTGTACTTCTGTTGAATACCGTCTTGACTGTGCGTGAGGGAGAAGCCCATTCACACAGAGGAAAGGGATGGGAGATCTTTACGAATCAAGTTATCCGCTTGCTGAATGACCGACAAAAACCGGTTGTTTTTATCTTGTGGGGGAGGCCGGCTCAAACTAAAATCCCTTTGATCGATGAAAGCCGTCATAAGATCATTACGTCCGTCCATCCTAGCCCATTGTCGGCGACCCGAGGTTTCTTTGGTAGCAAGCCGTTTTCTAAAACAAATCAATTGCTGAAGGAAATGGGGGAATCCCCAATTGATTGGAAAATCTCGAATCGTTGATGTGGAGAAGAAAATTGAACGGGTAAATTGTATGGCGTGCAGGCATTTTTATGTAACTTGGGATCCTAATTTTCCAAAAGGCTGCCGTGCTTTTCAATTTAAAACGTTAAACCAACCATCTCTTGATGTTTTTCGTTCTTCCGGACAGCTTTGCATGAAGTTTGAATCCAAGCTGTTAAAAAAGTAGATCAGTATGCAAGGATGTTTTCTTCACCTCAAATTTTTGCTATGCTAGGGATGAAAGTTTTGACATGTATGTAGACGAGGTGGTAAAGGTGGATATTTCATCAAAACGAATGTTAGATAAAATGGAAGAGCTTGTCTTGAAAGCGAAACAGGCAAATTCAGAGGATAAGTTGCAGGGGTATGTAATTGCCATTCAGTCTCTATGTGAAGTAATGGTGGATGAAAAAGCCGGAAACATCAGCATCCCAAAGCCAATCACATTGACCCAGCCTGTTATGTCATCTGTATCCAATGTAGAGCCGGTTAAAATGGATGAAGCAAATGGCGCATCCTTATTCGATTTTTAAATTAAATAAAGAGGGGCGAAGAAAAAGTGAAACTGTTTATCATTTTAGGAGCATTGAATGGTTTTATTGCCGTAGCGCTAGGTGCATTCGGAGCGCACGGACTGGAAGGGAAAATTCCTGATAAATATTTAGCAACATGGCAGACGGCTGTCGATTATCAAATGTTTCATGCAGCGGGTTTATTAGTGATTGGTTTGTTGGCGGGAAAGATCTCAAGCCCGCTAATTAATTGGTCAGGCTGGCTTATGCTGATAGGAATTATCCTGTTTTCCGGAAGCTTATTCGTTCTTAGTGTTACTCAAATCAAAGTGCTGGGAGCCATTACACCAATTGGTGGGGTTTCATTCTTGGTTGCTTGGGTTCTAATGATCATTGCTGCATATAAATACTTATAAAAAAAGCTGACCTTTTTCTAGGTCAGCTTTTTTTTCATCATGGATGAAAAATGAATTATCCAGGATATTTTCATATAAAAAACAGGCTCAAAATCACAAGAATTTGAGCCTGTTTCTTATAACATTAAAGCTTTCTTCACCTTGGCGAATACGTGGCAAGCCCAGCGCCTCCAAATGGATATTCATACTCAATTTCTTCGTCAAAGGTAATGTAATCTAAGTATACCATCGGGATTAAGTAACGTTTTCCTGTTTGCGGGTCGCTTATGATTAAGTGGTCGCGTCCCGCAGCTTCGATAATTCCTTTGAAGATCTTTGCATTCCACTCCTTGTTGTTTTCAAACGTCGTATAAACGGTCGCCAATTTCCCTTTATTTAGACGTAGGATGTTCTCGATATACGATGCCTCGACTGGAAGCATGCCAGGTACCTGTGGTCCGGATGTGGGAGCATTCATCGGCATAGGTATTTGCTGAGGCGTGCCTGCTTTAGTGGGCTGCTGTGGCTGGTATGATGGTTGTTGGTAAGCCTGCTGCTGGAAATTTTGTTGCGGGTAAGGAGCCTGTTGTCGCAGGTCAGACTCATTATTTTCATAGGGGTAATATGGGCTTCCTCCGTACGGATAATTACCATAAGGGTTATTTTGTGACATTACATTCCCTCCTAAATTCAAGGTTTATTTGATTTTGTGGAATTTGGACAATCCGAGTGCGTGGGCTGGAAGAAACAGTGCGATTTATAGCGACCGGTATTGTATTGGTTATACCACTGTTCTTGACAATCCCCGGGTGGCTTAAAAAACCACAATGAATTTTAAGCGATACATAACGGTTGCCTTTAATGATTTACGGGTAAAGTCAAATCCTCTTGACGGGCTAGTAAAAAGAAGTAAAGTTCCTTCACCTCGCTGGAGTTAGGCGTTGCCTTGGTCAATATTCCTTAAGTTTAATAAACCTGTGAAAAAATAAATTCATCACTATTGAAAATGTATGGGATGTGTCATAGATTTATTCCACAGCCGGGGAAATAAAAGGAGGGTTTCAAAAAGTAAAAAGCTTCCGGATGATCCGGAAGCTCATGTCTTATACGTATAAGAAAGAGGGTACGCTTTCTTCTGGAAGGATATTCCCTACAAAGAAAGAACCGAACGCAGCGTAGCGTGCGCTTACTTCATCAAAACGCATTTCATAGATTAACTTTTTAAATTGAAGGACATCATCTGCAAATAGCGTAACGCCCCACTCATAATCGTCAAAGCCGACAGAACCGGAAATGATTTGTTTTACTTTACCGGCATAACTGCGGCCAATCAAACCATGTGAACGCATTAAGCCCTTGCGTTCTTCCATAGAAAGCATGTACCAGTTATCATCACCTTCACGACGCTTGTCCATTGGGTAGAAGCATACATGCTTCGCTTGTGGAAGAATCGGATAAAGTCTTGAACGTACATGAGGGTTTTGGTAAGGATCCTCATCATCTCCACCTGCTAGGTAATTACTTAATTCCACTACAGAAACGTAGGAATAAGCTGGGATTGTATATTCGGCAAGTTTCGTTTTATTGAATTCGTTTTCAATTGCATTCAATTCTTCCATTGTTGGGCGGGCAAACATAAGCATGAAGTCCGCTTTTTGGCCAACGATGGAATAGAGGGCATGACTGCCTTCATTATTGCTTTGAGTCGTATTCCATTTATCCAGTAAACCTTGGAATTCTGAGATAGCTAATTGGCGTTCGTCACTTGATAACGTTTTCCAAGAAGCCCAATCAATCAGACGGAAGTCATGTAAACAATACCAGCCGTCAAGTGTTTGTGCTGCTTCACTCATTGCGATCACTCCTAAGTCTTAGTATATCTTTAATATAACATAGTTTAAGTATAAGGAAATTTATATCAGTCCGCAAACACCGTTACTGTTCTTCGGTGTTCAAACAAATTTCATATTTGCCGATTTCGTGATGGTGACCAAAGTGGCTGGAATTTACCTAGCTGCTAGAGTATTCTTAAAAGAAGACGAAAATGGAAGTTTTGCTGAATGGTTGATATAGAAATAACAAGAGCAGCGTACATAAAAGGAGGATGCGGTAGTGAGTGATTTATTTGAAATATTAGAATCGAAAATTACAGGGCATAATTTAAAAATCGTCTTTCCAGAAGGATTGGATGAACGCATTTTGGGAGCTGCAGGCAGGCTTGCCAAAGCTAAACTAGTAACGCCTGTATTGATTGGCGATATCGAGTTGATTCAAGAGAAAGCTAGGGAATTAAAAATTTCTCTTGAATCAATTGAAATATATGACCCGAAGAATTATATCATGATGGATGAAATGGTCGAAGCGTTTGTAAAGGTAAGAAATGGTAAGGTGTCTGAAGAACAAGCCCGTGAAACCCTATTGGATGAGAATTATTTTGGAACAATGCTTGTTCATATTAAACAGGCACATGGCATGGTGAGTGGCGCAACTCATTCAACAGCTGATACGGTTCGTCCTGCTCTACGAATCATTAAAACAAAGCCAGGTATTCAAAAAACATCAGGTGCCTTTATTATGGTCCGTGGCGAGGAAAAGTACGTGTTTGCTGATTGTGCAATTAATATTAACCCTGATTCCCAGGACCTGGCAGAAATCGCCGTAGAAAGTGCGAAGACGGCCCTTATGTTCGATATCGAACCGCGTGTGGCGATGCTGAGTTTTTCGACAAAAGGATCGGCAAAATCTTCGGAGACTCAGAAAGTCGTTGATGCTGTCAAATTGGCAAAAGAAATGGACCCTCAAATTCTTCTTGATGGAGAATTTCAATTTGATGCGGCCTTTGTTCCGTCGGTCGCTAGACAAAAAGCACCGGATTCTCCTATTCAAGGAGATGCTAATGTTTTTATTTTTCCAAGTCTTGAGGCAGGAAACATTAGCTATAAAATGGTACAGCGCCTGGGTGGCTTCGAAGCGGTCGGCCCGATCCTACAGGGACTTAACCGTCCTGTAAATGATCTTTCAAGGGGATGCAGTGAAGAGGATGTATATAAATTAGCTGTTATCACAGCTGCACAGGGCTTAGTGGCCCAATATCAATAAGTCATGTCATGAAGGATAAAAAGTAGAGGGAGATTTATATGTGTAAAACAGATTCATTGTTAAAGCAGCAAGAGTGGCGGGTTATTGATCAATCATCCGTCGGTCCTCAGTTTCCTGCTCTAGAGTCCTTTGCTATGGATGATACGTTTTGTGCTTCCGTAGGGTCTGGTAAATCAATGGCCGTAGCAAGAGCGTGGGTACACCATCAGACGGTTGTGCTTGGTATTCAGGATACGAAGCTGCCTTTTCTTAAAAAAGGTGTGGATTATTTAAAAGAACACGATTTCCAGGCCATTGTACGGAATTCTGGAGGGCTTGCAGTTGTGCTGGATGAGGGAGTTCTTAATTTATCGCTCATTTTCCCCGAAAATGAGCGGAAAATTGAAATCAATCGTGGATATGATGCGATGTGGGAGCTTGTTCAATTGATGTTTGCTGATTTCGAAGTCGAAATGGAGGCAAGGGAAATCACCGGTTCATATTGCCCTGGAAGCTATGATTTAAGTATAAATGGGAGAAAGTTTGCCGGTATATCTCAGCGTCGGATTCGCAATGGTGTAGCGGTGCAAATTTACTTGTGCGTCAATGGAAGCGGTGCAGAGCGAGCCAGTCTTGTGAAGGGTTTTTACGAAGCCGCAAAAGGAGATGCAGAAACAAAATTTACTTATCCTGATATCATGCCATCTGTAATGGCTTCCCTTTCAGAACTATTAGACGTGCGATTGAGCGTACAGGACGTAATGCTTAGATTCCTGCATGTATTGAAGGAACATAGCGGTAGGATCTTCTCCGATTCTCTTTCAGTGGAAGAATGGCCGTTATACGAAGCTTACTTAACAAGAGTGGTAGAACGTAATGATAAGGTATTTGATTCATTAAAAGAAGACTGATATGAAAAAGCTGTTTCTGTAAGTTGGAAACAGCTTTTTCACATTTCAATATAATTTTATTATTCACTGAAACTGTTAAAGGAACAGAGATTGGAAACCAAAGTAAAATCAGATAGGTCGCGTCTTTAGTCCTTTCAACTATTATCACTTGAAGCCATGAAAAAAAGAGCCTTTTTTAGACTCTCTTTTTCGATCTGAGGTAACCTATGGTTGGCCTTTACCATGTGGTTGATCTGTAGCAGAACCCCACATTATTTTAATTACTCAGCCATTTTTTCTAAATTGCCATTTCGGTCCATTTTGAACTTTGTTGCTGGCCGTTCCTCTTCCTCTAATAAGACCAGCTTTCTTGCCCGATTCATGATATTCATCAAAGTCTCATAATCTTCCTGCATCAAGCCGCTGTTCTGCTCTAGATGGCTGATCTTATTTTCAAGATCTTCATTTCGTTTTTTCAGACCTTTAATTTCGAGCTTCAATCTTTCATTTTCGGTTTTTAATACTTCAGCCTGAAGCATTCGGCCGTTCATAGATTCTAAATAGGCTATAATCGTATCAAGGTTCATAGTCTTTTCTAGTGTTACTGGTATGTTCTGTTGCTTTGGCATGAAAGCTTCAGCCACAACGAATTCTTCTGCTGTTTCATAATTAGTAGTTTCTACTTCGGATTCTAACTCTAGTTCCTCTTCTTGTAGGTGAGGAACCATAATATCAGTAATCGTTGGAGACGGCGGTGTATAAAGAAGCCGTTTTTTCCCTCCTTGATCTTTTCCAAGAATCCTTTGACGCTGCTTGCGCTGCTTTTTAGCAAGGGAAAGAGCTTTATCATAATTATGGCGTACGACTGCATTCCAACGGAACCCGCAAGCGGCAGAGGTGCGGTTTAACTTGTCCCCAACCTCCTCAAAAGCATTCAGCTGAGTGCTGCCTTCCCGCACATGGCGCAATACCGTTTCTGCTAAAAGCAAATCATCTTCTTCTGTCCAGGCATCTTGACGAACCTTCATTTCTACATACTCCCTTTCTGGTAACTTTTAAAATAAATAACTATATAAAATATCGTGTGGCAATGATTTATGGGGTGTTCTACTAGCATTTTGGACAAAATCTGGATTTTTTATACAAAAAGGTTGAAAGGATACTAGTTTTTTGTAATTTTAGGGAAAATAAAGGATGCACTGACTCAGAAATCATTAATTACACCATTTCCTTTTGGCTGGACTTCCCTTTTCACATCCATCTAACCCTCTTGATATTAATAGGTAGAAACGGTAAAATACCCTTTAGTTATGTAAATGGGATGAAAAATAGTTTGTCATAGAAAGGATGGTGACCGAAGGATGTCCAATGAATTCAGAGTGTGTGATGACTGCTTGGCGGTAAATATTAAAACGTTAATTCCCCGTCTGGAAAAGCTTGATCCCGATGCGAAAATTGAAATTGGCTGTCAATCCTATTGCGGTCCAGGCAGAAAGAAATCATTTGCCTTTGTCAATAACCGTCCAGTTGCAGCTCCAACGGAAGACGAGTTACTAGATAAAATTAATAAAAAACTAAAGTAGAATTCATGATAGATAATTAGGGTAGATTGACTACTTTTGATAAATGAAACACGCCATTCATCACCCAGATTCAACAAACTGCGGTGATTTTTTATTTCCTTATTTTCGATACGCAAATCGATAAAAACTTCCGTTTTCTTACAAAATGGTCCCTCTTGCTATCAAGGGGTGAGTTAGGGTTTTTTGTCAAAACACGCTATAATGAAAGCATTGAGAATATGAAAAAGAGGGTAGTTCATGGGATATTCCGGCGAAAAATTACAGGAAGAAAAAGTATTCAAAGACCCGGTGCACCGATATATACATGTTCGTGACCGGGTTATATGGGATTTAATTGGGACGAAGGAATTCCAACGTCTTCGTAGAATCAAGCAACTGGGGACGACTTATTTAACTTTTCACGGTGCGGAACATAGTCGACTCAGCCATTCGCTTGGGGTATATGAGATTGTCCGGAGAATCGTTGATGATGTTTTCGAAGGCAGACCGGAATGGAAACCGGAGGAACGGCTACTTTCTCTATGTGCGGCACTTCTGCATGATTTAGGACATGGTCCATTCTCTCATTCTTTTGAAAAGGTGTTTGACCTAGATCACGAGCAATTCACCCAACAGATAATTGTGGGTGATACAGAAGTGAATAAAATCCTGCTCAAAGTAGGTCGTGATTTTCCTAAAAAAGTGGCAGAGGTTATTGCAAAAACGTATAAAGGCAAATTAGTAGTCAGCCTGATTTCGAGTCAGATTGATGCCGATAGAATGGATTATTTGCAACGGGATGCATACTTTACTGGGGTAAGTTATGGACATTTTGATATGGAACGGCTTTTGAGGGTAATGCGGCCTCGTGAAGAGCATGCCGTCATTAAGCAAAGTGGGATGCATGCGGTGGAAGACTATATTATGAGCCGTTACCAAATGTATTGGCAGGTTTATTTCCATCCAGTGACGAGGAGTGCGGAAGTCATTCTTACCAAAATATTACACAGAGCGAAGCATTTATATGAATCCGGCTATGAGTTTGCTCAGGAACCTCACCATTTTTATTCTCTGTTTAAGGGAGAAGTAACGTTAGCAGACTATTTGAAAATGGATGAAGCTGTGATGCTCTATTATTTTGAAGCATGGGAAGAGGAAAATGATGCGATATTAAAGGATTTATGCACTCGCTTCGTTAACCGTAAACTATTTAAATATGTAGAATTTCATCCATCTAATAGTCAGATGAACAGATTAATGGAGTTAAGAACGTTATTTAAGAAGGCAGGAATCGATCCGGATTATTATCTCGTCGTCGATTCCTCATCGGATTTGCCGTATGATTTTTACCGGCCAGGTGAGGAAGAGGAGAGACTACCGATTCACTTGTTGAAAAATAATGGGGAAATCCGTGAATTGTCACGTGAATCTGAAATAGTCGATGCAATTTCGGGGAAAAGAAGAACGGATCATAAATTGTATTATCCATCCGATTTATTGCGCGATGAATCAACGAAGAAAAATATTAAAAAACAAATTCGTAAGCTTTTGGAGCTTTCGGATTAAAGTGGTACATTTTTGGTGAGGAGTGACGAGCCTTGTTTAAGGATCATGCAAACATTATCAATGCGATTTCTACTGCCGGTGAAATTTCAGGTCGGAAAAAACTACAAAAAATTGTGTATATCGCGAAGAAGCTGTCCTTTCCGTTTCATGAAAAGTTTCAGTTTCACTTTTACGGACCGTATTCGGAGGAGTTGACCTTACGAATTGAAGAGCTTTGCGATATGGGTTACTTGAATGAAGTAAGAGAAAAAAAAGCAGGTTATTATCAGTACTGTTATTCTATAACGGATGCTGGACAGGATTTCCTATCCATACAGGAAGTGGAGATGCCCGCTCTTGAAGCTTGCTTACTGGATATGAACGAACAAAATGCCCGTTTTTTGGAGCTTGTTTCGACGGTGCTTTACTTCGATACATTGGAAAAAGAAGAGGTTATCGAAAAGATCTTTACATTGAAAAGTAAGCAAAAATATACGCTTGAAGAAATTGATGAAGCATATGTATATATTGATCAATTAAAAACAAAAGCTAAGCCGAATTGATGGCTTAGCTTTTCCTAATTATGTAAATCTATTGGTCGCTTTTGCGGACGCCTGCTACTGCTAAATGATTTTTTGTCATTTCTTCAATGAAAATCGTTACAGCTTCAGCTGGTGCTCCAGTCGTTTCCGTAACCGCTGCGGTTACTTTTTCAACTAAAGCCTTTTTTTGCTCGTCCGTACGGCCTTCAAGCATTTTGACTGTTACATATGGCATATTCTTTCCCCCCTTTCCCCTTATGTTGTAGTGTTTCACATTGGAAATGGAATTGCAAGATACTGAAATCAGAGTTTTTTCACTTCTTGGTCTTTTGTTGTATACTAACGGTAATATATATTGGGGGAGAAGCTATTTATGCAATTCTTGGAGCAAATAGAACGGTTTTTGGCTTATAGTTTGGAAGAACTTCCATATGTCATTGTGTCACTGTTAATCGCATTTACGGTTCATGAATTTTCCCATGCTTATGTAGCCTATAAGTTCGGTGACCCGACTGCAAAGAATGAAGGAAGAGTCACATTGAATCCGATTCAGCATTTGGATCCGATAGGAACACTGCTGATATTGATAGCCGGATTTGGTTGGGCAAGACCTGTCCCGGTCAATCGTTTTCATTTTAAGAATCCAAAATTGGCAGGAGTACTCGTCTCTTTTGCCGGTCCGTTCAGTAATTTGCTTGTTGCAATTTTGGGGTTTTTAATTTTTTACGGGTTGCTTGCGTCAGGCGTTGGACCTGATTTACCTTTTTTCGTCGAGACCTTCTTAAGAATTCTAATAAACTTAAATATCCTTTTATTTGTATTTAATCTGATACCGCTACCACCGCTCGATGGTTATAGGATCGTACAAGATCTTGTTTCAGCAGACTTGCGGGCAAAAATGACCCAGTATGAACAATATGGCTCCCTTATTTTTTTGATTCTGATTATCACACCTCTGAGTCATTATACAATTAGGCCCATTTTGGATACTATCGTGCCATTTGTAGGTGGCACCTTGAGTCAATTTTTTTCACTTTTGTTTTTTTAACTGATAAGGAATGACAAACAATAAAGGGGGATATAAACATGGAAGAACAACCAAAGAAAAAGGTAGGGTTTAATATTATTAAAAACGATCCGATGAAAGGTCATAGCGGATATGGGGCTGGGGTTTTGACGCTCGATAATATTTCTCCGGTCATCATTGATGTTGACGCGGGCGAAGCCGAGGTCGATATTGGGGCGATGCATGCGAGAAGTGCAGTGGAAAAAGGAATCAAATTTTTAAAGACTAAGGAAGAGGTCCCGAATGCAAAACCTTACTGGCTTGTTTGGGTGACTATTGAAGCCACTCAAAATGGTCCGCATTATGCAGGTGTGACAGCTTGTGAAATGATGGTCGATCGTTTAATTAGACGCGGGTACAAATCCCTTCCGGAGCATGTTAACCGGATGGATAAATCGCTAAAACGACATATCATCGTCGACGACATGGATGACAAATCAAAGCGGATACTTGCGGACTTCCTGAAAAACCATGATGCAGGCATGTGGGAACGCTCATCAGCCCAGCTCAAGCAGTCATTGACGGTTTGAATGTGATTTAATGTATTTATGTATGAAATTTGAAGTTTAGTGAAAAATGCACTTGTAGGAAACAGATAAAATCAGTAAACTTAAAGACAGCAGTTTAGACACTGTGGAACTAGGACAGAAAAACCCCGAAGCCGCTACCGGCTTCGGGGTTTTTCGTTATCCCCATGGCTTTAATACTTTTTTGTACCATGGAGTCTTTTGTTCTTCTTCCTTCGGAGTACGTTTTGAATTCTTGCCCTTGAAGTGCTCTACACAGTACTCGACTGGCTCAGTTCCTTTAACATAGTAGGTCAACCTCGAAGCAGGACAGGCCTTCGTTGCCAATTTACCGCTTTCAGGATTCACATAAACTCCGATTACATTTTCCGTTTCCTTAAACGATTTTGGGGGTTGTCCTTGAAGGCCTTTTTCCATATAGGAAGCCCAAATCTTCTTCGCATAGCTTTTTTCAGCTGGAATTTCGATTTTCTTTCCTTGATCATAACCCGTCCAAACTCCGGCAACAAGTTGCGGTGTGTAGCCAATCATCCAGCTATCTGTAGAGGTGGAGCCAGACTTTCCAGCGTATGGGCGTGTCAACTGGGAACTGATTGTGCTGCCAGTCACTTTCGTATAGCCATTTAAAGTTTCATCAAAAACCCCGGTAAGCATCTCGGTCATTACAAAGGCTTTATCCGCATCCAGAATCTGTTCCGCTTTTTTAGTATGGTCAAAAATCACTTCGCCTTTTTGATTTTCAACTCTTTTGATAAAGATGGGTTCAACTTTTTTACCACCGTTAGCCAGAATGCTGTAGGCATTAACCATTTCAATGGCTCGAACACCTGAAGTGCCAAGTGCTAGAGATGGAACAGCATCCATTTTCGACGTGATGCCGAACCTATGCGCCGTATCTACCAAAGATTGCTCACCAAGGAACAAATGCGTTTTTACGGCAAAGATATTGTCCGATAAAGCAATGGCCTGAGCCAATGTGATTTCGCCTTCCGCATATTGATGATTGTAATTGTGCGGCGTGTAAGAAGAGTGACCATCATCAAAAGAAAACGTAGTTGTCTCACTTTTCAAGGTGGTAGATGGTGTAAAACCATTTTCCAGTGCTGAATAGTAGAGCAATGGCTTCATCGTAGAACCAGGCTGGCGAACGGCCTGTGTGGCACGATTAAACGGTGATTCTGTGTAATTTTTACCGCCGACTAATGCACGGACTTCCCCTGTGCCCGGATCCATTGCGACTATAGAAGCTTGAATGCCTGAGGACTTGGGTATGGTAGTAGAAAGAACCTCTTCGGCAATGTCCTGTTGTTTTTCATCAAGAGTCGTATAAACCTTAAGCCCCCCCAGTTCAATCGTCCTGTCATCTATATGAAGCTGAGATTTTAAAGCCTGCTTAACAGCATCCTGGAAATAAGGGGCTGTTTTATTGGTTACAGTCCCGTGCTCGCCTTTTAATGTAAGAGCTGTTTGCAAGGCTTTATCCATATTTGCTTCTGAAATGTAGTTTTTGTTTTTCATGGCTTGCAGGACAATTTGTTGCCTTGATTTTGCTTTTTCCAAGTTATCCAATGGAGAGTAGTTGGACGGCCCTTTAGGTATCCCGGCTAGCATGCTCGCTTCTGAAAGAGTTAAATCCTTGGCATCTTTGCCAAAGTAATATTGACTTGCGGCCTGAGCTCCATAGGCGCCATGACCGTAGTAAATCGTATTTAGATAGCCTTCTAGAATTTCCTTTTTGGAATAGTTCATTTCCAGCCGTATCGTATAAAAGGCTTCATTAAACTTTCGCGTCCAAGTTTTGTCATGGCCGAGAAACAGATTCCTGGCATACTGCTGGGTAATCGTGCTTGCGCCTTGGACCTTCGACCTTGCACGAATATCGGCAAGGATAGCTCCGCCGATTCGTTTTATATCAAAGCCTTTATGAGTGTAAAATTGTCGATCCTCAACCGCAACAGTAGCCTTGATAAGCTGTGGAGAAATCGATTCCATTCCAGCCCAATAACGTTTCTGTCCATTATCGGTTTCACCAATCACATTTCCGCTATCACTATAATAGAGAGTGGACTGTGGCACAACCAAAGGCGGCGGACCTAATATTTTTGCATACACCAGTAAAGAGAGAAGCAATACAAAGAGTATTGTAAGTCCGATTGTGGCAAGAATAATAAAGGCCCGCACATATTTAGTTGTCCTTTTAAATCGTTCGCTTGGAATTAACTCCAATTGCTTTCACCTCTCTTTTTATAAAAAGAATCTATTACTATTATGGAAAAAAAAGAAATTTTTAAACATAAGAACTGTATTTGTGAAATTTAACTTGCAATTCTGCTAGATTCGTCTATAATTTTTCTAGCTAATGACAATAACGAAAATGGGAAACCTATTAGGTGACTTACTATATGAATTGGAAAAGGAGCGTTAATAAATGAGCATTTGGTTTACTGAAAAACAAACAGAGAATTTTGGTATTACGATGAAAGTGAATCGTACTTTACATACGGAGCAAACTGAGTTTCAAAAGCTAGATATGATTGAAACAGAAGAGTGGGGCAATATGCTATTGCTAGATGACATGGTAATGACTTCACAACGCGATGAATTCGTTTACCACGAAATGGTAGCCCATGTTCCTTTATTTACTCATCCTAATCCAGAGAACGTTTTGGTTGTAGGCGGAGGAGACGGTGGAGTAATCCGTGAAATCCTAAAACACCCAAGCGTAAAAAAAGCTACTTTGGTTGATATCGATGGGAAAGTTATCGAATACTCAAAGAAGTTTTTACCTGAAATTGCAGGCATGCTTGAAGATCCACGTGTAGACGTACAAGTAGGCGATGGCTTCATGCACATTGCCAAAAGTGAAAATGAATATGACGTGATCATGGTTGACTCAACTGAACCAGTTGGACCCGCTGTCAACTTATTCACTAAAGGTTTTTATGCTGGGATTTCCAAAGCGTTGAAAGAAGATGGGATTTTTGTGGCACAATCCGATAATCCTTGGTTTAAAGCAGACCTAATTCGTGATGTACAACGTGATGTGAAAGAAATATTCCCAATCACTAGTCTTTATTTAGCGAATATCCCGACATATCCAAGCGGCCTTTGGGCGTTTACGATCGGATCAAAAAAATATAATCCACTAGAAGTGACGGAAGACCGTTTCCATGAAATCGAAACGAAATATTATACAAAAGAACTTCATAAAGCAGCTTTCGTTCTGCCTAAATTCGTTCAAGATTTAGTGAAATAAGGGAGGCGTGGACTATGAAATTCGATGAAGCCTATTCAGGCAATGTATTCATTAAAAGTCATCCGGATTTTGAGGAATCTGAAGCAGTGCTTTACGGTATGCCTATGGACTGGACAGTAAGTTTCCGTCCAGGTTCCCGCTTTGGTCCTACTCGAATTCGTGAAGTTTCTATCGGTTTGGAAGAATACAGCCCGTATTTAGATCGTGAATTAGAAGAAGTGAAATTCTATGATGCTGGGGATATTCCATTGCCATTTGGGAATCCACAACGCAGTATCGATATGATTGAAAAATTTGTTGACGGCGTACTTGATGCAGGTAAATTCCCATTGGGTATGGGCGGGGAGCACCTCGTCACTTGGCCTGTTATTAAGGCTATGTATAAGAAATATCCAGACATGGCTATTATCCATATGGATGCCCATACAGATTTACGCGAGGACTATGAGGGTGAGCCGCTTTCACATGCGTCCATCATCCGCAAATCAGCAGAGCTTATCGGTCCGAAAAATGTTTACTCTTTCGGAATTCGTTCTGGCTTAAAAGAGGAATTTCAATGGGCAAAAGAAAACGGCATGCATATCTCGAAATTTGAAGTTCTTGAGCCACTGAAAGAAGTATTGCCTCAGCTAGCAGGTCGTCCGGTATATGTAACGATTGACATCGATGTTCTTGACCCTGCGCATGCACCGGGAACAGGCACTGTTGATTGTGGAGGCATTACATCTAAAGAGCTTTTAGCCTCGATTCATGAGATAGCGCGTTCTGAAATTAATGTAGTAGGTTGCGATTTAGTTGAAGTGGCACCGATCTATGATCCATCCGAGCAAACAGCGAACACAGCAAGCAAGCTGATTCGCGAAATGCTCCTGGGTTGGGTTCAAAAAGGTTAATGGATGGAAGACTGTTCCTGTTTTTAAGCAGGAATGGTCTTTTTTGTATACGGAGAACAAGAAGACGTGTAGATTTTCTGTATCTGAAAGATACTTTTTTAAAAATTCCACCACACGAAGCAATTATTGCGTTAAAATCAAATGAATTGGCATCACATGTTTTTCAGCAGACTAATCCGCCCAATTTAGATTCAAACTTTATTTTCCGCTCCAAGTTGAAACTTCCCTGAAGAATATTTATACTTATAAAGTTAAGAACGACATGATGAAGGAAGTGTAGCCTTGTCTCTTCATGATATAGATAAACATAATATTAAAGTTACTTTACAGACAAAAATCAAGCATGGCTCGGAAACGGAAACGTATGAGTTGGTTACATTTGGTACAAAAATGTATAAAGGTTCCGATTTGTATTTGCAATATACAGAAGAAAATGAAGCTGGTAAAACGCAGACAACAATCAAGCACAAAACGAATGATACGATTCTGCTTAGAAACGGTGCCATTAAAATGAGGCAGCTTTTCCGCTTGCAGGAAGCGACAAATGGACATTATGAAAGTATATATGGCAGGCTCGGGTTACTGACGACCACGAAGAAAATTCATCATCAATGGGATGAGCAAAAAAAGGAAGGGAAGCTGGTCCTTCACTATACGTTACATATGCAGGGAAGCGAACCCGGGCAATATGAAATGACGATTTCCTACAAGGAGGAAGCATAGAACATGAACATAGTAAAAGAGGTACAGGAAAAACTGAAACAAGAAATTAACGCTGCAGTTATTAAGGCTGGTTTAGCAACGGAAGAGCAAGTTCCAAACGTAGTATTGGAACTGCCGAGAGATAAAACACACGGAGATTATTCCACAAATATGGCGATGCAATTAACAAAGATTGCAAAAAAAGCGCCGAGAATGATAGCTGAAGCAATCATTGAAAACTTTGACAACTCAAAAGCATCAATCGAAAAAATCGAAATTGCAGGACCAGGGTTCATTAACTTCTACATGAATAATTCGTATTTGACAGAACTAATTCCGGTCATTTTGAAAGCGAACGAAGCATATGGAGAAAGTGACTTTGGAAAAGGTGAAAAAATCCAGGTTGAATTTGTTTCTGCGAATCCGACTGGTGATCTTCATCTTGGCCATGCTCGTGGTGCTGCAGTAGGTGATACTTTGTGTAATGTATTGTCTAAAGCAGGTTATGATGTTTCACGTGAATACTACATCAATGATGCAGGAAACCAGATAAATAATTTGGCTATTTCCATAGAAGCACGCTATTTCCAAGCGCTAGGCCTCGAAAAAGATATGCCAGAGGGTGGCTATCATGGCGAAGATATTATTGGCATCGGTAAAACACTTGCAAGTGAATATGGCGATAAATATGTAAACGTTGATGAAAAAGAACGTTTTGACTTTTTCCGTGAGTATGGCTTGAAATATGAAATGCAAAAACTGAAAACAGACTTGGAAAACTTCCGTGTCGGTTTTGATGTATGGTACTCTGAAACTTCTCTTTATCAAGACGGTAAAATTGACGAAGCGCTTGAAGTGTTGAAGGGAAGAGGTCATATTTATGAGGAAGATGGTGCGACATGGTTCCGTTCTACAGAACTTGGCGACGATAAAGACCGCGTTCTTATTAAGCAGGATGGGTCTTACACATACTTGACACCGGATATTGCATACCACCGCAATAAATTGGAGCGCGGCTTTGAAACGTTGATTAATATTTGGGGTGCGGACCATCATGGTTATATCCCGCGTATGAAAGCAGCAATCGAAGCGTTAGGTTATAAACGCGAGCAGCTTGAAGTAGAAATCATTCAGCTTGTCCATCTATACAAAGATGGCGAGAAAATGAAAATGAGTAAGCGTACTGGTAAAGCAGTGACGATGCGTGATCTTATTGAAGAAGTGGGTCTGGATGCAACACGTTATTTCTTTGCGATGAGAAGTGCGGACACACATATGGACTTTGATCTGGATCTTGCAGTGTCACAATCCAATGATAACCCAGTTTATTATGCACAGTATGCCCATGCCCGCATTTCAAGTATTTTACGCCAAGGTGTGGAACAAGGAATCAGCTATGAAGGTACCACTGATTTCTCTGCTCTTTCTACTGAAAAGGAAGTAGAATTATTGAAGAAATTGGGAGAGTTCCCTCAGGCAATTGCAGAAGCTGCCGAAAAAAGGATGCCTCACCGCATGACAAATTATATTTTCGACCTGGCTTCTACATTCCACAGCTTCTACAATGCAGATAAAGTATTGGATGTTGAGAAGATGGATAGAAGTAAGGCCCGTCTGGGTCTTGTCAAATCAGTTCAAATTACGTTGAAAAATGCATTAGCACTGATTGGTGTTTCAGCTCCGGAAAAAATGTAATAAAAAAAGCGACTGTTTCTTGTGAAACAGTCGCTTTTTATTGTATTGATTAACACTCTACAGCACCGCCGCTAATTCTTTTCACACCACGTACCTTAGCGACATCTTCAATAAGTTTCAACATTGCCCGGTCCTTCATTTTAGCTTCAATCATGAAATCGACGTCTTGTCTGAGATCCCTTAGTACTTTCAAAAGGGGCATAATGAATTCAAAATCGATATAATCTGCATGCGAGCGAAATGCACCTGCCGACTTTGGAGAAGAAATATGAACCTTAGGAACCGTCCCAGTCTGATTCCAGGTGGAGAAAATTTGGATGAGCAGCTCGTTAAGCGGCTCATCGGATAGATTCGCTAGATGGTGGTGGTAATCAAAGACAAGCGGAATGTTTTCCTTTTTACACACGATCAAGGTTTCTGATGCTGTATATGTTTTATCGTCATTCTCCAAGGTCATCCTTGCTTTCACATGCTTGGGGAGCGACTTAAGGTTGTCATGAACCCGTATTATGGCTGATTCTTTATCACCATAAGCTCCACCGACATGGATATTGATAAAAGAGGAGTCGGCAATCCCCATCGCATCAAGCATCTTATAGTGAAACTCCATGTCTTTTACGGCATTTTGTGTAATCTCGGGTTTAGGGCTTGTAAACAACGTAAACTGATTAGGGTGAAAGCTAACCCGCATTTTATGTGCAGATATCCAATCGCCGATCTGTTTCCATTCTTGTTTAAAAGGAGTGACAAAATCCCATTCTACCTCGGGGTGCGTGGCTAAAGGAACAATTGAACTGGACATCCGGTAGATTTCTATTTGGTGGGCTGTATTATATTGAAGGACCCTTAATGTACTTTCAATGTTCTGTTTTGTCACACTAAGAAGCTTTTGCATCCCTTCCTCTTGTCCAAGTGCGCTGTACCGCTTAAAGGTAAGCGTCTTAGCGGGGGAAGCTTCCCAAAGACAGGTGGCATTAGATACATATCCAAATCTAATTTTCATTTAATTCTCTCCCTAAAAACGCGATGTTAAAGAAAAGGAGAAAGGATGGAAGCCAGTGATTCTTTTGCTGTACGGACTACATTAATGGAGGATAGTGAATCCCTGCTTAATGGCTTAGATTCAGCTATGTCTACCGCCAATTCCTTTTTTACATCTTCTATAAATGCTCGGTCAAATATCAAACAATTGATTTCACTATTTAAAAATAGACTTCGTTTATCAAAATTAGCAGTACCAACATCACAAATTATATCATCAATCAATATCACTTTAGAATGGTAGAACCCTCTTTGAAATTGCAGAATAGCAGCACCTTCCTTTAATAAAACCCGGAAATAGGGGAAGGATGCCTCTTTGACAAGGGCGTGATCCGACATTTCAGGAACAATGACCGTCACAGAAACCTTGCGTGCAAGGGCTGACCTTAATTCCTGAAACAGTGTTTGACTGGGGATGAAGTATGGGGTTCCGATTATGATTTTTTTCTCAGCTTGCTGAATTAAGCGTGTTAAAGTCTGCTCAAGATGGCTTCCGTTCGTGACAATAACCTGATGAGCCTGAGTACCAGGAACCAAGGTAGGAAAATATGCAGGTGTTCCCCGGTAATCTTCGTTTGTATCGTGAACCCAGTCAGAAAGGAAGACTTCCTGCAAATCCTTAACTCCTTCCCCAGTTATTTTTACATGGTAATCTCTCCAAGGATTTAACTTTTCCCCTTGGTTAATATACTCCCTGCCGATATTAAATCCGCCAAGATAGCCGATCCGACCGTCTATTACGGTTATTTTGCGGTGATTTCTTTTTTGTATCGAATAAAAAAGGAAGGGGAGCTTGGGTTTAAAGCTAAATGAAAAATGAACGCCGCTTTTCTTTAATTCCTGAATGCTCTCCCGGGAAATGTTTTTACTGCCAATCCTGTCGACTAACAGCCTTACTTCTACACCCGCTTCAGCTTTAGTTTGAAGTAACTTTAAAAACTCCTTACTAAATTTATCATTTTTTACTATATAAAAAAGAATATGGATAGAATCCTGAGCTAGCTTGATTTCTTTCATGAAATCATCAAACAGTATTTTCCCTGATGTGAATACAGTCATGTCACTTTTCCGAGGCGGATATTTAATGTTCGTTACCTGCTTCATATTACGCTTATGCCCTAACTTAAAATCGACCCAACACCAAGTGAAGATCAATAAAAAAATAGAGGCAAGCGTAGTGATTATCTTCAACAAAACAAAATCCCCCCTAATTGATTTAATTTAGTTTGGCTCAAGTTACTTGTTCATAACCATCAAAAAAAGAGTGAAGATAAACTACATTTTTTTTCTAAAATAGAAGGTAAATTTACAGAATTGTCGAACTATACAATAAGATGTTGAAAAACAAACCATATTATTTAGAAAGAAAAAGTTGACTGAATGCTCATTCATTATATAATGGAATTAATCAAATTTCAGAAAAATGCCATATTTTCAAATTTATTAAAATGAGCAACTAGGCATTTTACTTGAATAAAAATTTTTTAGAGGGGGAAAGAGTGCATGGAAATGAATGGCCTGCTGTGGATTAACTTAACTGCATTTTTACTTGTAACCGCTTACGCCGCTGGATTATTTGTCTATTTGATAAGGACTCGAATAGCTTATATAAAACTTGGTAAAAAAGTGGAATTCGATAACCGTGTGAAAGATCGTCTCGTGAAAATAGGGGTTTATGTATTTGGACAGAAGAAGCTCTTTAAAGATAAAAAGAGCGGAATCATCCATGCCATGTTATTTTACGGTTTCATCTTAGTGCAATTTGGTGCACTGGACTTTTTTATAAAAGGCTTAAAGCCTGGGTGGCATCTACCGTTTGGCCCCGTGTACCCGGCCTTTACTTTCTTCCAAGAAATCGTGACGCTTACGGTTCTTGTCGCAATCCTTTGGGCAGCTTATCGTCGTTACGTAGAGAAACTTGTTCGTTTGAAAAGAGATTTTAAAGCAGGATTGGTTGTTATCTTCATAACAGGAATCATGATTACAGTGTTACTAGGTAATGGGATGGGAATGATCTGGCACGGACACGAAGCAACTTGGTCAGAGCCAGTTGCCTCTAGTATCGCCTATCTATTTGGCTGGATGGGACCAACAGCAGCGACTGTTGTGTTTTATGTAGCCTGGTGGATGCATTTGCTAATCATATTATCGTTCCTCGTTTATATCCCGCAGTCTAAGCATGCTCACTTAATTGCTGGACCAATAAATGTATTTCTTAACCGTCTGGATAATCCAGGAAAATTAAAGTCGGTAGATTTAGAGGAAGAGGTTTTAGACAAAGAAGGCAATCAATATTATGGTGCCAAATATATCGAGGACTTAACGCAATATCAAATGGTGGACCTCTATGCATGCGTAGAGTGCGGCCGTTGTACGAATATGTGCCCGGCAACTGGTACAGGGAAAATGCTGTCGCCGATGGATATTATCATCAAGATGCGTGACCATTTAACAAATACAGGTGCAGCTGTTACAACAAAGCAGCCATGGGTTCCATCCTTCGTTTTTGGCAATTCAAAGGGAAATAAGATAGCACTAGCCAGTGCCACGCAGGGAGCACAGGAATCAGCTGCAGCAACTGAAGCTTACAGCCCGAGCTTAATTGGAGAAGTCATTACTGAAGAAGAACTTTGGGCATGTACCACTTGCAGGAACTGTGAAGACCAATGTCCGGTAATGAATGAACATGTCGACAAAATTATCGATATGCGCCGATATCTAGTCTTGACTGAAGGTAGGTTGGATCCAGATGCTCAACGTGCGATGACAAACATTGAGAGACAAGGGAACCCTTGGGGATTGAATCGTAAAGAGAGAGAAGACTGGAGAGTCCTGCGTGATGATGTTAACATCCCGACAGTTAAAGAATTGCAAAAAGCAGACGAGGAATTCGAATATTTATTCTGGGTAGGTTCAATGGGATCGTACGATAACCGAAGCCAGAAAATTGCCCTTTCCTTCGCTAAATTAATGAATGAAGCGGGCATCAAATTTGCAATCTTAGGAAATAAGGAGAAAAACTCAGGAGATACTCCTCGCCGATTAGGTAATGAGTTTGTTTTTCAAGAGCTTGCAATGAAAAATATAGAGGAATTCCAGAAAAATGAAATTAAAAAAATCGTGACAATTGATCCGCATGCCTACAATATTTTTAAGAATGAGTATCCGGATTTTGGTTTGGAAGCTGAGGTATATCACCATACTGAATTACTAGCCAAACTTGTCAGTGAAGGCAGATTGGTACCACAGTATCCGGTTAATGAAACGATTACATTCCATGATTCTTGTTATTTGGGAAGATACAATGATGTATACAGTCCGCCACGTGAAATTTTACAATCTATTGAAGGCGTCAAGCTTATTGAGATGGAACGTAACCGTGAAAAAGGCATGTGCTGTGGAGCTGGAGGCGGCTTGATGTGGATGGAAGAAGAAACCGGAAACCGTATAAATGTGGCACGTACTGAACAAGCACTCGCCGTTAACCCAACTGTTATCAGTTCCGGCTGTCCGTACTGTTTGACCATGTTATCTGATGGTACAAAAGCAAAAGAAGTTGAAGAAAATGTAAAAACGTATGATGTAGCCGAATTACTCGAAAAAGCGGTTATTGGTGAAAATAAGTCAATAGCATCTTAATTTTAAATTGAAATTGCCTGCTTCTTTTAAATGAATAAATTCAATTGAAGTAGGCAATTTTTAATTATTTTTGAACTAAATATTTTAATTTTTGTAAAAATTATGTAATATGATATTAAGCGCTTACAATAAATATTTTTTTGATCCTATATTGAGCGAGCGTTCAATCAATGTTACTTAAAGGAGGAAAAAATGATGACAAAAACAGTGATTGTTAGTGGTGTGAGAACACCTTTTGGTAAATTCGGCGGAGGCCTTAGCAGTTTGACAGCATCACAACTTGGAGGAATTGCAATCAAGGAGGCGGTTAAGCGGGCAGGGATTGAAAGCAGCCAGATAGACGAGGTCATTATGGGGAATGTGTTACAAGCAGGTCAAGGCCAAATACCTTCTCGCCAGGCAGCACGTCTTGCAGGATTACCTTGGGAAGTGAAAACCGAAACCATTAATAAAGTATGTGCATCAGGACTTCGTAGTGTGACATTGGCTGATCAGATTATTCGCTTGGGGGAGGAAGAAATCATTGTTGCCGGCGGGATGGAATCGATGAGCAATGCACCTTATATTCTTCCGAAAGCAAGATGGGGACTTAGGATGGGTGATGCCCCGCTTAAGGACACAATGATTTCTGATGGGCTTAGCTGTAGCTTTACCGGCGTACATATGGGTACATACGGCAATAGTACTGCTGAGGAACTTGAACTTACCCGTGAGGACCAAGATAGCTGGGCCTACGAAAGTCATCAAAAAGCGATAAAAGCAATTGATGGCGGTTTCCTTGCTGAAGAAATTATTTCCGTACAGGTTCCGGTACGAAAAGGTGAACCAATTACAATTGAACATGATGAAGGGCCAAGAAAAGATACATCCTCTGAGAAACTCGCTAAATTAGGTCCGGCTTTTAATAACGAAGGGACTATAACTGCAGGAAATGCGCCAGGGGTCAATGATGGAGCAGGCGCACTCGTGTTAATGAGCGAAGATCGTGCGGAAAAAGAAGGGAAAACGCCTTTTGCCTATATTTTAGGTCATGCCGAAGTGGCTGTTGAAGCAAAGGATTTTCCTAAAACACCGGGCTTAGTCATAAATAAAATCTTAGAAAAGACAGGTAAATCGATAGAAGACATTGATTTATTTGAAGTAAACGAAGCATTTGCTGCGGTGGCACTGGCCAGTGGGAAAATTGCCAACATCGAGCCGGAAAAAGTCAATGTGAACGGTGGAGCCGTAGCATTAGGGCACCCAATCGGAGCCAGTGGAGCTCGAATCATCATTACGCTAATGCATGAATTGAAACGGCGTGGCGGTGGATTAGGTATTGCAGCAATTTGTAGTGGCGGCGGCCAAGGAGATGCCATATTAATCGAAGTACCAAAGCAGGGCTGATAGATTCATAGATAAATAAGGAGGGATATTCATGAGCATTCATAAAGTAATGGTCATTGGCGCGGGGCAGATGGGATCTGGTATTGCACAAGTTTGCGCAATGAGCGGTTATGAAGTTCTTTTACATGATTTAAAAGAAGAGTATGTAGAAAAAGGCTTAGGCACAATTATCAAAAATCTTTCCCGTCAAGTTGAAAAAGGGAAAATGGCAGCTGAGGATAAAGATGCAACCCTTTCACGATTGACTTCATCAACAGATTTAAAAAATGCCGCTGGGGTTGATTTGGTGATTGAAGCGGCGATTGAAAATATGGAAATTAAAACAAAGCTATTCGCCGAGTTGGATGAAATTACTCCGAAACACGTAATTCTTGCATCCAATACTTCTTCACTACCGATTACCGAAATAGCCGCCGCCACAAGAAGACCGGAAAAGGTAATTGGCATGCATTTTATGAATCCCGTTCCGGTCATGAAGCTGGTTGAGATTATTCGAGGCCTTGCAACAACGGACGAAGTTTATAAAAAAGTTGAGAAAATGGCGGAATCTCTAAGCAAGGTACCGGTTGAAGTAAATGATTTCCCTGGCTTTGTCTCGAACCGGATTTTGATGCCGATGATTAATGAGGCCATTTATACACTATATGAGGGTGTCGCTACTAAAGAGGCAATCGATGACGTGATGAAGCTAGGAATGAATCATCCGATGGGTCCGTTGACACTAGCTGACTTCATTGGGTTGGACACATGTTTATACATAATGGAAACCCTTCACCAAGGGCTAGGAGATGATAAATACCGTCCATGTCCTCTGTTAAGAAAATATGTAAAAGCAGGGTGGTTAGGTAAGAAGTCAGGGCGTGGCTTTTACGAATATAACAAATCATAGAGAGTATGCAGCTAGGGAGGAATGAAGGAATGGATTTCAAGTTTACAGAAGAGCAGGAAATGATGCGGAAAATGGTACGTGATTTTGCGGTGAATGAGATTACCCCACATATCGAGGCAATGGAAAGAGGAGAGTTCCCCAAAACAATCCTGCATAAAATGGGTGAGCTTGGGTTAATGGGAATCCCGATTCCAGAACAATATGGGGGAGCGGGTATGGACTTTATGTCGTATATTATCGCCATTAATGAAATTTCCAAAGTAAGCCCGACTCTCGGTGTCATATTGTCTGTTCATACTTCTGTTGGAACAAATCCAATCGTTTATTTTGGAACGGATGAGCAGAAGCAAAAATATGTGCCTAAGCTTGCCGCGGGAAAAATGTTAGGTGCTTTTTGTTTAACAGAACAAAGCTCAGGTTCCGATGCTGCTAGTTTGAAATCAAAAGCGGTCAAGGAAGGCGGTATGTATCGAATAAATGGTTCCAAGGTATTTATCACCAACGGTGGCGAAGCAGATGTATATATTATTTTTGCCTCAACCAACCCTGAGAAGGGGAGCAAGGGAATCTCTGCCTTTATCGTAGAAAAAGGAACCCCGGGCTTAATCATTGGAAAAAATGAACGTAAAATGGGTCTTCATGGATCGAGCACCGTACAGGTAACCTTTGAAGATATGAAAATACCTGCAGTTAATATCCTTGGCAACGAAGGTGAGGGCTTTAAGATAGCGATGGCCAACTTGGATTCTGGAAGGATAGGCATTGCTTCTCAAGCACTTGGAATCGCTGAAGGTGCCTTGGAACATGCTGTCCAATATGCAAAAGACAGAGTGCAATTTGGTAAACCAATTGCAACCCAGCAGGGGATTGGTTTCAAGCTGGCTGAAATGGCAACGAACATAGAAGCTTCTAGACTACTGGTCTATCGAGCGGCGTATTTACGCTCCAAAGGATTGAATTGCGGCAAGGAGGCGTCCATGGCTAAGCTATTCGCTTCGAGGACGGCTGTTGAGGTGACAATAGAAGCCGTTCAAGTATACGGCGGCTATGGATACACAACGGAATATCCAGTCGAGCGCTATTTCAGGGATGCAAAGGTAACCGAAATATATGAGGGTACCAGTGAAATACAGAGGATGGTCATCAGTAAAAATCTATAAAAAAGAAAAAAGTGGGGGACACAGTCATGCAATTTAAACTAACAGAAGAACATGAAATGATCAGAAAAATGGTACGCGACTTTGCCCAAAATGAAGTGGCTCCGTCAGCCGCTGAAAGGGATGAAGAAGAACGATTTGACCGTGAGATTTTTGATAAAATGGCTGAACTAGGATTGACAGGGATTCCATGGCCAGAAGAATATGGCGGCATTGGAAGCGATTACTTAGCTTATTGTATCGCGATTGAGGAACTTTCCCGTGTTTGCGCTTCTACGGGAGTAACTTTATCCGCCCATACCTCTCTTGCAGGATGGCCAATTTACAAATTTGGATCTGAAGAGCAAAAACAAAAATACCTTCGTCCGATGGCGCAGGGTGAAAAAATAGGTGCGTATGGTCTGACGGAGCCAAGCTCAGGCTCTGACGCTGGTGGTATGAGAACGACTGCAAAGCTTGTAGGTGATGAATATATTATTAATGGTTCAAAAATTTTCATCACGAATGGCGGGATTGCTGATACGTATGTAGTCTTTGCATTGACAGACCCTGAATCCAAACAAAAAGGAACAAGTGCCTTTATCATTGAAAAAGACTTCCCGGGCTTTAGTGTGGGTAAAAAAGAGAAAAAGCTGGGGATTCGTTCATCACCAACCACGGAAATTATTTTTGATGAGTGCCGTGTGCCTAAAGAAAATCTTCTTGGCAAAGAAGGAGAGGGCTTTAAAATTGCGATGATGACGCTTGATGGTGGCCGTAACGGAATTGCGGCCCAGGCAGTCGGCATTGCACAGGGTGCATTGGATGCAGCAGTTGACTATGCAAAAGAGCGTGTCCAATTTGGAAAACCAATTTCCGCACAGCAAGGCATCGGTTTTAAATTAGCGGATATGGCGACAGGAGTGGAGGCTTCAAGGCTATTAACCTATCAGGCAGCTTGGTTAGAGTCAGAAGGTCTTCCTTATGGAAAAGAGTCGGCAATGTCAAAACTATTTGCAGGGGATACAGCAATGAAAGTGACGACAGAGGCCGTGCAAGTTTTCGGTGGTTATGGATATACAAAAGATTATCCAGTTGAACGCTATATGCGTGATGCAAAAATCACCCAGATCTATGAAGGTACGCAGGAAATTCAAAAGCTGGTCATCTCAAGGATGATAACTAAATAGAATTGAAATCAGGTTTTCCGGTGAGGAATCGTTCTTCCCGGAATACCCTTTTCATTTTTCAAAAGACTGTCTTTTGAACATTAAATGATAGGCTTTCCAAAAGGGGTTAGAAAATGGAAAAAAGAGAAGTTCATGCGTCAGTAAAGGATGAGCGGTTGGTTGAAAAAAGACGTACACAAATGATAAAAGGTGCGGTGACCCTTTTTAAAGAAAAGGGATTTCATCGTACTACGACGAGGGAAATCGCTAAAGCCGCTGGTTTCAGTATAGGTACGTTATATGAGTATATCCGGACAAAGGAAGATGTTTTATATCTGGTCTGTGATTTTATTTACGATGAAGTTCAGGAAAAACTTCAGAAAGAAATTGAACAGAGTGATGGGACACTAGAAAGTCTGAAACTGACAATCGCTTATTTTTATCAAGTAATGGATGATATGCAGGACGAAGTTCTAGTTATGTATCAAGAAGTGAAAGCTCTGACGAAAGATGCATTACCATACGTGCTAAACAAAGAAATCCAGATGGTAGGTATGTTTGAAAAGGTCATAACAAAATGTGTCGAAAATGGGGAGCTTCTGTTAACGGAAAATCAAATAAGTCTTGTTTCTCATAACATTTTTGTTCAGGGACAGATGTGGAGTTTTAGAAGATGGGCTTTACACAAAAAGTATACGCTTCAAGAGTATGTTGAACTGCAGACACAATTATTGATTCAAAATGTATCGATTCAGAAAAGTACTTTGATATGAATTCGTTTCAATAAGGAGGAGCTAAATGAGTACAGTTGAGGTGTATAAACCAAAGAACCATATCCGATTCGTGACTGCTTCGAGTTTATTTGATGGACATGATGCATCTATTAACATCATGAGGAGAATTCTTCAGGCTAGCGGTGCGGAGGTTATTCACCTAGGCCATAATCGCTCGGTAGAGGAAATAGTTAACGCGGCGATCCAAGAGGATGTTCAAGGTATAGCGATGTCATCTTACCAAGGTGGGCATGTGGAATATTTTAAATACATGTATGATTTGTTGAAGGAAAAGGGAGCTCAGCACATTCGGATTTTTGCCGGCGGAGGAGGAGTCATTATCCCGCGGGAAATTAAAGAGCTTCATGAGTATGGAATTGCCCGTATTTTCTCTCCAGATGAGGGACGGGAGTATGGGCTTCAAGGCATGATTAATGTATTGATGGAGGAGTGCGACTTTTCAACCGTCAAACCATCCTTGCAGGAACGCTTTGATGAACTGATCGCAGGGGAAACAAGTGCCATTGCCCAATATATTACCTTCGCTGAAAATAGACTCGATGCTGTAAATGAATCCGCGGCTGCAGTGGAGAGCCTCCTTGAGCAAATCAAGACATCTGAAAAGCAGGTTCCGGTTCTTGGGATAACAGGGACGGGCGGAGCAGGGAAAAGTTCGCTGACTGATGAATTGATTCGTCGATTTATAAACGAAATTCCAGATAAGAAGGTGGCCATCCTTTCTGTCGACCCGACAAAGCAAAAAACAGGTGGTGCCTTGCTGGGTGACCGAATCCGAATGAATGCAATTTTTTCTGAGCGTGTTTACATGCGGAGCCTAGCCACTCGTCATTCAAAAAGTGAGTTGTCTTTAGCGATTAAAGATGCCATTTCGGTTGTGAAGGCAGCTGGCGTCGATTTAATTATCGTTGAAACGAGCGGGATCGGTCAGGGGGATGCGGAGATTGCTGAGATATGCGATGTGGCTATGTATGTGATGACGAGTGAGTTCGGTGCTCCTTCCCAGCTTGAAAAAATTGATATGATTGATTATGCCGATTTAATAGTGATAAACAAATATGAGCGTAAAGGTTCCGAGGATGCAAAAAACCAAGTTCAAAAACAATATCAACGTAGCCGTACGCTTTTTGATCAAGATCCTTCTGAAATGCCTGTCTATGGCACAATTGCTTCCCAATTCAATGATCCAGGAACGAATGCATTATTCGCTGCACTAATTGAAAAATTAAATGAAAAAGCAGGGACAGAATGGAGTACTACTTTTTCAAAAGAAGCGGAAGTATACAAACAAAATGTCATAATTCCAACCGACCGCCGCTATTATTTACGTGAAATCAGTGATACGGTCCGATCGTATCATAAACGGGCTGGTGAACAAGTCCGTTTTGCCCGCAGACTCTTTCAGCTCGAAGGAGCAATTGAAGCAGTTAAGGAAAATGAAAGTAATGAAGACATTATCACTTCTCTGGAAACACTGAAAAAAGAAACCGCCTCCAAATTATCTGCTGAATCAAAAAAGATCCTTTCTGGATGGATGGACTTAAAAGAAAAATATGCAGGGGAGCAGTTTGTAACAAAAATCCGGGATAAAGAAATCATCACAAAGCTGAAAACTAAAAGTTTATCAGGTCTAATGATTCCGAGAGTATCACTGCCTAAATATGTGGACTATGGAGAAATATTAAGTTGGGTCTTCCGTGAAAACGTACCTGGCTTCTTCCCTTATACAGCCGGAGTCTTTCCATTCAAGCGTGAGGGAGAAGACCCTAAGCGGCAATTTGCTGGTGAAGGTTCACCTGATCGAACCAACCGACGTTTTCATTATTTGTCTAAGGACGATAATGCCAAACGACTCAGTACGGCTTTCGATTCTGTGACGTTATATGGGGAAGATCCTGATTACCGGCCGGATATTTATGGAAAGGTAGGTGAAAGCGGCGTCAGTATCTGTACGTTGGATGACATGAAAAAATTGTATGCTGGCTTCGACCTATGCCACCCATCGACATCTGTATCCATGACTATCAATGGTCCTGCGCCAATTATTTTGGCTATGTATATGAATACAGCGATTGATCAACAGGTTCAACTGAAAGAAAAAGAGTTGGGCCGTTCCCTTACAGACGCCGAAACTGAACAAGTGCAGGCTTACACGCTTCAAACGGTACGCGGGACTGTTCAAGCTGATATTCTAAAAGAAGACCAAGGGCAGAATACATGCATCTTTTCCACAGAATTTGCCCTAAGGCTAATGGGGGACATCCAAGCGTATTTTATTGATAATAAAGTCAGAAATTATTATTCGGTATCCATTTCTGGGTATCATATCGCTGAAGCAGGCGCCAATCCTATTTCACAATTGGCTTTTACTTTAGCAAACGGATTTACTTATATAGAGTATTACTTAAGCCGCGGAATGAATATTGATGACTTTGCGCCGAATTTGTCTTTCTTCTTCTCGAATGGGCTAGACCCGGAATATACGGTTATCGGAAGGGTTGCAAGACGGATCTGGGCGATAGTCATGCGTGATAAATATGGAGCGAATGACCGTAGTCAGAAGTTGAAATATCATATCCAGACGTCGGGGCGCTCTCTCCATGCGCAGGAAATTGATTTTAACGATATCCGAACGACACTTCAGGCATTAATGGCCCTGCAAGACAACTGCAACTCCCTGCATACGAATGCATACGATGAGGCTATCACTACACCTACGGAAGAGTCTGTACGTCGTGCAATGGCTATTCAAATGATCATTACAAAGGAGCACGGGCTATCAAAAAATGAAAACCCGATGCAGGGTGCTTTTGTAGTAGAAGAGTTGACAGATCTGGTTGAGGAAGCGGTACTACAAGAGTTTGATCGCATCAATGATCGGGGCGGTGTATTGGGTGCTATGGAGACACAATATCAACGCGGGAAAATCCAGGATGAATCCATGCATTACGAAATGAAAAAGCATACGGGAGAATTGCCGATTATTGGGGTTAATACGTACTTGAATCCTAACCCTCCTTCAGAAGAAGCTGTGAACAGCATGGAGATTGCCCGTGCCACGAAAGAAGAAAAGGAAGGGCAGATCATTAACTTACAGGCATTTCAGGAAAAAAATAAAGCGTTCATAGAAGAAGCCCTAACTAATTTAAAAGCAGCGGCGATGAACGGGGAAAATATTTTTGCTGAACTCATGAATTGTGTGAGAGTGGCTAGCTTGGGCCAGATTACACGTGCATTATATGATGTCGGCGGACAATATCGAAGAAATATGTAAAGTTAAGGGGTACTCCGAAATTGAGGAGGCCCCTTTTTTAAAAAAATTCCGAGTTTTTTTCGCAAAATGTAAATTTTCCCTTATAATTATTTGGTAAAGGGGCAAAAATGATGAATCAGCCCTATTGGAGTTGAAAAAATGAACCTGAAGATGATTGGATTAATCATAGGTTATATTTTTGCTATCATTATTTTATTTGAGTTGTATGAGCATCAATTAGGCGCCGTTTCCTTTTTTATTCTATCTGTAGTATTTTTTACTGCAGCCTATCGTCAGAAATCATTGAAGAGTAAATAAAATCTGTTTAAAGATTTCTGTTTACATAAACGTAAGGGTAAATCTGTGAAAGTATCAGATAGAACTAGCATAAACCCAATTAGATTGTTTATAATGGAGTATATGTCTAGCAGGAATTGTCGTTATTTTATCGAAATACTGTTTTAGATTATTTTTTTATGTGAAAAAACACAGAATTTAGTGTTTGAATAGAGAAGGGAAGTGCGGAATTTGAGTTTAAAACAATACTCAAAAGAGCAGTTATTGGAAATGTCCTTAATAGAGATGGCATATGATTTGTTAGTGGAAAGAAATGAACCGATTCCATTTAAAGATTTAATAAGTGAGTTAGCTACGCTTCATCATTTATCTAAAGCAGAAGTGGCAAAAAGAATTGCTCAATTCTATACAGATTTGAATGTAGATGGCCGATTTACTTCACTTGGAGACAACCGCTGGGGATTGAAAACATGGTACCCAGTTGACCAAATTGAAGAAGAAGTTGTACATGTTGTAAAACCGAAGAAGAAAAAGAAAGCTAAAAAAGCCGCTGTGATTGTCGACGATTTCGATGAGCTTGAAGATGAAGATCTTGATTTTGAAGAAGATATCGATGATTTAGACGAAGATGAGGATGACGACGACGATGATCTTTTAGATGCTCCAGTAATCGACGAGGAACTTTTAGAAGATGACGTAGACGATGATGACGATCTAGAAGAAGAAATAATTGAAGACGAAGCATTTGTCCTAGAAGACGATGAGGACGAAGATGAAGACGAAGAAGAGCTTGATGAAGATCATGAGAAATAAATAATCGCCCTTGACTTTTTAAGGCGAAATTTGTAGAATCATTTTTGGGCTCCTTAAAAAAGGACACAATGATTAAATTATATCGCTCCCTTACTTTTATTGTAAGCGGAGCGTTTTTGTTTTTATTGATGGAATGAATAAATGACATCATTTTTTTATTTTTTTAAAATGATTTCTCTTATAAGGGTAAAACTATAGAGAACATAATTAAATGTTACTGTCATTTAAGGAAATTTATTCTTATTCGTGTATCCGGCATGACTCTCACTAAAGACCTTTAAGTAATTATTGGTTTGTACTGCTTTGCGGTCTTAAACGAAAAGGACAAGAAGTTAAAACCTGCCTTGTGCTTTTAAACCGCCAGTTTGGCGGCAGAAATTTAATTTATATCATAAAGATGCGGGTTCTGTTTTAAATGTATTTGAAAAAGTAAGAGAACAGCATTGGATGAAAACATTCTATAGGAGGATATGAGATGACAAAATATATTTTTGTAACAGGTGGAGTAGTTTCTTCCTTAGGAAAAGGGATAACAGCTGCTTCTTTAGGTAGACTTTTAAAAAATAGAGGCTTGAATGTAACGATTCAAAAATTTGACCCTTATATTAACTTAGATCCAGGGACAATGAGTCCTTATCAACATGGTGAAGTGTTTGTAACGGATGATGGTGCTGAAACGGATTTGGACCTTGGTCATTACGAGCGTTTTATTGACATTAACCTTGGTAAACACAGCAATGTGACAACAGGTAAAATTTATTCAACCGTCCTAAGAAAAGAGCGCCGTGGCGACTACTTAGGTGGAACAGTTCAAGTTATTCCCCATATCACAAATGAAATTAAAGAACGGGTATTCCGTTCAGGTAATGAAACTAATGCGGATATAGTCATCACTGAAATCGGTGGTACGGTCGGGGATATTGAGTCTCTTCCATTCCTTGAAGCGATTCGTCAAATTAAAAGTGATATCGGAATCAATAATGTTATGTATATCCACTGTACACTTGTTCCTTACATCAAAGCTGCTGGTGAAATGAAAACAAAACCGACACAGCATAGTGTAAAAGAATTGCGTAGTCTTGGAATTCAGCCGAATATCATCGTTGCACGTACAGAAAGCCCAATTTCACAAGATATGAAGGATAAAATTGCGTTATTCTGCGATATCGATAAAAATTCAGTTATCGAATGTCTAGATGCAGATACACTTTACTCTATCCCTCTTGCGCTTCAAGCACAAAACATGGACCAAATCGTTTGTGATCACTTGAAATTGGACTGTGGCGAAGCGGATATGGAAGATTGGAAAGAACTTGTCAAAAAGGTTACTTCTTTATCAAAGAAAACGAAAATCGCTCTTGTCGGAAAATATGTTGAATTACAAGATGCTTACCTTTCTGTAGTGGAAGCACTTAAGCATGCAGGTTACGCATTTGATGCCGATGTTGAAATCGACTGGATAAATTCTGAAGATGTTACAAAAGAAAATGTGGCTGAACTTCTTAAAGATGCAGATGGAATCCTTGTTCCTGGTGGATTTGGAGATCGTGGAATCGAAGGGAAAATTGCAGCTACTGAATTTGCTCGCACGACAAAAACACCATTCTTCGGAATCTGTTTAGGCATGCAGTTGGCATCCATTGAATATGCACGCAACGTTCTAGGATTGCCAGAAGCGCACTCAGCTGAAATTAACGAGGAAACTCCAGACCCAATTATTGATCTTCTTCCTGAGCAAAAGGATGTAGAAGATTTGGGTGGTACACTGCGTCTTGGTCTATACCCTTGTAAGCTTATCGAAGGAACTAAAGCATACGAAGCGTATAATGACGAGGTTGTTTATGAACGTCACCGTCACCGTTATGAATTCAACAACCATTACCGTCCAGCTATGGAAGAGGCAGGATTTGTCTTTTCTGGTACAAGCCCAGATGGTCGCCTAGTTGAAATCATTGAATTAAAAGATCATCCTTGGTTCGTGGCTTCACAATTCCATCCGGAATTCACGTCACGTCCTAACCGTCCACAGCCACTATTCCGTGACTTCGTTGGCATGTCTTTAAAAAATAATAAAAAACAATAATAAAACAAAAAACAGCCCATGTGGCTGTTTTTTTTATTGAAGAATTAATCTTCATTTTTATATTCTTGAATAATTTCTACAAGGGTGAATTTAATTCCATAATAAGCAAAAAGAGCCGCAATGAGGGTTGGATACCCATATCGATTTCCTGTTTCATCGGGGATTAAGCCTCGTTGAATTCGTAAATCGATATGTACATCAGCAAGCTCCAAAAGCGATTCTTCTTCTGATGGAACAGCTGTTGAAACCGCTACAAATGGTATATCCTGCTTCTGAAGCTGTTTAGCCAGATTTACGGCTTCTAAATCGTTTGAATGGCGGCTGAATAAAAGAAACCGATCTTCTCGGGAAATAGCCGCGCCATCTTCGTATCTTTTTGCTTTAGGAAAGGGTTCCTCCCCTTCCAACGCTTCAGCTGCCACTCCTTGCATTTCACCGAAGCCGTGTACAAAAACAGATCCGTCTCCGACCGCAGCCTGAGCTAACAAGCGTCCGGCATCCTCCATTTCGAAGGCTTCCTTTTCTATCATTTTTTTAAATAAACCGCTTATCTGCGTCGAAAAAATTTTTAACATGCTTAGAAACTCCTTTAAAAATAGTACCCCTATTATAAAGGACTTTCCCCTGCATTGACAGGTTTCGGGGCTTAAGGCTGAAAAGGCGAATTTACATAATCGATTGAAAAAACAAAAAAATATAAATCCTTTTAGCCATATGGCAGGAATTTTGTTACAATTATCGAATATGAACATAGAAATCAGTGATAAAATAGAAGCATTGACATCTATGTAATTTGACGGCAATCTAACGAACTACCTTTTGGCAGGTAATTTAGTCAGGCAGATACATTTTTTATAATAATAAATTGGGAAGAGGTGAGGTGAAAAAATGTCAGGGAAAATATTAATTGTTGATGATCAATTTGGGATTCGTATTTTATTGAACGAGGTTTTACATAAAGAAGGGTATGATACATTTCAAGCAGCGAATGGCATTCAAGCCTTAGAAGTGCTAAATAATCATTCACCTGATCTTGTATTACTGGATATGAAGATTCCAGGAATGGATGGAATTGAGATTTTGAAGCGGATGAAGGTAGTTGATCCAGACATTCGGGTCATTATTATGACTGCTTATGGTGAACTTGATATGATTCAAGAAGCAAAAGACTTAGGAGCCATGACTCACTTTGCCAAGCCGTTTGACATTGATGATATTAGAAAAGCTGTGCGTGAATACTTGCCAATTCAATCAAGTTAACAGTCTTTATGATTAATATTATTATAAATTAAAGAATGCCACGGCTATCTTTTAAAAGATGAGCCGTGTTTTTTTGGAATAAATTTGAGACTTGATATAGTGAATTTGTTGCTGTTTTTTTCATGTATTGATATGCTAAAAGAGGAGAGATATTCCGATTTATAAGTGTATGTTCCAAAGGTTTTAGGGAATATCTAGATAGAATTAACTTTAAATAATAAACATTCACTAGTAGGAGGAAATCAAATGCCTTTAGTTTCTATGAAAGATATGCTGAATAAAGCTCTTGATGAAAAATATGCAGTAGGTCAATTTAATATTAATAATCTGGAATGGACACAAGCTATTCTAGCTGCTGCAGAAGAAGAAAAATCTCCAGTCATTCTTGGTGTTTCTGAAGGGGCTGCCCGTCATATGGGTGGTTTCAAAACGACAGTTATGATGGTTCAAGGTTTATTGGAAGACATGAAAATCACAGTACCTGTGGCAATTCATCTTGACCATGGTTCAAGCTTTGATAAATGTAAAGAAGCTATCGAGGCAGGATTTACGTCCGTAATGATCGATGCTTCACATCACCCAATTGAAGAAAATATTGAGACGACGAAGAAAGTTGTTGAATATGCTCACGCACGCAATGTTTCCGTTGAGGCAGAAGTGGGAACTGTTGGTGGACAAGAAGACGATATAATCGCTGATGGAGTCGTATATGCAGACCCTCAAGAGTGCGAACAGCTAGTTAAAGAAACGAATGTTGACTGCTTTGCACCAGCATTGGGATCTGTTCATGGTCCATATAAAGGAGAACCTAACCTAGGATATAAAGAAATGGAAGAGGTACGGGATTTAACACACAAACCTCTAGTACTCCATGGCGGTACAGGTATTCCTACGAAAGATATCCAAAAAGCGATCTCTCTTGGAACATCAAAAATCAATGTGAATACTGAAAATCAGATTGTTTTCACAAAAGCTGTACGTGAGGTTCTAAATAGCAACTCAGAAGTTTACGATCCTCGTAAATTCTTGGTACCTGGCCGTGAAGCGATTAAAGAGACTGTCATCGGAAAGATAAGGGAATTTGGTTCAAACGGTAAAGCGTAATTCTATAGCCTTTAGGTTTTATCATTTTTAAATGATTCAGAATATCCATCAGGGGGGCACTCTTCCCCTTTGATGGTATCTATTTATACGTGCGGCCAAAAACCGCACTTTGTTTTTTGAACAATTAGAATTCAGATGCATAATAGAAAAATAAAAAATCGAGTACATACGGAGGAAAAAACATGAAATTCTTCATAGATACAGCAAACATGGAAGAAATCAAACAAGCGCACGAACTTGGCGTATTAGCAGGAGTTACGACTAACCCGTCTCTTGTCGCAAGAGAAAAAGGTGTATCTTTCCATGACCGTTTAAAAGAAATTACAAGCCTTGTAAAGGAATCTGTTTCTGCAGAAGTCATTGCGCTTGATTTTGAGGGAATGATGGCTGAAGCGCAAGAACTTATTGCTATTGCCCCTAATATCACCATTAAAGTACCAATGACTCCAGACGGATTGAAGGCTGTTGCGGCTTTAACAAAACAAGGAGTCAAAACAAATGTTACCCTTATTTTTAGTGCCAACCAGGCATTATTAGCTGCTAGGGCAGGAGCAACTTATGTGTCTCCATTTTTAGGACGCTTAGATGATATCGGTCAAAATGGCCTGGATTTAATCTCTGATATTGCTGATATTTTTGCTATTCATGATATCAATGCTGAAATTATCGCAGCTTCAATTCGTCACCCGATGCATATTACAGAAGCTGCTCTTAAAGGAGCCCATATTGCAACGATTCCTTATAAAGTCTTAATGCAATTATTCCATCACCCATTAACAGATAAAGGGATTGAAGCTTTCTTGAAGGATTGGAATTCTCGTACAGAAGCATAAATTACCTTGCCGCTAAGTCGCTATAAATTGCACCGGTTAAATGGAAATAAACAAAATTAGAAATTTTTATCATTTTTTTACATGACTTTTCTATTTTTGTGTAAACTAAGAAACTAGATAGTAAATGTTGTCGGATTATGCAATTTTCTTGTGGTAAAATATTACTTTTTGGAAGTAGCTTCTAAGTGCTTAGCGTGGAAGGGAGTATATTATGGAAAAACTTAAAATTGCCGGTGGCTACCCTCTAAAGGGAAGCATTCGTGTCAGCGGTGCAAAAAATAGTGCGGTCGCCTTGATTCCTGCAACAATTTTAGCAGACTCTCCTGTTACGATAGAAGGCTTGCCTGATATCTCAGATGTAGAGATGCTGAAAGAGTTAATGGAGGAAATTGGCGGTGATGTTGCCTTTAATGATGGAGAAATGACAGTAGACCCCAGCAGGATGATTTCAATGCCTCTGCCTAACGGAAGAGTGAAGAAATTACGTGCCTCTTATTATTTAATGGGCGCGATGCTAGGGAAGTTTAAAAAGGCTGTGATTGGCCTGCCTGGAGGTTGCCATTTAGGTCCTCGACCAATAGATCAGCATATAAAAGGTTTTGAAGCACTTGGCGCACAAGTGACGAATGAACAAGGTGCTATTTACTTAAGGGCGGATGAGCTACGAGGCGCACGTATCTATTTGGATGTCGTGAGCGTCGGGGCAACGATTAATATTATGCTTGCTGCCGTTTTGGCTAAAGGAAGGACAGTTATTGAAAATGCAGCGAAAGAACCGGAAATCATTGATGTTGCCACGTTGTTGACCAATATGGGAGCAAAAATCAAGGGTGCTGGAACGGATATTATCCGTATTGATGGTGTGGACAGTTTGCATGGTTGCAGACATACGATCATACCTGATCGGATAGAAGCTGGAACTTTCATGATTTTAGCCGCAGCAGTCGGCGAAGGCATCTTAATTGATAATGTCATTCCCCAGCATTTAGAGTCGTTAACGGCCAAAATGCGGGAAATGGGCATAAATATCGAGGCTGGTGATGATCAGATCTTTGTTTCTCCAGGTGAGAAATATAAAGCGGTTGATATCAAGACGTTAGTTTACCCTGGATTTCCAACAGATCTTCAGCAGCCCTTCACGTCTCTTCTAACAAAAACAAGTGGTTCTAGCATGGTGACCGATACGATTTACGGGGCCCGCTTTAAGCATATAGATGAACTGCGGCGCATGAATGCAAAGATTAAAGTCGAAGGCAGAGCCGCAATTATTAATGGTCCGGTTCAACTTCACGGTGCAAAAGTAAAGGCAAGTGATTTACGTGCCGGAGCAGCTTTAGTAATTGCCGGCTTAATGGCAGAAGGGATTACTGAAGTGACCGGGCTTGAGCATATAGATCGTGGATACAGTCATCTTGTAGAGAAACTTTCAGGTTTGGGAGCAACGATTTGGCGTGAAGAAATGACGGAAGAAGAAGTGGAGCAGCTGAAAAGCTGATCCGTTTCTTGCTGCCTCATTGTGTTACATATATAAAGTAATGTGTTATACTAATATATAAATAGAGCATGCTAGTGCACATTGAGGGGGAACCAAGAATGGAAAGAAGTTTATCGATGGAGCTTGTTCGCGTGACAGAGGCGGCGGCGCTATCTTCTGCACGTTGGATGGGAAGAGGAAAGAAAGACGAAGCAGATGATGCAGCAACAACTGCAATGCGAGATGTTTTCAATACAATTCCTATGCAAGGTACAGTTGTAATCGGTGAAGGGGAAATGGATGAAGCTCCAATGCTTTATATTGGTGAGAAGCTTGGTACTGGGCTTGGACCATTAGTGGATGTTGCGGTTGATCCTTTAGAAGGAACGAATATCGTTGCATCAGGAGGTTGGAATGCTTTAGCAGTCTTGGCGATTGCAGATAAAGGGAATCTGCTTCATGCTCCGGATATGTATATGGACAAAATAGCAGTTGGTCCTGAGGCAGTTGGGCAGATTGATATCAATGCATCAGTACTGGACAACCTGAAAGCGGTAGCCAAAGCAAAAAATAAAGATATTCAAGACGTAGTCGCAACGGTATTAAACCGCGATCGTCATTCGAAGATCATTCATGAACTTCGTGAGGCAGGTGCCCGGATTAAGTTAATCAACGATGGAGATGTTGCTGGTGCCATTAATACGGCATTCGACTTAACTGGTGTTGACATATTATTCGGATCAGGCGGAGCTCCAGAGGGAGTTATTGCAGCTGTGGCTTTAAAATGCCTCGGAGGAGAAATTCAAGGTAAGCTTCTTCCTCAAAGTGAAGAAGAAGTGGCTCGCTGTGGGAAAATGGGTCTTGAGTTAGGGAAAGTCTTGAGAATGGAAGATCTGGTTCGCGGGGATGATGCAATTTTTGCTGCAACAGGTGTGACGGATGGAGAACTTTTACGTGGTGTTCAATTTAAAGGCCATTACGGTGAAACACAATCCGTAGTCATGCGTGCTAAATCAGGTACCGTTCGTTTCATTGATGGAAGACATAGTCTAAAAATTAAACCGAATGGCTTAATTGACTGAGACTATTTTCATAAAAAATTACCGAGAGAAAGCGAGCGGTTTCATCGCTCGCTTTCTCTATAAAAAAATTTAAGTTGAATAATTAAAATAAAAAAAGTAAAATAAAGCTTGGTCTACTAATAATTGATTTGAATATATATAATCTGCCCTTTCACTCCAAACTTCAAGAAGCCTTCAAATAATTTTCTTCTTTACATGTAAAAATGTATCATCCTTTCTAAGAAAACTCTGGTCGGGTACATGGATTGCGGTTTTTCTTCCATTTAACAAACCATTTCTTTTTCAGTATGGGTGAAAACGTTTAATTAATAAAAGTGTGGTGTCATAATGAATTTAACTATTTCCAATTTAGAAAACATGAAACTAAAGGATCTCTATGAGCACGCGCGTGAATATAAAGTTTCCTATTACAGCAAACTGTCAAAAAAGGAACTTATTTTCGCAATCTTAAAGGCACAAGCTGAGCAAGATGGTCTTCTTTTCATGGAAGGCGTTTTAGAGATTATCCCTTCAGAAGGCTTTGGTTTCTTACGTCCAATTAACTATTCTCCAAGCTCGGAGGATATCTATATTTCTGCTTCGCAGATCCGCAGATTTGATTTGCGTAACGGTGATAAGGTTTCCGGTAAGGTTAGGCCGCCAAAAGAAAACGAGCGTTATTATGGATTGCTGCATGTGGAAGCTGTCAATGGGGATAACCCAGAGTCCGCTAAAGAGCGTGTTCATTTCCCAGGCTTAACACCGCTGTATCCAAACAGACAAATTAAACTGGAAACAACACCGAAGAATTTATCAACAAGAATTATGGATGTCTTAGCACCTGTTGGTTTTGGACAGCGTGGTTTGATTGTTGCACCGCCAAAAGCTGGTAAAACGATGTTAATCAAAGAAATTGCTAATGCCATAACCACGAATCATCCGGAATCGGAATTGATTGTATTGCTTATTGATGAACGTCCGGAAGAAGTAACAGACATTGAACGTTCGGTGGCTGGGGACGTGGTTAGTTCGACGTTCGATGAAGTGCCGGAGAACCATATCAAAGTCGCAGAACTAGTGTTAGAACGGGCAATGCGCCTAGTTGAACATAAACGTGATGTTATTATTTTAATGGACAGTATTACTCGTCTGGCGCGTGCCTACAACCTTGTCATTCCGCCAAGCGGTCGTACACTATCCGGAGGGATTGACCCGGCTGCATTTCACCGGCCAAAACGTTTTTTCGGTGCAGCTAGAAATATCGAAGAGGGTGGTAGCTTGACGATTCTTGCTACAGCTTTGGTAGATACAGGTTCCCGAATGGACGACGTCATTTATGAAGAGTTTAAAGGTACAGGTAATATGGAGCTTCATTTAGATCGGGCCCTTGCCGAAAGACGTATTTTCCCAGCGATTGATATTCGTCGCTCTGGTACTCGTAAAGAAGAACTGTTAATTCCGAAAGATCGTTTGGATAAACTTTGGGCAATTCGGAAAACAATGTCTGATTCACCTGATTTTGCCGAAAAATTCCTTCGCCGTTTAAAACAGACAAAAGGAAATGAAGAATTTTTCAGTAAGTTGGATGAAGAGATGTTAGAAATGAAAAAGGGACCAGCAAACGCAAAACGTTCTTAAACAGGGAAAGAAACAAACTGTTGCACAACTAGTCTTAAATTGCTATAATGAGTTCATGTGTTTTTACAATAAATGTGAGGGTACTTTTCTCTCACCTTGAAGTATATAACTCTGTTTCGAATGATTCAGGGCAGAAGGAGCTGAAAAGAATGAAAACTGGAATTCATCCAAATTATAAACTTTCAAAAGTATCTTGCTCTTGCGGAAACACTTTTGAAACTGGTTCAGTTAAAGAAGAGATCAAAGTTGAGACTTGTTCAGAATGCCACCCATTCTATACTGGTCGTCAAAAATTCGCTGAAGCTGGCGGACGTGTTGATCGTTTCAACAAAAAATACGGTATTAAATAAGCCGGACTTTTCAAAAAACAGGCAAGTATTTTTCTTGCCTGTTTTTTCTTTTCTATAAACAAGTTTGAATTTATATAAAGCCGGGTCTAATTCCATTATGGCCAAGGGATTGACAGGTGGAAGGGAGTAGCTGTTTCCATGTATGTAATGAAACAAACAGGCTGGATCGAGCTTATTTGCGGAAGCATGTTTTCAGGTAAATCTGAAGAATTGATTAAACGAGTCAGCCGTGCTCAATTTGCTAAAGAGCAAATAGCCGTTTTTAAACCTGCTATAGATAATCGCTATGCGGAAGAGGCTGTCGTATCACACAATGGGTCCTCTGTGATGGCAAAACCTATTGCCCATTCAACAGATATTTTTAAGTATTTAGATAAGCCCTTAGATATCATCGCAATAGATGAAGTGCAATTTTTTGATCATGAAATTGTCGGGGTTGCCCAGCATCTTGCGGACAGCGGTTATCGAGTGATTATGGCAGGACTCGATCAAGATTTCAGAGGTGAACCATTCGGTCCTATGCCTGCTTTATTGTCGCTAGCAGAATCAGTAACAAAGCTACAGGCTGTGTGTGAAGTGTGCGGATCACCTGCAAGCAGGACACAACGATTGATTAATGGTGCACCGGCCTCCTATGATGAGCCGATCATCCTTGTAGGTGCATCGGAATCATACGAGCCCCGTTGCCGCCATCACCACGAAGTCCCAGGCAAGCAGACGGCAGGGATTAAAGAACATATTTAAATCATGGTGCCTTAAGATCCAAAGAGATCTTAGGGCACTTTTATTAATTACACAAGTTCAGCTAAAAAAGAGCCTAAGGGAAAACAGCTATTACCTTGAGTGTTAGAGTGGCAAAACCTTGTGTTTTATTGATATCAAATTCATGAGGGTATCCTTTGTTGTTACTTATTTAGCCCTGTGTGTCCCTTTCATGGATCAATCATTAGACCTGTATAAGTCTCTTCATTTTTCTATTCCCCCTCTCGCCTACTCAAAACTATTCAGTCCTATACGTTACCGCATTCAATTGCTTTTAAATTCTTGATTTAGAGTTTTATCTAACTTGATTTTATGCTAATAATAGAGTTGTTTAATTATAGAAAAAATCGTATACTTGACACAAAAGTCGTTTACTATTGTTGTTGTATGGAAAAAATTCTTTTCAAATATCTCTTGCAAAGTGAGTCCTTCAGTACATAATAAAGCTGTTTATTATCAAATAAACTATTTAGATAAGGGATAGACGAGAATAGACACCAAATCAGCAGGTGCCTATTCTCGTCTTATGCTATTTTATGTAGTTTAGTTTCCACAATTTTATTCCGCGAAATTGTTTATCTTCATCGTAGTCATGATTTGTAATACCTCCTGTAACAACACCTGCCAGAAAGATGTTATGGACATTTGCCTTATACATATCTGAATTAATTGAATAATGTATTTTTTGTATACCAATTAGTTGTTTATTCCTGTAAATCGGGTGAGGTATGCACCCGTGAAATTCACCTAATTTTACAGGCGGGTTAAGTATTTAACCTTTATTAGAAAGATATTAATTTATGGGGTGTGACAGATGAAAAAGAAATTGTTTGGAATTATAGTATTAGCTACATTAGTTTCATCTTTCATGTTAGGGGGTTGTAATCAGCAACTCGATCAATCTGGTGATGCAAATGGTGAGGGTATTCAGAAGAAAAAGGACGAACTTGTGATGGCTTTTGGATCTGAGCCTGAAGCAGGTTTTGATCCAACAACTGGGTGGGGACGTTATGGTTCACCGCTATTCCAGAGTACTCTACTAAAAAGAGATAACAAGTTAAACATTGTAAATGATATTGCAACCAGTTATAAAGTCAATGAAGATGGCAAGGTTTGGACTGTAATCTTGCGTAAGGATGTGAAATTTTCAGACGGTCAACCATTAACCGCTGATGATGTAGTCTTTACATTTGAAACAGCTACTAAAAATGGGTCAGTTGTTGATCTTAATGGTATGGATAAAGTAGAGGCAATGGATGATTACACAGTAAAATTCACATTAAAAGAACCTCAATCAACATTTGTTAATTCTTTAGTAGGAACGGGAATTGTCCCAAAACATGCATATGGAGCAGACTATGCTGAAAACCCTATAGGTTCAGGGCCTTATCAGCTCGTTCAATGGGACAAGGGGCAACAGCTTATTATAAAGGCTAATCCTGAATACTATGACAAAAAGTCGTATTTTAAAAAGATAACCTTTTTATTCTTAAACGAGGATGCGTCATTTGCTGCTGCACAAGCGGGAAAGGTTGATCTTGCCTATATACCAGCTGCATTTAGTAACCTGGAAGTACCTGGAATGAGACTGGAATCAGTAAAAACAGTAGATAATCGGGGAATCGCCTTCCCATTTATAAAGTCAGGGGATTTTACTGAAGATGGTTTACCAATTGGTAACGATGTAACAGCCGATCCAGCTATTCGTCATGCGATAAATATTGGAGTAGACCGAAAAGCACTTGTGGATGGAGTCTTAGAAGGACGTGGGACTCCAGCCTATACTTCAGTGGATGGCCTTCCTTGGTGGAACCCAGATACAGTCATTAAAGATGCTGATTTGGACGGTGCGCGAAAACTTTTGAAAGAAGCCGGGTGGAAGGATACAGATGGAGATGGGATTCTTGAGAAAGACTCTTTGAAAGCTGAGTTCACTCTATATTACTTAGCGAGTGATGCAATAAGACAATCTCTTGCCATTTCTGTGGCCGATATGATCGAGCCACTAGGAATTCATATTAAATTAGAAGGTGGAAGCTGGGATATTATTGAAAAGAAAATGTATTCGAATGCTGTCCTTTTAGGTTGGGGAAGCCATGACCCTCATGAGATGTATAACATTTATAGTAGTAAATTTGCAGGGGTAGACTATTATAATACTGGTTTTTATCAAAACAAAACGGTAGATGATTATTTTGAAAAGGCTCTTCGCGCTACAAGTGAAACAGAAGCAATTGAGTTTTGGAAAAAAGCGCAATGGGATGGAACAACAGGTTTAAGTGCGAATGGCGACGCTCCATGGGCCTGGTTAGTGAATATTGATCATTTATACTTAGTGAAAGATGGACTTGATATCGGAGAACAAAGAATCCATGTTCATGGTCATGGTTGGCCTGCAACAGATAATATAGTTGAATGGAAATGGACTAAGTAACTGTGCGTAAATATATAGGTGGAAAGCTTGGATTATTTTTATTGTTGAAAGGTTTAAGAATGGCCACATTATTATTTGCCATTTGTTTAATTTCTTTTCTATTAATAAAAAACTCTCCGATTGATCCAATTCAAGCCTACATCGGTGCAGATATGTTGAAGGTAGGACCTGAGCAACGGGAGAAGATAGCTGAATATTGGGGAGTTGACCAACCAGTTATGGTGCAGTTCTTGAATTGGGGCTCTGCTTTGCTAACAGGTGATTTAGGAACTTCAATGATATTTCGCCGCCCGGTAATTGACATTATTGGTGAACGATTCTTAAATTCCCTAGCGCTCATGATATCAGCTTGGGTATTATCAGGTATGATTGGATTTGCCATGGGTGTTGTAGCGGCAATGAAAAAGGGGACTTGGATTGATCGAATAATAAAATGGTACTGTTTCACACTAGCTTCAACTCCTACCTTCTGGATGGGGCTCCTTATTCTTATCGTTTTTGCCGTTTGGCTAAAATGGTTTCCATTTGGAATGGGGGTTCCAGCTGGTGTCCTTGCAGAAAATGTCACAATGGTGGATCGAATCAATCATCTTATTCTGCCAGCGATCACACTTAGTATAGTTGGGGTCGCTAATGTGGCACTACATACGCGCCAGAAGCTGATTGATGTTCTTGCTAGTGATTATGTCTTATTCGCTAGGGCGAGAGGTGAACAAGGCTTTGTCCTGTTTTGGAGACATGGATTACGTAATGTTGCTTTGCCAGCGATTACCTTGCAGTTTGCGGCTTTTAGTGAATTGTTTGGTGGAGCAGTGTTGACTGAGCAAGTTTTTTCATATCCCGGTTTAGGACAGGCTACGGTAGAAGCGGGGCTAAGGGGAGACGTTCCCCTTTTATTGGGATTAGTTATATTTAGTACAATATTTGTTTTTGTAGGAAATTTACTGGCTGATTTGAGCTATCGTTTATTAGATCCGAGAATGAGGGAGGGGAGAAGATATGATTTCAAGCCTCAAATTAAAAAATAAAGATAATCATAAACAACTTCCTTCTAATCGAAAGAAGCGGACGCTTTTTATAATCCTAATTTCAATTATTTTTTTAGTAATTGTTATATTAGGAGGTGTTTTAATTGATGAGGGGAGAATTGTAACAAATCTTAATGATCGAAATGCTCCTCCATCCCTAGACCATCTCTTTGGTACCGATTGGTTAGGTAGAGATATGTTTACAAGAACGTTAATGGGACTTTCTTTAAGTATAGGAGTTGGATTGATTGGAGCAATTGGAAGTGCGTCAATTGCTCTTTTCTTGGGTATGGCAGCAGCAACAATGGGGAAAATGGCAGATCGTCTTATTTCATGGCTCATCGACCTTTTTCTGAGTGTACCACATCTCGTAACTCTTATTCTTATCGCTTTTACATTAGGGGGAGGATTTAAAGGAATTGTAATTGGATTAGCTTTAACACATTGGCCAAGTCTTGCTCGAGTCATCAGAGCAGAGGTTATGCAAGTTCGTTCAGCAGAATATGTTCAGGTTTCACAGAAAATGGGGAAATCCCAATGGTGGATTGCTTTGCATCATATTCTTCCACATATAGCTCCACAACTGTTAATTGGTTTTATGTTACTGTTTCCTCATGTTATTTTACATGAGGCGGCAGTTACATTTTTAGGTTTAGGATTGTCGCCTCACGAGCCGGCAATTGGAATTATTCTATCAGAATCGATGAAGTACTTATCTTCAGGTATGTGGTGGCTTGCCTTTTTTCCAGGGCTTTGTTTGCTGATTATCGTTAGAACGTTTGATCAGATTGGAGAGAATATCCGGTTGCTCATAGATCCTAATAGGGCTCAAGATTAATCAGATATGCTACGTTCAATATTAAGAGGAGTTAACAAATGCCTATTCTTGAAGTGGAAAATTTATCAGTATCTTTTAAGCAATATACTGGACTTAAACAGAAAACTCATAAAGTTATATCAAGTTTAAATGTTACTCTTGAGGCAGGTGAGATTCTTGCTGTTGTTGGAGCGAGTGGATCGGGAAAAAGTTTGCTCGCACATGCCATTCTAGGAATACTGCCGAGAAATGCAAGTATATGTGGAGTAATTAAATATGCGGGAGAGGAACTCACCCCTGATCGGCAAACTGTATTAAGAGGTAAGGAAATTGCTCTTGTACCACAATCGGTAAACTTTCTAGACCCACTCATGCGTGTTGGAAGTCAAGTCCGTACTTCTGTAAAAAATGGGGATGCTGTATCGGTTCAACGAGAGGTTTTTGAGCGCTATCACTTAAGGCAAGAGGTTGAGAAAATGTATCCATTTCAACTTTCTGGAGGTATGGCGAGGAGGACGCTTCTATCCACTGCCATGGTAAGCGGAGCAAAGGTGATTATTGCGGATGAGCCTACTCCAGGGCTCGACCCCGATGTAATAAAGGAAGCGCTAAATAATTTTAGAGAGGTTGCCGACAATGGTTGTGCGGTGATGCTGATAACTCATGATATTGAATCGGCCCTTAATATTGCAGATAAAATTGCCGTATTTTATGCAGGAACTACAGTAGAGGTAGCTCCAGTGGAGAACTTTAAAGGTCACGGTGAGGAAATACGGCATCCTTATAGTAAGGCTTTGTGGAGAGCATTACCTCAAAATGATTTTATTCCAATTCCAGGTTCGCAACCTCATCCAAGTTCATTACCAGCGGGATGTTTGTTTGCACCACGTTGTGTAATGGCAACACCTGAATGCCGGCAAGTACAACCTGAAATGCGAAAACTTAGGGGGGGAATGGTGAGGTGTATTCATGCAACTTGAAGCAAAAGACATCGGATTTCGATATGGAAATGGACCATGGCTGTTTCAAGGAGTCAATTTAACGCTAGAGCCAGGGGAAATCGTTGGCATCACTGGTCCAAGTGGATGTGGGAAAACAACGTTTTGCCGGATTTTAGCGGGTTTTGAGACACCAATTGAGGGAACTGTGACCTTTAATAGTGCTCCATTGCCAAAGAAAGGATATCATCCTGTTCAATTGATCTTTCAGCATCCAGAAAAAGCGATTAATCCACGATGGAAGATGCACAAGATTCTTAATGAAGGATGGAAACCCAATAAAGAGGTGTTAGAATTACTGGGAATTGATCGGGAGTGGCTAGAACGATGGCCTAACGAACTATCGGGAGGAGAGCTACAACGATTTTGTGTTGCCCGTGCATTAGGACCCAATACTCGATTTCTAATTGCAGACGAAATGACAACAATGCTCGATGCAATCACACAGACTCAAATCTGGCATGCTGTCATTGAAATTGCTAAAAAGAGAAAGATGGGAATAGTAGTTGTAACTCATGAATCTAAGCTTATGCAAAGACTTTGTCAACGTGTGATTGATTTTAATGATTTTAGTTGAGATAAAGAAATTAATTGAATGACATTAGAAAAGGAGATCTCTTTAATAGAGACCTCCTTTCTTATATTATCTATTTCTAATCATTCTCTTTACTATTATTTTCGTGTTCCGCTACTTTTTCATGGATTTCTGATTCAATTGCCTCAACCAGATCCTCTTCAAGCTTTTGCTTTGGCTGAGGATGGAACCATTGAATTTCTCCTTCATGAACAAAGCCTTTGAATTCCTCTCCCTGCACTTGCAAAGAAAATTGTCGGCGTTCATGTACCCGGTCTTCAAATGCTGGTTTTATTTCAAGGCCTTTAATCTCTTTTGAAATTCCATAGTGTCGCATTAATGAATGTATGGTAGTTTCAATAATGTCCACTTTACTTTCACCAATCGTTTGTTTTGGGTGAGGGTGGAGCCAATGAATTTCATCCTCATGAAAATGCCCCTTGAATTCCTCTCCTTGGACTTTAAAAGTGAATGCGTGTCGCTCGTGAACACGGTTCTCGAACACTGTTTCTACCTCAAAATCTTCAAGTTCGGGTTTTGCATTCTTATCTTCAGGCATACTGTATCCCCTCTCATGAAAGTTTCTACTTAAATATTTTTCCTAGATTATCGTAAATATTGAGTTACAAGATCGGTAAAATACCGGAGTAATCTATTAATTGCCTATTATATAGGTCTTTATTTAAGACTGTCATTTAAAGGGCGCAGTTCATGGGAAATCGGTCTTTAATAGCACAGCGTAATGTGAATTTAGGAACTCAAAATAAATACAATATAAAATGGCTCATCTGGCTGTGCCTTTTAAAGGAGCAGCCTCCGATGAATGTATTAATATTTCCGTAAAAAGCTTGGTGTACGATTATTCCACTTCTCGCTGATGATCTTTTGGCACTGATCCAATATTCGTTCAATGACTTGGGTAGAGTGGGCTAGGATTCGTATGCTAAAGCCTGGCACGGCTAGCTTTGAAATTCCAAATTTAAAACTCGATTCTTCTATTTGAATCACTTCATACAATTCATCGAGAAGAGAATTATTCGTATATTCGCTGACCGCAATCATAGAGCCTAGGTGAGTAAAGCCTTCCATGAAACCTAGACCCGATAGTGTTTGTTTTTCTGGCATTAATTTGATATGGTCAAACACACCAAGTTTACCATTCAGATAAACCTCAGTAACTAATTGAATGGTATTATAGCTAAACTTTTTACCCTCCGGGGACCAGCCAGGTGTGAGGATATCTGTGTAAATAAACGTTGCTCCACTTTCCATATGAACTACATTTTTTTGCTTGTAATGAGCATTTTCATAAGCAATTAGCGGATCTGGAAGGTATTCTAAATAACTGCCTTTTTGCAAGTGAATTTGGGTTTCCTGATAGGCATAGCCTTTCGGCGTTTTATATACTTTTGTCGCAGATTGGGTAGTTAAAGTAACTTTAGAGCCTTCATCGGCTGATATTTCCATCTTGTATCGATCGCCGTCTAAATAGCCGCCGCCGGGATTTAGAAGGTAATAGCAGACCTGACCTGAATCATCAAAGTAGATCGGTCGCATAACTTTGAGTGCACCTTGAAAATACACCCTTTTTGCGACGGTTTTCCCTTTCCGTTCTTCTAGGTCCAGAGATAAAGTGCCAGTCCAATCTGTCATATTAATCTAAACCTTTTAATAAAGCATGCTGCTTAATCCAGTCGATTACTTCAGGAAGGCCATCATCATTTTTTAAATTTGTAAAAACGAATGGTTTGTCACCGCGGAATACTTTTGTGTCCTTTGCCATTACTTCAAGGCTGGCACCGACATATGGAGCAAGGTCCGTTTTATTAATGATGAACAAATCAGATTTAATCATACCTTGTCCGCCTTTGCGGGGGATTTTTTCCCCTTGGGCAACATCAATAATATAAATAGAAAAGTCAACTAGTTCAGGGCTGAAAGTAGCTGCAAGATTGTCTCCGCCACTTTCAACAAAAATAAGTTCAACGTCCGGGTGACGCTCGATTAACTCATCGATAGCGGCGAAGTTCATGGAAGCATCTTCGCGAATGGCGGTATGAGGACAGCCGCCCGTTTCCACACCAATGATCCGATCCTCTGGAAGAACACCATTTTGTATTAAAAATTTAGCGTCTTCTTTTGTGTAAATATCGTTTGTGACAACTGCCATTTTTATTTCATTTTCGAGATGGCGTGTCAATTTTTCTACAAGCATTGTTTTACCTGCTCCAACAGGTCCTCCAACACCGATTTTTATTGGTTCCATTAAAACACTTCCTTTACTGATTCTTTCAAAAAAATTAAGACATAAATATTCGAATGTTAACGCGTTCATGTTTCATTTGAGACAGTTCAATACCAGGAGAAACGATGCCAAAATCATCTTTCGTTAGTTGCAGAATTCTTTCCACAGCCTGTGTTAATTCTGGTATAAAATTGTGAGTAATTGTTTGACCTGCTGTTTGTCCAAGAGGAATGGCTCGTACCGCATTTTGAACTTGGCTGGAAATAGCAGAATACAAATAGTAGAGGATGGTGTCTGGTTTTGTTACCCCAAGCCCATGTGCTACCATCGAAAATACAATAGCGGGATGGCCGAATGAACTCTTTCTCTTAATTTCCGCTCTATATTGTGAGAGGATTGGCATACCGTATAGCGATTCTGTGAGTTTTAGCATTCGATCCCCAATCATTTGTGTTCCTTCCCGCGTTTCCCTCGGCAAGTTTTGGACAGTTAATAGGCGATCCAGGTTCCATATTTCTTGAATATCCTCATCCATAAGAGCTTCATAAACGAGACGAGAGGCAAGCCCATCTGAGTAGATGAGCTGCTCATGTAAATACACTTTAAGCCACTGGAAAAATGTCTCCTGGTCCTTAACTTGATCTTCTTGTATATAACTCTCCAGGCCGAAAGAATGGCTGAAAGCGCCGGTAGGTAAATTAGAGTCGCATAGCTGAAACAAAGAGAGAATATTGTTATTCATGACTGTGGCCTATATGACGGAACGCTTGTTTCACTTTTCGTTCTTCCCGTTTAAAAGGAATTCCGAGTTCTTGAAGTAATTCCTCAACCAAATAGTCATATTGGACCAACATATCATCTTCTTCAAATTGAGCAGGGAGGTGACGGTTGCCAAGTTGATGGGCGATTGTCCCCATTTCTTTTATGCTTCGAGGGGAGATAACAAGTAAATCATCTGATAGCACATCTATGACGATCATATTTTTATCATCCATGTATAATACATCTCCAGCTAAAAGGTCTCGATGCTCTTTTAAGCGAATACCAAGCTCATTGCCGTGATCCGTTTTGACCCGTTGAATGCGCTTCATTAAATGTGCGCTTTCCAAGTACACTTTTTCTATATGACGCTTTTTAATTTCGTTTGTATCCATCTTTTCTAAGTTAGTGACAACTTTTTCTATAATCAATACTTTTCACCTCAGAATAGGAAATATCGCTGACCCATTGGCACCGTATCAACTGGCTCGCATGTCAGGAGTTCTCCATTTACTTTTACTTCATATGTTTGCGGATCAACTGTAATATCAGGTGTTTCAGCATTTAATTTCATATCTTTCTTAGTTAGAGTCCGAATTCCGCCAACAGGTAGAATCATTTTATGTAGTCCAAGTTTTTCATGAACACCATCATCGTAGGCTGCTTGAGAAATGAAAGTAACCGAACTTTTTGCTAAGGCCTTTCCAAACTGAGCGTACATTGGACGATAAATATACGGCTGTGGTGTCGGGATAGATGCATTGGCATCACCCATTAACCCAGTAACCGCAAGACCGTTTTTAAGCACCATTTCTGGCTTCACGCCAAAAAACTTTGGAGACCAGAGGACTAGATCTGCCAATTTTCCAACTTCAATAGAACCAACATGCTTTGAAATCCCATGTGTAATGGCTGGATTAATAGTGTATTTGGCGATATAGCGCTTAGCCCGGTTGTTGTCGGCATGTTTGCTATCTCCAAACAGGATGCCTCTTTGTTTTTTCATTTTGTCTGCTACTTGCCATGTGCGTAGAACGACTTCTCCTACCCGGCCCATTGCTTGGGCATCAGAGCTTACCATGCTAAATACGCCCATGTCGTGAAGGATATCTTCTGCTGCAATTGTTTCCCTTCTAATTCTAGAATCTGCAAAAGCGATATCTTCTGGAACAGAAGGATTTAAATGATGGCAAACCATGACCATATCAAGGTGTTCGTCGATAGTATTAACGGTATAAGGGAGGGTGGGGTTCGTTGATGAAGGCAGAATGTTATGGTAACCTGCTGATTTGATTAAATCAGGTGCATGGCCACCGCCTGCGCCTTCAGTATGGTACATGTGAAGAACTCGGTCTTTTACTGCGGCCATGGTATTTTCCATAAATCCGCTTTCATTTAATGTATCTGCGTGCAGGGCAACTTGAATGTCATATTCGTCTGCTACCTGTAGTGCGTAGTCAAGGGATGAACCAGTAGCTCCCCAGTCTTCATGAACTTTTAATCCGATAACTCCAGCTCTAACTTGCTCGATTAAGGGTTCAGTGGAAGCAGCATGTCCTTTACCTGTAAATCCAATATTTATAGGGAGGCCTTCAGCAGCTTCAAGCATGCGGTGAATATTCCATTCACCCGGAGTAACCGTAGTTGCCTTAGATCCAGCTGCAGGACCTGTACCGCCCCCGATTAATGTTGTTGTTCCAGATGTTAGTGCTACCTGTACTTGTTCTGGATTAATAAAATGAACGTGGGTATCGATGGCACCAGCTGTCACAATCAAACCTTCACCGGCGATTATTTCTGTAGATGCGCCAATAATAATATCCACATTGTCCATAACGAGTGGATTTCCGCTTTTACCAATTCCAGAAATTTTACCATCCCGAATGGCTAGATCTGCTTTACAAATTCCTGTGTAATCTAAAATTACTACGTTCGTTATAACGGTATCTGCCACACCGTCTTTACGGGTTGCAAGGGGGTGCTGGCCCATGCCGTCCCGAATGACTTTTCCGCCGCCAAAGACAACTTCTTCTCCGTATGAAGTGTAATCTTTTTCAATTTGAATAAACAAATCTGTGTCAGCAAGGCGGATAGAGTCACCAGTAGTTGGTCCGTACATTTCAGCATATTGTTTTCGGGACATTTTAAAACTCATGATTCATCCTCACTTTCTAATTTGCCGTCTACTTTATTATTGAACCCGTATATACGCCGTTCTCCTGCAAAATTTAGAAGCTGTATTTCTTTTTCATCCCCGGGTTCAAAACGAACAGCCGCTCCAGCAGGGACATTTAATCGCTTTCCGTAAGCTTTCTTCCTATTAAATTGGAGTGCTTCATTTACTTCGTAGAAATGAAAATGTGATCCGACCTGAATAGGGCGGTCGCCGGTGTTAGTAACAGAAATGGTGAATACTTCTCTTCCTTCATTACAAATAATCTCTTCTTCTTTTAAAATGTATTCTCCTGGCAACATATAGCTATCCCTCCTATTTATCGTATCGGGCTGTGGACAGTCACCAATTTCGTTCCATCTGGAAAAGTTGCTTCAACCTGAATATCATCTATCATTTCAGGTATTCCTTCCATGACATCTTCTTGTGTCAAAATGGAAGCCCCATACTCCATAAGTTGGGCTACAGTTTTCCCGTCTCTTGCCCCTTCCATAACCTCATAAGTGATGAGGGCGACAGCTTCCGGATGATTTAACTTTAATCCTCTGTCTTTTCGGCGCTTCGCAAGATCCGCTGCCACCACTATCATAAGCTTGTCGATTTCCCGCGGCAATAAATGCATAGTTGAATCCTCCTGTTGTAATTACAAACAATAAAAAAACTCCCTATTTGGAAGAAAGGGGAGCTAATTATTACCCTTTATTCATTTTCTCCTAAATCCATGTAGATAATCCTTTCAAAAGGATTTTAACATACAAAGATTTTAAGATGAAGTTTAACGCAATGCGGTTTGAACTAAAAATAGACATTTGCAATAAACTTTAACTATTAAGATAAAGTCGAGCATTTTGTAAAAAAGAGGGAAGAGAAATAAAAGATACATTTTGCTTCATTTTGGGAAAGCTGAAGAGGAACCGCTCTTTATAAACTTAACCAAAATGGAGGGAAAAAATATGAAATCAATACTGATTTTTATGACTGCTTTTCTTCTTGCTGCACTAACAGCATGCAGTCAAAATGACAATGCAATAAATAATGATTCGGAATATGGGGATCAATCCCGGGATGGCAAAGATTTTGTTGGCAAAAGTTTAAAACATGTATCTAATAAGGATTGGGACAATGAAGCGGAACGGCCATCGGATCAAGTCCTCAACACCCCGCATCATACATCCAATAATTCTCCATCCATGGGGCAGGAAATAGATAAAATCCGATCAATCATTAAATCGGAAACTAATTATGATGCAGGCTCCGTATGGTTTAATGGCAATACCATACATGTTACGGTCCATGATAAAGGTGAAATCAAGACGGATGAAGAAAGAAATGAGGAAAAGCAGCGAATTCAAGACATGATAACCAGAGTTGTTCCCCAATATAATATAGATGTTAAATTAAAGAAATAACCACAATTTTGAATCCTCTTTGACGTCGATTATTCACCTATACTATAATTAAGCTAGAAGTGAACTCGGTTAGGGCACTTATTTATAGTTAAAAAGGATGGATTACTTCCAACTCGTTTCATGTAGATGTTTTGGAAAATTTATGAGGTGAATAATTTGTTTGATCGACTGCAGGCAGTAGAAGATAGATATGAAAGATTGAATGAACTATTGAGTGACCCTGAAATCATTAATGATTCAAAGAAGCTAAGGGAATATTCTAAGGAGCAATCCAGTATTCAGGAGACGGCTTCAACGTATAAAGAGTATAAAGCAGTTCGTGAGCAACTCCAGGAAGCCAAGGCGATGCTTGAAGACAAACTTGATGCGGATATGCGTGAAATGGTTAAAGAAGAGATTAATGAACTTGAAGAGACCATACAAGGTCTTGAAGATAAGCTGAAAATATTGCTTATTCCAAAAGACCCTAACGATGATAAAAACGTAATCATGGAGATCCGCGGAGCGGCAGGCGGAGATGAAGCGGCCTTATTTGCAGGTAGTCTATACCGTATGTACAGCCGTTTTGCTGAGGTGCAAGGCTGGAGAACTGAAGTTATTGAATCAAGTCCTACAGGGCTTGGTGGTTATAAGGAAATCATTTTCATGATTAATGGTAACGGTGCATATTCAAAGTTGAAATTCGAAAATGGAGCCCATCGCGTGCAGCGTGTACCTGAAACTGAATCAGGTGGACGGATTCATACGTCCACGGCTACGGTTGCCGTTTTACCGGAAGCTGAGGAAGTGGAAGTTGAAATCCATGATAAGGATGTTCGTGTAGATACCTTTGCGTCGAGTGGACCAGGAGGACAGAGTGTTAACACCACAATGTCAGCGGTGCGATTGACGCATATTCCAACAAATACCGTTGTATCTTGTCAGGATGAAAAATCACAAATCAAGAACAAAGAAAAAGCAATGAAAGTTTTGCGTGCCCGTGTGTATGACAAAATTCATCGTGAAGTACAGGCGGAATATGACCAAAACAGGAAGCTTGCCGTTGGAACGGGTGATCGTTCAGAACGGATTCGTACGTATAACTTCCCGCAAAACCGTGTTACCGACCATCGTATCGGCTTAACGATTCAAAAGCTGGATCAAATTATGGAAGGTAAGCTGGATGATGTCGTGGATGCATTAATCATGGAAGATCAATCTTCAAGACTGGAAAATGCAGATGAATAATTCTGTAATGAAAGTATTCGAAGTCCTTAAATGGGCTTCTTCTTTTTTAAAGGAAAATGATCGGGATGCTAATGCAGGAGAAATTTTGTTGCAGCATTATTTAAAGCAAACTCGCTCCCAGCTATTAGCCAATCTCCATTATGAACTCAATAAAGAGGAGTTAGAACAATTTAAGTCCGCTGTTGAGCTACATGTTGATGGGACCCCTGTTCAATATATTACAGGCAGTGAAGAATTTTATGGACGGACCTTCCTTGTTAATGAAGAAGTGTTGATTCCAAGACCTGAAACAGAAGAATTAATTTATTATACACTTCGCAAGCTCCCTAACATTTTTACGAAGGGACAGAAGCTCAGCTTAGCGGATATTGGGACGGGCAGCGGTGCGATTGCAATTACGATGAAGCTTGAAGAAACAGACTTGCTGGTGACAGCCACGGATATAGCAGATCCATCACTTGAGGTAGCGAGAAAGAATGCCAAGTTACTTGGAGCTGAGGTACAGTTTGTGCAAGGCGATCTGCTGCAGCCGTTCATTAAGCAGAACAATCAGGTGGACATCCTTTTATCGAATCCTCCTTATATACCAAATGATGATCAAAAATCCATGTCAGTGGTCGTAACTGATCATGAACCACATCGTGCGTTATTCGCTGGTGTCGATGGCTTAGACTTTTATCGCCGCTTTATGGAACAATTGCCACTGGTTATGAATGTACCGGGACTGATTGGCTTTGAGGTAGGCACTGGACAGGGTCAGGCAGTTGCTGGTCTCTTAAAGCGGACATTTCCTGCGGCAGAAGTGTCCATTGAAAATGACATTAACAAAAAGGATCGAATGGTCTTTGCTGTATTAAAATGATTCGTCTCATATGTGAGACGGATTTTTTTGTTTGGAATGTAACGTGCTTCACCCAATATACCTTTTAGAATCTATATTTTTAGTTATCCTCTTTTTTACTTTTACTAGTTTAAGATAACGGAAAATTGGCGAAACTAATTTGTGTGAGGGGGCGAGGGCGATGAAAACTAAACATTTAGCCATTATCTATCTATTAATCTTAACAATAGGAACAATTGTAAGTATATATATGCCTAAATCGGAGGCGGTCAGTGCGGAAGAAACTATGGTGATTCCAGATGAAGCGATTCGTCTGCGAATACTTGCTAATAGTGATACAGAAGAGGATCAAGCTGTTAAGCGCCTGATTAGAGATAAAGTAAATGAAGATATTACGAAGTGGGTTCAGGAGCTTACCTCTTTGGATGAGGCGAGGGAAGTGATTACTTCGCATTTACCAGATATCCAAGCAACAGCGGAGGCAGTAGTAAGGGAAAATGGTTTGGAACAGACAGTCAACGTCGATTTTGGACAGGCGGAATTCCCGACAAAGCTTTACGGTCAGTATTTATATCCTGCAGGTGATTATGAAGCGGTGATTATCACACTTGGTGAAGGGGAAGGGGCTAATTGGTGGTGTGTGTTATTTCCTCCATTATGTTTCCTGGATTTTTCAAATGGGACAGCTGTAAGCCAAAGTCCAATTGTCGAGGATGAAGATGAAGAATCAGTGACTTCAAAAGGGAAGGCATATGCTGCAACGAATGAAGAGAAAGTTGTGCCAGAGGAAAAAGTTAAAGAAGAAGTTATAGAGGAAAGTGTAAAAGTGGAAGCGCCGGAAGAAAAGGTTAAGGAAGAAGTGACACCGAAAGGCATCGAAGAGAACGTTGAAGATACAAGCGATAATTTGACGGCATCTACTGACCGAGGTCAACAATTATATGAAGGGGAAAAGGAGCCCGAGGTGGAAGTGAAGTCCTTATTTGCAGAAATTTTCAATGAGATTTTTTAAAGTGAGGGCATCTGCCCTCGTTTTTTTTACGATTAGATAAATGTAATAATACATATCCACAGAGTTATTAACAAAATATCGAAAAAGTCTGTCAATAATCCATAATATCCACAAAGTTATCCACCGTTTCGTTACAATTATCCACAATTTGTGGATAACACTTGAATTATGTGTATACTTCTTTTATACTTTCAAAGTATATTTTAAGAAATAATAGTACGATAAGACTGAAATATCGTTCATATAAAAGCAATTATATAAAATAAGTAATGTTAAAAGGTGAAGGTGTTTACGATGAAAACGAAAGTTTGGTTAGTGGATAAAAATGTGGATAATTTACAAAGTTATCCCCAAATTACACAATCAGCTGAATTATTAAAGGCTGATCAAGTGGTTGCTTTTCCAACGGAGACCGTATATGGGCTGGGAGCTAATGCTAAAAGTGACGAGGCTGTCAAAAAAGTGTTTGAAGCGAAGGGGCGTCCGAGTGATAATCCTTTAATTGTTCATATAGCTACTGAAGAACAGTTGAAAGATATTGTTGAAGAGATTCCGGTACAGGCAAGGAAACTTATAGCGGAATTTTGGCCGGGTCCTTTAACATTGATTATGAAACGGAAACCAGGGCAGCTATCAAACCTAGTGACGGCGGGTCTAGACACAGTCGCGGTCAGGATGCCAGATCATCAGGTTGCCCTAGGTCTTATTCAAGCGAGTAATCTGCCTATTGCTGCTCCAAGTGCAAATACCTCTGGCAAACCAAGCCCCACATCAGCTAAACATGTTGTGGATGATTTAATGGGCCGGATTGCGGGCATTGTCGATGGTGGGACCACAGGTGTAGGTGTTGAATCTACCGTGCTTGATTGCACGGAGGAAGTGCCTGTTATTTTAAGACCGGGTGGCGTGACAGTTGAACAACTGGAAGCAGTCATTGGAACAGTTAGACAAGACGCTGCCTTGAAACATAAGGACGCAGCACCAAAAGCTCCGGGTATGAAATATACCCACTATGCACCGAAAGCCCCTCTTTTTTTAGTAAAGGGTAATCAAGCTTTCCTTCAGAAGCTTGTGGATGAAAAAAGAGGTGATGGGTTAAAAGTCGGTGTGATAACACCTACTGAACATCAACGAGAATATAAGGCGGATTATATTGTTGCTCCTGGATCATTAGCGGATTTACATACAGTTGCAGCAGGGCTATATGATGCTTTACGACAATTTGATGTACTTGATGTCGATATCATTTTTAGCGAAATGTTTCCTGAGTCTGGTATAGGGGTTGCGGTTATGAACCGGCTCGAGAAGGCTGCAGGTCATCAAATCATAGAAGAACATGCGTAATAAGGACTGATTTATTCTTCTATTTCTTTTCGGACATGCATAACATGTAGTAGGTACGTCCGAGGGAGGTATGGAATGAATACATTCGCTGGAGAAATCATCACCTTATTGCTAATGGCTTTTGCGTTGGGAATGGATGCCTTTTCTGTCGGCCTTGGAATGGGGATGTTTAAGCTAAGGTTAAGGCAAATCCTTTTTATAGGGCTAACTGTAGGCTTTTTTCATATTTGGATGCCCTTGCTAGGTATGGGGGCAGGTCGTTTCATTTCTGATAAATTCGGAACATTTGCTACATACGCTGGCGGTCTATTGCTGTTAATTTTGGGCATCCAGATGTTTATTCCCGGTAAAAGGGGAGAAGCTGGAAATAGAGATAATAAGATGCTCGCTCCTATCGGAAAAGGTCTGTTTATTTTTGCTCTAGGGGTAAGCCTGGATAGTTTTTCGGTAGGGTTAACGCTGGGGATTTATGGAGCTAAAACGATTTTGACCATTCTCTGTTTTGGAATGGCTGCCACTTTTTTAACGTGGGCAGGACTTTTACTGGGGAGAAAGATGCAGGGGTTACTGGGAGTTTACAGTGAGATCCTTGGTGGTAGTATTCTGTGTGCGTTTGGTCTAAAACTATTATTCTCCTTTTGATGCACCTAATTTCATATCTGTCCTTCCTCAACTGTTCCGAATTACCGGGGCGGTTTTTATTTTTCTCTTTTAAACATTTCACTGTGGAAAAAGGGGAAGAAAGATGGTTTTATCTTATAGGATAAAGGGTTTACGAAATAGACTTAATTTTTTTGGTTGAAGTGAATTTATTATGATATTTTAATAATAAGAGTGCTTTTATTTTGACTATTAAAAATGGGGCAATAGCTTATAATGGATAAAAAAGGAGGACGTTAAAATGATCCGAGTATTATTTGTATGTACCGGTAACACGTGCAGAAGCCCCATGGCAGAAGCAATTTTAAAAAACAAGAATATTAAAGGTATCGAAGTGAGATCTGCTGGCGTATATGCTTCGGCTGGCCAAGACGCTTCAATGCATGCTAAAAGTGTATTAGTTGAAAATAACATATCACATAATCATTCCTCAACACCTTTATCTGAGAAGGAAATAGATTGGGCTACTCATATTTTTACCATGACGGAAGGGCATAAAACGGCCATTATGAGTACATTCCCCCATATAATTGATAAAACTTTTACTTTAAAAGAATTTGTTAATGACGATAAACATGATAGAGACATAATAGATCCGTTTGGTGGCCCGGAAGACCTTTATCGGGAAACGTTCAGGGAGCTTCAAGATCTAATAGAAGAATTAGTAAAAAGTCTGGAAAAGTAAACAAGTCTACAGGGGGAAAAAGAATGGCGGAAAGAACTCAATATAAGTTTGGGTTACGAAAAAAATTAGTTATCTTTATCACAGTCCTTGCTTTAATCACTTATTCAACCTCGGCATTTTTTATTTTCGTGATCCATCCAATGTTTTTTGAAAACACGAGTTCGATAAGTTTTAGTGTTGGGACACTGCTATTAGGCATATTGTGGTCTGGAATTCTTGCGTTTTTTGCAGCCAGTCTTATTACTAAACCCCTGCAAAGACTAGAAAAAGTGGCGTTAAGTACGGCCCAGGGAAGTATTAACGAAGAAGTAGTTTTATCAAAGACGGATGATGAGATTCGATCATTAGGTACAGCTTTTAACCATATGCTTTTTAACCTGCGGGAAATGGTGCAAAGTATTGAAGAAAATTTCCAAGAGACCAATAACAAGGTCATCCATATTTCTCAAGAATCCTCAAAAGCATCGGAACAGGCAGAAAACATGGCAAGAACCATTGAGGAAATATCCAAAGGTGCTGATACCTCGGCTGTTTCCATCATGAATACGGCTGAATCTATTGATGATGTCATCATGATTGCCCAACAGGTTCAAAATAAAGCGAAGGCATCTGTTGTTATATCCAGTGAAATGGCTTCAGAGCTTTCTCAGAGTAAAGAAGTAGTTAATTCCTTAGTTTTCGGCATTAAACAATTGGCTGAAGAAAACCAACAGTCCCTAAAAACAGTCAAGCGTTTAGAGGAAAATGCGAAAAAGGTAGAACAAATCATTGAGCTTGTCGGCGATATTGCAGCACAAACGAACTTGCTTGCATTGAATGCCTCCATTGAAGCGGCACGAGCAGGAGAACATGGGAAAGGGTTTGCTGTTGTGGCGGAAGAAGTCCGTCTGTTAGCTGATGAGAGCGCTAAAGCTGTTCAAGGCATTTCAAGTTTGATTCAAAATATTCAGGTTGAGGTACAGGCTGTTGTTAAACAAATTGGCGAACAGGTCGTCTTGGCGAATAAAGAAGCCCAAAAAGGTACTAATACGGATATAGCGATAGAAGGAATGACCAAAACAGTACATAATGTTGTCGCTGCGGTAAAAGATATTACTGAGCTTGTTGATCGTCAAATGGAAAGTGTTGAAGAAACATCAAGGCAGTCTCAAGAAGTGGCTGCTATTGCAGAAGAAACATCTGCTGGAGCGGAAGAAGTAACGGCTACGACTCATGAACAAGCGAAGGTTATGGAAAACGTAAAAAATTTGGCTATGGAGCTTAAAGAGCAAGCAGAAAAATTGAAACAGACCATTACACGCTTTCATACTTAATATCATTTTTACAGGAAACCAGTGTAGGTTTCCTGTTTCTATATGGGCGGAAACCTATAGCTTCACTTTATCTTTTCACAATTTTGTGACACAATAAAATCAAATAAAAACAGCTAGAGGAGGATTTTGATGAAAGTTGCAATTGCATCGGATCATGGTGGTATTCAAATCCGTGAAGAAATAAAGAATTTAATGAATGAGTTAAATATTCCATTTGAGGATTTTGGATGTGAATGTAGTACATCCGTGGATTATCCGGATTATGCTTTGCCAGTTGCCGAAAAAGTAGCGCAGGGTGAGTTTGATCGTGGAATACTAATATGCGGTACAGGTATTGGAATGAGCATTGCAGCGAATAAGGTTAAAGGGATACGTTGTGCATTAGTTCATGATGTGTATAGTGCGAAATTGACTCGTCAGCATAATGACAGCAATATGTTGGCAATGGGGGAACGTGTAATTGGTCCTGGGCTTGCCAGGGAAATTGCCCAAACATGGTTGACATCAGAATTTGAAGGCGGCCGTCATGAAAACAGGATTGGTAAGATAGCGGAGTATGAAGGAAAACACTCCTAATTTAAATCACTAGAATGCCCTTCTTAAGCGATAAGCTGTGCAGGTAAGAAGTGAAGATTTAGAACAAGGACAAGAGGTCTTCTCTTCATCTAAGGTCTAACCAATCAGTAAGTTTTCTTTAAATGAAAGGATGCGTATTTCATGACAAATGATACTACATTTTCAGATGAGCTTGAGATATGGAAAAATCAGTTTCGAATACTGTTACAAGAGTTTCAAGAAGAGGCAGCTCTAAAAGAAAAACAGCTATTGGTAATTGGCTGCAGTACAAGTGAAGTGATTGGAAAACGAATCGGCACAGACGGAACAATTGATGTTGCGGGAATGATCTTTGCTGTAATGGAGGATTTCCAAAGAAAAACGGGAATTCAGGTTGCTTATCAATGTTGTGAACACTTAAATAGGGCTCTCGTTTTACCAAGAGAGGCCGCAGTTCGAAGAGATTATGAAGAAGTGTCAGTTGTCCCTGTAAGAACGGCAGGAGGGTCGATGGCAACCTATGCCTATCAACAATGGAAAGATGCTATCGTCGTTGAGCATATCAAGGCAGAAGCGGGGATAGACATCGGTGATACTTTCATCGGTATGCATTTAAAACATGTGGCTGTCCCTGTTCGAGTCTCCATTAAAGAAATTGGTCATGCACATGTGACTATGGCTAAAACCCGCCCAAAACTAATTGGCGGAGAGCGGGCTGTATATCAGGATACTTCAGTAAACAAGAGTTGTACTTAATAGAAAATTAGGCAGCGTTTCTCAGATGAGGGATGCTGTTTTTGTATGGAGACTATTAAATAAAAGAAAAATGTAAAGAACAAGAAGAATCTTTAACGATTTTTTTGTATAGTACCAATAGAATGGTTAGTGAAGAAAAAATGGTATACCCCCTCATCGGAAAGCTTTTTTACTAATAAAATTCAGGTAGGAAGAGCTATTTACCTTAAATAAGATGTGAAATGCGAACGTTTTTAAATGAAAAAACAATGAACGTTCGATAAAAATAGACTATCACTTCTAAAATAGACATGTTAAAATGGAGTAGAATTTTCAAATAATTATCGATAAGGCTTTTTCATGTCTTTTTGAAGTCATGTTGTAAATAATGTAAAAAGCGAATAACGCACAATTTGAGGAGGAATTACGGAATGAATCGTTTAGCAAAGCAAGATGAGCAAGTGTTTAACGCAATTCAACTGGAATTAGGGCGTCAAAGAAGTAAGATTGAGCTTATTGCTTCTGAGAACTTCGTGAGTGAAGCTGTCATGGAAGCTCAAGGATCGGTTTTAACTAATAAGTATGCAGAAGGATATCCGGGTAAACGTTACTACGGTGGGTGTGAGTATGTCGACATCGTTGAAGATTTAGCCCGTGACCGCGCAAAAGAGATTTTCGGTGGCGAGTATGTAAACGTACAACCACACTCTGGAGCTCAAGCTAATATGGCAGTTTACTTTACCGTTCTTCAAACTGGCGACACTGTGTTAGGAATGAACCTGTCACACGGCGGTCATTTAACACATGGAAGCCCGGTTAACTTCAGTGGTGTTAACTACAACTTTGTTGAATATGGTGTAGACGAAAAAGATCACCGTATCGATTACAACGATGTTTTGGAAAAAGCACGTCAGCACAAGCCTAAACTGATCGTAGCAGGGGCTAGTGCATATCCACGTGAAATTGATTTCAAACGCTTCCGTGAGATTGCAGATGAAGTTGGGGCTTATTTAATGGTTGATATGGCACATATCGCAGGTTTAGTTGCTGCAGGATTGCATCAAAGTCCAGTTCCTTATGCAGACTTTGTAACGACAACTACTCATAAAACGCTTCGCGGACCACGCGGCGGTATGATTATTTGTAAAGAAGAGTTTGGTAAGAAAATTGATAAATCAATCTTCCCTGGAATTCAAGGTGGGCCTTTAATGCATGTAATTTCTGCTAAAGCTGTAGCATTCGGCGAAGCGCTTCAAGATGATTTTAAAGCTTATGCACAACAAATTATCGACAATGCTAAACGTTTGGGCGAAGGTTTGAAAAAAGAAGGCTTTACCCTTGTTTCTGATGGAACAGATAATCACTTAATTCTTCTTGATGTACGTTCTACAGGGCTAACAGGAAAAATTGCAGAACATGTACTAGATGAAATCGGTATTACCGTTAACAAAAATGCGATTCCGTATGATCCGGAAAAACCATTCGTTACAAGTGGTATACGTATTGGAACAGCGGCAGTTACATCTCGTGGCTTTGGATTAGAAGACATGGATGAAATCGCTGCAATCATCGGACTTGTTTTGAAAAATAATGAAGATGAAGCTAAACTTGAAGAAGCAAAACAGCGTGTTGAAGCATTAACAAGCAAATTTGAATTATATCCTTCATTGTAATAACGGAGCCGCTTCCTTTCTGGGGAAGCGGCTTTTGTGTGCTTAAATAGATAGACACAGAGAAGAGTGTGTTTTGAAGAGTCAGAATAGTGAAAATAGGTCTGACATCTAAACCTTTATTGAAGATTGAACCTTTTTTCTGTAAAATAGGTTGAAGTGAATTTTAAAAGATACGAAAATTTTTCTAAACGAATAGGGAAATTATAAAAAGAGCAAAATTAAGCAATAGAATTGGAGAGATGCTAAATGGGAAAAGTTTATGTTTTCGATCACCCGTTAATTCAACACAAATTAGCCTATATACGTGATATAAATACAGGAACAAAAGAATTCCGCGAACTAGTAGATGAAGTTGCGTCATTAATGGCATTTGAAATTACAAGAGACATGCCGCTTGAAGAAGTAGAAATCCAAACACCAGTCAGCAAAGCGAAAGTAAAAATGCTTTCTGGTAAAAAAGTTGGTATCGTTCCAATTTTACGTGCTGGTATTGGAATGGTGGACGGAATTATTAAATTGATTCCTGCTGCAAAGGTAGGTCATGTCGGTCTTTACCGTGATCCAGAAACATTAAAACCGGTTGAATATTATGCGAAAATGCCAAGCGATTTGGCAGAAAGAGAATGCATTGTTGTTGACCCAATGTTAGCGACAGGCGGTTCTGCTATTGAAGCTATCAATTCTATTAAAAAGCGCGGTGCAGTTAACATCAAATTCATGTGCCTAATTGCAGCCCCAGAAGGCGTAGAAGCATTAAAAGAAGCGCATCCTGATGTGGATATTTATATTGCAGGGCTTGACGAAAAACTGAATGAACATGGCTACATCGTTCCAGGTCTAGGAGACGCGGGAGATCGTTTATTCGGCACAAAATAATAGAAAGAAACTGAGGTGTCACGATTGAACCAACCGATTAAGGTCATGACGATTTTTGGAACGAGACCAGAAGCTGTCAAAATGGCGCCCTTAGTACTCGAATTTCAAAAACACCCAGAATATTTCAAACCAATCGTTGCTGTTACGGCTCAGCATCGACAAATGTTAGATCAAGTTCTCGACTTATTTTCCATTCAACCCGATTATGATTTGAATATAATGAAGGAAAGGCAAACGCTTGCTGATATTACAAATAGAGCATTAAGTGGTCTGGACTCTATAATGAAGGAAGCTAAACCTGACATTGTTCTTGTTCATGGTGATACAACTACAACCTTTGTAGCCAGTTTAGCTGCTTTTTATAATCAAATCGTCATTGGACATGTGGAAGCAGGGCTGCGCACATGGAATAAGTATTCCCCCTATCCGGAAGAGATGAATCGACAGCTTACCGGAACTATGGCAGACTTACATTTTGCGCCGACCTCAAAAGCGGAAGAGAATTTGCTGAATGAAAACAAGAAAGAAAACATATTCGTGACGGGAAATACGGCAACCGATGCCTTAAAAACGACAGTGCGGTCCACGTATTCTCATCCAGTTTTAAATAAATTGGAAGATGACCGGCTCATTTTACTTACAGCTCACCGCAGGGAAAACCTAGGGGAGCCTATGAGGAATATCTTTAGGGCTGTCAAAAAAATCGTTGCAGATCATGACGATGTTCAAGTGGTTTATCCTGTCCATTTAAATCCCGCTGTTCAAGAGCTAGCAAACGAGATTCTCGGTGATAATCCGCGTGTCCATTTAATCGAACCGCTGGACGTATTGGATTTTCATAACTTTGCATCAAGAGCCTATTTGATTTTGACTGACTCCGGAGGCATCCAGGAAGAGGCACCATCACTTGGTGTACCTGTTCTTGTTTTGCGAGATACGACTGAACGCCCGGAGGGGATTGCAGCAGGCACCTTAAGACTGGCGGGTACGGATGAACAGACCATTTTTAAAATGGCGCATGAATTGCTAACCAATCATGAAGAACACAAAAAAATGGCTAAGGCCTCTAATCCATATGGGGACGGAAATGCTTCAGCCCGAATTGCTGAAGCCGTACGTTACTATTTTAAGCAAGTCAGTGTACCGCCAACAAGATTTGAACCATAAAAAAGGAAAAGCCAATTGGCTTTTCCTTTTTTATTTGCATACTCCAAGGTAGTTGAGAAAAGATAACTGCTAAGGGGATGATTATGTTGAGAAAGATATCTTTTATATTGTCTGTTTTCCTTTTAATATTTTTTTTCTCAAATGAAAAAGGATTAGCCTCTGTCATTCTGCCGCCATTACCAAAGTTATCTGAATCTAAGAAAGTAACGGTTGTAGTCACGATGGAAAGCCCGATTTCACAAGAAAAGATTAATAAGCTGCTTGAAAAGTATCCATCCCTTCATTTACGTAATATTTATACGGTTGCCCTTGATGGATTTTCTGTATATGGGAAAAAGAATGAAATTGAACAACTTAAGAAGGAGAGTGTGATTCAAGCTGTTACTGAAGTATCTATATATCATGCCTTGCTAGATGAAAGTGTCCCTTTCATTGGAGGAGACAGGGTGAGGAGTTTCTTTGATAAAAAGAATCACCGGATAACCGGGAAAGGAGTAAAAGTAGGGATTATCGATACAGGGATTGATTATACACATCCAGATTTGCAGCGTAATTATAAAGGAGGAAAAGATTTAGTTGATAGTGATGAAGACCCGATGGAAACGAAGAACATGGGAGGTTTAGATACAATACATGGAACCCATGTTGCGGGTATTATTGCAGCCAATGGAAAAATGGTGGGTGTCGCTCCAGAAGCAGAGATTTATGCATATCGGGCATTGGGTCCAGGAGGTGCAGGAGATACAGAGCAAGTCTTGACGGCTATTGAGTCAGCAATGAAAGATAAGGTAGATGTTTTAAACCTTTCTCTTGGGAACAATGTCAATGGACCTGATTTACCTATTTCGCTAGCCTTAAATAAAGCGGTGGAAAGCGGAATCGTTGCTGTCACATCAAACGGCAATTCTGGGCCGGCTGTTTGGACTGTGGGTTCGCCTGGGACAGCAGAAAAAGCGATTTCGGTAGGGGCGTCAACTCCTCCGTTGAAGGTTCCATATATGGTTTACGGACTTGGGTCAAAAAAGTATCAATCTTATTTGACTCTATTTCAAGGCTCAAAGAAGTGGAACTTAACTTTTTCGGAAGAAGTAATTTATGGAAATATCGGAAACGAAAATGAGCTAAAACATGTTAAAGATAAAATCGTGTTACTTGAGCGTGGTACACTTACCTTTCAGGAGAAAGTATCCAATGCTGAAAAGGCAGGAGCGAAAGCGGTAATTATATATAATAATACGAACGGAACCTTTACCGGTAGCTTAGAAAAAGAGATGAATATACCAGTTTCATCTATTAATAGAAGAGATGGATTACGACTTAAGAAATTTGTGGATCAAAAAAAACACGAAAAAGTTCATTTTGTATATAAGAAGGAGCAAGATAGACTGGCTGATTTTAGCTCGAGGGGACCGGTAACGGTATCTTGGGGGATTAAGCCAGACGTGTTAGCGCCTGGAGTTGAGATTGAAAGCACCATTCCTAAGGGATATATGTCCTTAGCTGGCACAAGTATGTCTGCCCCGCATGTTGCAGGTGCGTGCGCTTTAATTTTACAAAAGCATCCGGAGTGGACTCCTGAACAAGTAAAGTCAGCCTTGATGAGTACTTCTAAGCCATTAAGTAAAACGGCACGTCAACTGTATCATACATATGAACAGGGAGCTGGCCGCATCCAGGTTGCTGAAGCATTAAAAGCAGACACACTGCTGTATCCAAGTTCTTTGTCATTTGGAATGTATACAAAAAAAGAGGGAATTGAAGAGCATCATGAACCGATTGTCCTTGAAAATACAGGAAAGAAGATTAGGAGGTACTCTTTTCTTGTCCCATTAAAAGAGAAGGGACTCATTTGGGATTTGCCGAAATCGATTACTTTAAATCCAAGTGAAAAGAAAGCAATCGATGTGGGACTTCAAGTAAACCCGTCTGAACTCAAGAAGGGGGTTTATGATGGGTACCTAATTATAATGGAAGGAAGTAAAAAAATTTCGCTCCCTTATTTATACGTTAAAGAAGAACCGGATTATCCAAGAGTAATGGGGTTTGAATTCGGCCAAGGCGACCAGGCCGGCACATATCGATACGAGATGTATCTACCTCGAGGAGCTGAAGAATTCGGGATTGCTCTTTATGACGCAGACACCTTAAAATTTGCCGGATATATGGATTGGTCGAAACCAGCACCCTCAGGTTTGACCAAAAAAAATATATATAGAAAAGACTTGCCGCCTAAAGGTGTATATAAAGCAATAATATTTGCAAGAAGGAATGGAAGAGAAGATCGGATAGAAAAGACGTTACTTATTGAGTGAAGAAATGACAATAAGTAAAATAAAACGTATGTCAATAGTAATAAAAAGATAATTTGTGAACAATTCGTTAATAATTACAAACCTGTGACAAATTTCACTAACCACTCATTGACATTGATTCTTGCCTATTGTATGCTAACTAAGGATGTAAAATGAGAGGGTTTTCAGGAGCCCAACATGCAGATTTTTACAGCATGAAATGTTTTCTATCCTCCACCAAATTTCAACCGCGAGGATGCAACTTTCGTCAAATAAATTGCCGTCTATTAATGGCTATGACTTTGATGTCAGCGATTCTTTCTCAAATAGTCGGATCAGTTTTGATCGGTATCTTCTTTTTAGAAAGATGATTTGACAGAACCCTTGATTCGAACCGCTGCTATTAGTAATTGGCCTTCTTTGTGGACTTGCATTAGGTTTACAAGCAATGCTCCATTCAGTTCGAAAATATTTCTCAGGAGATTAAATGAAAAATGCCAGAAATGAAAATCATGTTCAACAGGCAGAGTAAATATATAATTTTTCTTCTGGCGGTTTATGTTGTTGGATGGGGACTTACGAGTTATCAAGCCGTTTTTGCTGGGCTTATACTGGGTACGAGTTTGAGTTTATACAATTTATGGCTGATTAATCAGAAAATGAAAAAATTCAGTCAGGCGCTTGATGAAGGAAAGAAAACTAAATCTCTTGGAACGATGACACGAATGGCATCCGCAGGTCTAGCGGTACTCCTTGCATTGGAATTTCCGGAGCATTTTCATCTGATTAGTGTTGTATGGGGATTAATGACAGCTTATATCGTCATTTTTATAGATTTTTTCATCCAATTAATACGTCGATAGCGGGGAAGAGAGGTGAATATAGTTGAATCATGAAGCACCCTTACACGATTTTATGGGTCTAACTTTTAACTTAAGTAATGTCCTAATGATAACAATTGCGAGTCTTGTTGTGTTCTTAATTGCAGTGATTGGTACACGTAAGTTAGCAATGAAGCCAACTGGCATGCAGAATTTCATGGAATGGATTATGGATTTTGTTAAGGGGATTATTAATAGTAACATGGACTGGAGAACAGGTGGTCAGTTTCAACTGCTTGGTATGACTTTGCTAATGTACATTTTTGTGTCCAATATGCTAGGTCTTCCGTTTGCAATTAGTTACGATGGAGTGCTTTGGTGGAAATCACCAACAGCCGACCCAGTTATCACATTGACTCTTGCAGTCATGGTTTTAGGTTTAACGCATTACTATGCTATAAAAATGAAAGGCGCCAAGGGTTACTTTAAAGCTTACAAAAACCCAATGACACTTGTAGAGGAATTTACAAACTCCTTGACACTTGGTCTGCGTCTATATGGTAACATTTATGCTGGTGAAGTTTTGCTAGGTTTATTAGCAGGGACGTTAGCATTTAGTGGACCTGCCGGATTTATTGGTGCAATTGTGCCTACATTAGTATGGCAAGGCTATAGTATTTTCGTCGGTAGTATCCAAGCGTTTATCTTTGTTACGTTAACAATGGTTTATCTGTCTCATAAAGTCAGTGACGACCATTAATTATAAGTTCATTTAGAACTAAAAAAATAAAATTTTGATACAATTTAAGGAGGATATTTATAATGACAGGTTCAGTAGGTCTTCTTGCAGCAGCAATTGCAATTGGTTTAGCAGCACTAGGTGCAGGTATTGGTAATGGTCTTATCGTTTCAAGAACAGTAGAAGGTATCGCTCGTCAACCAGAAGCTCGCGGTATGCTTCAAACAACAATGTTCATCGGTGTAGGTTTAGTTGAAGCGATGCCTATCATCGCGGTAGTAATTGCGTTTATGGTATATGGTGGTTAATAGAACCTTTAAAAAGTTCAAAAATGGCGAAGTTCGTTCCATGTGAACCTTCGCCTTTCCTTTATGTCCACAATCCTGTTTTTATACAGTTTAAGAGCATAGTTTTCTAAAAGTTCATATGAATGAACGCTTTAAGAAGTGAAACTCGTGAAGGGAGTGAACCAAGCGTGTTAACAAGCAGCTTTGTACTTGGGTCAACGTCTCATGGCTTTAATGGCGGAGACATGTTATTCCAATTAGTAATGTTTATCATTTTGTTAGCGTTGCTGAAGAAATTTGCATGGGGTCCTCTAATGGGCATCATGACTCAACGTGAAGAACATGTTGCAAATGAAATTCAAGCAGCGGAAGCTAGCAGACAAGAAGCACTTAAATATTTAGAAGAACAACGTGAAATCGTAAAACAATCTCGCACTGAAGCGGGACAACTTATAGAAAACGCAAAACTTCAAGGTGAAGCACAGCGTGAAGATATCGTGAATCAAGCACGTCTTGAAGCTGAACGTGTTAAAGAATCAGCGAAGCGTGAAATTGTACAGGAAAAAGAAAAAGCTATTACAGCATTACGCGAGCAAGTGGCATCTTTATCCGTACTTATTGCTTCTAAAGTAATTGAAAAAGAACTTTCTGAAGCTGATCAAGAGCAATTGATTAATGACTACATTCAAGAGGCAGGAGAAGGGAAATGAGCGATATAACAGTAGCAAAGCGTTATGCCGTTGCCCTTTTCCAAATTGCGAAAGAGCAAAATCTCATTAACCAACTTGAAGAAGAGCTTCGCATAGTGAATGAAGTTTTTACAAATGATAATGAGCTATTAAGCTTCTTAGCTCATCCTAAAATGACTAAAGATGCAAAAAGTGCTTTGATTGCAAATGCATTTGCAAGCCTTTCTTCTTCCGTTCAAAACACAGTAATGTTAATGGTAGAGCGTCATCGTACAGATGAAGTGACTGCTATGGCACAAGAGTTTATTGAACTTGCGAATGAAGAAAACTCAGTTGCGGATGCAACTGTCTATACAGTTCGTCCATTGACTGAATCAGAAATGGAAGCTGTGTCTTCATCTTTTGCTGCAAAAATCGGTAAAAGAAATTTACGCATTACTAATATTACGGATACCAATATTCTTGGCGGCATCAAACTTCAAATCGGTAACCGCATATATGACGGAACGATTAGCGGTAAGCTTGGTCGTCTTAGCAAACAACTATTAGGTTAATATTCACAGATAGGGGTGAAATTCATGAGCATCAAAGCTGAAGAAATCAGTGCGCTGATTAAAAAGCAGATTGAAAACTATCAGTCGGAAATTAAAGTAAGCGATGTAGGTACAGTTATCACTGTTGGTGATGGTATCGCACGCGTTCATGGTTTAGATAATGCAATGTCTGGGGAGCTCTTAGAATTTTCCAATGGTTCAATGGGTTTAGCACAAAACCTTGAGCAAAATAACGTAGGTGTTGTTATTCTTGGACCTTTCAGAGACATTCAAGAAGGCAGTGAAGTACGCCGTACAGGAAGAATCATGGAAGTACCAGTTGGAGAAGAATTAATCGGACGTGTTGTAAATCCGCTTGGACAGCCATTAGATGGTCTTGGCCCAATCGCTACAACAAAAACTCGTCCAATCGAAAGCCCTGCTACAGGTGTTATGGACCGTAAATCTGTTCATGAACCATTACAAACAGGGATTAAAGCTATCGATGCTCTAGTACCAATCGGACGTGGACAACGTGAATTAATCATTGGTGACCGTCAAACTGGTAAAACATCAGTTGCGATCGATACAATCCTTAACCAAGCTGACCAAAACATGATCTGTATTTATGTTGCTATTGGCCAAAAAGAATCAACAGTTCGTGGAACAGTTGAAACACTACGTAAAAATGGTGCATTAGATTACACAATCGTTGTATCTGCATCAGCTTCTCAACCAGCACCACTTTTATACCTAGCTCCATATGCTGGTGTGACTATGGGTGAAGAGTTTATGTTTGCTGGCAAGCACGTTTTAGTGGTTTATGATGATCTTTCTAAACAAGCATCAGCATACCGTGAACTTTCCTTGCTGCTTCGCCGTCCTCCAGGTCGTGAAGCTTTCCCTGGGGATGTATTCTACTTGCACTCCCGCTTACTTGAGCGTGCAGCTAAATTGAATGACACTTTAGGTGCTGGTTCAATCACTGCGCTTCCATTTGTTGAAACACAAGCAGGCGATATCTCTGCTTATATTCCAACAAACGTTATTTCCATCACAGATGGACAAATCTTCTTACAATCTGATTTGTTCTTCTCAGGTGTACGTCCTGCGATTAACGCTGGTCTTTCCGTATCCCGTGTTGGTGGATCTGCACAAATTAAAGCGATGAAAAAAGTTGCTGGTACATTACGTCTAGACTTAGCTTCTTATCGTGAATTGGAAGCATTCTCTCAATTCGGTTCTGATCTTGATGCTGCTACACAAGCAAAACTTAACCGTGGTGCTCGTACAGTTGAAGTTCTTAAGCAAGATCTAAACAAACCAATTAAAGTTGAAAAACAAGTCATGATTTTCTATGCATTAACTAAAGGTCATTTAGATGATATTCCAGTATCGGATATCCTTCGTTTTGAAGAAGAATACTATGTGTTCCTAGATCGTTCTCATCCAGAATTATTAGATCACATTCGCACAACTAAAGGTCTTCCTGAAGACGCTGCTATCGTTGCTGCAATTAACGAGTTCAAAAAGAATTTCGTTATTTCTGAATAATAAGGTCTAACTAATTTATAAAGGGTGGTGAGAATGAATGGCCTCTTTACGCGATATTAAGTCTCGGATTACTTCAACGAAAAAGACGAGTCAAATTACAAAAGCGATGCAGATGGTATCTGCTTCTAAAATGAACCGTGCAGAAGCGAATGCTAAAGCATATGTTCCATATATGGATAAAATTCAAGAAGTAGTATCAAGTATTGCGAACGGAAGTACGGATGCATCTCATCCAATGCTTGTCTCACGTCCAGTGAAGAAAACCGGTTACCTGGTAATCACATCGGACCGCGGATTGGCAGGAGCCTACAACAGTAGTATCCTTCGCCACGTTCATAAAACTATTCTTGAACGCCATAAATCCAATGATGAGTTCGTCATTATCGCAATCGGAAGGGTTGGCCGTGATTTCTTTGTCAGCCGTAATATGCACGTAGAGCTTGAAGTAATTGGGGTTCCTGATCAGCCGTCTTTTGCTGACATTAGCTCCCTTGCTAAATCTACAGTGAATTTGTATCTAAATGAACTGTGTGATGAGCTTTATATGTACTATAACCATTATGTCAGCCCAATCCAGCAGGATGTAACGGAAACGCAAGTCCTTCCTTTAGCTGACTTTAATACTTCCAATGCAACATTGACTTCTTATGAATTTGAACCGAATGCTGAAGAAATTCTTGAGGTATTACTACCTCAGTACGCAGAAAGTTTAATTTATGGTGCTTTGTTAGATGGTAAAGCAAGTGAGCACTCTGCACGTATGACTGCAATGAAAAATGCAACCGATAATGCGAAAGAATTGATCGATTCACTTTCATTGCAATATAACCGTGCACGTCAGGCCGCAATTACTCAAGAAATCACGGAAATTGTTGGCGGTGCAGCAGCTTTAGAATAAAATTATTAAAGGGACGGTCGGCCCGGACGATATGTTGGCCGTTCCATAAACTTGATAGTCGTTATAAGCACGTTAGGAGGGAAAACGATGAATATAGGACGCGTTACTCAAGTTATGGGTCCGGTTGTTGACGTGAAATTCGAAGACGGACAACTTCCTAAGATCTATAACGCGTTAAGAATCGAAAATACAGCGTCTGGTACAGGACTAACTCTTGAAGTAGCCCTTCAACTAGGTGATAATACAGTTCGTACTGTAGCAATGTCTTCCACGGATGGTTTAACTCGTGGTGCAGAGACTGTTGATACAGGAGCTCCAATTTCCGTTCCTGTAGGTGAAGTAACTCTAGGTCGCGTTTTCAACGTATTAGGGGAAAACATTGACCTATTTGAACCACTTACAGCTGAAGTACGTCGTGATCCAATTCACAGACAAGCACCAACTTTTGAGAACTTATCAACATCAGTTGAAATTCTTGAAACTGGTATTAAAGTAGTAGATTTACTTGCACCTTACATCAAAGGTGGTAAAATCGGTCTCTTTGGTGGTGCCGGTGTTGGTAAAACTGTACTTATCCAAGAACTTATTAATAACATCGCACAAGAGCACGGCGGTATTTCAGTATTCGCTGGTGTAGGTGAGCGTACTCGTGAAGGAAATGACCTTTTCTACGAGATGACTGATTCTGGTGTTATTAAGAAAACAGCGATGGTATTCGGACAAATGAACGAGCCACCAGGTGCACGTATGCGTGTAGCTTTAAGTGGTTTGACAATGGCTGAATATTTCCGTGACGAACAAGGACAAGACGTTCTTTTCTTCATCGATAACATCTTCCGTTTCACTCAAGCAGGTTCAGAGGTTTCTGCCCTTCTAGGCCGTATGCCTTCAGCGGTAGGTTACCAACCAACCCTTGCTACAGAAATGGGTCAATTACAAGAACGTATCACATCAACTAATAAAGGTTCTGTTACATCTATTCAAGCGATCTATGTACCTGCCGATGACTATACGGATCCGGCTCCAGCTACAACTTTCGCTCACTTAGATGCAACAACTAACCTTGAGCGTAAACTTTCTGAAATGGGTATCTACCCAGCAGTTGATCCATTGGCTTCTTCTTCTCGTGCTCTTAGCCCGGAAGTCGTTGGAGCTGAGCACTATAAAGTAGCTCGTCAAGTTCAATCAACTTTACAGAAATATAAAGAACTTCAAGATATTATTGCGATCTTGGGTATGGACGAGTTAAGCGAAGACGAAAAAGTAATCGTTGCCCGTGCTCGTAGAATTCAAAACTTCTTGTCACAAAACTTCCACGTGGCTGAACAATTTACTGGTCAAAAGGGATCTTATGTACCAGTTAAAGAAACAGTCCAAGGATTCAAAGATATCCTAGCTGGAAAATACGACGAACTTCCTGAAGATGCTTTCCGTCTAGTTGGTCGCATCGAAGAAGTTATTGCTAAAGCAAAAGAAATGGCTTAATTAAAGGGACCTAGGAGGGAATGAAATGAAGACCATTAAAGTCAATGTTGTTACTCCCGATGGCCCAGTATATGATGCAGAAGTTGAAATGGTAAGCACTAAAGCTAAAAGTGGTGAGCTGGGAATTATGGCTGGACACGTTCCAACTGTAGCTCCTCTTACCATCGGTGCTGTCCGTCTTAAAAATGGAAGCAACACAGACTATGTAGCTGTAAACGGTGGCTTCTTAGAAGTTCGCCCTGATGTGGTAACCATTTTAGCTCAATCTGCTGAAAGAGCTGAAACTATCGATCTTGCACGCGCTCAAGCAGCAAAAGCACGTGCGGAACAAAGATTGCAGAACAATGATGGATCAAATGATACCAAAAGAGCTGATTTATCGCTTAAACGTGCTATCAATCGGATTCAAATTGCAGAAATGCGATAATTTTATATAATCAAAACACCAGGACTTTCTATTTGCGGAGAGTCCTGGTGTTTTTTATTTTAGTCATGCAATCTAAACTGCCTTTAAAAGAGCTTATTATCATACAAACTCATAATTTCTGCATTTGAACGTCGAAATAAGAAAAAATCTGCTGAAATTTCATAAAAAATATCGAATTATAGTGTAAAGTATTTTCCATATTAACCCTTACTTCATCGACATACTAATTTCTGGATGATATAATGTATACGCTTACATTTATTACTTCTGGCCCCCTCTTTGTCACGTTACTTCTAAAAAATTGTAGCACTGCATAAATATTTAAAACAAGATTCCAATAAAAAAAGAAGACAAGCAAGTTAAAAATACACCTATTAAACATGATTTCTCTATAAAGGGAGATGGACATGGGACAGCTGCATATTTACCAAAATAACTATTTAATTGTATTTGTTTTTCTTAGTCTTGGCATTTTACTACCTTTAGTCGCATTATTTTTTGGAAGACTGCTTAGACCGTACAAACCGAATGATATGAAATACACGACTTATGAAAGTGGGATCGAGCCTTTTCAGGATTCAAGAGTTCAGTTCAATGTCAGGTATTATTTATTTGGCTTGATGTTCGTCATTTTTGATGTAGAAACTGTTTTCCTTTACCCATGGGCAGTAGCTTACGACGAGCTGGGGCTGTTTGCGCTAATTGAAATGTTATTTTTTGTCCTTATCCTTTTATTAGGACTAATCTACGCTTGGAAAAAGAAGGTGTTAAAGTGGAATTAAAATTAGACGACCTTACTCCTGCAGAAATGGAAGAATTGCGTCACAGTATTTTTTTATCCACACTTGAACAAGTAAAGGCCTGGGCAAGAAGTAATTCCCTATGGCCAATGACTTTTGGTTTAGCATGCTGTGCGATTGAAATGATGGGAGTGGGTTCCTCTCATTATGATTTGGACCGTTTTGGCTCTTTTTTCCGAACATCACCTAGACAATCGGATGTCATGATTGTTTCTGGCACTGTAACGAAAAAAATGGCTCCGATAATAAGGAGATTGTACGACCAAATGCCAGAGCCGAAATGGGTTATTGCTATGGGGTCTTGTGCAACTGCAGGAGGACCATATGTACGATCATATTCGGTTGTCAAAGGGGTAGATCAAATAGTACCTGTTGATGTTTATATCCCTGGGTGCCCCCCAAACCCGGCAGCACTTATTTATGGTATTAATAAATTAAAAGAAAAAATCCGTTACGAAGCGAAAACTGGAAAGCGGGTGATATAGATGAGTGAAGAGCAGGATTTAGCGCAACAAAAGAAAGAGGCAGCTGCAAAGGCAAAAGCCGCCGCCTTAGCCCGAAGACAGTCAAAAGAAAGTGTTACAGAAGAACGGGAAGGAAATATGAATGTAGCGAAACAAAAAGCCGCCGCAGCTGCAAAGGCAAAAGCCGCCGCTCTCGCCCGAAAACAATCAAAAGAAAGTGGAATAGAAGAATCGGAAGGAAATATGGATGTAGCGAAACAAAAAGCCGCGCCGCNAAAGAAAGAGGCAGCTGCAAAGGCAAAAGCCGCCGCCTTAGCCCGAAGACAGTCAAAAGAAAGTGTTACAGAAGAACCGGAAGGAAATATGAATGTAGCGAAACAAAAAGCCGCCGCAGCTGCAAAGGCAAAAGCAGTTGCTTTAGCCCGAAGGCAGTCAAAAGAAAGTGTTACAGGAGAACCGGAAGGAAATATGGATGTAGCGAAACAAAAAGCCGCCGCAGCTGCAAAGGCAAAAGCCGCCGCTCTCGCCCGAAAACAATCAAAAGAAAGTGGAATAGAAGAATCGGAAGGAAATATGGATGTAGCGAAACAAAAAGCCGCCGCAGCTGCAAAGGCAAAAGCCGCTGCTCTCGCCCGAAAACAATTAAAAGAAAGTGGAATAGAAGAATCAGAAGGAAATATGGATGCAGCGAAACAAAAAGCCGCCGCAGCTGCAAAGGCAAAAGCCGCTGCTCTCGCCAAAAAAAAGGAATTAGTGGGCAAAGAAGAGCATCCTGAAAAAGCAAAGGCTAAGGCCATTGCTGCTGCAAAAGCGAAAGCCGCCGCTGCTGCAAAGACCAGGGCTAGAGTAGAGGAGAGTACAGAAGTTCACACCCCAGATGAACCTTCACCAAACCAATCAATACTCGATCAAATTGTTCAGGCTATTGAAAGGAATTTGGGACAAGGTGCTCTAACAGATTACTATATTAATAATCTATCAAAAGATGTCCCCACATTAGTTGCTAAACCAGATACATATTTTCAAATAGCTAAAATTTTACGGTATGATGAACAGTTGAACTTTCACTATTTATCAGAACTGCATGGAACAGATTTTGAAACTCATATGGAAATCTATGTTCACCTATATTCATTTAATACGAATCATTCGGCTGCCTTGAAAGTGAAGCTGGATAGGGATTCTCCAGTTGTTCCTTCATTAGTCCCTTTATGGTCGGGGGCAAATTGGCCGGAATGTGAAGCCTACGATTTACTCGGTATCCTCTTTCAGGGACACCCTGATTTAAAGCGGATTTTACTTGGTGAGGATTGGGTCGGGTATCCTCTTCGAAAAGATTATCAGCCTTATGATGTGGAGGTGTAACCCAATGTTACGAACGGAAGAAATGCTTCTCAATGTAGGGCCACAGCATCCGAGTACACATGGTGTTTTTCGGCTTGTCATCAAAATCGATGGTGAAATAATAAAAGAGGCTACACCTGTCATAGGGTATCTACATCGCGGTACGGAAAAATTAGCGGAAGATCTACAATATACTCAGATTATTCCCTATACCGACCGACTGGATTATCTGGCCGCAATGACAAATAATTATGTGCTTTGTCATGCCGTTGAAACAATGATGGGGGTTGAAATCCCCGACAGGGCAGAGTATTTGCGGGTAATCGCAATGGAGTTAGGCAGAGTTGCGAGTCACCTTGTTTGGTGGGGAACTTATTTGCTTGATATTGGAGCGACGAGCCCCTTTTTATATGCTTTTCGTGAACGTGAAATGATCGTTAACTTATTGACTGAATTGTCAGGTGCACGACTTACATTTAATTATATGCGGGTCGGAGGTGTGAAATGGGATGCTCCTGAAGACTGGATTGAAAAGGTGGCAGAGTTTGTTCCTTATATGAGGGAGCAGCTAGCTGGTTACCATGAGCTGGTAACAGGGAATGAAATCTTTGTGAACCGAGTTAAGGGAGTGGGCACCTATTCGAAGGAAGAAGCGCTTCAGTACTCACTAAGCGGTGCAAACTTAAGGTGTACAGGTGTAAAATGGGATTTAAGAAAAAATGAACCATATTCTATTTATAACAGGTTTCAATTTAATATTCCTACCCGAGAAGAAGGCGATGCTTTTTCACGCTATCACTGCAGGATGGAGGAAATTGAAGAATCATTGAAAATCCTTGAGCAGGCGGTTGAGCAGTTTCCAACGGCAGGACCAATCATTGCTAAGGTCCCGAAAATAATAAAAGTGCCAAAAGGCGAGGCCTTTGTCCGAATTGAATCACCAAGAGGGGAAATCGGCTGTTATATCGCAAGTGAGGGAAAAAAGGAGCCGTACCGGTTAAAATTCCGCCGACCTTCATTTTATAATCTGCAAATTCTTCCAAAGTTACTGGAAGGGGAAAATATGGCGAACTTGATAACGATCCTAGGTGCCATCGATATTGTATTAGGGGAGGTGGATGGATAAATGATCCAGGATTTGCTTCAATCCACGCCAAGTCTACTGAATTTTGGCATCTTTTTTGGCTTGGCTGTGCTGCTCCTATTTGTTGTTTTAGGGTTTGTCACCTATGGTATTCTTTCTGAACGAAAAATCATGGGGTTCATGCAGTTGCGGGTGGGGCCAAATCAGATTGGTGGTAAATGGGGGCTTTTGCAGACCGTTGCCGATGTTTTGAAGCTTTTAATCAAGGAAGATACAATCCCAAAAAAAGCCGATAAGCCGCTTTATATATTGGCACCGGTAATCGCCTTTGCTCCAGCTTTCATGGTCCTTGCTACATTGCCATTTACCGATGCATTTCAATTTGCCGATATAGGTGTCGGACTATTGTATTATATGGCGGTTTCCGGTATTACGACGATTGGTATCGTCACGGCAGGCTGGGCATCCAACAATAAATACTCTTTGATTGGCGGAATGCGGGCGGCAGCGCAAATGATATCGTATGAAATTCCGCTCGTGATGTCGTTAGTGGGGATAGTCCTGTTAACAGGGAGCTTAAACTTAAATGATATAGTCGCTGCACAGGAGAAGGTTTGGTTCATTTTTCTTCAACCAATTGCGTTTATAGTTTTTTTTATTGCATCGGTAGCTGAGTTGAACAGGGTCCCTTTTGATCTTCCGGAAGCGGAATCTGAACTCGTTTCGGGTTATCATGTTGAATACTCTGGATTTCGCTGGGCATTCTTTATGTTGTCAGAATATGTGTATATGTTTGCAATGGCTACGTTAACCACTGTATTATTTTTAGGGGGATGGAATTCTATACCGTTTCTGGATTTTATTCCGGCGGCTGTCTGGTTTGGACTGAAGTTTAGTGCTGTGTTTTATGTATTGGTTTGGATTCGTGTAACCTTTCCGCGTATAAGGGCCGATCAATTGATGGAGTTCGGCTGGAAAGTACTGCTGCCGATTGCGTTAGCTAATATATTTTTAACTGCACTTTTAAAAGAATTATTTAAACTTTTTTAAAAAACTTTAAGCTAATCAGAAAGCGAGGGATTAATATGCTTGGCTTAGCAAAAGGTTTAACCTATACGTTGAAGAACTTGACACGGAAAAAAGTGACCTACGACTACCCAAATGAGCCGCTGCCGCTCCCTGATCGATTCCGTGGAATACAAAAATTCTATCCTGAGAAGTGCATTGTATGCAATCAATGCGTGACGATTTGTCCAACAGACTGTATACAATTAACAGGGAAAAAGCATCCGGACCAAACAAAAAAAGGTAAAATCATCGATACGTATGACATCAATTTTGAGATATGTATTTTGTGTGATCTATGTACGGAGGTTTGTCCTACTGAAGCGATAGTGATGACGAATCAATTTGAACTGGCGGAATACAGCCGTGAACAGTTATTTAAAAATCTGGAGTGGCTGGATGAAAATGATGAAAATATCCGGAAGGTGAATAAAGTATGAGTTTGTCCGGTGAATTAATTGCATTTTTGGGTTTGGCACTCGTCGCCATATTAGGCGGTGTGCTGCTAATTACGTTAACAAAAGTGGTACACATGGTAATTGCCCTTGTCTTTACATTTCTAAGCATTGCAGGCATTTATATGCTGCTCTCGGCAGAATTTGTGGCAGTCGTACAAATCTTAATCTATTCTGGGGCAATTACGATCGTGATGTTGTTTGGAATTATGCTGACTAAACATCAAGAACGCGAAGAACCGTCAAAAGGGAGGTGGGGAAAATTCTCTTTGCTGCTAGCGGTTGCTGGATTTGCTGTGGCAGTTTATCTGGGTATTTACAATCTGCATATACCTGTTCAGCCAACGACCTTGCATGAGGAAAATACGAAACAAATTGGCATTGAGCTGTTTTCCAAATATGTGATTCCGTTTGAAGTGATGTCTGTTCTCCTGCTTGTTGCTTTAGTAGGTGCCATTGTGTTAGCAAAAAAAGACGATAAGGATGAGGAGGGAGATCAATTATGACAGGAGTTCCCTTGTCGGCTTATCTGGTATTGGCACTAGTTTTATTTTGTATTGGACTGTATGGCGCATTGGTAAAAAGAAATGTGGTCATTGTTTTGATTTCCATTGAGCTGATGCTGAACGCTGCGAATATCAATTTGGTTGCTTTCAGTAAATTTGGAGTAACGCCATCCATTACTGGTCAAGTGTTTTCATTATTTACAATTACAATTGCTGCAGCCGAGGCAGCTGTTGGGCTGGCCATATTAATGGCCCTTTATCGTAATCGTAAGACGGTCAATGTTGATGAAATGGATTCAATGAAGCATTGAAGGTTTATATAAATGAAGAAGGGGATTTGATACGATGATGGAGAATGCTTGGCTCATACCGATCTTCCCACTCGTCACGTTTCTGGTTCTGCTTCTATCAGGCAGGAGATGGCGAGAACAAGGAGCCTATATAGGAATATTATTAACGCTAGCTTCGTTTATTTTATCGCTGCTTGTCTTGATAGAACGGTTTAAAGAACCTACTTATAAAGTAACGATAGATTGGCTTTCCATCGGTGGGACGCAACTTACGGCAGGATTTGAAATCAATCAGCTTAATGCCTTGATGCTCGTGATTGTTTCACTTGTTAGCCTGCTTGTCCAGATTTACTCGAAGGGGTACATGTACGGTGAAGAGCGATTCTCCATTTTCTATGCATACCTTGGTTTCTTCACCTTTGCAATGCTTGGGCTTGTCATGGCACCCAATTTATTGCAACTCTATTTCTTCTGGGAATTGGTCGGGGTTGGATCCTTCCTATTGATTGGGTTTTACTTTTATAAACAGGAAGCAAAGAAGGCTGCGAAGAAGGCCTTTATTATGACCAGAATAGGTGATGTAGGGCTTTTAATTGGCGTTATTCTACTATTCTGGGAAACTGGTAGCTTTGAATATGGAGAGATCTTTCAAGCTGTTCAAGCTGGCGAGATTTCAGTTGGAAGGTTGACGTTGATTGCTGTTCTGATTTTTATCGGTGCGGTTGGGAAATCGGGACAGTTTCCTCTTCACACTTGGCTTCCTGATGCAATGGAAGGTCCGACTCCTGTATCTGCACTGATTCACGCAGCAACTATGGTTGCAGCAGGAGTTTACTTGGTAGCCACTATGTTTCCGTTGTTTCTGGCAAGCGTTACAGCAATGCACGTCGTAGCAGTAACGGGTGGATTTACAGCCATCTTTGCCGCAAGCATTGCTCTTGTGCAAAAGGATGTTAAGCGTGTGCTAGCCTATTCGACGATCTCCCAACTTGGCTTTATGATGCTAGCTTTAGGTACGGCTGGATATGTGGCAGGGGTGTTTCATTTAATGACTCATGCTTTTTTTAAAGCATTGCTGTTTTTAGCAGCAGGAAGTGTAATTCATGCTATACATACACAGAACATAGAAAAAATGGGTGGGTTATGGAAAAGGTTGAATTGGACAGGACCGCTTTTCTTGATTGGAACTTTGGCTATATCGGGGTTTCCCTTGCTGTCGGGGTTTTTCAGTAAAGATGAAATTCTTATGTCAGCCTGGGAGCATGGGGATTATCTCCTATTTACACTTGCAGTGATTACATCTTTTTTAACCGCATTTTATATGTTCCGCCTGTTTTTCATGATATTTGCAGGAGAATCACGAAGTTCAGTTAATCAGGTTAAGGAATCACCTTCAATCATGTTACTTCCTATGTTTGTTTTGGCGTTGCTTGCTGTGATTAGTGGATATATTCAAACCCCATGGTTCGGAACATTCCTGGGTGATTGGCTAGTCGAAGGAAATGAAAAGCTGCTTGGCGCTAGCCATAATGAGGGACCTGTGTGGATTATGTTTATGGCCGTGTTTGTATCGCTTGCTGGCATATTACTTGCTTATATGATGTACGCTAAAAAGAAGATACCCCGGGACTGGCTCTTCAAAGAGAACTCCAAATTATATAAAGTTATAGATAATAAGTATTTTATTGATGAGATTTACTTTTTTACTGTAGGCTATGCAATTAAGGGCTTTAGTTTATTTCTTTCTTATATTGAAAAGTTCATTGTCGGGGGATTGATCTCAACAGTGACAAGTTCAATAGAGGGGCTAGGGAAAATAGGGTCTAAACTGCAAACAGGACAGGTGCAGCAGTATGGCATGATCGCCTTTCTTGGGCTCGCGGTACTATTGGTCATCTTTGCGTTGACAGGGGGGTATTTAAGATGAATGTCTATTTGCTCTCACTATTAGTGTTTTCTCCGCTACTTGGCATTGTAATGGTTGCCATTATGCCGAAAAAAGAGGAAAGAACGATCAAGCAATTCGGCTTTTTTGGAACACTGCCTCCCCTTATTCTCTCGTTATTTCTATTTAGTCAATATTATTCGGGTGTGGCACTCTCTTCCTTTGATACCAAGATTAATTGGATCCGATTTGGAAATTTGGCGATGTATGACCCTAAATTGTTTACCGTTAATTTTGAATTGGGTCTGGATGGGTTAAGTCTCATCTTTATATTACTGACAACAATCGTTTCGTCGCTAGCAGCGATGGCCTCCATTTATATAAAACAAGAGTGGAAAGGGTATTACCTTTTATTTCTAATTTTAGAGATTGGTATGCTCGGTGTCTTTACAGCAGAAAACTTAATTCTTTTTTTCATCTTTTTTGAAATGACGTTGATTCCGACATTCTTTTTAATTGGGAGATGGGGATTTTTAGAGAAGGAGAAAGCATCTTATAGTTTCCTAATTTATAATGGCATTGGTTCGGCGGTTCTATTGGTGGCTATTTTGATTTTGTTTGCTCGGACAGGAACGACGAATATTGAGGCTTTGTCTCAGATGATGACGATGGGCGGCGTCTCGCTCTTTGCACCAATTTCCGGTTCGATGAAGTATGGATTATGTTTGGCCTTCATCATAGCTTTTGCGATTAAGCTGCCCGTATTTCCCTTCCACAGCTGGATGGTGCGGGTTCATGCCGAGGCACCGCCCTCCATTGTTATGATTCATGCAGGTGTCCTTTTGAAAATAGGGGCATACGGAATCATCCGGTTTGGAATGGGGATTTTCCCGGAACAATATAAAAGCCTGGCTTTTATCGTTGTACTTTTTGGAGTCCTAAGCTTGTTGTATGGTGCATTTTTAGCGTTATTGCAAACGGATTTCAAGCTCGTTTTAGCATATTCCTCGGTTTCCCATATGGGAATCGTTATGATGGGGCTGGGTGCCTTGAACGAATCGGGTATTCAGGGAGCCATCTTTCAAGTTATCTCACATGGATTAATTGCTGCTTTGTTGTTTTTCTTGGTTGGCGTGTTGTATGAGCGGACGGGCACAACCATGCTTACTAAACTTGGCGGCTTGACAAAGTCGATGCCAATATTTTCTGGACTTTTGTTAGCTGGCGGGATGGCTTCCCTCGGTTTGCCTGGGATGTCTGGCTTTATCAGTGAATTTATGGTATTTCTCGGCTTATTCAAGAGTCAGCCATTGTTTGCGGCAATCGGAGCTCTGGGACTTGTTTTAACGGCTGTCTATATGCTGAGAGCGGTCCTGATGATAACGTTTGGTAAAAGTAATAGCTTGGTAGAGAAAGAGAAACATGACCTTAAGGGGCTGGAGTTTGTGCCAACTGTGGTACTTCTCGGGTTGATTATATCGGTTGGGGTGTACCCAAATCTATTAGGCGGGCCTCTTCAAGAAACGATTGATGCCATGATGCTAGCGCTAGGGGGGCGATGAAGGATGGATTGGAACACAATGCTTTCTTACAATTGGGGAGCGATGATGCCAGAATTCATCATCCTTGGAACGGCCATGATTCTTTCGATATTGGATTTATTCTGGCCAAAGCATTTTAATCGAAGGAAACTTGCATGGCTCGCGTTAACCGGAATTATTCTGGCATTTTTGTCACTGATTAGCTTATTTTCCTTTGAGACTGTAAGCATCTTATCCGATACATTTCGTTTAGATTCATTTGCAAAAGCATTTAAGCTAATCTTATTATTCGGAGCGGGTCTTGTCATCCTCCTTGCTGAAAGCTACGAGCCCCAAGAGGGATTGCAGGAGCATCGCGGGGAATTTTATTATCTGTTCCTGACCGCATTGCTTGGGGCGATGATCATGACCTCAAGCGGTGATATGATAACCTTGTTTGTTGGGCTAGAACTACTTTCACTTTCTTCTTATATATTAGTAGGAATACGTAAACATAATAGAAAGTCTAATGAAGCGTCTATGAAATATGTGATTAACGGCGGTATTTCTACGGCAATCACTTTGTTCGGAATGAGCTATTTATATGGAGTGACCGGTTCGGTAAATCTAGGGGAGATGAGCCGGACGATGGCCGCTATGACGGATGGCCAGCTGCAATACATTATGGGTCTCGCTTTCTTCATGGTTTTTGTTGGTTTATCCTTTAAGATTGCTGCTGCTCCGTTTCATATGTGGGCGCCGGATGTCTATGAGGGAGCACCTACTCCTGTGGTTGCCTTTTTAAGTGTCATCTCGAAAACTGCAGGATTCGTCATCATCCTGCGTATCTTCCTTTCACTGTTTCTAACCGCTCCCGGTGATACATTCGGAGCACTCGACTTTTTGGAAAAAAATAATATCTATATAGCTTTTGTGGCAGGTCTGACAATCATTATTGGAAATGTAATTGCATTAAGACAACAAAACTTAAAACGGTTATTTGCCTTTTCTAGTATCGCCCATGCCGGTTACCTCCTTGTAGCGGTAGCGACAATGGGCGGTGGCTACTTCTTAATGGATACTGTCTGGTTTTACTTACTGGCATATTTACTAATGAATATCGGCGTATTTGCGGTCATTCAACTGCTTTCCAGTCAAAGTGGCTCAGAGGACATAAGTATTCTGGCAGGGCTTGGGGGGAGATCTCCATACCTTGCCATAGCATTTACTGTCTTTATCCTCTCGTTAGCTGGAATTCCTGGAACGACAGGGTTCATCGGCAAACTGAATATTTTTCTTGGAACATTCATTACTGAACCTGGACATTATGTCCTTGCAGGGATCATGATTGCAGGTACAATTGTGTCCTATGTGTATTATTTTGGATTATTGGTTCAAGTCTTTTTCCGCCCCATTCATTCAGACAAGGTAATTAAAATTCGATCCGGTCTGTCCACCGTTATAATTATTTGCCTAGTAGGTACCATCCTTTTCGGGATAGTTCCTAATCTAGCCTTGGATTTTCTCCATAATCAATTTGGGGATTTTACAGACTTTATTTCGAGTGAATGATATAATGCCTGTATCAGAGGCTTGTTCCATTGGATCAAGCCTCTATTTACAGTTTCAAAAAGATATTTTGCAATTCTTCCTTTTATATTCCAAATTCGAAGGGGTTTTGTGTTAGAATAGAAGACGGGTGTCTTTTAGGAGGTATGTACATGTTTTCAACAATGGGACAGCAGGCTTTAACAGGAATAATTGCACACTTGTTTTTCATTGCAGTTACCTGGTGGGCTTTACAGGCATTACACTTTGATAAAATTTTAAGATCCAATTCAGTCATCAAGGCCAGGGTTTTATATATTTTATTAACGGTTGCCATCGGTTCAGTTGTTAGTAATTTCTTCCTTGACTACCTGGGATTTGCGAACCAACTCCCATATATGTTTAGTGATGATTAATAAGCTGTAAGACTCTGCTTATAGCAAAATATGATTCTACTCTTGTATTCGCCATACTTCCCCTGCTATTAATAATATCAGGTAGTGAGGTGTCACCAATTGTCGGAAAACACGAAGTATGAACTCTCTCCTTGTGGAAAGAATGTATAAAAGGGGAGGGATTTAACATGCATAATTGGAACAAAAAAATGTTAACATACATAGTATTTCTTGGTTTGATGGTGATTTTAATTGGGAATAGAACGATTGTAGCAGAAAGTAAAACCGATATAGTTAAGTTGGTGGAACTGCTACAACAGGATAAGGATTTAAACATAGGAGAATGGTCTGTATATGCTAGAGAAATAAATAAAGAGATTGCAACTAAACAAGAGTTTGAAAGAGAAGTATCAGTTTTAAAACAAAAATACCCTCAATTTCAATGGTACCGGGAAGATGATGCTTCCGGCTGGAAGGCTGAGGCGTTAATTCACAATGTCGATTCAGGTCTAACCGAGTCTATTAAAATAATGACAACGGAAGAGAAATTTGATAAAGTTACCTATGTTATTTACGAAGTGAAGGGGCAAAAGTGGAGAAAAGGTAATTCAGCCTTCTTTACAACAACGTTCCAGAACAGGGTGAATGACCTATTTATAGGAACTCCTTCAATTTTTTCTTGTATAAAAGGGTCTATCAATGATAATATGGATTCGGTTTTAAACTCTAAAACTGAAGATCTGTTAGATATGTTCCAAGCAAGGGAAATTGAGAGTGTGCATGAAACAAACTTTACATCTATATCTGCACATTCAACATTGTTTAAACAACCTTTGACAAAAGAAAAATTAAATTTGCAGTTTGGGCTACGGACAGAAGGATTGGGTGACAGAACGAACTTTGTAGTTGGCACACCAATCATAACGTTTGAATATTAATATAGAGAAAATGGACGCGGAGGGGAATACTTTTGGAAAAAATCATCGTCCGCGGCGGAAATAGGCTTAGCGGGACAGTTAAAGTAGAAGGTGCTAAAAACGCCGTTTTGCCAGTTATCGCTGCAACATTATTAGCAAGTGATGGGAAAAGTATCATTAAAGATGTTCCTACGCTCTCCGATGTATATACAATCAACGAAGTATTGCGCAACTTAAATGCAGATGTTGCCTTTCATGACAATCAAGTAACTGTAGATGCATCAAGAGAGTTATTAGAAGAAGCACCATTTGAATATGTACGTAAAATGAGAGCTTCCGTTTTAGTGATGGGCTCATTATTAGCAAGGAATGGCCGGGCCCGCGTTGCTCTCCCTGGTGGTTGTGCCATCGGTTCTCGTCCTATCGATCAACATTTAAAGGGCTTTGAAGCGATGGGAGCAAAAGTGAAGGTCGGTAACGGTTTCATTGATGCCGAAGTTGAAGGCAGACTTAAGGGTGCAAGAGTGTACCTTGACTTCCCAAGTGTAGGTGCCACTGAAAATATCATGATGGCAGCAACACTTGCTGAAGGTACGACTATACTTGAAAATGTGGCCAAAGAGCCTGAAATTGTAGATCTTGCGAATTTCCTTAATAAAATGGGTGCCAAAGTCAGAGGCGCTGGTACGGGTACAATGAGAATCGAAGGTGTCGATAAATTATATGGCACTGAACATGCGATTATACCTGACCGCATCGAGGCTGGTACGTTTATGACAGCGGCTGCTCTTACCGGTGGTAACGTTCTTGTTCAAGGAGCTGTGCCTGAACATCTTACTTCCCTTATTGCGAAAATGGAAGAAATGGGCATTACAATCCTTGAGGAAGAAGATGGATTGCGTGTTATCGGTCCAAAAACCTTGAAGGCTATTGATATTAAAACAATGCCACATCCTGGTTTCCCAACTGATATGCAATCACAAATGATGGCATTATTATTGCGTGCTGAAGGAACAAGTATGATTACGGAGACAGTGTTCGAAAACCGTTTTATGCATGTTGAAGAATTCCGCCGCATGAATGCGAATATAAAAATTGAGGGTCGTTCTGTTATTGTGAATGGACCAACTAATATTCAAGGTGCTGAAGTGGCTGCAACTGATTTACGTGCTGCTGCTGCGCTTATCCTGACTGGATTAGTTGCGGATGGCATTACTCGTGTTACAGAATTAAAGCATCTTGACAGAGGATACGTAAACTTCCATGGTAAATTAGCATCTTTAGGTGCTGATGTGGAGCGTATTAACGAAGAAGTACCTTCAGAAACGAAAAAAATTGCCGATTTAAACGCATAAGATATCTTAAAAAACCCATTCTCGCTTCAGTCATTGAAGTGTGAATGGGTTTTTTGTTTTGTTCTAGTATTAAAACTTCTAACTCAGTAACTGTCGTTTTTCTATTCATAAAAGCTTGTCCTTCGACATACATATGTTATGTAGAGATACCTGCTGGATGGGAGAATATCAGCAGAGAACATGTGTAGGGAGGCCCAGGATTTGAAAGCTATCAAACCGATGATCGTACTATTTATAGCAGTAGCATTTGTGATTATTATGATTCCAGCAGTGCTTGTGCTTCCATTTTCAAGTGATAAGACAAGTGGAAAGTTAGACGAACAATTAGAACAGAAAGCAAAGGAAGAGGGTAAAGAAGTGAGTACAAATGAAATGAGTGCCGTTGAAGTTGCTGTTTACCGTACATCTGCTAAAAAGATTCAAAAACTGCCGATTGAATCGTATTTGGCTGGAGTGGTTGCAGCTGAAATGCCTGCGGATTTTGAGGAAGAAGCATTGAAGGCCCAAGCATTGACAGCCAGAACTTACATTGTCGATCAGCTAATAAACGATAATCGAATGGGCTTGCCAGACGGTGCAGATGTGAGCGATACGGTAATGCATCAAGTTTATATGAATAATGATGAGCTAAAAAAGCAGTGGGGCTCTGATTATAAATGGAAGATGAAGAAAATTAACAAAGCTATTAAGGAAACACAAGGCCAAATTCTAACCTATAATGGAAAACCAATTACAGCGACTTTTTTTTCAACCAGCAATGGGTATACAGAGAATTCCGAGGACTATTGGGAAGCAGAGTTTCCTTATTTAAAAAGTGTATCCAGTCCATGGGATAAAGATTCACCAAAGTTTTATAATAAAATGGTAGTGAACGCTGCGGATTTTGAAAAGAAGCTAGGCGTAAGTCTATCATCAGGGACAACAATAGGGACCGTCATTGAAAGAACATCAGGTAATCGTGTAGGTGTAGTTGAAATCGGTGGAAAGAAATTGACAGGGAAGCAGATTCGTGAAAAGCTCGGATTGAAGTCATCTGATTTTAACTGGGAGCGCCAAGGCAACCAAATTGTCATCACGACCAAAGGATATGGACACGGAGTTGGAATGAGTCAATACGGTGCTAACGGAATGGCCCGGGAAGGAAAAAACTATGAAGATATTGTAAAGTACTACTATAAAGGGGTAAAAGTACAGTCTTCTAGCAAGTGGATGAATACAATGACGGCGAAAAAATGAGAGATGGGATTCCCCATCTCTCATTTTTTTTCGCCTAATTTTTCTATAATAGTTAAAAAGCCACGTTTGTGCTTGAAATAGTGGTAGTGAACATGAAAATAGACAGCCAATACTCCGATGATATCTTTGATTACATCTATTAAGGTGGCGGAACGGTAGGGAATGAAAGATTGATGATATTCATCTACAATACCATATAAGCCTGCCACAAGGGCTGCCAACAAGCTTAGCGTTGGCTTCAGTTTTTGGTTTGCTGCAAGAGCAGAAACGAATAGTATGTACAAAATTGCAAATTCGACTAAATGAAGTGCCTCTTTGATAAATCGGTCCGTTGATGATGAGGGGATATCAAGAATAACATCATCAGGAAGGCTGGACATTGTCCAAATGGCAATCATATATAAAAAAGGTAATAACGTTAACACGAGTTTAAAGGCTTTTTTCATAAATTAAACATCCTTCAACAGTAAGATACAAAACATTTTACCATTCTACGAATAAAATCGGTTTCTTTTCCACAAAATAAATCTAAAAAATTTTTTACCAAAATGTATATAATCTTAGCAAAATGTTCAGAATGATTGCTGAGGTGATTAATATGAGAGAGGAAGAAAAGAAACCAACTTCCAAAATCCGACGTATACTTAAACAACGTTGGGCATTATCAGCAATCTATATCGCAAGTGCAGCCATAATCTTAGCCGCGGCCTTCTTATTACAAAATAGTTTTGATGATTCAGCTAATGACGGTAAAGAGGACTCAGCTGAAACAGGAAAAAACTACGAACAGCCTTCAGTCGAGGTCAATAGTAATCTTGAGACAATCAAGATGCCTGTAGCCAATGCCGACAAAACGGTAATTAAAAAACAATTCTATGATGTGAATGCAGATGAAAAGGCACAAGAAGAAGCTTTGGTTTTCTACAACAATAGATATGAGCAAAACAAAGGTATAGACATTGCAATGGAAGATGGAAAAGCTTTCGATGTAAAAGCATCGCTAAGTGGAAATGTAACGAAAGTTCAAGACGATGCTTTGCTTGGCAATTTAATTGAAGTTGAGCATGAAGATGGTGTCGTTACTCGTTATCAATCAGTGAAAGATATCAAAGTTGCGGTTGGTGACAAAGTGAAACAAGGGCAAGCTATTGCTACTGCTGGAAAAAGTCAAATCAATGAAGAAGCAGGCGTGCATGTCCACTTCGAAATCAGAAAAGATAACATTGCATTAAATCCAATTGATTTTGTTGATAAACAAGCATCTGCCATTCAATCAGCAACTGAAACAGAAGGCAGCACACTTGACGATTCAACTGAGAAAGAAGAAACACCAGCAGTTGACGAATCTAAAACTGAGAAAGAAGAAACACCAGCAATTGACGAATCAGAAACTGGAACAGATGAAACGCCTGCAGTTGATGAAACTGAAGAGGGCACAGATTTAGAAAGTGGTACAGATAAGGAAGGCTCTACTCCAGGTGAAGATTCTACTGAGAAAAGCGATTCCTTGAAAGATTCGTTAAATCAATCTAATTAAGATTAAGATTTTTAATAAAATCAAAACATAAACCTTGAGCGTTTCGAATGACAACAACTGAAAATTTGGTAAAAGGAAGCCGTTCATTTTGAACGGCTTCCTTTTTTTCTTTCGAGGAAATATTGGTTCAAACGATGAAACCCTCACCCTTCCGACAAATTTCTCGGGAAATAATTTGTTTTTAAGGAAAATAAACAGATAAATCTTAGAAATAAATCTAATTCACATGTCCCATTAGGCATATATTCTTAACCAAGCTAATAAGATGTTATAAACCATGAAAAGAGAGTGTTTGAGGTGAGGAATCGTTTATTACAAATTATCTAATAGTTGAATAATTCTATCTTTCATTGTTTATAGGGCAGCGGTATTCGATTCGAAAAATACGAATCTCATTTCACACTTCTCACATCCAATTTGGGGAGGTCGAGTGGTGTGCACGATTACATCAAAGAAAGAACTATCAAGATAGGAAAGTATATCGTGGAAACTAGAAAAACAGTTCGCGTCATTGCAAAAGAGTTCGGAGTCTCTAAAAGTACAGTGCATAAAGACTTAACGGAGAGGCTGCCAGAAATTAATCCTGATTTGGCTAACGAAGTGAAGGATATATTGGATTATCATAAATCCATTCGTCACCTTCGAGGTGGAGAAGCGACAAAATTAAAATATAAACGATCTGAAAGAGAAGAAGAAATCGTTAAATAAGTATTTAAATTGATTCCGGTATTTGGAAGTGATTCGAGAAATTAGGGAATAGATAAAGAGGACATGAAAATGTGTCATCTTTCTAAAACCTTGATTATGAATCTCCATGCCGGGATTTTTTTATTGGGTAATAGTATGAGAAAGTGATTATGGATATATTTAGATGTATTGATGATGTTTCATATTGGTTATTTAGGAAAAAATAGTATATGTTTGTGTTTATTTATAATTCATACTTACTTGTGTCAATACGATATGGTAAAATAAACAATTAGGACAGAAGTAGGTTATATGTGAGGATATTCAAGGAGGATTTAAGAAATGTTTGCTAGAGATATTGGGATAGATCTTGGAACAGCCAATGTTCTAATACATGTCAAAGGTAAAGGAATTGTGTTAAATGAGCCTTCGGTAGTAGCGATTGATAAGAATACAAACCGTGTTCTTGCTGTCGGGGAAGAAGCTCGTAAAATGGTAGGCCGGACTCCAGGAAACATCATCGCAATTCGTCCTTTAAAAGACGGCGTCATTGCGGACTTTGATGTAACAGAATCGATGCTTAAGCATTTTATAAATACATTAAATGTGAAAGGCTTTCTTTCAAAGCCTAGAATTTTAATTTGCTGCCCAACAAACGTAACAAGTGTTGAACAAAAGGCGATTAAAGAAGCTGCAGAAAAGAGCGGTGGCAAGAAAATATTCCTTGAAGAAGAACCAAAAGTAGCTGCAATCGGTGCTGGCATGGATATTTTTCAACCAAGCGGCAACATGGTCGTAGATATTGGTGGCGGGACAACTGACATTGCGGTTCTTTCGATGGGGGATATCGTTACGTCTTCTTCTATTAAAATGGCCGGTGATAAATTTGATAATGAAATTTTACATTATATCAAACGGAAGTATAAGCTTCTAATCGGTGAACGTACAGCAGAAAACATTAAAATTCAGGTTGCAACAGTCTTCCCTGGTTCACGTAAAGAAGTCATTGATATTCGTGGGCGTGATATGGTATCAGGATTACCTAGAACCATCTCTGTCAACTCTGAAGAAATTGAAGAAGCTCTTCGCGAGCAGGTTTCTATCATTGTACAAGCTGCTAAAAGTGTACTTGAGCGGACACCACCTGAACTTTCTGCCGATATTATTGACAGAGGCGTCATTTTAACAGGCGGAGGCGCATTGCTTCATGGTATTGATCTCCTTCTTGCAGAAGAACTTAAAGTCCCAGTACTTGTTGCAGAAAATCCAATGGATTGTGTTGCAATTGGAACTGGAATTATGCTTGATAATATGGACAAATTGCCACGGCACAAATTCAATTAAAAAGCGGACGTGAAAATCTGCATTATAAGATAGGGGTCTAAGGTTCAGACAAACATGAGGCATAGTGAAAGTGCGTGCAGTTCTAGTACTGATGAGCAATAGGCCCTCTTCTTTTAGTTGAAAATTTAACACCATTCCTTTAAATCTGACCTAGCCTATAATACAGACAAATTCTTCTGCCTAATGCTTTTCTTTTTTCCTTAAGATACTGAAGTTTATAACCGATAAGATAGATATAAGAAATCAAACGGTATAAGTAATGTAGAATAAGGAGTGAAGAAGATGTTAAGAGGTTTTTATACAGCTGCTTCTGGGATGCTTACACAGCAAAGGCGTACAGAAATGCTTACAAACAATATGTCCAATGCAAATACAACAGGGTTTAAAGCTGACCAAACGAGTATAAGATCTTTTCCGGAAATGCTTCTCAGCAACATCGATAGTAAAACGATTCCTACAGAAAACAAATTAAGCATGTCGAAGTTTTCTCAGGTAGGGAGCCTTAGTACCGGTGTTTATGTACAAGAAACCAATCCTTTATTTACACAAGGTACTCTAGAGGAAACCCAGCTTAATACAGATCTTGCCTTGGCTGACGAAAATCTTCCAATCAATGAAGGAACCGGTCGGCAAGGGGCGGTGCTTTTTACAGTTCAGGATGGTGATGGTGGACTCCGTTATACACGTAACGGCAGTTTTACTTTAGATGGGCAAGGGTATTTGACTACCCCTAAGGGTTATTATGTACTGGATGAGAATAATGAACGAATTCAGCTTGATAGTGATCAGTTTACCGTTACAGAAAACGGTGTTATTTTAGAAGGAAATGTTCAAAAGGCACGCCTTGGCATTGGTTTTTCAGATAATCCATCTGCACAGCTTATGAAAGATGGAGAAGGTCTTTATAAAGTTGTGAATGATGATGAATTACCTAGTGCATATGCGGGTGCAGAGGTTAGTTTTTCTACGAAACAAGGTTTCCTTGAGGGCTCGAATGTCGATCAATCTAGAACGATGACAGAAATGATGTCGTCATACCGCTCTTTTGAAGCTAGTCAGAAAGTCCTTCAAGCCTATGATAAAAGTTTGGATAAAGCGGTCAATGAGGTTGGCAAGCTTTAAGTAAACGATTTGTAGAAAACTGTCTTTAGGAATTTGAACATTTAAGGGGAATGTCTATGAATCGAACTATGATAACAGCGACGAATACACTAAACCAACTTCAAAGTAAAATTGATCAAATCAGCAATAATATTGCCAATGTGGATACGACTGCTTACAAAAAGAACCAAACGAGTTTTAATGACTTGTTTACGCAAAGTTTTGATAATCAGCCGAGTAAGTCCAAGGAAATTGGAAGGTTGACAACACCTGGTATTCGACAGGGAACAGGTGCTAAGATAAGTCAATCTCAATTGGTGCTTGCACAGGGGGCTTTAAAGACGACAGACCGTAATCTTGATGTGGCATTCACAAAGGAAGATCTATTCTTTACGGTAAGCGTTCAGGATGGCAAAGGGGTCAATACAAGGTTAACACGGGATGGTGCTTTTTATTTATCCCCTAGTGCGAAAAATCCAGAACAAATGCTGCTTGTTACCTCTGCTGGGCATCGAGTCCTTGATGAATATGGGGAGCCGATCCTTATTGAGGGGAGTATTAAAGAAATCACAGTTTCGGAAAAAGGCTTATTGACGGTTGATACGGAGGAATTTGGCGAGAAGAGTTTTGGGCTCGGCGTTGTCTCGGTAAAAAAACCACAATTCCTTGACCAATTAGGTGGTAATTTACTTGGTCTTCCCGATAACATGAGAGGCCTGGGCGTTACGGAAGATGATATAATGACAGCGCTAACAGGAGATTCACGTAGTGAAATAGCTGTTAGCCAAGGCGTCCTAGAGTCCTCGAATGTCGATCTTTCTAAAGAAATGACGGATTTAATCAATGTTCAGCGTCATTATCAGTTTCAATCTCGTGCCGTAACGATGGCTGATCAAATGAGCGGATTAATCAATGGTATCCGTTGATTAATAGGAATACAGAATAAAGAATACCTCGCTGCGAGTTTATAACAAATCGGTTATAATTAATACTTTAACAAAGGTATTTGTTGGCGCTTTTCATTTCGACATGGCTGCCGATAGTATGAGAAGAGAGAAAATCAGTCGGCGAGTTTTCTTAGAAAAAGGAGCTTTTACATCTTATATGGAGCAAAAAAGTGTAATGAGACAACAACTTAATGAAGAGGTAATGGAAGTTGAAGCGAAACAGAAACGTAGAATAAGGGTGCGTCTTTTGCCAATTTGGCTTCGTTTACTCATTGTTATGGGATTAATTTTCTTTGCTGTATTATCTGGGGCGCTTTTAGGTTACAGTGTGATCGGTGGAGGACACGCAACGGATGTTTTTCAAAAATCAACGTGGACCCATATTATTGATATTGTAAACAAAGACGCATAGTTCCATATTTTTCGAAGTAGTTGCCGTTGTTATAGAAATATTTATGGCAACTACGCCTCTGCCTTTAGGGTAGAGGCGGGTTTTCGTTAAGTGTGAAAAAATTAAAGTCATAGGAGGAACAAATATGTTAGATATTACGCAAATAAAGGAAATCATTCCTCATCGTTATCCATTTTTATTAGTTGATCGGATTATTGAAATAGATGAAGGAAAAAGAGCTGTAGGGCTGAAAAATGTTACAGCTAATGAAGAATTCTTTAATGGGCATTTCCCTGATTATCCTGTTATGCCTGGAGTCTTAATTGTAGAGGCATTAGCACAAGTTGGCGCTGTAGCAGTTTTGAAACAAGATGAATATAAAGGACGGCTTGCGTTTTTTGCTGGAATTGATAATTGTCGATTTAAAAAGCAGGTAAAACCAGGTGACCAACTACGCCTTGAAGTTGAAATAGTGCGTATGAGGGGATCATTGGGTAAAGGGAAAGCGGTGGCAACGGTAGATGGCGAGGTTGCATGTGAAACAGAGATTATGTTTGCCTTCGGAGACAAATAAAAATATACTTGTTCAAGATAAAGTTGGATTAATATAACTTTTTTTATAAAAATGGTTTTGAAAAGCCTTTATAGGTGTATATATAAGAAGCAAATGCTTTGAATTCTTTAAGTACAATTTCTTTTTATTCTCCCTTTGAATGTCGGACATATATATGTCCGGCATTTTTTAATGCGAATCATTCGTTATAAATATGAGTTCAGCGGACTTCTTTGCTATTTTAAAATAGGACGCAAGTTATTTTCACATTCGGGCAAAATAAGTAAGGAATAAAAGATAGAAGGGAGGTTGCCAAAAATGATGATGAAAAGAATTTTTGCACTAATTGCGGGATCTTTATTATCTGTGATGTTCCTTGCTGGGTGTGGAACAAATAATAATGATAACAATCCCGCTCCAGAAGATAATAACATAATTAATGATGATAACAATGGCGTTGATGATAACAATGTGAATGATGATAACAATGTGAATGATGATAATGATAACGATAACGATGCAAATGATCTGGATAAAGATGATGATGGAATGATTGAAAATGACGATAATACCAAAGATAACGACGCTGATGACGATAACAAGTAAAGTAATTAGCATTGATTAAAAAGACTGACCTAGTTAAGAAGAGGATTATTATCCTTTTTCGTCTAGGTCAGTCTTTTTTTTGTGTGTATTTGGTTTGAGGGGAAATAGGAATAAAGGGAAGTGTACCTTATTTATTCGTGGCTAGTTTAGGCTTAGAGCGGATTTTTTGCTTGAATTCATTTATTAATTCATCTCCGACTAGACCTTTTAGGACCAAATCTTCAAGAAGAAGTTCTGCATATTTGCTGCGTGTTTTTTGGATGTGTCCAACAAATAATAGGCTATAATGGTTGCCAACTTTTCTTATGGTACGTAGGACAGTGCTAAATAAAGCTGGTTCATTGTCCTTTTTTGTAATAACGGCTTGGATAAACACCTCTCCGTCTATATTGGGAAGTGAGGATTCAAGCTCTTTGAAGTGGCTTTCTTCTACAAAGGCTTCGAGTAACCAGGTTCTTGCATCATTTTCTTTATTAATTATAAGACCGTCTGTTAATACAATATCAATTAAGTGTAATTCCTCAGTAACAATTTGCAACGAAATTAATTTAAACGATTTCATCTAATTCCTCCGTTTCTTGCCTGTATGAAGAAGGGTGGAAAATACCCCTCTTAAACCTAGATTTCCGATATTTGATTGGGTTCGTGAAAGTTTAAACCTGTTAATCCTTTTAAAGGTAATTATATCATACTAAAAAACCGTACCTTAATGAAATGAAAACCCAACAATTGTCTAAATTATGAACGATACAATAAAAATTTGCAAAAAATTTAAATTTGTATTCTTTTTGTTTTTTACTTACTTTCCATTGCAAAAATTGAATTTTAGGTAAATACAAATCAGGTTTTTATCAAGAAAATGGGTGGACACAGATTATTTTGTCGATTTTCCATTTGATGAAAGATTCATTATGATAAAAGCATATTAAAGAGAAAGGAGTGAAAAGATGATCAACCAAATTACCCTTGTAGGGAGACTGACGAAGGACCCCGAATTAAGATACACACCGGATGGCAAGGCAGTTTCCAATATTACGTTAGCGGTCAACCGTAACTTTCGTAATACAGTAGGCGATTATGAGGCGGACTTTGTACAGTGTATCATATGGAAAAAGACAGCTGAAAACACCGCTCAGTATTGCAAAAAAGGGGCCTTAATTGGCATTACCGGCAGAATTCAAACAAGGAGATACGAAAACCAAGAAGGTAAAAAAGTATATGTTACCGAAGTTGTCGCCGAGAAGGTTCAATTCATAGGATCTAAACAAAATGATGTTAAGCCAAAGGATTTTGAGCATATTGGTTTATAGTCTAACGTGAATTTCTATTCTTGAACCAGGCGTCTTTTTCATCAACATAAAACAATTTCGTAAAAGTATTACTTCATATAAGACTCGTTTACTCCCATTATTTCCCCAAAGCCGATTTGGCTTTTCCCCCGTAAGTATCTCCGATTACCCCCTAAATTGAATCAAGGTACTTGATTCCCTCCTTTTGAATGACTGCAAAATCGCAGTCATTTTCTTTATGTAATAAATATGTACAACAAAGTGGTAAATGTAAAATAAAATTATTATTCTAAAAAATTAGAATTTTAAGAAAATATATTGTAAATTTTCAATTTAGATGCAATAATAAATCAAATAATATTAAATTGGTAAAATAGTTATATATAGGAAGTGATGTAATGAAGGGACCAATTATTGAAGTGAACGGACTACGAACGAGTTTTCGTACTGACGATGGGGAAATTCCAGTCGTAAATTCCATTGATTTTCACATCAATCCAGGTGAGGTGCTGGGGATTGTTGGGGAATCAGGCTGCGGGAAAAGTGTAACTTCTTTGTCCATCATGGGACTAGTTCCCTCTCCGGCTGGTAAGGTAGAAGGAGAGATTCTTTTTAAAGGGGTTAACATCGCCAATGCCTCTGAAGCGAAAATGCGAAAGATTCGCGGAAATGAAATTGCCATGATTTTTCAGGAACCAATGACAAGCTTGAATCCAGTTTTTACAATTGGAGAGCAATTGGTGGAGACTCTTCGGATACATAGAAAATGGAATAAAAAGCAGGCCCGTCAAAGAGCCGTGGAAATGTTAAAGCTGGTTGGGCTTGGACGTGCTGAGGAACTTATCAATGAATATCCCCATCAGCTTTCAGGTGGGATGAGACAGAGGGTCATGATTGCAATGGCAATGATCTGTGAGCCGAAACTTCTCATAGCAGATGAACCGACAACCGCTTTGGATGTGACGATTCAAGCACAAATTTTAGAGTTAATGAAGAACTTAAATAAAGAGACAGATACAGCAATCATGATGATTACTCACGATCTTGGCGTTGTGGCGCAAATGTGTGAGCGTGTCATTGTAATGTATGCCGGCAAGGTAATAGAGGAAGGACAAGTGCAAACGATTTTTCGAAATCCGAAACATCCATATACGGTCGGTTTACTACAATCGATTCCTGATATGCGTCTAAAAAAAGAGCGGCTTTACTCGATTCCAGGTAATGTTCCAAGGCCAGGAACAAGCAACCAGGGCTGCCAGTTTGCCCCTCGTTGCTCTCATGCTCTGGAGAAATGTCTAAGTGAGACCCCGTCACTTCTGGAATTCGATAACGGCCAGCAAGTACGCTGCTGGATGTATGAAGATGGGAAAGGAGCAGCATTGCATGACTCAACCATTAGTTAAGGTAGAAAACTTGAAGAAGCATTTTCCAATCAAAGGAGGTATTCTCGGGAAGACGGTGGGGGAGGTAAAGGCCGTTGATGGTTTGTCATTCTCCATTTATAAAGGAGAAACCTTAGGTCTTGTTGGTGAAAGCGGTTGCGGAAAGTCAACAACAGGTAGGTTACTGCTTCGATTGCTTGAGCCAAGTGAAGGGAATGTTTATTTTGAGGGAAAAGACCTAACGACTTTAACTTCTCGTGAAATGAGAAAGATGCGTCGAGAAATGCAAATGGTTTTTCAGGACCCATTCGCGTCCCTTAATCCCAGGCATACTGTTGAAAAGATATTGGAAGAGCCCCTTATCGTTCATGGTTTAAAAGATAAAAAGGAACGCCAACACCGGGTGCAGGAGCTCCTAAAGGTTGTTGGTTTAAGCAGTTACCATGCCAAAAGGTACCCACATCAATTCAGTGGTGGTCAGCGGCAACGTATTGGCATTGCTAGGGCACTTGCAGTTAACCCTAAGCTGATTATCGCTGATGAGCCCGTATCTGCACTGGATGTGTCGATTCAAGCTCAGGTGTTGAATCTTTTGCAAGATTTGCAGAAGGATTTTGATCTGACTTACTTATTCATTGCCCACGATCTTGGCGTAGTAAGGCATATCTCTGACCGCGTCGGTGTCATGTATCTTGGTCATATCGTTGAATTGACGGGAAGTGAAGAACTCTACGAAGACCCCCTTCATCCATATACGCAGGCTTTATTATCTGCTGTGCCGATTCCAGATGTGGAATATAAGGGAGATAGAGTAATCTTGCAGGGCGATGTTCCAAGCCCATCTAACCCGCCAAGCGGTTGTCCCTTCCATACGAGATGCCCGCAGGCCATGGTGGAGTGCAAATCAGTAAAACCCGTCTTGCATGAGCATAAACCCGGTCACTACGTTGCTTGTCATTTATACAATTGACACGACGTACACATAAATTCTTAAAAAAATAAAGGGGGAAGAATATGAAGAAGACATGGGCTTTATTGTTAACTACTATCCTGGCGCTTTCACTTGCACTTGCAGGATGTTCCTCATCTACAACCAAAGAGAAAGATGAAGATAAAGGGGGATCAAGTGAAGCAAAAGGAGGCGTATTAATTTATGGTAAAGGCGGCGATGCAGTTTCACTTGATCCCGCTATAGTAACGGATGGTGAATCATTTATCGTCACACAGCAGGTTTTTGAAACCCTTGTAAAATACGGAGAAGATAATACGGAAATAAAGCCAGGTCTTGCAGAATCATGGGATGTTTCCGATGACGCAAAGACATATACATTCAAATTGAAAACCGGCATTAAGTTCCATGATGGCTCGGATTTCAATGCGGAAGCAGTTGTTAAAAACTTTCAGCGCTGGGCACAAAGTAAGGATGAAGCTAAATTTGCATACTATGCCTCTATGTTTGGCGGCTTTGAAGGTGATGAAGGCCATGTTATCAAAGAGGTAAAAGCTATTGATGATAATACAGTGGAATTCACTTTAAATCGTCCGCAGGCACCATTCTTGAAAAATATTGCTATGCCTACATTTGCAATAGCAAGTCCAACTGGCTTTGAAAAAGATGCAGACAATTTCGGTAAGAATCCTTCTGGAACAGGTCCATTCAAATTTAAATCATGGAAACCAGGCGATACGATTGAAGTGGTGAAAAATGATGACTATTGGCAAGATGGACTGCCAAAGCTTGATGGAATCACGTTTAAAGTCATTAAAGATAACTCTGCTCGATTAAATGCTGTAATCAAAGGTGAAGTTGATCTAATGGACGGGTTAAACCCAAGTGATATTAGCAAAGTAACAGGGGATGACAAACTACAAATATTCGAACGTCCATCCATGAATGTCGGCTACTTTGCATTCAATGTTGAAAAAGCTCCATTCGACAAAAAGGAAGTACGCCAAGCCATCTCACACCTAATTAACAAAAAAGAAATCATTGATAACTTTTACGAAGGCACAGCTGAGCCTGCTAAGAATCCAATGCCTCCATCTGTTTCTGGATACAATGACAACATTGAAGACTATGACTACGATGTAGAAAAAGCTAAGGAATTACTTAAAAAGGCTGGACTTGAAGATGGGTTCAAAATGGATCTTTGGGCAATGCCGGTACCACGTCCATATATGCCAGATGGTCAAAAAGTAGCTGAAGCCATTCAAGCAAGCTTAAAACAAGTAGGTATCGAAGCAAATATCGTTTCGTATGAATGGGCTGCATATTTAGAGAAAGTGCAGGCAGGAGAAGCTGAATCCTTCATGCTAGGCTGGACAGGCGATAATGGAGATGCAGATAACTTCCTTTACACCTTATTGGATAAAGATAATATCGGATCAAATAACTATGCTCGCTATGCAAACGAAGAGGTTCATGAACTATTGATTGAAGCTCAATCTACTGCAGAAGAAGCTAAACGTAATGAGTTATATGGAAAAGCGCAGGAAATCATTCATGAAGAAGCGCCATGGGTTCCACTTGTACACTCTTTACCACAACTTGCTGGAACTAAGACAATAAAAGGATTCGTTCCGCATCCAACCGGTTCTCAATCTCTAGTTAACGTGTCTATAGAGAATTAACCGTACGAATCGGGGAGTATGGATTTATGCATGCTTCCCGGTTTTGTTATGGAATGCATTTCAAAATAATCGAGGGTGAATGTAAAGGACCCTATTGTAAAAAGGCGGGTGATTGTTTTGTTTTCCTATACCGTACGGCGTTTAGGATCCCTCATTCCAGTATTACTTGGAATGGCGTTTATTGTATTTATGATGATTCGTGCGATTCCAGGAAATCCTGCACAAGTAATTTTAGGACAGCAAGCAACAAAAGAGGCAGTTGCGGCAATGACAAAGGAACTCGGTTTGGATAAACCTTGGTTTATTCAGTTTTGGGATTATCTATTAGGTCTGTTAACAGGCGATCTTGGTGTTTCCTTAAAAACAAAGAGTCCGGTATCTGAAGAAATTGTGCCTTATCTAATGGCGACGATTGAGTTAGCCTTGATTGCAATGCTTATAGCTGTAGTCATTGGTGTAAATGCCGGTATTATTTCGGCGTGGTTCCAAAACTCATGGTTTGATTATGCAGCAATGGTCATTGCGTTGATTGGTTTGTCTATGCCGATATTCTGGCTTGGACTAATGGAACAATATATCATTTCGATTCAATGGGACTTACTTCCTACGACAGGGCGTGACAATATCAGGGATCCTGTTGAGGCAATAACGGGTCTGTATTTATTAGACACCCTCATTTCTGGAAGAGTTGACCAATTTAGCGAAGTGGTTAAGCATTTAATTTTACCGGGACTCGCGCTTGCTACCATTCCGATGGCGATTATTGCAAGGATGACACGCTCGTCCATGTTAGAGGTAATGAGATCGGATTTCATCCGTACGGCTCGAGCCAAGGGAATGAGAATGTTTTGGGTTGTTTATAAGCACTCCTTGAAGAATGCTTTAATTCCAGTGGTTACGGTTATCGGCCTACAGACAGGGTTGCTCTTAGGAGGGGCTATTTTAACGGAAAACATTTTTGGTTGGCCAGGTATCGGTACATACATTTATGATGCAATTCTTTCCCGGGATTATCCGGTCATTCAGTCCGGAATCCTCATCATCGCCTTTTTGTTTGTCATGATTAACCTAGTTGTGGATTTGTTGTATGCAGCGATTGATCCTAGGATTAAGTATAAATAAATAGGGAGGGAAGCTCATGCCTGAAATAGCAACGAATACATCGCCAATCCTTAATCCCCAAGAGACAGAGGAAAAAGTCATCTCTCCCTGGAAGGAAGGGTGGAAAAGCTTTAAGAAAAATAAGATAGCCCTTGTTGGTCTTGGTATTGTTTTATTTTTTGTCTTAATCGCTATTTTCGCACCGATTATTGCACCTTATTCATTTGAGGGGCAGAAGCTTAGTGATAAACATCTGTCTCCATCTTCAGAACATTGGTTTGGAACGGATGAATTTGGCCGTGACATTTTGAGTAGGGTTATCTATGGCTCGCGCATATCAATAGGAATTGGTTTTTTATCTGTGGCCGGGTCTGTCGTCGTCGGGTCTTTTCTAGGAATTATCGCCGGGTATTACGGAAAGTGGATAGATACAATCATATCGAGGGTTTTTGACATTATTCTAGCGTTTCCAAGTATATTGCTTGCCATTGCCGTAGTAGCCGTATTGGGGCCTTCACTTCGCAATGCACTTATTGCCATTGCCATCGTCAATGTCCCTATATTCGGCAGGCTTTTACGTTCGAGGGTATTAACAGTGAAAGAAGAGGAATATGTAACAGCTGCCAAGGCAATAGGAATGGGGGATGGCCGAATTCTACTTCATCACGTTCTCCCGAATAGCCTTGCACCGATTATTGTTCAAGGTACTTTGGCGATTGCCACTGCCATTATTGAGTGTGCAGCACTCGGGTTCCTTGGTCTCGGTGCACAACCGCCGGCACCAGAGTGGGGAAAAATGCTTGCCGATTCGAGGTCATTTATCATTCAGGCACCATGGACGGTGCTGTTTCCTGGTCTTGCGATTATGTTAACTGTCCTCGGCTTTAACCTAATGGGTGATGGACTGCGTGATGCATTGGATCCGAGAATGAAAAACTAAATGTTAAAAGATGGTGATTCTTTTACAATCACCATCTTTTTTGTTTTTCTTACAAATCTATTAAAATATGAAAAATAATAACAAAATCCTAGTTATAAATAGGAAAATAGTGACTATTATCTCTTAAAATCACCCCAAAGGTTGTGATACTTTTATACTTAGTAAGAAAATTCCAAAAATTGATTATTTTAGAGGAGGAAAAGTTCATTGATTAAACGTAGCTTGTCCATTCTAGCAATCTTTCTATTAGTATTTACGGCAACCGTTTCCGCAGCCAAGCTCCCTGATCCTTCGAACGGATCGAGCGTTGGAAAGAAGAATCAGGAAAGTATTTTAAAGTTAAAGAAAAACGAAACGGAAAAGAAATACAAAAGTAACGAGAAGGTAAGGGTCATCGTAGAGATGAAGGAAGCCCCGGCAATAGAAATAGCTTCGAAGGAAGGGAAACTTTTTAAAGAGCTATCTAAAAATAAGAGGCAACAATTAAAGTCCGAAAAGTTGGCCAACCAGAAAAAAGTGAAAAATAAAGTGAAAGAGAAAAAAATAGCATTCAAGGAACTAGAAAGCTTTACGACAGTGGTAAATGGTTTCAGTGCAGAGCTTCAATATGGCGAAATTAAAAAGGTCGAAGCCATGCCTGAAGTTGCTGAAGTACATATAGCGAATGAATATGAACGTCCTGTTGAAAAGCCGGAGATGATTTATAGTAAAGAACTTGTCCAGGCTCAGGAAGCTTGGCGGGAGTATGGTTATAAAGGGGAAGGAATGGTCGTCGGTATTATAGATACTGGAATCGACCCATCTCACCGTGATATGGTTCTAAGCGATGAAAATAAAGCAGAACTGACTGAAAGTGAAATTAGTGGAATAAAGGATTCTAGCCATCTATTAGGTAACTATTATACTACGAAGGTACCTTATGGATACAATTACATGGACGAAAATGAAGAAATCCTTGATCTTGGTGAAGAGGCTTCGATGCATGGAATGCATGTAGCTGGAACCGCAGGAGCCAATGGGGATGAAGAGAATGGCGGCATTAAAGGGGTCGCTCCTGAAGCCCAGTTGCTTGCTTTAAAGGTATTTGGGAATGACCCTGCTATGCAGACAACATGGGGCGATATTTATATTAAGGCAATTGATGATGCAATTATTCTTGGGGCAGATGTGCTGAACATGAGCCTAGGATCTACTGCAGGTTTTGTATCAGCTGAAGATCCTGAGCAGCAGGCGGTTTCGAGAGCTGTGAATAATGGGATACTCATGTCGATTTCAGCAGGGAACTCGGCTCATTTTGGTAATGGGTTTGCAAACCCAACGGCCTCAAACCCGGATATCGGCGTTTCAGGTTCACCTGGACTTGCTCATGATTCGGTACAAGTAGCATCCGTCGAGAATAACTTCATGGATTTAGATGCGGCTACTTATGATATTAAAGGGCAGGAAGGGAAAGCACCGTTCATGTCGGCTTCAAGCGTACATCCCAATGCTCTAAAGGATAAAACATATGACTTGGTTGTTGCAGGTCTTGGGACGCCAGGGGAGCTTTCGAAAGTGGATGTGAAAGGCAAGTTTGCCCTTATTGAACGCGGCACGCTTTCTTTTATTGAAAAAGCCCAAAATGCTCAGGCAGCAGGAGCGGCAGGAGTCATTATTTTTAACAATGCTGATGGGTATATTTCTATGGCTACAGATCCAAGCATAACGATTCCGCAGTTGTTTATGTTGAAATCGGATGGAATAAAGATGAAAACAGCCATAACTGAAGGGGAAAAGGTGAAGGTTACCTTTAATGGTGATAAGACAAAAGCTGTAAATCCCGAAGCAGGGAAAATGAGCTCATTCAGTTCATGGGGTGTCGCACCGAATCTGGATTTTAAACCAGAAATCACAGCTCCAGGTGGACAAATATACTCGACGTTGAACAATGATGAATATGGCATGATGAGTGGTACCTCGATGGCGGCACCGCATGTATCCGGGGGTTCTGCACTGGTTCTTGAAAGAGTGGATAAAGAATTTAAACTAAATGGATTTGCGCGGGCGAATTTGGCTAAGAACCTGATGATGAATACTTCAAAGCCATTAACGGATCAAGGTGTCGTCAATAATGCTCTTGGTTGGAAAAATCCTTACTCGCCTCGGAGGCAAGGAGCAGGTGTCATGCAGCTACAATCTGCTTTGTCCACACCAGCTGTCGTGACGGAGGCATTTACGAAAGAAGCGAAGGTTGCTATGAAGGAAATCGGCAATAAGTTCGCCTTTACTTTGAAGGTTGAAAACTTCAGTAACAAAGCAGTCAAATATGATGTAAAAGGAAATATCCAAACAGACTATGCTATCCAGGGTCAACTGGGTTATTCCGCTAACCAATTAGAGGCACAGGAAATTCAGAACGCTTCGATTAAAATTAATAATAAAAATACAAACAAGATTACCGTACCTGCAAAAAAATCGGTTACATTTGAAGTGAAAGTGGACATATCCAATGCAAAAGTACTTGGCGATGATCTTCAGACTCTTGTAGACATTGACAAGGTCTTCCCAAATGGATATTTTGTTGAAGGGTTCGTGACACTGAAGGATCCAACTGACACAAAACCAGAACTCCATGTTCCGTATGTAGGTTTTAAAGGAGAATGGGACAAGGCCCCGATCCTAGATGGAACTAAGTATGATAAAGAGTCGTTCTATGGCATGGCAGGAGGAGTTTCGACAGCAGATGAAGATTTCACATATCTTGGGTACGACCCTGCAGGAAAAACATTTAATAGTAAATATATTGCGATTTCCCCGAACGGTGATGGAGCACAGGATGACTTCGTGCCGATCCTATCATTCTTAAGGAATGCGAAAAAGGTAGAATTCAATATATTGAATGGTGAAAACAAATCAGTTCGGAAACTTCGAACTGAGAATAATGTGCGTAAGGACTATTATGATGGCGGAGAAGGGTCCTATTACTCTCTTGATCCTGCCCGTAAATGGGATGGTAAAATTAATAATGCACTCGCTAAAGATGGAGTCTATTATTTTGAAATCAAAGCGATGATAGATTACGAGGGTGCAAAATGGCAGACGTATAAAATGCCTATCAAAGTAGATACCTTAGAGCCGACAGTTAAGATTTCGAAAATAGGTAAGGTGTTAACCATCCAAGGTAAGGATAATTTAAATGGTTCAGGAATTGCCTATTACGATGTACAAATCGATGGTGAATCTATCCTTAAAGAGCCCCTTGCAGCGAATACGAAAAAATTCACTCTACCTGATGTAAGAGGGGAAAAGGTACAGGTCGTGGCAATAGACTTCGCTGGTAATGAAAAAGCAGCTGAAACCGAATTGGCCACTGATTCAGCTCCAATCGATAATAATGCACCAGCAGTTAAGATCAAAAGTCCTGAAGCCTTAAGCGTGAACAATAAAAATAAAATCAAAATAACAGGTGAAATTGAAGAAGCGTCGGAAATAAAGGAATTTACAATCGACAATAAAAGGGTCCCTGTAACGTATAACAAAACGAAGAATAAGTATGAATTCTCTATTGAAAAGAAATTTGGGGATGGCGTCCAAAGCTTTACTGTTAAAGCAACAGACAAATGGGATAACACGGTTTCCTTTAAGCGGACGATAATGGTTGATGCGACAAAACCAGGTTTAAAGGTTAAAGGTGTGCCAGCAACTGTGGGAGTCAAAGGGTCAAATCCAAAAGTGGACGTGACAGTAGAGGATAATTTCGATGAGATCCGCCTTTATTTGAACGGAAGCGAAGTATTCTATAACGAATTCAAGGAACCATACAAAATGCGTTCCTATAAGAAGAAGATAGAGGATTTGGAACTACCGCTTAAACCAGGCAACAATAAGTTTGAATTTAAGGTAACCGATCTTGCCGGAAATGAATCGAAGAAAGTATTCAACATTCAAAAAGCCAAAAAATAAACGTAAGGCAGCCCTCTTATCCAAGGGGGCTGTTTTTTCGTATTAGACCTATGATAAAAATTTCTGTGGAATTTTCAAAAGGTGAAGTTTGAGCAGCTTATTTCTTCGACAAGCTTTCAGTAGCTTTATGGTATTTTCACCATGCCAATAACGAAATCTATGAGAGAAAATATTTATTTTCGGGTTCTGGCAGGAATATAATAGAAGATAAAGGAATTAGGTATAAAGAACCAATCTAAATAGGAGGGTATCTATGAATTATAAAAAGGGTTTGAACAAAAAGGTATATAGTCGCGGAATTACCATTAAATTTGAAAAAAGAGCAAGTGACCAGTTATCAATTACAAAACCGAGTTTCTTTGATACACTTCAACATGTTAATTCTCCATTTGAAAAAGTACCCCGCACAGATTTAGCCTATCACGATTATCCGCTTTGTCAGGAGGTTACCCTTTCGCTATTTGAAAAGGGTATTGCTAAAACATCAATCAAATATGACCCTCATCAAGAAAAAATCACCATTGAGGAAATTTCAGAGGATTATCAGCTGAATAAGGGAGAGGCGCTTACTACAATTCTAGAGCATATAATGATCAATCATGGAAATTACCATTCTTTTTTCATAGTCAGGCCGAAAGAGTGGGACGCAAAAAGGAAAGCCACTACTCCATGATATCCTCTTCTTTAACTTTCTTAGTAAGCAGTGAAAGGTTAGTGACTTTCGAGAAGTAATTCGATAAGATTCCTTACCACTGCCTGTTGATTGTTCAGTCAATAAGAATGGGGCTGCAGGCAGCTCCCATTTATGTCTCAACATGATGAGTCGGCTTTCTGAATCCTTCAAGAATTTAAATCAACCGCCGAATGATCTTTGAGAGGGTTTGAATACCATAAGCTAATTGTTCCTCCGAGGCGTAAGAATATGAAAGCCGTAAATGTGTATTGTTATTTGGTTCATATATGTACCCCGGATTAAGGAGTATGTTCTCCTTTAGCGCTTGCTTGAAAAGGTTTGGATTCACAATTGGTTTACATAATTTTAACCATATATAAAATCCGCCTTGAGGTATTTGCCATTCAGCCAGTCCCTTAAAATATTGATTGAGAAGAGTTAATGTAAAATCTCTACGTACTATCAACTCATGCCTTAGCCACTCTAAATGCTTTGAATATTGATCACTTGCTAACCATTCTGCCACAAGGTGTTGGGAAAGAGCACTGGACCCGTAATCCATTTGCATTTTAATATCTGCTAAACGTTCAATCACAGTTATTGGACCAGCAATCCATCCGATGCGCAATCCGGGGCTTAATGTTTTGGACATACTGCCAATGTGCAATACAAGGCCATCTGTATCAAGGGATTTAATAGGTAGCGGCGGTTCCTTTTCAAACCACAAGTCACTATATACGTCATCTTCAATAATCGGAATCTGTTCTTTTTTACACATGGATAAGAGGTTTAGTCTTTCCTCTTTTGTCCATGTAGTATTGGTTGGATTGTTAAACGTTGGAACAGTATAAAACAGTGACGCTTTCTTCCTTCCATTGATGCGCTTTATTTGTGTGGGAATACTTTCTCGGCCTTGTTTTGATAAGCCTACTAAGTGCATACCCGCAGATTGAAAAGGATGAACAGAATTTATATAGGAAGGGGATTCATGTAAAACCATTGATCCCTTTTGAAGTAAACCAACTGAAATCAATTGGAGTGCTTGAAGCCCACCAGAAACGATCATGAGGGAGCTGGGGCTTGCGTTGACCCCTTTTGTTTCTAAATAAACACTTATACATTGGCGAAGCCTTTTATCACCCTTGGGTTCAGAATAACCTAATGAGTGGGCATCAAAAGAAGTGGATTGCAACGTCTTTTCGATTTTTTTTGTAGGCAATAGAGATGGAGAAAGTTCGCCTGTGCCTAATCTGATGATGGCAATGTCTGTTTCATACTGATTAATGTCCTGAATCGTTTTTAAATTAGGTTCATGAAGGCCATTCCGGACATAGTTTTTCCAGTCGGGCTGTTTGCTGGAGACGAGCACATTCCATGTGTTATTCGAAACGAATGTGCCAGACCCAACCTTAGTTTCTAATAGTCCGTCTGCAATCAACTCATCTATAGCTGTAATGATGGTACTTCGGTTTACGCCAAAAGAATCGGCCAATGAGCGTTGTGATGGAAGCTTGGTAGCAACTGGCCATTCCCCTCGTGTAATTTGTTGTTTCATCCAATCTACTATTTGTTGGTGAAGAGATTGGTTGGACGGCCGGTTTGGTCTCCATTCGATAAACATACGAAAACCACTCCTTTCATGTTCTATATTCATTATAAATTGGTTGGATTGAAAACCAACCAAATGGATGGTCAATCCCCTTGTTTTTTTCATTATACTGAATATGAATGGAGGGAGGTATTCGTATGGGACCATTTTTTCATGGATTGTTATTGGCATTAGGGCTGATACTGCCATTAGGAGTGCAAAATATATTTATTTTTAATCAAGGAGCAACCCAACCTACCTTAAAAAAAGCATTGCCTGCAACGATCACAGCTGCCATTTGTGATACAGTACTCATTCTGTTAGCTATTCTAGGTGTTTCGTTGATTGTCATGCAATATGATTGGTTGCGTCTTACATTAATCATAATCGGAGTTATATTTTTATTGTATATGGGTTTTCAGATTTGGTTTGCCAAAGCGAACTCACGGTCAGATGCTCAAACTATACAGATGTCCACCAAAAAACAAATTGTATTTGCTTTATCCGTATCACTACTGAATCCACATGCAATCTTAGATACGATAGGTGTAATCGGTTCGAGTTCACTTGTTTATTCCGGAACGGATAAAATGATTTTCACGGCAACATGCATCGTGGTATCATGGTGCTGGTTCCATGGATTATGTCTTGCGGGACGATTGCTAAAAAAGGTTGATACATCTGGAAAATTCCTTGGAATATTAAATAAAACCTCTGCAATCATCATCTGGATTACGGCTCTCTATATGGTGAAATCGATGTTTTGAAACAGATAAATGGCATCTGAATTCGAACTTAACCAATCTGGAAAAGAAGTAGATTACCCAGTTGGGTAATCTATATTTAAGGGGGAAATGCAATTTTCCCTTTCTTATTTGCAGTTAAAACTATGCAAATTCATGTTTTAGCCTTACAGGATAGTATTGATCTGTTTTCATTATCTCCCTTTCCAGTTCTGGTGATAACTCAAACCCCTTCTTTCTAAATGATATTCTTCTCCACTAGTGCCTTCGTGTTGCGAAAGAGAATTGTAAAAAAACCAATTTGCGTTCAAGCCAATCGAAGTACCAGGATTTATAAAGAGTCATGCTATCTATCATAGATCCAGATGTGTATCTTCCGTGTTGCAATCATTCCTTACGCTATTAGAAGAAGGGTTCCTTGATGAATGAACAGGGTCAAAGGATTGCTTTAAAATAAACTGGATCCGAGAAAGTTATAGACTAGTTTGCTAGCTATGAAAGGTTTTTAAGAGGTAAAAATTGCAGTATTAATCGGCGCTTTTTGAATGAAAAAGGAGAATACATCTCGAATATGTATTCTCCCTTTTTTTATATGTCTTAATAAGCTAACACCCTGCCCTCATTCATTCTTCGTATCGTGAGAGGTTTTTTTGAGTGTGAGTACATTATTGAAGTGCAACTAAGTCCTTTATTTCCTCTGTGGAAAGTTCAGTGATCCAGTTGTCACTACTGATAATTTCGTCGTTTAGTGCTTGCTTTTTATCAAGCATCTGGTCGATTTTTTCTTCCAGTGTCCCTGTGCATATTAACTTATGAACATGAACGAACCGCTGTTGTCCAATTCGATAGGCACGGTCTGTAGCTTGATTTTCAACAGCTGGATTCCACCAGCGATCATAGTGAATGACGTGGTTTGCTTCTGTTAAATTAAGTCCTGTACCACCTGCTTTTAACGATAGAATGAAGATTGGAAAATCTCCATCTTGGAATCGAGTAATCATATCATCACGTTGCTTTTTGTTCGCACTCCCATTCAGGAAGGGAACTTCAAAGCCATACCGTTTTTCTAACAATTCCTTCATCATTTTGCCCATCCCAATATATTGCGTGAAAATGAGGCAGCTTTCATCTTGTTCGCGGACAGCGTCGACAAGCTCAGTCAGTTTCTCAAGTTTGCCAGAGCGGTTAGGTGCCTTCAGGATGTTTTCTTTTTCCGTCTCTTTTAAATAAAGAGCAGGGTGATTGCAAAGTTGCTTTAGTTTATTAAGCATTTGCAGTATGATACCTTTTCGTTCAAAGGCCGACAGCTGTTCGATATCAGTAAAGGTATCCTTGATTAGCTGTTCATACAGTGATGCTTGCTCGGTGGTAAGCGGAACGAATTCCTTTTGCTCTTGCTTATCCGGAAGATTCAGAGCGACTTCTTTATCACGTTTTGTCCGGCGGAGCAAGAATGGTTGAATCAAGCGCTGTAATTCCTTGATTTTACCCTTCTGTTCTTCACGTTCGATGGTCGCCACATATTTTTCCTGGAATTGACCAAGTGTTCCAAGATAGCCTTTGTTAATAAAGTCAAAGATTGCCCATAATTCGCTTAAACGGTTTTCCATTGGCGTACCCGTTAAGGCGATATGATGACTGCCATTAAGCTTGCGAACCGCCTTGGATTGCTTTGTTTGGGCATTCTTGATATTCTGTGCTTCATCAAGGATGACACTGCTCCAATGGATGGAAGACAGTTCAGCCACATCTTGGTGGGTCAGGCCATATGAAGTTAAAACGATATCATGGCCCGCTGCTTTTTTAGCAAAGGCTTCACCTTTAGCTCGATTAGATCCGTAATGAAGATGAACCTTAAGTGTGGGCGCGAATTTTTCTAATTCTTTTTGCCAGTTGCCAAGAACGGATGTTGGACAGACGATAAGGGCTGATTGAACTGAAACAAGTTCTGGAATGGAGGTAATTATTTCTACCTCATCGCTGCTCTCCGTGTTACTTTCTTCGTCGACAATGATCGGTTCACTCTTTTGTTCATCCTTCGAGGCAATAGGGAGCTCCTTAAGGGCTCCTTCAGTGTCCTTCACATGAAGTAGGTAGGCAATCATCTGAACGGTTTTCCCGAGCCCCATATCGTCTGCAAGACAAGCTCCAAAACCATGCTCTCTTAAAAAAAGCAGCCAGCTCATGCCGAGTTTTTGATAGGGACGCAAATCGCCTTGAAGTGTCTTAGGAATGGGCAGGATGGAAATGTTTTTTGTTTCCTGCAGTCTTCCCACCATTTTACGAAGCTCCTGATTCAATTCAAATTGAATTCGGAGCATTTCGTCGTTTTCTGAATCATCATCGCCATCCACTTCTGTGCTGTTCAATAACTCTTGCTGCAGCAAATCCGACAATTGAATACCTTTTTCATTGGCTGTTTCCATCAGTTCCTGAATTTGCTTAATGAAAGCTGGGTCGAGTTTAACCCATTGGCCACGAATATAAACGAGTCTGCGTTTTTCATTGACGAGCTCCTCGAACTCCGCCTCAGTGAGCTCTTTACCATTCAGGGAGAACCGCCAATCAAAGTCCATTAAAGCTTTAAGGCCAACGTAAGAGGGGCCCCGATTCGATTGGCTTTTTACTTTCGCTTTCACCTTGAGAGTGGACTCTTTCAGGGCTAGCCACCAGGATGGAAGGAGAATTTCAACACCAAGAAACAGTAATTTTTCGCTAGCATCGGTCAAAAACTCCCATGCGTCGGTTTCCGAAAGCTCTCTTTTTAGACGACCATTCTCTCCAAGCCAGGGCACGACGAGTTGCCAGCGTTTAGTAGCACGCACCACATCGCTTGCGTACTTATTCCAGCCACGCGGCAGTTTTTTTCCTGTATATGTTTCGATGATATTCTCATCTCTTTTGGAACGAAGGGTGACATCGAGTATCCAAGGTCCATCACCATCCGGGGGCTCAGTTAACCGAAGTCCTATAGTGAATGGTTTAGGATCATGCTGGGCGCCGAGCCACTCCTGCCAGCTGTCTTTGTCGAAAAAGGCCTGCAATTCTTCAGGAGAAAGTCGTGAATCCTTTAATGCTCCGACAGCTTCGCTCCATTTATGCTGCATCGGTGAGTAGTTTTTTAAATACATATTCGCGGCACCATTATACCACTTCTCGATAAAAGTTCGATTGGTTTCCATTTCATGTGTAGGAAGGTCCAAGGAGATTTCTTCTTCCCAAAAGGAAGGAACAAATTCCTCCTCTACTTCTTCCGGCAGCTTCCAGCCGATTGAGTCCAACTGTAAATTAGTGAAATCCGGTACGGGAATCCCTGCTTCAATGGATTCATGGAGAACAGGTGCTGCAGACAGGCAAAGGGAGGAAATCTCGGACCACTCCCATTCAATGAAGGAGTTAAAGCTTTCCTTCGCAAAAAAATTGAGCAGACCCCAAGCGTCAAGAATGAAAACTGGATTTCCTTCTATCGTATCGGTCGTCATTTTAGTACCGTAAAAGCTGGCGTCATCCCAATTAAATAACAGTCTGCGAATATAATTCGTGTTGAGAAAGCTATTCTCTTCATTGACGACACCAAGGACGTAGGTTCCGTTTTCGAGAGCCGCTATTTTGATTTTTAATTTTCCTGGATTAAACATCGATTAGCTTACCCCTTTTTAGTTCTTCTTGGAAAGCGCGTAGCCGTTTCGTTGAATCGGCTACATATAGAATATAGCGTTCGAATACGTCTTCTTTTTTACTCTTTTTATAGATAGTGCGCATCTTTTTTAAATAGCGAACAGCTTGCTTATAGGCAGGACGGTTTTTCAAGGACACTTTTTCCTGAACCGCATGGTAATAAAGGGGCAGGATTAGTTCAGGTTCCTTAGAGACCACTTCTTTAATGGATTCACTGCTGATTAAATCAATGCTGATATCTGAGTAAATATGCATCTCCACCCATTTTTTATATTGTCCTTGTTCAAAAAGGAAATTTGCGTAGTTCCAATAGCTGTGTGGAAGGGTAGCCCGGTAAAATTTTTCAAGCAAATCGGTCCGCTTTAACTTATAGCAGCAGCTGCTAATCAAAGTCGTAAAGGTCCGAACGAAATCCACCCGCTGATAATAATCAGACAGATCCTCCAAAAACTCCTGTACATGAGCGATGATGAACTCAATGAAAGGAATGGCCCGTGAACGGTTGTCTGATTCAGACAGGAGAGTCAGCCAATAAAAGATATACGGACAGGCTTCCTTCTTCAATTCATGGAGAAGTTCAATCGCCTGATGATCCTGATTCTCTAGCAGGGATAGGTGAATCGCTGCTAGAGAATAGGAGGTACGCTCAGTCGTACCTAAATACTGTTCTGGAAGTTCTTTCTTGACCCGTTCGAGTTCCTTTTTACGCCATGAGGACGTGGTGAACAAAAAGCTCCAAATCTCCCGATAGAGATCGATCTTTTCATATTCTAGGCCTTCCCCGCCATTCAGTAGCTTCGCTACATCTTCTTTGATGCTGAAAACGAAAGGATCAAAGGCAAAGGGGCGTGCCTGTCGACTAAGCGGCTGTACCGTTTCATGCAGCTCTTCTGCAAGATCGACGGCCAGTGCATAAAAGACACGGATCGTTTGCGTCTGACTTTTATGTAACTGAATCATTCTCAGTGTCAGCTGCATTGTGCAAAATTGTGTAACAAAATGATAAAGTAGCTTCCATTCCCGTTCCATGGGGGCCTTGGAGCTGAGACGTTTAAAGTAGGTCTGTATGTGATTTTCAATCACATAAGTTGGTGCGCCTAAATGAGGCTCTACTTGTTCCGTGAAGGTATCGTTCACGAATTGCTTCCATGATGGATAGCTTTTATCTAAGATAATGGATTTCTCCTCTACTTGTTTAAGTAATTCACTTGCCCGCTTTACTTGCTGTAAAGCTTGGGCGGGTGTGGTATTCTTTGGTGCGTTCCATTCGCTTAACCAATCGGAAACACTAGCGTATTCCGAATACGCAGAAAAGAAAACCGCCATTTGATGCCGGCAAATAAACCTGGAATCACATGTACAGCTTCCATCCTGAGGGAAGAGAAGATTCAACCTTGCCTTATAGCGAGTGACATCCTGCACCTCAGCAGTAATTGTATCCACCGCTTCCTCTTTAAGATCAACAAGCCCCTGACGGTACAATTGAAGCCCTTGATTTACCACATCCGAATCATCCGAATTCCCGGCATCCAAAAATCCTGCCAGTCGCTCCCCAACAAACAACAACTCCCGCTCCATACTCTCCTCCTTTAGGGGTCAGACCCCATTTCCCGAAATTATATTTTTGTATTATCATTGATCTATCAGTACTTTAACAACACCGGATAGGGGTCAGACCCTATTTCCCCGGAATAGGAAAGGATGATGTTTTATGCCTCGTAAACCGAGGATATGGTACCCTGGTGCGATGTACCATATTACAAGCCGTGGCAATCGCCACAGTAACATTTTTTTAGACGACAAGGACCGACTTCGTTATCTGCATCATTTAAAGGAAACGAAAGAAAAATATTTCTTCGAGCTTCATAGCTATTGCCTAATGACCAATCATGTTCATCTTCTCCTCGAAACGATGCAGCACCCCATCAGCGATATTATGCATAAGTTGAACTCCCGCTATGCTATCTCCTTCAATAGGCGTCATGACCACGATGGACACCTTTTCCAAGGCCGTTATCATTCCGTCTTAATCGAATCAATCGAACAATTCACTGCTACAAGCCGTTATATTCATTTAAACCCTGTAAAAGCCAATATCGTCAAAAACCCCGCTGAATATAAGTGGAGCAGCTATAAAGCCTTCCAAATAGGGAAACCAAATATGCACGTCAACCCCACACAAATCCTTCATTACTTTCAAACCCCACAAAACTACGAAGAATACGTAATGAGGGGGTCAGACCCTATTTCCCATCCATAAAAAAGACCAGAAAACCTTTGAAAGTACAGGGTTTTTGAGCAATGGGACAGGGGTCAGATCCCATTTCCCGAGTGGTTTTTTGAAGCATCTCTTTATTATACTTCATTTTGGCTTGGAATTTGAAATGGAGGAATACAGGTTTTGGAATATGGACATGAGAGCTTGTGTATTTGCTTTGTGAATTCGTAAATGTGAAGAGCCATTCCCGTGTGGGGAATGGCCTTTTAATATAGTTTTAGTTTATTTTCATTTCATTCTTCCAACTATCCAGTCTTTTGTTGATAAACGTAGCAAATGTATGATTCTTTTGTAACGTGAAGAGAAATGCAGACTTTTCTAGATATTCTTTTGCTTCTTTATAGTTACCTACCAGTTCAAGGTTGTAGCCTAAATGGTAATGTAAATCGGCTAAAGCATATAATTGATCATGTTCCAAGCACCATTTTATCGCATCGCGGCAGCATGTAATAGACTCTTCGTATCGGACTAATCGTGTTAACACTCTACCAAAATTATAGGATAAACGTGTCTTTAGCGTCTTATCTGTTAGGATAGGAAGGGCTTTCAAATGATCAAGTGCCTTCTGAAGCAAGGCAAACGCATTTTCGTATTGTTCTTCGGCTACGTACATCACTCCGAGACTACTTAAAATTTCGAGCTCCCGTTCCGAATAAATTTTATCCGTAGTATGAGTAATAGCAATGGCTTGTTTAATAAATTCAATAGCTTTATCTAGATCTTTATTTTTTTCGTATTCATAGATGCCCTTGTGCCAAAGAATCAGCTGATGATTCTTTTTGTTCTGAAGAAATAGTGGACTGTTTTCCTCAGTCTTCACAATTTGTTGCATTTCCTCATAATTTCGGGTTCTTCTGGCTATTTTTAGTTGATGGATCACTTCTTCTACGTAATCCAGTCTAGGTGTCATGCCAATATCAAAAAAATAATTCACATCCACTCCTAAGCGTTGAGAAATTAGATAGAGAGTGGACGCGTATGGATAGACATCACCTTTTTCAATCTTGCTAATCTGTGCTTGTGTACAAATACCGGATGCTAACTCTTCCTGTGAAAGTCCGATTTGTTTGCGTAGTTCTTTTATTTTTTGTCCAACTGCAAAAAAATCCATTTTGATTCTCCTTAAAATATGCCTAGAGTTATATTTTGTTATGAAAAATCGGTAAAAGCTGTATGTACCTGTCCTTAACGGTTTAAATAGATTCTGTAGTCGATATATATGATTTTAAGAAGTGTGGTTAAATATAACTATAGAATTAATTTCTATTTTAACCAATATTTTTTTGTAAAAAAGGAGGAATGACCTATGAAAAAAAGTACTAAAGCATTAGTCGTATCTTTTCTTATCATCGCTGCTTTTGTGATTGTTCCAAACGAATTACCAGGCCTATACGCAGAACTTCCAGGCTTATATAAATAAGAATCGAACTTTAATTTTGCTCTTTCTAGCATCTTCATTCGAAGATGTTTTTTTTGTTCTTTTGGAGATTATTCTTTTGCGCATATTCCTTTAGTTATAATTATCTACGGATTGGGAATAAAAGGTCCAATTGGTACGGGTAGAAGAAACGTAAGCGTAGTTTGGAACGCCTATTTCCTTTTATTAATTTTGTTATAGTATAAATAACAAAACGGAGAGAGGTGTAAGGTTAATGATTGATATTAATATGAAAGTTCAGCCCTCTTTTTACGATGAAGAATGTGCCATTGTGTTTTCTTTTTATTTTGATAAGGCAACCAAAAAGATCGGTGAAGCTGTGGTATACACATGCAAAAAATCAAACGAAAAAGGATACAACCAAGATAATATAGATACAGATATACAGGAAAAAATCGCTTATATTAAAGAATTTTCTATAGTAGATGAATATCAGGCAACATCTATGAAGAAAATTCAACATTTTTTGGACGTAATCGGTATCAAAAAGTGCGTAAGGCACAACCATCTGGGAAATGAAATTGCATTTTAAACAGTAAAAACTCATGACATATACGTGTCATGAGCTTTTACTGTTTAATTGAGAATTTTGACATTTTCACTCATTCGTTTTCTGTCACTTGTTTTTGAGGTGTTTTTTTCAATTAATATGAATTGATATTTGTTGTTATTGGATTTCATGATGTCGTTCCTTTTCTGGGTTTTTACCCTTTTTCATTTCATCTAAAACGTGAATTTAACGGATGAGTAGGACCGTATATTAAAGATAAGGTAGGGAAAACTTAAATATTCCTATAGTTATATTTTCGTCTGAAAATCTCAGTATAATTGAATTTATTACCATCTAATAGGCTGTAATGCTTAAATAGGGTGTATTTTCGTGTTTTATACTACTAAAAATAAATGCTAAAATGTTCCGAATATCGGATTTTCATTAGAAACATCAGTTTCTAGTACCCTAAAGTGAGGAGAGTTGAAAGACTCTCTTCGATGGCCCCCAGGCTCATGCTTGGGGGATCTTTTTTTTGTTGGAGGATACTTTGTCCACTTTATTTTTACAATATGTTTCGTTTTGTTTTTGTATGCCTGGGTAAAAATTAAGAAGCAAGATGAATTAAACCTGGACCATCCCGGTTTAAGCGGAGGAATAGATGATGAATGTGATAAATAATAAAAATGATCTTACGAAGTGTTCCTTTCAGCAGTTTATCTTTCCATTCACACTTGAGGGAAATAAGATTGAAACTTTTGTGGAAAATTTGCTAGAGGACAATTTCGTATTTTTGAACTTGAAAGATATGAATCAGCAAGGTGGATTTTATGGAGACCACAAAGTTTTACACCGTAAATTAGAAAAATACTTTATGCCGTACATTGAGCCGATTTTGTTTCCAAGCAGTTCAAAGCAGAAGGAAGGATTGCGACGTTTTACAAAAAAACTGGATGTTGGGTGCACCTTCGAATCACCGTATTTAAATACCCCTTTTATTATTAATTCAATTGATATCTTTATATGCCCATTTCATATTGGCATGATGAATCTCCGTGTTACGTTGCCGGAGGGGCTTTCATACAATGATGTGCTCTATTTTGGCGACACGTTCCGAATCCTCGAACCAATTGCCGATGACGAAGAGAAAACGAAAATCGGCTGTATGAAAAATAAATATAAACAGGTGAAGGATTTTATCTTCAAAGAGTTACTTCCACCGCTGGAAGAGTATATGGACGAAGAACAAGCCGATCCGTCTTATTTCGGAAGCTTACCTTTTTTTATCGATGAAAGAATGTATGTAATTAGCTATATTGCACTCCCAGAGTATCGTAATATTTCTAAAAATGATTTGTACCGTGCAAGTGATCTGAATGGGTATGATAGTGATGGTGAACCCTATATCGGTGCAACAAATCCAGATTACATCGAACGGTATTATCAGGAAAGGGTGTATGACAGGTGGGCGAAGGAAACCTATTATGTAACAAGCGTGTATCATTTTGCCTGTGTCACGAAAGCGACAGGCAAGCTTGAACAGCAACTCGCAAGCGAAATGTACGGCCAGCACTTTTATGCGGTGTTGCTTTACTTCTATTATAAAATAGTACTTCTGAAATTGGCACATGAACACTCCCGAATTGATGTGGAAAAAGACCAATCAAGTACAGAACAGCTAATCTTCATGATCACCGATTTTTCCTCAAAATACTTATTTACCGAAGTCAACAGTACGGCCACTGGGAAAGAGCTATTTAAAATGACGGATGAAACCTTTAGGATTGCCCCGCTTTATAAAGAAGTAAAGGAAACACTTTCCTACCTCTATCTGAATCAGGATAAACTAGCTGGGAAAAGCAGTAATTATCTCTTGCAAATCCTCACGATTTACACCGTTATCTCCGGAATTTTCGGGATGAATCTATATATTGAAGATTGGAAAGGGAAAGTAACATGGAAAGAGTATTTGAATTACACCATATATGAATGGGTGGCCGTCTTTGTAACGACAACTGGTCTTGTTATTTCCAGTTTATTGGGCTTTTTCTTCCTGAAAAAATGGCTGCAAGAGAAAAGGAGTCGAAAAAAGAAAATGCTTTAATTGTAGGAGTCCTGTACTTAAGTACAGGACTTTTGCTTTAGCATAAACACGGGAAATTAGTAAAATGAAGAAATTAGTCATACAAATTCCCCCATTTCTCTAATATTTTGATAAACTATATGTGTACCATTCTAACTATTCATTAGGAGGAAATCATGAAGAAACTAGCATTAGTTTCCAGCTTTTTGTTGATGAGCGTATTGTTTTTGGCAGGCTGCTCGGATGAGCCTAGTCCAGAAGAGCGCTTTTCGACTTACACGAAGCTTTGGAATAAACAGGATTATACGAAGATGTATGAGTATCTGTCATCTGATACAAAGGAAAAAGTCAGTGCAGATGAATTTGCGAAGCGCTATGAAAAAATCTATAAGGGCATTGAGGTCGACCAATTAAAAGTGGACTATAAACAGCCAAAAGAAGAAAAAAATCATAAAGATGCAAAAAAAGTAAATCTTGCCTATACAGTTGATATGGAAACAATGGCGGGAGCGATTAGCTCTGATCATAAGGCAACCCTTGTCAAAGAAGAGGGAGATGAGGAAGAAAATTGGTACGTCAAGTGGGATGAAAGCTATATCTTCCCTGAATTAGAAGCTAATGAAAAAATTTCAGTTGAATCGTACCCGGCAATACGCGGAGAAATTGTTGATCGAAATGAACGTGGTCTTGCAATGAATGGTAACGTTGCAGAAATAGGAATCGTACCAGAGAAAATGGCCAATGAAACTGAGACTGTTAAGAAGGTTGCTGGAATTCTCAACATGTCTACGGATGAAGTGAATCAGAAATTGAACCAATCATGGGTGCAGCCTAGCTATTTTGTGCCTATCAAGAAAATGTCATCCGATAACACCGCAACCTTGGAAAAACTGTTAAGCATTGCTGGGGTCTCGGTCAATAATACAGAGGATCGTATATATCCCTATAAAGATGCAACTGCCCACCTAATCGGATATGTCGGTGAGGCGTCAGCGGAAGACCTGGAAAGATTGAAAGGCAAGGGCTATACCGCAAGTGACGTTATCGGCAAGCGTGGTCTCGAGGAAATTTTAGAAGAACGTCTGAAAGGAAAGCCAGGCGGTAAAATCTATATTAAGACAGAAAATGGCGAAGAAAAAGTCATAGCTGAAAAGCCAGCTGAAGAAGGAGAAACAATTACATTAACCATTGACGCTGAGCTTCAAAAGGATATCTTTAAGCAATACGAAAAAGAAGCAGGGTCAGCTACAGCACTTGACCCAAAGACCGGCGAAACGCTGGCGCTTGTCTCAAGCCCGTCATTTGATCCTAACAAATATATATTCGGAATAACAAAAGCCGAACAAAAAGCGCTTGAAGAAGATCCGGATAAGCCGCTTCTGAATCGATTCAGTTCAACCTTTGCACCTGGTTCAACTATTAAGGCAATAACTGCGGCGATAGCTTTGAAAAATGGTGTGGATCCGAATGAGTCAATCAATATCCAAGGGAAAACGTGGGCCAAGTCGACTTGGAAAGACCATTCCATCACAAGAGTCGCTGATCCCGGTGTAGCAATCGATATGGAAAAAGCGTTAATTTATTCAGATAATATTTATTTTGCCCAAAAAGCACTTGGCCTTGGTAAGGACAAATTCACAAGTGGACTCAAAGCATTTGGCTTTGATGATGCATTGGACTACGACTACCCGATCAAGGCATCGAGCATTGGTAAAGTGGACAGTGAAGGGCGCCTGGCAGATGCTGGATATGGTCAAGCGCAAATTCAAATGAGTACGCTTCATTTGGCTATGACGTACTCAGCATTCTTAAATGAAGGAAACATCCTTAAGCCTTCGTTAATAACAGGCAATAAAACTGAAAAGAAAATATGGAAAGAAAAAGTCATATCAGCTGATCAAGCGAATCAGATCACTAAGATGTTGACACAAGTAGTGGAACATCCTAAGGGAAGCGGTCATGGCATAAATGATCTTGGCATCAAAATCGCAGCCAAAACAGGAACCGCTGAAATAAAGGCTTCCAAAAACTCCAACGGAACAGAAAACGGCTGGTTCGTCGCTATGGACACGGAAGATCCAGAACTTCTTATGGCATGGATGATTGAAGATGTAAAAGGACGCGGCGGGAGCCATTTAGCTGTCGATCAAATGAAACCGATCTTGAAGAAATACTTGAAATGAATAAGGAAAGGCACCTACTGGTAGTAGGTGCCTTTTTTATGTATCTATATTCCTATTACAAATTGATAACATATAAAAACAAAACTCTTTTAAATATTAATTAATGAAATAATAAATCATCACAAATTATAGTTGATTAATAAGAGAGATAATTGGAAGTAATAACAAAAACTTTAACTTAAAATTATTATAATAAAGGTAGAAATTTCAAAATAATTGTATTATTGTAGATTTACAAGGATAAATTGGTAAAAAATGATTGTGTTTATATAGTTTTATAGAACTAGTTTTTAACATTGGTACTTAAAATAGGAGTTGTGAAGGGGTTAATTAGTGCTGAATTGTTTGTTTCGTAAGTCGTTGTTATTTTTTACTCTATTAGTACCTAGTGCACTATTTTAGATATTGGAAGGGAGAACACATTCTATATGAATAAGAAGAAAGCAATTAAACTAGCAACGGCAACTGCAATTGCCGCATCAGCATTCACTGCTGTTGCACCAATACAATCAGAGGCGTCTACTAGCATTGCCACTCAAGTTAAAAATGCAAAAGCAGCAATGAAAAAACCATTTAGCACTTACTTCGACGCTAAAAAATTAGCAAATGTGACAACTGTTGAAAAACAAATTAAATCTGCTAAAAAAGAATACACGAATGTGAAGAATTCAATAAAGAATTCAAGCAATAGCAAAGCTAAGAAAGATGCTTATTACAAAGAACTTAAAGGTTACGAAAAATATATCACACGTGCTGAAGGCTATGTAAAAGGCTACAAAGCAGCTGAAAAAGCCAAAAAATCGCTTAAAAGTGATCTCACTAAACTAAACGCTGCTGCGATTGCTCAAAAGCCAACAGATGTAAAGAATAAATACAATGCTCTTGATGCTTCTGTTAAAAAAACAGACAAAAATATTAAAGACACTGTATACGGTGCGAAAATTGAAAAACTTCTTTACGCTCAATTCACAGCAGCTACTAAAACTGCTTTGCAAGGAGAAATCAAAGCTTACTATTACTATGAAAAAGCAGAGTACTGGCTGAATAAAGGAGATACAAAAACAGCAGCGGATAGAATTAAAACTGCTTCGAAAATTAAAGTAGATACTAAAAAAGACTTAGGCAAAGCAATTAAAGACTATGCAAAAAAAGTTCAAACTAAATATGACCAAGCAACTGACAAAGAAGCACCAAAATTTACTTACAAAGGTGAAGTTAAATTCGAAGTAGAAATGGGAGAAAATTTCAAGCTTCCTAAAGTAACGGCAGAAGACAAGCTTAATAAAGTGTACGTAACATACAAAATTAAAGGGCCAAAAGGAGCGACTAAAATTGATACTAATGTTGCCGGAGTATACAAAGTAACTTACACAGCAACTGACTCTAATGGTAACAAAGCAAAAGACTTAGTAATTACAGTTGTAGTTAAAGAAGCTACAGTTAAAGTTGAGAAAGTGAGTGCGATCACTTCTAAAACCTTAGAAGTTAAATTCAACAAGGCTGTTGATGATACAAAAGCATTATTTGAGTTGAAAAAGGACGGACGTATAGTTAACGATTCAAAAGTAACTTTCAGCGAAGACAAGAAAACAGCAACAATCGAACTTACATCTAAAATTACAAAAGGTGAATACGTAGTTAACGTATCTGGTTTAGCTCAAGACAAAGTAGTTTCTGGTTCAGTTAAAACAGAAGATGAAAAAGTAAAAGGTATCGAAATCCTTTCTGAGAAAGCTCCAATTGTAGGTGGGCAAGTTAGCGTTGGATATAAGGTTGTTAACCAATATGGTGAAGATGTAACAAAGTTTGAGACTATTGAAGTAAGGGTTAAAGGAGCAAAAGAAGTTTCAAACACTGATGGTCAACTCGTATTATCAAAAGTTGATGGAGCGAATGACCTGAAAGCAGGAGACCAAATAGACGTAACATTAATTCACAAAGCTACTAAAACTTCGGCAACCAAAACAATTACTGTTACTAATGAGAACTTTGAATTAACAGTCATGCATACAAATGATACACATGCACATTTGGATAATATCGCTAGGCGAATTACAGCTATTAAAGAAGTAAGAAAGGAAAACAAAAACTCTTTGCTTTTAGATGCAGGAGATGTCTTTTCTGGAACACTATATTTCAACCAATATACTGGGCAAGCTGATCTTGAGTTCATGAATTTAATTGGATATGATGCAATGACTTTTGGGAACCATGAATTTGATCTAGGTACAGAAAAGTTGGCTGATTTTGTTAAAAATGCAAAATTTCCATTTGTAAGTGCAAATGTTAACTTTTCAAATGATACGTATCTCAAATCTTACTTTAAGGGAGAAAGCACACAAACAGCAAAAAGCGGTGAAATATACAGCAGTATCGTGAAGAGTATTGATGGGGAAAAGGTTGGGATTTTCGGTCTTACAACTGCTGAAACAAAAGATATCTCAAGCCCGGGAGCGGGGGTTGAGTTTGAAGAATATCTTGCAAAATCCCAGCAAACCGTTAATAGCTTAGAAGAACAAGGCGTTAATAAAGTCATTGCACTTACCCATCTTGGCTTTAATGATGGCGGTGGAGATAACGATTTGACTCTAGCAGAAAAAGTAAAAGGAATTGATGTAATTGTCGGCGGACATTCCCATGATAAATTAGAAAAACCAACTGTTGTTAATACAGAAGCAGGAGCAGAGCCTACTGTCATTGTTCAGGCTAATGAATATAGCAATTATCTAGGGCAATTGGATGTAGAGTTCGATAAAGATGGAAAAGTTATTGCTAATGATGGTAAGTTAATAGATTTAAATAAACAAAATGCAGATAAATCCTATGTTATTAAAGATGATGAGGAAGCCTTAAATATCCTTAATACTAAATACAAGCCAGCGGTCGACGATATGCAGAAATTTGTAGTGGGCATCGCTGATGTAGACTTAATTGGTGGAAATCCGGCAGCACGTACAGGGGAAACGAATCTGGGTGACTTTATTGCAGACGGAATGCTTGCAAAAGCACAACAATACAAACCAGGTACAGTTATTGCCCTTCAAAATGGAGGCGGCGTTCGTACAACAATTAAGGCTGGAAACATTACATTAGCAAACATTTTTGAGATTCTTCCTTTTGGTAACTCATTGGGAGTAATGGATTTAAAAGGTTCAGAGATTAAATCTGCCCTTGAATTAAGCGTGAAGGATGCTCCTTCTGCATTTGGCGGTTTTCTGCAGGTTTCCGGACTACGGTTCACATATGACCACACAAAAGCCACCGGGTCTCGCGTGCAAAGTGTGGAAGTTTATAAAGATGGAATGTTTGAAGAATTAAAAGATGATGAAAATTATCAGGTTGCTACGAATATTTTCACTGCTAAAGGCGGTGATGGTTACACAATGTTCGCAAAAGCATACAGCGAAGGACGTGTAAGTGAGCTAGGCTTTGTTGATTGGGAAGTATTGCAAGATTATATCAAAGTACAGAAAGACCAAAAAATTGCCCCAGTTCTTGAAGGACGTATCATCGATGAAGCTAAAACAGAAGTGAAAGCAAGTGAGTTCAATGGTACAGCAGAGGACCCTAAAACTCATAAAGGCAGTATAGTAGTCGATATAACAGGAGTATCTAGTCTCGAAAATGCTATAATCACAGGAAATCTTCACTTGAAGGGCACTGACGCTGATAAGGTAGTTCTTAAAAATGTAACTGTTCTTGGTAACACATATTTCATAGACTAATAGTTTTATGGAAGGCCTTCTAGCGGCTTTGCTGGAGGCTTTCCTTTGCTAAATATATTAATTATGGAGAGTGTTCAATGAAAAGAAAGAATTGGAAAATAAAGATAAACCTTATTCTAATTTCCACATTGATATTAAGCTTTTTTGCACCAATGAATTCTATCGTTACGAAAGCTGCTGAGCCAATTACTGTTGCAGAGGCGATTGCTAATAACTCGGGAACTGCTACTGTGCAGGGGTATATCGTGGGGTATACAACAGCAACAAACAAATATACTAAAGACCCGGCAAAATTTGCAGGAGATACAAATCTAGCGATTGCCGATTCTCCTGACGAAACAGACCCAAGTAAAATAATACCGGTAGAATTGAAAAATAGCGGTACTTATCGGGCTACTTACGGACTAAAGACAAATCCAGGTAATTTGGGTAAGAAGGTGCTTTTCACCGGAACTCTCACAGCCTATTTCTCAGTACCGGGCCTAAAAGATTTATCTGCGGCGAACTTCATAGAAGAAACTTCTCCTAATAAAGTAGAAGCTGTCAAAGCCAGTGTAGCTGCTGGCGGGGTGATAGATGGAACAAAAGTATCGCTCTCCTCAGGTACTGAAAATGCAACCATTTATTATACAATTGATGGTTCAACTCCTACGAGTTCAAGCACTCAATATACAGAATCGATAACTATTACAAAAGACATGACAATTAAAGCAATTGCTTTAGCATCAGGTTTGGATAATAGCGATATAGCATCGTTTGAATATAAAATTATATCACTTAAATCAATAGCCGAAGTAAGAAAAATGACCATTGGCAGTTCAGCCCTTACTTCTGGAGTCGTTACGGCAGTTTTTACATCAGGCACGAATAATACAGTCTATATCCAGGATGACACAGCAGGGATTGTTATTTATGGTTCAGACCTAGCTGTTGAGGCAGGAGATAAAATCAGCGCAAAAGGAACGCTAGCTGATTATAATACACTCTTGGAGTTAAATGTTCAAAAAGCAGATGTAACTATTCTTAAAAAAGAAAGTATTCCTGTTGCAGAAAAATTGACTGCTGCTCAATTTGAAGAGAGCAAGGAAGCTAAGCTTGTAACGGTGAAAGATGTAACAGTTGAGTCTGTTTCAAACGGAACCTTTATTGGAAAGGATGGGGAGGGAGAGTCCCTTACATTACGCCCTCAAGATGCAACGCTTCTTTCAGTCGGTACAACATATGATTCAATTACAGGTGTATTGGGATCATATAAAGACGTATATCAATTAATTCCAAGAAGTACACTTGATATTATCCAAGATGCAAATAAAGTACAAACTGTAGTTGCAACACCTGGTACAGGATTTATTAAAGCAGGTGAAACTGTCACACTGACCTCAGGAACAGCTGATGCAACAATCTATTATACAACTGACGGACAGGAGCCTACGAAAAGCAGCGCTGTCTATACCAAACCAATTACAATCAATGAAGCTACGACATTAAAAACTTTTGCGGTAAAAAGTGGCTTAACGGATGGTAACATTTCGACTTTTACTTACACTATTTCAAAAGGTGATGTCCGAATTCATGATATTCAAGGGGCTGGACATACTTCTCCATATTTAAATCAAAATGTAACAGATATAGAGGGTATTGTCGTATCCACGATTGATAATAATAATTTCTTTATTCAGGATCAAAAGCCTGATAATGATATAAACACTTCCGAGGGAATTCTTGTTTATAAAAGTGCTAATGGCGTTAAGATTGGCGATGTGGTCAAAGTAAGCGGAACGGTAAAAGAGTATGTGATGGAGGGATATTCCGAAAAAGCAACAACGGATCTTCCTGTAACAGAAATTAGTGCATCCGCTATTACGGTTGAAAAAAATGGACAGGCTTTACCTGACCCAATTGTAATTGGCAAAGACCGTACCCCGCCAACAGGGAAGATTGATAGTGATGGATTGACTGTTTTTAATCCAGCAGTTGACGGGATTGATTTTTACGAAAGTTTAGAGGGAATGCTTGTTCAGCTTGATAGTCCGAAGGTTGTGGCACCACAGGAGTATGGGGAAGTTGTTGTTATTCCTAAGAACATGGAAACTTCTACTTCTGCTGGTGGAGTCAAGTTTACAGAAACAGATACCCACCCAGAAAGAATTCATCTGAAATTTGATAACGATAAATATGTAGCGAAAACGGGTGATAGTTTTAATGGAAGTATTACGGGTGTTGTAAGCTACGGTTATAGTAACTTCAAAGTGTTGACAAATAAGGATAAGTTACCTGAACTACAAGATGGGGGAACGAAGCGTGAAGTTACTTCTATTGAACCGGATGGGAAGAAGCTGACAGTTGCCTCTTATAATGTGGAGAATTTCTCAACTAAAACTGACAATGAAAAACTAACGAAATTAGCTAAAGCCATTGTACAGAATCTGAAGACGCCAGATATTATCGGTTTAACAGAAATGCAGGATAATGATGGTGAGGCTGATAGTGGTACTACAGATGCGACTGAAAGCTTTAAAAAGCTGGTTGCCAAGATTCAAGCAGAAGGTGGACCAGAGTATCTATTTACTGATATAGCTCCAGAAGATAAGCAAGATGGTGGAGCACCAGGTGGAAATATCCGAGTAGGTTTCTTGTATAAAAAAGGTACTGTTTCGCTTACTGAAGGAACAAAGGGAAAAGCTACAGAGTCGGTCGGCTTTAACGATGGCAAGCTTACATTAAACCCAGGCCGAATCGATCCGACAAATGCAGCATTTGCTTCAAGCAGGAAGCCGTTAGCAGCCCAATTTGAATTCAACGGTGAAAGTGTTATTGTGGTTGCCAATCACTTTAATTCGAAGGGTGGAGATCAGCCTCTATTTGGGAAAAATCAGCCGCCAGAATTAAAAAGTGAAGTTCAACGTCTTAAGATTGCAAGTATTGTTAACAGCTTTGTTAAGGATATTAAATCAAAAGATGCTAATGCAAATGTTGTTTTACTAGGAGATTTCAATGACTTTGAATTTTCTAAGACACTAACTGCATTAAAAGGCAGTGAATTAACAAACATGGTGGAGAAGGTTCCTTTTGAAGAAAGATATTCTTATACTTACCAAGGCAATTCTCAAGTTCTGGATCATATTCTTGTTTCTAATAATATTGCAGCAGAAACTAAGGTGAATATCGTCCATATAAATTCATCCTTTACAGAAGCTGATGGCCGCGCGAGTGACCATGATCCAGTCCTGATTCAAACAGAATTAAAACCAACACAAACACCACAGCCACAAAAAGTATATGACTTGGTCGGATTCACAACAAAAAAATTGGTAGTTGAAACACCTAACTCATTGGTCAAACTTGATGCGACTTCGAATATCAAAGAAGGAATTTGGCTGAAGACAGATACGACTCTATCTGGTGAAGGTCTGAAGAAAACGAAAATCATAATCAGTCCAATAAAAAAGGAAACTGTCATTGATTTCTCAGGTGCCGAAGTCAAGGAAGTGTTGATTGATAACAGTAATGTAAAAGAAATCAGGGGAGCAGAAAATGTTCAAAAATGGATTTTTAAAGAAGGTATAGATGTTTCTGGTATAAAATTCTATAATGCAAAAGGAGAAGCGATCGCTTCTCCCTTTATTCCAAAAGAAAATCGTCCTCCAGTAATAATAAAGACTATCGATAATCTCTCCGTGAAAGTTGGAGAAGATGTAAGTTTAAACTTAAACAATCATTTTTCAGATCCAGATAGCGATTCACTTTCTTATTCCACAACAATTGGTACGGTCTCAGGGTCCATACTAACAATTCCAACTAGTACAAAAGGTTCCTATATTGTTGCTGTCACTGCAAGAGACAAGTGGGAATCGAAAACAATTGCTACTTTCTCAGTAAACGTTACTGCCGACGATCAGCTTGAAACCTATTATCAAAAAGCTGAAGGTAAGACCGGGTCTGAATTAAAGACGTCATTACATACTATTATTAAGTCACAAACGAAATTGACATACGCAAAGGTTTGGGATGCAATCAAAGATACAGACGAAGATCCTAAAAACCCAAACAATGTCATTTTACTTTACTCTGGTAAGTCTGTGGCAAAGTCGAATAATGGTGGAGGCAACGGTCAATGGAATCGTGAGCATGTCTGGGCAAAATCCCATGGTGATTTTGGTACCAGTGTAGGACCAGGAACAGATATTCATCATTTACGCCCCGAGGATGTTACCGTAAATAGTGTTAGGGGACATCTTGATTTTGATAATGGCGGCAAAAAATATAGTGGATGTGAATGTTATTATGATACGGACTCTTGGGAACCACCTAACCGTGTTAAAGGTGATGTTGCGAGAATGATATTCTATATGGCTGTCCGCTATGAAGGGGATAACGGAGAAATTGATTTAGAGCTGTCAGATACAGTTAATACCTATCCCAAAGCATTGCATGGAAAATTTTCCACTCTATTAGAGTGGAATGAATTAGACCCAGTTGATGACTTTGAACGCCGTCGAAACGATGTGATATATGAAAGATGGCAGCATAATCGCAATCCTTTTGTTGACCACCCTGAGTGGGCAAACGAAATCTGGAAAGCTGAGAAAATACAAGATATTAAAAAAGCAAGCTGATATATTTTTGCACAGCTCATCGTCAATACGGTGAGGTTTTTTTATACGTATGAGCTCAGCGATATTAAATTTTTTTCTCGTTAAGTAAAATCAGTTACTCTCTTATGCATCTCGCTATTCTGTGTATTAAAAGAAGCTCCAAATTCTTAGAGATAAAAAGTTAATTAAGTACTCCTAACCTGGGGTGATGATGAATTTTATCAGAAAAATACAGTTTGCTATTCAAATAGATTTACAGAAAATGAAGAAGCATATTTATGATTGCTATTACACTAAATATCACAATGTACAATGTCGCAAGAGCCATAGTTGATGTCAAAGTAAAATTGTTGTGACTAATAAATGGGTCAATATTAATATAAAAATCTTTTGAATATCAATCTAGAGGTTGGTAAAGAAATGAGGATGAACTAGAATGAGAAGTTTGAAGTATCTTTTTATTGCTTTCTTTATCATTTTTTCTACATTACCTGCACATGAAGCAGAGGCAGCCGAAGAGCATACATCGATGAAAGTGAAACTGGAAAATTTCTTAGGAAACCAAACAAGTGTTACACTAACGGCAACAGGGGACTATCAAACTTCTGATAAAGAGGTATTTATCAAGGCAGGTGAAGAGCTGACTGTGAAAGTAGAGTCAGGAAAACTCGTGGTGTACAAAAACTCCCAGAAGAAAGGGATATTTGCTTCCATTATGGTAACTCCGGTTAAACAAGATTCTTTACTTTCCATCAATAACCGTCCGTATCCCGGTTCCTTGGAATTTACAGTTGATGGCAGTTTTATTCGCCCTATCAATCATGTTTATATTGAAGATTATCTAAAGGGTGTGGTTCCAAGGGAAATGCCGGCATTATGGCATATCGAAGCAGTAAAAGCACAGGCAATTGCGGCCCGTACTTATGCACTTCGCTATCAATCTAAGGTGATTAATGATACGGTTTCTTACCAGGTATATGGAGGAGCTGATGGTCACTCCCACTCTAATTTAGCCGTTGAACAGACAACGGGTATGGTAATCAAGCATGAGGGGAATTTAATCGAAGCACTCTTTTCCTCGAGCAATGGCGGCATGACGGAATTAAATTCTAATGTTTGGACAAGTGGAGAGCCTCTTGCTTATTTGTCAATTAAAGAAGATTCATATGATCCGAAATTAAAATGGATGATAGCTCTGGATAAAAAGCAAATAGATTTAACGAATCTCGATGTATCAAAGCCGGAAGATTGGTGGACAAGCGTACAAGAAGAGGACAAAACGATTATTCCTAATCTGAAGAATTGGCTTCAAAATAATGGATATGCTAAAAAGGATATTAAAATAACGGAAATTCCCGTTCTAACCTTAACGGATAAAACATCTGGAGGCCGGGTTACGAAAGGTTCAATCCAGATGAACTTTTATGTGAAGGATCTTACTGATGATAAGGGGAAATTAGTAATGCAAAATGTCACCCTTACGAATGTCGAGGCTTCAAAAATCCGGGCCATGGTGGGACTGGGTAATATGAAGAGTTACCTAGTCGATAATTCAACATCAACGGATCCAGCCAAGATTAAAATTGATGGATTTGGATACGGCCATGGAGTTGGACTAAGTCAGTATGGAGCAAAACACAGAGCAGAAGCGGGTCAAACATATCAGGGGATTTTAGAATTTTATTATCCGAATACAAGTATAGTGAGGGAATATAGTAACGCTGCGGCTGGATCTGAAACTGATCCTGTTGTGAATAAAGATATAACGGCACCGAGAATCACGAGCGTGAAGGCTAAGGAAGATTATCTAAATAGTAAGGTCAACTTCACGTATGCTATTGATGAAGATGCTACCGTATCCCTCACGATTAAAGATAAAAATAGCAAGGTGATAGCCACCCCAATTAGTAGGAAATCTATGAAAAAGGGAAGTCAGGTGGCTGCCTGGAACACGAAAGCCGTAAGTAATGGAAACTACACAGCGGAAATTACCGCAACTGATAGAGACGGAAATAAAGGTACTGTAACACAAGCGTTTAAAGTAAATAAGGATATAACAGCACCGAATATCACGAGTATTGATACATCAGGAAATTACAGTACAGAAAAAGCAAGCATTACGTATACCATAAGCGAAGCAGCTAAAGTTACGGTGCAAGTCAAGAACAGTAAAGAAAAAGTGATAGCCACCCCGACCGATACGGCATCGCTGAAGAAAGGTAGTCAATCAGCTACCTGGAACTTTAAAAATGTGTCCAACGGTACGTATACAGTGACGATCACTGCCAAGGATGCAAGTAATAATCAAAGAACGGTTTCAAAGAAAATCTCTATCAAGAAGACAACCGGAAAAGTGACGGCTAGCGTACTTAATATTAGAGAGAAAACAAATACATCCTCTAAAATCGTCGGAAAGCTAAAGAAAAACCAAACTGTGACGATTCTGGCCCAACAAGGAGATTGGTATAAAATAAAGAATGGAAGCCAAATCGGGTATGTTTCAAAAGAATATGTGAAAAAGTAACTACTTGAGACGCCATATTTAAACTATATGGCGTCTTTTTGAATAAGTTGGTTTTATAGTAGCGGATTCGAGGGATCTTAGCCAGTAGAGCGACAAATCTGACATTCAAAAAATTTACCTTTCAAAAAGTGGGTCGAAACATTCAATTTAAGGTCTGGAAAAAATCTGGACAAGGTTCTTAACACGATATAAACAGGATCTAATGTTACGATAGGCAAAGCAGAAATATTTATCCGCAGAATATCCCTTGAACTCCGAAAAAATCTATCTTTTGACACAGTAGAATATCTGAACAGAGGGATGAATAAATTCATTCCTCTTTTGTATGATGCTGGCCAGGTGTAAATGGTACACGGGCGGCTTTTGTGATGATTTGCGATATATCTGTATTATCAATGACTCCATCAAAGTATTCACTGCCTGGGCCCGTTGCAAAAACAGGAATCATATTGGCGGTATGTCCTCCTGTTGTACTGGCTGCTCGTACGCTGCGGTCAGCTACTCCTGCTTTATAATAGTTGGCAATTGTGCTTCCGATTTCCCAATCTATTTGATGCTGTGGATAGACAAGGGTTCTATTCTTTCTTACGTTATCAATGAATTGATGGACCTCTTTATTGGTAAGAGATATATGAGCATACTTTTTAAATACGGAAACGACACTTTCGGGATTGATTTCATTATTTTTATCGAAAGTAAGTTGCTTGGACATATATTCAGAAGAAACGTTGATCCTTTTCAATGCACTGATATCCATTGTTTCAGAAGCAGAGGTACCCATTGTTTCATGGTCTGCAAGCACTACAATAAGGGTATCATTTCTGTTCTTAGCCCAGTCTACAACCTGTTTTACAGTCTGATCAAATTCGATTGTTTCCTTCCATATCCCAGTGATATCCGCAGCATGCTCCGTATGGTCAATTCGTGCACCTTCAGTCATTAAAAAGAATCCATTATCACCCTTAGACAAAATTTCGATTGCTTTGGTTGTCATTTCGGGTAGTGATGGCTCCTGTGAATGAAATTCTTCTTTATCAAGCTTGAAATTCATATAAGTAGGGTGAAACAGTCCCAGAAGTTTTTCTGATTTTTGAACCGAATCAAGTTCTTGCTTATTAGCCGTAACCCTATAGCCAGCTTCTTTAAATTTAGCGACTAAATCTACACCATTTTGCTTATCCGCTCCGAAATAACTGGCTCCACCGCCAAGAATAACATCGATACGATTATCAAAGAGTTGTCTCGCGATATGTGCGCCACCTGTCCAGCGGTTTGATACACTGGCACCAAAAGCAGCAGGGGTGGCATCGACAACCATATTGGTTGAGATAATCCCGACTTTTTTTCCGCTCATTTGAAAGGCATCCAGTATACTGTCTACTTCAGAACCATTTGAATCTACACCGATTGATTCATTGTTGGTTTTGACACCTGTGGCAATCGCTGAACCCCCAGCAGCCGAGTCAGTGACAAAATTATTAGCGGAATAGGTACGCATCAGTGCGACATGCTCTAACTTTTCCAAATGTAAAATTCCTGTTTTTCCATATTCAAATTGCCTGGCAATGTCTATTGCACCCAACCCCATGCCATCACCAATTAACAAAATGACATTTTTCGGAGTGTTTTGCGCTTCTGCATGAATAGGAGATGCTAAGCCAATAAGGCAGAAGAGAACGAGTAGTCCAAATTGATAAGGTCGTCTAGGTTTATGAATGAATTTTTTAGTTGTCTTATTCATATGTAATCCTCCATTTGGTGTAAGTCTTTCTATTATTTGTTGAAATCCATAAAAAAACTCTTCCTTAATATCAGGAAGGGTTTAATCTTATATGTGGCTATATCTGCATGATTTGCATTTCATCCAGATTTGAACCAGATTACAGCCTGGGAGAAAGCAGCGAAAATTCCTGTTACGAGGGTCTTACAAAAATCGAAAAAATCCTTTCACACTGCTATTTGCTATGGATAGGTAATTATTGATAAAAGTTCAATATATACCTATATATGATATAATTTCTCTAGATCTACAATTGATATTATAGGAGAGAAAATCCTATGTTAACTAGTATGAAGAAGATATTTAATGAGAGTTCTAAAGACTTAAAAAGAATTTATAAGTTTGTAGATAATGTGAATCAATTAGAGATTAAATATAAAAAATATTCGGATGATGAATTGAGAGGCATGAAGGATACATTTAAAAGTCTCCTTGCTTCTGGTAAAACCTTGATGGATATACAAGTTGATGCCTTTGCTGTGGTGCGGGAAGCAACCAGACGTGTATTGGGACTTCGGCACTATGATGTTCAGCTTATAGGAGGTTTTGTCTTAAATGAGGGAGCCATAGCTCAAATGAACACAGGTGAGGGTAAAACACTTGTTGCAGCCTTACCTAGCTATTTACACTCATTGGAAGGAAAAGGTGTTCATATTATCACGGCGAATGAGTATCTGGCATGCAGAGATAAAGAATTAATGGGCCAGGTTCATGAATTTCTTGGCTTGTCGGTTGGCTTGAATATTTCTAAAATGCAGCCTTCAGCAAAGCGTGAAGCCTATGCAGCAGATATTACATATGGAACGGGAACGGAATTTGGTTTTGATTACCTGCGTGATAATATGGTTTTTCGAAAAGAGGAAAAGGTGCAAAAGGGCCACCAATTTGCGATTGTCGATGAAATTGATAGCATCTTGATTGATGAAGCAAGAACGCCTTTAATCATTGCTGGAAAATCAAGTGATGGGGCAGAGCTTTTTCATATTACAGCACAGATCATGAAGACATTAAATGAGGATGAAGATTATGAGATTTCTAACGAATCGAAAGCGACCTTTTTAACAGATCAAGGTGCGGCCAGGATTGAAAAAGCATTTGGAGTCAATAATTTGTATGACTTAGAGCATCAGGAGTTATTGCATAATGTGTCGCAGGCACTTAAAGCTCATGCCATTATGAAATTAGATGTGGACTATATCGTCAAGGATGGAGAGATTTCTTTGATCGATAAATTCACAGGCAGAGTGATGGAAGGACGTAGTTTTAGTGAAGGGCTTCAGCAGGCAATTGAAGCAAAAGAAGGCTTGGAAATTTCCGAAGAGAACGAAACACAGGCTACAATTACCATCCAAAATTATTTCCGTTTATATAACTCGCTTTCAGGGATGACTGGAAGTGCTATGCCTTCAAAGTCAGAATTTTGGGAAACATATCAGCTGCCTGTTATTGAAATTCCAACGAATAAGCCTATTCAGCGTTGTGATGAACCGGATTTAATTTTTAAAGATGAAATAAGTAAAATCAATAAAATTGTTTCGGAAGTAAAACGAATTCATGGAGAAGGAAGGCCAATTCTAATAGGTACGACTTCCATTGAAAAATCGGAAGCACTGTCCGTTCATTTAGAGAGGGAAAGAATTCAACATCAGATCCTTAATGCAAAAACGGAAGAAGGCGAAGCAGGAATTATCGCCAACGCCGGGAAAAAAAATCAAGTTATGCTTGCTACGAACATGGCTGGAAGAGGAACGGATATTTTACTTGATGAAGAAGTTAAGGAATTAGGTGGTCTTCATATTATCGGAACGGAGCGTCACGAAAGCAATCGGATTGATATGCAGCTCCGTGGACGGTCCGGACGACAAGGGGACCCAGGCTCTACACAATTTATCATTTCCCTGGAAGATGAATTGTTTGATTACTATGATGAAGAAGAAATTGAACGATATATGAAGAAAGTCAAAACGGATGTAAATGGTATGGTGGTAGGTCCCGCTCCAGAAAAATTTGTAAAAAAGGTGCAGGAAACGATTCAGCATATGTATCAATCAAGCCGTAACCACTTATTGAAATTAGAACATGCATTAAATGAGCAAAGTAAAATTATTTATTCGATGAGAGATAGAATCTTGAATCTCAATCCTGACCAAATGTTCACCATTATTTTTGAATATATTGAGAAATACATCCGTCAACTCGTTTTGAAATATTATCCTGAATATATGGAACAACCAAATTTAAAGGCTTTTATTGAAGAGCTCTCCCTTGTATTTTTTGCATTAGATTGGCAGGAAATTGACGTGCAAAATTTAGATGGGTCTAAAGTGAAAGCTAAAGCACTGGCTGCATTTGACGAGATAAAACCCATGATCTTAACATTTCAGGACAATGTTGATTGGGTAAGCCAGCTTCGCGCCTTTATGCTACAACAAATAGATATGAACTGGATAAGCCATGTAGGTGAAATGAATAGAGTGAAGGAAGGCATTGGTTTAAATGCCTACGGTCAACAGGACCCTTATATGTTGTTTGAAAAAGAAGCACTTGATCAATTTGAACAGCTATTAGTCGAAATTGAGTCAGGCACCAGTACAAACTTTATGGAATTTTATAAAAACCAATTGGATGATGAAGAGGAAGAACTTGAAGAAAAGGAGGATGAGAAGTAATGGGCCTATTTGGAAGAGGTGAGAAGATAAAAGAAGCATTGCAGAGTAACAAGGTAACAATGGAAGATTCCGTATCAACTGTTGATGCTGCAATTAATACTTCCTTGGTTTTTCATGAGGAAGCGGATTTTTCCAAACAGGAAAGATATGTACTTCAGTTTCATCATCAACAGTTGTCTTTGTTAAAACCGAATCAAATTTCTATCTCAGAAGTTCGGTTATCAAGGTTTGAAGAAGATGTAATAATTATGGCTTTTATTCGTAATACATTAGATAAGGCTGTAAGCTTTGAATTAGTGGATTTATTGTTGCTGGATGAAAATGGACAAGTTCTGGCGAAGAAGTCCTTCGATTTGACGGAAATGGGAGAAATACCAGCCCTTTCATGTATGCCGTGGAGCTTTATGTTTGAAGAGGAAGATATTCTAGTGGAGTCGATACCAGACAAAGGTTGGAAGATAGCATTTGAACTAAAGAATCAGGAATCTATGGAGCATGCATTGGATTTGGCACCGATCTGGATAGAACAGCTTTCCGAAGCTCAACGAGAGAATTTACAGCGGCTTGTTACCGGACTGCCAAAGATCAATCAAGGTGAAGTTAATTTTATGGGACTAGAAGCTACTTTGAAAGAAAATAATCAATTAGCAGTCACCGTTTTGGTTCGTAATGGCAGTGATAAACAGATTAAAATTGAAAAACTACCATTGATTGTAGAGGATGCAGATGGAGACCAGGTTTGCCAAGGTGGATTTTCTCTTGAAGACTTTGAAGTGAAGGCGAATACAAGCAAGCCATGGACGTTTATTTTTCCGGGTGAACTAGTAACAAAGAAAAATCCCGATTTGACAAGTTGGAAAGTATACCCACCAATTTCTAAATAGTGAAGTTGAAAAGCCCTCATCTGTGATGAGGGCTTTTTGTGTATGAGAAATGAAGTCATTATTATTTTATGAGTGTATTAATTATCGGACTAGGAGCTATTTATTGGAGTCAAGAAAAAAATAGGATATTTATTTTACTTTGATTTCCATCAATCTTTACTATAGTACGATAATTAAATGGTAAAGAAGATGGGTTACTTACTTTTCCATAAATTGAAAATCAAGATTTAATTTCAAAATATTCTAACTATATCATGTGTGTATTTTCTCATAAATGGTAACGATAAGTAATATCTATAAGTAATCTTATGCAAGCAGGCTTCTTAAAGAGCTTGGAAATAATGAAGAGGAAAGTGGCGGTAGCATGAAGCATAACAACCGGCGATTGAAGGAGAGATTATTGGAGGTCTTATCTATATCCATCGTGGCCATACTTTTTATTTATACGAATGAAATGATGGATAATAATCTTTCTATCGGTATATTTACGATTATTCTCGGTGTCGCTGGATTTTTGGTCTATCTTAAAGAATGGATAACGAAAAGATTCATAAAGGGTACTATTTTTACAGTTTTTCTTCTTATAATTATGGCCTTTTTTCTTGGTGATATATGGTTTTACCGTTACTATTCAACACCTATCAATTCCTATATGTGGATGCAAAAAAGCAATCTAAATGGGCTTGGTGAAAGCATACTCAGTATGGTGGAAGTGAAGGACGCTGTCTTTCTACTAGTGGGCGTTCCGATTGCTGAATCATTTGCAAAGAAAATATACCCGCTCAAAGCTATGGCACTTGTACCGGCTGTATTATTTCTGATGATAGCGGGGCTGAAGCCAATAAAAAATATTTTTATCGATCAGGTGGATATAACTCGACGTTATGAGGCGAATACCTTTTTGCGAAGTTGGGGTCCAATTGGTCATCATGTATTGGATACGTATGCCTTCTTTGTTGATTCAGGAAAGAATGAAATGTCTCCAGAAGAAAAGAGAACCGTTTCTAATTACTTCGATAAAAAGAACAAGCAGGATAGTACATATTCTGGCTCATTAGCAGGTAAGAATGTCATCATCATCCAAGTAGAATCATTACAGGCCTTTCCATTATTCCAAAAGAGTTCAGGACAAGAAGTCACGCCATTTATGAATAAACTAGCAAAAGACGGTTTATTCTTCCCACATGTATATCCACAGACGGTATTTGGAAACTCATCAGACGGTGAGTTGATTGTGAATACTGGGTTATATCCTTTAAAGCAAGGGGCGACCTTTTTCCGATTTCCTTACAACGATTTTCCGAGTCTTGCTAAAGAATTAAAGAAGATAGATTACCAAAGCTATGCTTTCCATGGTGATGAAGAAAACTTTTGGAACCGGCAGCATGCATATCCTGCTCTAGGTTTTGATGACTATATCTCCATTGAGGATATGCAGCAGGATGAGATTATATCGATGGGCTTGAGCGATCGTAGTTTTTTTAAACAAGGCTATGATTATTTAAAAGATAAACAAAATCCCTATTACGCTTTTTTCGTGACATTGACGAGTCATGTCCCGTTTTCGCTACCAGCGGATCAGATAACATTGAAACCTGAAGTAGGAAAAGAGGGAAGCTACCTTACGAAATATTATGAAGCGTTACATTATACAGACTCGGCCATAGAGGAATTTGTAAAGAATTTGAAGGAAAATGAAAAATTGAAGGACAGCGTGATTGTTATTTACGGAGATCATGATGGCCTATTTGTAAAAGATAAACATGAAGTTGAAGGGTACTACGGAATTAAAATTAGCGATGAAGAATGGATTGAAAAGTATATGCCCATTCCAGTGATTATTTATCAGGAGGATATTCAAGGGCGTACGATTGATAAGGTGGCCGGGCAAGTCGATATTTTACCAACATTATATGATTTGCTTGGCATTCAAAGCTCTTCTTTCTTTGGAGAGAACATGCTTAATGGTGAAGAGGGAGAAGCTCTGATATTAAAAGGGGATTATGGTGCCCAAATGAAAATAAATGGAAAGGGGAGAGTAGAAGAGTTTTTACCGGAAGACCAAAAAGAAGTGGATATGAGTGACCAAGTTATCCGTTCCGATTATTTTAATCAAACGATTGATTAATAAAGTAAACCTTGATTTAAAGCATTTTTTGATATCAGAAAAAGAGGATGACTAATAATAGCCATCCTCTTTCTTTATAATCCAAGATGTGTTTTCACACGGTTTTGGGCTTCAAGTTTTGTTTCCTCGGAAACAATGTTATACCAAACTCCATCGAATTTCTGATTGTCACCTTCAAGTGTATATTGTTCAATATTTTTAAGTGAAGATTTGTAGTTTTTTTGAATACTTAACATTTCATTGAAACTTAAATTGGTTTCAACGTTCTTACCAAGGGCTTCAAATATATCGTCATAATTGGTAAGTGTGGACAGGCTTGATCCTTTTTTCATGACGGCTTGTATAACTTGACGCTGCCTCATTTGGCGACCATAATCACCGCGAGGATCTTCTTTACGGATTCGGGAATAAATTAAAGCCTCTTTACCATCCAAGTCTATAGTGCCTTTTTTAAAGCTATATCCTTTATAGGCAAGGTCCATATCATTATCTACTGTGACGCCACCCACAGCATTTACAATATCCTGAAAGCCTTCCATATTCATTTTGACGTAATAATCAATCGGAATATCTAAATAGGCCTCCACTGTGTTTATCGACATATTCACGCCACCATATGCATAGGCATGGTTCATTTTATCATTCGTACCTTTACCGATTATTTCTGTACGTGTATCACGGGGCAAACTCAATAATTCGATAGATTCTTGTTTAGGGTTAATGGTCATAACAATCATCGTATCTGAACGGCCTTTGTCATTTTTTCTTTCATCTACTCCAAGTATAAGCAGTGAAAAAGGGTCCTGACTTTTAAATTTGATATCATCTACACGTTTGTCCGTTTTATGCGCCGCACCCTGCATAGTATGAATCGCACCTGCCAAGGATTGATAAACAGAGGCCGCATAAGCGCCACCACCGATGAAAAGGATAAGAAGGGTAAACCCTATTATTTTAAACGTTTTTCGTTTCTTTTTCTTTTTTTTATGTTCGGATCTCATATTAATTCCTCCCTGAACCATTCCACTAAAATGGAAAAGTATGAAAAAGTACCTAGTTGGTATGTTTAACTATACCTGTTTTTTGTTAAGAATAGAATAGTTTCTTTTTGTACTTACAGTGTATTTTTACCTATTTCCATTCAAAAAATCGAAGGAGTCCTAGTAACAAGATTCCTTCGATTTCCTGTTAGTGGAATATTAGTGGGCGGCTGAGTCGCCCTCTATAGCTTCAGGAGCTGTATCTGAATCTCCTGGTTCTTCAATTGGTGGTTCAGGCTGTTCAGGCTCTTCTGGTTCTAGTTGAAGAAGTTTATCTTTAATGGCTTGCAGCATGTTCGACAATTGAATCTCTGTGTTTTTGTAAGAGTAAGTAGAAAATAATTTTTCATAATTTGAAATATTAGCTTTAACTTCATCGTAATTTCCATTATTTAAATCATTTTCCATTATTAATAATAGTTCATATCTGGCTAAGTCATAGCCAATGTTTTTCTTGCTAGTATTAGCTGGGGTGACATATTTGCCTGTGGCAATTTTTTGGACATCTTTACTGTACATTTTCTTGATTTTACTTTCAACTATTGTTATCTGATTTATCAAGTTATTATAGAGAGTAAGCGTTGTATCGTTTAAAGTTCCTGCAATTAAATAACCGGTAAGCTTCTTGTTAGCTGAGACGAGATCGTCTCCTGCCTTAATTCCATTCATGTAGGCTAGGGAGTTATCACGATAGATTTTGGTCGTTTTTAATGAAGCATTTGGTTTTGTCCGATATTTCGCAGGAAGCTTGGCAATTGCTTTCTCTTGTTTTTTTATCTCTTTAACCGTTTTGTCATACAGTGCCTTATGGGCGCTCGTAACCGTCAATTTGTTTTGAGAGTAATAGTTTTTCAACTTAGCCGCTGTATTATTATACGTTTTAATATTCTTCGTTACTTTATCACTGGCTTCAGTATTGCGAGTATCAAATAGCTTGTAGCCTTCTTGTGCTGTATATAGACCAATGCTTGCGTTTTGACTCCAAATTTTAGAATAATTTTTAAGAGGTACATTAGTTTCCCCAACAGCTGGAGAAACTTCAATGGTGAAGGCTGGTTTCTTTTCTACTTTGCTAAACCAATCACCGAAACCGCCTCCGGTCGATCTTGGTTTAACAAGGCTGTAACCGGTTATTTTATTTAATTTACTGGCATACTTATAATCCTGAGTATAGCGGTTCCCTGTTTGCTGATACTTCCAGAAAATAATTTGCCCGCTTGAATGGTAGGAAATCGTCATTTCTGGATCGATTTTTTCAACAAATGAAAGTACGGCTTTAGTTTCGGACGCTGTCGCCACTTTAGCGCCCTTGTAATTTTTATATGAGGGTGCTTTAGGGCTTTCGAGATTCTTCCAATTTGCATTATATTGTCTGTTTAAATCTACTCCCTTTGCATTGGCTTTCCAACGTTTAAAGTTTTTGCTGCCATTATTCATTTTAATGATTTTTGAATGGTCTTTTGCAGGGAAGTATTTCAGACCAAATTGTTGCAAGGTTACTCCATCCGGATTGACCATTGGTATAAACCAAATGGTTGTATTATTGAGGAGCTTTTTGACATCATAGCCGTTGATTTTGGTGCCGCTTTTATAGGCAGCTGCATATTTGTCTATCATATTCATCGTGAGATTGGTAGTAATCCATTCACGGGCATGGTGAGATCCATTAATGAAAACAGTAGAATCCCCTTTTCCAAGAGAAACAGCATATATATTCCGCCCGTATTCAGATTTTCCAATAACTTCTTTTTTGATGAAACCGGGATAAGCTTGTTCGAGCTTCTTAATATCGTTTAGCATCTTAGCGGTAGAGTATGTTTGATTCGGATTTACAATCGATGATTGTGCAAAAGTAGATTCTGTGAAAAGTGATAAAGACCCGCAGAGGATGACGAAAGAAAATAAAAATATACGAAATATTAACATGCTGTGCCCCATTTCGAGATAATAATAACCATAGATTAATATAGAAAATACATATTTTTGCATAAAATTACCAGACTCTTAAAATGGAGTCTGGTAAAAAACACTATAAACTTCTATAACCAATGATTCTACTTTTGAAGTAAGAGTTTGAAACGGTATTGATTTCTATTCCCTTACTTGAGGAGGCATGAATGAACTGTCCATCTCCTAGGTAAATACCCATATGACTAACGACTGCTCTATTCGAACCAGTTGCAAAAAAGATAAGATCACCAGACTTTGGTGAAGTAACTTTTTTTCCCATATCATAATAAGTGGAAGAGGAAAGCCTCGAAACTTTATAACCAGCTTTTTTAAACGTATAGTAAATAAATCCGCTACAGTCGAAACCTGAGGGGGAAGCGCCAGCCCACGAATAAGGGGAACCAATTAATTTTTTTGCTTCAGAAACGAGTGTGTCTACCTTATTACCGGAATGTGGTACATCTACTTTTTCATTGCTTTGATCTGTAGAGTCTGTATTGGCTGATTTAACTAGTTTTAGTTTCTGGCCTATTCTGATTAAATCGGACTTTAACGAGTTTATTGATTTAAGTTCAGCGACAGTTAAGTTAGTCTTTTTGGAAATTTTTGAAAGTGTGTCACCTTTTACCACAACGTATGTACCCGAAAGTTTTGGGGGCGATGTAACATTTGATGGTTTGGAACTGCTAGGTAAATCAATAGTAGTTGTAGTAGTGGAACTAGATACGATAAGTTTAGCACCGGCATAAATTCTATCGGATTTTAGGTTATTTAACTTCTTTAACTCAGCAAGTGTAAGGTTATGTTTGTTTGCTATTCTAGTTAAAGTATCACCAGAAACAATGGTATAAGTGGTTTTCTTTGTTTTTTCTACGGAAACTGAAGCAGGCTTTGCTGTTGTGGTTGTAGTTGTTTTGGAGTTGGGTGTAATTAATTTTTGATTAATCTTCAATAGGTCTGTTTTTAAGTTATTAAGAAGTTTTAAGTCTTTCACCGTAGTATTATGTTTTTGAGCGATCTTGCTTAAGGTATCGCCGCTTTTAACTGTATAGGTACTGGCAAGGGCAGGAGAAACAAACGTCGATGATAGAATAGCTAATGTCGAAAATGCGACAACACTCTTTTTCACGGTTTTCCACCTCAAATATGTCTTTTTCCCTATTCTATCAAATGAAATGGTAAAAATTATATTACATTTTTGTTACAAGGGGAAGATAGTAGTATTTTACTGGTTTATACTGGTGGGATTTGAGTATTGTAATCTACAATATTTTCTATTTTATGAGTCTTTTTTCACATTTTGCAGATAATGAAGAATTGTGCGTATATGAAGTTCTACATTATAAATAAAAACGAAAAAAGGGTTCCTGGACGGTATCCTTTTTTTCGTTTATTGGAAGAAGCGACATACCAAATGGCGGTGGATTCTGAAATTTGGATTTTATACCAGATTGAAACTGGCAGAATTATTTTCTTCTATAGAATTTGCTACAACCATAAATTTCATTCCTATTTTAAATGTTTGTTTATTTGAACTGATTGTCGATGGTTTATTTACATAAAAAACCACTCCGTGTGTTAGGGAGTGGTTGAATTTATGAATTACACAGCTCTATTTTTATCGAAAATCAGAATTTCTCTAATGATTTTCTTATTTTGAATTGTGAAAAAGAAAATCTACTAACTTTTCACTTGAATTTCCAGTCGAGTATTGATTCCACTTTTGCTTAAAAGGCTCAATTTTTTCTATAGAATAATCAGCGTTCCGGATTTTTTCAATGAGCTCTTCATTGGTAGATACGACCGGTCCGGGCATGGAAGAGGAATAATCCTCCCAAAATCCGCGCTCTTTCTCATACTTTTCTAAGTCATAAGCAAAGAAAATCATTGGTTTTTCTAAATAAGAAAATTCAAATGGAATCGAAGAGTAATCCGTTATTAAAAGATCCGTACTAATTAGCAGTTGGTTCACATGAAAATCACTATTGACTGGATATACGAATCCGGGAAATTTATGTTGTAAATCATGTTCAGCTTTTACAGCCGGATGCAGTTTCAGCAATAACGCGTAATTTTCGCTTTGCAGTTCTTTGTAGATTAATTCTAAATCGAGTGCAATTTCCCCGGTCTTTAAGCCATCATTTCGAAATGTAGGAGCATATAATATGATTTTTTTATACTCGAGCTCAGGAAACATGGCTAACAACGCTCTACGTGAAGTTTTTTTAGATTCATCATTAAAGAAGAAATCAGTCCGAGGAATCCCGGTCCTAAGAATATGGGATTTCGGTAATTGAAAACTTTCCTGAAAAATTTCTGCCATTTTCTCGGAACCTGTTGTGACATAATCAAATTTTTGATATACCTCTAAAAATCTTTTTCTTGCTCCAGCAGAACGACTTTGAATCGAAGGATCCTTTGACCCGAATTGCTTAATGGCACCGGCTGCATGCCATACTTGGACACAAGTCACTGTCTTTTTAAATGTAACGGTTGAAAGAAAACCAAAATAATTATCAATGATAATCCATTTTGATGTAGCCAGGTGATAAATCGACCGAATCATGGCGATGATATTTTTCGTTTCAAACGGAAGGACGATGGTTTTTCCATCGTCCTTCACTTGTATATGATTGCTCGATTTCATTAAAAATACTTTTTGAACAGAAATATCCTGCTTGTCCATTTCTTCTGCAATGTACTGGCAATTGTCTCCGAAGGATGTGACAAAGGTTGTTTTATCAGTTAATGGAAAAAGTTTAAAGATAGAGAATAGGGCTTTAAAACAAAATAGATAAATCCCTATCGCAAATTCTTTAGCCATTTGTAACTTTTAAAAGGTCATCTTTAATTTGAGAAGTAGAGATGCCGATTGTTCTTGGCAGGTAGACGACGTCACAAACTTCAGTTAGTTCATCGAATTGACCTTTCCAGTCATCTCCCATGACAAAAATATCTACACCTTCACGAACGATATCTTCTCTTTTTTGTGCCCAATTGTCTTCGGGGATGACTTCGTCCACGTATCGGATTGATTCAAGAATCATTTTCCTGTTTTCAAAGCTATGATAAGCTTTTTTATCTTTTAAAGCATTAAATTCATCCGTTGAAATAGCAACGATTAGATAATCTCCAAGGTCCTTGGCACGTTTTAATAGATTGATATGGCCCCAATGAAGCAAATCAAAGGTTCCATAAGTGATTACTTTCTTCATATTTATTCCTCCTGTATACATATATTTATATATTTACTCTTTAGGATCGATGCGGTATACCTAGTGAAAAGACTTATTTGTAAATGATAAGTTTAGAAGTCTTAACAATTATAACAAAAAAGAATTACAAATGAACCACAAAAATTTTACAATATTGTTTAAAATATAATATCTTTTGTTGTTTCTTGGAAATAATATTACAATTTTCGCAAAAACTATTCTAGAATTTCTATTGGGTTTGTTAAGACGAACTTGATGCAACTGTGTTTGTTTGGATTATAATATAGAAAAGCTTTTTTATTACTTATCTGAAAATAATATCAATTTGAATTTATGATAGTGAAATCCTATAATAATAATACTTAGTTTTGGTTTGCAATTGGGAGGAGAAGTTTCTTCCATATGGATAATTATGTATTTAAGAATAGAAAGACGATGAATGTGAGCTTAGATAATGGAGTTTACTACATTGAAGTTGCCATTAAGCAGAGTTTTTTAGAAGGAATAGATGAGTACTCTTTTGTTTTAACAAATAGGTATAACGAAGATGATATCGTTAACTTGAATTTTATGAAAAAAAATCAAACAGATGTTTATTATTTGTTTGAGATTACATTTCCGTTTTGCACAAATATAAATAGATTTATCGATGATGAAATGTGGGATCTACATATCTTAAGAAAGATAGAAGATAACACAGAAATTAAGTCTAGAATCACTACTCGAGACCGCCAACTAAACTTTCATACCATTGTTCAGGAAGACCAGGGGAAAATGATCTATCCATTTGCAACAAAAAAAGGTAATCTTTCTTTTTATGCTAATGACTATAAACTTTTTTCCATGTTCGATGAACTGAATTTACAAAAGGATGGCATGCTCCAATTCTCTGGTTATTTTAACTATCCACCCTTATTTCAATTAGAAGGGTTCAAGTTCGGTCAGGTGAACTTGCTCGTTAGAAATAACTTAACAGAAGATGAGCGGATTGTCCCAATCAAGAGTGTAGACCGCGATGATTTGGTAGAAAAGTATGCTGGTAGCAATTTGCCAAAGAATATCGGTTTCAAAGGTGAAATTAATCTCTTGGGTGAGATTGACTTCGATCAATCAAAGTACTTTATGTTTTATATAGTTCTTGATTACCAAATCAATGGTTCTCAGGAGCAACTTACCAGTTTGAGAATGAAATGCAGTTCACTTGAAAACCTTCCTAGCAAAAGCATTCTGAAGGTGAAACAAAAAAGGGTACAAGTGAAAGTTAAAGCCACAAAAATTTCGAAATACTTGTCTCTTTCAGTCTCACGTTACAACTTCAAAACAGAGGTTGTTAAAGGCTTAAGAAAAAGATGGGTGAAAACCCGCAGAAGCAAGCGACTTAGAAAATGGTATAAGTCAGCTTTTGCAATTATAAGCTTGATTATTCCAGCCAATAAAAAATTGGCAGTATTCGAAAGTTATCATGGCAAGCAGTATAGTGACAGCCCAAGGGCCATATATGAATACATGAAAGAACATTATCCAGATTATAAATTAGTGTGGAGTGTCGACCGCGCCTCTATGAATTATTTTGCTCAAAAAGACGTTGAGTATGTTAGACGGTTTTCCATCCGATGGCTGTTGATCATGACGAGGGCGAAGTACTGGATAAACAATGTCCGCTTCCCGCTGTGGATTCCAAAGCCAAAACACACGATATATGTACAAACATGGCATGGCACGCCTCTAAAACGCCTTGCGATGGACATGGATGAAGTGCATAAGCCTGGAACGAATACAAACAAATATAAAAGGAATTTCTTGAGAGAAGCAAGCAAGTGGGATTATCTAGTTTCGCCAAACGCTTTTTCAACGGAGATTTTTGAGCGGGCGTTTCAATTTGATCGGAAGATGATTGAGTCAGGTTATCCGCGTAATGATTTCCTGCAAAACTCAAATAATGAAGAAACGATAAATGAGCTTAAAAACAAATTCAATCTTCCTCTTGATAAGAAGCTTATTCTGTATGCACCGACCTGGAGAGACAATCAGTTTTACAGGAAAGGGAAGTATAAGTTTAATTTGGAGCTGGACTTAGCAAGAATGCAGGAAGAACTTGGTGACTCCTATATTGTCATCATGAGAATGCATTATTTAGTGGCCCAAAATATGGATCTTACTGAATTTGAAGGCTTTGCCTATGATTTCTCCCACTTAGAAGACATTCGGGAACTGTATTTGATATCGGATATACTAGTAACAGATTATTCTTCCGTATTCTTCGATTATGCGAACTTAAGAAGGCCGATGATTTTCTTTACGTATGATATAGAAGACTATCGTGATAACTTAAGGGGCTTTTATTTTGATTTTAAAGAGAAGGCACCGGGTCTTTTGACCAAAGCGACAGAAGAACTTATTGAAGAGGTTAAAAATATCGAAAGAAAACAATTCCAGTTGAGTGAACGATTCGAAGAATTTTATCAGAAGTTTTGTTACTTAGAATGCGGTCAATCCGCTAAACGTGTTGTGGATGAAGTGTTTCTAAAGAAGACGATTCCTGTTAAGAAAGTGGTATCGAATGAGGATTGTGAATATATCGGCTGTTTAACAGTCGGTTCTTTTTTGAAAGGGGAATCATATGGCATCAATAGTAACAAATGGGAAAGTATTGCTCACAAGCGCCTATAAAATCGCTTTTGGTATTGCTGGAAAATTGCTTCCAGTCGATAAAAAGCTTGTTATTTTTGAAAGTTTTTTAGGGAAGCAATACAGTTGTAATCCTCGTGCAATATATGAATACTTGCAGTGTCACCATTCTGAATATAAAATGTATTGGAGTGTAGATAAAAGGTATACCGCACAATTTGATGAGGCAGGTATTCCTTATCTCAAACGTTTTTCACTTAGTTGGCTACTTAAAATGACACGCGCTCGTTACTGGGTAACGAACAGCAGGTTACCGCTTTGGATTCCAAAGCCGAATCACACGGTTTATTTGCAAACGTGGCATGGAACTCCATTGAAGAAACTTGCGTCAGATATGAAGGAAGTTCATATGCCTGGAACGACAACGGAAAGTTATAAAGAAAATTTCCATGCCGAATCAAGTAAATGGGATTATTTAATTTCTCCGAATGCTTATTCAAGTGAGATTTTTGCTCGTGCCTTTCAAGTTGAACCTTCTAAAATACTGGAAACGGGTTATCCGCGTAATGATTTACTGTACAATGGGAATAATCGTGATACAATCGACTCATTGAAACGGAAGTTGGGTATACCATTAGAGAAAAAGGTTATTTTATATGCCCCTACGTGGAGAGACGATGAGTTTTATAGCAAGGGAAAATATAAGTTTGAAATAAAACTGGACTTGGATCAAATGAAACAGGAATTAGGGGATGAGTATGTTATTTTGCTCCGTCTTCATTATTTAATTTCTGAGAACTTGGATGTATCGGCGTATCAAGGTTTTGTCTACAATTTATCCAGCTATGAAGATATCAATCATTTGTATCTTATTTCAGATTTATTAATAACTGATTATTCATCAGTTTTCTTTGATTACGCAAATTTAAAGCGTCCGATGTTGTTCTATGTATATGATATTGAAAATTACAGGGACAGGCTTCGCGGGTTTTACTTTGATTTTGAAGCGATGGCACCAGGTTCGTTAGTAAAAACGTCTGATGAGGTCATTGATAGCATCAAGGCTATGGAGTTTGGAAATGTTGTAGGATCTAATCAATTTCATGAGAAGTTTTGTGCGCTCGAGGATGGCCATGCTTCGCGTCGTGTCGTAGAAAAAGTGTTTTTAGGAAGGTCTGTGTAATATATGAGTTCAGCTTTGACCGTTTTAAAAGAACAAATCAACAATTTTTATTTGATAAGACGTTTGTCTGCTTACGAGATGAAAAGCGCTAACAGCAGTAACTACCTAGGAATCCTGTGGGAAATCATCAATCCGATGATTCAAATTTCGATTTATTGGTTTGTATTCGGGTTTATAATGGTTAATCGTGGCGAGGAGTTCCTTCCATGGCTGATGGCAGGGATCGTTGTTTGGTTCTTTGTGAATCCGACAATAACCCAGACGTCTAAATCTGTCTATTCCCGGATGAATATGGTGTCCAAGATGAGTTTTCCAATGAGTGTTATTCCTTCTTATGTTATTTTTGCTAAGTTGTATCAACATCTCATGCTGCTTGGTATCATCATCATACTTTTAGCGTTTACGGGTTATCTCCCGACGTTTTACATCATACAACTGCCTTACTATATTGTTGCGACAGTGGCTCTGTTATTTTCATTTGGATTAATTTCTTCCACCTTATCAACCATTATTCGTGATGTTCACAATATAATACTGTCTTTAATGAAAGTCTTGTTTTATTTAACACCAATCCTTTGGGTATTAGATGCTAAAGATCATCCAGTAATCGTTAATATCATGAAGCTAAATCCTCTATATTATATTGTTGAAGGGTATCGAGCTTCGTTATTGGGGGAATCATGGTACCTAATAGTGAATTGGGAATATACGCTTTATTTCTGGGCAGTCGTAATCGTCTTATTTTTGATAGGTTCCTCGCTGCATGTTAGATTTAGAGATCGCTTTGTTGACTTTAAGTAAACTGGAAGTGAGAATAGATGGAAAAATCGGTAGTTGTCAAAAACGTAACGAAAAAATATAAATTATATAATAAAAACTCAGAAAAATTGATGGATCTTCTTTTGCCTAAAAGCTATGGAGAAGAGTATTATGCCCTTAGAAATGTAAGCTTTGAAGCGGAAAAGGGAGATGTAATCGGATTTGTCGGGGTCAATGGTTCCGGGAAATCCACATTGTCCAACATTATTGCTGGTATTATCCCGCCCACGGATGGAAATGTCCAAGCTAACGGGAAAACAGCATTAATCGCTGTTTCATCAGGTCTTAACAATCAATTGACAGGTAGAGAAAATATCGAATTGAAAATGTTGATGCTCGGATTCGATAAAAAGCAGATTCGCGAACTAGAACCTGAAATCATTGAGTTTTCAGAGCTTGGCAAGTTCATTAACCAACCGGTGAAATCTTATTCAAGCGGGATGAAGTCAAGGCTTGGATTTGCCATTTCCGTTCATATCGATCCAGATATCCTGATTATTGATGAAGCCTTATCAGTTGGGGATAAAAACTTTGCTGAAAAGTGTTTAGAGAAGATGAATGAATTTAAGGAAAGAGGCAAAACGATGTTCTTCGTCAGCCATTCAATCGGTCAGATGAAGAAATTCTGTCAAAAGGCGTTATGGCTTGAATATGGAGAAGTAAAAGCGTACGGCCCCATCGAGGAAGTTATGCCGCAATATGAAGCATTCTTGAAAGAATATAAAGCAATGTCTAAAAAAGAACAGAAAAAATACCGTGAAGATCAAATGAACAAGCGTAGTTCTACAACGGTATAAAAGTGACAGGCAGACTCAACTATTGGGTCTGCCTGTTTTTGAATTCAGCACTTCTTGGTAAGCCTTCTCAAACCGCTCGGCTGCGGCTAGATGTGAATACTCATTTTCAATTTTATATCTAGCCTTTTCGGCTAGTTTTGCAGTTCGTACTGGGTCACTAAGCAGAGTAGAGATGGCTTGAGATAGTGCTTTGATGTTTTTCTCCTCCACGAGCAAACCATCTTCTCCATCAGAGAGAATTTCCTTGAGGCCTCCGACTGCACTTGCAATAACAGGTGAGCCGGAACTCATCGCTTCTAACGCAGATATGGAGGTCGCTTCTTCTACCCCATGAGAATGAACGCTTGGGATGAGTACGATATCTGAAGCACCATACAGGTTTTGCATTTTTTCGAAAGGCACTGAACCTAGGAATAGTACTGAATCTGTTAATTTGAGCTTGGCTATCGTTTCTTCAAGTTGGGCTTGCTGTTCTCCTGTCCCGGCATAGACTAATACAGTGTCATGATGATTTTTCAGTACCTCGGGAAGAGCCATTATCGGATAAATAACGCCGTTTTTTTCTGTCATTCTTCTAGGAACAAAGAGCATCTTTTTATGTAAGGGGATTTGAAAGACTTGTCGAGTTTCATTCCGGTCGGTGGTTTCGGGTTTGAAAGCAGCCACGTCAATGAAATTCTTAATTGTTTCCGCTTCGATATGTGCTAAATGGTTAATATAGTCTTTAATTCGGCGATCGACGGTCACGACTTTAGCAACAGACTGATAGGCTTTTCTTTCAAAATCACGAATGATTAAATCTTCCATACTGTCAGGGGAAATGGCCCCCCTGCTAACCGCCTCAAATGAATAATACCCATGGACTGTTTCCACCGTTGGGATTCCTGATTCAATGGAGGCAAGCGTTGCGAAAATATCCTGTGCATTAATGACATCATACTTTTTTTTCAAACTTTTAATAGAAGAGGTCAATAACTTCAGACGTTGTCGGTCATTGAACAGCTGCCCGCTCCCGTGTTTTACTTTATTTAATAAAAAACCTGGAGCCTGGGCGAGCAACTTTTTCTTGAATGAGGGTAATTGCGAGAAAGATAAAATGTCCACGCTATGACCTCGTGACTTCAATCCCTTTTTTAATGTGGTGATATGACTTGATAGACCCCCTTCATGAGGGTAGGAAAATATCGTTGTAATTAAAATATTCATATCCGCACTCCGTTCTTTTAAATGACTACTTTGATCTAATCTTCCTCAATGCTTGTAGACTACTTACTTTAAAAAGCATAGAAAATAGGATATATAACCCGAATACCATAAGGGAGACGATAACTAATTCCACAAAAATGTGGAACTTTAGCGTAATAGGATGGATCCATAAAGCGAGTCCATAGATGATAGCTCCGATGATGATTAGTTTGCTGCTTTCTTGAAAAACATCAGTAAATACAGCTTTGTCACTTTTTTGGGTTTTTAGCCACAAGAAGCTGAATAGGAAAAGAGACTGCAGGAACATGGATATACCTGAGGCTAAGGCGATTCCGCCGACACCGAGAAAACGTGAAAGTCCCCAGCTGAGCAGGACATTTAGTAAAACAGCAATCAGGCAGGAATACATAGCTACTTTCGTTTTTTTTAAGGCATAAAAGGCGTTCATCAAATAATCTCGTAGTGCAAAAAACGGGAGACAAGCTGAATAAAAGAAAAATGCTGCATAAGTTGTTTCTGTAGCAGACGCATCAAAGGCACCGCGTTGAAAAGCCAGAGCGATTAAGCTGTTTCCACTGATCAACATCACAATCATAAAAGGAACGGCTAAGAATAAAAGGGACTTCAATCCTTTTAAGGTTAAAGTAAGGAAAGATTGATATCCTTCAATAGCGCGTTCGACAATCGATGGATATAAAACGGTAATCAGCGGTGTGAGGACAATGCTTAGTGGCAACCACAATAGCCGATTCGCATAGTTCAGGGCCGATACACTTCCAGTCTCGAGCGAGGTGGCAATAATCCGGTCGACGACACTATTTAATTGGATGGCCAATGCCGCGATGATAATAGGATAAAAGGTGATAAGCGTATTATTAATTTGCTGTTTGTAAGGACGAAAGGAAAAAATCGGACGGATCTGGTATTTTTTCAATGACGGAAATTGAATGATAAATTGGCTGGCGGCACCAAACACAAATCCCCAGGCCAATCCTTTCACCCCAAAGGGAGCAGCGAATAATACGGTGGCTACAATAATGACTATGTTTTGGGCTGTTGAAGTAAAAGCTGGGAGTAGAAAACGCTGATTCGCATTCAAGACTCCAGTCGCCATGTATGCAAGCGTGAAAAAAAGTAAACTCGGCAGCATAATCCTGGTTAGAACCTCTGTTAAAGCAAGTTCGGAACCTGAAAAACCAGGGGCCACCATCATAACGAGCGGCTTTGTGAAAAACAGGCAGACAATGGTCATTACGACGGCTACTAGCGTAAAAAAGGAACCTAAAACGCTGATGAATTCATCAGCTTTCCTTGGATTTTCCGCTTTTTTCTCCAGGTAAATAGGAATGACACCGGCCTGAAGACCGCTGCCGAGAGCTGTAAAAAGAATAGTGGGAATTAGGCTCGCCACGAAAAAGATGTCTGCCGTTGATGATGCTCCGAAATAGGCGGCAATGATTGATTCCCTGCCGAAGCCAAGGACTTTTCCAACGGCTGCAATGATAGTGACGAGCCCAACCGATTTAACAACATGTGAAAGAGTAGGCATATGTTCATTCCTTTAAAAAGATGTCCTTTTGTAAACAAAATCCTAAACAACTATAAAAAATAAGGGTAAACGTTTTATCCTCAAGAATATTGTAAAAAAGTCCTGCTATTAACGCTGCTAGCATCAGGCAGATGGTGAAGACTGCTGTAGTACCATTGCTTGTTTTAATGATTTTCCGAAAGGTTAAAAGAATAAATACGAAAACTGATAAAAAACCGAGCAACCCAGTTTGGACAAGAATCTGAATGTATTGATTATCAGTATACATCCTTTCACCAATCTGGTATTCCTGATAAATCGGTGAGGGGAAGGAAAGAGTGGCCGAATCTCCAAATGTAGCAAGACCCGTACCAGCTATTGGATGATCCATAAAAATTTCAAGCCCTTTAAAAACGACAAATAACCGGCCCCATTCTGTACTTTGGTGAAGAGTCTTATCAGAAAACATGTCAGAGAATCGATCGGAGAGGGCATGTTCGCGTTCGGCAATAGGAGTACTGCCAATCCTCATATTTTCCATTGGAACTGAAGCAGACAGCTCCACTTTGCTTGAAGTGAATAGAACCGGGTAATATATGAGAAGCAGGCCGCAAACAAATGACCCTAGAGCAAATTTAAAAAATGTTTTATTTTTAGTCCAGATGGTAAAGACAAGCGTTGCGATTCCAAAAGCAATCATCGTCCCCCGTGAATAGGTGAGCAGTAAAGTTCCGAACATTAAGATGGATGCTAGAAAGACCGAGAACTTATATTTCTTTACCGCTTGAAAAAGGAAGAAGCTAAAAAACAACTGGATGCTTAAAAATAAAGCAAAGACATTAGGATTGGCAGCTGCACCATAAATCCTCATTCGATTTGTTGAGGAAAGAGTCCACATTTCCCAAGCTTGAGGCAGAAAAATAGAACGAGAAAAGATTTTCTCCAATAAGCCGTGAAGGCAAAGAACGATTGTAAATAGTACAGTTACCTTCAAAAAGCGAAAGATATCCTTTCTTTCTAGATTTAATTCACCGATAATATAGAGAAGCAAGAAAGTCACAAGTATAGCTCGTAGTTCAAACAGAATTGGAATGAGCCCCACCCCTGTTAAGAGCGCGGCAACAACACCAACTAAACAATACAGCCAGAACGGTAAAGTAAAATGATACTTCGCAGTTGACCATTCTTTCTTCTTAAACTTTTCAATAAGCAAAGAAATAAATAGGAAAAGGATAATCAGATCTCCTGTATAGGTTAAGCCGCTATTCAGTTCCATAAATAAGGGACGGGCTGGGAAGTAAATGAATAGAATTAATAGCAGGTTTTTTTTATTTATAACGATAAAAATAAGCATCAATGCCGTCGCAGTGTAGCCGACGATAGGGTGAGGTACTGCTAATGAGAAGAGCAGGCACACAATTAAAATGGGTAACGAAAGTTTTTCAAGAAGCTTCAATTGTTCAACCACCTTTGAATCAAAATTACTTTATATGATTTGTATGAAAAAAATTCTTGAATAATACCCGACCCTATAGATGTATAGTACATATGAAAGGCTGAAGAGATATGACTGAGAAATATGTGGAGATATTGTCCATACCATTTATTGATAGCACTATGGATGAATTTATAAATCAGATGATTTACCCAAGATTAATGAATCAAGAAAAAACGTTTGTCGTTACGGCAAATCCTGAAATTGTTGAGTATGCAAATGAACATCAGGATTATAAGGACATCATTACATCGGCTGATTACATTACACCGGATGGCGTTGGTATTATTATGGCCTCAAAATGGCTGAACCAACCATTACAGGAGCGGATTACTGGGTTCGATTTGATGAATGAACTATTTCGGATTGCTGATGAGCAGGCTCTAAAGGTATATCTGCTTGGAGCGGAAGAAGCTGTGATTGAAACAGCTGCCTTAAAGGTTCAAGAGAAATATCCGGGTATCGAACTCGTAGGATACAACCATGGCTACATTGATATCAAGGACGAGTGCTTGGCAAAGTCCATAGCGGAACTCGAACCCGACATTATTTTGACGGCCTTGGGCTTCCCTAGGCAGGAAAAGTGGGTTTCTATGCACTATCCCTTATTTAAAAAGGGGTTTTTTATGGGAGTTGGAGGGAGCTTTGATGTTCTCGCAGGAAAGGTGAACCGCGCTCCTGACATATGGCAGAGGGTGCGTCTTGAATGGTTGTACCGACTAATCCAACAGCCTTCCCGATGGAAACGGATGCTTGTGCTGCCAAAATTCGTATTAAAGGTTAGAAGGAAAAGGAAGAGGTTACAGCGTTCCTAAACATAAGGAGTGAACTAGGTGAAAATCATGCACTTAAACGCTGGTAATGAAACTGGCGGCGGTATGTTTCATATTCTGTCCTTACTTAACCAACTAAATAAAGAGGAATGCCTTCTTGGCGTGTTTGAAAAAGGTGCTCTGTACCGGCAGGCTGTGGCATCTGGGATTCAAACTGAAATTTTCAAGCAACATTCTAAGTATGACCTTTCGATATTGAAACCTTTACGGGACTTTATCCGTCTAAATAATATAGAGATCATCCACACTCATGGTCCGCGTGCGAATATTTATGGAGCTTTATTAAAACGTCTCGTAAAACGCCCCTGGGTTCTTACTGTCCACAGTTCCCCTCAGCATGATTTTTTAGGTATGGGTGTAAAAGGGAAACTATTTACGAGCTTGCATTTAAAGTCATTTCAGCATACTGATCATATACTGGCGGTTTCAGATCGATTTAAGCAAGACTTAATTAGTCAAGGGATTCCCTCAACCAAGATCACCAAGATTTTAAATGGTATTAACTTTGAAAAGAAATTAGAGGAACCCTTTCAAAGAGAAGACTTTGGGTTTGTGGCTGATGATTTTGTTATTATTATGCCTGCTAGGCTTGAACCTGTAAAAGGCCATGAATTTGCCTTAGAGGCATTAAGTCAAGTGATATCGGAGTTTCCCCATGTAAAGCTGTTGCTTGTGGGTGAGGGAAGCAGAAGACTGGCTTTAGAAAAGATGGTTTTGGAAAAAAATTTAACTAATCACGTGTTCTTTTTAGGGTATCGTAAAGATATAGAGAAGCTCTATCCCTTGGCTGATGTCACATTGTTAACGTCTTTAAGCGAGAGTTTCCCACTTGTTTTACTTGAAGGGGCAAGGGCAGGTTTGCCTGCGATTACAAGTGATGTTGGCGGTGTGAAAGAATTAATTCCGGATGAGAAATTTGGCTGGATAACAGAGATTGGGCATGTAACCCAATTGAAAAGGGCTATCTGTAAAGCAGTAGAATTAAAAAAATCCGGAAACCTGACAAGGTTAGGGACAGATTTACAAAAATTTGCAAAAAACAACTTTTCTATAGAGATTTTAGCCGAAAACGTATATAATGTTTATTTGAGGATGAAAAAATAAATAAGTTATTATAAATACGTTTTCTTATTGATTGTTAAGGGTATTAGATTTATGTTGAATAGAGGTGGTTCTTGATGTTAATAGGGGCCTTGTTGGTAGCATTTTTATTGTCCATTTTTTTGACTCCTTTTGTCGGAAAATTGGCCGTTAAATTAGGGGCTACCGATAAACCAAATGAGCGAAAAGTGCATATTAAAATTATGCCGCGCATGGGCGGTTTAGCTATATTTTTGAGTTTTTTCATTACATTCTTAATTTTTACGAATGACTTTTGGGAGCAATTGCCTCTGCTAGTAGGTGCTCTTGTCATCATATTAATTGGGATGGCGGATGATATATATGAATTAAGAGCTGCACCCAAGTTTTTGGGACAGATTTTAGCTGCTCTCATTATCGTGTTATGGGGCGGTCTTGAAGTTGAATTTATCAACTTACCATTTTTTACCGACACACTTCAGTTTGGCATTTTCAGTATCCCTATTACCATTTTGTGGATTGTAGCGATTATTAATGCCATTAATTTAATAGATGGCCTAGATGGTCTTGCGGGTGGAGTCTCCACAATTGCATTAGTGACGATTGCTACGATGGCCCTTATTAAAGGGGATATATTTGTAGCGATGGTTGCATTGACTGTGATTGGAAGTACCCTTGGCTTTTTGAAATATAATTTCCATCCTGCAAAGATTTTTATGGGAGATACAGGAGCATTGTTCCTAGGTTACATCATCGCAGTTCTGTCCCTGCTTGGATTTAAAAACGTTACGATGATTTCCTTAATTGTACCGATTATCATTTTAGGGGTTCCTATTTCGGATACATTTTTTGCGATTATCCGCAGGATTGTAAATAAACAACCGATATCAGCTGCTGACAAATCACATTTACATCACTGCTTGTTAAACCTAGGATTTACTCATAAGCAGACTGTACTTCTTATTTACGCTTTAGCTGCTTGCTTTGGTTTAGCTGCCATAATCTTTTCATTTGCAACAATGTGGGGAGCTTTGATTCTTGTAGCTGGCCTCTTATTGATTATAGAAATTTTTGTGGAAAAAATTGGGCTGGTCAATTCGGATTATCAACCTTTGTTGAAGATGCTAAATTTTAAAAACAAACCATAATTGCTTTAGTGCATAGAATACTAGATTATTATTCTCTATGCAAAGCCCAATAAATATGTTTACTGCCTCCATACCGTATTTACTAATACGTATGGAGGTTTTTTATATTGTTTTGGTAAGGTATAACCTTCCATAGTAGGCGTTAAACTAGTATGTATCGAATATTATTAGAATGGAAGGGTGTTTTCACGTGTTCAATTCCTATTTGAGTAAAATAAAGGATAAAATATGAGTCAAGCTATTCCGGATATTCCACCAGAAGCTTACTTAACGAAGGTATTAGATCATCCTAATCAGGTTGAGTTTTATGTGAGTATTACCAAAGAATCTGTTCCAAAGCCTAAGAAAACAACCGTATTACTTGAGTTTTATAATAGGAAGAAAGAAAAAGTGTTTCAGGAAACAGGACAGATGATGGAAAAGAATGCAAACCATAATCTTTATATATTTACAATTAATAAAGTTGACATTCAGCTAGAAAAGAAAAAAAGGAATTATGATTTGTTTGTCGTTGTAGAGGGGAAATCATCTAGCCTTAACTTAAACGAAGATTTTCAGGTTGATCATTCAAATTCATTTTTTGAATCGAAAGACTTTATGTTTCTTTTGAGTAAGAGCAAAGAAAATTCCGCTTTTTTACGTGCGGGCTATAAACATAAAATCAATACGGTTTATGATATTCCCAATCATATTCATTCGATTGATTTTAATGGGAAGGAAATCCTTGTAGAAGGGGAAATCCATCATCGCTTTTTCAAAGAGAAATTTCCGGAGGCCACCTATTTTTTCACTATCAAAAAGAAGAATGGGATGTATTTAAAAGCCCCTTTAATCGTAGATGGGGATATCTTCACAGCGAAAATCGATACAGAGGTGTATCCTATTTTCCCAAAAGGAAAGTGGGAACTATCCATCATGGTTGTCCACGAAAATGATGAGTATTTTTATCCTTGCTATGTTAAAGATTTACGTGAAAAGAATGAGATATTTGAATTCCATGTTCCGCGGTATAAGGATGCTGTCCGAGTTAAAGTGGAGTCAAGTAATGGAAAGGTCTCAGCAAAGACGTCTCTAATCCATCTTGTAGCACATAGCGTTTCAGCTGATTTCGGCGAGGATGAGGTGAAATTATCACTAGGGTTTCCCCTACCTCCATTGATGGAACTATTAAATGGGAAGGAAGACGAGCTGTATATCCGGTTAAGAGAAAGGGATTCGAATGAATTCATTAATATCCCTGTCGAATTATCCAAGGATAACAATATTGCGTTCATACATGCTTCTGTTGATTACAAGCAGTTCCTGACAGGTTCACTTGAATGGTCTAAAAAATGGGATGGATATCTCAGCAGTAAAGTGAAAGAATCGTCTTTTTATAATATTCGCATCAAGGTGAATGAGGATGAGACGGTAGTAGATTTGGAAGGACAATACAAAACCCACCATATAGATGAATATTATTTTGGAGAATTCCATACGACTATATATAGTAATCTTTCCTTTAAGTTTGCCAAAATGCCTTTTTACCGGGATGCTTCTTCTTATCATATAGAAAATAATGACCTCGTTATACAGGGGAATGCACTTTTTGAAATCCCGAATAGTAAGGAAACGTTTGATATGAACATTCTCCTTGTGAATCGGACGTCTGAAGAATCGACTGAACTGCCGATAGAGTTGATTGGCACTGAAGATCCAGATAATAATGGGTTTATAACCAGGATTCCGATTCCGGAATTAGGAAAGCTGATTACCGAATTCAAGGAAATCATTGATGTATTCTTTATCTTGAAAGGTGACAATTTTTACCGAAAAGTTAAGCTTGGTTTAAAAGAGTTTGATTACTTCAAAGATGATGTATTGCTAAGCTTTGAAGGAACGATGAATGATGACAAAGTGGCTGAGTATCATTTAACGACTACTCCTAAAGGAAACTTGAAAGTGGAGAGCTTTATCTATGAAAAGGATATATACAACGAGATTCAAGATTTCAAATTGAAGGAAACGGACGATGACATCTGGATTGTCGGGGAACGACCTGATACAGCTCAAGATAATGGGTATCAATTCTTTAGATTTGTGAGAGACAATTATCCTGATATTAAAATTTATTATGCTATTGACCCGAAAGCAAGAGATAAGGAACGGCTGGATAATTTAGATCATGTTCTTGATATCGGAAGCCGTAAGCATATTGAAAAAAGCTTAAGGGCTTCAAAGTTAATTGGGACACATGACCTTGAGTATTTCCTACCTTTTAAAGGAATAAAGGTGAAGAATTATCAAAAGGCACATAAGGTATTTCTTCAGCATGGTGTATTGGGCAGAAAGAACGTGGAGTACCATAAAGTCTTTTATAAATATCCATTTGATCTATTTATTGTTTCTTCCAAACATGAAAAGAAAATGGTTGAAAAAGAATTTGGTTACTTAGATGATGAAGTTGTTGTGACGGGGTTGGCTCGGTTTGATAAGCTGCAGGAAAATCATCATCCTAAAAGGGAAATACTCTTGATTCCGACATGGCGTGAATGGATCACCAATGAAGAGAAGTTGTTGAATTCCTTATATTATGAAAAATATATAGGCTTTTTACAATCCGATAAATTGCAAGGGATGCTGGAAGAATATGATTTAAAGCTTAATTTCTATCCACATTATCGGATGCAGGAATATATGGCTGAAAACGTGAAATTTCGTACTTCGAGGATTGAATTGGTTGAATTGGGAACAAGGACCGTGCAGGATTTATTGAAGGATAACAGTATAATGATTACGGATTTCTCTTCGGTTTCATTCGACTTTACCTTACTGGGAAAACCGGTTATCTATTATCATTTTGATCAAGATGTATTCTTTGCGAATGGTATTTTAAGGCCGATAGAAGAGACTTTCCTAGGAGACATTGTTTATACCGAGGATGACTTGTTTATTAAGCTAGAAGAGGTCATTAGACAAGGAATGAAGGAACGGAATGATGTAGCATTAAGGAAAGAGTTAATTTTCACTTACATTGATACCAATAATAATGAAAGAATCTTGAAAAATATTATGGAAGCACCAATCAAAAGGGTAGAGAGTCAACTATCTGGTGAGTAAAAGGAAACCCCACTTCATCTCTAAGGATGAGTGGGGGGTTCTTTTTTTCTAAATGTTATTGTGATTGAACGGCTTCAGTTTGATTAGAGACTTCTTTAGGACCCAGATTTAAGTGGGATTGAAGTAGTAGCTTAGTATTTGCTACTGATGTTTCGTTCAATTGATAGTAATAGGTTCCGCTAATTGTGGAATCTTGACCTTCAAGTTTAACAGTTTCGAGATCCAGACCGTTGTCAGATGTTACATATTTTATGAAACCTTTAATTTGTGAGAATTGGAGATTCGTTGTCATATTGTCGCCAACAGCTTCCATAACTCCTGTATACTTCGTTAATGCTCCAACAGAGGTTGCCTTGGTCATGATGGCTTTCAGAACTTCCTGTTGTCGCTCACCACGTTGGATATCACTGTCCTTTTTACGAGTCCGTGCAAAGGCTAATGCTTCTTCACCATTAACAGTTTGTAATCCTTCTTCGAGATGAATGGCATTCTTCTTGTCATGCGAATCCATTTCGTTCATTTCATAAGGTACATCAACTTCAATTCCATCTAATGAGTCCACCACGTCGATGAAAGCATTAAAGTTCATCCGGACATAATAATCAACAGGGATATCGAATAATTCTTCCACAGTATCCATTGTTGCTTTTGGTCCACCAGCTGCATGAGCTGAGTTGATTTTCGTCGTTACGCCCTTGGCTGGCACGTACACATAGGAGTCACGTGGAATGCTTAATAGTTTAATAGATTTTTGATCTTTGTTGAATGTAGCCAGCATTAAAGCATCCGAGCGTGAATTTCCTTTATAGTTGCGTTCATCGCTGTCATCAATCCCTATGAAAAGAATTGAGAAATTATCCTTGAGTGGGTCAACCGTTTCACTCCGCTTGGCTGAGGCCTCGACAGGATCGTAAGAATCATTAAATACATTTTGGGCTTTCATATATAGAGTTGCAGCATACGTAGAAGCTCCTAGACCAAGTACCAACAGGGGGACTAGAAATAACCAAAGCCTCTTTCGCCTTTTTTTCTTTGTTTTTTTAATTTTATAAACACGCCTAGTATTAGACATCTTTTTCTTCTCCTTTTAAATAGCAGACATAAATCGCCATTTTTCGAATCCTTCAGTATATATTTCGTCATATATTAATACTAATTTTACAATGATTTAATAATTTCGTAAAATAAATATTTCTTTTCAATTATATTACAGCAAAAAAAAGGAAAAATATGCAGGAGAAAATTAAACGAGAGCCTGTTCTAAATAAATCATTTCGCCCTCAGTGATACGACCTTGACCGTTTGTCAGCTCTGTCATCCAGTTGGTATATGCCTGTTTTTGGGCTTCCTCTACATATACCAGAAGATTGACTTGTTCAAGGTATTGAATTTCCTTTATTTGATAAATCGATGATCGTAATTCGTTTTCCAATTTTCCGAGCCAGGTATAGTCGACATTTGTTGAAATTACGCGCATTAATTTTCTATTAACTACACCCGTGGTATTAATTCCTTCTGAAGTCGCTTTACTATAAGCACGAATCAGGCCGCCTGCACCAAGTTTGATGCCGCCAAAATATCGTGTAACCACAACAGCCGTATCTTTTAGGTCTTTTTTCTTAAGAACCTCAAGAATAGGGACGCCTGCCGTACCGCTTGGCTCTCCATCATCAAGGGCTTTTTGAATTTGATTTTGTTCTCCAATCATATAGGCTGAACAATTATGAGTAGCATCTTTATGCTTTTTCTTAATTTCTTGAATAAAGGCCTGGGCTACTTCTTCTGATTCCACTCGGGCGATGTGGGCAATAAATCGAGATTTCTCAATCACGATTTCATGTTCACCACGTCCTTTTACCGTTAAATAATGAGGGAGCATTACTATTCCACCTTCGCTCTCGCTATTAGTTGATTCATTATAAGGCTTTGCGCAAAAAGTGGCAATGAAGATTATTTTTTATTCCGTATAGTGTAAAGAAACTTTAATATAAGAAAAAGTTGTACGTGTTATAATTAATTCTACTGCCAGCTAATGTTTATTAGATGGTCATATATGCTTAAAAGAATATCATTGTAGGAAAAACAATGAGTTTTGTACCATAAACCTGGCTTGTCCATATCGTGTCAGCTCATTTCAAGGATTTTGCCATTTAATAAATGTATCTGTTTCGTATAATAATCAATGGAGTGGAATATTCCATTTGATTGATAAGGATAATTCGAATTAGGATAATAGAAACAACCTTTTAATAGGTGGTCTAACGTGATATCCATAAAAGCTAGGAATATGAAATGTATACTAAATATGTATATTTTGTGAAAATCCTACAATGAAATTGACGTATTTTTCTTCTTTTTTTGGTACAATATGTTCATGAAGGTTACTTCATTGCAAGTTTCCTGATAATTAACCATTCATGAAAAAGGAAAAAGAGCTTTTTTCCATATACATAGTCTATAAGACAACAAATTGTTTAAGTCTGTTGATTTAAGTGGAGGGATCTTAATGTCCATAAAAAAGGTTGATGCTAAAGCATTGGACAAGATCTTAGAAACAATGGTATGCACTGTTAGTGAAAGTAAGGATGAAGTCTTTGATATTGGAGAGCAATGTCGCAAAGACTTTGAGTCATTAACAAAAGAGCTTGATGATGTGAAAATCAGAGTTGCCATTGTGATAACCGACAGCGATGCACTGGATTCAAAAGCCAGATTTGCTCGAAAAAGGCTTTCCGAAGTCAGTATGCACTTCAACCATTTTTCTGAAGAACAGGTTCGCGATGCTTATGAGAGGGCACATAAGCTGCAAGTCGATTTACAAATAAATCGCCAGTTAGAGAAAGAGCTTCGTAATCGACGGGATGAACTTGAGCTTAGATTAAGGGGATTACAGCAGACGATTGATAAAGCTGTACATCTCGTCTCGCAAATCTCTGTTGTACAAAACTATTTGACACAGGACTTGAAATTTGTGGGAGAAGCTCTACAAGAAGCGAAACGTAAGCAGGACTTCGGCTTGAAAATAATAGAAGCTCAGGAGCAGGAACGTAAAAAACTCTCACGGGAAATCCATGATGGCCCCGCGCAAATGCTTGCTAATGTCATGATGCGTTCGGATTTGATAGAACGTGTACAACGAGAGAGAGGTCCTGATGAAGCTCTTGTGGAAATCCGTAGCTTAAAAGTCATGGTACGGAATGCGTTATATGAAGTGCGTAGAATCATCTATGATCTGCGCCCTATGGCCCTTGACGATCTAGGCCTTGTTCCTACCCTCAGAAAGTATCTACAAACGACCGAAGACTATAATACTGGTGTGCATTTGAATTTCGTTAACCTCGGCCAGGTCAAAAGGCTTCCCTCTGATATGGAGGTTGCTTTATTTAGGCTGGTCCAAGAGGCTGTACAGAATTCACTGAAACATGCAGAGCCAAAGCAAGTTCAAGTTAAACTTTCCATTTCTAAAGAGATGGTTACGGTTGTCGTCAAAGATGATGGAAAAGGGTTTGATTCTTCCATTCAAAAAGAGGGTTCTTTTGGCTTAGTAGGCATGAGGGAAAGAGTCGAACTGCTTGAAGGTGAAATGACGATTGATTCACAACCAGGGTCAGGCACTTTGGTGTTTATACAAATTCCCTATCATTTATAAATTTTAGAGAATAGGCATTTAAATAGAAATTAGGAGGAAGAAGCCGTTGAAGACTAGTATCATCATTATAGATGACCATCAGCTTTTCCGTGAAGGTGTTAAGCGTATATTAGATTTTGAATCATCCTTTGATGTTGTTGCCGAAGGCGATGACGGAAGCGAGGCTATGGATCTTGTTGAAACACACAAACCAGATGTTGTTATCATGGATATCAACATGCCGAATATGAACGGTGTCGAAGCGACTAAAATGCTTGTAAACCGTTACCCTGAAACGAAAGTCATCATTTTATCGATTCATGATGATGAAAACTATGTACAGCATGCATTGAAAACAGGAGCACAAGGTTACCTGTTGAAAGAAATGGACGCAGATGCGCTAATTGATGCTGTTCGTGTAGTCGCAGAAGGTGGCTCATACCTTCATCCAAAGGTGACACATAATTTAGTCAAAGAATATCGCCGTTTAGCTGCTGAAGAGGGTGCTGATCGTGATTCAGTACATGCTGTAGAGATCAGAAGACCGCTTCACCTATTGACTCGACGCGAGTGTGAAGTTCTTCAACTTTTAGCAGACGGAAAAAGCAACCGTGCCATCGGCGAAACTTTATATATCAGTGAAAAAACAGTAAAAAACCATGTGAGTAACATTCTTCAAAAAATGAATGTAAACGACCGTACCCAAGCTGTTGTTTTAGCTATTAAAAACGGCTGGGTAGAAGTGAAATAATTTTAACTTATGATAAGTCCGGCTCTTCAGTTTTCGCAATGCGTACTGAAGAGCCGGACTTTTTTTGTCAAATGCCGAACTCGGCATAAATCTATTCACCTACTTAATTTTTACATATTTATGGTAAAAAAAAGAGAAGCTACTTAATGCAAGTTAAGGCATTTTCAGATAGAATGGTGTATAAGATATTTAGAGTAATTTTATAAGGATGGTACTCACTATGAAAACCGCAGTCGTAACAGATAGCACTGCATATATACCTAAGGATATGCGTGATCGTTTACATATACATATGATGCCGCTTAATGTCATTTTTTCCAACGAAGCCTACCGGGAAGAAATCGATATTGCTGCAGATGAGTTTTATGAAGAAGTAAAAAGGCAAGCGAAGCTACCGACCACGTCACAACCACCAATCGGTCAGTTTGTTGAGAAGTTTGAAGAGCTGCAAAAAGAATATGATGATGTTATTTCAATTCATTTATCGAGTGGTATCAGTGGTACGTATCAAGGTGCGGTTTCAGCAGGTGAAATGGTAGAGGGAGTTCAGGTCCACGCCTTTGATTCTGAAATCAGCTGTAGAGTCCAGGGATTTTATGTTCTCGAAGCGGCTCAGATGGCACTTGACGGCAAGGACGCAGAAGAGATTATGGCCAGGCTCGAAGAAATGAAACTTTCCGTCCGGGCATATTTCATGGCAGATGACTTATCCCATCTGCAGCGTGGGGGGCGGCTAAGCAGTGCCCAGGCCTTGATAGGGAGTTTGCTACAAGTAAAGCCTGTTCTCCATTTTGTTGACAAAGTCATTGTCCCGTTCGAAAAAATCCGTACTAGAAAAAAGGCGATGAAACGGATTGCTGATTTACTTGGAGAAGACGCGGCAAACGGTGAAAACTATAAAGCGGTCATTATTCATGCTAAGCGTGAAGCTGAAGCTAAAGACTGGAAAACGGAACTTGAAGCGCGTTTCCCAAATGTCGAGTTTGACATCAGCTACTTCGGTCCTGTGATCGGAACGCATCTGGGCGAAGGCTCGATGGGGATGGGCTGGTATAAAGTATAAACAGAGGAACGTCTTTCCTTGAAAAGGAGGAGGCGTTTTTTTATGGATGTAAGAGGGATTCTAATGTGAAAAGCGAATTCTATTTACGAGTGTAAAATTCTATTCTAAGAAAGAAGGTTATAGTTTGGAAACTACGATTAGTTCTCCCCCTTTTTCCCCAGAACTTCAGAATCACCTCACAGGAAGGTTGTTATTGGCCTCCGAAATTCCTTTTTCCCCGGCAATCATTTCCGACCAAATAAAGCACGGCTATGTCTCTGTGACTTCCGGCGTGAAATGCGTGAATGGTCAGTACAATTGTGTACGATGCGGTAACCAAAATTCTGCTTTGTTTTATACGTTTCCGTGTAAGATTTGCAATCAAGATTGTACTTACTGCCGGGCCTGTATCATGATGGGGCGGGTCAGTGAATGTGCAAAATTATACGGATGGATCGGTCCTGATTTGAAGTTTGCGGTTCCTGACAAAGTAATGAGCTGGGATGGAACTCTAACTTCAGGTCAGCAAACGGCCTCGGACTGTGTCGTTGAGGCTGTAAAAAGAAAAGGTGAATTACTGGTTTGGGCCGTATGCGGAGCTGGTAAAACGGAAGTCCTATTTGCTGGCATTGAGGCGGGCTTGCTTGCCGGAAAACGAATCTGTATGGCAACACCTCGGACCGATGTCGTTCTCGAACTGTCACCCCGGTTAAAAAGAGCCTTTCCAGCCATTGAGGTATCCTCTCTGTATGGAGGCAGCGAAGAGCGAAGCAAAGCTTCGCCGCTAACCGTTTCCACCACACATCAGCTTTTTCGTTTTTCTGAAGCCTTCGATGTAGTCATCATTGATGAAGTCGATGCGTTTCCCTACTCTATTGATGATTCTCTACATTATGCGGTTAATAAATCCAAAAAGCCCTCTGCTACAACTATCTACTTAACTGCCACTCCTTCTAAACAGATGCAACGATCTTACCGTAGCGGGAAACTGCAAGCCGTGACAATCCCTGCCCGTTACCATCATAAGCCGATCCCTGTTCCTGAAATGAAATGGAGCGGCAATTGGCAAAAACAATATCTCCAAAAAAAGATTCCTCCTGTGATTGCCAGTTGGGTAAGCGAACGTCTTCAGCAGAAGATTCCTCTATTATTATTTTTTCCGAGCATTCAAGTGATGGAACAGGTAATTCCGTTGTTTCAAACACTATCCCCTAAATTGGAGACCGTTCACTCACAGCACCCTGAACGAAAAGAAAGAGTACAGGCATTACGGAATGGCGAGGTCCCTGGATTATTGACCACGACGATTTTAGAACGCGGGGTGACAATTGAACGACTAGATGTAGCCGTGATTGGTGCTGAACATGAGGTCTTTTCTGAGAGTGCTCTCGTTCAGATTGCTGGCCGCGTCGGCAGAAGCTTTACGTATCCTACGGGAACTATCACTTTTTTTCATTACGGAAAAAGCAAAGCTATGGTCGAGGCGATCTACCATATACAAATGATGAATAAAGAGGCCTGGAAAAGAGGTCTGCTGGATGGCTAGATGCTTATTTTGTGTAGAAGAAATGAAAGTAGTATTGACGTGGAGAAGTCTATTACTAAAGAAAGAGGCAATGACAATCTGTGAAAGATGTGAAGGGAAACTTAAAAAGTTAGCAGGTGAGACATGCTCGATTTGCTCTCGAGAGCTTGATAAGAATTACCGCATCGAGGATCTTTGTTTGGATTGTGTGAGATGGGAAAAAGATAAGAAATGGAGCGGGTATTTGTCCATAAACATATCGCTTTTTCATTATAATGAATTCCTGAAAGACATGATTGCGAAATATAAGTACCGAGGAGATTATGCACTGGCTGAGGCCTTCGTTCCCTTTTTAAAAGACAAACTAAAAGACATGAATTTTGACTTGGTAACGTTCATTCCTCTTAGTAATGAACGTCTGATGGAGAGGGGTTTCAATCAGGCACAGGCTTTGACAGATCTGCTAGGCCTTAACACGGTTGAGCTATTAACGCGCCTTCATACGGAAAAACAATCGAAAAAGTCACGGGAGGAGCGGATATCATTGCCACAAGTTTTTCAGGTCACCAAACCGGATTTATTAAAGCAAAAATCAATCTTAATCGTGGATGACATTTACACAACAGGCTCAACACTCCGGCATGCGGCTAAGGCTTTGAAAACTGCTGGTGCCACAGAAGTTTCATCAATCACTCTGGCTAGGTAAAACCGAATATTTTTTATAAACCTTCTAAAGTATCGGTGTTAATATTCGATATATACAGTACTGAAGAACAATCATTGTGATAGTAAAGGAGGGGTCCTCAATGGATTTGTTCAACTGTCAAAACTGTAATTCGTTATTTGTTAAAACAAAATTTCGTAATGTTTGCGATGCTTGCTATAAAGAAGAAGAAGCTAAATTTGATGAAGTGTATGCCTACATTCGCAAGAAAAGTAATCGAACGGCGTTAATGATGCAAGTGGTTGAGGCCACAGGTGTGGAAGAAGATTTGATTATTAAATTTGTAAAAACAGGAAAACTGAGAATTTCCCAATTTCCTAACCTAGGCATTCCTTGTGAAAAATGCGGGACCAACATTCAAAGTGGGAGATTATGTAGCAAATGCAGCGATTCCCTTCGCTCTGAATTGCAGACTTTTGAAGATGAAGAAAAGTGCCTAACTAAAATACAAGAACGAAATAAAAAAAATACGTATTATATTAAAGATAATCACGAAGGATAATCCTTGGCTTCCTGATTGGTATTTTGTTAGAATATTCGGTATTGAGAACAAAATTCGACAATGGTTGTCGAAGGAAAGATTACAGGAAACCATAAAAAAAAATAAGTCCTTGTCGATAATAATGATAGGGAGAATAATCACAGCCAAGAGTCATTCTCATGGTCTGTTAAAGGAATCGAAATATGAGGTCATATACAAGATTAGATAAAGAAAATCGGCCGAAGGGGAGGATCTGGAATATGAAAATCAATAACGTCGGTATGACAGGGATTAACCCGTATAATCTTCAAGCCAATAAAGCGGGAAATGTTAAAGAATCTAAGGGCAATGCCTCAGATAAAGTTGAAATTTCTTCAGCGGCAAAAGAAATGCAGCAATTATCTCCAATTCCTGCTGCAAGACAAGCAAAAGTGGACGAACTGAAAATCCAAGTGGAAAATGGAAATTATAAATTGAATTCACAGGCGACAGCAAAAGGCCTTATTGATTTTTATCGAAAATAAATTATTAATAAACGTTTGATTATGTGAACGGAAATATATTTCACCCATCATCCATGAGCAGAGGAGGGAGCAAGAATGTCTGCACGAAACATCATCGAATCGCTTGAAAAATTGATCAAGCTTCATAGAAGCTTCAATCAATTAGCCTTAAGAAAAACAACCATTTTAAAAGCTAGCGACACTGAGGCAATTACCGCTCTGCTGATCGAAGAACAAAAGCATATTAAAGCAATCAGTCAAACGGATAAAGAAAGAGAAGCAGCAGTCGAGGGATTTTTTACAGCAAAAGGAGCAGTGAGACAGACTGCTTCCATCGACACCGTAATGGAATTAACAGAACCAATTGAAACGGCTGCACTAAAACGACTAAAAAAAGAGCTAATCGATGAAGTAGCTAAGCTGAAAGAGCGGAACATTTTAAATCAGCAATTAATCTACCAGTCACTTCAATTCATTAATGTCTCTTTAGATATGCTGAGACCGCAAAGCCAGGATATGAACTACGGGAAGTCCGTTAAAAAGCCAACAAAAAGCGGTATAGGCATATTTGATTCGAAAGCATAAGAAACAGAAAAGAGATGGAGGTTTGAGCAAATGATTTCAACCTTTATGGGGCTTGAAACAGCTAAACGTGGATTATCGACCTCACAAGGAGCCTTGTATACTACAGGAAATAACGTTGCCAATGCCAATACATTAGGATATTCAAGGCAGCGTGTTAACTTGGTACAGACATCTGGGTTTCCTACCGTCGGATTAAACAGCCCTCGTATAGCAGGTCAACTCGGGACAGGGGTGGCTGCAGAAACTGTACAGCGAATCCGAGACAGCTTTTTGGACTCACAATACAGGACTCAAAGTAATAAAATCGGTTTTTACGGGGCGATGAGCGAATCATTGTCTAAAATGGAAGGTATCATGAATGAACCAACCGACAGCGGGTTAGCTGCAATGATGGAAAAATTCTGGAATTCTCTGCAGGGGTTAACGGCCAACACGGAAAACTCAGGGGCTCGTGAGGTTGTTGCCTCAACAGGCGTTATGGTCGCGGATACCCTTAACTACTACTACAATTCGCTAAAAAGCGTTCAAACGGATATCGGAAATCAAATTAACGTTAAAGCGAACGAAATCAATCTGCTTATTAGCAGTATTGATCAACTTAACCAGCAAATTAGTAAAGTAGAGCCGCATGGGATTATCCCGAATGAACTTTACGATAAACGTGATTTACTTGTAGACAGCCTCTCTCAGCTTGTTAGTATAAACGTAAAAAACGTCATTCCAACTGATTATGGCAAAGCTAGTGATGTAGCAACAGGACTATACAATATTGAACTAATGCAAGAAGACGGTTCTTCTTATGTGCCACCTATCAATCTAGTAAGTGTTAACCAAACTGGAATGCTTGGAACTTCAAAAGTTGAAGTTAGCTATGATAAATCGACAGGTATGGTAGATGGAGTGAAATTTGGTTCGAAAACATTAACGGAGTACAAGTCTTCAGGAGAGCTATCCGGGTTGATTAACAGTTTTGGCTATAAAAAGAGTGATGGTACAATCGGAGGAACCTATCCTGATATGCTGCAGAAGCTGGATAATATGGCAACGGCTTTTGTGAATGAGTTTAATGCTATTCATAAGCAGGGGTATGCGTTAGGAGCTAGTGAAACATCAACATTAAACTTTTTTGAAATTGAACCAGGTAAGAGTGCTGCTGAAAGCATCAAGGTGAATAGTGAGATATTGAAGGACCCTTCATTAATCGCCGCAGGTGGTAATAGTGGAGGAGCTTCTGGGGATAATGAAAATGCTAAACTCTTAGCTGATTTGAAAAAGAAAGCTTTTAGTGATTACTCAACTAAAGACCAAAATTCTAAGGAGTTAACTGGGACCTTTGACACCTATTATTCCGGGATTATTGGGAAATTGGGTGTTGATTCACAAAGTGCTCAAAAGAATCTTTCCAACTCTGTAGTGCTTGCTACATCCGTTAACCAAAATAGAGACTCTGTCAGTTCTGTATCCTTAGATGAAGAGATGACAGATATGATTAGGTTCCAGCAAGCTTACAATGCTTCTGCAAGAATGATGACGATGATGGATGAAATGCTCGATAAAATCATTAACGGAATGGGTACGGTAGGCCGATAATAGGAGTGAGAAAATATGCGTGTGACGCAATCCATGCTAACTAATAATATGTTAAGTAATTTAAGCAGAAGTTACGAAAAAATGGGCAAGTTGCAGGAACAAGTCTCTTCTCAAAAAAAACTCTCTAAACCATCCGATAATCCCGTTGCTGCAATGATGGGAATGGGGTACCGGATCAATCTCAATCAAATCCAGCAGTATACAAGTAACATCTCGGAGGCAACTAACTGGATTGATAGTACAGATGATGCCATTAGTGAAGCAGTTTCCGTTCTGCAAAGGATTCGTGAGTTAACCGTTCAAGGTAGTAATGGAACCTATGATGGAGAACAGTTTGAAAGTGTATCAGAAGAAATTAAGCAATTAAAAGAACATCTCGTAAGTATAGGTGATACCCAGATTGGTGGGAAGTATATTTTTAACGGTCAGAATACGAATGTGAAACCATCTTCCGTTAAAGATGGTGATGGGAATATATTGTACGGCACAGGAGCTATTAATCTTGAAGTATTTTCTGGGATTACTATTCAGATTAATACAGACGGATCCAAGCTTTTTGGGAATGCGCTTGCTATTGGCGGCAGCATTGATCAAACGATCGATGCACTTGAAAACGGCGGTGACGTGAGTAGCACACTGGAAGGAATTGACGAAACTATCAATACATTCTTAGCTATGCAAGCTCAGGTTGGTGCTAGGCAGAATCGAATTGAATTGATGACGGACCGCCTAAAGCAGCAGGAAGTTTTTGCTACAGAAATCCTTTCGAAAAACGAGGATGTCGATATCGAAAAGGCGATAATGGATTTAACGACCCAGGAAAGTATTCATAGTGCTGCATTAAGTGTTGGAGCAAGAATCATCCAACCGAGTTTACTAGATTTTCTTCGCTAAGCTATTCCTATATGGATAGCTTTTTTTCATAAGAAGAGGAGTGATAAGGATGCAAATGCCACAAATACAATTGCAGTCTTCCTCAATGAAGGTTGGATTGAATATAGACCAACCTGTACAGGAAATTCAGCAGAAGGCAGCGGACCAATCAATTGAACAGCCGAGAGCAATCTTAGAAATTCAGACAACCCCAGGGCAGCTAACGATTGATCAAACAAAAGCGAGAGAAGATATGGATTTGAAAAGCCTATCCAAGCGAGTTGAGGAATTTGCACAGCAGGGCTATCAGGATTGGCTGGCAGGTATGGCAAGAAGGTCACAGCAGGGTACGGAGTTGAGACATATTGAAAACGGAGGTAATACAATCGCGGTTCAGGCGAAGCGAAACAGCAAGGGGCCAGAAAAGCAATTTAATCTCGGCTGGATTCCCTCTCATTTCAGTGTTCAGCTGGACTATCAACCGGCTCAGGTAGAAATTGAAGCAACCCCTCAAAAACCGATCATCGATGTGCAGGTTAATAAGCCAAACCATACATACATCCCAGGTAATGTAGAAGTGGAAGTTTTACAAGAAAATTCGCTGGATATAGATTTCATTAATTTGTTTCCAGATGAGATAGGTGAGTGAAGACATATATGAATAGACAAACAAAATTTCATGGCGAAATAGAGATAGCACAAGAAAACATTTATACATTTGAAAGCGGGATACCAGGGTTTTTAGACGAAAAACAGTTTTGTTTGCTAGCTTTGGAGGAAACACCATTTGTCGTTCTGCAATCTATAACAACAAAAGAGGTTGCTTTTATCATGTTGAACCCATTTGATATTTTTCATGATTATGAAGTGAAGCTTACTGATGAGGTACTATCTACTTTGCAAATTGAAGCAGAAAAGGAAGTCATTACGTTCGTCATTTTAACAATCCACGAACCTTTCAAGAAAACGACCGCTAATCTTCAAGCTCCTATCATTTTAAATATCTCTAAAAAAACAGGAAAGCAGTTTATCATGAATGGAAGTGGTTACATGACTAAGCATCTTCTTAATGAACCTTCAGTAGAACAGGAGGAAAAATAGTGCTTGTTCTAACTAGAAAAACTAATGAATCGATCATGATAGGTAATGATATTGAAATTACGGTCTTAGCTATAGAAGGCGAACAGATCAAACTTGGTATCAATGCTCCAAAAAATGTGGAGATTCATCGAAAAGAAATCTATCTATCTATTCAGCAAGAAAATAATGAAGCTACTAAAACAGAAACCAGTATTCTGGAAAATTTATATGAACATTTCAAGAAAAAATCTTAAAATCTCTAAATATGTTTCTACGCACGTCGATATTATATATACAACGATAAGTAGTGAAATAGACGGAAGTCTTATTCACTATTCATCGTAAAAAACCACATGGATGTGGGAATTTAAAACTCAAGGAGGAAACAAAAATGATTATTAATCACAATATCGCAGCTCTAAACACACACCGTCAATTATCAAGTGCAACAAATGCACAATCTAAATCAATGGAGAAACTTGCTTCAGGTCTTCGCATCAACCGTGCAGGTGACGACGCAGCAGGTCTTGCTATTTCTGAAAAAATGCGTGGACAAATTCGTGGTCTTGATCAAGCTTCTCGTAACGCTCAAGATGGTATCTCTTTAATTCAAACAGCTGAGGGAGGACTTAATGAAGTACATTCTATCCTTCAACGTCAGCGTGAATTAGCAGTTCAAGCATCAAATGACACAAATGTAGATGCAGATCGTAAAGCTTTACAAGATGAATTTGCACAACTTTCTTCAGAAATAGAGCGTATTAAAGACAATACGACTTTCAACACAAAAAAATTGCTGGACGGTTCAGACGCAAACGGTAAAATTCAAGTTGGCGCTGATGCAGGTCAAACAATTGACATTGACCTAACTACTGTAGGTGTTGATTTATCTGCTGCTCACACTGCTGTTGCTGCATTAGATATATCAACTCAAGCAGGTGCTGATGCTGCTGTTACTGCTGTACAGACTCAAATTGAATCTGTTTCTTCAGGTCGTTCATATCTAGGAGCAGTTCAAAACCGTTTGGAGCATACAATCAATAATCTAAATAATGCTTCAGAAAACTTAACTGCTGCTGAGTCTCGTGTACGTGATGTTGATATGGCAAAAGAAATGATGAACCAAACTAAGAATTCAATTCTATCTCAAGCAGCTCAAGCAATGTTGGCTCAAGCCAATCAACAACCACAGGGTGTTCTTCAGTTATTACGTTAATTTTTACTCTACAGTTTAGAAAAAAAAGACTCTAGAATTTTTCTAGAGTCTTTTTTCGTTTCTAAGGAAATTAAATTGCTAAAGTATTATTTAATAGTCCATATTAAACTCGTTAAGGTAGAATCCTTTTTCATAGAGAGTTAGTAAAAGAATAATTATCGAAGAATACAGTAAGTCATAGGTATAATCAAACCTTCCAAGGTTTTAAATAGATGCTTACTAAATAAATCCCGTATATCTTACTTCTTAAGAAATGTCGAAAGCCTAAATATAAAATAGTAATTACCGATATAAAAAATAAAGATAATACATTGGGGGCATTAAGATGCTGGAGAGTTTATCCACTAATATTCTTTCCTCACAACTTAGAACAGCAATTTCAGATGGAATTAGTTCCTACTATCAGAGAGAAATAAATACAGTTGCCTATTCAGAGCAAAGTGCGGAATCTAATATTGAGCCTTCAAAAGAAAGGGTTCAAGATGTAGTTGATAGTTTAAACACCTTTCTGAATCCAACACATACGGCAGTTCGTTTTGAATATCATGAAAAATTGAATGAGTATTATGTCAAGGTTGTGGATGACGTAACCAATGAAACGATTCGGGAAATCCCACCAAAGAAGCTTTTAGACTTTTATGCAGCGATGACCGAGTTCGTCGGTATTATGGTAGATGAAAAAGTATAGGTAGGTGATGTTACGATGGTAAGAATTAACGGTTTAGCGAGTGGGATGGATATTGACGCGCTTGTTAGCAGTATGATGCAGGCTGCACGTGTTCCTTTGGATACGCTAGAACAAAAGAAACAATATGCTGAATGGCAGCGAGATGATTATCGCGAGATCAATAAGTTATTGTTGGAACTGGATACCCTTATTAAAGATGGAGTGGGGATGCAAAAATCCTTTATTAAGAAAACAGTGTCAGTTTCTGATCCTAATGCAATCTCAGTAAAGAATATCAATTCAACGGTTGATTTTTCTGGGACTTTGACAGTAGGAAAATTAGCTTCAGCAGCAACTATGCTCAGTAATGGGGCAGTGGGAGTTGAAAAAGCAACAGATATCATTCCTGAAGCGTATATAGGACAGGAAATAAAAATTGAAACGATTAATAAGGACGGTTCTTTAAATACCTTTACGACAAAAATTGAAGATACTGATACGTTAAATAGTTTAATATCAAAAATTAATGCTAATTCAGATGTTACTGCTTTTTATGATCAGAACACGAAACAGATTTCATTTACGGCGAAAAACACGGGGGCAGTTCCAACTGGATTAACAAGAGAAGATGGAACGAGTGTTACTGCAGAAATTGGTTTGAGTGGTACACTCTTTACGGATCTCCTAAATTTAGATGAAAATAATATTGCTGCTGTTGGAGCGAGTAGAGGAACGGCCGGTCAAAATGCAACCTTAAATTATAACGGTCTGGATATTGAACGTTCCACCAACACATTCACTATTAACGGTGTTGAAATTACTCTTAAACAGGGGAATACGGGTCCGGTAACCTTTTCGTCTACCTCAGATGTAGACGCAGTTCTAGATACTGTTACCCAGTTTGTGAATAAGTACAACGAGATACTTGCTAACATCAAAACGAAGACAGATGAAACAAAGTACCGTGCATACCAACCGTTGACCACGGCACAAAGGAAAGACATGACTGAGGATGAAATTAAACTGTGGGAAACGAAGGCAAAGAGTGGGACACTTCGGGGAGATTCTATGTTAGCGGGTCTTCTTACGAAAATGCGGACCTCGCTATATACCTCTGTTGGTGGAAGCAACTCCGTCAACTCATTAAGTGAAATTGGAATAACTACTACAAGTAACTATCTTGAAGGTGGTAAGCTAACCATTAACGAAGAAAAACTGCGTGCTGCTATTTCAGAGGATCCAAACAAAATTTATGATTTGTTTATGAAATCAGGAGAAACAAGTGGTGAAATGGGATTGGCCAAAAGGTTGAGGGCTGATATCAAAGCGACGATGACTAATATCCAAGATAAAGCAGGTAAAGCGACTTCTGTTAATAATTCAACTTTCACGATTGGAAAACTCTTAAATAGCTACAATACGAAAATAGATAGTTGGCAAGACAAGCTGAAGGCTTTAGAAACCCGCTATTATAATCAATTCACAGCCATGGAGAAAGCGATTTCGAAAGCGAATAGTCAAAGCAGCAGCCTATCTCAGTATTTCAGCTAAGCAACTTTAGAAAGGAAGTTTGAATGATGGCAATCAATAATCCCTACCAATCTTATCAACAAAATTCGGTGAATACTGCCTCTCCAGGTGAACTTACGTTAATGCTTTATAATGGATGCCTTAAGTTTATTACATTGAGCAAAAAAGCAATTGCGGAAAAAAACTTTCAAGAAAAAAACACGAATTTAATTAAAGCGCAAAAAATCATTCAGGAGCTAATGGTCACATTAAAAATGGATTTGGCTATATCCAAGGAATTAATGTCCCTTTATGATTATTTGAATCGACGCTTGATTGAAGCCAACATTAAAAGTGATCTGGATATTTTAGAAGAGGTTGAAGGGTTTGTCATGGAATTTCGTGATACATGGAAGGAAGCTATTCAGTTGAACCGCCAGAAGCAATTTGCCAATAGTGGTCAAGCATAATGGGAGCTATTCAACATTTTTATGAGGCAACGAACCAATTGCTTTCGACGTTGGAAAATGAGCAGGATCGGGACCGGAAAATTGAAAAGGTTGAGGCCTTACTTGAGGAGCGGGAGAAGTTGATGGCAGGGATTCAACCGCCTTTTTCTGATTCTGAACAGGATTTAGGGAAGAAGTTAATCGAACTCAACGAAAAAGTTTCACAACTCCTAGAAGAACAAAAAGTAGAAATCCAACGCGATATTAAACAGCTAAGTCTCAAAAAAGAATCTACTAATAAATATGTGAACCCTTATCAATCATTATCCACAGATGGCGTGTTCTACGATAAAAGAAATTAGATATTAATCAGCCGTTTTAATTGCAAACAGTTTTAATGTTAATTGTTTTTAAATTTTCTGTAAATATTAAGGGCTTAATTTTTTCTTTATAGCTTTGTATTTGTTATAATAAAGCTAGGGCAGACATCAACCCTTTCCTAACCTTCCGACAATTGTTTCAAAATTTCGACATATTTCATGATGTGTTTCTAAAGGAAACCGGAGGGGTATTGTAGAATCTAACTGTATAGTCTTAATTTAAGGAGGACTCACTTTATGAATTACAACGTACGCGGTGAAAACATTGAGGTAACTCCAGCAATTCGAGAATACGTCGAAAAGAAAATTGGCAAGTTAGAACGATATTTTAACAATACACCAGATGCAAATGTGTTAGTGAATTTGAAAGTTAACAATAATACATCCAAGGTCGAAGTGACGATTCCTATGCAGAATTTGGTTCTTCGCGCTGAAGAGGAAAATGCGGATATGTATGCTGCTATTGACTTGATTAATGACAAGCTTGAACGCCAAATTCGTAAACATAAAACGAAAGTCAATCGTAAATTCCGTAACAACTTATCAACAACTCCTGAGGCGTTCGCCTTTAATACGGAAATTGATGAAGTGGTGGATGAATTTGAAGATGATACTGATATTGAAGTAGTCCGCAATAAGCGCTTTGATTTGAAACCTATGGATAGTGAAGAAGCGATTCTGCAAATGAATATGCTTGGTCACAGTTTCTTCGTTTACACTAATGCGGATACAAATACAACGAACGTTGTGTACCGTCGTAAAGATGGGCGCTACGGATTAATTGAACCTAGTTAATATGAATCTATAAACAAAAGCACAACCCAGACTATGGGTTGTGCTTTTTACATTTTACTCTATCCATTGCAATGTTCATTTGGGCTAAGGAGTTCGATAAGCTCTGGAAAAATAACCATCGATTTCAACCATAGAAGTCAATGGTTGTTTATATTTCCTTCCTTTTTCCTTAAATATTTTTCGGCAATTCGATAAGTGTTTTGATAATGTGATAATAAGTAAAATTCATCTGTTGAAAACAAGGTATCAAATAGTATCGATTAATTGGTTGGCTCCTGGGGATTTCATTGTTCTCTAAAAAACACAATGAAGTATGGAATGTATTGTATTTTCTTTAAAAAGAACATTTTATGTTCTTTAATAAGATAAATAGACATTTATACCTATTTAAATAACCCCTCCTATTGCACTATACTCGGATTAAAGTTCTTTAAAAAGAACAATGATTTATTTATATAAAACGATTTGAATATGGTGCAGAGGAGTTGGATTTTTGTATCGGAAAAATTGCTATACATGTCATAGAGCGTCTTTTAGCAGTGTAGAATATGGAGGTTGGCTTTGTCCGACCTGCGGTGAAGACTTGTCTGCGCAAAAAGCCTTTGATGCACTTATTATGGAAAGAATTAATATGCCCCATCGTTTGAATAAGAAGGGCAATGTTTATAATTTTATAAAAAAACGAACATGAATAATTTGAACCATCTTGTTTTGTACATGAAATAGACAAAAAATATCATGGATTTCTTGATTTTGTAATATTTTGTCGATAAAAAGTTGTACATTGTGGTAAATTAGCGACATAAAGTAGCAATATTTGGAGCAAATATTCGCTATAATAACATAATAAATATAGTTTTTGTAATAATTACCCTGACAAAGGCAAGCTCAGCGAAAGATGAGGGCGCAAAGGCACAGGCCTAAGTTTGCCTAATGCTAAGATGGCTGGTCTGCCTGAAATACATACAAGTAGTATTTTAGGAGGATAAAAGAGGTGGTTAACGTGGAAGTGGATCAAGAATGGGTGAAGTTGATTTCAGAAGCTAGGAAATTGGGTTTAAAGAAAGAAGAAATTAGTGCTTTTTTAAAAAAAGAGAATCTAAATGTGTCACTAGAGGAGAACAATGAAAACTAAGAACCAAAAAGGAATGAAAAAAACATCCCTATAAACAGTTGATTTACAACATAGCTGTCTATAGGGATTATTTTATTTTCTGAGATTCTACCAATACTAGTTTGATAGAGCTGTACTATTTATGTTTGTGTAGATAGTTTAGCATTTATCTATTCTTCTTTATCTTTTCTCCATTTATTAAACTCAATGAACTCTCTGAATTGTTGTTTTGAAACGCCAGAATTCATAGCTTCCTCAACAATTTTCATCCAGTCAGTGTCCAAGGATTCCTTATTTGGCGCATCGTAAAGAAGGGCATCTACAGGAATGTTAAGTACAGCAGAGATTTTTTCGAGAAATTGAATAGAAGGATTTGTTTGTAAGTTACGCTCGAGCGAACTTAAGTATGACTTTGCTACTCCGGCTTTATCGGCTAGTTCAGTCATTGACATTTTCTTTTCTTCTCGCAGTTTTTTTACACGTTCACCAATCAACAATACCACCTCGAAACATGTTCTATTTATCTTCGATTTATAAGTTTTAAACCCACATAAAATCACAGGAATAGGAAGCCTGAAAAGCTAGATTGCTTCAACTGACTATCAGTATAGAGGGACCAAAAATATCTATTGATAGAAGGTTACTGTTTACTTCGCATTTTCGTTTGTCTTGTTAAAGACTCATGTGAAAAGTGGGGAGTGTGTAATGTACTTTTGCTACTTCCCTCTATTTTAACAGTTTTACCCCTCTTTTATCCAATGTTTTTCGTAAGAACTGAATTCAGGTCCATAGACATAGAGTGACATGAAGTTGTACCTCTAGAATAGAAGTGTTAAAATTAAGCGTGGATTAGTATTAACAGAAGGTGTGTTTCTTCTTACTTATATGAATGTGTTATTGAATGATCATTACCATAATAGAGGAGCGTTATTGAATGCTTAATATATTAAATAAAGTTTTTGATCCGAATAAGCGAGAAATTAAGCGTCTGGAAAAAGTCGCTGATCAGGTCGAAGCGCTGGCTGATGAGACAGCTGCGTTATCGGATGAGCAGTTGCGCGCCAAAACAGAGGAGTTTAAGGAGCGTTATCAAAACGGGGAAACCGTGGATGATTTGCTTGTTGAAGCTTTTGCGGTTGCGCGTGAAGGGGCGAAACGAGCTCTTGGTTTGTACCCTTACCGTGTTCAAATCATGGGTGGGGCATCACTTCATGATGGAAACATCTCTGAGATGAAAACGGGGGAAGGTAAAACATTAACATCAACCATGCCGGTTTATTTAAACGCGCTTACTGGTAAAGGTGTGCATGTCGTGACTGTCAATGAATACTTGGCGAACCGTGATGCAACTGAGATGGGTGTATTGTATGATTTCCTGGGTTTGACTGTTGGGTTGAATTTGAACAGTCATTCTAAAGAAGAAAAACAAGCTGCCTACAATTCTGACATTACTTATAGCACGAATAATGAGTTAGGCTTTGATTACTTGCGTGACAATATGGTTTTGTATAAAGAACAAATGGTACAGCGCCCGTTGCATTTTGCTGTCATCGATGAAGTCGATTCGATTTTGATTGATGAAGCGAGAACGCCATTGATTATTTCTGGTTCAGCGCAAAAATCGGCGCAGCTTTACATCCAAGCAAATGCGTTTGTGAGGACGTTACAAAAAGAAACGGACTATACGTATGATGAAAAAACAAAAGGTGTTCAGCTGACCGAAGAGGGTATGAACCGTGCTGAAAGAGCATTTAATATCGATAACTTGTTCGATATCAACCATGTTACCTTAAACCATCATATTAATCAGGCTTTGAAGGCGCATGTTTCCATGCATTTGGATGTGGATTATGTTGTTCAAGATGGCGAGATTGTCATCGTTGATCAATTCACTGGCCGTTTAATGAAGGGCCGTCGTTATAGTGAAGGTCTTCATCAGGCAATTGAAGCAAAAGAGGGCCTTGAAATTCAAAATGAAAGCATGACACTTGCAACTATCACGTTCCAAAACTATTTCCGGATGTACGAAAAACTTTCTGGTATGACAGGTACAGCTAAGACAGAGGAAGAGGAATTTCGGAATATCTATAATATGAATGTTATTGCGATTCCAACAAACCGGAATATTGTTCGTGATGACCGCGCCGATCTTATTTACGCGTCAACGGATGGGAAATTCCGCGCTGTTGTGGAAGACATCGCTGAGCGTTATACAAAAGGGCAGCCAGTGCTCGTTGGTACTGTTGCCATTGAAACGTCTGAAGTCATTTCTGCGTATTTATCCAAAAAAGGTATACCTCATGATGTTTTGAATGCAAAGAATCATGAGCGTGAAGCAGAAATCATTGCGAATGCAGGTAATCAAGGTTCAGTTACAATCGCTACTAACATGGCTGGCCGTGGTACGGATATCAAGCTTGGCGAAGGTGTCAAAGAACTTGGCGGCCTTGCTGTTATCGGTACGGAGCGTCATGAAAGTCGAAGGATAGATAACCAATTGCGTGGTCGTTCCGGTCGTCAGGGAGATCCTGGGGTTACTCAATTCTATTTATCAATGGAAGATGAACTGATGCGACGCTTCGGTTCGGATAATATGAAAAGTATGATGGCACGTCTTGGTATGGATGATTCACAGCCAATTCAAAGTAAAATGGTGACGAGAGCCGTTGAATCCGCTCAGAAACGAGTGGAAGGGAATAACTTTGATTCGCGTAAACAATTGCTGCAGTATGACGATGTCCTACGTCAACAACGGGAAATCATCTATAAACAGCGTTTTGATGTGATGGAAAGTGAAAACTTACGTGAAATTGTTGAGACGATGATTGAGGCATCCATTCAGCGCAATGTTGCTGCGTTTGCTCCAATGGGTGATGAAGAAGGCTGGAACTTACAAGGTCTTGTCGATTACTTGAATGGTAACCTATTCAATGAAGGTTCAATTACAATAGAAGATTTAGAAGGAAAAAATGAATCGGAATTGGTTGAATTTATTTTAGGTAAAGTGAAAGAAGACTATGATCAAAAAGAAGCAGAGCTTTCAGAAGATCAAATGCGAGAGTTTGAAAAGGTTATCGTTCTTCGTGCGGTGGATAGCAAGTGGATGGACCATATCGATGCTATGGAACAATTGCGTCAAGGGATTCACCTTCGTGCTTATGGTCAAATTGACCCACTTCGTGAATACCAATCAGAAGGTTTCGCAATGTTTGAAGCTATGATTGCCTCCATGGAAGATGAAGTCGCTAAATACATTATGAAAGCTGAAATTCGCAACAATTTAGAGCGGAAAGAAGTCATAAAAGGACAAGCGGTCAATCCGAAGGAAGAAGATGGAGGAAAAGTGAAGAAGGCTCCAGCCCGTAAAAAGGATGAAGTCGGGCGAAATGCCTTATGTCCATGTGGTAGCGGCAAAAAATATAAGAATTGCCATGGTAATTTAGCCTAAAGTTAGGTGTATAATGATAAGAGAGACGGTGTAAGAACTTGCCGCCTCTTTTCATGTTTAGTTTGCGTATAGTTTGAAGATGTTTATTGGACTGAAACACATCCCTGTACAGGGGTTTTTTTAACATACTTAATGAGGTGAAGAGAAATGGAATTAGCAGAAATTAGAAATGAACTTGAACGAACCGCACAACGATTAACGGACTTTAGGGGGTCTCTTTGACTTAGATGAAAAAGAGGCACGAATCGCACAACTAGAAAATGAGATGACACACCCTGATTTTTGGAATGATCAGTCAAAAGCACAGACTGTCATCAATGAAACGAATGCATTGAAAGATCAAGTCAATCAATTGTCCGATTTGAATGATGCATATGAAAATCTGGATTTGACGTATGAATTAGTGAAAGAAGAAAGCGATGAAGAACTTCTTGCTGAGTTGGTAGAAGAAATCACGATTCTTTCACAAAAGATGAATGAATTTGAACTTCAACTTTTACTAAGTGAAGAATATGATTCGAAAAATGCAATTTTGGAATTGCATCCTGGTGCAGGTGGAACTGAGTCCCAAGATTGGGGTTCAATGTTGCTTCGTATGTATACAAGATGGGGTGAAAAAAGGGGCTTTAAAGTAGAAACCCTTGATTACCTTCCAGGTGATGAAGCTGGAATCAAGAGTGTCACGCTGCTGTTCAAGGGCCATAACGCATATGGTTATCTGAAAGCAGAGAAAGGTGTTCACCGTCTAGTTCGGATTTCTCCTTTCGATTCATCAGGGCGCCGTCATACTTCATTCGTTTCTTGCGAAGTTATGCCGGAATTCGACGAGACGATTAATATAGAAATTCGTACGGAAGATCTGAAGGTTGATACGTACCGGGCAAGTGGGGCAGGTGGTCAGCATATTAATACGACTGACTCAGCCGTAAGGATTACGCATTTACCTACAAATACTGTGGTAACGTGCCAAAACGAGAGATCGCAAATCAAAAACAAGGCTCAAGCCATGAATATGCTGAAAGCCAAATTATATCAACTTGAAATTGAACAACAGCAAGCCGATTTGGATGAAATTCGCGGGGAGCAAAAGGAAATTGGCTGGGGAAGCCAAATCCGTTCTTACGTCTTCCATCCCTACTCCATGGTAAAAGACCACCGTACTAGTGCGGAGACAGGAAACTTGGGAGCTGTCATGGACGGAGATATCGATATGTTCATTGATGCCTATTTACGTTCAAAATTATAAGAAGTAAAAGTCGGGCCGGATTTTCTGGTTCGGCTTTTTTTATGATTACGTATACATGGAAGTTCAATTCACTACCACTTTAAAGTCATTTGGCTGACTTTTACAGGATATTATAGGGGATGCAATACAACGTTCGGCCAATACTAGATAAAAAATGATGGTTTTATAGGAGAAAATATAGAATGAGAAAAAGATACCGGGAGCAAAAGCACCCTTTGATACAAAAGTTAATGGAGTACGGGTTGGTAATTGTCGGTTCGGCTATTATTGCAATTGGTTTTAATGTATTCTTGCTTCCCAACCAAATTGCTTCAGGCGGAGTCAGCGGAATTAGTACGATTCTCGATTCTACGCTCGGTTGGGAACCAGCCTATGTACTGTGGGGATGTAATATTCCCTTATTTATTGCAGGACTTATTATACTTGGACGGCATTTTGGTGCAAAGAGTCTGATTGGAACATTGTTCTTACCGCTTGTCGTATTCCTTACAAAGGATTGGGAGCCATGGACGAATGATGCTTTGCTTGGTTCAATATGTGGGGGAATTATGGTGGGCCTTGGGTTAGGAATTGTTTTCCGCGGGAAGGGTTCCACCGGGGGAACGGATTTAGCAGCACAGATTATTCATAAGTATACCCATATGTCATTAGGGACATGTGTAGCTGTCATTGATGGAATCATTGTCTTAAGCGCTGCGATTGTTTTTGATATTGAAAAAGGGCTTTATGCGTTAATAGGTTTATATGTGACAAGCAAGACGATTGATCTCGTTCAGGTTGGGTTGAATCGTTCTAAGATGGCATTAATTATCATGAATAATGAAATGGAAGTAAGGAATGCTATCTTACATGAGCTAGACCGGGGAGTAACACGAATTTCCGGGTATGGCGGCTATACGGATGATACTCGTCCAATTTTGATGTGTGTAATAGACCAGTCGGAATTCACTAAATTGAAACAATTGGTTAAACTTGTTGACCCTAAAGCGTTTGTGATCGTAATGGATGCATCGGAAGTACTTGGGGAGGGTTTTAAACTAGATTAAAATTGGTATAATATTTCTGTACTGGTATAAAACAGAGGGGGTAAATTCTATGAAAAAGAAATGGTTAGCCTTATTAATGGGTACGTCTCTCGCCTTGGCTGCGTGCGGAGGAAACGATGATAATGCAGATAATGAGCCAGCAAGTGATCAAAACGAAACTACAACCGTAGATGCAGGAGATGCAGCGAAAATTTATGAAAACAAATGTTCAAGCTGTCATGCAGTAAATCTTGAAGGTGGCGTAGGACCGAATTTAACGAAAGTTGGTTCGAGATTATCAAAAGATGAAATCGAGCAAGTCATTGCAAAAGGTCAAGGAGCAATGCCAAAAGGTATAATTCAGGGAACCGAAGCGAGCAAAGTTGCTGAATGGCTTGCTGAACATAAATAACGACTATAGAAACGTTCTGCATACAGCAGGGCGTTTTATTTATCCTCCTTATAAATCCACAGAAAACCCACAACTAATCCCTAATCAAGAAAACTAATCCTAGAATTATTACGTAGATGTTGATAATCTTTCTCAATGAAATGAAACTGTAATATTTTTATTCTTAATTTGACAAAATTAGATGTTATAATGTTTCTGTGCTCTAGTAAGAAAGATTCCTGTCAGATTCCAGTGAAAATTGTCGAAAAAGCTTAGTTACATAAATATAAAAACAAGCAAATTAGGTGGTTTTAGAATGATAGAAATGATAGATGTGAAAAAGACCTATCCTAATGGCGTAATTGCCATTAATGGACTCAATGTAAAAATAAAACCAGGCGAATTCGTTTATGTAGTAGGACCCAGCGGTGCCGGAAAATCGACCTTCATCAAAATGATGTATCGGGAAGAAAAGCCGACAAGTGGTAATATCTTGGTAAATGGTGTCAGCCTTCCAAGTATCCGCAATTCGAAAGTTCCTCTATTCCGCCGTAATATCGGTATGGTATTCCAAGATTTCAAACTCCTTCAAACCTTCACAGTTTATGAAAATGTAGCATTTGCGATGGAAGTTATCGAAAAAGAACCAGAAGAAATTAAAAAGAGAGTCATGGAAGTTCTTGACCTAGTAGGGATTAAACATAAAGCTAGAATGCTCCCTTCTGAACTATCTGGTGGAGAACAGCAGAGGGTTGCGATTGCACGTTCGATCGTCAATGACCCTAAGGTGGTTATCGCCGATGAACCTACAGGGAATCTAGATCCTGAAACATCATGGGAAATTATGAACATATTTGAAGAAATTAATAATCGTGGAACAACACTTGTCATGGCCACACATAATAGGGACATCGTTAACAATATTAAACGACGTGTCATTGCCATTGAAAGTGGAAAAATAGTTCGAGACGAACATCGAGGTGATTACGGATATGAAATTTAGAACATTACTCCGTCACTTCCGTGAAAGTTTTAAAAATATTGGCCGTAATGGTTGGATGACGTTTGCATCAGTCAGTGCAGTAACAGTCACTCTAACATTGGTTGGCGTTTTTTTAGTGCTCATGATGAATTTAAATCATATCGCGGGAAATGTGGAGAAGGATGTCGAAGTTCGTGCACATATTGATAATGCTGCGAATGATGACGATATAAAAGCAATCGGTAAGAAAATTACAGAGATGAGCGGCATCGAAACAGTCATATTCTCTCCAAAAGATGAAGAGCTCACCAATTTAATAGATGATTTAGGCGATAATGGTGATGCCTTCAAACCATTTGAACAGGACAACCCATTAAGGGACGTTTACATTATCAAAACGAAATCTCCGCAAGATGTCATCAAGGTGGCAAAAAAGATCGAAGGTTTTGAATATATCCAGAGTGTTAAATATGGACAAGGCTATGTAGAGAAACTATTCAGTTTCGTGAATATAGCCAGAAATATAGGAATCGTTCTTATTGTAGGTTTGCTTTTTACTGCGATGTTCCTTATTTCGAATACTATTAAAATTACAATTGTAGCTAGAAGAAAAGAAATTGAGATTATGAGATTAGTAGGAGCAACAAATAACTTTATCCGTTGGCCATTTTTCTTAGAGGGACTCTGGTTGGGAATTCTCGGTTCAATCGTGCCAATTGGTCTAATTTCAGTACTCTATTACAATATTTATAAATATGTAGCACCACAGATTACGTTTAAATTCATAGATTTTCTACCTGCAAGCCCGTTTATTTATCAAATTTCGGCCATTCTTATTGTAATAGGCGCCGTTATCGGGATATGGGGCAGCTTGATGTCCGTTAGGAAATTCTTAAAAGTATAAAAATGTATCTTCACACCTTCTTTTACACTCGAATGTCAAAAGAAGCCTAGTACAAATAGAGAGACGTTACAAGGCGTTAGATGTGACGGGATTGAAAGGGGAAATGAAACGTTGAAAAAAAATATCATTGCCATGAATGCTTCAATAATGATCGGGTTGGGGAGCATTTTAGCTGCACCTTCGGCTTATGCTGAATCGCTTTCAGATTTGCAACAAAAGAAAGAATCCATTCAGGAGAAACGTTCGGGTGTTGAATCGAATATTTCCGATACTGAGAAAAAAATCGATAACCTGCAGGATAAACAATTGACGGCAGAGGAACAAATTGCAGCCATTGAAGCAAAAATTGCAGAATCGACAAAAAAAATCGATGCTAAAAATGCTGAAATTACACAAACGAAAAAAGAAATTGAAGCATTAAAAGAAGAGATTAAAGTATTAAAAGAACGGATCGCCAAACGTAATGAAGTATTGAAGGAAAGGGCGCTTTCTTTCCAAGAGACTGGTGGGGACGTGAACTACCTAGAAGTGTTATTCGGATCATCCAGTTTCGGTGATTTAATTGACCGCGTCGGAGCTGTAGCGACAATTGCTGAAGCCGATCGGGATATTTTAAAGCAGCATGAGTTGGATAAAAAGGACCTAGAAGAAAAGCAGACAGCTGTTGAAAAGAAGCTTGCTAGTTTAGAAGTAGCCAAAGCCGAACTTTTGGAAATCCAAAAGCAACAAAAACAGCAGAAGCAAGAAAAGGCTGCTTTAGTTAAGAAATTAAAGCAACAAACCAAAAAACATGAAGATGAGAAAATGGGCTTAGAGGAAGAAAAAGCGAACCTTGCTGCTCAAGAAACGGCTATCAAATCGGCTATCAACTTAGAACAAAACCGTCTTGCAGAATTGGAAGCAGCTCGTAAAAAAGCGGCAGCCGAAGCGAAAAAACGTGCAGAGCAAGCAGCGGCACAAGCAGCATCACAAGCGGCATCACAGGCAGCTGAATCAAAAAAACAATCTTCTTCTTCAGGGTCTAGTGCAAAAAGCAGCAGTTCACCATCACCATCACCATCACCATCATCATCCCAATCTTCGTCTAATGTAAGTCAAGTGCCAGCTGTTTCATCGGGTACTTTTACTAGACCAAGTGCAGGATATGTATCTTCAACAATGGGTGAACGTTGGAATAAACAGCATGCCGGCATTGATATTGCTGCTAGTGGAACGGTTCCTGTTGTAGCGGCAGCAGACGGAGTTGTAAGCCGGTCTTACTTCTCTAGTACATACGGTAATGTTATCTTTGTTACCCATTCAATCAGTGGTCAGCAATGGACAACGGTGTATGCACATTTAAGCTCTAGACAAGCAAGTACTGGTTCTGTTGTTGCCAAAGGTCAACAAATTGGTATCATGGGGAACACAGGACATTCATACGGTCAGCATTTACACTTTGAGCTACATAAAGGTGCATGGAATTATAGCAAGTCAAATGCAGTAAATCCATTAAACTACATACCTAATTAATACCCAATACATCAATAGAAAAACAGACTAGGATAAAATACTAGTCTGTTTTTTTGTTTTGTTTACTATTGTCTACAAGCATATTTCCTCCAAGTTGCTCATATAGTGAAATACATATCAGGGCAGAAATGGGGATAAATATGGTCAAAAAATGGGTACTTCCTCTAGCGATCATTATGTCATTAGTTATTGGGGCAGGGGGGGGCATATATTGGACAAGCTTCCCAGGTAAGAATGAGACAAAACAGGAAAAGCAAATGGTAATAAAAGATAAGGAATGGGCAAAAGTGGAACAAGCTTATGGTTTGATCGTAAATCAGTATGTGGACAAGGTTGACGGTTCTCACCTTGTCGAAGGTGCCATTCAAGGTATGCTGTCAGCTTTGAAAGATCCATATTCCGTATATATGGACAAGGAAACCGCTAAGCAATTTAATGAAACTTTAGATTCCTCGTTTGAAGGGATCGGTACGGAAATCGGGATGGAAGATGGTAAGGTCATTATTGTGTCTCCTTACAAAGACTCCCCTGCTGAAAAAGCAGGGTTAAAGCCGAAGGATCAAATCCTTAAGGTGAATGATGAAAGTGTCGAAGGTTTGGATTTATATGAGACACGCTTAAAAATCCGTGGTGAAAAAGGGTCAGCCGTTAAAATGGAAATAAAGCGTGCGGGGGTTTCAAATCCAATTGAATTCAATATGGTTCGTGCTGAAATTCCACTTGATACTGTTTTTTCATCGATTAAAGAAGCGGCGGGAGAGCAAATTGGCTATATCGAATTAACCACTTTCTCGGAAAATACCGCATCTGATTTTAAAAAGCAGATGAAGGAGTTAGAAAAGAAAGGGATTAAAGGATTGGTCATAGATGTCCGCGGCAACCCAGGCGGCCTCCTATCGAGTGTGGAAACGATACTTGGAGAGTTTATAACAAAGGATAAACCATATTTACAAATTGCTGAGAGAACGGGAGAAACGCAATCCTTTTTTACAAATCTAAATAAAGAAAAGGATTATCCAATCGCCGTCTTGACGGATAAGGGCAGTGCCTCGGCCTCAGAAATCCTGGCTGGTGCGATGCAGGAGGCGGGGGGCTACCCATTGATCGGTGAGAAGACCTTCGGCAAGGGAACTGTACAGCAGGCTGTACCAATGGGAGATGGCAGCAAGATTAAACTTACGCTATACAAGTGGCTGACGCCATCTGGGAACTGGATTCATAAAAAGGGGATAAAGCCTACAATTGAAGTAAAACAGCCGGATTTCTTTGATGCCCATCAGCTGTCCGTTGAAAAGGTACTGCAGCGTGATATGACTGATGAACAAATTCAATATGCCCAAACTATTTTAAAAGGACTTGGTTTTGAAACGGGACGTGAAGATGGCTATTATGACTGGAGTACAGAGATAGCAGTTAAAGCATTCCAAAAGCAGTATGGTTTGAAAGTGACTGGTAAACTGGACACTAAAACCGCTGCACACCTAGAAACCGCAATTCTGGAAAAAATTCAGGATGAAGACAATGATATTCAGTTGCGCACGGCATTAAATTATGTGGTGAAGTAAAGGAGAAGGCATCGCTCATTTGTAGCGGTGCCTTTTTTGCATATGTTCAATTTGCAGGGTGGATATTTTAAATACGATGAACGGAGAAAACTTAAGGAAACGCTTTTTTTCTTCATCTTAATAGGCAGGGAGCTGACATATTTGATAGAATAGGAGGTAACTGACTAGGAGAAATTATACATACATTTGATTACTTGAAAGGATGGTGGGAAGAAATTGACAACAGATTGGCTGAGTGCATGCTTACTAGGATTAGGAAAACTTTTTCTTCATCCATTGCTTTATGTTTCAATTGCATATTGTTTATTCATAGGCTATCTTCGCGTTAAACGAGAACGCCGTGACTTTAATACGAAGATTTACAGAAAATCCATGGAGCTGCGTGCTTTGTTTCCGCAAGGATTGATCTGGGGATTAATTCTTTCTTTCCTCACCTTGGCTTCTGGAATCGTCATTCCGCTGGCGGCGCTAATCATTGTGGCAGCGGTTACGATGATAGCTGTGCTGACCATGAACCGGAGATTTGTTTCACCCGTTTATACAATGGGAGTCACCTTCTTTATCCTTTTCTTTTTATACGATAGAGATATCCAACTGCCGATATTTCAGGATGCGTTTAATCAGTTGAATCAATCTGTCTATCCAACACTTGTTATTTTGATTGGGTTTTTATTGATTGCTGAAGGCTTTCTGATTGTTAGCAATGGAAGTAAAAAGATATCCCCTCAGTTGGAGGTTTCCAAGCGGGGACAGCCAATAGGTGTGTATGTTTCTCAACGAATATGGCTAATTCCGATGTTCGTTATGATTCCAGGAGGTGAACTTCCAGCACCTTTCGAATGGTATCCGGTTTTTTCAATCGGAGAAGTGTATCTGTCACCGATTGTTGTGCCCTTTTTAATTGGGTTTAAGCAAATGGTTCATGGAACGCTTCCGGAACAGGCTATTAGGGCCCATGGTAAAAAGGTAGGAGCTTTAGGGTTCGTGATTACTGCATTCGCGGTTATTAGTAACTGGTACCCGCTATTGGCCATCATAACAGCTGTTTTAGCTCTTCTAGGACGAGAGTTTCTGCATTATTCCCAAAAGGTTTCGGACGCAAAGCTACCTTTTTATTTTTCGAAAAGCAAGCTTGGTGTCCAGATCTTAGGCGTTATCCCTCAGTCCCCGGCGGATAAAATGGGGTTAGTTAAAGGCGAGATCATTTCGAAAATAAATGGTATCGTCGTCAGGGAAGAAGAAGAGTTATACAGGGCGCTGCAAATAAATCGGGCTCACTGTAAGCTTGAGGTAATCGGTAATAATGAACAAATTCGTTTTGTGCAAAGAGCCTTATTTGACGGCGAGCATTACGAATTAGGCATACTATTTGTTGACGATCAATTGAAAGAAAGTGGACAAGCAGGGTAATTGAGATTTTTTCATAATCACTTGGAATGCCACGTTAATAATTTTTACGGGTCGTATTATTTTTGATGTTAATCGATATAGAGGAAAATAGTTGCCAAGAAGACTTCATCCAATATATATTGACTGGATCTTTGACCACAGCACTACCTTTATTTCGATGAAAGAGACAAACCTTCAATTGAAATGATTTGAAAAATAAAAACGGCCTTTCTCGATTTTTAAATCAAGAAAGGCCGTTTCTTTGTATGGGTTTTACTTTTTAAGCATTATTTTTTCTAGATCATCTAGCATTTTGTTAGCTGCAATAACACCGCCAGCTGTATTCCATGTTGCGTCGCTGACCTCATAGGCATTCCCTTTTTTCACTGCATCTAGGTTTTTCCAAAGAGGATCATTTGTCCATTCTTTTGCTGTACTTAGGGCTTGTTTGTCACCTTCAGGTGCGTATGTGAAGTAGAACAGAATATCTCCATCCATTTTAGGTATGACTTCTTTTCCTACCTCAATTGCAAGGTTACCAAGTTTGTTATCTGCAGTAAATAGTTCTTTCTGCTGCTCTGCACGTTTAAATCCTAATTGATCGAAAATTACTCCAGAGAATGAATCTGTGTAATAAATACGAGTTGTTCCAGCCATGAAACGAACAACAGAAACTTCTTGATTTACCTTATCACCAAGTTTAGCTTTTAAATCTTCAGTGTGGGCATCAAATTGAGCAATTACGTCGTTACCTTTTTCTTCAAGATTCAAAGCTTTTGCATATAATTTAAAGTTTTCTTTCCAATCTCCTCTAAGTGTTTCTGAAAAAACAGTAGGAGCAATTGCACTTAATTTATCATATACAGCTTCCTGGCGGATCTTGCTTCCGATAATTAAGTCAGGCTTTAATGCGGCAATTTTCTCTAAATTCACCTCATGCTCAACACCAACAACTTCAACGCCATCCATATCTTCTTTAATATGATCGTACCAAGGGTCTCCAAGCCAAGATTGAACAGCCCCAACTGGTTTGACTCCTAAAGCAAGTAATGCTTCTGTACCTTCATTTGTAAGAACTACCACTCTTTTAGGTTGTTTTTCTAATTTGGTTGTTCCCATTGCATGTTCAATTGTATAGCTTTTCTCTTCTTTTTTGTCATCAGCCTTATTTCCTTCTGCTTGGTCATTTGAACTTCCGCAAGCTGCTAGAAGGAAGACTGCAAATAAAGTAATAATAGTAAAAAGTGATCTAATCTTAAACATCTTATGTATCCCTCCCAATATAGAGCAAATGATAATCATTCGCACTTAACAGCATCATCATAAAATGAATATACTTTTCTGTCAATATTTAATTGAAAATGATTCTCAAATTCATTGACATATTCCCTTTACCGCCAGTACAATTAATTATCATAAGTATTTACAAAAGTGATTGGGAAGGTAATTGGATATGTTATTAAAAAATACATGGCAGAAATGGATGGGAATATTTATTACCATTATTTTGCTGCTTTTTTTACTGTGCTCAAGCATCGTATACGGTTATACGAATACAACTTGGCAAATGGCCATTGACGCATTTACACATTTCAATGGATCAAATGAACATATTGTTATTCAATCTGTAAGGTTTCCCCGCGCTCTTATCGCATCTGCAGTTGGTGCAAGTCTAGCAATCTCAGGTGTATTAATGCAAACTCTAACTAAGAACCCACTTGCTTCTCCTGATATATTTGGGGTCAATGCTGGGGCTGGCTTGGCGGTTGTTACTGGAGTCACCATATTTGGAATAAGCAATCTTCAAGTATTCACTTGGCTGTCTTTTATTGGAGCCGCTATAGCAGCGGTAAGTATATATATGATTGGTAGCATGGGCCGTGGTGGGTTAACACCGATGAAGCTGACATTGGCTGGTGCAGCAATGACAGCCATGGTATCTTCGCTAACACAAGGTCTTCTTGTCTCAAATGAGGCACTTTTAGAGCAAGTTTTATTTTGGCTTGCAGGGTCAGTTTCCGGTAGGAGTTTGGATAATTTAACTGCAGTGTTTCCGTACCTTGCAGTTGGATGGGTCCTAGCCTTAATCACATCTGGAAAAATGAATGTGTTATCTATGGGTGAAGATGTTGCAAAAGGTCTTGGCTTAAATATAGTTTTTCTTAAGATTGTGCTGGGACTGGTAGTTATCCTACTCGCAGGAGGATCAGTAGCGGTTGCTGGTCCAATTGGCTTTATTGGGATTGTTGTTCCCCACCTTACCCGTTTTATAGTAGGTATTGACCATCGCTGGTTAATTCCTTTTGCTGGACTTTTAGGGGCGGTGCTTTTGCTTACAGCTGATATCATATCTAGGTATATTTTGATGCCACAGGAAGTTCCAGTCGGAGTTATGACAGCTATTATCGGAACCCCATTCTTTATTTATATTGCCAGAAAGGGGTTCAGCGGTCGATGAAGTCATATAAGAACTTTCGTTTATTTAATGAAAGAATATCATTCCTAATGGACAAAAAAGCTATAATTGTTGTTTTTGTATTATTTTTGGTTACTGCGTTAGTGTTTGTGATCAGTACAGGGATAGGTGAAATGAATATTCACCCTTTGAGTGTCTTACAGGTCTTCCTTGGAGGAGGAACTGAGGGTGATCGCCTTGTGATTCAGTCTTTCCGTCTGCCGAGAATTATTGTAGCACTTTTGGTAGGGATGGGTCTTGCAGTAGCAGGGGGAATTCTTCAGGGTATGATTCGAAATCCACTTGCCTCGCCTGATATTTTAGGAATAACTGGAGGAGCAACTGTAGCTGTTGTTGGTTTCATGGCTATGTTTAGCGACAAAAATCATTCTTTAACAGTGAGTATTAATTGGATGCCGCTAGCTGCGTTTATTGGTGCCACAGTTGTTGCATTACTTGTTTATTTCTTAGCATGGAAAAATGGAGTTCCCCCAATAAGACTTGTATTGATTGGGATAGGAGTCATGGCTTTAATGAAAGCCCTCACTACTATGATGATGATTCTTGGTCCAATCTATCAAGCAAGCCAGGCAAACCTTTGGATTACAGGATCAGTGTCTAACTCTAGCTGGAAAAATATCGCCGTGCTTGCGCCATGGACCATCCTATTTCTTTTACTAGCCTTTCTTTATGCAAGAAATATTAATTTACAAGAGCTGGGTGATGACTTGGCAACCGGGCTTGGAGGGCAAGTTCAAAAACAGCGATTTACATTATTGATGATAAGCACAGCTTTGATAGGTGGTGCTACTGCTTTTGCAGGAGGTATTGGTTTCGTTGGATTAATGGCTCCTCATATGGCTAGAAGGCTGGTAGGATCAAGTTTTGGAGTGTTATTGCCCACTTCAGCCTTGCTCGGCGGTATCCTAGTTATGGTCGCGGATTTGATTGGGCGAACCTTATTTTCACCATTAGAAATACCTGCTGGTGTCTTTACAGCAAGCATTGGGGCGCCATACTTTATTTATTTACTTTATAAAACTAGGAACTCATAGGGCAGGATATTTATAATACTTGTTGAAAAATAAAGAAAGCAGTTATCCTAACGGATAGCTGCTTTTAATATTAGGCTTCTTTAGCTGCTTCGATTTCGATGGTAAGTGTGATTTGGTCGCCTATAAGAACGCCGCCTGTTTCTAATGCTGCATTATAGGTTAAACCATAATCGCTGCGTTTAACTTTACCTTTTCCGCTAAACCCTGCTTTTTCATTTCCCCATGGATCTTTTCCTTGACCTTCAAATGTAATAGCGAATGTTTCTTCATTAGTAAATCCATTAAGGGTTACATCACCTGTCACATCGTACTCATCATCACCTGTTTTCACAATTTTCGTTGACTTAAACGTTAAAGTCGGATTTTTTTCTACATCAAAAAAGTCAGCTGAGCGCAGGTGATTATCTCGGTCTGCATTGCGTGTATCGATACTTGCTACATCTACAGTAAAATCTATTTCAGCTGTTGTTAAATCAGATGGATTTGCAGAAATGTTTGCTTCGAATTTATTAAAACTCCCTTTTACTTTTGCGATCATCATATGTTTTACAGAAAATTCAATTGCACTGTGAGTCGGATCAATTGCCCATTTGGTATTTGTCATTGTTTTTTCCTCCTAGTATATTAATCTTGAATTTATATATCTTTAATTTGAGATATTTGAACTTGATGTAATTATAAGAGGTTAGCTTACTAGTGTCAACTGGAATTTTTCCTTAATTTTGAAAAACATACAAAAATCCCTGTGCCGATGTTACGAGGCACAGGTTATTTAATACTTTTTTCTTAAAAAATAAAACTAACTTTCTTTATTATTGGGCTCTTTCTTTTTCTTCGTGAATAGCGACTTTACTTGGCCAGAAGGCACTACGCCCAAGCAGTGCGGTAATCGCTGGAACAAGGAATGGACGAACGATGAACGTGTCCATTAACACACCGAGTGCGGTAATGAGTCCGAATTGAACCAGTACTTGAATTGGCAGTGTAGCAAGAACAGAAAAAGTGGCTGCTAAGATGATGCCGGCTGAGGTGATGACCCCACTTGTTTCGGCGACTCCTTCTCTGATTGCCTGTTTGATAGGCATTGTTTTTTTCTTGCGCCAAATACTCGAAACCATAAAGATATTGTAATCCTCCCCAAGGGCGACAAGGAATACGAATGAATACAGTGGAATTGTACCTTCAATTGCTTCCACTCCCATGAAATAGTGAAGGATTATCCAACCTAAGCCCATAGCGGCAAAGAAGGAGAGGATGACCGTTCCCATTAAATAAATCATAGCTGTCACAGAGCGCAAGTAAGCTAAAAGGAGCAAGGAAATCAAGACGATAATGATTGGGATAATCATAAATTCATCGGTCTTAACCGTATCTCTTTTATCAAATTGAGTGGCTGTTTGCCCTCCAATCCATACTTTTTCATCAACAGCTGAGATATTGGCGGCTTTCAGTTCTTTTTCAGCTAGGCTGCGAATGTCAGGAATTGCATTTATGGCTTCAATATCGTACGGATTAATATTGAATGTGACTTCATATGACTGCAGATCCTTATTGGATTTACTGTTAATAGGATCTGTGACACTTTCAACCAGATTCATCTTTTTTAGTTCATCTGCCAAGTCGATGTCCTTACCATCAGTATCGACAACCACTGTAGCTGGTGCAAGTTCTCCGGGTGTGTATGAGTCAGAAATGACCTTATATCCTTCACGGGAGTTCATATCTTCAGGGAATGAAGATAGAATATCGTAGGAATATTTTATTTGAGATGAATAGCCCGCTAATACACTGAAGATAATCAGGCATGTAAGAATGACAGTCCATGGTTTGGTTGTTACGATATTCCCAATCCAATTGCCGATGCGACCTGCTTCTTTATGTTTCTTAACGGTTTTGCCTTTTTTCTTCGCACGTGATTCTTCCATTTCTGGTGTGCGTGGAACGATAGGGAAGAAAGAGGCCCGACCGAATACGGAAAGTAGTGCGGGTACGAGTGTTAAGGCTGCTAACATCATGATTAAAATGGATAAGCTGAATGGTACTGCGAAACGATGATAGGCTCCATATTTGGCTACAAGTAAAGTTAGTAGAGAGATTACAATCGTCAGTCCACTCATCGCAATGGCACCTGATGAATCCTTAAATGCTGCAATCATGGCTTCTCGTTTACTTTCATGATGTCTTAATTCACTTCTGTAGTGGGAGATTAAAAATAGACAATAATCCGTTCCTGCACCGAATAATAATACGGTCATAATGGAAATAGCCTGTGAATCAACTGTAATCCAGTCGTGATCTGCCATAAATCCAAGGATTGGACTGGTGACAAGATAGGCGAAGCCGACTCCGATAAGTGGAATAATGGCTAAAAGTGGGGAGCGGTAAATGAGTAATAACACGACAAGTACAAGTATTACTGTAGCTAAAAGTAATTGGAAATCTGCACCTGAAAATAATCCAGTTGCATCGACAGAAATTCCAACAGGGCCTGTTACACGAAGTGATAACTTTTCTGAATTTGTCTGAACTTTGAACGGGTCAAGGCCAACGCGCTCTGTTACTATTCTATTAATAATTTTAAGGTTTTTTTCTAATACAGCGGTCTCAGTTTTCTCCTTAAAGAAGAGCGGTTGTACGAAAGTCGTACCATCTTCTGAAACAGATCCCTGCAGCGCAGGCAATGGGATTTCATGAAGAGGAGGTAAAAATGATTGTTGTGTTAATGGATTCTCTGTCAATTCCTTGGAAAGGTATTGAACCTCGGCCAAGTCGGCTTCTGTCAGTCCACCTTCCCGATGCCATGTAAGTAAGGCGGGTATCCCTGAGGAATTCGGGAACTCTTTTTTAATGAGCTTATCAGCCACGACAGAAGCTGAGTCTGCAGGCAGGTCAGCGGTATTATTGGATGTGCGATCCTTAACATCCGGTAACGTTATTGTTAATATTGTAGCTGCAATTATCCAGACAGCGATGACGACCCAGCGGCTGACCTTTCCTGTCATCATTCTGCTTAGTCTTCCTAATAATGTTTCATCCAATGAAAGCACCTCGCTTTTGAATTTTTTTATTCTATCCTTAATTATAATGGAGCTTTGATGACATATACAAAAATGGGTATGCCCGTCTTCTCACAAAAAAGGCTTTGAATAGCTTTCCATTCAAAGCTTTTTCATGATTTTAGAAATTTAAATCAAATTTAAGTGTTTTTTTAACCCAATATCCCCCAGTAGTTATTATCAGTTTTTCCTCTAGGTTTGATTGGGGATTGGGGAAAAATCCTAATTCTACTAATGTAGCTGCTTGGTTAAATAACCTCGAAATTTCACGTTTTGTACTGTGGTCTTTCAAGTTTGTTTGTTTTTTGATTTCAGATTTCAGATTGTATAGTTTTAGCTAACTTTTTTTCATTAACATTGGTTACCAGGTTTAAACCGCAGAACTTGGACTTACAATATCTTGAATAATGTTGAAGATAGACGAGTAAGATTTGGGAATTAGGGTAAGGTAAAATGTATTATGGTTTTAATTAGCAAAGGAGGAAATGTTTTGTCTGAAAAATCCAAAAGAACAAATGGTAACTCAGAAAAAACGTTAACAAACCGGCAAGGGCACCCCATCACGAATAATCAGAGTATCCGAACGGTCGGTAACAGAGGCCCAAGTACACTAGAGAACTACGACTTCCTGGAAAAGATTAGTCACTTTGATAGAGAACGGATTCCAGAGCGGGTCGTGCATGCCCGCGGTGCAGGCGCCCATGGCTATTTTGTTCCGACCGGTAAAGCAGGGGACGAGCCGATTTCAAAATATACGAGAGCTAAGGTATTTCAGGAGGAGGGTAAAAAAACACCGGTATTTGTCAGGTTTTCATCTGTAATTCATGGAGGGACTTCACCAGAAACGTTACGTGACCCTCGTGGATTTGCTGTTAAATTTTATACAGAAGATGGAAACTGGGATCTTGTCGGAAATAACCTGAAAATTTTCTTTATCCGTGATGCTATGAAATTTCCGGATTTGATACACGCTTTTAAACCGGACCCGGTCACGAATATACAGGACGGGAGAAGAATTTTTGATTTTTGCTCAAGCTCTCCTGAAACATTTCATATGGTTACGTTTTTGTTTTCCCCTTGGGGCATTCCAGCTAACTACCGCATGATGCAGGGTTCTGGTGTTAATACCTATAAATGGGTGAATGAAGAGGGGAAAGCAGTCCTTGTTAAGTATCACTGGGAACCTAAACAAGGGATAAAGAACTTGACACAGAAAGAGGCTAATGAAATTCAGTCTACGAATTTCAATCATGCTACACAGGATTTATATGAATCAATCGAACGTGAGGAATATCCGGAATGGGATCTCAACGTACAGATTATGAGTGATGATGATCACCCTGAATTGGATTTCGACCCGCTAGATGATACAAAGATTTGGCCAAAAGATGAATTCCCATGGCTGCATGTTGGTACGATGGTATTGAATAAAAACCCGGAGGACTATTTCACTGAAGTGGAGCAGGCTGCATTCGGTACGGGCGTCCTAGTAGATGGACTAGATTTCTCGGATGACAAGATGTTACAAGGGCGTACGTTCTCTTATTCTGATACACAACGTCACCGTGTAGGAGCAAATTATCTTCAATTACCGATTAATGCACCGAAAAAACCAACAGCAACCAATCAAACTGGTGGACAAATGCAATATGAAGTTGGCAGAGGAGATCAAAGTCCTCATATCAACTACGAACCATCAACTGTAGGTGGTTTAAAAGAAGCCAAGCAAACTGGCAAAGAGTATACACCTTTTATAGAAGGAAAACTTGTTCGAGAAACAATAGATCGGCAAAGTAATACGAAACAGGCTGGTGAAACATTCCGTGAATTTGAAGATTGGGAAAGAGATGAATTAATCTCCAATCTTGTGTCAGCATTAGCTCCTGCAGATCCACGCATTCAGGAAAAAATGGTGGCTCTTGCAGAGGAGGCTGATGAAGAATACGGTCGCAGACTGAAAGAAGGTTTAGCTTCAGCTTCTGAACATACAGAGTCTTCAAAACCTATGGGAGGGACAGATAACCCAGAGGAAGGAGCTAGAAAAGGACATGACGCAGATCCGTATTAACAGGTGGAAAAGAGGCAAACTTCCTTCTTAGAAGGGGTTTGTCTCTTTGCTTAATAAGAATAAATTTGTAAACGTGGTGAAGCCAACCTTCCGAACAATTATTAAATATAGTAGGAAATAGATTGGCAAAAAACTTCATAATCATTTAAACTGAAACTATTCTATTTTTCTCTTATAAAGGAGATGAAAAAATGATTAAATTTCTTTCTGCCCTTTTCTTTCCTTGTCTACTTGTTATGCTATTTTCAAGGGTCACCTATAATAATATCGTGGGTCTTGTTTTAACAGTTGCGTTGATTACAGCTTCTGCATATAAAGGTTATACGCATACAAATTTATTAATCATCGTTGACGCACTGTCACTGACAGTGGGATTTTGGTTGTCAAAAAGAATGATGAAACGAACATCAAAGAGCGCCTGACATAAAGGTGCTTTTTTTGTACTTCTTCCTGTTATTACTCTCGACATCTAAAGATTATAAAAAACCAAAATAGAATAGATGTTCGCTTTTTTCTGGTTTGTTTTGAGGCTATTGTGGTAGAATGTGTATATATACTTTCAAAAACCGGAATAAATAGAAGGGATATAGTATATCCCGTTTTATATAAAAATATTTCAGTAGGAGGCTATGCTTGGTGAAGGATAAGTTTGAGTTAGTCTCAAAATACTCTCCTCAAGGAGATCAACCTGCGGCAATAGAAAAGCTTGTCGATGGTGTAAAAGAAGGAAAGAAAATGCAGACATTGTTGGGGGCAACGGGTACAGGGAAAACATTTACCGTTTCTAATGTCATTCAACAAATCAATAAACCGACGCTTGTCATTGCCCACAATAAAACGCTGGCAGGGCAGCTTTATAGTGAGTTCAAAGAGTTTTTTCCTAATAATGCTGTTGAATACTTTGTTAGCTATTACGATTACTACCAGCCAGAAGCCTATGTGCCTTCCACTGATACATTCATTGAAAAAGATGCAAGTATCAATGATGAGATTGATAAACTACGTCACTCGGCGTCATCCTCTTTGTTCGAACGAAAAGATGTGATCATCATTGCCAGTGTTTCTTGTATTTATGGATTGGGTTCTCCAGAAGAGTACCGGGAGATGGTGGTATCTCTCCGCACAGGCATGGAGATAGATAGAAATGCATTGTTGCACAGACTTGTGGATATTCAATATGAGCGGAATGATATTGCTTTTCAACGGGGGACTTTCCGGGTTCGCGGTGACGTGGTCGAAATTTTCCCGGCTTCCCGTGATGAACATTGTGTAAGGGTCGAGTTTTTCGGAGATGAGATTGATCGTATTCGTGAAGTCAATGCCCTAACCGGTGAGATTACTGGTGAACGGGAACATATCGCAATTTTTCCGGCATCCCATTTCGTAACTCGTGAAGAGAAAATGAAGATCGCCATTCAAAATATCGAAAAAGAGCTGGAAGTACGATTGAAGGAATTGCGGGAGGATGAAAAACTGCTTGAAGCCCAGCGCTTGGAGCAGCGGACCCGTTATGATTTAGAAATGATGCGGGAAATGGGTTTTTGTTCGGGTATCGAGAACTATTCACGCCATTTAACACTCCGTCCCTCAGGTGCAACACCATACACCTTGATGGATTACTTTCCAGAAGACTTTCTATTAGTTGTGGATGAATCACACGTAACCCTTTCACAAATCAGGGGCATGTTCAATGGAGATCAGGCTCGTAAGCAAGTGCTCGTTGATCATGGCTTCCGCCTGCCTTCTGCAAAAGATAACCGTCCACTCCGATTTGAGGAATTTGAAGAAAAGGTTCATCAATCTATATTCGTCTCGGCAACTCCGGGACCATTTGAACTCGAACACACACCGGAAATGGTTCAGCAGATAATCCGTCCTACTGGCTTGCTAGATCCTACGATTGAAGTACGACCAATTGAAGGCCAGATAGATGACCTAATAGGTGAAATACAGGAGCGGGTTAAAAAGAATGAACGGGTACTAATTACGACCTTAACGAAAAAGATGTCTGAAGACTTAACTGATTATTTAAAGGAAATTGGAATCAAAGTTCAATACCTGCATTCAGAGGTAAAAACATTAGATAGGATAGAAATCATCCGAGAATTACGAATGGGCAAATACGATGTGCTGGTTGGAATCAATCTTTTACGTGAAGGTTTGGATATTCCGGAAGTGTCGTTGGTTACGATTCTCGATGCTGATAAAGAAGGCTTCCTTCGCTCAGAGCGTTCACTCATCCAAACGATGGGCCGCGCTGCTCGTAATGCCAGCGGCCACGTTATTATGTATGCCGACCGTATTACGAATTCAATGGAACTTGCGATTAATGAAACGAAGCGACGCCGTGAAATTCAGGAAAGATACAATAAAGAGCATCAAATTACACCGCAAACCATTCAAAAGGACATTCGTGACTCCATCCGGGCTACTCATGTAGCCGAAGAAGGTGAAGAATATAAAGAAGACCTTGCTCCAAGCCTCGCGAAGTTGCCTAAAAAAGAGCGCGAAAAAGTGATGGTAAGCATGGAAAAAGAAATGAAGGAAGCAGCAAAAGCACTGGACTTCGAACGCGCTGCCGAGCTGCGTGACTTATTACTAGAGTTAAAAGCGGAAGGGTGACGAAACATGGCAATGGAGAAAATTGTGATAAAAGGCGCCAGAGCCAACAATTTAAAGAATATTGATGTCACGATACCTAGAGATAAACTCGTCGTGATAACAGGATTATCTGGATCTGGAAAGTCTTCCTTGGCTTTTGATACGATTTATGCAGAAGGTCAAAGACGTTATGTAGAATCACTGTCCGCTTATGCCCGTCAATTTTTAGGCCAAGTGGATAAACCGGATGTCGATGCGATTGAAGGATTGTCACCGGCAATTTCTATTGATCAGAAAACGACGAGCCGGAATCCTCGTTCAACTGTTGGGACTGTCACGGAGATTTATGATTATTTAAGATTGCTATATGCTCGAGTCGGCCGGCCAACCTGTCCGATCCATCAGATAGAAATTACCTCTCAAACGATTGAGCAAATGGTAGATCGCATCCTTGATTACCCTGAGCGAACTAAGCTTCAAGTATTGGCACCGATTGTTTCAGGTAGAAAAGGAACGCATGTAAAAGTTTTAGAAGAAGTAAAAAAACAAGGGTATGTCCGCGTTCGTGTGGATGGGGAGATGCACGATCTTAGTGAAGAAATCACTCTCGAAAAGAATAAAAAGCATTCTATAGAAGTCATTATAGACCGAATTGTTATTAAAGAGGGAGTCATGGCACGGCTTGCGGATTCATTAGAAAGTGCTTTGAAGCTTGGTGAAGGCAAAGTCATCATTGACGTTATGGGTGAAGAAGAACTACTGTTCAGCGAACACCATGCCTGCCCATACTGCGGCTTTTCCATCGAAGAGCTAGAGCCGAGAATGTTTTCCTTCAATAGCCCGTTCGGGGCCTGCCCTGATTGTGATGGCTTGGGAGCGAGACTTGAGGTGGACCGTGATTTGGTCATCCCGAATAAGGATTTAAGTCTGCGTCAACATGCGATTGCCCCATGGGAGCCGACGAGTTCTCAATATTATCCTCAGCTTCTTGAAGCGGTAGCCACCCATTATGACATAGATATGGATGTGCCAGTTAAAGATATACCGGAGGATAAATTGGAGAAAATTTTATACGGTTCAGGTAAAGATAAAATTTATTTCCGCTATAAAAATGATTTTGGAAGAGTGCAAGAGGGATATATTCTATTTGAAGGCGTCATAAGAAACATCGAGCGGCGTTTTAAGGAGACGAACTCAGACTATATTCGTGAACAAATGCAGAAATATATGTCGGAGCACCACTGTCCAACATGTAAGGGACATCGGCTGAAAAAAGAGAGTCTTTCTGTGCTTATTCAAGGGGTTCATATAAGTGAGACTACCGCTTTATCGGTAGAAGAGGCTTTGGTATTTTTTGACGAGCTTGATTTGACCGAAAAGGAAGCTGCAATTGCGAGATTGATTTTACGTGAAATCCGGGAGCGGCTCGGTTTCCTAGCCAATGTCGGTTTGGAATATTTAACGTTAAGCCGAGCAGCCGGAACATTATCAGGCGGTGAAGCCCAGCGTATTCGATTGGCAACACAGATTGGTTCCCGTTTGACTGGTGTTCTTTACATTTTAGATGAACCGTCTATAGGATTGCATCAGCGAGATAATGATCGATTAATTGAAACATTAAAGAATATGCGTGAAATTGGGAACACGCTGATTGTTGTTGAGCATGATGAAGATACGATGCTTGCGGCGGATTATTTGATTGATGTCGGACCAGGTGCAGGCGCTCATGGTGGAGAAATCGTGGCTGCTGGAACCCCGGAAGAGGTCATGAATAACCCTAAATCTTTAACAGGCCAATATTTATCAGGGAAGAAATTTATCCCGCTGCCATTGGAACGCCGGAAAAATGACGGCCGTGTTATTGAAATTAAAGGGGCCAAACAAAATAACCTAAAAAACGTTAATGTTAAATTCCCGCTTGGAGTTTTTACAGCTGTCACAGGAGTCTCAGGTTCGGGGAAAAGTACATTAGTGAATGAGATTCTTCATAAGTCATTAGCTCAAAAACTAAACCGCGCCAAAGCTAGACCAGGGGAGTTTCGTGAAATTAAAGGAATCGAGCATTTAGATAAGGTCATTGATATTGACCAATCACCTATTGGTAGAACGCCACGCTCTAACCCAGCAACCTATACAGGTGTATTTGATGATATTCGTGACGTTTTTGCTTCAACGAATGAAGCAAAAATCCGTGGCTATAAAAAAGGACGATTCAGTTTCAATGTGAAGGGCGGTCGTTGTGAAGCCTGCCGTGGTGACGGAATTATCAAGATTGAAATGCATTTTCTTCCTGATGTCTACGTTCCGTGTGAAATCTGTCATGGTAAACGTTATAACCGGGAAACGCTTGAAGTAAAATATAAAGGTAAAAATATTTCCGACATTCTCGATATGACTGTTGAGGATGGGGTTAGTTTCTTTGAAAATATCCCAAAAATCAAGCGGAAGCTACAAACGATTTATGATGTTGGTCTGAGCTATATCAAGCTTGGACAGCCGGCAACCACTTTATCGGGCGGTGAAGCGCAAAGGGTGAAACTCGCTTCTGAATTGCATCGCCGTTCAACTGGCCGCTCTTTTTATATCTTGGATGAACCAACTACCGGACTTCATGTCCATGATATAGCGAGGTTGCTCGAAGTCTTGCAACGGCTGGTAGACAATGGTGATACTGTTTTAGTAATAGAACATAATCTTGATGTCATCAAAGCGGCGGACCATATTATTGACTTAGGTCCAGAAGGCGGGGATAAGGGCGGAACGATTGTCACTTACGGTACGCCTGAAGAAATATGTGAAGTTTCCGAATCATACACAGGGAAATACTTAAAGCGTGTTCTGACCCGTGACCAAATTAGAATGGAAAAATTGATTGAAGAAAAAGAACAAGAGCATGAACATGCATAAAAAAACAAGCCCGTTGGCTTGTTTTTTTATGTGGAAATATGACACTGTCAGTTTAATTAATCATTTGATTAAAATCCATGAAAGCTAGATATTTCCGGGGAAATTCCACTTTGCTCTTTTCGAAAATTGTCGCAGCACCTTGTCGAGAAATGGGAATTAGTGTATTTATGAAACTTTTTAGATTTCTAGGCGTATGTATGAATAAAATGATATAAGAAAGCGAGGAATGTTCATGCAGGAAGAAAGAAAGAAAATTTTAGAGATGATTCAAGATGGAAAGTTGACTGCGGTAGAAGCAATGAGTCTTTTGGAAGACTTAGAAAAAGCTAGTCAGGAAAGTGAAGCGAAAGAGCAGAAACTACAAAATGAATTATCAACCGTAGTCGTGGATAAGAAAAGCGAGGACAATACTCAGGATACGTTTAAGAAGAATATTCAGTCATCAAAGGAAAAGATTATTGATTTTGTTGAAAGTGCTTTTAAGAAGATTAAAGAAACCGATCTTGATTTCAACTTTGGAAAATCAGTTGATGTCAGTCATATTTTCCAGCATGATTATGAGGTTCTGAATGGAGTCGATATAGATATAGCCAATGGGAAAATAAAAATTGCTACTTGGGATCATAAGGATGTACGGGTTGAATGTCAGGCAAAGGTATACAGGGTGGAGGATATCGAAGAAGCGAGAAAAAACTTTTTAGAGGATGTTCACTTCTCGATTGAAGAAGGGAAAATGAGGTTTAAGGTTTTCGAAAAATCCATTAAAGTCGATGCGGTTTTGTACATTCCTCGGAAGGAATATGAGGACATTCAGGTAAGGTTGTTTAACGGTGCTATAACCGCCGAATCATTGGAATCCAATAAACTCAAAGCAAAAACAGCCAATGGTGCGATTCATATTTTACAGGGTAATGGTGAGTCGTGCGAGCTCGAAACAGGTAATGGAACGATCACCATTTCAGATACAAATTATAATGGCTTGGAGGCTGAAACCTTAAACGGTGCTATTAATGCGGATGGTTATTTCAAAAAAATAGATGTGCAAACTTTTAATGGTGAAATTGTCTGCAAAAACTCTGAGCTAGATTGCGACTCTATACATGCTAAATCGATTACCGGAAAAGTCCAGCTGATCCTGCCGCCAGGAAAGGCAATCGAGGGAGAGTTGAAATCTAATTTAGGAGGTTTTAACGTAAGCTTGGAAGGGATGACCATCATCGAAGAAAAGAGTGATGTGGTTCAAAAGGTCCTTAAGTTTAAGACTGCTAAAGAGGAGGTTCCTGTGCTTCATGTATTTGCAGAAACCAAGACTGCAGCGATAACAGTTTCCTAGTGAAAATGAAAGCCCACCAGTTCAAATGGGGGGCTTTCATTTATTTTTGTACGCTAATGATTGCTTTGTAACCATCTTTGGCTAACCTTTTGACAAGAGCCTCTGCATTTTTCTTTTCTGTAAAGGCACCTATTTGAACTTTATACATATTGGGGTTTACATCAGCTTGGAGGTTATAGTAGGCGAGGATGCTTTTAGCAATAGATTCTCCGCATTTTTTCCGGTACGCAGTAGTTTTTAAAAGAGATGCTTCTTTTTGATTGGTCATAAACCCGCATTCGACTAAAATGGCCGGACATCTTGTTTCGCGTAAAACCTGGAAATTGGCGGTTTTTACCCCTCTATTTTTTAATTGAGTAGCTTTAACAAGTTCGCTTTGGACCTTTTCAGCTATAGAAAGTGACTCTTTCGGTCTCGAGAGATAAATGAAGGTTTCAATTCCATTTGCCTCATGCCAACTTCCAGAACCAAAGGCGTTTGCATGAATGGAGATATATAAGTCAGCTCCGAGTGAATTGGCTCTGTTTATACGTTCCTTAAGTGGAACATCTCGCCCGTCTTCATGAACAAAATGAACGGTGACTGCTTTTGATTTTTCTAAATAGAACTTCGTAAATTCAGCCGTTTCCCTATTGAATTCATATTCTTTCATACCCTCAGGAGATTGTTTGCCGGGAGTATTATACCCATGCCCTGCATCAATAATGATTTTCATGTAATTCTTTCCTTTCCAAAAATACTTTATCCATTATTATAATCAAACGAGTGGAATAAAAAGTAGCATGTTCATCAGAAAAAAAGAATAAAACGATAATGCTTTGTTTGGTTATTAACAGAAAAATGCTAAAATAGAAAAAGTATCGTTAAAAATAGTAGTGCTCCAAAAGGAGGAAAGATATATGGCAAAAGTCCGTACAAAGGATATAGTTGATGCATTCGGTCTAGAACTTATCAGCGGAGAAGAAGGAATTAATCGCCCAATTGTCACTAGTGATTTATCTCGTCCAGGACTTGAAATAGCTGGTTTTTTTGATTATTATCCTGCGGATCGAGTACAGCTCTTAGGTATGACGGAGATGTCGTTTTTTAATCGACTGAATGAGCCGGATCGAATACAGAGGATGGAAGAACTATGTAGGGACTTTACACCAGGCATTATCATTACGCGTGGTCAGGAAGTGCCAATAGAGTTGATTGAAGCATCTGAGCGGGAGTCCGTTCCTGTGATGAGATCTAATATGAAGACTACTAGGTTATACAGCCGTCTGACCAACTTCCTTGAAAGCAGATTAGCACCAACTACAGCCGTTCATGGTGTATTAGTAGATATCTATGGCTTAGGGGTATTGATTACTGGAAAAAGCGGGGTCGGTAAAAGTGAGACAGCGCTTGAATTAGTAAAACGGGGCCATCGACTTGTTGCAGATGACTGCGTAGAAATCCGCCAGGAAGATCAGGATACGCTAGTCGGGAATGCTCCTGATTTGATTGAACATCTTCTGGAAATCCGAGGGTTAGGAATCATTAACGTAATGACGCTATTTGGGGCCGGTGCTGTCCGGAGCAATAAAAAAATCTCGATAGTCATTAATCTTGAACTATGGGAAAAAAATAAGCAATATGACCGGGTTGGTCTTGATGAAGAAAAAATGAAAATTATTGATACGGAAGTTACAAAAATAACCGTACCTGTCCGCCCTGGACGAAATTTAGCTGTAATTATTGAAGTGGCAGCCATGAACTATCGTCTAAAACGGATGGGCGTAAATGCTGCAGAACAATTTTCAGATCGTTTGAATCATGCGATTGCAGAACCGGATCATGATGAATTTTAATGAATAGGTATATAGGAAAAGAGGGGACGAAATGGAACAAGCTATACAGCCGTTGAATCCGATTGCAATTGATCTCGGGCCAATTCAGATACATTGGTATGGTCTAATTATCGGTTTCGGTGTATTACTAGGTCTTATTATTGCTTTAAGGGAATGTGAGCGCAGAGGTCTTGATAAAGAAATATTTACAGATATGATATTGTTTGCTGTTCCAATTGCGATTATTTGTGCACGTATTTATTATGTCATCTTCCAGTGGGAGTACTATTCACAAAATCCTGGGGATATCATTAAGATATGGAATGGTGGAATTGCAATCCATGGTGCGTTAATTGGTTCGGTGCTTACCGCGATAGTCTTTGCTAAGGTGAAGAAAGTCTCGTTCTGGAAGCTGGCGGATATCGCTGCACCGAGTTTATTGTTAGGTCAGGCAATTGGCCGTTGGGGTAATTTTATGAATCAGGAAGCGCATGGAGGAGAAGTAACAAGAGCGTTCTTGGAAAATATGCATCTGCCTGAATTCATTATTAACCAAATGTACATAAATGGAACTTACTATCATCCAACCTTTTTGTACGAATCGGTTTGGAATATTATCGGTGTAATTATTCTTCTAAGTTTACGTAAAGTGAACCTGCGTAGGGGCGAGCTATTTTTAACGTATGTATTATGGTATTCTATTGGCCGTTATTACATTGAAGGGCTACGGACAGATAGCTTGATGTTAACGGAGTCACTTCGTATCGCACAAGTGATTTCCATTGTGTTGGTCGTCGTTGCTATTGCATTAGTAATCTTTAGAAGAGTCCGTGGATATGCTGAGAAAAGATATTTAGATGCATAGAGAATATGTGTAAAGGGAGAGGGCATAGTGATAGTAGACTCGGTTAAAAAGGGGCTCCTTTCTGGCTTGAATACAACTTGGTCATTGGGAAAAGTGATTTTTCCAGTTACGTTGATTGTTACCGTGCTTCAATATACACCTGTATTGCCATGGATCATTAACTTGATAGCACCATTGATGAATCTCATCGGCCTTTCTGGTGACGCGGCAATCCCGCTCGTTCTAGGGAATTTCTTGAACTTATATGCAGCGATTGCAGGCATATTAACGCTAGACCTGACTGTGAAAGAGATATTTATTATCGCTATGATGTTATCTTTTTCACATAATTTATTAATTGAATCAGGTGTGGCGATGAAAACTGGTGTCAAGCTGTGGATCATTTTAACTGTACGGATTGGACTGGCGCTTTTGTCTGCGGTTGTCATCAATCTCGTTTGGCAGGGCGGATCGGAAATGGCACAAGGAATTGCTATCCGGGATACAGCCGAGATTACAGAGGTTGGTGCCATCCTTTTACATGGGGTTATGCAAGCTCTTTCCGGAATAGCCCAACTGGCGGTTATCGTTATCCCGCTTATGGTCGCCGTTCAAATCATGAAAGATTTAAAATGGCTAGAAGCTTTCTCAAAAGCTCTTGCTCCTTTTATGAGAGTCTTAGGGATGAAGCCAAATGCCTCTATGCCATTTGTAACAGGGTTGACGCTTGGTCTTGCATATGGGGCAGGTGTAATGATTCAAGCAGCGAAAGAAGATAATGTCTCGAAGAAGGATATGACGATTGCATTTATCTTTTTAGTTGCTTGTCATGCTGTTATAGAGGATACACTAATTTTTATTCCACTGGGGATTCCGGTTTTGCCGTTATTACTTATCAGATTAATCACCGCTATTGTGCTAACGATGGTGGTCGCTTATATTTGGAATCGGACTGACAGTGTGCAGAGGAAGGAAGCCGTATATGAACAGTAAAATAACTACATTATTATTTGACCTTGATGGAACGTTAATCAATACTATTGAATTGATTATCGACTCTTTTACAAAAACTTTAGATCATTATTGTCCGGGACAGTTCAAGCGGGAGGATATTATTCCATTTATCGGCCCGACTTTGGTTGATACGTTTTCGTCTATAGATCCGGAACGTATAGATGAAATGATCGCTTTCTATAGGGAGAACAATTGGAAGAATCATGATTTACTTGTGACACAGTATGACGGTGTGTTTGAAACAATTCAAACTTTGAAGCAGAGTGGCTATAAATTGGCGGTCGTTACGACGAAGAAACGTGATGTCGTCGAAAAAGGCCTGCGTTTAAGCAAACTTGACCAATTCTTTGAAGTCGTGGTCACTCTGGATGATGTGGAAAAAGCCAAGCCGGATCCAGAGCCGCTGGTAAAAGCGTTAAACCAACTCGGTTCGGTTCCTGAAGAGGCAATCATGGTTGGAGACAGTTATCATGATATTCTTGGCGGGAAAAATGCGGGTACCAAAACAGCGGGTGTCGCGTGGTCGATTAGAGGACGTGAATTTTTAGAAAGCTATCATCCTGACTATATGCTAGAGCAAATGGCTGACTTACTGAATATCATAGAGATTGAAAAGCATACAGAGGTTAGAAAATGAGACGTACGACCCGCTATCCGGTAGAAGGGGCTAATTCACTTTGGCATGTGTATAAGACCGTACCATTCTGGAAAGTCGTGAAGAACTTTGTGGTGATTCAGTTAGCGCGTTATACACCGTTTTTAAGCATGAAGAATTGGCTTTACAGGACTTTTTTACATATGAAAGTTGGAAAGCATACTTCATTCGCCTTGATGGTCATGCCGGATGTGATGTTTCCAGAAAAAATATCTGTGGGGAAAAATACTGTTATCGGCTATAATACGACGATTCTTGCTCATGAATATTTAATTAATGAATATCGGTTAGGAGAAGTCGTGATTGGAGACGAAGTATTGATTGGAGCCAATTCAACTATTCTCCCAGGACTGACAATTGGAAATGGATCGATTGTCTCTGCTGGTACACTAGTCCATAAAGATGTTCCCGAGGGAGCTTTTGTCGGAGGAAATCCAATGAAAATTATTTATACAAAAGAGGAAATGCTGAATCGGGAACAGCAAACTTCTTTATGAAAATAAGGACTTGCCATTCTATGTGGCAGGTCCTTTTTAATGTAATTTTGGGTATAGTGAAGTCAATTCATTCTTTATTTGGCCGATGAATTCGTCAATCGATATATTCTCTTCGTTAGTTGTAGTATTATACGTATTTTTTAATATTTGAAAAAACTTTTCCTGAGCTTCTTTATCCATTTTGAATTTGTCCTCCTACCCTTTTTTTATGGAGAGAGGGCTGCAAAAGCATGCAGCCCTCATTTTTAATTGTCTATTTCAGATTTAAGTAAATCAGCGATGAGTACATACCTTTCAGGTGCATTACCAATATATGAGAATGGGTAGCAGGTTGTTACAGTAAGTGTGGATTTAGGCTTGGGAACAATCACCGTACGGTCATCAGCATCGACGATACGGACCTTCCTCACTTTATAGGTAAACGTGCCAGCTTCTGTTTTGGTAATAAGCAAGTCACCTTTTCCAACTTCACCAAGTTTTCTGAAAATGGTATCTCGATGTCCAGATAAAACGGAATTATCCATCTCACCTGGTAGGACCGACTCAGCGAAATGGCCGACACCCTTTTCAAGTTCATCTTCATTCGTTCCATGGTAGATCGGAAGTGTTGCCTCAAGCTTTGGAATATAAAGCTCACCTATTAAATCACCTGTTTCCGGTCGTGTATCATATAGTTCATCCTCGTCCGGAGTATCAGCCTTTATTTCAGGGTGTTTAGCTGTTGCCTCAGTTGTTTCAGATTTATTCCATTTATATATGGCATATCCTTTTAACAGTGTATAAGCGTTCGTCGTTGTAAAATAAAAACCCACGATCAAAAAGCAAGCCGCAGTGGCAATCAACCATCTTTTTTTGTGCTTAGAATGCCTATTTTCGCTCATTTTACTTAACGAGTCTCGCTTTTCTAAATAATCCAAATGCAAAGGCTATCATGATTAAACCGATTAATGATCCGAATAGGTAATTTCCAGCTGTTTTAGGCAACACTCCGCCTTTTACAGTTTTATGTGTGGGTTTCTTCTTTATTTTTTTTACATCCACCACTTTAGATATTACCTCAGTAGACTGTTTTAGGTCATTACCGGTTTCTTTTACTAAATTGGAACCAATCATTTCACCTGTCAATTTAAAATCTAGTAAAAGGTTGCCGCTTAAATCATAGATTGAAACTAGTAAACTAGCATTCGTCAATTCATCAAGCTTGAATAATGCTTCAAGGGATAGGTTTGTGGTGACACCGTCCTGTATTAAGGCAAATTTGAATTGAATTTGTAGCAAGCTTTGCAAATCATTATAAATCGAAAGCAATTCCGCTACTTGTTCCGCAGACAATTCATCAATTGTTTCAAAATATTCGAATTGGTCCATCCTATCGGAAATCGCCATTAGACGATCTTCAAAAGCTGGGTCCTCGACGATGGGTAAAAGGTGGTTCATGAATCTTTCAAGCTCTTCGTCTTTAAGACCGATCTCAGTAAAGAGTCCATCCATTAAATCGAGCATCTCTTCCTCATCATATTCCATGTCTTCCTCATCATAATCCATTTCTAAATTAATTAGATCTTCAATGTCATAAATGAAGTGGAAGGTATCGATAATGGATTCTCCCTCTTCAAGTTCGCCGTATTCAATTAATAAGTCCGTAAGTTCTTCTTCGGTCATTTCATATTCATTAAGCAGATTATGTAAAGTCTCAGGAGTGACAGTAGGTCCTAACGTATCACGCAGCTCTGCTACCGATTCTAACTCATCTAATGTCAAGTCGTAGTATGCTAAATAATCTTCCAGTTCAACTTGTGTCATTCTTATTTCAGTCAGATATGCTTTCAGCTCATCCTGGTTAATCATAGTTGCGGCAAAGCTCTTTGTTCCGCTAAAACCAAGCGAAAAAAGAACGACACATGCAACAAAAAACGAAAAAATTCTCTTCAATCTCATTTCCCCCTAAAATAAAATAATACTAATCTCCTAAAAAGTATAAGACAGCCTAAACAAAAGGTATACATCAATAACAAAGATTGGTTGAAGATAGGTGTATAGGTCTAGGGAATAGGATCTAATCCTTTGCTTTTTATTCCAAAAACTTGCTGCTGTAAGATCAGTAACCGTTATTTATTTTGGGAAATAGGGTCAGGCACCTTTTTCTTGACGGGAGATGGGGCCAGGAGTAAACTATTAATAACTTCATCTTGTTACCATATTAGCGAACTAAAGTGATTTAATAGATTATTTCGAGTATTTATATGATTATGTTATTTTTTTTGATACTATTTTATATGTTAGCCCAGTGGGTTTTAAGTGTTTTATCTTGGAAAGATAATTGTATATACAAAAATGAATACTTGTAATGACATTGGTTTTTGCTTAAAGGCGGACCGATTGGAAATATATATATAAAGTAACCATTATTCAAAAGGATGTGCAGTCGTGACTAAGCCATTTATGTTTGAGAAACCGTTAGGCATGAGAGATACACTGCCGGTGCTGTATGAAACGAAAGCCTCGGTCCGAAATAAAATGAGTGATGAAATCAAGAAGTGGGGTTATCAATTTATTGAAACGCCTACTTTGGAATATTATGAAACAATTGGTGAAGCTTCGGCTATTTTGGATCAGCAGTTGTTTAAACTGCTTGATTCTCAGGGACATACGCTTGTACTTCGACCGGATATGACAGCCCCTATTGCACGGGTTGCGGCATCCAAACTGTTAAAACAGCAAATACCGCTTCGCCTTGCCTATTCAGCAAATGTGTACCGTGCTCAGCAGCGTGAAGGCGGCCGACCAGCAGAATTCGAACAGATTGGTATTGAATGTATCGGAAATAAGTCAATCTGTGCCGACGCTGAAATGATTGCGTTACTGGCAGATGTTTTAAAGGCATCCGGACTTCAGGAATTTAAGATTTCCATTGGTCATATCGGATTTTTACAGGAATTTTTCTTGAGCATTCTAGGTACGGAAAAAAGAGCCTCTGTATTAAGGAAGTTTTTATATGAGAAGAATTATGTAGGTTTTAGGGAGCATGTAAAATCACTGCCGCTTTCATCTATTGATAAACAAAGGCTCATCGAGTTTATTTCATTAAGAGGTAGTGAAGGCACGCTGACAAAAGCTTTGGATTTGGTTGAAAACAACAAAGGACAAGATTCTTTAGGTGAACTGAAGGAATTATCTGCGCAGTTGAAAGAATTTGGCGTGGCTCAATATGTGAGCTTTGATTTAACATTAGTCAGCCATATGAGCTATTACACAGGAACTTTATTTGAAGTGTATGCAGATCAAGTAGGTTCACCAATCGGTAATGGTGGCCGCTACGATAACCTGCTTGAAAAATTCGGCTGGAATGCTTCTGCTACGGGTTTTGCCATCCGTGTGGATCGTCTTGCTGAAGCACTTGGGGAACCTATGCAGCCTGTTGCGCCGGAATGTATTTTATTCACTCCCGAACGCAGAATGGAAGCACTTGATTTTGCAAAATCAAAACGATCTGAAGGAAAACGGGTGACGATTCAAGATATCACGGTCGTTCAAAATGTTGATGCGTTTACAAGAACGTTTTCGGAAGTGCATTTATTTGTGGGGAATGGAGGGAATGGAAAAGATGAATAATAGCTTTTTAACAATTGCGATGCCTAAAGGGAGAATCTTTGAAGAAGCGGCAGAGCTATTAAGAAAGGCCGGTTTCCGTCTACCTCCTGAGTTTGATGATTCCCGGAAATTAATTCTTGAAGTAGAAGAGGAGAATCTACGTTTCATTTTAGCTAAACCGATGGATGTTGTAACCTATGTGGAACACGGTGTAGCGGACATTGGAATTGCAGGTAAGGATGTTATGTTAGAGGAAGAACGAGATGTATATGAGTTACTTGATTTGAAAATCAGTGCCTGCTACTTAGCTGTTGCCGGTCTTCCTGGTACGAAAATTAGCGACATCGCGCCCAAAATAGCCAGTAAATATCCAAATGTGGCCTCTAGTTATTTCCGTGAACAGGGAGAGCAAGTCGAAATTATTAAATTGAACGGATCGATTGAGTTAGCTCCTTTAATTGGCTTAGCTGAACGAATTGTGGATATCGTTTCAACGGGACAGACGTTGAAGGAAAACGGTCTTGTTGAATATGCGAAAATTGCTGATGTGACTTCAAGGTTGGTGGCAAACCCTGTCAGCTACAGGATAAAAGAAGCAAGGATTACTGAAATTGTGGATCGCTTAGCAGAAATTATAGAATAGTAAAAGAATCGCTAATGAGGTGAGCGTATGAAAATTGAACGGTTAGCAGAAGGAATTTCACTGAAGCGCTCGGTTGATGCAGGTACGGCTGATCAACGAAAAGCGGTTCAGGATATTATTTATGATGTAAGAAAAAGCGGAAACGCCGCTTTATATAATTATACTGAGCGTTTTGATGGTGTAAGTCTTGAGGAATTACTCGTTTCCGAACAGGAAATTGAAGAAGCAACAGCAGCGTTAACAGTAGAGCAGCTTGCAATAATCCAAGAAGCGGCAGATAATATTCGATTGTTTCACGAGAAACAAATTCGCAATTCATGGATTACCACTGATGATACGGGAACAATGCTTGGACAAAAATTAACACCTCTTGATGCGGTTGGAGTGTATGTCCCAGGTGGCACAGCAGCATACCCTTCATCTGTACTGATGAACACAATGCCGGCTAAAGCTGCAGGGGTGGAACGAATCGTTATGGTATCTCCTCCAGGAAAAGATGGAAAATTGACGCCAGCGGTTTTAGCGGCAGCGAAAATTGCAGGAGTGACAGAGATCTATAAGGTTGGAGGCGCTCAGGCTATAGCGGCTCTTGCTTATGGGACAGAAACAATTGTGAAAGTTGATAAAATAGTAGGTCCAGGAAATATATATGTGGCGTTAGCAAAACGGGAAGTATTTGGGGACGTTGCCATCGATATGATTGCCGGGCCTAGCGAAATAGCCGTGTTAGCTGACGATTCGGCAATTGCTTCAGAAGTGGCAGCGGACTTGCTATCACAGGCAGAGCATGATGCACGTGCTTGCAGTGTTCTGGTGACGACTTCAATGGAGCTGGCTGAAGAAGTGTCAGCGGAAGTGAACAAGCAGGTAGCGTTACTTCCACGCCGTGATATTGCAGCTGCATCCATTAACGATTATGGACGAATTGTTGTATGCGAAAATATGGTGGAAGCTGTTGGTGCCATCAACGAACTGGCACCAGAGCATTTAGAAATTGTGACATATAATTCACTCGAAGTAATGGCTAAAATTCGCCATGCAGGGGCCATCTTTATTGGTCGCTTTAGTTCGGAGCCAGTCGGTGATTATTTTGCAGGCCCAAACCATGTGTTGCCTACTAATGGGACGGCCCGCTTTTCCAGCCCGCTGAATGTGGATGATTTCCAAAAAAAGTCCAGCATCATCATGTACAGCGAAACCGCCTTCCGTCAAAATGCGGAGAAAATCGCTGCCTTTGCCCGCATGGAAGGCCTCGAAGCTCATGCCCGCGCAATCGAATCTCGCGGTGCGAATAAACTTGGGAAATAAGGCCTGACCCCTGAAAATAATACGGAAAACATTGATATAAAAGTATTTGTAATGCATTTTTGCATCTGGGAAATGGGGTCTGACCCCAATGAGGAGGAGTTGTAATGGAGCGTTTTGCTAGTGTGGAGCGGAAGACGAATGAGACTGATATTAGCTTGAAGTTTGGTGTAGATGGGGAAGGGAATTCCTCAATTATGACGGGTGTTCCGTTTATGACGCATATGCTTGATTTGTTCACGAAGCACGGGAAGTTTGATTTGACCGTTGATGCGAAGGGCGATACAGAAGTCGATGATCATCATACAACTGAAGATATTGGTATTTGCTTAGGTCAAACATTATTGGAAGCTCTTGGAGACAAGCGTGGTATAAAGCGTTACGGAAATGCTTTCGTGCCTATGGATGAAGCACTTGCGCAGGTTGTCATCGATTTAAGTAATCGGCCGCATCTTGAGTTACGTGCAGAGTTTCCTTCACAAAAGGTTGGTACCTTCGATACTGAATTAGTGCACGAGTTCCTTTGGAAGTTTGCGCTTGAAGCCCGGATGAACCTTCATGTTGTCGTTCATTACGGTCACAACACGCATCATATGATTGAGGCGATATTTAAAGCGCTTGGGCGAGCATTGGACGAAGCTACTACCATTGATCCTCGGGTTAAAGGTATTCCTTCAACGAAAGGAATGTTGTAAATGATAGGAATCGTCGATTACGGAATGGGGAATTTATTCTCTGTCAGTAAAGGGCTGGAAAGACTTGGAGCTGACTCATTCATTTCCGATGATCCAGAAGAACTTTCTAAAGCGACAGGCATTATTCTTCCCGGTGTCGGTTCTTTCAGAGATGCTATGAGTCTGTTGGAAAAACAAAAGCTTGATGAATTCCTGAAAAAATACGTAGCCGGTGGAGGTTATTTATTAGGCATATGCTTGGGTATGCAGCTTCTCTTTGATGAAAGTGAGGAAAATGGACCAGCAAAAGGATTATCCCTCATCCCAGGTAAAGTAGTTCGTTTTACGGGGATGGATGCCAATGAGATGACTTATAAGGTGCCGCACATGGGCTGGAATCGTCTTGAATTTAAACATGTATCGCCAGTGATCGAAGGCCTTGAAGAGGAACACGTTTATTTCGTCCATTCTTATTACGCTGATACTGATGAGTCATACATTACCGCTTCAGCAACTTATGATGTGGAAGTACCGGCGATTGTTGGCAAAGGAAATGTATTTGGGATGCAGTTTCATCCGGAAAAAAGCGGCCAGATGGGCATGTCACTCTTGAAAAATTATTTGACATTAGTAGAAGGGAAGGGAGAAGCTTGAGCAACTTTACGATTTACCCAGCGATTGATATGCGTGGAGGCAAATGCGTTCGCTTAATCCAGGGAGACTACAATCAGGAAACGGTTTATGGCGATTCCCCCTTTGATATGGCTAAAGGTTTTGCGGACCAAGGAGCGGATTGGATACATATGGTCGATCTGGACGGAGCAAAAGAAGGCGTTCGTATCAACGATTCCTACGTTATTAAAGCAGCCAAAGAGTTAGGTGCCCGCGTCCAAATTGGTGGAGGCATTCGAACGGAGCAGGACATTGCTCATTATCTTGATAATGGTGTAGAGCGTGTAATTCTAGGTAGCTCGGCCGTTTCAGACCCGGAATTTACTAAAGATATGATCAGAAAATATGGAAACCATATCGCGATTGGCATTGATGCGAAGGATGGTAAGGTTGCCACTCATGGCTGGCTTCAAACGTCAGAAACACAGGCCATAGAGCTTGGGAAACTACTAGCTGATGCTGGCGCAGAGACATTTATCGTGACCGATATCGCAACAGACGGCATGCTTTCAGGGCCAAATGTGCACGGGATTGTGGCAATGGCGAAGGCAACTGGCAAAAATGTAATTGCTTCTGGCGGCATTAGTTCGCTCGAAGATCTAATCACCCTCAAGGAGTATGAAGCTCAAGGTGTTGCAGGGGCGATTATTGGCAAGGCGCTTTATACTAATCGCTTTACTGTAAAAGAAGCGGTAGAAAAGGTGCGTGGTTAAATGCTGACCAAAAGAATTATTCCTTGTCTGGATGTAAAAGACGGACGTGTGGTTAAGGGGATACAATTTGTTTCCTTAAGGGATGCCGGGGATCCAGTCGAGCTAGCTGCCTTTTACGACCAAGAAGGTGCTGATGAGCTTGTCTTTCTTGATATTTCTGCTTCACATGAAGGAAGGGAAACGATTGTTGACGTCGTTCAAGCGGTTGCAGGCAGTCTAGCAATCCCGTTTACAGTTGGCGGCGGTATTAATTCGCTAGCTGATATGAAGAAGATTTTACGTGCTGGTGCAGATAAAGTATCTTTAAATACAGCAGCTGTTTTACGACCTGACTTAATTAATGAAGGTTCCGATTATTTTGGTGCTCAATGTATCGTAATTGCTATTGATGCGCGATATGATGAAGAGCTTGGCTCATGGCGCGTTTATACCCATGGCGGACGAAAACCGACTGAATGGGAAGTAATTGATTGGGCGAAGGAAGCGGTCACACGTGGTGCTGGTGAAATTTTATTGACAAGCATGGATTGTGACGGAGAAAAACAGGGCTTTAATATCGCATTAACAAAAGCAGTATCGGAAGCAGTTTCGGTTCCTGTTATTGCTTCTGGCGGCGCAGGTAATGCGGAACATTTCCAGGAAGCATTTGAAGAAGGAAAAGCGGACGCAGGGTTAGCAGCCTCAATTTTTCATTATAAAGAAACATCTGTTAAAGAAGTCAAAACGTTTCTCAAACAACAAGGAGTGGTTGTACGATGAATCTCGAAACTATTATATATGACGAAAAAGGTCTGGTTCCGGCGATTGTCCAAGATGCAGGAACTGGCGAAGTGCTGACACTTGCTTATATGAATAAAGAATCCTTGCAATTATCCATAGAAAAAGGAGAAACCGTGTTCTTCAGCCGTTCACGCAATGAGTTATGGCATAAAGGAGAAACGAGCGGAAATACGCAAAAAATCACAGAAATGAAGTATGACTGCGATCAGGATGCAATAGTCGTTCGTGTTGTTCCGGCAGGGCCGGCATGCCATACAGGTGCAACAAGCTGTTTCAGCGAAACGATTTACCAAAATAAAGAAGCGCAACAAGCGGTACAGACAAATGTGACTTTCTTGACGGAATTAGAGAAATTGATTGGAAAAAGAAAAACAGAAATGCCTGAAGGATCTTATACAACCTACCTATTCGATAAGGGCGTTGATAAAATCTTGAAAAAAGTAGGGGAAGAAGCTGCTGAAGTGATCATTGCTGCTAAAAACCGCGATGCTGAAGAACTTTCTATGGAAAGTGCAGACCTTCTATATCACTTATTTGTTCTTCTTCAAGAACAGGAATTGCCTTTCCAAGCAGTGCTTGATGTACTGAAGGCCAGACATTCTGATAAGGACGAACCTAAAGAAAATGAATAAATAAATAGTCAAATACCCTCCCAAATCCGGAGGGTATTTTTCCTTATAAAGGTTTTTTTCTGAGTGTTTACGACGACAATCATCAACGAATCAAGGTAAAATTAAAGTCATGAGCCCGTAAGATTACCGGGTTCATGCCCTCAAGGCTGTCTAATTAAATAAAGTGTCTAACTTTTTGGGTTCACTTCATAATCATGGCTCTTTTTTTACACCTGTGAAGGAAAACATTTATGAGAAAATGATGATTCAAAACCTGTGTATTTTGCCTGATAATTTCTAAATAAAAGTATCACAAATCCATTTTCCATTTTCTTGAATTGTTCGGCAAATATTCTTCAATATGTTATAATACTATGGTTAATCAACTTGTAGATGGAGGATTACATGAGTAAAGACTCTAAATTTGGCCAACAGGCAAAAATTCTAACCTTTCACCCGACAGGTGAGTATTATTTCACCAAGGGTCTAAAAGCATATCATAGACGAGAACTACCTAAATCAAAAAAATACTTGGAACGTGCGCTGGAACTTGAACCGTCAGAACCGATGATAGCCTGTCAATTGGCAATCACCTGCTCAGAGATCGGCGAATATAATTATTCAAATAACCTCCTGGAAAATATCTTGGATGTGATGGATCCATATATGTCGGAATGCCATTACTTCCTTGCGAATAATTATGCTCATTTAGGCATGTTCAAGGAGGCTTACCGCCACGCGAGTGCATACCTGGATAAAGAAGAAGACGGAGAGTTCAGCGATGATGCAGAGGATCTTCTTGAACTTATTACCTTCGAGTCGGATGAATCCGAAGAAAATCTCTTTAAGCATGATGGACTAATTTCCAAGCAGGAAAAGGCTCGTGAGTATTTAGAATCGGGGAATTTCCCTAAGGCAATTGAAGTACTAAAAGAAACGATTGCCGAATACCAGGATTATTGGTCGGCTTATAATAATCTAGCACTTGCTTATTTTTACCTTGGTCAGGTAGATGAAGCTTTTGAAACGTTGGATGAGGTACTTGAAAAAAGTCCAGGGAACTTACATGCGCTTTGTAACCTGGTGGTTTTCCATCATTATCAACAGGATGAGGATAAGGTGGAAGAGCTTATACAAATGCTCGAAAAAATTCGGCCGATGTTATCTGAACATCGCTTCAAGCTTGGTGCGACTTTCGCGTTAATCGGGAACTATGCATCCGCATATAAATGGCTAAAAATATTGCAGAAACAAGGGTTTGAAGGAGATGGGACCTTCTACTATTGGCTTACCATATCGGCCTTCCATTTAGGACATGAACAGGCAGCTAGAAAAGCTTGGAAAAAGGTTGTAGAAATGAATCCGGAAAAAGAAGGCATGGAGCCTTGGGGAGATATGAATGCAACTTCTGATGGTTTTGAACATCATTTTCCTTCCATTATAAAACGGCTTGAAAGCGAATTTATTGAAGAAAGACTGTTTGCTATTTTCCTTTTGAAACATTCGGTTCATAAGCAAAAGCTATTGAAAAACCAGGTCCTCAACCTGAATCAGAACTTCACTGACTTGGAAAGGGATTATGCAGACCTGGTGCAAGCTCCTGCAAAAAATCGTCAACTGACACCCATTGATTTTGCCGATCGAACGGCTGAATTATTATATCAGCATTTTCAACCGATTCAATTAGATGAAGCTGGGCTCTATTTAATGTGGTTTTCTGTCTTCATCGAAGCGGTTAAATCAGAGCAAAAGCTTAATAATCCAGCAGGCTGGGCATCTGCAGTCGAATACGTGTGGAATCAGCTTAAAAATGAAAAGATGAGCAAGCAGGCAATAGCAGACAAACATTTCATATCGGTGTCGACCTTATCGAAGTATGTAAAATTGGTTCAAACGCTCCTAGAGTGAGCAGATATTTGGACGAAAAATTATTTGTTATATAGGATAATAGGTAGGGAACACTAACCTTAGTGAAGGTTCCATTTGTTATGGAATATGGAGGAGTGAGAACATGTCTGAAGAAATTTATGACGTTGTTATTATCGGAGCTGGTCCTGCTGGGATGACGGCTGCTGTCTATACATCACGTGCGAACCTTTCAACATTGATGTTAGAACGCGGAGTACCAGGCGGCCAAATGGCCAACACAGAGGAAGTTGAAAACTATCCAGGATTCGACACAATCCTCGGACCTGAACTTTCAACAAAAATGTTTGACCATGCCAAGAAATTTGGTGCGGAGTATGCCTATGGTGATGTTAAGGAAATCATCGACGGGGAAGAGTATAAAACAATTGTTGCCGGTTCTAAAGAATTTAAAGCTCGTTCGATCATTATCTCTTCAGGTGCCGAATACAAGAAAATCGGCGTTCCTGGCGAAAAAGAATTAGGCGGACGTGGTGTATCGTATTGTGCTGTTTGTGATGGAGCATTCTTCAAAGAAAAAGAACTGTTCGTTATCGGCGGAGGGGACTCTGCAGTTGAAGAGGGTGTGTACCTAACTCGTTTTGCTTCGAAAGTAACGATCGTTCACAGACGTGAAGAGCTTCGTGCACAGAAAATTCTTCAGGATCGTGCGTTTGCCAATGAAAAAATTAACTTCATCTGGAATCATACTTTGAAGCAAATTAATGAAGAAGGCGGTAAAGTTGGTGGTGTCACTCTTGTTTCCACAGTAAATGGAGAAGAGAAAGTAATGGACGCAGACGGTGTATTCATCTATATCGGAATGTTGCCACTAACTAAGCCATTTGAAAAATTAGGCATCTTGAATGCTACAGGCTACATCGAAACGAATGATCGGATGGAAACACGGGTCCCAGGTATTTTTGCTGCTGGAGATGTTCGTGAAAAAACTTTGCGCCAAATTGTTACAGCAACAGGTGATGGAAGTATTGCTGCTCAATCTGTTCAGCATTATGTGGAAGAACTTCAAGAAAAGTTGCAACCGAAGGCTTAAGTATAATAATTTATATACAAAAATTTACACATCGTAATTCTGTTTTAATTATGTTGTAACACCAGTGAAATAATGATTGGGTATAGTAAGAGTAGAAGTTGACCCCCTTTTATTATAAAACGTTGAGGACACAGATTAAGAATCTGTGTCCTATTTTTCGTTTCCTGCTTTAAGACTATATCTTCCCTACCATTTTCTAGGGAGAATCAATATGTTGTAATAGAAAGTAAGATAGCCATCTGCATTTAGGGAATGAAAGTGGAGAAGAATAGGAGGTAAGCTAGAGAAAAAATTCACTCGGTAATTCCACGAGATGAATATTCCCCCAATGCAGGAAGGTTACTTTATTGTTAGCTTATTTCAAAAATAGTATAATGATAAGATATACTAAACATATATCATTCATAAGGGTAAGATTTAAAATACAGCTTGTTTGAACTATAAGCATTTGTAAATCGCCAAATGGATGTCTAGCGGCGGTTTAAAGATATAAACTGAATCTCTGGAATGCAAGAGTGAAGGTTTCTATAGTCGAGCAGAGGCCAATTTGAGGTGAAGAACGTGCAACGTGTCACAAACTGTGTATTGATTAAGGATAATCAAATCTTATTATTAAAAAAACCAAGACGTGGATGGTGGGTCGCTCCTGGTGGCAAGATGGAGCCCGGAGAATCCATACGTGATGCCTGTATAAGAGAATTTCGAGAAGAAACAGGCGTTTATTTAAAAAACCCTACCATCAAAGGCATTTTCACCTTCATTATGAAGGATGGGGATAAGGTGTTGTCAGAATGGATGATGTTTACTTTCTTTGCTACGGACTCTGATGGTGTCAATGTAGATGTATGTGAAGAAGGGGAGCTTTTCTGGCACCCTATAGAAGATGTTAAAAAGCTGAAAATGGCTGAAGGGGATTTTCACATTCTGGACTATATGGTTCATGGAAGTGGAATTATTTACGGAACGTTTACCTATACACCTGAATTTAAGTTGCTTTCTTATCGACTAGATCCAGGTTAATATTTACGTATAAAAAAGATTGCTATACATGGGGGCGGAGAAAAATGAGTACAGGGCAGATGAATGAAACGCAATTGGTCATCATAACTGGAATGTCAGGAGCAGGAAAGACAGTGGCGGTTCAAAGTTTTGAAGACCTCGGCTTTTTTTGCGTCGATAATTTGCCGCCCACTTTATTGCCAAAGTTTTTGGAGTTAATGAAGGACTCTGGGAATAAGATGAATAAAGTAGCACTTGTTATGGATTTACGGGGGAGAGAATTTTTTGATTCCTTATTTCTTGCTTTGGACAAATTAACAGAAACATCATCGGTTTCACCAAGAATTCTTTTTCTTGAAGCTGATGATGATTCCTTGGTCCGTCGATATAAGGAAACGAGAAGGACCCATCCATTAGCTCCATTAGGCCGGCCATTAGAAGGTATTAAAATGGAACGGGAACTCTTGGATGAACTAAAGGGCAGGGCTCAGTTGATTTTTAATACTTCACAGCTGAAGCCACGTGAATTAAGGGAAAAAATTGCTTCAGAATTTTCAACGGATAAAAGTGTAGGATTTACAGTCAATGTCATGTCCTTTGGGTTCAAGCATGGTCTACCTATAGATGCAGACCTTGTGTTTGATGTACGCTTTCTACCGAATCCGTACTATATTGACCACATGAGGCCAAAGACGGGGTTGGAGGAAGAAGTATCTAGCTACGTTTTAAAATGGAGTGAGACACAAAAGTTTTTAGAAAAGGTAACAGATCTGCTTACCTTTATGCTTCCATATTATAAGCGTGAAGGGAAAGCGCAACTTGTTATTGCGATTGGGTGTACAGGAGGTCAGCACCGTTCTGTAGCATTGACCGAGTATATTTCGAACTACTTCCAAAAGGATTACAGGGTTCAGGTGTCTCATAGAGATATCGAAAAAAGTAAGGGGAAAGTAAAAGATGTTAAATAAAAAGAACCGGCCTAAAGTTGTGATCATTGGAGGGGGAACCGGCCTTCCGGTTTTATTAAGAGGATTAAAGAAGCATCCAGTGGATATAACAGCAATCGTTACGGTAGCTGATGATGGTGGAAGTTCAGGGCGCCTTCGTGAGGACATGGATATCCCCGCACCTGGTGATATTCGTAACGTTCTTGCTGCATTGTCAGATGTAGAGCCTCTTGTTGAGCAAATGTTTCAGCATCGCTTTCAGAGTAAAAATGAGTTGTCCGGGCATTCGTTGGGGAATCTGATTCTCGCTGCTATGACCTCATTAACGGGAGATTTTGTCCATGCAATCCAGGAAATGAGTAAATTCTTGAATGTCCGGGGTAAAGTACTGCCAGCTGCCAACCAAAGTGTGGTTCTCCAAGCGGAAATGGATGATGGATCGATTGTTACTGGAGAATCCAAAATCCCCTTTTCAGGAAAGAAAATAAAAAAAGTATTTCTGTCGCCCCAACATATAAAGCCGCTCAGTGAAACTCTCCAAGAAATCAAGCAGGCAGATCTTATCGTCATCGGTCCAGGAAGCTTATATACTAGCATTCTGCCTAATCTACTTGTTCCAGATCTTGGTGAAGAAGTAGGCCGCTCTAAGGCGAAGAAAGTGTACATTTGCAATTTAATGACACAAGCAGGCGAGACGCTGGATTATAGCGCAAGCGATCATATAAAAGCTATATATGATCATATGGGAAATGCATATATTGACAGGATACTTGTTAATAATGAGGAAATACCGTCTGAAATTCAGGAACGTTATAAAGCTGAATATGCCAAACCGGTTGTGTACGATGTGGAAAGTTTAAAAAGAATGGGTCTTGAAATCATACAAGAACGCATTTTTAGCTATGAAGGTAATGTAATACGCCATGACACTAAAAAAGTGGCAGATTTGCTTTATAATATGCTTGTAAATGAAACGAAAAGCCATATAGTTCCGTAGATATAAGTGGAGACTGCTTTTTGACTAATAAAAAGAGATTACCTGCGTTCGATTGGGGGTGAAATGGATGTCTTTTGCTTCAGAAACAAAAAAAGAGCTTACTACATTGGAAGGAAAGGATTGTTGCGGAAAAGCAGAATTGTGTGCACTTATCCGGATGAATGGATCCCTTTCATTTTCTAATCGGAAGCTTGTTGTGGATATTCAAACTGAAAATGCAGCGATTGCCAGACGGATTTACACGCTGTTGAAAAAAAGTTATGAGGTCCAGGTCGAGCTGCTGGTTCGTAAAAAGATGAAGCTTAAAAAGAATAATGTTTATATTGTCAGGATGTCATCTGGAGGGCAGCGGATTTTAACCGATTTAGAAATTTTAGGCGAAGGCTTTGAAATTCTCCATGCTATATCCGATACTATTGTTGGGAAAAAATGTTGTAAGCGTTCATATCTAAGAGGTGCATTTCTTGCGGGAGGTTCGGTCAATAATCCGGAAACGTCTTCCTATCATCTTGAGATTTACTCACTTTATAAAGAGCACAATGATGCGCTTTGTGAGCTAATGAATAAGTTTGGTTTAAAGGCTAAGACGCTAGAACGTAAAAAAGGGTATATCATTTATTTAAAAGAAGCCGAAAAAATTGCTGAGTTTTTAAGTATTGTGGGAGCTCATTCAGCTTTATTAAGGTTTGAGGATGTAAGAATTGTCCGTGATATGCGTAATTCCGTAAATCGCCTTGTGAATTGTGAAACAGCTAATTTGAACAAAACGATTGGGGCCTCATTGCGTCAGGTTGAAAATATCCATTACATTGAGGATACGGTAGGATTAAATATTTTACCAGATAAGCTTCGGGAAATTGCGGAGCTAAGGATAGCATTTCAGGATATAACCTTAAAGGAACTTGGAGAAATGGTATCAGGAGGAAACATCAGTAAGTCGGGGATTAATCATCGGTTGCGAAAAATTGATGAAATAGCTGATAGACTCCGTGGAGGAGAAGCTATTGCTGCGAAAAAATAAAGCTAACAGGGGAGATCAAGATGGTGGAAAAACAAGTAGAAGTACGACTAAAAACAGGTTTACAAGCACGACCGGCGGCTCTTTTTGTTCAAGAAGCTAACCGCTTTCATTCAGATGTTTTCCTTGAAAAAGAAGGAAAAAAAGTGAATGCAAAAAGTATTATGGGATTAATGAGTCTTGCCATTAGCTCTGGCGTGTCCGTCAAGCTTATTGTTGAAGGCCGTGATGAAAAAGAAGCAATAGAGGCATTAGAAGAATTCGTACAGCAAGAAGGATAAAATAAGAGGATGCCGACAAGCATCCTCTTAATGTTTTCACATAAAAGAAAAAGGACTCAAAAGTCGCTTTATGCTACTTTCGAGTCCTTTAGTTTTATTATTTGTCTTTTTTATCTTCAAGATTGCTACGAGTGATGACTTTGTCAATCAAGCCATATTCAAGAGCTCTTTCAGAGGTCATGAAGTTATCGCGTTCTGTATCTCTTTGAAGGACTTCTATAGGTTGTCCAGTACGTTCTGCTAGGATTTGGTTTAATTTGTCTTTCAAGTGAAGGATACGGCGGGCTGCAATTTCAATTTCGGTTGCTTGACCTTGAGCTCCTCCAAGTGGTTGGTGAATCATGACTTCACTGTTTGGCAGGGCATAACGTTTGCCTTTTTCACCAGCAGCCAATAGGAATGCGCCCATAGAAGCAGCCATACCAATACATACAGTTGATACATTTGGTTTAATATATTGCATTGTATCGTAGATAGCCATACCAGATGTGATGCTTCCACCTGGGCTGTTGATATATAAAGTAATATCTTTTTCAGGATTTTCTGCTTCTAAAAATAGTAATTGAGCAACAATAGAATTGGAAACATTGTCATCAATTGCGCTTCCAAGCATAATGATCCGGTCTTTTAATAAACGGGAATAAATATCGTAGGCACGCTCCCCACGACTTGTTTGTTCGATAACTGTAGGAATTAAATTCATGTTCATTTCCTCCTTCGATTAAGAGAATCATTTAAATTCTTTATGTATGTATGATACACTTTTTGGTCAATTTAGGTCAAACAAAACAAACCCTATAATTGATAATTTGTTCGACAATTTTCTAGCTAAGTCTCCTTCCTAATTAAATTTATTTATAATTATGCCGCACAGGGATGAATTTCCACATTACCCATAATACCCAAAAGCCGAAGTTTTAAACCTGATAACCCTTGCAAAGGAAGGCATTCTATCATATAATAAAGTCTGTCGAAAAAAATAGTAACTGAACTTCTATTTCGCCCTCGTAGTGCAACGGATAGAACGCAAGCCTCCGAAGCTTGAAATGCAGGTTCGATTCCTGCCGAGGGCATTACCAATCTCTTGCTTAATTAAGTGGGGGATTTTTTATTTGTCATTTTTAAGTGAAGGCATCCGATGGATCCAAGCGATTTTTGATGAATTTAATCGATTTCCGTAAATTTCCATCGAATCATGTAATGTCATCCTCTTTTGGAAAATATTAGTCATAAACCTTGGAAAATGTTGATTTCTCAATAAAAATAGTTGTGAAAATCGCATTCCTGACATATAGTATTTAAAACAAACACACTATTCAGAAAAAAACGTAAGCGTTTTCATGGGTTTTTGTGTAGAATTTTCTCCTGATAATGTAAAATGGAATGGGGGAGGGATGAATCGATGAGTATGAATATGAAAGCAGGACTTTTTCAACAGCAAACATTAAAAATGGCAATGACCCAGGAGTTGATGCAAGCTATTACATTGTTGCAGTACTCCGCACAAGAGCTTTCCGCTTTTTTAGAAAATAAAATGGTGGAAAATCCATTACTGTCCCTAGATCAGCCAACATCTGCTTTGTTTCAACCAACCCTTGACCGGAAAAAGGGTAAACGAACTCTTAAAAATACGTATGATGCCAATTATTGGATTGAACAAATCAGTGAAGATACCCTTTCACTTGAACAGCATGTCATGTCGCAAGTGAATCACCAGCAACTTTCTGGTGAGCAGCAGAAGGCAATGTTGCTCTTAATTCATAACCTTGATGAAAACGGTTACTTGCGAATCCAGCTGGAAGATATATGTGTTCCGGGGATATCTTCAGTCGTTTTAGAAGAGAGCCTACGACTTTTACAGCAACTCGAACCGCATGGGCTTGCAGCGAGGAATCTTCAAGAATGTCTTTTACTTCAGGTAAAAGCAGAAGGTGTGAATTTGCTGGCAGAATCGATCATAGAAAACCATTTCCTCGATTTTGCTGAAAAGCGGTGGAAAGACTTAAGTAAAAAAATTGGCGTTACAATGAAGGAGATTCAAGAAGTTTTTGATTATGTCCAGACATTGAATCCGCGTCCTGCTTCACTCTTTTTTCAGGAAAAACCATCCTATATTGTGCCGGATGTAGTCGTGGAAGTTCGTGACGGAATCCTGCTTGTCGGGAATTATGATGGTAACACACCCAATCTTAATGTGGATAAAGGGTATTTAAACAGAATGAAGAGTCATAAGGACCAGGGAGTGCAACGTTTTATCCAGGATAAGTGGCAAGAATACCAATGGATCTCAAGAGGGATTCAACAGAGAAAAGAGACTATATTGAAGGTTATTCAGTGTATAGTCGAAAAACAGCCAGCGTGCTTTCATCACGGTTTAAATTATTTAAAGCCGATGACCATGAAAGAAATCGCCGACGAGCTTGGCATACATGAGTCCACAGTAAGCCGGGCTGTTAAAGGGAAATACGTGCAGACACCATTTGGTACGATAGAGATGCGGATATTTTTCACTACTTCTTTACAATCTGTCGGCCTTGATGAAGATATGTCGGGCATGCAAGCAAAAAAAAGCCTCCAGGCAGCGATCGATAGTGAAAATAAACAAAAGCCGCTTTCGGACCAGGACTTGGCTGAACGATTAAAAGAGGAGAATGGAATTATTCTGGCACGTCGAACTGTCGCCAAATACCGCGAACAATTAGGGATTCCTTCTTCATCTAAACGAAAAAGATATGATTGAAAAGGATGAGTGATTTGGAATCAAATGTGTTTGTTTTATACAGCAGGGAAAAATGTCCATTATGTGAAAAGGCCAAACAGGTTCTTGAAGAGATTAAATTTGAATCAGGTATAGTATATACGGAAATTGATATCTATTCAGATGATGCTTTACTTGAAAAGTTCGGGCTTATGATTCCTGTTATAGAATGGAAAGGTAATATAATTCAATTCGGAAATGTTGATAAATCAGCTTTAAATAGGCTTGTGGAAAAATAATTTTTCAAATCATTTGAAGAAACATTCCGTTCCTGCTAGAATAAAATATGTAGCAGGAATATTTTTTTGTTTTAAGTGGGACATTAAATGACTATACGGGACATAAAGTGTCCAACTTTAACTTTTAGGAGTTTTAAACATGCGTACATTACTCGAGGTACAAAGAAAATTATTACCTGATTTCCTTATGGTTATGCAAAAAAGATATGATATCCTGCGTTATATCAAAATGATGCAGCCAGTTGGAAGGCGAAGTCTGGCAGTTAGCCTTAATTTGACGGAGCGAACGCTAAGAGGTGAGGTTGATTTTCTGAAAAGTCAGAACCTGATAAATATATTCAGTTCTGGAATGACTCTCACTGATGAAGGGATGGAGATCCTGGATAAGTTAGAAGGAATAATGCGTGAAGTAATGGGTATTGACATAATGGAACGGAAGTTGCAGGACATATTACAAGTTGATGAAGTCATCATAGTCTCTGGTAATTGTGATGAAATTCCATGGGTGAAAAAAGAATTGGGCAAAGCGTGTGCAAACCGTATGAAACAAGAGTGGGAATCAAAGAATACCATTGCTGTTACAGGTGGATCAACAATGGCCGAAGTAGCTAATTCTTTGTCACCTGATGAAGCGTCAAGGAAATTGACATTTGTCCCTGCTCGCGGTGGAATTGGTGAAGCTGTACAGAATCAAGCTAATACCATTGTAGAGAAAATGGCACATAGGACGCATGCCTCGTACCGAGTGTTATATGTACCTGATCAATTAAGCGGTGAGGTATATGCTTCCTTTATGAAAGAACCTGCAATTAAAGAAGTTATTTCCCAAATCAAGTCAGCCGATATGATTATCCATGGAATTGGTGATGCTTTGGCAATGGCTAAAAGAAGAAATTCTACACCAGAAATGTTAAAGAAGCTGATTGATGGAAATGCTGTAGGAGAAGCATTCGGTTATTATTACGATGAAAACGGAAAAGTTGTCCATAAAGTTTTGACTGTCGGCATTCAATTAGATGATCTTAGCCCTGAAAAGCGAGTGATTACTGTAGCAGGTGGGAAAACTAAAGCAAAAGCAATCCGTTCATATATGAAAGGCGCACCTTCATCGACGGTTTTAATCACCGATGAAGCGGCAGCACAAGAGTTAATACAGGGGAATTATACCCCTTAATATATTTGCGAACTTAAAAGGAGGAATTTTTCATGGCAGTAAAAGTTGGAATTAATGGTTTTGGACGTATTGGACGTAATGTATTTCGGGCAGCATTGAGTAATCCTGAGGTAGATATTGTAGCTATTAACGACTTAACAGATGCTAATATGTTAGCGCACCTTCTGCAATATGATTCAATTCATGGCTCTCTTAATGAAAAAGTAACAGTGGATGGGGATTACTTAGTTGTTGATGGTCATAAGGTTAAAGTATTGGCTGAACGTGATCCTGCACAGTTAGCATGGGGAGAACTAGGAGTAGAAGTAGTTGTAGAATCTACAGGACGTTTTACAAAACGTTCCGATGCTGCTAAACATTTAGAAGCTGGCGCGAAAAAAGTTATTATTTCAGCTCCTGCATCTGATGAAGATATCACGATCGTTATGGGTGTAAACGAAGACAAATATGATGCAGAAAACCACCACGTTATTTCAAATGCTTCTTGTACGACAAACTGTTTAGCTCCATTTGCTAAAGTACTTCATGAACAATTCGGAATTAAACGCGGTATGATGACTACAGTTCACTCTTATACAAATGATCAGCAAATCCTTGATTTGCCTCATAAAGATTATCGTCGAGCACGTGCAGCGGCTGAAAATATCATTCCTACAACAACTGGGGCAGCAAAAGCTGTTGCACTTGTTCTTCCTGAACTTAAAGGGAAATTGAATGGTATGGCAATGCGTGTACCTACTCCAAACGTATCTGTAGTCGACCTTGTTGCAGAGCTTGAAAAAGATGTAACAGCTGAAGAAGTTAATGCAGCATTTAAAAAAGCATCAGAAGGAGAACTAAAAGGAATTCTTGATTACAGCGAACTTCCTCTAGTATCAGGTGACTATAACGGTAACGCATCATCTTCTACAATTGATGCTCTTTCCACGATGGTAATGGAAGGAAACATGGTAAAAGTATTATCTTGGTATGATAATGAAACAGGATATTCTAGCCGTGTTGTAGATTTAATCGACTATTTGGCTAAAAAAGGATTGTAATTAGAATATTAAAAAAAACCTCACCAAGGTGAGGTTTTTTTAATAACACCTCTAAAAAAACTTGGCAGAAGATGATATTATTAGTAAGTCATTAAACAGTCAAGCGTTTACATTTCTTGTTTTTGGATAATTTCCTGGAAACCGACTATAATGAAAAAGAGAAAAGGGGAGTTGGGATATTTACCCTCTCCCTTTTTGACTAAAAGAATCAAAAATATGATAACAATATCTAAGGGGGTTCTTGGATTATGAATAAAAAGTCGATTAGAGATATTGAATTAAAGGGGAAACGCGTATTTTGCCGTGTTGATTTCAACGTTCCGATGCAGGACGGAAAGATTTCGGATGATACGAGAATAAAAGCTGCACTGCCGACGATTTCCTATCTGACAGAACAAGGTGCTAAAGTTATTTTAGCCAGCCACCTTGGTCGTCCAAAGGGACAAGTTGTTGAAGAATTGCGCTTAGCTCCTGTTGCGGAAAGACTAAGTGAACTTAGTGGCAAAGATGTACAAAAGGCTGAAGAAGCTTACGGGGAGTCAGTTCAATCAATCATTGATAACATGGGAAATGGCGAGATTCTATTATTGGAAAACGTTCGTTTCTATCCTGGTGAGGAGAAGAACGATCCTGAATTAGCGAAGTCATTTGCTGCATTGGCTGATGTTTATGTAAATGATGCATTCGGAGCTGCGCACCGTGCACATGCTTCAACGGAAGGGATAGCCCATCATCTTCCTGCTGTTGCTGGATTGTTAATGGAAAAAGAGCTTGCGGTATTAGGAAAAGCTCTATCCAATCCAGAACGTCCTTTTACAGCTATAATTGGGGGAGCAAAGGTAAAGGATAAAATAGGTGTTATCGAGAACCTGTTGGAAAATGTCGATCACTTGATTATTGGTGGTGGATTAGGTTATACATTTATTAAAGCACAAGGTCATGAAATCGGTAATTCTTTATTAGAAGAAGACAAAATCGAGCTGGCTAAATCTTTCATTGAGAGTGCGAAAGAAAAAGGCGTACAACTGCATTTGCCGATTGATGCTGTTGTAGCAGCAGAATTTTCACCTGATGCAGAAGCCCAGAATGTCGATATTGATGCTATCCCAAATGATAAAATGGGGCTTGATATTGGACCTAAAACAAGTGAATTATTTGCAGATGTAATCAAGGGCTCTAAGTTAGTAATTTGGAATGGACCAATGGGTGTATTTGAATTCGATAAATTTGCGAATGGAACGAGAACTGTTGCTGAAGCATTGGCGGAAGCAAAAGATACTTACAGCATTGTAGGCGGCGGGGATTCTGCTGCAGCTGCTGAAAAGTTTGGCTTAGCAGAAAAGATGTCCCATATATCAACTGGTGGCGGTGCTTCTCTGGAGTTTATGGAAGGCAAAGAGCTTCCTGGCGTAGTAGCCTTGAACGATAAATAAGAGTGAACCGTTAATAATATCAACTTTAGAAGGGATGAGAAACCAAATGCGAAAACCGATTATTGCAGGAAACTGGAAAATGAATAAAACACTATCTGAAGCGACTGCCTTTTTAGAAGAAGTGAGCAATTTGATTCCGAAGCAAGATTTAATCGATTCAGTTGTATGTGCTCCAGCTTTATTTTTGGATCAACTTGTTCAAGCAGCAAAAGGAACCGATGTGAAAATCGGCGCGCAAAACATGCACTTTGAAGAAAATGGTGCCTTCACAGGAGAAATCAGTCCAATTGCTTTGGCTGATCTTGGTGTATCATATGTCATTCTTGGTCATTCTGAACGCCGGGAAATGTTCAATGAAACGGATGAAGCCGTAAATAAAAAAGCTCATGCTGCTTTTGCAAATCAGTTAACGCCTATCATTTGTTGTGGTGAAACACTTGAGCAGAGGGAAGCTGGAGAAACGAATGATTTCGTTGGTAGCCAGATTGAAAAAGGCCTTGCGGGGCTATCTGATGACCAATTGAAACAAGCCGTTATTGCTTATGAGCCGATTTGGGCGATTGGAACAGGGAAATCTTCATCTGCTCAGGATGCAAATGAAGTTTGTGCACATATCCGCTCAGTTGTTGCTGATAAGTTTTCTAACGAAGCAGCGGCAGCCATTCGCATTCAGTACGGCGGCAGTGTGAAGCCTGAGAATATCAAAGAGTACATGGCACAGCCTGATATTGACGGTGCATTGGTAGGCGGGGCAAGCTTGAAAACCGATTCCTTTTTACAATTGCTGGAGGCTGGTCACTATGAGTAAGTCGCCAGTGGCACTTATCATCTTAGACGGTTTTGGCTGCCGCAATGAAGAAGAAGGAAATGCTGTTTTTCATGCAAAAAAACCGAACTTTGATCGTTATTGGGACCAGTATCCGCATTCCCATTTAACTGCAAGCGGGGAAGCTGTCGGCTTGCCTGCTGGTCAAATGGGGAACTCTGAAGTGGGTCACTTGAATATAGGGGCCGGACGGATCGTTTATCAAAGTCTGACCCGTGTGAACCTAGCAATTCGTGAAGGAGAGTTTGCAGAAAACCAAACTTTGCTTGATGCCATGAACCATACCAAGAAAAAAGGTACAGACCTTCATCTGTTTGGTCTCCTTTCAGATGGCGGTGTGCACAGTCATATTGAACATATGTATGCCCTGCTGAAATTGGCGGCTAAAGAAGGAGTTAAAAACGTATATGTTCATGCATTTTTAGATGGACGGGATGTTGGACCGAAAACGGCACAAGGTTATATTAAGGATGCGGAAGCGAAAATGAAGGAAATTGGTGTTGGTCAGTTCGCGACCATATCCGGACGATATTATTCCATGGACCGTGATAAACGCTGGGAGCGTGTGGAAAAATCCTATCGTTCAATGGTGTACGGTGATGGACCTGCTTACCCTTCTGCGATGGAATGTGTAGAAGACTCTTACGAACATGGTATTTTTGATGAGTTCGTGATACCTTCAGTCATTACAGCGGAAGATGAGAAACCGGTAGCGACCATAAAAGATGATGATGCGGTTATTTTTTATAACTTCCGTCCAGACCGGGCAATTCAGATTTCAAATACGTTTACGAATAAGGATTTTCGATCATTTGACCGTGGTCCAGGTCATCCGAATAATCTGCATTTTGTCTGCTTGACACATTTTTCAGAAACTGTTGACGGATATGTTGCTTTTAAGCCAACAAATCTTGATAATACATTAGGAGAAGTACTTTCTCAAAATCAACTAACCCAGCTTCGCATTGCTGAAACTGAAAAGTATCCTCATGTGACATTTTTCATGAGCGGCGGACGTGAAGAGAAGTTTCCTGGAGAAGAGAGAATTTTAATTAATTCTCCGAAAGTTGCTACATATGATTTAAAGCCAGAAATGAGTGCCTATGAAGTCACGGATGCGTTGTTGGAACAAATTGAGGCGGACCGGTTTGATGCTATTCTCTTGAATTTTGCCAACCCGGATATGGTCGGCCATTCAGGGATGCTGGAGCCGACTATTAAAGCGATTGAAACCGTGGATGAATGCCTAGGTAAAATTGTCGATCTAATCGTCTCAAAAGGCGGAACAGTAATCATAACCGCTGACCATGGGAATGCTGATGAAGTTGTAACGCTTGAAGGCGACCCCATGACAGCCCATACAACAAATCCTGTGCCTGTCATTATCACTAAAAATCAGGTAACATTAAGAACAGGTGGTATCCTAGGTGATTTAGCTCCAACGATGCTTGATTTGCTTGGAGTCGAAAAACCTGTTGAAATGACAGGGAAATCCCTATTATCTAAATAAAATTGTGAATTGGAAAAGGAGAGATTTATAATGCCGTACATCGAACATGTATATGCACGCGAAGTACTAGATTCTCGTGGTAATCCAACAGTAGAAGTAGAAATCCAAACAGAGTCCGGATACTTCGGACGAGCAATTGTACCATCAGGTGCTTCCACAGGAGAACACGAAGCAGTTGAGCTTCGTGACGGAGATAAATCTCGTTACCTGGGTAAAGGGGTACAAAAAGCAGTTGATAATGTAAATGAGATCATTGCTGAAGCTGTTATCGGTTTGGATGTAACAAACCAAGCAGGCCTTGACCTTACCATGATTGAACTGGATGGTACAGAAAACAAAGGAAACTTGGGAGCTAATGCAATCCTTGGTGTATCAATGGCTGCTGCCCACGCTGCTGCGGAATTTTCCGGTTTACCATTGTATCGTTACCTTGGAGGGTTCAATGCAAAACAACTTCCAACTCCAATGATGAACATCATTAACGGTGGATCACATGCCGATAACAATGTCGACTTCCAGGAATTTATGATTCTTCCTGTCGGTGCTCCTAGCTTCAAAGAAGCAGTTCGTATGGGTGCTGAAGTATTCCATGCCTTAAAATCTGTTCTTTCTGCTAAAGGCCTGAACACGGCTGTAGGTGATGAAGGAGGATTTGCGCCAAACCTTGGTTCAAACCGTGAAGCGTTACAAGTCATTATCGAGGCAATTGAAAAAGCAGGCTACAAAGCAGGCGAAGATATCTACCTTGGTATGGACGTAGCTTCATCTGAATTCTATAACAAAGAAACAGGCAAATACGATCTTGCAGGCGAAGGCCGCAATGGAGTAACATCCGAAGAAATGGTTGCTTTCTATGAAGAGCTAGTGAATGAATTCCCGATTCTTTCTATTGAAGACGGCTTGGATGAAAATGACTGGGATGGACACAAACTTTTAACTGAACGCATAGGTTCAAAAGTTCAATTAGTGGGTGACGATTTATTTGTAACCAACACGAAAAAATTGGCTGAAGGCATCGAAAAAGGCATCGGCAACTCCATCCTGATCAAAGTGAACCAAATTGGTACACTAACTGAGACGTTTGATGCGATCGAAATGGCAAAACGCGCTGGTTACACTGCAGTCGTTTCCCACCGTTCAGGTGAAACAGAAGATGCTACAATCGCTGACATCGCTGTTGCAACAAACGCAGGGCAAATCAAAACGGGATCTATGTCTCGTACAGACCGTATCGCTAAATACAACCAACTTCTTCGCATCGAAGACCAGCTTGGTGACTTGGCTGTATATGGTGGCTTGAAATCTTTCTATAACTTGAAGAAGTAATTATTTTGAAGTCCGCTTCTGACGAGAAGCAGATTTAATTAGTACAGATTAATGCTTTTGACCTTCTATTTAAATGTGGTAATTCACATTTAAATAGGGGGTTTTTTATTATAAAGGATTTTTGAAGGAGTTCATGATAGAAATAAATAACTGGAAAGAATATTATCTAGTGGAAAAAGAATTTGGTGACACATTAATATATGTTTCTATTAAAGATATTAAACCTGATGAAGTTATTAAATACATTATGACGTTGTTAAATGGAAAAAGAGACGCGTATATAGGTTTTTATAAAAAAGTAGGAGATGAAAATCTTCTTCTTTTTTATTTCAATTGACATTAATAGATTTGGCAAAGGGAACTAGGTGGATTTCATGAAATCACATGCAATCGACCAACTTCTTCGCATTGAAGACCAGCTTGGTGATCCTGCGGCTTGAAATCTTTCTATAACTTGAAGAAGTAATCTTCTAAAAAAGGCTGACTCTAAAATTCGTTGAAAGACGATAATACTGAGCCAGCTTTTTAATGAAAACCTTAATAACATTGGGTTCAAGCCTGATAAATAGATTTAATCAAACGTTTGATTAAATCGAATTCATCCAAAAAAAAGGTGCCGCATCTGGGCACCTTTTTTTATTTATCCGTTACAGCTTGTACGGGAACTGCATTATAGAATTCTTCTAATGTACTATTAGTTTCAAAAATTTCAGCAGCGGTATCAACACCAACATAGCGGATGTGCCATGGTTCGTATTTATAGCCTGTGATGCTTTCCTTGCCTTTTGGATAGCGGATAATATATCCGTATTCATGGGCGTGTTCGGCCAGCCATGTAGCTTCATTTGTGTCGCCGAAGCAGTCTTGAGCAGCGCATGCACCATCATGGGTCGTAACATCAATAGCTAGACCTGTTTCATGCTCGCTTGTTCCGGGCAGAGCACTGTAGGTTTTAGCTTTTTCTTCCCCATCTCTTTTCACATAGTTATTAAAGATAGAGATTTGTGTTTGGTGTGAGCGGTAGGCAGAGACGCCAGCTAAATGCATGTTTTCTTTTTCAGCAGCTTGGAACATTTTTTCAAGAGCTTCTCCTGCTTCTTTTCGCATCATTCTTTTTTCAATTTTATCTTGAAAGATGAAATCTACTTTTGGATAGAAGAGATCGTCAGGTTTGTAATCTTCCGGCAGACTGTATTGTTTATTGACAAGGACAGGTATGCTTTCCGGTTCGGCCAATGTCTGAAGCCCTTTCTGTGCGGGTTTAACAGTCGTATCGACTTCTACCTGGCGTTGGGCCGATTCATTTGAATCACTTTTCTCATTAGTTTCTGTCTCCGTATCTTGGGAGATCGGCTGTTCTTCTTTTTGCTCTTTTTTATCATCGTTGGATAGGTCAAATGAACATCCAGCTAATAGAATAAAAGTTGAAAGAGCAGTTGCTGCAAATATAGGTTTTAACATATGAAAGGCCCCTTGCTTTTAAAATAAGATTTCCAAAAGATAAAGTTTTTACAATATTACCGGGATAAATAGTCCCTTGTTAATTCACTCTGATATTTATCCAGAAATAATCCAATCCAGACTACCATCAACAAAAAAGGATAATCATTACGGACTGCGGCTTCAACGACTGGTGTAGACCAAAAGTGCGAAAGGAAACCAGATGACATTCTGATTGTCTCAAATGTGACTAGGGCGTGTAGCGATAGCCAGAGAATCGTAAGGGTATTAGTTCCAAACCCAATAACTGCGGCTATGATACTCAGTAAAACAGCTGCTGCCCCCATTAGAAGGACATGGAAGCTTGATTGGAAAAAGTCGATACTGCTATTGGAAAGTCCATTATAAATAATAGCAGTAAAATAAATTGTTGTCGTGATATATGCAGCGAATAATATGTACCGGTTTCCATGATACTTAGCTAGCAACAATAAAAGCGGTGATAGGATGATTAACAGGACACTCATAAGATTGCTACCGCCTGTCCATAAAGAATAACCGGCAACCGCCGAGAATAGGATGGTCAGGAGATCAAGAATCCGAAGTATGGACTTAAACATGGTGACACCTCTTTCTTCTCTTTAAGTAAATTATCTCAAACTTTGATTCAAAAAGAAAACAAGGACTATAAAAGTTTAGAAGTTCTTACCATAAAATCATAACAAAGATTGTAGATATTTATTGGGTGTGGTAAAGTTAAATTAATTGTATTGGTCCTTCAGGAGGTGTAATTGCATGCATGCAATTCTCATAACGCTTTTAGTGATTGTTAGTATCGCTCTTATTGTGACGGTATTGCTTCAATCAGGAAAAAGCGCAGGTTTATCAGGTGCGATTGCCGGTGGTGCTGAACAGTTATTCGGAAAACAAAAAGCACGCGGCTTAGACCTAATTTTACATCGGGCAACGATAGTATTAGCTGTTTTATTCTTTGCTTTAACTTTACTTGTTGCATTCTTTGATGTGTAATGGATCAAAAATGAGTCTAGCTAAATAGCTAGGCTTTTTTCTTTGCACCATAGTTGTATGTATAGATATAGTAATTTTAGCACTTAATGATAAAATACAGAAATTTTTTTGGATGCTATTTACAAATAAAGGAGCTTATAATCATGAAAATCAAGCTGCAACAGCCCTTTACTTTTGAAGGCGGAAAAAGAGCTGTCTTACTTTTACACGGATTTACGGGAAATTCTGCAGATGTACGTATGCTTGGCCGATACTTGGAGAAACAGGGATACACCTGTCATGCCCCACACTATAAAGGACATGGTGTGCCACCAGAGGAATTGGTAAAAACGGGTCCTGCTGATTGGTGGAAAGATGTCATGATGGCCTATGATTTTTTAAAAAGAAAAGGCCATGAAGAAATTGCTGTTGCTGGACTCTCATTAGGAGGCGTATTTTCTCTGAAATTAGGTTACACTGTACCTATAAAGGGTATCGTATCAATGTGTGCGCCTATGTATATTAAAAGTGAAGAAATGATGTATAAAGGAGTATTGGAGTACGCCAGAGAATTTAAGAAGTACGAAGGGAAAACACAAGAACAAATAGAGCAGGAAATGGACCGCTTTGCTGACAAACCTATGAATACATTGAAAGCTCTTCAGGAATTGATAACTGATGTACGAGAGCACGTCGATCATATCTACACGCCGACATTTGTCGTGCAGGGTCGGCATGATGATGTAATCAATCCGAAAAGTGCCGATATTATTTATGAAGCTATCGAATCACCTGTTAAACAAATCAAGTGGTATGAAGAATCCGGTCATGTCATAACCCTTGATAAAGAACGTAACCAGTTGCATGAAGATGTATTTGAATTTTTAGAAAGTCTGGATTGGTCCGAATAACAAATTTATCATACCCTGAATAGGAGGGGTTTTATGGAAGATAACATTCAAGAACACATAAACAAGCTTTTGACGTATATGACAGACGAAGCGTATAAGCCATTAACAGTACAAGAACTTGAAGAGGCTCTAAAAATCGAAGACTCAGCAGACTTCAAGAATTTCGTGAAGGCGCTAGTTAAGATGGAAGAAAAGGGATTGGTAGTCAGAACGAGAAGCAATCGTTACGGTCTGCCGCAAAAAATGAACTTATTTCGCGGTAAGTTAACAGGACATGCTAAGGGCTTCGCATTTGTTACACCTGAAGATAATCCAGGAATGGATGATATTTTCATTCCGCCAAATGAAACAGGTACAGCAATGCATGGAGATATCGTCATGGTCCGTGTTTCTTCAGAAACATCTGGCTCAAGACAAGAAGGTACAGTGATTAGAATACTTGAACGCGGAATTACACAAGTAGTCGGTACATACTCCGAGAGTAAAAGTTTTGGTTTTGTCATCCCAGATGATAAAAAAATTGCGAATGATATTTTCATTCCACAGCATGCTTCTCATGGAGCGGTAGAGGGTCATAAGGTTGTTGTTAAGCTGACTTCTTATCCTGAAGGACGTGTAAGTGCAGAAGGAGAAGTCATTGAAATTCTTGGGCATAAGAATGACCCTGGCGTGGATATTCTGTCAGTAATTCATAAATATGGTTTGCCAATGGAGTTCCCTGAAGAAGTCATGGAGCAAGCTAATGCCGTTTCGGATACCATTGAAGAAAGTGAAATTGGCAACCGCAGGGATTTGCGTAATGATGTATTAGTAACGATAGATGGAGCGGATGCGAAGGACTTGGATGATGCTGTTACGGTTTCTAAACTTGAAAATGGCAATTACAAGTTGGGTGTACATATTGCTGACGTAAGCCATTATGTGAAGGAAGGTTCACCGATCGATAAGGAAGCTCTTGAAAGAGGTACGAGCGTTTATTTGGTGGACAGGGTTATTCCTATGATTCCGCATCGTTTATCGAATGGTATTTGTTCTTTGAACCCTCAAGTTGATCGTTTTACACTATCGTGTGAAATGGAAATCACGCCAAATGGCGATGTCGTCAATCATGAAATTTTTGAAAGTGTCATTAAAACGACGGAACGAATGACTTATGGCAATGTGAACAAAATTCTTGTGGACAAAGATGAAGAACAACTCGAACGCTATGAAGCGCTGGTACCTATGTTCCAGGACATGGAGAAGTTAGCGGCCATTCTTCGTAAAAAGCGGATGAACCGCGGTGCAATCGACTTTGATTTTAATGAAGCGAGAGTCGTTGTGGATGAAGAAGGACATCCCACTGAAGTTGTATTACGTGAAAGATCAGTTGCGGAAAAGCTGATTGAAGAGTTCATGCTTGCAGCTAACGAAGCTGTTGCAGAGCATTTCCATCGTCTTGATGTACCTTTCATTTACCGTATTCATGAGGATCCGAAACCTGAAAAACTGCAGCGTTTCTTTGAATTCATTACGAACTTCGGATATATTGTTCGAGGATCGGCCAATGATGTTCATCCAAAGGCTTTACAGGAAATCATTGAGGCTGTTGCTGGAAAACCGGAAGAAACGGTTATTTCAACCGTAATGCTTCGTTCAATGCAACAGGCTAAATATGATCCGGAGAGTTTGGGTCACTTTGGCTTATCAGCTGAGTTTTATACCCATTTCACATCACCGATACGCCGTTACCCGGATTTAATCGTGCATCGTTTAATTCGGACCTATTTGGTGGAGGGTAAACTAGATCAAGCTACCAAGGGAAAGTGGAATGCCATTTTACCTGAGATTGCCGATCATACGTCGAAGCGCGAACGTCGCTCAGTCGATGCTGAGCGGGAAACCGATGATTTGAAGAAAGCAGAGTACATGCTTGATAAAATTGGTGAAGAATACACCGGTATCATTGGATCTGTTACGAACTTCGGAATGTTTGTTGAGCTGCCGAATACCATTGAGGGGCTTGTTCATGTCAGCTTTATGACGGATGATTATTACCGCTTTGATGAGCGTCAGCTTGCGATGATCGGGGAACGAACAGGTAAGGTATTCCGGATTGGCGATGAGATAGACATACGTGTTTCCAACGTGAATAAAGAGGAACGGGCCATTGATTTTGAAATCATCGGCATGAAAGTTAGCCGTCCTCGTCCTTCTGGGGAGAAGAAAATATTCAAGGCTAATTCAGGTGAGCGTAAACGAGGCCGCGGTGGTAATTCGGGCCGTAACGAAAGCAAAGGCGGAAGCCGTGGAGGCAATCGCAATAGTGATTCGTCTTCTTCAGAAAGAAAACCGAAAAAGAAGAAAAAATTCTTTGAAAATGCGCCCGCTGCTAAGCGCAAAAGAAAACCTAAAAAGAGATAAGATTGAGGAGAGAGGATGATCCAGTCATCCTCTCCCTGATTGGATGATAAAGGGGAGAGTTAGATGCCAAAAGGCTCAGGGAAGCAATTAGCACAAAATAAAAAAGCATTTCATGATTTCTTTATTGAAGATACCTTTGAAGCAGGAATTGTTTTGCAAGGGACAGAAATCAAATCGATTCGGGCTGGAAAAGCCAATTTAAAGGATTCCTTTGCCAAAATTGAAAACGGCGAATTGTATCTACATAATATGCATGTCAGCCCTTATGAGCAAGGAAACCGTTACAATCATGATCCATTACGGACACGAAAACTTCTCCTGCACAAAAAGGAAATTAATAAGCTTATTGGGGAAACGAAAGAAACAGGATACACAATTGTACCCTTGAAAATGTATTTGAAAAATGGCTTTGCCAAGGTTTTAATTGGGCTGGGTAAAGGGAAGAAACAATATGACAAGCGTGAAGACCTGAAGAAGAAGGAAGCGAAACGTGATATTGAACGTGCTTTTCGCGACAGACAGAAGATGTAGAACTGCCAAGACCTTACAATTGATTTTTTAAATGAATCTGTTATAATTAATCCTGTACCGATGACAACTGAATATCAGCACAACTTGCTGACTATTCTTTTCTCGTACGCTCCATTTTAATCATGGGGACGTTACGGATTCGACAGGGATAGTTCGAGCTTAAGTTGCGAGTCGAGGGGATCGGCCTCGTTAAAACGTCAACGCCTATAACTGGCAAACAAAACAACAACCTAGCTTTCGCTGCGTAACAACAGTCGATAGCTGTTCCTCCCTCCATGGCCCACGTGGTAGGGTAAGGGACTCACTCTAAGTGGGATACGCCGGAATCCACCGTCTGAGGATGAAGGAAGAGACCAATCAGACTAGCTGCTCTGCCGCCTGTCGATAGGCTAATGAGTTCGCGAAATGCGAATATATCGACTACACTCGTAGAAGCTTAAGTGCCGTTATGTCTGGACGTGGGTTCGACTCCCACCGTCTCCACCAATACATATATTGGTGGTTTTTTAATATAACAGGAAGCGTAACTTTTCATAAAATGCGGGGTTATGCTTCCTTTTTTGTTGTGCAATAATATGCTTCCACAAAGTTAACGTTAACTCACTTATTGTGGTTTTATAAAAAAGATTGATCATTTAAAACAAAGTTAGATTATTTAAAATAAAGATTGATAATTTATAATAAAGCAACACTTATTAGGATAGCGTCAGGAAAATGCGGAGTTACAACGTTAAGAAAGTTTTAATGGTCCTTAAAGAATTTAGGGTGATCATTTTCTCTGAATTAATCCCGTAAATTAATATGATCCCATCCTAAAGTAGATATACGATGTAAAAAGACCATTAAAATTACCTAATCCGAGATGAATTATATGGAATTGCAATATCTGAAAAATAACAAAGCATATCTGAGATTTCTCAGATATGCTTTCATTTTAAATACACTAAATAATAATGTTGACTATTTTAGTTATGTGATTCACTTTCGTATTTTTGAATGGCTACTTTTTTAGGCATTAAACATGCAAAAATTAATGCTACAAAAGATACGAATAACATAAATACATAGGCGTCACTTGAGCTGAAGATAGAAGATAATTTCGCTAGTTGTATAGCTGAAATGTCTCCATTTTCAATGGATAACTGAGAAGCATGCGAAGTTGCTTGAATTGTATACACTGTGATGATAACTGCTGTTCCTATAGCACCTGCTAATTGGCGAATGGTATTATTTACTGCTGAACCATGTGAACCCAATTCTTTGGGTAAAGCATTCAGCCCTGCTGTATTTAAAGGCATCGAAATGAAACTTAATCCAATTCGTAAAATAATGGTACGAACCATTAAATACATATAAGTTGTGGATTCGGTCAAATCAATTGCACCCCACATCGAAATAATGATAAATACTAAACCTGTAATAAAGAGTGGTTTCGCCCCGTATTTATCATACATTTTACCTGTGATAGGTGATAAGAAGGCATTAATCACGGCTCCAGGTAATAGAAGTAGACCTGATTCAAATGCGGTAAAACCTCGTCCATTTTGCAAGTAAATTGGTAAAAGAATTAGATCGGCATACATAATCATCGTAATGAGTATGTTAATGACTGATGTAAGAGTGAAAATTTTATACTTAAATACGGATAAATTTAATAATGGATCATTAGACTTTATTTGACGTAAACAGAATAGAGTTGTAACGATTATTCCGATGATGATTGTTGTAATAACAACTGGATGTGTCCATCCTTTGCTTCCTGCACTACTAAATCCAAATAAAATACAACCAAAGCCAATCGTTGATATAATGACACTTACGATATCTAATTTTGCTTTTGTTGTGTCTGCAACATTCATTAAATATTTAAAAGCAAGAATAATGACGATTAATACGAGTGGAGTTAATCCAATAAATAGCCATCTCCATGATACATATTCAATGATAAAGCCAGATATTGTTGGAGCGATGGCTGGGGCAAAAATTATGGCAAAGCCGATAGTTCCCATAATACTTCCACGCTTTTCACTCGGGTATAAATACAAAATAACCGTCATCATTAGTGGCATAATAATTCCTGCCCCAATTGCTTGAATCATTCTTCCTGTTAATAGAATGCTAAAGTTCATGGCACAGGCACATAGCACAGTCCCCATGAACAAAAAGAACATCGAGCTAATAAACAGCTGCCTTGTTGTAAAACGTTTCATTAAAAACGCAGTAATCGGCACTAAAATACCGTTTACGAGCATAAAGCCTGTTGATAGCCATTGTACAGTTGCAGCCGTAACATGAAATACCTCCATAAAATTACTCATTGCTACATTTAATAGTGTTTGATTTAATGTTGATAAAAAACAGCCAGCAATCAGGACCATTAATAAGATTTTTTTATTTTTTTCCGCTATTTCCTTCTGCATTAATAAACTCCTTTATTCTAGACTTGAATTATCGACACCGTGTCGATAAAATCAATAGTAACAAGATATATATTCTTTGACCATGAACAGTTTTTTTAAAAATGTTCACTACTCGACATAAAACATATATGATGTTGAGAAAGTCAAAGGAAAATCTATAAAGGGGGTTAAAAATGTCTACACCTAAAAAAGAAGATCCTCGTACAATTCGTTCAAGAGAAATGTTTAAAAATGCCGTCTTTTCTCTTTTATGTGAGGACCCCACCATTTCAAACTTAACGGTTCAGAAAGTCGCAGCCAAAGCAGAATTAAATCGGACAACATTTTACTTACATTATCAAGATATTCAAGATTTACTAACGCAAATCACCAACGAGATTTCAAATGAGCTTTCTAATAAAATTGTTGATTTAATACATGCAAAAGATTTATCAGAAAAACAAAAGCTAACACAATTTCTTGATTATTTATATATCCATCGAAATTATTTACTTATTATATTTAAAATGAATCAATTTGAGGAGCAATTGTTTTTATTTTTAAAGCAACTAGTAGAAACAAGAAGAAAGAATACCAAAAAGGATTTACCTGCCGACTATGTCGCGGTTGATATTAAAACAGCTTCATTGGTAGGCATCATCATGTGGTGGATAACGAAGGGGCTTCATTTTAGTTCAGATTATATTGCAAATCAAATTTATTTAATGTACAAAGTGCAATGATTCTAAATCATTCATCCATATTATTAATAAACATTGGAATCAGTAAATGATGAAAATTAAAAGGACCATTAAAGTTATTCTCTTACAAGTAAGAGTGTAAAGTAGGAACAAGTAACGAATAAAGCCCAATTCCTCAATTTTAATGCTGAGAAATTGGGCTTTTTATATTGGCATTTCCTTAACGTTGTAAATCCGCATTTTCCTGACGCTTATTAATCGCCAAAAATTAACATCTGGTTTACGAATGTTCACTCTTAAGACCTCCACCTCAAACGGTTCATATTCATAAATAATGAATAACTATCCCTAAGTAAAGAAGAAAGAAAACAATGTCAATTATGGCTGTTACCCTTATTTGCATATACCAATTAATATCAATGGAAAATATTATCATTGATACAAAAATATAAAGGGGAAATTTAAATGAAGTGTCCCCTTTGAAAAGGTTATTTGAAAAAAGGACTAGGCGGCATAAAAAGATGATTTCTGTATTTTACAGGGCCATAGGCGAAGTAGTTTTTCCTTTATTTACCAGTTAAATACCAGCGGTAACCAGTGTTACAAAAAGTTGCCGGTTGTTTCACCCTCCAAAATGTATGACAATTAACGTAACAAAAAAGCAGACAAACACATAGGAGGGAAATAATGAAAAATAAGAGATTGCTACTTTCAATAATTGCATGCATGGCCATTATTTTTTCTGTTGTTACTATTCAGCCTTCTGATTCCAAAGCACAGACAAACAGCCATGATCCAGTTATCTTCATTCACGGAGCCGGCGGTAATAGCGGAAACTTTAACAGCATTAAGAATTACCTGAAAACACAAGGCTGGTCCGATAATGAACTATATGCCATCGAAATGGTGGATAAATCGGGTAATAGCTTGAATAATGCAAGACAGCTAGCTCCTTATGTAGATGAAGTGTTAAAGAAAACAGGAAAGAGTAAGGTTGATATTATTGGACACAGCGCGGGAGGCATCAATACCCTGACTTATATTCTCCTCAATGGCGGCGGAAGTAAGGTAAACGATGTGGTGACGTTGGGTTCTCCAAACAAATTTGTAACATCGAAAGCTCCCGTAGGTACAGATCCTACCCGTAAAATCCGTTATACTTCGATTTACAGTACTAGCGACTATGTTGTACCTACTTCGCTTTCAATACTTCAGGGAGCGAAAAACGTTCAAATTAGCGGTGTAGACCACGTGGGAATGCTCTGGAACAGTAAAGTCAACGAGCTGATTAAAGAAGGTTTGAATGGCGGAGGGACAAATACAAATTAACAAAAGATTCTTATCTTGAACTTAGTTTTTTCAGCAATATTAAACACATACCGCCTAATGCTTTACTAGAATGTTAATCGAAGCCAGAACGAATAACAATAATCTATAAGCATGTAGCACAAAGAAGATGATTTCCTGTATTTAATAGGGGTCATCTTCTTTAAGTTCCATTGATATCTGAAATTGTTATAGTACGTCAGCTATGTAGGACGGACTTGTTAAGCAGGTCCGTTATTGGTCGATATATCAAATAAATTGTAGATAAATAGATGTTTTCGTAGAAATAACTCAATTTTCGTAGATATATCCCGAATTTCGAAGATAAACTACATTTCGAAAGAAAATGCTGCTACCAATTAAAGGGATATCACTTGTTATGTAGAATCAATTGTAAGAAACCTAGATTGGAGTGATAAAATGATTGTAAAAGAACGAAAAGTTCCTCTTTCTATCCTTAAATTACGAGCCTTGGCGCACAGGCTTCCTCAGTCCCATCCTAAAATCCCCTCAATAATGAATGAACTCAAAAAAAGAGAAGCGGGTTTTAAAGGGGAAAGTGCAATTGATTTTCCTTTAAGTTTTCTTGAACCGAAAAACTATTTCATCTTCCACGATTTAAGGTTACAGGATCAATCCCGATTTTTTCAAATGGATACCTTATTAGTATCCAAAAAATTTGCCCTTATTATAGAAGTGAAGAACATAGCTGGTTCAATCTACTTTGATCCACATTTCAATCAACTCATTCGAAAGAAAGAAGGAAAAGAAACGGCATTTCCAGATCCTATTATTCAAGTCAGCCGCCAGGAATCACAGTTAAAGAATTGGTTCTTGAAAAATGGATTTTCGGCGCTGCCCATTCTTTCTTTGGTTGTTATTAGTAATCCACAAACAATCATACGTACGTCTCCTGAAAACCGTAAACTACACTACAAAGTAATCCATCGCGACATGCTTCCCTCTAATATTAATAGGATAGAACAATCTATTAAAAATCCAACATTTTGTGAAAAATAATTCGGGTAATAAATAGGAATCATATCGAAGCAGATTTTTCTGTCTTGGAACGTTATACCCTCAAGCCGGGGGAACTTATCAAGGGAGTCATATGTGAGAATTGCAAGGAGAGCCCGTTATTAAGAAGACATGGTACATGGTTTTGCGACAATTGCCAACTATTAAGTAAGGATGCTCATATCCAAGCATTACAAGATTATTTTTTCCTTATCGGATCGACTATAACCAATCGTCAATTGAGGGAGTTTTTACTTGTTTCATCTTCTGCTAGTGCTACGAGAATATTGCAATCATTGAATCTAACAAGTAGTGGGGCGAATAAGGGGAGAGTATACAGCTTGTCTTTTAATGAGTAAAAAAGAGGCCGACTCTTAAGAGTCAACCTCTGTTCAATTATGCTTGATTGATAATATCTTCTGCTAATGATGTAAAGGTTTCTCCAACGTACGATTCTTCATCAAAGACAGAGGCGTCGTTATTTTCTTTGCGGTTTGAGAATGGGATGGTAGAGATTACTTCAGTTTCAAGTCGTTGTGCCAAAATGGCCCCGCCGCCTTTTCCAAACAGGTAATTCCTCGATCCGTCCTGTTCTTCAAAATAAGCCATGTTCTCAATGACACCCAAGATTTCATGTTGGGTATGTTTGGCCATTGCACCTGCTCTTGAGGCGACAAAAGAGGCGACATTATGCGGCGTAGTAACAACAATTTCCTTAGCTTGAGGGATCATTGCCGCTACGTCGATGGCTACGTCTCCAGTTCCAGGAGGTAAATCAAGCAGCAGGTAATCCAGTTCTCCCCAATGCGTGTTCACAAGGAAGTTTTTTATCCATTTATTAAGCATAGGTCCCCGCCACATAACAGGATTATCATCTGCTGCAAAAAATCCCATGGACATGACCTTCACACCATGACTGACAACGGGAATGACGGTTTGGTCAATCATCGTTGGTTTTTGGCTAATCGCCATCATTGCAGGGACACTGAAGCCATATATATCAGCATCTAAAATGCCCACACGTTTGCCCATTCGTGCTAAAGAGACTGCGAGATTAATCGTAACAGTTGATTTTCCAACGCCTCCTTTACCGCTTGTCACGGCAATGAAGGTCACACCTGAATCAGGGCGAAGCATATTAGGCATACCCGTTTCAGTGGTTGCATTGCTTTTTAGTAATTTCGTCAAGGCTTCTCGTTCTTCTTTAGTCATCGAGCCAAATTGTAAAGACACAGTTGAAGCACCGATGGCTTTCAGTGAGTTTTCAATATCTTCCTGAATCTTCACTTTTAAAGGACAGCCTTGAATGGTTAACACCACTTCTAACTGGATATGGGTACCTTCGATTTTGATATTTCTAACCATATTCAACTCTACAATACTTTTATGCAATTCAGGATCTTCGACATGTTTCAAAGCATCCATGACTTTTTCATGTGTTAGCATTTCATCCATCCTTTTGTTTTCAATATCGTCGTGCATGATAGAAAAAAGACTCAAAAGAAGGATGAACTTCTTTTAAGTCTTAATCTATTTGTTGAGAGAAAGCTTACTTTTGGGGATAGTCACTTGTAAAAAAGGTTCTAAATCTATTCTTTTAGTTCCTTACCCATTCCTTTTAGGAAATGGATGCCAAAACCGATTGCTCGATTTATATCTGGGTCATTTAATGTTTTCATTAAATTCATTACACCAATTTTCTTATCGGTCTGTAGGAATTTGTTGGCTTCATCGACTCCTGCTAGTGCACTGTTAAGTAGTTTTGTAGATTGTGCGGCATCAGCGTTCATCAAGGCTCCTGTTGCTCCCATAAGGGTATTGATTAAATTGGTTACAGGTTGTCTTGTGACTTGTTGAAGAGCGATTTTTGCAATTTGTTCTTTTCCTTGAAGCATGGAATTCGCAGCTTCAAGGACACCTGATTCATTAAGTTCACCGAGGATTTTAAACATATTGTTCAACACATCCTCATTGTTGGTGACAAGCGTTTTTAGTTCTTCGAGTTTTTGTAGCTTTATTTCTTCCTCTGTTATAGGATTATGGATTTCCGTAATTGGAGCTGCCATGAGCTTCACCCTCCTTTAATTATTTATCCGTTAAGTGAACATACCCTGGACGAGCCCACTTACGTTCTACCTCAACACCATTTTGAGGATGACGTTTTTTATTTCGTGGATTAGATCCCGGTAATGGAGTGTCTCCGCTTTTACTTAATACTTCCATGCGAACCATCGTTTGTTTATAAGCAGGCGTACTTGTACGGTTATCATACACAGGACCTGTCAGGAAATTAATGGCTGAATCTTTGTCAACTGAGTTCATCGGTAAGAAAAGCTCATTTGCTTGTACTCGGTCTGTGATAAGAACCTTTAATTTAACGGCTCCGAACGGTGACACTAAGCGTACGAGTCCGCCGTCATTGACTTTCCGTTCTTTTGCAAGCTCAGGAGAAACCTCAACGAATATATCAGGAACTTTAGATTGAATTCCATTGGATTTATTCGTCATATTTCCTTCATGGAAATGTTCAAGCATACGTCCATTGTTGATATGAAGATCATATTCCTCTGGGAACTGAGCAGGCTCCACCCAATCAGATAGAGCAAAACGGGCTTTCTTATCAGGGAAGTTGAAGCCATCCACATAAAGAAGCGGCGTGCTAGTTCCATCATGGCTTCCCCATAGGAAGCTGTTCCAGCCTTCAAGGACTTCATAATTCGCTCCGCTGAATATTGGAGATAGGCTCGCCATTTCCGCATAAATTTCACTTGGATGATTGAAGTTCCAATCCGCTCCTAAGCGTTTAGCAATTTCTTGGGTGATCCACCAGTCTGCTTTAGCTTCTCCTAAAGTAGGCAGTGCTTGGTATAAACGCTGTACGCGACGTTCTGTATTAGTGAACGTTCCGTCTTTTTCAAGAGATGGTACTCCTGGTAATACGACGTCTGCATATTGAGCTGTTCTAGAAAGGAAAATATCTTGAACAACAAAGAAATCTAAGCTTGATAACACCTTATGGACGTGGTTGGCATCGGAATCGACAAGTGCCATATCTTCACCGACAAGGTACATTGCTTTCATATCGCCTTTTTCAATAGCGTGAAGCATTTCGATATTGTTCATACCTGGTTTTCCATCAATTTTTACTCCATATGCTTTTTCGAATTTAGCACGTGCTATATCATCAGAAATATGCTGATATCCTGGAAGCCATGTTGGAAGAGTACCCATATCGCAAGCACCTTGTACATTGTTATGGCCGCGAAGCGGATAAGCTCCAGCTCCTGGACGACGGTAGTTTCCTGTAGCTAGTAAAAGGTTGGAAATCGCAGCGGAAGTATCGGAACCTCCAGTGTTTTGTGTTACACCCATTCCCCAAAGAATACAAGTCCCGTCAGCATCACGAATCATTTCAGCTACTTGAATTAGTGTTTCTTTTGAAATCCCTGTGTTTAGTTCTGCATATTCTAAGGTATATTTCTTAAGTATCTCTTTATAATCGTCGAAGAAGTTCACATTTTCATTGATGAATTCTTGATCATGCCAACCTTGATCGATCATATATTTTGTAACGGCCATTAGCCATACTTGGTCCGTACCTTGCTTTGGTCTCATAAAGATATCAGAACGCTCTGCCATTTCATTTTTACGAAGATCTGAAACAATCAGTTTTTGACCATGAAGCTTATGTGCCCGCTTAACGCGTGTTGCTAGTACAGGATGGCCTTCAGCCGGGTTTGCCCCAACGATAATGACAAGACCTGCTGCGGCGATATCTTTAATCGTTCCAGCATCTCCACCCATGCCGACTGTACGGAACAATCCATCTGTTGCTGGAGATTGACAGTAACGGGAGCAATTGTCGACGTTATTCGTTTCGAAAACTTGACGTGCTAGTTTTTGAATTACATAGTTTTCTTCATTCGTAATCTTAGATGAAGAAATGAAACCTACAGAATTACCTCCGTGCTGTTGTTTGATTGAACCTAATCTAGATGCAATTAAATCAAGTGCTTCATCCCAGCTTGATTCAACAAATTGTCCATTTTTACGAATTAGGGGCTTAGTTAACCGTTTTTCAGAGTTTACGAAGTCCCAACCGAATTTCCCTTTAACACAAGTGGAAATCGCATTAACAGGGCCTTCATGAGTTGGTTGGACTTTAAGGATTTTTCGGCCTTTTGTCCAAACTTCGAATGAGCAGCCTACCCCACAGAACGTACAGACTGTTTTTGTCTTCTTCGTCCGAGTGTCTCGCATTGCTGCTTCAATTTCTGAAATGGCAAAAATACCACTGTAGCCAGGTTCTACTTCTTTAACAAGATCAATCATTGGCTCAAGCATGTCGTTTTTCAAACCTGACATGAAACCAGCTTCACCAAGCATTGATTTCTCCATTAATGCATTACAAGGACAAATGGTTACACACTGTCCGCAACCGACACAAGATGAGTTGTTAATATCTGTTCCTTCATCCCATATTACCCGAGGGCGATCTGCTTCCCAGTCAATGGATAGCGTTTCATTGACCTGAAGGTTTTGGCAGACTTCTACGCATTGTCCGCATGCAATACATTGATTAGCATCATAGCGGTAAAAAGGATGGGACATATCGACGTCACCCAATTTCACTTTCGGTGTGTAAGGATATTTTTGATGTTCAATTTCCATTAATTCTGCGGTGTTATGAAGTTTACAATTTCCATTATTATTATCACATACTGTACAGTATAAAGAATGATTTTCCAGGATCCGGTCCATAGCTTCGGTTTGGGCTTCTTTTGCCTTGCTTGAGTCTAAGGCAATATCCATGCCGCTCACTGCCGCAGTCGAGCAGGATCGGACGAGTTTCCCATTTACCTCTACGATACATGTATCACATGTTTGGATCGGATCTACTTCAGGAACATAACAAATTTGTGGATGAGCTATCTCATTTTGATTGATAACTTCCAGTATTGTTGATCCGGTTTTTGCTTTATAGTCCAAACCATTAATTTTTATAGTAATATTTGAATCGCTCATAATATTTCCCCCTTTTATAGCCGAAAACACGAAAAAAACCACCATGATTACACCTCCGGCTCTGAACGGTGGTGTAAGTCATGGTGGAATAGTTTAATAGCAAAACTTGCCAATATACCAATCCATACCATTTATGTATGGGTATTGAGAAAAGATAGAAACACAACAGTACACTATTGCGTACCCAACTTTTATTACTGATATTATACCTTTTATTTCAAAAAGAAACAATCCTGTATAGGAGCTACCATTTCCAAATTCCTTTCGTTTTTTTTCTTGTTGATTTATGATAAGAAAATTGAGAAGTGTAATTCCGTGAATTGGAGTGAGGGTAATATGTCAAAAGTAATTCATGAATTCAATGATATGATTCGTAAGCTTCGCAAGGAACTATTCGGGAAAGGTCCGGAGCGTATCCACACAGTTTTCGTTGAAAACATGGCCGTCTCAACGTTATACGGGAATTTAACTCCGACGGAAATGTTCATATCAAGCACAGAGGAAGGAAAAGAGATGGTCCATTCAGCCAGAACTAAAATGATTCAGGATGTATACTCGGTGAATCCTCCGGAAGGAATGGAAAAACTGGTTGGAGCTAAACTAGTCCATTTGTTTTCAGATATAAAAGTAAAAGAAAATATAGCGATTTCTGTATTTGTCTTTGATAAGGAAATAGCGGAAAAACTAAACGGGCATTGACCAACCTCTAGAAGATATAGGTTCCTAACATATTAGGTCAATTAGCTCCTAGACATTAAAAGGAGTGGGGACATGAAAGCAATTGAAATGAAGCGGGACATTATCCGTATAGTTAATGGAGAAGTTGAGAGAACAGAAGATACGATCGTGACGGAGTTTCCTGTTACTGTGAAAATAAATGGACAAGAATTTGTTACCATGGTTTGTACACCTGAATACATCGAAGATATGGTCATTGGTTACTTGGCTTCTGAAGGAATTATCAAAAAATATGAAGAAATAAAGGGAATTTGGGTGCAAGAAAAAGAAGGTTTTGTTCATGTGAAAACGGATAAGGTGAACCCATACTACCAGGACTTTCAAAATAAGCGGTATATTACGTCTTGCTGTGGGATGAGCAGGCAAGGATTTGTCTTTGTAAACGATGCACTGACTGCTAAGAAAATGGATAATATTTCAGTAAAGCTTACACCTGATGATTGCTTCCGCTTGATGAAGGATTTGCAAAATTCTGCTGTTACGTTTCAAAATACGGGTGGAGTTCACAATGCTGCGTTATGTGATGTCGATGGCCTCGTCTTAAGTCGGATGGATATTGGGCGGCATAATGCTTTGGACAAAATATATGGATATTGCTTGAAAAATGGTATTTCGATAGAAGGAAAAGCTATCGTGTTCAGTGGCCGGATTTCATCGGAAATTTTATTGAAAGTGGCGAAGATTGGTTGTGAACTTATACTCTCAAAATCTGCTCCAACAGAATTAGCTTTGGAGTTAGCTGAAGGATTAGGAATTACGACGGTCGGATTTATTCGTAATGATTCCATGAATATCTATACATGTCCTGAAAGAATTCAATTAAATGAATAAATGAGCATATTCCTCTTGAATGTTGCCACCCCCCACTAGGGAAAAGGGTGGAGAATTTGCTTAAAGGTAAACAGGTCCTTGCCGGCATGGCTCGGACCTTTTTTTGACTTTGTTAAATAATATATCCTTCAAGCCTTTTGTGGTACAGTTTGGGTAAAACAATTACTGGAAAGTGGTATCGGAGGAAAGTCAATGGATGAAAGGGATTGGCATATTTTAAAGGTTTTATATCAAAAAAAGAATATTACTAAAACCGCGCAAAGTTTATATATCTCGCAACCTTCTTTAACAAAACGAATTCAACAAATTGAGAAAGAATTTAATTTGAAGATTGTGGAGCGGGGAACAAGAGGTGTCCAGTTTACCCCTCAAGGGGAGTACTTGGCGAACTGTGCTGATGAGATGCTGATAAGGCTCCGTCAGATAAAAGAGACTGCGTTTAACATGGGACAGGAGATTAGTGGAACGTTGCGATTGGGAGTTTCCAACTATATTACGCTTCATAAGTTGCCGGGCTTGTTGAAAATTTTTCGTGAACAATTTCCTAAGGTTGATTTTAATGTGACTACGGGTTGGAGTAAGGAAATACTAAACCTCATTTACAAAGAAGAAGTCCATGTTGGGATTGTACGTGGGGACTATCAATGGTCGGAATCAAGGCATCATCTTTTTGAGGAAACGATTTGTATCGCTTCAAAGGAAAAAATTGATATCCAGGACCTGCCATCTTTGCCGAGAATTGATTATGGGACCGACGCTCTTTTAAAATCGATGATTGATAATTGGTGGAGAAGGAATTTCTCCAGGCCCCCTTTGGTTGGAATGGAAGTGGATAAGGGTGATACATGCAAAGAAATGGTCAGGAATGGGCTAGGATATGGGATTCTTCCAAGCGTCTTACTGGAGAAAGACCAAAATCTATTTCAGATTAATTTGAAGGATGAACAAGGAGATACACTTATTAGAGATACTTGGATGTTATATCATGAAAAGACGCTAGAATTAAAGCTGGTCAATGAGTTTGTCCAATTTGTTAAGAGTGTCGATTTTATGAGAGATATTTAGATAAAGCACAGAAACTTCTGTGCTTTTTTTTATCATTCCTTTTTTGAATAGCCAACGATAATTTATTCGTATTTTAATTATGGGTTCATCCACATTATGATGTATGAGAGAAGTGAATCTACAGGATATTTCCTTTTGAAATGGAGAGGTAGTAATATGAGTGTTTTGTTTCTAATTTTATTGAATGTCATTGTACCTGTCTTTTTTCTAATAGGAGCGGGGGCATTTCTTCATCGTAAATTCCATCTGGATATGAACACGTTGTCTAAATTGAACAATTTCCTGCTTATGCCGGCCATTAGCTTTGTTAATATTTATCAAAGCAAGATGGGAGGGGGGATGATTGTACAAATATTTGGCTTCCTTGCTCTGCAAGCTGTAAGTCTCATCATAGTAAGTACATTGATTGCTAAACTCGCTAAGTTTGATCAAAGTCTTTCTGCAACTTTTAAAAATAGTGTGGTCTTAAATAACTCAGCCAATTTTGGGATGCCAGTCAGCCAGTTGGTGTTTCATAATAATCCTCTTGGGCTATCAATTCAAGTCATCGTTATCATCTTTCAAAATCTACTGACCTATACATATGGATTGATGAATTCCGTTTCCGTTCATACAAAAAGTGCAAAGGGAGCGGTCAGTGAGTTCTTGAAGAACCCTGTTATCTACGCTCTCTTACTTGGTTTCGTTTTACAGGCGACTTCAATTAATATTCCTTTGTTTTTATGGACTCCGATTGATAATATCGCAAGTGCGTTCATAGCGATTGCCTTAATTACACTGGGTGCACAGAGTGCATACTTAAAAATAACTCACTTCCCGCTTCCGCTAATTCTTAGCTTGATTGGCCGTTTAATACTCTCCCCATCTATTGCCTTCCTAATCATTCTCATGCTTGGGCTGGAAGGGACGGTTGCTCAAGGATTATTTATAGCAAGCTCATTTCCAACATCAAGAAACAGTGCGTTATTTGCTTTAGAATATGGTAACCATCCGGAGTATGCGGCACAGGCCGTCTTGATGTCCACTTTATTCAGCAGTATTACGGTAACGTTGGTCGTATATCTATCAAAAATTCTATTCTAGTTGGACTGCTCTTAATGGGCAGTCTACAGTTTTTTTTAAGTGTTTGTAAAATTCGAACCTTGATTGGAACGTAAGGCACTCGCTTTCCGCGGGCGGTCCGGGAGCCTCCTCGGCGCTCTTTGCGCCTGCGGGGTCTCCCTTCGACACGCTTTTCCCGCAGGAGTCTCGCACCTTCCATTCCAATCACTTTGTTTAATTTAGATAGACCCCCTTTAGTCTACAAACTGGGACTGCTCTGAAGGAGCAGTCTTTTCCCCTTTTCCTGCTATAAAACTTTATGAACAATATGGATATTATGGAATTTATGTTTTTTAGGTGAATAATTAAAGAAAAGGTATAAATTTTTGTAAAATTAAGAAAACGCTTTCAAAAGGGGGATTCATATGTTTTCTCGTAAAAAGATTTCTGCGGTTATATTGGCAAGTTCGTTAGCCCTAAGTTTAGGTGCATGCAGTAGTTCGGATACATCAGGCGAAAAGAAAGAAAGTACTGGATATCCGAAAAAAGCCATAACGATTGTTGCTCCGTCGGGTGCAGGTGGCGGATGGGATTTAACAGCTCGTTCATTTACAAAGGTCTTAAGTGAGACAAAACTGGTAAACCAGCCGTTAACCGTTGAAAACAAACCAGGTGGTGGTGGTGCTGTTTTTATGGCGGAATATGCAACACAGCAAGTTGATAATAACGACATGCTGTTTGTGAACTCGCCACCTGTCATTATTAATAATCTTAAAAAAGAGGGAAACAGTCCTTATGGATATAAAAATACGACTCCTTTGGCGCAGCTGACAAAAGATTATGGAGCAATCGTCGTCAAAGCGGATTCAGAATTTAAAGATTTAAAATCAGTGTTGGAAGTAGTAAAAAAAGATCCGCGCAAGCTAACTTTTGCAGGAGGATCAGCTCCAGGTTCCATGGATCACTTGATTTCTATTCTTCCAGCCTATGAATATGGATTAAATCCTACTGAACTTAAATATGTATCGTACGACGGTGGCGGGGAAGCGATAACGGCATTGCTTGGAGGCAATGCAGATGTAATTGGAACCGATGCCTCTAGTGTAAGAGAGTTTTTAAAAGCAGGGAAGATTAGAGTTCTGGCCGTAACATCGACTGAACGCCTTGGTGGAGATCTTAAAGATATACCAACGGCTAAGGAACAGGGAGTAGATGCTGAGTTTACCATTTGGAGGGGGGTTTTTGGTCCTCAGGAAATGTCTGATGAAGCTAAAACATTTTGGAACGAATCTATTGCAAAGTTAGTTGAAACTTCTGAATGGAAAAAGGAAGTCGAGGCACAAGGATGGGAGCAAGAATATAAAAACAGTGAAGAGTTTGGCAAGTTTTTAGAAGAACAAGAGAAACAAGTACAGCAATTATTAGAAGCTTTAGGAATGGAAAAATAATGGGGGAAGAAGGAGGTACTTCTCCTTCTTCCTATTTTCTGAATTGGGGGGATAAGGGTGGACATGAAATTTGACCGCTTTGCAGCTGTAGCCTTTCTGGCTGTCGGTGTGTTGTTTATGATAGGGAGCAGGAATTTATCCAGTTCTTCTTATGGAAGTTCAGTGGGGCCAGATATTTTTCCATTTGTTTTGGGACTTGTTCTTGCTGCATTGAGTATTCGCCTATTTTATGAGGCATATCGGAGTAAGAGACAAGAATCGAGTAAGGAAAAGCTGGAGTATAAGCCTTTTATCATTATTTTACTCTCAACATTGATTTATATTTTGACATTAGAAACATTTGGGTATGTCATTACAACCTTTCTCTTTTTGTTTGTTTGCTTTCAAACTATGGAACGGAGCAAGTGGGTAACATCACTCATTATATCTGCAGGGTTTTCCGGAATCGTCTATTTTTTATTCGTAAATGTCTTAAAAGGAACACTGCCTGGTTGGCCAATCTGGTTTTCATAAAGGAAAGGAGGATGAGTAATGGGCACTTTTGATTATTTATTACAAGGGTTTGAAACAGCACTTACTTGGTATAATTTGCTTTTTGCATTTGTTGGAGTATTGATTGGAACGGCTGTTGGCGTTTTGCCAGGGATTGGACCGATGAGCGGTGTGGCCCTTTTAATTCCGGTAACGGCTTCAATTACGGGAGGACTTCCCCCGGAGCAAGCGGCAACAAGCGCCATCATTTTACTTGCAGGTGTCTATTATGGAGCGATGTATGGAGGCTCGACAACTTCCATACTATTAAATACACCTGGGGAATCTTCTTCTGTTGTTACAACTTTGGATGGCTATCAAATGGCGAAGAAGGGCAGGGCTGGAAGTGCTTTGTCTATTTCTGCCATCGGTTCCTTTGTTGGAGGGATTGTCACCCTTATTGCTATGATTGCCTTAGCTCAACCATTATCGACGATTGCCATAAAATTTGGTCCAGCCGAGTATTTTTCACTTATGCTTCTAGGACTGGCAGCTGTTAGTGGTTTGGCGGGAAAGTCAGTAACGAAGGCGTTAATTATGACTGTTTGCGGCTTGCTGATTGGGACGATAGGCATTGATAATGTATCAGGGATTGCTCGTTTTACCTTCGACGTTCCCTGGCTATATCAAGGGGTTGAATTCCTGACAATCGCAGTTGGGTTATTCGCCCTTGGAGAAGTGTTCAAGACGATATTGGAAAAAGAAGAGGATGACGGGGAAATCGCTAAGATTAGTAATTTGATTCCTTCCAAAGAAGAATTCAAAGAATCCGCAGGTCCCATTGCCAGGGGATCGCTCTTAGGTTTCTTTGTAGGAATCCTACCAGGTGCAGGGGCAACTCTTGCTTCTTTCTTCTCTTATCTTATGGAAAAACGGATTTCAAAAAAACCTGAGAAATTTGGTACTGGAGCAATTGCAGGAGTAGCGGGGCCTGAGACGGCTAATAACGCAGCTTCTGGTGGAGCGATGATTCCATTATTGACTCTGGGGATTCCAGGTTCCGGTACAACAGCTATCTTAATGGGAGCACTCATGATGTACAATGTTCAACCTGGACCATTATTATTCGAAGATCATCCTCAGGTAGCTTGGGGACTTATCGCTAGTATGTTCATTGGGAATCTGATGCTTCTCATCCTTAATCTTCCTCTCGTTAAGGTTTTTGCAAAAATCATTGAAACGCCTAAGAAGTACTTGATTCCGATCATTATCGCGATTTCCATTTTTGGTGTTTATGCGGTTCAAGTATCCACTTATGATTTATTGCTATTATTAGGGTGCGGGGTCTTGGGGTATTTCTTAAGTAAAAATGATTATCCAATCGCTCCATTGGTACTAGGGTTGGTATTAGGGCCGATGATAGAAAATAATATGCGCAGAGCCTTGACCATATCCGATGGTGATTACAGCTTGTTTTTCACTAGGCCACTTTCACTTACCTTTTTGATTGTAACGGCACTATGGCTGCTCATTCCGGTTTTACTTAAGAAGAGAGGGAAAGATGTCGTCATCAATATAGAAGGCTAATGAACATTTTCTGAATGTTGCAAAAAAACTCCTTTTTTAAAGGGGTTTTTTTTTATATGATGTAAGAAGGGGTGATTGAATGCGTTTACATACTAAGTTGATGCTGGGCATCTGCACGTTAATCATCTTAATAGGTGGAATCTTTGAAGTTATTTTTATAAATATCTTAGAAATTAACCTGAAACAGGAAACAGGGGAAAAAGCATTATCGGTTGCCCAGACCATTTCATTGCTGCCTGAAATTAAACAAGCCTTTCAAACAGATAGTCCTTCCGTGATCATCCAGCCTATTGCGGAAAAAATTCGCAGACAGATCGATGCGGAATTCATTGTAATAGGAGATGAGAATGAAACACGCCTGTCTCACCCTAATCCCAAATTGATTGGGAAGAAAATGGTAGGGGGAGATAACGCCGAGGTTTGGAATGGGAAATCAATCATAACGGAATCAACCGGGACATTGGGTCCCTCCATAAGGGGGAAAGCTCCAATAGAGGATGAGGGAAAAGTCATTGGTGTAGTCTCTGTTGGTTACATGCAGAACGATATTGAAAATGAAGTGTCTAGAATACAAAGAAAGATAGTATGGACCATCTCTTTTATCTTAATAGGTGGTTTATTAATTGCCTTCTTTATTTCATTAAATATAAAAAAGGCTATATTAGGACTTGAGCCCAAGGAGATTGCCTGGATGTTTCAAGAGAAACATGCCATTTTGGAATCCATTCATGAAGGAATTATAGCCATTGATGTCTATGGGAAAATCACTGTTGTCAATGAAACGGCGCATAAATTCCTTCATATTCCTAAAGACGTTGTGCTACGCGGGAGAAAAATTGAAGAGGTCATTACAAATACACATCTGCTTGATGTAGTTAGTACAGCACAGGCCGAATATGATCAGGAATTTATGATAGACGGTGAAATTTTTTTGGCAAGTCGCATTCCAATATTAAATAAACACGGAGAAGTTATCGGTGCTGTTGCGAGCTTAAGAAATAAGTCCGAACTATCGAACCTTCTTCAAGAGCTTTCCCATGTGAAGGCCTATGCAGAGGGGCTAAGGGCTCAGACACATGAATATTCCAATCGGCTTTATACTCTTCTTGGTTTGATTCAACTGGGGTCCTATAAAGAAGCGATAGATTTCATATCGAAGGAAGTGGATGTCACACAAGGGTTCATTCACTTTTTAATGAAGGAAGTACCTGATCCGATTATTGCTGGGTTCATCTTAGGGAAAGTAAGTTTAGCAAGCGAGTTGAAAATTCATTTTACTATTGATAGAGAGAGCAGTTTTAAAGATATTCCGTCCGAAATAGACCGAGATGTGTTAGTGACGATTATCGGTAACCTTATCAATAATGCTTTTGAAGCGGTACGGGAAAACCAAAGGGAGGAAAAAAAGGTTTCGTTGTTCGTAACTGATTTGGGTAAAGAACTGATTATCGAAGTTGAAGATAACGGAAAAGGGATGAATTCAAATGTTACCGAACAAATTTTTCAGAAAGGTTTTACCACGAAAAACCATCAAACTAATTCAGGGATTGGTCTGAGTCTTGTTCAGGAAGCCATTAATGGTTTAGGAGGATATATCACTTTTTCATCAAAGGAAGGGGAATATACGATCTTTACAGTAGCCATACCAAAAAACAGAGGGGTGATTAAATGAAGGCTATTAGCGAAATAGAAGTTTTAATCGTAGAAGATGACTTACGGATTGCTGAAATACAGAAGCTGTTCATCGAAAAAATTGAAGGGTTTCAAACCATTGGGATAGCGTCAAGTTATGTTGAAGCTAAAAGCTTCATTGAAATCATGCAGCCGGACCTATTGCTGCTCGATATGTATTTTCCAGATATGAATGGGCTCGATATCCTGAAAGAAATCAAGCAGCAAAGCAAACAAATGGATGTCATTATGATTACGGCAACTAAAGAGATTGAAAAAGTCCAGGAAGCCATTAAAATCGGCATATTTGATTATATTATCAAGCCTGTCGTATTTGAACGGTTCAAACAGTCCTTACTCCGATATCAAGAATATTACATGAAATTATCTGAATTAGGAAAGGGCAATTTTCCTGTGACACAGCAACAAGTGGATAAGCTTTTGAGAAAGGAAATGAATGACAAGGAAAGAGAACAGACTTCATTGCCAAAAGGGATTGATAGGATGACTTTGGAGAAGGTGATGGTAGTGTTGGGAAACACATCCCCTGGGTTAACTGCCGAAATAGTGGCGAAGGAAATCGGAGTGAGTAGGACTACGGCAAGGCGTTATCTTGAACACTTGATGTCTGAGGAAAAAATTGAAGCGGATTTAACATACGGCACGGTAGGACGGCCTGAAAGGGTTTATGCCATTAAGATATAAATGGATTCGCCTGGTGGCGAATCTGTTTTTGTTTGAGCAATACATAGATTTGCTTTACATATAAGGGAAGTATGATTCGAATGGGTTGAAAATAGTTAATTGTTTTCCCCATTCATTTGAGTGGATTTATCAATTTTTGAGGGGTAAAAATGATAAATGAGGATAAAATACGTGTGAAAAGTGAAAGGGTAGACAAGTATATGACATTTGTCATGCCAGCCAATTGACGTTTATGACTTCAGAAGATCGGTGATTATTCCTATACTTAAGAAGAGAAAGATAGTTCGTTAAATTTAACGGGCCAAGGCGTAAATTATAGTTGCTTTAAAATGTAAGCTTACCAATCCAATTAAACACTCCACGTTTCTATATAATATTTATTAGGAGGAAGTTATGAGTAACCATAATCAAAAACAATTGAGAAAAGATGTTGCCCCTTTTGAAATGTCCAATACTAAATCGAGTGTGAAACAACTTTTAAATACATTTCCACCCTTTTTTCTATTATGGTTCTTAGCCTATCAGAGCTTATCGATCTCATATTGGCTGACCCTTGCATTTAGCGTTCTGGCTTCAGGGTTTGTGGTCAGGATTTTCATTATTTTTCATGATTGCTGTCATCAATCGTTTTTCAAAAGTAGGAAAGCGAATAATATCCTGGGTACAATCAGCGGAATCGTCACATTATTTCCGTATGAACAATGGAAGCATAGTCATTCCATACATCATGCAACCAGCAGTAATTTAAACAAACGCGGTACCGGCGATATTTGGGTCATGACCGTTGATGAATATGTAGCCGCTTCATTCTGGGGACGTCTAGCTTATCGTTTATATAGAAATCCGATCGTCATGTTTGGTTTAGGACCATTTTATCTATTCCTTGTGTCGAATCGTTTGAATACAAAAGGCGCTAGAAAGAAAGAACGTCTGAATACGTATCTGACAAATGCTTCTATTTTGGTGATTTATGGTCTTTTATGCTTGGCTATCGGTTGGCAGGCATTCTTGATGATCCAAGTACCGCTTCTTTTTGTAACGGGATCACTGGGCATCTGGCTGTTCTATGTACAGCATCAGTTTGAAGATTCTTATTTCGAAGAGGAATCAGAATGGGATTACGTGAAGGCTGCCATTGATGGAAGTTCTTATTATAAGCTTCCAAAGATTTTACAATGGGTAACTGGAAATATCGGTTTCCACCACGTGCATCATCTTAGTCCAAGAGTGCCAAACTATAATCTGGAAAAAGTCCATGATTCCACTCTTCCTTTGCAACAGGCAACGACAATCACTCTTGGTTCAAGCTTAAAATCGCTTCGCTTCCGCCTTTATGATAGCGAAAACAAAACGTTTGTAAGTTTTAAAGAGATTAAGCACCGTCTAAGCGATACAAAATCAAAGGTAGGAATCAATAATAAACGTCCAAGTCTTCAAGAAAAATAAATAGTTTATTAAAAAACCATTCAATTTCCATTGGATGGTTTTTTGATAAAACTCCGTAGTATATACTAGGAGTAAAAGAAAAAGAGGCAGCGCCATGCAAAGTTGGTATCATATCTTTCCGAAGAACACAGGGCTAAGCCCATATGTCTGGATCATTTTTTGTATCCTCCCTTTTTATTTCATTTTCAAATCTTCATCTATGTTGGAGATTGTTTTTGGAATCGTCATGATCATTTTGTTTTTCATTTCATATGGCCTTTCATTCGTTTCAAAGGGATGGCCCGTATACGTTTGGACTGCGATACAAATAGTCATATCCATATCCATGACCATATTTTTCAGCTACATTTACTTTTCACTTTTTTTAGCATTTTTTATTGGGAATGTTCAAAATAAGGTTGGTTTTTTCGTATTATATTCGATTCAGTTATTAGCTACCATCGTTTCCGTCAATATTGGGTTCATCATGAAAGATCCTACCTTCTTTTCGCAATTTCCCTTTATGCTCATTTGTGTAGTAGGCGTGATTCTTCTCCCATTCAACACATATAATCGGAATAAACGGGATAGGCTGGAAGAACAACTGGAAGATGCACATAAAAGAATATCCGAACTTGGCAAAATGGAAGAACGTCAGCGGATTGCTCGTGATTTACATGATACTCTTGGACAAAAACTTTCTTTGATTGGCTTGAAAAGTGACCTTGCTGGGAAATTGATTGATTTAAACCCGGATTCGGCTAAGAAGGAAATCAAGGATATCCGCCAAACGGCGAGGACGGCACTCAAAGAAGTACGGGAAATGGTGTCGGAAATGCGTGGGGCTAAGCTAAGCGATGAAATAATCCGGGTCAAGCAAATTTTGAAAGCGGCAGAGATAGAATTCAAATTGGAGGGCACCACAGAATTGCAAGATACCCCATTGCTTGTTGAAACGGTATTAAGCATGTGCTTGAAAGAGGCTGTGACCAATATAGTCAAACATAGCCGTGCCGACTGCTGTAATATCGTTATAGAAGAATTAAAGACAGGAGTGACGATCAAAGTCCAAGATAATGGAGTGGGGCTTTCACACAAATCAGAGTTTTTTAAAGGCAATGGACTTCAAGGAATGAAAGAAAGGCTTGAATTCGTTAACGGCAGCCTAGATATTAAATCAACTGAAGGAACTACACTTTACATTAGGGTTCCGAATGCTATAAAAAATAATGAATAGGTGGGATTAACTTTGATTCGAATCGTTATTGCTGAAGACCAGCGGATGCTGCTTGGTGCGCTAGGTTCTATCCTTGATTTAGAAGAGGATATGGAAGTTGTCGGAAAAGCAAGCAATGGGGAAGAAGCAATGAATCTCGTCAATCGTTTAAAGCCAGATATCTGCATTACGGATATTGAAATGCCCGTTAAAACAGGCCTCGATGTAGCAGAAGAGATTAAGAGTCAGGGCCACCAATGCAAAGTCATCATTTTAACAACTTTTGCACGTCCTGGATATTTTGAAAGAGCCAGAAAGGCAGAAGTAGGTGGATATCTACTGAAGGATAGTCCAAGTGAGGAATTGGCAAACTCAATTAGAGTCATCATGGATGGTCGGCGCATATATGCTCCGGAGCTGGTGGATATGGCTTTTGAGGAAGAAAACCCGTTGACTGAACGAGAGAGTCAAGTGCTCAAATTGATTGCAGATGGTAAGAATACTAAGGAAATTGCCAGCCAGCTTTATCTAACTAATGGAACGGTTCGTAATTATATTTCGGTCATTCTCGATAAATTGGATGTAAGCAATCGCGTTGAAGCGATAGTAAGATTCAAGGAAAAGGGTTGGTCAAAAGATTGATTTAGGGTTTGCCGAAGAGGTAGATCCTTTTTGGCACGATGACTGACGGTTCCGCAAATTATAAAGAATCAAAAAAACATATGGTTGGGGTTAGGATATGATATATTAATTTTTATTCATAAGTATTGGAGGGAGATGACCATTATGCAAAAAGCTACATTTGCTGGAGGCTGTTTTTGGTGCATGGTGACACCATTTGAAGAACAACCCGGCATTGGAGGAATCGTATCCGGTTATACAGGAGGACACGTTGAAAACCCAACTTACGAGGAAGTGAAGACGGGAACTTCGGGCCATTATGAAGTCGTTGAAATTACTTTCGATCCTATGTTATTTCCTTATGAAAGACTGCTGGAATTGTATTGGCAGCAGATTGACCCAACCGACGATGGCGGTCAATTCCATGACAGAGGAAGCCAGTATCGCACGGCTATCTTCTATCATAATGAAACTCAAAAACAATTAGCTATTGAAACTAAGGAACAGGTAGCAGCTAGCGGTAAGTTCAAGAAACCTATAGTAACGGAAATCCTGCAGGCCCAAACCTTTTATCCGGCTGAAGAATATCATCAAGGCTATCATAAGAAAAACAAAGATGAGTACAAAGCGGACCGTGCGAAATCAGGACGCGATGAATTCATTGATCAACATTGGATTGGTAAATAAAAGAACAAAAGAACCGGATGTGTATTCACATCCGGTTCTTTTTCAATTTTTACTCTTTCTTCATGTAAGTATATTCGTTGTTAATAAGGGTGATCCAACAGAATTTCTAAAGATTCTTCTTTATCGGTAGTATATGGGACAGTTGGTGCGAAAAAATGACATAGAGCATAAGGTAGTGGATTGCTGGGAATCCGCCCCCTATTAATTAAAGTTCTACAGTATCGATAGTTAAGGAACATAAAACAGGGAAGTCACCTCTCTTTAATCTGTAAAGATAGAAGCAGGGATTTTTTTTCTCTATAAAATTGTTTTTGTCATACGATTTAACGAGAAGGGTTCAATTTCTCATGATATTTTCATTTTTCTTCAGTACACTAAGGGGTAGGTGGTGTTAAATAATGAATAAAAGAATTTTAATTATAGAAGATGAAGAAAAAATCGCGAGGGTCATACAGCTGGAACTGAACCATGAGGGTTATCAAACTGAATCGGCTTTTACCGGAAAAACAGGTCTGGAAAGGGCTGAAGCTGAAGAGTGGGATTTAATCTTATTAGATGTGATGCTACCCGAGTTGAATGGCATAGAAGTACTTAGGCGTTTTAGAAAAAAGAATGGTCACACACCAGTCATCCTCTTAACAGCCAGGGATGCTATACCTGATAAGGTGAACGGCCTGGACCATGGTGCAAATGATTATGTAACGAAACCATTTGAAATAGAAGAACTACTTGCCCGGATTCGTGCTTGTTTTCGGATGAATGTACGGGGGAGCCAATCAGAAGGAAAAGCGGATGACCTTAAGGTCCATGATCTGCAATTGAACCTTGGTACAAGGGACATTCTGAGGCAAGGCAAAAGGATCGAGCTGACTTCCCGCGAGTTCGACTTGCTAGTTTATCTTTTGCAAAATAAAAATCAAGTACTGTCGAGAGACCAAATCCTGACCCATGTATGGGGGTATGATTTTGTAGGGGATACGAATGTGGTTGATGTGTATATTCGTTATTTACGTAAAAAAATTGATTATCCTTTTGATTTGCAGCTCATACATACCTATCGAGGGGTAGGATATAGCTTGAAGGAGCCAGTATGAAGATCCGGACGAAAATCCAATGGTATTCTAGTCTTTTTTTAAGCCTCATGCTGGTAGTGCTGAGTATCATCGTTTTAACCGCCTTTCTTTGGATTTCCGTTGAGAGGGAACAGGATATGCTTGAAAATCAGGCTTCGTTAATCGAAGAAAATGTCCAGGCGAAGGATCTATTCTCCGGCAATTCTAGCTTGGTAGAGCCATATACCCCAGACGATGGAATGGTACGGGTATTTAACACCGAAAGAAGCTTGGTCAACATATTTACTGATGAAGAGGACCTCCAGGGGCTTATAATAAAATCCGTTAACGAGAAGGGATATGATTTTACCAAAGTCGACGGAGAGTATGTGTTAACCTACCGCTATCCTTATCCGGAAGAAGGTAAGCCGCTTGGAATGATTGAGGTCACCCAGGCACAGGACACCCTTCTTGATAATTTATCAACACTTGCACTTGTGCTTGCTGGTTCATCCCTTTTTGTCATTCTTTTATCCATTTTTGCTGGCAAGTGGTTGGCAAATCTAATTCTTAAACCAATATCCATCATGAGCGGGACAATGATGGATATTGAGGAAAGTGGAGAATTCAAACGGATTCCGCTATCGGATCAATCAAAGGACGAACTACAGGTAATGGGAGTTTCATTCAACAGGATGATAGAAAGGCTAGAACGGAATTATAACCAACAGCAGCAATTCCTTTCAGATGCTTCACATGAGTTGAAAACACCGATTACGGTTATTGAAAGCTATTCCTCACTATTGAAACGCTGGGGAATGAAGGATGCAGCGATTCAGGAAGAGGCTGTGGAAGCGATCCATCATGAAGCCATCCGGATGAAAAAGTTGACGGAACATCTTCTACAGGCGGCTTCCCAATCGGAACCTTCAGTCGATATGGAGGAAAAAATCGAACTTATTTCATTTTGTGAACAGATTGCCCAAACGTTTAGACGGACTGGGAATCGTGAAATAAATATACAATCCGAGTTTAAGGAAATATATGCAATGATCATTTCCAGTAAGCTTGAACAGGTGTTGGTCATCCTATTGGACAATGCCATGAAATACAGTGAATCGGGTATAAAAATCTTGATTAATCAGCAGGGAAATGAAGTTTTTATTGGAGTGAAAGATCAAGGTGTAGGCATATCACCAGAACATCTGTTACATGTATTTGAACGTTTCTATCGTGTGGATTCATCGAGAGCAAGGAAAACGGGAGGCAATGGACTCGGTCTTTCCATTGCTCGATCAATTGTTGAGTCATTCGGCGGCAAATTGGAAATTCAAAGCGAAGTGGGGGAAGGAACGTCGGTGACGATTATTCTTTCTCATCAAATTCTAATCTAGCGTTCATGTTCGTTTCATGAAGGATTGTTATTCTTAAGGTAACAAATTAAAGGAGGAATTCATTCATGAAAAAGCAGTGGAGCACGATAAAACAAGGTATCATCCAAAGGAAAAAGGTAATAATGACGGTGTCCATAGCCTCCGTATTGCTTTTCGGTGGTGCTGCCGGAACGGCCGTATATGCAGTCAATAAGGGTGCGCTATCTGAAGACGAGGCTGTCAAAATGATTTCAGAAAAACTAGGTGGGGAAGTTACTCAATTTGAAAAAGATTGGGACCAGCCGATGACCTATGAGATGACCGTTAAAACGGAAGAAGGCTATCAAGACGTAGATGTGGATGCTGAAAAAGGAGAGATCCTTTCTCAGGAGATGGAAGACGATGATGATGAGGATATGAGCACTCAAAAAGCGGTGGAAACTGCAAAAATCAGTATGGATCAAGCTGAAAAGATTGCTTTGAAAAAGGTGGATGGCCAAATTGCGGATGTAGAGCTGGATTCTGAGAATGGCATCCTTGTATACGAACTGGAGATAAACCAAGGACAAAAGGAATATGACGTAGTAGTTGATGCTACTACGGGGAAAGTATTAAAAACCGAATTGGATGATTAATCGAATATCAAGACCAAAAGTTGTTTCGATTACGTAACATTTATTGTTCATAACCTTGCTGAAATGATTATCAAAGACTAAAAAGGATTTGCCATGGGGCAGATCCTTTTTTTTTTTAGTAATCTAAATACTTACAAAATCCATTAAAAGAATAGTTGATACAGTATCTGGTCAGTCATATTAGTTTTTTTCTTATAAATGAACAATGGCAATATCCGTTTCGAAATTAAGAAGGAATTAAAGGGTTCCTCCAGAATAAGGGACATAAAGATCTTTATCCAATAGGGGGAATGAGAGTGAAGAATTTAGAAGCGGCGCTATCGTTACGGTGTAAGAAAGAGTTTGAGAAATCAAATCAACTTTTAATGGAACTCGCAAAGCAAAATCCCGAGGATGCTGTAATTCAGTATCAATGTGCCTGGAGTTTGGATATTCTTGGGCTTGAGTCACAGGCTGTGCCCTATTATGAAACAGCGCTCACATTGGGTTTATCAGAGGAGGATGCAAAAGGTGCATATTTAGGGTTGGGGAGTACATATCGTACCATTGGAGAATATGAGAAATCAAAACGAACATTAGAAACAGGGCTGAGCAAGTTTCCTGAGGACAAGGCTTTAATAGTATTTAGAGCAATGGCATTCTATAATTTAGGACATCATAATTTGGCAATGGAATCTCTACTGAAAATTATTGCGGAAACTTCTAAGGATCATGCAATCCAGTCATATGCAAAGGCAATAGAATTCTATAGCGATAAACTTGATACAGTTTGGAAGTGAAAAATAATAAAACAGTGAGGATTCATCCCCAAATTATCCACAAAACCTTAAGAAGACAAGTAATCTAGAACTTTTGTGCATACTTTCGGACAAATAAATGGGCAAAATACATAAGAATGAATGTTACTCACAGCAATTGTGGATAATAATTTGTTTATAAAATGCTTCGGGTCAATTTATTGGATAATTATATGTGGATAACCTTAAAATGTGGATAACTGTACTTTTATGTGCCACCCTTTTCCACAGGTAATCCACATATTCATCTTTTTATGACGAAAAAAGCGCCGACACACACAGCGCTTAAACATTCATGAACTTATTTCTGTAGTGACTTAAGGCCAATAGCGGATAAATATAGCGATAGCTGTGATAATGGATATACGAAAAATTTGCCAGTGCCTGACCTGCAGGATAGTCATTGGTCCAGCTTTCTTTTTGGGCTTCGCGAATGAGATAGGTGATGCCTTTTTCGATTTCGGGTGTCGGTTTTTCGGATGCTGAAATCAACGCATCCACAGCCCAAGCTGTATGGGTCAGGGTGCTGGTCCCGAGAGGCATATAATGTTGCTTAATGTCACTGTAACAAGATTCTCCCCAGCCTCCATCTTTATTTTGAATTTTCTTTAACCAGGCCAAAGCTTTTTGGATAGCTGGGTGTTTAGAGTATTGCCCAGCTGCCTTAAGGCCAGTCAGTGCAGACCATGTGCCATATAGGTAGCAAATTCCCCAGCGTCCGTACCAAGATCCGTCGCGCTCCTGGTCTTTCAAGAGCCAATCTACGGCTTTTTTGCTGACTTTCTCAGGTTTCTTCAAATTTGTATAGTTCCCTAAAAATTCAAGTGTTCTTCCTGTTAAATCAGCGGTCGATGGGTCAGTTAGGAAATATTTAGCTCCTTCGAAAGGGGTAAGGTGTAACCATTTATGATCGTTATTTCTTTCGAATGCAGGAAATCCGCCATCATCATTTTGCATGGAAATCGTGAAGGCGACACCACGCTGCCAGCTGTTCTGATTATCTGGGTTTGTTTGCAATTGACCGGCCAGCGCCCGTAGTGAGGCAGTCGTATCATCGACATCTGGATTCATTGTGTTCAAATCTGAGAAACCCCAGCCACCTGGAACCGCGTTAGGGTTATGAACCAGCCAATCACCATACATATAATGCTGACGGGAAAGTAAGTACTGATTTGCGGCTTTAACAGTTTGATCTTTGGAAGGCAATCCTGCTTCTTGCAAAGCATAGCTGATTAAGGAGGTATTCCAAACATGGGCTGTTGTAAATTGGATATGAGTGTAACCATCAACTGAACAGGCCATTCCCTTCAAACCGGCAACTGCTTTTAGGATCACTGGATCTTTTTTCGAATAGCCGGTTGAGAGAAGTGCAAAGATCATGAAAAAGGTAGAAACAAAATAATTGTAAAGCGTTCCGTCGGGCTCTAGCCGGTCGAGCATATATCTTTTCGTTGACTCTAGGGCCAAGGAATGCAAATAATCTGGATAACCAATTAAGGTTTTGACCCCTGTTTGAAGTTTGGAAAAGAAAGAGCGGTATTCGTCCGTTCGATATTCCTCCCACACATATTCTTCAGTACGTTCCTCCCGCGTTTGATATAAATCTTTTAAACTAGGTGCGTTCGAGGATTTAATCTGATACTTTTTATGTCCAAGCAGAAGCAGGGGGATCAAGTTAACTCTCCCATATACGGAAAGGTCATAAATGTTGATGAAAAAGGTTGGCGGCAGTAATATAACCTCGAGCGGGATTGGGAATAGAGGCGGCCATTTATGTTGGCCAGTGACGGTGAGCATCATTTTAGTTAGCGTATTGGCCTGTTTGATTCCGCCGTTAGAAAGAATGAATTGTTTGGCCTTTCTCATATGGGGATCTTGTTTTTTCCGTAGGCCGCTATATAGAAGACCATAGTAAGCTTCAATAGTGACCGAGAGATTGCCTTCCTTTTCATCATGGAAAAGTTTCCAAGAACCGTTTTCTGTTTGTCTGCTTTCAATCCTTTTTACTAAAGCCTCTATAAGAGGAGCATCTTCTATGTCTAAAATTTTTAGTAAAATAATCATATAGGCATCAGCTGTTATCCCAGTGTCAAAGGGATAGTTCCAAGATCCATCTGCTGATTGGTCTTGCTTTAAGTGATAAACAAGTCGGTTAATTTCCAATTGTACATGTTGGTGATTCAAAGGTGTTCCCCCTCCTAAACACATTGTCCGTTTATATATATATTCAAAAGTTTTTGCTGCATTCAAGAAAGACGACTGAATGGTGTCAGAAATTCTGCAAATGCTTAAAGAAGGAATAAAAAATAAAACGCTTCGGCAATGAAAGCTGCCAAAGCGTTTTTTAGGTAGTAGTGGAGATTTATTATTTAACTGGTAAGGCTGATTGTTGCATGTAGCGATAAATCGGAAGTTCTCCGCCCTTAACAGAGGGAATGAAATTGAATGTAACGTAACTGTCTATGCCTTCAGGTTCGAGTGCGAGGGAAATGAAGTTAGCGTCAGGCTGGTCCATGTTAAATACATAGCTTCCTCTCGGGAATTCCTGTTTTTTCGCAGATACAGTGGTCGTCACTTCTTTGGTTGTATGTCCGCTTTCAAGTGTAGTGGACACCTTCAAATCCTTTACTTTGTAACTTTCAACAGATAATTTCACAGGTTTTTTTAGTTTTTTCACCTGCACTCCCAATAACTGAAGTTTATTTGCAATATCATTATATTCAGGTGGGAGGATATATGCTGTTGGTCGATCTCTAACAAGGGTAGGGTAGGCATCGGTAGAATCCAGCCAATCGATAGGCGTATCGACCTTTTTGGCTTTTGCTAAATCAACTACTGTTAACTTTTGATTTTTCATCAATTTATTTTCGCTGGTGATGACAATTTTGTCATTATCATTTGCCTTTCTTCCTTTTTTCACCACTTCATTTTCGGCCTGCTTGACCACCTTTTTTACTGTACTGGCTTGATCAGCTGTCGTTTTAATGAAGGCAGCCTGAGCTGTAGCTTGTGCATAAACACGACGTTTGAAGTCAGTACGACCGATATTGATACCCCTTGTTTCAATTAAATAGGTCATCGTATTTTTCAATCCGAGAGCGTTGCGACCGATGCGGGCTTCTGTGCTTCCTTCAGTAGCGGTAAGAATTCCAGCATCAGAAGTATCGAGTGTATAGTAATCATGATAGGAAAGCTTTTCTTTTTCCAATGTTTTAAAAACATTAGGCAAAAGAAGTTCATCGGATGCTTTTCGAAGCTGTTCTGGAATATTTAAATTCTTTGCTGAAGAAATGAGCAGATCATAGGAAGCGATGGATCCATTTGCGCCTACCTTTTTTAGGGGAGCGGGGTTCACTGTATATTCATGTACATCAAGAATGACTTCAGGCTCATAATCATTGATGGTTTGATGAATAGTCTGTACCTCAGGATACTCCACTTTTAAATAGTCTCGATTCGCATCCATGTCATTAGAGGTAAATCGTTTAAAATAATAGGAGCCATCTGGATTTACTCGTGGAACGATGGCAATGTTTACTTTATCGAGGACATCACCAAGTTTTCCTTCAGCAAGCCATTGGGCAATCACTAATGTAGATTCACCAGAGGCGGGTTCATTGCCATGAATCTGACCTTGAATCCAAATCAACGGTTTCTTAGTATCCTTTTTCAGCTTTTTTGAATCCTTGCTGAAAAGGAGCATCGGGATATCGCGTCCTTCTGTAGATTGACCAATTGTCTTAATTTGGATGTTTTTGCTTTTGTGGGATAGTTTTTTGATATAAGTTATCATTTCTTCTTGGCTTGTAAAGGCAATCTTGTCATGTTGAAAGGCAGGAGTCTTGAAGGTAACTTTAGGGTCTGGGAAAAGGTAGGAGAGATTTTCTGGCTGAATGTAGCTAGGACCCTTGCCATAATAAGGGGTAAATTCATCTGCCTGAGCCGTGGAGCTTAGGCCGGGCAATCCAGTGATAAGACTAAGCGAGACAACAGAAACAATCGTTGGTATGATCTTTTTCACATACATCCTCCTAATTAATCTTTTTTCCATAAATTATCATATATAATACTAGAAAAATAGCATAAACTTTGAAAGTAGTAAAAAACAGGAAGTATCTACTAGGTTGATAAAGGGCGTTCTATGGCTAGGTGCCCAGAAGTAGTTATGTATTCTGCTACTCCTCATAAATCACAATATAAAACCTAAATCAAAGAAATGAAGACGAAACAACAATATGAGAGCTCCAGCCGTGAAACAGTAGAGCGATCTTGTTTCATCCCGACTGCAATGGATGATATAACGGATGCTCCAGAGGGGCTGATACAGCTAATCCTTTTATGCACTTCTATTATATAGAAGGAATAGAGGTTTTTTTATACACGGTTTTCTTCATTATAATTTTAGGGATATAGTTAAAGTCTCTACAATAAAATAAGGACCAAAGCAATTTGAAGTTGCTTGGCCCGTATTTATTTTAATATGTTTTGTAACTGGTTTAACAGATCTTGTGTATTTTCCCCACTCATAATCTGCCCGTTTACTTTAGCATAGGGTGTCGTATTACAAAGTTTACATTCACTTAAACATTCATATTCTTTATACTGAATTCGGGGATTCTTCAAGAACTTTCCATACACAGCGAGTGTTTGTTCATTAAGGAAACGGTCAAGATTATTTTGACAAAATTCAATCTGGATTTTCTCTTTTTTTGTGAACATTTTAGAAAGAAAGGTTTTCATCATATCGCTACTTTCATTGGAAGAGTAAATATATGTTATTTTGATTTTATCACTTAATGTTGCGAAATGCATGGTTTGATATCTCAAATTTAATCCACAAGTTTATATATACTTTAAATGGATTGGTGTGAACAATAGAGGATACAATTCCCAATTTATCTAAGTAATTAGGTTGTATATGTTGACACATGTCAAAGGAATGGTAGAATAGAAATGACAACGATATTGATAATGAATCTCATTATCAAAAAAAAGGAAAACACATGCAGTTATTGTAGCTCATGGGTCTTATTTTTATTAAAGATAGATAAAAACTTAATAATAGTCTTTATTCAAACATTTTTAATTAAAAATATTATCACTGTGTTTTTACTGATATAGGAAGAGTAGGAAATGAAGATGAAGATAAGATATTTAGTCATGGCGTTAATTGTTTTATCATTTACCTCATTATTCATTGGAGTAAAAGATATTACGCCACTCGATTTATTAGATTTAAGTGATGATAAAGTGCAAATTATGCTGCAAAGCCGTTTTCCTAGAATGGTAACTATTGTAATTGCTGGGGTGGTTATGAGTATCAGTGGCTTAATCATGCAGCAATTGAGTAGAAATAAATTTGTATCACCAACAACTGCCGGTACGATGGATTCTGCAAGGTTGGGTCTTCTTCTTGCTATTATCATTTTTCCATCAGCAGCACTTATTGAGAAAATGGCATTCGCATTCATATTCGCTTTGGCAGGCACTTTCTTGTTCATGAAAATTCTTGATCAAGTTAAATACAAGGATACGATTTTTATTCCATTGGTTGGTTTGATGTTTGGTAATATCGTCGGATCTATATCAACTTTCTTTGCTTATAAATATGATTTGATTCAAAGTCTCAACACATGGATGAATGGGGATTTCTCGATGATTATGTCGGGAAGATATGAACTAATATACATAAGTATCCCTTTGGTTATTCTCGCATACTTCTTTGCTAATAAATTCACTGTGGCAGGGATGGGTGAGGAGTTTGCTATCAATCTTGGACTCAATTATAAATTTGTAGTCAATTTTGGATTGGTTATCGTAGCATTATCCTCTACCGTCGTCTTGTTAACGGTGGGAACAATTCCTTTTATAGGACTGATTGTACCTAATATTGTTTCACTTTACCTTGGTGATAATTTGAAGAAGAGTCTTTCTCATACAGCATTGCTAGGGGCTGTGTTCCTATTGATCTGCGATATTCTGGGTCGGATTATCATTTATCCATTTGAAATTCCGATAGGTCTCGTAGTTGGTGTAATAGGAAGCGCCGTATTTATCTATCTGATAATGAGGAGAAAGGCATATGAATAATAAAGGAAAAATCATTTTACTAGCTGTTGTTGCAACAGTTTTAACGGCAGGTTATATCTTTTGGGATCTTGGCCCGAATTGGGATTATGCACTTCCAAGAAGGGTTATCAAAATTATCGCCATCATTGTAGTGGGTTGTGCGATTGCCTTCGCAACAGTAGTTTTCCAGACAGTAACAAATAATAAAATTTTAACACCAAGCATTTTAGGATTAGATTCTATGTATATGCTGATTCAAACAGGAGTCATCTTCCTGTTCGGTTCAACACATGTCATGATTTTAAATAAAAATCTAAATTTTCTGGTTACTTTGACAGCTATGCTTATTTTCTCCAGTCTACTGTTCAAGTTCATGTTCAAGCAAAATCGGAATATATATTTTCTCTTGCTGATAGGCATCATATTCGGAACATTATTCGGCAGTATGTCATCATTTATGCAGGTATTGATTGACCCGAATGAATTTCAAATCATTCAAAATAAAATGTTTGCGAGTTTTAACAATGTCAATACGGACTTATTGACGTTAGCTATTGTCCTTATGATAGCAGTAATCGTATATTTTATGAGATTTTTGAAGTATTTAGATGTCATGTCCTTAGGGAGAGACCAAGCCATAAACTTAGGTGTGGATTATGATTTTGTAACGAAACGGGTATTAATCGTTGTCACGATTTTAATCTCCATTTCAACGGCCCTGATAGGTCCTATCACATTCCTCGGCTTACTTGTTGCCAATGTGGCGTATCAATTTATTAAGTCTTATCAGCACAAACATATCCTTCCAGGTGCGATGCTGATTAGTGTGATTGCCTTGGTCGGCGGCCAATTCATAGTTGAGAGAATCTTCACCTTCTCAACCACTTTGAGTGTCATTATCAATTTTGTTGGCGGTGTCTATTTCATCTATCTTCTATTAAAGGAGAATAAGTCATGGTAGAAGTGAAAAGTTTATTCAAAAAATATAATAATAAAACGGTTGTCGAGGATGTATCCATTGAAATTACCAAAGGAAAAATCACTTCTTTCATCGGCCCTAATGGTGCGGGAAAAAGTACGGTTCTTTCGATGATCAGCCGACTCATTACTAAAGATTCAGGGGAAGTCCTGATTGATGGTAAAGACATGGGGAAATTCAACAGCAATGAGCTTGCGAAAAAAATCGCTATCTTAAAGCAAGCTAACCACATTAATATCCGATTGACGATTCGTGAACTCGTCGCCTTTGGTCGATTCCCTTATTCACAAGGGAAATTGACTAAAGAGGATTGGAAATATGTCGATGAAGCGATTGAATATATGGAACTTGCGAGTATGCAGGATAAGTTTCTTGACCAGCTTAGCGGGGGCCAACAACAACGGGCTTTCATTGCAATGGTAATTGCACAAAATACAGAGTATGTACTTCTTGACGAACCTTTGAACAATTTGGACATGAAGCATTCTGTCCAAATCATGAAGGTGTTAAGAAGGTTGGCTGATGAATTAGGAAAAACAGTCATTATCGTCATTCATGATATTAATTTTGCATCCTGTTATTCCGACTATATTGTCGCATTGAAGGATGGAAAGGTGATCCAAAATGGACCTACCGAACAAGTCATTAATTCCAATGTATTAAAGGAAATCTATGATATGGATATTGAGATTCAAAATATCAATGATAATAAGATCTGCGTGTACTTTACTTAGGAACTATGCCATTTGGTTTTAAATTACTTCAGGTATTCGTAACTAAACTAGGAAACATTAAGAACACTCTTTAGGCTGTTAAGAGTTGGCGGGCGCCCAAGAATTAGCCGCCTCCTGTTTAAATGTAAGGAAAAAAGAGGGAAAAATGATGGGTTCTAACAAGTTACGGATTCAACATGTAATTTTAAATAATAAAAAATACTTTTCGAGGTGACATTTTAATGATTAAGAAATTATCTTTACTCCTATTAATAGCAATGCTGGCTGTAGTGGCTGTAGCTTGTGGATCAAATAATGAAAAAGAAGAATCAAGTCTGAAAAAAGAATCGGCTAAAAGCGAAGAAATAACAGTTAAGCACCAACTAGGAGAAACGAAAGTAAAAACAAACCCAGAAAAAGTTGTCGTATTCGATATGGGAACTCTTGATACACTTGATAAATTAGGTGTAGAAGTGGCTGCTGTTCCTCATGATGGCCTTCCTGAATACCTTTCTAAATATGAAGCTACAACTGAAAATGCTGGTGGATTAAAAGAACCTGACTTCGAAAAAATTAACGAGATTGCTCCTGACTTAATCCTTATTTCAGGTCGTCAATCTGATGCATATGAAGAATTAAGTAAAATTGCTCCTACAGTTTATGTAGGTGTGGATACTACAAAATATATGGAATCATTTGAAGAAAACGTAACACTTCTTGGTAAAATCTTCGGTAAAGAAAAAGAAGCTGCTAAAGAATTTGCAAGTGTTGAAGAAAACATCACCGCTTTGAAAGAAAAAGCACCAACAGATAAAAAAGGTTTAATCATTCTTGCTAGCGGTGGAAAAGTAAGTGCATACGGTCCTGATTCAAGATTTGGTATTATCCATGATGTATTCGGCGTTCCTGCAGTTGATGATAAATTAGAAGTATCTACACATGGTCAAAGTATTTCTTTCGAATACATTGCTGAAAAAGACCCTGATTACCTTTTCGTAGTTGATAGAGATGCAGTTGCTGGTGATGGAGCTGCAGCGAAAAAAACAGTTGAAAATGATATTGTAAAAAATACAAAAGCTTATAAAGAAGGCAACATCGTTTATCTTGATCCTAACTACTGGTACTTATCAGGCGGCGGTTTAGAGTCTGTTGATTCTATGGTTAAAGAAGTCTCTAAGGGTATTAAATAATAAAGATGTAAAGCAAGGCCTGCTCTCACGTAAAGTGAAAGCAGGCTTTTTTTGTTTTATATAAAGCAGATTTGCTCCTATAACAAATAGGCTAAGAGAACATACCATAATGAAAGATGACTGTACTTATTGAAAATCCCCACCTTTAAATAACGAGGGCTTATGCTCAACGACCGTTAACCAAGCCTTGTAGTTGGGCACCACAGTGAATGCAATCCCAGCTATGGATTTGATAGCAGCTAAGGAGATCAAAAGCTGGAAATGGACTCCTAGGAGCTTAAAGCAGGGGACCAAAAAAAACAAAAAACAGATGAGAATAAATATACTTTCTTCCTATTATATGTCGATTGTATAGCGATGCTATTTATCTTGCTGCTATTTATGAGTCAGGGGTAGTTTAAAGTCAAAAATCTCAGTGAACTTTGGCTGGTCATCATTGGATTTGTATGCATCTTGAATAATATCAATGAACAAACAGAGAAAATGACCCAAGATGAGTTCTATTTTTTTGGAGAGTGGGGAAGTAACATCACTTACGATGCAGTCTGAAAGCAGTCCTAATAATATTGTCAAAAATAGAAAATAAAAATGATCGAATTATGGGAAATTTGGAAGGCGATGTTGTCGATAATACTCGAATGGAGCATAAGAAAAGGCATCTTTTACAGTCAGGAATACAAGTAAATGTAGGATAAATGCTTTGAGTTATTAGTAGGTAGCCGACTCGCGTATGAGGTCGGAGATATTGAAAGAGAAGTCGTACAGGTAAATGTTCTGAACTGGAATTATAAAGTTTTCAGGGAGTAATTCCTGGACAAAATAAAATGAAAAAAAGCAATCATTCTTAGACTGTCGAATTATCGGGAAAGAAATCTTGGATAAATTTAATAGCTTTTGATGTTAAAAGAATTATTTTTTACAGTTTTTGTAATGTGCTGGTGTTTTTATATGGAGTCGTTTATAATGGTAAAAGCCTAAGGGAAGTGAAATTTAAATATAACTGTCATCCACATTTACCAGGAATTTATGGTGATATTTATTGGAATAAGATTTGGAGTTCCTATATATTAATTATAGGAAATCAAACTTCAAAGGCGGGGCCAAACTCTGTTATTTTTTCAAAGGCTTGTTCATAAGCTGAATAAGCGTTCTTTATGCAATAGTAAATATTGTGCCAAAAAGTGGTTTTGCGCAATCTTGACTATCTAAGTGAAAGAATGCTATCATAAGGTTTGCGATTTTCCGTCTTCTGTAAGTATGTAAAAATTTATATATATAAACCACTAGATTAATAGAGGTGAAAGCATGAATAATTTTCTTAAAAAGAGCCAGCATTTATTTGCAAATAATGTACTAGGCTTTTTCTTTATTGCGGTATTAATGTTTCAGATTAAAACTTATATTGGATATCGAGTTGAATTTAACTTAGGTATTGAAAATGGACTACAACAGTTTTTGCTATTCATAAACCCGATTAGTTCAGCTATTTTATTCTTTGGGTTGGCATTACTGGCGAAAGGTAAAAAATCGTTTAAATGGATTATTCGGTTGAACTTATTGATGTCCTTTTGGCTATTCTGCAATATTGTATACTACCGTTCATTTACCGATTTCATTACATTACCAACCTTGACACAAGTGCGAAATAATGCCGGAGATTTGGGACCGAGTGTTTTAGAATTATTTAAACCCCATGATGTACTTTATTTCCTTGATACGGTTCTTTTAATTGTTTTATATAAATTCAAAGACTTTAAAGTGGAAGACATCAAAGTTAAACGTCGTACAGTTGGAATGGTTTACCTTGCAGGACTTGCAATTTTCGCGATCAATTTGGGACTTGCTGAAAAGGATCGTCCGCAATTATTATCGAGAACGTTTGACAGGAATTATATTGTGAAATATCTAGGCATGTTTAACTATACTGTCTATGATGCGGTTCAGAATACTAAAACCTATGCTCAGCGTGCAACAGCTAATAGCACGGATATCGCAGAAGTCGTCAACTATACAAAAGCGACAAGCGCTGAGCCTAATCCTAAATACTTCGGTGCAGCTGAAGGGAAGAATGTTATATACTTGCATTTGGAATCCATGCAGAATTTCTTGATTGACTATAAGTTGAATGGAGAAGAAGTAACTCCATTTTTAAACTCACTTGCACATGATAATTCTGATTTCATGTACTTTGATAATTTCTTCCATCAAGTTGGTCAGGGTAAAACAGCGGATGCTGAATTCATGCTCGAAAATTCTCTGTTCGGTTTACCACAGGGGGCAGCATTCACAAACCGATCTCAAAATACGTATCAAGCGGCACCAGCGATTTTAGGACAAAAAGGATACACATCTGCTGTGTTCCATGGTAATTATAAATCTTTCTGGAACCGGGATAATATGTATAAGTCTCTTGGCTTTAATCAGTTCTTCGATGCAAACCATTATAATATGGAAAATAAAGAAGAAGTACTAAGTTATGGATTAATGGATAAGCCTTTCTTTAAAGAATCCATTCCTATGTTAGAAACACTTAAACAGCCTTTCTATACAAAATTCATAACAGTATCTCACCATTTCCCATATGCTATGGATCAGGAAAAAGCAACAATTGGTAAACAAACAACGGGTGATGCATCGGTTGATAGTTACTTCCAAACTGCACGCTATGCCGACGAAGCGCTTAAAGAATTTTTCGATTATCTGAAAAAATCAGGCCTATATGATAACTCGGTAATCGTCATGTATGGCGATCACTATGGTATTTCGGAAAACCATAAAGAAGCCATGTCAAAGGTGCTGGACAAAGAAGTGGGCACGTTTGAGAATGCCCAATTACAACGTGTACCATTATTGATTCATGTTCCAGGCGTTGAAGGCGGGGAAATGCATCAATACGGTGGACAGATAGACCTTCTCCCAACATTACTACATTTGTTAGGGATTAAATCAAATGATTATGTACAATTCGGTTCAGATTTATTATCAAAAGATCATAATGAAGTAGTACCTTTCAGGAATGGAGACTTTGTAACGCCAGATGTTACTTCCATTAAAGGAAAGTACTATGATACTAATACTGGAGAATTGGTCGAGGAGAATGAAGACATTCTCAATTATAAAACGAGAGCTGAAAAGATGCTTAATTTATCCGACCAAGTCGTAAACGGAGACTTACTCCGATTCTATACTCCAAATGGTTTTAAACCGATTGATCCGAAGGATTATGATTACACATACAATGAAGAAGATTCAAAAGAAGTTGATTCAAAAGTTGATTCTGATAAATAAGGGGTTAATAAAAAAACAGGCAGGAAGCAATAGCTTCCTGCCTGTTTTTTTATAGTTAAGGGGATAATTTTAATAAGGCAGTTCTTTAGGATTTTGCAGTCATCATGGCAATATACTTCCTGATTTCATCAGGCTTTCCTGCATACTTTTCTGCACGCTGTTCATCCTTTATGATTTTATCTTTTGCTTTTTTTAATATTTCTTCACAAATAGCTTGAGGGACGACCACGACTCCATCTACATCCCCTATTATAATGTCGCCTGGATATACAGTGACACCACCACAGGAAATTGGGATATTGGTTTCACCCACACCAGCCTTTCCACTTGAGGCAACAGTAGTCCCTTTACTGAATACAGGGAAATTTAGATCTTTAATGGCTGCTAGATCACGAATAACTCCATCGACGACGAGAGCTTCAATTTCCATTGTTTGCATCATGCCCACAACAAAGTCACCAGCGATAGCTCGGTATGTATCCCCTTTGCAGTCAACAACTAATATGTCCCCTGCCTGGGCCTCACCGATTGCCTTTAAAACGGCTGAATTATCACCGACTGGTACCTGGACAGTTAATGCACGTCCGGCAAAATGATATTCATCTTTTAGGGGTTTAATTGCTGAGTCTAGATTGTTCAATCCATCCATTGCATCAGAAATGGCCGTGGTAGGTAAAGCTTTAAACTGTTGAATGAGACTAACCATGAAAATAAGTCCTCCTTAGGATTATTGGAATATAGCCTAATTATAACAATTTTTATAATTTTCGGATAATAGGTATAGGTTATCATTCTTTATAATTTTTAGACACGTTCGTAAATGTACATAACAACCAGTGAACGTCAGTAAACTCAAAACAGACTTTTCCGAACGACTTATATCGTACAATTCAATATAAAAACGAACCGTTCGCAAATGTCTACTTAAACGAACAGTAGCAACAATGCTATACCGCCCATTTCGGCAATTTTATACGCTAAGAGAATTCCAACCTGAAAAGTCGATCTCCTCTACGTGAACTGCACCCCAATTGTTAGACACAACTAACAATTGGAGGTGCAGTTTTTTATGGCGAGATTTTCTTCAGAAGAAAAAATACAGGCAGTAAGACAATATATAGATGGTAATGAAGGTGAAAGCATGA
>NZ_LGYA01000005.1:441101-471515 GCF_001273755.1 Peribacillus butanolivorans
ATTCATTCAGATCAAGGCTGGCATTATCAAATGAAACAATACCGTAATGCCCTTAGGGAACGTGGCATTACGCAAAGTATGTCTCGCAAAGGGAATTGTTACGATAACGCTGTTATGGAAAATTTCTTTGGTATCATGAAATCGGAACTTCTTTATCTAAAAGAATTTGAAAGTGTGGAACACTTTGAACAAGAACTAGCAAAATATATAGAATACTATAATCACAAACGAATCAAGGCAAAATTAAAAGGCATGAGCCCGGTACAATACCGAGCTCATGCCCAACGGGCTGCCTAACGAAATAACCTGTCTAACTTTATGGGGTCAGTTCAACGTTAAGGAATCGACTTTTTTTACTTCTTCTATAGAACTAAAGCACTCGTTATCTCAATAAGAGGTACCTCCAACACTTTTAATTTTATCCTATGAACAGAGATGGAGATTATTGTGTCATTATCTTATTTTGAGCATTTACAACGAGTAATCCCTGTGAAAGCTATAAATCCTTTTGAATTCGGAGAGAATGATACAGTGCAAAATTTTCAAAAAGGAAGGTCTCAAGGTGAAAGTTAATGGTTAAGAACGAAAAGATATCAACACGTCAATTTAGAAATTTAGTCATTTTATTTACGATTGGAGATTCTATACTAGTTCTTCCATCATTATTAGCTTTCTATTCAAAACAGGATGCTTGGATTGCATGTATAATAAGTGTAGGAATAGGATTATTGGTGATTGCTTTATACACCAAATTAGGTTTATTTTTTCCTAATATGACTTTCGTTCAAATGAATGAAAAACTATTTGGAAAATGGATAGGCAAATGCACTTCTCTTTTTTTTCTAACAGTAACTTTTCTTTATACTTGTTCCGTAATGTATTATGTAGGAAAATTTATGACCATACAAATATTACCGGATACACCTATTGAAATGATTCATATTATGGTGGCGATCATTTTAGTCATGGCTGTACGCCTTGGACTTGAAGTTATTGCACGGGCAGCAGAAATCTTTCTTGTATTATTCATTATGCTTTTCATTATTTTAGTAATCTTTGTTTCCCCACAAATTGATATTAAAAATATACAACCTGTTTTCGAGCTAGAGTTAAAGCCTTTATTACGAACAGTAATAATTTTAGTTGTTTATGCTCCTGTCGATTCTTTAGTGTTGTTAATGATTTTCTCCGCCAGTGTCAATGAGTTAAAAAAAGCTCGAAAAGCATATTTCAGTGGATTTGTAATCGGTGGAATTGTCATCATTATAACCACATTATTAACTATTTTGGTTCTTGGTGCTGATCAAACAGCAAGACAAGCATTCCCAGGCTATACTTTAGCTCAAAAAATTAATGTAGGGAATTTTGTCCAGCGGATTGAAGCCATCCTTGCTATTATGTGGTTCATTTCTATGTATTTAAAAATGGTTCTTTTTTTTTATGGCTCCTGCTTGGGGATTTCACAAGTTTTAGGGTTAAAAAATTATCGCCCCTTAACATTGCCTTTGGGGATGCTGATCGTTATTCTTTCTCTAATCATTTTTCCGAATATTGCTTATCAACAAGAATGGGACGTAAACACTTCTGTACCACTATCGATAACAGCTGAACTATTTTTAGCTCTTTTAATGTTGGTGGTAGCAATTTTTCGTAAAGGACTAATAAAGTAGCATATATTGGTTATTGGCTTGGGCAACAATATCAAGGAAATGGGATTATCAAAGTTTTGACTGATTATGCTATTAATGAGTTAAACATAAACAAAGTTGAAATTAGAGCTGCTGTTGAAAATAAGAGTAGTAGGGGTACTCCCGAAAGATTGGGGTTTGTAAACGCAGGGTGTATTAGACAAGCAGAATGGCTATATGATCATTATGTTGGCAGAAGAATGGAATAAAAAATAGATCACCATTTATTAAGCTATCAGGCGCTTTAATTAAGTAACTAAAGCCTAATTTCTCGGTGTTAAAAGAAATTAGGCTTTTTTATATTTGGACTTCCTTACAGTTGTTTAAGTATAGAGACGTTTTTTTTATGAATTAAGTTTCTGCTTAGCACATAGCGATCTTATGCTCTACTGCAAGATCAACCCCAAGGCCTGTCCCATGTATCGATGCTTGATCAAACATATTTATGTAATTTCATACTCTCAGAAAGTCTGCTTTTCAGCACAGGGATGGTTTTCTCCAACGGAAGCTTCAGCTGATGAGAGGTTAGGAATGAGTAGTTCGTAAAATATTGTTTGCCCTTTTCATTAATCGAGTATACTTTACGCGGTGGTCTGTTGCCTTCTTGTTCAGTATGTACCTCAATGTAGTCTTGTGGCTTGTAGAGGGAGACTTCCAGGCAGATATTTAATACTAATTAAAGATTGTATGTGCAAATATTTTCAATGAGTAGAGAAAGTGAGAAGGACAAATCATAAGTGTATCGAAGGTAAAAGAAATGTTTACAAAAATGACTACACAGAACTCAAATAATTTGATGTTTGGGGTTGAACTTTTAAAAGTTGTTAGTGAAACGCCTGTGGGGAAACTTTTTTTAATATAGGGGTATTTTCATGTCAAAGAAAGAGTAATATTAAGACAGAGGTTGCCAGGGTTAGCCAAATAGGGCTAAATATTTCTGGATGAATGATAAGAAAAACGATTCCTGCAATTGTGGCAGCCTGCTGAATGGTCATATGTCTAATAAAGTGTAACCCAGCTTTAAGACAAGCCTTAATGAGAGGTGTGTGATTCATTTTTCATTCCTCCTTTTCTCTTCAATAATATGTCCAGGAATAAAATAAAATACATAGCCAGTCGTTTTCTGCCCAGTATTATGGGTATAGTAGAGATAAAAGAAGAAGAAGGAGGAATTATAGATGTTAATTGTATATATTAGTCTTGCCCTCTTCATTGGAGCTATTTTTTACTTAGTCTTTTTTGCACTCAAAACATATAAGGATACTAAACCTGCAATTGAGAACGTGACGGAAACCGTTGCACGGATTCAGGCAAAAACGGATCAAATTAAATCAGAGACGGATCAGCTAGCATTGAGACAGCAGGAAATCACAGAAGATGTGCAATATAAAAAAGAGGCCGTTCAATATACAGTTGATGCAGCTAAACAAATGCCGGAACCATTTAAAAATATTTGGCTTACAATCAAGGGTGAAAAATGGAACCTTAGAAGTAGGCGGAACGGTTGAGGGTGTATTTGACCACTTTTGAATTGCGTGATATAGTATGGGAATTAAAAAGTTTCTAGGGTTCCGCGGTTTAATTGCCGGCTGGTCCGAGAGAAGCGCGCAGGATTTTTTTTGCGTACACGGAGGGAAAAAGGCCCGGGAGGTTAGATAATAACCTACTGGGCTTTTTTCTGTATTGGAGGTAAAAAGGGTGGCTTGGTTTTACTTAGTTATTGCAGGATTATTCGAAGTAGTATGGGCAACGAGTTTGAAATACACGGAGGGGTTTACAAAATTAATTCCTTCTATCATAACGATTGTCGGTATGGTCATTAGTTTTTATTTTTTATCATCGGCGATAAAAACATTGCCGATGGGGACAGCATATGCAATCTGGACCGGAATAGGGGCAATCGGTGCCGTCCTTGTTGGCATTATTGTCTTTAACGAGCCAAAAGATGCGATGCGCTTAGTTTTTGTTGGTTGCATTTTGATTGGCATTATTGGATTAAAGGTCACCTCTTCTGAATAATTAATTGCTTCCTTACAAATAGTAGCATTAAACAATTTGTAAGGAGTGAGGAAAATGAATTATAAAGCGGTAGTATCAAGTGCGATAATGGCTTTATTGATTTCAGGCTGTACGTCTAATGATAAACAAGGAGCAAATGAAAATCTTGGACTTAATCGGAACAATCAGGATAATTATGATACACCTATGAGGGTAAGTGACACAAGGCAAAATGATAATGATCTAAATGATAATGTAAATGATAATGATCTAAATGATAATGTAAATGATGGTACAAACGATTTGAGGGTTTCTGAAGATATCTCAAATCGCGTTGAGGCCTTGAAGGAAGTAAAAAATGCCTGGGTTATTGTAACTGATCATTCTGCGTATGTTGGGGCTGTGCTAAATGACGGGGAGGATAAGGATCTTACAAATGAATTGAAAGATAGAATCGCCGACTCTGTAAGAGGAGCCGATTCATCCGTAGAAAAAGTGTATGTGTCTGCGAACCCTGATTTTGTTCAAAGAATGAATGATTATGTAACCGATATAAATAATGGAAAGCCTGTTAAAGGATTTGTTGATGAATTCCGTGAACTTGTAACACGTATTTTTCCAAGCTCAGAGTGATTAATAAGGGGTAAAATCCCTTCTACATTAAGACTTATTCGTTTATTTTCAGCTTTAAAAGAGCTTGAAAATGATACGGATAGGTCTTTTATGTTTTTTGAAGAGATAAACCACTAGCTAGAGTAATCAGTCCATTATGATATCTTACATGCAAATCAAGAGCCCAAGGTCAGGATTGAAGTGAAAATAAATGCAAGTATACTTGAGGTACAAGGGTATGACTTGGGAAAACCACTCGACGTGAAAAATCTAGAGAATAAAGCTGAGCAGGCCATTGAAAAAAAACTAAATAAGATGTTAACTATGTTTCAGGAAAATAATATAGATCCAATTGCGATGGGTGATATCGCTAGAAGTAAAACAAGAAATTTTAATCGAAAACATTGGGAGGAAGTATATCCTCATATTCCAATTGATTTGGCTGTAGATATTGAAATGATTCAAACGGGAATTGCAGAATAAGGAAAAAAATCCATAATATAAAAATTCCTTAAATAGATTCGTTAATCAAGAATATTCTGAAGTTTCACTCTTTATAATAGGTGTATTGATGTAAACATTTATGTCAATTTGCTTAATGAAGGGTGTGGAGGAAATGGACAAAACATGGTGGAAAGAGGCGGTTGTGTATCAAGTGTATCCCAGGAGTTTTATGGATAGCGATGGAGATGGGATAGGGGACCTGAAAGGAATATTGATGAGACTTGATTATTTACAGGAGCTGGGTGTAGATGTGATATGGCTTTCTCCAGTTTACCAATCTCCCAATGATGATAACGGTTATGATATTAGTGATTATCGTTCGATTATGACTGAGTTTGGGACAATGAGTGATTTTGACCGATTATTGAAGTCAGTTCATGAGCGTGGAATGAAAATCATGATGGATCTTGTGGTCAATCATACGTCAGATGAACATTCATGGTTCAAGGAATCCCGATCTTCTAAAGATAATCCGAAGAGGGATTACTATATTTGGAGACCTGGGAAGAATGGAAAGGAGCCAAATAACTGGGAATCCATATTCAAAGGTTCGGCGTGGAAATATGATGAGGCAACGGATGAATATTATTTGCATTTATTCAGTAAAAAACAGCCGGATTTAAATTGGGAACATCCTGAGCTTCGTGAAGAAATTTATAGCATGATGAAATGGTGGCTGGATAAGGGAGTCGATGGCTTCCGAATGGATGTTATTAACTTCCTTTCGAAAGATCAGCGATATTTGGACGGGGATGTCCGGTATGGGAAACAGCATGGTGATGGAAGTCCATTTTTCATGAATGGTCCGCGCATTCATGAGTTTTTGCAGGAAATTAATCAGCGAGTGCTTTCTGGTTATAACTTGATAACGGTTGGTGAAATGCCTGGTGTATCACCTGATGAAGCTCAATTGTTCACAGGGAAAGAACGTGGTGAGCTACATATGGTCTTTCAATTTGAACATATGGATTTGGGGGGAGGACCAGAAGGGAAATGGAGTAACAAAAAGTGGGAATTGAGTGACTTAAAGCGGATTCTTTCCAAGTGGCAGATTGGTTTAGAGGAGGATGGTTGGAACAGTTTATACTGGAATAACCATGATCAACCGAGAATTGTTTCAAGGTTCGGAGATGATGGGAAGTATCGGGTAGAAAGCGCAAAAATGCTTGCTGTTTGTCTGCATATGCTTCAGGGAACGCCCTATATTTTTCAAGGCGAAGAACTGGGTATGACCAACGTTTGCTTTGAAAGAATAGATGAATACCGCGATATTGAAACGCTGAATTCTTATGAGGAACTTGTGAATTCGTGTGGATGGACAGAAGAGCGGATGTTGGAAGCCATTTACGCGCGCAGTCGAGATAATGCGAGGACACCTGTTCAGTGGAATGACTCAAGAAACGCGGGGTTTACTGCGGGAACTCCTTGGATCGGTGTCAATTCTAATTATCCGGAGATCAATGCAGAAAAAGCCTATAATGATCCGAATTCCATCTTTCATTTTTATAAAAAGCTTATTCAATTACGTAAAAAACATGAAATCGTCGTTTATGGCCGTTACGAACTACTATGGCCTGATGATGAACAAATATTTGCTTATACGAGAACACTTGATGAAGAAAAGCTGCTGGTGTTATGTAATTTCAAAGACTATGAAGCTTCCTATTCCATACCTGAAGGGTTAGATACAATGTCTGCTACACTGTTAATCGGCAATTATGAACAACTGCCGATTGAGGAAATTTCCGTTAAACCTCTGCGACCGTTTGAATGCCGCGTTTATCATTTGAATTGAACTACCCCCCACTTATCGACCTTACGGTCTGATTGAAGTGGGGGATTCCTAAGAACATTAGCCTATCGGCCAATTTTTAATTAGGCTATTCCCGTAGTTCCTNTATTTATCCAGAAAAGAACCTTTCCATTCATTAGAGGGTAATTGGCCGTTCTGCTTCATTTCTTCACAAATATACCAGTAGGCATCTTTCTCCTTTTGTTTGCCTAAAAAGAAGTTAAAGACAAAACGGGAGCAGCCGATCGTTTTATTGATTAGAACTAGTTGTTCTTTAGTTGGATAGATTCGAAATTTATAAGCTTTGTTTACGACCATTGGTTTCACCCCCTTATAGTTATTATTAACCATCGAACGTATGTTTGTCAAAGGATTACTTTGGCTTATACCAACCGGCCATTCAGCTCCACGCTCCCCCTTACCGTTGGGCTCTCGCCCTTCACACGCTGGAAGAGGGAGTCTTCTGGCGGGAAATGATAAAAAAAGGACCTGATTCCTCTTGAAGAAGAAATCAGGTCCTTTAAAACGCTTATTTTACTTTAAAATCACATTCCTCAAGTGGAACGATTTTAGTTTTATACTTAATTTTATAGCCGAACCATAGGACGAAGAAAAAGATCAGGCCAATGTAAGAAACAAACATGGAATTCCAATCAATCCCGCTACTGCTGAAAGCTTGGTAGCCTTGTCCAATGATAATGAAAATACATAATACGAGCGCAAAAATCGGTCCAGTTGGGAATCCTTTAGCAAGGTATGGTAAAGCATTCAAATCAAGACCTTGAGCTACATAGGCTTTGCGGAATCGATAGTGAGCAATCGCAATTCCAACCCATGTGACAAATCCAGCCATACCTGAAGCATTTAATAACCAAATATAAACTACACCGTCACCGAAAAATGAAGCTAAGAAAGCGAGGCAACCGACTAAAGAAGTCGCGATAAGAGCATTCACTGGAACCCCTCTTTTATCGAGCTTGCCAAGGAATTTCGGAGCTTTTCCGTCACGGGCCAGGTCCCATAGCATACGAGTTGAAGCATACATGCCGGAGTTACCAGCAGAGAGCACAGATGACAATATAACTGCGTTCATGACCGATGCTGCAAACGCAAGACCTGCACGTTCAAATACAAGCGTAAATGGACTGACGGCAACATCCTCGCTCAATAAACGTGCATCTGTGAACGGAATGATCATTCCGATTACAAAAATCGCAAGGATATAGAATAAGAGGATCCGCCAAAAAACGGACTTGATCGCTTTAGGGATATTTTTCTCTGGATTCTCACTTTCACCGGCTGTAACTCCAAGTAATTCTGTTCCTTGGAAAGAGAAGCCTGCTGCCATGAATACTCCTAGAATTGTGAAGAAGCCTCCGTTAAATGGACCTTCTCCCATGGTGAAATTAGAAAAACCAATTGGGTCATTTCCGCCAAGTATTCCGAAAATCATTAAAAATCCAGTGATTAAGAAAATGATAACGGTCACGATCTTGATTAAAGCAAACCAGAATTCAGCTTCGCCAAATCCTTTAACAGACATATAGTTAAAAAGAAACATAATAATTAACGCAACGGCACTCCAAATTATGGACGAGCTGTCCGGGAACCAGAACTTCATAATCAGGACAACGGCAGCCAGTTCAGCTGCAATTGTGATGGCCCAGTTATACCAATAGTTCCAACCAATCGCGAAGCCGAAAGACGGGTCGACGAATTTGGATGCGTAGACACGGAACGAACCGGCTACTGGCATGAATGCTGCCATTTCTGCAAGACTTGTCATTAAGTAATAAACCATGAAGCCAATGGCTGCGTATGCTGCCAAAGCACCTCCAGGCCCAGCCGTATGGATGGCACCGCCACTTGCTAAAAATAAACCTGTTCCAATCGTTCCACCTAATGAAATCATCATTAAGTGACGTGCTTTCAGGCTCCTTTTCAACTCAGTGGGATTTGATGTTGCTTGTGAATTTGACAATTGATGTTACACTCCTTTTTATTGGAAGGAACGATATATAAAAAAACAGCAGTCGAAAAAGATCGACGGCTGTTTATAATAAACCCGTTTATCCTTCCGAAGATAGCTCCCCACGTTAAAAAACGTGACAGTGGTGTTCCTATTCGGTAACACCGCCAGCCTAGATATACAAGGACCATATCTAAACTTCGGCAACTTATCCTTTCAAACGGAGTCGTCAATTTTCCTGAATCTCGTCCGTTCTACTTTTATAAGCCGCAGCCTCTAACTCATCGGTAAATGAGGAAGTATTCAATTTTCTTATACTAAATATATAAATCGTTACGTCAACTTCTAGTCAACTATACGATTTCAGTATAAAGTTCAAACAATTATTTCTATGTCAGCAGGTCATTGAGTAAACTTTACTATACTAAAATTATAAAATAATCTTATAGATAGCGCAATGATTATTTTTCAAGGTTATTTTTTCCTAGTTTTTAAATGTATCACTTGAATTTTATGTTTAAATGTTTGTCATTTAAACATCGTTTATTTGGATAATTATAATAATTCAAATAGTTTTTCGTTTCATAAGAGTATAATCTAATTTTACATGTCTGATAACTTCAGGATTTTCAAATAGATCAACAGCCATTTTGCCAATCCAATCAAGCGGTAAGGAAACGGTTGTGATATCGAGCATCTCACTGAGGCTATCATTATTAAAACCTAGAATGGCCACGTCTTCTGGCACTTTCATTCCGAATTTGTTGGCAGTAAGAATGAATCCGGAAGCAGTGTCATCATTAGTAATGATGATAGCCTCTGGTTTGTCTATCATGGAATTCCAATCTTGGAACAATTTTTCACCATCTTTGATGTGATAACTGCCTTCAAACAGCCATTCTTTTTTATTTAAAAGGTGATACTTATTCATAATATCGTTAAACGCCTTTGTACGAAGGGAGCTGTTTCTGCTCTTTTTTCGCCCGAGACTGTATCCAATTTTCTTATATCCTTTAGCAACCACGTATTCAAGTGCAGAGGAAAAAGCGGCATAGTGATCAATGCTTATGGACGATAATTCAGCCTGGGCTGTATCTTCACATAAGATAATGGGTCCATATTTATGATAGTCCAAGAGGACTTTCATTTCTGAAATTCTTGAACAAACGATAATGCCATCGAGTTGCTTCATTTGTAACATATTCAATGCCTGAATTTCTTTTTCTCTTTCATATTGTGTTTGAAAGATGACTATATGATAGCCGATAGCATTGGCTTGTTTTGTAATACCTTGCACGATTGCTCCGTAATAGGGGTGATTGGTGAAGGGAATGATGACGCCGATTAAATTCGTTTTGCCTTTTGAAAGATGAATGGCGTTGATATTTCTCGAATAGTTTAATTGGTCAATGGCCTGTAAAACACTCTTTCTTTTTTCAGGACTAACATATGGGTGATTATTCATTACACGAGACACTGTGGAGACGGACACACCTGCATATTGAGCAATTTCTTTAATATTTGTCATAGGATCACCGTTTTTTCTTTTTTTTATTGTATCGTATGAAACCCATTTCAGAGCAAGAGGCGAGAATAAGAGAACTAAAGATTTCTTTATTCAGGGCCTTGTTCTGGTATGGGTTTCATCCTTTAAGATTGAAAAAAGTCTTAGAGGAGGAGATTAGGATGGTCCAAACTTTACTCTGTCTGATCGTACTATGCGGTATCGAATTGGGATTAGCTTACTTCGCAGTATATTTGAAGTCGGAAAAATGAATGGAAAGTTGACGACTTATAACTTCGCTTGATAATAAAGAACGAAGATCGCCCATGAGCCCAGATGAATGAACAATAGAATGCCAAGGACAGCTGCAGCAGAGAGCTTCACTCCAAAAAGCAATAACAGGAAAAAAAGCACGTCCCAATAAGTGGGGAAAACCAACTGGATGCCCGTGCTCTAGTCGGATGAGGTCAAATCGTTCATCTAATCCCCGTTGCTTGGCGGCGGCACGGCGTCCCCACCAAAATCCAGTCAGTCCGCAAATAATCCCAAGCGTGATTCCTAAAAAGGCCCCCCAGTTAAAATCCTCCATCACAACTCCTACTCAAATATAAATATATCTTCAATGGCCAATTGAAACACTTTCGCTAGCTTGTAAGCGAGCTTGATGGAAGGGTCGAATCTTCCTGTTTCTATAGAAATAATCGTCTGTCGGGATACGCCTGTAAGTTCGGACAGCTTTTCTTGTGTGAGTTGATGCGCTTTGCGTAGTTCCCGAATGTTATTTTTCAAATTCTTAAACTCCTTTCAGAAATGTAAAGTTAGCTTTATGTAAAGTATACTTTACAAATTGAAAATGTGTAAATGATTTTCATTCGACAAAATCCTATGATAAAGAATAGTGGTCAAATATAAAAATGTTGCACTTTTTTAGTGCATTTGTGTATAGTATAAAATAAGTTGTGTACGGGAAACTTTTTAGCATTTACGACAATGTGATAGACAGAAAAAAAATTTGAGCTAAATTTTGCACTCGGTAAACATTTTTAGGAAGATGAAAAAGGGAGGGAATATGGATGGGATTTCTAAAAACTATTGGTGGCGTACTTGCTGCTGTGATCATTTTAGCGGGATGCGGAAATGATACGACTGAACAAGATAAAGGCAATAGCAAGTTAAATGTCGTCGCAACAACGGGGATGATTGGGGACTTGGTTGAGAATATTGGCGGTAAACATGTGGAGGTCACTAGTTTAATGGGACCGGGAGTCGATCCACATCTTTATAAGGCAACACAGGGTGATGTGAAAACACTGGATTCAGCTGACATGATTTTTTATAACGGCGTGCACCTTGAAGGGAAAATGACGGATATCTTTGAAATGATGGGCAAGGATAAACCGACGATTGCGGTAACGGAGGATTTCAAGGAGGAACAACTTCGTAAAGTAAGTGCAACGGAACATGATCCGCATGTTTGGTTTGATGTAAAGCTCTGGATGGTTGCAGCGGAAGCGGTAAAGAAAGAGTTAATTGCCAATGATCCTGACCATGAAGCAAGTTATCTAGAAAATTATGAAGCTTATGTTCTGCAGTTAAAGGAACTTGATAAATATGTACAGGGTGAAATAAATAAAATACCAGAAGATCAGCGAGTGCTCGTTACGGCACATGATGCATTTGGATATTACGGCAAGTCATATGGATTGGAAGTAAGAGGGCTACAGGGGATTAATACGCTATCGGAATATGGGTCAAAGGATGTGACTGATATGCGGAATTATCTTGTGAAGAATAAAATTAAAGCAATATTCATAGAGTCTAGCGTGCCAAGGAAGGCTATTGAGGCGGTTATTCAAGGAGCTGAAAAGCAAGGTCACAAAGTGAAAATCGGTGGTGAACTATTCTCGGATGCGATGGGGGAAAAAGGCACTGAAGAAGGAACATATATCGGTATGGTCCGTCATAATACCGATACCATTGTTAATGCTTTGAAATAAGGGGGAGAAAGAATGTATCAGGCAGCTCTGAAGGTAGAAAATTTAACGATAGCTTATCATAAAAAACCGGTTGTCGAAGATGTCTCATTTGAGGTGCCGGAAGGGAATCTAATCGGTATCATAGGTCCAAATGGTGCGGGAAAATCCACATTAATAAAGGGGATACTCGAACTGATTCCTAAACTATCCGGGGAAGTCACAATCAGTGGATCTTCCTATAAATTGATGAGGAAGAGTATAGGCTATGTACCACAGAGGGAGTCAGTAGATTGGGATTTCCCAACCAATGCGCTCGATGTCGTGATGATGGGCAGGTATGGTCACCTCGGCTGGTTAAAGCGACCAGGAAAGGCTGAAAGACATAAGGCAATGGAATGCTTGGATAAAGTGGGGATGGTTGAATACGCTAACCGCCAGATAAGCCAGCTCTCAGGCGGGCAGCAGCAACGGATTTTTCTAGCTCGTGCTTTAGCACAAGAAGCGGATATTTATTTTATGGATGAACCATTTGTAGGGGTAGATGCAGCAACAGAGAAAGCGATCATTCAATTGCTGATGGAATTGAAGGAAAAAGGCAAGACAGTTCTTGTTGTGCACCATGACTTATCAACAGTAAAGGAATATTTTGATTGGACGATGCTGTTGAATAAAAAGGTTATGAAAATTGGACCGACAAAAGAGGTATTTATCCCCGAATACTTACAGGAAACATACGGGGGCCGCTTAGCGATATTATCAGATGCACAGTCCGGTCTATTATTAAAATGAGGTGTACATGATGAATTTACTGGATATTATTAATGATCCGAATACACGGTGGATTCTGCTTGGCACGATGTTCCTCGGATTAAGCAGTGGAGTCATCGGCAGTTTTGCCTACCTCAGAAAGCAGTCTTTGCTTGGTGACACGCTCGCACATGCGGCATTGCCAGGAATTTGCGTTGCTTTTATATTAACTGGGGTGAAATCTACTTCCTTCTTTCTAATAGGAGCAGCCTTGGCTGGTTTAGTAGCAGTTTTCCTAATCAGCGTACTTACGAGGTACAGTAAGATCAAGCAAGATGCTGCACTCGGAATTGTGTTATCTTCATTTTTTGGTTTTGGAATTGTGTTACTTACGCAAATCCAGCAGAGTGAATATGGAAACCAGAGCGGATTGGATACATTTCTATTTGGGCAGACTGCATCAATGGTCATGTCGGATGTCTATATGATGATGACTGTTTCCTTTATACTCATCTTCACTTGTACCGTGTTTTTTAAGGAATTTAAATTACTGTCCTTCGACCCGGGATTTGCTAAGGGAATAGGTTTACCGGTTGTTTTTCTAGACTATTTCATTATGATGCTGATCGTGGCGGCCGTGGTCATCGGTATTCAAGCAGTAGGAGTTGTATTGATGGCATCTTTACTCATTACTCCGGCTGTTTCTGCTAGGTACTGGACAGAGCGGCTGCATATCATGGTTATCCTGTCTGGAATATTCGGTATGCTGAGCGGTGTATCAGGTACGTTAATCAGTACATCGGTCAATAATTTGCCGACAGGTCCATTAATTGTCTTGTCCGCGACGGTATGGTTTTTCTTTTCCATGCTTTTTGCTCCTAAACGTGGGGTTCTTTCAACTGTATGGAGAAGGCTATCAACGAAAAAGAAATATTCTCTCGAACAGGATAAAAGGAAAGGGAGCCATCCATTATGAATGATTTTTGGATTATCTTAGTCGGGGCACTAGTTGCGGGTTCTTGCAGTGTATTAGGTTGCTTTTTGATAGTCAGAAAAATGACATTGATTGGGGATGCAATCAGTCATTCCGTTTTACCTGGAATCGTATTGGCATTTTTAATAACCGGGACACGTGACTCGGTTCCAATGCTGATCGGGGCAGCAGCACTAGGGTTACTTACAGTATTCTTAATCCAGCTTTTTCAATCTTCAGGCGTTCAGTCTGACGCAGCAATCGGCATTGTGTTTACCTCTCTTTTTGCAACAGGGATTGTACTAGTGAGTTTGTATACGCAACAAATCGATTTTGACCTGGAGCATGTCCTGTATGGAGAAATTGCCTATACTCCATGGAATACGATGACAATTAACGGATTCGAGGCGGGACCAAAAGCTGTTTGGATTGTTGGCAGTTGTTTTATTCTCAATCTTATTCTGATTTTCCTTTTCTTCAAACAGTTTAAGCTAGTTTCTTTTGATCCATCACTTGCGGCTGCGATGGGAATTCCGGTTTTGTTCTTTCATTATTTACTGATGAGCCTTATTTCGCTAACGACGGTAGCCGCCTTTGATAGTGTAGGTTCAATTTTGGTAGTCGGGATGCTCATTATACCAGCGGCAACAGCCTATTTGCTGTCAGACCGTTTAAGTCGGATGATTTTGGTCAGTATCGGGATTGGAATACTCAGTTCTATTATCGGTTACTTTTCAGCTACCGTTTTAGATGCCTCGATATCGGGATGCATGGTAGGTGCAGCTGCTCTGTTATTCGGATTGGCATTTCTTTTTTCTCCAAGCCATGGATTAGTCAGTAGATTTTTGAAACGTAGAAGCGCAATGGAATCACATTCTTAGTATCTCCAACCAACAGGCTGCATGCTAATAACTACATGCAGCCTGTAATCTATTCTGCGATATAGTTGTGATTTTATTTGTTTAAAGTATAATGAATAAGTGTATTAAAAGATGTATCGCAGGAGCCTTTTTAAGGGAGAGTAAAGTATGGAAGAACAAAATAAATTTTCATCACGAATAGATTTTTCTTTGGTCACAATATTGCTGTTGTTATGTATAGGAAGTTGCTTAGCAATCTATAGTGCCCAAACGACTGGACAGTACGCTGAAAACTTCTTAATTAAACAAATTTTTTGGTATATAGTAGGAATTGGAATTGTGTTAGGGTTAATTACTCTAGATTCAGATCAGTTGAAAAAGATATCCTGGTATGCGTATGGTTTCGGGTTGTTCTTGCTTTTGTTGCTGATCCTTATGCCGGAAAGCATCGTACCTGTCAGAAATGGTGCGAAAAGTTGGTACATCATTCCTGGGATCGGTTCAATTCAGCCCTCTGAGTTTATGAAGGTTTTTCTAATTCTAGCTCTAGCTAATGTTATTTCAAACCACCATCTTAAAAACACGCTGAAAACGATTCAAACGGATCTATGGTTGCTTGTTAAAATCGGTCTTGTGACGGGTGCTCCGCTTTTGTTAATCATGCAACAGCCGGATTTAGGAACTTCGCTTGTCATACTGTCGATTATGCTCGGAATGATTTTTATTTCAGGGGTTTCATGGAAAATATTGCTTCCGATAGTCTCGGGAGGACTTGTTGTCGCTTCTACGATTCTATATTTTGTACTTTGGAAGCCTGAGATTCTGGAAAAATACTTGGGGGTAAAATCCTATCAATTCGGCCGTATCTATTCCTGGCTGGATCCTTACAATTATGCGAGCTCTGAAGGGTACCACTTGACCAAGTCTCTGCTAGCAATCGGCTCTGGTCAGACCACAGGAAAGGGAATTGGGTCGAGAGAAGTGTATTTACCTGAGAGTCATTCGGATTTCATCTTCAGTATAATCGGAGAAGAATTTGGTTTCATCGGATCAAGTATCATCATCTCCTTGTTCTTCCTTTTGATCTACCATATAACAAAAACGGGAATGGAAACGAGAAATAACTTCTATACATATATTTGTGTTGGTGTTATCAGCATGTTAACGTTTCATGTTTTTCAGAACATCGGAATGACGGTAGGCCTTTTACCGATTACGGGGATTCCACTTCCATTTATCAGTTATGGGGGAAGCTCGCTAATGGGGAATATGATGGCCATGGGCCTAATATTCAGCATCAGGTATCACTATAAAAAGTATATGTTTTCAACGGATATCTAAATATATAGAGCCGGCCCACGCTTTGCTGTGGGTCGGCTCTTTTAAATGAAGTTGTTGCCACAGCTATTGAGAAAACAAACAAAAGGAACTGAATTATGGTGCATTTAAGCTCATATATATGTGCTTATTGAATGTTTGATCCATATGGGAATTGGTTTTTATAGCCCGAAAACTGTTGATAGGTTTGGCTTAAGCTATTGGGTTGAGCCTTTTCTAAACTATACCAGCCTTTTTCGAACATAAGGTTATAAAGCTCACGTTGCATCTCCTGATTTTCTTTCGAAACTGAGAAAATGTCTTGGAATAACGCATGGTTACTCATTTCATGTAGGGCAACAGATAAAGAGTTACAGAAGTACTTCTCCGTTGCAAGCATATCATTAATAAAATCCCGATCATTCATTTGTGGTGTCTTTGCCACAGGAGACTCTGGATTTTGGACTTTGTTTTGGTTGGGCATCAAGAACCCTCCTTACTGGAATTGTTGTTGACTCTGATATTGGTTTGGATTTAAATGATTCAGAATGGTATCGTAATGGCGCTGATGCATTAGTCCACAGCGGTTTAACGCATCAATAATTTGTGGATCTTTACATTGAGCCGCAAAAAAATGTGCCTTTTTAATCGCAATCAGGTTCCATGCAAGCATATCAGATAAGTATAAACTGTCTTTTACAGAAACCATATCCGGCGGTTGTTTCATGAAGCCGGTGGACTGTTGTTGGCTGTTAAATGAATTTTGTTGTTCCATCAGTCTACCTCCTTAAGTGTTATCTAAACGACTTTAATTTTCCCATTAACAATTTTTTTATTCTTGATGTTTGGATATCTGGAATTTGAATTAAATGGTAAAATATTCTTATGAAATACATCTATTTTCCGAAGAAAAGATACGGAGGGAATGCAGATGGAACAAATATTAAGAAATCTTTTTCTATTTCTATCAAAGAACAAAAATATGACAAAGGCAGCGAAAAAATATGGATTGCGGTTTGGGGCATCCCGCTTTGTGGCTGGAGAATCGTTGGATATGGCAGCTGCAGCTATCGCAGATTTAAACCGAAAAGGGCTATCTGTAACCATCGATTATTTAGGTGAATTCATTGATAATGAACAAGAAGCAAATGAGATGGCAGACCAGTGTATAGAGGCCATTCGAATGATTTTCAGAAAAAATCTGGATTCACAGTTATCTTTGAAATTGACGTCGATGGGCATGGATATATCGGAACAAGTCGTAATGAATAATATGAGAAGAATATTAGAAGAAGCCAAAATCCATAGGGTGTTCGTAACACTTGATATGGAAGATTTTCCGCGCTGTCAGCCAACTTTGGATGTATTCAAAAACTTAAAGGCTGAATATAATGAATTGGGGACGGTCATACAAGCTTATCTTTATCGGACAGAGAAAGATATTGAGGAGTTGAATGCATACAATCCGAATCTACGACTTGTTAAAGGAGCATACAAAGAGCCTCGGGAAATAGCTTTTCCAGAGAAAATTGATGTCGATGATAATTTTAAAAAGATCATTAAGAAGCATCTGCTGAATGGAAATTACACAGCTGTTGCCACCCATGACGATAAAATTATTGATTATACGAAGAGCTTAATCAAAGAGCAAGGGATCTCTCATGATCAATTTGAATTTCAAATGTTATTCGGCATACGTAATGAAAAGCAGCTTGAACTCGTAAAAGAAGGATATAAGGTAAGAGTGTATGTTCCATATGGTACGGATTGGTACGGATATTTCATGCGCCGCCTTGCAGAGAGGCCAGCCAATATTGCTTTCGTTTTAAAGGGACTATTTAAAAAATAGCTAAATCGAGAGCCGGCCCGGATAAGGGACGGCTGCTCTAAATACAACTTTATTTTTTGTACTGATTGTTCTGGCTGTTTACTTTATTTATCCCATGCTGACGCTCAAGACCAGGGCCAGCATTGCCTTTAACGCTTGCGGCACTCACAGCTCTATTAGAAGGATTATTTTTACGCTTCATTGTATAAGTCACCTCCTGGTCGTTATTGTCTACTAAAAAGAGGAGAATTAATCAAAGGTAATATGATAAAAAAAATTATTTTTTTCCAGTTTTATCATTGCGGAATTTCCAATTATATTCTATATTAGTAATAAGAAAAAATATTCAAAATTTTTTTGAATTAAAAATGAATGAGCATTCATTCAATACATTGTGTAAGGGGGATATAAACTTGGTTCGACAAATACGAAAGGCTGCTGTTCTAGGGTCAGGAGTTATGGGATCAGGGATTGCTGCACACCTTGCTAACATCGGCATTCCGACTTTATTATTGGACATTGTACCTCGTGAACTTACAGAGGATGAAAAGAAAAAAGGTCTTACATTAGAAAATAAACAAGTACGTAACCGCATCAGCCAAACTGCGATTACTAAACTTTTAAAGCAAAAACCAGCTCCGCTTTCAGCTAAAGGAAATCTTGCGTTGATTGAAGCCGGGAACCTGGAAGATGATATAAGTCGTTTAAAAGACGTCGATTGGGTCATTGAAGTAGTCGTTGAGAGACTTGAAGTGAAGCAAAGTGTATTTGCTAAGGTTGATCAACATCGTAAACCTGGAAGCATCATTTCTTCCAATACATCTGGAATTTCGATTGAAGCAATGGTAGAGGGACGCTCAGAGGATTTCCAAAAGCACTTCTTAGGAACTCATTTTTTCAATCCGCCGCGCTATCTTAAATTGTTAGAAATCATTCCCACTAAAAAAACATCTCCAGAAGTGCTCGAGTACATGAAACAATTCGGCGAAGATGTACTGGGTAAAGGTGTTGTCGTAGCAAAGGATACACCAAACTTTATCGCAAACCGCATCGGTACTTATGGTTTGCTAGTAACCCTTCGTGAAATGCAAAAAGGCGGATACAGCGTTGGTGAAGTGGACTCGGTAACTGGTCCATTAATCGGAAGAGCGACAAGCGCGACATTCCGGACGCTTGATGTAGTTGGATTGGATACTTTTGCACATGTTGCTAAAAATGTATATGACCAGGTGGAAGGGGAAGAAAAAGCAGTTTTCCAAATACCGGGTTTCATGAATAGGATGCTTGAAAACGGCTGGCTTGGAAGCAAGTCCGGACAAGGGTTTTTTGTGAAAAAGGGTAAGGAGATTTTTGAGCTGAATCCTGAAACTCTTGAATATGAAGCCCTTAAAAAATTAAAAACTCCTTCTATTGAATTGGCTAAACAGGCCAAGGGTCTAGCCAACAAAATGAAAGCGCTTGTTTATAGCGATGACCGTGCTGGTGAATTACTTTGGAATGTGTTAAATCCAGCTCTTGTGTATTCTGCACGACTGCTTGGGAATATTGCCGATGATATTGTGGCAATCGATCAAGCAATGAAATGGGGCTTCGGCTGGTCTATGGGACCTTTCGAAACGTGGGATGCGATTGGTGTTGAAAAATCAGTAGCACGTTTAGAACAAGAAGGAGTTACTGTTCCTCAATGGGTGAAGGATATGCTGGCAAAAGGTATCACTTCTTTTTATAAAGAAGAAAATGGCATAGTTTTCTACTATGATAATGGAGAATATAAAGCGCTTCTTGAAAACCCTAAGGTGATTAACCTTAAAGCAATCAAGAAGCAAAAAGGTGTAATCAAGAAAAACAGCGGTGCAAGTCTGATTGATATTGGTGATGGAGTGGCTCTTCTTGAATTCACTTCACCAAATAATGCAATAGGTCTTGATATCATGCAAATGATCAATGCCGCAGTCGATGAAGCAGAAGCTAATTTTAAAGGTCTGGTGATCGGAAACCAAGGCAAAAACTTCTGTGTAGGTGCTAATATTGCCATGATGTTGATGGAAGCACAAGATGACAATATGTTGGAATTGGATATGGTTATCAGCCAATTCCAAAAGGCAATGCTTAAGATTAAGTACAGTGCTGTACCTGTTGTTGTAGCGCCATTTAATATGACACTTGGCGGCGGTGCGGAAGTATCTCTTCCTGCTGCACGTATCCAAGCAACGACAGAAACATATATGGGTCTTGTAGAAGCTGGTGTTGGATTGATTCCAGGCGGTGGCGGAACAAAAGAACTTTATGTAAAAACGCTGAAGAATATGCCAAAGGGCGTCGCCTTTGATTTGCAGAAAGTGGCTAATCAAGTATTTGAAACAGTCGCGATGGCAAAAGTTTCAACTTCTGCTGAAGAAGCACGCGGGAATAACTTCCTTAATTCTTCTGATGGAATAAGTGTGAACGCAGATCATCAATTATATGATGCGAAGCAGGCAGTCATCTCCATGTATAACCAAGGGTATACAGCTCCAGTTCGTACAAAAATTCCTGTGGTCGGTGAAACAGGTTATGCCACACTTCTTTTAGGGGCAGAATCCATGCGCCTTTCCGGCTTCCTATCTGATCATGACCTTGTCATAGCTAAAGAGCTTGCATATGTCCTGGCCGGAGGAAAACTTCCATACGGTACAGAAGTAGATGAGCAGTATATCTTGAACCTAGAGAAACAAGCTTTCCTAAAATTAATTTCTACTCCGAAATCTCAGCAAAGAATGCAGCATATGCTTGTTAAAGGGAAACCACTTCGAAACTAATGGATAAGTAAAAATACGGTCAGATTGCAAATGAAGGTTAATAGATTGATAGCTTAAAAATGAAGTAAGGGGGATCCTCATGAAAGAAGCGGTAATAGTAGCTGGAGCAAGGACTCCGGTAGGAAGAGCAAAAAAAGGTTCTCTTGCTAACGTTCGACCAGATGATTTAGGGGCTCTTGTTGTAAAAGAAACGTTAAAGCGTGCTGGAAATTATGAAGGTTCAATTGATGATTTAATTATCGGTTGCGCAATGCCTGAGGCGGAGCAAGGGCTGAATATGGCGAGAAATATTGGTGCGTTAGCAGGATTGTCTTACACAGTACCAGCTATAACAATTAATCGTTACTGTTCAAGCGGGTTACAAAGTATTGCTTATGGAGCGGAAAGAATCATGCTCGGCCAAAGTGATACGGTCATTGCAGGTGGAGCAGAGTCCATGAGTCTTTTGCCAATGATGGGACATGTAACCCGTCCGAACGTACAACTTGCGGAAACAGCTCCAGAATACTATATGGGAATGGGTCACACAGCTGAAGCCGTTGCAAAAAAATACGGTATTTCGCGTGAAGAACAGGATGCATTTGCTGTGCGCAGTCATCAAAGGGCTGCAAAAGCCATTGCTGATGGAAAGTTTTCAGATGAAATTGTTCCGGTTGATGTAACCATTCGCTCAGTAGGTCCGGATCTTAAATTACAGGAAAAGTCATTCCAGTTTGCACAAGATGAAGGCGTTCGTGAAGGCACAACATTTGAAGTGCTTAAGAAATTAAGACCAGCATTCTCTGTGACAGGATCCGTTACAGCAGGAAATTCATCACAAACGAGTGATGGAGCTGCTGCGGTTATGGTCATGGATGGAGAAAAAGCTTCTTCAATAGGGCTGAAGCCACTTGGTAAGTTCCGTTCCTTTGCCGTAGCAGGGGTACCACCGGAAATTATGGGGATTGGTCCGATCGCTGCGATTCCAAAAGCTTTGAAACTAGCAGGTCTTGAGCTTTCTGATATTGGTTTATTTGAATTGAATGAAGCCTTTGCTTCTCAATCCATTCAAATCATTCGTGAGCTGGGTTTGAATGAAGAGATTGTCAATGTCAATGGTGGAGCTATTGCCCTAGGCCATCCACTAGGATGTTCCGGTACTAAATTAACATTAAGCCTACTTCATGAAATGAAGCGCAGAAACCAACAATTCGGAGTCGTTACAATGTGTATCGGTGGCGGAATGGGTGCTGCTGGAGTATTTGAATTATTAGCGTAATTCCATCTCGTTCGAAAGTTTATCAACAATTCCGGCGGGCTTAAGATAATTAATCATTTAGGAGGAAATAACATGTCCAATCAAACAACAGATAACCTCATAAAAGGCGGCGCCTTTTTAGTAGAAGATATTACGTATAATCAAGTGTTTACACCAGAAGATTATTCTGATGAGCATAAAATGATTGCCAAAACTTCTGAAGATTTCGTAGTGAATGAAGTTCTTCCGCAAGTTGAGCATTTAGAGAATCATGAATTCGACCGTTCTGTAAAATTACTGAAGCATGCAGGGGATATCGGTTTACTTGGTGCTGACGTTCCTGAAGAATACAACGGGCTTGGTCTTGATAAAATTAGCTCAGCAATAATTACAGAAAAAATGGCACTTGCAGGTGGGTTCGGAATCACTCACGGTGCACACGTAGGGATTGGATCTTTGCCAATCGTATTATTTGGAAATGAAGAACAAAAGAAAAAATACCTTCCATTACTAGCAACGGGCGAAAAAATTGCTGCTTATGCTTTAACTGAACCTAGCTCAGGATCTGATGCATTGGGTGCAAAAACGACAGCAAAATTAAATGCAGAAGGTACTCACTACGTTTTAAACGGTGAAAAACAATGGATTACCAATGCAGGTTTTGCGGATGTGTTCTGTGTATATGCTAAAATCGACGGCGAACAATTCTCTGCCTTTATTGTAGAGCGTGAATATCAAGGTGTATCTACGGGCGCTGAAGAAAAGAAAATGGGTATAAAAAGCTCATCTACACGTACTTTAATCCTGGAAGACGTACATGTTCCAGTTGAAAACCTTCTTGGCGTAGCTGGAAAAGGGCATGTTATTGCTTTTAATATCTTGAATATTGGCCGATATAAATTGGGTGTTGGCGCAGTCGGCGGTTCTAAACGCGCTCTTGAAATTACTGCTGCTTATACAAATCAACGTCAGCAGTTCAAAACGAAAATTTCTGACTTTAACTTGACGAAAGAAAAGCTTGCAACGATGGCTTCTAAAATTTATGCAGCAGAAAGCTCTGTATACCGTACCGTCGGTCTTTATGATCAAAGACAAAGCAAGCTGACTGATGAGCAAGTGAAAGATGGAAAATCAATGGCAGCAGCGATCGCTGAATATGCAATTGAGTGTTCTTTGAATAAATTCTTCGCTTCTGAAGTATTGGATTACGTAACAGATGAAGGCGTACAGCTTCATGGTGGTTATGGTTTCATGCAGGAATATGAAATTGAAAAAGCGTACCGTGACTCTCGTATTAACCGGATTTTCGAAGGCACAAATGAAATCAACCGTTTGCTTGTTCCGGGAACATTCCTGAAAAAAGCACTTAAAGGAGAACTTCCTCTTCTACAAAAAGCGCAAGGACTGCAAGAGGAATTAATGATGATGATGCCTGAAGAGCCTAGCGATGAGCCATTGGCACAAGAAAAAATGCTGGTTAGAAATGCTAAGAAAATCGGTATTTTGGCAGCAGGTCTTGCAGCACAGAAATACGGCAAGAAACTTGATCAAGAACAAGAAATCTTATCTAACATTGCTGATATCGCATCCCTTGCATACGCTGCTGAATCTGTGGTTTTACGTACAGAAAAAGCAATTGCGACTACAGGCTTAGAAAAGAATAAACAAAAAGTACTGTACACTGAAATTTTCGTTCAAGAAGCGTTCAATGAAATAGAACAGCATGCAAAAGAAACGTTAATTGCCGTTGAAACAGGCGATACTCTTCGCATTATGCTTTCTTCTCTTCGCAAGTTGACTAGACACAACCCAATCAATGTCATTGCGAAAAAACGAGAAGCTTCTATTAAGGTAATCGAAACTGAAAAATACGCACTATAATCAAAGTTCAACCTTTAAAGGGAATTCCCGTAATCGGGTATTCCCTTTATTACTTGTGAAATTTTCACGATGGAAAGACAAGGAGAATTCGTTGTATTGCAAAGAAAAAACGGGTATTCTATTGATAGGTGGTGAAACAATGGGCTTAACATTATATTGGTACCCAAAATGCGGCACATGCCGTAATGCGAAGAAGTGGCTGGATAGTCATGAACTGCAATATGAAGCGATTCATATAGTAGAAAATCCGCCATCTCGAACAGAAATCGAACAACTATATAATACCAGCGGATTAGAGCTGAAGAAGTTTTTTAATACTAGCGGGCAAAAATACCGGGAGCTGGGTTTAAAGGACAAGCTGAAAGATGCTTCTGAAGCAGAAATGCTAGATATATTGTCTACTGATGGTATGCTTCTTAAAAGGCCGATTGTTACGGACGGCACAAAAGTGACAGTTGGTTTCAAAGAAGAGCAATTCGAACAGACTTGGAACTAAAATTATACGAAATATTTGGTTAATTCCTTACTTTTAAAATAAATCTACCTTATAATGTAATAGATAAAATAAGATGTACTATGGAGGGAATTAATGATGACAACACCAAAAGAACTTCGTTACACAAAGGAACATGAATGGGTCAAAACAGAAGATGGAACAGTACGCATCGGAATTACAGCATTTGCTCAGTCCGAACTTGGGGACATCGTTTTTGTTGAGCTTCCAGAGATTGGCGCTGAACTGAAAGCGGACGAGCCATTTGGCAGTGTTGAATCTGTTAAAACTGTATCTGAGCTGTATGCTCCTATCAGTGGTAAAGTTGTTGAAGTAAATGAAGAGTTGAATGACAATCCTGAATTCGTAAATGAATCTCCTTTTGAAAAAGCATGGATGATCGTGATTGAACCATCAAATATCAGTGACGTTGAAAACCTGATGAGCGCTGAAGAATATGATAGCCTGATAAACGGTTAAAATGAGGGAGAGAGGGTCTAAATAGGCCTGCTCTCTTTTTCAGTTTATAAAAAGGCAGGGTGCACACAATTCGTGAGATGGAGTGATGACATGGAGTGGGGCGAATTTGATAAAGTTATCATTGTAGAAGGCAGTTCCGATAGAAGAAAAGTTGCCTCCGTTTTGAATGAAGATGTGGAAATAAGATGTACAAATGGGACCATTTCATTAACTAAGCTGGATGAGTTAGTAGATGAAATGATGGACCGTGATGTTTATCTCCTTTTTGACGCAGATGATTCAGGAGAAAAGCTACGGAAGCAATTCCGAAGGGAAATGCCGGAAGCAAGCCACTTGTATATCAATAAAATGTACAAAGAAGTGGAAAGTGCCCCCGAACATCATATCGCTACAGTGCTCCTATCTGCCAATATGAATGTGAAAATGAAATTTTTAAGTCAAAGGGTGAACGACTAATTGATGCAAGAAATGAAAGAAGAAGATTGTAGGCTTGCTGTTGAAGAAGGGGAAACCTTTTGCTTATATTTATATACACCTTTGTGTGGGACCTGTCAGGTGGCTTCTAGGATGCTCTCGATATCATTGGAGCTTTTTCCAGACTTGAAGGCAGGAAAGATGAATATGAACTATGTCCAAACAATCGCCGAATCATATGAAATTGAGAGTGTACCTTGTTTATTACTATTTAAAGAAGGGCAGCTGCGGAAAAAAATATATGCCTTTCAGTCTGTTCCTTATTTGTACGGAGTGCTTAAGGAAATAAGCTAAAAAGCCAATCCAATATGGGTTGGCTTTTTAGCTGTAGAAAAGTAGTGAATAAACGATATAGTTGATGGGGAATTGAAATAAGAATATTCAAATAATTGATTGACTGGATAATTCTAAAGTGCTATATTTTGAATTAAGAAAGTAACTGCTAAATTTAATAGTTCTTATCAAGAGTGGCGGAGGGACTGGCCCGACGAAGCCCGGCAACCGGTATAAATTTATATACGGTGCTAATTCCAACAGAGTATTAGCTCTGGAAGATGAGGAGAGTATATAAGCCTCTTCTTATGAAGTGGTTTTTTTGCTTGTTAAAAGAGGAAGGCCTGATTCTTAATTCCAACTAAATCCATAGAAAAAGGGGAGAAATCTTATGGCAGAGAAAAAGTTGCGTTTCGAAACATTGAGTGTTCACGGGGGTCTGCAAGTAGATGAAACGGGTGCACGTGCAGTGCCTATTTATCAGAGCAATGCATACTTGTTCAAAGATACTGACCATGCAGCAAATTTATTTGGCTTAAAGGAAAATGGCTATATTTATACACGACTTCATAATCCTACGGTCAGTGTTTTCGAAGAAAGAATGGCCTTGTTGGAAGGTGGTATCGGCGGACTGGCAACAGCAAGTGGGATGGCTGCCATTACACTGTCAATCCTAAATATTGCTGGTGCAGGAGATGAAATAGTGTCCGCCTCTACATTATATGGCGGTACGTATAATCTTTTTGAAAATACTCTTCCTAAATATGGGATAAAAGTGAAGTTCGTCTCTCCTGATGACCCTGAAAATTTCAAAAAAGCCATCACTCCTAGAACGAAGGCTATATTTGCGGAAACAATTGGAAATCCAAGTCTAAGGATTCTTGATATTGAAGCTGTAGCGGACATCGCTCACAATGCGGGTATACCACTCATTATCGATAATACCTTTGCTACCCCGTACCTTTGCCGGCCAATTGATTTTGGAGCGGACATTGTCATCCACTCTGCTACAAAATGGCTCTTGGGAAATGGAACCACCTTAGGAGGCATCATCGTGGATGGGGGCAAATTTGACTGGAACTCACCAAACTACCCTGGCTTTACGGAACCGGATCCAAGCTACGATGGGATTGTATACTCTGAAGCAGTCGGTCCTGCTGCCTTTATCACAAAAGCGCGTGTGCAATTACTTCGTGATTTAGGGCCGACGTTAAGTGCTCAAAGCGCGTTCCAGTTTACGCTGGGGCTAGAAACGTTGCATGTGAGAATGAAAGAGCATCTTTCAAATACTAAGTCTGTTATTCAATATTTGGAAAATAATCCTGCTGTGAACTGGGTTTCGCACCCTAGTAATGGAAGTCACCCTGATAAAGCGCTGGCGGATAAATATTTGCCTAAGGGAGCAGGAGCTGTTGTGACTTTTGGAATTCAAGGTGGACGCGATGCTGGAGCAAAACTTATCAATTCGGTAGAATTATGGTCGCATGTAGCCAACGTAGGGGATGCTAAAAGTTTAATTATCCACCCTGCTAGTACGACCCATCAACAATTAAATGATGTAGGTTTAGCAAAAGCGGGTGTAAGTGCTGATCAAGTGCGCATATCGATTGGTATTGAAAACGTAGAGGATTTAATAGAAGATTTAGAGCAGGCAATTGAAAAAGCGACGAATATTGTCTCCTTAACTTCTAAAACTGTTTAATAAAAAAGACCTGTTCATTCTTTCCTAGAAATATTATACATTGCGCTCCTTTTTTATCTATGATAAAATTTCTCCATACTAAAGAACTTAATGATGTACAAATATTCTATATATTAGCTCTTATCAAGAGAGGTGGAGGGATGTGCCCGATGAAACCCGGCAACCGACAAGGAAATTTCCTTGGAAAGGTGCCAATTCACACAAAGTTTAATCGCTTTGGAAGATGAGAGAAAGGCCTGCTTTTTCACCTGCCTTTCTGCTCATGCAGAAAGGTTTTTTCTATTTAGTTTGGGAAAACCTTTACATGTATAGCAATATTGAAAAACGGTTTTAAATCATATTTACAGGCTGATAATGAAGATAAATCAACTAAGTTCATAGGTTTTATTGGATAAAAGAGGTGAGTATTAATGATTACATTGACAAAAGTTAGTAAGCTATTCCGAACAGGAAAAGGAAGCAGCGACACGATTAAGGCTGTAAATAATGTTAATGTTGAAATAAATAAAGGCGAGATTTTCGGTATTATTGGCTACAGCGGAGCAGGGAAAAGTACTTTGATCAGGATGCTTAATGGATTGGAAACACCAACAGAAGGATCCGTTGTGGTGGCTGATAAAGAAATTTCCAAAATCAAAGGTGCTAAACTACGTAAAGCTCGACAAGAAATCAGCATGATCTTTCAACATTTTAATTTATTATGGTCTAGAACCGTTCAGGAGAATATATCGTTTCCTCTAGAAATTGCAGGGGTTTCGAAAAACGAACGTATCAAGCGTGTGAATGAATTAATTAAGTTAGTTGGGCTTGAAGGAAGAGAAAAGGCATATCCTTCGCAATTAAGCGGAGGGCAAAAACAAAGGGTCGGTATTGCTAGGGCTCTGGCTAACAATCCTAAAGTGCTACTGTGCGATGAAGCGACGTCTGCTTTAGACCCGCAGACAACCGATTCAATACTTGAATTGCTTGTGGACATCAATAAGCGTCTTGGTCTAACGATTGTTTTGATTACACATGAAATGCACGTCATCCGTAAAATTTGTCACCGCGTGGCAGTAATGGAAAATGGTCAAGTAGTTGAACAAGGACCTGTCCTGGAAGTCTTCAAGAATCCGAAAGAACAAATGACGAAGCGTTTCGTTCAACAGGTAACAGAGCCTGAAGAAACAAAAGAAACAATGGAACACTTGCTGGAACGCTATCCGGCAGGAAAAGTAATTCAATTGACGTTCGTAGGAGATCATGCAGAGAGTCCGTTAATTACTAAGCTGGTACGTAACTTTGAGTTGGATGTCAATATCGTTCAAGGAAAAATATCTCAAACTAGAAGTGGTTCATATGGAACGTTATTTATCCACCTTGATGGCAATGAGGATGAAATGCTCCGCGCAATCGAATTCATTAAAGCACAGCATGTAGGCGTGGAGGTGATGACTCATGCTTGAAGAATTATTACCGAATGTATATTGGGAAGACATTATTGAAGCAACAAAAGAAACACTTTATATGACTAGTATCTCAGTACTAGCAACCTTTTTTATAGGCATACTATTAGGGTTAGTCCTGTTTTTAACAGGGAAAGGTAATATGTGGGAAAATCGGGTAATTAACTCGATCATGAGTGCTATCGTTAATATTTTCCGTTCTATTCCATTCCTTATTTTAATTGTGTTACTCATACCTTTCACAAAATTGCTTGTCGGTTCTATGATCGGTGAGAATGCAGCATTACCAGCCCTTATTATCGGGGCGGCACCATTTTATGCACGTATGGTTGAAATCGGCCTCCGTGAAATCGATAAAGGTGTAATTGAAGCGGCTAAATCAATGGGAGCGAAAACGAGCACGATCATTTGGAAGGTACTTCTTCCAGAATCGATGCCAGCATTAATTTCAGGGATTACGGTAACATCGATTGCATTGGTTGGATATACCGCAATGGCAGGGGTTATCGGTGCAGGCGGGCTTGGTAATCTGGCCTATCTAGACGGCTATCAAAGGAATCACAATGACGTTACACTTGTAGCGACGATTGTTATACTAATTATCGTCTTCATTATTCAAATTATTGGAGATGTGATTACATCTAAATTAGACAAAAGATAAAGGGAGATGAATAGGATGAAAAAGTTTTTAGGATTTGCATTAGTACTTGTTTTATCGATTGCTCTTGCTGCTTGTGGAACCGATAAGGACAACAGCGGCAGCGATACAGAAAAGGAAACGAAAAAATTAGTTGTAGGTGCATCCAATGTTCCGCATGCTGAGATTCTTGAAAAAGCTAAACCTCTTCTTGAAGAAAAAGGAATTGAGTTGGAAATTAAACCGTTCCAAGATTATGTTTTACCGAATAAGGCTTTAAACGATAAAGAATTGGATGCTAACTACTTTCAACATATTCCATATTTAGAGGGGCAAATTAAAGAAAATGGATATGACTTCGTTAATGCTGGTGGAATTCATATCGAGCCGATTGCTCTATATTCACAAAAATATAAAAGCATTGATAAACTTCCGGAAGGCGCAACAATTATTATGAGTAGCTCTGTTGCTGACCACGGACGTGCGTTATCTCTATTAGAAAAAAATGGCCTGATTACATTAAAAGAAGGCATCGATAAAACGACAGCTACAACAAAAGACATTGTTGAAAATAAGAAAAAACTTAAATTTGATGCGAATTATGAAGCATCTTTACTTCCGAAAATTTATGAGAGTGGCGAAGGGGATGCCGTTCTAATCAACTCTAACTATGCGATTGACGCTGGATTGAATCCGCTTAAAGATTCAATTGCTATTGAAGACTCTGAATCACCATATGTAAACGTTATTGCTGTTAACAAAGGTGATGAAAATAAAGAAGAAATCAAAACGCTAGTAGAAGTATTACATTCTAAAGAAATTCAAGATTTTATTCTAAAGGAATACAAAGGTGCAGTCGTACCAACTAAATAATTTATGATAAAGAACGACCTGGAAATCTTCAGGTCGTTTTTTTATCATTTCCCGCCAGAAGACTCCCTCTTCAAGCGTGAGAAGGGCGAGAGCCCAACGGTAAGGGGGAGATGAATGGCGGTTGGTCCAAAGTACCCTTTGACAAACGTATGTTCTCTGGGTAATAATAACTATAAGGGGAGGTGAAACCAATGGTCGTAAACAAAGCTTATAAATTTCGAATCTATCCAACTAAAGAACAACTAGTTCTAATCAATAAAACGATCGGCTGCTCCCGTTTTGTCTATAACTTCTTTTTAGGCAAACAAAAGGAGAAAGATGCCTACTGGTATATTTGTGAAGAAATGAAGCAG
>NZ_LGYA01000005.1:471841-643701 GCF_001273755.1 Peribacillus butanolivorans
CAGGACTCAATCTAATGAATGAAGCCATAAGGCTTCTAACCGTAGGAACTACGGGAGTAGCCTAATTAAAAATTGGCCGATAGGCTAATGTTCTTAGGAATCCCCCACTACAATCAGACCGTAAGGTCGATAAGTGGTGGGTAGTTCAAGTTTAAAGATGAAAACTAAGGGTATAGAATTAATAGAGTAATAAAGTGATTCACAAATTTGAAAGGATGGTTCACTATCAATACTTTAGATTTAAATGTAACAAGCGAAATGGAAAAAGCGATGCAGTTATCACATGGGATTGGCTATAATGAGTACAGCAGAAATTTAGACCTCCGTATCGAGGTTGAGAAAGAACGAGATAAGGAACATGAAAAGTGCAACAAAATGGTCATTGACCTACAACGTAAAATTCACGGTTAAGCATATAAAAGAGTCTTTAAAAGATCGGTCTGTAGAGGTAAAATGATAAGTGGTCTAGAAAATAAGGGTTTCCTTATTAGATTAACTTACATAACACCTAGCAGACCTTTTTTTCTTTAACAAAGGTAATACGTACCTTCCAATTAAGGTTTTTTAGACATATATTAATAAGAACGAAGGTTTGTTGAATAATAAGTTTTAAATAAGAAAAGCTAAAATAAGGCTCTATTTGCTGTAAATAGCCTATAACAGTGGGATTTGTAACAATAGGACAGGTTTTCATCATGAAAGAAGTGGAAACCCCTATCTATATTAGTTGATTCCAAATTGGATTTGTTATAAAATTGGAATGAGAATAAAGTGAGAATGCTTTTATGAAAAATAAATAGTAAAGAAAGTAGTTTTTACTTTCTGGTAATAAAATAGGAATTAGTTCACGGAGGTATTATTATGTCAGCTTCTACATTAACGGTTAAAGATCTTCACGTATCAATTGAGGGTAAAGAGATTTTAAAAGGGGTTAACCTTGAAGTAAAAGGCGGAGAAATCCATGCAATCATGGGACCAAATGGAACTGGTAAATCCACTTTATCTTCAGCAATTATGGGTCACCCTAAATATGAAGTAACAAGCGGCAGCATCACATTCGATGGTGAAGACGTATTGGAAATGGAAGTTGACGAGCGCGCACGTGTTGGTCTTTTCCTTGCTATGCAATATCCAAGCGAAATCAGTGGTGTTACAAATGCTGACTTCTTACGTTCTTCTATCAATGCACGTCGTGAAGAAGGCGATGAAATTTCATTGATGAAATTCATCCGTAAAATGGACGAAAAAATGGCTTTCCTTGAAATGGATGAAGATATGGCGCAACGTTATTTAAATGAAGGATTCTCCGGTGGAGAGAAAAAACGTAACGAGATTCTTCAATTAATGATGATTCAGCCAAAAATCGCTATTTTAGATGAAATTGACTCTGGGCTAGATATCGATGCTCTTAAAGTCGTTTCAAAAGGAATCAACGAAATGCGCGGAGAAGACTTTGGATGTTTAATCATCACTCACTACCAACGTCTATTAAATTACATCACTCCTGATTACGTACATGTAATGATGCAAGGCCGTGTTGTAAAATCAGGCGGGCCTGAACTAGCTGCACGTTTAGAAGCAGAAGGTTATGATTGGATCAAACAAGAATTAGGCATTGAAGACGAAACTGTTGGCGAAGAAGCGTAAGTAGGAGGATTTGCAATGACTACAGAAACGAAATTACCGTTTGAACAAGAGGACATAAGCTCTTATTCAACTAAAAATAATGAGCCAGCTTGGCTATCTGAGCTTCGAATTCAAGCGTTTTCTGAATTAGAAAAGCTCCCAATGCCAAAGCCGGATAAAACAAAAATCGATAAATGGAATTTTACTTCTTTCAAGACTCATACAGTTGAAAGTGAAACTTTTACCTCTTTAGATGAGCTTCCGGAAGAAATTAAATCCATCATTGAAGGAAATGAAAACTTATACATTCAACGCAATAATACGCCGGCACATATTAATTTGTCAGCAAAAATAAAAGAACAAGGCGTTATTTTCACTGATATTTTTACAGCGGCTCGTGACCATGCTGAGCTCGTACAAAAATATTTCATGAAGGACGGAGTTAAAATAGATGAGCACCGTTTAACAGCATTACATGCTGCATTAGTTAACGGTGGTGCATTCCTTTATGTTCCAAAAAATGTAGAGATCAAAGATCCAATTCAAGCAGTATTTTTGTTGGATAACCCTGAAACTACACTTTTCAACCATGTTTTAATCGTGGCAGAAGATAATAGCTCTGTAACATATGTAGAGAACTACTTCTCAAGCGTTGAGTCTAACGAAGGTATTGCTAACATCGTAACTGAAGTATTTGCAAATGCGAATGCTAAAGTGGAATATGGAGCAGTTGATACCCTTTCGAAAGGTTTTACGACATATGTTAACCGCCGTGGAGTAGCAGCACGTGACGCTCGTATTGAGTGGGCACTTGGCCTAATGAACGATGGAAATACGATTTCAGATAACACAACATATCTAATGGGCGATGGCTCTCACGGTGATACTAAAACCGTTGTAGTCGGCCGCGGGGAACAAAAACAAAACTTTACGACAGCCATTATTCATTATGGCAAACGCTCTGAGGGCTATATCCTTAAGCACGGTGTTATGAAAGACGGAGCATCCTCCATTTTTAATGGAATTGGGAAAATTGAGTATGGTGCTACAAAGGCCAATGCTGAACAAGAATCACGCGTACTGATGTTAAGTGAAAAAGCACGCGGAGACGCCAATCCAATCCTTTTAATTGATGAAGATGATGTAACGGCTGGGCATGCCGCTTCTGTCGGACGTGTTGACCCGCTTCAACTTTATTATTTAATGAGTCGTGGTATTACTAAAAAAGAAGCAGAAAGACTTGTCATTCACGGATTCTTGGCCCCTGTTGTTAACCAGCTTCCAATTGAAGGAGTTAAAAAACAATTAGTAGCGGTCATTGAAAGGAAAGTACAGTAATGAACCCATACGAAATTCGTAAGCTTTTTCCGATATTAGATCAAGAAGTCAATGGTCAGCCATTAGTTTATTTAGATAGTGCTGCAACCTCTCAAAAACCGGCTGCAGTGATTGAAGCGATTGAGCAATATTACCGCGGATACAACTCGAATGTTCACCGCGGGGTGCATACACTTGGAACAAAAGCTACGGATGCGTATGAAGGTGCACGTGAAAAGGTGCGTAAATTCATTAATGCTTCTTCTACAGAAGAAATCATTTTTACAAGAGGAACAACAACTTCTTTAAATACTGTAGCAAGAAGTTACGGTGGAGCAAATGTAAAAGAGGGCGACGAAATTGTTATCTCTTACATGGAGCATCACAGTAATATTATTCCGTGGCAGCAGTTGGCTAAAGAAAAAGGTGCTGTACTGAAATATATTCCGCTTCAAAAGGATGGAACGATTTCCCTTGATGATGTGAGGGCTACAATTACAGATGCAACGAAAATCGTTTCCATTATGCAGGTTTCCAATGTGCTTGGTGTTATCAACCCTGTGAAGGAAATCGCAAAAATTGCTCACGAACACCATGCTGTCATGGTTGTGGATGGGGCACAAAGCACGCCGCATTTAAAAGTGGATGTTCGTGATTTGGATTGTGATTTCTTTGCCTTCTCAGGTCATAAAATGGTCGGTCCAACAGGTATCGGCGTATTATATGGTAAAAAAGAACTTCTTGAAAAAATGGAGCCGATTGAATTTGGCGGAGAGATGATTGATTTTGTAGGTTTGTATGAGTCTACATGGAAAGAACTCCCGTGGAAATTCGAAGGCGGTACCCCAATCATTGCCGGCGCAGTTGGCCTTGGGGCTGCAATTGATTTCTTAGAAGAAATCGGCTTGGATAATATTGAACGGCATGAACATAAACTTGCAGCTTATGCAATGGAGAAAATGTCTGCAGTTGAAGGGCTGACTATTTACGGTCCTAAAGATGCAGAAAAGCGTGCGGGTGTAATAACCTTTAATATTAATGACGTTCATCCACATGACGTCGCTACCGTTCTTGATGCAGATGGAATTGCTGTCCGTGCCGGTCATCACTGCGCACAGCCATTAATGAAATGGCTTGACGTATCATCGACAGCAAGAGCAAGTTTCTATCTCTACAACACGGAAGAAGATATTGATAAGCTTGTGTCCGGGCTTGTTAAAACGAAGGAGTATTTCAGTAATGTCTTTTGATAACTTAGATACACTTTACCGTCAAGTCATTATGGATCATTATAAGAAGCCACGTAATAAGGGTATGCTAGAAGATGGTAGCATGACAATCGATATGAATAATCCAACTTGCGGCGATCGGATTCGTTTAACGATGAAGATTGAAGATGGCAAAGTCAGCGATGTTAAATTCGATGGTGATGGTTGTTCAATATCCATGAGTTCAGCTTCTATGATGACTCAAGCCATTAAGGGCAAAGACGTTGATACCGCTCTAGCAATGTCCCAGACTTTTTCCTTAATGATACAAGGAAAAGAATATGATGATGAGATTGACCTTGGGGATATTGAAGCCCTTCAAGGCGTTTCGAAATTCCCAGCCCGTATCAAGTGTGCAACTCTAGCTTGGAAAGCCATGGAAAAGGGATTAAAGGAATAAATTAATTAAAATGAGCTGTTGTAGATTCAGCCATTTGAAATGGAGGAATACGAGCTATGGCTAAGAAAATGCCTGAAATTGGTGATTATAAATATGGCTTTGCGGATAAAGATGTTTCCATCTTCCGTTCAAAGCGTGGTCTGACAAAAGAAATCGTGGAAGAAATTTCTCGAATGAAGGATGAACCGCAATGGATGCTTGATTTCCGTTTGAAATCATTGGAGCATTTTTACAATATGCCAATGCCTCAATGGGGCGGCGACATGCAAAGCTTGAACTTTGATGAAATCACATACTATGTTAAACCATCAGAGAAATCAGAGAAATCTTGGGATGAAGTACCTGACGAAATCAAACAAACTTTTGATAAATTAGGAATTCCTGAGGCAGAACAAAAATATTTAGCAGGTGTTTCTGCTCAATATGAATCCGAAGTAGTTTACCACAGCATGAAAGTAGAATTAGAAGATTTGGGTATCGTGTTTAAAGATACGGACTCTGCACTTCGTGAAAATGAAGATATCTTCCGTGAGCATTTCGGTAAAACAATCCCGCCTACTGATAATAAGTTTTCGGCATTGAATTCAGCTGTATGGTCAGGCGGATCTTTCATCTATGTACCAAAAGGTGTTAAAGTAGATACTCCGCTTCAAGCATATTTCCGAATCAACTCTGAAAACATGGGTCAATTCGAACGTACGCTAATCATTGTGGATGAAGGAGCATCTGTTCACTATGTAGAAGGTTGTACAGCACCTGTTTATACAACTAACTCTCTTCATAGTGCAGTTGTTGAAATCATCATTAAAAAAGATGCTTACTGCCGTTACACAACGATTCAAAACTGGGCAAACAACGTGTTTAACCTGGTTACGAAACGTGCGGTTTGTGATGCAAATGCAACAATGGAGTGGATTGATGGAAACATTGGTTCTAAATTGACAATGAAATATCCTGCTGTCATCTTAAAAGGTGAAGGTGCTCGTGGTATGACATTATCTATTGCTATTGCTGGAAAAGGCCAACACCAAGATGCTGGAGCAAAAATGATTCATCTTGCGCCAAATACATCTTCAACTATTGTATCAAAATCAATTTCTAAACAAGGCGGAAAAGTAACATACCGTGGTATCGTTCACTTTGGACGTAAAGCGGATGGAGCTCGTTCTAACATTGAGTGTGATACATTAATCATGGATAATCAGTCTACATCTGATACAATCCCTTACAATGAAATCCTGAATGACAACATTTCTCTTGAACATGAAGCGAAGGTATCCAAAGTATCAGAAGAGCAATTGTTCTACCTGATGAGCCGCGGAATCTCCGAGCAAGAAGCAACAGAAATGATCGTTATGGGCTTCATCGAACCATTTACAAAAGAACTTCCAATGGAATATGCGGTTGAAATGAACCGTCTGATCAAGTTCGAAATGGAAGGCTCAATCGGATAATAACCGACTAATTTGCCTGTAGTGCATTTTAGAATAACCGATTCATATAAAAAGCCTGCCAGGTAGATCCGGCAGGCTTTTTCTTTTGGGAAATAATTCGGGAAATGGGGTCTGACCCCTAAAAGGAGTGGTGCAGATGATTTATGTTGGGGTGACTGGTTGGGGTGATCATGATAGTTTGTATCGTGACGGGGTGTCCCAACGTGATAAGCTGAAAGAGTATGTGGCTCATTTTCCTGTAGTGGAGGTGGACGCTTCGTTTTATGCGGTCCAGCCTAAGAGGAACAGCGAAAAGTGGGTATCCGAGACACCGGTTCCTTTTCAATTTGTTGTAAAAGCCTATCAAGGGATGACAGGGCATCAGCGTGGAGAAATTCCTTTTGAAAATAAAAAAGAAATGTTTAAAGCTTTCCGTGACTCTCTTGAAGCCTATCAAAAAGCCGGCAAGCTAGCAATGGTGCTGTTTCAATTTCCACCATGGTTTGATTGTAAGCGGGAGAATGTAAACTATTTACGGTGGTGCAAAGCAGAGATGGGGGATACTCCAGTAGCTATTGAGTTCCGGAATCGAAGCTGGTACAGACCCAACATGTATCAGCAAACCCTGGACTTTATCCAAAAGGAAGGTTGGATTCATACTGTATGTGATGAGCCGCAGGCAGGAGAAGGGTCCATTCCTATTGTGCTCGAGTCTATACATCCAGATAAAACCTTAGTTCGCCTTCATGGCCGCAATATCCATGGTTGGCAAAAGCCTTCTTCAGGGGATAATTGGCGGGAAGTTCGTTATTTATACCGATACAATCATCAGGAATTGACCGAATGGGTGGAGAAAATCAGGAAATTAGAAAAACAGAGTAAGGATATATATGTCCTTTTCAATAATAACTCAGGCGGAGATGCCGCAGATAATGCCAAGCAGATGATTGAGATGCTTGGTATAGAATATGAAGGGCTAGCCCCTAAGCAGCTTGGTTTGTTTTAAGCGTCATTATATAATTAATAAATTAGCTGATGTGACAAACTAGTAAGGGATCGCGAGGCCCACAAACAGATAAAGGCGGATTTCTTCATGGTATGGTTAGTATTAGTGGGTATCGGGTTATTAGCAGGCTCAATCGGCGCTCTCATTGGCCTGGGTGGCGGCATAATCATAGTACCTTCCCTTTTGTTTCTAGGTACATCGACAGATATTATCGATGAACTAACACCTCAAGTCGCCGTCGGTGTTTCAACTGTTATTATGATTTTTACCGGGTTATCTTCTACTTTATCCTATATGAAGCATAAAGTAGTCGATTATAAGGCTGGCTTAATTTTCTTTATAGGCAGTGCTCCTGGAGGAATAATTGGAGCCTATGTTAATAAAAACCTTGATGTGGAAGCCTTTTCGTTGTACTTTGGAATCTTCATGGTATTAATGGCTTTGGTTTTATTAGTAAAAGGCCGCCTGAAGCCTATGGTATTCAAACCTGGAACAGGGAAGGTCGTAAAAACGTATAAAAATAAAAATGGACAAGTATCTTCTTATGGATATTACCCTCTGGTAGCGATATTAATTGCTTTAGTCGTTGGATTCAGTTCCGGTTTATTTGGGATTGGCGGAGGTTCCTTAATGGTTCCAGTAATGATACTGATGTTCTTCTTCCCGCCGCATATGGCTGTAGCGACGTCGATGTTCATGGTGTTTCTGTCTTCCATTACTAATTCGATTGCACATATTTCGCTTGGTAATGTAAATTGGCCATATGCTTTTGCCCTTATTCCCGGAGCCTGGTTTGGCGCAAAATTGGGTGCATTTATTAATACACGCTTAAAAAGTACATCGCTCGAAAAAATGTTGAAAATTGTGCTGATAATCATTGGTCTACGTCTTATATACCAAGGTATTACAGGATAACGAGGAGGAAAAAATGTCAGAAATCATTCATATATATCACACCAATGATCTTCATAGTCATTTTGAAAACTGGCCTCGTATTGATAAGTTTCTTAAAGAAAGAAGACAACTTCATCAAGAAACGGGAGAAGAAGCGATCATACTAGATATAGGAGATCATGTTGATCGCTGGCACCCATATACAGAAGGTACTTTAGGGAAAGGGAATATTGAACTGCTGAATGAAGCGGGTTATCAATATGTAACAATCGGCAATAATGAAGGAATCACTTTGCCGCATGAAGCGTTAGACTCCTTATATGAGAATGCAAAGTTCCAAGTGCTGGCAGCCAATATCTATAACCAGAATAATGAAAGACCGGAATGGGCGCTGCCTTATTGGATACATACGACGGCAAAAGGTACAAAGATTGCCATGATAGGATTGACTGCTTATTTTCAAAAGTTTTATTCAGCTATGGGTTGGGAACTAACCGAACCATTTGCGGAATTAAAGACACAGCTACATAAGATTAAAGGTGAAGCAGATGCAATCATCATACTTTCCCACCTAGGCATTCATGATGACGAAAGAATGGCAGAGGACTTTCCCGAGATTGATGTCATTCTTGGTGCACATACCCATCACATACTTCATCAAGGCAAATTAGTCAATAATACGCTTCTTTGTGGTGCTGGGAAATATGGCTTTTTTATTGGACAGGTAGAAATGTCCGTCAATGAAGAAATGAAAGTCTGTAAAAAGAGGGCTATGCTCTATGATACAAACGATCTTCCAGAATTAGAGAATGAACGATCTTGGATTGAAGAGATGTACCAGGCCGGAGGAGAGACTCTTCAACAAGTCGCAGTAAACTTACCCGAGTCTTTGGAAAATGAATGGTTTAAAGTTAGTCCGCTTACTGAAATCCTTGGGGAGGCTTTAAGGGAGTGGAGTGAGGCAGATTGTACCTTTTTGAATGCAGGCCTGCTACTTGATGGTTTGTTAAAGGGACCTGTCACAAAAGGGGATATTCATCGAATCTGTCCACACCCGATTAATCCATGCATCGTTGAGGTTAACGGTAATGAATTAAAGGAAATCTTAATGCAATCGAGAAATGAGGAGTGGCCTCATATTCAGGTAAAGGGGTTCGGTTTCCGTGGGAAAATCATGGGAGTCATGCATTATGATCAAATAGAATTTAAAGAAGTTACAAAAGGAATAGTAAAAGAGATTCTTATAAATGGGGAAAAGCTTCAGCCTCATAAGTCCTATAAACTTGCGATACCGGATATGTTCACGTTTGGGCACTTCTTTCCAAGTATCCAGCGCTCTAATCGAAAAGATTACTTATTGCCGGAATTTTTACGGGATATCCTATTATGGAAGTTGAAAAAAGTATATCCGAATGAATAGGCTATAAACACGGTTTCTCCCTTTTTTTCATAAAGTATGGGGAAGAAAGGGGCGAAACCAATTGATTAACATGATGCCAATAATACTTGAAAATCATACATTCCTAGCTATTTCTGTCCAACTGCCCAAAACCAATTTGCTTGCTGTCGCGTCCGAAAAAGGGTATATAATGTGCGGTGCTCTAGATATCGGACTACTAAATGATAAATTGAAAAATCGTAAGATCCTTGCAGGAAGGGCAACTGGTGTTAAGTCGATTGAAGAGCTTTTAGATGCACCACTTGAATCGGTTACATGGGAGGCCGCGGAAAAGGGCATTCATCCAGGGATGATTGGAAAAAAGGCATTAATGAAAATGATTTAATCAGGAGGGCTTTCCTTTATCTAGAGGGAGCCTTGTTTTTAATTCAACTAGATAAATCAATATTTTTTTACAAATATGTACAATAACGGATTGATTTTTCTAGATATTGTCCGATAATCCTTATAAAGGAATATGAACGTGGATTTACAAATCTTGAATGGGGAAACGGAGTATAATTATGAGGCTATCTATTACAGAGTCTCTCACCCCAGGAGCCAAGCTCGGAAAAAGCATCTATAATGAGCGGGGTAATATCCTATTGGCTGAGGGCCTAACATTAACGCAGAACATGATTAATCGACTGGTTTTCCTTAATATTCCCTTTGTCTACATTCAAGACTCAAGGACGGATGACATTATTCCTGCGCCTACAATCGCTGGGGGATTAAGGCGAGACGCTATTCAAACGATAGAAAGCACTTTTCTGGACTTGAAAAAAAATATGAAGCTGGATGGTTCGTTTACGATAGAGAAGGCCAACGTTAAGTTCACTCAAATAGTAAGAAACATCATGGAAGAGTTGAACAGGAATAAAGAGTTACTGACTTTATTGGCTGATGTTTATACATATGATGATTATATTTTTACTCATTCCTTTAATGTGACCTTATATACACTGGCAATTGGGATGGAATTGAACATAAATAAAAAGAATCTAGAAGCTCTTGGGCTTGGAGCGATCTTGCATGATGTCGGGAAAATACTTGTCCCTGTGGATACTTTACGAAAAACCGGTAAGTTAACAGAAGATGAGTTTGAGCAAATCAAGAAGCACGCCGATTATGGGTTCCAACTTATAAAAAATGTACACACTGTATCACTCCTAGTTGCGAATTGTGCTTATCAGCATCACGAAAGATTAGATGGATCTGGTTATCCCCGTGGTATCAAAGGGGATGAAATCCATTATTTCGGTAAGATTATTGCCGTGGCTGATGTGTTTGATGCCGTTACGTCTAACCGGGTTTACCGCAAGGCTATGATGCCGCATGAGGGCTTGGAAATTCTTTATGCCGGAGCAGGAAGGAAGTTTGATAATACGATCATTGAGGCTTTCCGCCGGGCGGTTGCTATATACCCAAATGGACTATTTATTGAATTGAATGATGGGAGAAAAGGGGTCGTGACTGCTCAAAATGAGGGAATAGGAGACCGTCCCATGATACGAATCCTTGAGGAAAATGGTGAACAGATAGTAGAGCCCTATGAAGTGAATTTGAAGAAAAACCTGCACTTGCTGATTAGGAAATGCCTAAACATACAAGAAACAGCCTAACCTGTTACTGGTTAAGCTGTTTTTTTATTCCTTGCTATCCTTCATAATGGCCGGAGGGACTGAGCCGCTTCCGTTGCTGTAATAACTAGGTACGTCACCATTAATCAGTATATCTCCAACCTTTACTTCCTGACTCACCTTAGTTTCCTCAGATAGTGAGGGGATGACAATTTGAATATTGACATTAAAATCAACGGTTAATTCATAATAAATGTTATTGATACCAGCGTTGGTCAGTTTGGTCTTTAAATCTGATTCAACGTTTCCAATGACAGACATTTTCACAGGAATCTCAGGTCCGTAATTTGAAAGAAGGTTATTTCCGGTAACTACACCAAGAGGTATATAGTACACAACGCTTTTATATTGTTCATCATTGAGTTTCGCTTTGCCGGTTTCAGTAAAAGGGTTTCCTTTTTTGATTCCTAGTTTATTTTGAATATCTTTAGTAATGTTGGATCTCAATTCACTATAAATCGTTGGATTGAAGCTGTAAGAAGAAGGGGCCCCCTCACCGCCTTTGCTGGTAGTGATCATTTCTTTCATATCAACCTTTGATATATTCTCATCAACAGCTTCATGAATCGTTTCTGTAGCAATACGCGTGATTTCTTTTTCAGCCACGCTCATGATAACGGGTTCGATTGCTTTATCAACATACCAGAGTGTAGAGATGCTCGATATGATAAAAAGGATAAAAGAATAGAGAAATACTTTTCGGGTAGGAAGAGGTCCCTTTTTTCGGAATTTTTTTGGGCGAAATCTTTTTCGGAACACGCTTTAGCCCCCTTTACTAATACTTATGCATAAAGTTCAGGGGTTTATGTTCGTTTCAAAAAAAAGCAGCGGGAAATTTCCCGCTGCTCACTTTTGCTTTTTCGCTAAATCTTTCCTTTCCCACATCTTTAAATAAGGGTAGGGGTCGAAGCTCCACTCTGTTATTCCGTTGTCTTTGTACATTCCGTAATGAAGATGTGGGGGGAATTTACCGGATGTACCTGGAGGACCATAACCCGTACTGCCGACACCACCGATTATTTGGCCAGGCTCAACGATTTGGCCGACTTTTAATCCATCAGAAAAACCACTTAAATGGGCAAAGTAATGATACGTATTATTTAAATCACGAATACCAATTCGCCACCCTCCGAATTTATTCCAGCCTTTCATTTCAACAATTCCATAACTAGTTGACCGTACAGGAAGGCTATAGTCTGCAAAAATATCAGTTCCCTCATGGATTCTCCTGCCGCCCCACCCACGAGCACTTCCCCATGTATTTAAATACGTATAATGAGTCCTTACTGGAACAGGGAAAGCTTTCTCCTGCAAATCCAGCCGGTCATATTTTTTATAAATCATGGAGTTGCCGATAATTATGCTAACTGTTTTATCTCGTTTATAATAATTCCAGAGGCCGATCCGGATATTATCTTCGTCAGTTCCGTAATTAAGAAGATACTTTGCAAAGGCATATAAACGATCGGTATCATTGGTAATATCAGCTTTCCCGTCACCATTCCCATCTTGACCTAATCCATCAAAAAATGTGATTGTAAGCGGATTTACATCATTTAAGTTGGGATTAAGAGCCCCTCTCCACTTAGAAGGTTCAATATTAATCCCTATTAAGCCCTTTGCCGGCTCTAGGTCCCTGCGGGCAAGTCTCAGGCTATGCTCATATTGATCAGCTGCTGCTAGATAATACCAAGGAATTTGGAGAGTTGTTTCCATGTTTTTATAAAGCTCCATTCTCCCTGGATAAGGATCAGGGGTGTCAGCAGCATTTGCAACTAGGCTTTGAGTATTCAAAAAACACAAACAAGCTAGGGTAAAAAGGAATACTTTTTTCAACGGGGCAGGCTCCTTTCATATTGCTATCCGTATTTATAAAGACATCAGTTTGTCTATCTTTTATAAGTTTTACTGATTTAGCTTTAAACATGAAAAATAAATGATGGGAAACTCACTATAACTTGTCTAAATGTATTATTATTGTTAAAGTAGGGTGTGTTAATTTCTATAGAATGGAGTGACATTTTCATGTCTGCTACAAATAAAGAAATTCTTCGTAAACCAGATTGGTTAAAAATAAAGCTTAATACCAATGAGAATTACATTGGTTTAAAAAATATGATGCGGGAGAAAAATCTGCATACTGTTTGTGAAGAAGCAAAATGTCCGAATATTCATGAATGCTGGGCAGTTAGACGAACTGCCACATTTATGATTTTAGGTGAGATCTGTACAAGAGCGTGCCGCTTTTGTGCTGTTACAACTGGACGTCCAAACGAATTAGATTGGGCTGAACCTGAACGCGTTGCAGATTCCGTTGTATTGATGAATTTAAAACATGTTGTAATTACGGCTGTTGCCCGTGATGATTTAAAGGATGGTGGCGCTGAAGTTTTCGCTGAAACGGTTCGTGCTATCCGACGCAAAAATCCATTTACATCGATTGAGGTATTACCATCAGATATGGGCGGAGTGTATGATAATATCAAGATATTGATGGATGCTAAACCTGACATTCTAAACCATAATATAGAGACAGTCAGAAGCCTTTCCGACCGAGTGCGGGCGCAAGCTAAATATGAACGTTCTTTGGAGCTTTTAAGAAGAGCCAAGGAGATGTATCCTGAGATCCCAACGAAGTCGAGTTTAATGGTCGGCTTAGGTGAAACGAGGGAGGAAATCCTTGAAACAATGGATGACCTAAGGGCGAATAATGTGGATATCATGACGATCGGCCAGTATCTACAACCGACTAAAAAACATTTAAAGGTGTTGAAATACTACACACCAGAAGAGTTCAATGAATTGAAAGAGAGGGCACTGGAAAAAGGCTTCAGTCATTGTGAATCCGGTCCGCTTGTCCGTTCTTCTTATCATGCAGATGAACAGGTTAATGCCGCAGCAAAACATAAGCAAATTAAAGGTGAAGAATTATTGAAATAGAAAGAAATAAGGACCGAAAATATTCGGTCCTTTCATTTTATTCATTTCTTAATCAGTAAATAAGATAATTAAAAATTGTCCGTTTTTTGTTGGATGTTATCATGATGATCACTTTTATCGTTAACCATTTCACCGTTCTCGTTTTCCACATCACTCATTTTGTGTCCTTGAGGTGACTTTAGCATGCGTTTAATGGTCTCTTCGATAGTATAGTCGACACCTTTGCTGTCGGACTGCAGTGTTGCGAAGTTTTCGACATTTTGGGCAAGTGTTGGATCATCACTGACATAAACATGATAGTAGCGGGGGACGATAGACATTGCCGTACGCTTCACTTGATCCGCGGTGTCGGTTCGATTCTTGGTATTTGTATCATATACGACAAGAACTTCCTCATCAGTTACGAGGGTAGCGGCATCATTGACATTTGGAAGCTGAACGCTTAGTGTTGAAATAATATCAGCCAATTGTTCACGGTCAACGGTAGCTGTTTTATTAGAAATGTTACGGCCCTTAATGGTCGTTTTATTGGTGCGGGTAAAACCAAAATCATCACTTTTGTTGTCATGATTACGATAATCCTCGTCATAATATTGAGTTGGATTATTTACATTTGTAGGATTATCGGCATTATTGTTGGGACCCATACCTTGATCTTTATCTTTATTAGTAGCACAGCCGGTTAGTGCAATAATTGAAATTAAACCTACTGCTATTATTGTTTTTTTCATTAAAAAACACCCCCTGTAACCTTAGGATGAACATATTTCTCTAATTTTCGCTTAGTAATTGATGGGGAATCAGTTATAATTTAAAGAAGGAATGTATTTTTGAGAGGTGAAATGAATGATTAACATCAATAACCTGACCTATGAAATAATCGAAGACGAAAGAGAAGGTTATAACGAAGAAGCGTTTAAAGCCAGATACAGTGAGATTTTAACGAAGTATGATTTTATCGTAGGGGATTGGGGTTACGGTCAATTGAGACTGCGCGGATTTTTTGATGATTCTAATCAGAAAGCAACCTTCGATACAAAAATAAGTACGCTCAGCGAATATTTATATGAGTACTGCAATTTTGGCTGTCCATATTTTGTTGTGAAAAAAATAAAGAAATAAAAAAGGCCAGAATGCATTCTGGCCTTTAACTTTAAGAGCTTCCATATCCTTCATAAGGAGGCTGTTCAGGCTTTTCCGGATCATCATGTGTAGGATGAGCACCAGGATATTTACGCGGTAAGTCTTCGTGCAATGATTTATTTTCAAAATTAAAGGCACTTTGAGATCGTTGTCCTTCCTGCCATGGTGTACTTTTATTCTCGACAGGGGCATCTTGTGCTATTGTGGATCCAAAAGGTCCTTCGGGAAATTCTTCAGGAAGTAAAAAATCCCGCTGCTTTTCAACATTGGAGAAATCGTGGTATGTTTCCTCTTCTTTTTCCAAGGTAAACCCTCCTCATGTAATCGTACATTCAGTAGGTTTTCCCGTTAAAGAAAAAAACTTTAGCATTTAGACGATTTCCATTAAAAAGTGACTTAGTTCCTCTGCTTCTGCTTCTGTTAACTGAAAGGCATGTTCAAGATAGCCTTCCTCTTCTAAATCATCCGGTCCAATAATTGCGAAACGGTTACTCTGCATGTTTAATACAAGCTTCTTGCCATAAAAGCGGTCGGTAGTCGTAATGGCCAAATCAAATCTTGATTCCTCACCCATAAAACTAATAAACCGGGTTTTGGAGTCAACCACGTCATTGTATAAATAAAAACGTTCTTCCACATTATCATTCCCTTCATATCTGCATTTTGGTAGTTCCATCATAACAAAGTGACTGCAATAGGGGAACAGACATTTTTGGAGTCCTATGGAGGTACTACTTTTTTAGAGAGAGTATTTAGTATGAAATTTCTGATGAAATGACCAAATTACATGATTGCCAAAGAGAATGGGTCAGTAGTTGTAGCCCAAGGAATTGAGAGTATTGGAGAAGCTATGGTATTATCAAGGTATAAGGTTGATTTGGTACTGGGCTATTACTAGGCTAGACCTTCAACTGTAGATAAAATTCATGTGTCATCTTAGATCAGAAAGGATCTGGAAAGAATGTACTTTGTAGACCGACAAAAAATTGAACAGATTTTAGGATTTCTTGAAAAACAGCTTGGGCTTTTTGAAGGGCAAGATAATTGGGATGGAGACCTTTCAGAGCTTATCGTCGAAAGGCTCATACAAACTTCCATCGATTCTGTGTTGGATGTAGGGAATGCAGTAATTGATGGTTTTATTATGCGTGATCCAGGCAGTTACGAAGATATTATTGATATCCTTCATGATGAAAAAGTCATTTCCGAAGTTATCGCCATACAATTTAAAAAGGTGCTGCCGCTAAGAAAAATGCTAGTTCAGGATTTCATTGAAGTAAACCATCAAGAACTACTTTCCGTATTCGAGGAAAACATAGATGCATTTAAACAATTCCCTGATTTGGTAAGAAACTATTTAACAAACGAATTGGGCCCTGTTTCAGCTTTTAAAAATTAGTTTGGTTGGGTAAGGGGGGATTCAAATGAAATCGTACAAAGGATATTTAATTGATTTAGATGGCACGATGTACCGTGGAACCGAACAAATTGCAGAAGCAGCAGGTTTTATTAATGAACTAAGAAAAAGAGATATCCCTTATTTATTCGTAACCAATAACTCTTCCCGGACTCCGGCACAGGTAGCGGATAAATTAAGAAGCCTTGGTATTTCAACTGAAGATGACCAGGTATTCACGACAAGTATGGCTACAGCGAATTACATTGCTGAACAAAAAGAAGATGCATCTGTTTATGTAGTTGGTGAAGAAGGCATTATCGAGGCTCTTAAGGAAAAGGGAATGAATCTTGTTGATGAATCTCCTGACTTTCTTGTGATGGGCATCGACCGTGGCGTTAATTATGAAAAACTGTCAAAAGCCTGCCTTGCAGTGAGAAATGGCGCCGTTTTCATTTCAACTAATGGTGATATTGCCATCCCTACTGAACGGGGTCTTTTACCGGGAAATGGCGCGTTGACGTCCGTTGTCTCTGTTTCTACTCAGGTACAGCCGATATTCATTGGAAAACCTGAATCCGTCATAGTAGAGCAGGCGCTAAGAGTATTGGGTGTACCAAAAGAAGAAACAATCATGGTCGGCGACAATTATGATACGGATATTTTGGCTGGCCTTAATGCAGGTATCGATACATTACTTGTACATACAGGTGTAACAACAAAAGAACACTTAGAGCAATATGAGAAGCAGCCTACATATGTGGTGGACACGCTCGACCTATGGCACTTCGAATAAAAAAATCCAGGCCTGCGAAAGCAGCCCTGGATTTTTTTTATGGAACTGGAATTTAGATGTATCATAAAATTTCAGCATATATTCAAAATTAAGGGGAAATTTGTGAAGATGGAAAAATTCATCTCCGATTTTTTAAAGGTGGTGTCCACTATTCAACATTTTTAGTTCGATGGGCAAGCCGGCTTGATGCGGCAGCAGCAATAGCACCGACGATATCGTCTAAAAAGGTATGGACCTTACCTGTGCTTTTATCGTTTAAATATTTCAAGATACCGGGTTTTTGCTTGTCGATAAATCCATAATTCGTAAAACCGATAGATCCATACACATTTACAATCGACAAGGCTAATATCTCATCGACTCCATATAGTCCTTCATCTATTTCAATGATGCTTTGTAGAGGCTCTTCAAGCAACTTTTTCTCAGCTAAAATATCCAACTGTATGCCGGTTAAGATAGCATTTTGGACCTCGCGTTTAGAGAGTACCCGTTCGACATTGTGAAGGCAATCAGACATTTGAAGATTTTCATGGTAGCTTTTTTGCAGATACATGACAAGCTCTGCAATATCCTCTAGTTTCACTCCCCGTTCACTTAGCCATCTTCGAGCCGTTTGTTCAGATATTGATTGTTCAATATTAGCCATGGTCTTCACCCATTTCTCTATATTTTAAGGGATAGTTCTAACGCTAGTAGTACTGTAGTAAAAATGAAAATCCTGAAACATGCTTTTATTTCGTAATAAGGTTTCGATAATCATTCAGAAAACGGGTTATTCCACATATATATAAGTATATAATGTCCAAATATTTCTATTTTTATCCATTTGATGAAAGGGGCAATTTTATGATAGAAGAAATCATTTTTAATAATTACGGTATACAAGTAGAGCGAGAGGAAGCCAATAGCCGGTTTCCTAGCTTTCGTTCTGGAAATATGTTTTACAGCATTGTTCCAATAGAAAATGTGGAACAGGAGGAATTAGTGGAACGTCATAAAATGTCTCAGCATCTGATTTCACAGGGAGATCGTCATGTTTCAGCCTTTGTCCTTGCAAATCATGGCAGTTATGTTTCGGAAGCGGATGAGCAATTATTTATTCTCCTTGCTAATGAGGCATTGGAAGGTCCGAAAAATTTCAACCCGGGCCGGCGTTTAGCCAGATTTCATCAGCGTGGGAGAGATATTAATGAAACGATTCGAACATGTTCAAGAATTGGTAAATGGAAAGAGCTCTGGGAACAAAGGATTGATCAATTAGAAATGATCTGGAAGGATAAGCTGAACGCCCATCCGGATAACCAGTTTGAAAAATTATTTGTAGAAACCTTTCCCTATTATATGGTATTAGGTGAAAATGCGATTCAATATTTAGTCGACACGGAAATTGATGATACCCCACAACTTGTCGACAGTGGAACGGTATGCTATGAACGATTTTTACATGATACCTGGAAAATCAATAATTGGATGAAAAATCCGTTTGATTGGGTATTCGACCATGGAACAAGGGATGTGGCAGAATGGGTGAGGGAACACTATTTTCAAAACAAACATACTTATCAGCGAGGCATTGCGCATTTTTTTCATGAATATCAGAATGTAGAGCAGTTCTCGAGTTTCTCTGCTCGGTTGTTATATTCGAGAATGCTGTTTCCGATTCATTATTTTGAAACAGTCGAAGAGTATTTTTCCAAAACAACGGAATCAAGATCCAATGAACTGGAAGATAAGATATCTTCAATTACGAAATCATCCCAACAATATGAGTCTTTCCTCAAACATTTTTATGAATTGGCGGAAGTCCCGGTCAAGCAATATAATTTGCCTCAAATTGACTGGATTTAGATAAAAACTGGAAAGAAATATGATTCATCCTTGCTTACTATGTTATGATAAAAACAAGATTTTTTAGAATAGTTTGATATTTATTTACTTTACTTCAAGATGAGGAAGGATGAATCCATGAAAAGAATTATGATGGCTACCCTTTTATTTCTACTAGTCTTCCAAGCATCGATACCTGCCAAGGCTGAAACGAAAACAAGTTGTGAAGCAGCGCAATTCAAGATTGTCATTAAGAGCACAACTGATTTGAAAGAAAAGGCGTCGGCTGGCAGTAAAACCTTAAAAACATATAAGAAAAATAAAGAGTTATCAGTCAGTGGGAGAACTGGAAACTGGTATAAGGTTTGCTATTCAAAAAAGACCGCATATATCAGTATGACAGATGCCAAAGAGGTATTCAGTTCCAGTGAAAAAGCCATTCTGAAGAAATTTGATACGAGAAAGAATGTTAACCAAGTTGTAGCTGTCACAGGAAAATCTATGAGTGATACGAAGGTGACAATTCAAACATATGAGAAGAAAAAAGGCGAATGGCGACGCGCGTTAAAGAAGATGGGGGGCGTCATTGGGAAGAACGGCTTTACTAAGAGTAAAAAAGAGGGCGACGGAAAATCACCTATTGGAATATATTCATTTGGTACGGCTTTTGGAAGTGAAACGAAGCCGGCAAATTTGAAAATGAAATATAAGAAAACAACCAAAAATGATTACTGGATTGATGATCAGACCTCGAAGGATTATAACAAGTGGAAGACTTACACGGGAAATCCTGCTGATAAATGGAAGTCTTTTGAAAGGATGAACCATGAACTCTATAAATATGGAGCGGTCATCAATTATAATATGAATCCCATCAAAAAAGGAAAAGGCAGTGCAATCTTTCTTCATATATGGAGAGGAGAAACTAAGCCGACAGCGGGATGTACGGCTACTGCTGAAAAGAATGTATTAAGTTTGTTGAAATGGATGGATCCCGAGCAAAACCCACATATAATTATGGGGACGAATGAATCCTTGAAATCCGTTAAGTAATATCCATCAATATGGTTCTCCCATAAAAAATTTAGGGGTATTCGATCTTACTCTTTCAAGGGATAGAAGAAAAAAATCTTGAAGACTGTATTTTCTAACTATTGATAATTAAATAAAAAAAACATATAATGTCTACTATACAAATACAAATGTTTTCTTCAGGTAAACAGTTTTTAAGGGGGAACCAAATATGAAAACCATCTCGATCGGGTTATTGGGGTTAGGTACAGTCGGATCAGGAGTCGTACAAATTATCGAAAGTCATCAGGACAAGCTCATGCATCAAGTAGGTTGTTCAATATCAATTAATAAGATACTTGTCAAGGATACGACGAAGGAGCGCCTTGTTGATATTGATAAAAGTATGTTAACTTCCAATCCAGAGGATATTCTTTCGAATCCTGAGATTGATGTAGTTATTGAAGTTATGGGCGGAATTGAAGAAACACGCAACTATTTAATAGAAGCGTTGAACAATAAAAAGCATATCGTAACGGCTAATAAAGATCTGATGGCCTTATATGGTCCGGAACTGCTGGAATTGGCCACTGAGAATCAATGTGATTTGTTCTATGAAGCAAGTGTTGCAGGGGGAATACCGATTTTGCGAGGTCTTGTTGATGGATTATCTTCTGACCGAATCACAAAAATGATGGGAATTGTCAATGGAACGACGAACTTCATTTTAACGAAAATGAGCAAAGAAGGCAGACCCTATGAAGACGTATTAAAGGAAGCACAAGAGCTAGGATTTGCAGAATCTGATCCAACAGCTGATGTAGGGGGATTGGATGCGGCACGAAAAATGGCGATTCTATCGACTCTTGGTTTCTCAATGAATATTGGCTTACATGATGTTGAGGTACAGGGGATTACTGAGATTTCTGAAGAGGATTTGAGATACAGTAAAAAGCTGGGCTATACAATGAAATTGATTGGAGTGGCTTCTAGAGCTGGAGATAGGGTTGAAGTAAGCGTCCAACCAGCCTTGCTTCCAGAAGCACATCCATTAGCATCGGTAAATAATGAATATAATGCGGTATATGTTTATGGGGAAGCTGTAGGAGAAACGATGTTTTACGGACCAGGGGCTGGTAGCCTGCCGACCGCGACTGCTGTTGTTTCAGATATGGTAACGGTCATCAAGAATATGAGACTAGGTGTTAATGGGCGAAGTGCTGTTTCACCGCAGTACCCGAAACAATTAAAAGATGCTACTGAGATTTTTGCTAAGTTCTTTATCCGGTTGCATGTACAGGATGAAGTGGGCGTTTTAGCTAGAATCACGAATTTATTTGCAGAGCATGGGGTTGGATTCGACAAAATCCTTCAACTGCCGCTGGATGAAAAAGAATCTTCCGAAATCGTACTGGTTACACATACAGCCTCTTTGGCAGCATTTGAACAAATAAAGCAGAAATTACATGATTACAATATGGTAAGAGAAGTCAAAAGCACATACCGAGTTGAAGGAGAGAACATCAAATGAGCTGGCAAGGACTAATTAGTGAATATAAAGAATTTTTACCTGTAAATGAAAATACACCTGCACTTTCCCTATTAGAAGGAAACACACCTTTAATTAAACTAAACCGTTTATCTGAAGAGTGGGGAATCGACCTGCATGTAAAATATGAAGGAGCGAATCCGACGGGTTCGTTTAAAGACCGCGGAATGGTCATGGCTGTTGCCAAAGCAATCGAGGCGGGCAGTGACACAATCATCTGTGCGTCTACTGGGAATACATCAGCAGCTGCAGCAGCTTATGCAGCGCGTGCTAACCTACGCTGTATCGTCGTTATTCCAGAGGGGAAAATTGCAATGGGTAAGCTTGCTCAAGCTGTTATGTACGGAGCTGAGGTTATCTCGATTGAAGGAAATTTTGACCAAGCATTAAATATCGTTCGTTCACTTAGTGAGAGTTCACCAATTACTCTTGTGAACTCGGTAAACCCATTTAGGATTGAAGGCCAGAAGACGGCCGCGTTCGAAATCTGTGACGCCCTAGGCACGGCACCTGATATTTTGGCGCTTCCAGTTGGAAATGCAGGGAATATTACTGCTTACTGGAAAGGGTTTAAAGAATATAATGAGATGAAACAAACGGGACTCCCTGAAATGAGAGGGTTCGAGGCGGAAGGCGCCGCTGCGATTGTTCGGGACACTATCATTGAAAATCCTGAAACAATTGCAACAGCTATCCGTATTGGTAACCCTGCAAGCTGGAAATTCGCTGTGGAAGCAGCAAGCGAATCTAACGGTAAAATTGATGAGGTGACCGACGAAGAAATACTGGAAGCTTATCATTTCCTTGCGAAAAAAGAAGGAGTATTTGCTGAACCAGCATCATGTGCATCTATTGCAGGTATTTATAAACAATTAAAAAGCGGTGAAATTAAAAAGGGAAGCAAGATTGTAGCGGTGCTAACAGGGAATGGCTTGAAAGATCCGAATGTGGCAGTTGATACAAGTACAATTCAACCAACGTTACTGCCAATGGATGAAGAGATTATTTTAGAACATCTGCAAGGTGTGAAACAGGCATGAGTGCAGATTCTGAGATGTTCTTGATCCGTGTACCAGCGAGTACGGCCAATTTAGGACCAGGGTTCGATTCAATCGGCCTGGCCCTAGGACTTTACTTAGAAGTACACGGATCTTTATCAGACCATTGGGAAGTTATCCCGCTGTCTGAGGAAATGTCTGTTTTCCCTGGGGATGATAGTAATTATATTGTTCAAATTGCCAAGAAAACGGCAGCTTCTTATGGAAAAGAACTTTCCCCATGTCGCCTTTATGTTTCAAGTGAAATCCCACTTGCCAGGGGCCTCGGAAGCAGTGCATCTGCCATTGTAGCAGGTATTGAATTAGCAAACCTGGTAGGTGAACTCCATTTATCTGATGAGGAAAAGAATAGACATGCCTCTCTCTTTGAAGGGCACCCTGATAATGCAGGGGCCTCAGTTTACGGTGGATTGGTTGTAGGATTGCATACAGAGGAAAGAACAGATGTCCTTTCGTTTCCAATTGAGGGCGTTAAGGTAATTGCAGTCATTCCTGATTTTGAATTGCTTACAGAGGATTCAAGAAATGTTCTTCCAAATTCGCTTCCCTATAAAGAAGCGATAAACGGAAGTGCGGCAGCCAATGTTTTGCTTGCTGGAATCTTGTCGAATGATTGGAATCTTGTCGGTAAAATGATGCAAAATGATCGTTTTCATCAACCATATAGGGCTGGGCTAGTGCCTCATTTAGCACAAATAGAAGAGGTTGTTCTTAATGAAGGTGCGTATGGTACTGCACTAAGTGGTGCAGGTCCCACTGTTCTGTGCTTGGTCTCTGCCGAAAAAGCAGGCAGTGTGATTTCAAGTTTGACAGAAATCTTTCCGGACTTTCAAGTGAAAGAGTTGCAAATTGATAACGATGGCAGCCATACAGCGATCTTATCAGAGGAAGAAAAGAAGGAATTGAACTTTATTAAATCGTGAGCCATACCTGCTTCATATACTTACTCTTTAATTATAAAAAAAGCTGACCCCTTCAAAAGCCGTATCAATTCAATTGATAGGACCGAAAGAGGAGTCAGCTTTATTTCTATAACAGGCAAAAAAGGTTCTTGGCTGTGTGTATCTAAAATGGTTGAACGTATATTAGCTGAAGTGATACTCTAGCTAATATACGTTATACGTTATTATAAAGGCTATTAGAAAACTTGTTCTACTTCCACTACGCCGGGAACTTCTTCAAGAAGAGCACGCTCAATCCCAGCTTTTAGCGTAATGGTCGAACTTGGACAGCTTCCGCAAGCTCCTAGTAATCGTAATTTTACAATTCCATCTTCTACGTCAACTAGTTCACAGTCACCGCCATCACGAAGAAGAAACGGACGAAGCTTATCTAGAACATCTTGAACTTGGGCTTCCATTGTTTGGTCAGACATTGCAATCGACTCCTTTCCTAATCATATTATAATGCGAAGATAGTAAAAAATCCAACTGTAGCTTGCGGAAAAATAATCTATCTTATTCAAGTAAGCTAGGAACAGGTGAATGGTTTTAAAAAGTTATCGAAATGAAGCTAAAAAACTAAAATAAAGGAGGAAGAGTATGGTAAAGAAAGAAATTGAGATAGAAGTATATGGGGCGGAACAGGTTTGTGCAAGTTGTGTAAATCTTCCCTCTTCGAAAGATACGTGTGAGTGGCTAGAAGCTGCTTTAACGAGAAAGTTTCCTGAGCAGAACTTTAAAATTTCATATATCGATATGTTTAATCCTCCAGAAAATATTAAGCAAAAAAGCTTTGTAGCAAAGATGATTGAAGAAGATTTATTTTATCCGCTTGTCATCATTGAGGATGAAATCGTTGCAGAAGGAAATGTGCGCCTTAAAAAAGTGGTGGAAGTGATGGAGAAATACGGATATAAAGCTTAAGGGATATATAATGGAAAGAAAATAAAAAAACTGACCCGTTTGGAAGCTTGTCGCAACTTCTTGGGTCAGTTTATGAAATCTTGAATCAACCGTTATGGTATTTATACATCCATAGAATTCCTGATTTCATCAGGCGTGCTACTCTTCCAGTAATAGGACGATTTGCCACAAGACCGAAACCTTGTTTCTTCCCAAGGGAACCCAATGTCCCTTTTAATTTCATGGTAGGGAAGCTTTCTGGAAGTGGTTCATTTGCCCATTTTTTTACAAGGACTTGGACGATTTGTTCAGCTTGTGATTCCGCTAATTGGGCACTTGGTGCATGCGGCAGGCTAGCACAGTCGCCGACTACAAAGATGCTATCATTAGATGGAAGGAAATGCTGAGGCGTCAGTACTGCTCTACCTTGACCGTCTTTTTCAATATCCATATCGCGGATTATTTTACTTGGCTGAATGCCAGCTGTCCAGACGATGACGTCACTTTGAACGGCTTCATCGCCATTATAAAGAAGGTTTGGTTCAACTTTGGTTATATTAGAATGATGAATAATTTCAATTGTATGTTTATCAAACCAAGATTCGACAAAGGTACTTAATCTTTCTGGGAATGCAGATAGAATATGTGGTCCACGGTCAAATAGCTTAACATTTAAATCAGAACGACTCTCAATCAATTCGCTGGCTAACTCAACACCGCTAAGTCCTCCACCAATTATTGATACAGTTGCACCAGCACCTAAATTATTCAATGCTGAATATGTGCGACGTGATTTATCAATGGTTTGGATACTATAAGTATGTGTGTCTGCACCAGGAATATTGTGGTATTTATCTTCGCAGCCAAGGCCAATAACTAAATCATCATAAACAACAGGCTCTTGATTTTCTAAAATAACTTGTTTATTTTCCATATCGATGGAAAGTACTTCTCCGTATACGTTCTTCAAGCGAGGATGTTCTGGAAATGCAACACGGATGTGCTGATCAGGAATGGTACCTGCTGCTAAAGCATAATATTCCGTTTTTAAGCAGTGATAAGGATTACGGTCGATAAGCGTGATGCTCACATTTTCAGGAAGCTGATTAGGCAGCAATCTTTGCAACATGCGCATACCACCATAGCCACCACCAAGTATGACTAAATTCTTCATATGTTTTTTTCCCCTTTATTTGATCTCTTGAAAAATTTGTTAATTATTTCACTTGTAAAAGTAAATGTCCTACTATAGGATTCCCCCAAATGAATCCCTTTAAAATTTAATTAAATATATATGCCCCAATTTAATAAGAATAAAAATAAATAAATGATTTTCTTGTTTTACATACCCCGACAAAAGTATAACGAATATAAAGGGAAATCACAACTGGTATCTTAAAATCGGCTTATATTTTGTGCGTAAATATTGACTGTATATGGAAGATGTAATAAGATGAATTGTTAATAACGATGAGGTGAAACAATGTATCCGATTATTGAATTTTGTGTAAGCAATCTAGCCAGTGGTGCTCAAGAGGCTTTGGAAAGATTAGAACGCGATCCTAATTTAGATATTATTGAATATGGTTGTCTGGGTCATTGTGGTAGATGTTCCAGTAACTTATACGCACTTGTAAATGGTGAAGTGATTTTTGGGGATACAACGGATGAACTGGTAGAAAAAATATATAAGTTTATTGATGAGTATCAAATGTTTTAATCATCAATAACAATCAAAAAGGCTATTCCTTTTGGGGTAGTCTTTTTGATTGTTATAAAATAGGAAAAGATTCATTATCCATTGAGCGGAGCGACACTGATTGTACACGATTCTTCTTTGATTTCCTGCCAGAGGTCCTTAGCCATTTGAATAATGACCTTAAAAATACCAGTGAGGGTAAACAAAAATATTATAGAAGAGGGCGTTGATAGTGGAATCAGCATAAATGGGACAAAAATCTGTATCATATTTGGCTACTTTAACAAATCGAGAGCGTACCCTTTTTGTAGTTGATGTTTTTTCGACAGAAGACATTCCATGCTTTTGTCATATAGAGGCCCTTTTAAGATTAAGGCTATTTGCTCGGTTCATTATACCTACATACCTTATAATAACCTAATTTTTATTAAATGTTGGTAAAATAGGAGATGGAAGATTAATTTTTTCGAGCTGGAAAATTGAGCGGGTGAAATTCTTTGGTATATACTATAAGGAGAAATTGTCTATCTCACATATCAGAAGAAGGAGGGATTTATTGTGAGTGAAGTTGTTCAAATAACGGAAGCTGCTGCTTTTCAGATAAAAGAAATGATGAAGCAAAATGGTGAAGAAGGTTCCTTTTTAAGAGTGGCTGTTAAAGGCGGAGGCTGCAGTGGATTATCCTACGGAATGGGCTTCGAACAAGAGCCCGGAGAGAAAGATGACCAGCTGGAACAGTTTGAAATTAAGATCCTTGTGGATAAAGAGGATGCAGATATATTGAATGGAACAGTGATTGATTATAAACAAACGATGATGGGTGGAGGGTTTACAATTGAAAACCCAAATGCTATCGCGTCATGCGGTTGTGGGTCTTCTTTCAAAACAGCAAAGAACGCTGGTACACCGGAGAATTGCTAAGAAATCTTGATTGTTGAAAAAAAGGTGAGCACTTTTTAAAGTGCTCACCTTTTTAATGCTTATTAATTAAGCGATACTTTATATATTGTGGAGCTTCCTTGATTGGAAGGTTGCCGCTGGAAATCTCAAATGTTTTATTAAATGTGACAGAATGAGCAAGAACTGTAGCAACGTCGGCTCTTGGAATTGATTTGTGGGGATGGTCGACTTTTTCCTCAGCTGTGATTGTGCCCACAGCTTTGTCATTGGTCAATGCTACTGACGGACAATGGTGTAAGTCATTCCACTTGCTTTTAAATGTTCATCCGCATCATGTTTTGCTTCGAGATAGTGGCGAAGTGTTTCTTGAGCTTGTTGTGGATTATCAGAACCATCAGAGCTTATCATTACAAAAAGATTGATACCTTTCATCTTAGAAGCATCAATTAGTTTAATTGCCCTATTCTTATCCACAGCTGTCGTTTTATCGGGTCCTGTTTTTGGTCTGGGTCCGGCTGTAAATATGATCGCTTTCATGTTATCCACTGCTTTATCCACATTACCCCCTAATCTGCAAGTATAGGGTGTCCGAGCTTGTAAGCCATACACTGTAAGTTGTGGATTTTTTGATAATTCTTCAATAATATATGCATTCCAGTTGTTCCGTTAGCTCCTGCAATTAAAATATTCATATGTGCATTCTTTTTTCTCTTTTACTAATATTCTCTACCCGTTATAAAACAAGGTTAATACTGTGGATAATTCATGAAAAAAATAGTTATCCACAGTCGGAAAATGGGGACAATAAAAAAACCGGCTTTGATTATGCCGGTTCATGCGTTGTATTGAAAGTTTGTTTATTAAAACATAGAGGAGCTGTGCATAGGCTGGACTTTTGCTTTTGGATCAATATATTGCTTAGCATGATTAACAGCGGTTGGAGCCTCGCCAAAACCACTTGCAATTAATTTGACTTTGCCGTCATAGGTTGCAATATCTCCTGCAGCATAGATTCCGGGGATGTTTGTTTCCATTCTGGAGTTCACTAAGATGCTATTTTTCTGAATATTAAGTCCCCATTCTTTAATGGGACCCAGAGAAGAAACGAAACCGTAGTTGACAATAACTGCATCTACTTCTAAAGTTTCTGTATCTTCACCATTCGTATCCTTAAGGACCACTGTATGGATTTGATTTTCAGTACCAATCAATTCTGCAGGTATGTAAGGGGTTTTTATTTCAACTTTTGAATTTTTAAGATTTTCTACACTATGTTCGTGGGCACGGAACTTATCTCTTCTGTGAACGATACTTACCTTCTCAGCGATAGGCTCAAGCATTAGTGCCCAGTCGACTGCTGAATCCCCGCCTCCGAAGACCACCACTTTTTTGCCTTCAAAATGATTAAGGTCATCGATGAAATAGTGCAGGTTGTTGCTCTCGTATTTTTTTGCATCTTCAATTTCGATGCGGCGCGGTTGGAATGCTCCATTCCCAGCTGTAATAATAATAGTTTTAGAATAATGAATTTCTTTATCAGTCGTTAGCTTGAATACGCCATCGACTTGCTTTTCTACTTGTTTAACGGATTGTTCTAAGACTACGGTTTGTTCAAATTTTGCCATTTGCTCTTTCAAATTATTGACTAATTCCTGAGCGCGTACTTTAGGGAAACCTGCGATATCATAAATGAATTTCTCAGGATAAAGGGCTGATAATTGCCCGCCTAATTGTGGGAGACTCTCAATGATTTTCACGGATGCTTGTCTCATGCCACCATAAAATGCAGTAAATAGTCCGACTGGGCCGCCGCCAATGATGGTAATATCATAAACTTTTTCATTAACTTCCAACGTTATCCCTCCGATATACTAGGTTTGCTAAAATTTATTCTCTTATTTTACCATAGATAAAGTTTTAAAAAACGGAGAAAGATTCGAAAAGTGAGAAAGTTTTGACAATAAGAGAGGCGTGCTAAATAAATTAGAATGAGAATGTACTTCGCTATCCTATGTCAAGTAGGTAAAAGTGCTCTTTCTGCTATAAAAAGAGTAGTAAAATACTGCATAACCACTAAGTAATTAGTGTCATTTTTTATCTGTATTTTAATTAAGAAAAAATTCAGATTGTTACTTGAAAAAGGTTAGGAAAACGACTAATATTTACTTAGACATCATTTTGTAAAATTTTTATGAACTTTTTATGACAATTTTGAAATAGTACGTGAAATAAGTCACAAGTGTATAAGAGTGCTTTTTATAATGGAAATTATAAGATAGTCAATAGATTTTAGTTATGGGAAGCATCACAAGAAAATATCGTAAAGGTGGACGAATACTTTTGAAAAAGCCAACTATCGTTGTTTTAGGAGCAGGTTATGGTGGATTAATGACCGTTACTCGTTTACAAAAAGCATTAGGTCAAAATGAAGCAGAAATCGTATTAGTTAACAAAAATGATTACCACTATGAAACAACCTGGCTACATGAAGCATCCGCTGGAACTCTTCACCACGATCGTGTGCGTTACCCAATCAAAAGTGTAATCAACAGCAGTAAAGTTAAATTCATCCAAGACTCTGTTTTAGAAGTTAAAACAGAAGATAAAAAAGTTATTCTTGAAAACGACGAAGTTTCTTATGATTTCCTTGTGGTAGGACTCGGACCAGAATCTGAAACTTTCGGAATTCAAGGGTTAAAAGAATATGCTTTCTCTATCTCTAACGTAAACACTGCACGTAAAATCCGTGATCATATTCAATTGCAATTTGCTACTTACAGCTCAGAAGTTGAGAAAAATGAAGATCGCTTGACAATCGTTGTTGGTGGAGCAGGATTTACGGGTATCGAATTCCTTGGAGAATTAGCTAACCGTGTCCCTGAACTTTGTAAAGAATACGATATCGATTTCCAAAAAGTTCGTATGTACTGTGTAGAAGCAGCACCAGCTGTTCTTCCGGGTTTCGATCCAGAATTAGTGGACTATGCTGTGTCTTATCTTGAGAAAAAAGGTGTGGAATTCAAAATCGGTACTCCGATTAAAGGTGCTACTCCTGAAGGTATTATCGTTGCAAAAGGCGAGGATGAAGTAGAAGAAATCAAAGCAGGAACTGTAGTATGGGCAGCTGGCGTACGTGGTAGCTCAGTTATTGAAGCTTCTGGCTTTGAAGCAATGCGCGGACGTATTAAAGTAAACCTTGATATGCGTGCACCAGGTCATGACGATATCTTCATTGTAGGTGACTGTGCATTAATCATTAACGAAGAAATTAATCGTCCATATCCTCCTACTGCACAGATCGCTATGCAACAAGGTGAAGTTATTGCGAAAAACCTCACTAAATTAGTACGTAACCAAAGTGATCTTGAGACTTTCACATTCGAAAACAAAGGAACTGTATGTTCACTTGGTGATGACAATGCGATTGGCGTTGTATTCGGCAAGAAAGTTACAGGAAAAACCGCTTCATTTATGAAGAAAATGGTTGATAATAGAGCGTTATTAATGATTGGTGGAGCCTCTCTAGTTGCTAAAAAGGGTAAATTCAACGTCCTTTAATTTTAAAATATATTCCGAAAGCCGTTTGGGGATTTCCCCTGAATGGCTTTTTTTTTATTATATGGAAACATCTCAATCTTTAGCAAGTATGTGTTCTTGAAATAATGATACTCACTTTGTGAGAGATGAGGAGTATGTGCCATTCAGATGTGGAACACAATGAAAAATAAGTAGTGGTATAGAATAGATTGATAAAGTTTTGTACGTTACAGACATATTATTGAATTCATCCCAAATAGATGCTAATAAATTGATTAAGTCAAACCCTTGAATGAACGGATAGTATCTGTCTCACTTTTGTACGTTCTCTGTGGTTTTATGGGAAAAATGGGTTTACACTACTAATAGTGGAAATTAAATAGAGGGAAGTGGGATTTGGTGGAACGCTGCAAAAATGTTTGGCTGGCTGTGTCTGGTCTTGTGATATCCGATACGGGTGAATGGCTGGTCGTCAACAAACGTTACGGCGGGTTGAAGGGGCAGTGGTCTCTTCCTGCCGGTTTTGTCAAAAATGATGAAACAGTTGATAAAGCTGTCATAAGAGAAGTGTTAGAGGAGACAGGCATTCATACAGAAATCGAAGGCATGGTAGGAGTAAGAAGCGGGGTCATTAAAGGGGAAATAAGTGATAATATGTTAGTGTTTTTACTTAAGCCGCTTAGTTTTGAAGTGACCGCTCAATTGGATGAATTGTATGAAGCTAAATTTTATGATCCTGATTTACTCATACAGGAAGGCAAGCAATCTTTATTATTAGAACAACTATTGGCCTTTAAAAAGGAAAGAATGCAGACGATGCTGGACGGGTTAAACCCGGGAAATCAATTTGGGTATACATCGTATAAATTATTTATGTGATTTGGTTAATTATCGTTTGTTCGGTATTATTTGGTATTAAGTCGTTGACGTACCAATTATGTTTTCAGTAAACTAAAAGTGTTGCTTTAAAGGAGGGTCTAGAATAACATGCCATTGCCTGTTTTAATTATCTCAATACTCTTATTTTTTATATTATTTTTCGGTATAGGCTTTTTGCTTAATATGCTCTTTCGTTCTTCATGGATCATGGTCATCTTATTTCCAATCGTTTTCATCATCATTGTTAATGAAACTAAGCTAATCGAATATTTCAGAAATCCGGGGATTTCTTTTTCGCAGCTTGGGACTAACCTTACTTCCTTGCATACTGCGGATATTATAATTTTATCAAGTGGATTACTTGGAGCGATTTTAGCTGGAGTCGTTATTAAGACTTTAAGAAATAAAGGATATCAAATGTTTTAAATATGAAGGACTGTCATTTATCGGCAGTCTTTTTTTATTTTTTGTACAAAAAAAAAATAATTGTTTTTATGTTTTATGAATACTTTCACTAGGGGAAGGGAACAAATATCCTTGTGAGAGGAGTGAAACAAATATACATGAAGATATTAAAGATATTATTTTTGAGGGTTGCTATCATCATATTATTTATCTTAGCTATTGAATCAACCTTAAATCATGTTTTTGGAGCATCGTCAGAAGTTCACCCTTTAGAGGATGCTGTGAGACAAAATAGAATGATTGGTCTCGAATATAAAGCCGTACATAGAGGGAGCCATGTCACAACACTAGTGGCCTCCGCTTCAATGAGCAATAGTCCAGCAACTATTGAAGAGGCAATCGAGCTCTCTAAATATCCTAAGCATGAGGTTTTGGCAACAGGATATACAGCAGGGTATGAGTCGACAGGAAAGTATCCGGAAAGTCCATCTTATGGGATTACATATTCAGGGGTGAAGGTGAAGAGGGATTTGTTTTCCACCATTGCTGCTGATCTTACTATTTTTCCGCTAGGCACCATCCTTTGGATACCTGGTTATGGGTTTGGAGTAGTAGCAGATAAGGGTGGAGCGATTAAAGGAAATCACCTCGATCTATACTACGAAACGGTACAAGATGTGTATGAGAACTGGGGAAAGAAAACCCTAGAAGTATATATTGTGCAAAAAGGGAATGGAAATTTATCAGAAGAACAATTAAACAAGTTGAATGAAACCAAAGTTAGGCAGGTTTTTAAGCATAAAATTGCCGAAAAGGCATTAAACAAAAAGGTTTCTTCCTTTGCCTTTTAAAAGCTAACTAGATGACTATTAAAATTCCAATCGACGGAAATCAGGAGTTCAAAAAAAGGCTGACTCAACTTGGGAGTCAGCCTTTTTTGATGTAATTTTTGTTATAGCAGATGCTTTATTAACTTACCTAATGCCGCTGTAGGCCTCAGGGTGAAGAGTCATGGCCAGCTTTGATAATCCATCTAGTAAACGGGGAGAAGGCCTGCAGAATAAAGGTTCCTCCATAATATGAATGTTATTATCTCGGACAGCCTTTATCTCTGCCCACCCTTTCCGTTTCTTGACCAGCTCAGGTTTTACTTTTCGTAAAGGAACACCGACCCAGGCTAAACAAATATGATCAGGATTCTTTGTTTGGACCTCTTCGGAAGGAACCTGAATACTTGCCATATCTATCTCTTCAAAAAGATTATACCCACCGGCCAGTCGGCTGATCTCTGTTAACCAGTTAACCCCCCCAGGGCTGAATAGGGGATTAGGCCACCATTCCCAATATAGGGATGGCTTTGTTTCGATTTTGTCGGCAATCGTTTTATATTGCAAGATAGTCGCCCGGAATTTGGCAGCCTGTTCCTCTGCTATATCCTTAGCATGAATGGCCTTGCCAAGTGTCAGCAAGTCCTGGGCGATATCTTCAAGCGATTGCGGGTTGAAAATAATATAAGGGAGATTTCTTTCCTTTAGTCCTTCAATATTTTTTTCCATGCCAGGTACACTCAGTGAAGCCAGCACCAAATCAGGCTTTAATGATTCTACGAGTTCGATATTTATCGACAAATCCGGACCGACTTTTGGCAGATGCTGAATGGATTCAGGCCAATCTGAATAGTCATCAATTGCAATCAGCTGTTCTTCAATACCCAAATATGTGCAAAGCTCTGTATTGCTTGGGCAAAGAGAGATTATTTTCATGTTAACCACCTACCCTTGAAAGATAAAAAAGTGAAGAATAAGTGCAATGAATACTCCTGTTAAGGCACCGAAAAAGACCTCAATAGGTTTATGGCCTAGCAGTTCCTTCAATTGTTGCTGTTTCTGTTTCTCTGCTTTTTTCTGCCAATTCTTTGCTTGCTCGACAAACGTATTAAAGTCTGTTACGAGTTGATTTAAGACAGCCGCCTGTTCTCCTGCCTGCCGTCTTACTCCAGTCGCATCAAACATCGTGATGACAGCGAATATGGTAGCAACGGCAAAGACCGGGGAGTCCATTCCGGTTTCTATCCCCACGGCTACGGTAAGAGCGGACACGGCCGCTGAGTGGGAGCTTGGCATACCGCCAGTCGAGTTAAGAAGTGACCAGTCAACTTTACGAAAAGCGATAAAATGAATGGGTACTTTAATGAATTGAGCAAAGAAAATGGCAATTAATGCTGCGATTAAAGGGAAGTTAAAAAATAATTCCAAAAGTATCAGCCTTCTTTCTGATTATAAAATAACGTTGAAATCTATATAAAGGTAAATGAGTAATCTTGCTTCTTTCATCGGACGATTTGGTCCTTATTATACTTTCCATCAAATCCTGTCGATTACCTGCTTGTAAGAGTAAATATGATCTTTCTTATACTATTTCTCTAAAGGTGGGTATTCTAAACTATATCTCTTATTATTATTAACATTGGTGTCATTATTCGAAAATTTCGGAAGATTTCGTTATAATAAAGATAATCGAACGGAGGAGGTATCAGAATGTTTACAGTAAAAAGTTCCTTGAATATAGATGTAATCGACGAATGCCTGATTATAGGCGTTTTTGACCGGCCCATAAAATTTACCGGTATAGGAAAAGAAGCCGATGAGAAATTATCCGGTCAACTTACTGAATTAGTGAAGGCAGGTGAAATCTCTTTCAAGAAAAAATCAGTTGTAAAAATACATACATTAGGAAAATTAGGTGTAAAGAGATTGATCTTTGTAGGGTTGGGCAAGGATAAAGAGCTTACCCTTGAAACGTTGCGTGAAGCTCTGGGTAAATCGTGTAAAACAATTGCAAAATCAAAACTTACGACGCTTTCGATAGCTTTGGATACATTTACGACTGAAAACTTGGATGCACTAGATGCTGCCCACGCCTTTTCTGAGGCTTTCGAGCTGGCTTCCTATAAGTTTGCGGGCTACAAACAAAAGTCGAATCAGGCTGAAAAAAATATTGAATCAATTACGGTCTATAGTGAATTTGATAACGAAGAAGTTGGAGCTGCCCTTCATGTTGGCCGTATTTTTGGAAGAGCAACGAATTCAGCCAGAACATTGGTTAACACACCAGGGAATTTGTTGACATCAAAGGATCTAGCTGACTATTCATCTACTTTAGGTGAACGTTATGGTTTTGAAGTAGAAATCCTTGAGAAAGAAGACATGCTCAAGCTAGGTATGGGTGCCCTTCTTGCAGTTAATCAAGGGTCGGTCGAACCTCCGAAAATGATTGTTCTTAAGTATCAAGGCAAAGAAGAATGGACAGATGTTATCGGGTTGGTGGGAAAAGGCATCACTTTTGATACTGGTGGCTACTCATTGAAAACGAAGGCTGGAATCGTCGGAATGAAGACGGATATGGGAGGAGCGGCAGCAGTTTTAGGTGCAATGGAAATTATAGGTGAATTAGGACCGGATCAAAATGTCGTAGCTGTCATTCCTTCTACTGATAACATGATCAGCGGCGATGCCTTTAAGCCGGATGATGTGATTACTGCCATGAGCGGCAAAACGATTGAGGTATTGAATACTGATGCGGAAGGACGACTTGTTTTGGCGGATGCTATAACGTACGCTAAACATCATGGTGCAGAATATCTTGTTGACGTTGCAACCTTAACTGGTGGTGTTATAACGGCCCTAGGTATGGATATGACGGGTGCAATGACCAATAACGTGGAATTCTATGAGCAAGTCCTTAAAGCCTCAGAGGAAGCGGGAGAGCCGATGTGGCGTCTGCCAATTACCGAAAAAGACAAAGAACGGGTGCGCAACAGTAAAATAGCGGATTTGAATAATTCACCAGGTGGAGCTGGACATGCAATCATGGGCGGTGCCTTTATAGGTGAATTTGCCGAAGCAACTCCATGGGTGCATCTGGATATTGCCGGAACATCCACGACCTCGATTAGTTCCGAATTATGCACAGCGGGGGCTACTGGAGTCATGGCACGTACGCTCGCACTGTTAGTTGAAACTTTCGAATCGTAAACAAATGAACATTAATGAACCGAAGCCGAAAAAAGGGCTTCGGTTTTTTGAAAAGATGGGTCATTACCTACATATTACTCCATTTCAAGTTGACGATGATACGAGCTTCATCCCCTGTTATCGAATGGAAATCAAAGCGTATTCCATCAGGGCTATATATGATGTCAGGTACGGTTTTGACGCCTGTCTTTCGAATCATATCGATCACGACAGTCTTTTTTGATTCTTGAGCAGCAGTCATTAACCTGGTGGAGAAGGGCATGGATGTGGCTATAGTATCCACGAGTTTTTTTACATCGAGTAGTAAAGATTGCGAAGACTTTGCTGATTTAACTAACAGATCTGGAGTAGCGGCCGAGAAGGGGCGGAACATTGGTCCTTCGGATTTTCGATACATATTCTCTGTCTTGTCACAAATCGGAAAAAGGTCAGGGTCGTATAAAAAATAAGGGAAATCCTCCAAAATCTTGCCTTCCTTTCCTGAGTCTATCTATAGACACGTTTTCTTTATACGTTAAAATATGTATTATAGATAGCTGATATGATAGCGGTTTGAGAAAAACCTACTTGAAAATTAGAAACAAACACACACTATTATTTGTAAACTCATTCATTGACAGGTATAGTGTATAGTAATATACTTACTTACCTAAAGTAAGGGGCAGGCTCACTATAAATTATAAAATAGGTGATGTTATTATGAATATAACCAAGCAAACAAAAGACCTTTTAATAGATAAAATGAACATCATTAAAACTCCAGGGAAAGATGATCTATGCCTTGTGGGGCCGGTGAATCTTCCAGTTGAACAAGGGGATTTCTCTACTGTTTTTCAATGGTATACATGGCTCCAGTTAGATGGAACTGAGAACGACAAGGAAACAGTACTTGAGTCGCTTTCAGAAGCCAATCTGGCTTTTGGTCAGCAATCTTCTGTATTGGTGTACGGTGATTTCCAGAAGTCGGAGGATGCACTAGTCCGTATGCATAGCATCTGTCATACAGGGGATATCTTTGGCAGTAAACGCTGTGATTGCGGATACCAGCTTCACCAATCAATGAAGATGATAGCCGACCATGGTTGCGGCGCTATTTTTTACCTTGCAGACCATGAAGGAAGAGGGATAGGCTTGTTCTCGAAATCCTTGGCATATTTGCTTCAACAAGAAGGTTATGACACTGTTGAAGCGAATCAAGCTTTAGGATTTGAAGACGACACACGGTCGTATGAGGGTGCCATTCGGGTATTGAGAGAACTGCGTGAGAATCCAGTAACTTTGATTACGAATAACCCGAAAAAGTTGAATGCTCTTAAAAAGCATGGACTTGCGGCTAAAGACCATATCCCGCTTTGGGGCGGTTTGACGGACGATAATAGTTTCTATCTGGATACAAAGGTTAAGAAGTCTGGGCATATTCCGCAAAAGAAGCCTACTTTAATTGTGTAAGGAGAGTTGAGGCTATGAATAATGATCAATATTACATGAAATTGGCGCTTGATTTAGCGGCCAGTGCTAAAGGAAAGACGAATCCGAATCCAGTAGTTGGGGCAGTTATAGTTAAAGATGGTGTCATTGCCGGAACGGGGATCCATCGTAAAGCGGGTGAGCCGCATGCGGAGGTTCATGCGTTTAAAATGGCTGGGGATTATGCGAAAAATGCGACTCTTTACGTCACTCTTGAGCCATGTTCTCATTATGGAAAGACACCTCCGTGTGCTAATTTAGTAAAAGAATCAGGTGTACGTCGAGTTGTAGTGGCTACACAAGACCCAAACCCTGAAGTTGCAGGAAGAGGAATTTCAATTCTTCGGGATGCAGGAATTGAAGTGGAAGTCGGAGTTTTAGAAAAGGAAGCCCAAAGACTAAATGAGCGTTTTATTCACAATATGATAACAAATCGTCCATTTGTCATTTCTAAATATGCGATGACGCTCGATGGCAAGCTTGCGACCCATACAGGCCATTCTAAGTGGATTACAGGAGAAGAGTCTCGCCATTCCGTTCATCTTCTTCGTGATGAAGTCGATGCTATTCTCATCGGTATTGGGACTGTATTGGCTGATAACCCATCCTTAACGACTCGGCTTCCAGAAGGTGGAGGGAAGAACCCAATACGAATTATTTTAGACAGCGAACTCCGTGTTCCATTAGATGCCAATGTTGTTCAGGTATCGGATGCTAAAACCGTGATTGTGACGCAGGAAAATGCATCTGTAGATAAAATTGCTGCCTTAAGTGAAAAGGGAATTGAATTCATTATTGTTCCAAGAACAGATGCGGGTTTGGATTTGAGAATTCTGATGGAAGAACTATATAAAAAAGGAATAACGGATGTCTTACTTGAGGGCGGAAGCGAAGTAAACGCCTCATTCCTAAGGGCAGGACTCATCGATAAGTACTTGATCTATGTCGCACCTAAACTATTAGGCGGGAGAAACTCGCTTACACCATTTAGCGGAATCAATGTAGATACAATGGATGAAGCAATGGATGTATCCATCTCTAGTGTGGACATGTCTGGAGAGGATATCTGTATCATTGCTTATCCTAAATAAAAAATAGACAACAGGTGAAAAAGCATGGTGGTTAAATCAGATGTATGTATTGTCGGATCAGGACCAGGAGGAGCGCTATTAGGCTACCTATTGGCCAAACAAGGCATATCAGTCATTCTACTTGAGAGGCATTCAGAAGTAGCAAGAGAGTTTCGGGGTGAGTTTTTAAACGATGAAGGAGAAAGCATTCTTAAAAAGCACGGCTTATTCGAGGATGTGGAAGAGCTTGGCTTGCTTAGAATGGAGCAAATTGAATATTGGCAGGACGGCCAAGTATTTAAGAGGATTTTTCCCGAAGTTACTAAAGATAACCTTGGCATCCATGTCCCTCAGAATCACCTGCTTACTGCTATATTGAATGAAGCTGAAAAGCTCGATTCTTTTCAATTGATGATGAACACACGGGTGACTGACTTAATTCAGAACGAAATGGGCCAATTTACCGGTGTGGAAGCTCGAAAAGAAGAAAACAACATTAGAGTGGAAAGCTCATTGATTATTGGCGCGGACGGCAGATTTTCAACTATTAGAAAGAAAGCGAAAATTCCTGTGGTAATTAAAAACCATGGCTATGATTTGCTGTGGGCTAAGATTCCTGCTCCACAGGGATGGAAACCTTCCATCAAGATGGCTTTGGTCAATGATTCCCAGCTTGCTCTCTTCACTCAGGCAGGAGGTTTCATACAAATCGGGTGGAATATTGAACATGGTTCGTATCCTCATCTGCGAAAACAACCCTTTGAGCCATTTATTGAAAAATTGATATTAGCCTTCCCAGAGTTAAAGAGTGTGGTGCGAGAAAATATTCACTCCTGGCAGGATTTTATTTTATTGGATGTTCACAGTAGCTATTGTGAAACGTGGACAAAAGATGGGGTTGCTTTATTGGGCGATGCGGCCCATACGATGACACCTACAGGCGCGTTTGGCCTTAATTGTGCCATGAAGGATGCAGATATATTAGCTGATCTTATTCAAGAATGCATCAAGCAGCAGGATACCAGCTTTTTTGGTCTGAAAATGGCTGAGCCGAAAAGAAAAGCCGAGATTGAAAAATTACAGGCCGTTCAGGTGGACAAGGAAATTTCATTCGCATCACAGTTTGCCGTTTATGTTTGAATGAGGAGTGAAGGATATGAAATTTGGTTTTGATATAGACGATACTCTTATTAATTTGAGGGAGTTTGCGTTCCATCTCTATAATAAAAAGCTTAATAAGAATGTAGAGTTAACGGAATTCAGGGCATTAAAAACGCTAGAGATCCATGAAGCTTTCGGGTTGGATAAAGAGGCAGGAGGAAAGATGTGGAACAGCCTTGCCGAAGAAGTCTATTATTCATCCTGTCCAGCCTTTGAGGGCGCAGTAGAGACGTTACAGGAGCTTGAAAGCGAAGGACATGAGATATACTACATTACCGCCAGAAAATCGGAGCATGGTGAACGGACGAAAAAATGGTTGATCGAAAACGGCTTTCCAGTTAAGGACGAACATTTTTACTGCGGTATGAGGGATCATGAAAAAATTGAAACGATTCGCGAATTGGAATTGGATTATTACTTTGATGATAAACCGGCAGTTTTGGAAACATTATTGGATATTCCAACGAAAGTATATGCTATGGATAACTCCTATAACAGAGAAATGGATATTCCAAGATTGACAAGTTGGTTTGAACTGAAAGAGATTCTTTCAAAGTAACGCACGATCAATATAGGATGAAGGATGACTTGATTAAACGTGAGTCATCCTTTTTATATATAATAATCTTTATGCGTTATTCTGTTGTATTACTTAATGAAAAGGTAAAATTATCTAGATAGTAAAAAAACAAAATGTGGGGGTATAGAGATGGAGATTAATATCGAAAGGTCACTGATCGGTACGCTTGGAATTGAAATGAAAGAAATAAGTGATGGGAAAGTCGTTGCGACGATGCCAGTTGATGAACGAACAAGGCAGCCGCTTGGTTTATTGCATGGAGGAGCATCTGTAGCCCTTGCAGAAACAGTCGCAAGCGTTGGTGGAATACAGCTTGTTGATAGTACGAAACAAGCGGTAGTTGGTCTTGAAATCAATGCCAATCATGTAAGAGGCGTGCGTTCTGGTCATGTTATCGCAGAAGGGAACATAATCCATCGCGGGAAGTCAACAATGGTATGGGATGTGAAAATCAGGGATAATCAAGATCAACTTATCTGCATCTCACGCTGTACGTTAGCAATAATTGATTTACCAAAAAGTGAGTAAAATGAATGAAATTGATTTTAGAAATAACGCAGTGTTTTTGTAATCTAGTTCCTTTTCTTGATTCTACATTTCTTGGGTTAAGTATAGTAATGTTGTAGGCCTTTATTGTTTAGAAAGGAGTTTTCTCTTATGCTGGTTGGTCATGTACAAGAGATAACCCGTCACCCGGTAAAATCGTTTACAGGGGAACAGGTACAAAAAACTAAGGTTATGGGATATGGATTATATGGAGATCGCAGCCATGCCTTTAAAGATAAGAATGGAAAGTTCTTAACGATTACTCAAGTTCCTGAAATGGTCCGTTATCAAGCCGTTTTTTCTGGAGAGGAAGCTCTGGACCATTATCCGGAAATTCAAGTGAAGACTCCTTCAGGAAACGTGTTAACCTGGGGAGATACAGCCTTTCAAGAAGAAATGGATCAGCTGTTAAAACAGGAGGCATCATTCGTTGAGTATTCACCGGCACATATTCCACTAGGAGCGATTGAAGAAGAGAGCATCTTACTTGTGAGCGACGCCTCGATTGCCAAATTGACAGAGCTTTGGGGAAAAGAAGTAGATGGCAGGAGATTTAGACACAATTTGGTGCTGTCACTAATGAACAAAAAACCCTTTCTAGAAGAGAAGTGGTTCGGAAAGAGACTTCAAATCGGAGATCATGTTGAATTGGAAATTAAAAGGCATTGTGAGCGTTGTATGATTATAACAGTCGATCCAACCGATTCAAAAAGAGATCCATCTCTTTTAAAAACAGTAGTCAAAGAAAGAAAAAATCATTTTGGCGTGTATGCCTCGGTAATTCGAACTGGTGAAATCAGTTTGGGAGATCAAGTATTTTTAAAGGATTAAGACATACAAAAGAGCTGCCCCTTTCAACAGGGCAGCTCTTTTGGTATGGATATAACGAATCATCGGTTCTTCTTCAAATCATCCTGGACACTTTTATCCCACATTTTAACACCGGAATGGTAAGCGGAGCGGTTGATTAAATGTCCGGCTACGGGGCTTGTCATGAAGATAAAGAAAATTGCAAGCACGACACGGAAATCGAAGTGGCTATGCTTATAATAAAAATATAACAATGTGCCGATCAGGATGAACATGATTCCGAGTGTTGAGCTTTTGGATGCAGCGTGATTTCTTGTATAGACATCAGGCAGTCGAATGACACCGAAAGCTGAGACTAAAAAGAGAAATACCCCAATTAAAATGAATCCAGCTGATAGGATTTCAACGATTTCGATCATTTTCGATAATCTCCCCTTTCTCAAGGAATTTAGCGAAAGCGACCGTTCCGATAAATGATAGGATTCCGAGCAGCAGAATGGCTTCAAGATAAGCGCTTGTATCCATAACGATGGAGGCAAGCGCTACGATTGCAATAAGGTTTATACCCATCGCATCAAGTGCAACGACCCGGTCCGGCACGGATGGTCCTTTAATTAAACGATATAAAAAACCAATCATGGAAAGGGAGACACCGAGCAACGCGATTTTAAGTAAAAGATCAAACATTATTTGCTCACCTCCATAATCGCTTTTTCAAATGTATTTTTAATGCTGTCTACGGCTTCTTCTTTGTCGGCGATATCCATCGCATGGATATAAAGAATTCGATTATCTTCTGAAACTTCAACGACAAGTGTTCCGGGGGTCAGTGTAATTAAATTTGATAGTATCGTAATTTCCCAATCTTTTGTAAGCACGGTCTCGAATGCAAATATGCCAGGCCTCATATCCAGTTTGGGCTTAAGCACGACCTTAAGGACGCTAACGTTTGATAATATGAGCTCCCTGGCGAAAATCAGGGTTAATTGAATGACAGCTTTCACCCGATTCAGGTAAAAACGCTCAGTGAAAAAATGACGGAAGACAAACATGATACCGAGCCCTAATACATAGCCGATGATAAAGGTGCTCCCGTTAAATTCATTTTTTAAAAACATCCAGATAACCGCCAGGAACACATTCAGTAAAATTTGAAAGGACATCAGGCACTACTCCTTTAAAACCGCATCGATATAAATATCGGGATTCATTAATGTGTCAACAGCTTGTGAAATAAAAGGATAAATTGATTCTGTTCCAACTCCGAATAAAACGGAAAGGACAACAAGGAGAACAGCAGGAACAAGCATCTTATTAACCGTATTTTTAGCTAGAGTATAATCTGCTTTTGGAGTACCCCAGAAGCCATTTATGAAAATCTTCATCACCGAGTATAAAACCATTAAGCTTGATATTAAGACTGCAGCCATTCCAAAGTAGGCCTCTTTTTCTGCAGCTCCCTGAAGAATCAGCAGCTTGCCAGCGAATCCGCTGAAGGGAGGAATCCCTGCCAATGATATGGCTGCAATAAAAAAGGTCCAGGCAAGGGCAGGGTATTGCTTGATCAGTCCACCCATATTCCGTAAATTATCTGATCCACTGATTTTAATCATGATACCAACCAACAGAAATAGTGCTGCCTTAATCAGCATGTCATGAATGATGTAAAGAATGGAACCAGATAAGGCCTGTTCATTCATCAAGGAGATTCCGAAAATGATAACCCCAACTGCAATGATGATATTGTAAATGATAATTTTTTTAACATCCCAATAGGCGATCGCACCAATGACACCGATGATGATGGTTAAGATACCAAGTACCGCTAAAAAAGTATGGGTGAAATTTTGGTCATGATAAAACATAAGTGTATAGGTCCTGAAAATAGCGTAAATCCCGACCTTGGTCAGCAACGCTCCAAATAGAGCCATCACTGGGATAGGTGGGGCATAATAGGACCCAGGGAGCCATTGGAATAACGGGAAAATAGCTCCCTTCAAACCGAATACGATTAAGAAACCAATGGCGATCACCGAGATGATCCCAGGCTGGTTAACCTCTGATATCCGCTGGCTGAGGTGTGCCATGTTCAAGGTGCCGAGAACTGAATACAGGTATGCGACCATGATGACGAAAAAGGCAGATGATAGTACATTGACGATAATATACTTCAATGATTCTCTCAGCTGGATTTTCGTTCCTCCAAGAACGAGAAGCACGTAAGAAGCCATCAGCATGACTTCAAAGAAAACGAATAAATTAAAGAGATCTCCCGTGAGGAATGCTCCGTTAACACCAATCAGTAAAAATTGAAATACAGGATAATAATAGTGTGTTTCACGTTCTTTACCAATAGAGTAAAACGAGTAAATCAATATAGCTGATCCAATGATATTCGTGGTTAGAACTAGCAGCGAGGAAAGCATGTCAGCGACAATCACAATCCCAAATGGAGCATCCCAGCTACCGACACCGAGTGTCAAAATCCCTTGATTATTAACGGAAAGCACTAAATAAAGGGATATTACGATTCCAATAAGGGAGGAAAATAGAGAAATCCCTCGTTGGAGCTTGATTTTTTTTGCAAAGAAGATGAGGATAATGCCTGTAAAAAGCGGCCATAAAACAGGCATAAAAGTTAGATTATTCATTTGCTTCCGTACCTCTCATTTCTTCCATATCATCAGTTCCAAGCTCCTGATAGGTTCGGTAAGCAAGCACCAGTAAAAATGAGGTGACACCGAAACTGATGACAATCGCAGTTAAGATAAGTGCTTGCGGAAGCGGGTCAACATAGTCAACATAGGATGCCACTTTATCGCTAAGCAATGGAACCGAGCCGCCTTTTAAACCGCCCATCGTCAAAATTAAAAGATGGGCACCGTGACTGAGTAAACCAGTTCCTATTATGATTCGTAAAATGCTTTTTGAAAGCATTAAATAGGTCGCACTCATAAATAAAATTCCAATGACAATGGCCATTAAAAGTTCCATTATTCACTCTCCCCAATCGTTTGAATAATGGTCATCGTTACACCAACAACCACAAGATAAACACCTAAATCAAAAAGTACTGCCGTATGAAGCGAGATGTGTCCAAGAATAGGTAGGTCGATATATCGGTACACATGGGTCATGAGCGGAACCCCGAACACTAACCCACCAGCAACAGTCAGGCTTGAGATGAACAAGCCTGAACCAATCATTAATTTATAGTCAATCGGCAAGATCTTAGTGACGGTTTTAATGTCATAAGCGAGCAGAAGCAGGACAATTGCTGCTGAAGTCATTAAGCCGCCGACAAACCCTCCCCCTGGCGAATAATGGCCGCCTAAAAAGATGGCTACCGCAAAAAGCAAGATAACAAAGGCGGCTACCTTCGTCACCGTTTGAAGAATCAGGTCATTTTGTTTCATGATTTATCTTTCCTCCCTGTCAGCCGCAACTTAATCATCGCGAAGATCCCGAGCGCAGCAATAGAAAGAACACTGATTTCGAACATCGTATCAAGTCCGCGGAAGTCAACTAGAATGACATTTACTACGTTTTTCCCGCCTGCTTCCTTGTAAGCATTTTCAAGATAATAACTTGATATAGAGTCAAATAGTTTATTGCTGTGAGCTGATAAGGCAATCAATGTGACGATGGTACCTACACCAATAGAAATCAATGCGTTATTCAATCTGAAGGTCATCCGCTCTTCCTTTCTGCTTGCCAGTAACGGTAAGTGGAAGAAACAGAGCAAAAACAGAGCGACTGAAATCGTTTCGATGACTAGTTGAGTTAACGCTAAATCCGGTGCTCGGAATAAGACGAAAAATAGGGAAACCGTATAACCAACAGCTCCTAATAGGATAATGGATGTTAAACGGGATTTTGCAAACAGAATGGAAATTGAGCCAATCACGATAATCGCCGCTAAAACCATTTCATATAAACCAATCGGGGCAAAATTCCCTGTATCTAATTTAAATGCATCCTTCCAATAGAGGGCAAAGCCCAATGATAGAATAAAGAAAAGGAAAATCGATAATAAATAGGTCCGAATAGAGCCTGTCATTAGAAATTTCATGACAGAGGAAGCGGAGCGCTCGAGCGCATTTAGCCCATTATCATACAGAGCGTTCAAGGAAAAACGTTCAGGCAACCACTGATAAATCCTTTTCCATTTCGGAAACGTTTTGTATAAAATTATCCCTATTACAATGATGCCAATCGTCATCCATAATTCTGGTGAGAATCCATGCCAGAAAGCGATATGAACTTGGAAATTCGAATCTACTAAGTTTGGCTGTATGCTGGCTACCGCCGGTTTAATAATTGACGAAGACAGCAGATTTGGAAAAATTCCAAAAACAATGACCAAGGTAGCAAGGATAATCGGAGAAATTAACATGCCGATTGGTGCCTCGTGCGGCTTCTTTTCTAATAGATGGAGCTGAAGCTTGCCAGTAAAGGGCTTGAGCACGACAATCATGCTGTAAATAAATGTGAACACGCTGGCAACCCAAGCTAGAACGGGGAACAATACCCCCCATGTCTCCATATTAAAAATATCTAGTTCTAATACATTCACCATACTGGCCAAGAACATTTCTTTACTTAAGAAACCATTGAAGGGTGGAAGGCCTGCCATTGAAAAAGCACCGATGACGGCCACGGTAAATGTGATTGGCATCAGCTGCATCAATCCGCCGAGCTTCCGGATATCCCGGGTGCCAGTTTCGTGATCAATAATACCAGCAACCATGAATAGACTGCCTTTAAAGGTTGCATGATTGATTAAGTGGAAAACAGCTGCCACTGTGGCTGCCAAATAAATATTTTCACCCAATGTGTCATAGTGGAGTGCGGCTGCTCCAAGTCCCAATAGAGACATGATCAAGCCGAGCTGACTGATGGTGGAGAATGCCAGAATCCCCTTTAAATCGGTTTGCTTGACTGCAGAGAACGAACCCCAGAATAGGGTAATCAAGCCGGCAATCGAAACGCACCAGAACCAAACGCCAGATTCTGCGAAAACTGGGCTTAAACGGGCAACCAGATAAATTCCCGCTTTGACCATTGTGGCGGAATGAAGGTAAGCGCTGACCGGTGTCGGAGCTTCCATCGCATCAGGAAGCCAGATATGGAATGGAAACTGTGCGGATTTAGTGAAGGCACCAAGTAACACGAGCAAAAGTGCGGGAGTGAAGAGCGGGTGGTCCATCAACTCTCCGCTTTGTGAAATCAATTCACGTATGCTGAATGTGTTCCCCATAATGGAAAGGAGGATGATTCCTCCAAGCAGGCTTAAGCCCCCGAACACGGTGATAAGCAGGGATTTTTGTGCTCCATAACGTGAGCGCTCCCTTTCGTTCCAATATCCAATCAATAAAAAGGATGATAAACTCGTAAATTCCCAAAAGGAATAAAGGACGATTAAGTTATCAGAAAGTACAACACCAAGCATCGCACCCATGAAAAGCAAGAGGAAGACGTAAAACTGATTCAGCTTTTCTTTCACTTTTGATAAATAAAAAATCGAATACAAAATTACGAGTGAACCAATTCCTGTAATGAGCAGTGCAAATAAAAGTCCAAGTCCATCTAGATAGAAATCAACATGAATTCCGAGAGAAGGAATCCATGTAGCTCTTTCCGTAATTACTTCTCCTTGTTTGGTCAATGAAATGAATCGTGAAAAATAGGTGAAAAGTAGAACAGGTAAAATTAATACAAACCATCCTGTATGTATTTGTCGAAATAGTTTGTATAAGAACGGTACTATAATTGCTAATAGAAACGGTGATAGTACCGCCCAATGAAGCAAAGACATAAACTCCCCCCCTTTTTAAACGAAGTTATTCGTCTTATTATGCATTTTTTCAGCAATCCTAGACGTTAGAATATCTTCGTTGAATGTGTTTTTTATTAATAAATGTTTGTCTTGCTTAAAAGTATAACGTAATTTTTCAGGGTTTGCATGGCTTTACGAGCAGAGGTGGCATGCCGAAATAAAGATTTATATATAGGTAGAAAAGGAGAGAAAATCGACCTGAAAAAATTTATTTTTTAAGAAATTTTAAAGGAATAATAAATGCCATACATTGTCGAATTGAATAATATCTTGCATAATAATAGGATAAAAGATACATAGATGGAGAAAAAATGAAAAACACTATTTACTTAGTTATTTCCCAATCATTGCAATACTGTTATTTAGCCTTTCCTTTGCGATTTATCAGCGTTATTGCAAGTTGCCAATACAGTAAGAAAAAGAAGGTGGCTAATGAGGACACCTTCTTTTAATGAAAAATGTTTTTTTATTCTGGTGTTTGGTTGATATCTTTCCAAATCAACACATGCGAGTACGTGAATAAATTGATTGAAGATTGGATGGCGTGTCTTTTCCAATCCAAACCCCTGTTGTGTAGTTTGCAGTCAGACCGACAAACCAAATGTCTTTAACGTCATTGGTCGTTCCGGTTTTTCCACCGATATAATCCGTTGGAAAGTATGCTTTACGCGCCGTCCCGTTTACGGTTACTTCATGGAGGAGCTGCCGCATCTTGCTCACCGTGTCCCTGTTCCATATCTCCTTTGGTTTGTCCTTCCTAGATGGAGATTGTAAAGGAATGTACTTAAACTATAGAAGCAAGTTAGTGGAACAAGGGTTTCTTGAATTTGTATGGAATATATTACCTTGAAAGGTCTGGTGTTGATGTAATATTCACATTGTTCTTAACCAGACAGTATAAAACATTCAGGGGGAGATTAAAATGTCATTAAAAGCAGGAGATATAATTACGTTTGAACGAACTTTTACAGTAAGGGATGTTGAATTATTTACTGAGATTTCAGGTGATGAGGGGATTCATCATATAACCCCAGATGAACAAGGAAGACTTGTAATTCAAGGGTTATTAACGGCGACTCTGCCAACAAAAATAGCTGGAGATAATAATGTACTGGCTCGTAGTACGAATTTTGAGTTTTTAAGACCTGTTTTTACGGGAGATACAATAATTTGTAAAGTTAAAATTGAAAAATACGAAAGGCAAGAAAATAATAGAACAGCTTTTATTGCATCTTTTTTATGTGAAAATCAGAATAAAAAAGAAGTATTGAAAGGGGATGTTTCAGGCGTAATTCTTTAAACTTTCTTCAACTAAAGGGAGCGATTGTGGAAGAACATATTTACAAATGATCAAACTTTTTTATAAATGCCAAACTTAAATCTGCTGGAAAAGAATCCATTTTGATCAAACTTTATTTTAAAACCACAATTTTTAAAGTGACCATTCCATAGCTGCCACAGCTGTAATTTTTCGGGAAATAGCTGGCTCCGCTTATAAGTTGAGTAATATCCGCATCTGTTTCTTCAATATAGGGGGCATAATCAAGAAGTGGCTTAATGGCTGATCCTGGCTGTCTATAACTTTGGTATGCCCGATTAAAAGAATTTTTTTTATAATCTTTTCCCCCAATCAAAGAGACAAGCTCGTGCGTATGATGCTGTATAACCACTATAGCTCCCTCGATATCATTGACACCGATTTTTGACTGTATAGCAGTCTTGGACAGGGTTTGCAGCTTAGTATCGAGTGGGGTATGGATGGTTACACCGGAGTTCAAAAGCTTTTCGCCCCTTTTATTCAGCTCGACTTCCGCCTGCTGACGTGTAGCTTCATCAGAACTTTGCAAAGACTTTGTGAGACCTTCAGAGGATGCCACCAGGTTTTTCAATTCCTGATGAGTATATGTCACATAATCGGGATATAAGTCGACCGAGGTGGACAAGTCTAATTTAATCGTATTTTTGATAAGCTTTTCATACTCGTTCTGTTTTAATTTACCTTCTGCGACCATTTGCTTTAGAATCCGTTCCTGTCGCTTTTTCGTTTTATCAAAATGTTTAAGAGGATTATAGAGTTCGGGATTATTAGGAATCGCTGCTAGGAATGACAATTCGGCTTTTGATAACACCGCAGTTGGTTTACTGAAATAAAACTGGGAAGGTCCGTAAACTCCATTATGGAAATAAATAGCGTTCATATATAACTCAATGATTTCTGATTTCGATTTTTTCAATAGGACTTCTCTCGTCGAGAACATGATAGGCAGATTGGGTTATAGACCACTCTTTATAGGAAAAAAACGAAAATGGATAAAGCAGGAAATAAGGAGAAAATCGTGATATAACCAAGATACGTGCGCATAGTTCAACTTCCTAACTAATATATTTTTAGTATGTTTATGGAAAAGTATAGGGAATAAAGGATGGTACTTTCGATTTATGAATCCATCATAATCCAATTTAGGAAGACTATAAAGAGTTTTACAAGAAATTAGGAATCGTCAGCCGCAGTGTCACAGCATATCTAGGGTAGTAAAATCCAATAAAAACTTTCTAAATCTTCTGTTATAATATTCTCATGAGAATATTGAAAACCAAATTTTGGTTGGTGTGAAGATGTCAGGAATAAGAAGGGGGTCATAAAAATGGAGGAACAACAGCAATATATATTCATTGATTTTGAATTTACGATGCCTGAAGGAAAAGCGAATCCAGTAGGGTTTTATCCGGAAATTATTGAGGTCGGTTTAGTTTCAGTTATAAATGAGACAATCCAAGAACAGTTCTCTTCCTTTGTTAACCCGTTGAAATTTCCAGCCTTAACGGGAAGATGTAAGAAATTCTTGAATATCACCCAAAATCAGGTGGACCGGGGGATTTCATTTGAAGAGTTGGTTTCTTTATTGAAGAAAATAGATGAGCAAGCTCCATCGACAATTGTGACTTGGGGAAATATGGACATGAAGGTACTACGGCAGAACTGTCAGAAATCAGGATTAAAGTTTCCTTTTTCCGGGAAACAAGTGGATCTTTGCTTGGAATACAAACGCTTTTTCGGAGATCAAAATCAAACCGGATTATGGAAGGCTGTACAGGCCTATGGTAAAGAAGGGACAGGCAAGCATCACAGAGCCCTTGATGATGCGATTACGACCTATAACATCTTTAAGTTAGTCGAGAAAGATAAGAGTTATATGCAAAATCATGAACCGACGACAATTGGCGATCGCATTGATTTATCGAAGGTATTGAATCATTTAGCGTTATAAAAGCCAAATCAATTACTACTGATTTGGCTTTTATCATGCTTTATTTGAAATAATCCGCTGCTAACTCTTCAAGTAACTGTAAGCTTTTATTATTCCATTCTGTGTGGACTTCGCTTAAAGTTCGTGCCATATTCTCAACAGCTTCTCTTAATGATTCCTTATACTCAGGAATTTCCTCTTCAAAGACCCTGACCATATTCTTCGGTACATTGGTTCTCTCGCGGAATGCAAGTGCACGACGTTGATGAAACATGGAAACTTCTGTTTGCTTCGGGTTATGAAGATCTCCCTGCATGGGATGCTTCACAACTGCCAACACTTTTACAAGATATGAAGTAGGCCTGATATCATTGATTTCGCCGATGTATTTCCCTGTTTTATATATGGCAGTAACCTTGTCGCCAATGTTAAATTCCTGTTCGGACATTTTTCATCCACCTTTCTTTTAGCTTCCTTCATGATACATAAGAACACCGATTTTTCACAGCGAATTTGTTTAATTTCGCAAAGATGCTTTTTTCACAAAAATCGTGTAAAGTGTACAAATGAAGGTTGAAAATGGAGATGTAAGCCATTTTATTTAAAAAAGAAAGAGGTTATGAACTGTGACAAACTTTCCACAATTAACAAACGAAGTATTGGAAAATGAAAAAGCGGTCATTATGCAAACAACGCAAGGTGATATTAAAATTAAACTGTTTCCCGAACTGGCTCCAAAAACAGTAGAAAACTTCTTAACACATGCTGAAAACGGTTACTATGAAGGGATTATATTCCATCGTGTCATCAAAGATTTCATGCTTCAAGGCGGTGATCCTACAGGAACTGGAATGGGTGGTGAAAGTATTTGGGGCGCTCCATTTGAAGACGAGTTCTCTATGCAATTATTCAATCTGCGAGGAGCTCTTTCCATGGCGAATGCAGGCCCAGGAACAAATGGCAGCCAATTCTTCGTTGTTCAAGCACAGCACGTAGACAGCAGAATGGGTGAACAAATGAAGCAAGCCGGTTATCCGGAAGAAATCATTAACGCTTATATGGAACAAGGCGGCACACCATGGCTTGACCATAAACACTCTGTCTTTGGACAAGTTATCGAAGGCATGGATGTTGTTGATACGATTGCTAACGTAGAGACAGTTGCCGGAGACAAACCAGCTGTTGACGTAGTCATTAAGGGTATTACCATTTTATAATCGTCAAAATCAAACGAGGGGCTTGATGCCTCTCGTTTTTACTAGCGTTCCAATCTTTCCTTCGTTTAACAATGTTATTTTGTCAACATCGATGCATAATTTTTTTTATCTTGATAAGCATGTAATTTTACCATTGCAAATCTTGCAATTGGTTGAATCACTAAACTCTCAGCTATAAGTACGATTAAGAAATTTCTTGGCCAATTCGTTAAAAATCTACTAAATATTTCTGAACTAATACCGTTTCCTACGATATCCCCAATAAGCGTCATGCACGCTGACATTCCCAATACAGTGAATAAGATCCTAAATAAAATCTTTGCATTAAAGCTATCTGCTGGTTCTGTAAATTTCCCAACTAATTTTTCTGCAATAGGACCTATGACTACCGGTTCCATAATCATCGCAATAATCCACATAATCGGTAACGTTTTAAGTATCAGTAATACAACATTCCCATCTAATTTTTCTGAAATTAGAATGATACTTAGTGTTGTCATCAACAAAACAGTCAGCGTACAAATGATACCGCCGTACAACGCTCCTTCTTTACCGTTTCTAGGTAATCTTGTTTCTAGTTTCATTTTTTTCTTCCTTTCCAAAAAAGTATTTCAGATAGTATCAATACATGATTTAGTGCTTTAAAAGCATTTACATCACAAATGCTAAGGCAATATTTAATACGGATTCACTAAAAAGTCCAACAAGTCAGCTACTAAAAGAGAGCCATTATAGACCCTGTTTAGATTTGTTTATTCACTTATTAATACGAATTTAATAAATTTGGTAATACCTGTGAAATCATTTTTAGTGGATCACTTGTTTTTTTTGTTAAACAAAGCATAATAGCACCTTCAATAGAAGCTGTCATCATTAGAGAAATTGAATCAGTTGTTTCTTTCGAAAAACCATCTGCTATTAACTTGTTCGAATAAATCTCTTGAATATTTGTGAAAGATTGATCACAGGCATTTCTGACTGGTTCACTTAGTGATCCCATTTCGCTAACGATGCTGCTAAATGTATAACCAGTAATCATCCCATCTCGATCATATTGAACGATCAATTCCTCAATCATCGCTTGTGTAGCTGCTTGAGTAGACGGATAATTTTGAAAAATTTCTTCCATATGCGTTGTAATTGCTTCATTTAATGAATGAAGACAAGCGATGAGTAATTCTTCTTTTCCGTTTGGAAAGTGGTGATAAAGCGAACCTTTTGAAATGTTACATGCTTTTAAAATTTCGTTTAATCCTACTCCCAAATATCCTTTTTTCTGGAAAAGACTTGTCGCGATGTCGATTATCCGCGATTTCGTATCCATAATAAACACCCTCCATACCAACCGGTCTGTTTTTAAATATATCAAAATAACATTTTATAAGTCAAGACATTTTTAACTCTCTAACAGTAATGGTTTTCACGATTTATACACAATTATTGGTGTATCCCTAAAAAACTTTTTCCTTCTACCCTTCCTCAAACCACTTCAAAATATCCTTCTATTTCACCTTACTTAATGGATGTTGTCGACATGATCGCTAACGTTGAGCAGTGGCTGGAGATAAACCAGCTGTAGACGTAGTCATCAAGGGTATTACCATTTAATAATCGTCAAAGGGAAGCGAGGGGTTTGATACCTCTCGTTTTTTTAAGTTTTAGTGGATTTGGCCCACTAGTGGATTGTTCTGGTAATTGTTATAATGACATAAAGAAGTTATTTTCTATCAGGAAGGATGTATCGGATGGACTTTCTTAATCATACTTTATTAGGTTTGTTTCTTTACTTTCCAGAGGACAAGACTGAATATATCTCGGCAGGTATAACATGTTTCATCTTTTTAATTGCAGCTGTTTTTACGATGCGAGCCATCATAAAATATTCAAAAAAAGAAGAAATGAAAACAAAACAATTTGAAGATGAAGTCACTAAAAGAAATCAACGCATAAAGGATGATTCTCTTTCTTAACCTAAAAAAGCTGCGAGCTCATTCATGAGAGATTGCAGTTTTTTATTATATTCTATTGGTAATTTGAACATTAATTATCCCGTTATGAATGGGATTCGATTTTGATAATAGGTTGTAAAGTCCCTGTATACATAATAAACTGTTCCTTTATCAGCATAAGCATTTTATACTATAAGGATATAGATAGAATTTTTGGGGGCGTAAATTGTTATGCAAATCGTAGCTAAAAGAATGATTGCGGCAGATACGGTTAAGAGTTTTTTCATGCAGCATTGGGAAACGACTCAAGTCGTTTTTTCTAGAGGCTTGTTTCATTATGCAGAACTTGAGGGATTTGGGGTGATGGATGAGAATGAAAAAATCACGGGATTAGGGACATATAAAATGGCCAATCAGGTATGTCAGATCATTTCTTTGAATAGTGAGCACGAGAAGCAAGGTGTGGGCTCATCGTTGCTTTATGTGATAGAAAATATTGCAAAAGAAAAAAATTGCCATACTATTAAAGCGATTACAACCAATGATAATTTACAGGCATTGAAGTTTTTCCAAAAGCGTGGCTATGTCATTTCAGAAATTGTGAAAAATGCAGTCGAAGAATCAAGGAAAATCAAGCCTGAAATCCCATTTTACAGCTTTGATGGAATTCCGGTACGAGATGAGATAATACTAGAGAAATTTTTATAATATGGTAGAATTTAACTGAGTATGAATAGAGGAGGAATGGAATTTGTTTAAGAAAATTGCGGCTGATGCACTTGGTCTCAGTGATATCGGAAGTGTGATTAAGCCTGCCGACTATGACAAGGTGGATGCAGATGATTACATCATGCACGAAGATGAGGAAAAAATTTATTTCCTGATTAAATCGAAAACCGATGAATACTGTTTTACGAATCAGGCGTTTATCCATTTGGATGGTACAAGTGCCATTAGTAAAAAGCGTACACTTACAAGGTATAGCTATAGCCAGCATAATATTTCCAACGTGACCCTTGAAACGGCAGGCACCGTGGATTTAGATGCAGAAATTAAATTTTCGATTGGGGCAAAAACTTTTTCCATTGATGTTCATAAAAAATTCATCGAAGAATTAAAGGACTTGTTCAAATCACTTGTTAAAATATCGGAAATTTGTCATGAAAATGAGTATGCCCTTCAATATGCCCAACAAAGTGTAAACCTTGCTTCTTCCACTTTGAACCAGGTTCGGACTGAAGGAAGTCAAATGGCCGCGAGTTTTAAGGATATTAATTCCGCTGCTTTTGAATGGTTGATGGACAGCCGGAAAAAGTATCATATTAAAGATTTCGGCTATGTTTTTGAAAAATATATCAATAATTAAAAAAGAGGCGAACACAGAATGATGTGTCCGCCTTATTTTATTTAAGCCAATCCCCCCACGATCCCCTATTGTTTAGACTTACACGAAAGGTTACGCTTTGATACGGATATTGCATCATCATCTGCATCTCACCGAATTGTCCGGAACGATCATGTTAATTAATCCTCTTTGGAAAATCACATGAAAAGCCCATCTTTTTGAATTTTATTAGTTTTTGTTCTCTCTCCCGATTTATTCTTGAGGTAAAAAGTACCTTTATGGAATGAAGTAAAGATAGAAATACTAGAGAAAAGAACGATTATGAAAGGATGTTGCACATGCTATCTAATCAGCAAATAAAAAGCTTTCAACAGCAATTGCAGCACACAAAGCAGGAGTTGGAAAAGCAATTAAATGACTCGGGTGACTTTGGTTTAAGAAGAAGTCAAGATGATTCGACTGGTGAGTTATCGAGCTATGATAATCATCCTGGTGATCAAGGAACAGAATTATATGAGCGTGAAAAAGATTTGGCGCTGGGTGAGCATGTCCGAGATGAAATTAGGGATATTAATCGAGCCCTTCAAGCAATTGATGCAGGAGAGTATGGGAAATGTGAAGTTTGTTCAAAAGAGATTCCTCTTGACCGTTTGAGCATTATCCCGACGACTACCTTTTGTGTCGAACATTCGCCATCTCAAGAAACTTCTGACAATCGGCCGGTAGAAGAGGAAGTGTTGGGACCTCCATTTGGAAGGTTTGATTATGATGGGCGGGACGAATCGGTTGCATTCGATGCGGAGGATTCATGGCAGGAAGTTGCTAGCTATGGAACATCTGAAACGCCTTCTGATTTTGCTTATCCTCCTAACGATTATGAAGATATGTATGTCGAGTCTGAAGAAAATATTGGGTATGTTGAAGATTATGAAAATTTTGTTGGCGTGGATATATACGGTAAGGAGATAACGGTCTATCCTAACTCCCAGTATCAAGAATTGAAGGAAACACTTATTGAAGAAAATATACAAACATCGATTGGGGATCTGCCTCGTTATGAGCATGATCCATATGTAGAAGAAGAGAAGGACTAATAGAAAAAAGCAAAGAACCAGGCTTCAAACCTGGTTCTTTGTTATTTCTTATGAAAAAGCCAATTTTAATCGATTAAGCCCATCCAACAGCACACTGCGTGAACAACCAATATTCATCCGGACGAAACCTTCTCCACCTGGGCCATATTTTGAACCAGGCTCTAATGCGAGCTTCCCTTGATGGATCAGTCGTTCCTTAATTTCCTTGTCGTTCAATCCTAGATCACGGCAGTCAATCCATAAAAGGTAAGAGGCATCCGGATGCATGACATGCAGTGCAGGAATTTCAGCAGCAATGAATTCCTCTGCCACTTTTATATTCTCCTCGATGTAAGCAATCATGTCTTTCAGCCAGGGTAAGCCTTCTCGATACGCGGCTTCCATAGCTGTTAAAGCTAGGATGTTCAGTCCATGAAAGGCCAGTTTCGTTTGAGCCTTTTGCAATTGCTTTTGCAGTTTTTCATTACTGGTGATCAGGAATGAAGCTTGAATGCCGGCAATATTGAATGTTTTACTTGGTGCCATTAACGTAACTGTTATGTCCGATAATTGTTCTGAAAGTGAGGCGATGGGATAATGTCTGGATGTTGAATGGAATAAGTCAGCGTGAATCTCATCACTGACTATGATTACATTATATTTTACGCAGAGCTCGCCAATCCGCAGGAGTTCGTCTTTTGTCCAGACGCGTCCGCCGGGATTATGTGGGCTGCAAAACAGGAATAGTTTCACTCCACTTTTCAGCTTGTCTTCAAAATCCGTAAAATCAATCTTAAAGCGATCGTCTTCTATGATAAGCGGACTATTGACCACTTCACGGTCATTATTTTTGATCATATCAAAAAATGGTGTATAGACGGGTGATTGTACCAATATTTTATCACCCGGGTTCGTGAATGCTTGGATAGTTGTACCGATGGCTGAAACGACGCCAGAGCTAAATGAGATCCATTCCTTTGTGATGGGCCAGGAGTGCTGGTCACTAAGCCAGCTTTGAATTTCGGTGAAAACCGTTTCGGAAGGGACGGTATAACCGAAAATCGGATGATTCAGGCGTTCAATTAACGCTTTTTGAATGCCCTTAGGAGAAGGGAAATCCATATCGGCAACCCACATTGGCAGTACATCTTCTCTTCCATACAGTGATTTAAGCGAGTTTTTATCCCATTTTACTGATCCTGTATTTTCCCTGTTAATGTGTTCTTCAAAAATTGACTCTTTCAAAATATCCACCACCGATTTAAAAATTTGTCGTCTTCGCGAAAAGCGTGTTGTTATGATACTATGATATCATGTTCTCTGAATATATTGAGCAGGTGATGATTATATGGATACACAGCAAATGAATTTAGCGTTGGTTGCCGTTTTGCAAGAATGGGACCCTTTCCAGATTGGCGGGGAACTATATGAGCCGGAAATTGCGGATACAGTTGTTGCAATCCGAGATATAGATAACCCACAGGAACTGGCGAAAAAAATAAAATCTATCTATGAGTTCGCATTTGATGCGCCCGTTATAATGGAAAAATGTCTGGATGTTGCAAAGAAGCTGCTAATCATAAAGAATGATGCCAGCTGCTCGATCTAAAGACAGTGAAGGATGACCCGAAATAAGGGTCATCCTCTTTTATGTTTGGATAGTCGGTGTCCTTAAAAATTCCTTAATTAAGTGATACACTTCTTCGGGCTTCTCCTCTGGAAGCAGATGTCCTGAATTTTCTAAGACGGCAAGTTTTGAATTAGGAAGGTCTCTATGTAACCTTTCACCAATCTTCAGGGGTACTACGTTATCATGCCGCCCCCAAACAAGCAGACAAGGCGTTTGAATCGAATAAAGGTCCTCCTCTAATAAATCGACTTCCTTATCGCGTAGCATCCTTCCTAGCGCACGAAATATATCATGATTCTTAATGAATGGTTCTAGATAGCCTTGCCGCATTTCATCATCAATCATGGCTTGATTATGAACAACGTTTTTCAAGTTCTTTTCTATCCCCGACTTTTGTAGATACCGTTTTATTCCGAACGAAAAGAAAGGCAGGTAGCTAATCATCTTCATTTTTTCTGAATAGCTAGGCTGATAGCCTGAACCGGCAAGGAGAATGGCATGTTCGACCAGGTCCGGATGTGATTTAATGAGTTGCAAGGAAACCTGGCCACCCATAGAGTGCCCGATGATACTAAATTGCCTGATGTTTTTGCCTTCTAAAAACTGGACAACGGATTTGGCGATATTCTGGAAAGAATATGTATATCGATAAGCTTTCCCGCTTTGACCGAATGGAGGAAGATCTATCGAGATCACATTGAAATCTTGGATTAAATAAGGTACTAATTTACGGAAGCTGAAGCTGGATGATAAAAACCCATGCAGTAAAACAAGGGTCGGAAAGGAATCATTAATTTGATCATATTCAAAATAGATATCAATATTTCCCACCTGTTCAATGCCTTTAATTGTATGACCTTCCATATGAACCCCTTCTCTATTATTATTTCTCATCTAAATAAAGAGATATTGTCTCAATCACAGATTTTCCCTGAAAATCCAAAAATTCTGTTCTTTAATGCTGTTGCATAACAGTAATTGTAATAATAACCATGAAAAAAGACAATTACTATAACAGGTTTTCAATCAATTTTGATATAATAGTGTAAGTTTATCCTGACAGAATAGGACTTATTAATTTATATTGTCGTACTTGATTTTATAAAAGTCTAATAAGGTAATTCATCAGACTATCTGCCAGCCAAACATCACGTCTAAAATAGTGAATTCCAAAAGGGGGGTTTTCCAATGCACTTGAATGAAGAGGAATTGGAAGTCTTGAGAATCATTGAAAATAACAGCCGGATTGATCTTAAGGATTTGGCGAAAATGACCGAGTTATCAGAAGCGGACATTGAAGTAACATTGAAGAAATTAGAAGACATGCGTGTGATTGTCCGTTATTTAACAGTTATTAACTGGGCAAAAGTGGATGAATACCATGGTGTCACTGCGATGATTGATGTAAAAGTAACACCAAAACGCGGTGTTGGTTTCGATGAGGTCGCAAAACGAATTTACCGGTTTAAAGAAGTAGAGTCCGTCTATTTAATGTCTGGAGCCTATGATCTTTCCGTCATCGTTGAGGGACGTTCGATGAATGAAGTGGCAAGTTTTGTATCAGAAAAACTTTCGACACTTGATTCTGTTATATCTACTACGACTCACTTTATAATGAAAAAATACAAGCATGACGGCACTATATTTGATCAAACTGAAGAAGATAAGCGGATAGTGGTGTCACCATGATTAAAACGAGTTATGTTTCAAGGACGATTGCAGAGCTAAAACCATCAGGAATTCGCCGCTTCTTCGACTTGGCTGCCAATTTGGAGGGTGTCGTCTCACTTGGTGTAGGTGAACCGGATTTCGTTACATCATGGGCAGTAAGGGAAGCAGCTATCAACTCATTGGAGGAAGGATATACCTCATATACAGCTAATGCCGGATTATTTGAATTAAGGTCAGAGATCAGCAAATATATGGAGAAGCAGTTCCATGTTTCGTATAGACCTGAGGATCAAATTATTGTAACGGTTGGAGCAAGCCAGGCGCTCGATATTACGCTGAGAACTATTTTGAATCCAGGTGAAGAAGTTATCGTTGTCGAACCTTGTTTTGTCGCCTATGCACCCCTAGTGACCATGGCAGGGGGAATCCCAGTCACGGTTCAAACCTCTAAGGATGATGACTTTAAGTTAACACCCGAACAACTTGAAGCGGCGATTACTCCTAAAACGAAGGCCGTTTTAATTTGTTCGCCGAATAACCCTACAGGTACTCAACTTGAGCAGGCAGAATTAGTGATGCTTGCTGATATCGTTAAAAAACATGATTTGCTAGTTATTTCCGATGAAATCTATGCGGAGCTTGCTTATGATGAAGTATTCACTTCTTTTGCAGCTATTGATGGCATGATGGAACGTACAATCGTAATCAATGGATTTTCTAAAGGTTTTGCGATGACTGGATGGCGTCTAGGATTTGTATGTGCGCCTAAAGAAATTTCTGAAGCAATGCTGAAGCTTCACCAATATGCGATGATGTGTGCCCCAACTATGGCGCAGCATGCTGCATTGGAAGCATTAAAGCACGGGATGCAAGATGTGGAAGAGATGCGAAGGAGTTATCGAAGAAGAAGGAATTATATAGTGAAATCGTTCAATGACATCGGTCTGGACTGCCATAAACCAGGAGGGGCCTTTTATGCTTTTCCATCTATCGAAAAAACAGGGATGACTTCGATGGAATTTGCAGAAAGACTTCTGAAGGAAGAACTAGTTGCTGTTGTGCCGGGAGATGTATTTGGGGAAAGCGGTGAAGGGCATATCCGTTGTTCTTACGCTTCTTCCATGGAGCATCTTCAAGAAGCACTGAAAAGAATGGAACGTTTCATGAAGAATCATAGTTGAATAAAAGCAAAAAAAATAGGGATCTGTCGTTACTTACGACGGATCCCTTTTCCATAGGGGGAATTAGAAAAAAGAGTTAATCTAATGGATTAACATAGAAAGTGTTAATCATAGTATATCCGATAATTTGGAAAAAAATACATGTACAACCAGCGTTTTTTTAAATTAAGTTTGTGTGTTATATAATTTATTCATAACATTCAGAATTTGTTCTTCACTAAAATCTTTAGCTGTTCTTAGGATAAGTATTGCCTTTTCGGTTCCGATCTCCTCAATTAGCTTTTCGATTTCCTCGTCAACACCAGCGGCATTCACTGTTGGACTAACTTTTAAAAATTCTGAAGCTGGAATATCAAGAACGGTAGAAAGCCGCAAAATGGTTTGTGTATCAGGGACTGACTCACCTGATTCATACATTTCAATTTTCTTGGTGCCAATACGTAATTTTAAAGCCAGTTCCTGTTGAGTGAGGTTATGATCTTCTCGGTACTGACGGATGTTCTTCGCGATATTTGACATTGTCAAGCACTCCTTTATCAGGAAATATTCTTTATATGATTATTTTACCATATTATAGTATAAGTAAAGTGAATGAATATGTATGTTTTGTGAAAAAACGCCACATCGAGAAAATATCGAAGCGGCGTATTTGGGATGTTACATTAGATTTATCGACTTGAGAAACACGGGGATAATCATGATTGGTACGATGTAGCGAATCAAGAAATACCAAACTCTTCAACACTAGGTAGTGTTTTAAAATTACAATCTTTAGAAAAATAAGTGAATATGTTAAAGGAAATCATGTTTAATTGCATATTTTTAGGTTAAGTTATAAATAACAATCTTATAATAATAAGTATTTCCAAAAAACAAACATTTTTATTGAGTAAAAACCTAAAAAGTATGATATACTTAACTTTGATTATTTTCCAATTATGTGATATAATTTTTTATTGCGTGAAAAGACGAAAAAATATATATAAAATAGGAGTGTTACCATGTCTGAAAAATTCGAAATTGGTGCGGTAGTTACTGGCAAAGTAACTGGTATTCAACCATACGGTGCATTTGTTGCTCTAGATGATTCAACTCAAGGTTTAGTTCATATTTCTGAAATTACTCACGGATTCGTAAAAGATATTAACGAACATTTAAAAGTGGGCGATGAAGTAAAAGTTAAAGTGCTTTCTATCGATTCAGGTGCTGGAAAAATTGGCTTATCGATCCGCGCAACAGAAGAAGCTCCTGAGCGTACTGAAGCTCCGAAAAAAGCTCCGAAAAAACGCCAAGCATCTGTTAAAGCAACATCTCACATCGAATCTACTGAAGGCTTCAACTCTTTGAAAGACAAACTTCAAGCTTGGATTGAGCAATCTCAACGCGAAGACCTAATCAAAAAATAATTTTTTTAACCGACAGATCATTTGATCAGTCGGTTTTTTTGTGCTTATTAGCATTATATTTCATATAGCATTTCGACCCTTCATACTCAAACCATCAACTCGCCAAAGTGCGGGTTATCTCTGTTTGAACGGTGAAAATAATTGCCTCTATCGGGAACTTTCATGGTCGGACGACGACAGCCATGTCGCTCTCCAATACGGAATATAGAGATGAATTCCTCTGGTTTTTATTGCTGATAAATTAAGTTAGGTGGAAAATGTTTGCTTGTGATTGAAGAAGAATTGAAGCCGGATATAAACTCTGTAAAGCTGTAAGAAAATGCGAAAACATCATTCGATTTGTACCTCCGATGTAATTGATAAGCCAGAAATTGATTACGCATTGAAAAAAAGTATTAATTAAAATAAAGCCGGGGCATGAGGTTATCATGGACCGGCTTTGTTTATAGGACAAACAAATTATCTATAGACTTAAGACTTTCAACGAGTTGGTTTAGCTTCAGGCTCTCTTGAAACTTCAGGACTTGGTTTGAAGAGAAGACCAAGGTTAATAAGACCGGAAATTCCTACTATTCCATAAACGATACGGGCCAATGCAGCATCTTGTCCGCCGAAGATAGAAGCAACTAAATCGAATTGGAAAAACCCGATTAATCCCCAATTCAAGGCACCGATAATTGTAAAAACAAGTGCAGTTCTTTGTATTCCACTCATTGTACAGCCTCCTTTTTTAATAAGGTAGTTCTTTATTTATCATGCTTTTTCACCATGCAAATATACATCCGGACAAAACTTCCGAACGGATACTTTGTATTTATATGGAACTTTCGGCATAATGAAGAAAAGAAAAAACTCACCATTGCCCAAGAGGTGGATATCGTGGCCTGAAAAAGAGGACAATGTGTCATAAAAGGAGAGAATGCATTGGAGAATTTTACTTATAAAAATCCTACTAAATTAATTTTTGGGAAAAATCAGCTTGAAAGTCTAAAAGCAGAAATTCCACCCTTTGGTGATAAAGTGTTACTTGTATACGGCGGTGGAAGTATAAAGAAAAATGGTCTGTATGATAAGGTAATCACAGCATTAGGGGAGATTAATGCGGAAGTACATGAACTTGCCGGAGTTGAACCGAATCCACGCATTTCTACAGTCCGTAAAGGTGTGGAGCTTTGTAAAGAGCATCAAATCGACTTTGTACTTGCAGTTGGCGGAGGAAGCGTTATTGACGCTACAAAGGCCATTGTTGCAGGTGCGAAATATAAGGGAGACCCATGGGATCTCGTAATTAAAAAGGCACCAGTGAATGAAGCCCTTCCGTTTGGAACAGTGCTGACTTTAGCTGCAACTGGTTCTGAAGCAAATCCAGGTTCTGTCATAACAAATTGGGAAACGAAAGAGAAATACGGATGGGGAAGTCCTTTAGTTTATCCGCAATTCTCCATTTTAGATCCCGTAAATACTTTTTCAGTTCCAAAAAATCAAACGGTCTACGGGATGGTTGATATGATGTCACATGTGTTTGAATCATATTTTCATCCAGAAACCCATGCACCTCTTCAGGACCGTTTTTGTGAATCTCTCTTGTTGACGGTCATCGAAACGGCTCCAAAACTATTGGAAGACCTGGAGAATTATGAGCATCGGGCTACGGTATTATATGCGGGAACCCTTGCCTTAAATGGATCTCTAGGGGTTGGTTACAACGGTGATTGGGCTACACATAATATTGAACACGCAGTTTCGGCGGTATATGATATCCCCCATGCTGGAGGATTGGCTATCTTATTTCCAAATTGGATGAAACATGTGCTCCATGAAAATGTCAACCGTTTCAAGCAGGTTGCAGTCCGCGTATTTAATGTAGATCCGAAAGGTAAAACGGATGAGGAAGCTGCGCTTGAGGGCATTGAACGACTTCGTACATTTTGGAGCAGCTTAGGGGCGCCGACACGTCTTGCGGATTATGGTATCGACGACTCGCAGTTAGAGATCATGGCTGATAAAGCCATGAGCAGAGGAGATTTTGGCCAATTTAAAGTGTTGAATCGCGAAGATGTTCATGCCATTTTACGGGCATCGTTATAATTCGAGTTATAAAGCTGAGTTCTCCCACCACAAAAGGTGAGAGAACTTCTTGAACAAGGGTATAATCTGATGTTTACTTTATCGATTTCTTGATTATGATTAATACATCAGATAAAGTGAAAGAGAAACTTTAAATTAGAGGAGGAATTGGCTTGGCCCATTTACATTTCGATTATTCAAAGGCTCTACCGTTTTTTGGAAAGCATGAAATGACTTATTTACAGGATGCTGTAAAAGTGGCACACCATTCTCTGCATGAACAGACAGGGGCGGGCAATGAGTATCTTGGCTGGATTGATTTACCTGCTAATTATGATAAGGAAGAATTCTCAAGGATTAAAAAAGCTGCCGCTAAAATAAAAGATGATTCAGATGTGTTATTGGTTATCGGAATTGGCGGATCCTACTTAGGGGCACGTGCTGCCATTGAGATGCTTCAACATAGTTTTTATAATCTTTTGCCTTCGGATAAAAGAAATACACCACAAATTATATTTGTCGGTAACAATATCAGCTCTACATATATGCAAGATGTTATGGATTTATTGGCGGATAAGGATTTCTCAATCAATGTAATTTCAAAATCGGGCACGACAACTGAACCTGCTCTTGCGTTCCGAATTTTCCGGAAACTGCTCGAACAAAAATATGGTGTCGAAGAAGCGAAAGGCCGGATTTATGCGACCACTGATAAAGAAAAGGGCGCTTTAAAAACGGTAGCAACTGAAGAGGGCTTCCAAACCTTCGTTATTCCTGACGATGTTGGTGGCCGTTATTCAGTATTAACAGCAGTAGGGTTGCTTCCAATTGCAGTGAGCGGTGCAGATATCGACCAAATCATGGAGGGTGCCGAACATGCAAGAGTGGACTTCAGTTCTTCTGAGCTAGCTGATAATCAGGCATACCAATATGCAGTGGTCCGCAACGTTCTATACAATAAAGGTAAGACTATTGAAATGCTGATAAACTATGAGCCTGGACTTCAGTACTTTTCCGAGTGGTGGAAGCAGTTATTCGGAGAGAGTGAAGGGAAAGACCAAAAAGGAATTTTCCCTGCATCCGCCAACTTTTCAACTGACCTGCATTCATTAGGACAGTATGTTCAGGAAGGACGCCGCGATCTTTTTGAAACGGTCATCAAAGTGGAAAAAGCCCGTCATGAAATTTTAATTGAGGAAGCGGACAATGACTTGGATGGTTTGAATTATTTGGCGGGAGAAACGGTGCAATTTGTCAATAATAAAGCTTTCGAAGGTACGCTGTTAGCTCATACAGACGGTGGTGTTCCAAATCTGATTTTATCGGTGCCGCAGCTAGATGCGTATACATTTGGCTATCTCGTATATTTCTTCGAGAAAGCTTGTGCGATGAGCGGTTACCTACTAGGAGTCAATCCATTTGATCAGCCTGGAGTGGAAGCGTATAAGGTGAACATGTTTGCCCTTCTAGGTAAACCAGGTTATGAAAAGAAAAAAGAGGAGCTCGAACAGCGCCTATAATCATTTATTAAAAAAGGTATCAAGCTGGATAACACTGTCCAAGCTGATACCTTTTTTGTTTTTATCTAATTTTAGTAAATGTAAATCAAGGGGAAGTTAAAATACATCCCTGATAATGGTAATCAAAATATTAAAATGGAAGTGAGGGATTATTGATGCAAGTATCATCGAATTCCAGTTACCCAGGTTCTACAAGTTCTGCTACGGGTAGCTTGGCAAGTGCCAACAAAGTGCTTGAGAAACAGAGGAGTGAGCTCTAGGCAGATATTCAGGAAGCTTACCTATCGGATGAAATGGCTGAAGCAATGAGGTCCAGCAGCTGCAACAAGAAATGCAGCAAATTGAGACAAATACAGCAATTGCAAATGGACGAGACAAAAGAAGCAATAAAGGTGAAGAGACTACGAAAAAGAGTGGGGATAGCTTGGAAATCAGTGACAAAGCTAATCTCCTCTATGCTCAAACGAGGGAGGAATAGTAGTAATCCCCAGGTTTTTTTAAAGGCTTTTTGGTTATGCTAATAAAAAATTAGCGAAAGAGGTTTTTACAATGATTAAAATATCTTCTGAGTTGGAAGGGAAAACATTCGGTTTATTTGATCTGGAGACGAAGTTAAAACCAGAAGGCTATGTGATAGGCGGAGGCTGGGACTATGACCATGGATCTTTTGATTATAAAATGGATGACAGTGATGGTTATCAATTTTTAAGAATTCCTTTCAAGGCTGTTGATGGGTCTCTTGATACGGATGGGGTGATGGTAGAACTTTTACAACCGTTTTTGTTAGCTCATAAGTACGAGGATGGTACTGACGATGAAGGAAATATAGGTAACATTGCAGCCTCCTTCAATCAGTTTGCTGAACCGGAAAATCCAGATGCGGAGTTTCCGGAGAACTATATCTCATACGGAAAATCACTAGTCCATGATTTGGAAAAGCTTTTAATACATTAATCTTCAAGGATTAGTAGGGTGTCATTATGATGAATGATTATATCTGCAGGGGGCTTGATAATTGTCTCGCCTCCTGAAATGATACCGACTAATAAAATGTTTTTATCAAATAACTTACCGCTCAATTGTTTGAACGACAAACCTGTCCATTCGATATGAGTGGGCAGCTGTTTAATGTTCAAACTCCACTTTTCTATTTTCTCTTCAAACTCTCCTTCCATTCCTTTCGATAAACAATCCTGCATATATTCACTCGCAAACTTATTCGTTTCTACGATACGATCTGCACCAGCTCGTAATGCATTTTCCTTTTGTTCCTGCGTTAAAATTTCCACAAGACAATACACATTCGGATTTAGTCCTTTGACCGCAAGTAAGGTTAAAATCGAGAACATGTCCGTTTGAAGTTCGTTTTGCTTTAGATCAGCAGTGATAAGAACTCGTATGGCTTGTTTTATATTAGCTTGTTGCAAAACGGAATCTAAGGTTGCTTTTCCTTGTACAAAGTGGATATTTGTTCTGGGTAGCGGGTGCTTTTGTAACGTATCATCTATCAGGACAATGGCTTGATGATGCTTACTATCATGAATGTCACTGATGATTCTTTTAGAACGGCCATTCCAGCCAACGATGATAATATGTCCTCCACTAGAGAATTCCTTTTTCCCGGTTAGATATTGCTGTTCAGTGGAGATAGACATTTTAGCAATGTAAGCAAAATAAGAAGTGACTAGGCCGGCACCTGACAAAATGAGAAATATTCCAATGATCTTTCCAATATTCGTCATTGGAGTGTAATCTCCATACCCTACCGTTGACATAGTTACGATTGCCCAATAGATGCCATCAAGTAGGGTAGGGAAATTCCGTGGCTCAACTAGATGAATCAGAATACCAAATGAGAGTAAAAATAGCGCGATGATAGTAAGCAATCTAATAAAACGCGGAATTCTTGGAAAGACGGTATTGAATGGTTTGATTCGAATCATGTTTTTTCACACCCCCGAGCTGTCCTTTTTAGTATGGACAAAAAAGGTTTTGCTCATAAGGCTTGGCTGGACAAATTTTGAATGAGTCCTCTCATGAAAAAAAAATTGTCATTATAGTAACAAGGAGTATAGAAGAATCTGAGGGTGAAAACCTGGGTATTATGAAGTTTTTTGATAATAGTAAATAAAAAGCGTTAAGTGATAGGTAACGAGCTGGATGATTCGATTGTGTATGTGGATGGAACAGGTATCCAATTCATTTATATATGTCGACATCGGATCCAAAGTACCTTCTAGATCAAGGGTTCATAATGCAAACTAAAAAATTTCTTGATGGATTCCTTGATTTTGTCGAGACTGATATCAAAAAGGTAAAAAACCTAAGCTTCAGCAGGTGATTAAGGAGGAAAAATGATAAAAGCCTTCCGTTAAACGACGGAAGGCTTTTATAGATGAGTCACGTATCCTGGAACTGGACTTTATGCTCGATGTTAGATTATATGCAAGCACTTTCCGCGATATTCCTGAAAGTTTTACTATTGGCGATTCAAACCCTTCTTCGTACGTTAAAGTTATCGCTTATAAGAAGCCAGTTTTGAGGGAAGGCTAGACCGAGCTTCCAATAACTCATACCTCTTAGATTCAATTCTTTGATTAAATCAAACTTTGCCTGAATAGATCGGGCATCTTCAAACCAGACCTCATGCTGTTTATCCTCAACGTCTGTATATCTAAAATGAGGAGCCTGCGCTTTTTCATCATACTCGATTGATACGTTATTGGTTGCTGCAATCTGGATGGCCTGCTGTGGACTGATGGCCTTGGCAATGGAACCCTGCACAAAGGGCAATGTCCAATCATAGCCATAAAGATTTTGCCCCATCAGGATTTTGTTGGCTGGAATATCCGTGATGGCATATTCGAGAACATCGCGGACAGGGCCTATTGGTGATACAGCCATTGGGGGCCCGCCGCTATATCCCCATTCATATGTCATGATGATAACAAAGTCGACAATTTCACCATGCGCTTTATAGTCATGCGCTTCATACCAGCGTCCTTTTTGCTCTGCACTTGTTTTCGGAGCTAGCGCAGTTGATATGAACCATCCTTCTTTTTTGAAACGTTCCTTGGCTTTTCGGAGAAATTGATTATAGGCTTCTTTATCAGACGGCCGTAAAAACTCAAAGTCAAAGTGGATATCCCGGAAACCATATTTTTTCGCAGTTGCAACGATGTTGTTCAGGAACTTATTCTGAATGGAAGTATTCGTTAAGATGATTTGCCCGAGCTCATCGCTGAATTGGTCATTTTCCTGATTCGTGATTACCATCATTAATACATTTTTATTTTCTTTGGCAATGGTAGGAAAGTTGTTGAGCAATGGCTCCTTTAAGGAGCCGTCACGAAGCGCCTGAAAGCTGAAAGGAGCTAAATAGGTTAAATAGGGCGCAGCTTCCCTTGCAGCTGTCTCAAGGGCCGGTGCGACGGTCGTGCCACGTGGCTCGACATAGCCATTAAATTCAGCTGTCCTTTTCTTTCGTGCAGGAATGTAGAGACGGTATCCAACGGATAAAGATTGATTTTCGGAAATACCATTTATATTTGCCAATTCTTGAACAGGGACACCAACTTTTTTAGATATCGAAGATAAACTATCGCCGGATTGCACGAAATAATAACTGCCGACAATTGGAATGACAAGGGCCTGCCCCGTAACAAGATTATTTGGGTTAGGGATCTTATTTGTTTCCACGAGCCGGTCAACGCTTACGCTATACGTCTGGGCGATGCCAAATAACGTCTGGCCTGGCCTAACCACATGAATTTGCAATTCTTTTCCCTCCTACTGAAAGTTTCCTAACAGTTTATGAGACTAAAAAGAAATTCATGATAAAGAGCTTTGGATTGAAGGGAACGTAAAGATAAAATAATTCAATAAATTGGCAATAATAATTTAAGCTTAAAATGCTAATTAATATTAGTAGGAGGTGAAAAACACATGGCAAACAACAATAGCAGCAATCAACTAGTAGTAGCTGGTGCAGAGCAAGCTCTACAACAAATGAAGAATGAAATCGCTAGTGAATTTGGCGTAAACTTAGGTGCCGACACTACTGCTCGTGCTAACGGATCTGTTGGTGGAGAAATTACAAAACGTTTAGTGCAAATGGCTGAACAACAATTAGGCGGATATTCTCGTTAATTAACTGAATAAAAATGGATTAGGAAGAGAAGGAGCATCGTCCTCCTTCTCTTTCGCATTATTTTAGTCGCTTGTTTGCCAAGCTTTTAAGATCTTGATTGCCTTTTCAGGAAAGTCCGTCATAATCACATCGACATCCATTTCAGCGAGCCTGATAATGTCAGCTTTATTATTGGCTACCCAAGGGCGGATTTTATATCCAAGTTTTTTCGCTTTTTCACTAATTGCTGGAGTCAGGCTATTTTTATCTGGATGAAAACCCGATTCTTTTTTATCATGTAAGATTTCTTCGAAGTTTTCAGGAATTCCCTCGAACAATAATGCACGTTCAAGTTCTGGGGCAAGCATCTTCACTTTTTCAATGGATTGATGGTTGAAGGAAGAGAGGATCACCCGATCTTCCATTCGATATTTCCGAATTAAATCAATGATCTTCTGTTCAATTCCTTCGTAAGCGAGTTTATCCGTTTTGATTTCGATATTCATCAATAAAGAATTTCCCCTTGCCCAGTCGAAAACCTCCATTAAAAAAGGAATCCGCTCCCCAAGGAATTCCTTGGAAAATTTGCTCCCGGCATCTGCTGTTTTCAATTTTTGTGCTGAACAATCTTTTACATAACCTAAAAGAGAAGTAGTTCGGTCAAGTGTTTCGTCATGGATAACGATCATTTCTCCATCTGAACTAAGATGGACGTCAAACTCAATTCCCTCAGCCCCGATTCGTGCTGCCTCTTTAAAAGCGGCCATAGTATTTTCAGGATGTGTTCCTTTGGACCCTCTATGGGCGAAAATTTGGATGTTTTTCAAGTTCATCACTCCTTTTAGAGTTTATCTTTATACCTATCATACATGTACCCCAAATTTCTTTCAGCAATGTTTAATAGACAATATATTAAACAACTAGTACAATACTAATGGTATTTCCATAAATAGGTGTGCGAATTATGAGGTGAAAATAATGAATATGTGGGAAATCTTTGTAGCGGTTATCCTTGGACTAGTAGAAGGATTAACTGAATTTGCTCCTGTATCATCTACAGGGCATATGATTATTGTTGATGACATATGGCTGAAATCGAACGAGCTTTTTGGAAGTGAAGTGGCCAATGCATTTAAAGTTGTAATCCAGCTTGGATCGATTCTTGCTGTAGTCGTTCTCTTCTGGGGTCGATTCATGGACTTGCTTGGTTTAAGGAAAATGAAAAACCCATCTGCTCCAGGGGGACAAAAGCTCAACCTATTGCAGATAATCGTCGGTTTGTTACCTGCTGCCGTATTAGGTTTATTGTTTGAAGATTATATTGATGAAAATTTATTTACAATGAAGACGGTTATCGTTGGATTAATTTTGGGCGCATTTTTGATGATTGCTGCGGATAAATTCCGTCCGAAGGTGACTGCAGAAACGGTTGATCAAATTACTTATAAACAAGCCCTTGGGGTCGGGTTAATTCAATGTTTGTCCCTATGGCCGGGATTTTCCCGCTCAGGTTCAACGATATCAGGTGGTGTGCTTTTAGGTATGAGCTACCGGGCGGCTTCTGATTTCACTTTTATCATGGCAGTTCCAATCATGGCTGGTGCCAGTTTGTTGAAAATTATAAAATATTGGGATATTTTCACACCCGAAGTTCTGCCATTTTTTATCGCAGGCTTTATCAGCGCATTTATTTTTGCGTTATTCTGTATCCGCTTTTTCTTGGTTTTAATCAATAAAGTTAAATTGACTCCTTTTGCCATCTATCGGATTGTCGTGGCAGTTGTGCTTATGTTTATTTTTTGGTAATACCAACTTAATGCTTAAGGAATATCACATCCATCCCTTTTATAAGGGGTGGTTTTTTTGTGTTTTTTTAAAATAATACAGAAAGTTTTCTTTAAATGTAGCGAACGATTTTATAATAAAATAATTTTTAATTCGTAATTAGTCGATAAATAATCGTTTAATTCCTAAATGTTTAAAAAATATTCGGTTTTAAGGTGTCTAATTCAGAATTAGAAAAAAATAAATAAATTTTAATAAAACGCTCTCAGTGCAGGAATACCAACAGTTCCAGACGATGATGTAATATTCCAACTATTGCATAAACTATTCCCGAATAATTTTTATGATATAATTTTAGTATAAAATAAGTACATGTGTACACGTCGGGAGGACATCATGGGGAATGACCAATTGAAGAAAACGATTGGCTTTTGGGTTGGAACATCTATTGTAGTTGGGACAGTTATCGGCTCTGGTATTTTCATGAAGCCTGGTGACGTGCTTGAGTTAAGTGGTAATTCAACAATGGCTTTATTAGCTTGGTTGATTGGTGGTTTAATTACACTAGCTAGCGGATTGACAATTGCTGAAGTAAGTACACGCATTCCTAAAACGGGTGGTTTATATGTCTATTTAGAGGAAGTGTACGGAAAAGTATGGGGATTTCTGTGCGGCTGGGTTCAAACATTAGTATATGGTCCTGCAGTTATGGGCGCACTCAGTTTATATTTTGGGTTGTTAGTGGTAGGGCTATTTAATATCTCTACGGATTATACATTGTTTATAGGAATTCTAACGATTGTATTTTTAGCCGGTATGAATCTGTTAGGGACGAAATACGGCGGTATGATACAAGCATTATCGACGGTTGGTAAATTGATTCCGATTATTTTCATTGCAGTATTCGGAATTGCACAAGGTGAGATGCCTGTATTCAATATAGATAGTGAAAGTTCAATGAAAATCAGTATGGCCGGTGCCATTTTGGCTACACTTTGGGCATATGACGGCTGGATGAATGTCGGCTTCATGGCAGGCGAAATGAAAAATCCACAGAAAAATTTGCCACGAGCGATTATTACGGGAATTCTTGTGGTCATGGTTGCCTACTTAGCTGTAAACCTTGCTATGCTTCATGTATTGGGTGCAGAGGGAATTATAGCTAATGGAACAAATGCAGCAAACGTTGCGGCCACACTTCTTTTTGGAGAATTGGGTGGGAAATTAATAGCGATCGGAATATTGGTTTCAATTTTCGGTTGTTTGAACGGGAAACTTCTAACCTTTCCGCGTATAACACTAGCAATGGCGGATAATAAAATGATGCCTGGTCATAAACAAATCAGTAAAATATCTCCCAAGTTTAAAACACCTATTAATGCAACCATTTTACAAGTGGTCATCGCAATTATCATGATGGTCGTAACAAATCCCGACAAACTTACCAATATGGCAATATTCTCTGTCTTTAGTTTTTATGGGCTTGCCTTCTTTGCGGTCTTCATCTTACGCAAAAAAGACCCGGATGCAAAAACGTATAAAGTACCTTTTTATCCGCTAGTTCCTATTATAGCGATTGCTGGTGCAGTTTATATTGTTGTGAGCACATTAATTGATACACCGTTAGATGCTCTTTACTCGGTAATTATTGTGATCGTGGGTATGCCGGTATACTGGTTGCTTACAAAAAATGAGCGGAATGAGAAGCAATCAAATTAATGATTTAAGAAAACCCTTCGCTCTTGCGGTGAAGGGTTTTTTTTTTGAATCTAAAATCTTTCCGTTCAACAACTTATGGCGAAATAGACAACTCAGGCAGATAGTATTAACATAAGAGAAAGTTTAATATTGAAAGGTTTGAACAACAGTGAATTATATTGAGCCTGCTGGTAAATCATTCAGAAAGACAATCTTGGCTTTATTTCTTGGAAGCTTTGTAACATTTGCCGATTTATATAGTACTCAACCAGTCATTCCGGTATTCGCAAAACAATTCGGAGTCTCTCCAGCGGTGGCAAGCCTGACACTATCTTTCGCTACAGGGACGCTTGCTATTTGTTTATTGCTTGTTTCCTTTTTCTCTGAAAATATCGATAGGAAAAAGATAATGGGTACAGCGCTCACATTGTCTGCATTGTTATCTATTTGTGTCAGCTTTATTCAAGACGACCTATACATCTTGATCGCAATCAGAGCGGTTCAAGGAGCGGTGCTAGCAGGTTTCCCCGCGATAGCAATGGCCTATATCAGTGAAGAATTTCATCCGAAAAGTCTGGGCTATGTGATGGGAATCTACGTGAGCGGTTCGAGTATCGGCGGACTGGCGGGCAGGCTCATTGTAGGAGTGCTGACTGATCACTTCTCATGGAATATAGCGATAGGTAGTCTTGGGGCTTTGAGTTTGATCATTAGTCTAGCCTTTTGGTGGATGCTTCCTCCTTCACAGCATGCTGTTCGCAATAAAATATCGTTGTCGAGAATTAAAAATTCACTTATAAACAACTTAAGGAATACTAGACTAGTACTCTTATTCGGCATGGCATTCTTATTAATGGGCTCGTTTGTGACTGTTTATAACTTTGTAGGTATACCATTAATGGGACCGCCGTATCATTTATCACAGACATTGATTGGTTTCATTTTTATCATCTATCTCGTCGGGACATTTAGTTCAACGTGGATGGGAAAGCTGGCGGATCAATTTAGTCGAAGGCTCGTTCTACTTTCCGGAATAGCCATCATGTTAATGGGTGCCCTTTTAACCTTATTAGGCCCACTTATATTAAAAATAATGGGCCTGGCACTTTTTACATTTGGTTTTTTTGGAGCTCATTCAATTGCGAGCAGTTGGGTCGGAAGGTTAGCTAAAAAAAGTGAGAAGGCACAAGCCTCCTCTTTATACCTTTTGTTTTACTATGCAGGGTCTAGTGTCGTAGGGGCATCGGGTGGACTATTTCTGATGAAGTTCGGCTGGAGCGGGGTCATTTCAGCTGTATCGATCCTAATCATTCTCGCTGCCGTGTGTGCCATGATGGTTGAAAAGGTGAAAATCGCTCAATAAAAGTATCTTTTCTATCATATTTGCCGAATTTCTGAATATAATCTAGTGAAAACGGATAAAGAATAATAGATTGATAAGAGAAGAGGGTAGTGGATAGAGTGAAACAAAAAGCTGTAATTCTCATTGGCTTAGTAGCCGTTTTAATTATATTATTCGTTGTATACTTAACAAGTCCAAGTCGTTTGGAAAAGGTAGAGATTGTAGAAAAATACTACCCACATTTTTCCGATGGCAAGGCGGTCGGTTTTAAGACGAACGAAGTCATTGATGTGACGGAAACCGAAGAGGGATCCAATTGCGCAATGAAATTCAACAATGGGAAAACGTTGGAAATTGATTGTGACCGTTATTTAACATATAAAATTGATGAAACAGTCTATATTACTTCTGATGGGAAACAAGTAAAGGAAATTCGAAGAAAAAGGTAGTGCTCGTCAATCACACAGAATACATAAAATAACGGTAAAGCTGATTTTGTTTAACTAACAAAATCAGCTTTTTTTACTTTGATGAATTTCGAACCAATTTCGAAAAAATTGTGGAAGAAGCAGCGACGCGACACGCTTTTACTGCTACAGGGGAACAATCGGCGGCCATTGAAGAGATTAGTGCTATTGCTGAACATCCACGCACATTAGAAGGTGAAATAGATGAGATGCAACCATTCATACGTTTAAAGTTTGGCTTTTTATCCAATCTATTTAAAAACCCAGACCATAATGGACTGGGTTTTTTATTTTTTTTTCTTAGTTTTACTTTTGTCCTTTTTATTGCGCTGAAGTATATCTAAGATTCTACGCTTGTTGTTTTTACTATTTATGAGTTCGACTAAATCACTCATGTTTTCAGATTCATAGTCTTGTTGATTTTTTTTCATCGGATTCCCTCCATGTCATATATCGTAATACCCTTTTGAAGACTCAGGTAAACGTCTTTTATCATATTGGTAATTTTAGGATATTATTTCTTTTTTCAATTATAATTTGATAAAATGTGAAAAAAGCCCTGTGTGGGAGGCCTACATGGAAGAACTAAAATTGATTGGTGAGAAAATAGAGAAATTCAAATATATTTTAGTGGAACATATTGAGTTGTTTGAAGAAGAGGAATCTCCTTTTAATTTGGAAGCCAGTAAAGAGGTACGGGCTCAGCTTATTCAAATTCATGCAGATGCGTAAATTCATGGAAAAGCTCAAGCAATGGAAAGTATGAAAAAAACGGGTATGGAGATTGGAAAGCAAATCGTGGATATGGGTATTCCCTTGGATAATCATATTGAGGAAATACAGCTGGTTCGTAATCTTTTCTGGAGTTTTATTGAAGAAGAAGTAAGCAATCGCTACTATTCCATTGAAATTTTGTTAAAGGCAAGTTCTATAATTGATGCAATCTTGGATCAGTTCATTCATAGCGTGAGTATAAGTTATGTGAATTATTATAAAGAAATAGCCACAGCGGCGAATGAATCATTGCAGAAAATTAAAGAAAATCAAGAAGTTATGGAAGAATTGGCAACACCAATTGTTCAAACCATTTTCAAAGACGTGCTTCTCGTACCGTTAATCGGCCGTATGGATGATTGGAGAATGGAGTCCATGCAATCGACGGTTCTCCAAAAATGTGCAGATTTACATGCAGAAGTTTTGATCTTGGATTTCTCTGGCATTACCTTTACGAAGGAAAATAATATGTTCTTGCTGCTTGATCAATTGGTAGGAGCACTGTCGATGATGGGAACGGAAACGATGTTTGTCGGTTATACTCCAGATGTTGTTCGGCAAATTGTCCAACTTGATTTTGCTAATCAGGTAAAATCCTTCCTATCATTCGGACAGGCTCTGGATTATATCTTTAAGCAAAGAGGGCTGGCTCTTCAACCGGTGAAATGAAGGTATCCTTTTAAAATGAGGGTATCTTTTTTTATGGTACTGCTTAAAAAAATTCCATAAACAGAGGTATAGAACTGACTGGCTTTGCTTACCGTTCCTGTATGCTGCATCAATAATTAGGTTTACTTTACCTGTATTGATTGAAGTGAAAATAAATTTTTTTATCATCATGGCAATATTTCAACATGTTATAGTAAAAAATGAAACGAATTTAGTAAAAGATCAAAGGGGATAGAAGTTTATCGACCAGATGAAATGGCCGGATTATGTGCTTGCCTCTTTTCCTTATAATTGGACATTCAAAGAGAGTTGGGTACTACTGGAAGTGCAGCAGGGCGCAAGCGTTAAAATACAAATTGGATATAGTAAAGCGCAAAAACAAGAGCTGCCTGTAAAATAAAGGGACGGTGGATAATTAGTGCTTTTTAAGAAAAGGGATGAACTGGATCCAAATAAAAACTGGTACAGTATAGGAATTATGACGGATCAAGGGCTACAAGATGAAGAATATGATGCTTTAATAAAACGCATTCACGATTCGGTCGAAAATGTAGTAATCATATCGGATTTGATCAGGGTAGAGTGGGATGAAGAAAAACTGCAAACCTTGAACGAACGATTTCGGTACCCGACATTTTCTGATCCTTGTTTTATTATTAATGAATACAAATCAGTGGATATAAAAAGAGAAAGGAAGCTTCTGGAGAAAAACCATAAATGGAAGAGGCTTTTTGGTCTTCTATCCCCGATTGAATACATGGTTGCAGAGACAAAGGCGGCCCATGACTTTGACAAGGCCCTTTATTATACGGATGATGTAGACAATGCGATTGAATATCTTACAAAATAATGATGAACACGCCGATACTCTGTTTCGGTGTGTTTCTTTATTGTTTATTCCCAGGGCGACTTTTTTCGACAGTGTGAAAAAGAATTTCCTTTTCCTCATTAAAAAATCGTGATTCCAATTGACATGATGGTTGATTCCTTTTCATATTTGATAGATAACAGGGAAAATAGAGAAAATTAGGAAGGCAGTAGGAAAGATGGATAGAAACGCGAATAACTAAAGTAGAAAAATAGAAAAAAAGAGAGCATTAAAGGGAAAGGGAGATGTAGCAATGGAAGCTGTCGTACCTCAGCAAAAACCAAAACGGAAGTGGAGAAAACGCGTCCTATGGAGCTTAGGAATTCTGATTTTCCTTTTGCTGTCTATCTTGATTGTAGCAAACGTATTTCTATCGCGCTCACTGCCGGAAACCAAGGGTGAAATATGGCTATCCGGTCTTTTGCAACCGGTTACAGTAGTGAGGGATTCCAGTGGGGTACCGCATATCAAGGCAGAAAATAATCATGATTTGTATTTAGCACAAGGGTATATTCAAGCCCAAGATCGTTTATTTCAAATGGATTTAAGCAGGCGCCAGGCTTCAGGTAGATTAAGTGAAGTGATTGGTGAGAAGACAGTTAAAAATGATAAATATTTTCGAACGCTGGGGTTAAGGCGGGCTGCTGAATCCTCCTATGCAGAATATACAAGTGAAGGGAAAGAAGCCTTGGATGTGTTTGCCAAAGGGGTAAATCTCTATATCGATGAATTGAAGGAGAACGGAAAATGGCCGGTAGAGTTCACTTTACTTGGCTATGAGCCAGAACCCTGGACGCCTGTTGATTCTCTCACTATAGGAAAATATATGGCCTATGATTTGGGCGGGAATTGGGAAGACCAAGCGTTTAGACAGTATTTGCTGCAAACTTTTTCAAAGGAAAAAGCGTATGATTTATTCCCGAATTATCCAGAGGATGCTCCTTATATTATCAGCAAGGACGAACTTGATATTGAAAAAAGCTTTGCTGGGGCCGTTATTCCTTATGAATTCAACGGCAGCAATAATTGGGTCGTTTCGGGGAAGAAAACAGATTCAGGTCAGCCGATTTTGGCGGATGATCCCCATCTAGGCTTAGCCACCCCGTCTGTTTGGTATCAAATGCACCTGGAGGCTCCGACTGTCAATGTGAGCGGTGTTATTTTTGCCGGGATTCCGGGAATCATTCTCGGTCATAATGAAAAGGCTGCCTGGGGTGTGACCAATACGGGGCCGGATGTTCAGGACCTGTATATCGAAAAGAGAAATCCGGCAAACGAGAATGAGTTTGCTTACAAAGATGATTGGGAAAAAGCTGATATCATGAACGAACCGATCAAGGTGAAGGACGGTAAGACGCTCGATTATAAAGTGACGGTTACCCGCCATGGGCCGGTTGTCTCTGAGTTTGCTGGTAAAAGTGGAAAAGATACTGTCCTTGCGTTAAGGTGGACAGCACTTGATCCATCTGCCGAGCTGGAAGCGGTATTGAATATGAATAAAGCGAAAGACTGGAAAGAATTCGAAAAAGCCCTCTTGAAATTTGAAACGCCGGCACAGAATTTTGTCTTTGCTTCGGTCGATGGGACTATTGCTTATAAGGCGAACGGGAAAATCCCAATTCGGAAAAAAGGGGATAGTATGTTACCTGTCCCTGGCTGGACCGATGAATATGAATGGATAGGCTATATCCCGTTCGATGAACTCCCAAAAACGATCAATCCAGAATCAGGATTTATTTCGACAGCAAATAATAAGGTTATATCCGATGATTATCCTTACCATATCAGCAATAACTGGGCGCAGCCTTACCGTCAGATGAGGATCCAGGAGTTTTTACATGCTAATAAAAAACTCACCACCGAGGATATGCAAAGTCTGCAGATGGATCAGTTAAACCTACAGGCTAAGGAGTTTGTCCCTCAATTTTTAGAGGTATTGAAAGGCTCATCTGGTAAACAGGAAGACCAAGCTATAAGAATTCTGAAGAAATGGAATAACATTGATTCTATAGACGCAGCAGCGCCGATGATTTTTAATGTCTGGATGAAAAAGATAGGGGAAGTTCTGCTTATGGATGAAATACCAGAGGAAACTCTCAACCTCTTTAATGGAAGGCGATCTGCCATTGATGAACTGCTGCGGCGGGCACTGGACGGGAAGCCAGGTCCTTGGATAGAAGAAGCGGGCGGACTTGAGCAAGTACTCGCAAAGTCATTACAACAGACATTGAAGGATCTGGAGAAATCACAGGGTAACGACATAGCTGATTGGGAGTGGGGGGATTATCACCAAGTTCGCTTTAACCATCCTCTATCGAGTGTCGTTCCGTTGAATCATTTGTTTAACAGCGACGGTGGAATTCCAGTCGGCGGCAGCAGTGTCACCGTACAGGCAGCAGCATTTCTAGATGATGGAACCGTCAATCATGGAGGCTCATGGCGCTTTGTCATCGATTTATCTGATATGAATCAAGGCTACCATCTCGTTGGTCCGGGTCAATCAGGTAACGTTAAAAGCAAATGGTACCACGATCAGCTTGATGATTGGACTGACGGAACCTATCATAAAACCGTATTAGATCATCCAAAAGGCGATAAACTGATAATAAACCCATAAGAATTAGCGTAACCTTACTTGCTTTGATAGAAGTAAGGCTTTTTATGATACTGGAGTGATGCGATTAAGTACTTAATTGACACAATACATGGCAGCGGTAAAAAAAGAGTACCAAGTCCAGCGTGAGCTGAACTTGGTACTCTTTTAACGTTTTTGTTTAGTTAAGAATTCTGCAAGGAACTCTTCGAAATTTGGTGCTTCGATAGCGGCTATTTTTTCGTATGATTCAATGATTTTGAGTTTGATCTCTTGCTCTAGGTCATTTCTGTCTTGATAATGTGTGTTTTTTAATGATTTTTTTATTTTAGGATTCAAAGAATCAATTAGGTCAATTAATTCTTCTTTTGAGAGTTTTTTATCCACAATACCTTTTCTCCTTCCTATCATAAACATCATTCATATAGTACTTTTGCAGTTTTTTGAGAGCTTGTTTACGGATGCTTGAAATATTCTGAGGTGACTCATGAAAATAAGCCGCAATTTCTTTGTTGGATAGTCCATAGGTAAAGGCCATGGTCAGTACCAGGTTTTGCTTGGTTGTTAAATTTTTCAAGGCTTCTATCAATTTTTCATCACTAATGTGGGAGGATAGTTCATTGGTTTCCCCCATCTTTTCAAGTCGTCCATCCAAGTTGCCAATTCGGTCCATCATTCTTCCGTTATCCTTTGGTGTCGCATCAAGTACCATTCGATAGCGTTCCCGTTGTTTTCGTGCTCTTTTATCAAAATCAACTGAGAAGAAGTAAATTAAAGAGCACATGTATTTGTATACTCTTGCCCGATAATAGAAAATTTTAAAGGTCTCGTTGAGATGACCAATGTTGTGTGTAGAAGGGGAATCTAAAGTATCAGTGAAAATCTTTAAATGCTCTGGATTCTGTAAAAATAATTGAATGATTGGCTGTTCGAAGAATGACGAATAATGCTGTTGTAAAAATTCTAATGAATGAGAAAAAAAATGAGAAGTTAACTTGTTCATTGCTATCCCTCCTTTAATTATTAAAGTGATAGACAAGGGGAATAAATCAATTATATACGAACATTCGTTCTTTTTACCATAAATCAATAGTGCTAGATTGATTTTCTGAAACAAGTTTCACTTTAGATATCAGATACAAGAAAAGGGGTGAAGAGGATGATGATTGAGGATGCTACTATGTGGGTGTCATTAGTTAGCGATTTTGGCTATCCATTCGTCGTTTCTATGTTTTTGCTCTTCCGCTTCGGTAAAAAATTAAAAGAACTGACAACGGACGTCGAGAACTTAAAAAAGTCCGCTCATAAAACGAAACGATAACCTCAGGACGTTACGTCGCTAGGTAGTGAAAACCGAATTTCGGATTCTATACAAAAGAGGATCCGAAATTCGGGTATAAAGAATTCGGGACGATGGAAAGTGAGTCCATTAAATTCCTCCTTTTGATTCGGATAGGGATAATGATACTCCATTATTTGGAATATACCATAAAATGGGTGATAAATAATCGTCAAATTGAATCATTTTACTACTATAATTCATCCGACAATAGAATTAGGTAGGAAATCCTCCTCTCATACGATTTTAGTTTTATAGGTTAAAGTGAAAATACTTTTAAAAAAACAACTTTAATAAATAAACTTATAGAAAGCTTGCAGCATCCCAATAAAGGGTGCTGCTTTTCTTATTTTTTGGTAATAAACTGATATTATGGAAAAGGGGTGACAATTTTGAATAAAAAACAGCTCGATGATATCGAAAGTCTACAACAGAGATGTGAACAGGAAGATTTTACTTTAAAGCTAAATTGGGAGACGCTTCGCAGCAGAAATGGTGTAATGAAGAATGATTTCTTTCATTACGTGGGAGTCAAACTTGTCGGTTTTCTTGGTCTTTATGATTTCGGGAATAAAGTAGAGATGTGTGGGATGGTTCATCCAGACTTCCGAAGGCAAGGGATTTTTACAGATTTAATGGACGAAGCTTTAAGGACTGCTTTGCAGCGGGACTATAAACTAATTATCCTGAATACCCCTGCCCAATCTCATTCAGGGCATGGGTTTATGAAGCAACTGCCATGTGAGTTTTCTTTTTCTGAGTATCAAATGAAATGGTCAAACATGGAGCTGGATAATTATGAGGATGTGGTCGTTCGTCCTTCAAACAGAGATGATGCGGAAACGGAAATTCAGCTGGATGTTCATTGTTTTAAGTTTTCGGAAAAAGAAGCGCGAGATTATTATCAACGTGTTCAATACGAGGATACTTTGAAAACAATGATGATTGAAAAAGATGGTCGAGCGGTCGGTAAAATCCGTGTTGATCATTCGGGCGGAGAAGCATGGATTTATGGATTTGCAATTTTTCCGGAATACCAGGGAAAAGGGCTTGGCAGAAAGGTGCTGAAAAAGATTGTAGCCGAACAACGGCAACTTGGGTATGATATTTTTCTTGAAGTAGAAGCAACCAATGATTATGCTTTAAGACTTTATGAATCTTGCGGATTCAAAACCATTCAACGCCAGGATTATTATCAGTATAAATGTTAGAAGGCTGAATGACATAATTGTATGAGTGGATTCAATGGGTCAACTTAAAAACGGTCTGTCAGTTAAAACTAAGTGAGATATCTGACTGAGTAAATAAATAGAAACAAAAAGCATTGAGGAATTCGCATGATGATGTTTGGGTGAAGGTACATAAGGGGGGAATAGGATGCTAACGTTATTCACCTATAACTGGCAGGTGAGAAGAGAGTGGTTTGAGTGGTGCCAGACTGTACCGAGTGCTGAACTTTTACGGCAGCGGAGTGGTGGGATGGGCACTATCTTAAAAACACTCGTTCATATTATTGATGTTGAATACAGTTGGATTCGGACGATTCAAGGAAAGCCAGATATCGAGATTGATATGGATTCTTACAATACAATCGAGAAGGTAAAAGGCTTATCGGAACGTTATCATTCTGAAGTGAAAGATTTTTTGTACTCGTATTCACCTGATTTGGAGAATGATATAGTTGAGCCATCTTGGATGGAAGGGACATATGAAATAGGCAGGATATTACGCCATCTGATTGCCCATGAAATTCATCATATTGGCCAGCTGTCTATCTGGTCGAGGGAAATCGGAATCAAACCGGTATCTGCCAGTGTGATTGATCGAGTTTTGTAAGTTCTTATTTAAGCATGAAAGAAAACCGGTAAAGGAACCTGCTTTACCGGCTTTTTAGATATTTAATTCCTACCGTTTTTTTATAATGGAGGATTAGGGATTGAAAAGTAGGGAATAAACTTATTTTTTTAAAACACATTAGTCCTGCTTTTAGTAAGTGGATTATCCGGATTGCAGTCTGTATCTGTTGATCATGCTTTCATTCTATAAGACGATTCAAAAGGATTACAGACTGTCACATAAAACCGTTCCAATTAGAAAAAGATCGGCAGAGAAAGAAGAAACTACAAGTTAATCTATAATTAGTAGGCTGGCTCATATGAATGAGTCAGCCTCTTTGCAAGTACTAAAGGGAGATTGCCTACCATGATTCGATAAAATTTATTAATAGTTACATATATTTGAAAGTGAAAATTAGTTAAAATAGTACTTTTTATTATAGTTTCTTAATATTGAGGTAAATTATGACACTTTTTCGACAAAATCATGTTATATTATTCTAGAATTTTACAAAAAATATAGAAGGGTTGTGAAGTATGTCGTTTAAGTCCAATGTAAAAAAAATACTAGCCCCGGTTCTTGCTGTGAGTTTAATTACGGCTCCATTTACCGTACCGATGGAGACATCCGCCAAAGAGGCTGCCAAGAAACCTGTCACGACTAAACCGTTTGTCATCTCAGCTCCTACTGTTAATTATACAAATGGGGCAAAAGCTACAGTAACGGTCACACCGAAAAAAGGAAATACGGGGAAGGAAACTGTTGTCTTCCAGCTAATGAATGGAAAGAAGGTCGTTTCACAGTCAGCTGTTGAGACGGATATTAAATCAGCCCAGAAATTTTCCGCATACTTCAACTCGTACAAATCAGGTTATTGGATTAAGATATCCGTAGTCTCCAAGTATAACGGCAATACGAGCAATTTTGGCACCAGCCTAGCAACCTCTGTTTCCGATGCCCCGTTTGAACTAAGGATTATGGAAACGACAGATATACACACAAATCTAGTAAGCTATGATTATTATAAAGATGCTGTATCAGATTCAGTCGGCTTTTCACGCACAGCAACTTTAATCAAGCAGGCGAGAAAAGAAGTGGAAAATAGTGTTTTAGTAGATAATGGAGACCTTATTCAAGGTACACCGCTTGGTACATACAAAGCGAAGGTAGTTCCACTGAAGAAAGGTGAAGTCCACCCTGTCTATAAAGCAATGAATTTGCTTAATTATGATGTAGCTACATTTGGCAATCACGAATTCAACTATGGGTTATCCTATTTAGATGAAGCCATCAACGATGCGAACTTCTCTTATGTAAATGCAAATATTTATAAAAAGGATAAAGATAAAAATCCAAAAAACGACAAAAATAAATATACCCCTTATAAAATTGTCACCAAGAAAGTAAAAGATATTAATGGAGCTGAAAAATCCGTAAAAGTAGGCTACATCGGATTTGCTCCGCCACAAATCATGGATTGGGATAAAACGAACCTTGATGGTAAGGTCGTTACAAAAGAAATCGTCACAACAGCAAAAAAATATGTACCTGAAATGAAGAAAAAGGGTGCAGATGTCATCGTGGCACTTACACACTCTGGTTTTAATGGCGACACAAAGAACACCGAGGATGTCATCTATTCATTAAGTAAAGTGTCTGATATCGATGCCATCACGTTCTCCCATACACATAAAGTCTTTCCGGCACAAGATGAAGCTTCTTTAGACAGCTTATTTAAAGATAGCCAAGGAAAAGTTCTTAAAGGTGTGGATAATAAAAAGGGTACAATTAATGGTGTACCGGCCGTTCAAGCAGGATATGGCGGTAGTAATCTAGGGATTATCGATCTTGATATCCAGAATATCAAGGGGAAATGGAAAGTCGTTAACTCAGATTCATCAACACGAGCAATCAACGACAAAATAACAGGGAAAAAAGCAGCTGAAGATGTATCTGTCGTCAAAGCCGTTAAAAAGGATCACGAAGGAACGATCAAGTATGTTAACACACCAATTGGAACGACTACCGCTCCAATTCATAGTTACTTCGCCCTTGTGCAAGATGATCCTTCTGTACAAGTCGTGACAAGCGCACAAAAATGGTATGTAGAAAAATACATCCAAAGCAACCGACCTGAATACAAAGACTTGCCTATTCTCTCTGTAGGAGCTCCTTTCAAAGCAGGACGAAATGGAGTCGAAGAATTCACCGAAATAAAAAAAGGTGGTTTGACAATTCGCAGCGCCGGTGACTTATATTTATACGATAATACCTTGAAAGCGATCAAAATCAAAGGTTCCGTAGTAAAAGAATGGCTTGAAATGTCTGCGGGGAAATATAATACAATTGATCCGGCTAAGACTGAGGAACAGGAATTGCTTAATGGGAAGTTTGCCGTCTATAATTTTGATGTGATTGACGGTGTTACGTATCAAATCGATGTCACTAAGGCTCCGCGTTATGATGAAAAAGGAATAAAAGTGTCAGATTCAAGCAGGATTACCGATTTAGAATATAATGGTGAAGTAGTCAATCCTAATCAGGATTTCATCGTCGTGACGAATAATTACCGTGCTTCGGGCGGTGGAAACTTCCCAGGAGTCAAGGGAAGCGAATACGTAGTTGACTCTGCGGATGAAAATCGCCAGATCTTGATGGATTACATTACACAAGAGAAGGAGATCAATCCAACCGCTGACAATAACTGGTCGATTGCCCCGATTTCAGGCAAGGTGAATGTTACGTTCACCTCATCACCAAAGGGGGCGGAATATTTAAATGAAGATAGCCTGATTTCTTATACAGGTAAAAAAGATGATAAAGGCTTTGGTATTTACAAATTCAATCTGGGGAAAGAAAACATTAAAGTGCAATTGCTCGGAATCAATGATCTTCATGGCCAGTTGGACACTACTTCTGAATTTAGTGGGGTCAAACAAGGTCGAGCTGATTATTTAGCGGCGCACTTAAAGCAGCGTAAAGCTGAAAACCCTGAAAATACACTTTTACTATCAGCTGGGGATGCAGTAGGGGCAAGTGCTCCTGTTTCCTCTTTGGTCCAGGACAAACCGACGCTTCAGTTTTTAAATAATATGAAATTTGATGTAGGAACGGTCGGGAACCATGAGTTCGATAAAGGGGTAGAAACTCTGATGGCTCAAATCAATGGCGGAAAGTCGCCTACATCGGATGTAGTATTTGATAAATTGAACTTTCCGTATGTGGTTGCCAATGTCGTATATAAAGACACGAAAAAACCTATTTTGGACCCTTACGTCATAAAAAAGGTCGGCGGGGTTGATATTGGTTTCATAGGTATAGTCACGAATGCCACACCTCAAAAAGTCAGTCCGGATGGCATTAAGAATGTGGAATTTATAGAACAGGCACCTGCCGTAAATAAGGCGGTTAATGAGTTGAAGAAAAAAGGTGTAAAATCAATTGTCGTCATCTCGCATGACCCAGGTACTGAAAAAGACGGTGTCATTACTGGTGAAGTAGCTGATCTTGCCAAAGCGGTAGATGATGAAGTCGATGTAATTTTAGCTGGAGATAATCATGCAAGGGTCAATAACTATGTAGATAATAAATTGATTGTACAGGCTTATTCTTATGGAACGGCCTTTGAAGATGTTGATTTGGAAATCGATCCAAACACAAAGGATATTGTTAAAAAGTCAGCCGAAATTGTTACAGTTACACAAGATGGCATCACACCAGATGCTGGGACGACTAAATTTATTAACGGTTATCTAGACATGTTCCCTGAATTGAAAACCCCACTAGGGACAACGGATGAGAAATTTTTAAGAGCCAATGCCTATACACAAGAAACTGGTCTTGGGAATTTAATTGCGGACTCCATGAAGGCCGATTTGAAATCTGATTTTGCCTTCATGAATCCAGGTGGAATTCGCGCAGATATTCCAAAAGGAGAAGTTACCTTTTCTGATTTAGCGAAAATCCAGCCGTTCGGAAATGTGTTGGTCCGACTTGAACTAACTGGGGCTGAAGTGAAAACATTGCTTCAACAGCAATGGATTGTTGAAGGCTCTCCGAAAACGTTACAAATCTCAGGATTGAGCTATACGGCCGATTTCAGTAAACCTGTCAAGGAACGTGTCACTTTATTGAAGAAAGCGGATGGAACGCCAATTGAGGATACAGAAACTTACACAGTGACCGTCAATGACTTCATGGCAAGCGGTGGCGATAATTATACCGTTTTAATAGGAAAAGAGCGTGTGTTTGGACATGCTGATCTAGAAGCTTTCGTTAACTATGTGAAAGATACCTTTAAAGGTGGAAAGATCACGGCAGGTATAGAAGACAGAATTACGAATATCAATAATTAATTGAAGATTACCAGTCAAATTAAAGTTTACTCGTGAATTTTGTGTGTTTACTCGTAAGTTTTATGTATTTACTCGTGAATTTGCAGGATTTACTCGCAAAAATATTAAAAAGAGAGCGTTCCGTAATACAAAGGGACGCTCTCTTTTCTATTAATTTTTTCTGAACATACAAAAGTTCGGGAACATTACTATTCCTGCTATACGGTCGCATCTCGAAAGCAATTAAAGTAATGAGTGTCAGTAAGGTTGTTCCGTGCAGGGTATCATGAAAAGTATTTATTCCCTAAAAGTATTAAAAATTGGAAAATAGGCATGATAATAGCGAAGACATCGAACACTTCATTAGGTAACACTATAAACTTGGAGTGTTAAAAGAAAATGACCAAATCAAGCAACCGGATAATAAAAAAAAGGGAGAAAACCCTGTATTTGAAAACAGTCCAGATTATTTAGATAAATGGGTTAGCTAATAAAGACCTCATTTGCAGTTTTATTTTAGAAAGACCTATGAGTGGCATTAATAACATTGAAATCGGGGATTCTCTGTCACTAGGCCAATTATGTATATACAACCTTCACAAGCAATTGACCATAATGAATTAGCAAATACATAGTAGAGAATAAAATATGAAATGACAAGTGCTTTAAAAACCCAATTAACTTATCAAATTTTTTCTCAAGAATTTTGGAAGAAATCTAATAACTCTACCTTCTGAAAAAGAAAAAGACTGAGAGGGGGATAAAATGTATGAGTTTATTTAAAAAACAAAGAAAAAACAGCATTAACCTCTCCTCATTCAAGCAAGACGATAAGAATAAGGAAACGAACAAAGACTTGTTAAAAACAAGCCTCCAAGGAAACATTCAACATGTAAAGCAGCAGCTTGGAAATAGCAGCGATATCGTGATTAGAGAAATACAAATTGGCAAAGAGCCAAACGTTAAAGCATGTATTTTTTATACGGATGGATTGGTGGACACTAATTCCATTCAGAACTTTATCCTGGAATCACTCATGTTAGATATCCATCCTGATCAAGAGCAAATGATATCGTATCAACAAAATGTTTTACAAGTATTGAAAGGCCGCATCCTTGCGGTTGGAGACATACAGGATGTTACGGAATTCAGTTCTTTATTTACTTCCCTGTTATCAGGGGATGTTATTCTTTTATTGGATGGATATGCACAAGGTTTTACAATCGGTATGCGTGGTGGAAAAGACCGTGGTGTAATGGAATCCACCACGGAAACCGTCGTTCGGGGACCAAAGGAAGGTTTTACGGAGAGTTTGCGTACCAATACGTCGTTAATTCGACGAAAAATAAAGACTCCTCAACTTTGGTTGGAATCGAAAAAAATTGGAAAATTGACTAAAACCGATGTAGCAATCATGTACATCGATGGAATTGTGAATGACAAAGTTGTCGAAGAAGTGCACACGCGTCTGGATCGAATCGATATCGATGGAATCCTAGAAAGTGGTTATATTGAGGAATTGATTCAAGATGAAACGCACACTCCTTTTCCGACTATGTATTATTCTGAACGCCCTGATGTGATTGCCGCCGAGCTGTTGGAAGGGAAAGTCGCCATACTAGTGGACGGAACGCCGATTGTTCTAGTCGTCCCGGCACTGTTCGTCTCCTTTATACATTCCGCGGAAGATTATTATCAGCGTGCAGACATTGCCACCCTTATTCGTTTGCTTCGTTTTTTTACTATTTTTATTGCTCTACTAGGACCGTCCTTATATATCGCTATCACCACGTTTCATCAGGAAATGTTACCAACTAGACTTCTGATCAGTCTAGCTTCTCAACGTGAAGGGGTTCCCTTTCCTGCATTCTTTGAAGCTCTTATGATGGAAGTTGCGTTTGAAATCTTGCGGGAAGCTAGTTTACGAATGCCAAAAGCTATAGGACAAGCTATATCTATTGTAGGGACACTGGTGATTGGATCAGCGGCAGTAGAGGCTGGAATCGTATCGGCCGCCATGGTAATCGTTGTTGCAATCACGGCTATTTCAAGTTTCGTCCTTCCGTCATTTACCATTTCTATGTCGATTAGAATGCTCCGTTTCCCGATGATGGCGCTTGCCGCTTCTTTTGGCTTATTCGGGATAATCGTTGGGGTCATTGCACTTGTTCTTCACTTGTGCAGCTTGCGTTCCTATGGGGTTCCCTATATGAGTCCTTTTGCTCCTTTTATCGGTGAAGACATGAAGGATACGCTTATTCGGGTACCGAGATGGGGGATGTTTGCTCGCCCCCGTTTAATCAGCCAGAAAAACAATAAACGCGAGCATACCTCGGCACCGAAACCGCCGCGGGATAAAGTGTGAGATTGACAACAAAGTTATCAAAATGGTATCAAAATACACAAAACGCTTTTATTTAGTTGGATAAAGCCATTTAACATGGCGATTCTAAGCTACCAAAAAGGTATATGAAGGATTGGAATAAACAATTTTGACTTGTCTGGGTAGATACAAAGATTTGACGGTACAGTATCCTATTCTGTTATAAAGCAAAAAGAGAAAGGAGTAGTAGAATTTGTTGGCTGTTACAGTAATCCTTGTCATCGTCGCTATAATTATCGCTATTGATGTTCCTAGTCTGTTGAGGAAAAAATTAAAAAAGGAACTATGGATATTTTCCGTTCTTCTACTATTCGGAACCGCGTTAAGCATTTCCCAAGCACTGAATATCAAGATTCCCAATCCACTAGATTGGATTACAGCAATTTATAAACCGCTTTCCGACATGATTGAGAAATTATTAAAGTGAAAATGAGAATATGCAAAAAATGCTTAGAACGGGCATATAGTTGAAAAATAAGGAAGTTCCACTTCATATCGAGTATTTAGACGAACTTGATCAGAGGACCTTTCGCGGTGGTTCAGGCCGTTTAGTTGTCCATATTCAAAAAACATTTGAAAGAAGCGCACTTATTGGCGGAAAATGATCCTCATGTCGCTCATAGCGAAGACATGAATTAAAAGAGAGGCAATTTAATAACGAATGGCTAAAAGAAGTTAATTAGTTGTGTGCCAGCATTGAGGCCTTCATTCACATCAGGAGCTGGCGACAGTTTCTTTTCTTTTTGAAATAAATCTACTAATATGATGACTGGAAAATCTGATTAATTTTAAAAGAGTACTCGTTATTGTGCGGGTATCCCTTATTAGGGGTACAGCAATGAGGGCCATGTGCAAATAGATTCCATTTAATAAAAGGATATCATGAAACACAACGTAACCCCATTTCTTGATTCTTGATAAAACAAACTAATTACTTTATCTTGTCTAAAAAGGAATTACCAACTGTACCTACGTTTCGGATTTCTCCTTGTACCTCTATATTTACAGGCAAGTTCTCAAAATTTTTATCCCAATCTTTTTTGAGTTTTTTCCAGGCTTCAGGATCAGCTCGATGAATCGCCTCACCAAATCCAAAAATGTCTACTTTCTCATTTTTCTGTACCTGTTTTATTGAATTTATGAAAAATTTCTTCGCTTCTTTTTCATAAATTTTCTCTAATTTTTCAATCGTTTCTGGTTTTGTCAAATCGATATGACATTCTACTTCGCCTAAATTGCCTTCCACACGAATATTTAGATCTATCTCAGGTTTTCCATTCTTTATCTTACCCTTTATTTTCGTGTTTGACTTTTTCACTTCATACACAGCTTTTCCGCCTTTAGGACACGGTATATTCACAACTGTACTTTTCTCCTTATTTGTAATGACAGTATACGTTTTGCTTTGTTTCTCATTTAACCAGCCAACTAATTTATCATCATTAAATACCGCTAGTCCTTTAAACCTCAAACGAGCAGGGGGATCAATCATTTCTCCATTCTGTTTGCTTAAAGAAGTTTCTTCATCACCTTTTATATCTGCTTGGATTCCTGTTAACACCGGTTGTTTTCCTTCACTTACAATATCCGAAATCAGTTCGTCTAAACTCTCGAAACTTGTCGCTGACCATGCAGTTGCTGAGACTTTCAGGGTATCAAATATTTGATTTGCAGGTATTTTTTCTAAAGACGTGGGCACCTTCAGGATCTCTGCTGCTTTCATTCCCTTAGCTACGACGATATAAAAATCGGATCGGATTTCCCAGTCCCTTGAGAGAAGATCTAACGGTTTCCCAATTCCTTTTTTTGCTAATGACTCACCAATCACGAGGACTCGAAGATGTGAGGGATATATTTTTCTTGGGGATTCCTTGGTCATTTTTCGGATAGCCTCAAAAACAGTTTCCCCTTTCGCCTGATAGATGATTGTCGGTGATCCGCCGGAACCTCCACCGCCTTTTCCTGTAGCTAATTCTCCTGGATTTACCACTTGGGCGGTTACAAGATATTGACCATCCTTTGTACGATCTAGCCCTATGGCCATCGTAATAGCCAGTTCATTTAATTCACGACGGTTCCAGCAACCAGTAGTGAATAACAGGAATACGATTAGTATGATAAACATGGTGTAGCTCCGTTTCATAGACGAGACTCCTTTTGCTCTATTTATTTATAGGGGTTCAGCCGGGTCATAGCGATACAGTATTTACTAATTTTTGTTTAATCAGAATTTTTCCAGAAACGACCATTGGAGGGGATCTTCCTATTGTTCGAAATTGATGGTTAAAATGAATGCTTTTAGTCCCTAAACCCTTTCTATTCAAAATCCTGAAAAAAAGCAGAATGACGATTAAATAAATTTTCTTAGTGTGGGTTTTATGTAAGTTATCTATACTCTGAATTTCGGGAGTATTCAAAGGATCTTTTTTTATTTTTGATGTATTTTTTTTCGAAATACATTGATTGCTAATAAGAGAATAGGAAGTACAAGTCCGTACGTCGAAGCGTATAGGGGCCAAATTTCTTTATCAAATGTGGTTGAATGGACCACATTGGGATGTATAAGTATGGAAAGCGAAACTACGATCATCCCAAAAGGTACCGTAAGTGGCCGATAATCCTTCATATTCAATGTTTGTGCAAGACCTATAACTGTAGCGTAAAAGTAAAAAGCCATTTTAAAATAAATCGTGATAATCCACATGATAGCCATTATTGCTTCAATCCTTTGAAGAAAATCGCCAACGTTTAGTTTTCTGGCCAAAAGATAACTTGGATACGTTTGTCTGGCACTACTATCTGCGCCTAAAACAAGAATAGTTAAAGCGATAATGATGATTAAACAGATTCCGCCGATTAGTATTCCGATAAAAAAATTTTTTTCAGCTGCTTTTGGTTGATTCACTGAAACAGGAAAAATCATTAATAAAACAATCAATGGCAAAGAAAAGATACTTGAAAAAAGAAAAACAGCATGAATCATCGGTTTTATTCCTGTTTCAAATACGGGTTGTATATTTTCAAACTTAAATTGAACAGGAGGTAAAAATATTGAGCCCACTAGAACTAGGAATAAAAAAACAAAGATAGGAAATAACAATTCTGCAGAACGAGCCAACGGTTCAAGACCAAGGCGAACTCCCATTATTAGGATGCATGCGAAAAGAATATTGATCGCTTCAATTGGTGTATCAGGCATAATCTGTGTAGTTAAGAAACTCCCAACATAAAACAATAGTTGTACCGTGGAGTAAAGTGTAAATAAAATAAACGTAAGTGAGACCGCCTTACCTAACCATTTGCCAAAAAGTGTCTCATTGATTTCAACAAGCGTCTTAGTGGGGAACATCCTGCCTACAGCGATATATAAAGCCACCAGCAATAAACCTATGCCTGTACCGATTACAGCTGCAATCCAAGCATCTTGTTTTACCTCTTGAGCCATAACTCCAGGAATCACCAAGATGGTCGTACCTATAGAAAATAAAATAACTAAAATTGCAAATTGTCGAGCACTAATTTTGAAATTTTCCACTATATCCCGACTTCCCATCGCTGATTATATTCCTATTGTTACCTATGTATTGTTAGAATAAACTCTTGCTGTATAGAAAGCTTTGATATGTCAACGCTTTCAAATTTCTTTAGAATTTCTTGTGGCTAATACGTCCACAATTGAGTCTCCGACACATTTAGCTAATTTTCTATAGTCCATAATATTACCCCCTTTCCTCATACATAATTTGGAAATTGTTGTATCACTACCTTTTATCATTAAAACAAAACAAATGAAGTGTAACTTTCTTCCAAATTATTCGTCGGTAATGTTAAGTGAAGGAGGAATACCGATGAATCGAAAAAAAGTGATACTTATTTTCAGCTTGTTTCTTTTATTGGGGGCATGCAGTAGTAATGATAAAGAAGAATCCTTATCGAAGTCACAGGAAGGAAAAGTGGAAAGTAAAATGGACGCCTCCTTATCTGGAGAACAGGCTTCTGATAAGCAGGCGGAAAAAGAAGCGGCAACAAATGAAAGAATGGTCATCCATCAAGCACAGCTTAAGTTGAAAGTGAAAAATCTTGAAAAAACACAAATGAAGATTGAAAGAAAGGCGAACGAATACGGGGGCTATGTTGTAGAGTCGAATGTATACAGGGAAGATGAAGAGATGGTAGAAGGTTCGATTACAGTACGGATTCCGGAAGCTCGTTTTCAGGATTTTCTCGTTGATACCGAGGGGCAGGCTTCAGAAGTGGTCGAAAGAAATGTGACAGGCCAGGATGTAACAGAGCAGTATGTAGATTTAAAGGCAAGACTGAAATCAAAGCGGGCTGTGGAAGAGAGGTTACTTGCATTCATGAAGGATGCTAAGAAAACGGAAGATTTGCTGAAAATATCATCCGATCTTGCCACTGTCCAAGAGGAGATAGAGCAGCTAGTTGGGCAAATAAAGTATCTTGAAAACCAAACCTCGTTTTCAACGGTAACAATATCTTTATCGCAAGACCATATTATTGTGCCAGGTATTGATAATAAAAAATTGAATACATGGGAGAGAACGAAGAAGCAATTCGCAACGAGTGCGAACTTTTTACTTAAAGCAGTTTCAGGACTGATTGTTTTTATTATAGGAAACTTGCCGGTCCTCATTATTTTAGGCGTAGTGGGTGCTGTAATTTATTGGACGCTAAAAAGAAGGAGAAAAGGATAAATATAAATCATAAAAAAAGGGTGTCCAAGTTGATAGGACACCCTGTATCTATTTATTATTTTCTCTTATGCAAACCGGATACATAATACAAGACTACAAGCAATATGATCCAAATCGGACCGACGATCAAGGCGATTCTGGTATCTGCTGAAAAGCCGAGTATGACCATTACAAATACTAGAAAAGCAAGAGCGAAATAAGAAGTGAGTGGGAATAACGGCATCTTATACGTTAAGCCTTGTTTTTCTCCCGGACTCATTTTCTTTCTTGAGATAATCTGTGTAACAAGAATAGTTCCCCATGTCCAGAGGGCACCGAATGTAGCAACACTTGTTACGTAACCGAAGACCTTATCCGCTTCCATATAGTTAAGGTAGACGCCGAATAGAAGCACGACAGCCGAAACAATAATGGCAACACCTGGAACGCCTGTCTTTGTTGTACGTTGGAAGCTTTTTGGTGATTCCCCTTGCTGTGCTAGGTTAAACAACATTCTGCCTGTACTAAAGATCCCGCTGTTACAAGATGAAAGGGCTGCTGTCAGTACGACAAACTGAATGATTCCTGCTGCACCTGGTATACCAATTTTATCAAACATCATAACGAATGGGCTGTCCTTTCCATTCATTTGATCCCATGGAGTAATCGATAAAATGACAGTTAAAGCTAAAACGTAAAAAAGTAAAATTCGATAAAAGACTGTATCGATGGCTCTTTTTAAAGATTTTTCTGGGTTTTTGACTTCACCTGCAGTTACCCCGAGCATTTCAATTCCCAAATAGGCGAACATGACCATTTGGAAAGAGAGGATGACACCGGAAATTCCATTAGGGAAAAAACCGCCATTTTCTACAAGGTTGCCGAATCCGACTGCGATTCCACCGTTTCCGAGTCCAAAGAGAATCATTCCAAACCCAAGAACAATCATTAGAATAATCGTAACAATTTTAATTAAGGCAAACCAAAACTCCAATTCACCATAAGCCTTTACAGCAAGAAAGTTAATCGTTGTCATAATGGCAAGAGCCGCTAATGCCCAAGCCCATTGTGGGGTCCCTGGAAACCAAAACTGCATATAAATTCCGACTGCTGTAATTTCAGCCATACAGGTGGCAATCCAAACGAACCAGTAATTCCAACCGGTTATATATCCGGCAAGAGGGCCGACATATTCGCTTGCATAGCGACTAAAAGAGCCTGCGACTGGATTTTTTATCGCCATTTCCCCTAGTGCCCGCATGATAAGATAGATCATAAGCCCGCCAATTGCATACGAAATAATAATAGCTGGGCCGGCTAATTTAATCGCAGATGCCGAGCCGAGAAATAAACCGACTCCAATGGCTGCGCCAAGAGACATTAATGCGATGTGTCTTTCTTCCAATCCTCTGTGCAGTTGAGAATCTTTGGAGTTTTGCATAATTTTCCCCTTTTCTTTGTTGGAGTGTAATTTTCTCTTTCTAGCATTTTATCACTAGTAGAGGCTAATCAATATTATTTATTGATTTTTCACATAATATTACAACTAAATAATATATTTTAATAGAAAGTTTGTAAAGTAAAAAAATGAAAACGCTTACTATAAAAGGCATTAGCTATGTAAAAAAAGTTGAAATTTTTATAATATTTAAATAGATTGCTATTCGGAGAAAGTATAATTATGTGATTTTTCTAAAAATTTAGACTTTATAAGAGGAAAGAGCTGCCCTGAAAAACAGGACAGCTCTTTCCTCTTACTGCCAGATGGATGAGGCCCACTCCTGATGATCAATGAATGGGTTGCGATTATGCTGATATTTATTATAAATGGCTGCATTTCGATTACGTTCAAAGGTATCTACTGGGGCCTGTTCGTTCCATTCCGGCAGGACCTCCAACTTTCTATAAGGATTGGTGCGGTTGTTCACTTGATTATTTAGTTCTAAATCAAATTCACCACTATCACCGTAATGAACGGCCATATAAAACAGTATTCGGGCAATTTCGCTGTCCATTCAATTCACGAACCTACGCTACGTTAGCTCCTTCTATGTTTGAACTGAAAATATTAATTTTTATCATAATCAATAAGAAAGCTAGTAATGCAAACACAATTCCGCTCCAGATGAGTTGATGTATTCCCAAGTGAGAAATAAACCAACCACCAATAGATGCCCCCAAAGTAATTCCAAGATTGGAAAATGAGACAAACAAGCTGTTGCCGAATTCAGGTGCTTCCTTCGCTTCAGTTGTCAACCATGTTTGACTGACAATTAGACCACCAGAATGCACTATTCCCCAAATGAAAACCATTAGAATCATCGGAATTAAATAAGAGTCCAAATAATAAGCGAATAAATAAATTACTATATATAGAAGGGGAAACATTATTACGGTCTTAGTTATGCTTTTTTGCAAGAATCCACCAAACAAAAAATTCCCAAAAATCATGATTAGACCAAACGCCATCAACATTACACTAATCAAAGAACCATTCATATGTGTTAATTGTCCCAAATATTCGGCAAAGTAGCTGTACACAGAAAACATCGCTGCAAAGATAAACATAACGGCTGCGATGTTTAACCATAATCCCGGTTTACGTAATATTCCAAGCTGCATTCCATAAGACATTTTTTCCTCATTAGGCATGGAAGGAAGCCACATTAATATTCCTACAAAAGCAATCGCATTTACAACAGCCCCAAATAAGAAAGCAGTTTCTAACGAAAACTGTTCCGCGAAATAAGAAGTTAAAGGTACGCCAAATGCAAATCCGAAAGTAATTCCGGCAAAAACCTTTGTAACTGCTTGGTTACTTTTTTCCGGAGGAACAAGTTTGGCAGCAGTCACAAGGGCTATCGAAAAAAAGACAGGATGAAAAATAGCGGGTAGTATACGGAAAACTAGCATGATATCAAATTTCGTTGTACATGCATAAATAATATTCGAAATCGTGAACATAAACACTGAGGTTAATAGAATTACTTTACGATTAATTCCAGAAGTGAGTAATGTCAAGAATGGACCTGAAATGGCAACGATTAAAGCAAATATACTTACAAGTAATCCGGCTTGTGAAGTTGTTATATTAAATTTTTGAGTTATCTGGGGTAGAACTCCCACAATACCCATTTCAGTTGTAATAATGCCGAATACGCCTAGAGCCAACATAATAATAAGCAAAGGGTTAACTTTTTTCATTAATACAAATCTCCATTCTTATTGTATATTTCTTAATTTATATATAGATATAAATCATTTATAAAATTAAATATCTGTATATCTAGATATGTAAAAACAAAAAAAGAATGACCTCCTTTACGTTTATTTTATAGTTCTTTTTGAATGTACTCGGAAAATTCATGTATTGTTTTTTCATTCCGACGATAATAGGTCCACTTTCCGATTCGCTCAGATTCCAACAGCCCAGCTTTTTGCATGGTTAACAAATAACTAGAGATGACAGATTGTGCAAGCCCCGATTTAACCTGAATATCTCCCACACATACACCAACTTTAAAATTTAGCCCTTGTTGAAAATAAGGCTTTTCATTAAAGAACTTCTCTGGGTTTTTTAGCCATAGCAAAATTTGACGACGAGTATCATTTGACAAAGCTTTATAAATTAATAAAGGTTCCATATAAATCATTATATCTATTTTTATAGATTTGTAAATGTAAAGTTTACCGTTTTCACCGATAAGTAATTTGAAGATGCGGAAAAAGTAACACGAAAAAAGTGAATCTACATAGTGAATTAAGCTCTTATCGAAAGTCGTACAGTAGTAGTCCTTTCGATATTTCTGTAGGGTCATCGATGATGCGAAGACCCTGATTTTCAGCTGGCAGAGTCATGGTAGGAGCCAACCCCGGTTCTGTCACCCACTGAATCCATGGCAGATACATCTTTTAAGCCGGGATGGGTGAAATATTCACTCAGTAACAAGGAAGAAGAGTCTTTTATCCATAAGCATAACCGTACATACCGATTTCGATGGAAATGGGAGTGAATCGATTTATGAAGGAATGACATGTTCAGAAAACATAAGCCAAGATTTATGCTGTCTTTTATGCTCAGATTCCCTCCTTCTTTCGCTCTGAATTTGGGTTAAAATCTAATCTTTCACCACCATAACCGGTGTCAAAAATGAGCGAATAAAGCTATTACATAATAGGGGAATTTAGGGGAATAGCCCGGGAAATATCGAAGGGTGTTATGGAAATAGTAATGAAAACGAAAAACCGTCAGCATTCTACTGACGGTTTTTCTACTCTTTTTTTATAATAAGACTTTGGATGAAACTTAATAACAATGAACCGATTAGGGCTCCCCAAAAAGATTCTATTTCAAAGCCACTGACAACATAGGATGTAATTTGGAACGTGAAGGCATTGATAATGAACGAAAACAAGCCGAAGGTTAGGATAGTGATCGGCAAAGCGATAAGTTGAAGAATTGGTTTAACTAGCATGTTCATGATTGATAATATAAAAACCGCCAGTAGGGCTGTACCATAAGATTTTATCGTGATGGAGTCGAGAAGCCAGTCAATAACGAGTAAAATCAACCCGTTGATAAGAAATCGCATTATTATATTCATGAAAAACTCCTCCTGAAGACACTATTCTACACTAGTCATTATACTAAAATTTTATGAATTTCAGTTATATGTTTGCTGAATTGTCACAAAAAAATAACGATTCGAATACGTTTTCTTGCAGAAAATAAAAAGCCCCATAATTGGGGCTTTAACCAGTTTAGTTACTAGCGATAATCTTTTCGAAATCACTCAATTCTTTTGAGTTTTTAAGCTTTAAATTTGTGTTTAAAGATAGCAGAGCACTTTCGATAAGAAAGTGGCGCGGCTCACCTTTTTGCAGAAATTCTTCTTGGATAAAGTGCACTAATTTTAAGTGTTTTACCCGTTCTGCTTCATCTTGGAAAAGTTTTAAGATGACTTTTTTAAGTTCGGCTGTAGAGTGAAGGAGAGCAGTGTGAAAATCCTGTTTCGTATCGAAACATTCTGGCAACCATTGCTTTATATAATCAGGATCGAGAAGCTGTACTCCTGATTGGCTCACATCATCGAAAAGAGTTTTAAGCCTATCAACACAATAACGAATTATTTCAGTAGGGTTGAAATCAGGCTCTTTAGCTAACGCATTAAAATGAATGGTTTGGTGCATCATCCCTGAATAAAGTATGGCACAATCTAATATATAAGGTTTTTTCTCTTCGCCGAATATTTCTAGAAACCGTTTTGATAGCCAATGTATATGTTTGAATTTTGCATGTGTAATAAAGTTTTTAAGTTCGGTATCATTTGAAATCATTATTTCTTCAAATAAGGAAAATAGTTTATTACTTCTATTGGAGTGTATTTGTAATTCAGATTGTTTGATGAATATTTCAATATCCGCAACATTTTGACCGATTAATAGTTCATTACTTTCATGTTCGAATTTTTCTTGGGTAGAGATAAAGACAGCTTTAAGCAGTTCACTTTTAGAAGAAAAGTAGTTATAAAATGTCCCTTTTGAAATACCGCTATAGTCCAAAATATCCTGAATAGATGTTGCTTGATAACCCTTTTCAATAAATAACTGGTGTGCATACTTAACTACAAGTTGTTTCCGTTCATTCATATAAATCACCCTTACTCTTATTGGACGGTCATTTTAACGTAATAGTATCTTATTTTTTATACGAACACAAACCAGTATTTTCACAATTGTTTTATTGCTTAATTCTAGGGAAGGGAGTAGTGTCAGGAAAAATGAACGATAAGTTTAATAGAAGAAAAAGTAATAGAGTTCAACATCAATAAAACGACCACTGAATAGGGTAGATAGCGACCTTCATAACGGTGGATTCATAGCTTTCCTAAACTAAACTTTAGTGAATGTGGCTCTACCATCGATTAGGTGTGGAGTTTTTTTACGTTCTTCATAAAGTGTGTTTGATCAGATACCGGAATCTCACAAAAAAGATAAAAGCATTAGTTTTTAGAGCTGCCATTCCTTTTATAAGGATGGTAGCTGTTTTGCTGTTTTGCTTGTGATTTAAAAAAAGGAAATAGAAGTGAACATTGTCACATGCGAATCTTATGCTTTGTTATAAAATGAGAGAGTGAGCTAGATTTATCCAATTTTTAAGAAAATTATGGAAGATACTTAAACTTATCTTCATTCTCGTTTAATATCCTATTAGATATAGAAATGATAAAATCATGCAGTATGAAGGAAAAGTGACATTGAAGTGAAATACCAGTAAAAGGGATGAAAAAATCGAAGAAAATTGTAGTAAAGCGATTTATAAAATTTGATATTTCCTTTTACTGGATTTAAAATAAAAGTATAAACAATTACAACCTTAATGAATTAATTATTATATTAAAATTATTATAAATAAGTATTGATTTTTTTCTGATAAGGCTTATCATTATATACATAAATAATAATGAAAAGGTGGTTCAATTATGACTAATAAGACAAACCTTACAACTAGCTGGGGTGCACCAGTTGGAGATAACCAAAATTCAATCACTGCGGGACAACGTGGCCCTGTACTCATTCAAGATGTACACTTATTAGAAAAATTAGCGCACTTTAACCGTGAACGTGTGCCTGAACGTGTAGTTCATGCAAAAGGTGCCGGTGCATTCGGTACTTTCGAAGTAACGAACGACCTTTCTAAGTATACGAAAGCTAAACTTTTCAATGGTGTTGGCAAGAAGACAGATTTATTTATCCGTTTTTCTACAGTAGCTGGCGAATTAGGCTCAGCTGATACAGTTCGTGATCCACGTGGATTTGCTGTTAAATTCTACACGGAAGAAGGAAACTACGATATCGTTGGTAACAATACGCCTGTATTCTTTATCCGCGATGCGATCAAATTCCCCGATTTCATCCATACACAAAAGAGAGATCCAAGAACACATTTGAAAAACCCGACTGCGGTCTGGGATTTTTGGTCACATTCACCAGAATCTCTACACCAAGTAACGATTCTAATGTCTGACCGAGGCATTCCGGCTACACTTCGTCATACACATGGTTTTGGAAGCCATACATTTAAATGGGTGAATGATGAAGGACAAGGTGTTTGGGTGAAATATCACTTTAAGACAGAACAAGGCATCAAAAACCTTGATGTGAATCTTGCTGCAAAACTTGCGGGTGAAAACCCTGATTACCATACGGAAGATCTTTTCAATGCAATTGAAAAAGGCGACTTCCCTGCATGGAAATTATACGTACAAATCATGCCTTTGGAAGATGCAGATACCTACCGTTTCGATCCATTTGATGTAACAAAAGTATGGTCTCAAAAAGATTACCCGTTAATCGAACTTGGCCGGATGGAATTGAATAGGAATCCTGAAAACTATTTTGCAGAAGTAGAGCAAGCTACGTTCTCACCAGGAACATTCGTACCAGGAATTGAAGCTTCTCCAGACAAAATGCTTCAAGGACGTCTATTTGCATATGGTGATGCACACCGTTACCGTGTTGGTTCTAACCACAACCAACTTCCGGTTAACCGTCCGAAAGTGGAAGCAAACAACTATCAACGTGATGGCTTCATGCGTGCGGATGACAATGGCAAGGGTTCAGTTTATTATGAGCCTAATAGCTTTGATGGCCCTACTGAAACAGCTGAAAATAAAACCACTCCATTTGAAGTGACTGGGCAAGTTGCACAAGTAGGACATAACAGTGATGACCACTACACTCAAGCAGGTGACTTATACCGTCTATTGAGTGAAGAAGAAAAAACTAGACTTGTAGAAACTATTGTGGGAGCAATGAAACCAGTCGAATTAGAAGAAATCAAACTTCGCCAAATTGGCCATTTCTACAAAGCTGATCCAGAATACGGAACACGCGTTGCTGAAGGTCTAGGCTTAGCAGTACCAGAAGAAGCAAGAAGCATAAAATAATGAATTCTTAATCTTAACAAAAAGCAAACAGGCATCCATTTATAAATGGGTGCCTGTATTAATTTGAAGGTTAAACGGCTTGATGTGGAGAAAATTGGGCTGGGTTATTTGACCAATATGACAGTGCTGCCAACCAAAGCGGTTTGTATTTGTGTATTGGCACAACCCATTATTGGGATGAAAATTGGCAATAATTTGGCCAAATCAGCATACATTTGGATAAGTGGAGGTGCAGAATGGACGTTTTTGTGCGGCAGAATGATTCCTTGTGGCATTATAGCCAATTATTCAATGTGAATTATCAACTGATAATTGATTCCAATAGCGGGATTGATCCTCTTGCCCTCATGATAGGACAGAAGATCAAAATTCCAGGCTTTACGACGACTGGTCATCATATTAAGAAAGGGGATTCCTTATGGGCGATTGCCAAATCACGCAATCTTCCATTGGATGCACTATTTTTGGTTAATCCTAGTCTCAATGCGAATGCCTTGCAAATTGGCCAGACGATTTCTGTACCATTAAGGATTACTTGGAGGCTTGTTCAAGGAAATCAGGAATATGACTATCAAACGATGATGAATGATGTAAAACGACTGAAAAGCATCTATCCTTTTATTAAAACATCCTCGATTGGAGATTCGGTTCTCGGGAAGGAGATCCCTGAAGTGCTGATTGGGAATGGTGACAAACGAGTGCACTATAATGGTTCATTTCATGCAAATGAGTGGATTACGACCCCTGTGATTATGACTTTTTTAAATGATTATTTAATGGCAATCACGAATCAAACTGGGATCCGCAGTCTATCTCTATTCCCTTATTATCAGCAGACGATGCTATCTCTCGTTCCGATGGTGAATCCTGATGGAGTGGAGCTGGTTCTAAAAGGACCACCTGCTGATGCCTCATTGAAATCACAGCTCGTGGAATGGAATAATAATAGCGAGGATTTTTCTGGCTGGAAAGCTAATATCAATGGAGTCGATCTGAATGATCAGTTTCCCGCCAAATGGGAGCTAGAACAAGCTCGCAATATGGTCACGAAGCCAGGACCAGCAAATTATTCTGGAAAAGGTCCGCTAACGCAGCCAGAGGCAATTGCGATGGCTGATTTGACAAGAAAACGGGATTTTGACAGAGTGCTTGCTTTTCATACCCAAGGGGAGGTCATTTATTGGGGGTTTGAAGATTTGGAACCACCCGAGTCTAAAACGATCGTCAATGAATTTGCGAGGGTCAGCGGTTATGAGCCCGTCAAATCCGCTAATAGTTATGCAGGATATAAGGATTGGTTTATTCAGGATTGGCGGAGGCCAGGGTTTACCGTTGAGCTCGGCAAAGGAAAAAACCCGCTTCCTTTAACACAATTTGATGAGATTTATCAGAAAACGCTGGGGATTTTTCTAGCTGGTTTGTATATGTGAATTTGTCCATGTGAAAAAGCTCAACTCCTGGTCTTTAGGGGAAGAGCTTTTAGTCCTATAGACTATTAGACCGGAAACGATGATGAGGGCTGCTTCAATAATAAGGTAAAGTTTGAATTGCCTTATTGATTGCATGATTAACTCGTTTTTAAGCCTAAAAGTAACGATTTTTCTCCAGCATTCGTATTGCTTAAATTGCAGCCCTTACCTAAAAGGTATACTAATAGTTTTACGGTAAAGAAGCTTGACTCCTTTAGCGCTAGTATCGGCCCCACCTACGCCAGATACATTGACGGCCACGCATGCCATCCAACCTAAGTTTATTATAATAGAAAGCGCTTACATTTACAAAAAAATCGTAGAACAAATTTCGACATCTACTCCTGTATACCCACCTTAGTGAAGGGAAATTTGACTTCTCACTGAGGTGGGATTCTTTAGTATTAACCATGTTAACGAGCGATGAATTCCTGAAGTTTTTTTGTTAGGCCGCCATTGCCAAATTTAATGAACTTTGTTTTTCCAGCTTCCTGTTCTGGAGAAGCAGCAAATTCCAAGAAGGCTAAAAGGTTGATCCGACGGTTAAGGATATGGATGATACCATATTCATAAAACCAATTATCAATCGTATTGTAAACTCCTTTATTCAGCGAATATTGCTGCTGGCACCATTGAAAAAATTTTCTATCAGGCAGATGGAGGTACTCCATCTCTTCTAAGCGGGTATTTTTTTTCTCCTTCATAATAGGGAACATAGGCCTTAGTAATTCTTTTTGCAAAGTCAATTCCTCCCTCATTTGATAATAACGAAAAGGCCCCCTATTCATGTTGTTGAATAGAGAGCCTCTAGTGAACTAGTCAGCCGATATATTTATTATATAAAACCAGCATAAAACATATTAAACTTAGTTGTCAAGTATGAATTAAATGCAGGTTTTTGTATTAAGCGTTTTATTTCTTAAAAAACCCGTATTTATTACGTTCACTTGCTATTAATAGAGAAAAATAAATGAAAAGACGAATAAAATTTTGTGTTTATTCATTTATAGTTCGTATATAATGGTTTTGAAGACATAGAGGGGGAGAGACTGGATGTATAAATCGAAAAAGATTTTATTATTAGGTTCGGGTGAATTAGGTAAAGAGGTCATTCTTGAAGCACAGCGTCTTGGTGTAGAGACCGTTGCCGTAGACCGCTATGAACAGGCACCTGCAATGCAAGTTGCTCATCGAAGTTATGTCATCGATATGCTGGATGCGAATCAGCTTAGGGAAATTGTTGAAAAAGAACAACCCGATTTAATTGTGCCGGAAATTGAGGCTATTGCCACATCTGAATTAATCAAATTAGAGGATGAGGGCTTTCATGTCATTCCAACAGCAAGAGCGGCTAAGTTAACAATGGATCGTGAAGGAATTAGAAGGTTGGCTTCTGAAACACTAGAGCTTCCAACTGCTGCTTACCAATTTGCTGATACATATGAAGAATTTGTCCAAGCTGCCAAAGAGATTGGGTTTCCTAATGTCGTAAAACCGCTAATGAGTTCTTCAGGGAAAGGGCAAAGTGTCTGCCGTACGGAAGATGATCTTGAAGAATGTTGGAAAATTGCGATGGAAGGCGGCCGGGTTCAAAATGGACGAGTGATAATTGAAGAATTTATTCGTTTTGATTCAGAAATCACGCTCCTTACTGTTCGTGCAGTAAATGGAACGATGTTTTGTGCTCCAATCGGTCATATTCAGCAGGGTGGGGACTATATTGAATCTTGGCAACCTCATAATATGACAGAAGCACAAATCGTAGAGGCGAAAAGAATTGCCCAGGCCATTACAGATGAACTTGGAGGATACGGATTATTTGGGGTAGAACTTTTCCTATCTGGAGATAAAGTCTATTTCAGTGAAGTTTCTCCACGCCCGCATGATACAGGGCTAGTGACATTAGCTACCCAAAATTTATCGGAGTTTGCCCTGCATGTACGAGCAATTCTAGGGTTTCCAATTCCAGAAATCACGCTGATTTCTCCAGGAGCCAGCCGTCCGTTAAAAGCGCCAGTCGAGTTATCGGAATATTCTATAGTTGGTGTTGAACAAGCCTTGGCTTTGCCGAATACACAAGTGCGCGTCTTTGGAAAACCGGTCACGAAGGTTGGTAGAAGGGTAGCTGTTGCTTTATCTTCCGCCGATTCAGTCGAAATTGCGCGAGTGAATGCAGCCCGTGCTTTGGAATATTTGAAGGTAGAGAAGTAATATTAAAAAGCGCTCTGGAATAGAGCGCTTCAGACTGTAGACAAACTCGATGGAAATCGAGTTTGTCTACAGTTTTTTTTAAGGGTTTTAAAAATTCGAACGTTGATTTCCACTCCAGGCACTCGCTTTCCGCGGGCGGTCCGGGAGCCTCCTCGGCGCCTTTGCGCCTGTGGGGTCTCCCTTGGACGCGCTTTTCCCGCAGGAGTCTCGCACCTTCCGTTCCAATCAACTTTGTTTTAACAATTAAATTTAACCGCTTTTGCCTACAGTCTTTTTTGTTTTAAATATAGGAGTAAAGCGCTCTGGAATAGAGCGCTTTTTTTTACTTTAGACATGATTGTCCATCTCCATGGTTAATCCATAATCAAGCTGCCATCCGCAACTAAGTTCGACCAGTCACAACCCGGCTTCAGGGGGATGTGAAGAATAACACAGCATCGGCTGCCTTTTCAGTGGCAGTCACTTTTTGGAGTGGAGTACTTTCTCTTATCATCTGGAAAACTTCATCTGAAGTAGCAGAACTGGCATCCGTATATTGAAGCTGTCCACCTGGAACTATATTACGATGACTCCGTCTTTTCCTAATTTGTATTTACCCTGTCTTAACAATTAAACCGCTACATTTTTACATTTCCTTGACATTAGGTTCATCTTCTTCCCTTATAGTTTAATTAAATATACGAACTAATTTATGGGAGGTCATTTTTTTGAAGAGTAAATTGAGTAAAAGATTTTTGCCTATTACCCTCGTTTCTGCCTTAGCAATTGGAAGTTTAACATGGTCCACAACTAATGAAGATGCGTTGGCAAAGGAAAAATCACAGAAATCACCTGAAATTAGAAACGTCATTTTCTTGATAGGTGACGGCATGGGTGTTTCCTATACCTCCGCTTACAGGTATTTAAAAGATAATCCTTCTACTTCAGTTGCAGAAAGAACAGAGTTTGATAAATACTTGGTTGGTCAGCAGATGACATACCCTGAGGATTCTGCACAAAACATAACGGATTCAGCTTCAGCAGCAACGGCGATGTCTGCCGGTGTGAAAACCTATAACGCTGCAATCGCTGTTGATAATGATAAATCCGAGGTCAAAACGGTGTTGGAAGCTGCAAAAGAAAGAGGAAAAGCGACTGGACTTGTTGCGACTTCGGAAATCACTCATGCCACACCAGCCTCTTTTGGTGCACATGATGAAAGCCGGAAAAACATGAATTCTATTGCAGATGATTATTATAAGGAATTAATTAATGGCAAACATAAAATTGACGTCCTGCTAGGTGGTGGGAAATCCAATTTTGTCCGACCGGATATTGATTTGACGAAAGCCTTCAAAAAAGATGGCTATAGTTATGTAACCGATAAAAATCAAATGTTAAAGGATACAAATAAACAGGTTCTTGGTTTGTTTGCTCCAGAAGGACTTCCGAAAATGATTGATCGTCCAAACGAAACTCCTTCTTTGAAAGACATGACAAATTCAGCCATTCAGCGTTTAAACAAAGATAAAGATGGGTTCTTCTTGATGGTTGAAGGAAGCCAAGTCGATTGGGCTGGACATGACAATGACATTGTAGGTGCGATGAGTGAAATGGAGGACTTTGAAAAAGCATACAAAGCCGCCATTGAATTTGCGAAGAAAGACAAGCATACCTTGGTAGTGGCGACTGCTGACCATTCTACTGGAGGATTCTCGATTGGAGCAAAGGGTATTTATAACTGGTTCGGTGAACCGATTAAGGCTGCTAAACGTACACCTGACTTTATGGCTGATGCGATCGTAAAAGGCGCAGATGTAGAAAAGACGTTAAAACAATATATCGATCAAAATAAAGTCAAGCTAACTAACGATGAAATCAAAACGGTTTCAGATGCGGCTAAAACAAAAAATGTGACGAACATCGACAACGCTATAGAAGCAATATTTGATAATCGGACTAATACCGCTTGGACAACTGGAGGTCATACAGGTGAAGATGTACCGGTCTATGCATACGGTCCATATAAAGAGCGCTTTGCCGGCCAGGTTGATAATACGGACCAAGCTAAGATCATCTTTGATCTATTAAAGAAAAGGTAATGAATTCTGGGAGGGATTCCATGAACAAACTAATTATTGGTGCCCTTTTATTAACCACATTTGGTGCGCTTAACACTCAACCGGCTTTTGACGAACAAAAAGGGAAAGAAAAAACAGAGGAAGTTGCCCAGCCATTGGTGAAAAAGGATGTCTATGTTCCGAATCCACAGCTTCCTGATGATATGAACCTGAACCAAATCGGCCAAACAGTTTCCGATGCAAAAGGTGAACTTACACTAAAGGCCTACGATAAGTCAAATGAGTCTGTAAAGGTCGGTCCGATTGAGGTAGTAATCAAAGATATGAAAGTGATGCATGCCTTCCCGGATTACAGTATGATTGATTTCTTTCATGGATACACACATGATGACGAATTCGATATCGTAAAAGTGAATGTTGAAATCAAAAACACTTCAGATAAAAACGTTATGTTTTCCCCGGTGGCTTTTCTGGAAACTAACACTGGGAAACATATGACATGGGAAGATGACATCTACTTAGAAGAGCTGAACGGGGAAATAGAAGGAAATGGTTCAAAGCAGGGGAACATTGGTTTTATTCTAAGTGCTAAAGATGCGAAGGAAATATCCTTTATGACAAGTGATGCAGTTGATAGTGAAGGGGAGGTCCTTTCAAAAGGTAAGTCCATGGAATTTTCTTTTTAATAATAGTGGTGTATGAATGCCTTGCAAAAATCAAATACTAGTACATGTGATAGGGATGACCTATCGCATGTACAGAATATCCAAATCCTATTGCTGAGGTGATACAGAATGAGTTATAAAGGTCAATTAGATCCACATTCTCAAAAGTTTCACCATAATTGGACAAGACCTAAGCGTTCAAATACTCAAGTAAATGGCCATACGGTAGAATCACAAACAAACATTAAACTAAAAAGTAATGCAAAGGCTCACAAGTGGTAACGGATATTTCTGATAAAGAAGGAGACTCTTAACGGGTCTTCTTCTTTATATGTTGGGGTAAAGTATACATAGGACCGTGATATAGGTTTTTAATATATGTGTTCTTTCGCTGATTTCCATGATTGCAATCTATATCGCTTATAAACGTTCAAATAAGGCATGCATGGCTTTTCCTTCATAATTATGATAACATTTACCTTTAGGAATAAAGCAAAGCCGGGCCGTAAGTTTGCAGGCGTTGACACAGGGCGCAGCAATTTTGGTTTTGTGCATATTAACCATCAAAGGGTAAACAGGCCCAATGTTGGAAGTTTTACCTTACACAAATAGAGGACGTGATTTTTAATGATAAATATTGAGATCCCTGCAGCGGATATAAGCATTAAACAAAGGAAACAAGTAATAGAGGGAGACGAAGCGATCATCCCAGAAATTTACGGGTTCATTGATTTTCATTTAATTCCCCGTGATAAAGGCGGCATCATCATGTTTTATAACGAAAATGATGAGTTGATTTTTGTCGGTAAAGCACGTAAATTAAGACAAAGAGTCAAAAAACATTTCGAGGATAATGTTTCTCCAATTAAGTTACACCGTAATGAAGTCAAAAAAATTGACATTCTTGTTGTAGAAGACGCAATGGAACGTGAAATCTATGAAACGTACATGATCAACAAACTTCATGCAAAATACAATATCGACAAAGTGTTTTATAAATAATAAGAATCAACTATGAAAAGCTGACTGCCTATGCAATCAGCTTTTTTTGTTACATCTAAAGTACAAAAATAAGTCCGTACATTTACAGTTGCTTGATGTTAGGTTAACATTGTTGGTTTATATTTAAAGTATTCCAATACATTTTCAGGAGGTTGCTATTGAAGAAAATACTTTGTAAAAAGGTGTTAGTTATCTCGGTAGGGACAGTGATTGCCTTTGGGAATTTAACGTGGTCCGTGTCACAAGCTTCTAAACTGGCGAAACAACGAGAGATTGAATCTTTTGAACAAGAGACAGTAAAATCTTCAGAGTTGGAAATGGCGGAATAAGAACATAATCCAATAAAATATTGGATATGAGAGTACAATTAACTAAAAAAAGCACTGGAGGTTCTTTACACATGCTTATGTGTAATTGGGTCTCCATTTATTTTTGTTTTTATTTTTATGATTCTTATACTGAAAATGAAATCAATAAATATTTTGAAAAAAACTTGCAAATAGTAATGATTACGTTTTATTATAAGGGGGTGGATTTAAACAGAAAGTAATTCCATAGTATAAATCGTAATGATTTTGATTTGTGAATGGATTTAAAATGCAGATATGTTTAAGGAGTGTTTGTGAATGAGAAATAAGAAAATCCCCGTTACGGTTTTAAGTGGATACCTTGGTGCGGGAAAGACGACGCTGCTGAATCATATCCTTGAAAATCGAGAGAATCTGAAGGTTGCGGTCATCGTCAATGATATGAGTGAGGTCAATATTGATGCGTCCCTTGTCAAACAGGGAGGGTTTACTCGGACAGATGAAAAGTTGGTGGAAATGCAGAACGGTTGCATTTGCTGTACACTTCGTGAGGATTTAATGATTGAAGTTGAAAAGCTGTCCACAAAAGGTAATATCGACTATATTGTGATTGAATCGACTGGTATCAGTGAACCCGTTCCAGTCGCTCAAACCTTCACGTATGTTGATGAAAACGTGGGAATTGATTTATCAAAATTTTGTCGGCTCGATACGATGGTTACCGTTGTTGATGCGAAGAACTTTTGGCAGGATTACGCTTCAGGGGAAACTCTTATTGATCGAATGCAGGCAACCGATGAGGCCGATCAGAGGGAAGTGGTTGATCTATTGATTGACCAAATAGAGTTCGCTAATGTGATTCTTTTAAATAAAATCGATTTAATGAAAGCAGAAGAAGTTGCGGAATTGAACGCGGTTCTTCAAAAAATAAATCCTGATGCGCGGATCATTGAAACGAGTCATTCCCAGGTGCCGCTAAAAGAAGTCATGAACACCCAGCTGTTCGATTTTGAAAAGGCAAGCCAAGGAGCAGGCTGGATAAAGGAATTAAATGAAGAGCATATTCCAGAAACCGAAGAATATGGAATAGCCTCCTTCGTTTACAGAAGGAAAAAGCCATTTCATCCATCGCGGCTGATGACGTGGTTAGAAAGTTGGCCGGTGGAAGTGGTGCGGGCAAAGGGTTTCCTTTGGTTGGCAACGAGAAATGATACAGCAGGCCTGCTATCACAGGCTGGACCGTCATTAATGATCCAGGGAGCAGGTAAATGGATTGCAGCTTATCCTAAAGATGAACAACAGCAGATATTGCAGGATGAACCTGAATTGTTGAAAAGCTGGGATGATCTTTACGGAGACCGGATGACGGAACTAGTGATGATTGGCATTCAAATGAATCAACAGGAAATCGAAAATGAATTAGATCAATGCTTATTGACGGAAATAGAGTTGCAGCAGGATTGGTCTCTGTATGAAGATCCATTACCTGCCTTTACGGAAATAGTTCATTAAAAAACTAAATAGGAGGAAACAAAGATGAGAGTAAACATCACTTTAGCATGCACAGAAACAGGGGACCGAAATTATATCACAACGAAAAACAAGCGGAATAACCCGGATCGCATTGAATTGAAAAAGTACTGCCCGCGTTTAAAGAAACACACGCTTCACCGTGAAACGAAGTAATTTTGAATTTTAAATCGTAATGATTATGTTTTATGAAGAAAGATAGGTAGCGGAAAGAATCGTGAACAGTTTATAGAATTATATAACCTAAATAACATTCTCTATATTTTAATAAAGGAGAGATTCAAATGGCCAAAAAATCTAAAGTAGTAAAAGCACAAAAACAGTTGGCGATGGTAGAAAAATATGCAGAAATCCGAAGGGAACTGAAAGAGAAAGGGGACTTTGATGCATTGGCCAAACTCCCACGAGACTCTTCACCAACACGTGTTCACAATCGTTGTGGAGTAACAGGAAGACCGCGTGGGTATATGCGCAAATTTAACATGTCACGTATTGTTTTTCGAGACCTCGCTCATAAAGGACATTTACCTGGTGTCAAAAAGGCAAGCTGGTAATAACGGGGATAAAAGCAAAGGTGATTCAGGGGTAGGTTCCCTTGAATCATCATTATTCGTAATAGTCATCACACCATTTTTTTTAGTTCATTGAATCCTGTATCGAATGTTCCTGGATGTGGTGGCTTCTTGTACGCAAAACTTCTGCTTACATCGTTTGGACAATGGCTTCAAATATTAAGAGATTTCCTTTTCCTTTGGTTCTTCATATAATTGAAGAATCATAGGGAAGAAGGAATGAGTAATGGGACATATATTTTGGATGATTTATTTAGGAATATTGGGAACGGCTGCGATTGGTTTTCTCATTAAAGGTGCCTATAAAACCTCTCTTGCAAAAATGGATTTTGTCATCTCGATTATCACTTGGATAGGGTTATTTGGGTACATAACGAAAACCTCTATCCTTACACCTCTGGTATGGAAATTCGTATTTGTTGGTTCTTTGCTATGGGATATAATTTTCAGTTTTATGAGCAAAGACTACAATAGTGATAAGAAAGCGGAAGAATTACCTGATTCTATTAGTAAATTATTGACTGCAATCACATTAGTCGTCTGTCTTGGACCGTTATATTATGGGTTATTCAAATATGCATTCTAACAGCTAAACCAAAAAAGAACCTGTAAGGTTCTTTTTATTTTGGTTAAAGAGAAGGGGGATTCCTTTAGTAGGTATGATATAACCATATATTTCAGCATTGTTGTAAAAGAGAGGTGTTTTATGATGCAATGCAAAGAAAGCAGAAGTTTTAGCAACTCTGCTTTTTTATTAATAATTATCTTTGGAAAAATTCAATCCATTCTTTTTCTGGTCCATATATGTAGAAATAGCGATAACCATTGGGCAGGGTAACAATTTCCTGATCAATTAGCTCAACGTTTTCAAGGCCTTGAATCCGAGCATATTCTTCTTCTATATCATCGACACTGATGGCAAAATGATGAATTGTTGCTTCGGATGGCAACGTGTCGCTATAACCTTGAATTAATTCAATTTCTGTTTCGTTTGAATCATTGTATCCAAGGAATGCTAGTTGGATTACCCCATCTGTATGTGGCACCCGCGATTTCAATTTTAAATCTAAAACATCCTGATAAAAGGTTATGGATTTTTCAAGATCTCTAACAACAACTCCAATATGATCGACTCTTTTTATAGCCAAGGATCTTCCTCCTTCTGTTTAGGTACAATATGCTGATATTAGTATATATAACATTATTCGTTATAAAATTACAATTTGAGGTAGTGTTTGTCTGATTATTGAAAAAATGATTGACGAAGGAAGATTGGACTGGTAAATCGTAAAAAATGACCAGGAGGCAAAACCCATACCTAGAGTAGTCTTTCTAAATTAAGCCCATGTTTATAAAGGGCTTTTTTTCTTGTTTTAAAAGTGTGCTTCAGGTCTACTAGGGGTTGAAACATGAGTATTATTTAGAGAAGAAAGCCTGTTTTTTTCTTTTACTCTAAAAAGGATTAAAGACTAATAGACCAATGTAAAACATCTTATTGATTTTCTTTTTTTTGGAAATTTTATGTTGACCAATGTGGTCAACAGAAGTATATTGAAAATGACCTATGTGGTTAAAAAAGGAAATTCAGAAATATATTTTATAGAAGGTTGGGTTGTACAAATGTTTTCGAAGTTCTTAAGCCTAGATGAGGAGAAGCAGATGCGCATCCTGAATGCTGCAATTAAGGTTTATGTGGAAAGGGGATATGACAATGCATCCACCAATGCGATTGTGAAGGAAGCGGGCATTTCGAAAGGTCTGTTATTCCATTATTTTCAAAATAAGAAGACTTTGTATTTATTTTTATTCGATTATTGTTTGGATATGGTGATGAAAGAGTTTTATGAAAAAGTGAATCTTGAGGAACGAGACTTTTTTGCCCGATTGCGGCAAATTTCGCTTATAAAGATGGAACTGCTGAATAAATTCCCCGATATCATTCGTTTTTTTGAAAAGGCAATTTTAGAAGAAGCCAATGATATTAAGGGCGATTTTAAAGAAAAAATATTTTCCGTAAAAAGCTCGACCGCGATCTTTGATGACATTGATACTTCAAAGTTCCGTGACGATATTGACATTCAAAAAGCGATAAAAAGCATTCTTTGGACCTTTGAAGGGTTTAGCAACGAGGTTCTAACCAAAGCTAAGGCGCTTAATTTGAAAAAAACGGATTATGAAGAGGTCTTTTCTGAAGGAGAGCAGTACATCGAAATGTTTAAAAGAAGCTTCTATAAATGAAAAGGGGGTTATTAGGAATGAACGTGATTGAGATTAAAAATCTGACCAAAACGTATGGAAACGCCAGAGGAATCGAGAATGTGAGCTTTCATGTTGAAGAGGGGGAAATTTTTGGTTTTATCGGGCCAAATGGTGCAGGTAAATCTACTACACTTAGAACACTATTGTCGATTATATATCCTACAAGCGGTAGCGCAACGGTCTTTGGTAAAGATTCTGTTCAGTCTGCTTCCGAAATTAAAAAAGACATTGGCTATCTGCCATCTGAAGTTTTCTATTATGACAGGATGCGAGTGAAGGATCTCTTAAACTATTCAGCCAGCTTTTATAAGAAGGATTGCAGGAAACGGATCCAGGAGCTTGCTGAAATTATGGATCTTGACCTGAGTAAAAGAATTGATGATTTGTCTTATGGAAACCGGAAGAAGGTAGGGATTGTGCAGGGGCTTCTTCATAAGCCGAAGCTGATTATACTCGATGAACCGACCGGCGGTTTAGATCCATTAATGCAGCAGAAGTTCTTTGATCTCTTGAAGGAGGAAAACAAGAAAGGAACAACTATTCTATTTTCCTCCCATATTTTAAGTGAGGTCCAGAAGATGTGCGACCGGGTGGCGATCATTAAAGAAGGGAAAATCATTAAGGTTGAGAAAATAAGTACTCTAAAGGAAAGCAACCACAAGAAGATTAAGGTTGAAACAAAGGTTCCTGTTGATGTCGATTTCTTTGATGCAGATGGTGTCACAAATCTGGAAGCGACCAATAATACCATTAGTTTTCTGTTTTCGGGCAATATCAATCTCATCATGAGAAAGCTCTCGGAGATCGAGCTTTCCAATGTATGGGTAGATGAGCCGGACCTTGAGGAAATCTTTCTTCATTATTACGAAAAGGAGGTATGAGGAGATGAACATGTTTCTGCATGAATTAAAGGTGAATCGGAAGTCCACAATAATTTGGACTCTGTCTCTTGTTGCAATAGCTGTTCTCTTTTTATCCATTTTTCCAACGATTGAAAGGGAAGGTGAAGAATTTAAAAAGGTTCTTGCTAGTTACCCTGAGGGTGTCCTTAAAGCAGTCGGCGTTCAAATTGACAGCATTACATCGTTTCTTGGATTTTACTCCTATGTCTTTTTATATATCATGTTATGTGGAGCCATTCAGGGAATGAACCTGGGGATGGGGGTTTTATCGAAGGAAATCATCGGGAAAACAGCTGAATTTCTGTTGACGAAGCCTGTTGCCCGCAAAGAAATACTAACGTCCAAAGCTTTGGTGGTTGTCACTTCCTTGTTGATCACGAATATCGTCTTTATGGGGGCAGCAGCACTTATGGCAAATATAGTCGCAAAGGAATCCATTGATTACCAAGTTTTTTTCATGATCTCAGCAACAAACTTTTTCGTTCAGCTTATGTTTGCATCTTTTGGATTTTTGCTTTCTGTGCTTGTTTCAAGGATTAAATCGGTTCTTCCCCTCTCACTTAGTACTGTTTTTGCGTTTTTTATACTCTATATGTTTGGGTCGGTCATTGGGGAAAAGGCCGTTCGTTATTTAACACCATTTAAATATTTTGATCTTGCTTATATCATCAGACATTCCGGCTACGAAGCTCAGTACATTATCATTGGATCAATTTTTATTGTTGCAACTGTGGCTGTGAGCTTTATTGTTTTTACAAAAAAAGATATTCATACTGTGTAATCAGAAAGGGGTGTTTCTATCATGAACATTGTGCTAAGAGAGTTAATGTCTAGCCGTAAGTCGTTAATTTGGTGGTCGGTGGGACTTCTTGCCATGATAACGGGAGGGATGAGCAAGTATGGGGGGATGCAATCGTCCGGACAGTCAGCAAACGACCTTTTTGCGGCAATGCCGAAGTCGCTCCAAGCGATTTTTGGTGTAAGCACCTTAGATATATCGACAGCACTTGGCTATTATGGTCTGATTTTCTCTTACCTTTTGTTGATGGCAGCCATTTATGCCGTTATGCTGGGGGCAAATTCTATTGCTAAGGAAGAACGGGATAAAACCTCTGAATTTTTGATGGCAAAGCCTGTCTCAAGAAGTAGGATTATCACCTCCAAGTTAGCGGCAGCGATTATCCTTCTTTTTCTTTTTAACCTCATCACATTCCTTTTATCGGCCATGATGGTAAACTATTATGATAGTGGTGCAGAGATTACGAGCAAAATAGCAGCATTAGTGGGAGGAATGTTCCTATTACAGCTGATATTCTTAGCAATTGGCACCAGCATTGCAGCGGTGAGCAAGCGTCCAAAACTTGCGACATCGATAGCAACAGGGATTCTTCTACTAACCTATATTCTATCGATTGCCGTCGAGCTCAGCAGTAAGCTTGAAAATTTGAAATACATCATTCCATTTAAATATTTTGAGGCTAAGTACATTTTGGCTGGTGATGGATTTGATGCAGTATTTGTCATATTATCAGTGGTAATAGTTGTAGTATTAATAAATGCCACCTATATCTTGTATCAAAAGAGGGACCTGAATATATAGAATTGCGATGGAGGAACTCTAAGTCGGGGTTCCTTTTCTGATTTAGAATTGCTTATTGTGTTATATTTTTTCGTGCTCGTATTTGTTAGTGATTTAACATGCATAAGATTCTGTGAAATTTCACTATTATCCCTTTTAACATAATAAGGATTATCAAACTGCAGAAATCAGTGGATGTATCTTGTGTGAAACATACCCCAATATGCTAGCTAAAGATGAGAAAATCAAATTAGCTAATTGAGGCTTCCAAAGTTTCTGTTTATAAACTGGGTAAGAATTAGAGAAGCTGTTAAATAAAATCAATAGTTGTTTAGTGTAAAAAACTCTGGAGATGAGATATTATCCAGATTATTTCATTTTGACTGTATTTGCTGAGGCAAATATTTATCTTTTTGTAAGCAAAAATTTGTTTCTATATGAAATAGTAGATATACTATGGGAACAACGCCATTATTAATGGATATGGGAGGAGAGATATTATTATGGGAAAAATTCGAGAAGGTGAAGTTTTCACCCTTACTGATGACAATGATGAGGGCCATGAGGTTGAAGTTCTAGGATCATTAGATGTAGAAGGAACGGAATATGTAGCAGTGGGCTTGCTTGAAGATATTGAAGAAGATACAGAGGATGATATTGATATTTTCTTTTTCAGAGTCGAGGGTGAAGGAGAGCTAATCGATATCGAAACGGACGAGGAGTTCGAAAAGGTATCCCTAGCGTTCGAAGCAGCTTTTGATCCGCAGGATTGATGGGAAACTAGAAAAGACGGCACATTGGGTGTCGTCTTTTTTATATGTATGAAAAGTACTGGCCCCGCCTTCGCCAAATACCATGATAGCCACGCGTGCTATCCAGCCTTACTTAAGTATAGTGCCGCGTTGTTGAAAGGACATGTAGTGTGTATGAAGGTTTTGTTAAATCAAGAAGTCATTTTTCTACCCACTAGGCATAGGATAAAAAAAGTGGAGGTGATAGAATGGCTGTCGTAAAACATACGGATTCTGATATTGCATTGTTGGCAAGGTTGCTTAGAGCTGAAGGTGAGAGCGAAGGTGATCAAGGCATGCTGATGATTGGGAATGTTGGAATCAACCGGATAAGGTCGGACTGTTCCGATTTTATAGGATTAAGAACGATTCCGGATATGGTTTATCAGGAACATGCCTTCGAAGCTGTTCAAAAAGGTTATTTTTATCAAAGAGCAAGAGAGAGAGAAAAAAGTCTTGCACGTCGTAATGTAAATGGTGAAAGGTTATGGCCTTCAAAATTTAGCCTATGGTACTTCAGGCCACCGGGAGATTGTCCGGCAACCTGGTATAACCAGCCTTTAGCTGGGCGTTTTAAGCTTCATTGTTTTTATGAACCCACAGGTGCAGAGTGTGAAAATATTTATAATACATTTTAGGAAAGAGGCTGAACCTTATATGGAGGTTTGGCCTCTTTGTGTGTCAAGTATGTAATCAAAATATCATATGATAAAACTAGCAAATGATTTACTGATACTGTAAAATTGAGACAGTAAATTTCCGGATAAGAAAGGAATAAAAAAATTGATGAGTAAAAGGCTTGTTAATTATGGGCAAAGGCAAATGGGAGAACAGTCGGAGGAAATCACAGAGCAACTTAAGTCTTTCATGGAGAATAATGCGGACGCCATTTCTATCGTTGATCTGGAAGGAAAAACCCTTCAAGTTAATTCTGCTTTTGAAGAATTTTTTGGTTGGAAAAATGATGAAATAATAGGTAAGCCGTTTCCGATTATTCCTGAATTCTTGAAGGAGTCAGTAAATGAATTGCATAGCCAGGTTAGGGAAGGGGAACAAAAGAAAGGCTTTGAAACGGTTAGACAAAGAAAAGATGGCCAGTTAATCAATGTGAGCATCTCCCTTTTTACTATCCGAGACAATAAAAATGAGCCGAGTGCATTGGCCTTCGTTTATCGGGATATCACGGATCAAAAGCTTGCTGAAGCTGCCTTGAAGGAAAGTGAAGAAAGGTATCGCAGTTTAGTGGAAGTATCACCTGAAGCGATTTTTGTGCATCGCAATGGGGTCATTGAGTATATGAATCCTATGGGGGCAAAAATGCTAGGTATGGATAGTGTTGATGATATTATTGGCATGTCCGTTTTTCAGTTCGTTCACCCTGATTCTCTAGAAACTGTAAAAAAACGAATCAAGATAATGAGAGACGATTATAAAGCAGTTGATTTATTGGAGCAAAAGTTCATTAGACTTGATGGACAAGAATTTTATGGAGAAACACTTGGCCTTCCGATTATTTATAAGGACCGTCCAGCCATACAGGTGTTTTGCAGAGATATTACCGAGCGTAAGAAAACAGAAGAAATACTTTGTAAATCTAACATGCTATCTGCGGTGGGGCAGATGGCTGCGGGTATTGCACATGAAATAAGGAATCCGTTAACAACGGTTAAAGGATTTTTACAACTATTGAGAGAAAGCCCCGATAAAAAGGACTATCTTGAAATGACTGTAAGTGAAGTTGAGAAAATTGAAATTTTAGCCAATGAATTTTTGAGTTTAGCAGAGCCTGAAGCGAAGGTTTGGGAATCGATTCAGCTTACCGATATATTAGACAGTGTAATTATGTTAGCCGAGTTTCAGGCAATAATAAATGACGTTGAAATTATCAAAGAATATAAAAAGAATTTTGTATGGGTCCTTGGTGAGCCTACTCAGTTAAAACAGGTGTTTACTAATGTCGTTAATAATGCGATAGAAGCAATGCCTAAAGGAGGGAAACTTCATATTCAGTTAAAATATGAAGGGGAATCCATAGTTATCTCCTTTATTGATCAGGGTAGTGGAATCTCAGAAGAGCGCATAAAGCATCTAGGACAGCCTTTTTATAGTACTACGGAAAAAGGAACAGGATTAGGACTCATGGTCAGTACTAAAATCATTCATGAGCATAAGGGTGAAATCCAATTTAGTAGTGAAGTAGGAAAAGGAACCATCGTTGATATCATTCTCCCTATCGATAAAAATTCACAATGAAAAGTGACGAGAAGTCAATGCTCTCGTCACTTTTTGGTTTATAGTTTAACGATTGTTCTGCCTCTTGCTTCCCCTTTTAAAAGGGTAGGAAGGACATCCGGTAAATCTTTAAGGGTAATTTCCTGTTGTATGAGCTGTTCTAAATGTGCCAGCTTAAAATCGGTAGCGAGTCGCTGCCAAACCTTCAATCTCGTATCCATTGGGCAATTCACGGAATCAATTCCGAGTAAATTAACACCTCTTAGGATGAATGGAAAGACAGTAGCTGGTAGATTGGTACCTGCTGTTAATCCACTTACCGCAACAGAACCTCCGTATTGAATTTGACTAAGGACAGAAGCAAGTGGTTCTCCGCCAACTGGGTCAACCGCACCACTCCACTTTTGTTTGCCTAGTGCCCGAAGCTTGCCATTGTAGACATCTTCACGTGATACAATTGTTGAGGCACCAATTTCCTTTAGGTACCCGTGTTCTGATTCTTTTCCTGTACTCGCCTCAACCGAATAGCCAAGCTTGGAAAGTATCGAGACCGCAAAGCTGCCGACCCCACCTGTTGCACCAGTTACGAGAACACTTCCTTGATCAGGAGTGAGGTTATTTTCTTCTAGACGGAGAACCGATAAGGCCGCAGTAAAACCAGCCGTCCCGATAACCATCGCTTCTTTCAATGTAAGGCCCTCAGGAAGTGGAACAATCCACTCTGCAGGAACGCGGGCAAATTCACTATAGCCCCCGGATTGGGAAACGCCGATTCCATAGGAAGTCGCAATGACTTCGTCTCCCTCTTTAAAACGAGGATTCTCTGATGAAACGACAACACCAGCTAAATCAATTCCCGGAACAATTGGATAGTTTGTGACTATGTTTCCATTCGGAATGCTAGCTAGGCTATCTTTATAATTCACACCTGAATAATGAACGCGGATGAGCACTTCGCCTTGAGGTAAGTCATCAAGTGTTAGTTCCTGAATGCTAACGGAAAATTGGTCCTCTTGCTTGTCCACGACTAATGCATCAAATCGTTGTACCATAATTAGTTCCCCCTTTGATTTAAATCATTCTAATTATATAAGAAAAGACGGTAAGCTGTATAATGATTGAATTCGAAATAAATGGCTCTATCTTTTCTTTCTTCTTCTAAAAATGTTACTATAAGGTTTGATTCAGTTTATATTAAAGGAGATGTTTTACATGGCTAAAAAAGGATACATACTTATGGAAAATGGAGAAAAAATCGAATTCGATCTTTTCCCGAACGAAGCACCAAACACAGTAGCTAACTTCGAAAACTTAGCGAACACAGGATTTTATAACGGCGTAGTATTTCACCGTGTCATCCCAGGTTTCGTAAGCCAAGGTGGAGATCCAACAGGTACAGGTGCAGGCGGAAGTGGCACACAGATTAAGTGTGAAACTGTAGGAAATCCTCATAAACATGAAGCAGGTAGCCTATCTATGGCACATGCTGGAAAAGACACTGGCTCAAGCCAATTCTTTATCGTTCACGCACCGCAACCACATCTTAACGGTGTCCACACGGTATTCGGTAAAGTAACATCTGGACTTGAAACAGCTAAAGCTATGAAAAATGGCGACAAAATGGAGAAAGTCGAAGTTTTTGACGCTGAATAATGGATGTAGAAAGAGGAAGCATTATGCTTCCTCTTTTTTTGGTCTTAAAATCCATGTTAGTGTGGACCGCATAGCATATCTGGAAAGAAGATGAGAGGGGGGGAGCCAACAGCTAATCAAAAAATTGCTTGTCTTTTTTTCGTCAAATCAGGATCTTAGACTTTCGTTGAGAATATTTGATATAAAGTAGTTTTTTTTCAATTTTAAGCATTTACCGCCCCTCTTTAATGTTATTAGTATCTTTCCTTTATCATTTCCCGCCAGAAGACTCCCTCTTCAAGCGTGTGAAGGGCGAGAGCCCAGTGGTAAGGGGGAGATGAATGGCGGTTGGCATAAGCCAAAGTAATCTTTTAGCAAACATACGTTCGATAGTTAATAATAACATAAGGGGGTGAAACCAATGGTCGTAAACAAAGCTTATAAATTTCGAATCTATCCAACTAAAGAACAACTAGTTCTAATCAATAAAACGATCGGCTGCTCCCGTTTTGTCTATAACTTCTTTTTAGGCAAACAAAAGGAGAAAGATGCCTACTGGTATATTTGTGAAGAAATGAAGCAGTACGGCCAATTACCCTCTAATGAATGGAAAGGTTCTTATCTGAATAAATACGCAACAATCAAAGAACTTCCAGCTTTAAAGAAAGAGTATTCTTTCCTGAAAGAAGTAGACAGTATTGCCTTACAGAAATCGGTGGAAAATTTAGCAGATTCCTATAGTCGATATTATAAAAAGCAAAACAAGTCACCACGCTTCAAATCGAAAAAGAATCCTATCCAGTCCTACACGACTAAATATACGAATGGAAATATCGGAATAATTGGAAACAAAATCAAATTGCCAAAACTCGGTCTAGTTCGTTTTGCTAAAAGCCGCGAAGTCGAAGGGCGAATCATCAATGCCACAATCAGGCGGAAACCTTCGGGTAAATATTTCATTTCCGTTTTAGCGGAAACCAATGTACAAGTACTTTCTAAAACGAATCGTTCGTGCGGTGTAGATGTTGGTTTGAAGAATTTTGCTATTCTTTCAGATGGTACGGTCTATCAAAACCCAAAATTCTTCCGGACGGTCGAAAAGAAATTGGCCAAAGCACAACGGATTCTTTCAAGGCGACAAGAAATAGCCTTGAATCAAAATAAACCATTGGCTGAAGCCAAAAACTATCAAAAACAAAAACGAAAAGTGGCTATCCTACACGAAAAAATTTCAAATGCCCGAATGGATTACTTACATAAAGTTTCTACCGAAATCATCAAAAACCACGATGTTATTGGAATGGAAGACTTGCAAGTGTCGAATATGATGAAAAATCACAAACTAGCTAAAGGTATTAGTGAAGTATCTTGGTACCTATTCAAAAAAATGTTGGAATACAAAGCAAAATGGTATGGTAAACAAATCGTGACCGTATCTAAAACGTTTGCTTCTAGCCAATTGTGTTCTAGCTGCGGTTACCAAAATAAAGACGTTAAACATCTGAATCTTCGTGAATGGGATTGTCCTTTTTGTTCTACTCACCACGATCGAGATATTAACACAGGACTCAATCTAATGAATGAAGCCATAAGGCTTCTAACCGTAGGAACTACGGGAGTAGCCTAATTAAAAATTGGCCGATAGGCTAATGTTCTTAGGAATCCCCCACTACAATCAGACCGTAAGGTCGATAAGTGGTGGGTAGTTCAAAGGCTCACCCATTCTTTTAAAAAGGGGAAAATAAAAAAGAGCATTGAAAATTGCTCTTTTAACGAATGTTTTATAAGTGATTGACTCGATGATTATTTATTGAATATGTCTGCAGTAAAACTATATTTGACACCTGTCATAGTTTCCGAAATATCCCACAATTTCTTCGAGGTTTCCTCATTATATAAAGTATTAATAATATCGTCTTTTTTAGGAAAGCCTTTTCTGCCTTTCTTTCCATCGGGTCCGATGTATTCTCCGCCTGTTAAGGCAGGTTCAGTCGCGGCGTACAGAGTCGGAAGCGCCCCCATGCTTGCAGGCTGGGTGATAGTTTTGGAAAGAAAGTGGACGAACTTATTTACCGGTCTTCCTGATCCGCGTGACATAAGATTCGTATGAGCAAGGCCAGGGTGACAGGCAACACTAATCGAGTCGGCTTGGTGCTGATTGAACTTGTTCTGTAATTCGCGGGCGAAGAGAAGATTGGCGAGCTTACTTTGCCCATAGTATTTCATGGGCTTATAATTAGTTTCACCATTTAAGTTATCGAAGTCAATAAATCCATTGATGGCGGCTAAGCTGCTTAATGTGACTACCCTCGATTTTGGTGTAGACAGAATACACGGAAGAAGCAGACCTGTCAAAGCAAAATGACCGAGATGATTGCTTCCTAATTGTAGCTCGAAGCCGTCCTTCGTCTTACTGTAAGGTGGGATCATGACACCTGCATTATTGATAAGAACAGAAAGTGAGTCATAGTTTTCCAAATAGGAATCAGCAAAATGACGAATGCTGCTTAAATCACTTAAATCGAGCTGCATCACTCGTACGTCCGCCTTAGGGTAGACGGAGGTAATTCTTTCGACAGCCTTTTCGCCCTTAGAAGCATTCCGAACAGCAAGAATTATCTCGGCCCCTTTACTAGCGAGCACAAAGGCTGTTTCAAAGCCAATACCGCTATTAGCTCCGGTAATCACAATCGTTTTCCCAGTTACATCTACCATTTCTTCACCATTCCACTTTTCACTCATCACCAACCACACCTTTCCACACATTCTATATCTATCTATCATATACCCAAATAATTCCTATATGTCACATTTAGAGGTGTGAAAGAGTGTAATCAAATCGAAAAACATGTTAAGTCTAATTTAACTTAAGGGTAAGCCGGCTTTTAAACGATTACAAAATTTTTATGTAATCAATAATATTTTTTATGATTAAGAAAACAGTAACAAAGATAAATAACACTCTTACATATGCTACTCCTTTCTTAATGGCGAATTTAGAACCTACTAAAGCTCCTGCAATCATAGAAATCCCCATCGGTATCCCATAGGAAAAGTTGACCGCATCAAGAAAAATGAACATGATGAGCGCCGCAATATTACTTCCGAAGTTTAGAAATTTTGCGTTTCCCGCTGAGTGTAAAAAATCGAAACCAATAATCAAAAAGGCAAATAATATAAAGGATCCTGTTCCAGCACCTAAAAATCCATCATAAAAACCAATTGCAAATATAGTAAATGAAAATAGTAGGGCTTTTTGCAAAGAGAGTTTTTGGTAAGTCGATTCATGTCCCCAGTTTTTCTTTAGAATCGTATAAATAGCAACGGCTATTAAGAGAACTAATACCATTGGCTTTAATAATTCGGGTGAGACAAAATTGACTACCCAGGCACCTAGTAAGGACCCTGTGAAAATAAGAGGAAACAACTTTGCTACTAATTGAAAATCGACTTTTCCTGAACGGATAAAGGCAATGGTACTTGTTAAAGATCCCATTGAACTGGCCAATTTATTCGTAGCAATTGCCGCTGTAGGGGAGAGACCTGAAAATAATAAAGCAGGTATAGAAATGAGACCTCCGCCTCCGACTACAGAATCAATGAATGCTGCTAGAAATCCGAAACATACTAACAACAAAAGTGTAGAAATATTAATATCTTCCATCCAAGAAACCTCCGTATCAATAGAATTAAAGACGAACCACTCGCTGATTGGGACTCCTTAATCCAAAGTTATCTACTTTACTAAAAAAATTAGAGTAAGACATTTTTAGTTACTACTTAGATAGTAACTAAAAAAATCATCCATGTAAATAAGACTTTTACGATTTTATAACTTCTTAACTTTTCAAATAGAGATTTGGTATGATAGATATAACTTACTAATTGCACTAGGAGGTACTATGCAAGATATCATTCAAAAAATTCAGTCTCTAGGATTTAGTCAATATGAAGCAAAGGCTTATGTTTCTTTGGTACGTCAAGGACCAACAAGTGCCTATCAAGTGAGCAAGGAATCAGGAATTCCTAGAGCACGTATCTATGAAATATTAAATGGGCTTCAAGAAGAGGGAATCGTGTTAAAAGAAGAAATTAATGATTCGGTTCAATATTCACCTTTACCTGTCGATGTATTTTTAGAATCTGTTCAAACAAAATGGAACAATACCTATCAATCCATAAGTGATACATTAAAGCAATTTGAAAAAACAGAGCCCATTTCCGATAACCGTGTAATGACTCTTAAAGGAGAACGGCATATTCTATCCTTTTGTCGTACTTTATTACAAAAAGCTGAGAAAAGAGTGATTGTTTCCATATGGGATAAGATGTATGAGAAACTTGAACAAGAGCTAACAGATACAGCAGCGTATTGTAATCTCAAAGGTATAGTTTTTCAAGTTGACAACCCATTACCAGGGATAGATATTCATCGTAAAACCAGTTATGTAGACAATATTGGAGAGAACAAATGGTTTATCTTATCCATTGATGGCAAGGAGACAATTTACGGCCCCTCTTCTGAAGAAAGAGAAACAGCGTTTTACACAGATGATCCGGTTCATATCAATTTTCTAGAAAACTATATTTGGCATGATATCCTCGTTAACCGACTAGTTAAAAAGGATAATGAAGATGCTGAGAATTGGATATCGAGAGAAAGAGATCAGTTTTTCTCACTCTAGTTAGATCCTGTTTTACCTTTGTTTCTCAAATGAAGTTCAAAAAAGCTGATATCCCCAATGTGGTGGGATATCAGCTTTTTTTATTATCTACCTTAGCTTCTGATTCTGTGTTGTTGATTTGTGGATATATATATTTAAACGATTCAGGATAGTCATTCGGATAAAAGGTTTTTTGGAAATTTTATTGGAGTAGGTAAGCTAGAATGATCGCGATAAGACCGGTAAGAAACAATCGTGTGGTCGTGTGAATACACGTCCAACTGTAGAATATGTGAGCTTTTCATTTCCAAATAATACGAAACATCTTCTTTTTGTAAATGATAAAAAGAATAAACTATACCTAAAAGGTCTTTATCCATTTGCTTGGTTTCAGGCTGATTCATAATATGCTCACTCAACTGCAAAATCGTAACAGATGTTGATCTTGTGATGTCTGTTACTTTTTCTTTTGCATAATCAACTGCATGACTAATAGTATCGGCAAGATTCTTTAAGATTCCGTCCATAAGGGTTTGTATCTCCTTTGTATTGGGGTATGTATAGTATGGGGTACGTGGCTTATGCTTTATGCAATAAATTCCTAAGGAAGAAATAGAATAGGTCACTTATGAACATTATTAAGAGAGAACAAATAGAAATTACGATTTAAGCAGTACAGCCGAAAAAGAAAAATAAATTTTGCAGAAAAGGAATGACGGACAATATGAGTGATGAAGTGTCATTAGTAAAAGGAGAATTAATGAAGAATAGTAAAACGACAGTCTCTTTTGATATTTTCAACGAGGACTGTAAGGAGGGCGAAACGTTAGTCCATATATGGGGAAGCAAGGGGTATCTAATGAAGGGAATCTCCGGTAGGAAGCTTGCGGATTCTGATATGGAACGAAAGGATAAAAAAGTACAATGAAGAAAAAAAATAAGTATATCGTACTGCTATTCATTGCTATCATTTCGTTATTAACGGTGGTGCTCGTTCAAATAAATATGGATACGAAATCCAAAGAAACCGAGAAGGTAGAAAACACAGCAGATAAAGAAAAAGAGCAAGGCGGTAAGGAAGAAACCGACATCAATGTCATCACAGATACTGATGAAAAAATAGAAGAATTGCTTGAAAACATGACGCTTGAAGAAAAAATTGGACAGCTAATGATGGTCGGTTTCAAGGGAACTGAGAAGAGCAGTGAAATTACGGAGCTTATCGAACAAAAACATATAGGGGGCGTCATTTATTTTGACCGCAATATGAAATCGCCAAAACAAGTGGCGAAGTTATCCAATTCGCTTCAGCAATCGGCAGATCGCAGTAAGAATTCCCTTCCGCTTATGGTAGCCGTCGATCAGGAAGGCGGAGACATAATCCGAATGAGGGAACGAGTATCGCCAATCCCTTCGCAACAGGAACTTGGGGAAAATGCTTCTGTTGAAGACATGTACAAGGTGGCAAAATTGAACGGGACAGAACTGAACTCTATGGGGATTAATATAAATTTTGCTCCAGTTCTTGATTTATCAAAGAAGGACAACCGTTCACTGGGAAAAGATCCAGAAAAGGTCTATCAATACGGAACGAAAGCGATTCAAGGCTTGAACGATGCTTCCGTCACAGGAGCATTGAAGCATTTTCCAGGAAACGGACGCAGCGAGATTGACCCGCATGTCGAAACATCTTCTGTGGAAGCAAACCAGCTCGATCTAGAAAACTCGGATATTTATCCTTTCAAGAAAATTATTAGTGAAATGGATAACCAAAAGTTTTTCGTGATGGTCACCCACATTAAATATCCAGCTTATGATAAAGAAAAACCGGCAAGCCTGTCCAAGGTTATCATTGAAGACTTGCTTCGGGGGAAACTTGGATTTGAAGGGCTTGTGGTCACGGATGATTTGGAAATGGGCGCTGTGAATAAGTATTTTTCCTATAAAGATATGGGGAAAGAAGCAATCCTTGCAGGAGCGGATTTATTATTGGTCTGTCATGAATATTCGCATGAGCTTGAGGTATATAACGGTTTACTTGAAGCGGTGAAAGCAGGAGAAGTTCCTATGGAGCGAATTAACGAGTCAACGAAAAGAGTTCTAACTTATAAACTCTACAATATGAAGCAAACAAAGGTAGATCCAGATCAAGCTGCAAAAGTGGTGAAAAGTCCTGAAAGCGTAGAGTATATTAACAGTCTGAACTTGGAGAAATAAAAGGAAAATCAACTATCAAAGCTTAGCCCTCGTTCAAATAAAACAGCGAAGGCTGGGTTTCGCGGGTCAAGTTTAAGAGTTTTTACCAGTCTATTCAATGCAGGCTGAGGCTACGGCCTGTTGTTTAAATCAACCGATAGAGGGAATACTATAATATAACCAACTTCAAGGAGGAAACTCATATGCCATCAAATAAAATGATTGGAACTGTCGTGATAGGAGCAGCAGCATATTTAATGCGCAATAAAAAAACTCGTGAAAAAACCATGAGTCAAATAAAATCCCTAGCCACTCCAGAAAACATTGATAAGGTTAAGAGCCAACTCCAATCCTTAACAAAATCAAAATCGAATAAGCCTTCCGCTCATTAAGTAAAAAAAATCCCCTTAAGTGATTGTGTAATTGCCACAATCCTTTTAAAGGGGATTTTTTATTGAACCTTGTTGTCTGTGTAAATGGCTCTCATTAATAAAGTATTACCTTCAGGTCATTCAAAAGTAACGGTGTTGTTACTCAGCGTCATCTTCACCATTATCTTCTTTATTGAACCATAAAGGATCTTCATTATCGACTTCACCATTATAATTAATAAGAATTTCTTCTCCTGCTTTTATGTCGGTGTAAGCGAAGAAATCAAACGTGTGGTTCTTAAAGTTTATGTCATAAGTAGCATTGGGAGTATAAGAGTGATTAAACAGCATGCCATATCCTAAAAGCATGGCAGTATGGTTAATTCCATACTCAAACGCGTAATCTGCAAGCAATGTTTTCTCTATGAAAACATGCTCTTCGTTTGGATAAGCAATAACAGGTGCCTCATGTAAAAGCTCACCTTTTTTAATGTCTTGTGTAGCAAATACGCCTCTATTGAACTCACCATCACTAAGTGTGGAAGTTTTAACTTCAATCATGTTCGTCACCTACTTGTTCTATTCTTTATAGTCTAGATCATCTAAGCTTGACAGTTAATAAGAAGAAAAGCAACTATTTTAGGGAATTAATCTTTTTCAAATGAAAAAGAAGGGATTGTTATATGTGTAATAACACTTCCATTCAAATTAAAGAATGAAAGTGGGATGTAAAAACTATTGCTGCTTCCCTAGACCTCGTAGAAGAATAAGGGCCGGCAATAATAAGCCGAAGTAATAAAGTATCTAATATAATCTCCTAACCAACATTTTACCATACATAGAATCCTTATGGCTGTATGCGTGAATAGGTATGTACAGACCCATGTGCACAAATAAACCTTAATCTGTTTATTAGCTATCCGTTCGTTTAAGTACATTTTTACGAACTTTTTTTTGATTGTTACTTCTTTAAAATAGAATCTGTTAAACAATGCTTTTGATTTTTCTTCTTCAACTATCGGGGCAAGTTTGTTGATGGAAAATGAAACTCTTGTTGTTCAATTTACGTAGATAATAATAACAAACCTTGAATTAATTAGGAGTTGTTTTTATGTTTGATATTACCTTGATATTGTTTATGGCTTTTGCTGGGGGAATTATTGCTATTACCGGCTTCTCCGTAATATTGGGGAGAAGGATTTTAGAACCGAAGAAAGCACTACAACAAAGAATAGATAATCTCGAAGAAGAGGTTTGGAAACTTAAAAATCAAAAATAGCAGCGTGGTGATATAAAAATGCAAGGTTGGCTTTATGGTTTATATGCTCTAATAATAGCAATAATCTCTATATTTACAGGGGAATTAGTAACATTTATTATGCTGGGCTTTATTTTAATTAGCCTTCAAAATATTCATTCTACATTAAAGGAGATACTGAAAGTTAATAAAGAGAAAATGGATTAACGGGTGCTTTACTTCTATTAGGGAGTTGCTTTGGCAGCTCTTTGTCTTATGCAACTATCGGGGCAGTTTAGTTGAATAAGGTAATATTTGGATTAAGATAGATATAAGTAGAAAAGTTAATAACAAGGGCTGATTTTTTGGAGAAAAATATTGGGGATGTAGATTTTTTTAAACAAGTAGTAAAAAGACTTTGCAAAAAAAACAATATTTCCCCTCAGAAACCTAAATTTGAAATCATCGAGAACGTAATGGTTATTAGCATTAAGAACCATTTAAAAGATGGAGTAGACTTAGATTGTTTTAATATTTTAAACCTTATTTACCGAACAATTGGACCTTTAGAAGAGAGTTGAACAAACAAGAAATAGAATGATTGAGGCTTATGCAGAGTGTCAAGGCATTTTATTTTGATTATAGCAATGAAATGAATACCATTTGGCGATGAATTATTTTACTAAGTTTTTAATGTTTTTACTGATATATGCAAAGTTAGCAGTACACTAATAAAGTAATAAGGTTTACTTCAGTAAAAAAAGGTATATTATATTTGTTGAATAGATTTTCTTTAAAGACAAGAAAAGTAGGTGAACAAAGTGGGAAAATATCAATTGGATTACAAAGGTCAGGTAGCTGTGACAAAGTTTCGTGAAAAACAGAAGCCTGCCAAATTTGATAAAAAGCAGCAACTTGAAAAAATACGTGCGGAGTATTTGAAAAAGAAGCAAAAACAAACAGATAAATAATATGAATGAAAACATAGGAAGACTAAAATCTCCCTATGTTTTTCTTATTCGAAGTTCTTTTTTCAATTGATGATAGAGTTTATTATTCCCATAAATTTCAGATTCGGTGACAAAAAACTCGTCATCAGATATCCATTCCTCACTAAAAATTTCAGTAGCAGAATCAATAGACCAGCCGTTATTTTGGATTCTGATATGCTCCAATAAAAAATAAAGCAACGCATTCCAATATAGAAACGGCTGCTTTAATTCATACTTTCAATTTTACGCTTGACGAGTTTTTTATAAAAATGGTTACGTTTTTGGTTACGTTTTTCCCAATTTTCTGTATATGGTGCAAACAAACACAAGAAAATAGGTAAGTTATTCATCGTTCAAATATATACAGGCTATTTTTTCAACTTCCTTATGCAACTAACGCATGCGTTAGCTGAAGATCAGAGCTGTCTTTAAGGCAGCTCTTTCTTTACTATCGGGGCAGGATAGTTCTATAAGGATTTTGTTATGATTAGTAAAAACAAGCAGTATACGGGAGGTCATAATGGATAAAGAACAAGAAAAAAGAATTGTAAAAAGGTTCTTTGCTAAAAGAATACAAGATAGAGTTATATTTGAACTATCATCAGAAAAGAAAAGAGTAGAAGCATTGAACAGACTTTGCCACGATTATGGCAAAACACTTCTTCCGGAATATATGATTGAAATACCAACTCCTAATTCCGATTATCAAGAAATTGCTACTTTACTTAAAAAACAAGGTGCACCCAATGAGTGTTATGTAATTTCATGGAACGAAGAAATTGATGGTAAAAAATTATCCTTAAATGAAGCCTTAAAGAAAGTAGTTGGTTATGGAATGCCTTCTATTGTTTCGTGTATTGAAGGTTCACTTGCTTACTTTGAAGCAGAACAAGAGGTTGGTTCACCTCCAAGATTTTTACTGAAAAGGTAAACATAATGGCTACTTCTTTTTAAGCTCAGGTTCTTTACTTCAATAAGGGAGTTGCTATGGCAGCTCTTTTTCTTATGGAGCTAAAGGGGCAGGTTAGCAAGATTGTGAAGGTTTGTACTTAAACTAACGGGTGCGTTAGTTCTATAACTTAGAAGAGATCGACTTTTTAGGTTGGAATTCTCTTAGCGTATAAAATTTCCGAAGTGGGCGGTTAGCTACTGTTCGTAAAAGCAGACTTTCTCGAACGGTGGAGTTTCTTCTCAAAACAGCCGTTATTAACGTTCGTTAAAGCACGAAAATACTATACGAATGTCCGGAACGAACTTCCTATAAGGTGCGCGACTTTTTAATATTGTGCTTATTATTTTTAGTAAGGACGTCCTGAAATGATAAATGATGGATTTATAGTAGGACGCGTTTCCCTGCGCGGAAATGGTAACTCATGCGTCATACACAGTGGGAGCTCCGATGTACCTAGGTTTGGGTGCTGGTTGTTGCTTACATTTATACTTATAAAAAAACACCTCAGCTAACATGTACTTTTTTCTGTACATTTAGGGAGGTGTTAAGGTTGTCTTACTTATTAGATTAGCCTAGACATTTAATAATTCATAGGGTGGATCTCTTAATTCACACCGACAGCTGTAAAAGCGTTTTTGACTGCAGTGGCTTCTGCACTGCTTGAACCATATAAATCAGCGGCAGATTGGACGACTGCTGCTCTGGCTTGTGAAAAAGTAGACGAGGAAGTTAAATAAGTCGTGTTGGCCCGGTAAAAGATGGTTCCTAGTTTATCAATGCCAATTCCAGTTACGGTCACGCCATGGTGAGTGCCACCCGCGGAGATAAGATAAGCTGCCTTATTAATGATTCCGCTGTTCGTATGGACGCCGCCATTGTCGCCCGATCCTGTATAACGGTTCGTATAATGGTCAGGGTCGCCATTCAATGTTGGGTTGGCCATTGAACGGAGGGCATCGCCGGAAATATTAGGTGTGTAAATATCTTCTCCTATCAGATAGTCCGCTTTTGCACTTTGATTCTTAAATTCAACAACGGTGCCAAAAATATCAGAAATAGCTTCATTCAAAGCACCGGATTCATTCTGATAGGTCAAATTCGATTCCGTAGAAGTTACTGCATGTGTCAATTCATGTGAAACAACGTCTAAACCGCCTGACAATGGGATGAACGTCGTGCCGTCCCCATCACCGTAAACCATTTGTGTACCATCCCAAAAAGCATTATTGTATTTCGAACCATAATGAACGGTTGACTTCAGGATGGCTCCATTTCCATCGTAAGAGTTCCGTCCAAACGTGGATTTGTAATAATCATAGGTTTTACCAGCATAAAAATGAGCATCCACTGCAGCTTTATCGGTAGAAGAAGTAAAAGCGTTGGTTGAATTGGATAAGAGTGTACCAGGCAATTTTGACCGGTTATTAGCATTATAGGTGAAAATACCTTTGCCACGTGTATTGTCTTGTAGATAATATTTACTGCTCGATAAGGTAGTGTTTAACGATACAGTATTGTTTAGGACTCCGATGCCCGTACCGACGGAATTGGTCCCCGTCACTTCATCAAGGGTGTTATATTTATTCAATATTTCACCTGTTTTGACTGAAATGAAATAATTATAGTTTCCTGGTTCCGGATCTAAGAAATTTAAATTGACCTTATATACATAGTCGGCCTTTCCTTCATTGGCGTATACATATAGCTCTGATTCAGGAGATTGTTCGTAGGAAGGAGTGAATCCAATATCTGTTTCGGCTATTTGGATTGCTTCTGATTTACTGATGCCTTTTTTAGCCTTTTTCCCTAATTTAGTGTTTAAATTGGCTTCAACTGTTCCGGACACGACTGTTAAAACACCTTGAGGGTCAATTAATACTGCCTGTGTAGAATTCCATACAGGTACGCCCTGATAGGTTTGTTGCAATCTTAGAGCGGTATTTCCAAGTTCATCCTTACTTTTTTTTTGGATAATGAAGGAGTCTTTCGCTTTTTGCTTCTCTAACTTGTAAGACTTTGTGTTTTTATCAAAAAAGGTAAGAATGATATCCTCTGCCGTCTGCTTTGAAGGTTCTGTGAGTTTCCCAGACTTGAATTCTAGCGAATCTCTATGCTTATTATACTTTTCAACGCTTAACACGTTTTTTGCCGCTAGAGCTTCTTGTTGGGGAATAGCAGAAAATAATAGACCGATAGATAGTGCGGTTCCTAAAAATACCTTACCTTTCATAACCTTTCAACTCCTTCATGAGAATACCTCATTTTTACATCGTTTCATATTATTATCAAATGGAGAAAACACGCAAAAATATGACATTTAAAGGGATAAAATGGAGAAAAATGGTTTTTAATAGAAATGTTCTTTCTAAATATTCTTCTAGTAATATTTGGAATATATTTAAGGGCGTATGAAATGAGCTTAGTATTTTATTAGTCCCGCTTTTTTAATGCTGCAAAAAAACATGGCATAAAGTGCAAAAAAACATGGCATAAAGTGCAAAATATTTTGTCTATTAAAAGCGTTTTTTAAAATAATTTGTTGAATTTTGCGGTTTGAAAATTTGGCATGAAAATTGCATATATTCAGAATAGGAATATTCGAATTGTAAATTAGGTCTATTTGAAAGTCGATGAAATAGGAAAATTTATTAAATGGATTTCCCTATAAATGAAAGCGCTTATATAGAAAGGGATGAAAATTTATGATACCAAAACAAGAAAACGACATCTTTCAGCATCCTCCAAAGCGAGAAGAACAAGAATTAAAGCGCGGTTTAAAATCCCGACATTTAACGATGATTTCTATTGGAGGGGCTATTGGCACCGGGCTGTTTCTTAGCAGCGGGGCAGCTATCCATACAGCTGGTCCAGGCGGCGCATTACTTGCTTATGCCTTAGTTGGGGCAATGGTGTACTTTGTGATGACCAGCTTAGGGGAACTGGCAGCCTTTATGCCGACAAGCGGTTCATTCAGTACCTATGGAACGAAATTCGTCGATCCGGCATTTGGATTTGCCTTGGGATGGACGTACTGGTTCAATTGGTCGATGACCATAGCGGCGGAGTTGTCAGCCTCAACAATGATTATGAAATTTTGGTTTCCAAATAGTCCATCATTGTTGTGGAGTGCATCATTCTTGGTACTCATTTTCCTATTAAACTATTTATCCGTTAAAGGATATGGTGAAGGGGAATACTGGTTTTCCTTCATAAAAGTAACGGCCATCGTTATTTTTATAATCGTTGGCATACTAATGATTGTTGGCATCATGGGTGGCGAAGCAGTAGGTTTTAAGAACTTCACAGTCGATGACGCGCCTTTCCCGGGTGGTTTTATGGGTGTCTTCATTGTGTTTATTGCAGCTGGCTTTTCTTTTCAAGGTACAGAAATCGTTGGTGTGGCTGCAGGTGAAAGTGAAGACCCAGCCAAAAATATACCGAAGGCTATTAAAAGCGTTTTTTGGAGAATCCTACTCTTTTACGTATTGGCAATCTTTGTGATAGGGCTACTTATCCCTTATACAAGCGAAAGTTTACAAGGGGATAATGTTATGGTCAGCCCATTCACGCTTATATTTGAAAAGGCTGGAATTGCTTTTGCAGCTTCGCTCATGAATGCAGTCATTTTAACAGCGGTATTGTCAGCAGGTAACTCTAGTTTATATGCATCGACACGTATGTTATATTCAATGGCTAAAGATGGGCAAGCACCACGCATTTTTGCAAAACTTAACAAACGCGGAGTGCCGGTTGCGGGAATGATTTTGACATGTGCCATTGGTATGCTTGCATTTTTAGCTTCTGTATTTGGTGATGGTAAAGTGTATATATGGTTAATGAATGCTATTGGTATTACAGGATTTATCTTCTGGCTAGGTATTTCTATCAGCCATTATCGTTTCCGGAAAGCTTATATAGCTCAAGGCCATTCATTGGAGAAGCTGCCATATAAGGCATTATGGTTTCCGATTGGACCGATTTTTGCTATTGTGATTGGCTTAATTGTCATTCTATCTCAAAATTTTCAAGCGTTTTTTTCAGACCACATTGATTGGGGCAGTGTAGTAGCTGCATACCTAGGAATCCCACTTTTCCTTGGTCTATGGTTTGGATATAAACTGGTAAGGAAAACTAAATTCGTTAAACTTGAAGAAGTGGAGTTTGACTTTGACAAAAAATACGAATGATAATGCTTTAAGTAAAATCAGCCGGACAACGTTGTTTTAAGTTGTCCGGCTTTTACTTGTCTATATAAACAGTAATGTGCATGTAAGCTTTTTTACCTTCCCCATTCAAAACTCTTATTCAAAGCCAGGAGCCGGATTCCTGGCTTTTTAATTTATGATAAATGGAAATTAATACAAATTTAAAGGTGGATGTTATATGATAAACGTAATCTCTATGTGTGTTTTTCTATAAAATTAGCTAAAGGGGACTCTATGTATCATTCTAATCTCTTTCAAATTTTTTTAAAAAAGTAAAGGAATGCATGCTAGTACGACGGGGTAACTACCATCTTTGAGAAGAGAAAGCCAGACTTTAACCGTTTGAAGTATCTAATCGCTAGAAAAGGAGGGTGCGCGCTTATGACTCTATTAACTAATTTGAAAGTATTAGACTTTTCAACGCTACTGCCCGGACCATTTGCCACTTTGATGCTAGCTGATTTAGGAGCAGATGTTTTGAAGGTAGAAAGGCCGGCAGCAGGGGATTCATGGGGTGTGAATCAATATCTTAACAGATCAAAGCAATCGATTACCCTTGATTTAAAACAGTCGGAGTCCATCGAAGCCGTAAAAAATTTAGTGAAAGAATACGATATCGTCCTTGAACAATTCCGGCCAGGTGTCATGGAGCGCTTAGGGCTGGGGTACGAGGTATTAAAACAAATCAATCCGAAGTTAATTTATTGTTCAATCACAGGATTTGGCCAAACCGGTCCCTACAAAGACCGCCCGGGTCATGATATCAATTATATTTCGATTGCAGGATTATCAGGCTATTCCGGTACGCAAAAAGACGGCCCAGCAAAGAACGGAACGCAAATAGCTGATCTTGCAGGAGGGTCATTGCATGCTATTATCGGTATTTTGTCCGCAGTCATTTATAGAGACAGAACGGGGGAAGGCCAATACATCGACATCAGCATGACCGACTGCAGTTTCGCTTTAAATGCCATATCCGCACCTCTGAATTTACAAGGGGGCATGGAGCTTGAGCCAGAGAAATTGATATTAAACGGAGGGTCATTTTATGACTTTTACGAAACGAAAGATGGTCGTTATTTTTCGGTAGGAAGCCTGGAGCCTCCATTCCGTAAAGCTCTGTGTGTAGCAATCCTCAAGCCCGAATTGTATGAACTAAGCTTGAGTAGAGATGCTGAGAGTGGAAGTAGATTTAAAACAGCTGTCCAACGTGCTTTTCTTGAAAAGAACTTTGATGAATGGAAAGAAATATTTGCTGATTCTGAGGCTTGTGTAGAACCAGTACTGACCTTTACCGAAGCGACCAATCATCCCCAGCTTAAGGAGCGGGGCATGATTGTTGAAATACCTGACGGAAAAGGAAGCATCCAGAAGCAAATTGCCTGTCCAATCAAAACATCGGTTTTTACCCCTGATTATAAACATGCAGGGCTGAAGCCAGGACAAAGCAATGAAGAAGTTCTCCGCACCTTTAATCGCTAAATAAAGAAACGGACCTAGCTAAAATGATATATATATTTAAAGGCTGTCACTTTTCCAAAATCTTTTTGGAGAGAGATAGCCTAATTTTTTTGAATTCGATCTTCGCTGCAACGACGTAAATACTCCTGTACTCATAGTGCTGCAACATTTATGAGGCCGAACTAAATGGAGGAAGGACGAAATAAGTGGGATGAAGGACGAAATAAGTGGGATGAAGGACGAATTAATCGGATGAAGGACGAAATAAGTGGGATGAAGGACGAATTAATCGGAGGAAGGTCGAATTAAGTGGAGGAAGGACGAAATAAGTAGGAGGAAGGTCGAATTAAGTGGGATGAAGGACGAATTAATCGGAGGAAGGACGAAATAAGTAGAAGGAAGGACGAAATAAGTAGAAGGAAGGTCGAATTAAGTGGGATGAAGGACGAATTAATCGGATGAAGGTCGAATTAAGTGGGATGAAGGACGAATTAATCGTAGGAAGGTCGAAATAAGTGGAGAAAGGTCGATTTATTCGGAGGAAGGTCGAATAAAGCGGAGAAAGGTCGAATTAAGTGGGATGAAGGACGAAATAAGTAGTAGACCTTGCATGTTATGAAGGGTTAACTACATTCGTGAAGACGGCATATGCTATAACTGACGTTCCATATGGAATGAAGTTACCTGTAAGTTAAGTTGGAGGGGGAAACCACGATGAATACGTTCAATCCATCTAATATTTTCGGGAATGGTTTACCGATAACGTTAACTGCGTCTATGCTAGAGCGATTTATAAAGATGAAATCAGGTGAGCAGGATGTTAAAGTCGAGATTACGCCAAAACATATAGTGCTTTTCGGAACGACGGAAGTGAAAAAAATGATGTTTAAGAAAAACGTGCCTTTCCGTATTACATTAAAACCGGTTCACGTGGAAAAAAGAACGATTTCATTTGAATTAGTAGAAATGAAGCCTATTGATAGGAATTTTATTAACCAAAAGATATTTAACAGACCGCCATTTTTTGAATTTGAAAATAGAATGATCAAAATGAATTTTAATGCTTGGAACATCGTGAAAAGAATACCCGTGGGCACTATTAAATCGTATGAGTTGGCGGAAGGTGCATTAAAAATTAAACTTTCATTATGATGAATCGAAGAAAGGGTAAGCAATGAAGGAAATATTTACATAGCATTCTTACCTGTACTATTTTAAAGGGGATACCAGGTATGTTAGTGTAAGGATATGGTAAAGGACGATTCTTCAATAAGAAAAATTGTGTTTGATAAACCAAGCTCTTTAAAATATACTAAATAACTAAAAGTTTTGAGTTTTTCCGGTAGATAAGGGGGAAAATGAATGGACCAGAAAATTTTGCCTGCTTCGGCAAGCATGAAGGATTTCGAAAGATTTCTAGAAAGTTCCTATGAAATAGGTGTGTTTCTTGATTTGCATATATCACAATTGAAAAATGTAAGCTTAATGGCAAAGCAGCATAATAAGAAAATGATTTATCATGTCGATTTAATTCATGGTATTAAAAGTGATGAATACGCTACAGAATTTATTTGTCAGGAGTATTGCCCATATGGCCTGATTTCAACAAAATCCAGCGTGATTTTGAAAGCGAAGCAAAAGGGTGTTATTGCCATTCAACGAATCTTTTTAATTGACTCACATGCGTTAGAGAAAAGTTATAAGCTGGTACAGAAAACAAAGCCTGATTATATCGAAGTTTTGCCTGGCGCAATGCCTTGGATGATTAAAGAGGTAAAGGAACGCTTACAAACTCCTATCTTTGCTGGTGGGCTCATACGTTCTTCAGATGAAGTCTTGAATGCCCTTGAGGCAGGAGCTTCGTCAATCACGACTTCAAAAACTGAATTATGGGAGATGTTTTAATTTAGATAGGAGTTGATGTGTGATAGAGGAAAAAAAATACAGAAAAAATCATTTATTTTTATATAAATTAATTGACAGCGTTTTCACTACCTAGTATATTTACATTACAAGTTAATACATGTGACGGAGATTAGGAGATTCACACCAGACATACTCATTTTTTGAGGAAAGTTCTGCTGTGAATCTCCTTTTATTTGTTGGTAAGGCATCATTCTATAAGAGGAGGAGTTATGTATGACTCCATTTTGGGGAGAAGTAGTAGGCACAATGATTTTAATTTTATTTGGTGCAGGTATTGGGGCAGGATCTTCCTTAAAGGGATCTTATGCCAAAGATGCAGGCTGGATTGTCATCACGATTGCATGGGGACTAGCTGTTACAATGGGTGTCTTTGCAGTGGGTTCCATAAGCGGAGCACATTTAAACCCGGCTGTTACAGTAGCATTAGCTATCAATGGAGATTTTCCTTGGGCTGATGTGCCAGGGTACATTGTGGCGCAAATGATAGGGGCAATTATAGGTGCGACTCTTGTATTCCTGCATTATTTGCCTCACTGGAAAGCTACGGAGGATCCAGGTACAAAGCTTGGTGTGTTTGCAACCTCACCAGCTATCCCACATACTTTTTCAAATCTATTAAGTGAAATGATTGGTACATTCATCCTTGTTCTTGGCTTATTATTTATTGGAGCAGGCAAGTTTACAGAAGGTCTGAACCCATTTGCTGTCGGTTTATTGATTGTTGTTATCGGGATGTCGCTCGGAGGAACAACAGGCTACGCCATAAACCCTGCACGTGATCTTGGACCTCGTATTGCTCACTTCCTGCTGCCAATACCGGGTAAGGGAAATTCGAATTGGGGCTATGCTTGGATTCCGGTTGTTGGCCCGATTGTCGGTGGAGCACTTGGAGCTGTCTTCTATAAAGCGGTCTTTTTAGGTGAATTGACGACAGTCTTTTGGACTGTTTTAGGAGCAAGCCTAATAATATTGGTATTAGCATATACTTTTGGAAAAAAGCAGTCGCGTGAGTTAGAAACTAGCAACATTGCTAGTTAAATTAAAAAGGGGGGAAACACATTATGGAAAAATATATCTTATCATTGGATCAAGGAACAACTAGTTCACGGGCGATTTTGTTTAACGAAAAGGGCGAGATCGTCCACTCGGCCCAAAAGGAATTCACACAGCATTTCCCTAAGCCAGGCTGGGTAGAGCATAACGCCAATGAGATTTGGGGATCAATTTTAGCAGTGATTGCTGGTGTACTATCGGAATCTAGTGTAAAGCCTGAGCAAATTGCTGGTATTGGAATCACTAATCAGCGTGAAACGACAGTCGTTTGGGATAAAGAAACAGGAACCCCTGTGTATAATGCGATAGTATGGCAGTCCAGACAAACTAGCGAAATTTGTGATGAATTGAAAGGAAGAGGTCTTAATGATCTGTTCCGAGAAAAAACAGGATTGTTAATAGACGCCTATTTTTCCGGTACAAAAGTGAAGTGGATCCTCGATAATGTGGAAGGAGCTCGACAAAAAGCAGATGAAGGCAAGTTGTTATTCGGAACCATTGATACCTGGCTGATTTGGAAGCTATCAGGAGGCAAGGCCCATGTAACAGACTATTCTAATGCTTCGCGGACATTAATGTATAATATTCATGATCTGAAATGGGATGAGGAGCTTCTAGAGATATTGACTGTTCCAAAATCGATGCTACCAGAGGTTAGACCTTCTTCCGAAGTGTATGCCCATACGATCGAATATCACTTCTTCGGCCAGTCGATTCCAATTGCAGGAGCAGCGGGTGACCAACAGGCGGCATTATTTGGCCAAGCTTGTTTTAATGAAGGAATGGCTAAAAATACGTATGGAACAGGTTGTTTCATGCTTATGAATACGGGTGAAAAGGCTGTCAGTTCCGAGCACGGGTTATTGACAACTCTTGCTTGGGGATTGAATGGCAAGGTTGAATATGCACTAGAAGGCAGCATATTTGTAGCAGGATCAGCGATTCAATGGCTGCGTGATGGCTTACGGATGCTAAAAAATGCCGAGGACAGTGAAGCCTATGCAAAACGTGTAGAAAGTACTGATGGAGTTTATGTTGTTCCTGCGTTTGTAGGGCTTGGGACTCCATATTGGGACAGCGATGTCCGAGGTGCAGTTTTTGGCTTAACTCGTGGAACATCTAAAGAGCATTTTGTCCGTGCTACCCTTGAATCGCTTGCATATCAAACGAAGGATGTACTCGATGCCATGGAGGCGGATTCAGGTATTGAGCTGAAGACATTGAGAGTGGACGGCGGTGCAGTTAAGAACGACTTCTTAATGCAATTCCAAAGCGATCTACTACGTGTCCCTGTTGAAAGGCCGACTATAAACGAAACGACAGCACTCGGTGCAGCGTATTTGGCTGGACTAGCTGTTGGCTATTGGAAGGACCAAGAGGAAATCGCTCAGCAGTGGGCAATAGACAAAACCTTTAATCCATCCATGGATGAGCAGGAAAGTGAAAAATTATATGACGGATGGAAAAAAGCTGTTCAAGCAGCAATGGCTTTTAAATAAAGGTTCTGATAAACACTAAATTTAACAAATAAAGAAGGCCACTTATATAGTGGTCTTTTTGTTGTTAAATTTACAATAAAGTCATTTGAAACTTAATAAAATGCTTTAAATATGTTGTTCAATTATCGGGCAGATTACCATAATAAAGTCTTTAAATAAGAGAAATAATTTACAAACTAGCCTTCTATAAATTATCTAGTAAATCTATATAATACTTTCTTAAAAGTTCTCTTAATATATTAGGTTCTACTATTTTTATGGACTTACCAAAGCTAGCAATATAGTTAACTATAAACTCAAGCTCATTTGGCTCATACGAACCAACAATATAGGTACTTTCACTCTCGTTGATTAACTTCATAGATGGGAAATGTTGCTGTTGAAAATGCTCAACCCCTTCTTGATTTATTAGACATTTGAATTGAATTGCCTTTTCAGATGGTTTCCAGAGTGAATGTGCATTGTGAACATTAATCTCCTTTAAGTCAATTAATGGTTCGATGTTCGTTATTTCCACTGTTGTAATACGATCACACCGGAATACTCGATAAGCTTTTTTCGTTACATCATAAGCCTGACAATACCAATAGCCTTTCATTGCATAAATAGCGATTGGCTGAATGCTACGAGTGCTTTCTTGATGCATTGATTGATAACTGATTTTTAATACTTCATTTTTAATGGCAGCAAGTAATAAAGTTTCTAAATGTGCGCTTTCTTTGATTTGCTCCGTGTGTCGAAAGGTTACCCGGTCTTGAATTCTCTCTATATGCTGACGTTGTTTTTCTGCTAACGCGTTTATAAATTTCTCATGAATAGAATGAAGCGATACTTGAAAAGGTAGATTTGAAAAGCTGCGTAGTGCCTGCATTGCAAAATAAAGTGCATAAATTTCTTGACTGTTAAAAGAAATGGGGGGGAGTGTCATTTGATTAAGTAAATGATAACCTCCATACCGACCATATTCTGCATAAATTGGTGCGCCAATTTCCTCTAGTGAAGAAATGTCTCGTAATGCAGTTCTTTTAGAAATATGAAATTCTTGCATTAAATCTTGGAGCGTAAACTGTTGTTTTTGATTGATAAAACGCAGCATTTGATTTAAGCGTTCTGATTTTTTCATAAAATGACCTCTTAATGGTGCCGTTTTTTGTCACCTTTATTTTATATACTTGTAAGTGTAATAAATAATTGTTGAGGAGGCAATAAAATGAATTTTGAAGTAATTCCCTTTCTATCGATGAATGGTAAAGGTGCAGCTGCAATTGAGTTTTATGAGGAATATTTAGGGGCGACCGTTCTTTTTAAGAAAAATTATAAAGAGATGAAGGAAATGAATCCTAATTTTATTTATGGAGAAGGTCAAGATGAGTATATTACACATTCTGTTTTGCAAATCGGTGCGAATAAGCTTATGCTTGCGGAGAAAGAAATGGACAATACACAACCTTGGCAATTAGGTAATAGTTCATCTTTATGTATTCAGTCTCAAGATAAGATTGTAATTAAAGATCTCTATGACTCGCTTATTCAACATGAAAAGGTGGCCATTTTAGTACCATATGAACCCAATGCTTTTAGTCCAGGATATGCCATTGTGCGAGATCCGTTTGGAGTAATTATCCAACTTTGTGTAACCGTGCATGATTTTTAATTTAGGTGATTTATTACATGTACAGCTATATGACGTTTGTATTAAATTTCAGTAATTTAGAAGATTATTTAACAGTTTGGGGCGTTAGTGAAAGAATGATTAAACAACTTTATAGTTAAGGTTTTTACTCTGTAGTACCACTTTCCAACTAAATTACAGAACTTAAGAAAACCGATTCTACATCAGTAGTATCGGTTTTCTTGATTGATGGCTATAAAATTAAATGACTTTATTATAAGTATTCATCTTCTTCAACTAACGCCCGCCCCTTAAATTCTATTTTTATTAACTAAAATCACGTTTAAATTCGCTCTTCTTTTGTTCCTAATAAAACTGATAATCCAATAAAAATAAACGGGTATGATAAAAGAATTAATTCGAGAAAACCTAAACCAAACAATGTCGAGGTATGCTCATCTGCATTAAATCTAGTTTCAAATACCCTTAATAAAGGGTTTTTACCACTCCTACTTGTACATAATATTTTATGAAAATATAGCCTGTGATTTACTGAATTTCACATGTATAGTTAGCTGTAATATATTTTATTAGGGAGTGTTTTACTTGTTTATAAAACTTACAAAAGACCAACAGCAATTAATGATTTCTGACATTCAATACTTTTTTTCACAAGAAAGAGATGAAGAAATAACCGAATTTGCTGCAGAAAGAGTATTAGATTTCGTTAAGGAGTCACTTGCTCCTCATTTCTATAACGCTGCTGTCTTAGATGTTAAACATGTAGTGGAACAGCAATTTTCTTCACTTGAAGATGAAATATTAACTCTAGAACGCCCGATAAAAAGATAAATAATTTTTCAAGAGTGAATTTGATAATAATTCACTCTTATTGTTGCACATAATATGTCTTATACGGCATAAGATAGGAATCATCTTTCCTTGTTTTTACTTCAGCTAATCTGCCCCTTTAGTTGAACTGTTAAATAAAAACAAAGCGAAGTCTTTCTAATATGAGTTAGAGTATGATATACTAAAATCAAGTTAATAAATCGGCCGGAGAACAGGAGAGACCATGAATGCGTTATCGAGAATTCGATAATGTGCATTTATGGTCTCTTTTTTTGTTTTTATTGGCAGATTAGGGTAATTAATATCTATATGAATGGAAAACTATGAGAACAAATTAACTTATTTAAATACAAGAACCAACAACTACTCGACAAAAGCAGGTATCACTCAAAGGAGGAGTTAGGCATGAGGTTTTCAAATATATATCGAGAAGAAACAATTGAGCTTCTGAAAAAAGAAAAATTTGATGTGTTAGTCATTGGCGGAGGAATTACAGGTGCAGGGATTTCCCTGGATGCAACGACTCGAGGAATGAAAGTGGCATTGGTGGAAATGCAGGACTTTGCTGCAGGAACATCAAGCCGTTCAACAAAGCTTGTCCATGGTGGTTTGCGGTATCTAAAGCAATTTGAAATAAAAATGGTTGCTGAGGTTGGAAAAGAGAGAGAGATCGTTTATGAAAATGGGCCACATGTGACTACACCGGAAAGAATGCTGCTCCCAATGCATAAAGGCGGCACATTTGGAAAATTCAGTACATCCATCGGACTCCGAGTCTATGATTTTCTAGCAGGCGTCAAAAAAAGTGAACGAAGGAAAATGCTATCGGTTAGTGAAACACTGAAAATGGAACCCCTTGTAAAGAAAGAAGGACTTAAAGGCGGAGGCCATTATGTTGAATACCGTACAGATGATGCACGCCTGACGATTGAAGTGATGAAGGCGGCTGTGGATAAAGGCGCGACACCGATAAATTATACAAAGGTAGAAAAATTGTTGTATGAAAATGGCAAGGTAATAGGCGTCCTGGTCAATGATTTACTATCAGGTAATCAGTATGAAATATATGCAGACAAAGTTATCAATGCCGCAGGTCCATGGGTTGATTCGATCCGTGAAAAAGACCAATCGAAAAAAGGGAAAACGCTGAAGTTATCAAAGGGTGTTCATGTCGTAATCGACCAATCGAAATTTCCTTTGAAGCAGGCGCTTTACTTTGATACGCCCGATGGCCGGATGATCTTTGCTATTCCGCGAGCCGGTAAGGCATACGTCGGAACTACAGACACCTTTTATGATGGCGATCCTGCAGTCCCTACCGTTACATCAGAAGACCGTACCTATTTATTAAAGGCGATTGATTATATGTTTCCAGAAGTGAAAGTTTCGAATGAAGATATCGAATCAAGCTGGGCTGGAGTGAGACCGTTAATTCTAGAAGAAGGTAAAGACCCTTCTGAAATTTCAAGAAAAGATGAAATTTGGGAGTCCGATTCGGGTCTTATCACGATTGCCGGAGGAAAATTAACGGGATATCGCAAAATGGCAAAAACGACAGTTGACCTTGTAGCCGGGAAGCTTTCCCAGCAATCAAATAGATCTTACCCTAATAGCAGTACCAAAAAAATGCCGATTTCTGGAGGGGATGTCGGAGGATCAAGCAATTTCTCTGATTATATCCAGACACATATTCAAATAGGGGTTGACTCAGGACTCACTGCTAAGGATTCCAAAGAATTATTGGCTATGTACGGATCAAACGCGGCTGTTTTGTTCAATATCGCAAAAAGTGAAGGGGACGTGGAAACTCGCACTGGCCTCCCACAGAAGTTGTTCGTACAGCTGCAATACGCATTAGATCATGAAATGGCCGCAACTCCGGTTGATTTCTTCTTCCGCAGAACCGGCACCCTATTATTTGATATTGATTTAGTCCAAACACATAAAAGTGCAGTAATTAAATATATGGCTGAATATTTTGGCTGGACGGAATCAACAAAAACGGAAAGAACAAACCAATTGGAACAAGAAATACATGGTGCTATTAAAGTATCTTAACTTATACCTGAAACGATTAAACGCCAGCGGCTTTGCTGGCGTTTATCTTATTTTCCATGATTTTATTCGAATTATAGATGTGTGAGTAAAAGATGAGTGGCAATGCGGCTCATCTTTTACATATTCAATGATAGAATGCTTGCAAATAGAACAATCACGATAATCCATTTCTACTTTAATAATGTTAGGTTTTCTTACATATTTAATATTGTTTATATGATTAAGATGAAATATAATTATTTAAGTAATATTATTTGAATTTTCAAATTATATAAAGGGGGAGTTTATTTGTCGGATTTTATTACTGCTTTAAATGGAGTTTTATGGAGTACACCAGTCATTTATAGTTTATTGGCAGTAGGGCTATTATTTTCAATTTTAACCCGGTTTCTACAGGTACGGCATATTAAAGAAATGATCATTTTAATGTTCCAAGGTAAAAGTTCAGAAGCAGGGGTTTCTTCATTCCAGGCTCTATCAATTGCGCTCTCGGGTCGGGTCGGTACAGGTAATATTGCGGGAGTAGCAACAGCTATCGCTTTTGGTGGTCCAGGTGCAGTTTTTTGGATGTGGGCCATAGCCTTTATTGGAGCATCTAGTGCATTTGTAGAATCTACCTTAGCTCAGATTTACAAAGTCAAACAAGACGGTCAATATCGAGGTGGTCCCGCGTATTATATTGAAAAAGGAATAGGTTGGAAGTGGTTTGCTGTTCTTTTTGCATTCGCTGCACTAATAGCTATGGCAGTTCTTATGCCTGGTGTTCAGTCTAATTCAATTGCTGCAGGAGTAGAAAACGCATTTGGCATTCAACCGGCAATCACCGGAATAATAGTCGTCCTTCTACTAGGATTTATTATATTCGGTGGAGTAAAACGGATAGCTAATGCTGCTCAATTAATTGTTCCATTTATGGCTCTTGGTTATATTTTATTATCAGTTGTAATCATTCTTTTCAACGTTACTGAATTACCCAATGTTATCTCATTAATATTTAGAAGTGCTTTCGGGATGGATTCTGCATTTGGTGGGCTTATTGGTATGGCGATAGCCTGGGGAGTAAAACGTGGGGTTTATTCAAACGAAGCAGGTCAAGGTACAGGCCCTCATCCGGCCGCTGCAGCTGAAGTATCACATCCAGCAAAGCAGGGTCTTGTCCAAGCATTTTCTGTTTATATTGACACATTGTTCGTTTGTTCTGCTACAGCATTTATGATTTTATTCACAGGCATGTATAATACACAAGCAGAAAATGGTTCATATATTGTCAATAATTTAGGAAAAGTAACACCTGGTCCTGGGTATACACAAGCGGCAATTGATAGTGTTATACCAGGCTTTGGAGCTGGGTTTGTTGCTGTTGCTCTTTTCTTCTTCGCCTTTACAACGATCATGGCGTATTATTATATTGCAGAGACAAATATCGCCTATTTAATGCGTAATCGTAATAGTAAATGGGCTATGTTTACATTAAAACTTGTCATACTTGCGGCTAGTTTTTATGGAACTGTTCGAACAGCAGAGTTGGCTTGGGCGTTAGGTGATGCGGGATTAGGGATTATGGTTTGGCTCAATGTTATTGCCATTTTAATTCTTGCTAAGCCAGCCTTGATAACTTTAAAAGATTACGAAAAGCAGAAGAAAAAAGGTTTGGATCCCGTTTTCGATCCAAAATCGTTGGGGATTAAAAATGCTGATTTTTGGGAGCATGAATATGTTAGAGACAAGGAAAATGTGTCTTGAATATTCCTGGATTTAATTTTATTATGTAAAAAATAAATCATTGTTCATCACAAACCAGTTCAAGTTTAATGAGAGCTGGTTTTTTTAGTTTCTGTTAAATTGGGGAACTTGGTAAAGGGAGTGTAATCTCCAAAAAGAAAAAAAATTCAGTGGAAAATTAAGGTAGGGATATTATGTTAGAAAAGCTAGCTCAAGAAATTGCGAACATAACCAGTGAAGTAATTGGCCATGAAGTGCTGATTACAGATAAACATGGAATAGTGCTTGGTTCAAGTGATCAATCAAGAATTGGCACATTGCATCAAGCTTCTCTTGGAGCCATTTTTCGTCGTAAGGAAATGACCCATAATGAAATAGTATCAAGTACATTGAAGGGGGTAAAACCTGGAATAACAATCCCAATTGAACTATCAGGGGAATATGTAGGTACATTAGGCATCACAGGATATCCTAATGAAGTAGCAAAGTTTGGGATGTTAGCTAAAAAGTATGCTGAAATTTTATTGCGTGAGGAAATCATCAATAAATCTTCCCTTCTACGTGAAAGGGCTTTACAGAGCCTTGTTCAGGAAATTGCCGCTTTTGACCCCAACCATAGTGATGAAATGCTATTGCTAACTCGAGGAAGGGAATTGGGTTATGATTTAAAACCACCTCGCATTACGATCGTTATCGATCTCTTTCAATTCAATCATATTACGAGTGAAATTCATCATCAAGCGTTAAAAAAAGATTCACCAGAAATATATATTCAATCATTAAAGATAAACATAGAATCGAAAATAAAAAAAACCTTTTCGAATAATCAGGATATTACGGTGTCCTTAGGGTCTGATAAATATGTTGTGTTTCATATGTTGGATGGTGAAATTCATGAAGAAGAAATCTGTGAAACGATTAAAAAGAAGTGTAAACAGCTTATTTCAGCATTAAAGGAGTTAGGAATTGACGCTTCAATTGGAATAGGAACTATTGGAAGTCTGACTGATCTTAATAACTCTTACCATGCTGCTTGGCGGGCGCTGAGAATCGGAAAAAAAATGACGGATCACCCAGAAATCTTTTATATAAAAGATTTCGTTTTAGAAGAATTACTATCCTATATTCATAAAAATACTGCGCATCATTTCGTAGAAGAAACCGTTACGAAATTAACACAGTACCCTGATTATGATGAATTATTTCGTACGATCACAGCTTGGTGTGAATCTAGCTTGAGTCCGATTAATTCGTCTAAAGCATTGAACATCCATCGCAATACACTTTTTTATCGATTAAACAAAATAGAACAAATTACAGGAAAGAATTTACGAAATTTTAGGGAGTCCCTGGAACTTTATATTGCGGTGAAACTAATGCAGATACTCGAACCAGAAAACAAGGGAAATTAGCATTGTGCTGTTAGCACAAACTACTTCTTTTATATAAATGAATAATTAGGCGGGGATTACGATGCTTTGAATGACCCTAAACCAATATAATTCAAATTAGAGAGGGAGAAACTGTTTTAGGTTATTAGTTTGAAAAGGGGTGAAGGGGTATGGAGAACTTAGATTGGATCTTTGTTGTAGGTTATTTTGCGTTCATCGCGGTTATTGGATATCAAACAAGTAAACGCATACGAACAGTAAAAGACTATAATGTTGCAGGAGAGAAAGTTACAATTTCCATTCTTTTTGCTAGTTTGGCGGCTTCCGTATTAGGAGGAGGAGCCTCAACTGGAATGGCGGGAAATGTTTATAAAGATGGGTATGTCTTTATGTTTGCATTTTGTGCATATGGGATTGCTAGTGTATTGATTGGTTATTTTATTGCCCCGCGGTTAAAAGCTTATAAAGGAGCACAAACCGTTGGAGATATTATGGAAAGACACTACGGGAAAAAAGCGAAATTAGTAACTGGAATTCTCTCAGTGGGATTATGTACGGGGATTATAGGGGGACAAGCATTAGCGTTAGGAACTATGCTTAAAGTAATCTTGGATATACCTCCGCTTGTAGGGATTCTAATCGGGATGGGTGCGGTCATTCTCTATACGTCCTTTGGAGGAGTTATGGCCGTTATTCAAACAGATGTTCTTCAATTTGTACTGCTCGGTGTCATATTGCCTCTTTCGCTTATCATTGGATTGTTTGCTGTGGGCGGTACGGATACGTTAATTGCAAAAGTTCCGGATTTTCATTTCACCTTGTTGGGTAATTGGGAAATAACTACGTTTATTGGATTATTCGTCACATTTCTCTTAGGAGAAGCGTTGATTCCGCCTTATACACAACGGATTTTTTCGTCTAAAGATCCTGAAACAGCTAGAAAAGGGTATATAATTGCCGGATTCTTTTCTTTTGGATTCTTCTTCATCACAGCTTCATTAGGCTTAGTCGCCTATGTGTTATTCCCTGGGATTCAAACAGACAATGCTTTACCAACCATTGTAAAAGAACTTTTGCCAGTTGGTGTGACAGGATTAGCAGTTGCTGCATTATTAGCCGTCATTATGTCCACAGCCAGCTCCTTTTTAAATTCAACGACCGTTTCTTTTATGCGAGATATCTATCCTTTTCTTAATAGAAAAAAAACTTCGGACAAGCAAGAATTATTGTTGGGAAGAATACTGACAGTAATCGTTGGTATCGCCTCTTTAATTTTTGCTCTAAATGTTCCAAGTATAATCGCGGCCTTGGAATATTCTTATTACCTTTGGGCTCCGACCGTTGTATTCCCATTGGTGATGGGAATCATGTGGAACTTTCGTAATGCAACAGTGGGTTTATCCTCAATCGTTGTGGGGGCGATTATCACCTTAATTTGGACCTTTGCCTTACATGAACCTTTTGGTTTATCTGGGGTTGTTCCAGGATTTATCGCGAATATCATTACCTTTTTTATCGCCCATTCATTAACGAAAAACAATGATGCAGGAAGTTCTGCAATTAAGGTGGATAAGGAGATGCTTGAAAATGATGTTGTATAGTTTTCTACTTTATTTCATTCCATCATTATTAATCGTAGTTACCCTTATGACAGGTATTGTATGTACAAAACATTATATAGATGATGTCATTAAGAAATAAAAAAAGACTGAAAAATTAGTTTATGAAATATCAACGGAAAAATCTGACGAAAGTATCCGTAGAAATCACTGAACATTTTGTGCGGAGAGAACAGTGTCATTTTTACTCATTCAATAGAATATGAAGATATGGAAAATAGACGAAAAGATATGAAGGAGGAAAAGTTATGAAAAGATCTGTAGCTGTTTTAGGTGGAGGTAATGGAGGTCATACATTAGCGGCTGATTTAAGTTTGGCTGGACATGAAGTTCGACTATTTGAAATGGAGAAATTCAGTCTTGCAATGAAGGATGTTTTTGAAACGAAACGTATTGAATGTATTGGCGAGATATTAAATGGAACAGCTGAAATAGCTATGGTCACAAATGACATAGACCAAGCATTAAACGGTGCTGAGATTATCCTTGTTGCTGTCCCGGCTTTTGCACATAAAGACTATGCGAATCTATTAGCTGATAAAGTGAAATCAGATCAATTAGTTGTTCTTCTGCCAGGAACGCTTGGTTCTTTAGAATTTGCAAGGATATGGAGAGATTTAGGTGTAAATGAAGATGTTGTGCTAGCTGAATCAGATACCCTTCCATATGCGACAAGACTAGAGGGTCCTGGAAAAGTAAGAGTTAATGTGAAAATTAACGTGCAAATCGGCGTGTTTCCTTCCGTTCGTACTGAATGGGCAACGGCTTTGCTTGATGATATTTTATCTATCACCCCTGTGAGCAATGTACTTGAGGCTGGATTGAGCAGTATGAACCCAATCGATCATCCGCCTGGAACGATTTTAAATGCGGGTCGCATTGAGCGCTCAAATGGCGAATTTTATATTTATGAAGAAGGGATGACCCCATCTGTTATTCGTGTGATGGAACAATTGGATCAGGAAAGATTAGAAATTGGGAAGTGGTTTGATTTGGAATTGATGACAATTGCTGAACTTCTTCATACATCAGGGTATGGTCCAAAAGGAACAACTTGGGAAGTGTTAAACGGAAGCCGCAGTTTGACACCGATTAAAGGGCCTACTTCTTTGCAATCGCGTTATTTATCTGAAGATATTCCTTTTGGCTTACGAACATTCGCTTCAATAGCCGATCATATTGGACTAGAAACACCAGTGATGGATTCGATGATCACGTTAGGCGAAATTCTTGTTGGAGGAATCCCGCAAACTGGAAGGACAATTGATAATTTAGGCCTTAGCAAACTATCAAAAGATGAAATCATAGAATTCGTTCGTACAGGAACGCATAAAGTTTCTGTTTAAGGTGAGTCTAGTAAAAAAATCGAAAAACCCTCATTTTTAGCAGAACGAAATCGCACCCCTTTTAAGTAAACATGCTCAAGAAAGAGCGTTATTGTTTACTTAGAAGGGTTTTTTTACGATGATTCGTAGATTGCTTATTTTCATATAATTTAAAGACTTTAAACATGGAATATTATTGAAAAACTAATCATATTAGTTATAATATTAATTATATTAGTTTGGGGGGGAGTTTGATTAAAGGTGAAAATGACTAAGGTTGGTACAGTATATCAACTATCTTTTATGCCACGTGTATTTCCTGTGAACTGTTATTTTGTAGAGGAAGAGAATAGTCTTACACTAATAGATGCAGCCTTACCCTACAGTACAAAAAGTATAATAAATGCGGCGCGGATTATTGGAAAACCGATAACAAGATTAATAGTTACCCACGCACATGATGATCATGTTGGTGCACTAGACGGGCTTAAAGCGTTAATCCCTGATTTACAAGTGAGTATTTCTTTTAGGGATGCGTTATTACTGGCTGGTGATTCTACCCTCCTACAAAATGAAACAAACTCTCCAATCCGCGGAGGAGTCCCTAAAAATATTCAAACTCAACCAGACTTATTACTCAAAGAGGGCGACCGTATTGGTTCATTGGAGGTTATTTTTTCACCAGGACATACCCCTGGTTCTATATCTCTTCTTGACACCCGGAATCATAGTTTAATTGTGGGGGATGCCTTACAAACTAGAGGTGGAACTGCGGTGTCTGGAATGATTAAACCTTTATTTCCGTTCCCGGCCTTTGCCACATGGAATAAACTTATCGCTCTTGAAAGTGCAAAGAAATTAAGAAGTTATAAACCGAGTTTACTTGCTGTTGGTCATGGGAAGATGCTAGAACACCCTGGGAATTCTATTGACAAAGCAATAGTTGAAGCAGAATTAAAACTTCAATCATGAAAATAGGAGGTAAAAATTGATGTCTCAACGTATAAGGTTAGATTTGTCTATCATTTTACAAAAAGCTACAGAACTAGTTGATGAAAACGGCCTTGATCATCTTTCGTTAGGCAAGTTGGCTGAAGAATTACAAATACGCCCCCCTTCGTTATATAACCATTTAGACGGCCTAAATGGATTAAAACAGAAACTAGCAGTAAATGGAGTTAAAAAACTTTATGAATACATGCTTCAAGCAGCAGTGGGACGCTCCGGTGATGATGCAATCAGGGCACTTAGTGAGGCATATGTTGAATTTGCTAGAATTCATCCAGGACTTTATGATGCTACCACCCGTTTTCCAAATTCTGAAGACAAGGAGTTACAACAAGCACAGCAATCAGTTGTAGAGCTTGTTGTCCAAGTACTACAAGCCTATAATTTGAAGGAAGAAATGGCAATTCACTTGGTGAGAGGATTAAGGAGCATTTTACATGGATTTACTTCAATTGAAAAAATGGGTGGGTTTGGGATGCCGATTGATATCGATAAGAGTTTTTCTATACTGCTAAATACTTATATTGAGGGAATCCATTCTATAGTTATAAATAAAGATAAATATGAGCTGGTGTAAGGTTAAAATGAGTTTTCTTTCTGTCTTGCAAATGGTAAACTTATCCGTTCGATTTTTATTAGAAATTTTTGCACTTGCTGTATACGGTTATTGGGGTTTCAAAGTAGGAAATACCAGAATCATGAAAGTTTTTTTTAGCATTGTTATCCCAATTGGTATAGCGATCCTTTGGGGGGCATTTGGTTCCCCTAAGGCCAGCATACAACTATCCGCACAAATTCATTTGCTACTGGAAGCAGTTATTTTCTTGGTTCCAGTAGGATTACTTTTGTCCCTTAAAAACGTTAAACTAGCTTGGTTCTATGGATTTACCGTGATAATAAATAGAATTTTCATGATGCTTCTGGACCAATAAGGTGTAGTTTAAACCTGACCAGCAGGACATCAAAATGGAGTGGCGAACAAAAAGAAAAAACCCTTGCTACACAAGGGCTTTAAAGTATGAAGTATAGCTGGATCGAACCGTTGCCGAGTTTCATATTTCTTAGCTGATTTAAAGGATTCATAAGAGAGTTTAAAAGTCTGGCCTGCAAAAGAAGCATTTCCTATTTTTTCTGCTTTAATAGTTGTAAGTCGACGTATAGCTGTATCCGTGAATGAAAGTCATCAAAATCGATTGAAGTGAGATCGGCTATTTGGTTCATTCTGTATTTTAACGTGTTGGTATGAATGTATAGCTGTTCAGCTGTCGGTTTGATCCGGCAATTATTCAACAGAAATATTTCCATTGTTTGAAGGAGCTTTGTTTGGCTTTCCTGGTCCTTCTTTTGCAGAATCTGTAAATCCATATTGATATAATTCGTTTTACCATGATGATTAGAGATCATTTCGAGGTAACGGAAAATCCCAAGTTTGCTATATTGAAAAGGAAGCTGTTCAGGTTTACCGATGAACTTGGCTGCATTTATCACTTCCAGGGCTTCTAGATAGGATTTTCTTAATTGAAGAATCGAAGAATACTCATTTCCGATTCCTGAGAACACCTTTTGGCCATTGAATTGGGAAAGAACCGTGTTCGTTAAATCAGTGGCGCTATCAGAAAGCAGCTCTTTCCCTTTTCCGTTGCTACCAATTAAGACGATGATCTTCAATTGGTTTGTGAATACATGGGAAAAATGATTCAATGCATTTGCGAATAGACTGACTGTATCCGTTAATTCATCGAAATGTTCCGCATCGGATTGAGCGATGGTAAAGACATTTACAAGGAAAGTTTCCGGAATAAGAAGACTCATATTGGCTGCTTCCCATTTTATTTGGTTTTCCGTTTGATAGACTTCGTCGATGACCTTTTGGTAAAACTCATTTTTTTCTTCATCTTTTTTCATGTTTATCTGTTTTTTCTGATAGAGGAGCTTGCCGATATGATGGGAAACCTCATGTAAAAATTCCAAATCGGAATCAGGCATCACTTCCGTCTCTTGGACCCAAATGAATCCGAAGACCTGCCCTTTGTGGACAGCGCTTACAACAACTCTTTGATTTAAACCGATTTCCTCGATTTGTTTCACTCTAAATGGATGCTCCACCGTTTTAAGCTGTTCGACAATGCCCTCATCCATGAATTTTTCCAAGATTGGAATCGGCCAATGCTTAGTGAAGATGGTTTGCTGATTGGCTTGGTCGAAGTGTTCGATATAATATGAACTATATGCCAGCAATAAAAATTGGTCATTTTCGATGACGACTGGTTTTTTTAAATAAGTGCTGACCATATCCGTTATATCGTTGATGTTTGTGAGAGTCAGGATTTTTTCTAATGACATATATGGCCCCCTGTTATTTTTTGAAGTATATGACAACTAAGTTTAATAATACTTTTAAACGGATGATGTGTATAGGGGCACAAAGAAGGAACGGTCTATGAAAAAAATTTCATAGACCGTTCCTTTTAGGTGATTTATTATTGTTTTAATGTTCTTTCGAATTCCTCGAATTGCTCTTCTACTTCTTTTGATGGCTTGGCTGTAAGAAGACTTACCACGATAATGGCAATCAAGCTTGCGCCAAAACCAGGGATCATTTCATAAAGCGTATCGGATAATCCTGCCATCGACCAGAAAATAACAGTCCCGGCACCAACGACCATCCCTGCTAATGCGCCCCATCTTGTCATGCGTTTCCAGCATAGGCTTAGTAAGACCAATGGACCGAATGAAGAACCGAATCCAGCCCAAGCATACCCTACAAGTCCAAGAATCGTGTCATTTTTCTCCCAAGAGAGAATAAGCGCGATGATCGATATGATCAGTACAGAAAGTCTGCCTAGGAAGACAAGCTCTTTATCTGAAGCGGAACGACGGAAGAAGGTTTTGTATATATCCTCGGTTAAAGAGCTAGCTGTAACCAACAACTGCGAAGAAATCGTGCTCATGACGGCTGCCAGTATTGCGGAAATCAAGAAACCAGTGATAAGTGGGTGGAAAAGTATTTCCCCTAACTCTATAAAAATCGTTTCAGGATCATCTAACTTGAGACCGTTCTGAGAAAAATACGTGATACCGATGAATCCAGTCAGCATGGCACCGACACTGGAGAAAATCATCCAGCTCATCCCGATATTACGGGCTTTCTTGATTTCCTTAACAGAACTGATCGCCATAAAGCGGACAATGATATGCGGCTGTCCGAAGTAACCCAGTCCCCATGCAAATAATGAGATGATTCCTAAAAAGCTCGTCCCTGTAAAAATATTCAATAAGGCTGGATCAATGGAACGTGCCGTATCTATGGAAGGACCGAAACCGCCAACATGGAAAAGGGTAACGATCGGTACCAGAACCAAGGCAACGACCATGATGATTCCCTGAACAAAGTCTGTCCAGCTTACTGCCAGGAATCCGCCGAATAAAGTATAGGCCACGACAACACCTGTTAAGATCCATAGACCTGTATGGTAATCTAGGCCAAATGTACTTTGGAATAAGACTCCGCCAGATACCATTCCGGAGGAAACGTAAAAGGTAAAGAATATCAGGATAACCAAAGCGGAAATGAGCCTTAAGATCCGTGAGCCCTCACCAAAACGATTTTCCAGGAAAGCAGGGATCGTAATGGAGTTATTGGCTACTTCTGTATACGTTCTCAATCTTGGTGCAACATACAGCCAGTTCGCATAGGCACCTAGTGTCAGGCCGATTACAATCCAGATGGAACTGAGTCCTGTTGCAAACATGGCACCTGGCATCCCCATTAAAAGCCAACCGCTCATATCTGCAGCACCGGCGCTTAATGCAGTAACAGCCGGACCAAGACCCCGGTCGCCCAGCATGTAATCATTTAAATTGGACGTCCTTTTGTAAGCGAAATACCCAATGAAAAGCATGCCCGCCATATAAATGCTAATGGAAATTATTAATGAGTAATCTATCATATGAAGACTCCCTTCAGGATGAAATATATAATTTTTTGTTTTAAAAGAGGAAGCAACCTATTTGTCACTTCCTCCATTTAACCTCGTTTTGATTGTGTATCTTAGTATAGAAGATACTTAACTAAAGAGGTTATTCATTTCTACTTCATTTGCTTTTAAAGGATCATTATCAGAACGTTTCTGATGTTGTTTTGGCTTGCATATGAAGTTGCAAGTAGTCCGGTCCGCCTGCCTTGGAATCGGTTCCTGACATGTTGAACCCGCCGAATGGCTGATAACCTACGATTGCACCAGTACAGCCGCGGTTGAAATACAAGTTCCCCACATGGAATTCTTCACGTGCTTTTTCCATGTTCAGTCGATTTGTCGTAATGACAGCCCCAGTCAAACCGTATTCTGTGTTATTGGCAATTTCAAGAGCTTCGTTAAAGTCTTTCGCTTTTGTAAAGGCGACGACTGGGCCGAAGATTTCTTCTTGCATCAAACGGGCTTGCGGATCGACATCAGCGACGATGGTCGGTTGAACGAAGTAACCTTTTGAGCTATCTCCTTCTCCGCCAGTTAGAACGCGTCCTTCTTCTTTACCGATTTCAATATAGCTCATGATTTTATCGAATGCCGCCTGATCGATAACTGGTCCCATGAAATGATTTTCTACAGGATTACCAACAGTAAGTTGTTTTGTTAATTCAACAGCGCGATCTAAAACTTGATCGTATACATCTTCTACGATGACAGCACGGGAGCAAGCAGAACATTTTTGTCCAGAGAAGCCAAATGCAGATTTCACGATCGATTGAGCGGCCAATTCAAGATCTGCCTCTTTGTCAACGACGATCGTATCTTTTCCGCCCATTTCAGCGATGACACGCTTCAGCCAAATTTGGCCTTCGTTCACTTCTGACGCACGTTTGTAAATGCGCAGACCTACATCGCGTGAACCTGTGAAGGAAATGAAACGTGTTTTAGGATGATCAACCAGGTAGTCGCCCACTTCGGCTCCGCTTCCTGGAACGAAATTCAACACACCTGACGGAAGGCCGGCTTCATGCATTACTTCAACGAATTTCGCAGCAACAATAGGAGTAGTCGAAGCTGGTTTTAACAGGATTGTGTTACCAGTGACGATAGCGGCAACAGCTGTACCTGCCATGATTGCAAATGGGAAGTTCCAAGGAGAAATGATGATGCCTACTCCTAATGGAATGTAATCATAGCGGTTAAATTCTCCCGGACGGCTTTGAACAGGCACACCATCTTTAAGCGTCAGCATTTGACGGGCATAGAATTCAAGGAAATCGATCGCTTCCGCTGTATCCGCATCAGCCTCATTCCAAGGTTTTCCCGCTTCTTTTGTCAATAACGCAGAGAATTCATGCTTGCGTCTGCGAATGATGGCAGCAGCTTTGAACAAAACGTCAGCGCGGATTTCCGGTTTCACTTTTTTCCAGCTTTCAAAAGCTGTTGCAGCTTCCTGCATAGCTTTTTCAGCAAGATCCCTGTTAGCTTTCGATACTTGGCCGATGACCTCTTGTTTGTCTGCAGGGTTATATGAAACGATTTTCTCATCAGTCGTTACTTTCTCTGCCCCGATATAAAGAGGGTAGTCTTGCCCTAAGTAGCCCTCAACAGTTTGAAGTGCTTCCTGATATGCTTTTTTGTTTTCCTCGTTTGTAAAATCAACAAATGGTTCGTGTTTATATGAAATCATTAATAATCACACCTTTTTATAGAATTTTTGTAGCAATTAGAATGTTGAATGTATATTTAGCTTCTGACCATCCCTTTGAAGGCAAAGGCAATATTAGACGGCCTTTCCGCAAGCCTTCTCATGAAGTATCCATACCAATCCAGACCATATGGTACATAGACGCGCATTTTGTAACCTTGCTTGACCAACTCGTATTGTGTTTTGTTTCTCATGCCATAAAGCATTTGAAATTCGAATTGTGTATTTGGAATGTTATGCTTTTTAGCCAGCGCTTTTGTATATTCGATGATTTGGTCATCATGTGAGGCAATGGCCGTATAATTACCGTTAAGAAGACTTTGCTTAATCAACTTTTTATAGTTTTCATCTACATCATTCTTTTCGGGAAAAGCCACCTCGGCAGATTCCTTGTAGGCACCCTTTACGAGACGCAAGAATGGCTTATACTCGGCAAGGTCTTCCAAATCTTTCTCTGTGCGGTATAAATAAGCTTGTAAAACAGTACTTATGCAGTTGTATTTTTCTTTGAACTGCCTAAATATATCGATTGTTGCCTGACAGCGAACCTCATCTTCCATGTCAATCGTGACCATGACATTGTGTTTTTCTGCTGTATCAAGAATTCTTGTCATGTTCTCGATGACCAGATTATGATCGATATCAAGACCCAGAGAAGTCATTTTGAGAGATACCTGTGAATCCAGTTTTTCTCTGCTGATCATTTCAATGGTTTCGATGCATTCTGCTGTCCTTTCCTGGGTCACTTCCTTAGAATCAACGAATTCCCCAAGATGGTCGACTGTAACCGACAGGCCACTATTATTAAGCTGTTTAATGAATTTAATGGAACTTTGGAAATCAGTTCCCCCTATAATTTTTCCAGCTGCAAAACTACCGCCGCTTTTCTTAGCAATATTATTAAGTAAGTTATTTTTAGATAAAAATAAGAAAAAGTCTCTTGTAATCGCTTCCATTTAAAAAACACACCCCCTAAGAAGTTGTAATCACAAGATAATCTTATGGTTTTTCGACAATTTGCGCAATGTTCTAAAAATACAATAATTCTGTCTTTTGTTTGTCGGTTAGGGACAAAGAAGGGGGAGGTACTCAATTTTCTCCTAATCTTAATGGATAGAACGGAAGGTTTATAATTTATCTTATAAAGAAAAGCTAGAAGAAAGGTGCTTAGGAGAAAATAGCCCTGTGAAAGATGAAACCTTTGCGAATGCGTTTAAAAGTGGTAGCTCGACCATAATAATCCAATGCGATATAATGAACCTTACTATAGGTCCAACCGAGTACATCTTCTGTTACATGATCGGAAGTTAATGGCGAGGGCTGTAAAAATAAGTGACATCGGTAAGGCGGGGAGGGGTAAGGAATGGGTGCGGTATTTGAAGAACTTAGAGAAACATCTGGATTGATAATCGGCTTGATAATGGCTCTGGTAATAACAGGGTTTATTGGACTAGCCTTCACAAAAGCACATAAAGTCATTGTGTCACCTGTTGTTCGAAGGATAAAGAAAATGGTTAGTCGAAAATAGATGTGGCGGATTACATACCCCCTTGTCCCTAATCCATCAAGCCCCGCTTGAAGAAGGTGCAACCGTGTATGTCTATAATAGTAGGAAGTATGTGAATAAACTCAAAAAGAAGTCACTATATATGAATTGTCAAAGCATTAGATGCGGCGAAGAATAAGATTGAAACGACTCTTTTCCTTTCACATATGTAATCAATAGATAACTATAGCAAAAAAATCCCCACTTCTACTATAGAAGTGGGGGATTTTACATATTAGATTAATAAGTAATCATGATGTAGTAGAGATAAAGGTTCTGAAGTGCTAAATGTCATCTCACGCATTTGTCTCCACCGAATAATGCTGATTATTTTGTTCGAAGGCATGACGCTTTGGGGCTGGAAGGTGTCATTCTGTATTTAAAATTCAGTAAATGAATTCGTCATTCTTAGGAACAAGAACAATTCTTTCAAATTAAGAAAATCATATTAGAATACGAATGCCCTTTATGCCGGCTTATCGGGATAAAGGGCATTTTACTTTCTCCGAAACCATAAAGGTGATAGTACTAGTATTCTAATAAAACAATCTAAGGAAAATTTTACAACAATGGAATATAATAGAAAAATATGGTATGGTTTTAATTGTGTTAAAATTTGGTATTTAATTTAGAGGAGATGAAAGAGTATTCATGCTTAAGAAATTATGTGTTGTAGGTACAATTTTTGCTAGTATCAATTGGGAATAGTGCTATTGCAGCTGAAGTAGATCAGAAACAACTGTTACTAACATATCAAGTTTTTCTGAAGTTAGCAGTCTAACTGCAGGTATCACAGCAGAAACATCCGGAAAAAAAATCAAGTGTACTTCCAAGGTAAAGGCTAGTAATCCAATTTTTGGTTCTCCTAGCGCAACAGCTACTTCATCAGCAGCTGTAAAAGAAGATCATATCTCTGCTAAAGTTAGGGTATATAGCAGTAAGGGCGGGTTGCGAGGACAAAAAACAGATTCGCAGACAAAGTCAACATATGCTGGAGCTACCTATACTGATAAATCTACTAGTATTCCAGCTACTGCTTTTGGAAATCATACTTATGTAAAGAAGAGTTATAAAACTGTCGTACATGAAACCAAGGATAAATTTTAAATATAAGAAAAAGTTAAGGCTAACTATTGTTAGTCTTAACTTTATTCTAGGAGCAATGATTATATGAAAAAAAAGCTATTGATAGTCACGGTCATTTTATTCATTGGAATTTCAGGTTGGATCTTTTACAATAAAATGTCAGGCGAAAACACAAAAGGAATACAACCAGGATTTGAAGAAGGTTCCAATACCATATCCTACGGGTTGTTAAATGCGGATGACAAAGTAATAGATAATGGAAGTATTCTAGAACCAAAAGAGAATAAGCTCGAGTATACCCTCTCGCTCTCTAATTTTATCGAAGTGGAAAGAGAGTATGCATTAATAGTCCTTGAAAACTTTAAACAAACACCCTTCACAGTTGAAGGAAAGCGATACAGTGTTTATACTTTTAACGCTAAGCCAAATAAAAGAATTGAGTTTAATACGAGTATTTCCACTAACAATAATACAAGAGAGATAGATTATCTTATATTTAAAAAACCAAATTATTTACTAGATAAATTAGATATATCAAAGATGCATACTTTGCAGGAATTTTTACCTTTGCGTTTTAAGGTTAAGAGCAACGGAGCCAAACCAAAAACAGCTGATTTTATTCCTGATGAAACGATTAAAGAAGGACCCAACGATACCATTTTTATTAGTAAACAAAAAGAGGAACTAAATATTCTACCCACAGCAAGAAGTGGTGAAAATATTTTTATATCTGTTGGTAACATTGTTGAAAAAAAGGAAAACTACAATATCATTGCTTTAAATAATTGGCAACAGATTCCTTTAGAGAATGAACAATTAGTAGGAAATGTAGTTGTTAATCCTGGTGAAAGAAAAGTTTTTGAATATAAACTTCCTCAGGTAAAAGATAACTCGAATTTTCAGGTTATTGCTTTACCAAAACCTTATGAAGTTAGCGAGAGTGACTACGAAAGCACAGCCGCCTTCGGATCATTTCGAACAGTTATCAAACCTTAAATACTGAAATAATAGAGTCCCGCTTATTTCAGTATTAAGAGCAATTCTTTCAATTCTTTCAAATTCGCAAAAAGTAAAATACCCCTTATGCCGGTTTCGTGCCGACTTAAGGGGTATTTTAACTTCCAAGCACGGGCTCGCAATCCCCTTCTACTGCTGCTATAACCTGAAGATCAACATAATTTGACCTGCAGGGTTTGTTCTACTCAATTCTGAGGCAGCTAAATGAAGTTGTTGAAATGGGATTTTGGAAGGACACAATGAAACGGAAAATTAGCAAACAATACAAAGAAATATCTGCTTTCATGTAACGTATCAAAGCCACGACCTTAAGTGGAACCGTTCGTTTGAGTCGGGGCATTTTTTGCGTTTAAACATCGAATAATCAGGGCAACCTTAAATATCAAAATATTCGTCTGACTTTGCGCCAGCATCTATACTCCGAATCGCCTTCATAATTTTCTTTAATACTCCGGCAGAAGGCACATACTTAGGATCGCTGCAAACTCTGCTAATCGTATTGCGTGAGATTCCAGACGCGCTTACAAACTCCTCCTGTGTATACCCGTGCTTATCTATTAATTTGCCTACCTTACTCCGACGCTTTCCCTTCCCGAATCTAAACATTTCGCGTACCTCCTAGTATTTATTGTACTAGCAGTCTCGTCCATCTTTCACAAAAATATACGCATAGTTTCGCAAATAATTGGTATAAAGAAAAAACGGTAAGTCTAATAAGTTAACTACCCTAGTAGCCTTATTAGAGTAGTCTTTGCCAAATCGAAAGCGAAGCGATAAAGGACGAAAGTGTTTTGAAGAAGCGAAGCGGATGGAAACGGAAAGGGGATCACGAGGGGGAAACCCTCACGAAATACGAAGGGATATAAACTGATATTTATATTAGGAGCAAGCTGAGAAATGGTTGCATCAATAAGTTAACGGAGGATTATGGTTCGCCAGGTGTAGGGATAACATCAATAGGATTGTGAGGTGTGATGGTATGCTAAATAGTAAGAAAAGTTATTATTAATTGTATCCCTTAGATTTATCAGCAAGAGAGTATTTTTCTGGAGGAGTAATAGTTGAACGGACACTCCCTATTACCTCCGACAAACATTAAAATGCTGAAGGGACGGTATAAGACAGAATGTTTCCACAGTCGAGTCATGTAGAGTGTGTGACACAATTTATATTAAAATAAACCCCTCCTATTCAGACTCGGATTTCGTGAAAAAATAAATTTCCGAATTCCGGGTTTTTCCCTCTTTCACCCTTTGATAATCCTGGATTTCTGGTTTTTTGCCCTCATCCAACTCTGAGAGATTTCTATTTTAACACTCGAAAAAAGGTGAAAAAAATGTAGAGAAAAGCGGAAAAAGCGGGAAAAAACGGTCATTTTTGAATCAAAAATCGTCCGAAATGGGGATTCCGTAGAAAAACTTTATTTTAACTGAAACGGTTGAATGCGAGGTGGAGTGGGGTGATTTCGGAAGAGTTTATTTTAATTGAACATAGTAGAGAAAAGCAATCCAGTTGAGTTTGTAATATTTCAAAAGTAATATTGAATAGGGGAGAAAAGATTTAGAATAGTACAAATACAGGTGAAATTTAGAACAATTTTATGTGATAAAGTGTAAACTAGAATATTAATCAAATATCATGCCATAAAGGCAGTATGAAAGTTAGAGTGGTGGAACTAGACATAGGAAACTGGGTTGTTTTTGTATACGCTTTATATTGTCCTTTATCACCATTTTGAAGACCATTTGCATGTTTCCTAGTACTTACTACTTTAATAAAGGAGGCCAACTATGAATATCGGTTTAATTGGTGCGGGAGCCGTTGCTAAATTTTAATTGGATGAAATCAATTAAAGCGAAAATGACCATTTTAAATCAAGTTTTTCAGCGGATTATAAACAAGGCAGTTTCTTGTGTTTTAAGTCTTAGGAAAAAGAAATGAATGTTTTTATTATCGAGTGATGAGGTTAAGTTTTGCCGGTATAGTTGAACGATTTAGCAAAATGTATTAATGCATAGTTGTAGATAATTGCGAAACAAAGATTATTTATATCTCACGAGGAGTTCCACATGGATGAATTGATAGAAAAATTCTAGAAATCATTATAGAGTAGCTGCAGAAAGAACAAAATCAAAAAGAGTTTCGAAAGCAATAAAAATTATTTTATTTGGTGCAATTATCTCATTTTCTTATTTATCTAGCCAGAAAGGCGAGAGAATTTGAAAGGTATTCCCCCTGAGGGTTGGCTAGACTTGTAGCGAACTGAAAGAAGCAAAGTAGATAAAATCAGAAAGGGTGATAAAATGCCAGAAATAAAAGATGAAATCATTTTAAGAGGGCTTAAAGAAAATAATTTAAAAAATGTAGATTTAAACATACCCAAAGAAAAAATTATCGTATTTACTGGTCTTTCAGGCTCAGGAAAGAGCTCCGTTGTTTTTGATACATTAGCAACAGAAAGCAGAAGACAAATGACTTTGAATTATCCTCACTATGTCAGATATCAAATGCCAAGGTACGAAAGGCCCCATGCTGATCTTATGCAAAACTTAAGCCCGGTTGTAGTAGTAGAACAAAGACCTACAGGGAGCAATTCCCGCTCAACAGTAGGCACCTATATGGATATAAATCCATTGATTAGAGTTTTGTTTTCAAGAATAGGAAAGCCATCAATTGGTTCTGCCAACGAATTTTCGAGCCAAAGTTCTTTTGGCAGATGTCCAGAATGTGGCGGATTTGGGGAGGTAATTGCGCCAGACCTAAATAAGATTATCGATTACAATGAGTCACTTCGAGATTATGCAGTGAAATTTAAGCCATTATCTCCTTCAGGTTGGCAAGGCCGATGGATGATGACCTGCGGATTATTCGATCCGGATAAACCGATAAAGGACTACTCAGAAGAAGAGCTCCACCTGCTATTATATGGTCCCCGAGAAGGTGAAAGAGTCTATGCGCCGTTTCACACAAAACACGGACCTCAAAAACATGAGTGGGATGGGTTATTGCCCAGATTTACTCGCCTTTATATCAATAGAGATATCTCAAAGCTAAAAGAAGTAACCCAAGATGACGTCTTAGCAGTATCAACACATTCATTATGCCCAACCTGCCAAGGTTCAGGCCTAAACCCAAAGGTATTGGAATGTAGAATAAATGGTTTAAATATCGCAGAATACGATCAATTTGAGCTTACAGAACTACTGGAAGAACTAACAAACATAAAAGATCCTATGGGAGAATCTATCGCACAACAAGCAATCCCACATATCATACAACTAGTTGAAATGGGATTAGGATATTTGAGTCTATCAAGAAAAATGGGTACCTTGTCCGGTGGCGAAGCTCAAAGGGTAAAAATCGCTCGTCATTTAGGGAGCAGCCTAAACAATATCACATACATTTTCGACGAACCAAGTGCAGGACTCCATCCAGAAGAAGTGGATATGTTAATACAAATGATGAAAAATCTAAAAGCCCAACATAATACCGTAATTGTAATCGAACACGATCTATCAGTAATAAAAGTAGCGGATGAAATAATAGAGATGGGACCAGGAGCAGGTGTAAATGGAGGAGAAGTTGTCTATCAAGGAAAATTAGAAGGACTAAAAACCTCTCCAACCGCAACAACCCTAAACCACAGTCTAAAAATCAACAAAAATCCAAGGGATATAGAAAGTTATTTTACAATAAAAAGAGCAAGTAACAATAACTTGAAAAATATAAGCGTAAATATTCCTAAAAATGTCTTACTCTCTATATGTGGAGTATCTGGTTCAGGTAAAAGCTCTTTAATGTTTGGAGCATTCACAGAAAGTTATCCCGAAACCATAATGGTAGGGCAAGGCAGTATAGGAATTTCGAACCGTTCGACACTAGCTACATATATGGGAATAATGGATGATATTCGCTCAATATTTTCAAAAGAAACAGGACAACCAGCAGGTTTGTTCAGCTTTAACTCATTAGGAGCATGTCCTAGCTGCAAAGGAAAAGGAGTCCTAACGCCAGACGTAGCATTTGCAGATCCAGTGACAATCCCGTGTGAAGCATGTGGTGGTACGAGATATTCAGACGAAGCACTGTCATATCGATATCAAGATAAAAATATGGAAGAGATTTTAGATTTAACTATAGACGAGGCTATTATCTATTTTAAAATGCCAAAGATCATAAAAAGAGTGAATACACTAAAAGACGTAGGGTTAGGGTATCTAACTCTAGGACAGACAACAAGTTCTCTAAGCGGAGGAGAAATCCAACGTCTAAAACTTGCAAGCCACTTACAAAAAGAAGGACAAATATACTTATTAGACGAGCCATCCTTAGGACTACACACAAAAGATAATGGAAAACTCTTAGATGTGTTTCAAAAACTTGTAAACAGAGGTAATTCTGTTATAATCATCGAACACAATCTAGAATTTATAGCGGCGAGTGACTGGGTAATAGAATTGGGTCCAGGAGGAGGAAAACAAGGCGGACATATTATATTTGAAGGCACACCAGAAGAGATATTAAATGCAGAAACATTGACAGCGAAATGGTTAAAGGATGGAGTTAGAAAACATTTCACTTAAAATGTGGATTTATTATTTGAACTTCCCCACTTATCAAAGTGGCTGATTCTTTCTAATGAAAGATAAATTGCTGGTGTTGGCCGTAACCAATCGAAACTCCATCCTAACCGTTATTGCAAGAAGCCGTTCCCCCTTCTCTACATAAACCCATCAACACCCATGTGTTGCGACATACACTCTGGACATGTGGAGTGCGTGTCACAATTAATTTTTAATGCTTTACATAACCATTATTTTCTTGCCTGATTCATTGAACATAAATGAAAAGGTTTCAAAATGGGTTTTTATGATAACTAAAGAAAAATGGTGGATTAAGCTCATTTCAATGTTTCTTGGTTTGGCAGTATTTATGTTATTCATTATTTTATTTGTACCATAAAAATGAGCTCTCTTTTGCCATTTTCTTCTTCAATTAACGGGTGCTTGAGTTTAACAATAGGGTTGCTACGCAACACTTTCTTATGGAACTAAAGGGGCAGGTTAGTTTAATAAGGAATGCTATAATAGCCTTAATTTCAAAACGATTTTAAGGAGTTAAACGCTTATGATTATAAAAATTGACTTTGGTGACGATTTTATTCAATACATTTCTTGTTCGAAAAATAAATTGCCAAGGCAAATAAGAAAGAAATGAATGTATGGGATGAAGAGGAAGTAAATAGATTTCTAAAAGTAGCAAAAGAGGATCCTGTTTATATTGTATTTTACCTTGCATTAACAACTGGTATGCGACAAGGTGAAATACTTGGATTGCGTTGGAAGGATATTAATTTGGAAAAAGGATTGTTAAATATTAAACAGACTCTTAGTCATGACGGTAAGACATTTTTAAGCGGAGCTAAAACCAAGTCTAGTCTACGGACAATAAATTTATCCCTGTCGTCTATAAAGGTCCTTATAACTCGTAAATTAACTGTTTCGAAAGAAAAGCTAAGCCTAGGCCCTATTTATCAAGACTTTGATTTAGTTGCTTGTACTCAGCATGGTACACCGCTTAATCCTGTAAATATTAGAAGGACTTTTAAAAGGATGATCAAAATGGCTGATGTTCCTGAAATCCGCTTCCATGATTTAAGACATACACATGCTACCTTGCTTCTTTCCAATGGTGTTCATGTCAAAGTCATCTCAGAAAGATTAGGACACAGTAACATAAAAGTTACACTTGATACCTATTCACACGTTCTTCCATCAATGCAAGAAGAAGTGGCTCGTAAATTAGATGAAATTATTAAATAATTGCGTGTGTGACCAGATTGTGACCAGACGGACATTTTCGAAGAAAATATTAGGGGAACAGTGGTATATAAAAAGAAAAAAACCCTTGATACACAAGGGTTTCCAAGTATGGAGCATAGCGGGATCGAACCGCTGACCTCTACGCTGCCAGCGTAGCGCTCTCCCAGCTGAGCTAATGCCCCGGGTTAGGGTACAATAATTATTTTATCGAAATTTCAGGAAAAGTCAATAATAAAATTGAGAAATTTGCAAAATAGTAAGAAAAAACCGTTTGAGGGTATCAAACGGTTTTTTTTCACTTAAGCATTCTCGATTTCTACCCGTGCAATTTCTTTAAGGTTGGAGACGGTGTAATAAACTTCTGAGGTTCTAACTTTATGATCGACCAAAACTTTAAGTGTTAAGAGGTGATGGTCTTCTGCAACATCTTTGATTCTTAGGTTTTTGATGAAAATCTTTTCGTCTTTGATTTTTTTGAGAACTAAAGCGATGTCATCTTTATCTTTTACCACTAGCTGCAGAAAGATTTCTTTTTGCCGTAATTTCATCGGGCCAAGCCAGGTGACGACTACGGGTACCAATTCGACACTGATGATTAATAGAATGACTCCGGCAATTGCTTCGAGAAAGAATCCAGCTCCGACAGCAATCCCAATTCCGGCTGCTCCCCAAATGATGGCAGCGGTGGTTAAACCGGAGATGCTGTTATTGTCACGGCGGAGAATAACGCCGGCCCCGATAAAGCCGACGCCAGAAACAATCTGTGCGGCAAGACGTAAGGGATCCATTGTGATATTTACATCGTCACTTCCGGGGAATTTATAAGCTGACTCCATGGAAACAATCGTTAATAAACAGCTGACGATGGAAATAACCAAGCTTGTTTTTAATCCAACGGGTTTTCGTTTCATTTCTCGCTCTAGCCCGATAATTAATCCAAGGAGAGCTGAGATCCCCAGCTTAATAAGTATTTGCAGTTCTGATTGAGGATCGAATGTCCATTCCATAATGTTCACCACTTCCGAAAGAGTATCGAGAATTATATGATTGGTGCAATATACCCGTTTTTTCAAATAACTCACTCTAATAATTTTACCATAGTAAAATAGAGTACAATGATAGGTAATTCAACATGAAAAGAGGAACAAGAATGCAAATACCTAAAATAAATCCCTATTTTGCATTGGCGATAGGTGTGGCATCCGTTTCATTTTCGGCCATACTTGTTAAATTAGCATCTGCTCCATCAGGTGTTATAGCCTTTTATCGTTTATTATTTACTGTTCTACTTATGTTGCCGGTTTTCATAATAAAATACCGCCATGAACTTAAATTCATTGAGAAAAAGGACTGGTTGTGTTCGATTGCGGCAGGTGTGTTCCTAGCTTTTCATTTTATATTATGGTTTGAATCGCTCAATTACACGTCGGTTGCGAGTTCAACTGTGCTTGTCACCCTTCAGCCGTTATTTGCGTTTGCCGGGGCTTACTTGTTTTTTAAAGAACGATTTTCAATGAAGGCAATATTAAGCGGGATCATCGCGATAGCCGGCAGTCTTGTCATCAGCTGGGGAGATTTTAGAATCAGCGGTATGGCGCTTTGGGGAGACATTCTTTCCCTTGTTGCATGTGCGTTAGTAACTGGTTATTTACTATTTGGTCAAAATGTTAGAAAGCGTATCTCTTCTATAACATACACTTTTGTCGTGTATGCAATTAGTGCATTTACATTGTTTTTCTACGTTGTCCTTAAGGGAGAGCCGCTGGGACCATATCCTACTGTCGACTGGATTTATTTCGTTTTGCTTGCTATTTTCCCGACTCTATTAGGGCATTCATTATTCAACTGGTCATTGAAGTGGTTAAGTACTTCAACAATCTCTATGGGAATCTTACTGGAACCGATTGGAGCGACAATTCTAGCTTACTTCATTCTTGGTGAACCCATACTCTGGACGCAAATCCTAGGAGGTACCATCATATTGGCCGGCTTGATGATATTCCTAAAGGATGAACAGAATAGTAAGGTGCAGAAAAAAGAAGCAGTCTCCATATAAAAGCAGTAAGTCGAATCCGACTTACTGCTTTTATTTAATAGGGATAAAACAAATAGGTAATCCGAGTGAAGATCAAGGCAAATGTAAAGCTAAACAAAAACGTTGTACCATTCACTTTCCCTTTTTCCCTACTGAACTTTATGGCTTCATAATAAGCAGTGCTAAATAAGTAAAGAGCCATGCTGTAAGAAATGAGTAGTGCGATTAATGATAGATTCATTGCTTCACCTCAAAGAAAGAAGATATCTTTATATGTCTATTTGGGATTAAGGGGAAATATGCGAGTTAATTCAGCTGAAGCGGCGGACTGTGTTTTTGAGGTAGGGGGGCTTGGCGCATTCGAAAAAGAGTTATTCTAGAAAGGAATATATAGAAGGAGAATGAAAAAAACACCTTTTTCGAAAAAAAGTTTTGAAAAACATATTGCAAACATTATTTGTACATGGTATATTATTTCTTGTCGCTAAGACAACAACTTAAACAGCTCAACAAGCTGTTGAAAACTTTTTAAAAAAAGTTGTTGACGAAACGTGACACAATGTGTTACATTATAGGAGTCGCTTCTGAGAGAAACGACAACAAATTGCTCTTTGAAAACTGAACAAAACAAAGCGCCAACGTT
>NZ_LGYA01000007.1:0-54634 GCF_001273755.1 Peribacillus butanolivorans
CGTTGGCGCTTTGTTTTGTTCAGTTTTCAAAGAGCAATTTTATCGCTGCTCTGTTAGCGACTTTATTATCATAACACCTTTCAAACAACATGTCAACAACAAGTTTCATCTTTTTTCTTTCTTGTCGTCGTTGTCTCAAGCGGTGTATTTAATATAATAGCACCTGCATACAGACAAGTCAATTTAATTTTGGATATTTCTTCGTTTTATTTCATTGACTCTCATCTTCTTCTATATATAATGAAAATCCATATCATTCTTTATAGGTAAATAGGTTAAACTATCGGGTTTTTATCTCCTATCATTCATCTTAACCTTAAAGACTTATCCTGTTAATCTGGATAAATTGAAACAGGGGGCAACTTATTACTGTTGCCCCCTGTTTCATAACCCTTATTTATTGAAAGAAATAATGTTAGCTTCTTCTTTATCTACTTTTCCGCTCTTTTCAATCTTCACGCTTTCTCCTTCAGAAAGGTTGGTAAAGACGATTGGTGTGATTATAGAAGTGGCATTATTTTTGACATACTCAATATCCACTTTAAGTAATGGCTGTCCGCTTGTCACCTTATCTCCTTGAGCGACAAGTGCTTCGAAGCCTTTACCTTCTAATTTAACTGTATCTATTCCCACATGTATTAAGATTTCACGTCCCGCATCAGAAACAATGCCTATTGCATGTTTAGTCGGGAACAGATTAACGATCGTTCCATCTACAGGTGAAACAACTAATCCATCCACCGGTACGATTGCAAAGCCGTCACCCATCATTTTTTCAGCAAAAACCGCGTCAGGTACTTCGCTAATCGGCTTGATTTCTCCTTTAATAGGTGAAATAAAATCCTCAGAACCAGTATCTGTCCGTAATGGTTTTGGAACAGTGTCCTCAATTTGATCCTCTACACCCTTTTCAGGAGACACTTCAACTTTACGAGGTCTTTTTCCATCAATTATATCTTTCATTTGTCCTTTAATTGTTTCAGAACGAGGACCGAAGATGGCCTGGATGTTATTCCCTACTTCTAGTACCCCTGCCGCACCAAGTTTCTTCAATCTATTTTTATCAACGTTATCAATGTTATTTACTGACACACGCAGGCGGGTGATACATGCATCTAAGTGAGCGATGTTTTCTTTTCCGCCCATTGCATCCAAGATATCTCCAGGAAGACTTCCAGCTGTACTTGTAGCCCCTTCTTCTTCATCCTCTTCTTCCACTTCACGACCAGGAGTTTTAAGATTAAACTTCCGAATCGCAAATCGGAATCCAAAGTAATAGATAAGCGCAAAGACTAATCCAACCGGAATAACAATCCAAGCATTCGTTTGAGGATTAATCAAACCGAACAGTACGTAGTCTATTAAACCACCTGAGAACGTCATCCCGATTTTCACATTTAGTAAATGCATAGTCATGAAAGAAAGACCAGCAAACACACAATGAATACCGAAAAGTACCGGTGCTACAAATAAGAATGCAAATTCAAGTGGTTCTGTAATCCCAGTCAAGAACGATGTAAGTGCAGCCGAAGCCATCAAGCCACCGACTATTTTCTTTCGTTCTGGTCGAGCCTCATGATAAATAGCTAAAGCGGCTGCTGGCAACCCGAACATCATGAATGGGTATTTACCAGTCATGAAGGTACCAGCTGTTAAATTCTGTACCCCATCTTTAATTTGAGCCATGAAGATGGCTTGGTCCCCTCTGACTGGATTCCCCCCACCTTGAGGGATATAGCTGCCAAATTCAAACCAGAATGGGGAATAGAAAATATGATGCAATCCAAATGGAATTAACGCCCGTTCTACCACTCCGAACACGAATGCTCCAAGAGTTAGGTTAGCACCCAACATATTTTCCGAAAATGCATTTAACCCTGATTGTATCGTCGGCCAAATCAAAATCATCAACAACCCAAGTACAACTGCGCTTGCAGCTGTTACAATGGGTACAAAACGTTTACCGGCAAAGAATCCTAAATAAGAAGGAAGTTCAATTTCATAAAATTTATTATACATTATAGCAGCCATGACACCGACAATAATACCGCCGAAGACGCCCGTTCCCAAAGTTGGAATTCCAAGAACATTGCTATACACAGCACCATTGTTCTCAATGTCAGCAGCATCAATTCCAAGTACCGTTCCCATTGTTACATTCATTATCAAGAACCCGATGATCGCTGCCAGCCCGGCAACACCATCTCCACCAGCTAACCCAATTGCGACCCCCACAGCAAACAATAGCGGAAGATTCCCAAAAATAATATTTCCGGCATTCTCCATGACCGATGCGACCATTTCTACTCCACCACTCGCAAGAAACGGAGCGATATCCAACAAAGTTTCGTTTTGCAATGCATTACCAAACGCGAGCAAAATTCCAGCCGCTGGCAAAATTGCCACAGGAAGCATTAAAGCTTTTCCGATTTTTTGCAAAACACCAAACAACTTCTTAAACATAGGCTTTCCTCCTCTATACTGTTTTTAGGCTAATAAAAACGTTTACATTATAATGACTGAATTCATCCTCTTATGTGTCTGATTTTGGAATACAAAAAAGGCATAAGCAAAGATAGGATTGAAATGAAAATTCAGGTATATAATACCCTCTTTCAGAACAATCATTCTCCTCACTTATGCCTGATCGAATCAGTAACACGTAAGTTAATGTATTTTTATTTAATTTTCTTTTGCAATCGTTGAATATGCATCGTTAGATAGACAGCTTCCGCATCAAAAACCGGTTTGCCTAATTTCTGTTGCATAATTTTTATTAGCTTCCATGAAATATTGTAACACAATGGATATTCTTCTTTCAATAGCAATGCGATTTTTTCAGGTTCGTCTACCTCTTCCCCTGCCATTACACGGTCTATCATGAATCTTAAATGACGAACCAGACGCGTATAATCAACGCTATCCTTATTAATTTGTACTTCCAACTGTTCTTCAACGACTTGGATAAGATGATAAATTAGTTGCGAGTGCTGATTGACTTCCGAGAGGTCTTTATTCGCTATTGCACTATGAATATGAAGCGTAATAAAACCAATTTCACCTTGTGGCAGTCCTATACCTGTCTTATCTTCGATTAGGTCAATGACATCAACTGCAATATCATGTTCAAAAGGATAGAGGGTTATCGTTTCTTTTAAGAATGGGTTTTTAATAGTCATTCCTTGCGAAACACGCTGAAGGGCGAACAGTAAATGATCGGTTAATCCGACATGTATATGTTCATTAAGTTTCCCTGACACTCGATTGTTAATAAGATGAATGGATTCAATTATTGCTGCTTGCAGATTTTGATCAATCTTTGGCAAAAGCTTTTTGTAGCTTTCCTGTTCTTTCACATTTTTTAAAACAAACGTTTTCTCTGCAAGATCTGGACTTAATTCTTCGCCTTTCTTTCGGTTGAATCCTAAGCCCTTTCCAATTGAAACGACTTCACCATACGACGAATGAGTGGCAATCACCACGTTATTGTTCAAAACCTTTTCAACGATAAAACCATTCATTATTCTCCCTCATTTTTTCGAAAAATCATCCATATGTCCTATACCGGATAAAATACTTGGTACTTTTACTATACACGAATTGACCTTTCCCTTACAACATGAAAGAAGGGCCCCATAAACGGGACCCCCTCTCACTTGCTCTTATTATTACTTCAAGAAAATAAAGTATAGAAGGAAGACGACTCCAAGACCCCACATAATTGGATGAACTTCTTTCGCTCTCCCTTTCATTGACATCGTGATGGGATAAAAGATAAAACCACAAGCAATCCCTGTTGCAATCGAATATGTCATCGGCATCATGATAACTGTGAAGAAGGCTGGTACTGCCACTTCAAACTTATGCCAGTCAATGTTTTTAAGTGAAGATGCCATTAATACACCCACTATAACCAACGCTGGCGCAGTTACCGCTGATGTCACAACGGAAAGAAGCGGGAAGAAGAAAAGGGATAGGACAAATAGCAAACCTGTAACCACAGCTGCAAAACCGCTTCGGGCACCAGCAGCAACACCCGATGTTGACTCTACATAAGATGTTGTAGTTGATGTTCCTAGAATTGCACCTGAAACTATGGATAGAGAATCAGCAAGCAACCCTTTACCTACTCTCGGAAGAATATTATCCTTCATCAAACCTGCTTGCTGAGCAACAGCCACTAACGTACCAGCTGTATCAAAGAACGCTACAAATAAGAAGGTTAAAATAACGATTAACATTTGACCAGTGAATAGCTCACCTGGATTTCCGAATGCATCAAATGCAACTCCAAATGTTGGTGCAATGCTTGGAACTGCCCCGATTATTTTATCTGGAACCGGCACTTGTCCAAATATCATTCCTGCGATAGCCGTAATGACCATCCCTATGAACACGCCGCTTTTTACGCCTTTTGTCATTAATATAACAGTTACGACAATCCCGAACACAGCCAATAAAGTATTTCCTGATGTTAGGTCACCTAGACCGACAAGCACGCTATCATCATTCGTAATAATTCCTGCATTTTGGAACCCTACAAAGGTAATGAACAAACCAATACCCGCTCCAACCGCATATTTCAATTCAACTGGAATTGCATTAATAATTTTCTCTCGTATTCCTGATAGAGACAGTAGAACGAAGATTATCCCTGAGATCAAAACTCCTGTTAGAGCTGTCTGCCATGGTATTCCAAAACCAAGTACAACGGTAAAAGCAAAGAATGCATTCAAGCCCATACCTGGAGCAAGAGATATTGGATACCTAGCTATGAGCCCCATCAGTATTGAACCTATCGCAGCGGCTAAGGCTGTCGCGGCAAAAACTGCTCCGTAATCCATTCTTAATTCATCTGGGTAGTCCTCGATGCTTTGTAAAGTTAACATCACAGGGTTTACAACCAGGATATACGCCATAGAAAGGAACGTTGTTAGACCACCCAGTATTTCCCGACGATAATTAGTTCCCAGTTCATTAAACCGAAAGTAATTCTTCATTAATGAGTCTCCCCTATCATAGAATCGTAAGCCAAAAGGAAAATGCCCCATTCGCTTCCGAACCGGGCTTGACTACTAATATGTAAAGAAGTGGCAGTTACCCTAACTCACCAATTCATTCACATCGTAGTCAAGCTGTTAACGGCAGCTTGGTAGAAACTTTTGGGCCATATCCCCAATATTATACGACAATTATGTTTTTTATTATTATAGGTATAGTGTACCAGTCACAAAAATAATCGTCAATATCTTAAACGAATATTTTATATGTAATTTTAGACAATGTTCGCTTTTTATCCTAATTATCATGATAATACACCCATAAACATACGTAAAATGTAAGCATTCAACCTATCCTTCCCCTTTTTCACTAATCTAGGAAACCTATTTTAATAAACGAATCATGCTAAAACTGGATAAATGGAGCAACTTAACTTAAATAAAAAAATCAGTGAAGGTTAAACCCTTCACTGATCAGATGTTTTTATTCTATTCCCACTCGATTGTTGCAGGTGGCTTAGACGTAATGTCATACACGACGCGGTTTACGTGGTTTACTTCATTAACGATTCTTGTTGAGATGATTTCAAGTACATCCCATGGAATTCTAGCCCAATCTGAAGTCATTCCGTCAATGGATGTAACCGCACGAATACCAATTGTGTAATCATACGTACGAGCATCGCCCATGACCCCTACACTACGGATATTAGGAAGCACCGTGAAGTACTGCCAGATTTCACGTTCCAAACCATTCTTTTTAATTTCTTCACGTAAGATATGATCAGATTCACGAACGATTTCAAGTTTTTCATCCGATATTTCCCCTAATACACGAATACCTAAACCAGGACCAGGGAACGGCTGACGCCAAACGATTTCATCTGGAATCCCCATTTCGCTTCCAAGAGCACGCACTTCATCTTTGAATAAAGTATTCAATGGCTCAATCAATTTAAATTGCATATCTTCCGGCAGACCGCCAACGTTATGATGCGATTTAATTGTTTGTGCAGTAGCCGTACCACTTTCAATAATGTCTGTGTAAAGTGTTCCTTGTGCAAGGAAATCAATACCTTCAAGCTTCGTTGCTTCATCATCGAATACGTAGATGAACTCATTACCGATAATTTTCCGTTTTTGTTCCGGATCGGAAACGCCAGCAAGTTTCGAAAGGAAACGCTCTGATGCATCGACCTTTATTACGTTCATATTAAAGCCTTCACTGAATGTTTCCATTACACCTTCGGCTTCCCCTTTACGCAATAATCCATGATCAACGAAAATACATGTTAACTGATCGCCAATTGCCTTATGGATCAATACAGCAACAACGGATGAATCCACTCCGCCGCTCAAGGCGCATAGTACTTTTTTATCCCCGACCGTTTGACGGATTTTTTCCATTTCGACTTCAATGAAGTTTTCCATGGACCAGTCGCCTTTGCAACCACAAACGCCAAATACGAAATTTTTCAAAATATCATTTCCGTATACAGAATGACGTACTTCTGGATGGAATTGTACTGCATACAATTTACGTGACTCATCACTCATAGCTGAGATCGGGCAAGATGGGTTCGTTCCATCGATGGTGAAACCTTCAGGCGTTTCGACAACTAAATCACCATGGCTCATCCAGACAATTTGTTCTTTTGGCAGATCGCCGAATAACTTAGAATCATTTTGAATGGCAAGTGTTGCTTTTCCGTATTCACGGTTTTTAGCTGGTTCCACTTTTCCGCCAAAATGTTTCGTCATTAGCTGCATACCATAACAAATACCAAAAATCGGCAGACCTAATTCGAAAATGCGCTCATCGCAGCCAAATGCAGATGCATCATACACACTGTTCGGACCGCCTGAAAAAATAATCCCAGTTGGATTCATTTTTAGAATTTCTTCTGCTGTAATTGTATGAGGATGAAGCTCACTGTACACACCAAATTCACGAATACGACGAGTAATCAATTGATTATATTGGCTTCCGAAATCAAGTACTACGATCATTTCCTGGTTTTTTTGCAATTCTGTTTTCCCCGGCACAAACGTCACCTCTATCAATGTAATTCACCCAAAAAATCGAGTGATAGTTTCTTATAAAAAATATTATCATAAAAAAAGAAAAACTAAAAATCCACCCTCAAAAATACACAAAAAGTACAGACGAAGGCAGATTTTCAGCTTTCCTGTTAAAATCCGCCTTCATAGTCAAATCATTTACGGTGATTCGGTAGAAACTTTCGATCCATATTATCGAGGATATATGAAGGATATATTAGTTTAAGTTATTGTATCAATATAATAAAAAGCTGGTCAAGAGCTAGTTTTTTTCATTAAGCTTTCCCAACCGATTTGTAAGTGCTCCCATTCGCCATTTTCAACGTCTCCACGGTAAATTATTAATTCGTAACGAGCTGTCAACTTCTGCATCTCATCTGTACCGTACACTGCATCCACATATGCGGCGTACTCCCTTAACGTTTGCCCTTCTGGACGCGCTAAACCAGCTCGTTTTAATTGTTTCAATAATAATAGATAGGCCGTCGTAAAATGAGAGCCAGATTTCTTTTTATAGCGGAGAATCTGCAGGTGCGGAATCCACTTCCTTCTAGAGAAATAACCAATTGTCACAAGCATCAACAAACTTATGAGAGTGATAGAAGTCCATTTCACGATTCCTTCCTGGCTTCCCACAAACCTGTCTCTAGATGCTAGAGTATCCTTATCAGGAGTATCATGACGTTCACTAGTCTCCATCTTTTTCTGCTCTGCATTAGCTGGAGTGTCCGTCTCCGAATTCTTTATATCATCCTGTTTCAAGTCCGAATTGTAAAATTCAACTTCTCCAGTGAATCCCTTTGTTGGTTCAAAGGGAATCCAGCCAATTCCAGAAAAATAAACTTCTACCCAGGAATGAGCATTATTATTCGTTACCTTATAAACGGATTCACCCTTATAAATTGATTTTTCTCCTTCAGTATAACCCTTTACCCACCTAGCCGGTATATTGGCGGCACGTAGTAAGACGACCATTGCAGTTGAATAGTTGTCGCAATATCCAATCTGGGTCTCGAATAAAAATTGATCGACATAATCTTGATTTGCCCCCGGATACGCAACATCATCCTTTGAATAAACAAAATCTGGACCATCAAAATAATTTTCAATGGCTTTCGCTTTATCGTACCAATTTGTTTCATTAATTGTAAGCTGCGATGCCAATTCATATATTCGATTAGGTAAGCCCTCTGGAAGCTGAGTATTTTTATCCATTAAGACACCCATCGTTTCATCCGGCTCTGTGACCTTCCTTAGCTCAGCCATATCAAACCTCGGCATATCGTAGGTCATTTCATATTCCTTCAATAGAAGGCTTTCGCCGTCTTCCTTTTCGGATATGATTTTGTCCATATCCTTATAAAACTTGAACTCTTTTCCTTTTTTACCCTCGACCTTTTTTAAATAACCTGACTGCGGATGAAGAATATGAGAATACAATTCCATCATGGATACTCTCGCTGACATTTCATCTGCTTTTACTACCTCCGGAATATCGTAAGTATTTAACGAAGTCATTTCCTGGCCGTTAGAAAAAGTAAAAAAGTCTATTCCCTCTAAGGAAACCCATCCTTTTCCAGTATAGACATCTTTGTTCTCCACTTTCCAGTAATGACCTGCAGGAGCATTGTTATAAAAGACAATAGAACTATCTGGCTCTATCGATCCGCCAAGTTCCGAATCATCTTCATCATACCCCACCCTTTTGTCTGTGGAACTACTATCTTCTTTCATCACTTTATCTGAATAAGAAGTAATATACGGAACTGGATCCGGCCATTGTGGAGAGAACTTAGGGGCACCAAAACCGAAAAGGACACTTATCACAATCATACCCGTAAGGATCAAGATCCATTTCTTGATAGGAGCCCTTGAAAACCTAAGCTGCTCCTGAATGGACAGACGCATCAAGGCCAGCAGACCGAGCATTGCAAAACCAATAATGATGATTCTTATCATTGCCTTATCACCATCATAGGGAGTAAATGTATCAAGTATCGATATAAAAATCACCGTTAACATAAAAAAGAAAAAGATACTTTGCTTCACCATCACCCAGTAATGAATCAAATATGTCACAAGCCAAAGAAGCAAGAAAAATAGAAAAGTTCGAAATGGATTTGAAAGTAACTCCCATTTTCCATCGTATATATTTGATAGATTGGCTGTGAAATCAAGCAGATAGCCTTTAAACCATGAAAATTCAAATAAAGCGGTTTTCGAATGAAGAAACTGTACTGAAATCATTATATAAACACTTAAGAGGGTACAGCGGATTAGCCAATGGAAGTGGAAATAATGCAGTAGTAGGGAAAAAATCACAAACAGAACAAAAACAACAATATTCCCTGTATCCGTGAGTTTCTCAACAGGCCTTAACCATTCTGTGATCAACAACAGACCAAAGGTATACAGAAGAACATGCATCCACTTTTCCAACAAGGGGGTTGAAACATTCATTTCATCATCACCTCTCGTCTGTCGTGTTGCAGATACCCCTGTTCAAGAAAGCAAACCTTTATTCCCCGTGATACTGCTGCGGATCTTGATTTTTTTTCCTCATCTGTAAAGTCTGCTGGGTTTTTCACACAAAACAACGTTAATCCTTGATTAGCGCGGAATGCACTCAATACTTCTACCTTTTCTAATGTTAATTCCGAGACAATGAAAATCACAGCTGCGTTGGCCGGCAGAATTTCCTTCCTTATGATCCCGTTCCAAGTGGTTATCCTACTCGGTTTTTCTTTAGCAAGGCGGTAAAAAATCTTTCGTTTCTGGTTATTGCCTCCTCCAGTCGGTAAGATTTGCCTCGATCCCGTACTAGCGAAACCAATCTCTATGCCTTTTTTTAACATGACATGTACAAAGGAAGCCGTCATTACAATTGCTTCTTCGAAGAAAAGCGATTCCTGATTATCAAGCACGATAAACACATCACGGTTTTTCTGAACTTCAAATTCCTTTGTCATGATTTCACTTGTTTTAGCCGTTGCCTTCCAGTTAATCCAGGACAACTGATCACCTGGCTGATACTCTCTTACGCCAGACACTACTGAATGTTCTCGCTGTGTTTTTTTTGTCAATCCCACTTGTCCCTGATTGAATACGCGCTCAAAATCTCTGTAGGTAAGCTCATGATATGAAGGGAAAACAGTGATTTTTAAAGGTAAATTATATGTCGCTTCCTTTTCAAAGACGCCAAAAAAGTCTCCTGTCCTGAAACGGATTGTTTGAAATGTATGCTCACCCCGTGGCAAATTGTCCAAAGTATATGTCATACTGAAGGTATGCCTGAAACCCGGAAAGACAAGTGTTTTGCTTTGCATCCCCCTATTTTCCAATTCCTTCGGCAACTCTTCCTCTACCATCAAATATAAAAGAGGCAGCCTGTTTTTACGGGTAACAGTTAAAGCTATTTCTACAGAATCGCCTGCTCGGCATTCTCTTTTACTGACCTTTCTCTCAACGATAATGTTATTAATCGGATAAAAAAGTAGAATCGTAGAGTACACAGTGAACGGCAAAAATGTATAAAAAATAAACCAACTGACAAAACCGCCTTGAAACATCGCAAAAGAAAAGGAAATCGCTATAAGTAATAACAAGCCAATCACACTCATGTTTTCCTTTAAGATGCTAATCAAGTTCCGCATTAGGTCACAGCTCTCTTCACAGGCACTTGAATCGTCGCAACAATCTCGTGAATCACCATGCCAGCATCCACTCCCTCATAATTCGCTTCTGGCTTCAGGATAAGTCTGTGGGCAAACACGAACGGTACTAAATATTGCACATCATCCGGTAGAACATAATCTCTGCCCTGCAAAAGTGCATAAGCTTGGGCCGCCTTCATCAATGCAATCGATCCACGTGGACTCACCCCTAAATATACTCTCTCATGCGTACGAGATCGATTAGCCAAATTAACAATATACCGCTTTATCGTGTCATCCACTATCACTGCTTTAGCCTCTTCCTGTAAAGCTATTAATTCCTCTAAAGTAATAACAGATTCTAACTCTTCAAGTGGTGCGGCATATTGAGCTCGGTGCAAAACCTCAATTTCTTCGTCCACACCCGGATAGCCCATTTTCATTTTTAATAGAAAACGATCCAATTGCGCCTCGGGAAGTGGGTATGTTCCTTCGTACTCAATGGGATTTTGTGTTGCCATAACGAAAAAGGGTTTCTCCAATCCCCTTGTAACCCCATCAACCGTCACACTTGCCTCTTCCATTGCTTCAAGCAAGGCAGATTGTGTTTTGGGCGATGTCCGGTTTATCTCATCGGCTAAAATAATATGGCCCATGATTGGTCCTGGTCTAAAAATAAATTCTTGTTCCTTTGGATTGAAAATTGAAACACCCGTTACATCTGAAGGTAGTAAATCAGGTGTGAATTGTATACGCTTAAAGTTTGCGCCTATCGATCTTGCCAGTGCTCTGACCATGACAGTCTTACCTACACCAGGAACATCCTCCAATAAAACATGCCCCCCAGAAAGAAGTGCCACGATGCTCAGTTCTGCTATATCTCGTTTTCCAATAATCACTTTTTCAATATTCCCTAAAATCTTTTCCAGTTTTTGATTTACCTGCTTATAAATCATTCTCTACCTCCTGAAATTACCCTATTACTCTTATATAACACCTATTATATATTCTTTATACTCGATATACGTTTTACATTAACATCCAATTAAACCTTACATTGTAAGTTTACTAGATAATTCGCAAACCATAAACGAATTTCTCTAAAAATATTCATACTGCTTTAGGAAAAAGGTATGGTAAACTGTTGCTAAGTGAATATAAACCTTGCAGAAAAAGGTGCTGACTTGTCAGCTTAATAGGGAATTTGGTGTAAAACCGAAGCTGTTTCCGCAACTGTAAGTGCTAATGAAATAAGATAAATACCACTGTTTGAGGATAAAGATTCACATCGATAACCATTCATCCTGTTCAAATGGGAAGGTTCTTAGAGTAAAATGACGCACGAGCCAGGAGACCTGCCTTTTTTATCGTATTCTGCTCTTCGGAAGATAGGAGGATTGTACGGCAATCTTCCATCTTTTTCTGTTACAGATACATAGGTGATTGATGCCGACCAATGCCCTTGGTCGGCTTTTTCTTTTACTGAGAAAAGCGATACCGAGGTGATTCATCTAACTATGAAGAGGAGGAAGAGTTATGGCAAAGAAGGATTTTCGTTTTTTATGCTATCCATACATGCGCGAATCCGTGTCTACCGTCGATTATGAAATACGTACCGACTCTTTGACGACACAAATTGGCTTGGCCGCCTCGCTTACAAAGGATGTTCCGGATGTATACCGAGATTTAATGGAATTGTTGCCGATGACTTATCATTTAAATGGTTCAGTCCGTGGGAAATTGGCCATTACCGACAATGATCTGAAACGTCTAAGTGCAATCTACGACCATTATGTCGTAGAAGTTAAAGAGCATATTGAGACATTCGTGCTTCCGCAAGGGTCAACCGCCGCCTGTGTTCTGCATACTTGCCGTAGTGAAGCCAAAAAGTCGGTCCGTGCTTTACACAAGGTTAGTTTAGAAAGAGAAATCCCTGAAATTCTCTTTGATTACGCCCATTTGCTTGCAAATGTTCTATTCGTGATGGCTGTCTACGTCAATAAGCAACATGGTATTGAGGAGATTGCTTTTATCAGTAAATCATACCCAACCAAACCAATGAAGAAGAAAACGGAGGAATAAATAATGAAGAGAAGCATACGATTTAGTTGGATTTCCACCTTGATACTTGCCCTTTTCCTTACCGGATGTGGAGTAACGGATGACCAGACGGCAAAGGAAAAGAAAGATACTAATAAGACAGAAGAAGTCAAAGCCTATACCGTTACCGATGATACTGGAAAGAAAATAAAATTTGATAAAGTTCCGGAAACAGTAGTTTCACTTCAACCAAGTAATACAGAAATTTTATTTAAACTAGGGCTGGGGGATAAGGTCGTTGGCGTGACCGACTTCGATAATTATCCAGAGGAAGCAAAAGATATTGAACATGTTTCCGACTCGGTGAATATCAATGCAGAGAAAATTATTTCCTTAAAACCAGATGCCGTTATTGCTTATACCATTGGTGATGAAACGACGCTGAAGCCACTTGAAGATGCTGGAATCCCAGTATTCATTATAAAATCCGCGACAAATTTTGATGATGTTTATGGAGATATTGGGCAAATCGCTGATGTCATGGGCGTTACTAAAAAAGGCGAAGAATTAGTGAAAGATATCCAAACCCAAATTACAAGTGTTGAAGAAAAAATTGAAACATTAGATGAAAAGGAAAAAACTTACTTTGAAATTAGTCCAGCTCCAGAAATCTATACAACAGGATCGGAAACCTTCCAACAAGAAATTCTAAAAACTGCAGGCATTGAAAACATCTTTGCCGACCAAAAAGGCTGGGTTAAGGTTTCAGATGAAGAAATTGTCAAACGAAACCCTAATGCTATCATTACAACTGCTACCTATGCAGATGATGCTGTTGATGAAATTAAATCCCGTAAAGGCTGGGAAGATATCAACGCTGTGAAAAATGATCAAGTCTATCTACTAGATGAAAATATTATGTCACGTCCTGGACCGAGGATTGGTGAAGCTGTAGAGCTCGCAGCAAAGACCGTTTATCCAGACTTATTTAAATAATGCGAAAGAAGGATGTTCCAAAGTTCTTGGGGCATCCTTTCCTTTTTCTGCCCTGCTTCTCTGAAGTCTCCTTCGCTACAACCACACACTCTTCAGGAGCAGCCACCCTCCATCGCTAATCCCTTATATTTCTCTTTTAAGGTCTCCCTTTGCAAATAACGAACCACCTGCTCTTCTTTCATCTTTATGCTAAAATGAATGCAATCTAATCATAAAAAATTCGAGGTAATGATCATGTATAAAAAATTCTTTATATGGGTCTTAGCAGTTGCCCTTCTTTTAGGGATTCTTAAAACCTTTCTAGATATGTAACAAAAAAAGCCCGATTCTGACTTTCTTCAGGAATCGGGCCATTTTTATTTTCGTTTCACTTCTTCATTCAGCTTCCCCATTTTCGGGATAAGTATAAAAAACAAACAAATAACAGCTAGTGCTAAAACGATACCGAGCAAAAGCGTCAAATCAATACTAACGGAAGACTCTGTTCCTTCATTGCTCCTCGTTCGAATGTTCACTTCTGAAAATAATCCCAGTTGTTCTGCTTTCGAAGCAATTGTATTATTGTTCTCCGTTACAGGAGAAAGGAACAGAGAGTCCTTCGTCGAGTCTAAAACATCATATTTCCCTCTTTCAAAAGTAAGATCCTTTTGTTCATCCGGCAGCCTTTGCTTCTGTTTCAATAATTCTTCCTCATGAAAATACTCCGTTTGAATATCAATATTCTTTTCATGATACTCATTCGGCTCCACTATGGGTTCCTCTTCTGCATGCCCATTGGTTGGCTGGCTAAAGAATAAAATTAACAAGGCTAGAAATAAATATTTATTCCGCTTCATAGGCCATTTCTCTTCTTTCTGTAAAACGTTTCATTAAATATGGAATGATTGACCCAATAAGCGTGAGTATGCTCAAGATAACAACAGCTGGTAGAAAGGCCAACTGACTATCGAATTGAATAGACATATATACATCTGCCACCGGATGGTCCACATTGAAATTAGGCATGATCAAATCTAGTAATGGGATGGTAAAGAAACTGATCAAGCCAATTACAAGGATAGCACCTACAAACGGCCCAATGGAGAAGGCTAGTCGAGTAAACGCTGAACAGAAGAATAAAAGTAGGACAGTGAAAACGGTCCATTTAATCGCCTGGATATCACCAAGCGGATATATCTTCAAACCATACATGCTGATTATCAAGCCAACTATCAGATTCAATAAAGTAAACAACGCCGCATGCACCATCATTGGAATTGTTGCATAATGATGCAGGAAGAAACCAATTAATAATCCCGAAATAAGTATGATTACCAACATGACGATTGGTGGAATCTTAACCTCTTCCTTTTGAAGTACTTCCCCGCTGATTTGAACAGGATTCGCTAAATATTCGTATACATACCCGTTCTGCTGATCATCAACGAGCGTGTTATTTAAGACACTATATACATCCGTCTTAATTTTTTCCGTTGATTCTACATTTTTGGACCAATTATTATTAAGCTGGTCCGCTCTTTCCTGAACCGACCCTACTTTCGTCTGCAGGTCAGCTGTATCATTCACAACAGTGTCCTGCCGTTCTGCTACAGAATTGACAAGTTCGGAAATGAAGCCGACAGTTGTTGCCGTATTGTCTTGAAGTGATACAAACATTTCACCATTAAGGCTTCCTGTAGGTTCATCCTCTATTTCGGGAACCTCAATATTTCCTGTCAAATTAGCAGACACTTCTTGAGCCCTCTCTGTAATAGCCGCCAATTCAGCTAATGTAGCTTCCTGCCCAGACTCGACGTTTGCATCATATTCATCTATATAACCCAAAATGGAGTCAGAGAACATCCCAAAGTTTTCATTAACTCCTGCTAAACTAGCTTTAACAAGTTTCGCTTCTTCATCGATGTTTCCAGAAACGCCTTCTTTTAAGTTCTCTAATTCTTTTATATTGGCGGCAAATACTTCATCTAAATTCGCTTCCGAAACTCTTTCTGCCAGTTCAGTATAAGATGAAAGTGAACCATAATAGGCGAGGAGGGCTGCTGAATCACGGTTCGTGATAGAATCATTAAAGAATTTCACTAACACCGCTCGTCTTTCTCCTCCTACTTTTTCAAGTAGGGCCTGTTCCAGATTGTTAATTTCAGTAATGGTCTCGTCGATGGTCATACTCTGGATGTTTTGTAACTTTTGGATATCCTCCTGTGATTTTTGCCATTGGTCACCTAAATCCTTATAATTCGTGCCCAGTTTATTATAATCATCCTGTAATTGTGTAAACTGTACTAACAAATTATTATATGAATCTACCAGTTGATTAAACTCCGTTACGACTTGATTATAATTTCCCGTTCTGCTGTTCACTGTTCCGCTAAGACTGTTGATTTCAGCTTGGAGGTCTGCTGTAAGAATGCTGATTTGTTCTGAAGCCCCTTCACTCCCCTCTGCCGGCACCAAACTTTCAAGTGCGGTGTTAATGCTATTAATTTGGTTTAGCAGTCCCTGAAGCGAGAGTTCATCTATTGGTTCCTTCTTTGAAGGAGCAGCATCTGATTCACCTTTTCCCGTTTCTGTTTCAATATCTTCTATCGGGGTAGTACCTTCTCCAATTACACCACCATCACCAGAACTACTTGCAAGATTTCTGCGTTGCTCTAACAAGGTAGCCTGAAGGGTATCGAGACCCGCTTCTTCTGATTGTTTAAATTGTTCAATTGAGCTTTGTTGATCTCCTGTAATTTTCGTGATTTGTTCTACTTGTTTGTCTTTCACATTGGTAGAAAACTCTTCCAATTCATCATTACTAGTCTTAAGTTTCTCCTGCATAACCTCAACATTCTCATTAATGCCTTGGTCATTTAGACTGTATTTCGTATTCATCCCCTTCTGAATCTCTGGTACCGTCTGGGCTCCCTCATTCATCGCCGTATCATACGCTTGAATACTCTCTTTTATAAGTTGTTGATTTTGGGTGGATGCCTGCATAAAAAGATTACTCTGAGCTTTTTGATATTCCTCAAATGATACAACATCCTCCAAGAAGGAAGCCATTTGAGCTTTTGTGTTTCCTATTTCACCTAATGTTTCATTAGTCGTTTTCCCAGCATCCTTGGTTTGGGAAAAAACTCCTTCAAGCATATCCTTATGTTGTTTAATTTCCCCAGCAAGGCTTTCCGAGCTTGGGGTATAAAATTCGTACATCGTGTTTTGAAAAGTAATTTCTTTCGCAAGGACATTATCGAACTTCTTGCGGATGTCCTCGACCGATTGGGAAACATAGCTCCAATACTGTGTGGATATATGTTTATTTATTTTGTTCTTTGTCTTCTCTAATTCCTTTTGCACTTTTTCCATATTTTCCGCATTCAAGCTCGTTTGGACTTTATACTTAATACCAGCTTTGACTGGCTGTTCATCATCAAACGTGTAAATATTCTTTGAAAAATCGGAAGGGAAATAAATAACGGCATCATATTTTTTATTTGCAAGGCCGCTCTCCGCTGTACTTCTGTTGACCACATACCAATCATATTCTGAATCCTTGTCCAAGGTAGTCACAAGCTCTGAACCGACATAAATTGGATTTTTGTTATACTCCGTACCATCATCTTCATTGACAATAGCTATTTCACGAGAAGCCGTTTCTGTTTTTTTCATTGGATTTTGTCCAATATAAGAGAAAAACAGGATTGGTAAAGCCAAGATTATCAATATTTTACCGATTAATAGCATCGGTCTTATTTTTTCAGACACTGTCTTGCACACTCCTTCTTTATTCACTTAGTGGAATTTGAACTTTACTTTCCCTTCCATTCAGCACAAAGTAACCGTAACCAGGCTGAATTTCATCTTCTTTTCTAGAATAGGAGAGCGTATACAAGCTTTGCTCTGATTTTTTCAGAAGCAAGACAGCCTGTCTGATTTGTTTCAATTCGGTCGTCAACGAATCATACCCCTTGGTGAAGTCGTTGGCGTTGCCAGCCACAATTAGACAAAAGCCGAGATGACTGTACTGTTTCATAAAACCACTCAACCTGTCCTGGATTCTGCTGTCAATCGTTTGTTGAATCCTTGAAATGCTATCTATGACAAAAATAATAGATGGGAATTCAAGCTGTTTCATTGGTTTCCGTTCCAAAGCTGCTAGATATTGGCGTTCACGATCCTCAAAGATTTCATTGATATGATCGAGCCAATCAGTTATTTGATCTTTTGTCTCTACATAACGTACCTTCTCCTTGGCAGCATATGGAGAGAGACCACGATCAACTCCGTCAAATAAACCAATTTCCCCAACAGACTGAGTCAGCAACGATTCTAAGAGTACTTTAAGGACATTTGTTTTCCCTTTACGCGACTGTCCGATGACTAGCAGGAATGGATTCGAATTCAAATCCACACAAACAGGCGTGACGCTTTCCTCTGAAAGCCCAATTGGAATGGAATCCTTCTGTATTACTTGTGGGTAGTATGCCTTGAAGCTGGCCAAATCTAGACGTGTTGGCAGCATTGGAATAGCCGGTGGCTTTTCTAGTTCCTTGTATTTATCCTTATGCTCAGCCACAACATGTTTCATTTTTTCCAAAACGGCTATATCATCATCGCCGTCGGCTGGTAAATAGACCTGCATCAAATATGTTTGGTCTTTTTTTACCAACGCCCGCCCCGGTACTGGCTCATTTTCATAAGGTGTTCTACCCAAGACTGAATATTGTTCAGAACTGTCCATTAAATAATGGACGATCTTCGTTTTTAAACTGTTCATTAATGGCTGGCGGATGGCATTGATTCTCGTCGCCGTCAAAATCATGAATATCCCAAGTGATTGTCCATCACGCGCAAACTGAATGAACTGCGCTTCCTGATCATGCATTTCATCCTTCACTAAGTCAAAATTGTCAACTATGATATAAATAATCGGCAATTTTTCCTCTGTTAACGTGTTATAAAGTTTTATATTACTAAGCTCTCTTTCTGAAAAAAGCTGTTTCCTTCTTTCCAATTCCGCCTTCATAAATAACATGAATTTTTCAGTTTTCCTCATCTCATCAAACCGGAAGTAATCTCCTGTATGAGGCAACTGTCGCAGCGGGAGTAAAGCACTGTTTCCAAAATCAAAAATGTAATAATGAAGTTCTTCAGGGTTGAACTGATCTGCAAAACTAAAGAGAAGCGTCAAAATAGTGGTTGACTTTCCGTATCCGGAAGAGCCAAAAATCCCAATATTTCCATCCTCAATCCAGTTATAGATGTAATTTGTCTGACTCTGCAATTCAGGCTCATCTTTCATCCCTAGATGGAACTGATTTTTCGTAAGGCCTCTTTCGTCATTTCTCGATAGACGCTCCATTAGCGGCGGAAGCCACGGACTTGCCAACTTCTCAATCTTCATTTCTTCCTGCGTCTTTACAATTTCATCCGCAACGGCTTCAATTTCACTAATCTTTTCTTTCCTCTTATTAGTAATGTGTTCTGCTACATTTGAGATTTGAACAAGGCCAAGGTCTGTGACGAAAGCCACTTCATCCTCAGATCCAACGGTATCCTCTAAATAAGGGGCTCCGCTCCAAGCTGACTGAAACAGTTCGTACACCTCATTATTTCCTACCTGCAAATATCCCCGACCGGTGACGGTAATATTTGCTGCATCGCTATTTTTCAAAATTTCCTTACTATCATTGGCATCCTGCACCTTTAAGGAAATTTTAAAACGGGCATTACTCCAAATCTGGTTATCAATGACACCGCCCGGCTTTTGGGTAGCCAAGATTAAGTGAACACCTAAGCTCCGTCCAATTCGTGCCGTACTAACTAATTCACGGATGAAATCAGGTTCTTCGTTTTTTAGTTCGGCAAACTCATCTGATATTAAAAATAAATGCGGCAGCGGCTCATCTGCTTTCCCTTCTTTATATAAATACGTGTAATCGTTGATATGATTGACCTCGTACCGGTCAAACAGGCGCTGGCGTTTCTTCAACTCGCTATTGATTGAGGCAAGCGCCCGGGCACTGAAGTTTTTGCTTCCTTCAATATTTGTGATAACCCCAAGTAAATGAGGAATCTGCTTAAAGGGCTGTGCCATCCCCCCACCTTTATAGTCAATAAGCAAAAACGCAACTTCATGGGGATGATAGTGAACGGCTAACGACAGGATATAGGTCTGCAGTAATTCACTTTTCCCTGAACCAGTTGTCCCAGCTACCAAACCATGAGGCCCATGTGCCTTTTCATGTAAGTTCAATTCGACCCTATCAGTTTTTCCTTTTAATCCAATTGGCACCGCCAAAGATTTGGAGGATTGATTGGTCAGCCAGTTTTGACTGATAGGCAACTCTCCCACCTCTCGCGCTTTCAGCAATTCTAGGAATGATACCGTTTCTGGAATCGAATTGTTCATGCCTTTTTGATGATCAAGCGACCTAAGCAAGCGGGCATAACGCTCATTTCCTTCTTTTGTATGCTTATCGAGGGTAAAAGGAGTATGAACCGCCTTCGTTTGCTGAATGAGAATCTCACCGTCACGATCATTTATATACTTCACAAGCGTATGGACATTCTCTGTCAAACTCTCTTTTGCATCCGCAGCAAAAATCGTTGAAATACCTAAATGGTCTGCTTTACCTTCTAAATATTCTAGAATGACATGCTCAGAAATTAAAGTTCGATCCGTGACAATAAAAACAAAATGAGGAGTAAACCTTACTTTCCCTTTGTTCTCATCCAAATCTCTTTCCCTAAGAAGCTGATAAATCGAAGACAAAAGCTGGTCACGTGATTGCTCATTATAAATAAAGCCTTTGGCATATGCATGTGGCAGTTGAAAATGAGGGAGCCATTTCATCCATTCCCATTCTCGGTAATCCTGTTCCGGGAAAATCGCCACAAATCGAACATCATGATAGCTGTGAAAGAAAGCCAGTTGGCCAATCAGCTGTTGCAGCTCCCGTTTGACAATGGATTCCTTTCCTACAAGGCCCATAGAGCCGCTTGATAAATCAATGGTTAACGGAAGGTCATCCAGGTTTTTGTAAATATCCACAAGTTCCTGAGACTGCTCAAGTAAATCATCTATATCCCGATTTGACATATCGTTGCTATTTACCGCCACCTCATAACTCGATGGTATCGTCGCCGTCCCAATCTTAAAGTGGAGGGAGTCTTCACTTTCTAATGTCCGCTCCCAAATTCGGTGGCTAATGTTATCAGTTAGACGCTTCATTTTTTCAAAAGAAGGATAATGATAGAGCAACACTTTCTTTTGCTGTTCAGAAAGCTCTTGTAACTCTTCTCTCTTTTGCTCCAGATAGCGTGTATACACACGTTGACGTTTTTCAGCTCTGAACTTTTGCTTCTTTTTGTCTTTAAAATATTGCACCGTCGAGGTAACTAAAGTTGTTGTGAACATCACAATCGATATGATGATGAAAATTCCCCTTGGCTGAATAAGTGTGATGACCCCCATGACAATCAGCATCATTAACGGAGGCATAAGAATTAGCCATAACCCTCGATTATTATCTTCCGATTCTTGGCTTGGAAATGATATCGTCACTTTCTCATCCGGCAATTCATAGATCATCCTTGGTGTCCGTCGATACTGTGGATAGCTTTTCTTCATTTCGGAGATTGGTTGCAATATTTTAGATAAGGATGTTTCATAACTATCCGCACTATTAATCATCAATAAGTCGCCTTCAAGTAACCTCAGCACCATATTTGGCCAGCAAATCAAATCGCCATTTTGAATAGCAACCGTATTATTTACTTTTTCGCCATTCAGAAAAAGACGTCCATCATTTGGTATGAGCAGCCACTGCCCTTGACGAAGGACAATGGAAAAGGCATTTTCAGAATCCAATCCTTCTTTACGGATAGTCGCTCCCGCTTTGGCTGATAAAGAAATTTCTTTCGAATTGCCAATATAATAGAGGCTTTCTTCCAATTCCCCTGCCACGTAAAATATCTCAACTGCTTCTAAACCCTCATGGAAAGTAAAAGACTGGAACGGCTTTACATCCCCAATCTTTTTGTCTCCTCTATAAACCTCATATTCATCAAGCTCTTCATGTTTCCTCAGCTCAATATGGCCTTGGTCGAAAGGAATAGAGTAAACGGTAATCGTGTCCTGATGTGATGATCCAATTGTGATTGGACCAGCATGAATATCCTTGATTGTATAGGATTGGTATGTATCCTTAAAATAAATCCATAATAAACTCATTAAATCTCACCCCCGCAAAAGGCCTGTAAACGCTCACTCTTTGCTTTTCTCTTTTTCTTTTTCTTCAGATGATTTTTCCGATGATTCCTTACTTTCTTCTTTTCCTTCTGAGGCAGGCTCTTTTTTCTCTCCCTCTGTTACAGTCGGTTTAGCTTCTGGTTCCACTACATTTTGCTGGTCCTGATTTTTCTGTTCCTCGACCTCCTTCATTTGCTTATCCAATTCCTTTTTTTCTTTTTCATATTGTGTCAGCTCATTATCGACTTCTTTAATTCGCGACTCTCTTTCTTCTCCAGAAAGTTTATCGTCTAACTTAATTTCTTCTTTCTGGTTGACCAAACCGTACATAATCAATTCGCGATCCTCCATGATTCTCGCCAAATCGATCGCATCCTCGGTCATGCCCCTGCCTATATAAATCCAATATAAGAGATACTGACTATCAGTCTGCAAAGTGATTGCATTTTCCACATTTTTCCTTGCAACTCCCTTCAACGGTTCATAAGTGACGTAGGACTTCGCCAGTTCATATTGAACGACATACGGCATACTTTTCGGATTGTAATTTTCCAAGCGGTCAATGACTTCACTGTATTTTTGTTTTAAAAAACTTTCCCCGCTTTCCACATATGCTTCCTGCCTTGGGTGGGAAAAGAATAATGTGTAAATCGTAAAGAACAGCAGCGGAACTATAGCAATCACAGTTCCCCAAAGTGTATAACGTTCTATTTTCCACTTTTTCTCAGGGATATGAACAAATGTTTTTTCTTCGCTCTCTAAAGCATCTATCTGACTTTGAATAAGCAAACCCAGTTCATCCCAAGTCTCTGCTGTTACTATACTCTGTGATTCCTTCGATAGTTTAAGGGTTTTATAGTAAAGCAGATACTGTTCAAATGTATACTGCCCATCCACAAGTGTTGCGATTGTTGCCTTTGTTTCTTGAAATAACTGATCTTGAATTTCCTCATAAGGAGGTAGACTGTCTTTTACTCCATAATGGAGAAAATAAGGGGCCAAACTTGGGTCAAACACTATATTTTCTGGACAGACTACTAGTTGCAAACGCGTTAATTCATGATTTCTAATTTTCTTTACAATCTGATAGGACGATAACCATCGTCCTATCAGATTTTTATTATTTGCCTTAGAAAAAGCAAAAAAAGAGGCTGGTAGAATTACCCTTACCTGCACCTCGTCCTCTGTTACGTCAATATGTTTCTGGAGAGCATCATCCACCTCATGAATTAGCTGTAATTCCAATGGGTTCTGCATCAATAGTTTAGCTCGTTGGAAAACAAACACATACCCATTATCATCCTTCTTCATTACAGCTTCTGTTCGTTTCTCCAAATATGATGATTTATTCTCATCCATTCTATGTACTCCTTTACCCCTGCTAAAGGGCTTTAGACTTTTTTCCTATATCCAGTCCACACTTAACCACACTATAGGATCTCTAGCCGGTCTCCTGTCGTAATTCCACTATCAAGTAATGTGTCATACCCGGAACAAACGAACTCTTTATTCTGGACTCGTACCCAATACCCTTCCTTTGGTGTACAAGCTATATTTTTTACCTGCCAGACAATCTCCACAACTTTCTTGATTGAACGGTAATTCGACACTTGCAAGTCAAATACTTCACCCGTATACCTTTTTAAATCAATTGTTAATTGAATATAAATGGAAATCACCTCTTTTAAAGCAAAAAAACACCACGATCTTCTTTTAGAATCGCGGCGCTTTTTCCTAAAAACTTCTTATCTCTTTTACTTTCTAATTATCCGCGAATTTGACTAGCAATCTGATTATCTGTATCTTCAAGGATTTGAGCTGATCTATCCAATTGTTGAGAAACTTCATTTAGCAAACGAGCCATATCCATGAATGAAGGTTTTAATTCTTCGTATTGACCTACAAAAGCCTCACTTGAAGACCCTTCCCAAATACCAGTTAAATGGTCCCTCATTTTATCTAAACGACCAATGATATCCGTTACCTGTTGGCTCTCATTATCATATTGTCTAGCTACATCTTTCAGTTCTGAAGGTGTTACGCGAATTTGTGACATAGTAAAACTCCTCCTTTAATCTAATTTAGTTACATTCTAATGTAACCATACAATTTCTGCCATATAAATAAGTAAAAACTCGAAAAATGGTAAATTATGATTAGATAAAAAATCCTGAATATACCATTATAAAAAGTCTAAATACCTGTTTTTTTTAGCAAACCCGTTTTGGATATTTTACATTTTAATAAGTATAAAAACTTTATGCCCACGAATATGTGACTGTTATGGAAAATATATTTCCTTTCCCCATAAAATAGTGACTTTAGACTTTCACTAATCCTTCCAATTATATTAATCAAACGATTGATTAAATTTTAAAAAACAAAAAAGGCAATATCGTTTAAGTGTTTTTCCTAAAGAGATTGTAGTATTAAGTTGGACTCCACCCGCGCTATTAAAAATACTGTGCGTTACCTGTAATCAACATGAAAACATTTCAGGAAGAAAATCGAAAAAGGACATCCAAATGAAAGGATGCCCTTTTACCAGCAAATATAATGCTGGTTTATTACCTATAGCCGTCGATTAATACGATCCTTAGGTGAATATGAAACGTTAAAACCGCTAACCTTGAAAAGTATCAAACGGAGCATATCTCTTAACTAGTTATCCCCATGCAGAGTAATCGATATTCTTTTAAGTTCAAAGCTAGAGCCTCACATCATGAGTCCATGTCCTTATATAACTCGTTCCAAGAAATGTTTCACAAATCGATCTGCATCTACTTTTGTACAGACGCGAATCCTTGCCACACCTTCATGTTGACCGATTGTTCTACCTGTCTCTTCTCCTTCAGTCACAACCTTGACGTTCATCCATTCTGTAGTCACAAAACTTGGATCAATCACAACCCCAACTGCGAGTGGATCATGAAGAGCACAACCTCCAATACCTGGATTGAAAGTTTCATAAGACTTCATATAAAATTCGGTCATTTCTGCAAAGAATTGGGCAGTCCCTTTTCCAGTCGAACGCCATTCATCAAGCTTTGATCTTAGTAAAAACGTTTGATGTGTTACATCAAGTCCCACAACGGTGACTGGCATCCCTGAGGAAAACAAATAATCAGCTGATTCAGGATCAGATACGATATTGGCTTCAGCGTACGGCGTTACATTGCCTGGTACTTTTACTGCACCACCCATTATCACTACCTCTTTAACAAGTGAAATAATTTCAGGTGCTTTTTTAATGGCCAAAGCGATGTTAGTTAACGGTCCAACTGCAATAATCGTTATTTCATGAGGGCGACTTTTCACCTGATTGATTATAAAATCGATTGCATTTCCCGGTGATGCTTGAATAGTTGGTTCATTCTTAAGTGTATTTCCTAAACCGTCTTCTCCATGAACATGCTTTGGATACTTTTTCTTCATTCCACGTACCAATGTTTGATTGGCTCCTTTATAAACAGGAATATTCTTTTCTACCTTTTCCAAAACTGCCAGCGTATTACGAGTCGATTCATCTACGGACACGTTACCAAAGCAAGTTGTAAAGCCTAGCACGTCCAATTCAGGAGAGTTTAATGCGTATGCCATCGCTAAGGCATCATCAACCCCAGTATCAACATCAAATATTATTGGTTTCATATATTTTCCCACTTTCTTTTTAAACGGATTACGATGATAGTACCGTTGACCAAATTCCTTATACAAACACTGGATCTTTAATGAACTGACTAACGATACAGTTACTTTGGAAGCACCCAAGTGGTTGGCTACATCTACATCCGTTACATCCCATTTTTTCTTATGTATTAGAGAAACCGGTTTTCCAACTAAATTTTAGCATTCAATTAAAGGTTATTCTACGGAAAGTTTAAGAATATTTATAATAGACAATTAAAAAGAAAAACAGTAATCCCCACAATTTAGCAGTAAATACATGAAAGAAATGATCCAAATAGTAAAACCTTGTTGGGTGATCCAGTTGGTGAACCTCACCTTGCCGGTTTTCATCTGATTTCTTAAAATATTCAAAGATATTTACTTAAATGTATTCTTGACTAGTAAATACTTATATTGGATTATTAATTCAAGGATATTTATTTAAATTCAATATCCGTGATTTCATTTTTAAAATAGGCCAAATAGTTGAAGACTAAATTGATAATATGAGGTTACCAGTATAAAGAAAGTTGTTAGATTCTAATTAGTAAATGGATATTCAAGGTGGAAAAAAGATGAAGATGTTAAAGTTAATTGAAGATTATCCTTCTACGTACAAAAAGGGAACAAAGTTCTTTATTATTTCCGATTCAAAGTTCATAGGAGTGAAAAGCTATGTATTACTTTCCGAAGATTTGCGAGGCAAAATCGTGGTATCTGAAGAGGAATTGAAAAATAAATTTGTTTCTATTAATTAGGATTCGTTTATTCTTTTTCTCTTTATACACTTCCCTTTAGCCAGCAATCCTTAGTGCATGTAATTATTAAAGGTTTAACTCTTTTAATTCAACATTTTAGGCTCATATAAGTTATTGTAAAATTTCCTCCCTAAAACATTTTCATCACAAAAAAACGAGGAATTTTCATGTGCGAAAACCCCTCGTTTTTTCTTATTTCAAATCTTCAATTGAATCAATATCGACATAATCTGGTACGACCAGACCATTTTTTGTTCCTTTTAGATTTGGTCCAAGGTCAACCATGTCAGCTTTATACTTATTATAGTATTCAATATGTGTACCTGGAAGCCATGCAGCTACCATTGCATCCGCACTTCCGTTTGCAACGCCAGCAAACATTGGTCCCACTTCAACTTGACTTAATGTTACATCATAACCATTCTTCTCTAGAACCTTGCCAATCACATTTGTACTGGCAATTTCCGTGTCCCATGCAACATAGACAAGTTTGATTTTTTCGCCATTTCCTGATTTAGCACCTTTGGTCCATTCGGATACTTTGTCCTGATTTTCGCTTATCCATTTTTCTGCTGCTTCTGAAGGAGACATTCCTTCAGTAACTTTGACCATTACATCTTCCATATCTTTAGTATCCCAGAAGAATTGATCAAGAATTTTATAAGCGCCGGGGGCATCTTGCTCGAGGCCTTTTCTGGCAATCGAATTGATATTTTCAGCCCCGCCAAAGGATTCATTCGGATCTTCGAGATATTTCAAGTCATATTTCGAGAACATCCAATGCGGTGACCATCCTGTAACGACGATTGGTTCTTTTTTATCAATCGCTTTTTTCAATTCAGCAACCATTGCCGCCGAAGACCCTTCAACCAACTTCCAATCATCCAGCTTATAATCATCTATAGCCGTTTTAGTCAACTTCATCAATCCTGCTCCAGGTTCAATTCCGATGATTTCATAATTGGCTTTGGCAGCAAAACTATTTTTATCCCCTTTTACAGCCGTATCTTTTGTAAAAGCACTGAATAGTGCAGTACCCACAACTAGTAAGGCCAGTATTGTAAAAATGATTTTCCTGTTAACGATATGTTCGTAAGCTGGTTTACGAAGGTTTTGCGTGATACGATCGAGTATGATTGCAATGATTACGATGGATAATCCTGCTTCAAATCCTTGTCCCACATTAATTTGGCTGACAGCCCGGTAAACATCCGCTCCAAGTCCAGGTGCTCCAACTAATGAAGCTGTAACAACCATGGATAGAGCTAACATGATACTTTGGTTAACGCCTGCCATAATCGTTGGAGTTGCCAATGGTATTTGTACCTTGAATAACTTTTGGCTGCTGGTTGAACCAAAAGCATCCGATGCTTCAATCAAATCATTAGGCACTTCCTGAATACCAAGATTGGTCATACGGATTGTCGGTGCGATTGCGAAAATGAATGACGCAATGATCCCTGGCACTACTCCTATTCCAAAGAACAATATGGATGGAATCAAATAAACGAATGCAGGCATCGTTTGCATGAAATCCAATATCGGGGTAACGATCTTTCGCACTGTTTTATTTTGGGCACACCATATTCCGATAGGTATCCCTATCAGAATGGTTAGGAAACCTGACAATATTACGATAGCCAGTGTTTGGATACTTGATTCCCAATAACCAAGATTATCGATTAATAGTAAGCTGATGAATGTAAATATTCCTAATGGCCATTTGCTTGTATAGGTAACCAAAAGGGTTAAAATAATAATTAACACGATGGAAGGTCCTACACTCATTACATCCACCAGGATATCCAATAGACCCTCAATCACATTCGTAATAAGTGTAAATAATCCAGCAAATACAATAGTTATCCAATCCACTAAAGAATCGACCCAAGCTCCCAGTGGGATTTTCGGAATATTCATTGAATTATTCACTCTCCATTTCATTCAAGGAATCTTTATTACCTGCTAAGGCGCCAATTACGGCCCCGCGAAGAAGAATTCCTTTAATTCTATTCTCATCATCAATGACTGATATTGGCAGACTTGAAGTTGCCATCACATCCATAAGGTTTCCAAGCAATTCATCCTCTTTAACAGTTGGGATATCAGTTGTCATTACTTCAGAAATCGATTGGTTATTGCTCATTGCTTGACGAGCCTGTTCAGCAGTCACGGCCCCCAATAACTTCTTCTTTCTATCCACAACAAAAATGCTGGAATACCCTTGTTTACGCATGATTTCCAGTGCAACCCTCGGACCTCTGTCTACCGCGATCTTCTCCGGCCGTATCATCACGTGAGAGGCTGTAAGTACCTTTGATAGATCAACATCTTCAACGAACTTCTCGACAAATTCATTGGCTGGATTCATCATGATTTGTTCAGGCGTTCCCAATTGAATCACACTTCCATCTTTCATTAGAGCAATTCTATCCCCAATTCTTAATGCTTCATCAAGATCATGGGTAATGAAAATGATCGTTTTTTTGTACTGATCTTGGATTTCCAGCAATTCATCCTGCATATCTTTACGTATTAATGGATCAAGAGCACTGAAGGCTTCATCCATCAATAGAATATCAGTATCGCTTGCGAGTGCCCGAGCTAACCCAACCCTTTGTTGCATTCCGCCACTAAGCTGTGATGGAAGCTGATTTTCGTAGCCTTTTAATCCAACGGCTTCAAGAGCCTTCATCGCTTTTTCTTGACGTTTTGTTGGATCTACTTTTTGAATTTCGAGCCCAAACTCAGCGTTTTCCAATATCGTTTTATGCGGAAATAAAGCAAAGTTCTGAAAGACCATGCTTATTTTCTTTTGCCTGACTTCTCTTAATCGGGCCGCGTTCATCTTCACGATATCTTCATTCCCAATTAAGATTTCTCCAATTGTTGGATCAATCAAACGATTAAACATGCGGATTAAAGTTGACTTCCCACTTCCGGACAGCCCCATAATGACAAAAATTTCACCAGGGTAAATTTCAAAATTGACATTATTAACACCGACTGTTTGTCCTGTTTCTTTCAATATTTCTTTCTTTGTTTTACCCTGCATCAATAAATCTGTCGCTGCTTTTGGAGATTTGCCAAATATTTTCGAGACATTTCTGACTTCTACATACGGCTCCATCGAGTCACCTCATTCTAATATTTGCCCATATGATATTCAGTTTTGCTGAATTCCCCCGTTTTATGCGAGTAATCAATATAAAAACAAAAGTACCTTGAAATAAATGAAAATGGCTATAAACGATACGTCCTATATTTTTCTCTGTCCCGTATCAGTTTTTTTTAATAAAAGCGGACTTGACGCAGTTTAATGATCGCCAGCTTGTACTAGACACAAAGTACGAAAAAATAATTTATAATTCCCATAAGTATATTGCTTGAAACAAATATGTGTGATTAATTGAGCATTTCAAGTAGGGAAAAGAGGTGTAATCCCATCTGGGGAAACTAGCAGGCACAGCATATACCAACTGAAATATAAATGATTTTCACTTAGAGTTTTCTTTGGTCCAATCAATGGACTAAACATCTAACCCCTGAAGTACTTCATAACCTAAACAAAGGAGGAAGTGACGCTTTCACTTAACACAAAGCGCATAGGAAAAAAATTTTATATTCCCATAAGTAATTCAATATGTGTCTAATTAATTGAGCATTTCAAGTAGGGAAAAGAGGTACAATTATAACTGAGGAAACTAGCAGACACAGCATATACCAACTGAAATATAAATGGTTTTTCACTTAGAGTTTTCTTTAGTCTTTGCACTTGACTAAACATATAACCCATGAAGTACTTAATTACCTTAACAAAGAATGAATAGAAATTCAAATGACGTGGGGCGGAAAACTAGAGTATGCATGTTAGAATGGTGCCCCATATAAAAGGGCCACCTACCCTCTGTAAACCCTTATCTATCAACGGTTCAAGCCGTTACCGAAATGTCAAAAGTAATTTCCAGCAAACTTTTTTAAAAAAATGAAATTGTCCCACAATCGATGGGTACGCTTTGCGGTCACTGTTAAATAAATCTAGTGGGTATTGAGAGGGTCTTTAGAGGTGCACAATGGACCTCATCCGCCTATGTGTCTCCAGAACAACTACTTGCCTACACTCCTTCGTCTAGTCATAAAGAAGAGGCGGCTAAGGTAGACTCAAGGTCGAAAAGAAAAAACGAAACAAATAATAATGAAGTGAAGCAGTTATTTCTGTGCGTGTAATATGGAAGATGAAGCAAGAGTTTTGAAGCTAAAGAGCGCACAGGCAAAAAAAAAACGAACTTACACTTTTAGAAGTTCGTTTTTACTTTTTATGAAGAAACAGATACTTCTATATTAATAGCATTGAATACATTTGTAACACGTGCACCTTTTAACTCAATCCCTTTTCTCTTGGCTGCTTCTTCAATACAAATAGTGACTCCTTTAGCGGTAGCTGTTTCACGCCCTTGTGATCCGCCTAGTACAATAAGTTATTTAAACGAATAAAACCCTAAAGCTAAAACAGATAAATAAGTTAGAACCGTATCCTATTCAATATGATACGGTTCTAACTTTAAAATTTGTCTAATGGCAAGCGCAGTCAATGAAAAGAAGGGCAATTATGTTGTGGATACTGGCACTTTTTGCAGAATTCCACCTTCTACGATCACTTTTCCACTTTTAAGAACAGTATCAACTAGATTTACTGCATAGTTATACTGTAACGTTTGGTAATTTGGTGCATCAAATAAAACAAGATCTGCCTTTTTTCCTACTTCGATACTTCCGATTTGATCAGCTCTTCCAATTGCATGAGCTGCATTAATCGTACAAGCCGTTAAAACTTCTGCTGGTGTCATTTTCATCGTCAAACATGCTAAGTTCATGACAAATGGTAATGACTCAGTAGGAGATGATCCTGGATTGCGATCTGTCGAAAGAGCAACAGGTACACCGGATTCGATCATTTTTCTTGCATCTGCAGGCTTTTCCATAAGAAAGAAAGCAGTTCCTGGTAATAAGACAGCAATCACTCCACTTTCAGCCATTTGCTTAATTCCTTCAGTAGAAGCTTGTAATAAGTGATCTGCTGAAACAGCTCCTACCTTTGCTGCAAGTTCAGCCCCACCAAATTGGACAATTTCATCAGCGTGTATTTTAGGCTTTAATCCGAAGTTCTTTCCTGCCTCAAGAATTCGCTCCGACTGCTCTATCGTAAAGACTCCTTCTTCACAAAAAACATCACAAAACTCAGCTAGGTTTTCTTCGGCAACCTTTGGAATCATTTCTTCGATCACAAGACGCACAAACTCATCTGGGTTTTCCTTATAGTCAACCGGAATAGCATGAGCTCCCATAAAAGTAGAAACAAGGTCAATTGGATGCTGCTCGTTCAGCCTTTTCGTTGCTCGAAGCTGTTTCAATTCATCTTCAAGTGTCAATCCATACCCACTTTTAGATTCAACAGTCGTAACACCATATTGTAAAAAACGATTCAACCGTTTCAACGATTCTTCAATTAATTGTTCTTCGGATGCTTCTCTTGTACTTGTTGTGGTCTGAAGGATACCTCCACCAGCTTTTAAAATATCAATATACTTCGCTCCGTTTAACCGCATTTCTAGTTCTTTTTCACGGCTTCCAGCAAATACAAGATGTGTATGGGGATCGATCAACCCCGGGGTTAGGACTTTCCCCGAGGCGTCAATCGTTGATACTTTTCCATCTATAGTTGAAATATATTGTTCAGCTTCGACATCTGACCCAACAAACGTAATCGTTCCACCTTCTATAATAACGCTACCATTTTCAATGATACCGATGTCTGACATGGCTTGGCCACGCTTTGGTTCCTTACTGCCACCCTTAACCGTCACCACTTGCGATGCACGTTTAATATACGTAATTGATTTCACGATGCTTTCACTCCTCTTAATCTAATGATGGAATGTTCATACCCTTTTCTTTTGCAGTTTGAATCGCTAAATCATAGCCTGCGTCAACATGACGAACAACACCCATACCAGGGTCTGTTGTTAAAACACGTTCCAGACGTTGTGCAGCATCTTCCGTTCCATCTGCTACAACTACCATACCAGCGTGAAGAGAATAACCCATACCCACACCACCACCGTGGTGAACAGATACCCAACTTGCTCCTGCTGCTGTATTCACTAATGCATTTAAAATAGGCCAGTCTGATACAGCATCACTTCCGTCTTTCATTGCTTCTGTTTCACGATTTGGTGAAGCAACAGAACCGGCATCTAAATGGTCTCTTCCAATGACGATAGGTGCTGAAAGCTCTCCAGATGCAACCATGTCATTAATAATTTTCCCGAATCTTGCTCGTTCTCCATAACCTAACCAACAAATACGTGCTGGTAATCCTTGAAACTCAATTTTTTCTCTCGCCATTTTGATCCAGTTACAAAGATGCGTATTATATGAGAATTCGCGTAGAATCACTTCATCTGTTTTGTAAATATCTTCTGGATCTCCTGATAAGGCAACCCATCGGAAAGGTCCTTTTCCTTCACAAAATTGAGGACGGATATAAGCTGGCACAAATCCTGGAAAATCGAACGCATCCTTCACTCCTTCATCAAGCGCTACTTGACGAATATTATTGCCGTAATCGAAAGCGATTGAACCTCTTTTTTGCATATCTAAAATGGCTTGCACGTGTTGAGCCATACTTGCTTTTGATTTTTTTACATACTCTTCTGAATTGTTGTTACGTAAAATTTCCCCTTGCTCTAAAGTAAACCCTACTGGTAAATAACCGTTTAGTGGATCATGTGCAGATGTTTGATCTGTCACAATGTCTGGGATAAAGTTGCGTTTAAGCATTTCTGGAAGAACTTCGGCTGCATTCCCTACTAAACCAATCGAAAGAGGTCTACCCGCATCCTTTGCTTCTTTAGCTAACGCAATCGCTTCATCTAAGTTTTCTAACACGACGTCACAATAACGAGTTTCAATCCGTTTTTCGATGCGTGATCGATCGACATCAATGCCAATCACTACGCCGCCTGCCATCGTAACTGCTAGAGTCTGAGCTCCTCCCATGCCTCCCAACCCAGCTGTTACGGTAATAGTACCTGCTAGATCGCCATTAAAATGTTGATTCGCACATTCAGCAAACGTTTCATACGTACCTTGTACAATTCCTTGACTTCCAATGTAGATCCAACTTCCTGCCGTCATTTGGCCGTACATCATTAACCCTTTTTTATCAAGTTCATGGAATTTATCCCAATTAGCAAATGCTGGCACAATATTTGAATTAGCTAACAGGACACGTGGTGCATCTTTATGGGTTTTGAAAACAGCAACAGGTTTTCCTGATTGCACTAATAAAGTTTCATTTTCTTCTAAGTCTTTTAAAGATGACACGATACGATCAAATGCTTCCCAGTTACGTGCAGCCTTTCCGATTCCTCCGTATACAACTAGCTTTTCTGGATGTTCTGCTACTTCTGGATCTAAATTGTTCATTAACATACGAAGAACAGCTTCTTGCACCCACCCTTTAGTGTTTAGTTCTTTTCCACGAGGTGCTCTAATTACTCTTTGTTCAGTTTTCATTTATATTTCCTCCCCTATTAACATGAAAATATCTGAAACTAGATTTTTTGAATTTATAGAAACTAATAATTTCTTAGAAAAAATCTACTTTTTTTTAACTCTACTGAGACACAATTCATAAAAAGCGTCATTAACTGTTCTTAATTTTATAAATTTTATGTTTAGGTGTCATAATTACCCTTTGAGAAACCTTATATTAAAAAAATATCCATGTAATTTTATCAATGCATCAATTGATAATTAACTTCCCGTACGTCCTCTTTTAGTAACTTAGCTAATCTTTCAATATCAAGTGAGAAGATACGATCTTGTGTAATAGTTGGAACAGCTTCTCTTATTTTTGAATAAACTCTTTTTGTCTCAGGTGCTAACTTATTTGAACCTCTAAAATCTGCAGCTTGAGCAGCACAAATGGCTTCTATAGCAAGGACTTTGCGACTATTCTGAATAATTTGGTAAGCATGACGTGCAGCCGTTGTCCCCATGCTCACATGGTCCTCTTGGTTAGCTGAGGATGGAATAGAATCTACACTAGAAGGATGAGCTAATGTTTTATTCTCTGAAACTAGTGATGCAGCAGCATATTGGGTAATCATTAAACCTGATTGAAGACCAGGATCTGGACTTAAAAATGCTGGTAAATCATTTAGTTGAGGGTTTACCAATCGTTCAATTCGTCTTTCAGAAATACTTGCTATTTCTGACATTGCTATACCAAGAAAGTCCATTGCGAAAGCAATCGGTTGGCCATGGAAGTTTCCTCCAGAGATAACCTTTCCACTATCTGAGAATATTAATGGGTTATCCGTTGCCGAGTTTATTTCAATGGTTAGTTTCTCTTTTACATAATTTAAAACTTGTTGAACAGCACCATGTACTTGTGGTATGCATCGTAATGAATAAGCGTCTTGTACTCGAATTTGTCCCTGAGTGGTCGTTAATTGACTACCTTCAAGATAAGAAAGAATTCTTCCAGCTACTTTTTGCTGTTCTGGATAAGGTCTTACTGAATGAGATTCTGGAGTGAAAGCGTCAACAATTCCTTGAAGGCCTTCTAATGTTAATGCAGCTATACCATCTGCAAGATCAGCAAGCTCTTGAGCTTCCATATATGCAACTACACCCACAGCTGTCATAGCTTGAGTTCCATTTATTAAAGCTAGGCCTTCTTTTGCTTGTAATTTTATCGGTTCAAGACCTGCTTGCTTTAGTGCTTCTCCCCCTGACATTTTTTCACCATTGTAAATAGCTTCGCCTTCTCCAACTAATAGTAATGCTAGATGTGATAAAGGAGCCAAATCACCACTTGCTCCTAATGATCCTTGACTTGGAATAACAGGAGCAATATTGTGATTTAAACAATCAATTAGTAACTGCAGAGTTTCCAGACGAATGCCTGAAAATCCTTTTGCTAATGCATTCGCTCTGAGAAGCAGCATAACTTTGCTTACCTCCAAAGAAAATGGCTCCCCAAGGGCACAAGCATGACTTCGAATTAAATTGATTTGTAAGTCAGCTAAATCATCCTTTGAAATTACCGTATCACTAAATTTCCCAAATCCTGTGTTAACACCATAGATTACTTTGTTGTTGATAATACTTTCCTCAACTATATTTCTGCTTTTCTTTATATTTTCTAGAGCATCACTACTAATTTTAACGGAATAACCCTCATGAATAACTTGATGAATTTGATCATACGTTAATGAATTCCCGTCTATTTGAATAAACATTATCATCACTCCTTTATATAATAAAATCACCTTACTTTTTGAAAATAAAAAGGGGGCTATATCAAAAGAGAAATGTATTCCTCTTTTGATATAGCCCCCTATAATCTATTAACTATGGGCTTTAACTATAAGTTTAAACATTGAAATCAATCCTAAATAACTATGAAACCTAAATGACTATATACTTTAAGGTGTACGACTTAAAGTATAACTAGTATGGCACCTAATAAGAGTATCGCCTTATCTGAATGTTTTGTCAATTGTTTTTCTAAAAATATTAAAAATTATTTGAAACTTAAATAATTTGGGTCGTTTTTTTATATATGATTAAATCCAAATCCTAATGCATCATGTTCGAATCCTTTTTTTGGAGCACCTATAGTTCCATATACAAATACACTAATCCATTCTCCATTGTATCCAGAAAAGTCAATATTTCCTCTAACAATTGAAAAAGTTAAACCAACAGTACGCAAAATATCGCCTAATTGTAGGGTTCCTCTGCTTACTCCTTGCATCGCCTCTAATATTGCATGATAAAGAGCATGAACCTCTCTATACGAATTAGAATTTATTACATTGTTTGTTTTAGCACTCGTCTCAATCGCGGAAACTACTTTAGATAAATCCATGGCACCAACTTTTCCAACTGTATACTGGCACCCTCTAGATATAAGTTCTTGTTCAATTTCTTTTACCATTTCTGTATTATGCATGAGAACCAATAAAGAAGTTAATTTCCCCATAGAAAAATTATTGATCTGGCTAACTTGATTATTCATAGATGTCCCTCCCCTTTATTTTCCCTACGACTCAATAAGTATATACTTTAGGATACATAAGTTGTCAATCTGTATATGACAATACTCATGTGAGCGCATACATAACGATGTTGACAACTATTTATTCAATAGCTATACTTTAGGCGATTCTGAAGTTTCAGACAACAAAGCCTTTAGTGACTGATTTGCATTTATAAATACCTAAATTGCAATTAGAAAAAAGAGTCCCACTGTATCTTATGTTCAGAATTGTTCCCCAAAAGAGTAGAACAAATACGGGCCGAAAAAAAGTATAATTCATCTGAAGATTTTTGAATTATTATTTTGAGATTTTCAATTACTATATATTTGAGTTACTTTAGAATACTTAAGTAAATAAAACAAGAATCCAATTTAGTTATTAGGGTATAGAATGGAACTTGGCATGAAGAAATCATCGTATTTCTTTTTTGCGAAGTTTTTTGCTTTTGTGAAATATCTATTTTAATCGGGAAAGGAAATCAAGAAGTTGAAAAAGTGGTTTTATGTTTCACTTGCAAATGTTGGAGTAACTAAAACTAAAGAAAAAAGCATGAAAAGTGTTGATAAAATAATCATTTTAATAAAATTACCCTCTATTTCTATATTATGTATTTTTTTACATAATTATATAACATAAAATGAAATGTGAGGTGGTTTATTTGAAACAAAATCATGATTATTATCAAAATCTATTAAAAAGACTTTGTAAAGCTCAAAATATTTCTCCCCGAAAACCTAGATTTGAAAATATTGAAGATGTAGTAATTATTCATGTTAAAAATCATTTGAAAGAAGGAGTAGATTTAGAATGTTTTAAAATTTTAAATCTTATTTATCAAACAGTCGTACCTTTAGGTATAAAATTCAATCAACAATTATATTTATATCCAAATGGAGATAGATTAGATAGAGTAACGATATCCTTTAACAAGAATGATTATATGGTTTTAAACAAAAAACTAGAAGAAGGAGATATATAAATAATTAATACATATTGGAAATGTCCCCCCTTAGAGGGAGGCTATTTTAGGTTTTCCCTCGAAAGGGTTTCAATCCTAACAGGGAACGTACTCGTTTATTGATCAAGCTATGATCACGTTCTACAACATTGCTTAGTTATCAAATTTCCCAAAATAAGACTTATGGAATCAAAAAATTGAGTTTCCAAGGTATTAGAATTCCATCCTGACTATAGTGTGTTGATATTATGGAAAGGAAACCCCGAAGCATCTGATTTTTACTCTCCCCTAGCAAAAGGACGGACCTTTACTTGCAACGAGAATTCCCCTAATACTTGCGCTGACTTAAACTCGTCAGCCATAAATCGTATAGGGGCAGCTGACGCCAGCTTTCTCTTAGCAAAACGCCTCAGTCCCTTTAAATTATGATTCATGTCTATCTCATTTGCACTGCCTATCGTTATATCCAACTCAGTCAATTAATTGGGATGTTTATCTCATTTTCATCCAAAAGCAACATGCAGGAATCATTTTTCTTTAGCACTACCATGAACACTTCGACTTAAGAAAATATAAATACTCTATTCCGGCAGCAGTTATCTTCGTGCCAGCCCTTCCCCTGCCTTTAACCACAAATCCTTCACCTTCTAAAATATCCAAGCGGCGCCGGATCTGCTGAGGGGACAAGACAAATTCCGATTCTTTGCTTTGACTAGATATTAACTCTCTGCTTGCCGCTTTTCCTTTATCGTTGCATCGCTTTATTACTTCCAAGATGAATGCGCGCTCATGCATTTCCAGCACACTTTCACATTCGCAATATTCAGTTATCATACTATCTCCCGCTTGTCCTAGCATGGACGGAAGGTCTCTTTTCGTCACGACATTTCCCTCACAAACCGTCAGCATGTAATCAATTGTGCTTTTCAGTTCCCTTATGTTGCCGGGCCAATTATATTGCATGAAATACTCCAGTACGTCATGCTCTACCTTTACCCACTTCCCACTCTTTGTGATGAGATGCTTTATCAAAAGCGGAATATCCGCTCTTCTCTCATTGAGTGACGGAATGTAGAGATTGAGTACATTCAGCCGGTAAAACAAGTCTGTTCTGAATGAACCGTCACGTATCTTTCCTTGAAGATCTTTATTCGTTGCAGTAATCACTCGAACATTAATGGGTATGATTCTTCTGCCGCCAATTCTGCGAATTTCCCCCTCCTGTAGAACGCGCAGCAGATGTGATTGAACTGTGAGACTTATGTCGCCAATTTCATCCAAAAAGATAGTTCCATTATCCGCCAATTCAAATAAACCTTTCTTGCCTCCCCTTTGCGCTCCTGTAAATGTTCCCTCTTCGTAGCCGAACAATTCGCTTTCAAGTAAAGTTTCTGTTAATGCGCTACAGTTCACAGCCAGAAATGGCCCGTTTTTTCGCAATGAATGTTCATGAATAGCATGAGCAAACAGTTCTTTTCCTGTTCCTGTCTCACCCTGAATCAAAATCGGATGCTCTGACAAGGCAAGCTTCTTAGCAATCTGCTTACGATCTTTCATTACATCATCCTCACCGATAATATCATCAAAGCAGTATTTCGTATAAAATCCTTTATTTCGCATTTCTCTTTGTGCTGTCTTTTCTATTTCAAAAGCTTGATGTACACTCTTGAAGGTTACGACAATTGTATTTTCTTTCATCATTTGCAACCGAAAAATTACGACGTCCACGCCGTTTATGTCGAAGAACTTACTTTCATCCCTACCGTCCATGATGAAATCGGTAATATCCCTGCGATTCATTACATGCTCTAAATACTTATTAACCACATCTTGTGCATCCACATGAAACAATGCCGCAAGCCGATTATTGAATACCGTAATCCGTCCTTCCTCATTAACGACCAATATTCCATCATCGACAGTTCCCAACACATTTTGGATGTGCTCGCTCATCTGCTTGGCATCCCGCTCTGCAAATAACAGCTTACGTTGTAATTCAATGATATTGCTAATATACCTTTCTGAAATCTTAGAGGATATATCCTTGTTCAAACCGCAGCATTCTACAACTTCCAGAATTGTTGTTATATCAAAAAGACGAACGCCTATATCGATTACTTCTTTTATGTAAGATGGGCACAGATGTGTTTCCCCTGGTGAAACGGCAATTTGGACATCCTCATAAAACAATATCCCCTTCCGAAACGGGATAAATTGAACATGATCGACACCAAGCTGATATAAGGATTCAATAAGACTTATAGTGGCATCATCATCATCATTCACCACCAAAACTGCTGAACCATCAGGTATTCTTAAAAGTTTGTCAATGTATTCATGATTAACTGTTCTCTTTCCCACAATTATTTTCTCGGCATTTACGTTATACATAGCACTTGAATTATCATAAGCGGTATCTGATGAATACAAGATAATTTTATCTTCCAGTGACTGTGGTATTCCCTCATCGGTAGCATGGCTTTTAACATGAATATAGTCTCCAAGCAATTGTTCCAGCTGTTCCTGCAAGGCTTGCTTTGTTTTTGCACTTCCTGCTATAAGAGTAAGTGATGATTTTGACATAAAAACACCTACCTGTCTTTAAATTGGTTCTATTATATCACCAAAAAGAACCAATAATGACCTTAAAATATAATCCAACCATAAAGTTTTCATAAAAATCAATCTACCAATATTGGCATAGATTTTGCATATATAAATCAGTGAAGTGCCTATGGATTTGAAAAGGAGGAAAACAGCAGAATACGAGAAAAAAAGTTGATAGTCTCTAGGCCGGAATTATTTTGTAAGCGTTTTAGTTCCATGCATTTATTTTAAAGACAAAGGAGAGACACGTATGAGCCAACCACAAGAAAAGATTGTTTCGCTTGGAACAACGGGAAAAAAAGAGAGAAAAATCAATGTTTTTGTATTACTGCTCTGCATTCTCGCAATAGCAACTCTATTCACTTACATTTTGCCGGCTGGGGAATATGCAAGGATTGAAGCGGATGGACGAGCAACAGTAGACGCCAATTCTTTTAAATGGATAGAATCTGCACCGGTCGGATTGTTCGATATGATAAAAGCTATTCACACAGGAATGGTAGAAGCCGGAAATATTATCTTTTTCTTATTGATTATCGGAGGGTTTTTCGGTGTTTTAAGAGCAACAGGTACGGTTGATGTGCTTATCGGGACAATGGCTCGGAAGTTGGCGACGCGTGAAAAGCTATTGATTCCTGTCGTGATGCTGTTTTTCGCTGTAGGCGGCTCCTTAATGGGGATGGCAGAAGAAACACTGGCTTATCTTCCTCTTATCATTCCCCTGGCGTTGGCTCTGGGATTCGATACAATTACAGGAACCGCCATTGTCATAGTAGGGGTAATGTCAGGGTTTACGACTGCCGTCATGAATCCATTCACAGTAGGACTTGCCCAAGGAATCGCAGAATTGCCGATGTTCTCAGGCATAGGGTTCCGCCTTATTTTATTTGTTATTGTCTATCTGGTTTCCGTTCTTTATATCTATCGTTACGCGATGAAGGTAAAGACAAATCCTTCTATAGGAATCTACGGAAAATATACAAAAGAAGAAGCGAAAAACCTGCTGCAATCAAGTGCAAAGTTAACAGCGAGACATAAGCTCATCTTAGTAGCTTTTTTAATTAACTATATCGTCTTGGCGTTTGGAGTCATCAAGTTCCAATGGTACATGACAGAAATCGCTGCCTTATTCATTTTATTGACAATCGTAATTGGAATCATCGGAAAACTGTCTGCAGATCACATTGTCAACTCCTTTACTAATGGATCTGCAGCCTTGCTTGGCGGCGCTTTGATAATCGGCGTATCACGGGCCATTCTTGTCGTATTGAATGAGGGCCATATCGTCGACCCTATGCTGCATCAAGTAGCTGAATCTATCCAGCATATCCCGGCCTTTTTAAGCGTTGCCGGCATGTACAGCTTCCAAACTCTTATTCATTTTATTCTAGCGTCCGGCACCGGTCATGCGATGCTGACAATGCCAATTATGGTGCCGCTCGCAGACTTATTGGATATTACACGCCAAACTGCAGTGTTGTCTTTCTCTTTCGCAGACGGAATCGGAAATATGATTTTCCCGACCGCTACCACCTTAATGGCGGGCTTAGCAATCGCAGGCATTCCTTGGACAAAGTGGGCGAAGTGGATTTTGCCGCTGGTGCTCATTCAATATCTCATCGGATTAATAGCTGTTATCATAGCCCACTTCATCGGGTATGGTCCATTCTGATAGCAGTATTTACAAGAAAGAAACAGTATTTACAGGAGGAGAAACGAATTGCTTACTTTAATTAAAAATGGCGAGATATACTCACCCAATTACTTAGGACGGAAAGACATATTGATTACAAACGATAAAATCGCATTTATAGATGACAAAATCGAGATTCCTGACAACTTTGCCCCTATTCAAATCATTGATGCGACTAATCTTTTGGTTGTTCCGGGTTTTATAGATTCACATGTTCATATTATCGGTGGAGGGGGCGAGGGCGGATTCAAAACCCGCACCCCCGAGCTGATGCTCACTGATATTACTACTTCAGGTATTACAACGCTGGTTGGCTTACTTGGTACGGACGGAACTACGCGTAGAATGGAAAGCCTTCTTGCCAAGGCGCGGGCGCTTGAAGAAGAGGGTATATCCTGCTTCATTCATACAGGCTCCTATCAAGTGCCAGTAAAAACATTGACGGGAAAAATCGAAGACGATATTATTTTAATCGATAAAATTATCGGTGTTGGAGAGATTGCAATCTCCGACCATAGATCATCAGAACCCACATTTGAGGAACTGACTAAAGTCGCCGCTGCGGCACGCAATGGAGGTATCCTCTCAGGAAAAGCTGGGATATTAGAAGTTCATGTAGGGGACGGAGATGGAAAGCTTTCCTTGCTGCATGAAATTGCAGATAAAACCGACATTCCGATTCGGCAGCTCCATCCGACACATATCAATCGAAATGAAGAATTATTCAGGGCGGGAATTGATTACGCAAAGCGAGGCGGATATGTAGACTTTACCACAAGTACCATTCCTCAATTTTTGGAGGAAGGCGAAGTGAAGTGCAGCATGGGCTTGCGCATGATGCTGGAAGAAGGGGTTCCAGTCGGACACATCACCTTCTCTTCAGACGGGCAAGCAAGCCTTCCCTTCTTTAACAGCCACGGGGAGTATGCAGGCCTACAAGTAGGAAAAGTATCGTCGCTATATCACGAAGTGCGTGATTCTGTTTTAGAGGAAGGCATCCCGCTGGAAACAGCTCTGAGGGTCATCACCACGAACCCCGCACAAGTGCTAAAGCTTTCGAGCAAGGGCAGCATCCAAACCGGCAAGGATGCCGATATCGTATTTTTGCAAAAGGAAACATTGACAATCGATACAGTAATGGCAAGAGGACAAGTGATGGTAGAAAAGCAGGTTCCGCTAATAAAAGGAACGTTTGAATAAGGATAGATCAAGATTTTTAAGGAGAAAAGCAGGTTCTGAGCGATGCCTCTATGTTTACAAAACTACAGGCATACAAAAGTGTATTTCAACTTTAACGAACGTAAAATCTACCTATTTTAAACAAAAATACCCGTTCAAAAAAGTTGTACTTTTACGAACGGGAAAAATTTAAATGTCTAAATATTTTGATGGGACACAAGCCTTGTTTTATCAAACTAATTAGCGATTATTCCACAAATATCTAACCATTTATTCCACCCGATTAATTTGCTGAGTAAATTAAGGCATCTCGTCCTCTTTTTCCCGATTTTTAAAAGCTTCATGTGTAACAATATCTTCAATCTGTTCATACTGTCGACTGTGTTCCTTCTCTTCGCTTATTCTATTATTAGGTAAGTTTCCAGGATGTCCTTTTTCTTTGTGATTAAAATTTTTACCACGACTCATACTTATTCTCCCCTTTCTATTCTTGCTCGTTTAGTTTTCTCCAGCGAAAAAAAATTATGATTTAATTTCACTGTTTACGAACTTACACCTATTTTCTAACGGATTTCATGAATCACGCGCAATATTTACGAGATCAGCACCCATCGAGAGGCAATCACAAACCTGCCAGGGATGAACAGCTTACCAGAAGCGATATTTTTAGCACGCTTCTACATGCAATATGGAAGCAGACGATCCCCCCATTTACCTCTCACTGCGAAAAAAGCGGATCCTTCAATAAGATATATCTTTTGGTTATCAGCTTTGTTTATCTATCGTATTTTTCTTCTTCGGCAAATTTTGGCGACCTATCATTCCAATAAAAAGGGCTTCTTCATCAATCACGATTTAAAAACCACGAGTAACTACTTCTCACATATACTTTGGGCATTTACGATATTTTTGTATTCATTCCTTTAAAACAGCTTCCCTTCATTATCACCATTAAAAGAATAGTGCCGCATTTCTAGACCGATTTTTGCTAAAAAAAGCTAATCTTCCTAGTACTGAGTAATTCCGTAGTATGGCGTGATGCTTCTGAATTTGCTCAAAACATTCATAAATAGACGAAATGGTTTTTAAAACACTCAGGTACATAATATTTCATAAGCAGTGCCAACATATAAGGAAAGAAATTGAATTGGTTGAGGAGGGAATAGTTTGAAGGCATCAGATTTGTTTGTACGATGTTTAGAGAATGAAGGAGTTAAGTATATTTTTGGAATACCTGGTGAGGAAAATACGGATTTAGTTGATTCTCTAATAGGCTCTGATATTAAATTTATCTTAGTTCATCATGAACAAGCAGCTGCTTTTATGGCAGACATCTATGGTCGGCTAACTGGAAAGCCAGGTGTTTGTTTGGGCACATTGGGACCGGGTGCAACCAATTTATTAACCGGGATAGGCAATGCTTATCTGGATTATTCACCTGTTGTCGCCATCACAGGTCAGGCGGGCCTTGATCGCATTCATAAGGAGTCGCATCAATATGTGGACATTATTGGAGTTTTTGAGGAAGTAACGAAATGGAATCAACAAATTAAGGTGCCACATACGATTCCGGAAATTATCCGTAAAGCATTTAAGACAGCTGTCATTGAAAAGCCAGGAGCTGTCCATATCGAGCTCCCTGAAGATGTGGCAATGATGGATACAGAAGGTGAACCACTACCAGTTACACCAATGCCAAGATCCCGCCCTGCCGAAGCAGAAATCAAAAAAGCCGTAGAATTAATCAATCGCGCTAAAAAGCCGATTATTCTAGCTGGCAATGGCGTGATCCGTGATGGAGCTACAGAGGCCTTGCGGAAATTTGCAGAAGCGAAGCAAATTCCAGTTGTGAATTCGTTCATGGCCAAAGGGGTTTTACCTTCCGACCATCCATTGACCCTTTATACAGTAGGGATGCAAGCAAGGGATTATGTTCTATGCGGGTTTGATTTGGCCGATCTCATTATCACCGTCGGCTATGATTTCGTCGAGTACTTGCCAAAATATTGGAACGATGAGGCGATGAAACCGATTATTCATATTGATGCCAGAACAGCTGAGATTGATGCTTATTACCCGGTTCAAGCTGAATTGGTCGGTAACGTCACAGAGACACTTGAAGCCTTGACTACTGAAGTTGAAGAAAAAGAACTTTGGCCAGAAGTGAAAAGGTTAAGGTCTCAGATTGTTGAAAAGCTTCATTCTTCGGATGAAGTATCAGGAAGCCCTATCATCCCTCAGCGAATTATTGCCGATTTGAAAAAGGCGGAAAAAGGGAATGCCATTGTCATTTCAGATGTAGGCGCTCATAAATTATGGATTGCCCGGTTGTATCAGCCCGAAAAGCCTAATCACACTATCATTTCTAATGGCTTTGCATCGATGGGTGTTGCGGTTCCCGGTGCTATTGCGGCCAAACTAGCAAAACCTGATAAACCTGTCATTGCGGTCACAGGTGATGGTGGATTTCTGATGAATGGTGTTGAATTGGCAACTGCTAAACGTCTGGGTCTTGCCTTCGTGATTGTCATTTTCCATGATTCAAAATTTGGCTTAATCGAGTGGAAGCAATTGAATAAGTTTGATCGTACGAATGCGATTGAATTTACAGACCCAGACTTTTTAGAATTCGCTAAAAGTTTTGGTGTTAAAGGGGTCAAAGTAACCCACTCCGATGAATTGCTTCACACATTAGAGGAAGCGGTTGCGAGTAAGGAGATTGTCTTGATTGATGTGGATGTCGATTACTCGGAAAATGTAGAGCTTTCGAAAACACTAGGTGATTATATTTGCAAATTATAAAAGCATGTATTATTGGAGGAATGTCAGATGAAGCAAAAGTGGCAATTGTGGATCGGTGGCAAATGGCGTGAGGCTAAATCGTATGAGCCGTTATTTAATCCACATTCAAATGAAGAAATTGCACAAATCGGACAGGCTGAACCAGCGGATGCCATTGAAGCGATCGTAGAGGCAAATGCCGCTTTTCAGAAATACCGTTCCTACCCGGCGCATGCACGAGCCGAAATTTTAGTAAAAGCTGCCGCAATCATGGAAGAACGCACTGAAGAACTTGCAAAAATCGTTTCTCTAGAGGCGGCGAAAACGATTCGAAATGCTCGTGAGGAAATCAATCGTACGGTTCAGACCTACCGTTTTTCTGCAGAAGCGGCAAAGAACAATTATGGAGAACAAATTCCGATGGATGCGGCACAGGGTGGAGTAAACCGTTTTGGCTTCACGATTCGTACTCCGATTGGCGTTGTAACGGCAATTACCCCATTTAACTTTCCATTTAATCTTGTCGCCCATAAAGTTGGTCCAGCTATTGCGGCTGGAAATTCAATTGTATTAAAACCTGCCGAACAAACGCCTCTTAGTTCGCTCGTGCTTGCAGAAATTTTTAAAGAAGCAGGCCTTCCAGAAGGAGTATTGAACATCATTCCGGGCAAAGGGGATGTCTTAAGTGAAGCTTTGACAACCCACCCACATGTAAAAAAAGTGACTTTTACTGGCAGTGTCGAAGTCGGACACCTTATCCAGCAGCAAGCAGGCTTTCGTAAGCTAACCCTTGAACTCGGATCCAATTCGCCGTTCATTATTGATGAAGGAGTCGACATCGATAAAGTCATAGAACGAAGTGTGATGGGCTCTTTTACAAATAATGGGCAGGTGTGTATCTCGATTCAAAGAATTTATGTCCACAATTCACTGTATCAACAATTCTTGGAGCGATTCGTCAGTAGGACAAAACGACTTGTCATTGGATCCCCTCTCGAGGAAAGCACTAATATAACTGCGGTCATTTCTAAAAAATCATTGGAGCGGTTACAAAGTTGGATCGACGAGGCAGTACAGGAAGGAGCAAAAATTGAGTGTGGCGGTACAGTGGAAGGCAATGTTCTCTTACCTACCGTCTTAACAGATGTAAATCGTGACTCAAAGGTATTTCGTTTCGAAGTATTCGGTCCGATTGTCTGTATTTTCCCATTCGATACGCTGGATGATGCCATCAAGGATGCAAATGATTCACGTTACGGATTGAATTCAGGAGTGATGACACCGAGCATAGAACGTGCTTTTTATGCGGCGGAACGCTTGGAAACGGGAGGAGTCGTCATTAATGATATCCCGACCTATCGGATTGATAATATGCCATATGGTGGCTGGAAGGACAGCGGTGTTGGCAGAGAAGGCGTCAAATATGCGATGGAAGAAATGATGGAGCAGAAATTCATTAGCTTTAAAATAAGTGACAACTGAGTATTAATATAAATAGGCAGTATTTTGTTCCATATAAATCGTGGTATATGTAGAGGGCGATATCCTAAAGATGTCGTCCCCTAGTATTCGTCGGAAGTAACAAGGTATTAATATCAACATAACTATATACCCCTAAAAGAAAAGCCCTGTCCTGGAATTATCAATACCTAAATCATAAAAATCCTTAAAAATAAAGGAGTACACATATTAGTCATGTATAATATGTGTGCTCCTTCGTTCTATTTATTAAATTAAAGCCACCCTTTAGTGGCTGATTTTAGGGAAAAGTATAAGGCAACAACGCCTCTGATTGCCAGTCGGTGAGTTTCTTTAGTAACGAGTTCTAAAATCACTTCGTTTTTTTCTTTTTTTTAGAAAAACCGTTATCAGAATGATAAGAATGACACAGCCTCCCCATCCTTGAGATGGGACATAAAATTTAGTAGCTCATCATCGATTGTTTCTTTTTTAATCGAGGCAGGCAATACTGTGTTCCTGACATCAGCGACCGTTTTAAGGTCAAAGGATTCTATTGCTTCCCCTTCTTGGTTCATGATTGAGAGAATTCCATCATTACTCGTTTTCAGACTAGGTTGATCACTAATTAAATGAGTATAGTATAAGTCTTCGTTCAGCGTGTAGGAATTAGAGTAGTCTGCTGAATAAAGTTTGCTTTTTTTATCAATTTTGCCTGATTTAAAGTTTTCAAAGCCATAGTTGAATAAAAGCTTGGTATCAGAGTAGGCAACTTTGTCTGAAGGAGCTTTTAGAGTGACGGCAATCAAGTCCTGTTCTCCTCTAGTAGCAGTAGAAATCAGGGTGTAGCCGGATTGACTGACGAAACCGGTTTTCCCGCCGGTTATTCCCTTATAGGGGAGTTCGCCTTTTAAAATTTTATGATGGGTAATTAGAGTTGTGTCCCATGTTTCCACTTCCCATGGTAAATTCTTCTTCCCAAAATACTCACGGAAAATTTCATTTTTCATTGCATATTGGGTAATTTTCGCAAGGTCACTGGCTGTAGTTACATGTTTTTTGTCAAACAATCCATGGGGGTTCGTAAAATGAGTATCGGTGACGTTTACTTCCTTCCTTAAAAACTCATTCAAATCCTCCATGAACAGTTTTTCACTACCAGACATATGCTCGGCAATTGCGATAGCTGCATCATTTCCGGAGTTGATGAGCATTCCTGCAATTAATTTGGAAAGCTCTATTTTCTCCCCAGGTTCAATAAATACCGAAGAGCCGTCTGCCTCAGCCGCTTTTTTGCTAACAGTCACTAGTTCATTCTTATCCCCGTGCTCAATAGCATATATAGCAGTAGCAACTTTCGTTAGACTGGCTGGATACATTTTTTTATTTGTGTTTTTTTCGTATAACACTTTCCCACTTTTCGCATCAATAATGATCCCAGCTTCACTAATGAGAGGTAAGTCTGATTCTGCACTTACAGTCGTAGAGGCGAAGGGGATTAAAGCCAAAATGAAGATAAAGAAAAACTTTTTCATATACCTCTCCTTTAATGATAGTAAATCCTATATAGTCATAATAAAATAAATCTGAATGTTTAGAGATGTTTTATTGAAATTGAAATAAAACAGTAATTCCCCTTTAATAATCATGGAAACATTTCGGATAAAAACCTTCTTTTACTTTCCTCAAATAACTTTATAAGGGTTCTGGCCCTTTTAGTGGGATACTCCATTTAAATGAAAAAAGAATCCCCATTTAAATAGATAGGGATTTTTTGTTTACCATTGAATTAGGGTATCACCGACATTTCGCATATTAACTACGCTGATACATTTTAGGGAGAGGAATAAAAGTGAAAAAAGGTCAGAAGGTGATTTGAGGCATTGGTAGCTACGATTACTGGAAGCTTCTCAAAAAGCTGAAAAGAATGCTAGAAAAAGAAAAGAAATAACAAAAAAAGAAGCCAAAGGGCTTCTGTTTTTCTTTATCTGACCTATATATGTCGCTTGTCTAAGCTAATGCACTTCTTATTTTATAGATTTGGAGAAGACCAACTACCATTGCAATCCGATTTATTTATATTTCCTTTTGCTTCGCTTCATGAAAAGCTGTTTTAACCTTATCCAACAGATCTTTATCCGAAATCAACCGGTAGCCTGTAAGCGCAAGAGCTTTTGCACCAGTGAGGATGGCTTTGTCTCCTTCTTGAGATTTAGCACAGTCGCGGAATTCATTCGTATGGGCAATCAAATCATCTGGTCCAATTTTTATATATGGATGGGCTGTCGGAACTATATGGCTTACGTTCCCCGCATCAGTCGAACCAAAGCCACTATCTTTTCTAGGAGCTACCGTTTCTCCTAATTGAGTCAGTTCTTCCTTTAACAGTTCATCAAGAACTGGATTTATGACAAAATCAAGCACTTCATTTTGGAAACGTTCGACTTTAACTGTGCTTCCTGTGGCAAGTGCAGCCCCTTCAGCAACATCACGTATTTTACGTGATACATCTTGGCATAGCTTCCATGTTGTTGCTCTAATGTAAAATCGGGCAGAAGCATATTCAGGAATGATGTTAGGTGCTTCTCCACCATTGGTTATTATTCCGTGGATTTTGACCTCAGATGGGAGTTGCTGACGTAAAGCACTAATGCTATTAAATAGCTGAATAACCCCGTCAAGAGCATTCACACCTTGTTCAGGAGCAGCAGCTGCATGTGCTGATTTTCCGTAAAAATGAAAATCAAGTGGATCTACAGCCAAAAATGGACTTGTTACACCAGTTTGACCAGCTGGATGGATAATGATGGCTGCATCTACCTCATCAAACAAACCGTGCTTCGCAAAGCTGCCTTTTGCACTTCCATTTGGCCCTCCCTCTTCAGCAGGTGTTCCGAAAACAATCACCTCTCCACCTGTTACCTCTAGTACTTGAGATAGTGAAATTCCTGCTGCGACACTCGTAGTGCCATGATATTATGGCCGCAAGCATGTCCTAAACCTGGCAATGCATCATACTCAGCTAAAAAAGCAATTTTGGGGCCTTTCTTTGCAGAGGCTTTTTTGGCGATGAATCCTGTTTCATGCCCAGCTATATTACGGTTTACTTCAAATCCTGCATCTTGAAGTAATTTGGTCAACGTATCCGAAGCAAAGAACTCTTGATTCCCAATTTCGGGGTTTGCATGAATGGCTTGACTCGTTTCGATATATAATTCGGAATGAAGGTCGATGTGATTCTCAATGATTTGCTGATGCGACTTCGCTAATTCAATTCCCATATTCTTATCTCCCCTTTTTATTTATTTGTATAAAAAAAGCAGCCGGATAGGTAACTTGAATCCATCCGGCATTCCTTCACTTTGTTCTATTCATCATTTTTCATTGGCTGGTTTTGTCCAAGCATCTTGGTAATTCACTAATTCATCTACAGAAACATATGCAGGAATGGTGTTTCCTTTAAACGTTTTTTCAATGAACGCTTCCACTTCTTTTGATTGATAAAGTTCAACTAACTTTTGTAGTTCAGGACGATCGGCATTTCCCTTTTTAACCGCAATGATATTAATATATGGTTTCGCTGTTTTACTTTCATGGAATAATGCATCTTTTAAAGTAAGGCCTGCTTCAACGGCAAAGTTATTATTAATGGCTGAAGCATCGGCATCATCCAATAGACGCGGCGTATTGCCAGCAGCTACAGGTTTGATTTTCAAATTTTTCGGATTTTCTTTAATAATATCTAATGATCCTGATCCATTAAATTCCTCTTTCAATGTAATCAAACCAGCTTCTTGAAGAAGCAGTAATGCACGTCCAAAGTTTGTTGCTTCATTCGGAACAGCTACAGTAGCACCATTTGGAAGATCCTTGAGATCTTTGTGTTTTTTCGAATAAAGGCCCATAGGTGCAATGACAGTCGATCCGATGGCCTCTAATTTCAGATTTTGATCTTGAACGAATTCATCGAAATAGGCAACTGTTTGGAATGAATTCGCATCAATTTCTCCTTCACTTAACGCAAGGTTCGGTTGGATATAATCATTAAAAGTAACAAGTTCGATATTCAGCCCATCCTTTTTCGCTAAGTCAACAATGTATTCCCATGTTCTCGTATCCCCGCTACTGACACCGACTTTCACTGTTTTCACATCATCTGAATTACCTGTTGACTCCGCTTTGTTTCCACATGCTGCACCAACGACGGCAAATGCTAATACCATGATTGTTAATAAGATTTTCTTCATTTTTCCTACCTCCTAATAATTGTTATCTTCTTCTGATTTTTTTTGAAACAAAATTCCCGGTGGATTGCAATAATTGAACGATGATCACGAGCGCCGCTACGGTGACGACCATCGTCATCGTATCAAATCTTTGATAACCGTAAGCTAAGGCTAAATCTCCTACCCCACCTGCACCGACAGCACCTGCCATAGCAGTAGATCCAACAAGGCCAATTGTCGCTGTTGTAAATGTAAGGATCAACGAACTAAGTCCCTCGGGAATCAAAAAGCGATAAATGATTTGCCATGTCGTCGCCCCCATCGCCTGAGCTGCCTCGATGATCCCTTTGTCCACTTCCAACAGGGAGTTCTCCACAAGCCGGGCAATATAAGGAGCCGCGTAAAAGATTAGCGGAACAATGGCCGCATTCGTTCCGATCGCACTGCCGACAATCATTCTGGTAAACGGAATAAGTGCTACAAGCAAGATGATGAAAGGAACCGACCGCAATATATTGATGACCGGGTTCAATACATTAAAGATCCATTTATTCTCCAGGATGTGACCCTTTCTTGTAATGACAAGTAAGATTCCTAGCGGAAGTCCAATCAGCCCGGAAAATATCAATGAGATGGCTACCATATAAAGTGTGTCACCGAAAGCTGTCGACAGCTGGTCTGCCGTTATTTCCATTCCCCAAAGTGTATTACCCATTTATCTGCACCTCCTGGACGAGAATCCCCTCATCTTTAATATATTGATAAGCCTTGTCCACCTCTTGTTTGTTCCCTGTCACTTCAATAATTAAATTTCCAAAAGGTGTTTCCTGAATTTCAGAAATATTAGCTGATAAAACACTTAAATGAACATCAAATTTCTTCGAGATGGTTGAAAGTAAAGGATTGCCTGATGTAGTACCAATAAAGTTAATTTTCCAAATAATCGGAATATATGATCCGATATTTTTCAGGAAACTTTGTGGGATCTCGTCGTGAATAACAGTTCGTACAAAGTTTTTTGCGATATCTGTTTGGGGCTTCGCAAAAACTTCGAAAACCGAACCTTGTTCAACCACGCGTCCGCCTTCCATGACCGCAACCTTATTGCAAATTTCCCTAATTACAGACATTTCATGAGTGATTAGCAAAATGGTAATATTATATTCTTTATTAATTTTTTTTAAGAGTTGCAGTACAGCACTCGTTGTTTGTGGATCCAATGCTGACGTCGCTTCATCACACAAAAGAATCGATGGGTTGGTAGCCAACGCTCTAGCAATCCCTATTCGTTGCTTTTGACCGCCAGACAATTGTTCCGGATAACTCCTTGCTTTACTTGATAAGCCAACGAACTCTAACAACTCGCCTACCCGCTCTTTGATTTCTTTACTGGGAGTTCCCGATAAAACTAGCGGCATGGCAATATTATCAAAAACTGTCTTTGAGTTAAGTAAGTTAAAATGTTGAAAAATCATGCCGATTTTTTTCTTTTCTGCCCGTAATTCCTTCGGATTCAATTTGGTTAAATCCTTTCCCCCAACAATAACCTGTCCATCTGAAGGGTGTTCGAGTAGATTGACTAACCGAATCAACGTACTTTTTCCGGCTCCACTATAACCGACAACACCAAAAATATCGCCTTTTTCAACTGTCAAATTAATTCCTTTCAAAGCTTCAACAGTCTGTTTCTTTGTTTGATAAACCTTTTTAACATTTTGAAACTCAATCATTCTGTCTCCCCCCATGCTGTTTATTTGTACGAATTCATTATCCAGAGAAGAGCTTTGCAAAGTTTCATAATGATAGGGTTGAATTTTCGTAACTCACGAGTAATTGTGTGAAACTCACGAGTAAATGCGCGAAACTCACGAGTAAATCTGTCAAACTCACGAGTAATTGCTTATAATTCACGATTAGTGCGCAAAACTTGCGAATAATTACACCAATTCTCCAAATAACCATATACATTCTGAATAAACAAAAGAGGCCTCTTCCGTCATCAGACAGAAGAGGCCTCTTTTAGACATAAAAAAGAGTAAACTCTTAAATTAATTATCTAAGAAAAGCTCCTTCTTATCTTTCAAACTTTCGTCCGTTGGAATTAGCACAGTATTTTTACAAAAGTAAAAACCCGCTGCCGAGGTATCATAGGGCCAAGTCCCTCCACATCTCTTGATAAGAAATAACGTATTTATTTAATTATGTTCCTCACTATATATTCAAATTTCACTAATGTCAACTCTATTTTGAATAATGAAAATATTTTTATAGTATAATTATTAATCGTTCATTTAACTATACCTTAAGACAGGTCAGATTTTGCCCTGCATACCATGTATACGGTCAACCTAGGCATAGACTCTATTACAAAAAAACGAAAACATAACGAAGTCAGTCAGGATCAGGACTTCCTTCCTCATAAGGAAAGCTCTGTATCTTGATAAAATAACGGCAAACTTTTGGCAAACTCACTATTCGGGTTGCTACTCACGGTCTGCCTTATCCATGCGGGGAGCTCCCTGCGACCCCTACTCTTACAATCTTTTGATTGGGGTTTACGTTTGTTTTTGAGTTTTTGACCATTTTTTGATAGCAAACTTTCGGTACGTTTAGTATCAAATGAAAAAACAATAATATATAGTTCCATATATTTCGTGGTGAAAATGCGGTTATAAACTTTTTTGCATCTGTTTTAAATATGTGAGGACCCTTTGCCCTCATATCTGTAATAATAAAAGTTCATTTATTATTACAGGGAAGGAAGACTACACATGTTTTTTTCACCTTTAGCATCTTTATAAAAGCTCCTTCCTTAGAAGAGTTTATTTCTTTTAATTAAAAAACAATCGATAGGGTTTGAATTCTATAGTATGTCTGTCTACTTATCAGCAAAAACAAATCGCTATTTAGAAGCTTCTAATTTTGTCGATATCTACTCAGAATTTGTAGATATTTCTCGGGAAATTGTTGAAATTTGAAAATGGTGATTCCGAATAGTTGGAACAAAGGAATTTCTACTTTTGATTTGATTGCCTTAGGTTTAAATAGTTCTAACGCAAATTAACACCTTAATATCGTAAAGGAGACTAAAAAAAAGGTAATGAAACCTTTTTCTTATTGCAGTAATGTTTCGTAATGGGTTCTTTGTTGTTCAGTTTTAAGCTATGACATATCGTTTGTCAGTTAGATGTTCATTTCATG
>NZ_LGYA01000007.1:59937-106772 GCF_001273755.1 Peribacillus butanolivorans
TAACGCAAATTAACACCTTAATATCGTAAAGGAGACTAAAGAAAAGGTAATGAAACCTTTTTCTTATTGCAGTAATGTTTCGTAATGGGTTCTTTGTTGTTCAGTTTTAAGCTATGACATATCGTTTGTCAGTTAGATGTTCATTTCATGCGAGCTGCGAGTTCATTGGTTAATAACATTAAGATCTATTTTAATTGAATGGGAACCTGGATTAAATAAATTGTCATATGTATCGGGTATCGCATTTTGTCGATATCTACTCAGAATTTGTAGATATTTCTCGGGAAATTGTTGAAATTTGAAAATGGTGATTCCGAATAGTTGGAACAAAGGAATTTCTACTTTTGATTTGGGTGCCTTAGGTTTAAATAGTCATAACGTAAATTAACACCTTAATATCGTAAAGGAGACTAAAGAAAAGGTAATGAAACCTTTTTCTTATTACAGTAATATTTCGTAATGGGTTCTTTGTTGTTCAGTTTTAAGCTATGACATATCGTTTGTCAGTTAGATGTTCATTTCACGCGGAGCGCGAGTTCATTGGTTAATAACATTACGATCTATTTTAATTGAATGGGAACATGGGTTAAATAAATTGTCATATGTATCGGGTATCGCTATTTCTGTTTCATTGGTTCCTTCTAATCTTTCTTTTTCTTGATACAAGAATCTTTAGCTCTATCGTTTAGGGGATTGCCCGTATCGCGTAACGCTATAAGCGTTTCGATATCGGATTGAACGAAGATATGCCAATCGCTATCTTTTAACAGCTCCTATCCATATCGCTCTAAGTTTTAAAAATACTTTCAAACAGTGGATTTTGTATCTCCACTTCTTCTGCCACTTCCTTGGAAGAGGATGCTCATTCATTCGGATGTATACCCTGTCGCATATCGGCTCCCTCTTTCTATTAAAGATGAAGGTTCTGTAGATTTATTTGCATGTTATATCGCCCAGCGATACGAAACACACAAAAGAACCGATCAGCCCCTTTCTTGAGGAACACTATTAAGGACATGGATCTTGCTGGAGCTGGGAAACTGTTGTTTTAAGCTGAGGCATATCGTTTGTCAGTGGACGGTCATTTCACGCGTAGCTACGAGTTCATTGATTAAAACAATTAAAATCTCTTTTAATTGTTTGGGATTATGGATTGAATTGTCAAATGTATCAGGTATCGCTATCTCTGTTTCATTAGTTTCTTCTAATCTATCTTTTTGTTGATACACAAGGTCTTTAGCTGTATCGTCTAGGGGCTTGTCCGTATCGCGTAACGCTATGAGCGCTTCGATGTCGGAGTGAATAAAGATAGGAATCACCATCTTATAAACTCATATCCGTTTCGTTCTAAGTTTTGACCATACTTTTGAACAGTGGGTGTTGCATCCCCACTTCTTCTGGTACTGCCTTAGAAGAGAATACTCGTTCATTCGGATGTATATCATGCTTGTATATCGAACCCAGCTTTTCTATTAAACCTAAAGGTTTTGAATTTATTTGCATGTTATATCGCCCAACGATACGAAACATACAAAAAGGAGACGGTCACCCCCTGTCTGGAGCAACTCTATTAAGGAGGACTCTTGTTTTTGAATGCAAGTTTTCAACCTCCTCAACTTTTTATCAAGCATGCCTTTTTTGCTTGCTTGTGTATTTTGTTTTAGATGCATATCGCTTAAACAAATCTCCAATGAATTTCAATTGAGCCTTCGTTTGCCTATAGAACGTCAATACATTGGTATCGCCGAGCTCTTACATAGCAGATACCAAATCCTGTAAAGTTGAATTACTCTTTCTTAATTCTGTGTTTCAGCTACGCGAATCATATAGCTCTATGATTTCATTAAAGTTTTGTGGGTTGGCATCTCAATACTTTTATCCATCATTATATATTTAAAAAAGATTTATCAAATGTTTCTACATCAATAATTTGCTTCCAAGAATCATTACACAGTTGGGCAAAAAAAACTTAACGGTCACCTTATTTTCTGAATATGGAGAAAAGCCCCCACCATTTTTCTGAACGTTTTTGTATCGCTTCTTCTAAACGTTTATTAAACTCATTTTGGGAAGTCCATTCTTTATTCTGTTCGACCCGCATATTTTGTATTTCTTTTTGTAAGAGTTCACTTTTTTGTTTTTCTTGTTGTAGCAATGTTTCGTAATGGTTATTTTGTTGTTCAGTTAATTGTTCAATTTTAGCATTAGTTCTTTGCGCTGAATTTCCAATACTAGAACTTATAACATGATGATCTTGCTGGAGCCGGGAAACCTTTGTTTTAAGCTCTGACATATCGTTTGTCAGTTGGACATTCATTTCACGTGTGGCTGCGAGTTCATTGACTAAAAACATTAAGACCTCTTTTAATTGTTTGGGGTCCTGGGGTAAATTTTCTTCATATGTATCGGGTATCGCTACCTCTGTTTCATAGGATCCTTCTAATCTTTCTTTTTGTTGATATACAAGGTCTTTAGCTGTATCGTGGCTTGTCCGTAGCGCGTAGCGCTATAAGCGCTCCGATGTCAGATTGAACAAAGATACGTCGATCTCCATCTTTCAAAAACTCATATCCATTCCGCTCTAAGATTTGACCATACTTTCGAACAGTGGGAGTTGCAATCCCCACTTCTTCTGCCACTTCCTTGGAAGAGAAAGCTCGTTCATTCAGTTGAATATCACGTCGCATATCGGACCTCTTTTCTATAACTAGTTGTATCTGTAGTCTACCTGACCTTAAATTTTCTGTCTAGATAAGTATAGACTATCCAGAAATTGTTAGGGATACCGATAAGATTTCCTTTTCCTTTCTTCTACTTCCATATACGTTTAGATCATCTATTCGCTTACCTTCCTTCTCTTGTATAGCCTCTATCTAGCCTTATCCATTGTGGGTGTTACATCTTGGTTGGGCATGGCGCCTGGCCCCGTACCTTTAGCAAACTGTCCAGCCTTTATACTCAAGATTTCCCCCTTTTTTGTTGCAAATTACACACACGCACAATTTCGTATAATCACTTAAGATACATCGACCCCTCTTATCTACTCACACATCCCTTTTAATTGAAGCAGGTGCAGGAGTAAAGGAGATTCAGCAGCGTTAACCTGATGGGTCGGTGCCCTTTTGTTGAAGAAATCTGGTACTCCGTACATATCTTCTAAAAAAGAGGACTTATCAACTTTTCTTAACTCTGCTCTTCTTATTTTATAAAAAAGAAGGGGAGGAATGCTCTGCATTCCTCCCCTTCTATTCTTGCTATTGCTATTACTTTGGCTCCAATCCGATCAGGCGCAGGAAGTATTCCAGACCTTTTTTGCCAATTTTTTCTTTTGGCTGTTTATCGGCAGGCGCATCCGGTCCCTTCGTTAAGAAATTTTTCTCAACGAAGCGAATGTCTGTCTCGTCTACCACACCATCTTGATTGAGATCTTGCGGCACGATGGATGAATCCTTCGTACCATATGCATCAACGACACTCTGGATATCGAGGATATCAATCATTTTGTCGCCATTCACATCCCCTGCAAGACTTCTCTGACCAATTCTAAGAAATTGCCCACGTAGCTCACCTTTTTCATGATATCCAGGAATGAACTTCTTCATCACTTTCAGATGCCCCGGAACATCAAAAACAGCTGTATATACTTGATCGGAAGCAGGAATATCATTGACTGTGAATTTTCCACTCTTATCAATTGTTCCTGGATATTTTTTACCACTTCTAGAGAGAGCGTATACTTGTGCTCCTATTTTTGAGTAATCCGCTTTTTTCAAAAATGCTGCTCCTGATTCATATATCAAAAATGCTTCCGGTAAGATGGATCCCAGCAACTGTGTATGTGTAGGAATTAATTTAAGATCTTCAGTGCCGTAAAAAGGAATAGCAGTGTCTGCTGTTTGTCCGGATTTCTTATAAGACCCCTTCTTTACCTCAAATCCAGGAATTTCATCGTAAACTTCATCATTCGATACTTTAAACGTTACATCGAGGAACGGCATGTCTCCATCCAGTCCTCTGAATGCATTTCCAGTAATGGAAGCACCGATTTTCAAACTATTATTGAATGTACCTTCCGTCACAACAGGTTTATCTAGTGATACCTGTAAGCCTTTTTCCTTTGCATATTGTTTGACTGCCTTGTTCAGCTTCACGTTCGAAAACTTGAAGAAGTCTTTGTAGTACTCTACATTAAATTCTCCCGAGACAAGCTGTTTCACATTATTAAGACTGAGTGTCATCGTAAAGCTATCGTCGACTTTTAACTCTTTCTTGTTATAACTGGAAGTCGTATATTCCGTTCCTTCTTTCATGAAGTAATACTTTTGGTAACCAACTGCCGTTGCAGTATCCCACGTTCTCAACCACAATCTCATAGGTTGTTTTGTAATATCACTTTCCTCAATTCCTAACTTTACATCTCCATTCGCTTGAATCGGGAAGAACCCAGCCATATATCCAGAGGCACCTGTATAGTAAGCCATAGTGTTGGACGATTGATCGATGTCCAACCCTTTAGATTGTAATAGATCCACTGTCTCATCCTTAGCTGTTCCATGCAGCCACACCGCTTTTTGGCCATCTTCTACTGTAAACATAGAATCATTGATTTCGATTACACCCGATTTTATATCCATGTTGACTTCTGGTGCTGTATTGTCCACGATAAGTGGATTGTCTACCACATATGTTTTCCCTTCCTCATCGTGTGCAATCAGTTCCAGTATATAGTCGCCTGCTGGAAGCTTTATAGGAATATCACTGATTGGCTGGGACGGATCATTTGTAAATGGTAAGACCGTACCACTGAACGCACCCGTAAGATACACTTCTCTATCTATTGGAAAGTTAGTGTTCGCTGTCCCTATGAACCCTACAGATTTTCCTGTTTTACTGTCTTTTACAAGCACATCCATCGTTGTCATTGGACTGTTCAACTTCATGATGAAATGGATCCTTGTGTCATTAAGTTCCCAGAAAGGTGTTGTATTTGTCACGGATGGTCTAGTCGCTTTGACATAATCAAATCCTTTCTCCGTCGCCATAACAGCAAATGGAATTTGATAGGTTTCGTCTGGATTGTTGGTATTGGTCACATGAATGTACCCTTCATATCTTCCTGCCGCAGCGCTGGTTGGAATCGTTATTTTTGGCTGGAGCTCCTGTACTTGGCCGCCTCCCACTGTAATCGATGAAGGCACCGCCACTTTTACACCGTTCTTCACGGCATCTTGAATGCCTTTACGCTCGCCATGATACTCCACTTCTAGTTTAAAAGATTTCTCTTCCTGGCTGTTGTTTTGAACCGTCACCTTTTTGCTTGCTTCAATTGGTTCATTACCTTTTTTATAATATCTGCCGAATACGATAGAACCTGTTTGTTCGTCAATTTCTACGACGTTTCCATTTTCGATATTTTTTGTCTTATCCCATACTTTGATGGATGTATCTGTATGAACCGCTTGATAGGCATCGATTCGTCCTGCACCCACTTCGTATACAGAATTATTCCCTTTTAAATCATTCGATGTATTCATGAGTGCCGCTTTTACATCAAAAGGAGTGTATTCCGGATGCTCCTGCAAAATCAATGCTGCTGCACCTGCCACGTGTGGCGTAGCCATCGATGTACCCGACATGCGCACATAGGCATTCCCGTAATTAATACCGTCCTGCGGATCGTTGATGAATTCCGGTGTCGTAGAGAATATCGACACACCTGGAGCGACTACATCCGGCTTTATATCATAATTTCCATTTACCGGTCCGCGTGAACTGAAATCTGCTAAATGATCGCCTTCCGTTTTTGTGTTATTTAACGTTTCAAAAGTGAAAGAACCTTCGCCCAGCCCCTTTAATCGCTCACCATCCGCTTTTGACAGGCGGAAAGAAGGGACTAACCCGACGGCCTCACCCAAGTAGGCAGGTATTTGCCCGTCGACATTGTTATACACTATCACTGATTTAGCCCCAGCGTTTTTGGCGTTTTTGATTTTTTCATCAAACGCAAGTTCCCCGCGCTGAATCAACGCAATTTTCCCGCTGACATCTTTCCCAGCAAAATCAGTTGCTTTACCAAGTCCTGCAAATACAATTGGTAAGGATTTCCCTTGCAATTCTTCTAATCGATCAGAAAAATCTTTGCCTATGAGCTGCATATTTTCAAATTTCTCGTCGGAAGCGCTTCCATTAAATGCAGGAATGGACATGGAGGCATCGCTTGCACCTACTGATATGCCAAGAGCCGCTGTTCCCGGAGAACCAAGAGTTTTCTCGTTCGGTCCGGCGTTACCTGCAGCAACGACGGTCACCAAGCCTGAAAGCATGGCGTTATTTACTGCGACAGAAGTGGCGTATAAAGGATCGTTAGTCTGCGCGCCAAGCGACATATTGATGACGTCCATGCCATCTTCAATCGCTTGATCGATTCCAGCAAGGATTCCTTGTGTATTTCCCCCTCCCCAAGGTCCCAATACTCTATACGCATATAAATCTACTTCAGGTGCTACCCCTTTCACAGCATAATCCACATTGTTTTTCTTTTGGGCTGCAATCGTCCCTGCGACATGTGACCCGTGGTTTGTGTAATACACATAGCCTGGTTCTTCCGGCTTGCCAGCATTTATCCAATCCTCGTAGGTCGTTTCCATTGGATCGGCATCATTATCTATAAAATCATATCCGCCTTTATAAGCTTCTTTTAAGTCAGGATGATTGTAGTCAATACCTGTATCAAGAACACCGACTTTTATTCCCTTACCGGTAATGTTCTCGGCATGCAGCTTGTCCACGCCAATTTGCGGAATACTGTCTGCCATTTTCGGCTCAATGGCTTCTTTCGTTTTTACCGGCGGTTCCACTTTTACCTCGTAATCTTTAAAAATACGTTTAACTACTCCAGATTGCAGCAAATCCTTAACTGCCACACCAGGCAGTGTCATCGCTACACCGTTGATGGCGTTTTTATACTCTCTTGTGATCTTTACATCTTCCACTTTGTAATTAGTCACGTTTTTCTGTGATTTCAATGATTGCACATGCTGTTTAAAATCTTTATGAGCTTTTTTCACTTTCTCATTCGCATCAGCAGAAGATAGTTTCTTTCCTTTCGCCGCTTGTTTCATCACTTCTATTTTGGCTGGCGCCTGTTCAAATTCCACAATGACTTTGACTAGTTCCGGACTATTCGCATTAATATCCGGAGAAATCGTAAAGTTTGGATTCGCATCCAATTGCTCTAACGCCTTTCTTTGTTCTGCAGACAGGCTCGCTAAGATCTCTTCCGCATTTTCCACTGGATTCAGCTCAAACGGGCTTTTCGCCAATACATTATACGGAGCGCCTTGAGATAATAACATGCCAACAGCTAGCGTTCCTGTAAGAATCTTACTGATTTTTTTCCTCTTCATACCGCATCCCCTTATCCTATATAATTGCTATTTTCTCTCTAAACATTTGTTCTTCATAAACAATTCATTTAAAGATGAATTCATAAATCTAGTAAACTAAGATTCAATATATCATCCCATATTTCTACTTTTCTGAAAATTAATCATAAGAAGTAATTTTTCATCTATTGGTTCTAGATCGATATATAACTAAAGAACTATTCCAGATCTGTTATTAAAGAAAAATAATAAGGGTACTGAACAGTTCTTTTAACCTTTTAAGTGATTATGATTTATGAAAATGGAACAAGTTGATTTCGAACGGCGTAAATGACTGCCTGTGAACGGCTTTTCACATTCAGCTTTTTGAAAATCTTATTGATGTGAATTTTGACGGTCTTATCACTGATAAATAAGGCTTCAGCGATTTCTTTGTTACTAAGACCTTTGGCCAACTCAAACAGTATTTCTTTTTCACGCTTAGTCAGAATATTTTCGTTTAGCTCTGATTTCGTTTGCTGGTGATGATACGTTATCAGCTTTTTGGTCATGCGAGGATGAATAACCGAATCCCCTTGTGACACCATTCGAATCGCTGCTACCACTTGTTCGGATGACGAATCCTTCAATAAATAGCCATCTGCACCAGCCCGAAGTGCTTCCATTAAGTATTCATTATCTTCAAACATCGTCAATACAAGAACGCGGCAATTCGGATACTGACTTTTCACGAGGGACGTAACCTCAATGCCATTCTTTCCAGGGAGATTGATGTCCATCAAAATACAATCAGGTCGATACTCCTCTACTTTCTTCAACACCTCATCCCCGGACACGGCTTCTCCCACGACTCGGATATCTGATTCGAGATCCAATATACTCCGAATTCCATCACGCAAGACCGTATGATCATCTACTAATAATATTTGAATCATGATACTCCTCCCTTGTTTCAGAATCTGGAATGAACAATGTAATTTCTGTACCTTTTCCTGTGGAACTATCAATCTGAAGGGTAGCACCCAGCTGTTCAGCTTGTTCATTCATATGTAAAATGCCATAATGGGGCTCATGCTTTGTTTTAATCATGGATTCAAAAAGGGAAAAGCCAACCCCGTTGTCCTTCACTTTTAAAAGCACATGTTCACGTTGATAGCTTAGAAGAATGTCAACTTCGTCCGCTTTTGCATGTTTTACAATATTCTGCAAGCTTTCCTGTAAAGTATCGAAGATGGCCCGTTCTTTTGTAAAACTGAGTGTTCGAGAACGGCCCCTTTCATGATATTTAATCGCTAGATTATTTTCTTGTTTTATCGATTGAATTTTATTTGCAATCGCTTGTTTTAACCCTAGCCTTTGGGTAGGATATGGCTTTAAAGCATAGATAGAATAGCGAACTTCACCTAAACTCTTCCGTAATTTTTTTATACTTTTGTCTACCATTTTCTCCATGTTTCCTGATTGATCTGCGGACTGCCTCAGAGCTGATTCCAGCTGAAATATGACCCCGGCTAATACTTGTGCAATTCCATCGTGAATTTCCCGGGCAAGCCGATTTCTTTCTTCTAGAATCATTCGTTTTTCTTGTTCGGCGACGAGGGACCGTGTTTTCAGCAAGCTGCCCAATTGATTGGCAAACGTAGATAAGGACTGTATATCTTCGGTAATAAAACTCGCCCTCCTGCTTTTACCTGCAACAAACATCCCTACCAATTCATGATTTACTATAAGAGGTAGGTAGACAAGGGAACGTATGACATCTTCAAATACTTCATCTCCCGGGGCCATACCTGTTTTCCAATCAGTAACAACAAAGGTTTCAGATATTTCTTCAAAATTCGGATGGATATCTGAAGAACTTGAAATATTGGAATGTACTTTTCCATCCTTTAATAGAAGCTGCCAATCCCCCTCATCTTTTGCCCATAAAGCATACGCTTGTATTCCCAAGAATCCTTTAAGTGATTGTTTCATTTGATCTAAGTTTCCGGCAGACAGCCCGTGACTTAACTCCGTCGTAATGGTAAAAAGGGAATATAATCGTTCTTTTTCAATCCGTATTTGCCTCATGAAGGAGCTGATGGCGCAGATTGCTACAAGTGGGAAAAAGAAGAACAGAACGGTAATTCCATCCAACTCCCCTCGATAGCGATGTTCTAAGATATACATAAGGGAGGCGTAACATAAACAAAAACTTGCGCTCAAAAATAAAAATATATTTTTCTTGTACCACTGTTCTAGTGGATATTGCTGAGGCAGAATCACCATTAAAAGATCATATAAAAGGGTGTTGAAAAGGCAAAAAAATACGGTAAATAAAAGCAAGCTTATTAACTCTTCATATAAAACTGGCAGGTTCATCTCCGTAATAAAAAAAGAAATACATTCGTTGGAAAACCAGTCTGCCAAAGTGATACTAAAAGCAAATTGAGTGCAATTAAATAGTGTTCTTTGTATTGGTAAGCGGCGAAGGGTATGTGTAAATACCATCACACATACACAAGCAATAACCGTTATATGTATACCAAACTCCCAATTCATTGGATAAATAAGCGTAAGACTGAGTGTAATACCTCCTCTTCCAATACGGATAGGAAAATACTCAATAATCCCCATAAACACAGCTAACAACAAAACGATTATGAATTCAGAAGGCATTTCACTTTTAAATATGGAATTGATAACAGCAATCATACCAAGAAAAGAAATAGAATAAAGATAAAAACTCGCTATTTGTTCCCTCCTAGTGATAGAATCTATCTTTTTCAAAAACGGCACCTTCCTTTATTTTCAAGAATCATTATCTATCATTATCTAACAAAAAACCGGCACTGGCAAAATGGCAAAATACCCACTAGCCAATCACCGGCTGTGCCATTACCCTAAATGGGAAGACACAATACTAGTATACTATTAGATTCTTTATTTGCCTGCTCATCAAATGTTGTAAATGTCATGGTCTTTTGTTGTAGACTATATAGTACAAAAAGTGTAAGTAAACTAAACTTCATCCCCATGACCCAAAGTTTAAATCTCTTTATTCGACGGAGGATTCTTTTAGATGCAATCTCAAAGTATATCAAAGCATTTTCCCAGGTTTTACAACGTCTTATAAAAACAAAAGCTAAAATTATCTTTAACCGAGTTGCGATGGTATCAGGTTTATCTTAGGCGTTTCTCTATACCAATCTAGAAATACGAAACCGAATTGAAGAGGCATATGTATCAGTCCCATTTCAATGAATTGCCCAAGAAGTTTAGCCATAACTACCTTGATAGCAATCTATGAATTTGAATCTCCCAGCAAAACTGTGAAAGGTGCAATATTATTATAATAAAACTAAGAGGAGATTAATAAAAGAACTTTCAAAGGGTTCTTAATGGGTGTCTTGTTTTATTACTTGGGTTGAATGTTTCAGCTTGTGGGTTTGATCATGTTATAGGGAATGGAGAAGTTACTGGTCTTGATTTGAAGGAAGTAAAGTCATTTATAGCCGATAAAAAAACAGGCTTTTAAATTGTCTTAACGTATATTATCCGCGTTTTGTCGGCAGAACCCCTTTATGTTAAGGGCCAGATTGTTGATAAAAGATTGGATTGTGTTTTATTGATAAGTATAATATTAAGCTCGGTGAACCGTATCATAAGTAAATTAGGTTTTTATGTTATAAAGAAAAGCAGAAATATACAAAGTCATTGAATTGGCTATGTATATTTCTGCTTAAATTAATTAAGAAATCATTATACTTTTTTACTGATTTTTTAAGAGTTTATCAAATTTCTTCATCTCAAATTCATGAACGGTTATTGAAAAATGACTGTTTCTTTTGTCACTTTCTATCACTGCCAGTTTGTGTGAAAGACTCCTGCTAAATCACGTCGTTCATAGGTATGTGCACCAAAATAATCACGTTGTGCTTGCAAAAGGTTTGCATTTGAGATGCCTGTTCGATAACTATCGTAATAAGTAAGTGAAGCACTTAAACATGGAAACGATATACCAGAATTTATTCCTTCACAGACAACCTTTCGCAATCCTACCTGGTAATCTGTAACCTTTTCAGCAAAATATGGTGAGATTAATAAATTAGCCAGATTCGGCTGCTCTTGATAGGCTTCGCTAATGACGTTTAAAAATTCTGCACGAATGATACAACCTCCGCGGAAAATCAGTGCAATATCCTTTAAAGGCAAATCCCAACCGTAAAGTTCAGAAGTCATTTTATATTGAGTAAAACCTTGCGCGTACGCACAAACTTTTCCCATATATAATGCTTGTCTAATATAGTCAATCCACTCATTTTCATCTAATTTTTGCTGAACGTTCTCAGGGCCTGTTAGAATATTTTCTGCGTTAACCCGTTCCTCTTTTAGAGCGGAAATGTAACGTGCAAACAAAGACTCTGTAATAATCGATGCTGGTATTCCGTTATTAATAGCTTGCATGCTGGTCCATTTACCCGTGCCTTTTTGTCCTGCCTTATCAAGAATCACATCGATCAAGGGTAAACCCGTTACTTCATCTTTTTTCCTTAAAATTTCGGCTATGATTTCGATTAAATAACTTTTCAGTTCGCCTTGATTCCATGTTTCAAAGATTTCAGCAATTTCATTAACTTCTAAATGCAACTTTTCTCTTAAAAACGTATAGGCTTCGGCGATTAATTGCATATCTGCATACTCAATTCCGTTATGTACCATTTTTACAAAATGACCTGCTCCTTTTGGACCGATATAGGTACAGCAAGGGTCATCATTTACTTGGGCTGCGATTTTTGTCAGAATCGGAGCTACTTTTTCATAGGCTTCTTTATCTCCACCTGGCATGATTGAAGGCCCTTTTAACGCCCCGACTTCTCCACCAGAAATACCAATTCCTAAATAACTGATTCCTTTAGATTTCAATTCATCATATCTGCGTTCAGTATCTTCGTAATGGGAGTTACCGCCGTCCATGATAATATCGCCTGATTCAAGATGAGAAAGTAATGAATTGATCACCGAGTCGATCGGCTTACCCGCCGTCACCATTAGAAAAATCTTTCTTGGAGTTTCTAGTGACTGAACAAAGTCCTGGATTTCGTAATACGGATGGAGCAACTGACTGTCCAATTTAGCAACAAGCTGATCCGTTAAATCTCTTGTGTAGTTATAGACAGCTACTTGTTCCCCTTTACTAGCCATATTTAAAGCTATATTACTGCCCATTACCCCTAAACCAATGACACCAATTGTATTAAACATTTATTTATGCTCCTTTTATGTAAGAATAATAGGCAGTAAATCCCTACCATAAGTGGGGGATTTACTGCCGGGGAGGCCTATACAAATAAGCTTAGTAATAGAATAAATCCTAATCCAGCTACTGAAATAATCGTCTCAAGCAAGGTCCACGTTGCAAATGTTTCTTTCATGCTTAAACCAAAATACTCTTTAAACATCCAGAAACCAGCATCGTTAACGTGTGAAGCGATTAAACTTCCCGCTCCTGTAGCAAGTACTACTAGAGCAAGGTTAACGTCCGTCTGACCTAACATCGGAATTACTAAACCAGCTGTCGTTAAGGCAGCAACGGTAGCAGATCCTAAGGAAATACGTAGGATTGCCGCGATGATCCAGGCAAGCAGGATTGGTGATAATGATGTTCCTTTGAATAATTCAGCTACATAGTCACCTACACCGCCGTCGATCAATACTTGCTTGAAGGCTCCGCCGCCCCCTATGATTAAGAGCATCATTCCGATATGTAAGATTGCTGAGGTACACGATTCCATAATATCTTTCATTGGAATCTTTCTTGCTAATCCCATTGAATAAACCGCAAATAATAAGGAAAGCAACATGGAAGTACCGGCTTCGCCAATAAAACGGACAGCTGCTAGTAAACCATTGTCTTCAAAGCCCATTGTTTTTTGCATCAAAGTAATAATTGTAGCAATTGACATTAAAATAACGGGCAGTAAAGCGGTAAATACACTGATCCCAAATCCAGGTGTGTCTTCAAGTTTAAATGATTTTTGTTCTCCTAAAGAGGCAATGCTGCCTGTTTTCGTAAATGATGCAGGTACGAGCTTTTTAGCTATCTTCGTGAATACTGGTCCAGCTAAAATAACGGTTGGAACCGCAATAATGAAGCCGTAAAGTAAAACCTGACCAATGTCTGCACCATATTCACCAGCGATAACGGTTGGTCCTGGGTGCGGCGGTAAGAAACCGTGTGTTACGGATAATGCTGCAACCATTGGAATACCAAGATACAATATCGAAACTTTTAATTCTCTTGAAATCGCAAATACGATTGGAATTAATAATACTAATCCCACTTCAAAAAATAATGCGACACCGATAATAAATGATGCTGCTACGACTGCCCATTGAATATTCTTTTCACCGAATTTTTTAACAAGGGTCATGGCAATGCGTTGCGCCCCGCCTGAATCTGCGATTAACTTACCCAACATCGCTCCAAGTCCAAAGATTAACGCTAAGTGACCAAGTGTTCCGCCTAATCCAGCTTCAATGGTTTTGACAATTCCCTCAAGTGGCATCCCAAGTGCTAAAGCTACTCCAAACGATACAATGATTAAGGAAATAAAGGTGTTTAATTTTAAGCCCATTATTAAAATTAATAAAGCGACAATTCCTAAAGCGACAATAACTAATGGCATTGTAATTCCTCCATGTCTTTACTTTGTAGCATTTATTAAGTTTCTTTGATAATTCGCAATCTGTGTATATTCGTTTTCCAATACCCTTGATAGGTTAATAAAAATCGGCAGTAGTTGCCTATATTCTTTTACAGAATCATCTTTCGGTGTGTGCTTGTGGGTATTGCCTATCATTTCAGAAACTACTTCGAAGGAATCAATTTCCCCGGTGGCATATAATCCTAATATACAAGCACCCAGGCACGAACTTTCGTAGCTTTCTGGAACCACGACTTCTGATTCGAAGATATCGGACATCATTTGCCGCCAAACAGACGACCTTGCGAAGCCTCCCGTAGCTTGAATTCGGGTCACGGGACCGTCCATACATTCGGTTAAAGCTAAAAATACTGTATATAAATTGTAAATGACTCCTTCTAGAGCCGCTCGAATCATATGTTCTTTCTTATGCGAGAGTGTTAATCCGAAAAATGAACCCCGTACGTCTGGATTCCATAATGGTGCACGTTCACCTGCAAGATATGGATGGAATAACAATCCATCAGCGCCTGGTCTTACACGTTCGGCAATCTTGGTTAAGACTTCATAAGCGTCGATTCCAAGTCTTTTAGCTGTTTCTACCTCGGAAGAAGCAAATTCATCGCGAATCCAGCGAAGGACCATCCCGCCATTATTTACCGGCCCTCCAATCACCCAATGCTTTTCCGTTAAGGCATAGCAAAAGATTCTTCCTTTTTCATCTGTTTTCGGCTCGTCAATAATCGTTCGAATCGCACCGCTTGTCCCAATCGTGACAGCGATTTCACCTTTCCGGATAGCGTTTACACCTAGATTTGAAAGGACACCATCACTTGCCCCAATAACAAAAGAGGTTTGTGAATCAATCCCGATCTGTTTGGCTAAATCCGGGTCACAGTTGTTAAAGATCTTTGTTGTTGGTACGAGTTCAGATAATTGATCACGCGTTATTCCAGCAATTCTTAGGGATTCCTCATCCCAATCCAAGTTTTTGAGATTCATCATGCCCATGGATGAAGCAAGGGAATAATCGACAACATATTGATCAAAAAACTTTTTAAAGATGTATTCTTTAATCCCGATATACTTTTTAACATTGGTTGCGATCTCTGGGCACTCATTCACAATCCAGGCGATTTTGGATAATGGTGACATCGGGTGAATCGGTGTTCCGGTTCGTTTGTAAACTTCATGCCCATCTAATTCATCTTTTATTTTATGAGCCCAAGCTTCACTGCGATTATCTGCCCAAGTGATACAAGGGGTTAGCGGCTGGTCATTTTCATCCATAGCTATAACACTATGCATCGCACTGCTAAATGAAATAAATGATATCTTTTTATCTGAATGCTGTTTCGTTATATTTGAAAAGGCTTTCAAAACGGCCTGGAAAATCTCTTCAGGGTCTTGTTCCGCTGTTGTCATATCCGGTGTGTAAAGAGGATAACCAATATTCTCTTGCTGAATGACATCGCCTTTTTTCGTAAATAATACAGCTTTTGTACTTGTTGTACCGATGTCTACACCTAACATATAGCTAGTCATTTTCTTGTTCGACTCCTTTTGAAAGCATCTGTTGGGCCATCCATAAGTCTTCAACTTTCTCTTGAACATCATCAAAGTTTTCATGTAACGACTTAATCATGAGGTCTCGATCTTTTGTTCTAATCGCATCAATATAAAGTTGATGATTATTTATGATCCGTGTAAAGTCTTCATACTTTTCTTTAAAACGACTGCGCATGGATAGAAGAATCAAACTTTCCATCACAGGTTTTAAATTATCCCAGATCATCAGGATATAGGAATGATTGATCGACCGAATAATTGTTTCGTGGAATAGGACATCCTGATTGGAAAACTCATCAGCATCTCGGTATTTTATGGAAATCTTCATCATTTCTAGTATTTTACTAAGTTCCATTACTAATTCATTCGTGTCCATCCTTACTAGCCGTTCAAATACAAACGTCTCGATGAGTAAACGTACATCATAAATTTCTGCATATTCTTTTTCTGTTAAACCAATGACAACCGCACCCATTCTTTCTAATCGGATGATATTTTCAGAGGCCAGTATTTTTAACGCTTCACGAATGGGTGAGCGGCTTACACCGAAATCAGCAGCTAATTTATTTTCAGATAGGATGGCACCGCTTTCAATCATTCCCGAAATAATACGCATTCTAAGCTCGGATGTTACACGATCACCAGCTGAAGCTTTTGAAAGCCATTTTACAGGATAAAGAAATTCCTTTGATTCGACCATAAATTCACCTTCTAATAGAGTTCAAGTACACTTGTATACAAGTATTATAATCAAAATAATGAATAATGCAAGCGCTCTTTTATTGAATTTAACTAGATTCTCGTTAAGATAAGTCAAACTTTGTTGGGTGTTTTTAAAGGTTCTGGTGCAAAAATAATGAATTAGAAACATAGAATGGTAATATCCTGTTAACTTTGGGATTAAGCAGCTACTCCGAACAACAATGAATTCAACCTCATTTTAGGCAGACTTTGCCCGTTGTTGAGGTTGATTTATTTAACCATGTGCATAGCTTCGAAACGAATCAAAATATAGGTGGCTGTTCGAAACGATTTCAATCCCAACATGGAATTTTGTCTTCACTGACAACAAATAAGAAAAGGCCACCCATCAGTAAACTGTGGGAGGCCTTATACTTTAAAGATATTCACATGTTAGGTGAGCATTCATTTCTGAATCCTCGTTAAACCCCTATATTAAGGGATTTAAAGCAATGATTACATCATGCCGCCCGTAAGGTGAGAGCCTGTAATATCTTTAACGATATGTGCTAAAAGTGTGTCATATCAAGGTTTTTGCTAATCAGTGGTGTAACATCTTTAACGAGATTTTATCGTTTTCCGCTTGATTGTGTTAACAAATTGTTAGCGTGTCTTTCCTTACAAACATTCTTCATTTTTCCTTTCGAACTTACCAAATAAAGTTTCCATATGAACTTTATGCGAATGCCAATGAAAAATTAGAATCCATTTTCTACTAACCATTTCATAATGCTTTCTTCTCTTTTCTTAATATCGTCATGCTGGTTATCGTATTTACTCATTTTCTTCTGTGCAACAAGATTTCCATCTACCATAAACAATATTCTTTCGGTTTTTGCTGCCACCTTTGCATCATGCGTCACGAGCATGATGGTTGTCCCTTCATTATTAATCTCTGCCAGAATAGACATTATGTCTGCTGACGATTTGGAATCTAATGCTCCGGTCGGTTCGTCTCCAAAAATGATATCCGGATCATTTATCAATGCTCTGCAGATGGCGACTCTCTGCAGCTGGCCTCCAGAGCCTTGAGTGATCGTATTATCTGCAAGCTTTTCAATTCCTGTCATTTCCATCAGTTTTTTTGCTTTTTGATACACCGCATTTTTATCCGCATCTTTTGATACAAGAGCAGGAAACATAATATTGTCAATCAATGACAGATTTTTTAATAGATTAATATCCTGAAAGATAAATCCCATGTGATTCAGTCGAATCTTCGCCAGTTCTTCTTCTTTTAGTGTGCCAATTTCACAGTCTTTAAATTTCACACTGCCGGAAGTAATTCTATCCATACCGCTTACATTATACAGAAGTGTTGATTTCCCGCTTCCGGATGGCCCCATGACCGATACGAATTCACCTTCTTCTATATCCAGGTTTACATCCTTTAAGATATGAAGCTCATTATCTTTTCCTAATTCTACTTTTTTGTTCATACTTATTGCTTCTAATATATTGCTCATCTATATTCCTCCAATGCCAAATATTAAAATCAAAGTTTATTTCCACAGAGGCGCCCCGGAATGCTTTTTTTCAGGAATCTGCATTCTTATCTGCATAGGGGTCTTCACACAGGAGACTTCTTCTGCCTTAGCAGATACACTTCCTGCCCGAACCTTTTTTTCAGTACTTCTAACTTCTTAAAACGACAGATAAATCATCTTTTACGGCTACCTTACAAGACACAAATATCGTAAAGCCGACTACTACAATCAGCACTAACGGACATAACAGCCAAGTCTGCCATACAACATGAACAAATTCAATTTTTGCAGCTCCCATAGTGGACATTGCCATACTTACAAGTAACTCCCCTAAATAATTAGAAGCCAGCACTCCAACTATGATTCCCAATATCAGTACCATCATAGTTCCTGCCATATATTGATGTTTAATGTTTTTAGAAGTTAATCCCATACTTCGCATGATTGCAATCTGAGACATATCCTTTGATAATAGCATCCGAAGGAATAGTGCCGTGATCAATACAGCTATGATTACTGCAATGGCGAATGCGCCTATCACAACTGTGCTCATCTGATCAATGATATTTCCAAGAGTCTGCCGTGTATATTCTTTGATATCATTGACCTGCGCAGAATCATAGGCATTCTGGTAGTAGTCCATTTTCTCACGAATATCAACGCCTTGAGCCACATCCATGTACACAATATACCAAAGAACGGCCTCATCATTTACTCCAAGACTGGTATGCGCCTTTGCTGTTTTCCCGCCATTTGTAATATCTTGATAAATACCAGTTACTTTCAAATTCTTTTCTTCCCCGCCAACGTTTACTGCTACTTCATCTCCTACGTTCTTGTTTAAACCGTCTTTTGACGCATTGGCAAAGGAAAGTGATATTTCTCCTTCACCCTCCGGTGCTCTTCCTTCCAGATAATTTAATGGAAATATGGAAAAATCTCCGGTTTCAATATTCATATAGTCCCAGGAATCTTCCGCATTTTTGACCTGGTAGGAACTTGTGATGTAGGAAGCATACTTTTCAATATCCAAATCATTTTTCAGCTCTTCCTGCAGCTTTTTAAAATCTTCTGTAATACTATCGGTCCTTCGAAGATCGATTCTCATATCGGACTTTCCTATTCCCATGTATGTAGAAAATTCCGGTGAATTCATGGTGTTATAAATATTTATAGGAAGTATTACAATAAACGTACATACGATAAAAATAAAGAACAGTAGCCTGTATAATTTGAATCGTTTCCATACATCCCTAAGTCCCATATAAATATTGGTGCTGAAGAATTTGTTCTTAAGCAGTGGAAAACTGTATTTTTGGTTCTTTCCACGCTCCATAGAATCTTTCCGTAAGGCTACTACCGCAGAAATCTTATCGATTCTTTTCAGTACTTTCTTGCAATACATCACAATCATGAAATATACCAATAATGGAGCTATAAGAGATAGTACATATTTTAAGTTTCCTGATAAATCCGAAGATATGTAAAGTCTCATATTACCGTTAAACAGATTTACCACGGCAAAGGAAAGCAGATAGCCTATTATACCGGCTACTACTGACATGACTCTGTATTTGTTAAGATATACCTTCTTTATATCTTTTTTTGATATTCCTATTGCTTTCATCACACCGATTTCTCTTAAATCTTCATCAATGGTTGCCAGAAGCGTAAGTCTGATACAGAGCGAAGCTATAATAATCAGCAGAACACTAATAAGTATAATGACCATTGCAACTGCCGCATCTGACATGGCATTAAACATCAGAAATATCTTTCCTCCGACTGTAGGACCGTTTGCTGGAAGACCTCCTTCGATATATGCAGTCTGAAGTCCTTGAGAATCCCCGTTTTCATGCAGTTTGAATTCAATCAGATATTCCAGTTCCCCGGCCTGCTTTAAAAGCATTTCATTATAGTCTGCCTGATTAATAACAAACCGTTTCGAAGAAGTAAGGGAAGAGTTCATCTCATAATCTCTTGCATAATCTGAAATGACAAACTCATTCTCATACTCTCCGCTTTTCACCGTTATCGTATCACCTATTTTTAAGTCATATTGTTGCATGAAATAGATGGGAACCGCCACTTCCCCTTTCGTTACATCCAGCTTTTTATTATCCAGATCCATTATAAAATCGAATTTTTTATTCTGTACAACAAATGAAATATCCTGTACAGTTCCAGCCATCGTTTGATTATTGCCGAAATGAATATTACTTCCATCCAAAGTCAGAAGATCCATCGTCTCCTGCATCGCTATATTCTCACGCTGTTCTTCTGTAAATTTATCGATTTCTGCCTGATCAAATTCTCCGGAATGCATCTGCGTAATGTCAGCTGGTACTGCACGTTCCTGCAGGTCCGACATCGACTGAATCAGATTGGCAATGTTATTTATTGCACTGGCTCCCAAAAGAACTGCCATAGCGATAAATACAAATACTGAAATTGTTACAATTTTCTGCCTGACAAAATCATTCTTTACCATCTTTAAAAACAATATTTTTCCTCCTTCTACATAGATAATTTTTTTCTATTTTATCCTTGTCTCTATCAATCTTGCTCATTTCTTCAAGGTGATATTTTCCATATACTTTTGAATTAATAATGCTCTTAATGAATCTTTTTTAATTTCTATAACTTTTTCATTTCCAGAACAAGCACTAAGCATGGATGTTGAAAATCTTAATCAATAACCTTTGAAAAACTATACATGCTGATTTCTTAGTAGACTTGACCTGAATGATTATTGAGAGTACAAAGTAATCATACAAAATGGTATTTATTAGGCAAACCAACTTAAGCCTAATTATTTACTAAGCCCGCAGCCCTATTTTAGTAAGTTGACTATTGGAGTTAATTAGAAGAAATTAATCGAAATGGAGGGAAGGAAGTGGAAAAAGTAACAATTGCTTCAACTGCAACGGACAATCACAAAGAGTTAATCGATGAACTAATGCGTACATATGGTCAAGATTTAGGAATTTAATTCAAACATATGGATATACAATGGGTCTAGTAATCTTTATCTATCTTTCTAGCTCGAATTTGGATGATTTCACTTTCAATAAAAGATCCATTCGGAAAATTACTTATCATTTGAGGCGTATTACTTTTTGCTACTCAATTTCTATATAGTTTAATAACCTCTTCACCTACCACAACCTTTCGGAGCTGTATATCTTCGAATATCGGTATCAATAAATTGATTAATTCTCCCCTTCTAATCCCAGTTCCCAAAATAAGCACAATCATAATATAATCTCTGTAAGCAAAATACTGCTTTTCTCGTCTTCGGATTCGTCTGTAAAAATTCAACATTTGTTTTATCTGTTCGTCAGTGAAACCATCAATTTTCACATCTTCCTTTTGGCGTCGGACTTTTAGTGCCGGATTCTTTTTGACTACCTCGCATTCCACCATGTAGTTGAAAAGTGCTCTGATTCTCATGAGTTTGGTGTTGATGGTGCCAGCTTAATTTCCCTTTTCTTGGCATTCCAGCAGATACTGCTTGATATGGCTGTAATTAACATCTTCCACATTTAATACTTCATGCTCAGTACAATAATTGATGAACTCACCTAGAAGCATTTGATAATTGCGTATGTTTACCTTAGTTGTATTTTTAAAGCGTCTGTCGTCTAAAAAATCTTGAAATGCAAATTTTAACACCAAAAAAACCACCCCACAGAAAATTCTGTGAAGTGGCTATTGGTTCTGTAAAAAGTTATCTCCATAACAACTTCTCACAAGAGTGAAAAATTATGCTTTTAATCATTCATTTTTGGAAGGGTTAATGTGGCTTAAACCTACATTCCCATGCCCATACCCATGCCGCCCATGTCAGGCATTGCAGGAGCACCAGCTGGTTCTGGTTTTTCAGCAACAACTACTTCAGTAGTTAGGAACAATTACAGCTACGGATGCAGCGTTTTGTAATGCAGAACGTGTTACTTTCGTTGGGTCAACGATTCCTGCTTCAACCATGTTTACCCATTCGTTTGTTGCTGCATTGTATCCAACGCCAACTTTTTCACCTTTTATCGGGAAGTGACATTCCCCCTACACCCGAACCTGCCTTAACTTCTCCTCCGACAGTCCATTTGCAAAAGTATGACCAATTCTCACTCCTGCGCCAAAGTGGAGAGCTCTTGGTTTTACTTCTTGATGAAATTCCTCTAATTCATTAACACGCAGACCATTCCCTGGCATGATCGTTAGATGAGTATTTTTTGTTCGATCATTAAGTGCCACTAAATTAGATACGAATTCAGTTGCTATTCCGTTTCCTCCGGCTGTTAATATTGTCGTAATTTGTTCGTATTTTAAAATGGTGGTAAGTGCAACTTGTTGATCTTGCACAAAATCAAAAGCACGATGGAAAGTAACTTCCAACCCATTCGCTTCTTCAAGTAATATCTTTAGCGCCGCTTCATCAATTGTGCCTTCTTTCGTTAAGGGTCCTATTACAATACCATTTGCCCCTAATTTTTTTATCATCCGAATATCTTCATTCATCACTTTTAGGTCATTTTCATCGTAAACAAATGAATCACTATGTGGTCGAACCATAACATTAATAGGAATGTCCACCAATTCAACCGCTGACTTGATTAAACCATAACTCGGCGTCAGGCCTGACTCGGACATACTTTGACAAAGCTCCACCCGATTGGCACCGTATAATTCTGCTTCTTTCACATCATTCAAACGTGTCCCAATTACCTCAATAATCATTTCACAGCCTCCTGATAGACTGCCTTCCTTATTAAATAAGCAGCCCCGATTATTCCAGCATTATTACCTAAACTGGTAAATTCTATTTTCGTATTTTCACCAATCCACTCAAAAGAGTGTTTCCAGAAAGAGGCCCTGATCCGTTTTAAGAAAGCATCACCGGCCTTTGACAGACCTCCACCAATTAAGATCTTGGCAGGGTTCACAATTGTCGCTACATTAGCCAAAACAAATCCTAAATCATCATTCAATTGATTGATGATCTGTATACTGTGTGCATCCCTATCTTTGGCTAAATCAAAAACATCTTTTGCTGTTAAACGACCGTCTTTCTTATAGAGCATTGCCAGTCTGCTGGTTGGTTCCTGGTTCACAACTTTCATTGCTTCCCGCACGATTCCCGTTGCGGATGCGATGGTTTCCAAACACCCTCTTCTATCACAATTACACAGGTGTCCATTGGGGTTCACTACAAAGTGACCAATTTCTCCAGCTAGACCTTTATGACCACGCAGGATTTTTCCATCAGTAATAATTCCGCTTCCTACCCCTGTTCCCAATGTTACAACAATCATATCATCATTTTTCTCTGTATCTCTCCAGTATTCCCCAAGTGCGGCAGTATTCGCATCATTTTCTACATGAATAGGGAGATCTGTTTTCTCTTTGAGGTATTTTTTTAATTCATAGTTTTTCCAACCTATATTAACAGCCTCTAAAACTTTCCCTTGTGTTTCATCAACAACCCCCGGAACGCCAATTCCTATACCAAGAAACGAATGTTCAAGCTCGGAGGCTGTTAATTTATTTTGAATCGATGTCCATATCTCATGTACAATATGTTTTCCCTGATCTTGTTTATTTGTATCGATTTCCCATTTAGATAATATTTCTCCATTTAAATTTATGATTCCGATTTTGATATAAGTTCCACCAATGTCAATTCCAATTATTTTTTGCTCCATGCTGTTCATCCTTTAGAATATAATAGTCAGTTAGCTGGTAAAACAGGAAGCTGCCACAAAGTCCAGTCAAAAGTTCTTGTATATCAAATTAAAATATGTAAATGATCATCAATTTTCAGTTTAATCATGATTTCAGGCTAAAAAATAACTCCAGATTTGATGATGGCTGAAGTTATTTTTCTGCTATTTGAGTTTTATCTTTTTAAACCGATTTCTATCACAGGAACTACATGGTCTGGCTTTATGACAGGCAACTCCAAAACGACCTCATTTTCGGCAATTACTGGTCGGTCATGATGAAGTAAATCTTCCGGATCAAAACGTTTTACCGGAACCTCTGAATAGTCATGCAGAAAACGTGCATAGTTAATTTCATAAGGGAAATCTTTTAAATGGATCGTTCTAAATGGCCATGAGAATAAATGAATAAACAGTCGGTCCTTTTTTTTCGTCAAACGACAGTCTTGAGGTGGATCCAATTTGGATGGACCGGCACCATAAATGGACTGTTTGTGATAGGTCATCCATTCCCCAATCTCTTGAAGAACTTTGGTAGATGCCTCATCAAAATTTCCTCTTGCAGTCGGGCCAAAATTCATCAGCAAATTGCCATCTTTTGAAACAGTATCAATCAGTAATTTGATAATCATTTCCGCTGATTTCCTGTTTAAATTATTTGGGTTGTATGTCCAACGATCGTTAAGTGTTTGACAAGCTTCCCATACACGTTTTTTATTTTCGGATGTTGTTAAAATTCCTGTCGGCTGATATTGCTCTGGCGTATACACACCACGATTCAATCCGAGACGGTTATTGATCATAATTTGGGGTTGATGTTTCAGGATTAATTTTTCAATTTCTTCTGCACGCCAGTCCTCTGCCCCTTTCCCTTTTGACCAGCCCCAGTCTCGGTCACCATATGAGAAGTCAAACCAAAAGTAATCAATTTTACCATATTTGGTTACAAGCTCTTCCACCTGGTTATACAAATATTTTTGATAAATCTTCATATCTCTTTTTTCTTGTTTTACGGCTTCATCTTCCCTAGCAGGATGCAACCCGTCAATAGTAAAATGTTCATGGTGCCAATCAATGACGGAATGGTAGAATCCTATTTTCATCTCTTCTTCCCGGCATGCTTCCACGAATTCCTTTAATACGTCTTTTCCGTAAGGTGTGTTTGTAATTTTGTAATCTGTATAGGCACTGTCCCATAAGGCAAACCCTTCGTGGTGTTTCGTTGTTAAAACAATATATTTCATGCCACTTTGCTTAGCATGTTGAACCCATTTCTTTGGATCAAAAAGGTCAGCCTCAAATTGTTCCAAGTATCGTTCATATTCTTCTTTCGAAATTTTCTCTTGCGTCATAATCCACTCATCTTTGGCACGTAAAGAATACAGGCCCCAATGAATAAACATACCGAACCGATCATGTATAAACCAGGACGGATCACCATAATGTTCTGGCCAATCCAACTGCATTATTATCCCTCCATAAAAAACCTTCATTTTATAATTGTTTTTCTTAGGCAACCTCTAATTGTCAAATTTGTGATTTATCCAATTCCGATCTAACCATTTCAAACAACAACCTTACACCAAAGCCAGATGCGCCGGTTACATAGTAGCCCTGTTCACGCCAAGGTCGGACCGTATTCGCCATATCGATATGAACCCACTTTATCCCGTTCTCCACAAATTGCTTTAAAAATAAAGCAGCCGTAATGGCCCCGCCAAACTGCGAACTGCTCATATTATTTACATCCGCACAATCGCTTTTCAAATAATATAAATAATCATCAAACACCGGCATTGGCCAAACATGGTCACCTGTTTGATCACCCAGTTGTTTATAATGCCACAAGTCCGATTCAGCATTACTAAATACACCGGCAGCTTTTAAACCAAGTGCACTTCCGATACTTCCTGTTAATGTGGCAATATCAACAATGGTTTTTGCCTCGAGCAATTGTGCATATAGCAATCCATCTGCTAGAATCAAACGTCCTTCAGCATCTGTATTTCCTACTTCTACATGCAAACCATTTCGATAGCGAATGACATCTGATGGCAAAAATGCATTTCCGTCAGCAAGGTTTTCCACAAGCGGCAAAATGGCAACAACATTTGCGGCTGCGTTGGAGTCAGCCAACAGCTTCATCGCACCTACCACCGCAGCCGAGCCACCCATGTCCATTTTCATTTCGCCAATATCTTTCCCGGTCTTTACATTTATTCCTCCTGAATCAAATGTAACTCCTTTTCCGACTAAAGCGATTTTTTCTTGATTTACATCACGAGCCAACGTCAGGACAACAAGTTTTGCAGGTTCACTACTTCCTTTTGCAACAGTATGAATCCCGGTAAATTCTTCACTTGATAAATCATTTCCGTCAATCACTTTAACGGATACATCTGTTCCACTAAAAACTTGTTTTAAACGTTCAGCATATGCAGTTGGTGTTAATTTATTTGCTGGTTCATTACATAAATCCCTGGCAAGATTGACCGCATTTGCCCTGATACGAGCTACATGATCATATTCCCTTAAACTTTCATCTTCCCATTTCACTGTTAAATGATTTAATTTCTCAACCCTTTTATATGATGAAAATTGATATTCGGCCAAATACCAGCCTTCCATAAAACTGCTGATGACTTGCCCAAGTTCCGGATTCTCTGCCCGATCAATGATCAATGAAAACTCTACCGAAACAGTTGCATCTTTCATGTTTTTTAGACTTTTTCGGGAGATTCCACCCAAAAAGCGGACATCCTCCAATGTGAGAGAATCTTTGTGGATTCCAATGTATACAATCAATTCCTTTTCTTTTGGGATGAGCTGCACTTTACCAAATTCAGTGCATGATTTCTCTTCGAAATAAACTGTGTCATCATTAGCTTCATGAATCGGTACGATATTGATATGCATGTTCGTTCTCCTCACTTGCATCATATATGACAAGCAACCAGCCGATCCAAATCGTGTCCAACTGATTCTACTTGCATGGTAACTTATAAATCTATCGGTTAATCACAATACTAATTCATTTGTTTTCGTCTTGCTTTTGGAATCATTTGCGGGATGGAAGACAATAGTGTTTTTGTGTAATCATGTTTTGGGTTGTTGAATATTTCCTCTTTTGTTGCTATTTCTACCAAATTTCCAAAATACATTACACCGACCCGGTCACTAATATGTTCCACAACACTTAAATCATGGGAAATAAATAAATAGGTCAAATTATATTCATCCTGTAAATCTTTCATTAAATTTAATACTTGCGACTGGATTGAGACATCGAGCGCTGAAACAGGCTCGTCGGCAATGATTAAATCTGGCTGTAAAATCAAAGCACGCGCAATTCCAATCCGTTGACGCTGCCCGCCACTAAATTCATACGGATATTTATTCAAATGGAATTTGCTGATACCGCATTTATCCAGAAGATCTTCTACCCTTTTATCTTTTTCCATTGAAGACATGTGCTTAAAATGGATATCCAAAGGTTCTCTTAAAATATCCTTTATTTTCATCCGCGGACTTAATGAAGCATAAGGATCCTGGAAAACCATTTGCATTTTTTGCCGATATTTTTTCCACTCATTCTTACTTGCGTTTGCCAAGTCTTTTCCATTAAATATAATCGATCCAGAATCAACTGGAATGAGCCCGTTGAGCAATCGGCCAGTCGTTGATTTCCCACAACCCGATTCACCAACAAGTCCCAATGTTTCACCTTTTTTAATATGGAAGGAGATTCCATTTACCGCTTTAACGTACTTTTTCTCTTCAAACCAGCCTGTCTTTATCGGGAAATACTTCTTTATATTTTTTGCTTCTATTAAAATATCATCACCCATACTGCATTTCCCCCTTTTTTTCAACCTCTTCATCAAATAACCAGCATCTCATTGTATGATCACCATCTGCCATTAACTCCGGTTCTTTTTCATGACAAATCGGCATGGCTGATGGACATCTTGGAGCAAACTTGCACCCTTTCGGCATATTGTTTGGGTTTGGAACTGTTCCTGTAATGGAATTCAGCCGATCTTTTTTAGAACCAATTTTCGGTGCCGATTCAATCAACCCTTTTGTATATGGATGTTTCGGATTTTCAAACAATTCAACAGCAGTTGCTTCCTCGACTATTCTCCCGGCATACATGACAATGACTCGATCACAGATTTCGGCTACAACACCGAGATCATGTGTAATAAGTAAAATGCCCATATTCGTTTTTTCTTGAATTTCTTCCATCAATTTCAAAATTTGCGCCTGAATCGTTACATCCAACGCAGTGGTCGGCTCATCAGCAATAAGTAAAGAAGGGTTACATGAGATTTGCATGGCAATAATAACTCTTTGCCTCATTCCACCAGAAAGTTGATGTGGATAGTCTTCCATGACTTGCTCCGCCCGTGGGATCCCAACTGATTTTAGTTTTTCAATCGCATACTGATGTGCCTCTTTTTTTGACATCCCCAAATGAAGAATAATGGTTTCCCTCATTTGCTTGCCGATTTTCAATACAGGATTAAGTGCTGTCATTGGCTCCTGGAAAATCATTGACAATTCTTTTCCGCGGTATTTCGTCATTTTCTTCTCAGAAAACGTTAATATATTTTCCCCTTTATATAAAATTCCGCCATCAACAATTTCGCCGTGTGTATCATGGAACAGACGCAAGATCGATAAAGATGTTACACTTTTTCCACTGCCTGATTCACCAACTAATCCGACAATTTCACCTTGATTGACATGAAAGCTGATACCATGTACGACTGGCAAGAATCCATTTTCAGTATGAAAACCTGTTTTAAGATTTTTTACTTCAAGTAAATCCGGCATATAAACCCTCCTAGTCTTTCATTTTCGGATCGAGCATTTCTCTTAATCCATCACCTAATAGATTAAAAGCCAAAACGGTTAAGAAAATAATTAAACCAGGGAAAAATACTATATGGAAGGCGGTACCAATATAATCTCTTGAAACACTTAACATTGCCCCCCAGTCAGGTGAAGAAGGCTCCGCACCCAAACCTAAAAAGCTCAAACTTGCTGCTGCCAAGATGGCTGTCCCAACATTCATCGTATAATAAACAATAATGGTCGGTAATGTCTCCGGGAATACATGTTTTAACATGATCCGCAACCGGCTTGCACCAAGTGATTCTTCTGCTTCAACGAAAAGCATTTCCTTCACTTCCAACGTTGCCCCACGAACAATCCTTGCAAAAGAAGGAACACTGAAAAATGCAACCGCAATAATAACATTTTTTAAACCAGGTCCTAAAATAGCAACGATCCCAATTGCCAAAATCAATTCAGGAAAAGCAAAAAGTACGTCACAAGTACGCATAATCAATTTATCTACCCTTTTACCAATAAATCCACTGATCAATCCTAAAATACTTCCAACAATCGCACCGAGTGTAACTGCGCAAAAACTGACCGAAAGCGAGATTCTTGCTCCCGCGATGATTCTGCTTAAAATATCACGTCCATATTCATCCGTTCCAAACAAATGGCTTGCAGAAGGTGTCTCCAGAACACTTGTATAATTAGGTTCTGCCGCATCATAGGGTGTAACAAATGGACCGATGATCATCATAATAAACAAGAACAAAATAAAATAGAAAGATATGGCCGCAGGCTTTTTCCGACGAAATAATCGCCAAAATTGAAGGAAGCGATTATCCTTATTAGTTTTCATTTGTTCCATTGTAATTGTTTCTGTTTGAAGATTGCTCATCATCATTTTCCCTCCTTACTCATACCGAATTTTTGGATTCAAATAACTGTACGCAATGTCGATGATCATATTAACTACAATAAACTGAAATGCGAACAATAATATTTCAGCTTGAACTACCGGATAGTCACGAAATTGAATCGAGTCAATCAATAAAGTTCCAAGTCCCGGAAAACTGAATACAGTCTCAACCACAACGGAACCACCGAGTAAAAAGCCAAACTGCAGTCCGGCAACTGTTACAACCGGAATTAATGAGTTCTTTAAGCCATGTCCAAAAATAATCTGGCGGCTGCCCAATCCTTTTGCACGCCCCATGCGGATATAATCCTGTTTCATACTCTCAACAAGGGATGATCGTGTAAACCTGGCAATCATTGCCATAATACCCGCTCCTAAAGCGAAAGAAGGCATAATGTAGCTTTTCCAGCCTTCTGCTCCTCCTGTTGGAAAAATACCGAGTTGTACAGAAAATAATTGAATAAGAACAAGGCCAACCCAAAAGTTTGGAAGTGAAATACCAGATACAGCTATAAACATTCCGAGGTGATCCAGCCATTTATTTCGAAATACAGCAGAAATGACTCCAATTAAGATTCCAACGACAAGTGCCCATATAATACTTAAAAAGGTTAGACCCAAGGTTGGTAAAATCCGATCACCAATCAATTCACTAACCGCCGCACCTGATTTTACCGAATAACCCATATCACCAGTAAGCGTGTCTTTTAAATATACAAAATACTGTTCATATAACGGCTTATCCAACCCCAAGCTTGCTCTTGCCATTTCCACTTCTTCCGCAGTTGCATCTTTCCCAGCTAAAAGTCGTGCCGGGTCACCAGGTATAATGTGAATAAACATGAAGACAATAAATGAAACAACAAGGAGTAATGGGATAAGACTAACCAGACGCTTTACTATATATTGCCACAATAGAAACACACCTCCAATGAGTGAAGAAAGGGCTTACTTTCATAAGCCCTTTTTTTGGTTGTTGTTATTGAGAATCTGATCATTACTGAATGACAGTATATTCCTAAAAAATTTCCTATTTCATTTGTGCTTTTGAAATATTGATAACTCCATCCGGTGCAACATATACACCTTCTAGGTTATTACTGTGTCCTGCCAAGTTAACATCTGAAGCAAGGAAAATCCAAGGTGCATCTTGATAAACAGTACGTTGAATATCATTATAGATTTTTTCTTGCTCTTTCGGATCTGCTGAAGCATTTGCTTCTTTAATCCAGTTTGATACTTTGTCATTATCATAGTAAGCAGTGTTTGCACCATTTGGCGGGAAGTACTCACTGCTGAATAGACCACGGGTTGCACCGTCAGCATCACCTGATGAAGGTGACCAGCTAACATACCACATTTGTACCTTCGCATCCTCAGGTTTTTCCGGTGTGTAAATTTCGTCTGACAAAGTTCCTTCCTCCATCGACTTAATCGTAACGTCAATGCCTATTTGTGCTAATTGCTGCTTAATGAATTCCATACCTTTAACAGATTCGGAACTTGTATTACCCCAAATCTCTGATTCAAATCCATTTTCAAAACCAGCTTCTTTTAACAGTTCTTTTGCCTTTTTAACGTTAAATTCATATGATTTCTGTTTTGCATAATATTGTGTTTCTGGAGCCATTGTCGAATCAAGAACATGTCCAAAACCATTTTTTACAACTTGAATATAGGCTTTTTTGTCAACAGCTAAGTTCATTGCTTGACGAACCTTTAAATCCTTGTATGGATCCTTAAATGTGTTTATGGATACATATCTTACAATTGTGGATGGTGTTTCTTCAATCGTTGCATCCTTACTATTTTTAAATTCTTTTACATTTTGCTGTGGCATTGGGTATACAAAATCAGCTTCACCTGTTTTTAACATCGCTACACGTGAACCATTTTCTGGAACTGGACTGAATTTCACTTTTTCTACATTTGTTTGATCCCCGCCCCAGTAATCTGCATATTTTTCAACTTCAAGAGTTTTACCTTGTTTCCATTCAACAAATTTGAATGTTCCTGTTCCAACAGGATTTGCTTCAATATATTTTGTTCCTTCTTCGATGGCTTTCGGGCTAATCATCGGTACCATCCCGAACTTATTAATCATGGCACTAAAAGGTTCTTTCAGTTTAAAGGCAACCTCATAATCACCAATAATGTCCATCGAATCAACAAATTTCAAACTGCGTTTTGCACTTAAATTATTTGCATCATCCATAATACGATCGTAGTTGGCCTTTACTGCATCAGCATTGAATGGTTCTCCATCATGGAATGTCACACCTTCACGCAATTTAAACGTATATGTTAATCCATCTTTACTAATTTCGTATGACTCGGCCAAGGCAGGAACAATACTCATGTCCTTATCAAAACCAACCAAACCTTCGTACATGGAACGGATTCCATAGATCGATACCGTATCCCCTGCATTGTGCGGATCAAGCGTTATAAAGTTTTGGTCGATCACAATGGTAATTTCCTTGTCACTCTTTGTTTTTCCTGATTTATCAGTTGAACTTGCATTGTTACTGCTACACGCTGCACTAAATAGTGCAAGAGTCAGTATAAGTACTAAAACGGAAAATTTTCTCATATTTTCTCCTTTATAACTTGAATTTTTATTTGTTTTGTTTTGCTTAAGACTTGCGAATTTAAAGATTCACTATACTCCCACGCAATCTTTGACACCGCTTTATGCTGCACTTTGAAATATTATGCAGTGTTTTTGTCAATTTCCGCAGCAACTACACGGTGCACTCATGCATTTTATAAGTATATTTTTGTTTTTCCGACAACGACCCCATCATCATTCAAAATAGTATCTGGTTTTAATTGCAACAAAGCATGAATCGTTTCTTCATTTTGGTAATTCAGCTTTTTAAGAATTTCTGCAACTAATAATGGCCAAATCAATTCAGTCCCGCTTAGGACCTTCAATGCAATACTTATCTTTTCCTCTCTTAATGCAAGACAATAAACCCCTTGAGCGCCCCCTTTTGCAATAATATTTCTATCTTTTAATAAAACACTGCATATAAAATCATGTGAAGCAATAATGTTGGGGTGAGCATTCATGATCTCACCGATATTAATAACAGCATCTCTTGCTACTTGATCCTCTATCAATTCAGGTCTGACAAATTTCAAATAAGAGATTGCCATATTCTTAAGTGGAACGGCATGAACAGGTACTCCGCAACCATCTGTTCCCAGTTTGATTTCGTTAATTGGGACTTCCGATAATTCTGACAAATAATGCAATACCTTTTTTTGTAAAGGATTGTCCGGTCGCTCATATCCTTCTTGACTCAGACCTTTCACCTTTGTATACCCCATGAATCCCAAATGTTTTCCAGCACAATTATGCAGCAATCTTCGTTTTGGTTTTTTTGCTAATATGTATTCCATTTTTGGTGCTTCATTTAAAGGATAACTGCTTGCACAAACTAAATGATCTTCCACAATATCCAGTTTTTCTTTCACACGAATAAGTGCTTCCTGATGGTATTTCTCCCCTCTTTGAGAAGCCATGAATAATGCTGCTTCCTCATCGGTGAGATTGTATTTATTAATAATATCTGTTGTGAAAACTGGGATTGCCTGAATTGGTTTCATTGCAGATCTATAAAATATCGGTTGGTTACTATCTCCTTTCTGATAAATTACCTCTTTGTTTTCATTGACAATACATATGACACCTTGATGTACATTTTCCAATTGATGATTTCTGAATTCCTCCGCAATGACAGGATATTCCATATTTAAGAACCACCCTTAAAATTAAAATTTTTAATTAATTTCCGTTGCACACTAAGTGCTGCACCTTTCACAACACCAATCCCTTTCATTTGAGTAACATGTAATTCATATGAATATGATTCTGGGAACAAAGTGCTGTTTGAATGTTTCTCTATTACCAATTCTGCTATTTCCGGGTATTCTTCTATTAAACTGCCTGACAAAAAAACCGCATCCGGATTATACGCACAGACAACATTTTTGATCGCTAATCCCGCATAGGTAGATGCCTTTTCCAGGATATTGACGGCCCACTTCTCTTTTTTCTTGTACGCCGCTACCAACTCGTCTATACTATCCATTGGTCGTGATTTTGATGCTTCATCAAGTAAAAAGTCGATGGCTATGTATGTTTGCAAACAACCAAAATTACCGCATGGACAATATGCACCGTAAGGATCTAGGGTCATATGGCCGATCTCACCCGACATATTATTTGTACCGCGATATATCTCGCCATCTGTGATAAGAGCCGAGCCAACTCCTTTACCAAATCCAAGCATCACGACGTTCTTGTAAGGAAGGGACGCACTCACATACTCGGCCAAAGCTTTTAACTTTAACTCGTTATCAATAAAAACCTCGCAGTCTAATTTTTGTTCCAGTATTTGTTTAAGAGGAACATTCTTCCAGTTAAACTGGGCCGAGAACCCCACGGTACCTTTTTCATTGTCTATTAGTCCCGGCAGTCCTACACAAACACCAGCAATACGATCTTTACCAATGTTTTGTTCAATAATCAAATCATTTACCATCTGCCCGATAAACTCAACCACATGATCATAATGATCTGTTTCAGTTTGGAACGAACGTACGATGATTAACTCACCTATCAGATTCATCAAGCCAACCCGAACAACCCCTACATCAATTTCAATCCCAACAAATATAACTGAATGCTCATTAGCCATAAAATAAGTAGCTTTTCGTCCTACTTCGTCTGTATGCAAATACACCTCTTTAATGAGCTGCTCGCCTTGTAATGAGGCAACAATTCGGGAAGCTGACGTTGGACTCATGGCCATATGTTTGGCAATCTCGGCTCTGGAGATTGGTCCATTTTGGATTATGTATTCCAGAACCAAACTCTGATTCTGCTTTTTTAAAAAATGCTGATCTTTGACTCTCATATTCACCTTCCTAACATCATGTAATTAATAAATGAGAATTTTATTGTTTTCCGACGGAATAAACCACTATTAATGCTAATTATCCTTGATAATAGATTAAAATCAATTTAGTTTCTTCCATGATGTAAATAAATTATAATTTATACTTTTATTACCGTCAAGAATATTCTGTCATTCAAAACATTCAGTAACTTTATTTAATGCAATGCGTTTTAGTTAATATACTGCTTTATTCAGGTTTTCAGGTTCTGGAAAAAAACTTTGTAGCGGATAACTTTTTAGTATTTTTCGCATAACTGATTGTCTAAAAATGAATAAAATACCCCTTTAACAGAAACTTGTTTGGCTACTAAAGGGGTATACATAAGAGATTATTAAAAAAAAATATCAATACCAGTTATTAGTATCATGGCGTAGCAAAATCGACGCAGGAACGTTTTTAGTAACTTCAACATGGATATCTTTTTTTAAGTTTCCCTTTTTCAGTCTCCTTGAAGAAGAATCTCTTTCGCTTTCATAATGTTTCTAATTCTCATTGTTAACACCTGGGTCGGAATGTACTCAATTTTTTGAAAAGTGGGCATTTGCTTTTTGCGTTGATTGATTAAGCTCATCAATATGGTGTAGCTTGGTATTACTCCAACAATGGTTCAAAAGATTAACAAGTACAGCGAAAAATGCGGAATGGAATCAATCTTATACCATGAGTAACATGGAACTTATAAACTAGTACATATCACTAGATGGAGTACGGAACGATGGGAAACTACCATATTCCATGCGGAGTAGGAGAAAAGCCGGAGATAACTTCAAACGCTTACCTATTGCTAACGATTGTTAAATAAACACATAGATTTAAACAATGCTTTATTTTTATATATTTAAACGTGTTATGATTTTAAATTAAATGCTTTATTATCTAACAGCCTAAACACAAAAAAAAGAGTAGACAACATTGTGTCTACTCTTCTAGCTTTGTTTCTTTCCCCTTAACTTCTTCATAATCTGGCTTTTTCATATCCAATCCTAATCGGTCACCTTCTCCACTTCCCGGCATCTCACTCATTTCTTCATACGAATTTCCAAGCTTTTCATAATAATAATATGGAGTAAGTTCACGATCTGGATCATCCATATAAAAAGCAAATTGAATATACTATCCAGCTTCCTGACATCGAGGAAGTATTGCAACTATTACCTAACGAAAGAAAAGAACCTTTTATTCTTGTATAACTATAAGGAGATGGTATAGATGGCTTATGTAAGGAAATATCAAACCAAAAAAGGCGAAAGATGGATGTGCGTAGTGGAGAATGGAATAGATCCTCAAATAGGAAACCGCCGGTGAATTGTTAAAAAAGGATTTATTAAACAGAAAGATGCTCTTAAAGAATTCGAGCGTAAAACAAGTGGTAAAAAATTTGAAGATACAAATTTAACTTTTGAAGAAGTGACAGAAGACTGGCTTGATGTCTATAGTGAAACAGATGTAAAGATTACTATCCGTGTTAGAAACCATGAAATTGAGCATTTAAATCGCAATTTTGCTAAATATAAGATCAAAGATATTACTAAAAGAATGTATCAAAATGCATTAAATGATTTGAAGAAGAAAGAACAGCTTGCTCATAATACCATTTCTGGTATACACGGAACAGCAAGGATGATATATAAAAGAGCAATGGAACAAGACCTATTATTAGCTGATCCAACAGAGTATGCTTTCGTTCCGAAAGATAAAAAGACAGTTGAGGATATTGAAAATAAGAAAGTCGAAGATGAATTTTTAAAAAATATGAGTTAAAGACATTCTTAGATACAGCCAAAACACAGGGTGAAATTGATGACTATGTAATTTTTTTAACGTTATCCTGGACAGGCCATAGAGCTAGTGAATTAGTAGCACTTAAGTGGAAAGACATTGATTTTGAAGAAAATGCGATCAATATTACAAAGACCTACTATAATCCAAGAAATAATACCAAAGATTATAAATTGCTTCCTCCCAAGACTAACGGTTCAATACGTAAGATTGATGTGGAAGATGAAGTTATTAATCCCCTCCATAAACATAGATTGAAGCAAAAAGAAATCAAACTACAAGTTGGCAAAGAGTATTATGATAAAGATTTTGTTTTTGGAAGATTAAATGCTCCTTATTTCGGTTATCCACATTTTATTAAGACTATAGAAAATCGAATGGAAAGCTTGTTAACAAAAACGCGAGCTATTAACAAACGATTAACACCTCACTCCTTAAGACACACCCATACATCTTTGTTAGCAGAAGCTGGTGTTGAATTACTTCAAATTATGGATCGACTTGGTCACACAGAAGATGAAACAACTACACAAGTTTATTTACACATTACAAAAGACCGAAAAAAAGAAGCTTCTCAAAAGTTTGCTCAACTAATGAGAAGCCTCTAATTTTAATTTCGGATTGGTTCGGGCACTTTTTCGGCACCTAAAATGATGTTTCTACCTACAAACCCTTAATATATAAGGGTTTTATAGATCAAATTACATCATGCCGCCCATTCCGCCCATGCCACCCATATCAGGCATGCCCATGCCACCAGCGCCAGCAGGTTCTGGTTTGTCAGCAACAACAGCTTCTGTTGTTAAGAACATTGCAGCAACAGAACCAGCGTTTTGTAGAGCTGAACGAGTTACTTTAGTAGGATCCACGATACCAGATGCGATCATGTTAACCCATTCGCCAGTAGCTGCATTGAAGCCAGTTCCAACTGCTTCACCTTTAAGGCGTTCTACGATTACAGAGCCTTCAAGTCCAGCATTGTGAGCGATTTGGCGTACAGGCTCTTCGATAGCACGAAGAACGATTTTCACGCCTGTTGCTACGTCGCCTTCCGCTTGAATTTCTGCCACTTTATTGTATACGTTTAGAAGAGCTGTACCACCACCGGCTACGATACCTTCTTCAACAGCAGCACGAGTAGAGTTCAATGCATCTTCAATACGAAGTTTACGTTCTTTTAATTCTGTTTCAGTAGCTGCACCGACTTTGATTACTGCTACACCACCAGCTAATTTAGCAAGGCGTTCTTGTAATTTTTCACGGTCGAATTCAGAAGTTGTTTCTTCTAATTGAACACGGATTTGGTTTACACGAGCTTGAATTTGAGCTGTATCTCCAGATCCTTCAACGATAGTTGTGTTTTCTTTTGTAACAACCACTTTAGACGCACGTCCTAAAGATTCGATTGTTGCAGATTTAAGGTCAAGTCCGATTTCTTCAGTGATTACTTCGCCGCCTGTAAGAGCTGCGATGTCTTCAAGCATTGCTTTACGACGATCACCGAATCCAGGAGCTTTAACCGCAACTGCATTGAATGTTCCACGAAGTTTGTTCACAACAAGAGTTGCAAGCGCTTCGCCTTCTACATCTTCAGCAATCAATAATAGTGGTTTTCCTTGTTGAACAACTTGCTCAAGTACAGGAAGGATTTCTTGGATATTCGTTACTTTTTTATCCGTGATTAAGATATATGGATTGTCTAAAACAGCTTCCATTTTATCTGAATCTGTAACCATGTAAGGGGAAGCATATCCACGGTCGAACTGCATACCTTCTACAACGTCCAATTCAGTTGTGAAACCTTTAGACTCTTCGATTGTAATGACGCCGTCGTTACCAACACGTTCCATAGCTTCAGCAATCAGTTGTCCTACTTCTTCATCAGCTGAAGAGATAGCAGCAACTTGTGCAATCGATTCTTTGTTTTCAACAGGTTGAGAAATGGCTTTTAATTCTGCAATTGCAGTATTAACCGCTTTTTCAATTCCTTTACGGATACCCATTGGGTTAGCACCAGCTGTTACGTTTTTAAGACCTTCACGGATCATTGCTTGCGCTAGAACCGTTGCAGTAGTTGTACCGTCACCAGCTACGTCGTTTGTTTTGCTTGCTACTTCAGCAACCAATTTCGCACCCATGTTTTCGAATGCATCTTCTAATTCGATTTCTTTAGCGATTGTTACACCGTCATTTGTGATAAGCGGTGAACCGAATTTTTTCTCAAGAACCACGTTACGACCTTTTGGTCCAAGCGTTACTTTAACTGCATCTGCAAGTGCGTCCACACCACGAAGCATTGAGCGGCGTGCTTCTTCACTAAATTTAATTTCTTTAGCCATTTATAAGTACCTCCCTAAAATTTTAAGAAAATTTTCGTTCAGTTAAGTATGATGTATAATTAGCCAATAACAGCTAAAATGTCGCTTTCACGTAAAATTAAGTATTCAGTATCTTCGTATTTCACTTCAGTACCAGCATATTTTGAGAAGATAATTAGATCGCCTTGGGCAACCTCTAAAGCAACACGTTCGCCATTTTCAAGAACACGGCCTGTACCAACTGCTACGACCTTACCTTCTTGTGGCTTTTCTTTTGCAGTATCAGGAAGAACAATACCGCTTGCCGTTTTTTCTTCAGATTGAACTAGTTCAATAATAACGCGATCACCTAATGGTTTTAACAAGTGAAACAACCTCCTCATATTCTCTTGATAATTTGCTTTATGATTATTAGCACTCTTCATCATCGAGTGCTAACACATTTATAATATTAAATAAACCGAGCCTTTTTTGCAAGTATCTTATCGAAAATTTTTTATTAATTTCTGATAAATTCCGGGTATACTACTTTAAGATAATGTTTCTTTTAACAAAGGAGATGAAATGTTCTCTTATGCGTACGTTTAAGTGGAGTTCTGTCTCATTATTTGATACCATTTTGGAGTATACGTTTAGAGATTGTCCCCATGTCAGGACCGTTATAAGAGAAATGGCGGACTAAATAAAAGGAGTTTTCATTTTTGAAAAAAGAATATTGGTTCGTCATCATCACTTACATAGCCATGCAGTTATCCAGTATTGTTGGGATGCCTATTTTCATGCTGATTGGATCTTTAAGCGAAATGCCTGCTGATGAACTCAAAGTTAAAGCGGCAGCATACTGGATTGTATTCAGCTTTCTCGCAGCTCTAACACTGATTTTAATTTTGATGAGAAAAGATATGAGGGAAAGAATAGACACACGTAATCAAGCTTCAATCCCTACGTCTATATTGTGGGCGATAGCAGGTGTATTTCTGGCTCTTATTGCTCAAAGCTTAGCTGGAAGCATTGAACAAATGTTCGGGGTGAAGTCTGAATCTGAAAATACGCAGAATCTTATTTCACTCATATACGAAGTCCCAATGGTCATTTTCGTGACTTCAGTAATTGGACCTATTTTGGAAGAAATCCTTTTCCGGAAAATCATTTTCGGGTCACTTAATAAACGCTTTAATTTCTTTATTTCAGCTTTAATCAGCTCAGTTATTTTCGGCTTGGCGCATGGTGAACTCGAACATCTTCTTTTATATACAGCAATGGGCTTCACCTTTGCATTTCTTTATGCGCAAACAGGTCGTATCCTTGTGTCGATGGTGGCACATATTGCAATGAATACCCTTGTTATCATCCTTCAAGTGTTATATAGAGAAGATATTGAGAAAATGCTAGATACTGCACAGGCCTTTATCGGAGGTTTATTATGAAACGTCGTCAATCACCACTATTTATCGGTATCATCTATTCAGCCTTAGGAGCCCTTTTTACGGCTATCGCAATCCAAACCGTCAATTCATCAGGATGGGGAATCTTTGCCTACATACTCGTACTTATTGCAACTCTTGACTTTGGGTCAGGGTTACGTATGATCATGCTGCACTTTAAAATTAAATCCGCAAACAATAAGAAGAAAAAATAAAAAACGCTGCGAAGACGCAGCGTTTTTTTTATTCCTCTAATGCAACTTCTTCTACCACAGGATAATGCTTTAAAAAGTAGATGAGAGACTGAAGCTCTACGGCCAAGTCAATATGGTGAACTCTTATAGACGGCGGTACAGTCAGCCGAGCAGGAGTGAAATTCAATATTCCTTTAATATCAGCTTTAACTAAACGATCGGTTATCGTTTGAGCCACTTGGGCAGGTACTGTCAAAATAGCTGCTGTAATATTATTTTCCTGCAAAAGGGTATCTATTTGGTCCATATGATAGATTGGTACATCAGCAATTCGCTTTCCAACCTTATCTTCAGAAACTTCAAATGCCATTTCAATTTTTGTATTATTATTTTTCAAAAAATTGTAATTTAAAAAAGCGGTCCCTAAATTCCCTACTCCAATTAAAGCGACTTTTGTCAATTCATCTTGATCTAGTGTTTTTCTGAAGAAGGATAGTAAATAATTCACATTATAGCCGTAGCCCTTTTTTCCAAGCGCGCCAAAGTAGGAAAAATCACGGCGAATTGTAGCCGAATCAACTTTTACAGCTTCGCTAAGCTCTGCCGAGGATACTCTTTGTTTACCTGAGGAATGTAAGTTCTTTAAAAATCGATAATATAAGGGCAACCTTTTGGCCGTTGCCTGCGGTATCTTTGGGTCATGGTTCATCGTTCTTCCCCGCCTTCACACATGCTTTTCAAACTTATTCTTCTTTATCTGTTTGATTCAACTGTCTTTTGTAATCGCTACTAGACACCCCACCTGTTTTCTCCACTAAAAATGTAGGCCCGATTACCATTCCTTTATCAATAGCCTTACACATATCGTAGACAGTTAAAGCGGTCACAGATGCAGCTGTTAACGCTTCCATTTCAACACCTGTACTCCCTTTTGTCTTGGCTTCTGTTTCTATTTTAAGCCTATAACCTTGTTCTTCTTTTACCCAATCAAAGGCTATATTGACCCCTTGTAGAGAAATAGGGTGACACATCGGGATTATATTGGATGTATTTTTGCTTGCCATGATGCCTGCAACCTGTGCAACTGACAGAACATCACCTTTTTTCATTTTCTGGTTCGTAATTTTTTCATATATTTCATCGTTCAATAAGATACTCGATTGAGCTGTTGCCGTCCGAATGGTTTCAGGCTTCGCACTCACATCAACCATTTTAGCTCTGCCTTGTTCATTAAAATGCGTTAAGTCCCCCATTAATAACCCCTCCTAAATCATACACTATTATTCCACATTATGTAACAGCTTGTTTTTGCCTAAACCTCAGCTGTTGCCGATAATTACTATAATACGTTACACTAACAATAATCAATTGAGGTGAAAATTTATGATTTTATTACAAATCAATCAACTATCCAAATATTACGGGGCTGAACTTATTTTATCAAATATGAAGCTCGAAGTTCAAAATAAAGATCGAATTGCCCTAGTTGGCCGAAACGGCGCTGGAAAATCAACTCTACTAAAAATCATAGCCGGACAACTTTCCCATGATGGCGGTGAGATCATCAAACCCAAAGGCGTCACTATTGGCTATATGGCACAGGATACAGGTTTAGAATCTGAACTTTCCATTTGGAATGAGATGCTGACTGTATTCAAAGACCTGATAGAGCAAGAGAAAGAACTGCGCCGACTTGAGGCCGAAATGGCCAAACCTGACACTTTTGATAACGAAATACTTTACCAAAAGGTGTTAAATGAATATGACACTTTACAGGTAGCCTTTAAAGAAAAGGGGGGCTATCAATATGAAGCAGATATCCGTTCCGTATTACATGGTCTTCAGTTTGGTGACTTTGACTATTCCACTCTCATTTCCACGTTGAGTGGAGGCCAAAAAACACGGCTTGCATTAGGAAAGCTGCTTTTAAAGAAGCCCGATATATTGATTCTCGATGAGCCAACAAACCATCTGGATATCGAAACTCTCTCCTGGCTTGAACAATATTTACAAAGTTACCAAGGTGCTGTACTTATTGTTTCCCATGACCGCTATTTTCTAGATAAAGTGGTAAACCAGGTGTATGAAATTTCAAGAAATAATATGAAAAAGTACTATGGTAATTACAGTTCTTATTTAGAAGGAAAAGCGGAAGATTATGAACGGGACATGAAGCAATTCGAAAAACAACAAGGTGAAATCGAAAAGCTGCGTGACTTTGTTCAACGTAATATCACAAGAGCTTCGACCACGAAAAGAGCGCAAAGCAGGCGTAAGCAGCTCGAAAAGATGGACGTATTGGACAGGCCACAAGGTGACGAAAAATCTGCTAATTTTTCCTTCCAAATTGAAAAGCAAAGCGGAAACGAGGTACTTCATCTTCAAAGCTTAGCTATTGGTTATGAAGGGGAAACAGTATCTAATAATATTAACTCTCGGATGACAAAAGGAGAAAGTATTGCCCTTGTCGGTCCAAATGGCGTTGGTAAATCGACGTTATTGAAAACGATTATATCCAAGCTGCCTGCAATTTCTGGCGATTTCCGTTTTGGAACGAACGTCGAGGTCAGCTACTACGATCAAGAACAGGCCAATTTGATTTCTAATAAACGCGTACTAAATGAACTATGGGATGATTATCCCCTTAAACCGGAAAAAGATATCCGCACAGTACTTGGTAATTTCCTTTTTAGTGGAGATGATGTATTGAAAACCGTTTCGACACTAAGCGGTGGTGAAAAGGCACGGCTTGCTTTAGCCAAAATGATGATGGAAAAAGGGAATTTTTTAATTCTTGATGAACCAACGAACCATTTAGATCTCGACAGCAAATTAGTGCTTGAAAACGCTTTGATAGATTATCCAGGAACCATTCTTTTCGTCTCACATGACCGTTATTTTATAAATCGAATTGCAACAAAGGTCATTGAGCTATCCAAAGACGGCAATGAAGAGTTTCTCGGCGATTATGATTACTATGTAGAGAAGAAACAAGAGCAAGCAGAAATCGAAGCACTCGAACAACAAAATAAATCAAACACTGTAGAACTAATCGTTGAAAAGACAAACTACAAAATTGATAAAGAAGCAAAAAAAGCAGAACGCCAGCGAAAACGCCGTATCGAGGAAATCGAAGCAGCCATGGAGCTACTCGAAACTGAAATAAGCGAGTATAATGTGCTCCTTTGTGACCCAAACGTCTTCCAAGACCATGAAAAGGTAATGGAAGTTCAGACGAAGCTTGATAAAGCACAGGAAACATTAGATCAGCATCTTGAAGAATGGGCTGAATTAGAAGATTAAACATTCGGACCGAGTTATTTAACTCGGTCTTTACATGATGTTTTGAAAAGATCCACTCAAAGTTATCCACATTTTTATACACAAACAAGTTGTTACTCAATAGCTACTCAATCAATTTATCCACAATATCCACAGAAACTTATGCACTTATCCACATAACAACTGGTTATACACAGCGGGTTTGAATAATAAAAAACGTTATCCACAGAATATTCTATTTTTTTAAAATATGATAAAAAAGACAGGATACCGAAGTTTGGTATCCTGCCTTTTTTATCGTTAGAAAACTTCTAAATCTAATCCGGGGTTTCCGTTCAAATCTAACCCAGAGCGCTTCCCTTTTTCGAACATGACACTTGCAGCTGCACCAATCATAGCTGCATTATCCGTACAAAGGTATAAAGGGGGAATAGAAATATCCATTGGTAAATCCATAAAGGCTTCAGTTAATGCTTCCCGTAGGCCTTTATTAGCGGCAACACCACCTGCAAGTAACACCTGTTTCACATCATATTCCTTAGCAGCTTTTACAGCTTTTGTTACAAGTACCTCAATGACGCTTGCTTGGAAACTTGCGGCCAAATCTTTAGGATCAATTTTTTCTCCACGTTGTTCTGCATTATGCAAAGAGTTAATTACAGCTGATTTCAACCCACTGAAAGAAAAGTCATAGCTGCCATCCAGCCATGCCCGAGGCAGTTTCAAAGATGGTGAACCCTCTTGTGCAAGCCTATCGATATGAGGACCGCCTGGATAAGGAAGTCCTAAAGTTCGAGCTACTTTATCATATGCCTCTCCTGCTGCATCGTCCCGCGTCTCCCCTATTACTTTAAAGGAACCGGGCTCCTCTAAAAGCACCAATTCCGTATGGCCTCCTGAAACGACTAATGAGAGGGCTGGGTACTGAATTTCTTGAACAAGTCTATTTGCATATATATGGCCCGCGATATGGTGCGTTCCAACAAGCGGGATTCCATGAGCGAATGCCACCGCTTTAGCAGCATTAACACCTATTAACAATGCCCCTACTAGCCCAGGACCTTCTGTAACAGCAATAGCGTCCAAATCTTCGTACGTCACACCAGCCTGAAGCAAAGCCTCTTCAAGCACGATTGTAATTTGCTCTACATGGTGTCGGGACGCTATTTCAGGTACAACACCACCAAACCGCTTATGGCTTTCTATTTGTGAAGCCACGACATTGCTCAATATCTCTGTTCCATTTTTTATGACAGCTGCAGCAGTTTCGTCACAGCTGGTTTCAATTCCTAATATAAGTTGATCTTTTTTCATGAAAAATTCACCCACATAACATAAGCATCTTCTTGATTATCTGTATAATAATTTTTACGAATTCCACCCTTTTGAAAACCTAGTTTTTCATAAAGTGAAATGGCCACTGCATTACTAACACGAACTTCAAGCGTCATCCTTACAACGCCCATGCTAATTGAGATTTCAATCATCTTTCTAAGCAGAGCTTCACCCAGCTTTTGCCCTCGATATTCAGGTAAAATAGCGATATTGGTAATATGCGATTCATCAATGACAATCCACGCGCCGCAATAACCAGCAATTTTCCCTTCATCTTCAATAACCATGTATACAGCATATTGATTATGATTTAATTCATTAAAAAAAGCTTCCCGGCTCCAAGGCAAAGTAAAGGATTGTTTTTCTACGTTTAACACTTGGTCAATATCTTCCGTTTTCATCTTTCGAAACGTCAATGTTTTACTCATAATAATCGGTCGCTTTCCTATTATTTTATTTCCCCTGCTGTTCGAGCCACTTAGCTTCCGCTTCAGCCATACGAATATAGTTCGGTACAAACTGGTGTATGTCCACTTCAGTCTTGTTTAGGCCAATAAATGCAAGTTCGCTTGGTCGGGAGTTAAATAACTGTACGGGAGAAAATACTGCTAAATTCCCTAACACTTTCGTAATCGCTTCCCGATGAATTTCTACATCCTGACCAACAAATAAAACAGGACGCTTTAATTCCTTTAATCGAATTGCCCATTCAGAGGATAGAATATTGCAATCTTCCATGACTGTATTTAACACATTATTTTCTATTTCATATAATCCAGTATAAATCTGGCCTCTTCTTGCATCAAACAAGGGCGAAACTAACCCGTTAAAATAACGTCCATTAGCAGCTAAAACTTCTAAACTAGAAACAGCCGATAATGGAATTTTCAACGTCCACGCCAATGTTTTCGCAATTGTCACACCAATCCTAACCCCTGTATAAGATCCAGGGCCTTGAGCGACCACAATTTTAGTCAATTCCTTAGGACTAGTATCACAATCCCTTAATAGTGTCTCAATTGCTGGCATCACTCGAACCGAATGATTTTTCTTTAAATTCGTAGTATACTCGCCAATTACTTGAGTATCATTTATTAGAGCAATCCCTAACGTAAAGTTCGATGTATCTATAGCTAAAACCTTCATCAAATAATCTCCTTACATAACGTAACATACCTTTCGCCTTTGGCTTCTAAGACAAGACGGCGGCTTGTATCACTAAGACGATAAATATAAATAGTTAAGATTTCATTTGGAAGCTGGTCTTTAATTAAATGAGCCCATTCCACAACGGTCACACCTTCACCATCAAAATATTCATCGAAACCTAAATCTTCTTCTGATTCACTTACCCGATATACATCCATATGGTATAAGGGTAATCTCCCAACGTATTCCTTTATTATCGTAAAAGTTGGGCTATTCACAGTTCTCGATACACCTAAACCTTTAGCAAGACCTTTTGTGAACGCCGTTTTCCCTGCTCCCAAGTCCCCTTCTAAAGCAAGTACATCACCACTTGAAAGCTTTTGTGCTAATTCCTGTGCAAAATGCGCTGTTTCTTCCTCATTCTGAGAAATCCATTCAAATTGTTGCATATATCAATCACCTTTATCATCTATTAGGAGAATGTTCTCTAGTTTTATCTTGAGAACCATAAACACAATACTTAAAAAAGCTAACGACCATAATTATATCCCTAATAAAGCATTCTATATGTAGTTTACCTTGTTTCAAAAGAAGAAACAAATAAGTTAAGGACATTATTATCCGAAATTCAGATAAAACAAAAAAACGAAACCAAGGTTTCGTTTTTTTCATGATTGCGGGGACAGGATTTGAACCTGCGACCTTCGGGTTATGAGCCCGACGAGCTACCGGACTGCTCCACCCCGCGACGGTATAAATGTTTCTTGTATAAAATTTAGTATGTCCTTTTTTTAAAAAAGGATACAATTAAAGGTTATAGCTTGGCGACGTCCTACTCTCACAGGGGGAAACCCCCAACTACCATCGGCGCTGAAGAGCTTAACTGCCGTGTTCGGAATGGGAACGGGTGTGACCTCTTCGCTATCGCCACCAAACATTTAACCTTTTATCAGGACATTCATTATTATAACATGAATCCTAATAAAATGCAAGAAGAAATTTTCATTCCTTCAAAACTAGATAATAAG
>NZ_LGYA01000011.1 GCF_001273755.1 Peribacillus butanolivorans
GAGAAAAGAACGTATCCGGTATTAGCTCCGGTTTCCCGAAGTTATTCCAGTCTTATAGGTAGGTTGCCCACGTGTTACTCACCCGTCCGCCGCTAATCTCAGGGAGCAAGCTCCCATCGATTCGCTCGACTTGCATGTNTCGCTTTATCTCTTAGCGACATTTAATATCTTAACATCTTACCTCTGCTTCGTCAATAACTTTTTTTAAAAAGTTTTTTGTTCTTTTTTTAAAAGCTATTATCTTGCAGCAACTTTTATAATATACCAGCGTATAAATTAATAGTCAATAGATTTTTTAAATTTAATTCACTTTTAAAAATCAGGACTAATTCTTCTCATTAAAGTTTGTTTTTACTCTCATATAAATAAGGCATTCCTTTTCTGTACCTAGCCTTTTAAACAACCTGAAAAGGATATTATATTTTTCATTTATAGCTCTTTTAACTATGCAATCGATTCTATCATCTTGTAAATCAAATAATATTTCATCCATCTCTCTTTTTAAGAGGTACTCTAATTCCTTCTTTTCTTTTTCATTAATCAATAAGCCAAGCATAACTCACACCTCCATCAGTCATTTTTCCCCATTCATCTTAATTTTATGAATTTTTATATTGATTTTTCTGCATAACGGAACAGCCTCTGCATAAATATGAAAACAAGAGCTTTTGGACAAGGGGATGGATTAATGAAATTTTTCATGGTGCTCCAGGCAAAGAACATCAAACATTATTCGTTAATTTTACTTACGGCACTTTTTACCGCTTGGTTCCTTTTTGTACAAAACATTCTTCATTCACCTGTTTTTTCTACCGAAGATGGACCAAAAGCGGTTTATAAAGGGGAAAAGAATGTAGCCATCACATTCAATATTGGCTGGGGCGATGAAAAAGCAGCCCCGATTTTAGAGACATTGAAAAAAGAAAAGATTAAATCCGCTACCTTCTTCCTTTCCGGATCTTGGGCAGAACGTCACCCTGACATAGTGGATGAAATTGAAAAAGAAGGCTATGAAATCGGAATGCTCGGATACGATTACAAAGATTATTCCGATCTGGAAGACCAAGAAATCATCCGTGATATTTCAAAAGCACAGGAAGCTTTTAAAAAACTAAATGTTAAAAATATCGAGCTTTTACGTGCGCCCACCGGACACTTTGATAAGCGCCTCCTGAAAATCAGTGAAAAATTCGGCTATACTGTGGTTCATTGGAGTATCGATTCAAAGGATTGGACTAACCCAGGCGTTGATCGAATTGTTCATAACGTTAACAAGGCTCAAAAGGGCGATATCATCTTATTACACGCTTCAGACTCAGCAAAACAAACTAATAAAGCATTGCCTGAACTAATAGATGAACTTCGCTCCAAAAATTTAAACTTCGTAAACGTTTCTGAGATGATCTCTAATTCATCAGCAAGCAGTGAAGAAATCCGGTAACATCATTTACTAGAACACAAAAACACAAAAAAAACTGCGTACTAAGGGTCATGCTTAACCTTTAGTACGCAGTTTTCTATATGTAGAATTTCTTATGTATTCCGCTTTCCAATAAGGTTAGCCACTTTTACCTACTTCCCTAATTCTCCTGCTTTTAATTTCTTTCCCTTTGCTTTAGTTTGCATCCGTGTTTTTTTACTGGCTAATTCTTTTTGTGAACGATCGATTAATTTGCTTAAAACCAATAATTGATAAGCATTGCATACTAGTAATGGAAACAGCATGAAGTAGAGCCAGCCTTCATCATTAGAACTTAGTACAGGTATCCACTCTAATACTGTGGCCACAACCATAAAAAACATCGCCGGAATAAATGACTGTTTATTTGTTTGTTTCATTTTAAAATAGGCCGTAATCAACGCTGCGGCTAATACAACCAAAGCTAACACAATGTAGGAACTAATCCCCTCACCTGAACCAAAATTAAGATATCGTAAATAGACTAGATCAAATACAACGAAAAGAATAAGTACGAGTTGTACTGCATTCCATAAGGAAGCACTTTTAAATATCCCTAGACCGAAACGATGTATCGTTAAATAGGCAAAAAAACCAGCTTGGCTTATGACACTAAAAATTAATCCGACACCGAATAACCATAAAAACGTTGAAAGAATGGCACTGATTTCAAAAGAAGAAAAATAAGGCTTAAACTCACTCCAACGAGCTAAGAACCCTACAACTCCGCCCGTTACACCACCGATAAGCAATGTTGTTAAAAACAATTTAACTAAATTACGGCTGTTCATCGTTTTCCTCCATACATTTCTATTTCATTTCCTTAATTGTACCAACCAAATTTGGAAAAATCCACTTATTCTACAAGGGAATAATATCGTCGATTGGAACCATATTAACAATAAGAAGGATGAAAGGGGCCCTGCGTATGAGAGTGGGAGTTGCTTTGCTTTTCATGTCATTCTTACTCGTTTGTTCCGGTTGTGCGCAGAATGGAGCAAGCGCAGATAAAAATGAGTATGAAGAGACAAAGAAAATGGTCGTCGATATTTTAAAAACAGACGATGGAAAAAAAGCCATCCAGGATATCATTTCTGATGAGAAAACAAAAACTGAACTTATTATGGACTCAGAGATCATTAAGAAATCCATTGAAGATACGGTCACTTCAGATAAAGGGAAGGAATTTTGGAAAAAGGCCTTTAAAGATCCTGAATTTACCTCTGCCTATGCTAAAGCTTTAAAAGACGAACACAAAAAGGTATTGAAAGAATTAACCAATGACCCTCAGTATCGCGGAATGCTTATTGAAATTTTAAAAGACCCAGATTTGGAAAAAGAAATGAATAAGTTATTGAAGACTAAAGACATGCGGACCATTTATAAAGAAGTTATCATAGAAACTATGGATAGTCCTTTAGTTCAAGCGAAGATCCAAGAAAGATTGGACCAAGCTGTAACAAAAGCAGCTGAAAAGGCAACAAAAGCGGAATCAGGTGATAAAACTGAGAAAAAAGACAAAGAATAACAAAAGGCTGATTCCAATTGGAATCAGCCTTTATTTTTATTGCAACTTTTCAATGACTTTTTTAGCAATATCTTCATAAATTCTGCCTAATCTATGGTCTGCTGCGTAAATAGAAGGTGCAAAATCTTCTTCGTTCCAATCTGGCTGTTGCAAAGGAAGCTGCCCTAAGACTTCTGTACGTAGTTCATCTGCAAGCTTCGCACCGCCGCCTTTACCGAATACATATTCTTTTTCACCTGTCGTTTTACTCTCGAAGAACGACATGTTTTCAATGACACCAATGACTTCATGTTCAGTCTTGATGGCCATCGCGCCCGCTCTTGCTGCAACAAAGGCTGCAGTTGGATGCGGTGTCGTTACGATAATTTCCTTACACGAAGGAAGCATTGTATGCACGTCCAACGCAACATCGCCTGTACCCGGTGGTAAATCAAGGACTAAATAATCTAACTCTCCCCATTCTACCTCGTTAAAGAAACTGTTCAGCATCTTTCCTAGCATTGGCCCTCTCCAGATAATAGGCGCGTTATCTTCTACAAAGAAGCCCATTGAGATAACCTGAACACCAAAACGTTCCACAGGAATAATTTTCTCCCCACGCACCACCGGCCTTTTTGTAATCCCCATCATATCTGGTACGCTAAAACCATAAATATCAGCGTCCACAAGTCCAACCTTTTTACCAAGTCGTGCAAGTGAAGTAGCAAAGTTCACTGAAATCGTTGATTTACCAACTCCCCCCTTACCACTAGCAATCGCAATGAATTGCGTCTTGCTATTCGGTCCAAGTAAACCTTGATCCACTTCATCTTGTGGTATATTATCACGATGCTTGGATAACTCTTCTTCAGAAAGTTCTGTGAAACGAATCCCTACAGATTCTGCCCCGCCTTCTTTCAGCAAGTTTACCACTTCCGTTTGCATTTGCATTTGCTCGGCAGTCCCTGTTTTTGCGATGGCAAGCTTAACGCTTACATGATTTTTTTCAGGCTTTATTTTCACTTCAATGATTCCATTTGTTTCTTCAAGGCTTTTATGTAGAAAAGGGTCTTTAAGATCCTTTAATAAATTCAGTACTTTTTCTTCAGTTAACAAGTCGAGCACCCCTTTGAATTCGTTTTATTTTCCCATTTAAGTATACCATATCACTTAAATAAAGCTTATTATCTGCCCTTTAAGTGAGCACATGACTTTTATCTCAATAATAAAAAGGCCTTGTACCATACAAGACCCGAACTAGAGAATCACTCTTCATCTGAAAGTTTTTCCTCTGTGAAATACCGTAAAATCCCCATATAAATCGAACTTGCAATCTTTTCTTGATACCCATCACTGATAAGGCGTTCCCTTTCCTCCGTATTAGAAAGAAAGCCAATTTCAACAAGCGCCCCTGGTTTCTTCGTATAATTCATCAAATACACATTATTAATCGTTTTTGCATCTCGCTTTGTATTTTCTAGGTTTCTTATGATTTCAGTCTGAATAAACTTTGCCACCTGTTCATTTTCCTCAAACCTTTTTGTATAAAATGTTTGAGCACCTTTTGATGATGCTGACGGAAAAGAATTTAAATGAATACTTAAAAATAAATCCGCTTCTGAATCATTAATCATTTCAACCCGATTTCGCAGGTCTTCCTGTTTTCGCTGACGGATCCCTTTTGTATCCCCTTGTGCCAAATCTTCATCTTTCTCACGAGTCATAATGACAAGAGCACCCTGTTCCTGTAAATAGTCCCTAACCTTTAACGAAACAGAAAGGGCAATTTCTTTTTCCATTACCTCTTGCACATTTGCCCCGCCATCCATTCCTCCATGTCCAGCATCCAGAACGATTACCTTACCTGCCAAGGGAAGGTTCCAGGAGTCCCAAGAATCATCTTCAACAAATTTGAAAGTTACAATTAAAAAAAGGATAAACAATCCCATCGCGATTCCTGTATATTTTAACTTACTACGCATGAACGTTCTCCTTCCACTAGTCCCTTTATCTAAAAGTATGGGACAAACCATGGAATTAGAACAAAGAATGGATACTTCACTCCTTCTTAGTGCAACTTCATTTTATATCGCTTTTCACCCGTCTTAAAGCCGTCCATCCACCATTCACCTACAAACCCTTCACAGCAATAAAACAAACCTTCATTGAAAGCGTTATTTGCCGTCACTTCCCGCCAATACAAAATAAAATTAAAAAGGGTATCAATCAAAAATTTCTCTTCCCTCCAGCACCGAGCCCTTACATCATCCTCCGACTCACCATAATAGCCAAACTTACTATAGTTAGCTCCCAATAAATAGGCCTCAATGGCAACATCAAAATAGCCTTCCTCCAACACCTCCATGAAATCCTGTCCAAAGTAACGCTGAATCCTCCCCTTCATATCCTCGATTGAAAGTTCCCTAAGTAACCTTCGCTCAAACTTCAACTGCCTCTCCCTTTGCATCTCCTGTAAACCTAAAATCACAGCCATCATATCACCTCCGGGGTCAGACCCCATTTCCCAAATTATTTCCCAAGTAATATGTAGTTTTTGCGTTCTATCATGAACCATTCATTTATACAGTTGGCAATAATTAATGAGGATAGTTTTAGATATGTTTATAAACGCCAATAATATCAAAATTAACATTTGAAGACTGAAGTAGACGACTTGTACCTTAGACCTTATTTTTACGTTCTTTTGTTTAGAAGAAGCATGTAATAAGACTCCCCTTAGATTAAGGAGGTAATCCTCTACCATCTATGTTGAAAAAGGCAGGCAACACCGTCTTGGATGTAATGCCTGCCACCTTATTTTTATTAAGATTTTATAGATAGAAATATTTACTTACTTCATGTTTAAAAAAACCAGAGGTGAATTCCCGGAAATCTATTGCAGCTTGAGAGAGATAGTGAGTTTTTTTCCATGCTATCCCAATCGTTCGTTTGCAATTCGAATAGGTGATTGGAATCTGAACGGTTTTCGGCATTGATTGGCATAATAAAGACAATTGAGGCGTGAATGAAACACCCATTCCCATTTCTACAAGTCGGAGTATTGCTCCTGCTTCTTCTAGTTCAATTGGGGTGTAAGGTTCAAAGTCCGCTTCCCTGCAATACTCATCCGTAACGTCCCGGAATCCGTACCCTGACGTTCTGCTGATGAAGGTCTCATTTGCTGCTTCATGAAGAGCAATGGATTTTTGCTTTGCTAAGTGGTGGCTTGGTGGTACCGATAAAAAAATCTCTTCTTCTAATTAAGGGCATCCATTCAATGTCGTCTCCATAAATAGGACTCATTGAAATACAAAGGCCGACTTCGACATTCTCTAGTTGTTTTTTCATCCCAGTGGATGAAGCTGAATACTGGCTAATATGTACATTAGGGTTAAGTTTCATAAATTCAACGATTAATATAGGAAAAATATGTGAAAACATGGTGACATCTACTATTGAAGCTTTCGGCCAAATTGACATTGTTGTAAACAACGCTGGTGCAATTATTGTAAGCATTAGTACTTTATCAAACTTCGTTGGTCTTCTAAGTTTTGGTGTGATTTATGATAAATTTGGTTCGTACATTGCGTTATTGATTAACTTAATTATGACGATTTCCGCTTTATTATTAATGACGGTAGCAACAAATATGCAGTTTTTTATTTTCTGTATCATCATGTTAGGGTTCTCATTTGGAGGTTTACTCGTCGTATTCCCTCCACTTACAAGCCAATCATTTGGTCCTAAAAACCTTGGAATGAACTATGCAATCGTATTCTTGGGTTACTCTGGTGGTGCGTTCGTTGGTCCACGTATCGCTTCTTACTTCAAAGAAACAACGGGACCCTTTACAACAGCTTACATCTCTGCCGCTATTTTGACTGCAATTGGTATCGTTCTAGTAGGGCTTATTCTTTACATGAATAAAAAGAAACAACAAAGCCAAGTTAGTGTAAACTAATCATAATTCTTTAGCCTTTATTACCCTTTATCCTATTGCTATTATCGATAAATTAGACATGATTTTCCGCTAAAGTAATTAAGGATTATCATCAATAATTTGTTAAGCGTAGCCTTTTGGGTTACGCTATTTTTATTACCATTAATAGCTTTCTTCTTATTATGGAGTATAACTATCCCTCCGGTAACTTGCTTCTCGGGTTGCTTCTCGAGGCTATCCCTGCCACCGCGGGTCGCTCACTGTTAGCGTCGCTAAAATTCTTTTATACGTCCCCTGTACTTCATTCATACTTTCCACTACCTAATAATAGCTTTGTATTCTAAAAGGATCTTCTACTGGCTAATAAGTAATTCCATGTTTGAAAAATCCAGCATTTACTTTTGAGTTAACATTGGAATATTTTTCTACCCAAGTATCATGATGTAAAGCCATTATATGTACCCCAACTTACATAATGTCAGAATTTTCAGTTTTCTTTGATTGCATCCATATTAACTTCATCCGTTAGAAGTTCGGATCATTTAATATTTTTCCATAGGCATCTTTTAAATAATGTTGATTCCAGCCGCCGCTTAAAAGAAGGACACAGATGCAAGCAAGATAGCAGAAGAAATTTGAATTTTTCATACTCACACAGCTCTCTGCAATTCTTTTTTTCCGTGTATGACAGAAACCAATAAAAAGATAGATGGTAAAACTTACGTCTCTTTTTAAAGCTGGAACGTGGTGCAAAGCGAATCTATGTTTCTATTAATCGTTTTCCGCAACAGAGCCGGATGAGGTCTAAGGGTGTGATACAATAAGCTTCATATTCCCCTTTAAGATAAATTCACCATATTTATACGGCAAAATAAAATGAGCTCCTTTTCTTATTGTGTAATCTTCACTGCCTTTCAACAATCTTCCTTCCCCATCGATGATGCTTACAAGCATAAACGCTTGATTTTGCTGAAATGCCGCTTCTCCATTTACATCCCATTTATTAACAGAGAAAAAGTGATTTTGTACAAACTTTGTAACTTCTACACCTTCTCGCTTTTCTATTTTAGGAGCGATATTGGTATCAATATGAGGTGCATTAATGACGCCCATTGCTTTTTCTAAATGCAGCTCACGTTTACTCCCTTGATTATCTACACGGTCATAATCATAAACTCGGTATGTTGTATCTGAGCTTTGTTGTGTTTCTAACACCAACGTCCCATTACATAAGGCATGAACGGTTCCACTTGGTACGTAGAAAAAATCACCAGGTCTAATGGTAACTTTACGTAAAAACCTCTCCCAATTTCCACTTTGAATCATTTCTCGTACTTCTTCTTTTGTTTTAGCATGATGTCCAAACACTAATTCAGCATCTTGATCACAATCAATGATGTACCAACATTCCGTTTTACCATACTCGCCATTTTCATGCTCGTTGGCATAATCATCATTTGGATGTACTTGTACAGACAATTCTTCATTCGCATCCAAAATCTTTATAAGAAGCGGAAATTTCTCACTCTTATAGTTTCCAAACAACTCATGGTGATTTTCCCATACTTCTTTTAATGATTTACCTTGAAACTTACCATTTTCAATAAGACTCAGGCCGTTTGGATGGGCAGAAATTGCCCAGCATTCTCCTGTAATTGCTGATGGGATTTCATAGCCAAAACGGTCATAAAGAGCTGTTCCACCCCAAATACGTTCTTGAAAAACCGGTTTTAAAAATAATGGTGTATCATTCATTTTTCTATTCCTTTCTTTATTAGCATAAGTAAAAGAGGATATCAATTTTGTGAAATACTCCCTATTTTCGATTCAAGAAATGAAATAAGGCTCCAATTAAGTTTGCATCGTTATCAAATTTACAAGCTTCAACCGTAATATCCAATGTAGAGATATCATCCTTCAATTGTGCCAATTCATTATTTATGCCTTCAATTACATCCGGTCGCTTGCTGATTCCCCCGCCAATTAGGATCTTGTTAGGATCTAGTACATACTTCAAATTATAGATTCCCATTGCCAGCTTCTTATATAGGTTGGCAATGCATTCATTCGCAATGGAGTCTCCTGCTTCCGCCAATCGAAATATTTCTTCTCCGTCCAACGTTCCCCTTACTAGAGATTTTCTCATTTCGACTTCTTCTACAAGTGAATTTGCCGATGCAACTTTGCTCCAAGTTGATTGTAGAGGGCTCTTACATGATTCTCCCATTATCATGTACCCAAACTCACCTCCGTGAAGGGTAGCTCCACGTAAAATAGATTGGTTAATCACAATTCCCCCGCCAATTCCTGTACCAATTACAATACAAATGTAGAAATCAGTTTCTTTCGCTGCACCTAACCAGCCTTCTGCCAAAGCCGCGCAGTTTGCATCATTTTCAACGGACACCTCCAGACCTGTTCGTTCCTTTAGTAAGCTTGTCATGTTTACTCCATGTATAAATGGAATTGCACTTGCCCCGCCAATAAACCCTGTTTCCACGTCTACGGCACCGGGCGAACTTAAAGCGATACCTTGAATTTCAAATGACTCCGAATAATGTTTAACTATTTCGGTAATGTGATCTAAAAATATATCTAATCCTTCTTTAGGAGTTGGAATCTTCCCGCACTCCAGTTTCTTTGATTTGTCATCCATTACCGCATACTTTATATAAGTTCCGCCAAAATCAAACACCATGTAAGCTTTCATTGTCATCCCCTTCACTTACTGGAACTATGCTTGCTGTGTCAACAGAGCCGCGCCGATAACACCAGCTTTTGTTCCTAACGAGGCACATTCAATATGTACCCTATTACGTAACTGTGGATATAAGTAAGCATTTACTTTTTCAAGAAGAATCGGCATTATATACTCTTTTGATTGCATGACCCCCCCGCCTAACACAATCATGTGCGGGTCAATTGTATGAACAATATTGGAGATTCCTTTTGCCAAATAAGTTAGCATGGTATCAACAATCGCTTCCGCTTCTTGCTGGCCGTTCATCGCCAAAGTAAACACTTCTCCAGCATGTCCTGTTATACCTAACTTTTCTTTTCCTAGACGATGCACAGCTGTACCGCTTGCCAAAGATTCCAAAGAGCCAATATTCAGTACATAATGCGTTGGACCATCTCGATTAACCATCATGTTGCCAACTTCACCCGCACAGAAATTAGCACCTTGAATCAACTGATTGCGATATACATATCCTCCGCCGATTCCTGTACTGATCGTCATATAAAAAACAGATTCTTTTCCTTTGCCTGCCCCAATCGTTGCTTCCGCTAAAGCAGCTGCGTTGGCATCATTATCGAGCACTACTTTTTTCTCTAAAGCTTTTTCTAACATTAGAGCTAAAGGAACCTCATCCCACCCAGGTAAATTGGGAGGGCTTAAAATAATACCTTGCTTTGAATCTAAAGGACCCGGAGCTCCGATTCCTATTGCTTCAATATTTCTTTTCTGCAACAGCCCCTCGCATATTTTAATCATGTTATCGATGACATGATGTGGTCCTTTGTCACTTTCCGTTTTTACATTGACCTCTTCTATAAGTTTGCCTTCCAATGTTACAACGGCAATTCTCAAGTTTGTTCCACCCAAATCAATGCCAAGAAGATACCTGTCCATTCCCTTCACTTCCTTCGTGATATTCTGATAGAACAAATGATTAGTAGCACTCTTCTAATAATCAAAAACCGTTGTTTTCAGATAATTCTTTGTACCATTTACCTGATTTCTTGATTGTACGCTTGAAGTTTCTATTTAAATCTACTTCTACTAGTCCGTATCGGTTCTTATATGAATTTAACCATGACCAGTTATCCATAAATGTCCATACATGATACCCTTTTACATTGGCACCTTCGTTTAGTGCTTTATGTATCCACTTTAAATGATCTTCGTAAAAGGTAATTCGATAATCATCCTGAATCATTCCACTCTCATCCTTAAAGCGTTCTTCTGCTTCAACTCCCATACCGCTTTCCGATATGAAACATTCAATATTCCCATAGTTTTCTTGGATGTTTTTTAAAATATCGTAGACACCCTTTTCATAAATCTCCCAGCCTCTGTATGGGTTCACCTTTTTCCCTGGCATGTCATAATTATCAAAGTACCGTTCTGGCATGAATGGAGCATTTGGATTTGGGATGTTTTCCTTCGCCTTAACTCTTCTTGGTTGGTAGTAATTAATCCCTAAAAGGTCAACTGTATTTTCATGGATAATATCCAAATCTTCAGTTAAATACTTAGGTATAAAGTTTTCTACCCGCAACATGTCAATTAGCTTCTCGGGAAAAGTGCCTTTGACTGATGGATCTAGAAAGGAACGGTTAAATAGCAAATCTGCTTTTTCAGCAGCATCTAAGTCAGCAGGGTGATTACTCCTTGGATATGAGGGAGTAACATTCAGTATAATTCCAATTTTTCCTCCTAGCTCTTTATCATGGTATGCCTTAATTGCTTTTGCGGAGGCTAATACAGAATGGAACCCAACTTGAACAGCCTTTCCAAAATCACAAAATGCTGGATAATGATGTCCATATAAATAACCGCATTCAACAGGTACGATTGGCTCATTATGTGTGAACCATTTCATCACACGGTCTCCAAAGTTCTCAAAACAAGTAGACGCATATTCCACATACGCATCAACTACAGAGCGGCTTTCCCAACCACCCTCTTCTTGCATAGCCATAGGCATGTCAAAATGATAGAGATTCACAAAAGGCTCAATCTCATTTTCTAGTAAGGTGTTAATGACGGTATTATAAAAGTCAATCGCCTTTGGGTTTATTTCTCCACGCCCCTTTGGAAACATGCGGGACCACGAGATAGAAAAGCGAAAACTGTTATGTCCCGTTTCTTTCATGAGCTGAATATCGTCAATAAAATTCGTATAAAACAGTGAAGTGTTATCAGGTCCAATACCCTGGTAAAAACGATTCGGTTCTGTTTCATACCAGTAGTCCCATATATTCTTCCCTTTACCATCTGCCCCTGAAAATCCTTCCATTTGTGTTGCAGATGATGCAGATCCCCACCAAAAGTCTTTCGGAAACATGTAAATATTCTTTTCTACTTCTGTACTCATTTTCAATCCGGCCTTCCCTTAAAAGACAGCAGTCGGAAAATTAAGTTTCCGACTTTGCCTCCTGAATGAGATCTATTAGTTATTTTTCTTCCACTCATCATATTGTTTTTGAATTTCTGCAAGCACTTTATCTAATCCAGCTTCTTTAAACTTCTTATTAGCCTTTGGTAGATATTCCTCGGGGTCAACACTGCCAGTTAATAGCGGAGGTGCATATTCATTCGCAACGTTTGCAATTGCTGCGATCTCTGTACGAACAGGATTTGTATCAAAATAGAAACCTAAGGTTGGTGCTTGAACAGAAGCATCATTGAATTTTTTGAACGCATCCCATTTATCTTCAGGATCATTTTCATATAACTTAAGAATGAAATGGTTTCCTAGAGAGTAACTTGGCATGTTGTAGCTTTCTACACGAGCTGGAAGGTCTTTAATTTTACCGTTATCGACCTCTTCATAATGCACACCTTCAATACCTCTATCAATTAAATTACGAAGGTATGGATCTGTATTTAATAGATTTAAGAACGCCATAGCCTTCTCTGGATGTTTGGAAGTTGCTGAGATAGCTTGAATAGACCCTGTTACAGAGTTGTTAAATGTAATCGGATCATGCATTGGTTGAACGGCTACATTATAACCTGCAGAACGAGACCATATTAATTCCGCATATGGCTGGTACATTTCTTTACGTACGAACCAGTTTTGTACTTCTAACGGCCATGGATCTGTACTTGTTGCTGCATCCGCTTTTATATAACCAGCTTTATAGAATTCGTGCATTGTTTTTAACGTTTCCATCATAATATCTGATTCAAAGATATTAACTACCTTTCCTTTATCTCCTTCTAGAGGAAACGCAAACGGCAATTCATCTTCTAATACATAATCAAATGGTAAATACGGTTTGAAAGTTGCAATTGGTGTAAAGTCTGGCTCATTTTCTTTAACTGTTTGCAATAAAGGTTTTAAGTCTTCTAAAGAGTTAACACTTGAAATATCCATATTGTATTTATCGACTATATCCTTATTAAATACGTACACACTTTGCTGACCTACTTCTTTGTTAGAAGGAATACCGTAAAGCTTTCCATCAATTTTGGCCCCTTCTAAGTACGCTGGATCAATTGTTGCTTTTAATTCTTTTCCATGTGTGTCAAGAAGTTCATTTAGGTCTTTAAATGCTCCTTTTTGTGCATTTAATACATAGTTTCCACCTGCAGTATAGGCAATATCAAAAGATTCACCTGAAGCAATCATAACTTGCATTTTTTGATCATAATCGCCCCAGTCAATTTGTCTCATTTTAACGGTTGCGTTAATTTTCTCTTTCGTGTATTTACTTACTTCTTCCATTACTTTATCGACATCTTTTTGAGGTGTCCCAATCGTGTACCACGTAATTTCATAAGGTTTTTCTTCACCGGCTTTACTTCCGCTCGTTTTATCTGAATTCCCTCCACTACACGCAGCTAAAAATGTAGATAAACTTAATAAGAGTACTAGAATAATAGCTAACTTCTTATTCATTTTAACTCCCCCCTTTTATTTGTTTATTTCAAAAAGCAATTATTCCTTAACCCCACCGATTGTCAATCCACTAACAAAGTATTTTTGGAAAAATGGATATGCAATTGCTATTGGCAAAGTTGAAATAACAACCATTGCCATTTTTGCAGCATCTTGAGGTATTGCACTTAATAAATCATTTTGTATACCGCCTGCTAACGAATTTTGCCTTAAAAATTCTATGTTGTTTTCAATTTTCATCAGCATTGACTGCAGTGGCACCAAGTGCGGTTCATCAATGAACAACAGTGCATTAAACCAATCATTCCAGTAACCCAATGTACTAAAAAGGGCAATAGTTGCAAGACCTGGTAATGAAAGTGGAGCAACAATTTTGACAAAGATTCGTAATTCACTTGCTCCATCAATTCTAGCCGATTCCAAAATGGATTCAGGTACAGACCTTTGGAAAAAGGTTCTCATTATTAGAATGTAGAATGCATTCATTGCAAGTGGTAATATCAATGCCCAAATAGAGTTACGTAGATGTAAAAACTGTGTTGCTACTATATAGAAAGGAATTAGTCCTCCACTAAAAAGCATTGTAAAGAATGCAATAAAAGTAAAGAAACCGCGGTATTTGAATTGCTTTCTAGAAATAGCGTAGGCATATAAAGAAATCATTATTACACTGACAAGTGTACCAAGCACCGTTACTACAATCGTTATAGTATAAGATTGAAGTAATTGATCCTTCATTTGCCACAAGTATCGATATGCTTCAAAACTCCATATTTCAGGTAGAAGCTGATATCCATTTCGCGCTAAGGTTTTCTCATCAGTTAAAGAGATGACGATTACATATAGAAATGGAAAGATACACATTATAGAAAATGATCCTAACAAAATGTTCATTAAAAGATTAGGAAACCCATTTAGACCATGTGGTGTGTACTTTTTCTTACGCTTACTTTTTTTGTTTGGTTGATTCACTTGGTTTTGAGCATTCCCTTTATTTAATGGAGTAGGTTGAGAGCTATTTTGATTTGTTATCATTGTAATTTGCCACAAAACTGCGGCCACCCTCCATTCTCTCTCGATTTTTTAAAATAGGGCATATTCTTTATCAACCTTCTGAACAAGATAATTTGTCAGCATTACTAATGCAAATCCTACAATTGATTGGTAAAGACCAGCGGCAGTACTCATACTAATGTCCCCCATCGTCGTTATCCCTCGGTATACATAAGTATCTATAACGTTTGTTACTGAATATAACGGACCTGAATCACGAGGAACCTGAAAAAACAGACCAAAGTCTGCACTAAAAATTCTACCAACGTTTAAAATGGTTAAAATAACAATGAGCGGTGTTATCATCGGAATCGTAATATTACGAATTTGTTGCCACTTATTTGCACCATCTATCATAGCGGCTTCGTAATAGTTTTTATCAATCCCAACTATAGCTGCTAAATAAACAATACTTCCATAACCAACGCCCTTCCACATACTTGTTAGAACGATAATAACAGGCCAATATTTTGCTTCGTTATACCACGATATAGGATCTTCTACTCCAAACCATAGAAGTATATTATTAAGTAGACCTCTATCCACGCTTAGAAACGTGAATACGAAATAACTAACAACAACCCATGATAAAAAGTGTGGAAACAGCATTCCTGTTTGGTAAATTTTAGACAACCTCTTATTTGCGAGTTCACTTAGAACAATTGCTACAAACACTGCTAATATAAGCCCAACAACGATAAAGACTAAATTATATAGAACCGTATTTCTTGTAATGATCCAGGCGTCATTTGTATTAAATAAAAACTTGAAGTTTTCAAAGGCAACCCACTCACTATTTAGGATACTTGCAAAAAAACCATTCGGATCATATCGGAAATTTTTAAAGGCAATGACAGTTCCAAACATCGGAAGATATGAAAATAACAATAGCCAAATGGTTCCTGGTAAAACCATGAGGAGCCACACACGATTCTTATAAACATCTTGGAAAAAACTCTTGATACGATTCACAAAGCCCCTCCTCCCTTATATTGAAAACCCTTACATCTCTATATTAAGAAAAAGTCAAAAATGTATAAAGTTAACAATATTAAGATTTGCTGTACTTATTAAACATTCGATAGTTAATACAGCATTTTTTATCATTTTTTGATTCTTTTAAGATCAGAGATGCTCCTCAAAACAAAAAAAATCCCGAATAACGGGATATCAAGATTTGATATTCATTGTTCTCCATGCTGATGGTGTAATCCCCACCGCCTTCTTAAACTGTTTATAAAAATAAGCAGAATCCGAATAGCCAACTTGTTTTCCAATTATTCCAGCCTTTAAATGTGTCCCTCTCAACAATTGCTTTGCTTTTTCGAGTCTCAAATGATTAATATACTCAGAGAATACTAAGCCAGTTTCTTTCTGGAAAAGTTGTCCTAAGTAAATCGAATTTATATGAAATTTATAGCTTAATGTTTTCAAAGAAAGTTCCTCATAAAAATGTTCTTGAATATATTGCACCACGCTTTGAATAATAGGACTTCGATGCTCCGACTTTTGTTCCAATGTTCTAAAAATTCCTTCGATAAAATCAATAAGAATGTCAACTAAAATTCCAATTGAATAGGCCTCTAAGATTCGCTTTACAATACCTACTGTTTGTTCATTTGCATGTGACGATACATCTTTTTGGATAGACGTAACTATTTCAATAGCGAACCCTCTAATAATGGTTGGAGCAACCTTTTTAGTAGATTTATTAATCTCATCGAAGGCACCTTTGATCCACAAAAATGCCTTTTCTTGTTCTGAGCCAACAATATATCTCTTTAGATCATCCAATTCATTCGAAGTAGAAAGGCTTGCTTGCGTATACTGCTTTGTTAATTCATCTGTTATGAGTCCACTTTCTTTGAGTACTAATCGATAGCTAGATAACTCTTTTGCACGTTGATAGCTCTTATACAATTCACTTGTGGAGCAAACAAATGATCCAACATTAATATGATACTTTCCAGAAACATATCCAGCAAATAGCATGTTCAATTCATCTAGTTTTTTCTTAAGGCCATCTTCACAATTAAACGAAACTAAAAGGATAAGTTCGCCATCTGGATTAATAATACAGACAGACTGAAATAACTCCTCTACTCTTTTTCTAAAAAAGGAAGAGTTTTCATGTTCACCATCTGATATTTGCATTAAAACAACAGCTAGATTCTGACCATCGAACTCCAAACTATACAACTCTACTCTTTCACGCCATTCTTTTGCATCGATGTCTTGATTAAGACATCGCCAAATCGTATTATCTCTTAAAATAGTATAGGCTTCCTCATTATTTGTAGATTTCTCAAGCTTTTCTATACTATTTTCCAATGTTGAAATGAGTTCTTGCTCATTGACAGGCTTTAAAAGATAATTTTCGATTCCTAGCTTCATACCCTTTTTCACATATTCAAATTCTTCGTATCCAGATAAAACGATATATTTTGTATTAGGATGACGTTCTTTCAACGTACTAATTAACTCTAATCCATCCATTATGGGCATCATTATATCAGTTAATAATATATCAACATGACACGTTTCTAACTTTTTAATAGCCTCACTACCATTAGAAGCTTCACCAACAACTTTTAGTCCATAATCTTCCCAAGGTACCAACGCTCTCATGCCTTCAATAATAAATGGTTCATCATCTACTAAAAATACGTTATACATGTTATATCTGTTCCCTCCTAGCTGCTGGAATTCTAACTTCTACAATAGTTTCTTCTCCTTCATTACTACTAATCTGAATTCCATAATTTTGTCCGTGTTTTAATTGTATTCTTTGATGAACATTACTCAGTCCGATTGAGCCCTCAGAGGTGGTAGTTCCTTCTAATAATTTAGTTTGAATAGCCAATAGTTTATCTATTGGAATACCTCTCCCATTGTCTTTTATTATTATTTCTATTTCCCGATGAATTCTTTGAACTTTTATTAGTAATTCATTATTATTTGTTTCTTTTCGGAAGCCATGAATCAAATAATTTTCAATAAGGGGTTGAAGGGTAAATTTGAGAATTTTTTCGTCTAAACAATTTTCTGGAATCTCGTACGTTACGTGTAAGCGGTTAGAATATCTAATCTGATTTAGACCTATATACTCCTTAACGTGTTGGATTTCATCAGAAATTTGAACGATTTCTTTACTACTTAAAGAATAACGAAATAATTGCCCTAAACTATAAATCATATTACTAGTTGGTTTAGATCCGTCAGCTATAGCTTTCATGCGAATAGCTTCCAATGTATTATATAGAAAATGCGGCTGAATTTGTGACTGAAGCGCTTTCATTTCAGCCTCTCTTTGGCGGATATTTAAAACATATACATCTTTAATATACATGTTTAGATCATCTAACATATCATTGAAACTTTCTGATATGGCTGTTAACTCGTCTTTTTCTCTACTATCAGGTATTCTAATTTGCAAGTTTCCATCTCGAACTTCGTGAATGGCAGTTTCTATTTTATTAATTCTTCTAGAATAAGATCTCATCGCAAAATAGGTTACAGCAATTGCTATACAGGAAAGTAAAACTGTAGATAATAACATATACCTATGAACAATCGTTATTTTCTTAATATCATCCTCAGGCATGAAACCTACATATAAGTAGCCCCTGTGGTCATCAGCCAATGTATTAATATAGTAGTTTTTTCCCTTCCACTTTATTTTCTTAAAGCTCGTTTCAAATGATATATCTTTCAATGGTACTGGAATGGTACCATCGTCTGACGAGTAAAGATAATCCCCATTACGTTGAAAAATATGGACTGTTCCTTTAAATTGGGATTTCCTCAAACGAATCAAATCCTGAATTCCCGCTGTATCATAAAAAACCGTCAGATCCCCTAATTTCTTAAGGGTCGCAGGATCATTAATGGAACGAGATATTTGAATATTGTTGAAGATACTCCTTTCTTGCTCCCACTCAACTTGCTTAAGTTGCAAGTCCTGAGGATGAACAGCTATACCTTCCTGATTCCCTTTCTTTTGCTCTCTCTTATCCATATATTTATTCCATCTATAGTGGCTATTTATATATTCATACTCTGTACCGGGGCTTGCACTTTTTAAACGCACTGCATTGATATCAGGGTCTTGACTAAAATACGCTTGGAAAAATGTATTAAGGTTGTTCGGAATAAATGAAGAGTTTTCACTGTACTTATCTAGTCGATACGCAAGATATGAATCATAATCATGCTGCAATGCAAATGCAATATCATTATAAATCAGATCTGTTTTTAAATATAATTCTTGCATAACATATTGTACATGCTCATCTTTTTGCTGGAGATAAGATTCAACCCTTTCTAGTGTTTCTGTACTTGCGTCCATTTCTTTCTGAATAATAACTTCTGTATAATAGCGTGATAATACAAGTAGTAATAGAAACATTGTAAGAAGGATTGTAACGGAATAAGTGATTAAAATTTTGCTAAACACCTTATTCGTTAGCCGCCTTATTATATTACTCAAGAACATCCTTTATATCCTCCCATGATGACTTACTAACTCAAGAACATCCCTTATATCCTTCCCTGTAGATTTACTAACTCAACTACTATTTTACTGTATTTTCTGTCGGAAAGTGAAGTTGATTCACTGCCCGACAGTGGGATAAATAGTTTATAATGTATTATCTTATTTCATCATGAAAATAGACTAATATTGTTTTAATTTCATACGGTTTTATTTCTAAGTCGATTTGTTCGGTTTGTTTCTTGCTATCAACTTGTTCCATCAAGTTTGTTTCATACCATTTTTTAACGTTTCTTGGGAATTCAATCAAGACATTTCCGCGTCGCCCTTCATACTCATGAAGGCGAATAATTACTGCGTCATCACCCTCTTTTTTCTTTATCGCATCGACCTTAACATGATCGTTATTCAGATTCATAAACGAGCTTTCTTCTGGTGAAAATCCACCTTTTACTACTTTCAATCGATTATTTAAAAACCAAGCTTGCTTTACTGTTTGCCCAACTCTCCAATCTCCCTGATGAGGTAGCAGTGAATACGTAAACTCGTGTTCTCCTTGATCAGCAGTTGGATCAGGGTAGATTGCTGCTTTTAGCAAGGATAAGCGAATCGTTTGGTCTTTAATGTCATACCCGTATTTGCAATCATTTAACAAACTCACTCCGTACCCTGTTTCAGAAAGGTCTGCCCACTGATGTCCAACTGTTTCAAATCGTGCCATATCCCAGCTCGTATTCCAATGTGTCGGTCTCTTAACATTACCAAATTGAATATCATAAGTTGCTTCGGTAGAACGAATATCAACTGGGAATGCTACCTTCATTAACTTACGTTGCTCATGCCAATCCACTTTTGTTTTAAAATCAATACGTCTATTTTTAGCATAGAAAATCATATCTTGTTCAACCAAAGAACTTTGATACTTCCATTTCGTCCGGATGACAATACGAAGCGGGCCATTTTCAACAACTTCACTTGATACTACATCACGGATTTCCTCCATTTTTTCTTGGTAATACAAATCAATATCCCACGCATCGTGTGCTAATGGTTTATCTTCAAAAATTTGAATGATGTTTCCTTTTTCCTGTTGTGCTAGTACTTCACGCCTAGCTTCCTTATCAAATATACGAGTCAGTTGAAGGGAGTTATTCCATTCAACTTGATAAAAAGGTGTTTCTAACAACATTCCCTTAATAAGAAATGGTGTTTTATTTTCTACCATAGGATCTTGTTTGAATTGAATTTCTACTGCACCAAATTGTTTGGTCTCCTCCAATTCAACTAACCAACCATTTTCAGTTCGTTGGCTATTTAGAATTTCACCTGAACCTGATGTCCATCCTCCAACCACATCATTCGTTTGATCGTATGGGATGAATACACTTTGTTGATCTTGCCAACTAGTTGCATTGAAGACTGTATACGTTCCATGCTTAGGTTCAATAAACTCATTGAAATTATTCTGATCGATTTCGAGTTGTATATCTTCTGCTTGTTTATATTCCACTTTTGCATCTTCATATACTTCCTTAATGGATGAACCAGGAATAATATCATGGAATTGATTTCGCAAAATAATCTTCCAACCTTCATCAAGCTGTTGCTTAGGATATTTCGCCCATGAAGACATTAGAGAGTTCCACACAGACAACCATTCCGACTCCCTATAACTCAACTCGAGTTTACGATTCATTCGTTTTGTATATGCTTGACTTGTATAGGTCCCCCTGTGGTATTCAAGGTACAATTCACCGTCCCAAGTGTGGACATACTCATTTGAATTCTCAATATTTTCGTGTAACTTTTGGAAGTACTCTCCAGCTTTTGTCGTTTTTACTTTTGGCAGTCCTGGCATATTCTCAAATCTGCGACGAAGCTCTATCATCTCTCGATTGACTCCTCCACCTCCATCACCATACCCATAGGAAAGAAGTAAATCTTGGTTAACATCTTTATTCCGGTATGAATTCCATGTACCGTTTACAGTCTTTGCGGTAATCAGCCCATTATATGTATAAAACCATGAATCTTCCGAATTCCAAGGTTCAGGAGTGGTTACAAAATGAGTTAGGATTTCTGTCCCATCAATTCCACGCCATTTAAAAGTATCATTTGGCATACGATTGTACTGATTCCAACTTATTTTAGTGGTCATAAATGTATCGATTCCTGACTTTTTCAAAATTTGTGGAAGTGCCCAGCAATACCCAAATACATCTGGCAGCCATAGATACTTGCATTCTACCTCAAATTCCCTTTTAAAGAATTCCTTCCCGTACAAAATTTGTCTCACTAGTGATTCCCCGCTTGGAATATTACAATCTGCTTCTAACCACATTGCACCCTCAGTTTCCCAACGACCTTCTTTTACACGCTTTTTAATATTTTCATAGATTTCTGGGTAGTCTTCTTTAATATATTCATATAGCTGTGGCTGTGTTTGGAGAAAATAATATTCAGGATATTGTTCCATTAATCTTAAAACAGTAGAAAAAGATCGAGCAGCCTTTTCACGTGTATGTTTTAAACGCCATAGCCATGCAACATCAATATGTGTATGACCAACACAATGAATGGTCACAGGATGATGTTTTTCGATTTCGTTAAGACTTTTATTCAATTCCACACTAGCAATCTCACAACTACTAAAAAATGCTTCATTACCTGGTTTACTCCAATTTATTTTCATAAAAGCTTGATTCAACGCTTTTATAATTGCATGTTTTTCTGGTCGGTCATCACCAAGTTCTTTAATTGTTTGCCACGCTGCTAGGGATGTATAATATAAATCATCTACAGCCTCGTCTAACCAAGCCAATTGGGCCATATCGAGTGTATAAATTTGCTCCTTTGGCTCTCCACCACCTTCAAGTCCAGACCAAAGTCTGAAATCTAATTGAACAGTGTTTCCTATTTCGGTTGGTGGAAAAAATACTTCCTGATGGTTAGAATCAACACCTTGGTATGGATTTCCATTTAAGAATAATAATGATTCAAATCCAGAATTATTTCCTCCGCCTGTACGTCCAAAGTCAAATAAACCAACTACTTTTCTATTTGCCCATTCCGTCGGAAGTTGAACATCTGCATGTAGCCAAAGATACCGGTCTCGCCCCTTCCATTGGTCTCTTAGTTGTAAAGTCGATTCACCCTTTTCTATAGGAGGATATGTGCCTACTACACCCTCATCCTCAATTGCACTAAACTGACCAATCTCAATTCCATCACGATAGCGGTACTGCGCCAATTCTTGTATTCTTGCTTCTAGCTTTCTTTCTACTAAAAACATATAAATCCCCCATTTTTATATTAATTTATACTTTCCTCAATCTTCATATGTTCATTTACTTGTGATTGCTGTTGTTCTATAGTTTTAAACCTTTTTATACAAACATTCATAATCCAATATGCAGGTAGTACACCTGAAATAAATGGTATAAGTCCCGGCATATTCGTGATTAAATAGCCAATAAAAAACAAACCAATACAAATCATTAATGTGGAAAAAGGACTAATAAGTGAAATAATAAATGATTGTTTTATGTAATCCTTTAGTGAGTAATGATAATGTACATATAGAGGGAAAAAGTGAACTATAGCATTCAAATATAAAAGAATGATAAAGCTAATAAAGACATAAAGAATAACGGAAAACGTTCCTTCCATGCTTTCAGCAATTCTTAAATCGACATATAAAAAAAAGCCAATTACTGCATAAATCAGCCCAATACAATTTGAACGGACAAACTCTTTTTTAAAGGTTTCTTTAAATGTTTTCAATAAGGGAACATCTAGGTCCTTCATCTTCCACTTTCGTGTAACAGCAAATAAAGCAACAGTCGCCGGCATAATCCCAAAAACACCTAATCCAGCCACAATAAATACAAACCAAAGAATATTCGTCCATACTAACCTAACGATCCATTCACTTACTTCTTGTAACATTCTCCCCATGTTTTTCATCCCCTACCAATATGATAAAAGGAAAGGGGGAAAAACCCCTTTCCGATTATCATATTACTTAATATCCATATGCTTCGACTTCAAATATTCTAATTGCTTGATCTCCACCTTGTGTTGGTTGTTGGACAGAAAAGCGAATATATCGAGCTTCTGTCGTTGTAATGGCATGTTCTGAGATAGCATCTGTATTATTTGTGACAGTTACTGCGTTCGTCCAATTTTCACCGTCAAGACTTACCTCGATCGTGAATGCCCTCGTATTAAAGGCTGCTGGCTCTCCACCTGCTTCAGCATGTTTGACAACAAACTTTGATAGATGAAACGCCTCACCGAAATCGACTTCTAACCAATGATTTGCACCAATTGCACACCATTTACTATTATTCGTCACGATTCCATCAATCGCGTACTTTGGTCCTTCAGAAGGGGCGCATTGTCCACTAGCAGTTGCAGTTTTGTTCAGTGCAACGTTAGTAATGTTTTTTGCATCCTTTGAAATTGTAATAAAGCCTTCTTTTGTAAGGACATCCTCACCTTCGCTATTTTTAGCAATTAGGGTAACTGAGTACACTCCTTCTTCTTCATACCTTACAACTGGATTATTCTCAGTACTTACTAAAGGTGTACCACCTTCAATCTGCCATTCAACTTCTTCTGTCGCTTCAGATGAATTGTTAAAAAACTGGATTTCTTCACCTGGTGCTGCGACTGTTTGACTTACGCTAAAGTCTGCCTTTGGTTGCGGGTATGCAGGCCATTTAAACATTACCTTCGCAGCTTTACCTCGAACAAAATCAGTAGTTACAGCTACTATTTCTAGGGTAGTTGCTGTTTCCTTACCACTTCTTCGTAAATTTGAAATGTAGTATGCATCGTTTGGAACTGCTCCGATAAATTCTTTTTTACCTTTAGGAAGTTCGCGATAAATTTCATAATGCTGAATATCACCTTCCACTGACTCCCATGATAAATCTAAATCAGCATATAGTCCCTTCGAGAAAGTTGGATTTTTCACCTTGGCTTTCGTTGGTATCGCTGGGACCTCTTTATCGTTATGTTTATTTGTAACTTTAATTTCTCCGATGTTGATTTGATAATCTTTTATTGCTTCATCACTCTCGAAGAATAGAGAAATAGTTGCAATTTTTTTCCCCTTATATTTGTTTAATTTAAATGTTTCTTCCATCCATTGATCTCGACTCTTTTTCTTCACATCAAAAAACACAAAATCATCAGGGTGGTCCACAAAGCTTACACCAAGTTTCATGTTAGGCTTTTTCACATCAGTTTTGTAAGTTACAGAGATCTCAGTATCCTTTTCAACTGGTAGATTCGTTTTATAAAGCTTCACATGTGTCGCATTTTTTTTCGTTAGGGTACCAGAAACCTTCAAAGAGCTACCACCGTAAAATGCTGTATCCCAATCGAAATCAACATTTAGAGGCTCCCCTTTGCTATCCTTTAACCAGCGCCATGTTGGTAAAATATCTTGTAAACTACGGTTATTCCATTCTTTTATACTTTGTGTAGAACCACCTACTGCAAAGAATTCCCCACTACCTGTATTAAAATGTGTTACAAATGGAAGCTCTTGAATTACCGTTTTTGCAGTAAAGTAGTGAGCCATCCCTTTCCAGTTTCCATTTTCACCAGTCTTGCGAGGATCCCCAGCTTTTCCAGTCCAGAATTCTTGTTCTTTCTGATAGAACGCTTCCATTGTTTCAGATGTTTTAAAAGCCCAGTCTGGACGGTAAATCCCTAAGGAAGTCAAAGGTTTTTGTCCTTCTGGGAAAATGCCATTCCAAGGAATGTTTGTCTTAGTTCCATTTGCTTCTACATCAATGCCAGTATATAGGTCATATGGACTTCTACCAATTTCCAATGCCTTATCATGAGAGGATTGTTGATTCGTCCACCAGAAATTTAAAAACATACTGTCGGAAATTCTGTCATTACCATCTTGTAAGAACATTTTATTACGATCTGTTAAGTGATTTTGCCAGTTAATTGATCCGTTTTCTACCATTGAGTCATACCACATAATGTGCATGTCTTCTTGCTTATTGTCTTGTAGATATTTTAAAAACTTTTTCGTTTTTTGTGCAGTTTCATTATTTCCACCTGCTGTTTCTTGGTTGATAAACCAGCCGTCAAATCCGTAATATTTAGCAACCTCTAAAAGTTTGTCAGCAGCAGGAAATGACCCATCCTCACGCTGTGTAAGCATTTGGTCTACCCATTTCGCTTGTCCTCCGTACGTTATTGGAGGAAAGAAAATAGTACCTAAGATTGGAACGCCATTTTTATGAGAAGCATCAATCACATCAGCGCTTGGAGGAGTAATAATTCCTTCTCCAGCAGAACCCGCCCAATACACCATTAAATCAACGTACTGCCAGTAGCTAAATGTATTTGCAAAAAATTTATTTCCGCCTTGAGATGGAACCCCGCTTGTGTTGGGATTTAATGCCGATAATGCAACCAATTTAGCTTCTGACTGAGATGTTTCATTCACATTGAAAACAACTTCTCTATCAGCTAATGGAACAGTACTTTTGTTATATACAGCATCAGAATCATTTTCTGGACTCCACTTTAATAATGTTTCAGGATACCAATAAGATGATTCCGGCTGTTTTGCAAAACCCGTAATCGGAAGTACACAAACTAAAAGCAAACCTAAGAACGCAGTGACAAGACCATATCTTATTTTCAACAAATTCCCACCCCTGTTAGTAAGATTATTTTATCCATCCTCTGTAACAACCAAGATGCGGTACTGTGTCTTAACTTAGATATTGTTTTCTTGTAGCTTTTTATAAAGCGGACTACCTTTAACTGCAAAACCACATAAACTTAATACAAATTCACTAAACATCGAATTCGCCCATGAGAACCACTCTCTCGTAAATTCTTCTGGTTGGTCTGCATTAAAGCCCTCATGCATAAATCCAGTTCCGCCATCCGATTGCTTCATCTCTTCCAAAATTCTCTTCTTATCAGAAGCATCTGTAGATGTCATCCCCTCAATTGCTAATGCAATATGCCATATATAATGATCGGGTGTATGAAGACTCCCAATTCCATTGGCCACTTTTCCTTCATAAAAGTAAGGATTATCTCTACTTAATAAAAAGCGGCGAGTATTCTGATAGGTTTTATCATCAAATTGGCACCAGCCCAGATAAGGAGCTGCTAGTAAACTAGGGATGTTCGCATCATCCATAAGATGATATCTTCCCATTCCATCCGTTTCATAGACATATAAATCTCCATAAATCGGATGTTCTAACACTGCATATTCTTCTATTCCTGCTTTTATCTCAGAAGCTAGTTGCTCACATTGCTTTGCAAGGCTTTCATCCTTTAAAACTTCTCTACAGATCTCTGATGCATAACCTAGCACTACTACCGCAAACATATTTGCAGGTACTAAATAACCATATAAACAAGCATCATCACTTGGTCTAAATCCACTCCAAGTCATTCCCGTTCTCACAGTTTTAGATCCTTTCCCATCCCTGTTCAGAGTATCTGATTGTCTTACATCCATTCTTTCAAAGCTATATGGTGATTCATCCTCATGATTTTGTTCCACTTTCCAGACATGCAGAATCTTGTTCAATGCTTTTACAAATGTGTCATCAAAGTAGGCCGTTCTTCCAGTTGATTTCCACAATAGGTAAGAAAGCTGAATTGGATAGCAAAGTGAGTCAATTTCATATTTACGTTCCCATGTCATTGGGGACATATCAGTTTTATCATCTTGATGGCCTTTTCCATTAGCGGTTTCATTGAATGCATTTGCATATGGGTCATGAACGATATAGTTCATTTGACGACGAACAACACCTTCAATTAATTTCGCCATTTCTTCGTCCTTTTCAGCAGCAAGTAAATATGGACGTACTTGGGCAGCTGAATCTCTTAACCACATAGCTGGTATATCACCTGTAATGACAAATGTTGTTCCATCTTCTTGTGGCTTTAGTGTTGTTTCATACGTATTAACAAAACATTGTTCAAACATCTCATGAAGCTTTTTATCTTCAGGGAAATTCTTCTTCACCTTTTCTATTAAATAAGATAGTGATTGTGGGATTGTTTTCTCAGTGTTCATTACCTTCACTCCTTCACTTGCCAACCAAGGCTAATAATTTCAAACGGTTTTACTTTTTCTTGAATTTGCGTATTTTCAAACGGCTCTTTCACATTCTCAACGATAGTACTCTTATAACTATTTGTACCTTGCATTGGTTGAGCAATTACCATTGTTTCTTTTTCAGATGTGTTAAACCATCGAGCAATTACATCATCTCTTTCCTCCGCTAGCTTGATAGAAGAGATTGCTAATGATTTACCTTCCCAAGTAAAAAATGTCTTTTCGGTTGGAAGTAACCCTTCATGTACATCTGTTTGTACAGCAATCACAGGCACTTGGAAGTCATACGCCTCTTTGAATACTTCTGACTCAACCACTGTACCTTTGTGAGGGATAACCATCCATTCTGCTTGGTACGTTCCAATACATTGAGCCTCTGGTGTTGAAAATAGACCCCAATCCCCTAACTCAGAAGTTGAACGGAGAATCGTAACGGCTATTGTTTGTTGTTCCTCAAGGATTTCATACTCATGTAATCCTTTATTCGCAATTGTCATCCCATGCTTTCCATCTGTTACACTTACAAAAACCTGTTGGTGATGATCGAAACTAGGATTGTCCCACTCTCTTTCAGGTATATTAGGACGTTTTGCCACTTCAAAAATACTGTCTGCATAGTGTTCATTCGTACTTAGATTAGTTGGAAAAAGAACACGTAGACGATGATCCTTTGCTTGGTTTTCAATTGTAACCTTAACAGAAGGCCCCTTCGCTTTTTGATCTAACTGAATATGAGTAGTTAAACGAATTGTTACATTTTCAGAAGATCGACCTGATAGCCGGTCCTTATGCCAAACTAATAGTTCCTTTTCTCGTTGAAACTGTTCACCAGCCTCTTTTGGAATCTCCCACTCATGAACAAGTTCTATAACGGAACGTAATGAATGGTCTTCAACTACTCTTATCTCCGCTTTCAAATCTTTCGTTGTAAGTGGAACTTCACCATTTGGCTTCTTAAACATATATTCGTTACCAATGTCCCCGCTATTTTCATAAATTCCTAGATTTTCGAATACTTTCCCAGTCTGTTTGTCAGTCAATGTATACGAACCATTTTCATGAACAAACAAATGAACAAATTCATTCTCCAATTCACGAGCACATTGATTAATCGATGGCTGTTCATTCAACTTCGTTTCCTTGGCCGGTTTGATATAAAATGTTTTATATCCATAGCCCGGAAGAGATTGAGCTAGGAATGTTAATTTGATAATTCTTGCATAATAGGGACGTCGGAAACCATCTCCTGGTAACTCATATCCAAAACGGGTACCAAGGTCCTTTGTTTTACAAACATGTACCTTACCACTTTTATCAACCAAATTAATATCAGGTAAATCCTTCGAACCAAGGAAATCTGGAATCTCTGAAAAAGGCATATCTGAAAAATAGACTTTTTCTAGCTCAACTTCCTTTTCGATAACCACATCTCGTGAATTTCCTGATGTGTTAAAAACAACAACTGGAATCATATCCTCATCAACAACACTTTGTTTCGTTGAAATATGAGATACAACTTCATTGGCCTTCTCCTCGATAATAGTTGATGTAGTCTGCTGAACCTTCTCAAAACGAGTTACCATTTCTCGATGTACTTCATCTACACTACAACCGCAAATACTGTCATGTGGATGGTTTTCCATCAAAGTTTTCCATGCATATCGTAAATAATCACGTGGATATTCATGACCAAGAAAATATGAAAAAACGGATAGTGGTTCAGCCACTTTTTCTAAAAGTGTTTGACACTTTTGATTCATCTGCTTTAAATAGATGCGGGCAGATGCTGTATTTACAAGAGTTGACCACCCATCTGTACGTTGATTTCGCAGTTCACCGGTAATAGTCTGGAGTTGTTCTGGTAATGATTCCTGAAGTACTTCCATATAATCATCAAAATTAGAGTGTACAAACGTGATATCTGGAAAAAGTTCTTCAGCCACCTTGATTGCTTCTCCTATATCCACTTGAATTGGCTGATGATCACAACCATTCATGAAAAGAAGATTTGGTGTTGAAGAATATTTCTTAGCATCAGCTAGTTTTGTTTCCCAATACTTTTTCGCACTCTCTCTATCAACTGGTACTTCATTGCCGTTTGAATACCAATTCGCAAACAAAACACCAAGCACCGCCGAGCCATCTGGCGACTTCCACTTAAGTTCTGAATATGGCGATTCAAATGTTTTCGCATCGCTCACCATATTATTAAATCCGGTTGGTTTCACACCTCTCCCAAACGCAGCAGTTTTAATATTAGCTTGCTGAAGCAATTGAGGTGCTTGCCCGTAAATGCCAAATGTATCTGGGAAGTACCCTACCTTTGACACAACACCGTATTCCTTTGCAGCTTGTAACCCATACAACATATTTCTGACATTCGCTTCCGAGCTTGTTAAAAATGCGTCCTGTAACACATACCAAGGACCGATATGAAGCTTTTTTTCTTGTACTAGCTTCTTAATCAATTCTTTTTTATCAGGACGAATTTGGAAATAATCTTCTAAAATAATCATTTGTCCATCCAAGTGAAAGCTCTGAAAATCTTCCCCCTTTTCAAACAAATCGATAAGTGTATCCATCAACTTCACTAAATAGTACCGATGCTTTTCAAAAGGCATATACCATTCCCGATCCCAGTGGGAGTGGGAAATAATATGCGCAGTAGTCTTAAATTCCATTTTGTTTCCCTCCTATATCTCAATCCTTCGACAGGATAGCAACCGCAGCATCCTTTACTCCCGTCAATGTACCAAGACGCTTTTTATAACTTCAGTAATTAGCTATCTTGGTGTAAAAGGTGATTGGTTATTTACTACTAGCCATTAATAAAATGCTGGCTGTTCGATGATGGCACCACCACCTAATACGAACAGCTAAGGATTTAATACTTGAACTGCTAGATCGGTATTAGGAAAGCGCTATCAATATTTTGCACTATAGGATAACCATGCCACGATTTAAATTGTGTGGATTTAGTACCTTCACTTGTTTCAAATCTAGCTGACCCGGAGCACCTATACCGATTCCTGTAATGGTTAGGAATTGTTGCATTGAATTCTTTTACACACGATACACTCAAGTTGGTAGCGTATAACCTGGTATTTTACTTAGGTCGGAAATTCATGTGCTGTTAGGACGTCTCCATCCTCTTGTACAAAGTCAATCGCTATATTCGTTCCTCCAATATCATGCCTATAGCAGTTTTCATGTACAATCGCCTTCTTCTACTTTTCTTCACATTAACGATATGTTTCAGCAAATCAATAGTCAATCACCACAGAGAAAGTGATAAGCTTTTTCCATATAATCTAAAATTTATCCATATTTTATGAAAGTGTAATTTTTTTTTAGTATAAGACCTTGTTCAAATAGAAAGACAAAAAGAGCCGAGTAGATCAATGCACCGAAATTTAGAGTAGTGGGGGAGATATCTTTTTAAAGTCAAAATTTCAATACTTGGCTAACTTATATCATAAGTATCTGTAATTTTTGAGAAGCATGAGGAACTTTAGCCCATTACTATACATGCTTCCCTTTTATTTGAAGCTGGTGTAGGTATAAAAGAGGCTCAAGAGCGGTTAGGTCATCTGGATATTCAAATTACAATGAACGCCTATATACACCTTACAGACTACTTAATAGAGCAGACAGGAGAGCCCTAAAGGTACATTGAGCTATGATAGTGATGAAATACGTGTGGGCAAAAAATTTTATACAAAAAAAAGACCCCCAACCAAAATGGTTGAGAGCCTTTGAAACGGTAATAGAATTAACGTTTTGAGAACTGAGGTGCACGACGTGCGCCTTTAAGACCGTATTTTTTACGTTCTTTCATACGTGGGTCACGAGTTAGTAAACCAGCAGATTTAAGAGCTGGACGGAATTCTGGATCAACTTGAAGCAATGCACGAGCGATACCGTGACGGATTGCTCCAGCTTGACCAGTGTATCCACCACCGCTAACGTTTACAAGAACGTCGTAATTTCCAGTAGTTTCTGTTGCAACTAGTGGTTGGTTAACAACTTCACGTAATGCTGCGAAAGGAATATATTCATTAATGTCACGACCGTTAATAACGATGCGACCTTCGCCTGGTACTAAACGTACACGAGCTACTGAGCTCTTACGGCGACCAGTACCATAATATTGAACTTGTGCCAAGATAGTAACCTCCTTAGTAATTATCCGCGTAATTCGTATACTTCTGGTTGTTGAGCAGCGTGTGGGTGCTCAGCTCCAGCGTATACGTGTAATTTTTTATAGATTTGACGACCAAGAGAATTCTTTGGAAGCATACCTTTGATAGCAAGTTCAAGCATTCTCTCAGGGTAGTTTGTACGCATTTCAAGAGCAGTTCTAGTTTTAAGACCGCCTGGATGCATAGTGTGACGGTAATAAATTTTGTCAGTCAATTTTTTACCAGTCAAATGGATTTTTTCAACATTGATCAAAATTACATGATCACCAGTGTCAATGTTTGGTGTAAAAGTTGGTTTATGTTTACCACGTAAGATGGATGCTACTTCAGTAGAAAGGCGACCCAAAGTTTTGCCTTCAGCGTCAATCACATACCATTTACGTTCTACTTCATTAGCTTTCGCCATAAATGTCGTACGCATGGTTAACCTCCTAAAAAACTTTTTAATTTTTTATATTTATTTTCAATCACAATAAACTTCCGGGGCTTATCGTGGGATTAAAATACATACCATATTATATTAACTTCTCCCAGTTTCATTGTCAAGGGAATGTTACACTAGGATAAGTTGTCTATAAAACACTTTCTACAACTCAGCGAAAAGATCAGTATCGCCTCAACCCGCTTTACTATTGATCTTAACCATTTTGTCACTTGTAAAAAAACTGATATCACACTTAAAATATTTTTATTTGTAAAATACTTTCCATAAATACAGTCCATGACCTGGTGCTGTTTTCCCAGCAAAACTACGGTCTTTCTTGTCCAATATCCCAATTATATCTCGAGGTGCTATTTTGCCGCTCCCGACTTCTAGAAGCGTCCCAACTAAGATACGCACCATATTATACAGAAAGCCTTCTCCAACAAAGCGAAAAACCATAAATCCATCAGTCTCATTAAAATCCATTTCTTGAATAGTTCGGACTTTATCGACCACTTCTGTTTTTGCCGAACAAAAACTTGTAAAGTCATGGGTCCCTATTAAATAGGAAATTGCTTCCCTCATTGCCTTCTCATCTAATGAATAAGGATAATGATAGGCGTAATTGCGTTGAAACGGATCCTGCAGTTTTGAACGGGCAATAATATATCGGTACTCCTTGCCAGTCGTATGGAACCTTGCATGAAAATCTGCAGACACAATATCGACTTCCAAAACGACGATATCGCTTGGAAGAAGGGCGCTGAACGCCTTTACCCAATTTTCAGTAGGAAATGTAAGGGGTGATTCAAAATGAATGACCTGACCCTTTGCATGAACCCCTGAATCTGTCCGGCCTGAAGCTGTCACTTTTACAATTTCACCCTTATGCATTTTGGCTAGGACTTCCTCAAATTCACTTTGTATCGTTCGTTTCTCAGGTTGCACCTGATAACCAGCGAAATCTGTGCCATCATAAGCAATCACACATTTATATTTTGGCATATAGTACTCTTCCTTATTATGAACGTAATAAAAATAACATGACCGCAAGAGCACCTAGAGAGACCATCAACAGGCTGTCACTAGTCTTCCAACTTAATTGACGGTATTTTGTACGGCCTTCCCCACCACGGTATCCTCTGGATTCCATGGCTGTTGCCAATTCTTCTGCCCGTTTGAACGAGCTCACAAATAATGGGACAAGCAGCGGTACTATCGATTTAACCCTATCCTTTATTGGACCTGATGAAAAATCAACTCCCCTTGCTGTTTGTGCCTTCATGATTTTTTCGGTTTCTTCCATTAGCGTTGGAATGAAGCGAAGGGCAATGGACATCATCAATGCTAGTTCATGAACCGGCATCTTCCATTTTTTTAAGGGCCCCAACAACTCTTCCATTCCATCAGTAATGGATATCGGTGTTGTCGTCAACGTTAATAGAGACGTAACCAGAATTAGTAAGGTAAACCTTAAGGATATAAATAACCCTTGCATCAAGCCACCTTCGTAAATTTCAAACCAGCCATATTTAAAAAGGACTTCTCCTTCTTTCGTAAACAAGATATGCAGTAAGAATGTAAAGACGATTAAGAAAAAGATAGGTTTTAATCCATTATAAAGATAGCGAAGCGGAATCTTAGAAAGACTAATTAACATAACCGTAAATACAGCAAGCAAAGAGTATGAAACGACATTATTCGCCAAAAAAACGACACAGACAAACAGGAATACCAACAGTAGCTTAGCCCTCGGGTCCATTTTATGCATCACAGAGTCAGAAGGGACATAACGCCCGATAATCATTTTATCCAGCATTAGCGGTTCCCCCGTTTCATCGCTTTATCGATTTCTATCGCTAAATCCCCGATATTAAGACAAGGGTGATCAAAACGAACACCTAGTTCCTTCTGAAGCTTGAGCTGAAAACGGACCGTATCAGGTACATCCAGACCAAGCTCTAGCAACTGCTCAGGCTGGGAAAAAATCTCCTGAGGAGTCCCTTTTTTGAACACCGTACCCTGGTGCATGATAATGATGTCATCCGCATACTTAGCTGCATCCTCCATGCTATGAGTCACCAGAATCGTTGAAATGCCGCGAACTTTATGCAAATCATAAAACATATCCATAATCTCTTTCCGTCCTCTTGGATCAAGTCCGGCTGTAGGCTCATCTAGTACCAATACTTCCGGTTCCATAGCCAGTACACCTGCAATCGCTACCCGTCGCATTTGACCACCGGATAAGTCGAATGGAGATTTTACCAGGATATCCTCACTTAGTCCAACTTGTACAATGGCTTTCCTTGCTAATTTCTTAGCTTCTACTTCAGAAACCCCAAAATTCATTGGCCCGAAACATATATCCTTTTCAACGGTTTCATCAAATAGCTGGTGTTCCGGAAACTGAAAAACAATACCGACCTTTTGTCTAATCGGCCGTAATAACTTTTCTTTTTTTCCGGCTTCTATCGTCCGATCTCCAATGAAGACTCGGCCCTTAGTCGGTTTTAAAAGAGCATTTAAATGCTGCAGTAACGTTGATTTACCGGAGCCTGTATGGCCTATTATTGCAGTATAGGTTCCCGATTCCATTGAAATATTAACATCATGAAGGGCTAGATGTTCAAAGGGAGTATTGACCTGATAGCGGTATTCTACATCATCGAGTGTAATTCGCATAAATCCTTCACCAACTCTTCCTCTGTCAAATGCCCATTCACAACACGAACACCATTTTTTTGCAACTCTTTAGTTAGTTTTACCGAAAAGGGAATATCTAGACCAAGAGCTATTAATTCTTCCTCTAATTCAAAAATATCTTGAGGAGGCCCTTCGCGATATAACTGACCTTGATTCATGACTATCATACGATCAGCTTTCGCAGCTTCCTCAAGATCATGGGTAATCGATATAACTGTAATCTCATTTTCCTGTTTTAATTCTCTCACAGTTTCAAGCACTTCTTCACGGCCTCTTGGGTCAAGCATAGAGGTTGCTTCATCTAAGATGATGATATCTGGCTGTAAGGCAATGACACCTGCTATGGCCACTCGTTGCTTTTGACCGCCGGATAGATGGTGCGGCTCTTGATTAAGAAAGGCATTCATTTTAACCTTATTCAGCGCACCATGAACACGCTCCACCATAACCTGCTGAGAAACACCGGCGTTTTCTAAACCAAAAGCCACATCATCCTGAACTGTAGTGCCTACAAATTGATTATCTGGATTTTGAAAAACCATGCCAATTTTCTGGCGTACATCCCAAACGGTTTCTTCCGTCATTATTTGATCATTAATCATAATCGTACCTGAGTGGGCGAACTGAAGACCATTCAATAACTTCGCTAATGTCGACTTGCCGGAACCATTATGGCCAACGATCGCAAGCCACTCCCCTTGATAAATATCAAAAGAAACATCATCTAAGGCGTTTCGAGACTGACCCTCATATCTAAAAATAATATTCTCTAAAGAAACCAGCTTCTTCCCCATGTGGCCCTCCTCATCCTCGACTGCACTCATCTTATCTTAACTCTGCTGAATTAACATAAATAAACAATGAAATATCAGTATTTATTCTTCTGAAAATATAAAAAAACGCTGCACCCCTTCCACCGAAAGAATTTTCGGTAAATTAAGAGCAGCTTACAGCGGGCCTGTTACGAAAAACAGGTTATCTTATAATCGCTTATAAAAAGCGGGAAGGGATGCTTGAGCTAGACGTGAAGGCTCCCTGTAGAACAGGTTCCGCCAGCCATCGTAACACTCAATGCGAATTTCTAAAAAAACAGAATTTCTATAAAAAAAGAAAAAGGGCAAAGAACAAGTGAGTATATTCATTTGTCCCGCCCTTTTTCATCGTTGTTATTAAACTAATTCAATAACCACGACTGGTGCACCGTCACCGCGGCGTGGACCAACTTTCATGATACGAGTGTATCCGCCTTGACGTTCTTCATAACGTGGAGCAACGTCACTGAATAGCTTATGAAGGGCATCTGTACCATTCTCAGCGTCAGCGATTTCGTTACGGATGAATGCTGCAGCTTGACGGCGTGCATGCAAGTCACCACGTTTACCAAGAGTGATCATTTTATCTACTACAGAACGTAATTCTTTTGCACGTGCTTCAGTAGTTTCAATGCGCTCATGGATAATAAGATCCGTAGCTAAATCACGAAGTAATGCTTTACGTTGTGCGCTAGTGCGTCCTAACTTTCTGTAACCCATTAGAGATTCCCTCCTTTGTTGAAGTTCTATATTGTGTGTCTATTACAAGGCTCACAACATAATGGATGATTCCGCCATGTTATCAGTCGTCTTTACGAAGACCTAAGCCTAATTCTTCTAGTTTCGCTTTCACTTCTTCAAGTGATTTACGGCCTAGATTACGAACTTTCATCATATCTTCTTCCGTTTTGTGAGCAAGCTCTTGAACGGTATTGATTCCAGCACGTTTCAAGCAGTTATAAGAACGAACAGAAAGGTCTAATTCTTCGATCGTCATCTCAAGAACTTTTTCTTTTTGATCCTCTTCTTTTTCAACCATGATTTCAGCATTTTGAGCTTCGTCAGTTAACCCAACAAAGATATTTAAATGCTCTGTTAAAATCTTAGCTCCAAGTGCTACCGCTTCTTGCGGACCCGTACTGCCATCAGTCCAAACATCGAACGTTAACTTGTCAAAGTTAGACAACTGTCCAACACGTGTATTTTCAACTTGGAAAGATACTCGTGAAACTGGAGTGTAAAGAGCATCGATTGGAATTACACCAATTGGCTGATCTTCTCTCTTGTTTTGAACAGCAGGAGTGTAGCCGCGGCCGCGACGTGCAGATAAACGCATACGCATATGACCGTTTTTACCGATTGTAGCAATATATAAATCCGGATTAAGAATTTCTACATCACTATCATGAGTGATATCAGCAGCCGTAATGACTCCGTCACCTTGAACGTCAATTTCTAGCGTCTTCTCTTCATCAGAGTAAATCTTTAGAGCTAGTTTTTTCACATTAAGAATGATAGATGTAACATCTTCTACGACGCCTTCAATTGTTGAGAACTCATGTAGCACTCCATCAATTTGTATAGCTGTGACAGCAGCACCTGGGAGTGAGGATAAAAGGATACGACGTAAGGAGTTACCCAATGTAGTACCATACCCACGCTCTAGTGGCTCTACGACGAATTTACCGAATTTGGTATCGTCGTTGATTTCAACCGTTTCGATTTTTGGTTTTTCTATTTCGATCATCAATAAACCCTCCTTCAAAACGTCAAAACCCCGGTAAGTAAACATGTCACTTAAACCGAAATTCCCCATGTATACGTTCCCGCTGTGCGCAACAACTGAAAATTAATCTTCTGTAAGAACGCAAACTTAGTATTATATCCCATTATTGACAGGAATACAAAATCTATACAGAAAAATTAAACACGGCGACGTTTTGGTGGACGGCATCCGTTATGTGGAACTGGAGTTACATCTTTAATTGCAGTTACTTCTAGGCCAGCAGCTTGAAGTGCACGAATAGCAGCCTCACGTCCAGCACCAGGTCCTTTAACTGTAACTTCAAGAGTTTTCATACCATGTTCAATTGATGTTTTAGCAGCTGTTTCAGCAGCCATTTGTGCAGCGAATGGCGTAGATTTACGAGATCCACGGAATCCTAAAGCTCCAGCACTTGACCAAGAAATAGCATTACCATGAGAGTCAGTGATCGTAACGATTGTGTTATTGAATGTTGAACGAATATGTGCAATACCAGTTTCTATATTCTTTTTCACACGACGTTTACGTGTATTAGTTTTACGTGCCATGAAAAGTAACCTCCTTTACTAATTATTTTTTCTTGTTAGCTACAGTACGACGAGGTCCTTTACGCGTACGAGCATTGTTTTTTGTATTTTGTCCACGAACAGGAAGTCCACGACGGTGACGTAAACCACGGTAAGAACCGATTTCCATTAGACGTTTAATGTTAAGGGAAATTTCACGACGAAGGTCGCCTTCTACTTTTAACTTGTCAATGATATCACGAATTTTGTTCAATTCGTCTTCCGTTAAGTCACGAACGCGAGTTTCTTCAGAAACACCAGCTTCTGCAAGAACTTTAATCGCTGTTTGTTTTCCAATACCATATATATATGTTAATGAGATAACAATACGTTTGTCACGGGGAATATCTACTCCAGCAATACGTGCCATGCTTGAGTGCACCTCCTTCTATTTAGCCTTGTTTTTGTTTATGTTTAGGGTTTTCGCAAATAACCATAACTTTACCTTTTCTGCGGATAACTTTACACTTTTCGCAGATTGGTTTGACTGATGGTCTGACTTTCATTGCTATCTAACCTCCTTATACAGATCGGAGCGTAACCGGATTATTTAAACCGGTATGTGATTCTGCCGCGAGTTAGATCATACGGGGAAAGCTCAACCGTAACTTTATCTCCAGGCAAAATGCGAATAAAGTGCATACGAATTTTACCGGATACATGAGCTAAAACAGTATGACCATTTTCTAATTCTACCTTAAACATTGCATTTGGCAAAGTCTCTTGTACTGTGCCTTCTACTTCAATTACATCATCTTTCGCCATTAAAGTGATTCTCCCTTCTCTATGCGTGAACCTATTAAAGGTACACATCTTTCCGTCAACATTACTCCAGTCCAATTATCCTCAAAAGTCATACAATTCTGCATCAAGTATTCACCATTTTGTAGAACCAGGCTTTAACTGAGGACCTTTATCAGTTGGACCGAAATGAGGAATTTATGGGTCCTCATGTAAGTCTTGACCGATTCCGTGACCGACATACTCTCAAAATAGAGAAGCAATTAGTCTCGACATAGGTTTGAATAGCATGGGAGATGTTTGAAAGGCGCACGCCTGACATAGCTTCTTTCAACCCTCTATATCATGACTCTTTAGGAATCCTAATAGAGTCACTGCATTTCTTCATCAATTTTGCCGACCGGATATGTCCATGAAGATTACTTATAAAGTAATCGCCCAATTCAGGGAATACCAAGTACAAGAACCTGATTAATAAATGTGAGAATGCTCTAGCGAAATCCATTATACCCTTTGTATTAAAGGAATGCACCAAGTTTAACTAGTAAGTTGTAAAAATGGTATGAATTTCATAAATCAATACGATGATTAATTTTGCAAAGCACCAAGTAACACATCAATGTTTTCAAATACCTTATTAATATCTTGCTGTCCGTTAATGTTTACCAAGTATCCTTTTTCTCCGTAGAAATCAAGAAGTGGCTTAGTTTGTTTCAAATTCACATCTAAGCGATTTTGAACCGTTTCTTCATTATCGTCAGCACGTTGATATAATTCTCCGCCACAGCGGTCGCATACATCATCTTTAGTAGGAGGATTGAATACAAGATGGTATGTCGCACCACATGATTTGCAAATACGACGTCCTGTCAATCTTTCCATTAAGATGCTTTTATCCACATCGATATTAATGACAAAATTTATTTTACGATCTAAATCAGTAAGGATGCTTTCAAGTGCTTCTGCTTGTGCCACAGTACGTGGGAATCCATCAAGCAAAAATCCTTTTAGGCAGTCCTCCTTGCTTAAACGCTCACGTACAATGCCGATGGTAACTTCATCAGGTACCAATTCGCCTTTGTCCATGAATGATTTTGCCTTTAGACCTAATTCTGTTCCATCTTTGATAGCTGTTCGGAACATATCTCCAGTAGAAATATGAGGGATATTATATTTTTCTACGATTTGTTCGGCTTGAGTGCCCTTACCAGCACCCGGCAGACCCATTAACACTAGATTCAATTTTCTTCCCCCTCAAACTCTATAATGGGTAAAGGGAACATGTTGTTCCCAAAACTCATTACTTTATAAAGCCTTTATAGTGTCTTTTCACAAGTTGTGACTCTAGCTGTTTCATCGTATCAAGGGCTACCCCTACAACGATTAGTAAACTAGTTCCACCAATCTGTGCAGATTGAGGAAGGTCAGCAAGCTTTATGAAAAATACCGGTAAAACGGCGATGACTGCTAAGAATATAGAACCAACAAACGTTAGACGGTATAAAACACGTGTTAAATATTCTTGTGTACTCTTACCTGGACGAATCCCCGGCACATAGCCACCTTGCTTTTTCAAATTCTCAGCCATTTGTTCAGGATTAACCTGAATGAATGCATAAAAATACGCAAAAGCAATGATAAGAGCAACATATATGATCATACCAATTGGATTGGTATAAACAAGATGTTCTGTAATCCAACTAGTGACACTGTTCTTTCCAAAAAAAGAAGCGATTGTAGTTGGGGTGATAAGAAATGCCATTGCAAAGATTACCGGAATAACCCCCGCAGCATTTACTTTCAATGGTAAATGTGTAGACTGGCCACCCATTTGTGTACGACCTACCGCAGCACGTTTAGCATACTGAATAGGAATTTTACGCAATGCCTGCTGAATAAAAATAACAGCAACCACGATTGCTAATACTGCTAAAACAATAAGGACAATAGTTATTATTCGTAAAAATAATTGATCTCCAGCATTTTCGAACTGCTGTGCGTAGATCTGGTTTGCCGTATTTGGCAAACTAGCCACGATACCAGCAAAGATTATGATAGAAATCCCATTACCTACACCTTTAGCAGTGATCAGCTCTCCTAACCACAGAAGAAAAGCTGTTCCTGCCGTTAAGACAGTCGCAATAAGCAAGTATGTTGCAATTCCAGGATTTTCAATCAACTGGCCACCTGACATATTATTGAACCCATAAGACATACCAAAAGCTTGGATAAATCCGAGTATAATAGTGAAGTACCTCGTGAATTGAGCTAATTTACGGCGCCCTGCTTCTCCTTGTTTAGACCATTCAGTGAACTTTGGTACAACATCCATCTGTAATAGTTGAACGATAATAGATGCCGTGATATACGGCATAATACCCATCGCTAAAATAGAGAAGTTTTGAAGTGCTCCGCCGCCAAAGGTATTTAAAAGACCTATGACGCTTAGCTGGTCCTGTGCAGCGAGAAAATCGGCATTCACATGCGGCACAGGAATAAATGTACCGATGCGATAGACGATTAACATTAGAAGGGTAAAAATAATCTTATTCCTTATTTCACCCACGCGCATAAAATTGGAGATCGTGCGAAACATTAGATCACCTCTGTATTACCGCCAGCAGCTTCGATAGCTTCTTTAGCAGTAGAAGAGAATTTGTGAGCTTTAACAGTAAGCTTTTTCTCAATGCTTCCTTTTGCAAGAATTTTGATTCCTGCTTTTTCTTTACTTACAATACCAGTCTCAAGTAATAGAGCTGGTGTTACTTCAGTACCGTCTTCGAAAAGATTTAACGTATCAAGATTCACGATAGCATAGTCTTTACGGTTAATGTTGGTAAATCCACGTTTAGGTAAACGTCTGAATAGAGGAGTTTGTCCCCCTTCAAATCCAAGGCGTACACCGCCGCCGGAACGAGCGTTTTGTCCTTTGTGACCTTTACCTGCTGTTTTACCGTTACCAGATCCAATACCGCGACCTTTACGTTTACGTTCTTTACGAGAACCTTCTGCAGCTTTTAACTCATGAAGTTTCATGTTGGCACCTCCTTGTTAAGTTAAAAATTATTTTATTGTTCTTTTACAGTAACAAGATGAGCAACTTTGGTAATCATACCGCGAATCGCAGGGTTATCATCATGAACAACCGTTTGATGCATTTTACGTAAACCCAAAGTGTTAACTGTAACACGTTGATCTTCAGGACGACCAATCAAGCTGCGAGTGAGGGTAATTTCTAATTTATTAGCCATAATTTGATTTCCCTCCTTATCCTAACAGTTCTTGTACTGATTTTCCACGTAACTTAGCTACGTCTTCAGCACGTTTCAATTGCTTCAATCCTTCGATTGTTGCGCGAACCATATTAATAGGTGTGTTAGTACCTAATGATTTAGACAAGATATCGCTAACTCCGCCTAATTCAAGTACCGCACGAACAGGACCACCAGCAATTACTCCTGTACCTTCAGAAGCTGGTTTCAATAGAATGTGACCTGCGCCATAGCGTCCGTTCACAAGGTGAGGAATTGTAGTTCCAACCATTGGTACAGTAATTAGATTTTTCTTAGCGTCCTCAATAGCTTTACGGATTGCATCCGGAACTTCTTGAGCTTTACCAGTACCAAATCCAACATGACCGTTTTTATCACCTACAACTACTAGTGCAGTGAAACGGAAACGACGTCCGCCTTTAACAACTTTAGCTACACGATTTACTGTAACTACGCGTTCTTCAAGTTCTAATTTATTAGGATCAATGCTACGCATCTGTTTATGTCCCTCCTTATCCATTAAAATTCTAAGCCGTTTTCACGAGCAGCGTCAGCCAATGCTTTAACACGACCATGGAAGAGGTAACCACCGCGGTCAAATACCACAGCTTTGAAACCTTTTTCAACAGCACGTTTCGCAATAAGTTCGCCAACTTTTTGAGCTGCTTCAGCATTGCTACTAGCTTCGATACCGATCTCTTTATCAAGAGTTGAAGCACTTGCTAATGTTACGCCTTTTGCATCGTCAATTAATTGTGCGTAAATGTGTTTGTTTGAACGAAACACATTTAAACGAGGACGAGCTTCTGTTCCAGAAAGCTTTGCACGCACACGTGCATGTCTTTTCTGACGAGTAGCATTTTTATCAAGCTTCGTAATCATTTACGTCACTCCTTTCGTTTACTTATGCGGCATTACTTACCAGTTTTACCTTCTTTACGACGAACGAATTCGCCTTCGTAACGAATACCTTTACCTTTATATGGTTCAGGTGGGCGAACATCACGGATATTAGCTGCAAGAGCTCCTACACGTTCTTTGCTAGCACCTTTAATAATTACTTTTGTATTAGAAGGAACTTCGACTTCAACACCAGCTTCTGGTTCTATTTCTACAGGGTGAGAATATCCTACGTTAAGGATAAGCTTAGTACCTTGCTTTTGCGCACGGTACCCAACCCCAATAAGTTCAAGTGATTTTACAAATCCTTTTGATACACCTTCAACCATGTTAGAGATAAGTGCGCGAGTAGTACCGTGTAAAGAACGGTGAGTCTTCTCGTCAGATGGGCGTGTAACAGTTACCACGTTCTCTTCAACAACGATTGTAAGATCAGGACTAAATGATCTAGATAATTCACCTTTAGGTCCTTTAACAGTTACTTCACTTCCGTTAACAGTAACTGTTACACCTGCAGGGATTTCAATAGGTTTTTTACCTATACGAGACATATTGTGCACCTCCATTCTTGTGAAAATGTATTACCAAACGTATGCTAAAACTTCTCCGCCAACTTGTTTAGAGCGAGCTTCCTTGTCAGTTAAAACTCCGTGAGAAGTAGAAACAACTGCGATACCTAAACCGTTTAAAACGCGTGGTACTTCTCCAGTTTTTGCATATACACGCAAACCAGGTTTGCTGATACGTTTTAGACCAGTGATAACACGTTCGTTGTTTGCACCGTATTTTAAGAAGATACGGATGATACCTTGTTTGTTGTCTTCGATTAATTCAAAGTCACGTACGAAGCCTTCACGCTTTAAGATCTCAGCAATTTCTTTCTTGATCTTTGAAGCAGGAACTTCTAGTTTTTCGTGACGAACCATATTCGCATTACGGATGCGAGTAAGCATATCTGCAATAGGATCTGTCATGACCATTATATTTTACCTCCTTCCCAAACTCGGGTTTTACCAGCTAGCTTTTTTAACGCCAGGAATTTGTCCTTTATATGCAAGTTCGCGGAAACAAATACGACAAAGCTTAAATTTACGTAATACAGAATGTGGACGTCCGCAACGTTCGCAACGTGTATATTCTTGTACTTTAAACTTTTGTTCGCGTTTTTGCTTTACGATCATAGACTTTTTAGCCACGATTTCGCCTCCCTTTATTTAGAGATTACTTTTGGAACGGCATTCCAACTTGAGTAAGTAGTTCACGAGCTTCTTCGTCAGTGTTGGCAGTCGTTACGATAACGATATCCATACCACGAACTTTGCTCACTTTATCGTAATCAATCTCAGGGAAGATAAGTTGTTCTTTAACACCTAATGTATAGTTCCCACGTCCGTCAAAAGATTTCTTTGAAACGCCGCGGAAATCACGTACACGTGGTAAAGATACTGATACTAGCTTATCAAGGAATTGATACATACGTTCTCCACGTAATGTAACTTTCGCTCCGATAGGCATACCTTCACGCAAACGGAAGCCTGCGATTGATTTTTTAGCTTTTGTTACAACTGGTTTTTGACCAGTGATAAGTGTAAGTTCTTCAACAGCTGTATCTAAAGCTTTTGAGTTAGATACTGCGTCACCAACACCCATATTAATAACGATTTTCTCAATGTTTGGTACTTGCATTACTGATTGATAGTTGAATTTACCCATCAATGATGGTGTAATTTCACTTTTGAATTTTTCTTTAAGGCGGCTCATTGCTTAGTGTACCTCCCTTCATTTATGACTTATTTATCTAAAGTTTCACCTGATATTTTAGCTACGCGTACTTTTTTACCATTTTCAATCTTATATCCAACACGAGTCGGTTTACCTGATTTTGGATCAAGTGGCATTACATTGGATACGTGAATTGCAGCTTCTCTGCTAATAATTCCACCTTGTGGATTAATTTGAGATGGCTTGGAATGCTTTTTCACGATGTTAATTCCTTCAACAAGCACACGATTTTGTTTCGGATATGCTTCAAGAATTGTTCCTTGTTTGCCTTTGTCCTTACCAGAGATGACTACGACTTTGTCACCTTTTTTAACATGCATTAGCTTGGCACCTCCTTGAAAGGCTTTATACAAATTTTACATATTATAGAACTTCTGGAGCTAGAGAAACGATCTTCATGAAACTATTGTTACGTAATTCACGAGCAACAGGTCCAAAAATACGAGTTCCACGTGGGCTCTTATCGTCACGGATAATTACACATGCGTTTTCATCAAAACGAATGTAAGAACCGTCAGGACGACGCATACCACGTTTTGTACGGACAACAACAGCCTTAACGACTTCACCTTTTTTAACAACGCCTCCTGGTGTTGCCTGTTTAACTGTACAAACGATAACATCACCGATGTTAGCATATTTACGGCCAGAACCACCTAGGACTTTAATTGTTAGTACTTCACGAGCACCTGAATTGTCAGCGACTTTTAAACGAGATTCTTGTTGAATCATGTACGGTACCTCCCTTCGGAATTAGCTTAATCCGAACTATATTAAATAATTACTGCTTTTTCTACTACTTCTACAAGACGGAAGCGTTTTGTAGCTGAAAGTGGACGAGTTTCCATAATACGTACTACGTCGCCAGCTTTCGCTTCATTTAGCTCGTCATGAGCTTTTAACTTTTTAGAGTATTTCACGCGTTTACCGTATAAAGAATGCTTTTTATAGGTTTCTACAACAACTGTTACTGTTTTATCCATTTTATCGGATACTACGCGGCCAGTGTAGATTTTGCGTTGGTTGCGTTCGCTCATTCTGCAAACCTCCATTCATTATCGATTAGTGACACCGATCTCTCTTTGACGAACAACTGTTTTCATACGAGCAATCGATTTGCGAACTTCACGGATGCGAGCTGTATTTTCAAGTTGTCCAGTAGCTAACTGGAAACGAAGATTAAATAGTTCTTCTTTAAGAGATTTTAGTTTTTGTTCAATTTCAGCAGTGGTTAGATCTTTGATTTCATTAGCTTTCATTTGTTTCACCACCAATTTCCTCTCTTTTTACAAACTTACATTTGATTGGAAGTTTGTGTGCTGCAAGGCGCAATGCTTCTCTTGCCACCTCTTCAGATACACCAGAGATTTCAAACAATACTTTGCCCGGTTTAACTACTGCTACCCAACCTTCAGGAGCACCTTTACCGGAACCCATCCGTACTTCAAGCGGTTTTGCAGTGTAAGGTTTGCTTGGGAAAATCTTAATCCAAACTTTTCCTCCACGTTTCATGTAACGAGTCATCGCAATACGAGCTGCCTCGATTTGACGGTTAGTGATCCAAGAAGCTTCTTGAGCTTGAAGTCCAAATTCTCCAAAATGAACTTCAGTGCCGCCCTTAGCCATCCCTCTCATCTTACCGCGATGTTCACGACGGTATTTTACGCGTTTTGGCAATAACATATTATTTTCCTCCTTCCTCAGATTTCTTCTTAGTAGGAAGAACTTCTCCACGGTAGATCCAAACTTTCACGCCTAGCTTCCCGTAAGTAGTATCTGCTTCAGCATGAGCATAATCTATGTCAGCACGAAGTGTGTGAAGTGGAACTGTTCCTTCGCTGTAGTGTTCAGCACGAGCAATATCAGCACCGCCAAGACGACCAGAAACTTGTGTTTTGATTCCTTTTGCGCCAGAACGCATAGTGCGTTGAATAGCTTGTTTTTGAGCACGACGGAATGAAACACGGTTTTCTAATTGACGAGCGATGTTTTCAGCAACCAATTTTGCATCAAGATCTGCTCTTTTAATTTCAATGATATTAATATGAACTCTTTTGCCAGTTAGCTGGTTCAAAGCTTTACGAAGTGCTTCAACTTCAGTACCGCCCTTACCGATAACCATTCCTGGTTTAGCAGTATGAACTGATACATTGATGCGGTTAGCAGCACGTTCGATTTCAACCTTGGATACAGAAGCATCACTTAAGCGTTTCGCGATATATTCACGAACTTTAATGTCTTCATGCAAAAGAGTAGCGTAGTCTTTATCAGCGTACCATTTGGATTCCCAATCACGAATGATTCCGATACGCAAACCGATAGGATTTACCTTTTGACCCACAGATTACCCCTCCTTCTTTTCTGATACAACGATTGTAATATGACTAGTACGTTTGTTTATTGCACTCGCACGACCTTGAGCGCGAGGACGGAAACGTTTTAATGTTGGTCCTTCGTTTACGTATGCCTCTGAAACGACTAGGTTATTAATATCCATTTCGTAGTTGTGTTCTGCATTTGCGATAGCAGATTTCAGAATTTTTTCTACGACTGGAGAAGCAGATTTTGGTGTTAAGCGAAGAATCGCTACTGCTTCACCTACTTGTTTTCCTCGAATTAAATCTGCGACTAAACGCACTTTACGAGGAGCAATACGAACTGTTTTAGCGACAGCTTTTGCTTGCATGAGATGCCCTCCTCTCATTAACGTCTTGTTTTCTTGTCATCACTTGCGTGACCTTTATAAGTGCGTGTAGGCGCGAATTCGCCTAGTTTGTGACCTACCATATCTTCTGTTACATAAACCGGCACATGCTTACGACCGTCATAAACAGCGATTGTATGTCCGATGAATTGCGGGAAGATTGTTGAGCGACGAGACCAAGTTTTTACTACCTGTTTCTTGTCAGCTTCATTTAATTTTTCAACTTTTACCAATAAATGATCATCAACAAAAGGCCCTTTTTTTAAGCTACGACCCATGCGAGTACCTCCCTTCGTGACTGTTCTACGGTTCTATATATGAACCGTAGGTCAATCCCGTTATTTTTTACGACGACGTACGATAAATTTATCGGATTTGTTTTTCTTCTTACGAGTTTTGAATCCAAGAGTTGGTTTACCCCATGGAGACATTGGTGATTTACGTCCGATTGGAGATTTACCTTCACCACCACCGTGTGGGTGATCATTCGGGTTCATTACTGATCCACGAACAGTTGGGCGTTTGCCTAACCAACGATTACGACCAGCTTTACCAATGTTGATAAGTTCATGTTGTTCGTTACCAACTTGACCGATTGTAGCACGGCAAGTAGCAAGAATCATACGAACCTCACCTGAGTTTAAACGTACAAGTACATAACGACCTTCTTTACCAAGTACTTGAGCAGATGTTCCTGCTGAACGGACTAATTGTCCACCTTTTCCTGGTTTAAGTTCGATGTTATGAATTACTGTACCAACTGGGATGTTAATAAGAGGAAGAGCGTTACCCACTTTAATGTCAGCTTCTGGACCTGACATGATTTCCAAACCTACTTCTAGGTTTTTCGGAGCTAGGATATAACGTTTTTCTCCATCAACATAATTAATTAATGCAATGTTTGCAGAACGATTTGGATCGTACTCAATAGTAGCAACGCGTCCAGGTATACCATCTTTATTCCGTTTGAAATCGATGATACGGTATTGACGCTTGTGGCCGCCACCTTGATGACGAACTGTTAACTTACCTTGGTTATTACGGCCGCCTTTGCTGTGTAAAGGAGCAAGTAATGATTTTTCCGGTTTGTCTGTAGTAATCTCAGCAAAATCGGAAGTTGTCATATTACGTCGACCGTTAGAGGTAGGTTTATACTTCTTAATCGCCATTTGTATTTCCCTCCTTCTCTAATGAATTAAGCCTCGAATAGCTCGATTTCTTTGCTGTCAGCAGTTAATTTAACAATAGCTTTACGGCGCTTGTTAGTATAGCCTGCATGTTTGCCCATACGTTTAAATTTACCTTTGTAGTTCATGATGTTTACTTTCTCAACTTTAACGCCGAAAATTTCTTGAACAGCATCTTTAACTTGAGTTTTGTTAGCTCTAACATCAACTTCAAAAGTATATTTTTTCTCAGCCATTATGTCTGAAGAGCGTTCAGTGATTACGGGGCGCTTAATGATATCGCGTGCATCCATTATGCAAGCACCTCCTCTACTTTTTCGACAGCTGATTTAGTCAAGATCAATTTGTTGTGTGAAACAACATCAAGAACATTAAGACCAACAGCTTCCACTACAGTAACACCAGGGATGTTACGTGCAGAAAGAGCAACTTTCTCATCTAAACCGTCAGTAACGACTAACGTTTTAGTATCAACAGAAAGGTTTTTAAGTACTGCTACAAATTCTTTTGTTTTTGGAGCTTCGAAAGACAAGCTTTCAAGTACCAAAATGTTCTCTTCCAATGCCTTTGCAGACAATGCAGATTTAATAGCTAAACGACGTACCTTTTTAGGTAGCTTGTAAGCGTAAGATCTTGGAGTTGGTCCAAAAACAACGCCACCGCCACGCCATTGTGGAGAACGGATAGAACCTTGACGCGCGCGTCCAGTTCCTTTTTGTTTCCAAGGTTTACGTCCACCGCCTGCAACTTCAGAACGGTTTTTAACTTTATGAGTTCCTTGACGTAAGGAAGCTCGTTGCATAATGATTGCTTCAAATAATACATGATTATTAGGTTCGATACCAAAGATGGATTCATTTAGTTCGATGTCGCCAACTTGTGAACCTGTTTGGTTGAACAATGTAACTTTTGGCATTCTATTGCTCCTCCTTTCTCAGAAATTACTTTGCTTTAACAGCAGTTTTTACTTTGATCAATGCTTTTCTAGCACCAGGTACATTACCTTTGATCAATAGTAGGTTACGTTCAACATCAACTTTAACGATAGCTAAGTTTTGAACAGTAATTTGTTCCCCACCCATACGTCCTGGTAATAGTTTACCTTTGAATACGCGGTTTGGAGCTACAGGACCCATTGAACCTGGGCGACGGTGGTAACGAGAACCATGAGACATTGGTCCGCGTGATTGTCCATGACGTTTGATAGAGCCTTGGAAACCTTTACCTTTTGAAATTCCTGTTACATCTACTAAATCGCCTTCAGCGAAAATACTAACATTGACTTCTTGACCGATCTCATATTCAGTAAGATCCGTTCCGCGGAATTCGCGAATGAAGCGCTTAGGAGTAGTATTTGCTTTTTCAACATGTCCCTTTTCAGGTTTGTTAGAAAGCTTTTCACGTTTGTTTTCAAAACCAACTTGAACTGCTTCATAGCCATCAGTTTCAACAGTTTTCTTTTGAAGAACCACGTTATTAGCAGCTTCGATAACTGTTACCGGGATAAGTTCGCCGTTTTCAGCAAAAACTTGAGTCATACCGATTTTTCTTCCTAAGATTCCTTTGGTCATAAGTCACACCTCCTAGAGTAATTGTTCATATTTATATGAATTATAATTTGATTTCAATGTCAACGCCTGATGGTAAATCTAAACGCATCAATGAATCAACTGTTTGTGGAGTTGGATTAACGATGTCGATTAGACGTTTATGCGTACGCATTTCGAATTGTTCACGAGAATCTTTGTATTTATGAACCGCACGTAGGATCGTGTATACCGATCTTTCAGTAGGTAATGGAATTGGACCAGATACAGCCGCACCAGAACGTTTTGCAGTTTCAACAATTTTCTCAGCAGATTGATCAAGAATTCTGTGATCATATGCTTTTAAACGGATACGAATTTTTTGTTTTGCCATAATTTTCCCTCCTTTTCGCCTATTTTAAAATAGACCTTCTCAATGGAAATTTCCCACACACTCGCCATGGCAAAGCGGCCGGGTGTGTCAGCAACCTTCCATATCATCGCAGTCAAAGACCAACATTGTCTATTATACATAAAGCACAAGTAGAATGCAAGTTAAAGTTAAACTTTTCTTGTGCAACACACTTTTATTATTATACATACTATCACAAGTATTTACAAGTACATTCTACACGGTCTTTCATATCCATTTTCTTCTTTTGAAATATCATTATAATTCTCTTTAAAATTTAATTACTTTTTAGGCAATACTATAGAAGAAATAAATTAAAAGTCTTTAATAAATAAAAAAAAGCAGATGGCGTCCCATCTGCTTTTCCTGGAAGGCGTCCCTTCCAATATTCATTAAAGAATCAATTACTCAGTGATTGTAGCAACGACACCAGCGCCTACAGTACGTCCACCCTCACGGATAGAGAATTTAGTACCTTCTTCGATAGCGATTGGAGCGATAAGTTCTACAGTCATTTCGATGTTGTCTCCAGGCATAACCATTTCTACGCCTTCTGGAAGGTTACAAATACCAGTTACGTCAGTTGTACGGAAGTAGAACTGAGGACGGTAGTTTGTAAAGAATGGAGTGTGACGTCCACCTTCTTCTTTAGAAAGAACATAAACTTCAGCTTTGAACTTTGTGTGTGGAGTGATTGTACCTGGTTTAGCAAGTACTTGTCCACGTTGGATATCTTCACGGGATACACCACGAAGTAGTGCACCGATGTTGTCACCAGCTTCAGCATAATCAAGAAGCTTACGGAACATTTCAACACCTGTTACAGTTGTTGGTTTAGACTCTTCGTTGAAACCGATGATGTCAACAACGTCACCGACTTTAACTTGTCCACGCTCAACACGGCCAGTAGCAACTGTACCACGACCAGTGATAGAGAATACATCCTCAACTGGCATCATGAATGGTTTGTCAGTGTCACGAGTTGGTTCTGGGATATACTCGTCAACAGCTGTCATTAATTCATGAATTTTTTCTTCCCAAGCAGCTTCTCCTTGAAGAGCTTTTAGTGCAGATCCTTTGATAACTGGAATGTCATCGCCAGGGAATTCGTATTCAGATAGAAGATCACGGATTTCCATTTCTACTAATTCAAGAAGTTCTTCGTCATCAACCATGTCGCATTTGTTCATGAATACTACTAGGAATGGTACACCTACTTGACGAGAAAGAAGGATGTGCTCACGAGTTTGTGGCATTGGGCCATCAGCAGCAGATACTACTAAGATTCCGCCGTCCATTTGTGCAGCACCAGTGATCATGTTTTTAACATAGTCAGCATGTCCTGGGCAGTCAACGTGTGCATAGTGACGAGTAGCTGTTTCGTACTCAACGTGTGCAGTAGAGATTGTGATACCACGTTCTCTTTCTTCTGGAGCACCATCGATTTGGTCATAAGCGCGAGCTTCTGCTCCACCAGTTTTAGCAAGTACAGTTGTGATTGCAGCTGTTAGAGTTGTTTTACCATGGTCGACGTGACCAATTGTTCCAACGTTAACGTGCGGTTTTGAACGATCAAATTTAGCTTTTCCCATTAGGAATTCCTCCTTAAAATTATATATAAAATATTAAGTATATAAGGGCTGTGAAAGAAGACTAATTCTTCCATCACAGCTTACATAAGATAGTTATACTTTAATAAGAGATGAAAATCAATTATTCACCTTTATTTTTTTTGATGATTTCTTCAGAAATGCTCTTAGGTACTTCTTCATAATGATCGAAGTGCATAGAGAATGTTCCGCGTCCTTGTGTGTTAGAACGTAGAGATGTAGCATATCCGAACATTTCAGATAGTGGAACCATCGCTTTAACCATTTGTGTGTTACCGCGAGCTTCCATACCTTCTACGCGACCACGACGAGATGTGATATCTCCCATGATGTCGCCTAGGTAATCTTCAGGAATTACAACTTCTACTTTCATAATTGGTTCAAGGATAACAGGCTTACATTTAGAAGCAGCATTTTTTAGTGCCATGGATGCTGCAATTTTAAATGCCATTTCATTGGAGTCAACGTCATGGTAAGAACCGTCAAATAATTTTGCTTTGATGTCAACTAGCGGGTAACCAGCAAGTACACCACGGTCAAGTGAATCAACTAATCCAGCTTGTACAGCAGGGATGTATTCACGTGGTACTACACCACCGACAATAGCATTTTCAAATTCGAATCCTTTACCTTCTTCGTTCGGACCAAATTCAATCCATACGTGTCCGAATTGTCCACGACCACCTGATTGGCGAACGAATTTACCTTCAACTTTAGCTGAACCACGGAAAGTTTCACGGTATGCTACTTGAGGAGCACCAACGTTAGCTTCCACTTTAAATTCGCGACGCATACGGTCAACAAGGATGTCCAAGTGAAGTTCACCCATACCAGCGATAATCGTTTGACCAGTTTCTTGGTCAGTATGCGCACGGAATGTTGGATCTTCATCTTGTAGCTTTTGTAAAGCTTGACCCATTTTGTCTTGGTCTGCTTTCGATTTTGGTTCAACTGAAAGAGAAATAACTGGTTCTGGGAATACCATGGACTCAAGAATAACTTGGTTCTTGTCGTCACATAGAGTATCACCAGTTGTAGTATCTTTCAATCCTACAGCTGCAGCAATATCTCCTGCGTATACAGTTGATATTTCTTCACGGCTGTTTGCGTGCATTTGAAGGATACGTCCAATACGTTCACGTTTACCTTTAGTTGAGTTGATTACATAAGAACCTGATTCTAATGTACCTGAGTACACACGGAAGAATGTAAGTTTACCAACGTAAGGATCCGTCATTACTTTAAACGCTAAAGCAGAGAACGGTTCAGAATCATCTGAGTGGCGTTCTACTTCTTCTTCTGTATCAGGAAGAGTACCTTTAATTGCTGGTACATCTAACGGAGATGGAAGGAAGTCGATAACGTTATCAAGCATTAATTGAACACCTTTGTTTTTGAAAGCTGATCCACAGATAACTGGGAAGAATTCAACGTTAACAGTTGCTGTACGAATAGCTGCTTTTAATTCAGTAATGCTGATTTCTTCGCCGCCAAGGTATTTTTCCATTAAGTCTTCATTAACTTCTGCTACTGCTTCAATTAACTTTTCACGGTATTCTTCAGCTAGTTCCCGATGTTCTTCAGGAATTTCACCAACAGTGATATCAGTTCCTAAATCATTAGCATAGAAATGAGCTTTCATTTCAATTAGGTCAATGATTGCAGAGAATTGATCTTCAGCACCGATTGGTAACTGAACTGGATGAGCATTAGCTTGTAGACGATCGTGGATTGTTCCAACTGAATAAAGGAAATCCGCACCGATTTTGTCCATTTTATTTACGAATACGACACGCGGTACACCATAAGTTGTAGCTTGGCGCCAAACTGTTTCAGTTTGAGGCTCAACACCTGATTGGGCATCAAGTACAGCTACAGCTCCATCAAGTACACGCAATGAACGTTCAACTTCAACTGTGAAGTCTACGTGTCCTGGTGTATCGATGATGTTTACACGGTGACCTTTCCACTGTGCAGTTGTTGCAGCGGATGTGATCGTGATTCCGCGTTCTTGTTCCTGTTCCATCCAGTCCATTTGTGAAGCACCTTCGTGTGTTTCACCAATTTTATGGATTTTACCAGTGTAGTATAGAACACGTTCTGTTGTTGTCGTTTTACCAGCATCGATGTGAGCCATGATACCAATATTACGAGTGTTTGCTAAGGAGAACTCTCTTGCCATTTGTCTTTCTCCTTCCTTCTATAAGGATTTTATAGTAATTGATCTTACCAGCGATAATGAGCGAATGCTTTATTAGCTTCAGCCATTTTGTGTGTATCTTCACGTTTCTTAACAGCTGCTCCAGTATTGTTAGCAGCATCCATGATTTCATAAGCTAAACGCTCTTCCATCGTTTTTTCTCCACGAAGGCGAGAGTAGTTTACTAACCAACGAAGTCCTAGAGTTGATTTACGATCTGGGCGCACCTCAACTGGTACTTGGTAGTTAGCTCCACCCACACGGCGTGCTTTTACTTCTAATACAGGCATGATGTTTTTAAGTGCTTGATCAAAAACTTCGATTGGTTCATTGCCAGTACGTTCTTTGATTAAATCAAATGCAGAGTAAAGAATTTTTTGTGATTTACCTCTTTGTCCATCAACCATTAATTTGTTGATTAAGCGAGTCACAAGTTTTGAATTATAAATTGGATCTGGTAATACGTCTCTTTTCGTTACAGGTCCTTTACGAGGCATTATATTTCCTCCTTTCAAGAAAGTTAATTTTTTGTTTCAAATTATTTTTTTGCTGCTTTCGGACGCTTAGTACCGTATTTAGAACGGCTTTGCATACGATTATTTACTCCTGCAGTATCAAGAGCACCACGTACGATATGATAACGTACCCCTGGTAAATCTTTTACACGACCGCCACGGATAAGAACCACGCTGTGTTCTTGTAGGTTGTGTCCAATACCTGGGATATAAGCTGTTACCTCGATACCGTTTGTTAAACGTACACGCGCATATTTACGTAACGCGGAGTTTGGTTTCTTCGGTGTCATAGTACCCACACGAGTGCAAACACCACGTTTTTGCGGAGATGATACGTTAGTTTGTGCTTTTTTAAAGCTGTTGTAGCCTTTGTTAAGTGCTGGAGATTTTGAATTAACCTCTTTAGACTCGCGTCCTTTACGCACTAATTGATTAATAGTAGGCATTACATTTTTCCTCCCTTCACGTTTTCATTTCTAGTACCACACATCCAGGTGGTTCATAAATGGGTAAAAACAAAGTCTTTGCAAATATTATTGCAAAAACATTTTTACTTTTTAATGGCAACAGTTGCTGCTCCGACATCAATACCACATGCTTTGCCAAGCATTCTCATCGAATCAACATATGTGATAGGAACATCCAATTCTTTAGCGGTCTCAACGACACGCCCAGTCAAGTATATATCTGCATCATCAGCGATGATAACTTCTTGAATTAAATTGTTTTTCAGAGCTCTAACTGCTTGTTTCGTCCCTATAATCACTGACTTTGCCTGTATTACTTTTTCATAAGACATGGTCCATATCCTCCAAAGTTACAGGGTAACATAGGAGCACCTTTGCTATAGTATCACTTTTAGTCGGATACTGTCAACTTCTTTCAAAAAATTAATTTAAGCAAAAGGTTTTCCTTACATAATACTATTAAGATATTCACTTTGCCTAAAATAGAAATAAAGCGAGTTTTCACTCGTCTATTTAGTTAGTCGTTCTTATTAAGAGAGACCAGCTCAATAAATTCTGATCCTTCAACTCCTCCATAATAAAGGAGTCCGGTCTTCAGTTTTAATGATGAGCTGGTCATATTTCATTTAATCTACTGTTACTGTATCTGTGCTTTCGCCACCAACAACGACAGGGTTAGCTTTTCTGTAACGAAGCATACCTGTTCCTGCAGGGACAAGTTTACCCATGATAACATTTTCTTTAAGTCCAAGCAATTCATCACGTTTTCCTTTAATTGCTGCATCCGTCAAGACTCTAGTTGTTTCTTGGAATGACGCTGCGGACAAGAAGGAATCCGTTTCTAGAGATGCTTTTGTAATACCTAGTAATACAGGACGTCCAGTAGCAGGTAATTTGCTAGTCAGTAATGCATCTGTGTTCGCAGTTGTAAACTGGTTAACATCCAATAATGTTCCTGGAAGAACTTCAGTTTCACCAGCGTCAAGCACACGGACCTTACGCATCATTTGTCTAACCATAACCTCGATGTGTTTATCACCGATTTCTACCCCTTGCATCCGGTATACTTTTTGTACTTCATGAAGCAGGTATTCCTGAACAGTAAGTACATCAGTAACTTTCAGCAATTCTTTCGGATCGATTGAACCCTCTGTTAACTCTTCGCCTCGACGTACGGCTGTATCAACAGCTACCCTTAAACGCGCTGTGTACGGCGCAGTATAAGTGCGTGATTCAACTGCACCTTGAACAACGATTTCCTGTTGTTTATCGCGGATTTCATTAATCGAAACAACTGTTCCTTCGATTTCAGAAATGATAGCTTGACCTTTAGGATTTCTCGCTTCAAATATTTCTTGGATACGAGGTAAACCTTGAGTAATATCATCTCCGGCAACCCCACCAGTATGGAATGTACGCATCGTTAACTGTGTACCTGGTTCTCCGATTGATTGAGCAGCAATAATACCAACTGCTTCGCCCACTTCAACTTCTTGACCAGTAGCCAAGTTACGTCCATAACATTTTTTACATACACCATGACTAGTGTTACATGTAAAGGCAGAACGAATCCATGCTGTTTCAATACCAAGAGATTCAATATAATTAGCCAGATCCTCAGTGATAAGATCGTTTTCAGCTACAATCACTTCATTTGTTTCTGGATGTTTAATCGCTTTTCTTGCATATCGGCCTACTAGACGTTCTTCAAGATGCTCGATTATTTCCGTACCCTCTCTCAAGGCAGAAATTTTCAAGCCGCGGTCTGTACCACAATCATCATCACGAATGATAACGTCTTGGGCTACGTCAACTAGTCGGCGTGTAAGGTAACCGGAATCGGCTGTTTTAAGTGCTGTATCAGCAAGACCTTTACGAGCACCATGTGTAGAGATAAAGTACTCTAACACTGTTAAACCTTCACGGAAACTTGATTTAATCGGTAATTCAATGATACGCCCAGCCGGGTTGGCCATCAATCCACGCATACCCGCAAGCTGCGTAAAGTTGGATGCATTACCACGGGCACCGGAGTCACTCATCATGAAGATTGGGTTGCGTCGGTCCAGAGAGTCCATAAGTTTCGACTGAATGGTATCCTTAGCGGCACTCCAGATTGAGATAACGCGATCATAACGCTCATCTTCCGTAATTAGACCCCGTCTAAATTGTTTTAGGACGTTATCTACTTTCGTTTGAGCTTCAGTAATGATTTCTTGTTTTTCTTTTAAAACAACAATATCAGCCACACCAACGGTAATACCTGCTTTTGTCGAATATTTGAAACCAAGATCTTTCATCCTGTCTAGCATTTTAGAAGTTTCGGTAATTTTGAAACGTTTAAAGACTTCCGCAATAATATTTCCAAGAATTTTTTTCTTGAATGGATCAATAGCGGGTTGAGCCTTAATCAATTCAGGTATATCAGCGCCTTTTTCCACGAAATACTTCTCTGGAGTTTTTGTTTCCAAATTATAACGTGTTGGTTCGTTAATATACGGGAATGATTTTGGTAAAATTTCATTGAAGATCAATTTACCAACAGTTGTTATTAGGAGTTGGCTATTTTGCTCTTCCGTGAATGTTTCGTTATTTAGTGATGATGCATGCACAGCACAACGGGAATGCAAGTGTACATAACCATTTTGGTATGCAAGCAACGCTTCACTTGTATCTTTAAAGATCATACCCTCACCGATAGCGCCTTCTCTTTCCAATGTTAAGTAATAGTTACCTAATACCATATCTTGAGAAGGTGTAACAACAGGTTTACCATCTTTAGGATTCAAAATATTTTGCGCAGCAAGCATTAGCATACGAGCCTCTGCCTGAGCTTCAGAAGATAAAGGAACATGGACCGCCATTTGGTCACCGTCAAAGTCAGCATTGTAAGCTGTACATACAAGCGGATGCAAACGAATTGCGCGACCTTCAACAAGAGTTGGTTCAAATGCTTGAATACCAAGTCTATGAAGAGTCGGTGCACGGTTCAGTAGTACCGGGTGTTCTCTAATAACTTCTTCCAGCACATCCCAAATTTCAGGAGATAGTCGTTCAATCTTACGTTTAGCAGATTTGATGTTATGCGCTAAACCTCTTTGAACTAGTTCCTTCATAACGAATGGTTTGAATAATTCAATCGCCATTTCTTTCGGCAGACCACATTGGTACATCTTTAAGTTAGGTCCAACTACGATAACAGAACGACCAGAGTAATCAACACGTTTACCAAGAAGATTTTGACGGAAACGGCCTTGTTTACCTTTTAACATATGAGATAAAGATTTTAATGGACGGTTACCAGGTCCAGTTACTGGACGACCACGACGGCCATTATCGATTAAAGCATCGACAGCTTCTTGAAGCATACGTTTTTCGTTTTGAACGATAATGCTTGGTGCTCCAAGGTCCAATAATCTTTTCAACCGATTATTACGGTTGATAACACGACGATATAAATCATTTAAATCAGATGTAGCAAAACGACCGCCATCAAGTTGTACCATTGGACGAAGTTCCGGTGGAATAACCGGTAGCACGTCTAGTATCATCCATGAAGGTTCATTACCAGAGTTACGGAATGCTTCTAGCACTTCCAAGCGTTTAATTGCACGGGTTCTGCGTTGTCCTTGAGCTGTTTTAAGCTCTTCTTTCAACGACTCTACTTCTTTTTCCGTATCAATGTCTTGTAAAAGTTTTTTAATAGCTTCCGCACCCATCGCTGCTTGGAACTTCTTACCGTATTTTTCACGGTATGTACGATATTCTTTTTCAGAAAGAAGCTGTTTCTTCTCTAAAGTTGTATCGCCTGTTTCAGTTACCACGTAAGATGCAAAGTAAATAACTTCTTCCAATGCACGCGGAGACATATCAAGAACAAGTCCCATACGGCTCGGAATTCCTTTAAAATACCATATGTGTGAAACTGGAGCTGCCAGCTCAATATGACCCATACGTTCACGACGAACCTTAGCACGAGTGACTTCAACGCCACAACGGTCACAAACTACGCCTTTATAACGAACACGTTTATATTTTCCACAATGACATTCCCAGTCCTTTTGAGGTCCAAAAATTCTCTCACAGAATAAACCGTCTTTTTCTGGCTTTAACGTACGATAGTTGATTGTTTCTGGTTTTTTAACTTCTCCATGGGACCAAGAACGAATCTTGTCTGGCGAAGCAAGACCAATTTTCATATACTCGAAATTATTAACGTCTAACAAGGGGCCTACCTCCCTTTTAATCTCCAGGTTTAACCCTTGATTGCCGTCTTAATATCAGGCAATCTACACCGGATGATGGTTGATTGAATCAATAAGACTCTAACAAGGCAGCAGGATCTTAAAAGAAACATCTTGCTGCCAGTCAGAGCGGATAATATATAAATTGATGTGTATATTTAATTTATTCTTTAGCTGGTGCTCCTACCTCTGAAGCAACCATATCTTTTGTTTCTGAATCAAGGCTTAATTTGTCTGCTTGGTTGGCTTCTTCTTCATCTTCCAAGTCACGCATTTCAATTTCACGGTCTTCGGCATTAAGAATTTTAACATCCAATCCTAAGCTTTGAAGTTCCTTAATCAATACTTTGAAGGATTCAGGGACACCAGGCTCAGGGACATTTTCACCCTTGACAATCGCTTCGTAAGTCTTCACACGACCGACGACATCATCTGATTTAACGGTAAGGATTTCTTGTAATGTATAAGCAGCACCATAAGCTTCAAGTGCCCATACCTCCATCTCACCGAAACGCTGTCCACCAAATTGCGCTTTACCACCAAGTGGCTGTTGCGTAACAAGGGAGTAAGGTCCAGTTGAACGAGCATGAAGTTTATCATCAACCATATGTGCAAGTTTAATCATATACATGACACCAACAGACACACGGTTATCGAATGCTTCACCTGAACGCCCGTCATAAAGGACAGTTTTTGCATCACGGGACATCCCAGCTTCTGCAATCGTACCCCAAACATCTTCCTCAGTAGCACCATCGAATACCGGCGATGCTACATGAATGCCAAGCGCGCGTGCTGCCATACCTAAGTGAAGCTCCAGCACCTGCCCGATGTTCATACGTGATGGTACACCCAATGGGTTTAACATGATGTCGACCGGTGTGCCATCTGGTAAGTAAGGCATATCTTCTTCAGGAAGAATCCTAGAGATTACCCCTTTGTTACCATGACGTCCAGCCATTTTATCGCCTTCGTGGATCTTACGTTTTTGAACGATATATACACGCGCAAGTTGGTTTACACCAGGAGGTAGTTCATCGCCATCTTCTCTGTTAAATACTTTAACATCAAGAACGATTCCACCGCCGCCGTGAGGTACACGAAGTGATGTATCCCGTACTTCACGTGCTTTTTCACCGAAAATTGCATGTAATAAACGTTCTTCAGCAGTCAATTCTGTTACACCTTTAGGCGTAACTTTACCAACTAGAAGGTCTCCGTCTTTTACTTCAGCGCCGACACGGATAATTCCGCGCTCATCAAGATTGCGAAGCGCATCTTCCCCAACATTCGGGATATCACGTGTGATCTCTTCCGGTCCTAATTTCGTATCACGGGACTCAGACTCATATTCTTCAATATGAATAGAAGTGTACACATCATCTTTAACTAAACGTTCACTCATGATGATGGCATCTTCATAGTTATATCCATCCCAAGTCATGAAGGCAACTAATACGTTACGTCCAAGCGCTAACTCACCTTTTTCCATTGAAGGACCATCAGCAAGAATCTCACCTTTTACAACGTTGTCACCAACACTTACGATTGGGCGTTGGTTATAGCACGTTCCTTGGTTGGAACGGATGAATTTTAATAAACGATATTTATCAATGTTTCCTTTTACTTGCTGTCCGTCAACCTCACTTACCCTACGTACCCATACTTCACGTGATTCAACGTGTTCTACGATACCAGGATGTTTACAGATGACAGCAGCACCAGAGTCCTTCGCTGAAACATATTCCATACCTGTTCCAACTCGTGGGGCTTCCGGTTGCAGTAAAGGTACTGCTTGACGTTGCATGTTCGCTCCCATAAGGGCACGGTTGGAGTCATCATTTTCCAAGAAAGGAATACATGCTGTCGCGGCAGATACAACCTGTTTAGGAGATACATCCATGTAATCTACGCGGTCACGCGGTACAACGGTATTTTCACCGCGGAAACGAGCAACGACGTCATCATCAAGGAATGATCCGTCATCTGATAGACGAACATTCGCTTGAGCAACTACATAGTTATCTTCTTCATCAGCTGTTAAGTAATCAATTTGGCTAGTAATTTTACCTGTCTCAGGATCAACACGACGATATGGTGTTTCTATGAAACCATACGGGTTTACCTTTGCGAAACTAGATAATGAGTTAATCAAACCAATATTTGGTCCCTCAGGCGTTTCAATCGGACACATACGGCCATAGTGGGAGTAATGAACGTCACGTACTTCAAAGCCCGCACGTTCACGTGTTAAACCACCAGGTCCCAATGCAGATAGACGACGTTTATGCGTCAACTCAGCCAACGGGTTAGTTTGATCCATAAATTGAGAAAGCTGAGAGCTTCCAAAGAATTCTTTAATAGATGCAATAACTGGACGAATGTTAATTAGTTGCTGTGGAGTGATTGTATTCGTATCCTGAATAGACATTCTTTCACGAACGACACGTTCCATACGAGATAAACCAATTCTAAATTGGTTTTGCAGCAATTCACCAACAGAACGCAGACGACGGTTTCCTAAATGGTCAATATCATCTGTGATTCCTACACCATGCAATAAGTTAAAGAAATAGCTAATAGAAGAAATGATATCAGCCGGTGTAATGTTTTTAACCTGGTCGGTCACGTAAGCATTACCGATGATATTAATCACTTTTTCGCCTTCAGCATCGTTTGGTGCAAATACTTTAATAGGTTGAAGAAGAGTTTCTTCTTCTACCACACCACCAGATGGGTGGAATGTTTTAAAACCGATTCCCGCTTCAATATGAGGCAGAATTCTATCAAGAGTACGACGGTCAAGCATTGTACCTTTTTCAACTATAATTTCCCCTGTTTCTGGATCAATCAAAGTCTCCGCAATACGTTGCCCAAACAAACGGTTCTTAATATGCAGTTTTTTGTTTATTTTATAACGACCTACGTTAGCTAAATCATAACGTTTTGGATCAAAAAAGCGGGATACTAAAAGACTTTTCGCGTTATCGACTGTAGGTGGTTCACCCGGGCGTAGACGCTCATAAATTTCTAGTAATGCTTTTTCCACACTCTCAGTGTTGTCCTTTTCAAGAGTGTTACGAAGGTATTCATTGTCACCGATTAAATCAATAATTTCTTGATCGGTTCCGAATCCAAGCGCACGCATCAATACCGTAATAGGCAATTTCCTAGTGCGATCGATTCGAACATACACAACATCCTTGGCATCTGTTTCGTATTCGAGCCATGCGCCACGGTTAGGAATAACGGTCGCAGAGAATCCAAGCTTACCGTTTTTATCCATTTTACCATTGTAGTAAACACTCGGTGAGCGCACTAATTGGGATACAATTACCCGTTCTGCACCATTGATGACAAATGTACCTGTTTCAGTCATCAGAGGGAAGTCGCCCATAAATACATCCTGGTCTTTTACTTCCCCTGTTTCTTTGTTAACAAGGCGCACTTTCACACGAAGTGGAGCAGAGTAAGTAACATCGCGTTCTTTCGTTTCTTCCACAGAGTACTTCGGTTCAGCTAGGCTGTAATCGATGAATTCTAATGATAAATTACCTGTAAAATCCTCAATAGGAGAAATATCCTGGAACATTTCTTTTAAACCTACATCTAGAAACCATTGATAAGAAGCTGTTTGAATTTCAATCAGATTCGGAAGATCCAAAACCTCACTGATTCTTGCATAACTTCTACGTTGGCGGTGTCGTCCATACTGAACAAGTTGACCTGTCAACTGATTCACCCCTTAAATCAAGCGTTATAAGGATCAATTTGCCTCGGAAAAGGAATCATTTCCATAGACAAAAAGAAAATGGTTTTTATTTTAAAAACCACTATTTCTCATAAAACGAACTATTATTTATATATTTTTCCCATATTATCCATTGGTTATACACCAATGGTATAAAAATTGCATAGTTACGGAATTATATATATGCATTTTATAATACTAACATAGCGAAAATTTAGAGTCAAACCTTTTTGGATAATAGTATATAGTAACCCTTTTTCTTAACTGGCACTTCAATATTTCCAAATAATTGCTCCATTTTATCCATGGCGGATGGTGCACCTTGTTTTTTTTGAATGACAACCCATAATTCTCCACCAGCTACCAAACTTTGATAGCTTTCTTCTAAAATTTCGTGGACAACACTTTTACCTGCGCGAATGGGAGGGTTCGTAAGAATTGCAGCGAATTGATTGGAGCCAACTTTGTCAAAACGATCACTTTCGAATATTTTTACATTGGCGATCCCGTTAGAAGCGGCATTCTCTTTTGACAATTCAACTGCCCGGCTATTTATATCAATCATTTCTATCGTTCTATCGGGATAAGCTGCTGCAATTGATATTCCAATTGGTCCATAACCGCAACCTACATCAAGAATATCTCCTTCCACAGCTTCATTAAGGTTAAAGGTTTCAACCAAAAGACGAGAACCAAAATCTACTTCTTTTTTTGAAAAAACGCCATTATCGCTTTTGAAGCGGAAAGTACGTCCCTTTAATGTAAAATCCCAAAATTTCGGATTACTTACGACATCCGGTTTATGTGAGTAGTAATGCTCTGTCAGAGTCATCTCCCCCTATCAGAAAGGAATATTGAAGATTTAATGAGAGAAGAGATTTGAAGAATGGATACTTGCATACCGTTAAGTTTGTAGAATCTCTTAACCAAACTATTAACAACGATTTTCCGTCATTTTCTTTAAAATGAAGAGAAAAAAGCCCGCCAGTGATAGCGAGCTTTTTGTTTATGCAAGATTACTTAACTTCAACGCCAGCTCCAACTTCTTCAAGTTTAGCTTTAACTTCTTCAGCTTCTTCTTTAGAAGCGCCTTCTTTGATTGCTTTTGGAGTGTTGTCAACAAGTTCTTTTGCTTCTTTAAGTCCAAGACCTGTAACTTCACGTACAGCTTTGATAACTTTGATTTTTTGATCTCCAGCAGATGTAAGGATTACATCAAACTCAGTTTGCTCTTCAGCAGCAGCGCCACCAGCAGCAGCTACAGCTACAGGTGCAGCAGCAGTTACGCCAAATTCTTCTTCGATTGCTTTTACAAGGTCGTTTAATTCTAAAACAGTCATGTTTTTAACTGCTTCTAAGATTTGATCTTTAGTCATTGTTATTTCCTCCTCGAAATGGTTGGTTTTTTTTTGAATCAATAGGCTAAATAAGCGGTTAGCTTACGCGCCTTGTTCTTCTTTTTGATCTGCAACTGCTTTTGTAGCAATAGCAAGTCCGCGCATAGGTGCTTGTAGCACGCTGAGTAGCATTGAAAGTAGGCCTTCGCGTGAAGGTAGTTCTGCAAGAGCTTTAATTTCTTCTGCAGTTGCAACATTTCCTTCGATAACTCCAGCTTTGATTTCTAACGCTTCATGTTTTTTCGCAAAATCGTTAAGGATTTTTGCTGGCGCAATAACATCTTCAGTTGAGAATGCAATTGCGTTTGGTCCTGTTAATGATTCGTTCAAAGAGCTAAGTTCAGCACTTTCAGCAGCACGACGAGTTAAAGAGTTTTTGTAAACTTTAAACTCAACGCCAGCATCACGAAGTTGCTTACGAAGTTCTGTTAATTCAGCAACAGTCAATCCACGGTAGTCAACAACTACTGTTGATTGGCTTGCAGTTAATTTTTCAGAAATCTCAGCAACGATTTTTTGCTTTTGTTCAATAATTGCGTTCATCCTTACACCTCCTGTAGATTTGCTTGAAAACATTTATACCGTTTCAAAGAAAAAGCCTTCATCTCTATTGCAGACATGAAGGCAGTAATTTCAAAGGTCATAGTCAACGACTATTATTATCGAATTACCTCGGCAGGGAATTAAGCTCTAGTTGAGCACCTACTGTCTACGGTACAAATGATATTCATTTATTCACAACAAAACATATTATAACAATAATAGTTTTGGAATGTCAATTATTTATTTGAAAGAAGAAGAATCAACTTTCACACCAGGGCCCATTGTAGTTGTTACAGAAATATTTTTCATGTAAGTTCCTTTAGCAGCCGCAGGTTTTACTTTCATTAACGTATCATAGATAGTAGTGAAGTTTTCCACTAGTTTAGCATCTTCGAAAGATACTTTACCGATTGGAGCATGGATGTTACCAGCTTTATCTACGCGGTATTCAACTTTACCAGCTTTGATTTCGTTAACAGCTTTTGTTACATCAAATGTAACTGTGCCTGTTTTAGGGTTAGGCATTAAACCTTTAGGTCCTAATACGCGACCAAGTTTACCAACTTCACCCATCATGTCTGGAGTCGCAACGATTACATCGAATTCGAACCAACCTTGTTGGATTTTGTTGATGTAGTCAGATTCGCCAACGTAGTCAGCACCAGCAGCTTCAGCTTCTTTTGCTTTTTCGCCTTTAGCGAATACTAATACGCGTTGAGTTTTACCAGTACCATTCGGTAGAACAACTGCTCCACGAATTTGTTGGTCTGCTTTCTTAGGGTCTACACCTAAACGGAAAGCCACTTCAACAGTTGCATCGAATTTTGCGAAGTTAGCTTTTTTAGCAACTTCGATTGCTTCAGTTACAGCATAAGCCTTAGAAACTTCTACAAGCTTAGCTGCTTCAAGATACTTTTTACCTTTTTTAGCCATGATATAAATCCTCCTAAATTGTGGTTTTAACGGTATAACCTCCCACGAATAAAGGTTGCGAGTATCAATCGCAACCCCGTAGAAACAAATAGCAATTACATGGATTAGTCTTCGATGACAATACCCATGCTGCGAGCAGTACCTTCAACCATACGCATTGCAGCTTCAACGTTTGCAGCGTTTAGGTCAGGCATTTTAGTTTCAGCAATCTCGCGCACTTGATCACGCTTGACTGTAGCAACTTTTTTACGGTTAGGTTCACCAGAACCAGACTCAATACCTGCTACTTTCTTAAGCAATACAGCAGCGGGCGGAGTTTTTGTAATGAATGTAAATGAACGGTCTTCAAATACCGTGATTTCAACAGGAATAATTAGACCAGCTTGATCTGCTGTACGAGCGTTGAACTCCTTACAGAATCCCATGATGTTTACACCAGCTTGACCTAATGCAGGACCAACTGGGGGAGCCGGATTCGCTTTACCAGCAGGAATTTGCAATTTAACCATTTTAATTACTTTTTTAGCCACGAGACACACCTCCTTATAAGTCCGTGATGTGGTAATAGGGATATACCCTCCCACTCATCTTGAATTCTTTATATATTAATAAAGAATGCTTGTATCGTTGAGGCCTAAAAATTGAAACATACTGACCTTTGAAATTTTACCACTTTCAAATGGCAATTTCAAGTTTTTTTCCGTTTATAATTTTTCCACTTGATTAAAGTCAAGTTCAACTGGCGTATCACGGCCAAACATATTAACTAGAACTCTTACTTTACCCTTATCTTTATCAAGTTCTTCAATAGGACCTGCAAAGGTTGCAAATGGTCCTTCTTTAACCTGAACGGTATCACCGATTTCAAAATCAACTTCGATTTTGCTTTCATCAACGCCCATCCGCTTAAGAACGACTTCAATTTCTTCAGGAAGAAGCGCTGTCGGTTTAGATCCGGCTCCTGACGAACCCACAAAACCTGTTACGCCAGGTGTATTCCGAACTACATACCAGGAATCGTCCGTCATAATGATTTCCACTAGTACATACCCTGGGAATACTTTCTTTTTCGTTACTTTCTTTTTGCCATCTTTAATTTCTGTTTCTTCTTCTTCAGGAACTACAACTCGAAAGATTTTGTCTTCCATCCCCATTGTTTCAACACGTTTTTCCAAGTTAGCCTTAACCTTGTTCTCATAACCTGAATAGGTGTGAACTACATACCAATTCTTTTCCATGTGTTAGGACTTTAACGTCCTTCCCTCCCTGCAACAATCATTTTCTTTATTAAACTTTATCTTTGAACGTTTTAGCCAAAAATCAATCCCCGGCGTTATCCCGACTTAACTAGAATATATTGTGATAATTCATTTTACAGCAGTGCTGAATTTTGAACTTCTTCACTTCTTAAAAAAGACAAATTAAAAAACCCGTTTCCGGGCTTTTCTGCTGACACATATTATTCTATCACTATTATACCTTATTTTCGAATCTCTTATTCAATAACTAAGCGAATTAATTCGGAAATGCCCAAATCTACCACCGTAAAGAATAAAGCCATAAACAATACAGTTGTTACTACCACGATTGTATATTTGGTAAGCTCTTTGCGTTTCGGCCAGCTTACTTTTTGCATTTCGCGAGCCACTCCGCTGAAAAATTCGGTCAAGCGTTTCATGAATGTATCCTCCAAGCATTAGACAGCTTCTTTGTTAATCTATTAATAAAACGGTTATTTCGTTTCTTTATGAATCGCGTGTGAATTGCATGTACTACAAAATTTCTTTATTTCAAGGCGTTCGCTGCTTGTCGATTGATTACTTTCATAACTATAATTTCTTGAACCACATTCAGTACAAGCTAGAACAATTTTTTTTCTCATTTGATACACCTATCCTATCTACTATATCCATAAAACCTTATCACGACTGTCTTTTATTGTCAATAATAAAGCGGGCTGAGCCCATCCAAGATATCGTGTATCGAAAACCTTTGTTTCTTAACATCCAATTTTAAATCTTAGTGAATAAAACTTCCAAGTGGAGATGGGACAGATGAGATTAAGCGGAAAAAGCGGAGGGATTATAAACTGATTTCCCTTACTTCCAAATAGCGCTCGAGCTTTCTTTTCACCCGCTGAAGGGCGTTGTCGATTGACTTCACATGTCGGTTCAACTCTTCCGAAATCTCTTGGTAAGTTTGTCCATCTAGGTAAAGAGCTAACACTTTTCTCTCCAGATCACTCAGAAGCTCGGCCATCTTTAATTCGATATCGTCAAACTCTTCTTGATTGATAATCAGCTCTTCCGGGTCTAAAACTTTTGTACCCGATATTATATCCATAAGAGTTCGATCGGATTCCTCATCATAAATAGGCTTGTCCAGGGAAACATAGGAATTGAGCGGAATATGCTTTTGACGCGTTGCTGTTTTAATAGCTGTAATGATCTGCCTCGTAATACATAGTTCGGCAAACGCTTTAAAGGAGGATAACTTATCACCTTTAAAATCACGGACGGCTTTATATAAACCAATCATACCTTCTTGAACGATGTCTTCCTTATCTGCACCAATTAAGAAATAAGTCCTTGCCTTTGCTCTAACAAAATTACGATACTTTTGGATCAAGTAATCCAGCGCTTCACTGTCTCCAGTGTGTACCAACTCTATCAATTCATCATCATCAAACTGCAGATACTTTTCGTTCAGTTTCATTCCGAATTTGAGACCCACATTATATCCCCCTGACCTGACTCAGATAGAAATATTATACAGCAGGTAAAAATTACCCGTCAATGGTTCAAATCTTCCCTCGACGCCATTTTTCGAAAATTTCTGCAACTTCTTCACTTAAAGGGATTTTAGCAGCGGGTTTTATTATGGTTGTTTTTTTTACATCTTTCTCAATTTCCCCTTGAATTTCTTCCATCTCAATAAGCAGTTCGCGGGCAGATTTCCTTAGAGCCCCTTGGCCAAATATCACCCACTGCTCCGTGAAGTCAGAAGTCGCCACTTGAATCTGCGTTTTGATATTATTCAGTTCAATGGCCATCTTTTCTATTCTCTCATCAGCAGTTTCATTTTCTTTTGTAAAAATTACATCAACCTTATGATTTTTGAATATCCGGGCAATTCCTTGAACATATTGGGCGTCAAATACGACAATTACGCGATACCCGGTAAAGGCTTGATATTCTGCCATCATTTCAATTAACCGGTCCCTTGCAGCAGCAAGATCCCGTTCTTTCAATTCTCTCAGTTCCGGCCAGGCCCCAATAATGTTGTAACCGTCCACTAACAGAATATTCATCCCATTATTGGCCTAAAGGATTTCTTTTTCTATAGACCTCATACATCAATAAACCAGCTGCTACCGATGCATTTAACGACGTTACTTGTCCTACCATAGGGAGACGGATGAGGAAATCGCATTTTTCCTTCATTAAACGGGCCATTCCTTTACCTTCACTACCAATTACAAGTCCAATGGGCATCTTGCCGTCCATGTTACGGTAATCATCGCTACCTTTCGCATCTGTACCGACAATCCAGACACCACGCTCTTTTAACTCTTCAACTGCTCGTGCCAAATTCGTAACACGAGCAACTGGAATATACTCAATTGCACCGGTCGATGCTTTCGCTACTGTTGCCGTTAATCCCACTGCTCTCCGTTTTGGAATAATAATTCCATGGGCTCCGACAGCATCTGCTGTTCTCATAATTGATCCTAAATTATGTGGATCTTCAACTTCATCAAGAATCATGAAAAATGGCGCTTCATCCCGTTCTGCCGCTTTGGCGAATAAGTCATCCAATTCTACATATTCATAAGCCGCCACTTGTGCGACAACACCTTGATGAATACCATCTGCCATTTGATCAATTTTTTTCTTTGGAACAATTTGCACAAATACCTTCTTTTCTTTAGCAAGACCAATTAGTGGTTGCATTGACCCTTTTTGTGAGCCTTCTGCTATCCAAATTTTATTTATATCCCGTTCGGAGCGAAGTGCTTCCAATACGGGGTTTCTTCCAATGATGTATTCTTCACTCATGGGTTACTCCCCTTTTCTTCTTCAATGAATTCAATAGACTTTCTAATAAGCTCTTCCATTCTTTCTATTCGACCTGATAAATACAGAAAGCCCATAAGAGCCTCAAAGGCCGTACTGTAACGATACGTTTGCACATCTGTATTCTTCGGAACCGAACCGGATTTCGCATTACGGCCGCGACGGACGACAGCGGATTCTTCTTCTGATAACCAACCTGACTCCAAGAAAAAATGAATAATCCTATTTTGAGCTTTAGCTGATACAAAAGATGTTGCTTTTTTGTGAAGAAGATTAGGCTTGACCGCTCCTTTTTGAATGAGATGATGCCGGATATACGTTTCATATACGGCATCACCTATATAGGCTAGAGCAAGACTGTTTAACATTTTTTCATCTACTTTATTATCGTAATGAAGCATCAATTACCCTCTTTTCCATCTTGTACCTTGAGGGGTATCCTCTAATATAATATTCATGTTTTTCAAGCGGTCACGAATTTCATCAGATAACCCAAAGTTGCGATCTTTCCGCGCTTGAATTCTCTGCTGAATCAAGCCTTCAATTTCTTCATCCAACAACCCTTCTTCTTCTAGAGACAAACCTAGAACTGAAAACAGTGTTTGGAATTCTTCAAGGAAAGCCTCAATGACTTCCTTGTCGGTATTTTTCTCCATTAAGTAATAGTTTGCTTGCTTGGACAGTTCAAAGAGAATGGATATCGCGTTAGCTGTGTTAAAATCATCGTCCATTTCTTGAATGAACTGTTCATGTAACGCATTTACTTTCTCCAGCCAAACATCATTATTCTCAGTCAACCCATCACTCACTTGGAGACGATGCTTTAAGTTTTGGTATGATGTTCTTAAACGATCAAGTGCCGCTTTTACATTCTCTAGTACTTCTTCGCTGTAATTGATAGGATGGCGGTAATGTACGGATAACATGAAGAAGCGTAACACTTGTGGATCATGCTTCTGAATGATGTCATGCACAAGAACAAAATTGCCTAAGGACTTAGACATTTTTTCATTATCAATATTGATATACCCGTTATGCATCCAATAATTCGCAAAGGTCTTGCCCGTTAATGCCTCAGATTGTGCAATTTCATTTTCATGATGGGGAAAAGCTAGATCTTGGCCGCCTGCGTGTATATCAATTGTATCGCCCAAATACTTTCTGACCATGGCAGAGCATTCGATATGCCAACCGGGACGCCCCTTACCCCATGGACTCTCCCAAGATATTTCACCTTCCTTAGCCGCTTTCCAAAGGGCAAAATCAAGGGCATCTTGTTTTTTCTCACCAATTTCAATGCGTGCCCCAACTCGAAGCTCATCGATGGATTGGTGGGACAACTTTCCATACCCTTCAAATTTACGAGTTCGGTAGTACACATCACCTTCAGATTCATAGGCGAATCCTTTTTCAATCAATGCCGAAATAAATTCAATAATTGTATCCATGTTCTCCATCACGGTCGGATGTGCATCCGCCTTTTTGCAACCAAGCGCAGAAACGTCTTCAAAATACGCCTTAATAAAACGTTCTGAAATGGTCGGGACATCTTCCCCCAATTCTTTTGCTGCGCGAATGAGTTTATCATCAACGTCTGTGAAATTCGAAACAAATTGAACTTCATACCCACGATAATCTAAATATCTTCGAACGGTATCAAATACTATTGCGGGTCTAGCATTTCCAATATGAATGTAATTGTAGACAGTAGGTCCGCACACATACATTTTCACCTTTCCTTCTTCAATCGGAACGAAGGCTTCTTTCTGTCTTGTAACTGTGTTATATATTTTAATTGCCATATTATAAACTCCTTTCTTCCTGCCTCTGCTCAGCCAACTTCGCTTTTAAGGCAAAGATTTCTTTATCCATTTCCTTAAAACGGTCAGCAATCGGATCAGGAAGATCTGAATGATTTAAGTCTTTATTGATTTTGATACCATCACGAATGACTACTTTACCTGGAATGCCTACCACCGTTGAATTAGGAGGTACTTCCTTTAAAACGACAGAACCTGCACCGATTTTTGAGTTTTCACCAACTGTGATGGAACCCAGCACTTTTGCTCCTGTTGCAATCAATACATTATCTTTTATCGTAGGATGGCGTTTTCCCTTTTCCTTACCTGTTCCTCCAAGCGTGACCCCTTGAAAGACAGACACATTGTCGCCAATTTCACATGTTTCACCAATGACGATCCCCATTCCATGATCAATGAAAAATCGACGGCCTATAGTAGCCCCTGGGTGAATTTCAATCCCGGTAAAAAACCGACTGATCTGAGAAATACTTCTCGCTAGGAAAAAAAACTTCTTCTTGAAAAGTGCGTGAGCCATTCTATGACTCCAAATTGCATGTAAACCAGCATACGTTAAAATAACTTCCAAATAACTACGCGCAGCAGGATCTTGATCAAAAACCACTTCGATATCCTCTTTAAACATCTTTAACAAAATGATTCCCCCCTATGTTCCTTCCTTATCCAGCATCCCCTCATAAACCTTTTAAAGCATATAAAAAAGCGTCTCTGTCCTAATAGACAGAGACGCTCTAAGCGCGGTTCCACTCTGTTTGGAATGGTTTCCAGCAGGTAAAAAGCACCCCTGTTTTTCCATTCCCAACTTTTATCCCTATAACGGAGGATATTCCGCCTGTGCCTACTAGAGGTTAGTTCAGCAAAGGACTCAAGGGTGCATTTCAGAAAACGAGAGGCTTGAACCACTTTCAGCAGGTTATGGTTCTCTCTAATAAGCTTCGTTTACTTACTTCTCCCCATCTACGCGTTCTTTTGTAAGATTATTAAATACTATATTACATTTTTGACAAATTGTTAATATAAAATACTTTGAATACGTTGTTTAATTTTTTCTTTGCCAAGTAATGAAATAGCTTTAGGCAAGTCAGGTCCATGTGTTTGACCAGTCACAGCTGCACGAATTGGCATAAATAATTTTTTCCCTTTATGCCCTGTGCTTTTTTGTACAGCTTTAATTGACTTCTTGATTTCGTCGGCCTTAAATTCCTCCAGCCCTTCGATTTCTTGAAGGAAAGCATTCATGACTTCTGGTACTTGTTCTTCTGCTAGGACTTCTTTCGCTTCAGTCTCAAACTCGACCTCATCCTTGAAAAATAGTCCAGACAGCTCAACAATTTCCGCTCCATAGCTCATCTGCTCTTGATAAAGAGAAACAAGCCCGTGTACCCACTCTTCTTCTTCAGCAGTTAGGGACGCAGAAACCTTCCCAGCCTTGATTAAATGTGGCATAGACAATTCCACTGCACGATCCTCATCCAATTGCTTCACATATTGGTTATTCATCCAAGTAAGCTTTTGCTTATCGAAAAGTGCAGGCGATTTAGACAATCGATCAGCATCAAAAAGATTAATAAACTCTTCTTTTGAGAAGATCTCTTCCTCGCCGCCCGGTGACCATCCTAGTAAAGTAATGAAGTTGAATAACGCTTCAGGCAAATAACCCAGCTCTTCATATTGCTCAATGAATTGAATAATCGATTCATCACGTTTACTTAGTTTTTTTCGGCTTTCATTTACAATTAGAGTCATATGACCGAACACAGGCGGTTCCCAACCGAACGCTTCATAAATCATTAATTGCTTTGGAGTATTGGAGATATGATCATCACCGCGAAGAACATGGGAAATCTTCATCAAGTGATCATCCACCGCTACCGCAAAGTTATAAGTTGGAATACCATCTTTTTTAACGATAACAAAGTCTCCAAAACCATCTGTCTCAAACGATACGTCATCCTTAACCATATCTTTGAACGTAAGGACCTTACCCGAAGGAACGGCAAAACGAACGCTAGGCTTTCTGCCTTCTGCCTCTAGTTTCACTTGCTCTTTATCAGTTAAATGCCTGCACTTCCCTGAATACTTTGGTGTTTCATTACGTTCAACCTGTCCTTCCCGCTCTGCTTCAAGTTCCTCTTCCGTACAATAGCATTTATAAGCCAAGCCCTTGTTCAGAAGCTCTTGATACAATCCTTGGTACAGGTCGTTTCTCTCTGATTGACGATACGGGCCATATTCCCCGCCAATATCAACACCTTCGTCCCAGTCCATACCAAGCCATTTTAAATATTTCAGCTGACTTTCTTCGCCGCCTTCAATATTTCTCTTTTTGTCGGTATCTTCAATCCGGATGATGAATTTCCCGCCCTTATTTCGTGCGTATAAATAATTAAATAAAGCCGTCCGTGCATTTCCTATATGTAAATGTCCAGTCGGACTCGGTGCATAGCGAACTCGAATATCGCTGCTCATGATATATCTAGACCTCCCAGTCTTTCTTTTCTATCGTTTATTTTATCATTTAAATTCATTGGGATAAAGGCATCCACTCTAAAAACGAATTTAGTTTGATTTAACCAATAAGACAACAGCCTGTGCCGCAATTCCTTCACTTCTGCCAGTAAATCCAAGCTTCTCGGTTGTGGTTGCTTTTACATTGATTTGATCAACTGAAGCATCTAAAAGTTCTGCAATCCTGACTCGCATTTCTTCAATATATGGAGCCATCTTCGGACTTTGTGCAATGATTGTACAATCAGCATTCCCTAGTACATAGCCTTCTTTTTTTACAATCGCCCAAATATACTGCAGCAGTTTTGCCGAATCAGCGCCTTTAAATTCCGGGTCAGTATCCGGAAAATGCTTACCAATATCTCCTGCACCAATTGCCCCTAAGCAAGCATCGGCAACAGTATGTAGAAGCACATCCGCATCCGAATGGCCAAGTAACCCTTTCTCATAAGGAATTGTAATCCCACCAATAATTAAAGGTCTTCCCTCTACAAGCTGATGAACGTCATATCCTTGTCCAATTCGAAACATCTTATTCTCCCCTATCATCAAAGTTGTTGTTTATGTAAAATCGCTTCTGCAAAATAAAGGTCTTCCTGTGTCGTAATTTTAATATTATCATAATTGCCTTCAATAATAACTACCTGTTCGTTGATCCGTTCTAGCAAACTTGAATCGTCCGTACCTAAAAATGACTCTAACTCCGCCTGTTCATGCGCCCTTTTTAATATAGATACACGAAAAGCTTGTGGAGTTTGTACCGCCCACAAGCTTGATCGTTCCACCGTTTCTAGAACCTTTTTATCGGCGGCTTTTTTTATAGTATCCTTTACTGGAACCGCAATGACCGCCCCTCCATGAAGGGAAGCAGAAGACGTTAATTCACTGATTTGCACCTGGTCGATAAAAGGGCGAGCGCCGTCGTGGACCAGGATAATTTCTTCTCCTGCATGTTTTAGCCCATTATAAACACTCTGTTGACGTTCCTTGCCACCTGTCACGAGTTTCTTGACCTTCTTAAGGTCATAAGTCTCTATCATTTGTATGAAATAATCCTCTTCTGCCGGATTTATCGAAAGGATAATCCCCCGACAGTTAGGATCTTCTTCAAAAACACGAAGTGTATAAACAATAATCGGGGTACCTGATAGTTCAATAAAAAGTTTATTCTTGCCCGCTTTCATTCGTTTTCCTTGTCCAGCTGCAGGTATCACTACTTCATAAAACATAACGGTTTCTCCTACTCTTCTTTATAATGCTTTTTCTAATAGTTTCGGTTTAGCAAAAATCATCCGACCTGCTGAGGTTTGCAGTACACTTGTCACAAGTACATCAATGCGTTTTCCAATATGATCACGGCCACCTTCGACAACAATCATCGTACCGTCATCTAAATAAGCAATGCCTTGATTCTGCTCTTTCCCATCCTTAATGACTTGCACATTCATTTCTTCCCCAGGAAGTACAACAGGTTTAACAGCATTCGCCAGGTCATTAATATTAAGGACTGCTACATTTTGAAACTCGCATACTTTATTTAAATTAAAGTCATTTGTAACAACCATCCCACCTGATATTTTGGCAAGCTTCACTAATTTACTGTCCACTTCTTGGATGTCTTCAAAATCCCCTTCGTACATCTCTACTTTAATCGGTAGTTCTTTTTGAATCCGGTTAAGGATATCCAATCCACGTCTACCGCGGTTCCTTTTCAAAGCATCTGAGGAATCAGCAATGTGCTGAAGCTCGTTTAATACGAATTGTGGTATTACTATGGTCCCCTCTAGGAAGCCTGTCTGACAGATATCTGCAATTCTACCGTCAATAATAACGCTTGTATCGAGGATCTTCAATCGCTTGCTGTAACCTTCTTCGTCCTCTTCATTTTCTTCACCGTCTGAAGTTTTTTTCTTATTATTTTTCGTAAATAAATTCAATAGTTCATCACGTTTTTTAAAGCCAACCTGAAACCCAAGATAACCAAACAAAAGCGTAAGGATGATAGGAACTACTGTATTTAAAATGGGCACCCTAATTGCACTAAAAGCGGATCCAACTAAAAATGCCGCAAGTAGTCCTACTAAAAGACCGACGCTGCCAAAGATTATATCCGTACTTGGTATCTTAACAAGCTGTTCCTCCAGCCACTTCATAAAATAGATCACATGATCTACTGCCCAAAAAGTAATAAGATAAAAGATAATGGCACCCAACAGTACACTTACATAAGGATTGTTTATTAAAGCAATATCATCTGCATGTAAAACAGTTAATAATTCCGGAATAAGTAACATACCAAGTGTCCCACCGACTATTAAGAAGCATGCTTGTATAATGCGTTTTAACATCCCTTTCACCTCCCTCTACTCATTATTGACCAATAAAAAAAAATGAAACCTTCGAAAATTCGTTTTCATTATATACGTGAAATTCACCTAAGGAATTAGTGGATTTACAAATATGATTCCTTCTCTTTTTCGTATTATTAGCCTAGCACCCTAAGTTTTGAGTGTCAAAAATAAACACTAATCAATTTAAAGCTAATATAGGAAAATTCAGATGCAAGTTTGCACCTTACATCCTTCGATTTGTGACAAGCTGATTTTTCAAAATACGAAGTCCTTCTCTAATTTTATTGGCACGGACTTCCCCAATACCTTCTACATCGTCAAGATCTTCAACCGTCGCTTTATTGACCTCCTTAAAGCTTTCGAACTGTTTCACTAAATTTTCAATGATCAAACCCGGCAAGCGTGGGATTTTATGAAGAATCCGGTATCCACGGGCATGTATAGCCTCATCAAGATGAATGTAACCATGATAGCCCAGTACTTTTAAAAGTATGCTTTCGTCCAATTGTTCCTGCATGGCCAACTCTTGAAGCCGGAAGATGATTTCTTCAGGTTTTTCATCATTACTAGAGGTATAATCCTTGATAAGCCATTTTCCTTCCGTTTCAATATCCGCCAGAATTTCGTTCATTTGCAGACGGATCAACCGTCCTTCTGTACCGAGTTCATTTAGGTAGGTAAGTAACTCCGCTTTGATTCGAAGAACCATAACATAACGATGAAATACTTGTAAAAGGTCAGCATAGGTCACAAGTTCTTCAAATTCCAGAGCTCCTAACACCGATATGCTCTGCTGCAGAACCACCTTATATTTTTCCAAGGTTTGAATGGCTAGATTAGCCTTAGCGAGTATGACACCAATATCTTTAAGGGCATATCGAAAATTACCTTGATATAAAGTAATTACATTTCGACGTTGTGAGATTGCAATTACTAAAGACTTGGTCTCTCTAGCTACACGTTCCGCTGTCCGGTGCCGCATACCTGTTTCAGTGGAGGGTGTACTATTATCAGGTACTAATTGAGCATTGGCGAAAATGATAGTATCGGCCTTTTCATTTAAAATGATGGCTCCGTCCATCTTCGCCAGCTCATATAATGTACTTGGGGTACAGTTACAGTTAATTTGGAAGCCACCATCTACAATTGTGCGCACCTTTTCGTTATATCCAACTACAATCAATCCACCCGTATTTGCCCTCAGGACATTTTCAATGCCTTCCCGAAGCGGGGTACCCGGGGCTACAATTTGCAAAATCTCCAATTTTGTTTTCTCATACCCTTTTTTATCTGTCATCTTTCCCCCCCTAACGATTGATGAAGAGCCTCCGAAACCGATGAAACCCCAACGATCTTAATACCCTTTGGAGCTGTCCATCCACCTATATTATTAGCTGGTATAATGACCCGTTCAAACCCCAGTTTTGCTGCTTCCTGTACTCGTTGTTCAATCCGGGACACCCTTCTTACTTCCCCCGTTAACCCAACTTCTCCAATGATGCAATCGGCGGGATTTGTTGGTTTATCACGGAAGCTTGAGGCAATGCTAATTGCCACAGCCAGATCAATTGCCGGTTCATCCAGCTTGACACCTCCAGCAACCTTTAGGTACGCATCTTGGTTTTGTAATAACAAACCCACTCTCTTTTCCAAGACCGCCATTAAAAGCGAGACCCTATTGTGATCAATTCCAGTAGCCATTCGCCTTGGATTTCCAAAACTCGTCGGCGAAATTAATGCCTGAATTTCGACAAGCACCGGTCTTGTTCCTTCCATTGACGCAACAACGGTAGATCCCGAAGCTCCTTGTGACCGTTCCTCAAGGAAAATTTCTGAGGGATTCGCGACTTCTTCTAGACCATGTTCCTTCATTTCAAAAATACCCATCTCATTTGTCGAACCAAAGCGGTTTTTGACCGCGCGTATAATTCGATATGTATGGTGTCTTTCTCCTTCGAAATATAAAACAGTGTCTACCATATGCTCAAGCAACCTTGGCCCTGCAATCGCCCCTTCTTTCGTAACATGCCCGACGATAAAGATCGCAATTCCATTCGTCTTCGCAATACGCATGAGCGATGCCGTACATTCCCTTACTTGTGAAACACTTCCCGGCGCGGAAGTCACTTCAGAATGATACACCGTTTGAATTGAATCAATAATAACTAAATCCGGATTTACCTCTTGAATTGCCTGTTGGATATAATCCATATCAGTTTCTGCATAAACGAATAGATTTTCTGACATAACCCCAAGCCGGTCTGCTCTCAGTTTGGTCTGTTTAACTGATTCTTCACCTGAAATATATAGCACTTTTTTCTGTTTATGCGCCAACTGTGAAGATACTTGCAAAAGTAGGGTAGATTTACCAATACCCGGATCTCCTCCAATTAACACAAGTGACCCCTGCACAATCCCGCCACCAAGCGCACGATTCAATTCCATTAAATCTGTCTTAATCCGAGGTTCCTTGTCTGACTGAATAGTAGTTATAGGTGCCGCCTTCTCACGTTCCCCTGAACCTCTAACCTCTGAATGAGTAAAAGCTCCTTTTCTAGCCGGTTTAACAATTTCGGTTTCCTCGACCATCTTATTCCATTCTCCACAGCCCGGGCATTTTCCCATCCACTTCGCCGATTCATACCCACAAGACTGACACATAAACTTAGTTTTCTTTTTTGCAGCCATAATTACTCCTCTTCCTATTTGAAAAAATACCTATATAAAGGATATTATATCTCGGTTTTATTTAAACCTTCTTAATGATAAGTTTTTTAGAAAATAACTTCTGCACCCATATTTCCTTTTTTTTCGCCAGATATTGATTGCTAAAAATTTTAAATATGAACATTTCTACCTATGAATAAAAAACAGAGGTACACTGCAAAAAATCTGCGTGTACCTCGAAGTTTAGAATCAGATTATTCACTTACGTTAACAGGTTCGCCTTGTCGGATTGCAAACTCATTATTCACAACGTCCATCACGACCGTTTGCCCTTTTTTCACATTACCTTTAAGCAACTCTTCGGACAAATAATCTTCTACATGTTTCTGAAGCGCTCTTCGGATTGGACGTGCTCCGTATTCAGGATCAAAGCCTTCCGTAGCAATTTTTTCTCTAGCCGCATCTGTCAGCTCCAAGTATATTTCCTGTTCTTTCAAACGGGTAGTCAGCTGATTAGACATTAATGTAACAATTTGTTTCAAGTGATCTTTCTCTAACGCGTGGAACACGATGGTTTCATCAATACGATTCAGGAATTCTGGACGGAAGGCACGTTTAAGTTCTTCCATCACTTTCCCTTTCATATTTTTGTAGTCCTGGCCAGTGTCCTGGATGTTAAAGCCGACATACTTATCAATTTTTAATGCAGAAGCCCCAACATTTGAAGTCATAATCAGAATCGTATTCCTAAAATCAACAGTACGGCCTTTAGAGTCTGTCAGCCTTCCGTCTTCTAGTACTTGAAGAAGAATATTAAAAACATCTGGATGTGCCTTTTCAATTTCATCAAGCAGAACGACGGAATATGGTTTTCTCCGCACTTTTTCTGTTAACTGTCCGCCTTCTTCGTATCCTACATATCCTGGAGGGGATCCAACAAGACGTGAAGTTGAATGTTTCTCCATATATTCAGACATGTCGATCCTTATCATGGCATCTTCATCACCAAAGATGGATTCAGCTAGAGCACGGGCAAGCTCGGTTTTACCAACTCCTGTAGGCCCCAAGAAGATGAATGAACCGATTGGACGCTTAGGATCTTTCAATCCTGCTCTTGCACGCCGTACCGCTTTAGAGACTGCTATGACGGCTTCTTCCTGCCCAATTACACGATCATGGAGGATTGATTCCATATTAAGCAGTTTATCAGACTCAGTTTGCGCCAGTTTAGTGACCGGGACTCCAGTCCAGCTGGAAACGACATGGGCAATATCGTCCACTGTCACTTCACTATTCTCTTGCCCTTGTTTTTCTTTCCATGTTTTCTTCGTTTCTTCCAATTGTTCTCTTAAACGTTGTTCTGTATCGCGAAGTGAAGCAGCTTTTTCAAACTCTTGACTTTGAACGGAAGCGTCCTTTTCCTTACGAACATCATCTAGTTTCACTTCAAGTTCTTTTAAGTTTGGTGGTGTTGTATATGAGCGTAACCGTACTTTTGAACCTGCTTCATCAATCAAGTCAATCGCTTTATCCGGTAAGAAGCGATCGGAAATATAACGATCAGATAATTTAACTGCAGCGTCAATCGCTTCATCCGTAATTGAAACGCGGTGATGGGCTTCATACCGGTCACGTAAACCCTTCAATATTTGAATGGACTCTTCCATCGTTGGCTCGTCGACTTGAATTGGTTGAAAGCGTCGTTCGAGCGCAGCGTCTTTTTCGATATATTTACGGTACTCATCCAAAGTCGTTGCACCGATACATTGTAATTCACCACGGGCCAATGAAGGTTTAAGGATATTAGAAGCATCAATGGCACCTTCAGCCCCGCCAGCACCAATCAATGTGTGCAACTCATCGATGAATAAGATGATATTGCCTGCCTGACGAATTTCGTCCATTACTTTCTTTAAACGGTCCTCAAACTCACCACGATATTTCGTACCAGCTACAACAGTACCCATATCAAGTGTCATAACGCGTTTATCGCGCAGGATTTCAGGTACCTCATTATTAATGATCTGTTGAGCAAGACCTTCAGCGATGGCTGTTTTACCAACCCCAGGTTCACCGATTAATACTGGGTTATTTTTTGTACGACGACTTAATACCTCAATGACTCTCTGTATTTCCTTGCTTCTTCCGATAACAGGATCCAGGCTGCCTTCACGAGCAATCGCCGTTAAATCTCGGGCAAGACTATCCAGGGTTGGTGTGCTTGCATTTGAGGCTGCTGACCCCTGATGTCCACCTGATTCATTACTGCCTAACAGTTGTAATACCTGCTGGCGTGCTTTATTTAAGCTTACTCCAAGGTTGTTCAGTACTCGGGCTGCAACACCTTCGCCTTCTCGTATTAGACCAAGAAGTACATGCTCTGTCCCAACATATGAATGGCCTAATTTTCTTGCTTCATCCATAGAAAGCTCAATGACTTTTTTAGCTCTTGGGGTATAGTGTATTGTTTGGGCAGTATCCTGTCCACGGCCAATCAGATTTTCTACTTCTTTCTGGATTTTTTCCGCTCCTAAACCAAGAGCATATAACGCTTTAGCTGCAATACCATCGCCTTCTCGAACCAGGCCTAACAAAATATGTTCTGTACCAATATTATTATGTCCTAAGCGGATTGCTTCTTCTTGGGCTAATGCTAATACTTTCTGGGCTCTTTCAGTAAAACGACCAAACATCATAGGGAATTCCTCCTTAATAATTTTCGTTTTGAGTAAAGCTACTCTAAGTAACGGCAGAAGCTTCATTGCACTACATTTATTACATGAATATAGGTACTCACTCAGAGGTAATTACCCTCTATGAGGAGGAAGTTTCCGTGAAGTTTAAGCGTTCTCGAATGAGTGCTGCTCTACGGATATCCCTTTCATGGGATCTTAATGGGCCACCTGCGTATTTTTGTAAAAATCCTGACTGAGTTAATATCATCAACTCATTTAAGATGCTTTTAGAAATATTTTTTATATACCCAAGATCTATACCTAACCTAACATCGGAGATACAGGTAGTTGCTTCCTTAGTCTCAATGACTCGAGCATTAGACAAAATCCCATAAGAACGGTAAACTCTATCTTCTAATTGTATGTGAGAGGTCTTCACTAATGCATCCCTTGCTGACCTTTCCTGGGCAATGATTTGTTGAACTACACTCGTTAGATCTTCAACAATGTCTCTTTCAGACTTTCCGAGAGTAATTTGATTAGAGATTTGAAAGATATTCCCTAACGCTTGACTGCCCTCTCCATAAATCCCTCGAACTACCAACCCTAATTGATTGATAGCCGGTATAATTTGATTCATCTGCTGTGTAAGGACTAGGCCCGGCAGATGCATCATGACCGAAGCCCTTAATCCTGTTCCCACATTAGTTGGACAACTAGTTAAGTATCCTCTTTCTTCATCATATGCATAGTCTATGGATTCTTCAATCCAATCGTCAAGAACATTTGCGAGCTTTAACGTTTCTTTTAGCTGCAACCCAGACATTAAACACTGAATACGGAGATGATCCTCTTCATTGATCATGATACTTATTTCTTCATTTTCCGAGAGAAGACAAGCACCTTTTGCTGATTCATCAACTAAATGAGGACTGATTAAATGCTTTTCAACGAGAACACGCTTTTCTAGTGGTTGGATTTGGTCAATCTCTAGAAGTTCAAGTTTGCCAATCTCCGGGGTAACTTCCTCTTCAATTCTTTTTTTTACTAATTCAATGATTTCTTTAGCTTCTTCGTTAGAAAAGGAGGTAGGAAAGGTGAAATCTTTGAAGTTCCTGGCCAACCGAATTCTAGAACTTAATACAATATCAATTTCAGGCCCTTCGGCACTCATCCAGGAACTCAAGGCGTTTTCTACAAACTTTTCTAAACTCATAATTCGTCGCCTCCCTCTTGTGCTTCATACCTTTTTTCAAGGGAGCGAACCTTATCTCTTACTTCTGCTGCTTTCTCAAATTCCTCTTGATTGATGTGAATCTTTAAAACCTCTTTCAAATCTGAAATTTGTTTTCGAAGATAAATGGTGCCACCAATCCTTTTTGGAATTTTACCTATATGTGCAATGTTGCCGCTATGAACCCTCTTTAAAATCGGATTTAATTGATCATTGAAAGTTTTATAACATTCAGCACATCCAAATTTACCAAGGTGGACAAACTCTTTATAGGATCGGTGACAATGAGGGCAGCGCTTCTCTTCTGTCTTAGGAAATGCATTTGCCTTCGTCTGTTGAATATTCGACTCTATATTCAACAATCCTGCTAACAAATTATTTATTGAAAAACCATGTCCTCCTGCAACCATAGCCATTTCACCTTTTTCCTGAGCACATTTCTCACAAATCATAACCTCGGTTTTTTTTCCATTAATGATCTTGGTGAAGTGCAGGGTAGCAGGCCTTTGATGACATTCTTGGCAAATCATGTTCATCACCTCTGCCAGTCTTATTTATATTTTAAAGTTGTAAGCATCGCAGTTAAAATCCTTGCCCTAAGCTCATCTCGATCGGGTAAATCTATATAAATCACCGATCTATCAATGACGCTCATCATGATCTTGGCTTCTCTCTCATTTATAACTTCTTCACTCATAAGCCGAGAAATAACTCCTTCAGCCATCGATTGGGTTACCCTAGAACCAATAAGGGATAATAATTGGTTAATAAGATGCACGTAATCCTGCGATTTCACTTTCATGATCCGTATATAACCGCCGCCTCCACGCTTACTCTCTACAACATAACCTCTTTCGATTGTAAACCTGGTATTAATTACGTAATTGATTTGAGAAGGAACACACTGAAATTTATCTGCTATTTCACTTCTTTTAATTTCTAAGATATCTTTCTGACTTATTTCTAGTACTTGTTTCAAATAAGTTTCGATAATATCAGATATGTTTCTCACTCAGCCTCCTCCAATCTGACTTTGACTATATTTGACTATTATTATACAAGGAAAAATGCATTTTGCAACTTAAATGCACTCATTTAAATGTATTATCCATTTTCTCCAAATTATATGTACTTACATACCCTAATGCACACTAAAATTTAAATATCTTACATAAATACCCTAAACAGTTAAACATAAAACCTATTTTATAATAGAATATTCTATTACGTGTATTAATTCTCCTGCCGAATCCAAACACCTGGTCAAATACAAAGAAGACCAACATCTTTGCTGATCTTTAAATCGCTATCTATTTGTAAAAGAAAAAAGACCAGCCAAGGATGGCTGATCTTTTTGAATGGCTTGGC
>NZ_LGYA01000003.1:0-796 GCF_001273755.1 Peribacillus butanolivorans
AAATACCTTCTTATTATCTAGTTTTGAAGGAATGAAAATTTCTTCAAAAAAATGAATATAGTCTGGCAATGATGGCGAAGAGGTCACACCCGTTCCCATTCCGAACACGGAAGTTAAGTTCTTCAGCGCCGATGGTAGTTGGGGGTTTCCCCCTGTGAGAGTAGGACGTTGCCAGGCTATTCATTTAAAATCTTTAAATGAGTATTAGGAAACATTATATTATTCCGCAGTAGCTCAGTGGTAGAGCATTCGGCTGTTAACCGAACGGTCGTAGGTTCGAGTCCTACCTGCGGAGCCATATGCTTCCATAGCTCAGTAGGTAGAGCACTTCCATGGTAAGGAAGAGGTCAGCGGTTCGAATCCGCTTGGGAGCTTCCCAATCTATCTATTATCATAAAAATATCGGCCCGTTGGTCAAGCGGTTAAGACACCGCCCTTTCACGGCGGTAACACGGGTTCGAATCCCGTACGGGTCACCATTATATACTTATTAGTCCGGAGGATTAGCTCAGCTGGGAGAGCATCTGCCTTACAAGCAGAGGGTCGGCGGTTCGATCCCGTCATCCTCCACCATTTTATTTTAAAAATATTTGCCGGTGTAGCTCAACTGGTAGAGCAACTGACTTGTAATCAGTAGGTTGGGGGTTCAAGTCCTCTTGCCGGCACCATTTACAACCATATATTGCGGAGGGGTAGCGAAGTGGCTAAACGCGGCGGACTGTAAATCCGCTCCTTCGGGTTCGGCAGTTCGAATCTGCCCCCCTCCACCATTTTAATAAAAACCTGTGGATCAGTT
>NZ_LGYA01000003.1:975-71241 GCF_001273755.1 Peribacillus butanolivorans
CCCCTCCACCAATAAAAACCTGTGGATCAGTTATATATTCTCTGTAAAAGGGAAATATATGATTACCACCTTTTTATTTTGTTGAATATTAATTATACATATTATATATTGGGCTATAGCCAAGCGGTAAGGCAACGGATTTTGATTCCGTCATGCGAAGGTTCGATCCCTTCTAGCCCAGCCATTTGCGGAAGTAGTTCAGTGGTAGAATACAACCTTGCCAAGGTTGGGGTCGCGGGTTCGAATCCCGTCTTCCGCTTACTATATATTTATTCCTTTAGGGGCCTTAGCTCAGCTGGGAGAGCGCCTGCCTTGCACGCAGGAGGTCAGCGGTTCGATCCCGCTAGGCTCCACCATCTAACTACATACACTAAAACTTACGTCTTAAGCCGATTACGGCTTAAGACTTTTTTTTATTTTAAAAGTCTAACTTTTATTACTTTACCCCCTAATAAGAGAACGGTTCAACTAGGGATTTTAAGACAAAGAGTAAATACGGTAAAAAAGCTAACTAACTGCATCTTTATACATATAAATGTTCAGTTGAACCACTAGGCAAATAAGATATAAAATGGTAGAAAGGGGGAATTATATGTCTATTCAGAAAATTTCCATTATCGGTCTACCTATGGATCTTGGTCAGGCGAGACGAGGGGTGGATATGGGACCGAGTGCAATCCGCTGTGCAGGGATTGTCGAACGGCTTGAACGATTAAAAATAGAAGTTGAGGATTTAGGAGATATAGTAGTAGGACGCCCTGAACATGCACAGAAATCTGGTACAAATTTAAAAAACTTATCGTTAGTTGCAAAGGGAAACATTCAATTAGCAACAAGAGTAGATAAAATTATACAAGGCGGATCTTTCCCGCTCGTTCTTGGGGGAGACCATTCGATAGCCATCGGAACACTCGCAGGGGTTTCGAAGCACTATGAAAATGTAGGCGTAATTTGGTATGATGCACATGGAGATTTAAATACGGAGGAAACTTCACCATCAGGGAATATACATGGTATGCCTCTAGCTGTCAGTATGGGGCTTGGCCATCCCGATCTAGTCAATATTCATGGTTCAACTTCTAAAGTAAAACCAGAAAATATCGTAATTATCGGGGCACGTTCATTAGATGAAGGTGAAAAAGAATTAATACGTGAAAAAGGGATTAAAGTGTTTACAATGCATGAAATTGACCGAATGGGAATGGCTAGAGTCATGGAAGAGTGTATAGATTATTTAAGAGAAAGAACAGATGGTGTTCACCTTTCTTTGGACCTGGATGGAGTAGATCCAGCGGATGCGCCTGGGGTAGGAACACCGGTAATTGGTGGTATTAGTTATCGGGAGAGTCATTTGGCTATGGAAATGCTGGCGGAGTCTGAGTTAATTACATCGGCTGAATTTGTTGAGGTAAACCCTATTTTAGATGAACGTAATAAAACCGCAATCGTTGCCGTGGCCTTAATGGGCTCGCTATTTGGAGAAAAGCTAGTATAACTGATAAAATAAAAGAAACAGTAACCAGCTTGTGTTAGGTTACTGTTTTTTATATGCTAGAAGACGCAAGTTGATTTTTCAGGATGGTTTTTTTTATAATATCTATATTTATATGGTTGTAATCTCAGCTCCATATTCACTTTAGAGCACATCGGTCGATTTGGCTTCCATTTTTAGTTAAATGGAAGTATTGATTGATCAAAACATCTAGTTTACTGCTTACTTCAATCACTTCATTATCAACCATCGAGGAGCGGGAAGCTAAAATTATCATTTTCTGTCTGTATAGTTCAATATGATCTAAAATTTTTTCAGCAGTCATACAGCGATTCACTCCCTTAGGTTTTACAATTTTTAATTATATAGCCTTGTTTTTTTTTTCTTAAACATAAATTGTAAAACTTTGTTAAAATTAAAGTAATAAATTTTGAAACCTTTTAGCTTACGATTCGTAATAATCGTATAGCCGCATGAGCGGGGGTAAAAACCGGAAAATGGATGCACTCATTAAAGAGAGAATTAATCAAGTATTAAAGGGAGACCATAATGCATTTGGGGAAATTGTCGAATTATACAAGGACAAAGTTTTCCAGATATGTTTTAGGATGCTCGGAAACAGGCAAGAAGCAGAAGATTTGGCACAAGAGGCCTTTGTTAGAGCCTTTGTGAATATTCGTAGTTTTAATATACAAATGAAATTTTCTACGTGGTTATACCGTATTGCGACGAATCTTTGCATTGACCGTCTTCGTAAGAAAAAGCCGGATTACTATTTGGATGCAGAAGTTAGTGGATCTGAGGGATTGAATATGTATTCCCAAATTGCATCAGATATGGCTAAGCCCGAGGATGAAGTTGAATCTTTAGAACTTCAGGAAACCATTCAAGTAGAAATTATGAAGTTGCCGGAGAAATATCGGTCGGTAATCGTATTGAAGTACATTGAAGAATTATCGTTAAAGGAAATCAGTGAAATACTTGATTTGCCAGTCGGCACGGTTAAGACGAGAATACATCGTGGTCGGGAAGCCTTGCGTAAACAACTACGCCATTTATAAAAAGAAGGTGAGAAAAATGAACTACCATGAGGAAATCATTGATTATATGCATGATTATTTAGATGAGGACATCAAACCAGAGCATAAAGAAGCTTTACGTGATCACTTGCATACTTGTGCTGAATGCCGGGATTATTTTCATGAAATGAAAAAGGCAGTCGCTCTTGTACAAAGTACCTCCCATATTAAGGCTCCAGATGACTTTACATCAAGGGTAATGTCTCAATTGCCAAAGGAAACGAAAACAACGGGTGCCAAACGTTGGTTAAAAAGCCATCCTTTTATGACGGCAGCAGCCGTGTTCATTGTATTGATGACAGGTTCTCTTTTTTCCACATATAATCAGGACGAACATTTTTCAGTTTCCAAGCAATCTAATTTATTAGTCGAAGGAGAAACGGTGATTGTGCCTGCAGGTGAGACCGTTGAGGGGAATGTGGTAGTTCAAAACGGTAACATTCGAATTGAAGGTGAAGTGAAGGGAGATGTGACGGTCATAAATGGACATAATTATATGTCTAAGGCGGGGAATGTGACCGGAAGCATCCATGTTATTGACCAAGCTTTTGAGTGGATGTGGTACAAAATTAAGGATACCGCAACGTCTGTGCTTCCTATTAAAGAGGAAAAAGGGAATAAGGAGTAAGAGGAGCTGAGCGAATGCATCGTTTTCAATATACGGTGCCATCGCTCAGCTTTACTTTGTAAAAGGAGGGGATTTTTTACTTCATTAGACCTTAACGTGTAACTTTATCACACTAGTTTAGAAGTATTATTTAAAAAATGGTATACTATTAAGGTTATTACATAACGATTGTTATTGTTATTTGGAGTAATACTGACTGGAGGAAACAACATGTCTTTATCCAATTTGAATGTTTGGGACTATGTAGTAAATTTCATTGATATTCTCCTTGTTTGGTTTGTGATATATAAATTGTTAACTATTATTCGAGGCACGAAGGCTATACAGCTGCTCAAAGGAATTTTTGTAATTGTCATTGTAAAAAGCTTAAGCAACCTGTTTGGTTTCAATACACTTGGATGGTTAATGGCACAAGTCATGAATTGGGGAGTACTGGCGATTCTTGTCATTTTTCAACCTGAACTGAGGAGAGCGCTTGAACAATTAGGACGTGGGAAGCTCTTTACAAGAGGTAGCGTTCCAGAAGAGAACCAGCAAGAGCGTTTAGTAGAAGAAATATTAAAGGCGTCCACTTATATGGCGAAAAGGCGAATTGGAGCCTTGATTACGATTGAAAAAGGAACGGCACTGGGCGATTATGTTGAAACAGGAATTCCTTTAAAGTCCTATATTTCTTCAGAGTTGCTTATTAATATCTTTATACCTAATACGCCACTCCATGATGGTGCAGTGATTTTACAAAATAACCAGGTGGCAGCTGCAGCTTGCTATCTGCCTTTATCAGAAAGTCCGTTCATTTCAAAAGAACTTGGTACTCGGCATAGGGCAGCTATTGGTATGAGTGAAGTGACGGATAGTATTACAATCGTTGTATCTGAAGAAACGGGAGGGATCTCTGTTACTAAAAATGGAGAACTGTTCCGAGATTTGAATCAAGAGTCATTTAGGGCAATGCTTTCTAGTGAACTGGTAGTGGAAAATATCAAAACAACTTCCTCGAGTATCTGGAATTGGAGGGGGAAGAAAAATGGATAAATACACCAATAGTACATGGTTTATGAGAATTGTTGCTTTTGCTTTGGCAGCTCTTTTATTCATCTCCGTTAATTTTGAGATGGAGTCAGATAAAAAATCTCTTGGTTTATCTACTGCCCCTGAGATTAGTACGGAAACCATTGAAAATGTACCGGTTGAAGTGTACTATGACCGTGAAAATTTGGTGGTGAGCGGAGTACCAGAAACGGTGGATGTTACTTTAAAGGGAGCTAAAAGCCTACTGATAAGTGCAAAAAACCAAAGAGACTTTAAAGTATATGTAGACCTTTCTGATCCTGAAATCTCGATGGGAGACAGAACTGTTACCTTCAAAATAAGCGAGTTAAACGAAAAGTTAGTGGCGACAATCGAGCCTGAATATGCAGAAGTCAATGTTCAGGAACGAGTGACGAAGGAATTCCCCGTCGAAGCAGAATATAATAATTCTTTACTTGAAGAGGGTTATACCGCTGGACAGCCAACAGTCAGCCCTAAAACTGTTAAAATAACTGGTGCTAAAGATGTAATTGAACAAATTTCCTATGTTAAGGCAAATCTTGAAATAAGTAAGGGTCTTAACGAAACGATGAACGGCAAGGCGACAGTAAAAGCTCTTGACCGGGACTTAAATAAGTTGGATGTTACGATTGAACCTGCTTCAGTGGCAGTGTCACTAAAAGTTAGTATCCCTTCGAAAACGGTAACCATTGCACCTAAGCAAACTGGAAAAGTAAAGGACGGCATCCGTATTAAGAGTATAAGTGTCGATCCAAAAGAGGTAATCCTATATGGGTCAGAAGCCAGCCTTGAACAAATAAGCGAAATAAATCTCCCTGTTAATATTTCCAAAATTGATGGAGATGCCGAATTGGAATTGGATCTTACTAAACCAGAAAGTGTACAAAAAATGTCCTTGGGTAAGGCAAAGGTCAAAATTAACACAGAAAAGATTGATGTAAAAGATGAGAATGTAGAGGATGTAGAGGCAGTCGAAGATGTCGAAAAAGTCGAAGAAGAGGTAGTTGAAGAGGATGAACCACCTGCCATCGAGACTAAAACTTTCACCAATTTAAAAATAGAACCTGTAGGTATACAGGAAGACCAAGAAGCCGAATTGGAATCCGATGTAGCGAGCATTACTTTGCGTGGGAAAGCGGATGATTTGAAAGAAATAACTAAAAACGACATTACACTTACAGTAGATGTGAGTAATTTAGATGAAGGTATACATGATGTAGAACTGGTAGTAAAAGCGCCTGCAGGAGTGAATTGGGAACTAGATTCAAAAACGGCTAAGGTCTCTATTACTCAAAAAGACGAAGAAGAAACATAACCTTCCTTTAACATCATTTAATTTAGTAACGATTCGAAGAAGGAGCGATAAAAAGATGGGTAAATATTTTGGAACAGACGGAGTTAGGGGTATAGCGAATAGCGAATTAACACCGGAGTTGGCATTTAAACTAGGCCGTTTTGGCGGCTACGTTCTTACTAAAAATACAGAAAAACCTAAAGTGCTGATAGGACGCGATACACGTATTTCAGGTGAAATGCTGGAAGGTGCACTTGTTGCTGGTCTATTATCTATTGGGGCTGAAGTTATGCGTCTTGGTGTAATTTCAACACCAGGAGTTGCTTATTTAACAAAGGCGTTAAGTGCTGAAGCAGGGGTCATGATTTCTGCTTCACATAATCCGGTTGCAGATAACGGTATTAAATTCTTCGGTCCGGATGGTTTTAAGCTATCGGATGATCAAGAAACGGAAATTGAAACATTGTTAGATTTAGAAAAAGATGAACTTCCACGTCCGGTAGGCGGAGATTTAGGCCATCTAAACGACTATTTCGAAGGTGGACAAAAGTATCTCCAGTACTTAAAGCAATCAGTCGATGAGGATTTTACAGGCATTCATGTTGCGCTTGATTGTGCACATGGCGCGACATCATCCTTGGCTATGCATTTGTTTGCGGATCTAGATGCAGATATCTCTACAATGGGGGCATCGCCCAATGGCTTGAACATCAATGATAAGGTAGGTTCCACGCACCCTGAAGCACTTGCTGAATTCTTAAAAGAAAAAGGGGCTGATGTTGGACTTGCTTTCGATGGTGACGGCGACCGCATCATTGCCATAGATGAAAAAGGAAATATAGTTGACGGCGATCAAATTATGTATATATGTGCGAAATACTTGAAAGAAAACAATCGTTTGAAACAGGGGACTGTGGTTTCTACAATCATGAGTAACCTAGGTTTTTATAAAGGTCTTGAGGAGCACGGAATACAAAGTGCCCAAACAGCAGTGGGCGATCGCTATGTTGTAGAAGAGATGCGAAAAGGCGGCTACAACCTTGGCGGTGAGCAATCTGGGCATATTATCTTCCTAGACTACAATACAACAGGGGATGGCTTATTGACAGGCTTACAGCTTGTAAACATTATGAGTGAAACACAAAAACCCTTATCAGAGCTTGCAAGTGAGATGAAAAAATATCCACAGACGCTAATCAATGTTAAAGTGACTGACAAGCATGCTGTAACTGATAATGAAAAGGTGCATGAAGTCATCAAAGAAGTTGAGGCAGAAATGGAAGGAAACGGGCGTATATTGGTGAGACCATCTGGAACTGAACCGCTTGTCCGTGTTATGGCTGAAGCACCAACTGTAGAAGAATGCAATCGCTATGTTGATCGCATCGTCTCTGTGGTGAGAGCGGAAATGGGAATAAACGAATAACTAATCATATGCATAAAAGGAACGGAATATCCTTTTATGCATATTTTTATAAAGAAGTGGTTTTTTCATTAGTTAAAGTAACAAAGAATTGACCTATGTCCCTTTTCTAAGGTATGATTATCCTGATTTAAAACATATTTTGTTTAAAGGAGGGTAGGCAGAAAGAAAAGTATTAACAAAGCGCCTGAACTAAGCCTGGTCGAGAAAGGCTTAGTTGACGAGGAGGAGGTTTATCGAATGATCGGCGGATACCTCCCGGCTGAAGTGCACAGCCGCAATAATTTCAATCTTAAAACAGTGGGGCAACCTACTGCACAAAGGGTTGGAAATGCACAAAGGGAAAAAAGGCTATAAGCATTTCCTTTATAAAAATAAATATCAGAGATGAGGGGGCAGGGGTGCCCCCGTGCATTCCTGTTCCCTCAAATCGGTTGGAGGAACAGAAATTATGTGTGGAATTGTTGGATATATTGGTCTCAATGATGCGAAAGAAATTCTATTAAAAGGTCTTGAAAAGCTTGAATACCGCGGTTACGATTCTTCAGGGATTGCTGTCAAAAATGATTCAGGTGTGACAATCTTTAAGGAAAAGGGACGAATTGCAGACCTCCGTGGAGCTGTGGATGAAAAAACTATTGCACATACTGGAATAGGACATACGCGCTGGGCCACTCATGGTGTGCCAAGTCGTGATAATGCTCATCCTCACCAAAGTAATTCAGGTCGCCTGACTTTAGTTCATAATGGGGTCATTGAAAACTATGCGATTCTAAAACGGGAATATTTGAAGGATGTTGCTTTTAAAAGTGAGACAGATACGGAAGTCATCGTTCAACTTATAGAGAAGTTTGTAAACGATGGTATGGAAGTAGAAGAGGCGTTCCGTCAAACGCTCACTCTTTTAGAAGGCTCATATGCCATTGCCCTTTTAGATGCTGAAAATGATGAGACCATTTTTGTCGCAAAAAATAAAAGCCCGCTGCTAATTGGTGTAGGAAAAGACTTTAACGTTGTCGCTTCTGATGCAATGGCTATGTTGCAAGTCACAGATCAATTCCTTGAACTGATGGATAAAGAAATGGTTATAGTGACAAATGAAGAGGTAACGATTAAGAATCTTTCTAACGAAGAAGTTTTTCGTGCCCCATTTACTGCTGAACTGGATGCGAGTGATATTGAAAAAGGTACGTATCCTCATTATATGCTTAAAGAAGTCGACGAGCAGCCTGCTGTCATACGTAAAATTATTCAAGCTTATCAAAATGAAGAAGGCAAACTGGCAATCGATTTTAGCATTGCAGAAGCAGTAACTGAGGCTGACCGTATCTATATCGTCGCTTGTGGAACTAGCTATCATGCAGGCTTGATTGGTAAGCAATTCATCGAAAAAATGACTGAAATTCCGGTTGAAGTCCATGTAGCATCGGAATTCACATATAACATGCCGATATTATCGAAAAAACCGCTTTTCATCTTCATATCCCAAAGTGGAGAAACTGCGGATAGCCGTGCGGTATTAGTGGCAATTAAAGCGCTTGGTCATAAAGCATTAACCATTACAAACGTACCGGGCTCTACATTGTCACGTGAAGCGGATTATACGCTCTTGCTGCATGCTGGCCCTGAAATAGCAGTTGCCTCTACAAAAGCTTACACAGCTCAAGTAGCTGTATTGGCTATATTAGCAAATGTTTCTGGACAATTCCGTAACCTAGAGTTTGATTTCGACCTTGTTAAGGAGCTTGGAATTGTTGCGACAGCAATGGAAGCTCTATGCGATTCGAAAGAAGAGATGGAAGCTATTGCCCATGAATATTTGTCTGTTACAAGAAACTGCTTCTTCATCGGCCGGTCCCTTGACTACTATGTTGGTCTTGAAGGGGCGCTTAAGCTGAAAGAAATCTCTTACATTCAGGCAGAAGGCTTTGCTGGTGGTGAGCTTAAACACGGAACAATTGCCTTGATTGAAGAAGGTACACCTGTTATAGCTCTTGCGACGCAAGCAGGCGTCAACCTAAGCATCCGTGGTAATGTCAAAGAAGTCGTTGCCCGTGGTGCTAACCCATGCATTATTTCTATGAATGGGTTGGAAGAAGAAGATGATCGCTTTGTCATCCCGGAAGTGAACGAACTATTAACACCTCTTATCTCTGTTATCCCGATGCAACTCATTGCGTACTACGCTGCCTTGCACCGCGAATGTGACGTGGATAAACCACGTAACCTTGCGAAAAGTGTAACGGTTGAGTAAGCTGGAATGAATATATGCCTTTTGTAGATTTGAAATAAAGTTTAACCGTTTTGAAAAAAGATTAACCGTTTTTTCAAAAGTTGCACCGTTTCACCCCTTTGGATATGATTATCTAAAGGGGTGTTTTTTTATGTCTAAAAGAACGAGAACATCTAAAGTTGATAAGTGGATTAAAGAAGGCTGAGGAATTGGTGTGCAGTGACAATAAAGTTGTTTGAAAAATAATAAAGTCATTTAATGCCATCTATCGGTAGGTAATTGCTGCATCTTTAAGAGCAAAATTAAACAAACCGATTGTGCATATAGAAAAAGTTAAACATAAAAAGAGTCTACGGGCTTTGTCGAAATTGAAGAAGAAGTAAAAAAACTATGGATGAACAAAAGGCGATTTTTGAGATGTCTGGGTATCCTTTCAAAGATGCGAATGGTGCAATTGATGTCATGGCGTATTGGCATGAAAAATTACATCGTTCAAAAATAATTTTTTATTTTAGGAGAGAATGACATGGGAGTTTTTGCAGAATATTTAGCGAATATTGATAACCCGCAACATCGGGACCGAACGGAAGAAGTTTTGGATTGGGTAACTAAGAAATTCCCAAATTTAATGCCAAAGATTGCGTGGAATCAGCCTATGTTTACCGATCATGGCACATTTATTATTGGCTTTAGCGTAGCCAAACATCATTTGGCTGTTGCCCCTGAAAGGGCAGGGATTATTCATTTTTCTGATGAAATTGTACAGGCTGGCTATGATCACACCAAGCAGTTGGTACGTATCCAGTGGGATAGTCCGGTTGATTTCTCATTACTTGAGAAAATGATCGAGTTTAATATTTTGGATAAGACAGACTGTTCAACTTTTTGGCGGAAATAAAAAAATCGAATAATTAAGGGTTCGGTTCAATTAATTTTGATTAAACTTTATTAATAACCAACACCTTAGAATTTATTCTAATGCACGTTTTTTTATGCTTGTTTTTAGGAATCAGTGAGAGTACATGAATTATTCGGTAATCTCTATTCCTTCATAGTTTTATAGATTCACTTGTTATGCAAAATCCAAATACCAACAACCATCCTAAGGGTGGTGTTTTGTGCAATGGTGGGACTTATAGAGAAAGGTACTCTAAAGGTTTTTGGAAAATTCCTTTTTCGAGCCATTGCGACAAATAAAGGAATATAAATATTGTTTATAGATAAAAGAAATTATTATCACTTTTAAAAATAGGAAAAAGGAATGCCTGGATAGAATCCGGGCTTTTTGTTATGTCAAAAAATATCATTAAATACCATTTACCTGTTCTGTTCAGGGGGACGTGTATTGAAGATCGACATGCTTCTGTATCTTTTTGAATAAAAATAGGTATAAAGAATTATGTATTGTAAATTATATTGTGAATATTGTTTAATTAAATAATAATAAATACCTATATAAGCTAAATACTTACCACTTTTAACCGATTAAATATGGGGATACATAAAACAGTATAAGTTAGGTGGAAAACATGATTATTTTGAATGAGCCCATTGTGTCACCAATTCTACTAAAGGTATTAGAGAAACAGCAGATTCCAGTGTTGGAGCATGGGCGATAGAGAAACACACTATCATCAGAAAAGCTAAACATTCAAAAAGATACGGAGTTTTTTAAGTCTATGGAAATGGGCAAAAGGATTCTTACAAACTCTGAGAATGGCATTACATTATTAGGTCATTTTCAACCAGCCATGAATACATATGGTCTAAGTTATTAAAAGATAAGAGTCAGGTTCGTAATCTAACGAAATCATTATATCCTGATTTCTATTTCCAAGAAATTGATCTATCCATAATAAGTGAGATGGATAAAAAACAAATTCCGTTTCCTGTGGTTATCAAACCTAATATTGGCTATTCAAGTGTAGGGGTACACAAAGTTAAGAATGAACAGGATTGGGATATAGCCGTAAGCCATTTGAAGGAAGATTTACTGCATTCCGATAGATTGTATGATTCAACAGTAGTAGGTTCTCAGACTGTTTTAATAGAAGAGTGGATTCAGGGAGAGGAATATGCCATTGATGGTTATTTTAATCAGGATGGTGAACCAATTATATTGAACGCGTTTAAACGTTTATTTAAGGATGATTATGATACATCCGATCGAATCTATTACACGTCGAAGATAGCAGTAAATGAAATCTATGATGATGCCCTACAGTTTATGAAGAAAGTCCAAACTGTTCTACCCCTAAGGAATTACCCTGTACACTTTGAAATTCGCAAAAAGGGAGACAGGGTTATTCCCATAGAAATTAATCCCTTGCGTTTTGCAGGAGCGGGCACAACAGATCTAGGGTATCATGCCTATGGGATGAATATGTATGAACACTATTTTTTAGGAACGAAACCTGATTGGAATCGAATATTGGAAGAGATGGACGATAATATTTATAGCTTTTTCTTTGCAGAGGTTCCATTGGAAATAAATTTAGAAGATGTTGAACGGATTAATCATATAGGACTTCATAATGAGTTTGAACATATTTTGGAATATAGACAGCTTCCTTTTCAAAATGATCGAAGTATGGCAATCATCTTTTATAGAAGTGAAGATTTGAACAAGAATCTTAAATTGCTTCAGTTAGATTTATTTCCTTTTCTAACTATAAAAGAGCTGGCTTTAATCTAAGGAGGATGTAAGGTTGAAAATTTCAAAGCTAAATCCAAAACGATCTTTACTAGCTAAATTATTCGTATTCTACATAATTCCGTTCGTACTATTTGCAGGTGCTATGGATTTTTGTTTTTCATATTTTACTAATAATATGATTAATGAAAATGTCCTTCCACAATTTGATGAGCGGCTATCTGAAAATGCCCGCAGTTTGGCTGCAAGCATTGATCCGGATTTGATAGAAAATGCTTCAGATCAGGGAGAAGCTATCTTGGGAAAATTAGATGCCTTCGTTGAAAAGAGAAAAGGCATTGAATATGTTTATGTCCTGAAGCGTGAGAATGGTTCAGATGTCATTGTGGCCTTGAATGGCAGCAAGGATTTTATGGTGGAATCCCCGTTTACACCAGAACAGGCAAAATCGATAAATGGAAAAGAAGAAGTGTTAAGTGAAATCTATAACGATAAATGGGGCACACACAAGTCTTATTTTACACCTATCGAAGGAACGGATGCTATTGTAGGTATTGATATGGATGCTTCGTTTATTCCTGAGATGAAAAGCAAAATGATTGTCTTTAATATTCTATTTTTAATAAGTGCAGTATTATTGGGTGCCATAAGCGCTTATGTTATAGGGAGACAAATTGCCCGTCCTGTTAATGAACTAGTTGGTTTCACGAGTGAAATGGCAGTAGGAAATTTAAGTAAACCTATCACTAGTGTTCGACAAGATGAAATTGGGGATCTATCACACGGGTTTGAAGATATGCGAGTGAGCTTGTCCCATATTATTCAAAATGTCCGTGAACGTGCCCAAACGATGAATAAAACCACAGTGTCCATTCATCAATCTTTTGTAGAGATGGTAGAATCCTATGATCAGATTGTAACAGGGACAACGGAAGAAGCAAAAGCTTCAGAAGAACGGGCCCACCATATTGACCGAATTTCTAATATGATCAGTGATTTAACGGATACAATTCGTTTAATGAGTGAGCAAACGAATACAATGAACGAATTTACACTACATACGAACAAACTTGCTGAACAGGGGAGTAAACAAGTACAGGATGTAACGAGTCAGATGGATAAAATTATGGGAAATGGCCAAGCGAGTAAAGCCAATTTGGTGAGCTTGGAAGAGGATGTAGTTAAGATAAATGAAGTGATTGGTTTAATACGAATCATAGCTTCTCAAACGAACCTGCTATCCTTGAATGCCTCCATTGAAGCTGCACGCGCGGGGGATGCAGGCAGAGGTTTTGCAGTAGTTGCCCAAGAAGTGCAAAAACTGGCTGTACAAACAGATGAATCCATTGATGTTATTTCTGAATCTATCATGCGAATTAATGAACAAACTGCAAAGGTTATCCAAAATAATGATGAGAGCTTCCAAGATATATTAAATGGCGTATCCTTAGTGGAGAACAATGGTGAGATTTTCAATAAGATTTTTGATTCTGTAGAAAAACTATTGAAAGGAACAGAACAATTAGCGCACCATTCGCAAAAAATTAATGTATCCTCAGATGAAAGTTTAGCATCTATTCAGGAAATCGCTGCAATCTCAGAAGAGGGTGTAGCAACAACTGAACAAATTTCTGCTGCTGCCATTCAACAAAGTAACATTATGACCGGATTAAAGGCACAGAACAAAGACTTGGCAAAAGAATCAGCCTTATTAGAGGAAATGGTCGAAAAGTTTATTACCGAAAAACAAAAAAGGTAAGATAATCATTAAAAAACTCACTGAGAAAGGCGTCAGTGAGTTTTCTTATAAATTAATAGGCAGTCCAGCCGGCATCAGCTGTAACAACTGTTCCATTCACGAAGCTCGAGTCATCAGAAGCCAGGAATAAAGCTACTTTAGCAATCTCTGTAGCATCGCCCACACGAGGGTTGACGTTGATTCCAACCATTGCTCTCTCCATACCAAAATCATTTGGCTGATTAATGGTTGTACCGATATTTGTAGCTACGGCCCCTGGGGCAACGGCGTTACAACGGATACCTTTTGTTGCATATTGGAAGCCAACGTTTTTTGTAAAACCCATTACAGCATGTTTAGCAGCTGTGTAGGCAGCACCTGCTCTTGAACCGAATAATCCGCCAGCAGAGGCAATGTTCACAATTACTCCTGCTTCTTTTTCAAGAAAGATTGGAAGGGCTTTTCTCGTTGAGCGCATAACACTCGTTGTATTGATTGCAAATTGCCGTTCCCAATGTTCATCTGTAATTTCAGCAGCTGGAATGAAGTTATCCATGATGCCTGCATTATTTACTAAAATGTCCAGAGTACCATATTTTTCAACCGCAAGGTCGATCATGGCTTGTACGTCCTCTTCTTTAGCAACGTTAGCTAAGATGGAAGCAGCTGTGCCACCGTTTGCTTCGATAACAGAAACGACTTCTTGTGCCGCTTCTAGATTAATATCCGAAACGATTACTTTTGCTCCTTCTTTTGCGTAAAGAACCGCGATTTCTTTCCCCATACCAGATGCAGCGCCTGTAACAACGGCTACTTTCCCTTGTAATTTCATATTTGTTCCCCCAGATTCATAATGTTTAATTACTGGATACTTAATGAACACTTGTTTGTTAACTTTCAATATCTATATTATAATCCCCTATATAAAGAGGTACAATCAGCAAATAAACCAGAATTTGTTTATTAATAGACAAATAAATGAAAGTATGTGCATTAAAATGTGTTGGAGGTTATGAAATGGATAGGCGGGTAAAAAAATCTATAGCTGCGTTAAAAGAGGCCCTTATATCTTTAATGGTTGAAAAAGAATTTAGAGAAATAACAATTTCAGAAATCGTACAACGAGCGGATCTTAATCGTGGCACTTTTTATAAACATTTTCAGTACAAAGAAGACTTGTTTAATGACGTGATTGATGACGTGATGAATGACTTAATTGAATCGTATCAAGCACCTTACAAGACTATTGAGGTTTTGGATATAGAGCGGTTACAGTCTTCTACTATACGTATTTTTCATCATGTAGAAAATCATAGGACCTTTTACCAAATGATATTGAGGCCAACGGCCTTGTCTGGTTTTCAGAACAGATTGGGGACTGTCATAAAACAATTATCTCTAGAGGACTTATTAGTAGGAAGTGATGACAAAGCCATTAATAAAGACTTGCTTGCTAGTTATCATGCTTATTCTATATTGGGAATGATCATACAATGGGTACAGGATGAATTTAAAAATACACCTGAATATATGGCTGAGCAACTTGTTAAAATCATACATTATCGGCCGATAGGAGTAACAGTCCCTAAAAAGTAAAAAAGTGCTTATGTGGTCTGACCACTTTAGTATAAAGAAGTTGATTGAAGTCGAATTTTAAGAGTATTAAAAATTGCTTGAAAAAAGTTTACTTAAACTATTTGCAATCGCTGCCATTTAATGTTATGCTTAGTCTTAATTATTTTTGTTCGGTACTAAGGATACTAAAAGTACTACTTTTCGTTTTCGATGATGACTTAGAGCAAGGATAGTAATACAATGTGCTTAAATGCACTAGGAGGCAACAACAATGGAACAAGGTAAAGTGAAATGGTTTAACGCAGAAAAAGGTTTTGGATTCATCGAACGCGAAAACGGAGACGACGTATTCGTACATTTCTCAGCTATCCAAAGCGAAGGTTTCAAATCTTTAGACGAAGGTCAAGAAGTTACTTTTGAAGTAGAGCAAGGTCAACGTGGACCTCAAGCTTCTAACGTTCAAAAAGCATAATTTCAAAACAAATAAAGACAGATCCTAGTTATAGGGTCTGTCTTTTTGTTTTGTAAAAAGAAAGTCAAAAAAACCTGCTCAAAGATTGAGCAGGGTAAATGGTACAAGTAAAGTAAAACGCTTAAAAGGTTTGACTAAGTATATCATAGTTTTTCAAAAAAATACTAAATTAATTATTTTATTCTATTAAGGCATTGGGATAGGAAAGTACGGAAATCATTAGATTGAAGGGACATGAGGGAAGCTCATATCCTTTCAATCTTTTTTTTCATTAGAAGATGATTAAAGAAAAAATTGATACGATTCAGGGGATATTTGATAAGACATTTCTTAACCATTTTAGAATGAAGCTTTCTATGACACCTATAAAGGTATAGAGATTAATAATGCAGAGGTCAGGTTGCCAAAATAGGCACTTTGACCTCAATTCGTTTATACAACAAAAAAATTTTATGAGTTATGAACGATTTCTAGTCATGCGTTGATCTGATCTTGGTGTTAGTGGATGAAGTTCAATTTGAAACAAAAGCCAGTGGTTTTCATATATAGTCATATATGCCGCTTTTATCAAGTCTGTATTGGGGAGGGAGTAAGTTTCTTTTACATTCAAATCCAGGTTTGAATATTCAGCAAATTATGGTATATTATAATCAAACGCATATTTGAATGAAGGGGGTGAGAAGATGGCGGAAATGAAGGATATGTGTGATGTTCACCTGCATGATGAAGTAAAGGTGAACTGCATTCAAGAAGAAATGAGCCAGGTGAATATCTCTAGTATATCGAAGCTGTTTAAAGTTATCGGTGATGAAAACAGAGCGAAAATTGCTTATGCGCTATGTACGGATGAGGAGTTGTGTGTGTGTGATTTGGCGAATATCATTGGTGCCTCAATGGCGACAACCTCACATCATCTTCGTACCCTATATAAACATGCAATCGTAAAATACCGAAAAGAAGGTAAGTTAGCATTTTATTCATTAGATGATCATCATATAAAACAATTAATTCTTATTGCATTAGAACATCAGCAGGAGGTGAGGGTCGATGGCTGAATCCCAATCAAAAACGTATCGAATTCAAGGTCTATCCTGTACGAATTGTGCGGCTAAGTTTGAAAATAATGTCCGTGACCTTGAGGGAGTGAAAGTTGCCAAAATCAACTTTGGGGCTTCGAAGATTTCGATTCAAGGAAGTACGACAATTGAAGAAATTGAAAAAGCGGGAGCCTTTGATAATCTTAAAATCCGGGATGAACAAGAACAGGTTATGGAAAAGGAACCGTTTTGGAAGCAAAAAGAAAATATTAAAGTAGTGTTTTCTGCTATCCTTCTTTTAATCAGTTGGATATTGGATAAACAATATGGTGATGGAAGCAACATGTCAGTGATTGGCTATGCTGCTGCAATTTTAGTTGGCGGATATTCACTATTTATCAATGGACTGAAAAATCTTGTCAGACTGCGCTTTGATATGCACACCCTAATGACGGTTGCAATTATTGGAGCAGCTGTGCTGGGTGAATGGGGCGAGGGAGCAACAGTCGTTATTCTGTTTGCAATCAGTGAAGCTCTGGAAAAGTATTCGATGGATAAAGCCCGGAATTCTATAGAATCATTAATGAATATAGCTCCTAAAGAGGCCTTGATTCGTAGGGGACATCACGAAATGATGGTTGCTGTTGATGATATTGAGGTGGGCGACACCATGATTGTCAAACCTGGTCAGAAGCTCGCTATGGATGGCAGGATCACGAAAGGTGCCTCGACACTGAATCAGGCAGCCATTACAGGGGAATCAGAGCCAATATTTAAAACGGTTGAGGGTGAAGTATTTGCCGGAACCTTAAATGGTGAAGGACTGCTGGAAGTGGAGGTCACGAAACGAGTAGAGGATACGACGATTGCAAAAATCATACATCTTGTTGAAGAAGCTCAGGCTGAAAAAGCTCCTTCCCAGGCATTTGTTGATAGATTTGCAAAATTCTATACGCCCACCATTATGCTGATAGCGTTGGCCATTGCCGTTATTCCGCCGCTTGTCATAAACGGGGAATGGAGTGAATGGATTTACCGAGGATTGGCTGTGCTGGTTGTTGGTTGTCCTTGTGCTTTAGTTATCTCTACACCAATTGCAATTGTAACAGCCATCGGAAATGCTGCGAAAAATGGTGTACTGATTAAAGGCGGAGTCCATTTGGAGGAAGCTGGAGCCATAAAGGCGATAGCGTTTGATAAAACAGGTACTTTGACAAAGGGAATACCTGAAGTGACTGATTTCACAGTATTGGTTGACGGGGTGAGTGAACAGGAAGTTCTAGGGATTGCTGCAGCTTTAGAAAGCTGTTCACAACATCCTCTTGCCACGGCCATTCTTCAAAAAGCAGAGAACCAGAACATGGACTATCACTCTCTTGTGGTTGAGGATTTTACCGCAATCACGGGTAAAGGTATAAAAGGAACAATAAATCGAGAAGTCTATTACATTGGGAAACCACATCTTTTTGAAGAAGAGGGCGGTTTAGCCTTTTCTGAAGATGTTCGTATCCAAATAAATGATTATCAAAATGAAGGGAAAACGGTGATGGTGCTTGGCAATCAAATGAAACTCCTTGCACTGATTGCAGTTGCGGACGAAATAAGGGAAAGCAGTAAGGAAGCAATCCGGAAACTGCATGCTCTCGGGATTGAAAAAACGATAATGTTGACCGGGGATAATATCGGAACAGCAAAAGCGATTGGAGCAGTAGCCGGCGTTCATGAGATTCAAGCGGAGCTATTGCCGCAAGATAAACTGGCCTTTATCAAACAATGGAAACAGAAATATAATCGAGTGGCTATGATTGGCGATGGTGTCAATGATGCACCGGCTTTAGCGGCTTCCACGGTTGGGATTGCGATGGGGGGAGCGGGGACAGACACCGCCCTTGAAACCGCAGATATTGCCTTAATGGGTGATGACTTATCAAAGCTGCCTTATACGATACGCCTAAGTCGTAAAACGTTAAAAATTATTAAGCAGAACATCACGTTTTCGTTAGCGATTAAGATACTGGCTTTACTATTGATAGCACCAGGCTGGTTAACACTGTGGATGGCAATTTTTGCAGACATGGGAGCAACGTTATTGGTCACATTGAACAGTCTTAGATTGCTAAGAATAAAAGAGTAATAGAATATGGCTTCCTGGTTCCTTTTAAAGGTGCAAGGAAGCCTTTTCTTGTACTGCTTCAAAATGTTTCATGTGAAACTGATAATTCACATACAGTTCAGAAGTTTTTCACTCAACAGAAAAGCAATTGAATGGGCGAGTACAACGCCGCAAGATGAAGTGATCGATCGTTAACGAAACCATTATTGAGAAAAGAGGAAGGGATGTACAGAAACGGTTCGATACTGGAAGAGTCCTGGCATCTTATAAAAAAGGCGGATATATAGCTGAATCTGAATTTCAACTATGGCTCGAGTTGCTTAATGAAAATGACGAGGTAAAAGAGGGTAAAGTAGATCGGGACGATTAATAAACGATTGAATTCAATCCTATAAGGTCGAAAGAAAATAAAAGAAACCAATAGAATACCAAAAATACCAGGTCTGAATATGGCCTGGTATTTAATATGTTGAATTTTCTTTTATGTAAAAGGAATCCTAATAAGAACATTTTTGAATGCAGAGCCAAGCAATCGTTATGCATGTTCTATGTAGTGTGCTACAATGTGGCTGACTTTTAATGAGGCATAGGATGATCCTGTGTGATTGTTAAATTGAGTATGGCAGTTACAGGAAGGGATTTGAAAGAATGGAATTAGAGCAAAGGGCAATCTTAGTTGGGGTAAACCTCAATAGCCAAAAGGATTTTGATTATTCAATGGAGGAATTGGCTAATTTAACGGAGGCCTGTGGGGTAGAGGTTGTCGGGACGATCACACAGAATTTGCATCGGGTGAACTCATCACATTTTATCGGAACCGGAAAGATAGAGGAAGTAAAAAATCTTGTGGAGTATAAGGAAGCGAATGTCGTCATCTTTAATGATCAGTTGTCGCCTTCACAACTTCGGAATCTGGAGAGGGACATGGATTGTAAGGTAATTGATCGGACAATCTTGATTCTGGACATTTTCGCACACCGAGCAAAAACAAAGGAAGCCCAGCTTCAGGTAGAAGTGGCAAAACTTCAATATATGCTCCCGCGTCTCGTTGGATTAAGGGAGTCATTAGGTCGTCAGAGTGGTGGAGTTGGTACAAACAAAGGTGCTGGGGAAAAGCAGTTAGAGCTTGACCGTAGGAGAATAGAGGAAAATATAAGTGTTTTGAATAAAGAACTGGAAGAACTTGTTGCACACCGTCAAACGCAGAGGAAGAAGCGGAAAAAGAATGCCATCCCAGTCGTTTCTTTAGTCGGTTATACGAATGCAGGGAAATCCTCGATCATGAACGCTTTGATTGAAATGTTTCACCCAACAACCGAAAAGCAGGTTTTGGAAAAGGATATGCTGTTTGCTACGCTTGAGACTTCCGTGCGAAACATTCCTTTGCCTGATAATAAGGAATTTTTACTGACGGACACGGTTGGTTTTGTTTCAAAATTACCGCATCATCTTGTGAAAGCGTTCCGTTCAACCTTAGAAGAAGTGGTCGAAGCTGACTTATTGATTCATGTTGTTGATTTTTCCAATCCCAATTATGAGCAGCAAATAGAGATTACAGATCAAACTTTGAATGATATAGGCATTAAAGAAATTCCAACTATTTTTGCTTATAATAAAGCAGATCTGACTGAAATAGATATCCCGCAGGTGAATCGTGACTCTGTTTATATGTCAGTGAAAAACAAAGTAGGCATACAGGAATTGATCGATCAAATCCGAGGACATGTTTTTGTAGACTATATTCGCTGTGAGATGCTGATTCCGTATGACCAGGGACAGTTGGTATCCTATTTCAATGAGCATGGTCATATAACGGAAACAGAATATGATGAGAAGGGATCTAAATTAAAACTTGAGTGCAAGAAAACAGATTATGAAAAATATCATCAATACGTTATTAACTCTAAGTAATTATTTTGTTGATAATATGTGCATAAGTTGTTAGCAAGTTGTTAGTGACTGAAAATTCACTATTGAACCTGTGTATAGTTTTTTAAGAAAAATACAATACTTACTGGAAAACGTTGAAATAACACAGTATTTCTTGTTATCCACATATTATATTTGTGTGGATAACCTGTGAATAAAATTTAAAAGCCCCAGGAAATTGCATTCAATATTTTCTAGGGCTTTTTAATTTGTGGACAAAGTGTTGATAAGTTAGTTTTATTAAAAAAATTCAGTAAGTGTGATGAATATTAAGTAAGGTTTGTAGAAAAATGACGATGTTTATCATTTGTTGTTAGGAAATATCACATGGTTATTACATAGTGCACATTAAACAGTTAACAATATTTTACACTTTGTATAATGTAACTTGCTTTTTATCATTATAAAATAAAGAATACTCAATTTATCTGGTTATTACCAGATTGTGAGTTTTTAAGAACGATTGGGGGGGCTTTTAATGGCCGAAGGAAGCAGAGACCAATGCGTGATCATCAAGAAAATAAAAGAAAATAATAAACGGAATGTGAGATTATTGGCAATTATATCGTCGTGACTGTCTTTCTAAATAGAACGATGAAGAACGACAGTGGTTACTGCCATAAATTCTCTAATTGCAAGGATAGGAAATGCTATTTTAGATGAATACATGCAATTCCTCCCTTTTTATTTTTCACAAATAAATTTTTGGAAGGAGAATAGTAGATGAGTATGACGAGTCCGTTAAAAGATGGTCTGGCGATGAACTTTCAGGAAGTGGAGAGGGGGTTAACCCCACGTGAAGCTTTGGAAGAATCGAATCGATGTTTATACTGCTATGATGCCCCATGTATTCAAGCCTGTCCGACAGGGATAGATATTCCAAGTTTTATTAAGAAAATAGCATCAGGGAATTTTAAAGGATCGGCCAAGACGATCATGACAGCCAATCCAGTCGGTGCCAGTTGCGCGCGAGTATGCCCGACAGAAGAATTATGTGAGGGGGCATGTGTCCTAAACCATTCTACAAAGCCAATCATGATTGGCAATCTCCAGCGTTATTCCACAGATTGGGCCATCCAAAATAAACAAGCTCTATTCAAGGCCGGGAAGAAGAATGGCAAAAAGGTTGCCATTGTCGGAAGCGGACCTGCGGGCTTATCTGCAGCAAGGGAATTAGCCTTGCTTGGCTACAGTGTAACCATTTTCGAAGCTGAAAAAAATCCAGGTGGATTAAATACGTACGGTATCGTATCTTTCCGTTTGCCACAGAGCATTTCTTATTGGGAAGTTGATCAAGTAAAGAGTTTAGATGTTGAAATTAAAACGAATACGAGGGTTGGTGTTGATGTTTCTGCTACCCAGTTAACCACCGACTATGATGCCGTTATTTTGGCGATTGGAATGTCTGGTGTTCCAAAACTTGGAATTGAGGGAGAAGACCTGGCTGAAGTATATGATGCAATCGACTTCGTCAAGGCAACGAAAACAGAGGCTATCACTGATAAATTCGTTGGGAAGAAAATGGCGGTCATTGGAGCTGGGAATACAGCGATTGATGCAGCAACCTGTTCTGTACGTCTTGGTGCCGAACAAGTTGGAATTATCTATCGTCGTACCCAGAAGGAAATGACAGCTTACGATTTTGAATATGAGTTTGCTAAACAGGAAGGTGTCGGGTTTCACTGGCTGACGAACCCTTCTAGGATTATTTCAGATAGCAATGGTCAGGTAACGGGTATCGAGTGTGTAAAAATGGTGCTTAGTGAGGCAGGAGGAGATGGTCGCCGTCGTCCAGTACCGATTTCTGGATCAGAATTTGTTATACCTGTCGATGGCGTTATCCGTGCTATCGGCCAATCTAGATATGTAGGACTGATTGAACAGTTTGGCATTGAGCATGATGGAGGCGTCGTAACATTAGATGGAGACTCATATAAAACGTCGAATGAAAAAGTATTTGCCTGTGGTGACGTTATTTTTGGTAAAGGCCAAGGTGAGGCAATGGTTGTTTCCGCTGCCCAGCAAGGGAAGAAGACAGCCTATGAAATTGACCGAATTTTAATGAGCGAAGCGGTAGATATTGCTTAATAAAAATGAAAATTAGGAGGCTTAACATGGCTGATTTATCAATTGATCTTGCAGGTATTAAATCTCCCAATCCTTTTTGGCTGGCGTCGGCACCACCTACTAATTCGGGGTATCAAGTGCAGCGGGCATTTGAGGCTGGCTGGGGAGGAGCCGTTTGGAAGACGTTGGGAGATCCTATTCTGAATGTCTCATCACGTTTTGCATCTGTGGGTTTTAATGGCCAACGAGTAGCTGGTTTCAACAACATTGAATTGATTACGGATCGACCACTTGAGGTGAACTTAAAAGAAATATATGAAACGAAAAAACGTTTCCCTAACCATGCAATCATTGCATCAGTAATGGTCGAACCGCATCAAGATAAGTGGCATGAAATTATCAAACGCATAGAAGACGTGGGGGTTGATGGTTATGAACTGAACTTTGGCTGCCCGCACGGTATGGCTGAGCGGGGTATGGGCGCTGCTTCTGGACAGGTTCCTGAGCTTGTGGAAAAGCAAACATATTGGGCAAAGGAAGCGGCATCGAAACCTGTCATTGTCAAACTTACTCCGAATATAACTGACATCACGGTTACTGCGGAAGCCGCTATACGCGGTGGAGCGGATGCAATTAGTATGATTAATACGATTAACAGCCTGGCGGGAGTGGATATCCATTCATGGAATACGATTCCCCATGTAGGCGGTAAGGGTGCCCATGGCGGGTATTGTGGTCCTGCTGTGAAGCCGATTGCTTTAAATATGGTTGCAGAATGTGCAAGGAATCCACTGATTAATGTTCCGATATCGGGAATCGGTGGAATATCTAATTGGAAGGATACGGTTGAATTTTTATTGATGGGTTCAACGGGAGTGCAAATTTGTACCGCTGCCATGCATCACGGTTTTCGAATTGTCGAGGACATGATTGATGGTCTGTCTAATTACCTCGATGAAAAAGGGATATCCTCTGTGATGGATATTGTTGGTAAGTCTGTACCCCGTTATTCCGATTGGGGAAATTTAGATCTTAATTATAAGGTAGTGGCGCGCATTAATAATGATGTGTGCATTAACTGCAATAAATGTCATATTGCATGTGAAGATACTTCACATCAATGTATAGATATGTTAAAAGACCCGTCAGGCAACTCCTTCTTACGAGTCCGTGAAGAAGATTGTGTCGGATGTAATCTTTGTTCGATTGTATGCCCGGTTGATGGAGCAATCGACATGATTGAACTGGCAAGTGATTTGCCTCCAATGACTTGGAATGAACGTCAGGCATTCCTTGGGAATATCGGTAATGAAAGTGTTGATTTCGTAAAATAATGGAGGAGATTATATATGAAGAAGATCATGAAGAAAATTATTAAAAATGGAACAATTGCAACGGCTGCAGATACGTATCAAGCGGATATTTTAATTGAAAATGAAATCATTACAATGATTGGTAAAGACCTTTCAGCAGAGGGAGCGGAAATCATTGATGCAAAAGGCGCGTATATTTTTCCAGGAGGTATTGACCCACATACCCATCTTGATATGCCGTTCGGTGGGACTACAACAAAGGATGATTATGAAACAGGTACGATAGCTGCTGCATATGGAGGTACGACTACGGTCATCGACTTTTGTTTGACCGAAAAAGGGGCGCCATTAAAGAAATCTATAGAAACGTGGCACGAAAAGGCAAGTGAAAAAGCAGCAATAGATTATAGTTTTCATTTAATGATTAGTGAAATTAATGATAAGGTTCTGGCTGAGTTGCCAAGTATCATCGAGAATGAAGGGATTTCTTCGTTTAAAGTGTTTATGGCTTACAAAAATGTTTTTCAAGCCGATGATGCGACACTTTACCGTACACTGCTTCAAGCGAAAGAACTTGGCGCACTTGTCATGGTCCATGCTGAAAATGGTGATGTGATTGATTATTTAACAAAGCAGGCGCTTGCTGAAGGTCATACTGATCCGATTTATCATGCGTTAACAAGGCCTCCGGAACTTGAAGGAGAAGCAACGGGACGAGCAGCCAAGTTGACGGAGATGGCAAACAGTCAGCTTTATGTCGTTCATGTCACATGTGAAGATGCGGTTGAAAAGATTACAGAGGCAAGAAATAAAGGGGTTGATATTTGGGGTGAGACTTGCCCGCAATACTTGGTCCTTGACCAAACCTACCTTGAAAAGCCCCATTTCGAAGGATCTAAATATGTATGGTCTCCACCATTAAGGGAGAAGAGAAATCAGGAAGTACTATGGAACGCTTTAAAAACAGGCCAGTTGCAAACGATAGGCTCCGACCAATGCTCTTTTGATTTTAAAGGTCAAAAAGATCTCGGGCGTGAAGACTTTACGAAAATCCCCAATGGTGGTCCTACAATAGAAGACCGAATGAGTATTCTGTTTTCGGAAGGAGTCAAGAAAGAGCGTATCACCTTGAATCAATTCGTGGACATCACTTCAACCCGGGCAGCCAAACTTTTTGGATTGTTCCCTAAAAAAGGAACGATTGCTGTAGGATCAGATGCGGATATTGTCATCTTTGATCCAAAGGTGGAGCGGACTATTTCTGCAGATACTCATCATATGGCTGTCGATTATAATGCGTTTGAGGGAATGAAAATAACAGGTGAACCGGTTTCTGTTTTATCACGCGGTCAATTTGTCATTAGAGAAAAGCAATTTGTAGGTGAGGCTGGGAAAGGGCAATACTTGAAACGGGCTAAATATAACACGTCGCTGGAGTCGGATTCAGAGCACAAGCTTCCTGTCTAAAAATTCTGTAAGGAATAACAAGCAAATTAATATTGGGGGTTTTATATGAGTGAGAAGAAAGATTATTTAAAGTCTCCCGATTTGCTGCCTATACCTCATAGTGAGAAGAACATAAGTGCAGCCGGCTTTGGATTTATTTGGGTAGGAATGGCTGTAGTATTGGCCGCCTTTGCAATTGGCGGTAACGGTGTACAAAGCTTAGAGCTTGGCTGGGTCGTGCTGGCAACGGTTATTGCTTGTGTAGTTCTTGGCTTTTTGATGACAATGACAGGAGATATCGGGGTTGAGCATGGCATCTCTTTCCCAGTTTATATGAGGGCGCCATTCGGTACGATTGGTACCCATATTCCATCGGTTGTTAGGGGGTTTGTTGCCTCATGCTGGTTTGGTCTTAACACCTACTTTGGTGCAACTGCAATGAATGCAATCTTTGCAACCCTTTTTAACTTTGATAATTGGTTTATCTGCTTCCTCATTTTTGCCGTTTTACAATTAGTTAACACGGCAATGGGAATCAAGTCGATTGAACGTTTTGCTGACTTAGCAGCACCAGTCATCATCTTGATTTCAGGCTGGATGTATTTTACTCTTTCCGATCAAGCTGTGGCCCAAGGAAGAGATGTATGGACCTGGATTGAAAGTCCGGTAACTGGAGGTGCAGCGGCAACGGCTTTCATGGTCGTCATAATGGCTAATATGGGATTTTGGGGTACGTTGGCGGCGGATATGCCGACACTTTCTCGTTATATCAAGGCACCTAAAAATGAAAAAAATTGGTTCAGGCGCAATAAGGGGCAGATTATTGGGAATATTATTACCTATCCCATTACTCAGACGTTCATGGTTATTATCGGAGGGGTTTCTTACATGGCTGTTTCCAATTATGATCCCGTCGTTGCTATACAAGGATCGGCAAGTGGAATTGCTCTTGGAGTCCTTTTAATCATGATAGTTTTTGCTCAATGGTCGACGAATACTACTGCCAATGTAATCCCGGCAGCTACCATTTTCTCAAATGTCATGGGTCCTAAAATGCCTTTTTGGGCGGGAGTTGTTGTCGCCGGGTTTATTGGAATCGTAGTTCAGCCATGGAGCTTGTTCGGCATAATAATAGAAGTTTTGTTAATTGTAGGTGGAGTTTTAGCATCTATCGTTGGTATCCTGGTGGCTGATTATTATTTCCTTCGTAAACGACGTGTTAATGTACCAGAACTATATGAAAGTGAAGGTCAATATAAATACTTGAATGGTGTGAATTGGGCGGGAATCATTTCTTGGGCGATTGGTGGAATAGGTGCCACAGTTTTTTCAAACTATTCGTTTATTGTGGGATTCGTGCTTGGTAGCGCAAGTTATTATGTATTGGCAAAATTTTGGTGGTTTAAGAAATATGAACAAGCTGAAATTATTGACCCCAGTGATGAGAAATATTTAGGTATTTCAATAGGGAGGGATTGGAAAATCGAAAAGGAATTAGAAATTGAAAAAGAATTGGTTATTACGACTGCTACTGGCGGGGAGAATGTGTAAAAAAGGGGGAGTAGAAATGTCCGAATATCAAGAGTATCGCTTAGAAAGGGAACAAATTGATTTTTTACTTGAAAGAGGATATCGAATCACCCGGGTCTCGGAAAATTTAAGTGGGGCTTTTCTCGATTTCGAACTGATAGAAGGTACGAAGCAGGAATGGAAGCAGTTGAATATCAAAACCCCGGAAGGAAGAAAATACTTCTCAACATTGCTTTTCAGGAAGTTGCATTAAAATTCACTTATAAACCTGAAATGCTGGCCTATTCATCAAATGAATAGGCCACTTTTGTGTGGCTGTCTTGAATCAAAGTTCGAGAATGCTTTTGAACCTAAGAAATCAATATTGTTGGCTTTCTGATAGAACTGGTAAGATAGATGGCCAATAGATAATCAATGTAGAATTTGAGTTCATAGCATCATTTTGAACATAAGTGATGAATTTTTTGTTGAATTTTGACGTTAGATTTTCTGACAAGTGTCTGGAGATTTATAGACTGTCCGTTTATAATAGATTTTATAGCAGTTTTATAGAAGGATGGTGGATGGATGAATGAATACTTCGATTACAATCGAGGAAATTCTAACGCGCAGGCATTTTAATCAGACGGATATAATCGCCGGCAGCAGTGGAATAAAGCGTCAAGTGAAATGGGTCCACTGCATGGAAGTCACCCAAATCAGCCACTTGTTAAATGGAAATGAACTGATTCTGACCACCGGTTTGGGGTGGAAAGATTGTGATAGCACATTTCTTTCCTATTTAAATCAGCTAATTCAATGTAATGCAGCAGGACTGTGTATAGAGATAGGTACCCGCACCATGGCAATTCCCCAATGTGCGATAGATCTTGCAGATGAACACCAATTCCCTATCATCCTATTTCATCAAGAAGTTCCATTCGTAGAAATTACTCAGGATATTCATTCCCTAATCATTAATAAACAATATCAAATGATCTCCAACTTAGAGAACTACTCCCAGCAGCTAAATAAAAATCTCCTCGAAATTGACCATTATGAATCAATTCTAAAATTTCTCCATAACTATTTAAATGTACAGGTTATTCTTATCTTTAATGAAAACGATATAGCCAGTATTCCAAAAATAAAGAAAAAAATAACCTATCAAATGTTAGTGGAAGTAAATGAAGAAAAGAGAACTTTGAACAAAACCGTTCTTAGACAACCGATTCAAGTGCTCGGTGAGAATTATGCGGAACTGCTCATTTGCAGTAGCGATAGAGAGTTGACGGATTTTGATTCACTGATCTTGGATCGGACAGCCACCGCATTGGCTCAGCATCTATTACGGGAATTATATATAGAAGAAAAGAAAATGTCAGAAGAAAGCAAATGGCTGACAAACTGGATTGAAGGGGAGTATAGCGACGAAGCAATCCGTGAGCGGCTTTCCTATATTGATCCGAAAATGCAGCTAGATGGCGGGATTGTTTGCATTTGCAAACAACATCCACGGTATAATAAAAGTTCGGCAAAATTAGATGGAACCTATTTTAAGATAATGTTTAGGACAGTTTTTGAACAATATGGCTTTCAGATTTTCTCTATGGAAATTCATCAGCACCTTGTCTTTATCCTAGGCGATAATCGTTCATCCGAAGATTGGAAAGGAAGGGTGACAAGTGCCTTGGATCGTATTATGAAAATGGATGTCAGCGGACGTAATCGTATGAGCCTGCTTACTATTGGGTTTGGAAAACACGTTCAAAAGTTAAGTGAGATTTATAAAAGTTATGAAACGGCTCGTGAGACTTTATTGCTTCAGGATACCTTACCAGAGGAGAACAGAAGCTTTTTTTATCAGGACTTACATATGTATCGTATGATTTCTCTAATCAATAAGCATGGTAATTTGGAAGAAACCGTTCATGAATATTTAGGTCCTGTTATCGAATATGACAAACAAAATAACGGTGAATTGATGCCTACCTTGAAGACCTATCTCGCTTGTAATGGGTCGAAACAGGAAACTTCAAAACAACTATTTATTGTCCGGCAAACACTGTACCATCGGCTAGAAAAATTAGAAAAACTATTAGGGTCAAATTTTATGCGCTCAGATCAACGCCTTGGCATCGAATTCATGATTTTTGCCTTGGATTACTTACAGAACAGTAGTAGGAAGACTAGTGAGAAATATATGGATAAATATGTGGGTAAATAGAAAAAAACCAAGGGTGTTCAACGGACATCCTTTTTATAATGCACTGAAAGGGAGTTGGAGTGGCAAGTTAATATATTGGTGATTTCTCGGAAATGTACTGACATCAAAAAGTTGGCCTTTACAGCTTCTTGATGTCAGTATCTTTTTTTAATATTCATCTTTTTTGGAAAGGCAGTGGTCACATTCCATGAGGTAAGATTCAGCTTGTTCAGTGATTTGATCACCACACTCGGGACATTGTTTAGGTGGCAGGGTTCTAAAGAACTCCAACGGATTTTTAGTTTGCATGATAGTTTCCCCCTTTTAATTGTTTAGTAGTCTTCGCGTTTAGAAAGGCAGTGGTCACATTCCATTAAGTAAGATTCAGCTTGTTCAGTGATTTGATCACCGCACTCGGGACATTGTTTAGGTGGTAGGGTTCTAAAGAACTCCAACGGATTTTTAGTTTGCATGATGGTTTCCTCCTTTAAATGGTTTAGTAGTCTTCGCGTTTAGAAAGGCAGTGGTCACATTCCATGAGGTAAGATTCAGCTTGTTCAGTGATTTGATCACCGCACTCGGGACATTGTTTAGGTGGTAGGGTTCTAAAGAACTCCAACGGATTTTTAGTTTGCATGATGGTTTCCTCCTTTAAATGGTTTAGTAGTCTTCGCGTTTAGAAAGGCAGTGGTCACATTCCATGAGGTAAGATTCAGCTTGTTCAGTGATTTGATCACCGCACTCGGGACATTGTTTAGGTGGTAGGGTTCTAAAGAACTCCAACGGATTTTTAGTTTGCATGATGGTTTCCTCCTTTAAATGGTTTAGTAGTCTTCGCGTTTAGAAAGGCAGTGGTCACATTCCATGAGGTAAGATTCAGCTTGTTCAGTGATTTGATCACCGCACTCGGGACATTGTTTAGGTGGCAGGGTTCTAAAGAACTCTAACGGATTTTTAGTTTGCATGTGGTTTCCTCCTTTTAATTTGGTTAAACTAGTCTTCACGTTTGGTAAGACAGCGGTCACATTCCATTAAGTAGGACTCAGCATGTTCGACAATATGATCACCGCACTCAGGGCAATGTTTAGCAGGGATATTGTTGAAAAATTCAATGGGTTTTTTCGTTTGCATGATTATTTCCTCCTTTAAATGTTTTTATATTTTTTCTTAAAATGATTTATTCTTCACGTTTAGAAAGGCAGCGATCGCATTCTATCAGATAGGAATCTGATTGTTCAACAAGTGTTTCACCACATTCCGGGCAATGGTTAAATGAATGGTTTATTAATAAACTTGATTGATTTGTTTGCATGTCTCGCTCCTCCTCTATATAGTACAGTTATTGTTGTTTGCTTGTTGTTATAATACAGTATATACCCGAAATTGGAAAATGTATAGGTATTTTACAGAAAATTTAAAAAATATTTCAGATTGAGCACAAAAACCCTATAGGAATAGGGTTTTTGTTAATATTTTTTTGGTCATTTATTTAAAAAAAGTGAAAATCTGAAGAAATATATAGGTTGAGAAGTGAGGAAAATTAAGAGCGAACGAAAGGTTATCCAATATTCAATGAAATAAAATAGTGTTTTATGTAACAGATTGAAGTACAGATAAATTACAAAAAAACAAATTGATGGCTAACCTGTTTCTATTTCTATATGTCTTTTAGCTGCTTGCTCTAAAATGTCGGTAAGTTCTTAAGACAGCAGTTAATATATGAAAGTTCCTGTGCAGGACTAAAGAATATAACTTTTTCTCCTTTAAGCACCGATAAGCAAAAAACAGAGTGAATACTAGAAATATGAAACGATGGCTTGCATTCTCAACTTGTTAAAGTACGGCGGAAAATATCATCGTAAAGAAGGAAAGTATCTGACTTGTCAGTAGTGTTTCGTTCTTTTTTTCATGACCAGATACTTTTGATTCAAAAAAATGAATATTAAGCTCCTGAAAAGAGGGTGTGCGGTTTTAGTACTTTAGTAAAGAGGTAACTTGGTAGTAGAAGTACATTAATGGGAGGTCGCATATGTCAAAAGTGATGATTATCATAAATCCATCTTCAGGGAAGGAAAAGGCAGGACAGATTTTGCCGAATGCAGAAAGGGTACTAGGTGATATCTATGATCAAGTGATTGTTCGTAAAACGGAAGTCGAAGGTGATGCTATGAAGTTTGCTAAGGAATCCTGTGCAGAAAAATTTGATGCTGTCATTTCGATGGGGGGAGATGGAACAGTAAATGAGACAGTGAATGGGTTGGCCGAACAGAAGCATCGGCCTGTTTTCGGCATCATTCCACTAGGAACGGTAAATGACTTCGCTAGGTCCCTTGGCATACCATTGGATCCTGATAAATCCATAGAGATGTTAAATGAAGCACAGATTAAGGATGCTGACATCGGGAAGATCAATGATCGTTATTTCATGAATGTGCTGGCGGTCGGTGCAATTGCCGAGGCTACCTCTAATGTGACCGTTGAGCAAAAAACTCGTCTGGGCTCACTTGCCTATTTTATAGAAGGAGCAAAAACATTAGTCAAAAAGACTCCGTTTTCTTTAACTGTTGAACATGATCAGGGAAGGTGGTTGGGAGAGGCATATTTATTAATTGCCACGATGACTAATTCAGTCGGCGGTTTCGAACAACTTGCACCCGAGGCGAAAGTAAATGATGGAAAGTTGCACACATTTATTATTAAAGATTTATCCCTTCCGCTTATTATCAAGATTATTCCGAGTTTAATAAAGGGCGAGATAAAGGGACACGAAGAAGTAGAATATATTCAAACTTCTAAGCTGCATTTATCTACATCAGAGGAACTTGCAATCCATATTGATGGCGATGAAGGGTTTCTTTTACCTTTTCAGGCAAATGTGTTGCACAAACACCTTCGTCTTTTTGTTCCGCGAACAATATGAATGTATAGGTATAGAAGTCGAGTACACTAATCGGAAAAAGCTGATAGGGTAAATGCCGCCAATCACCTTAATATTCAACTTTATCTATCCCGCAACGTGAGGGTCACTTGCTTTTATAAAAAGGTATCATTATTCCGGGTGCTTCTAGGAAATAATAGTTATTGAATGAATGAAGGGGTATATATATGGTACGCTTATAGTTATGAAAATAGATGAGAGAGGATGTTTGATGTTTGTATGGAGTTTTTTCTTGTTATATTAGCCCTTCTAATTTTAATTGGAATGTCTAATGTAATTAACCATTTTATACCCTTTATACCTGTACCGTTAATTCAAATAACGCTGGGTGTTGTGCTGGCGCTTTTACCTTTTGGTATCCACGTAGAGATGGAGACAGAGCTGTTTTTGCTGTTATTTATCGCCCCTCTTTTATTCAACGATGGGAAGAATGTGCCCCGTACAGCCCTATGGAGGCTGAGAGCGCCTATTCTCATGCTTGCATTAGGCCTAGTATTCATAACGGTTTGGGCCGGAGGTTATCTAATCAACTGGATGATTCCTTCGATTCCACTTCCGGCTGCATTTGCTTTAGCTGCCATTTTGTCACCTACCGATGTAGTGGCAGTCAGCGCTTTGGCGAGCCGCGTTAAGCTGCCGAAGAGCATAATGCATCTTCTTGAAGGCGAAGGGTTAATGAATGATGCTTCAGGTCTTGTGGCCTTTAAATTTGCTGTTGCAGCTACAGTCACTGGTGTTTTCTCCCTAGTGGATGCAACGTTTAGTTTTATATGGATTTCAATTGGTGGGTTTGTAGGTGGAGCATTTATTGCCTTCATCATTATCAGAATCCGTGTATTTCTTCGTCGTTTAGGAATGGAAGATGTTACGATGCACATGCTAATCCAAATCCTGACTCCTTTTATAATTTTCCTCGCTGTGGAACATTTTCACCTTTCTGGAATTTTAGCAGTTGTGGCCGGGGGAATTGTCCATGCCATTGAACGGGATCGGGAATTATCACCGACGGTAGAACTGCAGGTTGTTTCAAAGAGTACATGGTCTGTCATTTTGTATGTACTAAATGGACTTGTGTTTGTTTTACTTGGCCTGCAAATTCCAAGCGTGGCGAAAACTATATTTGAAGATCCAGCTTTCAATAATGGACAAGTTATTATTTATATTGTGATTATTACACTGTTCCTCTTTGTTTTACGATTCATTTGGCTTATCGCAGCTTGGTCGATTGGCTGGATCACAAAAAAAGCTGGAGCCCAAAAACCAGACTTGAAAGCGGCCGGAATCATTACCATTTCCGGAGTACGAGGAGCGGTAACATTAGCTGGATCATTTTCGATTCCATACGTATTGGCAGATGGAAGTCCTTTCCCAGAGCGCTCGTTAATCATCTTTATTGCAGCAGGGGTTATACTATTGACCTTGATTGTTGCGAGTGTATTTCTACCTATTGTAGCAAGATCAGAAGAAGTGGAAATCGTAGATAAGCAGGCTGATAAAACAAAATCGGCTACCATTCACACACATCAAGCGGCGATTCGAGTTGTAGAATCCCAAATGACAGATGAAAACCGAGAAGCGGCTTTATCGATCATTTCAAGATATCATACGAAAATCAACGCACTGTCCTATGTAGAACAAGAGAAAGAGCCTGCTGCACTAAGAGAGGAAGAAAGGGTTCTTCGCTTTAAAGCTCTTGAGGCAGAGCAAAGATTCCTAGATAAACTTATTAAAGATGAGAAAGTGGACCGAGAAACGGCATTTATATGCAAGGAATATATTCAACGTATGGAAGGCGCGGTCACAAACCTAATGAAATTCCGTTTTTTCAGGACAGTAACACTTTTTAGAAGAAGTATGTTGCGAGTTTTTAAATTATTTTTCCCTAATAAAAATGAAATAAGAAGAATCAATTTAGAGAGATTGGTAAAGGTAAGAGACCTTAAAGTCAGGATGTATAAAGCTGCCATCCAAGAGATCCAAGCCGGGATTACTTCAGAAAACCATGAGACGTCTTCCATGATTATTGAAGAGTATAAAGTGCTTATTTTAAGATGCAAACGAGAAAATAGAGGCCGTGTTCCCAGTAAAATGGTCGAATATGAAAGAGAGCTATTCTATAAAGCGATTCAGGCAGAGCGTGACGAAGTACAGGATATGTTTGAAAAACGACAAATTTCCCGTGATGTCGCCAATATACTCCGCCAGCAAATCAATTTACGTGAAGCACTAACAATCAATGAAAACACTCACTGAATATATGAAGAAGCGCTGCCGATATCTTCGGCAGCGCTTCTTCCAGTTAGTGGAGGGATTTTCGGAGGAAGTATCGAATTATTAAGGTATTCAATATTGAAGGAGTGTGATCAGGTGGAACAGGATCAGAAAATCGAGACCATCGCTTTAACGCCTTATCTGCGGGAACATCATCAGGAGCTGTCACAGTTTTATTTACCGGAAACACAAACCTCCTTTTCAGCTCTACCGGAACAGTCACTACAATACTGCCGGGAAGATGTGGACAGGCATCCTTTCGTTATATGGGCTGATGGTATCCCTGTTGGTTTTTTCGTTTTACACATTGGAGAAAACATTAGCCCTTTCACCAACAATAATAAAGCAATTTTACTCCGTGGATTTCTCGTTGATCAAAAGCACCAAGGCAAAAAGATTGCGAAGAAAGCCTTGCAAGTCCTTCCAGAATTCGCAAAGGGGATTTTTCCAAACAAAGATTCGATTATTCTTGCAGTGGACGCCATGAACGTGATAGCGAAAACTCTTTATGAGAAATCGGGATTTCAAGATACAGGAATTCAAAAAGAAGGAAGAAGCGGGTGGATGGAGATAATGGAATATAGATTATGAGATTGCATTTGATGGGTTGATTTGTGAAGGGTATTGCTTTCCTTCTGATTGGAAAAAAAGAAAAAGGAACCACACGTAAATACAGATTCATTCGATTACGAATTATTAAATAGGTAACAACTGATATATGCATAGGGCAATTAGACTTTTCGAAACAGGGAAGGTCTTTTTCTTTGTCCAATTTGTTACAAGCTTCATTAGGAAACTTGATGATTTAGGGGGTCGCTTTTAATAATACGGCTGCCTTATGGTACACTTTACTTAATGAAAATTTCGTTAATCGAGGTGTAGTCCTAATGAAAACAGTCGTAGTCGTAGGTGGAGGCATTACAGGTTTATCAACCATGTATTATTTACAAAAAGCAGCTAAAGCGGACAGTCTCTCCGTACGATTAATATTAATAGAAGGTAATGAGGAATTAGGTGGTAAAATCAGGACCGTGCATGACGGGCCATTTAAAATAGAAGCGGGTGCCGATTCGATTGTCGCCAGGAAACAAAATATAAAACCATTTCTTAAAGAATTGAACCTAGAGGATCAAGTGGTCTATAATGCTACAGGAAAATCATTTATCCATACGGATGGCGTGCTAAAGAAAATCCCGGAAGATGCCTTATTTGGAATTCCAATGAGCGTAGAGTCTCTGGCGGAGAGTGAACTTGTATCTGCACAAGGGAAGGTCGACGCCTTAAAGGATTTCTATACAAAAAATGAGACGTTTACGAAGAATGACTCAATCGGCTTATTTCTTGAAAGTTTCTTAGGTAAGGAATTGGTGCAAAAACAAATTTCACCTGTCCTATCGGGTGTTTATTCAGGGAAATTGAATGAATTGACCATTGCTAAAACACTGCCAGAGATGCTGGATTATAAAAATGAATATGGCAGCATCATACGCGGTCTATCTGAAAATAAGCAGAAATACCAGAGTAAGGGAAATAAGAAGTTCCTTTCATTTAAAAATGGCTTATCTGTATTGATTGACCGTATTGAGGAAAGTCTCGATATGGTAGAAATTTTAAAAGGGACCCAGGCGGAAAAAATAATAAAGAATGATGAAGGGTATATAATTTCATTGGCAAATGGTGAAATGCTAGAAACGGATTTCATCGTATTGAGTACGCCGCACACTATTGCCCAGAAACTATTGGGTGATCAGGAGCTGGATAAAGACTTCGCGGGCTTAATCAATAGCTCGATGATTAGCATTTATCTTGGGTTTGATATACCAGATAGCATGCTTCCTAATGATGGGACAGGTTTCATTGCTGGTGATAATAGTGATTTAATTTGTAACGCCTGTACGTGGACGAGCAGGAAATGGGGGCATACCTCTGAAAACAGTCAGCTTTTAGTAAGGCTCTTTTATAAAAGCTCAAGTCCAGACTATGATCGATTACAGTCCCTAACGAAACAGGAATTAATACAGGTGGCTTTAGGTGATATTAAAAATAGCTTGGGTATTTCCGGGACTCCTATAACTAGTGAAGTAACAAAATGGCATGAAGATATGCCGAATTACCATATAAAGCATCCTCACATTGTTCAATCGTTGGAGGCTAAAATCGCCGAGAATTATCCGAATGTTTTACTTGCTGGCTGTTCATACAATGGTGTCGGAATACCGGACTGTATTGCAGATGGGGAAAAGAAAGCACAAGAGATTTATGCGAAGTTGTAAAGGGGGACTGCCAGAGGGGCAGTCCCTTTTTTGTATCTGCTATCCTGGAAATTTCGTTTGAAGTTTCCTGCATTTCCTGTATAATAATATTCGTTAAATTAAACTTTAAGTTTACTATTTGTAAACCGATTGAGGGTAAAATTATGCAAATTGGAAAGAAAATAAAAAACCTTCGTTTGAAAAAGGGATTGACCCAAGAAGAGTTGGGAGAAAGAACTGATTTAAGCAAAGGGTATATTTCACAATTAGAAAGAGATTTGAGTTCGCCTTCAATTGAAACTTTCTTCAATATTTTAGAAGTACTAGGCTGTACCCCAAAGCAATTCTTCGATGAAGAGGAACAGGTCCAGAAAGTAGTTTATGAGGAAGAGGCACAAACATTTTTTATCGATGAGGAACGAGGCTATCAAATTCAGTGGCTTGTACCTGAATCGAATGAGAAGGAAATGGAACCAATTCGCCTGACTCTTCAGGAAAAAGGGGAATTCAAAAAATTCGAACCATCCTTGTCGGAAACATTCGGTTATGTATTAAGCGGAAGAGTTATTGTAAAGCTAGGTACACATACTTATCTCGTAAAAGCCGGGGAATCGATTTATTTTCATGCATCTGATGAACACCAAATCATCAATGATTTTGATGGTCCATCTGAGTTATTGCTTGTGGTGACGGAATCATATTTATAGAAACCAAAACATATGCTGCTGTTTGTTTAGGGTAAAAATAGATTATTAAGGTAATGGAAAGAGGGAAGTAGCTATGACAAACGAGAAGATTATACGCTTCGAACACGTTACAAAGCAATTTGATGATGATACCGTTGTTCTCGATAATGTTAGTTTTGAAGTTGAGAGGGGCAAGTTCTACACACTCTTAGGTCCTTCAGGCTGTGGCAAGACCACTATCCTTCGCTTGATTGCTGGATTTACGGAAGCTTCCAAGGGCGATATTTATTTTGAAGGAAAAAAAATCAATAATGTTCCAGCCAATAAACGACAAGTTAATACGGTTTTTCAAGATTATGCACTTTTTCCGCATTTAAATGTATTTGAAAATGTGGCATTCGGGCTCAGAATCAAAAAAATGAAAAATGCGGATGTAGAAATAAAGGTAAAGGAAGCTCTGAGCTTCGTAAATTTGGAGGGCTATGAAAAACGTGAAATCAGGGAAATGTCCGGCGGTCAGCGCCAACGGGTAGCGATTGCCCGAGCGATTGTTAATGAACCAGAAGTTATCCTTCTTGATGAACCGTTATCTGCCCTTGATTTGAAATTGCGTACAGAAATGCAATATGAATTACGTGAACTACAACAAAGGCTTGGAATCACCTTTATCTTCGTCACTCATGACCAAGAGGAAGCACTCGCGATGTCGGATGAAATCTTTGTTCTCAACAAAGGGAAAATTCAGCAAAGTGGGACGCCTACGGATATTTATGATGAGCCGCTGAATCGATTTGTTGCCGATTTCATTGGTGAGTCTAACATCGTAAAAGGAAAAATGATTGAAGATTATCTAGTGGAATTTGTCGGAAGGCAATTTGAATGCGTCGACCAAGGTTTGAATCGTAATGAAGCAGTGGATATTGTCATCCGTCCAGAAGATTTAGAGATTACTTCTGTTGATCGCGGGAAACTGCAGGTTCGAGTGGATTCTCAGCTATTTCGTGGTGTGCATTACGAAATCAGCTGCTATGACCATGATGGTAATGAATGGCTTGTCCAATCTACTAAAAAGGCGACAGTTGGAGACGAAATTGGACTGTATTTCGATCCTGAAGCAATTCATGTCATGAGGTTAGGTGAAACAGAGGAAGAATTCGATAAGCGTCTAGAAGCGTATCATGATGGGGAAAGTCATGCAGAATAAAATGTCCCGTAATATTTACTTCATTCCTTATGTCCTATGGATTGCTCTATTTGTTATTGCGCCTATTCTGCTCATCCTTTATTATTCTTTTTTTGATATCGAAGGAAATCTATCATTGATTAACTATCAAAAATTCTTTACACCCGTTTATTTAAAAATGACTTTGAGCTCATTTTGGTATGCTTTTTTAATTACAGGAATATCGCTGTTAGTGGCCTATCCGACTGCTTACTTGTTGACAAAAACCAAACATAAGCAGTTGTGGCTGTTATTGATCATCGTACCTTCTTGGATTAATTTACTCTTAAAAGCTTATGCCTTCATCGGTATTTTTGGCACATATGGTGTGGCGAATGGTTTTCTAGAAGCGATAGGAATTGGGAAGCAGCAAATTCTCTTTACAGATTTCAGTTTCATATTCGTTTCGGTTTATATATTTATCCCGTTCATGATCTTACCGATATTCAATGCACTGGACGAAATGAATCCAACACTTTTAGATGCAGCGAATGACTTAGGAGCGTCCCGATGGATGACATTCCGCCGCGTGATTTTCCCGTTAACAATCGATGGTGTTAAGACGGGGTGCCAGGTCGTTTTCATCCCAGCACTTTCATTGTTCATGCTGACAAGGTTGATTGCCGGTAATCGTGTCATTACCCTTGGTACGGCAATCGAGCAGCATTTTCTCGTGACACAGGATTGGGGAATGGGTTCCACAATTGCTGTCTTTTTGATTATTATAATGTTCCTGATTATGTTTGTAACGGGTAACCGAAAGCAGGGTGTGTAAAATGAGTAATAAATTATCACCTTTATCAAAAGCGTTTCTCGTTTTGATTTTTCTCGTTCTCTATGCACCGATTTTCTTTTTAGTATTTTACTCGTTTAACAGCGGTGGTACGATGTATGACTTTAAAGGGTTTACCTTTGAATGGTATAAGGAGCTGTTCCAAGATACAAGGTTGTTGATCATTGTATTAAATACACTTGTGATTGCTTTATTATCTGCACTAATCGCTACGATCATTGGCGTGATTGGAGCAATTGGAATCCGGTCCTTTACGAGCAGTAAAGCAAAAAATACTTTATTGTCTCTGAATAACGTATTGATCGTCAGCCCAGATGTGATTATTGGTGCCTCCTTCCTGATTCTTTTCACAATGGCCGGAATCAAGCTCGGGTTTTACTCCGTACTGTTGTCACACATCGCCTTCAGTATTCCAATTGTTGTTCTACTCGTGCTTCCAAAACTTCAGGAGATGAGTCCGACCTTAATCGATGCTGCCCGTGATTTAGGGGCAAGTCGGTGGGATGTATTGACGAAGGTTATCTTGCCTTACATTTTACCAGGTATCTTTGCTGGGTTTTTTATGGCTTTGACTTATTCACTCGATGATTTTGCGGTTACATTTTTTGTGACCGGTAACGGATTCTCCACCCTTTCCGTGGAAATCTATTCATTGGCGCGCCGTGGAATTTCATTAAATATTAATGCGTTATCGACATTGCTGTTCGCAGTAACACTTCTGTTGGTTGTCGTTTATTATTTTATTACTCAACGAGTCAGGCAGACGGGAATGGGGGGGAGACGATGAAAAAGCTCGTCCAAATGTTCTTAGTCATTTCTGTCGTATCTGCCCTGCTTTTATATGCGATTTCAAGATTGAATACATCGCAGGGTTTTACGAGCAGCTATACGCTTACCATCTATAATTGGGGCGATTACATCGATTCTGATTTAATCGACCGTTTTGAAGAAGAAACAGGCATCAAGGTCATATATGAGACGTTCGATTCTAATGAAGCAATGATGACCAAAATCGAACAGGGCGGTACGACTTATGATATCGCTATCCCGTCCGAATATATGATTGATAAAATGCGTGAAGAAGATTTACTTGTTCCCTTGGATCATTCAAAGCTTCCTAATTTGAAAAATATCGACGAGCGATTTATCAACCTGCCGTTCGATCCAGAAAATAAATTTTCCGTTCCTTACTTCTGGGGAACTGTTGGTATAGTTTATAATTCTAAGATGCTTGGTGGTAAAGAGATTACAGCCTGGGCAGATTTATGGGATAATGATTTGAAAAATGAAATCCTCTTAACAGATGGTGCCCGAGAAGTAATGGGTATGGGCCTGAACTCTTTGAATTATTCTCTGAATGATACGAATGAAGAACATCTTCAAGAGGCAAAAGCCAAACTAGATACACTCACTCCGAACATTAAAGCAATTGTAGGGGATGAAAGCCGCATGCTATTGGAAGCACAGGAGGCGGCGATTGGTCTGGTTTGGTCTGGAGTAGCTTCTGAAATTATGGCTGAAAATGAAGATCTTGAATATGTGGTGCCAGAAGAGGGGTCCAATTTATGGTTCGATAATATGGTTATACCGAAAACGACCAAAAATGTGGACGCGGCTCATCAGTTTATCAATTTCATGCTGGATCCAGAAGTAGCGGCACAAAATGCTGAATATGTTAGCTACTCAACTCCTAATAAAGAAGCGTTGAAATATATGCCGGAAGAAGTAGTGAAGGATGAACGTTTTTATCCATCACCAGAATTAACAGAGAAACTGGAAGTGTACGAAAACCTTGGGAAGAAAAACTTAGCCCGTTACAATGAACTCTTTTTGGAATTCAAAATGCATCGTAAATAACACAAAAAAAGCATGGTGTAAGAGGAATCCTCTTCTTACACCATGCTTTTTCGTTTCTAAGTTTGTGACAAGTTCTAATGGGGTTTTCGTGCTAAACATAGAAAAGTACATCATCACTCTGTTAACATCACTCAAAAGTTCAGTATTATGATATAACTTATCATCTTTGGAATAACGAATCTTTATTGAACTGGTCAGAGGGTAGACGATCAGCCTTTAGTAAAAGTACTCTAAAATATAAGTTGAGAGGTAAGTATGTTAGTATAATGACAGGATATGGTGCATATAGCAGTGGGAGTAAAATCTTAAGGATTTATTAATATTTCCAAGCTATTATAATAGAAAAATTAAGGAGAGTATTCATGAAACTATTAAGAAGCAAGAAGGCATATATTTGGGCAGGAAGCGGTTTAATCATTGCCGGTATCATGGTATTTGCGATGATTTCGTCTACAGATAAGACAATGGCGAGCGTGGATGGAGAGAAAATCAATAAGGATGAGCTTTATGACGCGCTTGTTGAGGGGTATGGAGCAGATACATTAAACTTATTAATTACAAATAAATTGGTTGCATTGGAAGCGGAAAAAGAGGGAATTAAAATTAAGGATGAAGAAATCCAGAAAGAGATCGATACTCTGGTAGAATCCTATGGTGATGAAAAAGCGTTCAAAGAACAATTGGAAGCAAGCGGTTCTTCCATGGATGCCTTGAAAAAAGACATCGTGGTTTATCTTCAAACGAAAAAATTGATTGAACCGAGAATTACCGTGACAGATGATGAAATCAGCACGTATTTTGAAGATAATAAAGATACCTTTGCTCAAGCAGAACAAGTGGAAGCTAGTCATATTTTAGTTGATGACGAAAAAACGGCTAAGAAAGTTGCGAAAGAAATTGCAGAAGGTGGCGATTTTGCTAAATTGGCAGCTGAATATTCTACTGATACAGAAACGGCAGAAAAGGGTGGAAGCTTAGGATACTTTGGTAAAGGTGATATGGTGAAGGAATTTGAAGACGTTGCCTTTGATCTTGATATAGATAAAGTCAGTGATCCAGTTAAATCCGATTATGGGTACCATATCATAAAAGTAACCGGTAAGAAGGAAGCGAAAAAAGCTAATTTAGAAGACAGTAAAAAAGAAATTAAAGAAACGCTTCTTTCTGAAAGATTACAAGAGGAATATTCTGTTTGGTTAGCTGAAGTAAAAGAAGATCATGAGATAACGAATAAATTAGAAGGTACTGAATAAGGGGTGAAAAGGATGATTCCAAATCGAATAACATCCACTTTGGACCATCTTTTTTATAACACTATCCATTGTATTTAGTAATCTTTTTGAAAATATGATCATTGAAGAGGATAGGACCATATTTAGAAAAAAGGAGCAGAGGCGTAATGTCCTCTTCTCCTTTTTTATTTGTTAGAAGTTAGATGAAATGGACTTTTCATTAGAGAGTTCTGATTTTGTAACTAGTTCATCACTTTCTTTTTCTCCTTTTTTATTGTCATCTTTTAATGACTGAGCAGGGGTTTCTTTCAATTGTTTTCCCGCCACTACAGCTTTGGAGCTGATGCCTTTTAATTCACTTGTTGCTTCTTTAACGTCAGATACCATCTGTTCCTTCACTTCGTCTGGATTTTCCTTAACTTGTTCAATCATATTCACGGAGTTGTCTTTTAAAAGGATTGCCGATCTTTTAACTTTATTCCTTTTGTTAGAGTCAAGTAAGGTTAAAGCACCACCTACAAGTCCGCCTATAAGAATACCTTTTAACAGTTTGCTATTCGTTTCAGTTTCAATAGTTGGTTGTGTCATCTATATTTCCTCCTCTAAGAATAGTAGATTGATTGCTTATTAGGGTTTTCCCTTATTTACCATAGCTTAAACTTGTATAATAAAAACAAGGAATAAAAGGGAGTACCTCTAAAATTAAAAGAAGGCATCCGTATGGATGCCTTCTTTTAATTTTGCATATGGAACTAACGAAACAAAAAACTTATGTATTCTTTTTGGGTAAAAGGATTCACAATTGGGGAATCCTTTTTTTATATTTCGCGATTAGTTTTTGATTGTGTTCATCTGCCCCTTCGATATTCCCACTCAGGAAAACGGGAGGGGTCACCCCTGATTTAATAATGGTCTCAATGACTTGGGTGAAAATCATATTTAGAAGGACAGCTCCAATTACAGTCGATCCAGATCCAAATGATATACTGTTTGATTTCAGTAATGTATCACCTTTGGAAATATGATTGTCTATGACTAAATCAACGACATCGTGGAGATAAAGTTTCTGTTTATGCCGTGAAGAACAACTGTTAGCATACTCAGGTGAAGTCAATCCAATAACAAAGGCGCCTTTTTCTTTTGCGATTGTAGCAACATCGATGGGAACGGGATTCACACCAGAGGATGAAATGACGATACAGACATCACCAGGACGGATATCCTCATCATTCATGAATTTCTCTGATAGGCCATTTTGTCTTTCAAGTTGCGATGACCTTGATGCTCCCTTAAAAAGCATCAAATCTTCAACGAAAATAGGACGAATGGCTGCTAACCCTCCTGAGCGGTAGAATACCTCTTCTGTCAATATATGAGAGTGTCCGCTTCCGAACAAATGGATGATTCCATCTGACATTACTGCTTTTGAGATGTGTTCCACAGATTCCTTAATCGAAAGATTTTCCTGTTCTACCACAGTTGAGAGTAAATCCTGCACTGCTTCAAAATATGAGTTCATATGTGACACCCTCCGATTACCTTTAGCATTAAAAGATTATAGTGATGAATTTGTCCTTACTTGCATATCAGGTAAAAATATTCAAATTATCTAGTAATGTTGATTGTAAACTTATACCTGTCTGCACGATAAGCTGATTTAACATATTCTAGGGGGGTTCCATCTTGTAAAAACGTATTCCTTTGAATGAATAAAATGGGCGAATGTTTAGGAATCGCTAAATGGGTAATTTCTGTATCTGAAGCAATCGCTGATTCTAATGTTTGCGTAGCATAGTCGATTTTAAGTTTAGCGTAATTTTCTATATATTGGTAAAGGGACAGGTTGATAATTTCTTCAGTTAATCCCTTAATTAAATTCGCAGACATATACATCGTTTCGAGTGCCATTGGAACGTCATCGGCCAAGCGTATCCGCTTTATTTCATAAACAGGAGCATAAGTGGAAATGTGCAGTTCATTAGCAATTTTTTTATTTGCCGGAATGATTTCGAAGCTCAGCAATTTACTGCTTGGGTTTAACCCTCGGGCTTTCATATCCTCTGTAAAGCTAGTCAGTCCATTAAGCTGCTGCTCCAGCTTCTTATCAGCTACAAAGGTTCCTCTGCCTTTCTGACGATATAGGTATCCATCATTAACTAGGTTATTTATGGCTTGACGGACAGTCATTCGGCTAATTTCGAATTGTTCTGCATATTCACGTTCAGATGGAAGGGCATTGTGCGCTTGGAACTCACCACTTTCTATTTGTCTTTTTATTTGTTCTTCGATTTGAAAATAAATTGGAAGAGGTGAGTTTTTATCAATCATTGATTTTCGCTCCTTTAGGGTATTAACACTCCAGATAACGCTTTTTGGTCTGCGATAATTGTAACATTATTATGTTTTTTAAGAATAGATGCAGGAAATTCCTCTGTTATTTCCCCGTGTATTAATTTCTTCAAGGTTTCAGCTTTCTCTTCTCCTGATATTAGTAGCAGAATTTCTTTACTTTTCATTATTGTGGCAATACCCATCGTAATTGCATGTGTGGGTACTTCGTCGATGGAGTCGAAATAGCGTGCGTTCGCTTGTCGAGTTGATTCCTCAAGTGCAACTACATGTGTACCAGACGAGAAAGAAGTTCCTGGTTCATTAAAACCAATATGACCATTTTGTCCAATTCCAAGTATTTGAAGGTCAATTCCACCCAATGTTTCAATCATTTTGTCAAAACGAGTACATTCCTTGTCCAGATTATCGGCTGCACCATTTGGGAGATAAGTTTGTTCTTTATTTATATTAATATGAGCAAATAATGACTGGTCCATATAATAATGATAACTGTTTGGATCATTTGAATCTAAGCCGATATACTCATCAAGATTAAATGATGTTACGTTTTCATAAGAAGTATTATTTTGCATGTGATCTTCAATTAGCGCATCGTACGTCCCTTTTGGCGTCCCGCCTGTTGCAAGACCGAGCTTGATTTTCGAATTCTCTTTAACTTTTCGAATGACTATATTTGCAGCTGACTGACTCATTTCTTTGTAATCCTGCACTTTAATAATATTCATTATACATTCTCCTTTTTAAATGCTAATTTACCTCTGCAGAACGTCATTTCAACATCCAATTTTTCATTTAATATTACAAGATCAGCATCTTTTCCAACCTGTATACTACCTTTTCGATCAAAAATCCGAAGCTGTTTGGCAGGATTTTCTGCCGTCATTTTAATAATGTCAGTCATGGAACAACCTGTATATTGCAAGGTGTTCTTAATGGCATCGTTCATTTTCAATATACTGCCTGCGAGTGTTCCATTTGATAGGGTTGCTGTCGTTTCGTTAACATACACGGGCTGGCCGCCTAAATCATAGGTACCCTTTTCAAGCCATTTGGCACGAAGCGAGTCCGTTATCAAGATCATCCGGTCACTGGTAATTTGGCTATAAGCTAACTTCACCATTTCCGGTCGGCAGTGAATGCCATCAGCAATAAGTTCAACAAACAGCTCGTCTCTAAGATAAGCAGCACCTAATACACCAGGCTCCCGGTGATGAAGACCCCGCATCCCATTATAAAGATGCGTGACGTGAGTAGTCCCTGCAGAAATCGCTTCACCTATTTGGTCATACGTTGCATCTGAATGTCCAATGGAAGCGACGACGCATGTATCCTTTAAGTGAGCTGCAAGATCTAATCCGTTTTGTTGTTCAGGTGCAAGCGTTACAAGCTTGATCTGATTTTGGGCAATTTCCTGCCATCTTTTAAATAGAGGAACATCAGGATCAACGATGTACTCTTCAGGCTGTGCTCCCTTACGTGCTGGTGAAATGAAAGGACCTTCTAAATGAATCCCAACTATTTCAGCGTGATCCTGTGTTTGATTTCCGATATAATTACCCGCATTAAGAAGTGCTGATTCAATGGCATCTGTCGATTGAGTCATTGTAGTGGCCAGAAAGCTGGTGGTTCCTTCTTTTGGAAGAGTTTCTGCCATTGTAGATAAAGCTTTATATGTGGCGTCCATTGCATCAGCATTAGATGCCCCGTGAATATGAATATCGATGGCACCTGGAATTACCTGATAATCCGGTGAAAGTGTAATTACTTTAGCATCATCGTCATGTTTGTATTGGTTGGCTGGACCTACTTCGGCAATTTTTCCGTCGACGACTTTAATGTACCCATTTTTGTATGTTTCCTTTTCGCTATAAACTATTAGATTATTAATAATGAATGTTTTCATACATAATCTCCTTTATGAAAGTAAAACTTAATGAATGAGTCATAAATTGGTCTCATATATTTTGCCCTCATTTTATCGCTTTTATTATAAGTTGTCTAGACCAGTTATGGAGTATCGGAAATAAAAATGATATTTTTGCTTTATTTTCGATGAATGTAGTATATTTTTCAAATAAATTGGTATAGACATCTATATATTTTCTATGCTAGTATAGTCCAAAGAAAAGTTATTATATTGACAAAATGAAAACGCTTTATACGTCTTGTCGTTCTGCTGAATCAAAAGAAGTTAGGAACAAGGGAGATGAGTTCGATGTTAAATTTTTTACAAAAGATTGGGAAAGCTTTGATGTTACCGATCGCTGTTTTGCCTGCAGCGGCTTTATTGCTTCGCCTAGGTCAACCGGATTTACTTGATATTGCATTTATAGCTGCCGCAGGAAAAGCGATTTTTGATAATCTTGCCATACTGTTCGCTCTAGGTATAGCGATAGGATTATCTAAAGACGGAAGCGGTGCAGCGGCATTAGCTGGTCTTGTTGGTTACTTTGTTTTAACGAATGGTACACAAGCAATTAATAAAGATATCGACATGGCTGTTTTAGGTGGGATTATATCAGGTATAGTTGCTGCCTTCCTATATAATAGATACTCAGAAATAAGACTCCCTGAATGGCTTGGATTCTTTTCAGGGAAACGATTTGTTCCGATTATTACATCGTTAGCGATGATAATACTGGCAGGAATATTTGGTTTTGTATGGCCGCCAATTCAAGATGTAATCAATAACGTTGGAGACTGGATTACAGGTGCAGGAGCTTTAGGTGCTGGTGTATTTGGCGTATTGAATCGCTTATTGCTTCCAGTAGGTTTGCATCACGTCTTGAATAGTATGGTATGGTTTGTTTTTGGTGAATACAATGGAGCAACTGGTGATATAAACCGTTTCTTCGCAGGTGATCCAACTGCTGGGCCATTTATGACAGGATTTTTCCCTATCATGATGTTCGGTTTACCAGCAGCAGCATTAGCGATGATTGCAGCTGCTAAGAAAGAGAAACGTAAATTAGTAACGGGGATGCTGGTTGGTTTAGCTTTCACTTCTTTCTTAACAGGAATCACTGAACCAATTGAATTTCTGTTTATGTTCATTGCTCCAGTATTATATGTAATACATGCCATTTTAACTGGGATCTCATTAGCTCTCGCTGTTCTATTGGATATCCATCATGGTTTTGGATTCTCGGCAGGAGCCATTGATTATTTCTTGAACTTTGGTATTGCTCAAAAACCACTATGGTTAATACCGATTGGATTAGTTTACGCTGCAATTTACTTTGTGATTTTCTATTTTGTTATAAAAATTATGGATTTAAAAACACCTGGTCGTGAAGATGATGAGGAAGAAGCAGAAGAAGATACTGTTGTGAAAACAGGGGATAAATATGCCGATATGGGGTCACTTTTCATTCAAGACCTTGGCGGTAAAGAAAACATTAAAGTTATAGATAATTGTGCAACACGGTTACGTTTAGAGGTTGGCAATTCAGATAATGTGAATGAAGTAGCATTAAAAAGACATGGTGCACGTGGCGTGATGAAGTTAAATAAATCAAGTGTTCAGGTCATTGTTGGAACAAATGTAGAATTTGTTGCCAATGCGATGAAACAACTTGTAAAGAATGATGCTTATCCAAGCCAAGTTAAAACAAATCCATCAGCACAAGTAATGGCTGAAACAGTAGAAGAAAACCAAGCTTTAGGTGTAAATGATTTTGTTCTACCGTTAGAAGGTAATGTTTTGCCGTTAGACCAAGTTCCTGATCAAGTGTTTGCTATGAAAATGATGGGTGACGGCTTCGCTATTGAGCCGGTAAATGGGACACTCGTATCACCAATTGATGGGGAAGTGTTCAGTATCTTCCCAACAAAGCATGCCTTGGGATTGAAAATGAATAATGGTCTGGAAATTCTAATCCATGTTGGTTTAGATACAGTTAAATTAAATGGAGAAGGCTTTACATCTCTTGTACAAGAAGGTCAAAAGATAACAAAAGGAACGCCTCTTTTGGAAGTTGACCTAGATTTCATACAAAGAAATGCTCCGTCTACTGTCACTCCTATCATATTCACTAACTTACCTGAAGGAACGGCAGTAAAATTACAGAAGACAGGGTTCCAGAAACAAAATACAGCAGACATCATTCAGTTGGAAAAACTTTAAATAGCAGTAAAAAAGAAGGCGTCCAATAGGACGCCTTCTTTTAAATTAAACCAAAACCAGTTCCTGAGGTGAAGCATCAACAATATTTTGAACTTCCGTCCCTTCAAGCGTTTCTTTTTTCAGTAGCTCTTCGACCAGCTCTTCATACTGCGGGCGATTTGAATCGAGCAATTTTTCCGTTTCCTGAATCGCTTTTGTGAACAGTTCCTGCATTTTTTGTTCTTTCTCGCCTTTATTAAATGTTAGGGTAAATCCATCTTGGAGCATTCCGGTATCGACCATTTGCTCAAGCAGATGTTTCGCCTGTTGTACGTCGCCGCCTACACCGATGCTGTGTTCCCCTAAATACATTCTTTCTGCAACGCCACCTGCTAAAATCATTTTGACTTGATCAAGTAATTCACTTGCTGTAGATAAATGAAGTTCTTTCGGAATCGGTGCTACATATCCAAGAGCTTCACCACGTGGTATGATGGTAGCTTTTCGAACAGAGCCAGGTTTGGTTAGGGCTGCAATCAAAGCATGTCCACTTTCATGGATGGCCACGCGGCGTTTAGTATCTACATCATTCAAGGTACGTGATGTGGCACCAAGAATTGTACGGTCAATGGCATAATCGAGATCTTGTTTGCGAATCATTTCCTGTTCATTTCTGAGAGCATGACGGGAAGCAGTATCAAATAGAGACCTTAAATCTGCTCCGGAGAAACCTGATGTGCTTTCAGCCAGTTCATCCAAGGAAGCAAGTACATCTGTTGCGAGTCGCTTTCCTTTAGTATGGATAGCAATGATTTCTTTTCTTCCCTGTGTATCTGGAAGTGGTACTTGAAAGGAGAAATCAATTCTACCAGGGCGAAGAAATGCCTCATCGAGCATATCTTTCCGGTTTGTTGCGGCAATAAATAAAATGCCTTCATTTGGATGGCCTCCATCCAATTGGACAAGTAGTTCAGTCAGCGTTTTTTCGCCTTCTTCTCCGCCATGAGCTTTCCGTTTACCCGCTAATGCGTCTACTTCGTCAATGAAAATGACAGCTGGTGATTGCTTACGTGCATTTTGAAAAAGACTACGGACACGGGCTGCTCCAACACCGACAAACATTTCGTTGAAGGCCGAACCGCTTGTTGAGAAGAAGTTGGCACCCAATTCTTTTGCAATTGCCTGTGCAAGAAGCGTTTTCCCAGTTCCTGGGGGGCCGTATAATAAAATGCCTTGAGGAGGCTTAATTCCAATTTTAGCTGAACGTTCTGGTTCTTTTAGAGTAGTTAGGGTTTGCAGGATTTCTTGTTTGATTTCGGTTTGCAAACCGCCTACATCCTCCAAAGTTATCTCGGGCAAAGCTCTAGGAGCAGAAATGCTTTGTTTCTTGCTGCCAATAAGTAATCCACCTTTTGACCTTTTCTGTATTATAACAATGGTTGTGACTAATGCTGCCATCAATCCACCTAAAATCCATAATGCTGACTTATTAGTTGATGAGAATGAATATTGAACATTATAAGTTTCGACTAGTTTATTGATCATTTGACTGTTGGGGGGAATATTAGAAACATATTCTCCATCTGGTGTAGTGATGTGAAGGGTACCGTTTCGTTTCTCTTCTATTGAGACAAGGGCCCCATTTTGAGCTTTAATTGTCTTTTCAACAGAAGAAAAGGGAATAACCATTTCCTTTGATTGAGTTACAACATACCAACTAATTCCACCTATTATCACAATGAAAGCCGTTAAGAACGGCAGCAACTTCGAGACAAATTTAGAATTCGAGTTCAAATTTTCATCTCCTTTAAGGATATATATTCAGTATAGAATATTTAAACGTGTATTCTATAGGTCTTTAGTCCTTGAAATCTAGGTAAATAATGTAAAGGTACAAAATACCAATAACTTAGGGATGAGTACTAGTCTATTTTCAACCTGCATATTAGACTTTTTAAAAATGAAATGCTAAAGTGAAATGGTCTAAGTCATGAAAAAATAAAAAGGTAGAAGAGTGTGAAGTTCTATGAGTAAATTTATAAAAGACTATTTGATTACAATGAAGGATATCGTCAGAGAAGGAGATCCAATTCTGCGCCAGGTAACGGATGAAGTTAGCCTGCCGATTTCAGATGAAGATCGTGAAACTCTGGAGTGCATGATGCAATATTTGAAAAATAGCCAAGACCCAAAACTTCAAAAGAAATACAATTTGCGTGAAGGTGTTGGTTTGTCGGCAAATCAGATTGGCTTGAATAAACGCATGTTTGTTATGTATTTTCCGGATGAAAAAGGGAAGCTGATTGAATATGCCGTTGTGAACCCGAAAATAATCAGCCATTCAGCTACGATGATTTATTTACCGCAAAGTGAAGGCTGTCTTTCTGTTGACCGTGATATAAAAGGCTATGTACCTCGTTATGAACGGGTTAAAATTAAAGCATTGGATAGCAAAGGTGAGCAAATCGAGATGCGGCTGAAGGGCTTTGCTGCTATCGTGTTTCAACATGAGCTAGATCATTTAAACGGGATGATGTTTTATGACCGTATCAATATCGAGAACCCTTTCAAGCTTCCAGAAAATGTAGAAGTGAAAAGCTTGTAATACCAAAGAGGCAAAGCGCCAATGCTTTGCCTTTTTACATGTTTAAGATTGTGGAAGAGCTCTCCCTGCCATATGCTTCTGTAAATCACTGAATATGGCCATACTCATTTGTTGGTATCCTTTGGAAGTGAGGTGGATGCCATCATCGCTAATTAAGTGGTTCAAGTCGCCAGCGGATTTAATGTAGGAACGCACATCAATCAGTGGCACCTTAAGTTCTTCAGCGAGGTTTTTCAATTGGCGGTTATACATTCCATGCCAATGTTCAATTCCGCCGACTTGGGACACAAAATGCCCGATTGAAGGCCCGAACCTTTCAGCAATAGACCGGTAATACCTAGCTGGATCTAGTGGTGGGAGGGTTAAAAGAAAAGGTGTGACATGCTTGTCCTGAACCTGTTTGACAAGATGAGTAATATTTTCTAGGTACCGTTCGATGGGAACAATTGGCTCATGATCACCTTCTGGATTTTTGGCGACTTCATCCCAATGGAAGTTACAGTCGTTTCCACCAACCTCTATTAATACAATATCAGGATTTTCTGACATGACATCTTTATCGATCCGGCTAACAAGCAGGTCGGAGTTGTCATTGAAAACCCCTTTATTCAATACTTCAACGAATGGCAACGATTCTGTAAGCTTAGCTAAAGAGTTCGGATAATTGTCTTTAATAATGCGAAGCCGACCTTTAACATAAGAAATACCTCTGGTTAAACTATCCCCAAAACATACAATCTTCAAATTTCTCACCTCGGTATGTGACTGTGTTACTTATTATTTTAGTAGTAGAATAGTTTTTCAGCAAACTTTACTTTCTATTCAAATAGAGGAGAGGTATTTTATTGAAATAGTACCCGCTTTTCCTTAATAAAAACTTAAAAAAGCGCTGAAGGCCCTGCGCTTTTTTAGTCTATTGTAACGATTCCTCTTTTGGAGGCGTTTCTACTCTTGTTTTTCCCATAAAGAAAACCGTGATTGCAGCAAGACCGATTGGGATGAGGGCCAAAGTGAATATTAAGGAAATTGAATCAGACATTGCATGAACAATTTTATCTAGGATAAAGTCCGGAATCTGGGCACGTGCATCTGATTGGAAGAGCTGACGAGGGTCTTCCATTAGTACAGATGTGTCCGGTCCTCCCTGCATCCCTTTAAATGCGTCTGTCATTTTACTTGTGAATACATTATTCTGTATCGCTCCATAAATCGTAACACCGAGTGTCATCCCAAAAGAACGTAGGAATGAGTTTGTAGAGTTGGCCGATCCGCGAAATCTTGGTTCCAAATTATGAATCGAAGCAATAGGCAAAAGAGAGAACGAAAAGCCCATGCCGAAGCCAGTCAGAATCATGTAAAGTGTTAGTAAAGTTCTGCTGGTATCAGGGGTAATTGTCCCTAACAGAAGCATTCCTGCAAAATAGCAGACGACAGAAATTGTCATCAAGTTGCGGAAGCTGGTCTTTGTATTGAATATCCCACCAATTGCACTACCAACGACGGAACCAAGCATCATGGGAGTAAGAATCAACCCGGCATTTGTTGCAGATCCCCCGTAAACAGCTTGGACGAAAATTGGTATATAGACAGTTAAAATAATAAATGTACCACCATATAGGATGGCCAAGATTTGAGAGGTTGCAAACAACCGTCTTTTAAATAACCATAATGAAATGATAGGATCTTTTGCTCTTTTTTCGAAAAAGAAAAAAGAAATGAAGAAAACTAAAAAGCTTGCAAACAGACCTATGATAGGAAATGAATCCCAACCATACTCTCCGCCCAGTTCGAGGGCAAACATTAAGCTAATAACGGCAATAACGAGTGTTGCTGCCCCACCCCAATCAATTTTTTGTTCTTGGGTATTGGCTGACTCTTTGTAATATCGCATGATGAAAAATAAAGAAATGATTCCGATTGGAACATTGACATAGAAAATCCAGTTCCAGCTAGAATACTCTGTAATATAAGCACCTAAAAGCGGGCCCAATACACTTGAAGCTCCAAATACAGCTCCGAAAAGCCCAGTTAATTTTCCGCGTTTCTCAGGTGGGAAAATATCGAATATGATTGTAAAAGCAATTGGCATTAAAGCGCCGCCGCCAATCCCCTGGATTGCCCGAAAAATACTTAACTGGACTATGCTTTGAGCCATACCACATAATGCAGAGCCGATTAGAAAGACTACGAGGCCAAAAATAAAAAACCTCTTCCGTCCATACATGTCGGAAAGCTTACCAAAAATCGGCATGCTTGCCATTGTGGCGACCATATAAGCAGATGTCACCCAGACAAACTTATCGAAACCGCCTAAATCTGAAACGATCGTTCCCATGGCAGTCGCAACAATCGTATTATCCATTGCTGACATCAAGATACCTAATAATAAACCGGCAACAATGAATTTTTGGTTTTTTTGTTCTTTCATTTATTTTCCTCCTTAGTGCATACTAATATTTCATAATTTTATTTACATAAATGAATGATAACCATTAAGATAAAATAAAATCATTTATCTTGATTTTCAAGATAAATTTAAGTGTAAGAGGGATGGTATTTTATGTCAAGCGATAATATGGTGAATGCAGATTTGTTAGAGAAGTTAACGCATAGTCTGAAAAGATATGGAATGAGATCGGTTTTATTTCAACAAAACATGGCCCAAAAAATAGGAGTTACCCATACGGACTTAAAGACTGCTGAGATATTGAATGAAACAGGACCGATAACCGCCGGTGAACTATCGAAAATTACGGGGTTGAGCACGGGCTCGGTAACGGCGCTAATCGATCGTCTTGAAAAATCTTGCTATGTAAAAAGGGAACGAGATCAATTGGATGGAAGGCGGGTAATGATTGTCCCAATGCCCGCAAGACAAGAACAGATCAAATCGCATTATCAATCACTCTCTACGGCTACCAAAAATCTATGTTCCACTTATAATGAGCAAGAGCTTACATTTATCCTTCAATTTGTGGAGGATATCTCAGAAATTATGGAAAAGGAAAATGACAAGTTAATGAGTGAACGGGAAGGGTGGCTGAAATAAAGGCTACTCTTTTTACTTTTAAAGATATGAGGAGTGTGAAGTAGGCGTTTTTCCCTTTTTAATGAGAAAGAAAAACGTTAGAGATATAACAAATTCTTCCACAACATATGAAAAATGTCTCGTTTTCAACAAAATTTATATTGATAATGATTTTCATTGTCTGCTAATATGAATCTAGAATTCATTTAAAAGGGAGATTCATATATGAAGAAAACAAAGGCATCATTAGCAGTCTTACTATCTACTAGCCTACTATTTGGCTGTTCACAGGAAAAGGAAGAAGTAAAGCCGGCAGACAAGAATGCCAAAGAAACGAGTGCAAGTGCGAGTGCTTTAGATGATGTATCTAGCGAATATCGGGAATATGCGATTGGTGAAATAGAGGAGTTTGTAAAAGCGACTGAAGAGTTTACGACAGCTGTAACGTCAGGTGATATTGAAAAAGCGAAGGAAGTATACGCACCAGCCCGTATGCATTATGAGAGAGCTGAACCAATTGCAGAAGTATTTGGCGATCTTGATCCCAAAATTGATGCCCGTAAAGGGGACGTTAAAGATGAAGAGTGGGGCGGATACCACCGGATTGAAATGGGTTTATGGGAAGAAAACACAACAAAAGGTTATGAAGAGTATGCAAATCAATTGATGAGTGATGTCAATTTGCTTCGTGCCAAAGTTGAAACTGTTGAGGTCACACCGGATTTATTAATCACAGGTGCGGTTGATTTATTAAATGAAGTTTCTACGAGTAAGGTAACTGGAGAAGAGGATCGATACTCTCATACAGATTTATATGACTTTGTTGCAAATGTAGAAGGTGCCGAAAAAATCTACGAACTTCTTACACCAGCTCTTAAAGAAAAAGACGAAAAGCTTGTAACGGAAATCCAACAACGTTTTGACGATGTATACAGCTTGCTTGAGAAGCATAAAGAAGGTAATGGCTATACCTCTTATACGGATTTAAAAGAATCTGAGGTTAAAGAGCTAAGCCAAGCCATTGATGCATTAGCTGAACCACTTTCGCAAATAGGGATTGTAACGGAGGAATCATAATTGAAAGAAAACACGCCAAATGACGAAACTTCGCTTTTTACTAAAAAAGTAAGTCGTCGCAATATGTTGAAAACAGCAGGAGTTGGTGGGGTCGGAGTCGTAATAGGAGCCTCTGGATTTGGTGGGCTTTTGAATCTATCTGATTCGAAGGCAAATGGACAAACTAATGATGTTGTTCCATTTTATGGGGCAAATCAAGCGGGCATTACTACTGAAGCTCAGGATAACCTTTATTTTGCAGCACTGGAAGTTACGACAGATAATAAATCTGACCTAATCCAGCTATTTAAGGACTGGACAGAAGCAGCGGCTCAGATGACAGCGGGAAAATTGGTAGGTGAAGCTTCTCTAAATACTAGTATGCCTCCAAAAGATACTGGGGAAGCAAAAGAATTGTCACCTTCTAATTTGACGATTACTTTTGGAGTGGGTCCTACCCTATTTACGAAGAATGGTAAAGATCGGTTTGGTTTGAAATCGAAAAAGCCTGCTGAATTAAAGGATCTGCCCAAATTCCCTTTAGATGCGTTAGAAGATTCTTGGAGTGGTGGAGATATTTGTATTCAAGCATGTGCAGATGATCTTCAGGTTGCTTTTCATGCCGTTAGGAACTTAGTGAGAATCGGGAGAGGGAAAACGATTATTCATTGGGCCCAAACAGGTTTCCAACGTACTAAACAAGCCGATTCTCAAAAAACAACACCGCGTAACTTATTCGGGTTTAAGGACGGAACTGCCAATCCGGATAAGAAGAACAGCAGTGAAATGAATGAACATGTTTGGGTAAAGGCTGGGGATGGTCCAGACTGGCTTGTTGGCGGCAGTTATATGGTTGTTCGCCGAATTCAGATGTACATTGAAGTATGGGACCGTACTATATTGAAAGAGCAGGAAAATACATTTGGCCGTCACCGTGACAGTGGAGCTCCATTAGGGATGAAGAATGAATTTGATAAGGTTGATTTAGAAGCTAAAGATAAGAATGGAAATCGGATTATTCCAGAAGATTCGCATATGAGTCTATCCAGGGGGGACGGAAAAGCAAAGATTCTGCGGCGTCCTTATTCATATGCGGATGGAATGGATCCTAAAACAGGAAGCTTGAACGCTGGCCTTCTGTTCATTTGTTATCAACGCAACCCAAGTAAACAATTTGTTCCTATACAGGAACGCCTTGCGAAAAATGATAAGCTGAATGAATATATCATTCACCGAGGTAGTGCTGTATTTGCTTGTTTGCCAGGTGTGAAAAAGGGTGGCTATATCGGAGAATCCCTTTTTAGGTGATTGAATTTTAAAAGATAGACGAGAAAATCGCCAGCATGGATGCGTATCCGGGTTGGCGATTTTAGTTCATAAATAAGGAGGGACCAGTATGACTGTTTCTAAATGGAAAAGTGGGATATTGGTTTTAATAGTCAGTCTTTTATTTATTTCATCTGCAGTACGAGTTGTTTCAGCAGGTGAAAATCATGATCAGCTTTTTGTCTATATTGGCGATAGTTTAATGAAGACAAAATCCGGCGACCTTGACGCAGTTTCTGATAATATAGCTCAATTTGAAAAAGAATGGAAAATGATAAAAACGGACAGTGAAGTTGCGAAGAAAGTTGACAAGCAATTATTGGCTGTAAAAAGTGCTGTGAAGAACCAAGCAGACGCAGATGAAATTAAAAAGCAATTATCGGCTTTATCAAGTACTCTAATTACATATGATACAGAGGAAAATCCAGTAGATAAGACGGACTATAAGGACCGGTTACAAGCGTTAATACCCTTAATAGATGAGTTGGATGCAACGATAGCTGAAGGAGACTTTGTTCAAGCTAAGAGTCAATATGCAAACCTCCTGAATCAATGGACTGACGCTGAGGTTGTTGTCCGGGAGGAAAGTGTTGCTTCATACGGTAAGATTGAAACGGCTATGGCCTTTGTACGGATAGCCATTACACAGGATCCTCCTGATTCGGAAAAAGCCTTAACGAATCTTACTGAATTAAAAGGTTTAATGGAGGATTTTCTTGCTGGTAAGGTTGAAGAAGAAGACCAGAAGGTGACTTATTCACTTGGAGATGTTACACAACTCTTACAAGGAAGCGTAGCCGATATTGAAAAAAATGATATCGATTCGGCGATTGATCAGTTAAATGAAATTTTAACAATTTGGCCTAATGTCGAAGGGGAAGTTTCAACAAGGGACAGCAAGTTATACAGTGATATGGAAACAAAAGTTCCGACCGCAATCAGCCTGTTGCAATCGAAAAAGATAAAAGCAGAGGAAGCGAAGGAAATCGTTTCGGATTTAAACACCCGGTTGCTACCCTTGATTGATGATACGAGCTATACAACATGGGATGCTGCTTTGATTCTTTTACGGGAGGGGCTAGAAGCACTCTTGATTGTAGCTACATTATTATCTTTTCTAAAGAAAATTGGACAAGCTGACAAACAAAAGTGGATTTGGACAGGGGTCGGTGCTGGATTAGCCGCGAGTACCATCTTTGCGGTCATCATCAATATTGTTTTCTCTCAAATTACGGCTGCGTCAAGCCGTGAGTACATTGAGGGAATCACTGGGATAGTGGCAGTATTGATGATGTTGACAATTGGCCTTTGGCTCCATAGTAAATCGAATATCCATGCATGGAATCGTTATATTGGCAAGCGAGTGGACCAAGCAATTGCTACAGGTAGTATCGTCTCGTTTGCTTTAATTAGCTTTCTATCCATTTTCCGTGAAGGTGCGGAGACAATTATCTTTTATGCAGGAATGGCGCCGTATATGGAATTGAAGCAGCTATTAAGCGGGATTGCAATTGCCTTCCTCATATTAGTAGTGATTGGTTTTATCATGCTACGTTATAGCGTGAAACTACCGATTACCCTATTCTTTAAAGCAGCAACGATACTCATCTATGTTTTGGCATTTAAGATTCTTGGGGTCTCTATTCATTCACTTCAAGTTTCACAAGTGCTGAAGACACATACGATTACTTCCTTCCCGTTTGTAGAATGGATAGGACTTTATCCGACAGTAGAAACGATACTGCCGCAAGCTGTATTAATTCTGTTGATCTTACTGGCTACCTATTGGGTTAAAAAAAATAATTCTGTACATGCATCTGAATAAAAAAGAGCTGCCTAAGTGAACTGCACCCCAATTGTTAGACAACATCTAACAATTGGAGGTGCAGTTTTTTTGACTAAATATACGATAGACGAAAAATTACATGCAGTTTTAGAGTACTTGGAAGGGAAAAAATCCTATAAATCCATCGCACAAGAAAGAAATGTAGGCTTATCCCCTTTGAAGAGATGGGTCGCTCGCTATCTAGAACATGGGATGGAAGGAATTGCTTCATCCTATACAAATTACACTCTGCCCTTTAAACTAGAGGTACTTAAATATATGAACGAATATGGGGCATCGATCAGCGAGACCGCTGTACACTATAATCTTCCTTCCGATTCTACACTTTTGAAATGGTCAAATCAGTTGAAGGAAGGAGGTATAGACGCCCTTAAACCAAAGAAAAAGGGGCGTCTATCCATGAAAAAAGAAACCAAGAAAACATCGCCAGCTAATGGCTCTCAAGAAGCACTTCTTGCCGAATTAGAATACTTACGTGCAGAGAATGCCTATCTAAAAAAGTTGAATGCTTTAGTTCAAGAAAAGGAAGCCCTACAAAGAAAGACAAAGCGAAAGTAGTCCATGAACTAAGGAAACAATTTGATTTAAATCTGCTTCTATCCATTTCTAACATGGCACGGAGCACATACTATTATTGGGTAAACGCCTTCGGGCGTGAGGATAAATACACAGAAATGAAATCCCTTATCGAAGAGATTTTCCATACGCATAAAGGGCGTTATGGGTATCGGCGTATCACCCTAGAATTACGTAACAGAGGTACTCGTATCAATCATAAAACAGTTCTCCGATTGATGAATGAACTAGGATTGAAGTCTTTAGTTCGCATGAAGAAATACCGTTCGTACAAAGGGAAAATCGGCAAGATTGCACCCAACATTCTAGCACGTGATTTCAAGGCAATAAACTCAAATGAAAAATGGGTGACAGACGTTACAGAATTCCATCTAGCTGGGGAGAAACTATACTTATCGGCCATTCTTGATCTGTTTAATGGAGAAATCATCGCCTATAATATCGAATCTCGGCCTGTTTATCCCCTCGTTTCCAAAATGCTGGAGAAAGCCTTTGAACGCTTGGAATCGAAAGATACACCCATTCTTTATTCAGATCAGGGCTGGCATTACCAGATGAAACAATATTCGCATGATTTGAAAAGACATAACATTACACAAAGCATGTCCCGTAAAGGAAATTGTCTCGATAATGCGGTCATAGAAAACTTCTTTGGCTTATTAAAATCCGAATTACTCTATCTTCAAGAACTTGAAAGCATGGAGCATTTCAAACAAGAATTAGAAGAATATATCCATTACTACAATCATCAACGAATCAAGGTAAAATTAAAAGGCATGAGCCCGGTAGATTACCGGGTTCATGCCCTCAAGGCTGCCTAATTAAATAAAGTGTCTAACTTTTTGGGTTCACTTCAATTGTCAGTCCTCTTTTGTAGTATCTAGCGCAGAGATCGGCGATAGGAATATTGTTTCAATTGATAGAGGATAAAGCAACCAATGCAGAATCCAAGGATGGCTATGAAAGAAGCAAGTCCGACCATCACCGTAAAAATATATCCTGAAACTGTCCAACCAAGTAAGAAAGAAATTAATCCAAGTCCCAAGCAAACGACTGCAATAACTTGGTTGAATTGCTGTTGTGAATGATCTTCCGGAATATAATCAGAAGGCCGCTTTTTCAAGAAGAGCTTTGCAAGCCGCATAATCGGATTGAAATTAAAGATAAGCCCTAAAAGTCCTGCTGTAAACGGAATCGCTAATATCCATATTTGACCGGTTAGTAAGGCAGTCACCACACTTAAAAATATGACCCATTGATTCGTGCGTACTAAGGGACGGGGAATAGAACGCATTTCACTCGTCATTTGAATGCCAACCTCCCTGATGTGTTTTATTATATTTTATCTTTATTATAGCTACTTGTTAAGTGGGAATGATAAAAAAGCCTATAAAATCAAAACTCAACCTTCTTATTTGTAATAATTTTAATTTAGTATTGATTATTATTATTAAAACAGTATAATATAATATATAACAATTAGTTAAAGTAGGAGGACGGTATAATGGTAACAAAAGTTTGTCAAACATGCGGTACACCAATTAAAAAACTAAAGCATTCTTCTATATGCCAATGCGGTCCTAAAATATTGAGCAATCAATTCTCAGCTAAAACAAAAAAATAAACTGCATAAAATAGAATGATAAATTAAACCGGTTATTGGAAATAATCGGTTTTTTGTTTACTTGTGGAGTGTAAGGATGTGTAACTAAAAAAATATCTTTTTATCCAATATTAAATATTTTTATTTTGAGTAAAAATAATGTACGATTAGAGAATAGAATTTAATGTCAGGGTGGAACAAAAGACAATGTATTAGTTTGTCTAAACCATCACGTGACGGTTGGGAGGGGTTATATTGGGAACGAGACGTTGAAAATTGGCGAGTTGGCGGAAATGGCGAATGTTACGAAGAGAACTGTTGATTACTATACAAACATGGGCCTGCTAAAAGCAGAACGTTCCGCCTCTAACTACCGTTATTATTCAGTCAGGGAACTTGAACGGCTTCACCGTATTGAGGAGTATAAAAGAAAAAACCTTTCATTAGAAGATATAAAGGAACTATTTAACCAGGACAAGGAAGTTTCATCTGCCATTGAGGAAACAGGACTTCAATTGAAAAGTAAACTGGATGGCTTGAATGAGGAGCTACGGGAAGTAATCAGGCTGATTGAAAAGGACGAAAAAAATGAACTTCTTCTAAAAAAACAGATTTCTCACGAAAGCATTGCCTTAATCCAATCATTATTAGTGTTGTTAGTATAATCCAGATTTATTCTCGATAGTTTACTGTACTAAGGTGCATATTAATAAAGGACATCTTCACAAAATGGTTGGGATGCGGCATTCATGTTAAAATTCAGTTTGTTTTTGAAATGGACATTAACCATTTACACAGGAGGTGCTTGGGATTAAACCATGTTTGCCTATTCCTTGGTATTACTCAAGGTAGGGTATATACATGGTAAACCCGCACATATTGGAGATTTTTATAAAATTATTAGCAGTAGCTGTATTAATAGCATTAACGGCATTTTTTGTTGCCTCAGAATTTGCAATCGTAAAAGTCAGAAGTTCTCGCATTAATCAATTGATTGAAGAAGGACATAGAAATGCACTTGCAGCCAAGAAAGTAACCACACATATTGATGAGTACTTATCTGCTTGTCAATTGGGGATTACAGTAACCGCATTAGGTTTAGGAGTGCTGGGTGAACCGACGGTGGAGGCAATATTTAAACCTTTGTTTTTAAGATGGGGATTAGATGAATCCGTAAGTCATATTATCTCTTTCGTGATCGCATTTGGCTCTGTCACATTCCTTCACGTTGTAGTCGGGGAACTAGCACCAAAAACAGTTGCGATTCAAAAGGCTGAGGAAGTAACATTAATGTTTTCAAAGCCATTAATTCTGTTTTATCGTATTTTGTACCCGTTTATTTGGTTATTGAATGGTTCTGCTCGTGTTCTTACAGGCATGTTCGGGTTAAAGCCTGCTTCTGAATCTGAAATGGCTCACTCAGAAGAAGAACTACGCATTATTTTATCAGAAAGCTATAAAAGCGGTGAGATTAATCAATCGGAATATAAATATGTAAACCAAATTTTTGAATTTGATGAGCGTATTGCCAATGAGATTATGGTTCCTCGTACGGAAATGACTGTAATTGAAAAAGGTATGCCCTTATTGGAAGTTGTTGAACTCATTCAAGAAGAGCAATACACCCGTTATCCTGTTATAGACGGTGATAAAGATAATGTAGTGGGTATGGTCAATATCAAGCGTCTTTATACAGCAACAATTACAGAAGAAAATGTTTCAGAATTGACGGTTGATTCATTTGTAACACCAATTATTCGTGTTCTTGAAACAATCGCAATTCATGATTTACTACTGAAAATGCAGAAGGAACGGATTCATATGGCCGTTTTAACAGATGAATATGGCGGTACTGCAGGTCTTGTTACGGTTGAAGACATTCTCGAAGAAATTGTCGGAGAAATACGAGATGAATTTGACCAAGACGAACGGCCGCTTATTCAAAAAATTGATGAGGGACATTATGTTTTTGATGCAAAAACATTGGTCGAAGATGTTAATGATACCCTTGCAATAGAATTACCAGAAGAAGATATAGATACATTGGGCGGCTGGTTCCTAACAGGGCGATTTGAAATTGCAGTCGGCGATAGAATAGAATATGCCGGCTTTGAATTTACCGTAAAAGAGATGGATGGCCATCATGTCTTATATGTTGAAGTTAAGAAAATTTAATAATCATGAAAAACCGAAAGCGAAAGCTTTCGGTTTTTATAATTTTACTAAATAATGAATTAATAATTGAGTATGGATTCGAACACAATGCTTTAGATTTTCTTACAATTAAAAAGGTAGACTACTACTCTAATGGAAAAGGAATTCATGAATAATAATGCTGTAGGTCACAATTTATATTATGGAAATGTTAACATGTAGAGTGAGACATTAAATCTATCTAAATATAAACATATTGGAATGTCAGTAATAAGATTTATCTTTACAAAGACATTCTTTTTCTGGCTGATTATAAATTAAGAGAAGAAGGTAGGCGGAAAAATGGGTTTTAAGAGGAAGCAAATGTTAGGATTCGGTTTAATCTTACTTTTCTTGGCTATATTACTTTCTTTCATGATGTTTACGCTTAACAATTTAAAGAGCAGTATGACAGAAATAGTTGAAAACCGCTATGAAAAAGTTCAAGCTTCGATGGAAATCCGTCAGTTGTTTTCAAGGTCAGACCGTGAAATTTTGTTTGCAGCTGATGATGCGAATAAGGAAGAAAGAGCCAATAGTCTAGAAATTATAAAAGAGAATCATAGTTTGATTGAATCACAAATTGCTGAATTATCAGGTACTTTAAATAAAGTAAAAGCAAAGCAATTGTTGAAAGAGTTTGAGACACAATATACATCTTACTCCATAACAGAGACTGAGATTATTCAAAATATACAAGAAGAAAATTCTTCTGAAAATATTTCCAGGTTGATGAGAGATCAGCGGGAAAAGCGGACAAAAGTTATCAGCGCGATGGATGACTTTAAAGATTACCAAGAAGGCGTTATGAAAGAAACCTTAAGGAATTCGAAACAAACCTATGAAGATATGATTAGTTTCACAATCTTCGCTGTTATTCTTAGCATTTTAGTTATTTCAGTAACGATGGTTTGGATGATTCGCAGTACATCAAAAGATTTGCAATCCATTACGAAAGTCATCAAGAATATTGATTTTAAAAACTTATCGGTAGTACCAAGAATTTCAGTTCGAACAAAAGATGAAATTGGTGATATCGCTCGATCCTTCAATGATATGGCAGAATCGCTTGAAGCCTATAATCAAAAGGAGAAAGATTTCACTGAAAAAATCAGTGAACAGAACTGGATTCAGACTCGTGTTGCAGATATTGCTACCATGTATCAGCGTATTGTTGATGTGGAGGTTCTTGCTGACAGGTTCATTACAAGGCTTGCGCCGATGATGGGAGCGTCCATTGGGGCTATTTACGTCAGGCGAGGTGAGGGAAAAGATATGCGTTTTGTAAAGCTTTCCAGCTTTGCAGGAGATGGTGAGGATGCAGGCAGAAGTGAATTTCGATTGGGTGAAGGTTTGATTGGACAATGCGCTCAAGAAGGAAAATCGAAATTCATCGACAATATTCCAGAAGACTTCCATTTGGTTACAACAGGGCTAGGGGAAGTCAATCCTAAAAGTATTGTCATTGCACCGGTCGTATTTGAGGACGAAGTTGTTGCAATGGTTGAATTGGCAAGTTTGGAGGCCTTTACGAAGTTGCAAAAAAGTTTCTTAACCCGTGTGTTGGATACTCTGGGCATCACGATCAATAATGTAGAAGGTCGGATGGAAATAGAGCGTTTATTGAAAGAATCACAGGCACAGACCGAAGAGTTGCAGGCTCAATCGGAAGAATTACAATCTCAGTCAGAGGAAATGCAGGCCCAATCAGAGGAATTGCAAACACAAGCTGAAGAGTTGCGGATGATTAATGAACGATTAGAAGAGAGAAATCGCGAAACCGAAGATAAATCGAAAGAGCTTCAAGTCGCAAAATTAAATCTTGAAAAACAAGCAGAAGAATTAAAGTTAAGTTCAAAATACAAATCGGAGTTCATGGCTAATATGTCCCATGAATTGCGGACGCCGCTTAACAGTATTTTGATTTTATCTGAAATGCTTTCTGATCCTAATGATAGTAAATTAAATGAAGAGCAGCAGGAATTTGCTCGTGTTATTAACTCTTCAGGTCAAGATTTATTAACATTGATTAATGATATTTTGGATTTATCAAAAGTTGAAGTTGGAAAACTTGAAGTTGTCTTTGACGAAATGAATATGAGTGAGCTGCCTGAGCTATTGCACCGTAACTTTGATCATGTAGCGAAGAAAAAGAACATCGACTTTCTAATCAATAAAGATAAAAATGTACCGGACATCTTCTTTACGGATGAACAGCGCTTCCAGCAAATCTTGAAAAACTTATTGTCCAACGCATTTAAATTCACGGAAAAAGGTTCTGTGTCTGTCCAAATTAAAAAAGCGGATGAAGAAAATGTCGCACAGTGGATTCAAACAAAAGGTGCAAGTAATTGGATTGAAATTAATGTGGCGGATACTGGAATTGGAATTTCCAAAGAAAAGCAAAAACTAATCTTTGAGGCGTTCCAGCAAGGCGACGGAGCTACAATGAGGAAATACGGTGGTACAGGACTTGGGCTTTCCATATGTCGTGAATTTGCTAAGCTGCTAGGAGGCTGGGTCATTGTAGATAGTAAAGAAGGCCGAGGTAGTATATTTACCTTCTTTATTCCAAGCATGCCAGAGGGCTTCAAACATGTTGGCGAAGCAATAGCTGCTTCTCCTGAAGTGGCAGCAGCTACCCATGAAGCAACCGAATCTTTTGTAGAGCAGGAAGAACAGGATGTCGTAATATTCGATGGTGACGGCAAGAAAAATGGTAATCCATTCTGCAATAAAACCGTACTGGTCGTCGATGATGACCACCGTAATATCTTTGCACTAAAAAATGCGCTGAAGCATGAGGGGATGGGAATCCTTACGGCTGAAAATGGCTATGAATGTTTGGAGCTTCTTGAAAAAGGAAATAATATAGATGCAATATTAATGGATATAATGATGCCAGGAATGGATGGTTATGAAACGATGACTAGAATTCGCGAGCAGAATAAGTTCGAGAATCTTCCAATCATCGCTTTAACAGCTAAAGCGATGAAAGGCGATAGGGCAAAATGCCTGAAAGCTGGCGCGTCCGACTATGTCAGTAAGCCATTAAAATTAGATCAGTTGCTATCAGTTCTTCGTGTGTGGCTGACTAATTAATTGATAGTACGGGTAAGGAAGGTTTTTCATGAAGGATACATTAACTGTTGAAGAACGAGAAGATATAGAAATTGAATTATTATTGCAAGCCATTTATTCTGTCTCCGGCTTCGATTTTCGTAAATATATGCGTTCTTCTATAAAGCGGAGAGTTGAAAATCGGATGAGGCTGGACCATATTCGTAGGATAAGTGGAATGATTGAAATGGTTTTGTATGAAAAAGGGTATGTCGAGAAACTTCTGAATGATTTTTCGATAAACGTTACTGAAATGTTTCGCGACCCGGATTTCTTTAAAGCTTTTCGATTAAAAATTGTACCGCTTTTAAAACAGCTTCCGGAAATTAGAATTTGGCATGCGGGTTGTTCGACTGGTGAAGAAGCCTTCTCAATGGCCATCCTTCTTAAGGAAGAGGGGCTTTATGAAAAGGCGAAAATTTATGCGACTGATATGAATGAAGATATCCTCCGTCATGCGGAAAAAGGGATACTTCCGCTAAATAGAATGCAGTCTTATACAAAAAACTATTTGCAGGCCGGCGGAAAACAGGAATTTTCGGAGTATTATACGACGGATTATCAAAATGCCTATCTTAATTCTAGCCTTCTTAAAAACATAGTGTTTTTCCAGCATAATTTGGTCACTGATGGTTCATTCAATGAGTTTCATATTATCTTGTGCCGAAATGTGATGATTTACTTTACCGGTGAATTACAAACCTATGTAAACCATTTGTTTTATGACAGTCTTAGTAAAAAAGGCTTTCTTGCAGTTGGTAGTAAGGAAACACTTCATACATCTTCCTTATCGGAAGGTTATGAGGACTTTGATTCAAAGGAACGGATTTATCGGAAATTATAAGAAGGGGGAGTTCGCATATCTTGCGGACTCCTCTTTTTCATTAGGGCCACTAGTAATATGTTTTCACTCTGTTTTTGGGTGATACAAAAAAATTCTTATAATATGTTTAGAGTGTCATAGTAACGGGTATATATAATGAATTGGTCTGCGAATCTGATGATAAAGTGGTTTATTATTATTAAAAAAGACTGAGCTTCGTTATAATAAAATGGAAACTACCCTATAGGGAACCACAATAATGAAACGCATTTACATAATAAAGATAAAAACTTGCCGCTCGATATAAGCCAAAAGGGGAATAAAAGAATGACGATATTAATCGTAGATGATAACCAGGTTAACCTTTTCGTTATAGAGAAAATTCTAAAGAGGGCTGGCTATACGGATTTTCTATCATTAACTTCTGCTGTGGAGATGTTTGAATATTTACAGGTGGATGGTCTGAAACCAAAGGAGACTTCTGTTGATATCATTCTGCTTGATATTATGATGCCTGAAATCGATGGAATAGAGGCGTGCAGACGACTTCAAAATATCCCACACCTTAAAGATATACCCGTGATTTTTGTGACCGCACTTGAAGATTCAAACAAGGTGGCCGAGGCGCTTGATGTGGGCGGTATTGATTATATAATGAAGCCTATTAATAAAATTGACTTGCTGGCCCGGATTCGTGTGGGATTAAGGCTTAAATATGAAAAAGATTGGCATAAAATGCAGGATGAAAAAATTCGTAATGAATTAGATCTCTCGATGCAGGTCCAAAGCAGTCTCTTAAGTGAGCCCATTCACAATGACCACTTAACTATCAAAGCCTCATACTTACCTGCAAATAAGTTAGCGGGAGACATGTACTATTGGCATCGCATTGACGAAAATCGATATGGAATCATTCTGCTTGATATGATGGGACATGGAATATCCGCTTCACTTGTTTGTATGTTTATTTCCTCTGTTTTGAGGGATGCGATTCGGACACATACAGATCCTGTGGCAGTCATAAAAGAAATGAATCACTGGATGAGTGTCCTTAATAAAGAAGATAACCAAGTGCACTATTATTTTACAGCGATTTATATGATTATTGATACAGAGCAAAAAACAGTGGAATATGTTAACGCTGGACATCCTCCAGGCTTCGCTTTAATGGATGATGGAAAAGTGGCTTCTCTTTCAAAAGGGACATGTCCTGTGGGATTCTTTGCTGAGATGAATATAGAGAAATCAATCATTCATTATGAAGACAGAATTCAACTTCTGTTATTTACAGATGGAGTCATGGAGGCTATCGATCGGGATGGCACCGAAGGGCTGAATCAAATACAAGAAGCGGTCTCAACGAGTTGGTTTGATATCAAGGAAACCGCTCCTATTGATTTTGTTATGCCCCCTGAAATGCAACAAGACCAGCCGGATGATATGTGTGTTGTTGTAATTCAAGCTAATTGAAAAAGGAAGAGGCTGCAGTTTATACCTGCAGCCTCTTCTGTATATAAGGGGGTGTGGAAATTATTAAATAGGAGAGTTTCAATGTAGTATCCTGCGATTTTAATTTGCTAATTAACGTTTATTTTTCAATTTACTAACAGCGTCTTGGAGATTGCCTTTTAATTTATCAACTTTACCTTCTGCTTGTAAGTGAGGATCATTTTTCGCGTTACCGACCTGGTCTTTCGTTTCGCCTTTTACTTTATTGACCGTACTTTTTACTTTGTCTGATAAACTGCTCATTATGCTGCCTCCTTTTTCTTTATATACTATATATACCCGTGTATAGGTCGAGTAAACCAAGGTGTATATAAAAGAATCATTTATGAAGCGATTGTTGCCTTTTTACTGTGAATTTGAATGAACCGATAAGCCTGTTCAATGATTTGATCTTTATCATAATCCAACGAAGCAACATGATAGGAATTTTCAAGGGCGATTAATTCCTTATCAAGGGACAATACAGTATCGTATATTTGATTGGAACATCGGGCTGGTACAACGTGATCTTCTGGAGAATGAAAAAGAAGTATCGGGCAGCTAATGTTTTCGAGCTGTTGACCTGTATGCTCCATAATATCAAGCAACTGATTAATTGCTTTTGAGGGAACTTGGTCATAAGTGATTTCAGTAACAGTATCGTCTTTTACGTCAGGCTCACCTTCAGGAATGAAACGCGGAACCGATTGGTTACGATAGATTTCATACTCAGGAACTTGAAGTGCGGCGTTAATAGTGAGAATTCCTTCACAAGGTACTTTTGTCGCTAAATCCAAAACAAGGGCGCCGCCCATTGATTGTCCTATTGCAAATACATATGTGCAGGTTTGCTTTAGCTTTGCATAGGCAGCCTCGACATCATGTACCCAATCTTGATAATGGCTCGTTTCCATATCCAGCTCATCGGTTCCATGGCCCTTCAAACGTGGAGCATAGACTGTATAGCCTTTGGCAGCAAGGTTATCACCTAAATACCTTACACTTTGTGGTGTTCCATTAAAGCCATGGCAAATGAGGATTCCGATAGAATTGCCAGGGAGGAAAAAAGATTCTGCACCTGGTATTACCTTTGCTGCTGTCATATCTCCATCTCCTTTAAATCATAATCTATTAAAAAAGGGGTTATTGATTATTAGATTCTGTCTTTTTAACAATATTAACTATTCCGATTATATTACTTGGTTATATAATATCATAACAAGATTTAGAAAGTCAACTTGGTTATGTTTCTTGTTCAATACATCAAGAAGGTACTTAAGGCAAGAAAAAAAGAAGGTACTTAAGGCAAGAAGAAGGTACTTAAGGCAAGAAAAAAACAGGGCTGCAAATACTTGTGTAAGATATACGTTGACGCGAGTACCTAAATATAACAAAGAAATCTAGCTTGGTTTCAATTAATAAATACAACTCCTTCTATAATATATGTTTACTAAAATACCGATATAAGAGGTTGTTAAAATGCCTAACAAAATAAAAACTATAAAAATAGGAATAATCGTTGACTTTCAAGTGGAATAGGATTAATATAAATAAGCACCAAGTACGACAAACAAAAAACTTCANATCCACTTTTGGTAGATTACTAAAAGAAATAATAACTATTGACTTCTTAT
>NZ_LGYA01000001.1:0-358142 GCF_001273755.1 Peribacillus butanolivorans
TCGATATGCGATAAACCAGGATGGTATTTTTCTAGAAAAACCTTTTTCTAGGTTGGCCTTATTTTTGGAATTTTAAAAGTATTCACTTATTAAAATGGCGATGGATTTCTTCGGGAATAAATCTTGCCTTTATCTGTTCTTTTCATTATACTAGGAAGAATTTATTAATGAATATAAGCGAAGTATTGATGCGAAGGAAGGTAAACAATATAGAATTCGGGAAAGGAACGGTTTTGTGAGTAAGAAAAAGTTTGAAGTAATAGATGGAGAAACAATTGATGCATGTCTAGAACGAATTAAAGCAGCAGGTTACTTTCCTGTAAGGCGAACAGAAGAACCTATTTTTGCCGAAAGAATCGAGAATGGAAAGGTTCATTATGAGCCAGTTAATAGAAAAATCGTATTCGAAGCGAAATTAATCGAGTAAAACACGAACGATTTTTTGATATCCTGTAAAAATATTCGATTTTATCTTGACATTAAAAAGGCGTGAAGGTAAGATGAAGTTAGATTAATACATCTCATATAATCCTGGGGATATGGCCCAAAAGTATCTACCTAATGACCGTAAATCATTGGACTATGAGAAAAGCATCTGACTAATTCGGAAACTAGCCAAGTCTTTTTGTGTTTTTTTTAAAGGCTTTCTTCCGGGCAGATTGCTTTCTCTATGAGGAAGCAGTCTGCCCGGTTTTTTAATTTGATATAGATAATTATAAGCGTCCATCTGCATACTCAGGACGTTTTAATATGAGTGTTGGAGGGAAAGATATGAAGCCGCAAGTTGGGGTTATTATGGGAAGTGTCTCAGATTGGGAAACGATGAAATATGCATGTGAATCATTGGAACAGCTCGAGATTCCATATGAAAAAAGAGTCGTTTCCGCCCACCGTACGCCGGATTTGTTATTTGAATATGCAGAGAGTGCAAAAGAGCGAGACCTTAAAGTGATTATTGCTGGTGCAGGTGGGGCAGCTCATCTTCCAGGTATGACGGCAGCGAAAACGATTGTCCCTGTGATTGGCGTGCCTATTCAATCGAAGGCGTTAAATGGTATGGATTCGTTATTATCGATTGTTCAGATGCCTGGTGGCGTACCGGTTGCGACGGTGGCAATTGGGAAAGCTGGAGCAGTCAATGCTGGTTTGTTTGCAGCTCAGATATTAGCTGCTTTCGATTCTAAAATTGCTGATAGATTAGAGGCTTTACGAGACGAAACCAGAGAAAAGGTGTTACAGAGCAGTGAACAACTTAAATAATACAATCATTTTACCGGGACAGACCATTGGAATTATTGGCGGTGGACAATTAGGCAGAATGATGGCCTTGTCGGCTAAGGCATCGGGCTTTAGAATAGCAGTTCTTGAACCAACTACAGATGGCCCATGTGCGCAAGTGGCAGATATTGAAATCACTGGTGCTTATGATGATATTGATGCATTGAAAAGATTAGCGGATGTCAGTGACGTCATAACCTATGAATTTGAAAATATCAGTTCAGACGCTCTAGATTGGTTAAAGCAACATGCGTATCTTCCACAAGGGTCAGAATTATTAAAGCTTACACAGGATCGCTTGACTGAAAAAAAAGCCATATCGAATGCAGGAGCATCTGTTGCTCCATATGTAGAAATACAGGATATTTCAGAAATTTATCTTCATATAGAAAAAATAGGGTACCCTAGTGTGTTAAAAACGACGCGCGGCGGTTATGATGGAAAAGGGCAGTTGGTCATTAAGGAAGAAGCCGATATTAGAAAGGCAGAAACCCTGCTCCAAACAGGTGTATGTGTGCTAGAAGCCTGGATCCCTTTCGTAAAAGAAATCTCAATTATCGTGACGCGTAAAACAAATGGCGAGGTAAGTCATTTTCCGATTGCGGAAAATATTCATGTTGAAAATATCCTTCATAAAAGTATTGTACCTGCTCGTATCAGTAAGCAGGCTGAGAAGAAGGCGATTCAAGAGGCCTTACAGCTTGCTGAGAAACTTGGTTTGATAGGGACATTGGCTGTCGAGATGTTTTTAACCGATCAGGATGAGATCATCATTAATGAGCTTGCACCAAGGCCTCATAACTCTGGTCACTACACAATGGAAGCGTGTGAGACGTCTCAGTTCGAGCAGCATATACGTGCTGTATGCAATTGGCCGCTCGGAAATACGGCATTATTGAAACCAGTAGTAATGGTAAATATTCTAGGTGAACATATGGAACCTTTACTGGTTGAAATTCCAAAGCTTTCAGATTGGAAGGTTCATCTTTATGGAAAGAAAGAAGCCAAGCTGAAACGGAAAATGGGGCATGTGAATATTTTACGTCCAACGATTGAGGAAGCTCTTTTAGAAAGTAATCGAAGTAAAATATGGAATCAACAGGTTGAAACGGAGGAAGTAAAATGATTGAACGTTATACCCGCCCTGAGATGGGAAATATTTGGACAGAAACTAACCGCTTTAACGCGTGGTTGGAAGTAGAAATCTTAGCTTGTGAAGCATGGTCTGAACTTGGTGTAATTCCAAAAGAAGATGTACAACTTCTTCGTGAAAATGCAACGTTTAATGTGGATCGGATCAATGAAATTGAAAAAGATACACGTCATGATGTGGTTGCCTTTACACGTGCCGTATCTGAAACATTAGGTGAAGAACGGAAATGGGTGCATTACGGATTAACTTCTACGGATGTAGTTGATACAGCCCTTTCATATGTGATTAAACAAGCGAATGATATCCTTTCGAAGGATTTAAATAACTTTGTTGAGATTCTGAAAAACAAAGCGAAAGAACATAAATATACGGTCCAAATGGGACGTACACATGGAGTTCATGCAGAACCGACTACTTTTGGTTTGAAACTTGCTCTTTGGTATCAAGAAATGAAACGCAATGTCGAACGTTTCGACGAAGCCAGAAAAAACATAGAGGTTGGAAAAATCTCTGGGGCTGTCGGAACATATGCAAACATCGACCCGTTCGTTGAAAAATTCGTTTGTGAAAAACTGGGCCTTGAAGCAGCGCCTATTTCAACACAGACATTGCAGCGTGATCGCCATGCTCACTATATGAGCACGTTGGCTCTAATTGCGACATCCATTGAAAAATTCGCGGTGGAAATTCGTGGCTTACAAAAAAGTGAAACACGTGAAGTCGAAGAGTTCTTTGCTAAAGGACAAAAAGGATCTTCGGCGATGCCTCATAAACGGAATCCAATCGGTTCTGAAAATATGACAGGAATGGCACGCGTAATCCGTGGTTACATGATGACAGCATATGAGAATGTAGCATTATGGCACGAACGTGACATTTCACATTCTTCTGCTGAGCGTATCATCTTACCGGATGCAACAATTGCTTTAAACTATATGTTAAATCGCTTTAGCAACATCGTGAAAAACTTAACTGTTTATCCAGAAAATATGAAACGTAATATGGACCGTACACTTGGATTGATTTTCTCACAACGTGTGCTGCTATCCCTTATCGATAAAGGTCTTGTCCGTGAAGAAGCATATGACACGGTTCAACCGAAAGCGATGGAAGCATGGGAGCTTCAGGTTCCATTCAGAAGCCTGATTGAAAAGGATGATAAGATCACAAGCTTGCTTACAAAAGAAGAACTTGATGATTGTTTCGATCCTACACATCATCTGAAAAATGTTGATGTAATCTTTGATCGTTTAGGTTTATAAAAATAAAGGCGGCAAACATACCATCCCAAGCGGTTGATATGTTTGCCAAGCCTAACTAATAGCAAGAAGATTCATAATATTCACAATGTGGAGGTCTGGACAGATGGAAAAACGAGAATTGCTGTATGAAGGAAAAGCGAAACAGATTTATGCAACTGACAACAGTGAAATAGTATGGGTGGAATACAAGGATTCGGCTACAGCGTTTAACGGTGAAAAGAAGTCAGAGATTGCTGGAAAAGGTATGTTAAATAATCAAATTACTAGCTTACTATTTTCAAAGCTTGCCCAAGAAAATATTCCATCCCATTTTATTGAAAAGCTTTCCGACCGGGAGCAGCTGGTTAAAAAGGTCTCAATTATTCCTCTGGAAGTGGTCGTTCGAAATACAGCTGCTGGCAGTTTTTCTAAAAGAACGGGCATTGAAGAAGGACAACCACTGAAGAAAACGCTCGTTGAGTTTTATTATAAAGATGATGAACTCGGTGATCCTCTGTTAACAGAAGACCATATTGAAGAATTAGAACTTGCAAGCAAGGAAGACGTAGCCATTTTAAAAGAAAAAGCTCAAGAAATTAATAAGGTTTTAACAACCTTCTTTAAAGAAATGGACATTAAATTGATTGACTTTAAATTGGAGTTCGGTAAAACATCGGATGGAGCTATTCTACTGGCTGATGAGATTTCACCCGATACGTGCCGCTTATGGGATGTAGCAACGAACGAAAAATTAGACAAAGACGTATTCCGTCGTGATTTAGGTAGTTTAACAGACGCTTATGAAAAAATTCTAGCAAAGTTGGAGGGTATTCAACATGTATAAGGTTAAAGTATATATCACATTACGCGAAAGTGTATTAGATCCACAGGGAGCAGCAGTTCAGCAATCACTTCACAGTTTAACTTATAACGAAGTAAGTGATGTACGAGTGGGGAAATACATTGAACTCACAATTGAAGATACGGACCGTGATTTGGATCAGCTGGTGAAGGAAATGTGTGAAAAACTATTAGCCAATACGGTAATTGAATCTTACCGTTATGATGTTGAGGAGGTTGTCACCCAATGAAATTTGCTGTCATAGTTTTCCCTGGTTCCAATTGTGATGTCGACATGTACCATGCGATAAAAGATGCACTCGGGGAAGAAGTGGAGTATGTTTGGCATTCCACAGACAATCTAGATGAATATGACGGGATTCTCCTTCCAGGAGGTTTCTCTTACGGAGACTATCTACGCACAGGTGCAATTGCCCGTTTCTCCAATGTAATGGCGGAAGTTGTAAAAGCAGCTCAAGCAGGAAAGCCTGTTCTTGGCGTCTGTAATGGTTTTCAGATTTTACTTGAAGCAGGCCTTTTACCTGGAGCAATGCGCCGTAATGATGGCTTGAAATTCATTTGCCGCAATGTAGGATTGAAGGTTGAAAATAATCAATCCATGTTTACAACAGGCTATTCATTACATGAAACGATTACGATACCAGTGGCTCATGGTGAAGGAAATTACTACTGTGATAATGAAACATTGGCTGAATTAAAACAAAATAACCGCATCTTGTTCACTTATGATGGTGAAAATCCAAACGGAAGCTTGGAGCAAATAGCGGGAATTACAAATGAACAAGGAAATGTCCTCGGAATGATGCCTCATCCCGAACGTGCTGTTGATTCGCTGCTTGGCAGTAAAGACGGCTTAAAGATTTTTCAATCCATCGTAAAAAACTGGAGGGAATCACATGTTATTACAGCTTGAACCAAGTCCGGAAAAAATTAAATTGGATCGTTTATATGCAAGTATGGGGCTATCCGATGAAGAATTTGCAATGGTGGAGAAAATCTTAGGCAGACTGCCGAATTATACGGAAACTGGATTGTTTTCGGTTATGTGGTCAGAGCATTGTTCCTACAAAAATTCAAAACCCATCTTAAGGAAATTCCCGATTACAGGTGAGAAAGTGCTTCAAGGTCCTGGTGAAGGAGCAGGTATTGTAGATATCGGTGACAATCAGGCAGTTGTTTTTAAAATAGAAAGTCATAATCACCCATCGGCAATTGAACCTTATCAAGGTGCTGCTACTGGTGTCGGCGGTATTATCCGTGATGTTTTCTCCATGGGTGCCCGTCCCATTGCGATGTTGAACTCGCTTCGCTTCGGTGAGCTTGAGAATGATCGTGTGAAATATTTATTTAAAGAAGTGGTTGCTGGGATTGCAGGATACGGAAATTGTATCGGAATTCCAACTGTAGGCGGAGAAATTCAATTTGATCCATCTTATGAAGGAAATCCTCTAGTTAATGCAATGTGTGTCGGTTTGATCGATCATAAGGACATTAAAAAAGGCCAAGCGCATGGAGTAGGCAACACAGTGATGTATGTGGGTGCTAAAACAGGACGTGATGGTATTCATGGAGCAACATTTGCTTCTGAAGAGTTGTCGGAGTCTTCAGAAGAAAAACGGCCTGCCGTACAAGTAGGTGATCCATTCATGGAGAAACTGCTTTTAGAAGCATGCCTTGAATTAATTCAAAATGATGCTCTTGTTGGTATTCAGGATATGGGAGCAGCAGGTCTTACAAGCTCATCTGCTGAGATGGCGAGTAAAGCTGGATCAGGAATAAAAATGAACCTTGATTTGGTACCGCAACGTGAAACTGGAATGACAGCATATGAAATGATGCTTTCTGAATCACAAGAGCGGATGCTGATCGTTGTTACAAAAGGACGCGAACAGGAAATCGTTGACTTGTTTACGAAATATGACCTAGAAGCGGTTGCTGTTGGTGAAGTAACGGATGATAAAAACCTAACACTTTCTCATCAGGGTGAAATCGTTGCTGAGGTTCCAGTTGATGCATTGGCTGAAGAAGCACCAATTTATCACAAGCCATCTGCAGAACCGCAATATTTCCGTGACTTCCAAAGCATGACGGCAGAAGTACCAAACATTGAAGATTACAGAGAAACCCTTTTGGCATTATTGCAGCAACCGACAATTTCGAGTAAAGAATGGGTATACGACCAATATGATTATATGGTGCGTACGAATACAGTCGTGTCACCTGGATCAGATGCAGCAGTTGTACGTGTTCGAGGCACAAATAAGGCCCTTGCGATGACGACAGATTGTAACTCCCGCTATATTTACTTGGATCCTGAAACAGGCGGTAAAATTGCAGTTGCTGAAGCGGCTCGTAACATTATTTGTTCGGGTGCAGAACCTCTAGCAATTACAGATTGCTTGAATTTTGGAAATCCAGAAAAACCTGAAATCTTTTGGCAATTGGAAAAAGCGGCAGACGGGATGAGTGAAGCTTGTCGAAGTTTAAGTACGCCTGTAATTGGAGGAAATGTCTCTCTTTACAATGAAACGAATGGGGAAGCGATCTATCCAACACCAGTAGTTGGTATGGTAGGCCTAGTGAACGATCTTCAACATATCACAACGCAAACGTTCAAAAATGAATCAGATTTGATTTATGTGGTCGGCGAAGCGAAAGTGGAATTTGGGGGCAGTGAGTTACAAAAAATGCTTGAAGGAAAAATATTTGGGCGTGCTCCAGAACTTGATTTAACTGTTGAACAAAAGCGTCAGCAGCAAATTCTTTCAGCGATTCAATCAGGACTTGTTTCATCAGCTCATGACCTTGCGGAAGGTGGTTTGGCGGTTGCATTATCTGAATCTCTATTCGGAGCAAGTAACCTTGGAGCAAAAGTGAATTTATCTGGAGAACTCATATCCGAACTGTTTAGTGAAACGCAATCACGCTTTTTACTATCTATAAGTCCTGAAAATCAAAAGGCTTTTGAAGTACTTGTTGAAGATGCCGTTTGTATTGGTTCAGTAACAGCGGATAATAAATTAGTAGTGACGGCAGGCGGCGATAACAACGTATTGGTAGCAGACGTTGTAGAATTACAAACAGCTTGGAAGGGAGCTATACCATGCTTGCTGAAATAAGAAGCCTAAATGAAGAGTGTGGCGTAGTTGGAGTCTGGGGACATCCCGATGCAGCACAGCTTGCTTATTACGGGTTGCATAGCTTGCAACATCGTGGTCAAGAGGGAGCAGGCATCGTTGTTACGGATGGTGAGCAGATGTCTATCTCGAAGGGTGAAGGTCTTGTCACTGAGATATTCACAGCTGAAAAAATGCAGGAACTTTCCGGTTCAGGAAAAGCCGCGATCGGACATGTCCGTTATACAACGGCAGGCGGCGGCGGGTATCAAAATGTTCAGCCTTTCTTGTTTAATTCACATACAGGGGGGCTGGCTCTCGCTCATAATGGGAATATCGTCAATGCTCGTCAGTTAAAAGCACAGCTAGAAGGACAGGGCTCAATCTTTCAAACGACATCGGATACGGAAGTTCTAGCACATTTGATTAAACGTTCTGGTTATTCCGATGTGAGAGATTCTGTGAAAAGCAGTTTAAGCATGTTGAAGGGTGCTTATGCATTCGTCGTCATGACAGAAAACCAAATGATCTTGGCAAGAGATCCGCATGGTTTCCGCCCACTTTCCCTAGGGAAAATAGGCGATGCGTATTTCGCAGCATCAGAAACATGCGCCCTTGATATAGTAGGAGCGGAATTCGTCCGTGATATTGAACCGGGTGAACTTGTGGTCATTAATGATGAGGGCATCACATCCGAATACTTTTCACTTTCAAGTCAACATGCAATGTGCACGATGGAATATGTGTATTTTTCCCGTCCAGATAGCAACATTGATGGAATTAATGTTCATACCGCTCGTAAAAATCTTGGTAAGCAAATGGCACTTGAAGCTAAGATTGAAGCCGATGTCGTCACAGGAGTTCCTGATTCAAGCATTTCTGCGGCAATTGGCTATGCTGAAGCTGCAGGTATTCCTTATGAAATGGGCTTAATTAAAAACCGTTATGTTGGCCGGACATTTATTCAGCCGTCACAAAGTCTACGCGAACAAGGTGTGAAGATGAAACTTTCACCGGTAAGAGGGGTCGTAGAGGGTAAACGTGTCATTATGGTTGATGATTCAATCGTACGTGGAACAACGAGCAGAAGGATTGTTCGCATGCTAAAAGATGCAGGAGCAAAAGAAGTTCACGTTGTAATCAGCTCACCACCAATTAAAAACCCATGTTTCTATGGTATTGATACATCGAAAAAGGAAGAATTAATCGCGAGCTCTAAATCGGTGGAGGAAATACGTGAAATCATTGGTGCTGATTCATTAACTTTTTTAAGTGTCGAAGGTATGGTCGAAGCAATTGGTCGTCCGTTTCCTGGAGAAACGCGCGGTTCATGCCTAGCTTGCTTCACCGGAAATTATCCGACAGAAATTTATGATTACGAGCGAGAAAAAGCAAAATGTTAATAATGTCGGAAATAAAGAGTGATTTTCGGAGGAGGATTTCAAATGGCTAATGCATATAAGCAGGCTGGTGTTGATATAGAAGCTGGTTATGAAGCAGTAAATCGAATGAAAAAACATGTAAAGCGCACATTTCGTCCGGAGGTAATGAATGGACTGGGCGGTTTCGGAGGAATGTTTGATTTGTCTTCCCTGAACCTTAAAGAGCCTGTGCTAATTTCAGGAACGGATGGAGTCGGGACAAAACTTCTGCTCGCGTTCATGATGGATAAACATGATACTATTGGGGTAGATTGTGTAGCTATGTGCGTTAACGATGTTGTCGTTCAAGGCGCTGCGCCTTTGTACTTTTTAGATTATATTGCCTGCGGTAAAGCGGATCCTGAACGAATTGAAATGATAGTCAAAGGCATTGCAGACGGCTGCGAGCAGGCAGGCTGCGCTTTAATCGGTGGTGAAACGGCGGAAATGCCAGGTATGTACGAAACGGAAGAGTATGATGTGGCAGGATTTACTGTTGGAGCTGTTGAAAAATCACGCTTAATTACGGGTGAGACAATTTCGGCGGGTGATGTTGTTATTGGGCTTGCTTCAAGTGGTATTCACAGTAACGGATATTCTCTAGTTCGTAAAATCCTCCTTGAAGATTCAGGAATGGATCTACATGAATTCGTACCGGAGCTTGACTGCAAATTAGGCGATGAATTATTGAAACCGACAAAAATCTATGTCAAGTCTATTTTGTCCACACTTGAAAAGTTTGAAGTTAAGGGACTTGCCCATATTACGGGTGGAGGATTCATCGAGAATATTCCACGTATTCTTCCTGAAGATTGCGGTGTTGAAATCGGGCTTGGAAGTTGGACCATTCCACCTGTATTCTCGTTCCTTGAGGAAAAAGGGAACCTTGTTCAAGAGGAAATGTTCAATATTTTCAATATGGGGATTGGCATGACTGCTGTAGTGAAAAAAGAGGATGCGGCCGCTGTGGTTGCTCATCTACAGTCATGCGGTGAACAGGCTTCAGTTATTGGAACAATTGTGGATGGAAATGGAGTGTCGTTTAAACAATGAAGCGTCTCGCAGTCTTTGCATCAGGTAACGGAAGTAATTTCCAATCAATTGCTGACGCAATAAAAGATGGAGTTCTGAACGCGGAAATCTGCCTTGTTGTTTGCGATCGTGAAGATGCTTATGTGCTTGAAAGAGCTAGGCTTGAGAATATTAGAACCTTCTCTTTTTCAGCGAAAAAGTACTCAAGTAAGGTCGAGTTTGAAACGGAAATTTTGGAGATACTTCGTCAACTTGAGGTTGAATTTATTATTCTAGCTGGTTATATGCGTTTAATTGGGCCGACATTATTACAGGCGTATTCACACAGAATTGTTAACATTCATCCTTCACTTTTGCCTAATTTTCCAGGCAAGGATGCAATTGGTCAGGCTTTTGACGCAAGAGTGGAAGAAACCGGGGTCACGATTCATTATGTCGATGATGGTATGGACACGGGCCCAATCATTGCCCAAAAGACAGTACCGATTCTTGCAGGAGATACGAAAGACATTCTCCAAATAAGGATTCAGGAAACGGAACATGGCATGTATCCATCCGTTTTACAGCAGCTATTCCAAAAGAAATAACATACATTATGGAGGGACCAACATACCATGAAGAAACGTGCTTTAATTAGTGTATCGGATAAAACAGGTATTGTAGAATTTGCTAAGGGATTAATAGAAGCAGGGTTTGAAATTATTTCAACCGGCGGTACGAAAAAAACGTTGCAGGATAATGGTGTAGACGTGATTGGAATCAGTGACGTCACTGGTTTCCCGGAAATTTTAGATGGACGCGTTAAAACGCTTCATCCGAATGTCCATGGAGCAGTTTTAGCAAAACATGGTGATGCAGATCACGCGGCACAGCTTGCAGAACATAATATTGAGCCTATTCAACTTGTCTGTGTAAACCTATACCCATTCCAAGCTACAATTTCTAAACCGGATGTTACTGTAGAAGATGCAATTGAAAACATTGATATCGGTGGACCGACAATGCTTCGTTCTTCTGCAAAAAACCACGAGTATGTGACGGTTATCGTTGATTCCAATGATTATCCAACCGTATTGGCTGAACTGAAAGACGGAGGAGTTTCAAAAACAACGAATCGCCGTCTGGCTGCAAAAGTCTTCCGCCATACAGCAGCATATGATGCTGTTATTTCTGAATACATGACAGAGCTTGCTGAAGAAGAGAATCCAGAATCATTGACTGTTACTTATGAATTGAAACAGTCGCTTCGTTATGGAGAAAATCCGCATCAAAAGGCAGCTTTTTATAAAAAACCGCTTGGTTCTGTTTTCTCAATTGCTGAAGCGAAGCAATTACACGGAAAAGAGCTTTCTTTCAACAACATTAATGATGCAGATGCTGCACTTCAAATTGTAAAAGAATTCAATGAGCCCGCAGCAGTAGCTGTCAAACATATGAATCCTTGCGGCGTCGGTGTCGGAACAACCATATTAGAAGCGTACGAAAAAGCATACGAGGCGGATTCTACTTCCATCTTTGGTGGAATCATTGCCCTGAACCGTGAAGTAGATAAAGCAACTGCAGAAAAGCTTCATGAAATTTTCCTTGAAATCATCATTGCTCCTGCGTTTACAGAAGAAGCAGTGGAAGTATTAACAAGCAAGAAAAACCTTCGCTTATTAACGATTGATTTCAACGCAGCTAAAAAACCTGAGCGTAAATTGACTTCAATTGAAGGCGGATTACTTATACAAGATCGTGATGCACATAGTTTGAAGGATGCAGAAGTAAAAGTAGCAACAAAACGCGAACCTACCCTTGAAGAGTGGAAAGCCCTAGAACTTGGCTGGAAAATCGTGAAGCATGTGAAATCAAATGCAATCGTGGTATGTAACGATCAAATGACATTAGGCGTTGGCGCTGGTCAAATGAACCGTGTCGGAGCTGCAAAAATTGCGCTAGAACAAGCCGGTGAAAGAGTAACAGGCAGTGCTTTGGCATCGGATGCTTTCTTCCCAATGGATGATACTGTTGAAGCGGCAGCGAAAGCAGGAGTTACGGCAATCATTCAACCGGGTGGCTCTGTAAAAGACCAAGATTCAATCAAGAAAGCTGATGAATATGGAATTGCAATGGTATTCACAGGGATTCGTCACTTTAAACATTAATCAAAGATGAGGTGCGATAATGAATGTACTAGTGATTGGCCGGGGTGGCAGGGAGCATGCTATTGCCCGCAAACTGTTTGAAAGTAAACGGGTGGAGAAAGTTTTTGCAGCACCAGGAAATCCGGGCATGACCGATGTAGCAAATCTGGTGCCTATTGAAGAAACAAATCATGAGGATTTGGTTGCTTTTGCAAAAGAAAATGCAGTTTCATTGACGGTAATTGGACCAGAAACGCCATTATTGAATGGACTAGCTGACGACTTTGCTAAAGCGGGCCTACAGGTGTTCGGCCCAAATAGCAGGGCTGCGGTCATTGAAGGAAGTAAATCTTTCGCTAAGGATTTAATGAAGAACTACAGCATTCCGACAGCAGAATATGAAACGTTTACTGATTTTGATTCTGCAAAGGCTTATATTGAAAAAATAGGAGCGCCCATCGTTATTAAGGCAGATGGCTTGGCTGCAGGCAAAGGTGTCGTAGTCGCAATGACGATGGAAGAGGCGTTAGACGCCATCCACGATATGCTTGTCGGGGCTAAGTTTGGAGAAGCTTCTGCCAAAGTTGTTATTGAGGAATTTCTCGATGGCGAGGAATTTTCGTTGATGGCATTCGTGAATGGTGAAAAAGTGTATCCGATGGTTATCGCCCAAGACCATAAGCGCGTTTTCGACGGAGATCAAGGTCCGAACACAGGAGGAATGGGTGCCTATTCACCGGTGCCGCAAATTTCCGATGAAATGGTTCAGACAGCTGTCGAAACAATCTTGCAGCCGACAGTAAATGCGATGATTTCAGAAGATCGTCGTTTTACCGGTATTTTATATGCCGGATTAATTGCTACGGAAAAAGGTACAAAAGTCATTGAGTTCAATGCTCGTTTTGGAGATCCGGAAACGCAAGTTGTTTTACCGAGGCTAAAAACGGATTTCGTTGATACGCTTGAAGCGGTCCTTTTAGGTAAGGATTTACAACTTGAATGGCATGAAGATGCAGTACTTGGTGTAGTGGTGGCAGCAGAGGGGTATCCTGGAGATTACAAAAAGAATTCAATCATTAAAGGGTTGGACAAGATTAATCCAGATGCTCATATTTATCATGCTGGAACTGCTAAAAATAGCGAGGGATCTTTTGTTTCAAACGGTGGCCGTGTGCTTCTGGTTGCTGCAAAAGGAAAAGATTTAGCCTCTGCTCAAGCTAAAGTATATAAAGAATTGAGTCATGTTGAAAAAGACGGGTTGTTTTGGCGTACAGATATCGGTTATCGTGCCATTCAATACAATTTATCATGATATTTGAAAGAAGCTGACTCTAAGAGAGTCAGCTTCTTCTTTAGAAAAAGATTTAATAAGAATCAGGTGAAGTAAAATCATTTTCCGTTTTTTGTTCTTTTTTCATTAATGTTTGTCCATTCTCCATAGCGTCCACGATTGGACAATAGCGTAGAATGCCTTCACCTATTTTCATAGCAGAAATCATGACGACAAATAAGTAAGATTGGTTTTTCCAAGGTTTTTTAACCATTTTTGCTGTTGCCCATGATAGAAAGGTAAAACCACAGGTAATCCGCATAAGTGCATTTATTATACTAATATTTTGTTTAAACTTCATAAAAAGTACATCCCTTCACAAAAAATTAACAATTTTTCAGTTAACATTACTGTGCTAATCTGGTAAGTATGTTAGTATGAAATAAAATTGGGTTTAAAATGGTTTTTTTATTGCATTTGTTTCAAAAAAATTATGGGGGAATGTTTATGCTTGAACAGCGCTATAGATGGAAAAATAAACATCTACGTGAACATATAGATGTGCTGGATGGCAATAGGGCACCACACATTCTGCTTAAAAATACGACTTATTTAAATCAGGCTTTACGAAAATGGGTGAAAGCGAATATCTGGATCTATGATGATCGCATAATCTATGTTGGCGAAAAGCTTCCTGAAAATATAGACCGCTGCGAAATGGTTGACTGTACAAATCAGTACCTGGTCCCGGGATATATTGAGCCGCATTCACATCCTTCTCAATTATATAATCCCCTTTCTTTTTCACGTTATGCATCTCATTTTGGGACAACGACATTAATCAATGATAACTTGCCATTTCTATTGCAGTTAGAAAAAAAGAAAGCGTTTTCTCTTTTGAAAGAACTTCGTAATATTCCTGTTACAATGTATTGGTGGAGTCGTTTTGATGGACAAACGGAATTAGTAGACGAGGATATGGTATTTTCACATGGTGCAGTTAAATCTTGGCTGGAGCACGATGCCGTACTACAGGGCGGTGAACTAACGGGATGGCCGAAGCTCCTCGACGGGGATGACATGATGTTGCACTGGATTCAGGAAGCAAAGCGGATGAGGAAGAAAATAGAAGGACACTTTCCGGGTGCGTCGGAGAAAACGTTGGCGAAGATGACGTTGTTTGGTGCTGATTGTGATCATGAGGCAATGACAGGCGATGAGGTCATGTCTCGTCTGCTACAGGGTTATTATGTTTCACTAAGGCATTCTTCTATCCGACCGGATCTTCCTAAGTTGATACAAGAAATACATGATATGGGCATCGATCATTATGACAAATTCTTTTATACAACAGATGGATCACCTCCGTCTTTTTATGAAGGTGGTTTTATAGACAGCTTAATCAAAATAGCAATAGAGCAAGGTGTTCCGGTCATTGATGCTTATAATATGGCAACTATTAATATCGCCCGCTATTATAATATTGAATACCTTCATGGTAATATCGCTACTGGAAGGGTTGCCAACATTAATTTTCTGACAGATATAAAGGATCCGGCACCAGTTTCTGTAATGGCAAAAGGGAAATGGGTGAAACGGGATGGTGAAGTAATTCCCGATTCTCAGGAAATCAACTGGAGCGATTTTGATTTTAAACCGCTTGAACTTGATTGGGATCTTAGTTTAAAGGAAGATTTTGAATTTTCTATGCCGTTTGGAATTGAACTGGTCAATAATGTAATCACGAAGCCATATTATCTTTCCAATGACGTTGGGCATGAAGAACTGACCTTTAAAGATGATGAATGCTTTTTCATGCTCATTGACCGTGAAGGTAAATGGCGCATTAATACGATATTAAAAGGCTTTGCCAATAAATTGTGTGGTTTTGCAGGTTCTTATACAAATACGGGTGACATAATCTTAATTGGTAAACGGAAACAGGATATGCATTTAGCATTTAACCGGTTGAAGGAAATTGGCGGTGGTATCGTTTTGACTGAACAAGGCCAGGTGATACATGAACTGCCATTAAAATTAAAAGGAGTCATGTCCAATAAGGAGGTTCCTGAACTAATTAAAGAAGAGAATGAGTTGAAAAAGCTGCTACGTGAAAGGGGTTATCGCTTTGCTGATCCGGTGTATACCCTTTCATTCTTTTCAACAACTCATCTTCCCTATATAAGGGTAACCCAGCGAGGAGTATATGATGTAATGAATAAAACTATACTCTTTCCTACTATAATGCGTTAAAATATAAGAGAAGAAATGGTTAAAAAATCAGGGGAGTGGAAAGATGAAATTTAAGAGAGTTCTTTTCATCATTATTGCTATTTTTCTGCTAGCAGGCTGTTCGACTAAAGAAGAACCTGTACCAGATGACAGTAAGCCGAAAGATGCAGCTGTCATTAAAAATACAGATGTTAAAAATGAGCCTTCCAACATGTTTCCACTTACTGGTGTAGCCACGAATGAAGATACCGAGCAAAGGGCTGTAGCGGTGATGATTAATAATCATCCAAAAGCGCGTCCACAATCTGGTCTCTCAGATGCGGACATAGTCTATGAATTGCTGGCGGAAGGCGACATAACCAGATTTTTAGCTGTTTTCCAAAGTGAAATGCCGAACCAAATCGGACCGGTTCGGAGTGCAAGGGACTATTATATCGAAATGGCCAAAGGTTTGGACTGCATCTATGTGTGTCATGGGAATAGCCCAGAGGCAAAAACCATGCTGGACAAAGGATATATTGATAACTTGAACGGCCTATATTATGATGGTACTTTGTTTCAGCGCTCAACAGATCGAAACGCACCGCATAATTCCTACACTTCTTTTGATAATATTGAAAAGGGCGCGAAGGAAAAAGGATATGAGCTGACAGGTGCACCAGAGCCATTTACTTTCCTGACAGAGGAAGAGGCGGTTGGTCTGCAAGGAGAATCGGCTTTGAAAATTGAGATATCCTACGGATCGGCAGAGTTCAATGTAAAGTATGAATATGAAGGAACAGAAGAGAAATATAAACGTTATTCTAATGGTGAGCAAACAGTCGAGCATAAATCGAGCAAACCGATTTTACTGGATAATATATTCATCATTGAGACCACTCATCAAGTGGTTGATGATAAAGGACGCCTTAAAATTGATTTAAAAAGTGGCGGAAAAGGTTATTTACTTCAAAAGGGGAAGGTCAATGAAGTAGAATGGGTTAATAAAGATGGTCGAATTATACCAGTGAAAAACGATAAAGAAGTAGGGTTGATACCGGGGAAAACTTGGGTCAATATTATTCCGAATCAACCTGGTTTAGTAGAAGACGTCTCATTTTGATACCCATGAAAATTGAGGGGGAGAAACATGCAAATTGATAAGTTAAGAGGGAAAGAAACGGATCAGCTGTTTAAGTCGATACTTTCCTTGCGCGATTTAGACGAATGCTATCGATTTTTTGATGACTTATGTACAGTCAATGAAATTTCATCATTAGCACAGCGCCTTGAAGTAGCCCGTATGCTTGAAGAAGGTAAAACCTATCATAAAATCGAAAACGAAACAGGGGCTAGCACGGCCACGATTTCTAGGGTTAAACGCTGCTTAAACTACGGAAATGATGCCTACACCATGGCTCTTAACCGTATAAAGGAAAACGTTGAAGAAACAACGGAATCTTAATGAATTCGATTTTTTTATATTGTATGAAATAGAAAAAGCCGAGGAATTCGTTTCCCGGCTTTTTATTTTGAGCAAGCGTTTTCTATAGCAGCTACCGTCCAGTCGTATCCGTGTTATATTGGATTTTAGATTCAGAGGTTTCCAGTTGGTAAACATTTTATCGATACTTCTCTTTTTTAATGAAAAATCTTAATGCTATAATGGTGAAATGGGAAGTGTGAATGGAGGATTATAATGTACGATTTTCGCGAGTGGAAACATGTTTTCAAACTCGATCCAAATAAAGAAATAAGCGATGAGGCGTTAGAGAAAGTCTGTGAATCTGGTACAGATGCAATTATGGTTGGAGGCACCGATGGAATTACGCTTGAGAATGTACTTCATTTGATGGCGCGAGTTAGGCGATATACAGTCCCATGTGTGATGGAGATTTCATCGGTTGAAACAGTGACGCCGGGATTCGATTTATATTTTATTCCGAGTGTCCTAAATAGCACCAATCCGGATTGGATGATGAAACTGCATCAGCAAGCAGTCAAAGAATACGGATACCTTTTGAATTGGGATGAAATTTTCGTAGAAGGATATTGCATCTTAAATCCTGAGTGTAAGGCGGCTCAATTGACGAAAGCTAATACGGATCTGGATATGGATGATGTGGGTGCATATGCAATGATGGCAGAAAAGATGTTCAAACTGCCAGTTTTTTATCTTGAATACAGCGGTGCTTATGGCGATGTCCAGATGGTGGAAGCGGCGAGAGAGAGTTTGGAGAATACTGTACTATTCTACGGTGGTGGGATTAAATCAGTAGAGCAGGCCAAAGAGATGGCGGAGTTTGCGGACGTAATCGTTGTTGGCAATGTGATCTATGAAGATTTGAAAACGGCGCTTGCAACAGTTGAGGCAGTTAAATGATAATTTGACCAAAATGTAAATAGGGAAAAAATGTAGTATACTAAAACAGAAACGAATGTTCGTATAGGTGGTGTGATAATGCAATATTTAGCGGAAAAATTACTAATAGGTTTGAATGAACAGCAACAAAAAGCAGTAAAAGCAACAGATGGTCCACTTCTAATTATGGCTGGGGCAGGAAGTGGAAAGACGCGTGTGCTGACTCACCGTATTGCTTACTTGATGGTTGAGAAGGAAATAGCACCTTGGAATATCCTTGCAATCACATTTACTAATAAAGCCGCACGTGAAATGAAAGAAAGAATCCGTAGCATTCTGGGCGGTGCGTCCGAAGATATCTGGATTTCAACGTTCCACTCGATGTGTGTCCGTATTTTGCGAAGAGATATTGATCGGATTGGATTTAATAGGAATTTCTCAATATTAGATACGACGGATCAGCAATCAGTCATTAAGCAAATTATGAAAGACCGTAATATGGATACAAAGAAATATGATTACCGGGCCATTTTAGGTAGTATCAGTTCAGCAAAAAATGAATTGGTCGGACCAGAAGAATACCTCAAAACTGCGTCAGATTATTTTACTAAAGTAACGGCAGATGTATATACAGAATACCAAAAACGTTTGCGGAAAAATTCAGCCCTCGATTTTGATGATTTGATCATGATGACGATTCAATTGTTCCAACTTATACCGGAAGTGCTAGAATATTATCAGCGGAAGTTTCAATACATTCATGTTGATGAGTATCAAGATACAAACCGGGCTCAATATATGCTTGTTAAACTGCTAGCTTCACGATTCCGTAATCTCTGTGTTGTAGGGGATTCAGATCAGTCGATCTATCGCTGGCGCGGTGCGGATATTGCGAATATCCTTTCATTTGAAAAAGATTATCCTAATGCCAATATGATTTTCCTTGAACAGAATTATCGTTCAACGAAAAAGATTCTTGAAGCGGCGAATAAGGTCATCGATAATAATCGAAACCGGAAGCCGAAAAATCTTTGGACCGAGAATGTAGAGGGTAATAAGATTTTCTATTACCGTGCAGACAATGAACAAGGGGAAGCGCAATTTGTAGCAGGAAAGATAAATGAATTAGCTAAGGACGGTAGTAGAAAATATTCCGATATAGCAATCCTTTACAGAACAAATGCACAATCACGGGTAATGGAGGAAGTTCTGCTTAAATCCAATATTAACTATGCAATCGTCGGCGGCACTAAGTTCTATGATCGTAAAGAGATTAAGGATTTACTTGCCTATCTGCGTCTTATTGCAAATCCTGATGATGACATCAGTCTTCGCCGTGTAATAAATGTACCGAAACGAGGTATTGGTGCAACTTCAATGGACAAAGTAGCAGATTATGCAGATCAATATGATCTTTCCATTTATAAAGCACTTGAGTCCGTGGAAATGATTGGGATAAGCGGGAAGGCTACCAAAGCAGCAAGGGAATTCCACACGTTAATTACTAACTATACAAATCAGCAGGAGTACTTATCTGTGACGGAACTGGTGGAAGAAGTCATTAAAAAAACCGGTTACCGTGAGATGCTGCAAGCAGAAAAAACAATTGAATCACAAAGCCGTCTTGAAAATATAGATGAGTTTTTATCTGTAACGAAAGCATTCGAAAGTAACAGCGAGGACAAATCATTGATTGGCTTTTTAACTGACCTGGCGTTGGTTGCTGATATTGATCAATTAGATGAGAACTCCGAAGAAGCTACAAATACGGTAACGTTAATGACACTACATTCGGCGAAGGGATTAGAATATCCGGTAGTCTTTTTACTGGGCCTTGAAGAAGGAGTTTTCCCTCATAGCCGCTCGCTCATGGATGAGGAGGAGATGGAAGAAGAACGCCGTCTTGCTTATGTGGGGATTACAAGGGCTGAAAATGAGTTGTTCATCAGTAATGCTCAAATGCGGACACTGTATGGACGGACGAGCATGAATCCAGTTTCACGGTTCATCGGAGAAATACCCGAGGAACTTCTTGAAGATCTTAAACCGAAACCTGCTCCTAGATCCAAGCAGACTCCATTCAGTTCTCCGGCGAGAACAGGGAACACTGCGACGGCTTCCACAAGAAAAATGCCTACCTTTGGGCGAGCTGTTTCTGCCCCATCTGCAACAGGTGGTGAAGAGATTGGTTGGGCAGTTGGTGACAAGGCTTCCCATAAAAAATGGGGGATTGGAACCGTGGTGAGTGTAAAAGGAGAAGGCGAAGGAAAGGAACTGGATATTGCATTCCCAAGTCCAATCGGCATTAAACGCCTATTGGCGAAATTTGCACCAATAGAAAAAGCCTAAGCTATGAATATGCGTCTACTGGTGAAGAATAGGGATATCTGACTTAGACACCGCTCTTCTAAGATGAAGTGCGGTGGAGTCTTCTTTAGAAAGGATTGAACGTATGGACATACAAGCTGCAGAGAAGATTGTTCTTGAGCTGCAAACTTTATTGAACCAATATAGCTATGAATATTATGTGTTGGACCAGCCATCCGTACCTGATGCTGAATATGATCGGCTTTTACGTGAATTAATTGAGTATGAAGAGAAATTTCCCGAGCTGAAAACAGCCGATTCTCCAACACAGCGGGTCGGTGGGGCCATCCTGGATATGTTCGAAAAAGTGGAGCATACGACACCGATGCTTAGCCTAGGTAATGCTTTCAATGAAAGTGACCTACGCGATTTCGACAGAAAGGTCCGACAGGCTGTAGGTGACAATTTTTCCTATGTATGTGAATTGAAAATAGATGGACTAGCCGTCACACTTCAATATGAAAATGGATATTTCGTAAGAGGAGCAACCCGAGGAGACGGAACAATTGGTGAAGATATTACCGAAAACCTGAAAACAATCAAGTCAATTCCTTTGAAGGTACGGGAGCCTATTGCCATAGAAGTGCGTGGTGAGGCATTCATGCCAAAAAAATCATTCGAATCTCTAAATAAGGCGAAGGAAGAACGCGGGGAAGAACCTTTTGCAAATCCTCGTAATGCAGCTGCTGGCTCTTTGAGACAACTTGACCCAAAACTTGCCGCGAAACGGAACTTGGATGTATACCTTTATGCGATTGCTGATTTAGGTGAAACAGGGGTTCGTTCTCACAGCGAGGGTCTAGATTTATTGGATGAACTAGGGTTTAAAACAAATAAAGAACGAAAAACCTGTACGAATATAGAGGAAGTTCTTGCTTATATTGAAGAATGGACTGAACAACGTCCAAACTTGGCCTACGATATCGATGGAATTGTCGTAAAAGTGGATTCACTTGAACAGCAGGATGAACTAGGCTTTACGGCAAAAAGTCCGCGATGGGCGATTGCCTACAAATTTCCAGCCGAAGAAGTCATCACAACACTAAGAGCTATCGAGCTGAATGTTGGCCGGACGGGAGTGTTGACACCAACGGCTGTTTTGGATCCTGTTCGGGTAGCGGGAACGACTGTGCAACGAGCTTCGCTGCATAACGAAGATTTAATCCGTGAAAAGGACATCCGTATTGGAGATCAAGTGGTCGTGAAAAAAGCAGGCGATATCATTCCAGAGGTCGTCAATGTACTAGCAGAACGTCGTACGGGGGAAGAAGTAGAGTTCCAGATGCCGACTGAGTGCCCAGAATGTGATAGCGAGCTTGTCCGACTGGACGGGGAGGTCGCCCTACGATGCATCAACCCGAAATGTCCGGCACAAATCCGAGAGGGCTTGATTCACTTTGTATCACGAACAGCAATGAATATCGACAGTTTAGGTGAAAAAGTAATTAGCCAGTTATTTAAGGAAGCGCTCATACAGGATGTAGCTGATATTTATAAGCTTACATACGATCAAGTGATAGCATTGGAACGGATGGGAGATAAATCCGTCAATAAACTCCTTCAGGCAATCGAAGCTTCGAAAAGCAATTCGCTAGAAAAATTACTATTCGGCCTTGGTATCCGCCATGTTGGTTCGAAAGCAGCGAAGACCCTTGCGAGGGAATTCGGCACTATGGAAGCATTAAGCAAGGCGAGCCGTGAAGAACTTACAGCAATTAATGAAATTGGAGAAAAAATGGCTGATTCCATCGTGGCGTATTTTGAATTGGAGGAAGTGCATGCACTGTTGAATGAGTTGGAAGCAGCCGGTGTGAACCTTACCTATAAAGGGGCAAGAGCTGTTTCTATAGAAGAAATCGATTCCATTTTCGCTGGAAAAACAGTCGTTTTGACAGGGAAACTGCATCAGCTAACACGTAATGAAGCGAAAGAAAAATTAGAGGCGCTAGGAGCTAACGTTGCCGGAAGTGTCAGCAAGAAAACGGATTTGGTCGTGGCCGGCGAAGATGCTGGTTCCAAACTAGAAAAGGCAGAAGGCCTAGGCGTTCTCGTATGGGATGAAGAGAGACTGATTGAGGAACTAAAAAAATAAGAGGTGTAGCTATGAGGAAACACTCTATTTTGGGGATGATTCTTATACTACTTCTTGCTGGATGTGCACCTAGTTTTGAGGATAAGCAAGAGGTAGTTCAAGACTCCAAAAACGACAAGGATACAGCAATTATTCCGAAGTATAAAATTTCGGAAGAATATTATCAAACGATTCTTCCGTTTGAGCCATCAAAAGCCCGCGGTTTGGTCGTTTCGAATTTAAATACTCGATATGATATCGAAGAGTTTGAAAATGGACTGATGCGGTTGGCGCAAACTCAATTTGACCCGGAAGAATACCTATTTCAAGAGGGGCAAATGCTCGACAGTTCCAAGATATCATCCTGGTTGAACAGAAAATATACAAAAAGCCAGTTGAAAGAAAAGAACATGAAAGAAAAGGATAACGAAGGTTTAAATCCTGTTGATTCAGGAGAAGGTGACATTGATAAGCGGAATGATGAAAATCCAATTTATCTTGCTCATATTTTAGAACATAATTATTTAGTCAAAACAAAAGATAATTCAGTGAGCCTTGGCGGAGTTGTAATAGGCCTTGCCCTAAATTCAGTCCATTACTATCAAAAAGAAGCATACGGGGCAACCTATGAAAAGAAAATTGATAGTAAAGAACTAAAACAAGAAGGGGAGAAAATTGCTGAGGAAGTCTTAAAAAGATTGCGTAAAATGGACAAGCTGAAAAATGTTCCGATTACGATTGCCTTGTTTGAGCAAAATGAAAAATCTTCTGTAGTTCCTGGGAATTTTATTTCCTATACGAATATCGGGAAAAACTCTAACAATATTGGAAAATGGACAGACTTAAACGAAGAATACTTCCTATTTCCTTCGGCAGGTGCAGAAAAAAAATATAGGGATGACGTCAACACATTCACAAATTTTAAAGAAGATGTTGAAGAATATTTCCCTAACTTTAATGGAGTTATTGGCAGGGCATTTTATATGGATGACCAATTACAAAGCTTGAACATCGATATTCCTATCCAATTTTATGGAAACTCAGAAGCGATTGGCTTTACACAATATGTAGCTGGTCTTGTAATGGAACGTTTCCCTAAATATATTGCCGTACAAGTATCGATCACTTCTGTAAATGGACCCGAAGCACTTATTGTTCGCGAGGCAAATCAAGACGAACCAACCGTGCATATATACGAATAAAAAAAGATGAAGCTTAACAAGCTTCATCTTTTTTATTTGGAACAAATCTAGCCATGAGTAACCTTAACAAAATGGCTTTATGCCTGGCTATTATTCTTGAATGCTATTATCTTATTTATACATAATTTGAAGAGTTTAACAGTTTTAGTTAGAATAAGATTGATAGTGTTGAAAAGTTATTTAAAACAGGGAGGGATTGTTTTGGTGCAATTGTATAAACATGAACCGTTTACGGATTTTTCTCAAGTGGCAAATAGCGAGGCGTATCAACAGGGGTTAGGCAGGGTGAAAACATACTTAGGTCAGAATTATGATTTAGTCATTGGTGGAGAAAAAATCTCTACAGAAAATAAAATTATTTCTATTAATCCAGCCAAAAAAGAAGAAGTGATAGGCTATGTATCGAAAGCCAATCGTGATTTGGCTGAGAAGGCGGTTCAGGCAGCGGATGCGGCCTTTCAGACATGGCGTAAGGTAGAGCCTGAAGTAAGGGCAGATATACTGTTCAAAGCGGCAGCTATTGTCCGACGGAGGAAACATGAATTTTCGGCCTTGCTGACGAAAGAAGCTGGCAAGCCGTGGAATGAGGCAGATGGTGATACGGCTGAGGCTATCGATTTCTTAGAGTTTTATGCAAGGCAGATGCTCAAATTAAAAGACGGAATTCCTGTACAGAGTAGACCGAATGAAAATAATCGCTATGATTATATTCCACTTGGAGTGGGAATTATTATTTCCCCCTGGAATTTTCCTTTTGCTATTATGGCAGGAACGACTGTTGCTGCCATCGTAACGGGAAATACGGTTCTGTTAAAACCGGCATCGACTACTCCAGTTATCGCGGCTAAATTTGTGGAGGTGATGGAGGAAGCAGGTCTGCCTAAGGGGGTATTGAACTTTGTCCCGGGGAGCGGTTCAGAAGTAGGCGATTATCTTATCGATCACCCCCGCACCCGTTTTGTTTCATTTACAGGATCTCGTGAAGTAGGCACGAGAATTTATGAACGTGCCGCAAAAGTGAATGAAGGCCAAATTTGGCTGAAGCGGGTGATTGCGGAAATGGGTGGTAAAGATACGATTGTAGTTGATAAGGAAGCGGACCTTGAATTGGCTGCTCAATCGATCGTGAATTCGGCATTCGGTTTTTCCGGGCAAAAGTGTTCTGCCTGTTCCCGGGCTGTCATTGTTGCTGAAGTATATGATCAGGTGCTAGAGCGTGCTTTAGAACTGGCAAAGGAATTGTCCGTTGGTGATCCAGAAGATGGTGCAAACTTCATGGGGCCGGTTATCGATGGTCAAGCTTATAAAAAAATCATGGAATACATTGAAATTGGGAAACAAGAAGGTCGTTTAGCTGCTGGTGGAAAGGGTGATGATACAACCGGTTATTTCATTGAACCAACGATCATTGCCGATCTTGATCCGTATGCCCGGCTCATGCAAGAAGAGGTTTTCGGCCCAGTTGTTGCTTTTTCGAAAGCAAAAGACTTTGATGAAGCGATTGAGATTGCAAATAATACGGATTATGGCCTGACGGGAGCAGTAATTACGAATAATCGTGAACATATGGAAAAAGCACGTGATGATTTTCATGTGGGAAATCTATACTTTAACCGTGGATGTACGGGCGCAATTGTAGGCTATCAGCCGTTTGGAGGCTTTAATATGTCAGGTACAGACTCAAAAGCAGGAGGACCTGATTATCTTATCCTTCACATGCAAGGAAAAACGACTTCAGAAGCATATTAATGGAAATGTAATCCCTTCCTATTTAGGAAGGGATTTTTGCAAGAATCGAGAACATTTGACTAATTTGACTGCCTTCTTGGAATTTCCCCGGAAATTTCGGCAACTTTCTCATATTTCCCGGAAAATACTTCTTTTTCTTTAAGAAATATTTGAATTTCGACAAGGTATCTCTTGTTGCTTTACTGTGCAATAGTTTGATATGATTTAAACGATGATTTTATGGAGAAAAGCGACTATTTTAGTCGATTTGGATATTTTTTCGGAGGTGAAGAGAATGTCACGAATTTCTATGGAACAAGTAAAACACGTTGCCCATTTGGCTCGTTTGGCAATTACGGAAGAAGAAGCAGAACAGTTTCAGAATCAGCTTGAACAAATGATTTCGTTTGCGGAGCAGTTGAATGAACTTGATACGGATCAGGTAAACCCGACTTCTCACGTTTTGGATATGAAAAATGTAATGCGCGAAGATGTTGCAAAACCAGGATTACCAGTAGAAGAAGTAGTTAAGAATGCACCGGATAGCAAAGAAGGATATATCCGTGTACCAGCCATTATGGAATAAGGAGGGACAATGATGTCGTTGTTCGAACAAAAAGTTTCCGAGCTTCATCAACGTTTACATAATAAAGAGATCAGCGTTACTGATCTTGTTAACGAATCGTATAAGCGAATCGGACAGGTAGAAGACAAGGTGAAGGCATTTTTGACATTAGATGAAGAAAACGCCCGCAACCAAGCAAAACAATTGGATGACCAATTAGTAAAAGGCGAGAGCCAAGGCGCCCTGTTTGGCATGCCAATCGGTGTGAAGGATAATATTGTTACTAAAAATTTACGGACAACTTGTGCGAGCAAAATTTTGGAGAACTTTGATCCAATCTATGATGCAACCGTTGTTCAAAAGCTACAGCAGGCAGAAACGGTGACAATTGGAAAATTGAACATGGATGAATTTGCGATGGGTTCTTCAAATGAGAACTCAGCATATCAGGCAACACGCAATCCATGGAATACGGATTATGTACCAGGTGGCTCTTCAGGTGGTTCAGCTGCATCTGTCGCTTCTGGTGAAGTCTTATTCTCATTAGGTTCTGACACAGGTGGATCAATTCGCCAACCAGCTGCATACTGCGGAGTTGTCGGCTTAAAGCCTACATATGGACGGGTTTCCCGTTTCGGACTTGTAGCCTTTGCTTCTTCATTAGATCAAATCGGTCCGGTGACAAGAACGGTTGAAGATAATGCATACCTTCTTGAAGCGATTTCAGGCGTCGATCCAATGGATTCCACATCTGCTAACTTAGACGTACCGAATTTTGTGAATTCATTAACAGGCGATGTTAAAGGGTTGAAAATTGCAGTTCCTAAAGAATACCTTGGTGAAGGTGTTGGGGAAGAAGCACGTAATTCTGTACTTGAAGCTTTAAAAGTATTAGAAGGACTTGGAGCTGTATGGGAAGAAGTTTCTCTGCCGCATTCCAAATATGCTCTAGCAGCTTACTATTTGCTTTCTTCATCAGAAGCATCGGCAAACCTTTCCCGTTTTGACGGCGTTCGCTTCGGTCACCGTACAGATAATGCAGAAACCTTAATTGATATGTACAAGCAAACTCGATCGGAAGGATTCGGTGACGAAGTAAAACGCCGTATCATGCTTGGAACTTTCTCCTTAAGCTCTGGTTATTATGATGCTTATTATAAAAAGGCTCAAAAAGTGCGTACATTGATCAAAAAAGACTTTGAAGATGTATTTGAAAAATATGATGTAATCGTTGGACCGACAACACCTACACCAGCTTTCAAAATCGGTGAAAAAGTTGCCGATCCATTAACGATGTATGCGAATGATATTTTAACGATTCCTGTCAACCTTGCTGGCGTACCAGGTATTTCCGTACCTTGTGGTTTCGCTGCTAATGGTCTTCCGCTTGGTCTGCAAATGATCGGGAAGCATTTTGATGAAAGCACGATTTACCGCGCTGCTCACGCATTTGAGCAAGCAACAGATTTTCATAAACAATTTCCTAAGCTGTAAGGGGTGAAAAAAATGGACTTTGAAACGGTAATTGGTCTAGAAGTACACGTAGAATTAAAAACAGATTCAAAAATTTTCTCATCGAGCCCGAACCAATTCGGTGCCTCTCCAAATAGCAATACGACTGTAATCGATCTTGGCTATCCAGGTGTATTGCCTGTCGTCAATAAAAAGGCTGTTGATTTTGCAATGAAAGCTGCTATCGCGCTAAATTGTGAAGTGGCAGAAATCACGAAATTTGACCGGAAAAACTATTTTTATCCAGACAATCCGAAAGCTTACCAAATTTCTCAATTCGATCAGCCAATCGGTGAACATGGCTGGATTGAAATCGAAGTCGGTGGCAAGAAAAAGAAAATCGGCATTACACGTATTCATATGGAAGAAGATGCTGGTAAGCTGACACATAAAGGGAACTATTCACTTTGTGATTACAACCGCCAAGGTACTCCGCTTGTTGAGATCGTATCCGAGCCGGATATCACGTCTCCTGAAGAAGCGTATGCTTATCTGGAAAAATTGAAATCCATTATTCAATACACGGGTGTTTCCGATTGTAAAATGGAAGAAGGCTCACTTCGCTGTGATGCTAACATTTCCTTGAAACCAGTTGGTCAAAAAGAATTCGGTACGAAAACTGAATTGAAAAACTTGAACTCATTCAACTTCGTTCGTAAAGGGTTGGAGCATGAAGAAATCCGACAAGCAGAGGTATTGAATGAAGGCGGCGTAATCGAACAGGAAACACGTCGTTTCGATGAAGCTACAGGTAGAACAGTTCTAATGCGTATTAAAGAAGGCTCTGATGATTACCGCTATTTCCCGGAACCAGATTTATTGACTATCCATATCGACGAAGAATGGAAAGCACGCATTACTGCGGAGATTCCAGAACTTCCAGATGCACGAAAAAAACGTTACGTTGAAGAATTTGGTTTACCAGAGTATGATGCTGCTGTTTTAACGGTAACAAAAGAAATGGCTGATTTCTTTGAAGCAACAGTTGCTTCAGGTGCGGATGCGAAACTTGCATCGAACTGGATCATGGGTGAGGTTTCTGCTTTCTTAAACGCAGAAGGGAAAGAACTGCATGATGTTGCGTTGACTGCTGAATCATTGGCAGGGATGATCAAACTGATTGAAGATGGTACAATTTCTTCTAAAATCGCGAAAAAGGTATTCAAAGAGTTGATCGAAAACGGTGGTAACGCAGAAACGATCGTTAAGGAAAAAGGACTTGTCCAAATTTCTGACGAAGGTGCATTACGATCAGCGGTTGAAGAAGCTTTGAATAATAACCCGCAATCAATTGAAGATTTTAAAGCTGGTAAACAAAAAGCAATCGGCTTCCTTGTCGGACAAATTATGAAAGCGACAAAAGGCCAAGCTAATCCACAACTTGTTAATAAAATTTTGGTTGAAGAAATCAATAAACGTTAATAATTGACCGTATCACTTTCTAAGTGATGCGGTTTTCATATGGTTATCAAAAGAGTTTTACGAGGAAATACTGGAACTTGTGAGTGAGAAATTAATTTTATATTTTTTTTGGAGTTATCTGTAGGGGTAACTCCTTTTTGTGTCGTCTATTATATGAATGCTTAAATGAAAGGGGGGAGAGAAGTGACAGATGAGTTAGTGGAGAAGGTGAGAGGTGGAAATGATCATGCTTTCCGGATATTGATAGAAACGTATAAGGAGACGATTTTTAGAACCGTCTATTCCGTTTTACGCAATCAAAAGGATGCAGAAGATGTCACCCAGGAAGTCTTTATCAAAATCTATACTTCTCTTCCTCAATATAAAAATCAAGGTTTCAAAACATGGATTACGCGTATTGCCGTCAATCATGCAATAGATTTGAAGAGAAAACGAGAAAGGCAAAAGGAAGAATCACATGAAGTACAGACTTCGGAAGCTCATTTAGGCCTATCTGATGATGTTGAGGCAGTATTTTTTCGAAATGAAAAACGAAAGCAAGTATTACGGAAGCTGAATGACCTTCCGGAGGGGTATCGGGACGTTGTGTATGGCTATTACATACAAGAAAAAACATTCCAGCAAATTGCAGAGGAACAGCAGATTCAAGTCAAATCTGTTGAGGTAAAGCTATATCGGGCAAGGAATTGGATGAGAAAACATTGGAAAGAGGAGGATTTTTCATGAACCATGTTTCTGAAGCAGGGTGGATTGCTTATTTGGCGGATGAAATGCCTGATAATCTAAAAATAGAATATGAAAATCATTTATACTCCTGTGACGAGTGTTTAACAGTCTATATGGAGGCGATGGAAAGAGCCGAATCTAGTCTGCTCGTTGAAGAACTTGATATCGCAGATTCTGTTATGAGCTCGATTACTCAACTAAATGAAGTATCTTTTGAAGAGGTTAAGCAAATCAAAAAAGAAAAATCTCTTCGGACGATTACAAGACATTACCTGATTGCCGCTGGTTTTACGATTCTATTAATGGCGGCCGGAGTTTTTCAATCCCTGACTGAATACGTTGATTCTGTAGAATCCAGTACTGTAAAGGAAACTCAGACCTTAACCGATGGTCTTATTGATAAAACATTTAATTGGATGGACTCTATTGAAAAGAAAAATAAGGAGGGGTTTAGAAATGAATAAAAGTCCGATATTAGCTTTTTTGTTATCATTTCTGCCGGGTTTTGGTCATTTTTACCTAGGTAGGAGATATAAAGGTTTATTTTATTTTCTAGCCACGCTTGGATTAGGGCTGGGAGGCTTTTTTCTTACATTGATTAGTCAAGTGGAAGCGTTTCTTGCCTTTTCCATTATAGGAATGGTGTTTTATATCATCAGTATATTTGACTTGGTAGTTACCTCTCTAAGAAATCCTAAAAGCGAAACGGATGCAGGCGGAATAGTGGATCAGCCGGAAGCAGAAAGATTCTATGTAATTGTCCTTTCATTCGTGCCTGGTCTCGGACATTTCCAGCTCGGCCTCATGAATCGGGGACTTATTTTTCTAATTGGCTTTTTAGGCCTTGGCATTATGGTGATATTCATCAGTGTGATGACACAAATGGAAGGTCTGCTAATATTCATGGCTTTATTGCCAGTTATCTGGATTTACAGCTTTTTTGATTCTGTTCAACAGCTGAATAAAAAGCAGAGGGGTGAGGAGCTTATTGATCGAACCGTGTTGGAAGATTTCGAAGAGAGACGGGAATCTGGGAAGAAGAGTAAATCGGTCGCGACTTTATTCGCCATTTTCCCTGGGGCAGGTCATTTATATTTAGGGCTGCAGAAACGCGGAATCCAATTGATGGCCGGCTTTTTATTCGCCATTTATATATTGGATTTACTCCGTTTAGGATTCTTCTTTTTCCTTATTCCGATCATCTGGTTTTACAGCTTTTTTGATGGATTACAAAAAGCGGCTAAAATGGAAGAGGGTCCTGTTGAAGATACGCCCATAATTTCGGGAATTGTCAATCAGCAAAAATGGATAGGCCTTGGTTTGGTGGGTCTAGGAATTTATTTCTTGGCAAGTAACATTATCGTTCCGGCAATTGCACCTCATTTAGATGAATGGGTTGGAAGCAACTTAGAATATTGGTTTAGAGATTATTTTCAAAAAGGACTCGTGTGTATCCTTCTTATAGGTGGAGGAATAAAATTGTTAGCTGGAAGTAAAAAAACGAGAGACAAGGAGGAGACAAAATGAGAACATGGAGAGTCGGAACAATTTCAATGGGAGTCTCTCTGGTTGGTTTAGGTATGATTTTACTGATTTCTCAAATTGCAAATATGAATATGACGACGATTCTTCTTTCTTGGTGGCCGTTACTTTTCATTATTTTGGGAGTGGAAATTCTCTTCTATATCTATTTTTCCAGAAAAGAAAGTTCCTTTGTAAAATATGATATTCTTAGTATTCTTTTCGTAGGATTGCTTGGAACGACGGGAATTGTTTTAATTCTGCTGACATCAAGTGGAATAATGGATCAAGTCAGGGCAGCCGTGCAAAGCGAAGAAAAAACAGTGAATTTACCTGGGTTCAATGAAAAGGCTGGAAAAGACATTCATAGGGTCGTTCTAGATTCTGGATCATACCCATTGACGGTTGAAAGTGGGACCGATGAAGAAGTTTCTATATTCGGGACGTATGATGAGCATGTAACAGTAGATGCTGAATCCCTGTTGAAAAAGACGGAAGATTATTTAATGGTTGAGAGAAACGGTGATACACTTTATATCAGCTTCAAGGATTTACCGGTTCAAAATAGCCTTTTAGGCGGAGGCAGGACGAATCTCAAGGCTACTCTTATTATCCCTGCTGAATTATCATTAGAGATTAATGGACAAAGCACGGATCTTGTCTTAAAGCCAAGACAGCTTTTAAGTAATTGGAGTGTAAAAGATAGCGGCTACCTAAGTGTATACCTTCAAGAAAATAGTGATATCAAGATTGAAGCAAAAGGTGTCGAGGAGCTCGAGGGGCCTGAAAATAGCTGGAAAACGACCGAGATAAAAGAAGAAGACACGAATGAAGAAGGCACTGAAAAAAAGAATGGTACACTAAAGTCTGGAAAAGGGAATCATATCTTAACTGTCTTCGATACGTATAAAGTGAATGTTCATTACCCATAATTTTAAACCATTTACTAGAATAAAATTGTAAAAAGCTTTATAATTTCTCTGATAAGATTTCTGGAAAAAAGCATATAAAGAAATGGGCCGAAATGCGGTCCTCTTTTTTTTCGAATATTGCTTTTCATGTAGTGAACGATTAATATGTAATTTATGGAATCAATTTGTATAAGGATGATGGGAAATGAAAAGAGCAAGGTTGATTTACAACCCGACATCAGGCCGGGAAGCCATTAAGAAGAGTTTACCAGGGGTGCTTGCAAAGCTTGAAGCAGCTGGATATGAGGCTTCTACACATGCGACGACCGGTGCTGGTGATGCAACGAATGCAGCTAAAATTGCCATTGAACGCGGCTATGATATTGTCATTGCAGCAGGAGGCGACGGAACGATTTATGAGGTTGTTAATGGACTGGCCACTGCAGAAAAACGCCCAAAACTAGGAATTATTCCGACAGGAACGACGAATGATTTCGCGCGGGCACTGCATTTACCGAAGTCAATCGAAGGGGCAGCTGATATTATTGCCAGTGGGCATACGATGCCAATCGATATTGGAAAAATGAATGATAAATATTTCATCAATATTGCTGGTGGGGGTCGATTGACTGAATTGACCTACGACGTGCCAATCAAGCTGAAAACAATGCTTGGGCAGCTAGCTTACTACATTAAAGGGATTGAAATGCTACCTTCTATCAAGCCGACAGAAGTTTCAATCGAATATGATGGAAAGCTTTTCGAAGGCGAGATTATGCTATTTTTAGTCGCCAATACAAATTCGGTCGGTGGCTTCGAAAAACTCGCACCAGACGCATCCCTAAATGACGGCATGTTCACGTTACTTATTTTGAAAAAGGCAAATCTTGCTGATATTGTCCGAGTCGTAACTTTGGCAATGCGCGGTGAACATATACATGACAAAAATGTCATTTATGAAAAAGCGAATCGGATCAAAGTAACTGCAAAAAAAGACATGATGCTTAATTTGGACGGGGAATTTGGTGGCATGGCCCCAGCTGAATTCGTAAACCAGTACCGTCATTTTGATGTATTCATCCCGGAAGGAATATTGCCGGACGATCCAACAAATAAATAATGAAAAGAAGGTCACTAAAATGGGTGGCCTTTTCCTTTTAATTTAAATCTAGTAAGGAGATTAGGTAACGTGTACATCAGAAGAGCGACACCAGAAGACGCAGAAAAGGCAGCAGTATTAACACGACTTGCGATAAAGGAAATTGCCGAGGAGTTAACTGGCGAAACAGATGAAGAAACAATACTCGCCGTTCTTGCCGATTTTTTTAGAAAAAGTGGAAATCGAATCAGCTATGAAAATACCTTCGTTAGTGAACATAATGGGGAAGTATCTGGACTGATCATTGCCTATCATGGAAAAGATGCTAAAGGGTTAGATGAACCAATAGTTGAACGATTACGGCGGAAAATGAAAGATTCGAGTATTACACTCGACAAGGAAGCAGAGAGTGATGACTTTTATCTGGATACATTATGTGTTGACCCGCATTTTCAAGGGAAAGGAATTGGAAGTGCACTGATTCAATATGTTGAGGAGTATGCTAAGGAAAAAGGCTACCCAAGGGTTTCTTTAGTCGTTGAAGATGTGAATGAAGGGGCAAATCGTCTCTATAACAGGTTAGGATATAAAAAAATAAAAACCATTATGATAAGTGGCTATGAATTTGGATATATGGTGAAAAAATTAGAAGAACCCCTTGTTTAACAGGGGGTCCTTTTTACGTGTGTTTTTGATATATCACTTCTTCCACCATTCATTGAACTTTTCTTAGTGGAATGGGATCTACATTTGCTGTCCGTTCATCGCAGCCCAATCAGCATAAACTCCGGTTCCGTTGCAGCCGGGACAGTCGTGTATATCGGAAAAATGATATTCCGTTGGTACGAAAGAGCTGTATCCTCGCCCATAACAATCCGGACAGAGGCCCTTTTCTTCCATGCTTACTCGATGTTTTTCTAGCCTGTTTGCATTCCAGGCAGATATAGAGTTAAACAAACCCATTTCTTCACCTCATCTATTTTTCCTTATTTTTCTTTTTTTACCTCGATTTTATACATGGAACTATGAAAAAACATAATTCCTTCTACTATTATTTTATGAAAACCAATGTAAATTGGTGAGTCGTTTTGTGGCAAGGCTCTGAATGTGGTAAAATACAGGCTAGCTTATAAAAGAAAAGAGAAGATGATATGAAAAAAACAGCACCCATTGCTAAAAATGATATTATAGAGGTTTTATTCGAAGATTTAACGCACGAAGGGGCTGGAGTAGCTAAAGTTGATGGCTATCCGATCTTTGTTCAGAACGCCCTTCCTGGTGAAAAGGCAAAAGTTAAAGTAATGAAGACAAATAAGGGTTATGGCTTCGGACGTTTGATGGAGATTATAGAAAATAGTCCATATCGAGTTGAGGTTACAACTGAAGACTTTCATAAATACGGTGGCTGTCAGCTACATCATATGAGCTATGAAGGACAGTTGGAATTCAAAGAAAAACAAGTCCGTGAAGTGATGACTCGCATTGGAAAACTTGAGGATGTGAAGGTACACCCGATAATTGGTATGGAAAACCCAACTCATTATCGTAACAAAGCCCAAGTGCCTGTTGGTGAAAAGGACGGCAAGCTAATAGCGGGATTCTTTAAACCACGGACACATGAAATTGTAGAAACGAAAGAAAGCATTATCCAAAATGAAGTGATTAGTGAAGCTGTTCAAGTTGTAAAAGAAATCATCAGTAAACTTGGTATCCCTGCTTACAATGAAAAAACCCATAAAGGTGTATTGCGTCACATTATGGCTCGTTATGGCAAGCAAACAGGCGAATTAATGATAGTACTCGTTACAAGAACGAAAAGTATCCCTTTCATCGAAACAATCGTGAAGGAAATCGTTGAACGTCTTCCACAGGTGAAATCAATCGTCCAAAACGTAAATTCGAAGAAAACAAATGTTATCTTGGGCGACAACATGACTTTGTTATGGGGTAACGAAGTGATCTATGATTTGATCGGTGACGTGAAATTTGCGATTTCCGCAAAATCCTTTTATCAAATTAATCCTGATCAAACGAAGGTTCTTTATGATAAAGCACTTAGTTATGCTGGTCTAACGGGCGAAGAAACGGTGATTGATGCTTATTGTGGCATTGGTACCATTTCATTATTCTTAGCACAAAAAGCGAAAAAGGTTATTGGTGTGGAAGTTGTATCAGAAGCGATTGAAGATGCACGCCGCAACGCTGAATTAAATGAAATCACAAATGCAGAATTCATCGTTGGTGATGCAGGAAACGTCATTGCTGAATGGTATCAAAAGGGTAACACGGCAGACGTCATCGTTGTTGATCCACCTCGTAAAGGTTGTGAAGAATCTCTTCTAAACACAATCATTGAGATGAAACCTAAAAAGGTCGTTTATGTATCTTGTAACCCAGGAACCTTGGCACGGGACCTTCATATTTTAGAAGAAGGCGGATATAAAGCAGTTGATATCCAACCTGTCGACATGTTCCCGATGACTACACATGTTGAAAATGTAGTGTTGTTAGAATTGAAATAATGGTGTAAGTGCCCAGTCATTGGACTGGGCTTATTTTATATTGATTTATATAATTAGTGTCTTTGTTAGATAGAGATGATGAAGCAGGACCCATTAAGGGCTCTGCTTTTTAAATGTGGTGTCAAAAATTGTAGTAAGGGTGCTGAGGAAAAAAATTTTACAGGTATATTCTTGACGTTCTAACTTGGACATATATTAGGGAATATCGAATATCGAATGGGAGGTAAGGTGATTTTATTAAATTCCAAAAAGTGATGGCTGTAATCGTTGGTAGCTTTTTGATAGGTATTGGAATTAATGGTTTTTTAGTTCCATATCATTTAATAGATGGCGGTGTTATTGGAATTGCTCTTATTATTCATTATTTTTTGGGCTTTCAAACGGGGTTATCCATGTTAGTTCTTAGTATTCCTTTATTTATATATGCTTGGTGTTATGAGCGTCACTTTTTCTATAGCAGCATCCATGGATTACTTTTGACTTCTCTTTTTATGGATTGGTTGAGTCCATTAAAAAAGGCATTTTCTATTTCCATTCTCAGTAGTTCGTTAATTGGCGGAGCTATCATTGGGCTAGGCATAGGGCTTATGCTTCGATATGAGACAAGCAGCGGAGGAACAGATTTGTTAGCAAAATTCATTTCCAAATCTTCCTCCATAGATATTGCTATAGTTATTATTGTCATCGATACACTCATTATTACAGCTGCCGTCTTTATCTTAGGTATGAGAATTTTTCTTTTTTCATGTCTGACGATTGTCATTATTGGACTGATTACATCACTTATGAAAGTGAGGGATTAAATTTTCTTATCAATCCAAAAGTATAAAATAAATTAGTTTTTTAAGATGAAGGCTACATGGTCAATTGCCTTTTGTAATTTTTCACTATTTTTGCTATACATTTCTTTAGCTTCTTTTGATTCAGTTCCAAGGGCAAATAACTCTAAGTCTGCTTGGCATTTTTTCAAAGTTGCGAGCATCAAAGGCTTTTCTTGTGGAGATGGCACTTTAATTTTATCATCAAAAAGATCCACGTTTAATTCACCATTGGAATTTGCTTGTCCAAGAAAGACATTCTCGATGGTTACGCCTAGCTTATCCAATTCGGTTTTCAACCAATTTCGGTTTAGGCCAATCGTGGAAAGTGGTTCATCAAGGATTTCTCCATCCATAATGACAGTCTGAGCCTCCTTGACTGAAGCAACTGCCAGATTCAAATCTTTTGCTGTTAAAGGTTGATTTTGCTTTTTTAACATAACCGAAAAGTCACCGTTTGCTTCTAACAAACCAAACTCAACATCAGCTACATCAAAGACATCCTTCTTTCGGAGTAACCCTAACAATTCATCAGTTGTATACTTTTCCTTTTTTAAATTGTCTTCCATGACTTTTCCATCTTTAATAAACACTGAGGCTTTTCCTTCCACAAGATCACGAATAGTTTTGCTTTTCAAAGAAACTAATCCTGCTATAAAAGGTGCGAGTGCAAAAACGAGAATAGAAAGCACCCCATTTATAATACTTCCTTCAACCTTTGTGGCTAACTCTGCCCCAACGTTCCCGATGGTTATGCCAGTGACATATTCAAAAAAGGAAAGCTGAGATATCTGTTTTTTACCTAACCATTTTGTGATTAAAAAAAGGACAATTAAAAAAAATAGTGACCGTAAAACGATTTGTAACCATTCAGGCATTACTTAGCACCTCCTGCAAATCATAGGTTTAATCAAAAACCCTTATATTGTGGTTCCTCTCGTTCTAATTCTCCAACACGCTTGTGTACATCCTTCATCACTTCATTCACTACCATCATCGTTTCATGCAGGATACGTTTCGATTCATCATCTTGAGTTCGGAGTGCAAGGCTAGATAAACCAGCTTCTACACCCTTAAGGCTGGCGACACATTGTTTCACTTCAGATGCAATAGTCATCCTATATTCTCCTTATCCTTTTGGTTTAAAAATAATAGCTCCTATCATTCCGAAAATAATTGCCGCTGATATCCCGGCACTAGTTACTTCAAACATTCCTGAAATTACACCAATTAAGCCATGCTTTTCTGCCTCGGCCATTGCCCCATGCACAAGCGAATTCCCGAAACTTGTAATGGGGATCGTTGCGCCTGCACCTGCAAAATCAATAAATGGTTCGTATAAACCAAACCCATCTAAAAGAGCTCCCACTACAACAAAGGTACTTAATGTATGGGCGGGTGTTAGCTTGAATACATCAAACATTATTTGCCCGATTACACAAATAAAGCCTCCTACAACAAAAGCCCAAAAATAAATCATCATTGCTATTCACCACCATATTCAATCGAAACGGCATGGGCGATACATGGAATCGTCTCGCTTTGCTGAAAGGATAGAGGAGATAATAATGCGCCGGTAGCCACGACTAACATACGTTTGAAATCTCCCTTTTTCATGCGGTTTAATAAATGCCCATATACAACCGTTGCTGAACATCCTGGTCCACTGGCTCCGGATAAAACTGGTTGCCCCTCTCTATAAATCATTAATCCGCAATCCTTATACTGTTCTTCACGTATAGGGGTTCCATGTTTTTTAAATAATTCTAATGAAGCTTTTTGCCCAATCTTTCCTAAATCTCCGGTTACAATCAAATCATAATAGGAAGGGTCGATGTTTCGTTCTCTTAGATGGGTCTCAATTGTATCGACAGCTGCTGGAGCCATGGCTCCTCCCATATTAAATGGATCGGTCAATCCCATGTCAATGACCCGGCCGATTGTGGCTGAAGTAACTCGAGGGCCTTTTCCGGAACTACTTAATAAGGCAACTCCTGCACCCGTAACGGTCCATTGGGCAGTGGGAGGCTTTTGACCGCCGTATTCAGTTGGGTAACGGAACTGCTTTTCAACAGCGGTGTTATGACTAGAAGCACCTGTTAACAGATAATCCGCTCCTTTAGTGTTAACAAGGTAAGCACCGAGGGCAAGTCCTTCCATAGAGGTAGAACACGCTCCAAACAAGCCGAGATAGGGTGTACCCAAAGTTCGACAGGCAAAACTTGTAGGTGTTATTTGATTAATGAGGTCGCCGCCAAGGAAAAACTGAATCTGATCTTTTTGAAGGCCTGCCTTTTCGATTGCTTTTGTACTTGCTTCTTCTATGAGGACTTTGTGAGCCTTTTCATAGGAATCTTGATTTATCCATAAATCGGAATGAAGTAAATCAAAATCATCTGCAAGTAATCCTTCAGCTTCAAATGGTCCCCCGACAGTTCCTGTGGAGAGTATGACAGGTTTTTGATCGAAAACCCATGTACGATGACCCGTCAGCATTATAAACCACCCCATTGAATAAGAATTGTTTTAATCAGAGCAACAATAAAAGCGGAAAAAACGCCGAATAAGATGACGGAGCCTGCCAATTTAAACATATTACCACCAACTCCTAAAACAAATCCTTCTGTTCGATGTTCAATAGCGGCTGATATGACAGCATTCCCGAATCCTGTAAGCGGTACTGTAGATCCAGCTCCCCCAAATTGAGCGATTCGGTCATATACTCCAAATCCAGTAAGAAGCATAGCAATGAAAATTAGCGTTCCTGCAGTGGGGTTCCCAGCCGTTTGATCTGTGAAATCAAAGTAATGAATATAAAGATTTTGAATAAACTGCCCGATAAGGCAAATTATTCCACCTGTTATAAAAGCTTTAATGCAATTTAGTAGTACTGGTCTTTTTGTTTCCAGTTGGGTTTGAAGTTGCTGATATTCTTGTTGGACAGGGGTTAATTTTTTCTTTTTATTATTTGACATGCTTGTATCACCTCTTCCATCTACGTTTGTTCCTTCATTAAACTTTTGATTTTTTTAAAGTCTTTTTTCAGTGAGTCCATCTTAGTCTTATCTTTTTCGAGCTTTTGTTCCAACTGGTCAAGTTCTAAAAACATCTTTTGGTCAGTTGAGATAAGAATTTTATAATCTGGGAACATGTTTTCTAAGTCTGATTGTGCTTGTTTTTTAACGCTCTTTAAACGTAAACGATCAAAATTATCTACTTTGACTGCCACTAACAATTCCTTATCGCTATTTACGGCTTTTACATCCGAAACCTCTTCCTCTGCTAATAGCCTATCTTTAGCTTGATTGGCCACGGATTGCTTTATTGGACTGCTAGTATGTACCTTCGAAATATTCAAGTTTTTATTATTATCCATTTGATTCGAATTTCCGGAACATCCTGAGACAAACCCGATAACAGTTATTAAAAAAAGGAATGTTTTTAATGTCTTCATTTTGTATTTCAAGGAATTGCCTCCTCAAATTAAAGATATAAAAAAAGGTTGGTTGTCTCAACCAACCTTTTTATATGATTACTTATTGCTTATATTGTGGTTCTTCTTGCTCAATCTGATCAATACGAGGAGAAACGCTGTCAACAATCGATTGTGTTTGTTGAGCAGCTTGTTGATAAAGTTGTTTGGCTTGCTCGTTGTCCGTTGAAAGGGCGAAGGTCTCGAAGCTTGCTTGAGCACTTTTTAGTCCTGCTAAAGTCGTTTTAACATCACTGATTACTGTCATGGGTGTTACCTCCTTGGTTTTTAACTGCCTTTTTAGAATAACGAAATATCAATTTTTATATACCTACCAATATTCTCTAGATTGTGAAAAATTGTGATTTCATTCCCTTGTTAGCTTAAAAATCGCATGGTCTTGAGGATGAAACTTGATAAGGTTTATAAAATAATTTGTTTCCGATTCAAATTATTTTTTTTGAGGGGGTTTAGTTTTGCTTCTTCAGTATAAAAAGGTAGCAAACATCAATCGGCTGATACTTCTTCAAGTAACCCGTATTACTGAAGAACAAGTTATCAGTATACGGCGGATGTGGCTTTAGCGCCTGATGGAAACAGTTTGTTTTCATGAAAGTTTACTGCCACTGTTTCGTCAAGTAATGGTTGGTATATGTAAACTGGTGGTGTGCCGGGGGAACTGAGCAGTTTTTGTGTGTAAAAAAGTAAAGGGACTGAGTTCGATTATTTAAGGGGAATTGCGCTTATCTATATTTAATCAAACGATTGATTAATAGCTGGAATAGTAATAAATATGGGGAGATAGCTAGCTTTTTTGTATGTAAGGGGGCCAGCTATTTAAACAAATAAGTGCATTGTACGATTCAATTATTCACTCTAATTTAAAAACTGCCATAGTGTTTTTGAATTTTTTAAAAAGTTGACTCAATTCAGAATTATACATATAATCATATTAAAGCTAACGTGATAACGTGAGGTGATATAACATTATGATGATTTTGGACGATTTGTATAATAGAGTAGTTTTTCAAATTTCGTTGGAAGAAGTAATGAAAGTTCTGCAAGGAATCAAGAGCAAACAAGAGTCGGAGATTGAATCAATGAAAACTAGGATACATAAATACGAGCAAAAGCGAAGAGCAGAGGAAGCGTGGTATCAATCGCTATCCCCATTTAAACGGTTTTTTACGGGACGGGCTCCGAGCCATCATCAGGCTGTAGAGCATTTGGTGAATGTTAAAGAAAGATATATCAAAATTGAGAGTATAAAACAAAAGGTCGCTATTATAAATGAGGCGATTCGCTTACTGGAAGCAGACCCGGAAAAACGTGAAATAATATTGCCACCTACCATCATAGAAGAGATAAAGGCTTGGCGGAAAGCGGAGGGACTACCAATATGACATTAGAAACGTTAAATGCTGGATTGGATACAATCTGGGTTGTTCTGACAGCAGCCATGATTCTATTAATGGAGGGCGGCTTTGCCTTATTAGAGGCAGGGTTTGTTCGTACTAAGAATAATGTTAACATCATTATGAAGGTTTTTGCTGATATTACGATTGGTACGCTTTGTTATTTCGTAGTAGGTTTTGGGTTAATGTATGGGACGGATTTAATAGGGAGTATCGGGACGAGTGGTTTTATGCTGAAAGGTGATTTGTCGCACATTGATTTGACCATTTCAATAGATGCATTTTGGCTATTTCAAGGGGCGTTTGTTATTGCGGTAATCTCCATCGTTTCCGGAGCCGTTGCGGAAAGGATTAATTTTCGCGCGTACCTTATCTATGTGGTCATGATGACGGCGTTTATCTATCCGATTGCCGGTCACTGGGTATGGGGCGGCGGCTGGCTAAGTGAGTTAGGGATGCAGGATTTTGCAGGCTCGGCGGTCATTCATGCACTAGGTGGTTTTTCTGCACTGGCAGCAGCCATGGTGATTGGTCCGAGAGTGGGGAAATTTCCGTCAGAGGGACCTAGTTCTATTTCTCTGCCTAGTAATCTCCCGTTGGCATCGGTTGGAGCGTTCCTCTTATGGTTCGGCTGGTTTGGGTTTAATGCAGGAAGTACTCTGCAGGCTACAGATGGTCGTATCGGACATATTGCTATTGTCACGATGCTCTCAGCCGCATCAGGTGGTGCAGGTACTATGCTTTATACGTTATTTCGCTATGGACGATCAGATGCTCCGTCCGTCATCAATGGTTCACTAGCAGGACTTGTTGGGATTACAGCTGGCTGCGCTTTCGTTAGTGATATTGCTGCGATCCTAATTGGGGCAGTTTCCGGAATGCTTATGATAGCAGCAACTAACTGGTTAGAAGCCCGTAAGATTGACGATCCAGTGGGTGCCTTTCCTGTCCATGCGGCTTCTGGTATGTTTGGAACAATAGCTGTAGGTCTTTTTGCTACAGAAGGTGGTCTATTTACAGGTGGAGGATGGCATTTACTTAAGGTTCAAACGTTGGGATTAATGGTATTGTGTATTTGGGGATTTGTATTAACATGGATGGTTTTTAAAATCATCAATATTTGGGTACCAATTCGGTCTACGGATGAAGAAGAAGAGCTAGGCCTGGATATCAGCTATCATGGTATCATGGCCACTCATACCTCTCCAGAGTTTATTAAGTCAGAGAATTACTTTAAGCAGGAAGAAGAGGTAAAAAGGTAAGATTTATCTTAGAATAGAGTAAGAGGTGATTTATAAATGGGTACATGCAATCTAAATCATTCCCAGCAAGATGTCAGATTGAAATTAGAGAGTCAAATGGGATTTTTACCAAAGGACTTAGGTAAGAAATTGGGTCGCTTTCTAGAAAACGAAAATTCGCAGGAAACACTGAATGAATTGTTTCATCTTTTAAAGAAGTACGATTTGGCTTCTAAGGAAGAACAAGATGCAAGAAATGAAAAGTTAAATCATTTTATGAGATGATCGAGAAAGAACGGGAGTGCAAGAATGGCTCCTGTTCTTTTTTTGTTTCTGGTTTAAATATGTAATATTTCCGAAAATAAATGGTTAAACATTCTTTTTGAGTCGAGTGAGAAATGAGGATCATGGGAGGCTTTAATAAAAATTCTTAAGTGATAATTTCATGGGGTATTTACATACTTATACAAAGGGCGCAGGGAAACTCGCTCCTTGATATTATTAGATACATGTTTCGAGGAGTATTTAATGTAATAACAAGTAAAGGATGGAGGTGATTTATTGATCAGCGGCTATTCATGATATTTGAACAGATGAGGTGAGAAGGCATAGATTTCCGAACATGAATTTGAGAGTTATTTTCTAGAAATTTAGAATATGGATATTAATTAACAAGAATTTAATAAGGTGGGTAATAACGCCTGTTATTTACGTCTTTATTTACCTAAAATGTGTAATTATTGAAATGTATTATTTATGATGAAAAAGTACTGAATTTATAGGGGTTTATGTGTTAAGTGAGTAGGAAAAGGGAGAGAGACCTAATAAATGAAAAATTGTAAATCATGTGGTAAGACGGTGAGTGAGGATTCTAAACTTTGCCTATCATGTGGCGCTTCTGTAGGTGAAGACCAAATAACAGAAGAGGAAATGGCTGCTTCTGAATTGAGGCAAGAACAAATCGAGGAAAAGCCCTCAAAAAGGCTATTCAAGAAAAAAACGTTAATTATTACGGCAGTATTAGCATTTATCATCATTACCAGTGCAGTTGCAGCTATTATTCATAAATCCCCGAAAGAGCTGTATCTTCTGTCTGAATACAAAACGTATCAGAATTACAAAGAGGAATGGACCAATAAATATGGCAATTCAATTGAATTCCAAGAGAAAATGATGAAGCAACCTTCAAGTTCAGATATGACCCTTAGTGGAAGTGTCGAAATGGATTCATTAGGAAATAATCCAGACTTTGAGATGATTCAAGAATTATTGAGCCATATATCTCTTACTGCCAATACTGAACAGGATCCTATAAGCAAACAGGGTCACTACAAATTAGCCTTGAATGTCGAAAAGGAGAATGCTTTGGATATGGAAATGTTCCAAAGTAAGGATAAACTCGGTTTGAAGGTTCCGGTGTTATATGAAAAATTCCTTTATTTGAATTTTGTTGAATATGGTGAGTTCATGCGTATGATTGATCCCTTATATGAGGGGCCTGAAACCTTAGAAGTATCGGATCTTAAATGGCAGGCCCTGAAATTAACGGAGAAAGAACAGAAATATATTCAAAAACGCTATGGGATATTCTTATTGGACCGATTAGAGGGTGAGAACTTTAAGGTACAAAAAGGCGTGGAATATAAGCATGAAGGTGAGACGATGAAGTTAAGGGAAGTGACTCTTAAGTTATCTGCCTCGGAAACTAAAAACCTTGTAAATGATTTTATAGATCAATTAATTGAAGATAATAAGCTTCATAGCATGATAGTTAATCGAGCACAAAAAGTGGCGAAGGCTACTGCGATGGCAGATGACGTAGATGTGCTTGATACAAAAGAAATGAAACGACAATTAGTTAATGGGTTAAAAGATGCAAAGAATGAAATGAAGGATATTAGTTTTCCAAATGGGTTTTCTTCTACATTACTAATTAACAAGAGTGAGCAAGTTATCGACCGTAAAGTAACAATGGCGGTAGGAGGAAACTCAGATCAGGTCAATATGAATGTAAACAGTAAAAATATCCCTTATGGAAATGATCAGATATTTGAAGAATTTAGCGTTGCATTATCTCCTGAAAAAGATGAGGATTCCCAGGTTATGTTCCAAGTTACAAATGATGTGGCTGTTAATAAAGATACGCGGGCTGAAAACCTTAAGGCTTCCTTTATGTATGAAGAGTACGGGGAGAGTGAGGAAATCAAGTTTGCGATGAAGAGTGATATTAACGGAGAAAACGGTGGTAAGCAGAACATCATTAGGAATTTTAACCTGAACTTAGCCGGTGGTGATTTATCTGATATGCCATCTGCCTTTAAAGGAACAATTAAACAAGCGAGCGATCTTAACCTAAAGAAAGACTATTCCAATAGGAAATTTGAAGTAAAGCTTGGTCTAGAGGGTGATTTGGATTCAGGAACGGTTACAGTCAAGCTAGATTCTAAGACGAAGCTAAAGGATAAAGCCGATCTGCCAGATTTGGGGTTTGATTCTGGTGAAGGGTTAAGCGTAGTGAACATTTCTGAAAATGAGATGTATAAAATTCAGGAAGAAGTAGGAACGAATTTAATGGAGCTTGGTGTCAAATATGGGCTCATTCCGGAAGATATGTTTCAGTTCGATATTTACGATGAAGCTAGTAATGACGGTTATTATCAATTTGAAGACAAACATTCGGATGATAAGTTTTAGGTAGGGTGTGTTTTACATGAGAAACACGTTGGTTTTTACTTAAAGGTACTATTATAAAATAGGAAGGCAGCCGAAGGAATGTGGCTGACTCCTATTTTATTTTTATTGGGTGCAGCAGTCATTGAAAACCACTTTTTGAAAGAAGAGAGCCGAGTACAACCATTTAAAGTAGGATGATCCTACGGTTGAAACAAAGTTGGTCATCGAACAGCTTACAGATAGTCCACATTTAACGGGATTATGACCAAGTTGGAGGTTGATCAAAAAGAGGGAAAAGAGCTACTGCAAGACCAAACTAGAAATTAATCATTATTGTAAAAAGACTGGCCCAGCAAGGAAGAACAATGGTGTACATTCCATATGAAATGAGTGAAATCATGAAGCACTGTGACCGAATCGGTGTTCTGCAAAATGGCGTCATGAATCACAGGTACCCTCAAGGAAGCGGCCGAAAGCTTCGGGGAATAAGGCTGTTACAACATATCCCTAGAAGAAGTAGTATACAGGCTATTAAGCGAAACGGATGATAGTTTGGAGAACTGGCAAATCAGTTAAGGTAACCCGAAATGACCGTTTTGTTAAGCTTTATACCTCTTAATCAATCGTTTGATTAATTTTATGTTCTTTTGATGAAAGAGCTAGTGAAAACGTAAAAAAACAGCAGCGGCCCATAATGAGCTCCTGCTGTTTTTTTCCTAAAAGCCATCATCTGTAGCGGAGAATGGGATGCTCAAGTTCCTTTCCACGGCCCGCAGTCTTTGATTAAGTCTGTTCAATCTGTTCGTATGACGCTGATCATTTTGGCTTAGCCTAGTTATTTCCTGGTTAACACGGTTCACTTCTCGATTCACCCGCGTAATCTCTTGGTTCAGTCGATTGATTTCTCGCGTTTGTTGCTCATTTTGACGCTCAAGCTCCCGAACTCTTCTTTCAATTTGTTGAGTTTGCGGCGGTTGTCTTTCAAAATCAAACTCCTCGGGCAAATGGTTATATGGATCGTCTTGAATCTGCTGGAAATTCCAATCTTGCTGTGGTACATATTCATATCGTTCGGGTTGTTGGAAGTATGGGTTGAAATTAGCCTGAATGTACTGATGATTTCCATTTTGTTGTGGAAAAGGATAAAAACCGTGTAAATTCATAGTTAGCTCTCCTTTGCAAACGGGATAGATACCCTATAACTTATGTGAGTTTTAGTAAAGTGACAAGGCGATAGCCTAAAAGGAGTATAATGAAGAGGGGGCATGTTCCAATGAAAATATAAATTCATCGCTAAATTTGCAGAAACCATCCTGTTCCTATATCGTTTAAGTAGGAGAAAATTTTCTTCCATCTTGAAACCAATTACTGTGATAATCGTATATATAGAAAAGAGCGTAAGTCAGGAGTGTAATGAAAATGAATCGCTTTCTTGCTGATGTTGTCCCAATATTAATTGCAATTCCAATGGTTTTGCCGGTTTGGCTGATTAGCTATTTTGCATTGAATCAATCGTTTGTTCTTTCTGTTGTCTTTTCCATAGTTGGAGGGGGCCTCGCATACTGGCTAAGTTCCGTCTACTTTTCCTCACGATTCCTCAAAAAACATGAATTGACAAGAAAAGAATATCAATATATAAAGAAAAATTTAAGTGAAGCAAAACCGAAAATATGGCGAGTGCAAAAGGCACTAATTTCGGTCAGGCATATCTCTTCTTTTAAACAGAGGAAGGATATGATAAAGATGATCAGGAAAATATATAGTCTTACCAAAAAAGAACCGAAGCGCTTTTACCAGGCGGAACAATTTTATTATTCCCATCTGGATTCAGCCACGGAGTTGGCAGAGAAATATGTTTTTTTATCTCAGCAGCCCAGAAAGAATAAGGAGCTTGAACTATCTTTAACAGAAACACGTAAAACTTTAAAGGATCTTACCAAAACAATAGAAAAGGATTTATATAAAGTGATTGCCGATGATATAGATAACCTCAACTTTGAATTGGACGTTGCGAAGCAAACCATTAAAACTAGAAAAGAGTCACAAGTAATCGATGAAAGCAGGAGGTTAAAATGAATAATAATGATCCAAACCTGTTAAATAATACGACTAACGCCAATTTAATTGATGATCTTTTAGCCAATCCATTTGACGAGGTGCAGCAGTTGGAGAAACTTTCTCCCCAGGAAGCGAAGCCGGTCAAACTGATTGATGTCATTCCGGAAGAAAACCGGGCAAAAGCCTACCAGCTTGCTGAACAAATTGACCCAACAAATCACCAGGCGATGATTTCCTATGGTACACCCGCTCAATCAAAGCTATTAACCTTTTCGAATTCGATGCTTGAGCATGTACAAAAAAAGGATGTAGGTGAAGTGGGCGACATTATCAGTGATTTAATGAAGAAGTTAAACGATCTGAGCCCGGATGAGCTTAAACCGGATAAGCCCTCATTTTTTGCGCGTATGTTCGGGAAGTTGACGGGATCTGTACAGGAAGTACTTTCTAAGTATCAAAAAACAGGGGCTCAAATTGATCGAATCAGTGTAAAACTCGATCGGAGCAAGAATATCCTGCTATCGGATATCGTAATCCTTGAAAAGCTTTATGAAACGAATAAGGAATATTTTCAAGCGTTAAATGTCTACATTGCAGCGGGGGAAATTAAACTTGAAGAAATCCATGAGAAAACAATTCCAGAGCTAAAGAAGTCTGCGGAATTAAGCAATGATCAAATGAAGTTTCAAGAAGTCAATGATATGCGCCAATTTGCTGAAAGATTAGATAAAAGGCTGTATGATTTGAAATTGAGTCGTGAAATCACCATTCAAAGCGCCCCGCAAATTAGGCTGATACAAAACACAAATCAGGCGCTTGTCGAGAAAATCCAATCTTCGATTATGACGGCCATTCCACTTTGGAAAAATCAGGTTGCAATTGCATTGACCTTGATCAGACAGCGTCATGCTGTGGAGGCACAAAAGCAGGTTTCCAAAACGACAAATGATTTGCTATTAAAAAACTCGGAAATGCTGAAAACAAATACCATTGAAACGGCTAAGGAAAATGAGCGAGGGCTTGTCGACATTGAAACATTAAAGAACACCCAAGCTAATTTAATTTCCACGCTTGAAGAAACAATGCGAATTCAAGAAGAAGGCAGGCATAAACGTCGACATGCTGAACAGGAACTGGCCGCGATGGAGAATGAACTAAAGCAGAAACTTTTAGAGATAAAGGGATAAGGAGAGATTACATGGAAACTATTGAAGCTATAAAAACGAGAAGAAGTATTGGGGTTGTTAAACAAGATCCGGTACCAAAAGAATTGATTGAACAAATAATTGAAGCTGGAACATATGCGCCTAATCATCATCGAACAGAGCCTTGGCGTTTTTTTGTACTAACAGGAGAAGGAAGAAATAAACTTGGGCAGGTCTTTGAAGAGATAACAAGAATTGAAAATGCAGATGATACTCCGGAGAGTTTAATAAGTAAGATGGAAAGACAAAAAAAGAATCCTCTAAGAGCTCCGGTCATTATTGCAGTAGGTATTGAACCTAGTGATAAGAATAATGTCTTAGTATCCGAAGAATATGCAGCAGTGAACAGTGCCGTTCAGAATATGCTTCTAGCCGCACATTCTCTAGGTCTTGGGGCAGTATGGAGAACTGGAAAAATCACTTATAATACGAAGGTTCGGGAATTTTTCAACTTATCCTCAAAAGGAGAAATACTAGCATTCATTTACTTGGGTTATCCCGATATGGAGCCAAAACCGGCTAAAAAAACACCGATTGATGAATTGACTACTTGGATCGATTGAAAAATTAATGGAAAGTAAATATAGGAGCAGTTGCATCAGTATAAACACACTGCGGCAGCTGTTTTTTTTGTTCGATAAGATTTCTTTAATAGGTTTTTACCATATAGGATTTTGGCTTTCTTATGCTTCGTTTCAAGTGACGATTGAGGTTTTAGGTTGTACAATACATAGGGTGAATAAATTTTGATGAATTAGGATGTGTCTATAGATGAGAACGATTGATCCATTTGAGATTCTAGATGGAAAAGCGATTAAATATTTGGATGTTTTTGGCGTTGAGGATGGAATTGCTTTAAAGAGTAAGTATGAAGATAAAACGTATTGGATATATGATTATTATTGCATGCATCAGACATGTGATTGCCAGGAAGTGTACCTTGAATTCGTGGAGGAGCGCAAGACCACCAGTCAGGCCGGACAGCATTTTGGAGTTCGGGTTTCATTCCGAGATAATCAATTCGTCCTAGAGGATTATAATATTTCCAAGCAAAAGGCGATGGATATTGCTGAAGACACGTTAAAGTACAGTAAAGACGTAATGGAACTGTTTAAGAAGCGCTATCAGCAAATGAAGGAAAAAGGCACACAAATTATCATGGAGAGTGCAAAAGCGGCTAAAATGCCTCATGTTCATACAGAACCAGTCATCGGAAGAAATGAGCCATGTCCATGTGGTAGCGGGAAAAAATACAAAAAATGCTGCGGTGCAGCTTAAGTTCATTTAAGGGAGGCTGACTCGATTCGGAGTCGCTTCTTTTTTTTGAAATCTAACATGGAAAAATAGAATGATTTCATAAATAAAAAAAATACTATAGTATTACGGGAACGTTTGTTCTATAATAAGGGTACCAGATAATGACAAGAAGAAGAAATAAAAAGTAGTAATTTAGACGGAATTTTCCGAATACTCCTTTTTTATTTTCAAAAATCTGGTATATATAAGAGAGAAGAGTTTTTTGATCTCATCTCTTTCAACGGTAGACGGCAACCAGACGGGATAGAAGATCCCCCACTGATGGCAGTTTAACTTATTGAACGAAGGAAGGGGTAATCAAATGACAAAAGAAAAAAGATTAATACCTTACAAAGTTCTTGAAGTAATGGACACGGTTAAAGAAAAAATTCCTGAGGGTGTAGAGCTTGTGAAAGCCCCGGCAATTTGGGAAAAAAGCAATTATGGTGAAGGCGTGGTCGTTGCGGTCATCGATACAGGCATTGATAAAGAGCATCCAGACCTCAAAGAAAGTATTATTGGTGGAAAGGATTTTACCAATACCGGGGATTATCAAGATGATAACGGGCATGGAACACATGTCAGCGGTACGGTTTTGGCTGCCCTTAATAAAGTTGGAGTAGTTGGAGTGGCTCCGAAAGCAAGTATTTTAGCGTTGAAAGCCTTAAATGGAAAAGGACAAGGCGATATAAATTGGATTAATGGAGCTTTAGAGTATGCGATTAATTGGCAGGGGCCTAATGAAGAAAAGGTTTCAGTTATTTCACTTTCCCTCGGTGGTCCTCCAGATGAGGCGGAACATAAGCTTATTCAAAGAGCGCTTCAGAAAGATATCCTTGTTGTATGTGCAGCTGGAAACAGTGGGGATGGGCGTGATGAAACGGATGAATTGGATTACCCAGGGGCATATCCCGAGGTAGTGGAAGTCGGAGCCGTGGATTTAAGCAGAAATTTGGCGGATTTTTCAAATACAAATGATGAAATTGACCTGGTAGCGCCAGGAGTTGATATTCTCTCTACGTATCCAGGAAATAGATATGCTAGGCTGAGCGGAACGTCTATGGCAACGCCTCATGTAAGCGGTGCGGCAGCTCTTTTGAAAGTGATTGCTGAAAAGGAATTTGGCCGTAAGCTAACTGAAGCGGAATTATATGCACAGTTAGTGAAAAGTACAGAAGATCTGGGAATAAGCAAAAGAGCCCAGGGTAATGGGCTACTAAACTTAACAATAGCGGAACAAAGAGTTGAAAAATCCATTAAGATTACCATAGAATCAGAAAATCTTCAGTTACCAAGTAAAACGGTGGTCATGGAATATTAAAAATAAAAAAGGTGTCCCAAGAAACTTTGGGACACCTAAAAGATTATTTTTTACTTTTTCTAATGGCTGCTAAAAGGGCTACAATAGAGAGAATCAAGGATATCCCTGCAAGAGTAATGATCAGTGTTTCATTGTTATCATCATCTTCTGCTTTTGCAGAATCCTTTGAACTGTCGGCTGAATTTGAAGCTGTGTGATCACTTTTTTCTGCATGGCTATGGCCCTCAGATCCTGTATTAGCTTTGGAAGCTACCGAAATTTCAGTTACAGAATGCGGTAGGTTGGAGCTTTCATCTCCACTCCATTCAACAATTTCACCATCTTCATAATATTGAAAGGCATCCCAAGCTACATTTGTTTCTTCTTTAGGGTTTTGGGCAACGAATAAAAATTGCTGGAATTGTCCAGCGGCAATTCCTTCATCGGTCGCTTCCCATGTTACCGTTTTTACATGACCTTCTTTGTCACCTTCAGTTGTTACTTTCCACCCTGGTACAGGCTGGTAGCTTTCAAAAGTAATGCCTTCCGGAATCTTTAAAGTCACCTTGGTGGTGGCAGTTTCTTTTTCAACGGGTACTTTAAGTGTATAAGTTTCCCAAGCCTCAGGTGCAGATGAACTAGGCTTAACGGTAACGTGTGCATTCGCTGAACCGGAAAAAATGAATAGAGCAGCAAATGTAGAGATAAGAAGCTTTGATATGTTTTTCATTTGAATAAATCCCTTCTGTTATGAATTTCCAACTAATATTGTAAAATCAGCATCAATTGAATCTAGACTTTCAGTTAATCCATGGACCTGAATCTTCCACTTTCCTGACATGGTTAGAATCGACTTGGATGTAAACGTACCTGTATTTTCTCCCTGAAGTTGAAGCTTTATTTCTCCTCCGTCGGCCTCTACAGGCTCCATTATGATTGTAAGCTGTTCAATTTCGGTATAAGGCATGCCTTCATCATTGGATATGTTTACTTGGATTCGGTTATCACCGACTTCATTGGGAGTTACCATTAACGTAACCTCATTATTTTCTGCAGTCATCAAAGTTTTCTCAATTGGTCCTGGAGAAGACATGGCCGTTTGGACATTTGTTAATAGAGCGGCTACAAGGAGAACGACGATTCCTACACCAAACTCTATTCCCACACTATAACCAAGTTTTTTTTCTTTCTTTTTCCCCCTGAAAAAATGAAATGCTCCTAAAACGATCATGACTAACATGAGACCAACTTTCGCAAGTAACAATTGTCCATATGTTGTTTTTAACAATGAATGGATAGTCGGTACATGCTGTAAGCTGCTATATATCCCGCTAACGATCAGTATGATTACAAACAGAAATGCCCATCTGGAAAACCTTTGAATGATTGACCAGTAAAATGTTTTCTTATCTTCTGTCTGCCGATCAGCAAGCCCAGGCAATATTACCAATAAGGCCATAAGGCCGCCCAACCATAAAGCCGTGGACAATAAATGGAGGAAATCCATCAAAACGGCAAGAACCTGATTAGGAACAGCTGCCGTATGTCCAATTGAAGCCTTACAAACCATCAAGATGGCTATTATGATGAAAGAAAGGAAGGGTAGTGATTTATTCAGGGAGTTCTCCAGCATGAAATAAATCACTAAAAATAGAAGGAGCAATATTAGAATTTCAACGATCCAGATGGCTCCAAAGTTTGTAGCATTCAATACTTCTTTTATATAACTCACATTAAATGCATCAGTCCAACCTACGCCAGCGTCAATCGTCACCTTTAAAGGCAGACTGAAGAAGATGGAAAATGCTAAACCTGCATATGAAAGCCAAAGGTATAGACGGGCTCTTCTGCTGGTTTCAAAAAGGCGAGAATCCTTCATTAACGATAATTGGAAAAAAAGGATTCCGGTAAGGGCTGCAAAAGATATGTATTGAAGACTTTGCAGGAAAACGTTGATGGAATTCGGAAAACCTGCATTCATTTCGGGATTTTCTTGGTTTGATAGGCCCGCTGAATCTCCGAATTGAAAGGGGATTGTCCCTTCAATGGGGTGGCCATCACTCGAAACCACTCTCCATTTTATGTTGTAAATTCCTTCATCGATAGTGCCTTTCCACTTAGCTTCCAGTATTTTTTCACTTTGTTCCGAGATTGTACTGTCTTGAATTTGTATTTTGTCCCCATCTTGGCTGAATACCTCAAGTGAATGAAAAGCTGGTTGTATATTCTCACTGAATTGAATGCTGATCTTTTCAGGAAGAGTATCCATTACTTCATTTGGACTAGGATTAGAACTTATAACAGAAGCATGACCAGAAGCCGTTACTGGATATAAAAGCAAACTGAATAGGCTGATAACCAGCCATAAATAATTCTTCATATTGGTGCGCCATCATCCTTTCATAAGATTATGCAAGCTCAGTATAAAATAAAAATGTGAAAAAACAGTGAAAAAAAAATACTTATATAATGAAATTAAGAAATACTAGAAAGATATAAAATACCTATAATAAATTTACCACTTAACGTAACTAAAATGAAAAGAGGACAGAAAATGAAATTTCAAAGTTATCCCAACACCTATGTCGGCTATGTACATATCATTATAGAGGATTTATCGCGTAGTTTAAAATTTTATAAGGAGATTATTGGATTCGAAGTACTTGAGCAATCAGCTGATAAAGCAGTGTTAACAGCAGATGGAAAGACACCACTACTGATTTTGGAACAACCAGATGGTGTAACACCGAAGCAATTGAGGACGACTGGTTTATATCATTTTGCGCTTTTAGTACCGTGCAGAGCTGATTTGGCTAAGATATTACTGCACTTGATTCAATGTCGATATCCGCTGCAAGGAGCTTCGGATCACTATGTAAGTGAGGCCATTTATTTAGGGGATCCTGACGGAAATGGAATTGAAATTTATTGTGATAGGCCGGAAGAAACCTGGAAGTGGCAGAATGGGCAAGTTGAAATGGGTACGGTGGCCCTTGATGCAGAAGGACTATTAGCAGAAAATGATGAAACACCTTGGACAGGTCTGCCAAGTGAAACCGTAATGGGCCACATTCATTTACATGTAGCAGACATTGGTGCTACCGAAGAGTTTTATACAAAAGGACTAGGCTTTGATATTGTTGTACGATATGGAGGGCAAGCCCTATTTGTCTCGACAGGCAAATACCATCATCACATTGGCCTTAATACATGGAATGGAGTCGGGGCTCCTGCACCGGAGGCAACAAGTGTAGGACTGAAGTCGTTCACGCTTATTTTACCTAGTGAAGAGGCACGAAAAAACACAGTAGAGCGATTAAAGCAATTAGGATCATTTATAAACCAGGAGAAAGAAGCTGTTGTAACAAAGGATCCGTCAGGAAATGTCATCCATTTAGTCGTTCCCACATTAAGAAATAATTAAGGTTTCTTTGTTAACCTGACCCTACCACATTTGCAGGAATAATAGGGGGGATAGGCGTTGTTAAAGAAAAGGTTTAAAGAAAAAGGTGTGAAGGTGATCTTGGTCGGTTCTCTTGTGGGAATGGGAACGTTCACTTATATGCCTACAGCGGAGGCTACGGAGGATACAGCGGTCACACAGGGAGAGGCCCAAACGGTAAATACTCTATCTAAGCTCAAAATAGATGGTATAACATTGAATCAACAGTTTTCTGCCGATGTTCTAGAGTATAGTGCAACAGTAGGGAAGAATGTTGAAAAAATCAGCTTACTTGCTGAGAGTTCCAGTGAGACTGCTACCATATCAGTGAATGGTATACAACTGACAAATGGGAAGGCTGAGGATTTTTCTCTTCAAACTGGTAAGAATACGTTCACGATCACGGTCAGTGATGGGATAAATGAAACGACTACCTATACCGTCCAGGTTGATAAATCGGAAAGCGATGACAACCTTTTAACTGCGATTGGATTATCAAAAGGTTCTTTAACATTTGATGCGTCTGTAACAGCTTATAAGGTTTCTTTGGCGAATAAAGTCAATACCATTACGGTGGCTCCAACAGTGAGTGACAGTACTGCAAGGGTAAATGTAAATGGAATAGATGCAACGAGTAAAGGAGTAAAGGTGAACCTTCCAGTTGGTAAGACAACAGTGAAGATTGTCGTTGCAGCAGAAAATGGAGATAAAAAAACATACACGCTTACGATGACAAGGGCTGCAGCAAAGGCAAAGAGAACCGAAGATAAGGATACCTCTAAAGGAGATGAAGCTAAAAAGGAATCTTCAACAGGAGCAAGTAAAACTCAACCTTCCTCCGATAACGGTGACAAACCATCATCAACTCCTTCGGATTCATCCAAAGGTCAAATGCTAAGTAGCCAAGCACCTAAAGCACAGCAGATTGCAAGCATTTCTACACAAAAAACCTTATCGGATTCTGTTAAAAAGGTAATGTCAGCTGGGTCCGTAGGTGAGGAAGGCAATAACGCACCAGTGTTGAACACTTTGACAGTATCAAAAGGAACGTGGAACAAATCTTTTGATTCTGATGAGCATACATATCATATCGAAGTAGATAAGGATATTACCTCAGTCCAAATTGAAGCTATAGCTAGCGCAAGTGGAGCTACGATAAAATATGACGGTGAAAGCAGTAAAACCGTAACGATTAAGAATAAAGCTAAGACGGCAATTTCAGTAACAGTCTCAAAAGATGGAGCACGACGTACCTACGTCCTTGTTTTCGATAAAGATATCGATGTAGACATGGATGAGGAAGAAACTGTAGATGATGCCAAAACTGAAAAAGAGGCAGTAGTTGGAGCAACACAAATGAGTACATCTAGTAAATCGGAAAACCTTAAATCCAATAACAAAGGTAGCCAGATGATGACGATGGATAATCAATCAACAGAATCCATTTCATTTTTGGGGAAAATAAAGAAATTCGTTCTCTCTCTTTTTTAATATTACCAAGGGACTGTTTCAAAAAATTTGAAGGGGTCTTTTTTTAGAATACAAAAAAAGGACAAGATTTAATAGGCTTGTCCTGAAATTTATATTGGTAAAACAATTTTGACTTCAGTTCCATGATTTAGCTCGCTGTTAAAACGAACCTTTCCTCTGTGCGCCTCAATAATTCGGCAGCTAACGGTCAATCCTAGACCCGTTCCTCTTTCTTTAGATGAATAAAAAGGTTCTCCTAGATGTTTCAAACGATTTTTTTCGATTCCACTTCCATTATCCCTGATGGTTATGGAAAGGGTATTGTCGATTTGCTCGAAATCAATCCAAATGTGATCGGCGGAGGCCTCCATAGAGTTCTTAATCATGTTTATAAACACTTGTTTGAGCTGATTTGCCTCACATGAAAGAAGCGGGATTTCATTTTTTACATCTATCGATATTTTTGTAGAATATGAGTCTGCCTCTGGTTTAAGCAAGGTTTTGACTTCATCCATCAGTTCAATAATTTGGTGTTTACTGAATGGGAGTTCCTGAGGTTTTGCAAGAACAAGTAATTCGCTTACAATCAGATTGATTCGGTCTAATTCACTGAGCATAATAGTGTAGTATTGTTCAAAGGGGTGGTCGCTCTTTTTAAGTAACTGGACGAATCCTTTTAAAGAAGTTAATGGGTTACGTACTTCGTGTGCTACACTGGCAGCAAGTTCACCGACTATTGACAACTTTTCGGTTCTTCTTAAGCGTGCTTCCGTTTCTCGGATTTGAGTTACATCTTTAGCATAGGTAATAATTCCGACTAATTCATTTCCAATAAGCATCGGGACAAATGTACATGAAAGTAAAAGAGACTTCCCGTATTTCGTGAGAAACTCTATATCTTTTCCTTTTTTTATCCCCTTTTGGTTTTCCACGACGTATTGACAGGATGTACGAATCAGTTCTTCATCTTCTGCGGAAAAGTTTAACTCAATAAAAGAGGCACCTTGGATTTCTTCTTGATGAAAGCCTGTAACTGTTTCAAACCTTGGATTGACGGTGGTAATTATTCCGGTTAAATCAAGCATCAGCATCGGATAAGGGTTGTGTTCGAACAATGATTTATAGCGCTGTTCACTCTCAAATAATTGATTTTCTGCGACAACTCTTTCAGAAATATCCCTGCCAATGACCACTAATCCTTTTCGGGAACCATCTTCAAAGAACAAAGGAACTTTGATGGTATCAAAGGTCTTATGATTGCCGTTGGGTAGCGGGATGATTTCCTCACACCGCGTAATCTCCTTTTTTATCCACGTTTCTTCATCTGAAATTTCACAGTAGATTAACGACTCTTTATAAAATTCGGAGTATTCTGCGAGCTCACTGTCTTTTTTTCCCTTATAGTCTACATGTTCCAATTGAAATAATTGCAGACCAAAGGTGTTGGATTCAAGCCATCGGCCATCTCCATCCTTGAAGTTAACGAAGTCTACCATTGAATTAATGAGCGTGCGACGACGCTGTTCCTCCTCTTTTAATTGCTTGAATTTTTCTCTTTTAGCCAAATAAAGAAATAAAATCAAGCCTATTGATAAAAGAAAAACAATTCCTTCTGCTCTTTGGAGTTGAATAAAGACCTCTTTGTTTTCAATATTAGTAGTTAAAAAGTAGTCGAACACGACTAGTGTAAGAATCCCAAATAGGATATATAGTACTAAAATGGAGCGTTTGGACATGGAGATTCTCCCTGATTTACGACATTTCAAAGGTTAAAAATACATACACATTTTAACAAACTATCAAAGAAAAATATATGCAGAATCATAAATAAAAAAACAGGAGCCCTAACAGTCACCTGTTTTTCCTGAAGAAGGTTACTTTCTTTTTCTTCTTAAAGCGTTTATAGATAAGGAAAAATAGTAAGAAGAGGAAGGCGAGTACAGCTAGTGTATATTCGTTCATTTCCACAGATAGGAGACCATAAGGGATTAAGGATAGAAAGAAAAAGTATATAAGATTTCCGAGTGCGGTCGCTAATAAAAAATCCTTGAAGGTTACAGAGCTGACTCCAGCTGCCAAGTTAATTAAACTTGTTGGTATGAGTGGGAATATCCTTCCGGTAAACACGTACATAAAGCCATGCTCTACAACGGATTCTTTCCATTTTGGGCCCATTTTCTTTAAGAGAGGTGCCTGAAACCAGTTCCTGGCTGCATAAAAAATGAATCCTGATGCAACGACACTTGTAACCCAACTCCATAAGTACCCATATATGAATCCAAATATCGCGACATTGATGGTTAGGAGTAAAATTAAGGGTATAATGGTAAAAGAATTTTGGACAATCATCAACACAAATGTCACAACAAAAGTAAGCAAAAGGTTTTCTGTCAATATGGTTATAACTGAATCCAAATCACTTTTCCAAACCATGGTGAACAATTCTGCATTGGAAACGATAAATATTACTATTACCAATAGACCGATTAAGGTCAGTATTTTTTTCAAAAGGTCACCACCATTCATACTAATAGTTTATCATCTTCAGGTTCAATGGTGAAAAAAAGAGCTTCCGCATGAAGCAGACAGCTCTTTTCCATTATAGTGGGTTAACGACGCGAAGATTCCTTTATAGCCACTTTTCAAACTGAATTCTTTTATTCATTCCATAAATAATTGGCGCACCAACTAAAAGGACGATGAACTCACCGACAGCCGTGGTCATCCAGCTTAACAAGAATGGTAAATCCAGGGCAAGGTTCAGTTCGATTGCAATTAAAAACATTGTGAACGTGAAAAAGATAATCGTAACGATCATCCGTCCTTTAATGCTCTTTATGAAGCGTGAGGCAAAAATGACAAGCAATAAGGCAAGCAGAGATTGCCCTACCCCGAATATCAAATCATATGGCACCATCGGCGAAAAGAGCAGATTCGATATGAAAACGCCGCCCACTATGCCGTAGATATATTTTTTGTTAAATACAATCAGATGATTCAATATTTCCGGAACCCGAAATTGGTATATTCCAAATGATATTGGCTGAAACACAAATGAGACCACCACATATAAGGCGGCCAATAACCCGCTTATCACGAGTGTACGAACATTCATTTTACTCTCTCCCTAGTTTTTTATCGTGGGATGGTTACGAACCACGTTTAGGCTTTTGCCCGAAGACTAATAGTATCCCATGTAGGCTTGTTTCGTCAATTTGTAAAGAATGGTTTCAAAATAATAAGTTTTCAAGCTGTGGATGTCTCAAATGATTTTGATTTATTGCAATAAAGGATGATATTATTTTTACATGTACTTCAAAGGAGTGGTTATAATATGTCGATCGAGAGTGTCAAGAGCCATTTTAAAAAATGGGACCGGGAAGGCGATGTAATGGAGTTCGAAACATCAAGTGCTACGGTGAATGAGGCTGCAGAAACCATCGGCGTTATTCCAGCGCGGATTGCTAAGACTCTTTCCTTTAAGGGGGAAGGTGAGCATGCGATTTTGGTTGTTGCCGCAGGGGACGCAAAAGTGGATAATAAGAAATTTCGTCAGATGTTCGGGTTCAAGGCACGAATGTTGTCAGCTGAGGATGTGCTTGAACAGACTGGTCATGCCATTGGAGGAGTCTGCCCGTTTGGGTTGGCAAATGACCTAGATGTTTTCCTTGATGTGTCGATGAAGCGCTTTGAGTCTTTATTCCCAGCATGCGGAAGTGCGAACTCTGCAATAGAACTTAAATTCGCTGAATTATTTGAATATTCAGGAGCGAAGGATTGGGTTGATGTTTGTAAGGCATGGGAAGAAGAGCAGAATGAGGAAGAAGCAGTAGGTAAGACAGTTGATGGATTTTGATTTATCGTACCAAAAAGAACCACATAGAATGGAAATGAGTCCACTTTGGTGGACTTTATTTGTTGATAACGAGAGACATTACCTTTTCCCTTTTTATTACTGGATTTTTAGTAAGCTTTTAACTTGTTCCTAATAGGTTTGCTCCCATTTTTTTCTGAAAAGTTGACCGCAGATGTAAATTAACGGTCTAATTAGGGGAGGTTTGTTCAACATGGCGCATAGGCAAATCGTTCAGAAAGTTCGTAAGTGGAGGGTTAAAGATGTTCAATGGAAGCTATAAAAAAAACAATAGCAGTTATCACAGTCTTAAAACTCTTTATGAAGAAAATATCACGGTTAAGAGCATTGCCCAGGAGCTTGAGTTTTGCCATAAAAACGATTTAGCACTGGGGATACAAAAAGAATTGGAAAAAAAGAATTTCGATATATTGGCGGTAGAGGATCAAGGGGAAATTATCGGATATATCGAAAGGCAAGAACTTGGTGAAGGCAAGATTGAGGAGTATTTGAAAAGTTTTACACCAAGAGAATTGGTTTCGGATTCAACCCCTTTGATTCAACTTCTCCATATTTTTAAGAATAAAACGAGGGTGTTCGTGTTAGAGAATAATTCAATTAAAAAGTTGATTACCTACGCTGATCTTCAGAAGCCTCCAATCAGAATGCTGATTTTTGGCTATATTACCCTTTTGGAAATGAGGATGAGCGATATCATCATGGATAAATTCGGGGATGACAGTTGGTATCCAATGATCAGCGGAGATCGTTTAGAAAAGGCTACCGAATTATATAGGAGGAGAATCGATAAAAATGAGGATATCAATTTAATAGAGTGTCTGCAAATCAGTGATAAATTCGATATCATTCATAAAGATCAGGAATTGAGGTTCTTCTTCCAAATTCCTTCTAAAAGTAAAGGAAAGAAAGATGCGAATGCCATCAGGAAATTACGGGATAAGATTTCTCATGCTAATGAACTTGGGTTGGACATGTCCTGGATAGAAATCATCGAAGTGGTGGAATCCTGTGGCCAACTGCTCGAAATCTCTGAATCCTATCGGTATGAAAAATAAAATGATGGTGAGAGACGTCTTAGGTAGACCATACTTCAAATAACTCTGCAATTTTAAAACAGAGCTGTACTACATTTTCAAGGCGAAGAGACCATGTAGTAGGATGGGCTTGTAAGTTTAACTGGAATTTAGGAGAACCAGCTACTATGCTGGTTCCTTTTTGTTTAACCCCCCTGACAGAAAAAAACTGCCCATACGTGAGGCAGCTTCTTCAAATAGTTAGAACTCCGGTAGTTCATCCAGGTTATTTTCCTTTACCCCATCGGGCTCACTCCGCAATATGTCACGGCCATATTTATGGAAGACATCAACATTGGCGAGGTTGCCTGCCTTAGCTTCCGAAAGAGCGGTGGGATAGTCAAGCTCCCGCCCAGAGTTTGTTTTGATGGCAATAATATTGTCATCTTCATTTTTTCGTACTGCGATAATTTCTTCTTTTCCAGTTGTATCATGTTGGTTTACTTGTGGGGTTCCCTGCTGTTTGTAGGATTCATATGCTTTTTCAAATTGGTCCATGCTTGGACACCTCCTATTTATAGGGTGAGCTATTTGGTCAGCAATATACAAACCAGGTTTCGTCCAGATTGAGCCGCATTTTTGGCAAAATGGGCCGACTTTTCGGCATTTTTTTTTGAAAAGACAGTTGTCCGGGCTTTATTCTTCTGGCATGGCACTTGCATCATAAATAAGTGGAAGTGAGAAATATCCACTTAAAAAAGGGAGGAATATGAATCATGAATGTAAAACAAGGGGCAAGTACTGCGGATGCAAAAAAAATACAAGACGTTAAGACAATGAAGGCGGCGGTCGTCAATGAATTTAATCAAGAGCTTGAGATTAAAGATGTACCAATCCCAGAATTAGAATATGGTGAGATATTAGTGAAAATTAAAGCGTGTGGCGTGTGTCATACCGATTTACATGCGGTACATGGTGATTGGCCGGTAAAACCGAAGCTGCCGCTTATTCCTGGACATGAGGGTGTAGGCATTATTGAGAAGGTGGCAGAAGGCGTTACTACATTAAAAGTTGGTGACCGCGTTGGGATTCCATGGCTTTATTCGGCATGTGGCGATTGTGAATACTGTCTGACTGGACGGGAAACGCTTTGCCTGGATCAATTGAATGCTGGATATTCTGTGGATGGCGGTTATGCGGAATATTGCAAAGCGCCAGCAAAATATGTGGTCAAGGTTCCTGAAGGGCTTGACTTTGCGGAAGTTTCACCGATTTTCTGTGCTGGTGTAACGACTTATAAAGCGCTTAAAGTGTCAGAAGCTAAACCTGGAGATTGGGTAGCAATCTATGGAATTGGTGGATTGGGTCATGTTGCTCTTCAATACGCGAAAGCTATGGGCTTTAATGTCATTGCCGTTGATATTCAAGATGATAAGCTTGATCTGGCTACAGAATTAGGAGCAGATTTCACGGTTAATGGTCTTAAGAGCGATCCTGTACAAGCCATTAAGGAAAAAGTTGGTGGAGTACAAGCAGCCATTTCTGTAGCGGTTACGAAAAAAGCTTTCGAACAGGCTTACAGTTCAGTTAAAAGGGGTGGAACATTGGTCGTTGTCGGATTGCCGAATGACGAACTTCCAATTCCAATTTTTGATACGGTACTAAATGGGGTGACTGTAAAAGGGTCAATCGTTGGTACAAGAAAAGATTTACAAGAAGCTGTTCAATTTGCGGCTGATGGCAAAGTAAGGACGAATATTGAAACGAGAACGCTTGATGAAATCAACGACGTGTTTCAAATGATGGAAAAGGGAGAAATCAACGGACGAATCGTATTAACTTTAGAATAGAAATAAACAAACGAGGGGGTCCTAAAGTCGGACACCCTCGTTTGTTCTAGGTAGCTTATAAGAATTCTATAATTAGATTATGTCTGATTCTTCTCATTTAATATATATCGCAATTTTCTCATGGAGATCTGCAAACGCTTGGCCGCTTCATTTCGGTTTCCATAGGTTTTTTGAAGTGCCTGCATGACGAGTTCTTTGCCAATTGTAGATTCGAGTTGTTTGATTTCCTTAAGGATTTCCTCGAGCATTAGTTCATCTTTCTCATTAAAGTCGGCAACCAGCTGTTTACGCCATTCTTCGAGATGATTTTCAGTCGACTGATTCGCATTCGGCGGTTCTTTTTTTATTGGAATAACCTGGTTGGTAGATAGAAGGATATCTTTTGCCGAGATTTCCTGTTTATGGTCAGCAAGAGTGAGAGTTCGCATGATTATATTAGATAATTCGCGTATATTACCGGGCCAGTCGTATTGCTGTAATTTTTCAATAGCTTCATTGGAAAAGGAGATATCTGCCTGGCCAGTTCTTTCAACCAAATGACGGACAAGGAGGGGAATATCTTCTTTTCTGTTACGCAAGGCGGGGATATCAAGAGTGACGACGTTCAGTCGATAAAATAGGTCTTCCCGGAATTTGTTTTTTTCAACTGCCTGCTGCAGATTTTCATTGGAGGCGGCTACTAAGCGGGCATTTGTTCTTAATGTCCCGCTACTTCCGACACGCATAAATTCCCGTGTTTCCAAAACTCGAAGCAATTTGACTTGTATGGCCGGACTCGCGTCGGCAATTTCATCGAGGAAAAGGGTGCCATTCCCTGCAATTTCAAAGAAACCTTTTCGTTGTTGGGTTGCTCCGGTGAAGGCCCCTTTTTCATGCCCAAATAATTCGCTTTCGAGAAGGGATTCCGAGATTGCTCCACAATTAATACCAATAAAGGGCTCGTGGCTTCGCGGGCTTGCTGAGTGAATGAAACGGGAAAGTACTTCTTTGCCACTCCCTGTTTCTCCCTCGATCAAGACATTGACGGATTTTTGAGCCACTTTGAAAGCCATTTCAATCAGTTCCTTCATTAATAAACTTTCTCCTACAATGAGACCCGACTCTTTGGCAAGGTTATGGATAAAGTGTTGATTCAAATCGTCGTTTTCATTCAATAGGTTGTCAAGTTGCTTTTCCAATACTTCAATATCCACAAAGGGTTTTTCCATATAATCACTCGCTCCAAGTTTCATTGCCTCGACAGCGGTCTTGACTGTGCTGTATCCGGTCATAATCAGTGCCTTGCAAAGCGGTTGTTTTTGTTTCAGATACTGCAGGAGAGATAGGCCATCACAATCTGGAAGCTTTAGGTCTATCATCGCGGCATCAAAGCGCTGCTGATTAAAATCTATTTGGTGAAATTCCTTTCCACTGTTCACGACCTGTACGTGATATCCTTTTATCGAAAAAAGGCGGGATAAAAAGGTACCAACTTCTTTTTCATCGTCTACCACAAGTAAATGAATCATCTCATCATCTCCTTTCATCTTCTGGCTGCAAGGGAAGCCTCAGGAAAAATACACTTCCTTTTCCAGGTGCGCTTATTACGTCAATTTTGCCTCCATGGTCTTTCGCAATACCAAGGCTCACAGATAATCCTAGGCCTGTACCTTTTTCACGGTCCTTAGTCGTATGAAAAGGATGAAAAATGAGCGGCAGCCGCTCTGCTTCAATCCCAGCTCCGTTATCAGCAACCTTCACCACCATGAATTCTTCTTCAGAATAGGTATGAATCGTAATGAATTTTTCCGATATATCACAATCATCCAATGCATCCTGGGCATTCAATAGCAAGTTGATGATTATTTGTTCTATCTGAGGTTGGCTTCCCTTTATGAAAGGAAGATCTTCCTGAAGGGAAAGATGAAGGGAAATTTGTTTCTTCCCTAGTTGAAACTTCAGAAGGTTCATTACCTGATGGATGGCCTCGTTAATAGAGTAATAGTGGAATCTATATTCATCTTGACGGGAAAAGGTAAGTAAGCTTTTCACGATTTGCCTGCACCGGTCGCCGCAATTTTTAATATCGGTTAGAAGCATATAATCTTCGTTTTCTGGTAAAGTGTTCCGTAATAAAAGCTGTGAGTTTCCAAGAATGGCCGTTAATGGGCTATTCAATTCATGGGCAACTCCAGCTGCCATTTCGCCGATGGCTCCGAGCTTGCCGGCATGTAACAATTGAGCTTCCATCTGTCTTCTCTCGGTGACGTTTTTATAATAAGCAATGACTCCATAGACCTGTTGATCCTTATTTTGAATCGGATAGGCATGCATTTCCAAGATCGCTTCAGGCTGAAGCAAAATTTCTTGAAACCCTGGCTTATCCTGTACAAATGTCTCTTGAATCAGAGTCTGAGATTTCTCAATTAAAGGACTTAAGTCAAAAAAAGCTCTGGCTGCATCATTAGATTGGTAGACTTCTCCTTGGCGATCAAAGACGATGATCATATCTTCGACGGCCTTGAAGGTATCCTCCCATTCTTGTTTGGAATGGAGAACTTCTTTATAGAGCTGGGCATTCTCCAAAGTCAGTGCAAGCTGGTTGGAAAGTTGCTCAAGAAAATCCAACTCATCTTTATGCCACGTTTTCTTTTTCTTTCTGCCGAAGGTCCAAACCCCTATTTTTTTATTTTTCCCATACAGGGGCACCAATAGAAGCGTTTCAATCTCAAGAGATAGCAGTCTTTTTTTTTCCGGGAAGTCTGGTAGCATTTTGATTTCCACTTGAATGGATTGTTCGTCTTTCAAGGCAGATGAGAAGTCCTGAAAAGGGTGTAATAGGTTTTTGGATTCAATTTCAAGCTCGCATTGGCCATTAGGACAAATATGGAGAAGAGTTGGTTCTTCTTCGTATAAAATGACAAAATGACTGTCATCGAATGTAATTAGGTGCTTGAGTTTTGAGATAACAATTCGGAGAATTTCGTGAATATCCATGTCTATATTCATGTTTTTAGTGATATCGTTCATAATTTCAAGCTGCATATTTTTCTTCTTCAACTGATCCACGGTTTTCTTAAGTTCCGTGTAATATGTTTTTTTCGAAGACTTAACGCCTGTCATTAAATCGATCAACTCAGATTTGTTCATGTTTTCACCTCTTATAGGGCTGTAAGGAGCAACTGCCTAATCTGTTCTAATGACATATCCCGAGGGTTTGTAATCATGCAGGCATCCTCGAGGGCGGTCATTCCTATTGTATCAATCATGTCTTTGGTAATGCCCACGTCACCTAGGCTCCTGGGTGTCCCGATATCCTGGGACAAGTCCCTTACAAAGTGTACGGCAGCGGTGCCGGCTTGCTGCTCAGTTAAAGCTCTCGTATCAATCCCCATGATCTCTGCTATTTGGCTGAATCGCTTCGGGGCCGCAATTCGGTTGAAGTCCATGACATGGGGGAGAAGGATAGCATTGATTTCACCATGCGGAAGCAGGTACTTTCCGCCAATGGCATGTGAAATTGCATGGGCTGCTCCCAATATGGCATTGGAAAAGGCAAGACCGGCTTGCAGGCTGGCCATCGCCATCGCTTCTTTTGCTTCCTCATTATGTTTAGACGCAACGGAAGGGCGTAGGTAACGGGAAACAATGGACAAGGCGTTTGTGGCTTGTACATCGGTCAAAGGAGTTGCAGCGATAGATACATAGGATTCAATGGCGTGTGTCAAAACATCCATTCCAGTAGCGGCGGTCAAATCTGCTTCTAAGGTCGTTAAGGTAGCCGGGTCAACAATCGCAATATCAGGAACGAGGGATTTTGAAATGATCGTCATTTTTTTCTCCCGGAACGAATCGACAATCACAGAAAACTGTGAGACTTCCGAACCCGATCCGGCAGTGGTCATGATCATCACCATAGGGGGTAGAGGAGAATGGACTTTATCAACTCCTTCATAGTCACTGATGGTTCCACCATTCGTTGCCAAAAGGGCGATCCCTTTTGCGACATCCAAGGCACTTCCTCCCCCCACACCTATGATGGCGTCACATTCATGATTATTAAAAAATAAACAACCGGCTTCGATCTCCCTGTCTTTCGGATTGGTCGTCGTTTCAATGAAGGTGGCAAAAGCAAGCCCCGCATTTTGGCAGGCTTCCATGACAATATCAAGCCAACCAGCATTGGCTACACCGGAATCACTAACTATCAGTGTCTTTTTGGCACCCAACCGCAAGCAAGCCTCGCCAGCTTGTTCAATAGAACCTTTTCCAAAAATAACTTCCGGCATCACAAATTTAGTTATCGACATCTTCGCGCCTTCTTCCCTGATTAAAGTCATTTTCTCTTTGTACTATTTTCCCGAAGAAAGGCGAAAATCCTGTTTGAATCGCAGGAATTTTTATATAATGTGACAAATTATTTAATTAAACACAACTTCTGGCACAGGTCAAATTTCCTTCTAGTTTCTTGAATTTGTAAATTCGTTACTTTAGGCACAGATTAATAGGGATAAACCTACCTAGTTAGAAATTTCTATATATTGTAAAATGATAGAGGGAATCTATTAAACTGGGAGGCAATCTATGAAAAAACAATTTCTATCCTTATCATTAGTCGCAGCATTATCATTAGGGGCAGCCGGGACCACTACTACTGCTTTAGCAACACCAAATACTTCTCCAGTACATCATGCGCCGTCCACAGACAAGCAAATCGTTAAAAGGATCGATGTCGACAAAATCTACAAGAATATTGAATACCTCTCACAAACACCTCGAGTAGCCGGTACGGAATCTGAGTATAAGGCCGTCCAGTTCATCAAAAAGCAATTTAAATCTTATGGCTATAAGGCCGATATCGAAGAGTTTAGTTTTATATCCTATACAGATCCAAATCTGGTCGAGCTGTCCGTTGACGGATTTGATGGGGAAATCCAATCGAACCATTTAACCTATTCAGTAAATGGTAATCTATCCGGTGAAATGGTATACGCCGGTTTAGGAACGAAGGAAGAGCTTGAAAAAGCGGGTGTTACAGGGAAGATCGCCCTTATTCAAAGAGGCAGCTTCACTTTTGCAGAGAAAGTATTGAATGCAGCAGAAAAAGGGGCAGCAGGTGTCATCCTATTCAATAATGCAGATGGGGAATTAAATGGGACCCTTGGAGGGGCTAATGATCAGTATATTCCATCAGTCACGATAACGAAAAAGGATGGAGAAGCCCTGCTTGAAAAATTGAATGCTGGAGTTAAACTGACCGCATCATTAAAAATTGAAGGGGCTTATACCGGAGAAAAAACCTCTTATAACGTGGTGGCAACAAAAAAAGCAACCAAGACCATTAAAGCTAAGCAGAGCGATATCATTTATATCACAGGCCATCATGATTCCGTCGCCGGAGCACCTGGAGCAAATGACGATGCATCAGGCACTTCCGTTACACTTGAACTTGCACGTGTTTTAAAGAATCTTCCTACAGATACGGAAATTCGCTTCGTTACCTTTGGGGCCGAGGAAAATGGATTGCTAGGTTCGCAGCATTATGTGGACAACCTCTCTGATGATGATATCAAGCGGACGATTGCCAACTTCAACCTAGATATGGTAGGAAGCAGGGACGCTGGAGATTTGGTTATTTTGACTAATGATGGAGAAATGAACCTTGTAACCGAGCTGGCTCAGGAATCAAGTACAAGACTGAATGGTGAGCCGACTCCATATGGACAAGGCGGGCGAAGTGACCATGTATCTTTCGCTGAGGCTGGAATTCCCGCTGCTTTATTCATCCACAGTCCATCAGAACCTTGGTATCATACTCCTGATGATACCATTGATAAAATCTCAAAGGAAAAGCTTCAAGATGTTGCTGAAATTGTCAGCACTGCTGTCTATGACCAAGCTAAAATCGAAGCTAAAAAACCTAATCTAAATCATAAAAAAGGGAAAAAGGTGAAGGTTCCGCATTTATTTGACGAAAAGGAATTGAGATAATGCATTAAAATGAGTATGAATTTTAGAGGGTGCAGCCTGCACTCTCTTTTTATGTTTGAAAATGGAAAAAACAGGGGTGGAAAGTCTAAGCTGGAATCTTTCTGTATGGGATGAATTCCCTAAAGACCTATCATAAATAGCTTATTTATCCCTATTTAACTCTAAGACTATAATCCTTATAATGAAAAATATGAAAAATATGACAGTATACCCAATGATAATAGTATGTTTGAGGTGATTTTTAAGTGTATGCAAATTCATTGAGTGAAATTCACTCTGCCCTCTCCAGTAAAATGTCCAATGTGAATGAAAAAATTAATCGTTTGGAGCAAGCAAAAAGACAAATCAAAGAAGAACAGAATACATGTCTGGGGGAAATCCGTAAAATTAAAAATCCAGACTTAGCAAAAAGCTGGACAGGAAATCGTGCAGAAGACTTCCAGGATGCCCGTAGTGATGCATACCAGGCTATGTCTACGATCATTTATGATGATTATGACGACTACCAAGAAAAAATCGAGGGAAAAATCACGATGCTGAATATAGAGAATAAAGCTCTGAGTGCAGCAAGCACCATAGCCCATGAAGCGGATGTTCTTTTAGGTAAAGGAGAAGCCGTCATTGATCAATTAGAAAGTAAAATATCATATTTAAAAGGGTGTTGTTTTAATGACGACAATCAAACTGAATCATCCTGCCGTAACAAAGCAAGTCGATCAGGTGAAGACGGCGCTTGGTACAGTCACGCTTGGAAATCTGCCGGCAGGCGAGCTAGGCAACAATAAATTGGAGTTCACCTCGAAGTGGATTGACCGGGAAACGAACCTCGAGAAGGTCTTCGAGCAATATATCAAAATCGTCCAGAAAAATGTGGAAGATACCCGTGCTAACATTGACTTATTAAAAGAACAGGATGAAGCCATTGCCCATACGTCTTCACATGGGTATCAGCCGCGATGAAAATATACGAAGCGAATACATTGAAGGCTGCGACCAAGTCGCGTGCCGAACAATATGAAAAGCTAAAGGAGCAAGTCGTCGCGCTGAAAAAGGAATTTCAGGGTATCGTCGGCCTGGATCACGAGTTTCAAGGGGCCGGTGCCGCTGCCATCAAAGGCTTCTATGAAGCGCAAATCGAGGTGGCCGACGCCTGGATGGAACTATTCACTACCCAGATCAGTTTTTTGGAAGGCGTTCCAGCCAGTCTGGAAGAGGCAGACCTCTCCGGAAATACGGTGGTCGAGGTTCCCTTTTTAGACGGCGAAGTCTCGAATGGCGTTAACCAAGCGAAGTCGCTTGTCGATGAACAAGCGAGCGATCTCCAAAGAATCCTGAACAGTATTGATGATATCCTTCCTCTCAATATGTTCGACCAAAAAGACTTTAATGAAAAAATCACGTTGGCCGGACAGAGACTGGATGACACCATGACAAAGGTAGAGAACGTCGACCGGCAATTGGTCGAGGAATATGATGTGTCCGTCGGGCAGGAAAACGTGGCCGTTGGCCTCTTCCGTGCATTGCTTGATGCCACCAAACAGGACGGCAACGTTTCGCCGATGACTTTCAATCAATCGGCATTTAGGAATAGTGACGTCTATCAAGTGAAGGATGAAGTCGCCGGTCAGATGAAAGACTATCAGACCTTCAAAAAGCAACAAGCCGAAGCCAAGGAAATCGAACGTGAAATGGAAGAACTCGAAAACCGTCCGTGGTATGAAAAAGCTTGGGATACGACAAAAACCTTTACAGGGGAATTCACGGGATATTATGATTCAATCAGGAACCGGAGTCGATCCATTATCGGGCCGCAAGCTGTCCGAAGCCGAACGAATCGCCGCCGGCGCCATGGCCGCCGCTGGATTCATCCCAGTCGTCGGCTGGGCCGGCCGGGCCATCAAAGGCGGCAGCGCTATATACAAAACGGCCAAAGGACTCAACGCAGCAAACCACGCGCTCGATGCCTATAAAACAACAAAAGGCTTTAGCCTCCTCCAGAAAACCGAATACGGGATATACGGACTCCTCGCTGCCAACGGCCTCGGCGAAGCGGTCACCGGCAAAGACATGTTCGGAAACCAATTGACTGAGGAACAGCGCCAGAACGGGCTGATGATGGCACTTGGAATTGGTGGGGTTGCAGGTGCGGCTAAGGTCGCTGATAAAATAGCGAGTGGTACAAAATTCATCCCTTACAGCATGGAATTTGCGCAAAAGCAGGTTCAGAAAGTTCAAGCTACAATAACAGACATAGCGAGATCAGGAAAAACCACGTTAAAAAATATAGGTAATGAAATAGGTAAAAAAGAAATCCCTAAACGGATAAGCATGGAACAAGTTTCCCTCGTAGGAGGACCAACTCTTCGCCAAGTTGTGATGGAAAAGCAGACAATTAAGGAAGCCTATCAGAAATTTACGGTGAAGGATAGCAAAGTAGTGGGTGTTTCAGGGAAGAATCTTCCTAAGGGTACGGGTAAAGGTAGTTCTGGAGTAAGTGAAGTCAAAACATTTATCGACAAAGGGCAACAGTTTACAAATGGTAGAAAAAATAGGTTAAAGCCTGATATTAGGTATAAAGCTGGAGAGTATGATTATTTATATGAAACAGATAATTTAGGTAGGATTTCAAAATTTGAAACAGAAAATTTACAATTAACAGAGAGAAAAGACAGATTGTCACACAGCAAAAATACACCAGGTAAAGTAAAAGGTAAAGACCATGCAGGGCATTTGGCAGCTGATAGGTTTGGAGGCTCACCTAAGATTGACAATTTGGTTTCGCAATTATCTGATGTTAATTTGAAGCAATATAAGAAAATTGAAGGAATATGGGCTGCAGCTTTAAAAGAAACACCTCCCAAAAAAGTAACAGTTGATGTTGATATAATTTACTCTGGGAACGATATGCGTCCAGAGAAATTTAAAGTCAGATATACTATTGATGGTGAGTTTGGTTCTGCAAATCTTAAAAATTAATCAAAGGAGTGAAAAAGTAGTATGAAAGAATTTGAAGAGATATTTAGTGAATTGCAAGCAGATATGATATCCATATGTATGGAATATGTTGAAGATAGAGCTGATAAAGTATATGTTTATGCTTCATGTGAAGAAGGAATTATTTCGAGCAGTTTCTTTTATTTGATTAACAATAAGTATGTAAAGTCTCATAAATTGAATGATGCATTGGAGAATGGGGATGAAAGATATGATGTGTCTACAGAACGAGGGTTTATGGTATTAGATATCATCAATGATAATGTCGAAAAAATCAAAGTATTGTGCGAAGAATATGAAAGAGACCTGCCAACTGAGTTGAAATTAATATATGATACCAAGAGTGGCAAGCTTCAAGCTGAATACAAGTATGATTTAATTTATACTAATGACGATGTTAAAACGGCCCATCATATTGCTAATGAGTGGTTTGAGGAGATAAAAAATAATAACCTTTAAATTGTTTACAGTTAAAGACATGCTCTAATTTGAATTAATGACTCATGAAGGTTATACCTTCAAGGAGTATCAATGTTATTTTAATATTAAGGCAAGAACGAGAATAGGGCGAGATGACATTTGACTAGATAGGACCACTCATAGATGTCATCGGCAACCAAACTAACGAGATTGCATAAGCTCATGGGTTTAAACGTGACACTTGTCAAGAAATAAAGAAGATGTCATACTGTCAATATAAAAACATGAAACTTACAAACTTATGAAAACTAAAAGATATTACTAAACTTAGAACATGTATGAACTTAAAGCACTTGATTGTCTACTATAGGCGACGAGTGCTTTTTTGCATGTTTACATACATGGATTAAAACGATCATGATTATTTAATTAGTGTACTAAGTGTTAAATTTTTATACGAGTGCGAACATTAATAGGAGGAGAGCAGGCGATGATTGGGTAATGGAAACACAAGTATCGATAGATAAGTATCAATTATTAGACGAATTAAAAGAATTAGCAGAAGAATTTTAAAAAAATTTTCACTAGAGAAAAATCAACTTAAGCCATATTGGGTTCCTCAGATAATATGCCGTGAGGTATTAAAATCATTCTATTGAAAAAATATGGATATACTCAGGCAAGGTGGCTTAGAAAAAAGTAGCAAGTGGTACAAAATTCATTCCTTACAGTAAGGAATTTGTGTAAAAGCAGGTTCAGAGGGTCCAGGCCTTCGGAAGAGAAATCGGCAAAGTGAAAGTGCCTCTCCGTATTAGGGTCGAGGAATTAGCGACGGCGTATGGAAACAACTACAAACATGTCACTTTTGATAATACGACGGTTAAGGATATCGTACAGAAGTTTGCAGTGAAGAGACTTTCTTCTGTAAACCAAGTGAAGGCCGATGATGCGATGGTTGAAGCAGCTAGAAAACTACCAGCATATGCGAGAAGACCTAACCAACCAAGAAATTATAAATATAAAGAACGTAATGAAGACGGAACTACAATGTACACTTTTATTTCAACCAAAAACGGTAAAGAATATCAAGTGAATTATGACAAAGGTGGATTCCCGATTTTTCATTCAAAATATGATATTTTCTTACCAGAAAAATATTATTTAGAAACAGATGCCGTACAATTTGAGTATTTATCTAAAGCCTTATATGAAGAAGTAATCAGGAATCCAGAATTAGCTGAAAAGTTCACTGCAAAAGAATATGAATTATTAAAAGAAGGTAGAGTTCTAAAAACACTTACTTGGCATCATCATCAGGAATCAGGTAAAATGCAAATTTTTGGATTGTTTTGAACACCAAGCAGCCGGACATACTGGTGGAAGAGCTATATGGGGCGGTGGTGAATCGGGAAGAAAGGGTATTATAAAAAAAGAGATTCTGGAGATTGTAACATGGGATTGAAAAAGTGGCTATTTGTAGAGGAAGAAAAGCCCGATGAGAGTGTAATAGCTTCGATTGAAAAAGCGTTTGATATAGAATATCCTGATGATTACAAAATATGTGTTATGAAATATAACGGAGGTTTTCCAGAACCTAATATCTTTAATTTCAGTGAAGGGCAACAGGGAGTATTTAATGATTTAATTAGTTTTACTGATAATGATATAAATATAGAAATGTTTTATGAGAGATTTTCTGGTCCAACGTTAAAAGGAATTGTGCCTTTTGCTAGATCCATTTGGAAACTACTTATGCTTTGATTATCGAAATAATCATTCTTCTCCCAAAATAGTTTTTCTCAATCATGAAGAGGAAGCGTTATTATTAGTGTGTGATACATTTAATGATTTGTTGAAGCAATTGTATTCTAAAGAAGATACAAAGTAGGAGGGGGAGCAAAAAATAAAATGGAATACAAGTTTGAATACACATTTAAAAAAATTTCGGTAAGTGAACTTGAAAATTTTGAGGAAAAATTTAATATAGTACTACCGAAAGATTTTAGTAGGTTTTTATTATCTAATAATGGCGGAAAAGCAGTAAATAGAAGATTTCAAACAAAAGATCATACAATCACTTCTTCGATTATACTATTTTTTCCTTTATCAAGTGAAATAGATGAAAATCTAGAAAGTAATTTCATTAAGTATAATGAAAGCAAGATAGTACCAAAAGATTTTCTCCCTATAGGATTAGATCCGGCTAATAGTTTAATCTGTTTATCTTTAGATAGAGAACAAGAAGGTAAAGTATATTTTTGTGACATGGACTATTTTGAAGAAGATAACGAGTTAAGGAAAGAATTTATCAAACCGATATCTGGAAATTTTAAAGAGTTCATGGACAATTTACTTGTCGCCAAGTAAAAACAAATACTTAATTTTGGGGAAATAATAAATAATATGTAGATAAACCAAATCTTAACTGATTTAAGTTAAGATTTGGTTTATTTTGTATTTAAGGTCAAAAGGATCATAACCATGGCTGGTGTCAAAAGGCTTTAGCCTCCTCCAGAAAACCGAATACAGGATATACGGACTCATCGCAGCCAACGGACTAGGAGAAGCGGTCACCGGCAAAGACATGTTCGGAAACCAGCTAACTGAGGAACAGCGCCAGAACGGCCTGATGATGGCACTTGGAATTGGTGGTGTGGCTGGTGCGACGAAGGTCGCTGATAAAGTAGCAAGTGGGACAAAGCTCATCCCTTACAGTAAAGAATTTGCGCAAAAGCAGGTTCAGAATGCTCAAGCTACAATAACAGACATAGCGAGATCAGGAAAAGACACGTTAGAAAATATAGATGAAGAAATAGGTAAAAAAAGAAGGCTGAACAATGTGGATATGCAGACGGCGGTATGATGTTAGGCAGGTAAAACGGATTCGATCTTGAAACAGCAGCAAGCTGCTGTTACAAGATCGGCCGCCGATGCCGGAATTATACCAGCTTAAGTAGAGCTTGTATACCTGTTAGGATAATCCCTATTATAAAACCACAAACCGCTCCGTTCACACGAATCCATTGTAAATCTTTTCCTACACCATTTTCCATCATATCAATTAGAGTTTCGTTGTCTAGCTTATCTAAATTTTCTTGTACAAGATTGCCGATTTGCGTATGATTATTTTCAATGAGAACAGTAATTTGTTTCTGTATCCAATGATCAATGTGGGTGCTATTTTCTTTAATATTGTCTAGTGTGTGATGAATCATTGGAGTCAGATAAGTATCCATGAAATGTTCATCTTCGACGAAATCCAATGCTTCTTGTTGAATTTGTTGTAGACTTCCCGTTATTGTCGCCTCAGGCTCCCATTTTGTTAGAAGTTGTTTTTTCCATTTTTCAACTCCTTCTAACAGTTCCCGGTTATGGTTAATGCCTTGTATCTCTTTCCTGATATATAAGATTAAAGCCTCTCTATTTGGTTCGTCCTCGTTTTGTAAATTATTTACGACACTTAATAACAGGTTTTGTATGATATTCCCAAGTTTCTCTTCGTTAAGTAGACTTTGAATGGATTTAACGGCAAACTGAAGCATACCTTCCAGTTCAATCTTACTAAGTACATCCATGGAAACAGTGCCTAGTTGGTGACTTGTTTGTTTTTTTCCTAACCAATCTTCAGCTTTTTTCAAAACATGATCCAAAGCCTTCTTATCAAACTCTTCGTTAAGTAACTGTGAACTTACTAAATGTAGAATCTTACTCATGTCTATGTTAGAAAGTGATGCTTTAATTTTTTTTGCAACGAAAGGTGTAATCTTTTCAATATCTATATAACCAATCATTTGCTTGATAAGTTTAATCAGGACTTTTCTAAAAGTATCACTTTGTATCTCTTTTACTAAAATAGGGATCAATTTTTCAGTAAAAGGAATATGTTTTACTTTGTCCTGAATACTTTCCTTAGAAAGCCAGTCGTTTTTTAACATCGAAACAAGTGCATTTGTCATTCTTTTACGATTGTTGGGCAAAAGCGCTGTATGGGGGATTGGTAATCCAAGCGGATGGCGGAATAATGCAGTGACTGCAAACCAATCTGCTAATCCGCCAACTAAACCAGCCTCAAATCCTCCATGTAATAAATCTAGCGGCAATGAACCTTGAAATGGAGTGGTTGCAATATAACCCAACCCCATGATAATTAGTGAATACCTAGCAATTTTTCTTGACGATTTTATTTTTGGTGACATTATATTCCCTCATCCTTAAAATGATATTCAATTACTATATCCAAATCATTAGCAAGAGTTTTATGTCTTACTTTTATCTAGTAGTATAGCAGGTAGTTCAAAAAATTACCCCCAACAAAGTCAGTAAGTTCATTTACTCAGGGGAAAGGCATATCACTTATACCTTAAAATGCATCTCAATATAAATCGAACCCACAATCATTAATATTTCACGTTTGAATTTTTTGTTATTTCCCCTTTAACTTTTCAATATGCAGATAGTTCATTCACAATAAAAAAAGCCGATTTACTCAATCGGCTTAATCCACTAATTTAATTAAAAGAGTCAAAAGAGCCCTCCAGATTATCGGTTTTTTGGATCATATACATCATTATTATGCGCCTATTTTTATCGAATTATTTTTAGCGTTCTCTCCATTTTTTTTATCTTTCATGCGACTGAAAATAAAGGCTAGAACGGAGCCTGATATATTATGCCAAACGCTGAAAATGGCACTAGGTACCGCGGCCAAAGGCGAGAAATGAGCTGTTGCTATAGCTACACCTAAACCAGAATTCTGCATGCCAACCTCCATTGCCACTGCTTTCTGTTTAGCTAAATCCATTCCGCATAAACGAGCAAAGAAAAAGCCGAGGAAAAAACCAAGAACATTATGAAGAACGACTACTGCAAAAATCAGCAATCCTGTTTTAGCCAGCTGTGCTTGGCTGCCAGCTACTACAGCAGATACGATCAGAACAATAGAAATGACAGATACTAGAGGCAAGGCCTTTGCACCAACCTCTGCCTGTTTGCCGAAAAACTTTTTAACAACAAATCCAAGCATCAGTGGGATAATCACCACTTGAATGATAGAAATAAATAATGATCCAATACTAATATTAACCCATTTACTTGCCAAGAGCAGAATAAGCAGGGGGGTTACGATAGGTGCTAGAATAGTGGAAACAGAAGCAATGGCAACTGCAAGCGCAACATTTCCTCTCGCAAGAAACACCATGACATTTGAAGCTGTTCCACTTGGGCAACATCCAACCAAAATAACACCAACAGCCACTTCTTTCGGTAAATCGAACCCTATTGCTAATGCAAACGCTAATAATGGCATAATGATAAAGTGTCCTGCTACCCCTAGTGCTACTTCTTTCGGTCGACGGAAAACTTCTTTAAAATCCGCTGCTGATAGTGTAAGTCCCATGCCAAACATGACAATTCCTAATAACGGGACAATATAGGCTCCAATCCAAATAAAATGATTAGGCATGATATACGCAATAATTGCGAAAATAATGACCCATAAGGTAAACGTTTTACCAGCAAATGTGCTGATTTTCTCTACTAACCCCATAGTGACCTCCTAGATGTTTTAAAATAAATCAATTATAATTTATATTCAGAATATTTAAAACCCTTTTATGTAATAAAAAGTGTCAATGCGTTTCTAACCAGCCATTTGGGAATCAATTTACTACTTCTTTTTATGTTTATGAAGATTAACTTTAATAAAAAAGCGGACAAGGTTTTAAAAACTTTGGTCGTCGCTATTTTTATTAGATAGGCCTATATATTATTGGCAAACTAATTTATAAGGAAAGTAACCACTGGTTTTCTAGAGCGCGAATTAGTATTTGTTGTTTTAAATGCTCAATTATTGCTATTGTATGAATAGCTAGGGTTATTAAATGAAGTGGAGATGTGGTTTCTTTGATACATATATTAATTGCTGATGATGATCGTCATATTAGAGAATTATTAAAATTTCACTTAGAAAAAGAAGGGTACATGGTGTTCGAAGCAAAGGATGGAAATGAAGCTTCATCATTACTAGAGAAAGAACGAATCCATCTTGCTGTTGTAGATATTATGATGCCGTATAAAAACGGACTGGATCTTTGTAAGGAAATACGGGATCAATATGATCTACCGGTTATTTTATTGACAGCTAAAGATCAACTTATCGATAAAGAAAAGGGGTACTTTGCTGGTACTGATGATTATCTGGTCAAGCCATTTGAACCCCGAGAGCTATTATTTCGAATTAAAGCTCTTTTGCGCAGGTATCGCATGGTTAATTCTGAATTGATTTCCTTGAATCAAACGGTTATTGACCGTAAAAGTTATGAAGTGCGAATAAAGGGGAATACGTTGCTCCTGCCGCTTAAGGAATTTGAGCTACTAGCTCAGCTGGGGAGTTTTCCTGATCAGGTCTTTACACGTGAGCAGCTTATTGAACTGGTGTGGGGTGCTGACTTTGAAGGGGATGATCGGACGGTTGATGTCCATATTAAACGGTTAAGGGAACGTTTTGCCGGGCGTACCGATGATTTTGTGATAACGACTGTCCGTGGCTTAGGTTATAAACTGGAGGTCAATAAGAAGTGAAAACACTCTATTTCAGGATTGTTATTCAAACTATTTTGATTATGGTGCTTGCCAGTGTCATCGCATTTTTAATTTCCAATGTCTATTATCATAAGGTTCAGAAACCACACAATGGCGAGAAGATAAGCAAAGTTGCTGGTGAGATCGTCTCTTTATATGAAGAAAATCCAGGTCAGGATATTGATGCGTATTTAAATCATATAGCAGGATTGCACTATCAAATGTATTTATTTAATGAGCAGGGTGAAGGGACTTTATATGGGGAGCCGTTTCGGGATACAACTTTGGATTCAGACATTATTTCAGGAGTTTTGAACGGGAAAACCTATCAAGGGATAGCTAATTATAATAATGGGCTATTTATTACGGGGTTTTTTGAGGATGTATTAATCAATAGCATTGGGGTCCCAATTAATGTGGATGGCGAGAAATATGCCTTGTTTGTACGGCCGAATATAGAACTGCAGTTTGGAGAGTTCCGCTTTTACCTTTCTGTTTTGCTCGTACTTACACTCCTACTCAGTTTTTTATTTGTGATTATTAACACGCGTTTCATTGTTAAGCCAATTACGAAATTAACAGAAGCCACAAAGAGAATCGCTGATGGGAATTATAGTAGTAAGTTGAATGTTACCCGCAGTGATGAAATTGGGGATTTGGCTAAACATTTTACGAAAATGACTCAAAGCATACAGCGGTTAGATGATATGAGACAGGAATTCGTTTCAAATGTTTCTCATGAAATTCAATCTCCACTCGCATCAATACAAGGTTTTTCTCAAACCCTTCAATCGGAGGAATTAACAAAGGAACAAAGAAATGAGTACTTGTCTATTATTGAAAAAGAGAGCCGGCGCATGTCCTTGTTGAGTAAACAGCTCCTAATGCTTGCTTCCTTAGATAAAGAGGATGACGCGCTGCAACGGTCTAGTTTTGATTTAGCACAACAAATAAGGCAAGTGATGTTTATGCTGGAATGGAATTGGCGGGAAAAAGATATGGTGATTGAAATGGATTTACCATCAACCGTCGTTTCTGCAGATGAGAAACTTTTAAATCAAGTATGGACGAATTTGATAACCAACAGCATTAAATACTCCGAAAGCGGCAGTTCGATCGTTATTCGACTCAAAAAAATGGGTAACTTTGTTGAAGTGATGATTTCAGACACGGGTATGGGAATTCCAGAAGAAGACCTCCCTTATATCCTTGATCGCTTTTATAAAGTAGATAAAGTGAGAAATCGCAGTGAAACAGGAAGTGGCTTAGGACTTTCGATAACGAAGAAGATGGTTGAACTACATGGCGGAACGATTGAGGTTCAAAGCGAACTTGGCAAAGGGACCACTTTTTATATCCGTTTGCCCCTTATGTAATCATTCGTTCATCTTCCATTCATATTGATTGATTACAATCAATTCATACCGGTTGAAGTACATCTGGATCGGTAATAAAAGGAATGGGAGATGAAATAATGTTTTTAGCAATACGTGAACTAAAGCATTCAAAGTTACGTTATCTGCTGATTGGACTGATTATGGTATTGGTCGCTTTGCTTGTCTTTATCATTTCAGGATTAGCCAATGGACTTTCTTCAGATAATGCTTCATCCATACAAAATATGAAGGCCGACTATTTCGTAATGGAGCATGACTCTAAAAATAAATTGAACCGATCGATCATATCCATGGAAAAGCTAGATGAAATCCGGGCTTCATCGGATGTTAAAGCAGCCGAAGGACTTGGGCAAATGATGATCACATTGAATAAAGTCGGCTCATCGGAGAAAACGGATGTCACGATTTTTGCGACCAATGCTAGTGGTATTTTAGCACCGAAGGTCATAGAAGGAACGAACTATGACAATAAGAAACAAGGTGAAGTAGTTGCAGATAGTTCTTTAAAAGAAGTTGGTTATAAATTAGGTGATTCACTTAAAGATGATCTATCAGGTAAGGTTTTCACCATTGTTGGTTTTACTGAAAAGCAGTCTTACAGCCATTCACCGGTAGTTTACATGAATGTTAAGGGATGGCAGGAGATTAACCCAGCATTGAAAAATCAAGGGAATGATTCAATCAGCACGATAGCCGTGCAAATGGATTCAAAGGCAGAAGAAAATGTACGTGAATCATTGCCTGAAGACCTAACACTCATTTCGAAAGATGAATCCCTTCAGAGTATACCAGGGTTCAAAGAGGAACAGGGTACATTGACGATGATGATTGCCTTTTTGTTTGTTATAGCAGCTTTTGTTTTGGCGGTGTTCTTCTATGTCATTACTTTACAAAAAACGAATCAATTTGGTGTCCTTAAGGCACTTGGAGCTAATACGAGTTTCCTTGCAAAAAGTATCGTTGGTCAGGTTATGCTACTTGCCGTGGCATGTATAGCCATTAGTGTTGCACTGACATATGGTGTCACTTTAATTATGCCAGAGGGAATGCCATTTGAATTGAGTACCAATTTGGTTATTAAATATTCCCTGTTACTTTTGGTTGTATCCGTATTGGGTTCACTGCTATCACTATATCGAGTAGCGAAGATAGATGCGATCGAAGCAATAGGGAGGGTATCATGATGGGGGATAAACTATTATTTGAAAACGTCAGTAAGATTTATGGGGAAGGCGATAATAAGGTGACAGCTCTTGATAATATTTCCCTGAATGTGAGAGCGGGGGAATTTGTTGCCATCGTGGGTCCATCTGGCTCAGGAAAAAGTACTTTTCTTTCCATAGCAGGTGCGTTACTTTCCCCAAGTAAAGGTCGCTTACTGCTGAATGATGAGGATATTACATCACTATCTCCAAAGAAATTGACTCGAGTGCGCCTTGAAAAGATCGGGTTTGTATTCCAATCGTCGAATCTTGTTCCATATCTAACAGTACGAGATCAGCTTCTGCTCATTTCTGAACTGATTGGCAAACGGGATAAAAAAACTATGAAAAAAGCGGACGAATTGCTTAGCCACCTTGGACTTGGACATCGGGCAGATCACTTGCCAGAAGCACTGTCGGGCGGAGAGCGGCAGCGTGTAGCCATCGCCCGTTCGTTGATGAATGATCCTGAAATCATTTTAGCGGATGAACCAACCGCAAGTCTTGATTCCAAAAGAGGCAGGGATGTTGTTGAAATGCTTGCTCATGAGGTGAAGTCAAGAAATAAAGCGGCCATCATGGTAACGCACGATGAAAGAATGTTAGATTTATGTGATCGAGTGGTCAATATTACAGATGGCAAGGTTTTTGGGTGAAAAAGTTAAACGTAAACACATTTTCATGATTTGAGTTATTACAATAAGCGCTGATATATTCCGATGTAACTGATAAATAGGCCGCCGCTTCTCCAAAGGAATTAGGAGAGGCGGCGGCCTGAATTTTTGGGAACCTTGTTTAGTTAAATTCAAAAACAAGATGAACTTTACTATTTGAGAAAAACTAATCCTAATGGACAGTAAGCAGCTGAATTCTAGTTGGAAACAGTAGTCGATATAAATACTTTATAGAACGGACTTAAATTATGTAAGGAAAGACGGAAAAGGTGATCTCCTAGTATATTTTATAAACGGCTATAAGATAGAAAAAGGATACTATGCTGGTATACCTGACCGTTATCTTCGGATTAAGGTGTTAGGGTAGGGGGGCATGTTTTATTATCTTAAAAAACAAACAGTGATAGGTTGCCTTCACACCTGATTCATCTTGGTATTTTGTTTCGTATATGTTGATTAACTCTCGAAAAAAAGAAGGGCGCTGGCAGTAGATTTCTTTGTTGCTGTTAGCTGCACCAATCTTTTTAATTGAAGTGAAAAATTCACGTACTGTCTGAAAGTACTCTAGTTCAAGCTTTTCTAATTTTGTTATCTCTAATGGAAATGCTGATGAAAAAGGGATTGCTTCTTCACAAATTTGGGATAATTCTTCTAGAGCGTAAAACATTTGGCCTGGTGAACTATCAATTGAAAGTTGAAGCTTTTCTTTCGCATATTCATAGGACATATGAAGCTCCTGAAAGGTTTTAATTCCAAACGTTGAAAATATCAGGTTGCCTTCAGGCGTTAATCGTGTAAACAATTGTTCAATGGTCCCAGGAAGATTATTCAGCCATTGAAACGTTGCATTAGAAATAATTAAGTCGTAATTTTCATTAAGCGTCATTTCTTCGATATCAGCACATAAAAAAGTAACACGGTCTTCCATTGTTATTCCTTTCGCCATTTCAACCATTCCTGGTGCTAAATCAACAGCGGTAATATAAGCATTAGGAAATGTATTAACGAGTAACCTGGTTAAGTAACCAGTACCGCAGCCAATTTCAAGGATGTTAATTCTTTGTTTGCTGTTTTTTTGAGGGAGCAAATCCACTAATTGTTTCGCCATGTTTTTTTGAACATTGGCATATGTATCATATGTTTTCGCATGTTCACTGAATCGCTTACTTAACAATTGTTTATCAATCATGAATGTACTCCTTTTGAATAAATGTTTTTATAAGCTGCACACATTCCTGTGGTTTTGTGAAAAATGGAATATGACCAGCGCCTTCGATAATATGAACCTCGGCTTTCCCACCCAGATTTTCTTTAATGAAAGATGAGGCTTCGAGTGGACAAATTTTGTCTTCTCTCCCATGGATCAATAAAATGGGAGTTTCAATCTGGTCGAGCTTTACTCTAACATCTTTCTGAAGTAAATAATCCAAACCTATAAGAAGCGAAAATACGTCATCCCCATGAAACTCGCTTTGAATTGTCGTGATGAATTGATGATAAAAACCTTCTTCTTTTTCAGCTTCGGAAAACATTGCTTCATAGAAAGAAGTCAAAGTCTTCTCTTTATTGCGCTGCAGTTGTTTCTTCATGCGCTCGACCATTCGTGGATCCCAGCCAAATGAATAATTATCTCCTGTGGTAAACCGACTTGTTGCGCCAATTAGTATAAAACCTTTTATTTTTTCTCGATACGAACTTGCAAGTTCAAGTGATAATAGAGATCCTAATGACCAGCCAAGTAAAAAAACAGGACCATCAATAGAAGCGATTGTGTCTATGACTCGTTCTTCAAAGTCATTTAGTGTTTTCATATCTCTCCATTCTATGAATGAGAGGTGAAATACTTCTGACAGCGGTTTGATTAACTGTTGAAACGCATCTTTTTCCATTCCCCAGCCAGGAAGCATGACTAAATTCGGCTGTTTCATTAAATAACACCCATTTCTTTTCCAATGATCGAAACTTTTTCAACTGCCCAATCAAGATCTTTTTTATCGTGGAGAGCTGTTACAGTAAAACGGATTCTCGCCTCATTTTCAGGAACGGTCGGCGGCCTGACAGCAATAGCTGCAATTCCTTCTTTCTGCAAACGTGTGGCAAATTCCATCGCTTTTTCGTTTTCCCCGATGACGATAGGAACAATTTGTGATCGACTTCCACAAATATTAAACCCGTAATATGTGAGTTCTTCTCTAAAGTGTTCTGAATGTGTTTGGAGCAGTGAGCGGCGTTCTGGTTCTTGCTGTACAAGTTCTATCGCTGTTTTCATAGCACCGAGTATGGCCGGGGGGAGTGCAGTTGAATAAATGAATCCGCGCATGCGATTTTTTAAATAGTCGATGAGCCATTTTTTCCCGACGACATAGGCCCCGAATGAACCGAGTGCTTTACTGAATGTTCCCATTTGGATATCTATTTTATTTTGAAGATGGAGATGACCGGCATAACCTTCACCGTTTTTACCGTAGATGCCGCTTCCGTGTGCTTCATCAGTCATTAACATAGCGTTATAACGTTCTTTTAACCGAACAAGGTCTTCAAGATAAGCAAAGTCACCGTCCATGCTGAAGACCGTATCCGTCACGATTAATTTACGTGCTTCCATCGATGATTTTTTCAATAATGCTTCTAAATGATCTAAATCATTATGACGATAGCGTAGATGCTTTGCACGGCTTAAGAGAGCTCCATCGACAATGCTTGCATGATTCAATTTATCGCTATAAATAATATCGTTACGGGACAGCAGGGTGGAGATAATTCCAAGGTTCGCGTTATATCCACTGTTAATAATGAGTCCTGCTTCGGCTTTCTTCCAATTGACAAGAGCTTGTTCTGCTTGCTCGTAAAGAGGATGATTGCCAATAATTAAACGTGAAGCCGTTGCTCCTGCACCATAAGTATGTACTGCATCTACCATAGCCTTTTTCAGCCGCTCATCCCCTGCATATCCTAAATAGTTATTAGAAGCTAGATTTAGCATCCTGCACCCGTTGATCATAAGCCATGGCTGCTCGGCGAATTCCGTTGAAACGAGTTCACGTTTTTGCGATATCTCTTCTAAATAAGCCAGTTCTTTCTTAATTTTTTCTTCCCAACAAGGTAATTGTTTTTCACTGTGCATAGCCATTCTCCTTTTTATATGTTAACTAAAAATAATATAGGTTAACATATAAAACATTCTAATCATGACTCAATGAAACTGTCAAGCTTTGAAAAGGAACATGATAATAAATTGATTATCCATTAATCTAGGAGAAATCAAGGGGCGAAAAAAGACACTTATCATAAGTATGCTGTTGGTCATTTGAACCAGGTCGAGGAGCATGAAACTAACATAATAATAGGTTAATGAGAAGGAGACAGTGGCTTTGTTAAGCTAATGTATAAAAAAGCTTAGTGAAAATTAGTGTCTTTGTATGTATTAATCTTGTTCATTGAAGATAATCTAACTTCCAAGGTAGTCTTTTTGTTAAACCTTCAAATCTTTGAAGGATTAAATGGAATTCCATGTTACTATAGAGCAGTGAAATTAACCTATTTCTTTTCACATTAACCATTACATAAAGGAAGGTAATTAAATATGAAAAAGATTTCTTTAGATGTTTTCTTTATATTAATAGGAGCTTTTATTTTCGCTTTGGCAATAAATCTTTTCGTTATTCCCAATGAACTTGGTGAGGGAGGAGTCACGGGGATAACCATCATTTTGTTTTATCTTTTTGAATGGTCACCAGGGCTGTTAAGTTTGATTATTAACGCTTTCCTGCTCATTGTCGGTTATAAATATTTGTCGAAAATAACAACGGTTTATACAATCATAGCCGTTGCATTTAATTCACTTTTCCTCCATTTAACCGAAAGTTGGTCGATATCTTCAGATGAATTGGTCGTCAATGCGATATTTGGCGGTGTTTTTGCCGGTGCAGGTATTGGCATAATCATTCGAGTTGGAGGCACGACTGCCGGTACAACGATCTTAGCACGAATTACGAATAAATATTTGGGATGGAGCTTAAGCTATGGACTTCTGTTTTTCGATTTAATCGTTGCGTTCTCATCTTATTTTATTATTGGTGCAGAAGGTCTAATGCTTACTATCCTTATGCTTTATATTGGAACAAAAACGATGGAATTCATCATTGAAGGATTGAACCCGAAAAAAGCGATTACCATCATTTCAAAAGAAGCAGATCAGATTGCAAAACAAGTAACCGTTTTGATGGATAGAGGGGTGACTGTTTTTAGTGGTCATGGATACTATACAAAAGAATCCAAGGAAATCCTATATATTGTTATTAGTAAGCAAGAGGTACTCAAATTAAAGAGAATTGTACAGTCTACTGATAGAAGTGCTTTTATAGCCATACATGATGTTCGTGATGTATTTGGAGAAGGATTCTTAGATATTTCGAAGTCTTAAAACCATATTGAGGAGCCAATGTGGTTCCTTTTAATGGGGAATCTTATATAGTATTTTTGAAACATTTGATTTGGAACTAAAGAAATAATTGCAAAGAGCCTAAATAGGCTTTTTTTATTTTTCCAAAAAGAGAAAAATCTGTAAATTAAGAATAATTTGTTATATTATGTAAGTAAGAATCCAAACACCCTGAGGAGTGCAGCCATTAAATATGGAGGTGTGTCCAATATGATCCTTTTAAAAGTGGATGACAGAAAGTTTGGGAAAAGCAATATCAAGTACAGCATAGTTGATAAGGAAACGAATAAACTGATTATTAGTGGTGTGTTTGAAGAATTTGGACAAGCAAGTGATAAATATTATGAACTAAAGGATGAGTATGGTTCATCCAATGTGAAGATGGTATTGAAGTGAATAGAGGGGAGCCTTTGGGTTTCCCTATTTAAAACTTATTTAGAATAAATGTCCATTACGATAATTTTTATAATCAAATAAAGGAATAATCTTAGGTTTGTGAATCATATAATTAAGTAGACAAGGCTTATATCCTACTTGTTGTTTACAAAAAAATACAATTTAATTGTAAAGTATGGAATTTAGTGGTAATATAAAGCGCATAAATGAAAACGTTTACAGTGTTCATGTAAGGAGGTGATGTATAAAAGGTTGGATAGAATAATAATATAGTAGATTTAGAAGCGTATATTTTTTTATCATTTTATGCAAACGTTTTCTTGAATTTGCATAAGATCTTATGAAAAAGGGAGAGTTGGTAGGCATGAAACGTAAAAAATGGTACGGGGGAATCTTTTCTGTTTTATTAATTTTTAGTGTGATTTTGGCTGGATGCTCTTCTTCTACAGGTGGAGACAGTGACTCTAAAGACAAAGATAAAGTGACGCTGGATATCTTTCAATTCAAAGTAGAGTTTAAGCAGCAATTTGAGAATTTGGCAAAACAATATGAAAAAGAAAATCCAAATGTAAAAATCAAGATATCAACAGTGGGTGGTGGAAATGATTATAAATCAGCCATTACTGCAAAGTTTGCTTCAGGTGAGGAGCCAGCAGTTTTTAACATTGGCGGACCAATAGATGTTGAACAATATAAAGATAGATTATTAGATTTAAAGGATACAAAGGCTGCAGCTGCTGCGCTTGATGGTACATTGGATGGCGTGGAAGAGGACGGGCACGTTCTAGGGCTTCCATTTAACCAAGAAGGATACGGCTTGATTTATAACAAACGAATTTTTGAAGAAGCCGGAGTTAAACCTGAAGAAATTACTAGTTATTCAGCATTAGAGGCTGCGGTTAAAAAACTGGATTCACAGAAAGATAAATTGAAAATCGAGGCGGTTTTCGCTTATCCGGTTAAAGAGAAGTGGGTAACAGGAAACCACTTATCAAATGTCTTTTTAGCACCTGAATTTGATGGGAACGTATTAACTGCGAGCAAGTCACCAACCGTTAAATTTACGGATGGTGACAAGTTTAAGCAACTGGTCGATATTCAAAATAAATATTCCGTTCAGCCGACGGCAAGTCTAGATTATTCACAACAAGTGGAAGAGTTGTTCTCGCTTGAAAAGGTTGCAATCATTCAGCAAGGAAACTGGGTGTATAACACAGTGTACGATATGGATCCTGAGTTAGCCGAAAACGGTATTGGTATTATCCCGATTCCGAATGGGGATACAGCTGCGGGGATGCCAGTTGGGGTTCCAAACTATTGGGCAGTGAACAAAAAATCAGATGAAAAAGTTCAGGAAGAAGCGAAGAAATTCCTCGACTGGATGTATACATCTGATGAAGGAAAAAAAGCTGTTTTGGAGGATTTTAAATTCATTCCAGCTTATGAAGGGTATGACGTAGAAAAAATTGCCGATCCACTTTCAAAAGAAATTTATAAATATTCACAAGATGGAAAGACGACTGGCTGGGTTTTTAATGGATATCCAGTTGGTTGGAATGATGACCTAGGTGCAAGTGTCCAAAAATACGTAACTGGTAAACTAACATGGGATGAACTTGTGCAACAAAATATTGAAAATTGGGAGAAAATTCACAGTAAATAAGTATTCCGTAAAGGGGAAACAACCAATCGCCGTCGAAAGCTGTGTCGATTGGTTGTTCTTTGTTACAAGAAAGTCGTTAAAGGGAAAGTTCGGTTACTAGATATTCTTCGATTTTCGATTCCGAAATTAAAACTCATTTTCTACTAATATATCTTTCATAAGGAGGTCGGTTTCATTGAGAAATCGGGATGCCGCATATTGGCTGTTTTTGACACCTGTTCTGGCTGCACTCATTTTGGTGGTGATTGTGCCACTCATTTACGGATTTTATTATTCATTTACGAATTGGAACGGACTTGGAACTCCGGACTTTATAGGGCTTAAAAATTATATAGACTTATTTACGGATAGAGGGTTTCTGGATACATTTTGGTTCACCATTAAATTTTCAGTAGCAGCTATTGTGGTAATTAATATTATCGGCTTGAGTTTAGCGCTTATCGTGACGTCGAAAATTAAATCAAGCAATCTACTTCGGACAGTTTTCTTTATGCCAAATTTGATTGGTGGCTTGATTCTCGGTTTTATTTGGCAGTTTATTTTTATTAAAGTATTCGGCGCAATTGGTGATTTGACAGGGATTGAAGCTTTTAATGGCTGGCTGTCAACGACAGAAACCGGTTTTTGGGGATTAATCATTTTAACGTCTTGGCAAATGGCTGGCTATATCATGATCATTTATATTGCTTATTTACAAGCGGTTCCTGAAGAACTGATCGAGGCGGCTAAAATTGATGGGGCCAACAGCTTTCAACGTTTTCGCCATATTACTTTTCCGCTTGTAGCACCGGCTTTTACCGTTAGTTTGTTCTTAACGCTTTCCCACTCCTTTAAAATTTATGATCAAAACCTTTCTTTGACTAATGGAGCGCCTTATAACTCAACTGAAATGGTTGCGATGAACATTGTTAAATCCGCTTTTACCGAAAATGATATGGCATATGCGCAGGCAAAGGCCGTTATCTTCTTCGTAATTGTGGCAGCAGTTTCTCTAACACAAGTGTATATCAATAAGAAAAGGGAGGTTGAGCTGTAATGAGAAAAAAATGGAAGCTATGGCTGGTTGGATTCATCGGTTTCATCTTGGCATTATTGTGGCTCGCTCCGTTTTATTTAATGATTGTCAATGCTTTTAAAATGAAACGTGATATTTTTGCCGACACGCTGGGTTTACCTAAAACTTGGACATTCGAAAACTTTACTCAAGCTTTCGAACAATTGGATTTCCTTCGGACTTTATTTAATTCTTTATTGATATCGGGCGTCAGCGTGGTAATAATTATTATCTTTTCTGCAATGGCGGCTTATGCGCTTTCACGAAACAAAAGTAAAGTCAGTTCTTTGCTCTTCTTCGTGTTTGTGGCAGCCATGTTGATTCCATTTCAATCTGTGATGATACCGCTTGTTGCCCAATTCGGACAGCTTGGGATGTTGAACAAGGCTGGGTTGATTTTCATGTATTTAGGCTTTGGCAGCAGTCTCTCGATATTCTTGTATCACGGTACTTTAAAAGGGATTCCTACCTCGCTTGACGAAGCTGCGAAAATAGATGGAGCGAACAGGTTTCAAGTATTTTGGTATATCATTTTTCCTTTATTAAAACCTATGTCGATTACAGTTGGAATCTTAAATGTTATTTGGATTTGGAACGACTACCTGTTGCCATCCCTTGTTATTGGAGGCGCTGGCTCGGAGACAATCCCGCTTAAATTATTCTTCTTTTTCGGACAGTATACGAAACAATGGCATCTAGCCTTGGCTGGGCTTACTTTATCCATTATTCCAGTCATTATCGCGTATTTTTTTGCTCAGAGGCAAATTATCAAAGGAATTGCGGATGGTGCCGTTAAATAAGTATTTAAATATAGGGAATATTAAGCCATGTGCGGTGAACGGGAAGTGGTGTTGAATATGTCTGTTACGATAAAGGACGTTGCCAAAAAAGCGAATGTCGCTCCATCAACGGTATCGCGTGTTATCCATAACAGCCCAGCAATCAGTGAAAAGACAAAGCGTAAGGTACGTAAGGTATTAAAGGAAATGGGCTATCATATGAATGAAAATGCCCGGAATTTGGTCACGAAATCCACCAAGGCTATTGGAATCGTCATGAAAAATTCAGCCAGAGAATCGCTTTACAATCCTTTTTTTCCAGAGGTTATCCGTGGAATCGGGGATTTTTGCAATAAAGAGGGATACAGTCTTTCTCTAACGACCGGTGAAACCGAGGATGCTATTTTTGAAGACGTCGTGAAAATGGTTCAGGGTAGACGAGTGGACGGTATGATTGTTTTGTATTCGAAAAAGGATGATAAAGTGGTGCCCTATTTATTAAAGCAGGGCTTTCCATTTGTTTTGATTGGGAAACCAAGTACGAACATGAGCGGAATCACCTTCATTGATAACGATAATGTTCAAGCAGCCAGGGAATTATCGGAGTTTGTAATCAATCTTGGTCATCAGCGAATCGCTTTTTTAGGGGGGAGCCCTGAGTTTGAAGTGATTCAAGCCCGCTTAAGAGGGTTTCAACAAGCTATGGAGCAGGCCGAATTAAATGTGCCAAAGGAATATATCAAGTTGATCCCTTTAAATCGAGCAGATGGAATAAAGGCAATCAAGGAATTACTAAATCTACCGGAAGCTCCAACCGCTTTTATGGTAATGGATCTTTTATTGGGAGTACTTTTACTAGGGGTGTTGGCGGAAAAGAATTTAAAAGTACCTGAGCAAGTTAGCGTCGTCTGTTTTAATCATTCAGAGTTTATTGAATTTTTAAGTACGCCACTTACAACAGTCGATATTCATACGTATCAATTAGGCTTTGAAGCGGCAAAATGTGTGTTTGATTTAATTGCAAATCCCGAAATGATGGAAAAAAGTATCAGGATTCCAACTAAAATCATAAAGCGAGAGTCGCATTTTGTTGTTAAAAAGGAAAATAAATGAAAAGTGTAGAAATGTTTTTCCAATTAAAGCTTGATTTTTGCTAACATAAATTTACAATAAAGATTATCACTAACAATTTTTTGAAATTCATACTTTTCGAAATACCAAGTATGTTCTTATAATCGACTGAGTTTTTATTATTTCGAACGCAAACGTTTGCGTTCGAAATTAAGAGGTAGTAGTTAAACATATAGAGCAAGTTGTCGACAAATTAATGTGGAGGAGATTGTTCATGAGAGTTCTAGTATGGAATGAGTATCGCCATGAAAAAGAAAAACCTGATGTTGCTGAAATTTATCCGGATGGAATCCATGGTGCGATTGCTGGCTTTTTACAAAGCGAACAGTTCGAAGTGAAGACGGCTACACTCGAGGAAGAAGAGCATGGGTTAACTGAAGAGATACTGATGAAAACCGATGTACTTCTCTGGTGGGGACATGTCGCACATGAAGAAGTTCATGATGAAATTGTCACACGGGTTCATAAGCGGGTACTCGAGGGAATGGGTCTTATCGTCCTCCATTCTGGACATTTCTCAAAAATCTTCAAACAATTAATGGGCACGACTTGCGATTTGAAATGGCGGGTAGCGGATGAAAAGGAGCGGCTTTGGGTTGTTGATTCAAGTCACCCAATCGTTGAGGGAATCGGAGAATATATAGAACTTGAAAAGGAAGAGATGTACGGGGAACATTTTGATATCCCTACGCCGGACCAACTATTATTTATCAGCTGGTTTGAAGGTGGGGAGGTCTTCAGAAGCGGTTGTACGTATCAGCGTGGTAAAGGTAAGATTTTTTATTTCCGGCCAGGTCATGAAACATATCCGACATACCATAATCCGCAAATACAACGGGTGATTAAGAATGCCGTTGAGTGGGTCAAGCCGGAAGTTAACAATAAATCGGTATATGGAAAAGCCGAACCGTTGGAAACTATCTCAATAAAGAGATGAAGTGAAGGAGAGAGTAGAATGGGCAGAGTGAAAGTAGGCGTCATTGGATGCGGCAGTATTGCAAAAAACAGGCATTTTCCAGAATACGAAGCGATCCAGGAAACAGAGATAATTGCCGTTTGTGATATTGTGCAAGACCGGGCGAATACAGCAGCACAAAGGTATAACGCACAAGCATATACTGATTATATAGAACTTTTGAAGAATGAGGAGATTGAGGCTGTCAGTGTATGTACCCCTAATTACTTGCACGCCCGAATCACAATTGCTGCCTTGGAAGCAGGTAAGCATGTTCTTTGTGAAAAACCAATGGCAACTTCTTTAAATGACGCAGAAAAAATGAATGAAGCAGCTTCAAAAAGCGGCAAAATATTAATGATTGGTCATAATCAGCGTTTTGTCCCCTCTCATCAAAAAGCGAAACAGCTTATTGATAGTGGTGAGATAGGGAGGGTCTACAGCTTCCGAACGGCTTTTGGACATTCTGGACCAGAGAATTGGGCCGTGGACGGACGGGACAGTTGGTTTTTTAAAAAAGATCAGGCAGTTATCGGTGCTATGGGCGATTTAGGCGTTCATAAAGCTGATTTATTGCGTTATATCCTGGGAGAGGAATTTGTTGAAGTAGGAGCATTTGTAGAAACGACTGCCAAGAAAAATACAGATGTTGATGACAGTGCTGCCTGTATTCTGCGAACGGAGAGCGGAATTATTGGTACTCTCACAGCCAGCTGGTCGTATGCGAAAGAAGACAATGCGACGGTCATTTATGCGGAAAAAGCCGTATTACGTCTTGAAGACGATCCTAAATACTCACTGATTATTCATCATGATAATGGTAAGACGGAAACCATTGAATTAGGTAGCATCCAGACAAATGACTCTGAAGGACAGCATGATTCTGAAGTAATCAGCCACTTTGTAAAATGTGTGGTAAACAATGAGGTGCCTCTCATCTCAGGAGTTGAAGGATTAAAATCATTAAAAGTTATTCTTGGCGCGATGGAATCGAATGCATCCAGAAAAATCATCCGCTTATAAAGGGGTTAATAGTCATCATGTACAAATTAAAAATGGGAATAATCGGTGCTGGTGGAATTGCTCAACAAAGGCATATCCCAGCTTTTCAAAAATTTCAAGACAAGGTAGTTTTATACGCAATTCAGGATATAGATGAACTGAAGGCGAGAGATGTGGCACGTGAATATCATATCGAAAAGGTCTTTACCAATTATGAAGAAATGTTCGCGGAAGTGGATGCAGTTACGATTGCCACGCCAAACAAGTTTCATGCGGAAATTTCTATCGCCGCGCTGCAGGCAGGTGTACATGTGTTGTGCGAAAAGCCTATGGCGATTACAACCGAGGAATGTAAAGCAATAACCGAGGCTGCAAACTTATCGGGGAAAGTACTATCTATTGCTTACCATTACCGCTTTATGAAGGAAGCTCAGGCTGCGAAGAAAATGATCCAGGCCGGTGAAATTGGTGAGCCGTATGTAGCGCGTGTACAGGCAATCCGACGTCGGAAAGTTCCTGGGTGGGGAGTTTTTACGAGTAAGGAATTGCAGGGTGGAGGAAGCGTTATTGATTACGGCTGCCATTTACTTGATTTGGCCTTATGGCTGATGGATGACCCGGAGCCGATTGAAATTGTAGGTTCGACATATAATTATGTCAGTAAGGGTGTCGATCAGGTCAATCTATGGGGTAATTTCGATGCCTCTGTATTTGAAGTAGATGATCATGCTACCGCGTATATCAAATTTGCCAACGGTGCATCTTTATTATTCGAAACATCATGGGCCGCGAATATCCGTGAAGAAGCAACAGTCTTGAGTTTATCCGGAACGCAGGGCGGACTGGATGTGTTCCCCTTAATTTTGAATCAGGCAAAGCACGGCATGCTTTTAAATAGTGAGGCGGTATGGATGCCTGGAGAGGATACACCCGATCTCCAACAGGCAGAGAATTTTATTGATAGCTGCCTCGGAATTGCCGAACCATTGGTAAAACCATCGGAAGCCATGAAAGTTTCGAAGATAATTGAAGCCATTTATCAAAGCTCAGCAAGTGGAAAGGTTATGAGTATCAATTAATGAAAAAGTGGGGTGGGGCTAGTGAAGTTAGGGATTTTTACAGTGCTATTCGCACAAAAATCATTCGAGGATATGCTTGATTATGTGGCAGCCTCCGGTTTAAAAACAGTTGAAATCGGTACAGGCGGGTATCCAGGTAATGTCCACTGTCCGTTAGATGAACTGTTGGAAAGTGAAGAAAAGCGCAAAAAATACTTGGAATCTGTTCAAACAAGAGGCCTAACTATCAGTGCATTCAGCTGCCATGGCAATCCCATCTCTCCAGATGAATCATTTGCCAAAGAAAGTGATGAAACGCTCATAAAAACAATCAAGCTTGCGTCCTTACTGAATGTCCCAATCGTCAATACATTTTCCGGTACGGCGGGTGACCACGAAGGAGCTAAATATCCAAACTGGCCTGTTGCGCCATGGCCGAATGAGTATAAAGACGTTTTGAAATGGCAATGGGAAGAAAAGTTGATTCCTTATTGGAAAAAAACTGCAGCAATTGCTGATGAACACAATATTAAAATCGGACTCGAACTGCACGGAGGCTTTCTCGTTCACACACCTTACACTTTGCTAAAACTACGGGAAGCTACATCGGACGCAATCGGCGCTAACCTTGACCCAAGCCATCTCTGGTGGCAGGGGATCGAACCGGTGGGAGCCATCAAAATCCTTGGGAAAGCGGGAGCAATCTACCACTTCCATGCAAAAGACACATACTTGGATCAGGATAACATCAATATGTATGGCCTTACCGATATGCAGCCATATGGAAACATCCAAACCCGTGCCTGGAACTTTCGCTCGGTGGGCTGCGGCCACAGTCTTCAAGAGTGGTCCGACATCATGAGTGCACTTCGCACATATGGCTATGACTATGTCGTTAGCATTGAACATGAAGACCCGCTAATGTCAATTGAAGAAGGTTTTCAACGTGCAGTAACCAATTTGAAAACGGTCCTCATCAACGAAAGCCCAACTGATTTATGGTGGGTGTAATTTATAGCCGATAACGAGCAGCCTATCGTAGGTTGCTTTTTATTTTGGAATTTACGAGTAAATAATCGAAACTCACGAGTAAAATAGTCAATTTCACGAGTAAAAGGGCAAAATTTGCGAGTAAAGTTAAGTCTATGTTGAAAAGTCTAGGACAGATTGAATAAAAAAGAATGCCCCCGAACTCAGGGGCATCCTTTTGAGTCATCTCTGCCTAGGCGTATAATCCAACTCATTAAACAGTTCCCTCAATTCATCCAACGTTAGGTCGCGCCATTGTCCGAGGGCTAACCCATCCAAATGGATATTCATGATCCGAATTCGATGTAAATCGCGGACCTCATAGCCTAGCGCTGAGCACATACGGCGGATTTGTCTGTTCAATCCTTGCATTAATGTAATGTTAAACGTATATTTGTTCAACTGTTTGATCTTGCAAGGGAGTGTCTTCGTACCTAAAATCTCCACGCCGGATGCCATATCTTGTATGAAAGAAGAGGTTAGCGGCTTATCCACAGTTACGATGTATTCCTTTTCATGCTTATTCTCTGCACGCAGAATTTCATTCACGATATCACCATCATTTGTAAGCAGGATGAGGCCGCTTGAGTCTTTGTCAAGACGTCCAATATGAAAAACCCTTAGTGGATGATTAACAAAATCAACAATATTTCCTTTAATGTGTTTTTCTGTCGTACTCGTAATGCCTATTGGCTTATTCAGCGCAATATAGACATTTTGCTGTTCTACCTTTATGGGGTTACCATCAACCCGAACATCATCGCCTGGTTCAGCCTGACTGCCAAGCTCAGCAACAGATCCGTTAATCGTTACGCGGCCTTCGGCAATCCATTTATCCGCGCCTCGTCTCGAAGTAATCCCGGACTCACTAATATATTTATTGATCCTCAACTAAAGCACACCTTTACATTCAGATTTTCTTCTTTAAAGGATAACGTAAATCATGATGGATAGACAAGAGGGAAAGGCAAGAAAGCGTTCATGGATGCAAATTACCGAATGACTTTTACATGGACTTCGTGACAGCTTGAAGGTCCTTTTTCTTTTTACTCGTCAAGTAGACGCCAGTGAAGACAAGTAGCCCCCCAAGGATTTGGACGATAGTAATCGTTTGTCCTAAAACCAGGCTTAGAATGGCGGTAAAGACGGCAATCAGATTAAGATAAATTCCAGCCTGGCTGGCATTGATATGACGAAGCGAAATATTCCAGAAAATAAAGGAACCTACGGATGGGAAGATTCCAATATATAAAAGACCTGTGATTGCTGGGCCACTTAAATCAAAGTTCAGTCCAGAGCCAATGGCAAATGGAGCAACGAGAATCAAACCGAGAAATACAGAAACGGCTGTGGCTGAAATAATCGGAATGCTTTTCAGCTTTTTCCCGATTATTGAATAGAAGGTCCAAACGAGAATAGCCAGAATCATCAATAGGTCGCCTTTATTATAAGTGAGATGGAAAATTTCCAGGAGATGTCCTTTTGTTAAGACTAATAATACGCCGGATAATGAAATGATAAGGCCTAGTACATGATGGATTGAAATTTTCTCCTTTAACAGCAATGCAGAAAAAAGAACGATTAATGCAGGATTAATTGAATTGACAAGAGCAGCATTCATAGATGTTGTATAGGTCAGAGCCCAATAAAGGAAAAAATTATAACTGATGATGCCGAGTAAACCCATTGCTAAAAGTACTTTCCAGGCTTTCCATACACTCTTCCAATTTGGTTTTTCAATCCAATGGGCTAGTGGGAATAATAAGAAAACGGCAATTAGCCAGCGGGTAAATGTTAGTTGGATTGGGGAAAGTTCGGTCACAACGTATTTGCCAAATATATAATTGCCGGCCCAAAACAGATTGGCCAAGATGAGAAATAAGAGAATATAGGATTTTTTCATAAGGTAGCCTCTTTTCGAATTGAAGGAATATTCACTAAATATATCAAAGTAGAAAAATGTAAGCAATCTACAAAAGGAAGCAATTTAATAGAGGATCCTATGGATCAGCCATTTTAGCAGGATAATTGAGGAAGGATCTAAAGGGAATAATTATAATAGAAGAAAAGAACACTTTCATAACCGAAAATCACAAAGCTACATTGGTGTTACTACGACGAATATCGTCCAATATTTTCGTGAATTTAGAAATCCTCTAACATCAGTTATGGGGTTTGATACCATTGGGCAAAGTAAAGAGGAAAGTAACGCCACTGAATTAAATGAAATTGTGAAGTTTGCCTATACCGATGATGAACACATAAAAGGGATAAGTATAGATACTAATCACCAAAGTAGGTCTATTGAAGAAATGATTGAATTGTTTGGTACTCCAAGTATACAGCTTGTGCACAAGGCGATTCTATATCATGGTGAAAAATATGATGCTATTTTCTATTTTAATGATAGGGGATTGCTGCGGGAAATATTGATTAAATAGGGGGTTCAGCCGAACAGATCATCTGTAAAGTGGAGGTGATGCATATGCTGGAAAAAGGACAACTTCAATAAGGGGGGAAGCCTGTCCAAAGTGAGATTTAATTCATACATAAATTATTTGGAGTAGTAATTCATAAATGAAAAGTATATTGAGGTTCAATGATTCTAACCATATTTGTTAGAATCATTGAACCTTTTTTTATTATTTTTTTCCTTGTTCTCTAAATCTATTAAACTCTTATTTAAGCGAAAATCGCGCTGATTTCGGCAATTTCATCCATGGTTAATTCCACTTCTAACGCTTTTAAGTTGCGTGTGACCTGTTCTGGTTTTTTCGCTCCAGGAATTAGGACATCTATCGAGTGCCGAGTTAAATACCAAGCTAGTACTACATCAGCAACATCGGCATTTCTTCTGTTTGCTATCTCTCGGACTTCTTCTACTTTTTGCAGGTTGCTAACAAAGGCTTGTCCTTGGAAAAGTGGACTTTTTGCACGGCCATCCTCAAATGTCGAATCTTGAGAATATTTTCCACCGAGCAGACCGGAAGCAAGCGGGAAATAAGGTATAAAGGAAATATCATTTTCAGCTGTATAGGGCAGAAAATCTTGTTCTGCTTCCCGTCTGAATAGGTTGTACTCGGATTGCAGGACATCGATATAGCCGTCTTTATTCGCTTCCTTTAATTGCTCAAAGGAAAAATTTGAGACGCCGATTGCCTTGATTTTACCTGCATCTTTCAATTCCTTTAAGGCACCGACCGCTTCATCCTTTGGTGTATCTTCATCAGGGAAATGAATGTAAAATAAGTCGATATAATCGGTTTGGAGTCTTTTTAAACTAGATTCTACTGCGTTTTTCAGAAAAGCCGGAGAGTTATCTAATACGACTTTCCCATCGACAAATTTATGGGCCCCTTTTGTAGCAAGGACTACATCCTCGCGTTTGCGGGTCTTTTTAAGAATTTCACCGATAATTTCTTCTGAACGCTCTGGACCGTAAATGAAAGCTGTATCCCAAAAGTTAATTCCCTCATCAAGAGCAGTTATTAAGACATCTTTTCCTGTATCCTCACTTAGATTAGGAAAAAGGTTATGTCCGCCAATGGCATTCGTGCCAAGACCAATCGGATTCACATATAGATCTGTTTTACCAATTCGCGTTTGCTTCGACATATTACTAATCATCTCCTTTAGCATTATCATAACAAAAAGTGGCAGGTAAATACCAAAATAAAGAAATGTGAGTAGAGTGGGAACTGTTAAAAACTCTATCTTGAAAAAAAGCAGATGATTTGTACAAAATCATCTGCTTTCCTATTATAACGTTGCGCTTTCCAATTCCTCAGATTGGGCTGCTTGTCCGATCTGACTGAGTAGAAGGCCACTGGCAATTCCGACAAGAGCTGGGATGATCCATTCCATTCCGTATGAAGAAAGAGGAAGGGCATCACTAAACGTTTGTACGGGTCCTAATGGTAAGCCGAATGCGTTTAATCCATCTATTAGAGCAAAAACGCCGGTGAAGATCATTGCACTCCGATATACTTTTTTCGGGTTTTTAAAATGACGGCTGAAGAACGTTAAAACTATCAGGACAATTGTTAACGGGTAAGCCATCACAAGGAATGGTACCGATACTTTTAAAATTTGATTCAGACCCATATTTGAAAGAATGAAGCCGACAAGTGTTACAATCAGAATTAAGGTTTTGTAGTTGGCCTTGGGAATAAGATTTGAAAAATACTGTCCGCAGGCAGTTGTCAAACCGACTACGGTCGTGAAGCAAGCTAAGGTGAAAATAACGCCTAATAGAATCTTACCGCCTGTTCCAAGTAAAAGGGTGGATGCGACAGTCAGGATCTCTGTTCCGTTTTCAAATGAACCATCTGCTGCCATACGCGCTCCCATTACACCTAAGGAGATATAAACTAAAGAAAGCAATACGCCGGCGATGAGGCCTGCTTTTAATGTATATCTCGTCAATTGTTTCCGATCTGAAATCCCTCTTTGCTGTATCGAAGTAAGGATAACTATCCCGAAAGCAAGGGCAGCTAAAGCATCCATCGTGTTATAGCCTTCGATAAAACCTTTTGAAAATGCTCCTGTTGCATACGTATCAGTTGGAGCTTGGAATGGTGCATCAAGCTTTACAAATCCAACGACGCAGAGAATGACCATGGCCAAAAGCAGGGTAGGTGTAATCCAGCGTCCCATAAAAGTTTCCATTTTTTTAGGATTCAAAGAAATGACATAAACAATGGTAAAGAATACGGCCGTGAATAAGAATAGAAATAGGGATTGATTCATCGAGTCGCCAAGGTACGGCTTGAATCCCATTTCGTAGGCAACGTTTGCATTCCGTGGAATCGCAAGAAACGGTCCGATGCTCAAATAGATGACGACCATGAACAGTGTGCTGAATATAGGATGCACACGCGCTCCGATTGTTTGCGCCCCACCTTTAACAAGTGAAACGGCGAGGAGTACTAAAATTGGAAGGCCGACACCGGTGGCGACAAAACCTGCAATGGCGGGCCAGAAGGAAGTCCCGGAAGAAGCTCCTAAAAATGGAGGGAAAATAAGGTTTCCAGCTCCGAAAAACATCGAGAAAAGCATAAGGCCGATAAATAATGTGTCTGTTTTTTTCATGGTGATTTCTCCTTTTTTTTAAAATGATAGTACCCGTCGACTGGCCCAAAAAGGCTATTAAAAGTGTTATTTTGCAAATAAAAAACTCGCCCCTAATAATCAGGGACGAGTTTGTGCTCGCGTTACCACCCATATTCCGCGCTTCATAAGAAGCTACGGCACTCAGTCAACGTACGAATTCATACGTGATCCATTGTAACGGCGGAAAGCCCGTCAAAGCCTACTTCACTTTCAGCTTTGCATCTCAGAGATGATTTTCGGATAGGCCTTGGACATCGACTTCCACCATACGTCGACTCTCTGTAGAACAGGGTTCTTATCTTACTCTTTCTCTTCACAGATTTTATAATATATAGATAATTTAGCAAATTCTAATTATTAAGTCAACATAATTTGACAGTACAAATCGTCAAGAGCAGGAGATTAGTCCCCTATAATCGATCCTTCCTTTATTTGGAGATATTTATTGTGAAAAGAATCGGATATAACTCCCTATTATCTTTCTAACCGCATATATATTATAATAGAAGACAGAACACTAAAGGAGACAACATTATGTCTGAAAATAAAAAGTTAAGCCTGGCGGATGCAGTCAAACAAAAATTGGCGCAAAAGCAAGCGGGCTCAAGTCAAGATAAACTGGAAACTGGCGTTGTGAAAAAAACGAAACAGCTAAAAAGCCAGTTAACTAAAAAGCCAAATAATCAACGTAAGCGTACAGGGGTATAATCCCAATTTGTCAAAGGGCAATTACTGTTCGGTGCTTATCAGAGAGCAGTTACCTTTCATGAATAAAGGTACTGCTTTTTTTATATGAACTTTCAAATAAAAATTTATTATTATTAGGGAGAAGATTGTACTTTCGCTTGTAGGAAGTATTCAAGTGAAAATTATTTTCGTTTTTACCACTTATAGGTAGTTTACGGGCGGGATTTCTGGTAATTTAATGGTATAAGAATTGTTCCCTCCTACCTCTTCGGATATTGGTAAAACTAAATAAAACATATTTTTACAAAAGTAGAAATAACTCCTCAAGTCTTATATTAAATTCATTACAATTCTATTTGTTTCTGTTTTAAAATTGTAAGAGTCATGAAATGTTGTTACCATATTGTTTTGTTAAAATAATATTTTAAAGGTTTATAAATAATTTTCTTAACTAAAGGACCTATAAATCTCTTTTCATAGACAAAGTCTTGAGAATAGTTATTATTCGATTTTCATAAAGACTCCATATCGATGATTATCCTTTAATTGAAAATATGAAATATATCGGGGGAATAAAGATGGATGAACGACTGATTGGGAAAAAATACTATGAAACAATGATTGAGGATACACGCAATCATCCAATTCAAGCATTAGGTGAAATGTTTCTCGTGGAACAAAAAAAGGAAAGAGCGGATTTAACTGCAGTTCGGTTTGCTCAAGGAGAAGTATACTTCCAGCATCATGACTATGAAGCAGCCATTTTTAAGTGGGAAAACATAGAAGGTGAACTTGGTTCATGGGCGAAAAAGAATATTGCAGATGCTTATTTTGAACTAGAGATGTATTCGACCGCTGAGGATATATATAAATCCGTCAGTACGGATGAAGCGGTATTGAAAACGGAAGTCCTTCTACAGCTGTTCTCTCTTTACATAGTAGAATCAAGAAATGATTTGGCATCTAAAGTTGTTAAGGAAGCAGTCGACTTTCAACCTGATTACCCGAATGTCACCGCAATTGCACGCTCCTTTTTTGAAGAACAAAAGGATTGGAACAGTGCTGTAGTTTTAGCCGCGAATGAAAGTATCCGTACGGAATCAATGATTTGGTTTGATGTGCTGAAAACGTATATCCAGCAAGGTGTTGCTCAATCGATGGCTCCGGATTATTTCTCAAATGTTCTCGAGGCGTTATACAACCTTGATCAGGATCGCTTTGAAAAAATGACGGTTGCACTTTGGAAAAATTATAAATATACAGATTCCTACTTTGAATGGCTTAGAGTCATTAATAATTTGATAGATGGCATCGAATTACATCCAGGTGATGTATGGGATGAACTTTCTGTCTATTACCGGGATGCTTATGCCGGTTTGCTTGAAGGAACACACTTAATCAAAGATTTGAGTCCTGTTGTGCCGAGATTGTTGGAAAATTGGTTAAAAATCGCTGATGGAGAGCTTTCGTTATTTGCAGCGGCGTCCGTTCTGTCATGGAATGAAATTTTCCCTGATACAATTAATGCACTGGTTGTTCAGGATGCAGAAAGTCTGTTAGCAAAATCGCCTAAATTGGGAGGCGGATTGGAAGCGGGCGAAAAACTGTTCAATTCCATTATTCAGTGGGCTGAAGAGAATAACTTAACAGTTGGCAATAAGCTGAAATGGATGGTAGACGGACTTAAGGATACTGAAAATTTCAATCTTCTTCTTGTCGGAAGCACAGGCAATGGCAAAACATCCTTTATTCAGTCGCTCGCTGGAGAGAGTATTGCTGCCGAGGACCATTCGTCCCTTGTCAGTGTCAAAGATGGAGATAATCTGGAAATCTATGAAATTACAGATACAGATCACAAGGTCGTTGGTGAGTTAACTGAATTGGATGAAACACGCCGTCAGCGCGGAACCATTGTCGACGTGACCCTTATCAGTGACTACCTAAGAAATAATCGCCTGCGTTTACTTGATACACCAGGGTTCAATGGGGAAAAAAGTGTAGACTCTGATTTCCAAGGGTATTTACAGGGCAGCGATGGATTGATGTTTGTTCTCGATGCACGAGCTCCTTTCACCGGTAGTGAACGAGATTTGTTATTGGAAATTCAAATGATGGCACCGAAACTTCCGATTCATTTCTTACTAAATAAGATGGATACGATTTACAGTGACCAAGTGGCAGTCCGGATGGAAGATGAAACATGGGATAAAGTGAATGCGTATTTCCCGAACGCAAAAGTATTTGCTTTCTCCAAACTTTATGACAGCAAACAGCAGTTACAGGACCTTTCATCCTTCCTTGATTCGAATTATCAAGCTGATAATTGGAAGGAAAGAAGATCTGAGAAGATTCTTGCATTCATTCGCAAAACGTTATCTTACCTGCTAGAAAAACGGGCAGCTAATGAGCGGAAATGCGAGCACTCCATTTCTTGGAATGAGCAGATGGAAGTCAAATTGAATGGAGCCGTCAATCAACTGGCAGATTTGGAAAAAGAAAAAAGTGAAAATATCATAAGGTCGTACCGTTCAATTAAAGAAGAAGTGAAAAAACAGCTTTCTTCAAGAATCCCTGAATTACTGAGAGAATGTTCTAAATCATTAACGGAAAGTAGCGATTTCAGCCAAGTTCATATACAGTTGAACGAGGAAATGAATGAGCAGATTCAGGCATATATTTCAGACAAGATTATGCCGCAATATTATCGTTCTCTTCAAGACTGGATTGCTACATCTCAGTTGGAATTTACACAAATTCAACAGTTTATGGATGAAATGAGCGCAGGGTTCAATGAATTGTACAAAGAAGAGCGAATTACACTTGCCGGAGACTTTAGAGTTTTGGATGACTGGCGCCGTGATGCGGATCGGATGACAAGCAGTATCCGCATTGAAGACGTTAATATTTTACTACGCCGGACCCCATCGCAATTGCTGCTTAAAGGGGCAGGGAAGCTGTTTGGAGCGATTCCGCAAAATAAAGCTAATATGTACAACCGGTATAAGAAGTACCTAGAAAGTGAAGACTACCTGGATGTTGCAGAAATGATCAGTGACCGTTTCCTTACACAATTCGGATTGTTTGAAAAATCTTTGGATAGAGATATCTCACTTTTCTATCGCAGTTCATTTGCCTTACTTCAAAAGACGATAGAACAAACACAGACTGAAATCAAAGATCATCAGGCAGCACTGGAGCATATGAGAGAAAATCCGGAAGTATACCGTGACCCGATTACTCTGTTTGAAGTGAAACTACGTCAGTTAGAAAGACTTGAAAAGATCGAGAAAAAGCGTCTGGCTAAGCTACAAAGAAAATAAGTGTAACAAGAAACATTTTAAATATTCAAAAATCTATTGACTTTACGACTATATCCCTATAAAGTGGTAATTACGAAAAACGTAACACATTATATTCTCTTATCAAGAGTGGCGGAGGGACTGGCCCTAAGATGCCCAGCAACCGTTCCATTAGGAATTGGTGCTAAATCCTGCAAAACAGAAATGTTTTGACAGATAAGAGAGGGATAAGTCTGCAAATCAGCTGATTAAACCTCTCTATTCTAGAGAGGTTTTTATTTTGGGATTTACACCAACTTAATTGATAAGATTAATGATTGGAAAGTAGGAGGAACTAAAATGAGGAAGTCAATTTTTAAAAGGGTTTTCGTTTCGGTCATAGCTTCGGCTTTGCTTTTAACGGGCTGCTCTTCAGGACAAAGTTCAACAGAATCAAAGAAGGATGAAAAAGTATCCTTTAAAAATGTTCCAGAACGATTTGCAAAAGGGGAAGGTGCCAAAATCAAAGTCATTCGTAAAATTGGCGGAGATGATCATACGGCTCAATATTTAGCTGGAGCGAAGGAAGAAGGAGAAGCATTAGGTTTTCAAGTGGATACGTATACAGCAAATGGCGATACGGCTAAATTCCATGATGCAATCGCCCAGGCTTTACAAGAAGATTATGACGGCTATATTATCTCCCATGGTGATGATGCAGCAACAGTGAATGACGTTCAAAAGTTGGTTGATGCAGGAAAGAGCGTTGTTACATTCGACTCTATTAGCGACTTATCTAAAATTGACGGTGTGACCTTAACTTCACAGGATGATGAAGCATTGGCAACTCTGGCTTTTGATAAATTGATAGAAGAACAAAAAGGTGAAGCAGCGATTGCATACCTTTGGGTAGATGGTTTCCCGCCAATGGTGAGAAGAAATGCGGTGTATCAGGAAAAATTAAAAGAAAATCCTGGGATTAAAGAAGTCGAAAGATTCGGAGTAGCATCTGCAGATACTTCAGTTCAGACACAAAATGCGGTAGCCGCAATGTTGAATAAATATCCCAAAGGCAAACTAGATGCGATTTTCGCAACATGGGATGCATTCGCAATTGGAGCGGCTCGTGCGATTAAAGAAGCTGGCCGCGATGAAGTGAAGATATACGGAATCGACGTATCTAATGCTGATCTTCAGGAGATTCAAGCGAAAGGCAGTTCTTGGTCTTACACGGCAGCTGTCGATCCGAAATTGATTGGTGCAGTGAATATGAGGATTTTAGCAAAAAAATTAGCGGGTGAAGAAACACCGCAAACATATGACTTAGAAGCTTCACTTATTTCACAAGAGCAGATTCAAGCTTCAAAAGAAGCGGTCAACATGGCCAACTTGTCCGGTATTGTCGAAGGATGGGGAGTATCAACGGAATTTGAAGAAGAATGGATGAAAGTATTGAAAGATCATTATAAAAAGTAAAAAACAGAGTCAGTAGACACTCTCTTTCTAGTGAAGAGAGTGTCTGTTTAATAGGGGGAATGGGCATGAGCACACAACTAGAAATGAAAAAGATATCGATTGAATTTCCGGGAGTAAAGGCGCTTAGTGAAGTTGATTTTTCAGTACAATCAGGGACAGCCCATGCAGTGGTCGGCGCAAACGGAGCAGGGAAATCTACGCTAATGAAGGTCTTATCGGGCGCTCATGCCCATTATACAGGTGAAATTTTTCTGGATGGAAAGAAGCAGGATATCCGTTCACCGAAGGCTGCACAGGAACAAGGTATTCAAATTGTTTATCAGGAAGTAGATACGGCACTCATTCCTTATTTAACTGTTGGGGAAAATGTAATGTTGAATGATACGGTGCAAAACATGGGCAAAAAACAAATGGTCCATTGGAAAGAGTTGCATAGAAAAGCCACTTATATCCTGGCAGAGATGAAAATTGGTGTCTCTTCGAAAAAGCTGGTAAGAGATCTTACCTTGGCTGAAAAACAGATGGTTCTGATTGCAAGAGCAGTCTCGACTGAATGCAAATTCCTGATCCTCGACGAACCAACTGCTCCGTTAAGTTATACGGAGACGACAGAACTATTTCGAATTGTAAATGAATTAAAGCAAAGAGGCGTTGGCATCATATTTATTTCCCATCGTCTTCCAGAGATTTTTGAAATTTGTGAAGAAATTACGATTATGAGGAATGGGAAAAGTGTTGCATGCCGAGAAGTAGCGGATATTACTCAAAACGAAGTGGTCGAGGGAATGCTTGGGAAAACAATGGATGAACAGTTCCCTGTTGTAAATGCTGCGATTGGTGAAGTTGTTCTGGAAGTGAAGGGACTGTCAGATGCCGAAAAAGTTAAAAATGTTAGCCTTCATCTAAAAGCAGGAGAGATTGTTGGTTTGGCAGGATTGGTTGGAGCAGGGAAAACAGAGCTATGTAAAACCCTATTCGGTCATACTGCTATCACAACAGGGGAAGTCGTGATGAATGGTAGAAAGCTTTCATTGAAAACACCGCATCATGCAGTAAAAAGTGGTCTGGCACTTGTACCGGAAGAACGCAGGAAAGAAGGCATTCTTGTTCAGGAATCAGTTGCAACGAACTTGACTGCAGCAAGTATCGGGAAATTCAGCAAGATATTCAGCTTTGTAGATCGTAAGGCGGAAAAGAAAAAAGCGAAGGAACTTATTACGAGTCTTGGTATTAAAACCCCTTCAGAGGAAGCTAAGGTTGAAAACTTGTCAGGTGGTAATCAACAAAAGGTCGCTATCGGAAAGTGGCTGATTGCTGATGCAAATGTATACATATTTGATGAACCTACAAAAGGCGTCGATGTAGGGGCAAAGAAGGACATATTTGAATTGATTGCCCAACTTGCCAGAAATGGAAAGGCAATTATATATGCATCATCTGAGTTGTCTGAAATCATGGGTATTACTAATCGAACTTATGTGTTATATGGTGGAAAGACAGTCATCGAATTAGAGACAAGCAAAACCAATGAAGAAGAATTACTATTCTACTCAACAGGAGGCAAATAGGATGAGCACACCGATTCCTGTTCTCACACAGACAACAAAAGCGAAGAAAAAAGTAGACTTATTCGACTTTTTCTATAAATACGGCACAATCTTGACGATTATTATTTTGGTTGGGATATTTGCCTTTTCAAATCCATCTTTCATTCAAGCTAATAATCTAATTAACATTCTGCGTTCTATTTCAATCGTGACCATCATTGCGATTGGAATTACGATATCCTTAACTGTGGATGGTTTTGACCTATCCGTTGGTTCTGTAGCATCATTGGCTAATGCGATCGTCATTTCGATGTTTGTTTGGTTTTCGCAGGATACCCTGATTGCGATATTAGCTGCAATCGGTGCGTCGCTTGTAGTAGGAGCATTAAATTCATTCATGATTGTAAAATTGAGAATTCCTGACATGCTGATGACATTAGCGACCATGTTCATCATCCAAGGGATTGCCCTTACCTATACAAAAGGAGCAACGGTTTCACAAAATATGGTCATGCCTGATGGAACGTTCGCTGAAGGACTGATCAGCCCATTTTTCGCTAAGATTGGACAGGTCCCTTGGATTATTCTGATCATGGCAGTCATTGTGATAGCTACCCATATCTTTTTAACTTATACCAAGCACGGTCGTTATATGTACATTATTGGGGGAAATAAGGAAGCTGCCAGACTTTCTGGAATTTCGGTAAATAAATACAAAGTACTGGCCTATCTCCTTTCGGCTCTCTTTGCCGCAATCGGGGGAATTGTTCTTGCTTCCCGCGTCATGACATCCGAAATCAATTCCGGGTCTCCTTACTTAATGGATGCTGTTGCAGCAGCATTTATTGGTTCATCCGTTCTAGGAGCAGGGAAACCGAATGCCTTCGGAACCTTCATCGGTGCAGTCCTGATTGGAATCCTTCAAAACGGACTGATTATGATGTCTGTCCCATACTACGCGATGGACATCGTTAAAGGAACCGTACTTGCCCTTGCGCTAGCGGTTACCTATTATAAGCAAAAACACTAGACTTATGTGTGAATGACACCTTATTTTTCATTGTAAAGTAATCCGCAAAACGTTAAATATACCAGAATCGTTACCTATTAAATGAAACAGTTCTGGTATATTTTTATTTAGGATTATGCATTTCCAAAACTAATCCCATCATAATTTTCTTCCTAAAAAACTCCAAACACTCTGATCGTCTGATGTACCTCATGTGTTAAATCACTTTCTTTCGAAGATGCTTTTTTCATTCTCGTTCTTTTAAAAAATAGAAACTTGTTATTTCAGGTTCTGTTTAAGCATTCTCCTATTTAAAGTTTTGGATTTCCTCGTTGCCTTTGAATTTGTTATCTGCCAATATGCTGATTTCTTCAATATGGTTTCGGGCTGTTTCATCGCCTAATTTATAAATGATGGCGTACAGCTTTTTCGTAGCTTCATCGTATTTATCATTTGCCCGGTCATGATGATAGAGAAGATATGGTACATGAGAACGGCATATGACTCCAAGTCATCTGTTCGATGTTCCTCTAGGCATTGCTTTAATTCTGCTAGTTCTTCATCTGTAGCGTATATAGTAAAGCTTGGATTTTCCTCAAGTTTTTTTCCTAGTACATCGCCGCTGACCAAATCCACATGATAGGTCTGTTTTTCCTACAACATTTTTTCTTCACCCTTTCAAGCGTTTATCTATGATGTACCACTATTTGTAAAAATATAATCATAAAAGTGAACATTCTCCATAATAAATCGATAGAGATAAAGATGTCAGATATTTCTTGTGAAATCGGGTAAGATAGATTTATAGAATAATATGGAAGTGTATGTGTATTCAGTAAAAGTGAGGAGTGACTTTTTGAAGAGATTACTCATATTTATTTTAATGATGGCATTAATTGTTTCAGGCTGTACCACCAGGAATTACGATTCCAACATGGAGCTAGGAAAAAGTCAGGTGGAAGAGGCAAATTATTTAGAGGCCCATGAGGCATTTGAATTAGCGTATAAAGAAGACCAAACAGGGGAGATGAAAGAGTTAATGGAACTTTGCGTCCTTTTGGCAGATGGAATGAAGAAATACGAGGAACAAGATTTTGAGGCGTCTCAAGTGTTTTTTGAAGAAGCTGCTGCATATAAGGCAAATTATGAGAAAAGTAAACTCATGGTACAAAAGGCAATTGGAATGTCCTCAGAAGCTGGAGAAGCCAGTGCAGAGCCAGTTGAAGACACTGACGCAGAGCAATCGAGGGATGAGTCTGAAGACCCAGTTATCGAGTCAGAAGAAGAGGATAAGCCAGTGGAGGCCCCCGCCACATCGAAGCTAGCTGATAAAGGAAATCACGAGAGTAACAAGGATTCAGATAAGACATTGACGAAAGCTCAGGCGGAAAATCTTGTGAAAGACTACGCTGACATGGAAAACTATCCTCAGCTTCAAATTCAATATGATCGTGAAGATGAAAAGGGAGATTACATATTCCAAGTGTTTGAAATGGTCAATGACAGTAAGGGAAGTGGGCATAAGGCTACTTGGGGTTGGTATGGCGTGAATAAGAAGACAAAAGAAGTCTATGAGCTTATGTAAGAAATAGAATGGATGAAAAAGGTGCCTTGTTATTTGAGGCATCTTTTTTTTTCGTAATGGGAGGTAAGAAATCTCAGAGCTATTAACCAGTCAATATTGTTCTTTTTTCGGTCAAATCTACATTCATTTTATCTTTTTTGTAAAAAGTTTGCCGTATTCTTTATTTCTTAAGAATTTTTTAATAATTACTGTTTATGATGGAGCCAAGTAAAGGACTTTCATAGGAGGGATAAAGGATGGAGAATTATAATGGGGATGAGCAAGTTCGGGTGAAAGCTGAACCGAAAAAGGGCAAGTCGCTTTGGTTAACTAGTCTTGTTTCTGGAACTGTTGCTTCTATAGTTACATCTTCTGTATTTGTATTTGGCGGAGATTTTATAGATGCAGAGAAAAATACAGTGACCGAATCATCACAAACTGCAGGGGCAGAACAAACCGAGAGCGTGGAAAAGAATAAGAGTATAAATACAGAAAAGTTATCGACAAGCACAGATTCAAATGAAAGAGCAGATATGGTTGAATCAGCTTCAAAATCGATTGTAGGTGTCGTAAATTTACAAGAGATGCAAAATCAGAACCCATTCCAGCAGCAAAGCACGGAGAGCGAAACTGTTGAGAGCGGCACGGGGTCAGGAGTTATTTATAAAAAAGATAATGGTAAGGCCTATATCATCACGAATAATCATGTTATTGAAGGTGCTAAGGAAGTAGAAATTTCATTGTATGATGGACAAAAGGCAACTGCAACAGTTGTTGGTGCAGATGCTTTAACAGACCTAGCGGTTTTGACGATTAATGCCTCGGTAGCACCAGAGGGAATTAATTTTGGAGATTCAGATAGAATGCGTCCAGGTGAAGAAGTTTTGGCCATTGGTAACCCTCTCGGACTTGATTTCTCACGTTCGGTTACGCAAGGAATTGTAAGTGCAACTGGGCGTTCCATATCAGTCGATACATCTGACGGAGAGTGGGAACTTGATGTCCTTCAAACAGATGCGGCAATTAATCCTGGTAACAGTGGAGGTGCATTAATCAATACTGCTGGTGAAGTAATAGGCATAAACAGTTTGAAAATTTCTGAAAGCGGTGTGGAAGGCTTAGGTTTCGCTATACCAAGTAATGACGTAATACCGATTGTAACGGAACTGATTGAAAATGGAAAAATCACGCGGCCATATTTAGGGGTCAGCTTGGCGAACACAGAAGAACTGCCACAGTATTACCTTCAAAATGTCCCTGAAGCTGCAAAGTCAGGTGTAATGGTAACGGGTATAGAAACTGGATCGGCGGCTGCGAATGGAGGACTTAAGCAACAGGATATCATTGTGGAGATTGATGGAACGAAAATTAGTACCTCTGCTGAATTAAGGAAATACTTATACACAGATAAGAAAATCGGCGATAAAGTAAAGGTCAAAGTGTATCGAGGTAATGAAGAGAAAACCTTAACGATTACGTTACAAAATTCATAAAAAAAGAGAAATGACTCCTGAGCAATTGGCAGGAGTCATTTTTATAGCTAATGAGTCGATAAAATATTTGGGTAAATAATAAAAAATAAATAATAGTATAAAAAATGGATATTATCGGAAAAATAGGTAGTGTATTTTAACTATTTGGTTTATTTTCCATATAGTCTTGAATACCTAAAAGTGAGTTGTAATAACTTTAATTTGTCAAGGTTTTCATTGTGAATATATTGAAAATTATAAAAAGTTTGACAAATTTGTGAAATGTAATAAAATAGAAAGAAAGGGGATGAAATAATGGAAGCTAATCAGAAGATGTTAGATGCAGTGAAGTGGGTATCAGGCACAGGTTGTGTAATCGGAATTATTATTTTTGCTTTAAGTTTATTTGTAAGCGATTACAATAAGGATTATATATTAACTGCTGTTGGAATGGCCATTACATTAAGCGCAGCTGCCATTTTCCTAGTTGGTATATTTTTTGTCCTGACAGAAGAAATGGTGATGAACACACATAAGGGTAAAACAGTTGTACCGGAAACAACTAAAATCATAAAAATAAATTCAAAAGTTAAAACAAAAAGAAGTACCGAGTTCAGTAACTAAAGCAATGAATAGAGCGTAATACCGTTTTCGTAGATGGCTTTCTTATCATCAGATTCACAAGCATGCATGAACTAATCTAGTTGTTCACCTGCTTGCAGGAATGAAGCTACTATAAGGACTATCATTCCTGTTCTCAAAGAAAGGTCATATACATCAACACCAAGAGCAACGGATGTAAGAACCATGGAGAATATGAACCCCATAACATGTCCACGTGGAAATAACTGTTTCATACTCAAATTTCCTTTCAGGTAGATGAAGCTACATCCGGAATGCTAGTGAAGAATCAGCTGTCGGTATGATAGTGAAGTTGTATTCTGGAACTGGGAACAGAGAGTAGCCCACTCTAGAGAACGTGTATTCAAAGGATCGCTTGAAATATTTCTTGGGCATGGCAGTAGGTTGTACACGATTAAAGCGTAACCAACTAGTTAACAAATGCTCCAACAATGAAAGCATATTCAATGATCCAAATCCAGTTGATTTAGAATATGTGTACATACAACATGGCTTGGCCATCCACATCAAACTCACTACATTCCTGAATGAAAAGTTCTAACTCTACATTCTGAACTCTGAACTATACCACGAAAAATGGACACTTTAAAAAGGTCCATTTTTCGTGGTTTTTCTATGTGCATATAATAAAAGAAACAAAAGGGATGCAGTTGTCAAAATTGGATATTTAAGTAGTGAGTTTCCTTTATTCAGGTGGAGGAATTCCAGAAAAGTGAATGGACTAATGCGCTTGAAGTAACATGTGGGGAAACGGCCTGCCCCCTGGTCACTTTATAAATTTTGAGGTGTGAAAGGATATCCCTTTTTCATGCCCCATTCATATTTACAAAACACAAATAGCCTACTCCCGCAAAAATAGGAGGACAGGACTAAACAGCAGTTTAGGAAAAGTAATACTGACAGGGCAATAAGTATTGCGAGAAGAAGGAACCTGATTACCAATATTTTATTATTGTTCTTAAATAAGATTAACCCTGTTATAGAGCAAAGTAGTACAAGTGTGCCTGTGATTAGTCCTAATATAATGTATACGACTTTCCCCCATTTTCCTTTCCCCTATTTTAACCAAGCCTATTAGAATGGCTAAATGTGCCACAGCAAATGTCCTAGAAAGGCATTCAAGTGGGCATCATAAAGGATCAAAATGTTCATTTCACACTCTTTGTTTCCTTATATATAATGGCAAGTGTTGTACGACAAGGGTAATGAAGCAGGGAAAACAACATCATATACAATGCCGTTACCGAGTCCATGGTCGAGTGAGAAAAATTCGTTTTTAATCCTGGATACCATCAACATCCATTAACGATTCCATCGATAGCTATCTTCTTAACAGGAGAGGTAATAAAACTTGAATATTCAGTAATTTAAATCCAGTCTTGAGGTAATGTACGAGGGAGAATATAATGTGAAAATTCATTATATTAAAGTAACATTAAATGGAAAAAGAACCGGGAATACTTGCAAATCCTTCACTAATAAGTGAATTCTCCGTAAGTAAGATATTAAACAATTATTATATTTCATTTCATAAAGATTTTCGAACATTTCAGTTCAGTTACCATCTTCTTACTGCTCTTTCATGAACTTTATGTGACAGATGTCACTTTGTATTGTCTTTTTATACACTTGGGATTAATATTGGTATGTCGGGGTTTGTGAACATGGTAACACTTTGTCCGAATAATTACCAATAGGAATTTTATTATGTAAGAAAGGGGTAGTACTATGAAAATAAAATGGGCTTTATTAACTATACTTTTTACTATTGCCACTGTGCTAACCGGTTGCGATAACCCATTAATGGTCTTGGACCCTAAAGGGCCAGTAGCTGCAACACAAGCAGATGTTATTATGATTTCGATATGGACAATGGCCTTTGTCGTTCTTGTCGTTATTGTACTGTATATCTTCATGATAATGAAATATCGTGCATCCAAACAGCGTGATGATTATGAACCACCTCATATTGAAGGAAGTAAGGTTCTTGAAATAATTTGGGTTGCGATCCCAATTTTAATCGTCGCTTTCCTATCAGTTGTTACTGTTAAAACAACAAATGAAGTTGAGGCAACACCTAAAGGATACCAAGAGCAAGAACCATTAGTTATTTACGCTTCATCTTCTAACTGGAAGTGGCATTTTAGTTATCCGGAAGAAGATATTGAAACAGTTAACTATCTGTTTATACCGACTAACCGACCAATTGAATTTAAACTTTATTCATACGGACCAATTGCTAGTTTCTGGATTCCGCAACTTGGAGGACAAAAATACGCGATGTCGGACATGGTAAACACGTTGCACTTAGCAGCTGATGTTCCAGGAGATTATATGGGTCGAAATTCAAACTTCAGTGGTTCAGGTTTTGCTCAGCAAACGTTCAACGTTAAGGCAATGCCTACAAAAGAATATGATAAGTGGGTAGATGAAATTAAAGCTACTGCTGAACCGATTACTGAGGAAAAATTCAATAAATTATTAGAACCTGGTCATGTGGGACAATCCACTTACACTGGAACTCACTTAGAGTTTTCTCCAGCTCCTGAAGGGGAACATGCTGGTCATAGTATGCACGGATCATCTGATACTGAAAAAACTGATTCTGAGAAATCCGATGAATCCACCAAAGATTCACACGAGGAACATTCAGAACACAGCAACATGAATCATTAAGAATTAATCTCACTCGATAAAACAACTAGGTTTACACAAGGAATATTTTCCTGAAAGGAGTCACAAAAGTATGGATTACTTTGATCGATTTGCCGTACCTCATCCAAGTCCAGCGATTTATGCATCCATGGTTGCTATTGGCTTAACCATGCTTGCGGTTGTTGTCGGAATTACCTATTTTAAAAAATGGGGTTACTTATGGCGTGAGTGGTTAACAACGGTTGACCATAAACGTATTGGTATCATGTACATCTTGTCTGCACTACTTATGCTTTTCCGTGGTGGAGCCGATGCTATCATGATGCGTGCTCAAACTGCTGTGCCTGATAACGGTTTGTTGGATGGACAGCATTATAATGAAATCTTTACAACACACGGGGTTGTCATGATCCTGTTTATGGCTATGCCATTTATCATTGGGTTAATGAACATTGTTACACCATTACAAGTTGGAGCACGTGACGTAGCATTCCCACGTCTAAACGCAGTAAGCTTCTGGTTATTCTTTATGGGTGCAATGCTATTTAACATCTCTTTCGTAGTTGGTGGATCTCCTGATGCAGGTTGGACATCTTACTTCCCACTGGCAAGTAACGATTTCAGTGAATCAGTAGGTTCGAACTATTACGCGATTGCAATTCAAATAGCTGGTATCGGTACATTACTGACTGGTATCAACTTTATCGTAACAATCTTGAAAATGAGAGCACCTGGTATGAACTTAATGAAAATGCCAATGTTCACATGGTCTATCTTGATCACAAACTTCATTATCGTTTTCGCTTTCCCTGTATTGACAGTGGCACTTGCGTTGATGACAATGGATCGTCTATTCGGAACTCAATTCTTTACGATGGCCAATGGCGGTAGCGATATGCTTTGGGCGAACTTGTTCTGGGTTTGGGGACATCCTGAAGTTTATATAGTTATTCTTCCGGCATTCGGTATTTACAGTGAAATCATTTCGACTTTTGCACGTCGTAACCTGTACGGGTATAATTCGATGGTTATCTCGATGGTAGCTATTTCTACTCTATCTTTCGTTGTATGGGCTCACCATTTTTACACAATGGGTCACGGTGCAATGGTTAACGGTATCTTCTCGATTACCACAATGGCAATCGCTGTTCCGACCGGTGTTAAGATTTTCAACTGGTTGTTCACACTTTGGAAAGGTAAAATCGTTTTTACCGTCCCAATGTTATACTCTTTAGCTTTCATTCCGATTTTCACGCTCGGTGGGGTAACCGGGGTTATGCTTGCCATGGCAAGTGCTGACTACCAATACCATAATACAATGTTCTTAGTAGCTCACTTCCACTACGTTTTAATCCCTGGTACTGTATTTGCCGTACTTGCTGGTTTCACGTACTGGTGGCCAAAAATGTTTGGTTTCATGTTGAGCGAAAAGATTGGGAAATGGTCGTTCTGGTTCATTACAATCAGCTTTAATGTAACATTCTTCCCGATGTTCATCACTGGTTTAGATGGGCAAGCACGTCGTATGTATACGTACTCTGAATCAACGGGCTATGGTCCATTGAATATGCTCTCTTTCGTTGGAGCAATTGGCTTAGCAATAGGTTTCGCGCTTATTGTGTACAACATCTATTGGAGTACTCGTTATGCATCAAGAAATATTTCAAACGATCCATGGGATGCACGTTCTCTAGAGTGGGCTACACATACACCAATACCAGAATATAACTTTGCAATTGTGCCTACAGTTGATTCTACAGAAGCATTCTGGGATTCTAAGAAAAAAGGCTTTAAATTATTTGGTGGTAAAGTAGAAAAGATTCATATGCCAAATAACAGTGGTGTGCCGTTTATCATGAGCTGTATCTTCTTCGTTTGGGGCTTTGCAATGGTATTCAGCATGTGGATCATTGCAATCATTGCAACACTTGGTATCTTTGCTTGTATGGCTCACCGTTCATTCGAAAAAGATCACGGACGTTATATCTCCGTTGAAGAGATTGAAGAAACTGAAAATAAATTGCGAGGTGCTAAGTAATGAAAATAGATAACTCGCTGCCACTAGAATATAGCACGGAAGAAAATCGCTTAAAGATTTTTGGATTTTGGATTTTCCTGGGGGCAGAAATAGCTCTTTTCGCTACACTGTTCGCCACTTATTTTGTATTAGTTAACGGTACTGGAAATGGTCCAACAGGGGAACACCTTTTTAAAGTACCAACCCTAATGCTTCAAACAATTTTTCTTTTAACTAGTAGTTTTACCATTGGTCTTGGAATCAATGCAATGAGACTTGGTAGTAAGAAAGCGATGCTTAGTTTCTTCGTTATCACCCTTATTCTTGGTTTAGGCTTTTTGGGAGTCGAAATCTATGAATTCGTGGAGTATGTACATGAAGGAGCAACCATTCAAACAAGTGCTTTCTTATCTAGTTTGTTTACGTTACTAGGTACGCATGGAGCTCACGTTACACTTGGTTTATTCTGGGGAACATTCATCATTCTGCAGGTTAAAAAACGCGGTCTGATTCCAGAAACAGCAAACAAAGCTTTCATCTTTTCTCTTTACTGGCATTTCTTAGACGTTGTCTGGATTTTCATCTTCAGTTTCGTCTACCTGAAAGGAATGATGTAATATGAAACAATTATTCCCACGGGGCCAAGTTATGGGATTTGCCTTTTCACTAATCCTGACTTTGGTTGCACTATCAGTTATAGTGTTTGATCTCTCACTTAAAATGGCAATGATCATCCTACTTGTTACAGCCTTCATGCAAGCAGCACTTCAATTGGTTATGTTCATGCATGCAGGAGAGTCTGAGGATAAAGCATCGATTTACACAAACGTTTATTACGGATTGTTTGTTGCATTGGTTACAATTTTCGGTACAATGCTAACAATGATTTGGGGATATCAATAATCCATTCCTACAAAACTGGGCGTCTTGATGACGCCCAGTTTTTTTGTATTTAATTATTGTAAGTGGAAATTTATATACCATTTTAATCACTTCATCATAGAAATTTGTTTTGTTATGAAGGATGAAGATGAACCAATTAAGTTTAGTATAACCATTTCAGAATGTTTTATTTACAGGGAATGGGAGAAAATATGGGTAAGAAGATAGGAGCTAGATTCGTTATACACAAGAATTCCTTGAAAATTCGAGGAATCTTCAAACAAAAAACATCTTTTTTCATTATAATTTAAATAATAAATGTTGAGTTTTTACCCCAATCATTGCTCATTATTTCTAGGACGAGATAGCGGCCCCTTTATTGGGTCTTTTACAGTTTGCTCGGATTATCGATTGGCTTACCCTTAGATTCATTTGGAGGAGAGGGAAAAGGTAATGGTAATGCCTTTAATGCTTCTTCCGGGTTTTGAAACGTATTCTTTATCTGTAGCTTTAGTACCAGCCAATAGTGAATCAAAGAGAATAATAATCATCTTTTTATATAAAAAAGAATTCAACAAGCCGTTAAAATAATTTAGTGGTTTCTATAATTTCCTTAATTTCTACTATACTGCGTACATTTTAGACTGATTACGCATTAATCTAGTCTTCGTATCTTTAGTGCCCTTCTTCAGGCACCCGTTCTATTAACGTTTCACCATAAGTGAAACGTTAATAGAACGGTCACATCTTCAAAGAAAAACTGTCCGCCCCTTTGATATAATTAGGGATATAATAATTAATTTAGAACTTAGCGGAGATGATGAAATATGACATTGCCTGTTTTGATTTTAACAATTCTCATAAGCTTGGTTAAGCTATTAGTTACCTGTCTTCCAACCGATGCAGTGAATTGGATTATCAGCAAATTTAAACTGCATTCAGAACTTAGTGACGCGAATTGCATCGTAACCATTGACGGAAAACGCTTGGAAGGTGAAGACAAAATTCAAGTTATTAATTATTTTAATGAAGCTATATTTTTGAAAAAAAATCATATATTTCCAGGGAACGAGCAATTGTTTTTACATCCAGAAAACAATGGGACCCCATTAGTCATTGATACTAAAAGCGGCAAAAAGGATGTTAGGTTACTTGTGCACATTTACAACGACCACGTGGATGTAGTCAAACAGTACAAGAAGAAATTAGTTGCGTATAGTTTGCTTTCCGATAGCCTGCAAGAACGTTCTATGCCAGTAATAAGGGATTTTGTTTAAAAGGAACATAAAAAAAAGACGGTCTTTAAAAAGACTGTCTTTTTTTCTAAATTATTTATTGTGTAATCCATTTTTTTATTCGATGGTAAAAATTATAGTTAATAAAGCCCTGTTCATTTAGGTACCTTTCTTTCCTTCTTTATTGAAAATACTAAAGTACTAGTTATTCAGATTGAGTGTAAAAGCGTTCACAAGCTGACGTCTTTATATTGGTATAATATGAAAAAAACAATTAAAAGTGGGAGGAAATCGTAATCGAGGGGTTCTTCGAATAGAAAAAATTCAAAAAAATGCATTAGGATAATAGAACAATAGAAGTACATAAGTAAAACAGTATTGAAAAGGGTTAATTTGTTTATTAGTATAAGTGCATGTGAAAAGTAATTTTGGTAAATTATATCTGAAAAGGTAATAAAAAAAGCAGGTTTCTAAAACGAAGCCTGCTTTTTTATGCTTTCCATTGTTTTTCCACTTGATGAAGGGCTTGTTGTAAAATTTCTTCTTGATTAGTACCTGGTTTAGCAAGGACGTTAGTTTGATAAGATTTTCCTTGGAAATCAACTGTTACTGTAACTTTTACCATTATGCATCTTTCCTTTCTTAATTCAGTATTAAATGGGAGTGTTGTATGTACTTCTTTTATTCCCAAAGCTGAAGATTTTTCAAACATTTCGAAAGCAACGAAGGTGAAGATTTAATATTCATAATTATCTGATATTTAAAAAGAAATGTCAACACTTTTTGGGGCCAGACCCCATTTCCCGAGATTTTTTATTTGCATAAAGATTGTTGTATCAGTGTTAAAGGCTTGTTGTGTAGGGGTCAGACCCTATTTCCCATATAAAAACAACCTGGCTAGTTTGCATAACAGCCAGGTTGTTTTAGAAAATTTATTATTCAAATTTTGGTTAAGATAATTCCGATTAAGGCTGCAAATACGCCGGCAATTTGATAGGATTTTAGTTTTTCTTTGAATAAATAACATCCAGCAAATACGACCACTAAACAGTTTAGGCTGACGACAGGGAAAATGATGCTTGCGATGCCGGTATTCAACGCAAAGAAATAACATCCATAGGCTATGATGCTTAAAAAACCTACTAAGGAACCAATTTTGACTTCTTGTAGCTTGATTTTTTCATTCTTAAAGGCCAAAGCCGAAAGAAGATAAAGAGCTCCGCCCCCATACATTGATACTAGAATATCAAGGGAGTTTAAATGAAGACGTGTTGATGTCGTCATTAAGATGCCGAGCACACCAAAAGATAAAATGGAAAATAAAGTGTGCATAATCCAAGGTAAATATTGATGATTGCCTTTAGCATTAGGTGTATACTGAATGACTAAAGTAGCGAGAAGCATGCAGGCTATTCCACTCCACTGCAAGGAAGAAATATGTTCGTGAAAAATTAATGCTGCACAGAGAATGGGGAATATTGCATTCGCTGCAATTAATGGAGATGTCAAACTTGCCGGACCTTTTTCAAAGGCGCTTGCCATCTGGATATTCCCATTAGCGTTCAATACACCAATTGCTGCACCTAGCATGATAGAAAGCAAGTTCAGGTTCAAACCATCCACAAGTACTCCATAAGATATGGCCAAAATAAAAGCTACAAAATAAAAGAAAAATTGGATATGTACCTTTGAGTAACCCTTTCCGCTACTCCATTTAAAAATGCTGTTATTGATTCCGAAACACAAACTGGTGATGAGTGCTGCAAAGATCCACATTGCTTTAATCTCTTCCTTCATGTAGGATAAACTTCTTCTACATTTTAAGCTGAATACATGTAGGAATCAAACTAAATTTAAAAAGTATGATTGACAGATTAGATATTTTTTTCTATATTTACTATGACAATTTTAAAATATTTCCCGAAAATCGGGAGAGGTTCATAGCATCACCCTCTTAAAAAAACTATGGCTTTGATATTTTTCGCGAATCAACCATATCTTTGAGGAGATATGGTTTTTGTTATATAGAGGCCCACTTTATGAATCTCCCTGTGAAACGTGGAAGAGGAGGACTTTTTATGTCTGGAAGAAAAGAAGAAGAATTAAAAAAAGATATCACATTACTTGGGAATCAAGGCACAAAATATACATTCGACTATGCGCCTGAAATTTTGGAGTCGTTCGATAACAAGCATCCGAACCGGGATTACTTTGTCAAGTTCAATTGTCCGGAGTTTACAAGCCTATGTCCAATTACTGGACAGCCGGACTTTGCAACCATTTACATCAGCTATATTCCTAGTGTGAAGATGGTCGAAAGCAAGTCTTTGAAGCTTTATTTGTTCAGCTTCCGCAACCATGGTGATTTCCACGAAGATTGCATGAACATCATCATGAACGATTTAATCGAGTTGATGGATCCGAAATATATTGAAGTCTGGGGCAAGTTCACACCTAGGGGCGGAATTTCTATTGATCCATACACAAACTACGGGAAACCAGGGACGAAGTTTGAGGAAATGGCGAATTTCCGCTTGATGAATCACGACTTGTATCCGGAAACTGTAGATAATCGCTAAACATTAGAGGAGCCTCTTATGCGGTTGGAGCCCCTCTGGTCATTTTTCGAAAATGACTGTTACGAAGCCTATTGTCTGGCAGACGCAATGTATCTATCACCGAATGCAGAAGAAGAGGATCTTCATTCTGTAATCAAAGCTCATTAAGAATGGTGATCTTAGGCAGTTATTGACAGTTACTAGGTTAGGGAAAAGCACAGAAAAATACAGGATGAATCCTATCGAGTGATTCAATGGATTCACTGATTCTAATATATTTAATTTAACCCGTCAAAACAGAATCTAGGTATTTTGTTTTGGCGTTTTTTTTTTGTAAATGAACCGTATAAAATGTGAAAAGTGCTACAAAGAAGGGAGATTATTATACGTTTTTCTGCATCCTCATTCAATAATTTTATCGATTTTGTCTTTATAGAAAATACAAATGTCCTTGTATAACGGAATTAACTCTTGATTGTTTTGTCAAAACACGTAATAATAGGGAGAGTTAATTTTGACAGAATATTTTTAAAAATAGGGGATGTCGGGATGAAAGTTGCGAAGTTTGGCGGGAGTTCACTTGCGTCAGGTGAACAGTTAAAAAAAGTATTCGAAATTGTGGTTTCTGATCCAGAGAGGAAGATTGTTGTTGTTTCGGCTCCAGGGAAACGCAATTCCGATGATATAAAGGTGACGGATTTATTGATTGAAGTTGCCGAACAGCAACTACGAGGTGAGAATGGCCAGCTTTTGATAGAAGATGTGGTCACTCGGTATGCGAGTATTGCTGAAGAATTAGATATTTCAGAGGATGTCATTAAAGAGATTCGTGAAGATTTGCACACGTTGTTACGTGCAGATCAAAATAATCCGAAGCGTTATATGGATGCTTTAAAGGCAAGCGGTGAAGATAATAATGCGAAGCTGGTTGCGGCTTATTTTCAAAGCCGTGGGGTAGAGGCGCAGTATATGGATCCGAAGAAAGCTGGCTTGATTGTAAAGGATGAAGATGGATACACTAAAGTGCTGCCCGAATCATATGAGCGGTTATATGCTCTACGTGATGAGCCGGGAATTGTAGTATTCCCAGGGTTCTTCGGTTACACGTTAGATGGCGATGTTTTAACGTTCTCAAGGAGTGGTTCGGATATTACGGGTTCGATTCTTGCCAATGGGGTTAAGGCCGAATTGTATGAGAATTTTACAGATGTGGATGCCGTTTTCGCTGTGAATCCAAACGTGGTTTCCAATCCAAAGGGAATCCGAGAGTTAACGTATCGCGAAATGCGTGAGCTTTCTTATGCTGGTTTCTCGGTGTTCCATGACGAAGCTTTAATTCCTGCATTTCGTGCCGGAATTCCTGTTCATATCCAAAACACGAATAACCCAGCGGCTCAGGGGACGCGTATTGTGAGCACACGCGATAATACGAATGGCCCGGTTATTGGGATTGCGAGTGACAAAGGGTTTTGCAGTATTTACATTAGCAAATACTTGATGAACCGTGAAGTCGGATTTGGACGCAAACTTCTTCATATCCTTGAAGATTACGGGGTTTCATATGAGCATATCCCATCCGGTATTGATGATGTGACGCTTATACTAAGGCAGGATCAAATGACAGAGGAAGCTGAGAAGAAGATCGTTTCGCGCATTAAGCAGGAACTTCATGCTGATGAAGTGATTGTGGAACATAACCTTGCGTTAATTATGGTTGTCGGGGAAGGCATGCGTCATAATGTGGGTACAACGGCAAGAGCATCAAAAGCGCTGGCTGAAGCTAAGGTCAACATCGAAATGATCAACCAAGGCTCTTCTGAGGTGAGCATGATGTTCGGTGTGAAAGGTCATAGTGAAGAGACGGCAATTCAGGCTTTATATCACGAGTTTTTTTGAGAATGAGATTTTAGAAGCCTCCTTGAAAAGGGAGGTTTTTTACTGTTAATCAAATATCTCACCAAGTAGAAGGCGCGCTGAGGGCTCATTACGTCTACTTTAATTCAATACCCATTTGTCCTTCAAAAATAAAATCCTTGATACAGCAAAGAATATAGCAATGGAGACAATGAGGATACTGGCTGTAAGGAAGATGTTTTGATAATCAATCACGCCATAAATCAATTCTTTAAAGAGAGCAAAAATATTGAAAATTGGAATCAAGAAGTGTTTGGTTGTTAATTCATGTAAGCCTGTTCCGCCTAAGAATAGTGCAGGCAGAATGACGAGCATTGTTATCGGTGATATATAGTTTTGGGATTCCTTGACGGTCTTGGATATGATGCTTGCTGACATTTGCAAAGCTTCCTTGATGTTGACTTGCAGCGGACTTATCAGACTAGTGTCAGCATTTATGCTTTGCAGCCTATCTTGAATGATTTGCTTTTCAAAAAGTGTTAAGCTGACTCGACCTGTGAAAGGGCGTAAGAACTATCTTGACCATACGTGTCACCGAAGAGGCTGAACGTGACTTGTTTGCCCTTTTCTATTTGTTCCATGAAACCTTCGCCAACTTGCAGGGCAGCGGGGGCTTGGTCTTCTTGGACTGCTTCGGTAGGGTTATCGAATGATTTGACTTCGATTTGTGGAAAATCACTAAGTAAGGCTTTGCTGAATGACGGATCGACTGCCAGGGTATAGGTTTCATTTTCATCCGTGTTCATCAAACTCTTCTAAAATAGTGTTAACCCAGTCAATAATAGAATAGGCAGGAGTACACTTAAAATCAATGTGCGGCGATCCCTTAAAGCTTCCTTCATTTCTTTCACATACATATTAAGAAACACGGGATTGGTTCCTCCTTACAAGTTTGGACATGAAAATATAATTTAGGTCACGACTTTTTTCTTCTATATATAGAGACTCAAGCTTTCTTTTATAAATCAGTTCCACTTTATGCATCATCGCTACGGAGTCGCAGAGTAAAGTAACCTCCTCCATAATATGGCTAGAGAAAATGATCGTATTGCCCTGCTGTTTCAGTTGAAGAACAAGCTGGCGAAATACATTGGATGAAATGATATCAAGTCCTGTCGTCGGTTCATCGAAAAGAATGATGTCAGGATCATGAATTAGCGTACGTGTCATCGACATCTATAATAAAGAAAAGGAAAGCCTCCAAATTGAAGATTGGAGGCTTTCCTTTTTAGTTAGTTCATAACTGTTAGTAGTTGTTCAATCGATTTCCGTGGACGTGGGGTGGGAATCATATCGGGGTAGCCAACGTGCAGACTACCGACGATTTTTTCACCAGGATTTACGCCTAAAGCTTCACGGAACTCTGTGCTGTGAATCATGCCGTATGTTTCCCAAATCATTCCGATTCCTTGTTCCCAGGCAAGCAGGCTGAAGTTCTGAATCAGGGCACTTGTAGCTGCATAATCTTCTTCGCGAGTCATCGGATTTGGGTTTTCGTCCATTACAACCGCGACAAACATTGGAACATCTTTTAGTTTATTATATCCGCGCTGTCCAGCTTCTTTTTTCTTTTCCGGATCCTTTTCCTTGCCTGCCATAAAAGCACGGGTTGCTTCAGCCAGTTTTAAACGGCTATCACCCTGCACGACGATGAAGCGCCACGGCTGGGTCATTTTGTGATTAGGTGCCCATGTCGACGTTTCCAATAAGGATTGAATGGTATCAAGGGGAACAGGAATGTCCTTAAATCGTTTAATACTGCGCCGTTCTTTAATGATTTGTTCAAGTTTCATGTTCATCCTGCTCCTTTTATCTATATATGTACGTTTATTAGTTTTCAAAAAAAATAATCCCCGGCTGCCTAATATGCTTTCAACGTGAATAAAATGACTTGAATAAAGAGGGGGCAATATTCTAGTGACTTGCATTCGCTACTAAGCATATAATTTTTACTAGGCACAGAGAAGCCGGGGCGACATTGTATCTATGTACAATATCAAAAGGGTACGATAATAGATTATCGTATTTACTTATCAAATTTCAGAGATCGATAATGAAATTGAAAATCATTATCAATTAGAATTTTCTCTTATTTCCTGTTATTTGTCAAGCGTATTTCTAAAAAAATTTCAAGTTATTTACCAATCCTATTAATTATTTCAAAATCTTTTATAAATTCTGTATAAAAATGTATAATGAAAAGATAAAAATGCTATCTACATATGAAGAATTGAAGGGTGTCATAGATGAAAAAACTGTTCTCATTTCTAAGGCCATACCGACTCTTGATTACTCTCGCTTTATTTTTAATGATTGTTGAGCTCGGTGTTGAACTGTTACAACCGCTATTTATTGCAAAAATAATTGATGATGGTATTTTACAGAAAGATCTATCAGTAGTGATTAAGTGGGGAAGCATTATGGTGGGACTTTCTATTTTTTCATTTCTTGGAGGAATCGTTAATTCGTTTACAGCATCTCATGTGAGTCAGAGTTTTGGCCATGATGTCAGGAAAAGCCTTTTTGGAAAAATTCAGGCGTTTTCTTTTGCTAATTTGAATAACATTCCGACCTCATCTTTGATTACAAGGATGACGAATGACGTGACTCAGCTTCAAAATACGGTTTTCATGGGTCTGCGTATCATGGCAAGAGCTCCATTAATTGTACTTGGCGGCGCGATCATGGCGATTACGGTCAATTTGAAACTGTCTCTTGTGTTAGTCATTTCGATTCCCATTCTTGTGTTCTTTCTAGGCTGGGTTATGAAACGAGCGGCTAAACTATTTAAACTCGTCCAGAAAAAGCTCGATAATGTTAATAGCGTCATGCGGGAAAATCTGATAGGCATGCGCTTAATTAAAGCTTTTCTTCGTAAGGAGCATGAAATCAAACGATTTGACGAGGCGAATGACGAGTTGAAAAGAAAGACTGTAACTTCCCTTCGTTTAATTGAAACAACGATGCCGGTGCTGATGCTGGTTATGAATTTGGCCATCCTGGTCATTCTTTGGCTTGGAAGCGAATTTATTGCAACAGGAGATATACAGGTCGGGGAAGTGGTGGCGATTGTTAACTATGCAACGAGGATTGCGGCATCACTTTCAGTTTTTTCGTGGCTGATCATGGTCATTTCACGAGCAAAGGCTTCAGCCGAACGCGTGACTGAAATATTTGAAACCCCCATAGATCTTGATGAAGGTAAGATGGAGAGTCAGAGTGGGGCCGTTAAAGCAGGAAGCATCGAGTTTCAGGATGTATCATTCCGTTATCCTGGAAGTGGTACACCGGTATTGAAAAATTTGAGCTTCACTGTTGAAGCGGGAGAATCGCTTGCTATTATCGGAGCGACAGGCTCAGGGAAAACCTCCTTATTTCAGCTAATTCCAAGATTGTACGAAGTTGAAAGCGGATCCATTTTTATAGACAGCCAAGATGTGAAAAATATTCCCTTGGATTCCCTTAGAAAAAGGATTGGCTATGTACCGCAAGAAGCCTTGCTTTTTTCAGGATCCATAAAGAATAACATTGCTTGGGGGAAAGAAAACGCTACGATGGAAGAGCTTATGACAGCAGCCCAGCATGCTCAGGTTCACGAGACCGTGATGAAACTGCCAAAACAATATGAAACGCAGTTAGGGCAAAAAGGAGTGAATCTGTCAGGTGGGCAAAAACAGCGGTTATCGATTGCGAGGGCATTGGTGCGTAGACCGAAGATTCTTTTGCTGGATGACAGTACAAGTGCCCTGGATTTAAAAACAGAAAGTAAACTGCTTAATGCTTTAAAGTCCTATACATGTACGACACTTATCATTACACAAAAAATTAGTACAGCCATGGAGGCAGATAAAATTTTATTACTTGAAAATGGTGAAATGCTTGCGGAAGGAAAACATGAAGAGTTGATCAAAACAAGTACTCTTTATCGAAAAATCGTTCACTCACAGTTTGGGGAGGAGGGGATTTCACTTGAGTCGAAAAATATCTCCCGCTAATGCAAAGTCAAAACCATCCAACTCATGGAATACGATAAAACGAATAATCCCCTATTTAGCAACGAATAAAGGTCTGCTATTCTATGTCCTGCTTATGGTACTAATAAGCTCGGTATTGGGATTACTCGGACCCTTTCTTGTTGGGATGGCCATAGACGATTATATTGTCACCAAGGATAGCGGAGGGCTAATAAACCTGTTGTTCGGGCTTCTTGCGGTCTATATTTTCTATTCACTTTCGATGTGGTTGCAGAATTATTGGATGATCGGGATTGCGCAGGATACGGTGTATGTGATGCGCAATCAATTGTTTAAAAAGCTTCATCAGTTGTCGATCCCCTTTTTTGACCGCCGTCAGCATGGGGAATTGATGAGTCGGGTAACGAATGATATTGAAAATGTCAGTTCTACTTTGAATAGTTCTGTGATTCAGGTTTTTTCAAGTATACTGACATTGGTAGGAACAATAGGAGTGATGCTGTATTTGAGCCCATTGCTAACGCTTCTTACTCTCTTTATCGTTCCTCTTATGTTCTTCGGGTTGAGATGGATCACAAACCGGACAGGAAAGCTTTTTAAAGAACAGCAGAAAAATCTTGGTGAACTGAACGGGTTTATCGAGGAGACAATTTCCGGACAGCGGATCGTGAAGGCTTTTTCACAGGAAGATAAAGTTATCAGCGATTTTATTACCCGGAGTGAAAACTTAAAGAAAGCTGGGTTTTTATCGCAATCTTATTCAGGGCTGATTCCAAAGCTAATGAATTTACTGAACAACTTAAGCTTTACGGTAATTGCTGCTGTCGGTGGATTTTTGGCACTGAGTGGCGTTGGTACGGTTTCCATCGGGGTCATTGTCATTTTCACCGAGTACTCAAGGCAATTCACCCGGCCATTAAATGACCTAGCTAACCAATTTAATACGCTGCTTTCGGCTGTTGCTGGTGCTGAGCGTGTATTTGCCATTCTTGATGAAAAAGAAGAGGAAATGGATGAGAAACAGGCCGGTGAACTTCGGAATGTCTGTGGTGAGGTGGACTTTGAAGGAGTTTCCTTTTCATATAATGAAGAAGATCAAACAATACATGATGTCAGTTTTCATGCTGAAAAAGGAGAAACCATCGCTCTTGTGGGGCCTACGGGGGCAGGTAAAACGACAATCATTAATCTGCTTGCCCGTTTTTATGAACCAAACAGTGGTCGGATTTTGATCGACGGCCAGGATATCCGGCAGGTAACGAGAGCCAGCCTCCGTAAGCATATGGGATTTGTTTTACAGGATTCTTTTTTATTTCAGGGGACCATTCTTGAAAATATCCGCTACGGACGATTAGAGGCGGGGGATGAAGAAGTTGTGGATGCAGCCAAGCTTGCAAATGCCCATTCCTTTATCATGAAGCTTCCAGATCAATATGATACCATTTTGAATCAGGATGGCAGTGGAATCAGTCAGGGGCAGCGCCAGCTTCTATCGATTGCAAGAGCGATTTTAGCAGATCCCGTTCTATTAATCTTAGATGAAGCGACAAGCAGTATAGATACGATTACCGAACTGAAAATCCAGGAAGCGTTACACCGATTGATGGAGGGAAGAACGAGTTTTGTCATTGCTCATCGATTGAATACGATTCAGCAAAGTGACCAAATTCTGGTACTTGATGAAGGAAGAATCATTGAAAAAGGTTCTCATAATGAGCTTTTGCAGCAGCGAGGATTTTATTCCGAACTTTATCGCAGCTCATTAAAGGAAAATCAGACCGGATGAAAAAAATGTGTGCCGCTGGGCGCACATTTTTGCGTTGGTACTGTAAAGTCAAAACCCTATCCCTAGGAATTGCATTCGATTTCATTTAATGATGCAATTGCTTCGTCTAAAAAAGCAAGGAGCTCTGCCTTTACCGGGTACAAGCCTGCGGAAGAAGAGTCAGTCTCCGATTAACGCACATCCCAGAATTTCTCTTCTAGTTCTTTGTTTCCCTCGAAAATCAACTCAGACAAATGTAAGTCTTCAGCAATCAGCCTTCCTTCCTCTGAATCAGCAGGAATGCCTTTGTTCATGGTTAATTCAATGCGTTTGATGAGGTTAATCCATTGCTTCGCTTGGATACATAAAGATTAGTTAACGGAATAGCTGTGGTATTGACGGCCATTTCGTGAAAGTGCCTACAAATCAGGAAGAAAGACGGTATATTCCATAAAAGTGGTTATAAATCCATTACAAATTGACTAATTGACTATTGCTAAGAAACCTTTTAATGACATATAATTCTGAATATATACAAAATTCTTTAAATTCGTTTGGTTAAGGGGGAAGTATGGAAGCATATTGCCATATGAAATGAAGACTTTTTATAGTAATTAATAATTTTAATAGATAGGAGATGAAAAAATGAAAACGCTTAAATCAGTCATTCTTTGGGGGATTATATCGGCGGTTGGTGCAGTAAGTTTTGGTTTCGTTGCTTTAAACCGAGGAGAAAGTATTAATGCCATGTGGATAGTCACTGCAGCTCTCTGTGTATATTCGGTTGCGTATCGCTTTTATAGTAAATTTATCGCACAGAAAGTGTTTGAGCTAGATGACAATCGTCAGACTCCATCAGAAGCAAATAATGATGGAAAAGACTACGTCCCTACAAATAAATGGGTGTTGTTTGGTCACCATTTTGCAGCAATTGCTGGAGCTGGTCCGCTTGTAGGACCGATCCTTGCTGCACAGATGGGATATTTGCCGGGAACACTTTGGCTTGTAGTTGGAGTTGTTTTAGCCGGAGCGGTACAAGATTTTATTATACTCTTCGGTTCGATGCGCCGTAACGGCAAATCGCTTGGTGAGATGATTAAAGAGGAAATTGGACCTATTACAGGTTTGATTGCAATGGTGGGGATTCTTGGTATCATGATTATATTATTAGCGGTACTTGCCCTTGTAGTCGTAAAAGCCTTAGTTGGCAGTCCTTGGGGGATGTTTACGATCGCTTCAACCATCCCGATTGCAGTCCTTATGGGCGTCTACATGAGATATATCCGGCCTGGTCGGGTTGGTGAAGGTTCAATTATTGGTATTATCTTATTGATGCTTGCTTTATATTTCGGTCGATTTGTATCCGAAAGCGCGACATTGGCGCCAATGTTTACGTTCAGTGGTGAAACAATCGCCATCATGTTGATCGTATACGGATTTGTTGCTTCTGTTCTGCCGGTATGGATGCTATTGGCACCACGTGATTATTTAAGTACATTCTTGAAAATCGGAACGATCATCGGGCTTGCGCTTGGTATCTTTATCGTCATGCCAAGCCTTGAAATGCCTGCTGTCACTCAGTTTATTGATGGAACAGGACCTGTTTTCTCAGGGAATCTATTTCCGTTCTTGTTCATCACGATTGCTTGTGGAGCAGTGTCGGGATTCCATGCACTTGTTTCTTCCGGTACAACGCCTAAAATGATTGAACGTGAATCTCATTCGCGTCCAATAGGATACGGAGCTATGCTGACTGAATCCTTTGTTGCCATCATGGCGATGATAGCAGCCTGCGTACTGACACCAGGGATTTACTTTGCGATTAATAGCCCAGGTGCAGTTGTTGGAACGGAGCCAGCTCAGGTAGCAGCGACGATTTCCGATTGGGGATTCATTTTGACACCAGAGATGATTACTGGTCTGGCAGATGATGTAGGAGAAGAAACGATCTTATCCCGTACTGGAGGAGCACCGACCTTTGCAATTGGAATGGCTCATATCTTCTCGCAGGTGGTTGGTGGTGCTTCACTGATGGCGTTCTGGTACCATTTCGCGATCCTGTTTGAGGCACTGTTCATCTTAACGACCATTGATGCTGGAACAAGGGTAGGACGTTTTATGATTCAAGATATTCTCGGAACCTTTTATAAGCCATTTGCACAGACGAGTAAATGGCTGCCAAACATCATTGCGACGGCCATTTGTGTACTTGGTTGGGGTTATTTCCTTTATCAAGGAGTTATTGATCCTCTTGGTGGAATAAATACACTTTGGCCGTTGTTTGGTATTGCAAATCAGATGCTTGCAGCCATTGCATTGCTGCTTGGTACAACTGTCCTTTTCAAAATGGGCAAAAAAGCGTACACATGGGTTACGCTTGTACCGACTGTATTCTTATTGATTGTAACCATGACGGCAGGTTGGCAAAAGCTATTCCATGAAAACCCGGCGATTGGCTTTTTGGCGCATAAGGACAAATTTAAAGCCGCCTATGATAAAGGGGAGGTTCTTGCCCCGGCAGCTAACTTAGCCGAAATGAAACGAGTTATCATCAATGATTATGTGGATGCAGCCCTTTGTGCCATCTTCATGATTGTTGTCATCACTGTCCTGATTTCAGCCATAAGATTATGGATCAAGGTCTTGAAAAATCAAAAAATAGATTTACATGAATCACCTTATGTATCAAGGTCATAAGGGAGGGAAGACAATGTTGAAAAGATTAACAAAGATTCTTAGCTTCAGAAAGCAGTTTGTAAGTTTGCTTGTCGGCGTACCTAGTTATGAAACTTATGTAGACCATATGAAGGTCCACCATCCTAAAGATCCAGTAAAAACTAGGAAAGAATTTTTCTGTGAAGCGCAGGATGAACGGTATAATGCTAAAGGTGGTAAAGTGTCTCGTTGCTGTTAACTAATTATATTTTTGAAGGGCCCTCGATTTGAGGGTCCTTTTTTTGGTTCGTTTTTTTACGTGGGAAATAAGTAGGGATGGGTTATAAGAACATTAGACTAAAAAAATTTCTTTTGAAATGGTATTAAGGCAAAATTCTTTAGATTTCCGGTTATTTATTCAAATTTGATGTTATAAAATCTAACATTCTTTTTATAAAATATAAAAATAAAGTTGAATTATTAGAAAATTAAGTATATGATAAAAAAAAAAACACATTAATGTTAAATAACATAACATATATAAAAAAAGGGGGAAACAAAATGCAAATGGCAGATTCGGTTTTTATGTTTTTGGCAACAATGATGGTTTGGCTAATGACACCAGGGATTGCCTTATTTTATGGTGGGATGGTAAAAAGTAAAAACGTCCTGAATACAGCAATGCATAGTTATATGCCACTGGCCGTCATTTCTATTCTTTGGGTACTAGTTGGATATTCATTATCATTTTCACCAGGAAATACACTCCTTGGCGGTCTGGATTGGGTTGGTTTAAAAGATGTAGGCTTCGAACCAGGTCCATACAGTGAAACAATTCCTCATAGTTTATTCATGTTATTCCAAATGACCTTTGCTGTATTAACCGTTTCAATCATTGCAGGAGGTATTGCAGAGCGGATGAAGTTTTCCGCATTCTTAATTTTTACCATTCTTTGGTCTCTATTCGTATACGCTCCTGTTGCTCACTGGGTATGGGGAGGCGGCTGGTTAGCTGAACTCGGTACTCTTGATTTTGCTGGTGGTAACGTTGTTCATATTTCTTCTGGGGTTGCAGGTCTGGTTTTAGCGATCATGTTAGGTAAAAGGAAAGAATCAAGTAACAGTGCACCACATAATCTTCCATTAACATTCCTTGGCGGATCATTAATATGGTTCGGTTGGTACGGCTTCAATGTTGGAAGCGCACTGACAATTAATGCGGTAGCAATGAATGTATTCGTGAATACAGCTGTTGCAGCAGCTGCAGGTATCCTTGGTTGGTTAATTGTTGAGTATATGGCGAATAAAAAAGCAACATTGCTAGGTGCAGTATCTGGAGCGATTTCGGGGTTAGTTGCTATTACACCAGCGTGTGGATTCGTAACACCAGCATCTTCCATCATTATCGGTGTCGTTGGTGGAGCAGTATGCTTCTGGGGTGTATTCTTCCTGAAAAATAAACTAGGATACGACGATGCCTTAGATGCTTTCGGTTTACATGGCATCGGTGGAACTTGGGGTGGAATCGCGACAGGATTATTTGCTACTACTTCTGTAAACGAAGGTGGAGCTAATGGTTTATTCTACGGAGATTTCAACTTGCTTTGGAAGCAGATTATAGCCATCGTTGCAACGTATATATTCGTGGCCGTGGTCACTTATATCATTGCAAAAGTAATAAATCTTTTCGTTCCATTGCGTGTAAGTGAAGAAGATGAGTCAATGGGGCTTGATCTTACACTTCACGGCGAAAAAGCCTATCACGAATCAATTTAAATGGAGGTGGATCATATGTCTGAGGTTATAACGAAAATTGAAATCATTACACGTCCTATTAAGTTTGAACAATTGAAAACAGAGCTTGCAAAAATAGGGGTAAGCGGAATAACTGTATCGGAAGTAAAAGGAACAGGACTTCAGAAAAGTTATGTGGAAACGTATCGCGGTCGAAATCGGGAAATGTCGTTACATGATCGGATGAAAATCGAGATTGTTGTTTGTGAAGTTCCAGTTCAGGATGTTGTGGATGTGGCAAGGAAATTTTTGAGCACAGGGAAACCTGGTGACGGCAAAATCTTCATTTATGAATTAGCGAATGTCGTGAATATCCGAACAGGTAAAGAAGGACAGGATGCTTTAAAAAACGAGAACTAGAAGGATTAATTAATCCAACATTATGTGCCGAATTCAGCAGATTAGAGAAAGGAGCTAAATATGGGGAGACTGGTCCGAATTGTTAATGCAAAAAAACAAAAGATTGTTAATACACTCATATCAGAGAATGTATATCAACCTGCTGACCGACCCTTTTTATTAGAATTACCATTGAAAAATTTAGAAGAAATTTTATCACTTCGAATAAAATCCTCGTTTCAAAATCAGAGTTATAAAAAATAACATTTTGCAGCCGTTTCTTCTATATAAAGAAGAACGGTTTTTTTATGTTTTTACTGCATTTCATCGGCAATTAATTTTAAAAGTTTATAGCTTGGAAATGATTTTTATTATATAAGGGAACTTTTTTTTATCTCCCATAGAAATCGATGAGTATTCCTACTATAATGAATATGGACAAAAATTTAAATCCAATTTATTTGCTTTTTTTTACGCTTTTAGCTTAGTTAATTCAATTTTTCTTTATTTTGCGAAAAATAACTTCAAAAAAATTGTAAGTCTTCCATAAATAATGAAGTAGGTTCGAGAATGCCCTGTTTATAGTGAGGGGAATTTATAAATATGTTCTTTTATGAGGTGAGGGGAAATGGATCAATTTACGGTCGAGTCCGTTTTAAATATCATCAGGGAATTTGTTCCGCAGGATGCTTCAATCTCTGTGGCTGACTCGAAAAAATACATTTATTACCAACCGAGCAAGCAGGTTGACTTAGGAATTAAACCAGGAGATTTAATAAGTGAAAAAACAGCTACTTATAAAGCGTTGAGTGTCCGAAAAAAAATTGGTGTACAAGTTGAAAGTAATGTATTTGGCGTACCTTATTATGGTTTGAGCGTACCAATAATGGACGAGGGTAATCCGTTAGGGGCAGTAACAGCCATTTTGCCGTCAAAGCAGTTAATACTACCGACTTCATTTTTAACAATCAAAACGGATGACCACTGGATACCACTTCCATATGACGAAATTATGTATTTAGAAGCGCAAAATAGGAAAACTAAAATTCAGTCCGAACGCGTGAATGGATTTCATAAAATGAACTTAAGTGAATTGGAGTTTATTTTACCAAATGATTTGTTCATTAGGGTTCATCGTTCGTACATCGTCAATATTAATTATATTCAAGAGATTCTTCCTGATTTTCACTCTACATTTTTACTGGTAATGAAGGATCAGTCTAAAATCCAAGTTAGTCAAACATATGCCAGTCAATTCAGAAGAGCTCTAGGATTTTAGTGTTTCTCCTTTATGTGATAAAAATGCTGGTTTGTGCTCTATTTAAGGCTTTTCATTCGAAAACGAATGTGACAATTACACGGGCTTGATAAAATTAAGTGTAAGAAAAGCGAAAATGGGGGTCTTTTGTATGAACGAAAGCGTTTTCAAAAAAATTCGCAACGAACAATTTAAGGGGAAAGTTGTTACAGCGGAAGAAGCAGCTTCTTGGATTAAAGATGGGATGAAACTTGGTATGAGTGGATTCACTCGTGCTGGTGATGCTAAAGTTATCCCGATGGCTCTAGTTGAAAGAGCTAAAACTGAAAAATTTAAAGTTGACGTTTATACTGGTGCTTCATTAGGGCCAGAAGTCGACCAACATATGGCGGAAGCTGGTATCATTAACAAACGCTTACCGTTCCAAGCAGATAAAGGCATTCGTAATAAAATAAATGCTGATGAAGTCACTTATGTGGATCAGCATTTATCTCATACAGCTGAACAAGTTCGTCAAGGCATTGTCGGACCTATCGATTTTGCAATCATCGAAGCATTGGCTATTACAGAAGAAGGATTAATCATCCCAACAACTTCTGTAGGTAACTCAGCCATCTTCGTTCAAGAAGCTAAAAATGTAATTATTGAATTAAACGTGTCTCATCCAGAAGGATTAGAAGGCATGCATGATATTTATACACCCGCTAAACAAGGTGAGCGCCAACCAATTCCAATGACTAGCGCAAGCGATCGTCTTGGATCAATTGGTATTCCGGTTGACCCTGAAAAAGTTAGAGGGATTGTGGTTTCTACAGATCTTGATGCACCTTCTACAATCGTGCCACCAGACGAAGAAACAGCAACAATTGCCAATCACCTTATTAACTTCCTTCGTGAAGAAATCAAGGCTGGCCGTTTAACTGAAAACCTTGCTCCGCTTCAATCTGGTGTAGGTTCAGTAGCAAACGCAGTATTCGCTGGTTTCCTTGACTCTGAATTTAAAGATTTAGAAGTGTATTCTGAAGTATTACAAGATGCAGTATTCGATTTAATTGATGCTGGAAAAGTAAAATTTGCTTCAGGTTGCTCGATTACATTAGCTGAAGAAAAAGGAAAACAAGTTTACGGTGAGCTTGATAAATACCGTGATAAACTCGTTCTTCGTCCACAAGAAATATCTAACCATCCTGAAATCATCCGTCGTCTTGGTTTGATTTCAATCAATACTGCGTTAGAGTGCGATATTTACGGAAACGTAAATTCTACACATGTTTCTGGTACAAGAATGATGAATGGTATCGGTGGATCAGGAGACTTTGCTCGTAACTCACGCCTAGGTATTTTTGTAACGAAATCATATGCTAAAGGCGGCAAAATTTCTAGTATCGTTCCTTTCGTTTCTCACGTGGACCACACTGAGCACGATGTGGATGTACTAGTGACAGAGCAAGGTATTGCTGATTTACGTGGTCTAGCACCAAAAGAACGCGTAGAATTAATCATCGAAAACTGTGCACACCCGGATTACCGTCCGCAACTTCGTGCATACTTTACTGAAGCAGTTGCTCAAACTGGTGGACATCAAACTCCACATATTCTTGAAAAAGCATTCTCTTGGCATACAAACCTTGCTAAAAACGGTACAATGCTTGAAGCTGCTCTTCAAGATCAAAAATAAGATTTATGACCACCCCGCTATTATAGCGGGGTTTTTTTAGGGGTTCAGCATATAGCGCTGAGCCTTTTTTTATGTGTATTTACTGTAGCATGTCATTGGATAGTGATTCTAAGAGTCATTGATCGAATTCAAATGACCCGTTTTCATTGTATATTTTCTTTTTGTATTATTTGCAATATATTAACTGGTTTTTAGATTTTAATAAATAATAAATCATGCTTATGTATCCAAAAGAGCGGGAATTGTATCATAAGATTTTTTTAGATTATTTTTGTATATAATTATACGTTCAGGTTATAGAAGTATGGTAAACTGCTAACAATGAAGGATTATCATACATAGAATTTTACATTATATATGTCGTTTCCTTAGAATTAGGGAGTAATATAGAATGGTTATATTGGAGGAGATAATTTGTTCAAGACAAAACTGCATTTTTGGACGTTAGAGCTATTATTATTGTCTTTACTTTTTTATGTTGGTACAAAGATTTCTTTTCTTTTTGAGCCAATTGTGATTTTTACCTCAACTTTGTTCTTTCCAATCTTGATTTCAGGTTTCCTCTTCTTTTTGTTCAACCCAACTGTTGACTTTTTAGTTAAAAGGAGAATGCCAAGGGGATTGGCGATTTTATTGCTTTACGTATTTTTCCTTGGATTGATTAGTTTGTTGGTCGGCCTAGTGGGCCCATCACTTTCTAGACAGGTCACAGATTTAGTCAATAACCTCCCGGATTATTTCAATCAAGTAAGAAAGTTCATTGAAGATTCAGCTGAGTCAAAATGGTTTTTGTGGACTGTGGAACAAGATTATGTCCCTTTGCAAGAAGTAGGAGATTCGCTTCAAAAATATTTGACGAATTTACCGAGTAATATAACGAATAGTTTGTCTTCGGTTTTCAGTGTAGTGACGAATATTACGTTAGTTGTCGTGACGGTTCCTTTCATCCTATTTTATATGCTGAAAGATGGGGATAAGCTTCCAAGTTCCATCATGAAATTCGTACCCGTTCGTTACAGAAAACCAGCTTTAACGGTACTTAAGGAAACGGGAGAGACGCTTGCTACTTATATTCAAGGACAGATGCTAGTTTGCATGTTTGTCGGAATTGGAACGTTCATTGGATATTTAATCATTGGTTTGCCTTATGCGTTCTTATTTGGACTGATTGGTGCGGTAACCAATATCATTCCATATGTAGGTCCGTTTATCGGAGCGGCTCCTGCGGTCATTGTGGCGTTGATTCATTCACCGACCGAAGCGTTATTGGTCATTCTTGTTGTAACGATTATTCAGCAACTGGATGGTAATGTTATTTCGCCGTTAGTCATCGGGAAGAAATTGAACACACATCCGCTAACCATCATCATCCTTTTACTCGTTGCCGGAAACCTTGCCGGTATCATCGGAATGATTTTGGCCGTTCCGACTTATTCCGTTGTTAAAACGATTGTATTGAATATCGTAAAGTTCATCAGGATTCGGAAAGAGGAAAAGCTTGAAGAAGATATATTAGAATGAAAAATGGGACCAACTCAAAAGAGTTGGTCCCGTTTTTCCTTTTTAAGAAAGGTTCCCCAATAATCGAGGGTACTTGAACATATTACAAACCTAAAGAAATATATTTTACTTCTAAGAACTCTTCAATGCCCTGGTGTCCACCTTCGCGGCCGAGTCCACTTTGCTTGAAGCCACCAAATGGAGCCTGTGGAACGGAGGGAAGTCCGTCGTTTAAGCCGACAATTCCGAATTCTAGCGCTTCAGTAGCTTTGATGCCTTTGGTGATATTTTCGGTAAACACGTATGCAGCTAATCCGAAAATGGAGTCATTTGCACGCCTAATAGCTTCTTCATCCGTCTTAAAGGAGGCGATGGGAGCTAATGGACCGAATGTTTCTTCCTTCATACAGAGCATGCTGTCATCGATGTTGGAAAGAATTGTTGGCTCTAGGAAAAGCCCGCCGATTGATTTTCCACCAGCTTCGAGTTTAGCTCCGCTACTGATTGCTTCATCAATTTGTTTTTGAACCTTATCCACCGCATCTTGGTCAATAAGTGGACCAATGTCGACGCCTTCTTCTAGCCCGTTGCCTACCTTAAGTTCGTTGACTTTGGCCACAAGTTTTTCGATAAAGGTTTCTTGAATGGATTCGTGAACATAAATACGGTTTGAACAGACACATGTTTGTCCAGCATTACGGAATTTAGAACTGATAATGCCATCGACCGCTTTATTAATATCAGCATCTTCAAAGACGATGGCAGGCGCGTGTCCGCCAAGTTCAAGTGAGACTTTTTTTACTGTATCGGCGGAGCCCCTCATTAAGGTTTTACCGACTTCTGTTGAACCGGTGAATGTCAATTTACGGACACGTGTATCTTTAAGCCAGGTTTCACCGATTTCTGATGATTTCCCTGTCACGACATTGATGACACCTTTTGGAATACCAGCCTCTTCTGCTAATTCTGCCATTTTTAAAGCTGTAATAGGAGTCAGGTTGGCCGGCTTAATGACGACCGTACAGCCGACAGCAAGGGCAGGTGCCACTTTTCTTGTAATCATTGCTGCTGGGAAGTTCCATGGTGTAATGACGGCTACCACTCCGACTGGCTGTTTAGTCACGAAAAGTCGCTTATTAGACACAGAAGCAGGAATTGTTTCACCGTACACTCGTTTTCCTTCTTCGGCAAACCAAGATAAAAATCCATTAGCATAGGTCATTTCCCCAAGAGCCTCTTTTAAGGGTTTACCTTGTTCCTCTGTCATGATTCTAGCTAATTCTTCTTTATTATCTTCGATTAATCGATGCCATTTCCAAATTAAATCGGCGCGTTCATAGACTGAGAGAGCTGCCCAACCTGTAAAGGCCTCATAAGCAGCATCGGCAGCCTTGGCCGCTTCAGCTGCACCACCTTTAGGTACGGTGGCAACGACTTCATCCGTTGCCGGGTTTTTCACTTCAATTTTATCCAGTCCAAAATCTGACCACTCACCGTTAATAAATAATCCGTAATCCTTCATGATAAAACCTCCTATTTTGGTTAAATCCATCAAACTACTTAAAAACCTTTTACCTTTATACCAATACCTGTTATATAAAATTATAAACACTTTTTGGAGATTCTGAAATTTATTTGATTGGCTATTTTTTGGAGCCATTGTATTAAAGTGAAGAAAGGGGAGAAGACATAGGGAAATAGGATAAAAATCGGGAAGGTTTTTAAAATAATAGATTATCAAAAAAAGAGGTGCAAGTTGCGCACCTCTTTTTTAATAGTTTATTTTATTTTTCCGAGGAGACGGCTACTTCACCGACATTGTCGGAGAGAGCTTGATTTGGATTGAATTCGCCTTCTGATTTAGAGATGACTACAGTCGCAACACTGTTACCGATAAGATTAGTGATGGCACGCGCTTCGGACATGAAGCGGTCAACCCCTAATAGAAGAGCCATACCTTCAACTGGAATCATCGGGAATGCGGCTAATGTTGCAGCAAGTGTAATGAAACCAGATCCTGTTACACCTGCAGCCCCTTTAGATGTTAACATCAAGATTCCTAGAAGGGTTAATTCCTGCCAGATGCTTAAATCGATACCATATGCTTGAGCGATGAAAATCGCTGCCATGGATAAGTAAATGGATGTGCCATCAAGGTTAAAAGAATAACCAGTTGGGACGACCAAACCGACTACGGATTTTGAACAACCGTATTTTTCTAGTTTTTTCATTACGCTTGGAAGAGCAGATTCCGATGAAGATGTTCCTAATACCAATAAGATCTCTTCTTTTAAATAGGCAATGAATTTGAAAATATTAAAACCGTAGATTTTTGCGATTGAACCAAGGATAAGAATAATGAATAGGGCCATCGTGATGTATACGCTACCCATTAACTGTCCAAGAGAACTTAGAGAACTAAGACCGAACTTACCGATTGTGTAAGCCATGGCCCCAAACGCTGCCAATGGAGATACTTTCATAATCATACCAACGATGCCGAAGAAAATATCAGCAATATGCTGAAGGAAGGAGACGACGGGTTGTACTTTTGGTCCCATCGCAGCCATTGATAATCCGAATAATACAGCAAAGAATAAAATAGGGAGCAAGTCGCCACCAGCCATTGCAGCAACTGCATTATCTGGAATGATGTTAGAAATGAAGGCAACTGCGCCATGTTCCGTTTCGGAAGCGGCTGTTGTATATTGTGATACATCTCCGCCTTCGACTGAATCAATGTTGAAACCTTTACCAGGTCCTAACAGATTAACTACGATAATTCCGATAGCAAGGGCGAAGGTGGTAACGATTTCAAAATATAGCAGGGCCTTTCCGCCGATACGGCCAACCTTCTTCATATCGCCCATGCCGCCAATTCCGATTACGACCGTTAAGAAGATGATTGGTGCAATGACCATTTTAATCATTTTAATAAATAAATCAGCTAATATCTTCAGCTGTTCACCGAAAGTAGGGAAGAAGAAACCGACTGTAATACCTAGAATAATACCGATGATGACCTGAACGGTTAGATTTTTTAATATTTTCAAGGTGCATTCTCCTTTGTTATATGATAGCGCTTTCTTAACTTAACTTTAGTGTAACAGAAGGAAGAGTCAGAATATTCTTTTGGTGATATTGTTCTTTTTGGTCTTTTTGGTCTTGATGATAGTTTAGTAGCTGAAGGGAAAGAAGGAATTTGAAGTAATATTGAATTCATTAAAGATCTACTCTGAAAAGCCGCAAAAAAAGTACCGGTGTAGTACCGGTACTTGAGAAAATCAATTTTCAAACGGTTTTATGAGTCCATAAAGGGTTTCAATAACGGGAAGTTTTAAATTGACCCTTTCAGCTAGACGCAGTGCACCACCTTGTAAATGCTCTACTTCAAGGGTTTGGCCTTTTCTAAGGTCTTGATGCATGGAAGAGGTTGATTCGTCCGGTAAACCTGCCATGTTTTCTAGTGCCTGAGCAACATTCTGTTCTGTTATTCCAACGTTATAAGCATTTGCAAGTTTCTTCATTTCAATAAGGACATGTTCTAGTAACCTATTAGTTTCCGGGAATCTCCGTATTGTGCCAATAGGGAGGTTGGAAGCGGTTGTTACACCGGAGAAAGCGGTAATGAACATATATTTAATCCACATCCTGATTAAAATGTTTTCTGTTCTGCTTGCCCCCATGATAGCTGAACGGACTGCCTGTTCAAATTCGTCGCAAATCTTTGTTTGTGAGGGATGAAGCGGGCCAAAGATTAAATCGTGATTCTTATTGGAGTGAATTACATGGCCCTTTTCGTTTAGGGTAGCGATAATGAAGGCGCTTCCCCCTATGACGGCTGCTTCACTTAGTTCGTCTTGCAAAATGGAGATATGTTCTATTCCATTCAAAAGCGGAAGGATCTTCGCGCCTTTTTCAACAAGCAGCTTCAAGTCAGGGATGGTCCCCTGCAAGTGCTGGCCTTTTACGGCAAGAATCACTAGATCAACTTGTTCTATTTTCTTTACATCTTCTATGATATGTAGCTCGTTAAAATCATAGTTTCCATGAGGACTAGTTATTCTTAGGCCATTTTCTTTCAATTGTTGGGCACGTTTTTTTCGGACAAGGTATTGAACATGCTGTCCGGCCTGTTGTAACCTTCCACCAAAGTAGGAACCTAGTGCACCAGCCCCAATAATGACAATATTCAAAGTGCGCACCTCTCTTTTAATTAGGATGTCCTAATCATAACATCGACTGAATTTTCAGTAAATGTTATGTGGAATAATAAGGTTGTATTCTTAAACTATGTATTTACGAACACAGCCAAAAGATACAAAAGCTGTGTAGTTTAAAAATCGGAGGCTGATGAAAAAAAGAAAGCGATTCCATTTTTTCCTTGACTAACTTGTATATACAAGTTAGTCTATCAATAACAAACATGTATATACAAATTTAGGGAAGAGACGAACAATAAATGTTAAGGGGAGGGATTGTTATGGCAAAGGAATATAGTCAGATAGTGGAAGGAATCGTCAAAGGAGTAGGAGGAAAAGAGAATATCCAGTCTGCAACGCATTGTGTTACAAGGCTTCGGTTTGCATTGAAAGATGAAACGAAAGTGGATAAGGAGGCACTCGATAAAATCGATGTGGTGAAGGGGGCCTTTTCCGCTAATGGTCAATTTCAGGTCGTGATCGGGCAGGGGACGGTAAACAAGGTATATGCGGAAATGGTCGAAGCCACAGGAATTGGGATTGCTACGAAGGAAGAAACGAAATCAGTTGCTGAAAGTAATTTAAATCCACTTCAAAGGGCGGTTAAGGCGTTAGCTGATATCTTTATCCCAATCCTTCCTGCAATCGTGACGGCTGGTTTATTATTGGGAATCAATAATATCCTGACTGGGACAGGTATCTTTTTTGAAAAAAAATCCCTTGTCCAAGTCTATACCCAGTGGAGTGATTTTGCCGATATCATTAACCTAATAGCCAACACGGCCTTCACATTCCTCCCGGCACTTGTCGGTTGGTCAGCCGTGAAGCGATTTGGTGGTAATCCATTGCTTGGAATTATTCTAGGATTGATGCTGGTTCATCCAAGCTTATTAAATGCTTGGGATTATCCAAAAGCAAAGGCAGCTGGCGATATTGGTATGTGGAATTTATTTGGCCTTCAGATTGAAAAAGTAGGCTACCAGGGTCAGGTGCTCCCTATTTTAGTAGCTTCCTATGTACTGGCGAAAATCGAAGTGTTTTTGAATAAACGGGTTGCCGATTCCTTTCAATTGCTGGTAGTCGCACCGATATCATTACTAATCACTGGTTTTCTGGCCTTCATCGTCATCGGACCAGTGACTTTTACGATTGGAAACTGGATCACTTCCTTATTCGTTGGAATATTCGACATGGCGCCTGTTATAGGAGGGCTGCTATATGGTGCATTATATGCTCCGCTGGTTATTACTGGGATGCATCATACCTTCCTAGCGGTTGACTTTCAGCTCATCGGTTCGATTGGAAGTACCTTCCTGTGGCCGATTCTTGCACTTTCGAATATTGCCCAAGGTGCATCGGCACTTGCCATGATGTTTCTGGCGAAAAATGATGAAAAACTGCGAGGACTGTCGCTGACGTCATCGATCTCAGCATTTCTTGGTGTAACTGAACCAGCTATGTTCGGGGTAAATCTGCGTTATCGTTTTCCGTTTTATTCAGCAATGATCGGTTCGGCACTTGGTGCTGTCTATATTATGCTAAATGCTGTCACATCACCCTCTATCGGTGTTGGCGGAATACCAGCAATTTTCTCGATTTTTCCAAATAAATGGATTTCATTTAGCATCGGCATGGTCATAGCAATTATCGTCCCCTTTTTTCTTACTTTTTTCCTGGGGAAATCAAAAAAATATACTCTAAATAGTAAAAAGATTACAAGAATTGAAGACCATAGCGTCTAAGTTTAATAAAAGAAAGGACGTGACATGATGAAGGAATGGTGGAGAAAAGCGACTGTTTATCAAATCTATCCGAAGAGCTTTAATGATACGACCGGAAATGGCATCGGTGATATTAAGGGAATTATTGAAAAGCTTGCTTATTTAAACGAGCTCGGAGTGGATGTTATCTGGCTTACACCGATTTACAAATCACCTCAAAAAGATAATGGCTATGATATTAGTGATTATTATTCAATTGATGAAGAATATGGATCGATGAGGGATTTTGAAGACCTGGTAGCTGCAGCTCATGAACACGGAATTAGAATCATCATGGATCTTGTCGTAAATCACACCTCGACTGAGCATGAATGGTTTAAACGAGCATTAGAAAGTGATGATTCTCGATTCCGCGATTTTTATATTTGGAGGGATCCGATAGACGGTCATGAACCGAACAATTGGCTTTCTAAGTTTGGCGGATCAGCCTGGAAGCTGGATGAAAAATCCGGTAAGTATTATTTGCATCTTTTTGATGAAACTCAGGCTGATTTAAATTGGGAAAACCCTCAGGTTAGGCAGGAAATTTATAAACTGATGCATTATTGGTTTGAAAAAGGGATCGATGGCTTTCGGCTTGATGTAATCAATCTCATTTCTAAGAATCAGCAATTTCCCAATGACGACGGTACACTTGCGCCTGGTGACGGCAGAAAATTTTATACGGATGGGCCGCGCGTACATGAATTTTTGCATGAGATGAACCAAAGTGTACTTTCCAATTATGACAGCATGACAGTCGGGGAGATGTCTTCGACGACGATTGAGGATTGTATCTCCTATTCGTCTCCTAAGCGGAATGAACTGAGTATGACGTTTAACTTCCATCATTTAAAAGTGGATTACCCAAACGGAGAAAAATGGGCGGTTGGCGAATTTGATTTTCTATCTCTTAAGCAGATTCTTTCAAAGTGGCAGATGGAGATGCATCAGGGTGGGGGTTGGAATGCACTATTTTGGTCCAATCATGATCAACCCCGAATTGTCTCACGCTATGGAGATGATGCGTTATATCATCAAGAATCGGCGAAAATGTTGGCAACAACGATTCATATGATGCAGGGGACACCATTCATTTATCAGGGCGAAGAGTTTGGGATGACAAATCCGAATTTTGACAGAATCGAGCAGTACCGGGATGTAGAAACATTGAATTATTTTCGAAATATGAAGAAGCAGGGGATGTCAGAGCAGGAGATTTATTGTATATTACAGCATAAGTCACGAGACAACTCGAGAACGCCTGTACAGTGGAATGAATTGAAGGAGGCGGGTTTTACGAAAGGGACCCCATGGATTCCAGTGGCAGAAAACTATCGGGATGTTAATGCAGCACAAGCATTGAATGATCAGGATTCAATTTTCTACCATTACCAGAAACTAATCCAGCTTCGCAAAGAATATGAAATAATAACGAGCGGTGATTATAAAATAATTCAGTCAGAACATCCTGAGTTATTTATCTATGTCCGTAGCTACCGAGACGAACAGCTTCTTGTGGTTAATAATTTTTATGCAAAAGATACAAAATTAATTCTGCCTGCGGAACTTCTGAATAATGAATCTGAGACTATACTCATCGGAAATTATTCTCAGTCATTGCCTCTATGTCGCAAAATGGAAATTAGACCTTATGAATCCATCGTTTATCATTTGAAAAAGAAATGGTAAAATACTTTGGGTGATAATTAATGAAAAATAAATTTATGAAGATATATGAAAATATTTCAAAACAAATACTTGATGGACGTCTAATCGCGGGGGATATGCTGCCGTCTGAAAATGAATTGGCTGAAAGTCATTCTGCGTCAAGGGAAACGATTAGGAAGGCACTGAAGATGCTGTCGGAAGATGGGTACATCCACAAAGTCCAGGGTAAAGGATCAATTGTTCTGGAAATGAAGCGACTTGACTTCCCAGTTTCCGGACTTGTCAGCTTCAAGGAGTTAACCCAAAAAATGGGCGAGAGGGCGAAAACATATGTTGAAACCTTCGAGAAGATTAATCCGAGTCCTGCCTTGCAGGAAGCATTAAAGCAAACAGAAGATGAACTAGTATGGAAAGTCATCCGTGTTCGTGAAATTGATGGAGAACGAATTATCCTGGATAAAGATTTCCTTGCAGAGAAGTATGTCCCTCTTCTGACCATAGACATTTGCCGGAAATCCATTTACGAATATTTGGAAGAAGATTTGGGTCTTTCAATTGGCTTTGCCAAAAAAGAAATCACGATTGAGGAGCCAACAAAGGAAGATCGGAAACTACTCGATCTTGAAGGTTTTCACAGCATAGTCGTTGTCAAAAGTCACGTTTACCTTGATAATGCTAGTTTATTTCAATTCACCGAATCCCGTCACCGTCCTGATAAATTTCGATTCGTCGATTTCGCAAGAAGAAAATGAGAACATTACAAGAAGGTGCCTCATACGTAGGCGCCTTTTTTGGTTTCCTTAGGCATTACCAATATTATTCAGCAAAATATAAAGAAACCTATAGTTTAGTAGTTGGTAGAGCATGAAAAAACAAAAAAACAGCCTGAAATCTATCAGGCTGTTTTTTGTTAATTATATACTTTAACTTTTACCGTTTTTCTACCCCAATTAATTGCTTTTGTATGAGAAGAGTAGAAGACGTCAATTTTATTCCCTTTGATTGCGCCGCCTTTATCTGCCGCAATGGCATCCCCGTATCCTTCTACATGAACTTTTGTTCCTAGTGGAATGACCTTAGGGTCGACTGAGATCGCTTTTGCGTTAGGGTTTTTCTTTAAGTTAAGACCCGATGCTGTAATACCGCTGCAACCTTTGCAGTTCGCAGTGTAAGCTGTAGCCTTCACGGTGATCGTTTTATATTTCTTGGATGATGACGTTTTAGCTTTAGCCTTAGGTTTAGCAGAGGTCGAAGTCTTCTTGACCTTTAAAACTTGTTTTGGATGGATGTTATCTTTTTTTAGGTTGTTCCAACTTTTGAGTTGATTGACTGTTATATTATGTTTATTGGCGATACTCCATAGTGAGTCGCCGCTTTTAACTTTGTATGTAGTAGTAGCAGCCGATGAAACTCCGGAAAAACTAAATACCAGGAAGAAAGCAGTGAAAATTGGAAGTAGTATTTTTTTCAAATGAATAGTCTCCTTTGTTTTAAATCGTAGACTTAGAATAACAGTTATATATGACAATAATGTTTCGCTGGAATAGTAATTGTGTTACAAAAGCGTTTCTGCTGATAAACAATTGTAATATAAACTGAGTAAAAAGAACTAATCATTTAAATGTTCCAATATTATGTATTTTGTCAATATAATAGATTTTTTGTTTAATACCCTTGATATAATGGCATAATTTGTTTAAAAAAATAAAATATGGTTGTGTTTTTTTAGGTTTAAAGGCCTGTATTTTTTGTAAAAAAGCAACACATAAAGAGTTGAATTCTTCTTTCTTTTTAGTGGATAGCGTCATCAATTCTTATTCACTTGTGAAATGAAGTTCGTAGTTTTTGAGGTTTTCTATTATTTGCGGGTTTTTCAATGATTTCACTATCATCTCTTCATCTAGTAAAAAAAGTTTTTCGTTGTAATAATAGACGCATGAAAAAGCCGACAGCTAAGGAATGTCGGCTTGTAACATGAAATAAATTAAGATAAAACGAATTCAGAAGCAAAATCGACGAGCATTTGTTGATAAACAGCAACAGATTCGAGACTTATACATTCCCTGTCGCCATGCCAGTTCTCACCTTTTGGGCCAAACTCAATAGCCGGGATATCATATGCCGCAAAAAAGACAGTATCAGCGGAGCCATGTTGTCCAAAAATGATAGCTTCCTGATTGGTGTTCTTTTCAATAATTGGACGAAGAAGAGTGATGAATGGGTCATTCTCTTCGGTTTTTACTGGCTTGCTGTACATGTTTATATGGATATTATTCCCTGTCACGCTTTCAATCTGTGCAATAATCTCTTCCATGGTTTGGGTAGGGAGATAACGGATATCAAGACTGAGTAAGCAGGCATCCGGTACCTTATTATAGACATCTCCACCTTTTATTTTAGCCAAATTAAGTGAGGGGGATGTGTAAAGTGGAGAATTTTCCCGAGTAAAGGGAAGTTCTTTAATTTTTTGATAGAGATCATACGCCTTTTCAATAGCATTCACTCCTTCCCATGGCCGGCTTCCATGTGCGGATTTACCTGATACTTCAATATCCAGATGAAGGGCTCCCTTGGCCTGCAGGCCGATCCCTAACTGCGTCGGCTCTGCACAGATTACAAAGTCCCCTCTATACCCATGCTTCGCTAAATATCCAGAACAGTTCAAACCGCCAATTTCTTCATCTGATACGATTTGGAGCTGGATTTTCAAACCTAAGTCTCTATCTTTTAGTTCTGAAAATGCACACATCATGCCTGCAATCCCCGCTTTCATATCAGCTGCCCCACGTCCATATAATTTCCCTTCATGAATCTCAGGGAAAAATTGATCCGGCGTCCCGCTGACAACATCGACATGGCCATTCCAAATCACGGTTTTTTCTCCACTGCCAATTTCGCTTACAAGCATTTTGTACCCGTTATTTACTATTACATTCACGGTAAGTCCTTGCTTGCTAAGCCATTCCGCACAGTATTCAACTGCTTCGTTGGCTCCTTCTTTTGATGAACTGTCAATAGATACTAAATCTTTAAGTAACTCGATGAGCAAATAGAAAACCTCCTAAAAATATGCATACTATAATTATATATACCCTTATTAAGAAAGGGTTAAATCAAAAATATTTTCCTATTAAAAAACGTTTATTCTTTTCATTTCTCAGGGTATGTAAAGGGGGAGCGACAATTTACATTCTTTAAGGAGGATGATAGATATGGATAAACGTATAATTGGTGTATATGAAACTGGAGAAGAGGCCATTAAGGCAGTTGAGGCTTTGCAAGCTCAAGGATATAATCGTGAAGATATTTCAGTCGTAGCGAAAGATAAAGAAGAATTAAGGACAGTGAATGAAGAAACGGGTACAAAAGTTGAAGAAGGGCTTGCTGCTGGTGCAGCGACCGGAGGCATCTTGGGCGGTGCAGCTGGTTTATTAGCAGGAGTAGGGGCGTTAGCGATTCCTGGAATTGGACCTGTATTAGCGGCTGGACCACTCGCTGCTACATTGGCTGGTGCAGCCGTGGGAGCTGGAACAGGCGGCCTGGCCGGCACATTAATTGGTCTAGGTATACCTGAAGAAGAGGCAAATCGATATGAAACAGATGTGAAGATTGGCAAGCTACTTGTGTTAGTTGATGCAGATGCGAGAAAAGCCCATTCTTCCTACTCAGGTATTACAGAAACGGATGAAACGCTTACTAAAAGTAGACCGCTTTAATAAATTTGGATAAAAAGGGACGGATCCTTAGGGTCCGTCCCTTTTTTGTTAGAAATGTCGACACCGAGCACACCGATCAATTTATCTCCATAATAAACGGCTTTGGCTGCGGTAATGACAAGTGTGTTCGTTGCTCCTTAAGCACTTCAAATTTTTAAAATGGTTTCAATAGATATTTCGGCATGTTTTTACTTTTTTGAAGCTTTTAGTTGGAATATTCTTGTAACTATTAATAATGTTGTTAGGTATCTTTATCAGAGCAGATTACAGATGGAAGAGAGGGGGGAATATAGATGAAATAAAAAAAGAGCGGACTGTCATAGTCAACTCTTCCGTTCTTTAACCTTATTCGACTTGAATATTTTGCGTTCGGCAAGTATACCATGTGTAAAACTCGTCAGCATATTCAACTGATACGTCTTGAAGCTTTGTATGATGCACTGGTTTGGAGCGGTTAACAGTTTCAATTGAGGCAAGACCAAAGAGTTTTTGTAATTTCGAACGTTCTACTTCAATTTGAATGACTTTGCTTCTTTTTGTAATAAACAGTGACGTTTCTAAACTTCCCGATTTGAACTGAATAATCTCGTTATTTAACAAATAACGACTATTTTTGTAATCTAATATTCGCAATGTGTAAATAAGGGCGAGTAAGATCACTGATACATACCATATGGCCGGTTTAAAATAATAGATTGCCACGGTCGTAAGGATCCAGAAAAGGCTGGGCCGCAACATTCGTACTTTGAACGCTTGTTTCGATAAGCGTTCCATCGAACGTTCCACTTTGTAAGTAGGTAAAATCTCTTCTATCATCGCATACGCACGGTCAACCGATAAAAACGGATAGAGAGTATTTGTTTCTAGTTCTTTATCGCCTGTACTTCCTGCGCTTATCAGTTTTACTTCCGCTAAACCAAGCATTCTTTTAATGAGTGATTGGGTGATCTCGACTGCTTGTACTTTTTCTTTCTGAATCGAAAAAGCAGATTCGTCAAGTACACCTTTCTTAATATACACGCGTTCATGGTCTGATGATATTTCATACTTTCCAAATTTAACGAACGTGGAAATAATTCCGAATGCAACGGCTATACAAATAATGCCGATGAGGGCTATGGTTACAATCCACCATGTATCTAATAACGTTGCAAGCAACCCTTCGGCATTTTCCATATTGAAAAAATCATCGAGTGTATTATAAATAGTAGCGACAATCGGTATAAGCGCCAGGAAGCTGAGTGATGTAAAGGAGGCTTTCAGCACATCCTGTTTGGTAGGTGTAAAATGAATCGTCTTTTCAGAAACTGATTCAAAAATTTCCAGGGTATCCTCTTCAGTACCATCGACTTCGATAACAGAAAGTTCTTGTATCAACGATAATTCCTGTTCAAGTCGTTTGGCCTCTTTTTGAGAAATAACCTCAAATGGTACAGAACCTTGATCATCAGTCATCCCGGTTTCAAATGTTAATGAAGTTAAGTTGAAAAGTTTGTGGAATAGAGTTGTACGTCGCTGTACGTTTTGTACTTTAAGAAACGGAACTGTTCGAAACGACTTGGAGATAAGCCCTGATGTAATATGAACGGTTCCTTCTTTAATTTGGTATTTATATGTATACCATTGAAGGATAACTGAAATAACTCGCCATACCAAGTAAACTAGAAACCCGATTTGGAGCACCTTCATATATGTCTTTTCAGTACCGAAGTTTAGTACATAAAGCATGATAATAAAAAACAAGTTCCCTTTCATTACTTTCCCTAATTCGAAAGGGATTTTGAACGGGTGTAACCGTTTTGCATGTTCTTCCATTGTTAATCCACTTCCTTAATTTTTGCGAAATGGGCAATTTTATCTCGTAGTTCATACGCTTCTTTCTCTGAAATGGCAGGTATGTCATGGGAAGCACCCATTGTCCCGATACTTATTGAATAAAGATTATATTTCCGCAAAAGCGGACCTTGGTTCAACTTGACTGATTGTACTTTCGTCATCGGAATAAGTTCGTGAGTTTCCTTCCATGCTCCTTGTTTTGTTTGAATGAATTCTTCGCTCACGTCGTAACGCCAATACTTTTGCAAAAGGATTGGTTCAATAAAGATGGACCATATTGCATGAAAAAATAGTAATACGATAAGGCCGGTTAAAGTCCATCCAATCCATTCTTTCCAAGCAAAATAATTATCGACATACAATAGAATGCTAAGGACGGCGAGGATTACAAGATTGGTAATGGTTTCAGTCATCCGCCAAACTTTAACGGATTCTTTGGAAATTTTCTTCGTGGGCGGTTGAATCATTGAATACATATGTTCACTCCTTACTGTGTCTTAATACTAATACGAATAAACTTTCAGAAAAGTTCCCTAAATATCATCTAAAGGGATGAAAAAGAGCCCTATTAGGTATGGGGGCCGTTTATTGATAAAAGTGTAGATTGGTAAATGATTAGCTGAAACACCGCTTGAATAATTGGGGAATTTCTTGTGTATGTATTAGGTGAAACTTTCAAGTGAATCTTCACTTTTTATCTGACCATAAAATGGACAAGATAGTAGGGATGAGTTTTTTTCAGAGTAGGAGTGGTATGTTTGTCATATAAAAGGAAGCTGAGTTTTATATTCTTCCTGTTTTTGATTTGCTTTTTTAATGGAGAATCGATGCAGGCGTCGAATGAAGAGGGAATTCTAGGTCAGGAAATTCAGCGGATTTTGAATGAGTCACCAGCATTGGCAGGTGCCTTAGTGGGAATTTCCATTCGTTCAGCAGAAACGGGAGAAGTGATTTATGAACGCGGTTCGCAAACTAGACTGCGGCCTGCCTCGAATCTAAAGCTTTTGACTGCTGCGGCAGCACTTGAAACATTAGGTGATGATTATGTTTTTCAAACAGAACTGTACATAAAAGGATTGCAGGTCGACCATGTTCTGCAGGGGGATGTGTATCTGAAAGGAAAAGGAGATCCTACTTTATTAGAAAAGGATTTTGATGAGTTGGCAGCTTCACTGAAGCAAAATCAAGTCCAAATCGTCCATGGAAATCTCATTGGGGATGACACCTGGTATGATGATGTTCGTTATTCCAAGGACTTAGTTTGGAGTGATGAGTACGAATACTACGGAGCGGCTGTTTCAGCATTAACCGCTTCCCCGAATGAAGACTATGATACCGGGACAATTCTCGTGGAGGTATCTCCCGGTAAAAAAGCTGGTAAAAAGGCAACAGTGAAGATGAAACCGGAAACGGAGTATGTGGAAATCATAAACAAAACAAAAACCGTAGCAGCGGATGGAAAGAAGAAAATCGATGTCGAAAGGTTTCATGGCAAAAATGTTATAACGGTATCCGGGACCATTCCGGAACATGCTGGGCAGACGAAAGAGTGGTTTTCGGTGACAGATCCTACAGAGTATGCACTAAACCTATTTGAAAAATCAATGAAGAAACAAGGAATCAAAGTGGTCGGTGAAAAGAAGCAAGGTAAAACGCCAGTAGATGCAAGGATGATTGCCACTCATGAATCAATGCCGCTTTCACAACTTCTTATTCCTTTCATGAAGTTGAGTAATAACAGCCATGCCGAGGTTTTGGTAAAAGAAATGGGTAAAGCGGCAAATGGAGATGGAAGTTGGGAAGATGGATTGAAAGTGGCAAAAAGCGAGTTGGCGTTAATGGGCCTCGATATGCATACGATTAAGATGCGTGATGGATCCGGCATTTCCCAAGTCAATATGATCCCTGCAAATGAAATCACTAGTTTACTATATGCCGTTCAGGAAAAAACATGGTTTCCTGCATACTTAAATGCATTGCCAGTTGCAGGGGTTGAAGAACGAATGGTTGGCGGAACGCTAAGAAAGAGGATGAAAAAGACTAATGCAACTGGGAACGTTCGCGCAAAAACAGGGACAATTTCAGGGACGAGCTCCTTATCTGGTTATGTGACGACCAAAAGAGGGGAAAAAATCATCTTTTCCATTCTCTTGAATAACTTTGTAGAAGAAAAAGGCATCACGGCCATACAGGATAAAATAGCCGTGATGCTGGCAGATCAGGAAAACTTGTTAGAAAGTGGTCTTTAGTATCCCTTAGAAATGTAAGTTTGTAGTTCTAGAAAATCAGCGATGAGTATATCTGCATCTTTCATTTCATTTTCATCGGCAAATCCGAATTGACAGCCTACAGCCACTAAGCCATTTTCCTTTGCTGCTTCGATGTCGGATTTCCGGTCACCAATCAGGATGGCTTTCTCAATTTGATAGTCTTTCAATAGCATTCGCACTAAATCGGTCTTCGAGCCTTTCGAAGACCTTTCCACACTGTATATGTCCGTAACATATTCATTTAGCCCAAAATATGAACAGATTTCTTTCAAGTACCTTTCAAGACCATTGCTAGCAATGAAAATGGAAATTCCAAGCTGTTTGATCGTTGACAAGGTCTCCATGACGTGAGGAAAAAGCTGACCTTTTCCTTCTTTGATTTCTTGATTCAAACATTCTAAAAAAAGTTGGTCCGTCTGACGGCGAATATGCTCGGGATGCTTTGGCAATAAGGTTTCCCAAACGACAGTTAATGGGACGCCCATAATCCTTTGGTACGTGGCAAGCGGGGTATCTCCTGTCCAGCTCCCTTCTGATCGAAGGATTTCAAACGTTCGTTCAAGTGAAGGACCTAATATCTTATTTGTTTGAAACAAGGTGCCGTCCATATCGAAAATGGCGGCAAATTGGATTTTATTCAATAGTTGCACCTTCTTCTTAGATTTTTATCCTCTTAAGGAAGGAATATAAGGGAGGGAGGATAGAAATAAGTAGTATAGGAGGAATGTTTTATGAACTTCCCAACACTTCAAGGACCTTATACGATTCAGAGTCTTATAGCTAACATTCATACGTTATCCAAAAAACAATCTCCATATTTAATCGCCATAGATGGTCGCGGAGGATCCGGAAAAAGTACGCTCGCGGCCCGTATTCAATCAGAATGTCCGGGTAGCACGGTTGTTCATATGGATGATTTTTATTTGCCGTCATCACAGAGAATCCAACTGCCTCCCTCCAAAAAGCAAATTGGTGCGGACTATGATTGGCAACGGGTTTTTGGTCAGGTTCTGCAACCGCTTAACTGGAGGGGGAAAGCGAAATATCAACGGTATGATTGGGAAACGGACGCAATGGGCGAATGGCATACGATTCCTGCTGAAGGCCTTGTTATTATTGAAGGAACGTATTCCACTCGTAAAGAACTAGCTGAACTTTATGATTTCACAATCTGGGTAGAATGTCCCCGAAATCAGCGTTTGGAACGGGGACTTGAGCGTGATGGTGAAGAAGCGCGTCCGATGTGGGAGGATAACTGGATGGTGTATGAAGATCTCTATGTTGACACACATAGGCCACAAGAAAGAGTGAATCTTGTGGTGGACGGAACCAGATGAATTCAGACTCTTTGTTCTGCCTTTCACATCTGCCCCATTGCAATTGGGGCAGATGAAATTTGTTTTTCAGTACGCTCATCGCAGAAGGTATATTCATGGACTCAAGAATATAGGCGAGTGCCTGTGTTGTTCTCCGTTGTACATGTTTTACAGTACTTCTCAACTCCAATCATCATAGACTATGAATAAGGCTCTATGTCAGCATAATTTCAGTGAATTTCATTATGCAGATTTGCCAAGGAAATCTGGTAATCAATTCTGCACTATAGCACATTCCATCAGGGCCTATCCCCTCTAATGTAGCGGTCGCATCTTATATTAAGATAGGAATGAATCCGAGGTTACCGGACATCCGGGTGGTGGTCTCTACGCAATGATTGGTCGTTAATCCAGTAATGATAACCTGGGGACAAGCTTCTTCTCTTAAAATCTTCTCAAGATTGGTACCGATAAACGCATTATTCACATATTTTGTGAGAATCCATTCAGCTGACTTTGGTTGACTGAACGCTTTAAACAGGCTTGTTTCATTCTCGAGATAAAAGAGGGAATCCTTTGATTCAGATAAGTACAGTATATAAATTACCTGCCGACTAGACACCCGCCATGCTTGAATGGACCGGGCAATAGTAAATTCTGCCTGAGGATTGTTGCGCCTGCCCTAATTAGGATCATCGAATGCCTTTTGGATATCGACAACGATAAGCAGGACATTCTTTTTCAGCTTTGTTCCCATCATTCCTTTTCTGTGTCGAAGTTACTTTTAATTGTAATGGTTTACCTGTAACATTTATATTGAATTTTTAGATAAATTTCTGAGAAGCCGGAAATATTGGGGGAGAACTATGTTTACTAATGACGAACAAGCAGCCGTATATAAAGCTATTTATAATCGAAGGGATATCAGGAGTTTTTTACCCGATCCCATTTCAAAGGAAATACTGCAAAGAATTTTGGATGCGGCACACCATGCCCCGTCTGTAGGATTTATGCAACCTTGGAGTTTTATTGTTGTTTCATCTCAGGAAATCAAAAACCGCTTGGCCTGGGCAGCCGATAAAGAGAGAAGAGCGCTCGCAATTCATTATGAAGGCGGAAAAGAAAATAAATTTCTTAGTTTGAAAGTTGAAGGGTTAAAAGAAGCACCATATACCATCTGTGTAACCTGTGACCCGACACGGGGAGGTTCCCATGTGTTGGGGCGGAACTCGATTCCAGAAACCGATATTCTATCCACTGCCTGTGCGATTCAGAATATGTGGCTAGCTGCCTGTGCCGAGGGATTAGCAATGGGATGGGTCAGCTTTTACAAGAAAAATGATATCCGTGATATTTTGGATATACCGCCGCACGTCGAGCCTATCGCACTTATGTCGGTTGGCTATACTGATCAATACCCGGATAAACCTATTCTTGAATTAGCCAACTGGGAAAAGAGACGGTCTAAGGATGATCTTATTTTTGAAGATAAGTGGGGTAAAAAATAAAACTCTTTGTACCTTCATTCATGCTAGTGAGGAGAAAATTTGGTGATGTAGCTTTATACTTTTAATAATAAAAACAGGAAAAACAGTGAACAAATTTGACTCCAATCTTATCCTCTCTCTCGAATTACAATCCACTACGCATATTGAGTGTAGGCATGTGGAGAGGAATGTTGTGATAGGGTATCATCGGGCTGTCGTTTCTTCAGTTGCTTTTGATTGTATCGGTCAGAGTAAAGTCAGAGGAGAAGACGATAAATGGGAAGTCGTTCAAACTAGTGCTGCCGTTTCCCGATGTTAAAGTTTAACTATAAAGAGAAAAAAACTAGCTGTACTTTTACACAGCTAGTTTTTTTGTTTCAAAATCTCCGGCGTTTAGAAGATCCAGGTATACCGAGGTCTTCACGGTATTTTGCGATGGTCCGACGGGATATTTTGGTTCCTTCATTTTCAAATATTTGACAAAGTTTTTGGTCAGAAAAAGGCTTTATTTTATCTTCATCGGCGATCAAGACTTTTATTTTTTCTTTGATGGTAAGAGTGGATTCGGTTTCTTGGCTGTTCACTCGGTTTAAGCCTCTAGTAAAGAAGTTCCTTAATTTGAAGAGGCCTTGCGGAGTTTGGATATATTTATTGCTCGTGGCCCTGCTGATTGTTGATTCATGAAGCTGGAGTTTTTCGGAAATATCTTTCAGTGTCATAGGTTTTAATCCAGCAATCCCTTTCAAGAAAAAATCCTGTTGTTCCTCTACAATGGTTGCTGTCACTTTGTAAAGGGTCATTTGCCTTTGTTCAAGACCTTTAATCAGTAATTGAGCATCATTTAAGTGATTTTTGACGTAATCTTTAGCTGGGTCGCCCGGCTTAGTGGCTAATATATTCGTATAGTAATGGTTGATTGATAGTTTAGGTGCGAAACTGTTGTTAACCGTAATCAGATAGCCATCCTTTTCTTTTTCTACGAATACGTCCGGAACGATGTAATGGGTCATATCATTAGAAAAATGACTGACGGGACGGGGATTTAACGTGCGGATAAAATCTGATGCCTCTTGGACTTCCTGAATAGTTACTTTGTAAAGGTTGGCTATTTTCTTGTAACGCTTTTCAGCTAAATCTGTTAAGTGCTTATCTATAATAGTGTACGCTAATTCATTATAATGCTCATGCTCACGCAGCTGAATGAGTAAACAATCAGTCAAATCTCTGGCACCCACTCCGATGGGGTCAAGGGATTGCAGAACTTGAATCATGTCTTCAATTTCTTCCATAGACACGGAAAAAAGAGAGGCTGCCCAATCTGCATCCACTTCAAGAAATCCATATTCGCTTAAGTTTCCAATTAAAAATGCGAGGATCTTTCTTTCAAGAGGTTTCAAGAATTTCAGCATACTCACTTGTTCTAGTAAATGATTTTCTAGTGTTTCTGTGTTTACTGAATAATTATTGATAGGGTTATAATCACTGTCTCCATTGAATCCTTTACTTGTAGCCGAAGATCCTCCTGCCTGAGTGTTTATTTTATTTGTACGTATACCAGATTCAGAGAGAGAGGCGAGAGGGTCTTTAAATGTTTCGGTTATTTCGAGAACAGGATTTTCGTTAGCCTGTTGGTGTAAAAAATCTATAAGTTCATGTGCAGAATATTGTAGAATATTGATCGATTGCTGTAATTGAGGGGTCAAAGCTAACTTCAAAGTTTGCTTTTGATACAGTTCAAAGCCTACCTGCATTTATATCAACTTCTTTCATTTTAGATTAACCGAGGGCTCAAAAGGGAAATGAAAATGTTATTAACATGATAATAATACAAATTTTTCAAAAATTCAATAATTTATGTCAGGTTATGTAACATCATTAAGAAATTAAATGCAAAAAACGACAATATTAGTAAATAAGTATTAATATTTGTTGAAAAATGGAAATTTAAATATGTTTGATTTGAATATGAATCGATTGATTTATATTCGAATCAATACGCGCTATTTTTGATTTATTTATGAATCACTTTCTCTCTGAATACTATTATATAAAGCTCATATACTTTGGCATGCATCTTGCTATATAAATACTTATAGAAAATTATAAAAAATCTATTACGTGAGAGAAGGGTGTTTTTTACATGATTAAAGAGAAGACGGGGATTCAGGAATTAATCGATTTGGATAAAAAGCATTTTATTCATCCGACTACAGCAATTGCACAACAGCAGGCGGATGGTCCAAGTTTCATTTTTACAGAAGGTAAAGGAATATATCTTACGGACGTCACGGGTAGAACCGTCATCGATGGCATGGCCTCACTTTGGAATGTGAATATTGGGCATGGACAAGAAGAGTTGGCTGAAGTGGCGAAAGAACAGATGGCAAAGTTAGCGTTTACCTCCAGTTTTGCTACCTTCAGCAATGAGCCGGCTATTCGTTTAGCTGCTAAAATTGCTTCAATTGCTCCTGGGGATTTGAATGCTGTTTTCTTCACTTCAGGTGGATCGGAATCGAATGATACAGCGATTAAACTTGCCCGTCACTACTGGATTTTAAAAGGGCAGCCTAATCGTCAAAAGATTATTTCCCGTTCGAAATCCTATCATGGGGTGGCAATGGGAGCGACAAGTGCAACAGGCTTGAAACCATTCCGTGACTTCACGAATTCCATCGCTCCGGATTTTTGTTATGTAGATGGTTCTTCCATTGAAGATTTGCGTAAGGTCATCGAACAAGAAGGGCCAGAAACGATTGCTGCATTTATCGCGGAACCGATTCAAGGAGCTGGCGGCGTGAATCTACCTCCTGAAGGGTATTTTAAGGAAGTAAGAGAGATTTGTAATGAATACGGCATTTTAATGGTAACGGATGAAGTCATTACAGGCTTCGGAAGAACAGGTACGTATTTTGGAATTGAGCACTTCGGTGTTGTGCCAGACATGATGTGCTTTGCAAAAGGTGTGTCGAGCGGATATGCCCAGTTAGGTGGCGTGGTCCTTAATGATAAGATGCATCAGGATTTTATAGCCCTGTCTAAAGGCACGCTTTTACATGGATACACATACAGTGGGCACCCTATGGCTTGTGCTGTCGCCTTGAAAAATATTGAAATTATTGAACGCGAAAACTTAATAGAAAACTCGAAACAGCGTGGCTTAGAATTGCTTGAGGGCTTTAAAAAGCTACAAAGCAAACACCCGATTATTGGGGATGTTAGAGCACTTGGTCTTATTGGAGGCATTTCCATTGTCAAAGATAAACAAACCGGGGAAGGCTTTGAAACACAGCTAGCACCAAGACTTGTAGCTGAAGCTGCGAAGAATGGTTTAATTTGCCGGTCTGTTACGTTTGATCAAGATACACTCGTGTTTGCACCACCTTTAATCATAACTAAATCAGAAGTCGAAAGAATAATTGAAATCCTGGATGAAACATTTACAGCTGTCGAAAAAGAAATTTTATAAGAGGTGAAAAGGATGGTAATGACGGAAACTCTGAAAAAGAAACTATTTATTAATGGAAAATGGAAAGAAGCCCAAAAGTTCACGACACTAAAGTCTCCCTATAGCGGGGAGGTTTTAGCGGAGATTCCGGCTGCTACCCCTGAAGAGGTTGAGTTGGCGATAGACTCAGCTTATCAAGCTAGAAAAGCAATGGCTGCTCTGCCAAGTCATAAACGGGCTGCCATTCTTGAAAAGCTTGCAACTCTTTTGGAAAGCCGTAAAGATGAGGCAGCTGAAATTATTGCTAAAGAGGCAGCGAAGCCGATCAAAACAGCGATAGGAGAAGTCTCCCGGACGATTGCCACATATAAATTTGCAGCAGAAGAAGCAAAGAGAATTCATGGAGAAACATTAACGATGGATGCGACAGCTGACGGGGAAGGTAGAATTGGTTACACCGTACGCGAGCCAATTGGCGTAGTGGGTGCAATTACTCCTTTTAATTTCCCGATGAACCTGGTAGCTCATAAAGTCGGACCGGCCATTGCTGCTGGAAACCCGATTGTCTTGAAACCTGCGAGCCAAACGCCACTATCATCGCTATTACTAGCTGAGCTATTAGCCGAAACAGATCTTCCTGATGGAGCGTTTAATCTGATTACGGGGAGTGGTTCGGTAATTGGTGATAAATTAGTGACTGATTCACGGGTGAAGAGCATTTCATTCACCGGAAGCCCTGCTGTAGGAATCGGTATCCGTAACAAGGCGGGCTTGAAGAAAGTGAGTCTTGAACTTGGTTCCAATGCAGCGGTTATTGTGGATAAAGGGATTGATATTGATAAAATTATCCCACGGTGTGTAACGGCAGCATTTGCTTTTCAAGGGCAAGTCTGTATTTCCTTACAGCGAGCATATGTTCATGAAGAGGTGTATGACGAGTTTGTAGAAAAATTCTCTGAGGCAACGAAGGGACTAATACTCGGCGATTCTTTGGACCCGGCAGTGGATGTCTCAGCGTTAATAAGCGCTGGTGATGTAGAACGCAGTCTGGACTGGATCAGTGAAGCAAAACAGTACGGTGCCGTTGTTGCAGCAGGAGGTAAATCTGAAGGGAATATCCTGCATCCTACTGTCTTACTGGAGGTGGATGCGAAGCTTAAGGTATCCTGTCAGGAAGTCTTTGCTCCTATTGTTTTGATCAATAAGGTGTCGTCGGTTGAAGAAGCAATTGATTTGGTCAATGATTCCGAATTTGGCTTGCAGGCAGGGGTTTATACAGACAATATCAATTTGGCCCTTACTGCAGCTGAAAAACTGGAAGTCGGTGGCGTTATCATAAATGATATCCCAACATATCGCGTCGACAACATGCCATATGGCGGAGTCAAAAAAAGCGGGATGGGCCGTGAAGGGTTAAAGTATGCGATTGAAGAAATGACGGAAATGAAGCTGGTCATTTTTAATCGGAATTAATAATGAAAAAGTATGGAGATGAGCAGCTGCTCATCTCTTTATTTTTGAGAAAATATATTTCTTCTAAATATATTTTTTATGAATCTTTTAATAGAAATAAAGAGGTTGTGGCGAAAGTAGAGAAGATTGACTAAAGTTATTATGCAAAAATGAATAGAAAATTCACGATTGAATTTATATGGGACAGGGAAGAGAAAGAAAATGCGATTTTACCTAATATTTCAAACTGGCATGAATCTTGCTTATATCTTGTATATAGGTAGATAACTTAAAACCGAGGAGGAATTAAAATGCAGGAAACTTTACAAAATAACACACAAAAAGAAGGAACGGAAGCACTAGACTTAAAGATGTTTATCAATGGGGAATGGGTGAGTTCGACTTCGGGTGAAAAAAGGGATGTATTGAATCCGGCTACGGGAGAAGTTATTGCTACAGCTGCAGAAGGAACACAGAAGGATGTCGATGCAGCGGTTGAGGCAGCTAAATATGCTTTCTATGAAGGCGGATGGTGGGGAACTCCGGCAGTGGAGCGAGCCAGACTTTTATTCAAAATTGCCGATAAATTAGAAGAAAAGGCTGAAGAACTAGCTGCTTTGGAAACGTTGGATAATGGAAAACCATTGCGCGAAGCTCGTTTTGATATAGATGATGCAGCAGCCTGTTTTAGATATTATGCAGGATTGGCTACTAAACCGACAGGACAGACGTATGAAGTGCCTGACGGTCAGCAAGCAATGGTCATCCGGGAACCAATCGGAGTTTGCGGGCAAATTATTCCTTGGAACTTCCCTTTGTTGATGTCAGCCTGGAAATTGGCTCCGGCGCTAGCTGCAGGAAATTCCGTCGTTTTCAAACCATCAGAAGTAACACCAGTAACGGCTGTTAAACTATTCGAAATCTTGGAAGAGGTCGGAGTACCCAAAGGTGTCGCAAACCTAGTATTAGGGGCAGGAACAGTTGTCGGACAGGCCATTGCTGAACATGAGGAAATTGATAAAGTGGCCTTTACAGGCGGAACAGCAACAGGCCGTAAAATCATGGAAGCATCGTTAGGGAATTTGAAAAAAGTGACTTTGGAGCTTGGTGGGAAATCCCCTAATATCGTATTTGCAGACTCTGACTTTGAGACTGCTGTTGATTACGCTTTATTCGGGATCTTCTGTAACCAAGGACAAGTATGTTCAGCGGGCTCTCGATTACTTTTGGAAGAGTCCATTTATGATCAATTTATTGCAAGTCTTACCGCGAAAGCGAAACAAATTAAAGTGGGGTCAGGTTCTGATGAAAAAACTCATATGGGACCAGTCGTTTCTGAAGCCCATATGAACAAAATTTTATCGTATATCGAAATTGGAAAAGAAGAAGGAGCCAAATTAATCGTTGGTGGGAACCGGATTAAAGGAGAGGGCTTGGAAAATGGGTACTTTGTTGAACCAACGATTTTTGTTGATACAACACCTGAAATGCGTATCGTGCAGGAAGAAATTTTTGGACCAGTACTTGTCGTTCAAAAGTTCAAGGACGAGGCAGAAGCTCTTCGACTGGCCAATGACACGAAATATGGTTTAGCTGGAGCGGTGTTTACGAATGATATCGCTAAGGCGTACCGTGTCATCAAAAAAGTACGTGCTGGTATCACGTGGATAAATTCTTATCACCCGACATATAACGAAGCTCCTTGGGGCGGCTTCAAACAAAGCGGAAATGGCCGTGAGCTAGGTACTTTCGGATACGAGGCTTACACAGAAGTGAAGCAAATTAATAACAACTTGGATATTCAACCAACAGGATGGTTTGATGAAGAGTAAATAGCTAGATGAAAAGGCTGTTCCTTAAGGAACAGCCTTTTTGTGGAAATGAAATTCTAGAAACGTAAATATAACTCCAGAATCGTAGATAAACTCCAGAAATTGAACATTTTTTAAAAAATGCACTCAAAATAAAATGAATAATAGACACTTTTCAGTAATGAGCATAAAACATGATAATCAATCAAATACGATACGACTATAATTTCACAGTTTTAATAGATCAACCCGGCCTGAAAAGAAAACGGCGCCATTTCCCATATCTGCCACCCTGTCTGGAGTAAGTGCATTGACATGTTGCTTTGTTTCAGGTGTGATCTGCCATAAGCCTTGGCTGACAAGAACACCGGCTAACACATTTTCCCCGGGAGCAGCAGTTAGCACACATTCACCGCGCTCGTTCCAGATACGGACCATATCTCCTGTATCTATTCCTAATTTTAGGGCATCTGCCGTATTCATGTGTAGTTTCGGCTCTTTTTCCATAGAGATATGTTTTTCGTTATTGGAAAAAGTTGAATTCAAGAAATTGTGATTAGGTGCTGGTATGAATAAAAATGGCAGGTCACTGTCTTTGACGATTGGCGTATACGTTGGTAGCGGTTCGTATCCATGCTTCTTCATCTGTTCAGAATAGAGTTCGATTTTGCCGCTCGGTGTCTGCAGTTTACCCGGGAACAGCGGACTCATCTTGGCTTTGACAAATTGACTTTCTGAAAGGGATTCATAAGTAATTCCTTCTAAATACGGGTTATCTGGAAAATTGAGTGCCTGGCGTATCATATCATCCTCTGAATCTCTAAAAGCTGGTTCTTCAAAGCCCATACCACAGGCTAACAGTTTGAATAATTCGACATTTGATTTCGACTCTCCATACTTTTCCACTACAGGTTTTTGTATTTGGACGTAATTATGCCAGTATGAATTATAAAAATCCTCCGTTTCATAAGATGAAGCAGCAGGCAGGACGATGTCGGCATACATTGCCGTTTCTGTTAAGAATAAATCATGGACCACAGTAAATAGATTTTCTCTCATCAGACCTTCCTGCACTTTATTCGCATTCGGAGCGACAAGGGCTGGATTGGAACTGTATATAAATAAGGAAAGAATCGGGTTTTCTTTTTCAAAAAGGGCTTGACCGATTTGGTTCATATTAATGATACGTGTTGTTTTATCCTTCAAAAGGTCAGGACGTCTTAGGGCATTGGTATTAAAAGCCAGGTATCCTGAATTCCCCTTTATCGCGCCACCGCCCTTCACAAGCCATTGACCGGTAAGTGCAGGAAGGCAGGCGATGGTCCGTACGGCCATGCCGCCATTATCATGGTGCTGCAGACCGTTTCCTATTCGTATGAATGAAGGAGTCGTGCTACCGTACATTCGTGCCAACTCATATAGGTCATCAATTGGAACACCTGTAATCGCTGAGACGGTGGCAGGGTCATATTGGCGGACATGCTCGCATAATTCAGCGGAGCCCACAGTGTATTCATCTAAGAAAGGTTGGTCGACTAGATTTTCGGCATATAAAATATGCATTAAACCGAGAGCGAGAGCACTATCAGTTCCGGGCAGAATAGGAATGAACCAATCGGCCCACTTTCCAGTTTGGTTCTTATGTACGTCAATGACCACAACTTTTGCCCCGTTTTTTCGGGCCTGCTGGGCAATTGTTACTTGGTGCATATTTGTGCTCACAGCGTTAATGCCCCACAGGATAAAAAGCTTTGTTTGAATCGTTTCTTCCGGGTCGATGCCGAACGAACCACCCATCGTATAGTTATAGCCAACAGAACCGGCCGCGTTACAAATGGAACGTTCAAGTCTGCTTGCCCCGAGCTTATGAAAGAACCGACGATCCATTCCTTCTGCACTGAGGTTTCCCATGTTTCCATAAAAGCTGTAAGGAAGGATGCTTTCTGGGCCATGCTGTTCAATTAAGTTTTTCCATTTTGAAGTGATTGTGTCAAGGGCTTCCTTCCAGCTGATTGGAACAAAATTCCCTTCTCCTTTTGAGCCGATCCGCTTTAATGGCTGCTGAAGACGTTTGGGGTCATATATGCGAGCTGTCATGTTTCGGACTTTGTTGCAAATATTTCCTTTAGTAACAGGATGGTTTGGGTCTCCTTGCACCTTAATGATTTTCCCATCTTTTTTGTGCAAAAGTAAGCCGCATTGATCAGGACAATCAAGAGAGCAAACTGAGGGAAAGACTCCATCTGGTTGATTGATATAGGGTTGCATGGCGAATTCCTCCTTATAATCTAATCTTATATCTTGCATCGATAATCTATTTATATCTTAATTATTATTGAATGTGAAATAGTAGATAGTTGCAAGAACTTCTTAACATATGATTTTTTTTCTGATAAGCTTACAAGATAAAAATGAACCTTTTTTATCACAAAATAAATAAGTAATAGGAGGATATATTTTTGGATTATGGAGTAATAATATCTATTGGAATATATATGGCAGGTATGCTATTAATTGGTTATTTAGCTTATCGGAAAACTGCCAACTTAACCGATTATATGCTTGGAGGCCGCAACTTGGGCCCGGCTGTAACCGCATTAAGTGCAGGGGCTTCCGATATGAGCGGATGGCTGTTAATGGGTCTTCCTGGTGCGATGTACATAAGCGGCTTAAGTGCCGGGTGGATTGTTGTCGGCCTGTGTGCAGGGTCTTATTTAAATTGGTTATTTGTAGCGCCGCGACTTCGGACATATACGGAAGTGGCCGACAATTCGATTACGATACCGGACTTTTTGGGAAATCGGTTTAAAGATAGTTCTCGAATATTAAAAGTGGTATCAGCCTTAGTCATCTTAATCTTTTTCACCTTTTACACCTCTTCAGGTATGGTAGCGGGTGGGGAGCTTTTCCGAACTGCTTTTAATATGGATTACCGCTGGGGCATCTGGCTGACAGCGAGTGTTGTTATTCTTTATACATTATTTGGCGGTTTCCTTGCGGTTAGCTGGACGGATTTTGTACAAGGTACGATCATGTTCATTGCCTTAATTTTAGTCCCTGTTGTCACGATTGTAAATATTGGCGGCTGGGATCCTACCATTAATGAAATAAAATCGATTAATCCGAATTTATTACATGCTTTTGAAGGAACTTCAACTATTGGTATTATATCGTTGCTAGCATGGGGTCTTGGTTATTTTGGTCAGCCTCATATCATCGTTCGATTCATGGCGATTTCATCTGTAAAAGAATTGAAAAGCGCACGACGAATCGGTATGGGCTGGATGATTTTCGCTATCGTAGGAGCGATGTTTACGGGATTGGTCGGAATCGCTTATTTTAATCTGACAAGCGGACCTTTAGGGGAAAAAAATGCCGAGTCTGTCTTCATCATTCTGGCTAAAGAACTATTTCCTTCTTTGATTACAGGCTTCTTATTAGCAGCGATTTTAGCAGCGGTCATGAGTACGATTGCATCTCAACTGTTAGTATCCGCTAGTGCGCTGACTGATGATTTCTATAAGCAGTTTATTCGCCCGAATGCATCGGATAAGGAATTAGTGCTGGTTGGACGATTTGGTGTATTAGCGATAGCTGCTATTGCCCTTATTTTAGCTTTCAACCCTAGTGGTACGATTCTTAAATTGGTCGGTTATGCCTGGGCTGGGTTTGGAGCAGCATTTGGACCGGTCATTTTGTTAAGTCTTTACTGGAAACGGATGACCAAATGGGGCGCACTAGCAGGAATGATTGTGGGTACCGCAACTGTGATCGTCTGGGAAATGATTGATAAATTTGCTGAAGTCTATGAAATCATCCCTGGATTTATTGCTGGTACAATAGCAGTCGTGTTTTTTAGCCTGTTATCAGCCAAACCTTCTAAAGAGATAGAAGAGGATTTCAATCAAGCTGTAAAAAATCTCTCTTAATTATTGACGCTGCTCAATCAAATGGGCGGCGTTTTTTATATGATAAATAACCAAAATATATGGTACAATATTCGTAAAGTCCTTATGTGTAAAACATGAGGACTTTTTTTGAGTGGTTTGGGAATAATAAACCAAAAACAACTACAAAGGATATAAAATGAACCAGTCTCATAAAATTGCAATTAAAGTAGCTATTATATATATAATCATTGGGGTCTTATGGATTATCATTACAGATTCCTTCTCGATGACCCAGGCAAAAGAAGATGTCCAGACATATGCGATGTTTCAGCATTCCAAAGGGTGGATGTTCATTTTCATTACCGGGATTTTTTTATATATTATAATCCGATATTGGACTGGGAAAATGTTGCGCTCTCAACAGGAATTTAATCTGAAGGATGAGCAATATCAGTCGTTGTTCAAGCATAATCCGGATTGTGTCCTTGAATTGAACCTCGAAGGAAATGTCGTTTCAATTAACCCGGAGGCTGAAAAGCTGTTAGGTCACCAAAGTGACAACTTGAAGGGCAAAAATGCCAATCATTTTATCAACTGGAATGAAAGTGAAAAAGTATCTGTTTTCTTTACACAATCCCTTCAAGGAGAGGCTGTTAAATTCGAAACGACCATCCAGAATATGAGTGATGAAAAGCGGATAATTCGTGTAACTTTTTTGCCAATTATTGTTCAAACGGAAATGCTTGGAGTATATGCAATCGTCAGGGATATTACCGAATTGCGGCGAGAAGAGGAATTGATGATCATGTCTGAAAAGTTATCTGTAATCGGACATCTGGCTGCTGCCGTCGCACATGAGATAAGGAATCCGCTGACATCGCTAAAAGGGTTCGTGCAGTTAATGGATATGACGAAAGAAGTCAACCCGATGCATTCTGATATCATGTTAAAGGAAATTGATCGAATTAATATTATTTCGAGTGAGCTGCTGGTTCTAGGGAAAAAACAGGATGTTGCTTTATGTAAAATTGATCTTGGTGACTGTTTACAACAAGTATATACGTTAATGAAAGCAGAGACGAATTTGAATAATATTGAGATGGGGTATCAGGTAAAAAAAGCCGAGCCGGTTTATATTATGGCTGATTCCATCGAACTTAAACAGATGGTCATTAATATTGTCAAGAATAGCATTGAAGCGGTTAGTGATAATGGGAATATAGACATATCCTTGGATGTCATTGATGATCATGCTGTAATCAGTGTGAGTGATAATGGAATAGGTATGGTGCCTGAGCGCTTGAAACGAATCGGTGAACCTTTTTATTCGACGAAGGAAAGGGGCACAGGAATCGGACTTGCAATCTGCCAGAAGATTATTCATCGCCTCGACGGAGAGATGCATTTTGAAAGTGAGAAAAATAAGGGAACCACGGTTACAATTCGGATTCCGTTGGCTACTACGCTTTAACAAATGGTACTATAGAGTATATGAAAAGTTTTTTTATTAAAGGAGAACGATATGAGCGAATTACCAGCATTAGTGAACGATAGAAAGCTATTTATCCAGGAGGCCTGGAAAAAATCTGGCTTCGGCCAACTTACTCCGATTCAAACGAAAGCGATTCCTGTAATTGTAGAAGGAAAAGACATCATGGCTGAATCACCTACGGGAACAGGAAAGACACTTGCTTATTTACTGCCATTGCTTGAAAAAATAGATCCTGATAAAAAATCTCCCCAAGCTTTAATTTTGGCGTCATCACGTGAATTGGTCATGCAGATTAATGAAGAAATCCGGATTTGGTCAGAAGGAAGCGGTATTTCAGGTGCAGCATTCATCGGTGGAGCGAATGTAAAACGTCAGTTGGACAAACTGAAGAAGCATCCACAGGTCATTGCTGGAACACCAGGACGGATTTATGAATTGATTGCCCAAAAGAAATTGAAGATGCACGAAGTAAAAACAATTGTCCTCGATGAAGGTGACCAATTAATTATTCCCGAGCATATGGGAACGATTAATAATATTATCAAAACTACGCTTAAAGACCGCCAAATCATGGTGTTTTCTGCAACTCTACCAGAGGAAACGGAAAAAGTGGCTCGTGGATTCATGAACGAACCAGAAATGATCAAGGTCGATAAGCATGAAAAAATGGAGTCAAAAGTAGACCATCTTTACTTTGTTGTTGAGAGACGGGAAAAGTCCAAGATTCTTGAGAAAATCACGAGGCTGAAAGATGTGAAAGCTCTTGCCTTTTTAAACGATATCGCAGAGCTGAGCGTCTTACATGAAAAGTTGAGTTATAAAGGCGTTGAAATGGGTGTCCTTCACGGTGAATCTAATAAAGTAGACCGTGAGAAAGCGCTGCGCAAGCTTCGTTCAGGTAAATCTCCGATGTTGATGGCAACAGATGTGGCGGCTCGCGGACTTGATATTAAAGGGCTGACAGCCGTCGTTCATATTGATATGGCTGAAAACATTGACCAATATATTCATCGATCCGGGAGAACAGGGCGTGCGGGTGCAAATGGCACGGTTATCTCGATTGTAACGGAAAGAGAAGAGCGAGAATTGAAAAAAATGGCACGTGAACTTGAGATTCCGTTAACGAAAGTAACATTCTATGGTGGAAACATCGTAGTCGAAGAATAATTTTTGAATGTAGAGATGGCCATGCAGGCTGTCTCTACTTTTTTTATCAAGACTAGGCAGGTGTATTAATACATACCCTCTAAACCAATCATTAACGTCATGAATAAAATATAACAAAGAACAGCTCCCAAAATCGTTTGGTTATGAATACTTTTACCTGCTTTTAGATTTTTCAAAAGTGAAACCAAATTAAGAAAACACATAGCACTTATTGATGGGATAACGAACAAGTGTATAAACAATAGCGTATCATCTCCACTCATTTTCTTGTTCCCTCCTACAGTGAGAATTTTTTTTGAAGAACACTCTACATGGACTTTTCTATTGTTGCAACTTGATGGGATGTCCAGTTAACCAGAAAGATCCCTACGAAGATGAGTGAACCACCTAACGCAACGTACCAGTGGACCGGTTCATCTAGCAAGATGAAACCAGATAAGACACCAAAAAAGGGAGCTAGAAATAGAAAGGCACTCGTTTTGGCGGAATCTCCTTTTTGTAGTAGGAAAAACCAAATTGAAAATTGTACGATAGAAGCCATAATGGCTAGCCATAATAAAATAAGCATGGATGCCGTTGTGATTATGAAAAAGGGCTGTTCAAAAAGATAAGAGCCAATAAGCAGCAGTACCCCTCCGCAAAGCATTTGATAGGCTGACATGACCCAAGTGTCGATTGCGTGTCCCCAGTTTTTCATCAACAGGGTGGCGAGGGACCAGGAAATGGCTGACATCAATCCGAGAAGGGTTCCTGTTTTTAAATCAAGATGTGCCCCCATTGTGATAAAGACACCGATAAATCCTAGGAAAACCCCTGCCCATTGCTGTGGGGCGTATCTTGTTTTACAAAAGAGCGTTCCAAAAATGATAACTAATAAAGGATTCATAAACGTCAAAATCGAAAGTTCCCCTGCTGAAATGGTTCTAAGGCCTACAAAGATGCAGCCCATGACACCAGCTGTCTGGAATAAACCGATGATAGCCAATTTAGCCCAGTCTATGGTCTTGCTTGGATGAGGTCGTTTGATGAGTTTAACAATTATGGCCATGATCAAACCTGCAAGGATAAATCTTATGGCTGCAAGCAACATGGGAGAAGTATAAGCTAATCCTATTTTTCCGATAGCGAATGACGAACCCATTAAAGCAGTCGTTAAAATGACAAGTAAACCAAAAATGACTTTGTTCATCGTTTCCCCTCCAAAAATCCTTATCTATGAATAGTCAAAATTAGAAAATTGAATGATTGTAAAATTATAGCATATTGCTGAAGATAGGAGTTTAATAATGAGTGGAAAACACAAATGAAAACGCTTCCTTTATATGGGATATTGACATATGATAGAAATAGACATTGGTGAGGAGGAGACGGTATGGCAGAGAAATATAAGCATATTGAAACGGCAGTAATTCATGAAGGATATGACTCGAAGGAGCATTTAGGAAGCTTAACAACACCACTGTTTCAAACCTCAACATTTACTTTCGAAACGGCTGAGCAAGGAGAAAGACGTTTTGCCGGTTTAGAAGATGGATATATTTATTCGCGTCTTGGAAATCCAACGGTACAGGTGCTTGAAGACAAGATTGCGGCATTGGAGGGCGGGGAAGCAGGGCTTGCTTTCAGCTCAGGTATGGCTGCGGTATCGGCTGTACTTTTTGCATTAACTAAAACAGATGACCACATCTTGTGTTCACAAGGATTATATGGTTGTACGTTTGGCCTCCTTCAGTTGATGAAAAGTAAATATCGTATCAATCATGATTTTTGTGATATGGATACAGAGGAACAGTTAAGGAAGATGATCCGTCCAGAAACAGCCTGCATCTATGTGGAAACCCCTATTAATCCGACTATGAAAATGATTGATTTACAAATGGTCATGAAAGTCGCGAAAGAATGCAATGTGCCGGTTGTAGTCGATAATACTTTTTCGACACCTTATTTACAGAAGCCCCTTGACTATGGCTGTGATGTCGTCCTTCATAGTGCGACGAAGTATCTTTGTGGACATGGAGACGTCGTTGCAGGTCTTGTAGTTGGAAAGAAAGAGTTTATCAATCAGGTAGCGGTAACGACTCAGAAAGATATCGGAGGAATTATTTCGCCGTTTGATGCGTGGCTACTACTGCGGGGGTTAAAGACTTTACCGGTTAGGATGGACCGGCACTCTGCCAATGCGTGGGAAATCTTTCGGGAGCTGAAACAGCACCCCCAGGTGAAGAATGTATATTATCCAGGGGATACTAGTTCTCCGGCCCATTATATAATGGAAAAACAGATGAAACATGGTGGGGGCCTTATCTCCTTTGAATTGCAAGGTACGAAGCAGGATGCCCAGAAATTCCTGAATAACTTGAGACTTATCAAAATAGCTGTCAGCCTAGGAGATGCCGAAACATTGATTCAGCATCCAGCTACCATGACTCACTCGGCAGTTCCTGAAGAATCCAGACATCAAATGGGGATCAGCGACCAGCTTATCCGCCTCTCAGTAGGCCTCGAAGCTTGGCAGGACATCTGGCACGATCTTCAGCAAGCCTTTTAGCTGGGGTCAGACCCCATTTCCCGGATTATTTCCCGGTTTTTTTGATGAAAATGGTGAAAGATAAGGATTAGAACAGCCAGGATGTAGGATAAAGGGGTGATTGTCGGGTAGAGAGTGCTGTTCCGTACACCAATGCCGATGAACGCCCAGAAGAAGACAAGCGGATAGCACCAATCCCGGATTTTAACTGCGAAGACAAAGGCCAGGATTGTTGCTGCAATCATCATGACAATCGTCCCGGTTACATTAGATATCTCAAATCCTTTCCAGCTACTATAGGTGAGATAGTAAGAAATGTCAGCGATGGCTGCGACGCTTACCCAGCCTAATTAAATGGAAAAAGGGCATAGGTCGAAAGAGGCATGCTCCACTTCATTAATGTTTGTTTAAATGATAATTAAGTTAATCAAAAGCGCAATAATAATGAACACTAATTTTACTTATTTAACCATTTTGAGCACATAGGAGGTCTATAAGAAAAATATGTACATTTTTTCTTATACATAGTAAGTTCTTGTTACTAATGATTCATTTAAGATTAGAAATTTTACATCTTTACTTTAAGGTGATAAAATATTCAGAGATTCATAATAATTTAGTCCTTCGGGGTCGGGTGAAAATCCCAACCGGCGGTGATGAAGAAATTCTAAGCCCGCGAGCCTGATAAAGGCAGGATTTGGTGAGATTCCAAAGCCGACAGTATAGTCTGGATGGGAGAAGGACGTGTGGAACCCAAGTGTATACGTGCGCCTAATTTTTCAAAAATGAAAATTTTAGGCTTTTTAGGTATACAATTTTTCACTCATTTCTCCTGCTAACTCCTTAGGTCAATCTAAGGGGTTTTTTATATTCTATAAAAGGGGGAAAAACATGTTTACGGGAATCATTGAGGATATCGGTACCGTCCATTCCTTGAAAAAAGGCAAAAGCAGCATGGAGTTGGCGATTCGTTCTGAGAAAATCCTCGAAGATGTACATCTGGGGGACAGTATTTCTGTCAACGGAGTTTGCTTAACGGTAACGTCTTTCACGCAAAGTCTGTTTACTGTCGACGTGATGCCAGAAACGGTCAAAGCTTCTTCAATCCGGACGTTAAAACTGGGATCACCTGTGAATCTGGAACGTGCCATGAGTGCACAGGGCAGGTTTGGCGGCCATTTTGTTTCAGGCCATATTGATGGTACAGGAACGATAATAAAAAAAGAGCGAAAAGAAAATGCTGTGTATTATGTGATCAAATTGGAAGAAGGACTCAGTACATTTTGCATCCCAAAAGGGTCAGTTGCCATTGATGGTACGAGCTTGACAATTTTCGGGATAGAGGGAAACCTGCTTACTGTATCTCTGATTCCCCTGACTCATCAAGACACAATATTGGGGCGGAAAGCAGCTGGCGATATTGTTAACATCGAAAATGACATGATAGGGAAATATATCATACATCAAATAAAAAAAAGTGATTCAAAACCAGGACTGAATTTAGAGTTTTTGGCAGAACACGGATTTTAATTAAAGGGCGGTGTAAAAGATGTTCCATACAATAGAAGAAGCGATCGAAGACTTAAAAGCTGGTAAAGTAGTAATCGTATCCGATGATGAAGACCGTGAAAATGAAGGTGATTTTGTTGTATTGGCAGAAAAAGCAACGCCTGAAGCGATTAATTTTATGGCGACCCATGGACGCGGTTTGATTTGTACAACCATTACCGAAGAACTGGCGGCAAAATTGAATTTGCATCCTATGGTCGGTGAAAATACCGATCATCATGGAACTGCTTTTACAGTTAGTGTCGATCATAAAAGTACTTCTACAGGAATAAGTGCATTTGAAAGATCCTTGACCATTCTGGAGCTTCTTAAAGAAGATTCAGTTGCTGGGGACTTCCAACGGCCTGGTCACACTTTTCCGATTGTCGCTAAAGAAGGTGGCGTGTTAATACGGGCAGGGCATACGGAGGCATCCGTAGATTTGGCAAAGTTATGCGGGGCTGCTCCTGCAGGCGTTATTTGTGAAATCATGAATGAAGACGGGTCAATGGCACGAGTATCTGATCTAGAAATTATCGCCGAAAAATTCGATCTTAAATTCATTACGATTGCCGAGCTAACTCGTTATCTCCAACAAAGAAAAATATATGAGAAACAGGAACTTGAATTAAATATTCCGAATGCTTGAAGGATATAAGTGGTTGAAAAATAAAAATACGAAAAAAATTGACATTTGTTTTTAAATTAGGAGGATATGGACATGGGGAAAATTATTGAAGCACAATTAATCGGATCAGGGTTGAAAGTAGGCATCGTGGTAGGAAGATTTAATGAGTTTATTACAAGCAAGCTTTTAGGCGGTGCATTGGATGGCCTTAAGCGTCATGGTGTTGATGAGAATGATGTTGACATAGCGTGGGTACCAGGGGCTTTTGAACTTCCACTAATTGCGAAAAAACTAGTGAACACAGGCAAATATGATGCAGTTATCGGCCTTGGAACAGTAATTAGGGGGTCTACTTCTCATTATGATTATGTGTGTAATGAAGCAGCTAAAGGCATGGCAGCAGTTTCTCTGGACACAGGTGTACCTGTTATCTTCGGTTTGTTGACTACTGAAAATATCGAGCAGGCTATTGAACGTGCAGGAACAAAATCAGGCAACAAAGGCTATGAAGCAGCCGTTAGTGCTATTGAAATGGCGAACCTTGGAAAATTGATTGAACAGTAAATGGTACACATTAAAAAAGCCGCAGAGAAGAAAATTCTTTTCTGCGGCTTTTTAATGTAGTGAATGTACAATTACCTGTCAGATTGAGCTAGCTTTTTCAACCCATTAAGCAGTTCTTCAAAGTTCGGGAAATTTCTTGCTATTTTATTGATGAGATTATCCTGTTCATTGAAGCTTGCCGCCACTTCTTCAATGAAGAAGCGTGTTCACCTGCTCTAGCAGCTTCAATTGAGGCATTCAGGGAAAATAAATTCGTTTGTTTTATATGTCTTCAATATTTGCTAAAACCGCTTGGATGTCTTAACAAGAGGAATAAAAGCACTTTGTTCCAATTTGTTCTTTTTCTTTCAAATATGCTTCTTCAAGATCGGAATATAATTAACATTATCTACCTCACAAATATAAACAAATACTTTAAACTTCTCATTCCTTATATCATTCAGAAAACTACCAAAGTATATCTAAACCATTAATATCGATACTTGCATTGGCAACAGAAGATGAACATACATTCACAACATACTATTTTACATCCTCGCCAAATACGGTTTTCACGACATTCTCTGCCGCATTGCCATTATCCCAACCGCAGAATTTATCGTAAAAGCGATCATACGTCTCTTGATATTGAGTTTTAACTTGGTCAATATTTGTAACGGCATCAATGATTTCATCCGTTGTTTTCACTAATGGACCAGGCACTTCTGATTCAATATCTATATAAAATCCTCTTAATGTATCTCTATATTTCTCAAGATCATAGGTGAAAAACAAGATTGGTCGTTTCAAATTTGCATAATCAAAAAATACAGAAGAATAATCAGTGATCAATATATCAGAAATCAAATAAAGTTCAGCAATATCATCGTATTTTGAATAATTATATACAAATCCTTCTAAACCATCTGTGTCGATCTCATCGGCAATAAAGTAATGCATGCGTAATAAAACGACATATTCATCCCCTAATTGTTCTCTCATTTTATGCAAATCCATTTGAATAGCAAACTTATACTTTCCAGGTTCATAAAATTCATCATCCCGCCACGTCGGGGCGTATAAAATCACTTTTTTATCAAGAGGAATTTGGAGACTCTCTTTTAAATTCTGGATAGACTCCTCATTATCCTTTTTATATAAAATATCATTTCTTGGATAACCGAATTCGAGCATCTCCTTTTCGAACTTAAAGGCACTTCTAAATATATCCGAAGAATATTGATTCGGTGAAATAAGATAATCCCAACGTCTTGATTGATTAAAGAAATGCTTTTTATAATTGGGATTTGCCGAATAAATATCATTCATATCAAAAACAAGCTTCTTCAACGGTGTTCCATGCCAAGTCTGCAAATCGATATTCCCTTCACGCTTATTCAATTTTAGTGGAAGGCGTGAATTACTTACCGAAAATTTAGATGTAGCGAAATAATAATAGTAAGCTAAGCTAAACCGTTTCACTTGTTTTGCATTACCTGGAATCTCTTTCCCTGTCTTATTAAAAATCCATATATATTTAAAATCGTAATTATGCTCAAGCATATATTCATAAATGTACTTCGGACTATCCGAATAGTTTTTCCCTAAGAAACTTTCGAATACGATTGTTTTTTCTTTTAGCGGCATACGCATGAACACAGAGCGATATAAATAAATGTACATTTTCTGCCTACTCTTCAATGCCCTCTTCATATTACGGGCAAAATGATGGAGTCCAATCAGCCTTTTATAAGATTCCAGTTTCCTTTTACGTAACAGCTTTAGCTCTCTTTTCACTACAACATTAAGCTTTTTCCTTTTTGATACATCAATTTTATCAACAGAAACGGCTACTTTATTAAAAAATTCATCGATACATCCTTGATTGGAAAACAGCATGATAATCTGTTTTCGATATATATTCAAAAATAACCAGTCTAAATATGAACCAGCTCGTTTGTTCATACCATATTGATCTTTCATCTGATTATAGATTGATAAAAAATCCAAAACCTTTTTTTCCCGATCCGATTGCATTACTGCAGGATTAGAGATGGGGTCATTGCGCCTGCGCTTGAAATAATAGCAACGTGTTAAAAATGGGAATGTCCCCATTTCACTTATGATAGGAACGATAAAGGATAAATCTGAATAACAATCAACTTCTTCTGAAAACCGCAAATTATTCACCTTTATAAAATCACGCGAAATAAGAGTGTGCAGGATTGACATACCACGGAACGAGCGTTGAATCCCCCTTCTTAAACGTACACGTCCTTCTTGCACTTTCTCTTCAATCTCTTCTATTATCATTCCATCATCAGCTTCTTCTTCAACCATATTCCCGATTTTACTATCCTCTTTATTAGTTAACCGGACCCGCTTTCCGGTAAGCATATCGTGTTCCCCAATATTCTCGACCAACCTTCCAATTGTATCGAGAGCAATAAAATCATCACTATCAACGAAGTAGACGAACTCACCCGTAGCATTATCTAAACCTAGGTTACGAGCTGCGCTCACTCCTTTCCTCTCATCATTATGGAAGCAGATAATCCGTTTATCCCTCTTGGCAAATTCATTAATGATAGCACCAGACTGATCCAATGATCCATCATTAATAAGTAAAACTTCCAAGTTACTATATGTTTGATTCACCACTGAAGTTAAACACTCATCTAAAAATTCTTCTGTATTATATACTGCAATAATTACTGATACCTTTTTCAATTTCAAAACTCCTTAGGTATTGATTTCCTAATTTTAATTAATAGGTAGATTTATTATACAATATTTCAAGTCTTTTTGACGCCCCAAATAAATTGGATGGATATGGAATTAACCTTATTAAATGCTTAGAGGGAGGCGGTTAAGATAATTGATTGCTTGTGAAATAGATATCAAAGGAATCAACTGCATAGAAGAAGGCAAAGACACTTCTCTTTTCCTCTTGCCTGACTAATTTAATTACTTCAAATGCTGTATTCATTTATTCTAATTGTAAAAGTAATATTAAAAAAAGTATTATTTTAGCTAAAGCATAATTAAATAAAAGATTTAACCTCTATAGAGAAAAAACGAAGAAGACCTTTCTCTCAATTAGATAAACCGTCCTTTATGATTGATTAATATTAAGTTAAATACAAATCCCATTTACTAATCAGGTTTGCTAAGAGGATTTATTTTAGCGACATAGCAAACTTGTACGTACAAAAATAGAATATTAATTAAAAGATTACATAACCAATACATGTAATTATAAAATCCACTCAATTGATAAAAATCAAAAAAATCCAAGTCAAACTAAGGATTCAAAATAATATATATTAAATATCAAAAAGACATTGCCACGATATTAAAATGATATCTAAGGAGTGGAATTGATGACAATTAAGAAAATGCCTGTTTCTTTACCTGAAAGTGCAAAACAAGATTTAGAAAAGATGTCGGCAATTTGTTTTAAGAAGGCTTTTGGGAAGCGTAAAAAAGATTATGAAAGCTGTTTTTAATAGAGTCACAGATGCTATTAAGTAAGGTTCAACTATTACATGCATATCCAGCTATGTAGACCGTGTCTTTAGATCAATGGAACGACAGGCTTTACATATGGAAAATAACCGTTAGAAGGCTAAGAGGAAGAAGAGTGAGGCAGAGGCACATGAATTTTTCTATCCAACCAAAGATGTCCCATTATGGGATTGGTTAGAACAGTGAGGGAGGAATTAAATGAAGTTACATTAGACCCATTTTCATACACATAAAAAAAGAGCCATTTCGGCTCTCCAATCAACAACTTATGGCTTCTCCTTCGCTCATTTCTATCACCCTTTTCACTGAATAATTACAAGATAATAAAACGGCCTTATCATGCCCCAATTCTTCAACCCAACTTTTAAATAAAGTATCCTTGCTAACCCCTGTTTGATCCATTTCCATTTCCCTCTCCATGAGTTTTTTCCATTCTTCTTCATCAATCAACAAAGGCATGGAACTTTCATTTAGAGTAAAACAAATTCCTTCTTCTGTTTTGATAACACCCTCACCATTTGCTAGGACCTGTTTTGATTCCATTTTAATTCCCCTTTTCGTATTGAATTGTTTAACAAGGATAACTTTTGTCATATCTCCAAATTGATCTGTATAAAACGATTGGTTGTGTGCCTTACAAGCTGGATTCACACATTCATATATATCCCTAACTTTTGAAAACCTTCTTTCTCTGGTACTCCCAGGCCATAATAATCAATACATGTCATACCTTCATCACAATATGGGCATTCCACATCTTCAACCTAACTAAACAATTTAAATATTGATTTTATCAAGCGAAAAGGTCGCGCACGCTGATCTTCCTGGTATTCCTTCCTGCAGTGGTTACAGAGGTTCAACCCTCGCCTTTTGCCTTCGTCTTCGGTAACCACCAGGGCCATAAAAACATATCCTCTATAAAAATTATCGGGGTTATCATTTGGCATTGTAATTTCAATTTTAGAGTCCTTAAATTCTGCAACCCCTAAAGGGATACCGTTTTTAAGCTTAAAGATATTCGGAATGTTTACTTCAGTACGCTCTTAACACTTAATTCATCGGCATATTTGCATTGGAGCTCTTTGTTTGGCATTTGAAGAACTAATTTACTCATTTCATCCGTCGAAACAATATTTACATTAGGATCCAACTTTGTTTTCTTGGTTAACTTGAAGGTGTTTAATTCCTCAATAACTTCAATTCTACGACCATTAAAATTAATTTTTATTCCGTGCAGCTCATTATTTTCCGTTAAATCGCTCAAAGAAAGGGCTAATGTTTCCCCTAATGTTTCCCTTGTTAATTTATCTTGGCTATGAGAAACCACCCTAATATGAGTTTTAAATACGGGTAAGTTCATCTTTCCGTTGTTGCCGCGCTAATTTTGTTAGCTTTGATTTCATCCTGGAGGCTGTGAGGCTTAGTTATAACCTTTTTCTTTTTAAAATTCTTATTACTTTTAAAGAAAACGTTAGTAACAGCCTGGAATGTATCGGTTAACAAATCATTAATTTCATTCACTAAACTGCCGACGCCTATTTTAAATCCGGTAACAACCCGTTTACCGCTTATATTCGCTCTTAACGGAACTTTACCTTTTGAAGACTTTTCGTGAGCCCAGAGCGTTTCTAAGCCACTTATTCCTTTCTTCAACTTCATTACAAATACTTAACCTTGCGAAATCTCCATCATATACTAATTCATCCACTCAATTTAATATTGATGCTATCGGCGTTTTTGTGTCATTACTTTGTGTATTCAAGGAGAAAATTTTATTTTGCTGATCAATTCACATGCTGGATTCCCTTAATGAATACATAAAAATATCTCGATTTCAAAGTAATATCTTACATTTATAATTAGGTATAAATACTGGGAAATAAAGAATTTTATAGGTAGGATACTAAATATTTTATTACAAAAGCTGTTCGTAAATGAAGCATGTTAAAATATGCGGATATGATTATGCTACAATTGTAAAGATTGCAATTGAAATTCATATCTTAGGGAAAAGTAATTATATTAGTATTTAGGAGGGGTTTGTGTGTACCATCTCTTTACACATAATGATTTAGATGGAGTCGGATGCGGTATTGTAGCGAAGCTGGCATTCGGGGAAGAAGTAGTGGTTAGTTATAATTCAATCGGGCGACTTAATCAGAATGTAGCGGCATTTCTTGAGCAGGCCAAAATTGAGGATACGTTGCTGGTTACTGATCTTTCAGTTGATGAAGATAATGAAAAAGCGATTTCACAGTTTGTTGAAGATGGAGGCAAAGCGCTTCTGATTGATCATCATAAATCAGCGCTGCATTTGAACGAACATGATTGGGCATCTGTAACAGTCGAGCAGGAAGACGGTAAACAAACAGCAGCGACTTCATTATTCTATCAGTATGCAGTTGAAAAAAAATTGTTGGAACCTTCGCGGATTGTTGCTGAATTTGTTGAATTAGTTCGTCAATACGATACTTGGGAATGGGAAGTAAACAAAAATTTAACGGCAAAACGGTTAAATGATTTGTTCTTTATGATTCCGATTGAGGAATTTGAGATGAAAATCGCCCATAAATTATCAACGGCTGAAAGCTTTACTTTTGACGAAGTTGAGCAAACGCTTTTGGATGTTGAGGAAAGCAGGGTTGATCGGTACATAAACAGGAAAAAAAGAGAAGTCTATCAGGCTACGGTTGGTCCCCATACAGCAGGTGTGGTCCATGCTGAGTCCTATCATTCGGAATTGGGAAATGAACTGTCCAAAGAGTTTTCCCATCTGGATTATATTGCAATTCTAATGGTCGGAAGTAAAAGAATCAGCTTTCGGACAATCCATGATGACATAGACGTTTCTGAGGTTGCAGGTAAATACGATGGGGGCGGTCATCAAAAAGCCGCAGGTTGCACAATGTCCGAAAAGGCATACAGTCAATACGTAGAAAAGACCTTTTTTGCCGAGCCTATTAAACGCGATGCTCATAAAAACCAATTGAATATCAAGGAATCCCCAGAGGGTTGCCTGTATTCAACGAGAGAAAAACAAGACATTTTCATCTATGAAGATGAAGAAGAAGAATGGATTGTGGAGATCAACGGAAAACAACAGAAAAAAACATTTGATACATTTGGGGAAGCGGATAAATATATAAAGCGGAAATACGTTGCATGGCTGGCCCATGATGAAAGATACGAAGAGTTTGTCAATAGAGGGTGAATAGGAAAACGGCTGTCCGAATGTGGGCAGTCGCTTTTTGTTGTGTCTCTAAGACGGAAACCTGACACTTTGTGTAGAATCATCCATAAATCGAAGGAAATGAAGATAAATGGAGACTTTGCGTAGATAAAACTGAAATTTCGTAGATAAAAAGAAAGATTCGTTGATAAAAGTTGTTGATCCTACTCATTTACGTAGGATTGGACTGAACTTTCATAAAAAACAGGCTCAAAACGGATGCCTTTTGAGCCTGTTTAAGCTATTTTACCTTTTAAGTGGGACAGGATGTACGATGGTACGGGATTGTTTTTTGGGTATAGAATTTTGGCGATGAAGAATTGCGTTGATTTCGCCACCGATTACAAAGATCAGACCACTCAAATACAACCATAACATTAAGATGATAACGCCCCCTAAACTGCCGTATGTGGACGAATAGTTAGCAAAGTTGCTGACATAGAATGAGAATCCAAGTGATATTCCGAGCCACAGTACGGTTGCGGTCACAGCCCCAGGGATAACGTGTTTAATTGGAAAACTCTTATTCGGTGCAAAGCGATATAAAAAGGTCAATACTAGTGAGATAACGACAACTGCAATGATCCACCGTAATAAGCTGAATAGACTTTGCATTTTTTCAGGAAGCGAGATGACTTGTTGTAATAAATCGATGATCACTTTCCCGAAAACGGGCAGACCTAACATAACGATAAAAGCTACAACCAAGCCTAAGGTTAAGATAATAGAAATAAAGCGGGCTTTAATGAAGTTCCTTGTTTCTTTCACATCATAAGCGATGTTCATTGAATGAATAAACGCATTCATACCGTTTGAGGCTGACCATATGGTGCCTAGGAAACCGAAAGTAAGTAAGCCGCCGTTCCGCTCACTTAATATGTTGATAATATTTTCCTCGATGACTTCCACCGTTTCCGTTGGCATGAAGGTTTTTATAGTATCCATGGCTGTCTGAATGTCGATATTCAAATAAGGTAAAATCGAAAGTAGTAAAATGAGCAAAGGGAATAGTGCGAGTAAATAATAATAGGCCTGTTCTGCTGCCAACCCTGTTACACGATCTTCTTTTATTTCTTTGATAAGCTGCTTGCTGAATTTTATCGACTTATTCATCCGGGCATCACTCCTGAATAGTTACTAAGGTTATCTGCTTCTTTTCCCTCAGTTCAGGTAAGTTAATCCTCCTATCTAAAGAAAAGAAAATGAAAGGTACTTTTTTAAAAAAGGTCTTGATAACCCTTCAGGTTGTCTTTCATTGTATATCTGTTGGTTTTCTTATACTTGTAAGAACAATATAACCCGCAATTATTCCTGTAATTGAATTAAATGTGGTTGATCCATCTGCTCCGAAGTATCCTCCCCAAACCAATGTGGAGAAAGGTAATTCGAATTCAATTATTTCAGTGAAATACAAAATTGGAATAATGGACATGTAAATGAACGGTAATCCAAGGATAAGTAACCTTAGCCAATTCATTTTCCAGTGACCTTTTGTTAAAAAGTTTTTCACGATACTAGGTATCGCGAATATGCCCCCGATGAAAATTGGGAAGAAAGATTGAAACAAAAAATATCCCTTAATCTCATATGTTTCGCGACTAATTATTTCTAGATGATGTTGGTACTTTAAACCATATAATAATACACTTAATAATAGAATTAAGTAGGATAAATAACTAATTGTTCTTTTCCAAGAATGGCTCATAAAATGTTTCCCCCCGTCTTTTTACTATTATACGGAAAAATAAGGAAAAAGTTTCAGCGGTTAACATTTGCAGAGCTTTAAAGAAGAAGTGTAAAGAAAGGCCGAACATTTTGTCCGACCTTCCTCTATTACACTTCTTCTTTTTGTTGTTCCTTTTGGACCTTTGGCGGCGTCCATTTGAAGATTTTATTGAGGATATTATAGATATGTTTGGATTCTTTTGTAAGGATTGGTCCAAGAATCGCTAAGGTCAAAACATATAGTGCCGCAAACGGGGTTAGTATTGGCATTAAACCACCTGCAATACCTAGGTTGGCGAGAATAATGGAGAATTCACCACGTGAAACAATAGTTAAACCGATATTGGCTGAGGCTTTGTGAGATAAACCAGATTTTCGTCCGGCTATCATACCAGCGACAAAGTTACCGATTATAGTGATGATTACGGCTCCAAGGACCATCCAGACAGCTCCACCAAGGGTAGTTGGATCAATGCTCAAGCCAAAGCTGAAGAAGAATATGGCGCCAAAGAAGTCTCTAAAGGGAATGACAAGTTTTTCTATCCTGTCGCTGTGTTCCGTTTCAGAAAAGACTAGACCAAGCAGTAATGCACCAATGGCTTCTGCAACGTGAATTGTTTCTGAGAAACCTGCGACAAAGAATAGCAAGGCAAACACAACAATAATAAATAACTCATCAGAGGATATATTAAATAATTTGTTGAGTAAACCAGAGGCTTTCCGAGCTATTACGAAAAATATCAGCATATATCCGATGGCGATGAAGGTAGAAAGTAGCGTTCCCCAAATGGAACCAGAATCGCTTAATACCAATCCAGATACGACTGATAAATAAACAGCAAGGAAGATATCTTCAAACATGATGATACCAAGAATGAGCTCTGTTTCGTTATTACCTGTTCTTTTAAGATCGACAAGGACTTTTGCTACAATGGCACTTGATGAAAAGCTGATAATCCCTGTTAATATTAGAACTTCTCTTAAAGGTAGTCCGAGCAGGAAACCATATAGTAAGGCCATTCCAGCGTTGATTAAAATGTAATACGTTCCGCCTGTTACTATATTTTTCCCTGACTTCATTAGCTTTTTAACGGAAAACTCAAGACCTAAGTAAAATAAAAGGAACAATATCCCGATTCTTCCGAGGAACGCTATGATTTCATCACTTTCGATGAAGCGCAGATCAATCAATCCGAAGTTTGGAGCATGGGGGCCAACGAGCATGCCGATGATAATTAATAATGGAACATTTGATATTTTAAATTTACCTGCAATGAGAGCAGCTAATGCTACTAGAAGCAGGGCAGTTCCTACTTCAAAGACTAAATGGTCCATATGTGCTTAGTCACTCCTTTCGTCGGTCAAAAGTTCTCTTGTCAGGTTACGGATATCTTTTCTTTCACCAGATATTACTAGCGTATCGCCTGTTTCGATGATAGAGTCTGGACCAGGATTGTTTAGTTGTTTTTTTCCCTTTTTCGAATGGGCAATAACGGTTACGTTGTAATTGCTCCGAATATCAATCGAACCTATTGTTTGATTGATTGCTCTTGAACCTGGTTCCACCTTGAACCATTCAATAACCAAGTCGCCTAATGACATCTCAATCGTTTCAAGCGCTTGTGGTTTGTAAACCATACCGCCTATGATGGAAGCCATTTGTCGCGATTCCTGATCGTTAAGGGTGATGCTCGATATAACTTCTTCATGTTCATTATCAAAATGGTACAATTCTCGACGGCCATCATCGTGAATGACAATCACTAACTTTTCATCATTTCTCGTTATGATTTCAAATTTTTGGCCAATACCAGGAAGTTCGCTTTCTCTAATTTTCACTGGAATTCCTCCTTAAGATAGTTGGTTAGAGTTTTAGAAGATAGAAATATGTTTATAAATTAACGTCAATAATCGTTTTGAATTTCTTCTCCTTAGAAATGCCGATGTATTTTAGTGTCTCTGATGGACTTGAATGATGGTAATGCTTTTGTATCAAAGAAAGAGACACTCCTTGTTTATAGGCATGATAGCCAAATGTTTTGCGCATCGAACTCGCTCCGAATTTACCTGTCAGACCTGCACCTTCCACAGCATCATGAATGATTCGGTGAGCTTGTTGGCGCGTAATCGGCTTTTTTGTTTTAGGGGATAGAAATAAAAATTGACCTTCGATAACCTTCGAGCCTTTTAGGTATTCTTGTAAGGCGGTACGAACTTTCAAGTTCAAATAAATTTGAGTGACTTCTTCATTCTCCATTCGTTGCTCATAAAACTCTTTGATTTTTCCTGTTTCATCGAGAACGTTGGAAACAGTGATTTCCAGCATTTCATTGATCTTCATACCCGTATTGATTCCGAGTACAAATAATAAATAATCCCGACTGGAGTGAGCTCGTAAGTACGTTTTTATTTTGCTGATTTGATTGATATCCTTAAAGGCTTCCACATATTCCATAGATCTTCTCCTCTTGCCAATGTAACATAATTATATTATATCACAAATTATGTTACATTGCATGTATTAAGTCCTATAAGAAAGATTCCCCCAAAAGAAGCAACTCATATATCATTAAAAGAGAAAATAAAGAAGTGGTGTCCAATAGTAATCCTTCTTTTATTTATTCTCTACCCAAACAAGAAAAAATATATCAGTTTAGTGTGTTATAGCTTACTAAAATGAGGGGATGTAAGGCATTTCTAAAAAAAATGTAGTTTGGCAGCATAAAACATAAAAAAAGAGGGAATCCCTAAGTTGGAATTCCCTCTCTAAATTTCTTTTTTTAATAGACTGCTTTTTGTAATTTATGAATGACCTCAAGTGAAAGGCCAGTTCCTATGGCAACTGATTCAAGCGGGTTATCAGCAAGTTTGACTGGTACTACAATTTCATTCGTTAGCCAATCTTGTATTCCATTAAGGAGTGCACCTCCACCAGATAAGATGACACCTTGATCAACAATATCACCACTTAATTCAGGAGGACAGTCTTCCAAAGTGGCTCTGATTGCTTCTAAAATATGAAGAAGCGATTCCTGGATTGCTTCCTGGACGTCAGTGGATGATATCGTAATCGGTTTTGGAAGACCAGTTACAAGGTCGCGACCTCTGACTTCCATGGTAACAACGGAATGTTCAACGAGGGCGTAGCCGATTTCCATTTTTATTTGTTCAGCTGTCCGTTCCCCGATTAACACATTATGTTTTTTTCTTACGAATTGGGAGATATCTTCATCCAATTGATCTCCGCCAATTCTGATGGAATTACAAGAAACAACGCCGCCGTAAGAAATAATTGCCACCTCAGTTGTACCACCGCCGATATCAACGATGACATTAGCAACTGGCTCTTCTACAGGCAGACCTGCTCCGATTGCTGCTGCTACTGGTTCCTCAATAAGGTGAACCTGCTTGGCTCCACAGCTTTTGACTGCATCCTGAATGGCTCTTCTTTCCACAGATGTTGAGCCTGATGGTGTACAGACTACTACACTTGGCTTTCGAATTGATAAGCCTAAAGCCTTGCTTGCTTTTTTCATGATTTCCCGTAGCATTTGTGCGGTAACATCAAAATCCGCGATGACCCCGTCCTTTAGTGGCCGGATCGCAACAATATTTCCAGGTGTTTTTCCAATCATATTTTTTGCATCCACACCGACTGCTAATACCTTACTAGTCTCTATATCAATGGCCACAACAGATGGCTCATTAAATACGATTCCTTTATTTTTACTGTAAACTAGCGTATTTGCAGTTCCTAAGTCAATGCCTATTTCTGTATTTGATAACATTTAGTCACCCCTCCATAAGAGTTTGACCCCTATATAATCATTCTACCTTGAACTGTGAGTTTGTGGGGGTGGGAAATCTAGTAAATAGTGGAATTGCTGCGCTGTTCTTTTTCATAAAGGGAAAACATGATGAAATATAAAACGGCGCTTGCGATTGCCAGCGCACTAAGAATGCCAAATGTCCAATTGTAACCAATCCATCCTGTCATGGGAATGGCCAATGGTGCTAACATTCTACCAATTGTAAAACGCAAGCTTGCTGCAGCAAAATATTGCCCCCGCATATGTGCCGGAGCGAGCTTGGATACAAATCCCTGCTGAATGCCTGCTGTCAAAAGGTCAGCTATTGAAAACAAAGCAATGGCGATAAATAACCCCCATAACCATCTTTCTGGTATATTCCCCACCATCATACTTCATGCCCCAGGCGAAAACAAGAGAGGGCAGTAGACTTGAAACAGGTTATTTTATGTTAAGATGAAAGATGAAATTATGGTAGATAAAGAAGGGTAATAATATGAAAACATATTTAGTTGACAGTAAGATTTTTAGAGTTATTTTCACCGCTTTTCTAGCTTTCATAGGTGGGTTCGTGTTCAATCGTCTTGGAATATATTTACCGTGGATGCTCGGACCATTATTTGTGGTGATGATTGCTAAAATCAAATTAGGAAAGTACATGTTATGGTCTAAACCCTTTAGAAGCACTGGATTGGTTATTCTTGGTTTACAACTAGGAAGTTCATTCACGAAACAATCGTTAAATGAAATGATTGAATATTTGCCCATCATGCTTTTTACGACGGTTGCTATCATTTTATTTACGGTATTAACTGGTTGGTTTGTTGGAAAGCGAATGAATTTATCTTTGAGTACGTCCATGCTTGGCAGTTTTCCTGGCGGTCTGTCTCAGATGGTGGTCCTAAGTGAGGAAATGAAGGATAGTGATGAAACAATTGTTGGCTTCATGCAGACGCTTCGAGTCATCCTTGTTATATCCATTGTTCCCTGGCTTGTGACTCACGTTATGACAGTTGATTCGGTTGCGGTAGTAAGTGTTTCGGATCGGCCCTTTTTCATGTTTGATTATGATGGGAAATTAGCCATTCTGATGATTGTAACCTTTCTATTATTCATTTTCATCACAAAAAGGGTAAACTTCCCGCTGCCATTTTTACTTGGGCCTCTCATGGCGGCAGCCCTATTTAATTTGGCAGGACCTGGGGCACCGCAAATTCCTGATTTTTGGTTGAACTTTTCACAATTGCTGATTGGCACGCATTTAGGGTATACATTGAAGGTCGACAATCCTCGACTTTTCAGAAAGATGTTCGGAGCAGTATTCGTTAGTAATGTCCTGTTAATTGGATTTTGTTATTATCTTTCGATTCAGTTTGCTCCCATCCTATCTATACCGGCTAACGAATTGTTTTTAAGTATGGCACCAGGCGGTGTGGCAGAAATGGCAGTAACAGCTATGTCTGTTCATGTGGATTTATCTGTGGTCACTAGTTTCCACTTATTCAGAATTTTATTCATTTTATTTTTACTCTCACCCATCATCAAATGGCTGGATGGTAGAAATATATGGTACCAGAAAAAAGAACGAGGCTGACATGCTTCGTCTTTTTTTTTGTCTAAATATTTTTCATTTTAATAGATTAATAAGAAAAGGGTGAATGAGATAGAGCGGAGGGCACATTGGAACATTAGAGAAGATATCGTCAAATTCCTTTTATAACAAGGTTTGTATGGAAAAAATCAGCATATACGAACAGAGCGGCTTGAAATTCCCTTTTGACGGAAACTTTGTCTGAACTGAAATATGCTATGGAATCAGTCCTATATAAGGAGTAAAGCAGGTAGATTTTGTGATAATAGAATGAAATTTTAAATTCTATCTAATGGAATAGTAAAATAATACTCATTTTTTTTAAACTTCATCCGATATAAAGAGCAGATAAGACTTTTAATGAATGGGTGAGTATTATGGATATAACATCGGTTTTGGGAGTAGTTCTAGGGATTGTGGCTATTTTAGTGGGAATGGTATTGAAAGGCGTAAGCATTACAGCGCTGATTAACCCGGCAGCTATCTTGATCATTATTGTAGGGACAATAGCTTCTGTCGTAACGGCTTTCCCTTTTTCAGAATTAAAAAGATTGCCAAAAATATTAAAAGTTTTATTCTTAGAACAACAATTAACAAAGCCTGAAGAACTAATTAAAACCTTTTCTGAATGGGCGGTCATTGCTAGAAAAGAAGGCTTATTGGCTTTAGAAATTATTTCGGATCAAGTCGACAATACCTTTTTAAAAAATGGGTTGAATCTTGCGGTCGAGGGTCAGAGTGCCGATTATATTCGTGATATTTTAGCAGAAGAAATAGACGCAATGGAAGAACGTCATCAAAGCGGGGCTGCAATTTTTAGTCAGGCTGGCACATATGCACCGACACTTGGAGTATTGGGTGCGGTAATCGGGCTGATCGCTGCATTAGGTAACATGGCTGATACCGAGGCATTAGGACATGCCATTTCTGCAGCGTTCGTTGCAACCTTGATGGGAATTTACACAGGGTATGTATTATGGCATCCATTTGCGAATAAGCTTAAGCGGAAATCGCAACAAGAAGTCCGGATAAAAGAAATGATGATAGAAGGAATTTTATCGATCATCGAAGGGGAAGCGCCAAGAACGATAGAACAAAAACTAACATCCTATTTGCCTGCTGAAGATCGTAAAAAGTGGTTAGAAGGCGATGTGAGAGAAGATGGCTAGGCGGAAAAAAAAACAGCGGCATGAAGAGCATATTGATGAGTCATGGTTAGTACCTTATGCCGATATCTTAACTTTGCTTCTTGCACTTTTTATCGTCCTTTTCGCTTCGAGTTCGGTTGATGGAGTTCGATTCCAACAATTATCTAATGTGTTTAATCAAGTGTTTACGAGCGGGACGGGATTTATGGATTTCCCCAGCGATTCTCCCAGCAATAAACCAACATCACCGGAACAAAGTACAGAGGCAGAAGAACTTAAGAGGTTAGGGAAAAGCGAAAAGAAACAGCTTACAGAGGTTCAGGAACGTGTAAATGCATATATTAAAAAGAATGGTTTAACAGATAAATTGGGTACGAACCTCACGGATGAAGGCATGCTGATATCAATTAGGGATAATGTGCTGTTCGAATCAGGCGTGGCAGAGGTTAGAAGTGAAGATCGAAAAATGGCTAAGGAAATTTCAAATCTTCTAGTTATGGACTTACCCAGAAACATTATAATAAGCGGACATACCGATAATATACCGATTCAGACTTACCGGTATGATTCGAACTGGGATTTAAGCGTTATGCGTGCGGTTAATTTCATGAAACTTCTCCTCGGAAATAAAGACTTGGATCCCGAAATGTTCAGCGCAAAAGGTCATGGGGAATTTAAGCCAGTTGCTTCTAATAAAACAAAAAATGGAAGAGCGGAAAACCGGCGTGTTGAAATACTGATTGTTCCGCGGACGGCAATAATTGAGTGAAAACCTGTCTGGTATGGACGGGTTTTTCTTTTTTAAAGGAGTATATATGGAAAGAGAATATACAAATGTGATGGAAGAGATTGTTGTGACTTGGGTGCAGATTTTAATGGCTGGAATGGAATATCAAACGTTTTGTTCGTGCAACAAATGTAAGAATGACATTATCACATTATCTTTGAATGCCCTGCCTAATTATTATGTAACAACGGAAGAAGGGCGGAAGCGGATATTTGAAAACTTGAATACGGATGAAAACCGAAAATGGATTAACAAAAGACTTATTAGTGCCATACATGTGGTAGGTAAATTCCCCAAACATAATCAGAATGGAACAAGGGAAAACTGTTAAAGGCAAACAAGGTGAAGTCGAAGTCACAATAGATGAAAGCATCGACTCAGTAAAACCAGAGGACTTTGATGCTTTGTTCATTCCTGGAGGTTTTTCCCCAGACCAGCTACGTGCAGATGCACGCTTCGTAACGTTTGCAAAATCGTTCATGGATGAAAAAAAACTGTATTTGCAATCTGTCATGGACCACAGTTGCTGATTTCTGCCAAAACACTTGAAGGACGTCATGCAACAGGGTATAAATCTATTAAGGTAGATATTGAGTATGCAGGTGCTACATATTTAGACAAAGAGGTCGTTGTTTGAGGCGATCAGCTTGTCACCAGCAGAACACCAGAAGATATCCAAGCCTTTAATCGAGAGTCACTTAGATTATTGAAAAAAAATCCCGACGCCGTCGGGATTTTTTCTTTAATAAGGTTTAAAGGATTCATATACTTCCATCTTTGCAGTAAAATAAAAGGAGAGACGAAAAAAAAGGAAGTGTAACGATTGATCGTATTAAAATCTGCACGTGAGATTCAAGCGATGCATGACTCAGGTAAAATTTTGGCAGCTTGTCATAGGGAAATCGCAAAAATAATTGTACCCGGTGTGACAACATGGGAAATTGAAGAATTTGTTGAAGGGTTTTTAAAGAAACATGGGGCGAAGCCGGAACAAAAGGGTTACAAAGGGTATGAATATGCGACATGCGCAAGCATCAACGAAGAAATCTGTCATGGTTTTCCTCGAAAGACACCTTTGAAAAATGGCGATATCGTAACAATTGATATGGTCGTTAATTATAACGGCGCGCTTTCAGACTCTGCCTGGACGTACCCGGTCGGTAAGGTTTCAAAGGAAACGGAACACTTACTGCATGTGACAAAGGAATCTTTATATAAGGCGATTGAAGTATCTGTAGAAGGCAATCGTATTGGCGACATTGGTCATGCTATTCAATCATATGTAGAAGCGGAAGGCTTCTCTGTCGTCCGTGATTTTATCGGCCACGGGATTGGAAATGTTATTCATGAAGAGCCTCAAGTTCCGCATTATGGATTGCCAAATAAAGGGCCACGCCTAAAAGAGGGCATGGTATTCACAATTGAACCGATGGTGAACGTAGGTACATATAAAGCCAGCAGGGATGCGAATGGTTGGACCGCCTCTACTGCAGATGGGAAATACTCGGCTCAATATGAGCATACGATTGCCATCACAAAGAACGGTCCAATTATTTTAACGGAACAATAATGATTTGGTTATCTTATCTCCTAAAAACGAAAAAAACAGCATCGAAAATTGATGCTGTTTTTTTCATCTCATTTAATTGGCCGTTCCAATGAATATAAATCTTCTTCGATGTTCCCAATTCGGTCCTCAATCACTGTTTTAGCATCTTTAATGCCCTCGTTATATATAAAGGGAGCAATGTTGTCGAGAATGAATTGTAAGTGGTTTTCAGCAGCAATTTCGCCAATTCTTTCACCATTTTCCTGGTAGACATACTCTTGAATGCGTTCAATCATCACGCGTCGCTTTTCTAAGGGAAATTGAATAAACATAAAAAACCTCCTTTATATCTGTTCTAAAAACCATGAAATGAAATGATCCGAATTTAGAGGGAAGACAGGTACTGAAGCATAGCTCATTGTTTGCTCCAGACAGTCAGGCCAAGCAATAACTGCTTTGATATTATTAAGCTGTTTTAGTAATAGAAGGTCATTTTCCTCTTTGATTAGAATTATCTTAGGAAAGTCTTCCTGTTTGTATCCTTCGATTAAAATCACGTCGGGATGAAAAAGACCCAGCAATTGAATCAGCTCTGCTATAGAGGTTCCTTTTCTAAAATTGCCAAGTAATTCAATCGTCCCGTCTCCTTCAACAAGTGATGCAGCTGCCCCAGCCTGAAAGTGTTTGGTGGAATCCTTTATACTTGTATGATCGGGTTTTCCGCCATGCCCATGATGCTTTAATACGGCTGTTTCCAAGTTTACTGCGCGAAGCTTCTCAATTATATTCGTAATGAAAGTCGTTTTTCCTCTATTTTGGTAGCCGACCACTTGAAATATAAAAGGTTTCACCAAGGCCATACGCATCCTTCTTGGTCATCAAGAAGAAGGACGTCCACGATATCGCCAGTTTTGAATCCACGAGTGCCTCCAGGTAATACGGTTAGTGAATTTGCTCCTGCAAGGCTTGTTGTTATATTGGATTTATCTACACCACTAGGGATAACCTTCAGCTGGCCAGATTCGAAAAATAAACGCGTTCGCAAAAGCCGTGAGAAGGGATTGGGCTTTAAGAAATCCTCAGCCAATTGCGCTTTTTCTTTTCGTAAATGAGGCAGCTCAGAAAACAGCATGGTTCGAATAATCGGTCTTGCAAATAACTCAAAGCCGACATAACTGGCAGATGGATTACCAGATAAGCCGAATAGAAATTTATTATTAAATACAGCAACTGTTGTAACACTGCCTGGGCGCATAGCTACTTTATTGAATAAAACATCGGCTCCTATTTTCCGGTAAATATCAGGGAGAAGGTCGAAATCACCGACGGAGACGCCCCCCGTTGTAATGAGAAGGTCAACTTCCTCCAAGGCTGAGGAAATTGCCTCATAGCTTAAGTCAAATTCATCCTTAAGTTTTCCATAAAAACGAACTTCTCCTCCTGCTCTCTGAATTTGGGCGGAGATGGCATGAGAGTTGCTGTTGCGAATTTTTCCCGGTTGCAATGGTTCACTGACATCTAGAAGTTCTGACCCTGTAGCAAATAAGCCGACGACAGGCTTTTTGGCAACTGGAACTTCAGAGTAACCGAATGTAGCAAGCAAGCCGATGATGCCTGGATTAATCATTGTGCCTTTTTTGACAAGAATATCACCTTTTTTTGCATCCTCTCCTTTGAAAGACACATTTTCGCCTGCGTTAAGTGAGCGTTTAAAGGATATGTATTTCTTCCCGTCCTTTTCAAATTCCTTGGTGAGCTCGAACATAATAACTGCATCACATTCGTCTGGCATTTGGGCTCCAGTCATGATTCTTGCTACCTGGTTTTGTTGCACAGGAAGAGTAGAAACCATCCCTGCAGCCAACTCTTCTATCACTTCGAATTCGAGCGGATTATTAAGGGAACCTTCAGCCGTATCTTCAGACCTGAGGGCAAAACCATCGTACGGTGAACGGTTGAAATGTGGAACATCAATTGTAGCTATAATATCTTGAGCTAAAAAACGATAATGACTTTTCTCAAGAGCAACTAATTCCACCTGTCCTTCTAATGTATGTTTCATCACTTTTTCTACTGCATCTGCGAGACTAATGGGCGTTCTTCTTTCTACCATACCTACAACTCCTGTCTGATTGTCCAATAATATTCACTATAACAAATTTAGCAGAATTCTTTAATAAATAAAAAACCCTCACCATTATGGGAGGATTTGGATGTTATTTATTGCGGAGTCTTCCAAGTTCTTCAGCGATTGCTTCCATTTCACGGACACTGAAGTTTGTTTTTTTCATCACCATTTTATAAATATCATGAAGTTCTTCATACATTTCGATATCGAAATGGGTGGATTTGATTGCTCCGAAGTTCATTACTTTTAGTTTATCCTTGATTGCTTCTACCATAAACTCGACACTTTCGGCTGTATTTTGTGTTAAATCCATTTCCCTCATCCTTTCACACGTTTCTAAATTATTTTCATCTTTGCATGATTACCCCTATAAGTCAATGAATATTCAGTAGGAAAACGACGCATTATCTCCGATTTACTTGATTGTCTCGCGTTTTAATGTGAGCATGTTTGGGAAAAGATAGGAAAAAACTTTTTTAAACACTGTATAATGGAGATAACCACCATTACCCATCAACTAATATATGACGAGGAGGAGAATATATGAGCAACATTCGTGAAGAATATAAGTGTGCAAAGAAAAGTAAATTTATGCAGGCGGTTTTAATAGGGGCTCTAGCTGGGGCTGCTGTTAGTCTTTTTGATAAAAACACGCGAAGTTCCGTATTGGCAAACAGCAAAAGTTGTATGAATAATATGAAAGAACTAGTGAAAAATCCCAATGGAATCCTAACTCAAGTACGTGAAACATCTTCAAAAGTTCGTGCCACAGTTGAAAAAATTTCCGATGATGTATCCTTCATTTCCCAAAGAGTAGAGGAGATGAAAGATATTCCATCGCAAGTTGCGCATGTTGTGATGGAGACAAAAGAGGTCTTCTCTGCGGAAGGACAGCAAGAATCTTCTTCAAACCATGATTTAGAAGAGCGTATTTCCTTAAATTAGATAAAGAGGTGGAGGTATGGCCGATAAAAAAGAATGGTTGAAAGGGTCATTCTTCAAAACTTTCATAAAACGGTTACAAGTGGATGATGTGTCGGGACTTGCCGCCCAGCTGTCCTATTTCTTTTTACTTTCCCTGTTTCCGTTACTTATTTTCCTATTTACTTTATTGGCCTACCTGCCATTTTCACAGGAAGATATTTTACGTTTAGTCCGTTCATATGCACCAGATGGTTCTATGGCAATCATTGAGGGAAATCTAACAGAAGTTATGGAAGGGAATAGTACCTTATTGTCGTTTGGTGTCATTGGAACAATATGGTCAGCATCTAATGGAATGAATGCAATTATTAAAGCCTTTAATCACGCATATGGTGTAAAAGAAAGTCGAACTTACTTTATTTCCCGGGGAATGTCGATTATTCTCACATTAGCAATGATTTTTGTTTTTATTGTCGCTTTGTTGCTTCCTGTATTCGGAAAGCAGATAGGTATATTTTTATTTGCCGAATTTGGGCTATCTGACGAGTTTTTGTCGATTTGGAATCATATGCGCTGGGTGATTAGCACAATTGTATTATTTATCGTGTTTACGATCCTCTATTTGATAGCGCCCAACAAAAAGTTGAAATGCCTGACAGTGATTCCGGGTGCTATTTTTGCCACGGCTGGCTGGAGTCTCGTTTCCTTTTTATTTTCTTTTTATGTAGCGTACTTCGCAAATTATTCTGCAACATATGGGAGCCTTGGTGGGATAATCGTGTTAATGATCTGGTTTTACTTATCAGGGCTAATCATAATTCTAGGCGGGGAAATTAATGCCCTCATAAGTAATAAAGAACAGCCAAAATGTGAATGAGCTTCCTAAAGTTCCCGTAATAGCTATAAGTCCTGTAGCTAATGCTAATCAAGAAATGACGACTTAGTAGTAGGGAGGAATTCTTTCATGGGTAAAAGCAACAAAAAGCAAAAAGGAAAAAAAGGTTCGAACCATAAAACGTCAGGTTCTGCTAATGGGAAAAACGGCTATCACTAAGTAGAATGAACACGCAAAAAAAGGGGCCTCATAGGCTCCCTTTTTTTGTTTAGTTTTTCAATAATCTTAAACTGTTCAGAATAACTAGAATGGTGCTTCCTTCATGGCCAATTACGCCATATGGAAGGTCGAGGAATTGAAGGAAGTTAGATGCAATCAGAACCATAATGACAGAAATCGAGAAGACGACGTTTTGTTTGATGATTCGGTTCATTTTCTTAGATAACCTTACTGCTTCGGCAATACGCGGTAGGTCATTCTTCATTAGGACAACATCCGCTGTTTCCAACGCAACATCTGTGCCCTCGCCCATTGCAATCCCGACAGAAGCAGTTGCAAGTGCAGGTGCATCATTAATTCCATCTCCAACCATTGCTACAGTACCGTAGTGTTCTTTCAACTTTTTCACTTCAGTAACCTTAGTTTCAGGTAAGCATTCAGCAATATATGCATCGATATGGCTCTCAGACGCAATCGCTTTAGCGGTCTTTTCACCATCGCCTGTTAGCATAACGGTATGAATGCCTTCATTTTTCAATGCTTCGATAGCAGTAATCGTTTCTTCACGCACCACGTCTTTCAATGTAAGAATGCCGGCAATACCTTGATTGTCTCTTGCATAAACTATCGTCTTGCCTTGTTCAGCTAGTGTTAGTGCAATACCGTTTTGAAATTGTTCGGCTTCACTTCTTCCGACGAAATCAGCTTTTCCTACTTGCCAAAGTACTCCGCTGAAATATGCTTGAACCCCATTACCTGAGATATCTTCCATATTATCCGGTTTAATGATGTCTTTTGCTAATTTAGTTTTAGCGTAGCGCACAATTGATGTTGCCAAAGGATGGTTCGAATAATTTTCAACAGATGCAATATGGAATAGGAAATCTTCTTCGTTTAAATCTTCACGGATAATGACATCCGTTACCTCTGGTTTTCCTTTTGTTAATGTTCCGGTTTTATCTAAGGCAATTGCCCTCAAGTTACCAAGATTCTCAAGGTGGATACCACCTTTAAATAGAATTCCATGACGAGCACCATTAGAGATGGCAGATAGCGTAGCTGGCATAATAGAAGCTACGAGAGCACAAGGTGAAGCAACAACAAGCAAAATCATTGCCCGGTAAAATGTTTCGGTCCAACTCCATCCTAATACAAAATGCGGTACGAACAACATCAAAGCGACAACGGTTAATACGATTTTTACATAGGTTCCTTCAAAACGTTCAATGAACAGCTGAGAAGGAGACTTTTCACTTTGTGCAGATTGAACGAGAGTAATTATTTTTTGAAATAATGTTTCGTTTGCTGGTTTTGTAATTTCTACGGTAATCGTTCCACGCAGATTCACTGTTCCCGCAAATACTTCATCATCCAATGACTTACTAACTGGAATAGATTCGCCAGTGATCGCCGCTTCATCAATATTGGTACGTCCGTCCGTGATTTTTCCATCAGAGGGTATTCTTTCACCTGGTTTTACCAAAATTAGGTCCCCGACTTGTAGCAGGGAGACGGATACGGTTTCTTCATATCCATTTGTGATTCGCAGCGCTTCTTCCGGCTGTAAATCCATAAGTGCTGAAATTTCTTTATGACTTTTATTCATTGTGTATGTTTCAAGCGCCCCGCTTAAAGCAAAAATAAAAATTAAAATAGCGCCCTCCGTCCAGTAACCGATAATCGCAGAACCGATGGCCGCGAAAATCATTAGCATCTCTACATTCAATTCCTTATCGGCAAACGTATCTTCAATTCCCTCTTTTGCTTTGGCATAACCGCCGATTAGGAAGGAAGCTAAATATATAACGATAGAAGGAGTTTCAAGTCCATTCTTAGAAAGCGCCCAGCCCAATAATATCAATACACCGCTAAACAATGCGGCAATAAGTTCTAGATGGGGTTTTACTTTTTCCAACCAAGAGGTTTCGCATGCAGTCGGTTGTGTTAATTGTTTAGTATCAGTGGTCATAAGATTCCCTCCCATATTCTTTTCTATTTTTGTGTAAATGATATAGATTATCATTTGTATAATATATAATTGAGAAAGATAATCAACGTCATTTCTCTGAATAAAATATGAAAGCTGTCACCAAAATTGCGATGACAGCAACGATTTAAAAGGTTTATTAACGTGGTGTTCTTTTTATTAATCTTATATTAACACATATCCTATTCAAAAATAAAGAAGAATGATTCTAATATAGGAAAAAATATAAAGAACCATAATTTATATCATTTGACCACTATATGATAAATACAATACAAATTGAATAATAAATGGAGTAGTTCAGATAATAAACTATACTACAAGTTTGGAGCAGGCATTTTTTCCTTAAATAGCACCAGTGAAATAAAGACAAGAAGAAGCATTATACTAATTAAATAGAAAAAATTACCTCCTTGTAAGTATTCTATGACTAAACCACCGAAAAACGGACCACCAATGCTGCCGAGACTGTAGAAGATGCTGCATAACAGATTTCCTGCAGGTAATAGGTTGCGGGGCAAAAGGTCTGCCATATAACTGATTCCTAAAGAGAAAGTCGAACCCACCATCATCCCGCCAAGCAGGAAGCAAATGAACAGACCGATTACGGAATATGAAACAATCCCAGCTAGAGTAAATACGGTAAAGCCTGAAAAAAGAATGATCAGCAAGATTTTTCGTCGGCCAAATCGGTCACTGAGCATTCCAAGCGGAATCTGTGAAAGCAAAGTACCACCTGAAAATGCTGGAATGATAAGCGATACTGCGGTTAAATCAATTCCAGAGCGCAACGCGAATACTGGAAAGTTGCTATTCAATGAGGATTCAAGCACGCCAAAGGTGAATGGAAGTAAAAAGGCGACCCAAGCAATGTGACTCACTTTCGTAAACCGTTTGAGTGTACCGAAGAATGATGTGCTTTCTGACTCATCCTGTTCAGGAAGCTCGTTTTTAATCAGGAATACAGTCATCCACGTAAGTAGGCTTAGTATGGATGTAATGATGAATGGCAAAGACTGATTAATCTCCAGAAGCTTCGTCATTAGCGGACCAACCATGAAACCAAGACTGAAAAATAGTCCATAAATAGCGATATTCCTTCCGCGCTTTGCTGAAGGGGAAATAGCGGTAATCCATGTCTGGGTAGCAAAGTGAAGGGTATGATCACCGATTCCGATGAAAAAACGCAGAGCAAACCAAAACCAGAATGATTTCCAGACCGGAAATAAGGCAAGTGAAAGAATTACCGTTATTCCGCCAAATAATATTAATGGCTTATAGCCATATTTGCGGAGAGGTGCTTCCATAAAAGGAGAAATTAAAAGAATCCCAATATAAAGTGACGCAGCATGAAATCCATTTAAGGAAGAGCTAATTCCGTCATTTTCGAAAATGATTGCGATAATTGGCAGAAGCATTCCTTGAGAAAATCCAGATATGCCGACCATACAAATTAGAACACTAATAAGCAGCTTTTGATTCATAAGTTTTCGTCTCCTAAGATATGTATACCTTGTTGATGTTACATCCAGGGGAGAGGGTTAAGCAATAGAAATTTGGGTAAATGTTGACAAGAAGAGAATATCGTTAAAAATCCCCTTTTTCATTTCGGGAAAATTATGTATGATAATTTTTGTTACATATTAAATTGCATATAGGATTGTGAGGAGAAATATCGTGGATAAAATATTTTTGGGGCTCGTCCTCTTAGGTGTCCCTTTATCAGTTATAGGTTCTTTGATGCATTGGCCGAGTGTAATCATGTTTATTGTGTATTGTTTAACAATTATAGCGCTCGCAGGTTTTATGGGCCGGGCAACGGAAAGTCTAGCGATTGTGATGGGCCCAAGGATTGGTGGACTGTTGAACGCAACCTTTGGTAATGCAGTGGAACTGATTATTTCCATTTTTTCATTAAAGGCAGGGCTAGTGGGCGTCGTATTAGCCTCCTTAACTGGATCGGTATTAGGAAACTTATTGTTGGTGGCAGGACTTTCCTTTTTTATTGGGGGGACGAGGTACAAACGGCAGAAATTTAATGTGTTCGATGCAAGGCATAACGCTGGTCTGCTAATCTTCGCCGTTATTGTTGCTTTCGTGATACCGGAAGTGTTCACTCAAAACATGAGCGAATCAAGTACTATGTCGTTAAGTGTCGGAATTTCCATTATTTTAATCTTATTATACTTAGCGGCATTATTCTTTAAATTAGTTACTCATCGCGGGGTTTATCAGCATGCGGAAAAAAGAGAAGCCCATGAGGAACATGAAGAGGAAATACCGGAATGGAGCAAGAAAAAGGCCATTACTATCCTAGCTGTTGCTACATTGGCTGTTGCTTACGTATCGGAAAAACTTGTTCATACTTTCAGTGAAGTCGGGGAGACGTTCGGGTGGACAGAGTTATTTATCGGGGTCATTATCGTTGCCATCGTAGGTAACGCGGCTGAACATGCATCAGCCGTTATTATGGCATATAAAAATAAAATGGATGTCGCTGTTGAGATTGCAGTCGGTTCTACGCTGCAAGTAGCGATGTTCGTTGCTCCTGTCCTAGTGTTGATATCATTAATGTATCCAACACATATGCCGCTTGTTTTCACATTGCCTGAGTTGATTTCTATGGTTACGGCTGTCTTTCTGATGATTATGATTTCGAATGACGGGGAAACGAACTGGTTTGAAGGGCTTACCCTGTTGGCTGCTTACTTTATTATGGGGATTGGATTTTACTTATTATAAGAGTGTCAGGCCTTCCACATCGGGAGGTCTTTTCTTATGAGAAATGCGGATACAAATAAAAATGACTCTGCCCAGGTTATTTTAGCAGAGTCATTTCTATATTAATAAATTACCATTCATAAATTAATCCAAAATTTTTCATCATGCTTCTGTTAAAGTTGAGAAATAATTCTAGAGTGTTACACCATCCTTTTACATCAAATTTAAGTAAGTGGCGAATTCGTTTTTCTGTCATCCTTGAAAAGGGTGTCTTAGATCGATAAGCATACCTCCTGAACGTTTATTAGGTATGAACGATTTCGCCTCCTTTTTATAATGTAAGTTAAGTATAACCGATTTATATAAAAAAGTAAATATTCTGAACTTTACAAATTTATTACAAAATCAACATGTTATTGAAATGTATAGAATGTTGAGTAAAAACAAAATCTATAAACAAAATGATTGAACCTTTTAAAGGAGTGCTACAGCATGAGACGACTTATTCTTATTACAGTGTTTGCCCTAACTGCCTTTATTCAGGCGAATGTAAGTTTTGCAGCCCCTATATCAGCCGGAGATAAAACAACTCCGAACAAGGTGAATATCCCACCTTCCGTATTAAATATTGCGAAGGAGAATACGTATCCAAACTCGACTCAGGATCTTCCAATGCTGCAGCCGAGTGAGTTTGCTAAACAGTTGATTGATTCATCGGATATTAAGATTGAAAATCCAGAACTCATTCATATGTTGAATGAATCAGCAATTGCAAAGGCACCGCTTGCTTTTGGTTACAGGGCGACCATTTACCTTGGCCATTGGGCGTTGAATTACGAGTCTTCCGAGACGGCCCCAAATTGGGAATATCAAAAGATCAATATGAATTACTATGATAATCGCGGCGGTGATGTTCCATACAGAATCCGTTATGTCCAAGAAAACCAAAAGGCAGTGAGTGGTGGACTAACAGCGAAAATTCCTAAGGCCGAGGATGTTAAAAAGATGATGCTATTAAAAGCTACGGAAAAGACCCATTTGCCACTCGCTTTTGAAACGATTGTTGGAGCTGGTACGAAAAAAGATGAAGTATACAATGTTGCTTCAAATCGGATTGGTTATTTATCTAGCTATGCTTCTGCCGTCAATGAAAAAGGTAAGGTCACCTATGGAGAAGTATATTTGAACCTTAAAGGAAATAAACGCTCGATTACGATTAAAAATATTACCTCTCAAGGCATAGGCGCTTGGATACCAGTTCAGGACCATGTTTCCTTCAGCTTTACTGTTTCGCAACAACCACGGTAAGGAAGGTGAAGTAAAAAAACTCGCCTGATTGGCGAGTTTTTTTCTCATATATTAGACTTTCTTACGCTGAAGTCTTCTTTAGGGTAATATGCATTTTTGACAAGAACATTCGGACCGAGACATTTAACCGACGAACAGTGGCAGTTTAATTCATTGGCCAGCTTCGAATTCATCCATGTTTCATAGGATTCGGTTAACGGCTGATCAATGATATTTCCCAAAGTAGGTGCATCCCCAAAATCGGTAACAATGACTTCTCCGGTAAAAATATTGACATTCAAACGAGAGCGTCCATCAGGGTCATTCCGAACTGTCACTTTTTTAGCACTGTAAAGCCGCTGAAGCAGCTCTAAATCTTCTTTGCTGTTGTTACATGGATAGAATGGGAGCGTTCCGAAAAGCATCCATACATTTTCATCCCGAATATTAAGTAGATGATGAATCGCCTCGCGCATGTTCTCCAATGATAACGTTTCAAGTGCTGAGGCGAAATCACTTGGGTACATCGGATGTATTTCATGGCGCTGACATCCCATTTCAACGACAATCTGTCTGTGGATATGCTCAAGATGCGGCAAGGTGCGTTTATTAAGCATCGTTTCTGCAGAAACTAGTACACCTGCTTTTGTCAGGGCACGGGAATTTTCAATCATTTTATCAAATAATTTTTTTCGTTGCTCGCGCGAAGGTTTGCGGTCCATCATGGCAAAACCGATATCGATGAATTCATCGATCGTTCCCCAGTTATGGGAAATATGAAGAACATCCAAATAGGGTATGATTTCCTCATACCGTTCCAAGTCAAGGGTCAAGTTAGAATTGATTTGGGTACGAACTCCACGGTTACGAGCATATTTTAATAAAGGTAAAACATAATTTTTCACTTGTTTTTTAGAAAGCATTGGTTCACCGCCAGTTATACTTAGCGAGCGAAGCAATGGTATCTCATCGAGGCGCTGAATTATTAATTCTAAAGGAAGAGCATCCGGGTCTTTTGGCTGAAGTGTGTAACCGACAGCACAATGTTCGCAACGCATATTGCAAAGGGTAGTGGTTGTGAATTCGACATTGGTAAGACTGAGCTTTCCGTATTGTTCAACGTCCATATATGCTTCCCAAGGATCATACTTGGGTGTGATTGGTGTTAAAAGATCTTGCTTGATTATAGACATGTTTAAAACTCCTTACGTAATAATGCACTAACCCATTATGAACAATGGGCACAAAAATTGTCAAATGGCGGAGAGCTTCATTTTAGCTTGCCATTGCACTTTCAAGAGGATTTCGTTACGATGGAAGAAGAACGGAAGGAGAGTGCCTCATGGGAAAAACCATTACAGGTAAAAACGAACAATTAACATACTTAAAAGAACGCCTCACGATGTTCATGGAGGTTCTTGACCATATTGAACCAGAAAATACAGAATTAGAAGATATTGATCGCTTAATCGGCATGCTTGATGATTTGGAAGTTAAAGTAGAACAATTTAAAACGCGCAAAGAAGGATAATATCTGTACGATAGTATGATTTTTTTATAATTAATATTCATAAAGGGATGACGCTATTTACTCGTCATCCCTTTTTATATGTAAGGAAGAAAAATGGTTATTTAAAATTAGGTAATTATCGGTAATTTTTTTGCTTTATGCTATTCTTAGCGCCATGATTATTTCTCTTCACACTGATTTTCATTAAGAAAACTAATTACTTGTTTTCGAAAGATTATGTTAGATGTATAATAAAACGGGTGTTGTATCATTTGCTCTTATATAGAGAAGCGGTGAATGATTAAATCTAGGGGAAATAAGAGGGGGAAGAGAAATTTGGATATTCAAAAATTCCAAGAAAGTATGTACAGTCTTATCGTTGAAACTTCAACGAATCTTCCAAAGGATGTTCGTCGTGCGGTCAAAAGTGCGAAACAACGTGAAAATGCAGGTACGCGTTCAGCGTTGAGCCTAACAACAATCACGAATAATATTACAATGGCTGACGACAATGTATCACCGATTTGTCAGGATACAGGTCTGCCGACATTTAAAATTAAAACTCCAGTTGGTGTGAACCAACTTGAAATAAAAGAAGCAATTCGAAATGCAATCATTTTAGCAACAAAAGGCGGAAAGCTTCGTCCAAACGCAGTTGACTCTTTGTCAGGTGAAAACAGCGGGGATAACCTTGGGGAAGGTCTTCCTGTCATGAAATTCGATCAATGGGAAAAAGATTACATTGATGTGCGTCTTATATTAAAAGGCGGCGGCTGTGAAAATAAAAATATTCAATACAGTCTTCCGATGGAGATTGAAGGATTAGGTAAAGCCGGCCGTGATTTAGACGGAATCCGTAAATGTGTTCTTCATTCCGTATACCAAGCGCAAGGACAAGGCTGTAGCGCAGGGTTCATCGGCGTTGGTATCGGGGGAGACCGTTCATCCGGATATGATTTGGCTAAGGCTCAACTTTTCCGCAGCAACGAAGATGTGAATCCGAATGAGGATCTTCGTAAACTAGAAGAGTATATTATGGAGACGGCTAATGAATTGGGAATCGGCACGATGGGCTTTGGCGGAGAAACAACACTGCTTGGCTGTAAAATTGGTGTCATGCACCGTATTCCGGCAAGCTTTTTCGTATCGGTTGCTTACAACTGTTGGGCTTTCCGTCGCTTAGGTGTGAAAGTGAGCCCAGAAACAGGAGAAATCAATGAATGGCTATATCAAGATGGCGAGAAAATTGACTTTGCTCTAGAAGCAGAAAAAGCAGCGAAAGAAGAAGTAGCCGCAGCAATAGAAGCGGAAGTTGAAGCACCGCGTGAAATCATCCTTCAGGCACCAATTACGGAAGAACAAATCCGTGAGCTGAAAGTTGGTGACGTAGTCCGGATTAACGGAAGAATGTATACTGGCCGTGACGCGATACACAAGCACTTGTCTGAAAACCCTGCACCAATTGACCTTGATGGACAGATTATCTATCATTGTGGGCCGGTTATGCTTAAGGACGAAGAAGGTAAATGGCACGTGAAAGCTGCAGGTCCGACAACTAGTATACGTGAAGAACCATACCAAGGCGATATCATGAAAAGATTTGGCATTCGCGCTGTTATTGGTAAAGGCGGAATGGGTCCAAAAACACTAGAAGCACTAAGTGAACACGGTGGTGTTTATTTAAACGCGATCGGCGGCGCAGCTCAATATTATGCAGACTGCATTAAATCAGTCGAAGGTGTGAACTTCACTGAATTTGGTATTCCTGAAGCAATGTGGCACTTGAACGTTGAAGGATTTACCGCAGTTGTTACCATGGATTCACATGGAAACAGCCTGCATAAAGACGTACAGCAATCTTCATTAGAAAAACTGTCACAATTCAAAGAACCTGTATTTAAATAAGATGTATGCAAAAGACGCTCACCAATTCGGTTGAGCGTCTTTTTACCTTACTCTTCTATTTTCGGCAATGGATCAATCCTTTTTGAATCCCCTAAATTCAATCCACTTTTCACAAAATAAACAAACAGTCCCGCACCTAATCCCAGACAACCAATAAAACCTAACGTAATCACCCATTCAAGCATTGTATACGCCCCCTTGCTAATGTATATGAAAAAAAAGGCTATTATTGCCTTAAAAAAGTACAATCTTTTTGCACCTTTGCTCATACATTAGAAGAGAAAGGGGGGAGTAAAATGCAAAATAGCATCTTATTGTTCTTTGTCGCAATGTTAACAGGTTTTGCTTTCATCCATCTTCCTGTGGCAGGCACGATTTTCTCCGGACTTGAACCAACTTTAGACGTAATTGGAATTGTAACCGTTATCGTTTTTGCCATCGTCGTCATTTGGAAGGCGGTACAGGCGTTATTTAAAGGGTAAATAGATAGGGGGCCTATCCTTTTAGGAGGATAGGCCTTTTTTTGTGTGGAATTTGTTCGTTGTGGATAAAATTCGTCCAACAGAAAGATAATTCGACCGTAACAGGCAAGAATTCGACCTACAATTCGACCGTCATCGGGTATAATTCGTCCTACGTGGCAATAATTCGACCGTAACCGGCAAGAATTCGTCCTACATGGCAAAAAATCGACCGTCATCGGGGAAAATTCGTCCTACATGATGAAAATTCGACCGTAACCGGCAAGAATTCGTCCTACATGGAAATAATTCGACCGTCATCGGGTATAATTCGTCCTACATGAGGAAAAATCGACCGTAACCGGCAATAATTCGTCCTACATGGCGATAATTCGACCGTCACCACGAAAAATTCGACCTACGACAATATCATGCATATAAATCTTCATGTTCCAAACACTAAGAAAAAAAGAACATGGGGGATAATCCAATGAAAAAAATGGCGATTCTATCCGTTTTTATATGCTTGATCTGCTCTTTAGCAAGTCCGGCTTTTGCGGAGTCCTATAATTGGGGCTTCAATAAAGGGAAAAACGGAACTCCTGCCGATGCAGGAAAAAACTTCAATGAAATGCTGCCTAAATATGAAGCAATTTATAAAGGTGACACAACGAAAAAAAACATATATTTAACGTTTGATAATGGTTATGAAAATGGATATACGGCCCAGATCTTAGATGTGTTAAAAAAACATAAGGCCCCAGGAACATTTTTCGTCACTGGTCATTATTTAAAAACCGCACCGGAGCTTGTTGTCCGTATGGCGAATGAAGGTCATATCGTCGGAAACCATTCCTGGAATCACCCTGATATGACCAGTGTGACGGATGAAGTCATTCGCACAGAACTGCAACGGGTTAAAAAAGCAACTGAAAAATTAACGGGCCAACAGGGGATGAACTATTTAAGGCCGCCGCGTGGTGTATTCAATGAGAGAACAATGAAAGTCGCACAAAAAGAAGGATATTACCACATTTTCTGGTCGCTTGCTTATAAAGACTGGGTCGTTGACCAACAAAAGGGTGCAGCTTACGCTCATGATGAAGTGCTTAAACAGATTCATCCAGGTGCGATTTTATTACTGCATACTGTTTCAAAAGATAATGCAGAGGCGCTTGACTCGATTTTGACTGATCTTGAAAAACAAGGATACACATTCAGCAGTCTGGATGAATTAATGATTGAAAAACACCTGCCAAATCGAATGCTTTATTAAAATAAAAAGCGGAACCTGAAGTGAAAATACAGGTCCCGCTTTTTTCCATTCTCCTCATTTTTAAGTAATATTTCAGGAAACATGCTATAATACGTGGAAAACTGCTAAAGGATGGATCGCTTGTGTGGACGGAAAAATTACAGGTCCAGGGACCATATAATTTCGACCTTGTTCTCGAACGATTATCGTTAGACCCACTTCAAGTAGTTGATTTTACTAACAGAACGGTAAAAGTTCCGCTTTATATAGAAAAAGAACCAGTCGTTTTGCATGTTCAGGCAATAGGAAACATCGAAGAACCGACCTTTATCATTAAAGGTCAATCAGAGGAATACAAGTCTAAAGCAATCGAACGGTTAAAAAAGGTGTTTCATTGGCATCAGCCATTAGAAGGCGTTTCCCAGCATTTCCGAAAATCTGATTTGAGGGGAATCTTTGAAGAGCACCGCGGTACAGCCATAGTCTTGGACTTCGATTATTACAGTTGCCTCGTCAAATGCATCATACATCAGCAATTAAACTTGTCTTTTGCGCATATACTCACGGAACGGTTCGTGAAAACATTTGGCTACCAGATAGATGGTGTGTGGTTTTATCCAACACCGGAAACGACCTCACAACTTCAGGTGGAACAGTTAAGAGCCATTCAATTCAGTGGCCGAAAAGCTGAATACGTCATCGGACTATCCCAGCAAATCACTCATGGCCATCTTAATCTTGATCTGTTGGCAGAGCTATCCGATCAAGAGGTTATGGATATACTAATAAAAATACGCGGAATCGGTAGATGGACGGCTGAAAACTTCCTGCTTTTTGGACTTGGAAGGCCGAACCTTTTTCCAAAAGCCGATATTGGCATTCAAAACGCCATAAAACTTTTATACGGCTTACCGCAGAAGCCAACCCAAGAAGAAATGGAAACCTACAGTGCAAAATGGGCTCCATATCTAAGCTACGCTTCCCTCTATTTGTGGAGAAGCATCGAAAAACGGAGTGAAAAGAAATGACAAACATGCAAGATACAACACTAGAAGTAAATCAAACCCTTCCATTAACCATTAAACGGCTTGGCATAAACGGAGAGGGAGTCGGCTACTTTAAAAAGAAAGTCGTCTTCGTCCCAGGAGCATTACCAGGTGAAGAAATTGTAGCTTTAATAACAAAAGTGCAGCCAAACTTTTCTGAAGCAAAAATAAAAACCATCCGGAAAGAATCGCCACACCGCATTGCCGCACCATGCCCAATCTACGCAGAATGCGGTGGCTGTCAACTACAGCATTTAAGCTATAGTCAACAGCTTATTGAAAAACGCGATATCGTCATTCAAGCGATGGAACGTCATACGAAATTCCCGATTTCTTCATTAAATATACAAGAAACAATCGGCATGGAAGATCCTTGGAACTATCGCAACAAAAGTCAGTACCAGGTCGGTCAGAAAGATGGCAAATTGATTGCCGGTCTTTACGGTTTGAACTCCCATAACTTGATCGATATTCCCAACTGTCTTGTCCAACACAAAGCTACTAATAAAGTAACCCGTACGGTGAAGAAGATACTAAAGAACTTGAATATCTCGATCTATAATGAAAGAAAGAGAAAAGGTGTGATCCGAACAGTCATTACAAGAGTTGGCTTTGAAACAGGCGAAGTACAGGTGGTCTTAGTTACAGGAGCGGAAGAAATTCCACAAAAAGATCAATTGCTTAAGCAAATTCGTGACCAACTGCCGGAAGTGAAATCGGTCGTTCAAAATATTAATAACCAAAACACATCACTTATTTTTGGCGAAAAGACGATCCATCTGGCTGGCGAAAAAGTCATCAACGAAACATTGGGTGATCTATCGTACGAACTATCGGCCCGCACTTTCTTCCAACTTAATCCAGTTCAAACAGTCCGCATGTATGACGAAGTGAAAAAAGCGGCAGCCCTAACCGGTACCGAAAAAGTCGTTGACGCGTATTGCGGCGTAGGAACCATCGGACTTTGGCTATCGGAAGATGCAAAAGAGGTTCGCGGAATGGACGTCATCAAAGAATCCATTGAAGACGCCAAGAAAAACGCCATAAAACACAAACGCACCAACATGCACTACGAAACAGGAAAAGCCGAAAACATCCTGCCACGCTGGACCAAAGAAGGATGGAAACCGGACGTATTAGTCGCCGACCCACCAAGAACTGGCCTGGACCAATCCTTACTGCAAACTATCCTAAAGGTCAAACCAAAAACCATTGTGTATGTATCATGTAACCCATCCACATTGGCAAAAGACCTACAAGAATTGAGCGCTTTATATAACGTAGAATCCATGCAGCCTGTGGACATGTTCCCGCAGACGAGTCATGTTGAAGTTGTGACAAAGTTGAAAAGGAAAGAATAAGCAGAAGGATCCGAGAATCTGTAAAAGGTTCTCGGATTTTCATCTGCGTTTATTTCAATCCATTTGTGAAATAATGAAGGTGCTGTAAAAAATAAGAAATATACAGGAGGTTTATGGATGCATAATCATGATATTTTAATTAGATTAAGATATGCTCTGGATATAAAAAATAAAGATATGGTAGAGATATTTAAACTTGGGGATATTGAAGTAACAAGAGAAGAAGTCATGCAGATGCTCACAAAACCAAAAGACGGTTTCTATGATGAATACGACGACGATGATATGGATGATGAAGGTATAAAATGTAACAATACGATGTTGGAATCCTTTTTAAATGGCTTGATCATTTTTAAAAGAGGGAAACAAGAACCAAAACCCGGCCAGCCAGAAAACCCGGCACCGACTGCAAAGAATAAGGAAAGCATGAATAATATTCTGCTAAAGAAATTGAAAATTGCGCTGACATTAACAAGCGAGGATATGATTGATATCCTGGATGAAGCAGGAGTCATGATAACTAAAGGAGAATTAAGCGCCATCTTAAGAAAAGTTGGTCATAGAAATTATAAAGAGTGCGGGGACAAATTCGCCAGGAATTTCTTAAAAGGGTTAGCTTATAAATATAGGGGATAAGGGAGCAGCCAAGTAGTTGAAATAAAACTACTATATGAATAAGATGCTCATACCAATGCTCAATTTTTTTGAAAGTTACTTAACCGTTAATAAGAAATAAAAGAATCCTAATTTCTCATTTATGACCCTGAGAAAATTAGGATTTTTTGCAAACTTCACCAAAATCCAATGTTCCGCCACATACGCTCTACACATGTTGAATTAGTAACAAAATTAGTTTTAAAATAAAATAGTAGACCACTAATTAAAGTTGTGCATAAAGTGTGGACAAAGGAAAGAAGGAAGAAGGAGAAATCCCAATCCCTCAAGCCTTTCTCCTATCCTTGTGCATAACTTTTTTTAGAGGGGAGAAAGAACGACCCTATATATTATTGAGAAAAATGAAGTACAGCAATGAGAGTGTTCCATTGTAAAAAGCCCATTCTATTGAAACTTTTTTTAGTATACGTTTCAATACCAGTTTCTAATTACCATCACCTAAACTAGATTAGGAAAATCATCCCTAATATTATTTAAAGAAAATAATATATATTCAAAAAATTCATACTATAATACTTTATACTTATGCTATATTATAGGGAGAATTATTTATTATCACGTATAATCTAAGAATTGGAGTGATTTGAATGAAGAAACTTGGTTTATTTAGTATGTTTTTGATTCTTACTATCATTATCTCAGCTTGTGGAAGCAATGATGAAAAAAATGCAGGTGAGAAAGAGAAAAGTCAAAAGGTATATAAAGTTGGTGTGGATACGACATATCCTCCCTTTGAATTTAAAGAGGGAAACGACTATAAAGGTATTGATATTGAATTAATCAATGCAATAGCAAAAGACCAGGATTTTAAAATCAAATTTTCTCCAATGGATTTCGGTGGTATTATTCCAGCGATGCAAGCCAATCAGCTTGATGTCGCTATTGCAGGAATGAGCATTACAGAGGAAAGAAAAAAGGTAGTAGATTTCTCAACGCCGTATTTTGATGCAGGATTAACAGTGGTTGTTAAAAAAGATAATACAAGTACTAAATCAGTCGATGACCTTAAAGGAAAGACCATAGCAGTGAAAAAAGGGACAACCGGTGCTAAATATGCACAGGATAATTCCAAGAAACTAGGAATTAAAGTTGTTCAATTTAATGATAGTCCAGCTATGTTCCAGGAAGTAGCAAACGGTAATGCCGAAGCACTTATAGAAGATTATCCTGTTATCTCCTATGCAATTGCTCAAAAAGACCTTGGGTTAAAAATCGTAGGTGATCGTTTGAATGGAGATCAGTATGGAATTGCTGTATTGAAAGGGCAAAACCAGGATTTATTGAAAAAAATAAATGACGGTCTTGCTAATCTTAAAAAAGATGGAACATACGATGAAATATTAAAAACTTATCTTGGTGAATAGATTTATGCTTATTAGGCGCGCTTAAAGCGCGCTTTCTTTTTCTAAGGGGTGAATAGAATGGATATAATTGTTGCGGCATTGCCTATTTTATTAAAAGGACTTCAGGTGACACTTTATATCTTTGTAATTGCCATTATCCTAGGTTTCTTGATTGGTTTAGTGGTGGCCTTGCTGCGACTTGCTCCTATCAAGATCTTGAACTGGATTGCAAAGGTTTATGTAGATGCGATACGAGGAACGCCGTTTATTGTGCAATTGTTTTTTATATATTTCGGTGTGAATTCACTGAATTTGATTTCTTTAAACAGTACTACAGCTGGAATAATTACCGTTGCCATCAATGCAGGGGCCTATTTTGCTGAGATAATAAGAGCGGGAATTCAATCCATCGATAAAGGGCAAACAGAAGCGGCAAGATCAATCGGATTCACTGGTACTCAAACAATGCGATATGTAGTACTGCCACAAGCCTTTAGAAGGATGCTTCCCACCATTACGAACCAATCGATCATTAGTCTAAAAGATACATCTCTATTATCCGTTATCGGTATAGCGGATTTAACACAGCAAGGGCAGATTCAGGCTTCGGCAACCTTTGAAGCGTTCAAGATTTGGCTTGTTGTTGGTGTGATTTACTTTATCATCATCTATTTGTTAACCCTTATTGCTAACTTCATAGAAAGGAGGGTACAAGTTCGATGAGCATCATTACTGTAAAAAACCTGAGAAAATCATTTGGAACTGTCGAGGTTTTAAAAGATATTAATGCAGAAATAAAAGAAAAGGAAGTAATTTGTGTAATAGGTCCTTCTGGATCTGGAAAGAGTACATTTCTGCGCTGCCTGAATCTTCTTGAGGAAGTTACGGGCGGTGAGGTGGTCATTAATGGGCATGATATTACTGACCCTAAAGCGAAAATCAATATCAACAAAGTTAGACAAGAGGTTGGAATGGTTTTTCAACATTTCAATCTATTCCCTCATAAAACCGTGTTGGAAAACATAACGTTGGGGCCTATTAAAATTCGTGCCACCGATAAAGCTGAAGCGGGAAGATTAGCGCTTGAGTTACTGGATAAGGTTGGGCTAAGGGAAAAAGCAAATAGCTATCCAGGAGAACTATCCGGAGGACAAAAACAACGGGTTGCCATCGCAAGGGCATTGGCCATGAATCCGAAGATTATGCTATTTGACGAGCCGACTTCTGCACTTGACCCTGAAATGGTCGGAGATGTTTTAGAGGTAATGAAACAACTTGCTAAAGAAGGTATGACAATGGTTGTTGTTACCCATGAAATGGGCTTTGCCCGGGAAGTTGGAGACCGTGTCATATTCATGGACGGAGGGTATATTGTAGAAGAAAATGAACCGAATGAATTATTCGGTAACCCTCAGCATGTTCGAACCAAAGCCTTCTTAAGTAAGGTGCTTTAGGCAGGTAGAGTGTGGGAATGAATGGCTAAAAGAGTGAATGCATATCACTTAAGAGGCTTATAAAACTCACCAACGTTGAAGTTAAAATAAATTAAAGTTGTGCATAACGTGTGGACAAAGGAAAGAGAGAAAAAGGAGAAATCCTAATCCCTCAAGCCTATCTCCTATCCTTGTGCATAACTTTTTTTGTTTTAGAGGTAAAGGTTAATCGTGTTCAATCAGGCTAAACATTCATACAAAAAAGTAACCTATGCATTCAACACCCGCACAGGTTACTTCTCTAGTTACTGGGCCCCGTAACTAATCAAGTTCGTCATGATTCGATATCCTCCTGGTACCTGGCTTTGAATTTGCCGGTAGAGGACAAGGTTGGTGTAGAGATAAGTTCCTTTACCGTAATTGGCCATTAGGATTCCACCATCAAATGGTTCTTCATTTGGATCAGCCATGGAAATGAAAGTTTCAAATCTTTCGTCCCATTTCATTGGGAAGTACAATCCTCTTTCTTGAACCCAATTGTTCCAATCGTCCGTTGTTATTTTGTTTGGATAGTTGAAAAGCGCTGATTCTGGTTTCAATACGTTTACTGTGGCTTTTTCATCGGTTACTCTCCAGCGAATGGATGGATTTCCGATTGTAAGTGGATATGGAGCAGTCGTCAGGGCATCCCATCCATCACCAGGTTTGTGGTATTGAACGACAAGGTGACCGCCGTTTTCTACGTATTGAAGTAAGCGCGCGTTATTTGTCTTTAGATCTTCTCGAGATAGATAAGCGCGTATACCTGTAACAATCGTGTCGTATTGGCTCAAATCACCTAATGCTAAATCATCAGCTGTTAGCTTTGTAATATTAAGACCTGTGTTGCTTAAGTAATCGGCTACTTTGTCAAATCCACTCTCAATGTAACCTACTTTTAGTGAAGCTGGCATTAAAAGCTCAAATGCAACGGTGTTGATTGCTGCTGGGTATTGGTAATAGAATGTTCCGATATGGTCATAGGAAATTTCTTGAATAGTAGAATCAAAGGTTTTTCCATTGACAGTAGCTTCTGCTTTTAGCTGATATTCACCATTTTGAATCGTCTTCGGTGGTATAAGGGTGAATTTTACTTGTTTTTCTTCTGATTTTTCATTAAATGATACGGTTGCTTTGGTAGGTGACACTTTCCAATTTTTAGGTATTTTTAAAGCGACGTTTGCTGATGTTTTTCCTTCTGTATAATTTTTTACAGTTACGGTTACTGGTATTTCTTCCTGTACATCTGCTGTGTTTACTACGATGTCTTCAGGTGAAAGGGTAAGACCCACATCAGGTAGGACAGCGATTGTTCCTTCCAATTCTTCTGTGATGGTAGTCTTGGTTTTACCGGATTCATATGAAATGTTGGTTGTAATTGCTGATTTGTCATAAGCATGGTAAAAGGAAGCATCTTTTGGAACGTTAACCTGGTAGGTGATGGTCTCTGATTTATTTGGTGCTAGATTGATTGCTTTAGATTTTGTTTTAGCTTTCCATCCTTTAGGCACGTTCAATTTGGCAGAGAATTTTTTCAATGTTTGTTTTCCGGTATTCTTCACTGTTACGGTTACGTTCGTATTTTGACCTTTTGTAAGGATCGCAGAGGCTGATTTTGCTTGAACATATAGTCCTGAAGAGACATAACTAACGTTTTGTAATTGCTCTTCTTTTAATGAGAGCTTATGAAGCAAGTCGTTCTTCAACTCAGAGTTTAGCTTTGCCTTTTTAATTTGCGAAGTAAGTGAACGTACATGAGAAAGAGCTGTTTGGGATGTTGTGAAAACACGTTGATCATTCGGATAGGCCGCAATAACTGTGTTCAAATCCCGTTGTACATTTTTAAAATAAGATTTTAACTTTGAAGCTGAAACTGGGAGTTTATCAGCCCATTCGGTAAAATTATAAGGTACTCCTGCAAAAAGGTCTGACTGGTCTTTCGTATCAACTGCACTTTGTTTCAAATCTAGATGAACCTGGCGAGGTGCTGCAGGGATATCAGAGCCCATTCCTTGGCTTTTATGCAGATAGCGGGATTGTTCTCCAAGCTGTGGATAAGTCATACCGTATATTGGGTCATAGGTACCGATTTCAATGGATGTGGTGGCTTTATCTGCGGAGGAAACAGGTAAATATAATTTTTTCACTTGCCATACCGATAGACCTTGTTTCAATTGTTGTGGAAAAACAGATGGATTAGCCGCATCCTTAAAAGCACGTTCACTTAAGATTGTCATTGTGCGATGATGTCCATGCTGGGTATCATCATTTTGGAAGGATGGCATCAATATATCAGGCTGATATGTTCGGATAAACCGGATAAGCCGTTCATATGTGAGTTCCTCGCCCCATTTTTCTAATGTTTCTTCTGGTGTTTTCGAGAAGCCAAAATCATAGATGGGATCAGAGGTTGTTTCACTGAGATGATAGGCTTTAACCCCGGTAATTTTTGCAGCTTCTATCATTTCTCTTGAACGGATAATTCCAAGAGCATTGTCCAGTTCATCCCCAATTTCATTTTGTCCGCCTTCCCCACGGTTCGCAATTAGGCTGGAGGTCTTCACACCTAACCCTCTCGATAAATAGGCGAGAAAGTCGCTGCGCTCATCATCTGGATGGGCACCGCTGTTTAAGAATGTAACGGTTGTCTCGAGTGGCTTGACCGCATTCCATAACTCAACATTAGGTTTTTCCTTTTTTGCTGCGCTACCTGCGAGCGGCAATAGTGAAAAAACTAACAAAAGTGAAAGCAAAGGTACCAAAATTTTTTTCATGCCTTCCTTTAACCCCTTTCAAATTTAATAAAAAACCTAAGCTTCTTTGAAGACTATGAAAAGTATGTTAGTAATATTACCTAACTAACTTGATGAAAAAGCCTATCTAATAAATAACATAATAGGTTATAATTGTAAATGAACCGAAATAACTATTAAAAACAGAGTATTTGAAATAACCAAAAAAATATCTTGTGCACTTTCTTGATTTAAGTTATATTTTTACTTAATTAGTAAGATTTACTAACTAAATAATGTAAGGCCGTGATGTGATGAGTTTTAAGCGAACACCCAATCATCAAAAATACGTAAATAAAAAAAGAATCATTCAATGCATCCAAGAATGTTCATCTATTTCAAGGGCTGAAATCGCTGTTAAGCTTCAGCTTAGTAAACCGACAGTTTCTCTTGTTGTAGATGAACTTATACAGGAGAAATGGGTATTTGAGAAAGGAATAGGAGAGTCCTCTTCTCAAGGCGGGAGGCGGCCAATCCAGCTCTTTTTCAATGAACGAGCGGCATATATCATAGGAACCGATATTGGCGGAACAAAAGTGAAAATCGTTTTATGTGATTTAAGTGGCAACATCCTTGCTGATACTAGTTTTTCAACAAATATTTATCTGCAATCAGGTCTTCTTAAACAAATGGCTATTGAAACAGATCGGTTACTTGCAAAGAATCAGATCGCGAAAGATAGGATTTTAGGGATGGGAGTTGGGATTCCTGGTATTACACAAACAGCAAGTGGACTAGTAATTGAGGCACCGAGTTTAGGGTGGATTCAGTATCCATTTATAGCCGAAGCGAAACGGTATTTCGATTTCCCTATCTTTGTCGACAATGATGTGAATGCTGCTGCGCTAGGTGAACAGTGGCTAGGGAACGCACAGAATAAGCGAAACGTACTGTTTATTGCAGTTGGCACAGGGATAGGAAGCGGCATTATCTTGAATAACCAGTTATACAGAGGGGCTTCGAGTGCAGCTGGAGAGATGGGATATATGGTAACTAATAAAGAGGATATGAAGCGTGAATTTAAGCCGATTTTCCACAGATATGGCTATTTAGAAAGTGTTGCAGGAGGAAAGTCCATTGGTGCTCATTTTACTAGAGCAGTTCTTAAGGATCCTCATCATTCCTTTTTTGAACGGGCCCAGTCTTCTGAACTATCAGGTGAAGATGCTTTTTTGTTCGCAAAAAAAGGAGATTCGACAGCTATAGCTGTCATTAATGACGCCATCGAACATTTAGCCTACGGAATTGTCAATGCAGCCTGCTTGCTAAATCCAGAGGTCATTATTTTAGGAGGTGGTGTATTAAATTCATCTGAATACATTTTACCTAGAATTCGGGAGATTGTTGATCGATATCTTCCAAGTTTAGTAGAAATGAAAACTTCACAACTGGGAGAAAACGCAGGAGTTTTGGGAGCGGTTTCCCTATTTTTAAGAGAACATGATAGCATTTTGAATTTTCATAATGAGGGGGATTATTAATGAATAATAAGAAAAAGTCGTTTGTTTCAGTGCTAACCTTATCGGCAGCTTTATTGATTTCTGGATGTAGCAGTACAGATACAAAAACGAATTCGAATGCAGGCGGTGCCAAAGAAGAAAAAAGTGAATTAGAAGATAAGATTGTAGTTTATTCACCGCATGGAAAAGATATTTTATCAAAATTCGAGACTCAGTTTGAAGAAAAATATAGCATTGATGTTGAGTGGCTTGACATGGGGTCTCAGGAAATCCTTGATCGTGTTCGATCAGAGAAAACTAATCCGCAGGCAGATGTTTGGTGGGGAGCACCTTCCACGAACTTTAACCAAGCAAAGGATGATGGACTGCTAGCTGCTTACCAACCTACCTATTCTGATAGTCTTGATGAAGGGTTCCACGATCCAGAATGGTATTGGACGGGAACGAGCCAGACTCCAGAAGTCATCATGTATAACAGCAAGGAACTATCAAAAGACGAAGTACCAAAAGATTGGGATGAGCTGCTTGACCCGAAATGGAAAGATGAAATTATCATTCGCTATCCGCTAGCATCTGGAACGATGAGGACGATTTTTTCTTCGATGATTTATCGCACGTATAAGGATACAAATGATCCTCAAGAGGGCTATGATTGGTTAACGAAGCTCGACCAAAATACAAAAGAATATTCAGCCAACCCGGAAATGATGTATAACAAAGTAGCCAAAGGAGAGGGTTCACTATCTGTTTGGGCAATGCCGGACGTTGTCATGCTGAAAGAAAATAAAAACTATCCGTTTGAGTTTGTTATTCCAGAAAGCGGAACACCGGTGTTGACAGAGGGAATTGCCATTGTTGAAGGTGCCAAGCATCCAAAAGCAGCTGAAGCGTTTTATGAGTTTGTGAACTCACCAGAAGCTGCGAAAATTTTAGCTGAGGAATTTTACCGGATTCCGACAAGAAGTGATGTGACGGATTTACCTGAATGGATCACGGAAACAGATATTAAAACGATGGATATTGATTGGGATGTTTTCCAAGAAAAAGGTGACGAGTGGATGAAATATTGGGACGAAAATATTAAAAGTGGAGATAAAGAAATAAAAGAATAAGGAAGTGTCGTTGGGATGGCGTCAATAAAAATAGAGAATGTCCAAAAAGCCTTCGGAAAAACGATAGCTATCGATCATTTAAATCTGGAAATCAAAGACGGTGAGTTTTTTACCTTTTTAGGTCCAAGTGGCTGCGGTAAAACGACAACCCTTCGGATGATTGCTGGGTTTTATTATCCAACAAAGGGTGTCGTCCGATTTGGCGACAAAGATATGACGCGAGTCCCTCCGGAGAAAAGAAATACTGGCATGGTTTTTCAAAACTATGCCCTTTTTCCTCACATGACAGTTTTTGAAAATGTAGCCTTTGGATTGCGCGTGAGAAAAGTTTCTTCAAGCGATTTAAAGGGGAAAGTGCTGGATGCACTTCGCAAAGTCAGGCTGGAGAAATACTCGGATCGTCAAGTGAGCCAGTTAAGCGGAGGACAGCAGCAGCGTGTAGCCCTTGCGAGAGCACTTGTTATAGAACCGGAAATATTACTGTTGGATGAACCATTAAGTAATTTGGATGCCAAGCTTCGTGATGAAATGAGAGCAGAAATCTTAAGGCTGCAGCGTGATTATAAGATTACCACCATTTATGTCACACATGATCAGGCAGAGGCATTATCCATGAGTGATCGGATCGCCGTTTTCAATTTTGGGGTATGTCACCAGGTCGGGACTCCAGCAGAAATTTATAATCAGCCCGCTAATGATTTCGTGGCGAGTTTTATTGGTGAGATTAATCTATTGTCCGTTCAAGTGAAGAACGTTCAACAAGAGAATATAGTGGTTACCCTAGAAAACGGTGAAGAACCGGTAAAATTAATTGTACATAATCACACTAATGAAGGAGAGTTAATTCAACAGAATGAAAAGAACCTTGCAGTTTCGATTCGTCCTGAAGCAATCCGTATTCTTGATACGGTCGAAAAAGGAACAAATATCTTAAAAGGAAAAATCGAATCTGTCCAATTCTTTGGATCTGTTGTGAATGTGATGGTGGATGTTCATAACGTGTTACTGAGGGTGGACGTGTTAAACACGCATGAATTCGGATACTTTTATCAAGGGAAGGAAGTGTATGTACAACTTCCGGAGAAACAACTGCGCCTCATCCCGGTCATAAGCGGTGATGCTCCATGATTAAAAATCGTGATACAAGGTTGACGATTTGGCTTCTTATACCAGTTGTATTAGTGCTCGTTGCATATGTTCTTTATCCATCATTGAGAACCTTTTTCGAAAGTTTGCAAAAAGACGGATCGATATCTTTCGGAAATTATCAGGATTTCTTCGTGCAGGAATCGAAAACGAACTTAGAAGCTCTATGGAACTCTGTTTATATATCAATTTTAAGTGTATTGGCTAGTGCCTTGATTGGTATTCCGCTTGCGATTATTTTTAACCGTTACGATTTTCCAGGCAGAAGCTTCTTTTCAACTGCAGCGATTTTGCCGATTGTTCTTCCATCATTGGTAGGGGTTATGGCCTTTATGTTTTTATATGGAGAATCAGGATTAATTCCAAATGCTATTAAGGATTTGTTTGGTCTTGATAAAGTTCCTTTTAAAATTGGCGGGGTTTCGGGAATCCTGATCGTGCATGCCTATACGATGTATGTATATTTTTATATGACCGTATCCGCTGCGATCAATAAAATTGATCCGTCTCTAGAAGAAGCTGCTTTTAACTTAGGAGCGAATAAATTCAAGGTATTTTGGAAGGTGACATTTCCATTATTAACACCTGCCATCGTTGCCGCTTCTTTACTTGTATTCATGATTTCAATGGCTTCATTCAGTGCCCCGTTTTTATTAGCTGGTGGGTACCGAGTGTTGAGCTTGCAAATATATTTTTCGAAAATTAATGGTGATATGGAAATTGCTGCTACTCAATCTGTAATACTTTCCATTGTTTCGATTTCATTTCTATTATTTATGCGTTGGTATCAGAATAGGAAAGATTACCGCATGGCTTCGAAAGGAATCGGGGCACACAGGAGTGAAGTGAAAAATCCGCTTATGAAGTGGGTGATGGTGGTAACTGGTATCATCGGCGTACTTATTCTGCTTTTACCGCACTTTACGATTCTATTGCTTTCACTTGTGCCGGATGGAACCTGGACGTTTCAAACGTATCCAACAGTATTTAATGTGGAAAATTACCGGCTTTTGTTTGAAGACCCTAATATTTTTAAACCGTTACGAAATAGTTTACTAATGGCTGTTATTGCCACACTAGCAAATTTGGTATTTGGGGTCATAGCGTCCTATGTTCTTGTCAAACGGAAATTCATTGGGAAAAGCTTTATTGATATTCTAGTCATGATTCCATGGGCCTTGCCAGCAACGGTTATTGGGATGAACTTGATATTCGCATTTAATGAACCTAGCGTTTTTTCTTTCGGTCAAATATTAGTAGGAACATTTTGGATTTTGCCCCTGGCCTATTTCGTTAGACATATTCCACTTGTTGTCCGCTCAACTAACGCCGTTCTAGAGCAGCTTGATGACTCGATTGAGGAAGCAGCCAGAAACTTGGGGGCAAAGTGGTTTTATACCTTCAGAAAGGTCATTTTACCGATTATTATGCCTGGCGTTTTATCAGGGACATTATTAGCCTTTATCGAGTCTGTAGGAGAATTCCCAACCTCAGTCCTATTGTATACGATTTCTAACAGACCTATATCTATTGAAATTATGAATCAGCTTCGAATGTTCAATATGGGGCAGGCAGCTGCTTATGGGATGATTCAAATCACGCTGATTGTTATTGTTCTCTTTATTTCGAACAAGTTTTTTGGAATCAAAGCAGAAAAAGCCTTATAAATCGGGGGTAAAAAGATGAGTAAGCTGGATGAATTTATCAAAAATGAAGGTAGTGTTTTTCCAGGGAAAACATATGTAGAAGAGCTTCTAATGCCCGTTTTTAATGATCAAAGAGATTACTTATTTCATGTGATGTTCGATATTCATCGAGCCCATGTGATCATGCTTTCAGAACAAAAGATTATTAAAGAAGAAGAAGCAAAAATTATGCTGGATGGGATTCGGAAAGTGGCTCAAACAGATCTAACCCTCCTGACCTATCAACCTCAATTCGAAGACTTATTTTTCATGATGGAGGCAAAGATTGGCGAAGAAATCGGTCATGAGCTTGCAGGAAAGATTCATATCGGTCGCAGTCGTAATGATATGGGAGTTGCAATGTATCGGCTTGTTTTGAGAGGCCATCTTCTTCAATTAATTGGCTATGCAGACCAATTGAGTGAGTCATTCTTGGTGCAAGCTGAAAAGCATATAGAAACCTATATTACGGGTTACACGCATACTCAGCCAGCTCAGCCGACTACATTAGGCCACTACTTTCTAGCCATTTATGATGTTCTTCAAAGAGATATTGGAAGGTTATGGGCAGCCTATGAAACGGTGAACCTATCTCCTCTGGGAGCGGCCGCATTAACCACAACTGGTTTTCCAATCAGCCGGAATCGTACCGCTGAATTGCTTGGCTTTGAGGCGGTTGTTGAAAATTCCTATGACTCGATTGGCGGGGCCGATTATTTATTAGAAACTGCAACTGCAATTATGACGTGCATGGTCAATACTGGAAGATGGATTCAAGATTTTTTGCAGCATGTGACAAGAGAGTTTGGTACATTTTATGTGGCAGATCCTTATGTTCAAGTAAGCAGTATCATGCCGCAAAAAAGAAATCCAGTATCAATTGAACATTCCCGATCGATTGCCAGCAGTGCGTATGGTGATGCGCTTGCTGCAGTGAATATGATCCACAATACTCCATTTGGTGATATCGTCGATACGGAAGATGATTTACAGCCGCATTTATATCGAGCATTTTCGAATGCAGGCCGTGTCATGAAACTAATGTATGCAGTCATATCAACCTTGAAAGTAAATGAAGAACATACAAAAAAAATGGCCGCAAAATCTAGTATCACGGTTACTGAATTAGCAGATACTCTATCAAGAGATTACGCGATATCATTTAGGAAAGCTCATTCCATAGCTAGTCATATTGCAAAACGGTCGATAAGTGAAGGGAAAGAGTTATATGACTGGGACACACAAGACATTAACAAGATTATTAATGAATTCGTTTCAGTGAATATAGCAGAAGACGAATGGAAAAAAATTATCTCTCCCGAATATTTTGTGGAGATTAGAAGCATTCAAGGTGGACCTAGTCCGAAAGAAGTTTCGAGGATGATTGTGAATAGAAAACAAAAACTAGAACAACAGGTGCAGGAATATAAGGGAATTGTTAAAGGTTTGAATGATAGAAGGAAAGCTTTAGTGGAATATTGAGGTTGCAGCTTTGGAAAATCCCGTAAGCAGAACTAGTGTCAAAGTCAGCATAATGTTTAAAGACCCGGGAGGAAGTTACCTGGGTTTTTTTAGGTTCATTCCATTTTATTTAAATGTCATCTAACTATTTACAGGGCTAGAGCTCTGATAATTGAATGTGTAGAACAAGTGTTCTAAAATAAAAGAAAAGAACGAGAGTGAGGTGTATCGAATGGCTTTGTAAGAGAATATAGTAAAATGACTAGAAAGCTTTAAAATGGAGGATTAGAACAGATGGATGAGAAAAATCGAGACTTATTAGAAGCTGATCTCAGCGGTCAAAATTCCTGGGCTTCCTCTGAAACAATTCATAGTGACCTTCTTGCAACTAAGGAACTTGTCTTTAGTCCATGCAGGTTTGAGTTCTCTCAACCACTAATAGAAGCACAAAACGCTGAATATGGAGCCTATATATTCAAGTTGAATACTCTTACGGTTAGATTTCGTGTGGCAAAAATCACGCCTACAAAGGTAGGACAATTTGTGACTTTATGGGAGAGAATTGGGGATGGAGTGATTCAACCATATGACGTATCAGAGCCAGTTGATTTGTTTGTTATTAGTACTCGCAAAGGTAATCACTTTGGTCAGTTTGTATTTCCAAAAGCTGTTTTATGTGATCAGAATATAGTATCTAATAAAGGTAAAGGTGGTAAAAGAGCAATACGCGTTTACCCACCTTGGGACAAGCCTACTAGCCGTCAGGCACAAAAAACTCAGATATGGCAGCTAAAATATTTCATAGAGATACCTATAAATACACCAATAGACTGTGTTCGTGTTCAAATGCTTTACAGTCCAATTCACGCAAGTCAATTAGAAAAATAATTATGATCTCTATGAATTTGGGAATATGTACAATTGAGTCGTAATAATTTGATGAATTTTCAACATTATCGTTTAACATAGTAAAGAATAAAAGAATCTGCTGATTGCCAAGGCTCTTGCTGTCTTTCATTACACATGTATTAAGAGAAAAATAGACGGTTTAAGGGAGAAAAACGCCGAAAAAAGAAGTGTGTATCCTTTATGGGGTATGAGATACATAACAATCGAAAGGCTCAGTCTTTTGACTGAGCCTTTCGATTGTATAATTGACGGTGCACTTTTAATCCCCAAAAAACCACCGTCAAAGAAGTACTTCATATATCTTTAACAGATTTAGATTATTTTGCGGAATCTAACTGAACCGAGAGCTTTCTGAAAGCGAGACTTACAGTAATCATAACAAAGAAATTGACCGCCAAGGCAATGATTCCAACATTCAAATCCTTCGCTGCCTGTGGTAAGGATGGAAACATGGTACCTATGGTTGAATGACTAAGTGTAATGTAGGTTACGATGGCCAATCCGCAGATGATCCCGGCGATCGCTCCATATTTGTTGATGGTATTAGTCTTTTTCAGGCTAAAGAGAAGAGACGGAAATAACTGTGTGATAAGACTGTATCCCATGAGAATTAATGCTGACATCGTTTCGCCGCCGTTTAAGGTAAAGTAGACTGCTATTAATGCAATAACAGGAACGAGGAACTTTGCTAATCTTACAACGTTCCGATCGGATACTGTAGGTGCAAATTCCTTATAGACGTTTTTCGCGAGCAGTGTAGCCACACTCATTAAAAGCATGGATCCTGGTACTAATGCGGTCAGCATTCCAGCTCCGCCGATTATGCCTATAAACCATGGATCAAAGGTCTCAATAGAAAGGCGCAGCAATGAGAGGTCTGCATCTGCCCCAACGAGTCCAGGCACTTTCAATATAGCAGTAAATCCTACAAAAAAGACAAATAACAACATGAGCGTATATAAGGGACTGATTATAGCATTTTTACGAAATACTTTCCCGCTGCGCGCCGAATAGACAGCGCTGAAAACTTGGGGCCACATGTAAAAACCAAATACAAGCAATATTACCGTGGAGATAAACCATGAAACACTAAGCCCCTGTTCAGGAAGCTTTAGAAAACCAGGCTTGGCTGCATTTACGGCCTCAAACATTGGTTGAAAACCACCAAAGTAATGAATAGGAAGATATATTCCTAAGAATCCTATAATCACGATCATCATGATATCTTTAATGACTGCTGTCCAAACTGAGCCGTGTATTCCAGAAATCATAACATAAATGGTAAGGCTGATTGCTCCCATCCAGACTGCGGTAGACATTGAAATTGCTCCATAAGATGCTTCTGAAACAATAATCCCTAATCCTTTAAGTTGCACGACAATCACTGGAATCATAGATACCACACCGACAAGTGCTGCCAGAATTCCTAAACTTGGGCTCTTATACTTGCTTACAAAGAAATCAGATTGAGACATTAGACTATTTTCTTTGGCATATTTCCATATTTCCGGAAGAAGCCAATATGACAATACATAAGACAAAGTAATGTAAATAAGGACGTATAAAGCGGGTGCACCCTTACCATAAGCCCAGCCGCTGCCACCAAGAAAGGAAAACGTCGTATAAATTTCTCCAGCCATCAATAGAAAGACGAATATAGCACCAAAACCACGGCCTCCAACTGTCCATTGTTCCAAATTCATGTCTTTTCCTTTTGAAGATCGAATACCTAAAAAGATTGATAAAAGTAAAAATCCTAAAATAATTAAGAGGGAAATATTCATTCCTGGTCACCTTCCCGATTTCTGGGGTCCAACTTATACATGATGCCCAAAATAACGGATGTAAGGACCACCCACATAGCCATCCAAAACATATTAAAAGGCATCCCTAATACGTAAGGTTCTATTCTGTTTACAAACGGAAGAAATCCTAATATGCCTATAAAAGGAACTAGAGTAAGTATATATATAATCTTCATTAATCCAACCCCTCCATTCTAAGTGAAAAGTCATTTATATCGACTTACAGTACCTTACACTATTTTAATATAAAATTTACTGTGGCTGCATTATATATTTTAGTAGCACTTCTCTGTGTTAGCAAAATAAATTGAAAAAAAGGAAGGGAGTGTCCCTTCCTTTTAATTCCTGCGACCATGAAAAATAGCTACTTCTTTTTCTGATAGTTATAGAGTACGAGTAGAAGAATGAACCAGATTGGCGTCATTAACAGTGAAAGTCGTGTAGCTTCAGCGAATAGCATAACGATTAGGATGAACAGAAATAATCCTAAAATAACGTAATTGATAAAGGGTGTAAAAGGAGCTTTGAATGTAGATTGCGCTCTCAAGTCCGGACGTTTTTTCGTATATTTGATATGTGAAATCAGGATGATGCTCCAAACCCAAATAAAACAGATGGCACTGATTGTAGTTACTATTGTAAAGGCCTGTTCAGGTATCATTTTGCTTAGCAATGCCCCTAGGGAGACGACGATTGCCGATGTAACCAAGGCATTACTTGGAACAGCATGTTTATTTAATTTTGCTAATTTTGCAGGAGCATCGTTATTATTGCTTAATGTATAAAGCATACGGCTTGTTGAAAATAAACCGCTGTTGCCGGCAGATGCAGCGGATGTCAGGACAACAAAATTGATAATCCCTGCAGCGATTGGAATGCCGATTAGTGTAAAGACTTCTACGAATGGACTGCTTGATGCATCCAGCTGTGTCCAAGGATTGACGCATAGAATGACGAGTATGGCACCTACATAGAAAAGTAAAATTCGGACCGGGATTTTATTGATGGCTGATGGTATATTTTTTTTCGGGTTAGCTGTTTCTGCTGCAGAAACACCAATTAATTCGACCCCTACAAAGGAGAAGACAACCAATTGTAAAGATAGCAGGAAGCCGGATACGCCGTTCGGAAACATGCCTCCGTGGCTCCAAAGGTTGGTAAGTGAAACGGTGCCAGTATTGGTTTTGAAGCCAATGACTAACAGGATGATGCCTACAATAATTAAGGCAACAATCGTGATGACTTTAATGAGCGCGAACCAGAATTCAAGTTCTCCAAACAATTTAACCGTCAATAGATTCAACCCTAACAGAATGACCAGGCAAGCAAGAGCTGGTATCCATTGAGGGATATTGAACCAATATTGCATATAGACACCAACCGCGATGATATCGGCCATGGCTGTCATGATCCAACAGAACCAATAGGTCCATCCGGTCACAAATCCAGCCCACGGCCCGATATATTCGGTAGCGAATTCGGTGAATGACGTATAACCGGCGTTGGATAAAAGTAATTCCCCTAAAGCCCTCATAACAAAAAATAAGGCAATCCCTATAATAAGATAGGAAAAGATAATGGAGGGGCCTGCCAATTGGATGGCTTTACCGGATCCAAGAAATAAACCGGTACCAATTGTTCCTCCTATTGCAATTAATTGTACATGGCGATTTTTTAAATCTCTTTTCAATTCCTGTTTAGCCAATTTGAGCATCTCCCGTTGTTTATGATCTTAGTCGTGTGGAGCGTGATTCTACATTCCGTGTAGCTCGTTGTTTTCACCTCGCTTATGCCATTGAATGGCAATATCTTGGATTTTGGACAATAAAAAAAGAGATTGGATACTACCAATCTCGTCAGGTTTAAGAATAACAATTCATCATTCGTTACTCTTCTGTCCTTTTGCCTGAGATTGTGAATCCTTCGGCGCTGTACTATGTACAGTCTCTCCAGAAGCTGCTCCTGCTATAGTGTGATCCATAGCATTCAACGCTTGCTAGTATGCGGTTGTAATAAATGTCCGTTTGTAGAAGAATTGAATCTTCCTTCGGTCATTTGTCATTATACTTAAATAACGTCAATATAATATTGGAATTCTATCATTGTTTATTCTATAGGTCAATATGGAAATTGGAAAGTTAGCGGTAATGTAGTTGCTGTATATCAACATTCTATAAAAGTAATGATTGGAAAAGCCATAGTGACTGTAGCTGATAGTTTAACGGGTCCACTTTAAAATCAATACAAAAAACAACAACAAATTTTGTGGTTATCGTTCCGCAGAAGAGTAGACTTCGTTAAAGACTTAATTTGCTTTTTAGTGAAATACATGAACCAAAAGGAAGCTGTAAGGAAGTTACAAACCCCTCGTGTCATTATTGATATTTCACAATATTGTAGCTTTTCTAGGTGGTTTTTTTCTAAACAATTCATACCATAGAACTGGCATTTTAATCGCGACTGTTTTCTGAATAGTGTGATAATATTTAGGTAGAAAGGTGAAAGGAATTAGAGATGCTATGGCGATAAAGACAGTATCAATTGTTGGATTAGGAGCACTGGGCATTTTATATGGACATCATTTATCAAAGGAAATGCCGAAGAAGAATGTGAGGATTATTGCGGATACAGCTAGAATAAAGAGATATGTCCAGGATGGGGTTTATTGCAATGGTGAGCGTTGTGACTTTCATTATGTAACGCCTGAAGAAATATGCGAGCCTACAGATTTGATAATTTTTACTGTTAAATTTAGTGGATTGGAAGATGCTATCGAAGCGGTGAAGAATCAAATTGGAAAACAGACGATTATTATTTCTGCTTTGAATGGGATCACAAGTGAAGCGATTATTGGTGAGGCGTATGGAAAGGATAAAGTCTTATATTGTGTTGCGCAAGGTATGGATGCTGTTAAAGAAGAAAATAAGTTGACATACGACCATATGGGCATGCTCTGCTTTGGTGAGCGGGAACCTGGTTTGGTTTCAGAAAAGGTTCAGCTGGTGGCAGATTTTTTTGAAAAAGTGAAGGTCCCATATGAGATAGACACGGATATGTATAAGCGGCAATGGGGGAAATTTATGCTGAATGTTGGTGTTAATCAAACTGTTGCTGTCTATAAAAGTAATTATGGTGAAATTCAACGAAAGGGTCATGCAAGAGAAATGATGATTTCTGCCATGAGAGAGGTTATCGTTCTGTCAGAGAAAGAAGGAATTCATTTAACGGAAAGAGATCTGGATTATTGGTTAAGTGTATTGGATGCATTAAGCCCAGAAGGAAAGCCATCCATGGCTCAAGATATCGAAGCTCGACGTTACAGTGAGGTTGAGTTATTTGCAGGTACGATATTAAAATTAGGTGAGAAATACGGAGTGCCTACACTTGTAAACAAAGAGTTATATGATCGGATTAAACTTCTTGAAAGTCAATATATTTGCAACTAAAGTTTGACTTTTTTCTATAATAACTCCCTTACCTTTCTCTAGAAAAAGGCCATTTGAACTGAGCTCAGTCTTTAAAGACTGGGTTTTCTTTGGTTGTGTTAAATTCCCTACTTTATCTTATTAAGCTCATGTTATTTTATTGATTTCTTAAAATACTAATATATCTAATATCACTTTTAGTGATTGAATTTTTTTATACTGGTTAGTGTTTCCTCTAGAAATACATTTGTTTTTTTACAGAATATTTATTATTATAAGATAAGATTATAAATTATTCGATATGATAAAGAATTGGAACTTTTCAAATCTAATCATAAGTATGGAAAAAGAATCAACAGTTGTTTTAATCTAAATTGAGAGTTAATTAGGGGCTAGAAAAAGACTTTAATAACCTTGTACGAAGTATAGTCGCTAATATTACATCTGGAGGAATTAATCATGTCAAACAAAGAATTAAAGAGAGGGCTAGAGGCACGTCATATTCAGATGATCGCTTTGGGCGGTACCATTGGTGTTGGGTTATTTATGGGATCAGCAAGTACGATTAAATGGACTGGACCATCTGTAATGGTAGCTTATGCTATCGCTGGTCTTTTTATATTTCTCATCATGCGTTCTATGGGAGAAATGCTTTATTTAGAGCCTACTACGGGTTCGTTTGCAACATTTGCGAGTAACTATATTCATCCTTTAGCAGGTTATATGACTGCATGGAGTAATTGGTTTCAGTGGGTAATCGTCGGAATGTCCGAGATAATTGCCGTTGGAATGTATATGAAGTATTGGTTCCCAGATTTACCCGCATGGATACCAGGTGTGATTGCCATGGTTATCCTAGGGGCTGCAAACCTCATTTCTGTAAAATCTTTCGGGGAATTTGAATTTTGGTTTGCGCTTATTAAAATTATAACGATTGTACTGATGATTATTGCTGGACTAGGTCTTATCTTTTTCGGATTTGGAAATGGCGGTGATGCAATTGGATTATCAAATCTTTGGGCAAATGGCGGCTTCTTCACCGGAGGCTGGACAGGGTTCTTCTTTGCGCTTTCCCTTGTTGTAGCATCCTATCAGGGCGTTGAACTTATCGGTATCACTGCGGGTGAAGCGAAAAATCCAACGAAGACTGTAACAAAAGCTATCCAAAGCATCATTTGGCGTATTTTAATATTCTATATTGGCGCTATTTTTGTCATCGTGACAGTCTTTCCTTGGAACCAACTAGATGACATCGGTAGTCCGTTTGTTTCAACCTTTGCTAAAATAGGTATTACTGCAGCAGCAGGTATTATTAACTTTGTCGTAATCACAGCGGCGATGTCTGGATGTAATAGTGGGATTTTCAGTGCAGGTCGTATGCTTTACACTCTAGCAATGAACGGTCAAGCTCCTAAAATCTTTGCGAAAGTATCTAAAAATGGAGTGCCAGCTTATTGTACGATTGCTGTCCTTTTAGGTTTAGCAATTGGTGTTGTCTTGAACTACCTTGCACCGCCACAACTATTCCTTTATGTTTACAGTGCCAGTGTTCTACCTGGAATGATTCCATGGTTTGTCTTACTTATTAGTGAGCTTAAATTCAGAAAGGTAAGAGCTGCGGAAATGGAAAACCACCCGTTCAAAATGCCTTTTGCCCCTTACAGCAACTATGCAACAATTGCATTTTTACTGATGGTGCTGGTTGGTATGTGGATTAACCCTAGTACTCGAATTTCCCTGATTGTTGGGGTCGTTTTCCTAGCTATAGTCGTAGCAAGTTATTACATTTTAAAAATGGAGAAGCGAGTACCATTAGAGGCTAAGACCGATGATGATATTTCCAGTTAAGAAGCAAGTAAGGATTTAGGGACATCATCTTGTTCAAGGAAACATTAAAATACTAGTAATCTACGTTCATCATTCTAGCTATGCTGAGTGTGTTTCACAGTTAGTTTAAATATAATAGACACTAATTAAAGTTGTGCATAAATTGTGGACAAAGCAAAGAGAGATCTTCATCCCTCAGGCTTTTTCCCCAACTTGTGCATGACTTTTTTTGCGGAAGAAAAGAACACTGGGAGTAAAGGGGGAATAATCCAGTGAAATTGAAAACCGATAAGGTATTTTAGAAATATGGGGGATTTATATCCCATTGTGGTCATGGAACCTCCCCACCGTTATGGTTGATTCTAGCAAATCGGGTATTTTGAACAAAGTTGCTATGATATTATTGCAATAAACCGAACCTTAAAAGGAATAAAGAAAATCGGGAATACCCATTAATTTGGAACGGTTTATTTTGCACATATAAGCTATTAAAGATTTTTAAATATAATGTTAAAGGGAAATGATTATATTGTTGAAGCATGTAGTTCTAGAAATCGAATGTTTGCTTTTTGAAGCTTAATCCACCTAATTTTTTCAAATTAAAAAGAATATTAATAGTAAATTCCGAAAAAACAATGGAATTATTAATAAAATATAAATGTTTTTCAAGTATTGTGAAATTTAGAAAAATCCTATATACTAAGAAAAAACTATTTTTCTATATGTAACTGGCGCAACATGGAGTACCATGGGGGAGCATATAGAGTATAAGCCGCGCGCCTGGGCAAACACTTGATTTTTTTAGATCAAGTGTTTTTTATTTTCCTAGGAAGAGGTGTAGTAGGGATGAGTAATATGCATAGAAAGATGGGGACTTTTGCTTTAACTATGACAGGTATTGGTTCTATTATCGGCTCAGGTTGGTTGTTCGGAGCGTGGAAAGCTGCCCAGATTGCAGGACCAGCAGCTATTTTTTCTTGGATTATCGGTATGGTTGTAATTTTATTTATCGCATTATCTTACGCAGAGCTTGGGGCAATGTTTCCTGAAGCTGGAGGAATGGTTAAGTATCCTCAATATTCGCATGGCTCTTTTATTGGATTTTTAGCTGCGTGGGCAAACTGGATATCTATCGCTTCGACTATTACCGTTGAGGCCATTGCTTCAGTACAGTATATGAGTACGTGGCCTTGGGAATGGGCAAGATGGACTCATTCTTTAGTTGATAACAATATCTTAACGATCAAAGGATTATTCATAGCTTCTTTACTACTATTGTTCTATTTCTTCGTCAACTATTGGACAGTTAACCTTTTTGCTAAGGCAAATTCATTTATTACTATTTTTAAATTAATTGTTCCAGGTGTAATGGCAGGATCGTTATTTTTTGCTGGATTTCATGGTGAAAATTTTACAAGTTCTCAAGGGATCGCACCATATGGTTGGGCAAGCGTTTTAACAGCAGTAGCTACTTCTGGTATCGTGTTTGCGTTTAATGGATTTCAAAGTCCCGTTAATATGGCAGGAGAAGCTAAGTCGCCGAATAGGTCCATACCTATTGCTCTTATTGGGTCTATTCTAATTGCAGGTTTTATATACGTTATATTACAAGTTGTGTTTATCGGTGCAGTTGATCCGTCTATGATCGTGAACGGATGGAGTCATCTGAATTTCAATTCACCTTTTGCTGATTTGGCAATTGCTCTTAGTCTTAACTGGTTAGCGATTGTATTGTATGTAGATGCATTTGTATCACCGTCTGGTACAGGTGCTACTTATACAGCGACAACTTCGCGTATGCTTTATGGAATGCAGAAAAATGGGTACTTACCGAATATCTTTGGTACATTACATCCACTTTATGGTGTTCCTCGTCCAGCGATGTTATTAAACTTAGGAGTATGTTTTATCTTTTTATTTTTATTCCGCGGATGGGGCGTACTTGCTGAAGTGATTTCAGTTGCTACACTTATTTCGTATATCATGGGGCCAGTTGCATTGGCAACATTAAGACGTACAGCTTCTCATTTTAATCGTCCATTTTACTTAAAAGGTGCTTCTATTATTGCACCATGTGGATTTGTTTTTGCATCGCTTACTTTATATTGGGCGCGTTGGCCATTAACAGGTGAAGTCGTTTTCATCATTGCCATTGGACTTCCTATTTACTTTTATTATCAAGCGAAAAATAAATGGAATGGATTCAAAAAACAATTTTTATCAGGTGTTTGGATGCTTCTTTACTTAGGTTGTATGATTTTGATTTCTTATATTGGAAGTGAGAAGTTCGGCGGAAAAAATATTCTTACATTTGGCTGGGATATGGTGGTCATCGCATGTCTAGCACTTGGCTTCTATTGGTGGGGAGTTAAAAGTGGGATTAAAACAGAATACATGGCTGAGGCTGAAAAAATTAACAAAGAATTTTTCAATAAATAACTTTTAGTGTATATGAGTAGAATGAAAACATGGTTACTTTATGACCATGTTTTTTTTTTGCTGGCGATTGGAACGGTATTCCCATAAATGGGCATGGAAAATTTTATAGTTTAAAAAATAGCGTATTTTGCTAGATACAAAACCAATCCATAATCAGTTAAAAGTGAGCTATACAAAACCTTCATCGTAATTATAATGGAAAATGGGGATTCACTCAGTTTGTATCTTGATAAGATTGAATCCGCAAATAATGTAAAAGCTGAATTGAGATCATAAAAAAAGGTGTCAGGCATCCTTTTGATTTTTTTCCTTAAGATACCTGACAATAGTAATGAAGAATTTAAACTTTTACTACACGTTTATAGCCAACCTCGCTGAATAATGGATTGGCAGGAAGTATAAACATTTCATCTTCCAAGTCTAGTTGTATCGGATTAGAGAAAATGTCTCCGTTATATACGAATGAGTGATATTCACCAAACTCACCACATGGATCTACATCATCTGGTAAATCTTCTATAAATTTTTGGTCCAAATCTCTTCCTAAAAAAGAAGGATCGAGCTTATCTAAACGAATGCTGACAATTTTCGCTTTATACCCTAAATCAATAAACTCCTGGACTAACTGTTTCGTGTTGATTCCGGCTAAAGGAAGGATTAGTTCATAACTATTAGACTCAACTAAATTCTTTTTGTATTCGATACAATCCTCCAGAAAGAGATCTCCAAATGCAATTTTTGAGATACCTTGATTGCCAAAAAAATTCATGGCGTCAATAAGGCCTTTTTCAAAACCTTTTCCATCATATAAAGGATATTGAATTTTGTATAATGGAATTCCAATGGATTCTGCTTGAGCTTGAATCAATTTAAAATCAACCATGTGTCCGGATGTTTCATCATCAGTTGTTACGGTTGTAAGCAAAGATACGACTTCATATTTGTTTTCTTTTAACAGCTTATGAAGCATATACGTGGAATCTTTGCCACCACTAAAGCAAGCAATGATCTTTTCTTTCAACATCAATCCATCTCCCTTTTGTTCCGTTTATTTCTATCGTACGCACTTTAGCTATGTGAATCAACAAAGAAGGGGGGCGAGTAGAGTGCATACAGTCATCACTTGTTAAGTTTATTGAAATTGTTACGAGTAAATTGGTGGAATTCACGAGTAAAACTGCAAAATTCACGAGTAAATTGGTGGAATTCACGAGTAAAACTGCAAAATTCACGAGTAAATCATGAAAATTCACGAGTAAATCATGAAAATTCACGAGTAAANAGTAAATCATTTCACGAGTAAAACACTGAAAACTTGCGAGTTAAATGTGCTCTATCATATAGAAAAACTATATATCCTACTTTTTAAGGTACGGATGTTGAGTTAAAAGTATGAATTAGATTAATTGAAATCCTTACCAGCCTATAGAATGTGTCTTCTCCTAAAGAATTTCATAGTATATAGCATCCTCTCTACATCAACTGAGGAAGGGGGTTATATTTTGGAAAAGACAAAGCTTACCGGGCGGATCGTTACACCTGTTGATTCTGAATATGAGCAGGCAAGAATAAATAATAATTTAAGTTTCCCAAAATTCCCAAAGATAATTGTATTTTGTCAGAATACAAAGGATGTACAAAATGCATTGAAGTGGGCGAGGGAGAATCATATACCTTTTCGGGTGAGAAGCGGTCGACATAGCTATGAAAATTTTTCATTAGTAAATGGCGGTCTTATTATTGATGTCAGCGAAATGGATAGAATCAAGGTCAATCGTGAAAAAATGATTGCAAAAATAGAAGCCGGAGCTAATTTAGGGAAGGTATATAATAAATTATGGGAATACGGCACGACTATCCCTGCAGGTACCGAAAGCAGTGTAGGTATTGTCGGCCTTACGCTCGGCGGGGGAATTGGCATGTTAACGCGGTTGTTTGGACTTACTTGTGACAATCTTATTGAAATAGAAATGGTAAGAGCAAGTGGGAGTAAAGGTGCCGAACTCATTAAAGCAAACAAGAATCATAATAGTGATTTATTTTGGGCTTGCTGCGGCGGGGGAGGAGGAACGTCCTTTACATTCAAGGTGCACCCCATTTCTAGGGTTTCAGTCTTCTCCATTACATGGGGATGGGAAGATTTCGAAGCAGTATTTAATGCATGGCAAAATTGGGCACCTCACACGGATGACCGACTAACATCAGAAATAGAGTTTAAGTCAAAGGAAGTAAATCAAATTATCGCTCAAGGTGAATTTGTAGGTACGTCTTCTAGGTTAAAGCAACTTCTTCAGCCTTTAACGACAACCGGTTCACCAACTAGTGTATTGATAAAGGAAGTTCCATATATTGAAGCTGTACGGTTCTTTGACGACCCGAGTGGAAACCAATCAGCCCATCGAAAGAGATCAGGATCTTTTCTTAATAAACCTTTTCCAAAGAAAGCGATCTTGACGATGAAACAATTTTTAGAAAAAGCACCAAATGAAAATTCAGGCATTTGGCACCAATCTCTTGGAGGAGCAGCAGGCAAGGTCGAACCAAAGAAAACGGCTTTCTATTACCGGGACGCCATTATTGCACAAGAATACCTAGCTACTTGGAATAATCCTAAAGAAGAAAGGGAAAACATACGTTGGATCAAAGAATTAAGGAGTGCCTTATCACCGTATACGACTGGTGACTATGTGAATTGGCCTGATAGGCAAATCAAAGATTGGCCAACAGCGTATTATGGAGAAAATTTTAAACGGCTTCGAGAAGTAAAAACTACATATGATCCATTTAATACGTTTAAATTTCCTCAAAGCATTCCACCTTATAATAGTGGTTTTAAGAAAAACAGGGGCGCTCCCTTTTTATAAGGTTTGCTAAACTATGTGAATAACTAAAAAGGCCTAATCCACTTATGGGTATAGGCCTCTTATCATCTAGCTTTTGTGACATTCTATTCTTAATTTACTCCGTTTTTTGAGTTTGCATTACACTGTAAACTTGACTTACATATGATTGGGCTTGTGCGATTTCCGAAGCAGCTTGTTTAATTGCTTCTTGTGCCAATGTTGGGTCCGATGAGGATTTTTCAATTGCTTGACTAAGTAAAGTTTGTGTAAGAGTAACGTTTGCTTTTGCTTGATTTAATTGATTGACATCGATTTGTTGTTGAGGCATTTATTTTCTCTCCTTATTTCCTATTTTGAATTACTCCTTTAGGATGACCCTTCTTTTCTTTTTTATAAGGAGAAAAAAATAATAACTTAAATATGTCAGTTTTATAATAAAAGGAGAAGTCGGAGCTATTCTAGCTTACTGAGTTCAATTGATGGATACGAGAATCTCTAACGAATGATGGATGTTCCATCTTTCTTGATTTTAATCCAACTTACAAATGAAAGTAGTGTCTGAGGAGTTAATTCTACAAAGACCAAGATACCTGGAAAGTTCCAGCCCGATTTTTGCATATGCATCCCATGATACAAAGTAGAACTTTGTTGGTTTTATTCCATAACTATCGCCAAATGAAATAACAATTCCTATTAGCCATTAGAGTGATCAATATTTTTTTAGCGAATATATATTCTCCTTTTGGGATTAACAATCCAAAGTTTTGTGTCTTGAATATAAAGCTTGTCATATATCATATTTTTACTTAATTAAAACGTGTGGATGAAAAATACTAGGTGCTAAGCAGGTATTTAGCACAGATATTGTGTGTTTTCTCTTTGAATAGCCGGCTAGGCTGGATTCAGTTTGTCCGTTTATACAATGAAGTGGGTGGTATTTAATTCACTTTTCTCCTAAGGTATGCGCCAATACTTTTTAAATTGTGAATGGTTGATCTTTCAACTAAATAAAATACACTTTACTTATTGGAATTATATGATTAAAATCGAATAAAGTCTCTATAAAATGGAAAAATCATTCATTGCTCCATAACGCGACAAGCGAAGGAGCCTGCTTTCATATTGGAGATAAGGAGTTGGATAGATGAATATTGATCATATTGAAGCATTTTTATATGTTGTTCACTTTAACAGTTTTCATAAAGCTGCAGAGGCACTGTTCTTGTCACAACCAACGGTTACGGCAAGAATTAAAACACTCGAGAATGAACTCGATTCGGTATTATTTGAGCGGCAAGGCAGGGGGATTATATTAACTGAAAAAGGGAAAGCATTTATTCCATTTGCGGATCAGATTATTCGTACCTATCAACAGGGGAAAAAACAGTTAAAAAAAGGAAGTTATCGCGAAGAAATAACGATTGGCGCCAATATCATTACTTCGCAATACTTTATTCCATATGCTCTTCCTTTATGGAAAAAAGAAAACCCTGATTTACGCTTTAAGTTTATTTCTGCTCCAAACGATGCATTAGTTGATAAATTGCTTCAGAAACAGGTGGATATCGCATTTATGAAGGATGTTACGCATAGTGGTCTCCAAAATCACAAGGTCCTTGATAATTCGATTCGTTTAGTTGTGTATCCAGGCCATCATTATCAATTTCAAAAAGACCTGTCAGCGCAGCAATTGGCAACTGAGCCGCTAGTATTTTTTGAATGCGGCGCATTTGATTGGAACCAGGTTCATAAAATCTTTGAGGTGTCACATGTAGAGCCACGTATTGAATTTCAGGTAGATCATTTGGAGGTGGCTAAATCTCTAATTCTTAGCAGGAGCTGTATTGGGTTTTTACCGTATTTATGTATTAAAAAAGAGTTAGAACAGGGAACCCTGGTTGAAGTGGATGTGTCGCATTTAATCAAGATAAAGCAGCACATCCATTTGACACATTTAAAATATGGGGTTGAAGCTCCTTTATTATGGAATGAAATCCTGTCTTCTGTTCAGAAATTTGAAAAATTGCTCCTTCATTGATAGAGATTTCCTATCCATACAATAATTCTTTCTATCAGTTTAAGTATTGCCATTAGCATGTTTAAGGTGATAGGATAAATCACAATTACAAATAAACCATTATTCTTATAAGAAAGCTATGAATTAAACGTGGAGGAGATAGTATGAGTTATAAGCTTGGCATTTTAGACCAGAGCCCGATATTTCCAGGAACTTCGGCTTTTGATGCACTACAGCAAACTATTAATCTAGCTAGACATGCTGAGGAATGGGGGTATACCCGTTTCTGGGTATCAGAGCATCATCATGCAGAACAGCTGGCTGGATCTTCCCCAGAAGTATTGATATCGTACTTGTTGGCCCAAACAAAATCGATTAAGGTGGGATCTGGAGGTGTAATGCTTCAGCACTATAGCCCATATAAAGTGGCGGAAAACTTTCACGTGTTATCAAATCTTTCACCTGGCAGAGTAGACCTTGGTATTGGAAAAGCACCCGGTGGTCTCCCCTTATCAACGAAGGCGCTACAGTTTGGTACTGTGAATGATGGAAAAGATTTCGAAGAGCGGTTATCTTTTTTGCAAAAAATAATTGAAAATTCGGTTAATGAAACTCACCCGCTTGCAGGTATTCAAGCGACACCACTCCCTTCGAAAAAACCAAAAATGTTTCTGCTTGGTGCGAGTGCTGACAGTGCCAGGCTAGCAGCTGATCTTGGTATAGCTTATGTATTTGCTCGATTTATCAATAGTAATGAGACTGTACTCGAAGATGCTGCACGCATTTACCAAAGTATCTATCCAACTGGGAGCTTTAAGGTATCAGTTTCAGTGATTGCTGCTCCTTCACAACAAGAAGCAGAACAGTTAACAGGTGATCAAAAGATTGTGAAAGTTCATCTCCAAAGTGGTCGTTCTGTTACGGTCCAAACACTTGTGCAAGCAGAGTTATTTGGGAAGCAGTCTGGGGAGTCTTACGAAATAGAAGAACAGGATTCCAATATTATTGCTGGAACTCCCTCTTACGTGAAAGGGATATTAACAAATTTTCATGAAAACTATGGGGTAGATGAGTTTATCTTACATACGCCGATTTTAAAAGAAGCAGAACGATTCAGGTCTTTTCAGCTGTTAAGTCCACTTTTACCTGAAGAGGATCACTTTACGAGCCAAAAGAAAGCCTTCATTAATTAAAGATGTTCAGTAGATGGCTGGCTGCAAAGTTAAAAATGGATTCACGTGTTTTCTATGAAAATTAAAGGAGGAGTATCAATGTCCAAGCAAAGAAAGTTGAAATTGGGAGCACTTATACATGGAGTTGGAGGGAGTATATCTGGTTGGAGGCATCCTGACATTCAAGCAGATGCCAGTGTTAGTCTTGAATTTTATAAGGAGCAGGCTCAGAAGGCCGAAGAGGGAAAGTTCGATTTACTTTTCATTGCTGACGGTTTGTTTATCAATGAAAAGTCAATTCCGCATTTTTTAAATCGATTTGAACCACTGACCATTTTATCCGCACTCGCTGCTTTTACATCAAGAATAGGGCTTGTCGGAACTGTTTCCACCTCATACAGTGAGCCATTTACTGTAGCCCGGCAATTTGCTTCACTTGATCACATTAGTCAAGGTCGTGGCGGATGGAACCTTGTTACTACACCTCTTGAGAGTACGGCTTTGAACTATAACAAAACGATTGAAGAACACCCTGATCATGCCAAACGCTATCGGATAGCATCAGAATATTTACAAGTTACCAAAGGGCTTTGGGATTCCTGGGAGGATGACGCGTTTACTCGGGATAAAGAGTACGGTGAGTTTTTTGAACCTTCTAAATTGCATCAATTAAATCATAAAGGAGAATTTTTCTCAGTGCAGGGACCACTTAACATTGCTAGATCTAAACAAGGGCGGCCTGTCATTTTCCAAGCAGGTTCATCAGAAGCAGGCAAGAGTCTTGCGGCTAAAGAAGCGGATGCAATCTTTACGGGTCAACCAACATTGGAAGAAGCGCAGAACTTTTATCAAGATGTAAAAAACAGAGCTATTGCATTTGGGAGAAATCCTGATGAACTTGTAATTCTGCCAGGAATCGCTCCAATCATTGGTGCAACTGTGGAAGAAGCAGAGAACAAATATCAAGAACTCGCTAACCTAGTTTCTATAGATAAGGCGCTTGACTATTTGGGACGATACTTTGATCATCATGATTTTTCTCAATATGAACTGGATGCGCCTTTCCCAGATCTCGGACACATCGGAAAAAACAGTTTCCGAAGTACGACTGACCGAATTAAACAGGAAGCCAAGGAGAAACAGTTAACGCTCCGTCAAGTAGCACTTAAGGAGACTACACCTCGGACTTCTTTTATTGGAACTCCAGAGAAAATAGCGGATTTGATCCAGCAATGGTTCGAAGAGGAGGGTGCGGACGGGTTTATTTTTACTTCAAGTGTTCCAAATGCTTTGCGCGACTTTGTAGACTATGTGGTGCCTATCCTTCAAAAAAGGGGGATATATCGTACTGAATATGAAGCAGAAACATTAAGAGGCAACTTGGGACTTCCATTCCCGGAAAATCGTTATGCCAAAGAAAGCATTAATCAATAATTGAAGAATCATTTAAAAAATTTGAAGGAGGAATACGAAATGGGAGATGCGTTATCTGTCGTCGTTTGGTCCAAACAAGGATGTCACTATTGTGAAGAGGTTAAACAATACTTGAAAGAAAAGGACATTGCTTATCAAACAGTGGATGTTACCAATCATGATGAACGGCGAGATATTTTAGAAATCAAATATGGTGTCCGACATGTGCCTATAATTGAAATTGGGCGAGGTAACGTATATGAGAGTGTTACAGAAGTTGGAATTCCACATCTTGAAGAAGTACTTGAACGTGTACAATAACAAAAAATCACGCGTTTAAATCTGGGTCTATAAGCATGACTGATTGATTTAAAGAAAGATTGCAGATATAAATCCGATTATTCTGGTACATATAATATGTTATAGAAGTGGGGAGTTAATCATGACACAGCTAATCCGTCTTGCCACTGTAAAAGATGCTCCCGAAGTGCTAAACGTTACACTTCGGGCTTATGAACCAATTAGAGAATTGAATATTAACTTTCTGGCTGCGACAGCTGATTTGCAGCTAGTGACGAATAATATTAGGCGGAATCTCACTTATGTTTTAGAACAGGAGGGCCAAATTGTTTCTACTGTGACAGTTCGTCATCCATGGAATGACCCTGATCAGTTCAGTCCATACCCATTCATTTGGTGGTTTGCAGTCGACCCCCTTTACAAACAAAAAGGTTTTGGCTCGACTTTGTTAACCTGGGTGGAAGAAAACGCACTTCGGAAACAGGTGAAAGCGCCGGCTGTCTATTTGGCGACAGCTGATCGTCATCCTTGGCTTGTTTCCATTTATGAAAGAAGAGGCTATGAGATTTTTGCTGAACGAGATCACGATGGAGAAAAAATTGTGTATCTTCGTAAAATTCTCGATGAAACGTTGTATCGCATTATTGAAAATAAAGAACCAATTGTTAGTAATTAAAAACGTCGGGGGAATTTGAGATGAAAAAAACATTATTAATTGTTATGGCACTGCTACTTACTTTTTTGGGAGCTTGCTCTTCGAAAGAAACAACGAGTACAGCAAAATCAAGTTCTGGAGGTTCAAAAGATAAAAAAGTTCAGAAAATCATTGTCGGAACAGGAACGCAATTCCCTAATATTTGCTTTTTAGATAAAAATGGTAAGTTGACAGGGTATGATGTCGAGTTGGTACGTCAAATCGATGAAAAGCTACCTGAATATGAATTTGAATTTAAAACGATGGAATTTTCGAATCTATTATTAAGTTTAGAAACGAACAAAATCGATTTTGTTGCTCACCAAATGGAGGTGAATGATGAACGAAAAGAAAAATTTCTATTTAATAAAGAACCATATAATGTCTTTCCCCTTCAAGTTACAGTTCATCAGGACAACAATGATATTCATTCGATTAAAGATCTAAAAGGAAAAAAAGCGATAGTGAGTGCAACGAGCAATTCTGCTGTTTTTCTTGAAAAGTATAATAAAGAAAATAATGCCGGTATTGAAATTGTCTATTCTGGCCAAGGCGTAGATGATACGAAAAATCAAATCAAAACTGGTCGGGCGGATGCTACCATTACTACACCATTTGCAGTCGACTTCTTAAATAAACAAGCAGATGCACAGCAAAAGGTTGTGGGTGAGCCACTTCTTAATTCAAAAGTATACTTTTTACTAAGAAAAGACGAAACGCCTTTACAGAAGAGAATTGATGAAGCACTTGTGGAGCTGAAAAAAGATGGGGTAGTTAGCGAACTAAGTAAAAAGTGGCTGGGCGCAGACTATTCAGTAGGATTTTAATTAGATAGCAGTAAGCGCGGAGGTGCTAAAGCATGGGGAAAGCATTTGATCCTTCATTAATTGTCGATTTCATTCCGACGTTAATATATTACCTTGGAGTAACATTGCAAATTCTGGCAGCATCCGTTTTATTAGGAATGGTCATCGGGATAGCGGCAGCCATACTGAGATTATTTCGTATCCCTGTTTTGAATCAATTTGTCATTTTGTATATTTCATTCATTCGGGGAACTCCTATTTTAATACAATTATTTCTAGTTTTTTATGGACTGCCTGCAATCCTTTTATTCATTAATATTGATATTTCAAGAATGGATGCTCTGTATTTTGTCATTATTACTTATGCATTAAGTAATGGGGCGCATTTCGCAGAAATATTCCGAGGAGCGATTAAGGCTGTCGATTATGGGCAAACGGAAGCAGCCTATTCTGTTGGCATGAATAATAGTCAAAGTTTCTTTCGAATTGTGCTTCCTCAGGCAATACGGATTGCTTTTCCGAATATCGCAAACTCTATTATCGGATCCTTGAAGGATACCTCACTTGCCTTTACCATCGGCGTAATGGATATGATGGGTAGGGGAGAGACATTAATTGCTGCAACTGCACATGCTCTCGAAGTCTATCTCTCATTAGCTGTTATCTATTATGCAGTCGTGCTATTGTTTGAGAAAATATTCAGACTTTATGAAAATCGCATTAATCGGCATCAAACTGTTGATGTGTCTGTTACTGGATAACAAAGGGAGGAGAGAAGGACTTGACGATTGATATTCTATTTATTTGGACTGCTTTTAAGGAGATTATTAAAGCACTTCCGATCACACTTATCTTAACGATTCTTCCTCTTCTTGCAGGTTTTATTATCGGTCTCGCTGTTGCCTTGATTAGGATATATAAAGTGAAATTTCTATGTAGAGTTGCAAATGTATATGTTTCCTTCTTTAGAGGAACACCGATTATTATGCACATAATGCTCATTTATTTCGGTTTTCCATTATTAATCGATCAAATTTCTAAAAAATTTGACTTGGGTATTCAATCTAATTCCATTCCGATCATTTTATTTGTCTTAACCGCCTTATCGTTGAGTGCGGGTGCCTATTTATCAGAAATATTCAGATCGGGAATTATCAGTGTCTCCAATGGCCAAATGGAGGCAGCCTATTCCGTAGGTATGAATTCGTTTCAAGCCATGACGCGAATTGTTTTGCCACAGGCCATTGCTCAGTCCATCCCGAATTTCACGAATATTTTCATTGGATTCTTGCATACGTCATCCATTGCTTTCATTGTATCGCAAAAAGAAATGACAGGAGCAGCCAATATAGTTGCATCCACCAATTTGAAATTTTTGGAGTCTTTTATCGCTGCTGGTTTAATTTATTGGGGCCTCACAATCATTGCAGAGGGGCTTTCGTTTTTAATTGAGAAAAAGGCCACTGCCTATAATCGAGGAGGAGTACAATGATTTATTTAAAAGATATAAAAAAATCATTTAACCAGCAGCCCGTTTTAAAAGGAATTAATTTGAAAATAGGCAAGGGAGAAGTAGTTACCATACTTGGACCAAGTGGATCTGGGAAAACAACCCTGCTTAGGTGCTTGAACTTTCTGGAGAAACCAGATGAGGGAATTGTTCAAGTGGGAGATGTACAGGTGGAGTCTAAGAAGGCGACCAAAAGGGAAATCTTATCCCTTAGAAGACAATCGGCAATGGTTTTTCAGCATTATAATTTATTTGCTCATAAAACTGTTTTGGAGAATGTAATGGAAGGGTTAATTGTTACAAAAAAATATAAGAAAGCTGAAGCGAAACGGGAAAGCGAGCTGTTATTGGAAAAAGTAGGTTTGGGAGATAAGCATAACTATTTCCCTTCGCAATTGTCAGGAGGTCAACAGCAACGTGTTGGAATTGCTAGGGCACTTGCTTTAAATCCGGAGGTCATTCTATTTGACGAGCCAACCTCGGCACTCGACCCTGAGTTGGTCGGTGAGGTGCTTTCTGTCATAAAAGCAATTGCACAGGAAGGCATCACGATGGTGATTGTAACCCATGAAATGAGTTTTGCTAAAGAGGTATCGGATCGTGTTCTTTTCATGGATCGCGGGGTCATTGTAGAAGAAGGTTCACCATTGGAGATTTTCAATGCTCCAAAGGAAGAGCGAACACGTCAATTTTTAAACCGGATATCAAGAGATTTTTCCGTATCGTTTTTAGAAGAAAGGGCCAATTAAAGGAAGGGGCAAAAGTATGATTAGTACAATCGTAGTAGATGAATTGATTGAAGAAGATAAAGAGACGGTCCGCCGCTTATTGGTAGAAAGTTATCAACAATATGAACATGAATATTCGAACCCAGAAGCTTGGGAGGGATATTTAAAAAATATAGAATCCTCGGTGGATAATCCACATGTTGATAAGGTGTTGGTTGCAAAGTGCAATCAGGATATCCTTGGTACATTGCAGCTTTTTCAGTCATCTGAAAAAGCATATGAAAAGCCGGAACTTGGGATTTTTTCACCAATCATTCGGTTGTTGGCCGTTCATCCCGAATCAAGGGGACGCGGTATCGCACAGGAATTATTAAAAGCTAGTGTAATTTATGCAAAATCGCAAGGTGCGTCCAGTTTGTATCTACATTCTACTGATAAGATGCATAAAGCCATTAAACTATACGAATGGTTTGGCTTTAAACGGGATCGAACGAAAGAATTTCAAAATCATGATATTTTAGTAAAATGCTATCGCTTAGATTTATAGAAGGAGGCGACTGTATGAGTCGAGAGCTGGAAAAGCGCTTAATATCGATACGGCGCCATTTACATCAATATCCGGAGTTATCAAATGAAGAATTTGAAACGACAAAATCGATACAAACGTGGCTCGAGGAAGAGGGCATTGAGATCCGTCATACAGGATTGAAAACAGGTGTTTTTGCAGATATAAAGGGTGGTAAACCCGGACCGACAGTAGCCATAAGGGCGGATATCGATGCTCTTCCGATTGAGGAACGAACCGGGCTTCCATTTGCTTCGAAAGTAAAAGGAGTGATGCATGCTTGCGGCCATGATTTTCATACGGCAGCTGCAATAGGTGCTGCCTACCTTTTAAAAGAATATCAATCAGAGTTGTCCGGGACAGTGCGATTGCTTTTTCAACCCGCAGAAGAATTAGGTGGCGGAGCGGTGCATGTGATAAAAGATGGTCAAATTGACGATGTAGCGGCTGTGATTGGGCTGCACAATAAACCCAATTTGCCTGTCGGCACCATTGGGATAAAAGATGGTCCGTTAATGGCGGCGGTGGACCGTTTTCAAATTGTTCTTCAAGGGAAGGGGAGCCATGCGGCCATCCCTCAAAACGGAAAAGATCCAATAGCGGCAGCGGCTCAGCTTATTACCGCTCTTCAAACTATCGTCAGCCGGAATGTATCCCCATTAGATTGTGCTGTGGTGAGTGTTACGAGAATAACAGGTGGAAACACTTGGAATGTAATTCCGGGTGACGTCATATTGGAAGGAACGATTCGAACCTTTAATTCTGGAATCCGCGAAGAAGTAACAGAAAAGTTTTATTCGATTGTGAATCATGTTGCAGCTGCTTTTTCACAGGAAGCTGAGATTGGTTGGTTTCCTGGGCCCCCTGCGCTTCTTAATCATCCTGCAGTTACAGAGATGGCACGCGTGTCTGCTCGGCAGCAATCATTGCATGTAATCAATCCAGAACCTTCAATGGGTGGTGAAGATTTCGCTTATTACCTTCAACATATCCCCGGTACCTTTGCCTTTTTTGGTACAAACGGAAACGAAGACTGGCATCATCCAGCTTTTACTGTTGATGAAAAATCCATTATTAAAGCCGCTTATTTTTTATATGAAAGTGCCAAGGCTTTATTACATAACCAGGGTAAGTGGTGAACATACATGACAAAGGTGCCAGACACAATCTAAAGTTGGTTCGTGCCTAGCACCCTATTTGTCGTAATTCCAAGGATATCTGCAACTTAATTTCAAGCAAAGGCATGATAAATCCACCACAAATTAACTATTCAGATAGCTGCTTTTGTGTTGTGTAAGCTCCGTGAATGACTTATCCGATTGGGAGCCTCTTTTCTCTTCTGCAAGTCAGCTGATGCGAACATTGCCCCCTCCATTTTTCCTTAACTACATAGCCACTCTTCGTTCATTAATTCATTCAAGTTTTTCATAGATTCTTCTATCCTTTTCTCTTCCTCTCATTGATGATTCTTAGTTCTGATAGGGTTTAGAAGATTAGATCTCTATAAAAAATATTTCTTAACCCTAATAGGCGAAAGTGAGGTTAAGTAATTTGGCAAAGGTATTCCATACTCATAAGCGAATGATAGAGTTTTTTAATCAATTAAATAAATTTTTCTATCAAATAAGGTGTTGTCAAGTGCTTGTTTACAATGTTAGGATGAATTTCAATCAAATTAAAACAACTAATTCGATTTGTTAACTAGGTATTGATGATTGGAGGGAGATATATGAGTTTTAAGCTTGGAATATTAGATCAAAGCCCCATTTTTCCTGGGAATTCGGCAGTTGATGCACTTAAGCAAACCGTAAACCTAGCTCAAAAAGCTGAAGAATGGGGATATACCCGTTTTTGGGTATCGGAACATCATCATATGGAACAAGTTGCTGGATCTTCACCGGAAGTATTAATTTCTTATTTATTATCGCAAACCACATCCATTCGTGTAGGTTCGGGAGGTGTCATGCTTCAGCACTACAGTCCTTATAAAGTCGCTGAAAATTTTCATGTTTTATCCACTCTTGCCCCGGGGAGGGTAGATCTTGGCATTGGTAAAGCACCAGGTGGATTTCCTTTATCAACAAAGGCATTACAATTTGGAACTGTAAATGATGGAAAAGATTTTGGGGAACGTGCATCCTTATTGCAAAATATTATTGAAAATTCAATCAATGACGATCACTTGCTCTCTGGTATTCAAGCAACACCGATACCGCCTGAGAAACCCGAAACTTTTCTGCTTGGTGCCAGTTCAAACAGTGCTCAACTAGCCGCTAACCTCGGAATGGATTTTGTATTCGCCAGATTTATTAATAGTGATGATACCATGCTGAATGAAGCTTCCTCTGCTTACCGAAGCAAGTACCCAGATGGTCGTTTTATCGTATCAGTAGCCGTTGTGGCTGCTCCTACCCAACAAAAAGCAGAGGAGCTGGCAAGCGATCACAAACTATTTAAAGTTCATCTTCAAAGTGGCCGAACGTTGACAGTTCAATCACGTGAACAGGCTGAATCATTTGAGAAGCAGGCTGGTGAAGCTTACGAAATAGAAGAGCAGACCGCAAGTGTTATTGCTGGGACTCCAGGATATGTAAACGGAATTTTAAAGGAACTTCATAAAACTTATCAAGTGGATGAATTTATCTTGCATACACCGCTCCGAAAAGAAGTAGAACGGATCCAATCATTTCAGTTGTTGAGTCCGCTTTTCTTAGGGGAAGAGACTATACATATAGAAGGAAAAGAAAACATCCAGCGGATATGAATCCGCTGATAAATATTTGCAAGTATTTATTCCAATATAAAAGGATAAAAAAAGGAGTGAGGAACATTGAAGAAAATTAAATGGCTGTCAGTGACGATTTTAACAGTAGTATTACTGGTATTAGGAGCTTGTGGAAATAATGAGCAAACATCATCGGAGAGTAAAGGAGACAAAGATGAGGAAGTGACTTTGAAAATTAGTGCAGCCTCGATTCCACATGCCGAAATTTTAGAGTTTATCGCACCGGATTTAGAAAGACAGGGCGTGAAACTAGAAGTAGTGATTTCTACGGATGGTATTCAAACGAATCAACAAACAGCAAACAAAGAATTGGATGCAAACTTCTTTCAACATACACCGTATTTAGAGCAAGTAAATAAAGATAGTGGTTTAAATTTGGTTAATGTGAAGGGCGTACATATTGAACCATTTGGTGTCTACTCCAAGAAAATTAAGTCTATAGGGGAATTGTCAGACGGAGCGAAAGTAGCCGTACCGAAAGATCCAGTAAACTTTTCACGAGCGTTACAGCTTTTTGCGGCAAATAATATCATTGAGTTGGATTCGTCTAAGTCAGGGGATTATACGATTGAGGATATTACAAAAAATGATAAAAAAATAGAATTCATTCCAGTCGACTCCCCTCTTTTAGTTCACTCGCTTGACGATGTGGAAGCGTCGGCCATTAACACAAACTACGCGCTAGAAGGAGGGTTAAAACCTCTCGATGATGCACTGATAATTGAAGGAAAGGATTCACCATATGTTAACATTTTAGTTGCTCGTCCAGACAATAAGGACGATAAAGCGATCCAAAAGCTTGCGAATGCATTAACGACGGAAAAGGTCAAAGAATTTATTTTAGATAAATATGAAGGAGCCGTCGTACCTGCGTTTTAAGTGAAGTGAGTTTTCTAAACCAAACTAGTTAAAAAGAGGAGGTGGCCACTTTGATTGAATTTCGTCAGGTTTCAAAAGTATTTGATGACGGAGAGAAGAAAATTGAAGCGTTAAAGGAGATTAATATAACCGTTGAAAAAGGGGATATATTCGGAGTCATCGGTTTTAGTGGAGCAGGAAAAAGTACACTCATCCGAACTGTGAATCTATTAGAATATCCTACTTTAGGTGAAGTGATTGTAGAAGGAAAAGATCTAGCAAAGATGTCTGAAAAAGATTTGCGTGAAGCTAAGAAAAATATTGGCATGATTTTTCAGCATTTTAATTTACTTAATTCCAAAACAGTCTTTGATAATGTGGCGATGCCATTATTGTTAAGTAAAAAAAAGAAAAAAGAGATTGAAGAACGAGTTTATGAGATTCTCCGCTTTGTTGGTCTAGAAGACAAAGCAAAGAATTATCCAAATCAGCTATCAGGTGGACAAAAGCAGCGTGTCGGGATTGCCCGTGCGTTGGCTACAAACCCTTCGATTCTATTATGTGATGAAGCAACATCGGCATTGGATCCACAAACAACAAAATCAATCTTGAATCTATTGAAACGGATAAATGATGAATATAAAATTACCATTCTAATTATCACGCACGAAATGGAAGTGATTAAAGAAATTTGTAATCGGGTTGCAGTGATGGAGGATGGTAGCGTGATTGAATCAGGAAATGTGTTCGATATTTTTGCCCGTCCACGAACAGAAACAACACGTAACTTCATTCGATCGGTTGTTCGCGATGAAGTGCCATCAAGTGTTTATGGGTTGCTAAAAGAGGATGCCTATTTCAGCCGTATTTTTAAAATTGATTTTTTTGGATTGAGCTCTGGGCAGCCTATCGTTTCAAAAACAGCGAAGAGGTTTAATGTGGAAATAAACGTTCTGTTCGGCAATATTACTGAGTTACAAGGCATCCCATTTGGTAATTTAATTGTTGAAATAATAGGAAATGATGATGAAATTGATCGGGCATTACAGTTTATAAAGAATCAAAAGGTTGAAGTGAAGGAGGTTACGAAGGATGGAAGTCAGCAAAGAGCTCATTTTAAACGCATTGTGGGAAACGCTGTACATGGTTAGTATTTCACTTTTTTTTGGAAGCATCATTGGAATATTCTTAGGCATTTTATTGGTTGTAACAAGAAAAGGTCATATTTATGAAAATAGATTTATTTTTTCTATTGTGAATCCAATTGTAAACATTTTCCGATCGATTCCGTTTATTATCTTGCTTGTGGCGATTATTCCATTTACAAGACTAATTGTTGGTACGTCGATTGGTACGACAGCAGCAATTGTACCACTCGTGCTTCATATTGGCCCATATATCTCAAGACTTGTAGAGAATTCGCTATTAGAAGTAGATGAAGGCATTATTGAAGCCGCGAAAGCTATGGGAGCAACACCGTTACAAATTATTTTCAGGTTTTTAATGCCTGAGGCTTTTGCGTCGTTAATTCTGAGTATAACAACTGCAACAATTGGTTTAGTAGGCGCTACAGCTATGGCAGGAGCTATAGGTGGCGGTGGACTTGGTGATGTAGCTATAACATATGGCTATCAACGCTTTAGCACTATTACGATATTCGTCACCGTTGTAATTCTAGTAATTGTAGTTCAGGGAGTACAAAGTTTAGGAAATATACTCGAACGAAAAATTAGAAGAGTGTAGTGGTGGTACTGAACAGACAGAGAGGGGAATTAATGATGAAAAAATGTATTTTACCTTTATTGCTTATCTTGGGGGTGTTATTGACAGGTTGCTCAAGTGATTCAACTAATGCGGGAGGGAAACAAACGAAAGTGAAGGTCGGGATTAGAAATTCTGAACTTCGAACATGGGAATTTTTAAAGGAACAGGCTGAAAAAGAAGGGGTGGAAATTGAAATTGTTAATTTCTCATCGGCTTATGATCCGAACGAAGCGCTGGCAGAAGGGGATATTGATATCAACGCCTTTCAACATGTTGCCTATTTAGATTCATTTAATGCGAAGAACGATACAGACATCGTTCCAATTGGGACTACAATTATTGCTCCTCTCGGTTTGTATTCAAGTAAATATAAATCGGTGGAAGAAATTCCAAATGGTGCACAAATTGCTGTGCCCAATGACCCAGCAAACTGGGGAAGAGCTTTATTGTTATTACAAGAAGCAAAACTCTTAAAAGTTGTTGATGACTTTGACGGAAATGGTGGACAGGACAAAATAAAAGAAAATCCGAAGAAAATCGAAATTGTTCCTGTCGATAGTGCCAGTGCTCCACGTGTGATGGAAGATACAGCTGGTTCGGTGATTAATAATGGAGTTGCGGTAGAAGCGGGACTAAATTTAAAAGATGCTCTTATTTATGAAAGTAGTACTGCAAAGCCTTATATTAATATCATAGCGGCTAGGAGTGAAGATCAAGACAATGAAATTTACCGAAAATTAGTTGATCTCTATCAATCAGAGAAAACGGCTAAATTTATTGAAGAAACTTACAATGGAAACTATATTCCAACATTCATTACCTTGAAAGAATTGAGCAGTTATAAGGAGATATATTCTAATAAATAAGGAGAGATTAGAATGGCTCAAGACAGACAGATGAAGCTAGCTGCTTATCTGATTGGAACAGGTATGCATGTTGCGTCGTGGCGACATCCGGCATCAAATCCGAATGCAAGTATTGATGTGAAAGCTTTGCAAAGACTGTCAAAAATTGCGGAGAAAGGGAAATTTGATCTTGCCTTTGTGGCAGATAGTTTGGCCATCAATCATGAATCGCATCCTCAAATACTTAATCGATTTGATCCGATTGTACTAATTACAGCATTAGCTGCAGCGACAGAAAAAATTGGCATTGGGGCGACGGCTTCTACAACCTACAGTGAACCATATGTACACGCTCGCCAATTTGCTTCCGTTGACCATATAAGCGGCGGAAGGGTGGGGTGGAATGTTGTTACAACAGCTGATGCGACCGGAGAGACGGCCTTGAATTTCAGTCGTGATAAACATTGGGCACACGATCATCGTTATGAACGAGCAGAGGAGTTCATCGACGTTGTGCAGGGATTATGGGATTCTTGGGAAGATGATGCATTTGTGTATAACAAAGAAACGGGACAATTTTTTGATCCTGATAAAGTGCATGAGCTTCATTATAAAGGCAACTATTTTTCGGTTAAAGGTCCGTTGAATATTGCACGATCGGCGCAGGGACAGCCGGTCATTATTCAAGCGGGTGCTTCTCTACCAGGGCAGCGATTAGCCGCTCGAACAGCCGAAGTCGTTTTCACACATTGGGATAACATTGAAGAATCGAAACGATATTATCAAGAATTAAAATCGTCCTTAATGGATTTTGGAAGAAGTGGAGAGGAGCTCCACATCCTTCACGGCATTTCCCCTATTATCGGAGAAACCGAAGAAATAGCCGTTCAAAAATACAATAAACTCCAAAGTCTCGTCGACCCTTATGAGAGTTTGAAATTCGTTTCTGGTTATATGGGCAATGTTGATTTTTCGAAATACTCTTTAGATACGCTAGCGAAGGATGTTGAGTTTCCATCAGTAAATAGCATACAAAGTAACTTTAATGAAATGAAGAAAATTATTGATGAAGAAGACTTAAAAGTCGGTGAATTATATGCGAGATTTTTCAGTCCTGCCAGACGTGATAGATTTGTCGGTACACCAACTCAAGTAGCCGATGAAATGGAGGTATGGTTTACCGAAAAAGCTGCAGATGGCTTTATGCTTCAATTTCCACTGTTACCAGGCGACTTAGAGGATTTCGTCGAGATGGTTGTTCCAATTTTACAGGAGAGGGGTTTGTTCCGTTTGGACTACGAAGGAGACACTCTCCGTGATCACCTTGGATTAAAGAATCCAAAAAATCGCTTTGTTAATGAAGAAATAGCAAATTAAGGAGAGCAAGGATTAGATTTCTCACATCTTCGTTATATCCATCAAATGAAGGCATATATTAGGTGCGGACAAAGGAAAGAGAGACAAGGAGAAATCCTAGCCCCTCCATTCTTTTCTCCAACCTATATATATGACTTTTTTTGTTTATAGAAGAATCACCAATCATGATGCTGCCGGAAATTACCGGTACACAGCAAATAACTGACTGAATGCTCAAAATATAATAGTTAGTTAGCCCTAGCTTTTAATTGTAATTAGAGTTTTCCCTTTACACACGAGAAAGAAAACATGTTTTTACTTTATCAGGCTGCTGTTAGTGATCCACAACTCGGAAAATCTTGTTGATTATTAGAGTGGAAACAATGAAATCATAAGTTGTTTATGGTACTTTTAAATAAATAAAGATAGGAGAATTATGATGAAGACTTTGAATGAATGGTTTGAAAAGGGGATTCCTGCTAAAGATTTTGTTGCTTCGATGAAAGTTCATAAAGAAAGCTTACAATCGATTTATGATCGGTTTTCTGTTTCGGAGGTAGACCAAGATTTTTTTAATGATTTAAAAGCGAAAGACCTTCGAGTTATTATCATTACTGAAGACTGGTGCGGAGACGCGATGATGAATATACCTATTCTTTTAAACATTGCAGAAGCCGCAAATATTGAAACTCACATGGTTTTACGTGATCAAAACCTTGAGCTGATAGATCAATACTTAACAAATGGAACAGCACGTTCAATTCCTATTTTTATATTTATTGATAAGAATGGTGAAGAAAAAGCGGTTTGGGGGCCTCGTGCACCAAAGGTACAAGAGTACGTAATGGAGTTGCGATCGGATCTGCCAGCTAAGGATGACGAGCGCTTTGAGGCAGAGCAAAAAGAAGTATTTAAAAAAATAACAGAGGCTTTTTCTGAAGATAAGCAGCTTTGGAACGAAGTATACTGCAGTATAAAAGAAACCTTAGTTAAGATATAAAATCTGAATTACCCCCTCGTTTCCCCGCGGATAGTTAATTACCACACTGAAAGCCTCTCCGATAAGAAGAGAAGCGTGGGTGTAACCCGAAAAAACGAGTGTAAAACGTAAGCTGTTTTACACTCGTTTTTTTATTTGTAGTGTTTTTTTCTATATGTTAAGGATATGGTTCATGGCGCCTTGTTTTGGGTCAGCCTTTTTTCATTTGTTTATGATTCTGGAATAATGGTAACGCCAATGGTTCGAATTGGAGAATCCTGTTTAGCACTTTGGTTCGTGGCTTTGTAGTATTTTAACATTAGATCGTTTAATTCATTTTGAAAGTTAATAAAACTTTCATCATCAAGCTTAAGTTCTATAAGTGAAAAGGTTGAACCATCTTCTGAGCAATCTCGTTCTTCTAATTTAGTAAGGTAATTTTGATATTGAGTCATAAGTGATAATTGATAATAAGAATAATAGTTCAACTTTTTCTCATTAGAAGATTTTTTCCACTCTTCTCCACTAAGTCGTGCCTCTTCTTCATTTAAAACGTAGTATTTTTCGGAAACTGATCTCACTTTTTTCTCTTTCACAATACGAATAACTCCAGAATCTAACAAAACTTGTATATGTCGATACAATGTTGCCTGAGGTACATCTTTAATGATTTTTAACATTTCTAGTGGTGTTAATCCATTTTCTTTGTTTCTCATTAAAGCTTGGGAGATCTTTATTCTTACGGGGTGCATTAAAATTTCAGCTTTATTAATCATTTTATTCTCCTTACATTAGAAATTTGATACTACATAATGATAATCAATTCGATAATCCCAATATTGTTCTTTTCTTATCATATAGATCACGAATAATAACTTCATTTTGTCATATAGTGTATGGTTAAATCATTTTCATTTAAGTAAGATAATAGTAAAAGAATACATTTAATCAAATTAGAAAATTTTTACCGTAATGTATTTTGAAGAAAGTAAGATGCATTTAAAAATTATATGTCTTTTTTTAAAAGATGAAATGTGTTCATACAATAGGATTAATAGCTTTTAGCATACATAAATCCCATTATATTTTTATTATTATTTATAATGATAATATTATCATTATAAATAATAATAAAAACTAAAACAATATTTTTAAAAGAAAAAAATAGGTGTAATATTCCAATTATAATGTTATCATTATTGATAATGATAGCATTATAATTGGAATTATTAAATGATAGGAGTGGTAGGTATGCAATTGCATTACGGATGGGACGAATTTAAGAATGTTGATTTCATGTCTTTTCTGCCGATTATTTTACCGGTAATTGCTATTGGATTTATTTTAGTCCTTATAGCTTTAATTGATTTATACAGACATCGAAAAACGAGGAAAAATATTTTATTGTGGACACTCATTATTATTTTTGTAAACACTCTTGGTCCAATACTGTACTTTGTTATTGGTAGAAAGGACAGTGACAGAATATGAAATTAGAAATCAAAAATGTTACTAAAAAATTTAAAGAAAAAACAGCGGTTAATAATTTTTCAATGGAACTACAATCAGGGGAATGTGTTGGATTGATAGGGCCTAATGGGGCAGGTAAATCGACACTAATAAAAGTAATTGCAGATATTATAGATCCAAGCATGGGAGAAGTCTTACTTGGTGGTAAGAAAATTTCTAAAATGAAAAGGGAAATAGGCTACTTACCACAATACCCAAACTTTTTTCAATGGATGACTGCCAAAGAAACCCTTACTTTTATGGGACAGCTATCAGGAATAAAGAAGGAAGAATTAACACGGAGTATTCCAGAAATAATGTCGAAAGTAGGGTTAAGTGGGGAAGAGAATTCAAAGGTAAGAACCTTTTCAGGTGGAATGAAACAGAGACTTGGAATTGCACAAGCATTGTTACATAAACCATCTTTGATTGTAATGGATGAACCGGTTTCGGCATTAGATCCAATTGGTCGAAGAGAAGTTCTAAATATAATAGAAGAAATAAAGAAAGAGACGACCATTTTATTATCAACACATATATTAAGTGATGCAGAAGAAATATGTGAGAGATTTGTCATTATAAAGAATGGTGAAAAAATTGAAGATACTACAATGACAGAATTATTAAACAGGAATAGTGAAAATAAAATTAATGTTGATTTAACAGTTAAAAATCAAGAATGGATTGAAATCGTTAAAAGCTTGAACTTTGTAAAAGGTGTAGAGGTAATAGGAAATAAATTAAAAATAGAAGTGGAAAATATAGAATTAAACAAGAATTTATTACTGGCGAGTGCTCTGGAACACAATGTTGATCTTGTACGGTTTGAAATAGATAACGATACATTGGAAGAGATATTCTTAAAATTGGTGGTGGAAAAATGAATAATTTTACCGTTTTAGCGAAAAAGGAATTTGTGCAGATGGTACGTGAATTCAAAGTTATTTGGCTGCCTCTTGTATTTATATTTTTAGGATTAACTCAACCAGTTGTTAGTTATTACTTACCTTCAATATTAAAGGCACTAGGTGGAGGCCAAGGGATCACTATTGATCCAAGTATGGCTGCTCAAAAAGGCGGCGAAGTACTTGCTAGTACATTAGGGTCTCAATTTGATCAATTAGGGGTCATGATTATTATCGTTTCCATGATGGGGGTCGTACAGTCTGACAAAGCAAATGGTATGTTAGCCTTTATTCTTACAAGACCTGTTACGGTTGGTTCTTATATAAGTGGAAAAGTTATTTCCAATTATTTGTTTGTTGCTTGCAGTGTAGTGCTAGGATACTTGGTCTCATATCTATATGTTATTTTATTGTTTACGAGAGTTGATTTTGTGGACTTATTAGTAGCTTTGTTGTTCTATCTGATGTGGATTCTATTTATAGTTTCATTCACGACAATGATCAGTACTATTTTTAATAGTCAGGGTATTATTGCATTAATATCAATAGTATTTTTACTGGGCTGTAGAATCGTAGTGGGTTTAAGTCCTGTTTTAGACAATGTAAACCCGGCAAGTATGAGTAAACATGCTATGGAAGTACTTATTTTAGGAACAGTCAATACAGATGTAATCTGGAGTGTAATATCGACAATTGTATTGTCAGCACTAACAATCTTAGTAACAAACATATGGATTTCTAAAAAGAAATTTAATAATGAATAAGTAGAAGGCAGAAATGTGTTTATCATGAAGTGATGGGGGGATGATAACATTGTTAAGCATCACAGATTTAGAAAAAAGTTACTCAACCAAGAAAATTTTAAACGGTGTAAATTTAAAAATAAAAAAAGGGGAAATTTTATCGAACCACAACCTTAGAATAATAGATGAAATCTATATTTTAAAGTTGTGGTGATTTCAGACACTCTTGGGTCCTTTTTTATTATGCCATCGGTTTCAGAGACAAGGTTTTGAAGTAAAGTGACACCCGTTCTATCTGCTTAGGATCTGAGGCCTACTATCCTTTAATTGGTTTGATGGAATAACAATCTACCATATTGATCGCTTTGATTATTTGCGTTAATTGCAAGGGAAAGACTGAAATTTTAACGAAAAGATTAATTCGGAAAAGAAGTGACGACTTATTAAAATTTTCAGGGTTTATTATAAATCAAAAAGATTTTAATGGATGAATCGTTTCGTGAATACCGTTCATCCACTGGTCTCATATTCATGGTCCTCTATACCCCAATTTTGAAGAAACTCGATTGCCGGTTTCAATCACATTTTTAATGAGAAAATCAAGTCTGTCTTCTGTCAAGTTAAAGCTGACAAAACCAATACTCACTGCCCCATGCACTTCTCCAAAATGGTTTAAGACTGGAACAGCTACAGAAGATGTTCCTTCTGTTCTTTCACTGTGACTGATTCCATGTCCCTTCATTTTAGTTTCTTTCAATATATCCCAAAAAGCTGCTCTTTCTTGAACTGGCAAAAGAGCATCTACGATTTTTTTCGCTTGATTATATGGCATATAGGCGAGCATTACCTTATTAGCAGCTCCAATATGCATAGGGACTCGTGAGCCAAGCTGGTCATAAACACGGATTTGGCTTTTTTCACTGTCGATTCGTTCGATAATGAGTGACTCAATTCCTACTGGCTGGCTGAGATAGACGCTTTCCTCCACTTTGTTCATAAGCCTTTCTAGTTCAGGCCTTATTTGACTGATGTAATCCATTTTGTCATACATACGCAAACCATATTCGAGCCAAATATTTCCTAAACCATATTGTTTGGATTGTTCGTCTTGTTGAATTAGGCCATGCTTGGACATTGCTTTTAACAAACGGTGCATGGAACTAACCGGAAGTTCACATTCTTGAGATAGTTCCGTAATAGACAGCCAGTTTTCCGATGAATCGGAAACTAGCACCTTAATAACGTTCATGGCCCGGTCAATTGATTGCATAAACTTACCACCTATCTTTCATTACGAGTTACAAAAAAACTGAAGATTTAAAACATATTGACATTATACCATATTTAATTTTATAATTTAAGAAAATTTCCTATTGCCGGAAACGTTTTCCGATATGCGGAAAAAGGAGGGAAGGTAATGACATATTGTTCGTCTATGTACCAACCATTAGAACGTGTCATTGTAAAACATCCGAACGACGCTTTTATTAGTCAAGAACATATAAGCCAAGAATGGCGGAATTTCAACTATGTAGAAGAGCCAGATTTCAAAGAAGCCCTAACAGAGTATGGTGACTTTATTTCTATTTTGGAGAAATATGTTCCAAACATCGATTATTTGCCCGCATCTTCGGAAGTCGGAATGGACTCCTTATATGCCCATGATCCTGTAAAATTCACAAGTGAAGGAGCCATTATTTTAAAGTCTGGGAAAGAATTGAGACAGCCTGAAGCAAATGTATACAAGGAGTTTTGTAAGGAGAAGGACATACCGATTATTGGTGTTTTAACTGGTGATGCTGTCGCAGATGGCGGTGATATCGTTTGGCTTGATGATCGGACACTTGTTGTCGGACATGGTTATCGTACAAACGCTGAAGCTATTCGTCAATTAAAAGAAATGACCGCTCATCTTGTCGATGAATTCATCGTAGTCCAGCTTACACATGATCAAGGCGAGGCAGAGTGCCTCCATCTTATGTCCTTTATCAGCATGGTAGACCATGATTTAGCAGTAGTCCATTCTCGTCTTATGCCAGTATTTTTCAGAAAACTGCTTATTGATCGCGGTATTCAGCTTATTGAAGTGCCGGATGATGAGTACATGAACTTAGGCTGCAATGTGCTTGCATTAGCTCCGCGTGTTTGTGTAATGTCTTCTGGTAACGCTTACACAAAACAACAGCTTCTTGATGCTGGAGCCACAGTATATGAATACAAGGGAACTGAAATCAGTTATAAAGGCACTGGCGGACCGACTTGTTTAACCTGTCCAGTTGTACGTACGAATATCAAATATTGAGGGGGAAATTAAGTATTAACATGTAATTGTAAAAACACTGGGAGAAAGTTATGTAAATGGTTTAACAACCTCCGACTTAGGCAAGCCAGATTATGAAAGATTATTAGAGAAGCATGAAATGCTTATGTGGAAGCATTAATAAAATGCGGGGTTTCAGTTACACACTTGCCAGCAAGCGAGGAATTTCCAGATTCAACATTCGTTGAAGATACCGCTGTCTGAAAACAGGAATCGCCTACCTTGGGAAAAACTTGATTGTAGCTGCAGGTGAATTTATCAATCATCATAATTTTTCACAATACAAGAAAATAACGGTTTCAACTCAAGACGAATACTCAGCAAACTGTATCCTTGTAAATGATTATGTGATAATTCCAAAGGGATATGAAGAGACGAAACATAAAATGAATGAAGTTGGTTTTAAAACGAATGAACTGGAAATGTCTGAGTTCCAAAAGCAGGACAGTGGATTGAGAACTACGCTTTTAAAAAACAGAAAATTTAGATAAAAGAAGGTTGGTTTTTCCTACGTTCTTACATTTATTAAAAATCGGAAGGGGGATTTCAATGAGTCGATTACTATGGGGTACACCTGAAACTCTTCGTGCTTTATTATGTGAACTTGTTAGCTGGGAAAGTCTTACTCTTACTGAAGGGGAATGCATGTTTCCTTATAAAGTTCAAGAGAAATTAAGCAAGCTTGATTATTTTAAAAGGAATCCAGAGCACTTATCACTTCACGAAGTTGATCTAGGGAGAAATTTTGTCAATGCCTTTTACAAACATTCTGAAGCAAAGGATACAGTCGTATTAATTAGCCATTTTGATACGGTTCAGACTGAAGAATACGGCGATCTTGAGACTCTTGCTTTTCAACCAGAGGAGCTTACAAAAAAACTTCATGAACGAAAAGATAATTTACCGGAAGAAGCGCGCATTGATCTTGAATCGGGAAAGTACTTGTTTGGAAGAGGAACGATGGATATGAAAATGGGACTTGCCCTTCATATGGCTCTCATCGAAAAAGCAAGTATCGAACAATGGTCTATCAATCTTCTGCTACTAACCGTCCCAGATGAGGAAGTGAATTCAGCGGGAATGAGAGCTGCAGTTAAAGAACTTGTGACTTTGCGTGATAAATATGACCTTTCTTATAAAATGTTTTTTAACAGTGAACCATCTTTTTCACAGAAACCGGGAGATGATAGACATTATATCTATTCTGGAACGTTGGGAAAAATCATGCCGGCTGCTCTTTTTTATGGAAAAGAAACTCACGTTGGTGAGCCTTTAAAGGGAATTACAGCTAACTATATTGCCTCGTTCCTTACTCAACTCATGGAGTGGAGCACTCTGTTTCAGGAAAGTGATCTCGGAGAGGATACACCTTTACCCGTTTCGCTTCAGCAAAAAGATTTGAAATTACAATATTCAACACAGACTCCTTATCGTGCAGCCGCCCTTTATAATGTTTTCATTATGAAAAGAAGCGCTGCTGAAATTATGGATATATTCGAGCAGGTTGCACAGGAAGCAGCGATAATGTGCAATGAATCATATAAAGCTGTTTGCCGGCGTGAACAGATTGAAGGTGTAGGCGAAGTAAAAGTATTGCGCTACGAAAAGTTACTTTCTTATGCCGAGGGGAAATTTGGTGCAAATTTTGTTGAGGAAATAAAGAGTGAAGTCCAAGGAAACATGGATTGGGATGAGCGGGAAAAATCACTGCGAATCGCAGATAAACTGATGATTCAATGTCAGGAGCTTGCGCCGGCTATTGTATTGCTGTTTGCGCCGCCCTATTATCCAGCTGTTAATACGTCCAATGACCCGTTTATCATCGATTCTGTGCAATTAATAAAGGAAACTGCAGCCAGGTTTAATAAAGAAGTCAGCCAAATTCATTATTTTAATGGTCTTTGCGATTTAAGCTATGTTCAATATAGTGATGAGGCTGATGGCTGGACGGCTTTTGAAAAGAATACGCCAGTCTGGGGCGATACTTATAGCATTCCTTTCGCTGATATGCTTCAACTTCAAGCACCCGTGCTCAATGTAGGGCCGTTCGGCAAAGATGCACATCAGCGTACAGAGCGCCTTCACATCGATAGTGCCTTTGTCCATACTCCTGCTATGATAGAGAGTTTGATAAAGAGTATGTTTAAGAGTTTGGTAGAGAGTCGATAGAAACATTTCTGCAAGGCCAGTGGTGCCGAAAATCCAATAACTAAAAAACTACTTGTACAGTTTGGAGCACAAGTGCACTAAGGTACGGAAGGTTCAGGTGGTTTAACTGTCCCTATTTTAAAAAAGTTAAGTTAACTATATTAGGAGGAATAAATATGTTTAAACATGCGATTGTACGAAAGATTGGTAAAAGTTTTGTAAATGGTTTAACAACATCGGATTTAGGAAACCCAGATTATGAAAAAGCGCTGGTACAACACGAGGCTTATATAGAAGCATTAAAACGCTGCGACGTGAAAGTGACTGTTCTCGAATCGGATGAAACATACCCTGATTCTACGTTTGTAGAAGATACCGCCGTGTTGACGCCAAAATGTGCCCTTGTAACGAATCCTGGTGCAGATAGCCGAAATGGTGAGATTATTGAAATGAAAGAAGTTTTAAAAGACTTTTATGACACAATTGAGTATATTCAATCCCCAGGTATGTTAGATGGCGGAGATGTTATGCAGGCTGAAGATCGCTTCTATGTTGGACTTTCTTCAAGAACAAATGAAGCAGGTGCTCGGCAGTTCAAAGATATTATGGGTAAGTATGGTTATGATACGACCATCATTCCTCTTAAGAAATTCTTTCATTTAAAAACGGGTGTGAATTATCTAGGAGACAATAATTTATTAGTGGCCGGAGAATTCATCAATCATGAAGCTTTTTCTAGCTATAATCAAATTGTTGTAACAGAGGACGAAGAATATTCGGGTAACTGCGTCCGAATGAACGACTACATTATTGTCCCGAAAGGATTTGAGGGAACAAAGAAAAAGATTGAAGATATTGGATACACTGTGATTGAAGTGGAGATGTCAGAATTCCAAAAACAAGATGGCGGTCTTAGTTGTCTCTCATTAAGATTCTAAGTTAGTTAGGAAGAAGGTGGATTAATAGCAAAGAAAAGGACGTGATAATATGGGGAATGGTTTGGAAAACAATGAACAACTGCAACGCTCAATGAAAAGACGTCATTTATTTATGCTTTCGCTTGGTGGCGTTATTGGGACAGGCCTATTTTTAAATGCAGGCTATACAATTAATCAAGCAGGGGCTGGAGGGGCTCTGGTGGGTTATTTAGCAGGTGGTCTTATTTTGTATATGGTAATGGTCTGTCTAGGCGAGCTAGCTGTTCATATGCCGGTTACAGGTTCATTCCAAAAATATGCTGCTACATATATTGGACCTTCCGCTGGTTTTTCGCTCGGATGGATGTATTTCGTCGGTTCAGCCGCAACTGCAGGAGTTGAGTTTACAGCAGCGGGAATATTGATGAAACACTGGTTCCCTCATGTTCCTATCTGGATTTGGTGTGCTGTGTTCATTGTACTTTTATTTACATTGAATGCGTTAACGACAAGAGGTTTTGCAGAGGCGGAATATTGGTTCGCTGGAATAAAAATCGTTGCGGTAATCTTGTTTATCTTAATTGGAATCGCTGGCATCTTTGGCTTTGTCTCCTTATCTGATCGTCCAACCCCATTCTTTGAGAATCTAGCTCCTTCTGGACTTTTCCCAGCAGGTGGTATTGCAATTGTCTTTGTGACAATGATGAATGTAATATTTTCTTATCAAGGCTCAGAACTAATAGGGATTGCAGCAGGGGAAAGTGAAAATCCTGAAGAGAACATACCTAGAGCTATTCGAAATGTAATTTTTAGAATCATTGTATTCTACATTGCGTCCATTATTATTCTTTCTGCCATATTCCCTTCTTCTGAATTAGGTTTATTAGAAAGTCCTTTTGTAACTTTAATGAAGATTGCAGGGGTCCCTTATGCAGCAGGTATCATGAACTTTATTATTTTGACAGCTATTCTTTCTGTTGGAAATTCATGTCTTTATGCATCTTCACGTTTACTTTGGTCGATGGCACATGATGGAATGGCACCTAAGATATTTGGTACTTTGTCTAAGAGAAAAGTACCGTTGAATGCCCTTCTTTTTACAATGTCTTTTTCACTCTTATCGTTATTGACCAGCTTTATTGCTGCTGATACTGTGTTCGTATTACTTATGTCAATCGCAGGTATTTCTGTCACGATTTCATGGATGGGAATTGCTTTATCGCAATATATGTTTCGAAGGAAGTTTTTAAAAGCGGGTGGGAAAACGGAAGAATTACAATACAAAGTACCATTTTATCCATTTGTCCCATTGTTTTGTTTAGGATTTTGCTTTTTGATTCTAGTATTTCTAGCTTTTGATTCTACTCAACGAGTCGGATTATTTTATGGGATAGGATTTTTAATCGCCTGTATATTATTCTATAAATTTAAACTGGCTAAGAAAGTAGAGTCAACAATAAATGTTGATAGTAGTAATGAAAAAATAATGTAGTTTAGAATCTATAGGGCATTATCGCCTTGGATTACTGGGTTAGGATAAAATTCGATTTTTATCTAAAATGTAAAAAGGACTGATCTTTTTTTTCAGTCCTTTTTCATATGGAAATTACTTCACACATACAAATCTAGATCTTCAAGTACTGTTCTCGTTTTTTATTACCCAAGCACATTGTCTGCTTAAAAAGTTATATGAGAAACATCGCAATTATTGTAGTGAATACTAAACCAATGGTTACCGGTAGCAGATTCCGGCGCGCAAGTTCGAAGGGACTAACATTACATATTGCAGCGGCTGGGATGAGGGCCCATGGAATCAAGGTTCCGCCGCCTACCCAAATTGCAGTTATTTGCCCAAGTGCAGTCAAGGTAGCGGTTCCGCTTCCGATGGCTGTTCCAAATAGTTTAGCAACCGATCCTGCTAAAGAAATGCCTGAAAATCCCGACCCATCGAGGCCAGTGATGGCACCGATGCCCGTTAATGTAACGGCGGCTATTTCTTTCGTTAAAGGTACGGAGGCTGCTAAGGCGGCACCGAGATCATTGACAATGCCGAGAGACGTTTTTGGTAAATAGTCACCGATGATTTGGTTGAAGCCAGAATCACCTAAATAGAAGAATGCAGCGATTGGAATGACGGGTCCGAATACTTTGAATCCAAATTGAAATCCCTGAATTAAATAGGCCGTTGATTTTTCAAGTCCTTGTTGTTTATGTGCGACAAGGGATAAAATCAGCAAAATGAAAACGGCAGTACCGCCAACCAATGCGGTTGCATCTCCCCCTTGTAACTTCAAAATCGATAATGCCACAACATCCAACAGAAATGCGATCGGAATGAAGACTGCAAAAAACTTCTTTTGTGCCAGTGTGAGCAGATCTTCACTAAATGTTTGATCTTGGACGATACCTTCATTATCCTCCGCCTTGATTCTTCCAAGTTTCATATCCCGCTTCAAGAGGATAAAGGCGGAGAGGGTGGTGACGACGCCCATTGTGATGACAAGGGGAATGCTCGCAGCGATAACATCACCGACTGGTATCGAAGCGGCATCCGCCGTCAGTTTAGGTGCAGCTTGAATGATGAAATCCCCTGACAATGCTATTCCGTGACCAAAAAGGTTCATCGCCATCGCCACACCGAGAGCAGGTAAACCAGCCCGTAATGCAACGGGGAGCATAACCGCCCCAAGTAAGGCAACAGCCGGTGAGGGCCAGAAAAACCAGGATATGATCATCATGACGATTCCGATTATCCAAAAGGCAAGTGTAGGATTTTTAATGAATTTAGCAAATGGTGCGATCATGACATCATTAATTCCAGACTTCGTTAAAACCGTGCTCATGGCAACTATGATTGAAATGATTAATATCGTGGACATTAATTCTGTGATTGCGAAAATGAAGCTGTTAAATATCCCGCTTATGGATGAGGCTAAACTGCCAGTAGCAACTAAAGCCAAAAGGAAAATTCCAATTATGCAAATGAGGGTAGTATCACGACGTTTTACCATAAACCCGATTATCAATGCAATAAATACAACATAAATCCAATGGAGTGCCGTTAATTCCATCTCCATGATCCGTCCCCCTCATAAATGTGCCTAGTTACAGATTATGAGGGGAGATCGGGTCGGTGAGTTGTTTCATAAATTTCAAGGCTTATCTTCTTTATTTTCACTTATGATGAAAATATCGAGTTCAAGAAGCAGCAACATGAATGCTTGGCCGAACATTTTGTCATTCGGTTTATTGTGTACAGCAACAGGGGCTGTCCTGGGCTTGTTAACATTTAGCCGAAATAGAAAAAACGATATCAAAAGTAATGTCAAAAATGATGCTACAGAATCGGCTATCATTAAAACAAAGCTAGACAATATTGATCAATTTGTTGATTCAATTAGGATTGATTTTAAAGCTAGTGACCAGCGTTGGACTGCATTGTCAGAGACGGTTATTCGTATAGATAAGGCAAATCATCTAAAATATTGACGCTGATAAGCTTATGAAATTTGGGCAATTGGGACGATAAATAAGACAGCCATATTGGTTGCCTTGTTACTTCAATAGCAAATGAATTTTCTAAGCATTAATTTTCCTATATCTTAATGTCATATCAACTATAGTCAATAATAAAACAAACCATAAAATAGGATTATTTAATGAGATTCCTACAGTAGATTTCCCACCCATTAATGTTAATACTCCTATTAGCACTAAAGTATAGAGAATAAATGCTGCTTCTCCAATAAATGAGTTTTTTTCGTTATCTTCATCAGTCTTTCGATTAATTACCAAATAGATAATCACTACTGCGATAATTCCAATTGTCATTGTAGTCTTAGACATGTCATTGAAGACGATATTCGGGAAATAATCAAAAATCATAAGACCAGAAAATAATAAAAAGATACCTATTCTCACTAATGTTATCAAATTCATCTTATTCCCCATTTCCTCGGTTATTAATTATTTTCCAAACCAGTAATTGCATTGGAAATATTGAACTGATTTAGGTGCTGTGTAATTACTTTTTCCGTAATGTACTACTGTTGCATGATAATTTCTTTTCTTTTCTGCAGTGCTATAAGAACTTGATACCCAAGAACCCACATAAGTTGGACTAATTTTAGACCAGCTATTTAACTTTACAAAAAGCCAATTTGCAAATACGTTATCTGTTAATGATTTAGGAATCTTTTTCATCATATATGCAAAAATTAGATTTTTGGCTTCGTTTACACCGGTATTTTTGTATGTTCTAAAAATAGGTGCTATTTCAGTAACTGTTGAACCGCCAGACACAGGAGCGCGCAATGATATACCACCATAGTCAGGGTCATTTTCAATCGATGTTGTTTCAGGTGTCGTACTCATAACTGCATTGTACACGTTTTCAATCTCTTGGTCTGTTAAAATGGTATTACTCGTTATTTCAAGATCATTAAGAGAATATGTATATCCTTCTAACTCTTGTTCTGGAGATGTTCCGTTGCTAACATTTTCATTGGCAAAGGACGGAGTTACTAAACTAAATAACATAACCAAAGATAATGAAAAAACAAACATTTTTTTCATAATTTTCCCCCTCTTAAACAATAATGACATCCTTTTTCAATTATTTAATATGCGTCCATGTATTTCTAAGTATGTTAACTAGTGCAATAGTAACATAGATTTGTAAATTTATTAATAAAAATTTACAAGTTTGTAATTTTTAAATAGATTTGAAGATTAAATATAGGTATATTGGATGATATGATATAGGGTTGAACAAAAAAATCTGTACCTACATTTGGTATCCAGTTCATGGGCCTATCACCGGCAAAAAAGAGAATAATAAACGATGCTGCCTTTAATAGAGATGGATATATGCATTTAATAGAAATAGACTACAAAAGAATGATTGATAATCAAAAAATGATGCCTATTTACATATGCATCAACAGAAACAGATTACGATCCAAATTCATATCCGGTACTATCCATTATCGAAGAATTGAGAGAAGAACAATCAGAAATGACAGATGAACAAAAAATTCAAGCTTATGAACAAGCTCAATATTAATTTTGAATTTGGCCGAAGAATTTGAAAAAAAAAAACAATATACTTCATTTTTCTTGAATTAATGATGAATATGATCCATAGATTTGTCGAGTATAGCTAATTTAAAGGCCTATCTTCTTTATTTTCGACAATACATCAAGTATCCTTAATTTGAATGGCCACTACTGTAAATGAGGGATAAGTCGTGAGGCAAATATATAGTGATATTATACAATTTCGCGGTACACATTTTGAGTTTGGATACATGCAAGGTGAGGAGTTAAAAGATTCACTAACGCTAAAAAATCGTGAAGATCAGTGGAAGATTAGGCAGCCACGGTTTACGGTTGAAGAAGAAGAGGTCAAGAAAGCGATTACACAATTTGCCCCTGGTGTGTGGGAAGAATTACTTGGCTTGCAGGAAGCGCTGAAATGGCCAATTGAACGTGTGTTGCATGAGTTTGGAGGATACCGATTGGATTATGTTCGGTCGGGATGTTCCATTATGACAGGTGAGAATTATTTCATTCGTAATTATGATTACCATCCAAAGACATATGAGGGACGCTATGTCCTATTCCAACCAACTGATCAAGGCTATGCTAGCATTGGTCCAAGTCAACGTGGGACTGGACGGATGGATGGCATGAATGAAAAAGGGTTAGTGATTGGATATAACTTTATGAATCGAAAAAATCCAGGAGATGGATTCATTTGTTGTATGATTGGTAGATTGATTGTAGAATCTTGTGCAAATGTAGGGGAAGCTGTCGCCATGTTGAAGGAAATCCCACATCGGCATTCATTTACTTACGTTGTCTACGATAAAAGTGGTGATACCTATATCGTAGAAACTTCTCCGAGAAATGTTGAAGTTCGCACAGCAAATGCCTGCACAAATCACTTTGAAATCATGAAACATGAAAATCGTAACCACCTTATTGATTCGAAACGCCGATTAAACATTATACAAAATCAACAAGGAAAACTTTCAGATGCCTACGATGCTTATAGATTGTTCAATGATACCAATCAAGGTGTATTTTCAGATTTATATAGCAGTTGGGCGGGAACGATTCATACATCCGCTTATTTACCTAAAGATATGAAGGCATGGATTGCTTTAGGGGGAAACCAAGAGCCTACTGCATTTGATTTTGCGAAATGGCTTGAAGGAGAAGATGTTGAGTTAGACCGAATCAGGGGTGTAATTGATACGGATATTCCATTTGTACATATGGATGAGGGAGCAAACTGGTTCCGGAATTGAGCGGTTAAGATCCCCTTTAAGCAACTTTGAATCACGTTGAAAAAGTAAAGTCTTTAACAGGCCCAATCCTTGGATTGGGCTATTGTTGTTTTAATTTTAGGCAAACGAATCATGGATACTTTTTATTAGTGGAGCGACTAGCAATATAATATGATAGAGAAATAGACTGGAAAATTAAAGTAGCAAGTAGATAGAAACCTTTCATGTGAACCGTTCCTATCAATTTGTACTTGTAAAAAAAGTAAGGGGGATGAACAAGTGTTTTCTACAGCTCTTGGATGGTTTCGGTTTATTACAATAATTGAGGGAATCTCATATGTTCTATTGCTAGCTATTGGTATGCCCTTTAAGTACATATTGGATATTGGAGAAGCAACACTCATTTTAGGCAGCATTCATGGTTTCCTATTTGTCGTGTTCGGCCTTTCACTACTTTATGTGAGCATTAAATCAAAATGGTCTTTTTTTAAAATGGCGATGATCTTCATCGTTTCATTTATCCCGTTTGGGAATTTTGTTATTGATCGAAAACTATTGAAGCAAAGTTAGATGATAAAGAAACATTCTCTCTCTATCCAAACAAATAACGTTATTTTAAAAAAGTTCATCTGAAAAAAATAAGGTAAAAAAATCGTCTTCTATACAATAGAAGACGATTTTTTTTTATAGATTTAAGGTTGCTGTAAGGTTGGCACAAAGATGCTGTAAGGATGGGCATTTATAGTATAAGTATCAGCAAAAATGACGAGGTGAAACACATGGAACCATTATTAAAAGTAGAAAATATTAAAAAAACATATGGTAAATTAAGCGCTGCTTATACTGCGTTAGAAAATGTATCTTTTGACATTCATGAAGGAGAGTTTGTGGGCATCATGGGGCCTTCTGGAGCGGGGAAATCGACTTTGCTTAATATGTTAGCAACAATTGATTCACCAACTGAAGGGAAAATCTATATGAATGATACGAGTATTCACGATTTGAAGGAAGCTGCTTTAGCAGATTTCAGACGTGACAATCTTGGTTTCATCTTCCAGGATTACAATTTGCTCGACTCATTGACTGTGAAGGAAAATATATTATTACCACTGGCGATTGCGAAAACCCCAGCTAAAGAAATTAATATCTTAGTGAATCGTATTGCTAAAGTATTTGGTATTGAAGATTTACTAGCAAAATATCCTTACCAAATTTCCGGTGGCCAAAAGCAAAGAACAGCTGCAGCCAGAGCGCTTGTGACAGAACCTGCACTGATTCTAGCGGATGAACCAACAGGTGCACTTGACTCAAAATCAGCGACAAATCTACTGGAAAGCTTAAGTAATTTAAATGAAAATAATAATTCTACCATCATGATGGTGACACATGATGCATATGCAGCAAGCTTCTGCCGCCGTATTATTTTCATCAAGGATGGTACGCTATCAACAGAAATTTATCGTCGTGACCAAACACGTAAAGCATTCTTCCAACAGATTTTGGATGTCCTTGCAACAATTGGGGGTGAGGTAGATGACGTTATTTAGTCTAGCGAGAAAAAATATTGCACGAAACTTCTCCCAATATTTTTTATACATCGCATCTATGGTTTTTAGTATTGTCATCTACTTCACATTTGTGACATTAAAATATAGTGATACGATTGCAGAAAAAACGGCGTCATCACAAAAATTAGATTCACTAATGAGTGGTGCGGCTGTCATTCTAATATTCTTCGTTGCCATATTTATCGCATATTCGAATTCATTCTTTATGAAAAAACGTAAAAAAGAAGTGGCATTGTATGCATTACTTGGCGTACGTAATCGTCAAATTGGCTTTATGCTCTTTTTTGAAAACTTATTATTAGGTTTGGTTTCATTAGTAATGGGGGTTGTTCTTGGATTCCTTTGTTCAAAAGGATTTATGACGATTTTGATTCATTTAATGGGCTATGATGTCATAGCACCATTTATATTTTCGGGATCAGCAGCTTTGAATACCGCCATTGTATTTCTTATTATTTTCTTAGTGACATCATTCCAAGGCTATCGTTTAATTTATCAATTTAAACTAATTGATTTATTCCATGCATCGAAAAAAGGGGAAGCTGCTCCGAAGCCATCTATGATTGTAGCCATTCTTGGAGTATTACTAATTGCCATCGGTTATTGGTTGGCGATGCAAGATCTTTTTACTTCTAAAGTGTGGCAAAAAGTCGGCTTTTTAATGACAGCACTCATTATTTTAGCAACAGTAATTGTCGGTACATTTTTATTGTTCCACAGTGTGACAGGCTTTGTGTTAGCTGTGATTAAGAAAAATGAAAAATGGCTATGGAAAGGTCTTCATATAATGACGATCTCACAACTGCTATATCGTATTCGGGGTAATGCACGTACATTGACTGTAATTGCGGTGTTAAGTGCTACAACTGTAACAGCAGGTGGTGCAGTGTATGGTCTTTATTACAACACAAATGACCAAGTTATGACCGCTGATCCGAATACCTTTATGTATCAGCAAACAGATGCAAAAAGCGACCAACAAGTTAGCAATGTATTGTCAGATACAAAGTACGATGAAAATATCGAAGCACTATCAGTCACATTTAATACAAAAGAATTAAACGCGGCATCAGTTTTCGATAGCTCAGATAAAAGAATTTATACGATTATCAACGAAAAAACCTATAACAAATTAGCAGCAGTACAAAACAAGGAAGAACTACATGTGAATGCTGACAATGCGGTTATTTTAGATATTGGATATGACAAAAGATTCTCACCTAAATACAAAGGAAAGACCATCACGACAGAAAACAACTCTGCAATCACATTCCAGAGCTATAAAACGCAAACAGTTTTAAATGCCGGCACAGCAGGTATTGCAGTTGTGGTATCAAATGATCAATTTAAAGTATTACAAAAAGAAGGAGAAGCACTAAAATATCGTGTCATTGGTGTGGACAGAGCTTCTACGGATTTATCTAAAAAAATTGCAAAACAAATACCTGAAGAAGCGCTATTTTCTAGTGCTCCTCAAGATTTTCAGACAAGCATTGAAGGCGTAGGATCACTGCTCTTTATCGGAAGCTTCCTGGGTCTGGTATTTTTAGCTGCAACAGGTAGTATCATTTATTTCAAAGTATTAACTGAAGCAGAGGAAGATAAATCACAATACAATATGCTTCATAAAATGGGCGTTAGCGCAAAAGAAATGCGGAAATCCGTTGCATCACAAGTATTCGTAATCTTCTTCGTACCACTAACAGTAGGGTTATTACACAGTGTTGTTGCTTTAAAAGCCTTCTCTAGCTTACTGATGATGGATCTTGCAAAACCTGTGATGATCTGGATGATTGCTTATACAGTTATCTACGGTCTGTATTATATCTTAACGGTAGCTTCTTACAATCGTATTATCACACAAAATAATAAAACAGAAGGATGATTGAGATGAAAAAATTTCTAATGGTAGTGGGCATTTTGTTTTTGCTAGGAGTAGTAGGAGCCTTCGCGCTTACTAATATTGACTTCAACCGTATGAATGCCAGCAATTATTATTTACAAATTACAGAGGATGGGGAAGAGCATGAAACCAAACTGGATGATGGTACAGTGATGACCTCCTACTCTTATAAACTGGACGCTACTAATGCTGATGGTGAAACAATTCCACTAGAATTCACTGCACAAAAAAATCTTCGGAAAGATGCCTACTTGAAAATGTACGTGAAAAATGGTGATGAAGTATCGTCATATGATGAAGTGAAATTTGAGGAAATTCCGGAAAAGGCACAAAAAAAATAAAATATGAAAGAAGGGCTGTCTCCAATAAGTAAGTGGAGTACAGCCCTTTTCTCTGCCTGTTAAGAAAAAAATAATTAGCATTATAAAAGAATAGTAATGGTGGTGCCCTTATTTTCAACGCTAGTCAAATCGATTTTCCCATTATGGGCTAGAATAATATCTCTTGCAATCGCCATTCCTAAACCAGTTCCATGTGTACTGGTAGTATTCGTACCTCGGTAGTAGCGTTCAAAAACCTGTTCTAAATCTTTAGAGGGGATACCGCGGCCATTATCGGCAATGGTAATTTGGGTATGAAAGACTGAAGCTGTGGATATGTTGCTTGACTTTTGCTCTTGTCCACCCTGTAGATAAATATTATCAATTCGAATATTCACAACGACATGTTCATCGTTATGCACAAGTGCGTTGTAGATAAAGTTAAAGATCGCCCTTTTCAGTAATTTTTTATCCACTTTATGCATGGCTTTGTCCACATTTGCCTCAAATTCAACCTGTCGATCCCCAAATGATGAATCATTTAAAAGCTCAATCGTCATTTCACGGATAAACCCAACAATATTTACATCTTCAAATTGTAACGGGAGTTGTTGATTGCGCAAACGCATCGTTAAATTGAGGTCATCTAACAAATCTTTCATATATTTAGACTGTCTATTAATAATAGATGTATACTCATACAGTTCTTGTGGTGTTATATCTGTGGAGCTATCTTTCATCAATTCTGCATACCCATGGATAGAAGCAAGTGGTGTCTTCATATCATGCGAAACATTGCTAATCCATTCCTCACGCATTTGGTCGAGTTGATCACGTTCTTTCTCATACTGATCTAATTTTACCGATAGTTCATTCATATTGCTAAATACATCTTCATAAACGCCTTTTGGTATAGGCATCTTTTTAAAACGTCTTTCCCGAAGCTGCTGAATTCCTTCTATTAAGGTGTTGAGTGGGGTAGTTAATCTTTTTCCGAATAAAAATCCTATTACTAATGCAATAATGATATCGACGATTAAAAATAGTAAAAGTAAAATATTAATGTATTTAAAAACTTTAGCATAATCATAGGTTATTACATAGCGACCTATTTTCTGTTCCTTAACACCTACAAAATAGCTGAAATTATGGGCTTCGCCGACAAACACAGTCGTCTCTGCATCAATTTCTTTATACTTATACATTTGTACGATTTCAATAGGAGAATAGACTGTTTGCAAATTTTGAGGTGTATAAAAGGCTGCCACTTGCTCACCCTTATTATTCAAAAATTGTATCCAGGCCTTATTGTCTTGGAGTTTTTCCAGTCCTTCTTCATTTACCATCGGTTTGTTATCTTGTAGTTCTACATATTGTGAAAATGTTCGGCTAAAGTTTTCCGCAGATACTTCTTCTGTCCCAAAATTATGCATGGCTCGATAAAAGAGTAAGCAGAGGAGTAAAATTGTATTTACAATCCCTACGATTACAACAATTGTCACAACGGATCCTAAAAAGCGCCGTGTCAATTTCCACTTCATTTGTCTCACTCCTTGGATTGTAATTTATAACCAAGCCCTTTAACTGTTATTAAAAACGAAGGCTTTGAAGGATCTGACTCAATTTTTTCGCGTAAACGGCGAATATGAACCATCACTGTATTATCAGAGCCAAAGAAATCATCGCCCCACACATGTTCAAACAAAGTTTCCTTGCTCAAAATCTGATTCGGGTGATGCATAAAACAGCTCATCAGTCCGATTTCTTTAGCTGTGAGCTCAATCGCTTTGCCATCCTTTTTCACTTCTTTTTCATTGGCACTAAGCTCAAAAGGACCGACTTGCAAACTTTTCGGAGCCGCTTTTTCCTCTGAAAAGCCAGCGCGTCTCAGCTGTGCCTTTACCCGATAAGCAACTTCTTTTGGACTAAATGGTTTGGTAATATAATCATCCCCACCTATCGCCAGCCCTAAAAGCTTATCAATTTCCTCATCCTTAGCCGACATAAATAAAATGGGCACATTTGACACTTCACGAATTTGCTTGCATAAATCATAGCCTTCACCATCAGGTAGCATAATATCTAGCAATACAAGTGCAGGAGTAAACTCCTGAAACTTTGCCCAACCATCCGCAACCGTCCCCGCCGTTACAATATTTGTAATACCTTCTTTATGTAAAACTGTCTCCATGAGAAGTGCCAAATCTTCCTCGTCGTCGATAATTAAAATCCACTGATCATTAGCCATTCTTCTACCTCCCAAACATCAATCTTAACCTACAGTATAGAGTACCCTGTAGCAAAAAATAAGGGGAAGGGAGAGATAATTCTGGAATAAGTGGCGTCTTAGGCATCCGTTTCATAATTTTTCATTCAAGATTATATTTAATAGCGAAGATAAGCTGCGAAACAAAGTAGAGAAAAGCACATAGGTTCCATAAAAAAAGAAAATGTACTTTCGATGTAAGGACCAGGACCTTGTTGCCATAAAACGTAGAGGCCTGATCATGGCTTGGTTTTAAATGAGGTAGTTTATGGTTGTAGGCTTATTTATTTGAGGTGGATATAGATAGTACTAAATACTGATTTGGTAAAGGTTGTATGATAAACTGTTTAAAGTATTGGTAGGTAGATAATGATATAGCTATTATGTTTTACTATGCAATTAAGTCTAGGTCTTCGATAATATTCTTTCTAGACCAAAATCATTTTTTATCAAAGATCATTAGAAAAAGTATGCGGCAAATGTGAAAGAATAAAAGGAGAAAAAAATAATGGAAACAAAAAAGGTGTTGCCTGTTCTTTTTTTAGTCATGTTTTTAGTGATGGTCGGCTTTGGGATTATTATTCCCGTAATGCCGTTCCTAGCTGAAAAGGTGGGTGGCAGTCCGACAGAGCTTGGTCTTTTAATGGCTGTCTATTCGTTAATGCAATTATTATTTGCCCCAATGTGGGGACGTATCTCAGACCGAATAGGTCGTAAGCCTGTTATGATGATTGGAATCGCAGGATTAGCGCTTTCTTTTTTCATCATGGCGACAGCAGATTCTTTATGGGTTTTATTCGTAGCTAGAATTGTTGGTGGGGTTTTATCCTCTGCTAACATGCCAACTGCAATGGCGTATGTAGCTGATATTACGACGCCAGAGGACCGGGGGAAAGGGATGGGGATCATTGGTGCTGCTACAGGACTTGGCTTCATCTTTGGTCCGGCAATTGGAGGTATCTTCTCAAAATCAAGTTTGAATTTACCTTTTTATATTGCTGGAATTTCATCTTTAATTACTCTAATTTTAGTGTTTATAATACTGAAAGAATCACTTACAGTAGAAAAAAGATCTCAGCATTCGAAAAATAAAGAATCAATGTGGAAAGCCTTTAATGGACCTCTGAGTATTATGTTTATTCTACAATTGATTATCACACTTTCGATGGCTGGACTCGAAACGACTTTCGCCTATTTCGCAGCTCAAAAGGCTAATATAAGCCTTGTACAATTAGGCTATATCTTTATGATCATGGGATTTGGCAGTGCGATTGTTCAAGGTGGATTAGTGGGAAGGATGACCAAGAAATATGGGGAAGGGGCGGTCATCCGAATCGGGATTATCGTATCGGCCATTGGATTTATTCTAATACTGTTCTCTAATAATTTCTGGACATCTGCAGTTTTCTTAACTATTTTCGGATTAGGGAATGGTTTCATCCGGCCGGCCATTTCGGCACTGTTGACCAAAAATTCTACAACTGGACATGGCAGTGTTACTGGCTTACTTTCTTCATTTGACTCATTCGGTAGAATTGCTGGGCCTCCAATAGGTGGATGGTTATTTTCCATTTCGATAGATTTGCCATTTATTTCAGGAGCTATGCTTTCAGTTTTTGCATTGGTTCTTTATCAGATTTATCATGCACAGACGAAACAAGTTAAAGCACTTGTTTGATGTATGTGCAACCCTAAACTAGCCTGTAGATAACGTCCAAAGTCGGGCAAATCTACAGGTTTTTTCAATAAGTTCGTACAGTCGAAATTGAGATTATACATTTAATTTAAATGAGCAAAAAAACCCTATTTTGCAAATAGGGTTTTTCTATTCTACTTAATATAAGCGCCTTTTTATTGAATCATATTCAAAAAACGGCGTGTACGCTCTTCTTTAGGGTTTGTGAAAATTTGTTCGGGTGTTCCGCGTTCCATAATTTTTCCTTCATCCATAAAGATAACTTCGTCTGCTACATCACGAGCGAAACGCATTTCATGTGTCACAACAACCATTGTCATTCTTTCTTCTTTCGCTAGGTCTTTCATTACTTGTAAGACGTCACCAACTAGTTCAGGATCAAGAGCAGAGGTTGGCTCGTCAAACAGCATTACTTTTGGCTCCATGGCCAGTGCCCTTGCAATTCCCACGCGCTGTTGCTGGCCGCCAGACAACTGGAAAGGATAAAAATCAACTTTATCACCTAAACCCACTTTTGTAAGCAATGCCTTGGCTGTTTCTTTCGCTTTTTGTTTTGGAATGTTCTTTACTATAATGGGACCTTCCATGACGTTTTCTACTGCTGTTTTGTGTGGGAAGAGGTTATAGTTTTGAAATACCATTCCTGTCAAACTGCGAAAAGAAGTAATGGATCTTTTACTAACCGTTTTTTTAAACTCCATTAATTTCTGATCAATTTCAATCGTCCCGTCTGTAGGCACCTCAAGGAGATTTAAGCAACGAAGAAACGTTGTTTTACCTGAACCAGAAGGGCCGATTAATACAATGACTTTTCCTTGTTCTACTTCCAAATCAATGCCCTTTAACACTTCAAGGTCACCAAATGATTTATGAAGATTCTTAATGTTAATCATTTTAAAATCTCCTTTTAATACTTCAGCTCTTATTTTGCTACATACCGATTAAGTTTGTCTTCGATACGTCCTTGAATAATTGATAAAACCGTACACATAATCCAATATATAGCGCCTGCTTCAATGTAGAGTAATAGAAATTCATAGTTTTTTGCAGCAATTTCTTGAGCTTTACGGAACATCTCTGCTACAAGAATTAGTGATGCAAGCGATGTATCCTTTAAAAGGCTAATAAAAGTGTTTGATAATGGGGGAATGGATACTCGAGCTGCTTGCGGTAAAACAATTCGCTTTAATGCTTGGGTATATGTCATACCAATTGAATAACCTGCTTCCCATTGTCCTTTTGGTATTGATAGAATAGCAGCCCGTATAATTTCTGATGCATAAGCTCCGACGCTTAGAGAAAATCCTATAATAGCCGATATGAAAGGATTAAGCGTTATACCTAAGTTTGGCAGCCCGTAGAAAATAATAAATAATTGCACAAGTAATGGTGTCCCGCGGATGATTGACACATATACACGCGCAATTATTTGTAAAATTTTTATAGAAGATAATCGAGCTAATGCTGTTAGTACAGCGAGAATAAGGCCAAGAACAAATGTTATTAATGTTAGTGGAATTGTATATTTAATAGCTCCCTCTACCATAGGATAGAGGGAGGTCTGAGCGATAGAAACAAGTTGGTTCATACGCTCTGGGTCAGAGAAAATATTACTTAGGAGAAACATCTTCACCAAACCATTTTTCGGAGATTTTTGCGTACGTACCATCGTCATTCATATCTTTTAGTGCTTTATTTACTTCTTCCACTAACTTGCCGCTGTCTTTTCTAAACATTAACCCACTAGCTACACCGTTTTCTTCCTCATCAGCCACTTTGATAGGTGCATCGGGGTGTTGTTTTTTATAATCAAGGTAAGATAATTTATCATTTATCGTTGCATCTACACGTTTAGAACCAATAAGCTGTACAGCTTGAGAAAATCCTTCAATACCAGTAACTTCAGCACCATGGGATTTAGCTATATCATTGTAGTTACTTGTTAAAGATTGTGCAGATTTCTTCCCTTTTAAGTCATCGAATGATTTAATATCTGAATTGTCTTTGTGAACAAGTAATACTGCTCCTGATTGAATATATGGGTCAGAGAAATCGTATTTCTTTTGACGGTCTTCATCAATTCCAACTTGGTTTGCGATCATATCAAAACGTTTGGCATCTAATCCTGCAAACATACCGTCCCATTGTGTTTCTTTAAACTCTGCTTTCACACCAAGCCGCTTTGCTACTTCCTTAGAAATTTCAACATCAAACCCAGTTAGTTTGTCTGAATCATCGTGGAATGTGAAAGGAGGGTATGTACCTTCTGTTCCAACTGTTAACACGCCATCTTTTTTGACTTTATCATATAGACTTTCTTGTGAAGAAGATTTATTGTCGGTATTATTTGCCTCATTTTTTGTATTTGAACCACAAGCAGTAAGTACAATTGTGAAAGCTAACAATAGCGATAAAAGAGCAATCGATTTTTTCATTTGATAAACCTCCTAGTAATCTGATAGGGATTGATACTCTGTGATACTAAATTAGAAAGGGCAAAAAGTCAATAGAAACAACTTATATCATTAGTGTTAATGTTTCTTTGCGAATTATACAGATTTTAAGGGATTGAAGTGAATTAGTACTCATAACGAAGAGCTTGTTCTTTTCTACAACTTTTCATTTCTAATATCAACCATTTCGTAAAAATGATGCCTACATAGATTTTCTTTTTATCCTTGAGAACGTTTGTCCTAATTATTCTCAAGATAATTGGAGGGGCCCACCTATCCTTTCTACTTATATGGCATCTGTTCTGATACCGAACTCGCACGTGAGTTTCAAGGTTTTTTGTCTGGAGGAGACTAAGGAGATTAGAAACGATGGATTTAAAACTTTCCAGAACATAAAGACTCCCATCCACCTTTAGAACTAAGCAGGGGATGGGAGTGTTATTTCTGGATTTGAACCGCCCGAAACTATTGCAGCATCTTTATTATTGGCTAGTGATTGTCATGTGTTCTTTCCTCTACGCTTACGAAGATAGGGTTCGAATAGAACCAAAGGTCTTTATAGTTACGGTTGTTGATCTCGGCAAAACGTGATTCGTTATCCTCAATATCAGTCTTTGAATCGATCAGCGGCTCACCGTTGCTCGTTTCTCCAGAGACATTTTCTCCTAGATTCGTACCTCTCAAACGGAAATATTGGTCCTTACTCGCTTTGACTTTGTAAGTGATAATATGGTAACCGTCGCCATCAGTTTTCCAGTCTTTGCTTGTAAAGCGTTTAACTACTTTTGTCGTATCATTGGTGTCTTTACTGTAAGCAGGTGTTCCAGGCACAGCTTTCCCAGTTACATCACCGGAAATTAAATCCACGTGATCCACTTTAACCGAATCGCCGTTGTTGTTCTTTTTAGGGCTCTTAAATCGGATTGTAATTTTGACCATTTGTCCTTCCTTCACTTTAAGGTCCCCACCCATATCTACCTTGCTGCTGCCGCCTTTAGCTTGGAAATCAAGTGCGTTAATCAAGTCACCAAAAACAGAGAATGATTTCCCCGACCGCATGCCGTCCAAGACGGATTGCATTGTGGAACCGTTCACCCAAGTGTAATTTTTGGAATATTCGCCAGGCCAGTATCCGCTTGAGTAAAGGCGGTTTTCACTGATTTCGAAATGGGAGTCCGAATTGGAAAAGTTCCAGAACTGACGTCCTTCTCCAAGAAGCGCATCCCATGCACCGCCTACCTTAGCAAGCATGTAATCGGAACCACCGTAAGTTCTGTTTTCAGGCGTTGTCAGGTTTAAGCCGCCTCTGTCAGGCTCCATCTGGTTTCCGGGCATGCCTTCAAATCCGAACAAGACATCCGGTGCGATATTGTTGAAGTCGCGGAAATCAGATATGGTGTACACCTTTTTTCTCGAAGGGTGATTCAGGATGGCATAACTTGTATTCTTATAATTCTTCTCAAGCCATGCCAAGGCTGTTCGAGCATCCTGGGGTGTCTTATTGGCTCTTTGATCCTGTGCTTTCCAGATGGCTACATCCGTTGAATTGAACATCTTTTCATCCTGGTTGGTAAACAAATACTCGAATTGATTGCCAGCTTTTAAACTTTTCGATGATCCTGCCTGATCTCCCAAAATTCCTATGCCGACATGCTCGTATGTAGGCATGTCCCATTCGAACCCCGAAAAGATAATTTTATTTTTATATTTGCCCTTTTTCTGCAGTTGTTTCATTTTCGGAGCTTGATATTGAATGATTCCCTGAGACAGCGGAATCGGACCGCCTGGAACCAATTGTCCTTCATCATCCCGTGAAGACATTCTCAAATGGTCGGAAATCCCCATCCAATCCATACCATACTTGTCAAATGAGTTGTTGAGCACGTTTTCAAGGGTCTGAGACCCCTCTGCATCGTCGGACTGAGTAGTATGGGCATGATATTCCCCTTTCATCCATCTGCCTCCAGAATTTGTCTGGTTGTTTTCTTCTGCATCTTTTGCAGCGACCGGCAGACTTTGAGAAAAGATGGCTAAGCTGAGAGCCAATACCGTGAATGATTTGAACTTATTTAACATCTTTCTGATACCTCCGAAATATTGAAATAATATTGAACAAGCCAATTTTATTGTAAAAGTATTAAGTAGCTATTTGGGGAGAGTATGGTTTTTGTAAATGAAAAGGGGAAATTTCTGGAATAATCTTTCATTTGAGAACCTATAGAAAAAACCATATGTTTATTGACGAAATAAGGGAAAAACTCTTTAGCAGAGCCTCGGATTGTCGAGAAACCTTCGACAGCCTTTTTATTTAACATCATTCTTTTATCCATCACGTTAAATTTAAAAGAGTATACTCCTACCATTTAATGTAATTGGATGATATAATTTTTGTGAATAAATTCACAAAAATAGAAATATCTAGTTAAAGTATTTGCTATTAACTCTTGAAAGAAAGCGAGTTGGTTATATGAAGAAGAAAGTAGTTTTGGCTGGCGGGACTGGTTTTGTCGGTAAATACTTTGAAAATCATTTCATGAGTTTAGGATATGAGGTAAGAATAATCTCAAGACAATCTCCACATATAAGTTGGAGCAATAACGAAGGAATAAGAGAATCGATTGAGAATTCTGATATGTTAATCAACTTGGCAGGAAAAACAGTTAACTGTCGCTACAATGCTAAGAATAAGGAAGAAATCTTACATTCACGAACTGAAACTACTAAAATACTCGGAAATGCGATTAAACAATGTGAAAATCCTCCTTCATTATGGATAAATTCAAGTACGGCGACTATTTATAGGCATGCTGAAGATAATCCAATGACAGAAGATGACGGTATCATCGGCTCAGGTTTCTCGGTTCATGTGGCCAAAGAGTGGGAGCGTTCTTTTTTTGAATTTCAATTACCTGAGACAAGACAAATTGCTTTAAGAATTGCGATTGTGTTGGGCGATGATGGAGGGGTAATGACTCCTTATAAAAATTTAGTCAAATTTGGTCTAGGCGGTCATCAAGGATCGGGAAATCAAATGTTCAGTTGGATACATATAGATGATTTATTTAACATTGTCCTTTTTCTTAGAAAGAACGAGGAGTTGTGCGGAGTATTCAATTGTTCTTCGCCTCACCCAGTTACAAATCGCGAGTTAATGGCTCACTTGAGAAAAGCCATGAATAGAAAGATAGGATTGCCATGCCCAAGACCCATGCTTGAAATGGGAGCTTTCTTTATGAGAACCGAAACTGAATTGATTTTAAAGAGTCGCTGGGTTATTCCTGAAAGAATGGTAAGGGAGGGTTACGAGTTTAAATTTGATAAACTCGATGCAGCCCTTCAACAAATACTCAAGAGTTCTAAATAAGGGTATAAAACACTAGAGAGTGATTTGCTATAATAATAGATAAAAAGATTATTGATGAAGGGGAATCCGTATTATGAATATTACTCCATCTGAAAAAGTCGGAAGATTCACAACAGGAATTTTTTCGGAGTTGGCGACTCGTAAGCAGGATGCGATGAAGCGCGGGATAGATGTTATCGATTTGAGCGTTGGTAGTCCTGATTTGCCACCGCCTGCATTTGTAGTGGATACGCTGGTAAAATATGCACAGGATACAAACTCATACGGTTATACGCTGAAAGGTACAACTGAATTCCATGAGGCTGTTTGCTATTTTTATCGGCAGCGTTACGGGGTAGAGCTTGATTCAGATAAAGAGGTCCTTCAACTGATGGGCTCACAAGATGGGCTTGCACACTTGGCAACAGCGATGATTAATCCGGGCGATTATGTGTTAGTACCAGATCCGGGATATCCAATTTACGAAGCAAGTGTAAAACTCGCGGGAGGTAACATTTATCCGATGCCGCTTACTGCCGAGAATAAATTTCTGCCACAGCTCAATCAAATCCCAGTGGAAATATTGAACAAAACGAAAATGATGATCATCAGTTACCCTGGAAATCCAGTCACTGCACTTGCTGATGAAGCTTTTTTTTCAGAGGTTATTTCGTTTGCTAAAAAGAATGAGATTCTGGTTGTTCACGATTTTGCTTACTCTGAGTTAATTTTTGATGATCATCCTCAGATTAGCTTTATGTCTATTCCGGGTGCTAAGGAGGTTGGGATTGAATTTAATTCGCTATCGAAAACGTTCAATATGGCAGGCTGTCGTATTGGATATGTGGTCGGCAATCATGATGCGTTACATATCTTAGGTACATTGAAATCACACATCGATTATGGAGTTTTTTATCCGATTCAAAAAGCTGCAGAAATGGCGCTTACATCCAACCTTTCGCTGCTGTCCGATCAGGTTAAGGAATACGAGGCCCGTCGGGATGCCTTGATAACAGGTCTTGCAAAAGGAGGATGGCATGTACCTAAATCCTCAGCTACCATGTTTATTTGGGCTCAAATTCCTGCTGGTTGGAAGTCACGCGATTTTGCTTATGAATTGATTGAAAAAGCGGGGGTTACGGTCGTCCCTGGGGATGCTTTTGGAGAACAAGGCGAAGGGTATGTTCGAATGGCCTTGGTCCAACCGGCTGAGAGATTGACAGAAGCTGCAGAAAAGATTCAATTGTTTCTGGAAGAATATCAAAAAGTGATTCAGGATTGAATATGAAAAGTAAACGGAAAGAGTGCAGAGGTAAGCCGCACTCTTTTTTTGCAGGTCCTTCTCATTCAATTCTTTTTTGCGACTTTATTCAAAATGAAATAGGCTGATATAGCAGATAAAACAGCAATTATTAATGTAGGTATTTGTGAACTTTGAACAAAAATCACTTCTTGTGAAAGTGTATTACTCATGCCCAATGACTCTGAAAAATCAGGGGTATATGTAGCAGTTAGAAATAGTCCAGATGAAATTTGCAATAAGGTAAATAACAATAAGAAACTAATAGTGAAAATTAGATACTTTTTCATTTTACACCTCCTCATTTAATTACGAGTATAGCGTACAAAAGTTTCGTTTAATTTTACACTTTTCTGGAAAATGTGAAATGGTGCATTTTCATTAGATTTCTAAAGCCATTCGTTTGGTTCTTTGCTTGTGTCTTAAAATCCTCATCAAACTTTTCAAAACGTTTAAATCCTTTAGCTTTATAGTAAATTTCTCCGACTTAGTTTCCTATTTCAACATCGGCAATACCTTGCGATAACCCTTGTAATTCTTGGATTAGCCTCTGTAAAAGCTTCTTACCAATTCCCTTTCCTTATGATATTTTATTCACTCATTCTTACTCTATCTAGTGGGATGAAATCCTGCGAATAAGCGAGCATTCGTAAGAAATACTTAATTAACTGAGGGAGTTCAACAAGAAGAATGCAAAAAAGACCGCCTATACTGGCGATCTTTCGAATCTACGTATTAAAAAACTAAGCAGCATTTTGTATCGCTCTTGTTTTTTTAGCAAATAGTTTTTCTTTAAGAGGTGGAGTAATCAAACCATCTACCCCATATCTTCCTGCATTCATAGCAGAAACTAGGATAAACATTGACAATAAAACAAGTTGTGGGTTTGTACTTGTAGTACCACTAAACATATAAGAAAAGTTCATCGCTATTCCAAAAAACACTGCTGTTTTTGTAAAACAACCGATTAATAAACCTACACCTACAAATAGTTCTCCCCAAGGTACTAAGAGGTTAAATACCTCTATATTAGGAATCGCTATATTTTTTAGAAATACCACCCACCATTCTTGAACAGCCGGGTGTTCTCCGGTTGAGTTAGCTAAAGCACCCTGTAAAAAGCCAGAAGCATCAAACTGTCCACTTGCTATCTTCCCCCAACCAGCCATAATCCACGTATATCCGATATATACACGTAATACAGCTAAGAGTATAGAAATGTTTTTGTTTTGTCTTAGAGCATCAATCATCATGTTTTCCTCCAGTATTTCAAAATAATAAGTACTAAGGAATATAATAACATCACCGAAAATGATTTTCATTATCAATTATATTAAAAATGTATTAAGAATATATAATGAACCTCCTTCTACAATCGGAAGTAAATCTGAGGATTCAGTAAGACACTTATTATTCAAAAATGGTATTGATCCAATTGTTGAAGTTAGTCTCAGTAAACAGCAATTTATTGGAGTTCTCTATTGAAATTACCATCAGACGATCCCAATTTCGAAGCTAGCTAATATTATTGTTATTTAACCACTCAATCCCGAAAAATAACGCTATGTGAATATTAAACCACCTTACAAAAATATGACAAAATTGTAAGATGTGAACCTTAAACTGTTAGGTTAATCGATGGCGATTTATCTCTCCCTCTTTTAAGATTTAAGAAAAAGAGGAAAAAAAGGTGGTATGAAATGAGTTTTTTAGAACTGAATATTAATTTATTTAGAATGATTAATGACTTAGGGAAACAATACACATACTTAAACCCTGCTATGATTTTCATTGCTGAGTATATGGTATTTTTCTTAGCTTTTGGTGTTATTGTAATTTGGTTTACTCAAAATAAAAAGAGTAGAATGATGGTTTTTTGTGCAACCATTACTTTTGTTTTTGCTGAAATAATCGGGAAGATAGCAGGAGAATTTTATTCCAATAATCAACCATTTGCTGAGTTGACAAATGTTAATAAATTAATTGAAAAAGCAGTTGATAATTCTTTTCCAAGCGACCATACAATATTGTTTTTCTCATTTTGTGTATCCTTTTGGATGTTCAAAAGAGGATGGTGGTTTTTATGGATCATACCGGCTTTCCTTGTTGGTTTTTCTCGTATTTGGGTCGGTGTCCACTATCCAGCAGATGTTCTAGCAGGAGCTATTATAAGCATCATTTCAGGCTCAATTGTTTACCTTATTGTTCCTAAGTTACGCTTGACTCTGAAATTATTAGGGATTTATGAGAAATGCGAACAATTGGTTATATCTCCTTTAACTAAATCGAAGGGGAAAAAATCAAAGGATTTTTAAGAAATAATAACATTAAAAATTTAAAATTTATGAATAAGTTTCAACTAACAGGTGCTTTACTTCAATAAGAGAGTTGCTTCGGCAGCTCTTTTTCTAATATCACGAACAGGGCAGGTTAGTGAAAGGTGATATTATAAATATAGATGAGATTTTAAAGTAAAGGAGACTTATTGTTGTGGAAGCAAAATGTATTAAATTCTATGAATTCGGAAGCCCGCAAAACGTATTGAAAGTTGAAAGTAAAAACATTCAACGACCTGCTAATGGAGAAATCCTTGTGCGTATGAAAGTTCGCCCTATTAACCCATCTGACTTGCTACCAATTCGTGGGGTATATGCTCATCGAATCCCTTTACCTTCCATTCCTGGCTATAAGGGGTAGGTATTGTAGAAGAGGTGGGTCCTTCAGTTTCTCAAGAACTAATAGGTAAGCGTGTTCTGCCTCTGTGTGGTGAAGGAACTTGGCAAGAATATGTTAGAACATCTGCGGAGTTGGCAGTTCCTATACCTCGTTCCATTGAGGATTATATTGCAGCACAATTATATATAAATCCGATAACAGCTTGGCTTACCTGTACAGAAGTATTAGCATTGAAACCGGATGATGTATTAATCGTGAATGCTTGCGGATCTTCTATTGGTCGTATCTTTACTCAGTTATCCAAGATTCTCGGTTTTCAATTGATTGCTGTAACAAGAAACAATAAATATACGGAAGAACTACTTAAACTTGGAGCTTCTTATGTAATCAATACTTCGGATAGATCATTACATAATACCGTGATGGAATTAACGAATGGGCGTGGAGCAAAAGCTGCTATTGATTCTGTGGGTGGAACAGATGGTTCAGAGTTAGCTTTTTGTGTTCAACCAAATGGAATGTTATTAACTATTGGGCTTTTATCAGGAAAGCCTGTAAATTGGGCGGAAATTTCAAATAGGACAAAAGTGAATGTTAAAATGTTTCATCTTCGGCATTGGAATCAACAGGTATCAGTACAAACTTGGCAAGAAACTTTTAACCTTTTGATAAATTTTATAAACGATAAAAGGTTGAGGTTTATGGTGCCAGACTCTCACTATGACTTACAGGAGGTACAGGAAGCTATTCGTGTAACAGAATCCCCTATGAGTAATAGAGGGAAGATTTTTTTATCCAGTTAGCTACTAATTTTTCTTCTTCGACTAAAAAGTCAGGCGTTTTTTATAATGAGATTGTTGTTTGAAAAAATGAAACAAAGAAGTTTTACTTTTGCTTTTCTCATTCGTAATTTTTATTTTAAGTCAGTCGAGTATATCACGGATATAGACCTAATTTGGTTATTTATCAATGTTGCAATTGTGATGATTGTTCTTGGGTCTTCTTTATATACTGAACGTCAAAGAAACAGAAAAAGTGACAAGTGAATTCCAGTTCTTGTTAACTAACGGGGGCGTACGTTCATAAAGAAGTGTGGAAAATCAAACTTTTTTATAAAAGTAACATTAAATTGAATTTGTTAAGAGCATGTTTTTGGCCAGTCTTTTTCAAAACATGCTCTTTTCTTTTGGATATACTTTCTAGCATATAGCGATATATTAATTTCATAGAATTCCCGAACGCTAGAAGGACAAGCTACATAAAATATAGCAAGTCCGTACTATTTATGAATTGAAGTGGACTTAATATAAATAAGGGGCATAGCAATGATCAACTGGAAAGTGCGTTTTAAAAATCCGACGTTTATTTTTACAGTTCTTCTCCCTGGGCTTTTAATATTAACGCAAATGGTTGCAGCGTTCATTAATAACTTTATCCACCCGATTGGTTTTACCATTACCGATGATGCGCTGAATGGGGCGATGGGGATTATTAACTTTATTGCGCTTACATTCTTTGGGGTCGGCGGTGTGGTTGATCATACTACTAAAGGTTTAAGCGACAGTGATGAGGCTCGAAAATATGAGGAACCTAAGTAATTGGACGAACCTTTTTCTACTAAAAATATAGAAGAAACCAGATGTCACCGTTTATTTTATGTAACGGAACATGTGGTTTTTTTGTTTTTTATATAGAGAATTTATGGTGAATAAACGAAGATGGTAGAAATAAAAAAGGATTTTAGGAATCAAATCAAAACTTCATCATATATTTAAAATTGTGTTTCATTTACAGATTGGGGAGGAAAAAGAATGAGTCTTAGTTTACCAGTTTCAAAATGGCTTGTAGCAATTGTTTCACTTGTAGCATTGGTTGCAGCATTTATTTTCGGTCCAGCTAATGCATCAGCATCAATCAACTATGGCGATGAAGTTGCCGCCTTAGCGGAGAAGCAGGTCGGGAGCCCATATAAATATGGAGGAACGACACCAAAAGGATTCGATGCAAGCGGGCTTACTCAGTATGTCTATAAAAATGCAGCGACAGAAATGAAAATTCCGAGAACAAGTGCAGAACAGTATAAAACCGGTAAAGCCGTGAAGCAAACAGACTTAAAAACAGGCGACTTAGTGTTCTATGCAACTGGCACGAAAGGAAAAGTCTCATTTGTGGGCATCTATAATGGAAAAGGTACTTTTGTGGGAACCACAACAAAAGGTGTAAAGGTAGTTAAAATGAGCGACAAGTATTGGAAAGATCGATATATTGGGGCTAAACGGGTCATTAAGTAAAAGCTCTGATATTCATAACGGATACTTTATAATATGACTAGCAAAAAAGAGCATCGAAAATCTGATGCTCTTTTTGCTAGTCTCGGATAGTTGAAAAACACTTACTCAATGATAATATCTGTTAATACAACATTACCATTTCTAACCTTTACTATAGCAACTGAAGGTTTAGCCAAAGCGTCTGTTTCCATTTCCTTAGCCTTTTCTTCGGATGCATAATAATTGTCTAGGCCGTATCTAATCTGAACAGTTGTAGCTCTTTTTAAGTCATAAGGAATTTCTAATTCTCCTTTTAGATAAACACCTTTGCTGGGTTTTTCTTTCGTTACTAAATCGACTTTATATAGACCATCATTGCTTTGTTTTAGTATTACATATACCTTTTTATAATCACCCATATTTCTTGTTTTAAACTCAGAAATAACAGAGTCATCAAGTTGTGAAGGCTTAACGGTCTCTATTTCGTAATTCAGAGCCACATAGCTACCCCGGAACAGGTCCGTCGGGTCGACTGGAGCGGTTTTGATTTTGATTTCCTCTCCGGTCATGGTAGTCCAGACGGGAGGAATCGCCAAGACTAAAAGAATCAAGATTGGAATGGAAAATACGATGAGCGGTCGGAAGAATAGATTATTCTTCATTGAAATCGCCTCCTTTTTTCCGTTGGTTTTCAAAGAAGAAGCCAAAACCAATAAGCATGATGCCGCCGATTATGAATGTAAGCGATTTTGGCAGGAAGTCAAAGGAATCAATATAGTATCTGAAAATCAGTGCACATATTATCACAATGCTGGTTAAACTGCCCTTTAGAATGAGGTAAAGAAGGAAAATAAAATAAGCTATAGGGAACCATATCGAAAATTCAAAGGTAAGGAAGAGTGCGGTGATTCCATGTAAGATATGCCCTTGTATGTGGGTGGTGCTTTGTAATTTAGATGGAAATGGAAGATACGCCAATATGATTCCCAATACAAACAGAATGGAAAGGACGATCGTATTCGACTGTTTAACATCTAACTTCGGTACAAATTCCATTAGAAATAAGGCGATTGTATTGATGGCTAATGCGTTAATAAAAAAGCCCAAGGCCTTAGGATAATCGAATTTTTTTAATAGAATATATAAAAAAGGTATAAATACAAGAATGGCAAGTGGGTAAGACGTTTCATCAAGGAATATACTTCCGTTAATATAAATGAAAAGCAGAAAGGAAGTAAAAAGAAGGATGAAGACGTCTTTTAAATAGTAACCAATGAATACTGTTCCAATGGCCCATAATAAAAAGGAACTGTTGAAATTGATGCTGATGTTAAACATCTGCTCAACTAGAAATATGCCTGCTCCGAATATCAAAATTCCAACATAATGTAAACTCCGGGCTGTTTTGGGAAAGCGTTTCTGCCACTTAACACCAGCGAAGTTTACTCCAATTAGACACGCAATTATTATTAGGAATTTAACTCCCTTATTTAAATATATCCAGTTACTGGCGACGAAGGTTAATACCCCAAGACCTAAAAGAAGCGCCCCGATGGATAATAAAATAGTAATGAAACTTAAATTATCCTTCACATCATAGGAACCTAGCATCTTTTCTTTTTCTTGCTCAGAGATAACTCCTCCTGTTTCAAGATACTTAAGTTCGTGTTCAAGAAAATCAAACTGCTTTTTCGTTATTTCTTTTTTTGCCAAAGTAGTTCCTCCTTCCATATATTTCTATTATATAACTTATTCTCCGTTAGCTATTAATATATGTTTAATTTTCTCTTACCCTCTTTTGATAACACTTAACAGAATAACAATAAATTGCATTCCTGATTGGTTAAGCAGCAGTCTGCTCAAAGCATAATTAAAATAAGATAAGAACAAGGAAGAGGGTGAGCGTTAAAATATTTTTACAGTACCTTGCAATAAACAGTAGCATGTGGTAAATTATTTACATAAGATGTATTATTCGTTGTTTGGTACTGGTTAATGAATAGTACCGAAACATTCAAGAAAGGAGTGATGGTGCATTGAATGTACAATTTAAAAAAGGTGTCTTGGAACTGTGTGTCCTTGTGTTGTTGGATAAGCAAGACCGTTACGGCTATGAACTTGTTCAGAAGATTTCAGATCAAATCGAGATATCGGAAGGTTCGGTTTATCCACTGTTACGAAGATTAACCAAGGAAGAGTATTTTACGACATATTTGCAAGAATCAACAGAAGGGCCGCCGCGTAAGTATTATAAGTTAACCGAGAAAGGCCGAGAATACCTTCACGAATTGCTGACAGAATGGAACGAGTTTTCTAATGGAGTCAATCAATTAATCAAGGAAGGTGCGGGCAAATGAATAAAGAACAATTTTTGAAACAATTGAATGCCTCATTAGTAAGGCTTTCGCAAGAGGAACGGCAGGATATTTTACAAGATTACGAAGAGTATTTCGCGGTTGGGATGGAAAAAGGAAAAACGGAGCAGGAAATTTCAGCATCCCTTGGAAATCCGAATCAAATTTCCAAGGAACTAACGGCATCTTACCGTCTTGATCAAGTCGAGCAAACGACTTCTGCTGGAAATGTCATGCGAGCTGTTTGGGCAGTTATTGGTTTAGGTTTTTTTAATTTAGTAATTGTATTAGGACCTTTTATTGCGCTGGTAGGGGTTGTTATTGCAGGATGGGCATCAGCGGTAGGCTTTATTCTTGCCCCGTTTGGCGTACTTATTAATCTAATTATAGGCAACTTTCAATTATTTGATTTGTTCTTCGCATTGGGTCTTTGCGGAATTGGAATTTTCATTGCCATGGGGATGTTTGTCGCTACAAGTGCTTTAACTAAAGGGTTTATTCGTTATTTGAAATTTAATGTTTCCCTTGTGAAAGGTGGTTTGAAACATGATTAATATCAAAAAATTATCGATTATTGCACTTGTTCTGTTATTGGTTGGTGTAGTAGGCAGTTTGTTTACATTTTCGCAAGTGACGGATAAGGAATCCACTACAGAGAAAAAATCGATTACAGATGAGGTAACGGACATTCAGGTTATTTCTGACAATGCAGCTGTTGAAATTATCCCAACGACAGGTACGGAGACTAGTGTAGAGTTAGTATCAAAAGGTGTGGATGTTTCTAAGCTGAATTTTTCTGCAGATGTGGAAGGAAAGAAGCTTGCGATCACATTAAAAGATAAACGTTCCTTTAGCTTTGGGTTTCAAATTCAATCATTACATTTAAAAGTGTATGTGCCTGAGAAATCTTATAAGTCGTTTGTCGTTAAAAGTGATAATGGAAAAGTACAAATGGCTGAATTGGACATAAAGAGTCTGAACGTGGAATCACAAAATGGCCGAGTTGAATTAAAAGATATAATATCTGAAAAAGTTGAAGTGAAATCTGCTAACGGAAGAGTAGATCTTAATAATGTAGAGGGAAATCTGATAGGTTCCTCGAATAACGGCAAAATCTCCCTTGTCACAAAAGACTTGGATCGGAATATTCAATTGGAAAGTGACAATGGCAAAATTATGATTAAAACAGATAAGGAGCCGACCAATACAACCTTTGATGTTCATGTTGATAATGGGAAAATCGATATTCTCAATAAATATGAGGGGAATGTTGTCATTGGTAAAGGTGAAAACATGGTTAAATTAGAAACAAATAATGGGAAAATTGAGATAACAAAATAGCAACAAAGCGAGAAAAAAGCCGGTTCCGTTGGAATCGGCTTTTTCAGTTAAGCAGCCATTTTATTTTCTTGAACTGGCTTAGGCTTATGATAATACCTGTTTAAGAATGAACCATACACGGAAGCGAGTATTTGTTGGAAAAGAGTACCGAGAATGACAGGAACAGCAACGGCGGCAGGGAAATAAGCAACGGCAAGAGCAGCTCCTGCAGCGATATTTCTCATACCTCCTGTATAGGTGACGGTAATAATCTCTTCTTTTTCCCACTTCAGGAATTTTCCGACCATCCAGGATAATAGATAACCAGAAAAGGCAATAAAGAAGACCATAATAGCCATTTTGATTAATTTTGCATCGATATGACTTAAATATGGAGCAACTTTCGCGCTGTTTAAGGTCACACATATACCAAGTGCTATTTTAGAAAAGGGAGCTAAACGCGGTCCAAGCATCGGTTTTATTTTTCCCTTGGTAATCTGATTCAGCACCATCCCAATCAGTGAAGGAATGACAACCATGCCGATTAACCCTTTCATGATTGCCATGGTATCCATTTCAACCGATGTTCCGCTGAAGAAAGCAACGCTATACGGCACAATAATCGGTGACAAGAGCGTATCGATTAAGACAATCGTCAAAGTGAGCAGGGTGTTCCCTTTGTAAATGGATACCCAAAGCAAACTGGTAACACCAGTTGGAATCACAACACCTAGAACTAAACCAGTTATGGTCAGATTGTCTCCAGGAAACACCAGGTGTCCAAGTAGCCAGGCCCAAATTGGCATGGCAATATGCAGGATAAGAAGAACCACAATTACCGGTAAGGGATTGGAAGCGATACGCTTCAATGAACTGAAATTCGATCCTAAACTTCCGGAAAATGTAATAAGTGCAAAAATCCAAGGAACGAGGAATATATAGGAATCTAAATAACTGGCAAGCAATACGCCGACCACTACACCAGTTGGCGTGATAAAAGGCATAGCCTTTTCAAGAAAATGATTTAACTTCTGTAACAACGAATTTCACTCCTAGCCAAATACGTATGATGATAAAGGCAAGCTGCTTCGTACTATCATGTTTGTAAAATCCCTGTGAAAGTCCCAGTAAAAGAAGTTTCACATTATCATCTGTAGCTCAGGTGGAGAAGAACAAACGAAATTTTTAATAATAATAGAAGGTGCTGATAGTCTTTTCGTTTTTCATTTTATCATAGCGGGGGTAATTTGCTATGGTGCGGTTTTGATATTGTGGAATCAAATTGCCACAGTTTTTTGTTTATTATGGGTAATAAATCCATTAGAGTCGAAAACTCTTGTATACTTGGAATGGATATACATTTTAAGCAGGAGCTTTATTTTTTCGTTTCTTCTATACGGTCAGGCATTCCATATGCTTTTGTAATTCGTGAAACCATGGAATAGCTTCTTGTTTCTTAAGTATCTTCATTATTCTCCTTTTTTTATGAAAGTAGAAATCATAAACTTTATTTTGAAAAGATGATCTTCTTTATGGGGAAAAGGGGGTCCTACATTCATCCCCTTAATCATAACCATTCTTAGTTCCTTTGTTAGTAAAGTGATTTAGACCCTTTCTTTAGACCCTTTAATAACTTTTTTGCCGAAAGCCTTGGTATGACTGATTCGAATAGAATCTATCAGGGGAAAGAAGAGCATCATTTAGTTATCCACAGCATGTTAGGCACTATTCACAGTATAAAGAGTTCAATGCACACCCGGATGAAGGGTGTCTACAGTCAGGGAAAAGCTAATTCACAGAACAACTTCAAAATTATCAGTCCTCAAAATCAGAAAAAGGGAGGGAGGCAGCTACATAAGGGAATAGGTATTGGAGTGGAATGGAGAAAGGAATATTTATGCATGACAAAAAACACTCGCCCAAAAGCCAGTGTTTCTGTTAGCCATATTTTATCCTAATTTTTCATATGATCTTTTTGGATAGCAAAATAGGATCGTATAGCTTCTTTTTTCTGTTTCAATACATCTAGGACGGATTCGTTATTATTTACATTTTGGTACATCGTAATATGTTTCTCAAGTTGTTCGTATGTATGCTTTTTAAGTGAGTTGAGGTAATCGGAAATAGACTGATCCTTTTTTAGAATTCGCTTTTTTCCACGTATAGACTTTCGATCAGTATCTTCTGTACCTACTATGACAGAATTCGCGCGTGAGATCACCCAATCTTCGCACCATATGCTTAGTGTTCTATGAATCTTAGACGCCTTGTCATGCTTCACACGGATCACTTCAATATGCTCATTCACTTCTATATAATCCACATTTCTCGCTAAAGATCCCTCCGAAATTCCGCGGTGCAAGTGTTCTCGCTCCATTAAGTTTTTAATACAGGCAGCCTGGTGTGCATACGTGGCCAATTGTTCCAGTGCTTCATTATAAACGATTGTACTAAAATAAGCGGAAGCCTGTTTTGGATCGGCTAATAAATGCTTTTTGCTAGACAGGACTTTACCGAATTTTTTAAGTGAAGTGCTATACACAAATCGAGCCAGTTTTAACAAATCATCTTTTATAGGTCCATGTGCAGCTTTAAGAAACGAACGGTAGATATATTTTCCGACCCGTTCTAGCTCCATACAGACTTTATCTTCTATATATTCAAGGCATCCCGCTTCATAAATTGTTTTCCGTACCAACATCCTCTCCGTACGATTTTCAAGATAATCCTTCAACATTCCTTCTTTGAAAGAAGCTAAAATGATTTCTTTCCGTGTGAAAACGGAGCTGGCAATAGTGAAGGTTACCATGTCGCCTAATGTTTGGTTAACCGTTTCCATGGCATCAAGTACATCCTGTCTTTTGAAAAGGGAACATTCTGAATGGACAATTTCATCGTAGTGCAGCGAGACTTCTTCAGATTTATTGACAGACATATTGAATGCTGCCATGAGCACGAGTCTCTTGGAGGGCAGGGATAGGCTTCGGAAGGCATTACTATAGAAGAAACGGTATTTTTTACAGTATCGGTCCTTTTTACTGTTGAAGCTGAGACTGCCTGTCGGCCCGAGATTGAATTTATATTTTGTTATCTCCTGTTGAATGGGAAGGAAGATTTTTCGGCCGCAGCCAACTTGTGGGGATGAAAATTTCTTGATGATCTTTTTCAGATATTTTTCAGTCGTTCCAATTCCTTTAGCCATTTTGTGGAGGGGACTCTGAATCACACCATCCCAATCCATATGAAGGAGGGAATATAAACATGTGTCGAACTCCTTGGAGGATACATGGCGAACTAAATATCGGTAGGTTTCTTCATAAATCATTGTTTTCGGCTCCTTTTTTTCACAAGTCAAAGGCTATTTTGCTTTCACAGTCTATATAAACTTTTAAAAGGAAAAAGTAGCATGTCTTTAAAAATAAAATGGAGGCAAAGAAAACGATACCTAAAATGAATTTAGTGAATGTAGATATTATGGAAGCTTAACAATTGGAAAGGCAGCTGCAGCCAGTAAAGAAATAGTAAGTGCGCATACAGATGGGCAACATACCATATGCTTCTTAGGGGATAGAATAAATGCTAATGTAAAAACATTCATTACCCATAAATTATGAGGTTTTTGTGTATGTACATATCATTCTTTTATGTTCATGAAGATTAGAAAACTTGGTCCAGTTCCAAGCTGGGCTTATCATTTTGAATTATATTTAGGTACACGAAATAAATTATTCGCTTATTGTATCTTTTTTTAGTAAACTGGCAATAACTATTAGGATTAGAAGGTGAAGGAAAATGAGGGAAACCTTAGTGGGTGAGCAGGTAAGAGGTTCTGATAAAATATGGACACGTGACTTTATCATGATTTGTTTGGCAAATCTGTGTATTTTCATGGGTTTCCAAATGACGATGCCGACCATCCCGCTGTTTGTTGAGCAGCTTGGAGGGGACGATCGCCTAGTAGGGGCTGTCCTAGGGATTTTTACATTTTCCGCTCTGCTTGTTCGGCCAATTGCCGGAAAATTATTGGAAACGAAAGGAAGACGTATTGTTTTTCTTATCGGGTTAGCCATTTTCGCTATATCCGTGGGTTCCTTCGGTTTTATGGGGAGCATCGGATTGTTATTTTTAATGCGGATTGTACAGGGAGTCGGCTGGGGTTTTTCTTCAACAGCTTCAGGCACCATCGCCTCTGACATAATTCCGGCCAAACGCCGTGGCGAAGGGATGGGGTATTACGGATTATCGGGCAATCTAGCACTCGCATTCGGTCCATCACTGGGGCTTTTGCTAGTTACAGTCCTTCCATTTCAAGAGCTGTTTCTGATTTGTTCTTTGTTAGGATTGTTTGCTGTAATGATGGGATCGATGATTCGATATCAAAAAGTGGAAATAAATCCGTTAACTGCTGTGGCTGCAAAGAGGTTTGATATTTATGAGAAAAGTGCCCTGCAGCCATCTCTGCTTATTTTCTTTATTTCCGTTACATTTGGTGGAATCGCAACTTTCCTGCCACTTTATACAGCTGAAAAAGGTGTGAGTGGAATTCAGTGGTACTTCTTGCTTTATGCAATGGCTCTCATGGTCACGAGATTATTCTCTGGCCGATTATATGACAGAAGAGGCCACCGGGCAATCTTTGTGCCATCAACAGTGCTCATCATGACAGGTATGCTCCTGTTAGCTTGGATGCCAAGTGAAGCGGTACTATATATAGCTGCGGTGCTTTATGGATTTGGATTCGGTTCAGTTCAGCCGGCCTTGCAGGCATGGTCGATTGAAAAAACAGCACCCAATCGTAAAGCGATGGCAAATGCCACTTATTTCTCATTTTTCGACCTTGGAGTTGGTATAGGAGCTATTGTTTTCGGACAGATTGGTTACCTTTTCGGCTATCGGAGTATCTATATCACAGCAGCTGTCTCGATTTTCATTTCGATTATAGTTTATATTTGGATTGTTAGAAGTGAGGGTAAGTTAAAAATAGTATAGAAATTTTGGATGACTCCATTGAGGGGTTATCTTTTTTTTTGTAGTAAAGTTTGCCCGATTGAATGGAAATGGTTTTTGGTAGATTTAAGGGGTTATCCGACGTGGATACTAAATATATAAAAAATGGAAAAACTTTGTTATTATCTAAAAGAGATTATACATACGATAATATAAGGTCTAAGTGAAGGAAGGGGAATCTTTGGATGGATGATTCTTCAAATGAAGAAATGACGTTAGAAAGAAGGAAGCAGATTTTCCAAGAAGAGCTTGAAGTTTTATGGGAAAGGCGGCTCATCCCAAAAACAGAATATATACGGATTAGCAGGGCGTATGATCGGCATTTTCAAAGAGCCCTTTATAAACAAAAACAATTAGATAATGAAAAAAAGCAAGCTAGTCCCAAAGCAGAGACAATATTGAAAAGTGAGGCAGCTGAGAAGAAGGTTCAAGATAACCTCGTTAAAGATGAAGAATCACATCAAGAAGGAGTACAAGGGATACCTATATTTGACGAATCAATAATGAATGATAAGAAGGTTTCGGATGTCCCTAACGAACCAGTTATAGTAGAAAGACCTGAACTGGTCATCGCGAGCATCCCTGAAAGGAAACCTGCTAATCAACAGCGGGTAATCAAGCAGGAGAAGCCTGTTCAGCCAATAAAGCCAAAGAGAACACCCGAGCAAATCCGGGAACGGAATATCTCTGTCGTCCTGCTCACGGGGGTAATTTTACTTCTATTTGGAGGTTTAATTTTGGCAACCTCATCATGGGGTAATTTGAATGCGGTTCTGAAGGTGTTTTTCATAGGAATGGTATCCGTCGTTTTCGCGGGAATGGCCTTTATCGCCTGGAAGCTGAAAATTAAGCAGACGGCTTTTGCTTTCCTGACGCTTGCAGGATTATTTATTCCAATTACGATTTTATCAGCTTCATATTATCAGATATTTGGAGAGTACTTATCGCTTAATGGTGAAGGGCGGGCTCTACTTGGTTTTCTTGGAGGATTACTTTGCTTTGGCATATATTTCAAGATTGCTGATTACTTTAAGTCGAAAATATTCATTATCATATCCATATTAACGTTTGCTGTTACCTGTTACTTCGGTTTTGCTTTTGCGACTTCAACGATTGAGTGGATGTTTTTGACGGTTAGTGTCCTTAATCTATTGCTTTTATGGAATGTTGAACAGTTGAAAAATAGGAAAAAATTAGTGTTATTCAAACCGTTCATTTTTCAATTCATCCTGTTTAAAATCATTGTGGAAACCTTTGTTATTTTGACATTATTTTCAAGTAACCTGGTTTATTCGATATCATTGATTGTCATTTCTGTTTTGTTTTTAATTTTTGCAGTCAAATTTCAAAAGAAATATTATGAAATTGCTTTTAGTGCTATCTTCACTTACGGATATATCCATTTTGTTTATAATTCATTTTTCAATGAATTCATGGTCAGTGCTTTTGCACTTGTGCCAATCATTTTTATGGCGCTATCGACTTATATGGCTAAAGCAAAGGAGCCTAAGTTATCCAAGAACTTTATGTTTACCAGTTTGATTGAGAGTGGAATCGTTTTTTTATATATAAACGCGATGGTTTATCAGGAAAACTATGCGCAAATTTTTGTTGCGCTTATGATACTATCTGCTCAGTTTGTCTATGTTTCACTTCAATCGAAAAATACGAGCTTCACTTATCCAGCTGTTGTTGTTTTTAATTTAGCATTTGTATATCTTTGCTTTGCTTTTCAATTCTCGTTTACTACTGTTTTAAATCTAATATTCGTGCTTCAGGTTTTCAAGTATATTGGGCTGTATTTATATAATCGCCACCCAAGCTACAGCCTATTTAAGCAAAGTGTCTTATTTATCTCTCCAATGATAATGGTGGGGGTATTAACTAGTAAATTGATTGATATGGATTGGCTTGCTGTTAGTGCAGCTCTCGTCCTGATTTCTGGACTTTTCTTTATTACCTATGTAAAAGATGATACAAAATCTATGATGGAGACAGCCGTATATGGATTTCCGATTTCTTTCGTATTAGCGTTGGTTGCCTTCTATCCATATTTGTTGGAAGGTAGCGTTTGGGTCAGTTCAAATATCACTGTCAGCCTTTATTCAATGGGGACAGCACTGATTTCAATCGGAGCGGCCTACGCTTTAAAGAGTAGATTTCCAATATTCTTTCCTGTCTTTATCTATAGTGGACAGATTCTTTCCTTCCTTGCTTTTATACTGATTCCATACAGTGAGTTGAATCCAATGGGTGTAACGGGTTTAATTACTATGGCGACTGCAATAAACGTATGGTCTGTTCATGTACACCGGAAACATATATTCTGGCTGCCCGTCATTATTACAAGTGCCAGCCTATATGGTTCACTTTACGATGTTTTTGATTTTAACCAGGTGATATTTAAGATTGGTTTCGCGTTGTTTGGTCCTTTTATCTTTTTCATTGTAGGAGAATGGCTTGGGAAATATTCAAAAAATGGGAGACTATACTTTCTTTACTCCAGCCATCTTGCAAATTTAGTGGCAATACCTGTTGGATGTTTACTCATTGTCCATACGAATAGCTCGCCGTTTCTATATGTTACGCAACTATTGATATATATCTTAAGTGCCTTGCGTACGAAAGTGAAATGGGGAAAATACGTCTTTACCTACCTTGGGTTTTCAGTACTTTTCTTACAAGTGCTTCTGTTTTTATCCAACGTGGAACAAATAAAATTGGTTACTTCGATTTGCTTGATGATTACAGCAGGAATCATTACCATTCTATGGGCAGTATCTAATAAGAACTGGAAAGATATCATGGAATATTACCTCATTCCATTCATTCATTTGGCGGTCAGTGTTTCGATATTTGAAACGGCAATCCGTGATGTCCCACTAAATCGGGAGATCATTTGGGTGGGGTTTGTGACTGTACAGATTGTGTTTTCCTGGTATCTGATTATGAGAAGGAATTGGCAGAACTTTGTTGTGGTTCCTCTTAGCCTCGCTTTCATTTTCTATGCGATGTTTGTAAATAGTTTACCTCTGGTTATGGGGATAGTTGTACTGTTTGCATGTGCAGCTGTGATGGTATTTGCTAGCCAGCGCTATTTTAAAGGGCTAATTAAACAAGAAGGTAAAATGAGGTTCATTGATTATTATAGGGTATACGGCTTGTTATTTTTGATTTATATGAATGTGAAAGTTTTAATGACTGAAACAGGTTATGAAATCCTAGGAATTTTCGTTTCACTATTGTTGCCGAGCTACTTTATCCTGATGAGAGGCTTCACAATTCATGCGAAGGAAAGAAACATCTATTCAGGTATAGCGACTGTCGTCAGCCTATATCCGTTTATGAACATCCAAGATTACGCGCATAGACTCCCGATTTTTACGAGTATGGCTGTTCTTTTCGTCTGTATGATAGGGATGTTGTTGCTAAGTAGACGCTATTCCAAAGGACTAATCAAGAAGAACGGATCAGGCACCACAATTGATCCTTTTAGGATTTACGGTTTGTTATTTTTGATTGATATGAATGTGGAAGTGTTTACGAATGAAACAAAATATCAGGTGCTTCAAGTCTTAGTATCGCTCTTGATAACGGGCTACTTCATATTACTGAGAAGCTTTACTGGCGAACTAAATGAACGGAAAATCTATTCCAATATTGCAGCAATCGTCAGTCTGTATCCTTTCTTAAGCATTATGAACTATGTTCACACCCTATCGATTGTATTAGGATTGATTGTTCTTTTCATCTGTATGTTAGGAATGGTAATGCTAAGCCGTCGCTATTTCAAAGTATTAATTAAGAAAGAAGAAACAGGCGCAACGATTGATGCTTTCCGGATTTATGGTCTTTTATTTTTGCTGGCCATGAATAGAGAAGTACTAGTGAATGAAACGACATATCAGTTACTGCAAGTCTTTGTATCACTCTTGATAACGGGCTACTTCATCCTGATGAAAAGCTTTACAAGTAATGTGAAGGAAAGAGATATCTATGTATGGCTTGCTGGAATTCTAAGTTTGTATCCGTATTGGATCATCATTAAGTATGCAGACACGTTAGCTCTTCCGATTGGCATCACGGTCCTTTTCGGATGTACGACCATAATGGTGATACTAAGCAAGAGATATTTTAAAGGGATACTAACGAAAAGCGAAATTGGCCTTAGTATGGATTTTTACCGGGTATATGGGCTGCTGTTTCTTTTTGCAATGAATATAGAGGTTCTGATGAGTGGATCAGTACATTTCATTCTAGAAGTTTTCGTAGCACTTCTGATTCCGGCCTATTTCATCTTGATGAGAAGCACGACGACTGATCGAATGGAAAGAAAAATCTATTTGGCTGCCGCTATATTGCTTAGTTTGTATCCGTATTGGGTCATCGTCAATCAATTTTCGATTCCTGCTGTCCTCGAGGTAGAGACCGAGATTCTGCCACTGTTTATTGTCAGTACTATATTATTGAGAAAAATCTTTGTTAAATGGAAAACTACGCAATATATCGAGATTGGAATTGTCTTTCTCTTGTTTTTAGTCTTGATAGGTGATGCAATGGCAAGCAATACCTTAAATGATGCACTTATTATCGGAACGATTTCATTATCAGCATTGCTCTTTGGATTCATGATGAAATACAAATCGTATTTCATAGTAGGGACAGGGACAATTTTATTCAATATTTATATGAATACGAATTCGATGTGGAGTGAGATGCCATGGTGGCTGTATTTGATCATCGGCGGAGGGGTGCTTATCGGAATTGCTTCCTTTTTTGAATGGAAAAAACAAAAAGACAATAGGACATCGAAGGAAGTTCTTGAGAAAAATAAACAAAGAATTAAAAATTGGTTCAATCGATGGAATTAATAGAGCTTAACTAAACTAAGGCAGTAGCCAAAGGCTTTTGCTTGAAGGAGTAAGAAATGAAATTTTCAGTATGATTCAGTTAAAGTGCCTCCTTTAGTAAAGGGGGCACTTTAACATTGGTGCATCTATTATTGATGAAATTCATATTTCGGGTGATAGCCAACTATAAACTTCTTTTCATTTCACAAAAGGGTTCATGTAAAATAAAAAGGGCCTTCAATTGGAAGGCCTTATATACTGCTAATTCAACTTGTAAAAACGCTTGGATATCTGTCCAAGCGCTTAATTTTTCTCTGCATATCGGAACTATATAACAAAAATTTCATGACGAGCACGAGCTGCACGAAGAACAGCTAGAAGAAGAATCAGAACCAGAACTAGAACTCGAACCACTGTCATAGGTGCTACTATGATCTCCACCATGATTAACATTGATTGAGTCAGAGGAGGTAGTGGCTGCTTCTACCCCGAAAATATCATTAAAGTCTGTATCATGATTATCGGAACTGGCATAGATGAAGTAGGCAGGAGCAGCATAGTCTGTTTGATCGTATCTTTCCCGCCAATCCAATACTATTTTCGGTCGATTCTCTTTAAAAAGGGAGGTGAAACATTCAAAGGTCTGTTCCGCTTCTATACTTGTAGGAGTGCGCATATATTTCTCCTTTAACTGTTCCAACTCCAGCGCTTCGAATTCATGGAGCAATTCTTTTCCTTTATCATGCTTGAAAAATTTCCCCCATTTTTGAATCGAACTTGAATCAACCGTAAACAGTTGTACATAGTAAAAATCAAACAGCGTGCGTTCTTCAGGTTTAAAAACAGGCTGTGAGTGGGGATTATGCTGAATGGGTTGGCCAATGAATGTCTGGCAAAAATCATCATATTCCTGTTTGTAATTCAGCATGATATGCCATAGCTCATCGATGACCTCATTAAACATTTCAACTTTGCCAAACACAGCAGCCATAATCAAGTAGCGTTTAAATTCGCGCCACAGCTCATTAACCCTTTCCTGTGAGTTTCGGGGATACTTCAGCCGGAATTCTGTATTGACCTTTTCCATATAATCGTAATCCAGTGCTTTGTTAAGCTGTACGATTAATGCTTCTGGTACAATTTCGGTTACTTCCAAGTCTAAAGTGTCCGTATATAATTTACCAAATTCATTTTGATACCGCTCTATTCTAGCTGGCTCACTTCGCCGTTTCACAACAATGACTAGAAGGACAGCGAAAATTGCCGCAAGTATTACATAAAATAAGGTCATTTGGTCAACTCCTCTTAATCTATAGATCTATCACATTAGTATTATCTTACATGTTATTGGAAGGGTTTGTAAGTTATTACGGTGATTTGTTTTTGAGATAGCCATTTATTTATAGGTTAGATTTTTCTGAGACTGAGGTTTAGACATCATCCTTTCACCCCCTTTACACACTTGCGTGAAGCAGGGAAACTGACCCAAATTCAAGTAAAGGTTAATAAATCGTTAAACAAAAGACTGGAACAAAAGTATCGGATTGGACCACATGGTTGGATGGAGATAAAAAATATCAAATTACTCCAATAACAGCAACCGTAAAAGATCTAACCGCCCTAGAAACCCGAACCTTCGCAAAAACGAGTTCTTGCCAATTCGTTTTAGGTAAAATCGAGGGAAAAGTAAAAATGAGGGTTAAAGCAGGGTACAAAGTATTAAAAAGCGACTGAAGATAAAAAAGAAACGGATAAAGTGACTTTAAAAACAAAAGAAAACACTAAGCTATCTGTCGGTGCAATCGATAAAACTGGAAATGAAAAAACGGTAAAAGTCACTTTGTAATAAGTTAATGGCCTCTCAAATTGAGAAGGCCCATGTATTTGTATGGATTAGGCACTTCAAATGAAGACTCTTATCTAGTATAGTTAAGAGGAAAAGGGGTGAAGGCATGTACTTGACAGTAAAAGAGACTGCGGAATATTTATCAATGCCGGAATCTTATATAGAAAGCATGATTGTTCAAAATAAAATTCGCACTGTCCATGATGGTGAGCAGTATTTAATTTTTAAAGAGCAGTTCAATACGCATCTGGAACAGATGGAAAAATATAAGAAGCAATTAGCGGATTATTATAGTGAACCCATCCCAGAAGATATCGATGTGAAAGATGAAGATTAGCATCTGCCTTTTTGGCAGATGTTTTTTAAAAATAAAGACCTAAATCGTCGTTGAAGTCAGTGGATGTTCTATATAAAAGTGAGTCTAGAATAATAATCTAACCTCCTCTCAATAAGACTTACTGATCATTCAAATAATTTTGTCTTCAATGGAAGGTAATTGTAGTAGAATCCCTCAATTCCGTGTAAAATAATATGTAGAAGGAATTATCACGGCAGAATGTTAGTTAGGAGATAGGTAAGTGGTAAAAGAGTATTTACAAAGTGAAGGTTTTTCAAGGTTAATTACATTAATAGTGTTAGTCCTGTTTCTTATAAGCATTGGAAGTATGGTTAATATTGTATTATTCACATTTGTTTTCACTTTCCTAATGGGAAGGCTGGAACAATTTATCATGATTCGACTAAATAAAGTGATGCGTATTAACTCTAAAGTTGTCATAAGCTTTTTATATATAGTCGTCATTTCTTGTTTAGCCATCGTTATTTATAAATATTTGCCGGTCATTACGTTGCAATTTACAGAATTAGTTACACAGATTGTTTTTTTCTTTCAACATCCACCCGATAGTCGGGTCATTCAATACGCCATTAGTTTAATGAACGAGACTGAATCGCCGCTCGATCTTCAAAAACAGATGAATACGCTCTATCTTTATGTATCTGATTTCGGTAAACTGGCATTACAGATTTTCCTTTCCATACTGCTTAGTCTGTTTTTCTTATTGGAAAGAGATAAAATTATTCGCTTTACTTCTAAATTTAAGCGGGGTAAATTCAAATCCTTCTTTATAAACCTTGGTCACTTTGGAGTAAAATTTATCAATTCATTCGGAAAGGTAATTGAGGTCCAGTTCTTAATTGCCATTACGAATGCAGTCCTTTCAGTAACTTTCTTATGGATTCTTGGGTTTCCACAGTTGCTCGGTCTTGGAATTATGATTTTCTTCCTAGGGTTAATTCCAGTTGCAGGAGTTATTATCTCCCTAATTCCACTTAGCATGATTGCCTACAGTATCGGCGGTATGCCAAAGGTTATTGCTGTGTTTGTTATGATTGGGATTATACATGCACTTGAAAGCTATATTTTAAATCCAAAATTCATGTCGGCAAAAACAAATTTGCCAACGTTCTTCACCTTCATCATTCTTCTGTTTTCCGAGCATTTTCTTGGGATATGGGGTTTGATCATTGGGATTCCGATCTTTATCTTCTTATTAGATATGTTAGATATTGAAGAGGGGATTAAAGAAGTGCCCTAAATAAAATTTAAGTAAGCAGCGACCAAGCTAATGAGGTTGCTGCTTATTTTTGTTTCCTATTTAAAATCTGGCTAATAGTTCTAATATCTGTTTTCGATATAATTTCAATAATTACTTTATAAATGAGGAAATGTCCGCCGTCTGTATAATTAAAGCCTATTTAATTTCTTGGTTTTTCGAGTTAATTGGATAAAATTTTATTTTACTAAAGTTATTTACGGACTTTTTATTGCATAAAAAAACAAATAAACGTATAATATTTTTAAATGAAAATACTGAATATTCTTTCAAATTTGATTTGTTTGCGTTCTTTAAAAGAGAGTTTACTAGAGAAAAGAGGGGATTATTTTGAAAAAAGTTTCGTTTTTAATGTTTGCCATGGTAGTTTCTTTGTTACTGATTATGACTGGATGCGGGAAAGAAAAGGAAGTAACGACAACTAGCGAAAAAGAAGAAGCAAATGGGAAAACACTTAGGATCGTGACGGATGCAGCATATGCTCCATTTGAATATCTGGAAGGCGATAAAGTTGTTGGATTCGATGTTGATTTTATCAATGCTGTTGCAAAAGAAGCCGGTTATAAAGTGAAAGTTGAGCATGTTGGCTGGGATCCGATTTTTGTAGAAATCGAGTCTAAAAGAGCGGATGTAGGGATATCTGCAATTACAGTAAATGATGAGAGAAAACAATCGTATGATTTTTCGGTGCCTTATTTCTTATCCACAAACAAAATCTTAGTTCCTGAGAAAAGTGATATAAAATCAGGAAAAGAATTGAAAGGAAAGGTTATTGCTGTTCAAACAGCTACAACTGGACAGGAAGCAGTCGAGTCACTTCTTGGGAAAAATCATAAAGACATCAAAAAATTCGAAAATAATAACCTGGCCATTCAGGAATTATTACAAGGCGGAGCTGAAGCGGTAGTAGCGGACAATACCGTTGTTGAAGAATATGTGAAAAATAACCCTGACCAAAAGCTGAAAGTTGTTGAAGATAGCAGCAGTTTTGATCAGGAATTTTATGGTCTTATGTTCCCAAAAGGTAGCGAGTTGAAAGCTGATTTTGATAAAGCCGTCAATGCTATTTATGAGAATGGAAAGTACGCAGAAATCTATAAAGAATGGTTCGGCACAGAACCAGATGTTGAAACATTAAAAGCACAGCAATAAAACAAATTTATAATAAAAAATTGCGTAACTTTACGTGTGAAGTTACGCAGTTTTTTTGGTCTTTAGGAGGGGAACAGAATGAATTTTCGCTGGGATATTATTTTTGAATATGCTCCTTACTTATTAAAGGGAACGATACTCACAATTGGGCTATCGGTTTCCTCTATTCTCATCGGAACTTTTTTAGGTTTACTGATTGGTTTAGGGAAAATAATGAGAAACAAGGTGCTCGCATTTCCATTTTACTGTTATGTCACGGTTTTTCGTGGAACGCCGCTATTGGTTCAGATCTTTTTAATCCATTTTGGTATTGTGCCCTTTTTTACTGGGGAGACGAACGCAATCACGGCGGGAGTCATTGCTTTGTCTTTAAATGCAGCGGCTTATATTGCGGAAATATTCCGTGCAGGAATACAATCCATTGATAAAGGACAAATGGAAGGGGCTCGTTCGTTGGGAATGACCCATACTCAAACAATGATCCATGTTGTCTTACCTCAAGCATTCAAACGTATGATCCCTCCGTTAGGAAATGAATTCATCGTATTATTAAAAGATTCCTCCCTCCTTTGTGTCATTGCAGCCCCCGAATTAATGTATTGGGGAAAAGCGATGGGGGGGCAGTACTTTAAAGTTTGGGAGCCGTATTTGGCTTGTGCCTTTATCTATCTTTGCCTGACCCTTATTTTAAGTTTCGTATTAAATAGACTCGAAAGCAGGTTGAAAACAGAATGATTAAGGTCGAGAATTTAAAAAAGTCATTTGGAGATAACGAGGTATTAAAGAATATCAATGCAATCGTTGCCCCACAGGAGGTAGTTGTGGTGATTGGGCCTTCAGGGTCTGGTAAATCTACTTTTCTCAGGTGTATTAATCAACTTGAAACGATAACGGGAGGACATATTTTCATAGAGGGACTTGATACGACAGATAAGAAGGTCAATATCAATAAAGTACGCACTGAAGTTGGTATGGTATTTCAGCATTTCAACTTATTTCCGCATAAAACAGTTATTGATAACATTATGCTTGCGCCGCTAAAGGTTCGTAAAGTTACCAAAGAACAGGCATCACAAAGAGGCATGGAACTACTTAAGAAAGTAGGACTTGCTGAGAAAGCGAACGCCTATCCGGATTCATTATCGGGTGGACAAAAGCAACGTGTGGCAATCGCAAGGGCATTGGCAATGGAACCCAAAATCATGTTGTTTGATGAACCGACTTCTGCTCTAGACCCGGAAATGGTCGGTGAAGTGCTTGAGGTTATGAAGCAATTGGCTAAAGAAGGTATGACAATGGTCGTAGTGACCCATGAGATGGGGTTTGCTAAAGAAGTTGGTGATCGTGTGATTTTCATGGACGAGGGCTTTATTATCGAAGAAAATATTCCAAGTGAGATCTTTGATAATCCGCAGCAGGAAAGAACTAAAGCCTTTTTGAGCAAAGTGCTCTAATATTAGAATAATAAAAAAACCTTCCGTAAATCGGAGGTTTTTTTTGGGAACATATCAGGGGGTGTTATTTAATGTATGATGAGCCTAAAAGGGATTCAGGGCTTTTACCGAGCACTAGCATACTGATTTTAGCATATCCAATATTTTCATTTTGGGAGAAGGTTTGTTGTAAAACCTGGATATTAGGATCATCCTTTAACTTTTGAACTTCCTCTATATATAAGTGGATAACGGAGGGCATAACGAATTCAGGGGTGTATTCGTTAGGGTTTTCATCCATGATTAATGTGCCCATAAATTGATATTTAAATTGAAATGCTCGTGTTAAGGCAACGACATGGAGTAGTTTATTAAATAATTCGGGGTATGAATATTTAATTTTCTCCAAAGCTTCTTCGGTTGCTTGTAACTCATCGACACTAGATAAAGTGATCATAAATATCTCCTTTCTGAAAATATAGATTCCATCAGTAATTACAGTGCTTTTTACTCATACCAAGTCTAACTCCGCGGTTAAGTATTGTAAAATGGTTAGATGTTATCATGAGCATAACTTAAATCTATGATAGTGCTTACATGTCTAATGCTTTACTATCGAGGTAGTTAATCTTTATGAGTTAACGCTTCTCTTGTATATTTTAGCCATTCTTTTGCCGCATATGAAAGGTATTGATCCTTACTCCAAATGAATCCTAAGTTCCAACTAATGGAAGGATTTTTGACCTTAATGGACTTGATGCGGTTATCATGGCGGCATAAACTTTCCGGTAAAAGAGCGATTCCAAGATTACAGTAAACCATTTCCTCTATAAAATCCCAACGTGAGCTTTCTGTGACAATGTGTGGAGAATAACCAGTTTCTTTACAGGACGAAATTATGAGATCACGCAAGACATAATCTTTATTAAATAAGATAAAAGACTCGTCTTCAAGGTCGGCCAAATCAATCTCTTCCCGACAAGCAAGTGGGTGGGAGGGGGGCACAATCAAGTTAATGTCTTCTTCTAAAAAGGCAAAATGATGAAAAAGTACGGTGTTAGTTGGCAGGACTATTACGCCAATGTCGAGTAAGTCATTTTGGACTGATTCTTCAATTTTCTTTGAGCCATCCTCTATTAATTGAAAGGTAATATTAGGATAATCCTCATGAAAACGGCTAAGAATTCGGGGGAAGAAGGAGGCGTCAATAATCGGCGGTAATCCGATTCGTATATGTCCCTTTTTCAAGCCTAATAAATTGTCCATTTCTGTTTCTAAATTATGAAAAGCTTTATCAATCAATTTTGCCTGCTCTAATACAACCCTTCCGGCATCAGTCAGAATCAGTTGTTTACGGGAACGATCAAAAAGTTCAACACCAAGCTCAGTTTCCAAGTTTTTGATCATCTTACTGATGGTCGGCTGAGTAATGAATAAATGATCCGCTGCCCGAGTAAAGCTATTGAAATTGGTAACCTCTATAAAGTATTGTAAATGCTTAATATCCATCACTTCACCTGCTTATCCTCTTTTAAATTTCTTTCATTTTACCTGTTAACAGAAGGGTTTGTAAAACATGAGAAGCTTTGTTGGTAAGATTTCCTCTTTGTTTCGTGAGCGTATAAAAAAGCTGGGCTCCAAATAAGAGCCCAGCTTCTTCTAATTGGTGAGTCATAGGGTTGTCGCAAATTGTTTATTTAACTAATAAGACAGGTACCGGAGAATTCTGGACGATATAGTGGCTGACGCTTCCTAGGAATTCCTTGAATCCACTTAAGCCTCTGCTGCCCATTATGATAAGGTCGCAATTTTGAGATTTCGCATGTTCCAACAAAGTAGTGATAGCTGAACCTTCTACGACAAAAGACTGAGATGCATTAGGAATTTCGGATAACAGTGCATCCGCTTTTTCGATAACTTCGTTGCCATACTTAAGCATGGCTTCTTCAATTTCTTGAAAAGCATTGCCATATATATTTGGATGGATTGGAAGTGTAACAGCGTGAAGTACCTGAATTTCAATAGCAGGATCCAGCTTCGCTAATTCAATCGCTTTTTCTAAAGATTTACGTGCTAATTCAGATTCATCATAAGCAACTAATATTCTTGAGCAGAGCATAATTAATCCGTCCCTTCATTTAAAAAGAATATACCCATAGTATATCAGTTTATAACTTTCATTCAGTTTTATATATTTAAAATTTTGTGAATATTTATTGAAGTTTACGTTAACGTCAATGTTAAGATAAGGTAAATAATCCCTTTGCAAAGTGTGGTTTTAACATGTACACCATTTCAGAGTTAGCAAAAGAATTTGATTTGACAACAAGAACACTACGATATTATGAGGAACTAGGTATGCTAAGGCCAAAGCGGACCGAAACCGGAAAAAGAGTATATGGAAAGAAAGAACATGCTCAACTTAAAATCATTATGCGTGGCAAGAAGTATGGCTTTTCTTTAGTTGAAATAAAGGATATTGTTCTGCTATTTGATAAGGACAGGACGGGTATTAAGCAATTGGAGAAAACAATTGATACAGCTGGACAGAAATTAAATGAAATAAATGAACGTATTAAAGAGCTTGATGAATTGAAGCAGGATTTTGAACAGGTGATTAAAGGTTTTACCGAAACACTTCATAGCTTAAAAAGTAAACAGTGAACCAGGCATTTCAAGCAGCAAAACCATCAGAATAAAAATACTTCAAAGTATAATATTGAAATGAGTTTTGACGATAGGTAACGATGAATATATATTCTAGACGAAAACAAATGAGGTGAAGATTTGGATATTCAAGAAACTATTGCAGTAGTGACAGGTGGGGCTTCAGGTCTGGGAGCGGCCACTGTAAGAAACATCATTAAAAAAGGTGGAAAAGCCGTTATCTGTGACCTCTCAGAAGAAAATGGCGTCAAAATGGTCGAGGAATTAGGAGATTCAGTCATATTTATTAAAACGGATGTGACAAGTGAAGAAAGTGTACTAGAAGCGTTGGAACAGGGAATTGAAAAATTTGGATCAATTAACACAATTGTCAATTGTGCTGGCATTGCGATTGCTGAAAAGGTCATCGGAAGAAAAGGTACGCATGAATTGAAAGCGTTCTCAAAAGTAGTGACGGTTAACTTGATCGGTACATTTAATGTAATTCGTCTTGCGGCAGAGAAAATGGTCAATAACCAAGCAAACGAAGAGGGGGAGCGTGGTGTCATTATCAACACAGCGTCGGTAGCTGCATTTGAAGGACAAATCGGACAAGCGGCATATAGTGCCTCAAAGAGTGGGATTGTCGGTATGACTCTTCCGATTGCAAGGGAGCTTGCTTCCAAAGGGATACGTGTCGTATCGATTGCACCGGGGTTATTTCATACACCGATGTTTGATTCATTACCTGAAGAAGCGAGGGCGTCATTAGGGAAAACCGTGCCATTTCCATCAAGGCTCGGATATCCGGAAGAGTACGCTAAACTTACGGAAAGCATTATTACGAATCCTATGCTGAATGGAGAAACGATTCGGTTGGACGGGGCCATTCGAATGTCACCTAGATAAGATAGGTTCAAATCCTACCGGGAAATTTTAAATAATGGATTAGAAAACTAAAGTATATTTTCTATAAAAAGGAAAAGGTTGATACGAAAAAGCTAATGGCAGAGGAGATAGTGCAGATGAAACATCCATACTTAAGTGAAGATCACGAGATTTTCCGTAAATCATTACGCAAGTTTTTAGAGAAAGAAGCGGTTCCCTATTATGAACAATGGGAAGAAGACCGTATTATTCCTCGTTCGTTTTGGAGGAAAATGGGGGAGCAAGGCTTTTTATGTCCGGATCTTGGAGAAGAGTATGGGGGTTCTGAAGTAGATTGGGGCTTTGCGGTCATAATTAATGAAGAACTAGAAAGAGTGGGTTCAGGTTTCATAGGCTTCGGGCTCCATAGTGATATTACGGTTCCGTATATTTCCGCATACGGAAATGATGAGCAGAAACAGCGCTGGCTCCCTAAATGCACGACAGGGGAAATCATTACAGCCATCGCCATGACAGAGCCGGGAACAGGTTCGGATTTGGCCAATATTAAAACGACTGCGATTTTGGATGGAGATCATTACATACTAAACGGCCAAAAAACATTCATCACAAATGGGATTCATTCGGATCTGGTCATCGTGGCTTGTAAAACGGATCCAAATGCTGTTCCGAAGCATAAAGGCGTCAGTTTAGTCGTGGTTGAAAGAGATACTCCGGGATTCACCAGGGGACGAAAACTGAAGAAGCTTGGTTTGCATTGTCAGGATACAGCAGAACTTATCTTTGAAGATTGTCGTGTACCAAAGGAAAACTTGCTAGGTGAAGAAGGCACAGGGTTTAAGTATTTAATGGAGAAATTGCAGCAGGAACGTCTTGTCGTAGCAATTTGTGCCCAAACCGCATCCGAGGATATGCTAGCGGATACGATTGAGTACGTCAAAAGCAGGGAAGCGTTCGGGAAATCAGTGAGTCAGTTCCAGAACACTCAATTTAAAATCGCAGAAATGGCCACTGAAATTAAAATGGGCCGAGTTTTCCTGGATCAATTGATTGCTAATCATATGGCGGGTGAACAGGTGGTCACAGAAGTATCGATGGCTAAATGGCGTTTGACAGAGACTGCCCGGAAAATATCCATTGAATGCATGCAGCTTCATGGTGGCTATGGTTATATGGAAGAATACAAGATTGCTAGAAGGTACCGTGATGTGCCGGTAGCAAGCATCTATGCGGGTACAAATGAAATCATGAAGAAAATCATAGCAAAGAACATTGGACTTTAAAAAACAAAATGAGAAGGGGAGAGATTACATGCGGGAAGTGGTAATTGTTGAGGGAATTCGTACTCCGGTTGGCAGAAGAAACGGTGTCTTAAAGGATGTTCGCCCAGATGATTTAGCAGGTGAAGTATTAAAGAGGCTGGTTGAAATAGCAGGCATTGATCATGCTATCATCGATGATGTCATTTTAGGCTGTGTTTCGCAGGCTGGGGAGCAAGCCGGAGATATTGCTCGGATTGCTGCTCTGATTGCCGGCTATCCGATTGAAGTGCCAGGTACGACAATTGACCGACAATGCGGATCGAGTCAGCAGGCTGTCCATTTCGCTTCCCAAGCCATTTTGTCAGGAGATATGGATGTGGTCGTAGCCGGAGGAGTAGAAAACATGTCTCGTGTCCCAATGGGTTCAAATTATCAAGGAGCTGAAACAAGTCAAAAGTATTTAAACAGCTACGAGGTAATCAACCAAGGTTTATCGGCTGAAAGAATCGCAGAAAAGTGGGGAATCACCCGTGAGGAATGTGATCAGTTTTCTGTTGAAAGCCATGAGAGGGCAATACGTGCTCAAAAGGAAGGCTATTTCGACCGTGAAATAATCACAGTTACAGGTACAGATAAATTAGGAAATCATATTGAAGTTACCGAAGACGAAGGGCCAAGGGGGGGAACTACGGTAGAAGTCCTTTCAGGATTGAAGGCAGTTTTTAAAGAAGAAGGATTAATCCATGCCGGGAACTCAAGCCAAATAAGTGACGGTGCTGCAGCTTTACTATTAATGGAGCGTAGTAAAGCAGAAGAGCTTGGATTGAAACCACGCTTTAAAGTGCATACACGGGTTGTTGTCGGATCAGATCCTACCTTAATGTTGACAGGTCCAATTCCTGCCACTCAAAAAGCATTGGAAAAAGCAGGTCTTTCCATTGATGATATCGATGTCTTTGAAGTTAATGAAGCCTTTGCTCCTGTACCGCTTGCCTGGTTAAAAGAAACAGGGGCCGACCCTAAGAAGCTAAATCCAAATGGAGGAGCGATTGCCTTAGGACACCCTCTTGGCGGCAGTGGTGCCCGTTTAATGGTTTCGATGATCCATGAATTAGAAAGAAGAGGCGGCCGATATGGATTACAAACAATGTGTGAAGGTCATGGAATGGCGAATGCTACCATTATTGAAAGAATAGATTGAGACGGTATTTTCTCGTGAATAACATTAGAAATTCACACGAAAGTAAAGGCTGAAAAAGTGATAAAGCCAACCATCAGGAGCATGACGTGAAATCATCCTGCTGATAGTGGGTTTACTTGAGGAGGAAATGATATGTCAGTAACGATTAAAAATATCTTTGATCAGACGGTTCAAAAATTCCCCATTAAAGAAGCTATCTACGACGTGAGAAGAAATATCCGCTATACCTACATTCAATGGAATGAGCAGGTGAATAGGTTGGCGGCGGCTCTCCAAGCAGAAGGTGTCCAAAAAGGGGACCGGGTCTCTACCTATCTTTATAATAATGAAGAACTTGCCACCGCATTTTTTGCCTGTGCAAAAATCGGTGCGGTCTTTAATCCAATCAACTTTCGCTTAATGGCAGAAGAGCTTGCATTCATCTTAAGTGATGCGGCGCCAAAGGTCGTTTTATTTGAAGGTGAATTGGAATCGACTGTGGCAGCTGTTGAAAAACGCTTCCCTGAAATAGCATTCTGGTATATTGATGAGAATGTGCCTCGCTATGCCGAAGGATATCGCCAAAAAATGGTCAGTACATCTTCTAAGCCTATTGATGTGGACATTCACGAGAATGATGTCTATGCCATTATGTATACAAGCGGGACGACCGGACGACCAAAAGGAGTTATTCACCTTCATAAAGATATGGTCAAGCAGGCTGAGATTTTAGCAGAGGCGATGAAGTATGAAAGCAGTGATATTGGTTTGATTACCGCTCCAATGTTTCATTGTGCGGAATTGCACTGTTCATTTTTACCGCGCGTGCAGGTTGGTGCAACGAATGTAGTTCTTCATCAGTTCAATCCTAAAAAGGTACTAGAACTGTTTGAATCCGAAGGGATTACCAAACTATTTGCGGCACCAACGATGTGGAATATGCTTATTCAGGAAAATCTAAATGATTATAAATTTCAAAGTTTGAAGCTGGGATTATATGGAGCCGCTCCAATGGCGCCTACGCTTGTCCTTGCTTGTCAGGAAAAATTGGGCATTCAATTTATCCAGGCATATGGAATGACGGAAATGGGTCCGGCCATCACTCTTCTATTAGAGGATGATCAAATAAGTAAAGCTGGTTCTGCCGGCCAAGCGTGCCGCGATCATGAAATCGTCATTGCCCGTCCAAATGACGAAGGCCCATCGGATCCTGATGATGTACTTGAACCCGGGGAAGTCGGGGAAATTCTTGTGAAAGGCCCTTGCATCATGAAAGGGTATTTTCAAAGAGATGGAGAGACAGAGAGAGCGCTTTACAGAGGCTGGTACCATTCCGGGGATATAGGTTTCCTTGATGAAGATGGATATTTGTGGGTCAAAGATCGTGTGGATGACATGATTATCTCTGGTGGCGAAAATGTGTATCCACGTGAAGTGGAAGACACACTTTATGAGCATCAAGGAGTTCTCGACTGTGCAGTACTTGGTCAGCCTGATGATAAATGGGGAGAAACGGTAACGGCCTTTGTAGTAGCTAAAGATCCGTTATTGACGGAAAGTGATTTAGAAGACTGGTGTAAGAACAGCGATACACTTGCTAACTATAAACGTCCAAGAAGATATATCTTCTGTAAAGAGTTACCTCGAAACGCAAGTGGGAAAATTCAAAAATTCATGCTCCGTAAACAGTTGGAAGAAACTGTGGCTGAATAACAAAAGGTGGGGAAACCTCCTTTGTTTTAAGCAGAATGGATTTTTTAGTTGAGTTAGTAAAATGAAAATAAATAATCCAATCAAATCATCATTTTAGGGTAGTGTTTTTTTATGTAAGAAAAAGAAAAGTTATCCACAAATGAAATGCAGTTGAATCAATGAGCTCATAGTGTTATCCACACTATCCACATAGTTATCCAGAAATTACATTATTTAGATGTTCATACCGCAAGACAAAATACTATTATATGTCAGTATTTTCAGAAAATATCCACAATATACACAGGGGTGTGGATAAGACGGTGTCAGTAAGTTAATTTAAGGGGCTGACTAACAGCCCCCTAAGTTGTAAAAGTTATAATTTGCGGTTATGGGCACGGCGATTAGCCGCATTGGATCGCGCTTGTGCTTCAATATCTTGTTGGTCAGCCAGTTCTGAAGAATATTCGACATCAAGTCCGTCACTTTTTAGGTTTTTAGGAACTTGTGGAAGTTTTTGAGCGTTATTGTCTCGATTATTATTGCGTCCCATATCAGCGCCCCCTTAGAGTAAAGAAATAAATAAGCTAGCGATGATTTTCTTAATCAATCGCTAGCTTATTTTGTGCTGAATGGTAGATCAAAATGTACGGAAAAATACTCCAAACTTAACGGCGAGATTTCTTCACGTTAAATCCGCCTGCTCGGTCTGCATTTTTAAATTCTCGAGAATAATGAATTGCTTGCGTGCTCGTTAAGGTACTTTTTTCTTTTTCCTGTTTTTTGGGCAATTAGATCATCTCCATTTCACTTGATATCCCTATTTTTTCCTAAAAAGTTTCATTCATACATGAGAATTTTCTTTTAAGATATTGTGTAAAGCCGTATTAAGGGTTGGAAAAGTGAACGTGAATTCTTCCTCTGCAAGTTTATTAGGAAGGACTTTTTGGCCTTCTAGCACAAGTATGCTCATTTCACCGAGCATGGTTTTTAGCATGAAGGGAGGAACAGGTAACCAATGAGGCCGGTGCATGATAGTACCAATTTCTTTTCCGAATTTATCCATTTGAACCGGATTAGGTGCTGTGAAATTGACAGGACCTTGAATGTGTTGATTGTTCATACAAAAAACAATTGCACGGGCGACGTCGTAAATATGAATCCAGGAAAGCCACTGACTTCCTTTGCCCATTTTTCCTCCGCCGAAAAGTTTATAAGGAAGAACCATCATTGGCAGTGCACCATCTTTTTCCCCTAGAATCACACCAAACCTTGTAAGGACAACTCGCTTACTGTATGAGCGGGATTTGGTTGCTTCTTTTTCCCATAGCTTAACTGTACGAGCCAAGAAATCATCACCGATGGAATCAGAGGCTTCAGTAAAGGTCTCATGATCAGAGATACCATAAAAACCCACTGCACTTGCATTGATAATGACAGAAACTTTATCGGGAAGCTTAGAAAGGATCCGGTTCATTTCTTTGGAAGCTTCAACTCTGCTTTCGACAATCCGGCGTTTTCGTTCCGGGGTCCAACGCCCACTGTTTAAAGACTCACCGGCAAGGTTAACGAACACATCAAGGCCTTCTAAATTTTGTTCAGGGCTTGAGTCTGGGGTCAGCCAGCCGATATATTGGAGATTTTCCCGTCTTTTATATTTGTCAGGATGACGTGTCAATATATATAAATCATGATTTTCTTTTAATAATTCATCGATAAGGGCTGTGCCGACAAAACCACTTCCACCAGCAATAGCTATTTTCATGAAAATCACTTCCTTTTTCCTGTCTTTTATTCACTTTAACATGCCCTTGTTCTTTTTTCATTTTTAGACATGCTATATATAGAAAAGGTACTCGTAAAGGGGTAAAGTAGGGATGGGGGTGGATTTTATGCCAAACATAACAAAAATAACAACCCAAAAAAAACGTAAAGATCGTTATAACATATTTGTTGATGAAAAATATGCGTTTAGTGTGGACGAAGAAGTTTTATTGAAATTTCACTTGAAAAAGGGTACTGCACTTGATGATCTGCTTCTGGCTGAAATACAATTCCATGATGAAATTCAAAAGGCATTTACGGATGCTCTTAATTATTTATCATACCGCATGCGTTCAGAATCGGAAATTCGTCTTTATTTAAAAAAGAAGGAAATAGAAGAACCGATTATAAAGGAAGCGATACATAAGCTATACAGCTTTAACTATTTAGATGATCTTGAATTTTCCAAGGCTTACGTGCGGACCCATGTAAACGGAGGCAATAAAGGGCCTACTACCCTTAAGATGGAGCTGAAGGAAAAAGGAATACAAGAAAAGCTAGTTGTGGAGGCTTTGAAGGAATACCCCTATGATATTCAAATTGAGCATGCGAAAAAGCTTGCGGGAAAATCAGTGAAAAAAGAGAAAAACATCTCGGAACGAGCTTTAAGGCAGAAGCTTGAACAGACATTGACACGAAAGGGTTTTCCAAGAGATGTCATTCTCGAGGCACTTGAGGATGTGACGGTAGAAAAGGATGCAGATGAACAATGGGATTCGCTATGTCATCATGCAGAAAAGATGCAGCGCCGCTATAAAAACTATGAAGGCTTCGAATATGAACAAAAGATGAAGCAGGCATTATACCGAAAAGGTTTTCCAATAGAATTAATTGACCGATATCTATCCAATTCAGACATGGAATAAGTACATCGATAGCCAAATCGCAAAATTTTGTTTAATATAGAAGTAAATTAATATTTAATTTAAGGAGCCATATATATGAGCGACGTAAGATACAGCAAGTTGTCGGCCTATGAACTACAACAGGAAATTGCAGCGTTAACCGAAAAAGCGAGAAAAGCTGAGCAATTAGGGATGGTTAACGAATTCTCGGTGTTGGAACGCAAAGTAACTATGGCCAAAGCCTATCTGTTAAATCCGGATGATTTTAAAAAAGGTGAAATTTATCAAATTGAAGGCGATCCGGGAGTCTATTTCAAAATTGATTATATGAATGGTGTATTCGCCTGGGGATACCGTTTGGGTGGAAGCGGGAAGGAAGAAGCACTGCCGATTTCTATGTTGAGATAATTGAAGGAACCGGGAGGACCCGATTCCTTCTGAAGTGTTCTATTGTTTCTAATTCGATCGCTCGTTTGATGCTTTCATCCGTTCTTGAGGGTGTGTGTTAATGCTGCCATCGGCTCGCTTTGAAGCATATCTCGCCTTTGCACGAGGCTTACCTTGAATGTTGGGGAATCCTTTTTGTTTATTTCGCAAGTTTTTCTCCTCCAAACATCAGAATTAAAAATAAGCGTTTCCGCTTACTACTAGTATGGGTAAAGTACAGTAAAGTTCAGTCTGTAAAAATATTGGCAATGAGGTGGTTCTAATGAATGATTACCATGAAAGGTTAACCAAGATCCTGCTTGAGAAAAATGATCACATCACGTATGAGCAAGCTTTAACTTGGGTGGAATTATTATGGGAAGATTTCGAAGCGACCTATGCAAAAGCTGGGCATGAGTATGCTGGCGAAGAAATGACATCACGGGTTGTCCAGACCTGGATTGATAATTACGGTGAACAATTCCACGAATTCATTGCGAAAAATCCTAAATATAAGCATTTATTAAATCAACAGAATCGACTGCATTAAAAAAGCTGATTCCAGCGGGTTTCCCCTGGAATCAGCCTTTTTTCAATCTGCTTAGACCTACAAAATAATATTCAATTTCTTCTGCAGTTTCGCTTCACTAAAGATCCAACCGGTATACGAATTCAAGATATTTAGGTCGCTGTCTAAATGGACGACAGCTACAAAGGGGTAATACCCATTGCTTCGGTATCTTAAATCAATAAAACGGACTTCGTAATAGTCCTTAATTTGTTCGATTTCAAAGCGGTAAACAGGGGAAAAAGACAGAAAGGCAGCCAAATTGATATCAAGCTTGGCGGCTTCGAGAATTTTACTTTCAGGCAATGGAATTCGATCAAATGTATCAAGAATCGTCACATAACCATTATCAGCTCTCGCTACATAATAATGCTTTTCGGTAATCACGGCTATTTTCCAGCGATGAAAACGCATGGTCGGTGATAAAATAATTTTTCTTGCTCCCGGAATTTGCTGCTTAACAGCTCTTTTAATGAAAGCCTGTTCCCTGAACCTAGAGATATAATAGATCACGAGTATCCCGTAAATGGAGAGAAATAAATAGCCGGGAGGAAATCCATACCCCCACAATATCAAGCCGGCAACATGGATTCCAAAAATGAACGGGTCAAATGTATTGATGACCCCTAGAGCTACCCAATTGGAAGAAATAGGCCTTAGCGCCTGTGTTCCATAGGCATTAAAGATATCGACAAAAACATGAAGAAATACGGCTAAAAAGGTCCAAAGCCAAAGATGAAGGTAATTTGCTTCAGGTATGAAGGCGAAAAGTGCGCCGCTGATAATCAAGGGCCAAAGTAATACAGCGGGAATCGAATGTGTAATTCCACGGTGATTTCGTATATATACAGCGTTATTTCGTAATTTTAAAACGGTGTCAATGTCAGGAGCTTGTGATCCTAATATCGTACCTGCAATGACTGCACTTGCAGTAACTGGACTTTGCGCAATAACAGGATCTAATGTGGCAAGTCCTCCAAGAGCAATTCCCATGACAAAGTGAGTACCTGTATCCAAAAGTCTAACCTCCCTGCCACAATTTGAAAAAAAGATCTTCCTTAATCATACCGTATTTATATATTATCCATCAAATGAATATATTTTTGACTTATTTTTGTGAACTATTACAATAAAATAAATATGAACGATATAAAAAAAAAGAATGCCTACTATATGTATTCCCATTTTTAATAAAAGTGTAACATCTTTGGAGGAACTGAAGTGAAAGAAATAAATATCCCAACAATAGAAAAAATAAATATCGAGGCGTTTCAAAAAGATTTAGTTTCCTGGTTTCTCGAAGAACAAAGAGAATTGCCATGGAGGGAAAATAAGGATCCATACCGTGTTTGGGTTTCAGAAATTATGCTTCAGCAAACGCGAGTGGATACAGTCATTCCTTATTTTAACCGGTTTATAGACTGGTTTCCGACACTTGAGGATTTTGCCAATGCCGATGAAGAAAAAATATTAAAAGCATGGGAAGGGCTCGGTTACTATTCGCGGGTCAGGAACCTGCATAGTGCTGTTCAAGAGGTAAAGGCGTCATATAATGGTGTTGTACCAGATAGTCCCGAGGAAATTTCTAAGTTAAAAGGTGTTGGTCCTTATACAGCTGGAGCGATTCTGAGCATAGCTTATGGCAAGCCTGAACCTGCAGTGGATGGAAACGTCATGCGTGTGCTATCAAGGATATTAATGATTTATGAAGACATTGCTAAGCCAAAGACGCGAAAAACATTTGAAGCCGCGGTTCGTAAGCTGATTGATCACAACCATACATCTGCTTTCAATCAGGCCTTAATGGAACTGGGGGCTTTAATCTGCACACCTGGTAAGCCTGCCTGTCTGCTGTGCCCGGTTCAAAGTCACTGTCTTGCCTTTGAGGCAGGGGTTCAGTCAGAACTGCCGGTGAAAATCCAAAAGAAAAAAACGCGTGATGTACCAATTGTGGCTGTGCTATTAACGAATGAAAAAGGTGAATTTTTAATTCACAAGCGAGCATCTGAAGGATTGCTAGCAAACCTTTGGGAATATCCAAACTTCGAAAACCGTACATCCCTTCAGCATAAACGGGAATTCTTTGAAAGTCGATTTCAAGAAATGTACGGTGTAAAACCGGAGATTACAGATCCGCTTGTGAAAATTGAACATGTTTTTTCACACCTTGTCTGGAAAGTCGATACGTATACCGGGACAGTCAAAGAAAAAATTAGTGAAGCGACGTTAATAGAGAATCAGCTGAAGTGGGTGAGTAAAACGGAGATGGAGGAGTTCGCGTTTCCGGTTTCACACCAAAAAATGATGAAGGCCTATAACGATAAAGAGGGTATCAATTAAGTTATCGTTTTTTTAATACCCTCCATACAACCAATTTAAATAGAAAAAGCAGTGTGTTCCGGATAAGATAGTACATTGTTTTTATGGTAATATAAGGATATGGAGGGGGCATATAAATGAAGGTAGTTTTTCAAGCATTTATTGGTTCAATAATTCTTCATGTGTTTTATTTTGTTAGTACGATGATAGTCGGATCTATAAAAACAAGCCAATATAAACCAGGAATTGAAAACGCATGGGGTCAAGTGGAGACACTTCAAAATGAAGTAGTCTTTGGTAAAGTTATTTCCCCTTCTGTTTACTTGTTATCCCTTGTAGGCGTAGCTCTGATATGCGGAATTATTATATTTTCCTATAAAAAAATCTTTACGGAGAGATAGCTCAATAAATATGAAAAGCCAGCAATGGTTCCTCTCAATAGTTTATACTCAAAAAGAGGCTATCCGCTAAGATACCCTCTTCTTTTTCGCTCAATTTTCAATTGTATCAAGTTAAATTAATCGTAGCTTGTTTCTGTTCCATGGGTGTAATTGGCTTCTTGTCTGTTAATTCCGCCTCTATTTTCAATTTCTTTGACGATTTCGGTATGGATACTCTGTCCTTCTTGGTTTAAATAAGGTACCATTTGTTGAAGGGAGTGATGAAAATAGGCAAGTTCACTATTTTCCCAATCCGATTTTTTCATCATCGACAACTCTGTCATATCACGTCCAACATACATAAAAAGTAACACTCCTTTTTTAAAGTGATGGGTGTTTACTCAGAAAGGATGAATAAACAAATGGAACAAAAAGTAGCGCTCGTTACAGGAAGCAGTAAAGGTCTAGGAAGAAGCACAGCATTAAGACTTGCAGAGGAAGGATACGACCTCGTTATTAATTATGCCCGGAGCAAGTCAAAAGCATTAGAGGTAGCGGCTGAAATTGAAGCATTGGGTCGTAAAGCCCTTGTAGTAAAAGCGAATGTCGGTGACGTTGCGAAAGTGAAAAGCATGTTTGAGGAAATCGATGCGTATTATGGACGTTTGGATATCTTCATCAATAATGCTGCATCAGGTGTGCAGCGCCCGTTAATGGAGCTTGAAGAAACCCATTGGAACTGGACAATGGATATCAATACAAAAGCCCTCCTTTTCTGTGCCCAGGAAGCGGCGAAATTGATGGAAAGGAATGGCGGAGGTAAAATTGTAAGTATCAGTTCACTTGGGTCCATCCGCTATTTGAAAAATTACACAGCTGTCGGAGTATCAAAAGCGGCGCTTGAAGCACTGACAAGATATTTAGCTGTTGAATTGGCTTCAATGAATATTTGTGTCAATGCCGTTTCAGGCGGTGTGATTGATACGGATGCGCTAAAATCTTTCCCGAATCGGGATGAAATGCTTGCTGAAGCAGCTGAACAGACTCCGGCTGGTCGGATGGTTGAGGTAGAAGATATGGTGAACACTATCCTATTCTTAATTTCCGATGGAGCAAGTATGATTCGCGGACAAACCTTAATTGTTGATGGAGGCATCTCTTTGCTTGTTTAATATAACTGGTAAAATTTAAATGTTTTTAGCCGGATAACACTCCATGATATTGGTTATCTTATTATTTGTGGAGGTGATATTAATGGCTAACAACAATAAATCACAAGCAGGTACAAACGCACAACAAGTGAGACAACAAAATGCGCAATCTCAGCAAGGTCAAGGTCAAGGCCAATACGGTACTGAGTTTGCAAGTGAAACAAACGTTCAACAAGTGAAACAACAAAATGCGCAATCTCAGCAAAATAAAGGCCAAGCTCAAGGTCAATTCGGTACTGAGTTTGCAAGTGAAACAAATGTTCAAGAAGTGAAAAAACAAAACCAAAAATCTCAAAGCAATAAAAGCCAAGGCTAATTGCTGATACGAAAAGGCATCCTTCTTTTGAAGGGTGTCTTTTTATTTTTTTCCCTTCTTTTGTATTCGACAAATGTTTCTTTACGTTTACATTTTATGTCAAAGGAGATATCAGATAAAAATAGAATATACATACTATAGAAAAAATACAGATTAGGATGGTGCAATCATGGAGCAATTTAATCAGCTTATAAACAATCAGTTGAAAACGATGGAAAAGCTTTTACTTTTACAATCTGAAATCGAAAGATGCCAAGATATAGAGAAGCAACTCCTTGATCTGCAAGAGGAGAGTGAAGCAGTTACCATTCAGGAAGAGATTCAACTTAAGAAGCAAGAATTGAAATGTATCCATGATATGTTCGAGAGGCAAACAGAAGAGGTCATTCGTTATTTTCAGCAAGGACAGGCTGCAGTACAATAAATAATTGGCTAATTTCTTAGTAGAAATGAGTGGAAGGTCAGATTTTTTTGGCTTTTTTTCACATTTTTACTGGGGGATTAGCCACTTTTGTTTTAAATTTATGAATAAATCGCTATAATATAGGAATATAGGGTAAATGGAAAAAAGTATATATATTAAAACACACAACAACTGCAAACGGAATAGGGCACAGTACGCTGAAAGGGTGTCTATAGAAAGTAGGGAGAGATAAATGGGGATTGTTCCTGCCGAAGGAGGAAAAATCCAAATTCATAGCTATAAACATAATGGACATATCCATCGTATCTGGGAAGAGACAACCGTTTTAAAAGGAACCCAAAATCTGGTGATAGCAGCAAATGACCGTACTATGGTGACGGAATCAGATGGAAGGACATGGATTACAAGAGAGCCGGCGATTTGCTATTTTCATTCAAAGTATTGGTTTAATGTTATTGGTATGTTGAGAGAGGACGGGGTTTATTATTATTGCAACATCAGTTCTCCGTTCACATACGACCCAGGAGCATTGAAATACATTGATTATGACCTGGACATCAAAGTATTCCCAGATATGACGTTTAATTTGCTGGATGAGGATGAATATGAAAGGCATAGGAAAGAGATGAATTATCCTGATGCTATCGATCAAATATTAAAACAGAACGTAGATTATTTAATTTATATGATACGCCAGCGAAAAGGACCATTCTCCGCAGAATTTATTGATAGTTGGTATGAACGCTTTTTAACTTATCGATAATAGTAAAAAGGCCTGCTGCTTATCTAGCAGGCTTTTTTTCTATTGTGTATCCCCCAGTACTCTAACAAATCATTGCGACAGATTATACATGTTATTCATCTTATTTTTCTAGAAGTAAGCCCTATTCCTTTAACTGTTGCGGTTTTAAAGTTAAACTTACGAGATGCTGAAATGATTCCCGTTTATAGAAAGCCCCTGAATAATATGTTGTTGAAAAGAATATTTTGGAACTATTCATAAAATATTTGGAAGAGAACGTGAATATGTGAAAGACTAATGATAGCTTAATTTTCTAAAAGGAAAATAAAACTGAAAGTGTATCTTCTGGAATCTTTAACTCGATATTATACAGTATAAACTAATACTAGAGCATTACTATCTTAAATCTTCTTCAAAATTTTTTGGAGAAATGGAGGAATCCCGTGGAGAGCATTAAGAGATATTTACAATTTGTTAAGCCGTATAAATGGCAGATTATCGGGACGGTATTGATTGGCCTGTTAAAATTCGCGATTCCACTGTTGATTCCCTTGCTTAGTAAATATATTGTGGATGACATCATCAATAGTGATCTGTCTACTGATATGAAATCCGAACGCCTTTTATGGGCTATGGGAATCATGCTTTTTATCTTTGTAGCGGTAAGGCCACCCATCGAGTATTACCGGCAGTATTTTGCTCAATGGACAGGAACAAAAATCTTATATGATATCCGTAATGATTTATTTACCCATGTACAAAAACTAAGCTTTAAATATTATTCCAACACAAGAGTGGGCGAGGTCATCTCAAGGATGATCACGGATGTGGAACAAACTAAGAACTTTGTTATCACCGGTTTGATGAATCTCTGGCTAGATATCGCTACAATTATTATTGTGATAGTGGTTATGTTCACGATGGACGTAAAGCTAACTATTGTATCCATCATTATGCTGCCATTTTATGCTTTTTCAATCAAACACTTTTTTGGAAAGCTCAGAACCTATACAAGGGTTAGGTCTCAAGCGTTGGCGGATGTGCAGAGTCATCTTCATGAACGTGTTTCAGGCATGTCGGTTATTAAAAGCTTTGCGATTGAAGATCGTGAGCAGGAACTGTTTGCGAAGCAGAATAAAAATTTCCTGGATAAGGCACTGAAACATACGAGTTGGAATGCTAAGTCATTTGCTGTCGTCAATACAATTACAGATATTGCCCCCTTACTAGTAATTGGCTTTGCGGGATATCAAGTCATTAATGATCAGTTGACGCTTGGTACTATGGTAGCTTTCGTCGGTTTCATAGACAGGCTTTATAATCCACTTAGACGATTAGTTAACTCTTCGACGACAATGACACAAACATTGGCGTCTATGGACCGGGTTTTTGAATTTGTGGATGAGAAATATGATATAGATGATGAACCTGGTTCAAAAGAGCTGAAGCAGGTAGACGGCCGAATTACGTTTCAGGATGTGTCATTTGCTTATGATGAGAAAGAGGCACCTGTTTTAAAACATATCAACCTGGATGTGAAACCGGGTGAAACCATTGCACTTGTTGGAATGAGTGGCGGAGGGAAATCCTCAATCGTTAGTTTAATTTCACGTTTCTATGATGTAACAGAGGGAAGCGTATTACTAGATGGAACGGATATCCGGAAATATCAAGTCCGCAGCCTAAGAGATAAAATCGGAATGGTGCTACAGGATAATATCTTATTTAGTGAATCGGTTAAGGCAAATATCCTAATGGGACGGCCTGAGGCAAGTGATGAAGAAGTATTTGCAGCAGCAAAAGCAGCAAATGCTCATGACTTCATTACGTCTTTAAAAGACGGTTACGAAACTAAAGTGGGTGAGCGGGGCGTGAAATTATCCGGGGGCCAAAAGCAACGGGTTGCCATTGCGAGGGTATTTTTGAAAAACCCGCCAATCCTTGTTCTGGATGAAGCAACATCCGCCTTGGATTTAGAGAGTGAACATTATATCCAAGAAGCGCTTGATATATTGGCGAAAAAACGGACCACGATCATTGTAGCACACCGCTTATCAACCATTACCCATGCCGATCGGATTGTTCATATTGATAATGGGGAAATTACCGAAATCGGAACACATGAGGAACTCATGAAAAAACAAGCGCATTACTATAACCTATTTCAAGTTCAACAATTGGATGCTTAAGTAAAATAGCATATAGGAAATCCTTGTATATATTACGGATTTACTACAGAAGGAATTTCAAATAAAAGAGCAGATCATTTCGCAGTAGTGCAATGGTCTCTTTTTTATTTAAAAACTATCACAATAAGTGTAATGCTCCCAAATTGTTAAAGTTGTTCATGATGTAATTTGCATACTAAAAGAGCATCGAAAAACGATGCTCTTTATTGTTGAATTTTCAGCTGTTTTAAATGTGAAAAGTAAAACAAAAAAAGTAATTTAGCCTGCAATACTTCCAGTTAAAAGAACCTGCTATATTCATTAGGATACTCTTTTTTCGTGCGAAGTCCTTTTACTATTAGGAAGAAATCTAGTGAGGTGCTTCATCCCCTCAGGTAAGGCAATTCCGATAATAATCAAGAACATTCCGAACCACTGCAGGGATGTAACTTGTTCATCTAGGAAGATAACCGAAACGACCATCGCGGATGGCAATTCTGCCGCACAAAGAATCGCGCCAAGCCCGACACCAACTTTCGGCATACTGACAGCAAAGAAAAAGAAAGGAACAAGGACACCCAACGTGCCAAGTAGTAGACCATAATACCATAGGTTTGTTTGAACCAGATTTGTTACAAGTGTGATAGGGTTAGTAGTGAATACAGCAGTCAGCATCGCCCCTGTTGCAATGAAAAACAACCGCTTCATGGAAGACTCTCCAACGGCGAACTGAGAGTTACAATACATATAAAGAGCAAAAAGTAACGCCGATAAAAGGCCGAACAATACTCCTTTAAAACTAAGTGCAGAGAGAGGCTGGCCAAAAATTGCTCCTGCTAATAACGTACCGATAAATAGAACGAAAATGGCAATGAGTTTATTTTTATCCGGACGTCTTTTATTTAGAAAGCTTTCGATTAGGACGCCGATCCAGGTAAACTGAAATAAAAATACCACGGCTATCGAAGCTGGAAGCTCTGATACTGAGACGGCATATGCCTTCCCGACAAAAGTGGACATCATCCCTGTGAATAAAAGTAATCCGGCACTTTTCCATGAAACTTTATATTTAAACGAAAAAAGAAATAAAACAGAGACAATCAGCCAGCCGACCAGGTATTGACTTCCGACTAATTCTCCGGAAGAATGGCCATCCATGAATCCAAACTTAATCATAGTGGATAATGTACCGTATGAGATGGAGCCGATTAAAACCATTATGGAATACTTCAATAGTTGCATAATTTTTCACCCCTATAAAAATAAAAATCGCCACCTGCCTAAAGGGCAAGTGACGAACGAAAAAAGGAAATCCTTTTAAAATTCCGTCTCTCAACAAAAGCTGAGTTTAAAAATGATGGTGTTGCATTACCTTAGCTTAAAGTCTCTGTGAATAATTGTCAACCAGAAAAAAAAGTAAAGTAAACTCGTCGATGGATAAGCTAAAGGCGACAACAGACCTTTAGATTCCCTTATACTCTGAATTATAAAATAAGATCCCCACATGGTCTAACCCCAATGCGAGGATCTTATTTTATTTGCCATATTGCTGAAAATCCTCTAAAGTGCCGCGATATTCTTCATCCTTCATTTTGCGAACGGTTGGATTGTTTTCTTCAGATGAATCATCGTTTGAGTGCAGTTGACTGTGAAGATTAGAAAGCACCAAACGATAATCATCATCCTTCATTTTCAGTTCATCCCTGTCCTTTTGGACAATGATTTCGGTACTAAGGTCAATTTCTGGGGAAAAAGCGGACTCTTCTAAAGAGTGCTCTTCCTCAACGACCGGCTTCTCATCAGGGGATAACGCTTTGATATTAAAAGTAATTAAACCCGTAACCGCTAAAATGGCAACGATAATAATTAGAATTATGCCCATTGAACCAAGCCTCCTAGAGCTCGTTTATGAATGATCGGGTGACATGGGCTACCCGTTTTCCTAATGCTTCCCCAAGCTGGAAGTCCTTTGTGGTGATGCTGTCATCCACGCCGGGTGGGCAGCTGATTCCCACACCATAATAAGACCCGTATAATGCGTTTTCAGGAACAGTACCAGGTAAACCGACAATGATCATCCCCTGATGAAGCATCGGAGTAATCAAGTTCAGCATCGTAGCCTCCAGCCCGCCATGTAAGGTAGCCGTTGTACAGAATACAGCCCCGACTTTATTGATTAGTTTACCTTCCGCCCATAGATAGCCTAGTTTATCAATCCAGGTTTTCAGACTCGAACTGATGGTTCCGAAATGTCCGGGACAGCCCCAAATGATGGCGTCCATTTCTGGAAGCTTATATACATCCGCCTCGTTTACATGATCAATTAGAACTTCAGCTCCAGGAACCATAGCGGCTCCATGAGCGATTGCTTCGGCAAGTGCCTTCGTGTGGTTGCCTTCACTGTCGTATATAACATAGATCTTCATTCTTATCCCCCTATTTGGTTAAACTGATTTTTTTACTGGTGAAGGCAATAAAGGTACATCGATTTTCTCTTGTTTAGTTTGTTTAAGTGTTTTGTCTTTCCGAACGTCACGCAAAAACAGTGAGAGAACAATGCCGACAACTGCAAAGCCTGTTGCCCAAAAGAAAGCATCATTGATTCCCATTACGTTTGCTTGACCCTGGATTTGGGTGGAAATCAGTGACATTGCGGTTTCCTGTGCCTGTTCGCTAGTTTGATTCATGGAACTCATGATGGATTGAACCATTGATTGGAAATTTTGCACAAAACCAGGATCACTAACACTCATATCCGTTCCTAAAGTGATGCCATGAAAAGTAGCACGAGTTGTATAAATGGTCGTAACAAAGCTTGTTCCGATGGCCCCGGTTACTTGTTTCACCGTATTGCTCATCGCAGTACCATGTGTATTCAGATGCTTTGGAAGCTGATTCATCCCAGCTGTCATAATTGTCATCATCAGTAAAGACATTCCAAGAGAACGAATGGCATAGAAGATAACCAAAGTCGAATAGGTCGTTTCTGTAGTCAGCTTTGCGAATTCAAAGGTTGTGATTGCTGTAATAATCAAACCAACAAGTGCTAATGGACGAGGTCCGACTTTGTCAAATAAAGCTCCCGAAATAGGAGACATCACCATCATCACAAGTGCTCCCGGTAACATCAATAAACCAGATTGAACAGGTGTGAATCCCCTTAGCGTTTGTAAATAAATCGGCAACAAGAAAATACCGGTAAACATCGCCACCGTCACGATAGCTGAAATAATATTTGATAAAACGAACATATCGTACTTAAACACACGGAAATCGAGCATCGGTGTATCCGATTGTAGCTGCTGAACTACAAATAGGGTAATAAGGATAAGCCCAACGATGATGGTTCCTAGAACGATAGCGTCTAACCAGCCTTTTGAACCTGCTTCACTGACACCGTATAGTAGGGATGCTACACCTATCAGAGATAAGGATGCACCTAATATATCCAATTTGATTTTCTTAGGTTCTGCCACATTGCGCATATTTAAAAAGGCTAGTGTCATGATGATTATGCCAAACGGCACCATTGCATAGAACATGACTCTCCAGCTATATTCCTGTATGACCCAACCAGATAAAGTTGGACCGATGGCAGGGGCAAACATGATAGCGAGCCCGAAGATTCCCATTCCTTTCCCACGCATTTCTGGTGGGAAGATAAAAAGGATGATCGTCATGACTAATGGCTGTAATATCCCGCCACCAGCTGCTTGAATTAACCGGCCTGTAAGAATAACGGGAAAGTTTGGTGCAATGCCACAGATCAGAGTTCCGACTGTGAATAAAAACATGGCAGCGAGGAATAAGACGCGCGTGCCAAAACGCTCAATTAAAAAAGCGGACAAAGGAATCAATGCCCCATTGACGAGCATAAAACCAGTGGATAACCATTGAATCGTAGTTGCTGCGACATTAAATTCAGCCATCATTCTTGGCATCGCGACACTTAGCAAGGTTTGATTCAAGATGACCATGAACAAGCCAAGCATTAAGATGATTAACATGGGAGCATATTGTTTCATTCCTTTGTTTTCATTTACTGAGATTGTTTGAGGAGCCATTTAAGCCAACCTCCTTTCTGTAAACCTGAGTTGGCATTATTTTGTTGATATCTTCACTTCGGCGTTCATGCCTGGTAATACTTTATCGGAAGGAGCCTTAATGGAAATTGTAACTGGAACCTTTTGAGTGACTTTTGTATAGTTTCCACTACTATTTTGGTTACCCATCACTGAAAAGACTGATGTGGTTGCGTAACCGATTTGTTCTAATGTACCCTCGAAAACCGTATCGGGATCTCCATCGATGATTATATCGACGCTATCACCCTTTTCAATGTTTTTCAGTTTATTTTCTTCTATATTAGCTGTTATCGATAGTTCTTCCATATTAATGGTCTGTGCAAGAGTTTGACCTGCTTGGACAAGTTGATCCTCTAATACCTGTGTTTTAACAACTGTACCTGGAGCTGAAGTTTTTACAGTTTGGTCACCTTCTACCGTTGCTACTTTAGCCACTTTATTGTCTTTACTGACAATGTCGCCTTCTTTTAGGTCCCAATCTGTTAGTTTTCCAGAAGCAGGAGCTACGATCGTATATAAATCTCCTGTAACTTTTGCTTCATCTGTTTTGATGAAATTCGTGCTTTCATAATAGTAAAAAGCCCCTCCGCCTACAACTGCCAAAATAACCACTAATCCAATGACATTGATTAAAATTAAACGTCCTTTATTCACGTGTTCTTCGCCTCCAAGAATTTTTGATAGTGATTCAATTGAATTGCTCTAAAAAATTGCCACACGATTTGTTGCAGATCCTTCTATAAAAAACTGACGTGACCTAATTAACACCTGCCTTCTATGTTTATAGCATATTGGTTAAGTTTAATAAATATTAATTTTTATAAGTATTAATATTATTAAATAAAAAGTTTACCAGTTTACTTATTTTTTGTCATGTAATATATTCGGAGTTACTGATGGTAAATAAACCCTAATGGGAAAATTGAGGGGAAGAGCTACGACTGTAAAAGATAAAAGACGAGTAGATTTGACAATACATTATCATTTATTTAAATTTAAGGTAGGATTGTCCTATATAAGGAGTGAGAAGGCTGGATTTTAAATGGGAAGTAACCAATAGTGTAGAACTGCAGATTTTTCGGATCAGGAAGAAACTTCGGAACATCGTTGTCAAAAATCTTCAGCCTTATGGATTGACGTCGCCTCAATTTTTCATATTGTTGATATTAAAGAGAGAAGGGTCAATTAAATCAACTCAACTGGCTGACTTTTTGACGGTGAAGCCGAGTGCGATTACTGTTTTTGTAGATAAATTGGTCGAAATGGATTATGTGAAACGGCAGCCTTCAGAAAAGGACCGCAGAGTCATTAACCTTGAATTAAAAAAGGACGGGGAAGAAATTTTGGGTAAAGTCCTTGCGGAGCATAACCAATTAATGGGTAAGAACTTTAACACATTCTCAGAGGATGAGATGCAGGATTTATTAATGAAATTAGATAGGCTTGAAAAGGCAGCAGATCAACACCTTTTGGAAGATTGAATAGAAGTACAATAAATAGAAAAATGAAAAAAGACGGTTCCGAGGAACCGTCTTTTTTATTAATCTTCTTCATATTGGACAGAGATTTCATTGTCATCCTTATGGAAGGACTGGAAGCTGACAATTAGCTTTTCAAGATGCTCCAATTGTTCGTCATACTCTATGACGGCTGAAATCAACGGTACAAGGCGGGCAGAAAGATGGCCCAAGTTATCATGCATTTCGTCCACTTGATTTTGCTGTTCAAAAAAGTGGGCAAGAAGCTCTTTACGACTTAAGCAATCCTGATCCCAATCTTCAATTTCCTCAATCGCTTTAATTTTTTCGATATGCAGTAATATCAGCTGTTCATGCTTACGAATTAGGGAATCAAGCTGCTGTAAGATACTCCGTTGGAAATCTTCAGGCATTTGATAAAGTTCATTCTCGAATTTATGAATTCTCTTCAAAGTTTCAAACGCCTTTTTTGTGGTGATAATCATTTGCCGATATACAACTAGCTTCCTGGCTTTAGCAACACTGTTCTTTTTGAAATATTCACGTTCCTCTTTGTACATGGAATAGATATGTTCTAGATCAAGTAACTCTTCTTTTAACCTGCTGATGTCTTTTTTCAATAATGTGTGTTCAGTAGCATGTCTTGTGCTAATTCGAATCCATTTTAAAATATCTTCCGTCACATCTGTTATGCGTGTATAAAGCTTTGCTTCATACTTAGGTGGGAGAAAAACAAGATTGACGATAAAAGAAGAGACAATCCCCAGTAAAACAGATGAGAGACGAATAAAGGCAAAGTTTAAAAATTCACCTTGCTGACTTTCCATAATGGCAATAACCGTCACGATAGAAAGTACAATTGTTTTATCCATTTTTAATTTTAAATTGATGGTTATGACGACCATCACGGCTAGGCCGATTATAAAAATGTCATTTCCGAATATCAATACGAAGGAAACAGCTACCAACGCCCCGATTATATTTCCTTGTACTTGTTCCAATACCGTTTGATAAGAACGATAAATGGTCGGCTGTATTGCAAAAATTGCAGCAATCCCAGAAAGAACAGGAGCAGGAAGATTAAGTAGTTCCGAAAGATAAAGAGCTAAAACAATCGCAATTCCTGTTTTGAGAATGCGGGCACCAAACTTCATATATAGGTTAATCCTTTCTTTGTGATGTAATAGGTTTTTATAACAAAGACTCTACTTATATATAGACAATTGCTTAAAGTTGTATTCTAACTTATTTGTTAGTACTTTACACTAAAATAAGAGGAAGTAAACAAAAAGTAATATACAGGAATTCCCTAAAAGTTACAATAGGTAATTTTAAGTCTAATGTATAAAGAAAATAGAGGCATTTTATCATACGTGCAATTACCTCAAATGTCTTTCTCTTCAGGCAGTGTAAATAGAAGTATACGATTGGAAAAAGCTGATGCTCAAAATAAAGAGCATCAGCTTTTTCGATAATATTAAGACTTAAGCTGCCAAGTATCTTTCAAGTGAGAACTCTTTATTACTCAGTGGATACAGCTGGATCTGCTTGTTCTTTAACGGGAACAACTTGAAGGAAATGTTTACTAGGGTGTTGAAGCAAAGTCTCTAAAGAAGTTGCTTCTTCTGTTTGGCCTTGATTTTTTAACAGAGACACGTATTTTCCAAGAAGTTCAGTCACGTCTTGAAGACCTTTTTTAGAAAGCGCCTCAATTGAAATTTTCGCTCCTTTTGCAACCCGCTTTTGAATAACTTCTTTCGTTAATCCAGCTTCAGGTTGTTGACGTAAATAAACGACACCGCCGGTCATCCCTGCACAGATCCATGGACCTGGATCACCTAGAACCAATCCTCTTCCATTTGTCATATATTCAAAAGCAAATCCCTTAATATTGGAAGTTACCGCAATATTTCCAGTTTCCTTTGCTGGAATGGGTTGCTTCAGTAGTCCGCCAATAATCATATCTGCTCCGGAAAGCCGGATTCCTGCCCTGGCATCGGCATCGCCTTGGGCAATAAGGAGACCGTGCTGTGCGCCATATCCGAAGCCTTTACCGACTGATCCATTATAAAACTTTCCATCTTTCCCAGGAGATTTAAAAATGGCGATATTTCCACCAATCGATGTTTTACCAATTCCATCCTGGGCGCCGCCATTTACGCTAATCGAGATGCCTTCGGTATTGTATGCCCCAAGTCCATTACCTGGAATCGAGCCATCCTGATAGGATAGGTGAACAGGAGGAAGTTTTTTGTATGATCCATCCAGTCTGCCTCGGACCCGGTGGCAGGATACCCGGCTACCGAGTACACGCTGCTCAGATGTGATCGAGCTATAGCTGCGGGATTGCTGCAGTTCTTCCACATGTGAATCCAGGTATTCTGCACCTACAGCAACCTGCATGGAACCCTCGTTCAAATAAGTCGCTTTTTCTTTATTAGAGAATGGCGTTATATCCAGGTTTTTTAATAAATATGTTAAATCCAGTGTTTGTTGACCTCTAACTTGCTGAAGCAAATCAGAGCGACCAACAATATCTTGAAGATTTTTCACACCAAGAGATCCGGTCAGTGCTTTAAGTTCTTTGGCAAACGCAGTGAACATATTCGTTAATCCTTGAACCGCTAAATCAAATTTTCGAGGAACAAAGCGGCGTAGCCCATGTTCTTTTGCTTGGGCTTCCGATTCGATTTGAGTGGCGATTCCAACATGGCATGTATCAAGGTGACAGCCACGGCACGTTGTACAGCCAACTGCAATCATCGAAAGGGTTCCAAAGCCGACACGGTTTGCCCCAAGCAACATCAATTTTAATATATCCATCGAGCTTTTTAACCCGCCATCAGCCCAAATTTCAATGTTTTGACGAATCCCGGATTCAAGGAGCGCGTTATGGGCCGCCTTCACACCTATCTCAACTGGAAGACCAACATGTTCGAGTGCATGAATCCGAGCTGCACCTGTTCCGCCATCAAAACCAGAAAGCGTGATGATATCGGCTCCAGCTTTGGCGACACCGACTGCAATCGTACCAATGTTTGGAACAACTGGTACCTTAACGGCGACTTTGGCTTTGTCGTTTGCCGTTTTTAACTCATGAATCATTTGCGCCAAATCTTCAATAGAGTAAATATCATGGTTATTGGAAGGGGAGATTAAGTCAGAACCAATGGTTGCATTCCGGGCTTCCGCAATTTTTGCGGTAACCTTCGAGCCGGGAAGATGTCCGCCCTCACCAGGTTTTGCCCCCTGCCCAATTTTAATTTCTAATAGATTAGAAGAGTTTAAGAGCTCTGCGTTGACACCGAAACGGCCGGAAGCAATCTGCTGTCCGCGGGATTTCGGGTACTTGCCCAGCATATCCTTAATTTCTCCACCTTCACCATTCATACTAATCATTCCTAACCGTTCGGCAGCCTCTGCGTATGCCCGGAAAGCTATCTCATTTTGTGATCCAAAGGACATAGAGGCAATGACAAATGGTAGCTCCTGTTCGCCGATAGAAAGACTTACTTCTTCGGAAGGGACAGATGAATCGGAAGCTTTTAAGGATGTTAAATGACGAATCGTTGTCGGATTGGACTCTTCTTGTTCAGTAATTTTTTCGCGATAAGCGTCATAGTCCCCGGTTGAAGCAACTTCTCCAATCGATTTCCAAATCCTTGGGAATAAATGAAAGGTTTTACCCATCCGTTCTTTTTCATTATCGTAATCTACCGCACGCTGTATGGCGTCGGCTTTTATTTTGTCAAAGTTATAGTCTAAATCATTTGATCCAAAGAAGTTAGCGATATTTAAATAATTGGCAATTTCTTCATGCAAGCCGATGCTTGAGAACAGTCGTCCATAGCCGCGTAGTTCATGAATGCCGATGGTGGAGATAACTTTCTCGAGTCCTTTTGTCAATGAGTTATATAGATTGGTAACACCCTTAAGATCATCAGAAGATAAGGATAGGAACATGAAATACGGACTGATTAAGTTGGCTCCAAGTCCATAAGAAACAATGATATCATGCAGGGATCTTAGTGATGCAGAACGTAAAAGAATGGAACAATCCCTACGTTTACCTGTATTGACTAATGCTTGATCGACTGCTGAAGTGACAAGGTGTGGATCAAGCCAAAGATTTCCGTTTTGATGGGCGAGTGCATCATCCAAAACGAGCAAAGTTTTTCCTTCATCGATTGCGTTAACCGCTTCATCGGTAATTCTGGTTAATGCACCCGGAATACTTTCATCCTCTGTAAAAGTGCTTGAAATAAAATGTACTAGTTTTTGATCTTGATTATATTTAACGAATTGATCGTAGCTAGGCTGCGAAACAATAGAAGAGCATTCATAACCTGTTAATCCTTCAATTAGTAAAGGAGTTAGAAGCTCCGTAACTTTTCCCGCCTTTTTTGCTTCAAATAAAGAAGGTCGTTTCCCAATGATGGTTCTTGTTGAGAAGTGCTCGGTTTCCCGATCCCGGTCGATCGCTGGGTTGGTTACAACGGCGACACTTTCCTTAATGAAATCTGCAATATTTGTCCGCTGAGGATTGAGGGCGGCCAGTGGTGCATCGTGACCTAGTGAACGAATAGGTTCAGCTCCTTTTTCGGCCATCTGTTCGACTAATTGAACATGCTCTCTTTCCCAGCCAAAGGCTTTATATTGGCCGTTATGAATGGCTTGTGTGTTTGTCATGGAGACCACTTTTTCAAAAAACTGTGGCTGTAAGCGAACTAGATCATTGTAAAGAACAAAACGATTATTGAAACGTTCAAACACCTTATCCTGGAAATCTTTGTAGTTGTACAATTCAATAGAATCACCGTTCCATTTCAAGCCGACTTTTTCCCCTGGACCCAATGGTTTTGGATCTCCTGTATATTCATTAGAAGAAATGATACCTGGTTCAGAAGTGAACATATAGGATGTTTCCGTTTCAATATTCCAAAGTGGACGCAAGCCTAAAGAGTCGACAGAGAAAACTGCTTCGTCGCCAAAACGGGAGATAATTCCAGCAGGGCCTTGTGCAAAATGTCCCCATGCTTCTCGTAAATACGTATATAAGTTTTGTAAGTGTTCAGGATATTCCTTGATTTCATTAATAATTGGAGGGAAAACAAGATCGATTGCCTCAAACAGAGAGTAGCCATGACGACAGATAAATGTTTCAATTGTTTTATTTAAATCCTGGGAGTCACTCCCGTCTTTTGCGATCGGAACCCCAATCATTTTTGCTTCATCACGCAATTTGGCAATAGTATTGATTTCGCCGTTATGTCCAAGCACACTGAAGGGCTGGACCCTGAAAAAGCTTGATAGAGTATTAGTTGAAAAACGATTGTGTCCTAGGGTCATAGTGGAAGCGGCTAAAGGGTCAGCAAGATCATGGTAATAGGCAGGAAGCGTATCTCCGGCCCCCATTACTTTGTAGACCGCATGATACTGGCTTAGAGAAGCAACATGGATAAAATCACTTTTTTCGATGTCGGAAGTTAGTTCAAAAAGAGCATTGGAAAGCTCCTGGTGGTTTTCGATTGTGGATGAACAGGCAAATTGCCAGAACACTGGGTCTTCTTGAATGGCAATCGGCCCTAATGCTTCAGAACGGTATGCTTTATCTGTTTCGAAGATCAAGGAAAGCCCGTGTTGAAGGAGTTTCTCTTTGATTTCGATTTTCAAATCATTTGCTTCTGTTTTATTACTTAAAAATAAGTGGCCGACTATGAATGCATCTTGATCGACGATGCTGGAATCGATATTTTCCGCTTCAAGCTTCTTTTTCCAGAGAGCCCTAGGAATATCAATATGAATACCGGCGCCATCTCCTTCACCATTAATAAAGCCGCAGCGATGGTTCATTTTAACCAAAGCGTCGATACAGGCAAAGATATTTTCGTTGGTTGGGATTTTCTTTTTTTCAATGCAGGAAACAATTCCGCAGGCATCATGTTCTTCTCTGTAAAATTCTTTGAATGAAGCAGGTGTCCATTGTTGAGTCATATGTTTGGCGTGAATAAGGTTTTCCCTTATTTTCTGCCTTTCACCTCCTGTAGCATTTGATTTAACGAGGATAATATTAGTAAACTTAAACAAACGTTTAAGTTATTAATTGATTGAAAGAAATTGTATATAAATGTATTAATATCATATCATTTAAATATTCAGAAATCAATTTTTTATACAATAGATTGGATGAGAGGATGAGTGTCAATTTTATGAAAAAATGCTTTAAAGGCCAATTTCAATGATTTATTTAAAGGAAATAAGAAACCTCCAAGAATGATGTGCATCTTGGAGGTGTATAAAAATTGCATAATTATGCTTTTTTATTTCTTATATTAGGTTTTTGAATGCATGTTCAACCGCTTTTAGAGTATAAGCGATATCATCATCTGTGTGAGCTAATGTCAAGAACCAAGCTTCATATTTTGACGGTGCCAAATTGATGCCTTGGTGAAGCATAAGCTTGAAAAACTTACCGAACATTTCGCCATCCGTGTTTTCTGCCTGCTCATAATTTTCAATTTTTTCTGTTGTGAAGTAGATGGTTAAAGCCCCTTTAAGGCGGTTAGTAGTGATAGGGACATTATATTGGCGAGCTGCTTTTAGGATACCTTCTTCGAGGATTTTTCCTAAGCGATCAAGCTCATCGTATAGACCTTCTTCTTTTAGAACTTCTAAGCATGCAATCCCAGAAAGCATGGAAGCTGGATTACCTGCCATCGTTCCTGCTTGGTAGGCAGGTCCGAGCGGTGCTACAGTTTCCATGATTTCTTTTTTACCGCCATAAGCGCCGATTGGAAGGCCTCCACCGATTATTTTTCCAAGAGCAGTCAGGTCAGGCTGAATTCCCAAAAGGTCCTGTGCTCCACCGTACATAAAACGGAAAGCGGTGATGACTTCATCAAAAATAACAAGTGAACCGGCTTCATGAGATAGAGAGATGACTTCATCTAAGAAGCCTGGGTTTGGCTCGACGATTCCAAAGTTGCCGACAATCGGCTCGACTAGGACACCAGCAATCTCATTGCCCCATTTGTTAAGCGCTTCTTTAAATGGCTCGATATCATTGAAAGGCACCGTGATGACTTCTTGTGCAATACTTTTCGGCACACCAGCAGAGTCCGGTGTTCCAAGCGTAGACGGACCTGAACCTGCAGCTACGAGAACAAGATCGGAGTGACCATGGTAACAGCCGGCAAACTTGATGATTTTGTCGCGTCCAGTATAAGCGCGGGCCACACGGATGGTGGACATAACAGATTCAGTACCTGAATTGGTGAAGCGGACTTTATCTAGGGATGGAATCGCTTCTTTCAGCATTTTGGCGAACTTGACTTCGTGTTTAGTGGGCGTACCGTATAAAACACCTGTTTCAGCTGCTTTTGTAATCGCCTCTGTTATATGGGGGTGGGCGTGGCCAGTGATGATCGGCCCGTATGCCGCTAGATAATCGATATACTTGTTGCCATCGACGTCCCAGAAGTAAGCTCCCTTGGCATGATCCATGGCTACCGGTGAACCGCCGCCTACTGCTTTATAAGAACGAGAAGGGCTGTTGACCCCTCCGACAATATGCTCCAATGCTTCTTTATGTAAAAGCTCTGAATTACTAAAATCCAATCTAAAAACCTCCTAAAAATACAATCATAATCCCCTTAATCATAGCACTTTTCTGGCCAGAAATCTGGGGTGAAAGGCTGGGAAATAGGGTCTGGCCCCTAATAAAAACGCTGAAACCCTAGAAACAGCAGGCTTCTTCGCATTTTATTTTGTTTGGGAAATAGGGTCTGACCCCAAAACTTCAGTTATAAAGGATAGGATGTTCAGGATGGTGGTAGGGTTTTCGATGTCAAAGCTTTGGCGTTTGATTTCACCTAGGGCTTGGTAGAAGATAAGGTGGCCGGTTCCTTTTTCTTCATTAATATGCAAGTGGAAGCTTAAGGGGGTGTTTTCAATCGATCCGGAGGAATCCCTTTGGACAACTTGGCATAATATTTCATCGTATTCATCTTCGTAAAGGAAATCATATCGAAGATTGATAACGACCTTTTCGATTTGGGATAGTAATAATTGTTTAAGATTCATAGCATACTTGTCTCCTTTATATATGTATCTCATGCAACGCCAAAATTTTCCCTGAAAATAGTCCTTTGCATCTAGGCATTTTTATTGTCTAAAAAGCTGAGGTTGGATAAACTAATTCATTAGGACAAGAGATTACGGAGGAAAAAATAGAATGAGTGATGCAATTCAAGTGAAACAGCTGCGGAAGGAATTTAAGTCGGTATCAAGCCGATCTGGTTTAAAAGGGGCCTTTCGCGATTTACTTACAAGAAATTATAAAATTGTTCCTGCTGTTAACGATATTAATTTTACTGTAAAAAAGGGTGAGATGGTAGCTTATATCGGGGAAAATGGTGCAGGGAAATCGACAACGATTAAAATGCTGACAGGTATTTTAGAGCCAACAGCGGGTGAAATTACGGTAAATGGCATGAATCCACATAAAGAACGGGAAAAGTTCACACAGACAATCGGGGTTGTATTTGGTCAGCGCTCCCAGCTGTGGTGGGATATCGCAGTTCAAGAATCCTTCCGGTTGCTGAAAAAAGTCTACAAAGTATCAGATGAACAATATAACGACCATATGGAACATGTGATCAAGACGCTCGATATCGGCCCTTTGCTCGACAAACCGGTGCGTAAACTTTCACTTGGCCAGCGGATGCGCTGTGAGCTTGCTGCAGCACTGATTCACAATCCACCGCTGCTGTTCTTAGATGAGCCGACGATTGGCCTTGATGTGCTCGTGAAAATGAAAATTCGCGAGTTTTTGAAAGAAATCAATAAAAAATATAACACGACAATCCTTTTGACTACCCATGACTTAGGAGACATAGAGGCTTTGTGTGAGCGCGTAATCATGCTTGATGAAGGCCAGATTATTTATGATGGGGAACTGCAGAGTTTGAAAGATAATTGGGCGGAGGAAAAACAGGTTCACTTTCAATTTATTGAGCCGGTTGAGTTACACGAATTGCAATCCTTACCGCTGCCGTTTACCGCGAACTGGGTATACGATGAAAAACATCAAACTTACATGGCTATGATGAAAGAGGAAAGTGATCATATTTCACAGCTTGTTTCTGCGGTCGTATCACATTTTAAAATTAAGGACGTCAAAATTCATGAAACCTCTATCGAAGAGATTGTTCGTAATATTTATGAAGAAGGCACGGTCTGACTCTCGTACCATTAAGAAACAACGTGTCTGACAAGAAGGGAGAGGACCATGGGGAAATATCTTGCTATGATTCGCATGCGTTTTTTGATGATGCTTGCGTATCGAACGGATTATTATACCGGTATTTTAATTTATAGCATCAATATTGGTGCTTATTATTTCTTATGGAATGCCATATATGGGGATAAAAGCTCCATCGAAGGACTTTCAAGTATGCAGATGACAACCTATGTAGCGGTTGCCTGGATGGCGCGTGCTTTTTATTTTAATAATATTGACCGTGAAATTGCTAATGAAATAAAAGACGGCAAGGTTGCCATCGAAATGATTCGACCTTATAACTATTTAGGTATGAAAACGATGCAAGGACTGGGAGAGGGAATATTCCGTTTCTTCTTCTTTTCCATTCCAGGTATGCTGCTGGTAGCTTTTATTTTTCCTATCGAATTGCCACATGAACCGGCAACGTGGGGAATATTCGGCATTTCCTTGCTGTTCAGTTTCATCATCAATACACAAATTAACTTATTAACGGGAATCACTACATTTTTCTTATATAACAACGCAGGGTTAATCCGGGCAAAAAGGGTCATCATTGATTTATTTTCCGGGCTGTTGCTACCAATCAGTTTTTACCCAATATGGGCGCAAGAAGTAATGAAGTATTTGCCTTTTCAAGGAATCAGCTATGTACCAAGCATGATTTTCACTAACGGTTATAGCTCAGGCGACATCGGCATGGCCCTTTTACAGCAATTGATTTGGGTCATCATTCTCATAATACCAATTCAGCTTTTATGGATAGTCGCAAAAAAACAGCTGATTATTCAAGGGGGTTGATGAGATGTTCTATGTATCGATGTTTTTTCAATATGTAAGCCAATATATGAAAACGAGATTGCAGTACCGTGCCGATTTTTTCATGGAAATTCTATCTGACCTATTGAATCAGGTCGTGAATCTGGTATTTATCTTAGTTGTTTTCGGACATACGCAATTTTTAAGCGGTTGGAGTCGTGAAGAAATTATTTTTATATACGGATTCTTCCTTATACCATTCGCTCTTTTTTCTTCATTTTTTAATATCTGGGATTTCAATGATCGCTATATCGTTAAAGGTGAGATGGACCGAATATTAACTAGGCCGATCCACAGCCTTTTTCAAGTCATTTTGGAAAGAATTGAGCTTGAATCATTATTTGGTGTTGTGACCGGCTTGATCATTATTTTCTATTCAGGTGCTTCATTGAATCTCGAACTTGCCTGGTATGATCCTATTCTCTTTGTGATTTTTGCAGTCGGCGGGGCACTTGCTTATGCGGCCATCTTTGTAGCGATTGCAAGCATTGGGTTCTGGTCGGATGCGAAAACCTCAATTATGCCCATGATGTACAATATTGGGAACTACGGCCGCTATCCTGTTGATATTTATAACAAGGTTATTCGGTTTGTCCTTACATGGGTGCTTCCATTCGCGTTTGTCGGAGTGTATCCAGCCTCTTATTTTCTTAGAAAAGAAGAGTGGTATGCTTATGCATTTGCAACACCGGTTATCGGGCTTGTCTTTTTCACTGTATCTGTTTTCATTTGGAATCAGGGAGTGAAAAGGTACCGCGGGGCCGGAAACTAAAGAATCCCTTCAACATTAATACTGTTGAAGGGATTTTTCTTATTTACGCTTATTCTTTCTTTCAATATATCTAGCTTGTGCTTGTACAAATTGCAGCTTTTCCTCTTCCGTTTCCGGAAATACCTGAGGAACGGGGGTGGGTTTTCCATCTTCGTCTATTGCTATCATCGTTAAAAAAGCGCGGGCTGTAAGCTGTTTTTCACCGGTTAATAGGTTCTCTCGCTCCACTTTTACAAATACCTCCATCGACGTCCGATGGGCACAGGTGACAAAGGCCTCTAGGTTAATCGCATCCCCTGTCTTGATTGGTGCCAAAAAGTCAAAGGAATCGCTTGATGCTGTCACAACTGGTTTTCGGCAATGGCGCATTGCTGAAATGCAGGCGATTTTATCTACATAGGCCATAACTTTACCGCCAAAGATGGTGTTGTGATGATTTGTATCTGGTGGGAAAACAAGATCCGTTAAAAAAGTCCGTGACTGCCGGGTAGGATTAGCGTTTGTAAAATCAATACCTTTTTCAGTCATTTGCCTGTTGATTGACCAATAGGTTTTTGCGAACGATTGTTGCGGCTTCCACCATATTTTTCAAAGAAGCAACGGTTTCAGGAACGCCCCTTGTTTTCAGACCGCAGTCCGGGTTAATCCAAAATTGATCTTTATCTAATACTTTGATGCCTCGTTCAATCATATCGACCATTTCCTCGACTGCAGGAACGCGTGGGCTGTGAATATCATATACGCCTAAGCCAATGCCCTTTTCATATGTTTTTTCCTCAAATGCGGAAGCAAGTTCACCGTGGCTGCGAGATGTTTCGATGGAAATCACATCGGCATCCAAGGAAGAGATGACATCCATGAAGCTGTTGAAATCGCAATAACACATATGCGTGTGAATTTGCGTTGTATCTTCCACACTTGAAGTAGAAATCAAGAAGGAGTTCACAGCCCATTTTAGGTATTCTTCGCGGTCGCTTTTTTTCAGGGGCAGACCTTCTCTAAGGGCAGGCTCATCCACCTGGATCATTTTGATTCCGGCAGTTTCTAACGCTCCCACTTCTTTTTCCAAGGCAAGCGCTAACTGGTAGCAAACATTCTCCCGTGAAATATCATCACGGACAAATGACCAGTTTAGAATCGTTACAGGACCTGTCAGCATTCCTTTTACTGTTTTCTTAGTCAGAGATTGTGCGTACACACTTTCACGGACTGTCATCGGCTCGATGAAATGCACATCGCCATAGATAACAGGGGGTTTTACGCAGCGAGAACCGTAAGATTGCACCCATCCCTTTTCAAGGAAAACGAATCCACCTAGCTTATGACCGAAAAATTCAACCATATCTGTTCGTTCAAACTCTCCGTGAACAAGAACATCCAAGCCGATTTCTTCCTGGATATCGATCCATCTGCTGATTTCTTCGTTAACAAATGTTTCATATCGTGCAGCAGTCCATTCCCCTCGTTTGAATTTTCCGCGGGCTTGTTTTACTTCAGCCGTCTGCGGAAAGCTTCCGATTGTTGTTGATGGAAGGAAAGGCAGTTTGAAAAATTCCTGTTGTTTTTGATAACGCTCTTTAAATGGCAGCTGACGGCCGGCTGTTTGACTCTTCGCCTGTTCGACACCAGTTTGGACGTCTTTATGATTTCGCGCATTTGAACTTGCTAACGTTTGAAGTGCTAATTTGTTAGCGGCTACTTTTTCAGCAATTGCTTCGGCACCTTGATTACTACCTTTAACTAGTAGAGTGATTTCTTCAAGCTTCTCATCAGCAAAAGCAAGGGCCTGTTGCACATCTTTAGTAAGAGCCGTCTCATTACGAACCGTTACTGGTACATGAAGCAGGGAGCAAGAGGGTTGAAGCCAAATTTGGTCTTCGGCTACGGTTTTTGTGATGGTCTTGATCAACTGATTCTTTTTCGATAAATCGGAAAGCCATATGTTTTTCCCATCAATCACACCTGCACCGAGCACTTTGTCTTTCGGGAAGCCGAATTCTTGGAGATTACTAAGATTTTTCCCTTTATCATGGACAAAATCAAGACCGATCCCTTGAACGTGTAATTCAATCACCTCTTGGTAGTGCTCTACCGCATCAAAGTATGTTTGTAGCATGATGTTCAAGTTTGGAGCTGCTTCATTCAATTTTTCATATAAGTAAGTAACAGTTTGCATATCATCTTTAGAAATGGAAGAAACAAGGGAGGGTTCATCCATTTGCACCCACTTCACGCCTTCTTGTTCTAGCTCTTGCAGAATTTGTGTGTATAAAGGCAGGAGACTAAGGACGATTCCAGGTACATCTTGTTTATTGTAGCCTTTAGAAAGAGTAATAAAAGTATAAGGTCCGACTAACACGGGCTTAGCTTCAATTCCTAGTTTTTCTTTGGCTTCGCGATAAGAAGCAAGTGGTTTATTTTCTGTCAAAATCAGCTGTGACTGTTTTAATTCGGGAACGATATAGTGATAATTTGTATTGAACCATTTCGTCATTTCAGAAGCAACTTCATCCTTGTTTCCGCGAGCCATAGAATAATATACAGAAAGGGGAACGGTGCCGCCTTTATAGGCTGAATAACGCTCAGGAACAAGACCGAACATTACAGACATATCGAGCATTTGATCATATAAAGTAAAGTCATTGACAGGAATAATATCAATACCTTGGTCCTTTTGCTTTTGTAAGTTGCCTAAACGGATGGCTTCTAGCTGTGCCGTAAACTCCGATTCATCGATTTTTCCGGACCAGTAAGCTTCTAATGTGCGTTTCCATTCACGATCTTCCCCAATTCGAGGGTACCCTAAACTACTACTTTTCAATATTCCCATCCTCCTACATTCTTTTTTCTTTAAATAAAATAACAACAAAAAAAGCACCCCTAACCGTCAAAAGAGAAAGTTAGAAATGCTTAAAATAAAGGGGTATACAAAAACCCCTTAAAATTATAAGGTCCCTAACACTTCCCTATTCTCCGTAGGTTAAAACAGTGTTGTCGAAACAGGCAGGTCTCCTGACTTTAGGAATCTTATTAGCGGCAGGCCTTCCCAATCCGAAAATCAGTGGCATATTGCATAGCGCTAACATTCCTATTACAGTGGCGGGACCGTGCCGGAATTTCACCGGACTTCCCTTTTAATCCTAAAAAAATTAGGAACCTATTTCCACATATGAAATTTCACAAACCCGCTGTAAATTAAACTGCAGGCAACAAATATTTATAAAATAAAAACTATTATAAAAATTTAGACAAGCTTATCATATCCCGACTAAAATGGTCAACAAGGAAAAAAGTCTCGGGAAATGGGGTCTGACCCCTAAATAAAGAATATATTGTTTGGACGGGGAGTATGTATAGGGGGAGTGGGTTGTTTTGAAATGAGGCGTGGGGGATGACTTTTTACATCTTGATTGCAGGGATTATTTTTTGCATGGTGATGAGCATTCGAACGTTATTTCTTGTTGAGTCGGGAGGAAAAAAGTTTTCTCTAGAGGATATGCTGTGGCTCGGCAATTTATATGCGACGATATTAGTAGGTTTTGCACTGATTTATTTATTATACGAGCTTCAGAATCATTCGGTGATTCTTGATATGGGCAATCGTTTGGACGGCAGTTTTTACGAGCAACTGAAGACTTCTTTTTATTTTAGTGCAATGACAATGTTTTCAGTAGGGTATGGAGATATAGCCCCGATAGGCATGGGCAGGATGATTGCGACAATCCAGGCGTTCATTGGATACACTCTCCCGGCAGCGTTTGTGATCCGGACAGTGATTGACTTAGAGCAGAAGGAAAGGAAGAATAAATGAAAGTTGTGTTTCTTTCAATTATTGGGTACGCTTACCATAATGAAAGAAATGGAGGGGTAAGAATGACTGTTAAAATTGGAGAAAAAGCACCGGATTTTCAACTTCCTGCAAACAACGGTGAAAAAGTTTCCCTATCGGATTTTAAGGGCAAACACGTTGTTTTATATTTTTATCCGAAAGACATGACGCCTGGTTGCACAACGGAGGCCTGTGATTTCCGTGACCACAATGAGCAGTTTGAGGAATTGAATGCTGTTATCATAGGGATTAGTCCAGATCCGGCGGCGCGTCATGAAAAATTTATTGAAAAATATGGGTTACCTTTTCTGCTACTAGCTGACGAAAATCAAGAAGCTGCTGAATTATATGATGTATGGAAATTAAAAAAGAACTTCGGCAAGGAATATATGGGCATTGAACGTTCAACTTTTCTGATTGATAAGGAAGGAACGATAGTTAAAGAATGGCGTAAGGTAAAAGTCAAAGGCCATGTCGAAGAAGCGCTTGAAACTCTTCGTGATCTAGAAAAATAAGGTACAGCCAGATGAAGGATAAGCGAATAACCAAGCTTGCTGAAAGGCTGATTCATCATTCCGTACAATTACAGCCAAAAGAGAGAATCTTGATACGGGGTCATATCAACATGAAACCGCTATTGAAAGAGCTGATTGATGAAACATACAGAATCGGTGCATATCCATATGTCGAACTGGAAGACGATGAAATAAGCCGACACTTGTTAAAAGGGAATGAGAAGGAACAACTTGATACCTTATCACAATGGACTTTGAGGAAATATACTGATATTGATGCGATAATAATCATCTCCAGTGAAGAAAACGATGCTGAATTGGCAGATGTTCCTGCAGAGAGGCATCGTCTTCATGGGGAAGCGATGAAGTCGTCGACTCTTTTCTATGTAAACAACCGGCGTTGGGTTTTACTTAATTACCCGAACGTCAGATTAGCACAAAAAGCAGGTATGAGCTTTAGAAGGTACGAAGACTTTCTATTAAACGTGTGCACAATGGATTACGGGAAAATGGAAGTGGCACTGAAACCGCTTAAGCAATTAATGGAGCGTACTGAAAAAGTCCGGATTGTTTCACCTGGGACAAATCTCACCTTTTCCATTAAAGGAATGCCGGCTGTCATATGCGCTGGGAAAAACAATCTACCTGACGGGGAAGTGTTCACGGCACCCGTAAAAGAGAGTGTTCATGGTAGGGTAGCTTTCAACACACCTTCAACATATCAAGGAATCACCTTTCGTGACATAGTTTTAACCATACAAAAGGGGAAAATCACGAAAGCAGTTTCTAATCAAAATTCTAAAATGAACGAGATTCTCGATGTAGATGAAGGGTCCCGTTTTATTGGGGAATTCGCGCTTGGAATCAATCCATACATTATGGAGCCAATGGACGATATTTTGTTTGATGAGAAAATATGTGGCAGTCTGCATCTAACTCCTGGCCAAGCCTATCAAGAGGCTGATAATGGTAACCGTTCTTCTACACATTGGGATATGGTTTTGATCCAGCGTCCTGAATATGGCGGTGGTGATATCTACTTTGATGACATTCTGATCCGAAGGGATGGCATTTTTATGTTGCCGGAACTAAGTGCTTTAAATCCAAATTTATTAAAATAAAGCCTTTTTTATCAGGGGTAAGGCTTTTGTCCAACTCAAAAAGAGGACACCTGAATATGCTTTATTAAGGGAATACCTCCTCAGAGAAAGTTGCACGGGACATACAGAGCCCGTGTTTTTTTATGTTAATTAAAAGGTGAGATAAACATGTTAGTACTTTCAACAATTATTCCAAACGAAGACATCCAAAAGCAGATGGAGGATACCTTTCCTGCTTTGAATTTCATTTAACAATAGGATTGGGGGGATGAACCACTTCGTGAAGCAAAAATCTTAATTACATACGGCGAAGATTTAACAGATGAGACAATTGAGAAAGCACCGAATTTAAAGTGGGTTATGGTTATGCGTGCAGGTATGGAATTAATAAAGCCATTGAGAAGCGCGGGATTTTGGTAGTGCACGATTGGGATGCTTTTACAGTACGAAAAGAAATTGAAACAGCTTATCAAGAATGAAGCAGACGAGCTGTGGGATTGAAAGATAGAAGTAGGAGAATTGAATGGGAAATCGATACTCATTCTTGGTGCTGGTGCAATTGGCGGAGAGGTAGCGCGTCTTGGGAAAGCCTTTAGGATGACCACAATTGGGGTCAATCGTAGCGGAGCAGCACATTGATCGTCTTTATTTTGAGTTAGTTGATGTATTACCGGAAGCAGATTACATCGTATCTGTTCTGCCAAGTACGATTGAAACACAGAATCTGTAGCAAAAAGAACACTTTAAAGCTATGAAAGGTTCTGCTGTCTTCGTGAATATTGGACGAGGTGATCTGGTTAAAGAGGAAGTGTTGATAGAGGTTTTACAAAACAGGGAAATTGCTCATGCCATTTTAGATGTATTCGATCCAGAACCTTTAGAAAAGGGACATCCGTTTTGGCGTATGGAAAATGTAATGGTCACACCGCATCTTTCGAGTAAAAGCAGTGAATATTTACCTAGAACCTTTTCAATTTTCGAAAAAACATGCATGAATTCCTGGATAGATGGAAAAGACTTTATCAACGTCATTGATCTATTAAAAGGATACTAGGCACAATTAGAAAATGGGAAAGATTTAAAGGGTTAATGAATAAACTAAAAATGAATCGATAAACAGATGAAATATTGACAAAATCAACGTATAAAAGGTACACTATTTATAAATATTATAATTTAATAATTCATACTTAATGAGAAAAAGAGGTGGATGGCGGTGTCTGAAGTTCAGTTAAAAGAAGCGTTGGATTCCCTTAAAGATACCGGTGTAAGAATAACTCCTCAACGCCATGCGATACTTGAATATTTGATAAGCTCTATGTCTCACCCTACCGCAGATGATATATATAAAGCGCTAGAAGGTAAGTTTCCCAATATGAGTGTGGCTACGGTTTATAACAACTTGCGTGTGTTCCGCGAAGTAGGATTGGTTAAAGAACTTACCTATGGTGATTCTTCAGCAAGATTTGATTTTGTAACGACGAATCATTATCATGTAATCTGCCAAACCTGCGGAAAAATTGTAGATTTTGATTACCCGGCATTGGACGAAGTCGAACATTTTGCAGCACAGGTCACCGGTTTCAATGTTAGTCACCATCGGATGGAAATCTATGGAGACTGTACAGAGTGCTCAAAAAAAGAAGCACATTAAAAAAAGTTCCGCCACTTGGTTGGAACTTTTTTTTTGTTGCAAAAAAATGATACAATTAATCTTGGACCATTTGCCTGGGAGAAATAAGCTCTCTTAAGGGGTTATTTAGTCTTGCAGGCTTTTGCGATTATATTTTTCGTTAAATTCTTCGCCTTCTAACTTTTTATCAAGGGTCAATGGTTCTTCACAATGCATGCAAATATCCACACGCCCTAATATTTTTGTAGGTTTACTACAGTTAGGACATACAACCTGGATCGATTTTGTAGAAAGCATTCCAATCCAAAAATAAACGCCGGTACTTGCAATTATGAATAAAAGACCTAGACCCATAAAAAGTGTCATAACAATAGGGTGTGTTTTAAAGAAAAGTCCGAGATACATCACAATAAAGCCGATGAAAATCAAACTTAAAGCAAATGTACGGATTTTATTGATTTTGCTAGAATATTTAGCCATGGATTGTCCCTCCTAAAATATAACTTTAACTATAACATAAACTACGGATGGAACAAAAAAGAAATAAAGGATACATATTACTTTTGAATATGTTGTTTTTGTAAATATCATCTAGGTGAAATACAGGATTTTGAAGAGTTTTGTCGAATGTAAAAAAAAAAAGGTTTTGGAGGAATTTATAATGGAAGATATCCTTCGCCCGATTTATCAAGAGCGAGCAAGTTTAAAATCTACACTTGGAATCTTGTTAATAGAAAAAAGAGAAAATAACAGCCCGATTACCGATACATTTGACTACATTCTTTTTGTTATTGTAGATGAAGCAGAAGAGTCAGTGTTTTTAAAACACTACACATACCAGGACAAAAAGGCAGCTTTACATATCGTAAAGGAAGAACAACTAAAAGAATGGCTTCTATTAGGTACAAACCGAAAAGTAGTTGACTGGATTTATAACGGAAAGGTCCTTTTTGACCGAAATGAATATTTGGATCATTTGAAAACCGAAATTCGAGAGTTCCCTTTTTATGGAAGGAAGTTGAAGATAGGGATGGAGTTTGCGAAGTTAATTCGCAGATATATGGATGGAAAAGGCTTCTTTGAAAAAGGTCATTATCTTGATGCATATAACCATATTGTTCATTCCCTGCATCACTTAGCTCGTTTAGAAGTAATAGAACAAGGTTTTTATCCAGAAGTTACAGTCTGGAACCAAGTGAAACATATGGAACCTGAAATCTATAAGTTGTATAAAGAATTGATTAGTAGTGAGGAAACGCTTGAAAAAAGATTGGAACTTCTTTTCCTTGCGAGTGAATTTCTTATTTACTCTAGGACGAATACGGGTTCACAGCATTTAGCTGAAATAATGAGTACAAAAGAAGATCCTTGGACAATTGCAGAGTTAATGGATCATCCGGAACTTAAGTTTTATTCAGTAGATCTAGGTGTTCTGTTAGAATACTTAATAGAGAAGAAAGTAATAGATGTCATCAAAGTGGAAACAAAAGGACAAGACGTTTATCATCGATTTTATAGAGTATAAAAAAATATTTCAAAAAAATCATTTTTAGTGTTGACCATTAATAATCTAGGTGTTATATTAATACATGTCGCTGCGGGACATCAGCTTTCGCAGCTTCAACAAAACAAAAAACATCAAAAAAACATGTTGACAAAACAGTCGACAACATGATAAGATGTAAAAGTCGCTTACGAAGTAAACGACAACGAAATTGCTCTTTGAAAACTGAACAAAACAAAGCGCCAACGTTAATTTTTTAAGTGAGCACACACTATCAAAAAGCAAAATGAGCAAGTCAAACATTTCTTCGGAGAGTTTGATCCTGGCTCAGGACGAACGCTGGCGGCGTGCCTAATACATGCAAGTCGAGCGAATCGATGGGAGCTTGCTCCCTGAGATTAGCGGCGGACGGGTGAGTAACACGTGGGCAACCTGCCTATAAGACTGGGATAACTTCGGGAAACCGGAGCTAATACCGGATACGTTCTTTTCTCGCATGAGAGAAGATGGAAAGACGGTTTCGGCTGTCACTTATAGATGGGCCCGCGGCGCATTAGCTAGTTGGTGAGGTAATGGCTCACCAAGGCGACGATGCGTAGCCGACCTGAGAGGGTGATCGGCCACACTGGGACTGAGACACGGCCCAGACTCCTACGGGAGGCAGCAGTAGGGAATCTTCCGCAATGGACGAAAGTCTGACGGAGCAACGCCGCGTGAACGAAGAAGGCCTTCGGGTCGTAAAGTTCTGTTGTTAGGGAAGAACAAGTACCAGAGTAACTGCTGGTACCTTGACGGTACCTAACCAGAAAGCCACGGCTAACTACGTGCCAGCAGCCGCGGTAATACGTAGGTGGCAAGCGTTGTCCGGAATTATTGGGCGTAAAGCGCGCGCAGGTGGTTCCTTAAGTCTGATGTGAAAGCCCACGGCTCAACCGTGGAGGGTCATTGGAAACTGGGGAACTTGAGTGCAGAAGAGGAAAGTGGAATTCCAAGTGTAGCGGTGAAATGCGTAGAGATTTGGAGGAACACCAGTGGCGAAGGCGACTTTCTGGTCTGTAACTGACACTGAGGCGCGAAAGCGTGGGGAGCAAACAGGATTAGATACCCTGGTAGTCCACGCCGTAAACGATGAGTGCTAAGTGTTAGAGGGTTTCCGCCCTTTAGTGCTGCAGCTAACGCATTAAGCACTCCGCCTGGGGAGTACGGCCGCAAGGCTGAAACTCAAAGGAATTGACGGGGGCCCGCACAAGCGGTGGAGCATGTGGTTTAATTCGAAGCAACGCGAAGAACCTTACCAGGTCTTGACATCCTCTGACAACCCTAGAGATAGGGCGTTCCCCTTCGGGGGACAGAGTGACAGGTGGTGCATGGTTGTCGTCAGCTCGTGTCGTGAGATGTTGGGTTAAGTCCCGCAACGAGCGCAACCCTTGATCTTAGTTGCCAGCATTCAGTTGGGCACTCTAAGGTGACTGCCGGTGACAAACCGGAGGAAGGTGGGGATGACGTCAAATCATCATGCCCCTTATGACCTGGGCTACACACGTGCTACAATGGATGGTACAAAGGGCTGCAAACCTGCGAAGGTAAGCGAATCCCATAAAGCCATTCTCAGTTCGGATTGTAGGCTGCAACTCGCCTACATGAAGCCGGAATCGCTAGTAATCGCGGATCAGCATGCCGCGGTGAATACGTTCCCGGGCCTTGTACACACCGCCCGTCACACCACGAGAGTTTGTAACACCCGAAGTCGGTGAGGTAACCTTTATGGAGCCAGCCGCCTAAGGTGGGACAGATGATTGGGGTGAAGTCGTAACAAGGTAGCCGTATCGGAAGGTGCGGCTGGATCACCTCCTTTCTAAGGATAAATACGAGAGCGCTTTTGTTTTGTTCAGTTTTGAATGAGTAATTCATTCAGATTCGAAAGATCTCATCACGTTGTGATGGAATTTTTTCTTCTTTGTTCCTTGAAAACTAGATAATAGATAGAAGGCAATTAATTTTTTCAAAGCATCAGTAAGATCTTTTTTAACGGTTAAGTTAGAAAGGGCGCACGGTGGATGCCTTGGCACTAGGAGCCGATGAAGGACGGGACTAACACCGATATGCTTCGGGGAGCTGTAAGTAAGCTTTGATCCGGAGATTTCCGAATGGGGAAACCCACTGTTCGTAATGGAACAGTATCTTTACCTGAATACATAGGGTACTGAAGGCAGACCCGGGGAACTGAAACATCTAAGTACCCGGAGGAAGAGAAAGCAAATGCGATTTCCTGAGTAGCGGCGAGCGAAACGGAATTAGCCCAAACCAAGAGGCTTGCCTCTTGGGGTTGTAGGACACTCAACATGGAGTTACAAAGGAACGGGGTAAATGAAGTGATCTGGAAAGGTCCGTCAAAGAAGGTAAAAACCCTGTAGTTGAAACTTCGTTCCCTCCTGAGTGGATCCTGAGTACGGCGGGACACGAGAAATCCCGTCGGAAGCAGGGAGGACCATCTCCCAAGGCTAAATACTACCTAGTGACCGATAGTGAACCAGTACCGTGAGGGAAAGGTGAAAAGCACCCCGGAAGGGGAGTGAAATAGATCCTGAAACCGTGTGCCTACAAGTAGTCAAAGCCCGTTAATGGGTAATGGCGTGCCTTTTGTAGAATGAACCGGCGAGTTACGATTTCATGCGAGGTTAAGTTGATAAGACGGAGCCGCAGCGAAAGCGAGTCTGAATAGGGCGAATGAGTATGAGGTCGTAGACCCGAAACCAGGTGATCTACCCATGTCCAGGGTGAAGTTCAGGTAACACTGAATGGAGGCCCGAACCCACGCACGTTGAAAAGTGCGGGGATGAGGTGTGGGTAGCGGAGAAATTCCAATCGAACCTGGAGATAGCTGGTTCTCTCCGAAATAGCTTTAGGGCTAGCCTCAAGATGAGAGTATTGGAGGTAGAGCACTGATTGGACTAGGGGCCCCCAACGGGTTACCGAATTCAGTCAAACTCCGAATGCCAAATACTTATTCTTGGGAGTCAGACTGCGAGTGATAAGATCCGTAGTCGAAAGGGAAACAGCCCAGACCACCAGCTAAGGTCCCAAAGTATACGTTAAGTGGAAAAGGATGTGGAGTTGCTTAGACAACCAGGATGTTGGCTCAGAAGCAGCCATCATTTAAAGAGTGCGTAATAGCTCACTGGTCGAGTGACTCCGCGCCGAAAATGTACCGGGGCTAAACGTATCACCGAAGCTGTGGATTGACACCGTATGGTGTCGATGGTAGGAGAGCGTTCTAAGGGCGTTGAAGTCAGACCGGAAGGACTGGTGGAGCGCTTAGAAGTGAGAATGCCGGTATGAGTAGCGAAAGAAGGGTGAGAATCCCTTCCACCGAATGCCTAAGGTTTCCTGAGGAAGGCTCGTCCGCTCAGGGTTAGTCGGGACCTAAGCCGAGGCCGAAAGGCGTAGGCGATGGACAACAGGTTGATATTCCTGTACCACCTATACATCGTTTGAACGATGGGGGGACGCAGAAGGATAGGGTAAGCGCGCTGTTGGATATGCGCGTCCAAGCAGTTAGGCCGGAAACGAGGCAAATCCCGTTTCCATTAAGGCGGAGCTGTGATGGCGAGGGAAATATAGTACCGAAGTTCCTGATTCCACGCTGCCAAGAAAAGCCTCTAGTGAGATGTAAGGTGCCCGTACCGCAAACCGACACAGGTAGGCGAGGAGAGAATCCTAAGGTGTGCGAGAGAACTCTCGTTAAGGAACTCGGCAAAATGACCCCGTAACTTCGGGAGAAGGGGTGCTTTTTAGGGTGAATAGCCCAGAAAAGCCGCAGTGAATAGGCCCAGGCGACTGTTTAGCAAAAACACAGGTCTCTGCGAAGCCGCAAGGCGAAGTATAGGGGCTGACACCTGCCCGGTGCTGGAAGGTTAAGGGGAGAGGTTAGCGCAAGCGAAGCTTTGAACCGAAGCCCCAGTAAACGGCGGCCGTAACTATAACGGTCCTAAGGTAGCGAAATTCCTTGTCGGGTAAGTTCCGACCCGCACGAAAGGTGTAACGATCTGGGCACTGTCTCAACGAGAGACTCGGTGAAATTATAGTACCTGTGAAGATGCAGGTTACCCGCGACAGGACGGAAAGACCCCGTGGAGCTTTACTGCAGCCTGATATTGAATTTTGGTACAGCTTGTACAGGATAGGTAGGAGCCTGAGAAGCCGGAGCGCTAGCTTCGGTGGAGGCGTTGGTGGGATACTACCCTGGCTGTATTGAAATTCTAACCCGCGCCCCTTATCGGGGTGGGAGACAGTGTCAGGTGGGCAGTTTGACTGGGGCGGTCGCCTCCTAAAGAGTAACGGAGGCGCCCAAAGGTTCCCTCAGAATGGTTGGAAATCATTCGTAGAGTGTAAAGGCACAAGGGAGCTTGACTGCGAGACCTACAAGTCGAGCAGGGACGAAAGTCGGGCTTAGTGATCCGGTGGTTCCGCATGGAAGGGCCATCGCTCAACGGATAAAAGCTACCCCGGGGATAACAGGCTTATCTCCCCCAAGAGTCCACATCGACGGGGAGGTTTGGCACCTCGATGTCGGCTCATCGCATCCTGGGGCTGTAGTCGGTCCCAAGGGTTGGGCTGTTCGCCCATTAAAGCGGTACGCGAGCTGGGTTCAGAACGTCGTGAGACAGTTCGGTCCCTATCCGTCGCGGGCGCAGGAAATTTGAGAGGAGCTGTCCTTAGTACGAGAGGACCGGGATGGACGCACCGCTGGTGTACCAGTTGTCTTGCCAAAGGCATAGCTGGGTAGCTACGTGCGGACGGGATAAGTGCTGAAAGCATCTAAGCATGAAGCCCCCCTCGAGATGAGATTTCCCATAGCGCAAGCTAGTAAGATCCCTGAAAGATGATCAGGTTGATAGGTCAGAGGTGGAAGCGTGGCGACATGTGGAGCTGACTGATACTAATAGATCGAGGACTTAACCACGCTTTAAAAAATGAAATACCTTCTTATTATCTAGTTTTGAAGGAATGAAAATTTCTTCTTGCATTTTTTCAAAAAGATGTTATAATAATATATGTCTTAAAAAAATGTTAATAATGTTTGGTGACGATAGCGAAGAGGTCACACCCGTTCCCATTCCGAACACGGCAGTTAAGCTCTTCAGCGCCGATGGTAGTTGGGGGTTTCCCCCTGTGAGAGTAGGACGTCGCCAAGCTTATATCGTTCCGCAGTAGCTCAGTGGTAGAGCATTCGGCTGTTAACCGAACGGTCGTAGGTTCGAGTCCTACCTGCGGAGCCATTATTGGAGAGCTGTCCGAGTGGCCGAAGGAGCACGATTGGAAATCGTGTAGACGGGTAACCCTGTCTCAAGGGTTCAAATCCCTTGCTCTCCGCCATTTACAACTGGCCCGTTGGTCAAGCGGTTAAGACACCGCCCTTTCACGGCGGTAACACGGGTTCGAATCCCGTACGGGTCACCATTTCGAAAACATATGGA
>NZ_LGYA01000001.1:360669-412401 GCF_001273755.1 Peribacillus butanolivorans
AGGTCACACCCGTTCCCATTCCGAACACGGCAGTTAAGCTCTTCAGCGCCGATGGTAGTTGGGGGTTTCCCCCTGTGAGAGTAGGACGTCGCCAAGCTTATATCGTTCCGCAGTAGCTCAGTGGTAGAGCATTCGGCTGTTAACCGAACGGTCGTAGGTTCGAGTCCTACCTGCGGAGCCATTATTGGAGAGCTGTCCGAGTGGCCGAAGGAGCACGATTGGAAATCGTGTAGACGGGTAACCCTGTCTCAAGGGTTCAAATCCCTTGCTCTCCGCCATTTACAACTGGCCCGTTGGTCAAGCGGTTAAGACACCGCCCTTTCACGGCGGTAACACGGGTTCGAATCCCGTACGGGTCACCATTTCGAAAACATATGGAGGATTAGCTCAGCTGGGAGAGCATCTGCCTTACAAGCAGAGGGTCGGCGGTTCGATCCCGTCATCCTCCACCATTTTTTAAAAAGCAACAAGTTGTTTCTATATATCAGATATGATGAAACAGTTAACACGAAAACTTGATGCAATAGCAGCATTATTAACGTCGCGGGGTGGAGCAGTCCGGTAGCTCGTCGGGCTCATAACCCGAAGGTCGCAGGTTCAAATCCTGTCCCCGCAATCTATGGTCCCGTGGTGTAGCGGTTAACATGCCTGCCTGTCACGCAGGAGATCGCGGGTTCGATTCCCGTCGGGACCGCCATTTTTATTGTTTGGCTCAGTAGCTCAGTCGGTAGAGCAAAGGACTGAAAATCCTTGTGTCGGCGGTTCGATTCCGTCCTGGGCCACCATTGTAGTGCCGGTGTAGCTCAACTGGTAGAGCAACTGACTTGTAATCAGTAGGTTGGGGGTTCAAGTCCTCTTGCCGGCACCAGTAACATCCATATGCGGAGGGGTAGCGAAGTGGCTAAACGCGGCGGACTGTAAATCCGCTCCTTCGGGTTCGGCAGTTCGAATCTGCCCCCCTCCACCATTTTATTTACAGGGGTATAGTTTAAAGGTAGAACAGAGGTCTCCAAAACCTCCAGTGTGGGTTCGAGTCCTACTACCCCTGCCAATTTTAATTTTATAATGGCGGTTGTGGCGAAGTGGTTAACGCACCTGATTGTGGTTCAGGCATTCGTGGGTTCGATTCCCATCAGTCGCCCCATTTTTTAATAAATAATGGTATAATAAATATAACGTTAATGGGCTATAGCCAAGCGGTAAGGCAACGGATTTTGATTCCGTCATGCGAAGGTTCGATCCCTTCTAGCCCAGCCATTCGCGAAAGTAGTTCAGTGGTAGAATACAACCTTGCCAAGGTTGGGGTCGCGGGTTCGAATCCCGTCTTTCGCTCCAAAAACGTTGGCGGCATAGCCAAGCGGTAAGGCAGAGGTCTGCAAAACCTTTACCACCGGTTCGATTCCGGTTGCCGCCTCCAACAAAAATGCCGGTGTGGCGGAATTGGCAGACGCGCACGACTCAAAATCGTGTTCCTCTGGAGTGCCGGTTCGACCCCGGCCACCGGTATCAAAAGAAGTCGCCTTAAATGCGGTGACGTCAGCGTTCTCTACTTCGGTAGGGAACGTTTTTTATTTGCGTAAATTTCACGATTTGACGTAAAATATCGTGCGCGATCAATCGTGTGCGTAGTATCGCTAACTAATCGGAATGAGGCGATATTTATGGCACGTCGTAATAATCAACTTAATCAACGCGAAATGAAAGTTATCCAATCCGAAGTAATCCACGATAGTTTCAACTTTGACGAACTCTTCATGCTATTCCTTCAAGACGGAAATCTGCGTAATTTGCGTCCTCATACATTAACCTATTACTCTAACGAATTAATGTCGTTTAGAAAGGCGTTAGAAACGCTAGAACTCGACACTACGCCGGCGAAGATAAAGCCGGATCATATTAATCAATTTATTATCTATTCGAAGGATGTTCTGGAGTTAAAGATTGTTTCGATTAATACACGGCTTAGGGCGATAAGAGCATTCTTTAATTTCGCTTATAAGCACGGTTATATCCCGAAGAATCCCTTTGCTAACATTCAACTACTTTAAAGACCGGCGTACTGTTATAGAAACGTTTACTCGCGAACAAATACATAAACTACTTAAATCTACAGATTTGAGGACTTTTACTGGCGTAAGGGATTATACGATAATGCTGCTGTTACTCGAAACAGGCGTCAGGGCATCGGAATTGATTGGTATAGAAACGGATGATATACGATGGGAAGACTCGATGATCCTTATTCGCAATACTAAGGGGCATCGTGAGCGATTAGTGCCGTTTCAATCCAAGATGAGAGGATTGAGTAAAGAAGTTTGTTATAGGGTCTTAAAAGAGGTAGAAGCAAATCCTGATATAGATAACTTTGGAGCTTACTTTAGAACTTGCTTAGAAAACACCTTATATAAAAGCCAATTGAAGCATGGACAAATTGATCCTTATGAGATATTTGAAGAAAGATTAAAAGATTCCAATGTTCAATTGATTAACTGGTAAGATTATAGTCCCCAGAAGTCTCAGGATGCTCTGTATTGGTTTCCAATAAATTTTATATAGAATTATATAGGGAATAGTTATTGGCCAATACAGAGTGATTATTAATCCCATCTAATAAATTTAGATTTAGATGATTTTGAGGATTAATAACTTATGCTCAATTTTTTTATTATAAGATATAAATTTTATATCTATCTATCTATATGGTTACTTAATAGTTTAAGATTATTTGTTAATAGTTTATGTTAATATAATAATGGTTAGCTTATCCATAAAAGGATGTAACTGAAATGAGTGATAATTGAACTATGACTCGGAGGAACTTATAATGAATAAATTTAGGTGGTCAGTGGTTGCAATTATAGTTGTTGCAGCAGTTCTTGCAGTGGTAATAACATTACAACAAAATGCTGAAAAGTATGAAGCAACTCATAATGAACCAAATACAAATGAAATTACTGCCATGGATGTTACGAAAAATGAGGATGCGAAAGAAGATATGAAAGAACAAACTTCAGAAATTGGTGGAGTTCAAGATGAAACTGGTCTTAGCCAAAATTCAACTCAAGAAGAAGTTATGGATGTTATGCACCATTTGACTCATCAAAAAGTTATTGCGGAAGAGAAATGGGGAGCAGTTGAGATGAATTCCGAAAACATCAATGCAGTTTACGAGATTGTGAATGATAGCGATTTCATGCTTAAAGGTGATTTGTTAAATATCGTAACTGGTTGGAAAGAAGGAAACTTTGACAACGTTGCTCAAGATCATAACTACTTTTGGGAATATCAAAATGGAACTGTTGGGAGAGCTACAGGAACACTTAACTCAAATGAAGAAGCAAAATTTATCGAAAATAACTTTTAATAAAAAACGAGCCTATCGAGGCTTATTTTTTATTTTAAAATTTATATTTTATATTACTCATATACAGGTTAGTACCTATAAAGCGTGAATGAGGTCACACTATTCGGTTGTATTCGTAAGATTCATTTTCAAAGTGTTCACCGCTTGAATCTTTGTAAGTTATTGTTTTCCTATGTAGCTTCGAATGGACGGATATTCGGGAAATGATAGAATATCACCCTCCCGAACACTCGTATTTAGAAATTCAATAATAAGAATAAACAAAAATAAGACGCCGTCCTCGTGGGAAGCGTCTTTTTCTTTTGTTTGTTCTGCATTATTAAAAATATCAATTAAGTATAAGGGCAGCCCATATACCTCTTGGGTTTCTCCTATTATATTAAAAAATCAACATTAACATTTAACACAGCCATAAAAAAATCCCTTCCAAGTCGACTATTATGAACATCATACCTTGTCCACTTTTTTTACAGTCTACCTGAAGAGGATAACATCAAGTTGAAGTCATATATTACCTAGGACGGAAAAATATAACAGCATTTTCAGCCTGAGCGTTTACAAACCCATTCCTAACCATACATAATACAACATCACTTATAGGAGCACCTACCCGTAGGAACTCTCTACACGGGGATGCGCTTCCGATTATTTCAAATTTAGCAATATTCTCAAAATCATCTTCATCTCTGACTATAATGACTACATCTGGCCGTTTATTACTCATACAACCACCTCCTTTTGATGTCATAAATTAAATTATTCAGTTGTACATGAAGTTGTCGCGGCTTTTTTATTTATAAATTTCCAGGAAATATTTATCATTTTAGAGCAATGGGAGAGTCGCTAGACTCTTATCGAATAAACTACATCGCGAGGTTGCCACGGAGATCAATCGGGATGGTGTCTGAATTACCTTTTGAAAAGAAGTCCCATAAATGTTCGCAATGTCTTGGTTTGTCATTTTGTCTGATAGATGTAGTATAAGCTGCTCCCGTGTAGGTAACATAAGTAATCAACCTCCGCTATTGTTATATCGAAGGTTTTCAATATGTAAAGTTAACATATTGAAAATTTTATTGAATGGTTTTACCAATATGGATTTAAAATTGATAGTTACTCATATATTAATAGAGGATTGCATTGAAGTATGTCGAATTACAAAGGATTATGTATATAAAATTAATTCGGACATAGAAGAAACTTGGAACATAAAACACTAATGAAAAATGGAATTCTTGAATATCAATTTGTAGCTGAGTTTGAACAAGAGGAAAATGCTAGAAGATATGAAGCACTACTTATCAATCAATATAAACAATTAGGGCTAGCAAAATTTAACAAGAAAAGATTTTGAACCTTGACGAGTATACCAAGTAAAGGCATAATTAACAGTAATCGTATTACTATAAAAATGGTTTTTTTTAACAAAACGTTGATAATGCTGAAAATATAGCTTTTATGGAATATCTTAGGACTCAAAATCGTGTTCATCTGGAGTGCCGGTTCGACCCTGGCCACCGGTATCACCAATAGCGAAGAAAAGCTATTACTTCAAGCTTCACACTTAATTGTGTGAAGCTTTTTTGTGTGTATCACACACTACAGAATATGTACAAATATTGTGCGGGGTAGTGTGCGATGAGTAAAGGAAGAAATTTACTATCGGAAGATGAATTAAGAATTGTTACAAAACTACTTACGTTAAATCTGATGTTTAAATTATTCTTTGAAGACTGCCAATTAAGGAATCTTCGTCCTCATACTTTGAAATATTATCGAGAACAATTTAATACGATTAAACGACCATTGGTAACAATGATAGAAAAGGATATTAAATTGCTGATATTAAATACCGTGAAGTTCGTCATTTACTGCGTTCTGGTGGTAAAATACAATTGTAATATTATGGGGAGAGAGGGGAAAATGTGAATAATATCGGTGAAGATTTTAAATTACGTGTTCATAGCAATCGTTGGGGCCATTATGACAATTACACTCTTATAAAAAAAGAAAATGGATGGACTGTTATTACTATGAAAATTCATGGTGACGAAGGTGATAAACACGGCAGTCCTGCTATTGAAAAAGCATTTGGCGGAGAATCAATTTCATATCCAAATGATTTAGGATATTTCTTATCAGATATTTGGGATGCTTCAGAAACCAAAACTAAAGAAGAAGTTCAAAAATATTTCGATGAATTAGGAGAATGGATTTCTACCACTGAGAAAACGAAGCCTAATTTCGGAGCATTGCATTTATAAGTAAACAAAAAAGATGTGTCCAAATCGGTCACATCTTTTTTAGTATTCAACATTTTCTTCAATAATCGGATTTCCTTCTGCGTCAAGCAGCTCTGGTTCGTAAAGATCATAATTGAATGTTTTCTGTTCCTCTAAATATTTTATTTTTTGGTATTCTTCTTTACTCATGCCCTCCCAAATATTTGGCCTGTGTTCGACATGCCCCATCTTGTAATACTTCATATCTACTTCTGGCTCTGTGAAAGCTTTGTTGAAAAGTATAATTCCGAAAGTGAAAATCATGAGTATGATGGTCAAAATGGAGCCAGCTATTTTGATTTTGTTTAAAAATTTTTTCAATGGTGGGATTATTCCTTTCTGTATTCGGTAATTTCAGAACTGCATAACTCACAGGACTGGATTAGTTGATAAGAAATTTTTTCGTATCAACTCAACTGTATAAAAGCCGACTTTCCACGTTACGCAGCTCTCCAGATGAAACACTATCGGCAACAATTATTTGCAAGGTTCTCATAGCTGTCATTCGCTTTTCTGGATGCTTCATTTGAAGATGTTGTTGTATCGCTCGGAAAAGCTCATTATTTTCTGGTCGGTTGGCATTATAGATTTCTTGTAAACTCTTCGATTTCTCCATGGCTTCTCCTACTTTCCATCAATTGTGCATCCGGGTGAAAGCTTATTCACCTTCATTTCTATGCTATTAACATTTGGGTTAAATCGGTAAATTTGTAGAGTTGATGCTTGATTTGAGATGCAGTTCTATACATTCGGTGGAAGTTTAAAACTTCTTTGAGTACAAACTTCTTTGGGCCGACCTTCTCCATAATATAATATTCGGTCATGACGGTGTATTCACCTCCATTTCAACATTATTTTAAATATTCTTGGGGATTTTACGTGCATATTAAATATGCAGGTACCTCGTGGCTACCGAGGCACCTACATATCATTGTAATAATTACAGGCTATTTTCAACGCGGGTAACTTTATTAGAGTTTCTAGCTTTTTAACGTTAGGGCCTGAGGCGTATATTACTCACATCAGCTTTTTATCCACCTTATACATTGCATATAGTGCCTTCTTGACCTGCATGAACAATTACTTCATTCAGATTTACACTGCTACATTATAGCGGTCAATTTGAGAGGCTCAGTGAACTAGCGGAACAAGAGGTTACGAAAACTATTCGTACCCTAAAAAGATATTAGAACCAGTTAATGGTAGTGGCCCGATGATTTCAGATTTCTATATTCATAGCATTGAGTTCTGCTTCCGTATAGCCAGAAGCGGATAGTGCTATTTCAATTTCTTCAGCAGCCTTATAATCAAATAATTTAAATTTAGACATTAGAGCGAAAGCATTTTGATCTTCAATTGCCAAGGCAACAGCTTCCACGTCTTTTAGTAACTTCAGGTCTTCGATGTAGAATTGAGCGGTTCGCATCGCTAAATACTCATTCAGTGTAGTTGAACTGTAGAAAAGTCTTGTTAAAGTAGCGATTGCGTTAGGAACGAAAATCTTATTCATAATTACCCCTCCAATATTCTTAATATTCTGTTATATTAATCACTACAAGTATGAGTCACCATAAAAATGTTGTCAATCTTTATCTATTGAGCATTTTTACTCACCAGATGAATGTACATCTGTACTCAAATTGAGTAACTAGAAAATGTCGATAGACGCCTTTGCCAAAGGCAAAGAACCGATTTACAATGCTTTCACTTGAAATGATGGTGGAAGAATATCAAGAAGAAATACAACCAATGATAGAAAGTTTCAAATTGAAATAAATAGAAGGAGGAAAGTATGGAAGAGTAATTAAAAGCAATCTCTTCCCTTTTAGGGGGTCTTATTCACAATTTTCTCGTAGGACTTACACACCACTTTATTATTAGATAGTAAATATTTCCTTTGTTTTTTAACTGTATGATTTTAATATCTAAACAGTTTATTATATTGATAAAGGAAGAATTACTTAAGCTAATACTATAATGAAGTAAGTCTTTAAAAGGGAAGTGATAGCTAAATGCTTTATATAAGCGATATCGAAAAGATAATTAATAACACATTAAATGAGCACAATTTGGATATTATTTGTGAATTTGACAATAATCTAAGTGCACCTATGAGTTATAACGTATCGACCAATACTATAAAGTTTAATTATCTTCAAGTTAACGGTTATAAAGGAAAAGTTAGAATTAAAGAGACAGAGGAAGACTTTGTTAAAATTATTCTTTATCGTATTATTGGTTATTATTTAGATTTTAAGAAAAACAAACATGATTTAAGGATTATAATGTATGGTCACGAAGAAGAAAAAGAAAAGCTAAAATCTGAAATAGAAACTAATGCTTGGGATTATGGGAGAACATTAATACCTGAACAACTATTGAAGTCATATGATAGAGTCCGTGAGTTAGATAAAATGCTAATAAATTAATGTAATTAAAGAAAATGGAAATTTAGTTAGCTCCTACGGTTAAGAACATGAAAGAAAATTGAGACCCGACTTTAAACTGAAAGCCACACCATTTTAAGTATGTAATATTAGTTCCAGCAAACGTGAAGAGTCAAAAGAGCTTTTCCTCCCTTGTTCACTCTGGATTTCCCATTATCAAGGCAACCTAGTAAGGTAGTAATGGAACAGGAACACTTATAAAGAAGCCTCCTTGGAGGGGCAACTGGTAGAATACTCTTTGGAGATTCGCTCTGGAGCTGGCTTTTGAGTGAGAAATTAAACGGATATTCAATAAGACAAGACCAAGAGAAAGAGGAGTTGTCTGAGAAGGCTTGATTAATAAAATAAATAGAAAATGAAAAAGTGGTTTTTGAGATTACATAGCCCTCTACGCTCCTCTCCTTTGTCACTATAAGTCAATCGGAACTATGTAACCGTTCCTCTATATCAGAAGCAATGCAAAGAGAGTGAATAGCCTCCTCCCACAATGAAGATAGTAGCTCCTGTAACTTTACTTCTTTTATTATCTGCTTCCTAGTTTTGCAAATAATAACTATGAAATATGGTAATAAATAATAAGACCACTATCTAACAACACTTCACATGACAAATTTTCAAAGGGGCGGCAAATTGTGAACAATATGGGATGTCAATGCAGGTCCAATGAAGAATTACAGCAACTGGTTGATCAGGCAAAAAAATATACAAATAAGGGAAAAGTGGCGGACTATATACCGGCTCTTGAAAAGGCGAATCCTGAGGGCTTATCTGTGGCTATTTACTATCCTGACGGTAAAAGGTATTGTGCGGGGGATGTAAGTGGTAAAGTGACTCTGCAAAGCATATCAAAAGTTTTGACACTTGCTCTGGTATTAATGGAAAAAGGTGAGGAATATGTCTTTTCCTATGTAGGAAAAGAACCCACCGGTGACCCTTTTAATTCGATTGCCAAGTTAGAGACAAACAAGGCATCCAAGCCGTTAAACCCGATGATCAATGCAGGAGCATTGACTGTGACCCACATGGTTGCAGGTGACAGTGTAAATGAGCGATTCAATCGTATTTTACATTTTATCCGGGAATTGACGCAAAATCCTACTATTGGTTTTAATGAAGATGTTGCACGTTCAGAGTACAATACAGCAGACTTAAATAGGTCGTTAAGCTATTTTTTAAAGCAGCATAATGTAATAAATGAGGATGTGGAGAACTTAATCGAATTGTATTCGAAGCAGTGTGCCATTGAAATGGACAGTCAGGATTTGGCGAGGATCGGCTGTGTGCTGGCCATGAATGGGAAAGATCTGTTGACGGGAAAGCAAATCATCCCCGGGGACATTGCCCGTATTTGCAAGACATTCATGGTTACCTGCGGCATGTATAACGCATCAGGTGAATTTGCCATTAATGTTGGTATTCCGGCTAAAAGCGGTGTGTCAGGGGGAATCATGGGGGCCGTCCCCGGAAAATGTGGGATTGGAATTTATGGCGCTGCGCTTGATGAGAAGGGGAACAGTGTTGCCGGGATAAAGATCTTGGAAATGATGGCGAAAAAGTATTCCTTAAGTATGTTTAATATGTAAACAAGGTTGTCCGTATTTATCAAAATGAACCTGATGACATGTATGGTCTTACAAGAGGAAAAGGCCTGCCAGGTGCGATTAGTGCAGTGGCATTAGTAAATGAGGTTCACTCCAAAGCCTTACAGAAACAAAGCATTTACTTCAAGCTGCCATTGTAATCGTTACTTTCAAAGCAAAAAAAAGGACCTCTGCACATAAGGCAAGGTCTTAAGCTCGATTATAACAAGTTGGATAGAAGGGATACTTTTCTATACAAAGCATTTGCCTCTTTATTCTGATGTTCCCCCGCCTCATTTAGATGTCCTTCCATATCGGTCATTAAATCAGCTAATTTCAGTGCCTTTTGTCTGTCAGAAATATTACTGCGAATGATATATTCGTACTTTGCATTGTATTCAGTTAGTGTCATTTAATCCGTCCTCCTATAGTACAAAGCCATTTAAGCTGTCCTCTATTTCTTCATCAGCAATTCCTATGTACTTCAAAGTTATTTCAGGGTGTGAATGGTTAAGAATCATTTGTAATTTAGCCACGTCTTTACTCTGTTTATAGTACCAGTATCCGAATGTTTTCCGCATGGTATGAGTTCCTACACTTTCAATGTCTACCATATCTGCGGCTTTATTAAGCTGTCTGTATGCTTGTATCTTGCTTATCGGCTTATCACCTTTGCGTGAAGGGAATAGCCATTCGCTATCAATGGTATCTATATAAGTTGCTAACTCATTAAATACATTGTTAAGCTGTATTGTTCTAGGCTTCTTTGTCTTGCCTTCCTTAATGATAATTTTCATCTTGCCTTTAATATCCTTTACCTTCAACGATAATAGATCAGACACACGTAAGCCAGTATTTATTCCTAAAAGGAACAATATGTAATCTCGTTCACTACAATGTCTTTTCAATGACCATTTCATATCATCTAATTTTTCCAATGATCTGATTGGTTGAACGTCAATTAAATGTTCTTTCGCCATTTTGCATCAGCTCTTTCATCCTGCTAGTAGAATCAATGATTTGAATGTATACTTTTATCTGATGGTTAAAGAATAACACTTGATCAGGCAAGAAGTCAAAAAAATTACCGTTTTGAAAGTAAACTTTTAACTATTTGTTTACATCGGGTGTGCCTCGATTAAATTATTGGTGACGAACCCGGAACCCGGTGCACAAAGGGGAAGCCCTAGTAAAGTCTATTTGCTGTATACAGAACACTGAGATTAGCTTGTTTGGGTCATAACCAAACAGGTTTTTAGTATGAAAGGAAATCCACAGGAAAAAATGGAATAGAATAAAATAAAGGAAAAATTTTTCACCCCCATATCTTTTTCTCTTTCTGAAACGTTTATAGGATAGAGGGTGTTGAAGGAGTGAGAAAAATGATAAATAAGTTGAAAGAAGATATTTCTGAAGGAAAGGATAACGACATGATTTTGCGTGAAGTCTATCCTGAATTGCTTCGGTTTTGCCGATTCCTTACCCAAAATAATTGGGATGGCGATGATTTAGCACAGGATACGATACTGAAGGTAATGCAGGGCTATGGGAATAAAACGGAGGTAACAACGGCTTTATTGAAGACGATAGCCCGTCATTCCTGGATTGATACGATACGTAAAAGAAAAAAAGAATCCGTAGAAGATCTGAAGGACACCGAACAGCAGGGGGCAATTGGGGAAAATGCCTTTGAAACGGTTGAATATATTATAAAATCCCTTACCCCAAAACAAGCTGTGGTGTTCATATTAAAGGAAGGGTTCCTCTATCGATCTAAAGAAATCTCAGATTATTTGAACACGTCGGAAACGGCTGTAAAGGCCATCTTGAATCGTGTGAAAAAGCGTTTTGACAAAGAGGGCATTGAAGAGCGTAAGTTGTCCTGTGCGGAAGATTGGCAAGATGATGAGGAACAGAGGCTGATGTCTCTGATGACGCAGGCTTTGAAGGCCCGAAATCCTGATATCCTCATTAGAAGTATTCCATCTTTCAAATCCCTGAACAGTGAATCAATGATTCCTAAACTGATGAATCGTTCGATGCATTCCAAAGCATGCTTCACTCCTTCAAACACTCTCTCAATGGCTGCATAGCCAATCATTTTGTTAGGAGGAAGAAGAGATATGACTACCATTCCATATGTAATTGAGCAGTCCAGCAAGGGTGAGCGCTCATACGATATTTATTCCAGACTTCTAAAAGACAGAATCATCATGATTGGGGAAGAAATCACCGATCATTTAGCCAATAGTGTGGTTGCTCAATTGTTATTCTTGGCAGCAGATGCACCTGATAAAGAAATTACCATCTTCATAAATAGTCCTGGGGGATCGACTAGTGCCGGTTTTGCTATTTATGATACGATGCAATATATTAAACCTGATATCCGGACTGTATGTACGGGTATGGCTGCATCATTCGGGGCAATGCTTTTATTGGCGGGTACGAAAGGAAAAAGGTGCGCTTTGCCGAATAGTGAAATTATGCTTCATCAACCTCTTGGAGGGGCAAGGGGGCAAGCTACGGAAATTGAAATTTCTGCCCGAAGGATTTTGAAACTGAAGGATCATATCAATCAGATCATCTCGGAAAGGACTGGGCAGCCTATCGAAAAGGTGGCGAAGGATACTGATCGTGATTATTTTTTAAGCGCAAATGAGGCGAAGGAATACGGTATTATTGATGAGATAATCGTTCAGGGGAATTAATTCATAAAAGGGGTACTTGAATTTTGAACTTCCCCCCATTAAGTGGAAAGTTTTATAAAAAGACCTAATTAAAAAATAACATCAGTAATGGATGAGGTTGCAGACAAAAATAAGCTGAAATATGGAATGAAGAGAAACAATCGATATAAATTTATCGGCTGTTTCTCTTTTTTTATCTATTCACTGATGTGATTACATTCATAGTGGTAAACAAAAGAATAGAGATACAATTATACGAATTAAGGACTGGTTGTAGGGTTATTAAGATGGGAACTCCAAAGAAATAACTTTAAATAGTGCCAATATGAGTTGATAAAAAACACCATCTAAAAGTCGTAAATTGAGGTTAAACGAATTTAGCTGACGTGTATTATTGGAAAAGACAGGTTGATTTCCTTTATTATAGAGAGGCATATTAACTTAGTAAAGTCGAATTAGAATATTAAGACTTGAAAAATACAGGAATTAACAATATGTAATAACTCAACCAAAAGGAAGTGCCGTAAGAATGAATCTCGATAAAACAGCAATCACTAAAATTCGTACAGGCCCCATGTTTGCGGTGATGCTGGCTGGTGCTCTCGTCGCTTTCTTGAATCAGACTCTAATCAATATCGCATTGCCTCAATTGATGAATCATTTTGAAATATCTGCTGCAACAGCTAATTGGCTGACAACTATCTTTTTGTTGGTCAATGGGATTGTCATCCCGATCACAGCTTTCTTAATGGAGCGGTTTAATACAAGGCAATTATATCTTGCTTCGATGGGACTCTTTGCTTTAGGAACTTTTTTATGTGGAATTGCACCTAGCTTCTCCGTCATATTGATCGGACGTGTGGTTCAAGCAGCAGGTGCAGGGATTCTATTCCCTTTGATTACAAACGTGATATTCACTTTATTTCCTCCGAACAGACGGGGTTTTGCGATGGGTATATTTGGAGTTGCGATGAATTTTGCCCCAGCCATAGGACCAACGTTATCAGGATGGATTGTACAAAACTATTCCTGGAGAGTTCTGTTTTTTGTCATTTTCCCATTTGCACTTCTAGACTTTCTTTTTGCAATTTTTATTATTAAAAATGTAGGGGAAACTAGCCGTCCCAAACTCGATAAAATGGGTGTAGTTCTATCCACCATGGGATTCGGCGGAGTTCTATACGGATTTGCTACAGGCGGTACTAAGGGATGGGACAGTTTTGAAGTCCTTATAATGTTCCTTGTAGGCGGGATCAGTTTAGTGTTATTTGTCTGGAGGCAATTTACAGTAAGGCATCCTATTTTGGAATTTCGAATTTTTCGTTATCGGATGTTCACATTAACTACGATTATCAACGTCATCGCGACTATGGGTATGTTCTCTGGAATGATATTAATGCCAATCTATATGCAGAATATCCGTGGCTTTACTCCCTTGGAATCTGGCCTCATGCTATTGCCTGGAGGTATTGTAATGGGGATTATGTCTCCTATCACAGGTAAGCTGTTTGATCGGTTTGGGGCGAGATGGCTTGCGGTAAGCGGACTTGCTATTACTATTATTACAACCTATCTTTTAACACGGCTTGAAACAGATACGTCTTATTCTTATGTGGTATGGGTATATACTATTAGAATGTTTGGTATGTCGATACTGATGATGCCTATCTTTACAGCTGGATTAAATGAATTGGCACTTAGCTTAAATAAATACGGAACAGCAATGGTTAATACGTTGAGAATGGTTGCAGGTGCTGTCGGCATGGCATTCTTTGTGTCAGTTATGACAAATCAGGGAACGAAACATGTACAGGGAATTTTAGCACAAAATCACATATCACCAGAAAATAAAACCCAAATGGCAATGGCCATTAAACAAGGAAGTGTAATGGGGGTAGATGATGCATTTATGATAGCTACATGGTTAACCGTAGTTGCGTTCATACTGGCCTTTTACATACGGCGAACTTCACCACAAGAAGATACCATCACCAATCGTCTATCAAAAAAAACATTAGCTTGAATAAACTGGGCAAAGGTATCATCATTTTTGCTCTCGCTGGTAAAATCTCAGACTCGTTTGTCCGCTTTTTAGAAAATCATTTACTGAAATGGCAAGATAGCTTTAAAGCTTAATTGAAAAGGATGACCGCCCGTGATGGGAGGTCATCCTTTTTTTGTTTTGTTGGAGTTACGGGAAGGTGTTGTTTTTTATTCTTTTTCTTTATATAAAGGTAAAAAAATAGTGAAGGATGTTCCTTTATTCAATTGGCTTTTAACTATAATTTCTCCCTTGTATTTTTGGGCGATATTATAGCAAACAGTTAAGCCGATACCGGTACCTCTTTCTTTAAGTGAATAAAACGGCGTGCCTAGTATTTCAAGCTGTTCCTTAGAAAGTCCTATACCTGTATCCGTGATTTTTATTTTTGCCATATTTTGTTCTTGTTCTGTTTCTACAGTGATAAATCCGGGATTGTTCATTGATTCAATCCCGTTTTTAATAATATTAACTAATACTTGTTTAAGTTCAATCGGATTCATTTTGATGTATAGTTCTCCGCTAAATTTAAGTAGAAAGCCTACATTACAATTATTAGCAAAACTAGTTAATAGATCAGAGATTTTCTGAATTTCATGATTCAAATGAATAACCTGGTTACTTCCTGATTGTGGTTTTGCTAATGATAAATAGTCATTGATTATTACCTGTGTATATTCAAGTTCTGTAAGCATGGTTTGTACATAAAATTTTTCTGTTTCGTTCAGTTCTTTTTCTTGATCTAATAATTGGGCAAACCCTTTTACGACTGTAATGGGGTTCCTTATTTCATGCGCAATGGTAGCGGCTAGCTGACCGACTGAATTTAATTGTTTAGCTTGTTGAATTTCTTTATGAAATGCATTTGTGGATTCCATTCTATTGTTTGTGCCTATAAATACAAATACTAATATTATTTGTATAGCTATAAAATTCAATGTATTACCAAAACTATCTAATGCGACATACTCGTACCTATACTGAAGATTTGTATGCGAAATAACTAAGATAAAAGTAGGTCCAAGTATGATATTTAAAGAAGCGACAATATAAAACCCTATTTTATCAAAGAGAAAAATGGGGATTAAGGGTGCTATTGCGAATAAAGACAACATAATTGCAGTATCTGGGAATACCCAAAATTTAATATATAAATAAACAGTAATTAAGAAAATGAACAGGGTTTTATATAAATTAGTTTCTTTTTTTACGAAAAATAACAAAGAAAGAATGATTCCAGATATCAAAATGACCTGTAAAGACATATCGTAAGGATTAGCTTTCCAACTTATTGGAGATACAGAAATGCCAACTAATAGTAAAAAGGATATCATTGCCATAAATGCCTTAAGTATAAATCGGTGTTTGTTTTGATAATACTGATAGTTTTTTAACATAATTCCCCTTGATTTTAATATTCTGTTTTTTTTAATAGTAATCTTTTACTAGTTTTTTGTAAATCAAAAAAACATAGATTTTGATATCTCGTTTTACAAAGCTTTAAGTTGGGAAGCAAATTAAGTAAAGTAAGTCTAAAGGAACTGGATAGTGCATTCAATATAGGTGAAATGAACTAAGTAGTTTTTTATCAGTATGCTGTTTTATGGGTTTCTTTCCTTATTTTTATAGAGATGTAGTTTCTTTACACTATATTAGTCGTAGCTTTACATTTCCCTTCTAAAATGAAAGTAAGAATAGAAGGGAGAGAGGGAAATTGAAAACTAGTATAAAGAAATTAGGTTTATGTATTATGAGCGTAGGATTTATATTACAGGCTACATCGTTGGATGCTTCAGCTGCTTCAGCAAAAGAAAATCATTCAAACTCATCAATTTATGAGAAGAAAATTGTGAATGTCGCGCATCGCGGTGCTTCTGGTTATGCTCCTGAACATACCATTCCCGCTTATCAATTGGGAGAACAAATGAAGGGTGACTACATAGAAATCGATCTCCAGATGACTAAGGACGGAAGATTAATAGCGATGCATGATGAAAAGGTGGATCGCACAACAAATGGTACAGGCCTGGTGAAAGATTTAACACTAGCAGAAATAAAAAAACTGGATGCCGGCTCTTGGTTCAATGAAAAATATCCGCAATTTGCAAAAACGAATTATAAGGGGTTAGTGGTTCCAACTCTTGAAGAGGTATTTAAAAAATTTGGCAGACAGGCAAATTATTATATTGAGACTAAGTCTCCAGAGGTATATCCAGGAATGGAAAAAGAACTTCTAGAGGTTCTGAAAGATTATAAGATGGTAGATTCAAAGGGACGTACCAAAAATGTACTTATACAATCGTTCAGCAAAGAAAGTCTGTTGAAGGTTCATGACATGAATCCAAAGTTACCACTGGTTCAACTTTTCTCTTATAAGAATCAGGCAACTATTTCTGATAAAGAATTGGAATCTATTAAGGAATATGCCATTGGAGTTGGTCCGAACTTCACTAAGATAGATGGACAATACGTGAAAATGGTCAGAAATCATGGTCTTCAATTTCATCCGTATACAGTAAATGAAAGAGCTGATATGAAAAAAGCTTTAGAATGGGGAGCAACGGGATTGTTTACAAATTACCCTGATGTATTTAATGAGGTAATAAAAGAGTATAAAAAAGAAAAACACAATCAGATTATGAGTAAATGAAGAATAGATTGAGAAGATTTATATAAGCTTATTAGGAATCATCAACTAAATAAAGGTATCCATAAGTAAGCTTCGATTCTTCGGGGCTTTTTTTTTGTATCTCGTTTTTTAGAATTTAAACCTAATCCGAAACTTCAGAAGAAGGATGATATTATCGTAGGTGTGACATCGAGGGCAATTTGCGCGTCAGATCTTCATAGTATTATGATATAGAGAAGTATAATATGAGTTTTTTTAAAAAAAGGCCGATAAATGATCTTGAATAAGAGTGTTTGATAAGAAAATGATGCAATTTATTATATAATAATATTGATAAAGGGAGGTAGGTCTGATGGTATATAATTCGGCAGCTGAACTGTGTGAAGGGTTTGAGGTAGTATATCAGCCTATTCAAGTTCAGTTAACGATTGAGATTGTTGATAAGAGATTAGGGCCTGTAAAGGCTGAAGCAGAGATTGCCATCAAGCCTGTTGAGTCAAAGGGGTTTTTAGAGGTGTTGGTGGAGGATCTGGAATCGGAGCATATTTTTGCTGATGAAAATGGCAGCATATACGGAAGCTTTGGAATTGATCAGAGCATCCAAATTTATGATGAAGTTCTAGACATTATTCCGTTCGATGATCTAATCGGAAAAGAAAATTGGAAAGTAACTGTCGATTCATTTATCGCGGAAGAAAAGCTAAAAGGACAGCTGGAAAAGCTACTGAATAATTACCAATTTAGTGATATGAGCGGTAAATATAAATTTAGAAAAATATGTACGATTACGGAACTCCAATTTTTGAAGTGAAAAAATAGAGAAGGTAAAAGCCTTCTCTATTTTCATTATTATTCTTGGATCATTTTAAATCCGTTCTGGTTAGCTTTTCTTCGTATACGTCCCCATCTTTCCATTTCAGGTAAATCTTATTCACTCCTTATTCTCGTCCTTTAACTAAGAGCTTCTTCGAATTATGTTTAAATCAGACAAAAGTAAGTTCGGCATTGGTTAAAAACATATTCCATCAAATATTTATTATTAAAAAATCCACTTTTTTGAATGCGATGGTAAGTATGCATGAAAGCGCATCAGATTGTGAAATATGGTTCTATATTTTTCATCATTTGTTAGATATATTGAATTAAAGGGTACTAAAAAAGCACAGGAGTTAGCCCCTGTGCAACGAAATTATTTATAAACCTTACTTGGGATTTTTACGGCAGGACGGCCAGCAGCATAAGGAGCCACTTCATATTCTTGGAATACGAGATAGATCCCCCCGTTTGTATAATAGAACTGTGAATCCTTATTGACGGGAACATCGCTCTGTTTTTTTACATAAAAACTATCTCTTTTCCTCATGTAGTCATAAGCATATTTCTGTACCTTCGTATACTTCGCTTTAGATGTGAGGATTTCACTGATTTTCACCTGTTTACCGGAAGATTCTTTGAAATTATAGGATGTTGTGTATCCCATTCCATGAGCTCCGCCGCTATAATAGTAATCGTCAATAAGGATGCTTAGCTTTCCATCTTGGTTGAATTTCACTTTATACGAAATACTGTAACTATACTGACAAGAGTATGGGGATTCTTTGCACCATTCCTCATTTTTATCTTTTTCCCTATCCTTTTTGGCTTGCAGATAAGAGGAATAGGCGTCCTTGGCATGCTTAGTTAACACCTGATTAATTTTATCCTGAGCTGCTTTACTTTTTAGTCCTGATACTTGCGGATACGACAAGTCACTGATATTTTTATATTTTTTCTTGGTTATCTTCACATTGCTGAATTTTAAATATTTTGTAGATACATAGGCTTTTTTTTCATTGTACCGAATTTCCGACCAGCCGGATTTTGTTTTCGAATAAACGGTTACGGCTTTCCCTTTCTCCAACGATCCTACTTTTTTATAGCTGGTGCCGGGGCCACTTCTAACAGTCAAAGGGGTACCCTTCGTATTTACCGTGGCATTTTCTGTAGTGGCTGCTGAGACTGAGTCGATTTTTATCAGTAAAAAAGAGATGCATGTAAAAGTTAATGCGACAGCAAGGACAATCTTAGTGAAATTCTTGAATAGCATTCAATTACCACCTTTGTATAATTTTTACATTATCTATTATATAAGTAGGTGGATCAATTAGAAAGTGAATTTTTTATTTCAAAAGTTAAAGAGGAGAAAAAAATGAAAATTGGTTTAGTACGACACTTTAAGGTGGCACATGAATTCCCAACCGGAAAATATGTGACGGCGGATGATATGAATCAATGGTTTAAGGATTATGATGCAGCAGATATTATTTATGGGACAACTTTATTGGACGATGAGGAATGGAAGAGATGTTATTGCAGCGATATGTCGAGAGCAGTGAAGACGGCTGAGCATATCTATCCTGGTGAGGTTAATCAGATGGAGGAACTTCGGGAAATACCATCTCCACCTCTAAACGGGAAGGTGAAACTGCCATTCATACTTTGGGCCATTTGGATTCGCTGTTGCTCGGTAGTTAACAAGCAGACGAGAGCGGAGATTAAGATTGCTGAGAAACGGATCAATAAAGTATTGGACGAGCTTTTTGCAAAAGGAGAGCAGGATGTTTTGATTGTGAGTCATGCTGCTCTCATGGTATATATGAGGAAAGAGCTGATCCGACGGGGGTTCGCAGGTCCAAAGTTTAAGATAGCTAGTAATGGAAAGTTGTATGTGTTCGAAAGATAATAAGGAAAAACTCGCATGTGAATTTTTTGAAATTTTCATGAGCGGTAAGCATTTGATATTTCAAAGAAAGATGAAGGCATTTTACCGATAGTTATTCTTTTTCTAATGGTTGTGGTTTATTATTGTAATAGTGTAATTTTTTCGAATCCAATGGTAGGAAAAGAGGGTGAACATTTTGGTAAAGGCAGTTTTTTTTGATTTAGATGATACGTTACTTTGGGATCAGAAGAGTGTGAAAGAGGCTTTTATAGCGACATGCGAATTGGCAAAGGCAAAATATGATTTGAATGTTGACGAGTTTGAGGAAGCGGTACGGAAAGAAGCACGTGAGCTTTATTCTTCTTATGATACATATGAATTTACGCAAATGATCGGTATCAACCCATTTGAAGGACTTTGGGGTAATTTTCGAGATGATCATGATGAATTCCGTAAGATGGCCGAGATTGTACCGGCTTATCGGAAAGAGGCATGGACAAGAGGCTTGAAGGCATTAGGGATTGATGACCCGGCATTTGGTCTTGAGCTAGCAGAGCGATTCCCTGCTGAGAGACGGAAAAAACCATTTATTTATGAAGAAACATTCCAGGTGTTAGATGAGTTAAAAGGGAAGTACAAATTGTTATTGCTGACGAATGGTTCACCTGAGCTTCAAAATACGAAGCTTGAAATCACGCCTGAGTTAGTTCCTTATTTCGATCAAATCGTTATTTCCGGCGCGTTTGGACGTGGGAAACCGGATGCTTCTATTTTCGAGCATGCATTAGAAATCATGGAGCTTGATAAGGATGAAGTATTAATGGTCGGCGACAATTTAATGACGGATATCCTTGGTGCATCACGTGCAGGCATTAAATCGGTTTGGATAAACCGTCATGATAAGGAACGGAATGAAGTCATCCCTAATTATGAAATCACGCATTTAGAGGAGCTTTTTCCTATCCTTGAGAGTCTAAAAAAATAACGGATAAATCCCCTTCAAGTAGTAAGTTCAAAAAAACTTAACTTGGAGGGGATTTTATTTAATTCAAAACATGGCATTAAAATAATAGGTCTTTGAATTTATTTACAAACCAAAATGGATGGTATATAGTTACCTTGTAATAATTAATATTATTCAGACTAGGGGTGTCCAATAAAAGTTGGGCTGAGAGAGAAGCGCGTTAAAGCTTCTTAACCCTCAGGACCTGATCTGGTTCATACCAGCGTGGGGAAGTTAGAATCTACTATTCAATGACATGTAATTTGGTCATTTCTGTAGTCATACTAACTTTAGCCGGGTCTTAAATATGAGACCTGGCTTTTTCGTGCGAAAATGGATTGGATTTTGTCCTTTTTAATCTAACTTAAAAAGGAGAAATGAAATCATGAGTAATTCAGTAAATGACATGAACGTTTCAATTATGTCCAATTTTGCAGGAAGTAAAAAAGTTTATGTAGAGGGGTCTAGACCTGATATAAAAGTTCCTATGCGTGAAATTAAACTAAGTCCCACAACAGGAGCATTTGGTGAAGAGGAAAATTTACCTCTACGCGTATATGATACTAGCGGTTTCTATACGGATTCTGAGTATTCTATTGATATTCGTAAAGGTCTTGACCCTATTAGACGCAACTGGGTTCTTGAACGGGAAGACGTTGAAGAGTATGTGGGGCGTGAAATAAAACCCGAAGATAATGGGTATAAAAAAGTTGAGTCTCATTCCAAAGCAGAAGTTTTTCCGGGATTGATACGAAATCCTTTGCGTGCAAAGAAGGGGAGAAACATAACCCAACTCCATTATGCTCGTAAAGGTATCGTTACCCCAGAAATGGAGTTTATTTCGATTAGAGAAAGTGTTTCCGCTGAGTTTGTACGAGATGAAGTAGCTAGCGGGCGGGCCATTATACCGGCTAATATTAACCATCCTGAAAGTGAGCCGATGATTATCGGACGTAATTTTCATGTGAAAATAAATGCGAATATTGGGAATTCAGCGGTTAGTTCATCCATCGAGAATGAAGTAGAAAAAATGACTTGGGCCACTCGCTGGGGAGCCGATAACATCATGGATCTCTCTACCGGAAAAAATATACACACAACCCGTGAATGGATTATTAGAAATTCGCCTGTACCTGTTGGAACAGTACCGATTTATCAAGCGCTTGAAAAAGTAGATGGAGTCGCTGAAAATTTAACATGGGAGGTTTTTCGGGATACTTTAATTGAGCAGGCTGAGCAAGGTGTTGATTACTTTACCATACATGCTGGTGTGCTTCTGCGATATATCCCATTAACAGCAAAGCGGATGACGGGAATTGTTTCCCGTGGGGGCTCTATTATGGCTCAATGGTGTCTGGCTCATCATGAAGAAAGCTTCCTCTATACTCATTTTGAAGAAATCTGTGAAATCATGAAAGCATATGATGTATCTTTCTCATTAGGAGATGGACTTCGTCCGGGATCTATTGCAGATGCAAACGATGAGGCGCAATTTGCGGAATTGGAAACACTGGGTGAATTAACAAAGATTGCATGGAAACATGATGTACAAGTTATGGTTGAGGGACCTGGTCACGTTCCAATGCATTTGATTAAAGAAAATATGGATAAGCAATTGGAAGTCTGTCAAGAAGCCCCATTCTATACACTGGGACCCCTGACAACTGATATAGCTCCTGGCTACGATCATATTACTTCTGCGATTGGGGCTGCCATGATTGGCTGGTTTGGAACTGCGATGCTTTGTTATGTGACACCGAAAGAGCACCTTGGACTTCCAAATAAAGAGGATGTTCGAATTGGGGTTATTACGTATAAGATTGCAGCCCATGCTGCTGACCTAGCAAAAGGCCATCCTAATGCTCAAAAACGAGATGATGCCCTATCAAAAGCAAGATTCGAATTTCGTTGGAGAGATCAGTTTAATCTATCGCTCGATCCTGAAAGAGCCGTTGAATATCATGATGAAACTCTACCTGCTGAGGGTGCCAAAACAGCTCACTTTTGTTCAATGTGCGGTCCTAAATTCTGCAGCATGAGAATCTCACAAGATATTCGTGATTTAGCTAAAGAAAAAGGGCTTGGTTTTGAGTCTGTAATTGATGAAGGCTTGAAAGAAAAAGCGAATGAATTTAGAAACACAGACGGAAAAATCTATCAATAATGTGGACGAAAAGGAGAATTCGATGAATCGAGTAATCCAGATTAAAGTTGAAATAAAACAGTTGGAAAATCAGCTGGATCAGCTAAAAAAAGAGCTAAGTATTTTTCGGGGAAATTGTAATCATGAATTTGTAAAAAATGATTATTCACAAGAATGCACAAAGTGCCACTTAATTGAGAGTCTGCAATGGTAGGGATTTCTTGATTAAAATAACTTTGGATTCTTGGTATTCTAGTAAGAAGAAAATCAGCAAATATGTTCCTTAAGATTATTAAGTATGAAGGACTAACCATCCTTTTTCCTTATTTTTTTGTAAGCACCGATTTTGAATTCCCAAAGATACCCAAGATATTCCCTCTTCCTTTTACAAGTATAAGTTACCTCAGGTACTTTCCTTAATCCTAGTATGTCCTTCATTTCTTAGTAATAATGTTAGTCAAAAAAAAACAATACAATTATTATGAAGAACTTGGCTTATTAGTTTTCATGGAAGAGTTTATATTGAATAATCCTGTTGGGTTTTAACATACTAAACTTGTTCGCATCATTGATAAAACGAGGAGGGAAATAAAATGCAAAACCAAAATCAACAAGGTCAAGTACACCAGAACATGCAAACGGGTGCTATACCCCCACAAATGAATCACGGTGGTCATGAAGTATTCGATGTACATGAAGTGTTGTCGGGAACGATTGGTACTTTAAACACTTATATGCTTTTGCGTCAGCATGTACAGGATCAAGAATTACTGGACATTCTGGATCGTCAATATCAGTTCATCCAAGATGAATATAACCTTTCATTAGAGTGCTTTCAATCTGGCCAGGACCCATCCAAACGAACACAGAGCTACAAAATGAATCAAGATAACGATTTTATATATGGATTGACACCAACTCAGCCAAAGAAACCTTTGCAATCCATATCGGAAATTACGGATGAATGCATTTCAGGCTTGATGCTTGGGGCAGTGAAGTCTGCTGCTTCTTTAAAAGCAATGTCTGCACTTGAAATTACAAACCCAGTTGTGCGTCGCGTATTTGCAGATTCTATTCCGAACTGCATTGAAATGGCATATGAGATTTCGATATATCAAAACAAACATCATTACTACCAAGTTCCACAGCTTGCACAGCAGGATATGCAACAAATGTTGAATTCATATTCACCTGCACAAGGAAATAACAACGTAAGCCATTAATTAAAGAACAAACAAAATCTAAATAAAACTAGTAAATTTATTTCGACCATTTACAACTTATTTAAGAAGGGATAGGACTAAGCACCATAAGTCCTATCCCTTCAATAATTTTAACCAATGTTGTTTCCTTATTAATGTTTCATCTGATTTATTTCCTGAACACAATTTTGGACAAGAGTTACAGCCTGGCTCATAGTTGCTCCTCCACCAAATGCTGCCATCACTCCAATTGCTTCCAGGATTTCTTGTTCTGAACACCCTTGATCAAGGCATCCTTTAGTATGGTAGATAATACAGTATTCATCTTGAGAATATAAGCTTATACCTAAAGCGATAAGCTGTTTCTCTTTCTTAGATAATAGACCTTCTTTAAAGCATTCTTCCGTAAAGGAATTGAATTTCTTAGCGAGCTCAGGCATTTTATCCGTAAAAACACCGATTCAGCTTTACAATCGTGAAGAGAGTTTCTGTAGTATTATTAGCTTGAATTTCCAAATTCCATTCAGCTCCATCCCTAATAATCTTTCATCAAAAATTAGTATGAACTAAACAAGAAATGATTAATCAAAAACGATGGAGTTATTGTGAATGAATAGCCCGTTAGATCATGTGTAGATGCACTAATACATATACATAAGGATATTCTGTTGCATCGCCACATACAGCTCATTTGTATAGAGAGCATCCATAGACTGAAAGGCACTCCAGAATAGTTGAAGACTAAAATATGGACAAAGTATAATGAAATATGTAAAGAGTTAAGATACCTTTTTGCAGTGTCTAACTTAAGGGGGGAAATCGTAATGAATGAACTGAACGCATTATTCCGAAAAAGAATAGGGCTGCTGGAACATGAAAAAGTGACTTTTGAAAAATTAGATGAAATTCTTGAAAAGACAGCGAAAACAATTCCCTTTGAAAACTTATCCATAATGGCATCTCATCTTAGTGACATCAACAAAGAAAATATCATGAACAAAGTTCTCGTGAGAAACGAGGGGGGACTTTGTTATGAATTGAATACGGCGCTTTATTTTTTCCTAGTGGAAAATGACTTTGACGTTTTCTTAGTTCGCGGCGTAATTTACAATCAAGGGTGGATGACCATAGGTAGAACCCATGTCGCCATTCTATTAAATCATGAAGGTCAAACTTATTTAGTCGATACGGGATTTGGAGGGAATTTACCTTTAAAACCAGTACCATTTAACGGAGAAACCGTTATTTCTCAAAATGGTGAATTTCGGATTAAAAAGGAATGTAACGAACATGGAGATTATATTTTTGAATTAAAGCTGAAACATAAAGATCCCGATTGGAAAATTGGGTATGCTTTCGATTCTTCAAAGACCGTAGAAAATGTTGTGGAACTGAATGAGATTCAAACTATCATCAGTGAAAACCCAAAATCACCTTTTAACAAACATCCTTTAATCACTCGACTTACAAATAGCGGGAACATCACTTTAACCGATACATCCTTTACGCAGTGGGATGACGGGAAAGTGACAAAAGAAGAAATAGATAGCACACGATTCAAAGAGATAATGAAGCAGTATTTTGATAGATAAGAGATAACGAAAGAAAGTTGCCCTCCCTCAGGCTGTCGAGAAACCTTTGACAGCCTTTTTTATGTTCCTTAACTTAGACATTGAATTTGTTAGGGTGCATACGGGAACCATTAGTGTACGACCTTGAAGGAAGGAGACAATCTGATTTTGTGATCCTCATTAAATGCAGGACAATCACCCTTCCTTGTCGAACTAAGTACAAGAGAAGAGGCTGATGAAAATGAGTAATGCAAAATACAAATTTTATTATGTGAATGGGGAAACAGAGGAGTTAGAGACGAATGAACCCTATACTGATGAAGCCAATAGTATTCTGAATCTGCAATTAATTCAAAATGCGACATGGTTACAAGCAGGTGGGAAGCATATCAACTTAGCTAATGTAATTAGTATCGAATTTGCAGGAGACCAAGATAAACGTAAATTAGAGCAAATTAAGTTTAGGCCTAATAAATAAAGCACCCAATACGGGTGTTTTTTTTTATCATTTGTTATAGTTTTAATTGAATAGGTGAAAAGGGAGAGATTCAAAATGGAGAAGAAAAATCGATTAGTTTTTACTAGATCAAACGCTGGTACTAAACGGAAATTCGATGAGGCTATTACAATTCTGGAATATAGCGTAATGCTTGTTGAACTCTTCGACTTAAAAGAATTTAATAATGTTATTGCCGGGCAGTTAAGACTAATTCTATGTGAGAACAAATATACACGAATAAAGAGGGAAAAAGTCACCATTGATAACTCCTTAATAAAGAAAATCAATCCTAACCCGAAATTGTATCCCGTTAAAGATTTCATTGAAATAAGCAAAGAAGGCAATACAAAAATACCCGAAGAACTTTTCGATTACACTAAGCCGAGGATTGATTTGAATATTTGGCGAAATCAAGTAATCTATAAAAGTAGTTTAGGGGGCATTCTCCAGGAAATTACAATCTTAGATTTTATTAAGGAGTCTGCTCAAAAGAGTGGTGGTGCTCACGTGGAATCAAGTCTTCCTGAAAAGTCTTTTATGGTGGACGAGCATGCCGAAAGTATTTTAAGGTGTATAGCAAGAGGGTTATTTAGGTCTATTGGTAGAAATTTTGAAGAACAATCTTCTATGAACCTTACACATATAATAAAGAAAATTGAACAATCAAAAGCCTCCGAGTAGTTTCTTTATTGTAAAAAAAGGGGGAAATTTACCCTTACTTCATGACATGACAATCACGTTGCCTGAAGATTGAGTTAAAAAGCATTTAGGGGAAGATATAACAGAAGGCTGAGTAAAGGTAAGTTCTTTATGTAATGAGTGGAAGAATTTATCCAATTAAGTCTCAATTGTAGCAGGTAAGGATAACAATAAAAGACGATTTTTCCACCTAGAGTAGGAAAAGTCGTCTTTTTATTTGTTTATAGGTCAGGAGATAAACCGGAATAAACCCACTAAATGAAAAAACAGTATGAAAGGCTCTATTTTTTTGTCCTGAGCGTACTCCACAATTTCTGCATATTTAATTGGTACGATGTATTCAAATGTTAAAGGAGGATTTATTACATGCTGAAAAAAAGAATGAAAATGCCCATCATTTTATCATTATGTGCAGCCCTTTTCTTAGTACTGGGTGCATGCTCCAATACTAATGACGAAAGCAAAGAAAATAAGGAAGACAAGGATCATAGTAATATGGATATGAACCATTCTAGTTCAGGTGATGTTCCTAAAGGTTTAAAAGTAGCTGAAAGTCCAACCTATGAAGTCGGAAGTCAAGCGATTATAGAATCAGATCACATGGAAAGTATGAAGGGTGCGAAAGCAACAATTGTTGGTGCCTATAATACTACCGCTTATGCTATTTCGTATACTCCTTCAAATGGTGGAGACAAAGTGGAAAATCATAAATGGGTTATTCACGAAGAGCTTAAAGATGCTGGCGAGAAAACGTTAGAACCTGGAGCAGAGGTTACAGTAGATGCATCCCATATGGAGGGGATGGATGGTGCAACCGCTGAAATTGATTTTGCCGAAGAAACGACTGTGTATATGGTTGATTTCACTCCGACTAATGGTGGAGAAGAAGTTAAAAACCATAAATGGGTAACAGAAAGTGAATTAACATCAGCTGAATAATGTTGAAACAAATGAAAAAAATTTTACGTTCAAATCAAAGGTTAGCCAGTTCTTACTGGTTAACCTTTTTAATACTTTTCTAGACTGTTGATGATTTGACTCACACTTGTTAGACGACATAGGGCTTGTCATGTTTTTGTGATATTTTACTATTTTTATTTTATTTTTTCCTTCAGAATTTTTATTGTGAATATCTAAGAAATAAAAGTTAAAGTTCATTTGTTTTTGTGATACTGTAATCCATATTACATAGTTAATCTTACAATGACAGGTTTTTCCCTTACAGTTGCTATAAAGTTAGTAATACATAAACAGGCAATTGTTAGTGGTGAATTTTGTGAGATCCTATTTATTTGTAGTGTTGATTATTAAGAAAGATTACAGAATGGGAGATACAAATCCATGACTCTTGGCCCGCGTGTCCTTAAAACAGGAATTGCTGTTACATTGGCATTGTTAATTTGCTCGATCTTAAATTTGCAGCCTGCAGTGTTTGCAGGGGTGGCAGCTGTTTTCACGATTCAGCCTTCTATTTATCGTACATGGAGGCATTTGTTTGACCAAATCATTACCAATGTAATTGGTGCACTGACTGCGCTTTTTTCGATTCATTTCTTGGGGGATAGTCCAATTATGATTGGACTTGTCATGATATTGGTAATTTCGCTATGTTTGAAATTGAAAATGGAAAGCACAATACCGCTTACACTCGTTACGGTATTAGCCATCATGAGTGCTCCAGGTAATGAAAGTCTGCACTTTATATTAAACCGTTGTTTAATCATTTTAGTTGGTATTGTGTGTGCAATGATCGTAAATATTGCCATCTTCCCACCAAAATATAAACGAAATTACCTTGATAAAGTTCAATTGATTTTTAACAATCTTTCTTTATTATTACGTACGGCATTTTCCAAGGAAATGAAGGCAAAATCTTTTCAAGAACACAATGCAAAATTAATTAAAGACATTCCAAAACTAGAAGAACAATATAAGATTTTTGATGAAGAAAGAGGGAATCTTGTAAAACTAAACCAGCTGGATGTTAGGGAAATCGTAGTATTTAAACAAATGCTGAAGACCCTCAAGCAGGCAGAACAAGTAGTAGAAAACATTGATGAACATTATTTCCAGAGTAAGACGAATGAGGAGGAAAACCATCTCTTCGACCATCATCTTGAAGAGTTAATCAAAGGTCATGAATACTTGTTGCTAAAATACGAAGGGAAAATAAAAGGGGAAGATTATCATATTGAAAATGATATGGCGGAAAAAAGCCAAATATTTTTCGAGCGTGCTCTCGAAATATACAGTCAAAATAAAGAACAGAAATTACGCACAATGATTATTGCTTCTTCCATCGTAGAATATAGCCTTCAATTGCGACGATTAAGTCGATTAATCGATCAGTACCAAACGGCAAAAAGGTAAAGGGAGTCATCTGATTATAATCAGGAGAAAAGGATGCTCACTGTACCATCGTATTAAAGGATCTTCATCATCGTTTGACTATTTCACTTAACAGCTTTGACCTTTATCTTTTACTTGAATTTTCCAGTACACAAAAAATACAATAGTTTCAATGTAAGAGGACGATTCTGGTAAATGAATCGTTCTCTCTTTATTTTTGCTAGTTAACATTGTCATCAATTCTTCATGTAAATACTGGTAATCACCCTATCTCTGTAATAATTTTAAAAATATGTTCTAGAATTCCTATTCCCTTTACTAAAACATATAAAAATTCATGAAAACTTTACTTTTATTTACATACTTCTCGTATTGATGTCAATATTCAGTAATACATGTTTGTTATAATCGATTCACAGTTTTAAAAGTAGAATTGACTTGGGATAAGGGTCTTCTAAAAATCTTTCATTTACAGATGAGTAAGCAGGCTGATTGAAGATGACTGAATAGTAGGAGTGAACAAAAATGGAGCAATCTATAAATCTAAATGAACTTACATTTAACGATAAAGATAGATATGTAATCATTACGAATGCTTATCCACACGAAAAGCAATTATATCGTAATGGGTTTATCCACCGAAGAGTCAAGGCTTATTTGGCAGAGGGTTTGAAGGTTGATGTCTTTGTTTTACATCCTACCTATAAAAAAGCTGAAAAGTATTCGTATGAAGATGTGCCTGTTTATCGAGGAACTGAACAGCATCTACGCATGTTCTTAAATCATAAAGTACATAAAAAAGCGCTCATTCATTTTGTTAATTCAAAAATGGTACAAGCGATAAAAGAAACAAGCACAGATTTACCAATTATTACGTGGATACATGGTTTTGAAACGGAGGCTTGGCATAGAAGATGGTTTAATTTTCTTGAAAGCCCTGAAAGCTTACGGAAGATTCTTGAAATGGCGGACGACTATTATGTAGCACAGCTTTCTTTTATGAATTGGTTTTATCAAACGGATGAATTGGATACAACTTTTGTTCATATTTCCAAATGGTTTAAAGAACATATAGCGGAATGTGACGCGAGAGCAGAATCGAAAAATTCAGTAATCATTCCCAATGTAATAGATGACAATTTGTTTACTTTTATAGAAAAGCCAGCAGATATGCGGACAAAAGTCCTTTCAATCAGGCCGTACGCTTCTCGAAAATATGCCAATGATTTATCGGTGAAAGCAGTGCTAGAGCTTTCAAAGAGACCATATTTCAATAAATTAGAATTTGCTTTTTATGGTGATGGAAAGTTGTTCGATCAAACAGTTGAGCCAATCCGTAATTTTGAGAATGTAACTATTCATAAAGGCTTTATATCTCAAGAGCAAATCGCTGCATTGCATAAGGAGTATGGAATTTTTCTTTGTCCAACCCGTTTGGACTCTCAAGGGGTTTCAATGTGTGAAGCCATGTCTAGTGGGCTAGTGCCGATTTCAACAGATATCACGGCAATCCCCGAATTCGTTAAACACGACGTTTCTGGCCTTCTTACAAAACCTGAGTCTCCTATCGAAATTGCCGATGCAATAGAACGCTTATATTACAATTCGGACGTATTCTTAAGAGTGTCAAAACAAGCATCGCAGTCTATTCGAGATAAATGCGCCGTAGATGTTGTTATTAAAAGAGAATTAGAGATTATCCAAGGTTAATGGAGGGGAGTTTTTTCAATATGGACGAACGAAACGAATATTGGAAAACTATGTATGAGGAACTAGAATTACAAATGAAAGACATGATGTCCATGACATTAGAGCTCATAGAGAACGATAGCACTGAAAAACAAAACATTATTGAGAACGTTACAAAAGAAAATAATAGGTTGCGAGAAGAATTAGAAAAAGGTAAGTTAGCCCAACAAGAAAACATTAAGCTAAACAAAGAGATACGTAGACTTAAGTTATTAGAACACAAATTCAACGTTACTTATATAGGGAAATTCACGTTGAAATACCTTGCACTCAAATCATCTATGAAAGAACAAATAAAAAAATAGAAATTCATATCACATTTCAGTCATTGGAGTGAAAACTTTGAGTTCACATGAATTAGTGCGTAACAGAAAAATGAAGGTACTTCTATTTGGCTTTATTGACATGAATTCAATGGATGGATCTGCAGTATTTTTATCTTCCCTAGCTTCGACTATTGCGTTAGATTCTAACATCGAGGTAGATTTACTTTTAGCTAGCCCAGTCAAACGCGATATATTAATTCAGCCACTTGAGAAATTTGACAATATAACGATTCTTAATCCTTTTGTTGATCCTTTTTTTAATGCCACCGATGAAGAATGGGTAAAAAAAGGTGTCATTAATTTTGATATTGCTGAAATGCTCATTTCTCATTATTGGAGTCAAAAGGAATATGATTGGCTATTTGTAAGAAGCATTGAGACTGTTGAAAAAATAGCAAGGCATAAGCATATCATAAAGAATACATTAGTTTATGCTACAGGCTTAACTCATATAGGTCAGGATGTTAATGAAGAAAAATTTGAGAGCATCAAAAATATATACAATCAATGTGCTTATTTCTTATGTCAAACAGAAGAGATGTGCGAATTTGTAATTGAGATTCTTAATTTGAATAAAGAAAAAAACAAAGTTTCCCTGCTTACCCCGATGATACCAAACGTTGAATCAGCAGGAGGGGAAGATCGGTTAAAACACAAACTTGTATATACTGGGAAATTCGACCCTGATTGGAAGACGATTCCTATCATTACTGCCTTTAAAGAATTAAAGCGTGAGATTCCGAATCTTTCACTTGATATTGCAGGAGATAAATTCAAATGGGTTAAAGGCGATTCTCAGTTTAAGGAAGAAGCGACATATCTCCTGGAACATACAGAAGGGCTTACATGGTACGGGGCATTGACGAGGGAGAATGCTCAACAATTAATAGTGAACAGTGACATAGGGATAACCTGGAGAAGTGAGGAAATGGACAGCAGTCTGGAACTGTCTACGAAGTTATTGGAATACGGAATTTTAAGGAAGGCTGTAATAATGAATCCAACCAAAATGCATATAAAGCTTTTTGGGGAAGATTACCCGTTATATGCTGTTACAGAGAAGGATTTCCGTGACACAGTCAAATTAGCTTTATGTAATAAGGATATTTATGAGTTTGCAGCCAAACGAATGTATCAAGTTAGCAGGCAGTTTTTGTTTTCCGAAGCATTAAAAAAACTGCAAGGGCTATTATGGAGTAGACATATTACTGATTATTTATATAAAAGTGGAAATGCTTATTATATTGATGAAGATGACTTTGATGAACTAAATAAGCATGTACCATCCCATCAGGTAAAAAAATTGCCTGCAGATATAAATGTTGAAGAAGTTTTCACCTATATTTTCAAAAGCATTCCAGAAGAATTAAAAAAAGTAGAAAAACTTGTTAAGCTGTCTGGGTTTGGTCAAATCATTCAAGCGGAAAAAGCAGGATGTTTTACCTTCCTTCAAATTCATAAAAGTTATAGCAGCTTTGAGGAAAATTTTCAAAATAATTTGCCATATCTAAAAACTATAGGATTTGAAACCAATAGCACTCCAAAATTAAAACCAAAAGACATGGAAATTTCAATAAAAGAACGGATAATTGTAGAAAATAAAAACAATGATGTGAAAGTGAAAAACAAAGAATTTGTTAAAGAAGTAAAGAAATTAAAAAAACTGAACGCGGTTCAACTTAAACAAATTACTAAGTTAGAAAAACAAAACCTAGCACTTGGACGTAAATACGATTCACTTTCGAAGTCAAAAATGGGTAAGATGACATTTAAATATTGGGATTTAAGAAAAAGGCTTAACTTTTAATAAGAAGGGGAAGGTTTTTTTGAAGCTGATTAAGTAGACAATGAAATGGAAAAGACTCAAAATAGAAAATCATTAAATTGTGAAACAATAACGGCTTCCTAGTTGCTGGTATTTCAGAAAGCTATGTGTCCCCTGAGAGATTAAAGTCAAAATCAGACTCAGACTCCTTTCCAATGTAAACGTCAAGTAGTCCTAAATACACGATGAAAATTGTGTTTTCGGGGCTGCTTTTTGTTTGCTTCCCTTTTTACCGGTACCTTGCATATGGAAGGTACCGGTAAAAAGGGAAGACTTGATCTATTTCTTCTTTATTCGTTACATCCATATTTGGTAGGTGTAGGTAAGGATCACTTATTATTATCTTGTTCGTCAAGTTTAGCATCCAGTAAAATCATGCAGTACCTAAAAGGAAGATCCTCAAGAATTCTGCAGGATCAATTCCCTGAGCTGAAAAAGAAGTACTGGGGACAACATTTATGGGTAAGAGGCTATTTCTGAGCCACAGTAGGAACGATGACAGAAGAAACAATTAGAAATCATATAGCTAATCAAGTCAATGAAGAAAAGAACGACATATTCAGGATTGAAGTGAATATGTCGAAAAAATTTATTATGCTTAAGGACTTTGAGATGACTTTAGTCGTCGACATATATGTCCAAATCCACCTGCTTTAGCATGAGGCCGTTTAAGGCGTGTTAGCGGTTTTATTAATTTGTCTGCATTTCTAAATCCTTAATTTTTACATTTCTTTGAGCAAAAACTTTTTTTACCACCTTTAGAGCATTCAAGACACGCGGGAAGCCTGTATAGGGAATCAAGTGCATGACAGTTCCAACAATTTCATTTGGAGTTAATCCAATTGTAAGTCCTGTGTTGATATGCAATTCCAATTGCGGCTCCGTACCTTGAGTTACAAGAGAAGAGATTGTGGCAATCGTACGTTGATGATTAGTTAAGCCCTCTCGTGAATAAATATCTCCAAAAGCAAATTCAACAATATAACTCTCTAAATCAGGTGCAAGTTCTTTAAATTCGTCTACAATATTCATGTGTGTTCCAATTTCCTTGTTATCTGTTAAAGTATACTCCTTTATAATATCTACACCTTGTTGGTAACGAGTTTTTTCCATGTTATTTTCCTCCTAAAACGTCATTTGTATTTGACAAAATAACTATAACGCAGTTTTCGTTATTCGTAAAATACATATAACTCATGCAATACATTCCTTTTTTTCATGATTAAAAAGGTAATTCAGCTGAAATATACTGGATAAATTCACGAACTGCAGGTGTATTTGGCTACTTCTATAAAGTAAGTGAGGTCAACTAAAAGCCCCTGAACGCTACCTAGCGTACAAGGGCTTTTGTCATTTATATCGAGAAAAGGAGCAGGGAAAATGATTATGATAATTGACCATCTTGAAACTTTTTATGAATGTTGTCCATTTTAAGATGACGTTAATTTAATCAAACTTTATTTCAGTATAAAAAGGATTTTACATCATATTCAACTGTTTTATACAGATCGTGGCAAAGATAACAAGTTGATTTCAGATGCACTAGAGACATTTGGCAATCAACTATCACTTAGTGTGCAAAAGTATGTCCGTATGATAACACCGTGGCCGAAGCGATGTACAACGTGTTTAGAAATGAATTCGCAAACGGGGCAGTCGCTTCTCTTGAACAGCTGGCTCTTGAACTAGATAATTGTTATTTGACACCAGTGGAATTTCAGCGATAGTACTTATAAAAGTCGTTCAATTTAGTGTTGACATACCCTCTTTGCTTGCCCGCCCGTTATTCAAGTTAAATCGCATCCTCTTTCTCAATATTTCGAATTGCCGAGTAAGCAATTGTTACTCCGACTGCCGCGAGCGCTAATTGAAGAGGATCACCATTGAGAATGCTGGATTAGAAGCACAAGCAATCATCACTACTATAAGGGATGAACTTATTGTGGTCGGAACAGAATGTTTACGCATCCCAAAATACAATGGAATTAAGCTAATTCCTGCTGTGGCAATGGAATATGGAATCATTTTTAAGGCCTCTCCAAAATACTGATTTGCAGTTATTGAAAATGGAACAATGGGAAAATAGCTATTTATAATAGTAAATGAACCCGCAACAATGATATTAGTCACCAACATGGTGATAAACGTCAGCGCAGCTATAAATAACAGTTTGCTAGCAATCATTTTCTTTCGATTAATGGGATATGAGAACATAATCAAAATGGTTTTGTTTTTATATTCCTCAATGACTATTTTCGCAATCAATACTGCGGCAAACACAATAAATGTAGCTCTCACCATTGCGCCGATCATTACAAAGGCTTCTTGATACATTGTAATCATTGAATCTCTTTCCTGCTGTTCTAAATACATAACGAAACACAGAATAGGTGTCATGATTATGTTTGTGATAATCGCACCTTTTATATACCAACCAAATTTAAATTTCATAAGTTCTAGTCTCATTAATTTAAGCATGAATTCCCTCTCCGTTCATTAAATTTAGGAAATACTCTTCCAATGAGCTATGTTTTTTGTTGATACTTTCAATCTCAATATCCTTCATGATGAGTGCTTTTGAAATTTCTTGTTGTGTTGCGGTCATTTCATAAATGCGAATCATCTGTTCACTTATGATTTTATAATTTTTTAAACCAAGTTCATGATCTAAAATGTAAGTTGCTTTTTTGATATCTTGAACCGTCACCTCAATATAATCTGTCTGTTCCCCATTGATACTCTTCATTGAAACTTCTTTTATCAGCTTCCCATTTTGAATGACCCCAATCGTATCTGCCATTTGTTCCATTTCAGCTAAAATATGGCTAGAAATTAGTAAAGTAATGCCATATTCTTTGCAAAGCATTTTAAATAACTCTCGTAACTCTTTAATACCAATGGGGTCTAAACCGTTAATAGGTTCATCTAAGATCAACAGTTCTGGTTTTGTCGTAATCGCTCTTGCAATTCCTAACCTTTGTTTCATACCAAGAGAAAAGTCTTTTACTTTTTTGTCATCGACATTGTGTAATTTTACAAGATCTAACGCGTGGTCAATGGACTTCTTGTCATAATAGCCCATGTACTCACAATGTAAGTATAGATTCTCCTTTGCTGTTAGTTTTTCATAAAAAATAGGATATTCAATTATCGTCCCTATTCGTTTTAGCACTTCGTATGATGTATTAGTTAATTTCTCACCGAAAATTTCAATATCACCGCTTGTAGGTTTGATTAAATTCGTAATCATTTTCATAATCGTTGTTTTACCAGCACCGTTTGGCCCTAAAAACCCGTAGATTTCACCTTGCTTCACATGCATATTGACCCCGGAAACAACCTCTTTTCCTTCAAATACTTTTGTAAGTTGATTTGTTTTTAATATATATGACATTTCGCTTTCCCCTTTCGCTGCATATTTTAATTGTACGAAACGAACCTCTCTTTTTTCTTACTCAATTCTTACAAATTCCTTAAGCTCACAGGGAAGCGTAAGGAGACCACTTGGCACGTACAAACTGTTATGCTCGAAATGAGATAAAGGAAGAGTCGGAAGTTTGATAGTCGTTTGTCCTGGAGCAAGACAAAAAAGCTTGGGGACTACCTCTTTCTACAAGCTAAAATTTCATTCTTTTTAACTTAATAATAAATACTGTTTTTTCATATGACGTACTGGAAAGATGAATTTCCCCACCTAATGCTTCTACAAGTCGCTTCGTGATCGTTAGTCCAAGTCCGCTACCTTGATATAAACGATTTCTTGAATCTTCTAATGTATACATACGCTCAAATACTTTATCGATTTGTGACTCAGCAATCCCTTTTCCTTTATCCCATATTTCAATACACACAACCTTTTCATCACTTTTTAAAGTCAAGCCCAGTGTTTTTCCATCATCTCCATAAGTAATAGCGTTCGAGATTAAATTATTTAACACTCTATTTAGCACCTCAACATTTCCAAGTGCATATAGAGGTTCATTTGGTATATCAATATGGACCGAAAATCCTTTCGCCATTAGTAAATCATAGAACGATAAAATATTTTCCTGACACACTTCATTCATATTAATTCTAGTTAACTCGATTTTTTTATCTCCCGACTCTAATTTCGCTAAGTCAAAAAACTTATGAATGAGTTCTATTACATCAATAGTTTTCATATGCACCTTTTTCAGCAGTGCTTGTCGTTCGTCCTCACTCATCGTAGGATCTGTATGTAACATCTCTGCATACCCAAGAACAACCGTCAGCGGTGTTTTTAAGTCATGCGATACATTAGAGAGCATCTTGCGCATGGACATCTCTAACTTGGCATGATCGGCATTTGTGATTTGCTTTGCTACTAATAAATGATTAATAGCGACTAATAGCTTTTGTAGTTCTTTATCATCTGTCACAACTAATAACTTTTCACCTGTTTGGTTTTCCAAAATATCCTGGAGCTTTTCATATATGTAACGTAAATTCGCATCTTTACTTTTCTGCGTTCTATATTGAAAAAAAACAACACCTAATAATATGAAAATTATCATCATTAAAAAAAATACCATGCTACATCACTTCCAGCTTATAACCGATTCCCCATAATGTTTTAATATACTCTGGGTTTGATGGATCATCCTCTATCTTCTCTCGCAGCCTTCTCATATGAACATTAATAACATTCTCATCACCATAATATTCTTCATTCCAAATGAGGTTATAAATTTGAGTTTTTGTAAACACACGATTGCGATTCATCGCAAATAGCTTTAATAGTTCAAACTCTTTAGAAGTGAGTTTAATAACTTTCTCTTTCTTCCAGACAGTAAAATTGATTGTATCTATTTCCAAATCACCAATCTGAATAATTTTATCTTGTATCTTTAGTGGAGCTGAATATTTTGTCGAACGACGAATTCCTGCCTTCACCCGGGCCGACAACTCAATCATTGAAAATGGCTTACAAATATAATCATCTGCTCCGAGGCCTAACCCGATTGCCTTATCAACATCTGTGTCCCTAGCAGACATTAGTAAAATAGGGACAGCACTTCTTTCACGAATCAATTTCATTACTTCTAAGCCATCTATCTTTGGTATCATAATATCTAGTATGATTAAATCAAACGAACATTGCGTGAATTTTTCCAGTCCAACTTCTCCATCAGAAGCTGTCGCTACAATAAAACCCTCTTTTGTTAAATAGCTTTCTACCATTTCTTGAATCGATAGATCATCTTCCACTAGCAAAATATTAGATTGCATTTCTTACCGCTCCCAACTTTTACATATATTAACATCTTTAATTATACCCCAAGATCTATTAAACGTGAAAAAAGGTGGAAACCATTCTAGCAGAAATTCTATTGGTGCATACAACAGCAAATGCCAATTAATTCTCAAAACTTGTAGTACTAAATTAAACACGATCATCAAAATATTGAATTAATGAAGCTGCTACAGTATCCTTGATATTATAATATTCTGAAAAATGTAGGGGGAGAAATAATGGAGGAGAAAGTGCTAAAAGCGATTCAAGATGATTATCCAGATGCATTTGCATGGTGTTATGGATGTGGTCGGTTAAATAAAGATGGTCATCATTTTCGAACGGGTTGGCAAGGAGAACAAACTAGGACAATTTATACACCACGCTCAGAACATATTGCAATTCCAGGCTTCGTTTATGGCGGCTTAATTGCATCGTTAATTGATTGTCATGGAACAGGTTCGGCTGCATTGGCATTGCATCGAAAAAATGGGCATGAAGTTGGGGATGGAATAGAGCCTCCTCGGTTTGTAACAGCTTCATTAAAAGTGGAATTTGTAAGGCCAACTCCAAATGATGTTCCATTAATAGCGGTTGGGAGGATACAAGAGATTCATCCTAAGAAGTGGAAAATTGATATAGAAGTATTTGCAAATGAAACACTTTGTGCTCGTGGAGAAGTTGTAGCAGTGGTGATGCCGAGCACTTTTACAAGCAAAGAATAATCCCTAGCATGATGGGTCATAAGTCATCAATGCAACGGATCCTTCAGTTGAGAAGAAGTAAGGCCTAATAAAAGCTTTATAAGAAAAAGAGTATGTGACCGTCCAAGCATTTGGACGGTTATTTAGTGCACCTAGCAAGTATCTTCAAAATCAAAGAATGAAAGACAGTGCAGGGCAGAATGTTTTAACATACATATTCACCTTAGCTTGATGGAGAAAGTCCATCCAAGTGAGTGATTCCAAGGCGGTTGAGCGCTTTTTGTACCAAAATACCGATGTAACTGACAGCGCATTTTATGCAAGTTAGAGCTATTTAGTTACATGTGGCTGGAAATCACAAGCGAAATTTCAGTTTATCAATATACTTAAAATATAAGCAAAGGGAGGTCGCAAAGATGAAAATACAGGTAGAGATAGATGAGGAGGTCCAAGCGATAGAGGTACTTATCCGAAATCATGAATGGAATGAGGAAGTGCAAGAATTAATGGAGCGCTTGAAGGAGAGAAAACGACCATATTTTGTTGGCAGGAAAGAAGATATGCAGCATGTTTTCAGGGCAGAAGAAATAATCTGTTTGTTTACAGAGCAAGATTCCATAATGGTGCGGACGAAACAAGGGACTTTTGAAATGAAAGAAAGATTATATGAACTGGAAAAGGACCTTCCAGGTAATCAGTTCGTTCGATTATCCAAATCGGTGATCGCAAATCTAAATGAATTAAGCAGATTTGAGGTATCTTTCAACGGAACTTTATGCGTTTATTTTAAGTCAGGGGAAAAAGAATATGTTTCTCGACACTATGTTCAAGGAATTAAGAAAGCATTTCAATGGAGAAGGAAGGGATTATGATGAAAACACTTTTGTTTCGTAGTTTTGTAGGGATTTGTTTTGGAGCACTCGTGATGGTATTGACGTGTTTTGGAGTAATAGGTTTTGGTGATGTGACCTCATTAGACAGTGGGATTTTCGTGAAAAATGCGATAGGCTGCCTATTATGTGGCTGGTTTTTCAGCACAGCAACTATATTATTTGAAATAGAGAAATGGAGTTTATTATCTCAGACTATTCTACATTTTTTGACTGTTAGCATATTATACTTTCTTCTTTCTTTCTTTGTTGGATGGATTCCATTTAGTTTAAAAGGGTTAGTAACAGGAATTGGTATTTTCCTACCATTCTATGCGATCATCTGGATTATTTTCTATCTCTATTTCCGCTACCAAGTGAAAATTTTGAATGATGGGTTAGATAAGAGAGGTAATTGAGAGAGGATGGACAGTAATTTTTTAAGGTAAGAGAGATAAGTAGTTTCAGTAATAATGTTTTTACCTGATTGAGTTGCTTTTTTAGTAGCTCTTTGTTTATTGGCTCCTGCCTATGTGCTGCTGGCTTCTGATGATTCTTCTTACATATCAGGACAAATACTTTTTGTAAATGGTGGATCAATCGCTACCTTTTTATGATGAAATGAATGTTTTCAGCAACTTTTTAATCGAACTTTATTTTAAGCCAACAGTAGTGTATTCGAACTGTGCAATAAAGAATTTTATGGATAAAACCTAACTTCTTGTAAAAAATAAGATAATAATCTACAAGGAGACTTAATAATGAAAAAAATAGCCATACTCTTTCTTATCTTTTTCATTTCGTCTAGTAGTGCTACTGAAGCAAAAAACACAATTGAAACAATTCCTCAAAACAAGCCACCTTCCATTATGGAATTAGCTTTTCTAAGATATCTTGGTGGAACCATTCTTGAAGTTATGGAAAAACACGGTGATAGTCAATTATTCACATTTAATAGAATTGAAAAAATTTCAAGAGATATTCAAAATGATACATATGATGTGTCATTACATGTAATGGGATATGAGGGACCCATCAACCCACCTTTTAAGTTAATTCAAATGACTATTCGTATACCAGGAGAAAAATATACTAAATATAGTGTGATTTCATACAAACATCGGTATATTAATGACAAAGAATTGAATGAGCTAACTAAATATGTTACTGATTAAATTAGATTTCATAATTTCGCAGTTTGTGTCCACTCTACAATAAGTCTTAATGAACGGGTGCGTTAGCTTCTTTAAGGCAGCTTTTTCTTTATGCCTCTATCGGGGCAGATTAGTTGAAGAAGGATTGATAACTTTTTTCTAATTAGGAAAGATTAGAAAAGATGTGTGTGTTTATATAAAAAAACTTATTGTACTGATTTTGATTATATCTCTATTTACTTTAGATTCAGTTGGAGTGTATGCACTCAAAGAATGCCCAGAGTTAAATGAGTTAGAAGAAATATCAATAAGGGATAAAAAAGAAGTAGTTAAAGCATTAAAAATATTAATTCCTAAAACTTACGAAGTAGGAGATTATCCTGTAATTCGTTCGAATCAATTACTAAAGGATGTCTCCCGAAGAAGCGTTTAATTATGTTCCAAATGTCATTGAGGTGTTACTTACAGGCTTCCATTTCCCTACTATTATGTCTAGAGCGACTTCGATAATACCACTAACTTCATTTTCATTGAGCTTATCGGTTATAATGAAGTTGGAAGTCTTCGTTTGCGATTATGTGGAGACCCGAATTTTATATTATTTGAGGTAGTATACCTTACTTATCAAAGGAGTTTATTCATCATGAATGTGCTACAAAAAACACAAAAAATAGTTCGCTATCAGAATCAACAGGGCAAAATACATTACGGTATTGTTGAGGATGAGATGATATTACAACTGTCTAGCAGTTTTGCTGAACTTGTCAACAAGGAAATAAAGTATGACGGGGTAGAGCTGAAATATAGTGACGTTAAAATTTTGGAACCTGTAAAACCTTCTAAAGTGGTTAATTTCGGCTGGACCTATGCAGGTCATGCGAAGGAAACAGGGGGAGAGGCAAACCTTGTAGAACCATTTCTATTTTTAAAGCCATTATCTGCGCTTATTCCAGACAAGGAGAAAATTATCCTTCCTCCAAATGATCTATCCAACCAAGTAGAACTTGAAGGGGAAGTAGCCTTGGTGATTGGGAAGCGCGGAAAAAACATTAAAGAAGAAGATGCGCTTGATTATGTGTTTGGTTGCACGATATTTAATGACGTCACAGCAAGAGATCTTACAAAAAAAGATCCACAGTTTACGCGGGGCAAAGGATTTGATACGTTCGGACCTTTGGGGCCGTGCATCGTTACCGGGGTAGATCCTACAAATTTGCGGATTGTGACCACTTTAAACGGCCGCGTTGTCCAAGACGGGAATACCAATGAAATGTCTCTAAGCATTCCGTATCTAATCAGCTGGCTTTCGCAGGTAATGACACTTGAGCCAGGTGACATTTTGGCCACGGGTTCACCATCTGGCAGCTGCCCGATCAAGTCAGGGGATGAGGTCGTTGTTGAAGTCGAGAATATCGGTCGGTTATGTAATGAGGTTCAGTAGGATTTGCCAGTATTCTTAATGCCAAATATGAAAATGTTCATAAATAGATGAGCCGACTTTTTAAAATGTTACAGGGGACATCGCAATAAAAAAAGAAGAGTTTCTTTGTTCTTGCATTCGCTTGTGGTGCTGCTAGAGAAACGGCAGTATTAAAAGAGCTTGGTGTCAATTTATTTGAGATAAATGATAAACCTGATGGTCAATGGCTAAATATAGTTGAGTATTGAATCATTTGAACTAACGAGTGCGTTTGATTAAGGAACACAAAAATGATCAATCTTTTTTATAAAAGAATAATCCAATTAAATAGTATAAGGGCATGTTTTGATTATCTTTTTTCAAAACATGCCCTTTCTATTTATTCATATTAAGATTTCTTGTATTAATTTGATCAAACTTTGTTTCAAAGCTACAGACATATGGTATGAAAATTTTGTAGGTTTTCACTTAAACTAATGAAGCAGATACTTCAAAAAGGATTATTGAAAGCTTTATTGAATTTAAGAGCTGAGAGGGAGGGGTTCCGAGTGCTTAATGTTGAGGTTAGAAGGCCAAGAACTGAGAACATTAAAGAGTTAAATCATTTTTTTAGGGTAGTGATTACAGACACGTTTACTAAAGAAGGTATCGGAGAGAAGTTAGATGATATAGAAGATGAAATCGAAGCTAAGAAAAAATACTTAGAAAGTGATCTTGAAAGCAATGGGGAAAAACGATATTTCTTGATTGCTTTAGATGATGATAAAATTATTGGTTCAATCGAATACGGTCCATCAAGCGAGCTGATATGCAATTGTACAAACAATGCTTTAGATAAGCTAATTGAAGTAGGTACAGTATTTGTTCATCCTGACTACCAGAGGAATGGGGTAGGTAATTTGCTATTGAAGACAATGTATCATACTTTGCAGCATAGGGGCATAGAAGAATTTTGTTTAGATAGTGGATATATTCGTGCACAAAAAATCTGGAAAAAGAAATTTGGAGATCCTGATTATTTGTTAAAGGATTATTGGGATGAAGGGTATGATCATATGGTTTGGAGAATCAAGGTCAAGGATTTATTAAAATAGGATATTTTGCACTCGTTCGTTGTATGCTTTTATATTATTAAAATTCACTTTTCACCACGTCATTTCCTTCTATAAATTCTTTATTCAATGCATAGTAATCTTTTACATCAACTATAATCCATCGTTTGAATTTTTCATTATAAGTTAAAGCTAACCAATATTCCTCAAATGTTTCTACTATTGGTTCACTGTCATTAAATCCATTGTATCTTTTTTGTTTATTATGAAATTCTACTGGAATTTCCACTCGATATTGTTCATTTTCTTTAGATAATTTAATATTCCCAAGATCGATTCGAGTCCCTAACGCTGTTCCTTTCCAATTTGTTTTTGCAAACTGAATGTTTTCCTCATAGTCTTTAACGATATTATCAGCAGCTGTATTGATAATGGCAGCCTATTCTTATAGAACTATCGGGGCAGGATAGTTCAAGAGTGCATATTGATTTGTTCAACAATTGGTTCATTTTATGGAATAACACTTATTGAGCTAACTGAGGGTTGAAGAAAGAATGTTATAATAAGTTTTATTATTTTACTGTTTTGCATTGGAGGTACTTAACTTGGAAATTAGAAAAGCAAGGAAAGAGGATATAAAGGGCATATCAAGAGTTTATGTTGATAGTTGGAGGACTACTTATCGTGATCTAGTACCTGACGATTATCTGGACGAATTATCGTATGAAGATGCAGAAAAAAGATGGAATGATTTTTTATATAACGAAAATGAACCTTTTATATATGTTGCAATTAATGAAACAGGGAAAATTATAGGTTTTGCATCTGGTAAAAGTATAGATGAGAAGAATTACGATGGAGAACTATATTCGCTTTATCTCTTACAGGAATGTAGAGGATTTGGTGTTGGTAGGCGGCTTATTTCAGCTATTGCTAAACATTTTAAAGAAAAAGGTATTTATTCTATGATGGTTTGGGTAATGAAACAGAATAATTCTGGACTTGGATTTTATGAACGTATGGGAGGAAAAGAATACATTCATAGGACCAGTACGTTTGGAGGAACCATAGTAGAGGATATTGCTTATGGCTGGAAGGATATCTCAGAATTATGTATTGAGTAAGAGTAATAAAGATTTACACGCGTGTAACTTGTTTAATTAACGGGCGCGATTCTTGAATAAGATTGGCTTTTCTTAATGAACTAACGGGTGGCTTTACTTCATAACAGGGCGATAATTAAGCTATGTTAGATTTTCTTTTAGGCATTCTTTCCGCAGGATTCGGTGATAATTCTTTGGATACTCGAAAAATTGATCGAAATATAGAATTGCTGAAGAATCATATATGGTTTAAAGATATATACGAAGATGAAAAATATCATCGATTGTTTTTTGTAAATAGAAATGTTAGGCAGTATTTACAAAGTACAATGCGTGTAAAAAGAATTATAAAAAAGGAAAAATCTCAAAGAGTATTTCTTGTATTTTTAAATAAACAGTTAAAAAAATAAAATATCCTTAATGAACTAACAGGTGCGTTAGCTTAAGATCAGAGCTGTCTTTAAGGAAGCTTTTTCTTTTATGCAACTATCGGGGCAGAATAGTTCAATAGTTGAAAGTTAAGAGACAGAAGAATTAATTAGTTTAATAGGTATACTTATTTTATCATCTGAAACAAAGGAATGGAGATTTACATGAAAAAACAGCGTAACATTATTTTATACATTGGTACTTCAATTGATGGCTATATTGCAAATGATGATGGTACATTAGAGTGGTTAGAATCAACAGAAGTAGAAGGAGATTCTGGCTACAATTCACTCCTAGAAAGAATTGACACTGTTGTTATGGGAAAAGGAACTTATGATGTCATTCGTGGATTTGATATGAATTATCCTTATAGTGATTATAAAAATTATGTATTTTCTAAATCTGTTAGTGGATCAGATGAATATGCTTCATTTATTGATGAAGATGTCAAAACTTTCATTAAAAATATAAAACAAAAGCCTGGTAAAGATATATGGTTAATTGGTGGAGGAAACTTAGCTCGTGAATTTTTTAAAGGAAATTTAATTGATGAATTTCACCTAGCCATTGCACCTATTATTTTAGGGAAAGGAATCTCCCTTTATAACGGAGATGATATTACTCTAAAATACACATTAACCAAAGTAGAAAAATTAGGTCAACTTGCTATGCTTCATTATATAAAAAAATAATTTTCATCATCTTTCTCTTTTTTAGTAGGGGAAGATTTTTACCTTTTCAACTACATTTTTTACTGAAAACCGTTTGAAAATTAATAGATGTTTATATAACTAACGGGTGTGTTAGTTCACTAAAAATAATCAAACTATTTTATAAAAATCGTAAACTAAATCAATAGAAAAGAATCCATATTTATCATCTTTATTTCAAAGATACAGTTGATTCTTCTTTAATCAACAGATGCTTTAGCACAATAAGAGAAATAAAAAAAGTCAGTTTTGGAAAGGGCTTTTTTTGCTGGGATTTACTTAGCGTACAAAACTCTGAAACTTACCTCCTTCTATACATATTTTTCTATTTCATCCAATATAATTTACCCCTTTTGGAATTAAGTCTAGTCTTACGATGCCTTATAAATAACCAAATAAAAAGGCCTGGTAATCCGGGCCTCATTCATAATCCCATTCGTTGCGGGTTCCTGATGAATTCAGGTTTGATACGATTGCTTTAAAAAACTACCTTTTGGATCTATCTTTTATAGTTTTTGTTATTGCTAAAAAAACTATAAATCCAAAAATACCCACGACACCTAATATATTAATTATAGTAGACAATCCGATTCTTCCTTTCTGTTGATAATCTTATTCTTTATCTTGAATAACAACTCTAAAGGAACCAAAAGTTTGTTGACTCTCATAATTATCAGCACTTACTTCATAAGGAAATGGAAAGGCGATGAGTTGGAAATTTTTTTCGCTTTCAACTTCGGGTAGTTTAAAATCAAAAAGATGTCTAGTTTCTGGAGGAACAGTTGTATATAAGATTTCTATGTTATCTATGACTGCAACTTGTTCCCAATCTTTTAAAGCTATGATTGCATATCTGATCTCATCGTTCGTTTCATTTCCGGCAGAGAGCTTAAGCTTCTTGTCTTCTTTTTCAGTCATAATTGATTGCAACTTTTCCTGACTATTTGTGATAAATACATTTTCATTTAATCCATCTTTTACAATAGCATCAGGTTTTACTTCCTTTACTTTTTTTACATCTTCCCTGCTGTCAGCTTTATTGATGGAATACCGCATACTTAAAACTTGTTCTAAAATTCCTGCCTTAATTAGATCGAGCTCCTTCAATTTATATTCTGGCTTTTGCACGATTACAAAAGTCAATTCAATGGAGTCGGAACGAATGGGAACAGAAACTTTGAAGTTTATGGAGCTGTTAGGTTTCATTTCAAAGAAATATTTATTTACTTCCTGCTCCTTATTTTCAACTTTAAATTTTACTTGTTTATAATCTTCAAAAACAAGTAAAGCATACTTTCTGTCCTCATCAATGTCGTGGTCTACTGAAGCAACAACTGACACTTCATTCTCTTTACTATTAAGTGTACTTCCTTCATCTATATGTTTACCTTTCAAATTTTTCAAACCATACCCAACCGAACCATACTCATCCGCATTCGTTACTTCACGTTCTTTTTCAATATCAACAATGTTAGAAGTGCTTAATTCTTTAGTTGGAGATGAAGAAAAAAACCAGTAAAAAACTCCAAGCAATACCAAAACAGATAACGCAGTTATGTAGTATTTTTTCATAAACCAATCTTCTCCTAATTAAAAGAGATATGCAATGAGCATATCTCTTCATTCTTTTCTATTACCAATATGCCTTTGTTTGACCATTAATAGTTTTATACTCTTTAAGTTTAAAAGTATGAGTCCCAATAGCGAAATCATTCAAGGAGTATGCTGTTCCGTTTATTGTTTTAACTCCAATATAGTCCGTCTTTGTAGAACTTGCCGAATTAGTTTTTATTAAAGATCCATCACCATTAAAGGTTTTAGCTCGTGTGTAAATAAAATCCTGTTTTTTGTCAGAGGATGATTTAGCGACTGCATAGGTACTCTTCAAAGGTGGGTTGTATGTATCTAACCTCCCGTGAACTTTATTCTTTGCTAGGATGGAACTACCTGTACCATCTGGTTCTTGAGTAAATATTTTTGCTTCTGAATTTACCAGACCTTCAGTTTCTTAAGGGGCAGGTAAGTTCAAGAAGTGTAGTGTATTCGAACTGTTCATTAAACCAAAATTCCTGCTGCAAATCTTCATAATGACAACATCAAATTAATAAAATTGTTTTTAAAGATTTATTAAAAATAGCCATAATTAAACAACAAAGTATCAACTAAAAGGGGCTGGTAAATTGTTCAATCTATTCTTAGAGTTTTTTGATACTTTGGTTTCTATAACAGACCTACTTATTTCTTATATTCGGGATAAAAATAAGAAATAAACCAGATAGTAAAATTACTCTTTTTACGTCACAATATGTGTCAACTCTACAATAAGCCTTATAGAACTTACAGATGCTTTACTTCAATAAGGAAGGCTGCTGAGGCAACCTTTTTCTTATGGCACTAACGGGGCAGATTAGTTGTACAAGGAATAAGACTTCATAATATTGAATTCTATTGTAGATGATGAAAGGGGAATTAAATGTACTATAAGGTCATAATAAACATGCCAATATCTAATCATGAAGTACCAGAATTAAGGGAACTGATTGGTTGAGGAAGACGAGACAAAGACTTCCCAACCTTATTCAAACGTTGTAACTTTTGGGCTGGAGTAAGAAACGAAAATAATAAACTTATAGCATTTGGTTATGTTGCTGGCATGGGATTAGAACATGGTTATATGGAAGACATAATTGTTCATCCTGATTATCTAAAAATGGGAATTGGTGTGGAGTTAGTAAGAGAATTATTAAGCGAATCTGAACGGTATGGTTTAGAAATTGTTACCTTAACGTATGATCCCAAACATAAAAACTTTTATGAAACTTGTGGCTTTACTCCCTGTTCAGGTGGGTTATGGAAAAAACAGTAATGAACTAACAGGTGCTTTACTTCATTATCAGGAGCTGATCAGCAGCTCCTCTTATTATGGAAATTATTGCAATGAATGAAAAAGAGATTTGAGCACAAAAAGACCTCTTGATATGATGAAAGTGTCCGAAGCTCGCAAGCGAAAAGGACACTTTCATCATAAACATGAGGCCAATCATGAATTATTACCAAAACAAGTAAATCGGTCAAATTTTTAAAAAACGGTACAATTAATGGGTCGTCCCGCCTACTGTATGAATATCCGATTCATATTTAGCAGCTGTGACAGCAGCTATTTTTATGCCCTTAACAATTGTCTCAAGGCTTAAGCTAGGCGCTTCTTTATTAATGGTTTGCTCCGGAATGAAAGGAATATGGATAAATCCACCCCGGATGCTTGATGAGGTTCGGGTGATATAGTTCATTAATCCATAGAAGATATGGTTGCATACAAATGTTCCGGCGGTATGGGATACCGATGCAGGAATGTTGCTTTCCTTCATGTTTTCGACAATTCTTTTGATGGGGATCGTAGACCAATAGGCTACTGGCCCTTTGTCTGCAATAGGCTCATCAATAGGCTGGTTTCCCTGATTGTCTGGGATTCTAGCATCATCTATATTGATTGCCACCCGTTCAGGGGTGATGTGAAGCCGACCCCCGGCTTGTCCTACACAGATAACGATGTCAGGATTATGCTGCTGGATAAGCTGCTCCATTACTGCAACTGATTTCCCGAATACAGTTGGGATTTGTTCAGCAACTAGAGTCACATCATCAATAACTTCTCCATGTAACTGTTTTACTGCTTCCCAGGAAGGGTTTACTCTTTCTCCGCCAAAGGGCTCAAACCCGGTTAATAACACTTTTTGCTCCATGAAGATCCCTCCTATACGCCTAATGAAACAAGTAAGTACATAAGTACGATATTGAAAGCTAATACTGCCAAAGCTGTTGGAACTTGAACTTTTATGACATGGTTTTTATCTTTCAAGTCCAGCAAGGCTGCCGGCACAATATTAAAGTTGGCAGCCATTGGCGTCATTAATGTTCCACAATAACCCGCAAACATAGATATGGCAGCTATATGATTTGGATTAGCGTCAAATTGGTTAATCAGAAAAGGAATGGCGATACCTGCAGCCATAACTGGGAAGGCAGCAAAGGCGTTCCCCATGATCATAGTGAATATAGCCATGCCGAGACAGAAAATGACCACAACCCAAAATAGCGAACCTTCGGGAATGATTGCTGTCACAGCTTTGGAAACGACTGTACCAACCCCTGCATTTGTGTAAATGGTTCCCAATGTTGCAAGTAGCTGTGGCAGCAATACAGCCCAACCAATAGATTCAAGCAGGCGACGTGATTCTTTCACAGCTCCTGCAGGTGTTCCGCGTGTCATCACCATCGCAAAAATAATGGCAGTCAAACACGCCAGACCTAAAGCAACCATCGTTACATTAGATGGATCCAGCAAAGCCTTTCCGCCAATTTTAACACCGTCTAGCAGCTTAGAACCAGCTAAGGTTAAAATAGGAATCAAGATGGCGGGTAGGAAAAGCCTGCCGCCAAGCCGTTTTCTTCGCTCTTCCTTTACAGTAATGCTTTCTTCAACATGTTCGCTTTTCTTTAACCCGCCACCTGCAATGATTAAAACCATAATAATAACCATAAGCCCAATGTAAAATGGCGGAATAATTTTGCCGAACATTAATGTAATTGAATAAATCAAGTAAAAGCTTCCTGTAGTCAACCGGCGGCTGTTCGTCCGATCAGTGAAAATATATAGGGAGCAGCCTAGAACAATGATGCCCATCAATACATAAATCATTTCAACTGAGAATATCATAATAGATGCTCACTTTCTCTTTGGAGTATTTTTCATTATTGGTCACGACTGCCCAAACGTTTATCCAGCTTTTTATCAAACATACGGAGGCGAATGGCGTGTACGATAAAAGCAAAGATGGCAGTAGGAATTCCCCATAATGCCATTGATATTGGGTCAGCAGGGATATTGTTCTGTTCAAAAAATCCGTTCATCAATAGAATTGCACCAACCGCCACGAAAATATCTTCTCCGAAAAACAAGCCGATATTATCAGTTGCGGCAGCATGTGCACGGATTTCCTGCTGCTCTTTCTCAGGCAGCTTACCATATTTTGATAGAGCAGCCCCTTCTGCCATTGGAGCAATCAGCGGGCGTACAGTCTGCGGATGACCACCAAGGCTGTTTAAACCAAGAGCAGCTCCGACTTCCCTGATCAATAAATACATGGTCAATACCCGGCCAACAGTGATGGCTTTGATTTTTGATACAACCTTTGAAGCTTGTTGCTGGAGACCATTTTTTTCAAGCAGCCCAATAACGGGAAGCGTGACTATGAGAATAGACATGTACCTGTTAGTTGTAAATGCTTCGCCAAATTGCGTAATAATACTGGTAATGGGAATACCGGCAATCATCCCCGTTACGAGTGCTGAAACCGTTACCACAACTGCTGAATTGAATCTAAGTACGAATCCAATCATGATTAAAAGAACACCAATTAGAACCATATATATCCCCTTTCTTATTATTAAAACTATTCTGCAAAAATATAAACTACATGTTATTGTACATTAAAGTAAGAATTTTTGAAATAAATTTTTTATTAATCCACGTGACTAATTATGTGAAAATCAAAGTCTTTTATAATGAAAGAATAGAAAAAATGCATCAAAAATACTTATTTACAACAGTAGTAAAACTAAAAATGGGACACGCCTATTTCTGTGGAAGAAGCATTAAAGAGATTCAAGAATAATATCACCAGAAATAGGATTGTTATATAGTCTATTTAACTAACGGGTGCGAAGATCTAAGCTGACTTTAAGTTAGCTTTTTCTTGTGTGCCAGGCATGGCAACTATCTAGGTGGTGAAAGTCCACTGTGGGGGTACACATCGACCAACCACTAAGGAAGCGCAAGGTACTTATCGTGAGGTAAGGGCTGGAGGAAGCGTGGAATAAAATCTTGGCTCGACGAACAGGAATCTGATACTAAGGCTCTATAAAGGGATTAAACTCCAA
>NZ_LGYA01000001.1:413021-442892 GCF_001273755.1 Peribacillus butanolivorans
GACTACCGAATATTGAAATTGAACCAAGTAATAGTTGGATGGGTAAACTACTTCAGAGTGGCAAACATGAAAAAAACGACGGAACGAATAGACACAAAGCTTCGCTCTAGAATTAGGGTCATCATATGGAAACAATGGAAAGTAGCGAAGAAACAAATTAAATCGCTTATTCAACTAGGAATTCCGGAGGAAGAAGCGAAAGGATTAACCTACTGTCGAAAAGGTTACCGATTCATAGGAGTATCCAAAGTCGTCCAAAGAGCAATCTCAAACAAAAGACTAAAGCAGAGGGGAGTCCCCTCTGCTTTAGAACATTATCTAAAAGTACACACTGTGATATAAATTGAAACGCCGTATACGCGAACCGTACGTACGGTGTTGTGAGAGGGGCGAAAATAAACTTATTTTCCCCCTACTCGATTATTCATCTATCGAGCGCAGTTTAGTTGAAGAAGGATTATTGATTCTAGCTGCCGAATAGTTTAAATTAACCGATCCAGCTCCAGATGCGGTGCAAAGGGTCATCTTAGCCACAAAATGACTAAGGTAAAAAAATAGTTGAAATGAAAGAAGTGAAGGTTTTGATTAAATATAAATGCCTCCATCATGTAAGTCTTACTGTGACAGATTTGGAAAGAGCAAAAGAATTCTATGGTAAAACTTTATGTTTAAAAGAAATACAGCGTCCTAATTTTGATTTTCCAGGTGCCTGGTATGAAATAGAGGGACATCAACTTCACTTGATAGTCGATCCCTCTTCACAGACAATTCGTAAGGATAAAAGTTTATCCAGCAGAGAAGGTCACTTTGCCCTTAGAGTAGAGAACCACTATGACACTCTTAAATGGTTAAAACAGAATAAAGTTGAAATACTTGAAAAACCATATGGAAAAAGTGGATTTGCACAAATTTTTTGTGCCGACCCAGATGGTAATTTGATTGAACTAAATGTTAATCAAAAAGATCTATAAGTAGGCAAAGATAAAGGCTGCCATTACTGGCTCTTTTCTTATTGAAGTAACGGGGCAGATTAGTTGAAGAAGGGTAAAGACATGATGTCTAATATACAGTACCTACGTTCAGGGTTAAGAGTAAGATGCGAACAAGGTGTTAATTCAAGAGTAAGACAAGCCTGTTTGAATTTTGCTATTTGGTTACGAATAAATAAGAAATTTCCAATAAGGTGTGTTGTGTACATTAAGAAAGATTATCAAATTAAAACTTTAGATACTAAAGAGATGGTAAGTGCGACGTTTTTTGCTCCTTACGATAAGGATGTGGAGCCATACATTAGAGTTGCAACAGGGGATTATGAAGAATTAGTATCTGAACGAGGAGAAGAGGATGCTGTCTTGGCTATTTTAAATAGCATGGCTCACGAAATTATTCATTATCAACAATGGATTGAGGATAGAGATTTTGATGAAGATGAGGCGGAAAACACAAGTACAATATTGGTAGTTAATTATTATGATTGGACAGAGTGGAATTTCAAATTTCATTATTCAACAAATGGGTGATTTACTTCATTAATGGAGGTTGCTGCGGCAACCTTTTTCTTACTTTAAAAGGGGAAATCCTATTGGAAAATTCAATCATTGGTGGTGAGATTCTCATTGAAAAATATCCAAAAGATGTATGAGCATTTAAATTGGGCTAATCAACGTATTCTTGAAACATTGCAAAGTATTGAAGATAAAAATCAAGAGGTGAGCCGTTTGTTTTCCCATATCCTACTTGCAGAAAAAGTATGGATGACTAGATTACGAGGATTGGACAGTTCACGACTGCCCATCTGGTCAGAGGTCGATATAGAAGTCTGTGCAGAGCTTGTTATGCAAAATAAAGAGAGTTTAACAATGTTTCTTACTAATTTATCAAATACTGACCTGGATAAATTAATATCCTACACAAATAGTAAAGGAAAAGAGTTTAAGAATTCTGTACGGGATATTTTAACTCATGTAGCATTGCATGGTCATTATCATCGAGGACAGATTAACTCACGACTTCGAGCAGATGGTTTTGAACCAGTTAATATTGACTTTATTACATTTGTGAGATAGATGTATTCGGGGTAGCCTTGTTCAATACTAGTTTATGATATGCGACTATATTCCACTAACAGGTGCGACTCATTAGATGAGATTCTTCATGTTGCTGAACAGAGAATGTTTGACGTAAAAATCAGGACGGAAATTTCCACTGCACGCCAGTCATCTAATGGAATGTGAGTATAATAGAAATTTACCTTTCAACTAGCTGTTACATTTAAGATTAATAATTTCTAATATTTTCTGCTGGTGAAGTAGTGCTGTCGTATGACCATTGCTGTGCAAACAGGAGGCTTTATTTTTGTTGAAGTAACAGGTGCTTTACTTCAATAAGGAAGGTTACTGAGGCAATCTTTTTCTTAAGGCACTAACGGGGCAGTTTAGTTCATTAAGACATTCATTTATAAATCTTAATTTGGATATAATTGAATAAAAATAAATGTTATTTGGAGCATAAAATGTTTAAGAAAATTAAAGCGTGGACAAGGAATTTGAAGAAACAAGTTTTTATACTTTACTTTGCTTATAAAGATAATAGAGTATCCTGGTATGCAAAGTTATTTGCTACCTGTGTAGTAGCTTATGCATTCAGTCCAATTGACTTAATACCTGACTTTATACCGATTCTTGGCTATATAGACGATGTAATTATCGTTCCATTAGGTATAATGCTTGCATTAAAGATGATACCAGATAGTGTACTAACCGATTGTGAAGAAAAGGCAGAAGAGTTGATGAAAAAAGGTAAACCTAAGAATTGGATATTCGGCTCAATAATAATATTAGTTTGGGGTTTAATTTTATTATGGGTATTATTACAATTTATAATTTAATGAACTAACAGGCGCGTTAGCTGAAGATCGGAACTGTCTTTAAGGCAGCTTTTTCTTTATTTAACTATCGGGGCAGGATAGTGGAAGAAGAGATCAAATTTATTTTTATTTTTAGGAGGAGTTAAGCAATGAGGGCACCTTATCAAGTTTTAATATTTCCTTATATTATCACTGACAACGCTATTCAATATGCCATTTTTAACAGAAGTGATTATGGATATTGGCAGGGATTAGCTGGTGGTGGGGAAGATGGTGAGACTCCTATCGAATCAGCAAAACGAGAAGCATTTGGACGTTTATGTAATAAAAGAATTTTCTTTTGGTGTTAAAGTACCTATAAAAGATATTTCATTATCAAAAGAACACCTCAATTACAAATGGTTATGTTTTGAAGAGGCAGTAGCACTTTTGAAATGGGATAGTAATAAAACTGCATTATGGGAATTAAACAAAAGGATATTAAATATTAAAAAACATATTACTCCAAGTGAAAGTTTGTAAAAGAAAGTACTTAAACTAACGGGCGCGTTAGCGCCATAAGAAGGCCGCCAATTGGCGGCCTTTTATAAGTGAAATTCTTAGACTTCAACTTTCAAATTCAAGTAAAAAGTATCCTTCTTTAATTAATCTATCAGGTAAATTAATGAAAAGATTACAAAAATAAGTATATTAATAAATTAGAGTTTTTATTATGTTATAATAAGCCAGGAAAAAAATAGGTAAATGGCATTGAACAGGCAGGAAGGGAAATGCAAAGGGAACAAAATCGCCAGCAGCAGAAAATAAGAGGCAAGAATAATGCAAAAAGTTGTCAACATGTATGGGAAATGGATAGGTAACTTCTTACAGACGAATTTGGTAGCCTTTAAGGCAAGATGTAGCCTTAAAGGCTACTGGTTTTTATATCTGGGGATATGCTCAACGCTTGGGGGAGTTTGAAAAAGTCAAAAGGATTGTTATTAGTTTATATCTGTTACTGGTATTAATGGTATACCTTAAAATACTTTTGGTGAAATAATATTTAAATGAGGCTATGTTACTACCAAAATTTAATCACTGAACAAATAAAAAGAAAAACATTTTTAGTATAATGAAGTAAAATTATAACATAAGAAAATATTTACAAGGGGAAAAAATGAAAAATTCAAAGTTGGATTACAACCTAATTACACTTTTACTTTTGCTATTTATAACTAGTTGTATAGCTATATATACTGCTCAAGAATTTGGTCAATACGAAGGGAATTTTTTATTTAGACAAGTATCTTGGTATTTTATAGGTTTCGGTATGATTTTAGGAGTTATGTATTTAGATTCTGAACAAATATTTCGCTTGAATTGGTTTATTTACTCGCTTAGTTTATTTCTATTGATTGCATTAATTTTGTCACCTGAGTCAATAGCACGAGAAATAAATGGTGCCAAAAGTTGGTTTCAAATTCCTGGGATTGGGTCTATACAGCCAGCTGAATTTACTAAAATATCTTTAATAATTTGTTTAAGTTACTTAATACAAAAACATCATAATAAATATGTAGACAAAACTTTGAAAACAGATTTTATTCTATTAATTAAGATGGGGGCCGCAACACTTCTTCCTATACTTTTAATTATGAAACAACCAGATTTAGGAACATCTTTAGTATTAATGTGTATTTTTATAGGGATATTATTTGTTTCAGGAATATCATGGAGAATAATTGGTGTTATTTTTATTATTTGCGTATTAATTGCCAGTGGAATTTTTTACTTAGTTTTTCTTAACCCTGAACTTCTTCAATTAATGGGAATAAAAACATTTCAATTAGGAAGGATTTATGCTTGGATTGACCCAGAGTCTTATCAATCAGGAGAAGGATATAACCTAACCAAAGCCTTACTTGCAATAGGATCAGGTGCATTTTATGGTTATAGAGGAGACGGTGTATACGTTCCTGAAGCACATACAGATTTTATATTTAGCGTTATTGCTTCTAAATTTGGTTTCTTAGGATCTAGTATTTTAATAACAATTTATTTTCTCCTTATTTCGAGCATGGTGAAGTTAGCCATAGATGTCAAAAATAGTTTTGAATCTTACCTATGTGCAGGTGCGGTTTCTATGATTTTTTTCCATATTTTTGAGAATGTTGGAATGAATATAGGTTTACTGCCTATAACAGGGATACCTTTACCTTTTATAAGCTACGGAGGCAGCTCATTAATGGGCAATATGTTAGCAATGGGCTTAATCTTTTCAATAAGCTATCGAAAAAGAGCATATATGTTTGACTAAGGTGGCTAAGTATTCCAGGATTAATTCAATTTTCTCTTTTCGTAATATTAGGTTTGTTTTTACTAAGAAAACTAGTGCAATTTATTAGACGGTAAAACCCGTCTTTTTTTTATGTCACAGTATGTGTCAACTCAACAATAAGTCTTATGCAACTAACAGGATTAGTTGAAGAGTGCTGTTGGATCTTTATTCAACAATTGGGCCATTTTGTTGAATTATTAAAGTTCTAATATTTTACTGTGGTAAATAAGTTAAATAGGCCGTGAATATACTGTGGATATGTTAAGACTTTAATTAGGATAGGAGTGAATAAGCAATTATGAAACAAAGGATGCGCGTTCTTATTTCTGGTGCGAGCATTGCCGGTCCGGCACTTGCTTACTGGCTTCACCGCCACGGATTCGACGTGACTGTAATAGAACGTGCACCAGCATTGCGCACGGGTGGGTACGGGGTTGATATCCGTGGTGCAGCCATTACGGTGCTTGAGGGGATGGGTATACTCGATCAAGTTCGTGCAGCTGACACGAACATGACTGGTGTTTACTTCGTGAATAGCAAAGGCAAGATCGAAGGTCAAATAAGCGAAGCGAGTATGGGGAACCATCAAGGTCTGGACATCGAAATCATGCGTGACGATCTTTGTCACATTTTGTACGATTTAACTAAGGATACGGTCGAATACATTTGGGGCGATTCGATTACCGCAATACATGAGACTGAAGCTGGTGCAGAAGTTCAATTTATGTATTGCAAGCCGCAGACTTTCGATCTGGTAATCGGAGCGGACGGTCTCCATTCTAATGTGCGCACCTTGACTTTTGGCGACGAAGCACAGTTTAAACGTACGCTTGGCTGTTATATCTCAATTTTCACCCTTGAGAATTACCTCAACCTCGACCACCGCCAGCTGTTTTATACGATACCAGGCAAAACTGTAGGTATGTATAGCGCCCGTAACAATACCGAAGCAAGGGGGATGTTCTTGTTCCAATCAGAGGCATTGAAATACGACCGCTATGATACAGAAGCTCAAAAGAAACTTGTAGAAAATGCCTTCGTAGGCCATACGGGCTGGGAAACCTCGAATCTACTCAAAACCATGAAAGATGCGACAGACTTTTATTTTGACGAGATTTGCCAGATTCATATGCCGACATGGTCAAAAGGTCGGGTTACATTGTTAGGCGATGCGGCGTATGGCCCATCACCCCTATCGGGTCAAGGGTCTAGCCTGGCGCTTGTCGGAGCTTTTGTATTAGCTGGTGAACTCAAAGCTGCAGATTGCGATTTCACCCGTGCCTTTGTTGCCTACGAACAAAAAATGAGAAAGTTTGTTGAGAAAAATCAAAAAATAGGACTAATGGCTGCCGGGAGTATGATTGAAAAATCAAACTTCAAAATCTTTCTACGCAATTTAATGTTTCGCGTACCCATCCTTATGGTTGTATCGTTTAAGATGATTTCGAAAATGATAGCGAAAGCTGCCAACGGGATTGAACTGAAAGATTATTGATATGTGATATTTTATTTTTTATTTCTTTGATATTTTTTGTGATTAAAAGTGGAAAAAGCTATAAGCATAATTGAAATACTACTATTCTTGTTAAACTAACGGGTGCTTTACTTCAATAAGGGAGTTGCTTCGGCAGCTCTTTATGGAACTAAAGGGGCAGTATAGTTCTATAAGAAAAAGATGAATAAGTTACGATTTTTCCATAAAATTGAAACTAAACCAAACTAATTACGTCATTAATATTAATCCTAAATTTGAAAGGAGTAATAATGAAAATACACTATTTTGTTGTTTTAGTTTTATCCCTGGTTTTATTGTTAGGGTGTTCTTCGAAGCAAAACAATGACAATGTTGCGAAAGCAGAGGTACAAGATGTCCTAAAGGAACAAAGTATTAAACCAAATTCTAGTTCTGAAATTATTTCATCTAACAACAATTCAAAACAAACACCAACATTCAAAATACATGAAAAAGTAAAAGATGTAATAATGGTATATGAAATAAGGGGGGGGAATCGAAAATTTGGTTTTTTCGATAAACCTTTGATAATGGATAAAGAAATTAAGTTGGAATGGCTTTTTTGGACAATTGATGACAAGCTTCCTTTAGGTGAGTTAGAGCTAAAAGCCGTTCAAGATGAAAGTGGAAAGAGTATAACAGCAAAAGGAGAGATAGTTAAGAAAGAGACACCTATAAAAGAAATGCCTAAAGATTATACCCCAAAGCCAGTTAGTATTAATAAAAGTATAGAAGAAGATATAAAAATTAATTTTAAATTCCCTGTATCTATAGCATCCACTTCAATTAAATTCAGCGAATCTGGTATTTGGAAATTGCAACTATTTTTAAATGATGAATCTATAGGAAATATGAACGTTTATGTAACTAAAAAAAAGGAACCAAATATATATTATCTTGACAATTGAGGGTGATATCTTTGCATCAATTAAAGGGGGCATTACTTCTTTAGGGGGCTGGAAACAGCTCCTTTTCTTATAGAACTATCGGGGCTGGTTAGTTCAACAAGGAATGAGTTATCAATACATAAGTTCTGATATTTTGAGATAATCAAAAGATATCAAGACTTTGAAGGTAAAGGGGTAAAAGATGAAGAAATATATTTCAATAAACATAATATTGTTTATTGTATTTTTGGCAGGAACCATAATTACGATATTTATAATATATAAGGATATTGATACTTCGCTTTCTCTTAAAGTTATCATAGGATATGTAATCTATCTTCTTCTATATGGTTTGTTCTCCATCTTTCTAGTTATTGCGAATACAAGGAAGTTAAATTGGATTCAAATAAGAAAAAGGCTTTTTACGTTTATTACTTGGTTTATTTCTTTAAGTGCTACATACTATCTTATGTATTATTTTTTAAAAAGTTCGGAAATGGATGTTTGGGATTTAAGTATCCCTTTTGGTGTATCATTTGGATTGGCTTTTTCTGATTTAATGTCTTGGAAAAAGAAAGACTAAAGCATTGATGTTTTTGCTAAAGAATTCTTTACTGAATAAGTATTAATGCCTTTTTGTTTTTTTACTAACGGGCGGGTTAGCTGAAGATCAGAGCTATCTTTAAGGCAGCAGTTTCTTTATTGAACTAACGAGGCAGGATAGTTCAATAAGAGGGGAATATTGAAAATTTCCCTAAAATAGTGAAAGATAGATGAGGGATTTGTTATGAAAATTAGTCAAACCAGGAATTTCAATTTGGTCGCTAAATTAAATAAATATGTGCACGATTTACATTCAAATTTATATCCTAAATACTTTAAGGGAAAATGTGAAGGAAGTTTTCAAAAGTCTGGTTAATAACGAAAGTTTCATTTTCCTTTTGTTAGAAGATAACGAAGAAGCTCTTGGCTATGCTTGGATAGAGATAAGAGAATATATACACGAGATTAGCATAGTAGAAACAAAGAGGAATAAGGGGTATGGTTCAAGTCTTATGGAATGTATATATGAAATTGCGAACGATCGAGGAATAGATTAAATAGAATTAGATTATTGGTTGGAGAACAGTGTTGCAAAGGACTTTTATAAAAAGCAAAATTTTATAAAGTGAACTAACAGGTGCTTTACTTCAATAGCAGGGTTGCTTAGAAACCAAGAAAGAAGATGTATTGTTTCTTAATTTGAAAAAAATATATATGAAGAACCTGGATAAACCATTGAATAGTACACTTGTTTCATTAGTAAATGATTGGCACATAAGAACATATTTATCTTAATATATACAAGGGGGAGTATTTATGCTAATTGTAACGACAGAACAGATTGAGGGGTATAAAATTAAAGAAATAAAAGGGGCTTGTTTTGGTCTGGTTGTAAGAAGTCGTGGTTTTGCTGGACAAGTTACTGCGGCGTTTAGGTCTCTTGTAGGCGGAGAAATTCATGAATATACAGAAATGCTTGAGGATGCAAGAAAACAAGCAATAGACCGATTAACACAGAACGCTCATGCAATGGGGGCTAATGCAATAGTCATGTTTCGATTTGATTCAGGTGAAATTGGACAAAACATGAGTGAAATTGTAGCATACGGAACAGCAGTTGTAATTGAAAAGGTTGAGTAAATATGAAATGGATTTGGTATTATTTTTTATTTCAAATTTGTTTATTACTTCTCTTTTGGATTTTTTCCAAACGTAAAGATAGGCGTTATAAAGCAAATAATGATAACCTTTCAAAAGATTTTGAGCCCACGCAAGAAGTATTTATTGACCCAATTTCAAAGGTTTTAATAAGAGTCTATGTTAATCGCAAAAACGGTGAACGTAGATATATTGAAGAAAAAGGTGAAGAATAGAAGGCTGCGCTTGTTCAACAAACAGGTGCTTTACTTCAATAAGGAAGGTTGCTGAGGCAGCCTTTTTCTTATGGCACTAACGGGGCAGTTTAGTTTAACAATAAATGGACTGTTTCGGCAGTCCTTTTTCAGTTGTTGTTATAACTAAAGATAGGCTGTGGGATAAGTGGATGATAATCCTTTTAACCAATTTGCATCAATTTGGGGAATTTAATGGGAAAAGCACCATATAAAACAATGAAAGGAGGAAGGTATAAAATGCAGATAATGAACGAATATTTCCGTGCGAATGCGAGTATGGTTTACATTATGACCAATAATGAAGTAATGAATCAAATCATTTCCTTTTACAGGGACATGAATGGAATGCTTACCTTTGTGGATTCCTACCCAACTTATGGTAGAGGTACTGGTACAAAGGAAGTCTCCACTGCAACGGCAAACGATGGTGTTGATCCCCTTGCGTCACAAGGAGCCCTAACTTTGTCCCGTGATGGACGTTTCCTTCTTGCAGTGAACGCAGGCAGCCATAGTATCAGCAGTTTTATCATTACTGACAGCGGTGCACCCGTTCTCGTGGATGTGAAGCCATCAGGAGGTACTCAGCCCAATACCGTAGATGTGTTTGGTAATCTTGTCTATGTTGCCAATGTAGGGAATGTGGCTAACAATTTCGCCTCCAATATCACTGGTTTTCGCATAGATAATAACGGACGCCTTACTCCTATTCCTGGATCCACCCATTCTCTCAGTACTTTCAATGCTCAGCCCGCTCAGGTTCTCTTCACTCGTGATGGTAGTAAAATCCTTGTATCCGAGCTTACTTCAAACCATCTCAGTGTATTCCATGTAAATCAAAATGGTACGGTTACAGAACCAATCGTTAATGATTCTTATGGTCAAGGACCATTGGGTGCTTATTTTCTATCCTCTGGAATCCTCTTAGTTACTGAAGCAGATTCAAATGCCCTGTCATCCTATTCAATGAGTACCGACGGGATCCTTCATGTGATCAGTGGCTCTGTACCAACTGGATATAAAACCGCATGCTGGGTTGTAACAACGAGGAATGAACGTTTTGCATATATTACCAATACCTTAAGCGGCACCATCTCCACCTACCTAATCGATCGCAATGGAGCACTTTCAGTTGTAAGGCATATTACCAGTACACCGCCAGGTACAGCTCCAGGACTGCCCATGGATGTTGGAGTGAGTAAAGATGGACGGCATTTTTACACTCTTAACGGAAATCAGGGCACAGTCTCCGTATTTACTATTCAAGATGATGGAAGTCTGGTTAGATTGCAGGTTGCTGCTTGGACCAACTTTCCATATTTAGGATCACAAGGGTTGGCTGTTCTTTGATTCTATTTGGTCCATCACATTTGATGGAGTAGAAAGTTTCTCTTAGTGTATGGGTCATCTTCAACTAACGGGGGCTTGAGTTCAAGAGGGTGAGTTGCTGCAGCGACTCCTGTTTTCTTCCTTTCTATTAAAAAACATTCGCAAAAGTCAATCAAAAACGACGAACGTTCATAAATGTTTTTATAGACACATACCTTGGTTTTAAAAAAGGGGGAATAAAAAGAACTCTCCCTTTCTATTTTTTGCATCTTCAATTTATCCCGAGCGATTATCGATATGCATGCCATTTAGAAACATCCGCTAACATTCCCGTACCGCCAACAACTAATACATGTCCCATTTTCACCAGCATCCCTTCCATTGAAAATCTATCACTTTACCTTCGTAAAGTAAAAAGTCTTCTTCAACTAACAAGTGCTACTCTTCATTATGAAGGGGAGCCATTCGAAGAGCAAAGGGTAGGATAAGTCCAAAATGTATATGCCATTTTTTTGAAGGTAGTCTGAAACTTTATTTCATTTTATCCGTATATTTTATTATCATAACAAGGAGGAATATCTATTGTACGATGTTGGTGGAAGCGGAGATTGGCTTTTCACAGTTGCTCCGATATTTATAGGAATTATTTTCGTTATCATTTTTATAGTAATAATAGTTAATTTATTCAGTGGTCTTAGCCAATGGAAGAAAAATGAGGAATCTCCTCGCTTATCGGTTCCTGCAATTGTAAAAATTAAACGAACGAATGTCACAAGGAATAGTCATCTTCACGAACATAATAACACTGTCCACTCGCATGGCTCATCTACGACTTATTTTACTACATTTGAATTTGAGAGTGGCGATCGATCAGAATTTCGTATTTCAGGCAAGGAGTTTGGTGTTCTTGCAGAAGGAGATATCGGCACTTTAACCTTTCAAGGAACAAGATATATTGATTTTACTAGGAAAAATTAGACTGACTGATAATGGATAACGCTTACGCTTTAAGGTAATAAAATTACATAATTTTATTTCCATTTAACATAGAACACAACTGAAATAATTGGCTTTGTTCAGTATCTGTTAGTACTGCCAAGATGAAAATATAGGATTTAATAGATAAGCTATTTTAATTAAACCTACATAAATTGGGGGATGAAGAATCATGAGTGAAAAAGGATGTATGAAATGTGGAAGCAATGATGCTGCTAAGAAGGACGTGGCAATGACTGGAACAGGATTGTCGAAAATGTTTGATGTCCAAAATAATCAATTTACAGTTGTGTATTGCAAGAAGTGCGGCTATTCGGAGTTTTATAATAGGCAATCATCAGCAGGCAGTAATCTGCTGGATCTATTCTTTGGTTGATCACGGCACGAGAAGAATCTCCTTTTTTAAAAAAAGGAGATTCTTGTTTTTTTCATTATGCATGACGTACATTACTTCTTCAAAATTCCTATACTATAAGACTTTGAATCTCAAGGGTTTCTACTTTATTGGTGTCATGTAGTAAGTATCTCTTTTATTTAAACTGCAGGCACATAACGAAATCATTTTTTTGTCTTAATTCATTCGGCTTTAATATTATTGGTTAATACTCCAATTTGACTTACTTTTACATCCACTGTGTCACCGGGTCTCATAAATACTTGTGGATTACGTTTAAGTCCGACTTCCCCGGGGGACCAGTTACAATTACGTCGCCTGGATAAAGCGTGGTGAAAGAAGAAATAAACAGGAGCCAAAATTACAATAACCCTTCTTTATGAAATGATAAGAAGACAAAAACAGTATGGAATTGCAACTCTCTGCGTTGGTGGAGGGCAGGGAATGGCACTGATGTCAGAGCTTGTATAATTCATCGATTGGATATTAGATTACGACAGCAATGAAATAGACGAGGTATTCAAATAAAGGATGTCTCCTTGTTCAAATAAACGGGTGAGTTAGCTGATGAACAAACACAAAAATAAACAATTATATTCAACGTTACATAAAAACAGTTAGCTAATAAGCAAGAAAAATAAAAAAAGCCTACTGTAGATTTAAAATAAAGTTTGATAATTTGTAAAAAGTTCGATGATTTATAAAAAAGATTGATAATTTAAATTAAGTTTGATCAAAAGTCATGTATCGATATACAGGATTTTGTTGTTCCACAATCGGGCCAGATTGTGGAACAACACCTTCATAGAAAATTTGATATCTAAATTAAAGTTTAGAAGAGTTTATGAGGGTTTGTACTTATACTATCGGGAGATTAGTTTAACAAGAACTGTAATTTCAAATATAAAAACACGGGGTTAAACTACCCCGTGTTAAATTACTTCTGTTTCTCTAACGCTAATTTCACCCCTTTTTGATAATATTGTGTCATCATCTCTTCAGGAACCATGCTTCCACCAGTCCCCCAAATGATATGTGTACCCTTACTCATCTTTTCCGTTAAACTATGCTTCTGTAAATAATCGATGCCCTCTTTACATAATTTACTTGGTCCTATCATGCCTGCAAGTGCAGAGGGTTCTAAATGGATCCCCTCTGTATCGACTAGTTCTTTTAGCAACTTATACAACTGTTCATCGCTAACCGTATAATTACCACTTAAAAAAGGTTCCATAGTTTTACCCACAAACCCAGATGGCTTTCCTACAGCAAGTCCATCCGCGTCTGTTACATTATCGATACCAACATCAAGTACAGAAATATTATCATGAAGTCCAGTCATTAAACCGAGTAACATACACGGTGAGTGGGTAGGTTCTGCAAAGAAACAGTGAACATGGTCTTGATACAATAATTTCAAACCAAAAGCTACGCCTCCAGGACCTCCACCTACTCCACATGGAAGGTAAACAAACAAAGGATGATTTTCATCTATTATTATCTCTAGCTCTTCTAATTGTTTCTTCAATCGAGATGCAGCCACTGCATATCCTAAAAATAGGTCGTGAGAATTTTCATCATCCACAAAATAACATGTTGGGTCACTATCTGCTTGGATTCGACCTTCCTCTACAGCTTTACTATAATCAGCATTATATTCAATAACTTTGACATTTTTGCTTCTAAGCAAGTCTTTTTTCCACTGTTTTGCATCAGCTGACATATGAACAGTAACATTAAAACCTAACTTTGCACTGATGATACCAATACTAAGTCCTAAATTTCCAGTCGAGCCTACTGCGATTGAATATTGTGAGAAAAGGGATCGAAACCTATCACTATCTAAAATCGAATAATCATCTTGAATCGTTAACAATTGATGTTGAAAAGCTAATTCTTCTGCATGTTTGAGAATTTCATAAATCCCGCCTCTTGCTTTAATAGATCCTGAGATAGGAAGGTGACTATCACATTTTAGTAATAATTCTCCTAATATAGGTTGTTGATAATCCTGTTCTAAGGATTGTTTCATGGCAGGAATTCTCACTAAAGGAGATTCTATGATACCATTCGTTCCTTTTGTTTCAGGGAAAACTTTGGCGATATATGGAGCAAAACGCTTCAACCTTTCCTCTGCATCTCTTACATCTTCTTGAGTAAGGGGGGATTTTTTAATGCCCGTTTGAAATTTTTCTACATTTGGATTGAGCCAAAATACTTCATCCATCGAAATGAGCTTGTTTAGTAAAGGATATTGGTCTTTCCATGTTTGTATATCTTTGCTTTCAATCTCTTTCATTTGTTTGATCCTCCTAAGTTTTCTTGTAACGAGTTGTGTTATAAATTATAATTAAATAAATTTTAATACAGTTTAACACACAATTATCTCTATGTTAATTTTAATTTAATTTATTTAAATCAAATTTAACATTTCGTTAAGGAGTATCGATTATGGAAAATATAGATATTGGTAAGAAAGTTGAAAAATATAGAAAAGCTAAAGGATTGAGTAGTAGAGAGTTAGCAAAATTAGCTGAAATTACACCTTCAATGTTAAGCCAAATTGAACGAGGTTTGGCGAATCCTTCTATTCAAACCCTAAAGGTCTTAGCTAAAACCCTGAATGTTCCAACTTTTAGTCTTTTACTTGAAGAAACAATTACGGAGGATTTAATCGTTAGGTCTAGTAAACGTAAGAAAATGATCATTGATAATTTGTCTTATGAGTTATTGTCACCTAATTTTACGGGTAATTTAGCAACAGCGATTATGAAAGTTCCTTCGAATACTTCTTCGTCAGAAAATCTTCTAGAACATAGAGGAGAGGAAGTAGCATTTATTTTAGAAGGAAAAATTAAGGTGTATTTAGGTGAAGAAGAATATCTATTAGAAGCTGGTGATAGTGTGAAAATACCAGCAAATTTGAAACATAAATGGGAAAATAATTTTAGTGAAAATGCAGTTGTATTATTTTCAGTTACCCCACCTGTGTTTTAATGTAGAAAAATGTTACATGTAATGTTCTTCTTCCACAATCGGGCGCTTTTCTGTAACAAGGAACAGCGCTTATTTCCATTATAGGGTCAGATAATTGAACAACACCTATAAAGAAAACTGTATATTCATGTATATAGATAAGATTGTGAAATATTGTACTTAAACTAAAGGGGCAGTTTAGTTGAAGAAGGGTTTTTACTCTTATTTAACAATTATGCATATTGTCATTGATGTAGTTTAGGATTACTAGTGATGAACCGTATCATAAGTAAGTGAGGTTAAAAATAGAACCACTTAGAACGTTATTGTGACAACGGTTTAGGTGGTTGTTTTTGAAAGTAATCATCCAAATTCAACTATTTACAATGTAACAAAATCAGGGAGAAGTTTCAAAACTTGCTCAAAGCTCGAAAATTTTTCCTCATTTGAATATAGATCTGTACCTAAAAAACATGACCTAACCAGAAGACTGAGGTTGGTTGATCAAATTGTAGGCAGACTGTATCTTTACTCTCCTTCGAGTTATTGGCGCTTTAGTTGAGTAAGGCACAATAAGATAGCGCTTTTTCGTATTTTATTATCTAACAATCTAGGCGCATAGATCTAATAGATCAAGCGTCTTTTTTTGTGCCAGATTGTGTAATTCTACGGACTGTTCTTGAGAGAATAGATGATTACGTTAATTAAATGATTTTCATATTTATGAAATTATTTCATAATATATTGTGTGTTGCTCTAATATATATTATATTATTCACAATAATGAAAATTCGGGGTGAAGTGATGAATATAGGAATGGAAATAAAGAAATTGAGGACTGAAAAAGGAATTACTTTGAAAGAGTTAAGTGAAAAAAGCGAACTATCTGTTGGATTTCTGTCTCAATTAGAAAGGGGGCTTACTACCATAGCAGTTGATTCACTTGAAAAACTAGCTGATATTTTGGAAGTACATTTAACACATTTTTTTGATTATCCACTTAAAAGGAAAGATATGGTTTTAAGAAGTTATGAACAAGAATTAATGGATTCAGTAGAAGGTGGTTTTATTAAGTATAGTTTAAGTACAAATTTAGAAAATAAACAACTTTTTCCAAGGCTTATAGAAATTCTTCCTCAAAAGAAAGATGAAGAAATATTATCCTATAAGCATAAGGGAGAAGAGTTCATTTATGTTTTAGAGGGTATATTAACAGTTTACATAAATGGTAAGAGGCATGAAGTATATCCTGGTGACAGTGTTCATATGGACTCAAATATTGCCCACAATTGGGCTAATTATACGAACAAAAAGGTCAAGCTTATAGCTGTTAATACGCCTAATTATATCTACAATAGTGGGTTTTATACTACAGATGCTGATTAGTAAAGACATTATATAAAGTAAATAGAAAGTGATCATAACTATGGATAAATTTGTATTATATCTAATCGGTTCTTTTTTTGTAATCGGAGCTATTGATTATATTACCGGAAATCATTTGAAACTGGGTGGGAAATTTGAGGAAGGCATAAAGACCATGGGAGCTTTAGGGCTTGGCATGATAGGAATACTTTCTTTAGCCCCTATATTTACAAATTTTTTATCCGCTGAGATTATTCCAATCTTTAGAGTTTTTCATCTAGATCCTTCTATCGTTCCAGCAGCATTTTTAGCTGTAGATATGGGGGGCTATCAAATGGCTAATGAGCTAGCATTGACAGAGGAAATGGGGGCATTCTCAGGAATTATCATCGCATCTACATTAGGAGCCACAATTAGTTTTTCAATACCTGTCGCGTTAGGGATGCTTTCTAAAGAGGATGAAAAATATTTTTCTAAGGGTGTGTTGGTTGGAATTATTACTATACCAATAGGATGTCTTGCAGCAGGCTTATGGCAAAAAATAAATATCAATATATTAGTATGGAATCTGGTACCTATATTTGTTTTTGCCATTATTTTAGGAGCAGGATTATTAAAAGCTCCTCATGTTTTTATAAAAGTTTTTAATGTATTTGGAAAGCTTATAATGAGTTTGAGTACTGTTGGATTACTTTTACAAGGTATAGATGTGATTTTTGGTGTAAGGCTTGTCTCAGGATTAGCACCACTATCTGAATCTACTGTAATAGTAGGCAAGATCGCATTTGTTTTAGGTGGAGCATATCCTATGCTAGCACTTATCAATCGAATTTTTAAAAATAGTTTTAAAGAAATAGGGGAGAAATTTGGAATTAATTCAGTGTCAGTAGCAGGCATTCTAGGAAGTTTGGCTAGTAATCTGTTGATATTTGGAACATTTAAGGAAATGAATCCTAAAGGAAAAGTGGTATGTACTGCCTTTGGAGTAAGTGGAGCATTTGTATTTGGAGGTCAATTTGGATTTGTGTCAGGAGTAGCCCCAGAAATGTTAGGAGCGTTTATCATATCAAAGCTTACAGCCGGAATAATTAGTATAGTACTAGCTGCATGGCTATATGATCGTGAAAATAAAGAATTTAGTTTTAAGGAAAATGGAGGTATTAGTAATGAATATCAGGGATAGGGTCGAAAAGTTAAGACAGCTAATGAAAGAAAATCAAATGGATGCTTATATAATTCCCAGTTTTGATGCACATCAGAGTGAATATGTAGCAGAACATTGGAAATGTAGACAATGGATATCAGGATTTACAGGGTCTGCAGGTACTGTAGTTATTACATTAGAGGATGCTGGGTTATGGACAGATGGTAGATACTATATTCAAGCAGAAAAGCAGCTTGAGGGCTCAGGAATCAGATTATTTAGAATGGTGGATCCAGGGGTACCATTTTATTCAGAATGGCTAGCAGATGTTCTTAATGAAGGAAGCATTGTGGGCTTTGATGGAAATGTTTTTTCAATTAATATGCTTAAAAAGATGGAAAAAGATCTAAAAGCAAAGAGAATCGTATTAAAAATGAATCAAGATTTAATTGGTGATCTGTGGGAAGATAGACCGGAGATTCCTAAAGGACCAATTTTTACTCATGACGTAAAATATGCAGGCAAATCACAAGTGGAAAAATTAAATGAAGTAAGAAAAGAAATGAAAAATATAGGAGCAAATTATTATATTTTAACTTCCCTTGATGACATTGCATGGCTTTTGAATATAAGAGGGGCCGATGTGCCTAACAATCCAGTTGTAATAGCTAATGTAATCGTAGGAGAACATAAATGTTATTTATTTATTGATTCTTGCAAGGTTTCCCCTTTGGTTAAATTAGAACTGGAGGCTGAAGGAATCAAGTTAAAAGCGAATCATGAAATACAAACTTTCTTAGGAAATCTTTCAAGCGGAGATACCATTATTTTAGATACGAATAAAACAAATAGCAGATTATATAATGCCATTAACAGTATTACAAAGAAAATTGAAATTCCTGACATCACGACTAATTTAAAAGCTATTAAAAATGAAGTTGAGATAAAAAATGTAAAATGGTGTGAAATAAAAGATGGTTTAGCCATGGTGAAATTTATAAAATGGCTAAAAAACGTTGTAGACAAAGAAGAAATTACAGAGATTACTGCAGAAGAAAGATTAGAAGATTTCAGAAGGGCGCAGGAAGGATATGTTGGACCTAGCTTTGATACGATAGCAGGTTATAGAGAACATGCTGCGATGATGCATTATAAAGCCAATAAAGAAACGCAATTTACTCTTAAGAATGAAGGTCTTTTTTTAATTGATTCAGGCGGACAGTATTATGATGGAACAACAGATATTACACGAACGATTGTTTTAGGAAAACTTACCGATGAACAAAAAAGAGATTTTACTTTGGTGTTAAAAGGATTTATTGCATTAAGCTCAGTAAAATATTTATACGGAGCTACAGGCTCTAACTTAGATGTTTTAGCAAGGCAACCAATATGGCAGTATGGTTTAGACTATAAATGCGGGACAGGACATGGGGTAGGTTTTTTCTTGAATGTTCATGAAGGACCACAAAGCATAAGGAATAATAATAATAATGTTACATTAGAAAAAGGCATGATTATTACGAATGAACCGGGAATATACCTTGAAGGTAAATATGGAATTAGAATTGAAAATATGATGTTAGTAGTTGAAGACGAGAAAACAGAGTTTGGTCAATTTATGAAGTTTGAAACAATTACGTATTGCCCAATTGATTTAGCCGGTATCAATAAAGATATGTTAACAGAGAGTGAAAAGCAATGGTTAAACAATTATCATCAAGAGGTATATACGAAGCTAGCTCCTTATTTAAATGAAGAAGAGAGAGGATGGCTAAGGGAAGAAACTAGGGAAATATAAATAGGTATTGCCGAATACAAGGAATATTTTTCGCCTTAAAGTATAAAATCAATGATATTCACTAACCTTTATGCCGATTCCTTTAAAGTACAAGTAGAAATTACAAAAGAGACATATGGATTAAATAGAATTCCGGGTGTTTTTAACCAGTTATGCAGGTGGTTTATGGAGGAAGGAATGGCTGCTTCAACACGAGGGGTCTTATAAAAAGGAATAGGAAGGGATTAAGAATACTAGGTACTCACTTAGGTTCGTTACGGAGAACCGTATCATAAATAACGGTAAACTTAAATGTGTTAAGATGGTTATTTATTAAATGGCGGTGGGCTGTTGAATATTAGAAATCTAGATTACCCATTTTGCCGGAGTGAAAGTCTTTAAAGGCTTCCATGATTTCTTCCTTGCTGTTCATTAGGTTCGATATGCCCTAGAGGTGAGAAAGAAATGAACACTTCTAACGCTTTCGAGGGGATTCACTTAATTATAGTGGATGAGATCGATCGTTTAAAATTGCAACATTTAGAACAACTTCGTGATATCTATGATCAACATGACGTAGCCATGATATTCATCGGGATGCGAGGGATTGAAAAAAGGTTAGTTCGTTACCCTCAGCTTTACTCCCGTATCGGTTTTGCTCACGAATTTCAGAAACTCAGTAAAGAAGAGATGCACCATATTTTAGAATATAAATGGGATGAACTCGGCATCTCCATCAAACGGGAGGACTTTTCCGACTATGAGGCACTCACTAACATCATGAAAGTCACAAACTGTAATTTTAGACTCATTCACCGGTTATTTACTCAAATTGAACGTATTCTCGAAATCAATCACCTGACATCCATTACAACAGAAGCCGTAGAAGCTACACGAAATAGCTTAGTGATTGGACGTAAATAATTAAGAAACCCAGCTAATCTTCTCGTGTGAAGGTAGCTGGGTTTCAAAGTTGGATGTGCAAAATAACACTTAAAATAAGCGCAAATTATTGGGGAAAATGACAACTTTCATTTGGATTGTCGTCTTTTTGTCATCGAAATAGGTGGTACCCCATTATTAAAAACTCCACTCATTATCAAATTATCAGCACTTTATTATCGACTGTATCGCACTTCAAACATTACGCAACCATCCGTTGACTTCCATGGACCATGTTGCATTCCGGGGGGACGTGAAGCCACCATTCCCGCAGTGAATATCTTATTTAAAGTTAAATCTATGACAGACCCTTTAACGACATATAGCTCTTCCCAATAATGATGCACTTGAACTCCATTAGGCGTCGTGTCTGTACCGGGTGCGAACTCCAAAATACGAACCATTTCCTGTGTTGACGAATTCTCTGAAATAACCCTTTGTGACAGCCCTTCTACCAACCCATCAATTGGCTCAAGTTTAAAATTCTTATAGTCTGTGAATTCAATTTCAGGTCTCGATATTTTCTCCACTCCGTCTAAGAAGAATCTTAGGTTGGACCTATAAAGTGATGGTACACGACTACTAAAGATCGGCACATCTTTTCTGACTTGCGGGACTGTCTCTAAATTTAAAGTTGCTTTTAATTCACCAACTTCTTGATCTAATTTTTGAACAATGTCTCCCCATGGATCTACAATTTGTGAGCAACCTGCGAATTCCACTCCTAACTTTGTTCCCGTTACATTTGATGCAACAACATACATTTGGTTCTCAATTGCGCGTGCACGAAGTAAAGTATTCCAATGTGTCTCCCTTGCGAGTGGCCATTCTGCTACGATATGTAATACTTGAATACCCTGTAATGCTAAGTCACGAATAATTTCAGGGAATCGTAAATCGTAACAAATAATAATCCCCATTTTCACACCTTCAAGTTCAAATACTTCCACTTGATTATGACCGCCTGTTAAAAACTTGGGTTCATCTAACATCGGAACAAGGTGCATCTTGTCATATGTATGAACAATCTCACCCATTCGATTTACAATAACTGCACGATTAAAGATATCTTTACCTTCTAGTACGGCAATCGAGCCACCCACCAAGTTTACATTAAACTTCTTAGCCAGTGATTGTAAAAATTCAATTGATTGATTACCATCCACTTTGCAGATTTCTTCCAGTTCCTCCAACACATAGCCCGTAGACCACATTTCAGGAAGTACTACAACATCCACATCATCACTATAGTTAGCTTCTAACCAGCGTTCAATGATTTTCCTATTCACTTCAGGATTTCCAACTACTAAATCCATTTGAAATACTAGATAATTCACATTGGTCACTCCTCTTAATTGTATTTAGTTTAGTAATGAAGTATCTGGTTTCACAAACAACCATAATATAGCTGCAATAAACACAGGGATTATAGTTACTCCTAATGTGATATTCCACCCAAAGTTTTCTGCTAACCAACCACATAATAACGGTGATACAAATGCTCCTAGATTTCCCCACAAGTTCATCCAACCTGAAACGGAACCTGAAAAGTTTCTTCCTAAGTCTGTAGCAGAAGCCCATGAACACACTACTGTGAATCCTAGTGAACCCAAGCATAATGATAACCATAAAACATTCATATAAGGCGATACTGTCATAACAGCAAGGTACATTGAAATAATAAATACTATTAAACCTGATATAGCTAAAGAGGATCTTGATATTTGCTTTGAAAAACCTTTACGTACTAAGTAGTCAGAAAGAATACCACCAGTCATTACAGTTATCAGAATTGCTAACCAAGGTAGGCTTGCAGCAAATCCCATTTTACTTAATGAGAATCCTCTATCTTCCAGTAAATAGGTAGGTAACCAAACTAAAAAGAAAGTAATAATATATAAAACAACAAAATATTGTAATCCTAACGCCCAAAATCTATAGCTTTTCAGAAAAGAATTCCATGGGGCTCTAACTTTAGCGGTATCAACAATTTCTCTGTCTTCAAGTATATATTCTTTTTCTTGTTCATTCACAAGTTTATGAATTTCAGGATAGTCTCGGGCTATAACGTACCAGACACCCGCAATGATTATTCCTATTAATCCGAAAATATAAAATACAGCTTGCCAACCAAAATATTGATAGATATAAACCGTAACGATAGGGGCTATAACTGGTCCAAAATATGAACCGGCCAATAAAGCACTAGATGCTCTGGCCTTTTCATCTCTTCTAAACCAGTTTGTATTAAATACGGCGTTAGCAGGAAACATCGGTCCTTCACCTATCCCAAATAAGAATCTCACCAAAAACAATAGACCGTGAGATTTAACTAAACCCGTCAAACCCGTAAATACTGACCACCATACTAGGGCAAAAGTGATCATTTTTCTTGGACCAAACTTTTCTGCCATAAGTCCTGCTGGAATTTGAACTAACGCGTAACCTAATGAGAATAATGATGCAAGCATACCAAACTGAACTTTATCTAAGCCTAAATCATCCATCATTGGTTTTGCTATTATTGAAATATTTGATCTGTCCATGTAAGCGATTACACCTATTATAAAGAAAAAGAATGCTAGTCCCCATCTAACTTTTGTAGGTTCCTTTTTCAAAACAATCACCCCTTAATAAATAATGGAATAATGATGTTTAATTTTTCTGTTTAACTTGGGGTGTTCAATTTCATATTCAAATTTATCACCAAAAATAAATCCATTTTTTGTAGGAACAGTACCTGAAAAAATAACAGTATGTTCTAGATCCTTTTCCCCGAACTTGTCCAGCTTTTCCAATAAAACATCAACCTCTAAGAGTGCGTCTAAAGTGTCTTCTTGATATAAATATTTTTCCCCATTTGAAGTAACATAAGAACGTAAGATAATATTATCCCAGTCTTCTTTTAAATCTGCTAATCTCCAAAAATCAGTTGCAAGAGGTTTATCACATATTGATTTGGACTTTAAAATATCTTCTTTTTCTACTTCTCGATCAGTATGATCGCTGCCAAGGGTAACCAACCATTCTTTTCCATTATGGAATAACACATATTCTGTTTCCCCTGAGGAAAATTTGCTTCCATTACATTCATTAGAAAAATTCAGTTGTTCTATTTTTTGTGGATATATCATCGGTACATGAGGTGGAGGTGCAATACCTAATTCTTTTAATTCATCTATGTGTTCTTGAATTTTTTCTATATTTCGTCCCCCATATCCAACAACAATTACTTTATTAATATCAATTTCATGTTTTTTAACCTCTCCATTAGAAAGATGTAAATTAATTACTTTTCTCATTTGAATTCCTCCTCAATTGATTAATAATTTCATTTTTGGTATTTTCCACATGGTTATTTGATGCTACCAGAAGTTGATTAATATCTTGTGATTTTATACCTTGTACAATTGCTTTATGTTCAGATATTGTTTCCTCAATACGCGACTTCTCAGTTATGGCTTTTAACCCAAACCATCTAATCTGATCACCAATTTCTTCAAACCACTTTTCTAATCGCTGATTTTTAGTTAATAATACAATTTCAGAATGGAACTCTTTATCTAATTCAATAAATCTTTGGTGATCTGTTTTATTTTTTTCTTGCTCCTCTATGTAACCTTCTAATACTTTTATTTGTTCTGGAGTAATATTTCCACAGATTTTTTCTAGTGAGAATCGGTCAAAAATCATTCGAATTTCCATTACTTCAATTACATTTTCTTCTGTTATTTCATTAATAAACGTACCAACCCGTGGTTTTGAAATTATCCATTTTTCTCTTTCTAACAACGACAGAGATTCTCTTACAGGAGTTCTACTTACACCTAACTTTTCACTTAGGTCTCTTTCATAAATTGCTTGACCCGGTAGAAGTTCATAATTCAAAATTGATTTCTTAATTGCCTCAAAAGCTATATCTCTTAACGGCATAACTGTCTCTATTTTTTTCATTTTTCCTCCTATTGGTATGTGGTATACCAATTATATTATAAACATAAAATTCAGTCAATTCAAAATAATATGTTTTCTTCGGTAGCCCTTTTCTTATTGAACTAAAGGGGCAGTTTAGTTCATCAAGGATAATGGTTTTTTGTGGTAAAATTAATAGGGAAAGGATAATAAGGGGGATGACTATGGAAGAATTGGAAATATACGATTTTTTAAGATTAGTTTTTATTACTTTTATAATTAGTTTAATTGTTATTTCCATTATTTTATTGGTTCAAAAGAAACGAAGCAACCTCGTTAATGGATTCACAGTTAGTATTACTTCAATAATTTCAATAATTGTTTCTGGTATTAATCTTATTATTATGGGATACATAGCTGATGAATTAAATTTAGGAGGAGACGTTATTTCCTCATATTTGTTTCTTATAATTTTAGGGTTAAGCATATTGAATTTGTTTATTTACTTTAAAAATAAAAACAGTATTATTAGTGCCTAATAAATAAATTTTGTTCTTAAAGGAGTTGTTAAGGCAACTCCTTTCTTAATGAACTAATAGGTGCGTTAGCTGTAAATCGGAGCTGTCTTTAAGGTAGCTTTTTCTTGTGTGCCAGGCATGGCAACTATCTAGGTGGTGAAAGTCCACTGTGGGGGTACACATCGACCAACCACTAAGGAAGCGCAAGGTACTTATCGTGAGGTAAGGGCTGGAGGAAGCGTGGAATAAAATCTTGGCTCGACGAACAGGAATCTGATACTAAGGCTCTATAAAGGGATTAAACTCCAAGACAAGTTAAAGTCCAAAAGATGTGCGTAACTTTATAGAGTAAATCAGGCGAGTAAAAGAGGAAAGATAGGTGTCTTACCCTGGGAGGTCTTGCGGATGTACAGAAGTACAGTCGAAAAAGGTTAGTCGCAAGAAGTCAGCAGAAGCCATAGTAATGAAATAATTTCATGAAGGGCTGAACAATTTATAGTGTTTCAACGCCACGAATGCGTAAGTGACGAACTCCGAATGTGTTAATGGTGAAAGTATGAGCGTACCTCAAAGAATAACCAAAATGGAGATATCACTTACTACGTGAGAGGAAAGGAGAAACGAGTGTGGAACTTTTAGAACAAATCCTAAGTAATAAAAATATGAACGAAGCCTACATACGTGTCTATAAAAATAAAGGTGCAAGTGGGGTCGACGGAGTAACAGTCGACGAACTAAAGCAATACCTGAAAGAGAACAAAGATGAACTGCGTCAGCGCATCAGAACAAGAAAATACCAACCACAAGCTGCCTTAAGAGTGGAGATCCCAAAAGAAAATGGAAAGATGCGCAAATTGGGAATACCAACAGTAGTGGATAGAGTCGTTCAACAAGCCATTCATCAAGTTCTCAGTCCACTATTTGAAAAGCAATTCAGTGAATTCAGTTACGGTTTCAGACCAAAAAGAAGTTGTGAAATGGCGATAATTAAAAGCCTGGAGTTTCTGAATAATGAACATGATTGGGTAGTCGACATTGATCTTGAAAGATTCTTCGATACCGTCCATCACGATAAACTCATGAGAATCATATCCAACACAATAAAAGACGGAAATGTCATCTCGTTAATCAGAAAATACTTAGTCAGTGGAGTAATGGTGAATGGAAAATATGAAGACACACCTGTCGGTACTCCGCAAGGAGGCAACCTCAGTCCACTATTAAGTAATATAATGTTAAACGAACTTGATAAGGAACTGGAGAAAAGAGGACTAAGGTTCGTGAGGTACGCTGATGATGCCCTTATCTTTGTGAAAAGTGAAAAGGCAGCGAACCGAGTAATGAGCACAATCGTGAGATTTATAGAAGAGAAATTAGGCCTGATAGTCAACGTAGAGAAGAGTAGAATCTCACGTCCAAAAGAGTTGAAATTCTTAGGATTTGGGTATTATTACGACACTAATAACAACAACTACAAAGTGAAACCTCATCCAAGTTCTGTACAGAAGTTTCAAAGGAAACTTCGACAACTGACAAAGCGAAATTGGAATGTTCCACTAGACTACCGAATATTGAAATTGAACCAAGTAATAGTTGGATGGGTAAACTACTTCAGAGTGGCAAACATGAAAAAAACGACGGAACGAATAGACACAAAGCTTCGCTCTAGAATTAGGGTCATCATATGGAAACAATGGAAAGTAGCGAAGAAACAAATTAAATCGCTTATTCAACTAGGAATTCCGGAGGAAGAAGCGAAAGGATTAACCTACTGTCGAAAAGGTTACCGATTCATAGGAGTATCCAAAGTCGTCCAAAGAGCAATCTCAAACAAAAGACTAAAGCAGAGGGGAGTCCCCTCTGCTTTAGAACATTATCTAAAAGTACACACTGTGATATAAATTGAAACGCCGTATACGCGAACCGTACGTACGGTGTTGTGAGAGGGGCGAAAATAAACTTATTTTCCCCCTACTCGATTATTCAACTATCGGGGCAGTTTAGCATTCCTGTAGAGCGTTATTTTTCAGCTTTGAAAAAAATAGGGCTCCTCAGTAAGATATGAGTAAGACACCACTCTAACTCAAAACCTTAGGAGGAACCCTAATATGAAGTTTAAAATGCAAGATAAACAAAATCAACTAATAGAGAGAATTTCTGATCGACATCTCGTTGTTGGCGTGGATATTGCCCAACAATTTCACGTTGCTCGAGCTGTAAATTATCGAGGAATCGTGGTAGGTGAGCCTCTTACTTTCGAAAATAACGAAGAAGGCTTTAACAGATTTCTAGAATGGATTAATAAACTAAAAGCTAAAAACAGCTTAGACACAACGATTGTCGGTATGGAACCTACAGGTCATTACTGGATTAATCTATCGAAATGGTTATCTAACGAAAAGATTGATGTCGTAACAGTCAATCCTCACCTTGTAAAAAGAAATAAAGAAAATCGAGATAACACTCAGTCCAAAAGTGATAAAAAAGACGCCCTCGTGATTGCGGATATGGTGAAGAATGGATACTATGCCTTTGTTCGTTCAACTCCAGAGTCTTTCGAAAAACTACGAGTCCTTATGTCCAACCGTGATGTAATCGTTAAACGTCTCGTTAGTTCTATCAACCAATTAAATCGTTGGGTAGATGTAGTCTTTCCTGAGCTACGACAAGTGTTTAAAGATGTGAAAGGCAAAGGGGCAATCGCAACTCTACGTTTATTTCCTACACCAATCGAGTTACGATCGATGCAACCTCAAGATATTGTAGGCAAATGGAAATCGGTAATGAAGCGTCAGCCTGGGTTGAAAAAAGCTTATTTACTTATAGATTTAGCTAAACGTTCTATCGGAACGCACCAAGCACTTGAAGCTTACAAGCTACATTTAGAACAACTACTAGAAGAGTATGATCTAGCTACAACGCAACTCGAAAGAGTGGAACAAGAAGTCACTAACGTGCTTCAACAAATTCCTTTCGCAAAGAAACTGCTGGCTATTAAAGGGATCAGTGAAATCTCTTTAGCTGGAATTTTAGGGGAAGCTGGAGATTTAAGTGGATTCGCCCACGGTAATTCTCTCCTTCGTCATGCAGGGTTACATCTTTCCGAGGCGAGCTCTGGTAAATGGAAAGGACAAATTGTCATTTCTAAACGTGGGAGATCCAGACTGCGGCGTTTCTTATACCTAGCGACGATGAGCCTTGTCATGAATAACCCTGAGTTTAAGCGTTGCACGCTAATAATGTTAAGGTAAAAAAAATAAAGAAAATGAAGTCTATTATGAAATTATGTGGAAAGCTAGCACGGCTCTTTGTGGGAATAGCTAAAAGAAATGAATCCTATTCTCCAGAGAAATTACGACCTTTAACAACTCTGGCAGCGTAGTTTTATTGAATAAATCAAGCTTCACAGGTTCTCGAAGGGAACCAAACTAAGAATGGATGAACGGTTGATTTTCGGCTTTCTTTTATCGAATGTTTTCTTATTCGTAGGATTTCAAAGATGCACGGAGTACCAGATTTATTCAACAAAAGGGCACCGACCCATTAGGTTAGCAAAACTGGCCTCCACCCCTTGGATAGGCATGACGAAGGAATTAGAGGGCATATTTTATGACCCGTTGAGACATGGGAGGGAAAGCCTCCAGGGGCGGCGTGGAGAAAATGTGCATTATATGGTAGAATATGGAGTTTTATTAAGACTCCTTTATTTAACTATGCCTCCACGAAGCCAAAATGATCTGAGCCCATTGCTTTTAACCGTTAATATATTTTCAAGGGTTATGAAATCCTGCGAATAAGTGAGCATTCGAGAGCTATAGCTATCATACTGAGGGAGTTGAATAAAGAATGCCATAGTTTTCATCTTACCTTAAAAACTGTAAGCTTTAAAAACTAAGCATTCTTATTTTATAAACAATGACATCAATGTAGGCTTTTTTTCATACTATATTTTTGGGGTGAAAAAATGCCAAGAGTAAGTTACAAAAGTTCAGACGTTGACTTAATGGCAAGGATGATGAGAGCTGAAGCCGAAGGTGAAGGGTTACAAGGAATGTTATATGTTGGAAATGTAATTGTTAATCGTCTTAAAGCTGATTGTTTAGACTTTATAGATTTAAGAACAATTCCACAAGTCATTTATCACGTACAAGGAGGAAATTATTCTTTTGAAGCTGTTCAAAAAGGTAATGTATTTTATCAAAGAGCGAGGACTGCTGAAAAACGATTAGCAAAACAGAATTTGGAATACTGGAGACAACACCCAGGGAAATATGCCCTTTGGTATTTTAATCCATATGCTCCATGCCCACCTACATGGTACGATCAACCTTTTGCTGGACAATATAAAAATCATTGTTATTATGAACCAAAACCTGGAACATGTGAAAGTGTTTATACCGGTTAGGTTGTCTAGGAGCTATTGTTAATTCTTGAATTTTATTGTAATTTTGCCTTTTTGGTGCTACGAATACAAAATTTTTAGGTGCTGGTAGCCAACCATATTCATTCAATGCAACTCCTGTAGATAATGTAACAGTTGTCGGTTGAAAAAAACGCTTGAGACCCCAACCGCAGCCTATTTTTTCAATCGTTGTTTTGATGTACTTTTATCTCACGAAATAAAAAGGGAACTTCCTGGTTGAAGTGAACCCAAAAAGTTAGACACTTTATTTAATTAGGCAGCCTTGAGTGCATGAATCCGGTAATCTACCGGGCTCATGCCTTTTAATTTTACCTTGATTCGTTGATGATTGTAGTAATGGATATATTCCCCTAATTCTTGTTTGAAATGCTCCATGCTTTCAAATTCTTGAAGATAGAGTAATTCGGATTTTAATAAGCCAAAGAAGTTTTCAATGACCGCATTATCGAGACAATTTCCTTTGCGGGACATGCTTTGTGTAATGTTATGTCTTTTCAAATCATGAGAGTATTGTTTCATCTGATAATGCCAGCCCTGATCTGAATGAAGAATGGGTGAATCTTTCGATTCCAAGC
>NZ_LGYA01000001.1:443387-444357 GCF_001273755.1 Peribacillus butanolivorans
TCCTTCCATCCCATGTTTTAGATAGCGAGCGACCCATCTTTTCAGAGGGGATAAACCTACATTTCTTTCTTGTGCAATGGATTTATAGGATTTTTTTCCTTCTAAGTACTCTAAAACTGCATGTGATTTTTCGTCTATCGTATATTTAGTCAAAAAAACTGCACCTCCAATTGTTAGATATTGTCTAACAATTGGGGTGCAGTTCATGGTTAGCAGGTGTTCCCTTTTTATATATATCAAACATTAAGTATTAGTAATTTATCCAAGAAAGCAAGATTGTGAGATATTATACTCAAACTAAAGGGTGCTTTACTTCAATTAGGGAGGTTGCTGTGGCAATCTTTTTCTTACGGAACAGGATTGTTCAATAATAAAATGGGAACATAACCCAACCTATTAGTGATTGTGCTAAAGTTTAGATTATAGCGATTTAAAGAACTATTATTATTTTTCATTAATTCAATAATTCAATAATGAAAAGGTGGTGAGGCAAATGATGATTTTTGTACCATTTCTTGTAGCTTTTGTGATTGGAGTAATTATATTGTTAGTTACGTGGTGGTTTAAAAAAATAAACCTTCCCCTATTTGTGCGAATTGTACCTGGAGTCTTAACAGTTATAGCTGCTATTATTCTATTTTACATTGGCTACGTAAACATAAGGGGATTTGAAGGGGCGGCTTATGGGATTCTCTCTGTCTTTTTAATTTGTTTTGCAATTTTATCGCTCATTATGGCAAAAAAGCCATCAAAGGCACGATAAAAAGAGCTTATTATTTCTTGAACTAACAGGTGCGTTAGCTGAAGAATAAGAGCTGTCTTTAAGGCAGCTTTTTCGTGCGCCCGGCATGGGTGCAATCTATAGGGTGAAAGTCCCGAACCATGAAGGCAGTAGTAGTGGTTAGCTTAATGCAAGGGTGTCCACGGTGACGTGGAATCTGAAGGAAGCAAGCGGCAAACCTCCGGTCTG
>NZ_LGYA01000001.1:445485-507458 GCF_001273755.1 Peribacillus butanolivorans
CGTCAATGGCTAACTGAACCGCCGTATACCGAACGGTATGTACGGTGGTGTGAGAGGTCGGAGGCTAGGCGCCTCCTCCTACTCGATTTTATGCGACTATCGGGGCAGGTTAGTTGCATAAAAAATAATTATTAAGAATGGTGTTTTTGTTCAATATTGAAAAAAATAACCTCGATCTTTCGGGGTTATTTTTTATTTTTGAAATTGGCCAAACTAGTGGTATCAAATCAATTGGAAAGCGTATTTTGGGATTACTTTATCCTTCATTCTTCATTGATTTAAAAAAAGTTGACAAAGTCCACTAATAATACTAAGGTATTAGTGGATAAAGTCCACTAAAAAGGAAGGCTGCAATGAAAATTAATAATAATACCATTGCTGATATACGGCAATTCAATAGATTTTATACGAATATACTTGGTGTATTAGATAAGCATATATTTGATACAGAATATTCTTTAACTGAGGCACGAGTAGTTTTAGAAATCGGTATGATGGAGCAGTGTATAGCAAACAATTTAGTTGATAAACTGGAAATTGATCGCAGCTATATGAGTAGAATAATTAACAAGTTAAGTAAAGATGGACTGGTTATTAAGGAAAATTCGACTTTGGATAACAGAACTAGTCTGATTCGGTTGACTCCTAAAGGGATGACTCTTTTTAACCAGCTTAATGAAAGATCCGATGAACAATTAGTGAGGTTATTCCAAGGATTATCACAAAATGAAATAAAAGAAATCCATGCTTCTATGATGTTCATTCAGAAGAAACTGGATAGTTTGGGGAGAATATAGGATGATACGTTTTGAAAATGATTATACAGAAGGTGCTCATAAGCAAATTCTAAAACGATTAATAGAAACCAATGAAGAACAAACACCCGGATATGGAGTGGATGAACACTGTGAAAAAGCGAGGGCTTACATTAGAAAAGAGTGTGATGCTCCGAATGCAGATATACACTTTTTAGTAGGAGGAACACAAACGAATACCACTATTATCGCTTCCATTTTGCGCCCGCATCAAGGTGCAGTTTCAGCAATTACTGGTCATATAGCAGCACATGAATCTGGCGCAATTGAAGCAACGGGTCATAAAATACTTACTTTACCGAGTGATGATGGGAAAATCCAAGCAGCACAGGTAAAAAATTTATATGATGCTCATTGGAATGATGTCACTCATGAGCATATGGTACAGCCAGGCTTGGTTTACATTTCTAATCCTACAGAAAATGGAACGACTTATAGTAAAGTCGAATTGGAAGCATTAAGTAAAGTTTGCCGGGAATGTCGTTTGCCATTAGTAATGGATGGCGCTAGATTAGGATATGGTTTGGCTTCAATGGATAGCGATTTAACCTTGGCAGATATTGCAAGTCTATGTGATGTATTCTATATTGGCGGAACTAAAGTTGGTGCGATGTTTGGTGAAGCAGTAGTCATCATAAATGATGCCCTGAAAAAGGATTTCCGATATATTATCAAGCAAAAGGGAGGATTATTGGCAAAGGGAAGACTTTTGGGGATCCAGTTTGAAACCTTATTTGAAGATGGATTATACTATGAAATTTCTAATCATGCCGTGGAAATGGCAATGATGATTCGAGATGCATTTGTTGAAAATGGATTTTCATTACGATATGATTCTACATCAAATCAGCAGTTTCCCATTTTGCCGGATGATGTAATTTTGGGATTAGGCAAAAAGTATTCATTTTCCTTCTGGGAAAAAGTCGATGCTACACACAGTGCTATGAGATTTTGTACTAGTTGGTCTACGAAAAAAGAACATGTTGAAATGCTAGTAGAAGATATTAAGGCGACTAAAGGATAAAAAATGGCAACTATAGAGTTATACGCAGAGAATAGTTATATAAAAGAATGTACGGCAAATATTGTTTCAATAAAAGAACAATTTGTTGTGTTTAATCAAACGATTTTTTATCCAGGTGGCGGTGGACAGCCTTGTGACCGAGGGATTATTAAACAAGGTGATAAAACCTATAATATTTTAACAGTAAAAAAAATAGATGGAGAAATTATTCATGAACTTGAACGTCCATTACAGCACATTAATCAAACAGTAGAGATGCAGATTGACTGGTCTTGGCGGTTTCAGAATATGCAGTACCACACATTATTGCATGTCATTTCAGGTTATTTATATCAACATTACAATGCTTTAGCTACAAGTAGTCAAATTGAAAAAGAACATGCGAGATTAGAGCTGTCTTTTTCTCCTGAAATAATACAAGAAATACCATTTGATCAATTAGAACAATCAATAAAGAAGTTACTGGCACAACCCCATAATGTTTACACGAAAATATTAAGTAGAGATGAAGCTGAGCAAAAAGAAGGGACTATTAAGACGGTAATTAATTTACTTCCAGCTTCTCTTAACGAAATTCGAATTGTTCAAATAAATGATATTGATGCGCAAGCATGTGGCGGAACCCACGTCAACAACACAACTGAAATTAAAGACTTTTCCATTATGAAAATTCAAAATAAAGGTCCCATGAAAAAAAGGATTAAAATTCAACTACTGGATTAAGTTCTACTATCCCTTCTTTTTAGCAATGAGGGGATAATCAAGTGGACAGTAGAAAATTTATACGGGAATAGTTCCATAAACGGTAGCATCAATATTGATTATTATTTTCATGTTCCAATTTGCAGCTGCAGTTTGTTATGCAATAAACAGGTGTGATTCTTCATTCTATAAATCTGATTGAAGGTTACTTTATTTTTAGCACAGAATAAGTTTACTAACCGTATTCAACTATCTTTTATATATTTACGACGTTCAATTCATACCATATTCTATCCTTTTCTTCGGAGTATGATTGGCAACAAAAATACCTATTAAAATTATCGTTGCACCAATATATTCTTGCATGACCATTTTTTCACCAAGGAATAGAAAGGCAAAAATTGCAGCGGTAATTGGTTCTAAGGAAAAGATAAAGCCAGTATTTTCAGGTGTTGTGTAGTTTTGCGCTATTGATTGAACGACAAATCCAAAAGCAGAGCAAATGATTGCTAAACTGACAATGGCTGCCCAACTAACAGCACCTATTGGCCATGAAAATGGCTCAAAAAGTAATGATGCAATTAGCCCCAGTATCCCCGTAAACCCAAGCTGAAAAATTCCAAGCTGAAAGGCATCAACAGTTCGTGCAAAATAATTATTTGCTACAATATGGATGGCATATAAGAAGGCAGTTAATAAACAATAAATTATCCCGATTTCAAAAGTGAATGACTCTTTCAATGAAAGCAAAGTGAGTCCTGTGAACGTAATTAGAGCGCCCAACATAACTTTGCGTACTGGCAATTTCCTTTTAATTACAACCATAATCAAAGGAACAAAAATAACAGTTGTCGTAATTAAAAAGCCAGCTGTTGAGGCACTGGTAGTTTGCATTGCAAAGCCAAATGTAGCAAACACACCACATAATATAGTACCTAAAACCGCACTCGCTTGGATCGTTTGCCGATGCACGTGACGTATTTTTTGAAAAAACAATAGAGCCATTACAATGAAAGCAATAATAAATCGAAATGCAACAAGCATGAATGGCTGCACTTCACCTATACTGAACTTCGTAAATATATAAGATGAACCCCATCCCATTGTAACGAAGACTAATAGAATATTAGCTTGTTTTTGTGTCATGTTAATCTCCCTCTCTATATAAGTGATATAATCGTAGCATCCCTTTTGTTATTAGGGAAACGAATGTTTTTAATAAAACTATTAGATTTACTAATATAGAGGTGATTAACATGAATGCATATTTCGCACTTCTTGCGGTACTTGAAACGGGTAGTTTTACAAGTGCAGCAAAACAACTTGGTTATACGCAATCAGCTGTCAGTCAGCTTGTTCATACAGTAGAAGCTGACTTGGAAACGCAGCTTATCATTCGTTCACGGACAGGAGTAACACTGACACCAGATGGAGAGCAATATTTACCGTTTATTAGAAGTATTTGTAATGCAAATAGAGAATTACATGAAAAGAAAAAGGAAATGCAAGGGTTAGAACGAGGGACTATTCGAATTGGAACATTTTCGAGTGTGGCATGTCACTGGTTACCACAATGGATGAAGGAATTTAAAATAAAGTATCCCAATGTCCGATTTGAAATTCATTTAGGTGATTATACGGATATTGAAAATTTAATTAAAGAAGGGGTAGTAGATTTTGGCTTTGTGAATCCAGATGCAGTGACACAACTCGAAATGATTCCTATTAAACAAGATGAAATGCTTGCGTGTTTACCACCAAATCATCATTTGGAAATGCGTGATAAAGTACTATTACAGGAATTATTAGAGGAGCCTTATATCTTATTAGATGAAGGAGCTGTTAGTGAACCTCTTAATGTATTTCATCGACACCAATTCGAACCGAAAATCGAATATCGTGTACAAGATGATTATGCCATTATGTCAATGATTGAGCAGGGACTAGGTCTCTCAATTTTGCCTTCATTAATATTAGAACGTTTACAATATAATATTGTGACAAAATCGATTGAACCACAAGTAATGCGTACTATTAGTATAGCTTATAAAGAGAAAAGTATTTTACCGATTACAAGTCGATATTTCATTGACTTTATTGTAGCGAAAGGAACGGAATCAGTTATTTAAGAAAGATAATTCTAATAAAATGCTATTTCACAGATTGCAAAAGTGTGATTTAAAGATGAGCTATTAAGGAAACTAATAGGAATATTACAAGTAATATATAGTACAGTGCTAGCTAATCAAATACAAAAGTGTGTTTTTTTCCTTTTTTTTAATATTAGAAATAACGAAATTTCGATATTCGGTTTGCTAGTAAATGGGAGCGAGGATGAACTATTCGCTTTGTGAAATTAAATAACTATATTATCCTGCATGACGAAGGAGCGCATTCATGTGAGTACTCAGATCTCCAGCTTCTCTAAAGATGCCCGCCAGTGAAATACTCTCATCATACCGAGGGCTCTGTTTTTTCAAAGCCGGTAATTAATGCTCATAGGAATGCTATAGGGGGCTTGAGTTGAACACCGGAGGTAGCTGCCGCACCTCTTTTGTTAGTTTGTGAAGTATTGTACTTAAACTAACGGGTGCGCTAGCTGAAGATCAGAGCTGTCTTTAAGTCAGCTTTTTCTTATAGAACTATCGGGGCAGGGTATTTTGGAATAGGGGATAAAGCCATTGATAGGGAAGCTGCTGAAGCAGAACTGTCAGCTAGTGCTGAGTGAGGGTACATATAGTAATTGATTATTTTGTTCTTCAACTAACAGGTGCATTAGTTGAGATCCGGAGCTGCAATTTGGTGGCTTTTTTGCTTAATGAACTAAAATTATTCAAATCATAAAATATTTTACTACTTCTAGTATCGTTATTTACCATTGACATTTGTTGCGAAAAATCTTAGTATGAAATCAACTTCACATGAAGTTAACTTCATGTTAAATAAACTTCACTCCAGGTGAATAAATTGGTTAGGAGAGGTATGATTGAAAAATCTATTCATACAGCGTTTTTTAGTCTCAACTGTGATAATTATATTGGGAATCATTCAAATAATTCTCGATACAACACTAAGATTTAATTTTGGTTATATTATAGTATTCCTAGGTGGAATAATTTTGTTGTACTCAACAATTTCTTACATTACATCCCGGAAGAATAAATCACTAGAAAAGGAATTATCGAAGGAGTACGACGAAAGAGATGCTTTAATTGATGGGAAAGTTGCTCGCTTTTCCTTGCATATTCTGATGTGCGAAATTTTTATTCTAATGTTTATAACTAATTTTGTCGTTATCCCAACAAATACTGCATTATTTGTTGTCTTAGTATCATTAATGATTAGTCAAATTGGGTCTAGAAAGTATTACAATCTTGTCCTTTAATTCGGAGGATTTATGAAAAATAGAGTAAAAGAATTGCGAATAGAAAATGGAATAACGCAACAACAATTAGCTGATAAAGTAAGTGTATCTTCTAGAACAATCATCTCATTAGAAAAACAAAAGTATAATCCATCTGTGCTACTTGCGTATAAAATAGCTTCAGTTTTTAATTTATCAATTGAAGAAACTTTTATTTTTGATGGGGATGACAAATAATACATTTCACAAAGATGCACATATTAAACAAACAATGGAGGAACATAAATGCTTATTGTATTATATATTTTTGGGGCTGTTTTAATAGTTTGGGGTATTTATCGTATGAAAACAGATGATGGCTTATTTGGAAAAAACCGAAAAAGTAAAAACATATTCAATTTACTGCTAATGGGAGAAGCTTCAGGATTAGGGCAATTTTTGAGTGGAATTGTGTGTATTATTATAGGGATTATCGCATTTGTTTTGAAGTAGTAAAATATAAGAATTTCAATTTTTCACTGAAATATTGTGAATGAAATCCCTTAAACAAACGGGTGCTTCAATAAGGGAGTTGCTTTGGCAGCTCTTTTTCTTATGGGGCTAACGGGGCAGGTTAGGGAAAGAAGAAAGAAGAATACCTTTTAATTCCAAGGACAGATTATACATACATTGCAAAAATTTAATATGAAATTTATTTTCTAATCACACTGTTAAAGAGGACATAAACACTTATGAAACAAAAAAAAGAAAAGTTACTAGAAATGATTATCGTCTTTATTTCTTTAGCTTTTGGGCTCTTCCAGAACAAAATAATATATCTCATAATTGGTGCAATACTGCTTATCCTTGTAAGACTCTATTTTAGATATAAAAATCAATCGGTAAAGAATGATTAAGTAAAGCACCCGTTAGCTTAAGATCAGGGCTGTCTTTAAGGGAGTTTTTTCTTTATGCAACTATCGGGGCAGTATAGTTGTAGAAGGAACTTAAATTTAAATCTCGAATATCTAATGTAATCGGATAGCTAAAAATTTGATGACAGACAGGAGTTAGATACGATGATAAAAGGTTTCGGAGGAATATTTTGGAGAACTAAGAATCTTGAAGTTATAAAAAAATGGTACAGTGAAGTGTTGAAGATTGAAATAGAAAATTGGAATGGGACTGTGATAAAACCCCAATTAGGAAATGAGACTATCTTTTATTTCTTTACCGAGAATGACAGTTATTTTCCAGCAGAACAACAAGTGATGTTAAATTTCCAAGTACATAATCTAAACGAGACTATTAAGCATCTTGAACATATTGGTGTACCTCTTGCAAAGAAAAAAGAGATTAGTGAATTTGGAAAGTTTATTTGGATTGAAGATCCTGAAGGTCGACTGATCGAGCTTTGGGAGAAATAACGAGTTGTAATTCATTTGCTATTGAACTAACGGGTGCGTTAGCTGAGGATCGGAGCTGTCTTTAAGGCAGCTTTTTTGTATGAAAATATATTCGTGAAAGGCCATACAAAATAAGCCCACCATATTCTAATTTTTTGAAGGACGTAAATGTACCATGTCGTTATATTAACTGGTTATGCAGTTTGTTGTTCAGATGGAGCGATTGAATAGCCTTTCTTTTTTAGGTATTCGATCATTTTTAATTCTTTGTTATTTTGTTTTCTTCAAGGTAATTTGAACCTAGTTCATGATAGGGTTCTCCTGTTTTTAAGATGTTGTAAGCAATCGTTAATAGTAAATGAGCAGAAGCGATTCGTCCCTTCATTTTTCCCTGCCGTTTGGTAATCCTTTTTCGATGTGAAGCAATTCGATTATTTTGCCTTGATGTCGCTAGTACACACTCTACAGCCATCGTTTTCAAAGCTTTGTTACCTTGTGTGGTTTTACTCGTTTTTTTTTACCAGCACTTTCGTAATTTCCGGGACTCACACCAGCCCAAGAGGCAAGATGTTTAGCCGACTTAAATACGGACATATCAACGCCCATCTCTACAATAAAAGTAGCTGCGGCAGCCTTATTCTTATGGTTCTAGAAGGAAATAGTACACATGCGAAAGAATATAATGTAATATATATCCTTTACTTACATTTTTTAAGAGAATCCGAAAAGAAGAGGAGCTAAAAAGGTGTATATAATAATTGCATTTCTAGTTTTTGTGATTGTGTTTATTGTAACTACCCAACTAATTTCAAATAGGTATTGGAAATGTATCTATACTACATTTGGATATGAGAATTATTTTAAGGTGGTTGCCAAACTGAAAAGCGAAGGAATAACATACAAAACTAAAACTCCAATAAATATAGGTTCCGAAAATCTCCAAAATCGTATGGATTCTACTCAATATGATGTTTTTGTTAAAAAAGAAGATGAACAAAAAGCTCAGAAAGCACTGCACAAGAATATTTGATTTATCATGAACTAACAAAGGTGAGATCATTGAGTGTGGGCTGTCAGATATGGCAGCCTTTTTCTTATAGAATTAAAGGGGCAGGTTAGTGAAAGAGGGTATCTACCATATTTGTGGAATTATTATTGAAATATGTAAGGTAAAGGGGCTAATAATGATGACAAAAAATGATTTCCAAGTTTCCCTAAGAACAGGAAATTTAGATGATGCAGAAGCCTTGTTAGAAATTCAAAGGGAAGTTGTTTCAGAAAACGAATTTATGATTTCCGTTTTAGAAGAATTTGAAGAGACAACGGAGCAACAAAGATGTTGGATACAGAAAATTTTAGAAAATGAAAGAGAAACAATAATTGTGGCTGAAATTAAAGGAAAAGTTATTGGTTTGATTGTATTTCGGTCAAAAAATACCAAAAGGCTTGCTCATACTGGTTATTTTACGACTATGATAAAGAAAGATTATCGAGATATGGGTATTGGTAAACTTCTTATTAAAGAACTTTTAAACTGGGCAGAACAAAACCCTTTAATTGAGAAAGTAAGTTTAGGAGTTTTATCAACAAATCAGAGGGCAATAGCCTTATACAAAAGTGTGGGATTTGTAGAGGAAGGACGTAAAATTAAAGAAGTAAAGTTTAGCGAGGACTTATATGTAGATGACATTCTTATGTATAAATTGGTTTAATCCTTCTTGAACTACCATGAAAATAAATTTCTGTAACTTCGAAAAAAGACAATACCAAAGAATCTATTCTTGCGGATGACGTAATAAATCAAAAGGGAAGTTACCTTAATCTCAAGGGTGTATCTCTTATGATGGTTACTTCTCGTTTATTAGGAACTTTACTAGCTCAAGTATTTTTTATTCCAGGGGCAGGATATATTGCGTGGTTTACTAAATTTATTGTCTAATAATTATCTGATTTCTTATAGAACTACAGGTGCGTTAGTTTAATAGGATGCAATAAAGGAAGTCTGTAAAAGGAATTGTCAAAAACAAGCCTTTATTGTCTATCCTTGCAGCATCCTTAATTTTCATGATGTGTACGATGCTGATAGGAGCAATTAATGTGTATTTGTTTAAAGATTATTTCAGCAATGCATCAGCCCTAAGTTTAATAGGATTTGTACAAACTGCCGCAGTTTTCGTTGCTATGCCAATAGCAAAACCATGCGTTGCTAAATTTGGTAAAAAAGAAACGGCGTCAATAGGGATGCTGCTTGCGGAGGGAGTATATGGGCTACTGTACTTCATGCCAAACCTATCTGCGATACAATTCATCATCATTTCAGCGATAGGGATGTTTGGATTCGGATTCTTTAATATTGTGGTGTGGGCATTTGTAACAGATGTAATAGATTATCACGAATATTTAACTGGCCTTCGTGAAGATGGAACTGTGTATTCAATCTATTCATTTGCTCGTAAAGTAGGACAAGCAATTGCAGGAGGAATCGGCGGTTTTGCGATTGCAATGGTTGGATACGATGCAACACGAGAAGCACAAACACAACAAGCGCTTGATGGAATTCATGCACTGGCAACCTTAGTACCCGCAGTCATCTATATAGTTGTTTTCTTAATTTTGGCCTTCCTTTATCCATTAAATAAGAAAAGGACCATTCAACTTGTTGAAGACTTGGCTGAGAGAAGAAATATTAAGGATTAGTGAAAAAACTCCCCTGAAACACAGAAAGGGGAGTTTTTCGTTATTTTTTGGGATAGCTATTTTCATAAGAAAGATTCAGAATAGGAACATCAAGGAAATTTTTGATTGCAAGGGCACATGCCCCCATTACACATGATTTTTTTCCAATTGCCGATAGAGTAAGTTCTCGGTAATGACTAATGGAGGAGGTCAGATTATTCCTGATTTTGTTAATGGAATCAGGATATATACGAAGCAATTCACTGTCTAATACCAGTACGTCCGGATTATACATGTTAATCATATTGTTTAGGCCAATGGATAAGTAGTAAATAAATCGTTCCATAATCTTATATACCGCTTCATCACCTTCATCAATCCAGCGTTGAATATTCTCATATGTCAAATTTGGGATTTGTTTTTCTTCTGATAGAAATTCAAAAATACTCGATTCTGAAGCGTATTTCTCCCAGCAGCCTTTATTACCACAACTACACTGCTTTCCGTCCGGAACAACAATCATATGGCCAATTTCTCCTGCAAATCCATCATGTCCCCGAAAAAACTCATTCTTCATCATCATTCCAAGGCCTATTCCAGAATGAAAGGTTGCGCTTAAAAGGTTATCTGCTTCATGATGCACAAAAATACGCTCAGCAAAAGCACTTAGATTAGCATTGTTTTCAAGATGAACATCAATTTCAAATTCCTTTTCTATGTCGTTTTTTAAATTGATATCTTTCCATTTAAATCGTGGTACAAAGTGAATGAGTTCGTCTTTTCCTACCAGACCATGGATAGCAATGACTATACCAACAATTCCATAGCGACTGTCAGCGTATTTGGCTTTGTACTTTTTGATCGTTTTATTCAGCAGTTTGAGAATCTCCGAGTAGTCTGTAGTATTTATTTCTTTGATAGAGGAGGTGACACTACAGCCGAGAAGATTGCTTAGAGTGAAGGAAATCCGTCCGTAATCAATGTCAATCCCGAGAGCATATCCTGCTTGGCCGTTTAAGGAGAGCATGATAGGCTTCCTACCGACACTGTTATGCTCTAGTTGTGTTTCTACTATTAGATCTTCGTCCAATAAATCTGCAACCTGCGCTGAGATAGTTGCTCTTGTTAAATCCGTAGCTTTGGACAAATCTGCCCTTGAAATCATGCCTTCTTTTATTATTTCTTTAATAATTAACCCACGATTAATTTTTTTGATATATGCTGCATCACCGGTAATCATTAATATCCTCCCATTTTGGCAACAACTTTTAGATATATTTTTATTATAACAGTTTCTCGTATGTCAAATACTATTAGATTATAGTGTATTCAGATAGAGTTAATTGACGGAAAAGTTAAAAAATGATAAATTATTTATATAATTAATTAGTTTAGTAAACGAATTAATTAGATGAGCTTATTAAAAATGAAAGGGCTTACAGTAGAACCGATGCTGGTACCCATATAAACTTTTATCAGGAGGGAAATTTATGAAAGTCTTTTTGGATGATCATTTTTTGTTAAACACGAACACAGCAATCGAATTATACGAAAATGTTGGTGGAAACCTGCCGATTTTTGATTTTCATTGCCACTTATCCCCACAAGAGGTATGGGAAAACAAACCCTATGAAAATATTACACAATTGTGGCTTGGAGGCGACCATTATAAATGGAGAGCCATGCGTATGCACGGAATTGGCGAGCGATATATAACAGGTGATGCAGAGGATTGGGATAAGTTTGCTGCATGGGCGGAAACGATGCCTCACTTAATTGGAAACCCTCTATATCATTGGGCACACATGGAGCTGAAAATGTTTTTTGGTATTGAAAAAATCCTGAGCCCTGAAACTGCGCAAGAAATTTACGATGAGTGCAACGAAAAGCTTTCCAGGCACGAATTCAAACCAAGATCATTTATTGAAAAATCAAACGTTAAATTTATTGGAACGACGGATGATCCTATTTCTGAGCTCGAATTCCATCAGTTACTGAAGCAGGACGAATCCTTTCAAATAACCATTGCTCCGACTTTCCGTCCCGATGGAGCCTTATTTGTCGAGCGTCCTGATTTTAAAAGCTGGCTTCAAAAATTAGAAAAAGTATCAAAAATTAACGTGAATTCAATTGAAAGCCTAATAAATGCCCTTAAACAACGTGTCAATTACTTTCATGAAAACGGTGGTAGGGGTTCGGATCATGATATTCAGAAAATGGTATATGTAGACACCACTTTAGAAGAAGCGGATATCATCTTCAAGAAACGGATGAATGACGAACAGCTATCAACTGAAGAATTGACTGCTTACCGATCATTCTTATTGAAGGAATTGGGGAAAATGTATGCAGAAAAGCAGTGGGTTATGCAGCTGCATATGGGAGCTATGCGTAATAACAACACTAAGATGAAGGAACTAATTGGTACAGATATTGGATTCGATTCTATTGGAGAGACCAATTTAGCAGAAGGATTATCTAGTTTTCTTGATGCGCTAGATCAAGATGGATCCTTACCCAGAACTGTATTATTCAATTTAAATCCAAAAGATAATGCGATTCTTGCGGGAATGATCGGAAATTTCTTTGAAGAAGGGATCCCGGGAAAAGTTCAATTTGGTTCAGGCTGGTGGTTTAATGACCATATTGATGGAATGGGAAAACAAATGAAGGAACTTGCGAATGTCGGACTTCTGAGCCACTTTGTTGGTATGCTGACAGATTCCCGAAGCTTCCTTTCGTATGCTCGCCATGATTATTTCCGTAGGATTCTTTGCAACATCCTAGGCGATTGGACTGAACAAGGATTAATGCCTAATGATAAAGAGCTACGTGAGCAAATGGTCAGGAATATTGGCTATTACAATGCTGAAAAATATTTTGCGAAACGATAAAAAATAATTGTTGTCTTTTTTTACTTGATTATTTAAATGTTAAATACATCCTAATGAACATGTTAACATGTCTCAATCAACGAACGATGTACTTCCTAGTGCAATGAAGATGGCTTGCTATTTCTATATAGACGATTTATTAATCAGTTTGAATAAGATCGAATGCTCATTGGCGAATAAAACAGAAGAATTTTCGGGTGTTGTAAAAATAGCAAGAACTTGTCTCCAAGATGCTGTACCTATTACTCTAGGTCAACAATTTAGCGGGTATCATTCTTTTATCAAGAGACAAATAGAAGAAATGAAGAAACTGCAAAAAAATTGCTTGTCTATTGTAATTGGGGCAACGGCAGTGGGCACAGGTATAGGAGCTGCTCCTGGTTAAACAGAAAAAATATATGAATATTTGCCAGAGGTATCACATTTAGCTGTTATCAAAGTGGATAATTTTTTCGATGGACTGCAAAACGCAGATATTTATTTAAAAATATCTTCTTGCTTAAAAGGATTATCGAGTGGGTTATCGAAAATGGCCAGCGATTTAAGATTACTTTCATCAGGGCCTAGGTCGGGATTTGCTGAAATCAATTTGCCAGCGGTACAGCCGGGTTCTTCCATTATGCCAGGGGAAATCAATCCATGTATACCTGAAATGATGATACAAGTTTGTTTTGATGTATATGGAAATGATCAAGCGATTACATTCGCTGTAGATCGAGGCGAACTGGATTTGAACATCTGGGAACCGATTATTTTGAAAAATATATTTGACTCTTTTTCTATTTTGACAAATTGTATTACGCTGTTTACTGAAAAATGTCTAAACGGTATTAAAGCTAATAAAACGGTTTGTTTGAAGAACGCTGAGAATTCGTTATCTTTGTCCGTCGTTATTTCTTCTATATTCGGGTATCAAGTAGCTAACAATATAGCTTCAGAGGCATACGAGAAAAATCTAACAGTAAAGGAAGTAGCAGTTGAAAAAGGCCTGTTTAATGAAGCGGAAGCGGCTGAGTTACTTAATCCTGAAAACTTAACTGATGCTGTAAAAATGCATCATTTGTTAAACTCAAGAATACTTTAGTTGAATGATAATCATAGCTCCTAACGGAGGACCTAAAATCAAGAGAACAAGAGAGAGGTAGAACAGCCATTAGTTTTTTTTCGAATGAAATAGATAGCTAATCTTCTTCTTGGACTCCACCCGAACTTTTTTGAAAAATAATAGGAAGCGCTACCTGGATAGTATTGTATTAATAACCGCAAACCTTTGAAGTAAAAGGATTTGCGGTTTTTTTGAGTGCTCCTGGTATGGGGTAATCTTTTTAGTGAAAGCTATGGAGAAATTAGGGGATTAAATACGACTTTTTTAAGGGTTGGTAAAAGAATACGAAAGAGACTTAAAAAAGTAGCTATTTATAGAAGAAACTCGTCAAAAATAACTCTTTTACTCAAACTGAGTATTGGCTGTAATTCCCTCACCTCATTTTCAAAACTACGTTCCATTATGACCTGATTCATCCCCAGTTCCTTAGCATATATAATCATTTCCTCCAAGTGTCTCTTTATTTTCATCATGATAAATCTTTTCAATATGAAAATTATGTTATGTGGGTTTCAGGGTTTTCTGTATAAAATATCCTGGATGAAGAAACATAGAAAAATGGAGTTAGAGCGACCTGCAAAAAAATGGGGGTAACCAGCTTGATTCGTAATGTGAGTAAATTGTTAAGAAAGACGAAAGAAAAAAAACCTCATATACAAAATAATTACCAGGATTCTAAACCGGAGGACCCTCTTAATGGAGAGTTTAGTCAAAATGTAGAAACGCTTCGTTTGATTTATGATAATTGTTCAGATGTCATGTTCCGTTCGTTCTTACTTTTCGGTAAAACGAGAGCCATGCTTATTTACATTGAGGGTCTTTCAGACATCGAGGGGATAGAAGAATATGTGCTTTCTCCACTCATGCAGGAATCAGCAAATGTGCCACAACCATTAAATGACTTTCTAGTACTTAAAATGCCCGTTTCAAAAGTGAAAAGAGTGAAAATGATAGCGGATTGCATTGAATCTATCTCCATTGGAAACCCGCTTCTTCTATATGAAGGGGAGAGTGATGGATTTTCTTTAGGATTGTCTAAATGGGAAAAGCGAGCGATTGAAGAACCTGTTGCTGAGGGAGGAATAAGGGGATCGCGAGAGGGATTTAATGAATCTCTAGAGGTAAATACATCTCAATTGAGACGTATTATTAAAAGTCCTGCTCTTAAAATGCAATCGATGAAAATTGGGAAGTATACTCAGACGACTGTTGCGATTGCATATATTGATGGACTTGTGGATAAAACACTGATTGAAGAGATTACGATTCGGCTGGAACGAATTGAGATGGACGGTATTTTAGAAAGTGGATATATCGAGGAAATGATTGAGGACAATCCGTATTCACCTTTCCCTCAGATCTTGTCAACAGAACGGCCTGATGTAGCCAGTTCGTGCTTGCTGGAGGGACGGGCTGTCATTCTTGTAGAAGGAACCCCTTTTACTTTAATTGCTCCAGTATCTTTCTTTTCTTTGATTCAATCACAAGAGGATTATTATCAACGTTTTATGATAGGAACTCTCATCCGTTGGTTACGTTATATTTTTATGGTGTTATCTCTATTGCTTCCTTCCTTTTATATTGCTATTTTGACGTTCCATCATGAAGCGGTCCCTACTGCACTGCTGCTAAGCATGGCTGCATCTCGGGAGGCAGTCCCTTTCCCTGCTATTATTGAGGCATTGATCATGGAAATTACGTTTGAAGCACTAAGAGAGGCAGGGGTTCGATTGCCAAAGCAGATAGGCTCTGCTGTCAGCATTGTTGGAGCGCTGGTGATTGGTCAAGCTTCCGTACAAGCAGGGTTGGTTTCAGCACCAATGGTGATTGTGGTTGCGATTACGGGGATTTCTTCTTTTATGATGCCTCGTTATATTGCTGGAATTGCGATAAGGATGCTGCGTTTTCCAATAATGCTGCTTGCTGGTACCTTAGGACTGCTTGGCATAATAATGGGAGTTATTGCTATAGTCATTCATTTGTGCAACTTGCGCTCCTTCGGTGTTCCCTATTTAGCACCACTTGCACCTTTAAAAGGTAAAGAACTGAAAGATGTACTATGGAGATCTCCTATGTGGATGATGGATACACGCCCGAGCTTTACAGGGAAATCTAACGTATACCGTCAGTCTCCAGAACAGGGGCCAAAACCCAAAAGGGGAAGTGAAACGGAGTGAATACTGGTTGGAGGCAATCAAAGATATTGGAGAAGGTAAAGAGGCGTCACTTCAGGAAAAGCGTCCTGCTTTTTCTGGGCATTTGTGGAACAATCCCTTTAGTAAGTGGGTGTTGGGATCGAGTGGAAATCAATGATTTGGCGATTGTCACAGCAGCAGCCATCGAAAAAAAGGAAGATAATCAAATCGAGCTATCCATCCAAGTATTTATCCCTAAGTCATTAAGCAGCGGAGGCGGTCAAGGCGGGCCAGGTGGAGGAGGTGGAGTACCTACAACATTGGTGAGATCCGAAAAAGGATCCAATATTTCAGATGCATTGTCTAAGCTTCAAAGCAAGATTCCACGCAAAATTTTTTGGGGACAATGTAAAGTATTTGTATTCGGCGAAAAGGTAGCAAAGGAAGGAATAAAAGAGCATCTGGATTTCTTGCTGCGCCATCCGCAGCCAAGGGAGAGAGCATATGTGTATGTCAGCAAAGGAAAAGCTAAGCCTATCCTTGAATCATTGCCGCCTCTAGAAACCTATTCAGGGGAGGTGATGAGGGAACTAACTGATTTACATATAGGGATGCGGGTCACATTACAGAATTTAGATGAAATGTTAACGGGTAAATCTCACGCTGCTGCACTTCCGTTAATTGACATTTTACCGCCTGGGAAAGGTGAAAAGAAATTACAGGGGATTCCTTACATTGTCGGAGCAGCCGTGTTAAATAAAGATAAAATGACTGGCACGATGACGGAAAAAGAAACAAGAGGGATATTGTGGTTAAGAGATGAAATAGAATCCTACACAGTGACCCTAAAACCCAAAGGTGAGAAAGGGGAGATATCTTTAAATCCTGTGTCGGCACAAGTCAAGCTGGTTCCACAAATTCAAAATAAGAAATGGAAATTGCTAGTGAAGGTTAATACAGAAGGATCTGTTATTCAGAATGGAACGAATATGATTCTTTCAAGTCCAAAAGCACTAAAGGATGCAGAAAGATCTTATCAAAAAGAGATAGAAAAGCGTATCGAGATGGCTTTTCTGCGTACTCAGAATAAGAAAGCTGACATTATAGGGTTAGGTAGAGACTTCTATCGGAAATATCCTAAGCAGTTTAATAAAATCGAAAACCACTGGAATGAGATATTTGAGGAGATTGAAGTGGAAATTGATGTTGTGGCCCATATTCGCAGACAGGGCTATATAGACAAACCGGCGGGGCTGCCTGAGAAAGAGGTGAAGGACAAGTGAGATGGGGGACATTTTTGGGTACAACCGTAATTGTAGCTCTAATCATTTTGTATGAGTGGCCGAAAATGAAACAAAATCCTAAAAAAGACAAAATGGCTTTTTTTTCATTGCTCCTCATGGGTTTGGTTCTGTCCATGTTCAATATTCAACAAATGTCAGGACCCACTGCATGGATTGTAACTTTTTTTAAGCCGTTTGGAGAGTTTATGGAAAAGTAAAGGCACATGATTGAGGCGGATATCGTTTACCTCATGCAGAGGAAAGGAGGAGGATGATGGAGAAAGGTAAAATTTCATCCCTGCAGATGGCGATCATGTTGTATCCTACGATTGTGGCTACAGCTATACTCGGGGCTCCAAGCATCACAGCAAAATATGCTCTAAATGATTTATGGCTGTCCCCCATTTTAGCTGCCCTCATCGGGTACGCGACGGTGTATATCGCTTATAAACTGCACAAACTTTATCCGAAACAAACGGTTATCCAATTCAGTGAACAAATTATTGGTCGGATTCCGGGGAAAATTCTCGGTTTTTTATACTTGTTTTTTTATATCCCTATCACGGGGGAAATCCTAAGAGGTTACGGAGATTTTATTGCCGACTCTTTTATGGTCAATACCCCGATTATCGTGATCATGGCATCGATGGTAATCCTTTGTGCACTTATCGTACGCGGAGGCATAGAGGTGTTGGGGAGAGCTGCCGAATTGTTTTTACCTGTTTTTATCTTTCCAATCTGTATCTTAATCATCCTACTGAGTGCAGATCTTGATTTTAAGAATATATTCCCGATATTGGGGGATGGGATTATGCCTCCACTAAAGGGTGCTATTATACCGGGTGGATGGTTCAGTGAGTTTTTTCTGATTATTTTTCTCCTCCCTTTTTTAGCGGATATGAAAAAAGGAATGAAATACGGGATGGTGACTGTTTTTGCCGTGATGATGACGTTAGTTGTGGTAAACCTAATCGTTCTTTTTGTACTTGGGTCAACTACATCCTCTAAGGTTTATCCTCTGATGAACGTATCTCGATACGTCAGCTTTGGCGAATTTTTTGAACATTTGGAGTCCGCCGTTATGGCCATTTGGGTAGTAGGAGCGTTTGTCAAAATTTCTGTGTTTTATTATGCGGCTGCTTTAAGTACCGCCCAGTGGCTGAATCTTTCCGACTATCGGCCTGTTGTATGGCCGATAGGGATTTTAATTGTAGAATTCAGCTTTTGGTCGTTTCCTAGCTCTATGGAAGTTAGTCGTTATGATATCATCGCCTTCCCTTTTCATGGAATTTTGATGCAAACGATTATTCCTCTGCTTTTGTTGGTGATTGCTTTTGTAAGGAAGCGAAATAAGGGAACGAACACCCGCTGAATTAGATTTTTTTTGATATTGGAGGGGCTCGTTATATGGGTGGGGGCACTTATAAAACCGTTTAGAGAGTTTATGCAAAGTGAATCGATCTTTGGGCTGCGTGATTTCGATTGTCCATACTATCACAGAAAGGAGAAAGATGATGGAGAAAGGCAAAATTTCATCACTACAAATGGCAGTCATGATGTATCCTACTATCGTGGCTACCGCTATTCTTGGGATTCCAAGCGTCACAGCGAAATTTGCCAAAACGGATTTTTGGCTTTCCCCTATTTTGGCGTCCCTCATGGGGTATGTGACGGTGTATATCGCTTATAAACTGCACAAACTTTATCCGGAACAAACAGTTATCCAATTCAGTGAACATATCATTGGCCGATTAGCAGGGAAAATCATCGGTTTTATATTCTTGTTTTTTTATATCCAGATCACGGGAATCATTATCAAAGAGTATGCAGAATTTGTAGTGGACTCCTTTCTAATTAATACACCAATAATCGTGATCATGGGAACAATGACAGTCCTCTGTGCCTTCGTCGTACAAGGTGGTTTAGAAGGAATAGGGAGGGCTGCCCAATTATTTGTCCCTCTTTTTATATTTCCACTGCTTATCGCAATCATTTTGGTGTTCCCCGATTTTGAATTTAAGAATATATTCCCTATATTAGGGGATGGGATTATGCCTCCAATCAAGGGTTCAATTGTTCCGGGTGGATGGTTCACGGAGTTTTTTCTTATGACTTTTTTCCTTCCTTTTTTAGCGGATAAGAAAAAAGGAATGAAGTACGGAATGTTGACGGTCTTTGCTGTGATGATCACGTTAGTTGTGGTAAATCTTGTCGTTCTTTTTGTACTCGGAACAACGACACAAACTAAGGTTTATCCTCTGATGAACGTAGCTCGTTACATCAGTTTTGGCGAATTTTTTGAACATATGGAGTCCATCGTCATGGCCATTTGGGTAGTAGGGGCTTTTGTGAAAATTTCTGTGTTTTATTATGCAACTGTTTTAGGTACCGCACAGTGGTTAAATCTTTCGGATTATCGGCTCGTTATATGGCCGTTAGGAATCTTAATGATAGTTTTCGGCTTTTGGTCAATGCCTAACTCAATGGACTTGGAGCGTTTTAACCTCGAAACTTTTCCTATTTATGCAGTATTAATACAAACCATTATTCCGCTGTCTTTATTGGTGATAGCTGCTATACGTAAAAGAAAAAGCAAACGAAATAGTAAGGGAATCAATTCAGGCTAATATTTCAGATTGCTGTCGTTTTATTTTTTAATTTTTTTAGGCATTGAAAGGGAATGGTGATTCTTCCTAGAAATAACAGGATAGCAGGTCGCAAAATATCGTTCTCAATAACAATAAAGTGTTTGCCAGCGGTACAGCCGGGTTCTTCCGTTATACCAGGGAAAATCAAATCCATGCATATTCCTGATACACACACGAAATTTATTTATGAGGGGCAAAACAAAGGAGTTAATTTTGTAGGTAGAGCAATGTTGAAACTAGGTAGCGATAAAAGTAACAATAAAGTAGTACAGGAATTTATGCAAAAGGTTGAACAAGAAGCGCTAAAAGCTTAGCGTATGGAGCGAAATTATTACTCTATGTTAATACAACGAATGAGCTTTTTCATACATTCGATGTTAACAGTAAAACGGATACTGTAGTCTATCTCCTCTAAGAACTGAACGACTGGCCCCTGATAATGTTACCTGTTGAAATCTCTTCAAGCGTAAGTAATCAATAGTGATTTTCCTAAGCCTCCTTTATTTAGAGAAAGCTTGTCTTACTTTCTCCTTCTCCAAAGTCTAATCCAATGATGGAGCCGATTTTTCATCCCTCCTGGATCAGATCTAGATTAACCTAGACCCCTCATTTTTAGTGCCTATATGCTTATGCTTCGACTATCAAAATACGTCTAGAGTTAAAACTCACTTGGGCAAGAAGGGATGATATAATTTGGATATATGTGATTATTTTACAAAATGATAGAATGTATCTACCAAATATTATTATATTTTTGGGGGAGGGGAAACAATGAGACATAATTTAGTAGAACATAAAGAGCATTTTCAGCGAGACGAATTAGAAGTTGCGCGCTGGATGAAAACGGATTTTGCTTTTTTGCGTAATACCACTAAGTTAAGAGATGCAGCGGAGCTTCTTATAAAGAATCAATTGAATGAGGTACCGATTGTTGATGAACATCAACATTTTCTTGGTGTATTATCTTTATCTATGATTATGCAATCCTTGTTAAAAGACACTTCCCTAGCCGAGTCAATCGAAATACATTATGACCGGAGGATTAAACCGCTTTCCTTTCAAGAAATATTATCAGACATTTCGCCACTGACAAAAGCTAGTGTTCCTGTTGTTAATAATCAAAATATTTTGATAGGTGTGTTGACTCAGCATGAAATTTTAGAAGTTCTTGCCCAAACCTATCACAAAATGAACTTGCTAGAAACTAAGGTAGAATGGTTCAATGTTTGTTTTGATAATATTTATGAAGGCATTATTGTAGTTGATAAAAATGGTTTCGTCAAAATGATTAATAAAGCATATAGTAGTTATCTTGGGGTGGAACAAGGTGCAGCTATTGGTCAACATGTAGTAAGTGTAATAGAAGGAACCCGCTTACATATTGTTCTTCAAACCGGTATTCCAGAACGGAATCAAGTTCAATTTTTGCAAGGACAGGAAGTGGTTGCTCATCGTATTCCTATTTGGAGGAATAATGAAATAATCGGTGGGATAGGGATACTCGTTTTTCAAGGGGTATCTGAATTATATAGGATATTTGATAGAATCCAGGACTTACAAGTCACAAAAAATCCTTCACTTTCTAACATTAATATTGAACAACAGCCTCCAAAAGAGGATCCAATAACCTTTGCTCAAGTCATTGGTGAGAGTGAAAGCTTTGCACATGCAAAAAACATTGCTCGTCGTGCAGCAAAGTCACCTGCATCCATATTGATAACGGGTGAAAGTGGAGTAGGAAAAGAGATATTTACCCAGGCAATCCACTCCCTTAGTAATTACAGCGGAGGTCCTTTCATCAGTGTTAACTGTGCTTCTATACCTGAACAATTATTAGAATCGGAGCTATTTGGTTACGAAGAAGGGGCCTTTACTGGTTCAAAGAAAAAAGGGAAACCAGGGAAGTTTCTTTTAGCCCATAAAGGGACCCTTTTTCTCGATGAGATTGGTGATATGCCTTTACATATGCAATCAAAGATATTACGTGTCCTGCAAGAACGAGAAGTAGAACCAGTTGGTGGATCAAAGCCTATTTCTGTCGATTTCCGACTTATTGCTGCGACCAACCGTCCAATCGAGGATATGATAAAAGAAAATAAATTCCGAGAAGATCTTTATTATCGTTTGAATGTCATTCCCATCTGTATTCCACCTCTAAGGGAAAGGAAAAATGATATTCCACTTCTTATTGGTCATTTTATTAAATTAATTTGTAAAAAATATAAGATACCATCTAAAGAGATTAGTAGAGAAACGGTAGCAGCTATGATGGAGTATGAATGGCCAGGAAATATCAGGGAGCTGGTGAATGTAATAGAAAGGCTAGTTACATTGGTAGAAGGCCATGATATTTATTTTGATGATTTTCAGCGCTATTTTTTAGAACAAAAAAAGCAGATTCCAGAATTCACAACAATGGAAAAAACGAAACTTGAAAGTTTTAACTCATTTGAAAGCCTTAAAAATGCAGGATTAAATAAGGAAAAAGAATTATTACTTCTAATTATTAAAGAAGAAAAGGGAAATAAAACACGTGCAGCAAAAAAATTAGGGATTTCAAGAGCTACTTTATACAATAAATTGAAGGAATATAACATAGAATTGTCTACTTGATTAGACACCTGAACAAAATATTTTACAACTGTATAATTAGTTATACAGTTTTTTAGTTTGAAAATAAAATAATTGTGTGTTTTCACATAAATCAAATGTGGCACAGTTATTGCATTGTTTATAGGTAAGAGTCGAATCAAAAAAACTAAATAATGGTGGAGGTGCTAAATGGTCATTAGCTTTATAGGATTTTTTGCCGCCTTAATTTTATTAATTATTTTTACTATGCGAGGAGTTAATATCATCATTGCTGCATTAGTATCTTCAGCAATCCTAGCATTAACAAGCGGGTTGCCTTTGGAGAAAGCGCTTACAGTGAATTACATGGATGGGTTCACCGGATATTTTGCTTCATGGTTTCTAGTATATTTACTTGGAGCTGTGTTTGGAAAGGTGATGGAAGAAACGAAAGCTGCAGAAGCAATTGCAGAATGGATAAAAATCAAAGTAGGTGCTAACCGAGCTGTGTTTGCTGTTGTTACAGCTTGTGCTTTGATGACCTATGGTGGAGTAAGTATTGCGATCTCGCATTTTCGGTATATCCAATTGCAGTCTCTTTATTTAAAGCAGCAAATCTGCCTCATCGATTTATTCCAGGTGCTATTGTATTTGGATCTATCTCATTCTCAATGACTTCACCAGGATCACCAGAAGTTCAGAATCTGATACCTATGGAATTCTTTAATACTCAGCCAACAGCAGGTGGTTTGATTGGTGTTATCATTGCTGTATTTATCATGATTCTAGGTGGTTTTTGGCTTAAGAGCATGGTCTCTAAAGCAGTGAAAGATGGAGAGTTTTTCAATTTGCCGAATTCGGAAACGAGTGGGGCAGCATTAGCAGAAACAGCAGCTACGGTAGAAATGAAAAAGGATGAAAAATTACCGAATATTCTGATTGCTATTTTACCCTTGGTTGTAGTAGTCATTGTTTTGAATATCGTGTCAAAGTTTCTTTCTCCAACTGGTGCAGCGTTAGCGGCTTTATTTTTAGGGGTTATCGTTGGGCTTGTACTGTTGAATAAATATACCCGGAAATATGGCATGATTTTTGGTAAAGGAAGTGAAAACGCTATCATTGCAACTGCGAATATCTGTGGAGTTGTTGGTTTCGGTGCAGTTGCAAAAGAGTCACAAGCATTTACATATATAGTAGATTCGCTTGTTGGTATGCCTGGAATGGCTTATGCAGGATTAGCGGCTGCTGTGACGATTATTGCTGGTGTTACAGGCTCAGCATCAGGTGGACTGGGAATCGCACTTCCAATATTAGCTCCTCTTTATAATGCACAAGGCTTAGATCCAGGGGCAATGCACCGTATTTCGTCACTTGCTTCTGGTGGACTTGATTCGCTTCCCCATAATGGTTATGTGGTCACAACCATTAGAGTAGTAAGTAATGAGACACATAAACGGGCATATAAGCCAATTTTTATTCTGAGTGTTGTTGTTCCAATGATCGCATTGGTTTTAGCGGTCTTGTTATATACAATTTTTTATTAACATGAAAACAATTAATAAATATGGAGGGAACTATATGAAGGAATTTCAAACAATAGCTTTTATTGGTTTAGGAAATATGGGACTGCCCATGGCTACTAATCTTGTGAAAGCTGGATATACCGTTTACGGTGTGGATACAAATTCTGAAGCAGAAAAGAAGTTTTCACAAGATGGTGGAAAAATAGGTGTCCCTACTGAGCTTTTGGCTAAGCAAGTAGACATTGTCATGACAAGTCTTCCTACTCCACAAATTGTTGAGAAAGTCTACTTAGGAGATGGTGGAATCGTTGAAAACGCAGATTCTGCTCTAACTATTATTGATTTTAGTACCATTTCTCCTCAATTAAATGAAAAGATATATGCCATTACCAAGGAAAAAGGGATCGACTATCTTGGAGCACCAGTAAGTGGAAGCGTTTCAGGGGCAGTAAATGGCACCCTAACGATCATGGTGGGTGGAGACAAAAAGGTTTATGAACAAGCTCTGCCATTACTGAGAGTATTGGGTGACAATCCATTTCATTTAGGTGAAAGTGTGGGTGTGGGGACCGTTATTAAACTATTAAATAACTTAATGATTGGTTTTTATACACAAGCTGTCGCAGAGGCTGTTGCCCTTGGAGAACAAATGGGTGTGAAAGCAGATACGATTTATGATGTTTTAAGTGTTAGTTTCGGTCAAAGCAGAATATATTAAAGAAACTATAAAGGGCATATTGCACAAAACGACTTTAATCCAGGTTTTTCAACAAATCTCTTATTAAAAGATTTAAAGCTGGCAAAACAAATGGCAGACGAAAACCAGACTCCATTGCCAATTGGGGATAAGTTAATTGATTTATATTCCGAGGCTGTGGAAAAAGGATATGGCGAGCAGGATATGGCATCTGTATATCTAATGGTCAAGGAATTAATAGCAAGTAAAAATGATGGTTTAGTATCTAATAAAAATTAGGAGGAATAAAAATGACTACAATTAAAAATGATACAAAGAAATTAACACATTTTATTGGCGGAGAAATGAAAGCGGGCAAAAGTGAACGCTTTGGTAATGTGTATAGTCCTTCAACGGGTGAAGTAATTAATTTGTGTCCATATGCTTCTGTAGGAGATGTGAATGAGACAGTTGATGTGGCACACGCGGCATTTACAGCATGGAAAAATACCTCTGTCGGAAAAAGAGTGGAGGTCATCCACCGTTTCAGAAGTCTTTTAGTAGAAGAAACAGAAAGACTTGCCAATATAATAGGTTTGGAAAATGGGAAAACGATCGATGATGCAAAAGGGGAAATTAGTAGAGGGATTGAATCTGTTGATTTCGCTATTAACGCTCCGCATATGTTAAAAGGTGAATATTCGGTCAATGTTGGGGGAAATATCAATGCTTTCTCCATGAAACAACCTTTAGGTGTGGTTGCAGCGATCTCTCCATTTAATTTCCCGGCAATGGTGCCGCTTGCGATGACGACAATGGCAGTTGCATGTGGTAATGCAGTGATTTTGAAACCATCTGAACGTGTTCCGAATGCGGCTTTATTCATCTCAGAATTATGGAAAAAAGCTGGTTTGCCAGATGGGATTTGGAGCGTTATTAATGGTGATAAAGAGGCAGTTGATGCCATACTTAAAAATCAAAAAGTACATGCTATCTCTTTTGTAGGTTCCACGAGGGTAGCTGAATATATTTATCACGAGGGATGCCGAAATAATAAACGAGTCGCTGCTTTTGGTGGCGGAAAGAATCATATGATCATTATGCCTGACGCTGATTTAGATCAAGCGGTTAATGCCTTCCTAGGTGCTGCGTATGGATCGGCTTCCCAACGTTGTATGGCAATTTCAGCAGCAATGCCAATTGGCGAAAAAACAGCTGAAGCATTCGTGGCAAAATTAAAAACTCGTGTTGAAGAATTAAAAGTGGGAGCATATAACGACGAGAATGCAGACTTCGGAGCCGTTATTACTCAAGAATCGAAAAATACAATCATCAAGTATATAGATGAAAGTCTTGAAGAAGGCGCAGAATTATGTGTGGATGGTCGAAATCCAGAAATTTGCGAAACAAACAAAGGTTTTTATTTAGGAGCAACATTGTTGGATCATGTTACTCCTGAAATGAAAATTTATCGTGATGAAGTGTTTGGCCCAGCTCGTATTGTAGTACGTGTTAATAACTTAGATGAAGCTATTGCATTAGTTAATAATCACGAATTTGGGAATGGTGTCACGATCTTTACAGAAAGCGGTGCTGCTGCTAGAAAATTTTCTGAACAAATTGAAGTAGGGATGGTAGGAGTAAACGTACCTATTCCAATCCCAGTAGGATATCACAACTTTGGTGGATGGAAACGTTCAAAATTTGGAGAAGGCCACATGTTTGGCCCAGACACCGTCCGCTTTTTCACAAAAACCAAAACCGTTTCAGAAAGATGGCCTGAATCTAAAGAAATCGAAAATAAAACGGATTTTTCTTTTCCTAGTAATTAATTAAAGTAATGCCCCGTTCGAAAAAGCACCCTTTTTCGAACGGGGATTTTTTATATGAAATATTTACTAAAGAAACTAGCAAAAAAAGCATCTGTTTAAGCAGATGCTTTTTGATTTAGAAGTTTCGGGATTTAATGATTTACAACTGAATTAAGTCGGAAAATGTTGCGACCACTAATTTGAAAGTATGGGCTATTCCAATAATATTCAGAAGGAAGGGATAAAGTGAATAATGAATACCTTGATAGAACTGTGTTCGGTTTATTAAAAGATGAATGGCTTACTGATAAATAATTAAAATTCTGCTTAGTTATTAATATTTTTAGTTTTACAAGGGAAAAACATTTTTAAATGAGGCAGGAAAATGTCTTTTTATTGTTGTGTCTCCATTCGGTTTAAACAAAATTCTAAATCATTCTGCAGGTGTTCTTTCATTAACCGCTCCGCTTCGTCTCCGTTATGAAGAAGGATGGCCTTGTAAATATCATGATGTTCCTCAATCAAAAACGGCCGTTTATGATAGACAACTGTTTTCCGGAACAAATAAATAATGGACTGCATTCGGTCAATTATATCGATCATCATAGGATTGTTAGTTGCGCCTACAATAATATCATGAAATTCATTATTCGCTGACATTACTTCTTCCGTATTACCTGTGCTGCCAATATCCACGCACTCTTTGAGCTTTACAAGCGCTTCTTCCGTCATGAAACTAGCACAATGGCGTGCTGCAAATCCTTCCAGTAATATTCGTACCTGAAAAATATGACGAAGATCCATATCGCTTGGGTTCACAACGCGTTTTTGTTTAATAAGCCCTTCCTGTTCGAGTTTACGAATGGATTCACGCACTGGCGTCCGGCTAATACCAATTTCTTCTGCTAGCCTTTCCTCGACCAGCTTCGTTCCACGTTCTAATTCTCCGTTCAATATCCGATCTCTTATATATTCATAAGCCTGTACATAGGCATGAACGTTATCTTTTTTTACCAATACAATCGTCTCCCGAATCATGATTTGTTCTTACCTTAAAGTATAAGTTTAAGTAGGGTTATTTAAAAGTATAATTTTTTTGTATACATTTTTTTAAAAAATGTATACAAAATTATAAAAAATGTGTACAATCGATTATAAGGTTTTGAAAACGCTTTATAAATCAAGTTTTGGGACTGAGCATTGGGAAAAGGTCCTCTCATATAAAAGTAGCTGCACTTAAGCAGTTTTGTCTAAAAAACACATTAAAAGTGTTATTAGAAGAAGGGGGAATTAGAATTGATTAAAAAAATTGGATTTATTGGATTGGGTATCATGGGAAAACCAATGTCATTTAATTTACTTAAAGCAGGTTACGAATTAACTGTTTACGATATTAATACGCAAACTGTGGAGGCGCTTGTAGAAGCAGGGGCAAAAGCAGGAACACCAACTGAAATGGGTGAGACATGTGATGTCATTATTACGATGCTGCCTGCTTCTCATCATGTGAAACAAGTCGTGCTTGGTGAAAATGGTATTTTGGAAACGGCTACAGAAGGAACGGTAATCATTGATATGAGCTCTATTTCACCGGTCGTATCGGTTGAAATTGCAAATGAAGCAGCTAAACAAGGTGTTGAAATGATGGATGCTCCGGTAAGCGGCGGTGAACCGAAAGCGGTCGACGGGACGCTGGCGATTATGGTTGGTGGAAAAGAAAGCGTATTCGAATCTGTTAAAGATGTCCTCCACTCTATAGGGACGGATGTTACATTAGTTGGCAAGAATGGCAGCGGTGTCACAGCAAAATTGGCGAATCAAATTATCGTTAACCTAAACATCGCGGCTATGTCTGAAGCACTTGTTCTTGCAGCAAAAGCGGGAATTGATGTGGAAAAAATGTACCATGCAATTCGCGGCGGTCTTGCTGGAAGCGCTGTACTCGATGCAAAGGTACCTCTTATTCTTGACAGGAACTTCGTAGCCGGAGGACGAATTGATATTAATTTAAAAGACATCACAAACGTAATGGAAACAGCTCATGAAATCGGAGTTCCACTTCCACTATCAAGCCAGCTTCTGGAAATTTTTCATGCGCTTAAAGTAGACGGCAAAGCGGGCGATGACCATGGCGGTATCGTGCAGTATTATGAAAAACTGGCAAACGTGGAAGTAAGGAGGGTGTAAATTGACAGTGACTTATTCAAACAATTTAAACGTAAAGAATACATTTGCCAATCTGCCGACAGTTCCGGATGAAATGGTTGTAAATGAACTACTCGCAAAGGAACTGCAAGATTTCAATAAAAAAATCATCGTTCTTGATGATGATCCAACGGGAGTTCAAACCGTTCACGGTATTTCCATTTATACAGATTGGTCGGCTGAAAGTATCGAAGCGGGATTCGCTGAAGAGAATTCAATGTTTTTCATTTTGACAAATTCGAGAGGCTTTACAGCTGCTGAAACTGAACAAGCGCATAAGGAAATCGCAAATGTCATCCAGCACACAGCTAAAAAGCAAAACAAAGAATTCATCATTATCAGTCGTGGGGACTCAACGCTGCGTGGTCATTATCCTCTTGAAACAGAGGTGTTGAAAGAGACGGTCGAAGCACAATCAGATATGCAGTTTGATGGAGAAGTCATCATGCCCTTTTTTAAAGAAGGCGGTCGCTTTACGATTAATAACATTCATTACGTGCAGGATGAACATGCATTAGTGCCGGCTGGTGAAACTGAATTTGCGAAAGACAGGACATTTGGTTACAAATCGTCGCATCTCGGTGAATGGGCAGAAGAAAAGTCAAACGGAGCATTTAAAGCGGAAGATGCTGTGTATCTGTCGCTAGAAAGCATTCGGGATCTTGATATTGATGGATTAGTTAGTCAACTGATGGCAGTTAAAGATTTTAATAAGATCATTGTTAATGCGGTTGAATATGTTGATGCAAAAGTCGTGGTGATTGCATTAATCCGAGCCCTAAAAGCAGGCAAGCATTTCATGTTCCGGAGTGCAGCGGCTTTAACAAAAATCATCGGAGGCGTGAGTGACAAAGCACTTTTAACGAAAGAAGAACTTATGAAAGACCATTCTGATCATGGCGGTCTGATTATGATTGGCTCACATGTGAAAAAAACAACGGAGCAATTTGAAGCTCTTCAAACATGTAATTTCATTGAGTTCATCGAATTCGATGTCCACCTCGTGCTGTATCCGGATAAGTTTGAAGCGGAAATTCAACGGATTATAGAGACGAGCGAGCAACTTATTCGTAAAGGCCAAACGGTAGCAGTATATACGAAGCGGGAGCGTCTTGATCTTGGTGAAAACAAAAAAGAAGAAGAATTGAAGCTGTCAGTGAAGATTTCCGATGCTGTGACAAGCATCGTCAAGCGTCTTGAAGTACGTCCAAGTTTTATTATTGCCAAAGGCGGCATTACCTCAAGTGATATAGGGACGAATGGCCTTAGCGTTAAGCGAGCAACGGTAGCTGGTCAAATAAAGCCTGGTATTCCGGTCTGGTTGACTGGGAGCGAAAGCAAATTTCCTGGGATAGCTTATGTGATTTTTCCCGGAAATGTTGGGTCAAGAACAACCTTAAAAGAAGTGGCAGAACTGCTGCATCAGTAAGTTGAGCGGCATTTGCCGCTTACAAGGGAGATTGTAAGCGAATACAAATAGAAAGGCGGCATAGGCATGCTTGTCAATACGAAAGAAATTCTTTCTGCAGCACAAAATGGGAAATATGGTGTTGCTGCGTTTAATGTATATAATCTCGAAACCGTACAGGCAGCGATTACTGTTGCAAAAAAAGAAAATCATCCGGTTATCATTGCTCTAGGAGAGCGATATTTTGATACGGTCGATGTGGAAGGCTTTGCAGCATTAGTAAAAACACTCGCAGGGAAATCTTCCGTTCCAGTTTCTCTTCACCTTGATCATGCGTATGAAAAGGAATCGATTATTCGGGCAATCAGGTGCGGTTTTACATCGGTCATGTATGATGGTTCAAAATATGAACTTGCGGAAAATATCCGCCTTACAAAAGAAATCACGGAGATTGCACATATGGCGGGTGTCAGTGTAGAAGCTGAAATTGGATCGGTTGCCCGCGGCGCTTTTTCAGATGAAGAAGAAGGAGACGGCACATTGACAGATCCAAAGTCTGCTAAAGAGTTTGTCGAGGAAACAGACGTCGATTTTCTGGCTGCCTCAATCGGAACAGTACACGGGATGTACACAGGAAAACCGAATATTGACCTAGATCTATTAGAGGAGATTCGCCAGCTAGTTGGTATCCCTCTCGTTCTTCATGGCGGATCTGGTACACCAGACGAGATTATCAAGCAGGCTGTTGCAAGAGGGATATGCAAAGTAAATGTAAATACAGAGGTATCGTTGGCGGCCACCTCGTATTTAAATCAGGCTTTTGAACAGGAACAGAAGGCGGCTCATCTATCGGCTATTATGGCGGGTATGCAAGAAGCGATGGAACCGGTCATGACGAAATTTGTCCGGTTACTTAAAAATTCAAACGTGATTTAGAAGAGAAGTGAAGTGAAAGAGTTGGCTGACGCTGGAGCAACAACAGCCAACTCTCACTTAAAAGAAAAGGGGGATAAAAAATGCCGATATTATCTATCTGTATAGGGGTTGCCCTATTGCTAGTATTTATGCTTGCTTTTAAATTAAACGCTTTCATATCCTTGCTTATTGTTTCCTTAGTAGTGGGGATCTTGGAAGGGATGACACCGAATGCTGCAATAGCATCCATCCAAAGTGGTTTGGGTGGAACGCTTGGTAATCTCACTATAATCATCGTCTTTGGTGCGATACTCGGTAAGTTGATGACCGATTCTGGTGGGGCCCAACGAATAGCGATGACACTCATCAAAGCATTTGGGAAAAAGAGAGTTCAACTAGCTGCTGTTCTTACAGCTTCTGTTGTTGGGATCGCCCTTTTCTTTGAAACAGGAGTCGTCGTTTTGATTCCATTAGTATTTACGATTGCTATTGCAGCAGGAGTACCTGTATTGTATATCGGCATGCCTGTTATAGCTGCTCTTATCACGATGCATGGATTTGTTCCTCCACATCCAGGACCAACAGCGGTAGCCAGTGTATTTGAGGCAAATTTGGGTAAGACCTTAATATACGGGATCATCATTGCGATCCCTGCCATTATTATTGGTGGGCCGTTATTTACGAAATTGTTTAAGAAAGAAGATTTGGAAGCGGATATTCCAAAAGAGCTATTTAACCCTAAAGAATTTAAAGAGGAAGAAATGCCAGGGTTTGTAACCAGTCTTCTTACATCCCTCATGCCGGTGATTCTGATAGCCATTAAAGTGTTTGTAGAAATCTTTATGCCTAAATCATCGATTATGCCAGTTGTTGATTTTATAGGTAATCCGGCTGTGGCTCTTTTAATCTCTGTTATTCTTGCCATTTTTACCTTTGGTCTTAATCGAGGTAAAAAAATGAATGAAATCATGAAATCCCTTACAGACTCGGTCAGCGGAATAGCTATGATTCTATTAATCATAGCTGGTGGCGGTGCGTTCAAACAAGTACTGATTGATAGTCATATTGATCAATATATCGCGGGTATCATGGCTGAATCAACGCTTTCTCCATTAATCCTTACTTGGCTAATAGCTGCTATCCTAAGGGTAGCAATTGGGTCTGCCACCGTAGCTGGTATGACTGCGGCTGGGATTGCAGCACCTCTTGTTGGGGCGACAGGTGTAAGTCCAGAACTTATGGTTTTAGCTGCTGGTGCAGGAAGTATAACTTTCTCTCATGTGAATGATGCAGGTTTTTGGATTTACAAGGAATACTTTAACCTTTCAATAGGTAAAACCATTAAAACCTGGTCCGTTATGGTCACCATTATTTCCCTAGTAGGACTGGCTGGTGTACTCATCATCAATATGTTCTTATAATAGAAAACCCCTATTCTTTCTATAAAGTTATAGAAAGGATAGGGGTTTTTTATGGTTCAACAAGAACTCTTTTATTTTCATCCATAATTTCGGCAAAGAATCCACAGGTTACTATATGAATCCTTTAAGTATTTACTTTTCGTTACGATATTAAGATGTCCAGCTAGTCTTTTTTCTTATCCCTTACTTTTAAGTTTTTTAAGAAATAAAATACCCCAATAGCCTATTAACACACCCACTGTATTTAAAATTACATCGTCAATATCTGTGCTACAAAAAATTGAAAAACTTCAGCTATACAAGTGACACTTAGACCTAACAAAAATATTTTTTTAAAAGAAACTCATCTTTCCCAGATTAACGGCACGAAAAAAAACATTGGTGAAAATAAAAGCATATTTGCAGAAATATTCAAAAGTGATATACTGCCCCAATCGTCTACGTTCGCATTTAATTCAAAAAAATATTGATAGAGAGTGTGAAAAGGTATTAAATTTATTTTTGGAATATCACTTGATAAATCAAAATAGAGTTCACCTGTATCACTAATAATCCCCATATCCCATCTAGGAATGACTGTTTGTGAGGCTAAAACAACAATATATAAGACGAAAATTGTTAAAACTACCTCATTTTAAACTTTTTATTTGTTTTTGTGTTTTTTAATAGTGCGACTATCATATATCCTATCATGTGCTTTATATACATAATTACTAAGCACATAGTTCCCCGCTTAACCTAAATCAATGAATATAGGTGGTTTACCACAATCTAACGGAATATGTGAAAATTTAGATGGAACTATTGTACACTATATATTGTATTTACAATATATAGAGAAAAAAGTAGCTCCAAAAAACAAGGGCTACTTAGTCATTATTTTTCCTAGCAGCTAAAATCACTAGGAGATGAAATAGCCACTAGAATATTTTCTGTTTATAAGTTACCATTTGAAATTTGTTTCTTGGTCATTTTCCCTAATTTTGTTTTATGAAAAGTAATTGAGATAGTTGTTCAAACATGTCGGTAATGAGTAATGGAGGTACTAATGAAATACGAGGTTATATTATTCGATGTTGATGATACATTATTAGACTTTAGTATATCGGAAAAAAGGGCACTACATAGAGCCTTCCTTGAGTTCGGTTTACCTACAGGAGTCAAGGATTATGAAGCCTGTTATCAAGAGATTAGTAGGGTTTTATGGCGAGAATTGGAACAGGGACTTACTAATCTATCAGAACTGGGAGTGGAAAGATTTAAGAGGTTGTTCCTCAAGCATGAGCTTGACATCGAGGCAGAGATGTTCAGCCGTGTGTATCTTAACTATTTGAGTAAGGAAATCCATCTTATACAGGGAGCTGTGGAAGTTTGCGAGAATCTAGCAGATTGTCGTCTAGCTATTATTACTAATGGATTCACCGATGTGCAGACATCAAGAATTGGCGGTTCTCCTCTTAGCAATACTTTTGAGCATATTATAATTTCTCAAGAGGCGGGATTCCAGAAACCTGCAAAGGGTATTTTCGATTATGCGTTCTCTAAGTTACAGATTACAGACAAAGCTAAAGTTTTAATTGTGGGCGATTCTTTGACCTCCGATATTCAAGGAGGAATAGATTATGGGATTGACACCTGCTGGTTCAATCCGCATCAAAAGGAAAATAATCTAGGAATTAAGCCAACATATGAAATCTGTAAGCTGATAGATCTTATGCAGGTTGTAGAAAGTAAAGTAGTGGAGAGATTTTAAGTGAACCTTTTAAAAAGAGTTGATTGGAAGAGTTTATTCTGACAGTAGAATGTTAGATTTTTGGGAGTATAACAGGAAAGATTGATTACCTGTTTTTCTAATTATAAGCAAGATAAGGAATGACTAAAACAAGTATGGGTGTGTTAGTTTTTTATAAAGGAACCCCTGTCCCGATTTATATATATAAGCCGATTTCCTTAAGTTTAAGAATCATCGGCTCCTATTTTTTTAGATAGGGTTGCGTAGCGTCAGGCTATTCTCTTGGCAAGGTATTAGATTGCTTCACTTCCATTTGAATGGTCTGGAAGGGTTCTTTTCCAAAGAAAGCTTGAGCTCTTTTAGCCATTTCATTTAACATCACGTCATTTTCAATTAATTCCCCCCTGATACGGTCTATCAATTGTAGGGCGTTAGGTCCTGTGATTTGCTTTGCTACACGCTCAAGGAGAACTTTAGTATCAACCGAGTATTTGTGTGCGAAGCTGTGACACATCACCATATTTTTCCGAAGTGTATAAGAATATTCACTTGTAAAAGCCCTTCGGATGCATCCGCGTGTCCCGGCGTAACCGTATGAAATCTCGGAAGCGGCCCGATAAAAAAGAACCATTCCATCCGCGTGACTGGATTCTGGGTGCAACCGAAGTTCACTTATCAACGAAATTAAATGTTGAACCACTATTTTAGCTGACTCCGTTGTTTTCCACCATTCCATCAAATGTTGGTGATCTTCCATACTTATTTCCATGGGTTGTGAATTAGGCAATATGCTCTTCTCTCCTTCCTATAGACGTGGGATTGCTTGAATATTCTGGATCCTTGCATGACTGATCTTCCATTCAGGTCCAAGAAAGGCTTTGCCGAGACGTATCGCTTCTTTGATTGATTCTGCGATTTGGCAGTTTAAATATCTACTTTGTTCAATTAAATAAAAAGTATCCGGCTTCGCACCTTTTACTGCTAGTTCAAAATTAGGGTTTAATTGTTTTTCGCTAATACGTAGTGTATCCAGTTCAAACACAAGCATATCCTTTGCAAGAGAAATGGATTCTCCTTGATGTATCCTCATGATTGTTCCACGTACTGCATCAAATCCGTAGCCAATATCAGCTACTGAAGCGTGGTAAGGATTAAGCCCCGGTGCAGTCCGGATGGATGGAATATCTCGAAAACCTGTGGTAATGGAACAAACAACTTCTTTAGCAGCTAGACCTTTTTCTAAGGTATTATCAATGGCTTCAAGATAAAAATCCCTTTGATTGGAATTCATCCCCGTAAAAGTAGATGTCATTCATTTGTTTCCCCCTTAGCATTATATGATTAGGATTTTAAATCCTAAATCTTGAAACTAATGATCTTGCTCTACTGTTAAGAAATATACTCCCTTGAATAAGATTATATTTCAATGTATTCAAAAATAATTAGTCGGAAGTTTTTGAGTCAACTGGACTAGATTTAAAACAAAATAGCAGACCATGCCCATTTTCGGCACTACCCAAAAAGAAAAAAGCCTGGCAGAAGTTCTGGATTGGTTACCCGCAGCTGCAAGGCTTTTCTTTTACTCAAAATAGGTATGTGAATGTAAATTTTTTATATCAATTTACATTCAGTATTCTTCTTTGCTACCTATTCATTCTTTATGTGTCATATCAGAATGATAACAAGTTCATGGTCACTCTTATTCTAATCCGAATTACCACACACGCAAGCTAGGAGACAGGGAGTAGTTGCTTGAAAAAGACTGAATTAATAAGCTTGTAACAAGATATCATTCAAAAGTACTTCTTATATTTCTTTAATTTATAGATGACTGTAGGCTGGCTAACTCCCAAATATTCTGCCATTTCGTAAGTGGTTTTACATTGTTTGTATGCTTTGGTAATCAGTTGTAATTCAACCTTTTCTAAAGTCTTCTTTAGATCGTGATTCTCGTCTGATTCCTGTTCGATTGTTTGGGAAGAGGAATTTTCTGTTTGTTCTATTTGTCCTGTGATGGCTTGGGGAAGGTGTTTGGGAAATATAATGGGTTCCTCAATGATCAGAATTAACTGTTCAATTAAATTTTCTAATTCGCGTATATTTCCTGGCCATTGATAATGATTCAATACTTCATAAGTCGTTGGATGGAATTTTTTTAATTTCTGGTATTTATCATTTGTTTTCTGTAAGTAATGTTGAATTAAGAGCGGTATATCTTCTTTACGTTCATGTAATGCAGGAATTTGAATAGGTATCACATTCAAACGATAAAACAAGTCTAATCTAAACTTTCCCTCACTTACCATCCCCTTCAAATCCTGATTTGTTGCTGCGATTAGCCGGAAGTTAATAAGGCTTTCTTTTTTTCCACCGATGCGCTTTATTTTTTTTTCTTGTAACACTTTCAATAATTTAGCCTGCATGGTAAGTGGAAGTTCCCCGATTTCATCTAAAAAAAGAGTACCACTGTCAGCTTGTTCAATCAGACCCTGCCTTCCTTGTTTGTTAGCTCCTGTAAAAGAACCTGGTTCATAGCCAAATATCTCTGATTCAAACAAACTTTCCGGTATTGTGCTGCAGTTCACCTCAATAAAGGGTTCTTTCTTTCGATTGCTTTGATTATGAACCGAGCGTGCAAATGTACTTTTCCCTACCCCTGATGGTCCTAATAAAAGAATCGTGGCATCTGTTTTAGCAACATTATGGATCGTTTTTAAAATCTGCTTGGTTGCATTACTTCTAGCAATCATATCGTGGTAATCTAGTTCTTTTTCCCTTAAATCCTCGACTTCTGTTTGATAGCCTTTTACTATTCGTTGTAATTGCTCGTATTGTTCCTGCAATTGCAATATCTCGGTTTGATCCTGGCCATAGCTAATTACCCTAACGAGAAGACCTTCTTTATTAAAAATGGGGTAGCCTGTTGACATGACAACATGCCCTGTTTGTGTATGCTGCATAATACGCATCGCTTTTTTTTCTTTTAAAACGAGTGCATTGATAGATGGTGTGAGAAGTCCATCTTTTTCTAATTGATATACAGATGTACCGATGTATGAGGCAGGTTCCATACCATAAATCTCCCAGAGTTTTGGATTGGAGTATAAAATGATACCTTTTTCGTCTGTAATTGTAATGTTATTATTCGATGTTTCGATAATTTTTTTTAACTCCTGCTCAAGCATTCTATCATTCAATACGTTCGCCTCCTTTTATTTTTATAGGTGTTGATTAAAATATTAATCAAAAAGAGCGAATAATCAAAAATTAAATTAGGGAATAAGAATTTGATTTAATTTTAAATCAAATTCTTATAAAAAAATAGCTAAAATCGTCGTAATTATCTGAAAAATAGTTGGCGCGAATCTTGCTTAAGTAATAGGTAAGATGAAAATTATGAAAAACATGGGGGCGTTTACTATGCTGTAGCAAATATCCAGTACATATTGCCAGTGCGTCTACAATAGTTTTCACACGTGAGGGTCTCAAATACGGCGCTCTAATTAAGTCTACAAAAATAGTTGCAATAGAAAAAACAGGTGCTTGAGCACATGGTAATACTTTTAATCGATAGATTTACTATGACAATCTGAGAGTGTTCCTTCCTACTAATCGTAAAGTATATGTTAAAAATCACATTAGAATATATGCCAAGGTTGTGGCAGGAATGGAATTTGTAATTATACAAAAATAGTAGAAATTTAGGAGGATATTACATGATGAAGTATCAACCGAAGGACTCATTCAAATCACCCCGTTTTTGTGGAGTGCGCACATTTATGCGGCTTCCATTTGTTGAACAGCTAGATGAACATATGGATTTTGTCATTACGGGTATTCCATTTGATTCAGGGCAATCATTTAGAACGGGGGCAAGATTTGGCCCAGAAGCTATTCGCGATTTTTCGATTCTTTTGCGTCCTTATAACCCTGAACAGGATATTAACATTTTTGATTATATATCAGGGATTGATTATGGGGATATTCCAATTGTTCCGGGCTATATTTCTGAAACATATAAAAAGATTGAAGAAGAACTTACTCCTGTCATTGAAAAAGGGATCATTCCTATTTCATTAGGAGGCGATCATTCTATTACTCTAGGAGAGTTACGCGCAATCGTAAAAAAACATGGGCCAGTTGCCTTGCTTCAATTCGATGCCCACTCCGATACGTGGGATAGCTATTTTGATCAAAAATATAATCATGGAACCGTTTTTCGCCGCGCAATAGAAGAAGGTCTCATAGATGTATCTAGATCTCTACAAATTGGTATGAGGGGCGGTCTGTACGGACCGGAGGATCTTCAGGATGCTCGGGATTTAGGCTTAGGCGTTTATACGACGAACGATTATAAACGAATGGGTGTTGAGAAAATGCTAGAGGTCATTCATGAGCGAGTAGCAAATGGCCCTGTCTTTTTATCCTTTGATATTGATTTTCTAGATCCTGTTTATGCACCTGGAACGGGGACACCGGAAGTTTCAGGGGCTAACATTGATGATGCTTTAACCTTTGTAAGAGGATTGACGAATATAGATTTTGTAGGATTTGACCTTGTTGAGGTTTTACCTGCATACGATCACGGACAAATCACCGCTGCCGCCGCCGCTAATATTGTCTATGAGTTCATCACACTTATCGCTCTTGCAAAAAAAGAAAAACTAGAGAAAAAAGAGAGAGTGGAAGATTTGGAAACACAGCTTAACAAATAATTTCCTTTTCAAATGGATGGAAGGAATCAGTGGAAATGCCATTCCTTCCATCTTAAAAACACAGCGAGATATTAAACCAAACAACCCCAAAAGGAGATGTGTAAATGCATATTTTGGATATAACGATCATGATTCTATATTTTTCTGTTTTAATCATTGTAGGAGTAATCGGATCTAAACGGGCAAAAACAGCAGATGATTTCATTGTAGCTGGGCGTAATCTAGGGCATTTTATGTATTTATCATGTTTAGCTGCTGTAATATTAGGGGGCGCTTCTACTTTAGGAACAGCAAAGTTAGGTTATCAGTTTGGAATATCCGGTATTTGGCTAGTGGTAATGATCGGGTTAGGCATTATCGCAATAGGGTTATTTTTAACAAATAAGATATTTGATTTAAAAGTTTTGACGATCAGTGAAATGCTGGAGAAGCGTTACAATTCACAAACACGATTGATCAGTGCTTTAGTCTCGGTTATCTATACATTTATGTTGACTGTAACGCAAGTGATTGGAATGGGGACGATTTTACATGTTTTGGCTGGTTGGAATTTAACAATTTCCATGATAGTCGGGGGTGGAATCGTTTTATTTTATACAATATTAGGAGGAATGTGGTCAGTCACTATGACTGATGTCGTGCAATTCGTCATTATGACGATCGGTATTTTCTTTATCATGCTTCCAATGAGCATCTCTAAGGCAGGAGGGTGGGGCTCACTTAAAGAGAATCTCCCTGCATCACATTTCGAGCTAGGCAACATTGGTGGAGAGACAATTTTTCAATATTTTTTACTATTTACCTTAGGGGTAGTTGTGGGTCAAGATATTTGGCAGCGTCTTTTTACCGCACGAACCAAAGCGGTTTCTCGTGGCGGAACGGTTGGAGCTGGAATATATAGCGTTTTTTATGCGATTGCAATCAGTATCATTGGAATGTGTGCTTTTATTATCCTTCCTAATTTAGGTGATCCACAAACTGCATTTACTAGTGTAGCGATGGAAACCCTGCCTGCAGGTCTACTAGGTATTGTCATTGCAAGTGTAGTCTCAGCCCTAATGTCCACTGCTTCAGGAACATTGCTAGCTTCATCCACTTTAGTTGTTAATGACATCATTAAAAAATATATCGGTTCAGGAATGAGTGAACGTCAATTTTTAAAAACATCTCGGATTACAACTTTAACGATTGGTGTATTGACCATAATCGTTTCGATTTGGATTCAAGACATTTTAGTTGCATTAGATGTGGCTTACGCAATCTTATCCGGAGCTGTGTTCTTTCCAATCATTCTTGGCTTCTTTTGGAAGAGAGTTACGGCTACAGCCGCTTTCTACTCCATTCTGGCTAGCATGATCGTTATTATTGTGGGATTGGTGATTAATGGGCCTTCCTCCACTCAACCCATTCTATACGGACTCGCTACTAGTTTTGTGGTTATTACAATACTTACTTTAATGAGTTCCAAGAATGAAATAAATCAAGATGTAAAAGGTGATGACGACGTGGATACCATAGCTAATTGATGATACACCCAAACAAGCAAAAAATGATTTAAGGGGGAAAGAAAAATGACAAAGACAATTTCCTTGGAACCAGCAACATTCAATACATTGGAGGAAGAACGTAATCATCGGAAAGAAAGATTGGCAGCTTCATTCCGTCTTTTTTCAAAATTTGGTTTCGACGAGGGGATAGCTGGACATATTACGGTTCGTGATCCTAAATATACAGACCATTTCTGGGTCAATCCGTTCGGGATGCATTTTAGTCAAATTTCCGTTTCAGATCTTATATTGGTTAATCATAAAGGTGATATTGTAGAGGGTGAACATTCAGTGAATGGTGCTGCCTTTGCCATTCATTCAGAAATTCATAAAGCTCGACCGGATGCCATTGCAGCGGCACATGCTCATTCGGTCTATGGAAAGACATGGTCTTCTTTAGGGAGATTACTAGATCCGATTACGCAAGACGCCTGCCAATTCTATAATGACCATGCATTATTTGATGATTTTACTGGTGTGGTGTATGCATCTGAAGAAGGGAAACGCATCGCTAGGGCTCTAGGTCAATACAAAGCTGTCATTCTCCGCAACCATGGGTTGTTAACAGTGGGCCAATCTGTAGACTCAGCTGCTTGGTGGTTCATAACCATGGAACGTTCATGTCAAGCACAGATTATGGCTGAATCTGTAGGTAAGCCCATTTTTATAGAAGAGGAGTATGCCAAATTAACAGCAGAACAAACGGGAACTGAATATGAGGGATGGCTGAGTTTTCAACCTCTTTGGGATAGAATTAGAAAAGAGCAACCAGATTTCTTGAAGTGAACATAAAAAGTAATTCTAGAAAGAAGATAAAAAGAATCAAACGGTGAAGCTCTTGGTTGGGCTTCACCTATTGTAATGAAGATGGAATGAATTAGAAGAAGAATTCAAATTCACAGATTGCCGCCCCTGCAATGAATAAAAAAGGAATCAATAGGTTCTTGAGGAGGTTTAATAATGCCCAGTTCTAAGAAAGCAGCTCCTTCACTTTATGTAAGGGTCGATATACCGGAAAAATACATAAACAAGTTTAAAGAGATTTGTTCTGAAGTTGTTGTCGAACCATGGGAATTCGGCGAACCTGAACCACAGGCAACTGTTGATTTATCAAAGTTCGATGTCCTCTATACGTCGGGACTTCACGATAATCTTAACATACTTAAAGAGGCTCCAAAGATTAAATGGATCCATTCAGATAGTGCGGGAATGGAGGCCATGCTGAATGAAGACATTCGAAACAGCGATATCATCATCACCAATGTAAAAGGCTGCACGTCTGTTCCGATTGCCGAGCATACAATTGCCATGTTATCTTCGTTAGCGAGAGGTGTGCATACAATAATCCGAAATCAAATAAATAAAAATTGGGTTGAAATTCCTGTGATGGACCTTGAAAATGCAACAGTGGGCATAATCGGGTATGGTGACATTGGCTTTGAAATTGCAAAAAGATGTAAAGTACTTGGAATGAAAGTGATAGGATGTCGTCGGAACCCCGGCAAAAGGAACAAAGAATATGAACCTGCTGATTTGATTATGGGCATGGATCAAGTGGATGAAGTACTTTCTCTATCAGATTTTATTGTATTAGCTCTCCCATTTACCAAAGAGACCTCTTATTTTTTTAATAAAGAACGGTTAAATAAAATGAAAAAAGGTAGTTACTTAGTTAATGTTGGTCGCGGAAATACCATTGTCGATGGAGATTTAATTGAATGTTTGAGCAAAGGGCACATAGCTGGTGCAGCACTTGATGTGTTTGAAGTAGAGCCTTTACCTAAAGATCATCCTTTTTGGCAGCTTGAAAATGTAATAGTTTCTCCACATAACGCATACAACTCTTCAAAACATCTAGATCGTGTGATGGAGTTATTTTTGCAAAATTTAAAGCTTTTTTCTGAGGGGAAGCCACTGATAAACGTCGTTCATAAACAACTGGGTTATTAGTAGTAATGGGCTCGTTGAAAAAAATACATTATAGATATTTTTTTGAGGATATGAAAAATTCAAATTTTACATGTGAAACAAGAGTCATAAATGTGAGAGACTGCAAAAGCCTAAAACGCTTTGTGGTCTTTTTTATATTTTAGACATTATGATCTAGTAATTTATTAATATATTGCATTTATGAAAGATGATATTTCAATATTGAAAGATTACTAAAGGTATATAGACGTTTTATCAGTTTAATAGTCTGAAAAATCGATAAATAATATGATTATCAGTTTTGGCATGAATATTGCAACGTTCTAGTATAAATCCAATAAATGCTAGTATAAATCCAATAAATGAGGTGAAGTCCATTGACCCGTTACGAATATGGCGGTGATGAGTTTATTTTTGTTGAATTAGCTGAGGCAATGAGTCTTGAAACGAATTTTAAAGCAATGGCAATTACTAAGGCGTTACGAGAAAAAAAGGTATCAGGAATACTGGATATTTGTCCATCCAATGCTTCTTATATGATTCGGTTTAATCCAGATCTCATTCATCCAGATGATTTAATTTCAAAATTGAAAGAACTTGAACAAGATGTTACGTTGGAGAACTTTGAAATAACTGCACGTGCAGTTGATGTACCCATTTTATTTGAAGACCCTTGGACACATGAGGCATTAATGCGTTTTAGAGATCGACATCAGGATCCAACATCAACAGATATTGAATATGTGGCACATACAAATGGCTTTCAATCAAAAGAAGATTTAATTAAATCAATTACGGATGCCCCTTATCTTGTGTCGATGATAGGTTTTGTACCGGGGTTGCCATGGTGCTATCAAATGGTTCCAAACGAGAAGCAAATCGAAGCACCTAAATATGTCCGTCCTCGAACATATACGCCAGAGAGAGCATTCGGATTCGGCGGTTCATTTGCTGTTATTTATCCGGTACAAGGTGCAGGTGGTTATCAATTGTTTGGAACTGCTGCAGCACCGATTTTTGAAAAAGAGCAGCGTTTACATGATTTTAAAGAGTCAATGACCTTCCCTAGACAAGGGGATGTTTTTAGATATCGAAGCATTTCGATGGAGGAATACGAAGATATTCGAAAACAAGTTGAAAATGGGGAATTCCGATATTTGACGAAGGATATCACCTTTAAACCGAAAGATGTTCTCGAGAATCCAAATGCGTTTTCAGAATCTGTGATAAGGAGGTTATATGCATGATTAAAGTTATTAATCCTGGACTTCAAACGACTATTCAAGATTATGGAAGAATTGGCTTTTATGAAGTGGGGATGCCACCATCGGGAGCCATGGATAAATACTCATACAGAGCAAGCAACTTACTTGTTGGGAATGATGAAAATGCAGCTGTTCTCGAGATTACTTATATGGGGCCAGTCTTAGAATTTCAACAAGATGTAACCGTTGCTATTGCAGGAGGGGAAATACCGCCAAAGATTAATGATCAATATGTTCCAATGTGGGAAACTTTAGAAGTTAAGGCTGGAGATGTGCTGTCATTTGATTTTGTTAAACAAGGAGCCCGGGTGTATTTAGCGGTAGCTGGCGGAATTGAAGTGCCGCTTATTATGGAATCACGGTCTACATATACTTTGTGCGGAATTGGAGGTTTCGAAGGAAGGCCACTCCAAGCTGAGGACCATTTGAAAATCGGTAATGCTAACCAATCAAAGATTGCGATTGGAACACGGATAAGTGATGAATTAATTCCGGTATTCTCAAAAACGAATGAGATTCGAGTTGTTGTAGGATTGTGCAGTTATCGCCTGACTGAAGAAAGTAAAAAACGCTTTTTCTCCATCGATTGGACGGTTACAACGGAAGCAAACCGTGTTGGCTACCGTTTTAAAGGGGAGCGTTTGAATTTCGTAGAGCGTGAACAACCATTTGGTGCCGGTAGCAACCCTTCAAATGTGGTTGATCTAGGGTATCCAATCGGATCCATTCAAGTACCAGATGGTGTCGAACCGATTGCTTTGTTAAACGATGCTGTGACAGGTGGAGGCTATGCGACGATTTGTACAATTATTAGTACGGATTTAGACAAGATGGCTCAAATTAAAACAAATGAGAAGGTTCGGTTTGTTGCTGTTGATATTAATGAAGCCCTTGAGGCGAGAAAATTATACAAAGATAAAATCAATCAAATGAAAAAACAAGTATTAGGACAAATAGGGGGAATCAATCATGGCTGAACAAAAAACAGTTCTATCACCAATCCCAGGAGTATTTTATCGCAAACCAGCTCCTGATAAAGACGTGTACGTAAAAGAAGGAAATACAGTTAAGACAGGCGATGTTCTTGCTATGGTGGAAGTTATGAAAAACTTCTATGAAATTAAAGCAGAAACAGATGGGGTTCTTGCGCAATTCTTTGTTGAGGACGAGGACCTTCTAGACGCTGGACAGGAAATAGCGGTAATCATTGAACAGTAATCATTTTTGTGGAAGGAAGGAGGAAAAGTAAATGGGCTATTTTAAAAAGGTGCTGATTGCAAACAGAGGGGAAATTGCTAGGAGAATTATTCGTACATGTAATAAGGAAGGCATTCGAACAGTCGCTGTCTATTCCGAAGCCGATGCAGAGGCTCCTTATGTCAGTGAAGCGACTGAAGCTGTATGCATAGGTCCGGCTCAAGCGAAAAAGAGTTATCTTGATATTGAAAAAGTAATTCAGATAGCAAAAGAAACACATGCTGATGCTATTCATCCTGGGTATGGATTCTTATCTGAAAATCCGGAATTTGTACGCAGATGTGAGGAAGAAAACATTGTCTTTATCGGTCCCTCTGCGGAAACAATACATATTATGGGCAGTAAGCTTGAAGCTCGTACCCAAATGCAAAAGGCGGGCGTAAGGGTTGTGCCAGGTACGGATAAAAGCATTGAGTCAGTTGACGAAGCATTGCTGATTGCGAACGATCTTGGTTACCCGCTCATGTTAAAAGCTAGCGCCGGTGGTGGCGGTATTGGGATGCAGCTTGTTCAAAATGATGCCGAGCTAATAAAAGTGTTTGATGCGACGAAGCAACAAGCTACTTCATTTTTTAAGGATGGAACTGTCTTTTTAGAAAAATGGATTTCAAACCCCCGCCATATTGAAGTGCAAATTGTCGCTGATACATACGGAAATGTCTTACATTTATTTGAACGGGAATGTTCAGTCCAGCGCCGAAATCAAAAGGTGATAGAAGAAAGCCCTTCACCATTTCTAAATGATACCCTTAGAAAAGAATTGTTAGATGCAGCCATTCGAGGTGTAAAACAAATAGATTATACAAATGTAGGCACAATGGAATTCATTTTTGATGAAAATCAAAATTTCTATTTTCTTGAAATGAATACTCGTCTGCAAGTAGAACACCCAGTAACTGAAGAAATAACGGGACTGGATTTAGTTGAACTACAGTTAAAAATTGCTGCTAAGGAAAAACTGACAATCACACAGGAAGAGATAAACAAAACAGGACACGCGATAGAATGCAGACTTTATGCAGAGGATCCTAATACTTTCTTTCCTAGTCCTGGAGTAATTTCTAGGTTGAAATTACCTGAAAACGATGTAAGGTTTGATTTTGGCATCATTGAAGGCAGTGCGGTGACCCCTTTTTATGATCCAATGATCGGTAAAATTATTGTACACGGCATCACACGTGATCAAGCAATCGAAAAAATGCAGCGAGTACTTGATGAGATTGACGTACAGGGAGTTAAAACAAACCTCATGCTTTTAAAACAAATCATGAAAAATAACCAGTTTATACGTGGGAATTATACGACTCAATTTTTAGCAGAAAATAAAATTCAAGTGCTTGAGGGGTGAAAACAATGTTTAAGGTAGATTTGAACTGTGATATGGGTGAAAGCTTCGGTCTTTATGAATTAGGTAATGATGAAGAATTAATGCAGTCCATTACCTCGGCTAATATTGCATGTGGTTTTCATGCCGGAGATCCCCATGTTATGAGAAAAACAGTGGAACTAGCAAAGAAATATGATGTTGGGATTGGTGCGCATCCAGGGTTTCCTGATTTATTGGGCTTCGGTCGTCGCTTCATGACCTGTACACCCTTAGAAATTAAAGACTATGTGATGTATCAAGTAGGTGCTTTAAGAGAATTCAGCGCTGCAGCAGATGTCAAAATCCAGCATTGTAAACCACACGGAGCTTTATTTATGAAAGCAATGGAAGATAAGACTATAGCACGAGCAATATTAGAAGCAATTCATGCTATCGATCCCAATATGGTCATATTTGCGCTTAGCCAATCTGAAGTGATGGAAGAAGCGATAAAAATGGGTGTCCCTGTTGCAAAAGAGGCTTATGCTGACCGGGAGCATACTGAAAGCGGGTCCATTTTGTTAACGAGAACAGGCTCACAAATCAATGATTATGAAGAAATGGCGCAGCGAGTTGTTCGTATGGTCAAAGAAGGAAGAGTCATCACACACGATGGAAAAGATGTTTCCATTAAAGCAGAGACCATTTGTATTCATGGAGATACACCAGGAGCGCCGACTCTGGCTAAAAAGGTTGTAGAAGCTTTAAAAGAGGGCGGCGTCGAGATTGTACCTATTAAAAAGATTATCTAGTAAGGTACTGGTCCTAAAATGTATATTGGTATAGTAGTTGGACTCTAAATATTGAACTATGCTCTTTAAAAAGGATTTATAGATTAGTCGACTAGTAGATGACTCCGGTATTGAATGCCGGAGTCATTCTGTTTAGCCCCCAATATAACGAATTGTATTGTAATTTTATCCCTCCAGACACTCTTCAATTAATTTGTAAACTTCTCAAACTAAGCCCTAGTTCTTTCACTTGTCGTTGAAATTTCAGATACTTAATAAAAGATATAATTGACCTAATAATCAAAATAATATATATATTAAAATACTTCTGAATTCATATCTTTATCTATAAAAAGTATAATAAAATTAAGATTTAGTTATCGGGAGGGGTGAGTAAGTTGATTATTTGGAACGATATTCTTAAACCGATTTCAGTATATGTTAATATTCAGAGTAATATTGGATCTGTCATTCAAAAATTATCAGATCATGAAGCGAATATTGTGTTTGTAAAGGATAAGGGGTCTTTAGTGGGCTATAGCACAATGGAGATTCTAATGCACCAAATTGCTCAAAAGGCAGACTTATCACAGCCGATTAGCTATAAAAGTGATATTTTAAAAGTCCCACAGTTCACGCCTGTTGAATTTTTCCATAACGTTTCTCTGATTATAGGGGAAGATGCTAATGGAGAAATTGTCGGCTACACTACAATTGAACAAGCACGGAATAAAATCAGTGAGTTGAATTTGAAGGATTTAAATCTCCTTTTACATGGAGCTGGAGTAGGAATTGTCCGAACGAATATCGATTACCAAATAGAATACATTAATGAAACAGCAGAAAGTATTTTAGGTCTTCACCGTTCATTTTTACAGTTTCGAGACTATAAAATGCTTTTAACTATCGATAAAAATCTTGATAGAGTCATGACTGGGGAAACTCTTATAAATGTGAACGCCTCTATTAACTTTAAACATACAGTAGGAAATTTTTACCCCTTAAGAATGGAAGATAAAATAAAAGGCCTCATACATATCTTTTTCTCGCGTGAAGTTTTCGAGGATTCTGTTAAAGAATTAGACTTTGTTCGAAATCTGAATTCTGATTTACAAACGGTATATGCTTCTTCCCAGGAACAAATACTCGTCATTGACGAAAGCGGCAAAATCATTCGAGTAGCGGGTATGTTTCTTCACGATTTTTGGAAAGTGGATAATCCAGAAAACATAATTGGTAAGCATATAAGTGAGTTTACTAGAAAAAACATTTTTCAGCCTAATGTTTTTGAACTATGCAAGAAACAAATGAAAAAGGTTACATCGATTCAGGATTCCATGGGGAAAAGTAGAGTCTGGTCGGTCGCAACCCCGGTATACCACGAAGGGAAATTAGAAAAAGTAGTTGTACTTTCAAGGGACATTACACAAGAAAGATCCTCAATTTTAGATCAATCGGACGAAGGTTTTCAACCGCTACAAGATCATGATGATTTAAACATTAACGAAAAACAACTTGTTTATCGTTCGAAAACGATTGAGAGCTTAGTAGTAGAGATAAAGAGAGTAGCCCAATTTAATTCGACAATTTTACTCGAAGGTGAATCCGGTGTTGGGAAAGAAGTATTTGTTCACCATATCCATTCAGCCAGTCCACGGAGTAACAAGCAGCTAGTTCGGATTAACTGCGGTGCAATTCCAGAGAATCTCATAGAAAGTGAATTGTTCGGTTATGAGAAAGGGGCATTTACTGGTGCAGATAAAAATGGGAAAGCAGGCCTGTTTGAGATTGCTGATAACAGCACGCTTTTTCTCGATGAAATTGGTGAACTCCCTTTAAATATGCAAGTGAAGCTATTACGTGTGTTGCAGGAACGAGAAGTGACTAGAATTGGCGGGACCCAGCCGAAACCTGTAAATGTTCGAATTATAACGGCAACGAATAAGGATTTACGAGAGTTGGTGAACCAAGGTGAATTCAGGGAGGATTTATACTACCGATTATATGTTATTCCATTTAGTATTCCGCCATTACGTGAGCGAAAAGAAGATATCTTTCCCTTAGCCATTTATTTTCTGGAACAATTTAAAAAAATGTATGATATCAAGAAAAGCTTCACCCCAGAAGCTATTGAAGTTTTAGAGACATATGCATGGCCGGGAAATGTAAGAGAACTTCAAAATATAGTGGAGCGATTAACGTTATTGGGCGAGGGAGAATGGATAAAACGAGAGGATGCATTGAAATTTCTGTACGGGGAAGTTCAAAAAAAGAAAACACAACTAATGGTTTTAGAAATAATGCCACTTAAAGAAGCGGTAGAAGAATTAGAAACTCAACTTATTCAAAGAGGGATGCAAAAATACGGCACTGCCGATAAATTATCTAAAGTACTAGGTGTTAGTCCTGCGACAATAAGCAGGCGGATGAAAAAGCTGAAATAATAAAGGGGGCGACAATTATTGTTTAATTTGCCTGAAACTCATTTTAATTTCGGTGGAGATGAATACATATATGCTGAAATTTCTCGTGATATGAGGATTGAGAGTAACTTTAAAGCAATTGCGGTGACGGAGGAGCTGAGAAAAAGAGAGATTCCAGGCGTTATTGATATTGTTTCATCCAATGCCTCCTATTTAGTTCGTTATAACCCGGACATCGTCTCAGCAAGAGATTTGCTGGACTATTTAAAAGAAATAGATTTGACGAAAAGCAATCCTGAAAAGTTAAATTTATCAGTACGAATAGTAGAAATACCAGCATGGTACGACGATCCAGTGTCAAGAGAATATTCCATGCGTTTTAAGAGCAGACACCCTGCCCCTGACTTAACAGACTTTGAATATGTGATGAAAGTAAATGGGTTTACCGACAAAGAATCTTTTATAAAATCTCATTCAGAGACACCTTATTTAATTACGATGGTTGGATTTCTGCCAGGAACGGGTTGGCATTTTCCGCTTGGATTGCAGCCAAATGGGATCATTCAAGCTCCAAAATATAATAGTCCCCGTACAGAAACGCCGGAAAGAGGCATTGGTATAGGTGGTGCATTCAATGTGATTTATCCAGTCAATGGACCAGGTAGCTATCAACTAATAGGACGATCAGCTATCCCTTTAGTAGATAAAACAAACCCATTAGAGGAGACTTCTTTTTTGGCAAGACCGGGAGATATATGGAAGTATCGTCCTGTTAAGGAATCTGAATATAATGAGATCGAAAGCAGCGTACGTGCAGGAACGTATCATAATAAAGTAAAAGGAATTGATCTTTCTCCACTTGAATATGTACAAAAAGGAAAAAAATATATCGATGAGCTCATGGAGGATTTTTAAATGATAGAAATTAAGGAGCCTGGGTTATGGACAACGGTACAGGACATGGGACGCGTTGGGAAGTATCATCTGGGCGTACCGCCATCAGGAGCAGCTGATAAATATTCATTTATTATTGGGAACCTACTTGTAGGAAATCCAGCTGAGTTTGCATCACTTGAGATGACATTATTAGGGGGAGAGTTTGAATTTCATAGAAATTTAATTATTGCCCTTACAGGTGCTCCAATGGAAGCATACTTAAATCACCAACGATTATCTTTCTGGGAAACCCACCAAGTAAAAGAAGGAGACATTTTAACGATAAAAGCTTGCCAACAAGGGGTGAAAAGTTATTTAAGTATCTCTGGTGGCATAAAGGTTCAAGATGTTTTAGGTAGTAAATCAACCTACGAACTAAGCCAGATTGGGGGCTTTGATGGCAGAAAGTTAGCTGTAGGCGATAGAATACAGATTAATGAACCATTGCCAGGGGCTTCAAAACAGGTTGGTAAATCTGCTCCGCTAGAATTCGTCCCAACCTTTAATGATTTTCAAGAATTACGTGTCACGATGGGGTTATCAGGTTACTTATTGAGCGATCAAGGGTTAAAAACTTTCCTCAATTCGGAATGGATCGTTTCGCATGAATCCAACCGGGTTGCTTACCGATATACTGGCCCAAGAGTGTCATTCACTGAGCAATATCCACCATTCGGTGCAGGAACTAGTTTTTCGAATGTTGTTGATTTTGCGTATCCTATAGGATCTATTATGTTTACAAATGAGGAAGAACTGATTGTTTTACATAATGATGCAATGACAGGAGGTGGTTTTGTTACAATAGGCACCGTAATAAGCCAAGATTTAGATTTAATTTCTCAATCTAGACCTTTATCGAAATGTCACTTCATCACAGTTACTATTGACCAGGCCATCCAAGCGCGAGCAGAAAGAAAAAAAAGGATGGAAACGCTGGTCGGTCTTATTAAAAGGTAAGTAATGACTTAAACTTTGTACCAAAATAATAAAACTCTTTTCAATAACTGGAACAGGATGTATGAGTATTAAATGAAGAGGCTCAAAATAACTCGATAGCAGAAGCGGAAATCAAGAGCTTCTAGTCAGAGTTTAGATTGAAGTCAACTTCCTATTATGAACTTTCGATTTTTCAAGGAACATGATTATTACGAGAGCATACTCTTACTGGGTTTGCTCTTTTTTTATTATTAATGCACTATTGCCGTTGAAATGCCAGTACTTCATGTTTTCCTGTATAGGACAATCTCTGATCAGGAAATGCTTGATGTAAGGAGGCGATGTATGAGTGGGTACTTTTGAAGTTCTTTCCCTAATGCTAAGCTTTGGCATGTTTGTAATTGCTATTCTTGATTTTAAAAATCATGACAAGAATCCTTGAAGATACCGATATATGTTTTTAAACGATAGTCCGCTATTCTATTGATGGAAATGTTTATTTTAAAAAGGCCGTGTCCTAAGGATGGTAAAAGTTTTCCGATTCTTTTTACTGGCAGAGAACACCCAATGAGGTGTTCTTTATGTTGTTGATAGGTATGCCTGAATCAAAGCAAATCCTATCATTGTTGCTATCTACATTGACAAAAAAATGATGTGTCAGTATAGTTCTAATAGACCGGTTGATATAATTTCAAGGAGTGATTCAGCTATGGCAGACAAAAGAAGCTCAAAAGAAGTTCTTATTGAAGCTGCTTCTCGACTTTTTCGAATACGTGGATATTATGGTGTAGGGCTTAAGGACATTATTGAGGAAAGTGGTATTCCTAAAGGCTCGCTGTATCATTATTTTCCTAAAGGCAAAGAAGAATTGGCTATTGAGGCGATTAATCATACAAAAGAAATGGTTGTAGGTGAAATTCAGCGAGAATTTGATGAAATTGAAGACCCTATTAAAGCAATTCAGGCTCATATTTATCAATTATCCGAGGTTTTTGGCGAAAATGGTAATCTTTTAGGCTTGCCAATCGGAACAATAGCGGCTGAAACATATACGACAAGTGAGCCTATAAGAATGGCCTGTCAAGAAGCTGTAACGGATTGGCAATCTATTTATGTGAAAAAATTACATGAGGCAGGATACAGTGAGAAGCGGTCTAAGGATTTAAGTATCGTCATTAACGCTTTAATAGAAGGTGGTATTCTTTTATCTTTAACGGCGAAAAGTGGGGAACCTCTCCACGCTATTGCGGAGCAGATACCATTATTGTTGATAAATAAATAAGTGATACGGAAAAATTATTATAAGCTTAGGTCGATGCAGTTAGTAATTGGAGGAATTTTTTTATGTCTACAGATGCAACACAGCAACAAAACCCAGTCATTAGAACGACCCCTATATTAATCTCTTTTTTAATTGCAGGGTTCATTGGGTTATTTAGTGAGACAGCTTTAAATATGGCACTTGGCGATTTAATACAGGAATTCAATGTTAGTCCTTCTACTGTGCAATGGCTGACAACGGGGTATCTATTAACATTGGGGATATTGGTTCCAGTTTCGGGGCTCTTGATTCAGTGGTTTAATACTCGTCAATTATTCATTGCATCAATGGTGTTCTCTATTATCGGAACGCTCATTGCTGCAATAGCACCTGGTTTCGGCCTATTAATGCTAGCTCGTGTCATCCAGGCAGTCGGAACGGGACTTTTACTTCCTCTTATGTTTAATACCATTTTGGTAATTTTCCCAATTCATAAACGGGGAGCAACCATGGGGTTGATGGGGCTCGTCATCATGTTTGCACCAGCCATCGGACCGACAGTTTCAGGTTTGATCATCGAAAATCTGACTTGGCATTTTATTTTCTGGGTGTCTTTGCCGTTCTTTGTGATCGCTTTACTATTTGGTCTCAAGTATATGCAAAACGTTTCAACGATCACCAAGCCTAAAATCGATGTACCATCCATTATTTTATCGACCATTGGTTTTGGGGGAATTGTTTATGGCTTTAGTATTGTAGGAGATCAAGGATGGAGAAATGCGATCGTTCTATCCTCGATCATTGTAGGCCTTGTAGCGCTATTCCTGTTTGCTGTAAGACAATTCAACATGGATAAACCGATGATTGACTTGCGTGTTTTTAAATATCCTATGTTCACGCTAGGGTTAATAACCGTCTTCATTACCTTCATGATTATCATGTCATCTATGATCCTATTACCATTATACTTGCAAACTGGGCTAGCATTAGCTGCGTTTTCAGCAGGGCTTGTACTTTTACCGGGTGGCGTACTGAATGGTTTCATGTCTCCAATTACGGGGCGCATTTTTGATAAATTTGGACCAAGAGGGCTAGTGATTCCAGGCTTTATTATCATGATTGCTATGTTATGGACTTTAACGAACGTAACGACTGAAACCTCTATCATTATGGTAATCGTCATGCATACTTTCCTTATGATTGGTGTTTCGATGGTCATGATGCCTGCTCAGACAAATGGGCTGAATCAACTTCCGAAAAATCTTTATCCAGATGGAACGGCTCTTATGAATACATTACAACAAGTATCGGGAGCCATTGGTACGACGGTTGCTATTACCATCATGTCAGCATCTCAAAAAAACTATATGGCTAGTGTAGAAGACCCATTTGACCCATCAGCCATTAGCGGTTCATTGACTGCAGGTGTTCAGGATGCCTTTGTTTTCGGTCTAGTCCTTGCAATCGTCGGTTTGATTGTGTCGCTCTTTATTAAAACAGCTCGCGATAAATAAGGAAGATCTCTTAACGTAATAACATAAAGAAGCCAGCAGGGAATGGGGTTTCTCTGTCTGGCTTTTTTATTGTTTGTTTGGCTCTGTTAAAGGATGTTGTTGATTTTGAGCTAAGGCAGGGTAGTTGAACAAGAAAACATATAAAATTTTAGAGGAATAAGGGTCAACCACTTGTCATCCCTCTGGATAGAAACAAAAAGATTATGAAGCGCCTTTGTCGTTTTGTGCTTAACAAAATTCACTAGCTGTACGGAAAAGCCCATTCATTAAATTAGTTAGTATTGAGCATGTAAAGGTTCCCTATGCAGAGAAGCCAATTCGAACAACTTAGATTTACCAGTTTTATTTTATCTCCATTGCATTCCATATTTCGATCACAGCTGAAATATTCAGAAGTTATAATAGGCACAGGTTGGTCATTATAATATGTGGGGAGATAAAAAATGAATACTTTCAAATTTACACTGTTAATACTCTTAACAACATTTTTAATGGGTTCTTCTTTTTCTGTAGGTAAAATAGGTTTGTCTTATTCATCCCCGTTGTTATTAGCAGCATTACGCTTCACACTTGCCGGACTCTTAATGGTAGTAATCGTTATCGCTTTAAAAAGGCCGCACCCAGAATCTAAAAGAAACTGGATAAAGATGCTTATTATTGGTACTTTCCAAACAGCCGGTGTTATGGGGTGTATTTTCTTAAGTTTACGAACCATTACAGCTAGTGAATCCTCAATTCTAACATTCACTAACCCTTTACTTGTTGTTCTATTCGGTACCGTATTTTTACAAACGCGCTATAAACTTTATCAATGGATTGGTGTTCTTTTAGGATTAGTAGGAGTAAGCATTACAATGGGAACGCAAATTGAATTTAAGATTGGTATTCTTTTTGGCATTCTTTCTGCTGTTTTTTGGGCAATTTCAACATTATTAGTTAAAAAATGGGGATTGTTTTTCGATACGTGGGTTCTATCTGCTTATCAGATGTTTTTTGGTGGATTACTACTTTTACTTAGCAGCTTTATTCTTGAAAAACCAGTCTTCATTTTGAACGGTAATTCATTGTTCATTTTATTATGGTTAAGTATTATGTCTTCTATTGTCCAATTTGCCGTCTGGTATTATCTTTTACAAAAGGGTGATCCAGGAAAAACGAGTGCCTTTTTATTTTTGGCACCTTTCTTTGGTGTATTATCTGGCTGGTTACTATTAGGGGAGACGTTATACCCTTCAATCATAGTTGGTGGCTTGTTTATTATAATTGGTGTCTATCTTGTAAATAGAAATTTCCAGCAGAAGAATAACCAAGTTAAAAGAGCTTTATAAATAAATAGTTTGTTCTAAGCATTCAAGCGCAAATGTAACCCCTCATAGTGTTCAGAAAAAAATAAGTTACCCTTATCTGTGAACTAAGGAGGGGTTTTTCTCAGCGTTAAATTACACATTTATATTAAAAGCTTGTTTAAACCCTACTTTTCCTTTATCTGTGACTTTAACAGCGCGAATTGATGGAACTTGAATTATCCAACCTAATTCAAAAAAGTGTGTCATAAGTCCATGTCCTAAAGAGCCAGCAAGATGATGATGACGCTCACTCCAGTCTAGACATGCGTGAGAAAATGAGCGGCGTTTTCTTTTTAATATACATAAATCAAGGCCGAAATCAGTAAAAAACTGTTCTCCTTTAGGTGTAACTACAAAATCTCTTACTTCTTTTTCCAAATAACCAGCATTCAACATCGATTCGGTTAAATCGACTCCTAATTTTCCTGCTAAATGGTCATAGCAAGTTCTTGCTTCCCGAAGCAATTTTACCTGACTAGATTGTTTTAAAGAGCGCACTTCAGGAGGTGGAGAAATCGCAAGGAACGATTCTAAAATGCGCGCGACTTCTCCATTTGCTAGTTGGAAATAGCGATGACGTCCGTGTTTTTCAACGTTAACAAGGTTACCTTCTATCAATTTAGAAAGGTGAAAGCTGGCTGTTTGAGGTGTTATCGCAGCCATAAAAGCTAATTCACTGGCTGTATGAAAACGTCCGTCCATTAAACTCGTTAGAATTGTTGCCCGCGACGTTTCTCCAAGGAGAAAAGCAACTTCCGCCACATTTGGATTTATATTCATTTTTACCATCCTTTCTGCATTCCACATTTCGATTATAGTTGTAGTGTCTATCGTTTTCAATGAATAATAACAATTTCAAGGGGGAACATGATGAACACCTATAATATAGAAATATTTACTTCTCAAAGAACAGACCACGTTTCAAAAGGATCTGCAAGCATGGCAGATAAGGTGATAGAATTTGGAAGGTAACCTGGATTTATCAGTGTTGAGAGCTCAAGAGATCACGAAGGGCATGGTTATTTTACAGTCCCTTATTTGGAATCCTTAGAAGCGATTCAAAAGTGGAAAGAGAATACGAATCATCAAGTAGCACAACAAAAAGGAAGAGAAACGTAGTATAGAAAAATACAACGTGCAGATTTGTAAGGTGGTAAGAGCTATTCTTTTATAGGGAGTAAATGAGTTGTCCAGTTCAACTGAAAACAAATGTACAGTCCCTGGTTGCTAAATGGAAGCAGCTCTTTTTCTTATTGGATATGTTAAATCTAATAACGAAGTGGAGCACGTCATCATAAACGGCAGTAAGAAAGAATATGTAAAGAAAGGCATCTACCACCTCAATAATATTAATAATTACCATTCCCGTTTAAAGAAATGGATAAGTCGTTTTAATGGTGTTTCTACGAAGTATTTACAACTTTATTTAGTGTGGTTTCAATTTCTCGACAATAGGAAAATGGAAAGCCATTTGAGCAAGAAAAAGCAAATGCAAATGCTTATCTTGGCAAGTGTTCATGGAACTTGGGAAACCGCAGATAAGTTAAGACTGAGAAACTTCGCATTCTAAGTGCCAAGATTATAGGAAAATAAAAATGCACATAAAAAATGAACTGGGAAATGTATCTCCAAGCTCATGTATTTTGCTGTCCGTTTTTTACTTAAACACCCTAGTTGAAGAAGAAAATGACTATACTACTTATTAGATAAAAGGAAAACCGTGTTCAGTCATTAAAAATCCACACATTAAATTCCTCATTTTGTTCTTGTAAATACCATCCTGATTTATCATAATAATCATTTAAATAGGAATCAGTCGGACATAGTGAAATGATAGGTAAATCATTTATCGTTTTTAACATCTTTTTTAATAACCCTTGACCGCGATAAATTTCACTAATCGCAAATTGGTATAAAGATATTTTGTTTTGTGTTTTTTTTCGGTAAAACCGAAAAGCCCCTACTACTTGACCTTCTACTGTTGCCACTATCATTTGCTTTCTTCTTATGGCTGCTTTAATTCCAAGAGGGCATAAAAACTCTTCAGAATAAACCGCACTGTTATTGCGGTCTAAATTTTCGTTGAAGAACGACACAACTTCAGGTATATGAGTTGGATTTGCTAAGGCTATCTGCATATTTCTCCCCCCTTAACGCTTTTTAAGACAAAAGAGATTTATATATTTCTCCTATAATACCTTCCATTTGATGAACACCCAATTCTGCATTTGTCATTATGACCGCACCTTTCTCTAAATATGGAAACGCCACCATCATACATTGAAAGCCCACTCCCCAACCAAGTGATGTAATTTCTAGTTCTTTTTCAGAACTTTCAAGAAACACACCTAATCCAGTCCAACTTTTACCTCTTTGTGGGGTTATCATTTCTGTTGCTAAACTTTCCGAAATGCCAACCTTGCTTTCTCCTTTTACAGCATTCATTAACTCACGAACTAATTCAGCTAAATTCAAAGAAGTTGTCCATAATCCAGAAGCCGCTGGATAAGGATATATTGGATATTTTCCATCTACTAATTCACCGTTTTTGTTGTGACCACAAGAAAAATTTTGTCTATCCACTTCCAACATTGTTGTATTGAATTGGCTATTTGCCATTCCTACTGGTTCAAATATTTGCTCATTCATAACTTGATGAAACGGTTTTTCAGTAACATCTTCTATCAGTTGCTGAATGATACAAAAACCTGCATCCGAATAATGGAATTCACTTTCTGGTTCACACTTGACGTCAATAGGAGTTTTACAATAAGGGGTTTTCCCCTCTAATAATTTAACCATCGAAGGAACCCCTATTTTTGAATTTAGTTCAGGAAAACTACCTTCAGGGTCTTTAATTCCAGATTGATGACTTAGTAAGTTCCTCAATGTCACTTTTTTATTTTTAGTAAAATCATTTTCTGGTACTTTCCACGATACAAGACTTTCATTCACATCATCACCTAAATCAAGAAGTCCATCCTGTACTAGCTTCATAGCAAGTATTCCTGTTAAGAACTTGCTAATTGAACACGCACTAATAATAGAATCTTCATTTGTTTTTCTATTGCTTTCCACTTCTAATATGCCATAATTTTCTGTTCCATTAATTTCACCGCCCTCAAGCAATGTGATACTTAAACCTTGCACATTATAATGTTTCATTCGTTCTTCAATGTTAATGTTTTTTAATTTCACAATTATTCTCCTTGGTAGTATTATCAAATAAAATATAACACGAATATACGTTCTGCTATATCTATTTGTAAAATAAATTAAAATAATTTTATTAGATGTAGGGCAGGCGATAAAGGCAAATTAGAGTTAGTTAAGTTGTAAGTTTAGCTGTGATTGCAATTAGTTCAGCAGTAATAGCTTGGAGAATGGGTAATGTTATAAATTACTTGTTTGACTTAGTTATGTTATCAGAAAGTGGTTTATTCTTTTCTTTCCTTCTATGCCTTTTCTTAATGAACTAGCAGGTGCTTAACTTCAATAAGAGAGGTCGCTGCGGCAGCCTTTTTCTTATAGAGCTAAAGGGGCAGGTTAGTGGAAGAAGGATTAACTATCAGACACTCCAATTATCAGAGAGGACTATGTTGTTTGGTAATGCCAATTTCATTGTAGTTGAGAGCGACATCCCAAACCCACCTCACTATGAAAGTAGCAGGAAGAGGTAGCTGACCATTTGGCGTGTACTAGGTAAAGCTAAATAATTCTTTGTATTGAGTATAAGAAGACATTTAATCTAATTCTCTTATTTTCGAAACTTGTGTTTTTTTATCAGCAAATTGATCCATACAAAAAAGCTGTATCACGAATAAATTATATTTAGGAAAAAATTTTTTATTGATTGAAAGGAAGAGTTTATTTGAATAACAACTTTGAAGAAAGTTCATCAGAAGAGAGTGGTAATATGGTAGAGGCAATTACAACTGGTGTATTTCATGTGCCCGTTGATAACCAAGCGCCAGATAGCAATGATATGATCAACATCTATTTCAAAAATCCGAGTTCAAAAACGCTTACTGCGAATTTCCTAGTGGAATTTTCCTCTCCTGGGGTAGCTCCTGGCGTTCAAAACCCGGAAATTTCGTCTCCACCAAATGGTAACTGGACAGTAACAGTTCTCCCTCACCATACCCTCCTCATCGTAGTCACCGGTCCCGCTTCTCCTCCGGCTTTCGGAACATGGCGTTTTTCATTTTGGGGCGATATTGACCGCAACGAAAAGAAAAACAAACTTAGCGTAGAAGTAATTGCTGGGAGAATATTTGGTTCTGGGCCGGATTTGGCTTTTGACGATGCAGGGGCGACTTTCCCTCATGGGTTGTTTGTTGATGCAGACATTGAAGTAACCGGTCCATCAGTCCCAGTCCCAACAGGCGGTATCATTTCGGTCTAACAATCGAAACAGCTTACAGAATGGAAGGCGATGGCTTGATGCAGTCGTCCTTTCTTTTTCCGGCATGGGGTTATCCCAATGTAACAAAATAAATTGAAGATATAAAAGGCATTAAGCTAAAACAACTGAAGGTTTGTGAAATGATACCCTTAAACTAACGGGTGCGTTAGCTGAAGATCGGAACTGTCTTTAAGGCAGCTTTTTCTTATGGAACTAAAGGGGCAGGATAGCTCAATAAGTGACTGAAGGGTTAGCCTATTTCAAAAGTTTCAGGTGAGTTAATAAGTGAAAAATTGGGACCAAACAATTTTGGTCCCAAATAAATCTTCCTAATTTGAATCGAATTTTAAAAAACGAATTTAATGCTTATGATCATCCTGCTAAAGATAAGGTTAGTTTTTTGTTGGGTAAACTGCTTCAAAGTATGGTTGAGTAGCGTATTGGTTATACCACATATCTGCAATTAGATCCGGGTCACCCTCTGTACCTTTTTCGATTAGCGTACCAATAGATAAATGTCCAACGTAAATGCTCTGTTCTTTTAGGATGTTGTGCAAGTTTGTGGCGTAATTACGTAGTCCAGCCATAACAATACCTGCGTTACCAAGTTGAGGAATTGGATGCATTGCGGAAATACCTGTTGGGAAAAGAATCGCGCCTGCACCTTTTTTTTGCATTCCTGGTAATACGCTTTGAACGGCTTCAATGGCTGGTAATAAGAAATAATTAATTTGTTCTGTCATATTTTCTGCAGTTACATCTAATGTGGGAATAAATGATTTGGGTCCTGGATAGGGACTAAATTCAAGTACATCAATATTATTAAAATCTGCTTTTGCATCGTCTAAAGCTTTTTTTAATTGTTCTAAATTTCGTAAGTCTGCTAAATAATATTTAGACTCAATATTTAAGCCTTTTAATTCTTCAACCATAGCTGATAACTTTTCTTTGTTACGAGCGATAAGGGCCACGTTAAATTGTTCTGAACCAAATCTCTTAGCGATTGATAAACCTAAACCGGGACCTGCACCGATAACAGCAATTGTTGTCATTGATTTTAACCACCTTATTCATTAAAATTAAACCAACATCTGTTGTTTTAATGTAATTGTAAAGCAGAGAATATGATGTAACATCCAACAAAAAGAGCAGTTTGTTGTGATAAGGAGAAATATAATGAAAGTACAAAATATCCGAAAAACATCAACGAGACAAGCTATTGTGGAGGAATTTATTGAGCTTTTAAAGCATAAAAAAATTGAAAAGGTAACGATAAAGGATATAACAGAACAAGCAAATATAAATCGAGCAACTTTCTATGCTCATTTTGAAGATAAATTTCAATTATTTGATGAAATGACAAAAGATTCAGCAACCGAAAAGCTTAATAAGCATACAAAAGACATATACACGTGGGATAAAAAACAAGTAGAGAACTTATTCCAAGCTGTTTTTGAATACTTACAGCAAGTGAAAGATAGCTGTCCGTATAGTTATCAGAATCTATTTCCATTATTAAGAATGAAAATGCTTGATGCGTTAAAAATTCATTTACAATTATGTATCCAGTTGAATGAATTTAATGATATAAAAGAATTTAATATTTTGTTATATTCAAGAATTCTATATGATGCAGCAGAGCTATTGGTAGTGGAGAAAACCAATTTATCTCAAAAAAAAATTATTGAAGAAGTATCTTTATTAATTTTTAACAAATGAGTATAAAAGTTTTTGAATAAATGTTCTTAAACAAACGGGTGCGTTAGTTGAATATGGAGCTGTCTTTAAGGCAGCTCTTTTTCGTGCGCCCGGCATGGGTGCAATCTATAGGGTGAAAGTCCCGAACCATGAAGGCAGTAGTAGTGGTTAGCTTAATGCAAGGGTGTCCACGGTAACGTGGAATCTGAAGGAAGCAAGCGGCAAACCTCCGGTCTGAGGAACACGAACTTCATATAAGGCTAGGTATCATTGGATGAGTTTGCGAAACAAAACAAAGTCCTTACTGCCGAAGGTGGTACAGAGTAAATGAAGCAGATAGATGGAGGGAAA
>NZ_LGYA01000001.1:508416-520142 GCF_001273755.1 Peribacillus butanolivorans
CCGCCGTATACCGAACGGTATGTACGGTGGTGTGAGAGGTCGGAGGCTAGGCGCCTCCTCCTACTCGATTTATGGCACAAACGGGGCAGTTTAGTGCTGGGGAGGAGGAGTTGAAACTTCACGAAATCTTCATGTCCTGAAATCACTCCATTTAACCGTGAACTTAAATTTAAGGGTGATGAAATCCTGCGATTAAACGAGTATTTGTGAGAAAATCGTATTAAACTAAGGGAGTTCAAGAAAGTACTAACGCAGCAGTTTTCAATACTTCGGAGGCAAGTTAATTAAAGAACCCTCCAAAAATCATCGTTTTGAGAGGGTTTTACTTTATCTAAAAGTTTGTAGAGTTGGAGATTAAATATGTCTCAAAGGATTGCTCAAATTCTACGTCACATAAACAACCGTTTTGATATATTTTCTTAGGCTTGGAAATCCGCATAATTTTGTGATGCTACCTCTATATAAACTTCCCCATACTAAATGAGTAAAAAGTTATTTGGAGTAATATGATTTTTTCTACTGTCAATTAAAGCAATACAGTGAGCCAATCGCTCTACCCCTAGTTTAATTTGACTCTCGTTCACTTGAGAGATGCTTAATCGAACGAGATTTTCCTTTTTATATTCAGGTAAAAACATTCTAGAGGCATCATCAACATAAATATGCTGCTCGTTTAGCATATGAACTACCTGTTTTGCTGTCACATTCTCGGGCAAACTGATGGATAGATAGAATCCTGAAGTCGGTTTAGAAAAATGAGTATTAGCCGGTAGCAATAATTCACATGCTTCTTGAAGAATTTGCATTTTAGTACGGTATACCTCTTTTACTTTTTTGAGATGGCTATTAAACATACCACTTTTTAAATAGATTTCTAGCGCACCTTGAGAAAGTGCTGAACTATTAAAATCTGAACTAAATTTATATCGTAAAAAATTGTTAATCATTAATGTAGGAAGAACGACAGTACCAATCCTTAACCCTGGAAGAAAAATTTTCGAAAAGCTTTTAATATAAATCACTCTCCCAGAAGGATCAAAAGAAAATAAAGGATCTGATTTTGGATTTGGATCAAGGTCTCCTAAAATATCATCCTCCACTATATATACATCGTATTTTTCAGCTAACTCAACGATTTTTTTCTTTTCACTATTCGTGTAACAATGTCCAAGTGGATTGTGAAATCTCGGGATAATATAGAAAAATTTTATATCATTATTTCGAAAAATGTATTCCAGACGATCAAGATCAATCCCTTCCATTGATAATTCAATTCCAAAAGTAGTAGCTTGATGCAGATTGATGGACTCAATGAATCCGAAATAAGTAGGCTGTTCAATTAGAATATTGTTTTTTCCATTTGGAAATGGCATAGAAACTAATAAATTAAGGGCTTGCTGCGAGCCAGATACAACGACTACTCTTTCAGGTTGAGTGAACACCTGTAAATTCTGCATATACTTCACTAACTGTACTCGTAATGAGTAAATCCCTTGTTGATCAGAGTATAATCAATCACCTCATTTTCATTCGTCGCATCTTGAAATTCATTCACAACATAGTAGCCACTTTTAGGAACAGAATAAATTAAATGCTCTTTTTCTAGTTCGATGTACGCTTTAATAACCGTATTTTTGCTACATGAAAAATACTCAGATAACTGACGAACAGAAGGGAGTTTACTACCTGCAATGAGCGATCCATCTGCTAGTCGAAGCTTAATTTCTTCCATTATCTTAATATATTTTGAGTTCATATATGGATCCTCCTTTAACTGTACCAGGACAGATAGGTAAAAAAATGGTTTATTTTCATTGTGTGTACCCATTATTATTTTAATTATATCAGAACTATTTTTAAGAAAAGTAGAAAATGGTACAGAGGTGATACAAACTATAAAAAATGGGGGTAGGATAAGATGCAGAGAGAAACCAGAGAGAAACTTGGATTATTGTTAGGATTAGTAGGTGTCATTTGTTTTAGCTTAACACTCCCTGCTACAAGTATTGCAGTAAAGTATTTTGGGACTACGATCGTCGGTTTAGGAAGAACAGTTGTTGCTGCTATTTTAGTAGCTGTGGTATTGATCATTCGAAAAGAAAAACTACCTTCTCCAGGCCAATTCAAAAGTCTACTTATTGTTGCTGTTGGTGCAGTTTTAGGATTTCCTCTCCTCGCTTCTTGGGCAATGGAATCCTTACCTGTTTCTCATGGAGCTGTGGAATTAGCCCTGTTACCGTTAGCAACAGCCGGATTTGCTATGTTTAGAGCAGGTGAAATCCCTTCTCTCAAGTTCTGGATTTCAAGTATAATCGGCTCTTTAGCTGTCATTATGTATGCACTTCATCTTGGATTCGGTCAATTGCAATTTGCCGATTTAGCTTTACTAGCAGCAGTGATTATACTGGGACTTAGTTACGCAGAAGGGGGGAAATTAGCGAAAGAATTAGGTAGCTGGCAAGTAATTGCTTGGGCAATTATGATCGGTGCTCCATTTTTCATTATTCCAGTTGGGCTAAACCTTACAACTGAAATGTTCCATGCCCCTTTACAAGCTTGGGTTAGTTTTATTTATCTCGCAGTTGTTAGTCAGTTTTTAGCATATGTTGCTTGGTATAGCGGAATGGCTATGGGCGGAATAGCAAGAGTTAGTCAGATTCAATACTTACAACCATTTTTGATGATTCTATTTGCAACAGTATTTCTAGATGAATCCATCACATTTTTCACTCTTGTAATAGCAGTGATTGTTGTCTTTTCTGTTATATTAGGCAAAAATGCTCACGTATCAAAAAACGGAGCTGTATCAGAGAAAAACTAACTGTGTGTTCAATTGAGATAGCTATCGCATGTCATATAGCTTATAGAACGACCGAATTGTATTAGATGAAGAAGTTGTCATGAAAATAGAGAATTGTGGTTAACAAACCGTTATCCTATAGAGAAATTATAAAATTAATGATAAGGAAAGATTCTGAGAGGAGAAAAAACATGTATATTCCTGCACATTTTAAAATTAAAGACGAAACACTTGCCTTCGACATTATGAGGGAACATAGTTTTGCGACTCTTTTTTCTCAACATAATGGAATGCCCTTTGCGACTCATTTACCGTTAATTTTGAACAAGGATAATTCATACTTATATGGACATTTTGCTCGTCCTAATCCTCAGTGGAAAGACATCAAAAATCAAACCGTCTTAGCTATTTTTCATGGTCCGCATTGTTATATCTCCCCATCTTGGTATGAGACGAATAAAGCAGTACCAACATGGAATTATGTGACCGTTCATGTTTACGGAGAAGTCGAACTGCAAGAGGATGAACATGAGTTAATGAGCTCCCTACATGATATGGTATCGAAGTACGAAGCTCCTGACAGTTCATACAGTTTGCAAGATGTTGATGCTGAGTTTCTCACTGGTATGAACAAAGGAGTTCAAGGATTCAAAATAAAAATTAACAAAATAGAAGGGAAAGCAAAGTTAAGTCAAAACCATCCATTGCAGAGACAAGAGTCAATTGTTAATCAACTGGAACAAATTTCAAATACAGATGAGCAACAGATTTCATTATTAATGAAAGCAAACCTAAAAAAATAACGTTGAATGTTACTGCACTAACAGGAGTGTTGATCCAATAAGGATTAACGCTCTTTTTTTTGAACTTCTTTTAGATCAATTCGGTGACGGAATATATGAAGTAATAAAAGTTTATGACGGAGAGGGTGTAAGCAACTTTCCACCGCAAACGTGCGATTATTACGTTCATATGTATCAAAAGCAAGTGTATCCAAGAAATTAAACCAACCCAAATACGTTGTAAAAAGAAATAATAAAGCCATTGAAAAAATGTTCATCATGTTATTCCGGAATCGAGCTATTTAATCGAATAAAACAATGCATAATCGATAAAAAACACAAAAAGCGAATTGTTTTTGAAATGGTTTCAAGATTAATTAAAGTAATTTTTTCTATATATATGGGGATAATTCAGAGAGGCTTCTTCTTATGAAGTTTTGTAAGGTGAAAATAAAATTCCCCTGAAAGGATGAAATAAATGAAAGTGGTTACAATTTCAACAGTAGATGAACTTGTAAACGCAGTTGGCAATCAAGCGATTGAAGTAATTCGTGTGAAAGGAAAAATAAATGAAAGTCCTTCGTTAAACTTGTCACCAGGGCAACAATTACTGGGTGAAGGTGATTCAATGATAAAATTTAAGAGAGGTATTGATGGTATTGAGGTAAGTCGGGACAATAAGATTGAAGGATTAACATTTATAGTTGAACCTAGCTGTCGAGCAATTTTAAACAGACCAGATGTAGATTCACTCGGAACATTAAGCTTAAAGAATGTAAAAACAATCGGACAAATTCAACTATTAGCTACTGGTTCTGTACGTTCGGGGCATGTAATTGCACAAAATGTGGAAGTAATCGAAGCGGATACGAGGGAACTGCAGGATCGACCTAAAGGATTTGGTGTATACGTCTTGCAGGGAGCCTTCACATTATGGAATCAACAAACCGATTCGAACGTGACAATTACAGCTCATCTTACTGGTCTAAGGGCAGGAAGTAATGAAAAACCTGTTCAAGGAAGTGGCATATTTGTTAGTGGGGCTGGCGATGTAGGCGGTCGACTCGAAGTGGATATGTTAGAAACAGGTGAGATACACTCAAATGGTGGAATTAATCAAGGCACGCCAGATGTCATTTCAGGTGGTGTTTTTGTCGTTTATGGTGCGCATGTGAAAAAGGTTGTGAATAATGGTTCTGTGACGACGTATGGTGTGAATGATATGGTGCTAGATAATTGGGGAATGGTGAACGAATGGATGGCAGAAAAGCGAATTACTTCTCATGGGCCAAGTGGTATTGGTTTTGTAAACTTTAGCGAAATCGGGACGCTGCGTATCCTTAGTGATATCGAAACGTACGGGATCGGTGCTCGGGGGTTTAATTTGTATGATGGAAGCTTAAAATATGCAGAATTTAAACGGATTGTTACTCATGCAAATGCTGCTGTTGGTATTCAAGTCAGTCGACCTCTAGGAACATTAGTCGTGCATGAAGATATTGAAACATTTGGAGGTGAAGGGGAATCCTTAGTAAAGGGAGTCATCACGCAACTATCTGCCGACGGATTAAGTGTCAAAGAAGGCGGTAAAATTGATAAGGTCGAAATTGGCGGCAGAATCGTTACAAATGGGCAAAATGTTCGAAGTCTTCACGTACAAGGTGAAATAAATACAATAACGGTCAAGGGTGGAATATTCTCAAATGGATCTGGATCGAAGGCAGTATTAATTGAAAATGGTATCGTCCCAATAAACGGTATTAAAATATATGAACAATCAGCAAAATAAAGAAAAATTTTTCTTAATAATAGTCCTTATTGGAGTTAAGACAAACTATTTGGTAGATCAGCTACTGAGGAGGAAAAAACAATGACAAAATTAAATATCGGAATTATCTTAGGAAGTACACGCCAAGGACGTGTAAGTCCACAAGTAGGAGAATGGGTAAAAGGAATTGCTGACAAACGTGGCGATGCGAATTATGAAATCGTAGATATTGCAGACTTCAATTTACCATTTGTATTTACAACTAATGGTGATGAACCAGGATTAAAAGCTTGGTCAGAAAAGCTTACTAATTTAGATGGGTTTGTATTCATTGTGGCAGAATATAATCATAGCATCACAGGTGCATTAAAGAATGCATTAGATTCAGCTCGTGACGAATGGAATAATAAAGCTGCTGGTATTGTAAGCTATGGTTCAACTGGTGGTGCTCGTGCAGCTGAACATTTACGTGGAATTTTAGGAGAATTACTAGTTGCAGATGTTCGTGTACATCCTACATTGTCATTATTTACAGATTTTGAAAATGGAAGTGTTTTCAAACCAGCTGAACACCACCCTAAAAATGTAAATGCTATGCTTGACCAAGTTATTGCCTGGAGTGGTGCATTAAAAACTTTACGATAAAAATCATTCCAAACATTAGTAAATGTGAGGAGGATTATAGCTATTCCTTTTTTGTGATAGCGTAATAACGGTTTAATGATATGAGTTCAGATCATTTTGGCTTCGTGGAGGCATAGTGAAATAAAGGAGTCATAATAAAACTTCATATTCTACCATGTAATGCACATTTTCTCCACGCCGCCCCTGGAGGCTTTCCCTCCCATGTCAACGTGTCATAAAATATGCCCTCTCATTCCTTCGTCATGTCTATCTAAGGGGTGGAGGCCAGTATTCTAACCTAATGGGTCGGTGCCTTTTTATTGAATAACTCTGGTACTCCGTGCATCTTTGAAATCCTACGAATAAGAAAACATTCGATAAAAGATAGCTGAAAATCAACAGTATTCAATAAAACTACGCTGCGGGGAGCTGTTAAAGGATGTAATTTTTCTGGAGAATAGGAGCGGGAACAGTAGGTATTATCGTAAACGTTATATTCGGTGTACTTTCAATATTATCTACTATCTTTTTGGTGCCAAAAGATGCCGGTAAAACATCTAATGCTCCTAAAAAATTACCAGCTTGAAGCCCTGTTGTAGAATAATAGCAGTTGGAAGTGTAAAACGCCACATTTAGTGGCGTTTTCGAAAATAATGAAAGGATGAAGAGTTTATGAGAAGTGAATTAATGGAAATGTTAGAATCTCGTAAGGATGAAATTATTGAAATTCGCAGACATCTACACCAAAATCCTGAGCTTTCTTTTAAAGAAGAAAAAACAGCTCAATATATTATTGATTTTTATAAAGGAAAGGATGTAGAAGTTCAATCTAATGTAGGTAATGGATACGGAATTATCGTGACAATTAAAGGTGAAAAGCCTGGAAAAAACATTGGTCTGCGCGCTGATTTTGATGCGCTCCCAATCGTCGAAGAAACGGATGTACCCTTTATATCAAAAAATGAAGACGTTATGCATGCATGTGGTCATGATGGTCATACAGCCTACTTGTTAGTTTTAGCGGATTGCCTAATTCAATTAAAAGATGAAATTCCAGGTACAATAAAAATTATTCATCAACATGCGGAAGAAGTTCCGCCAGGCGGGGCAAAGAGTATTGTAGAATCCGGCATGCTTGACGATTTAGATAATGTATTTGGAATTCATCTGCTGCCAATGGGCCCAGCAGGAGTTGTTGGGTATCACGCTGGATATTCTTTTAACGGCAGGGCTTATATGAAATTAAAAATTCAAGGTAGAGGTGGACATGGTTCCTCACCACATCTAGCGAATGATGCCATTGTGGCTGGTGCTCATTTTGTTACAGCCGCTCAAACGATTATTAGCCGTCGATTAAGTCCTTTTGATATTGGTGTGATTACGATTGGTTCTTTTGATGGAAAAGGAACATTCAATGTAATTAAAGACAGCGTAGAGCTTGAAGGCGATATCCGTTATATGACTGTTGAAACAAAGGGAACAATTGAAAAAGAAGTTAAACGTCTTGTAAAAGGACTTGAAGAAGAATTTGGTGTAACATGTGATCTAACATATACGAATGATTATCCACCTTTATATAATGATCCTGAAATAACAGAAAAGGTTGCTGAGTTTCTCAAGAATGCAAATGATAAAGATATTAAAGAAGTAAAGGAATTTCCAGCAATGCCACCATCTGAAGACTTTGCTTACTATGCTGAAAAATTCCCTTCCTGCTTCTTTTACATTGCTTGTACACCTAAAGGAGTAGAAAAACCTTATTTTAATCATAATCCTAAATTTGATATCGATGAAGATGCCCTTCTCGTGGCAGCAAAAGCAGTAGGATATGTAGTTTGCGGTTATTATGAGTTAGATTAGGAAAAAGAATAGAATTGTTTGTAAGGTGTGGTATAGATGACCACATGGTTCGGTGTATTAGATAATTCTATTGATAAAAAGCAAAACGAATACCGAGACAAGCTAATAAAGAAGAAAGCGAAAAATCCATAGTATCATTGAGTTTGTGTATCATGAAACCACAAATGGAACATCAATTATCAGGAGCTGATCAGCAGCTCTTTTTCTTATGGAACGAAGGGGTAGGTTAGTGAAGGGGGGGATTTCCATTTTTCACCCAAATGAAAAGGTGTCAAATGGTATGATTGAAAAAGAAATTGTACAGAACTTAATTTGTAGGGGGAAATATATTCTTGAAAATGGTTAGAATTATCTTAACAATAGTGGTTATTGTTCTATCAGGTTATAGTCTAATAACTCAAACCTTTGAGTTATTTCCGTATTATATGTTGTTCCTTGGGGCACTTACGTTGGTGACAGGATTAGCCGAACTTCAAAAAGATAGAAAAGGATTTTGGGGGTATATGAATATTGCTATCTCTTTATTTATTTTCTTTGCTTCCATACAGGCTTTCTTATGGAACTAAAGGGAAGGTTAGTTCAATAAGGAAGGTTGTCTTTTGTGTCGGATAAGACACAAACTGTGAAATAAAAATGAAAAAGAAAGAGTATCATATTACTCTTCCTTTCTGTCTATTTTATACTTGTCTAACCTTAATGAAATGTCTCTAAGTAAAATGTTTCTTTCCTTTTGAGTTTTGAGGAAGCTGATTAAAAACCAAACAATAAATGCTATTGGAATTAAATAAAATAGTATACCTGAAAGTGCCATAAAGTCTACCCAGTCCATTGTTTCTCTCTCCAATCTTTCTATATTGGGGAATTATAGCATATTTGTTTGATATATTCTTAAATTGAACGGAATCCCAAACTATCAGAGCTGTCTTTAAGGCAGCTTTTTCGTGCGCCCGGCATGGGTGCAATCTATAGGGTGAAAGTCCCGAACCATGAAGGCAGTAGTAGTGGTTAGCTTAATGCAAGGGTGTCCACGGTGACGTGGAATCTGAAGGAAGCAAGCGGCAAACCTCCGGTCTGAGGAACACGAGCTTCATATAAGGCTAGGTATCATTGGATGAGTTTGCGAAACAAAACAAAGTCCTTACTGCCGAAGGTGGTACAGAGTAAATGAAGCAGATAGATGGAGGGAAAGATTGCACTCTTACCCGGGGAGGTCTGATGACAGCCAAGTACACTTGGTAACCTGTCCAGTGATGGACAGCTGAATCATCAGAAGTCAGCAGAGGTCATAGTACTTGTCTACTCGAGAAGATAAGGAAGGACCGAACAGATTAAGGAGGATGAATACTAGGCGTTCGTTATCTGCGAAGAAGCAAACAATTCCTAACGGAACTTATTTGAAGGAAGAAGTGGTGAATACACGGGGAACTTCAAAAGGGCGGAGCAGATAAAGGCACAAATAGACCATCTCGTCCACGCAGGGAAAGGATATCAACGATGTTAATGGAACAGATACTAGAGAGGGAAAACTTAATACAGGCATTGAAGCGTGTAGAAAGAAATAAGGGAAGCCATGGTGTAGATGGAATGCCGGTTCAAAACCTGAGACCGCACCTCGCAACCGAATGGTACAACATGAAAACTGCCCTTTTACAGGGTACCTATCAACCGCAGCCCGTCCGTCGTATCGAAATCCCGAAACCAAACGGCGGAGTTCGGCTATTGGGTATTCCAACCGTTCTAGACCGTTTCATTCAACAAGCCATTGCCCAAATATTGACTAAAATATATGACTCAACCTTTTCGGAGAATAGCTATGGATTTCGCCCTAACAAACAAGGGCACCAGGCGGTTCGAAAGGCAAAGTCCTATATAACCGAAGGTTATACATGGGTAGTGGATATGGACTTGGAGAAGTTCTTCGATAAAGTGAATCATGACAAGCTCATGGGAATGTTAGAGCGGAAAATTGAAGATAAACGAGTTCTCAAACTGATTCGTAAATTCCTTCAAGCAGGCATTATGATAGGCGGACTTTTTCATAAAAGTGAGGAGGGAACTCCGCAAGGAGGTCCGTTAAGTCCTTTATTATCTAATATCATGTTAGACGATTTAGATAAAGAGCTAGAGAAACGCAATCTTCGATTCGTAAGGTATGCGGATGACAGTACGATCTTTGTGAAGACACGAAAAGCCGCCAAACGTGCAATGGGAAATATCTCAAGCTTCATTGAAAATAAACTGAAGCTAAAGGTCAACTACGAGAAGTCGAAGTATGATCGCCCTTGGAACAGAACGTTTCTCGGTTTTAGTTTCACGAAGTCAAAGAAGAACCCGAAGGTTCTACTGGCTAAACAAACGGTGAAGAGAGTAAAGAAACGAATCAGGGAAATGACCTCGAGAAAATTACCGATACCCATGAAACTCCGAATAAATAAGTTAAAGCAATACCTTAGAGGTTGGATGGGGTATTTCGCCCTCATTGATACTCCGAACGTATTGAAGAATTTAGATTCATGGATTCGAAGAAGACTCAGGATGTGCCTATGGAAGCAATGGAAATTGCCAAGAACGAGGGTGAAGAAACTCAAAGGATTAGGCGTCCCATTTGGAAAAGCATATGAATGGGGAAATAGCAGAAAGGGTTATTGGCGCATAGCGCATAGTCCTATTCTAGACAAAACCCTTAATAATGTTTATTGGCTCCATCATGGGTTAGTAAATCTATATGAACGATATACAAAACTACGTCAGACTTAAACTGAACCGCCGTATACCGAACGGTATGTACGGTGGTGTGAGAGGTCGGAGGCTAGGTGCCTCCTCCTACTCGATTTTATGTAACTATCGGGGCAGTTTAGTGCAATAAAAAAATCAAAAATTGGGGATAATAACCTTTAATATAGTTAAAGGTTATTATCCCCAATGAAGAGTAAATTTTCTTTTATTATTATTTAAATACTGCTGATAATAAATAATCAGAAATGATTGTTAGACATTACCTAAAAGGTGGAGTGAAAAAGTGGAAAATCATATTGCTTACCTTCTAGAACATTATGGGTACTTCGGAATTATATTTGCTTTAATCGGAGGTATTGTTGGACTTCCTATACCCGACGAGGTAATTCTTACATATATTGGTTACAATGTGTTTCAGGGTAAATTATCTTACTTAATTTCAATAGTAAGTGCCTTTGTAGGAGCAACGGGGGGGATTTCGCTTAGCTACTTCATTGGTTATAAATTTGGGTTGCCTTTATTAGAAAAGTTTGGACCAAAAATTCACATTACGGAACAAAAAATTAATAGAACAAAGAAATTATTCAAGAAATTCGGACCCTATCTTTTATTATTTGGTTATTTTATTCCTGGGGTACGGCACCTTACAGCGTATATAGCAGCTGTCAATCGCTTCCCTTTTAGAATATTTGTTGTTTACGCCTATACTGGTGCATTAATATGGAGTTTTACTTTTATCACACTAGGAAGAATATTAGGGAAAAATTGGACCAATGTTGAACTATATATGTCAAAATACAGTATTTATTTAATTACGAGTTTATTGGTCCTTTCAATATTCATTTATTTTTTATGGAAGAGAAGAAATCGATTAAGAAGGGGTATTTCATAAAAGTGACGGTTATGATGGAGGACTTTAATAAAATTATATTTAGAGCTTATAAAACTAACAGGTGCGTTAGTTTAGATCGGAGCTGTCTTTAAGGCAGCTTTATCTTGTGTGCCAGGCATGGCAACTATCTAGGTGGTGAAAGTCCACTGTGGGGGTACACATCGACCAACCACTAAGGAAGCGCAAGGTACTTATCGTGAGGTAAGGGCTGGAGGAAGCGTGGAATAAAATCTTGGCTCGACGAACAGGAATCTGATACTAAGG
>NZ_LGYA01000001.1:521252-530723 GCF_001273755.1 Peribacillus butanolivorans
CCTACTCGATTATGCAACTAACGGGGCAGTTTAATTGAAGAAGGAAATTTAATATATTAAAAAGAATATACATATTTTGAGTAAATCCTCAAAAGGAAGTGATATTGGTTGAGTCATATTAATAAGTTTGATTTCATCAAGGCTTCTATTGAAGACATTGATAAGATAGTTAGTTTGCGGTTAGCACTTTTAAAAGAACTAGGTGAGTTAAAATCTCTTCAGGAGGAACATCTTATGGAGACATCAACAAGAGAGTATTTACAAAAAGCACTTTCAAAAAATGAATTTATATCCTATATTGCGGAATCGAATGGGGAAGCCATTAGTATCAGTGGAATGGTTTTATTTCAAAGACCACCATATTTGGAAAATCTTCATGGGGTTGAAGCCTACATTCTTAATATATACACTATCCCTAAGTACCGTGGAAAAGGTTTGGCAAAACGAATGCTAAAAAAATGTATAGACGAGAGCAGAAATAGTGGTGTTAAACGAATTTGGTTGCACGCCTCTAAAGATGGAAAACATCTATAAAAAAAAATGGGCTTTACGACGAAGGATAGTGAGATGGAGTTGTTTCTTTAATACGTTTTCTTGTTATCGATTAACTATAAGATTGCCTGCTGCTTCGGCGGCTTTTTTCCCACTTAAGGGGGCGGATAAATGAAGAAGAAATCTCAATAGAAATACAAGATCACATGGTAATATAGTTTATAGGCTGTTAAAAAAAGAATGGAATCAAAGATAAAAGTTCTCAATGAAAAAGGGATCTTCCAATCGAAGATCCCTTTAAATACTGCTATTTCACTTAAAGTCACCCAGTCATTTTTGGATCATTCCGTCCTCTTGAGTGATTTTTTCTACCTTATTATCGAAAGAGTATTCAAAAAAAATCCATAAATTCATCACCATATATGCTATGAATAATGGTCATCATTTCAATAAAATAAGGGGATTTTCCATACGTACGATTACAACATCTTTCTAATCTAGTCTATTATCTTTTAACTGTGGGCTTTACATCTTGCGGAATAGGGGAGACATAGCCTTTCCCTTGTAATCGTTCTTTTAGCTCTGCTTTTGCCTTGTCAATTAATTCTGGATTTTGGAGTACTTCTACTGCAGTTGCCGCAATAACCTTGCCAGCATGAAGCATACCTTTATGGGCAATAGATGTTGATCCGAGTGTAACCCACTGCCAGCTATGCAGAGGGGATCCAAGAACAAAACAAGCTGTTGTGCATTGAGCAGTAGGAACAATCCAACTAACATCCCCCACATCCGAGGAACCTGTTAATGGCGATTGACAGCCCTCAATGGGTTCCAACCAACTTGCCATAGCATCATCTTGACTATCATTAAACGGATTGATTGTACTATTCCTTTCTTGTTCGGTTAAGGTAGCACGGATCTCTTTTGCAAGCTGTTTTTCTTTATCATCGTGTTGTGGAATACCTGATTCTTGGAAATTCTTATACATAACGGAATCTAACACTGTGTTTTGGATAACATTAGAACAGGCTTTATCGAAAACGATTTCTACTTCAGTTCCTGTCATAAGGGCTGCTCCTCTAGCAATATTACAAACTCTTAAGTAAATATCTTGAACTTGTGAAACTTCTGGAGCTCGTAATAAATAAAGAACTTCTGCATCTTGTTGGACAACATTAGGCGATAATCCACCAGAATTCGTTATCGCATAATGAACTCTTGCGTCTTGGATAATATGCTCTCTTAAATAGTTCACGCCAACATTCATAAGTTCTACGGCATCTAAAGCACTCCGTCCCAAATGTGGTGATGCTGCTGCATGAGAGCTTTTTCCTTTAAACTTATAATACACTTGGAAATTGGAAAGTGAATCCATCGACATAATGCCGTTAACATCTAGTGGATGCCAACAAAATGCAAAATCAACGTCATCGAACAAACCTTCTCTGACCATGAAGGTTTTGCCTGATCCGCCTTCTTCTCCAGGACATCCATAATAACGAACTGTCCCATTCATATTATTCTCTTCCATATATTCCTTCACTGCAACAGCAGCAGCTAACGATCCAGTACCAAGTAAATTGTGACCACATCCATGGCCATTTTCACCTTGTACAATTGGCTCTTGTTCAGCTGTAGCTTTTTTTTGACTCATACCTGACAACGCATCAAATTCTCCCATGATTGCCACAACAGGTTTACCAGTTCCAAAGCTCCCAATAAATGCCGTCTCTATGTTTCCAACACCTTTTTCAACAGTAAAGCCTTCGCTTTCTAACGTGCTGCATAGTAATTCAGCAGATTGATATTCTTCAAATCGTGTTTCTGCAAAATTCCATATACAGTCACTAACTTCAATGAATTTAGCTTTTTTTTGTTCAATGATTTCTGATAGTCTATTTACATGTGTCATTTTACACTCTTTCCTTCCTATATATAATCGATTTAATATGAATGTATATCGATTTAATATGAAATATTATTTTAGAATTCGTCTTGCAATAAGATTCAAAAGTTCTACACTTCTTGGTAACACTTCTTCTTGAATATCAAATTTAGGATGGTGATGTGGTGCAGGAATATCGGTCCCAATAATCATATATGTCCCTTTACCACCATTATCCTGTACTCTTCGAATCATAAAACTTGCATCCTCGCTTCCGGCAGAACCGGATTCCCTACATGCTTTGATTGTTGAAAAACCATCTACATTTCGGGCTTCTTCCATAGCTAGATCGACAAGTTCTTGATCACAATGAATTGTAATTGCTTGTCCTATAATTTCAATTTCATATTCAAGCTCATGCATACCTGCACTATGAGCCACGATATTTCGAACACGTTTCTCCATTTCTGCATTTGTTTCTTCGGTTACGGAACGGGTTTCAATTATCATTTTTGCATACGCTGGAATAATATTAGCGGCTGTACCACCATTAAGACTACCTACATTTATGCGGGTAGAACCTGAACTAAATCTTGGAATAGCATGAATATTTAATAATGCAGTGGCAGCTCCTAATAATGCATTTTTTCCTTTTTCAGGAGAAGCGCCTGCATGAGAAGATACCCCGTGAAAATGAGCTGCCATTTTCGTACTTGCTAAAAAGCCAGAAGACCCACCATGAAATTCTCCTAGAGGGACATCTGTGCCAAGGTGCAGACAATATAAATAATCCACATCATCTAAAATTCCTTTTTGTACAATTGAATAGGCACCGCGTACTCCTTCTTCAGCTGGTTGAAAAATAAGCTTAACCGTTCCTGCAAAGTTCTGGTCCGCTAATTTTTCCGCAAGCCCTAAGCCAATTACTGTATGGCCATCGTGTGCACAAGCATGCATATTTCCTTCATATTTGGAACGAAAACCGTTTGTTTGTGGGAAGTGGTCAGAATCAGTACTTTCCGTAACAGGTAATGCATCCATATCAAACCGGAAAGCTACAGTTGGGCCATCTGTTTTTCCTTTTAATATACCGATAACAGCAGTATATCCACCCTCCATTTCTTGGAGAATTTCTGGATTTGCACCATCTTGTAATGCTCTATTAAATGTTTCTTGTAATACTTCTGTAGGTGGAACTCCACGGCGAGAATCCCCATCTAAAGCATCTTTTCCAAATATCACGTTATATTTCAAAGAAGTTAGTACTTCTACTACCTTTGAAGCAGTTCGAAATTCGGTAAAGCCAACTTCTGGGTGTTGATGAAGATCACGTCTTAAAGAAATAATATCCAATTCTTTCACTCCTAAAGTTATTTGATGAAAATTTAATAATTTTCGACAAGTTTTGGCGTCTAGCCCAAGCAACCTAGCCCCTCGAGTCGATGAAGGGGCTATTCAAGGCGCTTGCGATTTTTTAAATTACGGTAATTTCGGATAGACTCCGGGACCAATTGGGAGTCCGAGGAAATACCAAACCACTACCAATAGCGTCCAAATGATAAAGATGATAATCGGATATGGCAATATAAGAGAATAATATGTTCCTAGTTTTGCATCTTTTCTATACTCTTGTAAGAAACTTAAGAATAGTGGGACAAATGGAGATACAGGTGCTAATGGTAGAACAGATGAATCTGCAACCCTGAACAACATTTGGGCGAAGGCAGGATGATAGCCCAATACCATAAACATTGGGACAAAAACCGGCGCTAATATAGACCAAATGGCGGATCCACTAGCAATAAACATGGATAGAAGTCCAGATAAGAACATTAACCCAATAAGTACGGGTGCACCATCTATGTTTAGCTGTTCTAAGAGATCTGTGATGGATAATGCCAAAAATTTACCCATATTACTCCAGTTAAAGCAAGCGACAAATTGGGAAAGTGGAAAAACCATAATAATAAATCCGGCCATTCCTTTAATCGGGTCTACTAATAATTCTGGAATATCATTTTGTTTCTTAATTGCTCCTACTTTAACTCCATACGTAATAGAAACTGTAAAAAAGAAAAGTAAGATGATCGCGACAATACCAGACATGAATGGAGAGGGAAGAATAGCTCCAGTTTCTGGATTTCGTAATAGGGCTCCTTCCGGAACGACTAGAACGACCATAACAGCTATAAAAATCAATGCTGAAATACCTGTAGCCAGGAGTGCTTTGTTTTGTTGCTTCGTTAATTGTTCCAATTTTTTATGCTTACCGCTACCTTCATATTTTCCTAAGCGCGGCTCAACAAATTTATCTGTAATCAAGGCAATGACAACAGTAAGTACGAGAACTGAAGTAGCCATAAAGAACCAGTTATCGGTAACATTAACTGTCAAATTTGCTTTCATACCATTCGCTACTTCTGAACTAATTCCTGATAGCAAGACATCTGTTGTGACGATTAATAAATTGGCAGTGAAACCTGAACCAACCCCAGCAATAGCAGCGAGCAACCCAGCAACAGGGTGCCGTCCCACAGCAAGGAAAATTAAAGCTCCAAGAGGAGGCATAATAACAAGCGCAGCATCAGAAGAGACATGGCTAAAAAATGCAACGAATACAACTAAATAACTCGCGTATTTCCCTGAGACCTTTAACGACATTTTTCGAATCAAAACTTCTAACAAACCGACTTTTTCAGCAAGTCCTACGCCTAGCATTAGGGCTAAAATAGAACCTAGTGGTAAAAAGCCGGAAAAGTTTTTAATCATATTCGGCAGTATCCATTGAATGCCTTCACGGCTTAAGAGATTTTGGACCTCTACTTTCTCTCCACTAATGGGATCCGATGCCGAAACATGGAAAACGGATAAGAGAGCGGTTACAACAAATAAAAAGGCAATCATATAAATAAATAAAATAAATGGATGGGGGATTTTGTTTCCTATTCGCTCTACTTGATTGAAAAATCCACCTTTTTTATGATTTTGCAGATTAGTTGTATCTTTCATTACTTTTTGTTCCATTACATTCTCCTCCTAAACCTTCTTCCATTTGTAGTTTGTGCTTTTTTTGTACCATTTAATTTATAAACTTTTTCTCTAAACCTTCCTTAAGCTAAAGTTCCCAAAATGGTCTTTCACCCTTCGTGTACTTGATACATACCTTTCAAATTACTTGTTTTTCATTTAACGAATACTTAACGCTATTTTCGTTAAATGTATTATATAATTAAGAATAATCTATTTCAATAAAATTTTCAGAAAAAAAGGAATCTTTTTTTTTCTAGATTTAGTAATACTTTCTAAACAAACAAAAGGTTTTGAATCTTTTGAATGTATAAGTTCTACCACTCTTGACCTCACGATAGAGAAGTAAACCATATTAAGTAGCACCGTTTATTTATGTCAAACGGCGCTTTATATGTTATTAATATTTGGATCTCATTATTATTCCCTGTTGGGGTTAATTGGTTATTTTGATATAATAAATCTAATAGTATGATGTAGGGGTGAAGTAAACTTGTATAAAATTGGTGTTGTAGGTCCACTTTCATCTTTAAAGAAAATTCGGGATGTTACTAATGAATTTGAGCATGAAATAGATTTCATTGATTTTCCATATGAAGATGCACGAGAGGTAACGGACATTATAAAAAATCACCAAAATGCAGTAAATGGTTGGTTTTTCTCTGGACCAGTTCCTTATAGAATTGCAAAAGAAATGTTAGATTCAGAGGCCAATTTTACGTATTGTCCTCCTGTTGGATCTAGTTTATATAGATGTTTTTTACAAATGTCTGCGGATCAAAAATATTTTTTCGATAAGATATCCATTGATATGATTCGATTAGAAGACTTTTTTTTGCAAGAGTCGCTACAAGAGCTAGGGATTTCCACCGAAAATATTTATATAAAAACATTTGATGAACAATATGATTTTCAAGACATTGTTCAATTTCATCTTCAGTTGTGGAGGGAAGGGGAGGTACAAGGTGTCCTTACCGTTTTACAATCTGTATATGAAGCCTTGAAGAAAAAAAATGTTCCTGTCTACAAAATAAATATGACAAAGATGGAAATTAGACAAGCGGTCAAGATTTTAATTGAAAAAGCAAAAAGTACTTATTTTAAGGATAGTCAGATAGGTGTAGAGATTATTGAAATTGATCAGTTTGATCAATTTGTAGACGAGGTTAATATTCGTTACCATCTGCAGCATTTGGAGCTGAAAATAAAACAAACATTACTGTCATTTTGCGAAAAATTAGATGGTTCTCTCATCGAAAATGGAAACGGTCGCTATCAAATATTTAGTTCACGTAAGGCAATTGAACGAGAAATTGGTAGCTTGCAAAGTACTGTTCAACAACTGTCACTTGAGATGGATGTTTCTGTTGCAGTTGGAATTGGTTTTGGTGAGACGGCTGCATCGGCTGAAATCAATGCTCGTAAGGCGATTCGTCATTCGAAGAAGCAAGAAAGTTCCGGTATTGTTGTTATCCAGGAAGATGGTTTAATGATTGAATCTGTAGGTCAAGAGGAACAATTGGCATATACCTTCCGTTCTAATGATAAAGAACTGCTAGATAAATTAAATCAGGCTAACATAAGTGTAAAAACGTATAAAAAGATAGAAGCATTGATTGATCGTATGGGCTGGGACGGCTTCACTTCCTCAGACTTAGCTTCTCATTTATCTATGACCGTTCGAAATGCTCAGAGAATTATGAGTAGTTTAAGTGAAAGCGGTTTAGTGGAGTACAAAGGAGAAGAACTTCAATCGCCACGGGGAAGACCTCGTAAAATTTATATGTTAAAGAAGTAACACCTCGACATTCTTGATATACAATTTAATTTCCGAGGAAAGTTTTGAGGATTTCTCTTAATTAACTCTCCCTAGGTTAACGTCACATTGCCATCAAGTTAACAATTTATAATACCCTCAGAACAAAATTTTGGGCTTTCTTGTAACAAAGAAGCTCATTTTATCGTTTTGGGGGTGTCCTATTTTCTTAGCTTGATGGGCATGTGGTGGTACCTCAATAAGCATATAAAAGAATCCTCCAATTAAAAAGATCCTTCTAAACTGCAGCTTATAAGATCCTATTATATGAACTTTTGAATGTACGTTCGTTACATTCTAATTAGAGAAAAAATACCCTTGTTCAACTAAAGGGTCAGGATAGTGCAATAAAGAATTCAATTTATAAAGGAATTTTTACCATTTAAAAAGAATAGTTAATTATAGTAATAAACAGAGGGAGAGATGAAATGTTTCCAATATTAGAGACAGAAAGACTAATATTAAGAGAAATAACAAAAGAGGATGCAGAGGGTATTTTTGCTTGTTTTTCTAACGAAAATGTAACACGTTATTATGGACAAGAAACATTAGAGAGTATAGAAGAAGCAGTGAAATTCGTTGATTTCTTTTCAAATAACTACAATGAAAAAAGAGGCATACGCTGGGGGATTGAAAAAAAAGAGACCAAAGGTATAATTGGAACAATTGGCTTTAATGCTTGGTTACCTAAACATAAAAGAGCAGAAATAGGTTACGAAATCCATCCAGAGCAGTGGGGAAAAGGATATGCTTCAGAAGCAGTATCTAGAGTTCTTACATATGGTTTTGATGTTATGAATTTAACTCGTATAGGTGCTGTTGTATTTTTAAACAATGAAGCATCTAATAAGTTACTGACTAATATTGGTTTTCAAAAAGAGGGGGTTTTGAAGAAATATATGTATCAAAATGGTGTAGCACACGATACATATGTCTATTCATTTCTAAAAAATAATAAGTAAACGTGTTAAGCTAACGGTTTTAAAGGGCAGTGACGATCAGCTTTTTTCTTATGCGACAAACAGGGCAGGATTGTTGATTAAAGAGCTATTTTACTATGTTAAAAGTGTTAAAATAAACTATGTAGTGGTTGGTTAAATCAGCCTGTATAATCTCTAAAAGAAAGGAATAATATATAATGTTGACTTTCATTTTGGTTGTTCTGATGTTATTTTTAATCCCAGGTCCCGCTGTTTTTTTGACAATATCTCAAACTATTAAAGGTGGAAAAAAGAATGGAATTATCACAGGCTTGGGTATTGCTGTTGGTGACTTAATTCATACTCTTGCGGCAGTTGTTGGACTTTCCGCGATATTAATGACATCTACACTTGCTTTTGGAGTTGTTAAATATTTAGGTTCAGCATACTTAGTTTATTTAGGAATAAGAGCTTTGCTTGAAAAATCAAAAAAAATTGAAAAACCTATTACTAAGAAAGTGAATAATAACCTATCATTTCGTCAGGCTTTGTTAATTGAATTACTAAACCCTAAGACTTCATTATTTTTCTTAGCTTTCTTACCACAGTTTGTAAAAAGTGATGGTTCCCCAGTGACAATTCAGCTTTTAATGCTTGGGTTAACATTTGTACTGATGAGCATAATGTATACCACTCTCTTAGTTTTCCTAACAAGTACAATTGGCAACAAGTTATTAGTTAAATCTAACAGCAGTTCAAATTGGTTTGGGAAAGTCGTAGGTATAGTCTACATTGGTTTGGGAATAAAGTTAGCTCTTCAAACACACGAATAGATAAATATATTTTTATTCGTTAATCAACTAACAGGTGCAATCGTTCTTTAAAGAGCTGTGATGATGAACTGCACCCCAATTGTTAGACAACATCTAATAATTGGAGGTGCAGTTTTTTTGACTAAATATACGATAGACGAAAAATCACATGCAGTTTTAGAGTACTTAGAAGGGAAAAAATCCTATAAATCCATTGCACAAGAAAGAAATGTAGGTTTATCCCCTCTGAAAAGATGGGTCGCTCGCTATCTAAAACATGGGATGGAAGGACTTGCTTCATCCTATACAAATTACACTCTGCCCTTTAAACTAGAGGTACTTAAATATATGAACGAATATGGGGCATCGATCAACGAGACCGCTGTACACTATAACCTTCCTTCCGATTCTACACTTTTGAATTGGGCAAATCAGTTTAAGGAAGGAGGTATAGACGCCCTTAAACCAAAGAAAAAGGGGCGTCTATCCATGAAAAAAGAAACCAAGAAAACATCGCCA
>NZ_LGYA01000001.1:530729-555000 GCF_001273755.1 Peribacillus butanolivorans
CTGCTTCTTCTCGGAGTAGGACGTTTTTTTTTGCCAGAATGGCAAGTTCAATTTTTTCAAGCGTTGTGCAGTATTCATCATAAATCTCCCCATCTATATTTTCTCCCTTATCGATTAAGTAGTCCATGATGTGCCAGTCTTCAAACCAGTCTTTGCTTTCCTCCTCTTCATGATTAAGATCTTTCCATGTGTATATTAATCGAGGACTGTATAAACGATCCGCACCTTTTCTTAATTGGCACTTTTTTGTTCGACGTTTATAAAATGCACGGGAGAATGATTCGTTTACATCATTAAACAGTAGATTACCGGATTCATGCCCTCAAGGCTGCCTAATTAAATAAAGTGTCTAACTTTTTGGGTTCACTTCATGATGATCAGCTCTTTTTCTTATGCAACAAATGGAGCAGGTTAGTTATTTAAAAAATTATGATAAATTAGTATAAATTTTATTACTCATATCAAACGAGACTTTTGTTTTCTTAAAGAAACTAAGAAGCACATTTCCTTATAGTCGGTACGCTAATTCCTTTTAATCAACCTGGAAAATTATTTACCAATATAATGATTGAGGAAATGTGCTATTGCCGTATAGGCGGTAATTTTATTATTTAGTTTTACGATGGAATGACCTTCATTTTCAAAGCAGATAAACTTTACAGGATGATTTCGTGCCATTAATTTATTTACGATTTGTTCAGATTCTTCAATAGGGACGCGTGGGTCATTAGCCCCGTGAAGAACCATCAGCGGACTGGTAATCCGGTCAGTTTGATTCAATGGATCAATCAGATCATAAAAGTTTCCGTCCTTTTCAATAGTTCCATATTCAACTTCGCGAAGTTTGCGTCGCCACGGACTGGTTTTTTTAAGAAAAGTTCTGAAACTTGAAATCCCAACGAGATCAATTGCAGCAGACCATAATTCCGGATAGTGAGAGATGGCTGCAAGAACCATAAATCCTCCGTAGCTCCCTCCCATAATGGCAATTCTATTAGGATCAGCGCTTCCTTCTTTCTTTAACCAATCTACTAAAGAAACAAGATCTCTAACGGAGTCCATTCGTTTACGAACATCATCAAGATGAGTATATGTTTTTCCATATCCTGTACTCCCGCGTACGTTAGGAGTAATTACTGCATAGCCAAGGCTTAAGAAATACTGCAGAACTGGATTGAAAACAGCACGGATTTGGCTTTCAGGCCCCCCATGAACATATAGAATAACAGGGATTTTTTCTGATTGGATATTTGGCTTGAAGTAAAAGGCAGGTATTTGGAGATTGTCAAAAGATTTAAAGGAAATAAGAATAGGTTCAATTAATTTATTTTCCAAAAACTTTGTCTGAAGAGATTGAGTAAGCCGTTCTGTCTTCATTTTCTTTAGGTCAACCTGCCATATATCAGACGGATAGGTCGGCCCATTGAATACATAGACTAATTTTTGATTGTCGGGTGAAAATGTTAAGTTAGTTATCATCCCCATTGGTGTCTTCCATGTATAAAGGGCACTTGATTTTAGATCTAAAAGAATGCCTCTTGAAATACCTCCTTCATTAATTGAAAAAGCTAACTTTGAATGATCTTTACTCATAGCGAGGCCTTCAAAGTCCCACTGTCCCACCTCCAGCCAAGTGATATGTTTTGTTGAAAGATCAATGATCGCGAGCCCAAAAAATTCTCTATCTTGATTTGTTAATAAATAGAGATGATCTCCATCCATACTGAAATGAGGGTTTTTATAGCTTGCTTCACCCTGATGATCTGTTAACCAATTCATTTCTCCTGTGTCAAGATTCAGTAAACCTAAATCGTTATCCAACTGGGAATTTGTTTTCCGAATCAATAACGAATTACAATCAGGAGACCACATGATGGAGGAATAGAGTCCATCCTTTGACAAAACCATTTGTATTTCTAAAGTTTCGACATTTTGAATATAGATATCGAAAAAGGCAGGATGTCGACGATTGCTTGACCAGGCTATCCATTTTCCATCAGGTGATTGACCCCCATATTCATGTTTATGGTCAGGAGAGTTGGTAAGCGGAATCAGTAGACCATCACTTTTGAGTAAAAACAGTTGTTGCTTCTCATTACCGCAGACATCCATGCCGATGAGAAGGCCGCGTTGTGATGAACTGTTTAAATATTTAACAAAAGTAATTCGTTCATTAGTAAAAGAAATTCGGGTAGGTTCACTTATATCGAAATCCTTTGCCCAAACCTGCGGTAAACCAGAATAATCAGCAATAAAGATTAACTTATTACTATTAGGATCATATACAGGGTTACTGACAGTTCCAACAGACAAATATGATTTGATGCCAATTTCTTTCATACATTCACTCCTTAAAATGTGCTAAAAAAGAGAGGAATTGAGATAGCCCAAATAATAAAAAGCTCAAAAGGATCTATTACGTCTCACAAACATTATATTTAGATGCATTATATATCATGTACTTTATATCTTGGCTATGAGTGCCGAAAATAGTTGAGAACTAGATTTTCGGGAATGTTTTTATAAGGTTTTTCCATAAGTAAATCTATAAAAGTAGTGAGCTATTTTAGTCTTTAATCATCAAATCCAGAAGGAAAACCCTCCTATCATATTTCAAAGGGTGTCACAAAAATTTTATTTTAATTTTTGTGACACCCTTTGTTTTTTTATCCATAACACCAATTTGGCATGTACTTTTTTGTTTTTAGCAAGTTTGTTTTTTAGATTCCTATAACACAGTCGATTGTTATTGAAACCATCGATAAAATTTCCAAATAATGAGCATGAAGATCATGTATCCGAAAAGGGAATAAGAATGATGCCATGCTTCGCTATGAGTAAACAATCCTAAATTCTCCGAAAAAGATTCGGAAACACTTATACAAAGTCCAATCAAAACGATAAACAGTATCCTTGAAAATGTAGTCAACGCTTTTGCGATCCATAAAAAGAGCGTAGTAAAGATTGGCAATATCAATAATGTAAAAGCGACATTGATTGTAAATATATCTCGGAATGGTCTTGCCGGAAAGGAATACATTTGTTTACCTACAAACAGTAAGTCTAAATACGTTCCGATGAAACAAGAGAAAATTATTGTGGCTACAAAAGCCCGATGGTTACTCATCTTCTGCTTCTTCTCGGAGTAGGACGTTTTTTTTTGCCAGAATGGCAAGTTCAATTTTTTCAAGCGTTGTGCAGTATTCATCATAAATCTCCCCATCTATATTTTCTCCCTTATCGATTAAGTAGTCCATGATGTGCCAGTCTTCAAACCAGTCTTTGCTTTCCTCCTCTTCATGATTAAGATCTTTCCATGTGTATATTAATCGAGGACTGTATAAACGATCCGCACCTTTTCTTAATTGGCACTTTTTTGTTCGACGTTTATAAAATGCACGGGAGAATGATTCGTTTACATCATTAAACAAATGCGGCCAGTAGTCTTTTCGCGAACCGGTATGTGGATGATCATGAGCCCAATCTACTACTCCTGATAAGATGTTCTCACGGCTAAACAGCAGTGAGTATAATCGCTTGCCCAGCAATATTCGCTCATGAAGGGAGGTGAAATGCTTCATTGTATTCCCGACTAGTAATGTTTCTTGTTTGGTCTCATCCTTATAGAATGGAAAAAGAATGTGATTAAAGCGAAAAAAATCATAAAGTTTGAATCCAATACTATTTAGTACGGTCCTTTTAAAATGGGCATTTTGAATGACCCTTTTTTCTAAATAGCTTTGTTCATTAATAACAGTGGCAATGGCTAACATATACTGGTCACCTGTTCTCCAAAAATGGTTCCATAACGTTTCCATAAACGTCGATACATTGAAAAAAGGTAGAAGATGAAACAGTCTTTTTGATCTTTTGACACTTTGTTCATACAACAAAAATTGTGGGTACACATCTTGGAAGATTAACCAGTTCCCTCGTTCCAAAAAAGAAAAGAAGATAAGTTGATCTTTTTCCGACAATAGTCTTGTATATAAATCCCCTTTTAAATCCGTCATATTCCAACCGCCATTACGCGATACCATATGTCCAAGTAGTGCCCAGTGTATTTCTGGGTAACGGAGGTAAAACTGAAAATAGGCATGCGTTCGCGTCACATTATTATTGTTGTGTTGTCTTGTTTGTTCTTTAATTTCCTGTATTAACACTGTCTCTTCTCCCGTTAACTCCCACGTTTTAACAGAAGTCTGTTTTTTACCTTTTTTCTTTAATTCATCTTTTACATCTAAAAGAGAATACGGAAACGTCTTGGAAAATCCGTTCCATTTCCTTTTCCGATCGTTGTGATGCATCCTTCTTCCTCCCGTTAACATGAATGTTCTTCTTTTTAGGCCAAATAGGTTATCGAAATAACCAACAGGTGATCAAATTTTTCAATCTATTTATGAGAAATCAATCTTTTAAACTTCTAGTAAGGATTTTTAAAGGTATTTTAACAGTGTAGCTATCATCAGTTTATTACGAACATGAGGAACAAATGATGATCGTTTTTTCGTACAAGAGGTAGCGCGCACATTTTAATGTTATCTGTACTAAGAAAATCATGAGTATTTAAAGTATTCTAAGAAGATAAATTGAGTGAAAAGTTACTTTCAATATTGAGGGAGGATAGTTAAAGAGTGCTGTTTGATCTTTGTTCAACAATTGAACCATTTTATTGAATAAGATTTGCATAAATATCCCCTTACGCAGCCATTTAGGTGCGCTTGAGAGGCGTCAACGTTGATTTATCAATGGTGAAGATGTTTTGTAAACCTCACATGAATAACGTATACAAGGTATTTTTCTTTCATATCGCATGATAAGATGGTGTAAAAGGGAAATGTTGGTGTGGTTAAGTATATTTTTACAGATATAAATATCATTTCTATCATTCTTTTCTTTTTGCTACTGTTATTTTTCATTTCTCTTGATTTATTTATACGATCAAGAGTAACAAACCAAACTAACAGAACTCTAATACAAATTAGATAAAAAGAATGAATTATGGAAAAACAACAGAAGAATTAGAACTTACGATAATGTGAATTATGTTAAACTAGGATATTCTATAAAGAACAATGAATATATTACAGATGATAAAGGAAGTCGAATACAGGATGTATAAAATCGGACTAGTCGGTCTAAAAACTTCTATAGAACAGATATTGGACTTGGCAGAAGAATATAAACATGAGTTGGAATTCATCTCTTTTCCCTATGTAAATACCGAAGAGGTAGAGGAAATTGTAAAAGAACATAATTCTCACGTACATGCATGGCTTTTTTCTGGTCCACTTCCCTATGAAATTGCGACAAAAACACTAGGTACAGATAAAATAATGGTCCATGTTCCTGCTACGGAATCAGGTTTTTATAAATCTTTTTTAGAGATGATCTACGAACAGGGGAAAATTATTGAGCATCTAAGTATTGATACTATGTCCTCAAATAATATTAGCGAAGAAGCTTTGTCACAGTTGAATATAAAAACCCAAAAGATTTATACGAAAGTGTTTGAGTCAGATGTTGATACGAATGAATTGGTACATTTTCACTTGAATTTATGGAATAAGGGAAGGACAGAAGGCGCTTTTTCTTGTTTTCCGTCTGTGTGTGAAGCTTTAAGGGAATACGGGATTCCAGCCTATCGGATGACGATGAGTAAGATGGAAGTGCGACAAACGCTTCGGATTCTTTCTGAAAAAGTAAAGACTTCCTACTTTAAAGACACACAAATCGGAGTTGAAATCATTGAAGTTGAATATTTTAACAGAGTGGCAGAGGAAATGAAAACTCCTTATCACTTACAGTACTTGGAGCTCCGGCTAAAAGAAATGTTAATTCAACTTGGTGAAAAAATAAATGGTTCCTTTTCAGAGAAAGGGAATGGAAGATACATGATTTTTAGTTCACGCGGCGCAATTGAACGAGAAATTATTACGCTTGAAGATACCATTCAAAAATTGGCTTTTGAAGCAGATACAACAGTTGCTGTTGGAATTGGCTTTGGCGAGACTGCCTATTCGGCGGAAATCAATGCTTTTCGTGCTATTCAACATTCAAAGGATATGAAGAAGCGTGAAATTGTGATTATTCAAGATGATGGCAAAATTATTGAATCACCAGGCAAAAAGAAAGAACTACAATATGATACCCGTACCCACAATAAACTCCTTATAGAAAAGTTAAAAAAGGGTAATATAAGTGTTAAAACGTATAAGAAGATATCGGCTCTCGTTCAAAGAATGGGGTGGAGTGATTTTACTACAAAGGACTTAGCGACATATCTTGAGATGACAGAGCGCAATGTACGGCGTATTGTTGCGGATATGTGCGAAGTTGATTTGGCACAATGCGTTGGTGAAGAGTCAAACGCCACCCGTGGAAGGCCGAGTAAAATTTATCGATTATTATAAATTATAAGCACCCATAATTTGGGTGCTTATTTATTTTGTACCTTAATTTAGCATATTAAAGCGTTGAAAGGGAAAAATTAACTATTGGATTCAGTCAGGAAAAATAGTTTAGAATTTTCAAAAAAATATTGAAATAAAGCTTATGGAATATTATACTCCATTTAAGGAATTTCTTCCTTAAACTATCCGAAAATAGATATTGTTATGTAAATTGAATGAAAAAGGAGTTGTAGTGGATGTCTCAAACGATAATGATTCATGATTTAATCGAGGCTGTTAAAGATGAAGTGATTGGGTGGCGAAGATATTTACATAAGTATCCGGAGCTATCTTTTCAGGAAGAAAAAACAGCACAATTTGTTTATGAAACGCTACAAACTTTTGGTGATTTGGAAATTTCACGTCCGACAAAAACGAGTATAATGGCTCGTTTAATTGGCCAGCAGCCTGGGAAGGTTATTGCACTGCGGGCAGATATGGATGCGCTTCCAATTGAAGAAGAGAATGATTTTGACTTTGTGTCACAGAATTCAGGCGCGATGCATGCTTGCGGACATGACGGGCATACGGCGATGCTGCTTGGCACGGCAAAGATTCTTACCCAGTTAAAGAATCAAATTAAAGGGGAGGTTCGCTTTTTATTTCAACATGCTGAGGAACTGCCGCCCGGTGGAGCCCAAGAGATGGTGAAAGCAGGTGTGCTTGAAGGAGTAGATATGGTCATTGGCACCCATCTCTTGTCGACTCTACCTTTAGGGAAAATTGGTTTGGGTTACGGTCCGATTATGGCTGGAGCTGATACTTTTGCAATTACCGTGGTGGGTAAAGGGGGGCACGCCTCACAGCCTGAACTTACGGTTGATCCCATTGCAATTGGAATTCAGGTTGTATCAAATCTCCAGCACATTGTTTCGAGATATCATGATGCACAGGAAGCTCTAGTGATTTCAGTGACTCAGTTCCATGCGGGAAGTGCGATTAATGTTATTCCAAGTAGTGTAAGCATTGGAGGATCCGTTCGAAGCTTTAATCCGGAACTGAGGGAAAAGATTCCAACCTTTATCGAACGCATTGTAAAAGGAATTACTGAAGCACATGGGGCTACTTATGAATTCGATTATCAGTTCGGTTATGCTCCGACCATTAATGATGAAGAAGTTACCCGATTGATGGACGAAACGGTCTGTGAAGTATTTGGTGAAGAAAGTCGAGAGATTTCAAAGCCAATTATGGGAAGTGAAGACTTCTCTGCTTTTCAAAAAGTAGTTCCGGGATCTTATATTGTAATAGGAGCTCGTAATGAAGAAAAAGGGATTATATATCCTCACCATCATCCCAAATTTACTTTCGATGAACAGGCTTTACAATATGGGGTGAAGTTATTTGTTCACGGGACTTTTAAAATGTTAAATCTAACATACTAGGGGGTTAAGAGTATGAAAAAAATATATTGGCTTGGAATTATCCCGTTTCTTGGCTTTATTGTAGGCGCTTTGTTTACAAATAAAGTGACTCCCTATGTTCTAGGAATGCCATTTTTTCACTTTTGGATTGTACTCTGGTCTGTGCTAACCACAGGTATTATGGGGATTATATATCTACTAGATCCTGCTAATCAGAAGGGAGATTCAAGATGAATATTGCCGTGTTTTTCATCCTGTTTTTTTTCGTCATTTCTGTTTTGATTGGTATCCAGGCTAAAAAAGGGAAAGAAATGAACTTAGAACAATGGTCAGTTGGGGGACGTGGAATGGGAACCCTATTGATTTTCCTCTTGTCCGCAGGTGAAATGTATACGACCTTTACATTTTTAGGTGCAAGTGGATCGGCTTATGGGGAAGGAGGTTCCATCTTTAGTATCGTATCATACGGCTGCCTGGCTACAGTCATCTCCTACTGGACATTTCCTGCTATTTGGAGGTATGCAAAGAAACACCAATTAGTTTCCCAATCAGATTTTTTTGTAAAAAAATATCAAAGTCCTTATCTTGGTGTGCTTGTTGCTGTAATAGGTGTTATAGCTTGTACTTGCTACTTAGTCCTGCAATTGAAGGGGTTAGGATATATCGTCTCTGCAACATCCTATGGGGCCATTTCATCTACAGCTGCCATTTGGGTTGGAGCAATTGGTGTAACCATTTTTGTAATGGTTTCAGGTATTCACGGTTCTGCCAGGACAGCTATCTTGAAGGATATTCTGATTCTAGGCATTGTCATATTTTTAGGAGTTTATTTCCCTCTTCATTATTATGGCGGTCTTCAACCTATGTATGAGGCCATTGAAAATGCAAAGCCGAACTATACCATACTTCCGGATCAAGGAATGAGCGTTTCGTGGTATATATCGACCGTTATATTAAGCTCTATTGGATTTTATATGTGGCCGCACGGGTTTTCTCCTATTTATGCTGCCTCTAGCGAAAAAGCTTTACGAAAAAATGCAATCCTAATGCCAATGTACCAATTGATTTTGTTGTTTGCCTTTTTTGTCGGATTTGCAGCTATCTTACAGACGCCTGGATTAAAAGGCGCGGAAGCCGATCTTATCTTGCTGCAGCTTTCTAAACAGGATTTTGATCCATGGTTTGTGGGCTTAATTGGTGGCACGGGCGTGTTAGCCGCTTTAGTACCAAGTTCGATGCTGTTGATGTCAATATCAACATCTCTGGCAAAAAATATATATAGCGTATTCACTCCATCAGCAACGGAAAATCAGATTGCAAAACTGGTAAAATTCTTGGTTCCCCTTATTTCTCTCGTAGGGATTTACTTGACCTTTAAAGGTGGAAATTCCCTCTTTAGTCTCGCTTTAATCGCCTATAATTTTATCACACAACTTGCTCCTGCCTTTTTCGCAAGTTTGATGAGAAAGAATTTTGTAACCAAACATGGAGCATTCGCCGGGATTATAACAGGAGGCGTGCTAGTTTCTATTATGGAACTAGGGAACATAAAAATTGGTCAACTGTTTCCTTATCTTCCTCAAGCAATTAAAGACTTGAATGTAGGAATTATCGCCCTATTTGTTAATATCGTAGTTTTAGTGGTTGTCAGTGTGATGACAAAAAACATTACTAATACTCATAAGGATAATGATGTTTTAGAGACAACAACAGTAGAGCACAAGGTTCTAATACAAAAAGAATCTAACAGATAAAAAATGCCCTCCAGTTAAACGATCTGGAGGGCATTTTTTTAGACTGACAAAGAAATGTACATTTTTTATTGTCAAAAATTCAAAGTTGGTCCAGCGCTTGGCTATTCAACGAAGCTTCATTTTTGATTAAGATAAAGGGGTACATTGAGAAATTGATCATCAATGAGAGAAGGTAATTTCAGTTCTTTTAGATCGTTTACTGCTGAAATAAGTAAGAAGATTATCTAACAATGAAATAAACCGGTCTGAATATGACCGGTTTGTTTCATTTAAATTACTCTGTTTTAGCGCTCTGATCTTTATTTCTTTTATTTCCTTTACTGTTGTCCCCACTAACAGGAACTTGTCCGTGTAATTGCGGTGAATTTTGATTACGGCTACCTTTATTAAATTTTTTTGTCATATCTCACATCTCCTTTCTTATTTCAAATACAGTTTGTCCGTTTTTGGTGAACTTATGTTTTCTCATGAAAAGAACATCCATAGAATCTAATCCTTTACAATTTTTAATAAATTATTTTAAAAAAATTAATACCATCTTTACTTTAATTTGCTAAATTTGATTTGTGGCTTGGATAGGCACTATTTAACAAGTTAATCGAGAAGTACATACATAGTCTATTTCGATTTTGCAGAGAAGGTGAGTTTGGCTTCAAAATAAGTGATGGAACTCAGTTCAGAATGAAGCTGATGATGAGTAAGAAATTCTTAAAAAATAGAGGACTAAGTCTTCAAGGAAAATAAAGGAGGACATTATGGAAAACGCACCGTTAAATAGACGTACCTTTTTAACACGTATTGGAACAGGGGCTACTGCCCTTGCAGTGGCCACATCTGGTTTAGGTATTTTAAGCGAGACAGTTAATGCGGAAACCGACAGCCTTTTACATGTAAAACCGAAGAAAAAGGGCTTTAAGTTTACTCCGATTGAAACTACAAATAAGGACGAACTCGTTCTTCCAAAAGGATTTAAATATGACGTTGTAGCCGCTTATGGCGATGTAATCAATGGTAAGGGTGACACATTTGGTTTTAATAATGATTTCACCCTTTACTTTCCTATTCAAAATTCCAATGAAAGAGGATTATTATGGGTAAACCACGAATATACAAACCCTCTTTACGTGGAAGGACAAAAAGTAAATGGCAAATATGCTCCAACACAAATTGAAAAGCTTCTTTATAACCAGGGCGGTTCCATTATTGAAGTGTACTATGACAAGAAAGTGAATAAATGGAAAATGGATGCTGCTTCCACTTATGCCCGACGAGTAACGGGATTAACATCTTTTGCACTTACTGGGCCGGCCAAAGGAACAAAAGTGGTAAACGGCGCAACAAGTGTTCAGGGAACATTCGCTAACTGTTCTGGTGGAAAAACATTATGGAATACGGTTTTATCCTGTGAAGAGAACTTCGAAGAAACCGCTAATAATGCTGGATTAAACCAAACACATTACGGCTGGGTAATCGAAGTTGACCCGTTCGATCCAAATTTTGCGGTTCGCAAACATACCGCTCTTGGACGTTTTAACCATGAAAATGCTTCAATGGGACTTGCCAAAGACCAACGTGTCGTCGTTTACATGGGAGACGATAAAAAAGATGCTTGTGTCTATAAATTTGTAAGTAAGGATAAATATGTACCTGCATTAGGAAAAGCAAATTCCCGTCTTCTTGAGGAAGGGAATTTATATGTAGCGGACTTTAAAAAAGGAAGATGGGTAGCTCTGACAATTGAGGCCGTACAAAAAGCGGCGGCTGGCAAACCGGAACTATTGGAAAAGTTCCAAACGCAAGGTGATGTTGTTACTAACTGTCACGAAGCAGCCCTCCTTCTTGGCGGAACACCGACTGACCGACCGGAGGATGTGGAAATTTCACCGTTTGATGGCTCGATCTTTATTGCACATACGAATAATGATAAGCACGGAAACTTACATGGACACATTACACGTTTTATCGAAAAAAAAGGTGACCATGGAGCAACTGAGTTTGAATATGAAATTTTTGCAGCTGGCGGACGTCAAAGCGGATTCAGCGCACCAGACAACTTAACTTTTGACAGCAACGCGAATTTATGGACCGTAACGGATATTTCATCGAGTGTCTTAAATCAAGGTGCATGGACAAGCTTTGGCAATAACGGAATGTTTGTCATTCCTACCGTTGGTCGAGATAAAGGGATTGCCTGGCAGTTTGCAGCCGCTCCAATGGAGGCTGAATTAACCGGACCTTGTTTCACTCCGAATGAAAAGACACTATTCTTGTCTGTTCAGCACCCTGGTGAAGAAACGGAAGATATCAACAATCCTACAAGTACATGGCCGCATCGTAAAGGTGAAAAGATGCCTCGTCCGGCAGTCGTGGCTATTACAGGATTTAAATTTTAAGGAGGAAACACAATGTTGCAAAATATTGGAATACCTGGATTGGTTTTGATTTTGGTCATCGCTCTCATCATATTTGGTCCATCTAAGTTGCCTGAAATTGGACGTGCTTTCGGTAGCACATTGAGAGAATTTAAAAACTCTACTAAGGATTTAATTTCATCAGACGAGAAAGAAGAAAAGACGCAATCTAAGTAATTTTTAAGAAGATGTAAGCAATAAGCTTACATCTTCCTCTTGCATTTAAGAAAGGAGGGGCTGTATGACTAATCAAGAAATGCTTATGGTTGAGCACCTTGAGGAACTCAGGAAACGGATCATCTATACTTTGATTGCTTTTCTGGTTTTTTTAATTGGATCATTCATTTTTGTGAACGACATTTACACATGGCTTATTCGTGATCTCGGCCATAAGTTAGCTGTATTGGGGCCAAGTGAAATCCTCTGGGTATATTTTATGATTTCTGGCGTGATTGCGATTGCTCTTACGATTCCAATTGCCGCCTATCAAACATGGCTATTTGTAAAACCGGCACTTTCTGAGAATGAACGAAAAACGACACTAGCGTACATTCCTGGACTGTTTATCCTTTTTATTGCCGGTTTATCATTCGGATATTTTGTCGTGTATCCAACCGTTCTGGGTTTTTTACTATCTTTGTCTGAAGGTCAATTTGAAACGATGTTTACGTCTGAAAAATATTTTAAATTTATGATTAACTTGACACTGCCGTTTGGATTTTTATTCGAAATTCCGCTGGTTGTCATGTTCCTCACCTCTCTTGGTGTCATTAATCCCATGATTCTTTCAAAAGCGCGAAAGATAGCTTACTTTTTGCTTGTCGTTGTAGCCATTTTAATTACACCACCAGATTTCATGTCAGATATATTAGTTACCGTGCCTCTTTTAGTTTTATACGAGTTTAGTGTGACATTGTCAAAAATCGTCTACCGGAAAAAACTCAAACAGCAATCGGATAACGTCATTGAAATGAGGAAAACGTCTTAAATAAAAACGAACTTCTGTTTATAAGGAGTTCGTTTTTTATTATGTAAATTGGGGTAACCATTCTATGCTCACCAAGCTAAGTGAGGAATTCCTATGCGAGAAATATAGGACATGTTATCCGTTGAGTGATTATATATCAATAAAATTTTTCTGGATATTCATTCACCTGTTCGTAAAAGTATACTTTTACGAAATTTTTTTGATTGTTACTTCTTTAAAATAGGCTGTGTTAAACCATGCATGTGATTTTTCTTCTTCAACTATAGGGGCAGATTAGATGAAGAAGCCGACCATTAAAGGTCGGCTTTTTTCATACTATTTTTAACAACAGGCGCCATATCCGTAACCGCCGCCGTAACCGCCGCCGTAACCGCCGCCGTAACCGCCGCCGTAACCGCCGCCGTAACCGCCGCCGTAACCGCCGCCGTAACCGCCGCCGTAACCGCCGCCGTAACCGCCGCCGTAACCGCCGCCGTAACCGCCGCCGTAACCGCCGCCGTAACCGCCGCCGTAACCGCCGCCGTAACCGCCGCCGTAACCGCCGCCGTAACCGCCGCCGTAACCGCCGCCGTAACCGCCGCCGTAACCGCCGCCGTAACCGCCGCCGTAACCGCCGCCGTAACCGCCGCCGTAACCGCCGCCGTAACCGCCGCCGTAACCGCCGCCGTAACCGCCGCCGTAACCGCCGCCGTAACCGCCGCCGTAACCGCCGCCGTAACCGCCGCCGTAACCGCCGCCGTAACCGCCGCCGTAACCGCCGCCGTAACCGCCGCCGTAACCGCCGCCGTAACCGCCGCCGTAACCGCCGCCGTAACCGCCGCCGTAACCGCCGCCGTAACCGCCGCCGTAACCGCCGCCGTAACCGCCGCCGTAACCGCCGCCGTAACCGCCGCCGTAACCGCCGCCGTAACCGCCGCCGTAACCGCCGCCGTAACCGCCGCCGTAACCGCCGCCGTATCCACCAACAAAGCTAGCTCCAACAATGATTAAGAGTATAAACAAAACGACTATAAAGGCGAAACCTCCACCAAATCCAAAACCGTCGTCACACCTTGATTCACAACCTGACATATTGACATCTCCTTATTTGTTTTTAAGGAGGAAATTAATTAAATGGGTAATATCACCTTATGCTCTAATCAGGAAAATGACACAAGTTCATTGAAGTCTTTTTTCAAAATGGTTTCTTTTTATTGAATGTAAAATGAAGGCACGCACGATATTTCTGACAAAACTCTATGTCAAAGCTACACAAAGCGTTCCAAAAATCCTTAACCATAGAACTTCCTTTATCAGTTTTACCAAAATTATAGGTCTACATAAAGTTCGATAATTTTTAATAAAGGTTGATAAAAAATTCTATTTTGATCATGCAACTTCTTTTTTTCAGGATCCACTTTAGCATTTCTACTTGAATAAAAAATGACCCACCTTGGTCCGCATTAGTTAAGAGGCGTGGTGGGTTCTTTTATCGTAATAATAATTCCTTTTATACTATTCAAGAAAACACTACTGTAAATGAAATAATAAAAATCGATATTACTAAAAAAATAGATTCATTACTTATTTTTTAGAATAATCTTCATGATAAGCGGGAAGTGTTACTGTAATAGTTGTTCCCTTATTCGAAACACTATTTATATTAAGAGTACCATTCATCGTTTGGATTGTCTTAACAGCTAACATTGATCCTAACCCTGTACCTTTTTCTTTGCAACTGTAATAAGGTTCACCAAAACGGTTTATTTGTTCTTTGTTCATTCCTATTCCATTGTCACTTATTTCGATAATTATGTCGAAATTATTTTCATAGGAAATAATACTAAGTTCCCCGCCGTTTGGCATAGCCTCTATACCATTTTTAATCAGGTTTATGAAGCATTGCTTGAAATGTTGAATATTCCCACGCGTAATGCCTGGAGTTAACTGTTCAGATATATTAACTAAATTCATGTTAGCTAATGGTTTTATCATTTCAATTACATATCCTATTTCACGGTTTATTAAAATAGTATCCACTTTTTCGATTGCAGGTTTTGCAAATGCTAAGTATTCACTAATAATTGATTCTGCACTATTAAGTTCTCTAACAACATGTTCTATATATTGTTCTTTTACTTCTTGAGAGAGATCAGAAGCCTTTAGCAGTTGAACAAACCCTTTCACAACTGTTAAAGGATTTCTAATTTCATGTGAAATACTAGCTGCAAGTTGACTAACTATCTCCATCTTTTCAAGTCTCACCATTTGTGTTCGGATTAAAATTGCATCTTTTAAAATTTCCATGATATATACAGCCAAAACGATGATAAAAGGAGGGAGGATGATAAAGTAAAATACATACGCCTCCGTTATTCGAAAATAATCAGACATAACGAGTGAAATAAAGCTGGTTAGTATTCCTAGAAACAAAATTAATAGTATGGAGCTATTTAGCTTATTTTTTCTATTAAAAGTATTAAATTTTGAAGAAAATAAGGCCGTTATAATAAATATAACGATATAAACAATTACCGTAAGTAAATTGAAACCATAAAAAGCAAATCTAAAAGTTAATAGTATGACTAACAGAGCAGCCCCTACAGGCCAACCACCATAAAGTGTCCCTATAATAAAAGGGATTTGCCGGAGATCATGGACACAATATTCATCTATATAAATAGGAAGCTTCATACATAATATAATAGGAATGCTCATGCATGCAGTGATAAGGGTCTTGCTATACTGACTTAACCTTTTGCCATGATCTAATAAAATGGAATAAATCAAAATACTTACTAAGATATAAAAGAGATTATCTAATATGTTTTGATTAATATAAATAAAATTCATTGGATTCTCCTGAAAAATTAACAACTAGGTCTATTATACAGGAATAACATTAAAAAGGAGGATTTTAATATGGTAATTGTTAATTGACTAGAACGACGTTTAAATATAAATAAAGACTTGTTTAGAAACGCCATCCAGTTACTTCATTAAAGGGCGCTTTAATGGAATAAGGAAAACAGAAATGATCAAACTATAAAGAATGATTTATTCTGATTGTACTACTAGGGTTAATGGCATTATTATTACTATTAATTTAAATTCGAAAAGGTAAGTAAGTTTATTTTCATCTTCAACTAAAAGCAGGGCGTTGATTCGGTAGAATTAACGTCTTTTATTTTTGTTTTATTAATGGCACTTGGATTTAATTATTCCATTACAGTAGATACTATCTTTTATACTTATGTTTTAATGTTTTACGAATTTTATGTAGTCAAATAATGAAAAAAAGTATATAATCACATTAATATTTGTACCTATAAATATTATATATAATGATAAATTTAATAGGTTGGTATAAAAACGGAGGGTTTGTAATGAAGTTTCCACATGATTTTTTATTTGGAGCAGCTTCTGCTTCTTATCAAATAGAAGGAGCATGGAATGAAGATGGTAAAGGTGTAACGAATTGGGATGTCTTTTCAAAGATTCTAGGGAAAACGTATGGGGGTACTAACGGTGATGTAGCCATAGACCATTATCATCGATACAAAGAAGATATAAAATTAATGGCAGAGATGGGACTTGAATCGTACCGTTTTTCCATTTCATGGGCACGTATTTTGCCAACAGGAGACGGAGAAGTCAATGAAAAAGGCTTGGAATTTTATAATAATGTTATTAATGAATGTTTAAAATATGGTATTGTTCCATTTGTTACGCTGTATCATTGGGATTTGCCTCTGACGCTTGAAGAAGATGGAGGATGGACGAATAAGAGAACAGCTGAGGCCTTCGTCAAGTATGCAGGAATTTGTTTTCGGGCATTTGGAGACCGCGTCAAACATTGGATTACGTTTAATGAAACGGTTATGTTCTGCGGATTAGGCTATTTAAAAGGAGCTCACCCGCCTGGTATCCAAAACGATGAGTATAAATACTTTCAAGCGACACATTACGTGTTTTATGCACATGCAAAAGCTGTAGAAGTCTATAAAGAACTAAAATCTTACGGCGAGGTTGGTATTACCCATGTTTTCTTACCAGCTTACAGCGTAGATGATAAACATGAGAATGTATTAGCTGCTAGACATGCTAATGAATATGAAACTTTTTGGTATTATGACCCAATTTTAAAAGGTGAATATCCGTCTTATGTGGTTGAGCAATTAAAGGAGAAAGGCTGGACGCCAAGTTGGACAGAAGAAGAATTAGATACGTTAAAAAGAAATGCTGGAAAAAATGATTTTATTGGACTTAATTATTATCAGCCCATTCGAGTAGAAAAAAATCACGAGGCTGATTCATCCATGGAACATTCAAGAGAAACTTCTACTCTAGCTCCAGGCAACCCGTCTTTCGATGGCTTTTATCGGACCGTAAAAATGGAAGATAAAACATATACAAAATGGGGGTGGGAAATCTCACCTCAAGGGTTTTTAGACGGGCTGCATATGTTAAAAGAGCGTTATGGTGATATTAAAATGTATGTAACAGAAAACGGACTTGGTGATGAGGATCCGATTATTGAAGGCGAAATAGTAGATGTTCCTCGTATTAAATATATTGAGGAACATTTAAAAGTGATAAAGCGTGCAATCAAAGAAGGCATTCATTTAAAAGGGTATTACGCATGGTCTGTCATTGATCTATTAAGTTGGTTAAATGGGTATAAAAAGCAATACGGATTTATTTACGTGGATCATCATGATCATTTAAACCGAAAGAAAAAGCTGTCGTTTCATTGGTATAAGCATATTATTGAGACGAGAGGAGAAGAGCTGTAAGTAATAAGACAACCTCTTGATTTTAATCAAGAGGTTTTGTGTATAATAGAAGCAGTAAATGATTGAGGACGATTAATAGGGAGATAATATGGCTGTAAAATATAAAGAAATTGCTGATCGATTAGAATGTGAAATACAGGAAGGTAAGTTTGATAAAACAAAAAAGTTGCCGACAGAAGAAGAACTGATAAAAAAATTTGAAGTGAGCCGAAATACGATTCGAAAAGCAATTAATCAGCTGGTCAATCGTGGCTATATCTATCAGGTGCAAGGCAGCGGCATGTTTTTACGGGAAGAATCTGTAACAGATTATATTAATTTAGGCAGTCTCAGAGGATTAACAAAAGATTTGACTTCAAAAACAATTGAGACGAAAATTCTGGCTTTACATGTGCTAGAAGCTGATGAAGTAAACGCAAAACAAATGCGATGTGAAGTGGGAACAAAACTTTATTATATTAAGCGGCTACGAATTGTAGATAAAGAACCTTTTTCAATTGAAATAAGTTACTTTAAAAAAGATATTGTGCCATATTTAAATGAAGATATTGCAGCGAGTTCTATTTACAGTTATCTTATAGAGGACTTAAAATTAAACATTGGTTTTGCTGACAAAGTAATTAACTGCGAAAAAATCGATGAAGCAAGTGCGATAGAGCTGCATGTTAATCCGCTAGATCCAGCATTGATTATTGAAAATACAGTATGCTTATCTAACGGAACCATCTTTGAATTATCTAAATCAGTTTTCCATTATCAAAAAGCAAAAATCTTAAATCGAATCAATTTTAAATAAAATAAGATTGAACCGGTAAAGACTTCTGTTTCTAATTGGAATTGAACAGTGTAGCTTTTATCCTTCCTAAATGTGTTAGTGATTTAAGTAAATTATCCAAGTGATTTTTTGTTATTGATGTTGCTGATAATATATCTAATTAAAAAATATTATTAATCTAAGAGGCGATACTTTGACAAAGTATCGTCTCCTTTATATACGATTGCACAATGATTTGGAATTATTTAACCCGGCCCAATTACGTAATAATGATTTCTGGACAGACTTCCCTAAAAGGAGGAAGTTCGTCCATTTTGAACAATGAACATATTTAACAGGTGCCTTAGCTGAAAATCGGAGCTGTCTTTAAGGTAGTTTTTTTTATTCAACTATTGAGGGAGGTTAGTTAATCAAAAGGAAAGTTATTAGACAAAATTTTTTGAAAATTATTGATGGTCATATTAGTAGGTATTATACTAATTACTAATCGCTAAACGGAATTGGGCAAAATTATCTAGGCAAAACAATTGGAGAAAAGAGCTACTGTAGATTTCGCATGGTATTACATAAAATAAGGTCCGTCAGTAATGTAAGGTAAATCGCTGCGATAGAAGTAATAGCATTCCGTAAATTATCTTTTTTTTACCTCTTGAAAAATAATTGAAATAACAATTTAATTAGGAAGAAAAAAAGTTCTTCGGAAAGGAAGACAGAATGATGTCTGAAGCATTAAAAAGTAGAAAAAATCAACCAGATTGGATACAAACATATATTGATTCTCCAGAAAAACAACAACAGTTATATCGACGTACGTTGCTGATTGTTGTCATATCACAAATATTCGGGGGGGCAGGTCTTGCAGCTGGTGTAACCGTCGGAGCACTTCTTGCGCAAGACATGCTGGGTACAGAGAGTATGGTAGGGGTTCCGACTGCATTGTTCACATTAGGTTCTGCAGGAGCAGCGCTGATTGTAGGGCAACTCTCCCAACGTTTTGGACGCCGTTCTGGACTCGCGACCGGTTTCTTGGCTGGTGGTATTGGCGCGGTCGGGGTAGTAATTTCAGCATTAATTAACAGCATTCCACTTTTATTTGTTTCACTGCTAATCTATGGTGCTGGATCGGCTACAAACTTACAAGCACGCTATGCCGGTACAGATTTGGCAAGTTCTAAACAGCGGGCAACAGCTATCAGTATTGCTATGGTATCAACCACATTAGGTGCTGTTGCAGGCCCAAATTTGGTAAATATAATGGGCGAATTGGCTTGGTCAATCGGTGTTCCTTCTTTGGCTGGTCCATTTATTCTTGCGGCTGTAGCTTACATCCTTGCTGGTTTGGTGTTATTAGCTTTACTTCGTCCAGACCCTTTCATTGTTGCAAAAGCAATGGCAGATGTTCAAAAAACACACAATGCCGTACTTTCAAACAAAGATTCAAATGCACCAACGATAAACAAGCGAGGAATTGTTGCCGGAGCTACAGTAATGACCTTAACTAATTTTTTAATGATTGCAATTATGACAATGACACCTATACATATGGGACATCATGGACATGATTTGAAAGAGATAGGGGTAGTAATTGGTTTTCACATAGCAGCGATGTTTCTGCCTTCTTTAGTAACTGGATTCTTAGTAGATAAAATTGGACGAACTGCAGTGGTTATCGCTTCTGGTGCCACTCTGCTTGCTGCTTGTATACTTGCTTCCAGTGGACCAGCTGATTCCATGCTGGTGCTCAACACCTCACTTGTTTTACTTGGGCTTGGCTGGAACTTCGGTTTGATTAGTGGTACAGCGCTGATAGTTGATTCAACTCACCCTTCCACTCGCGCAAAGACGCAAGGATCTGTCGATGTTTTGATCGCTTTGTCAGGAGCAGCGGGCGGTGCACTATCTGGCATGGTTGTAGCTCATTACAGCTATGCAACACTCTCATTCGCCGGAGCTATCCTTTCACTACTGCTTATTCCAGTTGTCATTTGGTCCCTTAGAGGTAAAGAATGATGGACTTTTAAAGTTAAGAAGTATGGAAAATGCACAAAATTATTCATTCAATTGAATATGTGATTTGACCAATCTTTTTTCAAAACGTGCTCTTTCTATTTGTATATTTATCAAGGTTATTTGATATTTGCGGAAAAAAAGATTGATAACTTATATTGAAGTTTGATAAAAACAGCTTGTTAGATTTTGGAAACCTAACAAGCTGTTTTTATTTAGAATATATAAATGTAGAATGAAGTGCTAAAGAATATTTTTATATACCTAAAGGGCCGTAGAAACTCATTTAGGAAAGCAGGTAGCGTATGGATTTCTTTCATTTTATTATTTTGCTTTGCGATTACATTGCATAATATAGAAGAGGCTCTTTGGCTGCTAAAATGGTCACAGCAGGTGAATTTCATTTTGCTGTGCTAAAAAATAATTGAAGCTTAGGGGGCACGAGGAACTTTTGATCAATCTTTATTTCAAAGCTACACATCCCGAGGAGACCCCCAATTATTAATTATTTTTTTTGATTTTCATTACTGGATATGTCATATTCGTTTAAAAATTCAATAATTCCATTCACCAATCCAGATGATAATGGTAGTTCAGGATTTCTATAGGTTGCTAGATTTCCCTCTCGATCTACAGGCGCTTCTTTCAATACATGATTCATCTTCTCGAGTATAAGTAATTCAGAATCTCCTTTTTCCTTATGTAACGCTTCTGCATTACTGGACGCAACCTGAATATCTCTATTACCGTTTACAATTAGAACAGGGATATTTAGCTCTTTTACTAATTCTCTCGGATTATATTGAATCCAAGAAATCATATAAGGTTGAACAGAAGGACGGAATATTCTTTGCAAGTCTGCACTTACAGTCTCAACTTGTTTACCTTGTTTTAGTTTTGTTAATATATCTTTAGACTCTGTTAATAACGTCGGTGACAGCTGCTCTTCAAGCTGTTTAAGAAGTACTTGGTCAATTGGTTCGCCTGCTCCAGCTAATGAAATGAATGTGTCTGTCTCTGTTTTCTTTGCAGCTGCCATTCCAATTAATGAACCCTCACTATGGCCGATGATGCCAACTTTAGAAAAGCGGCTATCCTTTTTAGCAAATTGAACCCATGCAGTTGCATCATCAATATATTGTTCGAATCTGAGATCCTCTTCTTTTCCTGCCAAATTCATATTTTCCCCAATTCCGCGCTTATCATACCTAATGCTTGCGATACCTTTTTCTGCAAGACTTTCTGCTAACAATTTCAAACTATTATTTTTCCCAGGAAGTGCAATGGAGTTCCCATCTTTATCAGTCGGACCAGAACCCGCAATTATAATCATCACAGGAAAAGGACCTTCATCTTTAGGTGTTTCTAAAAGTCCATACATGGTTCCTTTCTTCAAGTCGGCCTGCACAACTTCACCTGATCTTTTTTCCTCAACTTTTTCCTCAGATTTCTTGAGCAATTCAAAAGGAAACTCTTGCCCTTGCTGAACAAATGTTCCTGAAATCTTCTCCTGATCTACTTTCCCATCAAACGTTATTTGCTGATTTTGAATTTTCATATCAAAAAACAAGTCTGATTTATTTAACTTTACACTTGTTAAGGGGAATTTGTTCAATCCTTGTACAGGAATACTTATCGTTCCATCTTTCTTCGTGAAATGAACAATAATCGGGAGCGGCTGATTTGGAATCATTATTTCTCCTTCCCACGTACCTTCAATAGCTTTCAACGAGCCAACCTCCTTCGAATTTTTTTCCACCTTTTCTTTCTCCTTAGTACTGCACCCTAGCAATAATACTAAAGCACTTACGATGATACACATAATCGAAAACAGTCTTTTCATAAGAGCCCCTTTCCAGCCTATAGATAATAGTCACAGAAGTTATTTTTTTAGAAAGTTAGTGTGCCAGTCCTTTATAACTCGAATAAAGCCTAATACAGTGCGATCAAATTTTTTGTTTGATTCAGTCACTCATTCCTTAACAAGTCAGATTAGTCTTCTTCTAGTTGCTAATACAACTACATTTTAACATTTAATTTCAATAATTTTCCTTATTATAAAAGTTTTTCTTCCGCTTAACTGTAACTTTTTAGTTGTGGTAGCAAATAATGAACTAACTGGTGCTTTACTTCAATAAGGGAGTTGGTTTGGTAACGGGGCAGATTATTTGAAGAAGAACTATATAAATAAAAGGACTTTTTTAGAAGTTAAAGTATATAATTTGTTTATTTAATGATGATATAGATATAATGGAAGAATTATCAAATATTCCGAAAGTGAGTTGATTTTGTATGGATACTCAAGTAACTACGAAATTTAAAATACTCAAACCAGTTAATGAGGTATATGAAGCCATAGTAGACCCTGAAAAAATGTCTAATTATTGGTTTTCATCGGGAACTGGAAGAGTGGAACAAGGCAAGACGATTACTTGGAGATATGATGAATACAATGGTGAAGTGGTTATCAATGTATTGGAAGTCGAGGAAGATAAAAAAATTGTTTTCTCGTGGGGAGGATATGGTCAAGAAACGGTTGTTACAATTACACTAAAAGAGTTGGATAATACGAGGACAATTATTGAAGTAAACGAATTAGGCTTTAAAGAAGATGACCCCGAGATAATAAACAAAATGATAGGACAAAAAGAGGGTTGGGTATATATGTTAACTTGTTTAAAGGGTTATTTGGAAAATGGCATTAATAATTTGAGGGCATCTTTAATCCATTAGTAAAATAATTCTCGTTGAACTAACAGGTGCGATTCTAAAAAAATATAGAAGGTGATCCCATATCATGAATGTACAAGTAAAGCTTAAAGATATTATTGAAGAAATGGAAATGCAGTTTGAAGAGTCTCAATCATTTCTAAATATTAATACGGGTGAAATTTTTTTTGTAACTTCTAATGATTTGAGAGCTGCTGAAGATGATGAACCATTCAATCATTTACCTGATTGGCAACAAGAAAATTTAAGGGTTGCTAATGATGTTGTTGAAAACTTTGAGAATTACATAGAGTTACCAACTAAATATGATGTCAATGAATATGAAATGATGGAAGACTTCTGCCTAACTGTTAGTGATCTACGAAAGCGAAATTCTTTATTATTAGAAATTAAGGGAAAGGGCGCCTTTAGAAAATTCAAGGACAAAATAATAGATTTTGAAATCGAAGATCAATGGTATTCATATCGTGACGAGCGTTTTAAACAAATTGCTAAAAAATGGTGTCAAGATAATAACGTCAACTATATTGAATAGATAAGACAAAGTGCTTTCTATAAGCGTGAATGAGACTAACTAGCAAGAATCATTTTAAGAATAAAAATCATCAAACCTTTAGTTTGATGATTTCAGTTTGTAGACAAAAGGGGTCCAGAATGTTTTAATTCCGGACCCCTTTTGAAATTCCCTTTGAATTTTGCTCAAGATTAAGAGATTGGGCCTCTACGAGCCCACTTTATTAAGCCATTCTTGGACCTTGCCATGTCCAATTGGCTATCTTCTTTAAATTCATGGCAGCGAATGTAAGCATCGCCTGCATCGACAATTTTTTAAGTCCCCTTAAAGTAGTCCAACGTCTACCATGCTTTTCTTTTGCATCTGCGAATACACGCTTTATTGTTTCTTTGCGTTTCGCATATATAGGTTTTACATCGTTGTGATGACGCAGATGATCTGCTTCTTCCATATAATTTTGCCAGATATGGCGTGTCACCACTTTTTGATGGTCTTTGCTTA
>NZ_LGYA01000001.1:555405-730872 GCF_001273755.1 Peribacillus butanolivorans
CCTCAATTTTACGAACCAAATGGTTCGCTGGCACCAGTTGATCCAAAGTAATCATTTCAAGTTGATCTCGCTGAATAGAATTATGTTTCGAAAGCATCGTCATCACCTCAAGTTTTAATACTCCTATATTAAAACAAAAAAGACTGTAGGCAAAAGTGTTTATTTCTAATTGTTAAAACAAAGTTGATTGGAACGGAAGGTGCGAGACTCCTGCGGGAAAAGCGTGTCCAAGGGAGACCCCACAGGCGCAAAGGCGCCGAGGAGGCTCCCTGACCGCCCGCGGAAAGCGAGTGCCTGGAGTGGAAATCAACGTTCGAATTTTTACAACCCCTCAAAAAAAACTGTAGACAAACTCGGTTTTCATCGAGTTTGTCTACAGTCTGAAATCATCAAACCTTTAGTTTGATGATTTTTTTACTTGTTCTGAAGTATTAGAAGCATTTAATAAAACTACCCCTCCAATTATTAATACTAAGCCACCTAATGTAATGATGCTAAATGGTTCTCGCCATAACAGTACACCAATTAACGCTGTTATAGCTGTGCCTATTCCTGACCAAATAGCATAAGCTAAACTTAACGGAATTGTTTTAAGACATAATGATAAGCAATAAAATGCTAATCCAAAACCAAGAATAACTCCAATTGAAGGGAATAAATTTGTGAATCCTTCCGACAATTTAAGCATTGTCGTGCCGAATATTTCGCTGATAATTGATATTCCTAAAGCGATATAACCTTTCATACTATTACCTCCGAATCTCTAAAGGTTAATGAGCACCACCACTTGAGAGTTTCAAAACAACAACTCCACCAATGATTAGGACTAAACCAAGAAATTTTTTCAGATTAAAACGTTCTTTATAAACGATAACACCCACTAATGCGGTTAAAGCTGTGCCTATACCTGACCATATAGCATAAGCCGTACCCAGTGGAATTGTATTAAGAGATAAAGACAAGCAATAAAAGGCTATTCCCATTCCAATTATTACTCCAATGGAAGGGAACAACTTTTTAAATCCGTTTGATACTTTTAACATTGAACTACCAAATACTTCACTAATGATGGCTATTCCCAAAATTACATATGGATTCAAGGTGAACTCCTCCTATTTTGTCATATTTATTAATTGCTGGATTACTTCCTTATTCATTTTGTCATCCTTCTTCTTTCCTTTCGATGAATTAGGCTAGTTCAAGTTTGTTTAACTGCTGTTCAGCAAATTCGCGATATAATGAGTGCGTATTATATAGTTCTTTATGTGTTCCGCTGCCTGTTATTTTCCCTTTTTCTAGGAAGATGATTTGATCTGAATTAATGACAGTCGATAGGCGGTGAGCAATAACTATTGTTGTTCTACCTTGCATTAAATCATTTAACGCCTGTTGAACAACATTTTCCGATTTGCTGTCTAGGCTTGAGGTAGCTTCATCAAGCATTAATATTTTTGGGTTTCTTAAAAATGCACGAGCGATCGCAATTCTTTGTCTTTGACCGCCTGATAATTTCATACCTCGTTCACCAACCTCAGTATCATATCCGTTTGGAAGTTCAGAAATAAACTGATCGGCATACGCCATTTTAGCTACTTGATTTAATTCTTCATCTGTTATATCCCGATCTATTCCATAACAAATATTATCTCTAATTGTACCTGATACAATAGGACTTTCTTGCGAAACATAACCAATCTGGCTTCTCCATGAAAGGAGTGTGAAATCAGTTATGGATTTCCCACCTATGGAAATAGAGCCTTGCTGTGGTTTATAGAAACGCTCAAATAATGAGAAAAGAGTCGTTTTTCCGCTGCCACTTGGACCGACAATTGCAGTAACTTTACCTGCTTCAACAGTAAAGCTTATATCTTTAAGTACCTGTTCTCCATTATTATAACTATAGTTTAGATGATCCACGGTGATTGATTGATTTATATTTTGAACTTGCTGCTTCGCGTCTTCTTCCTCTTCTGAATCCAAAATGGAAATTATACGCTCTGTTGCACCCGTAGCTTTTTGGAATTGTGTAAAGAAACCTGCTAATTGAGCCATTGGCATGATAATTTGGAAAAGGTACATAATGAATGCAACTAAAGCTCCAGCTGTCAGAGCTCCTGAAGAAACACGCATTCCCCCATAACCTAAAATTAGGACAAGTAATGCCATCATGACTAAACTCATTAGTGGGCCAATCAAAGCTTGTATTTTTGCTTCTTTTAATCCGAATTGAAATAATTTGGTAATCCCTTTCTTTCCATTTTGATATTCAAATGTTTCTGCATTGGATGCTTTAACTAGACGGATTTCGGTTAGCACCTGTTGGAGAATTGAGGTGAAACTTGCTGTCTCATCCTGCATCCCCTTTGATATTTGATGCATTTTTTTGCCAAGCGGCATTAATATTAAAACAGAGAGTGGGATTGCAATGAGCATCAACAATGTCATTTTCCAATCCAGTACAAATAACACAATCATGGATCCTACAATGGAAATGATTCCTGTAACGAAATTAGATAGGTGTTCCGAAATTAATCCTTTCACTACAGTTGTATCATTTGTCATTCGACTAACTGTTTCTCCTGATTGATGTTCATCAAAATAATTCACGGGTAATACAAGTAATTTTCTCCATAGTTGATCTCGAATACCCGCTACTACAGATTGCCCGATCCGATTTAATAAATAGATGGAAAATCCACTAGCCAATGCTTGAACAATAATTGCAAGAACGAGAAGTGTGATCCGTTCAGTGCTTAGTGAGCTAATTGAAAAATCATTAATAAGATTCTTTGTGAATAACGGGACTAATAATCCTACACCTGTTGTACTTAAGCTTAATACTAAAGCAATCCCTATCATTAGTTTAGAAGGCTTCGTTTGTTGAACTAATCGAATAAACTGGCGCCATCCTTTTTGCTTTTTTACTTCTGACATATTTATTTACATCCTTTCTTAATCCTTTTTACAAGAGGAAGTATACAAAGAAGTTATGAATTGAATATGAACTTCTAAGTTAATTATTCTATTTAGTGTTTTTTTCGAAATAACTGGTAACATGACTTTGTTTGGCTAGTTAACCTACTAATAAGAGCAAACATAGGGATGCTGTAGCTACAAAATCCGTGCATGAATGATTTGTTAAATAAGTGATACTTCATATTAGATGAAGCCGTTGAACAAATCATAAATCAACTTTAATGTTTACCAAAGCCTTTTGTATAAAATATACAGGTGTTTGCCTAATCCAGATGACCTTTATATGAATGAAATAGATAGGACATAATAGATATCATAGGATTTAGATATTTTAGTAAGGGTTACATATAAAATAGTATGGAATAATCAAGCAGGCATAATTTTTGACCAAGGATCTTTAACAGTGATACGCTTACTTTTAGATATTACGTATTCAAAACCAAGGAGGAACGTAAAATGACACAATCCAAACAACAAAAAATCACCCTGGCAAACCGACCAAAAGGAATGCCTTCGAAAGAAGATTTTAACTTTGTGGAGAGTGATGTTCCCACACCAAAAGAAGATCAAATATTAGTACGGACGCTTTATTTATCTGTCGATCCATACATGCGTGGAAGAATGCAAGATACTAAATCATATATAGCTCCATTTGAATTGAATAAGGTCATCACTGGAGGCGTTGTAGCCGAAGTGGTAGAATCCAATTCGAATTCATTCAAACAAGGTGATGTTGTTGTTGGGAATATCGACTGGGCAGAGTATACGGTGGTCAATGAAAAAGAAATCCGAGTGATTGATCCTAAAGTTGCCCCTGTCACAACCCATTTAGGGATTCTCGGGATGACTGGTTTAACAGCTTACTTTGGTTTGCTCGATATCGGAAAACCTCAAGAAGGTGAAACGGTCGTGGTTTCTGGAGCAGCTGGGGCTGTTGGTTCAGTAGTTGGACAAATTGCTAAAATTAAAGGTGCTAAGGTAGTAGGCATTGCTGGCTCAGATGAAAAACTTGAGTATTTAACAAAAGAGCTTGGCTTCGATGGAGCTGTTAATTATAAAAAAGATAGCTTTGCGACAGATTTAAAAAACGCTGTTCCTAACGGAGTCGATGTTTATTTCGATAATGTTGGCGGTGAGGTAACGGATGCTGTTTTCACACTTTTAAATACAAATGCTCGTATTCCATTATGCGGAGCGATTTCCTCTTATAATGCAGAAGGAAAAGATTTAGGGCCGCGTCTGCAATCGGCGATGATCAAAACGAGTGCACTTATGAAAGGTTTCACAGTTGGTAATTATGCCGAAAGATTCCAAGAAGGTGCGACAGATTTAGGGGAATGGCTACAGCAAGGAAAATTGAAGTATGAAGAAACCATTATTGAAGGGTTTGAAAATACCCCTGATGCATTTCTAGGATTATTTAAAGGAACGAATCTGGGTAAACAACTTGTAAAAGTTGCAGAACCTAAATACGCTACGCTCTAAGCATGGGAACCTAGTAGAGGGTAACATTGCTGTGACATAGTCTTTAAAACAGTATTGAAAAAAGAGTATATAATAAGCGGCCTTTTTTCGATATTCAATCGGGGGAAGGCCGTTTCCCTTTTCCTAGATACGAGAAAGATTAACGTATATTCCTCTTCCTTAAGGTATCTTTTGTTGTTAATGAAGGATATTAAAAGAAGCTCTAGATTAAGCCATCAAGATAACGGTTGAATAGCGTCAAAAGAGAAGATAGGGAGCGAATTATTTATTGAAAGGAAAAGTGAAATGGGCAAAAATAAACAAAGAGTATCTTCAAAGTCTCCGAAATTAGAAGCGATACATACGACATTTAAACAGGCTTTTGAAATAAAAAAGAATCCATTTCCGTGGATAAAGGCATTGAGTGCAGGAATTGCTGCTGCATTACCTGTATTCATAGGATTATTATTTGGGAATTTTGAGTACGGTTTACTGGCGGGAATTGGCGGATTCTCTTATTTATACGTGTTTAACCAACCGTATGAGCAAAGAGCTAAAAAGATTTTCTTAGTAATGTGGGGCCTTTCTTTATCTGTTGTCTTAGGAACCCTTTTGGCCCCATATCAGCTAGGGACAGCTATAGTGATGGGGATTATTGGAGCATGTGTGTTTTTCATTTTTGGTGCTTTAAATATCACTGGTCCTTCGGCAATATTTTTCGTTTTGAGTTTTGCGCTTGCTACAGGTATGCCTGTTGATCAATCACTTGCGCCGTTACGTGGAGGGCTTGTTTTATTAGGTGGGGCATTATCTTGGATAATCTGTATGTTAGGCTGGTTTTACAATCCCCATGGACCTGAAACTAATGCAGTGGAAAAAGTGTATAGAGAGTTGGCGGTATTCTTTGATTCAATAGGGACGGAGAAGTTTAATACAGCAAGACACAGAACGGTACTAGCAATGAAGCAAGCAGAAAATACGCTTTTAGCCGGGTATTCAGCCAAGAGAAGTACAGATATATTTAAGCGGTTGTTTCTTTTAAATGAACATGCGAACACGATATTCTTGAGAGTTCTTGAAATTTCTTTGAACAATAAGATCGTACTTCCTCCTGAATTAGGGAAATCCATTCAGGCACTAGCTGACTCTATTGGATCTAAAACGCAAAATAAATCAAAGATTCTTCAGCCAGAGCAGGTTGATAAAGAAGTAGAAGATTTATTCATAAAAATCTATAATGCAGATGCCATCATGAATGAACCGGTTCAAAAAATTCATCAAGAAGTCTTAATCTCAAAGCCTTCTCTAAAAACCATATTTCTGGGGGCATTTGATAAAAACTCCATAGTCTTTCTCACTTCTATACGATATGGGACAATCCTTACTATCGCCGCTATCATCGCCTATTCAGCCGGTTTTAATCGCTCGTATTGGGTGCCCTTATCCTGTGCTGCAGTAATGTCCGGTGCTACCATTATCGCCACATTTCATCGTGCTGTTCAAAGGACTTTCGGGACAATCATTGGGCTCCTATTAGCAAGTTTGATTCTTGCATCTGTTCATAACGAGTTTATTATTGTGCTAATCATCTTGTGTTTGACTTTCATTACAGAGCTTTTTATCGTTCGGAATTATGGGTTAGCTGCGATGTTCTTTACACCTTCAGCTTTAATCATGGCAGAATATTCAACTCAAAGTTACGACTTCAGTTTCTTTGCAACAGTAAGGATAACTGATATCGTTGTAGGGAGTATTATAGGCCTTGCTGGGTCATTGTTAGTCGGAAGTCGATCAGCGTCCAGTCTTCTGAGTCATTTTATCGCGAAAACGATTCGAAGTCAGGGCCAATTTTTATTAATGGCGTTCTCTGAAAATAATAGGACCCTTACATTTGATGAGAGCAGTGAACGAAGCAAAATGCAAACCAATATGGTCAATCTATTAACAGTATACAATACATCTCTAGGTGAGATATTCAAAAACAAGGCCAGATTAGAGTCTCTATGGCCCGTAATATTCTCAATAGAACAATTGGGGTATTATCTAAATGCCAGCTTGAAATACTCTGAACGTCCAGTTCTTTCAGAGAAGGATCTCGCTCAATTGCTTTATGTTTTTGAAACCATGGCAATAGCTGCAGATAAAGATCAATCTTCAACAAATAAAACCGTACCAGAAATTGAAGGGTTTTCAAAAATTCGTCACGAGATTTTGGACCTCCAAGAAGCCCTTCAGTTTAGGGGAGAAGTTTCAAGCTAACCTTAGAGCTTTGTTTTAAGGGAGTTCTTATTATTGGCTCCCTCAATTCAACTGAATGAATGTACTAGCTGAAAATAGAGGGTTTATTGAAAAAGTCTGTAAAAATGCCAATTTTCAGTATAAAATGTAAATACATACAGAAAGGTGATGGATCATGTCAAACGTTGCTAAATTTCGAGATTTTTTAACGCGCGAGAAAATCTATATGAATGAGGTGAAAGAAGATGACACCACCTTTTTTAGAGCAGAGCAAAAGTTAAAGGATGGCTGGAAGGTTCTTTTAGTTTTTGCTTTCAACCAAAATGAAAATGTGGCGGATTTATTTTGCTTTAATGTTGCCGAGTTGAAGAATCCTGATAAAAGGCGGGATGTACATACACTGTTAAATGAATATAATGCTAATTTTAGATATTCAAAGTTGTATGAAGAAAAAGGGACTATTTCAATTCGTTATTCTTATTCCCTTGAGGGAGAATTTTTACCAGATCTAGCTTTCAGGAAGTTAATCATGTTACTTGAAACAGCGGAGCAGGTATACCCGTCGTTAATGGAAGTCATCTGGTCTTAACAGTGGAGATGTAGGGAAAGTTCTCTGTTATTAGAGAACTTTTTAACATCTTTAATAGAGTGATGAATATACTATTATTACATTCATTAAATTTTTATTTTTTTTTAAAAAATAACTATTGCATTTATTTAATATAAACTATATAATTAATTTTGTTGATAGCGATTCGACAAATTTCTACAAGAATACGCGGGTGTAGTTTAGTGGTAAAACCTCAGCCTTCCAAGCTGATGGGTTCGATTCCCTTCACCCGCTCCAATACATACTCATAACGCAGGGTTTCGTTACCTGGAGAACGAAGCTTTGCGTTTAAATATTTTATAATGAGAATTCTACTGTTTACAGTAGGGTTTTTTTATTGTCTAGATTTGTATGTACCTATGATTTAAGGAAGTAGTATGAGATGAGGCTGATCATGGGTGACTAAGAAACTAGTTGATATGATGTCAGGAAGCGTATCAAGTGAATCCAAAACTGGGGAATGTGTTTGTAATAGAAGAAAAAACATTCACAGGTTGATATCCTATCCTATAAAAGACCCCTTCCGATTTTGGAGGGGGTTTAGTTCTGCTCGATTGTTATTATACTTCTAAAATGGAATAAGTTCCTTCTCCACCGTGGATTTCGAGGAACATTTTCATTAAGGACTCTGTTAGCTGATGGGCTTCTTTGATTGGAGTCTTTGGTTGTAAATAGATGATTTGGATTGCCTTTTTCGTTTCTTCCGTGACCTTTGTTCGTTCTGAATCAACGTAGGGGCTTCCAAATGCTCCATCACGATCGGCAGAAGTAATCATGTTTTCCATTGAATTCAAGCGGCCATTCAAGCCGTTATACTCGTCTGTACTCTCGCCAATTTTAATCGAGATATCTCCTGTTAATTTATCCGCATCATATATGCCAATAGGCACTTCATATAAAAGGGAGAAGAAGTTATTCAGGTCGATAGCGGAATGAATAGATGTTAAGTAATTTTGTTTTTTAACACGACGGTATAGAGCTTCCACGGAAGGACGGTAGCGTGACGGATTCGTTCCGGTCGTTTTGAAAATCTTTCGCCACTCTTTGATACCCGGGAAATCGGTTAATTCTTTTTCATCTAGATCGAAGAAAAGAGCTTCTTGAAATAACTGCAGTCTTCCTTTGACCATTTGCGGGGAGGGGCCAACTTCGATGTTTTCATATGTAATGATCCCAACTTTGAAATCAGGGATTTTACTGCTAAGATTAGCGGAAATGTTAATTTCCAAGCGTTACACCTCCAAAAATGATTGCAATTAGTTTATCATAGATAGCAATGGTTTGAAATGAATACAAGCTTCGATGGGAATAATGAATGAACGAAGGTGATAAATATGGATATGAATTCACTTAAGCAAGAAGTGATTATATATAGTAAAGAGATTGGCATTGATAAAATTGGGTTTACATCAGCCTCTAATTTCACGGAATTGAAAAGTCGACTGATCCGTCAGCAGGAACTAGATTATCAGTCAGGATTTGAAGAACCGGATATTGAAAAAAGGGTCAGGCCGGAATTGATTTTTGATAAACCGCAATCCATTATTTCGATTGCACTGGCCTATCCTTCTAAATTGAAGAATGCACCGCAAAGCACAAAAAGTGAGCGACGTGGGATTTTTTGCCGGGCCTCTTGGGGAACGGATTATCATACGGTTCTTCGTAATAAATTGCAGTTACTTGAGGATTTTATTAAAGATAAAGTGCCAGGAGCAATGGCAAAGTCTATGGTGGATACTGGTGAATTATCGGATCGTGCTGTTGCTGAGCGTGCAGGAATAGGCTGGAGTGCTAAAAATAGTATGATTATTACTCCTGAATTTGGTTCTTATGTATATTTAGGTGACATGATTACAAACTTGCCATTTATACCGGATCAACCGATGGAAGATCAATGCGGGACTTGCAATAAATGTGTGGATGTTTGTCCAACAGGTGCACTTGTGCAGGGTGGCCAGCTGAATTCTAAGCGCTGTATTGCTTTTTTAACGCAGACAAAAGGATTTCTCCCTGATGAATTCAGGACGAAAATAGGCAATCGTTTGTACGGATGTGATACGTGCCAGACTGTTTGTCCGAAAAACAAAGGAATGGATTTTCACTTTCATGAAGAGATGGAGCCTGACCCTGAGGTTGCGAAGCCTTTGTTGAAGCCTCTGCTTACGATCTCAAATCGGGATTTCAAAGAAACATACGGCTATGTATCTGGTTCGTGGCGAGGCAAAAAGCCAATCCAGCGAAATGCCATTTTAGCATTAGCCCACTTTAAAGATGAAACGTCACTACCCGAATTGATTCAGATCATGAAGGAAGATCCGCGTCCTGTATTACGGGGAACCGCGGCCTGGGCGATTGGGAAAATTGGACGGAAACAAGTAGTTTCTATTTTAGAGGAAGCTTTAATGAACGAAACCGATGAAGAGGTTCGTGCAGAAATTGAAAAAGGACTGCAGTTTACCTTGGAGCATCAATAATATTAAATATATCAGATATAGCCACCTCGTAAGAAATTTAACGGGGTGGCTTTTTTTATTTTTTGTAAAAATGTGAGGATGAGGGTTTAGTAGGTAGGTAAAAAAGAGTCCTCGATATGCCTGGACTAACTTTCTGTTTGCCGGCTAATTTTTTATATAGGGCGAGAGAGGTTCAAAACCTTTCAACCGGAATACAGGGGGAGTAGATTTTGTATTCTGCTATGATGATGGGCTAATAATACCTTTTATTTTTCAGATATTTTATTTAATCAAGTGGATACCTTGGCTCGTGATGTTCGAAGCGTTTCTGCTGGTTTCTTTTGTTAGTAAGAGTTTATTTCGAGGAAATGAACAAAAACAGGCCATTAATATATTCTTCTTTAATGAAGTTGTGTTTTTGTCCATGCCCTCATACATACACATTAGCATAGATGGTATGAAGGGGGGCATAATTTTGAGGGAACAATTGAAACAGCTTTTGCAAGAAAGAGTGGAGTGTTATACTTCCGATACTCAAGAACGTGATGAAAGAAAATTGTATCTGAAAAAGGAGTTAATGCGGAACCGCTCTACGGAAATTGTACGGGTAAATGCTGCAGGAAAGGTTCATTCAAAGAGAAAGGAAGAAAAGGATACGGTATTGACCTATAAAGTACATCTACAATATTTATTGAAGCAGGAAGATTCTTTTTATATAGAAGAGGAAATGGAAGAAAGGGAGGCGAGGTTTAGAGATGGATATTTAATAGATGAACGTGACCTTGTACCAAGCTTTGAACCAGAAGAGGTTCCTCCAAAATGGGAAGAAGGTTCGGAGCGGCTTTCTTATAAGTATGACAGGATGAAGGCTGTTCAGTATGCCGAGCGGTGGTGGAATGAATTTAATCCTGCTTACCACAAGTTCACTGATGATTGCACGAATTTCATTTCACAATGTTTGCATACAGGAGGAATCCCAATGTGGGGGGCGCCAAACAAAAATAAGGGCTGGTGGATAAGAGGGAAAAGCTGGAGCTATACCTGGACGACTGCACACTCCTTATATAATCTGCTCGCTAGCGGAAAGGGAATCCAGACAAAACGTTTAGAAACAGCTGAGGAGATGGATATAGGCGATATCATGTGTATTGACTTCGAAGGAAACGGACGCTTTGATCATAACTTGATTGTAACGGCGAAGGATCAGAACGGGATGCCGCTTGTGAATGCCCATACGATGAACAGTCGCCATCGATACTGGACGTACGAGGATTCGAGCAGATATACACCGAATATCGTTTATAAATTTTTCTCGATTTTGGATGGAGTGTGATTGGTTTTTAGTCTGTTTGTTTAATGCTATAATTAGATGAAGTTTAAACTAGAGGTGAAATGAAGTGGCAATACATGTAGTTTTATATCAACCACAGATTCCAGCAAATACAGGTAATATCGCAAGAACGTGTGCAGGAACAGACACGTCCCTGCACCTTATTCGTCCGCTCGGTTTTTCAACAGATGACAAACAGCTTAAGAGGGCCGGTCTCGATTATTGGGAGAATGTTAAAATCCATTATTATGATTCATTGGAAGAGTTTTATGAGAAGAATGCCGGCGGTGAATTTTATTACTTAACGAAATTTGGAGAGCAGCCGCATACAACCTTCGATTATAGTGATCAGGACAGTGAGATTTATTTCATGTTCGGTCGTGAAACGACGGGCCTTCCGAAAGACCTGATTCATGAAAATTTAGACCGTTGTCTGCGAATCCCGATGACGGATAAAGTTCGTTCTCTAAACCTGTCCAATACAGCAGCGATCTTAATTTATGAGGCCTTAAGGCAGCAAAATTATCGTGATTTGGATTTGAAAACAAAAGGTTGATGGATTAATGCTTTTGTTACCATACTATCAGTGGGGGATATAGCCCCCCTGGTGGATGTTTTACCTACATACTTTTTTAGGGGTGGAAGCTTTGAATAATATTATTGAGAAGATTTTAGATCACCGTTCCATTCGTTCTTTCGAGGACAAGCTATTGTCGGAAGAGCAAATTCAAACGATTGTTGAATGTGCTCAGGCTGCATCAACTTCAAGTTATATTCAAGCATATTCAATCATTGGGGTAACCGATCCAGAAAAGAAAGCCAAGCTAGCGGAACTTGCCGGACCACAATCTTATGTAGAGAACAATGGGCACCTATTCGTTTTCTGCGCTGATTTATATCGACATGATCGGATAGCTGAGATGGAAGATACAGACCTTTCCGAATCGATTGAAAGTACGGAAAAATTCATGGTTGCTTGCATTGACGCAGCTCTTGCAGCTCAAAATGCGGTATTGGCTGCAGAATCAATGGATCTTGGCATTTGCTATATCGGTGGAATCCGTAACAATCTTCCGGAAGTGTCAGAGATTTTGAATATTCCACATCGTGTTATTCCATTATTCGCCCTTGTAGTCGGCTATCCTAAAAATCGTTCCGATAAAAAGCCGCGTCTGCCACAATCTAATATATACCATGAAAATGGCTATCAGGCGGATAAGCAGGAGTTTATCGGTCAACTGAAAGAGTATAATGAAACGATTTCTAGTTATTATGAAAGCCGTACAAAAGGCAAACGAAAAGATACCTGGACACAGCAAATGGCTGGTATGCTTGGAAAGAAAAGCCGGATGTATATGAAAGATTATGTGGAAAAGCAAGGATTTAAAAAACATTAAATGATAAAAAAACTTTGTAGGGATATCTGAATTTTTATCCATAAATGGATTATTCTTAAAAGTATGCAATCCATAATTAACCTTAAGATGACCTCGGGTATTATCCCCGAGGTCATCTTATTCTTATTTCTAATTGGAATAATCAGGTATCCCTTTCTAGTAATTGGTTTTTTAGAATTGTTCCCCAAACATTTGACATGAATTATTCCTTAAATATCCATTGACAATATATTTATATAGAATTATAGTAATTAAGCAATAGATAATGATAATCATTTTCATTTGAGTTTTTACTTACCTATTTTTCAGTAAATGGAGGTTTAATAATGGTTCGCCTATATACAGAGAATTTAAATATTGGCTATGGTGAACGTTTAATTGTAAAAGATCTCAGTGTGGAAATTCCAGATAAAAAAATTACAACAATTATCGGATCAAATGGTTGTGGGAAATCTACACTGTTGAAAGCAATCACTCGCATTATTCCCAATCAATCTGGGTCAGTCGTTTTAGATGGAGTAAATATCTCAAAAGAAAGCACAAAGATACTCGCTAGAAAGATGGCGATTCTTCCGCAAACGCCAGAAAGTGCAAGTGGATTAACAGTCGGCGAACTCGTATCTTATGGTCGCTTTCCTTATCAAAAAGGCTTCGGACGCTTGACCAAAAAAGATTATGAAGTGATCGACTGGGCACTTGAAGTAACAGGAACAAAAGACTTTAAGTTCCGGCCTGTAGATGCACTATCAGGAGGTCAACGCCAGCGCGTTTGGATAGCAATGGCCCTTGCACAAGAAACAGAAATCATCTTCCTTGATGAGCCGACCACCTATTTGGACATGGCACATCAACTAGAGGTTTTGGAGCTTTTACAGAAGCTGAATGTAGAACAGGGACGTACGATTGTCATGGTCCTTCATGATTTAAACCAAGCTGCCCGCTTTGCGGACTATATCATCGCCTTAAAAGACGGGGAAGTAGTGAAAGCAGGAGATTGTGAAGAAGTCATCACTCATGATGTACTTAAGGAAGTATTCCATATTGATGCGGTAATCGGACGAGATCAACGAACAAACAAACCAATGTGCAGCACATACAATTTATTAAAAGGAGAAATGACAACAAATGAAAAAGATAATGATCCCGTTTATACTGCTGTTAGTGCTAATTATTAGTGCTTGTGGTAACGAGTCGACAGAAAAAGAAAAAAGCTCCACTTCGAAAAAAGAGAAATCGGGTACCATCACATACCAATCCGAGAATGGCCCTGTTGAAGTCCCTGCAGATCCAAAGCGTGTTGTAGTACTATCTACTTTCGCAGGTAACGTCATGTCATTGGATGTTAACCTCGTAGGGGTCGATTCCTGGTCAAAAATGAACCCGAATTTTAAAGAATTAAAAGATGTCGAAGAAGTAACTGACGAAAACTTGGAAAAAATCATCGAATTAAATCCGGATTTAATTATTGGATTATCAACGATTAAAAATGTTGATAAATTAAAGGAAATTGCTCCAACCGTAACGTATACATACGGAAAAGTTGATTATTTAACACAGCACATAGAAATTGGTAAACTTTTGAATAAAGAAAAAGAAGCTCAAGCATGGGTGGATGATTTTAAAAAACGTGCAAAAACCACTGGCGAAGATATTAAAGCTAAAATCGGTGAGGATGCTACAGTTTCTGTATTCGAAAAATTTGACAAACAGTTTTATGTATTCGGCGATAACTGGGGCCGTGGAACGGAAATCCTTTATCAAGAAATGAAATTGGCTATGCCTGAAAAAGTAAAAGAAGTGGCATTGAAAGATGGTTACTTTGCTTTATCATTAGAAGTTCTGTCAGACTATGCTGGTGATTATGTGATTTTAAGTAATAATAAAGATGAGGACAATTCATTCCAACAAACAGATACGTATAAAAACATTCCTGCTGTTAAAAACAATCAACTATTTGAAGCTAATGCGAAAGAATTCTACTTCAATGATCCAATAACATTAGATTATCAATTAGACTTCTTTTCTAAAAGTTTTCTTGGAAAATAATACAGCGAGGGAGAGGGATTCTTAAATAAAGAATTCCTCTCCTTTTATTCTATAAAAAAGAGATGAGAGAGACAGATGACTAATGAAAATCAACGTTTCATCCCATTTATATTTAAATTGATTATAGGGATTGCTGCATTTATCAGCATGTTTATTATTTCGATGGTATTTGGTGCGGCAGATGCTACCGTTAAAGATGTATGGTTAGCACTGACATCCAATGCTACAGGTGATAAGATTTCCATCATTCGGGAAATCCGGCTCCCTCGTGAAGTTGCTGCAATATTTGTTGGTGCGGCACTTGCTGTTTCTGGTGCCATCATGCAGGGAATGACAAGAAATCCACTTGCTGATCCAGGATTGCTTGGATTAACGGCAGGCGCCAATGCGGCTCTCGCAATTACTCTGGCATTTATCCCTTCAGCTAATAACTTAGGCATTATGAGCGCGTGTTTTATTGGTTCTGCTGTCGGAGCAATTATGGTCTTCGGTATCGGTGCGATGAAAAAGGGAGGATTTTCTCCATTAAGGATTGTTTTAGCTGGTGCTGCAGTTTCTGCATTCCTATTTGCCGTTTCAGAAGGGGTCGGTATTTATTTCAAAGTATCAAAAGATGTATCTATGTGGACGGCAGGGGGAAATATCGGAACATCATGGAGTCAACTTCAAGTAATCGTTCCGTTTATTTTAATAGGTATCCTGATCTCCTTTATCTTTTCTAGACAGCTCACTATACTCAGCTTAAGTGAAGAAGTTGCTGTAGGATTAGGTCAAAAGACAACACAAATAAAAGCGATTCTCTTCGTTGTCATTATTCTCCTTGCTGGGGCTTCCGTTGCGCTTGTAGGAAATATGGTATTCATCGGTTTGATGGTTCCCCATATGGTTCGAGCTATTGTTGGTACGGATTATCGTTTTATTCTACCTATGTCCGCAATTTTGGGGGCCACTTTCATGCTTCTTGCCGATACACTCGGCCGTACAATTAATTCTCCATATGAAACACCTGTGATAGCGGTTGTTGCGATGATAGGTTTACCTTTCTTCCTGCTAATCGTGCGTAAAGGAGGTAAAGCATTTTCATGATCCAGTCAGCTTTAATCAAAAAACAGCGATGGATACTAGGTGCATTATTCGCACTTATTATCATTACAATCATTATTGGGACCAGTTTGGGGTACTCTAATTTATCTTATGACCGACTGATTCCAACGCTTTTCGGGCAAGGGACGTTTAAAGAGGAATTCATTTTATTTTCCGTCCGATTACCAAGAATTATCATTACCCTTTTAGCAGGAATGGCCCTTGCACTATCAGGTGCGATTTTACAAGGAATAACACGTAATGACTTAGCTGATCCAGGTATTATCGGTATTAACTCTGGAGCTGGTGTTGCGATTGCGGTTTTCTTTTTGTTTTTCCCAATTGACACAGGTTCATTTGTTTATATGATTCCACTTGTCGCTTTTATCGGCGCGTTACTGACGGCATGCTTAATATATGTACTCTCATATAAAAGAAGGGTCGGTCTTGAACCTGTAAGGTTAGTGTTAATTGGTGTGGGGTTTTCAATGGCACTTTCCGGTATGACGATTGTACTCATTTCATCAGCCGAAAGATCAAAAGTTGATTTCATCTCGAAATGGTTAGCAGGGAATATTTGGGGTGCGGATTGGCCTTTCATATGGGCAATACTTCCATGGCTGGTTATACTCATTCCATTTACATTATATAAAGCAAATCGATTGAATCTTCTTGGATTAAGCGAACCTGTTGCAATCGGTGTGGGTGTATCGATTGAAAAGGAACGGATTGTCTTACTTATAACAGCTGTTGCCCTAGCCGCTGCTGCCGTTTCAGTTACAGGTGGAATTGCATTTATTGGACTTATGGCCCCACATATAGCAAAATCTTTAGTGGGACCTCGAAATCAATTATTTATTCCGGTTGCCATATTAATTGGTGGATGGCTACTATTGCTTGCCGATACAATCGGTCGTAATATAGTTGAACCCGAGGGTATTCCAGCAGGTATTATGGTCGCGTTGATCGGTGCACCTTATTTCATGTATTTGTTATTAAAAAAATAAGAATGATGTGTACAGACCCATGATTGTTGAAAGAATCCCTTGAAATATTTATTTCAGGGGTTTTTTTGCTTTGTGGAATTTAACAAATTTCCGTAGCAATCTTGTTTTTATTTATGATTATCTATATCTAATAATCTCCTCTGAATTTAAGCGCTTCGCTTCGAAAAAGAATACTTGAATAAACTTTTTTGTATTTACTCGGGTAGGAGTAAGAACTATTGTTGAATCATTTTGCAATTCTTTCATTTTTTGGCGAACGACTGTGAAATCAAAAAATTTAGAAGCATAATTTTCAAACTTTGGATTTGAAAAATCTGTTAAACCTAGCGAAGAAAAATGAATTAACGAATGATTAATCGCCCTACGTATCCGCTGTTCGGTAGCTTTTATTTCCCGATTAATATCAGCCTGTACAGCTGATGGTCCGAGCTTTTTTTTTGTAATTTCTACAAAAATATCTTTAAGAGTAGGGAAATGCTGTTCAAAAGTATAAGTACGTTCATACATGAATAAATATTGAAGCATTTCAATGAAATCTTTAGATCCATTTTCTCCCACAATTCCTAATTCCGATAAAAGAAATTCGCCCACTGCTATTATACTTTTTTCATTTAAAATATTTGATTTATCCACTTTTGGCTGTTCAAAATGCAATACACTATTTAATGAGGATTGGATATTAGTGATCGATCTTTCTAAATAAATACGTTCCATTACTTTTCGAATAACTGTTAATATTTCAATACGATTAATTGGTTTAGTAATATAATAATCGATTCCGAGAGAGTATGCCTCACCAATAAGTTCTTTTGATTCAACTTGCGAAATCATTATGATTTTCCCATTAAATGTATCTTTTATATGACGAAGTGTCTCAATGCCATCGCGGATAGGCATTAATAAATCAATAAATAATATATCAATTTTTTTTAAATTCAAAATGTGTCCTTCTAATAGACTACCATCTTCCGCTTCCTCCACCACTTCTCCTAAATCTTCGTTCTCAATAATTTGGCTTAAGATTGAACGTATCGCGCAATCATCATCTGTTATAAAAAAACGCATGAAATCACCCTTTCTGAATCAACTTATGAATTGGTAACTTTATTGAAAAAACGACGCCGTTAAGCTTATTCTCAAACAGGATATCTCCCCCAAGTTCTTTCACCACTTCTTTTACATATGAGAGTCCAATCCCTGTTGAAGGTGTCCCAAAATGATCATATTTCGAAGTGAATCCAGGTTTAAAAATCACCTCCTGATATTTTTGAGGGATCCCAGGGCCATTATCAGCAACTTTAAATTCTACATGGTCGCAAAATTCACACAAACTTAATCTAACGATTCCCTTATCAATAATTGCTTCCACTGCATTAGCTACTAAATTATTGATAAGAGATAATACGGTATATACATGATAATGTGAATCGTTGTTTCGATCTAATGAGTATTCAAATTGAATATCTTTTTCTAGTGATAAGGCATATTTTTCATTAATTCGGATAATTAATTGGAAAAGTTCAGCAGCATCCATATAATCTTTAAAACTCTCATTAGAAATCAATTTAGAGAGACCAGCAAAAATTCGTTGATTATCTTTTTTAACTTCATGCATTTCGCCTGCGATGCGTAATGCTTTTTGACTTAATTGCTGTGTGAGAACATGAGGTTGTTTTTCCCGCTTTTCCCGTTCATTTAAATCACGATACAAATCATACGATTGCTTTGTAATATTCTCTGCATTTTTTAATGTTTTTTTTAAATGAATCGTTTCCTCATATAAATTGGAAATGAGCATCAGCATGTGTTCATTTTGTTTTCTGATTTGCTTTTCTCTTGATTGTGCTTCATAAAGTTTCATCATATTAAAAAAGCTTAAAACGATAAAACTGTGGCCGAATGCGATTATAATCATCTCATTTAATGCACCTATCGTAATGGTTGTTTCTAATACAAAATATTGAAAGATTAATTCTACAGAGTCGGATAATATTTCGATAATGAGGCCAATAAATCCAATAATCAATGATCGGTTTTGAAAGCGGTTGATTTTCGCTAAATAAAAAAACAAGGAATAGGTGAAATAAAAGAAAAAACTAGGATAATGGGCTTGAAAAGTGGACGTCCAGTGAAAATTATCGTGCATAAAAAAGTCTATTAAAATACGAAATACCACAACCATTGTTCCTGTCAAGATGCCTGATAAAATGGCAGGTGTTTTCTGTAATAATAGTAAAAAGAAGAAAAGTACCGGCGGACCAAAACTTATTCGAAACGTTTCATTTAAAGGATAAAAACTCAATTCACCTGCTAATGGCACTGTGAACAACATCAGAACAAGAATATAGACCTCTTTTTTCATTAATGTACCGAGATTCAAGTCGATCACCTCCCAATTTGTTAGAAAATTAGTATACAGTTTCATCGGTTTCAATACAACGCTTACTTTGGTTCTTAAAAACGAATATAAAACGGATTTGTACCAAGTATGGCAAAAACAATCTTGTTTATCTATTCACAAAAATTGGTACTGGAACCTGTGAGACAATCACGCTTTTTTTTTGAAGATTTTATTTTTTTGATTTTGTAGGTTTTCGTAAGATTATGTAGTTCCCTCTTTAAAATTAAAAATAGGTTCCCTCTAGAGAAATATTGAAAGCGCTTAACAATATTTATAAGCTTAAGTTTTCAACGAATCTATTGTAAGTAGGCTTAATGCGATTCGGTAAAAATGCTTATAAAGAAAATATAATGATACAACAACTAAAGAGGTGGGGAAATATGGTTGAAAAATTAGCGGAAGAGTATAACATTCACGCAAGTAGTCAAAAGAAAGTCTGCTTAGATGAATGGGTTGCAAATTACAGATCCTATGCTACTAAAGGACAAACCGCCAATTATATACCTGCATTGAGAAATACACACTTATCGCAATTAGGTATTTGCATACTAGAGCCAGGTGGAACAATGATAACGTCAGGGGATTGGGAAGTCCCTTTCACGTTGCAAAGTATATCAAAAGTACTTAGTTTTATAGCCGCATGCTTGGGTCGTGGTATTTCTTATGTGTTAGAACGGGTCGATGTGGAACCAACTGGGGATGCTTTTAATTCAATCATTCGTTTAGAAATGCATAAGCCAGGAAAACCGTTTAATCCTATGATAAATGCTGGAGCAATTACTATAGCTTCGCTTCTCCCAGGCGAGTCTTCACAAAAAAAATTAGAATTTCTCTATGAATTAATCGAAAGTTTGTTAGGGAAACGCCCGACAATCAATGAGGAAGTGTTTCAATCTGAGTGGCTAACCTCTCATCGAAATAGAGCTCTAGCTCACTATTTAAAAGAGACGAATTATTTAGAATCGGATGTAGAGGAAGCTTTAGAGGTTTACCTGAAGCAATGTTCCATAGTAGTAACAACAGAAGACATAGCCCTGATTGGACTAATTCTCGCACAAGATGGGTACCACCCTATTCGTCAAGAACAAGTCCTTCCTAAAGAAGTAGCTAAACTGGCCAAAGCGTTAATGCTAACTTGTGGAATGTACAATGCTTCGGGTAAATTTGCGGCTTTTGTTGGGGTGCCAGCTAAAAGTGGAGTATCTGGCGGGATTATGGCACTAGTTCCTCCAAGTGCTAGAAGAGAAATGCCTTTTCAAGATGGATGTGGTATTGGTATATATGGACCAGCTATTGATGAATATGGGAATAGCGTAACAGGTGGTATGTTATTGAAACAAATGGCACAAGAATGGGATCTAAGTATTTTCTAAAAAGCCTAATGGTTAAAGGGGTTCTGGGTGCTAATAATAAAAGGGACATCCTTAAGATTTCCCTATCAATCTACTAAACTTTAACCAGAAGTGATGTACCCAACAATTACTTTAAGATGTAAATTGACGTATCAAATGTTTTTTTTGTCAAACTTATTAATTATTATGCTTGTTTCTTATTTCAAGCGTTTTGTATTAATATGGCTTCTAGTGTGGGGTCAGGTAACATTACAGGAATTTCCATTGTGATTATTTATTGAACGTACACTAGCACAAATCATTAATCCAGTTACTTTAAAAAGTTAATATTAAGGAATGAATTTTGGAAAGCATGGTGATAAACATATGAATAATTTGCAGAGAAAGATGGGAACATTTTCGTTAACGATGGTAGGACTCGGGTCAATTATTGGCTCAGGTTGGTTATTCGGGGCATGGAGAGCGGCACAAATCGCTGGACCAGCTGCCATTATCTCGTGGATTATCGGGATGGTTGTTATTTTGTTTATCGCACTTTCTTACAGTGAATTAGGGGCTATGTTTCCTGAAGCTGGGGGAATGGTAAAATATACGCAGTACTCTCATGGTTCGTTTATAGGGTTTCTTGCAGCTTGGGCAAACTGGATTGCAATCGTTTCTGTAATTCCTGTTGAAGCGATTGCTTCTGTTCAATATATGAGCTCATGGCCTTGGAAATGGGCGGAGTGGACACATGGTTTAGTAGTAAATGGAAGTCTTACTGGGGGAGGCTTAGTAATTGCCTCTGTATTACTGATCGTCTACTTTTTATTAAATTACTGGACCGTTAGTTTGTTTTCAAAAGCTAACTCATTTATTACTGTTTTTAAAGTTATTATACCAGGACTTACGATTGGGGCACTTTTATTTGCTGGTTTTCATGGATCCAATTTTACGTCAGCGGGCAGTATAGCACCTAATGGTTGGGCAAGTGTACTTACTGCTGTAGCAACTTCTGGTATTATCTTCGCATTTAACGGTTTTCAAAGTCCGATTAATATGGCTGGTGAGGCAAAGAATCCTGGACGTTCGATCCCAATTGCAGTAATCGGTTCAATTTTAATTGCAACAGTTATCTACGTTTTATTACAGATTGCATTTATCGGAGCCGTTGATCCGTCTATGATTGTGAACGGGTGGCAACATTTGAATTTCAATTCACCGTTTGCTGACCTAGCAATTGTTTTAGGCCTAAACTGGTTAGTTATTTTACTATACGCCGATGCTTTTATTTCTCCTTCTGGGACAGGGATAACATATACGGCGACAACGTCACGAATGCTTTACGGAATGGAAAAGAATAAATATTTACCAAGCGTATTTGGGAAACTACATCCTCTCTATGGCATTCCGCGTCAAGCTATGATTTTAAATCTAGGTGTATCTTTCTTATTTTTATTCATGTTTAGAGGCTGGGGAGTACTAGCAGAGGTTATTTCGGTTGCGACTTTAGTCTCTTATATTACAGGTCCAGTAACTGTTATGACATTAAGACGCACAGGTAAGAACTTGTACAGACCATTACGTCTAAAAGGATTAAGTATTATTGCACCACTTGGCTTTGTTTTTGCTTCTTTAGTTCTATATTGGGCAAGGTGGCCACTGACAGGACAAGTATTATTTATCATTATGATGGGTCTTCCCGTTTATTTCTATTATCAAGCAAAAATAAAATGGAGGGGGTTCCGTCAAAACTTTTCAGCAGGGCTGTGGATGGTTGTTTACTTACTATGTATGATGACCATTTCATACTTAGGAAGTGAAAAGTTTGGTGGACTAAACGTAATTCCATTTGGTTGGGATATGGTTTTAATTACATGTTTATCTCTTGTGTTTTATAGTTGGGCAATAAAGAGTGGATTCCAAACAGAATATTTGGAACAAGGACAGAAAGTAAACGATGACTTGAGATCAATAGAGGAGAACAACATGGCATCTCAATCGGAAAAAAAGAACGCTGTATAAAATATGAAAAACACTTCCTTGGTTGGCATACTCCAATATGTATGGAATCAATGGAGGTGTTTTTTATTATTTAATAAAAAAAGAAAAAAACGGCTTGCGAGGTGATCCAGCTTATTATTTGAAAAAAGGCTTAAAGAAGCGGTGGATTATTTGCAGTCTCGTGTTTAACGCTGTACAGTCAAATACAATTATTCTTGCCAGAGCCAATTCGTTAATGATACCAACTGTATAAAAATGGATAATTTAAATTAACGAAGCTCGCTAAAAAATTAAATCGCTTTTTCAGTTTTGTTTTTTTTGCCAAATAGTATGTGTAGTCACTGCCATTCTCATATATATAGTAGAACTTCGAAAGTGCTTTTATTTGCTTGTATTGATGAGGGGGCGCAAAAAAGGGGACGGCGAATTTAATTTGCTGTCCCCTTTTTTGGGAATTATAAGAAAGGATTTTTTATTCCTTTTATTTCACACCTGGTTTATCGTCATACCCAGCAGTGAAGATAGCGGCTAGAAATGCAATAGCAACTGCAATGATAATAACTGTGCCCATGTTGTGACCTCCCTTTACCCATATTGTCCCACTTAAGTATAGGCTTAGTATACCCTAATTTTTAGCAGGAGTGCACGCAATTTTTCTTGTCGGGTGATTTGTCATTAATTGTTCAAGTTTAAAGCCTTTCTTAAACAGAGAAAGTCTAGGGGTATCCGAGACAATTGCACAACCTCTTTTTAAAGTCTGACATGTTTGTCAGACTTGGCGCATAGATTTAAGTATTCTCTGAAAGTGACAGGGGGAGGTTCCTGAAATGGATATTTTAAAGAAAATCGAAAAATTTAGAGAAGATGAACAGAAGCTGAAGTGGGAAGGTACCTTCGCAGAGTACTTAGACATCTTGAAAGAAACACCATTGGTTGCACAATCTGCTCATTCACGTGTATACAACATGATTAAAGATGCAGGGATAGAGGAAGTAAATGGATCAAAGAAATACAATTTTTTCAGCGGCCAGTTGTTTGGTCTAGAGGATTCACTGGAAAGACTTATCGAGGAATATTTTCATCCGGCGGCTAAGCGATTGGATGTACGTAAACGGATCTTGCTTTTGATGGGTCCAGTCTCAGGTGGTAAGTCTACGCTTGTTTCTTTACTGAAGCGGGGACTTGAAAATTATTCGTTAAAAGATACTGGAGCAATTTATGCAATAAAGGGATGCCCGATGCATGAAGATCCACTGCATCTCATCCCACAGTACTTACGGCAAGATTTTTTTGAGGAATATGGCATTCGAATTGAAGGTAACCTATCGCCGCTGAATGTTATGAGGTTAGAACAGGAGTATGGAAGCAGGATTGAAGATGTGATGGTCGAGCGTATTTTCCTTTCAGAGGATAAGCGTGTTGGTATTGGAACATTCAGTCCATCTGATCCTAAGTCACAGGATATTGCTGATTTGACAGGCAGTATCGATTTTTCAACAATTGCCGAATATGGGTCCGAATCGGATCCTCGTGCCTACCGTTTTGATGGTGAGCTGAACAAAGCCAACCGTGGGATGATGGAGTTCCAGGAGATGCTGAAATGTGATGAGAAGTTTTTATGGCATTTGCTTTCATTGACTCAGGAAGGGAATTTTAAAGCTGGACGGTTTGCATTGATCAGTGCCGATGAACTTATCGTGGCTCATACGAATGAAACGGAGTATAAAGCTTTTATTTCCAACAAGAAAAATGAAGCACTGCATTCCCGAATCATTGTCATGCCGATTCCATATAATCTGAGGGTGACTGAGGAAGAAAAGATTTATGAAAAAATGATCCATGAAAGTGATGTTTCTGATGTTCATATTGCACCGCATACATTAAGGGTTGCGGCAATTTTCAGTATCATGACGCGTCTAAAGGACCCGAAAAAAGGCGATATCGATTTAGTGAAAAAGATGAGGTTATATGATGGAGAAAATGTGGAAGGCTTTAATTCTGCAGACATCAATGAATTGAAAAAAGAATATCAGGATGAAGGCATGAGTGGAATTGATCCGCGTTATGTGATTAACCGAATTTCGTCAACGATTATTAGAAAGGAAAATCCATCGATTAACGCACTGGATGTACTGATGTCGTTAAAAGCCGGTCTTGACCAGCATCCGTCGATTACGAATGAACTTCGAGAGCGGTATTTAAATTTCATTTCACTGGCACGTAAAGAATACGACTCCATTGCCAAAAATGAAGTGCAAAAGGCATTTGTGTATTCATATGAAGAGTCGGCGAAAATCCTGATGGATAATTACCTGGATAATGTCGAAGCATACTGCAATAAATCAAGGCTGCGTGATCCATTGACGGGGGAAGAAATTAACCCGGATGAAAAATTGATGCGGTCGATTGAAGAGCAAATCGGAATTTCTGAAAATGCAAAGAAGGCATTCCGCGAAGAAATTCTAATCCGTATTTCTGCCTATGCACGTAAAGGGAAGCGATTCGATTACAATTCACACGACCGTTTACGTGAAGCCATCCAGAAGAAGCTGTTTGCCGACCTGAAGGATGTTGTCAAAATCACTACTTCAACGAAGACACCAGACGAAAGACAGCTGAAGAAAGTGAACGAAGTCATCACGAGACTTGTTGATGAGCATGGTTACAATACCACTTCTGCCAATGATTTGCTGCGCTATGTGGGAAGCTTGTTAAATCGGTAAATCATAAAATTTTGCCCCTACCTCTAAAAGGGTGGGGGTTTTAATTATAAAAAATGAAAATAATGTCATTCATACTAGCTAATGTTATCTTTTAGCTGAAGTAGAATGAGACAACTTCATGAAGGGAAAACAAACACGTATAATGACAGTGATTTAGGAGTTTTTTGTGTAAATGCAATCATCTGAAACAGATTAATGGAGGGATTACAAATAGGTGTAATCACTGAGTTGAATGAATTAGCTGAGAAAATCAATGATAACCCAGAGCATATTCAAAACGAAAAAAATCGTGTGTATCAATTCAATATTGATGAAATTGGTCCCGTTCAACTGTTGATCAAAGATGGACAAGTTGAAGTGGTCAAAGGTACATCACATGATCCAGAAGTGACATTGAAATTATCAGAGGGAAAATTATCAAAGTTATTAAAGGATGATTTAAATACTGCCATGGCCTTCATGACAGGTGGCTTAAAGGTAGATGGAAACATCAGCCTTGCTCTGAAACTGCAGGAAATTGTAAAATGTTATAATTAAAAAATACCGAACTCTTCCAGCAGTAGAAGAGTTCGGTATTTTTATGATCAGAATTTATTTCTTACGGTAGCTAGGAAGTAACGGCTGCAAAGTAAGAAGCCAGTATAAGTTGTATAAGTGTAGCAACGCCTTAGGTCATCACCCTTACTGGATCGCAAATCAATTAGTTTTCTTTATTTGGTGACATTTAACCCATACTGTTCAATAAGTGTCACAAGTTGTCCGGGTGAAAGTTTGTCTTCACTATAATCAATTTTGATTTCCCCGTCATCAACATCGATGATCGCACGCTCTACCCCGTCCGTAGACAATAGAATGGACTCTAGATTTATTATTGGTCCTTCAGATGTTGCTTCCTTTACATAGAGTGTGGTTGTTTGCATACTCCTTTCACCTCCAAGAGATTTGTTCATATATCTTATCTATACCCTTTCTTTCCGATACATATGTAACGTTTTGGATTTGGAAATATTGGGTATCAATAAGTAGAGGTGATGGAAAATGAGTAAAGAAGAATTGAAACGAGATCATGTTCCTGAAAATAGCTCTATGGCTAAGGATTATGAGGAGATGAAAGAACTTGGCAAGCAGATGGAAAATCAAAGGACGAATGAAGAATTGAAAGAGTGGGATAAACGCCCAGGTACAGTCCAACATGAAATAGAGGGAGAAAAAGATTGAAAAAGTCCTCAACTAGAATAAATTTATCTGTGTAAAAAGGGTGTCCAGAAAGTTACTAGGGCACCCTTTTGTTGTTTAGTGAAAAACAGAAATTTTTAAGTTTGACCCTTGAAAAAATCGTACAAGATCTCATATATTATGCAATGCTTGTCTAATTTTATAGGCAATCGTCCATTATCGAATTTTTTTGTAAATTATCCTTTATCGCTGCATAAGATAGAGTAATACTTTTCTTTTAGTCCGTTGTTTCCGGACTGTATTTTAATTATGTGAAAAACCGGAATGATGTGGGCTTTCTCACACTAACTTATTATATGAAGGAATGATGAAAAGCGTGCAAACATTTATAAGGGGGGAAGAGAATGTCGGAAGAGAATAATCAACAATATGTGATTTCACAGGAAAATTGGTCCCTCCATCGAAAAGGCTATGATGATCAACAACGCCATCAGGAAAAGGTGCAGGAAGCAATTAAGAATAATCTACCTGAGTTAATTTCAGAAGAAAGCATTGTAATGTCTAATGGACGGGATGTTATTAAGATCCCTATTCGCTCCTTGGATGAATACAAAATTCGTTATAACTATGATAAAAACAAACATGTAGGTCAAGGCGATGGCGATAGTAAAGTAGGGGATGTGGTCGCAAGAGATGGCTCACCATCCGATGCCGGAGGAGGCAAAGGGCAGGGTGCAGGTGACAAGGCAGGCGAGGATTATTATGAAGCCGAAGTGTCAATGATGGAACTAGAAGAAGCACTGTTCAGCCAGTTAGAACTGCCTAATCTTCAGAAAAAAGAACAAGCGGAGCACACGCTTGAGCATATTGAATTCAACGATATTCGCAAGACAGGCTTAATGGGAAATATTGATAAAAAGAAAACCATGATATCCGCTTTCAAACGAAATGCCTTAAGCGGCGACCCAGGTTTTCATCCAATTTATAAGGAAGATTTTAAATTCAAAACGTGGAATGAAATACAAAAACCGGACTCCAAAGCAGTCGTATTGGCAATGATGGATACTTCCGGAAGTATGGGTCTATGGGAAAAGTACATGGCCCGAAGCTTCTTCTTTTGGATGAACCGATTCTTGCGGACAAAATATGAAACAGTTGAAATCGAGTTTATTGCCCACCATACAGAAGCGAAAGTGGTACCGGAAGAAGATTTCTTTTCGAAAGGGGAAAGCGGCGGTACAATTTGTTCTTCCGTATACCGAAAAGCATTAGAACTTATTGATCATAAATATGACCCTGTGAAGTTTAACATTTATCCATTTCATTTTTCCGATGGTGACAATCTCACGTCTGATAACGTTCGATGCGTAAAGCTTGTGGAAGAACTCATGAAGGTTTCCAATATGTTTGGCTATGGGGAAGTCAATCAATACAATCGCCATTCGACATTGATGACAGCTTATAAGAATATCGACAATGAAAAATTCCGGTATTATATTCTTAAGCAAAAAGCTGACGTTTTCCACGCGATGAAGAGCTTTTTTAAAGACGAAGAAACAAAGAAATTTGCATGACATAAGGAGAATCAGTTGATGCTGAACGATTCTCTAATCTGTACCCAAATAAAAATAAAGCTATATTAGAAGTCTAAAAGACATGCGAATCACATGGTGATTCGCATGTCTTTTTATTTTGCATTATTTTATTGATAGCTGAAGAAAAGTAGAAAGACATTTGAAATCGGAAGCTACAAAGAGTTTGAAGAAGTGTATAATCGATGGAAAGCAGGAGAGTTCACTCTGTAATTATACGCAACATATAGGCTTAAAGAAAAAAACTGTAGAAAGGATGAAGAGCTTGATTATATTATAGACAAATTGCAAAGCATTTGGCGCTGTAAAAGAGGTTTTTATAATGCATAAGCTAACACAACTGTAGATTCATTCTTTTTAAACTGTGATTAGATCTCAACTTCTTTATAAAGTTGTGAAAATTGAATTTTGAGTCAAAGAATAGAAAAATGTATTTCTGTTGAATCGAGGTGTCTAAATGGATCTGATGGATATTCAGCCTGTTGTTCAGCGGATAGCGGATGCAATTGCGGCTGTCTTGAAGATTGAAGTGGAGATTGCAAACCATCACTTTATAAGAGTTGCAGGTACCGGAGAGCAAAAAATAAGTATTCTCCATAAGATGGAAGGCGATTTAGTTTATCAATCTGCCATACGTACAGGACAGCCAGTAATTATCGAAAACCCAGGGTATGAGCAGGTTTGTGAAAGATGCAGGTTTTACGAGAATTGCTCGGAAACAGGAGAGATATGTGCACCTATTACCTATAAAGACCAAGCTTTAGGTGTAATAGGATTATTGGCTTTTGACCAGGAGCAGCGAAGGCGCTTGTTTGAAAATACTGAAGGAATCTTAACCTTTCTGAATAAAATGGCTGATCTTTTATCGAGTAAATTACATGAACATGATATGATTCGCCAGCTTACTAGAAGTTCAGAAAAGATGGATAAAATCATGAATCTCTTTAATCAAGGAATTATCGTAATAAATGAAAGGGGATGCCATCAAGAAATTAATTTTAAAGCAAAAATGTTATTAGGTATTGATGATAGATCTTCTCTTCCAATACAAGTGGAAAAGTTATTAAGAGATATAGTTCAGAAATCGGGAGAATTTAGCCAAACTATTTCTCTCACCATAAGGAAACAAGAGAAAACTTTGTTTATTATCAAACAAAAACTCGCTGGAGTTGAACCATATTCAGAATATCTAATAAGTATTCAAGACGTTAATGAAATTCGTAATCTTGCAGAAAAGGCTACAGAGGAACAAAAGAAACCGTTTGGTCAAATAATTGGTGTAAGTCCTTCGATATTAGAGGTTAAAGAATATGCATTTAAAGTTTCACAATCTAATTCTACAGTTTTAATTCAAGGAGAAAGCGGGACGGGTAAAGAGGAATTTGCTAAAGCCATACATAAAGCAAGTATGCGGAAAGAGGAACCATTTATAACGGTTAATTGTGGCGCTATTCCGGAGAATTTATTAGAGAGTGAGTTATTCGGGTATGAAAAAGGAGCATTTACTGGTGCTAATAACAAAGGGAAATTAGGAAAGTTTGAGTTGGCAAATAAGGGTTCTATTTTTCTGGATGAAATCGGGGAAATGCCGCAGCTTCTTCAAGTTAAATTACTGCGTGTTTTGCAAGAAAGAGAAATAGAACATCTTGGTGGAACGCACCCTATCCCGGTTGACGTCCGGATTATTGCAGCAACGAATAAAGACTTACAAGAAATGGTGAGTAAGGGGGATTTTAGAGAAGATTTATACTTTAGATTAAATGTTATTCCAATCATCATTCCTCCCCTGCGAAGCCGGAAAGAAGATATTCTTGCTCTCAGTGATCACTTTATTACTATATTCAATGAACTTTTTCAAGCGAATGTATTGGGGATGGAGATAGGTGTCAAAGAACTAATGATAAATTATCCATGGAAGGGAAATGTCCGGGAATTAAAAAACTTTATTGAGTACTTATTTAATTTCATAACAAATGGGTGGATTACAATGGAAAAAGCTGAGGCATTAATTCATCGTAAATTATCCATTAATAAGCAGAGTATTCCTAGAGCTACATCATCCTTCTCCCTTGTTGAGATGGAAAAGGAAATGATTAAAAAGGCTCTTAAATTTGTACATTATCATAATCTTAATATCGAGGATGCCAGTGATTTATTAGGAATCGGAAGAGCCACATTATTTCGGAAAATTAATAAGTATCAAATTGATACTTAATCTCAAATTGATACTTCTATCCTTATTTGTACAAAAAACTGAATCTTTAGTTAAAACGACAACCATGTGCGTCTCATTTTGATACGCACATGGTTGTCGTTTTTGTTTAATTCTCTAATTTTTAAGGCCTTACCAAATTGGCACGAATTTTGCTTTTTATACTATTGAACACACTAAAGGAGGATAAATTTATGATTCAGCAAGTTCACACAAAAAAAGCACCAACAGCAGTTGGTCCATATTCACAAGCAGTTACAGTTAATGGATTAGCCTATTTATCAGGCATGTTGCCATTGGATATTGAAAATGGAAATATTGTAGGAAATACAGCAGCTGAGCAAACAGAACAAATAATCAAAAACATTGCTGGCTTGTTATCGGAGTTGAATCTTACATTAGAAGATATTATAAAAACAACAATTTTTCTGGATTCAATCGAATCATTTCAAAGTGTTAATGAAGTATATGGTTCATATTTTTCTCTACATAAACCTGCAAGGAGTTGTGTAGAGGTTTCAGCTATTCCGAAAGGAGCATTAGTTGAAATAGAAGTAATCGCCACATTAAATTAGGAGGGGTATTCATGCAAAAAACAGTACAAACCGATATAAAGTGGACCAATAATAATTACTATTCAATTGAATATAACGATGAGGAATTATCGTTTTTTCAAGAAAAAGAAATAGAAAAAGTTCATGAGTTTCAAAAAACCCATAGCTCATACTCGGAAACTCCTTTATACAATTTGAAAAATTTAGCCGAGCATTTGAATGTTGCAGATATAAGAGTAAAAGATGAGTCATATAGATTTGGCCTCAATGCTTTTAAAGTAATGGGGGGCATTTACGCAGTTGCTAAGTACTTGGCTTATCGTCTAGGAGAAAATATTGAAAACCTTTCTTTTAAGGCATTACAATCGTCAACATACAGAGAAAAGCTTGGTGAATTGACATTTATTTCAGCAACGGATGGAAATCACGGCCGTGGGGTTGCATGGGCAGCAAGAGAACTTGGCCATAAATCTGTTATATATATGCCAAAAGGATCATCATTACACAGACTGAATGCGATTCGCAATGAAGGCGCTGTGGCAGATATTACAGAACTAAATTACGATGATTCTGTTAGGATGTGTGCAGACTTAGCAAATGATAATGGATGGATCATGATTCAGGATACTGCCTGGGAGGGATATGAACATATTCCACTGTGGATTATGCAGGGGTATGCATCCATGGCGAAGGAAGTAGTAGAACAAATAAAAGCGGAGGGTGGGCAACATCCGACACATATCTTTCTCCAAGCTGGTGTAGGGTCTTTCGCGGGGGCCATTGCTGCCTACATGAGACAGAATTACAAAAGTAATCCGCCAATCATCATTGTGGTCGAACCAGATAAAGCAGATTGCTATTATCAATCTTTTGCAAGTAAAGAGGGTAATAGAGAAATCGTGACTGGAGAAATGAACACAATCATGGCAGGCTTGGCTTGTGGGGAGCCGAATATAAGAGCTTTTCGTTTACTTCGCCAATACGCCAAGGGATCGTTTTCATGCAACGATAATATTACTGCACTTGGAATGCGAGTATACGGTAATCCATTAAAGAGTGACCCACGAGTGGTCTCAGGGGAATCAGGAGCAGTAACACTTGGATTGTTATATTATTTACGGAAAATGGCGAATGATCCTCAAATATGCCAAGACATATTATTAGACTCTAATTCGCGAGTTCTGCTTATAAGCACTGAAGGTGATACGGATCCTTTGCATTATCAAAAAGTAGTATGGGAAGGTTATTGTCCAAATTAATTTTTGAAAAACGAAGGGTGAATATGAAGGAGGAGATATGTATGTTATCTGAAAAAAGAAAACGAAATGTAATCGACCTTTGTCAGTCATTAGTAAGAATAGAAAGTTATTCTGGTCAGGAAGGTGTAATTGCGAACCAAATTCAATCATACGCAAAACAAAACGACTTTGATGATGTAATTGTAGATGAGTTAGGGAACGTCATGCTTGTCATGGTAGGGAATCAACCAGGTCCAACTGTATTGTTGGATGGCCATATTGATACAGTACCCGTGCAGTATGATCAGTGGACACATGATCCTTTTTCAGGACAAATAAAAGACGGGAAAATCTTCGGGAGAGGAACATCAGATATGAAAGGTGCAGTCAGCGCCATGATTTCCTCTAGTATACATTTTGCTGAAGATACTAGAAAATCCTTTCCAGGAAAAGTGGTAGTTTCCTGTAGTGTTCACGAAGAGTGTTTTGAAGGTGTAGCAACAAGACGTGTTAATGAATTAATGAACCCGGATTATGTTGTGATAGGGGAGGCCACAAATTTAAAACTTAACCGTGGGCAGAGAGGCCGTGCAGAAATAGTCATTGAAACGGTTGGAAAACCTGCTCACTCCTCTAATCCAGAAAAGGGGATAAATGCTGTATATCAAATGATGAAACTTATTTCATCCATTCGCCAATTGCCAGTCATGGAGCATAAAGCCATGGGACAAGGAATTCTTGAATTAACAGACATTAAATCATCCCCATATCCAGGAGCGTCAGTGGTTCCGTCGATATGTACGGCAACTTTTGACCGCCGTTTATTAGTTGGGGAAACAAAAGAATCTGTTTTGAATCCTATTGTTAAATTAATTGATAAGCTCAGTTCAGAAGATCAAGCATTTAAAGCAACAGTAAAATATGCAAAAGGAGAGGAAAGCTGTTATACAGGAGCTTTAATAAGTGATGAACGGTTTTTCCCAGGCTGGTTATTCGATGATGACGTAGATTTTGTACAAAAGACTTATAAAGAACTGGTTTCCATTGGACTATCAACAGAATTATCACATTATTCCTTTTGCACAAATGGAAGTCACTTTGCTGGGGAAGCAAATATTCCGACTATTGGCTTTGGACCCTCACTAGAATCTCTGGCTCATATTGATGACGAATATATAGAGATAGATCAATTGGTCAAAGCTACAGCAGGGTACACAGCCATAATAAAGGCACTAACATCAGTAAAATCTATAGAAAAGGAGAATGTAAAATATGTATGATCTTATTATTCGAAACGGGAAAATCATAGATGGTACAGGGTCACCATGGTATTACGGCGATATAGCTATAGACAAAGGGGAAATTATAAAGATAGGGAAATTGATGAATTGCCGATCGAATGAAGAGATTGATGCAAAACATCAAGTTGTAAGTCCTGGATTTATAGATATGCATACTCATTCAGACTTAGTTATTCTTGACGAACCTTTGATTGAAGCAAAAGTTCGACAAGGGATTACGACAGATCTCCTTGGACAGGATGGTATTGCTGCAGCTCCTTTACCCAAAAATTATGTGTCACCATGGAGAAAAAATTTAGCAGGATTAGATGGTACACCTCCGATTGACTGGGATTGGACAACAATCGAAGAGTATCTAAAGAAAATTGAAGCCAATAAACCCAGTTATAATTTAGCTGTTCTTGCTCCACATGGCAATATTCGAATGGAAGTTATGGGCCTTGATAACCGACCAGCAACAGATGAAGAAATAAAAAAGATGCAGGTAGTACTCCGTCGTTCATTAGATGAAGGAGCTGTTGGTTTATCAACTGGATTGATATATCCTCCTTGCTGTTTTGCAGAAATGAAAGAACTAGAAGCCTTATGTGAAGTGATTGCAGAATATGGAGTTCCCTTAGTAATCCATCAACGCAGTGAAGGCGATGAAATCTTAGAATCTATGCAAGAATTAATTGATATGATGAAGAGATGTGGAGCACATCTGCATTTTTCACATTTAAAGAATTGTGGGAAGGATAATTGGCATAAGACACCACAAGTGTTAAAGAAAATTGATAATGCTCGCGAAGATGGCCTGGAAGTAACGTTTGATCAGTATCCATATACCGCTGGAAGTACAATGTTAAGTGCGATCCTACCTCCTTGGGCTCATAATGGGGGAACTGAGGAGATGCTAAAAAGACTTAAAGATCCGGATATGCGCAAAGTTATGATTCAGGAAATGGCTACAGCATTCAAGGGCTGGGATAGTATGTCAAAGTGGGCAGGATGGGACGGGATTGTCATTACTTCCGTTGAATCAACTGAGAAGCAAAACTATGTTGGAAAGACAATTGAAGAAATCGCAGATATAGAAGGCCGTAAAGACTATGCGGGTGTTGCCTTAGATTTAATCTTATATGAAAGAAACGCGGTTGGGATGATAGATTTTGTAATGAATGAAGAGTCAGTGAAAATGATTCTTGCACATCCAGCCGGAACTATTGGAAGCGACGGTTTACTCGGGGGAGAACCACACCCAAGAGCATATGGTTCTTTTCCTAGAATCCTTGGGAAATATGTAAGAGATGAGAAAATTTTATCTTTAGAGAATATGATTCGCAGAATGACCTCGCAGCCAGCGAGAATCATCGGTCTGCAGGATAGAGGAATTATCAGAGAAGGGATGGCAGCGGATATTGTCATATTTGATCCAAATCAAATAATCGATCAGGCGACCTACGAAAATTCTAGGCAATACAACATAGGTATTGATACAGTTATCGTTAATGGCCAAATTATTATCCAGGGTCAGTGTGCCTATCAGAAGCCAGCCGGAAAAGTTTTCAAAAGAAGTTATCAGAATATTGGAATATAAATAATTGATGAGGCTCAAGATAAAAGCTTATATATTAAATGACTCATTCAGCAAGGCTAAAAAGTTGCTTAATCTGTAATCTGTATATGAGATGGGAGGATATTTGATGGGAATTATTTGGACAATTATTATCGTATACATGGCGGCCATGATTGGTATTGGGTTATATGCGAAAACAAAAATTAAAGATAGTAACGATTACCATCTTGCAGGTAGAAGGTTAGGTCCGATTATGCTTGCCGGCACGCTTGCAGCCACTGAGATTGGGGGAGGAAGTTCAATCGGTGTAGCTTCTAAAGCTTATGGTGAATGGGGACTTTCAGCTGGTTGGTATGTTGTTTCTGCAGGAATTGGAATTTTATTAGTATCATTTATTGCACCTCTCATGCGCAAAACTATGGCAACAACTGTACCAGAAATCATTGGAAGGAGGTATGGGAAAAGTAGTTATGCATTTTCCAGTATATTATCTGTGATTGCCTCGGTAGCCTTAGCAGCGGTTCAAATTACTGCAACGGCAACAATTGTCCATGTTTTAACAGGATTTAACTTAACTTGGGCAATATTAATATCGGGAATTGGTGTAGTTTTTTATACGTATCTTGGTGGGATGTGGAGTGTTACTCTCACAGACTTTGTTCAATTTTTCATCATTGTTTTTGGATTTGCAATCGCTGTTCCATTTGCATTATCTAGTGCAGGTGGCTTTGATACTGTGATTTCTAACATTCCGCCCGAACAGTTAGGGTTTACCAAAATCGGTTGGAAAACCATATTAGGACTGATTGTGTTGTATTTCATGACCTTCTCTACGGGTCAAGAAGCTGTCCAAAGATACTACTCTGCACGAAATGAAAAAACAGCTGTTATAGGTTCTCTCTTATGTGGAATCCTCATGTCTGTATATGCCTTTATACCAGCCTTACTAGGATTAATCGCTTTATCAGCTTTCCCTAATATTGATGCAAACAATGCATTAGCTACAGTTTCTGTTGAACTATTGCCACCTCTAATTGCAGGACTCCTCCTCTCAGGAGTAATTTCCGCTACATTGTCTAGTGCTTCAGGTAATTTGCTTGCTGTAGCTAGTGTATATGTAAAAGATATCCATGGACCGATCTTGAAAAAATCAGTGCAAAATGAGTTGAAGTTAAGTAAAAGTCTAGTAGTTTTATCAGGCCTCCTAGCTATAGGAATATCATTATTCAGTCAACAAATTATTCCTTTACTCGTGTTTGCTTTTACAATTCGCTCCACGGGACCATTCGCTGCATATATCCTTGGATTGATGTGGGATAAGGTAACTCCTAATGCTGGTTTTTACTCCATAATAACAGGAACAATCGTTGGGGTTGCATGGCAACTGGCAAAAGAGCCATTTGGTATTATGGCAGTTGTCGCTGGATGCTTAGTAAGTCTTCTTACATTTTTAATAGTCAACTGGATTGAGAGAAAAAGAGGAGTTTCTGCAGCACCTTCCGCATTTGATTCTAATGATAATAATATATCCGCTTAATAATTTCAAAATCGATTAATATAGAAATCACCCAATAATATATGTAGAAACTCATATATAATAGTAGCCTTTGCTCAAAAGGAGCAAAGGCTACATATACACCTACTATTACTTTTATCATTCGTTTCGTTACTTAAACAACACGTAGTGCTTTACGATACCATTCATCATTAGTGCTATCCTGATCTTTTAATAAAGTGATCATAGTTGCTTTAACAAAATTGCGTTGAAGGTGCTTTTACTATTTCTCCCGAAACTGGGGCACTGGCTTGAACTATTCGGATTGACAGTTCTTCTGTTTCCGCTGCACTAGCTTGCATTTCCAAAGGTGATGTTTCATTTGATGTAATCTTATCTTTTTTATACGATACGAGGGAGGGCAGAATTCATTTTAATAGGTTATCGAATATTGAATACAAAGTTTATTCATTTTAGACTCTGCGAATTATGGGAGCGGTAAATAAGAAATACTTAAGGCACTCGTACAAATCAGATTAATCAATATAAGAACAATGAGAGGTGATTTCGATAAAAAGAAGAAGTTAAAAAGCAGTCAATCAGTTATGAGTAAAATAAAACAACCTTACCCCTATAAAAAATAGAGATAAGGCTGTTCTATCAGAAAGTTCGTGCTTAAAATCATAAAAAATATTTGTGCACATATCAGAAACATTTATTAAAGCGATTAATGAGTTGTTACATATTCGTTTTTTCCTGCACGCATTCCAACAATGAAAATTAGAGCTGATACTACGATTAACATTAATAAGGGAATCGTCCAACTGTGTGTAATGTCATGTAGCCCTCCAAATAATACTGGTCCAACAGCAGCTAAAAGATAACCAAATGATTGAGCCATTCCGGATAGTTCCGTCGCCTCATGGGTACTTTGTGTACGAAGACTAAAGAACATCATGGATAAACTAAATATAGTTCCGACTCCAACCCCAATCAAAATCATGCATACTGGGATAAGCAGCGTGCTTCCGTACAAAATTCCGAATATCCCTACAAAAAGAAAAATAACAGGTGGGACTACTAACAAACGCTGACTTTGTAAGCGTCCAGCTAAAATTGGCACAATGAATGTTATAGGAATGACGGCAAGCTGCATGATGGATAGCATCCAGCCAGCTTCATCAGCATTTAGTCCTTTTTGCTCCAGAATTTCTGGCATCCAGGTAATTACTGTATAGAAGATAAACGATTGCAGTCCCATGAATAAAGTGATCTGCCATGCTAGACCCGAACGCCATAAGTTAATGTTTTTTACCTTTTGAGCCGTTTGTTCATCCTTATCGGACCTGAATGGCTTTTTTAATTGTGGCATCCAAAAGAAAACGGTAATAAGAGATAAAATTCCCCAACATCCAAGGGCACCAGCCCATCCTAACCCTGATAAAGAGGAAATGGGAATACTGATACCGGACCCTATTGCACCACATAAATTCATGGAAACTGCATAAATTCCTGTCATCAAACCGATATTCCGTGCAAAGTTATGTTTAATAAGACTGGGTAACAATACATTGCCAATAGCGATGGCTAACCCAATTAAAATGGTTCCTAAAAACAATGTCGTCACTCCGCCAATAGATCGTATCCCAATCCCGACCGTTAATAAGATTAAGGAAATGAATAGGGTAAGCTCCATTCCAAAACGTCGAGCTAACTTAGGTGCAAATGGAGATAAGAGTGCAAAAGCAAGCAAAGGCAATGTTGTTAATGAACCTGATAGTGTATTGGATATTCCCAAATTATCCCGAATCGAAGTGACCAGAGGTCCTACAGATGTTAAAGGAGCTCTTAGGTTTGCCCCAATCAGAATGATCCCGATAATAAGTAGTCCAATTCTAGGTTTAAGATCTATTTTTGTTTGTTCTAGTTGATTTGCCGCTTGATGAATACCCATAATTTGTCCTCCGTACTTAAACTAAAGATTTTTTGAATTGTGCAATGTATTCATTCACTGTTTCAATTGCCCGATTTACATCTTGTTCGATGATGGCATCTACAAGGTTACAATGAATGTTCAAATGAAAGTTCCCATCTGAACTCATCTCAGCTATCTGATGGATGGAAGCATGCAAAGAATCTTCCATATGTTCGTACAAATCAATCAATAAATCATTATGTGATGAACCCATAATTGATTTATGTAACTGAATATCAGCTTCTTCGTAAGCCTTTCTATCCTTTGCTTCAGCAGCCTTACGACATGCTTCAATATGAATACTCATTTGTTCTATATCTTCTTGGTTACGTCTTAGTGCAGCTAATTGTGCTCCTTCTCTTTCAAGTGCATGACGAACCTCTAACGTCTCTAATATACCTGACTGCTGGATCCTTCTTTGAAATGCAACCCCCAGGGCACTAGATGACTTGACGAACGTTCCCTTTCCTTGTTTTGTTACTAAAAGACCTGCATAAACAAGTGATCGTACAGCTTCTCTTAATGTATTTCTACTCACATCGAACTGTTTTATCAAATCCATTTCAGGAGGAATCTGATTTCCAATCTTCCATTCGCCAGATTCGATTAACGATTCAATTTGGGAAACAACTTGTTCTACAAGTGATAAACGATTTGTTTTAGATATGGTCAATATATACACCTCAAATTTGTAGGATGATTGGTTCATTGGTTATTTTAACATACGTATGTTGAAAATATAAACAAGAATAATGTTAAAGTACGGGTATTCAAAACTTCCTTCCCCATCCAATTTCTACTTTGGCTGTATAATGGACACAATTTCCTATAAGAAAAACAATTCCTATTTAATGTTCATAACTTATACGAGACATGGAGTGTTTTTTCTCTTGTCCCCCATTACTGGGCCAAGTTTGGTAGCACTCAATGAAGATGTCCGATTAATACAGTCTTGATTATCGCAGAACTTTCTCGATGTACATAAAGCCTTTAATATTGAAGAAAAAAGCCCTGAAATCAAAAATTTCAGGGCTTCATTCTTATAAGGTACCTTATGTTAAAACTAAATAAGGAATTATAAAAAAGTCTGGGAATTAAATTCCCAGACTTAATTGTAATTCAAAAGAAGTATGTCTATTTCTTAGCTAATTTTTTTTGTTTGACTATAAAAGAGAGCAGGATAAATACTGCTACAGTTACAAGACATACAGTGGTACCAATTATATTTTGTTTATTAAAGATAAAAGCAATAAAAATAAAGCTTAAAGCTATGATCGCAAATATAGTTGTATATGGGTACCATTTTACCCGGAAACCTGGTTCGTCAGTGTATTGTTTACGGAGCTTCAATTGCGCAGAACATATACTGATCCATAATAATAAAACGGTAAAGCCAGGGATAGCCATTAGATAGCTTAATATCAGATCGGGAGTCAAATAGGATAAAAACACACCAACTAATATACATAATGCAGTTAAAAATATTCCATTAAGTGGGATACCCTTTTTGGTTGTTTTTATAAATACCTTAGGGGCTTCTCCGTTCTGAGAAAGAGTAAACAATGTTCTTGATGTAGCGTATATACCTGAATTTGCAGCTGATAAGACAGCTGTTAATAGAACGAAATTCATAATATCAGCAGCTCCTGGAAGTCCTGTTAAGCTGAAAACCTGAACGAAAGGACTCTCTTCAGTACTTACTTGGTTCCAAGGTATTACTCCGCAAATAATAAGAATTGGCAAGACGTAAAAAAGGATTACCCGCCATACTGTTCCTTTAATAATTTTTGGTATAACTCGCTGACTATCTTTTGTTTCTGTGACAGCTACACCAATTAATTCAGCACCCCCATATGAAAACATTACAACTAAAAGTGCACTTAACATGCCTCCAATTCCTTGGGGGAAAAAGCCACCATGTTCCGTATAATTAGAAAATGAAGCAGAACTAGGGAAAATTCCTAGCAGGATCAAAGCTCCTAAAATAATAAAAGCAATTAAAGTTATTATTTTAATACCTGCAAACCAAAACTCGAGTTCTCCATAGTATTTTACTTGAAACAAATTTATTCCTATTACTACTGACGCGCAAAGTATACTTAGTAGCCATAATGGTAAAGAGGGAAACCAGTATTGTAAAAAGCTTCCGGCTGCTACTATTTCTACAATGATCACGATAATCCAGTTAAACCAATAGAGCCATCCCACAATAAAGGATAATTGAAACCCAAAAGCTTTATTTATAAGATGTTGTACGTTCAAATTGGGAAAAACGGTTGCCATTTCTCCTAAAGCTGCCATTACAATAAATAACAATAGGCCCCCTATTAAATAGGCTATCACAACACTTGGACCAGCCATATTTAATGTATCTGAGCTCCCCTTAAAGATCCCTGTTCCTATCATTCCTGCTAATGCAATAAACTGGACATGTCTTGGCAATAAGCCCCTTTGTAAATCATGATGAGTCTTTTCCATGATATTCATGCCTTTCTTCCGTTATTTTAATAAAATATTATTTTAATAAAAATCAAAGGATTCTTCTGTGATTAAACGCTTTTGTGTACTAAAGTAACTATATTAATATATCATAATTCAGAATAATGTCAATTTATGTAGGGGAACAGAAAAATTATATCTTTAACAGGAGAGAATGATTGTGGATATTATTTAAACATTTTTTGATACTTATTCTTATAAAATGTCATTTGTTAAAGTTAATTTATTTTTGTATTAGAATCCTTACTTTTGAAGAGCCTATTTTTCAGGAAATAAATGTTGTGAGGAACTAACTACTGAAAATACTTATATCTAGATTCCCGTTCATATAAGTACATCTTTGTAAACAAAGAACTCAAATTTCAATATGAGGAATTTGGGTTCTTTACTCTTTATAATTTCGATAAAGGAATTCTTCCTATTTTAATAACTGGTTGATTTCCTTTTTTTATAAAATCACAATTTTTCAATTACTTGTATCATAACCACACCTATACATTTCTTAATCGGATCTAAGCACTAAAAATAAAGAGAGTAATTTTCAATATTTTTCTCTGTAACCTTTTTATACATATTTCTAAAGTAGATACAAACAATAAAATCAATCATTGCTGAACGAACATATTCATCTAAATGGGGGGAGGGAAATGCGAAACAGGCGTTCTCTAATAAAGTCTAAAGAAAAACATTCAACAAATCGTATAACAGTAAGCACCTTATACGACGATGTGAATGAAAATGTAGTGAGAGTAATGAATGAACTTGGACACAGTTCAGATTTGACTGTTCGAGTGATTGAGTCTCCACACCAAAAAACGTTACGAGCAGCTATTATTCATCTTGATGGATTAGCTGATGATAGCATCATAAATGAAAACATAGTGGACCCGTTAATTCAGTGGTTAAAAGAAAATGATCAAGTGTTGACGTTCAAAGAAGAACAAACAAGCCACATTTTCACTGTATCTCAATTAACCGTAGTAGAAAATTGGCAGGAATTCGTGTCAGCGGTTTTGACAGGGGATACGGCAGTACTGCTGAATGGAAGTCCCAAAGCAATCATTGCCAGTACGAAAAAAATGCAATCCCGAGCGATTACAGAACCGTCAAGTCAAACGGTCATTAGAGGACCAAAAGATAGTTTTACGGAGAATTTAAGAACCAATACGTCTTTAATACGGGCAAGAATTCAGAATCCTAATGTACGCTTAGAAAGCATGAAAGTCGGAAAGTCACTCAAACCGATGTAGGGATTATTTACATTCAGGGAATTGCAGATGAGAGCATTTTACAGGAAGTTAAAGAACGATTAAAGGGTATTGATATAGATGGTGTTCTTGAATCAAATTACATTGAGGAATTTATTCAAGATGATGGAATGACTATTTTTCCGCTTCTTTAAATACGGAACGACCTGATGCCGTCGTAGGGAATTTATTGGAAGGACGAATTGCCATCATTATTCAAGGAACACCTTTTGTTTTAATCACCCCTGTAATATTTTCTCAATTTTTCCAATCTCCTGAGGACTACTATCAAAATCCTTATACTAGTTCCTTTTTAAGGTTGTTAAGATTTGGAGCCTTTATTCTTTCGATATATGCTTCTGCTATGTATTTGGCACTGATTACCCATCACCAGGGGCTTATTCCAACCACATTAATAGTTAGCTTAATGGCACAAAGAGAAATTGTTCCTTTTCCGGCGATTGTCGAAATATTAGTGATGGAACTGGCGTTTGAGATGTTGCGTGAGGCAGGAATTCGAATGCCAAGAGCGATCGGACCAGCTGTATCAATTGTAGGGGCACTTATTTTAGGGCAGGCAGCTGTTGAAGCGGGATTTGTGTCAGCAGCAGTGGTCATCATTGTCGCCGTTTCCGCTATCAGCAGTTTTACATTGCCCAATACTAGTATTGTTAATGTGACTCGCGGATTACGCTTTATCTTTATTATGATTTCAGCATTTATTGGCTTGTATGGAATTTTGCTTACCACCTTATGTATCTGGCTTCATATGAGCAGTCTGAGGTCTTTTGGTGTACCGTATTTTGCTCCTTTTGCTCCTTTTGCTCCTTTTCGTTTAAAGGAGCAAAAAGATGGTTTTTTTCGTTTCCCTTTACCATCACTTTTGAAAAAATCGTCAAACAAATAAAACTCGGCTAAAGACGAATGAGGACAAAAAAATGAAAATTAATAGTTCACTTTTATGGATCACAGCCATTTGTTTATTGATTTCAGGATGTTCGAATTATCGAGAATTAAACCAGCTAGGGGTCATTACAGGGATGGGAATTGATCAAAACGACGATCCAGAACAACCGTACAGAGTAACATATCAAGTCATTAATCCGAGTGGGATATCTCAAACCGGTTCTTCAGGAGGTCAGGGTCTCGCTATCATCAACTATACGATAACGGCAAGAACGATGCAGGAGGCTTTTGGAAAGGAATCCGCCGTTATTCCGAGAGAAAATATGATTTCACATCTTTCGCTCATTGTTATAGATGAAGAGTTAGCACGAAATGGTATTGATTTATTATTTGATGCTTTTGATAGAGGCAAAGGTGCACGGACAAGTATCCCCATTTTTATTGCGCGCGGGAAGACTGCTGAGGATGTGCTTAGTGTAATTGAACCACTTGAGATTACTCCGGGTAAAAATATCGTAAGCACAACTAAAAATAATCAACAAATGCATGGATCATCTAGTGAAGTGTTAGTATATGAAGCCATTTCAGCGCTTTTGAGTGAAGGTAAGGACGTATTACTTCCCGGAATTAGTATAAGGAATGATTCAAAGAAGGCGAAGCAAACAAGCAATTTTGAGACGACAACCCCAGCTATTTTAGAGGCAAAAGGATTAGCCATATTTAGAAAAGGAAATTTGGTGAGATGGTTAGATGGAGAAACCGCCCGAGCTGCTAATTTCGTTACATCGGAAATAAATAGGACCCCAGTTGTGTTACCTTGCGGTGATAAGGGGAATGTGACGATCAACGCTATCGGAGTAAAAAGCAAAATAAAAACAGATATCCATCATGAACAACCTGTCATTCACACAAGCTTGAACGTGATGGCTGAAACGGTAGATACATCATGTGAACTGGATTTAAGTAATACTAAGTTGTTAAAAGAGTTCGAAAAAAAATGGAAAATAAACTAAAAAAGCAAATTAAAAAGACCATTAGCATCGCTCAAAAAGAAAAGGCAGACATTTTCGGTTTTGGTGATGCCCTGTCTCGAACAAACCCGGATTATTGGCGTCAGCATAAAAAAAATTGGGATAACCTATTTTCAGATGCGAAGATATCGATGAAGGTCAACGTCAATGTAATAAATTCCGGAATGCGAATGGAACCTTATGAGCCGAAATAAATGAAATGAGGAGATGAGCAGTCATTGGTCAAAATAAAAATTGATGGATTTCAGTTATTTTGTATGATGGTAATTTTTATGTTTGGAAGTAATATACTGCTAGATATAGGGAAGGGTGCCAAGCAAGATGTCTGGATTGTGACTCTTTTATCAACCCTTATCGGATGTGTACTGTATTTAGTGTATATTTCTTTATATAAGAAATATCCTGACATACCAATGACCGGCTATGTCCGTAAAATCTGGGGCAAATATGTAGGTGGTGTCATCAGTTTTTGCTATATTATCTATTTTGTTTATCTTGCTTCAAGAGTATTACGGGATTTTGAAGAATTATTAATTAGCTCCACTTATAATCGTACATCCATTATAACGCTAGGGATATGCATGACACTTGTTTTAATTTATGGAGTTCACCTAGGGCTGGAAGCCTTCGCACGAGTAGCATGCTTATGTTTTGGCATTATTATTGTGACCCTTTTGATTCTGAATGTTGTGTTTGTATTGGGCGGATATATAAAGTTGGAAAATCTACAGCCTGTATTAGGCAACGGATGGAGAAAGGTATGGAAAGAGTTGTTTCCTACTGGTATCACCGTACCTTTTGGAGAATTGATTACGTTCACGATGATTCTTCCGTATTTGAATAAAAAGAGTCAGGCTGTAAAAGTTGGCCTATCAGCTATTATAATAGGTGGGGTTTCCTTAACCATTAATTCGATTATTCTTTTGTGCGTACTAGGCCCAGATGCCGTATTCCGATCTACTTCCCCTGCTCTTTCAGCAGTCAGTTATATTAATATCGTTGATTTTATTGAAAGATTGGATCCGTTCATCCTTATTCTACTAATCATTTTAGGTTTCATTATAATATCCATCTTTTTCTTTTGTGCCGTGATTGGAGCAACCGATTTATTTCAAATGAAACCTTCCTCTATATCCATTTATGTGATTGGCGGTGTTATTTTCTTCTCTTCGCTTATGATTGCCCCTAGCTATCAGGCTCATATAGATGAAGGACTCAAAATTGTTCCTTACTTGCTGCATCTACCTTTGTTTATAGGAGTCCCCATTCTATTATTGATTACAGCATATATAAAGCAAAAAATAAAACCAACAGTTTCATGAAGAGGGAGGCTGTTGGTTTTTTATGGCTGTGAAGATACTCAAAAATAGAAAGAAAAAAATGAATGAAAAGAGGAGAAAGTAATCTTCTCCACGAGCGACTGTGAAATATTGTTTAATGTTATAGAGAGATTGGAACATATTCAAACCCTGTAAGTTGTCAATGACCATAATAAGTAAATATGTACCTAATAAAATTAATAAAACTGGAAGCATTTTGGCCATCCTATCACCTTCAATCTTTTCTTAAAGTACGGTTAATCATCTGAAAATATACAATATATAAGTGAGACTTTAAAATATAAAGCTGATGCAATGTAATTTTCATCCTATTCAATATTCAGTGAAGATCATGAAATAACTAATTATAAGACCAAAAAAAGTTAAATTGTATTATTGCTGTCATTTTCCTGACTAGTGCATAAGATGAACTAACCCATTTAAGTTCTTCTATAAAAACAAATAAGGAGATGTTTCTATATGTCAGGTTGTGAGTCAAGTTGTGACGGCGGATTTGGATTTGGTGGAGGTTTCGCCTTTATAGTTGTTTTGTTTATATTGTTAATAATTGTTGGAGCTAGCTTTTGTGGTGGTGGATACGGTGGTGGATTTGACGGTGGATATGCCCCGGTTCAAGGATATGGCGGCTACTGCTAAGAAAATAAAAAAAGCCGACCTTAATAGGGTCGGTTTCTTCTATAATTATTAAAAAAAACTGTGAGGCTATTCTATTCACTCTCACATAATGTGGAGAAAGAAAGTGGATGTAGGTAATCGGTGTCCTGCACCTGTTCACTATCCTGTAGAAATTCTAAATAACCGGCAAATACCTGTGAAGCCATCCCTAGATAGTGCATTTCAGTGTGGATGGTACCCATCTTGTGTGAATGAAGCATATACATTTTCATCCCTCCTTTTGTAATTCAGATGTCCACCAAAATAGGTCCGGCTCTTAAAAAGTTAATAACAGGCCTTATCAGCAGGAGGAAAGTTTTGTTCATGTAATACATTTTATATTCATTTAAATGTCAGAAGCTCCAGGTTGGAACCCTTCTTCATTTCTTTCTTCTACTATCATGCGCAATCCACGCTTTGGTCTGAGTGTAAGGGTTGTAATTGGTTTTACTTCATGATGGTCCGGTGCTAGCCTAATACTATATCGTTGAGCAATACACGCTAGGACAAGCACAGCCTCCATCAATGCAAAATGATTACCAATACAAACTCTTGCCCCCCCGCTAAACGGAAAGTAAGCGTACGTAGGTAAAGTTTTCAAATAGTTGTTTTCAAATCTTTCAGGAATAAAAGAATCTGGATTATCAAAATACTCCGGCTTGTGCTGCATCACATATGGACTTAGCAAAAACATATCGCCTTTTTTAAAATGATGCCCACCTATTTCCACATCCTCCTCCGCTTCCCGTGAAATGATATAGACTGGCGGGTATATGCGAAGTGATTCCCTGATAATATTTTGTGTGTATGTTAATTTCATGAAATCGTCAGGCGTAGGAGTACGGTTGCCTATTACTCTATCTATTTCATTGAAAAGTTTAGTTTCCACTTCTGGATTCTGTGAAAGAAAGTATATGGCCCAGGAAAGCGCATTTGCCGTCGTTTCGTGACCGGCAATGAAGATGGTCATTAGTTCATCGCGTACCTGCTGGTTTGACATACCTAAGCCGTCCTCATCATCTCGAGCCTCCATTAAAATTCCAAGCATATCTTCATGTCTTTCTGCATCTTCCCTACGTTTTTCGATAATGCTATAAATCACTTTATCAAGTCTTTGTATCGCATTTTTATATTCACGGTTGCTTTTAGTTGGAACCCATAAGGGTAATTGAAGAAGTGTTCTCATCCTTTTGACGGAAAGTCTCAAGGCTGCTTCCATCGGTTCTCCGACCACATCATACCCATCTTTGAAATCCATGCTGAACATGGTCTTGCTTATTATCCCAAGGGCGATATTCATCATATCTTTCGTAATAATCCGTTCTTTCTCATTTTCCCAAGTTGAAATATAGTCCATTGTTATATCAATCATATCCTGGGCATAATTGCTAGGACCTTTTGAAGGAGGGTTGAATAAGCCTTCTCTGGCGCCTGTGAACGTCTTTTTCGCTTGTAAGAAGTCCTTCATCACCAACGAGTGGTTTTATAGCATTGCTGTCCTTAGATTTGACGAAGGATTTTTGTTTCGTTACAAGTATCTGCTTTATTAGTTCCGGGTTTGAAATGAGGTAAACATTTTGGAAAGGTCCAAAACGGAATTTTGCAACGTCTCCATATTCTTTTGATAAACGGGTAAGAAAGCCAAGTACATCTTTTTGAAACTCCTTTGTATGGCCAGAAATTAGTTTTCCATTTGGGACCATTGGAGAATCATATAAAACTTCATCAGTTTTACTCAATGTTGTTTTCTCCTTTCGGTAATAATAATTTCTTGTAATCATTCTATGAGAAAAAACTATATTGGTTTGGACAAGTTGTTAAAAGAAAGAGCACATAATTTTTAATTAGTTAATCATAATGAATGAATATACGAGTCCTAAAGGGGGAGGAGAGATTACTAGATTTCTATTCTTACTCAACTAAAAATAACGTTTTCTCTATAAGTTGAGTATAGAAAATAACAAATCGTGAGAGCGTATTTTGAGCTGATAAGAAACCACAAAGAGGAGAGAAGTACAAATGATAGTTCCTAATTTACTGGTAATAAACAGGTTAGGAATGAAAGGTGTCTAGTGTAAAAAACTCTGGGTGAGAGGAACCCAGAGTTTTTTTGGGGGATATTCAGAAAGGAAATTCCTTTTGTTAATAAATGAGAGAAATATTCAGCTTCGTTCGTCCCTATTTCTATTATGGTGCTGATCATTTTTTTCCTTTGCAGGACCACCATATTGTTCGTTAATTTCTTTAGCCACTTGATCTAAAAACTCATCAGATATGATTGGGTTATCAGTTTTTTGGGGCATGTATTCTGTTCTCTCCTTTCTTGGTACTAATGTGTCTTAATCACTAATGAAGTATTTGTTAACAACATAACCCCTCTAAGAAAAAATTATTCTTTTTGTTTGCAAAATTTTCATTTACTTTTCCGAATCACGGGAGTATGATAATCAACAGTTTCATATTTCTAAATCGCTGAAACCTTATGGTACGGGGGAACCGTTATTAGGATTGTTTTCAATCCAAGGGGTGAATCCTTTCTAGGTAGGGCTACTCAAAGGTCCGAATCCGACAGCTAACCTCGTAAGCGTTATATGAGAAGGAAGGTGGAGCTTGTGAGACAAAAAAATGATGTCTGCAGGTCTATTTAACTATGACTTGTGGGCATTTTTCTATTTTATTCTTGTTTTTTTCGTGAAGTTTTTTTCATATAACTGGGCAAAATAAACTTAATTTGAAAAATGGCGGTGATTCTAAGTGTTATCTTCTATAAAGAGGTTCTTAATAGGTCGGCCTCTAAAATCTACTGCATTAGGTGACCAAAAGCTTAACAAAACAAAAGCTTTGGCCATATTATCTTCTGATGCTTTGTCTTCCGTTGCATATGGCCCGGAACAAATTTTAATTGTTTTAATTACAGTGGGTTCCGCAGCATTTTGGTATTCCATTCCTATCGCCATTGGTGTATTGATTCTGTTAATGGCTTTAATCTTGTCCTATAGACAAATTATCTTTGCTTATCCTCATGGCGGGGGAGCATACGTGGTTTCAAAAAACAATTTGGGTGTGAATCCTGGGTTGATAGCTGGAGGATCTTTGTTAGTCGACTATATCCTAACTGTGGCTGTAAGTGTTTCTGCGGGTACAGATGCCATCACATCTGCTTTTCCCAGCCTACATTCATATAATGTGATTATTGCTATAATTTTTGTAATTCTTCTTACCATCCTTAACCTAAGAGGGGTAACAGAGTCGGCTTCCGTATTAGCCTATCCAGTGTATCTATTCGTTTTAGCGTTATTCATTCTGATTGGTGTAGGTGTATACAAAATTTTGACTGGTGAAGTTTCCCCTGACTTACATGCATCAATCGGAACACCAGTAGCAGGGATCAGTTTATTTATACTTCTAAGAGCTTTTGCATCAGGTAGCTCTGCATTAACAGGAGTTGAAGCGATTTCCAATGCGATTCCAAACTTTAAAAATCCAGCGCCTAATAATGCTGCAAAAACATTAATAGCTATGGGTTCCTTACTTGCTGTGTTATTTACGGGTATTGTATTCTTAGCCTATTATTTAAGCATTGTTCCTAGCGCAGAGGTAACTGTTGTTTCACAAATTGCTGAAGAGATATTTGGACGCAATTTTATGTATTACTTTATCCAAGGTACGACAGCATTAATATTAATCCTTGCTGCCAACACTGGCTATTCTGCTTTCCCTTTGCTTGCGGTAAATCTTGCAAAGGATAAATTCATACCTAGGGCGTTTACAATTAGAGGAGACCGATTAGGATATTCCAATGGAATTATCATACTAGGACTTGCATCAATCATCTTAATAATCGCATTTGGAGGACATACAGAAAATCTTATTCCCCTTTATGCGGTAGGGGTATTTATTCCATTTACGTTGTCCCAGACCGGGATGATTGTTAAATGGATTCGCGAGAAGCCAAAAGGATGGATGATGAAGTTAACCATTAATTCAATTGGTGCCCTTATTAGCTTTATCGTCACGATGATATTCTTTTTAACAAAATTCACTCAGGTTTGGCCTGTTTTGATTTTTTTACCTATCATCATTGTTATTTTTCATCGAATTAGAAAGCATTATGAAGCAGTTGGTGACCAACTTAGGATTACAACTTGTGAGCCTATCTTACCAATAGAAGGGAATATCATTATTGTACCTGTGGCTGGTATAACTCATGTGGTTGAGAACTCCTTAAATTATGCTAAATCTCTTTCAGCACATCAGGTTATTGCCGTTTATGTTTCTTTTGAAAGAGAAGATGAAAAAAAATTCGAAGAAAAATGGAAGAAGTGGCAACCAGATGTTAGACTTGTGACACTAAACTCTTATTATAGGAGTATCATACAGCCATTAACTAAATTTGTAGATACGGTTGAACATAAAGCGAGGGAATCCAACTATAAAGTTACGGTAATAATCCCTCAATTTATTCCGAAGAAAGGCTGGCACAATATTCTTCATAACCAATCAAGTTTACTGATTAAGGCCTACTTGCTTTATAGAAGGAATGTAGTTGTTACGACTGTACCTTATCATTTGAAGAAATAAAAATATATAAAAAGTGATTTCATAGACAGCCTTACTTTGCTGTATTCTCTACAGAAAGAGCAAACCTTAACTGGGTTTGCTCTTTCTTCAATTTACGCTCTATATTGAGAAAAAAGGGTTGCCGCTGGCAATCCTTTTTATGTTGGACAATGTTTCTGAAGTTGAATTTGTCTATCCTTTTGAGTTCATCATTATCATTCATTAGATTAAATGGTTATTAGATAATCAAAATCCAGTAACCCTCTAAGAAGTTTTCATTGATAAAATTACCATGGCTCAATTTCCTTAATGAGAACATATTAAAAAAAGACAAAATAAAATTTTCTGATTTTATGTTTTGAACATACATATGTGGGGGTTGAAGATGGATATATTATTAGCTCTCTTACCGGCACTATTCTGGGGAAGTATCGTTTTATTTAATGTGAAACTTGGTGGTGGTCCCTATAGTCAAACGCTCGGTACAACGATTGGGGCTTTGATTTTTTCTATTGGGGTTTATTTTTTCGCGGATATCAAGTTGTCACCTCTAGTTTTTGGTGTGGGGTTTGTTTCAGGACTTTTTTGGGCTGTTGGACAAGCTAATCAGCTCAAAAGCATTGATTTAATGGGTGTCTCTAAAACAATGCCGATTTCAACGGGATTACAGCTGATTTCTACTACTTTATTTGGAGTCATTGTTTTTCACGAATGGTCTACACTGAAAGCGGTTATTTTAGGCGTACTGGCTTTAGTATTTATTATCATTGGAATCATATTGACCTCACTGGAAGATAAAGAATCAAAAGAGAGTAAATCGGGAAACTTGAAAAAGGGAATCGTTATTCTACTTATCTCAACATTTGGTTATTTAGTTTATGTGGTTGTTGCACGTCTTTTTGATGTTAATGGCTGGTCAGCATTGTTTCCTCAAGCAATCGGGATGGTGGTAGGTGGCTTATTATTAACGTTTAAACATAAGCCGTTTAATAAGTATGCAATTCGCAATATCATTCCTGGATTAATATGGGCAGCAGGAAACATGTTTTTATTTATATCACAGCCTCGTGTGGGAGTCGCTACGAGTTTTTCCCTATCTCAAATGGGCATAGTCATTTCAACTCTCGGCGGGATCATCATTTTACGTGAGAAGAAAACAAAGCGCCAATTAATTGGAATCGTTTTTGGAATTATCTTGATTATTATAGCTGGGGTTATGCTCGGCTTCGCAAAAAGCTAATTGGAGGATGATAGAATGTATACAGATTTAGAAGGCAAGGTCGTTGTGATAACTGGTTCATCTACTGGTTTAGGAAAAGCAATGGCCATTCGCTTTGCTCAGGAAAAGGCAAAGGTCGTGGTTAATTACCGTACTAAATTAGAGGAAGCAGATAGTGTGTTAGAAGAAATCAAAAAAACTGATGGGGAGGCTATTGCAGTAAAAGGTGATGTCACCGTTGAAGAAGATGTAATTAATCTTGTGCAATCAGCCATAAAGGAATTTGGAAAACTAGACATTTTCATTAATAATGCAGGAATAGAAAATCCAGTTCCTTCTCATGAGATGCCCTTAAGCGACTGGAACCGGGTAATTGATACCAATTTAACCGGTAATTTTTTAGGTTGCCGTGAAGCCATCAAGTATTTTGTAGAAAACAACATTAAAGGAAATGTGATAAACATGTCCAGTGTACATGAGAAAATTCCTTGGCCTTTATTTGTTCACTACGCGGCAAGCAAGGGTGGTGTGAAGTTGCTTACGGAAACTTTGGCGTTAGAATATGCGCCAAAAGGGATTCGTGTAAATAGCATTGGTCCTGGTGCAATAGCCACACCAATAAATGCCGACAAGCTTGAAGATCCTGAAAAGAAAAAGGATCTTGAAAGTATGATTCCGATGGGGTACATTGGAAAGCCTGAAGAAATCGCTGCGGTTGCCGTATGGCTGGCATCTTCGGAGTCTAGTTATGTTACGGGCATCACCTTATTTGCTGATGGGGGCATGACGAAATACCCTTCATTTCAAGCAGGAAGAGGATGAAGGCATCTCTTGAATCATACATTTCTTAATAATGGTTTTAATAGGTTTTATCATGGACATGTTAGTCTGCTCTTCTTTAATAGGGTAGAGGATTTAGTAGGCAATTAGTTCAAAAAGAGTGAATCTGCCTCACAACTTATACTAGTCGAAGAAAAGTGTCGTTTAATGAATAGGTTAGACGCACAAAAAATCCTAGTAGGATCATTCCTACTAGGATTTTTTAGCTAAATTAACGATTATGATGATTAAACCAGGTAATGAAGTTATCAACGACCGTATCTAAAAACTGAACAGTCGGTTCATGAGTAAGAGTACCTTCTTTATCGATTTTTTCATGAACTGCTCCAACATACACTTCATTTCCAGGAAGCAGAGGAGAGGAGATACCTAGAGCAAATAGAATTTCACGCAAATGTAATTGGGCTTTAACTGTTCCTAAATGTCCCATGGACGCACCCATGATCCATGATGGTTTACCAATCATGACTTTATCTACACGTGATAACCAATCGATAACATTGCCTAATACGCCTGGAATCGTTCCATTGTATTCAGGAGTTACCCACAAGACTGCATCTGCATTGGCCACTTTGCTTTTAAATTCTTTTACCACTACAGGAGGGTCGTTTTCTATATCTTGGTCATAAAAAGGCAAATCTCGAACGTTTAAGATTTCAAGTTCAAACCGTTCTTGATATCGAGTTTGAATAAATTTAGCGAGCTTTAGGTTATAAGATTCTTTACGAATACTCCCTACAATTGCAACAACTTTCATCTTCATTACCTCCGAGTATTTATTTGTATTTTCCATTCGTGTTAATTTGTTCCACTTTGATATTATAATTGTTATTTTATTGAAAGGGAAAAAGGATGCTTATGAAAACTCAAATACTTGTACTACTTCGGAGTATTGTGACCACTTTAAACCAGTGTTGCATTCTTTGCTATTAGCTATGTAGTAGCAATTTCTTCTTTTACCTTTGCTTCCTTTTGCCTTACGAGAGGAATTATCTTCTCCCCGAAGACTTGTAAATCTTCTTCGTAGTGCAGGAATCCTGTTAAGATGATATCCACTCCGATTTTTTTCAATTCAATGATGCGGTCCGCAACTTGCTCGGCAGTCCCAATTAACCCGGTTTTAAATCCGTCGTTGTATTGAACGAGATCCTCGAATGTTGAGTTTTGCCACATTCCTTCACCTTGTGAAGAAGCTTGACCTGCAAATTTCACTTGGCTTTTAAATCCTTCGACAGCCTTTTGATCTGCATGTAAAACAATATCTGTTAAAACTTGTTTTGCTTTTTCTTCTGTATCACGGACAATCACAAAACCATTAACACCAATCTGAATCTCTCTTCCATTCGAGCGAGCTAGTGATCGTACATGGTCTATTTGTTCTTTTAATTTCTCTAGTGTGTTTCCATTTATAAAATAAACATCAGACACTCGTCCTGCCATTTCTCTTGCGGCAATAGAGTTGCCACCTTGAAATATTTTTGGAGGGTTAATCGGTTTGGGTTTTAGGGGTGCTTCATTTGTTCGGTAAAAATCACCCTTAAAAGTAGTCGCTTCCTTTGTCCATAAATTCCGTAGAACTTGTATAAACTCTTCAGAACGCCGATAACGTTCATCATGATCTAACCATGGTTCTCCATAACCAGTAAACTCGCCTTTAAACCATCCACTAACGATATTTATGGAAGCACGTCCATTGCTGATATGATCGATTGTTGAGATAATTTTGGCTACGACACCTGGGTGCCACAGTCCAGGAAGAACGGCTGTAATGATATTAATTTTATTAGTCACACTTGCCAATGCAGAAGCAAGCGTAGCAGCTTCTAATTGATTCTCAGCCCCATAGCTTGCAAAAAATCTAGTTTGTAGTAAAACATAATCAAATCCAAGATTTTCGGCCATTTGTGCATATCGTTTATTCGCGTCATACGTCCAACCTGTTCTTTGGGGAATATCCGAAATAACCAGACCTCCACTTACATTTGGTGCCCAATATGCAAATTGTAAACTCATTAATATTACCTCCTGTTTTTCGGGAATACTCTTATCTAAAAAGCAATTTTTCATAAAGAAAGGCTCTTGTCAGCCTTCAAAAAAGAAGAGTTCGACAAGAGCCTCTGGTAAACCAGTCAGCATTTTTTGTTTTTTTAAGTACGTACACCTTTGTGAGAAAGTTTAATATACATTAAGCCTACCTGTCAAGTGAGTAATGAGAGGCGGATTTGTACCCTTTATAAAAAACCATTCTTAACCATTACTTGACTAATGTGTTTAATAAGATTTAATATTAAAACGAAGATTCTGATAATTTAATAGCCGACTAGGTCACTAGAGGCTCCCAATTCAAGGTGGAATATATCTTGAGAGGGGAGTCTCTTTATTATTTTTGAGAAATAAAGACGAATTAAGGAGGACTCAATTAATGAAAATAGCGAAAGAAAATAAGGCTGATTATCTTGAGATAGCTTCCTCATTAGCGAAGGAATTTGCTAAAACAGCAATTGAGCGAGATAAACGAGGAGGAACGGCAAAATTTGAGCGTGACTTACTTCGTGAAAGTGGTTTGCTTTCGCTTATAATTCCAAAATCCCTAGGAGGGAAAGGGGAAGATTGGAAAACAGTTTTACAATTAACACGTGAACTGGCAAAAGTGGATGGATCGATCGCTCATTTATTCGGATATCATTTCTTATGTTTGACATCTGTCCACTTATTCGGATCTCCATTTCAGAAAGAGAAGTTATATAAGGAAACGGCCGAAAAAAATTTGTTCTGGGGAAATGCCTTTAATCCGCGGGATGAAAATTTGCTATTGAAGAAAGAAAACTCACAATGGATATTGAGTGGAAAAAAAAAGCTTTTGTTCAGGGGCAATGGATTCTGCCCGCTTATTGATTTCTGCTAAGAGCACAGGTTTTGATCGACCTGTTATTGCTGTAATTCCAACTAATCGAAAAGGAATTATTATACAGGATGATTGGGATAGTTTTGGACAGCGGCAAACAGACAGCGGGACTGTTATTTTTAATGAAGTGTTACTGAAAAATGAAGAGGTGCTTGATTATTATGAACAAGATCTCCAAGGTTTGTTTCCTACACTAAGGACACATATTGCCCAAACAATTTTGGTTCATGTGATACTAGGAGTAGCGGAAGGAGCCTTTGAGGAAGCAAAGAACTATACAAAAAATGTGACCCGTCCTTGGTTGACATCAAATGTAGAAGATGCAACCAGCGATCCCTATACCATTCGCCATTATGGAGAATTATTCGTTCAATTAAAAGCTTCAGCTGCACTAGCTCAAAATGCTGCAGATGCCCTGCAGTATGTATGGGGAAAAGAGTGGTCACTAACTGAGCAGGAACGGGGAGAGTGCGGGATCACGATTGCAACAGCGAAGGTTTCCGTAGCGAAAACGGCATTAGAGGTAACGAATCGTATGTTTGATGTAATGGGTGCAAGAGCTACCTCGGCTAGGTATCAGTATGATCGATTTTGGAGGAATATAAGAACCCATACATTGCATGATCCGATTGAATATAAAATTCGGGATATCGGCAATTGGGCCCTCAATTCTAAGGTGCCTGAAATTACACCTTATTCCTAACGAAGTAAACATGAATTATCTCAAGTTTTAAAAAAACCATCCGATTTAATCTTTGAAAAACGTCGATGGTAATACTTATCTAATGAATATCCGAAAAAGGAAGCGAGCATCTGTTGAAACAGCATTCCAAGTACTACAGGAACCGCAACGGCAGCCGGGAAATAGGTGGTCGCAAGAACAGCTCCAGCACTGATGTTCCGCATCCCGCCGGTAAAAGTTAAGGTAATGACGTCTTCCTTTTCCCATTTTAATAATTTACCAATTATCCAAGAAAGAGCATAGCCTGAAGCGGCTATAAATAAAACCAAGAAGGTCATGATTATTAATTTTTTGTCGAAATGAGTTAAATAGGGTGCAATTTTTGAACTGTTCAATATTACAACAATTCCTACGCTTAGTTTGGAAAAAGGAGCTAAGCGGGGGGATAGACTTGTTTTTATCTTGCCTTTCGTAGTCTGATTCAAGAACATTGCCAGCATGGACGGAAGAACGACCATTCCGATTAACCCTTTCACCATTGACCACATATCCATTTCGATTGAGCCGCCTCCGAAAAGGGCAACACTGTAAGGAACGATGAATGGAGAGAGCAGGGTGTCGATTAGGATAATGGTTAGAGCAAGTACGGCATTTCCTTTATAAATGGATACCCAAATCATACTGGTGACACCAGTTGGAATGACAACTGATAAGACTAAACCCGTAATCGTGAAGGCATCCCCACGAAAAACTAAATGGCCAAGGGCCCAGGCCCATATTGGCATAAGTACGTGCAGGATGATCAAAACGATGAAAACAGGTAAAGGGTGTGTGACTACCCGTTGTAGTGATTTAAAGTTTGAGCCTAAACTTCCTGCAAATGTGATGAAAGCCAATATCCATGGAACTAGAAATGTGTAGTCAGTTAAATGTTCGGCTAATAAGACGCCAATAACAACGCTTATTGGTGTAATAAGCGGCATAGCTTTATCCATTTGTTTATTAATTGTCTTCAGCATCATTCATCCATCCATTTCCTACGTGAAATTCTTCATAAGTAAGTTTACCATATTCAAAAATACGTATTTTAAAAGAATGAACTTTTGACTTAACGACTTCTACTATATACATAATAAATCCATTTAAGTAAAATATTAATATAAAGAGATTTTTATTTTAAAAATGTTAGCCGTTCAAAATAGAGGAGAGGGGAGTATCTATGCAGAAAGATATAAAAAGTGAAGTATTTTCATGGGTGAAATCTATCCTATTTGCTTTAATAATCGTGTTTATTTGCAACCAGTTTTTATTTACCCCAGTGATTGTTAAAGGTAAATCAATGGAGCCAACTTATGAAAACAATGACAGGATTGTAGTTACAAAAATCGGTAAGATCGAACATTTTGATATGGTCGTATTTCATGCTCCTGATGCAGATAAGAAGTATATCAAAAGGGTGATCGGCCTTCCAGGTGACAGTGTGGAAATGAAAAAAGACTTACTATATATCAATGGGAAAAAGTATACAGAACCATATTTGAAAACAAAAAAAGAGGAAATTCCACCTGAAGAAAATCTGACGGAGAATTTTACCCTGCAAAATCTATTAGGGAAATCCAAAGTACCCAATGGTTATTTATTTGTCATGGGAGATAATCGTAGGGATAGCTGGGATGGCAGAAGATTTGGTTTTATATCCGAGGAATCACTTGTGGGTAAAGTGGAATTTCGTTTCTATCCATTAAATGAACTAGGGATGCCACAGTAAAAATTATAAACTTGGAATACGCGTGTGTTAATTATCCATATTACTTGAGGAGAAATTTTATAGCGTAATAATATGGACTAAGTTGTATTTATAGCAGATGATAGATTAAGAACCTTTTCCAATGGTTAAGGTTTTTTATTTTGAATTTTGGAGGTTTTTTCATAATGAAGAATGAATTAGCCACTCTCTCCATCCCAATGCTGGATGAAGAAATGGGACAGCAGGTAAAAAGGTATGTGGATTCTCTGACAGTTCCGCAGGGAAGTTTGGGACGGCTAGAAGAATTAATAATTGAATTAGCAAAGATGACAGGTGAAGCCTTTCCTGAAGTATCGAGACCGGGCGTGATTGTGTTTGCAGCCGATCATGGGATTACGGATGAGGGGGTTTCCGCTTATCCAAAAGAAGTGACAGAACAAATGGCTCTCAATTTCCTGAATAACGGAGCCGCCATCAATGTATTCAGCCGTGCGATTCATGCTTTTTTTGACATAGTTGATATCGGGATTGACGCTGATATTGAAGCACCGGAATTAACTTCAAGGAAGGTCCGCCGTGGAACAAGAAACTTCTATAAAGAAGATGCGATGACACGGGAAGAGGTAAACCAAGCGCTTGAAATCGGGTATGAGCGCGCACAGAAAATGATTGAACAGGGAGCGAAATGTCTAATCCTCGGTGAAATGGGAATCGGAAATACGACAGCTAGTTCTGCAATCATCTCCGTTATTAGCGGGAAGAGCGTAGAATCGCTTGTAGGCCAGGGAACAGGACTAAAAAGTGAAGGTATTTTACATAAACAAAGAATTATTGAAGAAGCAATCTTATTAAGAAAACCTATTCCTGATGATCCAATCGATATTCTGATGAAAATTGGCGGATTCGAAATTGCCGGGATGGCAGGAGCCATGCTTGCAGCAGCCAATAACCGAATTCCCATTCTTGTTGATGGTTTTATTACAACGACGGCTGCTGTAATTGCAAACCTGATTTCGGGTCGTGCATCTGATTATATGTTTGTCGGACATCAATCCGCAGAGCCGGGACATAAAACGGCCATTGAATTGCTTGGTAAAGAGCCAATTCTTCAACTGGGAATGAGAATAGGAGAAGGAACAGGAGCCGCAGTTGCTTTTCCTATTCTTAAGTCGGCGACATTGGTCATAAAGGAAATGGCAACATTTGAGTCGGCAGGTGTGTCAAACAAATAATAATTATAATAAGAAGGAGGCTTTCTATATGAAGGCCTCTTATTTTTATGTAAAAAGACCTGCTAAGAAAAAACCATCATGCATCTACCGTGATTTCTTGTTTTTTACCATGAGCGGTTCGGTGCATCCGCTTTATTAGGTTTTGTTATTATGTTCCAAAGTTATTACTACATTACCCTTTTTGTGTCCTTTTTCTACATAGCTATGGGCCTCGACAATTTGTTCCAACGGATAGTGCCTATCTATGACAGATTTTATCTTTCCCGCCTCAATAAGCTCTTTGAGAAAGATTAGATCCTCAGTGCTTCCGGGTGTTATTCCACCTATTACTTTCTTGCTGCCTATCATTGAAGTCCAAAGCATTTGAACAAACTGTGGTAGCCCAGCGACAGCTGCAAGATAGAATAACGAGAACAAAGGAGAGTTATTTACTGAAACGTAATATCTCTGTTAGAATTTTCAAGAATATGGATACCGATATTCAGTATTTAAAGTTTAGAAAAGAGAGTTTTTTGATAGACAAAAGATTACTATCCTTGCTCCACTAATAGGTGCGATTCTTCATTAAGAAGGATCGCCTTTCCTTATGCAGATAAAGGGGCAGGATAGTTGATCTTTGGTGTCGTAATTGACTCAAACTATTCATTAAGAAGAATGTAAATCAGCTAAAAAAGAGGATATTAAATCCTCTCAGTTTATTTGTCTTTATCTAATTGTTCATCAGATTTTTGGACGATTTCTTTTAATTCTTCTATGTCACCTTTAGCATTAATAATTTCAAAGATCTCATTTAAGCCTTCTGAGGTTTTTTCATCTTCTGTTTTCACTTTACCCCTCCTAATTGTGGTTATTTATAAGGTCTCCAAAAACTAGAAGATAAAACATTAAAAGAAAAAAAGGGATTAGGAAAAGTGTACAAGTTGATTTCATAATAAAACCCCTCCAAATAGGAGAGGTTGTAAAGGTTTTATGGAGTTGTTTAAGTTGGTAACACTTCCCGATATTACACATCAAAGGCTGCTTGTGCTTTTGTAATTTGAAGTTAGCTAATTAAGTTAATTCTTCCTTACCGGCAATGATATCATAGCGTCTGCTTGCTGTTGTAATTGGTCATGTAGAATTGAACTTCTGTTTCAGCACGAAAGTATTTTTCTTTTGATATGAGGATCGAGGTGTGTTCGAATTCTAGAGAGAAAGTACTTGTTCAACTACAGGTGCGTTAGTTGATTAAGGAACACAAAAATGACTAAGGTTTTTAGGTATTGATTTAGTGAAAGGGTCTTAAAAATAATCAATTTCTTTAAACTTTTCAATGAAGATTTCATACTTAGATTTAAAATGAACAAATCTCAATAGCATTAATTTGATTAAATTTTATTTAAAGCTACATTACTCAGGAGAGAGTTGACTTTGATATTTCTTCATTTTTCGAACGACAGAAGGCTGGCTAATGCCTAAAAATTTAGCCATTTCATATGTGGACTTACATTGTTTATGTGCTTTCATCATCATCCATTTTTCCACTTGTTCAAGAGCTGTCTTGAGATCGCTGTCCTCAACCATCATTTGATCGATCATTAGGGTATCATCCTTTTTCTCCAAAGATTCTTGACTATGAAAATAGGAGGGGAGGAAGCCTGGGAAAATAATGGAGTCTTCGGAAGTCAAAATGAGCCGTTCAATTAAGTTTTCTAATTCACGTACGTTCCCGGACCATTTATGCTGGATGAGGATTTCGTATGTGGAGGGGTGCAATTTTTTGTCGGTCTTGTATTTCTTGTTAATGATCTCGAGATTATGATTGATTAAGATGGCAATATCCTCTTTTCTTTCTCGTAAAGGTGGGATATGGACAGGAATCACGTTTAAGCGGTAATACAAATCGAGCCTAAATGATCCTTTTTCTACCATTTCTTCGAGGTTTTGATTTGTTGCTGTTACGAGCCGAAAGTCTATCTTATGCTCTTTTTTTCCACCCACTCTTTTAAAGGTTTTCTCCTGCAGAACATTTAATAATTTCACCTGCATATCCAGGGGAAGTTCTCCGATTTCATCTAGAAATAAGGTTCCGTTATGTGCCAGTTCAATCAATCCTTGTTTCCCATGCTTTTGCGCCCCTGTGAAGGATCCTGCTTCGTATCCAAACATTTCAGATTCAAAAAGACTTTCTGGAATGGTACTGCAGTTGACTTCGATGAATGGTTCTTTACTGCGATAGCTCTGATTATGGAGCCTTCGGGCAAAGACGCTCTTTCCAACCCCCGATTCCCCGAGAAGCATGACAGTAGCATCCGTTTTTGAAACACGGAGTATCGTTTTGGCGATTTGCCGCATTTCCTTGCTTCGATAGATAAGTTCTTCCTGTTCCCGAAGTTCCTCGACCTCAGTTTGGTAGTCTTGAACCTTTTTCTTCAATTGTCCGTATTGATCCTGTAGGTTTCTGATTTCTGTTTGGTCCTGGGCATAACTAACGACGCGAACCAATTCACCATCATCATTAAAGATTGGATATGCAGTCGACATGACAATTTTTCCCGTCTTCGTATGTTGCATGATTTGAATAGGTGTTCGTTCTTTCAAAACCATAGCGGTGATCGATGGAGAAAGTATTCCTTCAGTTTCCAGCTGGTAAACCGATTTTCCAAGATAATGGTCAGGCTCAATTCCATAAATCCACCAGTGGTTAGGATTCGTAAATAAAATAAAACCCTTTTCATCGGTCACGGTAATATTGTTATTGGATGTGCTGATGATGGTGTCCAATACTCTTTTCACATTGTTATCACTCATTATTTTCTCCTTATCTATTGTTCTAGTGATTCAAATATAAATCAAAAACAAGGGTAAAATCAAGAATTTTCAGTTATTTTGATTTGGAAGTGAATCATTTGTGACCAGGATCTTTTTGGTCAGCTTTGCTTTAGCAGCCTTTGTTCAAATGGTGGTGGGCTTTTATTCTAATAAATTTATAAAGCGTGCAGTTTTTGTTGGTGGAGCTGGTGCGACGATAATTTTATTTATGCTTTTAACTCTTTTTACAACGAGTTGTACAGTAAGGAATATTAGGCTGTGTTTCGTATCTAATCGCAGCAATAGGACTGATTCTTTTGGCATTTTTATCTAGGTGAGCGGTTCATATAAAGGCGGTTTATCGCTATTTTATGTTTTGTTGCTCTTTCACTGTTTCTTAGCATAGTTTTAGTAAGAAAGAATACTAAATAGATAGTATAGAGAGAAATTTTTTTGTGAAAAAATGGATAGAAAAGGGATTTTCCCTTTTTATCTTTCACTTTCTTCATAAAGGTCAATAATTAACTCTTAGCAGGCAGGAGGAGAAACGGATATGTCACGGTTACAAGAGTTTAAAGATGTATTTAAAAATATTAAATTAACATGGGAACGTAACGAACAAGCGGTGATTGCCATGCAAATTAGTGTGAAAGGTTCTACCTACAGACTGCCAGGTACCAAAATGATGATGGCTTCTGATGGGCAAATGTTCGGTACGATAAGCGGAGGATGTTTGGAAAGCGATCTTTTTGGGTGGGCAGAAAAGGCAATGGAAATGAAAAGGCCTTTAACACATAAATACGATTTAAGTGAAAATGAAGTGTGGGGTTTAGGAATAGGATGCAAAGGGATTCTTGAAATGCTCATTCTACCTATAGATCAAAATGATGTATTTTGGAAAAAAACAGAAGAAATTATCCAGAAGGGTCAAGCTTTCTCTTGTGTACTGGAAATACCTACTGGGAGGAGGTTATTGATTGAAAAAGAAGGTAATATAATTGGGGATTTGGATAATCTCCCCTGCGAGGTTGTTGAAAAAGCAAGAAATAGTATGGACACGCAAACTCGTGCAGAAATAATGAGCTGTGACGGAAGCAGATTTCTAATTGATGCAGTTAAACCTGGGGAAAAATTAATTGTTGCGGGAGCCGGAAGGGATGCAGTACCTGTGGCTGATTTGGCTGCTAAAGCTGGTTTTTCAGTTACTGTATTAGATTCACGTGTGGAATTTAACAACCCTCGACTTTTCCCCTTTGTTATACATTTAATCGAAAATCCTGAAGAGATTAATTCAAATAATGTCACGGATTCATGGTGGATCATCATGAATCATTACCAAGAGATTGATGAAAAGGCATTACAACTTGCTTTGAAAAGTAATCCACGGTACATCGGTGTTCTTGGTCCTATGGCTAGAACAAAAGAAATGCTTATAAATATTGGACAAACTTTTTCCGATGGGCCGATACATTCACCAATTGGTTTGGATCTAGGAGCTGAAACGATGGAGGAAGTAGCCATAAGTATTGTTGCTGAACTAATGACAGTCAAAAATGGTAGAAATCCGGTTCCACTCCATGGAAAGACGAAAATCCATGCTTAAGGTAGGAGCTGTAATTCTTGCAGCTGGAATGTCAACACGTATGGGAAAACCTAAACTATTATTACCTTTAAATGGTCAACCTCTTTTTAAATATGCTCTTAAAGCAGCGGTTGATGCTTCATTACAGCCAATCGTTTTAATCGCAGGTCATTATATAGAAGAAATTCGACATTATACTCATGATTTAGAAGATATAGAAATAATTTATAATCAAAATTATGCAAATGGTATGGCTTCTTCTCTGAAACTCGGTATTCAGGCGGTAAAAAAAGATGTGGATGCTGTCATGGTTTTCTTAGCGGATCAGCCCTTAGTTTCCAAATCAATTGTACAATTACTAATTGACCACTATAAGGCTCATAAGCATGAAGGGATTCGTATTGTCCGGTCAAAATATAAAGAAGATTTAGGTCATCCAATTCTGTTTGATGCTGAATTATTTAATGAATTCGATTCAATAGATGGAGATCAAGGAGGCAAAGAAATTATAAAAAAATATACACAATTAACAAAGATCATTTCCTTTGATAACCAGATGTGGGGAATGGATGTTGATGCACCTGAAGATTACTTAATAATGAAAAAATATTTTGATTTAGAACTTTACACTTAGAAAAGCCTTGGCTTGAAAGGGACTACTGCACGAGTCGCAGCTATATAATCGTGGTTGAGCAGTGCCTTTTGTAATTTTTCGGTTGCCCATTCTAACTTTTATTCTGAAACCCAAAAGGAAAGAGTGACCGTGTTTTGCGGTCACTCCTTTTAAGTATAGGAAAATAATAAATTATTAGCGAGATATAAAAGGATTGTCGGTTACCCAAAAACGCCATGGATAGTCCTTCGCTTCTCCGGAGTTGCCAATGCCGATGCGGGGTCCGCTGGATATGTGCTCAGGCTTTTTTCCAGTAGCAAGATAAAGCGGCGGCTTTGTGAAAGGTTGCCCATAATCGGCCATAGTAATGCCTAGTGCTTTGGATAACTTTCCAGGTCCGTTCGTCAACTTTCGAAAATCAGCAAGCCCACGTCTTTCATGCATTAACTCAAGCCCTGAATAGGGTTCCACAGCCCGGATTAAGATGGCTTCCGGCTTATCCAGCCCACCGCTTACGACATTGACAAGCGTATGGGTGTGCATGACGTATGTATAGATCATTCCGGACTTTCCGAACATCACTTCAGTCCGCTTCGTCCTTCTATTTCCAAAACTATGTGCAGCCCTATCTTCCGGTCCCATATAGGCTTCGGTTTCAACAATAAATCCAGAAGCGATTCCTTCTGATGTTTCTTTTACCAGCAGGCAGCCGAGAAGGGATTTTGCCAGCACGAGCGTTGGCTGCTGATAAAACTCCGGTGGTAATATTGAATGGAAATTTGTATCCTTTAGCATAGTATCACTCCATATAGTCTCTTATAGATAAAATTCCCTTATTGTAGAAAAAGAAACCTAGGGATGAAGGAAAGTAAAAAGACCGGCTGGAAAGGCGCCGGTCTCCATGTTAATCATTTATTAACCTAAATCTTTTTCCGTTTCTTGATCTCTTTTGATTTTTCCAGAACCAACTGAAAGAGCAACTAATATTCCTACAGAGACAAAAAAGATACCAGTGACAAATACACTTGAAAATGCATCAATCCAGGCATTTTCAATGGTTTTTATAATGATATTGCTGACCTCAGCCGGCATTTTCAGATTCTCAGGATAGAGCATGATATTGAACAAATTATCTGTTTTATCGGCAAGTGCCTTCAATGCTTCTTGTATTAGGGTGTTTTTTTCACTAACAACCGCGTCATCCATATTTTGCTGTAGATTGTGATTCATGACTGCATTCAAAATCGTAATACCCATCGTTCCGCCTATTGATCGAAAGAAGGTCGAGGCTGCAGTGACCGATCCTAACTGTGATTTTGGAAATTCATTTTGAACGGCAATCATCAGGGTCGGCATAACAAGACCCATTCCCACACCTAAGACAGCCATGAAGGAATAAGCGGTCAGAATTGTAGTTTCACCATCCATCGTACTCATTAGGAAAAAGCCGAGAGTCGCAATGGCCATTCCAAAGGTAAGCACGGTACGAAAACGAAATTTTAACAACAGCCGCCCGCCAACGACACTAGAAAGAATCAACCCGATCATCATCGGAGTCATGGTCGATCCGGCTTTTGTTGGTGACACTCCTAAAACTCCTTGCATGAACAGTGGGACAAACATAATAGCCCCGAACATGCCCAGACCTAGCAAAAATCCTAAGATATTCGTGGTGGCAAAAACTCTATTTTTAAAGAGAGATAAATCAAGAATTGGTTCAACTGCTTTTCTTTCAAAAATGATAAATAGGACAATAAAGACAAGGGTGCTGCCGAAAATCAAGAGAGATTCAAGTGATATCCATTCGAATTTATCACCCCCGAATGTTAAGCCCAATAAAAGCAGGACAATACCAGGAATTAAGGTGAAAATACCAAGGAAATCGATATTCACTTTCTCTGTTTTTTGAATCGCTTCGTTCTTCAACCCGACATAAATCAAAATCGCTGATAATAATCCCGTCGGTACATTAATGAGGAAGATCCAATGCCAGCTGATATGGTCGACAATCAGTCCACCCAGAAAAGGACCAATTACAGAACTTAAGCCAAAAAGGGCTCCGAATACACCCTGCCATTTGGCTCTTTGTTCAGCAGTGAAAATATCGCCGATAATCGTTTGGGATAAGGGCATGATCATCCCGCCCCCGATTCCTTGCAGCCCCCGATAGATAATCAGCTGCTCCATCGAAGTGGCAGTGGCGCATAAAAAAGAGCCAATCGTAAAAATAACTGTACCAATCAAATAAAGGGAACGTCTGCCATATAAATCTGAAAGCTTCCCAACAATCGGTACAACGGTCGTAGAGGCAATTAAATAGGCAGTCGTCACCCATGCAAAGATAGTGAAACCATTCAATTCCCCAATAATCGTTGGCATTGCTGTCCCGACGATTGTCTGTTCCAATGAACTGAAAAACATACCAATGATCAATCCTGTTAAGACAAGCTTGGTATTGACTGCTCTTTTCTCGATTTGCATTTCATTTCTCCATTTCCTTAAACTGTATTCCTTTTTTCAACTAATGACTAATAGGTCAAAATTATATAGTGGAAATGACTTATAAGTCAATCCTTTTTTTTCGCTAAAAAATTCAGTTGCATAAGTCGTTTATTCGTCTATTTCATCTTAGTAATTCGACTAGAAATATGCAATTCCTTCCTAATCTAAATATCTGCGACGTGTTTCCATTTGCCATATCCTATATAATAAGAGAGAGTATAGATGAACTTATGATTGGAAGTGTAAGATATGAATAAAAAAATCGGGTTTATTGGATGCGGTAAAATGGGAGCGGCAATGCTTGAAGGCATGTTGCGCTCGGAAGTCATCTCACCTGAAAATATAATGGTCAGCACAGCAAGTGTTGAGACTTTGACGAAGATCACCTCGAAATATAAGATTGAAGGCTGTTTAGATAATAAAGAGGTAGCCGGTTTTGCCGATTTGCTCTTTTTAGGGATTCAACCCGCCATGCATAAGCAAGTGCTCGACGAAGTTAAGATTCATGTGAAAGAAGGAGCTGTGATCATTACAATGGCAGCTGGAATAACTACATCACAAATTGAGGAAGGTTTGGGAAAACCAGTGAAGGTTGTCCGAACGATGCCAAACACTCCTTCCCTTGTCGGTGAAGGCATGACGGCAATCAGCATTAATCGTGAAATCACAGCAGCTGATATTACTGATGTTACTACACTGTTGAATTCTTTTGGAAAAACAGAGCTTATACATGAAGATTTGATGGACGCAGTGCCAGCAATCAGTGGATCCTCACCGGCTTATGTATACATGTTTATCGAGGCGCTTGCGGATGGAGCAGTTCGTGACGGTATTCCACGAAAACAAGCATATCGAATGGCCGCACAATCTGTAATGGGTGCTGCTAAAATGGTGCTTGAAACAGAAAAGCATCCTGGCGCTTTAAAGGACGATGTATGCACTCCGGGGGGGGCAACAATATCTGCGGTTGCTTCTTTAGAGGAGAATCAGTTCAGAGCTAGTATTTTACAAGCGATGAAAGCCTGCACTGATAGAACGAAGGGGCTCGGACAGTAAGAATTATAGATTGCCTATTCTCAGGCAATCTACTTTTTTACATAATATTATCAGAATGTTTAGTTAAAAAAGAGGGGGAAGCAGAATGAATACATATATAGAGGATTTAAAAAAGATACTAACGGAAGAACAAGTCACGGTGAATGAAACTATATTAGAGCAGCACAGTCATGATGAATCGTATCATACTCCGCACTTACCGGATATGGTCGTTTATCCAAGAAGTGCTGTAGAAGTGAGCGCAGTCATGCGTTATGCGAATGAACATGAAATACCAGTCATTCCTTTTGGTCTAGGTTCGAGTTTGGAAGGACATGTGGTTCCAATTAAAGGGGGAATTTCGCTCGATTTATCCTTGATGAATCAGGTGTTGGAAATCAGGGAAAGTGATTTTTTGGTGAAGGTCCAACCAGGTGTGACACGGACGCAGTTGAATAAAGAATTGAAAAAATACGGATTGTTTTTTTCTGTCGACCCCGGAGCCGATGCGACATTGGGAGGGATGGCAGCTACGAATGCAAGTGGCACAACTTCGGTTAAATATGGGATAATGCGCGATCAGGTTCGGGATTTGGAAGTGGTTCTAGCAAACGGTGAAATTATCCATACCGGAAGCTTAGCTACAAAATCATCATCCGGGATACATTTAAATGGCTTATTTGTCGGTTCGGAAGGCACGCTAGGTGTATTTACTGAACTGACTCTAAAGGTGTACGGCATTCCTGAAGTAACAATGGCAGGGAGAGCTTCATTTCCAACCGTTGAACAAGCAGTATCTGCCGTCAATGGAATCATGCTAGCTGGGATTCCAATTGCGCGTATTGAATTGGTCGATGCCGAGTCTATTAAAAAAGTAAATCAATTTATGGACAAATTTTATGAAGTTAAACCAACATTATTCTTGGAGTTTCACGGGAATTTTGCCGGACTAGAACAGGATGTCAATTTTGCTAAGGAAATCGTAAGTGATTTTGGCTGTGAGGATATCCAGTTTGAAACGGATTCAAAAGCGCGAAATGCATTATGGGAAGCTCGCCATAATCTTGCATATGCTTTTATTCACAGTGCTCCTGGTAAGAAGCTGATGGTCACGGACGTAAGTGTGCCCCTCCATGAATTGTCGAATGCCATATTAGAAACAAGGAAAAAAGTCGAACAATCCAAAGTAGAAGGAGCGATTGTGGGCCATGTGGGTGATGGAAATTATCATGTGTTATTCATGATTGATCTAAGTAATCTAGAGGAAGTGAAAGAAGCGAAGCGGTTAAATGAAGAAATAGTCGAATATGCCTTAGCGAAAGGCGGTACATGTACGGGTGAACATGGGGTTGGGCTTGGAAAATCCAAATATCAGCGGAGAGAGCATGGAGCGGCATATGAGGTGATGAAAACGATCAAGCAGGCATTGGACCCGAATGGAATAATGAATCCAGGGAAGATTTTTGTAGATTGATAGTTGAAACATGAAAGAGGGTGCTTTAGGCACCCTCTTTCTGAAACGACAAAAGGGACAGGGGAACTGTATGATGAAGAGAAAAATCTTAACAGGGGTACAAGATGTTCAAGATACAAACAAAAAATACTAATAAAGTAATCATTGTACTGCATGAAATTTACGGGGTTAATCAACATATGAAGGATTTTTGTGAGTTATTATCAAAACAGAACTTTGATGTCATTTGTCCAAACTTTTTGCAACGGGAAGAACCATTTGCTTATGTGCAAGAAAAAGAAGCATATCTTAATTTTATGGATAATGTAGGTTTTACTAAGGCATCGAACAAAATAAAAAAGATAATATTGGAAGCTAATGAGGAATACTCAAAAATATTCATCATTGGATTTAGTATAGGGGCGACAATTGCTTGGTTATGTAGTGAGGAGATATTTGTTGATGGAATAGTAGGATATTATGGCTCCCGCATAAGGGATTATTTAGAAAAAGCACCAAAATGCCCTACATTGCTGATCTTTCCTCAAGAAGAACGATCGGTTGATGTAGCCGAGTTAGTTTTACATCTAGATAAAGAGAATATCGAGATACATACATTTAATGGTTTTCACGGTTTTAGTGACCCGTTTTCTCCTAAATATAATATAGAATCAGCAGAAAAAGCCAGTAGCCGAGTTATTAGGTTTTTACTAAAGTCATAGTAACTGTAGCGGGAAGATTCCCGATTAAGTGCAATAAAAAAGACTCCAGACGCGATGAACGTCTTTGGAGTCTCCTTATTATTATGCGTTAATATTATTTGGGTTTAAAGCATTTTCAACACTAACATAGTTGTAGCCTAGGTCTGATGCAACTGCTTCGAACGTGATTTCTCCATTGGCTACATTGACGCCTTTTGCAAGGGCATCGTTTTCAAGGATTGCTTTGATGGCGCCTTTGTTGGCAATTTGCAGTGCGAAAGGTACAGTTACGTTCGTTAAGGCAACTGTAGATGTTTGAGGCACTGCTCCTGGCATATTTGCTACCGCGTAATGAACTACTCCATGTTTAACATAAGTAGGGTTATCATGTGTTGTTATGTGGTCAACCGTTTCAAAGATACCGCCTTGGTCGATAGCAACATCGACAATGACTGAACCTGGAGACATTGATTTAACCATTTCTTCAGTAACGAGCTTAGGAGCTTTAGCACCTGGAATCAGAACTGCACCGATCACTAAATCAGCTTCTTTGACTGCTTCAGCTATATTATAAGGATTTGAAATGAGTGTAGTTAGTTCATTTCCGAAAATATCATCCAATTGACGAAGGCGATCAGGACTTAAGTCAAGAATGGTAACATCTGCGCCTAATCCAATGGCGATTTTAGCTGCATTTGTTCCAACCATACCGCCGCCGACGACAGCGACTTTACCACGTTTAACTCCAGGAACTCCGCTTAATAGAATTCCTTTACCACCGTTATTTTTTTCAAGGAACTGAGCACCGATTTGCGCTGCCATACGTCCAGCCACTTCACTCATTGGTGTCAATAAAGGAAGTGTACGGTTTACTGCAACCGTTTCATAAGCAATAGCCAAGACACCGCTTTCTTTTAGAGCCTGTGCAAGAGCTGGTTCAGCTGCAAGATGCAGATATGTGAAAAGAATTAAATCTTTACGGAAATATTTATATTCAGATGAGATAGGTTCTTTTACCTTCATGATCATTTCTGTGCTTGCCCAAACGCTAGCAGCGTCCTCGACTATAACAGCTCCAGCTTCTTGATATGATTCATTTGTAAAACTGCTTCCTAATCCTGCGTTCATTTCGATTAATACTTCATGTCCCGCATTGACTAATGCTACAACCCCAGCTGGAGTGATAGCTACACGGTTTTCGTTGTTTTTAATCTCTTTCGGAATTCCTATTCTCATCTTAATCCCTCCAATAATTTGTTTTACTATTTGTATCACAAGTATAATGGGAAAAAGAAACAGTTAGTATGTGGAAATCAGAAAAAGGAAAAAGGTGTATTTGTGGAATTCCACAAACGCAGTATCAATAATCATGGACTTGCCAGGGTTAAGTGCTTAGTTTAGATAGTTAACGTGAGAAAACATTACGCTGAAATCTTAATTTTTTGCAACCGGTTCGTGCATTCGCTCCAAAATCCTTCTTTTCTTATATAGCATTATTCCCGTATCGGCCATATCAGCGATCATAGAGCGATTGGTAAAGGCACCAAAGATTATTCCAGCAACAGGTACCATTTGCAGAAGCTTTTTCCAACCAAACTGATCACGATATGTATAAACAACTTCCCGCCATCCTTGCAATTCAGAAGCAAGTTCTCTTTTGGATTCAGATTCGGGAAGGTGCATATTCGACAATTCCTTTAACAGTGCCTTTTTTCCGACAACATCTGATGTAGTAAATTGTAGGCATTTGACGATGAAAATACGCTCCTGACGGTCTCGTGGATTGTAGCCGTAAGAGAGAGCAATTTCCTGAAGTGTCTTGATTGACATACCAAGAAGCAAGGGGATGTCAATAGCTAAGGTGAAGATTCCACCTATGCCGGTAGTAGCACCCTGAACTGTGGCCAATTTACTTCCGGACTTTTTAATCTCTTGACTAACACTGTCCATAATATGAAGGGGAAGTTTTGAAACATCTTCTATGGAGGAAACATTCAGTTCAGGATTCTTGGCCTGCAGCTGATTTAGAATATTGGATTCCTTTGTTAAATAGTGTCCTCCGGTTTGAATATAGCTACCGATTTCATCGAGCATGACACCAAGCTTTTTCTGTATGAAGTCCGGTGTTAGCTTGTCTAAAAGTTTGAAGGGGAGACGTCCAATTCGTTCCCAAAACCATAACCCATTCTGGTCTTTTTCCCATTTTTCAATGATTTTTAATTCTTTCTCAAGTTCTTCATTCGATTCTAGATTCATTTAACCAACCTTTCCATTTATTTGTTTTTTCCATATGTTGATGGAATATTTCAATTTTTCTTGTGAAATTTGTCAAATTCATAAAGTTTTATATCTAGAAATAGAGACATTTTTTGAATCGGATCTTTTAAACGAATATTTCCTACTTCTGTAATCCGTTTTAAACGGTAATTTAAGGTATTCACATGGATATGAAGATTTCTTGAAGCTTCATTTGGATTGCAGTCTTTCTCTAAATAGACAGTAAGTGTTTGCAGTAATTCTGTTTGGTTTTTCAAGTCATAAGCTCTTAGCTTCAAAATAGAAGGATGAGCGTGACGTTGTTTGTTGTTTGCAAGAGTTTCAATCATTTGAAACATGCCTAGCTCTTCATAATGTAAAATAAGCTTCATATCATGAGGAAAAATATTTTTCATTTTTAAGGTATATTGAGCTTCTTCATAGCTTGATTTTACATCCATTAAGTTTTTATACATATTACCTGAAGTACCAAGGATATGTTCAACGCCAAAACGCCGTTTCATTTCTAATATGAAGAAAGGAATGAAATCATAAATGGATGTGGTAAAAGAAGGGCAATTTTCTTGGTCTGATCCCGCAAAAAGAATGAGCTTGTTATGGTCAATGGCAAATAAGAACCTGTTTATCTTTTGAGTAGTCGTTAACATATAGGAAATGTAGCGTTCTACTTCGCGATTGATCTCTTTAGGGAATTCGAATACTAATATGGAAAAAACAACAGGAACTTGGATAGAAAACTTCGTGAAATTTTCTATTATTTCTGATTCTTCTTGATAATGTCCAGTTAACATACGCCAAAGAAACTCCTGATGACCTGCTTCTTTCCTTTTCTTTTTTAATTGTAATTGCTGCAACTGGTTTTTCGCTTCTTTTGCAGCAAATTGAAGAAAGTCCATATCTTCTTCGGAGAAAGGTTGATTCACTTCCAAGGCCCAAATGAAGCCAAGGACTTCATTATTTTTCCTAATAGAGACTGCCGCTCGATTACCGAGACCGACATCATTGATAGCCCCAATTTTAATAGGAACGTCCTCTTTCAATAAAGCCGGGATAAACCCATCTTTCCATAAGCTGTTGATGACTTTTTCAGGAACGCGCCTTCCGATAATGGTCATGATGCGTGCTTGGTCGGTTGTATCATCATGCGTACTATAAGCAAGCAGGCGATGGTTTCCGTCCTCAATTGTAATGGGACAGCCTAAGACGGAACTGATTCTATCCGCAAACTCCATCATATCTCCATAAAGGTCTTTAAAAATATCTCTATTTGTGAATTCCTTCATTATTATTTTGCCCCTCGCTTAAAAGATTCCTTTTACTTTAAATTTTAAACGATTATTCATGATTTAGCATAGAATTATATCCATGTTTTTTACGGGAGAAACAGAAAATCCCTACCGATGGAAACCGGAAGGGATTTTTTTATTTTAGAATAGGAAATTAATCAATAGGTAAAGCAAACCTGCTAATGTTGCTGAGATAGGAATGGTAATGAACCAGGTAACAATCATTCTTCTTGCCGTTCCCCATTTTACGCCCTTAACACGGTGGGCTGAACCAACTCCAAGAATCGAAGAAGAAATAACATGTGTTGTACTAACTGGCATGTGTATCACGGTCGCGCCAAAAATGATTAAGGCTCCTGTTAAATCCGCAGCAACACCATTGACAGGGCGGATCTTCATAATCTTGCCGCCAACGGTTTTAATGATTTTCCATCCGCCAACAGAAGTCCCAAGTCCCATTGCTAACGCACAGGAAAATTGAACCCAGAAGGGGATGTCAGTACTTGTTGCATACCCGTTTGCAATAAGGGCCATTGTAATGATCCCCATGGCTTTTTGGGCGTCATTCGTTCCGTGGGTATACGATTGTAGAGCTGCAGTTGCAATCTGTATAGTACGGAATCTCTGGTTTGTTTTTGTCAGGTTATTATTTTTAAATATAACTTTAAAGATGCTGTATACGATAAATCCAATTACAAAAGCAATTATAGGGGAGAAAATCAAAGCTTGAAGAATTTTCAAAAATCCTTCCCATTTAATACCGGCGAAACCAGCTGCTGCAATGGCGGCACCTGCAATCGAACCAATCAATGCGTGGGATGAACTGCTTGGTATCCCGTAATACCATGTAAGGAGGTTCCATATAATAGCGGCAAGTAAAGCTGCCAAGATTACATATGAACCATTTGGAAGCGTGAACGGATCCACAATATCCTTAGTTATGGTCTTCGCTACGCCTGTAAACGTCATAGCTCCGACGAAGTTCATGATGGCTGCCATGACAATGGCATGCCGAGGTTTCATGGCCTTTGTTGAAACAGCTGTAGCAATTGCATTTGCTGTATCATGGAAACCATTGATGAAGTCAAATGCTAAAGCAAAGAAAACGATTAATATAGTTAAAATTAATAAAGTATCCATTTATGGGGGTACTCCTTAGGCGTTTTTCATTATGATTGTTTCAAGTGTATTGGCCACAGCTTGACAGTGATCAGCGATCTCTTCAAGGCTTTCGTATATTTCTTTATATTGAATGATTCTGATTGGATCCTTTTCAACCGTAAACAAGTTTTTGATTGATTGACGTTGGATTCCGTCACAAACAGATTCAAGGTCTTTAATTTTAATTGCATTTTCACGAATCATTGGTAATTTTTTTGTGGAAAGTGTATCGACAGCTATTTCAATCTCATACGTACACTCTTTAATTGCATCCACAAATTTAAGCATATACTCATCAGCATTGACGATGGAGTACATTTCGAATAATGCGGCGCAGTGTTCCAAACCGTCTATGACATCATCCATTCTCATGGTTAATTCTAGGATATCCTCACGTTCGATAGGAGTGATGAAGGCATTGTTTAGTTCTTTAATTACGTTATGAACCATTGAATCGCCTTTATGCTCATAATCTTTCATAGTATCTGAAAATACTTTTAGATCGGAGATATTCTTCAGTTTATAATCCGCGAAATAGTCAGCACCTTCTTTAAGGTTTTGAGCGATGTTAAAAAGCATTACTGCGAATTTGTCTTTTTTAGATTTAAAAGCCATGTTAAGCCTCCCAATTAGTCATGCAAATTTTACGTAAAATTATTATACGCTTAGTATTAACAAGTTGATTGTAACGAATTCATGTGGTATCAGGAAAGGTTTTTCGACGAAAATTTACAAAATCTTAATAAAACTTTACAATCGAAAACAAGGATAAGTAAAAAAAGGGAATCAATTACACTTAAAAGGACTAAATCAGTAGAAAAAACCTTTCCGATATGGAAAGGCTTAAGGTTTTATAAAAATAAAGCAATTAGATAATAAATCAATCCTGCTAAAGAAGCAGAAATCGGCAAGGTTATGAACCAAGTGATTAACATACTTTTAGCTGTTCCCCATTTTACACCTTTGATACGGTGTGCAGAACCTACCCCAAGTATAGATGATGAGATGACATGTGTCGTACTGACCGGCATATGCAGGAATGTAGCACCGAAAATTATCGCTGCACCGGTCATATCGGCAGCGACCCCATTTACTGGACGTATTTTCATGATCTTACCGCCCACCGTTTTAATGATCTTCCAACCACCGATTGAGGTACCAAGCGCCATTGCGATTGCGCACGATAATTGCACCCAAAAGGGGACATCAGAGCTAGAGGCATATCCGTTAGCCATTAAAGCCATAGTGATGATACCCATGGATTTTTGAGCATCATTTGTTCCGTGTGTATAAGACTGAATGGCAGCTGTAAGAATTTGTATTCTCCTGAATCGCTTGTTAGTCTTTCCTAAATTATTATTTTTGAAAATTACCTTAAAGATGCTGTACACAATAAATCCAAGTGTAAAGGCAAGAATCGGAGATAAAATTAATGCTTGGACGATTTTGGTGAATCCACTCCATTTAATCGTATCGAAACCTCCAGCCACAATGGCAGCTCCCGCTATAGAACCAATAATAGCATGGGAAGAACTGCTTGGAATACCAAAATACCATGTGATTAAATTCCATGTTATTGCAGAAAGTAGAGCAGCGAGGATTACATATGAGCCATTGTTTAATGTGAAAGGATCAACAATATCCTTCGTAATGGTATGTGCTACACCAGTGAATGTCAGCGCTCCTAATAAATTCATGACCGCAGCCAAAATGATCGCATGACGTGGTTTAAGCGCCTTAGTTGATACGGCTGTTGCAATAGCATTGGCTGTATCATGAAATCCATTGATAAAGTCAAAGATCAAAGCAAAGATAATAATTAGCGCGGTTAAGATGAATATAGTATTCATACATGGAAGACTCCCTTAATATTCAAGTATGTAATGAGAAAATTTAGATAGTGACCAATGAATGGGCGTTGGACAACTTTGCAACTCCACATTATTAGAATGGAAGTTTTACGTTTGATTATTCTTTAAAGATGGCACCTTCTTCTTTTTCTTGGTTTACGGACGGACTATTCAATTGTAACTAATTTCTTATCTATTAGCATAGATATTTCGTCATTTTTTTACAAAATATTTAACTTAATGAAGGATTAAATGATAAATTTTCACTTTAAATTGAAAATTTTGGATAAAATGTTTGTGGAGTCATTTAATAAACCTTTAAATTCCGAGGCTTATGGTTAGAAATAAAAGGTAGGACGATGATATAGTTGGTAAATAAAAGGTAAGGGGGATTGGCAAATGATATCAAGTATAGAGGAAACGATTACTTTACATAATGGAGTAAAAATGCCGCAGGTAGGTTTCGGTGTATTTAAAGTGAAAAATGGCAGTGAAACGGTTGAGTCTGTCAAGAAAGCAATCGAAGTAGGATACCGTTCAATTGATACGGCTGCCGTTTATGAAAATGAAGAAGGTGTAGGACAGGCTATTAGAGAAAGCGGAATATCGCGTGAAGAATTGTTCATCACATCTAAAGTGTGGAATACTGATCAAGGGTATGAAACGACCCTTCAGGCATTTGATGATAGTTTGAAACGCCTTGGTTTGGAATATTTAGATTTATACTTAATTCACTGGCCAGGAAAAGACAAATACCTGGAAACGTGGAAGGCGTTAGAGAAGCTTTACAATGAAGGAAAAGTGAAATCAATCGGTGTAAGTAATTTCCATGTCCACCATTTAGAAAAATTATTAGCGAACAGTGAAATAAAACCTGTCGTAAACCAAATAGAATTACATCCACTTTTGACTCAAGTTGAAATTCGTGATTACTGCGAAAAGCATGATATCAAGGTAGAAGCATGGAGCCCGCTAGGTAGGGGGAGCTTAATAGAAGAACCGACTATCAATCATATTGCAAAGAAGCATGGAAAAAGCTCTGCTCAAGTATTAATTAGATGGCATCTCCAACATGAAATTGTCGTTATCCCTAAATCGATTACGCCGTCCCGTATCGAGGAAAATGCACAAGTGTTTGACTTTTCATTGAGTCTTAACGAAATGAATCAAATTGATGCCTTAAACAAAAATGAACGATTTGGAAGCAATCCGGATGAAATTTTGTTTTAATGATTGATGATATAGACTTTAAAGAGAACTGAAAATGATATGAGGGTGTCCCAGTAATTTCGGGGCATCTTTTTTTCGTTATAACATATTTGAGCTAGATACTGCTTATAATATGAATGTGACAAAAGTGCAGCATAGTGTATACCCTTTTCATAAGTCTAATAATCATTTTTTCTTTACCAAATATTTTTAAAAAAAATGAGGTTTTAGATTATTTTAACGGGGAAAATAATGAGTACAGCGGCAAACAAAAAGAAAAACACACTAACATTGAGGAGTGTCCAATCAGTTCCTCAGGGTCAATAGCTAGCTAACTTTTCCCACTAACTAAAGCATTCACATTCATTAGATATTGTGCATAATCGGCATCATACCATTTGAGTGTAAAGGTTAATGAATTGAACAGGGCATGAATATTTGGAAGTGATGAGATTTCTTGGAGTCTGCTGTAGAACAGGAAAATATACTGTCTGGTATAAAAATACAACTACTTAAGGAGGAAATATATTATGGGATTTTTATGGTCATTAATTATCGGAGGTATTATCGGTTGGTTAGCAGGTATGATAGTAGGACGTGACGTACCATTTGGTATCATTGGTAACATCATCGCTGGTTTTGTTGGTGCATGGTTAGGTTCATTAATTCTTGGGAACTGGGGACCTTCAGTAGCAGATTTCGCTATTATTCCTGCATTAATTGGAGCAATCGTATTTGTCTTCATATTAAGCTTGATTTTAAAAGGCATGAGAAAAGCTTCTTAAATATCACAATAAAAGCTGGCTCAAGAGGCCAGCTTGTTTTTTTGATTCATAATCCTTACTATACAGCTTTAGAAACGGCTGCTTATAATGATAAAATTTTAAAAAAACTGACTCCTACTTATCTGGAGTCAGCTTTTTTTGTATATTAGAGAGTCTCAAATATCCCGGACTTATCTAAGAAAGGTGCTTCTATTATCATTTTTTCTTCGGAAATTGGATGGATAAATTCAATTTTTCGAGCATGAAGGGCTTGCCGTGGAAAGGTATTTTTTCCGCCGTACAAGGTATCACCAGCCAAGGGATGATTTAAGTGGCTAAAGTGCACCCTGATTTGGTGGGTGCGGCCGCTTTCCAAAGTGCAACTCACAAGCGTTAAGTTTTTCTTCGAATCCCGCTTAAGCACTTGGAAATGGGTAACAGCCACCTGGCCAGTAGGTGAAACCCTTCGTCTAGTAGCATGATGGCGGTCTCTACCAATTTTTTCGTTGATTTTACCTTCATTCTTTTGGATGATTCCTTCAACTAAAGCGACATATGTTCGTTTGATTTTTCTTTCTTCCAGCATTCTATCCAACATAGACCCAGTGAGGCGATCTTTGGCAAAAAGAACGGCTCCGGTGGTATTTTTATCAAGCCTATGAATATGCTTAATCATACAGGTTTGGCAGGTGTTATGAAGGTGGTACGCTACACCATTGATGAGCGTATGTGTATCGCCGGGTTGAGAAGGGTGGGTATCCATTCCTGCCGGTTTATTGGCAATCAATAATAAGTCATCTTCATATAAGATAGAAATCCCTAAATCTACAGCTTTAACGGTTTCATTTTCAGCATTCATTAAAGGAATGCTAATCGTATCGCCTTCGGATAGAGTAGTTGTCCATGAAACAGTATTTCCGTTCAATTTTACTTCTTTACTCATTCTCCACTCATGCACCAATTTCTTTGGCGCCTTCCAGTGGTCCTTAAAAAGCTTATCTAATGTTAATCCATTCCAACTTTGAAGTACTTCAATTGATAATATTTGGTTTGTTATATGAAAATGTCCCAATATAATTCCTACTTTCGACTTATATGATTGTAATTAATTGAAAAAAATATATAATGATTACGAATAAAAGTAAAATTAGTAACATTAGACCTATTGTTTAGAATTCAGTGGCGAAAATTACCACGTTTTTTTTACAATATTTATGTTATTCTAGAGGGAAAGAAATCGCTTGTCCTAGAATATACATACTATTAGATAGGTCTAATGGATCTAAAAAAGGTGGTTTTTTTAGTGAAGACGGTCTTTTCTTCAACCGAAGAACAAGAGCAAGAAATTGCGAGTCTCGTTGCACGTTTCTACAAATCTGTATTTCCTAAATACTTCACAGAAAATGAAATTATTCATTTTCGAGAGATAGGCGTTTTGCAGCCGAATAAAAGTACATTTACCTACTTTGCAACACTAAGAGACGCATTTCAAGTAATGGCATGCCTTCAAGTCCTCTTGTCCATTCTAGACAAAAAGAAGATAGAGGATTCTTTTATAATTGAATCTAAATTTGGAGAATTATTTCAACATAACATTACTCTATTGAATGAATGCGGAATCTTTTTCCCTTTTTATTATGACCATTTTACACGTATAAACCATGAAGCAAGTAAAGATATGCAAATGATGGATATTCAGGTGGCGAATCAATATTTAGTATAAAACATTAAAAATGAGCCGGCTATAACGGAAATACTTTTCCCGTTATAGCCGACTCATTTTTTTTCTATCCTTAATTAATATCATTGTCCTCAAACCATTTTTTGAAGGTTTGTTCTTCGTTATAGCCAACTATACGTTCTTGTTCTTTTCCGTTTTTAAAGTGAACAATTGTCGGTGTGCTTTTGATGCCATAATCGCTCCAGCCTTGTTCAAACTCCAATAAATTGTATTGAACGAGATCGATACCCATTTCTTCAGCCAACGGAGCTACGATAGGTGTAGTTTTTTGACAGTGAGAGCACGTAGGGCTATAAAAATAAACAGTCATTTCTTCTTTATCTTGAAGGTCATTCTCTAATTCTTCGGGAAGGATCAGATTTTGATAATTTGGGTCATCCAATTGATCGACGGTGGCGGATTTAAGATGCTCTTTGCCATACGGATTTCCTTTTGATTTTTCTTCTTTTTTTAAGTTTGTCAAAACGCCTAGAATGACAAAAAGCGCGACGATTATCACTAAAAATATAACCATTTTCTTCATTAAGCTGCAACCTCCTTGGATCTTGTCCATACGATGTAACTGCATATGAAAATAATGACAAATGCAGCTAAAGCTAGAAACGGGATGGTAATAAAACCAAAAACGTTAATATATTGTCCTGTACAGGGAACCCTTCCGCATGCTAGGGTATGTTCGGAAAAAAATGATACCTTTTGTATTAAATAATGATAAGTTGAAATAAATGCTCCAATTGCAGATAATATCATGCTATAGAAGCTGATCCAATAATCTTTTCGAATGATTGCAATTCCTAAAATGATTGTAAAAGGATACATGATAATCCGCTGATACCAACAAAGCATACATGGTTCATATTGCTTAATCTCAGAAAAATATAAACTTCCAAGCATAGCAATGATGGAAGCAGCCCAGGCTACAAATAATATATTCTCCCCGCTGCGTTTTGTATTGTTCATCGATCCTCTTCCCCATCTCTTTTTTCTCTTATAAAAATTATAGTATGTATGGATGCGGTCTGTAAAATATATATTCTTTTTATGGGGGTACAGAATAGATTTGGTCGCGGGAAGAATTAAAAACTTTAAAAGAGTGGCTGTTAGCTTAACAGATAATAGGTAATTAAACATAATTTAACAGGAGTAATGATGGTACGATAAGGCTACCCAGTACGTGAATTGGCAGTAAGAAAGGTAATAAAAAATAAAGATGTTATCTATATGCTTCCGAAAGGAAGAAAAGTCATACTTTATCTAGGAAGTATTGAATAGGTTGGAGAAGGTTCAGTTGTTTTAATTTTTGAATAAGGGGTATAATTCTTATGGAAGAGATTAAAGGAGTTTGAGGAAAATGCCTAATTTGGACCTGCATAAATATGAAAAAATAATGGAAATACGTAACATGAGGCTAGGGGACATTGATGAAATAATTGCTTTACAATCTAGTTGCTTTCCTGGAATGGATCCATGGAAGCGCGATCAGCTTGAAAGTCATCTGGAAATTTTTCCAGAAGGACAATTTGTAGCTGAATATGATGGAAAAGTGATTGGATCATGTTCTAGCCTCATTATTAATTTTGACGAATATGATGATCGCCATACATGGGATGATGTAACCGATAATGGATACATCACGAATCATAATCCGGACGGTTATAATTTATATGGAATCGAGGTCATGGTCCATCCTAAATTCCGCAGGATGAAAATTGGTCAAAGACTATATGATTCAAGAAAAGAACTTGTTGCCCATTTGAACTTAAAAAGCATCATTATTGGCGGCAGGATTCCTAATTACCATAAACATGCGGAGGAATTGCTACCTAGAGAATATGTGAAAGAAGTGCAATTACATAAAATATATGATCCGGTTCTATCGTTCCAGCTTTTAAATGGCTTCACGCTCATGAGGATAAATCCTAATTATTTGCCTGATGATTTGCAATCCAATAAATATGCTACACTCATGGAGTGGAATAACGTTGATTATCAGCCGAAAACAAAACGTTATTATAAAACATCTGAACCGGTACGTATCTGCGTCGTGCAATACATGTTGCGTAAAATCGATTCATTCGAAGACTTCGCTAACCAAGTCGAGTATTTCACCGACGTTGCTTCGGATGCTAATGCGGATTTCGCCGTATTCCCGGAATTGTTCACGACCCAGCTGATGTCTTTCTTAAATGAAAGATCACCAAGCTTGGCAGTACGGAAACTGTCGGATTTCACGGAACAGTATATTGAATTGTTTACCACTTTAGCTGTAAGGTATAACGTCAATATAATTGGCGGTTCTCATTTCGTTAAAGAAGACGATGATAATATCTATAATATAGCCTATTTATTCCGCCGTGATGGGACGATTGAAAAGCAATATAAAATTCATATTACACCGAATGAAAGAAAATGGTGGGGCATCAATGCTGGTGACCGTGTACGCGTCTTTGATACAGACTGTGGAAAGATCGCCATTCAAATTTGTTATGATATTGAGTTCCCGGAACTTGCTCGGATTGCGACTGATATGGGAGCTAAGATTATTTTTACGCCATTTTGTACGGAAGACCGACAAGGTTATCTGCGTGTTCGCTATTGTGCTCAGGCCCGTGCAGTGGAAAACCAAATTTATACGGTTATTTCTGGGACTGTCGGGAATCTGCCGCAAACGGAAAATATGGATATTCAATATGCACAATCAGGGATTTTCGCCCCGTCGGATTTTGAATTTGCACGTGACGGGATTGTTGGGGAAACGAGCCCGAATCTTGAGATGGTTCTGATTGGCGATGTTGATTTAGAAATATTAAGACGTGAGCGACAATCGGGTACCGTAAGACAATTAAAAGATAGACGCCATGATATTTACAAACTACATTATCAAAAAGGTGAAAAATAAAGATATAAAGTAGCTCGTGATGAAAAAGCCACGCTCGATGTGGCTTTTTTTATTACGAGCCTTACTTCATTTATTGGGAAAAATGTGATAATTTTGTTATAGAAGCAGATACATAAGAGTTTTTTAAAAAAAGGTCGTTGAGAGGGGATGTCAGAGATGGACTGGAAATCAGTATACACCACTTGGGCAGGATATCAGAATTTAAATGGGGAATTACGTGTCCTACTTGAGGAAATGCAACAGGATGAAGCTAAACTCGAAGATGCCTTTTATAAGAATTTAGAATTTGGAACAGGCGGTATGCGTGGAGAAATTGGAGCAGGAACCAACCGAATGAATATTTACACTGTAAGAAAGGCTACGGCTGGATTGGCTCAATATATTTCAACGTTCGGGGAAGAGGCAAAAGGAAGAGGTGCTGTCATTGCTTATGATTCAAGACATAAGTCTCCGGAATTTGCACTCGAAGCAGCTAAAACCTTGGCTACATTTGGCGTAAAGGCTTATTTATTCGATGAATTACGCCCAACTCCAGAATTGTCATTTGCTGTTCGCAAGCTAAATGCATTTGCTGGAATTGTCATCACAGCGAGTCATAATCCACCTGAATATAATGGTTACAAGGTTTATGGATCAGATGGAGCACAGTTACCTCCGGAAGCTGCTGACCAAGTGATTAGCTACGTGAATGCCATTGAAAATGAACTTGAAATACAAATTAAAGATGCTAAAGATCTTAAAGAGCAAGGGCTTATAGAAATAATCGGGGAAGAACTGGATGCAGCTTATAATATAGAGTTGCTCACAGTTCCTGAAAATCCACAGCTTGCTGAGGAAATAGATGTATCACTAGTCTTTACCCCACTTCATGGAACGGCAAATAAATCAGTCCGTCGTGCCCTGCAGAGCTTAGGTTATCAAAACGTCCATATCGTTAAGGAACAGGAATTACCGGATCCAGACTTTTCAACGGTCAAATCTCCAAATCCGGAGGAACCTGCAGCATTTGAATTGGCCATCGAGCTTGGAAATAAAGTCGAAGCGGACTTATTAATTGCGACAGACCCAGATGCCGACCGACTTGGTATTGCCGTGAAGAACAAATCGGGCAAATATGTCGTTCTGACTGGAAATCAAACAGGTGCGCTTTTTCTAGATTATTTACTAGCTCAGAAAAAAGAAAAAGGTACGATACCTAAAAATGGAATTGTCTTAAAAACCATTGTGACTTCAGAAATCGGGCGGACAATTGCAGAGTCCTATGGCTTAAAGACGATGGATGTACTTACCGGATTTAAATTCATTGCTGAGAAAATAAATCAATATAATAAAAGTGGCGAACACAGCTTTTTGTTCGGGTATGAAGAAAGCTACGGATATTTAATTAAGGATTTTGCTCGTGATAAAGATGCTATTCAAGCAGCAGTGCTTGCTGTCGAAGTCTGTGCTTATTACAAAAAGCAGGGATTGACTCTTTATGAAGGTTTATTGAACGTCTTTGAAAAATATGGCTTCTATCTGGAAGGGTTGCGTTCATTAACGTTAAAAGGAATTGAGGGAGCGAAACAGATTCAAGGAATATTGGATCAATTCCGTCAGAACCCGCCAACGCAAATCGCAGGCATCCAAGTAGTCGTCGAGGAAGACTATCAGAGCAGCAAAAAGCATTCACTAACTTCAAATAGTGAAGAGCTAATTGAGCTTCCGAAATCAAACGTATTGAAATACTTCCTTAAAGATGGGACATGGGTATGCCTTCGTCCTTCAGGTACAGAACCGAAAATTAAATTTTATTTCGGTGTCCAAGGCAAGACGATGGCGGAATCAGAAGCTAAATTATCAGCTGTTATAGCAGACTTTATGGTGAAAATTGAAGCATTAGTCTAAAGTGATAAACAGATGAATGTATACGAAGGGCTTCAGGTCCTTCGTTTTTTTGCGTAAAGTTGTTTTTTAGATGAAGTTGGAATACGTTTAGTGGAATAAATGTCTCTAATTCAAGGAAATTTTTAGCGGGTTTTGATATACTGAAAAAGAGAGTAACATGGGTGAAATATTCAAATAGAAACAATGGAGGAGTATTATACATGAAATTAGTCATCATTAATGGATCACCACGTAAACAAGGGCGTACAGGGATTGCCTCTCGCTTCATTTCCAAGCAATATGGAGCAGAACTAATCGATTTAAGTAACAGTGAGATTCCTTTATATTCAGGTGAAGGTGAGCAATATCAATTGAATGTAATTCAAGATTTTCGTAAAAGTATTGAAGAAGCGGATGGAGTGATTTTGACATCTCCGGAATATCATGGTTCGATGAGTGGTGCTTTGAAAAATGCATTGGATTTTCTAAGCAGTGATCAATTTACACACAAACCAGTTGCTTTACTAGCTGTATCAGGCGGTGGTAAAGGTGGGATTAATGCGTTAAATTCTATGAGAACAGTGGGCCGCAGCCTATATGCAAATGTGATTTCAAAACAATTAGTGCTTGATCCGCATTGCTTCGATTATGAGAATGACGGTTTAACTGAAGAGCCTGCGTTACTTGTCGAGGCCTTAATTGAAGAACTTAAAATGTATGCAACTGCTTATGCAACAATGAAAAAATAATGGATGAGGGTCAGGTATAAAAATACCTGACCCTTGTTTTTTAGGTTTTCACCAGCCACAGTTAAATCCTCATGAAATTAATCTTCTTGTATATATTTTCCCGTTTTGCAAAAACTATTGTTGATTTTAGCTTGGGAGTTCACTTAAATAATCACTTGTCTTTTCTGCCGCATGATCCAAATAACGAAGCAGTGCATACAGTTGAGATTGAATAATTTGATAATCATGCTCAAACCGATAGGCGTGTAAAAAATGTTCTATTTTTTTCGAAAGAAAGTGATCTTTCGTACGAACCATTAATACTAACAGGCTGTCCCAATCAGAGCGGTGTGTGTGAAACAAAGCCTGATCATAATCCGCAATTTTCATGTAGTTCTCCTCCTTAGGAGCTATTTGTATTTTGTTCAGATTGGGTAGAACATTTACTTACAATAAGTGGCGATGTATACGGGCCGCGGTTGTTGCTTTTTACCTGAATAAAAATAAAAGGTGAGAACATGAAAAAGATAATCTTAATAGTATTGATTGGTCTTCTTTTTTTTCCTGAAGCACCACGCGCAGAACAGGTGTATTCACCTGGACAAATGGAAAAGGACCTACAAGAAATTCAGGATCAGTATAAATTTGAAGTCCAAAAAATTGGAAAAACGGAAAAAGGAAAATATATAAAAGCAGTCAAGTTAGGGAAAGGGAAAAAATCCATCTTACTAGTAGGCTCACATCATGGGCGAGAATGGCTAAGCTCTATCCTGTTGATTACTATGCTAAAAGACTATGCAGCAGCCTATCAAGCGGGCAAGCCAATAGGCGGGTTTCCTTCAGGTTTATTGGATGAAGTGAGCATCTGGTTTATCCCGATGCTGAATCCTGATGGAGTCAGCATTCAACAAGGAGATTTATCAAATTTGAATTTCCTTGAAAAAGCAGGGGTCTGGAGAATGAATAGATATAGTACGAATTGGTCGCGGTGGAAGGCCAACGCAAAAGGGATTGATTTAAACAGGCAATATCCGATTGGGTGGGAAGAAGTAATGAGTGATGCAAAAAAACCTACTTATCAATTTTATAAAGGGGAACAACCACTAGAAGCTACAGAGGTAAAAGCGCTTGCGGATTTTACGAAGAAAGTTGATCCCACAATTGCGGTGTCCTATCATACATCCGGCCGAGAAATTTTCTGGCATTATCAAAATAAGAGAGAGAATATGGCGAGGGATTATGGCATTGCGAAAAAAACAGCAGAATTAACAGGTTATGAACTGACCTTTCCGGAAAAGGAGGCGGTAGGCAGCGGATTTACGGATTGGTTCATAACCGAGTTCAAGCGCCCGGGAATGACAATTGAACTTAGTTATTTGGTGGATGAAACCAATCCCCCATTTTCTGTATTTCCTGAGGAATGGAAACGGAACCGGTTAGTTGGGATTATGCTTGTAAAAGAAGCGAACAAGCTGCATAACAAATGAACAATTTAACATAATAAAACTAACAGGATGTATGAGGAGGAAATGGTTTTGAAAAAAGTCATCATGATGATTTTAGGACTTCTTGTAATTTTACAATTTGGTTCCATATCAACACATGCCCAAAAACCAGATTACGAAAAATACGGAAAGATTGCAATCGCCGTCGTACAGGCCGATTACCCTGAAGTTGAGATTACTGATTATGAATATAAGGGAAGAAAAACAATAGGGAAAAATCAGGTGGAAGACGATTTTAGTTTCTTAGTCGTGGAGAAAGGCAATAAATTCAAAGTCACTGTGGCAGTCCAACATGATCTTACCAATGAAAAATTACTTAGTTTAAAGGTCACAGAACAGAAGGAAAAGTAAATTTACTCCAATATATTTTAGTATTATTTAACATCTTCGGTTTTTGAGGATGTTTTTTCTATTAACGATGAACAATTAATCACGAACTTTTCCGCCTTCCCACATTAGGAAAAAGATGGAAGACTAGGGATAAAAGTGCAGAGCATAAGGCTCTGGAATATGACCTTAGTGGAATCATGGCCTGAAACTAAAATCAGATCTATCTGTTGATTTATAAAAAATACAAAAGATCTATAGGTGATGAGGAAGTGAAATGAGGAAATTAAGCCATGATTGACTCAATCAGGGGATTTTTGGAACCTTGAATGAAAGGGTAATTGGTAAATGAAATCAAATATATAATAAGTTTACATAATTGTGATTTTAATTTCACCCTTTGTACCGCTACAATTAACTTTTCATTGCATTTATGAGCCGCTAACACGTATAGTTAGAATCAGATTGACAATATAGCATGACTTTAGGGGTATTTTATAATGAGAAAGTTTAAGAAAGTTTATGTAGAAATTACGAATATATGTAACTTGAAATGTAATTTTTGTCCTAGTTCTAGCTTGCAGAGGACATTGAAGTTTATGGATCCGGATGGTTTTACTCATGTTATTGAGAAAATCAAACCACACACCGATCATATTTATTTTCACCTGATGGGTGAACCATTTTTAAATAAAGATTTAGGAACGTTCTTGGATATTAGTGCCGAACATGATCTGAAAGTGAATATAACAACGAATGGTACTTTGATTCAAAAGGTAAAAGAAAAGCTGCTTTCCAAAAAAGCACTTCGTCAGGTGAATATTTCACTTCATAGCTTTGAAGCGAATGATACGAGTAATAGTCTAGACTCATATGTGAGTAATATTGCCGACTTTATTAATGAGGCAAACGAAACAAGTGAAATGATCTGCGCAATTCGATTATGGAATATGGATACGGATGAGCTTAAGGCGAGTAATGGTCTAAACGATGATATTCTCAGTATGTTGGAGGAGAAGCTTTCGTTGGATATTCGATTAAGTGAAGCTCTTCAGGATAAGAATAATATTAAACTGAAGGACCGTGTTTATATAAATATGGCTGAAAAATTTGAATGGCCAGAATTGGACCGCGACATTATCGATGAGAATATTTTCTGTTATGCTCTAAGAGACCAGTTAGGTATCTTAGTGGACGGTACAGTTGTTCCTTGCTGTTTGGATAGTGAAGGGAAAATTCCACTGGGGAATATATTTGAATCATCTCTTGAAGAAATTATAAATGGTGAACGGGCTAAAAATATGTTTGATGGTTTTTCGAGAAGATGTGCAGTCGAAGAACTATGTAAACGATGTGGCTATGCAAAGCGTCATAAAAAATAAGAGGTAAAGAAAACCACGAAGAATCTTCGTGGTTTTTTTTGACTAATGTTTAATATTTATTAAGGTTTTTTTATTAAAAATTCTGAATATTGTTGTTTTATTAAAATGCCCATGATAAAATATTCTCTATTATAAATGAAGTGAAAACTTCATATAGTAATAAAAAAAGTTTTGGATTCATATTTTGTCTGTAAGGGGAAGGTTTTATGGATTTGCAGCAAAAAGTTAAAGAGGTATTCCCTGGATTATCTACTGGCCAAAAAAAGGTAGCAAATTACTTGTTAGTTCATTCACATACATTTGCAGTCAGCTCAGCTCAAAAGTTAGGGAAGGATATAGGGGTGAGTGAAACAACCATCATTCGCTTTTGTTATTCGTTAGGGTTAAGTGGATTTGCGGAACTTCAAAAACTTATTCGTAATCAATTAATATTCGAGAGTAGCCTGAATGAATATCATTCTTCTAAACTAGAAGTTGCGAATCAGCCAAACTTCATGGCACAAGTAATGCAGAAAGATATCGTCAGTATCGAAAAAACAATAAAAAATCTATCTAATGATGATTTTACAAAATCAGTCGATAAATTGGCGGCAGCCGACCAAGTATTAATTTCCGGACATCGTTTATCATTTTCAGCGGCGCATTGGTTAACTTTTACGCTTAGACTTGTAAGGGAAGAAGTCCATTTATATAGACCGGATACAGATGACATTTTTTTACAACTAAACAAAATAACTGAAAATTCTGTTTTTGTAGCAATCTCATTTCATCGTTATGTGAAAGAAACTGTGAAAATTACGGAAATGGCAAAACAAGCGGGTGCATTTGTAATCGGAGTTACCGATTCTGAATTGGCTCCAATTGCGGACTTTACGGACGTTTTATTGCCCATTTCAGCACCTAGAACTTCCACTATCGATACTGCACCTGTTCTATTCTCATTATTAAATAGTTTAGTAGCAGGTGTATCGATTAAAGACGCGCAGGGATTTAAAGAAAGAAAGGCTATGTATGATGCGTTCAATCAAGATGATGATTTTTTCTTTTAACAGAAAAAAGGGGAGAAAGAAATGGATATAACACAATCAATTGAAAAATTAAGACCTCGTATTATCGAAATATTTGACCATTTACACTCTCATCCTGAAACAAGTTGGAATGAAGTGAATACTACAGCATTCATTTCGAATGTTTTAAAAGAAAATCAGTGCTCTGTGAAAAAATTTAAAGATTGTACGGGCGTAATTGGAGAAATCGGGAATGGAAGTTTCACTGTCGGATTACGATCAGATATTGATGCACTTTGGCAAGAAGTGCATGGGTCGTTTCAGGCCAATCATTCCTGTGGACACGATGGGCATATGACTTTGGCTCTTGGAGTTTTCCTGGTATTGAAGGAAATGAACTTTCAACCCAAAGGAAAACTGAAATTCATTTTTCAACCTGCTGAAGAAAAAGGTACGGGTGCATTAAAGATGATTGACGAAAAAGTAGTGGATGATGTTGATTTTCTTTATGGTGTGCACTTAAGACCAGCGGAGGAAGTGAAAGATGGACAGGCGGCACCAGCAATTGTTCATGGAGCTGCACAGTTTATTAAAGGAGAAATAGTAGGGACAGATGCACATGGAGCTAGACCGCACCAAGGGCAAAATGCTATTGAAATAGGAGCATCATTCGTTACATTGTTAAACAATATCCATCTCAATCCATCCATACCTTTTTCAGCAAAAATGACACAGTTTTTTGCAGGTGGCGAAAGTTCCAATATCATTCCAGGGAAAGCTACATTTTCATTGGATTTAAGAGCTCAGGATAATGAAGTAATGAAAGACCTTACTAAAAGAGTGGAAAAAGTTGCAGAAGCTTTGGCTGTCGCAAATGGAGTTGAAATTAATCTGGAGTCGGGAGCTAATGTAGCTGCTGCAATTGTGAACAACCAAGCTCAAGAAATAATGGCTGAAGCAATTGCTGATACTCTAGGGAAAGAAAATTTAGTAGCTCCAGTTATTACAACTGGAGGAGAAGATTTTCATTTTTATACATTAAAAAAACCAGAAATCAAAGCGACGATGCTTGGGTTAGGCTGTGATTTGACACCAGGTCTACATCATCCGAATATGACATTCAATAAAGAAGCTTTGCTATCCGGAATTGAAATTCTAACGAAAGCGATCATTCTTACTTTTGAAAAATATGGTGAGGGGGAACGACGATATGACAAATGAATTAATCATTAAATCTTTATCTACTCTAGAAGATTTACAAGAAGTGCAGCAACTTGAAATTCTCGTATGGGGCATGGATTGTGTCCCTACCCATCAAACGCTTACAGCAGTCAAAAATGGTGGCATTATTTTAGGTGGTTACATCAATAATCAATTAGTAGGTTTTCAATACAGTTTCCCGGGATTTAAGGATGGAAAGGTTTTTCTTTGCTCACATTTGTTAGCTATCCATCCGGACCATCAAAAGAAGGGATACGGTAGATTACTTAAATTGGCACAAAAAGAAGAAGCACTCAAAAAAGGCTATCATTTAATTACCTGGACATATGATCCATTGGAGAGTGTGAATGCAAACTTGAATATCGGTAAACTAAAAGCAGTTTGCCGTACATATATGGAAGATTGTTATGGGGAGCTTAAAGGCGCACTTAATGAAGGACTGTCCACTGATCGTTTCATGGTGGAATGGAATTTAGAGCAAGAAACTGAGAGTGATGAGCAACTTACTGATAAAGCGACGCATATCGTAACGACGGAAATGAATAAGCAAGGCTTTCCGTTCATCGAAGATTATAGTTTGGAAACAACTGCGGAAGTCGTGGCTATACCCATTCCAACGGAAATTCAAAAAATAAAAAAAGAAAACCTTTCCCTTGCAATTGATTGGCGTGTAAAAACAAGTGAACTATTCCAAACGCTTTTTTCCAAAGGGTATGTTGTAGTAGGAATTGAACGAAAACAAGGTGAAAACATCCAAAACTACTTATTAAAAAAAACAGAATAAGAGGAGAATAGAGATGAAAATAAAAGAAGTGCGTTTACGTCATTTGAATATGGATTTGACTGCTCCATTTACAACTAGTTTTGGAACATTTGTAGATAAAGAGTTTATCCTAGTGGAAGTGAAAAATGAAGAGGGACTTTCAGGTTGGGGAGAATCAGTCGCGTTTGGAGCTCCTTGGTATAACGAAGAAACAATTAAAACCAATTGGACTATGCTGGAAGATTTCCTGATCCCGCTTGTGTTGGATAAAGAATTAGAACATCCGAGTGAGGTATCGGAAATGTTCTCACATATTCGTAAAAATAATATGGCAAAATCGGCAATCGAGGGAGCTATCTGGGATTTATACGCAAAAGAAAAGAATATCCCATTAAGTACAGCTTTAGGCGGAGAACTGGATAAAATTGATGTAGGCATAAGTATTGGAATACAAGAAACAGTAGCTGATTTACTTAAGAAAATTGAAAACGGCTTGAAAGATGGTTATAAAAGAATCAAAATCAAAATTCAACCAGGTTGGGATGTAGATGTAATCAGGGAAGTACGCAAGCAATATCCTGATGTACCGATTATGGCAGATGCAAACTCAGCCTATCGTTTGAAAGATATCGAATTACTGAAACAACTCGATCAATTTGATTTAATGATGATTGAGCAGCCTTTGTCATCTGATGATATTGTGGATCATGCGACATTACAAGCGCAAATCAAAACACCGATTTGCTTGGATGAAAGCATACACTCCGTGGAAGATGCACGAAAAGCTCTTGAGTTGGGAAGTTGCAAAATCATCAATATTAAAATCGGAAGAGTAGGCGGCTTAACGGAAGCAAAGAAAATTCATGATTTATGTAAAGAACGAAATGTACCGGTTTGGTGTGGTGGCATGTTGGAATCAGGTATCGGACGTGCCCATAATATCGCATTAACAACACTTGATAATTTCACAATGCCTGGTGATACGGCAGCATCGGCAAATTATTGGCATAAAGACATCATTCAACCCGAGGTTACAGTGGAAGATGGAGTCATTATTGTTCCAAAGACGGCTGGTATTGGCTTTAAAGTCGATTACGCAACTGTCGATGAATTTACTTCTTATAGTAAAAGATATACCAAATGAGTAATTAAGCAGTTTTAGTATTCCAGCTTCGCGAGCGATGTGAAAAACCTTATCGTAAAAACGCTGAAGCTGGAAAGTTATTAATGAAAAAAACGGGTAGAATTGAATGGAGAAATGTTTCGTGCACGCAAAATTGTCAGAATAATCATTTAATTAAGGTGGAATTCATATGAAAAACAGTGTAAATCTTGCAGGTGCATATATTGGAATTATCATCGGAGCAGGATTTGCTTCAGGACAAGAAGTATTGCAATTCTTTACGAGCTTTGGAATCTACAGTGTATTGGGAATTGTAGTAGCAACTGTATTATTTGCTTTTCTAGGTATGCAGGTTACACATTTGGGCTGTGCCCTTCAAACACGCTCTCATAAAAGTATAATCGATCATATTTGTGGTCGTTATTTAGGTAGAGTGGTTGATGTTATGATCACGTTTTTCTTATTTGGTGTAACTGTCATTATGATTGCAGGTTCTGGTACTATTTTTGAAGAACAATTTGGCATTCCAAGTGTAGTAGGAGCTGTAGTGATGACAGTACTTACCATTGGAACTCTCTTACTTAATGTTAATAAAATAATGTCTATCATTAGTGCAGTCACACCATTTTTATTTGTCATCATGATTATTATTTCGGGTTACTCATTCTTTACATCTGATCTTAGTTTTAATGAGATCATTTCTTCCTCTAGTAAAGAAACAGCAGCAACTGGAAATTGGATTATGGGTTCATTACTGTATGTTTCCTATAACATGGCTGCTGGAATTGCTATGTTAGCCGTAATGGGTGGTACGTTTAAGAATAAGAAAGAGGCAGGTATGGGCGGTATTTTAGGTGGAATCGGTTTAGGAATCTTATTATTCTTGATCAATATGGGAATGATGTCTGATTTAAAAGGTATTGAAGGTGCAGGAATGCCCACTCTTTTATTAGCCAATCAAATTTCTCCATGGTTGGGTTATATTCTATCAGTCATCCTTTTAGGAATGATTTATAATACTTCAGTTGGAATGCTTTATGCTTTTACTGCTAGATTTGTTCCATCCGAAACAAAAATCTTCAAAATTTCAGTAATTGTTGTAGGGATTCTGGCTTTCCTCGCTAGTTTCGTAGGATTCATTAAATTGGTTGGAACCGTATACCCAGTTACAGGATATTTAGGTTTTGTCATTATAGCAGCGCTTATTATTTCTTGGGTTCGCTCAAAATCGAAAAAAAGAGCAGTAAATGCAGACTTCGTGAAGTATTAAAAGTGAAGGGGATTTAACTGATACAATATCGTTCCCTGAATTAAATAACATTGATAATGAAAATAGAGTTTATTTCTAAATATATTCCTAACATCTTCGCTTTATGGAGATGTTTTTTTCTATTAACGATGAACCTTTAAACGTGTTAACGGCATTTTTCCGCCTTTTTTTCATACATTAGGATAAAGGCGGAAGACAAGGGGGATATCGGATGAATGGAGCGGAGCAAAAGGCTCTGGAATATGCCATTAGTGAGATTACAGAAATAGCAACTGGGTTCGGGTTGGATTTTTACCCAATGCGTTATGAAATTTGTCCTTCAGAAATTATTTATACATTTGGTGCATATGGGATGCCAACTCGTTTTTCTCATTGGAGTTTTGGAAAGCAGTTTCATAAAATGAAGCTACAGTATGATTTTGGATTAAGTAAGATTTATGAACTGGTTATTAACTCTAATCCTTGTTATGCTTTTCTTCTTGACTCCAATTCACTTGTGCAAAATAAATTGATTGTTGCCCACGTTTTGGCGCATTGTGATTTCTTTAAAAATAATGTTCGTTTCAATAATACAAAGAGAGATATGGTAGAAAGTATGTCAGCCACGGCAGAAAGAATTCGAGAATATGAAATTCTGCATGGCAAAAAGGAAGTAGAAACATTCCTCGATGCCCTTTTGGCTATCGAAGAACATATCGATCCGTCACTTATGAGACCAAAGCTTGCCTGGACGATGGAGGATGAGGAAGAAGAAGAGGAAATAAAGCCTGCAGCGACTCAATACGATGATTTATGGAACCTTGATAGTAAGGATAAGCCAAAGAAATCTAACGTGAAAGGTCGGAAAAAATTTCCTCCGAGGCCTGAGAAAGATATTATGCTTTTCATTGAGCAGTACAGTAGGGATTTAGCAGACTGGCAGCGGGATATCATGACAATGATCAGGGAAGAGATGCTGTATTTCTGGCCACAGCTCGAAACGAAAATCATGAACGAAGGCTGGGCATCCTACTGGCATCAGCGTATTATCCGTGAATTGGATTTATCTTCAGGTGAAGCAATTGAATTTGCCAAATTGAATGCAGGTGTTGTTCAACCATCACGAACCAGCATTAACCCTTATTACCTTGGGTTGAAGGTGCTTGAAGATATTGAAGAACGCTATGATAATCCAACTGAAGAAATGATAAGACTTGGCGTTAAGCCTGGATCCGGTAGGGAAAAGATGTTCGAAGTCAGGGAAATTGAATCGGATATTTCCTTTCTGCGCAATTATTTGACGAAAGACCTGGTTATGCGGGAGGATATGTATTTATTCCAGAAGCAGGGCAAGGATTATAAAATTGTCGACAAAGCGTGGGAGCAAGTTCGCGATCAGCTCGTCAGTATGAGAGTGAACGGAGGATTCCCATATATCACAGTAAATGACGGCGATTACATGCGGAATGGTGAACTTTACTTAAAACATTGGTACGAGGGTATTGAATTGGACCTGAAATATCTTGAAAAAGTCATGCCGTATATCCATCAGCTCTGGGGACGTTCCGTGCATATGGAATCGGTCATGGAAGGAAAAGAAGTCCTGTTTTCCTATGATGGAAAAAGTATTCATCGGAAGTATTTATAAGGAAGAATAAACTGCTGAGTAATCGGCAGTTTTTTTGGTTTAGTTTCAAAATTCAATACTTGCCACACTGATGAAGTGACTTGATTTCTCTGTGTCCAAGTTACTTAATTATCCTGCTGATTTTTTTCTTAATGATTCAAAACAAAAAAAGACGTTATTTGTAAGGCGATTCTTCCTTTTTGGTTGAATAAGAAAAAGGTTGCTGCAGCAACCTCCTTAATTGAGGTAAAGTCCCCGTTAACTAAAGATGTACAATATTTATTTATCATTACATTTCGAAAAGGTTATCTCGCTCCACTTTACAAACTCTAACTGCGAAATTTTTATACCATTCTGTTTTACCTTTGTCTTGTGCAACTTTATGTGCTGAATGTTCCTTCCAATTCTTTATTGCATCTAGAGATTCCCAGTATGACACAGTGATTCCTAGCCCCTCATCTCGAGCACTTTCCATGCATAAGAAACCCTGCTGTTGAGAAGCTAACTCTTCCATTTTGTCTGACATTTTTCCATAACCATTGTCACCTTCCGTTCGCTGTGAAGAAAAGATCACTGCATAATAGGGTGGTTGAAGAGTTTTTGCAATCCCACTCATTTTTTGCCCTCCTAATAAATCGAATATTGAGACATTTATATCTTCTGAATTTTAACATAATTTCTGGTATTTTTGTTTAATTAACCTGCCCCGTTTTGAATAAGAAAGGCTGCCACAGCAAATGAATGTACTATCCCCCCAGACGATCTCTACGAAATATGAACAACATGGTACCCCCTTTAGCATAAACCATCAAGGCTCTTTAAGTGTGAAGAACAAGTTGCTATGTTAACCCTTAGTGATAGTTAAGAATCGATCTTCTTTATTGTTGAATAAATAGTAACAAATAAGGCGTTTCACAGAGGACGGTAAACAACATTACGAATGGAGTTATAATTATTACCGAATGTTTCACGATTTGGATATTTACTTCAACGGCTATTCATATAACCAAACATGGGGGGTTACGGAATTCACGGGCGAATAAATCTTCCGTGTTTTTCTTTTTATATAAAATAGTGTTTCAGTAAAATTAACAACATTTACCATAAAATCAATGAGCTTGAAGTGATAAGATGGACTAGATGTGGTAACTTTGTTTATTTCTCCAATGTTAATTGCAACAAAACAGAGTATATCCTTCGAGGACGATGATTTCATAAGTGAGCTCGAGGTCACAACTAAATTTCATATTAATCCATGTAAATATTCCATTTGGAACTATACTGAACGGTGAAATCATCAACAATGTAAGCCTGATTTTGAAACACTGATGTAAAGATTTTAATCTAAAGAATAATCAGAACATACTATACAATACAGCAACGAAATATATTAACTGTGGGGCTGATTAACGTTAGCAGCTCGTAAAAGTAGTTCCCAGACGTTTTCAAAAATCATATGAATGATTGATTAAAACGTTTAGAGAATCGCCATACAACAGCAAATGCAAGTGCGGGGGCTTCCTTACTATATGTACGGATATTGGCGCAATGCTATGTCGAGAGTTGCCCGCCCGATATTCATTACTACTGGATGGAAAGCTAGAGGAGATACATACGCTTATTGATAACAAAAAATGTATATGTACGTGCCAAGTGGGATGATATTACCCGTTTAACTAAGTTATTCGAGAAGAATAAAACTAACGTTGACTATTATTGCAACGGTGTTTAAAAGAAATCTGTTAATGCTTCCGTACAGTTCGCTATTCATTTGTGAATCGAAAGTAAAATAGGGGGACTTTGGGATGAAAGAATGGATGTTGAAAATGTTTCAAGAATCATCGGGCAACTTAATCGAATTAATAACCGTTACTCTGATAGCAGGGCTAATCGGTTTAGTAATCATATGCGTTCGTGGTCTTTTTTATAAAGCGTTGGACTTCTTTTCAATACCTGTTGGTCGGTTAATAGAGAAATTGGTTAAGAGAAACTAGATATGGGGTTATAGTCCGATAAAAACACTCCTCGTTCGCTTTTAAAGTCGAACCCTCGCTAGAATATATGATGAGTTCTATAGACACAGGAAGTCGATGGGGGGGAAGCTGCGTTTTTTATGGCACGATCGAGCTGTGGGAAATGGTTGCTGGACAACAATGTCCAATGCGTAAACCTTAGATTTCATTTGCTGTTTTTTCACACTAAAAAAGCGAAAATTAGCTTGCTGAAGTAAATACTTCTGCAATGAGGCATTGGGAAAAAGAGGGGTTAATTCACTAAGAAAGAGATAAAATAAAAAGGATCTAGGATTTTTACAATAGTTGAATTGAGAAAAATATTAGTCATTAGTAGTTTATATGTTCCAGCTAGCAACCACAAAATTTAATAATCAACTAACCATTCTAACTGAACTAATGAAATCTACTAAGAGGATTACCAACCACAATATTTGTTATAGTGGTCGGCTTAGTGTTAGAGGTAAAATATAGAAATTGGCATTATGAAACCTAGCAAACTAAATAACTGGTCAAGAACGATTAATCTCAAAGTAAAACGGTTGAAATAGCCCAGCTATCGGATTCTTCGATTTTTCGTTCCATTTCTATTAAGAAGTTAACATCATTTCTCAACGTATCTGTAGATCAGCAATAGCGTATAAAACTGCAGACCCACTGATTTTCACTCTATCTCCAGAAGATTTGCAGTATAATGTTCCTCCGCGTTTGGAAAGCTGTCTTGCTACCATTTCATTCTTACCAAGGCGTTTTGCCCAGTAAGGAATAAAATTACAATGTGCAGAACCACAAACAGGGTCTTCATTCACCTTGAGCTTCGGGAAAAAGGATCTAGAAACAAAATCGTATTTATTACTTTTCGCCGTGATTGAAACGCCCAAACCATCCGGCAATTTTTCTAGCATAGAAAAGTCGGGGGATGCATTTTGAACATCCTCTTCCTTTTCCAATACTAACATCAAATCTCTGCCCAGATAGGTTTCTATAGGCTTAACACCAAGAGCTTCGACTATTTGATCAGTTAGAGGAAATTCTTCTGGCATCCTGCTTGGAAAATCCATTTCGTAAAGTTCATCTTTTTTTAATACAACAAGTTCACCACTCATTGTTTGAAACTTGATTTCCTCCACATTATTTTCGTAATAGTTGGCAATTACATAAGCCGTTGCCAAAGTAGCATGGCCACAGAGTTCAATTTCGTCTGCCGGCGTAAACCATCTTAATCTGTAGCATTTTCCCTCTTTCACAGCAAATGCTGTTTCAGAAAGGTTGTTTTCAGTAGCGATTTTCTGCATAGTATCATCCGACAACCATTCCTCCATGATGCAGACACCAGCAGGATTTCCTTCAAACACTTTTTCAGCAAACGCGTCTACCACGTAATATTTCATTCTAATGACCTCCTTGTCTTTATCTAAAACTCATATTTACAAAATTACTTTATCATCGTAATTGTATGCTTTCAATGATATTATTGTATGCAATACAATTATCAGGAGGTTCAATATGCCTGTAAATTCATTTGAAAATTACCCCATGACGTGGAAACCAGATAAGAAACAGCTTGCTTCTCCAATATATAGATCCATTGCAAGCTTATTAGAATATGATATTCTCAATGGCTACCTATCACCTAATACCAGACTTCCGCCTCAAAGGGAACTAGCAGATTATCTTGATATTAATCTTAGTACAGTAACCAGAGCTTTTAAAATATGTGAAGTTAAAGGATTAATTTACGCTGTTACCGGAAGTGGAACCTTTGTCGCTCCTAATGTGGGAAATGCTATTTTCATGGCAGATAGCGAAGAGAAAAAGAGTTTCGTAGAGATGGGTATTATAGAACCACTTGATTGCTCAAATGCATTAGTAGCAGAAACGATTAAAAGAATTGTCACTAAAAATTATTTGGAAAAATTATTGGATTACAGACACCCATTAGGCATGCCTTATCATAGAATGGCAGCCAAAAAGTGGATGGAGCGTTTTAACATGGATGTATCTGTTGAAAATATCGCGATAACTTCAGGGGGGCAAAATTCTCTTACACTGATTTTAATGTCCCTGTTCAATCCCGGGGATAAAATTGCGGTGGATGCGTATACTTATCCTAATTTTATAGAATTGGCGAATATGCTTAATATTCATTTAGTTCCAGTAGAAGGAGATACCTTTGGAATGTTACCAGAACGGTTAGACACCATATGCAGGGCTAATCATTTGCAGGGGATCTATTTAATTCCTTCCTGTAATAATCCGACTGCTATCATTATGGATATGAATCGAAGAAAAGATATAGCAAAGGTCATAAATAAACACAGCCTTATACTAATGGAAGATGACATATTTTCTTTCCTCGCACCTCAAGGCTATTTACCGATTTCACATTTTGTACCGGAGCGGTTTGTTTATAGTTTAAGTATCTCTAAATCAATAAGCTCCGGAATGCGAGTTGGATTTTTGGCTTACGCAAATCAGTTTGCCGAAAAAATCACGCACGGAATTTTCAATATCAATATAAAAACCTCCTCATTAAATGCAGAAGTTATAACTGAGTTGATCAATACTGGCAGTGCAGAGAAGATTATTTCGCAAAAGAAAGAAATTGCAAAAGAACGTAATCTTATCTATCAAAAATATTTTCAAAAAGAAAATTCTAACGAAAACCCGTTGAGTTTCTTTCGTTGGCTTCCGTTGCGCCAAAAGTATCAGCTGAAACAGTTTGAACAGAACGCTTTGGAACATGGTATTCATGTTTATCATTCGCATCGTTTTTTGGTCAAAAAAGATAAATCCGATCAGTTTATTCGTATTTCGCTGACATCGGCCAAGGATTCTGATGAATTAGAGAAAGGGCTTTGCATACTTAAGAATTTCTTACTAAATATCGAATGAAAAATGATGTATTTTAAAGGAACTGACTTGCAATGTTTTGGCTCACGTTAGAATTGGTTAAATATCATCTCGAATGATAGAAAAAGGACTAATTACCGAATTTGAAGCTTAAGGGCTCCACGAGCCGTCAAGCAGTCGTTTTCTAACCCACCATACAACTCTATTAGGTATTAGAATTCAGCAATTATTGGAATCTGGGCGAATAAATATTCTAACTCCATTTCATATTAACGGAGTTTAACCAACAAACGATAAAATAACTTTTGTGAGAAAACTAAACGAAGAAGAATTCACAATCGGTGATATCGATGAAATAGTTGTGAGTGCTGTGGCAGTCCCGTTCTAGCGAAATTGAAAATTAAAAAAATTCTTGTAGCGAATAAAAGCAGAAGACCAATCTGAAACCAGGCTGGTCTTTTACTATGAAAAAAGGAATGTTGAAGGAATAATCATCGATGTAGCCGCTAGATTTGTAATTAATGACGATTAATATAAATAATTTAACTGATTTAAAAATGAAATTAAAAAATGACAGGTAAGTGGAATCAGATATTCCTTACTACGAAGCTATATATTATTTAGGGTACATAATGATGGGGAATGTAAGCAGCAAGCAGTTTCTTCTCCAATACCTAGCCAAAACAAAAGGGATGCGATTTGTAGATGGCTAACGGTTTGTTAGCTTAAGATCGGAGCTGTCTTTAAGGCAGTTTTTTCTTAAAAATTCTAATTGTAAAAAAATGAGATGTTTCTTATCAAGAAACATCTCATAAATATCTATTCTTTAAATTTTAACAATCTCATTGCATTTAAAATAACAATTAATGCTGCACCTGTATCACTTAATACAGCCATCCATAGTGTAAGCCAACCTGGGAAGATAAAGACCAACGCAAGGACTTTAATAATGATAGAGAACCAAATATTTTGTTTAATAATCGTTAAAGCTTTTTTGCTTAACTTCATTGTATGAGATAATTTATCAAGATTATCAGCCATTAAAACAATATCAGCTGTTTCCATCGCGGTATCAGTTCCTGCACCACCCATAGCAATACCTAAATCTGCTGTTGCAAGTGCTGGCGCATCATTAATACCGTCTCCAACCATTGCCACCTTATGACCTTCATTTTGTAATTTCTTTATGGCATCTACTTTATCCTCTGGCAATAATTCTGCGAAATAACGATTAACATTCGCTTCTGAAGCAATCATTTTAGCGGTTCCTTCATTATCTCCAGTCAACATGACCGTTTGATTAACTCCACTTTGTTTTAATGTTTCTAAAGCTGATGCTGAAGTGTCCCGTATTGTATCAGAAACAGCAATAATCCCGTTAACTTGATTTTGTGTCCCTATTATAACTACTGTTTTCCCTTTGTTCTGTATTTCATGAATATGTTTTTTTATATCCTCTAAATCTACATTCATTTCTTCGAATAGCTTTAGATTACCTGCGTAAAAAATATCTCCTTGAATTGTAGCTTGAACGCCTTTTCCTACAATACTTTTGTATAACTCACCATTTTTAGGTTGGATTCCTTTTTCGTTGCCGTAAAGAACAATCGATTTTGCAACAGGATGTGTTGAGAAACCTTCTAGTGTTAATGCTATGGACAGTAATGTCTCTTCTGATACGTTTATCGTCTTAATTTCTGATACTTTAGGCTTTCCTTCCGTTAAAGTTCCTGTTTTATCAAATGCAATAGCCGTGATGGCACCTGCTTTTTCTAAAAACGTTCCGCCCTTAATTAATATTCCGTTCTTTGCGGCGTTTCCAATAGCTGATACAATCGCAACAGGAGTAGAAATAACTAAAGCACAAGGACAAGCTACAACTAGTATTTCAAGTCCTTTATAAAACCACTCTCCCCAAGTGCCAAATCCAAGGAGTGAAGGTACAACCATAACTGCCAATGCTAAAATAAATACAACAGGTGTATAAATACTTGCAAACTTATCTACAAATGCTTCTGTTGGTGCTTTTTGTTCTTGTGCTTCTTCAACTAAGTGAATAATTTTTGATATAGTCGTATCTTCCACTAACTTAGTGACCCTAATCTCAAGAGAACCATTTTCATTTATAGTTCCTGCGTATACTGTATCACCAATATTCTTATCAATAGGAATGGATTCTCCTGTAATGGGTGCCTGATTTACACTTGATTCACCTTGAATGATTTCACCGTCTAATGGAATTTTATCACCTGGTTTAACAAAGATAATGTCACCGACTGTTATTTCTTCAACTGGTTTTTTAATGATTTCTGAGCCAACATAGATCCAAGCTTCAGGGGGAGCTAAATCCATAAGATTACGAATCGAATTCCTTGTTCGTTCAATTGATTTTGTTTGTAGTAAATTGCCGATTGCAAATAACCAAACAACGGTAGCGCCTTCAAGCCATTCACCGATTAGAGCAGCTCCAATAGCCGCAACAGACATTAGGACATTCATATCCAGTGAACGACTTTTTATTGCATAGAATGCACTTTTAACTGGCTTAGACCCACTTATCACCATTGCAATGGCGTACAGTATTGAGGACATCATTGTAGAAACTCCATTAAATGAACCGATAAAGCCAAGAGCAATTAGTACACCAGATAAGATGACTAAACCATTTTCGTTTTTATTTTTATGAGTCTGTATCGACTGATTGTTTGATGGTAATGAAGCTTTAAAACCGATTTTAGAAACTTCAGTCATAATATCTTCGACACTATTGGAATGTTCGATTTTCATTTTTCCAGTCGAGAAATTAACGCTGACATTTTTAACGGATGAAAGGGTATTTAAATGGTTTTCAATGCTCTTAGCACAACTACCACAATCCATTCCTTCAATTTCAAATGTTTTTATATTACCATTTTGATTTAAAGGTTCAATAGAAAATCCGAGTTTTTCGATTTCACTCTCAATCGGGATAAAGGCATCAGCGTTACTGGCTGCAACTTGCATTTTCGCTGTGCTGTAATTAACCTTTACTTCAGCTATATCCTTTAATGTGCTTAACCCTTTTTCAATGGTTTTTGCACAAGCAGGACAATCCATTCCATGCACTCTGTATGCCATCTTCTCGCCAGGAGGAAGAGAATTCGAGATTGTATCTTTTGTCTGTTGATCATTACTACTACAACAGTTTGTTTTCACAGAAATTTTATCTTCTGTTGTTTCACTATTACAACAAGCATTGTTTTTTTGCTTATTGTCACTTGCAGGGGAAGGGCTACAACAGCTTATTTTTTCTTGTTCATTAACGGTTTCTTTCGATGAATTACTGCTACAACAATTATTTTTTTCTTGAATTAAAATAGGAAATGGATTATTTCCATTTTCTGAATGATGGTTACTTGAACAACAACTTGAATTCTCTAGTTTTGCGATTGATTCATCAGAAGTGCTACAAACATTTTCCTCTTTATTTTCCTTCATTTTATTTGAGCCACAACATTGTTCATCCAATTTAATCACCCCTAATCTATATGACGATCGCAACATGCAACATCATTTTGAACATCTCCAAGAACTGTATCAAACATCGTTAATAAATCTCGTATATGTTGATTTCGTAAACTGTAATAGCTGTATTTTCCTTCATTCCTCCCCACAATAATTCCACAACCTTTTAAACACGCAAGATGTTGAGAAATATTAGATTGATTACCGCTAATCTCTTCTACAATTTGTGACACCGTTTTTTCTTGATTTTTTATACATTCGAGGATTTGAATCCTTGTTTTATTAGAAAATCCATGGATTAGTTTAACCTTCATATCAATATCAATATTTTGCATATATTTACCTCCGAACATATTAGACAGGACTAATGTGTTTTGTTATTATCATATTAGCAATACCTAATATGTGTGTCAAACAATGTTAAATAATTACATAATTAATGAAAAGGAGTTTATTGAATGACTAAAAAGGTTTCAATATTATTTTTAATCCTGTTCTTTTTATGTTCTAATCAAGCATTCGCACACACTTCACTGAAAGAGTCAACACCTAAAGAGGGTGAAGTAATAGCACAAACCATTCAAGAGGTAACTTTAATTTTTGGAACCAAAATTGAACAGACAAGTAAAATTACTGTTTTAAATTCAAACGGAGAATCTATTCCACTTGGGAATTTCGTAATCGAAGACGATGAAATGTGGGCTACTTTCCTTCAGCCTTTAGCGAACGGAGATTATAAAGTTAACTGGACGATAATAGGTGGAGATGGACATCCGATAGATGGTCATTTTTCTTTCACTGTAAATGGTCCTATGGCTGAAACTCCTACGAAAGAGCAAAAAAAGAGACTGCACAAGTTAAAGAAAAAGAAGTATTTACGCCATCAAAACAAGAATCTGAACAAAATAAAATGCAGTCTTACATAATACCATTAACCATAGGTGTTTTATTATTTATAGTTATAGGGAGTTTTTTGTGGTTAATGAGGAGGAAAAAGTAAAAAATGATCATCTTGGAAAAATTAGCGAGGCATTATTATATCTTTGCTTTTCCCTTCTAACAGGTAGCTTTCTATTATATCTTTTGCCAAGTCATTATCGTCCAGAAATAAACGTACCAAAGGGTGCTCTTTAATGTTGGCGACTGGTTTGATTTTCGAAAGAAGTTATTTAACTCTTATGTTAAGTAATTATAAGTTTAGAAAATAATTTCAAAGAGGTGCTATGATGATGAAAAGTAAAAATTCACCATTTAAGATTGCGGTAATTTTAACATTAGCCGTATTTGTTTTATTGGCTGCACTAGTTATGGTTAACAATATGAAATCTAAATCAAATAGTGAAACAACTTATGATAAACAGCCACCAATAGAAGGTCAACCTACTTTAGGTGATTCTGATGCTCCGATAACAGTAGTTGAATTCGGCGATTTTAAATGCCCTTCTTGTAAAGCCTGGGGGGAAACAATTTATCCACAATTAATGAGTGATTATGTAGACACGGGCAAAGTGAAGTTTTCGTATATAAATGTGTTATTTCATGGGGATGAATCCAAGCTAGGTTCATTGGCTGGAGAAGCAGTATATAAACAAAATCCAGAAAGTTATTGGATATTCCATAAAGAGTTATTTAAAGCACAACCAAGTGAGAATCACGACGGATTATGGATAACAAATGAGAAAATTTTAGAAATAGCAAAGACTATTCCTGAGATTGATGTACAACAATTACAAAACGATTTAGAGAACCAAACGGGTTTAGAAGAAGTTAATAAGGATGAAAAATTAGTTGAAGAGTTTAAAGTGCAATCTACACCAAGTATCATGGTAAACGGTACGATGCTTGAAGACCCCTTTGACTATAAAAAGATTAAAAGCCTTATAGATAAAGAGTTTGAGGAAAGTAAATGATGAAAAAAACTGCAAGAGGGTCAAATAATAAACAGTTACTTCTTTATATGGCGTGGCTAGTTTCTGTTGTGGCAACGTTGGGGAGTCTTTATTTTAGTGAAATTCGAGGGTTTATTCCTTGTGAGCTATGTTGGTATCAGCGTATATTGATGTACCCATTAGCCTTAATTCTTGGAATTGGTACTTTTCAAAATGACGCATCTGTAAAAAGATTTATACTCCCAATGGCGATAATTGGTTGGTGTATCTCTCTATTCCACTACCTCGAACAAAAAGTTCCAGGGTTCGCCGAATTAAAACCATGCGTAAATGGTGTTCCTTGTAGTGCAGAATATATTAACTGGCTTGGCTTTATCACTATTCCATTTTTAGCATTATCAGCTTTTTCTTTGATTATCGTGTTCATGCTTTTGATAAAAAAAACAAAAAAAGATTAAAGATAAAAGGCAATCCGATATGGGGAAGAGCTTGAAAAAGCATTTATCAGAAATGGGCGCTACTCTAATTGTCACACTCAACAACCTAAGACTTCTCAGATTAAAAGACAAATAACAGAGGGCTCCCATGGAGGGAGCCTATTTTGATTGGAGGGGAAAGTAATGAATAACAAGTGGAATAAATTTATTTATAAATGTTGGTCGCCTATTTACGATAGGTGCTTCTCCTTGGGTAGAATGGTTATTAAGCAAAGATATTATTGCTCCTTTGCACATACAGTTCATCCCAACTTTTCAAACCATCTTGTTAATGATAATTTCATTCTTATTTTTGACGATGATTGTTGTAAGTTTTAGAAAAACAAAACCCTATTTAGGAATAGTATTCGGGATAAGTTTTATTGCGGCCTTATATATGGGATTGATGATGTCAATTTCAATATAAAAAAGTAGAAAATTCATAAAAGAAATTAAATCTAATCCCGTTAAAAAACCTCGGCAATTGCTGAGGTTTTTTTGCATATAAACAAATAAGAACCATAAAAGCTTAATAGCAATGTGATTCGATTAGTAAATTGCAAAGACGAGGAACTCCACTAATGACTTTGAGTAAACATAATGTTTGTTTGTATCACTTAAAATGTGAATTTCATAAAAAATATTTGCAACTTGCAAGTATCGGTGTTATAAATTGGATATAGAATATTTGTAATGAATAATTTGCTTTTACAAGTGAAAGGAGAAGGGGGAAGTTATGATCATTCGTGAAGCGATGGAAGCGGACATAGATTCCATCAAAGTAATTTACAATCAAGGTATTGAGGATCGGGTCGCCACGTTAGAAACAGAGATGAAGGACCAATCTTACATGGAAGAATGGTTTGCCAAGCACATTGGACGATATAAGGTAATTGTCGCTGACCAAGAAGGGGAAATCGTTGGATGGGCTTCCTTGAATCCATATAACAGCCGCGATGCTTATAAAGGGGTTGCCGATTTATCCGTTTATATCTCAAGAGATCATCGAGGAAAAGGGGTTGGCGGTTTATTGCTGCAATCAATCGAAAAGTTCGCAGAAGAAAATGACTTCAATAAAATTGTGTTATTCACTTTTCCCTTTAACCAGATGGGTCAAGGATTGTACAAAAAACGGGGGTATCGAGAAGTAGGAGTGTTTAAGAACCAGGGAATTTTAGACGGGGAATTTGTCGATGTGATGGCTATGGAGAAATTACTTTAAACAATTAGGGGGTAGGGATTATGACAGTGAACCATTCAAGCGTATTGTCTGTTGGTTATTTTGATGCTTATTTCAAGCTGGTTTTAGCTTCTCGTGAACCTGTGGTGGAAAAGGCAAAAGAATTCATTGAAGCCAACTTTTTTAAAGGCGAAGCGTTTTATTATGGCGAGCAAACTCACCTAAATTTCATTACGGCTTTTAACAAGCTGAAGGATCAACAAAAAAATAGTTGAATCAAATAGTTGCAAAATGCAAATAATCAGCGTATAAATAAAGTGAGGTGAAAGTAATGGAAAATGAAAACCTTAGAGGTCTCTTCCAACTCTTGACAAGACGTTTTGGATTATTGAATAAAAATTGTTGCAGCGCTGATGGAATTGAGATATCCCTCGTTCAAAGCCATATCCTGTATGAAATAAACCGACAAAATAAGGCTTCCATCCAGCAAATTGCAGAAACATTGGGAACGGATATTACGACGTTCAGTCGACAAATCCAATCCCTAATAAAATTGAATTTGGTCACAAAAACCCCTGATGCGGAAGATCGGAGAATTTCTATCCTTTCTCTGACCGATGAAGGCGTGAAAATCAATCAAACTATCGATCAACAAATGAATGATTACTTGAATGAGATCTTCAAGACGATGAATGAGTTTGAAAAGGAATCAGTCGTGCGTTCTCTGACATTGCTTAATGATCGAATGTTGAAGTCTTCAGTATGTTGTACTACTCCATGGGGGTAGTATAATTTTTCGACAATACTTGCAAATTACAACTTTTTTAAATGAAAATATAGGAGGGAATAATGATGGTTCAATTTGATAAAAGTGCATTACCCGTAGCAATTATAGGTGGGGGTCCTGTGGGGCTGGCCGCTGCCGCTCATTTACTAAAAAAAGGGGAGAAGTTTATCGTATTGGAAGCGGGGGATTCCGTTGGTTCGAGTATGTTGGAGTGGGGACACGTTCGAATGTTTTCTCCGTGGCAATATAACATCGATAAAGCAGCAAAGGAATTACTGGAAAACGCTGGATGGACGTCACCTGACGAAAATGCTTTGCCGACAGGTCGCGAACTGTTAGAAGAGTACCTTCTTCCGCTTAGTAACCTTCCAGAAATAAAAGAACAGATTATCTTACAGGCAAAAGTAGTCGGTGTTGCCAAAAAGGCTCACGATAAATTAAAAACAGGAAAACGGGACACGGTTCCCTTTCAACTGTTTGTAGAAGTGAATGGTGACACAACAGTCATTGAAGCGAAAGCTGTCATTGATTCCTCAGGTACTTGGACCAATCCAAACCCGATCCTTTCAAATGGAATTTGGACGAATGCGGAGAAACAATTACACAATCAAATCCACTATGGCATTCCTAACGTCGTACAACTAGAAAACAGATATCAAAATAAAACCACCGTGGTGATCGGAAGCGGTCATTCTGCCATAAATGCATTATTGGATCTGGCCACCTTACAGGAAAAATTTGCGGATACCAAGATCTACTGGGTTCTTCGTAAAAAACAGATCCATGAAGTGTACGGTGGGCAAGAAAACGATGGCTTGGCAGCTCGTGGAGAATTGGGCATTAGAATTCAGCAATTAGTGGAGTCTGGACGAATCCATATTCTTACTCCCTTTCATATTAACGGCGTGTACCCAAGGAACGGTCAAATCACGGTGGTGGGAGAACTAAACGGAGAAGAATCCACAATCAGTGATATTGATGAAATCGTTGTGAGTACGGGTTTCAGACCTGATACATCCTTTTTAAATGAAATTAGGATAAACCTTGATTCAGCTGTGGAAAGCATAGAAGCGCTTGCTCCGCTAATTGATCCTAATATTCATAGTTGTGGAACCGTGCGGCCGCATGGTGAACAAGAATTACGGCACCCTGAAAAGAACTTCTACATTGTTGGCATGAAGAGTTATGGAAGAGCACCTACATTCTTACTGGCGACAGGCTACGAACAAGTTCGTTCCGTGGTGGCTTATCTTACTGGGGAAGTAGAAGGGGCAAAAGAAGTACACTTGGAACTCCCTGAAACTGGAGTTTGCAGTACGAATCTAGCTTCTAGTTGCTACGACTCTGATACTCCAGCAACTGAAACAAAGGGCAGTTCATGCTGTGACAGTCCCGTTCTAGCGAGATTGGAAATTAAAAATAATTCTTGTTGTGAATAAACCAAAAGACCAGTCTGAAGTCAGGCTGGTCTTTTTATATGATACTTTTTATTTCGAGATGCAATATTAAATTATTTTTGGATAGTCGGACCACTTATTGTGTCTTCTTTTGCCATATGGAACTAACGCACCCGTTAGTTCATTAAGAAAAGCGATTCTTATTAAAGAATCGCGCCCGATTATTGAAGTTTATGAGTTTCTATTAGCGAATTTAGCTCAATAAAGGGTACCACCAACATTTTATCCTGTGGGAACTAAGATGGGAAACTTCATTGTGATGCATTCAAATTTTTTCAAGCTGCCCTTTTAATTCAACCAACTTATTCTTAATAAACGGAGCTGTTTCTTCAGGCAACTGTTCTAATTTAAAAAATTCAGCTTCAATTTCTTGATTTTCATCAGGCGTTACTTCTCCTTTATAGTCTGTACATAAGTATCCTATCGCAACGATGTGATACTCATCTTCACCGTCCTCTGGCTTCATATAGAGTTCCAGACCAGAATAAACACCAAATAATTGTAATGAATTTATTGTTAGCCCTAAATCATCTTGTACATTTCTTTTAATAGATTCCTCAACTGACTCATTTAATTGCAAAATTCTGCCAGGAATTCCCCGAGTTGCACCTGAATATCTATTCAGTAAAATTTCTCCTTTATTATTTATAATGGCTACACTTGGCCGCACCACTATCAGTGGAGAATTTCCAATCATTTCTCTTATATCTTCACAATAACCCATAAAACCCTCCTATGAAAATTGATTAATAAACTTTGTAACATTTCCTAAACAACAACTACCTTGAGGGTTGTTTACCTCACACCCACATCGGTTTTCTTTTATATTTTCGCGAATATGTTCTACTGGATTAGGAGTAAGTCCTTTTTCCGCATATTGTTTAATTTTTTCTTTTGTCCAATCAAAACAATAACAAATTGGTGTAGTTGCTGAGTCATCTTTTTGATGAATAGCTACCTTTATATCAGATACAAGGTACTTTTTATTATTCGTATCAAAATAGACTACATTACAATCTTCAGTTGAACAAAAATACTGAATTTCTTTAGAGTTCAATGTTTCTAATGCAGATGGTTTAAGCAATGATTTTAAAGTAATCAACTTTACATTTCTAGCTTTATTTTTACATGATGGACACTCACCATTATTTTTAATTTTTATTTCTTTAAGGTTGCTACAACAATCTTCCATCATTTTTCCACCTTTACATTTTATTATTTCTATAAATATTTTTCTGTTTCTTTTCTTCATACATTAAAGTTTCAATAATAGGACATTCGTAAATATCTTTGTTTTCAGGACATCTTTCTTTAAGGTCTATCAACATTTGTTCAATTTTTATAAGATCTTCAATTTTACGCTGGATGTCCTCTAATTTAAGAACGGTGAAATCATATATGTCACGGCACTTTTCTTCATTGCGATCGACAACCACTAGCAATTTATCAATTTCATTTAAGGTAAATCCCAATTCCTGCATCCGTTTTATGAAATTCAATCGATCGCCCGTTTGTTGGGAATACATTCGGTATCCTTTTTCGGTACGATTAGGCTCTGGAATTAAGCCTAAACGCTCATAATATCGAATGGTCTCCTTGTTAACGCCACACTTTTCAGCTAGTTCTCCAATACGATATTGCATATATCTCACCTCATATAAAGTATAAACCCTGTACCATAGTACAGGGTCAAGGGAAGTATTATTTACTATATTATCGATCTACTTTCTTTAACTAAACTACCATTTTTTAGTAAGCCTTATTCAACAATATGGCCCAATTGTTGAACAAAGATCAAACAGCACTTTTCAACTAATCTGCCCCATTAGTTCATCAAGAAAATCAATAACACCCTTTATGAAACATCATTAAGCAGACTCATATTTAAAATTATATTGTTGAATATTTATTACTTGATTAAATAAGAATATACTTATACAATGATATTAAATAACTATATAAGCATATGATTATTTATTCGATTAGGCTAGGAGGGATAAAATGCAAACGAATGAAGCGTTGGATATAGAAGCTACGGCAAACGTTCTTAAACTTTTAGGTGATAAAACACGTTTGACCATGGTGAAAATTATGTCTGAACATGAATGTTGTGTCTGTGAATTTGTAGACCTATTTGATATGAGCCAACCTGCTATTAGCCAACATTTACGAAAGTTGAAAGATAGCGGAATTGTGAATGAAGCGAGAAGGGGACAATGGATATTTTACTCGTTAAATCAAACATCCGCTTATTACTCATTTATTCAAACAGTTATCAAGGATTTGCCAAGTCAAGCATTTAAAGTAGAAGAATTAACAGCACAAGGAAAACGAATTTGTTGTGACTAACGAGGAGGAGAACATCAGTGGGTTCTGTTTTATTAGCTAGTATCATCTTTTTGCTGACGTTGACACTCGTCATCTGGCAACCCAAAGGATTGTCAATCGGATGGTCAGCATGCGGGGGTGCGGTACTTGCCTTACTAGTTGGGGTTGTTGACTTCAATGATGTAATTGCCGTTACGGGTATTGTATGGAACGCGACGTTGGCATTCATTGCTATTATTATTATTTCTTTGATTTTAGATGAAATTGGTTTCTTTGAATGGGCAGCTCTACATATGGCTAGAGCGGCTAAGGGAAATGGAGTAAGGATGTTTGTGTATGTGAGCATTCTGGGAGCCCTAGTCGCTGCGTTCTTCGCAAATGATGGAGCCGCTCTCATCTTAACTCCGATTGTTTTGGCAATGGTTCGAAACTTGAAGTTGGAAGAGAAAATGATCTTCCCATTTATCATCGCGAGTGGGTTTATTGCGGACACTACATCCTTACCGCTTGTGGTAAGTAATTTGGTCAACATTGTTTCTGCGGACTTTTTTGATATCGGGTTTATTGAGTTCGCCTCTAGAATGATCGTTCCCAACCTGTTTTCATTAGCAGCAAGCATCCTGGTATTATATTTGTATTTCAGAAAGAGCATTCCGAAGAATTATGATATAGCTCAATTAAAGATGCCAGTCGATGCCATTCGGGATGTAAAAATGTTTCGCCTGTCTGGGATTGTTTTAGGTGTCCTGTTGGTAGGCTATTTTATCAGTGAATTTTTCAACATTCCTGTATCCATCATTGCAGGTGTTATCGCCATTTTCTTCTTGTTTATGGCAAGACGAAGTCCAGCTGTTAATACCAAGACCGTTGTAAAAGGCGCACCATGGGCGATTGTGTTCTTCTCCATTGGAATGTATGTCGTGGTGTATGGATTGAGAAACGTTGGATTGACGAACATTTTAGCTGATCTTATCCAAGTGACGGCCGATCAAGGATTATTCGCTGCTACTGTCGGGATGGGCTTCATTGCCGCCATTCTCTCATCGCTTATGAATAACATGCCGACGGTCATGATAGACGCTCTTGCAATTGATAGTACCAATACAACAGGTGCGATTAGGGAAGCCCTTATTTATGCAAATGTCATAGGTTCGGACTTAGGACCGAAAATTACACCGATTGGTTCTTTGGCTACATTATTGTGGCTACATGTCCTTTCATTAAAAGGCGTGAAAATCTCATGGGGAACCTACTTTAAAACGGGAATCATCTTAACCATCCCAACATTGTTCATCACATTAGTTGGCTTATATATATGGTTGCTCATTATTCATTAAACACATACTTTACTTTAAAAGGAGAGGTACAATATGGCTAAAAAAACCCTTTACTTTTTATGTACAGGTAACTCTTGCAGAAGCCAAATGGCAGAGGCATGGGGCAAGAAATATTTAGGAAACGAATGGGAAGTGCTTAGTGCAGGAATTGAAGCCCATGGGTTAAATCCAAATGCCGTAAAGGCAATGAATGAAGTTGGAGTGGATATTTCCAATCAGTCATCAGATATCATCGACACTGACATTTTAAATAATGCAGATTTTGTTGTGACTTTATGTGGTGATGCAGCAGACAAATGTCCAATGACGCCACGGCATGTTAAACGTGAACACTGGGGCTTTGATGACCCAGCTAAAGCGGAAGGAACAGATGAAGAAAAATGGGCTACTTTCCAACGTGTTCGTGATGAAATCGGAGCAAGAATTGAACGTTTCTCTAAAACAGGCGTATAAATAACATTGAAAAGCCGCGAGTGATCTCTTGGCTTTCGTTTTATCCATAGCATAAGTAAATGATTATATATTGAGGGGAGATGAGCTAGTGATGAAAGTTGAAAACTTTGATCCGTCAATGTGTTGTTCAACTCCACCGGTGTTTGCGGGCGAAGTATTGATCCTGAATTAACAAGGGTGGCTATAAGTGCCTTCAACAGAGAAAATACATATACCGAAACACTCGACTCTACTTAAGACATAAGCATTAAGTTTCAATACAAAGAGCTGCCAATTCGGCAGCTCTCTTCTTAATTAAATTTTAATATTAACTTTTGCATCTTTTTGAAGCTCTTCCACATGTTTCACAAGCTTTTCTTGTTTCTTTTGTTGCTCTAGTTGCTTCTGGATTTGCGGCTTCATTTTTTCAAGTTTCTGTGCCTCTTGCCCACTTGCCTTCGCTTGCTCCTTAACCTGGTCGTAATACTTTTCAATTTCTTCATCTGTTGCTTCTTCTACTTTAATCTCTTTATCAACGTACTTCGTATACGGAATATTTTCAGCGATCTGAGTTTTCAACTTTTCCAAATTCAACCCCTCTTGTTTCATCGCTTCATTAAATTTCTCATCATTCTCGAATCGGCCTTTCATTTCTGCAAGTTGCTTTTCGATTTCATCCTTGGAGGCTGTGTAGCCCTTTTTATCAGCTGCTTGAAGCAGCAGTCTTTGCCCCACTAAAGAATTGATCGTTTGCTCTTTAATTTGTTCGGCTACTTTCTTCGAGGTTGGGTCTTGTCCCAATTGTTGCATCTGCATTTGTGTCGTAGACAGCAAGCTATTATATTCCGCACCTGAAATTTTCTCGTCATTGACGATGGCCACCGTTTTCTTTTCATCTACCTTTTGCTTGTCTAGTTCTTTCTGCAATTCTTCCATCTGTTTTTGCTGATCCTCAGTTGTTTTAGCCGTCTCTTTCTCGTCATTTTTTTTACCAGCTTCATCGTTCGAACCACAAGCTGTTAAAACAACTGCCAATAATCCAATAACGATAGGGTACAATAGTTTCTTCATATTCGGTCTCCTCTCGTATTCGAAACTAAAAAATCATCTAATGCGCATTATAAAGGAATTTCCCTTTAAAACACAATATAATCATTCTTTTTTCCAGAAAACAGGAAGATAGTTTAGGCATTACCTCATTTAAAAGGTGAAACTTTCTAGGAAACTGAATCCATTTACCCTTCATAGATTCAATAAGCTGAAAAGAGATAGTAAGGCCGGCATACACGAACAAAAGGGAAAGTATTTCGATCCATCCATAGCGGAGACTTTCATAGACTATTTTTTATGAGCAAAGATCTGATTGTTTAACAAGATACATATAGAAACGCCTGGGATTGTATTTAAGTAGTTGATAAAAGGTTTCATATCCTACTTAATAATGAAACGTTTTAATTAGCTATTTCAGAATTATTATTTGATAGAACAGAAAACTTTGTGAAAATCCCTTGAATTGTCATATATATGGATATAAGTAACTACTGTATCTAAGTTTTATATGGTATTATATACCTGGTAATTAGAATGTAGTTCAGGAGGAAATTCATTGTTTTTGAAGAGATTCAATTCACAAAAAGAAAGCATAGTTAACATAGCAGGGAATGCTAAATTGGATATACCTAGGGGGACGGAGATTGAAAATCAAGTGCAAATGATTGGCCTAACTAAAGAGGATCTTCGAATCATGAACCGTTTACAGCCCATTGTCATTGAGAAAATTGATGATATCGTAAGTGAATTTTATAAAAATTTAGAAAATGAACCTTCCTTATTAACCATCATCCATGATAAGAGCTCGATTGATCGATTAAGAAAAACCCTTAAAAAACATATTTCCGAGATGTTTGATGGTGTTATTGATCAGACCTATTTCGAAAAAAGGATACGGATTGCCCAGATTCATGTCAAAATCGGACTTAAAACAAAATGGTATATGTGTGCCTTTCAGGATCTTCTCCTTTCTCTTACCACTATCATTGAAGAACACATAGAAGATCGAGTGGAAGCTTTTCTAGCTGTAAAGGCTGTAACTAATGCTGGAAGCGTATGATTCTGAAACGGAAAGATTGAGAGAACAAGAAGAAGAACAAAAAAAATGGATGAAGGAACGTGTGGCAAATTCTTCAGAAAACCTCGCGGCCATCTCCGAAGAGACTAATGCATCCTTCCAACAATTAAGGGTTCAGTCCCATGAAATCGTTACACTTGCAAACAAAGGGACTGCCTTATCAGTGCTTGCAGAAAAACGAGCTGGAAAAGGGAAAAATCAGCTAAGCAAACAAAATGATACGATGGTGAATATCCATCAATCGGTCAATGATATATCAGGTGATGTAGAGGTCTTGCTCGAAATTTCGAATAGGATGCAGGTCATTGTGAATATAGTAACAAGCATTGCCGAACAAACAAATTTATTAGCTCTAAATGCGGCAATTGAAGCAGCACGAGCGGGTGACGCTGGAAAAGGTTTTGCTGTTGTAGCTGGAGAAGTTCGTAAGCTTTCCGAAGAAACTAAAAAGTCAGTAACAAACGTATCCACTTTAATCATAGAGACGAACGCTCAAGCTGGAAAATTAACACACTCTCTAGAAAACATTAGGGAGGCTGTAAAAGACGGTAATGAAAGCATGAAAGAAACGGAAAATCATTTTGAACAAATACTAAGAACGATGGGTGAAACGAAATTCCAAAATGACAAGATTGAAAATGAATTAGTTTCCTTTGTGAATGTGGTGAATGAATTAAGTCAAGCATTTGAAGAAGTAACTTTATCTGCCGATAGCCTTACCATGATTACACAAGAAATGAAGTAATTTGATGGAGGTATAGACATTGAAAGTTAAATCAAGTGTGCCACTTGAATTGGTGGGGTATTTAAAGCTGGCGGATGCCGTCATCATTACGGATCACCATCATCGCATCGTTGATATTAATGCGTATTATGAGCAAACCACAGGGTATTCAAGAGACAACATCATTGGATTCAAGGCTGGATTTTTAAAGTCAGGGTTAACACCTACGTGTACCTACAAGTCCCTTAAAAGAGAATTAAGGAAGGGGAATCCTTGGTCAGGAGTCTTCACCAATCGAAAGAAATCAGGAGATATTTGGCATTCTTCGATTACAATCACTCCGATTCATATAGAGAATCATCTGTATTTTGTTGGGGTTTTTCGCGAATTGGAGCAATTGAAAGAAGGGATTTATCTTTCGGAAAACAAAAGAGTCGAGAACCAGAGAGAATTGTTAAAGGTCCTTGCTATTTCATGCGAAATCCGAGATCCTGGCATCGAAGAGCATTTATTGAGAGTACAAATCTTAACCGAGAATCTGGTTTTGGCACATAATCGACGAAAACATTTAGAACTATCTAAAAGCTATATTAACCATATTGCTCATGCAAGTATTTTACATGACATCGGGAAAGCGGAGATTCCTGAAGGGATTTTATATAAACCAGGTCCCTTATCTCCATACGAACGGAAAATCATTGAGATGCACCCATTAATGGGTGCTGATATTTTGAATAAGATTTCAAGGGAAATAAATCATGAGATGATCAGCAGTCTGGAAGTGGCTGAAAACATCATCACCTACCATCATGAAAAATGGGATGGAACGGGATATCCACATCGTTTGAAAGGGGAAGATATTCCATTAGAAGCTAGAATCGTAGCCATTGTGGATGTGTTCGATGCATTGATCAGCAGAAGACCTTATAAAGATTCATGGCCAGTGGAGCGAGCGTTATCTTACATACACGAACAAAAGGGAAAGCATTTCGATCCATCCATAGCGGAGACTTTCTTAGACTATTTTAAGAGCAATGATCTGATTGTATAACAAGATACATATAGAAATACCTGGGATTGTATGTAACAGAAAAGGTATTAATCGGAAGGGGGCTGCTGAGAAATCGGCAGTTTTTTTGTTTTTTTTGTAGTGGCTCTATAAAAGAGTAGCGATTCTACACCTAAGAAATAGAAATACTAGTTATGCTTGATACCAAAGTTACCTCTCGATCAACTTCTTTCTTATAAAAATCCAGCAACTATTTCAGATGAAGAATTGAAATCTATTATGGAATATGTCACTGGTGTTGGTCCAAACTTTAATAAAATAGACGAAAAATGTGAAAATGGTTAGAAAACATGAACTTCAAATCCAACATCTATTAACGTATTCATCGATGAATAAGTAGAGATTTAGAAAGGAGTTTTTGATATCTCACACATTCCTTCTTCTATTGTTTTCTTTACTTACCTTTTATATAAGGTTAATACTCTACTAATAGTTTCACCTTATTATGAAGTAAGAACTGAACTTTATAGGGTGATCTTCAATAAAATGTAAGCTTGTAATACTATAAATATCCAATCCAGTTTTTTTGCGATGAAAAACAGGGAGACTTTGTTTATAGTAATGGTTTTTTGAATTGGAACTACATAGTTTTTCTTCACGTATTTATTGTAATCCCTATATGCTCACCATTGAAGTCGATAGCTTTATCCCTATAAAACAGTTACTAGAAGAGAATGGGAGATTTATTATGAAGAATCAAGAACCACATGAAGGGTTGGATAGACGGAATTTTATTAAGGTAGGAGGAATGAGTACACTTGCCTTAACACTTGGGTTCTCTGGACTTTCAGGTGATTTATTTAGCACCACAGCACTCGCTGAAGAAAAAGATGACATTTCTCTACAATTTAATCGTAATGGAAAATTAAAAATCGTTCAATTTAATGATACACAAGATGATGAACGTATTGATCGTAGAACATTACAGCTTATGGAGAAAGTGCTTGATACAGAAAAACCTGATTTTGTTGTGCTTAATGGAGACAATATTACGGGTGGATGCGATACACCTATGGAGATGAAGCAAGCCATTAACAATGTTGCACAACCTATGGAACAAAGAGGAATCAAGTGGGCTATTACCTTTGGAAATCATGATGAAGATTCTACCCCGAAGGGCGGTCTTGATGAGGAAGACATGCTCAAAATCTATCTTTCTTATAAATACAATATGAACAAGCCTACTGTCGAAGGTATTACTGGGACAGGTAATATGAATTTACTTATAAAGGATTCAAAAGGAAAAAAGGCAGCTTTCAACCTTTGGCTACTTGACAGTGGAAGATATGCACCAAAAACCATAGCGGGTCAAGATTTCCAAGGATATCCTACGTGGGACTGGCTTCGTTTTAATCAAGTGAATTGGTATTATGAGACGTCTAAGAAGTTAGAGAGAAAATGGCGAAAAAAAATTCCTTCACTCGCTTTCATCCATATTCCTCTTTGGGAACACAGGTTTATGTGGTATGCGAGCGTAGACCAAAGAACAGACTCTAATCATGAGATTGCCGTTAAAAAGCATAATATAGTAGGAGAAAGAAATGAAGAAGAGTGTATGGGGCCAATCAACGGGGGACTGTTCTCAGCGATGCTGGAGAGAGGCGATGTCAAGGGCGTTTTTTGCGGTCATGATCATATAAACACTTACGTAGGTAATTATTACGGAATCCTGCTTGGGTATGCGGGCAGTACCGGGTTCGGTGCTTATGGTCTGCCGGGAGCTGAAAGGAACAGACTACGGGGCGCCAGAGTATTTAATCTAGATGAAAATACAGCTGAGGTTCTAGTAGAAACGCATATGGTATTCGCGAAGGACTATGGCATTGACTTGACAGCTAATGATCAGAGTATTGATCCTGTGCCTCTAGAAAACAACAAGAAAATTAAAGGGTAAAGCGGTTTTAAAGAGTTAAGTGCATTTACTTGATTTTGGACAGAATTGTCCCATTAAACAACTTCTTCCAATTGATTGTTCAATAAAGGAGTAATTCTATAATTTATATTTATCAAGCTGAAAATTACTAGACAATCGGGCGCTTATCTAGAATAACGAAATTATTAATTTATCTTTGTCAAATCATAATCTTGTAATACTACAAAAAAGGATAGATAAAGCTGATTAAGTTCTGTTTTATCTATCCTTCATTTTACCTTTTAAAAAGTGACATTATTTATTACTTCTTTTTTATCAAAACATTTCATCATAACCTTGACTTTTAATGGAAATATCAGGTTTTTTCCGTTTACATGGTCCCCTTCATTACATTTCTTTATTCTTACCTCTTTTAAAGTAAGACAAGACTACGATGATCAAAATCAATAATATTAAAATATTCCTTACAGCCTCCGATGCCTGCAACACTTGGGTCACTGAATAGGCCTCGATAAGGAGGGCGGGCAGTTTTCCAATAGATGTAGCGATGAAGAAGATTATTACACTCGTCTTACTTATTGCTGCTGTAAGATTAATTACGCCGGAAGGTATAAAAGGAAGGAGTCTAAGCATTAGGATCATCCAAAATGCACGCCATCCTTGTGAGTTTTGTAGTTGTTTTAACCATCGGTTCTTCAAGAATTTCGGTTTGAAAGATTGAAGGCCTTTTCGATATAACCAAAAGCTAATTACTGCTCCTGCAATTTCTCCAATGTAAGATAGAATTAATCCCTTTTCAAAACCAAACACAGTGATATTGGCGGCAGTGATAAACACACTTGGAATAAACCCAAGTACACTAATTAAAATGTTTAATAATACACTTACGGCAATAGAAAATGGGCCACTTGATAATAATGCTGCAGAAATGATCTCTATATCAATCAAACAGAACTCCATTTATAACCGATACCCCAAACTGTTTTCAAATGTTGGTCTACTGGAAAATCGACATGGCGCAATTTCTCTCGAATATTTCGGATATGAGAATCGATGGTCCGATCTTCTGTATCCGTTTTGAATCCCCATATGGTCGATAGCAGATGATCTCTAGAGTACACTTTGTTAGGGTATTTTAGAAGTAACCCTAACATAGAGAACTCTTTTGGTGTTAACGGGATGGCCTTAAATTGATAATGCGCTTCATAAGCAGATTCATTTAAAGTTATTCCGTTAAATTTTACATATCCCGCTGGATGATTGCGTACCCGTCGCGTCACAGCTTCGATTCTAGCAAGTAAAACTTCTTCATTAAAAGGTTTAGTCACATAATCGTCGGCTCCCTTTTTTAATCCTTTTACCATTTCTTCTGCCGCATCACGAGCGGTGAGCATGATAATGGGAACATCAGAAAACGCTCGGATTTTTTCACACGTTTCCCATCCATCCATTTCAGGCATCATCACATCTAGAATGACCAAGTCAGCCTGATTGTCCCTTAAGAACAAAAGCGCTTCATGTCCAGAGTTCTTCTTCATGCATGTATAGCCGTGAGGTGAAAGATATAATTCTATAAGATCAAGCATTCTCTTTTCATCATCAACTAGAACTACTGTCTTCATTTTTTTTCTCCTTAAATATGATAGTGAAGCACGTACCTTGCTCTATACTACTTTTAACTGAAATGGTTCCTCCTTGAACTTCCACTAATTGCTTAACAATAGAGAGCCCTAAACCAAATCCGCCAGTAGCTCTCGCGCGTGATTTCTCAACACGGTATAAACGATCAAAAACATGGGGGATGTCTGCTCTCGGAATTCCTACTCCTTGATCTATTATAGAGATGGAAATACTTCCAATTGATTCAGTGGCTTTGATAGTAGTGACCGTATATTCATTCGAGTACTTTAGCGCATTGTCCAGTAGGTTAAGAAGAACTTGTTCAAAACGGGAAGGATCAATATCCATAAATAAATTATCCTTACACTCCAGGTTTAATTGTATATTTTTATTCGTAAAAGCAGGTAACACTTTTTCATAAACGGATTGCAGGAATGAAGAGAGAGGGACGGTTTCTTTTGAAATCGTAAATGTATTAACATCCATTCTTGCAATATTGAATAGTTCATCTAATAAACTGTTTAGTCGCTTTGATTCTTCATGGATGATCTCTAAGTATTGTGTTCTTTCTAGTATATCTAAATCTTTTCGCCGTGCAATATCAGCATAGCCCTTAATATACGTTAGTGGTGTGCGGAGTTCATGAGAGATACTTGCCAAAAATTCATTACGTTCCTTTTTTAAATAGTTTAACTCATTAGCCAAGCTTTGAATGGACTGTGCAAGTTCCCCTAATTCATCTTTTGAACGTACAGGTACAGATACAGAAAAATTCCCTTTGCTTAATTTGGTCGTTGCTTCTTTCATCGTAATAAGAGGTCTAGTCAAGGCTTTTGATAGAAAATAAATGGTTATAAGCATAAAGAAAAGGAGCAATAAAGTAGCAAAGAGAAAATGTTTGTTCAATTGAGAGATTAAATCTTCAACATCTCCGGTATTTTTGAACATATAGACATAGCCTTCATTTACTTTATCGCTGTTAAATGGTGTAACGGTGGCTATATATCTTTCTTCCTTCCAACTTGATTGGATGATTAGACCTTTTCTTGGTACTTGGGAGAGGTCCTTTTTTAAGATTTTCTTCATTCCGCTATTAACCTTTTCAGACGATAATAGGATATCGCCTTTTGTATTCGTAATCACAACATCTGTATCGGTATGTGATTCCATCAGGCCGATGTGATGAAGAGTTGAATTGTCATAAGAGATTTCTAACACGTCACGATGACTATTGCCACGTGACTTTAGTGATTCTAATTCTTGATTGATACGAGAATGAACTACTTTATTGTGTAAATAAATCATGGAAACAGTTTCAATTAAGAAAATGCATACAAACATCCATAAACCTAATTTAAATGAGATTTTCACGTGGATTCACCTTCTTATTTATTGAGAACAGTGTATCGAAAAAGTATGAAGAAAGTATGCAGATTTTTATATACTTTATCCCATTACAAAGTTAAATAAAGTAGAAATTAACATTCGCTGAGACATAGTTACTTAAATAACGATAATCTGAAGTGTAAATAGTTGCAAGGGGAACCATAAGATCTCCATACAGGATAGGGTTGGAAAATAAAACTGCGAGAAAATCGGGAAATAATATTTTAGTCTATACAAAATGTTTTGCGTAAAGGAAACATTTTATTGTGATTGAATAGAATGTAAAAAAGGAGCTGATTCATATGTGTTGTACAAACCGTACGCAAAGAAAAATAATGGTTTATTCCGCTTTATTTAAAAAAATGGGTATTCTCAATGAAGAGGAATACAAAAATATCGCGAAAACTTTTCAAACAAAGGATTGAGCATTGGGTATTCATAAGTTTTTATTCCACGTTGAACAGGTTGTAAAACCCCCACCTTTAATTTTCAAATAAGGCGGGGGACAGCCTGTAAAAATCCACATTTGTTTTTAGATTGATGTAAATTACATACTTATTGAAAAGGGTCTGCCAAAATTGGGAGCATTTTTGCTGTATATTGATTGTATGAAAACTATTTTGCTTAAGAAATAGTTTGAAGGAGTTGCTTGTGTTGCTGACATCATTAAAGTTGGAATTATTCTAACCGTGCAAACGTTATTTATTACCCTTATGGTTTGGCTATTAATCATTCATTAAGAAAACTGCCGAGGAATCGGCAGTTTTTTTGTGAATCGGAAATCGGTGTTTTAAATTGATGAGGAAAAGGCAAGTTTTGTTGTGATCCTATGGTGTTCTCTGCGATAATGAAATAAAGAAATCGAAAAGGAGTTACATAGGATGGCAGAGGACTTTAAGATTCCCAGCTTGAAAGTTGATGAGATCGATAAAAAAATCATTTCGATTTTACATGAAGATGCACGAATTTCATATACGGACTTAGCAAAGAAAGTGGAGCTTTCTAGAGTAGCGGTTCAAATGAGAATTAATCATCTTGTTGAAAACGGTGTGATTGAAAGGTTTACTGCGGTAATTAATCCAGCTAAGGTCGGTATTCAGGTTTCTGCGTTTTTTAATGTTGAGGTCGAGCCTAAATATTTGGAATCGGTGGCCAATCAACTAGAGAATGAACCAGCAGTGACGAGTTTGTATCATATGACTGGTCCAAGCAAGCTTCATATGCATGGGATCTTTACTGATAATCAAGAGATGGAACGCTTTCTTAATGAAAAGTTGTATGCGGTCAAGGGGGTTGTGAGCGTTGATTGCCAAATTCTCATTAAACGTTATAAGAGCCGGATGGGAATGAAACTTTAATATAATAAAATCCACCATTTGGTGGATTTTATTATTTATGTGAGAGGGATGATAAAACCGCCGTATGCAAAGGCAAGAATGATCACGAATGCTGGGTGAATTTTGAACTTGCCTAAAGCTAAGAAGGCCAATCCTGCGATGATAAAGGAATGGATGTAACCGATGGACCCGACAGCATCAGCGGCCATATTCCAGGTAAGCAATAGCATCATGATGGCAATCACAGGCTGCACAAGTAAGGACATGCCTTTTACAATGGGAGATTGCTTGTATTTTTGCAGGATTTTCAATAAATAAATTAAGGCTACTGCGGAAGGGATGATGGTACCAGCTAATGCAGCGAAAAATCCTGGCCAGCCATACACATCATATCCGACATATGCGGCAATTTTGGTGGCAATCGGTCCTGGAAGGGAATTGCCTAGCGCGAGCATTTGGGAGAACTCGGTATTATTAAGCCAGCCATAACGGGTGACGATTTGATCGTACATAAGCGGAATCGAAGCTGGTCCCCCGCCATAGCCGAGCATATTGGCTATGAAAAAAGCTAGAAAAACAGCTACACCAATAGGGATGATAATAAGACCCATTACGCGGATTCCTCCTTCTTATCAATCTTCTTATTTTTCAATCTATTTTTTAATTTAAAATGAAAAGCTCCATATGAAAGGAATATCATAATTACTATACCAGGATGCAGGGTTAGGACTTGGAGAAGTAAAAAAGAAATAGCAAAAAAGACGATACCGAGCACCTTTCCTAAACCTTTTACTGCCTTTTCGCCAAACTCATAAGCCATTTGACCGAGCATGACGGCTACAACTGGCATAACGGCAGCAATCATATTACTAATTATTGCTGAATTACTTAGAACATTAATGAAGGCAATCAAGAATACCATTGCCAAGCCTGAAGGTAAAATATGTGCTGCAACACTTACAAAGGCACCCGGCCATCCTTTTATTTTATAGCCAAGATACGCTGCCATCTTTGTGGCAATCGGTCCTGGGAGTGTATTGGCTATTGCCAATGTTTCCCCAAATTCATCATCGTCAAGCCATTGATAACGGGAAACAGCTTCGTGACGGATGAGAGGAATTACAGAGGGTCCCCCGCCGAATCCTAAAATCCCCGTTCGCATCATCCCAACCGTTAATTCCCTATATGGATTTTTCACAAAGATTCCTCCTTTGTTTTAAAATTTAGAATTCATTTCCATGATTATGTATTTATAATAACAAAACTAGTTTCGAAATGTACATATAATTTTAATAATAATTACGAAATGAATGATTTTTTTGTATTTAATAAGATAATAGAAGATATAAATGAAAAAATATTATCTTTTTGTCTGGGAAAGGCGAATTTAAATTACGTATGAAGAAGAAACAAGTTATAATACAATTATGGTTTATTTTTTGAGAATTCAAATAAATAAAAAGGGAGAACTTATATGACTAAATCCATAATTGGACGAAAAGTATGGTGGTAAGCCCTCATTATCTAGCATCGATGGCAGGAATTGAACTACCCACCACTTATCGACCTTACGGTCTGATTGAAGTGGGGGATTCCTAAGAACATTAGCCTATCGGCCAATTTTTAATTAGGCTACTCCCGTAGTTCCTACGGTTAGAAGCCTTATGGCTTCATTCATTAGATTGAGTCCTGCGTTAATATCTCGATCGTGGTGAGTAGAACAAAAAGGACAATCCCATTCACGAAGATTCAGATGTTTAACGTCTTTATTTTGGTAACCGCAGCTAGAACACAATTGGCTAGAAGCAAACGTTTTAGATACGGTCACGATTTGTTTACCATACCATTTTGCTTTGTATTCCAACATTCTTTTGAATTGGTACCAAGATACTTCACTAATAGCTTTAGCTAGTTTGTGATTTTTCATCATATTCGACACTTGCAAGTCTTCCATTCCAATAACATCGTGGTTTTTGATGATTTCGGTAGAGACTTTATGTAAGTAATCCATTCGGGCATTTGAAATTTTTTCGTGTAGGATAGCCACTTTTCGTTTTTGTTTTTGATAGTTTTTGGCTTCAGCCAATGGTTTATTTTGATTCAAGGCTATTTCTTGTCGCCTTGAAAGAATCCGTTGTGCTTTGGCCAATTTCTTTTCGACCGTCCGGAAGAATTTTGGGTTTTGATAGACCGTACCATCTGAAAGAATAGCAAAGTTCTTCAAACCAACATCTACACCGCACGAACGATTCGTTTTAGGAAGTACTTGTACATTGGTTTCCGCTAAAACGGAAATGAAATATTTACCCGAAGGGTTCCGCCTGATTGTGGCATTGATGATTCGCCCTTCGACTTCGCGGCTTTTAGCAAAACGAACTAGACCGAGTTTTGGCAATTTGATTTTGCTTCCAACAATTCCAATATTTCCATTCGTATGTTTAGTCGTATAGGACTGGATATGATTCTTTTTCGATTTGAAGCGTGGTGACTTGTTTTGCTTTTTATAATATCGACTATAGGAATCTGCTAAATTTTCCACCGATTTCTGTAAGGCAATACTGTCTACTTCTTTCAGGAAAGAATACTCTTTCTTTAAAGCTGGAAGTTCTTTGATTGTTGCGTATTTATTCAGAAAAGAACCTTTCCATTCATTAGAGGGTAATTGGCCGTTCTGCTTCATTTCTTCACAGATATACCAGTAGGCATCTTTCTCCTTTTGTTTGCCTAAAAAGAAGTTATAGACAAAACGGGAGCAGCCGATCGTTTTATTGATTAGAACTAGTTGTTCTTTAGTTGGATAGATTCGAAATTTATAAGCTTTGTTTACGACCATTGGTTTCACCCCCTTATAGTTATTATTAACCATCGAACGTATGTTTGTCAAAAGATTACTTTGGCTTATGCCAACCGCCATTCATCTCCCCCTTACCGTTGGGCTCTCGCCCTTACCGTTGGGCTCTCGCCCTTCACACACTTGAAGAGGGAGTCTTCTGGCGGGAAGTGATAAATTTCTCGAAAAAGGAGGGAGTGCTTTTGATGCGGCAGTGGCAGTCAGTGCTTGCTGGGGTGTTGTTTATCCACATATGGCCAGACTTGGTGGAGATGCCTCCTGGCTGACATATGATAAGAAGGACGGGGAAATTCGTGCATTACCTTGATAAATGAACAAATTGAAAGAGCATGTTTTGAAAAGGTTTGATCAAAACATGCTCTTAATATATTCAATTGAATGATTCCTCATAAATCGTTTTAATAACATAACCAGCTATTAACTTTCTCTTCAAAATGTTGATCCTTCCAAGCAACAATTGCGCTCATTTCTCCTAACTGTGATATTTGATGTTGGAATAACATATCTCCTAAAAAGTATCCCAGTCGACTATGTCCAAATTTCCCCCCTCCATTTATAGAAAACCACTCACGATAAATTTCTTGGGGAGTACAAGTAGCAAGATCTTTTGCAAACCCCAGTTTAACATCTTGTTTATTCGCTTCTGCAAATGACAACCACTCATAACCCCCATCGTTAAAAGAAAAATAAATAGAAGGGTGCAAATCAGGTACTGTTCTCCTAGAAAAATGTGTAGCTGCTCCTTCCTGATAAAGCCAAGTAAGAGGGCTGTTCCACTGAATTTTTGTCCAGTCAATTCCTGCGTTATTTGAAATAATGTTATGTGTAGCGTGACCAAACTCGTGTGCAACAATGGTTTTTAAATGATTAGATTCTGGTGATAATTTTTCTAAAGCAAAAGTTATATTAGGTATGATTTGACGATATGTATAGGCATTAGAACCGAAGCCTCCAACTATTAAATTTACTTCAATTTGAAAGGATACTTGATATATACTAAAATATTCTTCCTCTATTTCTTTGATGATAGGTACAATGTTCTCGTGAGTTTGCTTTATGGTTGAAAAAATTTGAGGATATATTGATATTGATTGTTTATGCCTTTCTTCATTGTCTTTGCAATGATATAAAAAGTATTCTTTAAATACATCGGGATATTCATTGTAATAGTGCCTTAAAAATCTTAAAGAAGGTAGATAGTTATTTACAAAAAACGGTATGGTATCTATGATTTTCAAGTGAATTCCCCCAAAATTTAAATATCTATCACAAATAAAAAGTCTATAGATTTTAATAAAGCTTTTCCCTGTCTTTTTCTTCAAAACAAAGTGGATATCCTCTTTTTCGCTAAGCTGTCCCTTTAGCTCTATAAGAAAAAAGCCCAGATTTGGAAAGGGGAATCGATGTTGTAAGCGAAATACTATATAGATTAGCCTATTAAAGGGAGCTGAGGAAAATGGCATTTTCAGAATTACATACACCAATGAGGACAATCATGACTCCAGGTCCAGTCGAGGTGGATCCGCGTGTGCTAAGAGCGATGAGCACACCTATATTAGGGCAATTTGACCCCGCATTTACTACAATCATGAATGAAGTGATGGAAATGCTTCGGTTGGTTTTTCAAACGAAAAATAAGTGGGCTTTTCCAATTGATGGTACATCAAGATCCGGCAATGAAGCCATCCTTTGCAGCATCATTGAACCGGGAGATAAAGTTCTGGTTCCTATTTTCGGAAGATTTGGTCATTTGTTAGTTGAAATTTGTGAACGATATGGAGCGGAAGTTCATACGATTGAATGTTCATGGGGAGAAGTGTTTGATCCGCAAGTGGTCATTAAGGAAATCAAGAAAGTGTCCCCAAAAATAACCGCGATTGTTCATGGAGAAACTTCTACGGGGTGTATGCAGCCGTTGAAGGAAATCGGGGTGGCCTGCCGTGAATTGGATGTCTTGCTTGTGGTCGATGCGGTTGCTTCCATCGGCGGAACAGACGTAAAGGTAGATGAATGGTGTATTGATGGATTAATAGGCGGGACGCAAAAATGCTTGTCTGTTCCTTCAGGGATGGCGCCGATTACGTATAATGAGAGAATTGAAAAAATCATTCAGTCTCGTAAAAAAGTGGAACGTGGGATTGCGACAGAAGAGGACCGCCAAAAGGTCTTGAGCCACCGCCCCATCACCAGCAATTATTTCGATTTAAGTATGCTGCAGGATTATTGGGGCCCGCGCCGCTTGAATCACCATACAGAGGCAACTTCAATGATTTATGCGTTACGTGAAGGGCTGCGCCTTGTACTTGAAGAAGGTTTGGAAAAACGCTTCGCTCGTCATAAAATCCATGAATCTGCCCTCATTGCAGGGGTCAAGGCAATGGGATTAACGTTATTTGGGGATCAGGAAAACAAACTTCCGTGTGTAACTTGTATCGGAATTCCAGAAGGTATCGACGGGGAAGCGGTACGAGGTATGATGTTGAATGAATTCAGTATCGAGATCGCCTCCTCGTTTGGTCCGCTTCACGGAAAGATCTGGAGAATCGGCACCATGGGATTCAGCTGTCGGAAAGAAAACATTCTCTTTGTGCTAGCTTCCTTAGAAGCCGTTCTTTTACGCCAAGGTTTCGAAGTGAATCGAGGAGAAGCTTTACAGGCTTCGCTGGATGTATATGTAGGGAAGACAGAGAAAGTGGGTGTAGGTAGGGGTTCTATTTGATTTTTTTATTATGAAGGAGTGATGTTCATGCCAACATACGACCTTATTATCCGCAATGGTTACGTAGTTTTACCTGATGAAGTGCAGAAAGCTGATATTGCGGTTCAAAATGGAGTGATTGTTAAGGTCGGGAATCAGCTAGATAGTAAAGCTAATGAAGAGTATGAGGCGAAAGGTCAGTACATTTTTCCGGGTATGATTGATGTGCATGTCCATCTTAGTGAACCTGGTCGCGCTCATTGGGAAGGGTTTGATACAGGGTCGCAAATGATGGCTGCGGGGGAAGTGGTTAAAAGTGATGGACTCCGGAATTGTAGTTAATAACTAGTCGGAAAACTTTTGAAATCCGTACAACTGTAGCGATAGTCATTTTAAGTATTATTTTTTGAATCCAGTTATCTATTACCCTCCTATATATGTCTTGTTAAAGGCCTATCTATCAAGGAGAAAAAGCCAACCGGACAGGTCGACTGACTTGTCCGGTTTTAATAATGCTTTATTCATCTTGTTGAACAAAATAATGATTCTTCCGATATACCATCGCTTCCATGGTTGCGATTAGTTCTTTTTCATTTAGGACTTCGATTTTGTACCATGCGAGTTTGTGATTTTTCTTTATTTCTTTTGCAGTTGCAGTTAAAGTCTCACCACGTTTGCCAGCTGATATAAAGTTAACGTTGGTTGTGACGCCCACTGCTATTTTGCCGTATGAATTGCTCGCAGCTGCGAATACGTAATCCGCAAGTGAAAAGATAATTGCCCCGTGAACCGTTCCATGTGAATTGAGCATGCGGTCGTCAGGGATTAATTCAGCTTCCGCTGTGCCAGGCCCAAGTTTTGTCAGTTTCATACCGAGAAAAGATGCATATGGTTCGTCTTTTAGAACTTGCTTAATTTGATCATAATGTAATTTATGAATATCCTGATCATCTAATTGAATGGTCATGGAAATCCTCCTTTCTTCAATGGTCTTTCGCTGAGCTTATCCCAAATCCGGTATTAGATTTGAAAAGTACTTCCGGATATTTATTTTCCTCTTCTTTTGCTTTAGACAACACTGTCCCTAAATATGCACCAATAAAACCAAGTGGCACGGTGAAAATGGTCGGGTTGCTCATTGTGAAGAGAGGATTTCCTGTGAAAATACCCATTCCAGGTTCCGGATTCCATACATTTGGGCTGAGCATAACTAATATAAGAGAACTGAGTAACCCGAATAACATGCCGGTGATCGCTCCAGTTGCATTAAATCGTTTCCAATAAATTGTACAAAGGATAATCGGCAAGTTGGCACTTGCAGCGATACCTAATGCAAGTACAGAAAGGAAAGCGACGTTCAACGATTGTGCAAACAAGGCAAGTACAATTGATATAACAGCTACACTAACTGATGCAACACGGGCTACAAGAATTTGCTGCTTTTCAGTTATTTTTCCGTCTTTAATAATTTCTCCATAAATGTCATGTGCGAAAGCGGACGCAGACGTTAAAACAAGACCGGATACAACAGCTAAAATAGTGGCAAATGCGACGGCTGAAACGAAGGCGAACAAAAATTCACCGCCCACGGTTAATGCGAGGAGTGGTGCTGCCATGTTTCCAGCAGAGTTTGCTTCAACGATACGGTCAAATCCTACGAAAGAAGCAGCTCCGAATCCTAGGAAAATAGTCATGATAAAAAATAAGCCTATAAACCATGTGGAATAAACTACCGATTTTCTTGCAGTAGCCGCGTCCTTTACTGTAAAGAAGCGGACGAGCAGATGGGGAAGGCCAGCTGCGCCCAGGACAAGCGACATATTAAATGAAATCATGTCAAGTCCATCAGTGTATTTATTGCCTGGATTTAAAAAATTATTTCCAAGAGGTGTTGCTGTTTGAACATGGTGGAACATTTCAGAGATGTTAAAATTAAAGCGGGAAAAAACAATAAAGGTCAACACAGCGGAACCGCACAGTAAAAGAACCGCTTTGGTGATTTGCACCCAGCTTGTCGCTCTCATCCCACCGAAAATTACGTAAATTGTCATCAATACACCGACGAGAAGAACGGACAGCCCGTAATCGATGCCGAGCAACAGTTTAATTAATCCACCAGCACCAACTAGTTGTGCAATCATGTAAAAGATTGAAATGACAAGTGTGTTCGCGGCAGCTATCCCACGTACTTTTTTTGATTTGAAACGCGCTGAAATCATGTCTGCCAGCGTATATTTTCCCAAGTTACGCAGTGGTTCTGAAACAAGATACAATAAGACGAGAAATGCAACAAGGTTCCCGATGCTCATATAAAAGCCATCGAAACCAATTAGTGCGATCGCTCCTGTAATTCCTAGGAAAGAAGCAGCTGACATAAAGTCACCGGCCACGGCTAATCCATTTTGCCAGGCAGTCAATCCGCCACCTGCTGTATAAAAATCACTTGCGTTTTTCGTCTTTTTAGAAGAATAATATGTTATTGTAAGCGTTAACAAAATGATGCCTAAAAAAAGCGTAAGAGATAAAGTGCTCATTCGCCAAGCTCCTCCCGATATTTAGTTAAAATATTCTTAGCCATCTTGTCGTACTTCGCTGATTTCTTAATATAGACAATTCCTCCGATCCATACGACAGCAAATTGGAGAAGTGCGTACACCCATGCCCATGTAATATTGAGAAAAGCTTCGCCCTTTAATACAACTGTATAGGCAGCTAAAACAGGCAGGACAAAATAAAATGTAAGAAAGAATAGAGTGACTGGTACAATGAATGCTTTTTTCTTTTGAAGTAAATCTTTGAATTCTTCTGTTTCAATTAATTTACGATACTGAATCTCTCTGTCATTGCCATTAATTAAATGATCTGTTTTTACAGGCGATTCCATAATAATACCCCCTTGAAATTATAATACGATTTTAAAACGAGTGCATCTAAATGTGATATATATCAATGTAAAAGTATCATAGTCAGAAAGTTATGTAAATTTAAAATTAAATTTTTTGTTAATTTTTCTAATTTTGTTAATTTCAAAGAAAACATTATTGACAACGTATAAATGGCGTATTAATCTTAAAAATGAAACATAACAATAATTAATATTCCGTTTTTATATCGTTATGAAAAAGGGGTCGGATGAAGAACGAGCAAATAAGGGGGACTGAAACAATGTACAATCCAGAAGTTGAAACAGCTACGCGTACTGAAATGGAAAGATTACAAGTGACACGCCTTAAAAAAACGGTAAGCCATGTATATGAGAATGTACCTTATTACAGAGAGAAATTTGAAGAACTGGGTCTTAATCCAGAAGATATTCAACAGTTAAGCGATATTACAAAGCTTCCATTTACAAAAAAACAGGTTCTGCGCGATCAATATCCGTTCGGTTTATTCGCGGTTCCGATGGAAGATGTAACACGTATACATGGATCATCCGGAACAAGCGGGAAGCCGACAATTGTCGGATATACAAAAAATGATTTGGAGAACTGGGCAACTATCGTCGCGCGAGGAATTGTCGCTGCGGGAGGGCGGAAATCGGATATTTTTCATAATGCATACGGATATGGTCTGTTTACAGGCGGACTGGGTCTTCACTATGGTGCAGAGCAGTTAGGCGTTGCAACGGTTCCTATTTCAGGTGGAAACACAGATCGTCAAATTACCATTATTAATGATTTTAAACCGCGAGGCATTTGTGGTACTCCCTCTTATATTTTGAATATTGCTGAAAAGATGGAAGAGATGGGGATTGACCCAGCTGATAATGGGCTTGAGTATGGAATTTTCGGAGCTGAGCCATGGTCAGAGGAAATGAGAGCTACTCTTGAAAAGAAACTGAACTTGAAAGCGGTCGATATTTACGGTCTAAGTGAGATCATGGGGCCTGGTGTTGCTATTGAATGTCATGAAGCACAGGATGGACTTCATATCGCAGAAGATCATTTTCTTGTTGAAGTAATCAACCCAGATACGCTTGAACCCGTAGAGGACGGAGAAGATGGAGAACTTGTTTTTACTAGTTTAACAAAGGAAGCGCTACCAATTATTCGATATCGTACAGGTGATATTGCTTCCATTACTCATGAGCAGTGTAGATGCGGACGTACGACAACAAGAATGTCCCGTGTTAAAGGCAGGACGGACGATATGATCATAGTAAGAGGCGTGAATGTATTCCCATCTGAAATTGAGCGTGTGCTGTTCCAAATGGAGGGGATTGTTCCTCATTATCAGATTCATCTTATTAAGAAAGGTAACATGGATAGTGTTGAACTGCATATTGAAATTGAAAGCGGTTTCTATAAAGGTATAGATGGAGACTTAACACATGAAAATGTACAAAAATTAAAGAAGGCGATTCAGCACCATATGAAATCCACATGTCTTGTAACAATGGATATTGTTGTTAACATCCCAAAAAGCATTCCGCGTTCAGAGGGAAAAGCCATTCGTGTTGTTGACAAGCGGAAAGATGCTGTGATTAATGCATAACTTGATGGAAAGGAAGAAATCAGATGAACCAGCAAAGTAATGTAGTCGATGTCACGATTATTGGCGGCGGACCAGTTGGGCTTTTTACAGCATTTTATAGTGGCATGAGACAAATGTCTGTCAAGATCATAGAAAGTTTGCCACAGCTAGGAGGTCAGTTATCTGCATTATATCCAGAAAAGTATATTTATGATGTTGCAGGATTTCCAAAAGTGCGGGCACAGGAACTAGTTAATAATTTAAAAGAACAAATGAAAGCGTTTAAACAAGAGGTCTGCTTAGAGCAGGCGGTTGAAACAATTGAAAAGCAGGAAGATGGTATTTTTAAGATAACAACAAATAAAGAAGTTCATTTTTCAAGAACAATCATTATTACAGCGGGTAATGGTGCATTTCAGCCGAGGAAACTAAAAATTAGTACGGAAGAAAAATTTGAGGGGAAAAACCTTCATTATTTTGTGGATAACCTAAATTCGTTTACGGAAAAGGATGTTGTGGTCTTTGGTGGTGGAGATTCAGCAGTTGATTGGGCCTTAATGCTGGAGCCTATCGCTAATAACGTAACCATTGCGCACCGACGTGAAAAATTCCGTGCACATGAGCATAGCGTTGAAAATTTAACGAACTCTACCGTTAATGTAATGACTCCTTATGTCCCTGTTGAATTGCGTGGTTCTGAAGAGATTGAATATGTGGTACTCGAGAATGTGAATAATGGTCAAGAATCTATACAAAAGGTAGATGCAGTCGTGGTTAACTATGGATTTATCTCATCCCTGGGACCGATTAAAGACTGGGGGCTTGAAATTGAAAAAAATGCGATTGTCGTTAATTCAAGAATGGAAACGAATATCCCGGGCATTTATGCCGCGGGTGATATTTGTACATACGATGGAAAAGTAAAGCTAATAGCTAGTGGATTTGGTGAAGCTCCTACTGCAATCAGCAATGCGAAAGTATACATTGATCCATCTTCAAAAGTTCAGCCACTTCATAGTACAAGTTTAATGGAAGAGAAGAAAGAACCAATTACGAAATAAGAATAAGGGGGAAGGCATCATGGCTAAATATACAATTGTGGATCAAGATACATGCATTGCATGCGGTGCATGTGGTGCAGCAGCACCAGAAATTTTTGATTACAATGATGAAGGAATTGCATTTGTTCTTCTGGATGAAAATGAAGGAACTGCAGAAGTTGCGGAAGATTTATATGATGATCTGGATGATGCAATGGAAGGCTGCCCAACAGATTCTATCAAAGTGGAGTCGTCGCCATGTAAGGTTTTGGTTGAATAAAAGAATGGTTCAATTCCACCAAATTCCTATTATTTAGAAAAAATGACGCATTAGTCTTGCTTTTAATATAACAATAAAATATAATAACGTTATATTAACGTTATATATATTAGATAAGAGGTGTTTAGATGAACGTTCTTTTAAATGATATGGCAGAACATGAAAAGTTAGATCAATTTATTGCCAGAATCAAAGCAGGAGAAAAGATAGAAGCGGATGATTGGATGCCGGAAGATTACAGGGGCACACTCATTAAATTAATTTCAATGCATGGAATCAGTGAAATCATGGGGGCACTTCCAGAAAAAGAATGGGTACCTAAAGCCCCTACCTTGAATAGAAAACTTGGAATCATGGCAAAAGTGCAGGATGAAATGGGACATGGACAATTATTGCTTCGCGTCGCCGAGGATTTGTTAAAGCCGTACAACAAAAAAAGGGATGACTTGATGCAAGATTTGTTTACAGGAGATTTAAAGTTTCATAATGTCTTCCATATGGAATCTAAATCTTGGGGAGATGCAGGGTTGATCGGCTGGTTGGTGGATGGAGCAGCTATTATTTCCCAAACGAACATGCTTGGTGCTTCATACGGTCCTTATGCTCGTGCTTTACACAGGATTTGTGCGGAAGAAGTTTTTCATGCCCAGCATGGTGAAGCGATAATCATGGCTTTGGCAGAAGGAACGGAAGAACAAAGAAAAATGGTTCAAGACTCCATAGATTATTGGTGGGAATCACTGTTACTCTTCTTTGGACCTCCTAGTAAGAATGAAGTTGGCTCTTCCAAACAAGATGTAACGATTAAATACAGAATCAGAACAAGCACGAATGAAGAACTTCGCCAAGCCTTTTTTTCTAAATATGTGAAGCGGATCCTTTCACTTGGCTATACCATTCCTGATGAAACACTTCGATTTGATAAAGATACTGAAACGTGGATTTATCAACAACCCGATTGGGGGAAATTGAAGATAATAGCAAGGAATGAAGGTCCCCGTTCACAGCAGCGCTTAAATCTTAGAAGGATTTCTTATGAAAATAATAAATGGGTGCGCGAAGCGTTAGCCCCAAAGGTCATCTAAGGGAGGGGGAAGAACGATATGGAAACTAGACAAGAAACGTACTTTGAAGAATTTGAAGTATTTAGCCGTAAAACTCAGACTTCACCAGTCCAATATCATTTTAGCCTGCTGGCCCCTAATGAGGATATCGCGATCATGATGGCACAAGAAAATTTCATGAGACGTGAAGCGGTTGATGATATCTGGGTTGTGAAAAGACAGAATATACGGAAAATGACGGTTGAAGAAAAGAAAACACTTCAACGTATAGATAATAAAGATTACAGGACAACAAAAGGTTATGGGTATCTAAAGAAAAAATGGCGGAAGTACGAGCAGGAAATGCTCGATGAAAAAGAGATAATGTCTTGGGCAGGAGGCGTGAAAAATGGAGAATAATTCATCATTGGAAAACACCGCAATTAAGGAATTGTTGCTTCAATTGGCGGACGATGACTTTATCCATTCATATCGTGGATCAGAGTGGCTAGGACTCGCTCCACATATCGAGGAAGATGTAGCATCTTCCTCGATAGCCCAAGATACGATGGGGCATGCAGCCATATTCTTTAAATTATTGGAAGAACTTGGTGAAGGGGATGCAGATCAGCTAGCCCACGATCGTCCCGCGAAAGAACGTCGTAATGCGATAATTTTGGAAGTGGTCAATGGTCCTGGAAACTATATGGAAGACCCGGATTATGATTGGGCTTTTGCGGTAGTACGAAATTATTTATATACCCAAGCTAAAGCGATTAAGATTCAATCCCTTCATTCAAGTTCATATGAGCCGCTGGCTGAAGTAGCCCAAAAGGTACAGATGGAACTTTACTATCATTTGATGCACTGGAAAACATGGTTCATCCAATTGCTGGGTTCAGGTCACGAAGAAGCAGTTTCACGAATGAAAGCAGCTATTGAGAAAACGTTACAGGATTTTCAAGGAGTATTTTCACTTGGTCATTATCGAGTTGAAATGGTGAAGCAGGGTTTGATAGAAGATGAAGCGGTTTTATTGAATAAGTGGATTCAGGAAGTCACACCTGTTTTTGAAAGTGTAGGGGTGGCGTGCTCTATTAAAGTCGGAATGGTCAAAGGCGATGGACGCACTGGTCAGCATACAGAAGATTTAGAAAAAGCGCTAGAAACGTTAAGCGAAGTATACGCAAGCGATAAAACAGCAACTTGGTGAAATATTAGAAAAAGGGGAGGGGTACTATGTCGACCGTAATGTTAAACACAGAAGAAATATATAAACTCCTGGAAGACGTTAAAGATCCCGAAATCGATACAGTCAGTATTCTGGATTTAGGGATGGTTGAGAATGTGACGGTTTCGGGGCCGGACGTTTCAGTGAAAATGCTTCCAACTTTTCTAGGATGTCCCGCACTGTCCATCATTCAGAAAAATGTGGAGACAGCCATTAAACAGCTGACTGCCGTTAGAAATGTAAGTGTGGAATTTCTACGTTCCCCTTCCTGGACATCTGACCGGATTACGGAAAAGGGGAAAGCGGGATTAAAGGTTTTTGGGATCTCCCCTCCTCCTCGACAAATGAAAAAAGATGGATCATGGCATATAGATTGCCCGTATTGTGAATCTACCTATGTCACGATGGAAAACATATTCGGCCCAACAGCTTGCCGTAGTATCTTATATTGCAAAGCATGTAAAAATCCGTTCGAAGCGATGAAACCTATGATAAAAACTATCTAAATATGGAGGTATTCAAATGGTAAAGTTAATAGCCCTATACAAGCAGCCTGAAAATAAGGAAGCGTTTGATGAGCACTATTTCAATGTACACGGTCCAATCACGGAAAAAATCCCTGGTCTTCAAAAAATGGAAGTCACTAAAATAGTCGGAACCCCAATGGGCAAAGACTCTGAATATCACATTCTATGTGAAATGTATTATGAAGACCATGAAGCACTTCAACAAGGCATGCGTTCTCCTGAAGGAAAAGCATCAGGAAAAGATTTAATGGGCTTTGCAGGGAAACTTGTAACGATGATGATTGGTGAAGAAGTAAAATGAATGCGCTTCAATTTACTGAAACGTCAATTGAGGACGGAATTGGCTATATCTTTTTAAATCGCCCAAAGCAATTGAATGCATTGAATCGACAAATGGTCAGCGAAATTGTTTCTTCTATGGAAGCATTTGACCGCGATTCCGAAGTGAAGGTGATTTTGCTGACGGGCAATGGAAAAGCATTCTCTGCTGGAGCTGACATTGATGAGATGGTGAATGACAATCCAATCAGTATGGAGTTAACTAACCAGTTTGCTGATTGGGACCGAATGGGTCTAGTTAAAAAGCCCGTGATTGGTGCGGTAAAAAGTTTTGTATTCGGTGGCGGTTTTGAACTTGCTTTATCCTGTGACTTTTTGATCGCCGCTAGTGACACACAGTTTTCCTTTCCTGAAGTTACTCTGGGAGTCATGCCTGGTGCAGGCGGAACACAAAGACTAACGAAATTGGTAGGCAAAACGAAGGCACTTGAATGGATATTGACTGCCGAAAGGATCAATGCAAAAACAGCATTACAATACGGCTTTATTAATAAAATTGTTGCACCAGAATTGTTAATGGAGGAAACGGTTGATTTTGCAAGAAAGATAGCCAAACAACCCCCGCTAGCAGTTAGGATGATTAAAGAATCCGTAAATAAAGCCGTTGATTATTCCTTATATGAGGGAATGCAATATGAACGGAAGAACTTCTATATTCTTTTTGCATCAGAGGACCAAAAAGAAGGAATGAAAGCATTTGTTGAAAAAAGAAAGCCTAATTTTACAGGCGAATAAGGAGTGCTCTATGTACGAAACAATCACATATAGGGTTGAAAACGGAGTGGCATGGCTTACTTTAAACCGTCCTGATAAACTAAATGCCTTTACGTCCCAAATGAATAGGGAGATACAAAAAGCGATCAAAACATCGGCAAGCTCTGATGAAGTACGTGCCATTATCATTACTGGGGAAGGCAGGGCCTTTTGTTCAGGACAAGATTTATCTGAAGTGGATGAAGATGTAAATTTAGGGCAAATGCTCCGGGAAGATTACAGCCCGATGATGCAGCAAATAGCAAGCTGTGAAAAACCAATTATTGCAGCCGTAAATGGAGTGGCTGCAGGGGCTGGCTTCAGTCTGGCACTGGCATGTGATTTCCGTCTTGTTTCCGAGAAAGCCAGTTTTTTAAATGCTTTTGTCAACATTGGTTTGATTCCTGATTCAGGAAATCTATATTACCTTTCGCGAATTGTTGGTCATGCAAAAGCATTGGAATTATCCGTATTTGGAGAAAAGGTACCTGCAGCTGAGGCGAAAAACATGGGTCTAGCTACAAAAGTAATCAGTGTGGAAGAATGGAACGAGCAAGTGAAAGCCTTTGCAGAAAACATCGCAAGCAAACCTACGAAAGCAATTGGGTTAATCAAAAGATACTTAGAGGCATCTTATCACCTTTCATTAGAAGAATATTTAAAAGAAGAAGCAGAAGGTCAGCGAATTGCTGGCTTAACGATAGATTATTCTGAAGGTGTAACAGCCTTTGCAGAGAAAAGAAAAGCTCAATTTATTGGGAAATAATATAAAAAAGGGAGTGGGATTACATGGTTAAAGTTCAAGAAACAGTATTTGAAAAAGCAGAAACGAAGCGTGATTATTACCACCTAATTATTAACGGCGAAAGAGTGGAAAGTTCTAACGGAGCTACCATTGATGCCATTAATCCTGCGACTGGGGAAATCATTGCCAAGGTTGCGAAGGCTACTAAGGAAGATGCAGAAAAAGCAGTGCAAGCTGCACGTGAAGCATTTGATAATGGCAAATGGAAAAAAACACCGATCAATAAGCGGTCTCGTGTATTAAACAAAATTGCGGCTATTATGCGTTCACGCTTCAATGAATTAGTAGAATTAGAGGTTTTGAACAGTGGAAAATCCATTTCTGCAGCACAAGGTCAAGTTATGCAGGCGATAGAAGACTTCGAGTTTTATGCGGGAGCTTTAGTTGGACATCGTGGATCAGTCAATAATGTTCCAGGTCAATTCCATAACTATACGGAAAAAGAACCTGTGGGAGTATGTGCGCAAATCATTCCTTGGAACTATCCAATGATGATGGCAGCTTGGAAAATTGCACCAGCTATTGCAGTGGGCTGTTCTGTCATTGTTAAGCCAGCATCTTTAACTCCACTTACTGCCATTGTATTAGGTGAAATTTGTATGGAAGCAGGCGTTCCTTCTGGGGTAGTCAATATCATTCCTGGTCCTGGATCTGATGTAGGGAATTATCTTGTTGAACATCCGAAAGTGAATAAAGTAGCTTTCACAGGATCTACGCCAATCGGAAGAGACCTTATGGGCAAAGCCTCGCAGACATTAAAAAGGGTAACATTGGAGCTTGGCGGAAAATCTCCTAATATTGTCTTTGAAGACGCTGACATTGAAGCAGCTATTGATGGATCCCTATATGGTATTTTCTACAATACAGGTCAATCTTGTGAGGCGAGATCACGTTTATACGTACATGAAGATATTTACGATGAGTTTGTCACTAGATTCGTAGAAAAAACGAAAAAACTGAAATTAGGCAATCCATTAGATAAAGAAACGCATGTAGGTGCAGTCATTGATCAGGGACAATTGGATGTTATCGAAAAATATGTTCAATCTGCTATTGCTGATGGAGCAAAAATCCTAGTGGGTGGAAAACAAGCTGTCATTGAAGGCTTTGAAAGTGGTTATTGGTATGAGCCGACAGTCATTGCGAATGTTAATCATGACATGGATGTCGTTAAAGAAGAAATATTTGGCCCAGTTGTCGTTATCATGAAGTTCAAAGATGAAAAAGAGGCCATTAGACTAGCTAATGATACGGAATTTGGTTTGGGTTCTGCCCTTTGGACAAAGGATGGCGGCCGCGCAACTCGTGTGGCAAATCAAATCGAAGCAGGGATTGTCATGGTCAACTGTCCATTCTCAGCTTTTCCAGGAACACCTTTCGGCGGCTATAAACAATCAGGATTTGGCCGGGAACTTTGCATTGAAACATTGGATCTTTATACAGAAACAAAAAGTATCATTTCCTATCATGGAAGCCGTCCATTAAATCCTTTTGGTATTAAATAAAAACATTGAATAGGAAGCTGGCTGAATAATCTGTCAGAAAAGTAATTCAGGTATAGTTGAATGCTGATCTGATTCATTGCAGCCAGCTTTATCTATTTTAAAGGAGAATGATCGAATGATTAGAAATATAGTGGTTGTAGGTTCTGGAGTTATGGGCAGAGGTATAGCCTATGTAGGGGCAACGGGAGGCTTTGACGTAATATTGGTAGATGTGAATCCAGATGCATTGGAAAGTGCAAAGAAAGAGATTGAAACGATCTTCGAAAAAGGTGTGCACTACAAGAAAATTACCCAAGAAGAAGCGGCTGCAGCAAAAAACAGATTTTTATATTCTTCCAATTTAGAAGAAGCGGCTGCAAAAGCTGATCTAATTATAGAGGCAGTTCCAGAACAGACAGAAATTAAGAAATCCGTTTTTGAAACAATTGAAGAACATGCACAAGAAAACTGCTATTTTGCTACTAATACTTCCACTATGAGCCCGACTGAAATTGGTTCTTATGGAAAGCGTCCTGAAAAAACGATAGCGATGCATTTTTTCAATCCTGTACAAAAAATGCCATTAGTAGAAATTGTTCGTGGCCTTGAAACCAGTGATGAAACGGCAGCGGTAATAAAAGAGGTTGCTGAAAAAATGGGGAAAGAGACAGTAGTCATTAACGAATTCCCTGGTTTTGTAACAAGCAGAATTAGCTGTCTGGTTGGAAATGAAGCGTTCTATATGCTTCAAGAAGGATTAGGTACACCTGAAGAAATCGATAAGGCAATAAAACTTGGACTGAATTATCCAATGGGACCATTTGAACTTGGGGATTTAGTGGGACTGGATGCCCGTTTAAATAATTTAAGATATTTACATAGTAAACTTGGTGAGAAATATCGTCCGGCACCGCTTCTTGAACAGTATGTAAAAGCAGGCCGGCTCGGTCGCAAGTCTGGTAAAGGTGTATACGACTATACTAAAAATGAAGAGGCGGTGGGAAAATGAGAGAAGTTGTGATTATAGATGCTGTGAGAACGCCTATTGGGAGATATAAAGGGGCCTTAAAAAGCGTACGTCCGGATGATCTTGGTGCAATTGTAATAAAGGCGCTAACAGAGCGGAATCCTGGTCTGCCGCCGGAACAAATTGAAGATGTCATTTTCGGAAATGCAAATCAGGCAGGAGAGGACAACCGTGATGTGGCGAGAATGTCTGCACTTTTAGCAGGTCTTCCAGTGAACGTAGCAGGGACAACCATTAATCGTTTGTGCGGCTCCGGACTTGATGCCGTTATGTATGCTGCACGCTCGATAGCTGTCGGGGAAGGGGATATTTACGTCGCAGGTGGAACTGAGAGCATGACTAGGGCGCCGTATGTCATGGCCAAACCTGAGAGTGATTTCCCGCGTGGGTCGATGGAGCTTCAAGATACAACGATCGGCTGGCGTTTTACGAATAAAAAGCTTGAAGAAATGTATGGCGCAGATTCCATGCCGCAAACAGCAGAAAATGTAGCCCAGCGCTTTAAGGTTTCGAGGAAGGATCAAGATCAATTCGCGTTTCAAAGTCAGCAAAGAGCGAAAAAGGCAGTGGAAAATGAGCGTTTTGTTAATGAAATTGTACCTGTTCGATATACGGATCGGAAAGGGAATGAGGTCATCATCGATAAAGATGAACATCCGCGTCCAGACACGACAATTGAAAAGCTAGAAAAACTCAAACCAATTTTTAAAGATGGTACTGTAACGGCTGGTAATGCTTCAGGTGTAAATGATGGAGCTTCAGCGTTACTATTAATGAGTGCCGATAAAGCTAGGGAACTTGGGTTAAAACCTCTGGCGAAATATGTTGTAGGTGCAGTAGCGGGCTTAGAGCCGTCGGTTATGGGCCTCGGTCCTATCTATGCAACAAAAAAAGCGTTGGATAGAGCAAATTTATCTATCGAAGACATCGGTCTAGTTGAATTAAACGAAGCCTTCGCTTCTCAATCTGTTGAATGTATTCGCCAATTAAAATTGGATCAGGAAAAAGTGAATGTAAACGGAGGAGCGATAGCGTTTGGTCATCCACTTGGAGCGAGCGGCGCACGGATATTAACAACACTGGTACACGAGATGAAAAAGCGAAAGGTCCGATTCGGGCTTGCCACGATGTGTGTCGGTGTAGGCCAGGGGATATCCGCTATTATAGAAAATATTGAGAATGATTAATAGAAAGCCCTTATTAGCTAGTCTACATAAGGGATAATTTTAAAAATAAAGGGGGAGAGAACGTATGTCTAATGTTATTTATAAAGTGGAAAATCATATCGGCTATATTACAGTGAATCGTCCAGACGTATTGAATTGTTTTGACTATGTGACCCTTATTGAGTTGCAGGAAGTCATAAATAAGGTCTATTCAGACGGGGATATCCGCGTCGTTATTTTCACAGGTGCAGGAGAAAAAGCATTCAGTGCAGGAGCGGATTTAAAAGAAAGAAAGACTTTAAATGAAGCGGAAGTACGAAGAAACGTTAAAGCAATTCGCGATGTATTTAATAGTATCGCAGGTCTTCCTCAGCCAACTATAGCTGCCGTAAATGGATATGCATTGGGGGGAGGGTTTGAATGGTTGCTGTCGTGTGACTTTGCCATTGCAGCCGAAGGTGTATCGTTGGGTCTTACTGAAACAAGTTGGGCAATTATCCCTGGAGCAGGTGGTACACAGCGTTTGCCGAGGTTAATTGGTGAAATGAAAGCGAAAGAATTAATTTTCACTGCTAAAAAATTGACAGCAGAAGAGGCTTATGAATTAGGAATTCTTTTGAAAGTGGTGCCGCGTAACCTCCTGATATCTGTTTGTGAAGAATTGGCAGCAGATATTATGAAGAACGGGCCGGTCGCAGTCAAACAAGCAAAGTATGCTATCACTCAAGGGATGAATACAGACTTACAAACAGGGATGGCCATCGAGGGAAAAGCATATGAATTAACGATTCCAACTGAAGACAGATTGGAAGCTCTCCAAGCATTTAGCGAACGGAGAAAAACACAATTTACAGGTAAATGATATTGCGGTTTCATTTTAAAAAGATATAATAATAATTATGTGTTCCGTGTGAAATTGGTAACAATGCTTAATGGATGAGGTGAGAAATATAGGTACAAATACACAATCCATGATTTTTACGATATATGGAGACTATATCCGTAATTATGGAAGTAAAATCTGGATAGGTAGTTTAATTCGTTTATTAAAGGAATTCGGTCATAATGAGCAGGGTGTACGTGTAGCCGTTTCGCGAATGGTAAAGCAAGGTTGGATTCAGTCCGAAAAGCAAGGAAATAAAAGCTATTACTTTTTGACTGATCGCGGCGTGAAGCGAATGGAAGAAGCTGCAAATCGTATTTATAAGATGAATCCAAATGAATGGGACGGTAAATGGCGTATTTTAATGTATACGATACCTGAAGATAAACGGCAATTACGCGATGATCTTCGTAAGGAATTATTATGGAGCGGATTTGGCAGTTTTTCTAACGGTTGCTGGATTTCACCTAATAATTTGGAGAAAGAAATAAATCTTTTAATCGAGAAATATGACATCAGTGAATATGTGGATTTTTTCATTTCAGAATATAAGGGTCCACAGGAAAATCAATCGCTTGTCGAGAAAAGCTGGCCATTAGCTGAGATTGAGAGTAAATATGAAGATTTCATTGAGAAATACAGTAAACAATTCATCGTTCATCAAAGCATCATTAGCAGAGGAGAAATGTCAGATGCGGATTGCTTTGTAGAACGAACAAATTTAGTTCATGAGTATCGTAAGTTTTTATTTATCGATCCGGGTCTTCCTAAAGAACTTTTGCCTTCAAAGTGGAACGGTAATCATGCAGCATTATTATTTAGTCAGTACTATCAAGTCTTGGCTGAACCAGCAAGCCGTTTCTTTGAAAGCGTATTTCAGGAAAACAATGATTTATGTAGGAAAGATGAAACCTATGATGCAAAGGATCATCCTCTTATTATTAAGTAAAAAAGAGCTGCAGAAAGTCACTAATGACAACTTACTGCAGCTCTTTTTTGTAATATAGTCTTTAAAGTAAATGGAGAAATCTCAGAGAATGCGCACCGCATACAATTAATCAAGAACTTCTTTAAAATCCTTTCCTTTTTGTACATATGTATCAATGGAAAGTTGAATTAATTGAAGATCTTTATCATTCAATTTGCGAACCACTTTCCCTGGAGAACCGATAACAAGCGAACGTGGAGGTATACTTTTACCAGCGGCAATCAATGTATTTGCCCCAATAATACATTCTTCACCAATTTCGACATTATCCAAAATTGTAGATCCCATACCGATAATAGAACGTCTACCCACTTTACAGCCATGTAAAATAACGTTATGACCGACTGTTACTTCGTCTTCAATAACAACAGGACAGCCTTCAAATAAATGAATGGTGGAGTTATCTTGAATACTGCACTTTTCTCCTATGGTAATTGAATCTTCATCGCCACGTAGTACAGAGTTAAACCAAATAGTAGATTCTTTCCCAATCGTAATATCACCAATTAAATGAGCACCAGGCGCTACAAAAACAGTTTCGTCAAAAGAAGGCTTTTTATTGTTGTATGGAATAATCATATTATCGCTCCTTGTGAAAAGTCAGAATTGTTTTTCTATTAAATATAGTATAACATTAAATAGATAGGGAGGGTTAAAAGTGAAACATATTTGTGAGTTTTTTTCTATAAAATATCCAATAATACAAGGCGGTATGGGGAATATTAGCAACGCAAATCTTGCGGCTGCTGTGTCTAATGCTGGGGGTCTAGGAACAATAGGGTGCGGTACAATGAACCCTGAACAGGTAGAAACTATTATTCTTGAAACAAAAGAAAAAACTAATAACACTTTTGCGTTGAACATCCCGATAAATGTTAGTCCATATACAGATGAGTTAATCAATCTTGTTTTTAAGCATGATATACCTATAGTATCTTTATCAGCAGGAAATCCTGCTCCTTACATACCACTTTTACATAAAAAGAATATAAAAGTGATAGCTATTGTTGCGTCGGTCAAACATGCTCAAAAAGCGCAAGACGCAGGGGCAGATGTATTAGTTGCGGAGGGGTTTGAAGCTGCTGGAATTAACTCTAATCTAGAATTAACAACATTTACACTTATTCCGCAAATTAGCAAGAATGTTACGGTACCGGTTTTTGCTGCAGGAGGAATTGGCAATGGACAGGGGTTAGCTGCTGCATTAATGCTTGGAGCTTCAGGCGTCCAGTTAGGAACCAGGTTGATTGCTACAAAGGAAGCACCGTTTCATCCATCATATAAACAGAAACTACTCAAAGCAATTGATAATGATACATGTATATTGGGACGATCCGTTGATCAGGTTAGAAGAGTATTGAAGGACCCATACACAGTGAAAGTTTTAGATTTGGAGAAAAAAGGTCTGTCACCTGTGGATTATCGTGAAATGACATCAGAGGAACATCATATTAATGGTGCAATACACGGAGATGTTAAAAATGGTTTTATGAACAGCGGACAGGTGGCAGGATTGATTGATGATATTCCCACGGTTAAGGAATTACTTGATGGGATAATGAATGATGCGAAAAAACAAATGGAGGACAAGTTGAATAGTCTTTCCATGACCTTTACTCAAATGTAAAGCCATAGAATTCTAGCGGATGGATACCATCATTGCTAGTGGTTGATGTCTCGAGTAACTAGAAGTAAAGGGGAGAAGATTCCTATAAACGACGTATTGATATCACAGGGGAAAATCAATCACCTTCTAAGAAAATCGAGGCGGAATTGCACTGATTGTCAACTGGTTCATTATGAAGACATGGAAACAAAAAGTAAATCAATAACAAAAAAGGCGCCGTTAGCAGGCGCCTTTTTATTATTATTTATTATCAGAATCCACCGAATCCCCAACTGCAGCCAATGATGATTAACAGGATAAATAACACAATCAGTAATGCAAAGCCGTTATCGAAACCGTCACCACCGTCACAACATTCATTTCTGTGTCCACCCATTTAATTGTTCCTCCTCATACATATTATGAATTACATACCTAGTAAAACATCTTTACTGGGAATACTTCATACTATGTATTCTAGGCCGAAGTGTTTGCTTATTCATTGAAAATAGGCGTTGGCGTATGAAAGGAATAAGCCCGAATATTTTTTTGATGGCGTTCAAAATGTTATAATATACCATGTAGATTTTAAGAGAAGGGAGCTGAACTTAGTCATGAAAGTTGCCATTATAACGGATGTACATGGTAATGCTTCAGCGTTAAAAGCCGTTCTTAGGGTTATTGATGAAAGGGATGAGATTGATCATATCTATTGTTTAGGAGATATGGTTGGGATAGGTCCTGATACAAATGAAGTCCTGGATCTTTTATTTTCAAGAAATGATTTATCAATGATAACCGGAAATCATGATGAAGCAGTCCTGGCCATCATTAAAGGGGAACCGCATCCAGATGGTCACATTCATGTCAAAGAGCATCATGAATGGATAGCGGAAAGAATGAATCAAACTTTTATATCCAAGCTGGAAAAATTGCCTCGCACCATACAACATATGTTTAACAATTACTCCTTTTTCTTCACTCATTATCATATGGAACCGAAGAAACTAGATGAACACATAAGTCAAAATCCATTTAGTAAAATCGTTGAACCGAATCTAAATAACTTAGAAAGACTATTTAAGAATCAGTTTCACCATTTAATTGGATTTGGACATCATCATCCCATACATCATTTTAGAAATGACCAAACTATATACTTAAACCCAGGTTCACTCGGATGTAATAGTGAACCAGTTGCACCTTATGCCATTGTTTCGATTGAAGACAGCGGTATTCAGGTGAATCTCGAAAAAGTCACATATGATAACTCATTGTTTTTATTATCGTATAAGAACTTACAAGTTCCTGAACATGAATTCATTATACGTGCTTTCCATGGGAATCAGAGAGTTTAGGACGTTAACAAATTATAAAAAATGGGAGGATATTCAGCATAAAGGTACATGCATGGGGATACGATAATAGGCAAAACATGATTCTTTTGGAGGTAAGGCTATGAAAGAAAAAGAACAAGATATAAATCTTCAGGGACAAGAAGAGATAGAACAACACAGTCTTGTCTGTAATAATGAACTGTTTAATAAGGACCTTCTCGCCATTGTAGATGATACAATGCAAGAGGAAGGATAACGGGGCGGAACACGCTGCAGGAATTTAGTCTGCAGCGTTTATTTTAGCTTTAAAATGGCGAAGGCCAACCGCATTTCGAAATCAAATAAGCTCTCGGATTTTTTTCATGCACTATCTCCATAATTGTACAGCAGAAAATGCGAAAGTGAATCATTTGAAACCATTCTGAATTTATCCCATACTATATATAAGTTTTAAATCCGAGAGGAGGGATAGCATGGGACATCAGCATGGTCACTCTCATGATCATGGACATCACCATCATCATTCTGAAAATAAAAAAGCTTTGTTGGCATCTTTTTTACTGATTTCCACATTTATGGTCGTCGAAGTAATTGGAGGATTTATGACAAATAGTCTGGCTTTATTGTCAGATGCAGGTCATATGCTAAGTGATGCGGCTGCACTAGGCCTAAGCTATACAGCGATAAGATTGGGTGAAAAAAAAGCAACACAGACTAAATCTTATGGATATAAGCGATTTGAAATCATTGCTGCATGTTTGAATGGTTTGACCTTGATTGTTATATCAGTATTTATTTTCATCGAGGCGATTAGAAGGTTTGTGAATCCTCCTGAGGTGCAAAGTCTAGGAATGTTAATGATTTCAATCATTGGCTTACTGGTGAATATCATTGCAGCATGGATTTTAATGAGCGGAGATAAAGACGATAACTTGAATGTACGGAGTGCCTTTTTACATGTAATTGGCGATATGCTTGGTTCAGTGGGTGCAATTGCGGCAGCACTCTTGATTTATTTCTTCGATTGGGGAATCGCAGACCCGATTGCAAGTGTTGTTGTAGCGATTTTAATTATTATCAGCGGCATTAGAGTAGTGAGGGATTCTTTCCATATCTTGATGGAGGGGACACCATATCAAGTAGATATGGAAGAAGTGAAAACTTCATTGAAAGAATTGCCGAATGTGTCCGATGTCCATGATCTCCATATCTGGACGATTACATCTAGTTTTTTGACGATGAGCTGTCATGTTGTTATTGATGAAAACGGCAATCACGATACAGTTTTAGCAGAAGCGCAAAAGCTTCTTCATGATCAATTTGGTATTGAGCACAGTACAATTCAAGTGGAAAGACAGGAAGTAGGCTGTCCAAATCCCCACGAGACATGTAATTGAAAAGAGGTTGGCTCAAGTGTCAGAGCCAACCTCTTTAAGGTGTTAGTAAAAGGGAATTCCTCAGAAAGTACAAGCAACAATTTTAATTCTCAGTGTTAGACTAGAGAGAACGTTTAAAAAAAAGGAAGAGGAGCAGAGGTAATAGAAATACTATGTAGAAAAAGCATCCGCGAATTTTACTGCGAACATAATCCTGACACATTAAAAGGGTATGATGGAGAAAAAATGCCTTGCTGACTTGATTGGTTGGCGAATGCAATATAATTCCACTATAATTCAGGAAGGAGGAATCCCTTAATGAAGAAAATTCTTGTCGTTGAAGATGAAATTGCCATTTCTATGGTATTGAAAGCATATTTAGAGCGTGAGGGATTTGATGTAGTCCAAGTATATGATGGGCTTAAGGCTGTTCCTATTTTTGAAGAAACGAACCCAGACCTTGTGCTACTTGATGTAATGCTACCGGGTAAGGAAGGTTGGGACATCTTGAAGGAAATTCGGGAGAACAATATGTGCCCGGTTATTATGTTGACTGCGCTGAACGATGTTGATTACCGATTATCTGGTTTTAAGTCAGGGGCAGATGATTATATCTCTAAACCTTTTGTTGCCGATGAAGTCGTGGCCCGGGTACATGCCGTTTTAAGAAGATCCTCGACGATTGTTGGGGAAGAAAATCATATACATCAGTTTGGTAGTTTATCCATTGATGATCAATCCTATATGGTGCAAATAAAAGGGGAAGAGATAAACTTGACGCCTCGTGATTTGTCGCTGCTCATTTTTTTCGCTAAGCATCCGAATCAGATTTTTACGAGAGAGCAGCTGCTAGATCAAGTGTGGGGCATGGATTATGATGGAAGTGACCGCGCCGTGGACCTGGCGATCAAACGAATCAGGAAGGCAATCGATTCATGGCCTTCTTGTGAAGGGGAAATTAAAACATTGCGTGGATTGGGGTATCAACTTAGTGTCTATGAAAAAAACTAGAAAAAGAACCACTTTGCAGCGCTATTGGACGAAGAGATACGTATTGACCTTGATTTCAGGCTTAGTATTATTGTCTATTTTTTCATTATGGTGGATGGAAAAAACCGCATTAGAATATAGGCTAAGCCTCCTTAAGTACTTAGCTGATGAAACATCTGACCGAGCGATAAAGGCAAATGGCCAGATTGTCGTTGGACCTGTACTTTCGGAAATCGTTGAGGAAAGGGAAAAAATCCTTCACTTGAACCAGCAGCCGATTATCTATATCGTCGATCCCGATGGCAGCATCATTTATACGATGCCTCAATTATATATAGATGCAGATAATAATAAGCTTCCTAGCGTTATTATGAAAAATCCTGAGTTAATTCAGAAGGTCAAAATTTCGGACAACAAAGTATATGTCGTCAAATCTCCCATTACGTTTAATGAAGAGACTAAGGGATGGGTAGTCATTGCCCAGGAAGAAGGGGCATTAAAAGAACTCAACCAGGACCATGGCTTGTTGGCAATCATGATTGGAGGCCTCCTCGTGCTGGGCACAGGAGTCATTTATCTACTTTCGAGACAGATTTCGAGGCCAATTCAAGACGTCGCTAACGCTGCCGTTCAGGTTCGTGAGGGCAACTATGACATCCATTTCAAAGAGGAAGAGGACATAAGGGAAGAAGAAATTTATGAACTAATAGAGTCATTTAAGGAAATGACCAATCGTTTAAAGGCCATGGAAAAATTAAGGGCGGAATTGCTTGCAGGTGTCACTCATGATTTGAAAACACCGGTTACCTCCATTAGCGGACTAATTCAAGCAGTTAAGGATGAAGTTGTTACCGGAGAGCAAAGTAAGGAATTCTTGGATATTTCCTTAAAGGAAACACAACGCCTGCAAGGAATGATAGAGGATTTGCTCAATTATAATGCTATTTCAGCAGGTGCCTTTAAAATTCGAGTACAAAAAGAAAATATCAATACATTCATCCAGGAAATCGCCTATCGTTGGCAAGTCACCCAGGATGATCAAGAGTTTAATCTGGATATAAAGGTTCCTGAAGAACCTATTTTTGGCCAAATTGATTCTTTGCGGATGCAGCAAATTGTCATTAACCTTTTAAATAATGCTAGGCATTCACTTGATGGCATAGGGAAACTAGAGATTAATCTTTATGAGAAGGAAGACAATAGGATATGTATTGATGTGCAGGACAGTGGCCGAGGAATTCCTGTACATGAACAACAGTATGTGTTTGAACCGTTTTATCGAGGTGAAGACAAAAAGCTGAAGATACGTGGTTTAGGTTTAGGACTGCCATTCAGCAAGATGCTTGCCAAAGCGCAAAAGGGAGATCTTGTGCTGAAAGAAAGTAATGAACAAGGGACGACGTTTACAATTATTGTAGAGAAAGCAAATCAGATATAAAAAAAGGGTTGTCCGCTTTAATGGACAACCCTTTAATTATGCACCGATGTGGGATGGTTGATAATCCAGTTGGCTGATTGCGCGCCATAATTGAACATGACGTACATTTCTAGGAAGGAAGCGTCCCATTTCTTCTTCGTTATAACCGGCATGTAAATTCTTATGGTCAAAAATAATTGGTCGGCGAAGTAAATCCGGGTTATCTTGAATAAGCTTACAAAGATCATTTAATGGTGTATTATTTATATCGATATTTAAGCTACTGAATTTTTTAGAACGGGTTGAGATGATTTCATCTGTACCGCCTTCTGTTTTACGTAAAACCTCTTTAATTTCTTCTATAGAAAGCGGTTGTGAATATAAATTACGTTCATTGTAGGAAATTTCGTTTTTCTTAAGCCAAGCTTTTGCTTTACGACAGGCTAAACTGCTTGGAGTAGTATAAATTGTTACCATTTAAAATCGACTCCTTCAAAGTGTTAAAGTTTATGGAATGAATTATTTTTATATTTGTTATACTCTTACTTTAACGTTTTTTTGTGTCAGCACTATGTCAAGAAATATAAACTTAAAAGTTATTTTAATTCCTGTACATGAACAACAGTATGTGTTTGAACCGTTTTATCGAGGTGAAAACAAAAAGCTGAAGATACGTGGTTTAGGTTTAGGACTGCCATTCAGCAAGATGCTTGCCAAAGCGCAAAAGGGAGATCTTGTGCCGAAAGAAAGTAATGAACAAGTGACGACGTTTACAATTATTGTAGAGAAAGCAAATCAGATATAAAAAAAGGGTTGTCCGCTTTAATGGACAACCCTCTAATTATGCACCGATGGGGGATGGTTGATAATCCAGTTGGCTGATTGCGCGCCATAATTGAACATGACGTACATTTCTAGGAAGGAAGCGTCCCATTTCTTCTTCGTTATAACCGGCATGCAAGTTCTTATGGTCGAAAATGATTGGTCGGCGAAGTAAATCCGGGTTATCTTGAATAAGCTTACAAAGATCATTAAGTGGTGTATTATTTATATCGATATTTAAGCTATTGAATTTTTTAGAACGGGTTGAGATGATTTCATCTGTACCGCCTTCTGTTTTACGTAAAATCTCTTTAATTTCTTCTATAGAAAGAGGTTGTGAATATAAATTACGTTCATTGTAGGAAATTTCGTTTTTCTTAAGCCAAGCTTTTGCTTTACGACAGGCTAAACTGCTTGGAGTAGTATAAATTGTTACCATTTAAAATCGACTCCTTCAAAGTGTTAAAAGTTTATGGAATGAAATTATTTTTGTTTTTGTGATACTCTTACTTTAACGTTTCTTTGTGTCAGCAATATGTCAAGAAAAATAAACTTAAAAGTTATTTTGAAAAGAAAGGGAGAAAATGAAATGCAATCTGCCTTTAATAAAGTAAACAATGATAGTACGCTGCCATATAATCTTGATTCTTTAGTGCGGCAACAGCAGCAAATTTTCAATGTTACACCGGTTAATTTGTTTATTTCAACGGATGAATCTCCATTTAATTGCATAGTGAATGATTGGATCATATACAAATGCATTGATTTTATAGGCAATAAAACCATAATGGCATTACATAAGGATGAAGATAATAAATCGAAAGCAGCGAAGACAGCTGCGAGCAGCACACCAAAAATTGTTAAAGCCGGGCAATATGTGATGGAAACGTTCGATTCAATGCAAGTAACGAACAAAGTCCAAGATACGCTCTTTTTTTCTAAGGATGTGTGGATAGTATCATGACAGCAGATTTTTGGTCACCAGTCAGACTATCGATCCAGGTAGCGGGACTCGCAGGTATCCTTGTTTTTATTTTAGGAATTTTCCTTGCACGAATAATGGCTAAAAAGCAATTCAGAGGAAAAATCCTATTGGAAACCGCATTTTTATTACCACTTGTTTTGCCTCCTTCTGTCGTCGGTTTTTTATTGATTGTGATTTTTGGGAAAAACGGAAGGCTGGGTGAATTCATTGAAAGGGTTTTTAATCAGCCCTTAATGTTCACATGGTGGGCAGCGGTTATTGCATCTACCGTTGTCGCTTTTCCACTTATGTACCAATCCGCTAAAACAGGTTTTGAAGGTATAGATGAAGAAATCGAGAATGCAGCAAGAGTTGATGGGGCAGGCGAGTGGAGGTTGTTTCTGCTAGTATCCCTTCCATTGGCGGTTAAATCAATCGTCACAGGTGCCATATTGAGTTCTGCACGGGCTTTGGGTGAATTCGGGGCGACGCTTATGTTTGCCGGAAATATTCCCGGACAGACACAGACAATTCCTACCGCTATTTATATCGCCATGGACTCCGGGAATATGACATTAGCCTGGCTATGGGTCGGTGTAATCATTGCTATTTCATTCATCATGCTCTTTGTCGTGACGTACATTAAATGAATGATTTTTTTCATATAGACTAATAAAAAAATGAGGTGCGGCTTCTACATCTTTTGTATGCGTGAAGCCGTTTTTTTCGTACAGTTTTCTTGCAGGCAGGTTCATTTTACCGGTCGAAACGGATAGTTTTCCCCATTTACAAGTAAATTGAAGATGATTCAGCAGTGTTTCTGCTATTCCTTGTCGAAAATAATCTGGATGGACGACAATTCGGCAAATCTCCATATGCATAATTTCTTTTGTATAGGATATTGCTCCAGCTAATGTATCGGCCTTGAAAAAGCCGATAAACGTTTCATTACAATTTAAAAATTGGTCATATGTTTCTAATAATGGGGGAATATCGGTAAATTCAATAATATTTGCTTCTATCTGATAGGCTTTTTTCTGAAGCATAAAAAGCTGTTGTCCATAATTAGAGTCTAGGACTTGAATTTTTTTTATCAAATAATCACATCCTTTAGTTACATTATAATAGATGATGACGAGGAAGATTATTGTTTCTAATCAGTCTATGTTATAATCGACAAACAATATGAACTAATGAAATGAGGAAGAAATTTGTTAACATTTGAAGAAAAATTGAGCATTATTGAAACTTTTCCTGAATTACAGAGGAAAGATGTTTCACTGGGCCGTGTGAATTTCCACTATCTAGAAAGTGTCCAAGAGAAAAAGATCGTCGTTCAGCACCTGCATCCAAATGGAAATGGATTCGTATACGCAGGGCATATGAGAAAGAAAGAAACTGACCGTAAAGGATTTATCAATATACGTGACTATACTGAAGAGGAATTAAAAGATTTGATTCAAAAAAGCATAGCTTATCTATCCGAACCTCCGGTTGAAATCGAAGAAGAAGAAGAAAACGAGTTCGCTAGGTTGGAAGGAACATGGATTGGACTTGAAAAGCAGGAGCTTTCGCTTGTTAGAGAAGATCAACTCTGGAACGTATACTCTGGATCGAATTTGGAGGAGTGTTTCGAGAGCCCGATTGAGGCAGAGCGCTATTTACTGGACGAAGGTTTCCGCCAAAGCAAGAAGAGAAAAATGTAGAATTTTAGGATAATTTGTCGTTGGAATTACAGCGATAATCATGTTTTTTTTTGATTTTCCATGATATAATATAAGTAATTATTTTTGTTCGGAATAAGTTTGATAGATGGATTTACCGTTATAGGATTCCTCTTGAAACATTATCCAGAACCAAAAATAGTAATAAAATGGATTTTTCCAAACACAGGAGGAACTATCATGGTACAAGGTAAAGTAAAATGGTTTAACGCAGAAAAAGGTTTCGGTTTCATCGAAGTTGAAGGCCAAGACGATGTATTCGTACATTTCTCAGCTATCCAAGGCGAAGGCTTCAAAACTCTTGAAGAAGGCCAAGAAGTTTCTTTCGAAATCGAGCAAGGCGCTCGTGGACCACAAGCAGCTAACGTTCAAAAATAATTGAACGCTTATAAAAAAAGACTCCGATTCTGGAGTCTTTTTATTTTTCCTCTGAAAAGAAAAAATTTTTAATCCCCTTTTCTGTTGGCTATTTCCTTAAGTAATTTATCCAATTTTTCTTCGATCCGTTTAGAACGATTAAAATGCTGGGACAGGTTAATTACTAAAAATATTAAGATTACTGCAAACAATAGCATAAAAAGTATGGGGAGTAACTGAACGATAGTATCAGCCATAGTATTTCTCCTTTTTTCTTCATTATATACCATTATTATCCTTAGTATGATGCAGGGATTAAATGATTTTCATAATCAGGATTCTGCTTTTTACTAATTAACGAATGAAAGGGATATGCATAATCGCATATCCCTTTCATTCAGTTCTTAAATAAAGAGGCGAACTTTTGAAGTCTTGGCAAGTCTGACTCTTGATACATTTGTTCGATTTTTAAAGTCACCAATAACTGGCTCTTTGCAAATAGCATGTCCCGAAAATGATCGACAGCTCCGCAAAAATGACTGTAATTGGTTTCTCCTGTCCCGAAGACGCCTGTCTTTAGATGAGAAATCGGTAATTGCTCTAGTTCCGCATAAAAGGCAGCTGTTTTGGCAGGAAGCTCTCCATTACCCCATGTATAGGTACCGATGATCAATGCATCGTATTCTGGCAATATACCGGTATCAAATTCGCTAGTTCGAAAAAGTTCTGCTTCTGGCAAAAGGGAAGCAAGGGCTTCAGCTAGTGCTTTTGTATTGCCGCCGGCCGAATGATAGACAATTGCAATTTTATAGCTCATCGAACCCATTGCTAGCATTTACTTGACTGTATGTTCTTGATTTTTGTTCAAAGAAATCAGTTTTGGTGAGGCCAATAGATTCGTCGTCGAATGTTTTAATCCATGGCATCGGGTTCTCACTATACTCTTGATACAAGTTTTCAAGTCCTAGCATACGCAGTCGTTTGTTGGCGATGTATTCGATGTACTCGTTGAATTCTTCCAAGTCGAGATCTGCTTTGGTTTGGATATCCTCAAGCATATACTCAGACCATTCTTTTTCAAGTTTAACTGCTCTTTCAATCGTTGTATAGATGAACTTCGTGTTTTCTTCATTATTTAACTCAGGGTATTCATACATCAAGATTTGTACGAGCATTCCGATGAAATCGAAGTGAACCATTTCATCGCGATGTATATAGGAAATCATTGTAGCCGAACCAGTCATTAGGTTTTGACGCCCTAAGTTGTAATAGAAGGCGAATGCCAGGTAGAAATAAATACCTTCGAGGTTCGTGGAATGGATGAGTGCTTCAAATAAGTGTTGAGGACTAGGATCGTCCACAAACGTTTGATAGGCATCCACAATCGGTTGATTCCGCTTTATCACTTCCGGGTGTTCTTTAATGCGGTCGAAAAGTTGTTTTTGCTTGCCTACCGGAATCAAGGAAGCAAGGATATAGGAATAAGATTCATTATGAATAGATTCCTGCTGGGCCATGTTGGCCAGGATCGCTTTTGCTGCCGGGTCTTTGATGTAACGAAGGATTTCCACTAAAGTCGGCGTTTGAAGGCTGTCCATTCCTGCAATCATCGTAAGGATATCAAGGAAAGCATCCTGGATATCTTCATCTAATTCGCCCCACTGCTTTTTATCCTGAATCATGTTCACGCTCGAAGGCTTCCAAAAGTTATTGATGAGTTGTGTATACGTATCATAGAATTTTTCATACTGAATATCGTTCCATAGGAGAAAGCCTGAAGCTTCCCCTTTGAATACGCCCGTTGCTTTAGTTGGATGCGTAGGTTCGAGCATCCGGATTTTTTTGATATGATTGGTCATTCGTAAAACTCCTTTAAAAATAGATTACTGATTTGATCGTTAACTTGAGCAACTTTCGCAGGCATTATCATATTCAGATGAAGTGGAACGAACATAATATGTTGATTTCAATCCACTTTCCCATGCTGTTAAATGGATATCCAATAGAACTTTAGCCTTGATTGTGTTGTGGACATACAGGTTAAAGCTGATAGCTTGGTCAATATGACGCTGACGGGCTGCATTTTGTCTGATGCTTTCCAGTTGGTCCAAGTTAAATCGTGTTTTTTTATAATATTCATACGTATTAGGCGTCAATCCGGGTGCTGTCACTTTGAATTTGAAGTTTTTCTTTTCTTCATAAAATTCAATTTCATATAAGGGATCGATTCCATCAGTGGAGTTACCGATTTTAGCCGTTGATGAATTAGGTGCAATGGCCATTAAATATCCATTTCGGGTACCGTGTAGCTGCACATTTTCTTTTAAATCCATCCATTTTTCATCGGTATAGTCACGAAGTTCGAAATATTGGCCTGTATGCCAATCAGATCCTTCAAAATATGGATACGTTCCTTTTTCCTTAGCCAATTCATTGGACGCTTTGATTGTTAAGTAAGCAATTTTTTCGTATAAAGTATCAGCATATTGAACGGCCTCATCTGATTCCCAATATATATTCTGGGTGGCAAGTAAATGATGCCATCCAAATGTTCCTAAGCCAATTGCCCTGTAACGCTTGTTTGAGATGGATGCTTGCTTGACCGGGAGATTGTTCACATCAATGACGTTATCGAGCATGCGGATCTGAATCGGAATCAATCTTTCTAATACATCGCTACGTACCGCGCGAGGCAGGTTAATGGAAGAAAGGTTACATACAACGAAATCGCCGCTTTTACGAACTACAACTACATCGCCATCTTCAGTTTCGTATTCATCCGTGATCGTTGAAGGGCTTAAGTTTTGAGCAATCTCTGTGCAAAGGTTGGAACAATAAATCATTCCTTTATGTTTATTAGGATTCTTACGGTTCACTTCATCACGGTAGAACATATACGGTACGCCTTCTTCTAGCTGAGAAATCATAATGCTTTTCATAATGTCCATCGCGTTGATTTTTTCAAAGCTATAGCTAGGAAGTGTGCCATTTTCCGCAGCCTCCACAGCTTGAGCGTAATGATTTCTGAAGCTTCCTTCGCCTTTTTTCTCGTCATAAAAATCTTCGAGTGAGAATCCAAGGGTTTGCTTTACGGTATGTGGGTCGAAAAGATACCATTCTTTCCGATCGCGTACGGCTTCCATGAACAGATCAGGAATACATACACCTGTAAAAATATCATGAGCTTTCAACCGGTCATCACCGTTTTGTGTCTTTAAGTCAAGGAAACTCATGATATCTTTATGCCAGGCATCCAAATAAATCGCGATTGCTCCTTTACGCTGGCCCAATTGATCGACGCTGACAGCAGTCTGGTTAAACAAACGGATCCAAGGGGTTGTGCCTGAACTGTTTCCAGAAAAACCACGGATATCAGAACCAAGTGAGCGGATTTTACCGACATAAAGTCCTACACCACCGCCGAATTTAGATACTTTAGCGGCATCGTAGTTGGATAGATAAATGCCATCAATAGAATCTTCAATCGCGTCAATAAAGCATGAACTTAACTGACCGTGAGTTTTTCCTGCGTTTGATAGGGTAGGTGTCGCGACGGTCATATACAGATTGGACATCGCCCAGTATGCCTCTTTGACAAGTTGCAGGCGGTGTTCTGTTTTTTCCATTCTCATAATTTCCATAGCGATGATCATGAAACGCTCCTGAGGCAGTTCGTAGACCTTGTCTTTTTTCGGACGGGCTAGGTAGCGGTCGTTTAATAAGTAGATGCCGATATAAGAAAATAGTTTATCTTTTTCCGGATCGATCACTAAGCCTAATTCTTCAATTTCTTCTTTGGAGTAAGAGTCGAGTAGTTCGGGTTTATAAATCGGGTAGCGTTCCCCCTCTTGCTGTTGAGAGAGTCCTGCGATTAATTCATAGAACGGTCCGTAGCTCACGTTCTCATAACCGCGATTCGCTTGTGCATCCCTGTACATCGTATTCAAAAGTTCTGCCGCAGCAACAAACGTCCAATCTGGAGCATCTATGTCTACACTTTCGAGAGCAAGCTGGATCAGTTTTTTTGAAGTTTGTTCTTCTGTTGAGTCACTTTTACGATCTAGCCATTTTGTAAAACGCTTTTTGAACTTTTCCATATCTAGCCGGCCTTCGAATTCCTTGGATAACATCTCAAGCTGGATAGAACTTGTTTCTGTGTCATTTTTCACTATAGTAGAGTTATATGTTTGAGTCATGAATAATCCTCCTTGTAAACTTCCGTTAAATAAAAAAATCCGCCCAATAAATTGAGCGGATCAAACGATAGAATAAAAGAGCCATGAAAAAATAGCCGTTATACTATCGTTTCATCATCTCAATCCCCGAAGAATAAGAAACGTGAAAAATCCAGGCAGGTCTCCTGACTCATGATCATCCTACTTTGAGTTCTTCCCGTATAAAGAGCTATACAGTGGTTTTCTCATTTCGTCACATTTACAGTTGCGGGGACAGTTCCGGGTTTACACCGGATTCCCTTTTCAGCCATCACTGGCACCTTGGATTACAAATAATTCTATATATAGTTATGTGTGTGGTTTTTAATATCAATATCTAGTATTTCTGCTTATATTATCGTAATCCATATGAGACGATAATTCAACTAATATATTTGATAAAAACCAATCCTTATCTATTGACAAAGTGAGGGGAGAGGGAAAAAGAGTGAAAGAATTAATAGAAAAATGGGAAATTCAAACGCTGAATGTAAGAGATTTTATGTTAAAATAAAGTGTATAGTAAAGGTGGCTCTCCCTTATTGTAATGATGGGGTTCCCAGAAAAATATTTATTAAAAAGGAGAAATAATCTTGGAAAAAGTATTAGTTTTTGGACATAAAAACCCAGATACAGACACAATTTGTTCAGCTATCGCTTATGCGGATCTGAAAAAACAACTAGGTATCAATGCTGAACCTGTTCGTCTTGGTGAAGTGAATGGTGAAACTCAATATGCATTAGACCAATTCAAATTCGAAGCTCCTCGTCTTGTAGAAAAAGTGGCAGGGGAAGCGGATGGTGTAATTTTAGTCGATCACAACGAACGCCAGCAAAGTGCTGAAGACATTGACCAAGTCCGTGTTTTAGAAGTTATCGACCACCACCGTATCGCTAACTTTGAAACAAGCGATCCTTTATATTACCGCGCAGAACCAGTTGGCTGCACGGCAACTATTTTAAATAAAATCTATAAAGAAAACGGTATTGAAGTGCCTAAAGCAATCGCAGGTCTAATGCTATCTGCCATCATTTCCGATTCTTTATTGTTCAAATCTCCAACCTGCACAGAGCAAGATGTTGCAGCAGCAATGGAATTAGCGGAGATTGCCGGAGTAAATGCTGAAACATATGGCTTAGAAATGTTAAAAGCAGGCGCTGACCTGAGCGACAAAACAATTGCCCAGCTAATTACTCTTGATGCAAAAGAATTCTCTATGGGAACTGCGAAAGTGGAGATTGCTCAAGTCAATGCTGTGGATCCGAACGAAGTTCTTGCAAAACAAGCTGAATTAGAAGCAGCTATTAAAGCTGTTATTGCTACGAAAGAATTAGATTTATTCTTATTCGTTGTAACGGATATTTTAACAAATGATTCTGTTGCCTTGGCTCTTGGGAAATCAACGGAAGCAGTTGAAAAAGCTTATAACGTTACATTGAGCAACAACATTGCCGTCTTAGAGGGCGTTGTATCACGTAAAAAACAAATCGTGCCGGTTTTAACGGACATATTCAGTAAATAAAGATGTGAAAAGGGTGCTCTGAATACTTCGAGCACCCTTTTTATGTAATATTGTGAGGGTCAACAAATTTCAATCATGTCTATAAAAAAGACTCAAACAAGCCATTTAAATGACGTTTGAGTCTTTTTTTTAATTCAAAGCTTCCTTCTCTTTTTCATAGGCGATAACAATTAGTTCTTTATTTGCGTCCTGGCCTAGCTTGCTTTCAAAGCTTTTTAGTTCATTCAGTAAATCTTGTGACAGGTTTGCTGCCGTATAATCCTGCTCGGATATCATACTTTTTGCTCCTTCCATCTAGATATATTTCATGTTATCTATTTTGTCGGTTTAAAAAGTTTCTATTCAGCAAAATTTAAACTTAAGATATTTTACTATCATAAGTGGCGAGCTTTTCAAGCAATTGGGAACTTTCATGATCGAGACCAAGCACCTGAACAGATTTACCATGTAGCCGATATTTAAGGACAACCTTATCAACTGCGCCGACTGCAGAAGCATCCCATATTTTTGAATGGGAAAAATCAATGGTGATGGAATCAGCCTTTTCATTTACATCGAACTTGGAAACAAAGTCCTGAACAGAGGCGAAAAATAATTGTCCGGTTATACGATAAATAATTTTCTTAGCCTGAATGTCCTCTGTTTTTTCAACCGACACTTTAGAAATTTTAGCCGAGAAGAAAATCATGCTCAAGAGAACGCCGGCAAATACGCCTTTTGATAAATCATGCGTATAAAGAACAATGATGACAGTTACAATCATTACAGCTGCATCCGTCTTAGGAGCTAGTCCGAGCCTCTTCAAGGAAGACCAGTCGAATGTTCCTATTGAAACCATAATCATGACTGCAACAAGGGCTGCCATTGGAATTTTAATAAGGACGTCATTCAGTATCATGATTAAAACCATCAAAAAAGCCCCGGCAACAAATGTTGAAAGCCGACCTCTGCCGCCAGACTTAATGTTAATTCCAGATTGACCAATCATTGCGCATCCTGCCATACCGCCGAAACACCCGGCGATAATATTCGCAATGCCCTGACCTTTGGCTTCCCTATTTTTGTTGCTATCTGTATCGGTCATCTCATCGACAATTTGAGCCGTCAATAATGATTCAAGCAACCCGACAAATGCAAGTGCTATGGAATAAGGAAAAATGATAGCCAATGTTTCAAATGTAAAAGGAATATCTGGAAGCATGAACATTGGAAGAGCCTCGGTCAATTGCCCCATATCCCCAACAGTACGCACAGTGGCCCCTGTTGTAACTGCTACAATAGTCATGAATATGATAGCGACCAGTGGTGAAGGAATGATTTTGGTGATGCGTGGAAAAAGATAGATGATTGCAAGTGAAACTGCCGTCATGACATACATAATCCACGTTTCACCCACGAAATGAGTAAGTTGGGCCGTGAAAATCAAAATGGCTAGAGAATTCACAAAACCAGTCATAACAGGCTTCGGGATAAACTTCATTAACTTTCCAATTTTGAAGACCCCTAGTAAAACTTGCAGTATACCAGTTAAAATTGTTGCTGCAAGTAAATAGTTCAAGCCATGATCTTTTACAAGATCAACCATGACTAGCGCCATTGCCCCAGTAGCGGCTGAAATCATACCTGGTCTTCCGCCGACAAAAGAGATGACGATGGCGATACAGAAAGAGGCATATAACCCTACCATTGGGTCGACCCCGGCAATAATGGAAAAGGCAATCGCCTCAGGAATCAGTGCCAGTGCCACGACAATACCGGAAAGAACATCTCCGCGAACGTTGCCGAACCACTCCTGTTTTAATATAGATGTATTCAAAGAAACACTCCTTTTTTCATTATATATGTGTTTTAATTTGCTTTTTTAACGCAATAAATTATAGCATGGCTTATTCATTCTATCTATGGATAATAGAAACAACTAAATATGGGCTATTCATTGATTAGCTTTTTACTTTTGAGACAAAAAGTCTGGATGTCTCACAGAAGGGGAAGAAATACTTTAAGTGAAATGTATCGATAAGGGGTATAGGGGGGATCTAGGGCATTTTTTCGACTTTGGTGAGGTATGAATCATTGGGTTTAAATGTTTGAATTTCCAAAGACTTCTGTTTACCTTTTGCGATATGTTACTATTAATATACTGATTTTTCTGTATTTACTGTGGGTTATTCTTCAACAATGGATAAGAACAGGGGATGCTCCTATGAATAAAAGTGAGAAGAGAACGAAATTAGTAGAAAAAATTGAAACGCATTTAAGATTGACTGCAAGAAATTTAGTGAAATTCGATACAATTCAAGAAACATTAGATTTTACGGTAGAATCATTTCAACTGGAGTTTTCATGGGATTTCGTGGCAATCGTTTTAAGAGAAGATGATATCTTATATCCAAAAGTCTGGAAAGGAGGTTCGCCGCATTTTGCAGATTCCTTTCCAATTCACCTAAGTGAATGCTCTCCGGAGATTCTCGAAGAAGGATGGGATATTAGGAAAGAAGAAAGCAGCCTCAATTGCAAATTTTATAAGTTAATGAAAAATGAAAGAATTTCAACCTGGTTTACCGTACCTTTAAAAGATGATGGAATCAGCTATGGGTTCTGTATTATTGGTTTTCATAATTTCGTTCCTTTAATTTCTGAAGTTGAGCAGATTTTTGTTGAATTTGGAAAAGATGTCGCAGTTGCTATGCAGCTTGCAAAGGAGAAGGAATTTGAGAAACGAAAGTTAAGCAGTATAAGATGGGTCAATGAAAATGTGACCCCGGGTTCATCGATGGAAGAGTTAGTGCAAAAGGTGCTAGAGCTATCATGCCAAGGTACGATGGCGGAGGACGCCTCCATCTATTTGTTCGATGAATCGGAAAACTGTTTTTATTTGCAAAGCCCTTTGATAGGCTCTCCTAAACTGGAAGAAAATATTAGGGTTATAGGAGAGAATGAATTAAGTACATACTTTCCATTTTTTGAAAATTCGGGTGGCTTTCAGTTGTCGGTTCCGTTGGTGGTTAATCTTAAGACTGTGGGAATGATTCATTTAGCCAATAAGGCAATGGGCGCATTCACAGTGGGGGACCTTGAGCTTCTAAAATTTTTATCAAACCATGTGGCCGCATTATTTGAAAACGCTAGATTATATTTAAATGAAATTCATTTAAAGCAGCGGTTACAAAAGATTATGGGATATCAGCAGGAACTGGTCAAAGAGACATTGTACGGGGAAGATTTTGATGTCATCACGGATACCCTCAGCGGGTTGTTGTCCTGTTCAATCATTCTTTTTGATAGATTCTTCAGGTACATCTCTATTCATCTAGAAAACGAGGATGAATATTCACTTCCCGATATATATAGTCTTATTGAGAAAGAGAAAGCGAAAATCAGTAAGGAAAAACGGGGAATATGGCTCGGAGATTTTAAAAAGGATTCTACTACGATTGGTTTTTGGCCTGTAATAGGAAGTGGGGAATTATTAGGCTATTTAGCGATCATCACAAATAAGAATGCTGTGGATGAGGTTACGAATTTAACAATTGGACATGCGCTAAATGTATATGCCATTCAGTTCATCAAACAAAAACTGATCATAGAAACTAAAGAGCAGGTGAAGGACAGTTACATAACTAAACTGTTTGAAGAGAAGATAGAGGATAAGGCTAAAATAGTGGAATACGCGACGCTAATGAACATAGATTTATATCGGCCACACCGGATTGCTGCATTAAAACTGGAAGAGGAATCTTTACTTTCCCATTCGAACCTGATCGAGAGAGAAGCAGAAAAAGCCTCGGAATGGGATCATATGAAAGAACAGCTGTATCTTAAATACAAAGAAATCATCGTGACTAAAAGAGATGATATGATGATTCTCATGATTCCAGTAGAAAGAGAAAAAGACCTGGCTTCCTCTTATTGGGGAGAGTTATATCAATATCTTAGAGAGCAACCGATTTTCAAAAAGCTTTCCTTGACGATTTATATGGGAGTGGGAGGGGCGACGGATAAGCTGGAGGATTATTATTATGCCTACAAACAGGCCATGCATGCTTATAATGTTAGCCGAAATGGCTTCCCGAAAAATGGACTAGCTATATTTGATGAATTGGGTTCGTATTCTCTTTTAAATAACCTGAAAGACCCTGCACTTGCCGATTTATTTCTGAAAAAGTATTTAGCTCCGTTGATGGAATATGCAAAGGGAAGTGGAGCAGATCTTATGAATACGCTAAGAGCCTATTTATTTAATAACGGAAATCTGAAAAATACCATGGATGTACTTTTCATACACCGCAGTACTCTGCGCTACAGGTTGGAAAGAATTCGTGACATTCTAGACATGGATCTAGAAGACGCAGAAACGCGATTAAATCTGATGATTGCTTATAAACTTCATGATTTATATCAATCCAGCCAGTTATAGACTGACAAAATGTGTCCTCCTCAACATAATCAATGATAATAGGCCTTGAAGGGGGCTTTTTTTTGTGAAAAATTTTATCTGCGATTCCATTAGTAATAGAAGAGTTTATAAGATTCAAGTAGCCTTTTGTTTACTTGCACAAGCTTTCTCTCTTCATCTTACATGTTATATGGTGGGACTCAAGCAAGCTTTAGAAGAAAGAAGGAAAGAAAGCCAGTGCAGAGGAAAAAGCTACGTGTGAGCGCTTCTGTAATCGAAATGATAGGGTGAATAGAATTTAGGCCTATGATCCAAGAAAGAGCAAGCAAGTCTACTCAAAAGAATGACCAGAAACTATTCTTTATAAATAATGCTTGATTTACATTCAGGACATGTTACTTCTTTATAATGCTTGAAGCTAATCTTTCTAAGATCCCTTCTGGTTAACATAGTGAATACATTATATCTTGCGCCGCATGCACAAGTATATTTGTCTTTAACTATGTGTCTTTCATCTGTATTAGCTGAATAAATAGTAGGAAAAAACATATAAAACCCTCTTTTATTTAATTTTAGGCAAATTAAAAAGGGGGCAAGAAATAAATAATTAATTAATCTAATCAAGATATATCTTGGCAACCCGGCTGCCATGACAACTAAATTGTTGGTTTAGGCCCGTGGCTTTGCGTCTTTTACTTTCATAAAATTTGCCTAAAATAATCTTAACATAAACTTTAACCCGTTTTGGAAGTGCAGAAAAAATACTTATCTATTAAATGGGAAGAACTAATGAGGGAAAGAACAAATGATAAGCGAACTTTCCTTCGGTATGGTTCTTCTCGAAGGGTTTTTATTCCAAGATGTAACTGCCAATTAGGATATATATTAATTTTATCAGGTAATGGTTATCTAAATAAGAGTTAGTAAGAGAGTATATTTATATATTTCCTAGTACAACGTATTAGTCAGGCTGAATTATGATCATTGGATAAATGGGAAAGCGGCTTCTCAAATATAAAATGAGGGTTATTCAAACTGAGGGTATGATACACAGTTGGTTTACACTCTGGATCTCGATTGGTACAAAACGTACGAATTAAAGGGATCCGTTTAGTACGCTATGTACCTATAACTGGTTAATATATGGAGATATAATGACAATTATTAGATAATAAAATAAAAATTCAGTCAATTAGGAGGGCACCTATGGATTTCAACTTAACAGATGATCAGCAAGCGATTGTTTCGATGGCAAGGGATGTAGTGAATGCTGAAATCATTCCACTAGCAAGAGAGTTCGACGAAAGAGAGGCTTTTCCGGTAGAAATCATGGACAAGTTGAGGGAATGTGGACTATTCAATCTATCTATTCCTGAGGAATACGGAGGTCCTGGAATTGATAAATTATCACATGCCTTAATCGTGGAAGAAATAGCAAGAGGCTGTGCTGGCATAGCAACTTCATTGGAAGCTAATTCACTTTCATCTTATCCAATTTTAGTTGGTGGGGATGAATCACTTAAGCAAAAATATTTGAAACGTTTAACCGAAGAAGGGCAATATGCTTCTTTTGCCTTAACAGAACCGGGCGCGGGCAGTGATGTATCTGGCATGTCATCAACTATTGTAAGAAAAGATGGCGGTTACATATTAAATGGGGAAAAGTGTTTTATCACCAACGCAAGTTATGCTCATTTCTATGTAGTACTCGCCAAACAGACGCTTGAAAATGGGGAAAATTCTTTTACGGCTTTAGTTGTCGAAAGAGATTCTGAAGGTATTACGGTTGGTGAAAAGGAAAAGAAAATGGGGCTTAGAGCTTCTAACACAGCTTCGGTTATCTTCGATGATGTCTTTGTACCCCTTGAAAATCGAATTGGAGAAGAAGGAAAAGGTTTTAAGATTTTTATGAAAGCCCTTTCTTTTGCGAGGCCGATGGTTGGAGCCCAGGCGGTAGGAATTGCACAGGGAGCATATGAAAGCGCTTTAAATTATGCGAAGGAAAGAAAACAATTTAAAAAGCCAATCGCTAATTTCCAATCCATCCAATTCATGCTGGCTGATATGGCGATGACCATTGAAGCATCAAGGTTATTGGTTCATAAGTCTGTCTTTCTCTTGGAACAGGGTACGCCTTCAGCGAAGCATGCTTCTTTCGCTAAATGTTTCGCTGCTGATACCGCAATGAAAGTAGCCGAAGATGCAGTGCAAATTCACGGAGGTTACGGATTCATTCGGGAATATCCAGTTGAGAAGTATTTCCGGGATGCTAAAATCATGCAAATTTACGAAGGTACAAATCAAATACAACGTGTCGTCATTGCAAAAGAGATATTGAGCTAACTAAAAAAGGAGGAAATGAAAATGGCAGAGACAATTATCGGGGTCGTAGGATCAGGAACAATGGGGGGAGGAATCGCTCATCAAGCAGCGTTATCCGGTTTCAAAGTAATTTTATGTGATGTAGAAGATCGATTTTTAGATAATGCGATTAATAGAATGGAAACGTTCATGGATAAAAGCGTAGCAAGAGGCAAGATGAAGGAAGAGCAAAAGCCTGAGGTGCTGGGAAGAATCACAACAACGACTAATTTGGAAGATTTAAAGGAAGCCAACATTGTTATCGAAGCAATCATCGAGAACTTGGAAGCGAAGAAAGCGATATTTTCCCAGTTAGATAACGTTCTTGGCGAAGAAGCGATAATTGCTACCAATACTTCATCGATGTCGATCACAGTCATTGCAGGAGCGACCAAGCGGCCTGAGAAGGTAGCGGGTATGCATTTCTTTAACCCGGCGCAAATCATGAAATTAGTGGAAGTGGTCCGTGGTTATAATACAAGCGATGATACCGTATCAAAATTAATGGAGCTTTCAAGGGCATTTGGCAAAGAACCAATCGAAGTCAAAAAAGACTCGCCTGGATTTATCGTGAACAGAATCATGATTCCGCAATTCATTGAAGCCATCAAATTGGCTGAAGAAGGGGTAGCTTCTTATGAAGATATTGATAAAGCCGTTAGATTGGGATTGAATTATCCAATGGGTCCTTTTGAATTGCAGGACTTTGCGGGTGTCGATATTGGTTTGCACGTCATGGATTATTTTTATGATGAATTTAAAGACGGTCGTTTTGCAGCTCCTCAACTTATCCGCCAAATCGTAAATGCAGGACGTACAGGTAAAAAGGCAGGTGCAGGATTTTATGACCACGACAAAAAATGAGGGGGCAATAAAAGTGGAATTAGAAGTGTTGAAATATGAAATTGAGCAAGGGGTAGCAACTCTTTATTTGAATAGACCCCCTCACAATCCATTAAACTGGCAGTCTTTTAAAGAACTTTCCATGCTTATGGATCAATTGGACCGTGACAGCAGGGTTAGAGCAGTGATCATTACGGGCAGTGGCGATCGATCATTTGCAGCCGGCGCAGACATAAAAGAGATGATGAACCTGACGGAAATGGAGATTCTGCAGAATAATGAAATTTCCCGAGGAGCTTTTGAAAAAATGGAACGGCTGTCAAAACCTATAATTGCAGCTGTAAATGGTCTTGCTTTAGGCGGCGGTGCGGAGCTTGCCCTTGCTTGTGATTTGATTATTTGTTCTGAACGCACGAAATTCGGATTTCCGGAAATTAATCTGGGGATTATTCCAGGAGGCGGAGGAACTCAGCGTTTTCAGCGTTTAGTTGGCCAAAAAGCGGCTAAGGAAATTCTGTATTTTGGCGAAATGTTCTCAGGTGAAAGAGCCTATGAACTTGGTGTTGTTAATAAAGTCGTTCCTGCAGATCAACTGTTGACTGAAGCGAAAGAATGGGCAGTAAAATTGGCAGGTAAATCTTCGATGGCAATGAATATGATGAAAAAGGCAGTTAATGCCGGTGCCAATACAGACTTAGATACAGCACTGGATATTGAAATGGCTTGTTTTGGTAACGCGTTTGCCTCTTCTGACCGTAAGGAAGGCATGCAGGCCTTCGTAGAAAAAAGAAAAGCTATTTTTAAATAACAAAATGGGGGCGCCAGCGTCCCCTTATAAAAGGGAGGATACAAAACATGGCGGGAAACGATATTGTTTTAATAGAGGGAGCAAGAACGGCATTTACTGAATTCGGGGGATCTTTCAAAGATGTTTCAGCTATTGACCTCGGTGTAATAGCTTCTAAGGAAGCAATGACTCGTTCAGGGATAAAACCAGAAGAAGTAGATCAAGTAGTGATGGGGAATGTTATTCAATCAAGCGGCGACGCTGTGTTCCTAGGTAGGCATATTGGATTGAAATCTGGTATCCCGCAGTCAACACCAGGGCTTACCGTCAATCGTTTATGCGGTTCTGGATTGCAGGCCATTGTATCGGCAGCCCAATCCATCAGACTTGGTGAATCACAAGTAGCCCTTGCTGGTGGAGCGGAAAATATGAGCCAAATCCCTCATGTTATTCGTGGAGCACGCTTTGGAATTCCTCTTGGGCAAGCACCAATGGCCGATTTTCTATGGGAATCCCTATATGATCCATATGGAGATTGCACGATGTCCATCACGGCAGAAAATATTGCCGCAGAGTATGGTATCACCCGAGAAAGCTGCGATGAGTTCGCAGTAAGAAGTAATGAGCGGGCACTAGCCGCCATCGAAAAAGGTTACTTTGGCAAAGAAATTACCCCAGTAGCTATTAAAACAAGAAAAGGCGAAGTGAATATTGATCGGGACGAACATCCTCGTGCTTCAACGTATGAGAAAATCTCCAAGTTAAAAGCACGGTTTAAAGATAATGGGGTCGTTACAGCAGCCAATGCAAGTGGTATCAATGATGGAGCGGCAGCGGTCATTCTAACATCTTCAGATTATGCTGAAAAAAATAACATTAAACCGTTAGCCCGTCTCGTTTCCTATGGAATCTCCGGCGTTGATCCAAAATTAATGGGATTAGGTCCAGTTACGGCTATTCAGCAAGCGCTTTCAAGGGCAGGGATGGATATTAAGGATCTCGATCTTGTTGAAATAAATGAAGCATTTGCTGCACAATATCTTGGGTGCCAAAAACTGCTTGATTTTGATCCTGAAATTGGAAATGTCAATGGAGGCGCAGTGGCTTTAGGCCATCCGTTAGGTGCAAGTGGTGCACGTATTTCACTTTCCCTAATTTATGAATTGCAAAGACGCGGAAAAAAGTATGGCGTATCTTCGCTTTGTATCGGTGGAGGTCAAGGGATTGCTGCAATTTGGGAAGCAATTTAATGAATCGTTTTAGTTAGTAAAGGAGGTAAGGTATTTGATAGCCAATCATACTGGGACGAATTCTTATACAGTATCACAGGTCTTTAAACATGCGGTTTTAACCACACCGGAAAAAGAAGCAATATTTGATGGGGAAAATCGTCTTACCTATGGTGAAATTGATGTAGAGGCTGATTTATTAGCCTCTGGATTAGTTCAGCTAGGTATTGAAAAAGGCGATCGGGTCGCGGTCTGTTTACCAAATTGGAATGAATTTATGGTTATTTTCATGGCACTATCTAAAGTAGGTGCGATACTTATTCCTTTAAATATAGATTACCGCAAAAATGAAATCATTTATATTTTAGAAAATTCGGGTGCTAAAGCTGTTTTTTTCTCAAACACTTTTGGTAAAGTCGATCAATTCCCACAATTGATGGAAGCCCAAAAAAGCATTTCCACATTAATACATCTCATCTCCGTCCGTTTTCAACATGATTCCATTAACAATTATGATCGTTTAATTCAATTAGGAAGAAATCACAAAATATTAAAGACACCTAAAGTGGAAAATGATGATATCTGTGTGATCCTCTATACTTCTGGGACGACAGGCAATCCAAAGGGAGTCATGCTCGCCAACGAGAACGTGGTGAGTATATCAAGAACAGCAGCTTATAAAATGGATTGTAGTCCTGACGATGTATTTTTAATCCCTGTTCCTTTATTTCATATCATGGGCTTGATGTTCATGTTGCGTTCCATTTCCTGTCAGGGAAGACTCGTTTTAATGGAAAAATTCAAAGCGGAAAAGGCATTGGAATTAATTCAACATGAAAAGGTGACCATTCATCCGGGAGTGCCGACCATGTTTATCCTAGAATTGAATCACCCTAACTTTTCTACATATGATCTTTCGAGCTTACGAACCGGGGAAATGGCTGCAGCACCTTGTCCGATTGAAATTCTTCGTCGGATTAAGAATGAGATGAAATGCAATATCCTAGTGGCCTATGGTATGACGGAAACATCTGCAAGTTTATCGATGACGAATTTCGAGGATGATGACCATCTAAGGGCTGAAACGGTAGGCAGAGCGATGCCGGGCGCAGAAGTGAAAATTGTGGATGATAACCGGGAAGCAGTTCCGCCAGGTGTAGTCGGAGAACTTGCCTGCAAAAGTACAGGCCTGATGAAGGGGTATTTCCAGATGGAAGAAGAAACAAAAAAGGCTACGGATGAACACGGGTGGTTTTATTCTGGAGATCTGGCCACGATGGATGAAGCAGGATATATCCGGATTGTCGGCCGTAAAAAGGAATTGATCATCCGCGGGGGGTACAATATCTATCCTCGTGAGGTAGAGGATGTCTATTATCAACACCCGAGCGTAATGGAAGCAGCTATCATTGGCTTACCGGATACGGTACTCGGAGAAATCACTTGTGCTGTAATCCGTTTGAGGCCAGGTAAGCAAGCTTCCGAGCAGGAACTTAAAAAATTTGCCGAACAAAGACTCGTGTCATATAAGATTCCAAACAAATTTGTCTTTATGGATGAACTTCCTATGACATCATCAGGGAAAATATTGAAACGAGAACTAACAAAGCGAATAGAATCAGAGCTCAAAGAAGAATTGCGGTAATAAGGAAGGGGGAGGAGAAATGAGGGAGAATGAGCACAAGTTTATGATTGAATTCGGGGAGACAGATGGAGCGGGTATTGTTTATTTTCCTAATTATTTGAAGTGGTTTGATAATGCAACACATCACTTTTTTCGGTCCATGAATTTGCCCTTAGCGCAATTAAAAGAAAAGAATATTATTTTGCCTTTGATTGATGTGCGCTGTACGTTCGAAAAGCCGCTTCATGAGGATCAATGGATAGTCATTAAGACCACAGTTGGGAAAATGAGTACAAAAACCATTCAATTCATACATGAAATATTTTTGAATGGCGAGAGGGTCAGTTATGGGTATGAACTTCGTGGATGGGTTTTAAAAGGAGAAAATGGGATAGCAGCTCAGCCGATTCCAGAGGAAATAAGGGAACTAATGAAGTGTGATGATGTAGTAAATAAGAAAGAATTGTTAAGTAGATAAAAGTTGGAAGAGGTCGATCATGGATATGAATTCTATTCAAAAGCAAGGTGTCATTTCAAAGCAAGGTTGGATTATGATTATCCTTTTGTTTTTCTTGACTGTCATTAGTAACGTGGACAAAGCCATCATTGGATTTGCTTCCGTCCAAATTATGGATGAGCTAAACATCACACCCACGCAATGGGGATTAGTGGGCAGTGTGTTCTTTTGGTTATATTCTTTATCAGCTATTTTAATGGGTGCTTTATCCGATAAAATTGGGGCCAAACGGGTCATTACCATCATTGCCATCATATGGGCTGTGGTTCAGTTTTCTACTTTTTTTGTTTATAGTTTTCCATTATTATTGGCAACAAGACTTATTTTAGGTGCTGGAGAAGGGCCTGCCTATTCGTTGGCCATGACTTCTGCTTCTAAATGGCTACCTAAACAAAAGCTTAGTTTTGGATTGACGCTTGTTTCGATAGGAGGACCTTTAGGTGTAGCCATTTCTGCTCCTATCTTGATGTATATTATGCAGAGTTTTGGATGGCGAAGCGGTTTTATAGCAACAGCTGTTGTAGGTGTAATTTGGGTTCTCATTTGGCTGAAATTCAGCAAAGAACAACCAGAAGAAAAGGCTTCCTCTATATCCACACCGATAGAAATGGGCATGGAGGAAAGAGAAAAGGAAACAAAATTCACAAATTCCCTATTTTCGAAAAACTTCCTTTTCATTGCACTTTGTGGATTTGCAACATACTGGTCTTATACATTTGGCCTTAATTGGTTGCCTAATTATTTGGCTAATGTCCGGCAAATCAGTGAGGCCCAATTAAGCTTTGCCGTTACAGTTCCATGGATCTTAATTACTCTTTCACAATTATTCTTCTCTTTCTTGTCTGATCGGTTATACAGTAAGACGAATAGTATCATCCGTTCCAGAGTTTTTGTACTCGGTCCTGTCATGATAGTAGGTTCTGTATGCTATATCCTGGGGACCATGGTTTCTTCTGATATCCTAGCAGTTGGGTTGCTTTCTTTAGGATTAACCTTTGGTTGTATAACTCTTATTCTTGGACCGACTTTGTTAGTAAACCTTATCTCCAAAAGGCATCAGGGTAAAATTCAAGGATGGTTTATGGCGATTGCCTCATTAGGTGGGATTGTGGGTCCTTATATTACAGGACTTTTTGTGGGAAATTCTGTGTCAGCGACGACTGGTTTTCAATATTCCTTTTTCACCTGTGCGGGGCTCTTATTCGTTTTTGGAGTCACGGCCTGTATCGGAATACGTCCAAAAAAGAGTCCGGTTTCTGAGGTATCTACCAATACGGCTATATAAGGGGTTTGGTATGAACATTGTGTAAATATGCATTTTACAGAAAATATAAAGAATCCATTTTGAAAAAAGTTGAACAGCTCCCTGTCAAGTAGACAGTGGAAATAATAAAAAAGCTTTAAGCGACTTGAGCCCTGTATTCCAATGGGCTTAAGCCGTTTAATCTTTCTTGGTAACGTTCGTTATTGTAAAACTGGATATAATCATTTATCGCTTGTTGTAACGCTTCAAATGTCTCATACTTATGTAAGTAATACTTTTCACATTTCAACGTCCCCCAAAACGATTCCATTGGTCCATTATCTATACATTTTCCTACACGTGACATGCTATGAATCATTTTTGCTTTTTCTATTTTTCTCTTAAACCCATGTGATGTATATTGATACCCTCGATCACTATGAATCAATGGATGTTCATTCTCTTTTAAT
>NZ_LGYA01000001.1:730999-733169 GCF_001273755.1 Peribacillus butanolivorans
AAACTTCTTGACCCATTGATATACCTGTTGGTAAGAAACTCCATAGCTTTCGGCTGCGAGTTGATAGTTTTTCTGGTGTTGTAGACAGTAATTCACAATTTGAATTCGTTCTTCTAATGTTGTTTTTCTTCTACTTGTCATAGAGTTTGTCATTCCTTTACCGGTATCATTTAATTCTCTATGACTATTATACTTTTTAATCCATTTTCCCAAAACCGCAGTACTGGATATATTGTATTTTTGGATAACCTTGTTTAACGAATAGTGCCCTGATAGATAATCATTCACAGCTGCTAACTTTAGCTCTTTTGAATAAGACTTCCAAGAAGTCGCGTCTGTTAAACTGTCTTCACCATTCATTTCATATCTTCTCTTCCAATCTCTAATCGTACCAGGATCAACAGAAAACTTGGCCGTAATGTCAGCTATTGAAATGGTGACCATCTTTATAAAGATTTAAAATAGCCAATTTTTCAGCTTTAGAATATTTCATTCGAGCCATAGAAAATACTCCCCTTAGATCAACAGATTTTTATTTTTTATCTGTCTACCTAATGGGGAGCATATCAAGTTTGATCAAAATGGATTCTTTTTGTTTAAATAGGACTTTCACTTTTATAAAAACGTTTGATTAAAATTCGATTTTTCTAAGGATATTTAAAAACTTTCAATTTTAAAGCTTCTTAAGTGTTAAATAAAACCTCATATGAAGAAAAGGTTGTATTTGTATCCCATGATCGAGCATTCATAAATAATCTAGCAGATTTACAGTATGATATTTATGATGAAAAATTGCATCAAATGTAATATAAATTTGTTTTCAAAAGCAAAAACGGATGGTATGGTAATTGTGGTAATAATAACCATCTCACGTTATCCTAATCAGAAATAAATTATACTATTTGGAGAGTGAATTATGTTAGACTTCGATGCGTTGTGGGATTACAATCAACCTGAAGAAACCGAGCAGAAATTTATCAGTTTGCTAATGCAAGCAGAGGACTCCGGAAACATTGGATACTTAGCTGAACTTTTGACTCAAATTGCACGTTCTCAGGGATTGCAGGCAAAATGCAGAATAGCGCATGAGACGCTGGATCGTGCAGAGAGATTATTGAAAGAGGATTTAGTTGTGGCACGAATTAGATATTTTCTGGAACGAGGCAGAGTTTTTAATTCCTCATCTCGATCAATGGACGCTATTCCGCTATTCCTCAATGCATGGGAATTAGGAATCCAGTCCAGTGAGGATTATTACGCTGTTGATGCAGCACATATGTTGGGAATTGCTGAATCGACTCCGGAGAAACGTATGGAATGGAATTTGAAGGCGCTAGACTATGCCGAAAAGAGTCCTAAAGCCAGCCATTGGTTAGGTTCGTTATATAATAACATCGGTTGGGCCCAAGTTGAGAATGGAAAACTTGAGGAAGCACTTGAAATGTTCAAGCGAGCGTTGGAATTCCGCAAGGTGCAAGGCACCCCAAATTCGGTGTTTATTGCAAAATGGAGCGTAGCAAAGGTACTGCGGTTAATGGGACAAGTTGACGAGTCTTTTGCAATTCAGATGGAATTACTTGCTGAAACCGAACAAACCAGCGAACCCGATGGATATGTTTATGAGGAGGTCGCGGAGTGTCTTCTTTTGCTTAAAAGAAGCGAGGAAGCACGACAATACTTTTCTTTTTGCTATGACCGCTTAATACTCGATAACTTTCTTGCAACAAAAGATCCGGAGCGCATCGTACGCATTAAGGAATTAGCAGGACGATCAGTCTAGAGGAGAAATGTTAAATACGTTACAACTACTACACAATTTGGAACGATATTTATATAGGGAGTTATATTTTTCTTGAAAATTAATAGAGAAGTATGTCCTAGTCTGTTAATCCAATAACCGTACCAGACGCATTTGAAATTGTGTAGATAAAGCAATTATATCTTTTATAGAGATTGGCAATAATCTTCTGATTGAATAAAGAAAAGCACTGGATTCTTCAAAAATCCAGTGCTTTTTTTCGTGCGCCCGGCATGGGTGCAATCTATAGGGTGAAAGTCCCGAACCATGAAGGCAGTAGTAGTGGTTAGCTTAATGCAAGGGTGTCCACGGTGACGTGGACTCTGAAGGAAGCAAGCGGCAAACCTCCGGTCTGAGGAACACGAACTTCAT
>NZ_LGYA01000001.1:734182-763110 GCF_001273755.1 Peribacillus butanolivorans
TTAATAATGTTTATTGGCTCCATCATGGGTTAGTAAATCTATATGAACGATATACAAAACTACGTCAGACTTAAACTGAACCGCCGTATACCGAACGGTATGTACGGTGGTGTGAGAGGTCGGAGGCTAGGCGCCTCCTCCTACTCGATTATGAACGTATCAAATAGTTGATGCAGCTATAACCGAATTGCAAATGATGATTTCGGTTTACTTTTAGGTATTGAGGAGAACAATCGGTTAAAGCTTTGATCATTTTCAATACTTCGTATAGAACTAACATACCCATAAGTTAAGTAAGAAAGGATTTAATTAACTCCATTTTTAGAATCCCATACAACTTGTGCTTTTCTTATTTCCACGATTTGTCCGATATGATATGCATTATGAATATTTATATTTGCAATAACTGACGACCAAGGTGCATCAGATTCCTTATATGCAGCACTATGAAATTTTTCTTCATCGCAGTCTTTAATAGCATCAGCCCAATCAGACATTACTCTAAGTAACTGCAATACTACGGATTGCCATTCTTCATTTGTTTCATTCGGATTCGTACTATCAAACGTAGCGGTATTGTTGACTTCTTCTTGGGAAAGTGGAAGACCTTTGAATCGGTTCAGATACCGTTCATTCCAAAAAATTAAATGGTTAACTATCTGCCAGATGGAATTGCTGTCCCCTGTTTTCCAAGAAGCTTGTTCTGCTGAGAGTCCATCTATTGCGATGTTAAGAGGTACAAACCAGTTCTTTTGTTCATAACAAGCACCCATTTGTTCTAATAATACAGCTTTTAGATTCATTCTAAAGCCCCCTTGAAGTAAATGGTTATTATTAATTATTTTAATAAATAGCCCTACAATTCTTTATTTCGTTATACTGGTCCGTTACTTCAACAAGCTTACCTGGATAGTTCCATACAAAAAAGAGCTGCCGAAGCAACCTCCATTATTGAGGTTAAGCACCCGTTAGCTAAATTTCTCAGAAATTCAACATTTTCTAAGAATAAATAATATTATAAGTTGGTTTTACTACTCCGTTCGTATATTGTTTCATATCAACTAATTCCAAGGTCAAACGAGGTTTAACACTGCCGAATAGAGGAATACCTTCACCAATCATTACTGGATTGACCTTTAACACTAATTGATCAATGAGTTTATGCTTGATTAACGTACCACCTAGTTGGCCACCTCCGCATAGCCACAACTTACCGGATTCTGTAATTTTGAGATTGTGTATATAATCTACTGCGTTGCCTTTTATTAGTTCCACTTCATCGTTAGATTCAAACTGTATGGTGTTTGAGAAAATATAATGCTTCAATCCCTTATAAGCACTAGGTTCGCCCGGCTTAAGACCAAATTGAAAGCCGTATTCGTACGTTTTTCCACCCATTAAGACCGCATCATATTGCTGTATATCGGATATGAAATCTGTAACGTGCTCTCCTTCGGATAAAAAGATTGAATCGTCAGCTACCCCATTTAAATCTGCAATAAAGTTGTCAAGTGTAGTTGCAACATGATAAATCAATTTTGCCATTCAGACATCCCTCCATGAAAACAAACTTCCTTATTAATTCTATAAAATAGTTTAATTTCCTTTAATTGTTATTATGCTAATCTGGTACCGTTAATCCTTCATTATCAAAACATGCTCTAAAATATTCAATTGAATTATTCATATTATATGAAGACACGTTTTAATCATTTTTCTATCATTTAAAGGTGTTTTCTGCTAGTAGAATAAAACAGCCTGCTCCAAATTGGAAGCAGGCTGTTTTGCGGAAATGTGATTAATGTGATCTGGCTAACTCTGGATTGCGGTGCATCGCGGCATAAAGGACAAGTCCGGCGATGAGAAGCAAGGTGCTGGTCGTGATGAAAACAGCTGAGAATCCATAGAAGCCAGCGACCATTCCGCCCATAGCAGGTCCGATGATATTGCCTAAAAAGCGTAGACTCGTATTGTAACCAAGTACTTCCCCCTGCATTGCAACGGGCGCTTCTTGGCGAATGTAGGCAATTCTTACAGGGATGATGCCACCTATGGCCATGCCTAGTATGAAACGTACAAAAACAAGCTGCCAAAAATGATTAATAAAGGCACCAGGCAAGTAGACAAGTGCAGTCAGAAAAAGGAGCAGCACAAGAATCTTCACATGTCCATGCCGATCACCTATCTTGCCCCAGTGCCGTGCCATCAATAAATTCCCAAGGCCTGCTGCAGAAAAGGCGATACCTGAATAAAATCCAAGATTGGAAGTTCCATGCAACTCGCCAACGTATAAAGAAAGAATAGGCTGGATGCTAAAGTGGGCAACTTGAACAAGTGTCGAAATGAGCATGACATTCACTAGGATGGGATTCCGTAAGATATGCGAGAGAACCTCCCTGCTTGTATAGCTCGTCTTTGTTCCTTTTTGTCGTTCCACTTGGTATTCTCTGGTCGCAAAAACGAGAAGTCCAGATATGAAAATCGTAATAGAGGTGAATTTAAAGGCTGTTGAATAGCCGAGAGTGTCAGCAAGTATGCCGCCAATCAATGGCCCGAAGAGTGAGCCAGTTATATTCCCTGTTTGCAATGTTCCTAAAACGCGTCCGGCTATTTCCTTCGGTGTCTGGGTAGAAATGAAGGCCTGCGACATAGAAATGAAGCCAGTGAATATTCCCATGAACATTCTTAAGAGGAATAACTGCCATACATTTTGAACAAAGCCCATTAAGAAAATAGACAACCCCATTCCAAAAGCACAGGCAATCAAGATTTTCTTTCTCCCGTACCTGTCTCCAATCCGCCCCCAAATAGGTGAAAATAAAAAGGCAGTCACAAAAGTAATTCCAAATGTCCATCCGGACCAATGCTGGATATATTGAGTAGAATAATTGCCGAATGTACCAATGTATAAAGATATGAATGGAAGAACCATTGTCATGCTTCCACCAATGAAGAAGTTGGCGAACCACATAATGAATAAATTCCGTTTAGCTAATTTATGATCATTCATTTACAAGCAACACTTCTTTCCTCCGAAATAAACTTCGGGTTCCTAAATAATAGTATACAGAAGTAAACTAATTTATTAAACGAATTTGATTTTGGATGAGTTTTTGGGATACATGGTTGTAAGAGTTTGAAAAACCTGTTTTTTAATGAATGCACCAATGATATAATGAGAAAATATTGATTTTTCAGAAAAATAAGAAAAATGAAAGGGGTCTGTAGATCGCATTAAAAAGAAGTACGTTTACTTTTCAAATTAAAGGAGATTTTCACATGTTATCAATTCTAGGGTTTTGCATGATTTTAACGTTTCTTGTCTTAGTCATCACAAAGCGTCTATCCGTAGTTGTCGCTTTCATCTTCACTGCTATAGCTTTTGGCTTGATTGGTGGGTTTGCTTCCGAAATGGGAGAAATGATGGTGGCAGGTATTTTAAAGGTAACACCAACAGCAGTCATGATTGTTTTTGCTATTTTATATTTTGGTTTGATGATTGACGTTGGTTTATTTGAACCTATGATCGCAAAAATACTGAGTTTTGTAAAAGGCGACCCGCTAAAAATTGTCATGGCTACTGCCATTATAACGATGTTAGTAGGTTTAGATGGAGACGGTTCTTCCACATTTATGATCACCGTTTCAGCAATGCTACCGCTTTATATGAAGTTAGGGATGAACAGGCTTGTATTGGCCAGTGTCGTTGGTTTAGCTGCAGGTGTCATGAATATTATTCCTTGGGGAGGTCCGTTAGTAAGAGCGGCCGCCAGTCTTCAAGTGGAAGTATCAGATTTATTCATCCCGCTTATACCTGTTATGATTTGCGGTCTGTTATGGACACTGTTTGCGGCTTATATACTTGGCAAAAGGGAGAGAGAGAGATTAGGTGTTAGTCCGATGGAGACAGCTATGCCTCCTGGAATGAGCGAGCAAGCTGCGGCTGTTGAAGCTTCTAATGGAACATCCAAGTTATTTTGGTTTAATTGGTTCTTAACAATTTTACTTATGGTGTTGTTGGTGATGGAAGTGCTGCCGATACAAATCTTATTTGCTGCTGCTTTTGCGATAGCTTTATTTGTTAACTTTCCAAATCCACAAGAACAGCAGGAAAGAATTCTAAGTCATGCCAATAGTTTTGTCATGATTTGTACATTAATTTTCGCGGCCGGAATTTTTACGGGTGTATTCACGGAAACAAAAATGATGGATTCGATGGCAGCTTCTATCGTAACGGTTATTCCAGATTGGCTTGGTGCACATTTACCTTTAGTGGTAGCGCTTACGAGCATTCCGATGGGCTTCATTTTTTCACCTGATGCCTACTACTTTGGAATTCTTCCTATTATAAGTGAAACAGCATCGAACTTTGGAATTACTCCTGTAGAAATAGGAAGGGCAGCCTTGTTAGGTCATTCAACAACAGGATTTCCCTTATCCCCATTGGTACCTGCGACATTCATTTTGATTGGCCTTGTCGGTGTGGATTTTGGAGACCATCAAAAATTCCTATTTAAATGGGCGTTTGGGACAACAATCGTCATGACGATAGCGGCCATTACTTTCGGCGTTATCTCATTATAAAGTGTGAGTCTAATAAGCTATATAAAAAAATGTTGACTGTGAAATTAGTAAGGTGTTTCCTCTCACTAGTGTAATCTATTTTCCTATTTATTCCGCTTTCTGTTTATATAGTGGAAAGTATTAAGTAGAATATACATAACAGAGAGAGAGGGAATTTATCATGAACTATAAACAAAAACTTATGCTGCCTATATGTGCTGCCTTTTTACTGTATGGATGTAATTCAGAGGATAATTCAAATGGTGCAGACAGAAATGCTGAAGATACAAAAACAGTGAGTCAAGATTCTCCAACGGAGGTAGATCCGCAGGTGAAGGCAGAAGTCAAAGATGTAGAGGGTAAAACATTAGGTACTGTCAACTTTTCCGCGGAAGAGAATTCTGTAGTAATTGAGACCACTTTGAAAGGCCTTGAGCCAGGGTATCATGGATTCCATGTCCACGAAAACGCAGCATGTGACGCAGATGCTAAGGAAGGTCCTTTCACTACAGCAGGAGGACACTACAATCCAACTGAAGAAACACACTCCAGTCATGCAGGTGATATGCCCCCTCTTTATGTAAAAGCAGATGGGACTGCAAAATATACGGCAACATTAGATAGCATAACGGTAGACCAACTCAAGAAAGAAGAGTTAGCTGTCATCGTTCATGCAAACCCGGACAATTTTGCTAATATCCCTGACCGTTATGGAGCTAATGGAAAAAAGGGACCAGATGAAGATACCTTGAAAACAGGTGATGCAGGTGACAGACAAGCTTGTGGAATTGTTGTAAGTGAAGAGGAAAAATAAGTAAGAGTATGAGCGATTCTTCTAAGGAGGAATCGCTTTTTATATGAAGATAAAACTAAGAGAGATGATAATTAGTAATAATAGATGCACCCAGACAAAAGATTTAATGATAAGCACAGCCCAAATCTTCCTTCGTAAGCCAAAGTATAGAATGGTACAGAAAAATAATAAACTGATACTGCAACGAAACATCGGGTATCTTGAATTAATATCCACCAAAAATAGAGCGACATTGATTAACGCTGCTAGGATAAATAAAAAGATGTATGTCTTAAATATCCTTTCTTTTCGTTGAAACTCAAGTTGAAATTGGTACATCGAATTATCCCTCAATTTAATCCTTTTATTAAAATCTAACACACAAGTTATTTACTTTTTCTCACTTGATTCTACAATTCTTCCTTAAACAAGAATTATCCATATAATCTAAATATGAGTCATCAAGGGAATCAATTCTATCAAATTCTATTGCAAGGTGATTCAATATAAAGTAAATTTTAAGAATATTTAAAATTCTAAAAAGTACTCTTTGTGGTAAAGGTTGGGGTTATATGGAGAAAAAAATGAATGAACCATATCTTTCATCCGTTAAAAATGCGATGAAGATATTACGGTTATTTAAGGAACGCCAGAATGAGTTGAGTGTAACGGAAATTGCAAATATGATAGACATGCCAAAAAGTACGACACATTGGTATATTAAACTACTTGAAAAAGAAGGATTCTTATCGAAAAACCCTCGTACTAAACGCTATCGTCTTGGTTTGGCTCTATTGACTCTAGGGGGTGTTGTTTTTAGTCATAAAGATTTATATAAAGAAGCTCTGCCAATCGTTCAAAACCTTGTGAATCAGTTGGATGAAACAGCACAGATTTGTTTACTGGAAAATGATGATGTCGTCTATTTGTTTCGTACCGAGTGCTCCAATCCCGTACGCCTTTTAACACAGATTGGCCGGAGAAATCCAGTTCACTGTACCAGTGAGGGGCTTACGATACTAGCGTTCCAAGATGAAAAAACAATAGGATCAGTATTAAGGAATGAACTGCATGGATACACTCCTTATACGATTACGGATCCAGTTCATTTAGAAACTGAGCTGAAAAATATTAGGGAAAAGAAGTATGTGATCTCAAGAGACCAATATTATCAAGGGTTTGTGGGAATTGCTGCTCCGATTTATGATTATAAAGAAACTGTGGTTTCTTCTCTTTCCATGATTGGTCCAACTTCCCGGATTACTGAGGATAAGTATCCTATATTTATTGAGAAAATTAGTAAAGCCGCTGGGGAAATCTCAGAAATGCTTGGCTACTATAAGTGATCAAGAACGGGTTCCGTGCTAATAACGGGACCCATCTATCTAATTTTTTGTCTCATCTTCCGTTCCGTAATGATTTCCGTAAGCTTTTTAGCCGCGCTTTTCGCCTCTTTTATACATTCTTTCTGAAAGGACTGTCGACCAATACGTTCTACAGGCCCTGTGATGTTAATGGATGCTATCACTTTTCCTTGCTCGCTAAAAACAGGCGCCCCAATAGAAATGATGCCTTTTTTGAACTCCTGATCGCTGACGGAGTACCCAAGGCATTTAACTTCGATTAGTTTTTTTCTAACATCGTCTGCATGTGTTAATGTCCATGGGGTGAACGCTTTCAATTCACCTGAAAGAACTTCATTTACAACCTGTTCTGTCTCGTAAGCAAGAATAACCTGTCCTGTGCTTGTACAATGCGGTGGGTTCCGTTTTCCTAAATGAGTCAGGACTTCGACAGGGAATTCGGATTCTATTTTTTGTAGATAAATAATGTCCTTATCTTCTAGAATTCCAAGGTGTGACGATTCACCAGTTCTTTCTGTAAGGAGATTAAGGATTGGCATCGAATCTTTTAAAATAGGTAACTGGCTATTGACTGTGTTGGTTAAGGCTAAAATTGAAACCCCAAGGCTGTACCCGTTTGTATTTGGATCTTTATAAACAAAGCCTTCACTAGCCATAGTTGTTAACAGACGGTGGACGGTGCTTTTCGCCAAGCTACATCTTTCGGCAATTTCTGTGATTCCCATCTCTGGTTCATCCATTGAAAAGCTTTTTAAAATGATTAAAGCATTTTCAATGGAGGAGTTCCTGCTACTTTTCAAAGGTATTCACCTCGTTCAATGATATATTTCAATATATCATGATTGATTAATTATCTAAAGATTTTCATAATTTATAATTTGTACAACATAGCGGAACGAAGCGGTTTTTTATATCCGCATTTACAATTATTATTACCTTATAAGAAGTGAATAGGAGTGATTGAGATGCAAACGAATCAAACGGATCATTTATACCGTCAGAGCATAGTTATTGGGGCTGGCCCTGTTGGCTTAACAGCTGCGTTGGCATTGAAAAACCTAGGACTGGAAGTAGCAGTTTTAGAAGGAGAGCCTAAGGATAGACAAAGACCAGGAAGCCGTGCCATTTATCTACATAAAGCCACACTCGGCCTTATAGATGAAATTTCTCCGGGACTTGGATATAAACTTACTGAAAATGGAGTGGTTTGGCCTGTTAAAAGAACGTTATTCCGTGGGAAAGAAGTGTATGTACGTAACTACGGTGCACCAAAAACGGAAGAATTACCTCCTTTTACAAGCTTACCTCAAGTAGAGGCAGAAAAATATCTTTATGAAGCTTGTATTAAAGCGGGCATAGAATTCTTCTACGATAAGCCGGTAACTGACGTTAAGACTAGTGAAAATGGGGTGGAAGTGTATATTGGATCTGATGAAGTTTGGAAAGCGGACTACATCATAGCGGCTGATGGCGGGCGATCAGCTGTACGCCAGGCTATAGGCGTAGAGCTTGAAGGTCCTCGAACGAAAGATACCTTCTTAGTGGTTGATGTGATTGAAGATAAAGAAAATCCGCTTCCCCTTGAAAGGATCTTTCATTACCAACACCCGGCAATGGGCGGAAGAAATGTGATGTATGTTCCATTTAAAGGTGGCTGGCGCGTGGATTTGCAGCTACTAGATGGTGATGATCCTGAGGAGTTCAGCGGGAAGGAAGGCGTCCAAAATTGGCTCCCTAAAGTCATGGATGCAAAATACGCAGATGCTATTACATGGGTTTCCACATATACATTCCACCAAGCGGTATCAAGTTCTTATACTGATGAAAATAATCGTGTTCTTCTTGCTGGAGAAGCAGCGCATTTATTCGCTCCATTTGGTGCTCGGGGTTTGAATTCAGGTGTACCCGATGCAATCATTGCGGCCAGGGGAATTAGAAAAGCCGTGGACTCAAGTAATTTAGATGAAGCGAAACAAGCGATTGCTGATGCAGCAAATGAACGCAGAATAGCAGGTTTATACAATCGCGAAGGCTCTAATACGGCCCTTCATCATATTCAAGGATCATCTTCTTATATGAACACAAAAAAAGAGGTGGCTGCTTCACTTTCAACCATTGTCCCGTCGATTGGACGCTGGCTTGATGAAGGTCCATATGGTCCGAGATCTGGTCCGCCGGAATTGACAACAAAATACTAATTAAAAATCAAAGAGGTGATTAGATGGGTGCAGTTACTTATGATTTTCAAGTGAAATGGGGAGATACGGATGCAGCAGGAATCGTATATTACCCGAATTTCTATAGCTGGATGGATGAAGCTACGCATCATTTTTTCAAAACACTTGGCCATCCTACATCTAAATTATTTACAGAGAATCGAATAGGGGTTCCTTTACTTGAAGCACATTGCAGCTTTCGAATCCCCTTATTTCATGAAGATGATGTCCAGATTCAAACGGAAGCGATAGAAATCCGTGATAAGGTTTTTAAGCTGATCCATACTTTTATGAGAGATAATGACGTCATCGCGGAAGGATATGAGCTACGCGCCTATGCATCTGTAGCAGATCATAAACCCAAGGCGCAGTCCATTCCAGAGGAATTGAAATCGAAAATGGAAATAGGCGCATGATTGTTTCCTGAAAATATCATATATCCAAATACATTTAGTAATGGAAAGGAGATCAGGTGATGGCAGAGTTAAAAGAAAAAGAGCAGCAGTCTGGGGCTGAACGGGAAACTCGTACTATAGCACTTATTCAAAAGGTTTCTAAATTCAACTGGTTTGAAAATGTGGGTGAAGAAAAGGGACGTCTTGAAGCTGAGCAAGCATTAAAAGCATTCATTACACAAAATGAATTAGGAATAGGAAAGATTGAATGGATATCTAGAGGTGAATTTGTAGCTTCTTATGCAGATGCCCCAATCAGCAAAACAGGACTATATGAATTTATAGATAAAAGTTATCAAACCATTGTTAATGAAGCTCAAGAAAAGGGGCACGACACGGATGTAGCGAAAGCGGTCGATGCTGTGACAGATTCAGTTTTTCATTCAGCATTTGATAAGGCATTTGAGTTATTTAGTGACTCTAGTGAAGAATTGGTAAAATATGTTGTAGAATTAACAGTTTATATAGCATTAATGGCTTATGCCCAGGAGGCGGAAGGGCATAGTGGAGAAAATAGCTTTGCCCAGCTAGCGGCGGTTCTCGAACAAGGACACTTACCAGTTAATATAGCTGATGGAACCACTTACGTATTATAAGAGAAATGTATGATGGATATCGGCGGCCAATTAGGCCGCCTTTTAATGTTGGGTCACACTCATTGTTTTGGAATGTGTTGTTTGGTTTAAGCAGATGTTTTTTATCATTGGGTATAATGTGCAGACCTTTTACGGGATAAGAAGAAGTCTGCAAGGCTTAATGGAGTAATGATTATTAAAAAGGTTTATGATTTGATGATGCCCATATTCTCCTTATGTGGCGAAGGGGTAGTGCAAATAACAAGTATTTCATTATTCTAATAATCGTCCTTTCAATCGCAGTTTCAAATTATTGGAGGTTTCAATTATTTTTTATTTACAGAAAAAAGACCTTCAAAGAAATGAAGGTCTTAGTATAAGTAATCGCTTTCAAAAATGATTTAGATGGCGTCTCTTTCGTCCAAAACACGCCTTGCCTTCATATCGAAACGTGGAAGGATGTTGGATTCTACGACCTCTACATCAATTCTTAAACCGACACGGTCTCTTAAATGTGTGGCTAAAATGGAGGAGATATCTGCGTTTGTTTCAATTTGCAGCTTGATTTGATCCATGCCGCCTTTTGTATAATATATAATGCGGTATTCAGTTATTGCTGAAAATTCACGTACAATGGCTTCAATGGAGGATGGGTAAATATTGATTCCGCGAATGACGACCATGTCATCTTTGCGTCCGATAATCCCCTTTGGAAGAAGTTTATAAGTATTCCCGCAAGGACAAGATTCACTAGAGTGAATTACAAGATCTCCAGTCCTATAGCGAATAAGTGGATATCCATAACGACCTAAGTTCGTTAGTACCAATTCCCCGCGTTCTCCAATTTCTACAGGTCTAAGCGTGTCTGGATTAACTACCTCCGCAATAAATTCTGATTCATTGACATGAAGACCATTATGCTCCGAGCAGGAATACCCGTACGCGCCCATTTCGGTCATGCCTACATGGTCAAAAAGAGTAGCTCCCCAAATGGTTTCAATTTGATTTCTAATAGAGGGAACAGATCCGCCTGGTTCACCTGCAGTAATGATTTTTTTGATTGCCGTTTCACGTAAGTCGATACTATTTTGTTCTGCTACTTCTCCAAGGTGTAACGCATAGCTTGGGGTGCCGAGAAGAACGGTGGCGTCATTTTCAATGAGACTATTCAGCCTTTCCTTAGAAGTCTGGCTTCCTCCTGTAATAACTAATGCCCCTAATTTTTTTGCTGCTTCAAAAGCACCCCAGAAACCGATAAAAGGTCCAAATGAGAAGGCTAAGTAAACGGTATCATCTTTCGTAACACCGCTGGACCGAAATACTTCAAGCCAACAATCCTCCCACCAACTCCAGCTTTCCTTAGTATCCATAACTTTCAATGGCCTTCCTGTTGTTCCTGAAGTCTGATGATAACGAACATATTCTGATTTAGTGAAAGTATGGTTTTTTCCATGAGGAGCAAAATTCTTTTGATCTTCCACCAATTCGGCTTTTGTAGTGAACGGTAGCTCTTGCAAATCATTAGTAGAACGTATCGGAAAAGATATATTATTTAGCTTTTCTCTATAAAACTCATTATATTGAGAAACAAATACGAGCATTTGATTGAGTTTTAGAAGTTGAGTATCAGACAAGTTAGTATGTAAATCGGGTTGCTGTTGACTTGCTACCATGAAAAATTCCTCCTTTTAGTTTTCACTATATTTACAGCGTTAACATTAATTAGTTATAAAATTATGATAATTCTTTCTATAGTTCTAGGATAGTCCTTGATTCCTCTATATTGAAAAATCCCAAACAATTTTAAAAGTTTATGAAAAAAGAAAACTGTACTATAACAAAAAGTCTTTTTTGACTGTACTTGAGCTAAATTATTCTTTTAAAAAGGGTTTTTCTATTTAGATATAGAAGTACAAGAAGAGATTGCATTTTCGGATAGTTAGTTTAGAAGTTTATTGAATGCCAAAGCAGTAGGGGGAATTTCAAGATGTAGATTTACATCTTGAAAAAAATTTATGAGGATTAAATAGGAGGATAAAAAAACCCGAATAGGGACAATCATCCACTGATTCGGGTCTGCTTGATTATTCAGCCGTAACGGCTTCTTCAATTTGCTGTAGTCTTTCTGCTACTTCTTCTTTAGATAAGTTATGCTCAACTACATAGCGGTTACGCGGATGCACCCGGCATTCGTGAGTACAGCTGCGCATATGTTTGTGTTCGTTTTCTTCACTGCAAAGGATTTTTTTGTTGCACTCAGGGTTAGCGCAATTAACATAGCGTTCACATGGTTCGCCAGAGAAAATATCGCGACCGACAATGACATGTTCTTTTTGATTGATCGGAACAGCAATTCTTTCATCGAATACATACATTTGACCATCCCAAAGGTCGCCTTGAACTTCCGGGTCTTTCCCGTAGGTTGCGATGCCGCCGTGAAGCTGACTAACATCCTCAAAGCCTTCTTTGACAAGCCAACCGGAGAATTTCTCGCAGCGGATTCCACCTGTGCAATACGTAAGGATTTTTTTACCTTCAAACATCTGCTTGTTTTCTCGAACCCAATCTGGAAGGTCACGGAAATTTGTGATATCTGGCTTGACTGCGCCTCTGAAATGACCTATTTCATATTCGTAGTCATTTCTGGCATCAAGGACGACTGTATTTTCATCTTGCATTTGCTCGAAAAATTCCTTCGGGCTCAAGTAGTTGCCTGTTGTCTGATTAGGATTGATGTCATCTTCCAATCGAAGCGTGACAAGTTCGTTTTTAGGACGAACATGCATTTTTTTGAAGGCATGGCCATCTGCTTCATCTATTTTAAACACGATATCAGCAAAGCGGGAATCGCTTCTCATCATGTCCATATATTGGTTTGTTTGTTCAATCGTACCTGAAACAGTTCCGTTGATTCCTTCTGCTGCCACTAGGATTCGGCCTTTTAATTCAAGCTCTTTACAGGCCGCAAGATGCTCGGCTGCGAATTCCTCGTGGTTCTCGATTGGTACATATAAATAGTACAGTAAAACTCTATAGGGCTTTGTTTCCATTTTTGATTTACCACCTATGTTTTATATTTGCAAGATATAAAGGGTGATCATTAAGACACTTTTCTCTTACAGACAATCATTATACCAAGAAAACGTAAAAATGATAAGAGCATGAAGAAAAATGAAAAGGAGTTGTATCGAATGTTCAAAGATTTAGTGGTATATCCTATCATTCAAGCACCGATGGCAGGAGGCGCTTCCACTCCAAAGCTTGCGGCTGCGGTATCTAATGCAGGGGGATTAGGCTTTCTCGCGGCTGGCTATAAGACGGCGGAAGCCATGAAAAAAGAAATAGAGGAGACCCGACAATTGACGGATCACCCATTTGGGGTGAATGTCTTTGTGCCAAATCAAGAGGTTGCTGACGAAGAGATACTATCTGCCTATCGTGAAAAAATAGAAAAAGAGGCAGAGAGTGTAGGGGTTTTGATTGGGGAAGGAATCAGTGATGATGATGATTGGGTAAATAAATTAGCCGTATTAAAAGAGTTGCGTGTAGCTGTTGTTAGTTTTACGTTTGGATGCCCTAAGACAGATGTAATTAGGGAGCTCCAAAGCGTAGGTTCCACTATTGTCGTAACAGTAACCAACCTTCATGAAGCAAAAACGGCGGCTGGGGCAGGTGCGGATGTTCTATGTGTACAAGGTATTGAAGCAGGGGGGCATCGAGCCAGTTTTGAAAACCGTATAGAAGAAGATTATGGTCTTTTAGTGCTAATACGAATGATTAAAAATGAACTGGAGTTACCGATTATTGCGGCAGGCGGGCTGATGCACGGAATGGATATCGCTGCCGTCCTTTCAGCAGGGGCGACATCGGCACAGTTGGGTACTGCTTTTCTTCGCTGCCCCGAGAGTGGTGCAAGTCCCGTTCATAAGGCAGCTCTTAATGATGCGCGTTTTACTCAAACGGCGGTTACTCGAGCCTTCAGTGGACGCCGGGCACGCGGTTTGGTGAATCATTTTTTAACTGAGTATGATAATGATGCACCGGCGGCCTATCCGTATGTTCATCATATGACCAAGCAAATGCGAAAAGCAGCAGGACAAAAAAACAATCCTGAATTGATGGCTTTATGGGCAGGACAGGGATATAAACTGAGTAGGGAACTTCCAGCATCTGAATTGATATCCATGCTTGTTGAGGAACTAAAAGGAGAGCACTAATGGAGATAAGAAAATTATATCCAGATGAGTTACCTCCCATGCATTTGTTGCTATTAGCCGACCCTTCAAGGGATTTGGTCGATGCATACTTGGAAAAAGGGATGTGCTTTGTAGCTGAAATAGATGAGCAGATAATCGGAGTGTATGTTTTGTTAGAAATTAGACCTGAACTAATAGAGATAGTCAACATCGCAGTGGTAGAACAACTTCACGGAAGAGGGATTGGAAAACAACTAGTCATGCATGCTGTTCACTATGCTAAGTCACAAGGTTACAAAACTATTGAGATTGGTACTGGGAATTCAGGGATAGGGCAGCTTGCCCTTTATCAAAAATGTGGTTTTAGAATCACTGGGGTCGATCGTGATTTTTTTATTATGAACTATCCAGAGGCTATTTATGAAAATGGAATTCAATGTCTGGATATGATTCGTTTATCACAAAGTATTTGAAGGAACCCGGAGACTTTCTAACGATCATTAAATTGTACTGATAAACTTTACAGACAACAGTGCGGGTTGACGCAGGGATGGAAAACTGGTGGGAATGATTGGCCTCCATTTCATCGGGTGAAAGACTGCACTTGCTTAGGGGGAAGGAATGTGTTCTTTGGAGATATGATTTATCTTCTTTTTGCTTTACTAATGCCGTTTTTATTTGCGATTGTCGTGTTCATATTCATTCGATCAACGAAAAAGCAAAAGGATTCGTTACCGAAAATCCAGGGAAATCATAAAGAGTCATCTGAAAAATAGCAACAAGAGAAAAAGAGTGTACAAAAAGAGAGGCACTCTTTTTCTCCATCTTCACCTTTCCAAAAAAACTTCCAAATTCTTTTTCACACTAGGCCATTCGTGCTCGAGAATGCTGAAAACCACCGTATTCCTTATCCTTCCATCTTTCAATTTCTTCTCCATCCGTAAAATACCTTCTTCAACGGCGCCGAGCCGGGTTATCGCTGCACGCGATCTTATGTTCAATTCGTCAGTCCTAAATTCAACTCGATTCATTCGCAACTTTTCAAAGGCATGCTGTAAAAGGAGGTACTTACATTCTGTGTTAACGGCTGTCCGCCATTTGGTGGGGTGATACCAAGTTGAACCGATTTCTAGCGTCTGATTGTCAAATTGAATATTTCTTAGGCTAGTGCTGCCGATAATCGAATCATTAGCGTGATCGATAACGACAAATGGATAATGCAGTCCTTTTTCCCTTGTTCGAATCCCTTCCTTTACATAGGACACAGCCTCTTCATATGACAAAATCTTTGTGGCGCTCCATTCCCAAATTTCAGATGGCAGGGAAGCAGCATAAAGCGGTTCGATATGATTTTCCATCATTGGAGTGAGGGTCACATGTTTCCCGATTAGTTCAATGTAATCCATATTTTTCCTCCTGTTGGTTGATATCTCAATTATAGAAATATTCTGGTCCTGTAATAAGAACCAAAACTGATATAATTTATAGAACCAGTTTTAAGGGAGGTCCAGATGCTTGAAATCACTCTAATTCTAGAAAAAACAAAAAAAGAGCCGTTATATCTTCAGTTGTATGAATATATTAAGGTGGAAATTCAGAATGGACAAATAAATGCTGGAATTAAATTACCTTCTAAACGAAAGCTTGCCATTCATTTAGGAATAGGCTTGAATACGGTGGATGCAGCTTATCAGCAGTTAATAGCAGAAGGATATGTGGAAAGTCGTTTAAGGAAAGGCTATTACGTAGCTGATTTAGAACGGATACTACCTATAATGGAACAGTTGCCTGTTTCACAGGGAATGATACTCCCTCAACGTGAAACGAGCAAGATAGATTTCAACCATGGACGGGTGGATATAGACTCTTTCCCGCATTCCGTGTGGAAAAAATGTTTAATTAATACGTTGTATCATCAGGAAAGAGAATTGTTTATCAGTGGTGATGCTCAAGGGGAAGTTGGTCTCAGAACGGAGATTGCTGCCTATCTTTTTCAATCAAGAGGAGTTCGCTGTGTTCCTGATCAAATCATAATCGGTGCAGGTACACAGTATTTAATCCATCTACTACGGTTACTTCTTGGAAACGAGCGGATCTTTGGGGTGGAAGACCCTTGCTTTCATCGGGTTAGGGAGGTATTGAGGTTGGAGGGAGCCCATATGACATTCATTCCATTAGATGAAAGTGGAATGAGTGTTGACACTTTGAAAGAGTGTGCTGTGAATGTTGCCTATGTCACTCCTTCCCATCAATTTCCTTCTGGCATGATCATGCCGATAACTAGAAGGGTGGAATTATTGAATTGGGCGGAGAAAAACAACGGCTATATTATTGAAGATGATTATGACGGGGAATTTCGTCATGCAGGCAAACCAATTCCTTCCTTACAAGGATTGGACACAAATGGAAGGGTTATCTACTTAGGTACGTTTTCAAAATCGTTGATTCCAACGATTAGAGTGGGCTATATGGTGTTACCAAAGGAGTTAGCTATTCTTTATCATGAAAAGTTAAAAGGTTACAAACAGACCGTTTCTAGAATGATTCAAGAAACGCTCTGTCTTTTTATGAAAAATGGACATTGGGAACGCCATCTGAATAAAATGCGTACGATTTATCGTAAAAAGAATAAGGTGTTACTGAATGCAATGGAAGAGAATTTTAATGATCGTGTAACTGTAATCGGTGAAAAGTCAGGATTACACGTTCTGTTAAAAGTAAAAAACAGCAGCACTGAGTCAGAGCTCATTCAAACGGCTGCTAGTGTCGGGGTGAAAGTCCATCCAACTTCGGTTTATCATTCAAAGAAGGTAAAAGAGCCGACTATTTTAATTGGGTATGGTGGTTTAACCGAAAGGGAAATCGAAGAAGGAATCCGACTTTTAAAAAAGGCATGGCTTTAGCTCGTTTTACTCAAAAGAGGTCAATGGAAAAGGCCATGACTATCACATCTTCCACAATAATATAAGGCACCAATTCAGTTCCTTATATTATTGAGGATTTTAAGGACCGTCTGGAAAAATAAGTCCTGCTCTTCTTCAGTAATGCCATCCAGGGCTTTTCCTTCAATCTTTTCTGCAATCTTAAGGCATTTTGTATGTACTTCTTTGCCCTTGGGAGTTAGTTCGATTCGCTTTTCCTGTTCATCTTTTCCAGGGACCTGCTTAATCATAGTATTCTGTTCCATGCTGTTGACTGAACGTGTGATGATAACACTATCTACATCCAAGTAATTACAAATATCGGGGATGGTGGAATATCCACAGTTCTTTAAATAATTCAAGATTGTCCACTGATTATGATAAATTTCAAGGGCTGTAATTTGTTCATTCATTTTACTAACTAATGATCTGGATACTTGTAAATATTGATGAAATAATTGAGTAGGGTTCGTCATATGATTCTCCTTTATAATGGTTGACCAATCCATTATATTCTTTAATTCTTAAAAGTCTATTGTAAAGAATCATTCATTTCAGTCAATGTTTTTTTTTGGAAGCAAGGGGAGGGAAGAGAAGTATTATAGTAAAAGCCTCCCTAAATCATTTTAAATCAATCAAGAAGTAAATAAAAACTGACAGACGAATCCTTATAAAGAATGGCTTTTTTATTTTTCCATGTAAATGTATACCGTTATTTATAGATTGAATATTGATGGACAACAGACTTATTATCAAGACAAAAATAAAATTCGGGTAATAAAAAATGAGAATTGTGGAAATTGAAATGAAAAAACATGATATCTACATCCTGTCGCCAGAAAAGATAGCTGCCAATTGGGGTGACTTACAACATGATTTCTTAAAGAAAAAACCAGCCTTTGATTGGCTGGTTTTTTCTTTAAAATCTTTCGCTGGTGGACCGTTGTTTAGTTTCCTTTTTATTTCGTTCTTCTTCTCGTTCATATTTAATTTCATCAATTGGTAAATCTTCAATGGGCATGACAACTTGGTCACGCTCTAGCTGCTTTTCTTGATTCTCTTTGAATGCCTTAGATTTATTGTTACGCTCTTCAAGAAACTTTTCTTTATCTTTGTTATCCAATGTCAATCCCTCCATTTCTTTGTTTCTCTTTTCCCCTTATTGAGAAAATAAAACGTATAAGCGAAATATATGGGATATTGTCTCATAAATATAAGGAGAAACAAGAAAGTGCTAGGAGGGTTTATTTAGTGAATGTTGCTTTGTTTTTTCGCTGGTTTTGGAGGGGTGTTCTCTTATTAGTTATACTATTTTTAATTCCCTACTCATGGGCATTAATTTTGGCGTTACTAACAGCTATTCTTTTGGATGGATTAGTTCGCCTAATTAGTAAAACATTAATGCTACATCGCCTTTGGGCCGTTTTAATTTCTTTTATTTTGTATGTAGGCGGGCTCATGAGCATCACATATTTTTTGCTTTCAGTTTTAATCAAGAGAGTCATTGTCTATTCGGAGAAATTTCCTGGTTTTATTCGTGAGATGTATCTGACAGCTATTCTGCCGGTTATTAGGCAATGGGAGCAATATTCTCAAACATTGCCGCCAAACCTCATTCAGTCGATTGAAAATACGATGGAAAAAGGGGTCAAAGCGCTTGAAGGGTTTACAAAGGATTTTGTTCAGGATATGGTCCAATTTGTTACACTTGTTCCTGGATTTTTCATTGATTTTTTGATTTATTTAATCGCTTTGTTTTTAATCAGCCTAGAATTACCAAAGCTAAGAAAAAAGGCTTTCCTTTATTTAAAGACGTCCACATATCAAAAAATATCACTAGTTTATCAAGATTTAAGTATGGCAGCAATAGGCTTCATTAAGGCTCAAATCTTGTTAAGTTTATTCACGTTTATCATGGCTTATACGGGACTATGGTTGTTAAATGTGAAATATACGATGTTATTGGCACTACTTATAGTTGTAGTGGATATTCTTCCTATACTGGGGACAGGATCTGTACTTGTTCCTTGGGCCATTATTGTTTGGGCACAAGGAAACCATCATCTTGGAATCGGTCTAATTATCCTATTCTTGGTCATAACTATCATAAGAAGAACAATTGAACCTAAGGTCTATTCAGCGAATATGGGATTAACTCCATTGGCCTCGTTAATCAGTCTTTATTTAGGGTTTAAGATGCTTGGTTTTATTGGGCTTTTCCTGGGGCCGGCAGTCCTTATCGTTTATAACACCTTAAAAAAATCAGGTGTTATCAAGCCTAACTATAAAATTTGAAAGATTGTTAGAGGTTTTTTGCATGATTTCTTAAATTAGACATATCTTTTACCGCTTTTCCTTGTCCGTTGCATTGAGTGCAGTTCCGTGAAAAAAATTGTAGATAGCGGGTTTTCCCTTTCCCTTTGCAGTGCTGGCAAATGGTTATGAGTTTCATAAGTCCTCACTCCTTCATAAAATATAGCTTCTCTAACAGTATGAAACAATAAAGGTTGAACTATACTTAATGTTGTCAATCAAAATAATAAGCTGGGGTTTTCTTATATAATATGTGAGATATTTGTTTGATGTACCTAAATCTAGAGGATAAAGTGTTGAGGGATTAAAATAACCCCCCGCTCATTTAGAGCGGGGGGTTATTTTATCATGAAACAATTTCAGTTTGCGATATTATCGGAAATTCTTTTACTTCGCCCACGACTTTTGCTGGTTTATATATTTCAATATAGCAGATATGGTGGTCTTCCATTTCTTTTATTTTAAAGTGATAGGGACCATAAGTCAGGATATCACCTTGTTTGGCTTCGTAATTCTCAGTAAGAATCCATCCGCCCATGGTATCAATATCTTCATCGTTGATATCCAGTCCCAGTAAATCATTCACTTCACTTACTAATACCTTTGCATCGATAATATAATGATCTTCTTTTAATTTGCGAACATCCGGTACTTCATCCAAATCGAATTCATCTCGAATATCACCAACAATTTCCTCAAGAATATCTTCAACGGTGACCAAACCTGATGTGCCGCCGTATTCATCCATGAGGATAGCCATGTGAATACGTTCTTTTTGCATCTTTAAAAGTAAATCGTGAATCGGAATACTGTCAATGACACGGATAATAGGGCGAACATATCTATTTATCGTTGACGCTGCCTGATTACTTTTATCTATCATTTCAGTGAATAGTTCTTTGATATTCACCATTCCAATAACATGATCTTTATCGCCGTCGATGACAGGATAGCGAGTAAAGTTCTCTTCAGTCATTATGGTGAAAAATTGTTGAATCGTATCATCTTTAGATATCGTAGCAATTTCTGTACGTGGAACCATGATTTCTTTTGCAATTCGATCATCGAATTCAAAAATTTTATTCACATATTTAAACTCTGATTGGTTAATTTCGCCACTTTTGTAGCTTTCGGAAACAATGATACGAAGCTCTTCCTCTGTATGAGCCAAATCATGTTCAGAAACTGCTTTTAATCCGAGCATTTTTGTTAGCGTCCTTGCAGAGCCATTTAGTACCCAGATAAAAGGATACATGACTTTATTGAATGCAATTAAAGGTTTAGCAACAAATAAAGTTACCTGCTCTGCTTTTTGAATCGCCAAAGTTTTCGGTGCCAGTTCTCCAATAACTACATGTATGAAGGTAATAAAAGAAAAGGCAATCGCAACTGAGAGTGCATGTGAAGCGGATTCAGGAAGATTTAATTGATTTAAAAGTGGCCGCAAAATGCGTTCAACTGTCGGTTCTCCAAGTACCCCAAGCCCTAAAGCAGTTATAGTAATTCCGAGCTGGCATGTTGATAAATATTCATCGAGGTTGGATGTGACCTGCCTTGCAGAAACAGCATTTGGCTTGCCTTCTTCAATTAATTGATCGATCCTCGTGCTTCTCACTTTAACAATTGCAAACTCCGTAGCTACAAAAAATGCTGTTAAAGCAATTAAAATGGCAATAAAAACCAAGTTTATTATGTCCAAATAGTCTCCCTTAACTCGCCTTTGAGACGAATAAGGAGTCCACCTCCTACATTTTTAAAATATACAAGTATATTTTTTTTTGCTTGCTAAATACTGTCGGGAGTCCCTTAACGAGCTGTAAGTTTTAAGAAAAGCTATATGTGTATCAGCTCGAATTCCCATTTTTAAATGATGAAGAGAATACTAGTGTATGTGATTTGCGATGCGCAGACGGGAAAAAGAAGAATTTCTGCTTGAAGAAGTGCACAAGCTTTTCAAAAGTATGCCCTTGTTCGTCAGGCAAAGCAGCGTCCGTCCGTCAAAACGAACATTCTTTAATATCCCATCCAATCACCTCAGTTTAATAAATTTAAATACTTTCATTATAGAAAGAGTTAATCATTCAGTCAAACAGCTTATGACTCCTTAAATCCGGTATATTCCTTGTAAAGGATCACTTTGATCTACTAATTAGCGATTTTTGACTATTTCCTCTGCTTTACCGCATTTATGATAGAATATTCAGAAAACAAAAGGGCTGTTCTCACAAAAATTGGTTAGTTTCATTATTTTTTAGATTGTATAAACATATTCTATAGAAACTGGACAGGTTTATGCATTATAAAAGGAGGTGGGGTCATGAAGATCATAGAAAAAATGGCAGCGATTATTGCTGGAAGCATGCTTGTAGGGGTGGGAATCAATTTTTTTCTGATACCTTATCATTTATTAGATGGTGGCATGATAGGAATTGGGCTGATTTTTCATTATTATATAGGGCTTCCAACAGGGCTAGGTGTGATTTTGAGTAGTATTCCATTATATATATATGCATGGTATTTTGAAAAAAAACTATTTGTTAACAGCTTGCATGGCTTACTTTTTTCCTCCTTATGTATCGATATTTTTTCCGAGGCAGTCATTGAATGGAATCTTCCTGTTTATGTTAGTGCAATAATTGGAGGAGGATTGATTGGGCTTGGGATTGGACTCATGCTTCGGTATGGAACATCGACAGGTGGAACGGATATGTTTGCTCAAATCCTTTCTAGAAAGAGCGGACTAAATGTTGGATTGTTAATTTTCTTTATTGATGGATGTGTTCTTCTTTTTGGACTAAGTGTGGTCGGTATTTCTATCTTTATTTATTCATTTTTAACGATTATTGCTGTAGCTCTACTGACTTCAGTGACCGTAATGCGGACTGCATGATGAAAAATTGTATAAAAATCTGAAATTAGGGAAGGATGGGCAATATGAAAAGGACAGATTTTGGGTCTAATAAATAGTAAAGGAACGTTATAATGAAAAAACTCTATGTGTGTACTGCGTTGTTATTTATGTTAGCCGGCTGTCAGGAGTCTGAAATGCCGGAGGATAAAGAAGTGAATACTGTTATTCCAGAATCAATGGAAGCATCGGTCGTCATTAAAGGGAAATTGGTTCCTGGCAAAGAAGTAATCCTTGAAACAACAGTAAAACAAGGAAGCAATTTAGTAAATGAAGCTGGTGAGGTTCTGTTTGAAGTAAGAAAGTCGGGACAGGACAAACGGGAAATGCTGGAGGCGAAGAATACAGGAAGTGGTACATATCAAGTGATGCATACGTTTAATGAACAAGGGAAATATTATGTGGTTGCCCATGTAACAGCCAAAGGGCTGCATGTGATGCCGGAAAAAGAAGTTGTCGTTACGGATCATGAAAGTGAAGGCGCATCTGCTCATCCAAGTACGGATGTTTCAATTGATTTTCAAAGTAACCCTGTGAAGGCAGGAAGCAGTTCGAACTTTGAAGCATCTGTAGAATTAAATGGAAAGCCTTTGACAAATGCAGATGTGAATTTTGAGGTGTGGAAAGAAGGTAGCGAAGAAAGCCATTTCACCAAAGCTAAAGAAGAGGAAAAAGGAAATTACCAAAATAAGGTATCTTTTGTTGAACCCGGCACCTATAAAGTTCAGGTACATGTTGAAAAGGACGAAGTACACGAACATCGATTGCAAACAATTCAAGTTAATTGACAAGTGTTAACAGTAACACTGTATGGTTTTTCCATTCAATTCTATAAATAGGTTTTATATATTCGTTAATTGGGAAGTTAAAGGATAATGATACAGCAGAAAGGGAGAGTAAGTATGACTAACGAAATAATCAAGAAGTATAAAAATCTCGGGATTCATATTGAAAAAACGAAATCTCGTCAGGAGATTTTCACTAATGTTTATCAAAATGACTCATCCTTACTCACCACAGCTGTTTTTTCTCAATTTCAACAAAAACGGGATCTAAAAGAATATTAATGCAATGAGACCGGAGATAATTCCAGCTGGTCTTTTTTTTTGTGCTTTCGGGAATGAATTCCTTAATGAAGAAGAGAATACTCCATGCAAAAAATCGAATAGAACGTTATGTGCTGCAATAGGATAGAAGGACAAACATTTTGAAATTAGCCTTAAGGGGAGTCCGATTGCATGATGTCACAGCTTATTATGACGATATTAAATTGGTTTGCAGGAATGGGGTATATAGGTGTTTTATTAGGATTGATGGTCGAAATCATCCCGAGTGAGCTCGTTCTCGGATACGGAGGTTATTTAGTTGGTCAGGGTAAAATGAACTTTTGGGGGGCTGTCCTTGCAGGTGTAGTAGGAGGGACGATAGCGCAATTATTTCTCTATTGGGCGGGTTATTTCGGAGGACGGCCATTTCTTTTAAAGTATGGGAAATATATTTTAATAAAAGAAAAACATATTGTAATGGCTGAAGAGTGGTTCCATCGTTATGGGGTTGGAGTGGTTTTTACGGCTCGTTTCATCCCGGTCGTCCGCCATGCTATTTCTATCCCTGCAGGAATTGCGAGAATGTCTGTTTGGAAGTTCATCTTTTATACGGTTGCTGCTGTCATACCTTGGACCATTTTATTTCTAACCTTAGGACGGATTCTCGGGGAGAATTGGCAGCAGATTAGTGAGATTACTTCTCCCTATTTAATTCCTGTAGCTGGTTTTTCCTTTGTGCTTATCATTCTTTATATTATTTGGAAAAAAAAGAGTACACCTCCAATCGTAACGGTCAAGAAAATGGGCCGGTTTTCTGAAAAGTGATCACTATAAAAAACAGCCTCGTAAAATTTACTTTTACGAGGCTGTTTTTTATTCGTTATCCTTGAGGAAGTTCTTCTTCAACAGGTAGCTGTTCGACCTTTTTTGTCACTTCAATATAACGAATGGCGTGATCTTCCATTTCAATCACTTTAAAGCAAAATCCGTCTTTTTCCATGATGTCGCCAACATTTACATCATAATTCTCCGTTAAAACCCATCCACCGATTGTATCAACATCATCTTCCTCTAAGTGAATGCCGAGTAAATCGTTCACTTCTTTTACAAGAAGTTTAGAGTCTAAAATATAGTGCCCATCCTTAATTTTTCGGATGGATGCGACTTCATCAATGTCGAATTCATCGCGAATTTCACCAACGATTTCCTCAAGGATATCTTCAACCGTGACAAGACCGGAAGTACCGCCGTATTCATCCATCAAGATCGCCATATGAATGCGTTCTTTTTGCATTTTCAGCAGTAAATCATGAATCGGAATATTTTCCATGACCCGAATAATTGGGCGAGTATAATTTTCAATTGCTTTTGAATGGATTTCTCGATTCTTAATAAGATCTGAAAAAACTTCCTTTAAGTTGACTAAGCCGATAACATGGTCTTTATCACCTTCGACAACAGGGTACCTGGTGTATTTTTCTAGTTTAGCCACATCAACGAATTCTTGTACCGTTTCATCTTTTGAGATGGTTAGAATCTCCGTCCTTGGGACCATGATTTCTTTGGCAACACGGTCATCGAAATCAAAAATGTTACTTACATATTTAAATTCTGATTGGTTAATCTCTCCACTTTTATAGCTATCAGAGAGGATGAAACGCAATTCTTCCTCTGTATGGGCAATTTCACTTTCAGAAGCAGGCTTGAAGCCAAGCAATCCGACAACAAAACGAGAAGAATGATTTAATACCCAGATGAAAGGAAAGGCAATCTTATGGAAAAGAATCAATGGTTTGGCGATAGCCAAAGTCACTTGCTCAGCCTTTTGGATGGCAACGGTCTTTGGAGCCAATTCACCCACAACGACATTCAAAAATGTTATCAGTGAAAAGGAAATGACAAAAGCTAGAATGCTTGTGACTTCGCCTGGGAAATTCAAGGCCCCGAATAAAGGTCCTATCAATTTAAGGATGGTGTCCTGTCCAAGCCACCCTAACCCTAGAGCAGTCACGGTAATTCCAAGCTGTGTGGCTGATAGGTATTCATCAAGATCAGATGTAACCTTTTTGGCCGCAATGGCTTTTCTGTTGCCTTCTTCTATCAATTGATCAATTCTTGAGCTTCGCACCCTGATAATTGAAAATTCTGAAGCCACAAAAAAAGCAGTTACAGCGATTAAGATAATTACTATTAAAAAACTTAAAATGTCCAAATAGTGTGGGACTTAATTGAATCGTTTGTTATGTCGAACGATTTAATTTTCCCAGTCACCTCCCAAAACCAATAATGAATGAAATGTTGTTATCTTATCAAATGTTAGATGAAAAATAAATATCGTTTTGTCTAGTATGAAAATTTATGATGTTTTTTATTTTCAATCTATAGAGTCATTCACCTCGATTAGTAGTGGAACCTAACTATTAGTATAAGTAACTATACTCGAATCAGTCAAAATTTTTACTCAAATGGATCCATGGATATAACGGATATTATACTTTATTTTGTTTTTATTTGTATTGAGAAAGTCGTTAAGAAATCTGTTGAATGGCATGTCAAGGTTCCTTGATGTTTTAAAACAATCTCTTTACAAACGAATAGTCCTAATCCTGTACCCCTTTTTTTAGTTGTAATAAACGGTTCGAAAATATTTGGTAGTACCTCTTCAGGTATCTTAGGGCCGTTGTTTGAAATATTTAAGGATAAAATACCGGATGGTGATTCTGAACCGGAAATGTATATGGATGGTGAAGGCATTCCCGCAACCACATCAAGAGCATTTAAAATGATATTTAGTAAAACCTGACGAAATTCCTCTTTAGAACCAGAAATCACGGCATCATCAGCGATATTACAAGTTATGGAAGCATTTACTTCCAAAATGCTAGGATATAAAAATTCAATCACTTCATTTACTAGCTGGGCGATAGAAAATAGATCCGGTTGTGATTCAAAAGTTTCTTTCTTAGAGATATTAAGAAACTGAGTAATCCGATAATTGAGCTGATCTAATTCTTTTGAAATAATATCTAGGTATTTTATCTCAGGTTGTTCTGCTTGTAATAATTGAATAAATCCCATGATGGAAGTAAGTGGATTTCTGAATTCGTGAACAAAACTTGAGGTCATTTGGCCTAGGAGTGTCAAACGGTCCTTATGGTTAGGGCTTATAAACTGAGAGCGTGCTTCAAGCTCCTTCGTTTTCAATTCGGTAAAATAGGATAATGCATATTGAATGAGTTTATCGAAGTAAGCGTTAATTTGATGAATTAGTTCAGATACTTCTTCTTTAGTTGCCTCAGAATTTAGAACGTGATCAATGATGATGGATCTACCGATAGCCACAGTGGCACAGAAAATTTCCATATTTAGCTGCTTCTTAACTCGATCAGATGCAATTTTTTCTCCTACGACCTTCAGTACATCTCCTATGTCAGTATCTGATTTTCCAATCTGATCAATTAGCAGGTTAAAAATATTTTCTACTTCTCCTTTAAAATACCCTATATATCCATCCAGTAAATGCAACAGCTCATCATTCCATTTGGAAATAATACTGCCTTTTTGAGAAGATAAAAAGTGAATGGTCATTTCTCGATTAGATACCATTTTGCCCTCCATACTGTAGGAAAATGAATTTTCTTTGAGCTTAAGATTTATGATTTAGAATAAAATTACAAAATATCAAAATAATTACATTGTGCTTTTATGATAACAGATTACCGTTCTTTAAACATGCATCAATTGGATAAATATTCGGCAATTAAGTGGGGAATCCCTTTTTTTGACACAGTTTTATTACTGTGAGTAGTGGATTATAAAGATAAAAAAGGCATCCGTAAAATTAATGACGGTTACCTTTTTTGGGGGAATGTATATGGTTCGATATGAACAATCACATGTTGAATATTATATTCTTTTAAAAGGTTTTCCTCGATTTTTACCGTAATATCGTGGCTTTGGATGACGGTCAAAAGTGGGTTTACATGAACGGTAGCTTCGAGTAGAATTTCACTACCATGCATACGAGCTTTAATTTCACTCATGTTTTTAACACCTTCTGTTAATAAAATGGTTTGTCCGATTTGTTGTAGTAGCTGCTCGTCAAAACCATCGGTTAAAGAGATAGAAGCATCACGGAAAATATCCCAAGCTGTTTTACAGATGATGAATCCAACGACTAAGGCAGCTATTGCATCTAGCCAGAAAATCCCTATCTTAGTACCTAAAATTCCTATAGAAGCACCAATACTGACCAGAGCATCAGACCGATTATCCTGTGCAACTGCATAAATGGAGGCGCTGTTAATTTTTTTGCTTAATGCTAAGTTGTAACGATAAATCCCGTACATAAAAATTGCGGAGAATATAGCAACATAAGCAGTCAGCATATTGGGAACCGTCGTTGAATCTTGATAGAAGAAAGATTCTACAGCACTAAAAATAACCTGCAGGCCAACTGTAATCATAATGAAGGCAGCTACTAACGAGGCTACAGTTTCCGCTCGCAAATGACCATATGAATGATTATCATCAGGTGGTCGCTTAGATATTTTTAAACCAATCAATACGGCTATGGAAGCGATGATGTCGGTTGTGTTATTTAAACCATCTGCCCATAGTCCCTTAGAGTCTCCAAAATAACCAAATGACAATTTAAGAGCAGACAAGAATATGTAAGCGGCAATACTGATGTAGGCGCCTTTTTCAGCTGAAATTGAATGTTTATCCATGTCTATTCTCTCCCCAGTGTAAATTAGCCTTAATAAAGATATCAAAACAAACCTTAGTGAGTCTATAGAAAAATTGTCGTATTAATCCATCTAACTTGGTTAATAGCAGATGTATTGAACAGATGTAAAGAAGTTGGTTTAAAGAAAGAATATAGCCATTATTAGGGATGGAAAGTTATAATAGTATTTGCATTTTTTTGTCTGCTCATTAATAGAAACTAGTAGTATATTTTAACCGAGGATTAAAAATTAAATACTTCCAGAAGGGGAGCCAAAAAGGCTGAGAGTGAACTGTAGAGTTAGGACGTTATTCAGTTCCACTGCGCCAAATGGACAGCCAGTGCCATTTATACTTATATGCAATTAGTTTTATTTATCGGTACTTGTCGCGATGATGCTTTATTCGGCAGCTTCGAAGGTATTATTGAAAAAAAGCCTGATTCTATATCGAATCCGGCTCAGTTTGTAGACAAAAGGGGTTCGGAATTATAAAATTCCTAACCCCTTTTGAAATTCCCTTTGAATTTTGGTCCAAGGTTAAGATATTGGGGCTCTACGAGCCCACTCTGTTAAGCCATTTTTGGACCTTGCCATGTCCAATTGGCCATCTTCTTTAAATTAATGGCAGCGAAAGTAAGCATCGCTTGCATCGACAATTTTTTAAGTCCCCTTAAAGTAGTCCAACGCATACCATGTTTTTCTTTTGCATCTGCGAATACACGCTCAATCGTTTCTTTACGTTTCGCATATATAGGTTTTACATCTTGATGAGTACGCAGATGATCTGCTTCTTCCACATATGCTTGCCAGATATGCCGTGTCACCACTTTTTGGTGGTCTTTGCTTTC
>NZ_LGYA01000001.1:763741-787704 GCF_001273755.1 Peribacillus butanolivorans
AAAGGCGCCGAGGAGGCTCCCGGACCGCCCGCGGAAAGCGAGTGCCTGGAGTGGAAATCAACGTTCGAATTTTTAAAACCCTTAAAAAAACTGTAGACAAACTCGATTTCCATCGAGTTTGTCTACAGTCTGAGCCTGATTCTATATCGAATCCGGCTTTTTTTGACGAATATCCAAACAAAGCCGGCACAAGAAAGAGCCGGCTCCTTTTTACTTTGCAATAAATACCGAACAGGGGGCGTTTTTGGCGATGGAACTACTTGTACTGCCAAGAAAGAATTTTTCCAGCCCGCTTTTTGCGCTATTACCGACAACGATGAGGTCAGCCGCAGTTCTTGCTGCATAGTCACATACGCTATCAGCCGCATGTCCTTCCAATATTTCGAATTTCCCCTCAACTCGACATTCACTTAACAATCTAAGTGTATTACTTTCTGCGTTTTGAACACTATTTTGGACAACGGAATGGGTATCATTTGTCTCTTGATGATCCGTTTGTTCAACCTCGACAACGGGATGTGTTTGGACAGGGTCTACATAAAATCCTGCAGCTGGCACGAATCCCGGGGCGGATGCGTTTCCTATGATATGCTGTTCAACTTTTTCATTTAGGACATGAACAACGGTCAGCTTAGCTTCAGGAAAGGCCTTTTTCAATGTTGCACCATATTCTACTGCCCGTTTACTGTCTTCATTTCCATCAAAAGCGACGACAATATGTTTCAAATCTTTCATTAATATCATCTCTCCCCATTTTTAATGTATTTAAAAGTGTTATACCCACTTTTAAATGGCTTCACGCCTATTGATTGTGTATATTGATCACAAACACATGTAAAGAAGAGTTAGTAAGCATACGCGTACAGGCTACGGTGAATCTCCAGGCCCTTTCAGTTGAGTGGTCTGTTTTTTATCACTTTATAAAAAAAAGGAGTAAGTAAGTGAATTTCAGGAGTAACCCGTTATAAGAAAAAAAGAGAAGAGACCATTAAGTCTCTGCCTTTTAGTCAAACGACGAGTTTTCTTTTATAAAAAGGGTAAAATATTTTTAATGAAGCATGTCTTAGATGGGAAAATGGGGGTTCAAATGAGAGGGTTAGTGAAAATAGGACTGATTATTATATTGGCAATGGTAGTTTTCGGTGCCGGTTTACTATTTTATTTCAAGCAGGGTGCAGATATAAGTCTTCTACAAAATCATCTTCAGCAACCGACAGAGATCTATGATCTCGACGGAAATCTTGCCAGTACTATTACGGGCAATAAATCTGAAGGTGTTGCAATAGAGGAAATACCAGATCATATGAAACAAGCGGTTGTATCCATTGAGGATCACCGTTTTTATGAACATCATGGCATTGATTATCAAGGAATTTTACGTGCCTTAGTTAAAAATGCGAAGGCCGGAAGTATTGTCGAAGGAGGGAGTACGCTTACCCAGCAGCTTGTGAAGATTACGATGCTGGAATCGGAACGAACTCTGAAACGGAAGGTAGAAGAGTTTTTTCTTGCTCAGGAAGTCGAAGATGAGTATACAAAAGATGAAATTCTAGAAATGTATTTGAATCAAGTCTATTTCGGGCATGGGGCATGGGGAATCAAAAAGGCCGCGAATATTTACTTTTCCAAGGAGGTCTCTGAATTGACCGTTGCCGAGGGGGCATTGCTTGCGGGTGTCATTAACCTTCCATCCAAACTTGATCCATACAAAAATTTAGACGGTGCAATGAAACGACGTGATTTAGTTCTTTCAAGAATGGCCGAACATGGGTATTTGACGGATGATGAAGAGGCTGCGGCGAAAAAAGATGAAGTGACTCTTCTTCAGGGTGAGCAAATGACTGATCCATTAAAAGGAAAGTATCCTTATTTTGTCGACCATGTTCTGTCGGAGGCATCCAGTAGGTATGGAATAGAGCTCGAGGAGTTGCTTACAAAGGGTTACAAAATATACACAACACTAGATCAATCCATGCAGCAGGCTACAGAAACCGTTTATGCCAACGATGCCAATTTCCCAGTTGGGACTAGTACAGATCAATTGGTTCAAAGCGGGGCAATCCTCCTTGATCCGAAAACAGGAGGGATCAAGGCTTTAGTCGGCGGCAGAGGTAAACATCAATTCATGGGATATAACCGGGCAACGCAATTGACGAGATCTCCTGGCTCGGCCATTAAGCCGCTTGTTGTTTACACGCCAGCCGTTGAAGAAGGTTACGATATTACCACTCCTTTAAAGGATGAAAAAATGAGTTTTGGCGAATATGAGCCAACAAATCTAAGTGGCATTTATAAAGGGGAAGTACCGATGTACGAAGCGGTGATGAATTCCTTAAACGTACCTACTGTATGGCTATTAAATGAGATCGGTATAGATAAGGGATTGGATGCACTCAAGCGGTTTGGGATTCCATATGAAAAAAATGACAGAAATCTAACACTTGCTTTAGGGGGCATGGAGAAAGGGGTCTCCCCGCTGCAGATGGCTGGAGCCTTTTCCACCTTCGCCAACGACGGAAAACGAATGGAGTCGCATGCCATTGTAAAAATAGAAGGTGTCGATGGAAAAGAGGTGGGGGCTTGGGAAGAAGAAGCCACCAAGGTAACCTCTAAGGGCGTCGTCGACAAAATGAATACAATGCTGCTTGGTACAGTAGAATATGGCACAGCAAAAAATGCAGCTGTTTCCGGTTATGAAGTTGCAGGTAAAACAGGGTCCACACAAGTTCCAATCGAAGGAATATCAGGGGTTAAAGATCAATGGTTTATCGGTTATACACCTTCATTAGTAGGTGCTGTCTGGGCTGGGTATGATACGACTGATGAAAAACATTATCTGACGACACATAGTAGTGAGGGGAGTGCGATTATTTTTCAAAAAATAATGTCGCAGGCTTTACAAAATCAGGCGTCACAATCTTTTAAGACACAAGACATCGGGCCGCTTATAGCGGAACAACAGGCACATATAGCGGAACAACAGGCAAAAGAAGAAGAGGCGCAAAGAAAGCAATATTGGATTGACAAAGGTAATCAGATTCGGGAAGGATTGAATAAATGGAAAGACTGGGAGGTCCCATGGTGAATATCTAAAGGGAGCATGGATTACATGCTCTTTTCTCGTTCAATTCACTCACAAAAAAAGACTGTCAAATGTTTGACAGCCTATCACCGTTCTTTAAAAAATTAGATTAGCTATAAAGCCTATAACGACAATTCACCATTAAAATGGTTCTCATTATATACACCCTCTTCTATACGTAGTTAGAAATTATTAAATGTTAACTGTTTGGTTCGATTGAAAACCGAGTTTATTTGAAGCATTCTTTTTGCATATATTCTGTACTTTTTCGAGCATAGCTTGTACATTCTCGCCTTCAAGTATGACTTTCATAGTTACACATTCCTGAAGAATGAGTACAAAAGAGACAAAAGTAGAGAGTTTCTTGGCATCGACCATTTTATGTTTGCAGATAAAATAAATATTACCTTTAAATTCTTTTGTAACTTGATATAAGTTCATAATTTGACGCATGGAGAATCGTTTATTTGTTTTAATGTCCGTGGAAATTACTTTATTCATGTTGTTTTCTCCTTTAGTGATTTTATACTTTAGCAAGCATAATCAAAATGTCAGTTTAGCTACAATTTTAAAAAAAGAACATCTATCTTTGTCCTTTTATGTAATTGTTAGCGGGTTATGCTGTTTATTTACCCGTGTTAATGATTTTAAAACCTATTAGAAAATTTCAATTTATGAAGGGAGAAGGAACAATGCTTAAACTTATCAAAAATGGAGAGATTTATGGACCGGATTTTATGGGGCAAAAAGATATCCTATTGGTTGGAAAGCAAATTGGTTACATGGAGGATCAGATTGATGTACCTGTTGATTTTGTTGAAATGGAAGTGATTGATGCGGCTGGTAAAATTATTGTTCCAGGTTTTATTGATGCACATGTCCATATCATCGGTGGAGGAGGAGAAGGTGGCTTTAAAACAAGGACTCCTGAAATTCAGTTAACCGATGCAACGTTAGCTGGTATAACGACATTAATTGGAGTCATCGGAACTGATGGAACGACAAGAACGATGCCAGGGTTGCTTGCTAAAGCGAGAGCTCTTGAAGAAGAAGGAATTAGCTGTTATGTTCAGACCGGTTCGTATCAAGTACCAGTCAAGACTCTTACAGGGAAAATTGAAGATGATTTAATTTTAGTGGATAAAATTATCGGGGTAGGCGAAATCGCTATTGCCGATCATCGTTCCTCGCAGCCGACTGCAGCGGAATTGGCGAAACTAGCATCACAGGCCCGTAATGGCGGACTTTTGTCCGGGAAAAGCGGTATCGTCAACATTCATGTAGGTGACAGCCAGAATCATGTACGGGTAATCGAAGAAGTCGTGGAGACAACTGAAATACCGATCACACAGTTTTACCCGACGCATATTAACCGCAATCAGCATTTATTCAATGCGGGGATAGAATTTGCAAAAAAAGGCGGCTATATTGATTTTACGACAAGTACCATCAAGAAGTTCCTAGAAGAAGGAGAAGTAAAGGCAAGTACAGCAATAAAACGAGCACTCGATGAAGGCGTTGATATTCGGCAAATCACCCTCACTTCAGATGGACAAGCGAGCCTGCCTGATTTTGATAGCAGCGGAAATCTGCGCGGTTTGAACATCGGTACGTGTATGTCCTTGTATGATGCAGTAGTCGATGCGATTCTCGAGGACGGAGTCACAATAGCCGATGCAATCCGTGTTGTGACTGAAAATCCGGCAAATATTTTAAAGCTCGGTAATAAAGGGCGGATCGAGGTAGCTAGAGACGCCGACTTAATTATAGTTAAAAAAGAAACATTTGAAATTGATACCGTAATCGCGATGGGCCAAATTATGGTAAAAGATGGCATGGCGGTCGTGAAAGGTACATTTGAAAAATAGGGATCACTCCCGTATCCTCGAAGCAGAAAAGGAAATAAAACTTTCTTTCTGTTCTGTTAGAAATGTTAAGGTAGGGCTCCTTAACCATGGTTCGCTGGCACCAGTTGATCTAAAGTAATCATTTCAAGTTGATCTCGCTGAATAGAATCATGTTTAGAAAGCATCCTTATCACCTCAAGCTTTAATACTTCTATTTTAAAACAAAAAAGACTGTAGGCAAAAGGAGTTCTATCTAAATGTTAAAACAAAGTTGATTGGAACGGACGAGACCCCGCAGGCGCAATGGCGCCGAGGAGGCTCCCGGACCGCCCGCGGAAAGCGAGTGCCTGGAGTGGAAATTAACGGTCAAATTTTAAAAGCAAAAAAAGAATGGAACAAGTTGTACTTGTTCCATTCTTTTTTTTGTGCACCCGGCATGGATGCAATTTATAGGGTACGCGCCCCCAAAACAATCGAAAATAATTCCATCAAGTTGAGAAATTATAGTAGTTTGATTTGGATTTTTCCATTAATTTTACGAATTTTCAAAATGAAGGTGGAGTATACGATAACACATTCTAAATAAAGGTAATATGCAAAAAATTCATTCTATTTAACATATTATTAAAACCCTTGATGTATTATCCTTTTATATAAGCAAATATAGTTTATGAAAAAGCATTTATTTAAAAACATAAAAAGACCAAAGAAAATTTTTGGGCTGTTATTTCATGACTGTTCAAATCCTTGGTAAGTTTGCTAATCAAATCTATCTTAAGGGGAGAAATGAAATGGAAAAGACGGAAAACCCAATTTTGAAAGCGTATTCAAAAGAGAATTTACCGGAAATGTATCAGGTATTAGCTCCAAATGGAGAGATAATTGAATCAATTGATGGAAAAATTGATAAATCACTCATGCTTAAGATGTATGAAAGTATGCTATTGCTTAGAATGTTTGACCGTAAATCAGTTAATCTTCAGCGCCAAGGAAGAATGGGGACTTATGCACCCTTCGAGGGGCAGGAGGCATCCCAAATTGGCAGCGCTTTTGCATTATCGGCAGGGGATTGGATGTTTCCCACTTACCGTGATCATGCAGCGGCAATTATTCATGGACAGGAGATGTATCGTGTTTTTCTATACTGGATGGGACATGTAGAGGGTTCTATCTGTCCGGAAGGAAAACGAACTATGCCTCCTTGTGTTCCTATTGCGACTCAAATGGTTCATGCGGTAGGTACGGCTTGGGCAAGTAAGCTTAAAGGAGAAGAGAATGTAAGCATTGCTTATTTTGGTGATGGTGCTACTTCTGAAGGGGATTTTCATGAGGCACTGAATTTTGCCGGTGTATATAAAACCCCAACAATCTTTTTCTGCCAAAATAATGGCTACGCTATCAGTGTGCCTTTTGAAAAGCAATCTGCATCTAAGACTATATCTCAGCGTGCTGATGCTTATGATATCCATGGTGTTCGTGTAGATGGAAATGATATCTTTGCAGTTTGGCTGACTGTAAAGGAAGCAGTCGAAAGAGCGCTTAAAGGTGAAGGTCCTACTTTGATTGAAGCTATTACCTTTCGATATGGTGCCCATACTACTGCAGACAATCCAAACATATATCGTAATCAGGAGGATATTTCAACATTCTGGAGGGAAAATCGCGATCCGATTACACGTCTTAAAAAGTTGTTGATTAACAAGGGATTCTGGAATGAGGAGCAGGAGGAAATGGTGCTAAAACAAATTAGCGAACAGATTGACACTCACCTCCAAAAAGCAGAAGAGTACCCTAAAGCCGATCCTCTCGATATGTTTAACCATGTTTATGCTGAAGAGTCATGGCACATAAATGAACAGCAGCAAGAATTGAAACAAATCTTAAAGAAGGATGTGAAGAAGTAATGAGCCAACATTTAACTATGATTCAGGCTATTACAGAAGCAATGGACCAAAAGCTTGGTCAGGATGATCGTGTGATGATCTTAGGTCAGGATATTGGAGTAAACGGTGGAGTTTTCCGTTCAACGGAAGGCCTATTTGAGAAGTACGGAAAGGATCGAGTTGTAGATACACCATTAGCTGAGGCTGGAATCATTGGCTCTGCAATTGGTTTAGCTCTTAATGGAATGGTTCCCGTGGTAGAAATTCAATTTCTTGCATTTATTTATCCAGGATTCGAGCAGATTGTTTCCCATGCTGCCCGTATGAGATACCGTACTCGGGGACAATTTGGGGTGCCCCTTGTTATCCGTACACCATATGGTGCTGGAATCAGAGGTCCTGAGCTTCACTCCGAAAGTGTCGAAACCTTCTTTGCCCACACTCCGGGTTTAAAGGTGGTTGCACCTAGTAATCCTTATGACGCAAAAGGACTACTCATTTCTGCCATTGAAGATCCTGATCCGGTAATCTTTTTGGAGCCGACTAAATTGTATCGAGCTTTTAAGGAAGAAGTTCCTAAAGAGATGTATCGAATACCAATTGGTCAAGCAAAAGTGGTTCAGGAGGGAAGCGACTTAACCATTTTTGCATGGGGAGCTATGTTAAGAGAAGCATTGAATGCCGCTAAAAAGATTGAAAATGAAAAAGGTTGGAAGTGTGAAGTAGTCGATCTTCGAACACTATACCCGTTAGATCGGGATACGATCGTAAAATCCATAAAAAAAACAGGTCGCGGATTAGTCGTTCATGAAGCTCATAAGTCATCCGGATTAGGTGCGGAGATTATCTCTATTATTAATGATGAAGCCCTTATTTACCTTAAAGCCCCTATTAAGCGTGTGACAGGATTTGATGTTCCGGTTCCGCAGTTTTCAGTAGAAGATCATTATTTACCTACTGTTGAACGTATAAAACAAGGAATAATGGAAACGATTTCATTTTAATTAATGAATAAGGGAGAAGGAGGAACAAGCATGGTAGAATTTAAACTTCCTGATGTAGGTGAAGGGATGCATGAAGGAGAAATTATCAAGTGGCTCATTAAAGAAGGAGAATCAGTAACGCAGGACCAACCGATAGTAGAAGTACAAACAGATAAGGTCAATGCGGAATTGACTGCCCCAGCAACGGGCGTGGTCAAGAAAATACTCTTTACTGAAGGGGATATTGTAGAAGTAGGAACCACTATATTTACTATTCAAGAAGAGAACGATATTTCTGTTCCGGAAACATTTGTTATTGAAAAAGAGCCCCCGGTTATGCAACCTGCTGATGTAAAAGTAAATTCAGAGGATATAACAAGTAAACCACATCTTGAGGCAGCTCGTGTGTTGGCTACTCCATATGTACGTCAAATGGCTAGGGAAATGAAGGTTGATATCCAGCAGGTTAAAGGTTCTGGGCCTGCTGGACGAATAATAGAAAGTGACTTGCAACAGTTTATAGAAAATAATCAATTTAAACAGGTCAATGACAATAACAACGATAATAAAATACTTCAAAATGCAGCTCCTATTGAAACTGTTCAGGAAAAAGGGTTAGAAGAGCGGATTCTGCTTAAGGGTATTCGAAAGAAAATCGCTGAACATATGGTAAAGTCAGTTTCGACTATTCCACATGTCACCCATGTAGATGAATTAGAAATGGATAGATTAAAGGAATTAAAAGATCAATTAAAGACGTATTCAGACAACAAGGATATTAAATTGACTTTTTTACCATTCTTCGTTAAGGCCATTGTTATCGCACTTAAGGAGTTTAAAACATTAAATGCTTCAATTGATGAAAAGACAAATGAAATGGTCTTGAAAAATTATTATCATATTGGGATTGCCACGAATACGAACGATGGTCTCATTGTTCCTGTTATTAAAAATGCAGATCAGAAAACAATTTTCCAGCTAGCTGATGAAATTAGACAAATGGCAATCCAAGCTCGAGAAGGGAAGTTGAGCTTAGAGCAGATTACTGGTAGTACATTTACCATTAGCAATGTTGGACCAATCGGTGGGTTGCATGCGACTCCAATCATTAACTATCCCGAAGCGGCAATTTTAGCGTTACATAAAATGGAACCTCGCATGGTTGTTCGCGATTTGGAAGGTGTTATCCGCTTGATGATGAATATGTCGTTATCTTTCGATCATCGTTTAATTGATGGCGTAACAGCGGTACGTTTTACAAATCGGATTAAGGAACTACTGGAAAACCCAATTCTTTTAGTTGTGGAGATGAGATAAATGGTAGTAGGGGAAGTTGCTATAGAAACAGATGTTATCATTATAGGAGGAGGTCCGGGAGGATATGCTGCAGCTATTCGTCTCGGACAGTTAGGGAAATCGGTTGTTCTAATTGAAAAGGATAAGCTGGGTGGTGTTTGCCTCAATCGGGGATGCATACCTTCGAAGGCTCTAATACATACAGCTGATCAATTTCATAGGCTTAACGATTTTGAAAAAATGGGAATTCAACTACCACAAGAGAAAACAGCAGTTGACTTAAATGTATGGCAGGATTGGAAAAAGGGCATCATTTCTCAGTTGAACCAAGGTATATCCCATTTATGTAAAGAAAATGGAGTAACGGTGGTGAAAGGTCAAGCAACCTTTTTATCAGATGACCGCATCGGAGTAGAAACCGATGGTGATTTTGAAACCTATAAGTTTGAACATGCAATTATTGCGACAGGGTCTAGACCGTTTATTCCTTCGTTCCTTAATGTAGATGGAAGATATATTTTGGATTCGACAACATCTTTACAGCTAAAAGAAGTTCCACCTAGCTTGTCGATTATCGGCGGAGGCTATATCGGTATCGAAATGGGTATGGCTTTTGCAAAGTTAGGTACTCAAGTAACAATTATTGAGATGGCTAATCGTATTCTCCCTCAGGTTGCCGACAACTTGGTCAAGGAAGTAATCCGTAATGCTAAGAAGCTTGGGATAAATCTTAAAACATCTACAAGGGTAGAAAAAGCCATTGTGGAGGATGGACAAGTTCATCTTCATGTTTTTTCGGAAAAGCATGGGACAGAAGTGATTGTGAGCGAGAAGACCCTAGTTACAATTGGTAGGATTCCTAACACTCAAGAGATTGGTCTAAATCAGGCTGGCATTGCGGTAGACGAAAAAGACTATATAGTAGTAGACACGGAATGTCGTACTAATGTTCCACATATCTTTGCTATTGGTGACATTACACCTGGTCCAGCTCTTGCTCACCGAGCGTCTAAACAGGGAATAGTGGCAGCAGAAGTAATAGGAGGTTTGCCAAGTGCCATTGACTCCTCTTTTGTTCCCTATGTAATCTTCTCAGATCCACAAATTGCAGGGGTGGGCTTCAGCCGTGAAGAGGCGGAACAACAGGGATATAGCGTCAAAACTGGGAAATTTCCATTCAGTGCCAACGGACGAGCGCTTGCAACGAATGAAACAGAGGGATTTGCAGAAGTGATCGTGGATGCTAAAAGCCACATTTTACTTGGAATGCATATGGTTGGCGCTGATGCATCTAACCTTATAGGTGAAGGAGTACTGGCACTTGAATTGTCAGCTCGTGTAGAAGATATAGCTCTGAGCATGCATCCACATCCAACTTTGACTGAAGGTTGGATGGAAGCAGCGGAAGCAGTTTTGGGGCATGCAATCCACATTGTAAATAAGTAAGATAAATGGAGGAAATTAATTAGGGGTTACTTATAACAATGTAATCCCTAATTAATAGTGTTCTAGTTAATAGATAAAAGATAAAGATAGAGATAGAGATAGAGATAGAGATAGAGATAGAGATAGAGTGGGTTTAATGAGCCCATCTTAACGTTAAAAGTAAATCTAGATCCGTATTAGGTTATTAGTTCAAAAACCCTACTTCCATAATCAAACTGAAATACAGCATTTATCCAAGTGAAAATTATCAGCCTGAAGCTATCCTTCTTGTAATATTTACGGTAAACTTTAGCTTGCCGTCTTTTCATGTTTCCACTCCTTTGTCATATCGGTTGATAAGTATTAAACTTATCAAGTCGCCTTTCAATAGATGAAACAGAGTGATTAATTTTTTATTCAGAAAATTAACAGAATAAAGGAGGAATAAGTAATGGAATCAAATAATGGGTCTCTACAAAAGAAGTTGTTACCGCGACATATTAGCATGATGGCAATGGGAGGAGCTATAGGTACTGGGATTTTTAAAGGAAGTTCTGAAACTATATCGTTAGCAGGACCAGGAGTTATCCTTACTTATATTTTTGCAGGATTATTACTTCTTGTGGTCATGGGAGCTATAGCAGAAATGGCAATCGTCTATCCAAATACAAATATGAAGGGTTTTGTTCAGAAAGCGTTTGGTAAACGTAGTTCCTTCATTATAGGCTGGATGTATTGTTTCATGTGGCTGTCCGTATGTGTTATTGAGGTAGTAGTGGCAGGAAGTTTCTTGCAATACTGGCTTCCATCTATTCCACTTTGGATATTAAGTTTAGGCTGTGCTGCCCTAATCATTGGAATTAACATGATGAATGTTAAAAATTATGGAGAATTTGAATTTTGGTTTGCTGGAATTAAAATTACAATGATTATAGTATTTATTCTCTTAGGAGCTAGTATTTTATTTGGAATTATCCCAAGCGGCGGAGCTAATTATCTACAAAACTTTACAGAGCACGGTGGTTTTTTTCCTAATGGCTGGATGTCAATATTTTCAGCTTTGCTAATTGTTATGTTTTCTTACGGCGGTTCAGAATTAATAGGAGTAACAGTAACAGAAGCAAAGGATGCAGAGCGTATTTTACCTAAGGTTATTAAAAGCTATATTTGGAGAGTTATATTATTTTTCACCTTACCGATACTTGTAATATGCGGTTTAATTCCTTGGAACGAAATTAGCGACCAGTCAAGTCCGTTTGTACAGGTATTGTCAATGTCAGGCTTTCAGGGATCTGCCCACATAATGAACTTTATTTTAATTACAGCTGTCTTATCTGCAGCTAACTCTGGAATATATGGTTGTACACGGATGTTGCATTCTTTAGCTGCAGAGGGGGAAGCTCCAAAGTCTTTCTCTTATGTATCGAAAAATGGTGTTCCATTATATAGTTTACTACTAAGTGCCGTTATTTTAATCGCGGGCTCCATGATTACCTACGTTGCACAGGACAAAGCATTTACCTTATTAATGGCGTTTCCGGGTTTTGTGGTATCACTTGTATGGATCAGTATTTGTTTAGCGCAGCTAAAACTTCGCAATTCATATCCTAAAGCTCCGAGCTTTAAATTGTGGGGCTTCCCGTACGTAACATTGTTTACAGTAATTACATTAAGCATCATTTGTGTCATGTTTGTGTTTAGTGAACAGAATCGGGTCAGTATCATTGCTTGTCTTATTGTATTGGTAGGATTATTCGCGATTTCAATCGTTAAATTTAAAAGTGTGGATGAACAGGAAACAATTATAAAAGAAAAGAGAATGGTTAAATAAATCCACGTAAAAGATACGACATGGGCAAAGGGCGTCTATGTCGTATCTTTTATGCTTTATCAATCCTTGATTATTTTGCAACTATATTTCGATATGTCATGTACTAAGCGTTTTATTGATTACATTTTGTAAGGATTTTATGAATCTCTCATTTTCAAGTGGAGTACCGATGGTCACGCGGATAGTATTTTCATAGCCAAGTAAATGACCAGATCGGATGATGACCCCTTGTTTTAATAGCTCCTCAAAGACGTACCTGCTAGGATGATTTAGTTTGACCATTATAAAGTTGGCATGAGAAGGAAAGAATGTTAATCCCATCTCGCTTAGTTCATTTTCTAAATATCTTCTTCCTTCCTCATTCTTACGAGCACATTGTGCTACAAATGTAGGGTCGTCCAGTGAAGCAAAGGCTGCTGCCTGTGCTAAGCGATTGGTATTAAATGGTTCTTTCACTTTGATTAGCTCTTGGATGATGGAAACGTCCATTAAACCGTATCCAATCCTTAATGCAGCCAATCCATATATTTTTGAAAAAGTACGTAAGATGACTAGATTTGAATGGGTATTTAGAAATGGCAAGGTTTCTAAATAGTCTTCATCCTCAACATACTCATAGTATGCTTCATCAACGATTAGTAAAATATGTTTCGGCACCTTCTCGATAAAAGATCTTAACTTTTCTTTTTGAACGATTGTTCCTGTTGGATTATTGGGATTACAAACAAAAATCATTCTTGTTTTTTCAGTAATGGCCTCATACATACCCTGTAGGTCATGTACGCCATTAATAAGAGGTATCTTTACAGGTGTGCCTCCGTCAATCAATACATTCGTTTCATATCGTGGGAATGTAACGTCAGCCATAATGACTTCATCATTTTGTTGAATGTAGGTTCGTGTTAACAAACGTATAACTTCATCAGATCCATTACCTAAGATAATATTATCTTGTTTGATATTTAATTTCCTTGCTAACTTTTCAGCTAATGACGGTGCCATTCCTTCAGGATAAAATGAGGTTTGCTCCATTTCGATAAGCATGGACTCTTTTGCTAGAGGTGAGCAACCATATGGATTCTCATTGGATGCCAATTTAACGATACTTTCAAGTCCTAGTTCGCGTTGTACTTCTTCAATTGGTTTACCGGAAACATATGCGCTTAGGTTTTCAATGTTTTTTCGAACAAGAATTTTCGTGAAAGTCAATGCAAGTTCCTCCCTTTGATAAATTCTGAATTTTCTTTTTCTATTAATGATTTTAATGATAGAATAATAACTGTTAAATTTACATACAAAAAAGAATGTATTTTCTGCTTTCCATACACCATTTTAAAGAAATATAAGCTTATATTCCTTCATTATGAAAGGCGGTTGCTTCATGGATGAAATAGATGTCAGTTTACTAGAACTTTTACAATTAAATGGACGTATTACGATTAGTGAATTATCAAAGAAATTGGCTCTTAGTCGACCTAGTATTTCTGAACGTATGTATCGCTTACAAGAAAAAGGGATTATAGAAGGGTTTAGTGCCAGAGTTTCACCACCGGCAATAGGAAGAGGAGTACTTGTGTTTATTCAAGTGAGTGAACTTAAAGTTTCTGTTCCTGATTTTGAGCAATTAGTCAAAGATGATTTAGACATTATTGAGTGTCATCGCGTAACAGGAACAGTAGGATATTTTTTAAAAGCCGCTTTAGCTGATATGGACAGCATGAGAATTCTTATAGATCGATTAATACCTTATGGACATTTAAATACTTCTATAGTTTTAACATCCCCAGTACCTTCTCGCTCCATTCTTCCAAAGATTAATCAGTTAGAAGATCAAGGTGCAAAATTCTAGATTGAATTTAATCTTCAAAGCTATTAGATACTAAAACTATTTCAAGTCAAACATTACTAAATTAAATGGTCCAGTTGAACAGTTGAAAATACTGATGGTTGAGAACAAAAACGTTTTGGAATTCAACTGCTTAGTATGAATCTTTTTCAGAAAGGAACAAGGCAAATGCCTGTTCCTTTTTAACATTATTTTAAATCCATCAAAGCCCCGAAATATTGCTGTGCAGTTGTAAAACAAATGAAGGCTAACAGTTCCGATATCTCTTCATCGCTAAATGCTTCCTTTAACACATCAATGAATGTTTGCTCCGTTTTTTCGCGTTCTAGGAGAAATACCTCTGCAAAAGCTACTGCATAGCCTTCTTTAATATCGTCTGGTTTCAATGGACGACCTTTTGCTTGACAGTATGCACATCCGTTACCATATGCAAGAACCCTTCTGACATTTTCCTTTAATTCCTTTGAAAGTTTCCCGTCTGTAGATATACACTCTGAAAGGTCCGACCATTTAAGTAAAATATCCTCCGAATGAAAAAGTCGTTGAAACGGACTGGACCCAATAGCTGAATGTTTAATTCTTGTCATGAACATCTCCCCTTTGAGATAATCTTATAATGAAAATCCAGGTAAATTAATTGCATTTGTAAAGTATTTAAGAGTAATAATATATAGATGAAAGAAAAAGAAAGGGAATACTAATTATATGGAAATTGATAAAAAAGACCGTAGCATTCTTGATGAATTAACGATAAATAGTCGGGTTTCTATGAGGGAACTGGCAAAGAAAGTGAATTTATCTGCCCCCACTGTTACAGAACGGGTTCGGCAGATGGAGTCTTTCGGAATTATAAAAGGGTATGTTGCCGAGATTGATCATAAAAAGATTGGTTTTCCGATTGAATGTATCGTAGAAGCAACAGTGAAGAATGGGGAGTATGACCGATTCAAGAGCTATATTGCCAAGCTTCCGAATGTTGATTTTTGTTTTCGAATTGCCGGACAGGCTTGTTATATGTTGAAAATACATAGTGAAAGTCTCCCAAAAGTGGAAGAGTTCATCAATCAGATAATCCCGTATGCTACAACAGTGACGCATGTGATACTTTCCGAGGTAGAGCGGAATCAGTAATAAGAATATTTTTATCGTTAACGAATTTATTCACTTAAACGACATATAAGTATAAATGTTATCTAAGGGAGTGGAGTGAGTCCGTACCACAGTTTAAGTGAGAGACACATAACAATAATCAAGCCAAATAATTTGAAGCATTATACGGTTTTTCTTAAGCAACTATCGGGGCAGGTTATTTGAACAAGCAAATCAATGTCTATGCTACAATTATTACAAGCATAGTCATTAATATAAGTTAATGTTTGGGAGATCATTATGGGAAAAATAAAAATAGCTTTATTACACCTATTGCCTATTGCTGGTGATGTGGAGTATAACCAAAAACTTATTGAACAAGCCATTCATATAGCATCAAATAATAATGCCAAATGGATTATAACACCTGAACTATGTGTCAGCGGACTTCAATTCAATCATAAGATTGGGACTGGATGGATTAACAGGCAACCTGATGCTTGGATGAGTAATTTGAGCCGTAAACTAAAGAATTTGAAAAGCACTGTATTTTTGGGTTGCCCTGAAAAAGGCAGTAATGGAGAGTTGTATAATGCTGTGTTTGTCATAGATAAAAAAGGTCACTTATTAGGTAAACAGAGAAAAATCAATAGTATTATTGATGATTGGTCAGCTTCAGGGGATGTAATAGAGCCAATAAAAACAGACAATGTTGAGGTTGGTATTATGATTTGTGCAGACGCATATACCAAAGATATTGCTTACAATTTATTTGAAAAAGGAGCAGAAATATTAATTGCACCGTCTTCCTGGGGTCCTGGATTACATGGTCCAGAGGGAGAATGGGAACAAAGGTCATTAGAAACAGGGCTACCCGTAATTGTCTGTAATCGTACTGGCGAAGACGAAACTGTCCGTTTTTGGGATGCAGAAAGTATGATCATTAAAAATGGTGTACGCCTCTTAACACATAAATCAAAACAATCAGCTATACTTACTTTTGAATGGGATTTACAAAGTATGGAATTAATATCCTCACATTTCGACATCGATTACATATAATGAGAACTTAATTTACTACATACACTAAACTCTTGTTGAACTAAAGGGTGCGTTAGCTGAAGATCAGAACTGTCTTTAAGGCAGCTTTTTCTTTATGCAGATAACGGGGCAGGGGCAGGTTAGCTCAATAAAAATAAGGGTTATCCAATTAATTGTAGCTTACCTTCTGCTATATTTATTTGTTTATTTCTTTAGCTAGGTATTCACGGTCAATGGCTTGAGGTGGTCTTTCAAACCAACCGTGCTTAATCATTAAGTTTGCAGCATCTCCATCAAATCGAAATGAGAGATGTAAAGTGTTTAATTTTGAAGCAGAAAAATAAAAAACCACTCAAAGTGGTTTTTTAATCGCGCATTGCTCCTGCCTCTCGGGAGGTCATTGCACCTTGTCCTTCGCTTACATCTTTTTGAATTTCTTGTTTTACTTTTTGTGCATCAGTTCCGGCAAATTCTGGTTTCATAATAGAACCCAAATTCTCTTTAGCTTGTTGATCCTGTTGCATACAAGTCCTCATCAATTTATTGTTTAACAATCTTATTATTTACAAAAAAACACTCGTTATATCCCGAGGATTTGAACGAATTTCCCTTAAAGTAAAGGGGGCTTTCGTTGAACAATCGCTTCTTATGGCACTAAAGGGGCAGATTGGTTCAAGAGTGCTGTTTGATCTTTGTTCAACAATTGGGCCAGATTTTTGAATAACTTGCAGTAAGAAAATTAGAATATATAAATTTTTAGATAAAAATGAGTACAACCTCCCAATCATAGGGAAATTGGGAGGTAAGTCTGTTATTAACCGAAATATTATTTTTTTACAGCATGGATGTAATGAATCGTTTCGAATGCAGACAAATAGTCTGTACGACTACGAAAGAATTCATTATTAATAGTAACAGGTGATAGATGTTCATAAATGAGTAAACCTGAGCTTTCTAACATTTTCTCCATTTCATCATAAGTAAAACATGATTTCATTGGCTCACCACTAGCTGAAGCCATTTGAACCATATTTTGAACTCGATTAGACATTCCTTTTTCTTCAAAAAGTTTGTCGTCTGCATAATCAAAAACGATAGAACTTCCTGATGGAACTTTGGTAAATAATTTATTAATCAAGTTGGCATTTTCCTCTTTTGTTAAATAATAAGAAACACCTAAAAGACTAAACAAAGTTTTTTTGTTAGGCATAAAACCTTCTTCAACAAGATTTTGAACAGTAAATTCTTTGGTGAAATCCATTGAAACAAAATGAAGATTATCCGGAATTTGATAATTAGCATTTGCTAACCTTATCTTTTTAAAGTCTTGTGTGGCTGGATAATCAACTTCAAATATTTCTATGCTGTCGTTTAATTCTGGGTGTCGGAAACAAAAGGTATCTAATCCAGCTCCTAGAATGACATACTGTTTAACGCCTAGCAACATTTCATGAAATAATACATTTTCGCAATAGGCAGCACGTGCTAAAGGAGTTGGGGAAAGTTGAACTTGTGTAATCCATTTTAAAATTTCATCTGGATGATCTTGAAACTTCTTTGCAATTTTACTATTAAAGAATTGAATTCCTTTAATCATGTTCTCACGAATATCTGCAAATTCTTTTTGGGTAATTAAATCTTTTGCAATAAAATCATCAAAAATTTTGGGTGTGTCATATTTACTGTGGTATGCTCGACCAAAGGCTGATATTAAGGAAGTTAAACTTGTTTCATTTTTCTTCATACATTAATCCTCCCATATAACAAAAATAAGATTCCCCTGGCCAGGAGAATCTTATTATACACACAAATATTTTAACTTTAAATTATAGCATAAATAAAATTTTTTGTCAAACTTTTTTCTTTGTGGTAAATTAAGATATGTTTCTATATATTATGGTAGAAATTCTATTTTAAGTAATAAAGGATATTGTTCGACAATCGGGCGCGATTCTTTAATAAGAATCGCTTTTCTTAATCAACTAACAGGTGGGTTAAGTTCACTAAAAGAAAAAAGGAGAGTACATATTATACATGGCTAATATGTACTCTCCTATATTTATTAAGGTTTTTTATAATTAGGTCTAGATAACTCAAGCTCAGTTATGAAATCATCGTCCTCGAAGGAGTGCTCTATTTTGTGCAATAGCATTGGAGAAATAAACAAAGTACCACCTCATAATAACTGTAGCATTGATTGTTGAGTTATTTGTAAGGAAGATTATGTGAATAAAAAGCCAACACTATATTTTTATAGTGTTGTCTACAGTTTTTTTTGAGGGGTTGTAAAAATTCGAACGTTGATTGGAACGTAGGGCACTCGCTTTCCGCGGGCGGTCAGGGAGCCTCCTCGGCGCCTTTGCGCCTGTGGGGTCTCCCTTGGACACGCTTTTCCCGCAGGAGTCTCGCACCTTCCGTTCCAATCAACTTTGTTTTAACAATTAGAAATAGACACTTTTGCCTACAGTCTAAAGCCGACACTATATTTTTATAGTGTCGGCTTTTATTGTAGCTTTAAAATAAAGTTAGATAATTAATGACAAAGTTAGATAATTTTAAATAAAGATTTATAATTTATATTTATGTTTAATAAAAATTGTTCTTGAATAATCAAACCATTAAAAAAAGGAAAATATTTCAGGGTTTTTGTGTAGGTTTAATTTTATATATCACAAGAAATATCAAAAGAAAGAAATGGATACCTCTTATAATTTTATTAAGGAGTGAGATAAATGAATGAATAGATACAGCTTATGATTGATTGGATTGAAGACAATTTAAAAAATCAATTTTCATTAGATGAACTATCTAATTATATGGGATATTCCCCTTATTATTGTTCGTTTAAGTTTCACCAAGTAACAGGTATAAGTATTAGGCGCTATATTCTTCTTAGAAGATTGTATTTATCCACGGAAGATTTAGCAAATAACAGGAAGATAATTGACGTTGCCTTTGATTACGATTATTCTTCGCAAGAAGCATATAGCAGAGCCTTTAAAACTGTTTTTGGTATCAATCCTAGAGAATATCAACTTAACAAGTTGCCTGTCCAGTCATTTGTTAAACTCACTATTAATAAAGTCGGGGAATGGTGTAGAATGAATGTTTCTAGAAAAATTGAGGTTGAACAGTTACAAAATGAGAAGAGTGAGTTGTTTGACAAAGACGTACTCAATATATTGAATGGTCAAGTTATGTATGAGGAGTTTAAAGATAACAGACTAATGGGAGATTCTGATTACGCTCCATTTAATGAAGCGATGTGTGTAAACGCGACTACTAAACAAGTTTTTGATAAAGAATTTATAAACACACGAGCTTCTGGACATCATGGGTCAGTAGAGAATTATATCAAAAAGGTCATTGTTCCATTAGACAATCTTTTTAATAAAGAGTATAAATGTATCGTGTTATGGTTTGGTGAAGACATGTTTTGTCAGATGAACCTACTTACAATACTTTCCTATCTTGAACAGTCCGGATATGAAGGCAAAGTTTTCTTAAATTGCTTCAGAGAGGATGAATTTAAAGTTAATCAAACTGAACTTAAATTAGGTCATTATTATTCTGTATACAAGGAAGTGTTGGTCAATCATAATAAACCATCATATGAACTACTTCCAGTCATGTATCAGGCAATAGACATATATTTAGATATGCTAAAAGAAGATAATGCAGTAGTAAAGTATATTTCCAAAAATAAAGATTTACCAACATCAGAATTAATTAATAGGTTATTTGCTCTGTTCCCAACAGTAGGCTATGGAGATTTACAATATATAGAGCTTATTAATAAAACTTAAAATTGGAAGTGGGAACACGAATTTTTAAAGACAAACATTGAAGGGGTTACCAATAAAGTGTAAAAAAACTAAACCTTTTTTCGTCAACTGGGACTATTCTGAACGACTTGTCACATAAACGAATTCCAAAATGTTGTCGTTTTTAACCTTTGTTAAATTAATTATTCTTGTTGAACTAACGGGTGCATTAGCTTAAGATAAGGCAGCTTTTTCTTATGGAACTAAAGGGGTAGTTTAGTTCAACAAGGGGTTATAATATATTAGATTCAGAAGCTTGTAAAAGTGGTAGTGAAAAATGCTTATAAAGTAACGTAATCCACCAAAAATAGGAGAGGGAAAATTGAATTGAACATAGATATAGGGTTTCTCTTCCTTGTTCTTTTATCACTAACAGGATTAATATTGTCCATTCGATATACTAATGTGCAAGATAAAGAGCAGAGTGAAGTAGTAAGTGGAGCAGGAATCTTCGGTAATTTTGTTTATCTTTTTTTAACTTTACTACCATTTAAGGTAAGAAAGGCGATATATATTATAGTGTGCCTTCTTATGGTCCTTTTGTTTTCTATTGGTTTATGGTTAGTATCAAAGGTTTAGTTGTGAACTATCGGGGCAGGATAGTTGAAGAGTGCTGTTTGACCTTTGTTCAACAATTGGACCATTTAATTGAATAAGAGGTTGGATAAAACCCAACTTTTTATACAGCCATCAGGAGCACCTGAGTGTCCTGTAGCATTGATTTATTAACGATGTATAAAAATCAGATACGATTGACAGAAAGATAATAATATAGTTAGCTGAATTTAAGTAAGTAATAACTTTCAAACGCTCGCTTCATCATATGTGGCATCATGCCACTCGTTGTACATGTTAATGTTCCTTGTTTAGAAGGTTTATTCATAATAAACATAGCACCTTCTTTTCCAAGCTCCATAAAATAAAGTGTTTCGTGTTGGAAAGATTGAAGTGGTTCATTATGCATTTGTTTGACAATATTTTCAACAGCAAGTACGCCCTGGAGCTCAGCAGCACGCCCTGTTTTTGTTCCTTTGATATTATTTGCATCACCAACAACATAAATATTTTCCCATTGAACGGATTGGAGAGTTTCATGAACAGGTAGGATGCCATTTTCATGCTCAAAATCTTTCGATGATAGAATACATTCCTTTCCTTTATAAGGAGGCAAAACGAGTAAAAATGAATAAGGAAGTCGTTCTCCGTTATTCAAATAGACCTTTCCATCATCAATCTGTTCAATAGAAACATTACAGTAGTACGGTATTTGTTTTTCCGTCATTAATACTTCAAGCTTCTCTGTCGGCTCTTTTCCATTTCCGTTAAATAGCTCTTTTTCATATGTAAAAAACGTCATGGGGCATTTGATACGGCGCTCATTGAGATATGCATCCAACTCAAATAAAAACTCATAAGCAATACCTTGGTTCGGATTCTCCTGCGCAACTCCTATAACAATTGGTTCACCTTCTTCCATTTCTTCAAGCTTTTCTCTTGTTTTAAGAGCAGATGATACATCATAGATAGATGCACTTTTTCCTTCTAATCCTTTTATTCTTGCCCAGTCAGGAGAAGCGCCTGATGCAAGTATTAAATAATCGTACTCAATGATTACATCATCATTACATATCACATAATTTTGTTTTGGCATAAGTGATTTGACACTTTTTTCAATGAACCTAACACCGATCTTTTCAAATGTTGGACGAAGTGGAAAGGAGAGCTTTTTAATACTATGTTTGTGAAATGGAAGCCAAATTAGGGATGGACGAAAAATAAATTCTTCCTTATCAGAAATAACGGTGATCTCATGTTGAGAATGTTTTAATTTTTTTCTAATCTCAACAGCAGCATTTAACCCTCCAAATCCACTACCAATAACAACAATACGCATCGCATTCACTTCACTTCCACTTTTTTATTTAGTTTTTTCTAAACCATGCCTATTTATGCTTTATTTCTACACGTTTAAATATATTTAAGGCGTTTTATGACTTATTTGTTGTAGATCTTGAGATTTTTTAATATTCAATAATCGGGCGCTTTAGTCGAACAAGAAGTTAAAGGGTGATACATATTAAACATGTCTAATATGTATCACCCTTTATTTTTTATGACTTTTTATTGAACAAACAGGAATTGTTTTACGGGTTATAGAAAATCCCTATCAGGGAGAAATATACAGATGTCAAACCATGAAAACGAAGAAATACTAACAGGAGGGAATGTTTCTAATGTTTATCGTTCGGGAGATATTGTGCGACGAGAATTAAAGCCAGATAGTCCCAAAATTCATAAGCTATTAAAGCATTTGGAGAACAAAGGTTTCAGTTATGCACCAAAGTTGTTAGGTATTGATGAAAAAGGAAGAGAGATATTATCATATATTGAAGGAGAAGCTGGTAATTATCCTTTAAAAGAATACATGTGGTCTGAGGATGTCTTAATAGAAATAGCGAAAATGCTCCGTCTTTATCATGATTCTGTTAGTGATTTTCCATTTGATGATAGCTGGCAATCGATAGATAACACCCCCCAACAATTTGAGGTACTATGCCATAATGATTTTGCAATATACAACATTATTTTTAATCATAAAAGACCAATAGGTATTATTGATTTTGATGTTGCTGGACCTGGACCTGGTCCAAGACTTTGGGACATAGCTTATACTCTTTATAATTGCGTCCCCTTAAGTAGATTTTATCTTTCTGAAACAGGTGAGAAAGTTTATTATAATTTATTACAGCATGGTAACCGTATAAAACAAAGAGTTAGATTGTTTTTTGAATCTTACGGTGAGGGAATAGAAGAAGATTATTTGGAAATAGTATTGCTACGATTAGAAGGGTTATGTAAAACAATTACAAGAAAAGCCAGTGAAGGTGACATTGCTTTTCAAAAGATGATAGATGAAGGGCATCTTGAACATTATCAAAACGATATTAAATTCATTCGAGAGCATGGAAAAGAGTGGATTTAAGGGCAGGTTTTTGTTGAACTAACGGGTGCGTTAGCTGAAGATGGGAGCTGTCTTTAAGGCAGCTTTTTCTTGTGTGCCAGGCATGGCAACTATCTAGGTGGTGAAAGTCCACTGTGGGGGTACACATCGACCAACCACTAAGGAAGCGCAAGGTACTTATCGTGAGGTAAGGGCTGGAGGAAGCGTGGAATAAAATCTTGGCTCGACGAACAGGAATCTGATACTAAGGCTCTATAAAGGGATTAAACTCCAAGACAAGTTAAAGTCCAAAAGATGTGCGTAACTTTATAGAGTAAATCAGGCGAGTAAAAGAGGAAAGATAGGTGTCTTACCCTGGGAGGTCTTGCGGATGTACAGAAGTACAGTCGAAAAAGGTTAGTCGCAAGAAGTCAGCAGAAGCCATAGTAATGAAATAATTTCATGAAGGGCTGAACAATTTATAGTGTTTCAACGCCACGAATGCGTAAGTGACGAACTCCGAATGTGTTAATGGTGAAAGTATGAGCGTACCTCAAAGAATAACCAAAATGGAGATATCACTTACTACGTGAGAGGAAAGGAGAAACGAGTGTGGAACTTTTAGAACAAATCCTAAGTAATAAAAATATGAACGAAGCCTACATACGTGTCTATAAAAATAAAGGTGCAAGTGGGGTCGACGGAGTAACAGTCGACGAACTAAAGCAATACCTGAAAGAGAACAAAGATGAACTGCGTCAGCGCATCAGAACAAGAAAATACCAACCACAAGCTGCCTTAAGAGTGGAGATCCCAAAAGAAAATGGAAAGATGCGCAAATTGGGAATACCAACAGTAGTGGATAGAGTCGTTCA
>NZ_LGYA01000001.1:787909-866141 GCF_001273755.1 Peribacillus butanolivorans
CCGAATATTGAAATTGAACCAAGTAATAGTTGGATGGGTAAACTACTTCAGAGTGGCAAACATGAAAAAAACGACGGAACGAATAGACACAAAGCTTCGCTCTAGAATTAGGGTCATCATATGGAAACAATGGAAAGTAGCGAAGAAACAAATTAAATCGCTTATTCAACTAGGAATTCCGGAGGAAGAAGCGAAAGGATTAACCTACTGTCGAAAAGGTTACCGATTCATAGGAGTATCCAAAGTCGTCCAAAGAGCAATCTCAAACAAAAGACTAAAGCAGAGGGGAGTCCCCTCTGCTTTAGAACATTATCTAAAAGTACACACTGTGATATAAATTGAAACGCCGTATACGCGAACCGTACGTACGGTGTTGTGAGAGGGGCGAAAATAAACTTATTTTCCCCCCTACTCGATTATGCAACTAAAGGAGCAGGACAGTTCAGGAAGGAATTAGTAAATCTTTTGACGAAAATATAAAGAGCTTTGTAAGAAATGCTTAAATACTATCGGATATTTAATAAAAAAACTGAAAAAAACTAACTGCTAATAACTTTAGGGGGGAAAATATTGAAACAAACATTACTGATAATCGATGCTCAACAGGAATTAATAGAAGGTAAGAAAGAAGAACAAGGAGTCTTTGAGAAAGAAAAAATCGTTAATAACATTAATACTGTAATTGAAAAAGCGATAAATGAAAGTATCTCCGTTGTTTTTATAAGAGATTTAGATGTTTCAAATGGAGAAGGACCTGGATTCCAGATACACAGGGATATTAGAGTACCATCAACTGCTATCATATTTGATAAAGCTGCCACAAATTCGTTTTATGGCACTCCATTACACGAACATTTAAGTAAAAACAATGTAGACCATATTGTAATAATGGGATGTAAGACGGAACATTGTATTGATACAGCTGTTAGAACAGCAACAATCAACCATTTTGATGTAACATTAGTTGGTGATGGACATTCTACTTCTGATTCCAAAAACTTATCTGCAAAACAAATAATCCTTCATCACAATGAAACCCTTCACGGTCACTATAATGTAGACAATTTTTCACTTGTTAGAAATACTAATGAAGAATTGTTTAAACCTGTTCACAATAAATACCGATAATAATCATCTTCAACTAAAGGGTGCTTTACTTCATTATCAGGAGCTGATCGGCAGCTCCTTTACTTATGCAATTATAGGGGCAGGTTAGTCGAATTATATTTATGATGGAAAAAAATAGATTTTTTTGGGGGATTAAAATGGTTACATGCTATTTGAAATATGTTATTGACCCATATAAATTAAATGAGTTCGAGGAATATGGTAAGATGTGGATTCGATTAGTAAATAAATTAGGCGGTACACATCAGGGTTATTTCCTTCCACATGAGGGTGCTAATAATATTGCTTATGCATTATTCACTTTCCCAAGTTTAGCAGCATATGAAGAGTACCGAGTAAAAATGGCATTGGATGAAGAATGTCAAGAAGCATATAAATTTGCAGAAGAGACTAAATGTATTTTAAGTTATGAGAGAAGCTTTATGCGTCCTATATTCGAATGAACATGCATTAAAGTTGAAAAATAATCTATACATACCTTGTTAAGCTAACAGGTGCTTTACTTCAATAAGGAAGGTTGCTTAGGCAGCCTTTTTCTTATGGCACTAACGGGGCAGTTTAGTTTAAGAGGTCTTACCTGTAAATTGTAGAAATTATATAAGAAATAAATATGAAGGTGGTTTCTATGGGACAGTTTCAGCCAAAGCATTTCATAACAAAGAACGGTGAATCATTTTTATTGAGAACAGCTTTACCCGAAGACGCGGAGAAGGTGCTAAGATTTAATAAGGCTATTATTAGTGAAGCACCTTATTTACTTACTACCGAGACTGAATTCAAAGTATCTTATGATCAAGAAAAACAATTTTTAAAACATATAGTTGAAGACAATGGGAAGTTAGCAATTATAGCTGAATATCAAGAAGAAATAATAGGTTTTTTAGATTTTCATAATGGTCATAAAAAGCGAATTCTACATCAAGGTGCCTTTGGTATGAGTGTTGCTAACGAATATAGAAATCAAGGAGTTGGTAAAGCATTGCTAACTGAATTGTTGGATTGGGCAATAGACAACCCTTTAATTGAAAAAGTTTGCTTGGAAGTATTTGCTGATAATACGAATGCAATTTGTTTATACGAAAATTTTGGATTTGTTGAGGAAGGGCGTAAATTGAAAGCTATAAAGATTGATAATGAAACATACTATGACTTAATCTTAATGGCTTATTTTACGAATTAATCACAGATGTTAAATAGCTAATGGGTGCAACAATTCAATAACGAAGTTTCGTCATTTTAATTATGCAACTAACGGGGCAGGTTTAATTAATAAGAAAGATATTGTATTATGTCTATTAAATTTATATAAAATTTTTAATATATTTCAAATGGAAAGGGGAATATTTATGAAAACTATTGGTCTTATTGGTGGAATGAGTTGGGAGTCATCGTTAGAATATTATCGAATTATTAACGAAGAAGTGAAAACCAAATTGGGAGGATTGCATTCAGCCAAGTGCATTTTATATAGCGTAGATTTTGAAGAGATCGAACGCTATCAAGCTGAAGGCGATTGGGGAAGTTCTGGTAAACTATTAGGGGATGTTGCTCAGTCCTTGGAAAAGGCTGGTGCAGAAATTATTGTAATTTGTACAAATACGATGCATAAAGTGATTAGATATATTGAAGAAAAAGTTAGCTTACCTATTTTACACATTGCTGATTCAACAGCAAATCAAATTCAAAAGTCCGAAATAAGTACGGTTGGTTTACTTGGTACTAAATATACGATGGAGCAAGACTTTTATAAAACACGAATAGAGTTTAATGGTATTAAGGTTTTGATACCAAATGATGAGGATAGAAAAGTTATAAATAAAGTAATTTATGAAGAGTTATGTTTAGGGGAAATTCAACAATCATCAAGGGATTATTACAAAAAGGTTATCAAGAGTTTAGTTAATGATGGAGCTGAAGGAATAATATTAGGTTGCACAGAAATTGGATTATTAGTAAAACCTGAGGATTCAGAAGTGCCATTATTTGATACAACAGAAATACATGCTATTGAATCTGTTAATATGGCATTAGAAAAATAATTTGATTAGACACTGTACTTCAATTCGAGGTAAATCTCTTTTTTCTTATTCCTCTAACAGGTGCTTTACTTCAATACCAGGAGCTGATAAGCAGCTCCTTTCTTATGGAACAAACGGGGCAGGTTAATTGAAGAAGAAAAGTGTTAATAATTTATTTTTCTATAATGGTTCAAACTACTATTATGTGACTCTAATGTTTGCATGGTACTGTTCCTTTATCACGCAACCATACAGTTGCTTATACTTGACGAGCAACCGTAGAGTTGCTTATACTCGATATATGAATTGGGACAAAGACGCTATATTCAAAGCACTTGGAGACTCGACTCGACGGCTAATATTAGACGAACTTTCTGAACGTAACGAGCAGACGTTGTATGAACTTACGGTACGTCTTATTACGAAGCACGACCTTTCCATTACGCGACAGGCGATAGCTAAACATCTTTCTATACTGGAAGATGCAGGGCTCGTAAAATCAAAAAGAGAGGGAAAATATCGAGTAGTTATATTTAACAACGAACCGCTTAGAAATTTGCTAAAAGGATGGATAGAGTAAGTTATTTAAAAACTTCTGACGAATGTAGGGGTTTTTCTGCTTGGAGCCAGATTGTTTGCAGAGCACCAACGTGGTAAATATCAAAGGAGGCAAAACATTATGAAAATCATTGTTACCAGTATATTCGTACAAGACCAAGACAAGGCACTGGAATTTTATTCAGAAAAGCTGGGATTTGTAAAAAAGCATGACGTTCCCATGGGGAAATTTAGGTGGATTACGCTTGTTTCTCCCGATGATCATGACGGTACCGAGCTTTTACTCGAACCGGATGAGCATCCTGCCGCAAAGGAGTATCAAAAGAAGATATTTGCCGAAGGCATCCCAGCAACAATGTTTGGCGTTGCAGATATTCATAAAGAGTACAAACGATTATTGGAAAACGGCGTGAAGTTTACTATGGAGCCGACAAAAATGGGCGAAGTCACAATAGCTGTCTTCGACGATACATGCGGCAACCTTATTCAGATATTGCAGAAGTAACTTTATGTAGAAATAGATGTAACCTAGTTCTAAACGCTTTATTGTTATGTTTTAAGTTGGGTGAAGTATTTTTATCAATAATTAAACAACTTTATGTTAACCCTGTCCTAATTTTAGGACGGGGTTATACATGTTTAAGGTTTAAAGATAAATGACATTGTTGTAATTCTCCAATAGATATGTAACATTGTGAATAAGTTCAATTAAACTAACGAAGAGCGATTCTTTAATAAGGATCGCTTTTCTTATTGAACAAACGGGGCAGGTTAGTTGAATAAAAAGTACCGATTTTCGGATAATGTAAAGACGTGGATGAATAGGTTTAAATGGTGTTGCAACTAAATATATCAGTAACTATATGTACTGGTTCAAATGGCTTGAACTATTTGAAAATGATAAAGAAGCAATAAAGGTAAAGAACTTCATGGTTCAATGTAATGTAGCCTATGATTATACAAAAACAGCAGATATTAAAGAAAGAGAGCCAATATTTGTAAAGGAGATTGAGGTATGACAGAATTCTGGGAATCAAGTTTTATATAAAAACAAATGATGTGGGGATTTGAATCTTCAGACTCAGCAATCTTGACAAAGGACTTTTTCCTTGAAAAGAAAGTTAAGGATATATTGTTTCCTGGTATTGGATATGGTAGAAATGCAAAGGTTTTTATTGACAACGGAATAAATGTAACAGGTATTGAAATTTCAAAAACAGCGATTGAATTGGCAAGGCAAAAGGGGCTTAATATTAGTATTTTTCATGGTTCCGTAACCGATATGCCTTTTGATAACAAACTTTATGATGGTATATTTTGTTATGCACTTATTCACTTATTGAATAATCGTGAGAGAGATAAGTTTATTAAGGATTGCTATAATCAGTTAAAGCCAAACGGATATATGATTTTTACTACTATTTCAAAAGAAGCCCCAATGTTTGGAAAGGGCAAACAACTGGGTAAAGACTATTTCGAGATAATGGAAGGGGTAAAAATGTTTTTTTATGATTCTGAATCGATAAAACAAGAATTTGGAAAATATGGACTGATAGAATTTTCGGAAATTGTTGAGCCACATAAGAATATGGAAAATAAGCCTCCATTTAAATTTATAATGGTAAAATGTCAAAAAGAACTATAATTACAATTACATAAAAAATCAAAAATAGTGAATTGTTAATTGATAAGACTTATGTGTAACCTATTCACTAAGACCTTCAAGTGCTCACGCATTATTCTTAAAAGGCGAATTAAGGGAAGTCAAAGGGCTTTCCTTAAAAATCACTTAATTTTCAACACTATTTTAAAACATAACCAAAAAGAAAGACCCTTTTCGAAAAGAGTAGGGTCTTTTTTGTTTCCAGTTAAAGAATGAAGTCCTCAAGAGCTTCGTCCAATGTATCGGAGAGTAATGGACGGAGCCGATTGGTTGAAGCTTTTGTAATTTCTTCTTGGTAATAGCCACAATGAATTCTTATGCAACTAAAGGTGCGTTAGCTGAAGATCAGAGCTGTATTTAAGGCAGCTTTTCTTTATGCAACTATCGGGGCAGATTAATTGAAGAAACCGACCAATAAAGGTCGGCTTTTTTCATACTATTTTAGCAGTAACCCCCGTAACCGCCCCCGTAACCATAGCCACCGCCGCCGTATCCACCAACAAAGCTAGCTCCAACAATGATTAAAAGTATAAACAAAACGACTATAAAGGCGAAACCTCCACCAAATCCAAAACCGTCGTCACACCTTGATTCACAACCTGACATACAGACATCTCCTTATTTGTTTTTAAGGAGGAAATTAATTAAATGGGTTATATCACCTTATGCTCTAATCAGGAAAATGACACAAGTTTATTGGATAAAATATTGGGTGTACCTCTTATTGAATGTAAGCTGCACGGCATATAAACTGTAAGGCACTTTTTCTTGAAAGACAAAACTTAGGGGTTTTTTATCGAAGTGGTTTTATTGCAAATGTGCGTAGCTATTGCTTGTGCTATGGTGGTAACGTCAATAAAGGTAATTGGTAACCTAGCATTTTACGGGGTAATGATATACCTATTAGTTAGACGGAAAAACAAGAAGAATACCCTTTTATAGGGTCTTTTTTAGTTCTTTTTTTATGGGCTATAGGGACAAGATAGAAGGACCATATATAGGACGTAAATAAAATACCCTTTTCCGTACCTCCTAATACTTGCACCTTCATATGACCCACCCTAGGGCCTGTATAACTGCACTACGCGTAACGGCATACGGCATACAGCAAGACTACTTATCATAGGAGGTATGGACAAGGGTTAAGATATGATATGGCCACAAACTCCAATTAGTGCACCTATCTCCACAAAGTTATTGACCATCACATACCATTGCACTCAATCCACGTACAATGTAGGAGACGACTTTAAGTATAATAAGAAAAAATGAAAAAATTCAATGAAATCAAGGGTTTAAATGTACGATAATATCTAAATTCATACTTACAATAATATCCTCAAAAACGCCCTTGGTCCACTTACATGACAGGAGAGAAGTTGATACGGCATTATCAAAGCTGTTTCAGCGTGGTTTTATTGCCGTTGCGGAGTTTATTTCTGGATCTAGTTAAATACCCAAGAATTCACACGAAGCCTAACATATTATTTATTATTGTGGTTTATAAAATAGAGGAGGAATTATGTTGTACACAGAATTACAATACCAATGGAATCAACCTCAACAAATAGAAAATGATGAAAGAATTATATTTGGAGGATTTGGCCCCGGAATGGGAATGGGAATGGGAACGGGATTTGGCCCTGGAATGGGAATGGGATTCGGCCCTGGAATGGGATTCGGCCCTGGAATGGGATTCGGTCCTGGAATGGGATTCGGTCCCGGAATGGGATTCGGTCCTGGAATGGGATTTGGCCCCGGAATGGGATTTGGCCCTAGAATAGGATTTTGAGGATTGGGTTTCCCGGCATGGGTATGGGCATTGAGAAAGCCAGTAAACATTAAATTAACGAATTATATCTAGATGATGCTGTCCAAAAGAAAACTTTTGGACAGCGTTTATGCTTTAATTTTTTTATCTAGCTTATTAAGCTAACGAGTGGCGTTGGTTCAAGAAGAAGACCAACTCAAAGAGAAATATGGTTTAGCGTTTCTTTTTATGATTGTAATTCGAGTGGAAAATAACGAAAAACCCGCAAAGTATACAGAAAAACATTATAGATTTTACTAGTTTAATTCAAGCAGAAATCCATTTTGATATATATATATATTTAGTTAAAAAGTGAGCATTTATGATTTTTCAGCAAGAGCGTATTAATGGTTAGGAAGTTTCTTTAGGGCAATTTAAAGGTGAGGGACCTTATTATCAATGATATTGAGAAACTTCTATAACTGTAAATTGAATATAATATTTAACGCTTGGATTTTATTCCAGGCGTTTTATTGTTCATTAAATAGCTGTGTAGTGAAAGAAGGATTTAAGCGGAATGTGCTATAGCCAGTTTAAATAGTATAAGCAAATAGAATAATGGGTAGAGGTAATACAAATGAACAATTATTTGTATTACAAAAGAGGGTGTAGTTATGGAGGAAAATAAAAAACTGAAATCCGAGCTAGGCAGTAGGGCAGTAGATGTTATTGAGAATGTAGCAGGAACATTTCCTGGGTATCGGCGCGCGCATGCAAAGGGGAATGGCTATGAGGGGATTTTTACCCCTAACGGAAAAGCGGCTCCAATAACGGTGGCAGCGCACCTTCAGAATGAAGCAGTGCCGGTAACTATTCGTTTTTCAAACAGCTCCCCAATCCCCAGTCATTCTGATGCTCTTTCACCTGTAAAGGGAATGGCTGTCAAGTTTCAATTGCCGGACGGAGAGGTGACAGATCTTATCACTGTGACCATTCCGCTATTTTTTGCGAAAACACCGGAAGCGTTTGTTGATATTGTCGACTTTTTCAAATCTGCAAAAGATGGTTTTCCAAACCTAAAAGAGCTTGCAACAATATTTATAAAATACCCAGAATGCAAAGCGAGTCTTCAAATGCTAAAAGAAATGCGTTCACCTGCCAGTTTTTCAACGTGTCAGTACTATTCTATTCATGCATTCTATTTCATTAACGCGGATGGAAGACGTCAGGCCATCAAGTATCAGTGGGAACCAGATGCCGGTCTGAGTATGCTGGCAAAAGAGGAGGTAGCCATGCTTTCGTCAGATTATTTGAATGAAGATATGGAAGAGAGGCTCCAACAAGGCCCAATAGGCTTTAAATTGAACATCCAATTAGGAGGAGAAAATGATCCAACTGATGATCCAACCGTGGTTTGGTCGGAAGATAAACAGGTAATCACGGTCGGGCATTTATCCATTACAAAAAAATTGGATTCTTTTGCAGATAATTTACTGTTTGATCCAACTAATATCACCACTGGCATTGAGTGCTCGGAAGATCCGATCTTACATTTTCGCCATAGTGTATATGCCGTTTCATATGATCGACGCACACATGACCAATGAATGAATTCATGAAAAAGAGAAAATCCTTACTATTGGGATTTTCTCTTTTTTCGTGAGTCTACATTTTCCCTGATCTAAAAATGGTATAAAGCATTAGTAAGAACATCAGGGTTGCAACGACAAATCCGATTTCAATAACTGGTATTTTCCAAAGAAGAAGAGTTTCCCCTCCTATTGCTGAGCCGATAATGAGGCCGACCATGATTATGCTAAAGGCGAGCAAGATAATACTGAAAGACAACCGGTTCGAGATTTGATCAAGTTTATGTAAAAACACCTGAAGCTCGGGGATATTGATATCTAATCGCAATTTTCCTTTTTTAATAATACCGGTTACTTCTCTAATATCCTTCGGAAGTTCGGCCATGGCTTCTGCAGTCTCGACAAATTGATTCCAAGTGTTCTTGGCGATGTTCTTTGGATTATAGCGTTCTTTTAACAACCTTTCTCCAAAAGGTTCAGCAGCCTTCATAATACTGAAATGAGGATCTAATTCCTCGATAATGGCTTCCATGGTAAGCAGAGCCTTACCTAGCATCGTGAATTCGGGAGGGATTTGGACATGGTGCTGATTAGCAACTGTAAACAGGTCATTGACCGCTCCGCCTAAGCTAATCTGACTCAATGGGATGTCATAATATTTAATTCGCAATTCATCAATATCATATCTTAACGCAATCATATCGGTTTCGTCTGTAAGAAGACCCATATCGGAGAGTGTCTTAATCAGTCCATTGGTACTTCCGCGTTTTAGATTGATGACAAGTGATGCGAACTGAAATTTCATCTCATCCTCCAAACGCCCTACCATACCGAAATCCATGAGTGCGACGATATTCCCCGGCAATATGACGATATTGCCAGGATGCGGATCGCCGTGATAAAAACCATCAATTAAAATTTGTTGAAGCATGGAATTCGCTAATCTTTCCGCAATTTTTCGACGATCATAGCCTTCATCATCAAGCTGCTTATAATGATTGATCTTAATGCCTTGAATAAAGTCCATGGTTAAGACTCTTTTTGTTGAAAATTCCCAATGAATCCTTGGTATCTTAATCCCTTGATTATTCATGAATTGTTTGGCTATTTTTTCCCCGTTTCGCCCCTCGGAGTTATAATCGAGTTCTGCCCGCAGTGATTTAGCGAATTCATCAATCATTTTTCTGATTTGGTATCGTCTCCCCCAAGAAATGCGTGCTTCCATCAGTCTTGCTAAATCATCGAGAATTTCCAAATCGGTTTCCACTGTCGGCAGAATATCAGGCCGCTGAACTTTGATTGCTACCACTTCCTGTGATGGAAGCCGTGCAACATGAACCTGCCCAATCGAAGCGGTTGCAAGAGGGAGTTCATGAAATTCGAGAAAAAGGTTCTCTAAAGAATCACCCAATTCATCTTCAACAATCTTTCTTACCTTATCAAATGGAAATGGTGTGACTTGGTCCTGCAATTTTTCAAGTTCACGGACAATTTCTTCCGGAACGAAATCACGCCTTGTACTTGCAATCTGACCAAGCTTTATGAATGTTGGACCCAAGCTTTGTAAAATCGTATGCAACCGCTCCCCAATTGAACGAAGGTTCAGGTTTTCATCGGGTTGAAGTTTCGAAGCGGATTTGCTTTCAGATAATCCCAAACGGTATATGAAATAGCCAAAGCCATTTTTCAAAAAGGCATTAATGATCTCCTGGTAACGTTGTGCGTGTTTCAGTCGCTTGCCAAACATTCAAGTTCCTCCAGATCACGGTTGTATGTTTTGGTTTTTTTGCTCTAAAATTACTATCCGACGTTCTAATTCCCGAACTTCTTCTTTGGTTGCCAAATTCAAACCATTAAGTGCTTGATTGACCTTAGCTTTGACGGACTCATCCAGTTGTTTTTGGGCTTGTTCACCTTTTTCAACCCATTGTTTAAGAAGATCTTTAGAGTCTTCTTTACTGATATCCCCTTTTTTCACAAGAGAGTCAACTGCTTTTTCAATTTGTTCTTTTGTAGCAGCGGCAGCACCTAAGCCTAAGGAAAACACATTTTTTAATAAGTCCATTTTTACATTCCTCCAATATAAGATTTTTTACACTGTAAGAAAGATAATAGTGGGTGCTCTTCACCCTAGTTAAACCATGATGTTTCTATTATCATACATCATTAAGGACTACTACTAAAATATAATGGGTTTTATTGATTGTTGATTTTTGATAATAAAGTAAAAGATATGACATATATTTTAGCGATGTGTTTGAAGAGAAGCTATTTGGATATTATGATAGGAAAAAAGTTTGTAGCGAAAGAGAGGGAAAAATAATGAGTTTTACCAAAAAAACAGTAATTATAACAGGTGCTTCTAATGGAATAGGGAGAGGCGTCGCGAAAGAATACGCAGAAAATGGTGCTTCGGTCGTTCTGGCAGATTTGGACGAGCAGGAGGGTGTACGGTTTGTAGAGGAACTCAAAAAGAAAGGGTATGAAGCGTTATTCGTAAAAACGGATGTTCGGAAGGAGGCTGACATCCTTCAATTGATGGACGTTACTCGAAAAACATACGAGACAGTTGATATATTAATTAATAATGCAGGGAAAGCTTTATTCAAATCTCTATATGATCTGACGATTGAGGAATGGGACGATATGATGAATACGAATTTGCGAAGTGTTTTTCTTTGTTCCCGGGCGGCAGCAACATACATGCGAGATAATGAAATGGGAGGGGCAATCATCAATTTGGCATCAACAAGAGCAATTATGTCAGAGCCGGATTCGGAATCCTATGCCGCAACAAAAGGTGGAATCGTTGCTCTAACTCATGCACTCGCTGCTTCGTTCAGCAAAGAGAATATTACGGTTAATTCGATTTCACCGGGGTGGATTGAAACGGGGGATTATGAAGCGCTAAGTGATAAGGATCATAAACAGCATTTTTCCAATCGTGTTGGTAAACCAGAAGATATTGGAAGGGCCTGTCTCTATTTGACAGCATCAGAAAATGATTTCGTTACCGGTGTTAACCTTATCGTCGATGGCGGGATGACAAGAAAAATGATATACGAGGAATAACCCTATTTTCTTCGATAGAGATATTGCAGTTCAGTTCCCAGCTCCCGATTGAGAAGCTGTTCCATTTCTTCAAGCTCTTTAGTGCCAACAGGGGCATCAGCAGCTGTCCATTGTATGGTATATATAAAATAGTAATCTTTTATTTTTCGGAAAATAACAGGAGAGTTCGGAAATTGATCGAAAATTACTTTGATATTATAGCGTCTCATGTAGGCCCACTTAACAAGCTGCATCTAGCTATCCATCCTTTTCATAGACCGACCTATGACTGTCAGAGTGGCAGCCATAGGTCCGGTTATTATTTATCGTTGAATAAATTGAATAAACCTTTCGCTATACTGCCTTCGTCAGAAGAGCCGCCATTTTGCGGCATAGCAGCAAATACACGGCTGGCAAGACGGCTGAACGGCAATGATTGTACCCAGACGGTCCCGGGTCCTTTTAGAGTTGCGAAAAATAAACCTTCGCCTCCAAATAAAGCCGTTTTTACGCCTTTTACGAACTCGATATTATAATCCACGCCGCTAGTCATAGCCACTAAACAGCCTGTATCAACACGTAAAACCTCACCTGCAGCCAATTCCTTTTTATGGATCGTGCCACCAGCATGAACGAAGGTCATTCCGTCGCCTTCAAGTTTTTGCATGATGAAGCCTTCACCGCCAAAAAAGCCTGTTCCTATTTTTCTTTGAAACTCAATTCCGACAGATACACCTTTGGCTGCTGCTAAGAAAGCATCCTTTTGACAAATGATTTTTCCGCCGAGCTCACTCAAATCCATGGGAATGATTTTACCTGGATAGGGTGAAGCAAAGGAAACGCGTTTTTTATCATACCCTTCGTTTGTAAAAGCGGTCATGAAAAGACTTTCTCCGGTAAGAAGTCTTTTACCAGCACCAAAAAGCTTTCCCATCATTCCGCTATCACTGCTTGATGACCCATCACCAAAGATAGTTTCCATCTTGATTTGATCTTCCATCATCATCAAACTTCCTGCTTCGGCGATTACTGTTTCTTGAGGATCTAATTCCACTTCTACAAACTGCATATCATCACCATGTAATTTAAAATCTATTTCATGATTGTTCATTTACTATTCCTCCAATCTTAACTATTTTTATTGTAAAAGATATTCTATAAATCTGCCAATATTTTTCAATCTATAGCTGGGACTTTTCTATATCTTTTATTTTCAGGAATATATCGAGTAAAATGAAAATATTAAAACAGCATGACACTGAAGATGAAATAGATCTTTTTGTGTAGGAGGAGACAACGATGGAGACATATATATTATCATTGGACCAAGGAACAACAAGCTCTCGGGCCATTTTATTTAATAAAAAAGGTGAAGTTTTACATATTGCCCAAAAGGAATTCACCCAATATTTCCCGAATCCTGGATGGGTAGAGCATAATGCCAATGAAATTTGGGGTTCTATTTTATCAGTCATCGCTTCCTGTCTATCGGAAATGAATGTAAAGCCGGAACAGATTGCGGGAATCGGTATAACGAATCAACGGGAAACGACGGTGGTTTGGGATAAGGAAACAGGACAGCCTGTTTATCATGCAATCGTTTGGCAATCCCGACAGACCAACGAAATCTGCGAGCAATTGAAGAAGGATGGTCACAGTGATTTATTTTTACAGAAAACGGGTTTGTTGATTGATGCTTATTTTTCCGGGACAAAGGTGAAATGGATTCTCGATCATGTAGACGGTGCTCGGGAAAAGGCAGAAGCCGGGGACTTATTGTTTGGCACGATTGATACGTGGCTGATATGGAAGCTTTCAGGTGGCAAAGCCCATGTAACCGATTATTCGAATGCTTCGAGAACGATGATGTATAACATTCATGATTTGAAGTGGGACGAAGAGATTCTTGAAATTTTACAGGTGCCTCATTCAATGCTGCCGGAAGTTCGGCCATCTTCAGAGGTCTATGCGAAAACTGTCACACATCATTTCTTTGGACATGAAATTCCGATTGCTGGCGCAGCAGGAGATCAGCAGGCCGCATTGTTCGGCCAAGAATGCTTTGAAAAAGGAATGGCTAAGAATACATTTGGCACCGGGTGCTTTATGTTGATGAATACAGGAGAACAGGCAGTGAAATCTGAACATGGTCTGTTGACTACGATTGCATGGGGCCTGAACGGGAAAGTCGAGTATGCATTAGAAGGTAGTATTTTTGTCGCAGGTTCGGCAATACAGTGGCTGAGGGACGGATTGGAGATCTTGCAAGAATCGAAAGATAGTGAAATGTATGCAAAGCGGGTTACCTCAGCGGATGGGGTCTATGTAGTCCCTGCGTTTGTTGGACTTGGTACTCCTTATTGGGATAGTGATGTCCGAGGAGCGGTTTTCGGGTTAACAAGGGGGACATCGAAGGAACATTTCGTCCGGGCAACATTGGAAGCATTAGCCTACCAGACAAAAGATGTCCTTAGCGCCATGGAGGTCGATTCAGGGATTAACTTAAAGGCATTGAGGGTCGATGGTGGTGTTGTCAAAAACGACTTCTTGATGGAATTTCAAAGCGGACTCTTAAATGTACCTGTCGAAAGACCGGTCATTAGTGAGACAACAGCGTTAGGGGCAGCATATTTAGCTGGACTCGCGGTCGGTTATTGGGGCAGTCAAGAGGAGATTTCTAAGCAATGGGCCGTCGATAAAACATTTGAGCCTGACATGGAAGAAGCGGTACGAAAGGATTTATATAATGGCTGGAAAAAGGCAGTTCAGGCCGCAAGGGTTTTTAAATAGAATAAATAAGGGTATTAATAGATAGAGATAAGATATGGAACGTCAATCTTATAAAAAGGGGTGGTTTTGTGATAGTTCAAGATTTCATGATCAGAGAAGTATATGTGGCCCGTCCAGATTTTGCATTAAAGGAAATTTTGCGAATTTTGATAGAAAATAAAGTTGGCGGGGTCCCGGTTGTTGATGATCAGGATAAGCTTTTAGGGATGGTAACAGATGGGGATATCTTACGTTATTTAGCACCTGCAGAAGATGCGATAATGGGATATTTTACGTACATTACGATTCTTCCAGGTGAAAAACTGGATGAAAAGGTCACATCTAAGATGAATGACAAAGTCTCGCAGATCATTAAAAATAAGAAAATCACAAAGCTATCCCCAAAAGATCCGTTAGATGAATTAATAAAGGTCCTTTCTAAGCATCATTTCAAGAAAATACCCGTTGTAGACGAAAATAATAAGGTTGTCGGCATTATCAGCAGAGGAGATGCGCTTCGGGCTCTTTATAAAGAATTCGTTCAAAATTTAGAATAATAGATTGATGTATAAAGTAGAGGCCTGCTCTAAATGGAGCAGGCCTCTTTGTGTACTGTATCTCTAATTAATAAATAAGGAAAATATCACGGAGTATTCTCAATTTCCTTGTCTTTATCAGATTCACCTTTTAATCTTTTTTCCTTTAACTTAAAATAGGCGTCCATTACGTCTCGGCCGATTCGTTTGTTAATATCGTCAGAAGGTTTGCCTTGATATACCCATGGCACGACGACAGAGAATGCCACTTCTGGATTATTGTGAGGTGCATACCCTGCAAGTGTTAGATTGATAGTATCGACTGGTTCACTATATTGATTTCTTCGGGGTCCATCATAAAAGGCTTCAGCAGTACCCGTTTTGGCAGCCGCACGGTAGGATTTTCCTCCGAAATATTTATATGCTGTTCCACCTGGTTCCTGTGCAACCTGTCTAAACCCTTCCTGGACTCGTTGAATCCAAATGTCATTACCATCTAAATCGTTTAACACTTTGGGGCTCATTGATTTAAAAACGCTACCCAATTCTTTGTGTTCGTAAGAAGGATTCCTGATTTCTTTGACCATATGAGGCTCCAGCCTTTTTCCACCGTTTGCAATTGTCGATGCGTACTGTGCCAATTGCATAGGCGTGTATGTATCATACTGTCCAATCGATAAATCCAGTAGCAAACCGTCTGTTGACATATCGACTCCTTTAAAACCGACAGATTCATTAGGTAGATCGATACCGGTACGTACACCTAATCCAAATTGTGCAAAATGATTCCGCATGATTGCATAGGCTTCTCGATTAATTCCTAGCGGCCGATTTGGAACATAATGCCCGCCGGCAATTTTGATTGCTGTCATGAACATAAAGACATTCGACGATTTTTTTAACGCGGTGACATCCGTTACATAACCCAAATCGCTATAAGACCCTTTTGGGGGAGCCCCTGCTAACTTTAGTTTTCGGTCAAAAAAAGCTGACCCTGGTGAGATGGCTCCCGTTTGAAAACCTGTGTAGACTGTAGCCCCTTTAACCGATGAACCCATCGTATAGGAGGTTGTAATGTTTCCAAGAGCAAAATCGTTCATTTCAGTTAAACCGGTTTTACTGTTGCGTGCATATTGTTTACCGGCCATCGTTAAAACTTCACCGGTATTTGGATCCATTAAAACGACGAAGGCACGGTCTAATAGGTAGGTATTTCCTCTAGCTTTCGTTCGGCGTAATTCTCTTTCAATGATATCTTCAACCGTTTGCTGCAGCTCCATATCAAGTGACAGTACTAAGTCTTTTCCACTTTGACCTTCCGTGATAGTATCCGTTTTGATGACTTCCCCTTTGCTCAGGACATTTTCAACCCGAGTTTTTTGACCGCGCAGGACATCTTCATATTGTTTTTCGATGTAACTTTTTCCAACACGGTCATTCCTGGTATAGTCACGGGCTAGATAATAATCAATATTTTCACTTGGAAGACCTTCTTCAGAAGAAGAAACTTTGCCTAGTACCGAACGCAAAGTTTCGTCATACTTGTAGGTTCTTTCCCAATCGGTTGTCACATCCACGCCGGGCAATTCATCCAAATGTTCACTTACCCGGGCAAATTCATTTGTGGAGACATCTTTATTTTTAACAATGGACGGTGTAAGGGCATAACCGCTATTGAATTCACGGAAGATGGCTATAACTTCCAATTCACCCTTGGTAAATTCCTTGAGATTATCTTCAGTGACTCGCTCTAATTGAAGTTTGTATAGATCTTTTTGTTCTAATTTCTTTTCGACTACTTTCTGCCTTTCGGCCTTGGTAATCAATGCTTCCGCTTTTTCTGGATTTTTTAAAATCCAAAAATCTTTTTTATCTGGGTCTCTAACTTTTTTCGTATCCATTTCTATCAATGTAGCAAGAATCTCAGCTGTCTTCACCATATCAGCTGTTTTTGTATTCGGGTATTTCGTGTAAGTAATAGCATTAAGAGGTTCATTATCAACAACCGGATTTAAGTTGCGGTCAAACATCTTACCACGGGGAACGGGGGTATTAGCCACATCATTTTCCGTTCGATCAACTTCGCGGAGATAATCATCTCCATACACAATTTGGACGATCCCAAGTCTTATTATTAGGCTTGAAAATAAAATGAATATTAAAAAGAACATAAAGTTCAGGCGGAAAGGAATTGGGGTTTTTTTCTTTTTTTCTTTAGCCATTTTCATCATTCCTTTCTAGTAAAAGTAAAATAAAAGAAAATTCCTATCTCTAATGATATATAAAATTAACTAATTTTTCTATGCTTTATCCGTAAAATTATCTATATTACCAAAATATTGTTAAAGATATTAAGAATTGCTTGTATTCTAACAATTAGAAACGTTTAAATATATTAAATGATCTATTAATAATGGGTATAAAGGGAAGTAGAAAGGTTGTCGGGCGAACAGCAAAAAAAAATCTGCAGGATGCAGATTTAAACCATTTATGCGGTAAGAGAAAGATTGGAAAAAGACGTATGCTCTATAGAAAAAGTATGGTTTTTCATGTAATACGGAAGTTCAAATGGGAGGAGAAAAAAAGATAAAGAAGAGGAGAAAATATATACTGTCTCTGGAACCGGTTTGTTTATCTGGGTATTTAAACCTGGTAGATTGCTGCTGTAAATAAACTATGAACAACCAGGATGTTGACCGGCGCTTTCAGCGCTTACCACCATCGTGATGTTCTTTCTTTGGAATCAAGCGAATTCATAGAATATGGAACTCGTGATAGAGAATCATTTTATTTGTTGCTGATTAACACCGCCTTAAGTATGTTGATTTTTGTGACTTATAAATAGGGCTATACCTAATTTACTTCATTTTTCCTTACAGGAGTTTGGTCTACTACACAGATTATCTCTTTGAAATATCCGCAAAGATCGAGCCACTTTTCAGGGTAGATATAGATAAACCGTTCCATCGTTTCAATAGAATGTAGCACGAGGCAATCAATCGTATCTGCCTTTTTATTTTGTAAATTAGAGAGAAGTACATGTGGGATGGTGTAATAAGGATAGAGCTGATAAGGATTTAGTATGACCCGGGAAATATTTTTTTCTTCTATATATTTGTCCGTCACAATCTTTTGGATTGCAAAGCTTTCATTCGTATGTAAATCACCGATCATGTAGTTTGGATTCATTAGTACAATGCCTCTCATTTCGCTTCACCCATTCTTTTTGCTAACCATTCTTGCCAAATGGAGGATGGGGTATTCAAAGTAAGAGGCGTGAAACTAGATAATTGACTTCAATTTATTGATGTTTTTGAGTTGCTGGATATTTTCGAGCACCTTGTTGGTCAAGTCTACCTTTTTTATAATCGGGAAGGTTTGTAAATCTTCGATGAAGCTTTCCATTGTAAACCAATCGATTGAAGGTAAAGGAAAGAAGGTGTGGTCGCTCCAGGCATCAAGTAGAGTGGGACTGTAAACTTTACATTCTATTGCAGAAGGCGTTTCAGAGGTGAAAATGGACTTCCAATAATCCTCCCGAGAACCAGTATGGTGAACTGCTTTTGCAAATTGCCCCACACCTTGAAAAACAGTTGGATTCTGAAAGAGAAGTTGATATAAGATTTTTCCAGTTTCAATACGCTGCTTCGGATCAGCAAAGCGCTCAACGGTTAGTCCAGTTAAGGAATAGAGTCTGTCTTGCTTTTTTGCATAAGGAAAGATAACCGTCGTAAACCCTAAAAGTTCCTGCAGCTGAAAATCAAGCCTTCTTAGGATTTCACCATGTCGGGTACGGTTAATTACCCTTTCCTGAAGCATTCTTTGTTCATTGATGATAAGAGCGGATGTTAATAGAGGTGAATGAGGTTCATTTAAAAACGATTCCCATATCGGTGCCATGAATCTTGAAATATGAAAGATTTGTAGAAACTTTCTTAATGGAAACTTTCTTCGTTTGGAATGTTCATATAAAAGGAGCTGTGGAAAGGAATCTGCAAAGACTGCTGAATTTGCGCGTTCGAGGAAAAGAAAAATTTTTGCCGATCCTCTTTACTGAAGAGATGGGTCATGGATGAACTCTTTAAATCAGTCATATGGTATCCACCGTTTCTGGAAACCATATGAGCTAAAAAAGACCAATGAACCTCGGGATTCCGCCTGTAATAGGAAAGATAAGCTTGAGTCCTTTCCGGTTCATGGCAGCTGTCTCTGTACGTACGCTCTTTACTAGAGCCGTTTCCTCAGGCAAAAATGCTTTTATTCATCTAAAGGGTGAAAAAGCTCTTTTTGTAATAGGGATTTTAGAGTGCCAAACCTTTCTGCATCAATAATCGGTTTAGTTTTGACAGGTGGTTTGCCTATCAACTTCTGCACATATTGCGAGAACATACAATCACCACGAATGTTTTTTACTTATTATATGCAGCGCACCAAGAAAGGGCTTTGCCTTTGCATCGCCCTCAAATTGTTGACTGATGAGGAAATTTTATCGTCATCGATTACTTTTCTTCTTCTTTTCCCGGTTCAATAAAATATAATAAACTATCCAGAAAAGTAACACGGGAATGAATGATAGCGGTCTATACTGGACCGGAACGGCAAATAAGATGAATATGGATGAAAATAAAAAGGGTACCGCTAGGAGTATATATTTTCTCCAATGCATATGCTGAACCTCCTTAAGGTTGAGTCGTACTTATAAGAATAAAGGATTATTCATTAATAATCTAGAAAAGTCACAATTGACAAAAATATACACCCATAGTAATCTTTAAACACAAGGTAAAAATATCCAATAATTTATAATAAATGGAGGCGAACGTCATGACTAAATTAGATAAACACATTGATGTGATAATCGTATATTTTCATACATCCGCCTGCCTTGAGACTTTGTTTTTATAGACAAAGGATCGAACGTGCTCATTGATTATTTTTAAGCGCAGGTTGTGGAAGTTTCGCGGCCTGCGCCTTTTATATGTGTTTCTTACGCATCTAAAAAAGCTTCCGCTTAATTAACGGGGGCTTTTTGTTATTTAGGGAATCCGATGCAATAGCATCCTTTCAATATAAAAGATAGGAGGAATTATTAATGAGACAAATAACAATGGTGGTTCTACTCCAACCAGGAGATCCAGAAAGCGGCTAGCAAATTAATGGTGAGAACATAAGGGAGGGGAATTCATGTTTGCGATATTTAAAAAGCTGTCCTGGTACTTTAAAGAGCAATGGCAGCGTTATACCTGGGCCATTTTATTTTTATGTCTAGTGAATATTATGGAGGTTATTCCACCAAAGCTTGTCGGGAATGCCATTGATGACATGAACAACGGCAACATGACGCAAGAAGGAATCATGAAATACGTTATCTATTTGCTCATTGTCCTATGTGTCAGCTATCTATTTGGGTACTTATGGAGTTATCTTTTATTCGGCGGCGGAAACTTGGTCGAACGAAAACTTAGATCCGGGTTTATGGGGCACTTGTTGAAAATGACGCCGGCTTTTTATGAAAAAAACCGGACAGGAGATTTAATGGCAAGGGCCACCAATGATTTAAAGGCAATCTCGCTCACTGCTGGGTTTGGGATATTAACGCTCGTTGACTCAGTTCTATTTACTATCACGGTTGTGATTATGATGGGTGCAACTATCAGCTGGCAATTGACGATTGCGGCTGTGTTGCCACTTCCAATCATGGCCCTAATGATGCAAATTTACGTGAAAAAAATTTATAAACGTTTTACGGATGCACAGGCAGCCTTTGGTAACTTAAATGACAAAGTGCTGGAATCCATTTCTGGTGTACGGGTCATCCGTGCCTATGTTCAGGAACGGGAGGACGAAAAGCGATTTGATGAAATGACTGAGGATGTATATCGTAAAAACCTCGAGGTAGCGAAAATTGATGCACTCTTTGACCCGACGATTAGCATTATCATCGGTATCAGTTATTTAATCAGTTTGGGTTACGGTGCCTATCTTGTTTTTCAACAAACCATTACACTAGGAGGTCTTGTTTCATTCAATGTGTATCTTGGAATGTTAATCTGGCCGATGATTGCGGTGGGTGAACTAATCAACGTCATGCAAAGGGGAAATGCTTCGCTTGACCGTGTTCAAGATACTCTTTCTTATGAAGCGGATGTGAAAAATTCATTAAAGCCGGAGAGGATTTCTAATCCGGAAAATATTGAATTTGATCAAGTTTCTTTTACTTATCCATCTTCCACAGTTGTTAATCTCTCCAATATTTCCGTTCAACTTGAGCGTGGGCAAACCTTGGGAATCGTAGGAAAAACAGGAAGTGGAAAAACAACATTCGTGAAGCAGTTACTACGGGAATATCCATTAGGAAACGGGGAGATTGCTTTTTCAGGTATGCCGTTAGAGAAACTGGAGCTTGAAGATATTCGTAAATGGATTGGGTACGTTCCGCAGGATCATTTTTTATTCTCAAAGTCTGTGAGAGACAATATCTTATTCGGTAAAATGGATGCAACGGAAGATGAACTGGCTGAAGCTATCCGGCTTGCGGATTTTGAGAAGGATTTAACGATGCTGCCTAAGCGTCTTGAGACACTTGTCGGTGAAAAGGGGGTCGCTCTTTCAGGTGGGCAGAAGCAACGGATTTCGATTGCAAGGGCCCTGATTAAAAATCCGGAAATCCTTATATTGGATGATTCCTTATCAGCCGTCGATGCAAAGACAGAAACGACAATCATTGAAAATATCCAAAATGAACGGTCGGGGAAAACGACCATCATCACAACTCATCGCTTATCAGCCGTTCAGCATGCGGATCGAATTATCGTGTTGGACAGCGGGAAGATTATCCAAGAAGGAACTCACGAAGATTTACTGAAGCAAAATGGCTGGTATAGGGAGCAATATGAGCGACAGCAAGTTGACGCAGAAACGGAGGTGAGAGCATGAAGGTCGTAAAGAAACTCTATCAATATGCTGCTCTTTATAAAAAATTGATTATTGGTGCCCTAATCATGCTAGCGCTTTCCGTTGCCGCTGACTTAACGGGTCCATTCATCGCTAAAAAAATCATTGATTCTCACATACTTGGTATCGAATCTTCTTGGTATGAAACGGAAAAAGGGAAAGATGCTGTCGAGTACGGTGAAAATTGGTATAAACGGGCAGATTATTTTACTGAAGATGAGAAGAAAGGAAAAGAAGTCCATGTATTGCAGGTTGGCAATCAATTCGTCTTCGTCAATGAAGCTGTTGCCATCGATGGCGATAGAACTTTAGAAAACCAAACATTAATAATTGAGAAAAACGGAAAAGAGCAAATGGTATCAGTAGAGAAATTAACAAGTCAGAAATTAATGGAGTTTTACCAACCAGAAATTCCGCGAATTATGAAGCTTGTAGCTTTTTACTTTGGTCTTGTTATCATTTCTTCTGTTTTTCAATATGGGCAGAGTTTTTATTTACAGAAAGCTGCGAATCGAATTATTCAGAAGATGCGAAATGATATTTTTACACATATTTCCCGATTGCCCATTCGTTATTTCGATAATATGCCCGCTGGGAAAGTTGTTGCTAGGGTTACTAATGATACTGAGGCGATTCGAGAGTTATATGTGACGGTGCTCGCTAACTTCTTTTCAAGCACGATTAATATTATCGGCGTTCTCATTGCTTTGTATATTTTGGATGCGCGTGCAGGGCTCATGGGCCTTATACTTATTCCCATTATCGTTATCTGGACGAAGGTATATCGCAAGTTCGCCTCGAAATATAATCACATCATTCGGGAACGAGTCAGTGATATTAACGGGATGATCAATGAATCCATTCAAGGAATGAACGTCATTCAGGCATTCGGGCGTGAAAAGGAGACAAAACATTCTTTCGAAAAATTGAACCGGGAGCATTACTCGTATCAAAATAAAATGCTCAATTTAAATTCATTAACGGGAGGAAACTTGATTGGTGTCATTAAGGTTATGGCGCTAATAGCATTTGTCTGGTATTTCGGCGGGATGTCGCTTACAGCAAGTTCAGCTATTTCTTTAGGGTTGATGTATGCAATTGTTGATTTGATCAGTCGTCTGCTTCATCCGCTTCACGGGATTGTCAATCAGTTTGCTAACCTAGAACAAGCTCTTGTTGCAGGGGAGAGGGCATTCAGTTTATTGGATGAGCAGGGATTAGAAGTCAGTGATGAAAACATTTCCCGATATAAAGGAAACGTGCAATTCGAAAATGTCTCATTCGGCTATAAAGAAAATGAATATGTGTTAAAAAACATTTCATTTTCTGCGCAACAAGGTGAGACAGTAGCTTTAGTTGGTCATACTGGGTCGGGAAAAAGTTCAATAATGAATTTGTTGTTCCGTTTCTATGATAGTAGTGAAGGACAAATCAAGATTGATGGAAGGGATATTTTAGATATTCCTCATCAAACTCTTAGAGAGCATATGGGAATTGTCCTTCAGGATCCATATTTATTTACTGGAACCATAGCTTCCAATATCAGCCTTAATCATAAAGATATCACAAGGGAAATGGTTGAAAAGTCATTAAAAGATGTAGGCGGGGACAAAGTGCTGAAGCATCTGCCTCTAGGGTTAGATGAGCCGGTTATTGAAAAAGGCGGGACATTGTCTTCAGGACAGCGGCAGCTAATCTCTTTTGCACGCGCGCTCGCATTTAATCCGGCTATTTTGATTTTGGATGAAGCCACAGCAAGCATCGATACAGAAACAGAGGCCATTATCCAGGAAGGAATGGAAGTACTGAAGAAAGGAAGAACGACCTTTATCATTGCACATAGGCTTTCCACGATTAAAAATGCCGATCAAATTCTTGTACTGGATAAAGGGCAGATTTCTGAGCAGGGGACACATGAAGAATTAATGGAGTTGAAAGGAAAGTACTATCAAATGTATGAACTGCAGGCTGGGTCGCATAAGGGAATGGCTGGATAAAACCTAGAAAATGAGGGATACTTACGAAGAGGTGATAATAATGAAACAAGGAATTCATCCTGATTATCAGCAAGTAGTATTTATGGATACTAACAGTGGTTATAAATTTATTACAGGCTCTACGAAAAAATCTAACGAAACAATTAAGTGGGAAGACGGTCAAACTTATCCTTTATTAAAAGTAGAGATTAGTTCAGATACGCATCCTTTTTATACCGGCAAGCAGAAATTTGCTGAAAAAGGCGGACGTGTGGATCGCTTCCTAGAAAAATATAATATGAAGAAATGATGTTAAGGCTATCGAGAAATCGATGGCCTTTATTTTTATTTTGGGAGATGGAAGAACTCGTGGGTAAATTAAGGTTTATAATTTTTTTAGTAATAACGTAGTGAATGCCTCATTTAAAATCCTAATAATAGAAAAAAGGGTTGCTCCAGGCACCCTTTTTTTCTATATATTTTATTTAACTGGAATAGCATGCGCTTTTGCACTTTTTATAAGAGCAGCGTCAAAGTCTTTAATTAAATCATCTGGATTCTCAAGGCCGACAGAGAGACGAAGCAGGCTGTTGGTGATGCCTCGTTTTTCCCTTTCATCAGCAGGCATGGCAGCATGGGACATTTTTGCCGGATAGGATAATATCGATTCCACTGCTCCAAGACTAACCGCAAAAACAGGAAGTTCGACAGTGTTCACAAATGAGCGGAAAATTTCTTCGCTTTCTAATTCAAATGATAAAACTGCACCTGCACCAAGGGCCTGTCCTTCCTGGATTGCATGCTGTGGATGATCAGTAAGTCCAGGGTAATACACCTTTTTCACTAATGGCTGCTGTTTTAAGTAGTCTGCAATTTTTTCTGCTCCTTTTTGAGAGTGTTCCATTCGTACAGACAAGGTTTTCAGACCTCTCATAACAAGCCAGGCATCCTGGACACCAAGTACCGCACCAAAGGAGTTTTGAAGGGAACCGAGTCTTTCAGCCAATTCAGGATCTTTTACGACAGCAAGCCCAGCTACGACATCACTGTGTCCGGATAAAAACTTCGTCGCACTATGAAGGACAACATCCGCGCCTAAGTTCAGCGGTTTTTGCAGAGCTGGTGTCAAGAATGTATTGTCGACAAAACTCAATGCGCCGACTTTTTTTGCGATATCACAAACGGCTTTAATATCAGTCACCTTAAGCAATGGATTTGAAGGTGTTTCAATGTATATCGCTCTCGTATTAGGTTGAACGGCTGCTTTAACGCTTTCGAGGTCCGTCATATCAACGAAAGTATGCTCGATGTTGAAGCGGGTCAACACGCTTGTAACCATCCGGAACGTACCGCCATACACATCTTCTGAGATGACGATATGGTCGCCAGCAGAAAGCAGAAGGAATGCTGTTGAAATGGCCGCCATACCTGATGAAAAGGCAAAGCCGCGAGTACCATCTTCAAGCTCGGCAATGATATCTTCAAGTGCTTCCCGTGTTGGATTTCCGCTCCTGCTGTAATCGTACTTGCCGAATGTATCGATATCAGTTTGATGGAAAGTGGAAGCGTGCTGAATAGGGACGCTCACACCGCCTGTTGTCGGATCGAATTTATGCTGGTTATGAAGTAATTTGGTTTCAAAACTGAAATCATGATTTGTCATCGTAGTGCCTCCCTTTTTACATGTGCAAATGCTTGTTGCAGGTCTTGAATTAAATCGTCGCTGTCTTCGATGCCAACCGAGAAGCGTAGAAGTCGATTACAAACCCCATTAGCAGTTCTAACTTCAAGAGGGATATCGGCATGTGTTTGTGTAGCCGGATAGGTGATGAAGCTTTCAACGCCTCCAAGACTTTCTGCAAATGAAATTAATGAAAGTGATTGTAAAAATGGATTGACAGCTGCTTCGTCAATTATCCGGAAAGAAATCATACCACCTCTACCGGGATACAGGACGTCCGTTACACATTCATGTTCTGATAAATAATCTACAAGGATTTTGGCGTTCTTTTCATGACGTTCCATCCGCAGTGCCAGGGTTTTCATTCCGCGCATTAACAGCCATGAATCAAATGGGCTCAACACCGCTCCTGTTCCATTATGATGGAAGGCAATCGAATCACATAATTCTGCACCTTTAGCCACGATTAGTCCAGCCAGAACATCATTATGACCACCGAGATACTTCGTTGCGCTATGGATTACAATATCAGCTCCAAGCAGGATAGGCTGCTGCAGAAGCGGCGTATAAAAAGTGTTGTCAACAATCAACAGTAAATTAAATTGTTTGGCAAGTGCGGCAACAGCGCTAATATCTGTTTGCTGCATAAGAGGGTTAGTGGGAGTTTCGATAAAGATGGCTTTTGTTTGAGGAGTAATAGCTTTTTCGATATCCTCTAAACAACAAGTGTTTACATAGTCACACTGTAAGCCCCATTTTTTAAAACCTTGTTCTAGCAAACGATATGTACCACCATATAGATCTTCGCTGACTATCCATGCATCACCTGATTTAAATAAGGCTAGTATGGTCGAAATGGCCGCCATTCCTGAACTGCAGGCATATCCTTGGTCGCCTCTTTCAAGGTTGGCGATGGATTGTTCCAAAAGTTGACGTGTTGGATTACCTGTCCTTGTGTAATCGAATCCAGTTGATTGGCCAATTCCTTCGTGACGGAAAGCTGTCGAAAAGTAAACCGGCGGATTGACTGTTCCTGTCGCCGTTTCACTGCGATTACCTAGTTGAGCAAGATATGTTTCTGTTTTATACATAGTTTTCACTGCTCCTTTGTGTTTTATAAAATAAAAAAAGTCTTCTTTAAGAAGAAGACTTGGTTAAGTATGGACGAGTCATTCTTCTTATCTTCCAAGTTCACAAACTTGTGGAATTAGCACCTTTTCATTGGTTTGAAACAAATGAAGGTTGCTGAGGTGTCATCGGGCCATTCCCTATACCTCTCTCGATAAGAGTTTAGATTATTCAATTTCTTTTGAATTTACTATATATATAAAGTGCTGTCAAGAACATTCTGGGAAAATATTGCTTGATAATTCTTTATTGGTTAATTAGGACTAGCGTTGTCAAAACATGATTGGTCCAATAAAAAACCCCTAAAATATTGTGGAAACCGATGGTATAAGGTGTTGAGATTCTTTAAAAGACTTTGTTTAATTAAATGGATTTTCTGAAATATAGGGAAGGTTTTGTTCAGTTTTTTTGCTTTAAAATAATAAAATTTGTACAATGAATAGAGAGAATTAATAATATGTCATTATTCATTTCATATACATAAGGTTTTCGGTGGATAGTGCAAACATAGGAGGAGAACACATGGAATACAGAATCGAACGAGATACGATGGGTGAAGTGAAAGTTCCTGCTGATAAGTATTGGGGAGCACAAACCGAGAGAAGCCGTAACAACTTCAAAATTGGTAATGAAAAAATGCCGATTGAATTAGTCCGTGCGTTTGCATATGTAAAGCAAGCGGCAGCTAAAGTGAACTATGACCTTGGTGATCTTTCAGAAGTGAAAAAGAATGCCATCGTTAAAATTTGTGGCGAAATTCTAGAAGGTACACTTGATGAACATTTCCCCCTTGTGGTCTGGCAAACAGGCAGTGGCACGCAAAGTAATATGAATGTGAATGAAGTGGTCGCTAACAAAGGGAATGAATGGTTAAAAGAAAACGGTGAGTCCGAAACCCTTCACCCAAATGATGATGTCAACAAGGCGCAAAGCTCTAATGACACATTCCCAACGGCTATGCATATTGCAGCCTATATGGAAGTTGCTGAAAAATTAGTACCGGCGATTAAAGTACTTCGTGATACTTTTGCAGCAAAAGAAAAAGAATTCTGGGATCTTGTGAAAATTGGACGTACACATCTTCAAGATGCAACACCACTAACTTTAGGTCAAGAAATCTCTGGTTGGAAAGCGATGCTTGATAAAGACTTAGTGATGATTGAAGAAAGCAGTCAAAAACTATTGAATCTAGCACTAGGCGGTACAGCTGTAGGTACTGGGATCAATACGAAAAAAGAATTTCCAGGACTTTCTGCAAAACAAATCGCGGCGGATACAGGACATTCTTTCGTAACATCGGATAATAAGTTCCATGCATTAACAAGTCATAACGAAATTGTTTACGCTCATGGCGCATTAAAAGCATTAGCAGCGGACTTAATGAAAATTGCGAACGATGTTAGATGGCTGGCAAGCGGCCCAAGAAGCGGAATCGGTGAAATCGCTATTCCTGAAAACGAGCCAGGTAGCTCTATCATGCCAGGTAAAGTAAATCCAACACAAAGTGAAGCGCTAACAATGATTGCGACACAAATTGTTGGTAACGATGCAACAATCGGCTTTGCAGCAAGCCAAGGTAACTTCGAATTGAACGTATTCAAACCAGTTATCATTTATAACTTCCTACAAACTGTTAAATTATTGACAGAAGGCATTCACTCTTTCAACAATAATTGTGCAGTAGGCATCACAGCAAATGAAGATAAAATCAAAGAAAATGTTGACCGTTCTCTTATGCTAGTAACAGCATTGAACCCACATATCGGTTATGAAAAAGCAGCTAAAATTGCCAAAACTGCATTCAAAGACAACTCTACATTAAAAGAAGCAGCGTTGAAATTGGAATTCTTGACTGATGATGAATTTAAAGCATGGGTAGATCCTGCTAACATGGTTAATAAATAATTGCTTATGATCACCCTCCCGCTGTTTTTAGGGAGGGTGTTTAAGGTGTTAAAATAATAGAATAAACAAATACTGAGTATATAAGTTTCTAGAACAGGAGGGAATACAATGGCTTTATGCCCGCTTTGCAACGGCCTCAGAAAAATTCATGTGAATTGCCCGGAATGTGGCAGTGATCTTGATGATAAAGGAAAATTCATGGATTATGCAGATTCATACAGTGCATACATGGATATAGACACACTTAAGCAAAACGATGGATACCCGCAATCGCTCCAAAAAGGTCAATGTCCACACATCATGAACTGCTCTAAATGTGGACATGATGAAGTGGTACTTGTGCAGGAATAGATTTTTTATAGATATAGTAGAGTTCAAGACCTTAGCTGAAATATACGCACAAAGACCCATTCATATGAACGGGTCTTTGTTTGGATATGAAATTTAATTAGAAAGTAACTTCAAGCCATACTCCATTTGTGATTCTCCTTCAGCAAAAATGCGCTGCTCGGACCCTTTATCAAAAAAGTGGGCTTTATTCATGTCGAGAGCAAGTTCAATATTATCGCCTGCTTGGATGATGTTTTTGGCATCGATGCGCGCGACGAAGTCCTGGCCAGCGAATGTCGAGTAGAGCATAATTTCGGCGCCCATGAGTTCAGCTACATCGACTTGAGCCGTGAATGTAGTGTTTGGAGACTCCTTGATGTAAGCTCCTTCATTATGGAAATCCTCTGGACGGATGCCAAGGATAATTTCTTTTCCGATATAGCCTTGATCACGCAACGTATTCATTTTCAATTCGGGTACTTCAAGCGTTTGCTCCCCAATTTTAATGATGCCTTCTTTTAATGTTCCGGTAAAGAAGTTCATAGCTGGTGATCCGATAAAGCCACCCACGAAGACATTCACTGGTTTCTCGTACACGTCTTTTGGTGCGCCGACCTGTTGGATGATACCGTCCTTCATAACAACAAGTCGTGTGGCCATGGTCATTGCTTCTGTTTGATCATGAGTGACATAAATTGTTGTAGTGTCCAGTCGTTTATGTAGTTTTGCGATTTCAGCACGCATTTGAACCCTGAGTTTGGCGTCAAGATTTGATAATGGCTCATCCATTAAAAAAACTTTTGCGTCTCGTACAATTGCACGACCGAGTGCCACACGCTGGCGTTGTCCACCTGAAAGTGCTTTCGGCTTCCTATTTAAAAGGTCTTCGAGACCGAGGATTTTTGCTGCGTCATTGACCCGCTGCTTGATTTCCATTTTTGGCGTTTTACGGAGCTTTAATCCAAATGCCATATTGTCATAGACGGACATATGAGGATATAAGGCGTAGTTCTGAAAAACCATCGCAATATCACGATCTTTTGGTGGGACATCATTGACCCGCTTGCCGTCTATATATAAATCTCCTTGGGAAATGTCCTCAAGTCCGGCAATCATCCGTAAAGTCGTCGATTTCCCGCAACCGGACGGTCCCACGAAAACAATGAATTCTTTATCGGCCACACGAAGGTTAAAATCTTTAACAGCTGTTTCTTTTTTATCATAAACCTTAAATATATGATCTAATACTAACTCTGCCATGAAAATTCCCCCTTTTAAACTCCTAATTACTTGTACCAATAACTATAGTCTAATCTATCAAATTGGAAAAAAGTATAGGCACACTGCACAAAAAAGGATAATAATTCCTTTGTTAACTTTGCAAATAATAGTTAATCATTCAGCAAAAGAATTAAGTAAGCAGCCAAGGCATGCGGAAAGTTTCTAATATCGAGTCCAGTTTTTTCAGTGAATTTATCTATTCGGTATTGTAGGCTGTTTCGATGTATATAAAGTTGCTTTGCGGCATAGGTTGCATTGGAATTACACTCAATATACGTTTTTATCGTCTTCATTAGTTCAGTATCATTCATGGTTTTACCGAGTATTTCATTGATATACCAAGTTTTACTCGTTGCAGATTGGTCACTTATCAGTGAGTGAGGAATGATGTCGGCCAAATCAGTCACTTTTAAATCTGGCAAATGCAATTGTGCCAGGTCAAAACACTTATTCTCCTGATTTCTGTGATAAGGGAGTTCTTGGTTTACAGGGTGAAAGCGACCGGTAAACATTCGAGTCTTAACATAAAAATCACTCTCAAGCGTGGTTGAAATAGCAAGCAGTTCATTTTTTGATAACCACTCATCTGTGTCTGTTTCAATTAAAATACCCGCCTTTTCATTTTCCCAGATCAAGACTGAATCAGATGGGACAAATGCGAGGAAGGCATCCTCGAAATGGGAGTGCGAAAAATCAGCATGAGTCAGATTAAAGTGGATAAACCGGACATTCTCCCAGCTTGTTAAAGGCAAGGGTGCATTAGGTTCGAATAAAAAAGTATTCCATGGTGTGTGAGGAAACGTGTTAATTTTATTTTGGAAAAATAAAGGAGTAAAGAGTAGTTCCAACAAACGGATTTCCTCGGCCGAAATTTCTGAACGGGGAATACCGATTGTGCTCCCAATAGAGTCTTCAAACCAAATATAAGAAGTAATGTTCTTCGTATCTTGTATATTGGAAAGAGCGTTTGGAAATTTTTGTTTAAGATTTTCAAGCATCGTGTTCACCTTCTTTCTCACTATCTATCTCATTATAGCGAAAAAGAATAAAGTGGAAAAGAAACAATGGTATTACAAGTTATTAGAAAAACAATAGGACAAGGACATTGATTTTCAAGCTATTTTAATAGTTTTTTTTCGAAGTAATGATTCTATACCTTAAATTACACCAATAAACCCAAATGGACGGAGGAAATGGTCGTATTGCTTTTATTATGTAATTTGTGAAACACACTGTTTTTCAACGTATGATTTTCTTGCAACCTTGCAAACATGATTCCTTATAAATGTCATATTCAAATCAGAAGCGATCAAGTTACCGGCAAAATTATTTTGACCTATGCAGTCAAAGACGAAGGAAGAAGTTCCTTCTTTAATAATATGAGCTATTTTCTCATACCTCTCTGAATTAATAATAAGGCTAATTTGGCTGTTAATTTTGGAGAATTTTATATTTTAATATAATAAAATATTAGCTGAAATTAAAGGAATACTCACATGACTAAGGGATTTAGAACAAAAGTTGGATAGAGTAAGATAAAAACTAATAATATATTCCTGAAAGTTCTAAATATTTAAATATTATCTTGAATTAGTATAACGGTAAGGTTATGATTCGTGATATAAGTGTTATAAAAAGTGGAGGTGGAAATGTAATTATGAAGACGAAGTGGCTAATATCAGTCATAATCCTATTTGTTTTCATTTTTCCTCAAAATCTAGTTTTTGCTGGGGAGGATAAGAATGAAGGGGTCAAAGTAGTACGTGATAATTTTGGAGTACCCCATTTATACGCTAAAAATAAAAAAGATTTATATGAAGCGTATGGATATGTTATGGCAAAGGATCGACTATTTCAGTTGGAAATGTTCCGTCGCGGAAATGAGGGGACCGTTTCAGAAATTTTTGGAGAGGGTTATCTTTCAAAAGATGAGCAATCCAGAAGAGATGGATATAGTAATAAAGAAATTAAAAAAATGATTGATGGTCTGGATCGTCAGCCAAAAGAATTAATAGCAAAATTTGCTGAAGGTATTTCACGTTATGTAAATGAAGCTTTAAAAGATCCAGATGATAAGCTTTCGAAGGAGTTTCATGAATATCAGTTTTTACCGCAAAAATGGACTTCAACAGATGTTGTCCGTGTTTATATGGTATCCATGACCTATTTTATGGATAATCACCAGGAGTTAAAAAACGCAGAGATACTTGCAAAGCTAGAAGATGAATATGGGACAGAAGTTTCCCGGAAAATGTTTGATGATTTAGTGTGGAAAAATGATCCTAGCGCTCCTACAAGCATTGTAAGTGAGGGGAAACCAAAAAGAGACTCGTCTTCTCAAACCCTTCAAATAATGTCTTCAGCTGTAATCAAAGCTTCTGAAAAAGTCGGAAAGGAAAGGGAGAATTTTGTCCAATCATCTGAAGAACTTGGATTACCGTTAAAGATAGGCAGTAATGCCGCCATAGTCGGTTCCGAGAAATCTGCAACAGGAAATGCTTTATTATTCAGTGGACCACAAGTAGGATTTGTTGCTCCTGGATTTTTGTACGAGGTAGGTTTGCATGCGCCAGGTTTTGATATGGAAGGTTCAGGATTCATAGGCTATCCTTTCATCATGTTCGGAGCCAACAATCACTTTGCTCTAAGTGCTACAGCTGGGTACGGAAATGTAACCGATATCTTTGAGGAAAAATTGAATGCGAAGAACTCTTCCCAGTATTTATACAAAGGGAAGTGGAGAGACATGGAAAAGAGGAAGGAATCTTTCACAGTCAAAGGAGACAATGGAGAAAAGAAAACAGTAGAAAAGATTTATTATCGGACAGTACATGGGCCTGTAATTAGTAGAGATGAAACAAATAACGTGGCATACAGTAAGTCGTGGTCTTTCCGTGGAACTGAGGCCCAAAGCATGTCGGCTTACATGAAAGCGAATTGGGCAAAAAACTTAAAAGACTTTGAGAATGCAGCTAGTGAATATACGATGTCTTTGAATTGGTATTATGCGGATAAGAAAGGTGATATAGCGTATTATCATGTAGGGAGATATCCAGTAAGAAACAGCAAAATTGATGAAAGAATCCCTACACCAGGAACAGGAGAATATGAGTGGAAAGGTTTTATTCCTTTTAAAGAGAACCCTCATGTAATCAATCCGAAGAATGGCTATGTAGTTAATTGGAACAATAAGCCTTCTAAAGAGTGGGTAAATGGTGAATATAGTTATTATTGAGGAGAGGATAATCGAGTCCAACAATATATCAACGGGATGGAAGCGAGAGGGAAAGTTACATTAGAGGATATTAATGAAATTAATTATACGGCAAGCTTTGCACAGCTTCGAGCAAACCTCTTTAAACCGTTATTGATTGATGTGTTGGACAAGAATAAATCAACCAACGGGAACTATACCTATTTAATTAAAAAACTGGAAGAATGGAATAATCTAAAAGAAGACGAAAATAAAGATGGATATTATGATGCAGGGATTGCGGCATTCTTTGATGAATGGTGGAATAATCTCCATGATAAACTCTTTATGGACGAATTGGGAGACTTCTATGGAATAACGAAAGAAATTACCGATCATCGCTATGGGGCTTCATTAGCATATAAAATATTAAGCAAGGAATCTACAAACTATAAATGGGTGAACGTAGATCAGGAAAAAATAATAATGGAAAGCACAAACGAAGTACTTGCTAAATTGCAATCAGAAAAAGGGTTAAAAGCAGAAAAATGGAGTATGCCTATAAAAACGATGACTTTTGGTGAAAAATCATTGATTGGTATTCCCCACGGGTATGGCTCAATGACTCCAATTATTGAAATGAATCGTGGAAGTGAAAATCATTATATTGAAATGACTCCGACAGGGCCGAGTGGCTTTAACATCACACCGCCTGGTCAAATTGGATTTGTAAAAAAAGATGGAACGCTAAGTGACCACTATGATGACCAACTAGTTATGTTCGCCGAATGGAAATTCAAGCCATACTTATTTAACAAGAAAGATATTAATAAAGCAGCTAAAAATGTTAGCGCATTAAATATGAGTAAGTAGAAAGTAACGATTTGAATAACCTATCATTCAAGCATAAAGAGCCTATACTATTGATGCTGTGACCTCGATTTTGAATCGGGGTCATTTTTGTAATCCCCACTTGTAATGACACTTTCAAAAGTAGGTTACAAACAAAACGCCGGGGCAAGGGGAAATCTTACTCCGGCAATATATTAAGAATAATGGGAGAATCGATCTATTTGGGGAGATGCTCAATCATGTGCATGATAGATTCAGTAAGGTATTAAGATATTATCAGCAATTATTTTGCCAGCCAGCTGCTCATATATTCTTCATCTTCTATATCGTGTGCGTCCTTTACGATATACAAGGGACGGAATGTATCGACCATGACGGCTAGTTCCTGTGTTTCTTTTTTACCGATACTTGCCTCAATTTTGCCTGGATGCGGCCCATGTGGCAAACCGCTTGGATGAAGGGTAAGAGAGCCTTTTTCAATACCTCGACGGCTCATGAAGTTACCATGAACATAGTATAGAACCTCATCACTGTCCACATTGCTGTGGACATAAGGAGCAGGAATGGCTTCTGGATGGTAATCATACATACGCGGCACAAATGAACAGACAACATAATTATGCGCTTCGAACGTCTGATGTACTGGCGGTGGCTGATGAACGCGCCCTGTTATCGGTTCAAAATCATGAATGCTGAACGCATAAGGAAAGAGGTAACCATCCCATCCTACCGCATCAAGCGGATGAAAATCATACGTATAGGATGTAATCATACCTTGTGCTCGCACTCGTATTTCAAATTCTCCTTTTTCATCTTTCGGCTCCAGTTTTTCTGGTGTCCGGAAATCACGCTCGCAATAAGGTGAATGCTCAAGGAGTTGGCCAAATTCATTGCGATAGCGCTTTGGAGGAACAATAGAGGAATTTGATTCAACAATGAAAAATCTAGCTTCCTTTGACTCTAAAACTACACGATATGTTGTGCCTATTGGAATGACAAGATAGTCACCAGGTCCGAAACTTAAATCGCCGAAAATACTTTCAATCTTGCCCGTGCCTTCATGAACAAACAACAATTCGTCACCTTCACCGTTCCGATAAAAATAATCCATCTGCTTATTAGGGCGTGCAACACCGAGAGCTACATCATCGTTAGCCAGGAAAATTTTGCGGGCTTCTAGAAAATCACCGCCTACATTTGTATTCCAGGTCCGGAAATGACGATGTATTAACGCATCTTTTTCTTCAAGTTCATAATGAACATCACGAATTTTTGCTGCTTTCTTAACTTGTGTTGGCTGATTGATATGATAAATGAGTGACTGAATACTCGAGAAACCTTTCGTGCCCATCAATTGCTCATAATATAGGCTTCCATCGTCCTTACGAAACTGAGTATGACGTTTATGTGGAATGCGGCCCATTTTAACATAATGTGTCATTGACTAAACTCCTTTTCCGTTGCTGTCATCTTTTATATATAGGTGCTACTTCTTCACGTTTTGCGTACCTAAAATCATTGCCTCTGAAAGGGCCGGCAAAACTTGACCGCTTACTTCACCAAAACCAATTCGATATCCATCTCCTTGGCACCAGCCACTGATAGTCAACTTGTCTCCATCTTCAATCCAGCTTCGTTTACCGCCGCTGTTAAGTTTAAGCGGCTCTGTGCCACGCCATGAAAGTTCAAGCAGGCTGCCACGTTCTTCACGGTTAGGACCGCTGATAGTACCAGATGCATGCATGTCACCAGGGCGTAGATTACATCCAGTAATGGTATGGTGAGCCACCTGTTGAGCAATCGACCAATACAGATAGCTAAAATTTGTATTCGTAATTTTGGTTGATTGTTCTGTGTTTTCTGGTGTCAAATGAGCTTCAAGGTTAATATTGAATGCGCCGTCTTTTGTTTGCTGTAAGTATGGAAACGGCTCCGGTTCCTGCTGCGGCCCAGGTGTGCGAAAAGGATCTAGTGCTTCTAGCGGCACAACCCAAGGAGAGATTGATGTAGCGAAATTCTTAGAATTAAATGGTCCAAGAGGCTGGTACTCCCATGCTTGAATATCACGTGCACTCCAGTCATTCACGAGAACTAGCCCAAAAACATGATCTTCAGCCTGATTAACTGGAATTGGTTCTCCAGGGCGGTTGCCAGGTCCAATAAACCAACCCATTTCAAGTTCGAAATCAAGCTGAATAGATGGACCAAATACTGGATCTGCATCTTTTGGTTTGCGCTGTCCCGAAGGGCGCCGCACCTTTGTACCACTTGGAACGATAGAACTGGACCGTCCATGATATCCGATCGGCAAGTGTGTCCAGTTTGGCATGAGTGCATGATCTTTTCCTCTGAACATAGTCCCCACATTTGTTGCGTGCTCTCTTGAGGCATAGAAGTCTGTATAGTCTCCTATCTTTGCAGGAAGTAGCATCTCTACATCTTTCAATGGGTGGAACGCTTTTAAACGAAGTTCTTCATCATCACGTAAATCAGGCGTGTTCGCATCCAAAAGGTATTGTAATTTCTTACGTACAGAAGTCCAGGCGGGACGGCCGAGTTCCATAAATAGATTGAGTGAAGAAGCGGAAAAGACATTCTTTTCTTCTGCACCGGTCCCCTTTAACAGCCCGGCATCGTCAATTACAGATAAATCAAGAACATATTCACCAATGGCTGTACCGGCACGCGGGCCTTTGTCTTTGAATTGAAAGATACCATATGGCAAATTTTGAATCGGAAAATGTGATTCCGGTGTTGTTTCGATAAAAGAATATTTCATCGTGGTGCCTCCCCATTAAAAATAGTCAGTTCACCAAGTTCTTTACGCGGCTCATCAAAGCTACAGCTTCCGTATGAAGCAGCGAAGACAGTGCGGGCTTTGTTGATTTCGGAAGAACTGATAGATAAACTCTGCCAAGAAAGCGTGTCTGGTGTAAATGAAAAGTGTGTTGGATCCTCATCCAGCAAAATGGTTTCAATGATTTTGCTGTCTATTGAATGGCAGTAGGAAAGAAGGGCTGCTGTAAATACGTTAACAAAGCCATGCATTTTTGTTTCCACTTCATTTCGATACTGGCGGATTGGATGATGCAGACCCGCTGTGAATTTTAAAGTTAGATTTCTTTTTCGAGATTCATGAATAACAATCGCTACTTGTTCGACAGAAGGAAATAAATCCGATGTAATGCCGCCCATGCGCATTTTAATACCAATACTTTTCAAAGATTTTTGATTGATCAAGCGAATAGTATCCAATGTGTATGGAAGTTGATCAATCGTTCCTGTTATTTCACAATAAATCGGATAACTGGCTGTTTGTTTTTCAAGTTTCTCTAAGAAAGAAGAATCAACTTTTTCTGGAAGCGGAACTTCGATCGCCTCAATGGTACCAGCTGTTTTATATGTTTCTAAAAAAAGGTGAATATCTCCCATAGCCGTTTCAATTTCTAGGGGTTTCGTTAAAATAACAGATAATCGAAGTGGATATTGATCATTAAATTGATCTTTATATGGTTCGAGTTCACTCAGTCGTGAAGCGGGAATAACAAATGGACCAAGCATCCAGCTGTCTGAATCATGGATATATGCATGATAATTTGAAATTGCTTCTGGAAGCGGAAGTGCACTTGGTGGAAACAGGCCTGCATAATCAATAAGTTCGGTCATAAAATGACTGAGCGCTTCCTCTTTCCACATTCCATTTACTTTTGTTAACAACAACCTCACACCTCCTATAATAGGAGGCCATACTGGGTATTACGCCAGATGGCCGGTTCATATTAAATATTTCCACGAAGTTCCTGTTCGCGTTCAATCGATTCAAACAATGCTTTAAAGTTTCCATCGCCAAAACCAAGTGCACCTTTACGCTGAATGACTTCGATAAACATAGTTGGACGGTCAACTAATGGTTTTGTGAAAATTTGGAGCAAGTACCCTTCATCATCACGGTCTACAAGGATATTAAGTTCTTGAAGTCGTTTCACATCTTCATCAATATCCCCTACACGATTGGCGAGGTCTGCGTAATAAGTGTCAGGAGTCTTTAAGAACTCAACACCATTTTCTTTTAGTGTGGCCACTGTGGTGATGATATCGTTTGTTAAAAGGGCAAGATGCTGAACACCTTGACCATTATAGTAATCTAGGAATTCTTGAATTTGAGATTTGCGTTTTCCTACAGCAGGTTCATTGATCGGGAACTTAATGCGTCCTGTTCCATTCATCATAACTTTTGACATTAGGGCTGAGTACTCGGTCGAAATGTTTTCATCATCAAAATGTTTCAGAACAGTAAAACCGAATACTTTTTCATAATAATTTGTCCATTCGTCCATTACTTCCACATTACCAACAAGGTGGTCAACACCGATTAAGCCTGAAGGTTGAGCTCCAAAGTTGTCCTCACAAGCTTTAAAACCTGGCAGAAATCCACCTTTATAATCGATTGGCTCAACAAGCGTGTGAATCGTATCCCCATATGTGCCTAAGATTGCCTTTCTTACTTTCCCATTTTCATCTTCTTCCACCCATGGTTCTCGAAGAGCGATGCCACCGCGTTCAATAGCACCCGCATAAGTTTTTTCTAGGTCTTTTACGAGAAGGGAGATATCTTTTACTCCTTCGCCATGAGTTTTAATAAACTCAGCCACATCTGTGCTGTCTGATAGAGTACCTGTTAAAATCAATCGGATGGTGCCCTGTGCCATAACGTAAGATACACGGTCACGGGAGCCTGTTTCTAGTCCTTTATATGCTATAAGCTTGAATCCGAAAGCGTTTGCGTAATAATAAGCAGCCTGCTTTGCGTTCCCAGTATAGATTTCTACGTAATGGACACTCTTAACCGGAAACAATTCCTCTTTCTTTGCTTTAGAAGATCCAACTGTTTTTTTAGTCATATTTACCGCTCCTTTATCATTTTTTTCAACGTAAATAAGCTGAATTTTCTTAATTTTCCGCCTGTAATAGTTCACATCATAATACATAAAAATTCACCGCGCAAATATGTGTTTTACCGCGGTTGACCATCATGGTAGCAACATTTTAACGCGATAAAACATATTTGCGTTTAGGTGTACTCTTGCACATTTTTTGTATATCTACTTAAAATGTTAGCAACTAAATAAAAGGGGAATTAGATATGAAAATTAGTGTAAAGTTCTGCCCTAGTAACTTCGAAGATGAGTTGGAAACTATGAAAGATAAATTAATGGAGTGTAGCGGTCTAGAGGTTATTGAGGATAGATGCTTGTTGTATTGCGGACAATGTTTAATGCAGCCGTTTGCAGTTGTGAATGGTGTAAACATTGTCGCAAACGATCCAGTTGAACTTCTCGAAAAAATTGAAGAATATGTAGCTAGGCTTAAACAAGGAGACACTGTGTGAACAACGAGAATATGAAAGTAGGAATAATTGATTATTGCTTTGATTGACAATATATCATTATATTGTTTTCCCCGAGAAACATGCGAACCTTCAGAGAGCATCCATCTATGATAAAATATATGTAAAACCCTACTACAAATGCTTATTAATTGCATTGATTGATATCTTCGCTTATATGATGGGAAAAATTCAAGGCCTGTTCCCAAAAAGGGAGCAGGCCTTGAATTTTTTGGTTTGGTTTCTTATTTCATCCAATCTGGTTTTCCGAAGCCTGCAAACTTGCTATCGATTACTTCTTCAAACTTGTCTGATTCAACTACTGATTTAATATCCTTAGCAAATTGTGCATCTACATCTTTTGTATTCACAGCAACAACATTACGATACATATCCGGCATGTTTTCTAAAACAAGGGCATCTTGGAGATCCATTTTTGCTGCAAGAGCGAAGTTACCTGGGACCGCTGATAGGTCAACGCTGTCTGTTGCACGAGGCAATTGAGCCGATTCTAATGGTTTGAATTGAATGTTTTTTGGGTTCTTTGTTACATCTTTTTCAGATATTTTTAAGGGATCGACATCTGGCTTGACTTCAATTAAATCTTCATCTACTAGGACTTTAAGTGCACGTGCAAGGTTAACTGGATCGTTCGGTAGGGCTAGTGATGTACCATCTTTAATGTCTTTCAACGATTTATATTTGTTCGAGTATATACCCATTGGTGCTGTCGGTACAATAACAAGGTCAGAAAGCTCTAAATCATTTTCTTTTGCGAAGTTATCCATATACACTTTGTGCTGGAAAAGGTTGGCGTCGATTGAATTGTTGCCAAGCGATTTATTTGGCTGGATATAGTCAGTGAATTCAACGATTTCTATTTTGTAGCCAAGATCTTCTAGGCCTGGCTTGATGGCCTCTTTTACCATATCCGCGTAAGGACCGGTAGTTGCTCCGATTTTCAATTCTTTTTTGTCTTCAGTTTTTGGGGAAGCATCATCGCTTCCGCAAGCTGCCAAGCCAAGGGATAGTGCGCAAACAGATAATAAAGAAGCTATTTTTTTCATTTGAAATTCCTCCTGTAATATGTTGTATTAAATCATTGTTAAAATGACTGATTCTATCGTTTGTTTACTAAGTATGAGGCCTTGTCACCAACCATTTGAATGATTTGTACAAGGCAGATTAACACGACGATTGTCGTGATCATGACTGTGTTGTCATAACGGTAATAGCCGTACCGAATGGCCAGGTCACCAATTCCGCCCCCACCGATTGTCCCAGCCATCGCTGAGTAACCGATAAGTGAAATGGTCGTTAACGTCAACCCTTGAATGATTCCCGGTTTTGCCTCAGGAAGAAGTACATCCTTAATGATCATCCATGGAGTGGCACCTACAGCAATTGCAGCTTCAATCACACCTTTATCTATTTCGCGTAATGCCGATTCAACGATTCTTGCAAAAAAAGGTATCGCGGATACAGATAGGGAAACAGAAGCCGCTCTTGGCCCTATCGTTGATCCAGTAAGCAAATCCGTTAAAGGAAGGAGGGCGACTAAGAGAATGATAAACGGGATTGAACGGACAATATTGACAGCGAAACCGAGAGATCGATTCACGACGTTATTTTCAAAGATTAAATTCTTGGTCGTTGTAAACAGCAATACTCCAAGAGGTAAACCAATTAGAAGGGCTACCGCAAGGGAGATTCCAACCATATAGATTGTTTCGAGAAAGGCTTTATTAAGGTCAGGTAAAATATTGACGACGGAATCAAACAGTGACATGTTTCAATACCTCCACAGAACTGGTCCGATTTGTTATATATTCCAGTGCCGATTGAACTTCAGCAGCCTCACCAATTAATTCAATGATTAAGATTCCTAATGGAACATCCTGAATATATTCAATTTTGCCGTGCAAGATATTTCCCTTTACTGAATACTTTTGTAGAGCATCGGAAAGAATTGATTCACCGGCGGTGGGCCCTTCAAATTGAATTTGAATAATCGTTCCTTTGCTTTCCTCAATTAAGTGTGAGGGAAGCTCAAAATCCAATACACTGCTGATGAATTGCTTCGTCAACTGCTGCTTTGGTTGTGAAAATATCTCATAAACAGATCCTTCTTCGATAACCCTGCCATCCTGCATGACAGCGACTCGATGGCATAGTTCTTTGACTACTTCCATTTCGTGGGTAATCAATACTATAGTGATACCAAGTTCCCGACTAATCTTTTTTAATAACTGTAAAATCGCTTTTGTTGTTGTTGGATCAAGGGCAGAAGTCGCTTCATCACATAATAGTACAGTAGGGTTATTGGCTAAGGCTCGCGCTATACCGACCCGTTGCTTTTGACCTCCGCTGAGCTGGGCCGGATAGACATCCTTTTTATCACTAAGCCCAACTATGTCCAGCAGCTCTAGAACGCGACTTTTGATGACGCCCTTTGATTTGTGTGCGGCTTTCAAGGCGAAAGCAACATTTTCAAAAACGGTTTTGGAACTGACTAAGGAAAAGTGCTGAAATATCATACCGGTTTTTTGTCGTTGTTTTCGAAGCTCTTTGCCTGATAAAGACGTTAAGTCAATCCCGTCAATAATGATATTTCCTTTTGTCGGACGTTCAAGCAAATTTAAGCAGCGTATTAATGAGCTTTTTCCGGCTCCGCTGTAGCCAACAATCCCATAAACTTCACCAGTCTGAATTGTCAAAGATACGTTATCCACTCCGACAACTCGGGTATTTTTCGATATGTAATCCTTTCGGACTGATCGGATTTCAATCATGAGCCTTCCCCCTTAAACATAAAAAACTGCCTCTATCATTCAGAAAGAGGCAGCGAAATTATTTCGTCTTATCTTTCAGAATGTAATCATTCTGCAGGAAGTAGCACCGTTCCCGATTGGGGCGGTTGCCGGACATCACAGGGCCTGTTCCCTCAGTCACTCTTGATAAGTAAATTATTATTTTGGAATATTACAAGTTTTCTAATATAATCTATATTATTTGTAAATTCACACATTGTCAATCATTTCTGTAATTTTAGAATAACTTTCAGGTGAATTAATTTTTTAAAGGGTAAATCTAGTATTTGATAATTCCCTCTTTTCGAATCGGGGTAATGGAATCATCCATCGTTAATGGTCGTAAAGTCATTCTTTTTCAAGGTTTTTGTAAGAAAAGCTTCGTTCTTTTTAGCAGTTTGTCGATTTTTTTTAATAATTACGTGAAGTTTTTGTCAGGAAAGTATTGTTTCAAAGTCTGTATCATGAATGCTTTAGCTTTTTTATCGCCCAAACTTAAATACGGAGTACCCTTTCTTAACAACTTCCTTTTAACCGAAGCCAGATTTTTGCTGTTTCTTTTCTTCGTTGCATAATAGAATACCTTAAATCAATGACAATGGTTTCAAACAGTGCCTTGATTCTACCGGAAAATATACAACGGGTCTTTGCTAGGAAAATACTATTTGCTTGTCAAAAGTATGGAGGAATATTACATTTATTGTAATGAACAAGGGGTAAATAGGATATTAAACTATTTTTATACAATTGATGAGGAGGGAAGCCATGCTAGAGATTAAGACGATAAATGATGTGGTTTGTGTACAAGGGACCCCTGAAGGAATAAAGTCGGGGATGAGTGTATATGCTTTTTTAACAGACGGCCTATTGATTGATACGGCAGCCCAAATTTTATTGGAAGAACTTATCCCTTTCTATGAATCAGCCGACTTCGATTTAGTGGCGCTAACGCATTATCATGAGGACCATACTGGCGGTGCCGCCTGGATACAGGAACATAGAAAAGTTCCAATTTATATTCATCCGATGTCGATTGATGTATGTGCGAAGGATGCTGAATATCCAGATTATCGCAAAGCTTTTTGGGGAAGGAGAGATGGCTTCAAAGCTGAGCCGTTGGGGAGGACTGTTCATTCCCGTACCCAAACGTGGGAGCCAATCTTTACCCCAGGTCATGCTAAGGACCATATGGTGTATTTGAATCACAGTAATGGCATGCTGTTTTCAGGTGACCTATTCGTTACACCGAAAACAAAGCTTGTTTTACGGGAAGAATCTGTCCCTGTCATCATCGATTCTATAAATAGATTACTTCAATATGATTTTGGAGAGGTTTTTTGTTGTCATGCCGGGCATGTCCCAAATGGGAAGGAAATGTTTCAAAGAAAGCTGGACTATCTGGAAAACCTGAGTGGTGAAATTTTACGATTGCATAATCAAGGCTTGGCAGTTCATGAAATCCAGCAAATTGTTTTGCCGAATCAATATCCGCTTATCGAGATATCTGGCCACGAATGGGATTCGGAGCATATTATCACATCGATATTAAACGGAAATGTGTTGATTACAGAGGAGAATGGAGTAACATAAAAAAATGTCATCAATTAGATGTTATGGAAGAGAATAACAGCCGCGGATGTATTCGCAATCAGCCATTGGCGCAACGTAGTGTGGGCACTTTAAATCCAGATCAACTAGCGAAACCTAAATGGTTGCTGTGGGCTTCAAAACATAAAAAAAGGTTATTTGGTTAATTAGCTATCATCTTGCGTTTCTTCAAAAAATGAAGGGACACTCTTTTCTGTATAGTTCAGGCCAAAAGTAATAAGGAATTACGTGAAATAATGAAGAAAAAATAGGGGGACTATTTGGACTTCTGCTTAAAAAGCCATTATTAAACGCTATTGGAGACCACATTATTATTTTCTCTTTGTCGGGCGGTCTACACGGCTTAATGATAGGAACAAAAAATGATAAAGGATAGCTTTAGTGAAACTAACGAGTGAGGGCTCCTTATAATGCTAGAGACGGGCATCTTTGAGAGTTAATATATATTCAAGAATGTGTAGTCGATCTAGGTTAAATCAAAAGGTAGGCATAATCCTTAATTAAGGACATGTGTCCTTTTGTTTCATATAATAAAAAAACAATAGAAGAGACTCGTCAAAAAAGCATCTGCCTAAGAACGCAGGTGCTTTTTCAAATTAATTATTCTGTCTTAGGGTTAGTTCTTTTTTGATTTATTTCAGGTTATAAAAATTACTTATATTATGAAATGGTCTGCCTACTGAATAATATTCAATATTATATTCAGAAATCTCATCTAAGGAATAACTATTTTTTCCGTCAAAAATAATTGGATGATTCATTAACATTTCATATTTTTCTAGGGGGAAATCTTTGAATTCATCCCAATCAGTAGCTATAAAAACCATGTCTGTATTTGTTATAGCTTCCTCTATGGATAAAGCATATTGAATCTTTTCTCCCAAAATTTGCTTTGCTTCTTCAAGTGCTAATGGATCATAAGCCGTTACCAATGCTCCCTGCATAGTTAGCTCTGAAGCTATATCAATGGCAATTGATTCACGTACGTCGTTTGTATTCGGTTTAAATGCCAATCCTAATATTGCAATCTTTTTGTCTTTTAAGTTACCAAAACGTTGCTTTGCTTTATTCATTAACGAATACTTTTGTTGTTTATTTACCTTTATTACTGCTTCCAGAATTTCAAGTGATTGCCCAGCTTCAGTAGCCTGTTGAATTAGACCACGAGTGTCTTTAGGGAAGCAAGAGCCCCCGAATCCAATTCCTGCTTTTAAGAATTGGGTTCCTATTCGAAAATCTAGACCCATTCCATGTGCTACTTCTTCTATGTTGGCACCCACCTTTTCACAAAGGTTTGCGATTTCATTAATGAAACTGATCTTAGTTGCCAAAAAAGCATTTGAACTATATTTAATCATTTCCGCACTTAATAGATCCGTAATAAAAATAGTTCTCCCGAAAGGTCTATGAATTTCTTCAATGATAGATGCTGCTTTTTCACAATCGGACCCGATAACAATCCGATCAGCAGAAAAAGTATCATAGATTGCGGAACCCTCTCTTAAAAACTCGGGATTAGAAACAATATTTATATTAACTTCATTTGTTAAATTCGTTACGATTAACTGTTCGATTAATTTATTTGTACCAACGGGGACAGTGCTTTTCGTTACTATTATTACTTCTTGCTTCGTAATGTTTTCAGCAATGGTTTTTGCAGCTTCTTTGATATTGCTAAGATCAACACTTCCATTTTCGGCAGTAGGTGTTCCTACTGCAATATATATAATCTCTGCATCTACTAATGCTAGTTTGGGATCGCTTGTAAAAAACAATTGACCATTATTAAGATTTTTTTTCAATAAATCCGCTAACTCTGGCTCATAAAAGGGAGATATTCCAGCTTTCATTAGTGCAATATCATTTTCATTAATGTCATAACACACAACTTGATGACCTATTTCTGCTAAAGTCACTCCGGTAACTAGTCCTACATGACCTGTTCCAACGATTGTTATGTTCTTCATATTTATTCCTCTCATTGTCGTGTTTTCCTTATATAATACTATAGTACATTTTATAATAAACATTTTTTAAGGTAAATCTTAAATTATAACCAATATTTCCTTAAATGTAAAAAGGAACGAATTAATTTTAAGAAATACATTGACGTTGATTATCATTCGCTATTATAATCTTAATTAGAAATGATATTCATTATCAATTATGATGTAAATAGACGGGGGATACTATCGTGAGAAAAAAAGAATTATCAGCTATCTTTGCTAGTTTTTTAATGGCAGGTACGGTTTTGACAGCATGCAATACTAGTGAGAAACAGGCAAGTGAGGGTGCCGAAGAGAAAAAGCAAGAACAAACAGTTAATAAAGAAGAGACAAAGAAAGAATCAGAAATAAAAGAAGTGAATTACGCACAGGTTTTCCAAGAAGCTATTACTGAGTTGGAGAAGGCTAAAGAAGGAAAAGAAGTAGACTATGATAAAGTGACGGACCTTTATAAAAATAATCTGCAAAGCTTAGTGCAAGACAGAGATGCAGAATTCGAAGATAAATTGGATCAGCATATTACAACCGCATTACAAGCTGGTAAAGAAGGTACTATGGACAAGGTCGTTGTTAAGCAAATATTTGATAAACTAATGCAAAAAGTCTTTTATACAACGATGAAACATGATTTTACTGAAGTAGATGAAAAATGGGGTAATAAAGAAGATGTAACAAAGGAAATTGAAGAAGCGAAGGGATATTACGCAATTCTTCAATCTACAGTAGAAAAACGTGATACTGCATATGGAACAAATATGGTAGACGTGATTGCTGGTGGATTTGCTGAGATGGAGAAAGCTGTAGAAGCGGATGATCAAGTAGGATTCTCACTTGGTAAGCAAGTTGTAGATAAAACAATTATGAAAACGTTTTATCTAGCAACTGGTGCCGTTCCAAATGGCTATGCAACAAAAGTGGCAGAGGCAGCAAAGAAGGATAAGGAAGAAGCAAAAGTGGAGCAAGCAGAAGGTTGGGCCTTCTATCAATCTTTATTCGGTTATTTAAATGGGCATGCTGCAGAAGAAGCAGCCTTCATTCAACAGCAATTTGATTTGCAAACGGATAGTACGAAATTGGATCCTGCTGAGGTTAATAAGGCGTTTGTTCGAGGATTCTCTAAAATTGCCCTTGATGAATATAAGGAAAGTGAAGAATTTTGGGGAGAAGATAAATCTCCAATAACAGCATTAGAAGGTGCCCTATTTATCGACATTATTGGTGAAGATATTAAAGGGTTAATAGGTGAAGCAGAATATAGCAAGCTTACGGATAATGCACAACAATATTTGGAAGCAGCTAAAGCGAAGGATAAAAAAGCTGGCGAGCCATTGCTGAAAGAACTTCAAGCCACTTTACAATCAGTCATTGAAAAGGCAAAATAATTATTATTTTGCACGGGAGGAGACCTTGTGAAAATTACAAGGTTTTTTCTGTGTTAATAGAGTTATACTGGTTGTGATAGAGATTCACAACAATGGGGTGTTCACATGAAGATTATTGTAACGGGTGGTGCCGGTTTTATAGGAAGTCATCTTGTCAAAAGGCTTATTCAGGAAAACCACGATGTATATGTCATAGATTGTCTTCATCCGTATTATTCACCAAAAAGAAAAAAGAAACAATTGGAGAATGTAGCGAGTTTCGGGTCCTTTCACTTTTTTCAAAAGGATCTTTTGGATAGAGAAGAAATGGTGACCATATTTAAACAGATTTCTCCTCATGTAGTTGTTCATTTAGCAGCTTTACCTGGTGTTGCTTATTCAATTGAAGAACCTCTTAAATATGTCGATTATGATATTAAAGCAACGATTAATGTGCTTGAAGCTTCAGGTAAGGCAGGTGTTTCCAAAATTGTATTTGCTTCTTCATCCTCAGTTTATGGAAATCAATCAGGACCCTTTAAGGAGGAGATGGCGAACGGAAAGGTTATTTCCCCGTATGCTGCCTCCAAATATTCGGCTGAATCCTATTGTCATGTTTATGAATATCTATATGGTTTTCAGGTGAATATATTGAGGTTTTTTACCGTTTATGGTCCATGGGGACGTCCTGACATGGCAATTGGTAGTTTTATCAAAAAGTTAATGAACGGGGAGGAAATTACCCTCTTTGGTGATGGAAGAGCACGTGATTTTACATACATAGATGACATCGTGAATGGCATTTATTTGTCAATCAATCAACTAATGAAAAGTGAGGTCATCAATATTGGATCGGGAAGACCAATATTGATGGATACTCTATTAGCTGAATTGAAACGGCACTTCCCTGACATGAAAATAAACAAAGAAACTTCTCGCGTGGGAGATGTTGTAAATACGTGGGCAGATATCGGAAAAGCCAAACAATTGTTAGGGTTTGAACCAAAAGTAGACTTTATAAAAGGACTATCAGAAACGGTAAAGTGGGCCAAGGAAAATGAGACGATTCTTTAAGCTTGGTCCTGCTTTTTTGATACTTATTGTTTTTGTTTTCTTAACCATTCATTATTTTGATGGGAAACAGGTATGGAAAGGTATAAGTGAATTATTTGAGCATCCTTTTTTGCTTGTAATAATGTGGATCGTTTATTTCCTTTCTTTTTGTTTAAAAGGATGGGCTTGGCAGCTTTATTTAAAAGGAAAGGCTCGTTTTTCAACATGTCTTTTGGGGATTTTATATAGCTTATTGGTGAATCACCTACTGCCTATAAAAGTAGGTGATCTAGTGAGGGCCAAAATCTTAAGTGTAAGGGATGACAAGGTAAACTATGAGGAAGCTTTACATTCAGTCGTTGTATTAAGGGTTCTGGATATGCTCTGCTTAATAGGGATTACCTTGACAGGCCTGTTAGGCCTGGATGTAAGCTTTAAATTTCCTGTATGGAGCATCATAGCCGGTAGTATCTTTTGTATGATTACTTTATCTGTTTTACATAAATATTTTCCTGCCTTTTTAAAAAGACATATCTCTTTGCTTAAAAATGCTTTTTCAGGGAGAAATGGCCTGGCTATCATACTAGTTACCTTTTTTAGTTGGGTCTTAGAAGGCGGAATTCTTTATGGTACGGTCCTCGCGCTAAAAGGAGACCTGTCATTTTTTGAAACTGTGTTTTCAAATAGTATCACCATTGCTGGACAGATATTCCAAATTACACCTGGTGGTATCGGTAATTATGAAAGTTTTCTTGTATTTGCTCTTGGTTTATTTGGATTTCCTCTGATAGAAGGGTATACGATTGCGGTCATAACCCATTTTATGAAATTCTTATTTTCTTATATGGCTGGAGCAGTTGTTATATTAATTTATCCTGTCTCTTTTAAAACAGTGAAAGGGTGGGTTTGGATAAAAGGAGTGAGGAGAAAGTGAAAAGTGCATCAAAATTTGAAAAAATCGCTGCACGCTGTTGGAACTTATTAAATGAAGGAAAGCCATTTACACCGATTTTTGTCTTAGGAACCATGGTTTTATTCCATGCTGCGATTTTGGGCTCGCTAGAAGCGGTCCAAGACCTAATGTTTGCCTTTATTTATGTAATTCCATTATTAATCATCTATTTTGTTTTTGATTTTCCACTCTTTTTAAGGAATTATTTGTGGATTCCTTTTGTTATTTTTATAATCATTTGGAAAGATATTGATATAGGGCTTCTTTTATTTTCAATGGCCCTTTACTTCTTTTTTACGGTATTCTTTTGGGGGACTTTATATTATCACTTGAGAATAGGGACTTCTTGGTTGAATTTCACTCGTTTTTGGAAACTTGTATTAAAAAATAGTGATTCTACTAGTGGAAACGCACAGGAGCAATTGCCGAAGTTTTTATTAATCCTATCTATTTGGGAAATGGTTTTTGAAACAAATAGGGCCGGTGGGGTCATCAATATTCTTTCACTTTTGATTTTTTATGCATTTATACTCGTGTTTGCCTACATTCTTCATAGGTATTTATTTGATTGGAAACCAAAAGCATATGAAACATACTCAAAAGATCAGGGCCCGCAGCCAGGAGAAGCCATTTCTGATAAGGTCATTGTTATTGTAGTGGATGGAATGAGAAAGGAACGTTTTTATGAAGCAAATACTCCTTTTTTAGACCTTTTAAAAGAAAACGGCACAGAATATATGAATATGGAAACCGTCTATCCTGCAAGAACAGTCGTTTGCTTTAGCTCGATGTTCACAGGGACCTATCCATTTGAGCATGGAATTAAGTCCAATATGGTATGGAAATTAGGAATTAATGTTGAAAGTATTTTTGATTCGTTAAGAAAAGTAGGCAAAAAGGGCAGACTTCTTGGAATCGCCCATTTGGTGGATTCAATGGGGGATGATGTAGAAACCGTTACCGCGGTTATGCATAAAGATAAAGCTGACCCTAATATTATGGAAAGGGCAAAGAAAATCATGAAAGAGCAGGACCCTGATTTGTTCGTTGTTCAAATGATTGGAACAGATCAAACTGGTCACAGCCAGGGAGTTTTTTATGATGAATATTTGCAAAAAATCCATGAAGCTGATGTGTTAATTGAAGATTTCGTTTCTTGGCTGAAGAAGGAAGGCAAGATGGACAATACGACTTTATTCATTTGTGCTGATCATGGCCAAGCAGATGGGATTGGAGGACATGGACATTTAGATGAAGGTGAAAGATTTGTGCCATTTATTGTTCATGGTCCACATATTGAAAAGGGGAAAAAAGTCCAAGAAAAAAAGAGCCTCGTGTCCATGGCACCAACTATATCGTACTTGTTGGGAGCGCCTTTCCCTAGTCATAGCCGGGGAAAAGTATTGTTAGATGCAATTAGCAAGAAGAAAGAGGAATAAACATGAGAAAACAGAAAGTGATTGTCTTTTTGCCAGCCTATAATGAGGAAGAGTCCATTGGGGAAGTCATAGAAAGCATCCCCAGACACTTTCATCAACAGGTAGAGGTTAAAGTTTTAGTTATCGATGATGGGTCAAGGGATCATACAGTCCATGTGGCTAGAAAAGCTGGAGCTGACTATATTGTCAGTTTCGAGAAAAATCGAGGTCTTGGAGCAGCAGTTCGTTCAGGGTTAAAGGAAAGTTACGAATTAGGTGCGGATATCGCGGTCATGATTGATGCAGATGGAGAATACCCCTCTAGCCAAATACCAGATTTATTGGAACCCATTTTTAAAGGAGAAGCTGATTATACAATGGGTTCCCGTTTTTTGGGAACGATAAATGGGATGAAACTTCATCGCCGTCTCGGTAATTATTTTTTTACTTTCGTTCAGAGTTTGTTACTCAGAAGGTGGATTTATGATGGTCAGTCAGGGATGAGGGCTTTTACAAAACAAGCTCTTAAACATGCAGAAATCGTCCATAATTATAATTACGCACAGGTTTTAACCTTAAATCTCGTCAGAAAGGGTTTTCGAGTGAAGGAAGTCCCGATTCAATATCAAGTTCGTTCGACGGGAGAATCATTCATTACTTTCAGAGGCTATCTATCATCCGTGATTCCGGCCATTTGGAAAGAAGTAAAAAGACCGGTTCAAAAAGTAAAGATAGATGTAAATGCTCATCAGTTGAAGAATATGAATACGTATAAATTAGAGGAAGATAAATGGGGAAATGTAAGCATTGCAAATAGAAATTGACAAAATAAATGATAATAAATATCATTATCATGTAGGAGGATTTTAGATGAAAAAACTATTAATTTATTGTTTTATGTTAATATTTGTTCTTACTCAATCATTTCCAATTTCCGCCAAAGCCTATACGTATGGAGACCCAAATGAAGAGGCATTGGCAGAAGTATATAAAAAAATGCTTATTGAACTAGACAAAAATCCTCCAGACTATGTCACAGCGGAAAATCATTTTAATACAGTCAAAGAAGAAGTCGACATGCATATGGGATCAGAGCCGACAACAGTTATTCTTCAAAATCTTGAAAATAAAGATAAAGAACAAGTGATTAATAATATGGATAAACTCCTTGTATTGAATATCGCAAGACGTTTGGAAAATATCGATGAAAACTTCTCGGAGTACGAAACAAGCAAGCGTTTATTAGCAAAGGGATTTGCTACATATGAAGCCTTATCACCAAAAGTTGAAGCAAGAAATCCTGAAATGGATAAAGAGATTAGATCAGAATTTGATATAGCTCTAAATTCATTAGGAAATCCAGGACTTTTTGGCGTTGGCCAAAAAGAGGCTGATAAGAAGGCCTTTGATGCGAGTAAAGATAAAATATTTTCTTTACTAAAAAAAGAGTTTAACTTAAAGAGTTTGAAAGTTGGACATTTTGAAGGGGAGTCCACTAATACTAGTACTCAAAAAAAGGATTGGACAGATATCTCCAATTTACGAAATTGGCTTCCGCTAATGATAATCGTTGTAATCATTGTCGGAGTTGTAATCTATACGATTCGCAAAAAGAAAATCAAATAATCAAGGTTTATAAGGACGCTTTAGATTTTCTTATATGGGGAGAGGAGAAAAATCTGTGGAGATACAAGCTTTATTAATTACCTTCCGTGAAGTCTTGGAAGCATTGCTCATTGTTGGAATCATAACAACGTATCTAAAAAGAATGGGCCAAAACCATTTTACAAAGTATGTATGGTTAGGGGCAGGTCTTGCTGTACTTGCTAGTGTAGGTGTAGCGATGCTATTCCAGATTGTACTTACAGGCTTCGCTTCAATGGGCAGCGAGATGTATTTGAAGATAGGGATTATGCTGGTTTCTGCTATATTGTTAACGCAAATGGTTTTTTGGATGTCTAAGCATAGCAGAGATATGAAAGGTAATATGGAAGGAAAGATGGAACACTTTATTACAACGGGTAATGTAGTCGGTATGGTGATTCACTCATTTCTGGTTGTCCTTCGTGAGGGGGTTGAGACAGTTTTCTTCTTTGCGGCAATTACGGGTGGAAATATTGGCGCTGCCATGAAAGGCTGGGGGGCCATTACCGGAGTAATTATTGCTGCCATTGTTTCTTATGTCTTCTTTAAAGGGACTATGAAGGTTTCCCTTAAAACGTTCTTTAAAGTAACTGGTATTTTTATCATATTGATTGCGGCAGGTCTTTTAGTTCAAGCGATTTCAATAATGCAAGATTTAAATATTATTGGAAGTGTTATACCGCATTTATATGATTTAACTTGGTTTCTTCCAGAACATCCAATTGATTATGATCACTATTTGCGTGATCACGGGACGGCTCCCATTTTGTCAGGAGATATTGGAATTTTCCTTAAAGCATTATTCGGATATTCTTCTATGCCATCTTTAGAAGAGGTTATTGCCTATATTGGTTACTTTGTTGGTATCTACCTATTAACTTCATTTAAGTCAAATGGGAACAATGAGAGTACCAACAAGATCGAAAAGGAAAAAGAATTGAAAGCACAGGCAAAATAAAATTATTTTTCTCTCTGATAAAAAAGTACAAGGTTTTTTCCTTGTGCTTTTTCCATGTGAAGGCTAATTAATTAGAAAATGGTGATTGAGTATGGAAAGGAAAGATCAACTGGTTACACCAACTAAAATATTCAATATAGGTATTGCTCTTATTAGCATATTTTCGATAATGTTTCTATTTTGGACTCAATTAACTCATGTTAATTCCTTTGCTTCTACATGGGATCAGGTGGATTATGCGCTTGCATTAGATCGATATGATTTGATGGCTATGCAACCGCATTTCCCAGGGTACCCTTATTTTATTTTAGGCGGGTATTTTATTCATCAATTTGTCGATAATAAGGTATCTTCACTGACTATTTTTAATATTTTGTTTTACTTCAGTGCTTTGTTTCCAATGTATAAATTGGCAAGGCATTATGTTTCAAGATCATATAGTTTAGGGATTATTTCAATAGTATACTCCTCGACCTATGTTATGGTGATAGTAAATCAACCAATATCAGAAGGCGCCGCCCTAGCTGCCTTATGGTGGTATTTTTGGAGTATTCATTGGGCGATGAAAGATCAGGGCATAGGTGTAAATAGTTTGCCTCCATTGTTTCTTAGTATATTGTTAGGAATTCGGTTATCCTATCTGCCATTTGCAATCGGTTTGCTTTTCCTATTTTATAAGAAATGGAAGAAAAAATATTACACGAATAAACAAATAGTTATTTATTCTTTATTGACGATAATGTGCCAGTTTATTTGGGTAGCTTCTCTTGTTTTTTCTGAAGGAAGTGTGAAAGGTTTTGTTAAACTTTCCTTGGCTTTTACCAGCGGTCATTTTAACGATTGGGGTAACACGGCTATTTCTAGTGATTTATCCTTTCTTGAAAGGGTAAGTACATTAGTACTTGATAATGTAATATGGACGGGTATTTCCTCTCAAACGATTTTATTAGCCGTTCTGTACGGTATACTTGTTAGTTTGTTTATATATCAATTGAAAGGGAGTAATCTAAAAAAAGATTTCTCTCAGCAATTAGCATGTATTATGGGCATTTGTTATTTGACCTGGGCTATTGTTGCGCAAAATATTGATAAACCTAGACATATTCTTCCTTTAGTCATACTGTTTATTTTCGTTCTATTGACCAATTTATTAAAAAAGATAAGGAACTCTGTAATATTTATTCTTTGTTGTCTACTATTAATTTCACAAACGTATTATTCTTCTATGCTGATTAAACAACAAGCGATCGAATCTCCAGCCACAATTCAACTAGCTAACTATTTACAGTCTCTCGATCAATCAGCCGTTGTTTATGCCTGGGAAGAGACGAGGGTTTTTCAGTACATAAATATTAAAACTCCCTATAAAAAGGTACAAACTTATCAAGTTTTTCTACATGATAAATCCTATTACCAGCACAGAAAGATTTTAATAACGAATAAGGCAGTAGAAGGGTTTAAAGCACAAGGCATAAACCTTAATGGTAAGATTAAAAAAATAAAAGAGTTTCATTCTAATTCTATTTATGATCCGGTATATAACGATATTGTGCTGTATGAATGGAAAAATGAATAAGATATTCCAGCATGTTGTCTCTACCCTTAGAGGAAAAAGATGACTCAATAAAAATCACGAAAAGGAAGATTTGAATAAGACTGAGAATTGTTAAGAGTGTAGGATTGAACCGTACTACCGTGATAGGGTGAGTCCTTATTACGTTAAGGCAAAAAGCCTGAAAAGAAGGGTATTTCCTTAATCTTGAAAAAAGCGAGAAAATGTGAAATAGTTACGGGAATGTTCGGAGTGAAGGAAGAGTTGACAGTTTTATAAAAAGGAGCCACCTAAAGGAGGCTCCGGACACTAATTATTTATTCTTGTTTGGCTCGGTTTCATCATAAAAATCATGGGCTTCTTCAATGTTCTGAAGGTCAGCAGCTGCATAAACATTCCCGCCGGCCAGTCCTTCATTGATGTAACGGTCGATGTCTAAGAAAGCAGAGTTCTTGCCTTCATATTCGGTATCCTTCAAAAATGTGAATTCTTCTTTATCCAAAAGAAATCCCTCCTAACCTTTTTTTATAGTGTAGGCAAAAGAGGGCTTTTTATTCTGAGTAAGTCCTCATGAATGAAATGAGGAGTTTAGCACTAACTTATTCATATACATGATAGACCATTAAGTCATGTATGATGCTTTTGAGCTTAGCTTCGTCTGTTTCTGAAGGGGGATTGGCAGTCCATTCGATGGACCCGTCTTTATGGTATAAGGCTTGGACGGCCTGCTTGTTAAAGTAAAAGGAAATTTTCCATCCTGGTAAATTTTTATGTAATGGTGTCCATTGAAAATGAGTAATCATATGTATAACCTCCATATAAGCTGTCTCTCATTTCATTATAATGGAAAACGGCAGATGGAGGTTATTTTCTTGTTCGATTTAATAATGTTAATTCAATAAACAGGTTTTTCAAATGCAAGAGTCGGCTTGCTTCAATTTCTTCTTCATCAAATTGCATGGGTTTAGAGTTTACTTCGTAAATGAAGAGTGATCCTGTTGAATCTTCGCCAATATCAATGGAGAATTCCCCGAGAAAGCCGAATTTCTTCGATAGAATCAGACCGCATTTTTGAGCAATGTACGCCAACTTCCGGTTTAAATTCCTCGATTGCAAGTTTTTGTAAGGGAAAATTTTCCCGCCTCTTGGAGTATGGGTTGTGATTTCCTGGGTTTGTGACATCCGTACAGCCTTACCAGTAATTTTATAGAACCCATTTTCATAATGAACGAGAACTCGGTAATCATAACGATGTCCATTCAATTTCTTTGGTATAACCGCTCGTTGGGCGAGATAGGCTCTTCTCATCAGTAGCATTTTTTTATGCTCCCAAAATGAGGAGAAATTTGGGAAGGATTCACTATGTTTTAGGCTATTAAACTGAAGAGTTTCATCAGGATTCTCGATTAGTGTGTAAATACCTTTCCCTTGGCTTCCTTTGGATGGTTTTAGGTAAATATGTCTGTGGGATTTTAAAAAAGCCCTCAGTCCATCGCAATCACTTAGGATAATTGTTGATGGAAGATGGTTGGTGAGGGAGCCATCTTCCATCAATGCTTCATACATCATATATTTATCTAAAAAACAAGGATTGAAAAGGTTCATACCATGATCTTGAAAGTAGTTGATAAGCTGTTGAAAATCCTCTGATGCCTCGAAGCCCCTTGAGGGAATTCGGTTATAAACTATATCGGGAAGCGGCATCTTAACCTCGATCCATTTGTTTGAAATGGAGGAAAAAAGGAAGCCCTTTACTGGGATGGAATGAAAGGTCTCAACCGTAAATACAAACACTAATATCCCATGTTCCAACAAATATAGTGATAAATCCTGAAAAAGGGTCAAGTTTCCCCCTATTCCTGATTCCTTTTTGGGATTTAAAGAAGTTAATATTCCGACGACGAGCATCCGGCTACCTGGAAAAATAGAAATAGGAATAAGTGTTTGATTATTTTGATTCTGTTTATAGTGTATTTCCTCTTTTTCCGCTCCGGCGAATAGTTGCATGCTTTCTTGGTCGTGGTACCAGCTTTCAGTTGGAATATCGTAAAAAATATTCATCTCTGCACACCGACAGCATTTGTAATGGTTTGTTCCGTAAGATAAATAGCATAATCAAGGCTGAGCTTTCTTGTTAGCAGCTCGAACTCTTTGAGTTTTGGATGGGAAAAGATTGAACGTCCTGGTTTAGAATTGGCTTCAAACATCCAAACTTGCCCTTTTTTATCTAATCCAAAATCAAAACCGATTTCTGCAATGATGCCATCTAAGTGCTCTTCAATACTTTCACTTAATATTAGGGCGGCTTCCGATAGCTTTCGTTCGACTTCTTTAGCCTCATCATCATCACCATATAGCTCGGCAATCGTCTTGATGACGCCTCCGCTTTTAATGTGGGTAGTAACGCTTCCAGCGCCGGCTATTTTTGCGGCGATAGCAGTTACCTGCCAAATTCCCTTGCTATCCTTGTTCGTATGAACTCGGAAATCTACAGGTCGTTTAGAAGAACGAATTAATGGTATGCCCTGCTGCACAATGAGATTTTCAAGCGGTCGATTATGAAAGATGTGTTTTACAATGGATTCTAAAGTAGAAAACTTTTGCAATTTATTTTCCTGAGCGTCATTTTTATAACGACAATAGTAGACATTTTCATGTTTATCATAAAGAATTTGGTGAATTCCAAGCCCAAGGCTGCCATGAATAGGCTTTATATAAACTTGTCGGTAATGAGAAAGCAGGGTTTCTACGACGGACAGAGATTGAAAAGGATACGTTTCCGGTAAAAAAGGAAGTGCCCGCTCATCCGCACATAACCGTTCATTTATATCCCATTTATTAAAAAAACCTGGATTGTACCAAGGAATTGTATACTCTTTTTGGAATTTCTGTTTCACTTCCTTAGGGCCATCCCGGTTTTCCGTCAAACGGTTAGGGAGCCGGTCATAGATGACATTTGGAAAAGGAAATTCGTTAATATTCCAGTCATCGTTCTCATAGACATAGCCCTTGATTGTTTCTTTTTCCCAATTGATTACATTTTCACCGAAAACGAAAGGGATACAGCCTGTTGTTTGGCTCAGAGAAAGGAGTTTTGAAAAAAAATCTGAACGTTCCCCGAGCGGTTTGTTTGATATGCCTGTAAAACCTGATGAAAATATCCCGACGACTGGCCCAATATGAATGCTCTTACCGTATATAAATAGATGAAGAGGCATATCGACCTGAGTAAATATTAAAGATTCCGCGAGACTTTCTGACAGGACGATTGTTTGCTTGATTGCAGGATTTTGTTTGACAATGGCAGGACATGAATGCTGGCCAAAATATATTAATTCAATCTCTGCCAAATCTCCAAGCTCTGATGGATAGAAGAGAACGTTGCCGGGAGTATCGGCAATCTCGGCAGGATAAGTCTTTCTCACTCTCTACTCACCTGCTTTCTGAAGATGATCGGCTAAAAATTGGCTATATTGGAACGGTGCGCGATGGATATCCTTCATCGATTCAGGTTGAAGTGTTTGGATGATTTTCCTACCTGGTTTTGAATTAATATCCATTATCCATATTTGCCCTTTTTTATCAATACCTAGGTCGATTCCAAGCTCAAATAGCCTTTCAAAAACGGCTTCGGTTTCGGCAGGTAGGGTACGGAGGATATGCTGGATTTTTTGTTCGGCGGCAATTGGAATAGATTCAGGATTTTTTTTGATGAAAGCCTCGAGTGAAATAGCTTCCCCACCAGTGGCTAAATTGGAGGTGATTCCATCTTGTTGTCCCAGGCGAATGCCTCGGCCGCGTTCCATCCACTGATTTTTTTCGTTTTTTTGAAGTAAAATTCGTAAATCGAACGGTTCCTTTTTCTGGTTGCAAAGTTCTAAATAAGGCTGACAAAGGTAACTATATCGATTTAATAAATGCTGCAGCCATTTGTTCAGTTGAGATTTAGAGTCAAATTGACGGTCGTATTTGGTGCCCTTTTTTGTCATGGACACCAATGTGCCGCCTTCGGTTTTTGTGAGAAGATAGATTCCCGTACCACCTGCTCCAAACTCTGGTTTAATAATAATTTTATCCAGACGTTCCAAATGCCCGCTGATTTCTTCAGGTGTGGTAACTTGAACGGTTTCTGGAAAAAATGCCTCTAGCAGGGGATGTTTTTTTAAAGTTTGATAAACTTCCCACTTTCCTGGAAGGCCAAGGCCAAGGAAACTTGAGTTAACTTTTAACCAATTGATTTTATCGCGCATTTCCGTCGAAACACGAGATAAGCCATGGAAACAGCGGTCATATACAAAATCAGGGAGATCAAATGTTTCAGAGCGCCATGTTTCCTTTTCGGCATCAAAACGTTCTCCTCGAACTTTCTTCACATCGATATCAATATTCTCGGGTGTGAATTTACATACATTCATATTAAATGATTTAGCTGCTTTTGCTATTTCAGTAAAATAATGATTTTCATGTGTATCTGACGTTGCCATTAATCCTATTAACACGTGCCAGCAACTCCTTTTATGGATGGTTTTCACGGTCAAGAGTAAGCATAAATTCTACAATGGACTTTACTGATGGACGAAAGGTTTCATAGTTGCCCTGAAATTTTTTCGAAGGTTTCGAGTTCACTTCAATAATCCAAGGGTGTGTGTCAACATCAAGTGCTAAATCGATTCCGAGCTCCCCGAATAAATCATCATGATTTTCTGCCAAAGTATGGGCAGTTTTTTTAGCAAGTCTTATAAGCCTTTGGTGCAAACGTCCGGCTTCCTGGGGGTCAAATACTTCCTTTAAAAAGTCTGAGCCGTTTTTCATCATACCGCCCTGTGCAAGATTGGAAACGATATTACCTGGATCTCCTATCCGGGCAACCATGGAGGTAACTTTCCATTGAAACTGCTCGTTTTGATGAAGAAGGATTCGGAAATCAACTTTTCTCTGATCGATTTCAAACAAGGAAATCCCCTTTTGAAGGATGTAGGCTTGTTTTCTGCAGAATTTTTTCAAGGCGTTATACAACTTTTCATTCGTATCCGCAATATGCACATTTTGTATATGACCGGTTTGCTCGATTTTCCATTTTCCATCTACTTGTGTTAACCTGCAAATATTCCTTCCTTGACTGCCGGAAGAAGGCTTTAAATAGATAACAGAATGGTTCTCTAAAAATGTAAAGAAGGCTTCCTTCTCGTTAAAAAGTATGGTATCAGGCAGATTTGAAAGCAGTTCATTTTCTAAGAGAAGAAGCTCATGTACATCGAACTTAGAAAGAAACCTCCCATTAAACATCGGGATTGAATATGATTTTAGTTCATTTGTAAACAGATCGAAGGTTGGCGATTCTTCCATTCTGCGCGAATGAATCCGATTATAAAACACATTAGGGATAGGTAGAGTAAGGGTTTGCCACCCATTTTGCCCTGGCCAATATCCTTCCACTACGCCTTCTTTTAGAGACTGTATTCCTACTAAAAAGAAGGAGAAGCCTTGTTGATGACAGTAGGATTTCATCTCCTGATAAAATTTTTCCATCTCCCCAAATGTCCCATCTTTCAAGGGAAGTTGATTGATGAGTGCAGCAAAGAACGGCCCTATATTTATTGATCTATCCTCCGCATGGAAGGTAACGGAAATGGGGTCTGAAAAAGCAGGCAGGGATAAAATTTGGTTTGTATCAAATGAAAGCTTTATTGTTGGCTGGGATGAAGGGAATGGTTGGACGAGTACAGGAACGGAACGGCATCCCGCCATAAGCGTAAGGGGTTCCCCATATTGAAGATCCCACGCCTCGAATAATTTTTCTTCGATGAACAGTAGTGCCTTCTTTCTAGTGATTGCAGGATTTACCGTAATGAATATTTTTTGAAATTTAAGATTCATTATAATTCCCCGTTTGCACTAAGTTTGATATCCTTTTATAATTAAATGATGGGCAAAAGTGGATAACACATTCTATGTTTTTCCAATTAGAACGTGTCATTAAGCCTTTATTTCAAGCAACAAAAGGAGAAATCCTCATGGATGAGTTTTGGGTAAAAATACTGTTTATGGTTGTTGTAGGTGCTGTAATTGGAGGGTTCACTAATTTATTGGCTATCCGGATGCTGTTTAGACCTTATAAACCAATCTATATTTTCGGGAAACAGCTACCATTGACACCAGGTTTAATTCCTAAGCGGCAAGATGAGTTAGCCAGTCAGTTAGGTAAATTGGTCGTTGAACATTTAATCACACCTGAAAGCATTCAAAGTAAGGTTATCAATGATGCCTCTATACAGAATATGAAAATTTTCGTTCAGGCAGAAGTAAAGAAAGCGTTGTCCATTGAAAAAAGTACAGCTCAATTACTTGAACAATTGGGAATGAAGAATTCTTCCTTCTCGTTAGAACAGCAATTACAGACTTTAGTTCTTGGTAAATACGAAACATGGTTGGGCGAAAATAGCGGCAAGAGCTTACAGGACATCGTCCCATTGCACATTCAGCAAAAAGCAGTGGAGTCGATCCCGGATATTTCTCGATTCATCTTAACAAAAGGAAAAGAATATTTTAACAGTGTAGAAGGAAAGGGTCGCCTTGAAGACATGTTGGATGATTTTTTCAAGGAACGGGGTAAATTGATCAATTTAATTCAGATGTTTATCGGGAATGAAAAGTTAATTGATAAAATTCAGCCGGAGATCATTAAATTTTTTGAACAATCACGAACTATTGATATATTGTCAGTGATGATGGTAAAAGAGTGGGAAAACCTCGAGAAATGGGATGTTATGAAAGTAGAAGGCTTGATTGGGAAAGAAACGATAAGACAGTTTATTACCGAAAAAACGACAGAAATGATACCAGTTGCTACTATCATGGAAAAACCAGTTCGTGAGTTGACTGCCAATTTCTCTGATACGATTGTGGAAAAAGGGGTCCCAATTCTTGTGGAAAAAGGTGCCGACTATTTAATTAATCACTTTCAGCCGCTGTTCCAAAAGCTTCATTTGGATGATATTGTGGAAGAACAGGTGGCCTCATTTTCCGTTTCGCGACTTGAGGAAATGGTCGTTTCCATCACTAAGAAGGAATTGTCAATGATCACATACCTTGGAGCATTGCTTGGAGGAATCATCGGTTTATTCCAAGGTTTTGTAACTGTTTTATTAGGATGACGTGTAATTATCAAAGGGATTTGTTATAGTGGTAAAGGTGTAGGAATACAATGATTACTGGGAGGGGAAAACCATGAGTAACGTATACGATGCAGCATATGAAATGGAAAAGGCAATTCGAGCAAGTAATGAATATGCAGACTTGCAACGCTTATATGAAATCGTCAATTCGGATGAAGCAACAAAAGGAATGTTTGAAAACTTTCGAAATTTGCAGATGTCTTTGCAACAAAAGCAAATGATGGGGCAGGAGATCGCTCCGGAAGAGGTGGAGCAAGCACAAAAAACAGTACAGCTTGTTCAACAAAACCCAACCATCTCAAAATTGATGGAAGCGGAACAAAGGATGAGCATGGTCATTGCTGACCTTAATAAAATTATCATGAAGCCGCTTGAAGATTTATATGGTCTGCCTGAACAACAGTAGTAAGCTGTTGAAAACTCCCTGCCTTTATGGTAGGGAGTTTTTTTGTCGGAAAAGTTAGTGCAAATCGAGTGTAAGGTACTCTGAACTTCTATTTGTTCTACTCTTCAAATTTTAGTCATAAATTTGAAAGAGGATATTATAGATGGGGGAGATCAACATGGTATATCGTCTACTTGCGATTAATATTGACGGAACATTGCTCCAGTCGAATGGCCGTTTAAATAAATCAACTAAAGAAGCAATTGATTATGTGCACCAAAAAGGTGTCCATGTTGCGCTTGTGACGTCAAGAAACTATCACTCTGCAAAAAAAGCGGCCAAAGCCCTAAAAATAAATCCGATGATCGTTGCTCAGCAGGGAGCTTTTGTTGGAGCATCAATTGAGAAGCCTATATTGGTGAAAAGAATTTCAGAAGAATTGACTGTGGAGCTCGTTCAAATGCTTGAAAAAACTACCTGCCAAATTCTACTCATTCATGAAAAATACTCGCTTGGCAATCGAGTCAACCTTCCAGAGAATTTGCTCGGTAAAACAGTTATGTATTTGAATGATCAAAATATATATGCTCAAAATTATGTGGATGATATCAGTGAAGAGCTAATTGACAAGCCAATGGCTCCGACAAAAATAGATATCATTTTTTCGGAGCAAAGTGACCAAACAGATATGCTCAAACTGATAAAGGATATGTTCCCGGAGGTTGATGTTATCTTACATCCAGGATACAAGCTGACGGTTGTTCCAAAGGGTGTATCAAAGTGGAGTGGTGTATTATATTTAGCAGATCATTTAAAGGTAAAAAGAAGTGAAATTGTCTCGATTGGAGACGGGTTAGATGATATGGAGATGATTGCTGGATCTGGTCTGGGTGTTGCCATGGGCAACGCAGATCAGGAAGTTAAGAAAGTCGCGAAATGGGTGACCCGGTCTAATGATGAACACGGTGTTGCCTATATGTTAAGAGAATTTTTCCGTAAACAACATCCGATTGAGTTTTTGCAGAAGATGAATATGCTCAAATGAATAAGGAGACTCCTTCGATCACGAAGGAGTCCTATTTTGTTATGTCGCTGGCAATGTGATTTTATATAATAATTCTAAGCACCTTTCCATAAACTAAAGAAAATCTGTAAAGGAAAGGAAGAATTCAATGGGTATTATCAATGCGAAAGAAGTACAAGTCGGTGACGAGGTATTTGTAATTTATAATAACCCCCATGTTCCAACTGTTTCGAATGTAAGGGCAGCTGAAATTGTCCCTCATCCAAAAGATCCTAATGCAGTTGCTTTGTTTCTGAACGATACATTTCATACAATTGAAGATGATGATGCTTTATTTTCTTCAGAAGCCGCTGCTGAAAAAGCCTATAACGATTATATGGACAACCAGATGATGTAAAGTTGAAATGGGGGTCTTTGATTATCAAAGTTTAATGTGTATTAATGAAAAAAGCCTCACGCTTTGAAAAGCGGGGGCTATTATTTTTGGGCTGCGTTAATCACTCGTAACATCGCGTGAATTTGGCCCATATGGTACGTTTCGTGGAAAAGTGCAAGATTGACCATTTCGCTATAAGTTGTAAAACCTTTGAATGGTTTCTCCAGTTTTTCATTCAAGCGTTCTTCAGGAATGGCCAGAAGGCGATCAAGCTGTTCTTTAAATTGCTGAATTAAAACACTAAATGATGGAACAGCGTCTGTCCAGTCGGCCGGACTTGTACCTTGTGCAAAGAAATTAACATAATTGTCTGGCAAGTTCCCTGCTTGCGGATGATCAAGCAAGAATTTTTCTGTTACGAACAACGTATGGCCGAGATGCCAGTGAATGGTGTTGTTGAATCCTACTGGCTGAATGCTTGCCAGTTCAGGAGTAACACAATCAATAGCTCTTTCGAAAAATTTCCCTCTAATTAGTGAGAATCGTTTCTGTAATGGATTCATGCTAGTTCCCCCTTTTTTTGCTCCTGTGAATGATATGTAATTATATAAAAACGTCCTTCTAATTATATCAAGGTTGTTCCTTGTTAAGTAAATCGAGATTTATTTAACAAGGAATTTCTGCCACTCCGGTTTTTATCGAAAAATCGGAATGGCAGCTTGTGGTTTATTTGTTAGGATTGGATGAGAAGTTTCATCGCATGAATTTGTCCAATGTGACTTGCCTCGTGTAGGACTACGAAGTTAATAAACTCTCCTACTGTTTCCATTTCTCTGAACGGTTGTGCTACTTTTTCGTTCAAGCTTTCTTCCGGAATTTCAAGAAGCCGGCCAAGTTGTTCTTGTAACTGCTGCTTTAAAACTTCAACAGAAGGAATATCGCTTGTCCAGTCAGCTGGTTTTGAACCGTATCCAAATAGTTGTCCGTAATTAGCAGGCAAGTTGCTGTTATTTGGGGAGTCCAATAAAAATTTTTCCGCTGCGGATAGGACATGTCCAAGATGCCAATGGATTGTATTATTGAACCCTTTCGGCTGCACATCCATAAGCTCTGGACTTAATCCCTCGATTTCTTTTAGTAAATTTTCGCGCATAACTTTAAGTTGATTTTTCACATAACTCATTTTTTTATTCCCCTCTCACTACTTTTTTAGTAAAATAGTTCCTCATGAAATTATATCAAGGTTGTTTGGATATTATCAAATTTTAGGTAAGCACTTTCAAAACGAGAGGTGTATATTAATTTACAAATAATTTCATTTTTACACTTGAAATTATCAGAAAATTTAATATAATTAGATATATGTTATATTATATAACGTAATCGTGTTAGATAATGACTAAGGTTGTGTATTGTATCTTTAATAGACTCTTATTATAAGGTGTTTTATGTTTTTGATTGGCAGAAGGAGAGAGGGCATGCGCTTAACAGCTAGGGAGCAAGAAAAAGCTACCTATTTGAAATCGATGTTTGTTGGGATTGTCCACGGACTTGCCGGAAGTGCAGCTATGGTTCTTCTTACGATGAGTACTATAGATTCAGTATGGCAGGGTGCCATTTACATTATTATATTTGGAGTTGGTACATGTGTGGACATGCTTCTATTTACAACGATTTTAAGCATCCCCTTTGTCACAAGTACTTCTTCTATAAAAGTGAACCACTCACTCATTCGGTTGACAGGCGTGGTCAGCGCGGTATTCGGGATCTATTATATGTACAACCTGGGTGTAAATGATGAGTTATTTACGGTTTGGTTTGGGTGAACAACGTCTATTATTTACATGGGACATTAGAGTCAGAAACTCTCAAGGTAAAAGCTTGGGAGTTCTTTGCTTTAAGAAAAGATGGTTCTGCACTCTTTTGTCGCCATTTAAATACACATTCCTATTACTCTTCTGGTAGACTAGTATAATGAAAATATTGGATATTAGTCTATTCATGTAAGGGGGATGACAATTAATGAAATGGAGACTATTTTTATTTGCACTTTTCATAGTATCTTTAGCGTTAACTGTAGGATGTTCAAATAAACAAGAACATATTTCGATTCAAAAGCGTGAGGGTAAAATCTACAAATTTGAAGCTTATAAAGAAAGTATAGAAATTGAAAAGACTATAAAAACAAAAGAAATATTAAAAAATATTAACTGGGAAAATTCCAAAATGGAGAAAGATCGTCCTAAAGCGGATTATATCTTTTATTTTAATGATGAAAAGAATGAGGATAAAATAGTCGTTTACTATGTTTGGGTTATTTCTGGTGAAAATATATTGAAATTGACGAAAGGTAAACATAGCAAGTATGTACAATTAAATAAAGCGGATTCTGAAATTGTATTAAACTTGATACAATAAAAGAACAGATGGAATAAGATCTTTTTTGGTAAGATTAGGGGGGGAGTATGAAAAATAATCAACCGGTATTAAAGATACCAAAAACGGTTTATGAAAAACTAATTGATATTTTTTCACTTATTATAATAGTGCTCAACCTGATTTATTTGATTAATGAGTGGAGTACTTTACCTGATCAGGTTCCGATTCATTTTAATGCTAAAGGAGAAGCAGATGGTTGGGGAGGGAGAGCTGTTATTTGGTTTCTTCCGATCGTAAGTATTTTTTTATGGTCAATATTGACGACTTTAGAGAGAGTGCCGTATATCTTTAATTTCCCGGTAAAAGTAACGGAACAAAATGCGGAACGTCTATACAAAAATGCTCAGGCGATGAGTGTGATTTTGAAGGCGGAAATTATTGTTTTTTTACTTTATACCAGCTGGAAATCTGTTCAAGTTTCTGTAGGTAGGGAAGTTGGGCTTGGTATTTTAGAATTGCCTATTTTCCTAGTTGTCCTTTTGGGCTCGATCGCTTTCTTTAGGGTGCGCTCATTTCTGAAAGTAAAATAAACCGAACTTCATTATAGCAAGTTCGGTTTAAATCTTTCTTGATTATGAGCAGTTTCTTTCTCTAAGCAAGTTCAGTTTTCTTATTCGTTGTTCGCAACAGAGGCATGGTGCAGCAACGGAAAGAGCCTCCGGACTTGATGATCTCGCTTATATCGACTTCAATGACGCTATATCCGCGTTCACGAAGCTTGTGATTTACTTTTTTATTGCATGGAAGACTAAACACTTTTCTTTTTCCAATAGAGAGCACGTTTGTTCCTAATGTGAATTGCTCCTCTTTAGTCACTTCAATTATGTCATAACGTGATTCTAATAAGGCTAACTCTTTTTTTGTAAGGGCTTCTGGGAAGATAAGGGCCTCCGTTGGTGAGATAACATTGAATACACAGTCCAAGTGAAGGAATTTTTCAATGAAAGGAATTGGAATGATATCGTATTCTGATAATAAGGTTTGAAGATTCTTGATTGATTTTTTATCTGTTCTATCACTGACCCCGATATAAATGGTCTTTCCATCAATTATGACATCCCCGCCCTCTATTCTATTCCTACATAAGTTAAAGAATGGGACATCATTTTTTTCGAGCCAGGTTTTCAAAATAAGTTCTTCACCTTGCCGGATATCTGTAGCCATCTCGGCGACATACACGGTATTGCCAAGAGTGAATCCGATATCTCTCGTAAAGACCTGTTCTGGATATGCAGATTGGGGTGGTAGATTTATGACTTCAATTCCTTCATGTTCAAGCGACTTTACAAAATTGGTATGCTGCTCCATAGCAAGTACACGATCAATGTTCTCATCTTTAAACTCTTTTTGTGTTTCGTTGATGATCTCACGAATCTCCATATATTTTGGTTCACATACAATTACCCGTAAAAGCTTTGAATATTCGCTCGCGCAGTAAGCCTCTAGTTCTTCGTTTATCTTGTTTACCATAGATGAGCTCCCTCTAAATATCATTGTATCTTTACTATTACCTCTTTTTTCTGGAAAGAAACATAAAAAAAGTCATTTTTTAATATAGTCTTTTGTATTAATCATTGTTGATTTTCACAAAACTTTTGTGGAAGCTTTCTCATACAGACAAATCTTAAAAAATTTACATAAAGCATTTACTTTTGTTAAAAGTTTTACAATCTATTTTTAAAGTCTGTTGTATGTAGTTTAAAAATTGATAACTCCGTAAAATATTTTTTTTCAGAAAGAGAATCTCAGATAATCCCTAAAAAGAAAAACTACAATATTTATTTAAGGTTAAAAAGTCAATTAACTATTCTTTCCCTTTAATGACTTCTACCTTAAAGCTTTAATACCGCTAGGTTACCTCCAGGTACATGAATTTAGATGCTATATAGAATAATGTTTGGTTTGCAACAAACCGTAAAAATAGGTATTTTTTTCTAAGGCCATCTCATAGTACTGAATATCCATTTTTAAGACGATGGATATTAAGAAATTCCAAATCTTTGACGGCGATTTTCTTTTTTAGGTCCCTCTAGAGTTATGGGTTGTAAGAACGGAATAAGACAGACAAAGGATCAAGTTTAAGGTCCTTTTTTTTGTTTGATCAATAATGTAAACCAGAGTCATAAAATAAAATGTAAAACCGCACCTAGGGAAAAAGGATTATTTTTTTTCTGGTCGAATATATAAGTGAAAGCGTTTTCTAGAGAAGGGGGAGATTGTTATGATGGATACTCCATTGATTATGACGCAAATCATTGAGAGAGCTGAAAAATATTTTCCAAAAAAAGAGGTAGTTTCGCGTACGGACGGTGGAATTCACACTTTTACATATGCAAAAATTGCTGAGCGTACAAGAAGGCTAGCGAGTAACCTTGAAAAATTCGGTATCAAGACAGGTGACCGGATCGGAACACTTGCATGGAATCATCATCGGCACTTGGAAGCATATTTTGCGATTCCTTGTCATGGGGCTGTCCTACATACTATTAATATGCGTCTGTCTCCTCAGCATGTTTCTTATATCGTCAATAGTGCGGAAGATCGATTATTGCTAATAGATCCTGATGTCATTCCAATGTTGGAAACGATTAAAGATGAGTTAACAACGGTAGAAGGCTACATCATTATGACTGATAATGATGAACTGCCTGAAACGACACTATCACCTGTTTACCATTATGAAAAGTTATTGGCTGAAGGGAATCCTAAGCAGCCATTCATTCAGGATTTAAATGAAAATGCACCTGCCGGCATGTGTTATACATCCGCCACGACAGGAAATCCAAAGGGTGTGGTTTATTCACATCGCGGAATTTTGTTGCATGCGATTGCGCTGGGCCTTGCTGATTCTACAGCAATAAGCGAACGGGATGTGGCTTTGCCAGTCGTTCCAATGTTTCACGTTAATGCATGGGGCATGCCATTTGCGAGTGTTTGGTTTGGCACAAAGATGGTTTTACCGGGACCAAACTTTACCCCGAAAATTTTGGCAGAGCTTATAGAAACGGAAAAGGTCACAATCGCTGCAGGAGTTCCGACGATTTGGCTTGGGTTGTTGAAGGAGCTTGAAGAAGGTAGCCATGATACAAGCAGTATTCGCGCTGTTTTATGCGGAGGGTCGGCGGCTCCAAAAAGCATGATTAAAACTTTTGAGCAAAAGTACAGTATTCCATTCCTGCATGCTTATGGTATGACGGAAACAAGCCCGCTCGTATTTGTTTCCAAACCAAAAAGCTATCAGGAAGACTTACCTGAGGATGAACTTTATGAGTTGAAGGCCAAGCAGGGGCTTGTCTCGCCGATGATCGAAATTAAAGTTGTCGGGCAGGATGGTGAAGTGAAAGCGGATGGAAAAGAAATGGGAGAATTACTTATAAGGGGTCCATGGATAGCGGATGAGTATTTTAAAGATGAGCGATCAGAGGGGACGTTTAAAGATGGCTGGCTTTATACCGGAGATGTTGTCACGATAGATGAGGAAGGCTTTGTGAAAATTGTTGATCGGACGAAGGACTTAATCAAAAGCGGTGGAGAGTGGATTTCTTCTGTAGATATAGAGAATACATTAATGGCTCATGAGGGTATCTTTGAGGCGGCAGTCATTGCAGTGCCTCATGAAAAATGGCAGGAACGCCCAATTGCTTGTGTTGTCTTGAAGGATGCATATAAAGAGCAGGTATCACAAGAAGACATAATAGAATTTTTAAAACCGCAGTTTGCTAAGTGGTGGTTACCGGATGAAGTAGTCTTTTTGGATGATATTCCAAAAACGGGTGTAGGGAAGTTCTTGAAAAGGGCGTTGCGTGATCAGCTTCAGGATAAATATATTAAGAAATAAAAGGTAAAATTGAATAAATATAACTTTTTTCTATTACGATAGTAGAGTGAGCCTATATAATAAATTTATAGAATGAAAGAGGAGGAAATAGATTGAGTAATGAAACATCATCAAATTCAGGAACGGTTTTAGTCACATATTCGGAACGAACAGCAACTGTTGCTATGAATCGTCCAGAGGCTATGAATGCATTAAATCCGCAAATGCTAAATGATTTTATTTTTGCTCTAAAAGAAGTAAGTGAGAATGAGGACGTGGACGTCGTCATTTTAAAAGGCAATGGAAACGCTTTTTCAGCAGGCGGAGATATTAAAATGATGCTCGCACCTGATAAAGAAGAAGGTTTTAATGACCTGATGGATGGAATTAGTGAATTAGTAACAACCTTATATTTCATGCCTAAATTGACAATCAGTGCCATTCACGGAGCAGCAGCAGGTCTTGGTTTGAGTATTGCGCTTGCAACTGACCATCTTATTGCTGACTCAGAAAGTAAGGTTGCCATGAACTTTATCGGCATTGGATTAATTCCTGATGGGGGTGGACATTTCTTCCTTGAGCGACGTCTTGGTGAAGTGGGGGCGAAAGAATTAATCTGGGAAGGTAGAGTGCTAACAGCGCTGGAGGCTAAAGAAAAAGGCCTCATTCACGAAATAGCAGATGGAACTTTAGAGCAGGCCGTAGAGAGAAAAGTACAAGGATGGCTGAAAAGTCCTGTTCAAGCGATGATCAAGACGAAAAAGATTCTAAGTGAAAAAAATCGTCCATTATTAATAAAGATGCTTGAAATTGAAAAAGCTGCCCAATTTAAAATGCGCCAAACAGCGGATCACCAAGAAGGAATAAAAGCTTTCGTTGAAAAAAGAAGACCAAATTTTATCGGAAAATGAAACGGAAAAGGCAGTCACGATATTGTGACTGCCTTTTTATATAATCAGAAAGAAGATGTATAAAACTTAGTCGACATCTAAATGATCACGCTTCCATTTTTCCAATCAACGATGAAAAAGTAATAACGCGCCTGCGGGTGATGTACAGCGATGTGTTTGATCTTGATAGTTTTTTTCATTTAATAGATTTTGACCTAATTCTTTTGCATGTTCATCATTCTCAGCCGTAAATGATTCATCCAAGAGTTTTTCCCCTGACGGTTTAAATACGGTTAATTTGTATATTCTGCTCATTTTCAAAACTCCCTTTTCAAATAATAGACTGTTTTTTCGTAATATTTAAACGGTTATTGAAAATTTTATCATTATCTGTCAATTTTGACTATTATTATGTAAGGAAAATATATTTAGTAATCATTATTAATTTATAGAATATCAATAGATTCCGTTTTCATTCAGGCCGCTTTTGAAAAATCCGACTTCATTTTATCAGAAACGACGCCTGACTGTGCATAGCCGCATCAAAAACGAGCAGACTTTCAATATTAAGTGGGGAATTTATAAGAAACAGGATACATCCTTAGTGATTGAAAAGAATTATATAGAACAAGATTTAAAAGAAATAAAAGCTGGTAAATAATGAGAAAGCATACTCTATAGCCTACAGGGTTCTATGAGTATGCTTTTTATTTTTGGACAGAATGAAAATTAAACCTATTTATTTAAGCGGAATTCTTTCCTTAAAACAAAAAATCATAAATGATATAATAATGAAGAAGTCAGAGGAATTTAGAATGTGTATAAGCCGAAAGGAGACTTTTTTGAATGACAGTAAAAATCGTAAATAATATTACGGAATTGATAGGAGATACACCAGTTGTTAGAATTAATCATTTAACAGCGGAGGGTGACGCGGAAGTATATGTGAAACTTGAATATTTTAATCCGAGTCGCAGCGTAAAAGATCGGGCTGCCTTTAACTTAATTAGGCAGGCTGAACTGGATGGAATTATTCAATCTGGAGCAACAATCATTGAACCCACCTCTGGAAATACAGGTATCGGACTTGCAATGAATGCTGCAGCAAAAGGCTATCGGGCTATTATGGTCATGCCGGATAATATGTCAAAAGAAAGAATTAACATATTAAAAGCATACGGAGCGGAGGTTGTCCTCACTCCTGCGTCAGAAAGGATGCCAGGAGCAATTCGTAAAGCCGAAGAACTTGCTGCAGAGATTCCGAATAGCTTTATTCCTCAGCAATTTGAAAACAAAGCCAATCCTGATATCCACCGAGTAACGACAGCGGTCGAGATCTTAGAGCAGATGGACCGCAAGTTGGACGTGTTTGTCGCAACTGCTGGAACAGGTGGAACGATTACAGGAACGGGTGAAGCGTTAAAAGAACAACTTCCTGATTTAAGAGTCGTCGTTGTCGAGCCTAAAGGTTCTCCTGTTCTTTCAGGAGGGAAGCCAGGTCCCCATAAGCTGGTAGGTACAAGCCCTGGTTTTGTACCAAGCATTTTAAATACTGAAGTACTTGATGAAATTGTGCAAGCGGCAGATGAAGATGCGATTTCGACGATGAAGGATATGGCTGCGAAGGAAGGTATATTAATCGGGCCTTCAAGCGGTGCCTCTGTCTGGGCTGCCCTTCAGGAAGCTCGTCGTCTTGGAACTGGAAAACGTGTCCTTTGCATTGCACCGGATAATGGTGAACGTTACTTAAGTATGGATATTTTTAAATAAATAGTAGAGACCGAATGCTGTGCACGAAACAAAGTGTCTGCCATTCGGTCTTTTTTCTCCTAAAATTGTCGATACTGGTTATCCCGATCCATTACTACAACGGCAGTACTGTAATTCAGATGAGAAAGTATGTTCTGTTTATGTTAAAATAAAAGTAAATTGATGTTAGGAACCGAGGTGATTTCAGTGAGCAGTGTGAAGTTCATTCATGCGGCCGATCTACATTTGGATAGTCCTTTTTCCGGATTGAAGGATATGCCGCCATCTTTATTAAGGGAAATAAGAGAAAGTCCTTTTAAGGCCTTTCAAAAAATGATTAATGAGGCAATTTTCCATCAGGTTGACTTTATTGTGTTATCGGGTGATTTATTTGATGGGGAAAATCGAAGTCTTCGGACACAGGTCCGCTTTCGAAGCGAAATGGAAAAACTTCAGCAACACCAGATTCTAGCCTTTATCATTCATGGAAATCATGATCATCTCAGCGGATCATGGGTCACGGTTGAGCTTCCTGGAAACGTTCACGTTTTTTCGGGGCAAACCGAAGTGAAATTGTTTCAAAAAAGCGATGGAACGTCTGTCCACCTTTATGGATTTAGTTATCCACGGCGTCATGTAACAGAGCGAATGATCGAAACATACATAAAAGCTGAAGGGGCAGATTACCATATCGGTCTGCTTCATGGCAATTTAGAAGGAAATTCTGAGCATAGCCCATATGCTCCTTTTTCGCTAAAGGAACTTTGTGCCAAAGAGTTTGATTACTGGGCATTAGGCCATATTCATAAGCATCAGGTGGTATCAGAAAACCCGCTTGTGATTTACCCAGGTAATATTCAAGGTAGAAATCGTAAGGAGTCTGGCGTAAAAGGCTGCCAACTAGTCGAACTGGACGGTGACACTAAGCGACATTCCTTTATCGAAACCTCCGGGGTGATATGGGAAAGTGAAACAATAAAAATTTCTGCAGATTCAAATTTTGATGCTCTGTATAAGGTATGCAAGGATGTTCTTGAGAAAAAGCGCTTTGATGGTAGATGCTATCTTTTAGAGATAAAGGTAGATATTGTAGGTTCAGTAAACTATTATGGTGAAATTTTTGAAGAATTGACCAGGATTTTACAGGATGAGGAGCAAGGTGAGTCGTTTGTTTGGCTGTATAGAATCAAAATCATTCAGTCTATATCCGTGGTAAGTTCGAGAGAAAAAATAACACCGTTTGTGGCTGAAATATCAATGCTTGCTTCTGAATTTGAGGATATTGAGACTGCCCTGGCACCGCTTTATAAGCAGCCAGGAGCAAGAAGATTCCTTGATTCCTTAGAGATAGAAGAGCAGCAGGAGCTTTTAGATGAAGCAGAAAGATGGCTTTTGCAGGTTTTTGAATCAAAAGGATATTTATAAAAAGGAGGAAAATGGTTTGATAATTAAAGACCTCCATGTTTATGGTTATGGCAAACTGGAAAATCGATGTTTTCCAGAAATGAAACAGCTGCAAATCTTCTTTGGAGAAAATGAATCGGGCAAATCCACAATCATGTCTTTCATTCATAGTATTCTTTTTGGATTTCCAACAAAAGTTCAAAATGAACCGCGTTACGAGCCTAAAATGCATGCCAAATATGGCGGAAGACTCACTCTCATCACAAAAAAGGACGGGGAAATCTTTATTGAACGGGTGAAGGGAAAAGCCACCGGTGATGTGAAAGTGACGTTCGAAAACGGGAGGGTTGGAGGCGAGCAAGAACTGAATGATATTCTCCATGGAGTTGATAAAAACTATTACCAAGCCATTTTTTCTTTCGACCTTCAGGGTCTGCAGGGATTACATACACTCAGTGAAGGAACCATGAGTAAATATTTGCTTTCAGCCGGGCTGATTGGGAACGATAAACTTCTCGAGGCAGAAACGAAGCTGCAAAAAGAGTTGGATCTCAGGTTCAAGCCATCAGGTCATAAACCTCTACTAAATGTCAGATTAAAAGAACTCAGAGAAGTGCAAAAAAAGGTGAAAGCGGCAGAAGATGAACAAAAGTCATATACGGCTTTACTGCTGGAAGAAACAAAACTTACAGGTGAACTTTCTGAAATCACGGACCAGATCCAAGAGATAGAGGAAAGCCATGTTAACTCGAGTACTTTTTTACGAATTAAACCGTTGCTTGAGGAACGGGAAGAAATTGAATCAAGACACAGTAAGATTAAGGATGTCAGTTTTCCTGTTGATGGTTTAAAAAGGTTTGAACAGTTACAAGCAGTTGGAATGCCAATTAATGCCCAACTAGCCGCCTTGACTGAGAAGGTAGAGCAACTTGAACGAAATCTAGTACAAATCGAGATCAACCCGTTTATCAAGGATCATAAAGAGCGGATCGAACATGCAATCGACCAAGGGTCATTGTTAGATAAGCTTGAGTTGGACATGCGCAAAGCGGAACATGAAAGGCTGATGGAAGAAAAGAATATTGAAAAGGTAAAGCAGGAATTATTCTGGGATGTTTCTGATGAAGAAATCAGGAAACTCGATATCAGTACATTCAATAAGGAAAAGGTAAAAAAAGCAGAGAGGGAGAAGCATCGTCTGCAAAATGATAAAAAACAGCTCGATGAAAAATATGGATTGCAAAAAGGGAATCTAGAAACGACGGAAACACGCTTGAAGGAGATAAAGCAACAGCTATTGACTGAAGAAAAAAGAAACAAGCTGGAGTCTTTATATAACAAGCAGAATAGTACCGGTTCTGAAGAAGCTAAAATCCTGTTTCTTGATGAGCAAATTTTGGAGCTTGAAAAACAATTGAAATTACAGAAGAAGAAGGAGGAGAATAATCGCAAACGTTCGCTGCTCATAAATGGCAGTTTAATAGGACTTTTATGTTTGGGTGCAATAGGAAGTTTTTTCAGTGACCAGATATTAGTAGGAAGTATACTTCTGACAGCGGCCGTTTTATTTGCAGTTTCTAGGTCTTTATTCAAGGGAGATGATATATTGTCCGGGTTTACCCGTCAACTTGATGAAGCGAAAAGGAAAAGGGCTGTATTTGAGAGTGAGGCAAAAACAAACAGAGAGATTGAAGGAGAGTCGATGGGGCAACTGCTGGAACAAGATTACCGTCTTCAAAGGCAGCTCGAAAATGAACGGTTTAAATATGAAGAGCGAGAGGAAGCCTTCGAAACGACTATCCAGGAATACGCCGCCTGGGAAGCAAGCAGGGACCGACTAAATAAAGAGGTGAACACCATCATTAATGGCTGGGGGATGACTTATTCCGGAGTGGAAATCAATCTTGAATCCGTATTTGAATTGCTTGAGAAGTGGAAGGAAGCCGTTGAAAGGAAACATGAAAAAATCAGACAATATCAATTTTTACATTCAGAGTTTGAAGGTAAATCGGAGGCTTTATTTCAATTTGCTCTAGGGATTGGTCTGGAGCCCTCTACTTGGAGGGACGCAATCAGCCTTTTGAAACGAGAAATAAACAATACGATGGAAAAAAACGTTCAACTTACACAATGGATGCAGGAACTGAGCCGTTTAACGAATGAAATAGAGCGGCTGTCGATAGAAAAAGACTATCTTGATGTGGAAAAGGAACAGCTTTTTGCCATAGCGCGCGTTAACGGTGAGGAAGAGTTTCGTCAAAACGCGGTCTTGTCTGAGGAGAAAGTCATGTTGCAAAAACAATATGATTTGCTAACCATTCAAATAGGGCAATCCCGAATGCAGTCTGAACTGATTCAAACTCTCTATAAACAGGGAATCAGCACATATACTCTTGAAAAATTGGAACAAAAGCGAGCGGATTTAGTAAAGGAAAAATCACTTTTATTGGAGAAGCGGTCCGATACGAAGCAAAGAATCAAACAGCTTGAGGCTTCAGGTATTTATGACGATTTACTTCATCATTTTTATGAAGAAAAAGCGGCTTTTAACGAGGAAGCGAAGGAATGGGCAAAATTTGCCATAGCCAAAAGCTTATTAAATAAAACCTTAGACAGATATAAACGGGAACGTCTCCCGAAGGTCATCGCTGAAGCAGAACAACATTTTTCCTTTTTAACAAATGGGCGCTATAGGAAGATAAACCTTGATCAGTCAGGTGATGGACTTTGGGTAGAGCGCAGTGATGGCTTGAGTTTCAGTGCTGAGGAGGTCAGCCGTGGAACAGCAGAGCAAATTTATGTTTCCTTAAGGCTCGCGCTTGCTGATCATACTTTTGAGGATGATTCATTTCCACTCATCATTGATGATAGTTTTGTTAATTTTGACGGGGTAAGGACAAAACGGATGTTTGAATTATTGAAAAAGGTGTCGGAAAAGCGGCAAATTTTCTTTTTTACATGTCACCAACATGTATTGGAACATTTCACAGAAAATCAAGTAATTCGGCTATCTAAGCAAGTTTTGCATCAAAATGAGAATGATATAATTATTTCTGAAATATAATGAAATTTAAATTACTAATAAAGAGAGTGAAGGCATTGAAGGAATGAGTTTGTTAACCATCATGATTCTTCTCTACAGTTAATCATCGAAAAGGAGTTTCCTGATAAACGGTGTGTTGGGGGGAAGTATTCTGCCGAAGAACATACAATCACTTTATATAATAGAGATATCGAAATTCAGTGTGAACGTGTCCTAGGCTCGCTTGAAAGACTTGAGGAGTATACCTGGATTATCTTCACCCATGAGCTGGGTCACGCGTTAGATCCGAATCTTGGTATGCTGAGTGAGGAGTTATCCTGTACGAAAAATCCAGATATCCTTTATCAAATAGAAGTCAATGCATGTAATATTGCCGAGGAACTAATTCCTTTTATCGATCAGGATTTGTTCTTCCTAATTAGAAATGAATCATTGGTTTATTGCACAAATCGCCTGCTTGTTAGTTAAAAAAACCTCTCCCAATATAGGAGAGGTTTCAGTTTGTAGACAAAAGGGGTTCGGAATTATAAAATTCCGAACCCCTTTTGAAATTCCCTTTGAATTTTGGTCCAAGGTTAAGATATTGGGGCTCTACGAGCCCACTCTGTTAGGCCATTTTTGGACCTTGCCATGTCCAATTGGCCATCTTCTTTAAATTAATGGCAGCGAAAGTAAGCATCGCTTGCATCGACAATTTTTTAAGTCCCCTTAAAGTAGTCCAACGCATACCATGCTTTTCTTTTGCATCTGCGAATACACGCTCAATCGTTTCTTTACGTTTCGCATATATAGGTTTTACATCTTGATGAGTACGCAGATG
>NZ_LGYA01000001.1:866682-1492511 GCF_001273755.1 Peribacillus butanolivorans
ACTGTAGGCAAAAGTGTTTATTTCTAATTGTTAAAACAAAGTTGATTGGAACGGAAGGTGCGAGACTCCTGCGGGAAAAGCGTGTCTAAGGGAGACCCCACAGGCGCAAAGGCGCCGAGGAGGCTCCCTGACCGCCCGCGGAAAGCGAGTGCCTGGAGTGGAAATCAACGTTCGAATTTTTACAACCCCTCAAAAAAACTGTAGACAAACTCGATTTTCATCGAGTTTGTCTACAGTCTGAAACCTCTCCCAATATAGGAGAGGTTTTTTGTTTTTTCTTGATTTTACCTATAAATGAAGAAGGGTCATCTATCCTTACTGAAAAGCCCGCATTTATTTCAAGTGGTGGCAGAATTAACATGCTTGCTACTAAGTTCCCGCCTAGTAGAGCTGATACATGTAGCTGTGCCATGTAACAAGAACTTGATGGTGGACTATTTAACCGATATGGCAATGCCTTAAATTAAGCGATGTAGCTTGTGTGTTATTTCAGCAAATTACCTTTGTCTGAATAATGGACTGAGTTTTTTTATATTTGATTGGATGATATTAATGTTAACTAAGGATTCTTCATATATTTAATCGAAGGATAACTTTATTAAAGGATAATTATTTTTGTATTCATAAAGAAGAACAGAAACTATGTTTTTTTTGTTTTTATCTTTTTTAAAATTGACATTGATAATCATTTTCATTAAACTGATATTATTAGACTAATAAGGGGAGTATTTTAATGCGACCAGCTATTAACACACAGTCTTTATCGCTCGGTTATGGTGAAAAATTAATTATAAATGAAATGAATATAGAAATACCTCATGGGGAGATCACCGTATTCATTGGTGCAAATGGATGTGGGAAATCAACGCTTCTTCGTTCGGTTGCCCGTTTGTTAAAGCCTCAATCCGGTTCAGTTTTACTTGAGGGAAAAGCTATTTCTTCCATGTCATCGAAGGATGTAGCAAGGAAGATGGCGATTCTTCCACAATCGCCTATTGCCCCTGAAGGACTTACGGTCTATCAACTTGTTAAACAAGGAAGATATCCATATCAAAGCTGGTTGAAGCAGTGGAGCTCTTTGGATGAGGAAAAAGTTCAAAAGGCAATTGAAGCAACGAACCTAACAGAATTGAAGGATCGGGCGGTCGATGAATTATCAGGAGGTCAGAAGCAAAGGGCCTGGATAGCGATGACCCTAGCGCAGGATACGGACATCATTTTATTGGATGAACCGACTACATATCTTGATATGGCACATCAAATCGACATTTTGGACTTATTATTCGATTTGAATGAATCTGAGAATCGAACAATTGTGATGGTGCTTCATGATTTGAATCTGGCTTGCCGCTATGCGGATAATCTGATGGCTCTTAAAGATGGAGCGATATATGATCAGGGACGGCCAGAGGATATTATCACTCCTGAAATGGTTCATCAAGTATTCGGAATGAAGTGTAAAATTTCGTTTGATCCGATTTTTGGCAGCCCAATGTGTATCCCGTTTGGAAAGGGGCGTTATGCCCAAAGTCAGGTAAAAGCGCTGGCCAATGCATAAACTTTCTTCTTCTATAGAAAAAGAGCTGCAAACGTATCGGATTTCCCTCAAAGATGAAGCTCAAGTTTCCAAGTCGTTTGATCATATTGATGGGTTGCTTCAGTATGCACAGGCCCGGACTGGAGCGGAAACGACAAGAGTTGCAGCCTCAATGTGGTTCAGACGTTATGCCTTTTTTGTTACGGCACAATTGTACATGATCAGCAAGCATCGGCTCACTTGGAATGGTACACTTCAGGACATGGGTGTCTTGGATAATCCCGAAGATAAGAATTGGTTGCCAAACTTTTGGCTGAAAAATAACAGTTGGAGAGATGTTTCGGAAAAGGATAGCCCTTTAGCACTCAAATCCATATTAAGCAGGTTTGGTGCGGAAGCTATTCTTCCACTTTCTAAAGCTACTAAAATATCGAAACTTGTACTCTGGGAGAACATTTGGGGCTATACGGTATGGATGTATGCCGAGTTACTGAAACAGCCAGATATAAAAACACGAGTTGAAACGGACATTGAAAGGCTGCTTGAAGATGAGATTTGGATGAATATAGAAAGGCATTCACCATTTAAACGATTCATTGGAGAAAAAACCATTCCTGAGTCCATGAATCCTTATAAACGAGTGACATGCTGTTTATATTACCAGATTGACGGTCAGGAAAAATGCTCATACTGTCCGAATAAGAACTGTTGAATAGATAATCATAAGAAAACCAGGCTTTGACTTCGAGCCTGGTTTTCTTATGGGATGAAAAGTTTCATCTGTCCAGTCTTTTTCTTTCGGGTTGTCTATCACTTATTATAGAAACTAAACGCATTAAACGGGTTGATATGTTATAATGTTGATATTTAATTGAACGGAGGCAGTCGCATGGGAAATGGGATTATTCACTATGGAATTGGTGAAGTAGTAGATATATATATGTATATTAAAACGAGTACAAAGGCGGTTGCGAGTAATGGAAAGCCGTTTTTAACACTGATTTTGTCTGATAAAACTGGGGAGATTGAGGCTAAGTTATGGGATGTCTCCGAGACTGATGAGAAAACATACAGTGCAGAAGCTACGGTGAAAGTGCAGGGGGAAGTCCAGAATTATCGAGGACGAAGCCAATTGAAGATCCGTAATATTAGACTTACTGCGGATGCTGATGGCATCACAAAAGCGGATTTGATTCAAACGGCACCTTTAAGTCAGGATGAAATGATGGAAACGATTACTCAATTCATTTTCGAAATGAGGAACCCAAATATCCAAAGGGTGACTAGACACCTTATCAAAAAATATCAGAATGAATTCTTGACGTTTCCTGCTGCTACTAAGAACCACCATGAGTATATGTCAGGACTCGCATATCACGTTGTGTCGATGCTGGGGTTAGCTAAAGCCATTTCAAACCTATATCCTTCGCTCAATAAGGATCTTCTTTATGCAGGGGTCATTCTACATGACCTTGGAAAGGTACATGAACTATCTGGACCTGTGTCGACTGTATATACGGTTGAAGGTAACCTTCTCGGCCATATCACCATCATGGTAAATGAAGTCGGTAAAGCTGCAGAGGAATTAGGGATTGATGCAGAAGAAATCATGATCCTCAAGCATTTAATATTAAGTCACCATGGTAAAGCTGAATGGGGCAGTCCTAAACCACCAATGGTAAGGGAAGCAGAAGTACTTCATTATATTGATAACATGGATGCCAAAATAAATATGATGGACCGGGCATTGGAAAAAGTGAAACCGGGAGAATTTACGGAAAGAGTCTTCGCACTCGATAATCGTTCATTCTATAAACCAACATTTTAATGAAATATGTTTCTTTCTCAATCGAGAAAGAAGCATATTTTTTTTGTTTGTGCATATTCTCTAATAAATGACTAGGAGACTTATTTGGGAGGGAAAAGGACATGCCAATATGGATCTGGTTTGTGTTTATTGGAATCATCGTTAGTGCAGTCATGTCAATATGGACAGCTAGGCAAGAACGCCTTATAGATGATGCTTGGATTGAGAAGGAAGGTCAGAAGTATATTGAAAGGATGGAAGAGGAAAGAGAGAGGCGTAAAAAGGATATAAATCAGGGAGCCTAGCATGAAATAAAAAAAGCGACAGGACAAAGTCCTGTCGCTTTTACTATTCAAATTACTTTTCTTCTTTAGTTGTGCCACCAGATATAGCATCTTTTAAATCTTTATCATTAATCTTCACGTCTGCTTTTTTAACTTCTGCATCCAGAATATCTTGAACTTTAGTTTGGTCAATTTGAGCGACCTTCAAATCATATTCAAGATCTTTTTTCATATCTTTGTATGGTTTTTTTTCTTTTGTATCAAGCAGTTGGATAATGTGGTAGCCGTAATCAGATTTAATCGGTGCACTGATTTCGTCTTTCTTCATTTTGTAGGCTGCTTCTTCAAATGCAGGAACCATTTCACCCTTACCGAACCAGCCTAGCTCTCCACCTTTATCTTTTGTGCCTGTGTCAGTAGAGTATTCTTTAGCAAGTTTAGCAAAGTCTTCGCCTTTATCCAATTTTGCTTTAACTTCGTCTGCTGTTTTTTTGTCTTTTACAAGGATATGCCTAGCTTTGATTTGTGGTTTATAGTCTTCATAAGCTTTTTTAACGTCAGCTTCTTTCACGGTAATATCCGCGATGGCTGCTTTCTCTTGAAGCATGCCGATTTTTAGTGCACGTTTAAGGTCATCTTCGCTCTTATATCCGGAAGAGGCTAGAGCTGTTTCGAAATTCTCACCCATTTGTTCTTTAAGCTCGTCCGTTTTAGCTTTAACTTCTTTATCCGTTACCGTATATTTTTCAGAAAGAACTTTTTCATAAACAAGTTCTTGAAGAACTGTATCACCATAACGGTCCTTCATGACATTGTAAAACTCTTCTTTAGATATATCTCCTGCTTTAGTTTCTACGACTGCTTCCTTGTCGCTGTTGCATGCTGTAAGTCCGATCAATCCTGCTGTAACAGCAATCGATAATGCCCATTTCTTCATTAAAAAACAACTCCTAGTTTTAAGTTTCTTGTTTGCTCTTCTTAGTATTTCCACAAAATTAACTATAACATATTCTGGTTACTTTACAAAAAATAATATATTGATGTATGAATAAGAATTTTACGAAAATTGGGTAAATACCTAACCGGATAATAAACCTTAACATATGATAAATCGAGGACAACAAAGGAGGTAGGAAAATGGGTAATGGATTTAACGGAGGTTTCGCTTTGTTAGTAGTGTTATTCATTTTATTAATCATTGTAGGGGCAGCCTTTTGCTAGTTATACTCAAAATTAATAATGGAAAGTGCCCACTCCTTTTGCAATGGAGTTGAATAGGATAGGGTAGCCGCTCAACAAGAAATGAATAAAATGCTTATCAAGCTAATGAAAGGAATGATTCCTTTTAGCGGATATAAGAGTGTGCATGAAATTGCTATTACTTAAGAATGGAAAGGAGGAAGATCAATGTCTGGAGGAATAGGTGGAGGCTTTGCTCTAATTGTCGTTCTTTTCATCCTGTTAGTCATAATTGGAGCTTCTTGGTTATAAACTCATAAACAAAAAGGCGAAGCTGCTCGCTTCGCCCTTTTCTTTATGTGGATAATGCCCCGGGTATCATCAATGTATGTAACAAATGATAATCAACATTTGTTGCTCATCTCTACGTATACAAAATTTCAATATAGGAGGATAATAACATAATAGTAATTAATACATTAATGGTCCTGAATACTTTAGGCTGCCGGTCTTCAGCAATTTCCTTTTGAATACATAAAGAATTTGTCATTCTATTAATATTATAAAGAATCAGTATAGCAAAAATAATAAACCAGAACGAGATCAAAACCTAAAATCCCTCCTTACAAAACATCATGTATAAATACGATACCAAATTATAATGAAAAAAGATACCTAAAAATCTGTCAGTCATCTTTATGAATAAAAAGACAATCAATTACTTTTGGATGAGGATGTCGTATCCTTCTCCGTGTTCTTCAATAAAGGAATGCCCTGGCGAACCAACTAGATTTTTTATATAAATGAAATCCGATACACATAATCCGGTGTGCAGGGAAAATAAAATAGTGAAATAATGGATGTAATGTGGATAACTAAGGGCACACCCAATTAATATGACAGACATAATTAAAAAGGGTAGCACCAGCGTCAAGAGATATAGGTGCTTTCGAATGGGGTAATGCACATTTATTTTGCATGTGAGCACGAGTCTCCACTTCAAAGACCAGGATGTTTTCACTTTTTTACATAGTAATCGTAGAGGTAAATAGTGTAATAGTTTGTGAACAGGATATAATAAGAGCAATAGGCTAAAAAATACCATTGTTTGATCGTCATACAAAACGACATGAGTTGAAAAGACACTTAATAATGTATAGATCATAACAAAAGACATCAATATAGTAAAAACTGAAAAAATAATTAAACGGCAGCTCCCATATTGTTTTGTTACGTCTATTGTTTTCCACGAATTCATTTTGAAATCAGCCCTCCATAGACCGTTGAATTTACTTACATACATTACGATGAATGAGTTGAAAAAGCAATAGAATTTTTGGATTTAGTTTGAATATAAAAAACAGTGCAGAATGAAGAAGTCTACAATAAGATAAAGTCGAGTTCCAAATGAAGAATAAGGTGGATTTTGGGCGGAATAATTGTTTGGAGTCTTTATGCTAAATAATGATTGATTGGGGATTAATAATGTATGAGAAATATAAATGAAGAAATAGAAATACTCCGTTTTCATCAGCAACTATTATTAAACCTTATACGTAATCCGGAGGCAAAGTTAGACTTTCTTTTTGTGGAAAAAAATTTCACGAAGAAGGAAGCGGAAGAGTTGTTGGAGACATGTGATATATTGAGCAAACGCTTTGAAATAGAAAAAGCGGAAGGGTACATGAACTTTCGACCGCTTTTTATTCAATTTGAAAAAAGGTTGAATCCTAAAATAACCATAAAAGAATGTATTAACGCATGCCTCTCACAAGGTTTATATGTATCATTCATGAAGGAAATGAATAGAGTGTGAGATTAAATTAAACTGGCTCAGTTTCTTTCTCTATCTTTTTTTTTGTGATTTTACCTTCAACGTCAGTAAATTCCTGATCAATGTTATCAAATGACCGTTCAAAGATTTGCATGAAATCTTCCCCGTATATGTTACGAATGACAGCCATCATTTCAATCATATCCGGAAATTTACCATAAAGTTCACGAAGTGGAAGTGCACCTGAGAAAGCTGAGTTTTTACTTGGGTCATATGACTCCATTAACTCAAGTAGAACTCTTTCACCTTCTGGAGTTATCTCAATATACGTATTTCTTTTGTCATTCTCTTTCTTGGAGAATGTTAAAAATCCACGTTCCTCTAATTTTTTTGAAAAGTTAAATGCTGTTGAAACATGCATGACCCCAAATTTTGCAACGTCTGAAATGGAAGAGCCATTAAGATGATAAGCAATCCAAAGAATATGGTGCTCATTGATGTTTAAATCATAAGGCTTAATCCATTGCTGCCAATCTTTTTCAATCGATTTCCATAATGCTTTGCTTAATTGTGCAATTCGTTGACTAAAAATCATTGCTTCTTTCATAGAATAATTTTTATTCTGCATTTTATGGGCTCACCTACTTATCAGATTCTGTATATTTATTATGACAATAAAATAAAAATTAATAAAGATAATATTTGCAAAATTTTTAGAAAATTTAAGGTTTTTTAATAGATTCTCCATTTTTCTCTAATAAACTATGTAAATTATTGGGAAAAATGGAGAATCAGCCTTATATGATGGTGTTAACTTTTAGTTTTTAGGAGAAGGTATTACTGTTTCTAATTCTTTCAGAGAATCTTCAATTTCCTGAACATTCTTCAATAATTCCATTTTATTTGGTTCAATTTCCTGCTTCCAGTTCTCAATGACCACCTGAACATCTGAAATGAAGGTTTTCACCGTTTCTTTGCTGATTTGTGTAGCTTCCATTGTGTCATCTTTAATATTTAACAATTTAGCCTTTAACTCATCAATGGTTGCCTTAATTTCTTCCGTGTTTGTTTTGATGCGAGTCCGTAAGTCTTTACCAGAACTTGGTGCAGAAAGTAAGGTCGCTGCTCCCGCTACAACTGTTCCAGTTAAAAAGCCAATTAGTAATGATTTTGCTTTCATTAGGATCACCTCATTTTATAATATTGATTTCGCTTTACATGGTCTAAATCCCTGCTGGAAAAACATCAATTGGAAATTAAGTTATATAGGGATATAAATACTATTGATAACAAAATACCATAATTTTCATCCTTAGGGAAGAGTCTCTACCATTTTATCTTTATATCACAAAAATATTTTTTTAAACTTAGATATTAAATATATAATATTTAAAAATAACTTGAAGATTAATTTATAAATGCTTCATATAAAGGAAAGAACGGCATATAGATAGTAAAAAACTAGCTGTCGGATCATTGATGGCATTGGTGGGTAATAATGAAATTTATATTTTTATTAGGCCTAATATGCCTGTGCGGAATGGGGTATTTTCTAAGGAAAGCAAAAAATCCTGGTATCTATCCTCCTAAGAGGGTGCATCAAACTAGAGCGTTCGCTTTGGGCCTACCTGGGGTCTTTCTGCTTTTTATTTGGTTTATGTGGGTATTGATTCATTAAGCCTCAGAGGATTTGTTTTAATGTCAGAGATAAGTCTAGATGCTGACTAAATCCCAGATTCATAAGGAGAAAAAAAGCACCGGTCATTCCGGTGCTTTTTTAAGTATGATATTCCAGCTGTTTAAGCATGAGCGGGTATATTTGATTTTTTTACAATGCCGTTCACAATTGGATAAATGATAACCATCGCAACTGTATTTAGCAGTACGGCAGGAAGGACAACAGCTCCGAATAGTGCAACGAAAGGCCCTGGTAGGGAGACGATATAATAAGCCGAACCAAGGAAGGCTGCGCCGGAAATAATTGTTCCTATGGCAGTCAATATACTTACGGTGACAACGGATGTTGAAAACTTCTTAAGACTGATGAATAAAAGATAAAACAGAAAAGCTGTTACCAACTTGTCTATGATATTTGGAATTTGTCCTCCGGGGAATGTTGTTGTCATGGCAGAGATAGCTCCAGCAGCCAAGGCTACAATGAATACATTCTTTTTCTCGGGAAACAGTGCAATCGCCAAAAACATCATCAACAGCATCATGTCCGGTTTCATTCCTAGGAAGAACCCTGGAACAATAAAATGCAAAGCAGCCCCAATCCCGATTAAAAGGGATATTGACACAAGAGTTTTCGTTTTCATTTACTCATCTCTCCTATTCTCATCTCAACTAAAATCTTTTCTTCAACAATGCACTACTGCTTGTTGCAAGAAGTTTAAAATAGTATATCATAAGACCTATTTTTTTAGAAGTCTTATATTTGCATTGAAACTAGAGGGCTTGTGCTTCTGTTGCTTTATATGATTCTTGAAACTTTTTCATGAAGTCAGCAAGATCTTGGCAATGGGAAAGCGGTACCGCATTATAAATGGATGCTCTGCAGCCGCCAATAGATCGGTGACCGTTTAGTCCCACAAATCCAGCTTGCTTCGCTTCTTTCAGGAATTGTTTTTCAGCTTCTTCAGTCGGAAGTGTGAACGTTACATTCATATGTGAACGGCTGTCTGGAAGGGCATGGCCTTTGTAAAAACCATTGCTGTTGTCGATAGCATCGTAAATGACTTTTGCCTTTTCTCCATTTACTTCGGCAATCTTCTCTACACCGCCCTGTTCTTTGGCCCAATCCAACACAAGTGACAATAAGTAAATCGCTAATGTTGGCGGTGTGTTATATAATGAGTTATTTTTTGAATGAATAGAATAATTCAGCATGGATGGGATTTTTTCATTATCAGTTATTAAATCTTTACGGATGATAACGACGGTAATTCCAGAAGGTCCTAGATTTTTTTGTGCACCAGCATAAATGATTCCGAATTTACTAACATCAATTTTTTTGCTAAGGATATCACTTGACATATCAGCTACTAGTGGAACGTTACCTGTTTCCGGGAAATGTTTCCATTGCGTTCCGTAAATTGTGTTATTACTTGTAATATGAAGATATGCCGCATCTTCATTCAATTTGATATCCTCAAGTTTAGGAATGAACGTATATTTTTCATCCTTAGATGAAGCAACGACTGCTGTATTACCAACTTTTTTGGCTTCCTTTAAAGCTTTTTCCGACCAAGAACCTGTTAGTACAAAATCTGCGCGTTGTCCCTCATTCAAAATGTTCATAGGAATCATAGAGAATTGAAGACTGGCTCCCCCTTGCAGAAGAAGAACCTCATAATTTTCAGGAATTTCCAAAAGATCTTTTAAGGATTGAATGGCATGGTTATGAATTTTTTCAAATTCAGCACTTCGATGGCTTAATTCCATGACAGACATACCAGAATTCTCAATATTCAACCATTCGTTTTGAGCTCTTTGTAAAACTTCTAAGGGAAGGGCGGCTGGCCCAGCGTTAAAATTGCGTGCACGTTTCAATTTTCTTCCTCCTATACAGCTATGTGTTAAAGTATTTTAGTCTATTTATATCCTACCAGAAAACTAAATTCAATAGGAGGAAAATTTAGAATTTTAGATGGATAATCATTTTGATTTAGGGAGGAATAGAAGAGGAGGAAATAAATAGGTCCTTCACTGTGAGTGAGGACCTATTTAGGGTATATAATTTGTCACGTTATAACTGAACTAATTAGAGGTAGTATTGAACGTAAGTTGTAATCTTCTAAACATTTTGGGAGATAGACAATAACCCTTTACTGGTAGCGGGAGTTTCACTTAATATGCTGTGCAATAGAGTCGGCTATTTGTTTCAGGTCATCGGGTGTATAGTCACGTGTATGTGTTTTCCAAACTGCCCCAAAGCCGTCATTTTCTCCATGTCGTGGAATTAAGTGCATATGAAAATGGAAGACGGACTGTCCGGCTGCTTCCCCGTTATTATTTAAAAGATTCAGGCCGACAGGTTGGAATTCTTGTTTCATGGCACGGGCAATTTCCGGCACGACTTCAAATAGATTTTTGGCGATTTCCGGTGTTAACTCGTAAAGGTTTTCCTTATGTACTTTAGGAATCACCAAAGTATGGCCTTTTGTTACTTGACTGATATCAAGAAAAGCTAGCACATGTTCATTTTCAAAAACTTTCGTACTTGGAATTTCACCATCGATTATTTTGCAGAAAATGCAATCACTCATTAAAAACGCCCCTTTAAAAAAAATTAATGTATTTGGTTAATCGTACCATAGCTTGATTCCCTGAGAAAAGAAAAAACCATAAAAACAGGATGCAACGGAAAGTTGCACCCTGTCTTGTTTGAAAAAGGGGGTTTTGCTTCAATTCGCATTAGCATAAATTCTCTGCGACAAACACCTCATCTACAGTAAAGTAAAATACGGTTATCTGATTAGAGATTTTCCATTCAAAGCAACCATCTCCTATATCTTTAAAGTTTCATCAACTTTCAAAGCATAAATGATAATTATTGAATGATTTTTCTGCTTTGTGCAAGCGAACCATCTCCTTGCTCGATACGATTTTTTATGAAGCTTCTGGTTTAATTCAGTTTATACGTCTTTAACTGACACCTCATTTACAATATGATGTGAATCATTTGTAATAAAACGTTTGGGCATTTCAGTGTAATACGTCTTTAACTGACACCTCATTTACAATATGATGTGAATCACACGTAATGACTAACCCCTTCTTCCTTAATTATGATCGCCATTAAGTAGAAAAAATATAATTGGTTATTTGTGGAAATTTATTTCCGGGGACACTCGACTATATAAAAGCAGAAGAATTTGATAAAATGGAAATAAGAACCTCTATATAGAAAGGATCGTTTATATGTCCTTATTGGAAATTAAGCAACTAGTCGGGGGATACACGAAAACGCCCGTTTTAAAAGGAATAAGTTTTGACATTCAACCCAATGAGCTAGTTGGATTAATCGGGCTTAACGGGGCTGGGAAAAGTACAACAATTAAACATATTATCGGACTCATGGAACCGAAAGGCGGAAGTGTCTCGATTCATGGAAAAACACTTGCACAGGATCCGGATACATATCGAAAACAATTCTCTTACGTACCAGAAACTCCTATCTTGTATGATGAGCTGACACTTGAGGAGCATTTAAAGTTGACGGCCATGGCGCATGATTTGGAAGAAGCGACATATAAAGAAAGGATGAATGTCCTTTTAAAGGAATTCCATATGGAAAAGAGACTGAAATGGTTTCCGGCTCACTTTTCAAAAGGGATGAAACAAAAGGTCATGATCATGTGTGCCTTTTTAATACAGCCATCTTTATATATTGTTGACGAACCTTTTGTAGGTCTTGATCCGCTAGGTATTCAATCGTTGCTTGATTTAATGAGGAAAATGAAAGAGAGTGGAGCCGGGATCTTAATGTCCACTCATATTCTGGCAACGGCTGAGAGGTATTGTGATTCTTTCATCATTCTACACAATGGAGAAATTAGGGCAAAAGGTAATCTAGAGCAACTTCGCGAACAATTCTCCATGCCAGGGGCAACACTTGACGATTTGTATATCCAATTAACGAAAGAAGAAATTGGTCATGAATAGTCAAAATCTCTGGACGGAAAGATATTTAGGCTACATAAAGGAAATGCAAAAATATTTGCGCTATATTTTTAACGGCCATCTTGTCTTTGTAATGGTATTGGCATTTGGTGGTTTGGCTTATTATTACAGTGACTGGGTTAGAACATTAGACAGTAACTTCCCGGCTGAATTGATTATGGCCTTTGTTTTAGCAATCATTGTAACCAGAAGCCCAATAAATACATTTTTAAAAGAACCAGATACAGTGTTTTTGCTTCCGCTTGAAACTAAATTGAAAAGCTATTTCAAAAATTCTCTTTTATTAAGTTGGGTTATGCAAGGCTTTATCCTGCTGATTGTCTTTACTGCATTTATACCGATGTATGCGAAGGTTACGGGTGCAAGCGGTGCAGACTTTGGGGTCATTCTTGTTGTTTTGTTGATAATTAAATATTTAAATTTAATTATGCGTTGGCAAGTGTTGAAATATCAGGATGCATCAGTGAGCCATTGGGACTCCTATATCCGATTTTTACTTAATGGAGTGCTGCTCTATTTTGTTTGCTCAAAAGCCAATATTCTATTTGTACTTATAACCATCATATTATTGGTAGGACTATATAGGTATTACCGTAGTGCAACTAGGGGCTTTGTACTGAAGTGGGAGCGGCTTGTTGATCTTGAAAACAAAAGAATGACTTCCTTTTACAAGATCGCGAATATGTTTACTGATGTTCCTCATTTGAGAGGGAAGGTTGCAAGAAGGAAATGGATGGACTGGCTGTTAGACTTCATACCGTATGGTAAGAAATCAACGTATAATTATCTTTATGCCCGAACATTACTGCGTTCCAATGATTATGTTGGACTTTGCCTGCGATTAACGGTAATTGGCTCAGTTGTTTTGGCTGTTTTTACAAACATATGGGCACATTTGATTGTCTCCTTTATTTTCCTATTTATGACAGCTCTCCAACTTCTGCCGGTTTGGAAGGCACATGAATGGAAAGTATGGGTGTCACTGTATCCTTTGCCAGCAAAAATGAGAGAAGTCGCAGTAATAAAGCTTATTTCTTATTTCCTATTATTTGAGGACCTTGTCTTCAGTATAGTCCTGCTTATAAAAGGGGAATGGATGTCTGCTTTAGCTGCTTTGGCGATGGGGCTTGTTTTCCTGTTGGGCTTTAAAAATTATGCAATAAAGAAAATTAAAAACTTTTAAAGATGAAGCTGATTTTTCAAAAGAAAAATCAGCTTCATCTTTTAAAAAGGCTCTGTTAAACGATAGTAAGTTTTTCTTTCACAATCGTGGCAGAAATGTTGAAGTACAACATAAAATTACTCTGAACGGGTGCTTTAGTTCCTTAAGGTATTTCCAAAAAGACCGGTAACGGCCCTTTTTAATTTAAAATCAACATGTTTGTTTAACTGAGCCTTTAAAAAAGAAAATTGAAACTAAAAGCCATTTCAGGAGTATATACATAAATAGTGGGGGTGGGGAAATGAATGCATACGAACAAACGGCACTTTCTGAACTTGTTTCATGGAAAAAGAAAATTGCTAAGAAATCGGGCATGCTTGAGCGCATGTCCAAAAAGGCTCAAATAAAAGTGAACAGTTATATTCCAAACCGAGTGCATAAAGTAATTGCTGATAGCATTAAAAGTATGGTAGATGCCGTATTATCAGGGTCTAAATATATGTCAAAAGAAAAAAATGTGATGCTGCTATCTTTACAACAAAAGGAAGAATGGGTTGCGGAAACTATAGCGGCCTATCGAAAAACAGCTGTTATTGAAGGTGTTGGAACAGGAGCAGCCGGTCTTTTAATAGGGTTGGCTGATTTTCCTCTCCTTTTAAGCATTAAGATGAAGTTATTATTTGAAATATCACGTTTGTATGGTTTTGACCCAAACAAGTATGAGGAACGCCTTTTTATTCTTCATATTTTTCAGCTGGCTTTTTCAAGCGAGGAAAAAAAGATGGAAACATTACGGTTTATAGAAGAATGGGATTCAGAGAATGTGCACGAAATCAACTGGCAGGAATTTCAACAGGAATATCGCGATCACATAGATGTAATCAAAATGTTTCAGCTGGTACCAGGATTTGGGGCTGCTGTTGGTGCGTATGCTAATCATCATTTGCTTGAACACCTTGGCGAAACAGCAATTAATTGTTACCGAGTTAGACTTCTAACTAAATAAAGGGACGGGGATAACCCGTCCCTATCTTTATTTGTAATAAATATTCATTCACCCTGAGTAGATGAATATTTATTATGATATGTAACCGCTGCAGTGCCTAATGTCTTGGCGGCAATGAGCATCGCCTTTTCATCGATGTCAAACAAAGGATGGTGATGAGGATAGGTATGTACATCATTTTTGGGTTTGGCTCCTGTAAAGAAGAATGTACCTCTCACTTTTTGTAAATAATAAGAAAAATCTTCTCCTGTCATATCTGGGTCAATTTCCTCTGCAACTAGAACTTCTTTGACCGATTTGGTGCATTCGATAAGAAATTTTGTTTCCTCATTATGGGGGATAACAGCTGGATAACCTTGAAAATATTTATAGTCATAGGTGCAATCGGCAGCTAAACAAGTTCCTTTGACAACCCGCTCTATTTCTTCGCTTATAAATGAGCGGAGGTCTTCCTTGAAAGTGCGGACGGTCCCCACAATTTTAGCTTTATCTGCAATGACGTTAAAGGCATTATCGGCCACGAAGGAACCAATGGTGATAACTGCAGAATCTAATGGGTTAAGACGCCGACTTACGATTTGTTGTAATGCGACCACTAGCTGTGAACCTACAACAATCGCATCACGGGTTTTGTGTGGTTGGGCTCCGTGTCCTCCTTGCCCTTGAATCAGGATTTCGAATCGATCAGCAGCAGCCATTATTGGCCCTAAAGTGTATTGAACCGTTCCTGTAGGAGCCGTAGCCCATAAATGGGTGCCAAAAATTACATCCACGCCATCAAGGCAGCCAGCATCAATCATTGGTTTAGCGCCCCCTGGAGCATATTCTTCCGCATGCTGATGAATAAAAATATACTGACCTTCGAGCTCATCTTTCAGTTCATGAAGGTTTTTTGCAAGGACTAGAAGAGTCGCCGTATGGCCATCGTGACCGCATGCATGCATGACCCCTGGAACAGTAGACCTATAGGATACTTCTTTTTCATCTTGAATAGGTAAGGCATCGAAATCAGCGCGCAATGCCACTGTTTTACCAGGTTTACTGCCGGTAATCTTTGCAACTACGCCATTACCTCCCACATTTGATTGACAGTCGATACCTAGATTTTGATAATAATCAGAAATAAAGGCTGCAGTTTTGGTTTCTTGAAAAGAAAGCTCTGGATGTTGATGAAGATATCGCCTAATGGAAACCATTTCTTCATAAGACCCTTCTAAAAGAGCGTGTAATTGGTGTATCATTATGCACCTCCTAAATGATTGTTAATTGTAAATAGTATATCATAATCTGAATAATCAAAAGTATTATAAAACCACTCCGAGGAGAGTTATATCATGATTAAATATGCAAGGATTACCGTAATTTTGCTTTGCATGATCATATTCATTTTTTTGATGAATGAAGTTCAAAATGGGAAGGTTCTAGCGTTTGATGAATTTATTTTGGACCATTTAACCGTGGTGGAGAATACATATTTGTTTACATTTTTTAAATCGATTACATATTTCGGCAGTTCAATATTTATTGGCTTTGGAAGTTTACTTTTTATCCTTTATTTATGGATGAAAAAGAAGGATTATTTGGCTATAGCCGTTTTCTCGATTGGAGTGGCTGGAGGGGACTTGTTGAAGCGAGGGATAAAAAACCTTATTCAAAGAGAAAGACCGGAAAATCATTTGGTCAAGGCAGCTGGCTTCAGTTTTCCAAGTGGCCACTCCATGGTGGGCCTTATTTTTTTCAGTATGATTGCTTACTTTATAATAAAAGAAGTCAAATCGAAAACGTTGAAATGGGGAGTAGGAATTAGTTTCATTCTTCTAGTACTCGTCATAGGAATCAGCAGGATTGCCCTGAAAGTACATTTTCCCACGGATGTCCTAGCTGGTTTTGTGCTTGGTGTTGGATATAGTTTAACGTGTCTGTGTTTGTATCAGTGGCTGGAACGGAGAGTAATATGAAACATTGATATACAGGTGCGATATTTGTAACTAACAAAATCATTTCCCCGGAAATAAAGAAGAAATTTGTCGTATTTCATAGGAATTAATACACTCAAATCCTCATGTCAGTATCATTTTGGAAGACCGCAAGCAGCAAATCCAAATCTAACAATTCGGATTTGAAAGATAAAAAGGCCCATCCTCTTAAGGATGGGCATTTTGTTTTTGATGCGGGGTTGCGACAAGAATACCTTATTCTTCAGAATCCTTCATCAAAGTATATTGCGTCACATACGCTTCCCCCGAGAACATCTTCTGGCTGGAATTCGTTACAGGAGGCTTAGAATCGCCATTATGCGCTTTTTCAAAAGAACTAGATTTTTTCCAATTCAAAAAGTCCGCTTGCTTTTCCCATATAGTTAAGATGACATAAGTTTCTGAATTGGTTGGTCGCAGGACACGAAGGGCGACAAATCCAGGTTCTTTTTCAATGAAGCCTGCTCTGTTTTTAAAACGGTGTTCAAATACCGGACGTCCTTCTTCACTGACAGGGATATTGTTCATAACCACATATCCATGATCTTGAAGGTCACCCTTTCCATCCACTACTTCAAATTTACGTGGTGAGCTAAAAATTGTTTTTCCTGGTGTTTCATGCAAAAGCACTGCAGTTTCAGAATTTTGCATAAGTAATATTTTTTCATTCGGGTGCTTATCTTTTTTGATTTTTAAAAAATCGTATGTGCCTGATGTAATGAACACATTCATATAGATCCCCTCCAAACACTAATAGTAGGTGTATACCCATTTTACCCAATCAATAGTGTTTTTACCATTTCTAATCAAATATAAATCTTCATGTCCAATTCAAATAGCTTTGGAAATTAGTCTGAGAAAATCCTAAAAACGTCGATTTTCTGACAAATAATTAGCTTGGCTATACTTCTATTATAGAAAAAGCTATAGTTTAAGGAGATTCAATTTGAAATTCAACTTCCATCTGATATTCTATGTAAGTATGAATAAAAAAATAGAACGTGACTGCTTGAAAGGTGGATATTAATGTCTAAGGAAATTACGAATGATACATTTTTAAAAGCTGCGAGAGGTGAGAAAACGGATCATGTGCCTGTTTGGTATATGCGTCAAGCCGGCCGTTCACAGCCAGAATACCGTAAATTGAAAGAAAAGTACTCCCTTTTTGAAATTACTCACCAGCCGGAATTATGCGCCTATGTGACAAGATTGCCTGTGGAGCAATATGATGTAGATGCCGCGATTTTATATAAAGATATTATGACACCGCTACCAGCCATAGGAGTGGATGTAGAAATTAAGTCAGGAATCGGTCCAGTCATATCTAATCCAATTCAATCGGTGAAAGATGTTGAAAAATTAGGAGAATTAAATCCTGAGGAAGACATCCCATACGTGTTGGACACCATCAAATTATTAACTACAGAGCAATTGACTGTACCTTTGATTGGTTTTTCAGGTGCTCCATTTACGATTGCTTCTTATATGATAGAGGGCGGTCCTTCCAAAAACTACAATAAGACGAAAGCTTTTATGTATTCTGAGCCGGTAGCTTGGTTTGCTTTGATGGACAAGTTAGCAGATATGATTATCATCTATGTAAAGGCACAAATTAAAGCGGGTGTTAAAGCCATTCAAATCTTTGATTCATGGGTTGGGGCGTTAAATGTTGAAGATTATCGGGTGTTCATCAAGCCGATCATGAATCGCATTTTTGCCTCCTTACGTGAAGAAAATGTACCTTTAATTATGTTTGGTGTTGGTGCAAGTCACTTGGCATTGGAGTGGAATGATCTGCCGATTGATGTGGTGGGATTGGATTGGAGACTTCCTATCTCGGAAGCAAGAAAGATGGGTATACAGAAAACAGTTCAAGGTAACCTTGATCCTGCCCTCCTTTTATCATCTTGGGATGTAATAGAAGAGCGGACGAAACAAATCCTTGACCAAGGTATGCAGCAGGATGGCTACATCTTCAATCTTGGACATGGGGTGTTCCCATCCGTGAATCCGGAAACTTTGAAGAAATTGACCGCTTTCATTCATGATTACTCATCAAATAAGAAGTAAACCTGAGCGAACTGTTTGCTAAAAAACCTTATGTGGATGCACAATTTAAAAGAACGGAATTTTTAAAAGAGGTGTAAATACATGTCAAGAAAAAAAATGGGCCTTTTAGTCATGGCTTATGGTACTCCGTACACAGAAGAGGATATTGAAAGATATTATACACATATTCGTCATGGAAGAAGACCTAGTGAAGAATTGATTGCCGATCTTAAAGGTAGATATGAAGCGATTGGTGGTTTGTCTCCCCTTGCAAAAATCACAGCAGGACAAGCAGAAGCGCTTGAAAAACAATTAAATTCAATTCAGGAAGAGATTGAATTTAAGGCATACTTAGGGCTTAAACATATCGAACCATTTGTTGAAGACGCTGTTAAACAAATGCATGATGATGGGATCTCGGAAGCGGTCAGTATCGTATTGGCACCGCATTTTTCAACTTTCAGTGTGAAGTCTTACAATGGACGTGCGCAGGATGAAGCAGCTAAATTGGGTGGTCTGACCATTACTTCTGTTGAAAGCTGGTATGATGAGCCAAAATTCATTCAATATTGGGTGGACCAACTAAAAGAGACAATTGGAAAAATGACTTCGGAAGAACGCGATAATTATGCTTTGGTTGTTTCTGCACATAGCCTTCCGGAAAAGATTTTACAATTAGGAGATCCATATCCAAAGCAACTTGAAGAAACGGCGAATCTAATCGCTGAAGGCGCAGGGGTTTCCAATTATGCAGTAGGCTGGCAAAGTGCCGGACAAACGCCTGAACCGTGGTTAGGACCGGATGTGCAGGATTTGACTAGAGATCTCTATAAAGAAAAAGGATATAAGGCCTTCATTTATATTCCTGTTGGTTTTGTATCCGAGCATCTTGAAGTTCTTTATGATAATGATTATGAATGTAAAGTTGTTACAGATGAAATTGGAGCCGGTTACTACCGACCTGATATGCCAAATGTAAAACCAGCATTTATCGACGCCTTGTCTACAATTATAATAAACAAATTACAGGAGAAATAATTTTCAAAATAGGGCGATGAATGGTGAATCATACAATGAAAACGATTGTCATAATCGGAGGAGGAATAACTGGTCTTGCAGCTGAGTATTCCTTGCAGGTAGTACATATGACAGGTTCAGTTTGCCGTACTGCATTGATCAATCTGAGGCCGTAGTCGATAAAGTCGTTGAGTTCATTTAACAAAATAACATCTTCATTTCTAATAAGGTGGCTGTCCAGTAACGAGGATAGCCACTGTTTCTATATACGTTGAAGATGAATACTGTGTATGTTCTGTAAGTTTGTAAAAAATTAATTGAAAAAACAGAAAGATTTTGGTAAGATATTATTGAACTTATTGACTATTCTGTTCGTTTGGTCGGAATTGAGGTGGAAAATGTCTGTTGATCGTAAAAAATTAATTTTAGAAGCCGCGACCAAGTCTTTTTCCCTTTTTGGATACAAGGCAACGACAATGGATCAAGTGGCTAAAATTGCCAATGTCGGAAAAGGAACCATTTATACCTTTTATAAAAATAAAGAAGAGCTTTTTAAAGAAATTGTTCAGCGGATGATAGAGGAAATGAAATATGAGGCTGAACAATCCCTGGATGATCAATTCTCCTTTTTTGAAAACCTTCATCGAGCTGTTTATCGTATTTTGGAGTTTAGACAGGAACATCAATTATCTTTAAAACTTCTTCAGGAAGAACGGGAAATTGGCACACCGGCTGTTCAGGAAATGGTTAATGAAATGGAAGAAGCTATTGTTTCTTATATTAAAGAAAAACTTAATTCAGCGATTGATAAAGGCTATATTCAGCCTTGTGATCCAGAAATAACAGCTTTCCTCATGTTAAAAATGTACCTTGCCCTTATTTTCGATTGGGAGAGGAATCATGAACCATTAGGAAAAGAAGAAATTGCTGAGCTATTCAAAATATATTTATTTAAAGGATTATCTGTTACTTGATAATTCTATTTTTTTGCTTATATGACCTGAAACAGCACATTCAAATTGAAGGAAATATAAAAAGACGATCCAATTAATTGGATCGTCTTTTTATATTTGGGGATAGGTCCAGCTGCGAAACTGGAACTTTATATGGGATCATCCTGCTAATTGGGAAGCGGATGGTGAAACACGTAAACTATTACTTTACAGAAAGGCAATGATCACAGTGGTTTCCATAACATTCGTGCTGTTCTTCAATCTTTTTTCCGCATTCCTTGCATTGTTTAGGAGGCAGGTTTTTAAAGAACTCAACGCTACTTTGAATCATGAACATCATCTCCTGAATTTTTTTATTAATTTCTTTTCTATAGTATTCATTGTATTATAACAGAATCAATGTGTCAATGTATGTTTTATAACATAGGTAAAAAAGATGAAAATAGGGGAAGAATAGTTTATATTAATGGGAAGTCATTGAGAGAAAAAAGGAGTGCCTAAGCATGAAAATCACCGTAATTGGTTGTTGGGGCGGATATCCAGCTAAAAATGAGGCAAGTTCTGGCTATTTGCTTGAATATGAAGATTTTCGCATTCTGCTTGATTGCGGTAGCGGTGTTCTATCACAGCTACAAAATCATATGAAGCCGGAGGAACTCGGTGCGGTAGTATTATCCCACTATCATCCGGATCACGTAGCGGATGTAGGTGTCCTGCAACACGCTGCGCTAATTCAGCAAATACTGGGCAGCGAAAAAAGGACTATTCCTATTTATGGCCATGATTTAGATGCTGCCGAATTTGAAAAGTTAACCTATAAAGATATAACAAAGGGGATTGCCTACTCTGCTGATGAGCCTTTAACCATCGGTCCATGCAAATTTACTTTTATGAAAACAAAACATCCAGTTCCATGCTTTGCAATGAGAATAGAGGCTGAAAATCATTCGATTGTATACACAGGGGACAGCTCTTATATGGATGAGTTGGCTGATTTCGCCAAGGATGCAAATGTTTTATTATGTGAAAGCAACTTTTACAGCAATATGGACGGCTCAAATGCCGGCCATATGACAGCTAGGGAAGCGGGCATACTTGCTGATAAGGCAGACGTCCAGCTTTTACTCTTAACTCATCTTCCACATTATGGTGATCTGAATCAACTGAAAAAAGAAGCATCAGAGGTTTTCAAACGGGAAATTGCAGTAGCGAAAAGCAATCTCGAATTTCAACTATAAATGAATCATCAGGGGTATGAATGAAGTCGACAAGGGGGAACAACGGTGCTTTTTATTGATAACAAAGGAATCACAGATCCACAGATTAATCTGGCTATTGAAGAGTATGCACTCAAACACTTAAATATAGATGAAACCTATCTTTTATTCTATATTAATCGTCCTTCAATCATCATAGGGAGAAATCAAAATACGATTGAAGAAATTAATGCCGATTATGTTGAAGATAACGGTATTACTGTTGTCAGACGTCTTTCCGGGGGTGGAGCGGTTTATCATGATTTAGGAAATCTCAATTTCAGTTTCATCACGAAAGATGATGGGGATAGCTTCCATAACTTCAAGAAATTCACTCAACCTGTGGTAGAAACGCTTGAAAAACTAGGAATTCATGCTGAATTAAGTGGACGTAATGATATTCTTGCTGAAGGAAAGAAAATCTCTGGCAACGCGATGTTTTCAACGAAGGGCAGGATGTTCAGTCATGGGACATTGTTGTTTCAATCAGAAATGGACCATATTGTTTCCGCTTTAAAAGTGAAAAAAGATAAAATTGAGTCAAAAGGGATTAAATCGATTAGAAGCCGTGTCGGTAATATCGTTGATTTTCTAAAAAAACCGATGACTGTTGAGGAATTCCGTTCTTTCCTTCTGAAAAATATTTTTAAAGATAGTGGAGAAGTTACGGAGTATGTTTTAACAGAAGAAGATTGGGATAAGATTCATAAAATCTCAGAGGAAAGATATCAAAACTGGGAGTGGAACTACGGAAAATCACCTAAATTCAACTTGCAAAACTCACATAGGTTCCCGGTTGGATCGGTTGATATCCGTCTTGAAGTGAATAGGGGAATCATTGAGAACTGTAAAATTTACGGTGACTTCTTTGGAGTTGGCGAAGTTATTGACATAGAACAAAAGCTTACTGGAACTCGTTATGAAAAAGAATCTATCAGCTCGGTATTAGATGAAATAGATGTTCGACATTATTTTGGCAATGTAACAAAAGATGAGATATTAGCTTTAATATATTAATTTTGAAAAGCCGTCCGAGCCTATAAGGACGGCTTTTGTGTCTAATAATGACATTAATTGCTTGAATTTGGATAAAAATGTTGCTGTAATCATTTACTTTTAATATAATAAAACTGTATTTAGTTTGAGCTAAAAATGAATGATTATTCATTCATGCTTTTTACAGGGGAGGGAGAACGATGAATTTATCTGAACAGCTTCATCAAACGGCTTTAAGAAAGGCTGATAAGCCAGCTTATTATTTTATGGATCAATCCACTTCATATGGAGAATTGGATGAAGCCGTAACAAAGTTTGCAGACGAACTACATAAGCTTGGTGTTTCAACTGGTGATAATGTTGCGTTGGTTTTAGGCAATTCTCCACATTTTATTATTTCGTTGTATGGGGCTTTACGAGCAGGGGCGACCGTAATACCAGTAAATCCAATTTACACACCTGATGAAATTGGGTACATCCTGAATAATGGCGATGTAAAGGTCGTTGTAGCTTTAGATAAGCTTTTACCCTTATTAAAGAATATGAACCCCATTCTTTCAAGTGTTGAACAATATGTAATTTGTGAAACGCAACTGGCTAATGGGGATATAAGTAAACTGAATATTTACCCTAAAATGAAATCGTTTACAGAGATGCTGAAAAAGGGGGATGTCCACTTTTTAGGACCGAGACTGGATCCTGAAGATACGGCAATCATTCTATATACTTCTGGGACCACTGGAAAGCCAAAAGGTGCCATGCTCTCACATACAAATATTTACTCCAATGCACATGATGTCGGCGAATATTTAAAAATCACGGAAAATGACCGTGTTGTTACTACACTGCCAATGTTTCATGTTTTCAGTTTAACAGTCGTTGTGAATGCTCCATTGTTGAGTGGGGGTACACTTTTAATTGTCCCGCAATTCAGTCCAAAGGAAATATTCAGGCTAATCAAAAAATTTAATGCGACTGTTTTTGCTGGCGTACCAACAATGTATAATTTCCTTTTCCAATATCAAGATGGTAAAGAAGAAGATTTGAATTCGTTACGAATATGTATTTCAGGTGGGTCTGCCATGCCAGTTTCGCTGCTGGAATCCTTTGAACAGAAATTTAATATTATTGTTTCAGAAGGTTACGGCTTGTCTGAAGCATCACCTGTCACATGCTTTAATCCTTTGGATCGTCCAAGGAAGGCCGGATCAATCGGAACATCAATCCTTCATGTTGAAAACAAAGTTGTAAATGAGCTTGATGAAGAAGTGCCTGTCAATGGAGTGGGCGAATTGATTGTCAGAGGTCCGAATGTAATGAAAGGGTATTACAAAATGCCGGAAGAGTCGGCTGCTGTTTTAAAAAACGGCTGGCTTTATACTGGTGACCTAGCCCGGATGGATGAAGAAGGCTACTTTTTTATTGTAGATCGTAAAAAGGAATTAATCATTGTCGGTGGTTATAATGTCTATCCGCGTGAAGTCGAAGAGGTTTTATACGCCCATCCTGAAGTGATTGAAGCCGCAGCGATTGGCGTGCCGGATCCTAATCAAGGTGAAGTAGTTCATTGCTTCGTGGTGAAAAAAAATAATGCATTGACCGAGGAAGAATTACTTGCTTATTGTTTAGAACATTTAGCTAAATATAAGGTTCCAACAAAAATTGAGTTCTTAGATCAACTTCCAAAAAATACGACAGGAAAAATTTTACGTCGTTCCTTGAAAACTCATGTAACTCAAAACTAAATATGATTTGTATCTAAGGAGATTATTGCCTTTCACATGCAATAGTCTCCTTTTTGTACAAGCAAAGTGTATCGCCATGCATAAAGTATATAGTGGGGAGCTTAAAGTCTTGATTCTTGTTTCAAAAAGAGTTATGATTGTCATTAAAAATTTCACTACATGTAAGGAGGGGTAAGATGAGAGATGTAGAGCTTTTAGATATTTTTACACATCCTATTGCTCAAAAATACTTGAACAGATCAGGCCTTGCACACGCGATTGCCGTTGCCTATCATGCGTTTCACCTAGCAAACGAATATAACGTAGATCCTGATATTGCTGCCAAAGCTGGTCTTTTGCATGATATGGGTCATTTCACCTGGTACCGCAATGGAAAATGGGATTATGATTTGTACAAACAAAATGATATCCATCCTATTAAAGGTGCAGAAAGAGCTCATAAACTGTTAATCCGGCTTGGAGAAAATCCGGTTAAAGCCAAGACTATTTCCCTCGCCATTTTATTTCACACCGATTCATTTTTACCTTCAAATGATATTATTCGAACACCGCTTCAGCAGGTCGTCAAATGGGCCGACGAAAAAGATGAAGAAGAAGGTGGAAAACACCATTATCGCAAAATTGATTTCCAGCGTGCAAAGGAAAGCATAATCCAACTAGACAAACTCATTGATGAGGAACAAAGAAAAAGGCTATCATCCTGAAAATATACGGTGATAGCTTTTTTTGTGATTAAAAACAGGAGTTCTATATGGAGTATGAAAGGGTTACTACTCAAGAGGGTCCTTTTTTGCAATTAATCGACTTCTTTCAAAATGGCTTTATACACTGCCTCTTTATCGAAATCAAATTCACCCATTCCAAAAACTTTGACGACACGATTTTCAACATCGAGTAAATAGGTTGCGGTAGTATGGACAAATTCGCCGGTTCCTGAATCTCGAAAAAGAAAATCAAATTGGTCAGTTAGCTTTTTGGTATCTTCAGGTGAACCTCGTAATATCTCCCAGCCATCCGTTTTATTTACTTCAAATGTATTTGCATACGCATCTATTTTTTTAGCTGAATCCTTTTCCGGATTAAAAGTGATAGTTAAAAACTCCACTTTACTTCCAAAAATATTTTTCTTAACTAATTGATCTCGAATATTTTGCATTTGAAATGTGGTATTTGGACATAAATCTGGACAATCAATATACATAAACTCCAATAGCCGGACTTTAGGTTCTAATTCAGAGAAGCTGAATGTTTCACCCTCTTGTGTTTTCATCACTATATCATCTGGAAAATACATTTTTGACTGACGATATTCTGTAAAATAAAAGATACCTGATCCAATGCCCATCACTAATAAAATTGTAAAAATAATATAAATTTTTTTCATCTTTGTTTGTCACCCCAAGTCTTTATAATTATCTATCTTCACTATACAGGACTGAATTCTAAACAATGGAATGAAAACGGGCGAAATGATGAAGATTATTTGAACATTTATTGTCATTATATGATATGGAGACAGAAATACGGTTCTAACATGTCCATTTTGGATTAAACTATAAGAGGTAGGTTAGATTTAAAGGAGGGTCGTAATGGTTAGGAAATGGGCAGGAAGAGCGGTTCTTTTATATATACTTTTCGTAGCAGTGATGTATTGGTATATTTTCTATGGGGCAGATACCTCTATTCCCCAAGCATTACGTGGTACTGCAGCAGATCCTGCAACATTTCTGAATGCAAGGGAACTAAAGCTTAGCGAAGAGTATTCAGGGTTGCGGAATTTTCTTTTTTTCGTTTCGACTCCATATGAATGGCTATTGTATTTTTTTGTTTTATTATTTGGGTTTTCAAAAGCATTTGAAAAATCGGCTTTGGGGACCTCTAAATGGAAAGTGATCCAAACAGGTATTTATTTATTTTGGCTTTCGTTGGTTTCTTATCTAGCGCTGTTTCCAATCAGTTTCATTGGTTACAGGATGAGTAAAAGTTACCATATCAGTACCCAGAGTTTCTCTTCGTGGATGAAGGATGAAGTCATCGATTTCTGGGTGAACTTTGGGATGATGTTCATCATCGTTTCAGTTTTATATTGGTTAATGAAGAAAAGTGTGAAGAAGTGGTGGCTTTACGCTTGGTTGTTGTCGATTCCATTTTCATTGTTCCTGATGTTTTTACAGCCTGTATTGATTGATCCGCTGTATAATGAATTTTATCCACTGAAAAATAAAGAATTAGAAACGGAAATATTGGCACTTGCCGCACAGGCCGAAATTCCGGCGGAACATGTATATGAAGTAAATATGGCAGAAAAGACAAATGCCCTGAATGCATATGTAACTGGTATAGGTTCGAACTCAAGAATTGTTCTTTGGGATACGATCTTGAACAAACTAGAGGAAGATGAAATACTTTTTATCATGGCACATGAAATGGCTCATTATGTTGAAAAACATATATATATTGGTATAGCAGGTTATTTAGGAATGACTTTAGTTGGTTTGTGGCTGACATCGAAAATCATGAATTACTTTATTAGACGTTGGGGCAACATGTTAAAAATACATTCGATTGATAGCATCTCTTCACTTCCATTATTTCTCTTAATTACGGGTGTATTACTGTTTGCCTCCAGTCCGCTGTCCAATTATGTTTCCAGATATCAAGAAACAAGGGCTGACCGTTATGCTATTGAAATGACTGGTGATAAAGAATCGGCAATCACAACGTTCCAGGAACTCACGAGGGCGGGGTTGAGTCAGGTGAATCCCCCATTACTAGTTAAATGGCTGCGTTATTCCCATCCAACGATGCTTGAGCGGATTTCTACTGTTGAAAACGATGATACAAAGGATTATTGAAAGCCAGCTGAAAATCAGCTGGCTTTTTTACTTGCCTTATTTCGGGGGAAGTGGAAGTTTGTAGTTTGTTTTCAGAAAAAACTTTTAATTTATAAATCTTAGGTTCTCTACTATAATAAATTAAATTCCCAGTTGGTTTATAAGGAGATCAGTTATGTATAATGTACTTTTCATCATTATAGGCTCAGTGCTTGTTGCATTAGCCTACAATCTATTTTTGATTCCTCATTTAATTTTGAGCAGCGGACTTAGTGGGCTTGCGATTATGTTAGGAATCATTACCCCAGTTAACACAGGGATATTGAATTTCCTGTTAAATCTGCCACTGTTGATTCTGGGATATATAAAATTAGGAAGACGTTTTATCACATATACGATATTATCAGTTGTCGTAATATCTGTCAGTTTGTATATCATTCCGATTCATGGAGTGTCCACTGAACCAATTCTGTCTTCTTTATTTGGAGGAATCATTTCGGGGGTTGGTATCGGTATCATCTTCCGTGCTTCAGGATCTTCCGGCGGATTTGATATCATTGCAATGCTTTTGGCTAAGAAAAGCGATTTTCCACTTGGTTCATTACTATCGGTGATGAATGCAGTTGTGGTTGTTATCTCAGGGTTCATCTTTGGTTGGGATGCCGCATTATATACATTGATTTCAATATATGCAGCAGGAAAAGTGATCGATACAATTCATTCTAATCACATTAAATTAACATTAATGATTGTTACGAAACAGAGTGACGAATTGAAAGAGAAGCTTCTTACCAACTTATATCGGGGAATTACTGTCATGGATGGTGAAGGTGCATACTCCGGAGAAAAGAGTAAAGTAATGATGACCGTCATTACTCGTTATCAATTAACCGATGTAAAAGCTATGATAAAAGAAGTGGATCCGAATGCTTTTGTAAATATAACTGAAACAGCCGAGGTCATGGGGATGTTTCATAAAGAATGATAAAGAAATAGAAAAGCCTCCCGACATTTGGGGAGGCTTTTTGATTATTTAGCTATTTTTAATTTCCAAACTGTTTTAGCAAAATGTTCATTTCAGAACTTAGTTTTAGGAATAAAGGTTTGTCTTTCGTATCTAACGCTTCATCAATTTGTTTCGCAAGGATATTCTTTTTGGTATTAAGGACGGATTCTAGAATAATCATATCAATTAACAATTCCTGAACTACAGCATCGTTTTTCATTTCGCTCATTGATAAGGACTTCACTGACTCTGAATAAGATTTTTCATTTTTCAAAGTAACCACCCCTGACCCTTTTTATTAGTATATGGATTTAAGCGGATAAAATCAACAGAAAATTTTAAATATTTGGATGTTAAAAGGGAATGTGTCGTTTAGATGACGAAATGACCACGTTTGAAAAGAATTTTTAATTTTTTGTGAACTTGCTTATAACCTATTCTAATTGTGCTATTATAGTGAGGAATTTAACACATATAAACTAACTGTCCTATATTCTATAGCCATTTGAGGTATTAGGGAGGGGCAGGGTAAAAGGTTTGATCGAAATCTTAGCTGTTTTCTCAGTAGAGGGAAAATAATAACCAAATGCTGAAAGTTACACTTTTAATAGCAGTAAGGAAGAGGTGGTTGTAAGTTGAAGGAAAGTTGTCAGGGAATTATCGAAGAATATGAAATCACTCCCTATACTTTAATGGTTATGCCAATCAATTATGGAAGTAAAATATACGCCCAAATCGTTGAATTGGAGGACGAGTTCATTTCCCCATTCAAACCTTTGGAAATTGTCAAGAAAAGCTGTGAGTACTTTGGATCAAGTTATGAGGGCCGAAAGGATGGAACGAAGCAGCTTATAAATATCACTCATAAAGCGCCGATTGCGATTGATCCAACTAGTTCAATTTTCTTCTTTCCGACTACATCTCCCTTACGTCCTCAATGCATCTGGTTATCTCATGAGCATGTGGTATCCTATGATCGCTTAGATTCAAAACATACAAAGGTTACATTCCGAAATAAACAAACCATCGATATAGAAGTATCATGCAGTTCTTTTGAAAACCAGCTGCATCGGACATCTTTTTTAAAAACTAAACTAATCCAAAGGATTGAGGAAACAAAGAGAAAGTCTTTCTATTTGTTCACCGATGCAAATGGGGGAAAAGCTTCAGAGATGATGTCAAAGTATAATCCACGCTAGAGCACAAAGGGTAGTATATTTGGTAAAGGTGCCGTGAAGTATATCTTAATGGTATGTTAGAGATTCATACTTTCATACAATCATACATATCAGAAGATAATAAATACTTGCTCTAGCAAAATGGATTAGTGTACAACAACTAAAGCCCTTCTCATTTGAGAAGGGCTCCAGAATTAATCTTCAAATAACTCATCCATTAAATCGTCAATTTCTTTTCTTAATTTTTCAGTGCCTTCTTTGGAAATGGTGATGTTATCACCATCGATAATCAGCATATCTCCTACTTTGGCTCCCTTAGGAAGAGAACTTTTAGGAAAATCCTTCAAATCTCCTCCATCGATTTCAACGACAGCAATCTTTCCTTCGAAGCGATCAATAATTCCTTGTACCATTTATTTCACCGTCTTTACAGTAATTTTCTGACCTGTAGAAGTAAAAATAATGTTACCTGATTTATCTGTACGATATGTTTTAGCTTTAACCGAATTTAATCGTTTTACAACTGTAGAAGTAGGGTGCCCATATCCATTTTTCCCTACACTGATTACTGCGTATTTCGGTTTTGTTTTCTTAATAAAAGCAGAGCTTGATGATGTTTTTGCGCCATGATGGCCAACTTTAAGCACATCCACACTAGGTACTAGATTTTTAGCCAGCATATCTTTTTCAGACTTCTCTTCAGCGTCACCAGTAAACAAGAATGTCTTTTTGTCGTGTTTAAGTAAAAGAACAGCACTCCAGTTATTTAAATCAGACTTAGCATAGTCTTTAACAGGTGCAATGAATTTTAATGAAATATTCTTTGCCTTCGTTGTAATTTCTACGCCAGTCGTCGCTTTTTTTATTGTAAGTTTCTTCTTCTTAACAGCCATTAAAAAGTCTTTGTATGCTTGCGTAGTGTGAGAAACTTTAGGTGCATACACAGATTTTACATTAAGCGATTTAATCACATAAGCTAATCCACCTACATGATCAGCGTCTGGATGAGTTGAAACTACGGCATTAAGAGTTTTTACCTTCTGTTTTTTTAGGTAGGCAACAACCTCGTCGCCCTTGCCTTTACCGCCACCATCGATTAAAACGTTTTCGTTACCGGTTTGAATAAGGATTGAATCTCCTTGTCCAACGCTGATAAAGTGTACCTTCACATTTGATGCTGCCTCAGTTGTTTTGATTCCTGTAAATAAAGATAAAACAAGAACAGCTACTAGTAGAATATTAATTTTTTTCATTTTTTCGCCTCCAAGTATAAATTTATCATGTGTGATGAGGAAAATGGGGATTTAGGCATAATATTTTTGGAACAAGCACCTCATTAAGTAATATGAAAAGAAATTGTAAGTAACGAAATAAAGCAAGTTAATAAAATTCCAGTTAAATAATCCTGGGTATTTACGATTAATCGTGTTTGAATCCCTGGCCTGTCAATTGAAATCCATATCAGAAATTCTTTCATTTTCAAATTATTATTAAATAAGAAAAACCATGCAAATAAAACATTTGCATGGTTTTTTATTAGAAATAAGGGGATAGGAGAAACTTTTCACGATCAAACAAAGGGGTATAAGTTTGTTAGTGATTCCCTTCATAATTAATAATATAATAGGTAACCTCTATGTTTCAACTATTATGTTCAATATTTCACAAAGTTTTCACAAAGGTTTTTTACACATAATGATAGTGTTTAAGAGATTCTATTGATTTGCCGTTTTATTCATTCCCATTATATAAATAGCCCGTAATAATGACCAAGTTAAATATAAAATAATAGATAATATATCCATTTGTTCCTAATATATACTTATAACATTCTTTGTAAAAATGTCGAGTTAACCCTAAAATGATATTATTGAAAAAAGGTATATAAAATGTATAAGGCGGGGTTATCTTTATATTGGGGTGATTTAACTGACAATTAATTATGAGCATACGAGCCCTACCTAATATTCGTTGCGATCTGTGTCCTCGAAAATGTTTGCCTTAATCAGTAAGCGACTAAATAACGGGTGTTACTCCAACCTTTGCTTAGGAGCAGGTAAATAATGTTGATTTAAAAAATCTCAAAACTAAAATGGTGAAGGATATTCAGTATGCTCTTGATTACATAGGTTATGCCTTAATCGAGAAGTAATATTTCATAGCACCTGTTATCTATTAAAGCTAGGAGAAAATATAGATGTTGTTCAAAAAGTGATGGAAGGTGAATACGAGAGATTGAAATAGTTGGGAATGTTACTAGTGTTTTGATAAAGAAAGATACAACAGTTCTTCAACACTTTTATATTTTTGATAAGCCAAATGAAAAGGATATGGAATTCGAGAATAAGAATTTATGAAAATATGGAAAAATAAAATTCCAGATAGATACAAAGAAAGAGAGGATTGAATTATATAGATTAGGATTGAGAGGTGGAATAGCCAAAGGTTAAAGGGTAAGTTGATAAAACTGAGATAGTGGTCTTATCAACTTTATTTTTGGTTATACTTCCATATTCCTTAAAGGCAGTGAAAGAAATTATCTATCATTCCCTTTATAGTTTTAGGAGGACGTCTGAACTAAGCTAATTCCGCTAAATTTTCTTGGGGCGGTGACTTCATTCGAAAAAGTAATTACACAATAAGTCTTCGGTTTTGTTGCGAAGGCGGGGATTGAAATAATTATGATGTTCCTCGTATCCTTTATATAAAAAACAATACATCGTAAAGGATTCATCGCGTTTAATTTCACTTACCTTAATATTCTCCTTACGCAAATAGCGCCGCACCTCGGCAAGCTCTTCCTGAACGGCTTTTAAAACAAGTTCCACTAGTTCTGAATAGGGCCTTTTTAATTTAAACGGACTTATTTCGATGACCTTGAGATCCCGGTTTAAGACTGTAATCACCATAGGAAGGTAGATGGCTTTTTCAATCATATTTCGGTCATCCTCTGGAATGCGGGTCATCATGACCGCTCCTTTCTAAAAAAGCAGGTTTTCATATTAATATGTATGCTTCATACAAACGAGAACATACGTTCTTTAATCCATCTTAATGGATTATCAGCTGATATGCAAGCGGTTTGTTGAAATGATGAAATTTTTGTTAATAAGATTATGTTTTCCTGAGATAGGGAAAGTATGATTATATATGGTTAATAATTCTTGCAATTTCAGAGGAAAGTGATATATCTAAAATAGAACAGCTTTTTAATAAGTTTATGCTGCTTTAATAGTCGGCATGTCGAGGGAGATAATTATGGACTTGGATACTATACGTGAGTGGTTTACACTTGATAATATATCGGCACTTATTCAGCAATATCGCTCATTCGGTCCAATCCCGGGAATTTTGCTACCGATGCTGGAAGCTTTTTTGCCCTTTTTACCCTTAGTTGTGTTTGTACTCGCTAATGCAACGGCTTTTGGTCTCTGGTGGGGTTTTTTATTTTCTTGGATTGGGGCGGTAGCGGGAGCTTTTCTGATCTTTTTAGTTATTAGAAGATATGGTCAAATGAGGCTTTTTCGACTTTTGCAGAAACATAAACAGGTGCAAAGGCTAATGGTTTGGGTAGAAAATCATGGATTCGGACCTCTGTTTATACTGCTCTGCTTCCCTTTTACACCATCAGCTATTGTGAACATAGTGGCGGGGCTTTCAAAGGTCAGCCCGTTGCAATATGGACTAGCTGTCATAGGAGGGAAAGCAGTGATGATCTTTACGATTAGCTTCGTAGGGTATGATCTTGTATCCCTTATTCATAAGCCTGTGCGTACAATCATCATAGGTATTGTCATTTTTATCCTATGGTATGTAGGAAAAAGACTGGAGGTCCGGATAAATAGAAGCATGAAGAGAGAAGAAGGGAAATAAGTATTAGAATATAAATGCAGCAGTAGGGGTTGAAATAGATGGAAAAAACAAACAGAAATTCTTTATCCGACTGGGTAAAAGCAGCCATGATTGCTTTTGTTATTTACATCTTAATCCGTACATTTTTCTTTTCAAGCTATGATGTTGAAGGGGAGTCGATGCAGCCGACACTTGAAGAAGGTAACAAACTTGTAGTGAATAAAATTAATTATCAAATCAGGGATATCAACCGATTTGACATAATTGTTTTTCATGCGAATTCACACGAAGATTATGTTAAACGAGTTATAGGGATTGCAGGTGACCGCATTCGTTACAAGGATGATTGGCTTTATGTAAATGGTGAGAAAGTGAATGAGCCTTATCTTGAGAAGTTTAAGGAGGGGTTCCCGGGGCAGAACTTTACGGGTGATTTTACATTAAAAGAAATCACTGATACGACCACTGTCCCAGATGGCAAGCTGTTTGTCATGGGGGATAATCGTCTTGAAAGTGCGGACAGCCGCCACTTTGGTTACATACCAGTTGAAAATGTAGTTGGTAAAGTTGATGTGCGATATTGGCCAATCAAAGAATTTAATTTGCAGTTTAAAGGTGAATGATTGCGGAAGCCCGAAATTATTGAGGGCTTTTTCTTTTGATTAAAACACGAACGTACGATTGGTATTATTAAGGAAACGGTAAAATAATAGGAAACAAATCGAAACTGGAAACAGAAACCATGTCAAAAAGACGGCAGTATTTCTGGTATGATAGGTCTAGATATTATGTTGTATAAGGGGGAAAAAGATGTCACTACGTTTTTTACTAGGAAGATCGGGTGCAGGGAAAACTTCGAATGTTTTGGACGAAATTCGCTCCAGATTGGATAAGGACCCCGAAGGCAATCCAATAATTTACCTCGTTCCTGATCAGATGACGTTTCTATCGGAATATAAATTAATTAAAACGCCAGGCCTCGCTGGAATGATACGGACACAGGTATTCAGTTTTAGTAGGCTAGCTTGGCGCGTTCTGCAGGAAACTGGCGGAATGAGCCGTCTTCATTTGGACAGTGTTGGCGTTAATATGTTGATACGAAAGATTATGGATGATAAAAAAGAAGATTTGAAAATGTTTCGCCGATCTGCTGATAAGCAGGGATTCATTGCTCAAATGGAACAAATACTGGCTGAATTCAAGCAATATTCCATCCAACCGGATGACATTCAAAACTATTTGACCGAAACATCACCGGGAGGCAATGGAATTCAGGATAAACTACATGACCTTGAACTGGTTTATCAGGCTTTTGAGGATGAAATGATTGGAAAATATTTAGATTCTGAAGACTATTTTACTTTACTTATAGAAAAAATGTCAGAGTCTTCATATATAAGAGACTCGGATATTTACATCGATGGTTTTTACAGCTTGACACCACAGGAATTATTGATTGTAGAAGAAATGATGAAGCTGTGCAAGAGTGTAACAATTGCGTTGACATTAGATCAGCCCTACAGACAATATGCGCCTGATGATCTGCAGCTTTTCAGGCAAACAGGGAATCTGTATCATCAGCTTTATCAAGCGGGATTAAGGGCTGGAATTCCAATAGCAGAAGATCGCATTCTAAACGGTACAGCAAGGTTTGGTGGGAGTCCGGGGCTGAATCATCTGGAAACCTATTTTGCCCAACGTCCTGCGCGAATTTTTGAGAACCCCTCTGAAGTAACGATTGCTCAGGCAGTTAACCGCAGGGCTGAAATTGAAGGGGTCGCCCGGAACATCTTGACACTTGTCAGACAAAAACAGCACCGCTTTCGGGATATTGCGATTTTAGTTCGCAATGGAGAAGCATACGAAGATATTTTACAAACAGTTTTTCGGGATTATAAAATTCCACTGTTCGTGGATTCTAAACGAACTATGCTCAATCATCCCCTGATTGAACTGATTCGATCGACATTGGAGATCATAAATGGCTATTGGCGTTATGAACCTGTATTTCGGGCAATCAAAACGGAGCTACTATTCCCGCTTCAAAAAAGCCACGACCGAATGCGTGAGCAGGTAGATAAGCTTGAAAATTATGTGCTTGCTCGTGGGATTAAAGGAGGTAAGTGGACTTCTAAAGACCGATGGACCTACCGCCGCTTCCGTGGACTGGAGCTCGAAGACCGAGCCCAAACGGATAAGGAAATGAAGCTTGAGCAGGAACTGAATGAGCTGAAGCAATTATTTACTGAGCCCATTTTGAAGCTCTCAAAACGAGTGAAAAAGTCTCAAAATGGTAGAGAAATATGCGAAGCCCTTTATCTATATCTTGAAGAATTACATGTACCGGAAAAATTGGAAAAGCTAAAGCTGGAGGCCGAAGAAGCAGGAGATTTGGTTTCAGCTAGAGAGCATGAACAATCGTGGAATGCAGTCGTCGACCTGTTAGATCAATTCGTCGAGCTGTTAAGCGAAGAAGAGCTTTCTATGAAACAGTTTGCGGTAATCATTGAAGCAGGTCTGGAGTCCCTTGAATTTTCTTTAGTACCGCCGGCAATTGACCAAGTGCTTGTCGCTAATCTTGATCTATCTCGTCTTGATGATGTTAAGACAGCTTTTGTCATTGGTCTAAATGAAGGGGTCTTGCCAGGAAAAGCTGTATCTGATGGAGTATTTTCCGATAGTGATCGCGAAACGCTTTTGGCAAGTGGACTTGACGTTGCCCCAAGTTCGAAGGTTCGCCTCTTGGATGAAGAGTTTACAGCGTATAAAGCATTTACTACACCGGCTGAAGCGCTCTATTTATCGTATCCGCTTGCCGATGAGGAAGGAAAAGCTCTCTTACCCTCTTCTTATTTAAAGAGGGTAAGGGACGTCCTGCCGCACGTTACCGATTCTTTTTATATGAACGACCCATCGGACCTGCCTGCTGAGGAGCAGGTGAAGTATGCCGCGAATTATGATGTGGCCCTGTCTTATCTGGCTGCCCAATTGCAGTTGAAAAAACGAAACTACCCCATCCATTCACTCTGGTGGGATGTATACAATACCATTATTGAAGATGAAATGGTTGGTCCCGCAGCAGCTAAGGTATTATCGAGTCTTTTTTACCAAAATAAAACGAAGAAATTATCTGAAGAAACAAGTAAGCAATTATATGGTGAAAGCATTCTTACAAGTGTATCGCGGATGGAAATGTTTAATAGCTGCCCGTTTTCCCATTACGCTGCTCATGGTTTGAAATTAAGGGAAAGGCAGATTTTCCGTCTGGATGCACCGGATATTGGTGAAATGTTCCATGGAGCGCTAAAAATGATTTCGGATTATTTAAAGGAAAATGATATTCCTTGGTCTTCATTGACAAAAGAGCAATGCTTGGAATTGGCTAGAAACGCAGTGGAAAGGCTTGCTCCAAAGCTTCAAAATCAGATTTTGTTAAGTACGAACCGGCATCATTATTTGCGAAGGAAATTGGAACATGTAATTGGGCGGGCATCAATCGTCTTAAGTGAACATGCCAAGGTGAGCGGATTTGCTCCAATAGGATTGGAACTTGGCTTCGGGAAAAATGGAGAGCTGCCGCCACTTTCGTTCACACTGAAAAACGGCACGGAAATGGAATTAATTGGGCGGATTGATCGCGTTGATAAAGCGGAAGAAGGTGAGGGTGTCTATTTGCGTGTGCTCGATTATAAATCGAGTGAAAAGGAGCTAAACATGAGTGAAGTGTACTATGGACTTGCTCTGCAAATGCTGACATATCTCGATATCGTCGTTACCCACTCCCATTCACTTATCGGCAAAGAAGCGATTCCAGCCGGTGTTTTGTATTTTCATGTTCATAATCCGGTTGTTAAATCAAAGGGTATGCTCAGTTTGGATAAAATTGAGGAAGAGATCTATAAGAGCTTTAAAATGAATGGACTTGTATTAGATCATACAAATGTTATTCAGATGATGGATACATCGCTTGATATAGAGACTTCCAGTAAATCTGACATCATTCCAGCTGGATTTAAAAAGGATGGATCGCTTTTAGCAGCTTCCAAAGTTGCGAGTAGGGAAGAGTTTTCACTTTTGAATCATCACGTACGCCGGGTCTATCAGGAGGCTGGTGATCGAATGGTCGATGGTGACGTAGATATCACACCATATAAATTAAAGGAAAAAACCCCATGTACCTTCTGTTCGTTTAAATCAGTATGTCAATTCGATCAGTCTTTGGAGGAGAATCAATTTAGGAATTTAGCACAGAAGAAACAAAATGATGTTCTGGATTTATTAAGAGGGGAGGGTGAAAGATGAGCAAAACAATAATTCCTGCGCTTCCGGGTGACGTTACTTGGACGGAAGATCAATGGAAAGCGATTTGGGCTAAAAATCAGGACATTCTGGTTGCAGCGGCGGCAGGTTCAGGGAAAACTGCGGTGCTAGTCAATCGAATTATTCAAAAGGTTGTTTCAGAAGATGATCCGATTGATGTTGATGAACTCCTTGTTGTGACATTCACGAATGCTTCGGCTGCCGAGATGCGTCACAGGGTCAGCGAGGCATTAGAAAAAGCGATTAATGAAAATCCGCATTCACAGCATCTGCGTAAGCAGTTGAGCTTGATTAATCGAGCTTCGATCTCCACGCTTCACTCTTTTTGCTTAGAGGTGATTAGGAAGTATTATTATCTGACGGAAATCGACCCAGGCTTTCGAATTGCGGACTCTACAGAAGCACAGCTATTACGTGATGAAGTAATGGAGGTGCTTTTCGAAGAGCAGTATGGTCAGAGTGATAATGAAGAGTTCTTTAATTTGGTTGATGCTTTTACAAGTGATCGAAACGACGATGCACTTCAGAATATAGTCCGATCTCTCTATGATTTTTCGCGATCGAATCCAGATCCAAATCAATGGCTAAATAGTGCCGCTGCCATGTATGATCTGGCTGATGATACAGGAATAGACGATCTTACATTTATCGAGTCCTTGAAATTCGATATTGGTTTGCAGTTGGATACAGCCAAGGATTTATTGGAGCGCTCCCTCGAACTGACAAAGGTACCAGGGGGGCCAGCACCAAGGGCAGAGAATTATTTAGCTGACCTTGATCTTGTTGCCAAATTATCGGGAGTTAAAGATCACTCTTGGAACGCTCTTTATGAAGAAATCCAAAACGTGAAGTTTGGTACGGCAAAACGCTGCACGGGAGCAGACTTTATCAAAGATATTGCGGATGAGGCTACCAAATATCGTGATAAGGCAAAGAAAATTATAAAATCGTTGCAGGAAGAGTTATTTTCTCGTAAGCCCGAAAGTTATCTACGTGATATAAGAGAACTGAAGGGATATGTCGATACCCTGGTTATGCTCGTTAAACAGTTTGACGAAAGATTCTTCGCCGCAAAAGCGGAAAAAAACTTGGTCGATTTTGCTGATTTGGAGCATTACTGTCTTCAAATCTTGACAGAGGAAACCGTAGATGGTGAACGAAAGCCATCAGCAGCCGCTATTGAATATCGGAAACAGTTTAAAGAGGTACTTGTCGATGAATATCAGGATACGAATCTAGTTCAGGAATCAATTTTAAAACTGGTGACGGCAGATGGAGAATATAGTGGGAATCTGTTTATGGTGGGCGATGTCAAACAGTCGATTTACCGATTCAGGCTTGCAGAACCTAATCTTTTCCTTGGAAAGTACACACGCTTTACCCATGATGGGAACGAATCCGGTCTGAGGATCGATTTAAATCGGAATTTCCGGAGCCGTAAGGAAGTTCTCGATGGAACGAACTTCTTATTTCAACAGCTGATGGGGATTACAGTCGGTGAGATTAATTATGATGAGGACGCCCAGTTGAAAAAAGGAGCGCCGTATCCCGAAGACAAACCAAACCCTATTGAACTCCATTTAATTGATGGAGCAGAATCCCATACAGAAACAGAAGAGTCGGAAATCGGATTCGAGGCCGAGGAACTTGAAAAGGCTCAACTCGAAGCAAGATTGATGGCCAAGCTCATTAAAAAGACTATAAACGAAAAGCATCAGATATTTGATATGAAAACCCAACAATACCGTTCTGCGACTTATCGTGATATGGTCATTCTCCTTCGTTCTATGCCATGGGCACCGCAAATTATGGAAGAATTTAAGAAGCAGGGGATTCCTGTTTATGCTAACTTGTCATCAGGATATTTTGAGGCGACAGAAGTAGCAATCATGATTTCCTTATTAAAAGTGATTGATAATCCCCAGCAGGATATTCCTTTGGCTTCCGTTCTGCGTTCACCTATCGTCGGGATGGATGAAGAAGAAATGTCGCAGGTCCGTTTATTCCATACAGGTAGCTATTATGAAGCATTAGCTGATTTTTACAGAAAGAGTGACTCAGATGAGCATCCTGGGCTTTATGAAAAGGCTTCATCATTTTATAAAAAGCTAGTAAAGTGGCGAAAGCTTGCCAGGCAGGAGGCGTTGTCCGACTTAATCTGGTTGCTGTATCGTGAAACTCAGTTCTATGATTTTGCAGGAGGAATGCCGGGTGGCAAACAGCGTCAGGCCAATTTAAGGGCATTGTACGACAGGGCAAGGCAATATGAAGCGAGTTCATTCCGTGGTCTGTTTCGTTTTCTGCGTTTCATTGATAGAATGCAGGAACGTGGTGATGATTTAGGGGCAGCTCGGGCTTTAGGTGAACAGGAAGATGTAGTCCGCCTGATGACGATTCACTCCTCAAAGGGTCTGGAGTTTCCGATTGTGTTTATTGCCGGACTTTCAAAACAATTCAATATGATGGATTTACGAAAGCCTTATTTACTGGATAAGGATTATGGTTTTGCGGCTAAGTATGTGAATTCTGAATTGCGGATAACGTATCCATCCCTTCCACAGTTGGCTTTTAAGAAGAAGAAGCAGCTTGAATTAATTGCAGAGGAGATGCGTGTCCTCTATGTTGCGCTTACAAGGGCTAAGGAAAAGCTGTATTTAATTGCCAGTATCAGTGATGCAGAAAAAATGCAGCATAATTGGGCAAGTAATGCGACACACGGTGATTGGTTATTAAAGGACTATGTACGAGCTGGTGCAAAAAGCTATCTTGATTGGATCGGTCCATCCCTTGTCCGTCATAGAGACTTTCAGGGGGCAGCTGGTCTTGGCTGGGAAATGGAGTCACATCCATCAAATTGGTCCATCTCTGTCATTCCTAGTGAAGAGCTGGCAGTTCTGGATGATGAAGAGGCACTCGCACAAGAGCAATTACTAGAGCATGTTCAGAAGTCAGAGAAGGTCGAAATGGTTTCCGAGTTTTCTCAGGATATCAAGGAACAGCTTAAATGGGAGTACCCAGAACATGAGGCTTCCGTGCATCGTTCCAAGCAGTCCGTTTCTGAACTAAAACGTCAATATGAACTGAAGGATGAGCAAAGTTCCACAGAGTTGTTGAGAAAATTTAAGCGGCCAATCACGAAGCGTCCGACTTTTATGCAAGAAAAGTCACTAACTCCTGCTGAAAGAGGAACGATTACCCATTTAGTCATGCAGCATATCGATTTATCAAACGAGATTACCATTCAATCGATTCAGCAATTGATGGTTGAACTGATTCAACGCGAGTTGTTGACCGACGAACAGAAAGAAGCTGTGAATCCGGATACGATTGTTGATTTCTTTGACAGTGATATCGGTCAAAGAATGCAGAAGGCTCAAAGTATTCGCCGTGAAGTGCCATTTACAATGTCATTGCCGGCTAAAGAGGCTTACAGTGATTGGGCAACTGGAGAAGAGGAAATTCTGATTCAGGGTGTTATTGATTGTATTTTTGAGGATGAACAAGGGCTTGTGTTGCTTGATTATAAAACGGATACAATAACCGGTCGTTTTGCTAGTGGGTATGAAGGGGCAAAAGAGATTCTTGCCGATCGATACCGGATGCAGCTACAGCTTTACACAAGTGCTGTCGAAGGAATATTAAATAAAAAAGTAACGAGCCGTTATTTATTTTTCTTCGATGGAGCGCATTTATTGGAAGTATAAAGAGAAGTGCGTAAAACCCTGGAAAATAGACAATGAAAAAAGAATAGATTAAGCTACGGTCTTTTCTCGGTATTCAATCGGGGAAAGACCGTTTTTTTTGAAAATGCCATATAAAAATCCCCACATAGGTAGACAGTAGGTGATAATACTAAGGCACTCTTTTTACTAAAATAATAAAACAGAATTGTTTGAAAAATGTTGCAAGATTGCTATATACTAATTATAAAATACCTTTTTAAAGGAGAAGAGTTGAGTATGACGAGTAGGATGGAGAGTAGAGGATATTTTGGTGAGTTCGGGGGAAGCTTTGTACCGGAAGAACTTCAACAAGTTATGGATATTTTAGAAGCAGAATTCTTGAAATATAAAGATGATCCGGAATTTAAAGAGGAGTTTCAATACTATCTAAAAGAATATGTAGGACGTGAAAATCCTTTAACCTATGCACAAAATTTAACGAAAAAGATGGGTGGAGCCAAAATTTATTTAAAGCGTGAAGACCTAAATCATACGGGTGCTCACAAAATCAATAATGCGATTGGCCAAATCCTGCTGGCTAAACGGATGGGTGCTAAACGCATCATCGCAGAAACAGGAGCGGGGCAGCACGGTGTAGCGACTGCGACAGCTTGTGCGATGTTTGGTTTAGAGTGTGTTATCTATATGGGCAAGCTAGATACAGAGAGACAAGCGCTGAATGTCTTTCGGATGGAATTGTTGGGTGCCAAGGTTGTTGCAGTCGAAAAAGGACAAGGACGATTAAAGGATGCTGTTGATGAGGCGTTAAATGACTTGGTCCAAAACTACAAAAATACTTTTTATTTACTTGGTTCAGCTGTAGGGCCACACCCTTATCCATCTATCGTCAAGCATTTTCAAGCAATCATAAGTGAAGAATCAAAACGCCAGATTCTTGAAAAAGAAGGCAAGCTGCCTACTGCGATTATTGCCTGTGCGGGTGGTGGAAGTAATGCCATCGGTGCCTTTACTCACTATATCGATGAAGAAAATGTCCGTTTAGTTGGTGTCGAACCGGCTGAAGCCCCAAGTATTTCACAAGGTGTACCGGCAGTATTGCATGGATTTAAAAGTTTGACGTTATTGGATGAAAAGGGAGACCCACAGCCAACTTTTTCGATTGCTGCAGGTTTGGATTATCCAAGTGTGGGTCCGGAACATAGCTTCTTGAAGGATAGTGGTCGAGCGGAGTATGTAACAATAAAAGGTGAAGAAGCTCTTGAGGCCTTTCAAATTTTGTCCAAAACAGAAGGGATTATTCCGGCTCTCGAAAGCTCTCATGCTGTAGCGCACGCGCTGAAATTGGCAAAAGAGTTAACAAAGGATGACATACTAATTGTTAATTTATCAGGACGCGGTGATAAAGATGTAGAGCAAGTATTTAAAATGCTAAAATAGGTGAAATTTTAAAAGCCTCCTGGAAATAGGAGGCTTTTGTTTGGCTAATTATTCCCTGTAATGGGTTGATCGACTCCATTGACATCAAGGATATTGTTTCCGTTCAGCCCACTGGCCGTAAAGACGATTGCAGCTGTGTTCGCTGAGCCGGAGCCGGTGACAGTTTTGTTGGAAGATTTCGGCGAAATGACGGCTGCATCACCGAATAATAGATTTCCATCCGCTACATTAAATACTTGAACTGGGCCGACAATGGCTGGCATATGAATTCCTCCTTTTTCATTTTAAGTTTCATTCGATCCATTCTCGTTTTGTGTCTCTTCATTTTTTTTAGGAATCTGTCGAGTGTGATGCACTCTGGATTCCATGCGTATATGGCCGACATTCCCCACACCGACAAAGGATGAAGTTGATATCCCAATAATGTGGACATTGCCAACACGGATAAAGGGATTAGGGTTTGAAAATTGTGGAAGAAAAGGTTCATCAATCCTCGGAATATAGAGGGGCCTCTTAAAGATGCTGAAATCGCTGAATTGAAATTCTTGTGGCTGGAAATTATCGCTTCTCTTCTGAATTGCCAATACTTGTGAATTTCCGTCAATATAAGAACAGTCTCCGATTTGTATGGTGGAACTGAATATTAACGTCTTGTTAGAAATGGACTTTACTTTTGATATTCTTGAAAACATGTCTTTTATCCTTTTGGAGCAAGCGGAACGAATGGTCCGACGATAAAAGATTCCGGGGGTGTATCGAATGCGGAAGATAGTTGGACGGTTTGAACGTCCCCAATGAGAAATAAAGCAGAGCTTGCTACCCCGATAATTTTAATATCGCCGACACAAAGCTGGTGATTGATTACATTAAACTCCATTTGGATTTCCTCCTGTCTCGGCTTGTGAATTGGTAATGAATTGAATCAAAGCTGCCTGAATATCAGACTTTACTTTTTCTCTGATTTTTTCTTTAACGTTATCCCGCTGCTGCGGTGCGCGTTCTGGAAACGTAAGGTTATCAAAATACATGTTGATGCGTTGATGTAGCTGGCGCTCCACATCCTGTCTCATGAAGTCGTGATAGGCAGGTTCAAGTGATATTTTCAATTGTCCTTCCGTATCACTGATCATATTTTCTAAGTCTGAAAGAATCTCGTTGTAGATTTCCTGTGCGACAATCTCCCGGCCAGGAAATAGATAAGGTGCAGGTGGGACCGCTTGGTTATTTACAGCAAATTCATCAATGTTATTTAAATCATTAGGGTTTAAACCGATATTCAGCGTTCCATCTAAAGATTCGACCTTTAATTGATCAAATTTATATTCAATTTTATCAACGTGGATTGGCGGTTTTTTTTTCAACTCGGCAAGTTCATCTGTCAGGCGTTTGAGTTCGTGTTCAAGTTTCATAATCCGCTTATCCTGGGCATCAAGAAAACGCTGCATTTGTATGGAATATGAATATAAATCATGATTCACGATTCAACACCTCACCTTTATTCTGATGATAAATTTTATATATGACAGTATATGAAATTTGATAGATGTAGGTGAATGCCTATGAATTAGGAGGTCTAAAGTGGGACGAAACTAGGTTCTGGAACTACATCAGCCCCAATCTGAGGAGCGGCTTCAGTGTATCCGCCGGTATTGGCTAATGCGGAGTATGGTTTAATCACTCCGGCGCTGCCTATTTGAAAAACGGATGAATTGGCTATGCTTTCAATTTTTATCATATTGATTTGAATTGTTTGGTGGATATTGAAGATCATGGTGACCTCCTTTCTAAAATAATACGGCTAGAGATTTAATACCAATGGCTGATCAACACCATCAGAATCATACGTATTTGTGGTACTGTAGGCATTATATAGTGAAATGGATTCCCCTGTATTAAAAGAGCCAGCACCTGCAAATGTTTTTGCAGTGGTATATGGACTTATCTTAAAGACGTCGCCAATATGGACAACTCCACTGCTACCGACGTTAATAACTTGAACAACTCCTACGATAGCCGGCATGAAAAATCACCCTTTTTTTCTGTTTTTTCCCGAGTGCATAGGCAGTAAGCCTACCTTATTGTTGGAAGTTTCAATGTATTGTATGTTGTTTCCTTTTTGATGTGATTCATCTGTCTATTTCACATTGTTATAGAACAGTGATAAATGTCATTGGATAATAAGATACAGATATGGTAATATAATGATAAATTCGCAATTTTCAAATAAAATAAGAGGTGATGAGATGAACGTACCTTTGGTATTATCGCATTTTTTGGATCGAGCAGCCTTACTTTATGGCGATAAGAAAGCTATTATTGGAGATGATAAGCTCTTAACGTACTTGGAGTTAAATGGCCGTGTCAACCAGCTTTCTAATGGGTTAAGGGATATTGGAATTAAAAAGGGAGATAAAGTGGCTTATTTGGCACCGAATTCGATTGAAATGCTTGAGGGCTTTTATGGGGTATTTCAACTTGGAGCCGTAATTGTTCCTTTGAATATCCGGTTAACTCCTGCTGATTATGTATTCATTTTGAATCATAGTGAGTCCAAGGTGCTTTTCGTAGACCAGGATTTGTACCATCTTATTTCATCTGTTAAGGACCAACTTGAATCAGTGGAACATATCATTGTGCACTATAAAGAGGAAGAAATAAATGAAACCGATTACAACAAATGGTTGGAGCATTTTGATAAAGAGAGCTTCGATCGGGAGCAAGTTGATGAAAATGATGTTTCGAGTCTCCTTTATACAAGCGGAACGACCGGTAACCCTAAAGGGGTCATGCTGACTCACCGCAATAACTATTTGCATGCACTAGGTGCGATGCATCATATCAGAGTTAATGATCGCGATACATATTTGCACGTTCTGCCAATGTTCCACGTGAATGGCTGGGGTGCTCCATTTTATTATACGGCCAATGGTTCCACTCAAGTTTGTTTAAGAAAAACTACCCCTGAATTGATATTTAATGCGCTTGAAAAGCATAAGGTTTCCATTATGCATATGGCACCAACTGTTCTTAATTCATTGTTTCAATATTATGAACAGAATGTGCCCACATTAGAGCAGGATATCCGTATAGTTGTTGCGGGTTCCGCTCCGCCGCCTGCATTTGTCACAAGGGTAGAAAAAGAGCTAGGGTGGGAATTTATCCAAATATACGGAATGACTGAATCAACCCCGATTAGTTTGATTTCATTGATTCGTTCTGAATTCGACGATCTTTCTGAAAAAGAAAAATACAAAATGAAAGCGAAAGCCGGTTATCCTATCATAGGCAGTGAAGTAAAGGTTATTCATGACAGCGGTGAGGAAGTAGCTCATGATGGCGTGGATATCGGGGAGCTCATTATCCGCAGTCACGGGGTAATGTTAGGTTATTGGAAAAATGAAGAAGCGACCATGCAGGCACTGAAAAATGGCTGGTTGCACACAGGAGATATGGCGACAATTGATAAGGATGGGAATGTCGATATCGTCGATCGTAAGAAGGATATAATTATAAGCGGAGGAGAAAACATCTCTTCCATTGAAGTCGAGGGAATACTATATGAACACCCGTATATTCTTGAGGCGGCAGTCATAGCCGTTCCTCATGAAAAATGGGGAGAGACGCCACATGCCTTTATTGTGCTAAAATCGGGGGTGGAATTAACCGAAGAGGATATCAAGACCTATACACGAGAAAAATTAGCTCACTTCAAGTCAGTCACCAGTGTAACTTTCGTTAAGGAACTGCCAAAAACGGCATCCGGAAAAATACAAAAAATCCATCTTCGTAATGATTATTGGGAAGCTAAAGGAAAATCAGGTAGATTCGTTAATTAATGCTCGTAAACGCTGCTCAGTGATGGGCAGCGTTTTTTCATGTTCGACGACTAACACTGCTAAATTGTATTATAGATCCAGAGATGTGGAAGTTGGAAAATGAAATAAAATTGGGAGGATCTGCACTTATTTTAATTGTGTTTCCAGCTTGATTATTTGTTTCCTATTCTAAATAGTTAGAGAAAGTGCCTCACAAAAAAATATACATACTCTCTTTCGAATATCAAAATCCCTTTTATAATGTACAGTAGGAATGGCACCTATGACCACTTTAGCGGCCCAACATTTCCCTGCATGTAAAACAATCTTTGTATCAGAAAGCTCCTATTCAATTAGTAAAATAAAGGTAATTTTAACCTATTGGCAATTTTCCAAAGTATAATTGTAAACCATTCCTCTAAGCTCATTTTTCTAATATTCTTTATTTTATTAGATATTATCCTTGAATTTGTTCAATAAAAAAGCTCCTGTTGAACTATATAGTGTTAATATTATAAATATTTCAAATTATTGAGAATGTGGGTGTGGGCATGAATCGTTTTCATTATAGCTGGATTATTTTAATCATTACATTCTTCTCCATTATCGTAGCGGGAATTGTTAGGTCATCATCAGGGGTATTCATCGTACCATTTGAATATGAGTTCGGATGGGATCGTTCCGTCATTTCTTTAGCCTTTGCGATAAGTCTTTTTCTATATGGATTATCAGGCCCATTTATGGCCGCTTTAATTGAAGTGCTTGGATTAAAGAAAATGATGGTGTTTGCCATGTCAACTTTATTGGCAGGGGTTTTTCTCACATTTTTCATGGAGCATGAGTGGCAACTAATTCTAATTTGGGGGATTATTATTGGATTAGGGTCCGGACTATTTTTAACGGTATTAAGTCCATATGTGGCGAATCGTTGGTTCGAGAAGCGAAGGGGTCTAGCAGTAGGGATATTAACAGCAAGTACGGCTACAGGTCAGCTGGTTTTACTGCCTGTTTTAGCCATTATTATAGAGAATTATTCTTGGAGATGGGCGATTGGCTTAATTATGGTCCTTAGCTTAATCATGCTAGCAATCATCCTATTATTTATGAAAAACAACCCGAAGGAAGTTGGCATTCTTCCATATGGACTAGAAGAGGAAAGCCAAGAGGCTAATTTAGTTCAAAAGATGAATCCCATTGTTATGGCTTTCCAGTCTTTAATTGAAGCAGTGAGAGTAAAGGAATTCTGGTTATTAGCAGGAAGCTTTTTTATATGTGGACTTTCAACGAGCGGATTGATAGGGACTCATTTCATTTCTTACTGTATTAGTTTTGGATTACCTGTTGTTACGGCTGCGTCTCTGCTTTCTTTTATGGGAATCTTTGATCTAATTGGTACGACTGTATCTGGCTGGTTATCAGATCGTTTCGATAACCGTTGGTTGTTGTTTTGGTATTACGGTCTAAGGGGGGCTTCTCTCGTATTACTACCTTTTGCGCTACAAGAAGGCTCAATTATCCTACTGATTATCTTCTCTGTGTTTTACGGATTGGATTGGATAGCGACTGTACCTCCAACCATTAGCATCTCAAGACAAGTCTTTGGGATAGAGAAAAGTGGAATTGTATATGGTTGGATATTCGCGTCCCATCAGGCAGGTGCAGCAGCGGCGGCGTATGGCGGGGGACTTATCTTTAAAATATTCAGCTCCTATACATGGGCATTCTTTCTTGCAGGAATCTTTTGCGTATTGGGTAGCTTGTTTGTCATACTAATAAAAAAACAAAAATCGGATTTATTGGTTAAAGATGATGCAATGAGGCTATAAAATATTCGTGTACGCTCCATTTCTTATTCTGTACTTGCAACAAGGACTGGAGCTAAATCTGAATGAAAGAGGGTAAAACTGTGAAGGACACGATGGTTCCATTGCAGGAAAGTAAACGGATTGTCAGCATTGATATTTTACGAGGATTAGCCATTTTGGGGATCTTTTTAGTGAATATGCCTTCTTTTCATTCTCCGCTCTTGTATATAGATGGTGTTGAACGATGGACTGAAGGTTGGGACCGGATTTTGTACAGATTCAGTGATATTGTTGCGCAAGCCAGTTTCTATCCGCTATTTGCGTTTCTATTCGGTTTCGGGGCAATCATACTAGCGGTACGGTGTGAGGAAAAGGGTGTCTCATTTCCTTCCCTATATATGAAAAGACTCTTTTTTCTACTAATGCTTGGGTGCATTCATGCCTTTGCCATCTGGCATGGGGACATACTTATTAATTATGCGATATTTGGATTTGCATTTTTACTTTTTTATAAGGTGCGGGGAAAGAATTTGATTTTGCTGGGCTCGTTTTTTTATGTCATCCCTTTTGCGATATTGGGCTCGCTTTTTCTTATTATAGGAGTTTTTGATAGGGAAGAGATGGAGATTACGACTGATTTGACGATGATGAAACAGTCTCTTCAAATTTATCAATCTGGTACATTTACGGAAATAATAAGTCAAAGGGCACTAGATTGGTATAGGGTGAATAACCCATTTAATGCTATTATCCTCTTTTTATCCATTTTTCCGTTCTTTTTACTTGGTGCTGGCGTAGCAAAGCAAGGCTGGCTACATAATCCAGTTCGGTATAAACGACAATTGAAGGCGATATCGATCGTAAGCTTGATATTAGGATTGTCGATTAAGGTTCTGCCATATGTGACGGTATACCATTTTGGCACGATATTTGTGCAGGATTATTTTGGTGGACCGCTGCTGACGATGTTTTATATCACTGGGATTACTCTGCTGGCTGAAAAAACCAGAGCTTCTCGCCTGTTCCAAGCGCTTTCGTATGTCGGTAGGATGTCGATGAGTAATTACTTATTTCAATCGATTGTTTGTACGTCCATTTTTTACTCGTATGGCCTAGGCTTATATGGCACAGTCTCTTACACAACAGGGTTTATCTTACTTCTTGGTGTGTTTTCCGTTCAAATTCTACTCAGCCTATTGTGGATGAAAATGTATAGATATGGACCAGTTGAATATGTATGGCGTTTTGTTACATATGGTAAAAAACCAATTATGAGTCGGAGAGGACTAGTGGAGAAGAAATGTAAATGATGTTCATTAAATTGTTGGTTTTAACTAATTAGGCGAAACCTTAGTTTTGTTTTTTTGTAAAGGCCTATGATATGATGAAATAGAAACTGAACGAGGGGGCAAAAAAATGACTCATATACACATTACAGCTTGGGTTATCGGAATCATTCTTTTCTTTGTCACATATTCGATGCTTAAAAGTGGAAATCCGAAAGCAAAAATGGTACATATGATAACACGTTTATTCTATCTATTGATTTTCCTTACTGGCGGAATGCTGATTACAGATTTTGGTGTTTACGCAGTGAAAATGATTGTCGGAATCATCGTTATTGCCGCTATGGAAATGGTGTTGGTCCGTACGAAAAAAGGAAAAGGCACGAGTGCAATGTGGATATTGTTCATCGTTGCATTTATTTTCGTCCTTTATTTAGGACTCTCCCTTCCACAAGGAATGGACTTTTTTTAAGACATAATGAAAACGGGTGAATGAGGATATCTCATTCGCCCGTTTTTTTTATACTCGAAACTGGTGGGAATTGTAGTTATATTTTTTTATTGTGAATTCACTTTTTCTATGATGATCCGTTTTCCTGTGTTCAGGGTGAACTCAAAGCGATCGTGATCCTTTTTACCATATGAAAAGTGGTGCTGAACGAGGCAAATTTGGGCTTCATTATCAAAGGTGAAGAAGTTTACCCCGGACTGGTTAGAGAGTGCCCTTAAAAAAGTGAGCTGATTATAGCTATATATACAATCATAAATAGAAAAATCGAGTGAATTTAAGGTCGTTACAAATTGAAAAAAAGAGTCGTCGTTCAATTCTTCCAATAATCTTTCAAAAGAGTAAAGCAGTTTTTTGCGAATCCGGATGGGTTCATTTTCTCTTAAGAAGGTTATTTCTCGATGAAGGAGGATTTTCCCCTCTTCTTCTACCACTCCTTGCTGCCAACGGCCCCCCCTGTACACTTCGATGATACTGTCAATGTGGTCTTCAATGGAACAAGCCTCATCAGTTTCATCATCAAAAAAAATCCATTGTTGATTGATATTTTCCACTGTTCCTTCGGTAAAAGCTCTCGTTTGTCTGTTCATTAAATTAGCTCGTTGTTGCTGACTCATACATATACCTCCAATAGTGGAATCCTCACCTACTTTTTAGTCAAAATCCAATGAAAATATAACTGTATATTTTAAAATATTATGGACAAATAACCAACTTTCCGTCTTTGCATAGGCTATGTTTAAACAGTGGATGCTTTGCTCAACAATTCATTATCTACATGAACGTTGAGGGTAGGGGAGTCCCACGGAATCATGCTAATAAATACTTAAGATTTCTTTGCAATTGGCGCTCAAATTCAGAAATATAGGGACGGATATATTTTTTGATAGACCGGATAGAAAGGATGAAGTGTGATGTGTGGGATTACAGGCTGGGTGCATTTTCAAAAGGATTTACGGACAGAAACAAAAACACTTGAAAATATGACAAAAACGTTGGCAAAGCGGGGCCCGGATGAGGAAAATGTTTGGAGCGAAGCCCATGTTGCTTTTGGTCATAAAAGGTTGACGGTTGTTGATGCAGAAGGCGGAAAACAGCCGATGACGAAAGAACACGAATACGGCAGATATACGCTTTGTTATAATGGAGAGCTATATAACACCGAAGACATTCGAAAACAGCTATTATTAAAAGGATATTCCTTTAAAGGTCATTCTGATACAGAAGTTTTACTAACTTCTTATATAGAATGGAAAGAAAAATGTGTCGACTTGTTTAATGGGATTTTTGCGTTTGCGATTTGGGATGAAAAAGAACAGAAATTATTCATTGGAAGAGATCGGATGGGAGTAAAGCCATTCTTTTATGCCGAAAGAGACGGTGGGCTCATTTTTGGTTCGGAATTAAAAGCAATCCTTGCCCATCCTGACGTCAAAACGGAGATCGACCGCGAAGGCTTATCTGAAGTGTTTGGCGTTGGTCCTTCCCGAAAGCCAGGATCAGGTGTATTTCATAATATCCAGGAGTTAAGACCTGCCCATGCGCTTACCTTATCAAGGAAAGGGCTCCGGATTTGGAGGTATTGGAATGTGAAAAGTGAAGACCATCGAGATACCCTCGATGAGACGGCTGAGAAGGTCCGCTTCCTTGTTAAAGATGCAGTGACGCGACAACTCGTATCTGATGTTCCACTATGTACCTTCTTGTCAGGAGGACTGGACTCAAGCGCTATTACGGCTATTGCTGCAAATGCCTATCAAAAAGAAGGGAAAGGCCCGCTTCATACGTATTCTATTGATTATGAAGATAATGAAAGATATTTTAAGGCTAATGATTTCCAGCCTAACTCTGATGGGCACTGGATTAAAAAGATGTCGGATACCTTTAATACGGTGCACCATTCATCGATAATTACTCAAGAACAGCTAACAGATTATCTAACCGAAGCGGTTCATGTCCGTGACCTCCCCGGCATGGCGGATGTCGATTCTTCTTTGCTTTGGTTTTGTAAGGAAATTAAGCAGGATTTTGTCGTGGGTCTATCTGGAGAGTGCGCGGATGAAATCTTCGGCGGTTATCCATGGTTTCATCGTGAAGACGATTTGAATCGTGCTGGGTTTCCATGGATGAGATCGACCGGAGAGCGGGTATCTTTATTGAAAGCGGGCTGGCGTGAGAAATTAAGGTTGGAAGAATATGCGCAAGAAGCCTATTTAACAACTGTTGCTGAAACACCTAGATTGGAAGGAGAAAGTGGTGAAGCGGCAAAGCGCAGGGAGCTTTTCTACGTGAATTTATTATGGTTTATGACGACACTTCTTGATCGGAAGGATCGAATGAGTATGGGAGCCAGCCTCGAGGTTCGCGTGCCGTTTGCCGATCATCGCCTTGTGGAATATGCATGGAACATTCCTTGGGAAATGAAAATGGCTGGAAACCGTGAAAAGGGGATACTGCGAAAAGCATTGGAAGGATTGTTACCGGATGAGGTTTTGTACCGTAAAAAAAGTCCATACCCTAAAACCCATAACCCGATATATACGGACCGTGTTCAAGGGTGGCTGAAAGACTTACTAACGGACAAAAGTTCGGTCCTGCATGAGTTTTTCGATAAACAGAAGCTAACCGATATTGTAGATTCTAAAGGTGCTGCCTTTAAGGTACCGTGGTTCGGGCAATTGATGTCTGGCCCTCAGTTACTGGCCCATTTGGCGCAAACTCATGTGTGGTTCAAGGAATATGATATTCAGATTATTGAATGAAAAAACGGGGCAGGATGATATTCTTTGCCCCGTTTCTCTTTTCTCAATGATTAAATGCGAGAATTTTATATTGATAGCCATCTATTTCAAATTGACTATCCTTCGTTGTTTCTTTTGTCCTTAAATCTGTAAGTGAACGGCCTTCTAAATCAAAAGGAAGCGTAAATGATTGCTGGACATCCGTCGGATTAATTAGTATCACGACAGAACGAGCATCGTTGTACTTTTGGTAGGCAACTATATTTCCGTTTCCGGTTGTATCAAGGAATTTAAACTTTCCATCATTTGCAAGCAATCGTTCCTCTTTTCTTAACAGAATTAAAGCTTTAATTTCATTAAGAAGCTCGCTATTCTGTTTTTCTTCTTCCCAAACCATACATTTGCGGCAACCTGGATCTTGGCCTCCGGTTAAGCCAATTTCATCTCCGTAATATATACAGGGACTGCCATTGAATGTCAGCAAGATAGCGTGGATGAGCTTAGCTCGAGCTACGTCTTCCCCACAATCCGTGAAAATCCTAGGTGTATCATGGCTACCGAGAAGATTGAACATCACGTCAAAAACATTAGTGGGATAACTTTGATAGACCGCTGTCATTTCCTCAATAAACTGGCGCGCATGGATGGTTTGCGAAGCGACCAGGCGGAAAACATGGTTAGTAAAAGGGTAATTCATGACGGCATCAAACTGATCGCCGCGTAGCCACGGCATGGAGTCGTGCCAAATTTCACCGAGAATATAAAGATCAGGTTTGATATCTTTAACCGTTTTTCGGAATTCACGCCAGAATGGTTGATCTACTTCATTGGCTACATCGAGTCTCCAGCCGTCTATATCGAACTCCTCAATCCAATAAGTTGAGACTTCGAGCAGATATTTTTTTACATCCGGATTCGCAGTATTCAATTTTGGCATCGATTCAAAAAAACCGAATGTTTCATAATTAGGTCTTTCCCCTCCTTTTAGAGGAAAGCCGTGAGGATGAAACCAATCCTTATATTCTGAGATCTCGCCTTTTTCAAGGAGATCCTGGAAAGGAGGAAAGTAGTATCCACTATGGTTAAAAACGGCATCCAGCATGACACGGATATTCCGTTTATGGCATTCCTCGATTAGTGTTTTCAAAGTCTCCTTTGTTCCGAATTGCGGATCAATTTCCCGATAATCAATCGTATCGTATTTATGGTTAGAGTATGCTAGGAAGATCGGCGTAAAATAGATTCCGTTAATGCCAAGTTCCTCTAAATAATCAAGGTGTTCAATGATTCCTTCGAAGTCTCCACCAAAAAAATTATCTACGGTCGGGTCTTCACTACCCCAAGGTTTTGCACCTTCAGGATCGTTGTTAGGGTTTCCGTTCGCAAAGCGTTCGGGGAATATTTGATACCAAATAGTATCTTTGACCCATTCTGGTGCCCCAAATACTTCATTTTGATGAAGATAGGGGATGGCGAAATAGCTCCCGGGGTCATTCGGAGGTTCATTAAAGAATCCCTTTTCCGTGTAAATGACCTCTTCATCTCCGGAGTGAACTTTAAATCCATACCGAATCCTTCGATAGGGAGGCTTCACATAAATATGCCAATAATCATAATGGTTATCGCTGCCGGAGATGCTCATTGCTTTTTCTTCATGCTGCCATTGTCCTTTATCCGAAATATATGGGTCTCCAAAAATAAGTCCGGCGTATGAGATATCCTGTTTTTTTGTACGAAGTCGGATATGAAGAGTTTCAGCGTTGGTGGTATAAGCGTAATTGTCATTAGCTCTATGATGGATGGATGAACGTTCCATAGAAAACCACTCCAATTCTTAAAAGAGTATTTGAGGAAATTAATATTGAAAACAGGGAATTTTAGGCTGTTATGAGGTTTCTATATGTAGTTAAAATTAGCCATTTTTAAGTAGTATTAAATGCTATTTTTCCAATATGGTTATATACCCAATTAATAGAAAAAAGCACCTATTAATTAAAAAATAACAAAAAGTACTCATCACTACAAGAAAATAAATAGATAAAGGAAAATGTTGTAAAAATCGAAGCCTTTCATATAATGATAACAGAAGGATCTGGTGCCGCTTTCATTATTAAAAAACTTTATTCGATTAGATGGGCTGGCAAACTGAAGTGTAAACAATCTGGTGCTTTTGGACATGATAGAATAAACATTTTAAAAAGGAGAATGAAAGTGAAGAAGTTGATTTTTCATTTATTCATGTCCATGTTCTTGATTGTTATTGGAAGTGCTTGTGAATCCAGCTCAGAATTGGAAAGTAAAATAGTAAAAGAAAATAAAAAAATCGAAAAAGAAGACACGAATGAAGCGAAGCCAGAAAAATTGATCGTTTGGGAGGAAAAAGGTAAAGCAAATGGTCTAAAGCCGGCGATTGAAGCATTTGAAAAGAAATACGGAATCAAGGTTGAATATGAAGAGATAGAAATGGCTAATGAGATGTATGATCAACTTCGTCGCAATGGGCCAATCGGGAAAGCTCCAGATGTAGTGACTTTTTCGCATGAAAAGGTCGGGCAGATTGTAGAAGAAGGTCTGATTCAGGAACTGAAGGTGAATGAAGACGTACTAAATACCTTTATTGAATCCTCAATCCCAGCCGAAATGTATCAAGGAAAGGTTTTTGGACTTCCAAAGTCCGCTGTATCCTCTGTTTTAATTTACAACAAAAAATTAATGGCTAACGTTCCTGAAACGATGGATGATTTATATAAAAAGGCGAAGGAATTGAGAAAAGGAAAAGTATATGGTTTCTATGCTGACTGGAATGACTTATATGATGCGTATGGAATAATGGCCGGGATGGGCGGTTATGTATTTAAAGAAAAAGATGGGAATCTAGATCCTACGAACATCGGATTAAATAATAAAAGTGCTGTAAAGGGTGCTAAGTATATTCAAAAATGGTATAAAGCAGATGTGATGCCAAAAGGGGACGAAGCAGGGATAGAGAAGTTGTTTATAGAAGGGAAATTGGCTTCTTTCATGAGTAGAGGTAGTACACTTTCTGATAGGAAGAATACAGGGGTGGCGCCATTGCCTGTATTGCCAAATGGCCAGCCGATGAAAACGTTCATGGATATCAAAGGATGGCATGTAACAGCCTTCACAAAATATCCTTACTGGTCTACAAAGTTAGTAGAATTTTTGACAAAAGATAAATATGCAATGCTCCGCTATAAAAAAACAGGAGAAATACCTCCTGTAAAATCTATCATGAACAATGAAGCAATCAATGAAAGTGAAAGAGCACAAGCCTTAAGCATACAATTACAATATGCTGAACCTGTGCCTAATATACCGGAAATGAATGAAGTATGGAAGCCGATGAAATCTGCCATGAAAGAGATAGCTTCTGGAAAAACAAAGCCGAAAAGGACTTTAGATGAAGCAGTAAAGAGGATAAAAAAAGAATATTAATTGCGAATTACTTTTTCCAATTCGACAACGTTCATTTGTATCTCCATTTTGTCCCTTTAGTGTAAAGATTTTTATAATTTGGATTTGACGTTATGGGGGCAAAAGGCTAATCTTAAAGGCGTAAAGAGATAGCTAGGAGGAGAGCGGATATGAGAAAAAGAGTGTTATCACTCGCTTTAATTCCGTTGCTTCTTTTTTACGCCATTCCAGTAGGAGCAGCTGAAAAAGAACAACGAACATGGAAGGACGAAATCGTATATTCATTAATGATCGACCGATTTTTCGATGGTAATACACAAAATAATGGAGATGCGGATGTAAATAATCCTTCTGCTTTTAATGGTGGAGATTTTGAAGGTATTACAAAGAAACTAAATTATTTAAAAGATATGGGATATACCGCTATCATCCTATCGCCGATTTTCGCTAATGAAGAAAATGGCTATCATGGGGATTGGGTTAACGATTTTTATAAAACAGATAAGCACTACGGTACGATTAAAGAATTTAAAAAACTTGTGAATGAGGCTCATAACCGTGATATGAAAGTAATTATTGACTTTCAGGCCAATAATGTGGGACCTAATCATTCTTGGTTAACTGATCCTAATAAACAAGACTGGTTCCATGAAGAAAAAGAGATTTCTAATGACAGTAATCAGGAAGATTTGGAAACAGCCTGGATCGATGGCCTTCCGGATTTGAATCAGGATAACAAGGAAACGCGAGATTATTTGCTTGATGCTGCCAAATGGTGGATTACGGAAACGGATATTGATGGGTACCGTCTGAATAAAGTCCAATACGTAGCAAAGGATTTCTGGAAGGATTTTGTCGAAACTGTCAAGTCTGAAAAATCAAATTTCTATACAATTGGCGATGTTCAAGGTGATGCCGACTTGATTTCAAGCTATAAGAAAACGGGTATCGATGCTTTTATGGCTTATCCGCAAAATGTTGAGTTAAAGGAGACATTTGCTGCGCCAGATAATGATTTGAACCCGGTGTTTGATGCATTTGTGAAAAGTGAAGATGTAAGCGAGAGCAAAGGTTCGCAGGGATTGTTTATGGATACTCAGAACATGCCTCGTTTTACGAAGGCTGCAGCTGATCATAATGAAAACCCAGGTACACGGTGGAAAATGGCGTTATCATATCTTTATACGATACCAGGAGTACCAATCGTATTTTATGGATCGGAAATTGCCTTAAACGGCGATAAGGCCCCTGATAATCATAAATTAATGGATTTCAAGACGGAACAGGAATTAGTGGATTATATAACGAAGCTTTCTGAACTTAGAGACATGTATCCTGCTTTGACAAAAGGGGATATGGAGCTTTTATATGAAAAGGGAGGAACAGCGGTATTCAAGCGCGTCTATGGTGATGAAACAATAGTTGTCGCTATGAATAATACGACTGAAACTCAATCGATAATCCTCACTGATAAGGAACTTGAAAAGAATAAAGAGTTGAGAGGTATGCTGAATGGGGATCTGGTCCGTAGTAAGGACAACAGCTACTCAATCGTAATCGACAGGGAGACGACAGAAGTCTACACTCTATCACCTAAGTCGATTATAAATATTCCTTACCTGTTTGTTATAGGATTGGTTCTTGTTATATTTGGTATATTTATTGCTTTGGTTATTAAACGTTCAAAACGAAACCAGCCAAAATAATCATATACCTCTCGATTTTTGGTAGCTGCAAAACATTGTCCCCTTGGCTTTGTGGAAAACAGAATCGGGAGGTTACAACATGAATAAGACCTGGTGGAAAGAAGCGGTTTGTTATCAAGTCTATCCCCGTAGCTTTATGGATAGTAATGGTGATGGAGTGGGAGATTTAAGGGGGTTAATTTCAAAGCTGGATTATCTGCAGGAACTTGGAATCGATGTTATTTGGATTTGTCCATTTTATAAGTCACCCAATGCAGATAACGGCTATGATATTAGTGATTATCAGGCAGTTTCTGAAGAGTTTGGTTCGATTGAAGACATTGAACTTCTGTTGAAAGAGGTTCACCAACGTGGCATGAGAGTGATACTTGATCTTGTTTTGAACCATACAAGTGACGAACATCCATGGTTCGTTGAGTCGCGTTCCTCCCGAGATAATCCGAAACGAGATTGGTATGTTTGGAGAGATGGCCAAGATGGCCGGGAACCGAATAATTGGGAAAGTATTTTTTCCGGAAGTGCTTGGAAATTCGATGAATTGACCAATCAATTCTATTTACACCTATTTGCAGAAAAGCAGCCAGACTTAAACTGGAAAAACAAAGATGTAAGGCAGGCTCTGTATAAAATGGTTAATTGGTGGCTCGATAAAGGCATTGATGGCTTTCGAATAGATGCAATTACACATATTCATAAGCGTGAAGGCCTACCGGATATGCCTAATCCGTATTGGCATCAGTATATACCTGCCTTTGAAATGCATACCAATCAGGAAGGGATTCTGGATTATCTACAGGAATTAAAAGATGAGACTTTTTCTAAATATGATATCATGACGGTCGGTGAGGCCAATGGTGTCAGGATTGAGCAGGCGGAAGATTGGGTCGGAGAAGTGAATGGAAAGTTCAACATGATTTTTCAATTCGAGCACCTTGGACTTTGGAATCGTGGACAGAATCAGAATGTTGACGTTAATGGTCTAAAACGTACCATGACTAAATGGCAAAAAGGGCTGCAAAACAAAGGATGGAATGCTTTATTTTTTGAAAATCATGACCAACCTAGAAGTGTATCGACATGGGGAAATGATCATCAATATTGGTTGGAAAGTGCGAAAATGATTGGGGCCCTATACTTTTTCATGCAGGGGACTCCGTTTATTTATCAAGGTCAGGAAATAGGTATGACGAATGTCCAATTTGATTCGATAGATGATTATGATGATGTCGGAATGAAAAATTTTTACCGGATTGAGACCTCCAAAGGTCGTTCACATGATGAAATCATGCACATCATATGGCATAGCGGCCGTGATAATTCTCGAACACCAATGCAATGGAACGATAAGAAAAATGGTGGGTTTACGGATGGCACACCGTGGATGAAGGTCAACTCCAATTATCGGGCCATTAACGTAGAACAGCAGAAGAATAATCCATCTTCTATTTATCATTTTTACAAAAAGATGATCGAACTTCGAAAAAAACACCAGGTTTTTGTTTACGGAGAATATGAATTATTATGGGAAGACCATCCTGAACTTTATATTTATACAAGGAATATGAATGGTGATTCAGCCAAGGTTGTATGCAACTTTAGCACAAATCATCATCAAATTGACCTGTCTCATTGGGGGAAAATGGAACTTTTACTAGCGAATTATGATAATTGTCCGGAAGAAACAATGGTTAATTTGCGACCATATGAAACAAGGATTTATCGTTATTAACCTGTAATACCTTTCTGAATTTTAAATGGAAATAAGCTTTAAATCCAGTATTGTTAGTCGTCTGACTTCTGTCCTCACCCAAAGACACCTGCTGTTTTTTAGAAGCTGATCTTAAATCAGCTTCTTTTTGATTTTTAAAAGAGAAGTAAAAAATAAAAAAGTAAGTATTTTCTGAAAATTGTTGAAAACAGTTAAAAAAGTATGGATATAACTATTGAAGTGAGTGTATTATAGATACATACAAATGTATAATTATAAAATAAATTAGAAAAGTGTTTATTGGTTTTCACCTTTTTTTTGAATGAAGTCAATAAAGGCTAAAGAGGGGAGAGGGGAAACGCATGGCCGTCACGATAAAAGATGTGGCACAACTGGCGAATGTTGCTCCTTCAACAGTTTCTCGAGTGATTGCTAATAATCCTCGGATAAGTGAAAAAACAAAGGTACGAGTTCGTAAGGCAATGGAAAAGTTAGGATATCATCCAAACTTCATTGCTCGTAGTCTTGCTAATCAATCAACTAGGATCATTGGATTGGTGTTACCAAGTTCGTCAAACGTTTTTTATCAAAATCCATTTTTTCCGGCTATCCTCCAGGGTCTTAGTGAAGGGGCTCAGGAAGAGCATTACTCTCTGTTACTAAGCACGGGGAAAACAGAGGAGGAAGTCTACGAAGGAGTCGTGAATATGGTTCAAGGGGGAATGGTGGATGGAATTATCCTTATGTATTCAAGGATGAATGATCACATTCTAACCTATTTACAAGCAAGGGATTTTCCATTTGTTGTCATTGGGAAACCCTATGATTTTATTGAGGAGATAACGTATGTTGATAACGATAATGTCTTGGCTGCCGAACAGGCAACTGACTATCTCATTCAATTAGGCCATGAAAGGATTGGATTCATTGGAGGAGATGTAACTTTTGTGATGACCCTCGATCGATTATTAGGATATGAACGTGCATTAAAAAGGGCTGGTATCGTTCCAAGAAGGGAATATACTATACATGAGGATTTTTTACATGAAGGTGGACTAGCAGCAGCGAAAAGATTACTATCGATTGACGAGCCACCAACCGCTCTTATCGTCAGTGATGATCTTATGGCACTAGGAGTCGTACATTCTCTTCGAGCGATGGGCGTACGGACTCCTGAGGAAATGTCAATTGTCAGCTTTAATAATGTTCTTTTCTCTGAGCTATCGCTACCTGCCCTAACTTCTGTAGATATTAACATTTTCGATTTAGGATATCAGGCCGCTAAAAGCATCATTCAAAAATTACAGAATGGTGATACTCCGGCAGGGTCCATTATTCCCCATCATTTTGTGGAAAGACATTCTTGCAGACCAATAAAGCAAGGAGCGATGGCTATGACTTATTAAACAAAAAGAGCATTGTGTAAAAGCAATGTTCTTTTATTAAAATTGTACACTGAAGCTTTTGAATGTATGGACACCGGTTCCGTGTTTGGCTAGTTTGTTCTCTTTAAGGTACTGAACGGCTTCCAGGACTTCATCAAAAATCTTTGGTTCGAGACCGAGTTGGTTATGTCCTCCGTAGATTTTGGAAACTCCTTTGATCTTAGCAATTTTTTTCAATGAATTAACAAGGTCTACTGGGTCTGTTGAGGGATAAAAGGCGTAAATTGGAGTCTCGGCATAAAGTAAATCACCGGTAAATAAATATCCTGTTTTATAATCTAAGATTGAGATGTGTCCCGGGGAATGCCCCGGTGTGTGAAAAATACGTAAGATCCGGTTTCCTATATCAATAGTATCCCCATCTGAAAGGAGCTTATCAGGATGCCCTTGGTATGGCTTGTATGTAAAAGGATCAAATAATTCTGGGACGGGTATGGTGATATCGCGAGACATATCCTTTCTTATTTGTTTCAATGACAATCCTTTAATTCCGTTAATCAGCCAGTCGGCATCATCATTATGAACATAAATAGTATCAAAATCACCGTGACTCCCAATATGATCTGCATGCACATGTGTCGTCAAGACGATAATAGGAAGATCTGTTAACTGGTCTGTTATCCGTTTAATCGTATCTATGCCTAACCCTGTATCAATTAACGCAGCTTGGTTCTCTCCCAGCAGTAAAAAAGAATGTACCTTCTCCCAATGACCATATTCACTGATCGCAAACGTTTTCGAGTCTAATTCTTGAACGGTAAACCATGGATCCACAATGTACGTCAAATAAAATCACTCCTCACTTAGACTTAGATTTCTATATGTTCAGTCAAAATCCTTCGTAAATAATGAAAAAAACAGTGGTTTTCATATACGAAAACCACTGCTTTTGAAGTTTATTTCATTATCCGTTTACAACGGTACCACCGTTAACATGGATAACTTGTCCACTGACATAGGATGAATCATCGCTTGCCAGATATACATAGGCAGGTGCTAATTCTTCTGGCTGGCCAGCGCGGCCCATAGGTGTATTTTGACCGAATTTGGCAACATCTACTTCCCCGAATGAGGCAGGAATAAGTGGAGTCCAGATTGGACCTGGAGCAACACCATTAACTCTGATTCCATCTTTTGAAATAGAATTCGAAAGTGCTCTTGTGAATGCTAAAATTGCGCCTTTAGTTGATGAGTAATCGATTAATTTTGGATTACCTTGATAGGCTGTGATAGAGGTTGTATTAATAATGCTGCTTCCTTTTTTGAGATGTTTCAACGCAGCTTTTGTTAAGTGGAACATCGAGAAGATATTAGTACGGAACGTTTTTTCTAATTGTTCAGCTGAAATATCAAGAATGCTTGTCTGAACGTGTTGTTCACCTGCGTTGTTGACTAGAATATCCAAACCGCCGAACTCATCGATAGTTTTTTTAACGACATCCTGACAAAAGGCTTCATCACCAATATCTCCGGAAATGAGTAAACATTTCTGTCCCTCTTTTTCGACCAATTCTTTTGTTGTTTTAGCATCCTGATGTTCATCCAAGTATGCAATTGCAACATTAGCTCCTTCTTTTGCGTAATAGATAGCGACGGATTTACCTATTCCGCTATCTCCGCCAGTTATGATTGCGGTTTTCCCTTTTAATTTGCCGCTTCCTTTATATTCAGATTTAACCGACTTGGGGTTCGGATTCATTTTTGTTTCCACACCAGGCTGATGCTGTTGATGTTGCGGTGGAAATCCTTGTTTATTTTGGTTTTGACTAGTCATTAAAACCCCTCCTGTTTAATTATCTACACTATTTCTATTCCTTGCTTTTGGAATATGAAAACATGGTAAAAATAACTAATAAAATAAATCTGGCGTAAAATCCCCATTACTTTAACTTAAAACAATAGATTAAATCATTTTTTATATAAGACCTGTAGAAAGCCTAGAAGAAGGGCATAATGTCTAAGTAAAAAGTATATGAGATTCTTCGGATATAAGGGAACATGAATAGCATTTACATATTCCATTAAGGTGATTCATTCGAAAAAAGGACTGAGAGCGTCCTAGAACATAAAAAGAGACCCACCCATAGTGGGTGAGCCTCTAATATTAGCGGTAATTTAAAAATTGTACGTCAATGGATAGGTCAGCGCCTCGGATAGCAGATATAATACCTTGTAGATCATCCCTGTTTTTTCCAGTTACACGGATTTGGTCATCTTGTATTTGACTTTTCACTTTAAGTCCGCTGTTTTTAATGATGGTATTGATTTTTTTCGCTTGTTCCTTATCGATGCCTTGAATGAGTTTAGCCCGTTGGCGAACAGTACCACCAGAAGCGCCTTCTAATTTTCCGTAATCCAGGTTCTTAATAGGTACGTCACGTTTAATGAGCTTACTAATTAAAACATCCTTTAATTGATCGAGTTTATACTCATCGTCAGATACTAAAACTAAGTCTTCTTTATCAATGGTAATGCTACTTAAGCTTCCTTTAAAATCATACCGGGTCTGAATTTCTTTCATTGCCATAGTCACTGCATTTGTTACTTCTGAAAAGTCTACTTTGGATACAATATCAAATGAATTTTCCTTTGCCATCACTTACCTCCAGCAGGGTTTATTTCCTTTATTATAGAGAAAGTAGGATAGGAAGACAACCATATAGGCTGTATATGTATATATCGACAACTTCATATAAAAAAGCAGGGGACAGCCCCCTGCCTCATTTATGGTCTGTTTTCTTCGAATAAGAGTGCTTACCTGCTTCGAGGTTTTCCTGATAAGTGATATTTCTTTCAGTATTTATAGCTTGGTTATCTTTTGGCTTTTTATTGTTATCAGTTGTTTTTGACATAATAAAACTCCCTTTCATAATCATGATCAATATATATTGTTCACAATTATGAAAGAGAGTATGTATGTTTATGATTTCACAGGGGTATCGTTTAAGAAGAAGAGAGCAATTGTTCCAGGACCGGCATGTGCACCAATTACGGAACCTATTGAATGAATCATGAACTCAGTTGTCCCAAATTCATGTTGTATGGCGTCCTTCCACTCCAATGCGGTTTCTGCATCGTCACCATGACTGATAGCAATCGTTTGGGTTGTCAAATTTTTGCCTCGTTCATGCATTAATTCGATAACTCGTTTAATCAATTTCTTTTTACCGCGTATCTTTTCAAGTGGAACCAGCTTTCCTTCTTCAACATGCAATAACGGTTTAATGTTTAATAATCCGCCAACAAGGGCAGATGTTTTGGATATACGTCCGCCACGAGCTAAGTATTCAAGATTATCTACTGTGAATAGATGCTCCATATGATGAGTGCGGAATTCGATGTCAGCTAAAATCTCTTCTTTAGAGGCGCCGCTTGCTGCTAGTTCGGCTGCCTTTTTTACGATTAACCCGACTCCCATTGACGCACATTTCGTATTGACGATTTCAATGTCCAGGTCAGGGTATTCATCTTTTACCTGATTATGAATCATTACAGCTGTTTGATAAGTTCCTGATAACTCAGAGGAAAATGCAATATAGATACCTTGTCTTTTCTCCTTAGCAAACTGTGTGAAAAGTTCTATAAAGTATTCCGGAGAAGCTTGCGATGTTTTTGGAGCTTTTCCGTCAATCATCGCTTGATAGACTTCATGAGAATTAATAGTAAGTAGGTCTTCATAATTCTCCCCATCAAGATGAACTTGTAAAGGGATTAATGATACATTGTTTTCCTTATAGAAAGACAATGGCAAATCACATGCACTATCTGCAAGAATTGTGATAGCCATAATACACCTGCTTTCTTTTTACAATTTTTAGTAAATGAGTTTTGCTCTTTTTTAGTGTAGCACGTCACGGCAAAATTTCAATCTCTTCATAAATAGAATAAATAATTAAGGGTAAAAAGATAATAGAATTAGGGTGAAATGGAGGTTTTTAGGATGTATAGAAGTGAAATAAGGAAAATTCTCATAGTAATAGTTGGTGCATTTTTGAATGCCATCGCGATGAACTTTTTTTTAATCCCGGCTAACGTATATGCGAGTGGATTTACTGGGGTGGCACAGCTCCTATCAAGGATGATTGGGTCTTTTGCACCTTTTAATATATCGACCGGGATTTTATTGCTTTTATTAAATATCCCAGTAACCATCATTGCTTGGAGAAAAGTTGGAAAGTCCTTTACCTTTTATAGCTTTCTCAGTGTTATCTTAATGTCTCTTTTCATGGAAATCATTCCAATTACCCGCTGGTCACCGGACATATTATTGAACGCGGTGTTTGGCGGAGTTATAGCTGCAGTAGGAGTTGGGATTACCTTGAAATTCGGGGCATCAACAGGCGGGATGGATATTATCGCGATGCTTCTGTCACGGAAGAAAGATAAGCCTGTGGGTACTTATTTATTTCTGTTAAATGGCGTGATTATTGTAACGGCAGGCGCTGTATATGGACCGGAAAAAGCATTATATACACTTGTTACGCTTTACACATCAACCCGTGTGGTGGACGCGATACATACACGTCATGAAAAGCTTACAGCTATGATTATTACAAAGAAAAGCGAAGAACTTAAACAGGCAATTCATGCTAAGTTAGTTCGCGGTATTACAAGGATACCTGCAAAAGGAGCATTTACAAACGAAAGTAAGGAAATGCTGTTGATAGTCATTACAAGGTATGAACTGTATGATCTGGAACGGATCATTAAAGAAGTTGATCCACATGCTTTTACCAATATCATCGAAACTTCTGGAATTGTTGGTACTTTCCGAAGGGAATAAGAATATTAACAAAAAGTTTAAGGCCATTACACTTCTATGACAAATGGAGTTAGGGCGGTGTTTTACGTTTATTGCCAGTACAAATCGGCTAATTTTAATAATGTAGCGCCAATATTAAATCTTAATGAGGAGTGATAGTAATGGCTAACAAAGAAAAAATGAGTAGAGAAGAAGCAGGACGTAAAGGCGGCGAAGCCACCTCGAAAAATCACGATAGAGATTTTTACCAGGAGATTGGACAAAAAGGCGGCGAAGCTACATCGGACAACCATGATAAAGAATTTTATCAAGAGATTGGACAAAAGGGAGGAGAGGCTACTTCCGATTCTCATGGAAAGGATTTTTATAAAGAAATCGGTGAAAAAGGTGGAAAAGCACGAAACAATTACTAATAAAATAAGTAAAAGCCTCCAGAATCCTGGAGGCTTTTACTTATTTTGGATGGTTTTCCAGTTCCTCTTGAAGTTCGCGTAATTGTTCTTTTTCAGCCTCATTCGTATTGGCAAAAGCCGATGAAAGAGCATTTTTAGCGATTTCCTCAGTTTTTTGCTGGTCACCATCATGCTCAGAGTGGAGAGCTTCTTCAACAAATTCTCTAGCTTTCTGGAATAATTTGTTTCCCATTAGAAGCCACCATAGCTTTGTTCTGACATAATTCTCAATCTGTCTTTTTCAGCTTCTGCAAACGTAGTGTGATAAGGGATTCTTTCGGCATGCTTGGCAACACTTTGTTTGCCTTGCTGTACAAATCGTCTGCTTTTACCCATGCTTATCTCCTCCGATTCTGAGCGTTTGACAACATAACAGGAAGCTGTTGTCCATATTAGTTTGGCTTCAAAAAGAGATTTTATAAAGGTAAAAAATGGCGGATTAGGATTTGGATTTCAAGTTGAATTTTTCCTCAAGAAATACTGCTATGCCATCTTCTTCATTTGTCAGTGTCATTGTATTTGCGACAGTTTTAACTGGGGAAATAGCATTTCCCATTGCGACACCAGTTCCAGCGTAATCAAGCATTTCCAAGTCATTATCTTCATCACCGAAAGCGATAATTCTATCTTTTGGGATGTCTAGATAGTTGGAAACACGTTGCAGACCAACCGCTTTACTTAATCCGCTCTTAATAATTTCGATGATATGAAATGGTTCTGCCCAGCGGCGATGATCAACTAATTCTGCATGAACATCAGATAAATGCTGGCGGATCTGGCCGACATGTTGACTATCTGTATGAATGAGCATCGATGTGGGTGAATCCTCAAGGAAATTACGTAAGTCACCCGTCTTCATTATCGGATTTCCTACATTGAACATGTCCATCAACTTTTCATCATGATAATGGACATATACCTCATCACGAACTTCAGCAATTATGTTGTGATATTCAAATTGATCACAAGCTTCTACAATATCTTTCGCAACACTAATATCCAGTGGTGAATGGTATACCCCCCAGCTTGTCTGTAATGGGTGATGCACGAAAGCACCATTGAAATTAACGATTGGTGTAGTCAATCCCAATTCCCGGTAATAAAGTTCACTTGAGCGAAAAGGACGCCCAGTAGCGATCATAACCTCGTGCCCATTTTCTTTTAGTTTTAGGAGTGTTTGTTTAGTCCTAGGAGAAATTGTTTTATTATCAGTAAGTAAAGTACCATCAAGATCCAATACGATTAAATGTTTCTCATTCATGTACACACCTTCTGTTCTTTTTGATTTCATTATATGCATATATTGTTAAGACTATTTTAAAGTAATTGTAAATCTTTTTCATTCTTTATGCATTCCTGTATGATATTACTATATGAAGGATTATAATATTTAAAGCATAGTACATGACTGGGAATCAGCAAAGGGACATCGAAAGATTTGTTGAGAAAGCTTCTGAAGCTTCTTTAATGAAAAAACCGACAGTATTTAAATATTCGGAGGGATTATCTTGATAATAATTGAAAAAGAAAAGATTGGACATATTCCTGTTTTACACTTAAGTGAGCAGTCGGCTTTCAATCAAGAACTGCCGCTTATTATTTTTATACATGGTTTTCAAAGTGCAAAAGAACACAATCTTCATTATGCTTATTTAATGGCTGAAAAGGGTTTTCGTGTGCTTCTTCCTGATGTAATTTATCATGGGGAGAGGGAAGTTGGATATAGTGATTCGCAATTGATGCCCCGTTTTTGGGAAATGGTATTACAGACCATCAAGGATTTAGCTTTGATTAAGGATGATTTATTAGCCAGAAAATTAATTGACTCTAAAAGAATTGGTGTAGCGGGTACCTCAATGGGAGGTATTGTGACCAACGGAGCTCTGGCGGCCTATGATTGGATTACAGTTGGAGTTAGCTTAATGGGTAATCCGTCCTATGTAGCGTATGCGGAGCTTCAAATAGAGGAGATTAAGAAAAGGAAAGTGAATTTCCCAATCACGGATGAGGAAGTAAATAAAGTGATTGAAAAGCTCAAACCATTTGACTTAAGCCTCAATCAAGACAAGCTTTCAAACAGACCGCTTCTATTTTGGCATGGTGCTAAAGATCCTGTTGTACCATATCAACATGCATATCGCTTTTATGAAGGAGTAAAAGCGGGTTATAATGAAGCACATGAAAAAATTGATTTTATCCTCGATCAGAAGGCTGGGCATAAGGTAAGTAGAGAAGGTGTGCTTCGGACTGCGGAATGGTTCGAGAAACATTTACGACCAGCTGTGCAAAAAGCTTAAGCACACATGGGAAATCTGGTATGATTCTATTAAGGACATTGTGTAAAGTCTGAATCGGACATTTATTGCCGCAACCGACTATAAACCGATTATTACAAATCGGGGAGTATTATTCATAAAAGGAGTGATTGAAGTGGATCAAGATACAAAAGACATTATTTTTGGAGCTTTAGAGCAGGTCATTGACCCGGAGCTTGGAATAGATATCGTGAATTTAGGCTTGGTGTATGATGTGGATATGGATGATGCAGGACTAACGACAGTAACGATGACATTGACTGCCATGGGTTGTCCGCTAGCTGGAACGATTGTCGATCAAGTGAAACTAGTGCTGGAAGATATTCCAGAAGTTAAAGAAACAGACGTGAAGATTGTGTGGAGTCCGCCATGGTCTAGGGATCGCATGTCCAGATATGCCAAAATCGCGTTAGGAATTAAATAATTAACAGGTAATAATTATAAAGCCAGTCAAAAAACAGTGAACCATTGTTATGGAGATACTTTTTATTGGTCTGGCTTTTTCTAATACGTCCGGTTAGGGGTGGAAAATTGAACCGTCATATAAAGGATTCATTAGACAGGCCATTAAGGGATTTAAGAATTTCTGTCATTGATCGTTGCAACTTCCGCTGTCAGTATTGTATGCCGGCTGAAATTTTCCACGAAGATTTTCAGTTCCTTCCTAAAAGTGAGCTTTTATCTTATGAAGAAATCGTAAGGATTTCTAAAATATTTGCAAGCTTAGGGGTTAAAAAACTAAGATTGACAGGCGGGGAACCGTTGCTGCGAAAAAATCTTTCTACGCTCATTTCCGAACTTGTTTCAATTGAAGGAATAGAAGATATTGGATTGACTACGAATGGTGTGTTTTTGAAAAAACACGCGGCAGATTTAAAGGCAGCTGGATTACAGCGGGTAAATATCAGCTTAGACAGCCTCGATGATGTGCTTTTTAAGCAGATGAACGGAAGAAATATCGGGACAAAGCCGGTTATGGAGGGAATAGCTGCTGCAAAAGAAGCAGGGCTTGGTGTTAAGGTAAATATGGTTGTTAAAAAAGAAACCAATGAATCTCAAATCCTGCCGATGGCCCGTTTTTGCAAAGAAGAGGGTATTCAATTACGTTATATAGAATTCATGGATGTTGGGCATACAAATGGCTGGCAGTTGAAAAACGTCATTACGAAAAAAGAATTGCTCGAAATGCTGCAGGCTGAATTCGAGCTGGAACCGGTGGAAGAAGATTATTTTGGAGAAGTCGCGAAGCGCTTCCGCTATAAGGGGACGACTACCGAAGTAGGTTTCATAACATCCGTCTCTGAGTCTTTTTGTTCAAGCTGCACCCGTGCTCGTCTTTCTGCTAATGGCAGTTTATATACATGCCTATTTAATGGAAAAGGACATGACTTGAAGTCATTGCTTCGTTCAGAGATGTCAGATGAAGAATTGACTGACTTTATCATTTCACTTTGGAACCATAGAGACGACCGCTATTCAGATGAGCGGGCTGCCGGAACGAGAAAGAAACAGGAAAAAATAGAAATGTCATTTATTGGCGGCTAACTTTCAAAGAGCTCAGAAGAACAATGATTTATTTAACTATGTGAAATTATTGTGATTGAAGAGTCTATAGATAAGAAAATACGGGATGGCAACTATGCCATCCCGTATTTTCTTACGTATAGTTGGAAGGCCATGAATGCCTGTCTTGATTTGAATTAATTTAGCTTAAATGTATTTTTATACTAAATTTATACATTTTCATAATGCTATATCATAATAACTATCCATTTTTATTAAAGTAAAAATAAATCAAATGACCCAGTAAAGAAAGAGATGAGCAAGGACTTTAAAATGAATCTAATCCCTTACATATATATTTAAGGTACTGGTCAGTACATGAAGTATTCTCTGCTAATTATGGAGGGCGGGGGGTTATTCGATAGTACAGATTTCTATTGGGCAATTTTCACAGTCAATTTCCTGCTTTAAATACTCAAGGTTAAGTATCTTAATGCGTCCTTTTTTAATAGAAACTACATTGTTTTTTCTTAATTGAGAGAGCATTCGATTGACTACCTCACGGGATGTGCCGCAAAAATTAGCAAGCTCTTGGTTTGTAAAGGGAAGAGTGATGACTATACCGTCTTCAACTTCAGTACCATAGCTATTTGATAAGCGAATGAGAGTGGAGTAAAATGCGCCTTTCTTACCGTGCAGGAGCATATCGCGGAATTTAGCCTGATTTTTACGATTTTGAGCGGATAACCATGTCATCATTTCAACTGCAAGATGACTATCCGACGCGATTTTCTCTTCTAATAATTCTTTAGAAATAACCGCTACAACACCATCTTCTAACATTTTTGCATTCATCATATATTTAGGGTTCTGAGAAAAAAGGACAGTTTCTCCAACTAGGTCATTCTCTGAACAAATACGCATTGTCAATTCTCGACCGTCTGGAACAACCTTACTCACTTCAACTTTGCCTTTTAAAATGTAATACAAATCACTAGCAAGGGTGTTCTCCTGAAAAAGGAGGCACCCTTTTTCTATACGTTTAACATGATGTCTATTATCAAAAAATGCATGCATTCGATTAGATAACGTAAATTCGTTCATTTATTACAACCGCCTTTCAGATACCGTTATAACTCAGTTACTACCTTATTTGATTTAAACGGAAAAAACACTAGTAGTCAACAACTTTGGATAAAACTAGAAGTTTTCGCAGTGGAACTTGTTTTTAAAATTTAAGTTTAGAATTTTATAAAAATACATTTGATTTTATTTTTATTCAGTCTTATAATAATAGAATCAAAGAATTGCAGGGACTTAAAATCTAGGAGATGGTTTTTGTGAACGTATCAATAGTAGGCGCAACAGGGTATGGAGGAGTGGAATTGATAAGATTCCTGAATAATCATCCTCATTTGAAAATAAAATCACTGCATACGTCATCCCAATTTGGTCGAAGTTTATATGAAGAAAATGCACATTTAATGCATATGAAAGATAAATTAGAAGAAATTGACCCGGAAGCAATTGCAAAAAAATCTGATATTGTTTTTCTTGCTACTCCTTCGGGTGTTTCCTCACAATTAATTTCGGAATTTTCCGACCTTAATATTAAAGTAATCGATTTGTCAGGGGATCTTAGGCTTCAAACTCCAGGTGAATATGAACACTGGTATAAAAAAACAGCCGCGCCTCAGCATATTATTGAAAAAGCTGTATACGGATTGGCTGAATGGAATGCTGAAGAAATTAGAGAATCAACTATTATTGCGAATCCAGGATGTTACCCAACTGCTGCATTACTTGGTCTTGCTCCTTTATTCACAGAAGGATGGGCTACAGCCACAGATGTCATTATTGATGCTAAATCCGGAGTGTCCGGGGCAGGAAAATCACTTTCATCCGTTACACATTACAGTGAAATGAATGAAAACTTTAAAATATATAAAGTGAATCAGCATCAACACATACCGGAAATCGAACAACAGCTTGGAAGATGGTCATCAGATTTACAACCTATAACATTTAATACCCATCTTGTTCCTATGACTAGGGGTATCATGGCTACGATGTATATTAAGGTAAACCGGCAGACTTCAACAGCTGAACTAAGAGATTTGTATGAAACTGTTTATGAGGATCATCCATTTGTCCGGGTACAGCCGCTTGATCGATTCCCGTCTACGAAACAAGTGTATGGTTCCAACTTTTGTGATATAGGCGTCGCATATGATGAAAGAACAGGTAAGGTAACGATTGTTTCAGTTATTGATAATTTAGTAAAGGGTGCTGCAGGGCAGGCCATTCAAAATGCAAATATATTAATGGGGCTAGAGGAAACAGCAGGACTATGGAGCAGCCCACTATATCCGTAAAATTATTGGAGGTAAATAATGAATACACTACAGCCAGTTGAAGAAATCAAACAAATTCAAGAAGGAAACATCTTAATGCCTAAAGGGTTCAAAGCCTCAGGCGCTCATGCAGGGTTGCGCTACTCAAAAAAAGACATTGGAATTATTTATACAGAAACTGCAGCATCATCCGCTGCGGTTTATACACAAAATGTAGTTCAAGCGGCTCCAATCAATGTAACGAAGGATAGCATAGCAGTTACTGGAAAGCTTCATGGCATAGTAGTTAATAGTGCATGTGCGAATGCTTGTACTGGAGAGCAAGGGTTAAAGGATGCTATTGAAATGAGAAAGCTTGCTGCTCAAAAGTTCGGCTTGGAAGATCATTCATTTGCAGTTGCTTCAACTGGAGTTATTGGCGAATTTATGGAAATGGATAAAATTAAAAACGGCATAGATTTATTGGAGCCAACAGATACAGCTGAAGCTGCTGAAGACTTTGGTACTGCTATTTTAACAACGGATATAGTAACTAAAAGTTGCGGTTATGAAACATTCATTGATGGTAAATGCGTGAAAATGGGCGGAGCGGCGAAAGGGTCAGGGATGATTCATCCGAACATGGCTACAATGCTCGGTTTCATTACAACGGATGCTGTCATTGAACCGAATGATTTACAGGAAGCGTTATCTTCTATAACGAATGATACATTTAATCAAATAACTGTTGACGGTGATTGTTCGACGAATGACATGGTGCTGGTCCTAGCAAATGGAGCAGCAAGAAATGAACCTTTGACAAATACGCACCCAGAATGGTCTGTATTTTTGGAATTATTAAAACAGACTTCTGAAAATTTAGCTAAACAAATTGCGAAAGACGGAGAAGGCGCGACAAAATTAATTGAAGTGAATGTCCATGGCATGAATTCCAAACAAGATTCACAAATGATGGCGAAAACGATTGTTGGTTCAAATTTAGTGAAAACGGCTGCTTTTGGAGCGGATGCAAACTGGGGACGTATTATTGCTGCAATGGGTCGAAGCGGAGTAGGGTTCCAACCGGAACAAACAACGATTTCATTTGGTGAAATCATTGTACTGAAAGATGGCGAGCCTATACAGTTTTCTGAGGAAGATGCAAAGGCATACTTGGAAAATGAAAGTATTATCATTAATGTTTACTTGAAAGATGGTAATGAATCAGGAACGGCATGGGGCTGTGATTTAACCTATGATTATGTAAAAATAAACGGAAGTTATCGATCATAAGGGGTGTTGAAAAGAGTGAACATTTTAGTCATAAAGTGCGGCGGTAGTATTATTAACGAGTTATCAGAGTCGTTTTTTACAAGTGTTAAAGAGTTACAAAGCCGCGGTTACCAGATTGTCTTTGTTCATGGAGGCGGCCCTGATATCAATTCGATGCTTGAAAAATATGAAATTGAACCGGTCTTTGAAAATGGTTTAAGAAAAACGACCACTGAAGTATTGGAAGTTGTAGAACTGATGTTGGCAGGCAAATCTAATCGATGTCTCGTCCATAAATTGGAGGCACATGGTATTAAGGCTGTCGGTCTAAATGGTTCGGACGGCGGAATCCTGACTGGTGAGTATATTGATGAAAAGAAGCTAGGGGCTGTTGGTGAGATTCATCAAGTCGATACGGAATTACTTGGACTTCTATTTGAAAAAGGCTATTGCCCGGTATTGACTCCGATTTCGATTACAGAAGATGGAAATAAGTTAAATGTGAATGCGGATATGGCTGCAGGTTCTGTAGCGAAGGCACTCTCGGCTGAAATGTGCTTATTTGTCACAGACGTTAAAGGGGTCTTAAAGAATCAGCAGATTATCGAAAAACTGACTGAAACGGAGACACAGGCTTTAATTACAGATGGCAGTATCTATGGCGGTATGATTCCGAAAGTTAACACAGCATTGTCGGTGTTGAATAAAGGAGTTGAGAAAGTGATGATTGTAAGCGGCAAGGATCACTTCTATGAAAACGGGCAATTTATCGGAACGAAATTTCTACAGGAAGAAGGGGTATTTTAATGAGTTCTTTATTTCCTACATATGCAAGGTGGAACATTGAACCGGAAACAGCGAATGGGATGAAACTTATCAGTACAACAGGTAAGGAGTATCTTGATTTTACATCGGGAATCGGAGTTTTAAACCTTGGCCATAGTCATGAAAAGGTGAAAAAGGCTGTTACGGAGCAACTTAATAAATACTGGCATGTATCGAATATGTTTCAAAGTTCTTTACAGGAACGGGCAGCAAAAATGCTAGTAGATGCCTCAGGATTAGGTCAAGTTTTCTTTGCCAACAGCGGCGCTGAAGCAAATGAGGCAGCTATCAAACTTGCTCGTAAAGCTACAGGAAAAAGTAAAATTGTCACATGTCTGCAGTCATTCCACGGCCGTACATTTGCAACGATGGCAGCAACGGGACAGGAAAAAATCAAGATTGGTTTCGGGCCGATGCTAGCTTCGTTTGAATATGTGCCATTCAATGACAACGATGCTTTAGAAACTGCAGTAGATGAGGATACGGCAGCGGTAATGATCGAAGTAGTTCAAGGAGAGGGCGGCATTCATGTTGTTCAGCAATCGTATTTGGACGCAATTCAAGCTCAATGTAAAAAATACGGATCACTTCTTATTATCGATGAAATACAAACGGGAATTGGCCGTACAGGCAAACCATTTGCATTTCAGCATTTTAATATCCAACCAGATATCATTACTTCGGCCAAGGGGCTAGGAAATGGTCTACCTATCGGGGCGATGATTGGCAAAGAAACGTTGTCAGAATTCTTTAGTGCTGGAAGCCATGGATCCACTTTTGGCGGTAATCCGGTAAGTGTTGCAGCAGCAGAAGCTGTTTTAAAAGAAATTTTCCAATTGGGATTCTTAAAAGAAGTCGTGGAAAAAGCTGAATACCTTGAATGTGAATTGACAAAGGCATTAAAGGATTCAGAAGAAGTCAAAGAAATTCGTGGACTTGGGATGATGGTCGGGATCGAATGCAAACAAGATGTTCAGTCGTTTTTAATGGAGCTTCAAGAAGATGGCCTACTCGTATTAAGTGCAGGACCTAATGTTCTTCGTTTACTTCCACCTCTGACAGCGACTAAATCAGAGATTGATACTGCAATTAAGAAAATAAAAAAAGTATTAGCAATAAAACAAACAATCTAAATTTAATGAATTTTTATAGAATAAAATGAATAATTATGCTATTCTATATATAAATATACGTCATCTACAGAGGTGAAGAACATGAAAAACTATCTACATTTAGAGAATGGTTCCGTCTTTGAAGGGGAACTGTTGACTAAATCAATTAAAAAAGCAATCACTGGAGAGATTGTCTTTTTTACAGGAATGACCGGATATCAAGAAGTATTGACAGATCCTTCATATAAGGACCAAATTGTCATTTTCACATATCCTTTAATCGGAAATTATGGAATTAATGAAAATGATTTCGAAAGTAAGAAGCCGCATGTTGCCGGTGTTATTGTATATGAAGGAAATATGAGCCATTCTCATTATCAAGCTAAATATTCCATTGCTGAATATTTAGACAAATGGAACATCCCTCTTTTGAGTCATGTGGATACGCGAGCGGTAGTTAAAAATATACGACAAGAAGGCTCCATGCAGGCAGCCATCACAGCAGAAACTGCATTCACATTCGAATCCAGTTTGAATGATTTAGAAGCGCACGTAGCCGCAGTTTCTACTAAAGAGATTGAAAGCTTCGGGAAAGGTTCCAAACACGTTGTAATGATGGATTTTGGTTATAAAAAATCCATATTAAATTCATTGCTTGAACAGGGGTGCCGAGTTTCAGTCGTTCCCTTTGATACTAAATTCGAACATATCAAGGACTTGAATCCGGATGGTATTTTGCTTTCAAATGGGCCTGGGGATCCAAAACAGCTTGAATATCTATTGGAAAATATTAAGAAAATCATTACGAATTTTCCTACAATGGGCATCTGCCTAGGTCATCAATTAACGGCCCTTGCTTTTGGGGGAAATACAAAAAAAATGCTGTTTGGACATCGCGGTGCGAATCAGCCCGTGGTCGATTTGAAAACGAAAAAGGTGTATATGAGTTCTCAAAATCATAGCTATGAAGTGGATGAGCCAAGCTTACAAGGAACATCACTTCAAGTTCGCTTCCGGAATGTGAATGATAGTACCGTTGAGGGACTTATGCATAAAGATTTACCGATATTTACGACTCAATACCACCCTGAAGCGAATCCAGGACCGATAGAAAGCTCACTATTGTTTAACGACTTTTTACAAATGATAAATGAATATAGCGGGAGAGAAAAAGCATATGCCTAAGGACAACACGATACAGACTATTTTAGTAATTGGTTCAGGGCCGATTGTAATAGGGCAGGCTGCTGAATTCGATTATGCAGGTACACAGGCCTGCCTCGCTTTAAAAGAGGAAGGATATAAAGTCATCCTGGTTAACAACAATCCGGCAACGATTATGACGGATGATATGAACGCGGATGCTGTCTATTTCGAACCTTTAACAGTAGATGTACTGGAAAAAATCATTGCTAAAGAAAAGCCGGATGGCCTGCTTGCTACATTAGGGGGGCAAACTGGATTGAATCTTGCTTATCAATTGGATGATGCAGGAGTGCTTGAAAAATATAATGTCAAACTATTAGGAACACCAATAGACTCCATCAAAAAAGGAGAAGATCGTGAACTGTTTCGTGAACTAATGTTTGAAATTGATGAACCTGTTCCTGACAGTACAATTGTCCATACTTTAGAAGAGGCGCAAGCTTTCGCCGACAAAATTGGTTTCCCCATAATCGTTCGTCCTGCCTATACACTTGGAGGTACTGGCGGAGGGATTGCTGAGACCATGGAGACATTCAAGGAACTTGTACGAGGCGGACTTCAAGAAAGCCCGATTACACAGTGCTTGATTGAAAGAAGTATAGCAGGGTATAAAGAAGTCGAATATGAGGTTATGCGCGATGGAAACAATACATGCATTACCATCTGTAATATGGAAAATATCGATCCTGTCGGTATTCATACAGGTGATTCCATTGTTGTAGCTCCATCTCAGACCTTATCTGATGATGAGTTTCAAATGTTACGTGCGGCCTCTATAAAAATTATCTCTGCTTTAGGTATCATTGGCGGCTGTAACATTCAATTTGCACTTGATCCGAATAGCAAACAGTACTATTTAATAGAAGTAAATCCACGTGTTAGCCGTTCATCGGCATTAGCATCCAAAGCAACCGGTTATCCGATTGCACGCATCGCTGCAAAACTTGCTATCGGCTATCATTTATCTGAACTTATCAATCCTGTAACGAAGAGTACTTATTCAAGCTTCGAACCTGCTCTTGATTATGTAGCAGTAAAATTTCCACGGTGGCCATTCGATAAATTCACGACTGCCCACCGCAAATTAGGAACTCAGATGAAGGCGACAGGCGAAGTTATGGCATTACACCGTAGCTTTGAAGGTGGAGTCCAAAAAGCTATCGATTCATTAGAATTAAAAACGAATGGACTGCAACTTTTATCATTAAAAGATAAAACTGTTCCAGAACTTTGGGAAAAGCTCGCTGAAAAATCTGACGAACGCATTTTTGTCATTTTTGAAATGCTTCGTAAAGGTGTGACAGTTGAAGAAATCCATAAAGCAACCATCATTGATTATTTCTTCCTTCAATCTTTTGCTTCGCTGATCGAGAAAGAAAATGAAATCACTGCTAAGACAATCGATTTGGTCACCAAAGAAGAACTGCAGCTGTACAAGGAAAAGGGCTTCTCTGACCGTTATCTTGCCTCCGTATGGAAAGTAAGTGAAATCGAAGTGAGAGCACACCGTAAATCACTAGGCATTACCGCCGTTTACAAAACGGTTGATACATGTGCAGCTGAATTTGAATCACATACGAATTATCATTATTCAACATATTTTGGAGAGAACGAGCAGAAAAAAACAGATAAAAAGAAAGTATTGATGATTGGCAGTGGCCCAATCCGAATCGGACAGGGAATTGAATTCGATTACTGTTCCGTTCATGGTGTTTATGCACTTCAGGATGAAAATGTTGAAACGATCATGATTAATAATAACCCAGAAACGGTAAGTACGGATTTCGCAACAGCAGATCGTCTTTATTTCGAGCCATTAACCTTGGAATATGTACTGAATGTTATAGAAGCGGAAGATATTGAGGATGTAATTGTCCAATTTGGCGGACAGACAGCCATAAATCTGGCAAAGGGACTGGAAGATTACGGAATTAATTTATTGGGTACCTCATTTGATACGCTTGACCAACTAGAAGATCGCGATCGCTTTTATCAGCTTCTGCAAAAGCTGGAGATTCCACATGTGCCGGGTTCGATGGCCAATAGTGCAGAGCAATTAATTGAGTGTGCTGAGGCGATTGGCTTCCCAGTTCTATTACGCCCATCTTATGTAATTGGTGGTCAGGGGATGGAAATTATCCGGTCGAAGAAAAGCTTACTGAATAGAATTGAAAATGGAACGGCACTTGTATTTCCTGTGTTAATCGATTCTTATATTCCAGGTAAAGAAGCGGAAATCGATTTGATTGCGGATGGCAATGAGATTTATATTCCAATTATTGCTGAACATGTAGAAAAAGCAGGCGTCCATTCGGGAGATAGCATGGCATTACTACCAGCTCAATCCTTATCAGAGGATATCAAAAATAAAATGACTATTTTTGCACAAAAGTTAGTAGTAGAGCTTGGTTATAAAGGTCTTATGAACATCCAATTTGTGATTGAAGGCAATGACGTATATGTTTTGGAAGTAAACCCGCGTGCTAGCCGGACGATTCCAATCATCAGTAAAATCACTAATGTTTCTTTAGTACAGATTGCGACAAAAATATTGCTTGGGAAATACTCGTTGTCGAATGTGTTCGAAAAAACAGGGTTAATGGAAGAAATTCCGTATTCAGTTGTAAAATATCCAGTATTCTCAACGTTTGCACTAAGCGGACTTGATTCAAAAGTAGGGCCGGAAATGAAATCAACTGGTGAAGGCATCGCTATCGGAAAAACGATGACAGAAGCATTAACAAAAGTATTTCATGCTCAAAAGGCTAAACATACTTCAGGTGTGTATCAATCCGAATCAGTCCAATTAAGTGAAGAATTGCTTGTACTAATCAATGAAGCTGGGTTGACATTGACGGATTCCGATTTTGACAAATGGCTTAATGAAGGAAATGCAGCTGTTGTTTTAGCTTATGGAACTACAGAAGAAGATAAGAAGCTAAGATTATTGGCTGCAAAATATCGACTTCTAGCATTTACAGAAGAAGAGACTTTTAAAGCCTATCTTCAATCGTTAGAAAATGCTGATCCAGGCGTTACCGCGCTGCAGGAATGGATTGTAACATATTCGAAAGGAGTGTCACACGTATGAGTTCACTAACGGCACCGACACAAGCGAAGATTTTAAACGGGAAGGATTTTTTGACCATGAAGGAGTCTACACCCACGGCCATTGCAGATCTGTTAAAGCTAGCGCAGACCATTAAAGCCAAATTACAAGCGGGCGAGGAATATACGCCTTTAAAAGGGAAAACGCTGGGGATGATTTTTGAAAAATCCTCCACCCGTACCCGCGTGTCTTTTGAAGTGGGCATGATGCAGCTTGGCGGGCACGCTTTGTTCTTAAGTGGTAATGATTTGCAAATCGGACGTGGAGAATCTATTTCCGATACGGCCAAAGTCCTTTCCGAATATATTGATGGCATCATGATTCGTACCTTCGAGCATGAAAAAATTATGGAATTGTCTGAAAATGCTTCTATTCCAGTCATCAATGGGCTAACAGATCTTGCCCATCCTTGCCAGGTGATGGCGGATTTCTTGACAATTATAGAGTTAAAAGGACAATTAAAAGGCTTGAAAATGAGCTACATCGGTGATGGTAACAATGTGGCACAATCATTGATGGTTGGCTGTGCAAAAATGGGTATGGATTTTTCTATTGGATGCCCAGATAACTATAAACCTGATGTAGATGTTGTCGCCTATGCTCAAAAAGTGGCAAAGGAAAATGGATGTGAAATTGTTGTGACGAATTCAGCAGTTGAAGCTATTAAGGATGCAGATATCGTCTATTCTGATGTATGGACCTCTATGGGGCAGGAAATCGAAAATAGTATCCGTTTAGAGGCGTTTAAGGATTATCAAATCAATAGTGAACTTGTAAAGTATGCAAAGGATAATTATATATTTATGCATTGCTTGCCTGCACACAGAGAAGAAGAGGTAACCGCTGAAGTCATCGATGGACCGAATTCCGTCGTTTTCCACCAAGCTGGAAATCGTCTTCATGCTCAAAAGGCGGTTCTTGTGGATTTAATGTCTTAAAAAAAAGCGTCTACTCTAAAGAGCAGACGCTTTTTTTTTATCAATACGATTTATTTCCCATGGACTAATTTCCTTTTTGCCCTGAATTTTTCAGACATGAAAGAAGTGAACCCGGTAATAATAAAATGGAAAGCATGTAAAGGGGTGAAATCTATGGGGCAAAATCGTCAATTTAAGCCAGGTCAGAAGGCACCTAATAATGGGGCTTACGTAGAAATCGGTGAAACGGGTAGCACGGTATTAAATCCGAAAAAGGTAAAGCTAGAAGCAGGAGATACTTTTCCTGAAACTTCAAATCATAACAGGATATGGACCTATCAGCGAAAGCCATAATAAAATAAAAAGCAGGAAAAGGGACAATTCACTTCCTTTTCCTGCTTTTTTTATGGGAAATAACCTATCCTATTCTTCAGAATAACCGAAAATATTCGAGATTTCTAAAAAACTCTTTCTTAAATATTGGCTTAAGGGATCTTCATAATGATCCGGTATACTTTCAGTGAAGCCAACAGCAGTAATCGCTCCCAATAATTCTGCATTATAATTAAAAATCGGAATGGACATGGAAGAAACAGAAGGTACTAAAGGCTCTTTTGCAAAAGCAATTTTGTATTTCTGTATCGCTTGATATTCCTTAGTTCCTCTAAGGAAGGCCGCGGAAACATTATTATCTTTTTCTATCCAGTCTGCCGTTATGGAAGAATCCTGGAATACAGTGAATACTTTGCCGGAAGAAGAAGATGGGGGAAGGCGCGTGCCTAGCTGGGCCCCAATATTTAAGTTTTGATTGGAATTCCATATCTTTGCTGTGATTGGTCCATCGTATGTCCAAACGGAAAATAACACTGTGCAGGAGGTATGATGGCTGATTTCCTGTAAATAAGGAGTAATTCGGCTTGTGACGTCCTCATTCCCTATAGCTGCCATACCATATTGAATTAGTTTGCTCCCGAGGGAATACATACCAGTTGTCTTATCGCGATATAGTAACTCGAGTTGGGTCAAAGTATTTAAATACTTATAAAGGTTACTTTTAGTTATTTCTGTAGATTCTTGAATATCAGAGAATCTTAAAGGATTTCTTTGTGAAGCGAGTAAATCAATAATGCTCATCCCGATTTGCAAGGATTGAATGGTTGAACCAGATTTTACGATTTCCATATGACAATCTCCCTAATCTGTTTTAATTTAGGTCTAGTATATCAGAGTATGTAAAGTTTAAATGAAAATAAATAAAAAGTATGCTCCATAACGTCCGCATAAACACATCTGTTAAATATACTTCTAGTTTTCGATAAGTCTAGTCATATTTGTATTTGTTAAATTTGCTACTAAAAGCTTCATAATGATGTTGATAATATCATTTTCATAAAAATTTTTGCAATACTTCCTTGACAATTTTCCGAAAATTAAGTTATCATGTATATAAATAGTGAACTAAGTTATCTATAAGTGAAAAAATAAAAATTGATGCGAGGTATAGTTACCATTTGTCCTCTAGTTTGTAAAAGGACATTCTTTTTATAAACAATGCCTTGTTTCAAACAAAGATAGGTGCATCAATAAAACTAAAAGACAGCTTTTAAAAAATAATGATAAATAAAGGAGAATGAAAAATGAAATTAGTAACTTTTAGCCGTGAAGGATTTACACGTATTGGCGCAATTTATCCAAATAAAGAGATTGTAGACCTAAACTATGCTTATCAAGCACTTCTTGAAAGTGAAGGGAAACTTCGCAGTGAACAAATCGCTGAAGCTTATGTACCTTCAACTATGGAAGCATTTCTACAGGGTGGGAATGAAAGCCTTTCCATCGCAAGAAAAGCTGCGGATTATGCATTGAATAATCGCGATTCATTCAAACGTACTCTGGTACATGCTGTTGAAAACGTAAAACTTGAGGCACCTGTCCAAAAGCCAGGGAAAATTATTTGCGTAGGACATAACTACCGTGAACACATTGCAGAAATGGGTCGCGAACTGCCTCCATTCCCGGTCGTGTTTGCCAAATTCGCTAATACAGTAATTGGACCTCAAGATGATATTCCGTTTTTCCCCATTTCAGAACAACTAGATTATGAAGCAGAATTTGCTTTTGTAGTGGGCCAACGGGCACGCAATGTTTCTCAAGATGATGCACTTGATTATGTAGCAGGTTATACAATTGCGAATGACGTCACGTATCGTGATATTCAACGCCGTACACTTGAATGGCTTCAAGGGAAAACAGTCGAAGGCAGTGCACCAATGGGACCTTGGCTAGTTACATCAGATGAGTTATCTGATCCTTCTGGATTAAATGTCCGCTTAACTGTAAATGGTGAAGAACGCCAAAAAACGAATACATCTAACTTCGTATTCGATGTGAAATATTTAGTTGAATTTTTATCGAACTTAATGACTCTTGAACCAGGTGACATCGTCCTAACTGGAACGCCGGGTGGAGTAGGAGTAGCCCGCGATCCACAAGTGTTCTTAAAAGATGGTGACGTTGTCAAAATCGAAATCGACAAAATCGGTTATCTCGAAAACCGTGTGAAACGTGCTGGGGAGGGAAAATAAGAATGGCTTATCAGTCAATCGGTACATCGATCAAATCGTTTCAACAATCAATCGATCACATTCTTGAGACAACAGCTAACCTTTCAGAGAAAACAATCCGTTGCAACCCGACAGAGGAAGAGTGGTCAATCATGCAGATCCTTTCTCATATAGCGGAAGCCATTCCTTACTGGCTAGGTGAAGTGGAAACGGTAGTAGCCACTCCGGGCTCAAAATGGGGACGTGGATTGCAAGATCCAGCTCGACTAGCAGCGGTTACTGATACGGAAAAACTATCAGTTGATGAAGTTTTAAAACAAGTGGATGAACTGAAATATAAAGTTGAGAGTGGCCTCGGGAAATTAGATGAAGAAACACTATCTAAAGAATCACCGCACCGGAACTTTGCCAAATTCGGTAACAAACCTGTTTCTTATATCGTAGATCATTTCATCGATGACCATGTTTCAGGGCACTATGACCAAATTAAGCGAAATCTTTCTAAAATTAAGTGATAAAAAATGAAAAAAGAAAGTAGGGAGTAATGTGGCTGAAAAATCAGATTACATGAACAGTTCAATTGTAAAAGATTTTACAAGGGATATTCAGCAGTACAATCTTGGACCCCTATGGGAAGCTATTCCGGCTCTAATGGATCATGAACCTAAACCACATGCCCATGCTTATTTGTGGAAAGAAGAGCTTCTGACAAAAAAGTTGATGGAGGCAGCTGAAATCTTCACACCTGATCGCGGCGGTGAGCGCAGAGCCATTTATTTTCAAAACCCTGGCCTAACTTACCGCCAGCCTTGGGGCTGGGCTTCAACAACCCAAACGCTTTATGCAGCGGTTCAACTATTGTTGCCAGGTGAAGTAGCTCCTTCTCATCGTCACTCTCAAAGTGCTCTTCGGTTTATTACGAATGGTGAAGGTGCCTACACAATTGTTCAAGGAGAAAGAATCTTCATGGAAGAAGGAGATTTCTTGATCACACCTAAAAATCTTTGGCATGGACATGGTCATGTTGGAGATAAACCGATGATTTGGATGGACGCTCTTGATATCCCTACTATCTATTCTATTGGCGGTACTTTCTTTGAACCATATCCAGACCGTATTGAAACGCCGAAACGTCCGGATAATTTTTCGGAACTTCGTTATCAAGGAGGAATGGTTCGTCCGGTATCCGATCGTTATTCACAAGTAGCTCCGCTTGCAAACTACAAGTGGAAAGGCACGAAAGCAGCGATTGAAGGGTTAATGAACTTTGAACCAGATCCATATGAAGGCTTTGCCGTTGAATATATCAACCCATCTAATGGACAAACGGCTAATCCGACGATGGGAGCTTGGATGCAGAAGCTTTCAAGAGGTTTCCATTCTAAAGCACATCGCCATACTCATTCAACAATCTATCAGGTGCACGAGGGTTCCGGCTATACGGTTATTAACGGAGTACGGTTTGATTGGTCTAAGGGTGACTACTTTGTAGTTCCAAACTGGGCTTGGCATGAGCACGTTGCAGAAGTGGATTCTTACTTATTCTCGGTAAACGATCTTCCAATTATGGAGCGATTTGATTTAGAACAACAGCAGGTACTTGATATAAACAATGGTTTCCAAAAAGTTGAAAGTGAATTTAAGGCTGTATTAGTATAAAAAAAATCAGGTTGGAGCTTCCAGCCTGATAGTCATTGATATTATGAGAATGCAGCTTGAATGAAAACGCTTACTATGTTAATGGTCTACAACTGGGCTTATGACAACTTATTTTTAGGGGGAATTGAATAATGAACACAGAAAAAAAACCATTCATTGTGATCGGTGGAGGAATAGGCGGGTTGGCAACGGCTCTAGGAATTGCAGAAACAAAACAGTATGTAAAAGTCTTGGAGCAAGCTCCTGAATTTGGTGAAATTGGAGCTGGAATTCAGCTTGCTGCGAATGCAACAAATGTTTTACAACGTTTAGGCGTTATGGATAAAATCAACGAAATTGCAGTTTTTCCAAAAAGATTAGTTTTGATGGATGCTTTTTCAGGCAAAGAGCTTTCCGCTTTAGATTTAGGTGACGTATATAAAGAAAGATATGGAGCACCGTATGTTGTGTTACATCGCTCTGATTTGCATAGAGTGCTAGCTGAAGCGTGTGAAAGTAGCCCTTATATCGAACTTGTAACGAACCAAACAATTATCGAAACGGTAGAAAATGAAGGTCAAGTTACAGTTACTTCTGCAAAGGGAGATCAACATATAGGAACGGCCGTTATTGGTGCGGATGGTTTATGGTCTAATGCCCGTAAATTATTTGTGGAGGATCAACCAGTATGTTCTCAATATGTTGCATACAGAGGTGCTCTTCCAATGGAAGAGGTAACGAGTCACGGAGATTTAGATGATGTATATATGTGGATTGGACCGAATCTTCATCTTGTTCAATATCCGGTTAGAAGAGGAGAGCTTTACAATCAGGTAGTTGTTTTCAAAAGTTCTCAATACACCGAAGAAAATGAAAAAACAGATCAATGGGGTACCCCGGAAGAAATGGACCGTGTCTTTGCAGGAACTTGTGAGCCTGTTCAAAATGCGATTTCATTCATTCAGCGTCAACGTCGCTGGCCGATGTACGACCGTTTGCCAATTAATAACTGGACAAAAGGCAGGATCACACTTACGGGAGATGCTGCACATCCAATGCTTCAATACTTGGCACAAGGAGCTTGCCAAGCTTTAGAAGATGCGGCTTATTTGACTGATATGCTTCATAAGAATGGGAATAATGTGGAGCAGGCATTTTTGGAATATCAAGAAGAACGCATTCCACGTACAGCGAATGTTCAAACAAGTGCAAGAATGTGGGGAGAAATTATCCACAATACTACCGATGCGGGGATACTGCTTCGTGATACGATTCTATTAAATCGCACGGATAAGGATTTTAAATTTGTTGATGATTTCCACGGTTACAACAAAGCGTTTGTAAAAGCATAATAACCTGCATTTGCTTCATTCATCCAAAAGTTTTGGTTAGCATATTTTTTAAATCAATATTAGATTCTTGCCTTTCTTCCTTATGAAGAGAGGCTTTTACTATTTATCCCTTAATAACCTTTGTATTTTTTATAACATTTCTTTACAAGGGAAAAATAAAAAGTATAATGAAACCATAAAGGTCAAAAATGGTCAAACGTTGTAAGAGTTCGTTCATGGAATTGATGAATGGGAGGTTTTAAGATGGATATTAATAAAATGACAGAGAGAACCCAACAGGCGTTTATTGGCGGGCAGGAACTAGCCAAGGATAGGGGAAATCCGGAACTGACGGAGCTTCATTTATTAAAAACCTTAATGGAACAGGACGAGAGTTTATTAATTAGAATTTTATCTGATTCCGATAAAACGGTCAGTCGTTTTGAAATAGAGCTAAATAAGGAACTTAATAAATTGCCGGTAGTGAGCGGCAGTGTTGCTCAGGTGTATATGTCAGCTTCCCTACAACAGTTATTGACGGTTGCAGAAAAAGAAATGCAAGTGTGGGAGGACGAATATTTATCCGTCGAACACATCCTGCTGGCGTTGTTAAAGGAAAAAAAACCGAATATAAACAGGCTGTTTTCAACTTGTGGAATAGATTACGATAAAGCAAAACAAGTTATACACGATATAAGGGGGAATCAACGAGTGACTAGTCAAAATCCAGAAAGCACATATGAAGTCCTAAAAAAATACGGCAGAGATCTCGTTGCTGAAGTTAAATCGGGGAAGGTTGATCCTGTCATCGGGCGTGATACGGAAATTCGCAATGTCATCCGGATTCTATCACGAAAGACGAAAAATAATCCAGTATTGATTGGGGAACCTGGGGTAGGTAAAACAGCGATTGTCGAAGGATTGGCGCAAAGGATTGTCAGGAAGGATGTCCCGGAAGGACTAAAAGACAAAACAGTTTTTTCACTTGATATGAGTGCTCTAGTTGCCGGGGCCAAATTCCGTGGTGAATTTGAGGAACGTTTAAAAGCTGTACTGAATGAAATTAAAAAGAGTGATGGTAAAATTCTTTTATTCATTGACGAATTGCATACAATTGTAGGAGCAGGCAGAACGGATGGTGCACTTGATGCAGGGAATATGTTAAAGCCGATGCTTGCTCGTGGTGAGTTGCACTGTATCGGTGCAACAACCCTGGATGAATATCGCCAGTATATTGAAAAGGATCCCGCTCTAGAACGCCGTTTCCAGCAAGTTCTCGTTCCCGAGCCAGATGTGGAAGATACTATTTCAATATTGCGCGGATTAAAGGAACGGTTTGAAATTCACCATGGCGTCAGGATACATGATCGGGCGATTGTTGCTGCCTCTGTCCTTTCCAACCGTTATATAACGGAGCGATTTTTACCAGATAAAGCGATTGACCTAGTGGATGAAGCTTGTGCGATGATCAGAATGGAAATTGATTCAATGCCTTCAGAGCTAGATGAAATCACAAGAAAGGTTATGCAGCTTGAAATTGAAGAAGCGGCCTTGAAGAATGAAGAGGATCCTCAAAGTAAAGCAAGGCTAGGTGTACTCCAAAAAGAACTTTCAGAACTTAAGGATCAAGCGAATAGCATGAAAGCAAAGTGGCAAATGGAGAAATCTGCGCTTCAAAAAGTACAGGACCAACGTGAAGAGCTCGAGAAGCTTCGTCATGAACTGGAACAGGCAGAGAATGACTATGACCTCAACAGGGCTGCTGAACTACGGCACGGACGGATTCCACAGCTTCAAAAAGAATTGGATGCTATGGAAGATGAATTGGAAAAGGAAAAGCAGGATTCACGATTGCTTCGCCAAGAAGTGACGGAAGAGGAAATCGCATCGATTGTTGCGAGGTGGACGGGTATTCCGGTAAGCAAGCTGGTGGAAAGCGAAAGAGAGAAGCTGCTTCGCCTTTCGGAAATTCTTCACGAACGCGTAATAGGCCAAGGAGAAGCGGTGGAACTTGTATCTGATGCTGTTTTACGGGCAAGGGCAGGAATTAAGGATCCAAACAGACCGATTGGTTCGTTTATTTTCTTGGGACCGACCGGAGTGGGTAAAACTGAACTGGTCAAAGCGTTGGCAGAAACGTTATTCGATAGTGATGAACATATGATTCGAATCGATATGTCGGAATACATGGAGAAACATTCCGTTTCCCGACTAGTCGGTGCGCCTCCTGGATATGTTGGTTTTGAGGAGGGCGGACAACTAACCGAAGCTATTAGAAGAAACCCATACTCCGTCGTGCTACTAGACGAAATTGAAAAGGCACATCCGGAGGTCTTCAATATTTTGCTGCAAATGTTGGATGACGGACGTATAACAGACTCCCAAGGTAGAACCATCAACTGTAAAAATACGGTTATTATCATGACATCCAATATTGGCTCCCATTTCTTGTTGCAGTCCAACCGTAGCGATGGAGCCATTGAAGAAGAAATAAAGGATCAAGTGTTCAAAGAATTAAGAGGACATTTCCGCCCTGAATTTTTGAATCGAGTAGATGACATTGTGTTATTCAAGCCGCTTACTCAACATGAAATCGTTGAAATTGTAGAGAAAATGGTTCAGCAATTACAAGTGCGGTTATCTGAACAAAATATAAACCTCCACGTCACCGAAGCGGCTAAAGAATTCATTGCCGAACAAGGGTATGATCCAGTATATGGGGCAAGACCGCTTAAGCGATTTATTCAAAAGCATTTGGAAACAAAAATCGCTCGCCGAATTATAGCGGGGACAGTTGAAAACGAAGAAGGAATAACGATTGATTATGTTCATAACGAATTAGTACTAATTTAAAGTTTATGAAATGTAGTTTAATCAAAAGCAAAGAACGGTATAACAAAAAGGACATCCCCAAAGGATGTCCTCTTTTGCTTCTTAATGTTGATGAGAGTCTTTTGTTGGCCCAGCAGGCATAACAGCAGGGATAATACATATTAGAATAGCCGCAGCGATTCCTAAAATTGTTCCCTGTGCAGCATCGTATGAAACTCCGATCATGGAAGAAACAACATATACAGTCATATGCACTAATAAGAATGTCCAAAAAATAGTCCAAGCATAACGCATCGAATTTCACCTCATTCCACTACATTCATTTTTATCTTACCATAATTAATATACAGTTAAAACGGCTTTTTCATAATAACCATTAAATAATTAAATACAGTATAACAAAGTAATCTTTTCTGACAGATGGGTTGGGAATGAAAAGTTGTCTTTAGTAAGAAGAAAAACGATATTATTTCGAGATCTTCACAAAATTATTCCAGCTTGATTAATTTATGAAAAGAAAATAGGCGTCTCCCCTGACCTTTTCAATATTTCGACATAAATTAAGTAGTAGTAGTATTTGTAGGAATATTCCTTAAAGGAGTTTAAAAGATGGAACTGGAACAGCGAACTTTTCAAATTGATGACCAATGGAGTATCGTCTATTATCCGGAGCAGCCCAGTGGTTTTTCCGTAATGGTAATCGGAGACCGTAGTCATTTTGTCGAAAAAGACAGCAGCTTTTGGCTCCAGCATCCTGGCAGGTTACGAATATTGGAGTATTTAAAAGAATGCGGATACACACTATTTTCATCCAATTTCCACGGAGCCAGTTGGGGTAGTCCAAAAGCTCTTGATCTTTCCCTTAAACTATATATTCTCTTCATGAAAAAGGAAATAGTCAATCAAAGGATTCATGTGTTGGCAGAGGGGACAGGCGCACTTCTCGCATTAAGGCTAATGAATGAACTAGGAAGTAAAATACGTTCTGTCGTTCTTATTGATCCAGTTTTTTCATTGAAAGCACAACTGGAAAAAGAAAAGGAAAATAAGTTTTTTTATAAAAAGTGGTTGACTGAGGTTTCGGCTGCTTATGAGATGAACCCAGCCGAATGTGAACAGCATATTCTGGATTCTGAAGATCCGTTAATTGAGGAGAACATCCCTGTAAAAGTAATTCAGGTTTTTGGAAGCTTGCGTAAAGAACAAGCCTCCTTTTATCGGAAAATCCAACTGGCTAGAAAGGCTGACTTGCAGCTAACTTATTTATTACCTGAAAAACGCTATAAAATACCTTATCAAATTCAGAAGTTTTTTAATGAGAATGAAGAGTCTTTATAAGAGTGGATATATTTTCACATTAGTTTGCATACGATACAGCATCTAAAAAAACTTGACGTGCCGGATGAAGCGAGCTTGATGGCATACGAGGAGGCTGTATTTATGCAAACATTCATTGTCATTGGCGCTTATCAATTTGTAGGTTTCTATGTGACCCAATATTTATTGAATCAGGGCGAAGAGGTAATCGGAATTGATTGGACAGATTCCCAAGCAAGTCAGTATATTATAGAAGAAAAGGAACTTGAAATTGGTCGAAGTGCTAATTTTATATATTTTCCGATAAATAAACTTAGATTATTAGATATTTCCCAGCAGGACACTGTTTTTATATCTTGTTACGATATTAGAAAAGGTAAAATAGGTAGAATCAATTGTCTTATAGACGATATCGTTTTCTTTCTTGAGAAATGCAAAAAAAATGGCTTAGATGAAACGCCAAATATTGTGATTCTCATGCCTGTTGAAGAGGATGTGGAGGATTTCCAGTCAATAATAACCTCAATCGAAGGAATTGCTTCTGTTAAAATCATATTTTTACCGACCATTTATGGCCCCTGGCAACCCGAAAGCATGTGCTTTGAAGCCGGAATCAACCAACTTGAACAATCAGCTATCAAAGCTACGCTTGCTCGTGAATATACCGAGGATGCGCTCTTTATTACTGATTTTGTGAACGCTTTAGAAAGAGTTGCTACCTTATCAGATAGAAAAATCCAGCTGTGCAGCAGTATAGATGATCACTGGAATAAATGTGCCAAGTTTATTTTTGGAGAAAGTATTGATTACTTATTTATTCAACCAGCAACTAAGATAATAAAAGGGACCGTCTATGAGGTGCAAAGTAAAACGGGTCCAGAAGAAGGTGTTTCCTTACAAAGGAAACATAATAAACGATTAAACTTACTTAAAAAGTGGAGAATGCATGATTAAAGAGAGCCTTTGGTTAAACTCTAGAAGCACTGTTAAAAGGGGTACGAGTAATTCAAGAAACTAAAAACATGAATATCAAATCCTATTTTGGGTAAGTGTATATGACAAGGCAGGTACAGTATCGAAAGACATTAATTCTAGGAAAAGTCCATAACCTGTTAATTTGGCCTGTATCTTATATGCGTCGTACTTTAATGAATGGAATAAAACTATCAGGAAATTCATTTTTTAATGTCTGTGCCTTTACGAAAGGGCTAAGGGGAATTATGATAATAATGAGATATTCTTTAAGTGAAAAAATGATTATCTGGTAAATTATCAAGTAGATAAGGAGGCAACTAAAAATGAGTTCAGATAAAACACTTGAATTTATGGGAATCGCTATGAAATACTTCCCAGAGGCTAAAGCAAAGCTGGAGGCAAACGGAATTCCTTTTTCAATGGATATGGCAGAGCCGTTCATGGACCTGTTTAAAAAAGTGATGCAAGAAGCTTATGAGCTTGGTAAACAAGATGCTCAGCGTTAATTAAGCTTAGGCTGTCCAGTCATGCGGACAGCCATCATTTTTTTCAGTTAATCTTTGTTTAAGAACTTGGTAATCAATGGGTTCATTTTCTGAATGGTTGGTTTGTATTGGTCATATAATCCCATTAATGTTTCTACGCTCACCATCAATTGCATGTAGTCAACTTTTGATTCCTCCTTTTGGAGTTCAGGCTCCGCTTTTCTACCAAACATCAAATCTGAAAAATGATCATCTTGTGTACTTCGATTGTTGCGAGTGAAAATGTCCATAATAAATTCCTCCTTTTTTCTATAATGTATGTCTATAAAACACCTTGGCGAAGGCCCTTGTCCGATTCAAGAAACAGATTCTTTTATACTTTCAAACTGTTAGCTCTTGCAAGGAAGAGTTTTTTTATATAAAATTAGTACCAGGTAATAATAGATGATGATAATTATTTATTAAAATAAATAAGGGGATGGCAAAATGAACGCTGGAATATTAGGGCTTGGACGCTACTTACCCGAAAAAATCGTTACAAATGCGGATTTAGAAAAAATCATGGACACTTCTGACGAGTGGATTCGGACTAGAACAGGTATCGAGCAAAGAAGAATTGCCGATGATAATACGAATACTTCTGATATGGCTTATGGAGCGGCAAAAGCTGCATTGATAAATGCAGAAGTCTCAGCGGACGAGATAGATTTAATTCTTGTAGCTACCGTGACACCTGATCAGTCGTTTCCTTCTATTGCTTGTATGATTCAGGAGAAATTAGGAGCAAATAAGGCGGCGGCTATGGATGTTAGTGCTGCATGCGCTGGCTTTATGTATGCGATGATTTCAGCACAGCAATTTATTCAGACAGGTGCTTATAAGCATGTGCTAATTGTTGGTGTTGAAAAGCTTTCAAAAATAACAAATTGGGAAGACCGCAATACTGCTGTCCTATTTGGGGACGGAGCCGGTGCTGCTGTCCTTGGGCCTGTTGCAGATGGGAAAGGGATTCTTTCCTTCGAATTAGGTGCAGATGGAACTGGTGGTAAGCATTTATTACAGGAAGGAGATTTTATTTCTATGAACGGACGTGAAGTGTTTAAGTTTGCTGTCCGTCAGATGGGAGAATCTAGCCTGAGTGTACTAGATAAAGCGGGATTGACAAAAGAAGATGTGGATTTACTTGTCCCTCATCAAGCTAATATTCGAATTATGGAAGCTTCGAGGGAACGTTTGGGTCTGCCAGTTGAAAAAATGACAAAGACGGTTCATAAATATGGAAATACCTCTTCAGCATCGATTCCGATTGCTCTTGTAGAAGAAATGGAAGCGGGCAGGATTAAGGAAAATGACCTAATCATTATGGTCGGTTTTGGTGGAGGACTCACTTGGGGAGCAATTGCTCTTAGGTGGGGGAAATAAAAATAGAAAACAAAATAATCGTACGAGCTTTAAATAAGGAAGGAGCCATTTCTAATGACTAATCGCCGTGTTGTTGTAACAGGTATTGGAGCAATCTCTCCAGTTGGTAATGATGCAGAAACTGGATGGAAGAATATAATTGAGGGGAACTCAGGGATAGGGCCATTAACACGCTTGAATGCTGAGGAATTTCCTGTAAAAGTGGCTGCTGAAATAAAAGACTTCGATATTGAGACATATATCAATCGTAAAGAAGCGCGTAAGATGGACCGTTTTACGCATTATGCCATTGCTGCATCAGTTATGGCATTTAATGATAGTAAGCTAGAAATTACAGATGAAAATGCCACACGTGTTGGTGTTTGGATTGGTTCAGGTATTGGTGGACTAGAGACGCTTGAAACACAACATGAAAACTTTTTAAACAGAGGCTATAAGCGTGTAAGTCCATTTTTCGTGCCAATGATGATTCCGGATATGGCTGCTGGCCAGGTTTCTATCTTGTTAGGAGCTAAGGGAATCAATTCTTGTACGGTAACAGCTTGCGCAACTGGAACAAATTCAATTGGTGACGCGTTTAAAGCAATTCAACGTGGCGATGCCGATGTAATGATCACAGGTGGTGCCGAAGCGCCGATCACGAAAATGTCGGTTGCAGGCTTCTGTGCGAACACGGCTTTATCGACAAATCCTGATCCAAAAACGGCAAGCCGTCCTTTTGATGCAAACCGTGATGGGTTTGTAATCGGAGAAGGAGCTGGGGTTATTATTCTTGAAGATTTAGAACATGCATTAAACCGTGGAGCCAAGATTTATGCTGAAATAGCTGGATATGGATCGACTGGAGATGCTTTCCACATTACGGCACCAGCGCCTGGTGGAGAAGGTGGAGCAAGAGCGATGAAGATTGCGATTGATGATGCAGGTTTGAAACCGGAAGACATCCAATATGTAAACGCCCATGGAACAAGTACGCCTTACAATGATAAATATGAAACGATGGCAGTCAAAGAAGTCTTTGGTGACCATGCATATAAACTTGCATTAAGCTCTACAAAGTCAATGACTGGACATATGTTAGGGGCAGCAGGTGGAGTCGAAGCAATTTTCACCATTCAGGCAATCAGAGACAGCATTTTGCCACCGACTATTAATATTGAAACACCGGATTCTGAGTGTGATTTGGACTATGTGCCAAATCAAGCAAGGAAAAGTGAAATTAATGCGGCCATCAGCAATTCACTTGGGTTTGGCGGTCATAACGCAACTATTCTTTTCAAAAAATATCAATAATTAATGTTAAGAGCAAATCTTTAGAGATTTGCTCTTTTTTTGTTTGTGATGGTCCATGGACCGAACTGGTTACCTTCTTTGATAGAAAGCTTTTTTTCATTCTTAAACATGTATAGGGAAATAATATGTGTCACCCGCAATTATAAAATCATACGATAGTTAAAAGAGGCGGGGGTGTATGGGATGGGTGTTATTTCAACAAATGAATGGTTGAAGAAGGACTTCGACCGCCCGGTTCAGATGATGGACAGACTGAAAGATAAATTCAACAACAATATTAATGGAGATATGATTTATCGCCACTTACAAAAGCACGGCATGTATTCTCCAAATCAAAAAACGAAAAATACATGGGGAAACTTAACAGAAAATAATGTTTGGGAAAAGACACAAAGCCTTTTTACTTCTTATAAGAAGTTATGGGAAGGTCCAGACGTTCCCATTTATATTTTTCCTCTTATGTCTTCAGGGATGTGGAAGCAATCTATTGAAACGAAATCAGGATTGGCTTTTAAAGATAAATTGTTTCTTTTTTATGACAATGGTATAGCGGAAAAGGAAATGGAGGCCCTTTTGATTCATGAATATCATCATGTTTGCCGATTACACCAATTGAAAAAAGAACAGAAAGATTATACACTTCTCGATACGATGATTATGGAAGGGCTCGCTGAAAGAACTGTTAGTAAATATTTAGGAACGGGATATTTAGCGAAATGGACAAAGTTATATCAGGAAGACAAACTCCGGGGATTTTGGAGTAAGCACTTAAAAGCAAAGCATACCATAAAGCGTACAGACCCGCTTCATGATGTTCTTCTGCTGGGGAAGAAAGGGTATCCGTATATGCTAGGATACTGTACAGGATACTATCTGGCGAAAAATGCTGAAAAGCTCTCTGTAAAAAAATCATTCATTATCCAATCTGAAAAATTCTTAACAGAAAAGAACTAATTTATACGTTCTATTTTTCTTAATCTGTTTTCTAGAATAGGAATAAAATGTCTGGTTCCTGCCTATACTGATTGACAAACAGAAATTTGTTTAAGTGAGGGATGAATGATGTTATATCTTCATGATGTATGGGTTAATTGGTTTGAAGGAGAAGAAAACGGCTATAATATTTGTCATTTTCATGAATGGAGGAAGGATGATGGTATCGAGCTATTAGATCAAGTTCCTCTGTTGAAAGTCTCAGCAACACTCTTCCACTACATAGAAAATGACTTATCAGAATTACCTAAGCCATTGCTTAGCGATGTCTATCAAAAAGCGTATGCAAGGAAAAACCATGAACGAATTCAGCTTGACTATTGTTTTATCGTTACCGATGGAAATGGAATTCTAGCTGTAGATACAATAGGTTATCATATTCCGATTCGGAAAAGCAGAATAATTCCTCGGCAGGAACAAATTGTTTATGACATGATAGAAAACCATGATGAGATGGATTACACTTTTACTGAAAAACCTACATCTGAGAAAGAATATCATATTTTATCGCCGTCACCCTTATTTATGAATGGATTGACAAGAAAAGAAAGACAGCTTAAGCAGCTTCTATTCATGGCCATGGATCAATTATTTACAGCGAAAAACACTGCTGAAATCCGTTATTGGTATACAGAATGGGCTCCAGAAAAATATGAAAGCATTCAAGAAATGGATTTTCAAATAGCTTGGCTTGAGTTATATGAGGAAATGAAGGAAGGCTGGTCAGAAAAACACCTACAACTATGCGAAAATTTAGTAAAGGGGCAGCCATTTTTTGAAAAGCTTTGGCAAGTAGAGACAGGAGATAGTCCATCGATATTATAGGAGCATTTAACATTCACAAAAAGAAAAGACGATCCGATTAGGATCGTCTTTTTCTTTTATCTTTTTCTGCCAAGCCCCATACCGTTATACATTTTTCTGATCATTTTATTCGCTTCAATGTTCGCTTTTTCTGCACCACGGTCAAGAATTTCATCCAATTCAGGAGAATCAATTAATTTGTAATAGCGCTCTTGGATTGGTAAGATTTCTCCAAGTACCACTTCAGCTAAATCACTCTTAAAGTCTCCGTAACCCTTCCCTACGTATAATTCTTCAATTTCGGGGTAGGTTTTCCCGCTAAAGATGGAGTAAATCGACATTAAGTTGGAAACCCCAGCTTTGTTTTCCTTATCATAACGGACAATACCCTCGGAATCGGTAACCGCGCTCTTGATGTTTTTTTCGATTTGCTTTGGATCATCTAATAGGGCAATCGTAGCCTTTTTGTTAGAATCTGATTTACTCATTTTCTTAGATGGTTCTTGAAGCGACATTATACGCGCCCCTGCCGTCGGAAGGCTGATTTCCGGAATCTTGAAAATCTCGTTGTACTTATTATTGAATCGTTCAGCTAAATCACGTGTTAATTCAAGATGCTGTCTTTGATCTTCGCCGACAGGAACAACATCTGTACTATAAAGAAGAATATCGGCAGCCATCAGCGGAGGATAGGTCAGCAGTGCTGAAGAAACCCCTTCTTTACCGGCTGATTTGTCTTTAAATTGAGTCATACGCTCAAGTTCGCCAATATAAGAGATACTTTGTAATATCCAGCCTGCTTGAGCATGCGCAGGTACCTCTGATTGAATAAAGATTGTATTCTTTTCCGGATCGAGGCCAATAGCCAAATATAAAGCGGCTAATGTTTTAATGTTTTTTCTTAATTTAAGACGATCTTGTGGAACTGTAATTGCATGCTGGTCAACGATACAAAAGAAACAATCATATTCATTTTGTAAGTTAACAAATTGTTTCATTGCTCCGATATAATTCCCTAAAGTAACGGAACCGGATGGCTGAATGCCGGAGAAAATCCTTTTCAACTGCTAGTCACTCCTCTAAATACGTTTATTAAGTAAATGGATATTCGCTCTTCATTATTGTAAAGGATAAATAGAAAATGAAGCCACTTTTTTTGAAAGTAACTGGCGCCTTATTTAAGATAGGAAAGCGCTCATTTATATCTCGTGGAGGGGCCGTTTTGAAGTGATCACTTCTTGTATCGACGTCATTCCAGAAATACGAATTGTCCACTATAAATGTATTTTAGCATTTATTCATATTAAATGTATAATCGAAACAGCATAAAGACTATTATCGAGCCCGTGAAAGGAAATTTTATTTCCTTCTATAACCATTCTGAATTATATAAGACGATTTCAAAAATGTGAGATTGTTTTTTATTTTTCAATGTGTAGACGATTTTGGGGAAGGATACAAGGTAATACGTTTCGAACAAAATTATCGTGTATGACAACGTAATTCAAAGTACACATAGGTTTTATTGCCTTTTTTGAGACTAAAACCCAAAGTTTTTTTATTAATTAACTAGATATAGGAGTAAAGTTCAATCGTTGTGGTATTAAAGAAAGGGGTCTGTTGTATTTGTAAAATAAAATTGAAGACTGATGGCGAATGAGGTGGAGAAATGAAACCAATGACAAAATGGTTGATGACAGGGATGTGTATGTTCCTGATTCAACAGCCTGTTCATGCAGAAAGTATGAACGAGACTAGATATGTAGCACTTGAAAGTAAAGAACTGCCTGAGAGAGCCCCGCGTTTTGTATTTGATTCGGGTTTGAAGTTTGACTATCCGGATGCTGTGCGCGGAATTTATGTGACTGGACCTGCAGCGGGCGGCAACAAATTCAACGAACTTATTAAATATGTAGATGAAACCGATTTGAATGCGATGGTCATTGATATTAAGGATGACTGGGGAAACGTTACGTATAAGTCAGAAGATCCTGATTCTCCTTATGCTGGGATTGGTAAAGACCATATAAAAAATCCTAAGGAAATGCTGGGAAAAATGGAGGATAAACAGATTTATCCGATTGCTAGGGTGGTTGTGTTCAAAGATACCCTTCTCGCAAAAGAGAAGCCGGAATGGTCATTTTTAGATGGAAAAAAGGTATGGGAAAATGGTCGTGGAGAATCTTTCGTTAACCCATTCATGAAAGAGGTATGGGATTATAATGTTGGAATAGCTATTGAAGCGGCAAAGATGGGATTCAAAGAAATTCAGTTCGACTATGTCCGTTTTCCGGAAGGGTTTGAAAAAAAAGAAGACGAATTGAAATATAATATGGGTGACTATGATGAAGCAAAAATAAGTCATACTGCAAAAAGGGTACAGGCAGTAACGGATTTCGTCAGTTATGCGAAGAAACAACTAGAACCATACGGAGTGGATGTATCAGTGGATATTTTTGGCTATGCCGCTACGTTACCGGAAGCTCCGGGAATTGGTCAAAATTTTACCAAAATATCTGAAAATGTTGATGTCATTTCCTCGATGATATATCCAAGTCATTGGACATCTTATTTCGGTATCGAGAAACCTGATTTGGAGCCTTATGACCTTGTTAAGGAATATGCCAAATTGGAGAATAGGAAGCTGAAAGAACTGGAAGCACCACCGACTTCCAGACCTTGGCTACAAGACTTTACAGCTTCTTATTTAGGGGCGGGGAATTATCAAAAGTATGGTAAGGAAGAAGTGGAAGCCCAAATTAAAGCTTTAAATGAAAATGGAATTGATGAATTTTTATTATGGAATGCAGCGAATCGGTATACCAAAGGGGTAGATTATACGCCGTGAAAAATGGATGACCGTTAGGGAATAGCTTTCGGTCATCCAATTTCTGTAGGAATTACCGTTTCTTATTTCCACCAACTTGATTCCATCCTGACTGAATTCGCTTTGATTGATCGAAAATATGAGAGTGACGTTTACCGCCAAACCATTTTTCGCCGATCCCATTCGTCACTACGCCATTCACGGCTGTAATGCCAATTACGCAAACCGCGACCAAAATCAGGTCTGTAAAATAACTAATCATCCTAACCCTCCTAATATTTTCAAGTTATTTAAGTTCTATTGTAGTGGATAAGAAAAATTGTGGAAAGTAAAAAGTAGTAAAAGAGGAGATTAAATTATGAATTGGTATGAAAAGTTAAATCAGTATTTTCCAATTGAAGAAATGAAGTCAAAAGAGCATATAGAAATTCTTTTAACGGATAAGCAGGAAATTTACAAAAAAGATGAAGGTCCTGACCATGTTTTATTATATGTGGAAGGGGATGAGTTTATTTTCATTGATTACCTATTTGTTTCCAAGAAATCAAGGGGGCAGGGGTTAGGAAGAAAATTGATTCAAAAGTTGCAAAATAGGCAAAAAACAATATTACTTGAAGTCGAGCCTGTGCAAGAACATGATGATGATACATTAAAACGACTACGGTTTTATAAAAGGGAAGGGTTCAAGCATGCTTCTTCTATATCATATAGCAGGAAATCGCTTGCTACCAAGGAGAATACACCGATGGAAATCTTATATTGGCCATCTGATTCATCCATAGAAGACGAAGACGTATTTAATTTCATGAAAGAGATTTACTCTGAAATTCATACCTATAAGGACAATCACCTTTATGGAAAGTCTTATCAAAATGTAGAGGATGTACTGAGTATAAGTATGGGGTATGAAACGGATATATTTGAAGAGATAAGCATGAATAACTAGAGCCGGTATATTCAGGCTCTACAGTCTTTTTTTGTTTTTAAAATTTGACCGTTGATTTCCACTCCAGGCACTCGCTTTCCGCGGGCGGTCCGGGAGCCTCCTCGGCGCCATTGCGCCTGCGGGGTCTCCCTTGGACGCGCTTTTCCCGCAGGAGTCTCGTACCTTCCGTTCCAATCAACTTTGTTTTAACATTTAGATAGAACTCCTTTTGTCTACAAACTGAGAGTCGGTATATTACCGGCTCTTTTCTTATGTATTTTTTGCTGGGCTACCGAATAAGAATTAACTTCTTGAATATTTACAAATCCACCCCATTCTGATTCTTTTGATTTACCTTTTTTTTATGTTTATGGTTATATGTGCTAAAAGAATGGTTTTTTAAAAGAAAGGAGGAATTTGTTCTTCATTAAAGAAAATATATTAAAATGAACTTGTTTATTGACAAGGAATGGGGGTAAATAAAAGTAACGAACTAATTATAAAAATATGAGGGTTAAGATGAGAGTTAAATGAGAATGATAGCTAGGTATTTTCAATTAGAAAAAGTGGATTAAAATGTATTACATAAAAAAATGAATTAGCTATAGTACAGGCTAAACAAGAAGTTTTAAAGGATTTTTTCAATTTTGAAAAAGGGTATTCATTTTAAATAAATTAGTGTATAATTAACATTATGAAATACTTATTTAAAATTATTTCAAATTAGAGTGGTACTTATGAATACTAATAGTAGATTTCCCCTCATAGATCACCGATTCTATATTTAGGGAGTGTGAGTAAACATGGTAACATTATATACATCGCCTAGTTGTACTTCATGCAGAAAAGCAAAAGCATGGTTAGAGGAACACGAAATTGGATATAAAGAGAGAAACATTTTTTCAGAACCGCTTACTATTGATGAGATTAAAGAGATTCTGCGTATGACTGAAGATGGTACGGATGAAATCATCTCAACAAGATCAAAAACTTTCCAAAAATTAAACGTAAATTTGGAGAGCCTGCCTCTTCAAGAATTATATAAATTGATTAAGGAAAATCCAGGACTGTTAAGACGTCCAATTATCCTTGATGAGAAAAGGCTTCAAGTTGGATATAACGAAGATGAGATTAGACGCTTTTTACCACGTAAAGTTCGTACGTTCCAGTTACGAGAAGCACAACGTATGGTCAATTAATAAGGTTTTCAAGCTCTGCCGAGAATTGTGCAGAGCTTTTTCTTTATACATAACTGAATTCGCACTTAAATTTCACCTTTTAATCTGGATTTTAGGAAAATGCACCTTTTTGATATTCGCATTCGATTTGGCTACAGTTGGTCACCTTTAAAGATAAAAGGTGAATGTAACTCGCGATTTTGTGTATATAATAGAACATAAACTTTAGCATTAACTAAAATTAAAGGAAGCTCCGATATAGTTGCATGCGGATGAATTTTTTTATAGAATGAATGGAATATTAGGCAAACAATTGTTTTTTAGAAAAGTAATGTTTTTTATTTCCCTTCTTAAAGGTTTTGTCATAAAATGATGTAAAATAGTCTGTTTTAATGACTAACATGATTTACAGTATTCACTTACGGGTAAAGAGCTTTTAAGAGCAATTTTCGCTTGGGGGTTATTATCCCTTCAAAATGAGAAAGGAAGGGAGAGGGGAATCATGGAAATCGAACGCATTAATGACGATACAGTTAAATTTTATATTTCCTATATAGATATTGAGGAAAGAGGCTTTGATCGCGAAGAGATTTGGTACAGTCGTGAAAGAAGTGAGGAGCTTTTTTGGGAAATGATGGATGAAGTGCATCAAGAAGAGGAATTCATGATTGAAGGACCTTTATGGATTCAAGTTCAAGCTCTTGAAAAAGGCTTGGAAGTTTTGGTCACAAAAGCCCAACTTGCCAAAGATGGTCAGAAACTCGAGCTGCCTCTTTCAGAAGATAAATTAAAGGATTTGAATGTATCAGAGAAGATGGATACACTTCTTGACCAACATTTTCATGATAAGGATGAAGAAAGCGGTATTACCTTTGAAGATGGAATGATTGAGTTCATCACAATATTCGAAGATTTTGAAGATGTTATTTCTTTAAGTAAGCGTCATGGCTTGGATAGCTGGACAACGAAACTTTATGTTTATCAAAATAAATATTACCTCTATATCGAATTTTCCGAGGCCGAAATTGACGAGGAAGAAATTGATAATATTTTAAGTCTTTTATTGGAATACAGTCAGGAGTCACCGATAACCGTACACATGCTAGACGAGTACGGTAAAATAGTGATAGAAAATGATGTATTCGCAACGGTTGATAAATATTTCGTATAACTAATAACTGTGGAGCCGATTTCAGTAGAAATCGGTTTTTTCGCCCTAGAATGAATATTTTTACCTTAGACAGGAAGTTCTTATTAGAGTGTGCCTGTGTTTGTTAATTGGAGGTAGTCTAGGTGAAGAATAAAGTCGGCATTAGTCTGCTTATTCTCTTGTTGGGTAGCACATGGTATTTTCTATTAAAGGAGGTCAATGGAGGGCTTTTCGGTTATTTCAGTCTGATATTGACTCTTTTCTTGGTGATTATTGGATTTATCATCTTCCTCGAAAATCGGGATCCCGCCCATACCATAGCGTGGCTTGTTGTATTTGGTGCTTTCCCAATTATCGGTTTCATGTTTTATTTTTTGTTTGGACGTAATTTCCGGAAAGAACGGATATTTCGTAAGAAATATTTTTTAGATAAGCAAAGTTTCGTAAAAATAGACAGCGAAGCAGAACTTAATTATCGGAAATTTAAGGAGATGGAGGAGCACCCCCAGAAGTTATTTTCTCTTGCACAAAGGCTTGGGAATAGTCCCATCTCATTTACAACTGAAACTCGAATTTTAACAAATGGAGAGGAAACATTTTCTAATATCATCCAGGAATTAAAAAAAGCCAAACATCATATCCATTTAGAATATTATATTGTTAGGGATGACCATATTGGTGGTGTTCTAAAGGATGTATTGATACAAAAAGTAAGAGAAGGGGTAAAGGTTCGTTTTATATATGATGCGGTTGGCTCTTGGAAGTTAGCCAGATCCTATATTTATGAGCTGAGGAATGTAGGGGTCGAAATTGTTGCTTTTGGCCCGCTGCGTCTCCCTCTATTAAATAATAAATTCAACTTTCGTAACCATCGAAAAATAATTGTGATAGATGGGTCTGTCGGTTTTATGGGGGGACTCAATATAGGTGATGAATATTTGGGACGTAATCCGAATTTTGGATTTTGGCGTGATACGCATCTTATGGTGAAGGGAGAAGCAGTAAGGACGTTACAGCTCATTTTTTTACAGGACTGGTATTACAGTACCGACCATAGCTTTTTATCGGATGAATATCTCCAAACGAGCCTGCCGCTTCATCATGAACATGGTGGTGTACAAATGATTGCAGGTGGTCCGGATAGTGAGTGGACAATCATTAAGAGCATTTTTTTTAAGATGATTACATCTGCAGAAGAGTCTGTATGGATTGCATCTCCTTACTTCGTTCCTGATGACGATATTTTTCAGGCATTAAAGGTTGCCGCTTTGAGTGGTTTGGATGTCAGGCTGCTCGTTCCGAAAAACCCTGATAAGCGTATTGTATTTCATGCTTCCAGAACGTACTTTCCAGAAATGCTTGCGGCTGGAGTCCGGATTTTTCAATATAATGAAGGGTTCATGCATAGTAAAATTGTCATCGTTGATCATCAACTGGCTTCAATTGGGACAACCAATATGGATATGAGGAGTTTTCACTTGAATTTTGAGGTCAATGCCTTTCTCTACCGGACGGAAAGTACACAACACCTGGTGAATGACTTTTTGGAAGATATAAAGGTTTCACAAGAAGTGAATATAGATGAGTTCACCAAACGGAATATGGGGTTGAAAATACTTGAGTCCACTTGCAGATTACTTTCACCACTTCTTTAAGTGCTTACATCTTTTAATGCCGATCAGGCATTTTTTTTTTTGCTTAAATTTAAAAGGAATCCTATGTGATAATAGCGAATGGATATAAATTAAAGAGGTGATGTATGATAACTGCGATAAAAAAGGATGGGACTTGGATTACCCTTCCTGAAAAAATGACAGCAAACTTGCTTGCTGAATTGAGAATGTCAACAGATTATTACTGTCCGTGCTGCAAAGCAGAAATGACAATCAAGGCTGGAATGATTAAAATCCCCCATTTTGCCCACAAAAATAAATCTTCGTGCCGCGCTTCGTCGGAACCGGAATCCGCTTATCATTTAATGGGGAAAAGAAAATTGTTTCATTGGTTTTTATCACACCACTATCAAGCTGATTTAGAAGCCTACCTTCCTGAAATAAGGAAAAGGGCAGATATCTTAGTAACGATAGGAGGTATACGCTATGCAGTAGAATTCCAATGTTCCGTTATTTCCGAGACTGAATTCATAGAACGAACAAACGCCTATCAAAGTGTCGGTATCAAACCAATTTGGATCCTAGCAGCTAAACACTTGAAAAGAAGGAATCTGCATGAATTCAGTTTATCAGGCTTTCATTGGTTGTTTGTTACTGGCAGCTACCATCACCCGTTTCTTTGGATGTATTGTCCAGAAACTAACCAATTATCAGCTTTAAAAAACCTCACCCCTTTTTCCCCTAGAAACGTGTTTGCCGAATTAACTACAGCTTCATTAGTGATACTCCCACCTAGTCAGATATCGCCTCGAAACTGCTTCAGCTTTCCTTTTCTACCTGCTTGGAGAAGTAAACGAAAAAACTGGTGCCTTCACCGTATGAAAACTGCACAGAGAAGTGATTCATTTTTCCAGGGACTCTATTCACATCATATTTCGCCTGCGACGATTCCTATTGAAATAGGGGTGCCGGTTAGAGGAATGCTTTTGATCGAAACACCGCCGATAGAATGGCAAGCGTGGCTTTACATGGACGTGTTTCAAAAGAAAAGGCCTGGGGAAAAGATTATTATGAATGATGTTATCTATTTTTTTAAGAAGCGGGCAAAAAACGGAGGAATAAGGTTCAGATCATTGCCCTTGCTTAAGAAAATAGACATAGAGTATCCTGTTAGGCAATATATTCAGCTTTTAGAGCAAATGGGTTTAATATCAGAGTTGGAAGAAGGGGTTTTTAAAGTTGTGAATCATTTCTCCCTTCCTTCGAATAGTGATGAAAGTCAAGTGATGGAAAGAATTTTTTATAATGAGCATAGGTTGATGATAGAAAAGGGGAATATCCATAATAATGAGTGATACCATCGCGATTTACCTTGAATTCAGATGAAAGGGCAGGATTATTTTTGTTAATGGAGAAATAGTAAGAAGAAGGATTTTTATACTTTAAGAAAGCGTGATTGTTGTATATAGTAAATACAACGTTCAATCCGGTTTAAGGAAAGGGTTAGCTAACTGGAAAGTTTTCTATAGAATGGAGAGGAAATTATTATGACACAAGAAACAAAAGTAAATACATTGCCCTCAAGAAGTGAAATTGCAGCTGAAGATACTTGGAGGCTGGAAGATATCTTCGCGACTGAAGAAGACTGGGAAGCTGCCTTCAAAGCTGTAAAAGAAGACCTTAAGAAAGCGGATGTGCACAAAGGAACATTAGGTGAAAGCGCTGAAAAGTTATTTAGAGCCCTGCAATTCCAAGATGAAGTATTTGAGAAGCTAGGGAAAGTTTATTCTTACTCACATATGCGCAATGATCAAGATACAACCAATCCTTTTTATCAAGGAATGGAAGACCGTGCAAAAGCTTTATACGCCCAGGCAGCAGCGGCATTTTCTTATATGGTTCCTGAACTATTGAGTATTGACGAAAGCAAAGTGGCTGGATTTTTAGGAGAAAAAGAAGAATTGAATTTATATAAACATTCATTGGAGGAAATTAGTCTTCAGAGGCCTCATATCTTGTCTGCTGAGCAGGAAGCTTTATTGGCACAAGCATCAGAAGTACTCGATGCATCAGGTAATACTTTCGGCATGCTTAACAATGCAGATTTGAAATTCCCGACCATCAAGGATGAAGAGGGGAATGAAGTGGAAATAACTCACGGAAGGTACATTCGTTTCCTTGAAAGTGAAGATCGTCGTGTACGTGAGGATGCATTTAAAGGGGTATATAGTAAGTATGGAGAGTTTCGCAATACATTTGCTTCAACCCTGTCAGGTGAAGTGAAGAATCATAATTTCAATGCGACAGTTCGAAAATATGATTCGGCACGCCATGCGGCTTTAAGTAACAATAACATTCCGGAGACCGTATACGATAATCTCGTTAAAACAGTCAATGACAATTTGCCGTTACTGCACCGTTATCTTGAATTACGTAAAAAAGTATTAGAATTAGATGAACTTCATATGTATGATTTATTCACTCCGCTTGTAAAAGAAGTGAAAATGGAAGTGACATATGAGGAAGCGAAAGATTATGTCCTTAAAGGCCTTGCTCCACTTGGGGAAGACTATTTAAATGTTTTAAAAGAAGGATTTGAAAATCGTTGGGTTGATGTGCATGAGAACAAAGGGAAACGAAGCGGTGCCTATTCCTCTGGTACATACGGGACGAATCCTTATATTTTAATGAACTGGCAGAATAACGTGAATAACTTATTCACTCTCGTTCATGAGTTTGGGCATTCGGTCCATAGCTTTTATACACGTAAATATCAGCCATACCCATACGGAAATTACTCTATTTTTGTAGCAGAAGTTGCATCGACATGTAACGAAAATCTATTGAATGATTATTTATTAAATACAATCGAGGATGAAAAGAAACGCATCTATTTATTAAATCATTATTTAGAAGGCTTCCGTGGTACGCTGTTCCGCCAAACGATGTTTGCTGAGTTTGAACATACAATTCATTTGAAAGCTCAAAATGGAGAGGCATTAACAGCAGATATGCTTACGAAGGAATATTATGAACTAAACAAGAAATACTTTGGAGAGAATGTAGCCATTGATGAGGAAATCGGTCTGGAATGGGCTCGAATTCCACATTTCTACTACAATTACTACGTTTATCAATATGCGACTGGTATCAGTGCAGCTACAGCCTTAAGCAAGCAAATTCTAGAAGAAGGAGAACCAGCTGTCAAAAGGTATTTGGAGTTCTTAAAATCAGGAAGCTCCGATTATCCAATTGAAGTTCTCAAAAAGGCTGGCGTCGATATGACAAAAGCAGAGCCAGTGCAAGAAGCCATGAATGTATTTGAAGAAAAATTAAATGAGTTGGAAGAACTTTTGGCTAAATAAGAATCGGAAAAAGGACCCGCATAGATGCGGGTCCTTTTCAGCTTTCGTTATAATCCTCTAAAACGATTTCTTTGATTCAAACTGTGAAGAATAATGAAAAAAACAAAAAATAAAATAGGGGAGGTGAAATACAGAGGAATGAGATTCATGATACCGAGTAGCTGGACGAACAGCGACCCTATTAAGAGAATTAGTAAAATAGTGCCTTTCAATTTGGCCACCTCCAACCTGATAGAAGTAGAAAATCTGAAGCCTCCTTATAAGATTTTATGTTTTAGAATAGGCAGTATTCTAAGAATATGACAATAATGTGAAATGACGCACAAAGTGCTTGCGTTAGATAAGTATTATCTGATATAGTACAGATATAGAAGTTATCACATCCAAACATATACCCCTTTGTTTGATCGTCGTGAAATTTCTCCCATCCCCTTTGTTCGTATAAATAGATGAAAACTCCGGCAAATTTCGCGATTTGCCGGGGTTTTTTTCATTAGAAAATATACAATCCATACTTTCAGTGATAAATATAGTAAAAAATGCAGGTATTTAAGGGAATTCACTTCTGTAAATTGATTTTGAGATCTGTGAATACGTTTGCAAAAAATATTATGTTTTATTAATAAAAAATATACAAATACATAAAAAATAAGAAGGGTGGCGTGAATATATTGTGAACTTTTTCACAATATATTCACGCCATCTTCAATTATAAAATGAATTTTCAACACTTATTTTGAAAAAGGCTCCAAATCAAGGGTTTTTTGATTATATTAATAAGGAACTGCAAATATAGAAAAAATATTTTATGTACAAATTGTGAAATGTTACACAATGTAGTTGAAATAAAGGTGGGTTATCTGTTATATTATTTATTGTGAAGTGAATCACAAACAAACTTATACCCCTTTGTTTGATCGTGAAAAGTTCTCCGATCCCCTTATTTCTTATAAAAAAACCATGCAAATGATTAATTTGCATGGTTTTTCCCTTTTTATAGTTAAAAAAGAAGCAGTCATTCTAATGACTGCTTCTCTGTATATCTCCAAAATGTTCCGTATTTAGCTGGGATTTTTTCAGCAACTTGTTTTAAAACAAGTTTCTTCATTTCTAACTCGACGTTATTTTTGTTCATATTGTAAACCGTTTCGATTTCTTTAGTAGCAACTAGTTTAAAACAACTTAAAAATGCTTCGAGCGATGGCGGTTCAGCAGGGGCAGGAAGACCATTCAGCATGTCTTCCAAAATTTGTACATATACCTCGTAAGAATAGACACCCGAAACTTTTATTCCTTCTTCTTCAATATTTTGATTAAAAAAGACAAGCGATGGTATTTCTGTTACTTCCATTTCGCTTGTGATTTTTAAGTCACATTGAAAGCCCTTTGCTGCACTGGAAGAATTGATATCATGTAGAAATTCCTCAACATCTAATCCTACGGTTTTGGCACAATCGGTCAGGACTTCAATATTAGAAATATCCCTTTTTCCAATGAATACATGCTCTTGAAGCTGTCTTAAAAAGCGAATCGCTAGTTTTCTGCCCTGTAATTCGGCTGCTTTAATGGCAATGGAAGCTGAATATGGAGAAGAGATTGGGTTTTCTAACCAAAGGCTTCCGTCACAGGACATTCCCGAGCGGCTGGCAGTCTTTTCCCAAACTTGAGCAAGGTTTTCGTAATTTTTATTTTTCCCCATATTAAGAGAATCGATTTTACCGCTTAAAACATGGCGTAAGCTGAATAATTGGCCATATTCTATCTGTAATTTTCTTATAATTGGTTCTAAGCCCCAGCACTCGGGACAAAGTGGATCAACAAAAACATAAATTTCAATTGGCTTTTTTCCTATATCATAACAATGCTGTGTCTTTATCCAATCGGAAATATTGAAAACTGGTTTATGTGCGCTCAACTGTCTTCTCCTTTCCCGTCCATACCGGATGTATTGATCATATGTTGTGCCGTCAAATAGAGGCGGTGATAGAAAAACTCCCGTATTTCACCCTCAAGGCCTACTTCGTCCATAGCTTGATACATGCAGGAAAGCCATGCTTTCGCACGTTCTGGTGTTATTTCAAAAGGTATATGTCGAGCCCGCAACATAGGATGACCGTGTTCTTCAGTATATAAAGAGGGTCCACCTAAATATTGAGTCATAAATTGTTTTTGTTTACGGACCGTTTCTGTTAAGTCGTCAGGGAAAATCGGCTGCAAATCCGGGTGTTGACTAACGTTGGAGTAAAACACATCAATTAACTTGTGTAATTGCCCTTCTCCAATTAATTCATATGGTGTAGGGTTCCCTTGCATCATGCTGATTACTCCTTTTAAAAGAAAGATGGTTGATATTTATTCATATTTTAACAATGACGTACTCATAAAACAATTATATAGCTTGAAGAAAGTTTTACATCTGTATTATGACAAGGGAAAATAAATAAAAAAACCGCTTTTTTGGCGGTTTTTTAAATCTGTGTGAGGTGTAAATATAGCTATATCTTTCCACTAAAAAAAGCTGACCCAATTAAAATTAAGGGCCAGCTTTTTTTAGCTAGAAAATGTGGTGAAAACTTTTTGAACATAGTTTTGTGTTTCTTTAAAAGGTGGAATGCCGTTATATTTATCGACATTACCTGGTCCGGCATTATAAGCAGCAAGGGCAACTTGGATATCTCCGTTATAACGAGTTAGCATTTGGCTCAAATATTTACTCCCACCCATAATGTTTTGTTCTGGATCTGTGATATCATCCACACCTAGGCTACGGGCAGTTGCGGGCATTAACTGCATAAGGCCTGCAGCACATGCATAGCTAGTAGCTTTAGGATTAAAGTTCGATTCTTGTTTAATAACTGATTTAATTAGTTTTTCTGGGAGATTATATAAAGTGGCCGCCTGCCTGATGATGTCATCATAATTTGTAACAGTTTCGCTAGTTTTATGGCTAGTATTGGTGGTTTTTAACGGATTTATAGATGTCAGGTTGGTGGATTGAAGAATGGATTTTGCTTCAGTTTCCACATTAGACAGCAAGGATCCCAATGACTGCGATGTACCTTTTAAAGTATCACTCGAAACCAGTTCCGACAGCATGTCCTGGAAAATGGATTGAGATGAATTAGTATTTGTGATGTCGCCAGTTGTGAATTTCTGGATGGACAGCAGTTCAATAAATGTCTTGAAATCTTGGATTTTCAAACGCTCCACCTCCAAATTTGGGTTTGGTCAGGATTAGTCCTGGAATTTGGCCATATAAAACCTCTTAACTTTATTTTCGGTTTTTCTTACCGGAATTTGAAGGGTTTCTAGGAGAGTAAGGAAAATTTTTTTTCCAGTTTCAGCATCTGTTACTTCGTATTCAAGCTCAAAGTCTTCCTGATTCACATACAAACTGTGGTCTAAAACAAGAATCCCTCCTTGGTATGGAAATTCAAAACGGTCTGTTTGTAGGGTCCCAAAGCAAGTAAACTCATTAGGATTGAGCCCGCTTTTGAGAATTAGATGCTTGATTGGCCCTTCAGGAAAAGTATTATGGTTTAGAAATAAATAAGCGGTTTCCTTAGTTATATCTTGATTCGTTTCTAATAGTCCTTCTGTTGCCGGTTGTTTTAATGTTAGCTCGTATCGTTCATTTTTTTCCCTGATTCGAAGTGCAGAGTTTTGATTTTTTAAATTGAATTTCAATGTATCAAAATAATGATTTTGCTGAGATTTAAAGTTCGAGGTGTTGATTTGAAAATAATCAATTAGTTGACTAAACTCCTTTTCATTTAAAAGGTTTTTAAATTCAATTTCAATATGCTGGTTCATGTGTTTCCTTCCTTTCTGCCTGTTATCTTAGATTAATCATATAAGAACCATTCCTGCTGTCAAATTGACTACAATAATTTTTAGTTATTGTACTTGAATATTTAGGAATCAATTGCCGGATATGATAAAATATAAACGTTAAGCATGATGAAGTGGATTACAGTATATAGGGAAATTATACATATAATTATTTCTGGACGATTTTAAAGATCCATGTGTAAAGGCAGTTAGCTATAGAGCTGCCGGATTAGAGAGAAGAATCGAAGCGTCCTGCCCATACCAGAGTTGAACAGGCGCTTTTTCGATAGATATAGGTGGTGTGGCAATGGAGAGTTGGGACGATTTCTTGGCGCCTTATAAACAGGCTGTTGAAGAATTAAAGGTTAAGTTAAAGGGATTAAGGAAACAGTTTGAAAGAGAGAATATTCACTCGCCTATCGAATTTGTAACAGGCAGAGTAAAGCCGATTGTCAGCATTTTGGATAAGGCGAGTCAGAAGGATATTCCGATTGATAAATTAGGCACTGAAATACAAGATATCGCAGGCCTTCGGATGATGTGTCAGTTCGTGGATGATATCGAACAGGTTGTAGAGCTTTTACGCGGTCGCAATGACTTCGAAATAGTCGAAGAGAGGAATTATATTTCTCATAAAAAAGCAAGCGGCTACCGTTCTTATCATGTTGTCATACGCTATCCGGTTCAGACAATTCATGGCGAGAAAAACATTCTTGCTGAAATTCAGATTAGGACCTTAGCGATGAATTTTTGGGCGACGATTGAACACTCGTTAAATTATAAATATAAAGGTATTTTTCCGGAAGATATTCAAATACGGTTGAAACGAGCAGCAGAAGCAGCATTTCTGCTGGATGCAGAAATGTCGCAAATACGTACGGAAATTCAGGAAGCACAGCGTCTTTTTTCAAGAAAAAAAGATTCTTAAAAACGATAATAGTGAAATAAGAAGAAATCTAAAATAGTAAGGTGGGATTATATGAAATTTGCGATTACGTCAAAAGGAGATGCGAAATCTAATACTTTAATGCAAAGGATGAGAACGTATCTTCAGGACTTTCATTTGGAATATGACGAAGATCAGCCGGATATTGTAATTTCGGTCGGTGGTGATGGTACATTGTTATATGCTTTTCATCGTTATAAGAACCGCTTAGATAAGACAGCCTTCGTTGGAGTACATACAGGTCATCTTGGGTTTTATGCAGATTGGACCCCGGATGAAATTGAAAAATTGGTGATAGCATTAGCAAAAACACCATTTCAAATTGTTGAATATCCGCTACTTGAAACTATTGTCCGATATCAGCATGGAGGGCGTGAAGCAAGATTTTTGGCATTAAATGAATCTACAGTCAAAAGTGTTGAAGGAACCCTTGTCATGGATGTGGAAATACGTGGCCAGCACTTTGAGACGTTCCGTGGTGATGGTTTATGTATTGCGACACCGTCAGGAAGCACAGCTTATAATAAAGCGCTTGGGGGAGCGATTGTCCATCCTTCGATTGATGCAATCCAGATTACCGAATTGGCATCCATTAATAACCGGGTGTTTAGGACGGTCGGATCACCACTTCTGCTGCCGGCTCATCATACATGTATGTTCCGGCCGGTCAATGCCGTCAATTTTCAAATCACGATTGATCATTTAACCCTGCTTCAGGAAGATGTAAAATCGATTCAATGCCGTGTTGCTGATGAAAAGATTCGTTTCGCTAGATTCCGCCCATTTCCATTCTGGAAAAGAGTTCATGATTCATTTATTGCTAACTAAGGAGCTCAGATCACTACATGTCAAATCAAAACTTTTCTTTAACTTGGTCGGTTTCTGAAGAGGATTCTGGCTCTTTACTGCGGGAATTTCTCAGCAAATACGATATCTCAAAACGAGCATTAACGGATATTAAGTTTAAAGGTGGTTTAATCAAGGTGAACGGCTTAGAAGTGACAGTGAGGGAGCGAATTAAAACTGGTGACAGCGTCACAGTCATATTTCCTCCGGAACAGGCAAGTGAGGGCCTTCTGCCGGAACCCATCCCACTTCTTGTCAGGTACGAAGATGAATTTGTATTGGTAGTTGTCAAGCCTCCTTCTATGAACACCATTCCATCTCGTGAGCATCCCAATGGCAGTCTTGCGAATGGGTTGGCAGGGTATTATAAGAAGATGGGAATCCATGCAACGATTCATATTGTTACAAGACTTGACCGTGATACCTCGGGTTTGGTTTTAATTGCCAAACATCGACATATCCATCATCTTTTAAGTGAGCAACAAAAATCTGGACAAGTTAAACGGCGATACCAAGCAATTGCTGAAGGACTTGTTAACGGACCGAAAGGAATGATAGAGGCGCCAATCGGACGGAAATCGACCAGCATTATTGAAAGGGAAGTTCGGGAGGATGGTCGCTATGCCTGTACTCTTTTTGAGGTATTAGCCCAAACTGAAACCTATACATTTCTTAATTTGGAGCTCCTAACTGGGAGGACACACCAAATCAGGGTCCATATGGCTCATATTGGACACCCGCTTGCTGGGGATGATTTATATGGAGGACACAGGGAAATGATCGCCCGTCAGGCCCTGCATTGTTTCGAATTAAAATTTCTTCATCCTTTTACCAAGAAGGTGATGTTGTTTCAAGAAAAATTACCGCAGGATATGATACATTTGCTTGATGGGAATTAATGGTTGAGAGGTCATTGCATTTGTAATGAAGGTAAAGCGTCAAAAATAAGAATATAATTTAAATCTGTCGTCACAAAAGAACTCACCAAAATGGCGAGTTTTTTTTGGTTAATCAAAAGAAGTCCTGAACTTCTCTGCTATATAAGGCATTGTTGAAGGCACATCTTGAAGATCCATTTCAGGATAACGGACAGCAGTTAGTTTTCCACCGAAGACACAGCCGGTATCAATGTTGTATGTATGATTGACTTGTCTTGCCTCCGGAACCGGTGTATGCCCATACACAATCCAGGCTTTCCCTTTGTAGGACTGGGCCCAGTCCTTTCTGACCGGCGAGCCGTCTGGATGCTTGGTGCCATTGATATCTCCGTAAAGGACAAAAGTTTTTACTTTACTTCCATATTGACCGATATAATCGGCGCGAATACCAGCATGCGCAATAATTAAACGGCCCTCATCGATGAGCTGATAGAGTGGGGATCGTTCATACAAATCGATGAATTTTTTTCGGATTTTCTTCTGCTCCCGAACGTTTAAGGATTGATATTCAGCTACTGTAGTTTCTAAACCATGAGATACTTGCACTTTATTGCCTGAAAAGTAACGATACAGTTTATTGCAATGATTACCTGGAGCATATAGCGCAATATTTTGGTTAATGACTAATTCATAGACCACTTCAATTACACGGAGAGAATTTGGGCCGCGATCGGTTAAATCCCCTACAAAGCCAAGAATTCTTCCCGAGGGATGAACAGGTATGCCTCTTTCCCAGGTATATCCCATTTTTTCTGTCAGCTGCCTAAATTCGGTGAAACATCCATGGATGTCCCCAATGATATCGATGTTCATTTGTCACACCCTTTGTTTGTTTTGTATATGTTTATGGTATTAGTATAGTATTATTTAAAAAAATAAAATATAAACGAGGAAATTAAAAAATAAGTTTATTGGAGGTGTTTAGTTATGGAAGAGTTGAGGGAACTGGAAAGAAATCAAATGAATAATGAACTATTGCTTGACGCACTTAAAACAGAAAACCTAGATCAGTTCCGCACGGAGTTCCTAGAAATGCATCCATACGATCAGGCTCAATTTTATACAAGCTTGTCGGATGAATTTAGGTCAGTTGTGTACAAATATTTATCTCCGGAAGAAATGGCTGGTCTATTTGAAAACATTGAAATAGATGAAGATGATTACGAAAGCCTCCTAGCTGAAATGAATCCTTCTTACGTAGCTGATATGCTATCCCATATGTATGCGGATGATGCTGCAGACGTGTTAAATGAGATCAATGATGAGCAGGCCGTTAGCTACTTGACGATCATGGATGATGAAACAGCTAATGAAATCCAGGGGCTTCTGAACTATGAGGAATCTACAGCAGGAAGCATAATGACGACAGAGTTCATTGCTATTGAGGCGAACGAAACGGCTCGCTCAGCGATGCAGATTTTGAAACGGGAAGCACCACAAGCAGAAACGATTTATTATGTATTTGTTACAGACCAAGATAAGAAACTGCTTGGTGTGTTATCGCTTCGGACCTTGATTATCGCTGATGAAGAGGCTTTAATTAGTGATTTAATGGATGACAGGGTAGTATCCGTTCCTGTAACAGAAGACCAAGAAGAGGTGGCCCGTAAAATAAGGGATTATAATTTCCTCGCTGTACCGGTCGTCGATTTTCAAAACCATTTGTTAGGGATTATTACAGTTGATGATATCATCGATGTCATGGACGAAGAAGCATCCGATGATTATTCTAAATTAGCGGGTATATCAGATCTTGACCACGTCGATAAGAGTCCATTTTCAGCTGCAAAAAAACGGCTGCCATGGTTGGTTATTCTCTTGTTTTTAGGTTTGTTGACTGCGAGTCTGATTGGTCGCTTTGAAGAGACACTAAGCCAAAAAGCCATTCTTGCTGTTTTTATTCCATTGATTGGTGGCATGGCTGGAAATACAGGAACACAAGCACTGGCAGTAGCGGTCAGAGGAATCGCAACTGGGGAATTAGAACAGGAAAGCAAGTGGAAACTGGTTCTTCGAGAGGCTGGAACGGGCCTTATTATTGGCCTAACATGCGGAATTGCCATCATTTTTATCGTCTTTTTTTGGCAAGATGATTTTATGCTTGGATTATTAGTCGGTATTTCGATTTTCATTACTCTAATCGTTGCCACACTTGCAGGTTCACTTGTCCCGCTCCTCATGCATAAAATGAAGATTGACCCAGCGGTAGCTTCCGGTCCTTTCATCACAACCATCAACGACCTTATTAGTATACTGATTTACTTCGGATTGGCAACATTATTCATGGGGTATTTACTGTAAGCGAAAAGGTTAACCACTCGCTAACAGGATTTCTAATGTTTAATGCAAGCAGTAGATTAGAAAACGGTGTTTTTCTCACCATAAATTTGTTATACTGTCATTAGTAGCAGGTACTAATAACTTGTATCAAAATAGGAGGTCACATACGATGACTTTTTCATTAGAGGGAAAAACGTTTGTCATAATGGGTGTTGCCAATAAAAGAAGTATTGCTTGGGGAGTGGCCCGTTCCTTACACAAAGCAGGTGCCAAGTTGATATTTACTTATGGGAAAGAACGCACAGAAAAGAGCGTCAGGGAGCTATCTTCCACTTTGGAAGGTGAGCCTGCAATCATATTGCAATGTGATGTAACAAAGGATGAAAGCATTGAAAAATGTTTTGCGACGATCAAGGAAGAAGTAGGTATCATTCATGGCGTAGCACACAGTATCGCATTTGCAAATAAGGAAGAGCTGGACGGTGATTTTGTTAACACGAGCCGTGAAGGTTTCTTGCTTGCTCATAATATTAGTTCGTTCTCTTTAACAGCTGTAGCTAAAGCAGCGAAAGAAATTATGACAGAAGGCGGCAGTATTGTCACAATGACGTACCTTGGCGGTGAACGAGTTATGCCAAACTATAATGTAATGGGAGTGGCTAAGGCGTCACTTGAAGCCAATGTACGTTACTTGTCGAGTGACCTTGGTAAGGATAACATTCGTGTGAATGCAATTTCTGCTGGTCCAATACGTACATTATCTGCAAAAGGAGTACGTGATTTTAATACAATCTTGAAGAAGATTGAAGAAGAAGCACCGCTCCGTCGTACGACGACACCTGAAGAAGTGGGAGATACGGCTGTGTTTTTACTCAGTGACATGTCCCGCGGGATTACTGGTGAAAATATTCATGTGGATTCCGGTTACCATATAATCGGATGATGAAAGGGGACCAATAAAGGTCCCCTTTTTATTGATTTTCAATTCCTTTATCCTTCTGTCCATCAAAGATTGGTGTTAATCTTTGTTTTCCGGTATCTTGAATTTCTACATCAATCTGGATAGACCTGAGTGTGTCTTCTTCTAATGGAATTCTCCCTTTTATTTCAATTTTCTTCCAAGCTTTATTATCCATGCGGTAGAGTGTTTCAGAAAGCCTGAGGAGGTCGATATCCCTTTTTTGTGTATATTGATACGATTTATTTATTTCCTTTTTGATAGAGCGCTTTATTTCTTTTTCATATTGTTTACGTGTTATATCCTTTATCATCATTTCAACACTAGCCTTAAGTTTCATTTTTACATCAAAACGAACTGTTCCATTTTTCTCTACAACAGGGATTATTTTAAACTTTTTATCGTAAATAACAACAAATGCGTCATTTTTTGTTTCAGGGAAAATGGTAATGCTGTCCCGAACGAAATCTTTATTGAACCATCTTCCGCCATTCATCACCTTCTTAGGTAGAATTGTTTTTATTTTATTTTCTGAAATGATAGCTACTCTCTCCATTAATAAATCCTGCTTCTTTTTTTTCTGACCAGTCCATTGTTCTGTGATTTTAAGTAATGGAATCGCCACTTGATGAGCAGGTTCATCAAGTTCAATAATGATCTCTCTTAAATTAATAGGTGGGATAAAAGAGCTTTGATTATAGTTACCATCTGGATCGCTTAATTTTGAAAAAGCCACGGAAATATTTTCGATAGGAGAAATGAGCATCGCATCTTTAATTGAATCTTTAGTCATAAAAAAGAAAATCCGGTAGCGTGTTTCGCGGTAGCGGTCTAAAAAATCAGCAGTATACCTGAGGCCGCCTGCTTTAAGAGCTTCTTCTGAAAAAATCACAAAAGAGATATGACCCCAATAAATACGTCGATCGGACGTATTATACAAATTAAATATGGCTTCGTCCAATGTGTTTCCGGAAGCGTGCCCAACATCTGCTTGGCTAAGTGTGCTGGGGTCTCCACCTGATTCCGATTTTGCTAACCCTTTCACGTTAATAATTTGAAGGTAAACAATGACCTTCCCGTCTTTATAATCGATTCCTAAACCGTTTGCATAAACGAGACGTTCAGGTTCATTTGAATCCCAGCAGCCTGAAAGAATTGAAACACACAACAGTAAAATGAGTGTGTTTTTCATTGTTTTCATTGTTGTTCATCATCGCCTTTCCTCGTAGGATCTTTTGAAGAAAAGATAGAAGGGCGTTTTTTATCCAAAGAGGGAGGTATCTGAAAAAGAGTTTTTACAATATTGGATAAGTTTAAATTGGCAGTCACTTCCATATAAGGAACACCTAATATTCGGATATTACTTACATACGCACATAAAAATAGAGCTAACAACATAAATGCAAAAAGCCCTAAAAAAGAAGCAGAAATAATAGCTAGGAGCCTTATTAAGCTAATGACGCCATTGATGGATTGATTGACTAATGTGTAAGTAGCGACCGCCGAACCAGCAATGACTACAAGCATGGCAGGACTTGTCAAACCGGAACGAATTGCTGCATCTCCAATGATTAAAGCACCCAATACACTTAATGTTGGGCCGACTGACGTAGGTAATCGCATGCCTGCTTCTTTGAATACTTCAAACACGATGACCATGGTAATTGCTTCCAATGAGGTAGGGAGTGGCAATCCCCTTCTTGATTCGACTACAGTGGCAAGCAGAATCATTGGAAGTTGGTCTTGATGAAAGGTGGTTAAAGCAACCCAAAATCCTGGCAAAAGTGCAGCGACAAAAATGCCAAATAATCGAAGAGCTCTTTCAAAGGAAGCGTAGATAGACGTGTATTCATGATCTTCCGATGTTTTTAACACAATAAATAGGTTGATGGGTGTGATCATTGTGTAGGCAACGCCATCAATTAGAATTAATAGTCTGCCTTTTAAAAGGCATTGCACTGCAAAATCAGGTTTACCGGAATAGTCGTGCCTTGGAAAGAGAAAAGAGGGCTGTTCATCAATTAACTCCATAAATTGATTGCCTCCATATATCCCATCTATATCAATTGCTTCAATCCTTTTAGCGACAGTTTGAACCATTTCAGGGTCAGAGATATCATCCATATATAACAGGGCAACTTTAGTCAATGTTCGCCTGCCCACTTCGAAGTATTTTACACTTAAGGAATTTGTTCGCATACGCTTTCGTATTAAAGCGACATTAATAGATAAATCTTCAATGAAATTATCTCTCGGCCCCTTTATCGTTACTTCAGTAGTTGTTTCCTCAGGGCTACGCTGCGGTCGATTTGCAATGTTTACAGAAACCAAATAGTCGTATCCTTCAAAGTAAATCAATAATTTCCCAGAATAGATATCTGCGAATAACTCTTCCTTGGTGTTTATATCAGCAAGTTGAGGAAGATAAAGAGAGTCCTTTATGTCATTAATAGTTAATTTTCCTTTTGGATGTTTGCGGAAAAATAAAGTTAGCCTTTCAAATACAAGGTTATTTAACAATTCAGTATCGACAAGCCCTTCACATCCAATTAATGTGACTTTTATCGGAGACTCATCACGATATAAGCTGCTTTGGAAAAATACATCTCCTGAACTATGAAAAATTTCTTTTAAATCGTATTCGTCTTTTATTACGAGCTTTTCTGGTGTTTTAATTTTACTATTCGGTTTGGATGGTTGCTTTTTCATTTTTTTGAACATCGGATGAGGACCTCCTTTTTCTACGATTACTGAAGAAAACAAAAATACTTAAAAGTATGGAAACCGCTAAAAAGAACCAGAATGTAATCGGCATAATAAATGTTTTAATAATGTCATATAAAATGACATCACTGAAGCTGAATGAATTGGAAACGATAAGGATTATTGAGTAGACAATGAGCAATTTCGTTTTGTTTCGCTTATTTTTTAAAGATAGCACTTCAAGTGATAAAAACAGGAAAAAGGATACCCTTATAAAGGCTCCAGTTAGCCATTGGTAAATCGACAAGAAGTCAAGGTGCTCAATGAATCTTCCCAAGGTGACTAATCCCCATTGCTCAAATGCAGGGTACTTTTGTCTTGAAGCTTCGATTGGACCGAATTCAGTAATGGAGCCAATAAGGGGTCCAAGGATAAGCCAGGTAAGGATAATGGTATTAATAACAAATACTTTAAATTTTATTTTCCCATGAACTTTTTGCTGCAAACAGAGAAACACAATCAATTCAATTAGGCCAGACAAAGGATAGATAATACCTGCAAAAACAGGTGACCAACCATGTTCAAGAATTGGTTGCAAAAGTGAATAATTTTTAAATTGAATATTTGTGATTGCCACAAAAAAACCAAACAAGATTACGGCCGATAATACGAACGTATTGACAATAGCAATCGTTTGTATGTTTGTCGATGCAAGGAAAAAGCATAATCCTGTAAATAGGATTATTTCAAAAATCGGTGGAGTTACAGGCAAATAGGATACTTTTGTCCATACAACCATCTCTTTCAATGAAACCGCAGCTAATGAAGCGAAAAAGAGACTCATAGTAATGGATAAAATTCTGCCTGGTACCTTCCCAATATTTTTTTCCACCCATCCAAATATATTTGTATGACCTGTGGCTTTATGGATATAGAATAAGAGCAGACACCAAATCAATATAATGCCAAAAGAAAGTAGAACAGAAATCCAGGCATCCCTTTTGGCAGCAGGTAACAAATGAGGAAGAATCGTTACATGGTTTTTCAGTCCGATCGCAGTCATTACGATTAAAGATAGTTGTACGATTGAAATTTTACCATTTTTAACCATCTATAATATACTCCTTTAATAACCAATATTTTTTTAGGTTACTCCATTAACCCCCAGCTTATCCAAGTTTTAATGAGTGTCCCTTTTTTAGGAGAAGGGCACAACACCAGCATAAAAAAGGTTGAATTTCATATAGTTGATACATAGAGCAGATATTCATTGTTTGAGGAAAATCAGCAGAATCCTGTTTTCTACCTTATTGGGTCGATGAGAAAAGGAGGAGGACATCATGGACGTGAAAAAGGATCGTCTGCCTTGTACTGTTGGTAAGCAAACAGTACACAATACTCCGAAGAGCCAAATAAATTTGAATAGAGAAAACTTCACCACTTCGTTTAGTACCGAAGAAATGGTGGAGTTATTGTCCCGACTTCCAGCCTTTGCACCTAAGCCAGTTTGTAAGTTCATCATCAATGGTCGTACAATGTTTGGTAAGTTGGAACATAAAAAAGAATCCAGTCTTTTTATTAGGCATAAATTTGGTAAAAAGGTTGTTCAATACCATATAGAACAGTTGCAGTCTGTGGATATTCTGAAATATTAAGGAGGATTTGCATGTCAGAGAATAAAAGCGATAAGGACTCCAAGCCCCTTTTATATGTCAATCAGGCTAAGATATCGGATCAACGAGGGAATATGCAAAGTGATTACCGAACGAAAAAAGGTACACATCAGGAAACGGTAGAGCATGAATCTGTGGAAACGGAGCAGGGAGAAGAGAAAATAGAAAAAATCAAACGGGAATTTGGAGTATTTGATGCTATGAAAGAAATTGAATCAGAAATTACGGCTATTAAAAAAATTACTGATCAATATGTTCCAGAGCAGTCATCAGTTGAGCAAACTGAACTTCCTTTACAAGAAGAAAAGGAAACGGCAAAGGTTGTAAAGAAGAAAAAGAAAAAGGTGGAGGATAAGGTGGAGAAAAAGGAATCCTCAAGTGAAATCATAACCCGTCTATCCAAACATCAAGGTTATCCAAAGCCGCTATGTGAGGCGGTTATTAACGGAGAAACGCTTAAGTTTCAGGTATTGGGAATGAGGGGGGAATCAGTGAAAATTAAAAGAGGAAATCATATTCGCTTCGTCGGTCTCCCGAATATTATTGATGCCAAAATTATTGAAGAATCCAAGTGAAGGAGCAGAATTGAATGTTTCTCTCACAGCATGAGTTCACCTTAATACTTCTATTAGGTTTAGCTTCATTTAGGCTGACACGCTTAATTGTTTTCGATAAAATTATGGAACCTTTGCGCCGTCCTTTTTTTAAAGAGATAGAAGAAAAGAATGAAAAGGGTGATGTGGAGATTTATTTAATTCCTAAGGAAAAGGGCTTGCTTGGCTGGTTTGGACAATTGCTAAGCTGTTTTTGGTGTGTGGGTATCTGGGTCAGTCTATTTCTGGTTTTGCTTTATCTACAACAGTTATTTATAGGGGAGGTGCTGATTTTAATCCTCGCAGTTGCCGCAGTAGGGTCAATCTTAGAGGTTATAATCAGCAGAATTTTGGACATTTGATTGGAAACAACTTGTCTCATCAATCATATAGTATGGTATAGAGGGAAAAGGGGGAGTCACAATTGAATAACAAACAAAGTCCATGGACGTATGCAAAACCGGTGAAAAAGGAACAACCGGTCAAAATAAAAAAAGACTGTGGCTGCAATAATAATAATAATAAAAATAAGGGCTATTAAATGAAAAAAAAACCTTTCCGAATTGGGAAGGGTTTTTTATTTCCTAATCCTACCATTCATAAAAAAACAGTTAAACAAGAAAATAAAAATAGAACAATAAATTAGGATGTGATTCTATGTTCAGACGAGGAAGTTATTTATATGTTATCTGGATGGTTTTTGCAGTAGTTGTGTGTTTGCTAACAGCCTGTAGCAGTAAAGGAGACGGAAAAACAGAAAACTTAGCGTTAATTAAGCGCACGAATCCTGAACCGATGGATATCATTAATGGAATGGATGAAAAGGATGAAAAAGGACTCATTTCAAAGATCAAGGAGACAGTAGCCAACGAAGACACAATCTATGATGTAATCGTGGTGAAAAATGGAAAAAAGATTATCGTCGCTTACAAAGTTAAGCACTTGAAACGTTTTCATATGAAAAAAATTGAAAAGAACGTGACTGGAAAGTTGGAAGAAAAGTTTCCAAAGTATGATTTTATCGTTTCGAGCGATTATAAAATTTTTCTGGAATCATTAAGATTGAATGAGTTTCTTAAGGAAAAAGAGGTTCCTGAGAAAAAGGCAATAAAGAAGTTCAAGGAAATTGAAGAACTTCAAAAAGAATTAATATAGAAAGAGAGGTTTCTCAATATGAGCAGCAAGGAGAACACGACCCCCCAACAGGATGCGTATAAAGAGCTTCAAGAGAAGCATGAAATAAAAAGGCCGATCCTGAAGAATTGTATAAAAGCCTTTTTAGTAGGCGGTATTTTCTGTTTAGTAGGACAAGCTATTTCATACTTTTATATTTATTTTTTCAACTTTACGGAACAGACAGCCGGGAGCCCAACGACTGCGACCATGGTGTTTCTCGCACTTTTAATGACTGGCTTCGGATTTTACGACCGCATCGGACAGTTTGGGGGAGCAGGGAGTGCTGTCCCAGTAACGGGATTCGGTAACGCAGTTATTTCAGCAGCAATCGAACACCGGACGGAAGGATTTGTTCTTGGTGTTGGTTCCAATATGTTTAAATTGGCCGGATCGGTGATTCTATTTGGTGTATTTTCAGCCTTTGTCGTGGCGTTGATTAAAACGATTTATCAAATGATTGGGGGCTAACCGGTGTTAAAGGGAAAACAAACATGGACGTTCGCCAATAAACCGGTCATTTTGGAAACAGGGGTAACTGGTGGGCCTTTTGAGGCAAATGGAGAAATCGCCGGAGATTTCGATATCCTGTACAGTGATCTATGGATGGAGCAGGATTCATATGAGAAGGCTCATCGTCATTTGATGGAGAAAGCGGTGGAGCTTGCATTGGAGAAAGGTAAGATAGACAAGGAAAAGGTACAATTTTTCTTGGCGGGTGATTTAATCAATCAGATTACACCCACAAGTTTTGCGGCTAGAACAAATGGTATTCCATACTTCGGTCTGTTTGGTGCCTGCTCTACTTCAATGGAGGGGCTTGCACTATCGGCCTTCATAACCAATTATGGAGGAGCGAACTATGTGTTAACGGGGGCTTCAAGCCATAATGCAGCTGTTGAAAAGCAATTCCGCTATCCGACTGAGTATGGCGGGCAAAAACCACCCACAGCTCAGTGGACGATAACAGGGGCAGGGGTAGCGCTAGTTGCTCCAAATGGTAGCAAGCAGGGGGTATTTCCTCATATTGTTTCAGCCACTATCGGTAAGGTCATTGACATGGGATTGAAAGATCCTTTCAATATGGGAGGAGCAATGGCCCCAGCGGCTGTCGATACGATTTTAGCACATTTCAACGATACGGGTCTGACCCCAGATGATTATGATTTGATCTTTACAGGTGATTTAGGACAAATAGGCAGGGAAACGGCGATGGATCTATTAAAGCAGAAAGGCTGCAAGATCAATCAGGAAAAATTCAAAGATTGCGGTTTGATGATATTTAAAAAGGACCAGCCTGTTATGGCAGGCGGTAGTGGCGCGGGATGTTCAGCAGTGGTTTTATATGGCCATATACTTAATGAAATGATTCAAGGTAAATATAAAAAAATCCTGCTTGTTGCAACAGGAGCATTATTATCACCGCTATCTGTTCAGCAAAAAAATTCAATTCCATGTATTGCCCATGCGGTGGCCATTGAGTATGGGATGAATTCGTGAAAAAGGAGAGATTTGGATGTTAGCAATGTTTTTTTGGGCCTTTGTCATCGGGGGCTTGATTTGTGTAGTCGGCCAGCTTCTTTTCGATGTGGCTAAGCTGACACCAGCACATACGTTAAGCCTGTTCGTTGTAATAGGAGCCGTACTTGGAGGGTTTGAATTATATGAACCGCTTGTTGATTTTGCCGGGGCAGGAGCTACCATACCAATCGTATCGTTTGGGAATTCGCTTGTAGGCGGTGCCATGCTAGAAGCGGATAAACATGGGCTCGTTGGCGTACTTACCGGCATGTTTGAAATCACGAGTTCCGGTATCTCGGCAGCCATCATCTTTGGATTTATCGGTGCCTTAGTCTTTAGACCTAAAGGATAAAGTTTCAGTAGAAATAGGCAGCCTGGACTAGGACATGGCCTATACATATTTGTCCTGACCTACATATGTTATCAGTAAGCTAAGCGAGAGCGAGGTGAATGAGTATGTTTGGTTACGGTGGCTACGGTGGCGGCTACGGCGGATGTTGTGGCGGTGGCGGTTATGGATATGGCGGCTGTTTCAGCGGTGGATCTACGTTCGTTGTAATTGTTGTTTTGTTTATCCTATTAATCATTGTAGGGGCTTCTTTCTGCTAAAAGAAATGGAATAGGCAGAAGAAGCCTATTCCATTTCTTTTTATTTATATTTACATAATCCTTGCACCATTTTTCTGATACTCCCATAGGATAGGTACAGAAAAGGAGGGGCTTAGGCATGGATAATAACTTTTTTAAAAACATAGAAGGTAAAACGGGCGTAAATATGAAAGATGTATTAGAGTTGGCAAACTCTCTACAAGGTGCCAATTTTAAAGATGAATCTACTGTAAGGAGCGTTATTAAACGTGTTTCGAAAATAGCTAATAAACCTGTTACTAAGGAAATGGAGGATAAAATTGTTCACTCCATTGTAGCTGAAGGGAATAAACTGGATTTCGGGACGATTTCTAATATGATAAATAAAAAATAATCAAAAACAGGGGCCTGCGGTAGATGCAGCCCCTGTTTTAATATCTAGTTACAGGTTAACCTTGGGTCAAAACTTTAAGAATCGTGAAGGGTAGGCGGTTCGTCCGCGTCTAGTTTGCAGGACGGAAAGGTAAAGATCCTTTTTCGCCCGGGTTGCTGCTACGTAGAGCAAGCGTCTTTCCTCTTCAAGAGGTTCAAGTTCCCCTTTCCGGTATGATTCAAGCGCAAAGTCATGCGGAATGCTGCCATCGACAGCAGCAAGAACGTAAACAGATTGATATTCAAGCCCTTTGGAACGGTGTATGGTTGTTAGCTGTATGGCATCTTTAAAATGTTTTGACAGCTGTTTAACCTCCTGGACCATGGCTGTCATATGGTCGACATGGTCTAGGAAGGAGGCGACGGTTGGAAAACGGTTTGCAGCCACTTTTAGGTCGCGGATATCATCAGAACCTTTTTCGAGATTGGCTTCATTTCCGCGTTTTTTTACATATTCTTGATACCCTAAATCTTTCTCTATGATTTCTAAAGCTACGAGCGGTGACATACTTTTTATAGAACGGATTTGTGTCGGAATCGTCTTTAATTTCCGTTCCTGAAAAGCATGTCCAGTTTTAACAAAAGCAAATGCATCAATAAAATCACAATCCTGAAGTATCGTCTGTGCCTTTAATTCCTGTAGTATACTTTGCTTTAAAAATAATGAAGAAAGGACATCCGATGCTGCCTTGCTATCCTGAGGAAATAAACTCAAACGCATGAAGGCAAGCATACCTCGAATCACTCGGCGCTGATAAAACGAATCCGCATCTTTTTCAATTACAAAGGGCAGATTGGAAGCTGCTAGTCTTTCAAAAATGGCCCGTGACATTGTATGTGTTCTGTACAAAACCGCAAAGTCACCAGGGTTTGCTCCTTTGGCGATTTTTTCCTGGATATCGGATACAATCATCGTGGCCTCTAATTCCTCATCATGAGGATAAAATAACACAGGAGGATTGCCATGATTATGCTGTGCACGCATCTTTTTTTCCATTCTGTGCTGATTTCGCTTAATCATCCGGTTGGCTGTAGCGACAATTTCATGTGAAGACCGGTAATTTTCGGTTAGTTTTACAACTTGAGAACCGGGGAAATCGTAATTGAAATTTAGAATATACTTCGGATCACTCCCACGGAATGAATAGATGGCTTGATCGTCATCTCCGACGGCACAAACATTTTTTGATTCAGCCGAAAGAAGTTTTATCAGTTCATATTGAACTTTATTTATATCCTGAAACTCATCAACTAAAAAATAGTGAAACCTTTGCTGATACTTTTTTAAAAATTCTGGATGATTTTTAAAAAATATATAACAGCCGACAAGCATATCATCAAAATCGTATTTTCCTGTTTGCTCTTTATATTCTTCATACTTCTTATATAAAAATAGACAGGATTTCTCCCAATCGTCATTCGGTTTGATATCGTCTGGAAAAACCAAAGAGTTTTTCCAAAGACCAATTTGCTGAAGAGCTTGATCATATGCAAATTCCTTATCATCGAGTTCCAATTCCCGACCAGCCTGTTTTAATATTTTTTCTTTCTCCCAATCCCACTTTAATAGTAAATCCCGTTGCCATTTGGTTGGCTCATGGAAAATCAGTATTTTATAAAAGATACTATGGAAGGTACCACTAACGATTTGAGAAACAAGGGAAGGAGTCATATAAGGGTAGCTTAGCAGGCGCTGTTGCATTTCCTTGGCGGATTTCGCCGTAAAGGTTACAAGCATGATACTTTTTGGATTGATCTTTTTTACCGTTAGCATATAAGCAGTCCGAACAGTTAATACCCGAGTTTTTCCGCTGCCGGCTCCCGATAGGACAAGAAGTGGTCCATCAATCGTCATTACTGCTTTTAATTGCTCCGAATCGAGTACTACTCCTCGTGCGGATAATTCTTGAAAGTAAGGGTCTTCTAGTTGTTCTAGGATAGAAGGTCTATCTGTAAAAGGCGGGTTACCTGTAATCGTTCGGCTTTTTAGGTAAGGTTCAGTAATTATTTTCGTTTCAGTAATGGTCCGTGATTTAGGAATCTTAAACCCATTCTGTTCCATATATTCTAATGGTTTATCCTCATTTATTGGTTCCAAATTTGGCACTTCACAGTCTGACCGTGAAGGGTCACTATGATAAAAATAGGGTGTCTCATGGATCCCGATAAATAATTTTAATGGTTTATGACAAATGATACAAGAAAGCTGGTCACGTTTTCCTTTTTCAAAAAGTGTCTGCAGCTCACCAGCTGAAACAGTATGTAAATGTACGATTTCATTGCCAGATTTTGCTTGATTCATATAAATGGATACCTCTAATCTATTAAAAATATCGGCAATATTCATCATACCAGAAGATTAGTAAAATAAGAATGTGAAAATGATGTTTCAATATCATCCCAGATGGTAAGTAAATTAAATAACATTATTTCTATTTATAATGGGGAGGGATAACGATGGGATACATAGCACCTGTAACACAATTTGATTACATTCAATACGCCTACCGGATAGTCAAGGCTGCAGAGAATGTAAGAAATGCGAAAGGAACAGCACCCATTCAACCTATCCGCTCTAATCAAGTTATGGAAGACGAAACGGGACGTTAAAAAAAAATTTACAAAGTTATTACCGAAACCAGGAAATGACAAATGGAACAGGAACTTATAAGATTCAAATGGGGTTGAGGAAGAAAGAAGAACTAACGGCTGAAATAATAGGAAAAGGGGGGGATTTTAACGAAGTGGTGTAAATCTTAAATAAAAACAAAAGAGGACACATAAAGTGTCCTTTTTGTGTTTTTTCTTAAAGAATGTCTATTTCTACAATTAAAGCTAATAACAATTGCAGTAAAAGTTGGATGTTAAGAGCGATTTGTGCATCAGTTGTTGTAATATCGATATCACGGCTGTTTTCAACAATCGTTTTTTGGCGTGTAATTTGTCTAACATTAGAAGATTGAATTAACTCTTGGGTAATTCGCTCAGCATTTTCAGCATCTGCAATAGAAATACTTACGATGACCGCAATTGCTGCTTGTAGAGCCGCTTGTAATGAAAGTGCCGCTTTAACATCTGTAGAAGTAACATTTACATTACAAGAATCTTTAATGTAAATAAGTTCTTCAGAAAGTTGAACTTGAGAATTATCCTGTCTTGCCTCTTGTTCAATCTGGGTGTCGTCGTTGCAGAATCCTGATAGGGGATGATTAGAAGCAGAATCTAGAGCCGACCATGATCTATCAGAGCCTTCGTTTGTATTACAATTACTACGATATACATTTTGGTTCATGTCGTTTTTTCCTCCTTAGGTTTTATTCCCTATTAAAATATGCTTGGATGGTCATTCTGGTTGGACGAATAAATCAATTTATTCGTCTATTTTTTAATACTTAAGCAAATTATTAGTGAGACGGGGATGAAATTATAACGAAGCTGGAACTTTAGGAATGAAATGTAAGTGTTGCTAGGTCTAGTTTTACTTATTTCTCTCCAGCAAGTAAGGTTTCTTTAGATAAATAATGGTGAAGTTATTTATCTTTCGAATCCCTATATTTGGTTTGATAAGAATTTGTTACTGGGTTAACATCATTTTCCGTGATTTTCTTTTCTTGGTTTATGAGAATTTGTGATTGTTCCTGTAAATAGCGGATGGTTTCTTTTAAGTTGTTTTTCTCTTTTTCAGACAAGTCAACTTTATCCTTTTTGAAACCATGTTTTCTCATAGTCCGTGAAACCAGCAGTTCCATTAGTCTTTTTTGAGACTCCTCCAGGTTAAATTCATTGTTACTCATAAAATTTTCCCTCCTTCTTGCTTTCTATATATAGACTATGTATATTTGCGAAGATTGCCATTGAACGGAAATGGTTTTTTTAAAAGATTTAAAAATAAAACACATGAAAACAAAAAAAACGCTGCCCATCCAGAAAAATGGATGGACAGCGTTTTGTATTATTAAATGTTTTTCTTCATCGTTTTATGGGGTATGCCAGCGTCCATAAATTCGTCGGAAACAATCTGATAACCTAGTTTCGAATAAAAAGGAATCGCGTGTAGCTGAGCATCAAGCTTTAATTGAGGAATTTTATTTTGTTCGGCAAATTCCTCAATAGCACTCATAATCATAGCACCAGCCCCATTTTTTCGCGTTGTTGAAAGTACACATATGCGCTGGACCTTACCAACGCCGTCAATGACCCTGAATCGACCTGCCCCAACCGGCTGTTCTTGTTCATTATATAAAACGAAGTGAGTGGAGTCTTCTTCGTATTGATCAATCTCTTCTTCAATTGGGACATTTTGTTCATCGACGAATACTTTTTTTCTAATCATATAAGCATACTCACGCTCTTGGGTGTTCTCGGCAATTTTTACAAACACGAAATTATTCAGCCCCTAATCTAAATGTTTCATATACAGTCCATGCACCATCTTCAAGCTGGTACAATAAGTGGATTCGCTTTACTTCTTCTTCATGGCTAACATCTAGCATACTAAGTTGTCCTAAAACATCAGAGTGCTCATTATCGGATAAATCCTGAGCAATCGTAATATGCGGAACAAAGGCATGTTCACTTTCACTTTTGCAAAATTTCTCATCGTGAAGTGCTACATGCAGCTCTTGAAGTTCCTCAGATAATTCGACTTTAAAATAAATTGTATTGCTCACGGGTTGGAAAGACTTCGCTTTCGTTACATTTAACTTAAAAGGCTGGAATTTTTTTGCAATGTCTTTTAATCGTTCTGCAACTGTAGAAATTTCCATATCCGTAGCTTCAAACGTTTGTTTAAGCGTAATATGTGGTGGAATGAAAGCGTACTTCGTATCATAACGTTTTCGATAGGAGTTAGCTAAATCTTGAAGTTTTTTTGAAGGGAAAATTGCAACACCATATTTCATAATTGAAACCTCCTGAAATTTTTAATAGTTGTAATATTGTATTTGGATATGTTTTATAGAAACCTTTCTTAAAAGAAGGGTTTCTAGTCTAGTTAGAACATTTCCAATAGTGCTCTTTTTAAATCTGCCTGCCAATATTTCCAGGTGTGATTACCTTCAAATTCTTCATAGAAGCAAGGAAATCCTTTTTGGTTTAATAATTTATGCAGTTCCCGGTTAGGTTCTATAAAGTTTGCACGATTTCCATCTGTCGTGGGAACATCGGTTTCCTCGGTCCCAATTACATGATAAAGTTCTAGGAGATGCGGGTTCTCAAAATTACGGACAGCATCCAATACTGCTTCATTTGCTAGCGGAGACTGCATGATGCACTTCCCAAATGTATGAGGATATTGAAGAGCAGCCAATAAAGAAACAGTGCCACCAAGAGAGTCACCGATTAAAGCACGACCATGCCCCATTTGATAGGTTGGAAATTCATCATCTAAAAACGGAACAAGTTCATGGGCGAGAAAACGTATGTATTCAACGTGCTGTTCCCCATCTGGATGATATTTACGCCTGCGGTCAAATCGATCTTTATAAGGAATACCGACGACGATGATATTCTCAATTTCATCGTTCCCTAATAGTTCATCGGCTACGCGACCAATCCGTCCCATCTGAAAGTAATCACGGCCATCCTGAGCAATGACAAGCGAATATTTATATAGTGGAGAAAAATTAGCAGGCAAGTAAACAAGTAGCTCCAATTCTTCTGCTAAAGCTTCACTTTTAAACATGTACTCTTTTATTGTGCCTTTGCGTAAACTCATTCTTCCGCACCTCTATAATTAATAATGAAAAACCACTTACTTGGCTATTTTATCACAGCTTCGTATCTTTTTCTCGTGACAAGAATTTCAAATAGAAAAATTTCATTATATTTTCTAAAAATTTAAAATATAAAATGCTATAATGATAGGATATAGAAAAATATTACAAAAAAAGAGGTGGCAGAGAAATGACAGATGTACACGTACACAGCAGGGAAGTAACAAGAGCGGCAAAGCAAACATTAATAGAACGTGGTGTCAGTGTGGAAGCCATTGCAGAAATTGTTTATGAATTGCAGTTCCCTTACAAAGCTGATTTGAAATTGAAGGAATGCATTCGCAGCGTAGAGCGCGTTCTTTTAAAAAGGGAAATTCAACATGCTATTTTAGTCGGTGTGGAGCTTGATAAACTTGCTGAGCAAAAGAAGTTATCAGAACCACTGCAATCAATTGTTGAATCGGATGAAGGCTTGTTCGGAGTGGATGAAACCATTGCCTTTGGTGCAGTTCTAGGCTACGGAAGCATTGCTGTAACAACCTTTGGACATTTAGATAAAAATAAAATAGGTGTCATTCAAGAACTGGATAAGAAGCAAGAAGGAGTCGTTCATACATTCCTGGATGATATCGTTGCAAGTATTGCTGCGAGTGCCGCTTCAAGATTAGCACATCGTCTAAGAGATGAAGAAGAATCATTAACTGAGAAAGAAAAGGACATTCAGGAAGAGGAAGAATTAATCGGTTAAATTTTTACAAAATAATACCATATTTTTCATCCGGATCTATCATACCTAGGTTTAATAAGGCGGGCAGAAAGAATATTGTTCATTTTAAATGTTCGTTTTGTCTGCCTTAGAAAACAATAGGCACGAATATGTCCTGGATTTATTTCAAGCACCTGAATTTTCCGCTGGGTAATCTTCCCTTGTTCGGAGAGATAAATAATCTCTAAGGGAATATTCCCCTCCAAATGTTTACGAAGAATATATTTCATTTTTTATCACTCCTTAGCATACTTTTATTATATACGAACGTATGTTTTTTATGCAAATAAAAAAAGAACACTAGTTCGTATTTTTTAACAGAGAAATTCCTTAAAAGATAAACATAAAATTTTTTTAAAATAATTCGTTGACTTTTTATTAAAAAAACTTATAATAAATTATGTACTTAAGTAATAGAACAAGCTAATTAATACATACGACTTGTTAGCTCAGTGGGAGAGCACTTCCTTGACAGGGAAGGGGTCGTGGGTTCGAATCCCTCACAGGTCATCCGAACGGCGGAAGCATTGTTAAGCAATGTTTTTGCCGTTTTTTATTTTATCAATTTATTATACAAAGAAGATCGTTACGTATAAACCTTACCCTCGAATATCTTGTTCGGGGGTTTTCTATGTCCATAGAATAGAATGGAACAGTGTCGATAATAGATATTTCATAGATGAAATTGTAAATTTCTGTAGGGGGAAATGCTAGTTTCGCAGAAAAAATCATGAAAGACTAAAAATTCAATTGCAAGGAAAATATTGAATTAAATGGTAAAATAACTATGAGAACAGAGTAGCAAAAATAGATACTTTCATTGTTATATTAAAAGATTAGCTGGTAGCAGGAAAGGGCAATATATGTGGAAGGATAGTAAAGTGAAGGGGAACCATGTATTTTAATAAAGAAGGAGAGATTTACATGCGATTAGTAGGAAAGAAAATTATCAGTCTTGTGCACCATGATTTTGAAGATTTAGAGCTCTGGTATCCAATCTTGCGTTTAAAAGAAGAGGGAGCGATTGTTCACCTCGCTGGAGAAAAGGCAAATGAAACGTATATTGGAAAATATGGTGTGCCTGCTGTATCAGATTTTGCATATAGTAGTATTAAAGCGGATGAATATGATGCCATCCTTGTCCCAGGAGGTTGGGCCCCTGATAAAATTCGTCGTTTTCCTGAAGTGATTACACTTATCCAGAGCATGGAAGAAAGTAAAAAGCCAATCGGACAAATCTGTCATGCAGGATGGGTCTTAATCTCTGCTAAAATTTTGCAGGGGAAGAATGTTACGAGTACACCTGGTATTAGAGATGATATGGAGAATGCGGGGGCAACATGGATAGATAAGGCTGTTGTAGTAGACGGACATCTTGTATCCAGCAGACGCCCTCCAGATCTTCCAGATTATTTAAGAGAATTGATAAAAGTAATTGAAAAACGCTAAAATATAATATGACAAAAAAAGTGGTTTTTCCTCCTGGAGAAATCACTTTTTTATCAATGAATTTCTGATTAAAAAATATTTTTAGAAAATATAATAAAGAACGAACTCAGAATGTTAGTAATTATGGTCTCAAAATTGTAACTGCTTATACAGTAAAATTCAGGATCCAGTAAACAAAGTGTTGTGAAGTGTTATTGAGATGTTTGAAGGTAAGGTAAAAATCAGAAGAGGATAAAAAGTATTCGTACCAACTAGCAATTCTTTATTAAAAGAAATAAGTCAAAACTCTAGGAGCGGGTGTCGTTATCGACACCGGCTTCTTTTCAATATGGGGAAAGACTATGGATATGTTTACTTAGTATTGATCGAGACTATTTTTCGAATAATAGTAACAAAATACTATTTGCGCGGGGGTAAGGTTTGAAAAATATTCGAGAAATTTTCATTGACGATTTAAAAAGTATTTATAGGAATTTGTTTGTCTGTATCGTTGTTATTTTTCTAATGTTTATCCCGTCTATTTATGCTTGGTTTAACATTGTTGCTTCTTGGGACCCTTATGCCAATACGGAAGGCATCCTTGTCGGTGTTTCCAATAATGATAAAGGTACAGAGTTAAATGGTGAAGCCGTGAACTTAGGCAATGAAGTTATAGAGGGGCTAAAGGGGAATTCAGATTTAGGCTGGAGATTCACAACAGAAAAAGATGCCATTGCAAAGGTGAAAAAGGGAGATTATTACGCATCTATCATCATTCCAGCTGATTTTTCAGAACATATTGCGACCATCATGACAGATGATCCCATTAAAGCGGAGATTGATTACTATGTTAATGAAAAAATCAATTCCATTGCTCCTAAAATGACTGCAGCAGGGGCTAATAGTATTGTGGACAATGTGAGCAAAAGCTTTATTAAAACAGCTAGCGGGAGTATCCTTTCAATCTTTAATGAACTGGGAATCACATTGCAAAATGAGTTACCGACCATTCAAAAAATGAAGAATATGGTGTATTTATTAGAGGAGAAACTTCCTGAGCTTGAGCAAAATATCAAAACGGTCCAAACACATGTAAAAAGGGCTGAAGACATCATTAAGATGGTTAATGATGGTCTGGATTCAATTGAAGGAATAACTTCACAAAAAGACAAATTAGTGTCAGACGTTTCTAGTTATGTAGATTCAACAAGGCAGGCATTCGAGGGGATCAATCCACTATTAGTAAATGATCTTGCAAATGTAAGAAGCGATAATGAATCTATTTTAGTGCTGGCAAACCGGTTAACGAATCAGGAGTTGCCTAGCAATGAGGTGGATCAGATAGTTGAACAAGGGATAACGAGGATAAAAAAAGAGTTGTACCTGTTGGACAGTATGTATAATTTATTAGTGAGAGTCAATCAATTTAGTGAGAATAACTGGCTTCAACCAGAAATAAAGCTAATGGATAATCTGCGGGATAATGCTTCGAATCAACTTCAAGCGCTGAATAACCGTTCCTTTGGCTCACTTATAGATCTTGGTGAGAACAATGATAAAGTCTTGGCAAGCTTCCAGGATAACTATTCAAAGGAAACAGGACCAAAATTCAATGAAATTTGGAATGAAACGGATTCCATATTGAAAAAAGTTCAGCTCACAATGGAAGAGGGTAGCCAGGTTCTTCCTGAAGTAAGGACACTGTTAAATGAGACCAATCGAACGTTGGAAACTCGCACAGGTGAAATCGATAAGTTACAGAATAAGTTTCCAGAAATCGAAACGAAAATAAAGGCTCTAGCGGCTAAAATGAGAGAAATCGATAAGTCTTATAACATGGAAGAAGTGATTGCTTTCTTAAAAAATGACATCGAGCAAGAAAGCGACTTCTTTTCAGAACCAGTGCTACTCAATAAACACAGTTTATTTCCGATTCCAAACTATGGATCAGCCATGTCCCCATTCTTCACCGCACTTTCACTTTGGGTGGGTGGCACAATATTAATTTCCATGCTAAGCGTGGATGTTTCTCATAAAGTTTACAGCCCGTATCAAATATATATTGGGCGGTACCTAATATTCTTCATCATTGGGTTAATGCAGGCACTCAGTGTTTCTATAGGCAATATTATCCTAATTGATGTATATGTAGCTGATAAATTTGAGTACATCGTGTTTTCTGTCTTGATTAGTACAGTATTTACACTCATTGTCTACACCTTTGTTTCAGTTCTTGGAAATGTGGGAAAGGGAATAAGTGTTGTCTTAATGGTCCTCCAAATATCAAGTTCAGGCGGGACCTTCCCTATTCAAGTGACACCACTATTTTTTCAACATATCAATCCCTTCTTGCCATTCACCTATGCAGTTGGTTTACTTCGTGAATCGGTTGGGGGAATAACCTGGAGTGTTGCTGGCAAGGATATTTTTGTCTTATTTCTCTTTTTAATAATCACTCTCATCTTAGGTATCGTTCTGAAGAAACCATTGCATGCTAGAACGCAAAAAATGAAGGATAAATTATATGGAAGCAGAATTTTTTAAAATAGAAACGAGAATATATGTATGTCTCCAGTTCGTCAAATAGGTAGGGTAGTCTTTGGAGTCTGTCAAGTATGTTTGCGCTAGAAATTGGTCCAACTACTTTTCTTAAATGTGAAAGGTTGGCGCGTTTACAAAAATCATCATTGAAGAATAGTCTGGATCCTTTTTTATTAAGGGTCTCAGGCTATTTGTCTATTTATGGGTTGGAACTAGAATAATGTTTCTTACGAAATTAAGTAGTATTGCTTTATTTATACAATAAAAAGAGTTGATTGAAAAATACCGATAAATTAGAATTTTTGCATTTTTATAGTTGACAAAAACCATTGGATTAATCATTATTAAGAAATAATGTTTAGTAAATCAATGCGATTTAAAAGTGGGGTGACTTTATGTATTTAACAATAGATGGAATTGAAAAAAGTTTTTTGAATGAAAAGAAAGAAAGCATAAAGGTGCTCGATGAGATTAACATAGAGGTCGAGAAAGGAAGCTTCGTTTCGATTGTTGGGCCATCAGGCTGCGGTAAATCGACACTCCTGTATCTAATTGCTGGTCTGGATAAGGCTGATAAAGGGGAGATCCGTGTAGCTGGAAAAAAGGTGATGAAGCCAGGACCGGAACGAGTCGTAGTGTTTCAAGAGGCAGGGTTATTTCCTTGGTTAACGGTACTTGAAAATGTTACATACGGATTGAAGTTAAAGAAAATGCCCAAAGAAGAGGCGAAATCGAAGGCATTAGACATTTTAAAAATGGTTCACCTCAGTCGCTATGTGGATTCCTATCCACATCAGCTCTCAGGGGGCATGAAACAGAGGGTAGCCATTGCAAGAGCGCTGGTTATGGAACCGGATATTCTGTTGATGGATGAGCCATTTTCTGCGCTTGATGAGCAAACGAGGATGGTCTTGCATAAAGAGCTGCTCGAAATCTGGAGAAAAACAAAAGTGACAATCTTTTTTGTTACCCATAATATTCGTGAGGCTGTTCAGCTTTCTGAAAAAATTATCGTCTTTGCAACCCGTCCCGGGAAAATTAAAGAGACGATTTCCGTCCCATCCATGAAAGATGGAGTTATGCCAGATAGTGTAACTTTGAACACTGAACAAAGGGTTCTATCGATCTTGCAGGAGGAAATTGAAAAAGTGTTGAAGGAGGAAATGGGGAATGATTACAGCTTTAAGACGAATCATATTCATCGCGATGATAGCGGGGATATGGGAAGTCACATCTAGACTTTCCAGTCTTCCAGATTTCATGTTTCCGAGCCTGACTCAAGTGTTGGAAACTCTGTTTAATGGACTAGTAAGCGGACAAATAACCGATGCTATCGGAAAAAGCCTTGGCCGTATCCTGATCGGCTTTACGATTGCCATTATAATAGGTCTAATATTAGGATATTTCATTTGGCGCTTTAAACTGGTTGAAGATACGCTTGGATTCGTCGTGACGGCTTTACAGTCCATACCGAGTATCGTTTGGTTCCCTTTAGCAATAATTTGGTTTGGATTGAATGATTTTTCGATTCTCTTTATCGTCACTATCGGCGCAACTTGGACGATGACCGTTAATGCAACCAGTGGATTCCGGAATGTGCCCCAGCTGTATCAACGGGTTGCCAAAACATATGGATCGACCGGATTTCATTTTCTACGTACCGTGATTTTACCAGCATCTGTTCCACAAATAATATCCGGGCTGCGAATTGCATGGGCATTTTCTTGGCGTGCATTGATGGCAGGTGAATTACTTGGCGGAGGCGGCGGTCTTGGACAATTGCTAGAAATGGGTAGATCGCTCGGACAAATGGATTTGGTCATCTCCGTAATGATCATTATCGCAATTATCGGAACAATCGTGGATAATGTTGTCTTCTCACGTCTAGAACGAAATGTTCAACTGAAATGGGGAGTAAATCAACGGTAGTTTAATAAGATTATAGTTTAAAAGGAGAGGGAAATATGCTGAGAAAATCATTTTTTGCCCTTATTATGTCTGTATTGTTAATCGGAATAGTAAGCGGATGCACACAACCCACAAGTAAAGAAGAGGGAAAAGGCACTGGGAAACAAACTGTGAAAATTGGATATTTTCCTAACTTAACTCACAGTGCAACGATCATTGCACTTGAAAAAGGCTTTTTTGAAGAAGAGTTCGGTGAAGATGTTAAGATTGAAACCAAAACAGTGGCTAATGGTGGTCTATTTATGGAAGCAATGGCTACAAACGCTATTGATGTCGGAACAGTTGGGCCTGGTCCATTACTCAACTTTTACGTTAAAAACCCGGAATACCACCTGATTTCTGGAGCTGTTAATGGCGGGGCCGTTCTTGTGTCTAGTGAGGGCAGCAAGGTAACGGATTTAAAAGATTTAGACGGTAAAAAAGTAGCGATTCCTGTTATAGGGAGCACACAGGATGTCATGCTTAGAAAAGCGCTTCAAGACGTTGACTTAAAACCGACTACTAACGGAGGAACAGTTGAGTTATATGCGGCAGCACCCGCTGACACAACAGCACTTTTTGTCCAAAAATCAGTCGATGCTGCAGCTACCCAGGAACCATGGGGATATGTATTGGAAAACCAGGCAAAGGGAAAGTTAGTGCTTGACTGGGATCAGTTTGCATGGGGAAAAGATTCACCAAACACGGTAGTGGCTGCAAGTCAGAAGTTCTTGGATAAAAAGGGGCTCGCCGCATCTTATTTGAAAGCTCACAAAAAAGCAGTGGATTTTATCCAAAACAATCCTGAAGAAAGCCAAGAATTAGTTATTAAGCATTTAAAGAAACTAACTGGAAAAGAATTAAGCAAAGAAGAAGTTACCTCTGCGTTTTCACGCTTAGAAGTAACAACGGAAGTTAATGAACAAGTTATTCAGGAAATGGCTGATATAAGCAAAGAAGCGGGATATGTTCCTAGCAGTGATATTAAGGGTATGATTGACTTATCTATTCTTAAAGAAGTATCCAAGTAATAAATGTAAAAAAACGCCTCAGCCGATTTTTGGCCTTGGGCGTTTTTTTTGTGCGCCTTAATAGATTTGAGAAATATTGAATGTTAAATTCGGTTTACATAGTAATGCGAAAATGTTTTTGCAAATCATATGAAAGTAATAAATGAATTCGAATATCAAGCGGAGAGGTTTGTAATGAGTCAAAAGAGTAGTCAAACAACCATTGCTTTGAATTTCCCAATAACTTCTTATGATAAATCTGAAAATTTTAACATTCTTAGTGGATGAACTGGGTAAAGTGGAGCTGAAGGCAGTTAAAAGATAAATGGTAGAGAGAGCTTCATGCCTTAGACTGATATAGTTTGAGGCTTTTTACTTTACCTAGGAGCAGGCAATTTTTCTCTAGAGCTTACTTTGGGCAAACTTGATTTAAGGCCTCAATAATATGATCTACTTCTTCCCACGAATGGATGGTTGCACCGGCAGCAAATGAATGCCCTCCTCCATTGAATTGCCGGGCAATTGAAGAGATAGGGATATTTCTTGAACGAATTCTGACACGGATTTCCGTCGGATATTCGATAAAGAACACCCAGATTTTGTTTCCTTTAATAGAAGAAAGGGTGTTAACTAAGTTTGAAGCTTCTACTCGGTCTACACCATACTTATTTAACAGTTCCTTTGTCATAATAAAGTAAGCTACCCCTTTATCGGTTACTTTGAAGCTCATAAGAATATCTTTTTGAAGCCTTGAAGAATTTTTAGTCTTTGTATTAAGAAGGTTATGGATTCTTTCTGGCTGAAAATTATAAGTTCGTAAGAGCGAAACCGTTTTTAAGGTCCTAGGAGAAGTATTTCCATTCAAGAAACGCCCTGTATCACTAATTATCCCTGCATAAAATGCTTTAGCTGCTTCTTTGTTTATTTTAAAATCCTCTTGAAAATTCAAAAATAAGTCAACAAGCATTTCACTTGCAGAGCTATAAGAAGGGTCAACCCAAGAAAGGTCACCGAATTGTTCATATTCGGGGTGGTGGTCAATTTTAATCAACATGTCCCCATGTGTATATCGGGAATCACTAATGCGTGAAGTGCTAGAAGTATCACAAACGATCACTAATGCACCCTTGTAAGTTTTATCAGGGATAACTTCCATTTTACTAATAAACAACAGGCTATCTACTTCTTCTCCTACCACATAAACCTCCTTGGAGGGATAGGAATGTTTAATTAGTTGTTGTAGCCCGACTTGTGATCCTATAGCATCCGGGTCCGGATTAATATGACGGTGAATGATAATAGTAGAATATTTCCTGATGGCTTTGACTATTTCGTTTTTTATATTTTCCATTTTGCCATCTCCCTTTGAATCTATAATTACCTCGTAGATCAATATTAGATTAAAAAAATTTAATATAGAAAAGAAAGCATGAACTAATGAATTTTATTTACATATAAAATTAGGTACTCTAATCATCACATGTCACAAGTGTAAAGGCAATTCCAAACACCATAAAATGAGTATAGAGAGATTTCAGAGTGTGTTAGGAATATCAATATTTCAAATTCATAATTAAATAGTTTAGAGAGGGGGACAATTAAATTAGCTATTATTAAGTAATAAACAAAATTATTGCAAAATTCAATTAATAGATTTATACTTAATCTACCAAACCGATGACGGCAAGTTACCTTGCTGCAAAGCCGGCTTGGTTTAAACTTAGAATTTATAAAATTGACTTTGTTCACTTGATCTTCCTTTGCCGGAAGACAAGCCATGGATAAGAGTCAGTGAAACGTTCAATGTAATAACATTGTTGGTTTTGCTGGCTCTTTTTGTGTATCCCGACAGTTAGAAAGGGGTGATAAAATGAATGGAGCTTTGGATGGAGTCCGGATTATCGATGTATCCCGTGTTTTGGCGGGGCCGTTTTGTTCAATGATTCTCGGAGATTTGGGAGCGGATGTAATTAAAATTGAGCATCATGAATCAGGTGACGAAACGAGAGGCTGGGGTCCACCGTTTGCCCAAGGAGAAAGCGCTTACTATTTATGCGCCAATCGAAATAAGCAAAGCATGACTTTGAATTTAAAGTCTGAAAAAGGGAAAGAGATTTTCCGTAAGCTGGTGTCTTCGGGGGATATAGTGGTTCAAAACTTTAAGACAGGTACCTTGGAAAAAATGGGGATAGGTTATGAGGAATTAAAGGAATTCAACCCCCAATTGATTATGGCCTCGATCACAGGATTTGGTTTAACCGGCCCTTATAAAGATTTACCTGGCTATGATTATATCATTCAAGCGATGAGTGGTTTGATGAGCATCACGGGAGAAACGGATGGGAGTCCCATGAAAGTCGGCGTTGCTATTGCTGACATATTGACTGGTTTATATACATGCATAGGCATTTTATCAGCTTTACATCATAGGGAAAAAACGGGGGAAGGACAGGAAATTGATATTTCGTTAATGGATTGTCAGGTTTCTTCGTTAGTAAATGTTGCCAGCAATTATTTATTCAATGGAATAACTCCTGAGCGAATGGGAAATCAACATCCGAATATTGTGCCTTATCAAACTTTTCATGCAAGCGATGGAGAGTTAGTCGTGGCTGTAGGAAATGATGAGCAGTTCAGGCGATTCACATATGTTTTAGAAAGACCGGATTTAGCGGAGCTGGAACAGTTTAAGCGTAATGAAAATCGTTTGCTTAACAAGGAAGAATTAATACCGATAGTTGAAGATTTGTTAAAAAGAAAGACAAAAAAAGAGTGGAAAGTGCTGCTTGATAACGCGGGGATTCCAAATGGCCCAATTAATACTATCGCAGAGATGTTAGAGGATCCCCAAATAAAAGCGAGAGACATGTTGGTGAATATGGAGCATCCTACTGTTGAAAATCTGAGAGTAACAGGATCCCCCTTAAAACTTTCGAAAACACCTGTCACGATGAGAAAGCATCCACCGCTGTATGGAGAGCATACTGATTCGATTTTGGCTGGAATTGGGTATAAACCAGACGAAATAATCAAATTTAAACAAAATAAAATTATTTAGGAGGAATTTAGATGATGAATTTCGAATTAACAGAAGAGCAGCAAAGTGTGAAAAAAGTGGTAAGGAAATTTGTGGATAAGGAAATTATCCCATACATTCAAGAGTGGGATCGACAAGGACAGTTTCAACCTCATATTCTAAAGAGATTGGCAGAATTGCAGCTGATGGGTGTTTGTATCCCTGAAGAGTATGGTGGAGTCGGAATGGATTATAATACTCTCGCTATCGTTTGTGAAGAGTTAGAGCGTGGTGATACGGCTTACCGCACTGCAGTTTCAGTACATACAGGGTTGAATAGCATGACTTTATTGCAATGGGGAACTGAAGAACAGAAACAAAAATATTTAGTACCGCAAGCAAAAGGAACTAGGATTGGCGCTTTCGGTCTGACTGAACCGAATGCAGGGTCTGACGTAGCAGCAATGAAATCAACGGCTAAACGTGATGGGGATTATTACATTTTGAATGGATCAAAAACTTGGATTTCTCTCTGCGATTATGCGGATCATTTCCTCATTTTTGCTAAGACGGATCATGATCTCGGCTCCAAAGGGATTACTGCTTTTATTGTAGAACGTACTTTTGAGGGAGTGGAATCCAAAGCCATTAAAGGAAAATTAGGAATTCGCGCAGGAAATACAGGCGAAGTCTTTTTAACGGATGTAAAGGTTCCAATTGCGAATAGACTTGGTAAAGAGGGAGAGGGCTTTAAAATTTCTATGTCAGCATTGGACAGCGGTCGTTTTACAGTAGCTGCAGGTGCTGTAGGGTTAATCGAGGCAAGTCTAGAAGCAAGCTTAAAGTATTGCCATGAGCGCAGTACATTTGGAAAAGAGATTGGTAGGCATCAGCTTGTTCAACAGATGATTGCTAAGATGAGCGCGAATCTAGAGATTTCCAGATTGCTGGTCTTTAAAGCTGGGACATTAAAAAACCAAGGCAAACGTAATACCAAGGAAACATCACTTGCTAAGTGGGTTTCATGTAATGCAGCGAACGAAGCAGCGAATGATGCGGTTCAAATCCATGGTGCCTATGGCTACTCGGATGAATATCCGGTGGAACGTTTCCTACGAAATTCAAAAGCTCCGGTCATTTACGAAGGAACGCGTGAAATTCATACTGTAATGCAGGGGGAATACGCTCTAGGCTACAGACAAGATAAAGAACTACGTAAGCAATTGCCTGCATGGCCCTTCGAGCAAGTTTCCGTACATTAATTACAGACAGAGGAGATCAGATGATGAACACATATTTTATTGCAGGACATGCAAAACTTCCACAAGGTATGGCAGCGAGGAATGTATATGATTCTATCACAATCACTGTAGAATTGGACTTTAAATATGGTGTTATTGTTGATGCATCCTGTACCCTTGCTACAGAACATGGCAGGGAATACATTCGTCAACTACTTCGCGGTTATTGTCTTAAAGATGGTATCGAAGAATTGATTGATCGTGTGCAAATGTATTATCGTGGTAAGGCAGGTCAAGCGATTCAAGCAGGGCTGAAGGATGTATATGCACAGTTCGAATTGGTCTCCGTTAAATAAGAATTAAAATGGATCGTGCCGGTCTTAAAGCCGGTAGGATCCTTTTTTTGACTACATTGTAAGGTGCGCACTTTCAATGTGCAAAAATAATGAAGGTGGTCCATGCCCCCTAATTGGGCATGTGTTAAATTGCCGTTAATGCGTATGGTAGTAATTCTGATTTCTACATTGGGTGATCGTTCATGAGAGATTTGAAAGATTCTTTAGTAGTTTAAAAAAAGCTAGTTATTTTTTTCATAATCCATCAACAATAGAGGTGATAAAAAAGTATCACCTCTTTAAAAATATTTTCAACGTTCTAAAGTTGCCTCTTCTAAAGATTTCTCCTCAAAATATTCATGCATTTAAAAGTTCCATCTACAATTATTTCGGAAGCAAATGGAAGGCCTTCTATGGCATCGCCGATTGTTGAAAGTACGCCGATTTCTGCTGGTGCGCCGATTTCTGCTGGTACACCGATTTCTGCTAGTACGTCGTTCAGTCCTGCAGGTAGATCTCCTTCTCCAGCAAGAGCGTAGTTGAGTATTGCAAGTACATCTCCTTCTCCAGCATGAGCGACGATGAGACCTGCAAGTAGAACGGTTCCTGCTGGTACGTCGTTGAATGCTACACGTGGCCCGATTTCTGCTGGTGCGCCGTTGAATGCTACATGTGGCCCGATTTCTGCTGGTGCGGCGTGGTGAACGACGAGTACTGCGCCTTTTTCTATTCTTTTTCCTCGTAGAACGGGCTCTTGAACGAGGGTCCTGATACATGAAGTCACTTAACCCAAAAGAATTAGCCCTATCCACCGCATTTTGTATATCCCGAAAAATATTTGACATATATTTATCCTCCTTTTCCATAATAAACTATGTTGCTTGTACGTAATGTGCTATTGATTATCGCAAAACCTTTAAAAAAAATTAGTTATTTTTGTGGCATCTTTCGCTTTTTTTCATAAATTAAAATGAAAATGAAAGGGAAGGGTTATATGAATGCTGACAAGGAAATACCTATATATCAGCTTTTTATTCCACCTGTAAATTTAATGGAACTTCGTAGAGACATTTGGTGCAATGATCCGGTATGTGCAAAGTTAACAATAAACAGAAAAAAACTCGATATTGATATCGTTTACCGTGGCTCCCATATCCGAGATTTTCGGAAGAAGTCCTATAATGTAATCTTTTACAAGCCAAATACTTATCGCAATGCCAAAGAAGTACATTTAAACGCTGAATATAAGGATAAATCTTTACTAAGAAATAAATTATCATTAGATTTTTTTGCAGATATAGGAACTTTATCACCAAGATCCCAATTTGTTTTCCTGAATTTGAATGGGAAGGACGAGGGGATATACCTAGAATTAGAATCAGTAGATGAACATTATTTGAAGAATAGAAACCTGCCAAAAGGATCTATTTTTTATGCAGTTGATGGAGATGCTAATTTCTCGTTAATGAGTGATTTAGATAAAGGAATTAAACAATCCTTAGAATTGGGCTATCAAAAAAAATGTGGGACAGCTCAGGATGAATTATATTTACAAGAATTAATTATCAATATTAATACAATTCCAAGAGTGGATTTTGAAAAGGAAATTGTAAAATATGTAGATGTGGAAAAGTATCTGCGCTGGCTGGCTGGTGTCATTTTCACACAAAACTTTGATGGATTTGTTCACAATTATGCTTTGTACCGAAATGGAGACACTGGACTATTTGAAATCATCCCGTGGGATTATGATGCGACATGGGGGAGAGATGTAAATGGAAAGGTGATGGAGGAGGATTATGTTGGTATTAAAGGCTTTAATACATTAACTGCAAGAATTCTTGATATAGATACATTTCGTCGAATATATCAACGTCTTTTAAAAGAGATTATGAACAATCAGTTTAACGCAAGATATATGGAACCTATTATTCAGGATATGTATAACCAAATCAGACCGTATGTTCCGCAAGATCCATATATTAGGGATAATATTGAAAATTTCGATAAAGAACCTGATTTCATCCTCAATTTCATAGAGTCACGGGCAAATTATATAAATAGTCAATTGCATACATTAGATTAATTACTTGTTTAACATTCACTTGTTTTTCCAATCGAAGTTGTAAGATATTGCGTGTATTTTCTAGCTTTAGATGAAGGAAGGTAAATGGTTAAATTTTATTAAAAACGGCAGGTACGCTGAAAGAACAGCGTTCCTGCTGTTTTTCGTCATGATTCTATTTGCATTTCTAATCTTTTAAAGCTATGTTTGATAGAAAGATATAATCTAACGTATTATGAAGGATGGGAATACATTGAATAATCATAGCCGTTTGCCGGCATATATATATACCTTTACGTGCAGCCCAGATGAACGCTCTTTATGTAATATGGAGATGCGCTCGTTCTTCGGTTTAGAAACATCAGTTAATATTTTGAAAAGTAATATTGAAATTGAACCGAGCAGAAGTCCGTTTATAAAAGGACGGGTCGAGGTGATGTACGAAGGGGAAAGCATATCCGAAATTGTTGAGCAGGTAAAAAATATTCACTTACCACATTCAACATTTAAAGTGTTATTTGTTAAAATTAATGATTTGGATAAAGAAGCAAAAATAGATTATGATGGACAACGTGAAATTGAACGGGAAATTGGCTGGCACATTCAGGGAAATGCCGATGTACGTAATCCTGATCAGGTCTTTGGTATTGTGCCACTTGGTGGTCGTTGGTATTTCGGGAAATATGTTAAACCGGAAGCTGTTTGGTTACATCATATGAAAAAGCCTCGTGAGTATTCAACAGCACTTAGCACAAGAGTAGCCAGAGCCATTGCTAACATTGCGGTTCCACATCCAGATGGAGTGAAAGCCATTGATCCATGCTGCGGCATTGGGACAGTGTTAGTGGAAGCCCTATCAATGGGGATAGATATTGATGGTCGCGATATCAATCCTCTTGTGACAGATGGATCGAGAGAGAATATTGCTTATTTCGGACTCGAAGGTGATGTAACAACCGGGCCAATCTCAGATGTTACGAAAAACTATGATGTAGCGATTATTGATATGCCTTACAATCTATATACACATGCGACTCCGGAAGATCAACTCTCAATCCTTAAACATGCCAGACGCTTTGCTGACAAGGTGGTTGTCGTAACCATTGATACGATGGATCACATGATTGAAGAAGCCGGGTTTGAAATTGCAGATCGATGTGTGGCCAAGAAAGGCATTTTTTCCAGACAGATTGTTTTGTGTGTATAAGCTTAATTGGGAAGATAAAAAGGCTGAAATCTTTGTGGATTTCAGCCTTTGTGATTTTTACTTAACGTAATAATGAACCACATTTTTGATAATTTCCTTGTTGATCTTTTCCTGATATTCTAAGTAATCTAAATGACCAATAATTTCTGACATGACAAGCGGGAACTCTTTTACATATTTTTCTTTATAAAAGGTTTTCGCCAGTTCATTACCTGTCGAAATTCCGGATTCTATTAAAGCCAAGATTTTTTGTGATTTTGACTCAATACTGTTGAGTCTTTTTTCAATTAAAGAACCGGGGTGTTCTATGATATTACCATGTCCTGGTAAAATGAGATTGATCTGTAATGATAAACACCGCTTTAATGAATCGATATGATCCACGAGTGTCAGCATTCTATTGCCGTTTTCATCAGGTTCAACCAAGGCATTACTTGAAATATGTTCAATCAATAAATCACCAGCAAGCAGCCGTTTCTCTTTTTGGTCAAGGAAGGCTATTTGATCCGGGGCATGTCCGGGAAATTCGATTACTTCAAAGTTCAGCCATTTTTTTTCCGTGATTTCAATGATGTCACAATTCAGTCTTTGATCTTTATTATTATCAACGGCATTGAATAAATAGGCGACTTGTTTATCACCTAGTTCACCACAGCCCATTTGAAGGTAAAGCTGTTTATAAAATTCAATTCTCATACTTAAGAAGTCAGGATCCCGTTTTAAACGAGGAACGGATTTAGAATGGGCATAAACAGGAATCGGGTGGAGTGCAGTAATCCGGTTAACCAAACCTACATGGTCTCCATGGTGATGGGTTAACAAAATTTCTGTAATATCCTTAATGGTAAAACCATTTTCCTTTAATGTGTTCTGTAATGCATTCCAGCAAACATCGTCATTCATACCAGCATCTACTAATGTTAAAGATTCATCCTGTTTTACTAAGTAAAAGTTTATGCTTTTCAATGATAAAGCACTTGGAGCTATAATTGGATAAATTTCAAGTAATGTATTAGTTTTCATGAACGTCGCCTATCCTCCCAAATTGAGATTAACTAAATAGTGATATTACTAATATTGAGCAAGTATATATAAAGGGTTATTAATCTATGATGAGATGAATGAAATGAAACTGTCAAGCGGAAACTTCCAAATGAAAAAGATTTTAATAGAGAAAATAACTGGTAATGGATGGTTTATTTATCTTGTTTATTTTAAAATTGAATAAGCACCCCGGAAATTAAGCCAATATTCTTATAATTAATTTTGGCTGTTGAGGTTTCATATTCATGTATTTTTTATAACTAAAACTGTAATGTATGTTGAGAGAAAGCGTTCTATAGAAAATAGAAAGTGTATAGGAGGGCCTAGTTTGAAACCTAAGATCTATATTACAAGGAAATTGCCAGAACAAATAGTTAATAGGCTGAGAGTGAATTATCATGTCACGATGTGGGAACAAGAGGATATACCGGTTCCTAGAGATGTGCTTGAAAAAGAAATAGAAGAAATTGATGGGTTGCTTTGTTTGTTGACGGAACAAATAGATGAGGCGCTGATTGAAAAGGCGGTTAATCTAAAAATCATTGCCAATATGGCGGTTGGTTATAACAATATTGATATACATAGTGCAATAAAAAGAGGCATCATGGTCACGAACACGCCCGGGGTTTTAACGGAAACAACTGCTGATTTAACCTTTGGCTTGCTGCTTGCAACGGCAAGAAGGCTGATAGAAGCAGAAGATTATTTAAAGAGTGGACAATGGGAAACGTGGTCACCTATGCAGCTGACCGGACAGGATGTACACGGTGCAACGATGGGAATCATCGGGTTAGGGAGGATTGGTGAGGCACTGGCTAAAAGAGCTAAGGGCTTTGATATGGATCTAGTTTATTTTAATCGAAGCCGTAAATATGAACAGGAAAAAGAATTAGGAATTGAATATCAGCCCCTTGAAAAATTGCTCCAAGTTTCGGATTTTGTCTGTGTCATGTTGCCGCTTACTCCGGAAACCACTTATATGATTGGCGCAGATCAGCTGGATTTAATGAAAGAGACGGCTGTACTCATAAATACGGCAAGAGGTGGGATTGTTGATGAAAAGGCGTTATATCTGGCGTTGAAAAACCGAGTAATTTGGGCGGCAGGATTAGATGTATTTGAAGAAGAACCAGTTTCATTGGATCATCCGCTGCTAACATTGCCAAATGTGGTTACGTTACCGCATATCGGGAGTGCCAGCATTGCGACAAGATTGAAAATGGCAAGCCTTGCTGCACAAAACTTGATGGATGGTTTAGCAGGTGATACTCCACGTAATTTAGTAGTATTATGAAAATGACATGTGAAAAAAGGACTCCAAAAAAATGGGGTCCTTTTTTGAGAGTGAAATATCAACCACAATGCCTTTTTTTTTTAAAGTCCTGCTGTTTCTAAACCGTCAATTTCTATCCCTCTACTAAAACCATGTGTGATTTTTAATTCATTATTTGTGGTGGATAAGGTTAGTTCTCCTTCTTTCTCATAAACTTTATATGACTTCTCGTCATACACCTTAATATTGATAGACTGCTGTGTACAGGTTAATATGGTGCAAAACAATTTGAATCCCCTCATTATCATTTTAAAAGAGTGCTAAATAGAATTACTCGGATTATCTTTAACTTAAGGAAAGCATACTTATCGTAAATTGACTGGATTTTTTGTAAAATAAAGAAGATCACGTATTTTTTAGAAAAAAACAACTTGTTAAAAGGGATAGGGGTAGTAATGATTGAATTGAAAGAAACAATTTCATCAGGTAACGAAATGACTAAATCCAAAAGGCTGTTGATGGCTCTTATGCTTGGTTCCTTTGCAGCGATTGGACCATTGTCACTTGATATGTATTTACCAGGTCTGCCTACGCTTGCTGAAGATCTAAAAAGCAGTGCGTCTTTAGCCCAGCTTAGTTTGACTGCCTGTTTATTAGGATTGGCGTTAGGGCAGATTTATCTAGGGCCACTAAGTGATGCAAAAGGAAGACGGGTACCGTTAATCATTTCACTATCCATTTATTGCGTTTCATCTCTGTTATGTGCTTTTGCTCCATCCATTGAATTGCTTTTATTATTACGTTTTATTCAAGGTATCGCAGGAGCAGGAGGAATTGTCATTTCCAGGGCCATTGTTCGTGACCTTTTTTCAGGAACGGATTTGACAAAATTCTTCTCCATGTTAATGCTGGTAAATGGAGCTGCGCCGATTTTGGCTCCAGTTTTTGGAGGTCAGCTGTTACAGTTCACATCTTGGCGAGGAGTTTTCATAGTCATTTGTGTATTAAGTGTGCTTATGGTTGCCGCAGCATTTTTCGGTGTAAAGGAAACATTATCTCCTAATCATAGAAGTGCAGGAGGGGTAACCGATACACTCCGAACTTTTGGGAATTTATTAAAAGACCGTGTGTTTATGGGCTATGCTTTTTCACAAGGATTCGTAAGTGCCGCAATGTTTGCTTACATTTCCGGCTCGCCTTTTGTTCTCCAAAATATCTTTGGTGTCTCTCCCCAAACGTTCAGTCTTATTTTTGCAACAAACGGAATGGGTATCATTATTGCTTCTCAAGTGACTGGAAGGCTGGCAGGTAAGGTAAAAGAGGAAAAACTCCTTCAAATAGGATTATGTCTTGCATTATTTGGAGGGATCCTACTTCTTTCATCTATCCTTCTCGAAATTGGGTTAGCAGGAATCTTGATAGCTTTATTCTTCTCTGTTTCTAGCGTTGGAATTGTCGGTACAACAAGTTTTTCTTTATCGATGCAGAATCAGAAAAAAACAGCAGGCAGTGCCTCGGCCTTAATTGGACTGCTCCCTTTTATCTTAGGGTCACTAATGGCTCCCCTTGTGGGTCTAGGTTCAGGTGATTCACCCCTTCCTATGGGTATTGTGATGGTAAGTTGTCATGCCATCGCCATGTTGGCTTATCTAGTTCTTGCCCGCCGTGGGGTTAAGGGATTAGGATAAAAATAAAAAGCTGAATCCCTATTATAGGGTTTCAGCTTTTTACCTTGTTTAGAAAGTACTCCTGATAAAAATCAGGGCTGCTTTTTTCAATTCTTATAACAGTGATTCTGCTCCGTCAATATAAACTTCCGTCCCTGTTACATGGGAGGACATAGCTGAAGCTAGGAACAAGACAAGGTCCCCTGCTTGCTCGGTAGTGCCGGCTTTTTTTGCAAGGGGCTGTGAACCTTGCGGGTATTCAATTGGGATTCTGATTTTTTTTAAGTTTTCATCTTCAGGGAAAGTGTTGTCGTGAATGTTCGTATCGATGGAGCCGGGACAAATGATGTTGACTCGGATTTTATATTTTGCCAATTCGAGTGCCGCCATTTTACCGAAAGCGACTTGACCAGCTTTTGATGAGCTGTAGGCGGAAAAACCAAAATTCTTGAAAAATCGGTTTCCATTGATGGAGCTGTTGATGACGATGCTGCCACCAGTTTCCTTCATATATGGAATGGCGTATTTGACAGTGAGGAAGGTGCCCTTTAGGTTGATGGTATGTGTTTGATCCCAGTCTTCTGGCTTTATGTCTTCGATGGGGGCTATCACACCGTTGATGCCTGCGTTAGCGAATACGAAATCAATTTTCCCGAAATGGTCGAAGGCTACCTGGTATGCCTTTTCAACTTGATCGGCTTTAGAAACATCGGTTTTGACGATTAAAGCCTCTCTACCAAGGGATTCTACTTCTTCCTTTACCTTTTCGGCATTTTCAACTGTCCGATCAAAAAAGACAATATTTGCACCGTTTTCAGCTAGCTTTAGTGCAGCGCCACGGCCAATTCCTGATCCGCCACCCGTAATTATTGCGACTTTATTTTTCATTAAATCTGTCATAAACTTCACACGCTCCTTTTTAGTTTTCTTTCCCGAATAGGTAGTATGTAGAAACATCATGGCAGTAGTAATATAGAAAGATTATAAAGGAAAATTACCTGAAAAATCCAATTTAAACAGTCGTTGGTCGTCATTTTACTTTTTTTTTTAGTGAATTGTCTGTATATTGAGGACATAATAAGTTAGTTTGAAAGGGGATATGATGATGATACGTTTAGGAGTAATAGGAACAAACTGGATCACTGAGCGATTTTTAGAGGCAGCAAAGCTTGTGGAGGAGTTTTCTTTAACCGCTGTTTATTCACGTACAGAAGAGAAGGCTAAGGAATTTGCCGGAAAATATGGAGTTCATACAATATTTACAAATTTAGAGGAAATGGCCGCAAGCGATGAGATTGATGCTGTATATATTGCAAGTCCTAACTCTCATCACAGCAGTCAGGCAGTGTTATTTTTAGATAATAAAAAGCATGTGTTATGTGAAAAACCATTAGCTTCGAATGCAGTGGAAGTTAAGAAGATGATTGCCGCTGCCAAAAAAAATGAAGTGCTATTAATGGAAGCAATGAAATCAACAGTAATGCCTAACTTTGAAAGTATCGAGAAAAATATTAGTAAAATAGGTACCATACGGCGATTTTCAGGAGGCTATTGTCAATATTCATCACGCTATGACGCGTATAAAAAAGGCACAGTTTTGAATGCGTTCAATCCGGAATTTTCAAGCGGCGCATTAATGGATTTAGGGATTTACGTCATTTACCCACTTGTTGTACTGTTCGGTAAACCAAATAAGATTCAGGCAACAGGAACATTGCTTGAATCAGGGGCAGATGGACAGGGAACCATATTACTTTCCTATGACGAAATGGAAGCGGTCGTAATGTATTCGAAAATTACGGAATCCAACCAGCCATCTGAAATACAAGGCGAACATGGAAGTATTCTCATTAATAAGATTTCCGGACCCGAAGCAGTAGATATCCATTATCGGGATGGTTCTAGGGAAAGTATTTCGGTTAAGCAGGACATGCCTTCCATGTATTATGAAGTTAAAGAGTTTGTTGAATTGATTCATCAGGGTAAAATAGAATCGGATAAAAATTCATTCGCGAATTCACTATTGACTATAGAAATCATGGATGAAGCAAGAAAGCAAATTGGCATCGTTTTTCCTGCTGACCGTTGATAAGCATTTAAATAGACACGGTCTTGGAAGAAGAGTATAAATGGATGTTACAGATATCCTTTAATTGGGTAGAATTTTAGTACATAGATAATATTTATGTTGGAGGAATGGATATGAAATGCAAAATTAACCGTAATGCAGCAAAAGTTTTACAAAATATGTTGAGCAGTGAAGAAGCCGAAGGCAAAATGATTCGAGTATATATCACGCATATGCATGGTGATCATGCTCACTATGAGATGAAACTTGATACGCCGACAGAACATGACGAAATTGTCAAAACAGATAAAGATATAGATATTTTGCTTGATTCACGTGAGGAATTTCTGGATGGGGTATGGATTAAATATTTTTACGTTCCGGAAGAAGGTTTTGAAATTACTAATCCTTCGAAAGAACCTCACGGGCATCACCACCATTAAGAAAAAAAGGGGAGAATGGCATGAATCAAAAATACGAAAAGATCTTTCAACCTTATAAATTTTCTTCAGGGGTAGAAGTGAAAAACCGTATCATGATGGCTCCGATGACAACTTATTCTTCGGATGATCATGGCTTTATAACCGAAGATGAACTGGCTTATTATGCGGAACGCTCGGCAGGTGTTGGTGCGGTGATTACGGCTTGTGCTTATGTAATAGCTGGCGGAAAAGGGTTTCCAGGTCAATTTAGTGTAGATGATGATTTATTTATCCCTTCTTTGAGAAAATTGGCTGAGACGATTCAAGCTAAAGGGTCAAAAGCAATTTTACAAATATATCATGGTGGTCGGCAAAGTCCACCCGAATTAGTACCTGATAACCAACCTGTTTCCGCGAGTGCGATTGCTTTCAAACAAGATGCACCGGTACCACGGGAAATGTCGGAAAACGAAATTCAGGACGTTATTATGGCATTTGGAGAAGCAACTAGAAGAGCCATCGAAGCAGGATTTGATGGCGTAGAAATTCATGGGGCCAATACGTATTTGCTTCAACAATTCTTTTCGCCACACTCGAACCGTCGGACAGATAAATGGGGAGGAACTCTAGGGAAACGATTGATTTTTCCGCTTACCCTTGTAAACGAAGTGGAAAAAACAGTGGCTGAGCATGCGAAAAAGCCATTTATTATCGGCTACCGCATTTCTCCTGAAGAGGGCAGCAATCCTGGAATCACTTTGGATGACACGCTCCAGTTCGTCGATAGACTAGCTAATCAAAACTTAGATTATCTACATATATCGGTAGGTCATTTCTGGAATGGTTCATTCCGTGAAAGTGATAGGACAAAATCCCGAATCGTTAAAATTCATGAAAAGGTTGGTAATCGTATCCCGATAGTCGGTGTAGGCTCCCTACACACACCGGAGGAAGTAGCAGAAGCTATGGAAACAGGCGTGCAATTTATCGCCCTCGGTCGAGAACTGCTTATGGAACCGCATTGGATTGAAAAAATCAGGGCAGGAAAAGAAATTGAAATACGTACGACTCTTTCCAAGAAAGATCAGGATGAACTTGTCATTCCAGATCCACTTTGGGAGAAGTTGATTAATAGAAAAGGTTGGCTTCCGGTAGTAGAGTAAGTGTAAAAAGCATTAGAAATATATAATTCCTTAAATCCGTCCTCTCTTTATTGAGGACGGTTTTTTGTATGGGCAACTTATGCATAGATGGTCTCAATGGGTTGGAATGTACAGGTTCCTTTTCCTAGAAAATAAGCATTCCAATAAGATATATGTTGAGGAAGGCAATTAAAATAGTATTTCGACTACATTTGAACTTGCCTAAACAAATGATACGGGCATCCGTAGCTCATTTTGTGAATTAACCCAACAATCAGTATCCCTAGAGTTACAGATAATCAGACTTATTCCTTTCAAACGGAAAATATCTCTCTAATGGATAAATCTATTTAATATATGCCGAAGAATTGGTAATTAGTCGAACATTCCAATTCCCTGCATAGTAGTCATTACTTCCGGCTTCAAAATAACTAGTCTGGACGTATCGTCCCAGTTTGTAATATAAACGTAAAAATATGTAAACAAATGTTAACTTTACTAGTAATGTACAAGTAGACAAGATATCATCAGACATCAAAGAACTGGAAAAAGAACTGCTTGAATTAAAACCGTTATTGGATCAGCTCGATGATCAGCAATTAAAATTTGCTGCAAAACAGCTGTCCGTTCGAGGAGGGTCTTTATTAAGCATCATTACTATGCTCACCTAAATATTTTCCTCGTTCAACAAAAAAGACCTGAATTGGTCTTTTTTTGTTTTGATTTAATAAAATTCACATCAGGGGAATCACCATTTTGAACAAACTATCTAAATATGAGTAGATAACTGATTTTACTTGCCTATAATATTTTGGTTAAAAGTCTTATCCATGAACAGTGGTTGTCCACTAATAATTTTGGCCGGAGTAATATTCGTGGTCGTATGCCCACTAATGGGAATGTCCACACAATTGCGTTTCTAATCCTTAAGGATGATAGGAATACCGGAATATGAAGTTGACTATGAGTAGAACATTTATTTGAATTATTTTTGGTTGAAATAGCCTTATAAATCTTTTTTCGATAAAGATGAAGGATATAAGGGAATGGAAAAAGAAGAACTTAAGTAACTATAACTATAAGAAGAGGTGAGAGTGTATGATTGGATCAATCGTAACGACGGCAAAAGGACATCTTCAAGGTACTATGGAAAACGATGTATGCGTTTGGCGTGGAGTCAGGTATGCGAAAGCGCCAATTGATGCTTTGCGTTTCCGCTCGCCGGAGCCAGTTGAAAAATGGAGCGGTGTCTTGGATGCAGTGGATTTTGGTGCCGTTCCGCCACAGCCGATGGATCGGGCTGTAAGAACAGGAATGGCTGGCAATGAAAAAATGGATGAGGATTGCTTGTTCCTGAATATTTGGTCACCAAGAGCTGATGATAAGAAGCGCCCGGTCATGGTATGGATTCCTGGTGGGGTATATATAACGGGAGCTGGATCTATTGATATGTACAATGGACATTTGTTGGCTAAGAATGGAGACGTAGTCGTGGTAAGCATCAACTATAGGTTAGGTGCACTTGGATATTTGGATTTTACTGAGTTGACAGATGATGGAGAACCATTTGAAACCAACTTAGGCTTACGTGATCAAGTGGCATCTTTGAAATGGGTGAAAGAGAATATTGAAGCCTTTGGCGGCGACCCTGAGAATGTTACGATATTTGGCGAATCAGCTGGAGGAAATGCCGTAACGACCTTACTTACTGTACCTTCAGCGAGAGGTCTTTTTAAACAGGCTATTGCAGAAAGTTCTGCTCCAACATCTGTTTACGGAAAAGCATTTGCACGACAATTCAGTGAAAAATTCCTGGATATCTTGGGAATTGGCAAGAATGAAATCCATCGATTAAAAACACTTCCAGTTCAAGAAATTGTCGCCGCCTCTTACCAACTCTTACAGGAAAACTCACAAGCTATGCCTGGTTCCCTATCTTTTGGACCTGTCGTTGATGGTGACTTCCTGCCTGATTATCCACTAGATTCGATTCGGTCCGGAAAAGCAAAGGGGATACCCTTGCTTATAGGAACAAATAGAGACGAAGCGACATTATTTGAACAAATGGATCCCCCTTTAATCCCAACTAATGAAGAGATGATTCATAAAATGTTCGAAAATACTGATCCAGAGGCGAAAGAGCGAATTACGAATGCTTATATGAACTTCCCTAAAAAGGAAGCGGCGCTTGGCATTGGCCGTGATGCGACTTTCCATATTCCTTCCGTTTGGTATGCGGAGGCGTACAGTCGTTTTGAAAAAACGTGGATGTATCGTTTTGATTATAAAACGCCGGCACTGCGTTTAAGCAAATTAGGGGCGACCCATGGAATGGAAATTCTATTTGCCTTCCAGACATTCGACTCGGCATTGGGCAAACGGATTACTTCTTATGGATCCAAAACAGCAGCGCTTAAGGTTTCCCAAAGGATTCAAGGTCATTGGGTTAACTTTGCGAAATATGGAAACCCAAATCCCGAAGAAGGGGAAATCTGGCCGAAATATGATGAAAACAACCACTACACTATGATTTTTGATAAAAAGGATTATATTGAAAAAGATCCTAACAGAATGATAAGGTTGGCCTGGGAGGGAGTAGGGATTTACAAGTGAAATATAGTGGTAAGGAAGAAAGGGCGGACAAAATGGATATAAAAAATTTTATGTCTACAAAAGAGTATGCGAGAACTTTGGATCAGCAAGATGCCCTAGTTTCATACAGAGAGGAATTCTATTTGAATCCCGGAATGATTTATTTGGATGGGAACTCATTGGGACTTTTATCGAAGCGGGCGGAAAAAAGCTTAATGAGGTCATTGGAAGACTGGAAAAGGTTTGGGATAAATGGGTGGATGGAGGGCGCTGAGCCTTGGTTTTACTTTTCTGAGAGATTGGGAGAGTTGAGTGCCCAATTGGTAGGGGCTGCAGGGGATGAAGTGATAATGAGCGGGTCAACGACAGCTAATTTGCATCAGCTTGCGGCAACTTTTTTTGAACCGAAAGCTGGTAGAAACAAAATCTTGGCGGATGAGCTAACGTTTCCCAGTGATATTTATGCTCTCCAAAGCCAGCTCCAATTACATGGACTTGATCCTGCGACACATTTAGTTCAGGTGAAAAGCCGTGATGGGAAATTCCTTGAGGAAGATGACATCATTGCAGCGATGAACGAGGAAATAGCCTTGATTGTACTGCCGACGGTCTTGTATCGGAGCGGTCAGATCCTTGATATTGAAAGGTTAACCAAGGAAGCCCATGCACGTGGGATCATGATTGGGTTCGATGGCTGTCATTCTATAGGTGCTGTTCCGCATTGGTTTGACAAGTGGGAAGTGGATTTTGCATTTTGGTGTAATTATAAGCATTTGAATGGTGGGCCAGGTTGTGTAGCTGGGTTGTATGTGAACCGTAAGCATTTTGACAAGAAGCCGGGATTGGCAGGATGGTTTGGATCGAGGAAGGATAAGCAGTTCGATATGGAGCATTCCTTTACACAGGCAAATTCTGCCGGTGCTTTTCAGATTGGGACTCCCCATATATTAAGCATGGCTCCCCTTTTAGGCTCACTTGAAATGTTTGCAGAAGTGGGAATAGAGCAGGTTCGGTCAAAATCTTTGAGGCTGACGAAATATCTAATGGATTTAATCGACTCGGAACTTACTGATTACGGATTTAAAATTGGTAGTCCAAGGGATGAATCAAAAAGGGGCGGTCATATCATCCTTGAACATAAGGAAGCGGCAAGAATATGTAAAGCATTGAAAAAAGAGGCTATCATACCCGATTACCGTGAACCTAATATGATCCGACTAGCACCTGTTGCTCTTTATACCTCTTTTCAGGAAGTCTTTGAAACGGTACAGGTCCTTAAAAAAATCATGGACGGAAGGTTATATGAAAACTATGAAAATAAACGGGGAATCATTGCCTAGGATGGGAGAACCGTATGGAGAAAAATAAGTTGCATCGTAAGTTATCGTCAAATCAAATCACAATGATTGCCATGGGTTGTGCAATTGGTACCGGTTTGTTTTTGGGCAGCGGCCTTGCGATTTCGACCGCAGGCCCAAGTGTATTAATCAGCTATGCAGCAGGTGCATTCATTGTCCTCCTGTTGATGGGCTGTTTGGCAGAAATGACTGTAGCCTATCCAACATCAGGGTCATTTGGAACGATTGCTGAAAAATATATCAGTCCATTTGCAGGCTTTGTTGTGCGATATTCATATTGGATAGCGAATGTCCTTGCTATTGGAGTCGAAGTGAGTGCAATCGCCGTGTACATGAAATATTGGTTCCCTGATGTAGCTGGAAGTGTGTGGATTTTTCTTTTTGCTGCACTGCTTATCTATGTAAATGCAACGAGTGTCAATACATTCGGAAATTTTGAATATGTATTTTCAATGATTAAAATTAGCGCTATTGTTATTTTTATTTTACTTGGAGCATACGTGGTGATTGGCGCCGAACCCTCAAGTGGTATTGGGGTAGAGAATTATGTCAATGACGGAGGGTTTATGCCATTCGGGTTTTGGGGGCTTTGGGTTGCAATATTTATTTCTCTCTTCAGCTTTTTAGGGACGGAATTAATTGCAGTGACAGCGGGAGAAGCAAAAGACCCGGATATTGCCGTGCCCAAAGCTTTAAAGGCAACTGTTTTCAGACTTGCTACTTTTTATGTACTGACAATCGGTCTTATGTTGATGATTGTACCATGGCAGTCCGCTGGAATCGATAAAAGCCCATTTGTAAAGGTAATGGAAATTTTGAATATTCCAGGAGCATCAGGAATAATGAATTTTATTGTGCTAACAGCAGCTCTATCTGCGATGAATAGCCAGTTATATGCTTCTACAAGAATGATATTTTCATTATCCGAGCAAAAGCAGGCTCCTGCATTATTTCAAAAGGTGAGCCGAAAAGGTGTTCCATTACGTGCCCTACTCATCTCTACGCTGGGCATTTTTCTGGCTGCTGGTGTAAAAGTTCTGCTTCCGGATACTTCATATGCGTTCATGATGGGGATTTCGATGTTCGGAGCTATTTTCACCTGGTTTATGGTGTTTATCTCACATTTGTATTTTAGGAGGGATTGGGAAAAATCTGGAGGGCGGAAGTTGCCGGTGAAAATGTATGGCTTTCCATATTTAACGATACTAGGTGCATTTCTGCTGTTTGCTTTGACGGTATCGACTTGGTTCACTGGTCCATTTAAAATCGTTCTCCAGTTCGGTGTTCCTTGGCTGATCTTTCTTTGCATCGCTTATTTGTTAATGATGAAAATAAAAAGAACGTAAAGGGAGAGAGAGTATGGATAAGGGACCGACTGATAAGAATCGTTTAGAAGAAGGAATGGTTACTGATTTTGAAAAGGATATGTCCTATGGGGACTATCTACATTTAAATCAAATTCTATCGAGTCAGCACCTGCTTTCCGGTCATCATGATGAGATGTTGTTTATTATCATTCATCAAACAAGTGAATTATGGATGAAACTGATTCTTCATGAATTAACAGCAGCAACAGACAATATTGAGGCAGGACGTTTGGAGCCTTCTTTTAAAATGCTATCTAGGGTATCAAGAATTCAACAACAACTTGTTCAATCGTGGAATGTTCTCTCGACCTTGACGCCATCGGATTATATGGAATTCCGTGAGAAACTCGGAAACTCTTCTGGCTTTCAATCATTTCAAAACCGGTTGATTGAATTTGCAATGGGCCAAAAGAATACGCAAATATTGACCGTTTTTCGACATCAGCCTGAACTTTATGAAACGATGATGGTTAATTTAAATAAACCTAGTATTTATGATGCTGCGATTGGGGCCTTGGCTGCAAGAGGTCTTCCGGTTGATGAATCCGTTTTGAAAAGGGATTGGTCTGAAACATATCGAATAAATGCCAGTGTGGAGAGTGCCTGGCTGACGGTCTACCGCGATGTTCATAAATATTGGGACTTATATGAGCTGGCCGAAAAGCTTCTTGATATTGGTAGTCAGCAACAATTTTGGAGATTCCATCATATGAGTACGGTAGAAAGAATCATCGGCCAAAGAATGGGCACAGGTGGTTCGTCGGGAGTGAGCTACCTAAAGAAAGTGGTCGACCAGCCATTTTTCCCCGAACTCTGGACACTGCGAACAAAGCTGTAAGCAAGACTGGAGGGGAAAATATATGAATCTATAGAGAGATATTTCTCAGCGACTGAACGAAAATACGCCATATTGGCCAGGAGATACACCGTATTCATATCGTCTGAATTCTTCAATAGCAAAGGGATCATCAGTCAATGTTGGGGAAATTCGGATGAGTACACATTTAGGAACACATATTGATGCTCCTTTCCATTTTGATGAAAACGGAAAAAAAATCATTGAGCTCGATTTGGATTTATATATTGGCCCAGCACTTTTAGTAAAGATAGATGCTGCTAAAAGTATTGGAGTTAAGGCTTTTACAGGTATCGACTTTACAGGCATCGAACGGTTATTACTGGCAACAGGACAGTGGAAGGACCTCAGCCGTTTTCCTGAATGGATTCCTACAATTGATCCTGAATTAGCACCTTATCTTGCTGATAGAGGAGTGAAGTTGCTTGGACTTGATTTGCCTTCCGTTGACTATCTCGACAGCAAAGAATTGCCTGCCCACCATGCTCTATCAGGTTGTGGTATTCATATCTTGGAAGGTCTAGTCCTAGAAAGCGTGGAGCCGGGACTGTATGATTTGGCAGCACTGCCGCTTGCGTTAGAAGAGGGAGACGGCAGTCCGGTCAGGGCTGTGCTGAAAAGGAAGGGTTAAACAAGGGGGAATAAGAGATGGGCAAAATTGGAGTTTACGGATCTTCCTTCGATCCAGTTACGAATGTCCATTTATGGACAGCATCTACCATTGCACATCGTGCTAAGTTGGACAAAGTTATTTTTTTACCTTGCGCCGATAATCGGATTGATAAACAGATGAAAACGAGTAATGAACATCGCTGGGATATGCTTGGGCTAGCTATCGAGGACAACCCGCTGTTCGGTGTTAGTGATTATGAAATTAATAAACGGGCTGGGACGAGTAAACAGTATACTTGGTATACGATGGAATACTTTAAACAACAGTACCCGAAGGATGATGTTTATTTCATTATGGGTGCCGATCTTCTTGAAGATATTGATAATCAGGAATTACCGGTACACTTACGCTGGAAATTAAGGGAAAAGTTGATTGCTAATCATAAATTTATCGTCATGGCCCGGGATGGAATAGATATGCTAAAAATCATTTCCAAAAGTCCGTTGCTGAGAAATTATGATGATGGCAATAAATTTCACCTTATCGATAAAGGTCTCTCCATGGAAATCAGTTCGACATATATAAGAGATGAGTTCGCGATGGGTGGAGAACCGAGATATTTACTGCCTGGTCAATGTTATCAGTATATTGTGGACAATAAGTTATATCAAAAAGAATCAAAATCTTGAGTTTTTAGTATAAGCGAGAAAAAAGAATGCAAAAGAGCTCAATCTCATGAGATTGAGCTCTTTTGCGTTGGTTATATAATTCCATTAATACAGACTTTATTAATCTCAATAAGAGTCACGGGAAGAAAAAAAGAAAAAACATAGTTGACAACTTGGTATACTTTGTTTTATGGTAATGATACATAAAAACAGAATATTTGCTGATCAGAAAACTGAAGGCATACTATCTCCTTATATATTGATTGAAGGAAATAGTATGTCTTTTTTGTTGGAAAAAGTGAAAAACGGGGGAAGTTTATGAAAAAGTTGATGGTATTTTCAAGTTTGATTTTAGCCTTTGGAGTACTAGCAGGATGTAATTCAGAAAAAACAGAAGGAGAAGGGAACTCTAAGTCTGTGGAGCTTTTGAATGTGTCGTATGATCCGACGCGTGAACTGTATCAAGAATTTAATGATGCGTTTGTGAAACATTGGAAAGAAGAGTCAGGTCAGGATGTAACGATTCAGCAATCTCATGGCGGTTCTGGTAAACAAGGTAGAGCGGTTATTGATGGGTTGGAAGCGGATGTCGTGACATTGGCATTGGCTTATGATATTGATGCCATTTATGAAGCTAGTAACTTATTAGCGGAAGATTGGCAAAAACGTTTACCTGAAAACTCGACACCGTACACATCAACTATCGTGTTTTTAGTAAAAAAAGATAATCCGAAAGGTATAAAAGATTGGAATGATTTAATCAAAAAGGATGTTTCCGTAATTACGCCAAATCCAAAGACAAGCGGTGGAGCAAGGTGGAATTATCTGGCTGCATGGGCTTATGCAGAAAAGAGTTTTAATAATGATGAAACCAAAGTGAAGGATTTTATGAAAAAGCTTTATCAAAATGTTGAAGTTTTGGATTCAGGAGCACGAGGTGCAACGACCACATTTGTGGAAAGGGAAATTGGTGACGTACTAATTGCTTGGGAGAATGAAGCTTATTTAACACTAGAAGAATTCGGTGATGATAAATATGAAATCGTCAATCCTTCGATCAGTATTTTGGCTGAGCCTCCAGTAGCTGTTGTTGATAAAGTGGTGGAGAAAAAAGGAACGAAGGAAGTCGCTGAGGCCTATCTGGAATACCTCTATACAGATGCCGGTCAAGAAATTGCAGCAAAGAACTTCTATCGTCCGAGGGATGAGAAGGTTCTTGCTAAATACAAGGACCAGTTTGCAAATATTGATATGGTGACTGTTGATGAAAAGTTCGGCGGGTGGAAAAAAGCCCAGGAAACACATTTCAATGATGGTGGTACATTTGACGAAATTTATCAACCACAATAAGCGTTGGAGGAGAAGATGTAAATTCACATTTTCTCCTTCACTAATCAATCAGAAAGAGCTGGGGCGAATCGATGAATATAGCGGAAGTTAAACAAAAGAAAAAAAGAACCATACCTGGTTTTGGACTAACGATGGGGTTTACATTGCTGTATCTATCCATCATCGTTTTGATTCCATTATCCATGGTTTTTTTAAACACATTTACAATGGGGTTTCAGGATTTTTGGGCGACTATTACCGAACCGAGGGTCGTTGCTTCCTATAAACTAAGCTTTCTGACAGCTTTAACTGCGGCCTTTGTGAACGCAGTTTTTGGCGTTTTAATTGCCTGGGTGCTGACTCGTTATGAATTTCCTGGCAAACGAATCATCGATGGTCTAGTTGATTTGCCATTTGCCCTGCCGACTGCTGTGGCGGGGATTACATTGACCACTTTGTACTCACCGAATGGGTGGATTGGCCAATTTTTCAGCTTTAAAATTGCCTTCACTCCCATCGGGATTATCATTGCCCTGATATTTATCGGTCTGCCATTCGTTGTCCGCATGGTCCAACCGGTGCTTGAAAATATAGAAAAAGGAATGGAAGAAGCATCTGCTTCGCTAGGGGCGAATCGAATGCAGACGTTTATTAAAATCATCTTTCCTGAATTGATACCAGCGATTTTGACGGGTTTTGCACTTTCTTTTGCGAGGGCGCTTGGAGAGTATGGATCCGTTGTGTTCATTGCAGGAAATATGCCTTTTAAAACAGAGATTTCACCGCTTATCATCATGACAAAACTCGAACAGTATGATTATCAGGGTGCAACCGCTGTGGCCACCGTCATGCTTATTATTACATTTCTAATTTTGTTTACCATCAATATCTTACAATGGTGGACTAGCAAAAGATATACCGGGAAATAGGAGGGGACATGTTGGCAAATCACAATTCAGTGGCTGCAGAGACGAACAAACCAGTCATTTTAACGAGAAACGCAACGAAAGAGCCTAAATCTATACAGTGGATTCTTATTTCCATTGTGTTGCTATTTCTTACTTTATTTTTAGTTGTTCCATTAATCGCAATCTTTGTAAAAGCCTTTGAAAAGGGGGCTGATGCTTATTTTGCGGCCATAGCCCATCCTGATTCTATGTCTGCCATTAAATTAACATTAATCGTTGTCCTAATCACGTTACCCCTTAATGCTATATTTGGGGTAGTGGCGGCATGGACGATTACAAAATATGAATTTAAAGGAAAAAACTTTTTAATAACTTTGATTGATCTACCCTTTTCGGTTTCACCAGTCATTGCTGGATTGATTTTTGTACTTTTATTTGGCTTACATGGGGCCCTTGGTCCATTGTTGCAAAACTATGATATTAAAGTGATCTTTTCGATTCCAGGGATTGTCATCGCCTCTATTTTCATTACCTTCCCATTCATTGCACGTGAATTAATTCCGCTCATGCAAAGCCAGGGAACGTCTGAAGAAGAGGCATCGCTCACACTAGGAGCAGGAGGATTCAAGACGTTTTGGTATGTAACGCTTCCTAATATTAAATGGGGTCTTTTATATGGAGTCATTTTATGTAATGCGAGGACAATCGGAGAATTTGGGGCCGTATCGGTCGTATCAGGCCATATACGCGGGATGACGAACACGATGCCACTTCATATTGAAATCTTATACAATGAATATCAATTTTCAGCGGCCTTTGCCGTGGCATCACTGATGTCCATTTTTGCAATCATAACGTTGGTTATTAAAATTTTCATAGAATGGAAAACAGACTTTAAATCATCAAAAGTAAGTTAGGAGGGAAAGTAATGAGTATCATCATCGAAAATGTTACAAAATATTATGGGTCTTATCAAGCCCTCCAAAATATCAATCTGGAAATAAAAAGCGGGGAGCTTGTAGCGCTACTTGGCCCCTCTGGTTCGGGAAAAACATCATTACTACGTATCATTGCTGGACTTGAACAGGCAGAGAACGGAAATATCTTATTTAATGAAGAGAATTACACCAATAAACATGTGAAAGATCGGAATGTGGGTTTTGTCTTTCAGCATTATGCTCTTTTTCGCAACATGACCATTTTTGATAATGTTGCCTACGGTTTAAAGGTTCGTCCAAGAAAAATAAGACCTAGTAAAACAGCGATTGAACAAAAAGTTACAGAATTGCTTCAGCTAGTTAAGTTGGAAGGATATAAGGACCGTTATCCTTCTCAATTATCAGGTGGCCAGCGTCAGCGTGTGGCATTGGCAAGGGCTCTTGCTGTAGAGCCGAATATTCTTTTGCTTGATGAACCATTCGGGGCACTGGATGCTAAAGTGCGTAAGGAACTTAGGCGTTGGCTAAGAAGACTTCATGATGAATTCAATGTTACGAGTGTCTTTGTGACACATGATCAGGAAGAAGCGATGGATGTTGCTGATCGAGTTGTAATCATGAATGAAGGGAAAATTGAACAGATTGGAACTCCGGAAGAAGTATATGATCAACCCAAAAATCCATTTGTTTACGATTTTCTCGGCAGTGTCAATCTTTTCAAGGGCAAGGTTCATCAAGGGAAATTGGCAACAGGAAATGTGGAAATACATGTTCCAGACAGTGAGGATGGAGAGAGTACGGGTTATGTAAGAGCTCATAACTTTATCATAGAAAGAGAATCATTAGAAACGGATTCGATTGCATCTGTTATTGACCATATTCATACAATTGGACCTATTGTCCGAATTGAAGTGATTCGTCAGGATATAAATGAACCGCTTGAAATCGAACTTACTAAAGAACAATATAATAATCTTGAATTAAAAAAAGGAGAAATAGTGTTTGTCCGGCCCAAAGAATTGAAGGTCTTTGTTGACTATATGGCTGGAATCTAACAGGAAGTTGATAAGTTAACCAAAAAAACCGCTAATTAGCGGTTTTTTTATTATCATTAACTAGCGTCAATATCTAATTTTATTAATAAAAAAACATTGACTTCTAAAAGAAACTCTTTTAGAGTGGATTGGTAAACTAAATATCCTCGTTAGGTGAGGCTCCTGTGTAGGAGATATGCTACTGCCCAAAAATGTCGAAAGACGCCAATGGGTCAACAGAAACCATCGACATAAGGTGGTTTTTAATGTAGCTGGCGTTGTCCTATGCCACACAGTGCTAAAGCTCTACGAATGGAGGAACAGGATTTCTGCTATGTATTTGTCATTCAGACAATGTACGTATGTGTATTTGTCATTCAGAAATGTACGTAAATGTACCGTGTGAACACCTCCATTTTTAATGGAGGTGTTTTTATTTTTTTCTTGGAGGTGAGGATAGTGGATAACTATTCACAACCTTATACTCTAAGCATAATAAATATCAAATAAATACAAAGATTAAGGAAGGGGAATTATAAAATATTTTTCTTACTTTTGATATATCGTTAAGGGGAACTATTTTTTGCTCCTCAAAAAAGGAGTGGCGAAGATGATAAAAGACATGACTGAAGACCAAATAACTCTTCAAATCATAAAAGCATTAAAAGAAGGAAAAAAGAAAGAATTTCAAGCAATATTAGAAGAACTCCAACCTTATGATATTGCTCGAATTTTTGAGGGGCTTCCAGAAAAACATCATACACGTTTCTTATTGTTTCTTACTCCAGAACAAATCGCGGAACTAATACAGGAACTTGAAAAAGTACATCAATTAAAAATTCTTACTAAATTAGGAATTGAAAAATCAGGTCAAGTAATGGATCTAATGGATAACGATGATTTAGCTTCATTGTTAGAGAACCTATCTCCGGATAAAATTGAAGAACTTCTTTCAGGTATGAAACAAGAAGAATCTAAAATCGTTCAAAATATCATGAATTATCCCCCTGAAACGGCAGGACGAATAATGACAAACCGTTTTGTGTGGATCCCTCAACATTATACGGTTCGTGAATCAGTTGAAAAACTTAAAATATTTGCGGAGTTCTCGGGAACAATTAACTATCTGTATGTAATTGATAAAGATAAAAAATTAGTAGGTGTAGTCTCATATCGAGATTTAATAATAAATGATGAGAATGAAAAAATTCAAGATATTATGTACAGCAGAGTTATCTCCGTATTCGCTTATGAAGACCAAGAAGAGGTAGCGCATGTTATTGAGCGTTATGATTTTTTATCAATTCCTGTTGTAGATAATAATAATGAGTTATTAGGAATTGTAACCGTTGATGATATTATTGACGTTGTCATTAAGGAAGCAAACGAAGATATTGAAAAACTTTCGGCATCTGGTAAAGCTATTGATTTTGACACAAAGGCACACGTGGCTGCGTATCGCCGACTTCCTTGGCTTATTTTACTTTTATTTATCGGATTAGTGTCTGGAACTATTATTAGTGGTTTTGAAGAAACATTGTCTAAAGTTGTTGCACTTGCCTTCTTTATGCCGATGATAGCAGGGATGACTGGAAATACAGGTACTCAATCATTAGCGGTTGTTGTAAGAGGTCTAATTACTACTGATACGGATAAAGGAGTTGTTTTTAGACTTATTATCCGAGAACTTAAAGTTGGATTGATAATAGGCATTACCTGTGGAATATTAATTTCCATTATAGCTTTTGTTTGGCAAGGAAATCCTGTTCTAGGGTTAGTGGTTGGAAGTTCATTAGTTATGACCCTAATTATTGGGACTTTAGCTGGGACCATTATTCCTCTAATATTATATAAATTCAACATCGATCCAGCAGTGGCCTCTGGTCCATTAATTACAACACTAAATGATATACTATCGTTACTTATCTACTTTGGCATTGCAACAATGTTTATTTCAAAATTGATGTAGTAAAACCACGATTAAATTCTGTTCTTCGTGGTATTCTTTAAAAATAAATCTTAACTAAACTCATTTATCAAGGCTTGTTAAGTTAAGGGTTGTTTTACTTCCATTAGAGAGGTTGCTGAGGCAACCTTTTTTTATGCAACAAATGGGGTAGAAAACTTTAAGAAGAAATTGGATTATTGCGGTAAAATAAAAATGGAAGAAGGGGATAAGAATGACCTATATTGCAAGAACTCAAAGAGTGCATTTGGGATTGTTACTGGCAACAATAGTTCTGCCGCCAATTATTACGTATAATTTCTCTATAGGATTAATATTTTATTTTCAATTTCTATTATTTATTTTTATTCTTGTAGCAATCTTTATTCAATTTAAATTTAGAATAGACAAGAATCGTTTATCGTATCAAATATTATTTTTGACAATGCCTATTTATAAAAAAGTAGTTTATCCTAAACAAATTGTCCAGATGAAATTTAAACGTGTCGGTTGGGCAACCAAAGGTGTTATTATACAAGTGAACAAGGGGCTAAACATTCGAATTTTTGGTTTTTCCCCAGATAAAGTCTTAATAGATTTAATTAAGTTCGCTAATGAAAACGATATATCAACATATAAAACTAAAGAATATCTGGTTTTGGGGAAAAATAGAATGATGAACTATATAATTTCTTGTTAGAGTAACGTGCGTGTTAGCGGAAGATTCGGAGCTGTTTTTAAGGCAGCCTTTTCTAACTATCGGGCAATTTAGAAAAATAATAAAGGTGAATATGCAACTTTATTAGTGCAAGGTGTTTGATGAGAACGGGGTATCTTCCGAGTCAACTTCAAAGGTCATTACAGATATTAATGAACGATAAGCTTTTATAGAAAAAGTGAACAAAATAGTAGAACTCGTCAAAAAATGAGCATTTGTTCAAGGAAGCAAAGGCTATTCAATGTGGAGAAGTTATAAAACGAGTTTAATGAAAGTTATAGTGGATTGAGTGTATTTTCGACCTTATTTGACGAGTATAAGGTACGGGAAGGGGTATGAACGTTTATATTATATGTCTTGTTAAAAAGACTTAATAGGATCGTTATTAAGAATACTAATTTTTATAGATAAAATTAAATTTACTGCAAACAGTGAGAAGAAAAGGTGGACATGTTTAAAAATGAGAACTTCACCATTATTAGAAAAACTCCTTGTTCAAACGTTGGCAATGTCCATGCTCTGAGTCATACGATTCTTTGGAGACAGACAAAAGGCCGATAAAACCAAAAACACATCCCATTAGAAAAAATAGGATGTGTTGATAATTTTATTCGTCTGCTTCTTCCCCAGAACGATTTGTTTGTGTTGGAAGAGTGTCCCAAAAGCTTTCATCAACAGTTTCAATTGAATTATCGGCAAGAGCTCTAACAGCAGCATCCAAAGTGGTAACTGTTTGCTTTATTAGATACCCGTTGCTTTTTTGTCCAAGTGCAACTGACTCGATATTGTGGTCAGACATACCTCGCATTTCAAAGAGAAGCGTTGCAATATCATAACGAACAGCTGCACCGTTTCGACCTATATTTTCTCCTGATCCTCCATTATATTTACCAATATGCCCCCAACCAGTAGGTTCAATTGCGTTATATACAACAGCACCTAGTTTTTTAGAAGCTTCTAACACTTCAGGTTTTACGTTAGCATTTGTTGGATATAGCATCGAACCTGAAACAAGTTCACCTTCTGTTTCGCTTAGCGTCCCTTGATGATGTAAATCAATCATGTAATCAATATCGTATTTTGCAAAAACATTTTCATGTAATGCCTTTACTTCCACTTGCATTTCACTAGTTTTTTTATCATGCTCACGGTTTAAGTCGACACCGTTTGCGTTTGCACGAGTTAGATGTCGATCACCCTTTGCTAAATAGTCATCAAGGGAGAAATTAACATCACCCATAGCCCCATCTGCATTTAACATAGGAATGATTAGAATATTTACATTTTCTAGCAAACCTTTAGTCTTATTCGTGCCTAGATGTTTAATAAATTCGAGTGTACCTTCAGTTGTCAGCTGTTCGTTTCCATGCTGTTGGGTTAAAAATAGGATAGTAGGGTTTTTAGGATTGGATATGTACTTTGCTAGGTAAATATCTCGTCCTTTTACCGTTTCCCCGATTACTTCAAGTTTCAATGCTTCTTGTTTAGCATCCTGGGTTTTAAGGTAACTTACCAAGCTGTCATAAGTATGTAGAATTGAAGTTGTTACTTGACCATTTCCAGCACTGGGACCATTTCCAACCGCACCGACTGGTAGCGCAACAGCTGTTACTGCGCTTAAAGTTAATAAACTAGATAATGAAACTGATAGAACTTTCTTCTTTACATTCATCAAAATACCTCCCATTAATGTTTGGTAGTTACCAAAAATACTATATATTAACATTCTAGTATTTATAACGCTTGGTGTTAATGGTGAAAAATAACTATGTTTACGGAAATTTTTCATTAATCTGATCATTACTCTAGTGGGCAACTTTTGATACTAGTCTATGTAAACTTCAGAGTTTCATAGGTTTGCCCCGGTTTTAATGTATATCGTTTCCATATGTTGTAGCTTATGCATTTTGAACTAATACCTGATTTTTATACCCATTCTTGGCCACTTAGGCGATGTAATTCTCGTATCAATAGGGATAATGATTGCATTAAAGATGATACAAAAGAGTGTATTAAGCGACTGTGTAGCTAGGGCAGAACAAAATGAATAAAAACGATAAGCTCTAAAGTTGGAAAGTAATCTCAATAGAAGTATTGATTTTGGGCTTAATAATCATAGGGATATTAATATTATGTATCGCTTACTCAACTAACGAGCGCGTTAGTTGAGATCCAAGGCTGCCTGCCATTTGATGACTTATTGAACTAACAGAGCAAGATTTGTTGGAGATTGCTGTTTGATCTTTATTCAACAAATGGGCCATATTTTTGAATAAGAGAAGAAATTATTAGACGGTGAATCGAAATTCTAAGTTATTCAAAAATGGAACAATTTAGTTGAACTAGGGCATTCACTAATGTACGTTTATTTAAGGATAGTAATCATTATGAAACTTGTGCTATTCAATCAATGTGTATTTCAGGAAAAAGTGTTACCTTCTAATAAGTAAAAAGGAGAAAATTATTATGATTAAAGCTGTTATTTTCGACTTTGATGGTTTAATTTTAGACACGGAGACGGCTTGGTATGAGGCTTATAAAGAAACTATGGGTTTTTATAAATCTGATTTGCCTCTCGAACATTTTGTTAAATGTATCGGAACAGATAATACTGAACTTTATAAGTTTTTCCAAGAAAAACTGGGGGGAAGTTGTAATATTGAAGAAATTGAAGCCAGAGCAAAAAGCTTACATAAAGTAAAGATGAAAACATCCCAGGCACGTGAAGGTGTAAAGGATTATTTAGAAGAAGCAGAAAATTTCGGATATAAAATTGCCCTTGCTTCAAGTTCCACAAAAGAGTGGGTCACTCATTACTTGGGTGAACTCGGACTGTTAAACTATTTTGAAGTTATTATCACAGGGGAAGATGTTGATAACGTAAAACCAGCGCCTGATTTGTATTTAAAGGCAATCGAAGTTTTAAACATTCATTCCACAGAAGCCGTAGCATTTGAAGATTCGTTAAATGGACTTCAATCGGCTCTAAATGCTGGATTAAAGTGTGTAATCGTACCAAATCCCGTTACAGAAGCTTTAGCTTTTGAAAATCATTCTTTACGTCTTCAATCTATGGTAGAAAAGAGCTTGACTGATGTTATAAAACTTATTGAGCAATAAGGTGTTCGGAAAATTACTTCGCCCTATTGTTATATGATTATGGTGAGGTTTTCATAATAAATCAGTACAATTAGAATGGAACACTATTAAACGAGTGGCTTTAGTAAAATAACAGAGAAGCCATTTTTACAGATCTTTCGCATTTTTCAATATTCCGCAATCGGGCGCTATTACTGAAAAAGGATAGCGCTCTTTTTCCATGTCTCCTAACGATACTTAAAAAACTTATTTACACTATCTTAAACCTCAAAATTATTAAAATACCCACTCTAACCCCTTGCAGACAAAGAAAAATGCCATCTTTAACGATATTATCTATTTAACTCCTTCTCTCAAATGACGACTACTCAGCCTTTTGTCCCCCATACGTTAACAAAACCTTCACAAATTATAGGTCCAATGAGTGGTTGAGATGGAATTTTATGGGGTATATAATTAATAGGAATGAACATTCATTCCGTATTTAATTAATGAAAGGCTGAATTATTATGCAAACTGCAGTAAATAAACGAGACAACATAGTATCCAGCGCTTTGGTACTATTTGCTGAGCGGGGATATGATGCGACGACGATTCCAATGATTGCTACATCGGCAGGAGTTGGAGCTGGAACCATCTATCGTTACTTTGAGAATAAGGAAGTGCTCGGGAACAAGATTTTTCAAGAGTACCTGAATATTTTTACTGAAACACTTGAGAATGGATTTCCTTATGATGAATCGATTCGAAATCAGTTCCACCATATTTTTATATCAATGATTCACTTTACAACCGAGCACAGTCAAGCGCTTTATTTTATAAAAACACATAGTAGTGCCCATTTTTTAAATGAAGAAAGTCATTCTAGCTTTCAAGGGCTACTGAATATATTAAAAAGTTTCTTTGATTCAGGAAAAGCAAAAAAAGAAATTAAGGAGCTTCCTTCTGCAGCTTTGATTGCCATTATTTACGGAGCATTTCTTGAGCTTCAACGACTTGTCCGTATTGGGGAGTTAGAACCTGAAGCAAAACTTTTAGCAGATGTAGAAGAAAGCATTTGGGATGCTGTACGATTACACGTTTGAGAAAAATTTGATTTTTCATTCACTTAGCGGAATGAATGTTCATTCCGTTAGCTAATTTATTTAAAGAGGTGCTAAAAAATGACAAATATAACTCAATTTCCACAGCCAAAAACTTATGGACCCCTCGGAAGCCTGCCTGTTATTGATAAGGATAAGCCACTTCAGTCATTCATGAAGCTGGCTAGGGAACTTGGACCGGTTTTTCAGTTTCAATTTCCGGGTCGTATTAGTACCTTTGTATCCAGCGCTGCCCTTGCTAAAGAAATTTGTGATGAAACAAGATTTGATAAGAAAGTCGGTCCTGCCCTGCAAAAAGTGAGAGCATTTGGTGGTGATGGCCTTTTCACAAGTGAAACATCGGAGACAAATTGGAAAAAGGCTCATAACATTCTGCTGCCTAGCTTTAGCCAGCAGGCAATGAAGGGCTATCATGCAAAAATGGTGGATCTTGCTACCCAACTCATCCAAAAATGGGCTCGCTTAAATCCCGCTGATGAGATTGATATTCCTGAAGATATGACACGCTTGACCTTAGATACGATTGGACTCTGCGGATTTAATTACCGCTTTAACAGTTTTTATCGAGAGACCTCCCATCCCTTTGTCGACAGTATGGTGCGTGCATTAGATGAAGCGATGAGTCAAACGCAGCGACTCGGTGTTCAAGATAAACTGATGATTAAGTCTAAAAAACAATTCAGAGAAGACATTCAATACATGTTCTCTCTTGTAGATGAATTGATTGCAGAACGAAAACTAAATGGTGATCAGGGAGAAGATGACCTTCTTTCCCATATGTTAAAAGGGGTTGATCCTGAAACTGGTGCAGCACTGGATGATGAAAATATTCGTTATCAAATCATTACCTTTTTAATTGCTGGACATGAAACGACGAGCGGTCTCCTTTCTTTCGCCATCTATTTTCTTATGAATAACCCGGAAAAGTTAAAAAAAGCACAGCAGGAAGTCGATGAAGTACTGGGTGACGAGGTTCCTGATTTTAAACAAGTGAAGAAATTGAAATATGTTCGTATGGTGTTAAATGAAGCGCTTCGTCTGTGGCCAACTGCTCCGGCGTTTTCTGTTTATGCGAAAGAAGACACCACATTAAACGGAAAATACAATGTGAAGAAAGATGAGGTGTTCACTCTTCTTATTCCAGAGCTTCACCGTGATCCATCCGTTTGGGGAGATGACGTAGAATCCTTTATTCCAGAACGTTTTGAGGATCCGGTCTCAATTCCATACCATGCTTATAAACCGTTTGGAAACGGACAGCGTGCCTGTATCGGACAGCAGTTTGCTCTTCATGAAGCAACTCTGGTGCTCGGAATGGTTTTACAACACTTTGACCTGATAGATCATAAAGATTATCAATTGGATGTTAAAGAAACTTTGACTCTTAAACCAGATGGATTAACCATGCGCGTTTCACCTAGGAAGCCTTCGATGTCATTTACCGTTGCTTCTCCAGAACCAGTGTATGCGGATTTAGAAGCAACGGAAGCTTCTATTGAATCTGCACATGGCACGCCATTACTCGTTCTGTTTGGATCAAACATGGGAACCGCAGAAGGAATTGCTCGTGATCTTGCTGAAATAGGGAGTCAACAAGGTTTCTATACCGAGGTTGCTCCTTTAAATGATTACACCAATCATCTTCCTCAAGAAGGAGCTGTTCTCATTGTCTCAGCATCTTATAATGGAAATCCACCAGACAATGCAAATGACTTTGTTTCATGGCTGAAGGAAAGTCAGGATGGAACATTGGACGGTGTTCACTATGCTATCTTTGGATGCGGAGACCGCAATTGGGCCAATACGTACCAACGTATTCCAACCTTCATTGATGAACAAATGGAACAAAAAGGAGCTAATCGTCTGTCAGAAACAGGTTATGGAGATGCAAGCGATGATTTTGAAGGTGATTACGAGAAATGGACAGAAGCCCTTTGGCCGAAGCTTGCCCAAACCTTGAACATTGAACTAAATATAAATGATAGAAAAAACAGCTCGATTATGATGAATTTTGTAAGTGATGTGAGCGACACACCGCTCGCCCGCACTCATCATGCTTTTACAGCTGTTGTGAACAGTAGTGTCGAATTACAACATGAGGATAGCGGGAGAAGTACACGGCATATAGAGTTAACTCTTCCAGAGGGTATTCATTATCAAGAAGGCGACCATGTCGGGGTTCTTCCTCAAAATCCATCGGAACTCGTTGAGCGAGTGCTCAGTCGATTCAATTTTAACGGCCAAGACTACGTCAAACTGACTGGAGATTCAGGAAAAGCTGCACATCTTCCTACAGAGAAACCTGTAAAATTACAGGAGTTACTATCTAACTATGTGGAGTTACAAGAACCTGCTACCCGTTCTCAAATTCGGACGCTTGCTACTCACACGGTATGTCCTCCCCATGTAAATGAGCTTGAAAAGCTTCTAGAGGACAGTACCTATAAACAAGAAATTCTGAACAAACGCATTACTATGCTTGACCTGACAGAAAAGTACCTTGCATGTGAAATACCATTTGAAGGATTTCTAGCTTTACTGCCGCCTTTAAAGGCAAGATACTACTCTATTTCAAGTTCTCCACTTCACAAGGAAGGAAAAGCAAGCATCACTGTCAGTGTCGTCCGTGGAGATGCCTGGAGTGGCAATGGAGAATACAAAGGAATTGCATCAAATTATTTAGCAGAACGTTCCGAAGGAGACAAGGTAGCCTGCTTTATCAATACACCGCAATCCAACTTCCAGCTTCCGGAGCAAACAGGGAAACCTATCATTATGATTGGCCCTGGAACAGGAATTGCACCGTTCAGAGGATTTATTCAGGCTCGCCGCGCCCTAACAGAAAAAGGTGAAACACTAGGGGCGGCCCATCTTTACTTTGGATGCCGCAATCCCGAACACGATTTCCTATATCAAGAAGAACTCGTGCAAGCTGAACATGATGGTCTTATAACACTGTACACCGCTTTCTCAAGATGTCCTGGTCAAGAAAAAATGTATGTCCAGCATCTGTTAGCTGAAAACGCTCAAGACATACTTTCTTTATTAAAAGAAGGCGGACACTTATACATCTGCGGAGACGGAAGCAAAATGGCACCGGATGTTGAACAAACGTTAATCGAAAGCTATATGCATTTGTATCAATCATCTAAAGAAGAAGCCACAGAATGGCTGCAATCATTAGAGGCGAATGGTCGATATGCAAAGGATGTTTGGGCAGGAGCATAAATAGAGGAGAGCAGCGATCCCGGGGGGATTCGCTGCCTTTTTTAATATTTGCTCTGCTTCAGGCTTTCTAATAAATTGTGAAAATCAATAGCTTGATATAACAAAGCTATAATTTAATATAAGCCAAATGTTGAAGGTTCCTTGCTTTATTGCTTTCTATTAAAGTTAAGCGGATATTTTCCATAACAAGACTGAACTTATTTTGGAAATAGCAGGCTTTTTATCTTACTATGAGAATATAGTTCTTTGGTGCTAATATCTAGATAGAAAGTGATAGGATGGAACTTGTAAATATATGGTCGGTTTTTATCGAAAAAAAGTCGGAATTTTACGTTTGATGTTAAAAATGAAATGTAATTGTAATATTATTATTACTTATTTGACAAAATCTGATGTTATACTACGAATTAGGTGAAATACTTAGTAGAGTTTCAGAATTTATTATTATATTGTTACAACCTTAGAAGATTACATAATGAGTAAAAAAATAGAGAAGAGTTCCTAGTAATTTATTTTGGCTACTATTTTCATAGAAGAAAGAAGTAGGTCAATTGAAATGCACAGGGAGGAAAGCAGGGGAAATGAGTTTGAAGAAAAAACTAATTATATTAAACACGACTATTATGCTCGGCTTAGGAAGCGCTTTTGCGATACCATCAGTAAAAGCTGAATCTATCTCGGAAATTCAATCAGAACGCACAGGAATCCAATCAGATATTTCAGCGGCAGAACAAGTTATTCAGGAATTGAAAAAAGAACAATCGAAAATGAATTCCCAAATTGCACAAATTGAAACAGCAATGAAAGAAAATGACGAAAAAATTAAAGATACTAAACAAGAAATTAAAGACACGGAAAAAGATATAGATTCTTTAAAGAAAGAAATTAAAGCTTTGGAAGAAAGAATCGCAAAACGCGAGGAAGTCTTGAAAGAGCGTGCCCTTGCATTCCAAGAGAGCGGTGGAGATGTTAACTACCTTGAAGTTCTTTTAGGTTCTAGTAGTTTCCGTGAACTTGTTGATCGTGTTGGAGCAGTAGCTGCAATTGTAGAAGCAGATCGGGAGATTCTTAGTCAGCAGGAAGCAGATAAAGCTGAATTAGAAAAAAAACAAGCGGCTGTAGAGAAAAAATTGCAAAGCCTAAAGGATATGGACGTAGAGCTTAAAGGTATGCAATCTCAAATTAAAGAACAAAAAGCAGAAACCGTTAATATGAAGGCAAAGCTTGAAAAGAAAGAATCAGAAACAAAAGCTCTTAAACAGGCTTTAGAGAATAAAGATGCAGGTTTAGAGGCTAAAATTGCATCCATTCGTGAAAACATCAAAAAAGAAGAAGAACTTAAAGCATCAGAGAAAGCTGATCTTAACCGTGCTGCGGAAGAAGTGAACTCTTCAAATGCTTCAAGTAAAGAATCATCAAGTTCGTCTAAAGGCGAAGCGTCGGCATCAAGTTCTTCTAAAGGTGAATCATCTTCGAATTCATCTAAAAACAGTTCTACTGATAAACCTACAGCTAGTAAAACTGAAACATCAAGCAAGCCAAGCAGTGCAAATACAGGCTCTGCAATTACAGCAGGCTATAAATATATCGGTAACTCAACGTATGTATTTGGTGGCGGAAGAACAGCATCCGACATTGCTAACGGGCGATTCGATTGTTCAGCATTTGTTGCATGGGCATATAAACAAGCTGGTGTGAATCTTCCAGCCAGTACGGGAGCATTGACAAGTGCAGGACGTCAAGTATCTAAAAGCCAAATGCAACCTGGAGATTTAGTATTTTTCAATACCTATAAAACGGATGGACATGTTGGTATTTATGTTGGTGGCAACAAGTTTATTGGTTCTCAAAGTTCAACAGGTGTTGCTATTGCTAATATGGGAAGCGGATATTGGGCAGAAAAATTCAATGGCCGTGTAGTTCGTGTAAATTAATAGTTCATCAATAAGCAGGGTGGAAAGCACACTCTGCTTATTTTTTTTGGAAATTATTTTTTTGAAGAAATATAGAAAAAAGTGAAACTTATTTTGATTATCAACGTAAATACTATAAGATAAAATAAAGATAGGTGATGTGGACTTTCAGTGAATCTGAAAAGATATTTAATGAAATAACATTCCATACTATTAAAAACGGAGGCAAAAAAATCATGATGAAAAAATTTATGGCAGCACTACTCACGATTACATTAGCATTCTCGCCAGTGGGCACCTACGTATTCCAAGATCACTCGGAATCAGTAGATGCAAGGGGCTACAAGTCTGGAAAAAGAAGTTTTAACAGCAACACTAATAGTAATAAATCGAATTTCCAAAATAAAGAAACGAATAAATCTGATGCGACTACTAATAAAGCAAAAACAGATACAAAAAGCGGAAGCTCGTTTTCAAAAGGCGGCTTAATGAAAGGAATTATGCTAGGAGGACTAGCAGGTCTTCTATTTGGTAGTCTATTCGCCAATATGGGAGCACTTGGTTCTATACTTGGGCTGTTAATTAACGTGTTAGCGGTTGTTGCTTTAATTGTTGTAATCCGTAAAATTTTCACATATTTCAAAGATAAGAAGAAAAAAGAGGATCCAAACCCATGGAGAGGCTAAGAATTTCCGAACAAGATATCATTAATGCAGTTTGTGTTTACATTGCTCGTAAAAAGCAGGTACAACCTAATGAGGTAGAAGTAGAGCTGATGTTTGATGATGATTACGGTTTTTCCGCTGAAACGTATGTTGACGGACGGAAACAAGTGTTAATTACAATCAACTTGATAGAGGCACTTCGCCTATGGTTAGATGAATATTTGAATATAGATCCATATTCAGGGATTGAACTTGTTTTGGATGATGAAGAGGGCATAGTTGCATTAGTAAGTGAAAGTAATAGATAAACAAAAAGGATGTTCCTAAAGGGAGCATCCTTTTTGTTGTTTAAATACTATATTGATAGTTTTTGTTATGTTATAGGTAATTTCCATTTGTTGCAAAAAATAGTTGATACAAGTAGGATGAGAATATACACACGGTATAGGAGGAGAGTATGTGACAGGTTATATAGAAGATATCACTTTTTTAAATGAAAAGGCTATAAAGTTTGGCAATGAAACATTAGAAGCAATACTTGTACCAGTCTTAGGAAGTAATCTTCTCTCGTTTAAGTTCAAACAGAATGATATTGAGTTGCTGCGAACACCGAAAACGTTAGAAGACTATAGAGAAGTTCCAATATTATATGGCATGCCAATCTTGTTTCCTCCTAATCGGATTGAGGGTGGCCAATTTACATATAAGCAGATCACGTATAAATTTCCGATTAATGAAATAGAAAAATCAAATCATATTCATGGTTTATTGTATGATAAGCCATGGCAAGTTATTAAAAGAGAAGTAAATGGAGAAAAAATCGTAATAACAACCGAGTTTTTAAGTAGTGATTTTCCTTTTCTAAAAAGATATTTTCCACATGATTTTACTATAAATATGACTTTTTCTTTAAACGATAATGAATTGGATGTGCAACTAGAAATCATCAACAATGGCCAGGAGCCCTTTCCGTGGGGAGTGGGTTATCATACGATATTCAATTTTCCATTTGTACCAAGCAGTAAGTTGATGGATTGCAGGATTTCACTGCCTGTAAACAAACAATGGGAGTTGAATGACAGGTCATTACCAACTGGAAAAATTCAAGCAACGCCAAATACGATGGAAATTCAAAATGGGTTCAGCATTGAGGGGCGACATTTTGATGATATATTTGGCTATGATGAGGATCTGGAAAACGAGTGCGTACTCACCGATCAAGAAGCAGGTCTACAAGTCTGCTATCATGGTGATGACCATTTTAAGTTTTGGGTATTATTCAATCAGAAGGGGTTCGTATGTCCTGAACCATATACATGGGTAACGAACGCTCCTAATCTAGATTTGTCAGCAGAACTAACAGGATTGAGGGAATTAGGACCAGGAGAAAGGGTTCGGCTGAGGACGAAACTAAGTTTGAAGCAGATATAAAGAAACGCCTTGGCATATTTGAATGCCAAGGCGTTTTAGGTTTATGCTTTCTTTCTCATCCAGAGTGGGTATAGCACGATTCCAAGAACATATAAGGCAATGCCTAGTTTGAACGTATCCATGTCTGCTGTACCTGTCTTAATGACCCAGATGGAGTAAACTAATGCCAGGATAGTGATAATACCATCGCGACTTCTTGAACCTTTCATGAAATCGTATGTTTCCCCAGTTACGACTAATTTCAATTGATATAAGGTTGATACGAGATAAGGAATCAGGTAGGCAAGTGTAGCGACAATCATAGAGAATTTATAGGCTTCTAAAATCGTTCCAGAGATAGTGGAGAATAAGAATATTTGTGTCATGATATTTGTGATTGTCATGGAACGAACTGGTGTTCCGTTTTTATTCGCTTTCGCAAAATACGTCGGGAATAAATCTAATTTCGCTGCCTGGTAAGGAACTTCAGATGCAACGACAATCCAGCCGATTGTTGAGCCTAACAAGGAAATGACAGCAAGAGCGGCCATAAGATACGTACCGTTTGAACCAACCACAGCTTGTAAAGCATCAACAAGTGGCTTTTGTGAAACTTTTAAATCGTCTTGTGAAATAGCACCCATTGTCAATAAGGTAATTCCAATATAAATGACAACAGCGATAAGCAAACCAAGAATCGTTGCTTTTTTTACATCATTTTGTGACTTAGCGCGATTTGAGAGCATCACAGCTGCTTCAATTCCGATGAAGGCCCATAATGTTGATATCGCTGCAGCATTAACTTGAGCACCTAAGGAGATGGATGTCCCAGCTGTATCGTAAAATTCTGCACCATTTCCAAGATTAGAAGAATCAAAGATGAAAATCGTAACAATAATGAAAAATAAGAATCCAAGCACTTTTGTAACTGTTGCAACAAGGTTTAGTTTTCCTGCACTGTTAAAACTTCTTACTAAAATTGCCTGAATCCCCCAAAGAGCAATGGAACATACTGCAAATGTTAGTGCTTTACCGAGTTCGAGATTGAAAGAACCTGTTGTATAAATCACTTTCGTACTATGCATGACAGGGAAAAACGTCGATAAGTAACCAGCAAATGAAATGATGACAGAGGCTGTTGCAGCCCAGTTTGCAGCCCAATAACCCCAGGCCATACTGTATCCTGATACCCTTCCTTTTGTAGGAGACCTAAATAATGACTGAGCATAACTTTGGGGACCGGCTTTCAGCTCCGGTTTCCGTACAGCTAAGTTACCAAATACGAGTGCTATTAAAAATACTCCTAGTCCAGTAACCATCCATGCCAAAGTAGCACCTAATGGACTTGAAACCTGTGCCAATTGAGCAGGGAGCATGAAGATTCCACCGCCGACCATATTTCCAATTACGAATGTGGTCAAAATCAATAAACCCCATTTTTTATTTTCCATTTATAATCGAACCTTTCTTAAATACAGTTTGAATTTATATACCGACAACTTATACTAAAATAGTATATCTCGAATCGTTTAGTTTGGTAAAGTGCTAATTAGGTAAAATGTAATACGCAGATTAATCAGAAAATTTAAATGGTAATTGACAAAGAGCGATTATTGGATTATAGTGGTAATACCAAGTTAGTTGGTAAGAATAATGTAATTTAACGGTACAAATGGTAATTGTTAAATTTTGCGTGATTGATTTTTTATGTAAACTATTTGACTCATAAAAATTGCCGATTAGTCAACTAAAGGCACCCTTCCATCTATCCTGTTAGATGTAGGGTGCCTTTTATTTTCTTAATATTTGAAGGGAGGAGAATATGGAGTTCAATATGAACTGATTATTTCTTATCCAGAGAGTTAAAAGGAAGAGAAAACAGAAGGTGAACCAATTTCCTAAAGCAAGCTTTAGATGTGGGAAGAGTACGCGTGTAATTTTTCGTACAATCTCTTTTTATTATTAGGTATGAATGGTGCTTAATTACCATTATTAAGAGGAGGATAATATGGAAAAAAAAGAGGAGTTAAAAATCAGACATATCATTTCCAGCTTGGAAGATCTACAATATGGATCGGTTATTATAACTGTTCATGATGGGGAAATCACACAGGTGGATACCACTGAAAAGAAACGATTCCCCTTAGCAAAGGGACGGCCTGCAAAAGCTAGATGAATTAATTCCAGACCACAACGGAGCTTTCAATACGAAGGCTCCTTTTGTTTTTGGGAAGTGAAAACCTTTTATTTGTTCTATAATGAAAATTTAATCAATATAGAATTTGTAGAAGATTGTACTGCTTTTTGCATGATAGAATAAGTAAGGGGAGTTTTTAATAGTTAATTAGTTGAAATCTTAAGGGGGAAAGAGAATCGATGACTTTACAAACTATAGAGCACGAAATCTTAGCATTAGTTGAAACATTTGATGGAAGAATTGCTTATAAAATTGAAAATGCCGATGGAGATACTATCAGCTATCACGATGATGAATCCTTCCAATCAGCGAGTTTGATCAAAATACCAATGATAATCGAAGGCTATCGTCAAAGTGAAGAAAAGAAAATCTACTTAAATCAGCCGGTGACCATTCCTCCTAATGAAGTGACTGGAGGATCGGGCGTCCTGCACGTCTTATCGAATAAAGTATTTTTAACCGTTGAGGATTTATTGACTTTGATGATAACTGTATCTGATAATACATCCACGAATATGATGATGACTTTGCTAGGTAATGATGAAATTAATCAATGCATCAAAGAACTTGGTCTGAAAAATACTATCCTCGGGCGCAGAATGCAGGATTTCAAAGCATTAAAGGAAGGGCGGGATAATACAATCTCGGCTGAAGATACGATTACCTGCCTAAAAGCCATACATACAGGCGACTTTTTAACGAAAGAAAGCCAGGAAAAAATCTTACGAGCTTTTGACAATCAGCAATTAAGAGATAAACTCCCATCACTAATGGGGAAAGGGGTAAAGGTCGCAAGTAAAACGGGCGCAATTCGGGGCGTTGCCCATGATTGTGCGATCATTCGTTCAGAATTTCAAACCGTTTATGCTGTCGTCCTTACCGAAGATATGAAATCAGAGGATGAAAGCCGTCAAGTCATCAGTAAAATTGGTAAATTGATTTATGATGACATAATGGCTGAATAGAATAACCTTTATTAGTATTAGAATGTTTGTGGTCTTTGCGAAAGAATCGGGTTGAGTAAGCTTAGTCCATAAGGTATTCTAAGTGCAATAACGCGGGAAGTCACGTTGATTTCCCGCTCTTGTGCGTCTACAGCATTTGGTTATAGTTATGTGGTGATCTATGGTAAAATATGTTATATAATGGATGGAAAATGAAACGGGGAAGTAGTTTTGAAAAAGGTGGTAAAATTTGTTGTAATTGGTGTTGTTGCTTTACTAGTGTATTTTGGGGTTTTACATATGAAAATTCAAGAGAGCAGTCATCAGCCAATTCCTGAAGATGCCAGTTACCTTATTGTCCTTGGGGCCAGGGTTAAAGGAACAGTTCCATCATTATCATTACAATACCGGATTGATAAGGCTGCTGATTATTTAAAAGCAAATAAAAATACGATAGCCATTGTATCGGGCGGCAAAGGTCCTGGCGAAGATATTTCAGAAGCTCAGGCAATGCAGCAAGAGTTAATCAATCAGGGAATTGAAGAGGCAAGGATCATTATGGAAGACAAATCGACAACAACCATTGAAAATATTGCTTACTCAAAAGAACTTATTCCGAATCCAACAGCTACAGGATTGATTGTTACTAATGATTTTCACATCTATCGTGCGGTGGAAATGGCCAAAAGCGTAGGCTTGGACATGACCGGGATACCAGCAAAGACACCAAAAGTGGTCCTGGTCAAATCTTATATTCGTGAATATCTGGCCATTACCAAATACTATTTGACAGAGCTGTTTGGAATTTAACTATTCCTGAACATAAATTCTAAATCGAACCCCTCCCTTGCACGGTAGGGGGGCTTCTTAATTGTAGGTTATTCAACATCAGGCACTTACCAAAATTCTTTCTCTTGATAGATTTGCTCAAGTGTCTTGTACAGGGAATGCCTAGTATATGAAACCTCGACTCTTTCATCAGCATCAACTTCTTCTATATCTATATTATCAACAAAACCAATTTGGTCATCGATTTCCTTCAAATAAAATCCAAGTGCTTCATAACCGCTATATGCTACGATTACCTTACTGCCAAAACCGCATATTTCATTGATAGACCTCCTAGTTATTTGCTCTTATTGAATGTAAATAGTTCTGTTTCCTATACACTGATATGGCCCGTTCATCCTTATCTGAACCATATAATTGGAAGGAAATGAAAAAATGCGATAATAGGGCTTTACTTGAAGATTTCATAATGAAATATGAATGAGCTCCTAGATTGCGTTAGAAAGGATAGTGTAGGGAAATATGTCACAAGCAGAAATAGAATGAAAATGAAATAACTCTTGCGAATTTAAAATATCACCAGATAATTTGCTATCTTTATCATTTCATGTTACTCTAATAAAGAATTGTTTTTGATTGTGGGAGAGCATACTAGTTATTGTCTTAACCAAACGATCAAAAATAGTAATACATTGTGTGTTAAGCACTAGGAGGCAACAAAAATGGAACAAGGTACAGTTAAATGGTTTAATGCAGAAAAAGGTTTTGGATTTATCGAGCGTGAAAATGGAGACGACGTATTCGTACATTTCTCAGCTATCCAAAGCGAAGGCTTCAAATCTTTAGACGAAGGTCAAAAAGTAACTTTCGACGTTGAGCAAGGTGCTCGTGGAGCTCAAGCAGCTAACGTTCAAAAAGCTTAATTTTAAAATTAAATTGTAACCTATATGAACAGACTCCTCGATGGGAGTCTGTTCTTTATTGTGGGAAAAAGACAAAGAAAAACCCTACTAATATGGTAGGGTTTTTTTGTGTGCGTATTGTAAAATCAAAATCTTACGCCTTTTTTAATTCTTCTTCAAAGAAAAAAGTAGTTGGATGTTCTTTGACAGTATAAGAATATCTTTTCATGTTTTTTACATATGCCCATTTATTAATTGTTACTAATTCATCAGTATCTTGAATAGTTACTGTTTCACCGCTATTATATTTATTGCTTTTCAATATATGCACCCTCTTTACTAATAGTATAACATATTTCACAATAAAAAATGTGTCCAAGATATTCCATGGGATATTATGTGATTCATGTGTATTGACAAAAAAATGAAGTTCTGGTTAAAGCTAATAAACATGCTTAAAAGCGTGGGATTACTGTTAGAACGGAGCTTATAGATTTGAATAAAGAAAATTGTAACCAAGTGTGACCAGAAAAGGAGAGATAATCTTTATGGTCAACCATTCTATCGTTCACTTACAAAAAACCTCAATACTTAAACTTCCCGTTCTTCTTAAATGAATGCTATCCCCGAAATCGGCAAATTGTGACAAAGGTCGTACTCCCAAACTTCAATCGTAATTCAGTTTCAGCGGTATGCGTGATAATTTGAGCTTTCGTTTCAACAACTTGGCAGTTTCAAGGCGTTCTTGGATTTTTAGTTTTTCGCTCGTTTCTTTTGAATAAGTAGCTGAGGTTTTTCTTGAATAATCATCAGATAATAAATCTGCCTCTTTTTAGTATAGCATGACAAAAGAATGAACCAAGCTGTCTGAAATTGCATTAAATATATTAACAACGAAAAGAGGTGAATTATATGTCTGTTATTCCTACTACTGTGGATGTAGTTACGATTCTTTGGGAAAGAACTTCGTTAATACCTTTAACTCAGCAAACAATTGTACAAGCTACAGTGATTGGAAGTGCTGCTCCTTGCGATAACACTTTAAATCCTGGTGATTGTTACATTGCTGCTGTACTTTGTTTACTTGGAAATGGATTTGTACAAGTATTGAACCTTGACTCTGGTCTAACCGGAGTTGCCGTGTTCATCCGTTTACGCTAGGATATTAATTTGGGGACAAAGTATTTTTGATTTAAAATACTTTGTCTTTTTATATATACATAAACCCCACCAGTCATTAAGATTGGTGGGGTTTATCCATTTTACTAATACAGGAATGCTAAGAAGGAAGCGGAACATTATCTTAGTGACTATTCAAATTGACTATTCAAATTACGTTAGACAAGTATAGCCACGTGCTTCCTAGTATGCAGAAACATGTGGCTGATGAACTTGATAATTTGTTTCGTAAAGAAATGTGACCACTCAAGGTTTTTGACGTTCAAAACCCTTCTATATCAATGCTCTTCTTAAAACGCCCAATCCCCATTACGGAAGACAGGTTCCGAAGAGCCGTCCTGTTTGATTCCTTCAATGTTCATTTTATCAGAACCAACCATGAAATCTACATGTGCAAGGCTTTCGTTAAGTCCATTTTCTGCAAGCTCTTCTGGACTCATGGTTTTTCCGCCTTCAATACAGAAAGCATAAGAGCTTCCAATCGCTAAATGGTTAGACGCATTTTCATCAAATAAAGTATTGAAAAATAACACATTTGATTGAGAAATTGGAGAGTTGAAAGGAACAAGTGCTACCTCTCCTAGATAGTGGGAGCCTTCATCGGTTTCAACTAATTGTTTTAGAATTTCTTCGCCTTCTTCAGCTTTTACTTCAATGATGCGGCCATCCTTAAAGGTCACAGAGAAGTTATCAATGATGTTTCCTCCGTAACTAAGCGGTTTGGTACTCGAAACCGTACCGTTTACACCCGTTTTTAATGGAACCGTAAACACTTCTTCAGTAGGCATGTTAGCCATGAATTCATGCCCCTTTTCGTTAATGCTTCCTGCTCCGACCCAAAGATGTTTGTCAGGTAACTCAATTGTTAAATCTGTTCCAGGAGCTGTGTAATGCAATTTTTGGTAATGTTTTTCATTTAAATAATTAACTTTTTCATGAAGCGTGTCGTCGTGCTTTTTCCATGCCTCTACAGGGTCCTTCACATCAACACGAACAGCTTTGAAAATGGCTTCCCACAGTTTATCAATGCGTTTTTCTTCTGCCTCTTCAGGGAACACTTTATCAGCCCAAGCCTTTGAAGGCACCGCGACTATCGACCAGCTCACTTTATCGGATTGCATATATTGACGCCACTTTTTCAGTGCAGTACCAGATGCCTTTTGGAAGTTTGCAATCCTTTCAGGCTCTACACTTTTTAATAAGTCTGGGCTCGAGGAGATGACGGATAGATAAGCAGCACCGTTTTCTGCAAGTTCAATCGTCTCTTTCGCACGCCACTCAGGATACTCGTTGAACACCTCATCCGGTGCCAACTCGTATTTGGTGCGTCCGACGATATCGTCATTCCAATTAACAATGACATTACGCGCGCCGTTTTCATAAGCTTTTTTTACAATAATGCGGACAAGATCAGCGCCCTCTAATGTAGTGTTCACCACAAGAGTTTGTCCTTGTTGAATATTGACGCCAACTTTAACAGCAAGGTCTGCATATTTTTCTAAATTTGTTTGAAATTCACTCATCATTTATAAACTCCTTTTCCATTTTCTACATTTATAATTGTACTGATTGTTTATTAAAAAAGAAACTTTTTACTCCATTGTATAGAAAAAACAGTACGGAATATATTGTAACTCAATAAAGGAGGAGTATATCTTAATTAGGAAGAAGCTGAATTCAAACCCCAGTGGGTTGGACTCAGCTTCATAAGAATATTAATTACAGCTGGTGATGGAGCTAAAGTTGGCCATTAATCTCCTCAGTGAAATCATAGGTGAACGTTATGTGGACCATGATATACTGAAAAATTAAGAGCAACTTCATACATAGGAAAAAATGCCTCCTTTTTATAACTATTATTGTAAATAGGTAAAGACTCTAAAATGATTATCCAAATAAAAATAAAAATGTGTGAACTATAAGAAAGAGGGTCCCCTTTGAGACCCTCTCTTTAAAATCACATAAAAAATTACTTACTTAGATTGACCCAGACGCTTTTTACTTCAGTATAGTTATCAAGTGCATAGGATCCCATTTCACGTCCGATTCCGGATTGTTTGTAACCACCGAATGGGGAAGCTGCATCAAATGCGTTATAGCAGTTCACCCAAACGGTACCTGCACGAAGTTTTCCTGCCACATAATGAGCATTGGCTAAATCACTTGTCCATAAACCGGCAGCTAAACCATATTCACTGGCATTGGCACGGTTAATAACATCGTCTAAATCCTCATAAGGCATTGCTGCAATAACCGGACCGAAAATCTCTTCTTTGGCAATTGTCATTTCCTCTTCTACACCAGCGAATATAGTAGGTGAAACAAAATAGCCTTCTTCACCCGGTTTACTTCCACCGACAAGGACTTCTGCACCTTCATTTTTCCCTTTTTCAATATAGCCAAGAACGCGGTTTTGCTGTTCCTGAGAAACAAGCGGTCCAATTTGTGTATTTGGATCTAAGCCTACCCCTTGTTTAATATTTTTAGCATGGCTAGCCATATCGGCAACAACATTATCATAGTGTTTCTTTTGAATATAAACTCGAGATCCGGCACAACATACCTGGCCTTGGTTAAACATAACACCATTCAAAGCACCAGGAATAGCTTTCGAGAAATCTGCGTCTGGAAGGATAATGTTTGGTGATTTTCCGCCAAGTTCCAACGTGACACGTTTCAATGAATAGGAGGCAGAGCGCATGATTAGTTTTCCAACTTCAGTAGAACCGGTAAATGCAATTTTATTGACCTGTGGATGATCGACAAGAGCTTGTCCAGCTGTTTCACCAAAACCAGGAACGATATTGACGACGCCATCTGGGAAACCAGCCTCAGCGATTAGTTCAGCCAAATAAAGGGCCGATAATGGAGTTTGCTCAGCAGGTTTTAGAATAACTGTACAACCTGTAGCAAGTGCTGCACCGAGTTTCCACATCGCCATTAGGAGTGGGAAGTTCCAAGGGATGATTTGACCTACCACACCTACAGCTTCGTGTTTTGTGTAGTTAAAGTAATTTCCGCTTACCGGAATAGTTTGTCCAACAATCTTAGTCGACCAGCCGGCAAAATATCTCATATGTTCAATGGCTAATGGAATATCAGCATTGGTTGTTTCACTGATGGGTTTCCCGTTATCCAATGTTTCTAACTGCGCAAGCTCTGTTTTATTTTCTTCCATTAAATCTGCTAGTTTATACATTAGCCTACTGCGGGCGGCTGCGCTCATCTTTGACCAAGGACCTTCATCGAATGCTTTGCGTGCTGCTTTAACGGCTAAGTCAATATCTTCTTTATCTGCTTCAAATATATCGGCAAGTTTTTGTCCTGTGGCAGGATTTGGAGTGGAGAAGGTTTTCTTTGAAATACTTTCTACAAATTGACCATTAATAAAAAGCTTTTTAGGTCCTGTTAAAAATTTTTGCAACTTTCCACTTACCTCTAACGTTAGATTTGTCATAATTACCCTCCTGAATATAATCGTTTAATTGGGCAAAACATGCTGACTTATTGATAACGCTTTGATTTATGCCAATTTTTATCATAAATGAAAAAAATAGAATATTCAATCATTATTATTCGACATAATAATTATCTCAATGAACGACTAGTTAAGAGTGTTTCTTCTTAATTTCACAAAAAAATATGGTTTTTTTGTCATGACATCTGTAAATACTATGGCGAAAATGATATTTAATAGTTAAAATTAAGAAGGGATAAAATAAATAGAAGTTCTAAAGTTTTTCAGGAGGATTCATATGGGAAATAATGCGAAAATTATATCGCAACGTAAATTACTTGGTGTAGCGGGTCTCGGATGGATGTTTGATGCACTTGATGTGGGTATGCTTTCTTTCATTATTGTTGCGTTGAAACAGGAATGGAACTTAACCAGTGAACAGGTTGGGTGGATTGGCAGTATTAACTCTATTGGTATGGCTGTGGGGGCTGTTTTTTTTGGTGCAATGGCAGATAGGGTTGGACGAAAGAACGTCTTTATTATTACATTATTATTATTTTCTATTGCTAGCGGTTTGTCTGCAGCAGTCAGTACACTTAGTTTGTTCTTGATTTTGCGATTTTTGATTGGAATGGGGCTCGGAGGAGAACTTCCAGTTGCCTCGACACTTGTCTCTGAAAGTGTTGAAGCGAGTAAAAGGGGACAAGTTGTCGTGCTTCTTGAAAGTTTTTGGGCTGTTGGATGGATATTGGCAGCACTTATATCTTTTTTCATCATTCCGGCATATGGCTGGCGCGTTGCATTATTATTAAGTGCTGTTCCAGCTTTATACGCGCTTTATCTGCGTTTGAAACTACCAGATTCACCTAAGTATACGGAACTGGAAAAGAAGCAGAGGCCATCCGTACTCAATAATATGAAAAGCGTTTGGAAAAAGGAATATTCACGTCAGACCCTAGTGTTGTGGATTCTATGGTTTTGCGTGGTCTTTTCTTATTATGGAATGTTTTTATGGCTGCCAAGCGTCATGGTCTTAAAAGGCTTCAGTATGATTCAAAGTTTTGAATATGTCTTGATTATGACGCTAGCTCAGCTTCCAGGATACTTTTCAGCTGCATGGTTGATTGAGAAGATAGGACGTAAATTCGTTTTGATCACATACTTAATTGGAACGGCTGTCAGTGCATTTTTCTTTGGTTCAGCAGAAGAGTTATCACTCTTAATCGTATCTGGGATGTTCCTATCATTCTTCAATTTAGGTGCATGGGGTGCGCTCTATGCGTATACTCCAGAACAGTATCCAACGGTAGTTCGAGGTACAGGTACTGGTTTAGCTGCTGGAATTGGTCGAATTGGCGGTGTCTTGGGACCATTGCTTGTCGGTTATTTAGTTGCTGCAGGTACACCAATTTCAACAATTTTCACTATATTTACAATTGCTATTTTAGTGGGGGCAGTTGTCGTAGCTTTTGGAAAAGAGACAAAGAATACTGTTTTGACATAACATAAAAGAGGGGGACTAAATTTAGTCCCCCTCTTTTTTATTACTTAAAGTCTTTTATTATGCTTAAAAGGAATTCAGCGGCACTCTGTGGACTATTTGCATTCATGATTGCGGAAACTACCGCTGTACCAGATACTCCACTTTCTGAAAGAGATGAGATGTTTTCGGCGGTAATACCTCCGATAGCTACTGCAGGAATCGATATACTGCGGCAAATTTTCTCAAGTTCCCCGTTTGCCATTAAGGTTGCATCTTGCTTTGTTTTCGTAGGGAAAATAGAACCAACACCGATATAGTCCGCTCCATTTTGTTCGGCTTCGATTGCTTCTTCTAGAGTTGAGACTGATACACCGATAATCATATTGTCAGGCACTAGTTGTTTGATGATTGGAAGTGGAAGGTCATCCTGTCCGATATGAACTCCGTCTGCTCCAACAGCAAGTGCTATATCTACCCGGTCATTAATGATCAGCGGAATAGAAAGTTCGTGTAGTAACTGTTTTAATGCAGAAGCTTTTTTATAAAAGGAGAGGGAGGAATTGTTTTTCTCTCTTAGTTGTACGATCGAGACTCCTCCAGAAACCGCCTCTGCTATGATTTTGGTCAAATCTTCTATTGCTATGGACTCTTCTGTCACTAAATATAGGCTTAAATCAATTTGAGACTTCTTCATATAATTTCACCTCATTTATCCAAATTTCCTTATCTATTCTTGATATCGCATCGATTAATCGCACACGAAACGTTCCAGTTCCTTCATCTTTTTGAAGTTTTGCAGCAGCAAGTTCCCCGGAGATGCTCATCGTTGAGATCCCGGCAACTGCCGCAGCATAGAAATTGTCTGTGACTCCGGAAAAGGTTCCGATAAGAGCAGTAGCCATGCAGCCAGTACCTGTAACACTCGTTAATAGAGGATTCCCATTATCGATAATGGACGTATTTTTACCATCGCTAACAGCATCTTTGGCGCCACTCACTACGACGACACTATTCAATTTATTAGCCGCACGTGCTGCCAGTTCTGCATTGCTAATTGCAAGTTCACCTGAATCCACTCCACGTGTAACGATATCCCCACCCATTAACCGATGGATTTCACTCGCATTTCCGCGGATGATTTGGAAGGTAACTTTCTTCAGGAGCTCTGCCACTTGTTCTGTACGATAGGAAGTGGCACCAACTCCCACTGGGTCTAAAATAACTGGGATATTCAGGGAATTTGCCGTCTTACCGGCAATCTCCATTGCTTCTAAGGCTTTATCATCAATCGTACCGAAGTTCAGGACTAGAGCATCAGCCAACTTGACCATTTCCTCGACTTCTCTTGGGCTAGATGTCATAACAGGTGAACCACCGATGGCAAGAGTGGCATTGGCACAGTCATTGACCGTAACAAAGTTAGTAATTTGGTGAACGAGCGGTTTACTTTCTCTTACCTGAAAGAATAAGTCTGAAACGGAAACATTCATATTAAATCACTCCTTTCTTCTTTTGAAAATGAATAAAAATGATGGACGGGTCCGTGCCCCTTACCGAGTGAAAAGCTATTACGTATGGCTTCAGAAATATATGTCTTGGCTTGTTCAATGGACTGTCTTAAAGGAAGTCCGTTTGCCAGATTGGATGTAATGGCGGATGATAGAGTACAGCCTGTCCCATGGGTGTTTTTTGTATGAATGCGTTCTCCTTTAATCCAGAAAAAGTCAGTTCCGTCATAAAAAAGATCATTTGGATTCCCTGCTGAATGGCCTCCTTTAAGTAAAACCGCTTTTGCGCCAAGTTCTTTAATTGATATACAAGCCTCGTAAAAATCTTGCTTCGTTCGAATCGACAAGCCAGTAAGGACTTCGGCTTCGGGTACATTCGGAGTTACAAGTGTTGCAAGCGGCAGCAATTCTGTTTTTAAAGCAGAGACAGCTTTTTCATCGAGCAAATGATGGCCGCTTTTGGAAATCATGACAGGATCAAGGATAACGATTGCGGGTAAGAAGGTATTTAGAGACGCGGCGACTGTTTCAACGATTTCTTTTGATCCAAGCATACCTATTTTTACTGCATCGACGTGTATATCTTCAAAAATAGCTGCAATTTGATCCGTGATGATTCCTGTATCTATAGCTTGAACTGAACGTACCTCCATTGTATTTTGTGCCGTTACAGCTGTAATGACAGACATTCCAAAAACCCCATGTGCAGAAAATGTTTTTAAATCGGCTTGTATTCCAGCACCGCCCCCTGAGTCAGAGCCTGCGATGGTTAACGCTGTTTTCATAAAAAAACCCCTTCATATAATTATTTTTTAAAAGTATTTTCAGTAAAATGAAAGCTAAAATGGCACCTGCGAATGAACTAAGCATAAAAGCTGGTAAAAAACCAAAAATAGCTGCTTTTTCTCCCAATAGGAGGACAGCAAGTGGATAACAAGCTAGGGATCCAAGAATGCCGGTCCCTATCACTTCCCCTAAACAAGCGAATTTCAAGCTTTGTGTTTTTCGATAAAGGACAGCAGCCAATAGTGCACCGATCATGCTGCCCGGAAAGGCGAAAATTGAACCTGTACCAGACATGTTTCTAATGATGGAAACTAAAAAAGCTTGTGTTACCGCATAAGCCGGTCCCAATAAAACGGCTGTCATGACATTTGCCAGATGCTGAATCGGAAAGATTTTTGCAAATCCAGCCGGGATGAAAATGAATGAACTAGTTATGGTAGTAATGGCCGTGATCATGGCAGTCAACGTCATTTTCTTGATTGGATTCATCATCATGACAACATCCTACAGTGGCCAATCCTGCTCATTTTGAACCATATCCCAGAATAAATATTCATAACGGGAAGTCACCAAAAAATGCTTCTCTAATCTAAGAAGTTCCTTTTCAGGCATGCCTTCTGTTAACTCTTCCAACAAAGCAATCAGCCATTTGTGTGCTTCACTGAATTCAGGAGACGAATATGATTTAATCCAATCAGCATAGCGATTGTTTTCTAATGCTTCACCATTTTGTTCTTTTAATAGCAAACCGATCTCATAATAATCCCAAGCGCATGGAAGGAGGCAGGCGATCAGGTCGGCCAAAGTCCCATTTTGGGCTGCATTTAGCATGTAACCCGTATAAGCTAGAGTGGTTGGGGTAGGTACTGTATTTTCCAATTCGATTGAGCTGATTCCGAATTCCAAAGCATAATGTCGATGGATATCCATTTCTACTTGAAGGGTTTCATTCAAAATACTTGCAAACTTAGCCATGGTTTCGAGATTATGAGCTTTGATGACTCCTAACGCAAAGAGTTTGGAATAATCCATTAGATAGATATAGTCCTGCTTTAGGTAATAGGCAAATTTCTTTTCTGAAAGCGTCCCATCTCCAATCGCCTGAACAAAGGGATGTGTATGGTTCCTTTTCCAGATTCCTTTTGCCCGTTCATGAAGTCTATCACTGAAGGTTTCTAATTTTGTATTCTCCATGGTACATCCTCCTTGAAATTTAAAATTTACTAAAATTGTAAAGTGTGCATACACTATCTGATCAACAAAAAAACCGCTCTCTGAAAGAAAGCGGCTGTTACCGAGGAAGAAGCAAATTCCTTCTTACAGCCTGCTTCCCTCCGCTGGTATGACCAGATCAGGTGCAAAGGGTTTGATTCTCAGCAAAAGTGCTCCCCTAGCAGTCTAATTATTCACTTTTTCCATCTAAAAAAAAAACCGCTCCTGAAAAACGGAGCGGGGCAGATGGATAAAGTCATGTGTTTAAAGACGATATCATCCACTTCCCTCCGCCGGTATGATCCGGTTCAGGTTCAAAGGGTCCGGAACAAATTCCATCTCAGTCTTAAAAAGACTCCCCTAGTGGTGTGAATGTATGTAATTACTGACATCATATCAGAAAGCCAGGAAATTGCAACCCAATTTGAATGGGATCTATAGAGAATACCTATCAAAAAAAGGGAGAACCATGTGATTGACTTTTGAAGAATATTGGGATAAAATCATGTCTACATCATTTATATATTGAATTCTTATCCAGAGAGGTGGAGGGACTTGGCCCAAAGAAACCTCGGCAGCAGACCCATTTTGGGAACTGTGCTACATCCAACAAGCATACGCTTGGAAGATAAGAAGAGCCGAACGGACTACTGTAAGCCTCTTCTTGAATTAGAAGAGGCTTTTATTTTTGTGAAATAACGTTTAGTGACATAATAGAAAAGATATAATTTGGTGAAAATGAAACCTGTTACTACAATTTAGCTCATATGAAAGCGGGCTGATGAAGACAAGGAAAGGAGCCATTTACATGGCAGAATTATTTAAGAGAATTGAACAGAGGAAGGCATTGCTGATTGAAGAGTTATTAGCGAATGGAGTTTATAAAACCTCTGATGAAAGACATCTTTATGATGTTCCATTAAAAGTGCTTGAAGATGAATATAAGATTGTAATAAATAGACCTAATATCGAGTCTCCTTCAGAGTGGATGACATAGTAAGAGTTCTTAAAATACTTTACTATCTTAAAATATTATTTAATCTGATGAATATTATTAAAGCATTCGCAGTGTACATGAGTGAATGCTTTTTTATTTGTCTAGAATATAAAATGTCATAAAAAAGACACAAACAGGGAATAGAATAGGCTTTTTGTCACATTTATCTAGTGGAACAACACATTTTAATTTCTATATATGGTTGATTTTAACTACTTATTTCTTTATCATAAAAGATGTAAGAAAATTGAATAAATAGGAAGTGACTATAGATGCCCCCACAGATAACCGTAGAAAGAATAGAAGAAAAGAGACGGGAAATGATTAAATTGGCAGCTGATTATGGTTTTACAAGCCTTCTAACTGTTCAAGCAAGTCAAGAATTGGATTCGCTGTTAAATGCTATAACAAATAAAAGAAAATCAGAATATTTTTTGCTTAAGAAAGTTTATAGTGATTTTTAAATTTCGTCAGTGACTTTAAAATAGATTCCTTCATTTAAACTAAAAAAGGCTACTGCTGAATGAAGGCAATAGCTTTTATGTAATGAAATTCAAATATTAACACGCTTACCAAGGATTACTAAATCCCGTTCAATACCATCTAGCTCGGCAACTTGAGGTAAATGCGCCCATTCTTCAAAACCAAATTTAGAAAACAGTCTTATGCTCGGTGTATTGTGAGCAAATATAAAACCAAGTAGTGTCTTAACTCCTAATTTTGGACTCACTTCAATTGCCTTTTGAATCGAAATTTGTCCAATTCCTTTTCCCCGGAAATAATCATCAATATATATACTGATCTCGGCAGTGGAATCATAGGCTGGCCTACCATAGAAAGATTGAAAACTCATCCATCCAGCAGTTTTTCCTTCGAATGTAATAATATAAAGTGGTCGTTTTTCTGAATGATGTTCCTCAAACCATTTAAGCCTCGATTGAACTGAAACAGGTTCTGTATCTGCAGTGACCATCCTTGACGCAATAGTCGAATTATATATTTCGACTACTCTTGGTAAATCTGTTAGTTCTGCATCCCTAAACTCTATGTAACTATCCATCATTTTAACTCCTGTCCTTATTATGTATACAACCTCCAGAAACTTGGGATTCCCATCCTATTAATGAATAAAAGGAGGTTGACGAAAACCCGTTCCATTGAATGCTTTTATTGTATCATACACTTTTTACAGTTTATCTGACAATTCATTTTTTTGCATGTTAAGTATGTTCATTTTTGGGGTAATTACAAGATAAAATACTTCATAGTAAATATACATTACATAAGGAGAAACGAATGAATAAAATAGTAGGTTTATTCGTAATTGTACTAGTTATTTGTTTTGCTGCATATAAGTTTCAGGCTTCAGAGTCGCAAGATGTGATGGCTTTTGGAGATTCGTTAACCTATGGAAAAGGTGATAAGGATGGGGAAGGTTATGTAGAAGGTCTGGAGGATGAATTGAATAATCCTGATTCTGAAAAAAAAGTCCGTTTTTGGAATTACGGTATTAAAGGCCAGGTTACAGATGGTGTCATTGATCAGCTTGAAGGTAATCAAATTAACACGAAATTGGACAAAGCCGACACGTTTATTGTTTATATTGGAACAAACGACTTGATTAACAGTAATGGAGGTAACTTGAAAAAAATAAGTGATCAAAAAATAAATGATGGTAAACGTGAGTATATTGACCATCTACATAAAATTCTTTCTACACTATTAAAGAAAAACAAAAAAGCGAATATACTGGTAGTTGGGCTGTATAATCCAAAAAAAGATGATCAACGACTTGAAAAGCACGTTCATGATTATAACCAATCAGTAAACGAGGTAGTAGAAGAGGATAAAAGAATGATATTTATCCCTACTAATGATTTATTTGAAAATAAAAAGAAAAAAGAGTATTTCAGTGATAAAATTCATCCAAATGAAAAAGGGTATCAGCTCATTACCAATCGGATTTTAGAGAGTTATGATTTCAAATAAATTCAATAAAAGTGCACAGAAGCAATACTTCTGTACACATGGCTTATTATATATAAATCGGACCCTGTTTCATTGAAGGCGGTGTGCAGTTGTTATGTAATAGCCGCCTTCAATTGAGGGAATTGCAAGTCATGAAGCTGCTTATATCTGCCGTTACTTGTCAATAACTGTTCATGCGTTCCTTTTTCATGGACACTGCCTTTTTCAAGAACGATTATTTGGTCAGCATTTTGAACGGTTGATAATCTATGCGCAATGACAATTGAAGTCCGATTTACTAATAAACGTGACAATGCTTCCTGGATTAAATGCTCGGATTCCGTATCTAATGCTGCTGTCGCTTCATCGAGAATGATGATTTGTGGATTCTTCAAAAGTGCCCTAGCAATGGCGATTCGCTGCTTTTGTCCTCCTGAAAGTTTGACGCCTCGCTCTCCAATTTGAGAATCATAACCATTCGGAAAGGCCTTGATAAAGTCATGTGCATTGGCTGCTTTAGCCGATTCAGTGATTTCATCATCTGTTGCATCAAGTTTTCCATAAACGATGTTATCACGGATTGAACCATTGAATAAAATGATATCCTGAGAAACAATCCCCATTTGGCTACGTATAGATTTCAGCGACACATCACGGATATCAAGGCCGTCCATTTTGATTGTTCCATGTTGTGGATCATAAAATCGGATTAAAAGGTTTGTAATTGTCGATTTCCCTGCACCAGAGGAGCCGACGAGAGCTGTTATTTGACCGGCTTTCATCGTTAGGTTTAGATTGCTAAGAACCGGAACACTTTCATCATAAGCAAAATCAACTGATTGAAATTCAATTTGTTTTTTTATTGAAGGAAGCTCAATTGCATTTCCTTTGTCACTGATTTCAGGTTGTGTTTCCATAATTTCTGTAATACGCTCAAAAGCTGCAGCTGACTGCTGGACTATGCTGATTACTCGGCTGAAATTGCGAACAGGACTCTGCAGTAATCTCAAATAGGCGAGGAAAGCTACTATTAATCCCACTGTAAATGCACCTTCCATCACTTGCCAAGCCCCAAACACAATAACAGCAACAAGACCAATATTGTTCAATAAATCGATAACCGGACCAAACATGGATCGCAAGCGAACCGATTTAATGTTAGCCACCATGTTTTCATGATTACGTTCTGCGAAACGTTTTGATTCAAATTCTTCATTGGTAAAAGATTGAATGAGTCGCATTCCTGAGATAGAATCCTGTAACTGGTTGCTGATATCTCCTGCAGAACTTTGAACAGACCTAAACGACATTCGAATACGTTTTCCAAATACCCTTGTGATATAGAACATGAACGGGAATGTAAAAAGAAGGACAATGGTCAGTTTCCAATTAATGAAAAGCATATAGACTGCGACTGCAACAAAAGTTACCGTGTCTGTTACGACTTGGAGCATGCTTGAAGAGATGAGTTGTTGGAGTAAATTGACATCATTAGTTAGCCGTGACATTAAGTCACCCGTTCGGTTTTTATCAAAGAATTTCATATCCAGCCTTTGAATATGTTCATACATGCTATTCCGTAAATCCATAATCGCTTTTTGACCGACTTTGGAAACGATATAGCCGTTAAAGTAGTTTAGTAAAGCTAATAAAATAGCAGCTCCAAGAATTCCTGTGCCTACCCAAATCAAGCAGTCATATTTTTTTTCGGGAATGATTTTATCAATCGTATACTGAGTCAACTGTGGGATGGAGAACTCAAGCAAAGAAATGAACAACATTATACATATAATCAAGGAAGAAAATTTCCATTTAGATGGGACACGATTAAACATTTGCCTGAGCATCGTCCAAATGCTTCCTTTGGAAGGCTTTGCATTAATGACGCTACGCCCTTTGTGGCTGAATGGGATATGTCCTCCGCTCATAACGATCACTCCTATTTTGACTATCTTTGATGAATTTTGAAAGTCATTTGTATTAGGTGAATAGTACCTTTATGACTATCATAGAGCTTTTCTAAAAATAGACAACTTTAAATCGGTTTTCTTCCTATCTAAAAGTGTTTTTATTTTACACCTTTATACAGAACATGGAATAATTGATGGAGTTTAACTAAGCTTTCGGGAGGAGATGCTAAAATGGAAGATAACAAAAAAATTAGGAAAGAACTTTTAGAAGCGGTTAACAATTTATCGGATGAACAGCTGAATGCACATCCAGAAGAAGGCCGCTGGAGCATTATCCAGGTATTGAATCATCTATATTTAATGGAGCGAATGATAACAAAGGGAATTGCCGACAAGTTGAAAAGCGGTGAGAGTATCCCTGCAGAAGATAAACCGATAGAGTATACTCTAAATCGTGAAGTGAAGGTCTCGGCGCCGCCATTTGTCATTCCATCAGAAGCATTTCAAACTTTGGACGAGGTTAAGAATAAATTGTCCGAATCCCGCCAGGCATTTATACAAGTTGTTGACAGCGCAAATGAAAAAGATCTTGAACAAAAGTCATTCCCTCATCCATTGTTTAAAGAATTAAGCTTGAAGCAATGGATTCCGTTTGTGGGTTTGCATGAAAAACGACATTTACTGCAAATAGAAGAATTGAAGTCAAAGTTATAATAGAAGAAAAACTCATCCGCTTTTGGTTGAGTTTTTCTCATTCAGACAGTTATTCGTAAAGGAAGGATTGTTCAGTGAAGGTTAACTGGGTAAAGGCATGTCTGATAATAGGCTTTTTCGGGTTACTGTTAGGGTTCATGCTTAAGCATTTGCTCCCCCCCGATCTAGATAAAATTAAACTGACTGACGAGTTGCATCCGATAGTCGCTGAAAAAAAAGAAATGCTCATTCAACAGGCTAATGAAAAAGGTATCACGGTAATCATTACAGCTGGATTCCGTACTTTAGAAGAGCAAAATGACCTCTATGAAAAAGGACGTTTAAAGCCTGGGAGCATTGTAACTAATGCAAAAGGAGGGGAGTCGCTTCATAATTTTGGATTGGCGATAGATTTCGCGCTCCTTAACAAACAAGGGGAGGCTATATGGAACATGGAATATGACGGCAACGATAACGGGGAATCGGATTGGATGGAAGTTGTAGCTATCGCTAAAAATTTAGGGTTTGACTGGGGTGGAGATTGGTCAGGTTTTAAAGACTATCCTCATCTACAAATGACCTTTGGCTTGAGCTTACGAGAGCTACAACAGGTAAAGAGCCTACAGAACAGTAAAAGTGAATAAACGTAGAATTATTTTTGTCGAATAACTCAGACTAAAAGCAGGAAAATAAGCATGTGTGTTGCTTTACAGTGTAGAATTCGTTAAAGTGGACTAGTGAGAAATTAGACATAAAGGAGTGCAGTCACCATGGAAGAAGTAAAACATTGCCGGGACTCTTTGGTCATAAAAACGAGCCTTGTTCTCCCGCCGGATACAAATAATATTGGTACGATGTTTGGAGGCAAATTGATGGCTTACATTGATGATGTTGCGGCTATTTCTGCGATGCGTCATGCGAGAAGTCACGTCGTTACGGCATCAACTGATTCTGTCGATTTCCTGCACCCTATTCATGAAGGAAATGCAGTATGTCTAGAAAGTTTCGTGACTTATACGGGCAGAACATCTATGGAAATCATCGTAAAAGTTATTGCGGAAGATTTAGTTACGGGAGACCGGAACTTATGTGTTATTTCCTTTTTGACCTTTGTTGCCATCAATGAAGATGGTAAACCAATACCGGTTCCGCGTTTGGTTCCAGAGACTGAAATGGAGATGAATTTAAACGAATCAGCGAAACAGCGGGCCCAAGTAAGGAAAAAAAGAAGAGAAGATACTCAGTTCATTGCCAGTACCTTTGGTGTAAAACAGCCGTGGACTGAAAAATCAGAGCCTGGACTATATAAATAAAAAAACCGGGCAGATAATGCCCGTTTTTTTAATCTTCGCTAGATAAAATACCAAAGAAACGTAGGATGTTAATAAAAAGGTTAATGAAATCAAGATACAGATTTAAGGCCATGAGTGGTACTTCCTCTGCTGTAACCCCGTAATGCTTCATTCGATTAAAATCATATAAAATATATCCACTGAATACAAGAATCCCAATAAATGAAAAGATTAGCATTGCTGTTGAACTTAAAGGTGAGAAAAGGTTAAAAATACTAATGGCTACTAAAGCCAGCAAGGCGGCAAACAACATTCCTCTTAAGAAAGAAAGGTCCCTCTTGGTTGTTGTAGCATAAATAGCTAGTCCCCCAAATACAACTGTTGTCGTCACCCCGGCTAACATCACAACATTCGCTCCTGCAGTGGCAAGATAGTGTGCAATGATCGGATAGGTGGTAATCCCAGAAATTAACGTAAAACTATACAGGAATGTGTAGCCAATAGATTTTTTCTTCCGCATGATAAAAGCGCCAATTAGCATAGCAATTTCCAGAATCGCTAAGGGAAGAAATAAGGATGGTGGAACTAGAGTTCCAACAGCCATCCCTAATACAGAGATTGCGAGAGAAAGAGCAAAGGTACGCATAACAGATGGCATATATGTGTTTACAGTTTGTGAATACATTCAATCACCTCATTATTTATTGTCTACCGGTTTCTACGAAAGAGTTTTAAAAAGGTTTCAGTGCATTTAAAAATAATTTTTAAGGTGTTTTTTAAAGAGATATGAAATATACATGATAGTATTACCAATTTTATGATATTCTTACAAATAAGCTAATTTTTCTGAAATATTAAAATTTTAAGACTGGAACAAAATAAGTACTTTTTCCCTAGATGAAATTAAGTGATTTAATATTTTTAATGGAATATTTAAACATTATTTCAAAATAAGAAAATTAAAATGTTTTATTCTATGCTATAAATAGGACTTCATAACTTTACTGTGTAAAAGTTATGAAGGAAACTATTTTTATATTGCAGAAAAATATTCCTAAAGTTATAAAATATGAAAAAAATGTGATTATTTTCTACAAAACTATTGAATAAATGTTAAAAATTGATTAAAATTCTAAATAATTATCAGAAGATTTATTATTTTCCCGAAAAAATAGTTTAGGGGGAGCAGGGATGAAGAAAGCTATATTGCAAATTGAAAACCTTACTACCTCATTTCGAATTCAGAGCAAATATCATGCAGCGGTGGATGATGTTTCGTTTACTGTAAATGAAAATGAAATTGTAGCGGTGGTTGGAGAATCAGGATGTGGAAAGAGCGCTCTGGCCCTTTCTATCATGCAATTACATAATAAACAGAGAACGAAGTCAGAAGGTACAATACATTATAAAGGTCAAAATTTACTTACACTGAATGATACACAAATGAATAAAGTCCGCGGAAAGGAATTAGGGATGATATTTCAGGAACCTTTGACAGCATTGAACCCGCTGATGACAATCGGAAAACAGATTGAAGAAAATCTTGACTATCATACTGAACTTTCTAGGGATGAAAAAAAGAGCAGGACAATCGAACTCTTAACACAAGTGGGTATCCCTTATCCTGAACGGACGTACAAGCAATATCCGCATGAACTATCAGGCGGAATGCGTCAAAGAGCAATGATATCGATTGCCATTGCTTGCAATCCTGCACTAGTTATTGCTGATGAACCAACGACAGCATTAGATGTTACCATTCAAGCGCAAATACTTGATTTGTTGAAAGATATTCAAAGTAAAACCAAAATGGGGATTATATTAATTACCCATGATCTGAGCGTTGTAGCAGAGGTAGCTGATCGGATTGTTGTCATGTATGCTGGGCAAGTAGTAGAGACGGGAAGTGTTAAAGAGATATTTAACAATCCACTTCATCCATATACTAGGTCGTTATTAAATTCAATCCCTTCGGCTACCAATGAAAAAAACCGTTTGCACGTTATTGAGGGAATTGTTCCATCGATAGCAAAAATGGACAGGAAGGGATGTAGATTCCAAGATCGTATTCCATGGATTCCTAAACAAGCTCATGAAGAGTCGCCTCATCTTCACGAGGTAGGTCAGGATCACTTTGTACGGTGTACCTGCTATAAAGAATTTTATTTTCAAGATGAAGGAGATGCATCGACTCATGACATTACTCAAAGTAGATAATTTAAAAGTGCATTTTCCAATAAGAGGCGGTTTTTTCCGAAGAGTAGTTGATCATGTAAAAGCCGTTGATGGTGTGTCCTTTGAGCTGCAGCAAGGGGAAACATATGGTTTGGTAGGAGAATCAGGAAGCGGTAAGTCAACGACAGGTAAGGCAGTTGTCAAGCTGAATAATGTGACATCCGGACAAATCCTGTTTGAAGGCAGGGATTTAGCAGCTTTAAGTAGAAAAGAGATTAAACCATTCAGAAAAGATATTCAAATGATTTTCCAAGATCCATATTCATCATTGAATCCCAAGAAGAGGGTGCTGGACATTATTGCCGAACCGCTGAGGAACTTTGAACGGTTATCACCTGCAGAGGAAAAGAAAATCGTTCAGGACTTCTTGGACAAAGTCGGACTCAGTCCGGAATCGATTCACAAGTATCCTCATGAATTTTCAGGGGGGCAGCGCCAGCGGATTGGAATTGCTAGATCATTGACATTAAAACCCAAGCTGATTATTGCTGATGAACCGGTATCAGCCCTCGATGTATCGGTTCAGGCGCAGGTGTTGAATTTTCTTCAGGATCTCCAACAGGAGTTCAATTTAACTTATTTATTTGTTGGTCATGACCTCGGTGTAATCCGGCATATGTGTGATCGGATGGGCGTTATGTATCGTGGTAGATTAGTAGAGGAAGGCAATAGCGATGAAATCTATGACAATCCCCAACATATATACACAAAGCGTCTGATTGCTGCCATTCCGGATTTAGAGCCGGAAGTTCGTGAGGAAAAAGTACAGCTTAGAAAAAAATTATCAGCAGAGTATGAGTCGTCTTATTCAACATTTTTCGATGAAAATGGACGTGCTTATGACTTGAAGCCAATCTCATCAACACATAGAGTCGCATTACAATAAGGAGGTGGAAAGGATATGTGGAAGTTTATCCTCAGGCGTTTTTTAGTTATGATCCCACAGCTCTTTTTATTGAGCATTATCGTTTTCATGATGGCAAAAGCAATGCCGGGAGATGCCTTGTCTGGTCAAGAAATCAATCCTAGGGCTAATCCTGCTGAGCTTGAAAGAATCAGAGAAGATTTGGGCTTGAATGATCCTTGGTATCAACAATATATAAGGTGGGCATCTAATGCTGTACAAGGGGACTTTGGTATTTCCTATACACATAAAACGCCGGTTATGGATGTTATAGAAGACAGGCTTTGGAACACGGTTTTCCTTGCGTTGGTTACACTTATCTTTACATATATGCTTGCCATTCCATTAGGTATACTTAGCGGCAGATATAATGATACCTGGGTGGATAAGACCGTTACGGGCTATAGTTATATAGGATTTGGCACACCGATATTTATCTTTGCGTTAATTATGTTATTTGTTTTCGGATTTGCCCTGGATTGGTTCCCGTCTGGAGGTAGTGTCGATTCCAAAGTGGATGAAGGTACATTCGCATATGTAGTAAGTAAGATCAATCACCTGATTTTACCAGCTTTAAGTACGGCCTTAATAGCTACAACAAGTACAATTCAATATTTACGAAATGAAATAATTGATAATAAAATAAAGGATTTCGTAAGGACTGCGCGTTCAAAAGGTGTACCTGAATCCAACGTATATTCACGACATATCCTAAGAAATTCCTTTTTGCCAATTGCAGCATTCTTAGGCTATGAAATTACTGGGTTGATCGGCGGCGCTGTCATAATAGAGACTATTTTTAGTTATCCGGGACTTGGACAGCTTTTCCTTAGTTCCGTCAGTTTACGGGATTTCAGTGTAGTGACGGCCATCGTCATGATGACGGGATTTGCCACTCTGCTTGGCACTCTTCTTTCAGACATCATACTTAGTGCGGTCGATCCGCGCATACGGATAGAATAGGAGCGGGGTGAGCGTATGGAAATGAAAGTAGAATCCGGAAAAATCATTCAAACGAAAGATGTGAGCCCATCAGGTATGAAAATCATATGGCAGGAAATTAAAAAGGATAAACTTGCTATGGGCTCATTGATTATATTAGTAGCTATATTGGTTTTCGTTTACGGTGCGTCGTTCTTTATGGATGCCAAGGAAATTGCTAAGGTCGATTTCCTCTCCATTTATATGGAACCATCTTCAGACTACTGGCTCGGAACCGATTATGGTGGACGAGATGTATTTGGTCAGTTGATCATTGGTACGAGAAACTCATTTACCATCAGTTTGTTCATTACCTTATTCACGGCTATCATTGGTTTATCTTTAGGGCTTCTAGCTGGTTATTTTGGCGGGGCTACCGACAATGTGATTATGCGTGTTATCGATTTTGTGATTGCCCTACCTCAATTGATGTTCATCGTTGTTGTAGTCACGATTGTACCAGTATTCAATGTGTATGTTTTCATATTAATCATGACAATGTTTTTATGGACAGGAAAAGCACGACTGATCCGTTCAAAGGCTTTGTCAGAGCGTGAGTTGGACTATATTCACGCCTCACAAACACTTGGTACACCACATTGGAAAATCATCCTTTTTCAGCTTTTGCCCAATGTCAGTTCACTGATTATTGTTAATTTTATTTTGAATCTTGCAGGTAATATTGGCCTAGAATCCAGTTTGACTTTCTTAGGATTCGGTCTTCCAGAGAGCACACCGAGTCTAGGTACGCTCATAAGTTATGCTCGAAATCCAGATGTTTTGGAAAACAAATGGTGGATATGGGTACCCGCATCACTCATGATTTTAGTGTTGATGCTGAGTATAAATTTTGTTGGTCAAGCGTTAAAACGCGCCGCAGATGCTAGACAAAGAAGAGGATAAAAAAGGGGAGTGTATGTCATGAAGATCAAAAGTTATAGCAAGGTATTAAGTGCATTAGCTATATCGTCTCTACTGCTTGCTGCATGCTCAAATGATACGGAAAAATCGTCAACAAAAGAGAAAAAAGGGAAAGATGTAGAACAAGTTGATACATCGCTATTCCCGACAAAAACAACAAATCAGGGAGAGCCGATTGATGGCGGCCATCTGACTTACGGATTGGTATCAGATACCCCGTTTGAAGGGATATTAAACAAAGTTTTCTATCAAGGAGATCCAGATAACCAAGTTATCACATTCTTTGATGAAGATTTACTGGATACAGACGAAAACTATGTTTTCACAAATGACGGTGCTGCTTCTTATGAAATTTCAGACGATAATAAAACGGTAACACTTACAATTAAAGACAATGTTAATTGGCAAGATGGGAAACCTGTGACTGGGGCTGATTTAGAGTATGCATACCTTGTCTTGGGAAGCAAGGATTACAAAGGGGTACGCTATGATGAACAAATGGCTTTAATTGAAGGTATGGAAGAGTATCATGCCGGAAAAGCAGATAGTATTTCGGGTATTAAAGTAGATGGTAAGAAAATCACCTTTACTTTTAAGAAAGCAAATCCATCTGTAACAACTGGATTATGGACATATCCGCTTCATAAAGAATACTTAAGTGATGTTCCAATTGCGAAGTTGGAATCTTCTGATAAAATCCGGAAAAATCCGATTGGTTATGGACCATTTAAAGTGAAGAAAATTGTTCAAGGTGAAGCAGTTGAATTCGAAGCGTTTGAAGGGTACCACCGTGGAGCGCCTAAGTTGGACAGCGTTACTTTAAAAGTTGTGAATCCATCCGTTGCTGTTAAGTCACTGGAAAATGGGGATATCGATGTAGCTAGTATTTCTGCTGATCAATTTGACCAGGCAAAAGCATTGGACAACGTTGAAATATTAGGAAAAGTCGATTTAGCTTATACTTATATTGGCTTCAAGTTCGGTCATTATGACGAGAAAAAAGCAGAAAATGTTATGGACAACCCGAAATTTGAAGACAAACGTCTTCGCCAGGCAATGGCTTATGCCATCAATAATGAAGAAGTCGGCGAAAAGATGTATAAAGGGCTTCGTTTCCCTGCCAACTCAGTGATCACACCAAACTTCAAGTATAATAATAAAGATGTTAAACCATATGAATATGATCCTGAAAAAGCAAAAAAACTTTTGGATGAAGCCGGATATGTTGATACAAATAAAGATGGACTTCGTGAAGACCCAGATGGAAAAGAGTTCAAAATCAACTTCGCTTCCATGAGCGGCGGAGATATTGCTGAACCGCTTACTAATTATTACATTCAACAATGGCAGGAAGTAGGACTAGACGTTCAAATGCTAGATGGACGTCTGCATGAGTTCAATTCATTCTATGATCTGTTGAAAAAAGATAATGAAGAAGTTGATATCTATCAAGCGGCATGGGGTGTTGCTTCCGATCCAGATCCATCTGGTCTTTGGTCAAGATCCGCAGCATTTAACTATACTCGCTGGGTGAACGACAAAAATGATGAGCTTCTTGCGAAAGGAATCTCAGAGGAAGCGTTTGATGATCAATATCGTATTGATACCTACAATGAGTGGCAAGAACTGATTCATGAAGAAGTTCCAATTATTCCAACATTATTCCGTTATACTACGACTGGAGTAAATAAGCGCGTCTCTGGTTATGATTACCTTGCGGAGCGCCAATATAAATGGTTCAATGTTGGTGTCACTGAAGAAGCAAAATAATGAATCCAATCGGCTGCCTGTATAGGCGGCCGATTTTTTGCGTTTCAGGATGTGGATTAAGGTTATATACATAATAGTAAGTAATTGGAAGGGTGATATTGATGGAAGTGAGAAATCCTAATGTGACAAAGAGAGAGTTGAATTATTGTTTACTGAATCGGTTGGTCGATTACTGAAACCTCTTGAAGAGGAAATCATTGCTGACATTGTAGCCTATCCAGACGAAAAGAGAATTGCCATCTTGGAATATATATGAAGGAAATGTCCAACAAGCAAAGACAGATAAGGTAAATTGAACTTTCGTCATGAGGAGGATTTTTCATGAGTAACGAAGATATGAGCAGATATAAAGTATGGCGTGATAAGTGGAAAAGGAAAATTAATATGGAAAATTTTATGATATACGGTATTACTACATTGGTTATGGCAATCTTGCCTGTTCTGGCCCAAATGAGTTAAATCAATCAAAGGACCGTCTCTGGGCGGTCCTTTGTATGTTAAAAGTTGGCTCAAAAAGATATAATAAACAAAGAGGAAAGGAGAGATATGCATGAGTGTTATCAAAGAAAAGGAGATCGTTACTTACATAAAAGAGTTAGTATCAATACCAAGCCCATCTGGTTATACCGATCAAGCAATTAAGTATGCGGCTAAATTCATGGAGAGCAAGCAGGTACCCTATCAAATCACGAATAAAGGAGCATTGTTAGCTACTTTAAAAGGTGAAGATGATACCAGACATCGTTTGCTGACAGCACATGTCGACACACTGGGAGCTATGGTCAAGGAAATTAAGCCGAATGGACGTCTGAAATTGACGATGATCGGTGGTTTCCGCTGGAATTCAGTGGAAGGGGAATACTGCAAAATTCATACGGCTGACGGAGCTTTTGTCACAGGGACGATTCTAATCAATCAAACGTCTGTGCATGTGTATAAAAATGCCGGTGATGCCAAACGTAATGAGGAGACAATTGAAGTCCGTATTGACGCAGTTGTGAAATCAAAAGCGGAAACAGAGGAAATTGGCATCTCTGTTGGAGACTTTGTATCATTTGAACCAAGGGTAGAATTCACAGAGACTGGCTTTTTGAAATCAAGGCACTTGGATGATAAGGCAAGCGTTGGCATTCTTCTTCATATCATTGACCTGATTTCTGCAGGGAAGATTAAATTGGCATATGCCACTCATTTCTTGATTTCTAACAATGAAGAAATAGGCTATGGCGGGAATTCTAATATCCCAGAGAAAACAGTTGAATATTTAGCCGTTGATATGGGAGCGATCGGTGATGGCCAAACGACGGATGAATACAGCGTTTCCATTTGCGCCAAAGACTCTTCCGGTCCGTATCACTATAAATTGCGTCAGCATCTTGCCTCACTTGCTAAAGCAAACGGTATTGACTATCGCGTCGATATTTATCCGTATTATGGATCGGATGCTTCCGCAGCAATCCGAGCAGGATACGATTTGGTTCATGGCTTGATTGGTCCGGGAATTGACGCATCTCACGCCTTTGAGAGAACACATATCTCTTCATTAAAGCATACAGCAAATCTAATCTTGCATTATATACAATCAGAACTAGTATGATTGAAAAAAAGCCCACACTCATTACATACCGAGTGTGGGCTTTTTAGGCAGAAGCATCCTTTTTGAAATTTTAGCGATAATCCAAATTTTACTCGTGATTTTATATCATTTACTCGTGAATTTTGCCAATTTACTCGTAAGTTTTGATCCTTTACTCGTAAGTACATGAGATTTACTCGTAAATTAAAATTACCTTACGTCCCGACAATTTTTATAATTGTAATTCTTGTGGAGGTTCACCATTGTTATTCATCAAACGGATGCTTTCAGGCTTAATTTGAAGGAATAGATAGTTTGGATCTTCTGGTCCGTCAAACCAATTTTTAAATGACGTATCCCATAATTTTTTCTTTAGATCCTGTGAGTCATTTATTTTCGAGGTCCCTGAGATTTCCACGTAAGAATCGCCGAATCCTTTATCTTCATAGCCGATTAGGATATGGACATTAGGATTCTTTTCAATTTCATCTATTTTTTCTGTGGATGCACTTGTTGGTGTATAAAAAGTTAATTCGTCGTTGAAAAATGTCATATAACGTGAATGCGGTTTGTTATCTTCTACTGATGATAGAACACCTATTTTATGATCGCCGATGATATTCAATACTTGTTCTTTTAATTGGTTTTGGCTCATTTTTACACACTCCTTTTATTATTTTCTCTATTACTTTTCCTCTAATGTCATTAAGATAAACAAAATTCTACAGTTTGCTAAATTTATGAATGAAGACTATGACAAAAGGCCATACTATTCATTATGTGTTCTGTTTAGAAAAACTTCATGATTTTAATCCATATGTAAAGGTGAGTATGAGCAATGAATTGTGGTGAATTACTTATCATCGGTGGGGCTGAGGATAAGTGCCTTGAAGGTGAAGTATTAAATAAATTTGTTGAACTCGCGATACGCGCTAAAGGTGGAATTGGCATCCTGCCTACAGCGAGTGAAATTCCTGAAGAAGTGAGTAAAGAGTATATCAGGATTTTTAGAGATTTAGGCGTGAGCAAGGTTGAAGTTATCAAGTTGAATTCAAGAAAGGATGCAGAGGAACAGGCCATTTGTGAACAACTGGCCTCTTTTTCAGCTATCTTTATAACCGGAGGAAACCAAAGCCGATTATCCGAGCTTATTGGGCAGTCAAAATTTCACAATACTCTTTCAAAGGCCTGGCATAATGGAATGGTTCTAGCTGGGACAAGTGCGGGTGCTTCAATTATGGGTAAGCAAATGATTGTCGCAGCTGACACGATGCTGAATGATGATAAATTAAAAGTGGAGATTGGAAAAGGGTTCGGCTTTCTAGACGGCCTGCTTATTGATCAACATTTTTCGCAGCGTGGTCGCTTTGATCGACTTTTAAGTGCGATAGCAGAAAATAAAGAAATTATTGGTATAGGTATTGATGAAAATACAGCAATATTAGTGAAAGATGGACAATTTGAAGTATTTGGTCAACATCAGGTTTTAGTGCTTGATGGAAGCAAAAGTGATTATATCAATATCACGTCTTCTGAAAATGGCAGTGAAGAGTTGACCCTCTCAGGGTTTCAGCTTCATACACTTACAAGAGGCTATCGTTTTGACTTGCATACAAGAAAATTGTTGATGAAAAAGGGGATCCAATCATGATAATCAATCGAGTCCGTTTTTTAAAAGGGCCAAATTATTTTTCTTATACACCAACGATCTGTATAGAATTAGATATAGAGGAACTGGAAAAACAGCCATCTGATGCTATTCCTGGTTTTAATGAAAAGTTGTTAAAGACTCTCCCTAACCTTGGCAGCCATACTTGTTCACAAGGATATCAAGGCGGATTCGCTGAGAGGCTGAAACGGGGTACTTGGATGGGCCATATTTTGGAGCATATGACGATTGAACTCCAAAATATGGCTGGAATCAATGCCATTCGTGGAAAAACGATTATGATGAAAAAACAAGGGTTTTATTATGTTACCTATGACTATCAGGAGCCTAAGTCAGGTCTTCAAGCATTTTTAGCTGCAAAAGAAATCGTAGAAGCTATCCTGAATGATGAAAAACATATCAATGTACAATTATATGTGAACCAAATTGAACAGTTATATTATAAAAATAAACTTGGTCCTAGTACCGAAGCCATTTATCAGGCGGCTCACTCAAAAAAAATCCCTGTCGAACGAATAGGCGAAGAGAGTTTATTGCGCTTAGGAACTGGTTCAAGGCAGAAGTATGTCCAGGCGACAATTTCAAGCCAAACTTCAAATATCGCCGTTGAGAATTCCTGTGATAAATCATTGACCAAAGCTATTTTAAAAGGTTGCAGTCTCCCAGTACCAGAAGGAGAAATCGCCTACTCAATTGAAGATATATTTGACTCAGCCGACAGGCTTGGTTTCCCGCTTGTTATAAAACCGTATAACGGCAGACAGGGCCAGGGTGTCATAACCCATATCAAAAATAAGGATGAGTTGTTTAATGTGATCCATTGTTTGGATTCTCATGTGGAAAAATACATTGTGGAACGTCATTTTGAAGGGCATGATTATCGGTTACTGATAGTCAACGGAGAGCTAACAGCTACAAGTTTGCGGCTTCCTCCCTATGTTATTGGGAATGGAAAAGAGACGTTACGCAGATTGATAGAAAAGGAAAACCTCAATTCGTTGCGGGGAGACGGACATGAAAAGCCGATGTCAAAAATTCCACTTACACATACGGTAACGTGTTACTTGGAGAAATCGAACCGGAACCTTGATACTATTCCGAAACAAGGTGAGCTGGTCCAAGTTGTCGGTAATGCGAACCTTTCAACTGGTGGAAAGGCAATTGATGTAACGGACCAGGTTCATCCAACTATTAGGAATATGGCGATAGCTGCTGCCAAAGCTATCGGATTGGATATTGCGGGAATAGATTTAATCTGTCAGGATATATCAAAACCTTTCAATCATTTAAAAACGGCAATAATTGAAGTGAATGCTGCACCAGGGATTCGAATGCATCATTATCCTAGTGAAGGAAAAAAAAGGGATGTTGGCAAAGCCATCGTAGATTATTTATTCCCAACTCGAGAAGAGGCCGCAATCCCGATTATTGCAGTAACTGGAACAAATGGAAAGACAACAACAACCCGATTGGTTCATTATTTTCTTTCAGATGTGAAAACAAAGGTTGGAATGACGAATTCAGATGGAGTGTATATCGGCGAAGAGGTATTGGTACAAGGTGACTGCAGTGGCCCTATTAGTGCAAGAACGATATTGGCCCATCCTGAAGTCGATGTAGCTGTTTTAGAAACAGCACGAGGAGGAATTCTTCGTGAAGGTCTAGCTTTTCGTCAATGTGATGTTGGTATTATTACAAATGTGAGTGAAGATCACCTTGGCAGTGACGGTATTGAAACACTAGACGATCTCGTTAAATTAAAGAGGCTAGTAGCTGAGGTCGTTCAAAAAACGGGTTATTGTGTTTTGAATGCCGATGATCCGAATGTAGCTGCTATGGCAGAGTATACTGATGGAGAGGTTATATACACCTCTATATATGCCACTCAGCCATTGGTGAGAGCCGCGATTAATGAAGGACGTAAGGCTTGGTTTGTTGATGAACAAGGTATAATCAGTTATTCATCAGATGGTGTGATATATCAATTTATGGATTGCACTCAAATCCCAATAACGATTTCTGGCATGGCGCGACATAATATCGCTAATTTACTTCAAGCGTTAGCCGCGGCACATACGCAAGGTATTTCAATGGAAGAATTACGAAAGAAGGCTATTGCGTTTATGCCTGATAAAAAATTGTCTAAAGGACGTTTCAATTTAAAAAAACTAAAAGAACGAACCGTTATTATTGATTACGCCCATAACGTAGCAGGGTTGCAGGCCATTTTCGATACGGTTAGTGCCTATAACAGAAATCGCATTATCACTGTTTTGGCAGGACCAGGAGACCGTATTGACGAAGAGCTCATCAGATTGTCAGAGGTCGTAGCAAAACATTCAGATCTGTTCATCATTAAAGAAGACGATGATTTACGGGGAAGAGTACCGTTGGAGGTAGCCAAGCTACTTCGGGAAGCTGCGATAGAAGAAGGATTACATAAAGATAAGACATATATCGTACCTAATGAATTAGACGCATTCGTAAAAGCGTGGGAAGTATCACAACCGGGAGATCTTTTATTATTCTTTTACACGGATTTCGACTATGTAGATCAGTTTTTCGAAACAGTTTCAAAAAATCTATTGCCGAAGAAATAAAAAAGTAAATTCCGCTCAATCTTGAGGGGAATTTACTTTTTAATTATATAAACTTCCCTTTTTACTATCTATGGAATTAGATAAATGTCCTTTTCAAAGCAGGGAGGATGTGAGGCATTTTAGAGTCAAAGAAAATTGCACTAATATAGGACCCATTTGTATAAAAAATGCCATGCTTCCGGCCGTTAGGCATAGAAAGCATGGCTTTTGCATTTTACTTTTTAGCGTTAATCCAAAGCTTACCTGCCGCTCTTTGTGTTGTAATATTACCATAGCTATCTGCTGCTTTTACTTCCACAACAGCACCAGGTGCCTTTACATTCGTTGTGGCGGTATAGTAGCCGACATAATGTCCTGAAGATGTTTCTTTCATTTGTAATTCAGTGGCATTCGCAATGCCTCCTGCATTTGTCAGAGGCATCAAAATGGAGAAATTTGCTGCCAAGCCAGGTTCACTGTCGAATTCGATTTTGACCGATTCACCGCTTTTTAAGATTTTATCCTCATTTGGCACTAAATCGGAAATTTCTGGAGCGGTATAATTTACATCGATGGAGACAGATTTAGTGATTTTATTGCCTGCCTTATCTTGAGCAACTACCTTAATTTTATTGATTCCTTTATCCAGTAGAAGGCGATAGGAGAAGGTGTTATCTTTCACATCGGCCTTCTGTCCGTTTACTTTAACCGAATTAAGGTTATCATCCGAAACTGTTCCCTTAACAGTAACTGTTTCACGATTTACTTTGCTGCCATCTGTAGGTGAAGTAATTGCTAGTTCCGGATTAGCGATATCCAATATCACTTTTACAGGCAAAGAGGCCTCAGTTGAACCTCGGCTTGTCCGAGCTTTTGCTGTCAAAGTATTTTCACCGTTGCTTAATGTGACCGGAACAGCGAAGGTTCCTTTATCAGTAGAATCCGTACTTGCTACTTTCTCCCCTTTGTTAAAAATATCTACTTTTGTTGTAGGTGCAGATGTACCTTCAACCGTTACTTCTTTTTGATTTGAATAAGCACCGTCTTTAGGAGAGGTAATTACAGGTTCCTTTACTTCGTAGTCGACAGTTGCACGAATCATATAATTTCCTTCCTCAGTTGGGGATTGCGACCATGAATCGCTGACTCCCTGCCAGCTTCGTCCTGCATTTGGTCCATCTTCATCAGTAGCTAATCCTGGTGCATTCGGATTGGCCTTTGTTTGGGTATAAACAATAAAGAAATCACCTTCAACCATGATTCCATGTTCGCTCAAATCAACATGTGTCCATTGACCGTCGCGCAACGCAGTCTCATTAAAAGGACCTGCGATTTTTTTGCCTGGCGACCCATCTGTTCCCGATGCATCATACACCGAAACTTTGAATTCAGTCCCGCCTGGAGCAGGCCATGTGGTATCCCAGAAACGTAAAAGGGCGCCGGTTACATTTGCCGTTTTATTTCCCGAAGCTAACGACATTTTCACAGCCCAGCTATTGCCTGCCGTATTAAAGGCGCGGGCGTTTTCTGCTGTTCCGTCGTCATACTTAATCTCATCTGGGTACCCGATGAACGGTTTCAGTTCAATATCTTTCCTGGAGCTGTTACCCTCCGAAATCGTTACGGATGCTTCACTGCCGTAATAAGAAGGAGCCATGACTTTCAAAGTATATTTTCCTTCATAAGCGGATAGAGTGTATTCACCGTCCGAATTTGTAGTCACTGGCTTAATAGCGGCATCCTCAAGAAAGTATACGGTAGCACCAGAGACGGGTTCGCCAGTAATTTTGTTGGTGATTGTACCGTTGATTGTTCCTTTTGGAATTTCTTGAAGCGTAAAGTTAGCAGTTGATGTTGCATCTTGTTCGACGTTGACTGTTGCTGTTTGTGATCGATAACCGTATGTTTCTGCTTGCAATGTGTATGAACCTGATGCATGTGTAAGTTGGTAAGATCCATCTTGTGGGTTTGTATAAACAGATCTTTCAGTTTCTAAAACACTGACCTGTGCCTGTAATGGAAGAAGTACTGGGGCAGGCTGGTCTTTTTCAGGTGCTTTTTTCACTTTATCTGCAATTGGCTTAATTTTATCAGGGTCAACTTTTGGCTTAGCTGAAACAGAGGAGTCAGACTTGATAACGCCTAGTCCTGTTTTAGCTTTTGCAGACGGCTGCAGGGAAGTATCAGCCAATTTAACATCATCAATATACCAGCCAGGTTTTTGGACTGATCCATCAGATGTGACATTAAAGGCAATATAGATTCTTTCTCCAGCATATTGGCTTAAGTTAACTTCACCATCGATCCAACTATTTGACTTATCATTAAAACGAGCCGCTTGTACCCAGTTTGTTCCGTTTGTAGAGATAAATACATGTCCGAAATCATAATTTTTTTCAAGTTCGAACCAATGTTTAAATTGTAAATAACTTGTGCCTTCAGGAACATCGACTGGAGGCATGGATAGGCTCATATTGGCACTATTATCATAGTTTCCAGCCAGGTTTGTAGCATAAACCTTTTGACCTGATGCTGCAGAGCCAGGTCCACTTGTTGGAATACCCCATTCCCAGTTATTGTTTGTGCCGGAAGAGGTCCATCCAATAGGATCTTGTTCAAAGTCCTCTGTATAACCTACACTGATTCCTGGCAATAGCTCAACGGTATAAGAGTCAGTAGCTGTTACTGAGCCTCCGAAGTCAGTTGCGGTCCATTTATAAGCGACTGAATCTTCAGTCAGCTCTGACCCTGGAATCGTGGCTTCATACATTCCTGATTTATAGTCACCGCTCGTTCTCTCAGCCTTGACTTCAACCCAAGTTCCGTCGGCTTTTTGGTAGCTAAGTTTAACGGTAGTGACACTTACATTATCTGACACTTCAGCTTGAAGTGTTACATCCATTTTTTTATACGAATTTTTTGGTGCCTTATGGGAAATGACAGCTGCTTCTGAGTCATCTCCAGCTTTGGTAACTTTACCCTCAATTTTCCCAAGTCCGCTTACAACAGAGGAAACTGCATCAAATGCATTAACAAGGCCATAGCCGTAAGCATGGTTGGGACTTGTCGGATAATTATTGTCTGTCAAAGGAGTGGCAGTTGTAAGTAAGATTTCCTCAAGCTGGTCAACAGTTAAGCTGGCATTTGCTTGTCGTAATAGAGCAGCAACCGCTGAAATGTGAGGACCTGCCATTGAAGTGCCATTCCAGCCGCCTTCATATGCACCGCCAGGAATGGCAGAACGAATGTTAACGCCTGGTGCGGAGATGTCAGGTTTAATTTCTCCATATGGAGATGGACCACGTAAAGAGAAACTGCCAACCTGGTTGTTATAATCTGTTGCTCCAGTGGCAAAGGCCTCTGGATAGTTTGCTGGATTTGCTACTGAACCAGCACCGCCGGGATTAGACAATGTGGTATTTCCAGCAGAGAATTCAGGAAATATCTCAGCAGCTTTCCATGCTTGTACCATTGGGCGATACCACTCGTCGAGTCCAGCTCCGCCGCCCCAAGAGTTATTGACAACATCTGGTGCTTTCTCAGGATGAGGATTACCAGCAGCATCTTTTGGAGCGATAACCCATTCGCCTGCTTCTAATAAATCAATGTCTGAACCGCCATCGTTAGAAAAGGCTTTAACTGAAATGAATGTGGCACCTGGAGCAACTCCGATTTGATTTGCACCATTTGGTTCAGAGCCCACCATCGTACCAATTGTGTGAGTTCCATGATCTAAATCATCATATGGTGAAGCTTGTCCGCTTACAGCATCAAACCAGTTATATTCATTATTTGGAACATCTGGATTGGCAGGGTTATACCCGCGGTACTTTGTTTTCAAGGCCGGATGGTTCCATTGGACACCTGTATCGATAGAAGCAATAACCGTTCCTGCTCCATCAATGCCCATATTCCATACAGCAGGAGCACCGATTTTTTCAATATTCCACTCAATTGAAGAGGTATCGGCTTTTGTTTTGCTCGCTTCTGAGCCTTTAAGGGTCTTTGCAGCTGCAGTCTTACTTGCAGGCTGAATTAGCTGCCTAGTCTCATTTGGCATAATTTTTTCTACTTCAGGAAAAGCAGCGATTTGCTCCATAACATCCTTTGTAGCTGTCACAGCAATCGCATTAACAATATAAAAGGATTGAAAATCTTTCGCCTTACCAGATTTTTCTTGCTTATCTAAGTAGTTTTTAATATTCGCTTGTGTTTGAAGAGCTGTAGCACGAAGCTCAGATACTACACTTGATCGTTTAAGTAACTTTGAATTATTCGCAGATAACTTTTGTGATTTTGCTGTTTTTGCAGCCTTTGAGGATACGTCTTTGGTGTCTACTTGCTCTTTGAATTTAACGAGAAACGTTACCTGATCATTTTTTTTAAACTGAGTAAGTACTTTTGAGGCGACTTTCTTTTGATTCTTCCCCGTTAATTCATCTTTAGCGGATGTATGGATTTTGTTTGAAGTTGCTGCGATAGAGTTTGTTGGAATTACCAGCGATCCAATAAGCATGATAGCGAATATTAACGCTAACCATTTCGTTCTTTGTTTTTTTTGCAATTGTTTTCCCCCTATTCTATTTTCAAAGAACAAAAACTTCGACCAGTCTACAGGTACAATGCACCTCCATTCTTTCTAGATGGGCAGTATGTAGAACACTGATGTTCCTTTAATGATAACGAACAGGTAAACAAGAAAATTGTCATATTTTGGGATGTGAAACTCGGATTATCGAAAATGAACATATTGTAGGAATGTATATTTTGGAAAAATAAGGAATTATACCTTTCTTCGCGATAAAAATAATGGTAAATTATAGAAAAAATATACCATTATACGAGTGTCAAAAGAACTTTCTTTGTATTAGATTATTAAAAATGGTAATAAAGAATTAAAAATACATGCTGCAGAAATTTATTGACATGTTTATCATTTTTTATTTTTTTGGAAAGAAAGAATGAACCTACAATTTTTGTATTTATTATGGTTAAATAAACGAAAAAAAAGCTAATCCAATTTGGATTAGCTTTTTTTCATAATCGTTTCTTTTACGACAGTGACAGCGGGTTGATCTTTCTTATATACTCGCTGAAGTACAATAGACTGAACAATCATAAATAATCCACCTATTGACCAATAAAGAGGTAATGCAGCAGGCGCAGAGAAAGAAATGAATAAAATCATTGCTGGTGAGAGCAGGCTCATCAATTTCATTTGTTTCTGCTGTTCCTCTGGCATTTGTCTCATTGAAATGACCGATTGGAAATAATAGATGACGCCGGCGATGATTGCCATGGCGATATTCGGTTGGCCAAGGCTGAACCACAGGAAGCTATGTGTCGCAATTTCATGAGAACCTTGAATCGCATAATAAAAGCCCATTAAGATTGGCATCTGAATCAAAAGTGGAAGACAGCCCATATTTAAAGGATTGACACCATGTTTTTGATAAAGCTGCATCATTTCCTGTTGCAGAGCCTTTTGTTTTGCTGGATCCTTTGTTTCTTTAATTTTTTGTTGTATTGCTGTCATTTCTGGTTTTAGCCCATTCATTTTGGTTTTCATACTGAGCTGTGTTTTATATTGCTTGGCAGTCAATGGAAGCAAAACGAGACGTATGAAAAATGTCATCATAATGATGCTTAGACCATAGTTCCCGTTAAATAAATTTGCATTAAATTCAAGCATCTTTGTCATTGGGTTAACCAATGCAGTATGAAATGGGCCGCTTGTAGCTGCTGAACATCCTGTCAACAGGATGGTTGTTAAAAATAGAGCTGAAATAAGTAAAATATTTTTCTTTTTCAAAATAAATTCCTCCTCGAATTGTTTTTAATTAAACAATGGAAAGGAGGCTTGGCTCATCTGAATCATCAGGCGAGTCCTTTTGACGAATATAAGTGAAAAAGCGCTGTGCTCCACGCCAGTCATAAATGCTACCTGTATAAACAGGGGATTCACCATGACCTGAATGAACAGAAGCTTGATATTTATCGTTTAAGAGTGACTGCTTTTTATTTAAGAAGTAAAACGCTGCCAGTGGAAAGACAAAGGCAAACAAGTATCCTGCCCATACCGCATGGCGAACGGTTTGATAATCAAATTCTAACAATAATTCCCACATAGGAATCCCTCGTTTTTTCTAAGATAAAAAAATTGTAAGATTGGTTCTCGTCTAATAAGAGAAACGCTTTAGAGCCAAAAAGCGACTATATAATTTTTCAAAATATAAATCACTAGTAACACTATAACAAATTCTAGGCCAATAAAGCTAAAAATATAGGGATTTTTTCAAAAAAAAAACAGGTAATTTTTTCTGATATATAATTCTGGTCATTAATACATCATTAGAAAGCTGCATTAAGAGAGGTAAATAAAGCACACATGGTCATTCGTCTACATATGGATAAATGAAGTTCAAATATGAGGTGAAAAGGTATGAAATCATACGAACCATCTAATCAACAAAACGACTATAACGGTATTGAAAATAACCTTTATCCAAATGAATATACCCCATATATTGACAATGGTTTCTTGTCGGACCCATATCATTTGGGAAATCAGGTTTTAGGAGAAAGACAGCTGCCACCAGGACCACCGCAAGGAGGAGGTCAACCGCCGCCGCGGCCACCACAAGGGGGAGGAGGTCAACCGCCGCCGCGACCACCACAAGGGGGAGGAGGTCAACCGCCATCGCTACCACCACAAGGGGGAGGAGGTCAACCGCCACCGCGACCACCACAAGGGGGAGGAGGTCAACCGCCGCCGCGACCACCACAAGGGGGAGGAGGTCAACCGCCGCCGCGACCACCACAAGGAGGAGGACCTCCTCCTAAAGCGCCGCCGCTATATATTCCGCAGTTTCCTGGTGGAATGATTAAGGCCATTGACGCTGGTTCAATGAAAGGATGCTTATACCAAAATACGTATGTATGGTTAATAAATGGCCGCTCATTTTGGTTTTACCCTACCTATGTTGGCTATAATTCTGTGGCTGGATATCGATGGAGACCAAGTCAGCAACGTTGGGCCTATTATGGAACGGACGCGAGTGAAATACGCTCTTTTCAATGTTATTAAAAAAACCAATCCACAAAAGTGGATTGGTTTTTTTGTAAACTAATTTACCTATGAGGTTTAATCTATAAAATAATCTGGGAAATCGGATATGATACCATCCAATTTCATCTTCTTTAACATGTGAATTTGTTTTTTATTGTTGACGGTCCATGTAAATACTTTCATCCCTTGCTCTTGGATTCGCATTTGCAGCTTGGTACTCAAAATGGTTTGTTTTGGATTTAAAAACGAAGCAAACTCTGCTATCTCTTTCAATTTTTGATCAGAAATACGCCGCTTTATCAATACCCCGACTGGAATGTCTGGCATTAATTGATGAAACCTTTTCATGGATTCCATATCAAACGAATGAACCAGAATTCTTTTTTTATCTGATGTATAATCCTCTCTTTTGCTTAATTCTTCTGCAAGTTTTTTTTCAATTCCAGGGTAAAGAGATGGATGCTTTATTTCTATTAATATTCCAACCTCAGACCGGAAATTTTCAAATATCTCGCTAAGTAAAGGAACTCTTTCGTCCTTAAAACGAGCATGAAACCAGCTTCCAGCATCCAATTCCTTTAATTCAGCTACTGTGTAATCTCGAAGGTTTCCTTTTCCGTTTGTCGTTCGATCGAGTGTAGAATCATGATGAACCACTAGGATACCATCTTTACTAAGATGAATATCGACTTCTAGGAAATCAGCGCCCAATTCAATCGCTTTATAATAGGATGCCATCGTATTCTCAGGGCAATATCCAGATGCCCCGCGATGTCCAATCTTGAGGGGGGAATGCTGCATAGTGAAGTTGTCTGGGAAATTACTTTTCGTTTTTTTAAAGTAGAGCACCAACAGGACCAGTATAGTTACCAAGATAAGAAAAAATGCTATCACCTTGCACACTCCCTTTGCCAACATTAATCAAAACTTTTTGCAATCCTTTACCCCTATGATAAATAAAATAAAAGACCTCTGTATACTGATAACCTTTTTTAATCATGTATTTTAAGTGGTAAGAAATCATGAATTGGATTTTGCTTTCATTATGCAGCTAATTATTGTTTTTTTATCTTAAAAGGATTTTATAGGTATGTATGGAATACTTATAAATTAAGTCTATGATAAGGGGGAAGGCAGATGCAACTGCAATTGAAACCGAATTCTAAAAAATGGAAGGGGAATCTAAGTTTATATTTTTCCCTTCCAATTCTCTCTTGGGCCTTTTACGATTTTGCCAACACGATTTTTTCTTCTAATATTAATACAATTTTCTTTCCCTTCTTTCTTCAGGAACAAATCGGAGAAAATGCTGTTCTTGATCAGATTGCTAGTACCTTCATTTCTTATGCGAATGCGATTGCCAGTTTATTTCTTGTTCTGTTTTCTCCACTATTTGGTGTAATGATTGACCGAACAGGAAAGATGAAGAAATATATCATAATTTTCACATTGGTTTCAGTTGCAGCGACTTTTTTAATGGGGATTTTTGGTGGTCTATCGTTGGATGGAAATCTCCTTGGTATCCCAATTTCCTTAGTGATTGTCATTATTTTATTTGTGGTGGCAAAGTTTTTCTATCATTCAAGTCTTGTTTTCTATGATACGATGATGAGCGATCTAGGCACGAAGCAGCAATTGCCGCTAATATCTGGGTTTGGTGTCGCTGTAGGCTACATTGGAACGCTTGTCGGTCTGTCCATCTATCCATTTATTAGTAAAGGGAGTTCACATGAAGCCTTTATCCCCACCTCTATCTTATTTCTGATTTTTTCCCTTCCATTATTCTTTTTTCTAAAAGAAACGCCAAAACAGCAAAAGGTAAAACAACCTTTTTTTTCAGGTTATAAGGAAATTATAGCAACATTTAAAGAGATGAGAACTTATCAATTAGTATTTACATTTATGATTGCGTATTTTTTCTTAAATGATGCAATTGCGACAACAATTGGCATGATGGCCGTTTACGCGAAGACCGTTGTTGGATTTTCTTCAGGTGGATTCATTTTACTTTATCTGGTCTCAACGGTATCCAGTATTATTGGTTCGTTTCTATTTGGGTATATAACTCAGGCAAAGGGCCCACGGCTTGCAGTTACATACGTGGGTATTCTGCTCCTAGTCGCCTTATTTGTGGCGGTCTTTGCCCAAACGCCTCTTTGGTTCTGGATTGCAGGGAGCATGTTTGGCATTGCACTCGGGTCGATGTGGGTAACATCCCGGACATTCATTATCGAATTGACACCAGTGGAGAAAAGGGGGCAGTTTTTTGGACTCTTTGCATTCTCAGGAAAAGTTTCTTCAATAATAGGTCCTCTTATGTATGGAACAATTACGTTAATTTTCCATGACCTCGGCACATTGGCTAGCCGGATGGCATTAGGCTCACTGATTATCATGACAGTAATCGGGCTATGCTTCCTATTAAAAATGAGGAATTTAGAAGGAGTTAAATAAAAAAGAATGAGCTCAGCAAAGGCTGGGCCCATTCTTTTAAAAAAAATGAATTCTTATACCAAATTCAATGTCACGTCGAGATTCCCACGAATTGATTTTGAATAGGGACAGGTCATGTGAGCTTTTTTTGCAAAGTCTTCTGCTTCTTCCCGGCTAAGATCAGGGATGGAGATATCCAGCCTGACAGCCAATTTGAAACCACCGTCTTCTTCATCTTTCCCAATTGTGACATTTGCGGTCACAGAAGTATCAACTTTCTTTTTTGCTTTCTGCAGGACAAGATTCAATGCACTGTCAAAACAGGCAGCATATCCGGCGGCGAATAACTGTTCCGGGTTGGTTGCTTTCTCACCGGATCCACCTAATTCCTTCGGTGATCTTACATCAAAATCAAGAATACCATCCTCTGATTTCACATGTCCTTCACGACCACCGTGTACAGTAACGACAGCTGTATATAATGGTTTCAATGAAAACAACTCCTTTTTATATTCTTAAATTCTTTAGTTCCCTAATACAAGGCTTATTAAACAAAAGAATGAGAGGTGGGATAAGAATATGAACTATGTAATACTTCAAAAAAATGGTTTTAAATTGGAAGAAAATGTTTTATAATGAACTGTATTAGGAAGAGTAATACACTAAGTGCAGAGAGGGGGTTGATGATGTTCGAGTTGGATGTGCAAAGTAGAAAACCTATTTATGAGCAATTGATGGATAAGATAAAGGAACTTATGATTAATGAAGTTTTGCAAGAACATAATCAACTTCCTTCTGTTAGAATATTGGCACAGAAATTGACCATCAATCCTAATACGATTCAAAAAGCTTACAAACAGCTTGAATTGGACGGATATATTTATACATTGCCGGGCAAAGGAAACTTTGTGGCACCTCCTAAAACTTTGAAGAATTCCTTAAAAGAAGAGAAGATAAAATCCGAACTTACAAAGGTTCTTGCTGAAGCACTATATATTGGAATTGATAAAAATGAAATCTACAAGTTAGTTAAAGAAATTAGTGCTTTAGCCAAGGGGGGAGAGTCATGATTGAAATAAAACAGGTGAGTAAATTATATGAAGGAAAAGAAGCAATCAAGGATGTAACCTTGGTTATTCATGAAGGCTCAATTTTTGGGTTGTTAGGATCTAATGGTGCCGGAAAAACGACCCTTTTAAAAATGCTTTCGGGCAATTTAATTCAGGATTGCGGCGAGGTACTTATTGATCAATCTCATGTCTTTGAAAACCGAGAAGTGAAAAATCGTTGTTTCTTCCTTCCTGACACACCTTATTTCTTGGCTAACTATACTATTATGCAAATGGCAGGCTTTTATAGTCATATTTATAGTGACTGGAATCAAGAACGTTTCTATCAATTACAGGAAGTGTTTCCCATTCCCTTTCAAAATAAAATACATAAATTGTCAAAGGGGATGCAGAGACAAGTTGCTTTTTGGTTGGCTCTCTCAACCATGCCGGAAGTTCTCATTCTTGATGAACCCTTTGATGGGCTGGATCCGGTTATGCGCAAAAACGTGAAACAGTTGTTGATTCAGGATGTATCTGAACGGAAAATGACAATTTTGATTTCGTCCCACAACCTCCGGGAAATTGAAGATTTAGCCGATCATGTGGGAATATTACACAAAGGGGAACTTATTATCCAAAAAGATTTGGACGATTTAAAAGCGGATGTACATAAAGTACAGATTGCCTTCAAAAATAAGATTCCTTACGGGATTTATCGCGGAGTTCAAGTTCTTAATAAGGAGAGACGAGGCAGCGTGATTGTTTGCATTGTTAAGGGTAAGAAATCCGAGATTGAATCCCACTTTAATCAGTTTCAACCAGAAATATTCGATATGCTACCCCTTACTTTAGAGGAAATATTCATTTATGAAATGGGGGATATAGGTTATGTCATCCAGAATAACCTTGTTTAATAGAGAACTGATTATCTATATTTTCAGATGTTCCGGCTGGATAGGTTTCCTTTATTTTATCGGCCTCATCTTTGCGTTGCCTTTAGAAATTTTGACGATTGTTTTAAATGAAAATAGTGAATATGTAAAATTCGAAAATCTTTTTTCCAGTCAGCAGATGATACAATTCGTCTTAGTCATAGTAATCCCAGTGTTGCTTGCCATCTTCCTATTTCGGTTTTTGCAGATAAAACAGGCTTCGGACTTTATACATAGTTTACCGATTACTAGACGCAGCATTTATTTTCATATGATTGGAACGGGAATTGGCTTTATTATACTGCCTATTTTACTTACAGGCTTAATATTGATATTGTTCCACTCGGCAATAGATGTAGAGAGGTTGTATACCCTTGCAGATATTTGGTCCTGGATGGGAATTACATTTTTCATGGAAGCAATGATCTTTTCTGTGGCTGTTTTAGTGGGAATGGTTACGGGATTATCTGCCTTGCAAGGCCTACTAACTTATATCTTGCTTGCTTTGCCGGTTGGCTTATTTGTTTTGTTTGTTGCTAATGTGAAGTTTTTGCTAGCGGGATTTTCTGCAGATTATTATTTAAGTGCCAATATCAATAGCATTTCTCCATTATTAGCTGCAACCGAGATGGAAAAAATGGAATTTTTCTCGGTTAATATATTAATCTATGGACTATTAATCTTGCTTTTTCTACTGATTTCGCTGTTTCTCTATGAGCGGAGAAAGTTGGAGCATGTCTCACAGGCATTTGTTTTTCCTATGATAAAACCGCTATTTAAGTTCGGATTGACGATAAGCATGATGTTGTTTACAGGATTTTATTTTAGCGAAACTACAGGGAAACTAGGATGGATATTTTTCGGCTATATTGTCGGATCATTGATTGGATATTATCTAGGTGAAATCGTCCTGCAAAAGACATGGCGAATCCGTGTCAATTTGAAAGGATTTGTATCATTTGCGGCGGTTATTATTTTGCTTGCTGTCATCCTAAAATTAGATCTTGTTCATTATGAGTCAAAGGTTCCTGATATAAAGATGATTAACCAAATTTATATTGGAAACAATTCCCTACTCTATTATGAGGATGACTCTTCAAATGGTGAGTTCACTTATTTGAAAGAAAAAGAAAATATAGAAGCGCTGAGGTTATTGCATCAGCAAATTATCGAAAAAGGTAAAAAGGCTTCCATTGGTGATTTAAATATAAATCACTCTGTATTTCTTATGTATGAACTTAAGAATGGAAAACGAATAGCAAGAGAGTATCATTTGCAAAACTACGATTCATACCTGCCACTACTGGAGAAAATCTATGAGTCTAGTGAATATAAAAAAACCGTTAATGAGTTATTAAATGTGTCAACTGAGGATGTTTCTAAAATCAATATAACTGCGAGTGGAGAATTGGACAAATCTGTAAACATTACGGATAGTCAGGAGCTTAAAGAAGCGGTACAGGCATTATCGGAAGACCTGAAAAATCAGTCGCTGGCTCAAATGACAAATTCTATTGGAGATTATGCGTCTATTGACATTCTTTTGAAGAATAACAATATTATTTATTTGAATTGGGATTCTTCTTTTACTCAGTTTTCGAATTGGATGGAACAAACTGGGCAAGTAAAAGAGGCTAGGTTAACGGCTGATGAGATCTCTTATATTCTTGTAGCAAAGAGTGATCCACAAATTGTTAATTCGATTTCTGAAAGTGAACTTGTACAGCGAATTGAAAAGCAGTCAAATCGCTTAAAGCTTGATCAGACCTCGGAAATCGAGTCGGCAATTGATAACGCTCAAAACGATTGGGGGGGAGATTATTTAGCTGCCTTTTATTATAAAGATAGCAGAAATATTGATATCAAGAGCTTTTCTGGTGATCATGTTCCCGGCTTTATTTTGGAGCACTTTAACGAATGAGAGGCGAGGAGGAACGAGTGTGAAAGAAAAGCGTTATTGCCAAACGGAAGATTTCACTTTGGTTTATCAATCCTTTTAAAAGCGGATTTATTATATAGCCTTAGCGATTATTAAATGTCCTTTTCTGGCAGAGGATATTACCCAAGAAACCTATATAAAAGCCTATAATAAACTTCATACGATCAACAATAGGGAGAAGATAGGAGCATGGCTAGCATGCATCGCTACGAGAACAGCAATTGATTTTTCCCGTAAGCAAAAAAGGGGATGCCAATTAATTCAGCAGGAGATGGTGGATTGGGTAGAGAGTCAGGCATGCAGACAAGTGGTAGAGGAGAACGGTATTGATATTTGGACATTAAAAGAAGATGTCTCCAATCTCTTATGTAAATTGACTCAAAAACAAAGGGAGATATTGCTGTTGAAGGTAAATGGAGGATTAAAAGAACGTGAAATTGCCTCTATACTTGAGATAAATCAAGCAACTGTCAAAGTTAATCTATTTCGGGCTAGAAAACAATTGAAGTACGCATTACAAATGCAGGCAGTTGCTTAAAAAGGAATGGATGCCGTCCAGGGCGGCATCCTTTTGCATATGGCTTCTATTCTTTATAGTTTAATGACGTTCTTAGCTTGAGATCCGCGATTTCCTTCTTCAATTTCAAATTGTACTTCTTGACCTTCATCAAGAGTCTTGAAACCATCGCCCTGAATAGCGGAAAAATGTACGAATACATCATCTTCGTTTGGTACTTCGATAAATCCAAACCCTTTGTCACTGTTAAACCATTTTACTTTACCTGTTACTGTCATTCGATGAATCCTCCTAATAATTTTAAAAATATATTAATGGTGACTGTTTTTCCTTGCAGGAAAAAATCAATTTCACACATTATCAAATACCCTCATTTAAGTTGAAATATCATACGAAGATGCTTGATAATATGTGAATCTTTACCGGAAGTATTTGGCTGGGGTGTTCTATATCGGAACCCTTTGGAATAATTTCCAGTTTTTCGGTATATACCCACCTTTATAAAGGATAAAACAAGAGGATGTAATTTATACATATTCATTTGGGGAAATTAATATTATGGTTGTTTTATGAAGGAGAGGTCCAATCCTAATGATGAGGAGGATTATATTGAACTATGAGGTGCTTGGCAATGATATGAATCTAAGCTTTCCTTAGTCCTGGCGTGAAAAAATTCACGTTAAAATGGTGTAAGCAAAAGCTAGTATTGATTTACTAAAGCTGAAAATAGAAAAATAACTCTTGGAATCAAAGTTTTTTAAAAAGATATTCGGGTATAGGATAAGAAAGAAAGGACTGATCAATAATGAAGAAATTATTAAAAAGAGCTGTCATTTTTGCTGCTCCTATAATATTCAGACAAGTAAAGAAACGTTGGAAAAACAAACGTAATCAAAAAGCAATGAAGACAGCAAGATAAGTTGGTTAAACTATGAGTAAATGAACGATAACCATATGAACTTGGATAAGAGGCGCTGATATAGCGTCTTTTGTTTTGCTATAATATCAAATCCGCTTAAGGTGATTCATTCACCTCTACATCTTTCCTTCATATCGTGTTAAAATAGTAAGGTTGATTGAAATGAATGCTGAGTAGCCAAGGCTTAAGCCTTATGATATATTTTTTCATACATATATTGTGTATGTTGGTTTACATACAAAGAAAGGTTGACATTCCAATGTGAAAAATCTAATTAGCCTTCCTATAAATATATTTAGTGATGACTCCAATAATGAAAGGAACATTTTATGACTACATTAAAAGACGAGGTTCAATCCCGACGGACCTTCGCAATTATCTCCCACCCGGATGCCGGGAAAACAACTTTGACAGAAAAATTATTGCTGTTTGGTGGCGCCATTCGTGATGCCGGGACAGTTAAAGCTAGAAAAACAGGGAAATATGCAACAAGTGATTGGATGGAGATTGAAAAGCAACGGGGAATTTCCGTTACATCTTCAGTCATGCAGTTTGATTATGATGATTTCCGTGTGAATATCCTCGATACACCAGGTCACCAAGATTTCAGTGAAGACACATATCGTACATTAATGGCTGTTGACAGCGCAGTGATGATTATCGATTCGGCAAAAGGGATCGAGGATCAGACGGTTAAATTATTCAAAGTGTGCCGGATGAGAGGAATTCCGATTTTTACATTTATAAACAAAATGGACCGCCAAGGGAAAATGCCGCTCGAATTGCTTGCTGAACTTGAAGAAGTACTGGGCATTGAAACATACCCAATGAACTGGCCAATTGGGATGGGAAAAGATTTTGTCGGCATTTACGACAGGTTTAATAATCGGATCGAACAGTTCAAAACAGAAGGCGATGAGCGCTTCCTTCCATTGAATGACGAGGGTGAACTCGAGGTGGATCATGAACTAAAAGATTCACAGTTGTATGAGCAAACTTTAGAAGAAATTATGCTGTTGACGGAAGCGGGGAACCAATTCTCTGAAGAAAACATTGCGAATGGTAAACTTAGCCCTGTATTTTTCGGAAGTGCTTTAACAACATTTGGGGTTCAGACGTTTTTGGATGCTTATCTTCAGTTTGCACCTGCTCCTCAAGCCCGTATGACAACTTCAGGTGAAATGAGTCCTGTCAGCAATGATTTTTCAGGTTTCATTTTCAAGATTCAAGCGAATATGAACCCAAAACACCGTGATCGGATTGCTTTTCTTCGTATCTGTTCTGGTAAATTTGAGCGTGGAATGAGTGTAAACTTGAGCAGAACAGGTAAACCAATTAATCTTTCTTCTTCAACTCAATTCATGGCTGATGATCGGAACACGGTAAATGAAGCAGTAAGCGGAGATATTATTGGTTTGTATGATACCGGGAACTACCAAATTGGTGATACAATAACGACAAGTAAAGATATGTTTCAGTTTGAACGGTTACCTCAGTTTACCCCAGAACTATTCATGCGGGTAACAGCTAAAAACGTTATGAAACAGAAGCATTTCCATAAAGGAATTAACCAACTAGTACAAGAAGGGGCCATTCAGCTCTTCAAAACAGTTCGGATGGAAGAATATCTGCTTGGTGCGGTTGGTCAGCTTCAATTTGAAGTATTTGAACATCGGATGAGAAATGAGTACAATGTTGAGGTCATGATGGAGCGTATGGGTAGTAAAATCACTCGCTGGGCCGAAGATGAAAAGCTTGATGAAAACCTTCACAGCTCAAGAAGCATACTAGTTAAAGACCGTTTTGAAAAATATGCATTCCTGTTTGAAAATGAGTTTGCACTTCGTTGGTTCCAGGATAAAAATCCTGACGTGGAATTATATAATCCAATGGATTTGAAATAATGGAGAAGCCCGTGGTATATACACGGGCTTTTTTTCATTATCTGGAGCATTATTAAATATCGAAAGATTTTTTGATAGTAGCTTAGCCAAGTATCCATAGCTGTATTTACCTGTTCTTATGTGAAATTACCTAAAGAGCAGATTAATGGAGGACTTCATGATCAATAATTTATGTATCTCGTGAGAACTGATATTCAATTTTATGAGAAAAGTTCTTTGTATCAGGGGAGTCTTTAATGAATGGAAATGGTTGGTAAAGGTGAACTTGGAAGCTGATTCTGTCAGTCGTTGGGAATGTGGGGTAATTTCCCTTGTTATCTTAGGATATTTATGAACCTGTACTAATCGAAGTATGGGTTTCGTTTTGTGGAAAAAGGAAATGTCGAATCTATTAAGTATCGAATTCTACTAAGAAAGATTATTATTCCTTTGACAATCTTAAGAAACTCATTTATATTAATCTAGTGCTTTAGTACTTAAAAGCGTTTCAGCAATTGTGAGGGATAGAAGGTCCATCCTTATCTCATAGAATATACAACATGAAAGCGGGGAAATATATTATGCGTCTGGAAGATGCAAAGCTAAAACTTTCTTTACCTGAAGCACTTGGAGTTTTGGCTTTTTTATTCTTAATTATTGCAACAGGTATTATACATTATGGACTTGCCCCCCATATTCCAATTATAGCGGCTATTCTTTTCTTATTTGTTTATGGAAAGATCAAGAAGCTGCCATTTTCGATTATGGAGGCGGCTATCGTCAAAGGTGCAGTTTCTGGTATGGGAGCTATCTATATATTCTTTTTCATTGGAATGCTAATTTCGATCTGGATGGCAAGCGGGACGATCCCTACCATCATGTACTATGGGTTTGACTGGATTTCTGGTGAATATTTCTATGCGGTCACATTTCTGGTGTGTTCGCTAATTGGGCTCTGTATCGGGAGTTCACTTACAACATCAGCCACGATCGGAGTTGCTTTCATAGGTATAGCGACGGCGATGGATTTATCGTTGGCGATTACAGCCGGTGCAATCATTTCCGGTGCATTTCTTGGGGATAAAATGTCTCCATTATCCGACTCGACCAATCTTGCTTCGGGAACGGCTGGAGTGCCATTATTTGAACATATTAATAATATGCTGTGGACAACGATTCCAGGTTTTTTAATATCTCTGATCATCTTTTACTTCCTTTCACCGAATGTCAAACTGGCTCGTGTTGAGGAGATTGAAGCCATGACCAAAGCCTTGGAAATGGAAACGAACATTAGCATATGGAGTTTGATTCCGTTTGTCATCGTTCTAGTCATGGCTTTGAAAAAGGTGTCGGCGATTCCGACATTGTCAGCAGGAATCGTTTCGGCGGCTGTCATTGCTTTCATACAAACGCCAAGTTTGACGGTTGCAAAACTAGCAGATATTTTATACGGCGGCTTTGTACTTAAGAGTGGAATGGATCAACTTGACTCAATCCTATCGCGGGGCGGCATTGAAAGTATGATGTTCTCCGTTTCGATGGTGTTATTGGCATTGGCGATGGGCGGACTATTGTTTGAATTAGGAGTCATCCCTTCTATTTTAAATGCGGTCCAGGATTCATTGACGAGTGTAGCGAAAGTGATTTCCGCTACCGTATTTGCAGGTGTCGGCGTGAATTTCCTAGTGGGGGAACAGTATTTGTCTGTTATACTGCCTGGGAAAGCCTTTCAGCAGAAATATGAAGATTTAGGCTTGCAGCCAAAAACGCTTGGGAGGGTACTTGAAGATGCGGGAACGGTTGTAAATCCTCTGGTTCCTTGGGGTGTCTGCGGTGTATTCTTGACACAGGTATTGGGTGTTTCAACCCTTGAATATGCCCCATTTGCCTTCTTCTGTTTGCTTTGTCCTTTACTTAGTTTAATTGCTGGGTTTACGAAAATCGGGATACACTATAAGTAAAAAAACAGGCGGTCGATTTCGACCGCCTGTTTTTTTGCTTGAATTTGATTCCAGGTTATTTTAATAACAGATAAAGCAGTCTTCTATAATTAGCTAAAATGCTGTAAATTAAAAACCCCCAACATACTGAAAAACAGAATGCCAGGGGTAAAAAACTCAAGTTTTATTTTGAGGATGCAATCTCTTCTTTTGGAATGGAAGTAATCGATTCTTTCTGTTCAAGTATATTCATTCGCATTACGACATTTTGGAATATGCCCATTGAAATCATAAGCAGTAGTAAGGAAGAACCTCCGTAGCTGATAAATGGGAGGGTAATCCCGGTAATTGGAATGAGCCCAGTCACCCCGCCAACGTTGATGCCTACTTGAATGCCAATCATGGATGAAATGCCGATTAATAACAGGCTTCCGAATGGATCTTTGCATTTGGCAGAGAGCACAAAACCTCTCAAGACAATAAAACCGAGTGTCAATAGAACGAAAGCTACTCCGAATATTCCGAGCTCTTCCGCAATTATGGCCATAATAAAATCTGTATGTGATTCAGGCAGGTACCCGTATTTTTGTACACTGTCCCCGAGTCCGACACCTGTAACGCCGCCTGAACCTATTGCGAACAATGAATTCACGAGCTGATATCCGTCTCCTCCTGCTGTACCAAAAGGGTCTGCAAAGCCGGTAAAACGAGACACTTTATTTTCAGATAAAACGGATGAGAAATTACCTGTCACAAGAACTCCTAAAGCAAAAATAGCAACGAACACTAGTGTTATTAAAGAGAGTTTGAAAATACTTTTAAAAGACATGCCAGAGGAAATGATCATGGTACTTGAAATTAGGAAAATGACGGCTGCCGTTCCATAGTCCGGTTGTATCCCGATTAAAAAACAAATAAATACGAGAAAGAAAATCGGAGGAATAACAGCTTTATCAATACTATTGATTCGATCCTGTCTTTTTCCGTAAATGGCTGCCAGGTAAATAATCATGGCTAGCTTTGAAAATTCTGCGGGCTGAATAGATTTTGAACCTACCTTAAACCAACTTGTGGCATTTCCTGCAGTATGACCAAAGATGAAGAGCATCAAAAGGATACCGGCCATTCCAAACATCATTAACATTAAAAAGTTTTTGTTTTTGTACATCTTATAAGGAAGAATCATCGTCACAATCATTGCTAAGAATGAGATGATAAAGGCCATTTTTTGTTTCTCAAAGAAGAAATCCATGGACTGGTGGTATCGAGCAACTGCAGTAATCATGCTCGCACTATAAATCATGACTAAACCAAATAGACAGAGTAATACGACAGCGATAAAAATAGGGAAGTCGTATGCTTTAATAATTCTTTTCACTTGTGCGCTCACCTCAAATATGTATGCGCGAAAAAATCGCCTTCTTATATAGTAACGGAAAATCGACTAGATAGATAATAATTTTTATTCAATATATGAATTTACCCTCTAAGACTTATTATTAAACCCCTAATCTGATAAATTTATAGACAATCTACTAGATTACTCTTTAAAGAAGAATCCTACTAGGTACCTTCGATAGAAAATGCAAATACTCCTTCAAAATGGTAGTGAAATTTTTTTCTATTATATTCCATTTGGAAAGTAATAATATGTAAAGTAACTTACAATCAAGGTAGGTAAACTGAGGGGGAATAATCTATGGAGCATGTTTATTTATTCACAGGATTTCCGGGTTTCATCAGTAATCAGTTGATTATGCAGCTATTAAGGCGTGATGAAGCTTTAAATAAAATCTACCTGCTTGTTTTGCCTGAACAAAAGGTAAAAGCAGAAGCAGAAATCAAATCTATAGAAAATGAACTGGATGGAGCAAAAGTAGTATTTGAAATGGTGATAGGCGATATAACGAAAGAAAATCTGGATATTCCATTTGATTTAATTCATAATCTTCAACAAGAAATTACCCATGTTTTTCATCTTGCGGCGATATACGATTTAGCTGTCTCTGAAAAAATTGCTCAGCTAGTTAATGTCGTGGGTACGAAACATGTAAATGAATGGGTTAAAGGGTTAACTAAACTTAAGCGATATACCTATTTTAGCACGGCTTATGTTGCGGGTAACCGGGAAGGAAATCTGTACGAGCATGAATTGGTCTTTCCAAAAAGCTTTAAGAACCATTATGAACGGACTAAATTTGACGCCGAATTATTGGTCGAGGAGCTTAAAAAAGAGGTTCCGATTACCATCATTCGACCTGGTATCGTAAAGGGGCATTCTCAAACAGGGCAAACTATTAAATTTGATGGTCCCTATTTTATCCTTAATTTTCTTGATCGGTTAAGTTTTCTCCCTTTATTTCCGTATATGTCTTCGGAAAGGGAAACAGTCGTGAACCTGGTTCCAATTGATTATATTATACAGGCAACTGCATATCTGGCATTATATAAAGAAAGTGCTGGAAAAACGTATCATTTAACCGATCCTAATCCATGTACGGCTACTGAAGTTTATGAACTATTTGTTGGAGAATTATATAAGAAAAAACCAATAGGTTATGTACCAATGGTATTGAGTCAGGCGTTTTTATCAATTCGTCCGGTGCGGACGTATTTAGGAGTTGAAAAAGAAGCCTTGGATTATTTTACTTGGAAGGGGCGGTTTGATAGCACTGAAGCCCAAAAAGACTTAGCTGGTTCTGGAATCGTTTGCCCTAATTTCAGGAAAGGTGTTCCGGCTATGGTTGATTTTTATTTAAGGTATAAAAATGATAAAGAGTATCAGATTAAAATAAGGTAAAACAAGGGGAGAAGTTATGGAAGAATTACATACCAAGTGGGAAGTGTATTCTCCGGCAACAGGTGAGAAGATTGCCGAACTTGATGAAACGTCACTGGAGTCTATACCTCATTTATATACGAAATCAAGACAAGCGTTTCAGACCTGGTCAAAACTTCCTATCAAAGAGCGTCTGCAATATTTAAAATGCCTTCGTTTACTGATGGTTAAAAAAATGGATAAAATAGCTGAGGTTATTTCAAAGGATACAGGCAAAGTTAAAATTGAAGCGCTTGTCGCGGATATCATGCCAACTATTGATGCAATTAAGCATATTGAAAAACATGCAGTGAAAGCTCTTTCTAGACAGAAGGTTTCCACACCATTAATGTTAATTGGGAAAAAATCTTATATTGATTATATGCCCCGTGGAACTGTTCTCGTCATTTCACCCTGGAATTATCCGCTTCAACTAGCAATGGTACCGATCCTGAATGCTCTTGCTGGTGGGAATACTGTCATTGCCAAACCTTCAGAGGTGACACCTTTAGTGGGAATGTGCATAGATAATTTATTTCATGAAGCAGGTTTTCCAGAGGGGACCGTTCAGTTTGCTCATGGAGGGAAAGATTTAGGTGCGTCATTAACTGAGCAGAAACCGGACTATATTTTTTTTACTGGTTCTGTCAGGACCGGAAAAATAATCGGTGAAGTTGCAGCAAAACAGCTAATTCCAAGTACTTTGGAGCTTGGTGGAAAGGATCCGATGATTGTCCTGCGTGATGCGAACTTGGAACGGGCTGTTAATGGAGCGCTTTGGGGGGCTTTTACAAATAGCGGGCAGGTGTGTATGAGTGTTGAACGAATATATGTGGAACGTCCCGTTTATAAGGAGTTTCTGTCTTTGCTTAAAGAAAAGGCTAATTCTTTAAAACAGGGAACACGATTAACGGATGATATCGGTTCAATGACCTTCCCGGCTCAGATTGATATTGTTGCTGGACACCTAGAGGATGCGCTTAATAAGGGTGCCATACTTGAATCTGGAACCTCACCGAATGATTGGAAAACGGGTCAGACCTATTTTATTCCACCGACGATATTGTCCAATGTCAATCATTCAATGAAAATTATGAAAGAAGAAACGTTCGGTCCAGTTCTGCCAGTTGTACCATTCGATACGGAGGAAGAAGTCGTCCGGCTAGCAAATGATACTGAGTACGGACTTAATTCGAGCGTTTGGACAAAGGATACGGTAAAAGCAAATCGGATAGCATCCCAGTTAGTGACAGGAGCGGTAACGATCAATGATGTGCTGATTACTGTTGCTAATCATTACTTACCCTTTGGTGGTACCAAGCAAAGTGGTATCGGCCGTTATCATGGCGAACAAGGAATGCGGATTTTTTGTCATGAAAAAGCCATCATGAAAGACAATGGAAAAAAGAATTCGGAAATTCAATGGTATCCATATGAAGGGAAGTATACGAAGTTTTTATCACTGTTCCAACACTACTTTTCTGAAAAAACCAACTGGATTCAATTTGGCAAAGAATATTTACAATTAATTAAGATATCCAAGGAAAAACGAAAATAGAAATTCTAGAATTTTCATCTTATAGAAAAAAAGATTGTAATTTTCACCATTAGCACGTATACTATTAATATACTTAATAACTGATTTTCCTTTTACAAAGGGGAGTAGCGTTAGGGTTCGCCCTAAAACAAAGTCGTCATTACGTGAGTGGAGACATTCATCGGCTTTGTTGACATGTTTTCATGTTCAGCAAGACCTTTGCCTATACGGCAGAGGTCTTTTTATTTTGCCAATGCCGATAGCGAGGGAAATACAAACTATTGGAGGTTGAATGCATGGAAGCATCAATATTATTGGAATATGGTTGGGTCCTTCTTATCTTGGTTGGATTAGAAGGAATACTCGCTGCAGATAATGCAGTCGTTATGGCTGTTATGGTTAAACATTTACCAAAAGACCAACAACGAAAAGCCTTGTTTTACGGTCTGATGGGAGCTTTTGTTTTCCGCTTCGCAAGTTTATTCCTTATTTCCTTTCTTGTCGACGTGTGGCAAGTTCAAGCAATCGGTGCCATTTACTTACTTTTCATTGCTTTTCAGCATATTTACAAAAAATACGCTGGGAAAGGTGAGAAGGAAGTCACTAAACCTAAGAAACAATCTGGCTTCTGGATGACAGTGGTAAAGGTAGAGGCTGCTGATATTGCTTTTGCGATTGATTCCATGTTGGCTGCTGTTGCACTGGCTGTTACACTTCCTGCAACAGGTTGGATGAAAGTTGGCGGAATTGATGGGGGGCAATTCGCTGTTATGTTCCTCGGTGGTATGATCGGGTTGATTATTATGCGATTTGCAGCTAATGGATTTGTGAAATTGCTTCATCAGCGTCCTTCACTTGAAACTGGAGCATTTTTAATTGTAGGTTGGGTTGGGGTAAAGTTAGCGGTATACACACTTGCACACCCTTCGTTAGCTGTCATCGATCACCATTTCCCGGAATCAACACTTTGGAAATCGATTTTCTGGGGTGTATTAATCGGTATTGTCATAAGTGCATGGATCATTTCAAGCAAAAAAGAAAAAGAAAAAGAAAAACAAATACAAGAAGCATAAAAAAAATCAGGCGTGCAAGTCACGCCTGGTTTTTTTTGTAAAATAAAATCCATTATATGGTTTTCGGGAGTGACCCACAAAAATTCAGAAGCTTTTACGAACGATATGTTAAAAGAAGTGAATATTAAATTTGGGTAAAAAAAATGACAATTGTCCCATTGATTTGGTGAGAAAACTAGAAAAAAGTTATTATACTGTAATTGCACTGTAATAAACGAGAAAAAACTAAGTATTTTTTCATGTGGATATATTTCGTGATTTCGATATCATTGAAAAATAGTTCTTTTGGTACTGTCTTTTAGACTCCCTCCGCTTAAGATAAATATGTTGATCGTTTTAACCGTTCAACAGGAGCGAGGTGAGCAGATGCTTGGTTTGTTGTTTACAGCATTCAAAAAAAAGCGTTCTTTAGAAGAAACCGTTTTGAAAATTCAACAAGGCGATATTAGCCTTCGTAACGATATTATAGAATCATTTAAGCCTTTTATAGCCAAAGCCGTCTCGTCAGTATGCAGACGCTACATATACGAATCAGATGATGAATTCAGTATTGGATTGATTGCTTTTAATGAGGCGATAGATAAATATTCCCCTGAAAAAGGCCGTTCTTTGTTGGCATTTGCCGAAACCCTTGTTAAGCGAAGGGTTATTGATTACTTAAGAAGCCAGTCAAGAAGCAAAGAAATCATTCTGGATTTTTCTCAAAACGAAGAAAATGATCAAAGCCAAATATATCTGGATAATGAAAATTCCATGCAGGAATACGAAAAACAAAAGGAATCAGAAAAAAGAAAAGAAGAAATTCAACTTTATATAAGACATCTACAGGATTTTGGTCTGTCGTTTGATGATCTCGTTGAAAACTCTCCAAAACATGAAGATGCAAGGAAGGGAGCGATAATGATTGCTAAATTGTTAATGGACGATGACGACTTGAAAGAAATCCTGTTTACAAAAAAGCGGCTGCCAGTAAAACAGCTTGAGGGAAAGGTAGATGTAAGCAGAAAAACAATCGAACGGAATCGAAAGTATATCATTGCTGTTGCAATAATAATAAACGGGGATTTTTTGTATTTGAATGATTATATAAAAGGGGTTATTAATGGATGAAAAAAGGAGTTATTCTTTCAATAAATAAGCGTTTTGTAACCCTATTAACCCCCGAAGGCGAGTTTCTAAAAACCAAAAGACAGGAAAGAACTTATGAAGTGGGCGAAGAAATCACTTTTTCACCTTTTAAACCAAAAGTAACTTTATCTTTTTCTAGCTTTCATTTATCTTTCAAAAAAAAGGCGGTGCTTAGTGTAGCAGCTGCCCTTCTGATTCTCTTTTCTGTTCTACCATCGTATTCTTCTGAGCATGTCTCTGCATATATGACAATTGATGTGAATCCAAGTATTGAACTAGAGCTGAATGATCAATTAGAGGTTCTCAAACTTACCAGCTTAAACGAAGATGGTAAGCTTGTTATTGATAAGTTGACGAACTGGAAAGGTAAAGAAGTTAAGACGGTCACAAACCGAATTGTTGAAACAACAAAGAAACTTGGTTATTTGAAAGGAAATAAACAAATAGTTGTTTCTACAACGTTATTGGATAAAGATAAAAAACTGGATAAGAATTTAAAAGAAGAGATTAAAGAAATTTCAGAGCAGGGAAATGTTTCACAAACAAAGATGAAAGTTATTCAAGCAACGAAAACTGATCGGAAGCAGGCTAGGAAACAAGGCATATCTACCGGGAAATATGTTGAAAAGAAGTTGAATGAGGATAAAGAGAAAGTTAAAGTGAACACAAGGGAACCTGCAACGGATAAAAATGTCGAGGGTAATACCGAAACCTTGGAAGAGAAGAGAGAATCGCAGAGCAATAAAAACAAATCGAATCAAGAAAAGGAAAAAGTGAACAATCCAAGTGAGAAAAAGGAAAAAACAGTAATCAAAGACGAACTAACCGAAAAAAGGGAAATGAAAAAACAATATAAGCAAAAGAAGGAAACATCAGATAAAAAAGAAAAAAATGGACAATATAGACCATATAACGGAAAAAACAAAGAGAGAAATACCTTTCAAGAAAAAAACAAAGAGAAAAATACCTTTCAAGAAAAAAACAAAAAACCGAACGAAAAATCAAATAGAGACCATAGCAACCATTCAAAAGACAAGCAATCGAAAGAGCGGAAGTGGGTGAAATCAAATGAAAAGACTGAACAGAGAATTGATAAGCGAAGACACCCATCAGTCAAAGAAAAAGCAAAAGAAAGTGAAAAAAGTAAAGACCATCGTATAAAGCACGAAACTAAAAAGGGAAATAAGACAGAACGGAATAAGAGGGAAATGAATAATAAAGAAAACGGTAATGAACGGAATATTAAAAAGAGTCCAGCTTAAAAAGCTGGACTCTTAGCCATTGATATTCAATTGTAATAGGATTTATTGACCTTTAAGTTGAGATTGAGCTTGCTGAACAAGACGTTTTGTAATTTCTCCACCAACTGAACCATTGGCACGTGCGGATGTATCGGAACCTAATTGTACACCGAATTCTGATGCTATTTCATATTTAATTTGTTCAAGTGCTTGTTCGATTCCAGGAACAAGAAGGTTGTTACTGCTGTTAGCCATTTGAATCTCCCCTTTACGTTTTCAACGGCTTTGCCGCTGTAATGATAGTATAAGTAGAAAAAGGAGTTTTACTTATGTATGCAGTATCAAACTTATTGGTAAACCTGCCTTATTGTTGCAAGTAAGACAGTTTCAAAAGAGAATGGAAAAAAGAATGAAAAAAGGGTACACTAGATTTTTAATGGTTATGTGATTCACATAATTATAAAGGAGTAAGAAAGGAAAACTCTGTATGTTTGCTATCAAAAAACTATTAGCAAAGTTAACACCAGCACAGCTTATCGTCGGTTATTACTTTTTAGCTGTCAGTATCTCGACCATACTGTTGAGTCTACCCGTTGCTATAAGGCCAGGTGTAGAATTAGGTTTCATGGATGCTTTATTCACAGCCGTAAGTGCAGTTAGTGTGACAGGTCTAACAGTTGTTAGTTTGCCCGAAGTGTATAATGAGGTAGGCTATTTCATTCTAATGTTTGTTCTCCAATTTGGAGGTATTGGCATTATGACACTTGGAACGTTTTTCTGGTTGATTTTGGGTAAGAAAATCGGCTTGAAGGAAAGACAATTAATCATGACCGATCAAAACCAATCGAATCTTTCGGGGCTTGTTAAATTATTGATTCAAATCATTCAGATATTTGTCGTAATTGAAATGATTGGAGCTCTTGTTTTAGGCATTTACTTTCTGAATTATTATCCAAACTGGAAAGAGGCCTTTTTAAATGGCTTATTTTTAGCCGTAAGTGCCACCACGAATGCTGGTTTCGATATTACCGGTACTTCAATGATTCCATTTAAAGATGATTATTTTGTGCAGTTTATCACGATTATCCTGCTTACCCTTGGAGCTATTGGATTTCCGGTTTTAATTGAGTTGAAAGAATTTGTATCCAATAGTGCACGTACTTATAAGTTTCATTTTTCTTTGTTTACAAAACTGACATCAGTCACTTTCTTGTGCCTTATAATTGGGGGAACTATCCTTATCTTCCTGCTGGAGATGAACGGATTTTTTAAAGATAAGAGCTGGCATGAATCATTTTTCTACTCTCTATTTATGTCATCGAATACGAGAAGCGGTGGCCTAACAACGATGAATGTGAGCGATTTCTCGGAACCCACCCTTTTATTGATGAGCATCTTGATGTTTATTGGAGCATCTCCTAGTTCAGTAGGAGGAGGTATCCGGACAACAACCCTCGCTATAATGATTCTCTTTTTATGGAATTTTATGAGGGGAAGGCGATCTATTAAAGTATTCAAACGGGAGATACATCCTGATGATATTCGTAAGGCGACAGCAGTTATGATTATGGGATCCCTATTATGCATATTGGCAGTATTCATTTTAGCAATCACTGAGGATTTTACTTTGATGCAAATCATTTTTGAAGTATGTTCTGCCTTCGGTTCTGTGGGTCTTTCAATGGGTATCACTCCCGAACTCAGTAATATCGGTGAAATTGTAATTATGATTATTATGTTTATTGGCCGGGTCGGAATTACGTCCCTCCTCTATATCATTGGTCATAAAGAGGTTACGGAGAATTACCATTATCCAAAAGAACGCGTCATTATTGGATAATGATTTAGCTATATCAGAGACCTTTCCATTGCGGAAAGGTTTTTTGAGTTGTTTGCAGGAATCGAAGCAATTATGTTGAAATGTACCTATAAGATAATTAATTACCATTTTAATGTAAGGTATATGCTAAATTCAAATCCTAACTTGCTGGAATTTAATCGAATATTTTTTTTATTATTTTGGTAAGGAGGTGGAGGAAATAAAGAAATACGTTGGAAGGATTTTTGTTCCTGCACTATTTTTTATATTAATATTGCCATTTATAGGATGGATGTATATTGAAGTACATAAAGTTTCCACCTTTGCAGGAATATATATAGTCGCAATTGTATCTATAGCTTGGTTATTAGGCGCTACCTATGATAAAAACCGAAAAATGATTGAGTTATTGAAGGATAGTGAAGGGCGTTATCGAATTTTCTCTAAGTACTCGAAAGAATTGGTCAATAGCTTCAATGAAGTTATATTCCAAACAGATGAGAAAGGAAAATGGCTATATTTAAATCCTGCCTGGAAATTGATGAGTGGTGCTACTGTTAACGAAACTCTAGGGCTTCACTTTTCTAAAAGTATGGATAATACTTCGTATCAAGAAGTATTGAAAACGTTTGCAGAATCCTTTCATCAAGGAAAAAAATATTTTCGTGTGGATATTAAATTGAATAATTCGAAAAAGGAGACGACCTGGGTCGAAGCATTTGTCAAATTAATTCATGACGAGGCAGGGAAATTCATCGGAACGGCAGGAATATTATCAGAAATTAATGAACGGAAGCATGCAGAGGAAAAGCTTGTAAGTCTGAATGAAAATTTAGCGATTACTTCCAGTAAATTATCTACGGCTGCCCAACTTGCTGCAGGGATTGCTCATGAAGTTAGAAATCCCATGACAGCGATTTTAGGTTTTGTAAAACTGATCAGAGACGGGGGTGCCGATAAACAGGAATACTATGACATTATTTTTTCGGAAATTAATCGAATCGAGCAAGTCCTAAATGAACTATTGCTGCTTTCAAAGCCAAGTGAAGAGGAGTTTCTTAAGAAAGATTTTAAAAAAACCTGCAATCATGTGATTACTTTGTTGGAAACCAATGCCGTACTTAATAATATTCAAATTCATAAAAATTATAATGAACAGTCGATTTATATATATTGTGATGAAAATCAAATCAAACAAGTACTAATAAACCTTATAAAAAACTCCATTGAATCGATGACAGATGGCGGAAATATTTTTGTGAATATCTATGAAAAAGACAATGAAGTTTATATAAGCATTTTGGATGAGGGGGAGGGGATTCCAGAAAACTCTCTTCAAAAAGTTGGTGAACCATTCTTCACTACGAAATCAACGGGAACAGGATTAGGACTTTCAGTATGTTTTAAAATCATTGAGAAACATGGTGGTAAAGTATTCATTACTAGCGAACTAAAAAAAGGTACGAAAATCGTTTGTGTCTTCCCGATAGTTGAACCAAGAGATATAGATGTTCTGAAGCAAGGAAGTGGATTAGCAGGAAATTAATTTATTTAATTATTGAAAAAAAAGGAAAAAAAGTTGTATGCTGTAAAAAGAAAGTTAACATACTAACCGGTTAGTGAGTTGAAAGGGAGGAATTAATTTGAACTTTGAACATACACAAAAAGTAAAAAATCTGGAAAAGAAGTTAACAGAATTTATGGAGAAATACGTATACCCAAATGAATCGGTGTATCATAAGCAGCTCGAAAAACAGAATAGCCGCTGGAGTGAAATACCGCCGGTTTTATCTGAATTAACTGCAAAAGCAAAGGAAGAAGGACTCTGGAATTTATTTTTACCGGAAAGCAATTATGGAGCCGGTTTAACCAATCTTGAATATGCGCCGCTTTGTGAAATTATGGGAAGATCGATGATAGGACCCGAAATTTTTAACTGTAATGCGCCTGACACTGGGAATATGGAAGTACTGGTTCGTTATGGTACTGATGAACATAAAGAGCGCTGGTTGAAGCCGTTGCTTGCTGGGGAAATCCGCTCATGCTTTTCAATGACAGAGCCAGAAGTGGCATCTTCTGATGCAACCAATATTGAGTGCCGAATTGAAAAAAGCGGTAGTGAATATGTAATAAACGGTCGGAAATGGTGGTCTTCTGGAGCTGGTGATCCACGATGTAAAATTGCTATTGTTATGGGTAAGACCGATCCAGACACTTCTAAGCATGAACAACAATCTATGATTCTCGTACCGCTGGATACACCGGGAGTCAAAATTGAGAGAATGCTCCCTGTTTTCGGTTATGATCATGCACCTCATGGACATGCTGAAATAACTTTTGAAAACGTGAGGGTCTCAAGCGAGAATATTCTTTTGGGTGAAGGGAAAGGGTTTGCTATTGCTCAAGGAAGGCTCGGACCTGGAAGAATACATCACTGTATGAGGCTTATCGGAGCTGCAGAAAGAGCGCTTGAAGAATTATGTAAGCGTATTCAAAAGCGTGTCGCTTTTGGAAAGCCTTTGGCGAGACAAGGTGTGATTATGGAATGGGTGGCAGATTCCCGTATTGAAATTGAGCAAGCCAGGCTTTTGACTTTAAAAGCTGCCTATATGATGGATACTGTAGGAAACAAGGAAGCGAAGGCGGAAATTGCCATGATAAAAGTGGTTGCACCTAACATGGCATTAAAAGTGCTGGATCGTGCCATTCAAGGGTTTGGCGCAGCAGGTATATCTGATGATTTCCCTTTTGCGGCTCATTGGGCAAATGCCAGGACATTGAGGCTTGCCGATGGTCCGGATGAGGTACACCGTTCGCAAATCGCTAAAATTGAACTTCGCAAACACCAAAAACATGAGGTGAAAATATGAAAGCGACTGACCTATTTGATTTAACCGGAAAGACAGCGATTATTACAGGTGGAGGAAGAGGGCTTGGAGAACAAATAGCGACAGGCTTTGCCGAAGCAGGGGCCAATGTGGTTCTTTGTTCCAGAAAGAAGGAGGCATGTGATGAAGTTGCATCGCATATCGAGAAGCTGGGAGTGAGGGCGCTTTCCATCAAATGTGATATTACCAACCCGGTAGATGTACAGGAAGTAGTGAACGTAGCTTACAGAGCATTCGGATCTATAGATATTTTAGTAAATAATAGCGGGGCATCCTGGGGAGCTCCTGCCGTTGATATGCCCCTTGAAGCCTGGCAGAAGGTAATGAATGTCAATGTGACTGGAACCTTCATCATGAGTCAGACTGTAGGTAGGATCATGATCGAACAGGGTTATGGAAAAATCATAAACATTGCTTCTGTCGCGGGACTGGGCGGGACGGATCCAAGGGTCCTTGATACAGTCGGCTATAATACGAGCAAAGGGGCGGTAATTACCTTAACAAAGGATTTAGCCGTTAAATGGGGCCAGCATAATATTAATGTAAATGCGATAGCACCTGGATTCTTTCCGACAAAAATGACCAGAGGTGTTCTTGAGAATGGGAAAAATCCTATCTTGGAATCCACTCCGCTTAAAAGGTTAGGGAGTGATGATGATTTAAAAGGGGCTGCGATTTTCCTAGCCTCGAAAGCCTCCGATTATGTGACCGGGAATATCTTAATTGTTGATGGGGGTTCGCATGCAATGTAATGAAAAGTAATTAAATATGGCTGGAGGGTATGTAATGATGAATGAAAAAAAGTGGCTGTCAATGTATCCTGATTCAATACCTAAGGAAATAAAAGTTCCTGAGTTTCCGATGCAGCAGATCCTTAAAAACACATTTCAGTCCTATCCAAACAATACAGCAATTACTTTTTATGGTCGAAAGATTTCTTATCAGGAGCTTTTCTTTGCATCACAAGCTTTCGCTTCAGCTCTTCAACAAAAGAGTGTCCAAAAGGGTGATCGTGTAGCAATAATGCTCCCTAACTGTCCGCAATACGCCATAGCTTACTACGGCTCATTGACTACAGGTGCCATTATTACACAAATCAATCCAATGTTAGTTGAAAGAGAGTTGCAGCATATTTTACAGGACTCTGGTGCCGAAACAATTGTGGTGTTAGACGGACTATATCCAAAAGTGAAAAGTGTACAGAAGAATGTAAATGTGAAAAATATTATTGTAGTCAGCCTCCAACCATCATGTGCAGATTTCCAACCTGATATTTCATTTGATCAATTTATAAAAACAGGCGATGGCAACATTACTCCAGTAACAATTGATCCGGGAAATGATATAGCCGTACTTCAGTATACAGGAGGCACAACGGGACGATCGAAGGGTGCAATGTTGACACACAGCAATATACTGGCTAACGTAGTTCAATCTTATGAGTTCTTCAAGCATGAACTAAAAATAGGTTGTGAACGAACGTTGACGGTCATACCACTTTTTCATGTGTTTGGAATGACGTCTGCAATGAATTTATCGGTGTATATTGCGGGTGATTCAATTATGCTGCCACGGTTTGAAATAGAGGAAGTATTAGAAACAATTAAGCGTGAACAGCCTACCATTTTCCCTGGTGTACCTACTATGTACGTCGCGTTAACGAACCACCCTAAGGCTGAAGAATACGGTATGGGTTCGATTCGGGTCTGTAACAGCGGGAGTGCACCGATGCCGATGGAACTGCTTCGTGAGTTTGAACGAAAATCAGGGGCGAAAATAATGGAAGGCTATGGTCTTTCGGAAGCTTCCCCAACAACGCATTGTAACCCTATATTTGCTGAAAGAAAGCCCGGTAGTGTCGGGATTGGTTTCCCTTCCACTGATTATAAAGTGGTGGACCTAGGAGACGGAACAAAGGAAGTAGCTACGGGTGAAATGGGAGAGTTAATTATTAAAGGACCGCAAGTGATGAAAGGTTATTGGAATATGCCTGAGGAAACGGCGGTGACTCTGAAGGATGGCTGGCTTTATACAGGTGATATTGCCAAGGTTGATGAAGGAGGGTATCTCTATATTGTCGACAGGAAAAAAGATTTGATTATTGCAAGTGGTTATAATATTTATCCGCGTGATGTAGAAGAAGTGCTTTATGAACATCCAGCTGTTCAGGAAGCGGTTGTGATCGGAGTTCCGGATACCTATAGAGGAGAGTCCGTTAAAGCAGTGCTTGTTCTTAAAAGTAATCAGAAGGCAAGCGAACAGGAAATCATCGATTATTGCCGTGCAAACCTATCGGCCTATAAGGTCCCGCAACTTGTAGAATTTCGTGAAGAGCTTCCGAAAACAAATGTCGGAAAGATTTTAAGGCGATCTTTAAGAGAAGAATTTTCTAAAAAATAATCTGGCTTGATAATACGAAAGCGTATGATATCAATTCACCTGAAATTTTAAACAGAATGCGAGGATGCTTACATGAAAGAAAAAATGACAGAAAATAGCATACGTTTATTCGAAAAGAAGGGCTTTAGTGAGACATCTATTCAGGATATTGTTGAATCGATTGGTGTGACGAAGGGAACGTTTTATTATTACTTTACGAGCAAAGAACAGTTGCTTATGGATATTCATCTGGCTTACATAGATGAGCTCCTAAATGAGCAGGAAAAAATCATTCAGATTCTTGAAAAAAGCTGCAAAGATAAGCTTTTCGAAATGGTTTATATGCTTTTAAAGAGTATCAAAACAAAAAAATCAAGCGCTACGGTCTTTTTTCGTGAAATGAAAAATCTAAGTAAAGAAAAACTGGCTCAGATCCTTCCTAAGCGTGATGAATTCCGTAATAGAATTGAGCAGTTGCTTAAAGAAGGTATCGAGAGCGGAGAGTTTCGCTCCAATCTCGATACTTCTATCATCTCGTTTGCGATTTTGGGTGTGGCCAATTGGAGCTATCATTGGTTTGATCCAGATGGGGAAAAAACAGATCAGGAAGTGGCAAGGATTTTTATGGGAATGATTTTACAGGGAATTGAAGCAGGAAGATAAATTACATACTAACTAGTTAGTAGAAGGGAGAATGACGTTATGCCGAACAAACAAATTAATTCTATAACCGTAATTGGAGCCGGCCAGATGGGGCATCAGATTGCGATGCTTGCAGCACTTGGAGGATTCGAGACAATTCTCCAGGATGTTCAAGAAAATGCTTTAATAACAGCTAAGGAAAAATTGGAAGATATTTTGGCTAAGTGGGTCCAAAAAGGAAAATTGACTGAAGATCGTAAACTGGCAGCCTTCAGTCGTCTTCAATATACTACCAATTTGGAAAAGGCGGCAAGCCGGGCGGATCTTATCATCGAAGCGATTGTAGAAAAACTTGATGTGAAACAGGAAGTCTTCGCCAAACTAGAGGAGTTGGCACCAGCAGAAACAATTTTTGCGACTAATAGTTCAACTATCGTCAATAGTCTCCTTTCGGGTGTGACAAATCGTCCAGATAAGTTTATTAATATGCATTTCTTTTTTCCACCTTTAGTAATGGATTGTGTTGAAGTTGTCATGAGTGATCAAACATCTGAAGAAACAGCAAAGCTTGCAATGGAAGTAACTCAGAAAATGAACAGGACAGGCATTTTATTACGGAAAGAAATATCAGGTTTTGTTGCCAATCGAATTTTAGGTGCACTACAGCGTGAAGCCTTATTTCTGTATGAAGAAGGAATCGTTGATTACAAGGATATCGATTTAATTTGTCGAAAAGCATTAAGCCATCCAATCGGCCCGTTTGAACTGATGGACTTATCAGGTATTGATGTAAGTTATTTCGTCATGAAACAGCAATATGACGAAACTGGAAATCCTGAAGATAAACCAAATGTTTGTATTGAAGAAAAGGTGAAACAAGGACATCTAGGACGGAAAACAGGTAAGGGCTGGTATGACTATCCAAACAAAGGAGTGAAAAAATGAGAAATTTAGTGAGAGTGGAAAAGGAAAATAAGCTTGCTATTGTAACCATTGATAATCCTCCATTAAACGTAATCAGTAAAAATGTATTTAAGGGTTTGTTGGAAGTATTTACTGAGCTTGAAGAAGATAATGAAACGGTAGCAGTACTCATTACTGGTGCAGGCGATATTGCATTTGCTGCAGGTGCGGATATAAAAGAATTTCCACAAATGATGGGAAATCCGAATATGAAAGAAACTGTAAAGGAAAGTCATGCAATCTTAAATAAAATTGATACTTTTCCTAAACCGACGATTGCTGTCTTAAACGGTATGACTTTAGGAGGCGGATGCGAACTAGCTCTGGCCTGCGATTTGCGGGTAGCCGAAGCACAGGTGCAAATCGGCCTGCCGGAAGTGAAATTAGGCTTATTTCCAGGAGCTGGGGGTACACAGCGGTTGTCTAGACTTGTTGGGAATGCAAAAGCAAAGGAAATTATTTTTACCGGTGATTCACTTAATGCAAAAGAAGCAGAAAAGATAGGGCTCGTCAATAAAGTCGTCGAGCAGGGATGCGGGTTAACAGAGGCAAAAAATTTAGCCTCACGAATGACGAGACATTCACTTCAGGCGCTTTCGAGAATTAAAAAGGCTATAAATGAAGGAAGCGAATCGACACTTGAACAAGGATTAGAGATTGAAACAAATCTTTTTGAAGAAATCTTCCAAACTGAAGATGTGAAAGAAGGAGTTTCAGCATTCTTAGATAAGCGGAAACCTGCTTTCTTACATCGATAAAACAAGGAGGGACATAATGCATGAATTAAAAGTTAACGTCCGCTTTTCAGAAACGGATGCCTTGGGCCATATCAATAACACAAGTTATTTTATTTACCTCGAAGAAGCCCGTATGAAATTTTTTGAAGCGTTGGGATTAGCAACAAATGTCGAAAAGTGGAACTTTTTGCTTGCTTCCACAAAATGCGATTTTATTTCTCAGGGGTATTTTAACCAGCTTTTAACTATTCGAACATATTTGACAAAGGTAGGGACGAAAAGCTGTGAAATGGTCCATGACATCTATTGTTCACAAACTGGAGAGGCCATTGCAAAGGGGAGTGCGGTCTTAGTTTGTTTCAATTTTACTGAACAGAAAAGTGAACCTATTCCTGAAATGATAAAAGATACGCTTATCTCACATCTTGTTCATACCTAGATTCTCTAAAGTGTAAAGGGGTGAAGGAAATTGGTTGATGATACGATTCCTGTTCGTTCCGGGGAGGAACTGAATTTAAGAACATTAGAAGATTTTCTGAGAAAAAATGTCATGGACCTACCAAATGAACCGTTAGAACTGCAACAGTTTTCTACAGGGTATTCCAATTTGACCTATCAGTTGAAGATGGGAGAGTGGGAAGCTGTATTAAGGAGACCGCCGCTTGGTCCTGTTGCTCCAAAGGCACATGATATGAAACGGGAACACCATATTCTTTCATCAATCAACCCGTATTTTCAAGCAGCTCCTGAACCTATACTGTTTTCGGATGATGATTCAATCGTCGGATCTCCCTTTTTTCTAATGGAAAGAAAACATGGAGTTGTAATAGATTCTAAGTTTCCCGAAGGAGTCGAACCGACTTCAGAGAGGTGTCGTCAGCTTTCTTATGTCATGGTTAATCAGCTTGCTGACCTCCATTCAATTCCATATGAGAAAACGGGATTAGCGGAAATCTCCAAGCCTGAAGGGTTTATCGAGAGACAAGTACACGGTTGGATTTCCCGATATGAGCGGGCAAAGACAGATGAAATCAAAGAAGTAGGGCCACTTATCGATTATTTGCAAAAGAATATACCTCAGTATAGCCAAACTTCCATTATCCATTATGACTACAAGATTAATAATGCAATGTTTAACCAAAACCTAAGCGAAATGGTAGGATTATTTGATTGGGAAATGTCCACCGTTGGCGATCCGCTGGCAGATTTAGGAGTTGCTTTGAGCTATTGGACTGAAAGCAGTGACCCAGAATTGATTAAATTCGGTTTGGGACAAGCGTCAGTTACAACCTTGGATGGTTTTCTGACCCGACAAGAATTTATTGAAGCCTATGCAGTGAGAAGTGGCAGGAGTGTTTCCAACATCGATTTTTATTTAACCTTTGGATACTTTAAGTTAGCTGTCATCCTTCAGCAAATCTATTATCGTTATAATAAAGGACAGACCAATGATCTCCGCTTTTCTAAACTTGGAACAACGGTCAAAAGCTTAATCATCCATGCAGCTCATGTTGCGGCGAAGGAAGCTTGAGAATATGGGACATATACAAAACATACATTTGCTATTAAAAAAAGAAGAGATAGATAGGGAAAAGCTTTTAGAAGGAGAGAAAGTGGCCATCATCCTGGATGTTTTATTAGCGACTACAACTATCATTTCATCTCTTCATAATGGAGCCCGACAAGTAATTCCTGTCCTTAACCCTGTAGACGCCCTATTGAGAAGCAAGGAATTGGATCATGAGGATTATATATTGGCAGGAGAACTTAAAGCTAAGCCGGTTGAGGGATTCATGTATCCGAGTCCGACGCTTTTGAGTAAATTAGTTCTCAATAAAACGCTTGTATTATCTACGACTAATGGGACGGTTGCAATGAGAAACTCTGCTGCAGCCAAAAAGGTGTATATAGCGTCCTTGTTAAATAATCCCTCTGTTGCTGAAAAAATAAAAAAAGATCATCAGACCGAAACGATTATTATCGTTTGTTCGGGGAATTCGGGTGAATTTAGTTTGGAAGACTTTTACGGAGCAGGCCATTTGATAGAGTGCTTGATTACTGGAGCACAAGGAACGTTCAGTCTGAATGATGCAGCAATTGCTGCTTGCACTTTTTATCAGACGAATACCGACAATACTTTTGATATTCTTCAATCATCACATGTCGGGCAGCTGTTTGATAAACATGAATTGATTGATGATTTGAAATTGGCTTCTCAAAAAGGTTCGATAAATCTTGTTCCTGAGTTGATAGATGGGAGAATCGAAGCTGAATTGAAAAGGCAGGAAACGTAATAACATGTTATCAAATTCAGTTGAAGAGGTGAAGGAATGAGGTTTTTACAGTCAATAGCGGTGGTAACAGGTGCAGGATCTGGAATTGGAAAGGCTACAGCAATGCGCTTATCGGACGAAGGAGCAAAGGTTTTATTAGTGGGCCGGACGAAAGGAAAGCTGAAGGGAGTAGCTGCTGAAATCAATGCCCGGCACACAATTCCCGTGGCCGATATTTTTCCTGCAGATGTGACGGAAGAGGAAGATATAAAAGAGTTGGCGCTGTATGTAAAAGAACAATATCGGGATCTTCATATTTTAATCAACAACGCAGGTGGATCGAAATCCTCGAAGCTTTTGGATACCTCTACAGATGATTGGGATATGATTCAAGATGTCAATTTAAAAAGTGTCTTTCTTGTTTCGAAGTACTTAGGAAAAGTGATGGAAGAAGGTGCTAGAAATGGGAATGGTGACTCCGTTAACCGGGCAATCGTGAATGTTGCTTCACTCTCAGGACATCAGGCTGGAGCGTTTATCCCACATTACAGCTCCGCTAAAGCAGGAGTAATCAGTTTGACTAAATCTCTAGCACTGGAATTAGCTGGAGTTGGCATACGTGTCAATTCCGTATCACCTGGGTTTATTGAAACACCCTTAACAGAGGATGGTCTGCAGAATGAAAAATTCGTAAAGTCCATTCAACGGAACACGGCTCTGGAAAGAGTAGGTAAAGCGGAGGAAATTAGTAATGTCATTACGTTTGCTGCTTCGCCGGAAGCTTCCTATATGACAGGAACCGACATCTTGGTCGACGGCGGCTGGTTGATTAAGTAGAAAAGGGGATGGGTAAATGTTAAAAGAACACTTATTAACAGAAGTAAATAATAATGTATTAATCGTGACTTTGAATCGTCCTGAACGCTTGAATGCCTTTAGCCCAGATATGATCTCAAACTTAACGAAAACGATTACCGATGTTAAGCACAAGCCTCATATAAGGGCCGTTGTCATCAAAGGGGCTGGACGTTCTTTTACTGCAGGAGGAGACGTTAAGTCGATGGGGCAAGCCTCGGCAGGACAATTGTATGATCATGTTGGTAAAATGAATGATTGCATTTTGGCGATGGATTCTTCTGAGGTTCCTATTATTGCTGCAGTTCATGGATTTGCGGCAGGAGCTGGTTTCAATTTGGCACTCGCATGCGATTTAATTGTGGCTTCTGATGATAGTCAATTTGCTATGAGTTTTTCACAGGTGGGCTTGATTTCAGACGGAGGAGGTTCGTACTTTTTACCAAAATTAGTAGGTCCTCATCTTGCAAAGCAGCTCTTCTTTTCGGCTGAACCGATTTCGGCCGAGCGCTTATATCAGTTAGGTGTCATTAATTATTTATTTCCACTAAATCAACTAGAAGAAGAAACGTTGAAACTTGCTGACAACCTTGCCAATGGACCGACAAAGGCATTTGGAATGATGAAAAAACTCGTTAGTCATTCATTTACAGCCACACTAGATGAAATACTCGAACAGGAACGAATTACCCAAACCTTGATGGCGTCTACAGAAGATCATCTAGAAGGAGTAGCGGCATTCAAAGAAAAGCGTAAACCTGAATTTACTGGAAACTAACAAGGGGGAACAGTGATGAAAGCCATTCAATTTGAAGAATACGGTGGACCGGAAGTACTGAAAATGACTGATAAAGAAAAGCCGGTGCCAACTGGACATGAAGTGCTGATTGAAATTGACTGTGTCGGCGTTAATTATGCCGATACAGCGAGAAGGGAGGGGCAATATGTGGTTCCTACACCACTACCTTTCATACCAGGTGCGGAAATAGCTGGAGTGGTGGTGGAGGTTGGTGAAGAAGTAACCAAAATCAAACCGGGGACAAGGGTCGTGAGTCTGATTGAAGCGGGAGGGTATGCCGAATATGCCTTATCGGATGAATTCTCTGCAATTCCTCTTCCTGATGTGATTCAGTTCCATGAAGCTGTTGCCTTACCACTCCAAGGGTTAAGTGCCTATCACATTATAAAAACGATGGGACGCCTGCAAAAGGGTGAAACGGTGCTTGTCCATGCAGCTGCAGGTGGCGTTGGAACGATTGCGGTCCAGCTTGCCAAAATCTTCGGGGCTGGAAAAGTAATTGCCACCGCAAGTACTGAGGAAAAGCTGACGCTAGCTAAGAAGCTGGGGGCCGATATTCTCATCAATTACACCAAAGAAGGTTGGGAGCAGGAAGTGCGTGAAGCCACTGGAGGAAAGGGTGTCGACGTCGCACTGGAAATGGTTGGTGGAGACATATTCAATAAAACACTGAAATGTTTGGCTCCATTTGGCAGACTTGTTGTTTTTGGTAATGCTAGCCGTGAGGCATATACGATGAACCCACAGGTTTTAATGCGCCGTAATCAATCTGTGGTAGGTTTTTTCCTGCCGCAGATTATGAAAAAACCAGATTTGCTGCTACCGAGCATCAAAGAGCTCTTTTCTTACGTAGCGTCAGGAAAGCTAACGCTGACTATCGGAGGTATTTATCCGTTTGAACAGGCTGCTGATGTACATGGAGAAATGAACTCACGCCAAACAAAAGGAAAGTTGATTTTGCAGGTTAAATAAGGAAGGAGGGTGTACCGGACTTACCGGGGACACCCTTATTTTATGTGGGTATTACTAGTGAATTTTGGCTATATGACTTGTGAGTCATTTAATCCGTTTTAATACTCACATCTTTATCAGGATGCATGAAAGGGGCATTTGGGGCTCTTTTTGCCTCTAACAGTTCGCGGTTTTCAGTTGAGTTCCATCCAATATCATTAGTTGGGTGTATCCATTCGTCTCCAGCCATGATTTCTGGGTCTGTATCTTCGCTCCAATTTTCGAGTGGTGAGTTTTCTGATGCATATTTGCTGTCCCCAATGACGACTCCATACTCATTAACAAAAGGAGCTTGCGGTTTTATCCCGGTACCTTTAAAGCTCGGTGCGTTAATTTGGTGAGGTTGGGTATCATCCATTATTGGATTATCCAATTTTCTTTTCATAAAGTATCTCCCTTTCGTTTTAGGGTTATTTTACTCGACTACCCATATAATATCCCTGAATAATTTTAAGCGGAATTACCCCATTCTAAAAAGTAAAACTTTTTAAAAAAGGTGGAATGAACATGAAACGGAAAGCCAATGTAGATGGAGCAATCAAAGCAAGTACGACGCCAAAGAAAAACCAAGCAGTAGAGGAATATTCAAATGAATTCGCAGTTGAAGAAAACGCCATGAAAGGTGCCAACCGTAATTCAAAGCAAGGCAGAAAAGGTAGAAGTTAATGGATAAAAACAAACGCAACTCTCAAGAAAAACGGGTTGAAGAAATTGTACGAACGGAATTCGGAATGGAATTCAGTGGTGATATGAATGCATCCAAGATCTATGAAATATTGTCTACAGAAAATAAAAAACGTGAAAATAAATAGAGAATAAAGGACGGACCCTTTTTGGGATCCGTCCTTTATTCATTATAAAATGATGCTATCAGATTTTGAAAGAGAAAAAATGGATGAGCCTTTTCCGCTCGGATCAAAATAAGCAAGCATAATCGATGGTTTATTAACAATTGTTCCATCTGCTAAATATGTTTCTAAATCAAAAGGAAGTTCTTCAAGTAATGTGTGTTTGTGAATTTCTTTTTCATTTAGTCCCAAGGCAATGAAAGAAGATCCAAGATGTTCAGGTTTGTTTAGAATTTCTTCATAAATCTCTTTGCGCCCCTGTTTATCAAGAGAAGCATCCCACCATGGTTTACGTGGTTTGTATTTTTGATTCATGAAATAATCCAATTTCATGAGTCCGATAATGGTTTTTAAATCAGCTGATTCTCTGGAAGATAAAAACTGCTGTAATCGACGGAACAAGTCTTCAAGTTGATGTCCGATTCGTGACCAGCCTTGTTCATCCCAGAAGGTACCAAATTCTTGGAAAAAGTCGAATGGTGAATTAAACACCGATTCAACCAGAAACTCTGTCGTATGATCCATTCTGTGATCGTTCCAGTATTTTTCAAGCACATCTTCAACTTGTTTAATACGGACAATGTCGTCAAAGGACAAAACATTATTCCCAAGAATTTCATAAGGAGCATGATCACTGTAAATATAGTCGTGATCATTGGCACGTATCCGTAGGCCTGTACCACGCAGCATTTTTAAGAAACCAAGCTGCATTTCTTCGGGCCTTAGTTCGAAAACATCATTGAAGGTCTTCCTGAATGAATGATAGTCTTCCTCAGGCAAACCAGCAATCAAGTCAAGATGCTGATCAATTTTTTGACCGTCTTTGACCATGGTGACTGTCCGTGTTAGTTTTTCGAAATTTTGTCTTCTCATGACCAAATCATTTGTATGATCATTCGTCGATTGTACGCCGATTTCAAATCGGAACAACCCGGCTGGTGCATGATCATTCAAAAACTGGATAACTTCCGGACGCATGATGTCCGCTGTGATTTCGAATTGGAAAACCACTCCAGGATGATGTTCGTCAATTAAAAATTGAAACATATCCATTGCATAACTCCGGCTGATATTGAAGGTACGGTCAACGAACTTAATAGTTTTTGCACCATTTTCCATAAGGTACCTAATATCTTCTTTGATCTTTTCCCGATCAAAATACCGGACACCTACTTCGATAGATGAAAGACAAAATTGACAGCTAAACGGACAACCACGGCTTGTTTCGATATAGGTGACACGTTTGGATAGCTCGTCGCGGTCTTCTTCCAATCGATAAGGGGTAGGGAGGGATTTCAAATCCACCTTGCCATTCTGTGGCTGAATAACTTTTTTTCCATCCTGTCGATAGGCAATCCCACCGACTTTTTTATAATCGTTAGCACCTTCAATTTCAGATAAAAGAGCTTTGAAAGTAACTTCTCCCTCGCCAATTACGATAAAATCAGCTCCGGGAATCTGGTCAAGCCATTCACCAACATCATATGTGACTTCAGGTCCGCCGAGAATGATAACCAATTCAGGATTGATTTTTTTCAGCATTGCCACGACTTTCATTGTTTCCTCGATGTTCCAAATATAGCAGCTGAACCCGATGACATCAGGTTTTTTGGAATAAAGGTCGCCTACGATGTTCATAATCGGGTCTTTTATCGTATATTCTGCCAGCTGTACATCATAATCTGGCTGAGCATAAGCTTTTAAATATCGGATGGATAGCGATGTATGGATGTATTTTGCGTTAAGAGTACTGATTATTATATTCATGTTAAAGGGCGTAAAAGAAACGCCTGGCTCCTTTCGTGTACATGTCTTTTTAAGCCAACAAGCACTAACGAGTAATTTTACCATAGCCTGCTCCATTTGAAAAATGCGTTATTATTAATGAAGGGGAATCTATTGCCTTTGCTTTTGGCTTGTAAATTGGAATGGAATTATGTTTGAAAAAACGGATAAAGCAGAAACTGCTTTATCCGTTTTTTTCAAAATGCTTGTTTAATATACTCTTTTGTTTTAGTCATGAAACGTTTTGTTTTGGTTGCTTTCAATTCGATAATTGGCTGGGCCATTGTAGCAATCATTTGGCTTGACAATAACACAGTGATCAAGAATGAGAGGCCAGCAAGCATGATAAAACTCTCTGTATTACTGAAGTAGTCTTGTATGGTGCTTTCACGGAAGAAACGAATGAAGAAGCCGTGTAGCAGATACACATATAAAGTTTGTTTACCCCAATTGGTAAAGAAATATTGTCCGCGTGGGATGAAGGATAGAAAGCTAAACACTGAAATTATGCTCAATCCATAAAATCCCAGTCGCTTAAACATGGACACGATTGTCGCATCTTCAAGCTCGGCATAGGGTTTCGAACCGAGCAGCCATTTATAATTGATATCGGTATTTAAATAAAAGCCGATAAAAATCACTAACATGACACCAAGTGAAGCCAAACGAACTTTGGGTGTGAATAACTTTTTTAAATGATCTTTGCTTAAATGGTAACCGATTAAAAACATCGGGAAAAAAACGAATGTCCTTGAGAGACTAAGGTAATTGGAGATATTGTCAATATACCCAATTAATAAAGCGATTAAAATAGATAAACCTATGCCTACTGAAGGCTTTAGCTTTGAAAAACCAAGTAGCATGATGTTCCAACAGAATAAACTGATCAAGAACCAAAGCGACCACTGAGGATCAAGCAAGTCTACTGTGAGGGCAGTACGTTCATATAAGAAATAATAGTAAACGGTATATATCAATTGGAAAATAATATAAGGTAAAATTAATTTTTTTGTAATTTTAGCTAAATACCCTTTTTGATAAAAACCTTTTGCAAAGAACCCTGAAACAAGGATAAAAGCAGGCATGTGAAAGGAATAAATGGTTTTATATAGAGCGTAAATTGTTTCACTGTCGTGTATATACGTATTTAGTAAATGTCCAAAGACGACAAAGGCCATGAGAATGAACTTGGCGTTATCAAAGAAAAAATCACGTTGTTTCATATTTGCCTCCATTAATAAATTTTAAGGTAGCTAGAAAGCATTGTTATTTATATACCCTTAATCCATAGAATTAAATCTCATATTAGTAATTTTATTAAATCATTCTTAAATTAAGCTTAACTCTAAGTATTAGTCGATTCAACATACTATAATTTAAAATAAAGTAAAATTTTGACTTTTGGTAGGTAATATGATTTTACTGATTTTTGAAAATACCGAGGAGATTTAAGATAGTTGTCGAATAAAGTTGGGTAAGTATTGGTCTTTGAATAAGGGGTGTAAATATGAATTTAGGTTATGAGAATGAAACGGGATATAAACAAAAAATTATAAAATTAAATAAACAGATTGAAAGATATAACGAAATTTTCAATTCTATGTTAGAGCCCTATATTAGGGTAGATGAGGAACTAAGGTTCACTTATGTGAATGAGGCAGCTTGTACTCTGTTGGAAACACCGAGAGAGCAGCTGGAGTTACTGAAGTTAACTGATTTTCTTCAGGTCATCCCTTTGACTCAAGAAGAATTCGGCTCACAAAGTAGTAGCGAGGAAAGAGAAAAGAAAATGATTCAGCTTCATACAGGAGCGCTAAAGCAAATTGAATTTTTGCGTATTGGAGCACCTTCCGAAGGACAGCAAATTTATCGTTTGGAGGATGTGACATTGGATGTTTCATCCTCCCGGGAAACATTAATGTCACGGCAGATGTTTTTGGACATTTTTGATACAGCCATTGAGAGCATCGTACTTTTTGATAGCTCTGGAATAATCATAGAAGTGAATCATGCATTTATCCATGTCCTGGGCATTCCGAAAAAGGATATTGTCGGAAAAAATATGACGGATCTCATTTCCCAAAAATATAAGTCATATTGGGAAGAAAGTATTAGAAGAGTCTTCAGTGAGTCGAACTTCAGAGGAGAGGTAGAGATAATAGTTCATGATGAGCCACATCCATTTATTTTTTCACTAAGTTCCACAGTCGGAAATGAATTATATATGTCGGTGTTTCGAAAGCTTACTGAATCGAATTTAATGGAAAAGAAGTTAGAGACGAGCGAAAGGATTTTTGCAGAATTATTTGACCAGTCAATGGATGCGATAATATTTTGGAATGATGACGGAATCATTTTTCGAGTAAATCATTCAGCCTGTAAAATATTTGAGTCTAGTAGGGAAGACTTGATAGGCAGTTATATTTGGAAATATGTCTACAGCAATAATCAACATTTTAATCAGATGATGGATACGTTTGAAAGAGACACCCAGGTCAGGGGTGAACTGATTTATAAAATGCCGAATCATCAAATTAAATTACTTGAATTAACTGCAAAAAAACATGAAGGTGAAGGTTATAATGTGACAATCTTTCGGAATGTCAGCGAGCGATGGCTGATTGAGAAAGAATTACGGGATAGTGAAAAGAAATTCAGGAAAATTTTTGAGGGAACATTAGATGGCTTGATTTTATGGAATGAAAAAGGGTTTACAGACATTAATGAGGCGGGACAGGGAATTTTGGGGATTTCGAAGGATAAACTTCTTTCTTTTACTGTTAAGGAGTTTATTGAAAAAATACCTGGGAATGCAGCTGATCTGAACGCTCATATTGAAAAAGTCTACAAACATGGGGTTTACTCATCTATCATCCCGATAATGTTTGAAAATGGAAGAGTTAAGCATATTGAATTTTTAACTAGAGAAAATTTATATTCGAGCCTGCATTTAACCATTTTTCGTGATGTGAGTAAAAATCTTGAAATGCAGGAGCAAATTCGGAAATCAGATACCTTAAATGTTGTTGGTGAACTGGCTGCAGGGATTGCCCATGAAATTAGGAATCCAATGACGGCTTTAAAAGGATTCATCCAATTGCTTGAGGACGGTGTCAAGGGTGATTTCTCTACATATTTTCATGTTATTACCTCTGAAATTAAGCGGATTGAAACCATAATCACTGAATTTTTGGTGTTGGCAAAGCCTCAAGCACTTAAATTTTTCAAACAAGATGTTCATACAATTCTGAAGGAGACGCTTGAGTTGCTTGCCGCTCAAGCTCTACTGGAAAATATTCAATTTGAGACGAACTTTGAAGAAGAAGAGTTTACTGTTTTCTGCGAAGCAAATCAGCTAAAACAAGTATTTATTAATATTATTAAAAATGCATTGGAAGTCATGCCGGATGGTGGTTCTGTTCGTATTAAGACGAGAAGATTTTCCGAGAAGTACGTTTGTATATCCATTATCGATCAAGGGATGGGAATCTCGACGGAAATGCTGAAAAAGTTGGGTGAACCTTTTTATACGACAAAGGATAGAGGGACAGGGCTGGGACTTATGGTTAGCTATAAAATTATTGAGGAACATAATGGCTATATCGAAGTGGAGAGTAAAGTTGAGAAGGGGACTAGCTTTCATATATATTTACCATTCGAGAGTTAAACAGGAGGATGAAGATAGGTTGCTTGCAATTTGAAGAGTAGAAGATGAATTTTCTTCCCCTATTTTGTTATTTTTTCAGAAAGCATAAGTAAGTCTGAATGTTAAGAAGGAATCCCTCTTCGATGGATTCCTTTTTTGAATTTCATCCCTCAACGCTAATTTCATTGAAATTAACGGAGGACTCAAATTTAGAATCTAATTGAGATTTACAGGTTTAATGTAAAATCCAACGGTTATTGCTTGCCATTTTGTTAATGAAGTTCTATCTTTCCTTGAAGTGAATGAATCTCTTTAAGGCACTCTATTAACTTATTACTTATTGATAATTTCGTTCTAGTTTGCTATGGTGGTAAACTGTCGAAGTATTTTAGCAAGTAACAAAACAGTGAAAATTAAATATGAATAATATTGGCTCAAGGTTCAGAGTTAGCAGTATGTAAATCTATTTAAGACTTAGGATCCTAAATCAAAACAAGTAGATTATGATAAGAAATTCTCGTCATATCATGTCCGCTGAAGGGTCAGGCTTTATCGCAATTTAAGAAGTTTTGTCTTTTTTTGCGAATCTATTTACATATAAGGCATATTTTGTAATACTTCATTATTATAATGTAACTTTAAAAGGGCAGGAGTAGTGAGTGTTGTTATGAATTCTAGGAGTACTACGGAAATTTGTTCTGAAATTCGAATGAAGCGTTGGGAAATGATGGAGTTGGCAAAAATGTATGGGATGAGTCATGAGTATACCCTTCGCCAAAGCGAGCAACTTGATAAACTGATAAATGAGTATTTAATCCTTCAACATCATTCGTCAGTTGAAGTGAGAAATAAACGAGAAGAAATGGTTGTTATTGTACAGAAGCCCTTTAATGATGATTTTACATTTTAAATGGATCTGAATGAAATGACTTTGTAAATTAGAAATGGAAAAAAATAAAGGGGAGTAAACTCTCATATGGTGTATATATTTTTTTTCAATCCTGTTAGTAATGAACTAAGGAAACATAAGAACAAGGATGGAATATATATAAATATTTAAATGCGGAGAGAGAAGTCGGGCAGCTTTGTTTTAAGAGAGTGATGAACGTTGTGATGTGCTGTCTGCTTATATGATTTCAAAAGATTTGATACAAAGATCATTAAAAATAAGGGGATAGTTTATATTTATTTTTCTCTTAGTTTGGACAACTTGCAGAGGAGTGAACAGAGGAAGGCTCTGAGGACATTCTTTGTGTTGCAGGAAAAGTTCAATTTGGTTAAAAAGCTAGAAAAGTTCAATTAGTTGGTAAATTAGAGTGTTAGGTTTATATGTCGGAGTAAGTTAACTCAACAGAGGTACATAGTATTCTTTTATGATTGAGGGGTTCAATAACTATACCACTTTCTAAATATACAGAAAATTATAGGTGGTTACTTGTATGAAGGCAGCTTCATAGGTGTATCTGGCTTAAATGACAACTTTAAAAATATATCATTAGTCTGAGATGCAAAAACTAAAGGCTGACTCATTTTAAAGGGCCAGCCATGAATGCACGAGAATTATAAAATTTCCAATAATATAACCATAAACAATAGGCCGACAATGAAGGAATAGGTGGATGTGCGCTCATTTCCATCCCCATGGCTTTCAGGGATTAATTCTTTATAGACGATGAAAAGCATAGCACCAGCGGCGAAAGCGAGGCCGTATGGAACTAAAAAACCAATGTAAGAAGTTAAATAAAAACCTATTAGGCCTGTGATTATTTCGATGGTACCGGTTAAAGTGGCTATGATGAACGCCGTAAACTTTCCGATTTTTTGATTGATTAAAAACAAGGCGACAAGCAAACCTTCCGGAGCATTTTGCAGACCGATAGCAAAAGCAATTAAATTGCCCGTATCAGCCGCATCTGAGGCGTAACTGACCCCAACAGAGAGACCTTCCGGGATATTATGCAGTGTAATGGCTGTAATGATAAGCAAAGCCTTTTCATCGAATTGAATGCCACTTTTCGTATGACTGAGATCGATATGTGGAATGTTTTTCTCCATAATTGTTAATGTCATGACCCCGAGAAAAACCCCAATAACAAGCTGAATATACCCCCCAGTGGCTAAAGACTCGGGAATCAGGCTCAGTAACGAAGCAGCCATCATAATACCGGCAGTAAATGCCAGAAGCGTGTCTCTAAAGCGATGTGTGATTGAACCTTGAATGAACAAGATGGGTAACGCACCGGCCCCTGTAGACATAGCAGATAGGATGCTGCCTAATAAAATTCCACTCATAAATTTCTCCTTTGTATGGTACTTATCGTTACTTTTGTGTGTTTTCTGAGTGAAACAATAATTTTTTGTATTGAGATGATAAAAATAGGTTCCAGGAAAAACTCATTTGGTAGTACTGTAATTCTTTATGTGTTTTATTCTTCGGCATACCATTTTTTTAGAGTGAGATCAGTTGGTAGCAACAAACTGATGATTCCTAACAAAGGCAAGAATCCTACAAGCTTAATCATGGATGCGATTCCGATGACATCTGCAATTGCCCCCAATGAAACAGATCCTATGGCGCCCATTCCAAATGCTAGGCCGACGGTCAAGCCAGCCATTGTTCCTACTTTGCCTGGAACTAATTCCTGTGCGTAGATTACGGTAACTGAAAAGCTGCTCATAATAATAAATCCCGCGATCAATAATAGGATAAAGGCGGCTGTAGGCGGGACGAATGGCAACAGAGCGGTTAAAGGCGTACTGGCAGCGAAAGAAAAGAAAATCACGTTTTTACGGCCGAACCGGTCAGCAAGAGGTCCGCCAAAAAATGTTCCTACAGCCCCAGCAGCTAAAAAGGCGAATAGGAAGATCTGTGCGGATTTTATCGTGAATAAATGCTGCTCAATTAAATAAAAACTGTAAAAGTTCGTCATGCAAGAGACATACCAGGAACGGGCAAAAATAATGAATAAAATTAAGACCAGAGCTTTGGCCACTTTATGGGAGCGCTCTTTATTAATTACTTTAGCTGCAACCTTTTTCGGCTTGAAGTGCACCAGCTTTTGAGAATACCATTTGGCAATATACAGTAACAGCATAACGGCTGTAAAGGCAACTAAGGCAAACCAAAGTGCACCTTTTTGACCAAATGGAACAAGTACGATGGCAGTAATGAGAGGGGCAAGAGCTTGCCCGCTATTCCCACCAACCTGATAAATTGATTGTGCCAGTCCTCTCCTAGGACCTCCAGCCATGTATGCAACCCTGGAGCCTTCCGGATGGAAAATGGCTGACCCAAAGCCCATTAGAATGACTGCACCAAGGATTATAGTATAGTTTGGTGCAAGTGCGAGAAGGATGACCCCGATTAAAGTGCTGGTCAATCCAATAGGTAATGCATAGGGAAGGGGCTTTTTATCTGTATAAAAGCCAACTGCAGGTTGGAGAAGCGATGAGACGATATTCAAGCAGAATGCAATCATCCCTAGCTGTGTATACGTTAGAGACATTGATTTTTCAAGAATGGGAAACATGGCCGGTACAACGGCCTGAAGGGAATCATTCATTAAATGACATATTCCTATGATAATCATGATCTTCAGTGTCATATCTTTTTTTTGCGGTTCAGGTTTAATTGCTGTGATACTTGCCATATGTATATTTCCTTCTTTCTAAAATAAGAATCCTACATATTTCAATCATTCGTTCGTAAGTGTGCTCTGTATGTATTACACCCTTGTTTAAATCAATTGTTAGTGTTCGTAATGCCCAGCATATGAGAAATAAACTCATAAATGATCGTATTACTCCAAGTTGTCATTTAATATGGGTAAACTAATAATAACTGTTGTACCTTTTAAAGGTTTACTTGTAAGCTCGATCGTTCCATTAAAAAGTTCAATAATTCGCTTGCACACGAAAAGACCTAATCCAGTTCCTTCTTTTTTGGACGTGTAGAATGGCTCGAACACTTTACTGATGTCTTTTTCATTCAGCCCATGCCCAGTGTCGATGATTTCTATTTTTGCCTTTTCATTTTCTCTGTAAATTTGTATGGTTAGCTTTTTGCCAAGCTCCATTGCCTCCAGGCCATTTTTGGTAATATTAAGAATGACTTGTTTGAGTTGGTCCTTTGTACAATAAACCATGATTGGTTCCTTTACGATGTTCCATTCCACCTCAATATTTAAGTAACGTGCTTCGGATTCTATTATTGGTCTTAATTCAGCAATAATACTGCGAATATCGTATAAGGATAAAGTATGTACTATGGGTTTTCCTAAAATTAAAAACTCGCTGACAATGCTATTTATTCGTTCAATTTCTTTCATGATGACAGAATAATAAAACTGGTCTTGTTCTTCAGGGTGTTTTTCAACAAGTAATTGGACTAGTCCCTTAATGCCGGTGAGGGGATTTTTTATTTCATGTGCAGTACTAGCCGCCAGTGTACCGACAAAATCAATTTTCTGCATTTCGTTTAATTGCTTTTGTTTTTTCTTCTCTCTACGAACGATTTGTTCCTCCACAACTGTATATATCATGTGAGTAATAAAGAATGTGAAAAAGACAAAAATTAAAAAAACATTCATGTTGATGGTGTTAAGCTGGTCGGGCATTTTAACGGAAAAAGTCCAATCTACTTCAGTCAAAGGAACATTCACCCATGTTGAATTTCCAGTAACTCCTTCGGCATTTATCTCCAGAATGCGAGTTTTATTGCTCGTTTCTAGTTTCACCGATTGATTAGGGATAAGCATTTTTAAACCATTTTCTATATAATCCAACCTAATATGTGCTAATAAAAAACCTTGAACCTTTTTGTCTTTATCCAAAATAGGGGCGAAAATGGTAAAATAATTAAAACTCGAGTTATTTAGCTCCCTCTTCCCAACAACAACGGCTTTTTGGGTTTCAACTGCCTTGTCTATATCATCCTGTTCAATTAAAAAGTAATGGAGGAAATCCTTATTTGTCCCTGAAATAGAAATGCCATCTTGATTTAGCCAATATACTCCTGCGTACCTCGGATCTGTATCTTTAATCCAGTTCATAAGGAGTTTTGTTTTTTTATCCTCCATATATAGAACAGAACTGCTAAGACTAAGCAGTTCCAGATTTTCTTTCGTTTCACTGATAACTTCGTCTATGTATTCTTGACAAACTGATCCAACCCATTCAGCTTGATCTTGTCGCTCTTTATGGATGGATTGTTCTAAGTACATCCAAAAAATGATAGATAGAATAATTAATGGTAAAATAACAATAAGCAGATATGTGGTAAATTTATGCCTAGTTTTCATGATTGTCACTACTTTAACTTTTTTTTCTAGTATATCAAACTGTATGATTAAACAATAGTACATACTGATTAGTCAAATTGACAAAGAAGCCGTAATGTCATATAATAACTTTTAATTCAAGATATTTTAATTAAAAATTTTAAGGTTGTGAAGTTATGGAGAATAATAACATCCAACAGTCTTTAAAGCTGTTTATTGTGATGTCGAGAGCTCATCGGTCCATTAATGATGTTGTAAATAAACATATAGCTGAAGAGGGTTTGAATCCAACAGAGTTTGCAGTACTAGAATTGCTTTATCATAAAGGTGATCAACCTCTTCAGCAAATAGGTGGAAAAATCCTGCTCGCGAGCGGTAGTATAACATATGTCGTGGATAAGCTCGAACAAAAGGAATATCTACAGCGGATAGCATGTAAAGAAGACCGCCGTGTAACTTTTGCCAAAATAACGGATAAGGGAAAGGCCTTTATTGAAGGAGTATTTCCTGAGCATGAAAAAAGAATCGACGATATCATGAGTGTTCTTACAAAAGAGGAAAAGGCTACCGTGATAGAATTACTAAAAAAAATTGGTTATTCCGCTCAAAAGTAGCTTATTAAACCAGCACCTTTAATTAATAAATTAGGTGCTGGTTTTTTTTTCGTCGTTTTATCGATTTTCTCGCACAAATAAACCTGTGGGTTTACCTGGTTTGGTTAGCACATACAAGGTGGAACATGGCTAGGGAAATCCGTTTTTGTTTCTAGGTATAGGCAGGTTTTTCTTTTTACTGTGGCGAATTTAACTAGATCACGATAACCATTAAAAGGAGGATGTATAAGACGGCTTCTATTGATGGTAATTGTGGTATTTAGGCAAATGTCTTAGATAAAATGTATAAAAAGGAGTGTACATATGAAATTTAATGAGTATGAATATAAACGTCCTGAAATGGATGAAATCAAATCGAAGTTCACGAAAGTTTTGGAGAAGTTTAGGGATGCACAAGAAATAGACATTCAAGTGAAAGCGATGGAAGAAATAAATGAAATTCGAAATTATGTAGGTACCATGTTAAATTTGGTCTATATTCGACATTCCATTGATACAAATGATGAATTTTATAAAGCTGAGAACGACTATTTAGATGAATTCTCTCCTGAAATGGAGGAGCTGACTTCCATATTTTATACTGAGCTTGTTCGGTCGAAGTTTCGTCGGGAGCTTGAGATGAAATGGGGGAAACAACTGTTTGACCTGGCAGAGGCCCAACTCAAAACGTTTTCACCTGAGATTATTCCGCATCTGCAAAAAGAAAATAAACTATCAAGCGAATATTCACAGTTAATCGCCTCTGCAAAAATTGAATTTGAAGGAGAGGAGCGTACACTTGCACAGCTTCAGCCTTTTATGGAGTCAGCGGACCGTGAGTTAAGAAAAAATGCAAGTGAAGCATATTACAGCTTCTTTGAAAAACAACAGGCAGAATTGGATCGAATATTTGATGAACTTGTGAAAGTACGGCATGAGATTGCGACTATGCTAGGGTATAAAAATTTCGTCGAGCTCGGATATAATCGAATGACAAGGACTGATTATAATGCGGAGATGGCTGCTGCATTCCGTAAGCAGGTGAAAGAGGATGTGGTACCGCTTGTTACCCGATTGAAGGAACGTCAGCGTGAACGGCTTGGATTGGAGAATCTATGCTATTTTGATGAAAATTTTCAATTTAGAACGGGGAATGCGATCCCTAAAGGTGATGCGGAGTGGATCATCGAAAATGGCAAAACGATGTACCGTGAACTTTCAACTGAAACGAATGAGTTTTTTAATTTTATGATAGATAACAATTTGATGGACCTTGTGGCGAAGAAGGGAAAAGAAAGTGGTGGTTACTGTACCTTCATAGAAGATTACAAAGCTCCATTTATCTTTTCAAATTTCAATGGGACCTCCGGAGATATAGATGTTTTAACACATGAGGCGGGTCATGCATTCCAAGTATACCGGAGCCGTGACCACGATATTCCGGAATATTACTGGCCTACATATGAGGCTTGTGAGATCCATTCGATGAGCATGGAATTTCTTACATGGCCATGGATGGAGCTGTTTTTTAAAGAAGATACAGAAAAGTATAAGTTCTCTCATTTAAGTAGCTCACTTGTATTCCTGCCATATGGGGTAGCTGTGGATGAATTTCAGCACTTCGTCTATGAAACTCCCGACGCCTCTCCACTTGAAAGAAGACAGGCGTGGCGTAAAATCGAGAAGGATTATTTGCCTCACCGTGATTATGAAGGAAATGAATTTTTAGAAAATGGAGGATATTGGCAGCGTCAGAGCCATATCTATCAGTCTCCATTTTATTATATCGACTATGCATTGGCTCAAATCTGCGCCTTCCAATTTTGGAAAAGATCAGTAGAGGGGGATGTGGCGGCTTGGGAAGATTATTTGAATCTGTGCCAACTCGGAGGCAGCAAGTCTTTCCTTGGTCTCGTAGAATCGGCGAATCTGAAGTCACCATTTGCTGATGGGACAGTTCAGTCCGTGGTCAAGGTGATCGATGAATGGCTTTCCTCTGTCGATGATCAAACATTATAAAAGGTGATTGAGCTGAGTTTTAAGTGGAAATATTTTTTGTAAGTATCACAATAAATTCCATGATGAGCCACAACTTAATCGTTGTGTTAAAACGCTTGAGGATATTTTTCCTTAAGCGTTTTTTTACGTTCCCTGCCAGTGAACTAACATGTATCTATTGTTTTAGGCTATTAGATACTATTCATTTCTCATTTACTTAGTGCTGTGTTTAAGGTTAATGTTCTTAGAAAGTTTAAAAGAGGCAGCTCTAAAATAAGTCTACTTTATATATTGTTTGAAAGAGTTTAATATCAACAAGATTATTTTACAGAGCCTAAATCAATAGGGAATATTACTTGGCTTGTCTTAAATGCCTCCACCTGACATATAAATGTAGGGAGGAGGGGAAAGTATGCTGTCAAGGTGGTCAGGGATTTTTCAGATTGCAGCCGTTTATGTAGGTACAGTCGTTGGAGCTGGTTTTGCAACTGGAAGAGAGATTGTCGAGTTTTTTACCCGTTATGGCATTTATGGCTTTATCGGGATTTTAATAGCAGGTTATATTTTTATTTTTACCGGAACGAAGATCATGCTTATTTCTACAAGGATAAGAGCTACTTCTTATGAAGAGTTCAATCAATTTTTATTCGGTAAGAAGTTAGCAGGAATCATCAATATCTTTTTCCTTATCATGCTGTTAGGTGTGACGGCCGTCATGATTTCGGGTTCAGGGGCAGTTTTCGAGGAACAACTTGGTGTTCCTAAAAGTGTGGGAAGCTGGTCTACCATCATCTTGGCATCATTAGTTCTGATGATGGGGATGCGCGGCGTTTTTACAGTCAATTCTTTTGTTGTTCCAATCATGATCTGTTTTAGTTTGATTCTCTTTTTCTCTACTTTGGGAAATGGTGACTTTTTGTCTTTTCTTACGCAAGTTCCTGATGAAGGGATTTCCTTGAAAATGATTTTCTCCCCATTTGCATATACAGCCTTTAACCTGGCTTTAGCGCAGGCCGTTCTGGTTCCAGTTGCCAATGAAGTCCGCGACGAAAAGATTATTAAGCATGGGGCCATCCTTGGTGGTATCTTTCTCACTATAATCTTACTAACTGGGCATTTTTCACTTATGACACTTCCAGATGTAGCTAGCTATGAAATTCCTTCGGCGGTTATTATGAGAACTGCAGCTGGGCAGTTATATTGGATGTTTATTTTGGTGATTTACGGGGAAATCTTCACTTCGGTTATTGGGAATATTTATGGATTACAAAGGCAAATTAGCAGCTATGTTAAAGTACCAAGCATGCTAATCATAGCTATTATTTTTTTAATAGCTTTGATCATCAGTGAATACGGATATGGAAGGCTATTAGGATATATCTACCCGGTATTTGGATACATAAGTCTGCTTTTTTTAATGCTAGTCTGGAAAAGCAAGGCAGGGAAGGAGAAATGAAAAATGGAGGGAAAAGAAGGTATGAGCTTTTCCCTCCGTCTGGATTCAATGAATTATTATTTTTTCATCAGAGTTTTAGCCATCTCTAGAAAGGCATCTCGGTAATCTTGATTCCTCTTAGTGAACATTGTTAAGCGGACAGGAGATTTTTCACCTTTGAGCAAAATGGATGTAATCACATCATCCCCTCTTACGACTTCAAATCCCGACCCGTTATCAACGTCAAGTGCTGGATCCTCAATTGTTTCTGAAAAACTTTTCAGTTGGGTTTGGACATTTTCTTCGACTTCATCCCAATTAACATCACCCGTTAATAATTCAATTCTCATAAAAATGGAGTCATCTGTAGTTAGGAATACTATATCTTTACCTGGTTTCTCAGCACTTAACTTATATTGCTGCAGAACATAGAGGCTGAATGGTTGATTATCGCTATTTTTTAAGAAAGCTGTTTCTTCTTTAGCCTGCCCATTACTTGTATATTGCAGATTTTGTTCCATTAGTCTTACTTTGTTGTTATGGTCGGAACTGCTATCATTGCCATTAGAAGCACCGCCTTTGTTCTCTTCCTTCACTGAATCTTCCTGTGGCTCAGCCGTCTTGTCATCTGTGGTAGTCCCACAGCCAGTCAGCAGAAATGCAGCCAATGTGGCTCCACCTAAATAAGGTGTCCAATTAGTCATCTTTTTTCCTCAACTTTCTTGAATGTTTTCTAATGTGTGTTAAGTGATTTCATGCCTTCCAAAGGTCTGGTGACGAATCAAATTTTATATATAGACGGTATGAAATGAAAAAAAGTTACAAAAAATAACAGATTTGAACGAATTATTAATTAACTAAATTGAAAACGGAATGGTTTGAGAAACCATTCCGTTTGATTACGTTAAATTACCCTATGATTTTATAGTTCTTATGATTGACGACCGTTTTCTGTTCAAGTTCTAAATCACGGTAATTTTCCATATACGTGACGTCCACGATTACTGAGTTCTCGTTCACTTTCTCGACGATTCCTTGTAAGCCTTCTCTAAATTCAATGATATTTCCGACTTCCGCTTTCTTCATGGTAATCATCCTTTCCCATTTCATTTTCAATGATCAAAAAGTAACTATGGAGTAATTGGATTATTCGAACATCTTGCCGTTTAGATTTTGACCTGGGGAGTGCAAGTAAGAGAATTAGATATCTCTTCGGTCGGCAGAGCAGTAGGTTGAACTTTTAAAGAAAGTAAAAATTGAATAAAGCAGTAGTAATGATATGGCATATTTTGGTATCTTATGTAAGCGCAGCTATGCCAACCTGTATGTAAATAGGTGGTATTTAAAATGCCAATCAATTTACATTATGATATTTTACTATACAGTTTGCACTATTTTGGGTGTTTCGTAAAGAATAATGTAGTAAAGTAAGGAACAAAAAAATCTAATTTATATTTAGAGTTAGGCTTATGTTAAAATAGAAACGGAATTTCTCCTGTCTGATTATTATTGAAACGTTTAAAAATTAAGGAGGATATTAGAATGGATGCTCAAGAAGCGAAAGATGTACTTGATAAATTGGCAAACCGTGAAATGGATGAATTCAGGATAAAAAAGGAAGACTTTTTAGGTTTTCGTGAAGTGCTTGTGAAAAGAGAAGACTTTAAACATTTTCGAGGAAATGCCCAGCATAACGGTGAAATAATTTATACTTATTTAGAAGAAGCGAGAAGTTAAGGGAATGGATATTAGGGGTGGCTCAGTATGATGAGCCACCCCTTGTCCTATTTACCAAGAAAAATCCGTTTTTTTTCTTAATTTAAGGAGGGCGGATTTACGCCATGATTTGACGGCTGCAGTGGTTACCTGATACATATCAGCAATTTCGGATATGGTTTTATTCCCAATAAATGTCTGGAGTAGCCACCGTTGCTGGTTTAGTGTCAAGGTTTCCGTATAGATTAAGATATTTTCTAAAACGAAAGCCTCTTCATGTATGGTAAAACGGTCCTTAACTTCAAGGATAGCGGAATCAAATGGCCTGGTATGTGTTTCATATTTATGATGACGCTTTAGCTCGTTAATGATCCTGCCTTTTATTACGGTATATGCAAAGTTCGAGAATTTTCCGTTTTCTTCATTGAACTTCTCATATGACTCCCATAAGGCAATCAAACCAATTTGAAAAAAATCATCCTTATTTTTATAGATTGAGAGAGAGCGGATAATGTGATGAATCATAGGGGTGAATTCAACCGTTACAGCTGAGAAATCTTCCATTAGGCTACACCTTTGGAAAAGTGCACTTTACATGTATTCCCGGGTGCTTTTACCTTAAGTAATTCTCCCAACAATAGCGAAATAGCCTAATGGGAAAATGGATGAAATAAAAGATGAGTTTTATGAATTTAAATAGTAATTTAATCAAGTGAAATTTATAAGTATTGTAAGGATTTTTGTATGTTCGGGATGATCAAATAAAAACACATCCAAATGCTTGGATGTGTTAAATAAATTTACTAATTCATTTTCCGACAGGTTTTCAGATCCGGTTGATGACTTTTCATCTTCATTCAAAGTAAAGCCGTAAACATATGAGGCTGTTCTTTTCTTTTACCAGATAATTTTCTCACTATTAATTATAAAAGTTAGTAATAGATAGTGGTCAACTTTCTCGAGAAGTTGAAGATTAGTCTGGAATTTTACCTAGCGGGAACTAATACTAAGAACAGATATGTACCCATTTAACCTTTTGTATTTTAGGTGAGATCTAGCAAAAAAAATTCAGGGTGATGTATTTTGTTAACGCTGCGATTTACGGAATCCAGCATTTAGAGCGTCTTGTTCGGTACAAAAAAGTTCTTCTGGTTTAGTTATTTCGTAATATTGGCCAGTAGGTATGTGATAGATTTTATCGCCCTTAGAATTTATATTACCTTTAATTTCAGGTTTACTGCAAGATGAGCTTTTAGCGTTCTTTTTCTCTGTTACTACTTCAGTATTCGAATCATCAAATCCTTTTGAGGTTGCATAGTTTTCTATCGACCAGATGCCTATTTCTTCTTTTTGGGCTTGTTTCTGAATACCCTCTAATTCATCAATATATTTTGTGTTCGGGGCATAAACATAGGCGACACGGGCTAGTCCTTTTTCAAGCAGGAGTTTATTCACCATTTTTCCATCTACATAAAAATAGGCCAGCAGCCGTCCATATTTATCTCTCTCACTGATGCCGGTTTCTACTTCGACTTCCGAGCCTGCAGGCATTAACTCTTTGGTGAACTTGCTTGCTTCAGGTCCAAAAGGCTGAACAGGCTTAGAGGGATGTACGGTTTCTGGTGTATCTATTAATAGAAGCCTGACCGTTTCTTCATTTCCACTCGGTAGTTTAATTTTTACTGTATCTCCGTCGATGACCCTGACAATCTTGGCCGTGAACGTCTTGCCTTTTTCTTCATTTGAAGAATCGCTGCTGGATTTTGTGTCTGAATTGGACGTCGAATCCTCTTGTTTAGTTGATTCATTAGTTAAGTTATCTGATACCTCCTGGCAGCCAACTAAAGTGATCATGCAGATGGCAATCAGGAGAAGCACATGCAGATAAGAATGAGAAAAGGAATTACGGTTCATTATTAAGCCTCCAGTTCAAAGATATTTTCCATGTAGTCATGGATATGTGGGCAGGAATAATACTAACCTATTAAAATGGGAAAGAAAATGAAAACTCATCAAGTTTTTACAAACTTTACTATCTACTATGACGAATGTTTCTTATAATAAAATCGTGGCAAATCATTCTCGCTACGGTTCGGATGACGGTCCAACTCATTCTCGCCGGTTATGTATTGACGTATATATTTGAAAATCCAAACCCATTACTTTCTATAGGGTTTTTATGTGCGATGTCCCTTTTCTCAATCCATAATATTTTTAAGCAAATATCATTTACGCTTAATAAGAAAATCAAACGAATGGTTATTCTTAGTATGCTGACAGGCCCCTTGGCCGCTTTGTTTTATTTTAATCTAGTCGTCATTCATTTCACTCCATGGTATGAGCCGCGGTATTTTATCCCGATTGCAGGAATGATTGTCGGGAATGCGATGACTGGAGTTACATTAGCGTTAAAAAACCTGCATGACGGGATTACTAGTAATCGTGAAAAGGTAGAAGCAATGTTGATGCTTGGAGTCACTCCAGCAAAAGCGGTCAAAAAATATGTCGATGCAGCATTTGATTCAGCCGTGCTGCCCACCCTGAATAATATGCTCGGTATGGGAATTATTTTCCTTCCAGGAATGATGACAGGGCAAATTCTGTCGGGGATCAGTCCACTCATCGCAATTGAGTACCAAATTGCCATACTTATTGGTATTCTCGGCAGTGTTTCGTTAACTGTGATTCTTTTCATTATGCTGAGTTTTAGAGCTTTTTTTACCAAAAATGCACAGCTATCCATTTAAACATTAAGGAACCTGCAAAGTAATAGTTGCAGTTCTATCCATATTTTTGTACTATTTTTTAGGTACTAGATAGTTTTGGTTTGTTTGTTGGGTATGATAATGCTATTCTGAAAAGGAAGAGGGCATTTCTTTTTTCGTTACTTTTTCTAACCGAATAGGGAATACCACTTACATAACCTATTTTTTGTTATTTTATCTTAAAGGAGATTGATTTATATGGTAGAAAAAACATTTACAGTAACTGCAGAAACAGGTATACATGCTCGTCCAGCTACATTGCTTGTACAAGCTGCCGGAAAGTTTGATTCAGAAATTAACCTTGCACATAAAGAGAAAAAAGTGAACCTTAAGTCTATTATGGGTGTAATGTCTCTAGGTATTGGTAAAGGAGCAGAAATTACTATTTCTGCTGAAGGAAGCGATGAAAATGATGCTCTTAAAACACTAACTGACACATTGAACAGAGAAGGATTAGCAGAATAATGTCCACTTTGATAAGTGGAATAGCAGCTTCTAACGGAATAGCCATCGCTAAAGCCTATCGACTAATTGAACCAGAATTATCAGTTGAAAAAAGAAGCATAGAAGATGTCGAGGCGGAAATATCCCGTTTTAAGGAAGCTATTCAAAAATCAACAGTTGAATTAAAAGTAATAAGGGATAAAGCCGAACAGGATTTAGGAGCAGATAAGGCTGCCATTTTTGACGCACACCTACTTGTATTGGCTGATCCGGAACTTATAACTCCAATTCAGGATAAAATTCAATCGGAAAACGTCAATGCTGAGTTTTCTTTACATGAAACTGCAAGCATGTTCATTACTATGTTTGAACAAATGGATAATGAATATATGAAGGAACGTGCTGCAGATATTCGTGACGTTACGAAACGGGTGCTGTCGCATCTTTTAGGCGTACATATTCCAAATCCTAGCATGATTGCTGAAGAAGTGATCATCATTGCTGAGGATTTGACGCCTTCTGATACAGCTCAATTGAACCCAGTTTACGTTAAAGGATTTACGACCGATATCGGTGGACGTACATCTCATTCAGCAATTATGGCACGTTCATTAGAAATCCCCGCTGTTGTTGGGGCTAAATCGGTAACCGATTCCATTGTAAATGGCGATTTGATCATTGTAGATGGCTTGAAGGGTGAAGTGCATATTAATCCTACCCCTGAACTCGTGAAACGCTATGAAGAGGCCCAGGAAGCCTATGCTTCACAAAAAGCTGAGTGGGCGAAGCTAGTTCATGAACAAACGGTTACACAAGACGGTCATCATGTTGAACTGGCTGCCAATATCGGCACGCCTAAGGACCTAGAAGGTGTTCGCCAAAATGGCGGTGAAGGAATCGGCTTATATCGGACGGAGTTTCTTTATATGGGCAGAAATGACTTTCCAAGTGAAGAAGAGCAGTTCGAAGCATACAAAACTGTACTGGAAGGTATGGCAGGAAAGTCTGTTGTCGTCAGAACGCTTGATATAGGCGGAGACAAAGAGTTGCCATATTTACAGCTTCCTAAGGAAATGAATCCATTCCTTGGATACCGCGCGATTCGTCTCTGTTTAAATGAGCAAGAGATTTTCCGGACCCAGCTTCGTGCCCTGCTTCGGGCAAGTATCTACGGAGACTTAAAGATCATGTTTCCGATGATTGCTACATTGTCTGAATTCCGGGAGGCTAAAGCCATCTTGGCAGAAGTGAAGCAAGAATTACTTGATAATGGTGTCCAAGTTGCTGAGAAAATTGAGGTCGGAATCATGGTTGAAATTCCATCAACTGCGGTTATGGCAGACATTTTTGCTAAGGAAGTCGATTTCTTTAGCATAGGCACGAACGACCTGATTCAGTATACAATGGCTGCTGATAGAATGAATGAGAGAGTTTCTTATTTATATCAGCCATATAATCCAGCGATTCTACGCCTGGTTAAAATGGTCATTGATGCAGCTCATAAAGAAGGAAAATGGGCTGGAATGTGTGGCGAGATGGCAGGAGATGAAGTAGCTATTCCAATTTTAATCGGAATGGGTCTCGACGAATTTTCCATGAGTGCCACTTCGATTCTAAAAGCACGCTCCTTGATTAGCCAACTTTCGCTTGATGAGATGAAAAAACTGTCTCAGGATGTTTTAGTGATGGATACAAATGATAAAGTGAAAGAAGCTGTACTTAAAGCAGTAAATATATAATCAAAAAAGTCAGCACTTCATCCACAGAGAAATCCTCGGATGAAGTGCTGTAAAATTTTATATTACTTTTTTTTAAAAAAATGTTTAATGAAACACCATGTGGGTATATAAAAGCAAGCACAGTTGTTTAGCTCGATTAGAGCAGCTGACATTCTCATTTCCCCCTTTGACGCCGGTTGGGCTTCCCAACCGGCAATTTTTTGTGTGTTTTAAGAGAACTTCAAAAAAACACACGAAAAATGATTATTCAGATTTTTCACTTTTCGAATGAAACGATATAATGAAAGTATGTTTTAATGAAAATGGGGGATTTGGAATGGACTTACATTTGCAAAAGAAAAATGCTTTGATTTTGGCTTCAAGCCAAGGATTGGGGAAGGCAATAGCGGCAGAACTAGTTAAAGAAGGAGCCAATGTCATGCTTGCCAGCCGTGATGAAAAAAAACTTGCGGCTGTGCAAAGAGAATTATCACAGCTTGGGGCAGGCAAAGTGGCTTATATGGTAACGGATATAACAAAACCTGTAGATATTAAAACCTTAGTTGAGCAAACTGCAGTAGAATTTGGGGGTATTGATATCCTTATTAATAACGCTGGAGGTCCTCCAGGGGGGGGCATTTTCTGATTTCAATGATGAAGAATGGCAACAATCTTTCGAACTGAATTTACTGAGCTTCATTCGGACGATTCGAGAGAGCCTGCCATATCTAAAAAAACAAGGTGGTAAAATTGTTAATATTGCTTCTTCGTCTATTAAGGAGCCGATTCCAGGACTTGTATTATCGAATACATTCCGGACTGCAATTGTTGGATTATCAAAAACGTTAGCTTCTGAGTTAGCTCCAGACCAGATATTAATCAATACGGTTGGTCCGGGTAGAATCGCAACAGACCGCATTCAGCATCTTGATCAATTTAATGCAGAGAAACAGGGAGTCACTACTGAAGAAATTACTGAAAAATCGATAAATAAAATCCCTCTTGGCCGTTATGGGGAACCTGAGGAATTTGCGAGATTCGTTACTTTCCTTGTCTCAGGGGCTAATACATACTTAACTGGCCAGTCCTATTTAGTTGATGGAGGCATGGTAAAGTCTATTTAATAAAGTAATTAATATAAGTAGAATTGAGGAGATTGGTCTTGACGAAAATGAACACAGTAATCGGATTTATTGGTATAGGAGTAATGGGAAAAAGCATGGCCGGAAATCTACTAAAGGCAGGATATGAGGTATATGTCTATACTAGGACGAAAGAAAAGGCAAGCAATCTAATCTCTCAGGGGGCAAAATGGGCAACAACACCTAAGGAAATCGCACAGCAAACTAACGTAATTATCTCCATGGTTGGATACCCAAGCGATGTCGAAGAAATATATCTTGGTGAACATGGGCTTATCGAGAATGGAAAAAAGGGTACCTATTTAATTGATATGACTACCTCCACGCCTTCTTTGGCCGTAAGAATAGCCGAAGAAGCGAAGAAAAAAGGCATGGAAGCACTTGATGCCCCCGTTTCTGGAGGGGATATCGGTGCAAGGGATGCGAAACTTACCATTATGGTCGGCGGAGACATTAAGGCCTTCGAATCTATTCAGACAATTTTTGATATCATCGGCAGCAATGTTGTCTATCAAGGTCCAGCGGGATCGGGACAGCACACGAAAATGTGTAATCAAATTGCAATTGCATCTAATATGATCGGGGTTACTGAAGCGATCTCTTATGCCAAAAAGGCAGGTTTGGATCCAGACCGCGTTCTGCTGAGCATATCATCGGGGGCTGCCGGAAGCTGGTCATTGTCTAATCTTGTACCTCGAATGGTAAAAGGTGATTTTGAACCTGGTTTTTATATCAAGCATTTTATTAAAGATATGAAAATTGCACTTGATGAAGCGGAAAGAATGGGAATGGATGCTCCTGGATTAACCTTGAGCAAATCCTTATATGAGAACCTTGCAGAAGCTGGAGAGGAAAATAGCGGTACTCAGGCTTTATATAAACACTATAATAATTAAAGTGCTACCTTCTCTTTCTTATGAATAAGCTGAAAGCGACAGCCTTTACAAAAAGGAGCGATCGTTTATGGGCGAATTCGATGACATTAACATGAAATTTCAAGAATTAGAAGATGGCCGATACATTGTTCGGATTGAAGGTTTTAAACGCGAAAAAACCATTAACCAAACAAAGCCCATTCGATGGGAGTTAAAATTAATGAATGAAAGTCCACTAATTCTGCCGGTGAAATTCAGCCATATTGAAACAAATGCCGGTTTCCAGATTCTGATGCGTGAGTTAAAAAGTTTAGGTCATTCGAAGCCGCGTTCCGCAAAGGAATTTGAAGAAGTGATGGCAGATTTACTTGGATCGATCGTTGAGGTGAGCCTTACGACAACAAATAAGGAAGAAGGTTATCGCGAAATTCGGTTTTTACGGAGATTATATTAACCAATAAAAAGTTTTGTGGAGAATTGTTAGTAGCATGAAAATTTTTAAGAATAGGAAAGTGGCCTTCAATAGTTCAATCAATTGAAGGCCACTTTTTTGTTCAATTATTCTTAAGTAAAAAAGCTTCAATACGGTCTAAAGCCATTTTCAGAGTTTCCATTGAATACGCATATGAAATCCTAAAGTACCCTTCACCTAGTGAAGAAAAAGCATCACCGGGGACTACAGCCACTTTTTCCTGTTTCACAAGTTTGAGACAGAATTCAAGTGAAGAAGTGAAACCTTCAGGCAGCTTCACAAAGAAGTAAAAGGCACCATTTGGTTTGACTATTTCTAAATTCATTGCTTGTAAGCGGTTGTATACGTATTCTCTTCTCAGGGCATACTCGGACTTCATGGGAAGGGCATCATTCTTGCCTGCTGTTAAAGCAGCCAAAGCAGCTCTTTGAGAAATGGAAGAGGCACAGGTCACATTATATTGATGGACCTTTAGAATATGCTGAGAGATAGCTACAGGCGCAAATAGAAGGCCAATTCTCCAACCAGTCATCGAATGAGACTTGGATAAACCGTTTAAGACGATGGTTTGGTCCTTTAAATAAGTGGCAATCGATACATGTTTTTGATCAAATACGAGCTCGCTGTATATCTCATCCGCCAAAATGAAGATATCTTTGTCCCGTACGAGCTCGGCGATATCCTTTAATTCGTCAGCAGACAATGTGACTCCAGTTGGATTTGAAGGATACGGCAGAACGATGCATCGTGTATTATCAGTTATGTATTGTTCAATGATATCTGCAGTTAAACGAAATCCATTTTTGGTTGTATCCGCATAGATAGGGGCTGCTCCACACATTTTGATAATCGGTTCATAGCCTGGATATACAGGGCCAGGGAGTATCACTTCATTCCCGGGGGTGAGAATGGTCCGGAATGTAACGTCGATACCCTCGCTTGCACCTGAAGTTACTATGACTTCATTCGCTGGATCATAGGTAAGCTGGTATTTATCTTTTACATATTCAGATGCGGCTTCCCTTAATTCTAAATAACCGGCATTATGAGTATAAACCGTATAATCATTATCAATAGCTTGTTTGGCCGCTTCTTTAATATGCAGCGGGGTTGGAAAATCTGGCTGTCCTATCGTTAAGGAAATGGTTCCTTCGATATCAGCGACCATATTGTAAAATTTACGGATTCCTGATATTTGAACTTCTTTTACTAGAGGGTTTACTAAATGCTCCATCTATGAATATCCTCCCTTTTCATACTTCATGAGATTATGTACTATGTTTGACGGATTCACTCTATTTTATCATTTAGTTTGGATGGGGGAGAAATACTTTTTGAGATTAATGAAATAAAGGTATAATGAGAATTAAGAAAATTTTGAGGGTTGATACATATGATAAGGACTTGTGCTATAACTTCAGATCAGGAAGTCAATTTTGATTTGCCACTAGTGGAAATGAATAATCCGGATATTGAGTGGTATTGGGTAGATTTTTCAAATCCTACAGAAAAGGAAATTGAACTTTTATCGAGTCATTTTCACTTTCATCCGCTGGCTATTGAAGACTGTCTGGATGACTTTAACCAGCGTCCAAAAATGGATTTTTATGAGGGGTACCAATTTATTGTTATACATGCTCTCAGGCAAAAGGTCTTTAGAGCTGTCGAACTTGATATGTTTGTGGGAGAAAAATGGTTAGTCACATTTCATAAGGAGGAGCTGCTTGAACTTGAGACGGTGTGGAAGGAAGTCCATCAAAATAACATGCTAAAGCAGGGTCCTTTTTTTCTAATGCATAGATTGATTGATCGGATCGTCGATGAATTTTTTCCACCTGTATATAAAATGGAAAGCGAATTAAGTAGTATCGAGGATAATACCGAAAATGAAACCATTACAGACTTGATGGATCAGTTATTTGATTTACGTACGGATATGTCAAAACTTCGCCGAACTATACTACCGATGCGTGATTTACTTTACAGGATGATTTCGTCCGAGCGGCTTAATTATTTAAAAGATCAGCATCTGTATTTTAATGATGTTTACGATCACCTACTTAAATTAACCGAAATGTTGGAATCATACCGGGATTTTTCATCTGATATCCGGGATAGCTATTTGTCTGTTAACTCTAATAATATGAATTCGACGATGATGACTTTGACTGTCATTACTACCATTTTCATGCCGCTGACTTTTATAGTAGGTGTGTATGGGATGAACTTTCAATATATGCCCGAATTAAACTGGCACTATGGCTATTTCCTGGTCCTCGGAATGATGGGGGGAATTGCGCTGATGATGTTTTTATACTTTGTTAAAAAAGGTTGGCTGAATCCTAGAAAAAGATCAAGAAAGAGCTAAAAATATCCAGCTAATCAGCTTTTTTCAATGAAAGCTATATTAATTTGATACTTTATTTTGATATAATAAAAAAAGAATAAAATACCAAATTTATGAATATGAGGTGTTTAAATGGAAGTTGGGGTTGTTGAAAGCCCAGTGGAAAGAGGAGAGTATGCTGGATTTTGGCTGCGCTTTGGCGCGAATATTATTGATGGTATTATAATCGGGATACCTACCGGAATCATATCGGTTTTTGTAAGTATTTTTTGGAGTGGCGCGATGATGGAATTACAGGAATCGACAATCGATCCTAATTACGAGGCATCATTGAGTGATATATTCGTTTTCCTGGCAGGAGCAATTATCATTCTATTTTTATCTTTACTTATAAGCTTTCTTTATTATACTTTATTACATTCCTCGAAATGGCAAGGCAGCGTCGGGAAAATACTCCTAAATATTAAAGTGACGGATTTAAATGGAGGACGAATAGGGTTTGGTAGAGCTACAGGGCGTTATTTTGCGACGATCATATCAGGGATGATCTTTTATATCGGCTATATCATGGCAGGGTTTACATCGAAAAAACAGGCACTTCACGATATGATTGCAGGTACGGTAGTAGTCAAAAAATGATCATGGAAAAAAGGGGACTCTGATATGAGCTCCCTTTTTTTGTTTGGCTTAAATAGATAATCTCTTCTTGATTCTATTTTTCTTACCATTGCACTAAACAAAAGACGAAAGAAACCGAATTATTAGGTATGAGTTCATTTATAATATCATCGTAGGTCTATTTGACCAAAAAAAATATTATTTTAGATAATGGTATATATGAAAAAGTAAGGGAAGGGCGAGATAAAGCAATGGAAGCAAATAAAGGGATTTTACTAGAAAGTGGAACGAATGAGCTAGAGATTGTTGAATTCGGCATAGGAAAGAATAAATTTGGCATCAATGTAATTAAGGTAAAGGAAATCATTAATCCAGTACATATCACGCTTGTTCCTCATTCACATCCAAATGTTGAAGGAATTATTGAGCTTCGCGGGGAGGTACTACCGGTTGTAAATGTAGCGGATGCCCTAGGATTTCCAGCATCGGGAACACCAGAGCAAGATAAATTCATAGTCGCTGAATTCAATCAGCAAAAAGTGGTGTTCCATGTCCATACGGTGACACAGATACACCGCATCTCTTGGACTCAAATTGAAAAGCCTTCGGATATGTATCAGGGATTGGAAAGTCAGATTATCGGTGTAATAAAATTAAACAGTGAAATGATTTTATTACTTGATTTTGAAAAAGTAGTGGTTGAAATCAATCCGAATTCAGGAATCAGCGTCCAGCAGGTTAAAAAGCTGGGTCACCGGCAAAATTCAGAAAAGAGAATACTTATTGCAGAGGATTCTCCATTACTGAGAAAGCTACTGTTTGATACATTGTCAGAAGCGGGGTTTAAACACCTAGTGTTTTATGAAAATGGGCTAGATGCATTAAATTATTTAGAGAGTTTGATCGAATCAGGAAAGCAGGTTGTTGAAGAAGTGCAATTGGTGATTACTGATATTGAGATGCCTCAAATGGACGGTCATCATCTAACTAGAAGAATCAAGGAAAATAGCGAACTTACTGTATTGCCAGTTATTATTTTCTCCTCATTGATTACGGATAGCCTGCGCCATAAAGGGCAAGTTGTTAGGGCTGATGCACAAATCAGCAAACCTGAAATCGCTGCTCTAATAGATTTGATAGACAAATTTGCTTTATAGCATTGGAAAACGGGCCGAGGGTGTATAACCTCTCGTCCCGTTTTTATTATCCAATTTTTACCCTTTAATACTTGGAACCTTTTCCTAAAAAAGAGGAGGGGAATGGATTATGAAATGGCTGCTTGACCGGGCCCCGTCCGTAAGGCCTTTTCTCAGTATTGGTAGAGTTCGGCTTCTTTTCACCTGCTTGTCCAACGTAAGATTGTAAGATTTGCTTTGCCTTGGATAATGACAAGGAGGCTTTAGGGTTCCGTATGGATGCTGCCCGGCTGCCGAGGTGGGGTAGATTTTTCAAGTCTTCCTTAGTAGGAGGTAGGTGAAAAACATATGATCCGCATTCGACAATTACGTCGGATTGTTGTGCGGCAAAGCGAGGGTTATCAGAGAAATGAAGTCCAATCTTCTTCGCTTTTCCTTCTTGCATTAGCTTGTTTAATGCAAGCCGTTTTAAATTATATAAATTTTTAGGTTCCAATGCAGTCTTCGCATGTTTATTTACAATAAACACGGCCTGGGCAAGGGAGTTAATCGAAAACTCATCCATTTCAGAATGTCCTTTCGTGTGGTTCATTATAGAAACTCCTTTTCTTCATAAGGTGAGAAGGAAAGAAACAGGCTTCCTTCAATAATTTCCTGCTTTTATAGTAATAATAAATAGAGACGGTGCCTACGAGCCTGATTATAATATGAAATAAATGCATTTACATCTCTAGGGGATGACAATCCATTCCCAACACTTTACCATCTATGCATTTCATATTATACCACTTCAAAATATATAAGGAAGTAAAATTCTATTTCACACCAATCATTCATTAAGAATGGGGACTAGAGAAACAGGTTGTACCAACCATATGGAAAAGAAAAAAGAAGGCGTTTCATGACGCCTTCTGTGCAATCGTTAATGTGTGTATATATTAATATTTTCAGACACTCCAGCCTGTGCTCCAAATTGTTGCGGATATCCAGCCTGTGCTCCAAATTGTTGCGGATAGCCCTGAAAACCTTGATAAGCAGGATAAGGAGGATAAGCGGGCGGATAGGGAGGAGGATATGGCGGGTAGTACGGACGGTTGTTGAATAGTAAGGGGCCTATTGCTAATCCTGCAACAAAAGCAACAGGCGCTAATAAAGGAAAGAAAGGAAAGAATCGTTCGTCATTCCAATGTTTAGGTCCATATTCATTTCCGTATTCATTCGTGTATGCATTTCGGTATTCATTCTGTAGCATTATAGTTTGTGGATAGGGGTAGTAAGGAAAATACTGTGTTTGCATAAATAGCCTCCTTTTCTCAAATTCTTTACATAGTATGGTTTTTTTTCAGAAAAGAGCCTGTATCATCTTAATCTGTTATAATGAATCTACTTGTGAGAAAAAATTTGAGGTGATTACAATGTTACGGTTTAAAAGTGTTTTGGCCGTAGGTTTTGGAGGAGCAGTCGGAGCGTTGCTGCGTTATTTAGTTATCTTGACAACTGCCCATTCCTTCTTCCCATTTGGAACCCTCTTAATTAATATAGTAGGAAGCTTTATACTTGGATTGTTAAACGGCTATTTTGCCACAAAGAAAAATTCGCTTGTTTTTTTAGCCTTGGGCAGTGGGCTATGTGGGGGATTCACCACGATGTCTACATTTTCACAGGAAATAGTGAATCTTTTGCAGATATCCTTGATTTCTACAGGAATGTATCTGGGAGCCACGGTTTTATTTGGTTTAATTGCAGGTTTTCTGGGACTGAGCTTTTTTGATAGACGAAGAGGTGAGACCGTTTGATTCAGGTTCTTTCAGTTTTTATTGGAGGTTTTTTGGGTGCTGCCTCGAGGTATGTATTACAAATTATTTTTAATAAGCTGTTGCCAATAGGCTCCATCCCTATTAGTATTTTACTGATTAATCTTATAGGCTCTTTTGGTTTAGGAATCATCTTTCCTAATAAAGAAGTTTGGGCTTTATCGTTGCAATCTTTTCTTACAATTGGTTTTTTAGGAGCATTTACGACATTTTCCACATTCAGTATGGAAACGCTCGAACTTATAAGAAAACACCGTTACATAGAAAGTCTTATCTATGTAACAGTGTCGGTTTTAGGTTGTATTGGTACTTTCCTATGTGGGTATTTAAGTATGATATAACTTTTTATTTTATTTACTCCATGTCTTTCTGGTAAAAAAATCCTGGTTTTTCAATTATTCTTCTAATGCTATAATTCAAAAGGATACATTAGGAATAATTAAGAGTAACCAGTTGTTTTCTTCGCACAGGTTTTGTTAATAAGTCTGGCGACTTTCCTCTGTGAACTTTTCATCTCACTATTCTGACTGAAATTCATAAATTGTTAACTCAGGACGTGAAAGAAAACGATACGGAAGCCGAGTTGTGCCAAGCCCTCTATTAACATGTAACGTTAACGAATCAATTTCATACGTGCCTTCACGATACTTTTCTGCATATGGAGGAGTGACAAGGGCTCCTGCAAAAGGAATTTGTACTTGGCCTCCATGACTGTGACCGCTTATTTGATATTTGATGTTGAACTTACTTGATATGTCAGCAAGGTCAGGAGCATGCGAAAGCATAATGACGTACACTTCTTCTGGAATTCCTGAAAGGGCTTTTTCAAAATCTGGTTGTCCAAGCATCGCATCATCTACCCCGGCTATGTAAATTTCTTCAGCCGTTAGTAATGAAATCTTAGTAGAGGTATTTTGCAACATGGTAAAATGGGATTTCTTCATGATATCGCTGTATATCTCAGAGCCATATCCCCCATGATCATGGTTACCGTAGATGCAGAACTTTCCAAGAGGCGCTTTGAGCTGATTTAAAACAGGCGGGATTTTCTGTTGAGCATTGTATTTATTAGGCTCGTCCATTAAATCTCCGGTAAATAAAATAACATCCGGATCTAATTGGTTTATCTTATTGACAATTGCTTGTAAATCATTAAGCTGAAATTGAAAGCCTAAATGAGTGTCACTGAATTGAATCATTTTCATACCATGAAAACCTTTTGGGATAAGAGGGTGGCTGATAATGTTATGCTTGATTTCTAACCATTTTGGTTCCACATTGTGGGCATAATACCCTCCGCCAATACTTAATCCGGTTACGGTAGCCAAAGTGCGAAGGCCTTTTTTTAAGAATGTTCTTCGGGAAATGGATTCACTCAAATTAATCAACCTATCTAATTTTAAAATGTTACTTCCTCATATTAACAAACAATATACATAAAATGAAGAAAATATCTTCTATACGCATATGAAAAACATGTAAACTGGAGTTTAAGAATATCCGGTTTTAAATTGAACATCTATACGGAGGTAACATGATGATCGAACCAATGTTTATTACACTGATTATACTTCTATGCGCAATTGCGCTTTTTATACAAGGAAAATTTCGCGCGGATTTAATTGCACTTGGTGCACTAGCAATATTGGGATTACTGGGAATACTTACATTGGATGAACTTATAGCTGGGTTTGCGAATCAAGTCGTAATAATGCTTGCGGGATTATTTATCGTAGGGGCTGGTCTGTTAAATACAGGAATTGTAGAGAAAGCGGGAAATAAGCTGTTAGGCTTTTGTGGTGGAAGTGAATGGAAATCGCTGTTAATTGTCATGGTGACGGCAGGAATTTTAAGTGCGTTTTTAAGTGGCGCAGGTATTGTTTCCATTTTGCTCCCGCTCGTAATGAGTATGGCTTTACAACAAAAAACTAGCCCGACAAGGTATTTATTGCCACTTGCCTATGCATGCAGTATTGGTGGGCTGCTAACACTGACTGGAACACCCTCCAATATGATTGTAGCTGATGTATTAAAGCAAAACGGTATAGAAACTTTATCTTTCTTTGATTTTACACCAATAGGCTTAATCGCTTTTGCATCGGGTCTATTCTTTATGTTAACGCTTGGCCGTCTGTTACTTCCGGAAAAAACAATTGCAGCCAACAATAGTGTAAAAGGGTTGTCTGCAGGGGAACTTGCTGGTATGTACAAAGTGTATGACCGTTTGCACTATCTGCACATACCTGCTACTTCCGATATTGTTGGAGAAAGGTTGTCCGACCTACAGCTTCCTATTCAGTATGAATTAACTTTGATAGAAATTCAGCGGAAACCAAAAGATAAACAATTGCCGCTGCTGCAAAAACAACTAACGATATCGGCAAGAGCGGATGAAGTACTTCATCCTGATGATATTATTCTGGTGTTTGGAGAAGAAGAATCTGTTGAGAGATTGGCGCTTAACTATGAACTAGAGTTTAAACACTTTAATACTGAACAAATAAAAAAACATTTTCTAAGCAGTAGATTTGGATTGACTGAAATTTTGATTGTTCCGAATTCAGATTATGAGAATCAGACACTAATTGACGTTCATTTTCGTGAAAAATATCAATGTAATGTATTGGCAATTAATCGGAATGGTGAATATATTCAAGCGGATGTTGGTACTGAACGGCTAAAACCTGGCGATGCAATTCTGATACATGGAGAATGGGAAAACATCGAGAGGATCTCCTCGGATTTACAGGATGTTATTGTTATAGGCAGCACCTCAGAAGATGGATTAACAGTCGAATCTAAGGCTAAAGCATGGATTGCTTTATGCATTACTGCACTAATGGTCATTCTTTTGTCGATAGAGTCTATTCCTGCTGTTCTATCGATATTGACGGCTGCTTTGTTGATGGTAGTCACCGGCTGTGTCCGTTCTATGGAAGATGCCTATCAAAAGATAAATTGGGAGCCTGTTCTATTAATTGCAGCTATGTTTGGAATAACAGCTGCATTGGACAATACTGGTGGCGTGAGAATGATAAGTGATTGGCTGGCAGTGCTATTCAGTAATATCGGTGCACATGGTGTATTAGCTGTTTTTTATCTCCTGACTTTAATTTTAAGCCAGTTTATCCCGTATGGAGCAGCGACAGTGATCATGGCACCTATTGCTTTAACGTCCGCCGTGAATCAAGGAATTGATCCTGTTCCTGTGTTTCTATGTCTTGCTGTTGCAGGCAGTCTGTCGTTATCCACTCCAAGGGTTGCTACGACAAATGCCCTTGTCATGACAGCAGGCGATTATAAGTATAAGGACTTTATCCTGATTGGGATTTCCATACAAGTCTTTATCGGTGTTATTATGGTCATCACGATTCCATGGTTTTTTCCGTTTTAATGCATAAGGCATTGTTCTGTAAATGGACAATGCCTTTTTTCATTGGAAATCTTTTTTTTATTTGAAAACAACTAGGAGGCTGAAAATATTACTAAAATAAAAAGGAGTTATTGGGTAGGAATAAAAATTATTTATTATCAACAATAGAAACTAATGGTATAATTTTTGCATATTGGTGTTTCGTAATTAGGAGGAATACATCATGGATGCAGAAAAAATATTAAAGAATTTAGATAGGGTGACACCATTCTTTCAACCGATTTTCAGCGCAGATCAGCATCAAGTTATCGGGTATGAAATTTTAGGACGCTATGAGGAACAGTCAGAATATAAAAGTCTTGGCACGTTTTTTCACGATTCTTCTGTGCCGGAAGAGTATAGAGTAGAAGTGGATAATTACGTTCTAGAAATAGCCCTTGAAAGAATAAAAGACTATGGGGAAGACTTTCTTATCTTTATTAACAGAGATCCAAATATGCTTATGCTAGATCATGGAGAAGAGTTCATGGAGATTTTGCATCGTCATTTTCAACCTGAAGAAATGCATCGGATTGTTCTGGAATTATCAGACACTATCAGTGCGGAAAACTTTGATCCTTTACAACATGTTCTCGCTTACTTTAAAACATATGGCATCAAAATAGCTTTCGATCATTTAGGGAAAGATACCCAGCTTGATCAAATTGCACAGATTTCTCCGAATATTTTAAAAGTTAACTTAAACCAACTCCGTATTTCAGGTGGAGATGCGTATCAGGTCATCCTTTTTTCTCTAAGCATGCTTGCTCGTAAAATCGGCGCCAATTTATTGTTTGAGAACATTGAGTCTGAGTACCAGCTCCGCTTTGCTTGGAAGAACGGAGGCCGTTATTATCAAGGTTATTTTTTGGCTAAACCGGACGGCGAGTTCATTAATAAAGATTTACTTCGTGAAAAATTCCATCAAGAATGCCAGTCCTTTATTTCATTGGAAACAAAAAAGCTGGAAGCTGTTTATCAAAAGACTTTGCAATTCAACGAAAATATGCAAAACTTTTTAAAACAGCAAAAGCGGGTTGGCTCACATGAAGAATTTCTCGGGATTTTGGCAAGAAAATTAGATTCAATAGGATTCCGTCTTTATATTTGTGATGAAGAGGGATATCAAAAATCCCCTAATATTCTTAATAAGGATGGGCAATGGATAGTCCAGCCTAATTATATGAATAAAAATTGGAGCTGGCGACCTTATTTTCTAGAAAATATTGTCAAGATGCGCAATGAAAAAATAGGAATTCTATCTGATTTATACAGTGATATTGAAACAGGAGAAACCATTCGAACCTTTTCTTATCCCTTGAACAATAAGGAATACATATTTTTTGATCTATCATATAGCTATCTTTACGAAAATGAAGCCTTGTTATAAAAACAACTAGTGTATATAATTGCTCAAAATGTGTAACGATAAGCAAAAATAATGCGCTTGGAGGAGACATGTTTTGAGCACGTATATCTGGATTCTACTTATAGTCGTAATAATCATGGCGTTATATCTGCTCTTTTATACATATTCTGTAGCAAAGACACAGAAAGTAAAAGGGAGATATGATTCAAGTATCGATGAATCTGTTAAAGAACATCCTTATTTAAGGAACCCGGTTTTTGTTTCTCTCTTCATTGGAACAATTTTAATTGCCGGTTTTATTTTTTACTATGCATTTCAATAAAAGAGTGAGAAGGGGATTTCAGTACAATGAAATCTTCTTTTTTTAATACAAAAAAGTAAGACACGTTTAATTAGGTTTCAGAATGCTCTTTGATCTAGAATTTTTTGTAGTTTGGCTTTGTTCTGTTTGGGTATTGAAAAGCATAGACAATAAACATATCCATTCGAAGACAATCTATAACTAGGAGATGATAGTATGAGGAAATATTTAATTGCGTGCATGGCGGGTGCTTTTCTTTTTTTAGGGGGTGGGTTCACAGTTTCTGCGGAGGGCTTACATAGAGAGGAAGTGCTCTCTTTTGTACAGGAGGCACTGGTAAATCAAGGATCAATCAGTGAGGAAGTACGCACGAAAAAAGCAATTAAAGAGAAATTGGATACCCATTTCTCCGAGGATTTCATCGAGAAGTTTGTAGAAGCGAATGTGGTGAAAGTTAATGGAGGGTTTACTGCATATGGATCTGATTTTGCTCCCTATTATATCCCGTTTTTTAGTTACGATGAGAATACAAAAGTCGTATATGGTAAGAGCGGTGAATTCATTTATGTTCAGGAAGAATTCCCAGTATCAGAGGATGGACCTGTTTCAACGGGTAAACATGTTGAATCTGTTACTTTGAAAAAAGTGAATAATGAATGGAAGGTAGCGGACGTGAGGTATGAAAGTGAAAATCTAAAATAAAGTGCACACCAAACAAAAGCTTCTTTTGTAGTCGCCTAAACTATTTGAAGAAGATGGGGGAATATAAAGTAGGAAAAAGTCTAAAGGAGGTTCAGGCCTTCTTTAGACTTTTTGTTGTTAAATATTCAGTTCATTTTTGATTTCGTCAAGTTCAAAGCCGATAATAGCTTTTCCATCAATTACGACAGTTGGCGTGGAATAAGCGCCATATTTATTTGTTAGTTCCTTACGTGCATTCCCATCTGCTTTAATATCTTTTTCTTTATATTCGATATTGTTATCATCAAAGAACATTTTCATGATCTTGCAGGGAGGGCAATCCGGTTGGGTATAAAGGGTAACGTCTTTCATTTCATTCCTCCAGGTATGCTTAAAGTGAGTACTTTCTCATTATAGAGAATACCCTTCCATTTGAATAGAGATATACATTAAATGTCTACCTATTTATTCTTTTCGCGTTTTTCCAAGTAGTCAATCAAACCCATAGAACAGACCTTAAGGTCCAGGCGAATTATTTCAAAAACGGAATGATCCTTTGTGATGCCCTTTTCTCCTAAATGAGTAGCGACTATATTGAAAATATTTTTGCTAGTTGCGGCGACCTGCTCCTTAAAGCTTGTGTATTCTTTGAAGGCTGTTTCTGCTGTCTCAACAAAAATAGGCAACCAGTAATGAAGTTGCTTATAAACTTCGTTTGGATTTTCCGATACGCCGTAATGGCCAAAATATATCCGTTCAACTCCAATACTCGCATACAGGTCTGCTGCAGCAAGCATCGCTTCAGGATTAAATTGATTTGGTGATGTGGAGGGTAGATAAAATTCAATGCCATCTTCATTTAGCTCACGATAGTAAATACCTACCGTGTCACCGGAAAACATACCTTTTGAAACAGAATCGAATATGCTGAAGTGGTGATTGGCATGCCCTGGCGTGTCATAAAAGGTCAATGTAGACGAGTCGCTCGTTTGAAGAGATTCCCTATCTTGTTTAATAATCATTTTATCGTGCGGTATAGGCAAAATCGGGTCAAAAAGCTTGTTGAATTCTTCACCATAGACTGCTTTAGCTCCAGCAATTAATCTTGTCGGGTCTTCTAGATGTCGTGCTCCTTTTGGATGAACAATTACTTTGGCATTCGGACAATGCTGTAAAAAAAGTCCAGCTCCCCCTGCATGGTCCAAGTGAATATGGGTAAGAATGATATATGTAATATCCTCGGGGGCGATTCCCAGGTCATCAAGTCCTTTTAATAAATGGGGGATAGATGGGCTGGCGGACGTTTCAACTAAAGTTATGTCCTTATCGGTAATTACATATGTACCTGTCCGATTCTTTCTATTCAAATCAAAACCATCGATTAAATATATCCGATAACCAAGTTCACTAAAGTTTTGCAATAGAATCTACCTCCAGGAAATTTTTTATGTACAAAATCCAATCCTTATTTTATTCTGTTAATAGTGTCATGTAAAGAATGAAGTTTTAAATTATTCTGAATTTATTTCAGCGTGGCTACTGGATAGAAAAGTATGGTATAGTGAAACCTATCGAAAAGGTTTTATTCAGAAAGGAGAGTGAGTATGTCTCAATTACAGGGCATTCTTACCAGATTAAAAAGTCTTCAAGAGCAAGCAAAGGAATCTGAATCTGCTCAGCGTTTTTTTGAAATAGATGGCGTGAAAAAATGCCAGGTTACATATTTCAGCAAAACAGAAATGTTCGAGCTTGAAGTATACAGTGATAAAGGGAAATCATCAAAATATCAGTTCGATAATATTGATATGATTACCATTGAAATCTTTGATCTTCTTCAATCTTAAAAAGATTACGAAAAAAGCCGCATTCCTTTTGGGAATACGGCTTTTTATTATTGAAAAATCAACTCACTTTTTACTTCGTGTATGAAGAAGGGATTTTTACGACACCTTAATAATTGGAGGGATGTAAATGAAAAATCCTATGGTAATATGCCCTGCTTGCGGTGAGGAAAGGGAAATGGCAGATGTATTGACGGCACAGTCCAACCAAAATGTAATATATCAATGCCCGGAATGCGGGTTTAAACAGGTTAACATTAAAACTAGTAAAGGCTAAGTATTTCTTTAGAGAATCCTCAGTTTGGGATTTTATAGGTATTGGAATGAGTCTTTTCTGCTTACATATGTTAAACTAGAAAAAGAGCTGTATATAAAAACATATGGTAAGGGGTTTTAACATGATCGGTACTCATGATGGGGATTTATTGGAATCCAGCGTGAAAGACTTAATGATTTCTTCTGAACGCGTGGCCCACGTGCAGGTAACCAATAATTTAGAACATGCACTATTAGTATTAACAAAGAGCGGTTATACGGCCATTCCTGTGTTAGATCCGATGTATAAACTGCATGGCTTAATTAGCACACCAGTCATTCTTGACTCGATTTTGGGACTGGAACGAATTGAATTTGATAATCTAGAGAATAAAAAAGTTTCCGAAATTATGAATATAGACATACCTCGCCTGCATATCGAAGATACCTTGACTAAAGGTGTAGAATTGTTAATTGACCATCCGTTTGTCTGTGTAGAGAATGATGAACACCTTTTTGAAGGAATCCTAACGAGAAGAGCTATCTTGAAAAAAGTATTTAAACAAAATACATTACCTGAATAAATATGTCAACGCTAAACAGTACAGTTTACCTAAAACTCGCCAATTGGCGAGTTTTCTTGTTTTTTACATATTCTATATAGAGGGCGGTAAACCCTAGAAAGAGCTATTACATATTTAGGAAAGGATGCGGAAATTGGTACAAGCAGTAAATACTTCAGTACAGAATAAAAAATTGAAACGTCCATTCATCCTAGCTGCCATCATGATGGCTATGTTTATGAATGCAATTGAAGGAACTATCGTTTCGACGGCAATGCCGGCTATTGTCAGTGATTTGGGTGGTTTTTCTCTATATAGCTGGGTGTTTTCTGGATATTTGCTAATGAACGCCGTGACAGTCTTAATTTATGGAAAGCTATCCGATATTCTTGGAAGAAAACCTGTTTTATTATTTGGAATTATTGTCTTCTTAATTGGTTCCATTCTCTGCGGTTTCTCCAATTCGATGACGGAGCTCATTATTTATCGCTTTGTACAGGGTTTTGGGGCAGGGGCAGTAGCACCTGTTGCTTCAACAATTGTGGGGGATATTTATAAAAATGAAGAGAGGGCCCGTGTTCAAGGGTATTTATCAAGTGTATGGGGCATTTCAGCAGTAATAGGACCGGCACTGGGGGGCTTGATCGTTGAATCACTTACATGGAAGCTTGTATTCTGGGTCAACATTCCTCTTGGCTTACTTTCTTTTGTAGGGATTTGGTTCTTCCTTCATGAAAATATCGAAAAGAAAAAACGTGATATTGATTACTTGGGTGCAACGCTATTAACGTTATCGATATCCACCCTTATGGTGGTTCTCGTACAAGGAGGCGTAAAGTGGTCTTGGGCTTCTACACCGGTCGTCTCTCTTGTAATAGTGGCTATTATAGCCTTTGTCTTGTTTATTGTACAAGAAAAAAGGGCATCCGAACCGATGATGCCATTTGAAATCTGGCAGGAGCGCTCCATCTTAATCGCAAATCTTGTTTCCTTGACAACAGGGGTGATGATGATTGGGTTATCGAGTTTTCTTCCGACATTTGTTCAGGGAGTGATGGAACGTTCTCCAACAGTAGCCGGTTTTACGCTAACCGCCATGTCAATTGGCTGGCCGATTGCATCCATGTTTTCAGGCAAACTGTTATTGAAAATAGGTTTTAAGATAACTTCGCTTCTTGGAGGATGTTCGTTAATCCTCGGAAGTTCGATTTTAGTATTGATGAAGCCCGAGGCAGGGCCGCTTATCGCTGCGATGGGATCCTTCTTTGTCGGTGTGGGGATGGGCTTGACCTCGACTTCCTTTATTGTTGTTATTCAGAAAACGGTCAGTTGGGAACGTAGAGGGATTGCGACTGCTTCGAATATGTTCATGCGTAATTTAGGAAATACGGTTGGAGCGGCCTTGCTAGGGGGAATTATGAATACAAGGCTGCAGGCATATTTAAACGAGCATGCACCAGCCAATTCGGGAGTGACAATTGACACCGCAAATAAGCTATTGAACAGTAAAGAAAGGTCTTTGCTTCCTGAAAATGTTGTGAAGGTTTTACAGGAAGGACTTACATTGTCGCTACACACGATTTATCTCATTGTCCTAGTCTTTTCTGTAATTAGCTTCATATTACTGATGGGACTACGCAAGAAACAGTAGACCTGTGGCAGTCTTACTAAAGCGGCTGCTATGTGTTAAGAAATGAAATTCATAATCAAAGCAACTGTCAAATCAAAAGAAGTGAAGGCATACCAATTAATCCGACGCTTCCGGTCAATGTGCCTATAAAGGATGCTGAAAAACTGATAATCAGCAATAATATGATCGTCATAGGTATCACTCCGTTTCTTTTCACTTGTATTATAAGCGGACTTTGTTGATAATTAAATTTAAATAAATTAAATCATTAAGATAAGAATTAATTATCAAGAGGCTGGTGTGTATGTCATTTTCAGAATTTCATTTATTATCCGTACTTGCTCAGGAAATGAATATGAGAAAAGCGGCTGAACGGTTATTTGTTTCCCAACCTGCTTTATCTCAGCGTTTACAAACAATTGAAAAGGAATGGGGCTCAAAGCTGTTTCTCCGTTCGCAAAAAGGTCTTTCGTTGACACCTGCTGGAGAAGCAGTTATTCGTTTGGCCAATGAAGTTTTAGAAAAAGAAGAAAAGGTTAGAGAAAGCATCCAGGCGATGGATCATGAAGTATATGGTACTTTGAAAATTGCCTGTGCCTCGATAGTAGGACAGAATTGGCTGCCTCAAGTTTTGAAAAAGTTTGTCCAAAAATATCCGTATGCCAAAATCTCTTTAATCACGGGCTGGAGCAGTGAGATTTTAAAGTCCTTGTATGAAGGCCAAGTACATATTGGTATCATTAGGGGAGCACCAGACTGGAAAGGGGTAAAACAGCATTTATTTACGGATATGCTTTATTTGGTCGACACTGAAATGAAGGAATTGAACCAAGTATTCGAAACAGACCGGCCATTCATTCAGTTTAAAAGCGATTCAAACTATTATCAGGAAATTCAGGACTGGTGGCACCGGCAATTTAAAACGACCCCAAAAAACACCATCGTGGTCGATCAAATCGAAACATGCAAACAAATGGTGTTTAATGGGATAGGATATGCTATTCTCCCAGCAATCACTTTACATGATAAAGATACAAATATATTCAAAATCCCCCTTTTAGATGGGCATAATCATTCAATTGAACGAGATACATGGCTTTGTGGCTATGATTCTGCTTTTCAGCTTAAGCAGGTCCAAGCATTCACAGAAGTAGTGAAAGAGCATATTAGGGACCAAGGAATGTTATAGTTCATTTACCGAAAATGTCAATGGGGTAGAATAATATATATCAATGACATTCAACTTGTCTTGCCGTCAGTTGTCTGGTAAATTAAAGACGAGTAATGATACATATTTAGGAGGTTTTTCGAGAATGAATAAAATGGATGCAAACGAAATTATTTCTTTTATCTCAAATAGTAAAAAATCAACACCTGTAAAGGTATATATCAAAGGTGAATTAGAAGGCATAGATTTTGGTCAAGCTTCTAAAACTTTCATTACAGGTAATACCGGAGTTGTATTCGGTGAGTGGTCTGAAGTTGAAGTGGCTATTGAGACAGCTGGAACAAAAATTGAGGATTATGTAGTTGAAAACGACCGTCGTAATTCTGCTATTCCTTTATTGGACTTAAAAGGCATCAAAGCTCGTATCGAGCCTGGCGCAATTATCCGTGACCAAGTGTCAATCGGAGATAACGCAGTGATCATGATGGGTGCATCGATCAATATTGGATCTGTTATTGGTGAAGGCACAATGATTGACATGAACGCAATACTTGGCGGACGTGCAACAGTGGGTAAAAACTGTCACGTAGGTGCAGGCGCTGTTTTAGCAGGTGTTATTGAGCCTCCTTCCGCGCAACCAGTTATATTAGAAGACGATGTATTAATCGGAGCTAACGCAGTTGTTCTTGAAGGTGTAAAAATCGGTCAAGGTTCAGTTGTAGCGGCAGGCGCAATTGTAACGAAAGACGTTCCTCCATACTCGGTGGCTGCTGGTATTCCAGCTAAAGTGATTAAACAAATTGACGAAAAAACTAAATCTAAAACTGAAATCATGCAAGAACTTCGTCAACTTTAATTTCTAAAGTAAATAGGTGTCAAGAGCGTGGATAACTATATCCACGCTTTCTGTATAGGGAGGGAATAAGATGGAAACAAGTCCATTTGCCGCTATCCGGCGTGATTTGCATAAAATACCAGAGATAGGTTTTCAAGAATTTAAAACGCAGCAATATCTACTGAATTACATAACGAAATTGGCGTCAGAGCGAATGGAGATAGAGACTTGGCGAACAGGGATATTTGTGAAAATAAAGGGACGGAACCCCCGAAAAATAATTGGCTATCGTGCGGATATAGACGGTCTACCGATTAAAGAGGAAACTGGATTACCTTTTACTTCTAATCATGAAGATTATATGCATGCTTGTGGCCATGATTTTCATATGAGCATAGGTCTAGGAGTTTTGACATATTTTGTAGAAAACCCGATTGATGATGACTTACTATTTATTTTTCAGCCGGCGGAAGAGGGGCCTGGTGGAGCTGAACCAATGCTGAAATCCGAAACGATGAAAAAATGGAAACCGGATATGATTCTTGCTTTGCATATAGCTCCAGAGTATCCGGTTGGAACGATTGCCGTTAAAGAAGGTCTTTTATTTGCCAACACATCTGAATTATTTATTGACCTGAAAGGGAAAGGTGGGCATGCAGCTTACCCTCATCATACAAATGACATGGTCATCGCTGCCTGCTCACTTGTCGGGCAACTGCAAACTATCGTTTCCCGCAATGTGAATCCGCTAGATTCAGCTGTCATAACTGTTGGAAAGATTACCGGAGGCACCGTCCAAAATATCATTGCTGAGACAGCGCGCTTAGAAGGGACAATACGCACGCTGAATCCTGAATCAATGGTAAAGGTTAAGTCACGGATTAAAGCACTTGTAGATGGTATTCAAGCGGGTTTTGAATGCGTGGCAGAGATTGACTATGGCGCAATGTACCATCAGGTATATAATGAGGAGCAGTTGACACAGGAATTTATGGAATATACGGAGCAGTCATCAGAGGTCGATTTATATCGCTGTACGGAAGCGATGACTGGTGAAGATTTTGGGTACATGCTTAAGGAAATTCCAGGTTTCATGTTCTGGCTAGGGGTTTCATCCGAATACGGTTTACACCACGCTAAGTTAACTCCGGATGAAAAAGCAATTGAACTTGCCATCAATCATTTAACAAATTATTTAACGTTTAAAGGGAATAAAGCTTAATTGCTTTTCCGTACTAGGATAGGAAGTATGCTTTAAGGAGCGAGCCGCTGTATATCCTAATAGAATGAAAGATGTTGGAGGGCTTACTGTGAAAAAGGAATTTGCAGTGATTGGACTTGGTCGTTTTGGCGGCAGTATAGTCAGGACGCTAGCTGAAGAAGGTTTAGGAGTTCTGGCTATCGATGCAAATGAAGATCGTGTCAATGAATTTGCTAGAATTGCTTCACATAGCGTAGTAGGGGATACGACTGATGAAAGTGTCCTCAGAAATATTGGAATTCGTAATTTTGATCACGTCATTGTAGCGATCGGTGAAAATATTCAGGCGAGCATCTTGACGACGCTTATTCTTAAAGAGTTGGGTGTCAGCAATGTTACGGTAAAGGCGCAGAATGATTATCATGAGAAGGTACTACGTAAAATCGGTGCTGACTTTGTTGTGCACCCGGAACGAGATATGGGGAGAAGGATTGCCCATAATATCGGGTCTAATAATATTCTCGACTATTTGGAGCTTTCTGATGAACACTCCATTGTTGAAATTGTAGCGAGCCAAAAGATGAATGGGAATTCAATATTTGATCTTGATATCCGCGCTCACTACGGGCTAAATATTGTCGCTATTAAAAGAGGAAATGAAATCAATGTCTCTCCACAAGCAAACGATTTAATTCATAAAGGCGATATATTGATAGTTATTGGAGCAGATTCCGACATCAATCGTTTTGAGAAAAAGATTGTAGAATAAAATTGAGACCTCTTCCATATTGAACAGGCTCACTTCTTTAGGAAGCTTTTAACCTATAGTGTATGGAGAATGGAAGGAAATAGTATTAGTATTAAACTAAAAAAAGCCCCAGCCAGGGTAATGGCTGGAGGCTTTTTTAGTTTATTGAACCTCCATGATAATCGGTAGGATCATCGGACGGCGTTTTGTTTTTTCATATAAGAATGGAGACAATGTATCTGTAATTTCATTTTTAATTTCGGACCATTGAGTAGTTTTACGATCCATTACTTTATTCAGGTGCTTAGTGATTAAGGATTGAGCATCGCTAATAAGGTCTCCAGATTCTCTCATATAGACAAATCCACGTGAGATGATGTCCGGACCGGATGCAATTTTGAATTCCTTCATATTAATGCTGACAACGACAACGACAAGACCTTCTTCAGAAAGAATCCGACGGTCGCGTAAAACGATGTTTCCGATATCGCCGATGCCGCTTCCATCAATATAAACAGAACCTGAAGGGATTTTCCCAGCGATTTGTGCTGTGTTTTCACTTAACGAAAGCACTTCACCATTATCCATGATAAAGCAATTTTCTTCAGGAACCCCGCAATCAACTGCATGGCGAGCGTGAAGTTTCTGCATCCGATATTCACCATGAATCGGCATGAAGAATTTTGGCTTAATTAAACGAAGCATAAGTTTTTGTTCTTGTTGGCCGCCATGCCCGGATGTATGAATATCATTCAATGGACCTGAAATGACGTCTGCGCCTGCACGATATAATTGATTAATTGTTCTAGAAACACTGATTGTGTTACCTGGAATAGGTGAAGAAGAAAACACAACTGTATCACCAGGTATGATTTGGATTTGACGGTGAGTACCGTTCGCAATCCGCGAAAGGGCTGCCATTGGTTCACCTTGGCTACCTGTACAAAGGATGGTTACTTTGTTAGCAGGCATCCGATTTAATTGCTGTACATCAATAAATGTATCTTTAGGAGCTACAATATAACCAAGGTCTTGCCCAATAGCAATAGCTGAATCCATGCTACGGCCGAAAACAGCAATTTTACGGCCGTTTGCTACAGCAGCTTCTACTACTTGTTGAAGACGATGGATGTTTGATGCAAATGTTGCAAATATAATCCGTCCGTCCACTTTACGGAAAATGTCTTGAATGGTATCGCCAACGCGGCTTTCAGACATCGTGAAGTTCTGTACTTCACTATTCGTACTGTCTGAAAGTAAGCACAATACTCCTTCTTTACCGATTTCCGCCATCTTAGTTAAGTTTGCAGGTTCGCCTACAGGTGTAAAGTCGAATTTAAAATCACCAGTATGAACAATTTGTCCAGGCGGTGTTTTTACAACGATTCCATAAGAATCCGGGATGCTGTGAGTTGTGCGGAAGAAAGAGACGGAAGTTTTCCGAAATTTAATCACTTCATCTTCACTGATTTCGATCATGGTTGTTTGACGTAAAAGACCGTGTTCTTCCAATTTATTACGAAGTAATCCAAGTGCTAGCTTACCGCCATATACAGGGACATTCACTTTTCTTAATAAATAAGGAATCCCGCCAATGTGGTCTTCATGGCCATGAGTGATGAAGACACCTTTAATTTTATCTACATTTTTCTCTAAATAACTGTAGTCAGGAATCACATAGTCAATTCCGAGAAGCTCGTCTTCTGGAAATTTAATTCCAGCATCAATAACGATGATTTCGTCTTGAAATTGAACAGCATATGTGTTCTTACCGATTTCGCCTAAACCGCCCAAGGCGAATACAGCTGTTTGATCATTTTTTACAAATTTCATAAATTATAGCTCCAATACTTTATAATCTTCATTTTGTTTTTCATATTCTAAATATGCTCCAGTTACTGCTGTTACGAATTCTACGTTATAAGGTTCTTTTTTTAATTTTAAACGAACGTCACGAACGGATTCACCTTCGACAAACATTGTTTTAGTATTCTCCCTGATGGGAACCTCTGCTATGGTTACTTGATAGTATACCTTAAATACCATTTTAATCTCTCCTCACTTGTTTGCATTGCTTTTTTCATTATATATAAAAACAACAATTTTTTCATGTTTTTCAACATCATGTAAAAATAAACCCAGCTCCGCCATAAAAACGGAAGGGGTTTTAGTTAACTGATTATACCAATGTCTTAAAAGTATATAAAAAATAGTCAGCCGAATCAGGTATTCAATTCATTGCGGCCTTCTCTATTCTTTTATCCTATCCGTTTTTACTATGTGTAAAACTTAAATCGATAAAGAAAAGTTTTTGGTCAACTTTTTTAGGGTGGAAATCAGTTTGACTGCGCTTATTCTATTGTGTTACGAAGTCTTTTTTCGCAACCGATTTCTTGCTTAAAGTGTCTAACCCTTAGTACAGCGTTCCATTAAGAGACAACGCTTCATATTCCGAATGCAATATGTACTTGCTTGAAATTTTCAAAGCCAAGATAGAAGAAGGCTTAACAAGAACTTTACAACAAGGAAGAAGCCCTCCGCAAGTTTTTGAAGGGCTGTACGAAAAAAACTCGCATTTGGATGACGGCCAAGGCACAATAGGTACGGCAGTTCATGCGATTGATTTTTTTCTTAAAAGATCATTCCACTGTTTTACAAGCTTTTTACGAAGCTTTTTTAACATGGCGATCACACTCCCTTAATTATTATTGTATAGGATTATTCAATAAAGTAAATATGTCTTTACAAGTACTTGGCCCATTTTTGTAAAAAAGGCGCAATACCCAGTAGATAACTAGGTTTTTAGAGGTAATATAGTAAAGGCGCAGATTTGGGAGGAGAGAGTAGGGAGAATAAGTTGAGCTTTAATGAATTTTATTTACAGTAGTATATGCTCATTTGTAAATAAAAAACGTAGCAATAAATGTTAATTGACAGGTGAGTTACTTGACTTATCTTTATGACAATTATTAAATGGGTACATATTAAAAAAAGGAAAACTGAATGAATTGGAAGTGAAGAGTTAGTGAAAATCGTATTCTTTGATATTGATGGAACATTACTAGATCATGAAAAAAAGCTACCTGCCTCAACGAAGAAAGCTATTAAGCAATTACAGGACAATGGGGTTTTTGTTGCGATTGCTACAGGTAGGGCTCCGTTCATGTTTGAATCTTTAAGGGAAGAGCTTGGCATCGATACATTCGTAAGTTTTAATGGACAATATGTTGTTTTTGAAGGTGAAGTCATTTACAAAAATCCTTTAAGTTTGTCTGAAATAAAAAGGCTTCACGAACATTCTGAAAAAAATAATATACCAATTGTATTTATGAATGAAGAGACAATGAAATCTAGTGTACCGCATCATAGCAGAATTGAAGAGGCATTAAGCAGTCTGAAGTTTCCACATCCAGAACTTCATGCCGATTTTTACGAAGATCATGACATATACCAGGCCTTATTATTTTGCTCTGAGGATGAAGAAGGGAAATTCGTTGGTCAGTATGATAAATTTCATTTTATTAGATGGCATACATATTCGACGGATGTACTTCCATTCGGTGGTTCAAAGGCAGAAGGTATAAAGATATTAATGGAAAAAGTCGGATTTGGCCTTGAGGACGTTTATGCATTCGGGGATGGGTTAAATGATATAGAGATGTTAAAAGTAGCGGGATATGGCGTGGCAATGGGGAATGCCAGTCAGCTTTTGAAGCAGGAGGCCGACTTTGTAACGAAGGATGTCGATAATGATGGTATACTTTACGGATTAAAAGAACTTGATCTGATCTAGAACTTAAAAACTCCCGTCAACTGATGGGAGTTTTTTATCACTTAGTTAGCTCATCTTTCTACCGAAAAGGAATTTTCTGGAATGGTAAAGGGTTCTATTGGATTAATATGATCATAAAACAAGATTCCGTTCAGATGGTCGATTTCATGTTGAAAGCAAATGGCTGCGGTCCCTTTTAAGCGGAGCTGAACCAGTGTTCCATCCAGAGTCGTACCTGATACCATTATTCGAGCATAACGTGGTACATAACCAGAGATTGGACGATTAACGGAAAGACAACCTTCACCTGTCGTTAAGTAGGCTTTCTCCACTGAATGGCTAATGAGTTTAGGATTGAAAAGAGCGTAGCTATACAGTTCACCATTTTTATCTTTTAAATGAACGGCAATCATCCGTTTTGAAACATTTACCTGTGGTGCGGCCAAGCCTATCCCGGCTCTTAAACCATATTGAGCTGAAATTTCAGGATTCTGGCTATTTTGGACATATTCCATCAAGCTGGCTAAAAGTTGCTTATCTTCATCAGAAGCCGGCAGTGGTACTTCCAACGCGACTTTCCTTAATATTGGATCGTCTTCGTTAACAAAATCATCCATAGTAAGCATAATCTTTCACCCCATTAAAAATTTATAATATATGTATAGGGTTATTTTAACAAAAAAAATGCGAAAAGTTAATGGACTGTATACATAGGCTTTTGGATTGATAAAAGAGTACATGATAGAGATAGGATCAATACTCAAATCCCTTTCCCTATCATGATTGTATAAACCGATTGTGATCTTTTTTTTTAAAATCATTCATTTTTTTGTGAAATCAGGGTAAATAGATAACATATTCGGGTAAAGGTAGTAGTAATAATCTGTTTAGCAGAAGCAGGCGCCGACAATGATAAGCAGGATGAAAAGTACGATGATTAGAGCAAAGCCGCCTCCAAAGCAGCCCCCGCCTCCACAATGTCCACCATAACCGTAGCTGGGTGCAGCGGAAACCGGATAACAACAATCCTGGGTGTAACCTCCATACATAATTTTATACCTCCGTTTTTATATTGTTAAAGTATTGACCACTCTTAGTTGAAACGGTCTCTACAGCCTATGCAGTACGGTTTAAAGGGTGTAGGCTAAAGCCCAGTAATGGAAAATTCCTGCTTAGAATATGATTAGTACGAGAGTCTGCAATCTTCTAAAACAGATGAGTAGAAAAATATCCTACTTCAAAGAACTATCAGGAGGAGCTATCGATGTTGAAACGTTTTCGTCTATATTTTGTTTTACTTCTTTCCTTAACAATTATGACCGGTTGTTTTAGTAGTTCACCGGAAGAAAAAATCCATAAAATTCTTGAAAAAACTACGGAGAAGGAAAGTGATTTTACCGAGCATCAAGAGCCACTTAATAAATTGGAGAATAAAGAAAAAGAGCAATATGATAAAATTATTAAACTTGGAATGAATGAATATGAACAAATTGTTGAACTTTCAGATGAAGCAACTAAGAATATTGATGAACGCGAGGCTATTATTGAAAAAGAACATAACAGTATGCAGGCCTCAAAGAAACAATTTAATAAGATAGAAGAACAAATTGGGAAAATAGAAAATAAGAAGGTAAAAAAAGAAGCCACTGAAATGAATAAGATAATGAGTGAACGATATAGCACGTACGATAACCTATATGAAGCTTATCAGCAAAGCTTAAAGTATGATCGTGAATTGTATGAACTATTTAAAAAAGAAGATTTGAAAATGGATGAGTTACAAGGCCAAATCAAGAAAATCAATACCTCATATACTAAAGTGTTGAAAACGAATAGCCAATTTAATGAATTAACTGAAAAATCTAATCAGAAAAAAGAAAGTTTTTACAACAGTTCAGGTATAGAAATGGCAGATTTAACCAAAGAATAATTATTTAATGGGCTGTGGGTAATACCCATAGCCTATTTTTTATGCATTCAAATAGTTTATTAACTAAAAAATTCTAGAATAATTTTTTTATTCAATATATAAAAGAACTCCTAAATATAAAAAATGAAGAAACTGTACTAAAAAAATTCTAAAATAGAAAATCTAACAGCAGAATGAAATGAAAGCGTTTAAAAATTTTCTCGAAATATTATTTTAAAGTCTCAAATGCCTTTAGTTAAAGCAATTTGGGAATCAATAGGATAGTCAATGGAAGTGAAATATTATACTTCAGTACCTATAAATTAAAAAAAGGATGAAAATTTATAGTACAGTTACAAAATCAAAACTAACACAGTGATGAAGATTTGGTGTTGGAAATTCTATTAAATCTAAAAAATAAGGAAATACAAGTGATTGACTTGACGTGAATGCATCTTGTAAACTAAATTTATAAAAGTTCTTGTATCATTTTTCTTGATTTTTTTTATGGTACAGAATAAGATTGAGACATATTAACCATATCCACGTTTGAGGGATTAGGCTTAAGGGAAAAATAAAAGAATGAATTGTTGAAGAAACTATAAAGCAAAATATTTTTGCTTATAGAATAATAATAGCAAACCTTTTTAATGAAAGGATGAGGTGCCAAATGGCTCAAAAAACTAAACAAGCTAAATTTAATGTTCAGAATCAGCTTAAGAAAGTGGAAGAACAATTTGAAACTTTTCAAATTTTAAATGAAGAGGGAGAAGTCGTTAACGAAGCGGCAATGCCTGATTTAAGTGATGAACAACTACAAGAATTAATGCGCCGCATGGTTTATACGCGTATCTTGGATCAACGTTCAATTTCATTGAACCGTCAAGGGAGATTAGGGTTCTATGCACCGACTGCCGGTCAAGAAGCCTCGCAAATCGCTTCCCAGTATGCATTGGAGAAAGAAGATTTCATTCTTCCAGGTTATCGTGATGTGCCGCAAATTGTTTGGCATGGTCTGCCGCTTTGGCAAGCATTCTTATTCTCAAGGGGACATTTTAAAGGGAATCAAATCCCGGAAGATGTTAATGTAATTTCACCGCAAATTATTATCGGTGCTCAGTATATTCAGGCTGCAGGTGTAGCTTTAGGTATGAAAAAGCGCGGTAAAAAAGCAGTAGCAATCACATATACGGGTGACGGTGGTACATCACAAGGGGACTTCTACGAAGGAATCAACTTTGCAGGTGCATTTAAAGCACCAGCTATTTTCATCGTACAAAATAACCGTTTTGCAATCTCAACACCTGTTGAATTGCAATCAGCATCGAAAACATTAGCCCAAAAGGGTGTGGCTGCAGGTATTCCTGGTATCCAAGTTGATGGTATGGATGCATTGGCCGTTTATACAGCAGTTAAAGAAGCTCGTGAACGTGCAATTAATGGTGAGGGCCCTACATTGATTGAAACATTAACTTACCGTTATGGACCACATACGATGGCTGGAGATGACCCGACACGTTACCGTACTTCTGATATGGATAATGAGTGGGAATTGAAAGATCCATTGGTTCGTTTCCGCAAGTTCTTGGAAAACAAAAAACTCTGGAATGAAGAATTAGAGAACGAAACAATAGAAAAAGCAAAAGACGATATTAAAGAAGCAATCAAAATGGCAGATGCAGAACCTAAGCAAAAGGTGACAGACCTTATTGAAAACATGTATGAAGAAATGCCTTATAACTTAAAAGAACAATATGAAATTTATAAAGAGAAGGAGTCGAAGTAAGCCATGGCTCAATTGACGATGATTCAAGCAATTACAGAAGCATTACGTACAGAACTTAAAAATGACGAGAATGTACTCGTTTTTGGAGAAGATGTTGGTCTTAATGGTGGAGTTTTCCGTGCAACGGAAAATCTTCAAAAAGAATTCGGCGAAGATCGTGTATTCGATACACCTCTTGCTGAATCTGGAATCGGTGGATTAGCGGTCGGTCTTTCTTTACAAGGTTTCCGTCCTGTTCCTGAAATTCAATTCTTCGGTTTTATATATGAAGTAATGGATTCCGTAAGCGGTCAGCTTGCTCGTATGCGCTACCGTTCAGGCGGACGTTACAGTGCGCCGGTTACAATTCGCTCACCTTTTGGAGGTGGAGTGCATACTCCGGAAATGCATGCGGATAGCTTAGAAGGTTTAATGGCTCAGCAACCAGGGTTAAAGGTAGTTATCCCTTCCACTCCTTACGATGCTAAAGGCTTATTGATTTCAGCGATTCGTGATAATGACCCTGTCATTTTCCTTGAGCACATGAAATTGTACCGCTCTTTCCGTCAGGAAGTTCCTGAGGAAGAATATACAATTCCATTAGGAAAAGCGGATGTGAAAAGAGAGGGAACGGATTTATCCATTATTACGTATGGTGCGATGGTACAGGAATCAATCAAGGCAGCTGAAGAATTGGCTAAGGAAGGTCATTCGGTTGAAGTTGTTGACTTACGAACTGTATCTCCATTGGATATTGATACAATCATTGCTTCAGTAGAAAAAACTGGACGCGCTATCGTTGTTCAAGAAGCACAAAAGCAAGCTGGCATAGCAGCGAATGTTGTCGCGGAAATTAACGAACGTGCTATTTTGAGCTTGGATGCACCAGTACTACGAGTGGCTGCTGCTGATACAGTATTCCCGTTTTCTCAAGCTGAAACAGTATGGCTCCCTAATTATAAAGACATTATTGAAACGGCGACTAAAGTCTTGAAGTTTTAACTATCTTGAGTAATCGGAATGGTAGTAACTGCTTGAGGAAGTAATTCGCATTAGAAGAATTACAAGATAAAGGACTTTATTCAAAGCCCTAAGTATGATTTAATATAGGAGGTTGAACTCAGTGGCATTCCAATTTAGACTCCCAGATATCGGAGAAGGTATACACGAAGGTGAAATAGTGAAATGGTTTGTTAAACCAGGAGATAAGATCCAAGAAGATGACGTGCTTTGCGAGGTTCAAAACGATAAAGCCGTTGTTGAAATTCCATCACCAGTGGAAGGTACCGTGGAAGAAATCCTTGTTCAAGAAGGAACGGTTGCCGTTGTCGGTGATGTACTTGTAACATTCGATGCTCCAGGTTATGAAGATCTTCAGTTTAAAGGGGATCATGGAGAAGAAGCGAAGGCAGAAGGTGAGAAGAATACGGAGGCCCAGGTTCAAGCTACTGCTGAAGCTGGACAGGAAGTCAAGAAAGAGGCTGCTCCGGTTCAAGAAAATAGTGCAGAAACGGGCGCGGGATCACAACCAAAGGTTGAGGTGGATCCTTCACGACGTATTATCGCCATGCCTTCTGTTAGGAAATATGCACGCGAACAAGGGGTAAATATTCGTGAGATTTCTGGTTCTGGGGATAATGGCCGCATCATGAAAGAAGATATCGATGCTTTCAAAAACGGCAAAACGGCTCCACAGCAACCAGCAGCTCAAAGTGAAGCTTCACAACAAAACGATACGGAAACAACCGAAAAACAAAAAGTTTCAATTCCAGAAGGGCAATATCCTGAAACTCGCGAGAAAATGAGCGGTATGAGAAAAGCGATCGCCAAAGCAATGGTTAAATCCAAACAGACAGCTCCACATGTAACATTAATGGATGAAGTCGATGTGACGCTACTAGTTGCTCATCGTAAGAAATTCAAGGAAATTGCTGCAGAAAAAGGAATTAAGCTTACATTCCTACCTTATGTTGTTAAAGCGTTAACAAGTGCATTGCGTGAATTCCCTATGCTTAACACATCGTTTGATGATGAGGCAAGTGAGATTATCCATAAACACTATTACAATATCGGAATTGCGGCAGACACAGACAAAGGACTGCTCGTTCCAGTTGTAAAAGATGCAGATCGTAAATCAACTTTTGCTATTTCACAAGAAATTAATGAATTAGCTACGAAAGCTCGTGACGGAAAATTGGCTCCTAACGAAATGAAAGGTGCTTCATGTTCCATCACGAATATCGGTTCCGCAGGCGGTCAGTGGTTCACACCTGTAATCAATCATCCAGAAGTTGCCATTCTAGGGATTGGACGCATTGCCGAAAAAGCAATTGTACGCGACGGGGAAATTATCGCCGCTCCAGTTCTGGCATTATCACTGAGTTTTGATCACCGCATGATTGACGGGGCTACTGCTCAGCATGCATTGAATCACATCAAAAAGTTATTGAACGACCCAGAATTATTGCTAATGGAGGCGTAAACAATGGTAGTAGGAGATTTTCCAATCGAAACAGATACTTTAGTGATCGGTTCAGGCCCAGGGGGATATGTTGCGGCAATTCGCGCAGCACAGCTTGGACAGAAAGTAACGGTCGTTGAAAAAGGAACAATTGGCGGAGTTTGTTTGAATGTAGGCTGTATCCCATCAAAAGCTTTAATTTCAGCGGGACACCGTTTCCATGAAGCTCAACATTCAGAAGACATGGGTATCTTTGCAGAAAAAGTTACTGTTGATTTTTCTAAAGTACAAGCTTGGAAAGGTACTGTTGTAAAAAAATTAACTGGCGGCGTAAGCAGCCTGTTAAAAGGTAATAACGTTGAGGTTGTAACAGGCGAAGCTTATTTCGTTGATGAAAACAGCATCCGTGTTATGAATGATGACTCAGCTCAAACATATACATTTAAAAACGCAATCATCGCTACTGGTTCATCACCAATCGAGATTCCGTCCTTTAAATATACGAAACGTGTACTTAATTCTACTGGAGCTCTTGCTTTGGAAGAAGTTCCAAGTTCTATCGTAGTAATCGGTGGAGGTTACATTGGTACAGAGCTTGGCGGCGCATTCGCCAGCTTTGGAACTAAAGTGACTATTCTTGAAGGTACGGAAGAGATTCTTTCTGCAGGCTTTGAAAAACAAATGGCAGCACTTGTTAAACGTAACCTTAAAAACAAAGGTGCTGAAATTGTTACTAAAGCAAATGCTAAAGGTGTGGAAGAAACTGAAACAGGCGTTACCGTTACTTATGAAGTAAAAGGCGAAGAGAAAAAAGTCGAAGCCGATTACGTTTTAGTAACAGTAGGTCGTCGTCCAAACACTTCAGAAATTGGTCTTGAACAAGTCGGAATCAAAATGACTGACCGTGGTTTAATCGAAACTGATAAACAATGCCGTACAAGCGTGAAAAACATTTACGCAATCGGTGATATCGTTTCTGGACCTCAATTGGCTCATAAAGCTTCTTATGAAGGTAAAATTGCAGCTGAAGCCATTGCAGGACATTCATCAGAAATCGACTATCTTGCTATTCCGGCTGTAGTATTCTCTGAACCAGAACTTGCTTCTGTCGGATATAATGAAAAAGAAGCGAAGGAAGCTGGAATCGAAGCGCTTGCTTCTAAGTTCCCATTCGCTGCAAATGGACGTGCTCTTTCATTGAACAATACGGACGGATTTGTGAAGCTAATCACTCGCAAAGAAGACGGATTGGTTATTGGAGCCCAAATCGCAGGACCAAATGCTTCTGATATGATTGCAGAACTTGGTTTAGCTATCGAAGCAGGAATGACTGCTGAAGATATCGCGATGACAATCCATGCACATCCAACTTTAGGAGAAATCACTATGGAAGCTGCTGAAGTAGCCCTAGGAACTCCAATTCATATTATTAAATAATTGATACCAAAAAAAGCGTGCTGCCATTTGCAGTACGCTTTTTTGGTTTTTATAAATAAAAATTAAATTAAAACTGGTACAAATTTAATGTCTTCTCCCAAATTAGGATATTTTCTTTACTCAATTTAAATGAAAAGTGCAAAATGGGCATAAGCTATACAAAGGTCTTCATACTTTTTTTCTATAAAAGGTTTAAATTGAGTAAAAGAGGATAAAAAAATAGGAAGAGCGATGTACTGAAGAATTAGGCTGCCGATTAAACAAAGTGGCTGATTATTCATTTTAAATGGGGTGGATCACTTGAAAAATTATCTGGTAATCCTCTTTCAACTAATCGTTTGGAGCGGATATACATTGGTTGAATGGCTTTCTGTTAATGATCGTTTTGTTTTTAAGGTATTTATGTTTCTGGTTTTTTCTTATTTGGCCATTTACATTGGTAAAATGATTTTAAAATCCAACAAGCGGACAATGCTTGTTACCATAATCAGTTTACTATGTTACGGTGTATTGCAAATTCTTTTGGAAACGTTGGTACCCATTTATTGAATTTTGAATCTTTACAATGACACATGAAAAACATGGAGGAAACATGATCACCAAGGTAGTAGTTATGTTTGTATTTGCTTCACTTTTATTAATTGGTTGTAATAATTCAGGTTCCAATCAAACTGAAAAAAAAGAACCAAAAAGTGTGGAAACAACTACCACTATCCAAGATGAAACCAAACAAGAACAAGATATGAAAGAAGAAGCATCAAAAACAATTAGGAATTCAGAGAAAGAAAATTTTCAGGCCGAGTACCGGTTGAACAAAGGTAATTGGTCATTTGAACCAATTCAGGATGCAGAACCTAAGGTTGTCTTGTTGACGTTCGATGATGCACCTGATAAGTACTCGTTAGAAATTGCAAGAACACTTCAAAAACTTCAAGTGCCGGCGATATTTTTTGTCAATGGATATTTTATTGAAAGTGATGAAAAGAAATCGATGTTAAAGGAAATTCATGATATGGGCTTTTCCATCGGTAATCATACGTATTCTCATGTCAATTTGAAAGAGCTAACAGAAGAAGAGCAAAAGCGGGAAATCGTAAAATTGAATAATTTGGTGGAAGGCATTATCGGGGAACGCCCTAAGTATTTTAGGGCGCCTTTTGGATCTAATACCGATTTTTCCAAAAAAGTTGCTGCAAACGAAAAAATGCTGGTCATGAATTGGACATATGGATATGATTGGGATAAGGAATATCAAGATAAAAAAGCATTGACAGAGATCATGTTGAACAGCCCTTATTTATCCAATGGAGCCAGTTTACTGATGCACGACCGAAAATGGACGAGAGAAACGATAGAGGATATTGTGAAAGATTTTCATAAGAAAGGATATAAGATTCTTGATCCAAAATTAATTGAAACGCCTGAATGATTTGAAGTTACGGCCACTATCAGTTTTTTATTTTCTTGGATAGTAATACATCACTCGCTTGTTAAAAAGATGGAGTTGTGCTCGTAACTTCTTTGCAAGGAATTTACATAATTCATTAGCTTTCCCTTTATCACCGAATGTTGCAGTTTCTGGAAGGGTGAATTGGATATAAGATTGAATTCGCTCTAGTCCATCTTCGTCCTGAACGATTTCTTGGTCGACTCCGATTAGTATCATGTGATATCTGTCCACATTGGATTGGAGATAAATTACTTTATCTTTCATCTTTTCAGGCTCTTTCATTTCATAAGGAAAGGCCTTCTTATCATAATCCCAATTGAGTTGTTTTCCCGTTTTAGCGGTGATCATTTGGTAATATGTGAGCAATTCCTTCACGTCTTCAATGGTTACGGCTTCTTTCACGGACTCAGGAACGAGCTTGATATAGGCATTTTCAATCATTTGAATCCCCCTTAGCTCTATAGATTTTAATTGTATTTTAACATTTTATGGTTGTTTTATATACTTATCTATATGTAAATTTAAAGGTAAAATTCCTTTTTCACTCTTCTGGGTTAGTTTGGTAATATGATAAAAAATTGTTAAATTGTGTTGACTTCCAGTTTTTATTTTGATGTAAAATTTATATAGATGCTAGCTAATAAGGAGTGGGAAGCTTGATTTTAAAGTTTAATGAACATATTCATGTTTTACAAAAAAAGGTGTAAGGGATGTTGCTTACCGGTAAAGATTTAGCAATAAATCAATCATATTTAATAAAGAGGTGGTCACCCTTTTTAGTCGAAGACTTACGACTTTGCTGAACTGACGCAAGTAAAAGCATGAGTTTATATTTAGGGTGAAAAAGATCCCAAATGGACAAAGAAGAATTATGAATTACCAAGGGCCACGGCTGCACGCAATGGGCTGGGTGGGGTCCAAGAAGCGGCTATTAGAATCCTATGTATAATCTTGGAACCGAAAGAGCTTGTTGTTTATGGAGGAATAGGCAAGGCAGCCTATAGATGCTATCATGAAAAAACTGTATGAACTGGAAGTCACATGAAACATTGATGATCCTATTTGGCAAACTGCTAGCGGTATTTGCTCATAATCCTTTGTATGGTGGTTATATACCTTTAAGATAGTAGAACAAGCTAAACGACTTCGAATACCCTGACCTTTATCCAGCTAGTTTTATATGGAGAATGGAAGAGACGTTTGAATGCTTCATGATAAAATGAAGCAGCCTACCGTGCAGCTTGGAGGCTCCGTCCTACTAACAATTTTAAGCGGGCTGCAATCCAGAGAGAAATAAATCAAAGGCATTAAATTAAATGAATTTATGGGAAAAATATATATGTTATACTTTATAGCTTGAAATTATAAATGTGTTATATTATAATGCATATAAAGCGGTTACATTTAATCATTAATGCATACAATATAGAGGAAGGGGTTGTAAAAATGGGAACTATCGTTTGTCAAACATGCAATAGCACGATTGATCATTTTGAAGATGAAAAAGTAAGTGTACTTTATACACACAATCACAACTGCCACAGCTGTGATACAGCTGCCTCTGAGAAAAAATAAAAAAGATAATCTCTGATAATAATAGAATTCGAGGGTGTTTCAGGAGCTTTAACCTGAGGCACCCTTTTTTTATGCAATCTAAAAGGGGAAATAAAATTCTGGAAATTTCAAAGTTCTATATAGACGAACATTGGTATTTTGTTTACTTTCTAGGGAAGATTAGATGTGAAATGGGGGAATAGTATGCGTAGTGTCAATGCTTCTGAAGTGGTCGCTGTAAGTAAATTTAACCGCTTTCATTGGATGGTGTAAATTCTGCAAATGGAAATTTAGTTTATCAGAAAAATGATTTATCGATTCCAGGACGTGGCATACCAGTAAGTATGACTCGTACGTATAACAATCGAAAATCCCATGTTACGGGAATGTTTGGTTATGGATGGACTAGTAAAGTTGAAAAGAGACTTGTGGATGGTGGAACTGGTCCCATTACACTGATCGATGAAGATAATACGCGACACATCTTTGGACAAAAGATAGGTGTGGGGTATGTAGCTGCTGGTGGTGATTATTTAACGCTTGAGAAAAATGGAGATAGAACCTACACCATTACGCAAACAGATGGAACAAAAGAGAACTATAATGCAAGTGGAAGCCGTTTAGGCACTTTTTTATACTGTCCGTAAAATGAGGCACAGTTCAATATTTGAGCATGGTTCTTTTTCTTAGGTAGTGCAGGAGAAGGAACAGTGACTTGTCTGCAAAATGAAATACCAAGAAGTTAGAAGGGTAGCTAAATTCTTTCCAATTTTAGAAAAATATTATCAATATTGCTAAAGTGGTAAGTCGATAATTACTATGTTTTGCAGTGCACCTTGGCAAAAGTGAAAATAAATAAAGAATTTTAATATTAAAACTGTTGATTTTATAAGGTTTACAGAATTGGCATAACTTTTGCATATAAAGATTTGTATACAACTTAAAGGAAGAAATAAAAACGGTATCATTTCAGATTACTAAAATTAGGAGGCGTAATAATAATGAACTATTCATCAAAACTAGTAAAAGTAAATAAAGATCCAGGGCATGGCTCACACATCTCCCCTGTTTATATGACTTCAACATTTGTTTTTGATAATGCAGAAGTAGGAGCACAACGCTTCGCAGGAGAAGATCCAGGATTTATGTATTCACGCCTGGGAAATCCAAATGTAAGAGAACTGGAAGAGAAGGTAGCGGCATTGGAATTTGGTGAAGGATGTTTGGCTTTCTCATCTGGAATGGCTGCCATAACTGGCTGCCTTTTAGGTGTTTTGCAGGCAGGAGATCACGTTGTTGCACACACAGCGTTGTATGGGGCGACGCACGCATTTCTATCCAAAACAGTAAAGAAATTTGGAATTGATGTAACATTTGTACCGTTTAAGACAGGGGAAGAGCTTGAACCACACATTACAGATAGAACGAAAGTGGTCTACTTTGAAACTCCTTCTAATCCCACGCTTTCCTTAGTGGATATGAAGAGTGTAGCGGCGATCGCTAAGCAAAAGGGTATCTTGACTATTGTTGATAATACGTTTTTGTCCCCATATTTACAAAATCCTATGCTATGCGGCATTGATATTGTTGTCCACAGTGCAACGAAATATTTGTCGGGTCATGGATATCTTATTGGCGGACTAGTGATTTCCAGCAAGGAAATTATTGATCCGATGAGAAAAGAAGTGCAGAAGACTATGGGAGCAAATTTGGCCCCTATGGATGCCTGGCTTCTCTTTCAAGGGATACGTACATTGCACATTCGCATGGACCGCTCACAAGAAAATGCACAAATTTTGGCTGAACGCTTGGAAAAACATAAGGCTATAGAGAAGGTTTATTTTCCAGGACTAGCAAGTTTTGAAGATAAAAATATCATGGAGAAACAAATGAAAGGTCCTGGAGCAATGATTTCTTTTGTCTTGAAGGGGGGATACGAAAAAGGCGTTAAACTTATGAATTCAGTAAAATTGAGTACTTTAGCAGTTTCCCTAGGGGATGTAGGTACATTAATTCAACATCCAGCTTCGATGACACATGCGATAATCCCTAAAGAAGAAAGAGAAAAAGCAGGTCTCTATGATGGACTCGTTCGTTTTTCGGTTGGAATTGAAGATGTAGAAGATATATGGAAGGATCTCGAAATGGCATTAGAATAACGGTGCGGCTTCTGGGGTACGGTCGGGCGGGGATAATCAAGCCGGGGATAGGATTAAACCGGGAGATTTGTTGAGCGTTTAGCTTAAATATGATCTGGAAAAATCCAACTAGAAAAAGAGGGGGGATAAAATGCTAAACCCATTGGCTTTAGAATTAAATCATGTTATTGAAGAACGGAATAAACCAGTATATGAGATGTTTTCATTGTTAGGAAAATCCTTGTATTTCCCAAAAGGAATTGTCAGCCAAGCAGGAGAAGCAAGGGGGAAAGCGGACATTTTCAATGCAACAATCGGGATGGCTACATAGGGTGGACACCCCATTTATATAGATGTGATTCATAAAAACCTCTCCGCCTACGATCCGAAAGATCTGTATCCCTATGCACCGCCTGCAGGAAAACCGGAGCTGCGTGAGGTTTGGAGAAAAAAGCTTCTAAAGGATAATCCTTCACTTGAAGAAAAGGTATTCGGCATCCCGATTGTGACGAGCGGGCTGACCCATGGCTTGAGTATTGTATCCGACCTTTTTGTGGAAAAAGGCGATTCAATTATCTTGCCGGATAAATATTGGGATAATTATCAGATTCTCTTCAACGTCCGCCATGGCAGCGAGACCGTGACTTATCCTTTATTTACGAAAGCTAACGAATTTAATGTTGAAGGGTTGCTGGAGGCCCTTTTATCCTGCAAAAATGGTAAAGCGATTCTTGTGCTTAATTTTCCGCATAATCCTACCGGATATACTCCAACGGAAAAAGAGGCAGAAGGAATTCTTGAAGCCATTAAGCAGGCAGCGGATCTTGGGGTTAATATTGTTGCTGTTATGGATGATGCATATTTTGGATTATTTTACGAAGATTCAATCAAGGAATCTATATTTGCTCGTTTAGTAGAATTACACCCACGTGTCCTCCCGATTAAAATTGATGGGGCAACGAAAGAAGAGTATGCTTGGGGTTTTCGTGTTGGGTTTCTCACATTTGGAATTCAAGATCCTCTGGTTTTAGAAGCGTTGGAGAAAAAGGCGATGGGTTCTATTCGAAGTACGATCTCATGCAGTCCGCACCTTTCCCAAACAATCATTTTGGATGCCTTATTAAATCCCGAATTCGAAATGCAGCGCAACGAGAAAAATACAGTAATGGAAGACAGGGCCAAACGGGTCAAAGAAATTTTAGCAGACGGGAAATTTGCGGATGAATTTGAACCCTATCCCTTCAACTCAGGATATTTCGTATGCCTTCGCATCAAGCATTCCGATGCTGAAACACTAAGGGTCCATTTGCTCAATCAGTATGGAGTAGGAACGATCTCCCTTGCAAAGACGGACCTTCGGATTGCCTTTTCTTGTGTTGAATTAAACGATCTAGATCGCTTTTTTGAAATGATCTATCAGTCTTGTAAAGAATTAAATACATGTTCTATAAAGCTGTGACGGAAAATGTTGTGGAGTATATGGTGAATATGGCAGAATCGGATGTACTTGGCTTTCATGATCTTCCGGATTAATTGTACCAATTTCAAGCACCTATTCATACCGGAGGGTTAAGTTTAGATGAGATGGTGGCCGAATATGAAAAATCCATTATCCAAAGTTTCTTCTTAGGTGGTCAAGATCGAAAAGATAAGGAAAAAGTAGCGGATGAATTGAAATTTAGTTTATCGACACTTTATCGTAAGCTAGAACGATACAATCTAAAAGTTTGATCTCTTTACCTAAGATTGCAAATTTTATTTGCAATCTTTTTTCGTCTCCGAGGGGGATATTTCGAATATTTGGAAATATTTTTTTCAAATTTGGGAATCCGAAAAACAGTACGGAGCGGTAGGTTATCACTATTTTCGTCGCGGAAATGGGAATTTCTCAACTAGTTCGATAGTAGGAATGTTGAATTAACAAGGATTTTATTTTGGCATAACTCTTGCATTATATGATAACGAAAAGGAGGAGGTGGAGTCCGTTTGAAAAATATAGATAAAATTTACAGAATATTAGAATTATACAGAATAGTGAAACTGGAAGTCTGCAAATCATCCATTTTTTTAAAAATATAGGGGGGAATTATTTATGAAAAAGAGTTTCATCATAATCGCTTTTTCGATACTCGTAGCACTTCTATTATCTGCATGCGGAAAGCCCGAAAATCAGGCAGCAAGTCAACCAGGTAAACAGGCAGATGAGGGTAAGGATTTGCTAGAGCAAATTAAATCGAATGGGACCATTAAAATTGGAACAGAAGGAACCTTTGCACCTTTTAGTTACCATGATTCTTCAGGGAAGTTAACCGGTTTTGATGTTGAAATCGCGGAGGAAGTAGCAAAAAGAGTTGGTGTGAAACCAGAATTCATTGAAACCCAATGGGACGGTATGTTCGCAGGACTCGATTCAAAGCGGTTCGATATTATTGCTAATAATGTAGGAATTACTCCTGACCGCCAGAAAAAATACGATTTTTCAGAGCCGTATATTATGTCAAAACCTTTCTTAATTGTTCACAAAGAGAATAATACGATTAAATCATTTGAAGATTTGAAAGGAAAAAAATCGGCTCAGACATTAACTAGTAACTATAAAGATATAGCAGAATCTTATGGTGCTGAGATCGTTGGAGTAGAAGGTTATAATCAATCCATTGATTTATTACTTTCAAAACGTGCGGATGCGGCTGTAAATGACGGACTTTCCTACCTTGATTTCAAAAAGCAAAAGCCTGATGCACCAGTTAAATCCGTCGCAGAACTTGATGAACCGGCAAAAATGGGAGTCATGATGAGAAAAGGGAATAAAGAATTGGTAGAGGCCGTAAATAAAGCGCTTTCTGACATGATGAAGGATGGTAAATATTTAAGTATTTCACAAAAATACTTTGGAAAAGATGTTTCAAAATAGGGAGGGGTCTACATGTTTGCTGACGAAAGAATGGACCGAATTGTTGACATCATTGTAAATTCCTTTTTCCCAATGTTAAAAGCTGGGGTTGCGTTTACGGTTCCCTTGACATTAGTATCCTTTTTTCTGGGACTCCTTCTTGCTTTACTTACAGCATTAGCTCGAATCTCGGGAATTAAACTTCTGGACGTTATTGCAAGATTTTATGTATGGGTGGTTAGAGGAACACCGCTGCTTGTTCAGTTGTTTATTATTTTTTATGGACTTCCAAGTATTGGTATAACGATTAGCCCGTTACCGTCGGCTATTATCGGTTTTACTCTTAGCGTTGGCGCCTACAACTCAGAGATTATTCGTGCGGCTATACTCTCCATTTCCAAAGGTCAATGGGAGGCGGCTTATTCTATTGGGATGAGCTATCCGCAGGCATTAAAAAGAATTATTCTCCCTCAGGCAACAAGGGTATCTGTCCCGCCTTTGGCAAACAGTTTTATTAGCTTGGTAAAGGATACATCGTTGGCCGCTACCATTACGGTGACTGAAATGTTTAGAGTTGCTCAGCAAATTACCGCAACAACCTATGAACCATTGGTACTCTATTGTCTAGCAGGATTTATTTATTTGATTTTCAGTACCGTTCTTTCGAATGCACAAGGACAGATGGAAAAACGACTCGATCGTTATGTGACGGGCTAATTTGATAGGGGGAAATATACATGATTGAAATAAAGAACCTGCATAAACAATTTGGACAAACAGAGGTTTTAAAGGGAATCGATCTAAAAATTGAGGAAGGCAATACAGTTTGTATTATTGGGCCATCGGGTTCAGGGAAAACAACCTTGTTACGTTGCCTGAATTTATTGGAAACGCCTACAAAAGGGACCATTAAGCTTGGAAAGTTTTCTTTGGATTTTCAGGATAAAAAACCAGTTCCAAAAGATAAGGTGATTAAGTTCCGTCAACAAACGGGTATGGTTTTCCAAGGTTACAATTTGTTCCCTCATATGACTGCACTTGAAAATGTTATGGAAGGTCTTATTTACGTTCGTAAACAAGACAAGGAAGCCTCTCGTACGAAGGCTCTTCAATTGCTCGAAAAGGTAGGATTATCGGAACGGGCGAACCACTATCCATCCCAGATATCCGGTGGACAACAACAACGTGTAGGAATTGCACGGGCGATGGCAATGGAACCTGAAGTTCTGCTTTTTGATGAACCTACTTCCGCGTTAGATCCTGAGTTAGTTGGTGAGGTTCTAAAGGTCATGAAAGAACTTGCTAAAGAAGGAATGACCATGGTTGTAGTGACACATGAAATGAATTTTGCGCGTGAAGCAGCGGATAAAGTCGTATTTATTGATAAAGGTGTAATCGTTGAAGAAGGAACACCTCAACAAATTTTTGAACATACAGGGCATGAACGGACATTACAATTTTTAAATAAACTTTGTTCATAGGTAAGGGCCGGTACCCCCAAGCTGCGGAAGAATGGAAAACTGCAATCCTAGGGTAAAGTTATAAGATTCTGTCGTTCTAACTTGCGGGAAAGTGCATTTTGGGGGCCTGCGCTTTGGTATTCGTTCAAGAGAAATATGGAAGCTTTGATAAAGTCGGTTAGGAAGGCGAAGAGGAGAAACGCTCTTTTACGATTAAAACATCATAATAAGCATAAAAAAACCAGAGCAGTTTGTTTATGCTCTGGTTTTTGATATTCAATCAGTTTTTAATAATGCGTAAATATTTAATTTCTGGATCCTCTGGACCTTGAACTGGTAGACCAACTTCGATATTTTTCTGAATGTAAGTGATATTATCTTCTGTTATCAGTTCACCAGGTATAAAAATCGGAATCCCTGGCGGATAGACCATGATGAATTCAGCACTGATTTTTCCAACAGATTCCTCGATAGGAACCACTTCAGTTTCTGCGTAAAATGCATCTCTCGGTGATAAAGCAAGAGGTGGTGTATCGGGAAGCAGGACTTCGATTTTTTCATGATCAGCAGCCATTTCTTTAAACTCATCCGATAAGTCTTTAAGGGCAGCGATTAACAAATCTGCTTCTGTTTTAGAGTCCCCTGGTGTGATTAGGCAAAGGATGTTATACAAATCAGAAAGTTCTACTTCAATATTATGTTTTTCTCGAAGCCATTTCTCAACGTCGTATCCAGTAATATTCAATTCTTTAATGGAGATGATTAGTTTTGTCGGATCATAACTATAGGTGGCCTTACTACCTAAAATTTCGCTTCCAACACAGTATAAATAAGGAATCTCATTAATAGCTGTCCGGGTATACTCTGCAAGCTTGATAGCACCATCTATCATTTCTCTGCCAACGGTCGCAAGTTGTCTTCTTGCGGTATCGAGAGAAGCAAGAAGAATATAGGAAGTTGAGGTAGTAGTGAGCATACTCAAAATTGCCTGGACCCGATTGGCAGAAATTAATCCATTCTTAACATTTAAAATGGAACTTCCTGTTAGTGATCCACCCAGTTTATGAACACTCGTAGCGGCCATATCAGCTCCAGCTTGCATAGCGGACATAGGCAAGTCTTCGTGGAAGTGAATATGAACACCATGGGCTTCATCAACCAGTACAGGTATTTGGTAGGAATGAGCAACTTCTACAATTTTCTGCAAATCAGCAGAAATGCCGAAATAGGTCGGATTGATTACGAGTAACCCTTTTGCATCGCTGTGTTCCTTTAATGTTTTTTCAACAGCATCTATGGTAATTCCATGTGAGATTCCCAAGTCTTTGTCAATTTCAGGATTGATGAAAATAGGAACCGCTCCTGAAAATACAATAGCAGACATAACAGATTTATGTACGTTCCTCGGGACGATGATTTTATCCCCAGGACCGCAGACTGTCATGACCATCGTCATGATTGCACCGCTTGTTCCCTGAACGGAAAAGAATGTATGGTCGGCCCCAAATGCTTCTGCAGCAAGGTCCTGGGCTCTTTTAATGATTCCCTTTGGCTGATGGAGATCATCGAGTGGTGCGATATTGATTAAATCTATAGATAGTGCATTTTCTCCAATGAAATCACGAAAATCAGCGTCCATTCCTTTTCCTTTTTTATGACCTGGAATATGAAATTGAACGGGATTTTTTTTGGCATGCTGTAATAAGGCAGTATATAATGGTGTTTCATTCTGTGACAATTCTTTGTGGCCCCTTTTCAATATAATAGGTACGAAATATCTAGGGAAATATACTCCCTTTCTATTTACAGTCGTATGTTTCTCCTATTTGGAGTAACCTCTAAAAACGGTTAGTAAGCTCTTGTGGATAGACATAAAACAAATGAATTATAGCACGTCTTACATATAAATGCCTAGCGTGAGTTTAATGTAAAAAATAACAGCTTGAGTTCTATTGTACATACCTCGTAATAGCAGGAAGGAATATTTACCAGTTCAAGAGTTTTTCTTTTAAATCAAAAACAATTTGAACTAAGAGTTTTAAAATTGAATGGAAAAACAATATTTGCCATAATAAAGGTGTAATAGAGAGTGTTCATTAATAAAACTCACTCAGAAGTAAAAGGGGGATGAAGATTTTGAATTGGAAAACTCGTGTGACTGATTTGTTAGGGATTCAATACCCGATTGTGCAAGGAGGATTGGCGCATTTAGCTTATGCAGAACTAGCTGCGGCTGTTTCAAATGCAGGAGGCCTAGGGCAGGTAACAGCGATGTCGTTGGATAACCCTGATCAATTGGTAGAGGAAATACGAAAAACAAAATCATTGACGGACAAACCGTTTGGCGTTAATTTTGCAATTGGTCAGCACGGAAGACCATATGAACATATGCTTGAAGCAGCACTAAAAGAGGAGATTGCCGTTGTTTCTGTAACTGGTGGGAATCCAGCGCCATTTATCGATTATGTTAAAGATACTCCGGTGAAAAAACTTGTGCTAGTTGCGGCAAGAAGGCAGGCAATCAAGGCTGAGCAGCTGGGTGCAGACGCAGTGATGGTAGTTGGTCAGGAGGGCGGAGGACATTTAGGACGCGATGATATCGGAACTTCTGTATTAATTCCTCAAGTGGTAGACTCCGTGAAAATTCCAGTCATCGCCTCAGGTGGATTCGGTGATGGACGCGGGTTGATGGCGGCGTTGGCACTCGGAGCCGAAGGGATTGAAATGGGCACCAGGTTCATTGCAGTAAAAGAATGTGTTCATGCCCATGAATTATACAAAAATGCCTTGGTTTCCGGTACAGAAAATGATACCGTTGTCATTAAGCGGTCTATTGGTGCACCAGCCCGTGTTATTGCAAATGGTTGGACTGATAAAATTCTTGAAATAGAAAAGGAAGACGGCGGATATGAGCAACTGCAGAATTACATAAGTGGAAAAGCAAACCAGCGTTATATCCATGATGGAGTTGAAGGTGAAGGATATGCTTGGGCTGGACAAGTAATGGGTCTGATTCATGATGTACCAACGACGGCTGAGCTATTCAGTCGGATTATCAGCCAAGCAGAGGCAATTCGCTCAAAATGGGCAGACTGATAATAGTCTCCCAAGCAACAGGAATAACTATCTAGAAGGAGCGTGTAAGCATGGATTATCAGTATCCAATGGATCTTGATTGGTCAACGGAAGAAATCGTCGATGTTATTAAATTTTTTGAAGCAGTCGAAAAGGCATATGAAAGTAAAATACAAAAAGAAGCTTTTATGAAAGCATATCGAAGGTTTAAGGAAATAGTCCCCGGCAAAGCGGATGAAAAAAAATATACAGATGAGTTTGAGTCTGTCAGCGACTATTCCGCATATCTTGTTATTAAGAAAGCAAAAGAAATCGAAGACGATGACTGGATACGAATGAAATAATAAAAATATTATTTTTAGAAAACTCCATTGACTTCATGAATAGATTGTTTTAACATAATAATCAAGAAATGATAAAGGCAATGACGAAGAAGAGTACCTTAATGCTGTTCTGCAGAGAGCCAGTGGTTGCTGAAAACTGGTGAACAAATTTAAGCGAATGGACTTCCGAGCCCCAAACCGAAACGGATTGACGGAGTAGGCTTTGGCGATTATCTCATCGTTAATGGAGATAGGCATATTATATTTATAATGCCGTAAAGTGAGCTTATTAAGCTAATTAAGGTGGTACCACGGGTTCCTCGTCCTTTGGATGAGGGCCCTTTTTGTGTTTTTTAAAAATGGATAATTAAATCTATGAATAAGAGTAGTAATCTTTTTAGAGTCGTCACAGAGAGCCGGAATAGGTGGAAACCGGTACGATATAAGAAGGTGAATGGACTTATGAGTGGTTTCTTGAAATAAGTAGGGAAACTCGGCTTCCACCGTTAATGGGTTTGGCAAGAAATGTCTAATTTCTTGCTTGAGAGGGAAAAATAATATGTTTTTCCAACTTGAGGTGGCACCGCGGTATACCGTCCTCTGCAGACACATAATTTGTGTTTGCAGGGGGCTTTTTTTATGCATTTACAATTTTTGTGAAGGTGAACTGGAGAAAGATTTTAGAGAAAAAATATAAACACAACTCCGAATATGTTTGCCTAAAGGTATAGCAATCGGAAGTTTTCTTTATTGGATTCAAAATTAGGAGGTAATTTTAGATGAATCATTTGGATGAAAAAAAGATACTCCGTTTCAAAATGGAAACGATTGAAGGGGATATTCATACACCGATTGCCATTTTTCAAAAATTGGATGATGAAAAGAAGTTTTTATTGGAAAGTTCGAATTCACATCATGATAATGGTCGCTACTCCTATCTAGGATCAAACCCATATTTGGAGGTGACGTCATTAGGTAATCAAGTATATGTGAAGGATTCTAATACAGGTGAGAAACTCGTAAGGAACATCAATATCATTGAATTTCTAAAAAATCAATTGTTGGTAGAAATAGAAGATTCCCCAGTTCATCTTCCGCCATTTAATGGTGGGGCAATCGGGTATATGGGCTATGATATTATTCGTCTTTATGAAAACATCGGTCCGGTGCCACCTGATTCTCTTCAAATGCCGGATGCTCATTTCCTTTTCTTTAAGGAACTGTATATATTTGATCATGTACTTCAAAAGATTCATCTTTTGACTGCGGAAGAGGAAAGCGAAAAAAGCTTAATGGGAATGAAGGAGAAAATCAATCGGCCTAGTAAACCGTCAAAGGATATATCGTCAGAATCTTTAGAATTTAATTCTAATTTCAGCCAGGATGAATTCGAGAAAATGGTACTTGAAGTAAAGGAAGCGATTGTAGCAGGTGAAGTTTTCCAAGTCGTCTTGTCACAAAGGTTTCAGGCCGACTTTGATGGAGAGCCTTTCGATGCTTACCGCCGTCTCCGCTTAGCCAACCCATCTCCCTATATGTTTTATATCGAATTTGGTGACTATACTATTATAGGTTCCTCCCCTGAAAGTTTGATCAGTGTTTCAGCAGGAATGGTTCATGTTAACCCCATTGCCGGTACACGACCAAGAGGGAAGACGGATGAAGAAGATAAAGGCATGGAAAAAAGCCTGCTGGTGGATGAAAAAGAACTCGCTGAACATAGAATGCTTGTTGATCTCGGAAGAAATGATCTTGGGAGGGTTTGTGAAATAGGCTCAATCCACCTTACCGAGGAAATGGAAATTCAAAGATATCAACATGTCATGCATATTGCCTCAAAGATTAGCGGAGAACGTAAGGAAGGATTCACTAGTTTAGATGCATTAACGGTATGTCTTCCTGCAGGTACTGTCTCAGGAGCCCCTAAAATTAGGGCAATGGAGTTGATTAACGAACTTGAAAATTGTAAACGCGGGATCTATTCAGGGGCGATAGGATTTATCGGTTTTGGTGGAGATCTAGATATGGCTCTTGCAATCCGGACGATGATCATAAAAGATGGCAGTGCGTATGTACAGGCCGGAGCAGGAATTGTATATGATTCAGATCCAAAAACAGAATATGAGGAAACACAAAATAAAGCACGAGCGCTCATGGAGGTTAACACAAAATGATTTTATTAATTGATAACTATGACTCGTTTACTTATAACCTTTATCAATATTTAGGGGAAGTAGAAAAAGAAATCATCGTGAAAAGAAATGACGAAATCACCATTGCTGAAATTGAGGAAATGAATCCAAAGGCAATCGTTATTTCACCAGGGCCAGGCCGTCCAGAAAATGCTGGAATTAGCATGGAAATCATACGTTCTTTTTATAAGAAGCTTCCGCTTTTAGGTATTTGCCTTGGTCATCAGGCTATTGGTGCAACCTTTGGGGCAAATGTGATTGGGGCCAAATATATCATGCACGGCAAAACATCGGTTATCGAACATGACGGAACAGGGGTATTTGTCAATCAGAATCCACAATTTCCAGTGATGCGTTACCATTCCTTGGTAGTTGAAAGGGAAAGCTTACCTAATGAATTAACTGTTACGGCGAGCGCAGTGGATGATGGAGAAATCATGGCTTTAAAACATCAAGATTATCCGCTTTACGGTTTACAGTTCCACCCTGAATCTATTGGAACGAAAATCGGTAAGGAACTATTACATGAATTTTATAAGATTGCCGAGACATATCAATTAGAGAAGAAAGAATCCATTTTATAATCACAAAAAACAATTGGGGGAGTTAGTAGTGAAGGAGTATTTAGAAAAGTTAGCAGAGCGTCAAACATTGACGGAAGATGAGATGAGTATAGCAGCCCAAGCGTTATTTTCTACAGATATTACGGAAAGCGAGATGGCGGCTTTCATTATTGCTCTAAAAGCAAAAGGTGAAACGGCAGGTGAAATTGCAAGCCTTGTCCGAGTCATGAGAAAAGAAGCAAGAAGTGTGAAAACAAACTGCCTTAATGTGATGGATAATTGCGGAACTGGTGGAGATGGCTCACAAAGCTTCAATATTAGTACCGCTTCAGCCTTCGTGCTGGCTGGTGCAGGTGTTAAGGTTGCCAAACATGGAAACCGCAGCATTTCAAGTAAAACAGGAAGTGCAGATGTTTTGGAAGAGCTCGGGGTTAATTTGTTCTTAGAACCAGAAATGATGAAAGAACTGTTAGAGGAAAATGGAATCACTTTCTTATTTGCCCCTTCTGTTCACCCTAATATTGCCCGAATCATGAAAGTGAGAAAAGAATTGAAAATCCCGACAATATTTAATCTGATAGGACCATTAACGAATCCCGTTCAGCTTGATACACAATTATTAGGTATTAACCGCCGTGATATGCTCGAGCTATTTGCAGAAGTACTTCATAAATTAGGCAGAACACGTGCGGTTGTCATCAATGGTGCAGGTTTTATGGATGAAGCCAGCCTACAGGGAGAAAATTCACTCGTGCTTCTGGAGCAAGGGGATATTATCCCTTTTACACTCCATCCTGAGGAAGTGGATTTGCCGATTTACGGAAATGACGCAATCCGTGGCGGTGATGCAAAAGAAAATGCTGATATTATGCTCCGCCTCTTAAAAGGTGAAAAAGGTGCATATCGTGACACCGTTTTATTGAATGCAGGTTTGGGTTTATACGCCCATGGAACGGCAGCAACGATCAAAAAAGGAATTACCTTGGCGGAAGAAAGTCTGGACAGCGGATCGGCTCTTGAAAAATTAGAAAATCTAATTGCCTATGGCAACAGAAATAAGGTGGTAATGTAAATGGATAATATTTTAACGAAAATTATTGAACAGAAAAAAGTAGAAGTAGCACGGTTAAAAGAAATGGGTTTAGATGATGGGGAAATGATCAATACAGTCAGACCTTCTCTTGTAGAAAAATTGAAAACGGCGAAATCAATCGCGGTTATCGCGGAAATTAAACGCGCATCCCCATCAAAAGGAGACATTAAAATGAATGTCGATCCAATCGAGCAGGCTCTTTCTTACGAAAAAGGTGGAGCCGCAGCCATATCGATATTGACGGATGAGGTTTTCTTTAAAGGGTCAATTGCCGATTTAAAAAACGTGAGCCAGGCTATACAAATTCCAAGGTTATGTAAAGATTTCATCATTGATGAAATCCAAATCGACCGTGCCTATCAAGCTGGTGCGACTATCATTCTATTAATTGTGGCAGCTCTTTCAAAAGAACGCCTTCATGATTTATATCAATATGCAAAACATAAAGGGCTTGATGTATTAACAGAAGTCCATGATGAAGCCGAGTTAAAACAAGCACTTGAGCTTAATGCAGAGCTGATAGGTATTAACAATCGAAATTTAAAAACATTCGAAGTGGATTTGGCGGTTACGGAACGACTTGCGAAGCTACTTGATCCAAAACGTCACATCATTATCAGTGAAAGTGGAATCAAGACAAAAGAAGACGTACAGCGTGTGAGGAAAGCAGGGGCGAGGGGCATTTTAGTTGGAGAAACATTAATGATATCACCTAACCTTCCAAATACGATGGCAGAACTGCAAATGAGTTTATAAGGAGATTAATATGTTTGTAAAAATTTGTGGGATAAAGACATTAGCAGCGGCTCAGACAGCTGTAACATTCGGTGCAGACTTTATTGGGTTCATTTTTGCGGAAAGTAGCCGGAAAGTTCATCCGGAAATAGTATGTGAAATAGCTGGGAATCTCCCTGCACACGTAAAAAAAGTCGGAGTGTTTGCTAATCAAACCGAACAAGAAGTGATACGAAGTGCTGAAATTGCCGGATTGGATTATATTCAGCTGCATGGTAACGAGTCTGCCAGTTTTGCTGAGAGAATGCCTCTCCCGGTTATTAAGGCCTTTGCCATCAAGTCAGAGAAAGATCTTGAAAGCCTTCACGATTATCCGGCTGATTTTCTACTAGTAGATCTTCCTAAAGGAAATTCTGGTAAGGGAATGACTTTGGATTGGGATATGCTTCGTAAAGCGGGCTTACCAAAGGAGAAAATTTTTCTAGCTGGAGGATTGACTTCAGAAAATGTCGGAAAAGCGATTACTGCCGTATCACCATTCGCAGTTGACGTAGCGAGTGGTGTCGAAACAAATGGATTAAAGGATGCTGCAAAAATAAAAGCTTTTATTACTAAGGCGAAAAATACAGCCGGAAAAGAGGAATAAATAGATGAGTACTTATACACAGCCCGACCAAACTGGTCATTTTGGAGCATATGGTGGCCGTTTCGTTCCGGAAACCTTAATGGCGGCAATAACAGAGCTTGAAGAAGTATATGAACAATCAAAAAAAGATCCAGAATTCCAAAAGCAACTGAATTATTACCTTACTCAATATATTGGTCGTGAAACGCCCCTTTATTTTTCAGAAAATTTAACGAAACTTGCTGGTGGTGCCGATATTTATCTGAAGCGTGAGGACCTAAATCATACGGGTGCCCATAAAATCAATAATACGATTGGTCAGGCTTTGTTGACACAAAAAATGGGTAAGAAAAAAGTCATTGCCGAAACAGGTGCAGGACAGCATGGAGTGGCAACGGCGACAGTTTGTGCTTTGCTGAAGTTAGAGTGCATCATTTTTATGGGAGAGGAAGATATCAGGAGACAGAAATTAAATGTTTTCCGGATGGAACTTCTGGGTGCCAAGGTCATATCTGTATCACAAGGAAGCGGGACACTAAAGGATGCAGTCAATGAGGCGTTACGGTACTGGGTAGCTAATGTGGAAGACACTCATTATATTATGGGGTCAGTCCTTGGTCCGCATCCATTCCCTGTTATTGTACGCGATTTTCAAAGCGTGATTGGTAAGGAAACGAAGCGTCAGTATTCCGAAGTGGTACATGCCCTTCCTGATGCCATAGTCGCTTGCATAGGCGGTGGCAGCAATGCAATGGGGATGTTTTATCCATTCATTGAGGATGAAACGGTTAAATTATATGGAGTAGAAGCAGCAGGTCATGGTCTTGATACACCGTTACATGCTTCAAGCTTAACAAAAGGAAAGCCAGGGGTGCTTCATGGGGCATTCATGTATGTATTGCAGAACGAAGACGGCCAGATTCAGGAGGCACATTCGATTTCAGCAGGGTTAGATTATCCGGGGGTTGGACCGGAACACAGTTTTCTAAAAGATACAAATCGCGTGACATATACTTCAGTTACCGATCAAGAAGCTCTAGAAGCTCTCGTATTGCTTTCAAAGGAAGAAGGGATCATACCTGCATTGGAAAGTTCACATGCCATCTCCTACGGTTTAAAACTTGCCAAAGAAATGGAGAAAGGGACAGGCTTGGTGATTTGCTTATCTGGCCGTGGCGATAAGGATGTTGAAACGGTCCAATCTATATTAGGGGGTAGCGAACATGAATAAATTAACAAAAGCGCTGCAGGAATGTGAATCTAGGGGAGAAAAAGCATTTATTCCTTACATTATGGCAGGAGATGGCGGTCTTGAACGGCTAAAGAGCCAACTTATATTCCTTGAAAAAAGCGGGGCAACAGCTGTCGAATTAGGTATCCCATTCTCTGACCCTGTGGCTGATGGACCGGTTATCCAACAGGCGGGAATCCGTTCTTTGGAGAATGGTACAACTTTAAAAGATATTCTAAAAAAAGTGACTGAAATCAAAGGCGATGTAAACATTCCAATCATTTTAATGGGGTATGCAAATTCAATTATGGCATATGGCCTTAAAGAATTCACAGAAGATTGTCTTCAGGCAGGAATCGCCGGATGTATCATCCCTGATTTGCCAATTGAAGAAGAAGCTGTCTTTTCAACTATAAAAACTGCAGGGATTGTACTGATCCGTCTTGTGACGCTCACGTCTTCTAGAGAACGGATTACTCAGATTACGGCAGGGGCAGAGGGTTTTATCTATGCTGTGACTGTAAAGGGCATTACGGGGACCCGTGATGCCTTTGGAGGAGAACTTGGAGGCTATTTAAAACAGGTAAAAGACCTAAGTCCTGTTCCTGTTCTTGCCGGATTTGGCATCTCTACTCCAGATCATGTCCGCAATACGGTACAATCCTGCGATGGTGTCATCGTCGGAAGCAAGATAATCGAATGCTTTGAAGCGGGTAAAGAAAATCAAATAAGTGAATTGATACAAGCAAGTAAAGAATTGGTGCAAAAATAAGAAAAGGAGAGCCTTTAATGGCTCTCCCCAGGGTAAATACAAATTAGGAAAAGACGGAGTCATCGTAATATAGTTCCAGGTGGACAGCTTCAATATACGGATGCCAGTTCTGCTACTTCAGATGAGGTTTTCAGATGATAAGAGAAGGTACTCCACTCAAAAAAAGACTGCCCCTGAAGAGGCAGCCGATGCTGTGTTATTCTTCACATCCCCCTGGAGTCGGGTTGTAACTGGTCGAACTTAGTTGCGGATGGCAGCTTGATTATGGATTAACCATGGAGATGGACAATCATGTCTAAAGTAAAAAAAAGCGCTCTATTCCAGAGCGCTTTACTCCTATATTTAAAACAAAAAAGACTGTAGGCAAAAGCGGTTAAATTTAATTGTTAAAACAAAGTTGATTGGAGCGGAAGGTGCGAGACTCCTGCGGGAAAAGCGCGTCCAAGGGAGACCCCACAGGCGCAAAGGCGCCGAGGNAAAAACTGTAACTCGATTTCCATCGAGTTTGTCTACAGTCTGAGGAGAGCCTTTAATGGCTCTCCCTTTTCTTTATTTATATTAAAGTATGAATGCTCTATTCATCTACTAATTCCAATGCAATACGTGGAATATGTGTTTATTTTAATTTATATAAGGGTAAAAGATGCTCAAAAGCATCATTAATGGTTTTAATGAAATCATCATCATTTAATTGAATGGCTTCTTCGCGAGAAATTCTTATCCCGCAAAGAATTTCAGCTTTCTTTACGGTCTGTAACCGATTAAACATTGAATTCAAATCATCAACCGAAAGGCCATCATGAGGGATTACTTCAGGTTTCGTATGATCCATCGACCAAACATAATGAGAGGGAATATTTTTTATTAATTGCTTCGCATTTTGCTCTAGTTGCCTCCCGATTTCAACTTTATTAGGAGCTTCATAAATGACTGCGAACCAAATGAACATATGTGTTTCCCACAAACCAATTTGGAAATGTGGCATCATTTTATAACCTCGGCTGTTGGCAGCAAAGGCAACCCAAGTGTCGTTAGGAGGGTTTACTTTCCTTCTAGCATGCTTAGCAACATGAGGGAACATCTCTTCACCGGTCATCACAGATAATTGTTGTGAAAAGTGCTCACCAAGTGCTTGTAGCTTGGGTTGGATCTGCTCTTTTAAAGCATCCATTCGCGGTTCCAATCCATCAATTTTAAAAACGTTAAAATCATCAGCTGAAAAACTTGCTATATTCATTATCATCTCTCCCACTGTAATATCTGCACATATTGTAGCATAAGTAAAAGTAATAATTAAAAAATAAGGATTTAGTTCATTATCGAAAAATTCCTTTAAGTTAAAAGAACAAATTAGTTGCTATTTGTGGTAGGAAGACATATGATAAAATAAAAATAAATTCAGAAAATTAAGTTAATTGACGAAGGGAGAATGTTAATTATGAAACAAGTCATGAACCAAGCATTAAAAGCTAAAGAAGTTGAAAGACATAGAGCTGCAGTGTTAAGAATGGAAATGGACTATGAATTAGCAACCCTTTTTGAAGCAATTAGTGAAGAGAATGATCAAAAGAGGTCACAATGCAAGCAAAGGCTTGAGCGTATCCGCTTAGAATTGCTAAAACTTAAAGCCTTGTAAAATGATAAAGCTGCAGAGATCGTGAAGGAGAATTAATGAAGGAAATGAATCAAATTCAATACAAGAAATTCTATTATAGATGATGAACGGACACTTATTTTATAAAAAATAATGTGTCCGTTTTTCGTTAAATGAACAAAATAGTAGTAAAAGCTGGTCTTTGATTTTTAAAATGGACTACTTTCCTGTTAATTAGGAAAAAAATTATCAAAAGTATACAAAAAAATTTTTATGCATGAGGATAATTAGCTTATAAGCTTAAATGGAGTGAAGAATCGTGAATTAAATAACCCTTATTCTTCAAAGGTATTATAAAAATTGGTAAATTTATGATGTTAAAAACTTGAAGACTTGATATATTTGCTTTAATCTTTAGTAGAGCATGTTAGTGTAGTTTCTGATTACAAAGGACGGGGATATTATAATGGCATCGGTTAAGGAAATGGATACATATGCGAAATTATGGATGAAAGAAGCAGGGTCGAAGCTGAGAGCGTCCTTTGAAACCAAGCTGAATATTGAAATTAAAACGAATCCTAATGATTTGGTTACCAATATGGATAAGGCAATAGAAACGTTTTTTTGCGATAAAATTACCGAAACTTTTCCCGAACATCGTATATTTGGGGAAGAGGGAATGGGTAATGAGATAAAAGATTTAAAAGGAACGGTGTGGATTCTTGATCCAATTGATGGAACATTGAACTTTATTCATCAACAGCGAAATTTTGCGATTTCTCTTGGGATCTATGAGGATGGTATCGGGAAAATTGGTATGGTTTATGATGTCGTAAATGATGAACTGTACCATGTAATTAAAGGGGAGGGGGCATTTATGAACGATCAAAGACTCTCTCCGCTGAAAGAGGTATCGGTTAGCAAAGCCATCCTTTCCATGAATGCAAGCTGGGTAACGGAAAATCGCCGGATTGATCCGAGTCTTCTAGCCCCGCTTGTGCGGGATGCGCGCGGGACCCGTTCATATGGCTCAGCAGCATTGGAGTTAGCATACGTGGCAGCAGGCAGGCTAGATGCTTATATAACTATGCGGCTTATGCCTTGGGACTTTGCCGGTGGAGTTTTACTGGTTGAGGAAGTGGGCGGAGAAGTAAGCAATATAACTGATAAAAAATTGGATTTTTTAGAGGGAGATTCATTATTTGTCTCTAAGCCTGGAATGCACAAAGAGGTTTTTGAGAAATATTTAACAGGTAATACTAGCCTTTAATACCCCTGACCTAAGTCATTGGTAATGTTCAAAAAGGATATTAAAATGGGTAAAGTAAGACTAAAGACTTAGTGGAGTAGAGAATATATTTCACTTGAAAAAATTAGCAAAAAAAAACTCGCTGTTTACAGCGAGTTTTTTATATTATAACTTTCCTGCTTCGCGTAATTTTTTCTTTTGAGTGAAGCCAAACCCCATAATCCCGCAAAGTACAACGATTGCAGCTAAGATTCCAAGTAAGCTTTTTTCAGCAATAAAGATGCCTATAGAGCCAATACTTGATGCTGCTAGTATCGCTAATATTAAGAAATTCCATTTAATATTCATTAATATCACCCCTAATATAGCTATTGTACATAATTTCTGTATTTGTTTCTACTATGTTTGTGATATAATATGTAAGTTAATACTAGTGATACGTTATACACAAACTTTTTTAGGAGTGAATTTTTTGAAATTAAGAGAAAATATTCGTAATATAGCCATCATTGCCCACGTTGACCATGGTAAAACAACTTTAGTGGATCAGTTGCTTAAGCAATCTGGTACATTTCGTGAAAATGAACATGTGGAAGAACGTGCGATGGATTCTAATGCTATTGAAAAAGAACGCGGAATTACGATTCTTGCGAAAAATACAGCAGTTCAATACCAAGATACAAGAATAAATATTTTGGATACACCTGGTCATGCCGACTTTGGTGGTGAAGTAGAACGGATCATGAAAATGGTTGATGGTGTTTTACTTGTTGTTGATGCATATGAAGGATGTATGCCGCAAACTCGTTTCGTGTTGAAAAAAGCATTGGAACAAAAAATAACGCCAATCGTTGTCGTGAATAAAATTGATAAAGACTCTGCCCGTCCAAACGAAGTTGTGGACGAAGTAATTGACTTATTCATCGAACTTGGAGCTGAAGAAGAACAATTAGAATTCCCTGTTGTCTTTACTTCAGGTATTGCTGGTACAGCAAGCTTGGATTCAGATCCTACCAAACAAGAAAAAGACATGACCCCATTATTCGAAACAATCGTCGAAACGATCCCTGCACCAATTGATAACACTGATGAACCACTTCAATTCCAAGTGGCTTTACTTGATTACAATGATTATGTAGGACGTATTGGTGTTGGCCGTGTATTCCGTGGGAAAATGCATGTAGGTCAACAAGTTTCATTAATGAAACTTGATGGATCGGTTAAGCAATTCCGTGTAACGAAAATCTTTGGTTATATTGGCTTGAAAAAAGTTGAAATCCAAGAAGCTGTTGCCGGTGATTTAATCGCTGTTTCCGGTATGGAAGATATTAACGTTGGGGAAACAGTTTGTCCTATTGAACATCCTGATGCCCTTCCAATTCTACGTATCGATGAGCCAACATTACAAATGACTTTCCTTGTAAACAACAGCCCATTCGCAGGCCGTGAAGGTAAATTCGTAACAGCTCGTAAAATTGAAGAGCGTTTGAAAAGCCAATTGCAAACTGATGTTAGCTTAAGAGTTGAAAATACAGATTCTCCAGATGTCTGGATTGTTTCAGGTCGTGGAGAGCTTCACCTTTCTATCTTAATTGAAAACATGAGACGTGAAGGTTATGAACTGCAAGTTTCTAAACCTGAAGTTATCGTTCGTTTGATTGATGGAGTACGTTGTGAGCCAGTTGAACGTGTTCAAATCGATGTACCTGAAGAGCACACTGGTTCTATCATGGAATCCATGGGAGCTCGTAAAGGCGAATTGTTAGATATGATTAATAGCGGAAGTGGTCAAGTTCGTTTACTATTCACGATCCCAGCTCGTGGACTTATTGGTTATTCTACTGAGTTCTTAACAATTACACGTGGTTATGGTATCATGAACCACTCATTTGACAGCTACCAACCAATGGCCCAAGGTCAAGTCGGTGGAAGACGTCAAGGTGTACTTGTATCAATGGAATCTGGAAAAACTACACAATATGGTACGATGCAAGTAGAAGACCGCGGTGTTATTTTCGTTGAGCCAGGTACGGATATTTATGAAGGTATGATTGTCGGAGAACATAACCGTGATAGCGATTTGACTGTTAATATCGTAAAAGCGAAACAAATGACAAATATGCGTTCAGCTAATAAAGACCAAACTTCTTCAATGAAAAAACCAAGAATTATGTCTCTTGAAGAAGCTCTAGAGTATTTGAACGACGATGAGTACTGTGAAGTAACTCCGGAATCAATCCGTCTTCGTAAAAAGATTCTTGATAAAAACGAACGTGAGAGAGCAGCTAAAAGAAAAAAAGTTGCTGTTGAAGAAAAATAAATAGCAAGAGGAGGAGAAAAGATTGGATATCCAAGAGCGATTATCATTTTTTGCAGCTTTGTACAGAGTGGATGAAAATCCTGAAGCAGGAATGTGGTATTTATATTTAACGATTTTTGGATTATGCATCCTTGTCTATCAGCTAGGTTTTGCCAAAAAGTTACCTTTGCTAAAAAATGTGATTATTTACGCGGTAATGGCACTTGGGTGTACCCTTCTTTCTTTCTTTGCAGTGTTTCTGCCAATGGGGGAAGCATTAGTCATCGCATCGCTTGTTCTAGGGATTTATAGAATTCGTCTTCATAATTCGAGAAAAGAAGAACAGGCATAAGATGATGAAATCATTACAAGATGCTTTATACAATTGGTTGACGATTAGAGTTGTCTGTGATGCAAGACCTGATGATTCAGCTGCGCGCGAAACAGAAATGTTTTTCATGCAGATGCTGAAAAATGATCATCAAGTAATCATTGATTCCGTTTCAAAAATAGAACCTTTTTATTTCGTTGAGTTTCTAATAGGAGACGAAATGAAAAAGCAACGTTTTCCTATTGAATTGATTGATATTATGTTGGATCAAATACAACTAGAACCAGATAAGTATAAAAATATCGAGTGATGATAAAAAGAACCGTGCGAATTTCGCACGGTTCTTTTTATATTGCTTTTGGAAGAAATATCGCGTAAATAAGATGTAAGAGAGACCACAAAAAGAAAGCAGCCAGATCGAATGGATGGGTAACTTCCGTTTGTGAAAGCAAGGATAATGGAAAATAAAGCAGGATCGAAGGAGTGATGATGCAAATAGCAAGTGTGTATGTTTTCCATTTGCGAAATATGCTCCAAGTATGAAGGATATATACATAACTAAAAGTAATTGTAAGTGAGACAAGGAGATGGAAAAGGAACAACGTTGCCTCACTCCAGGGGATTGCCCCGATTACTGGAAGGAAATCTACATTTAATAAAAGCTGATACACTTGTTTTCCTGAATACATTTCCATCCACTTCATTAAGAAACCGAGCATGATCCCATTAATCAGGCCAATCAAACAGACCTTTTTTAATGTTTTACCATTCATCTTCATTTTTGATAGTGCGGTAAAGACGGAAATTCCCGGTGGCAATCCGTTCGTTTGTACGCTCTTCTATGCGTTGATTGCATGTATTGCACATATAGGTATGTATAGGACGGTTACGAAGTTTCTTTGCTTCTGGACTATCGTCTGGTATAGATTCAATTTGATCACATATTACACATTTAACCTTCATATTATTTGAACCTCACTTCAATTTCAATATGCTTTTAAGTATACCAATATTTTTATGGTAAAACGAGGATAAAGTGAAACTTACATGTGAGTGACTAATCATTATTAAGGTTATGACTGTATAAAAGACAAAAACCCGAAGGTCTCTTCGGGCTGGGGTTATTTACTCTTTATAGTGATTAGATTGATCATTTTGCTCCTCATCAAGCTGTTTTCTTTCCTTGTTATTATTAAGTTTACCCTTTTCGTTTTCAATGACTTTTGTGGGTGTTGGGGTTAAAATATCACCTGGAACCTCAGGAATGACTCGACTTGTGATGTCAGCCAGTTCATTTAGTATTCCTCTTACAGGTTTACCGTTGTTAATATCCTTAGCCACCTCCCTAATTCGTTCATTTATATCAGGATCAGCGACGATGATAGCATTTGCTCCGTTTGGATCATGTTTTAAGCTTTCACCAACCGAGTATTTAATCGTTCCTACCTGTGAACGTTCAATGTCTTGGTCAATATCAATTCCGACTATGGCATATTTGCCAAGTACGACTGCAGTGGCATCGTTCACCTCGGGAATAGATTTAGCCAGACCAGTGAGTCTTTTTGCTGTTTGCTGACCAGTTTTTCTATCCGTTTCCTGAACAGACGAATTATTAACTTTAGTTAGATTACTTTTTGTGTTATCTTGTGACTCTTCATTATTATTATTCATCGAGCAGCCTGTCATTAACAGAACAGTAGCAAGAGCTAAAATAAGTTTCCGCAAATGTCCATCCTCCTTTTAGGAAATTACCTTTCCGTTAATTACAGCCTGTCCACTCCAACTAAGTCTGATGCATAAATTGCAGTAAACCTGCTGTGTTCCATATGATCAAAGCTCACTTTGCAGGAAGTTTTCTTTATAGTCTGTAAATGTTCTTCTATCTTTATGCAAAGGAACATATATTTTATCAACAGTCTCGTCCGCTACATAACTGCTGAGTGCAGTCAATGGTAAGACATATCCGATAAAGAGCAGGCAGGAGGCGTCATATTGGGGAAAAAAATCTATGTTTTAGATACGAATGTCCTGTTGCAGGATCCGTATGCGATTTACTCATTCGAAGATAATGAAGTAGTCATTCCAGCAGTTGTTTTAGAAGAATTGGATTCGAAAAAAAGATATATGGATGAAATTGGAAGAAATGCCAGGCAGGTATCAAAATTGATCGATAGTTTTCGTGAAAAAGGAAAGCTTCATCAAAGCATTCAGCTTCATAATGGAGGTAGCTTAAGAATTGAACTTAATCATCGTTCATTTCATAAACTTCAGGAAATTTTCGTGGAGAAAACAAATGATAATCGAATATTAGCAGTTGCAAAAAATTTATCTTTAGAGGAAGAAACAAAGGAAGATGGGAAGACGGTCATTCTTGTCAGTAAAGATACTCTAGTGCGTGTAAAAGCTGATGCGATAGGGCTTGAGGCAGAGGATTTTTTAAATGATCGTGTTGTTGAAATGGACCATATATATGGAGGGCATAAAGAAGTTTTTGTGTCGATTGACAATCTGAATAAGTTTTATGAAAAAAGTCATCTTAAGCTTGAAGAACTGACAAAAGATTTATACTACCCTAATCAATTCTTGCTGATGAAGGATACATTGGGAAGTTCAGCCTCAGCGATTGGGATTGTAGATGAGAACTGCAGATATGTTAAGAAACTAATGTATGAAGGAGAACATATTTGGGGAATTAAGCCGAGGAACGTTCAACAGACGATGGCCCTTGATTTGTTACTTCGTTCTGACATTCAGCTTGTGACGCTTATTGGTAAGGCTGGGACAGGAAAAACGCTATTGGCATTGGCAACAGGATTGATGCAAACAGAAGATTTATCTCAATATAAGAAGCTTCTAGTAGCTAGGCCTATTGTTCCGGTCGGTAAAGATATTGGTTATTTACCCGGGGAAAAAGAGGAGAAGCTTAGACCTTGGATGCAACCTATTTTTGATAATCTGCAATATTTGTTCAATACGAAAAAACCAGGGGAATTGGACGCTATTCTAGCTGGCATGAGTTCGATTGAAGTAGAAGCTTTAACCTATATCAGGGGCAGGAGTATTCCGGATCAGTTCATCATCATAGATGAAGCGCAGAATCTAACGAAACATGAGGTGAAGACCATATTAACAAGAGTAGGGGAGCGGAGTAAAATTGTTTTGATGGGGGATCCGGAGCAAATCGATCATCCTTATTTAGATGAATATAATAATGGTTTGACCTACGTTGTAGAAAAATTCAAGACCGAGCGTATAGCTGGCCATGTTAAACTGATAAAAGGAGAAAGATCCGGTTTAGCTCAGCTTGCTGCTACACTTTTATAAAAAAACGGCAAGGGAAATTTCCCTTGTCGTTTTAAATAATGCATTCAGGCTTCTATAACTATGGTACATGTACTTTTATTTAACAGTGAAAGATCGTACATTCTTAATTGGGTTATTGATATTAGAGGCATCTCCAAAATAAATTTCCATAGGTCCGCCCTCGGTTACTTTAATTGGCTTTCCATCCTTGGAAAAGCCAAGGAAAAATTCAAGCGCTACTTCGTATGGAAATGTAAGTTCTTTTTCATCAGTTGTAACAATAACTTCTGTTACACCCGTTTCAGGTTCGGCGTTTTTCAAAAAAGGTTCAAAAGGAATACCAAAAGTTCCCTCCATCAATCTTTGCTTCTCAAACTTTCGTTCCGTTTTTAATGTAGGAGGCATGGTAGCGCCCTCTTGAATTTCCTTTTGCCAATGCTTGGACGCTGCAATTGTATACTCTTCTAATTCATTGACTTGAACTCTCTCAGCATTGAAGTATGTATCGATTTCAATTTTACGGTCATCAAAAATCCACACTCCAGGATCTAGAGTAATTGGATATTTCACTTTTCCATTAATAAACACGATGGGTTCCAAATATCTCATTCCTTTCTGTTGCTCACATTCTTATATAAGTATAATCAATTATATAAGAAATGTCACATTCTCTAGGATGGCGATTATATCTACTGCCGGGTTTATGAGTATAGAGGCTGATTGTGTTATTTCAGTGTTTGGATTATTCAATTTGTTTGTCAATGTCCTTGCTTTTTCATACAACAAAAGGTAGAATTTAATGATAAGATAAGTTAAGATATAATCGCTCTGAGCGGGGGGATTTAACATGGCATCTGATATGCTTGTCAATCATCGAGAAAAAGCTTATGCTTTATTAAAAGCAGATGCTGACAAGATTCTAAAACTGATAAAAGTTCAAATGGAGAATCTCACTATGCCTCAATGTCCTTTATACGAAGAGGTACTTGATACACAAATGTTCGGTCTATCACGAGAAATTGATTTCGCCGTACGTTTAGGCTTAGTAGAGGATACAGAGGGCAAGTCCCTTTTGGAAACTCTTGAAAAGCAATTGTCAGTTTTGCATGAAGCATCATTAAAAAAATAATATACAAAACATACTAACTCAAACAAATCTCGATGATTGTTTGAGTTTTTTATTTATATACAATACTAGGTAATAGTGTTATACTATAACTAAATAGTGTTATACTAATTAGTGCGATTGAAGCTCAAAATGAGCTTTTTTTATTGGGTATGGAATGTTAATAGAAAAAATTTCGGGAAAATCTATCTCCACATATTCGAATTCGCATTTTAGTTGATGAACTCTTTTTTCATAAATAGAAAAATGGAGTAAACTTGTGCAGATTGTCAGATGATCTTCAATCAGGTATTGAATCTTTAGTTCTAGAACTATAGATATTGAGGGGTCAAAAGACGGAAAATCCCTGTGCTTTTATACGAATATACATAATTTTTTATTTTTTTATTGTATTCAGTTTATTTTAGTATTATGGTTATATTAATTGTTGAAAAAATACAAAGTTAACAAATTGATAGTATATTATAATAATTTCAATGTATTTTAACTAATTGGCAAAGTTTCTATTTTTGTGTATTTATTTTTCAGAAACGTATAAATGCATAACTGAAAAATATATCGAAATATAATTATGTTGAGGAACAACGATTTTAATAGGACTGTCTCCTTTGTTGGAGAAATAAACGTGTGAATAAAAAGTTGTGAAGTTTATCACGCTTTTTTTCTATATATTCAATAAAAATACATATTGATTAGGGTGGTAGCAATGGTGAAACGTATAGAAAAAGTACTTGCGGCAAATCGTGGAGAAATAGCGATTCGGATTTTTCGGGCGTGTACGGAATTAGATATTAGTACAGTTGCAATCTATTCAAAAGAAGATTATGGATCTTACCATCGATATAAGGCGGATGAAGCATACCTAGTTGGGGAAGGCAAAAAGCCGATTGATGCATACCTGGACATTGAAGGTATTATTGCAATTGCTAAGATGAGCGGAGTCGATGCGATTCATCCTGGTTATGGTTTCCTTTCAGAAAACATTGATTTTGCTAAACGTTGTGAAGAAGAAGGCATTATCTTTATCGGACCAGAATCAAGACACCTAGATATGTTTGGTGACAAAGTAAAAGCAAGAACACAAGCAGAACTAGCTGATATTCCGGTCATCCCGGGTAGCGAAGGTCCTGTAACAAGTGTGGTAGAAGTTAAAGAATTTGGTGAACAATTCGGTTTTCCAATTATTATAAAAGCGTCTCTAGGCGGCGGCGGGCGCGGAATGCGAATCGTTGAGAAAGTTGAAGATGTTGAAGAGGCTTATGATCGCGCAAAATCTGAAGCCAAAGCAGCCTTTGGGAATGATGAAGTCTATGTAGAGAGATTTATTCAAAATCCAAAACATATTGAAGTTCAAATTTTGGCTGATACTCACGGGAATATCGTGCATTTATACGAACGTGACTGTTCTGTTCAGAGACGTCATCAAAAAGTTGTTGAAGTGGCACCTTCTGTTTCGCTTTCTGAGGACTTACGTGAAAGAATTTGTGAGGCAGCAGTCAAATTGTCAAAAAATATTGACTATGTCAACGCGGGTACTGTCGAATTCCTTGTTGCAAATGATGAATTTTACTTTATTGAAGTCAATCCAAGGGTACAGGTTGAGCATACCATTACTGAAATGATTACAGGTATCGATATTGTTCAATCACAAATCATGATTGCTGAAGGACATGAACTTCATGGCAAAAAGATTGGGATTCCTGAACAAGCTGGTATTAAAACACATGGTTTTGCAATACAGTCACGGGTAACAACTGAGGATCCATTGAATAATTTTATGCCGGATACTGGAAAAATGATGGTGTATCGTTCTGGTGGAGGTTTTGGTGTTCGTTTGGACGCTGGTAATGGGTTCCAAGGGGCTGTTATCACACCATATTATGATTCACTTCTCGTTAAACTTTCGACACATGCGCTTTCATTTGAACAGGCTGCATCAAAAATGGTTCGTAACCTTAAGGAATTCAGGATTCGTGGAATTAAAACGAATATTCCATTCCTTGAAAATGTTGTAAAACATGAGAATTTCATTAGTGGTGAATACGATACTTCCTTTATTGATTCAACACCGGAACTATTTACCTTCCCAGTCAGAAAAGACCGTGGAACAAAAATGCTTTCATATATCGGTAATGTCACGGTAAATGGATTCCCGGGAGTGGAAAAAAAGAAAAAACCTGTCTTCGATTTAGCGCCAATTCCAAATGTTGCCGGACTGCCGCTTATTTCGGGTACGAAGAATATTCTGGAACAACAAGGTGCAGAGGGGCTTGTTAATTGGATTAAAGATCAGAAAGAGGTATTGATTACTGATACGACTTTCCGTGATGCACATCAATCTTTATTGGCAACGAGAATTAGGTCGAAAGATATTCTTGATATCGCTGAGCCTACGGCGAAACTTCTTCCTAATTTGTTTTCTATGGAAATGTGGGGCGGGGCAACTTTCGATGTAGCTTATCGGTTCTTGAAAGAAGATCCATGGGACCGTCTATTAAGCTTTAGAAAAAAAGCACCGAATGTGCTTTTACAAATGCTATTAAGGGCTTCAAATGCAGTGGGTTATAAAAATTACCCTGACAATGTCATTCGCGAATTCGTTGAGAAATCAGCGGATGCAGGAATTGATGTTTTCCGGATCTTCGACAGTTTAAACTGGGTAAAAGGTATGGAAGTGGCGATAGATGCAGTCCGTCAATCGGGTAAAATTGCGGAAGCGGCCATTTGTTATACTGGGGATTTAAATGATCCGTCACGTAGCAAATATAATATCGAGTACTATAAAAATATGGCGATGGAGTTGGAACATGCCGGTGCTCATATTTTAGCTATCAAGGATATGGCAGGACTTCTTAAACCGGAGGCCGCTTACCGTCTGGTATCAGAATTGAAAGAAGCAACTTCCCTTCCAATCCATCTGCATTCTCATGATACGAGTGGAAATGGAATTTACATGTATTCAAAAGCGATTGAAGCTGGCGTGGATATTGTTGATACGGCGATTGGATCTCTAGCAGGATTGACTTCACAACCAAGTGTACAAACGCTTCATTATGCATTAGAAGGCTCAAGCAGACAGCCTAAATTGGAAGTTGATTCACTAGAGCGGTTAGGCGAATACTGGGGAGAAGTCAGAAAATTTTATCATGACTTTGAAAGTGGTATGAATGCACCTCATACTGAAGTATACAAACATGAAATGCCTGGAGGTCAATACAGTAATTTGCAGCAGCAGGCTAAAGCGGTAGGGCTAGGAGAACGCTGGCATGAAGTCAAAGAAATGTATCAGCGCGTTAATGCAATATTCGGAGATATTGTTAAAGTAACGCCTTCTTCTAAAGTTGTAGGAGACATGGCCTTATTTATGGTGCAAAATAACCTATCTGAAGAAGATGTCCTTACAAAAGGCCAAACCATTGATTTCCCTGATTCCGTAATAGAGTTATTCGAAGGCTATTTGGGACAACCGGTTGGGGGATTCCCAAAAGAGCTTCAGGAAGTTATCTTGAAAGGCAAAAAACCTATTACTGTAAGACCGGGTGAATTGTTGGAAGACGTAGATTTTGGTGCTTTAAAAGAAGAATTATTCAAGGAACTGGGACGTGCAGTCACAGATTTTGATGTACTTGCATATGCCCTATATCCAAAAGTATTCTTGGATTACAATAAAACTATTGAATTGTTCGGCGATGTTTCAAACCTTGATACGGCCACTTTCTTATATGGCTTGAGATTAGGGGAAGAAATCGAAGTTGAAATCGAAAAGGGTAAAACGCTTATCGTTAAATTAGTATCAATCGGTCAACCATTGGCTGATGGAACACGTGTTGTGTATTTTGAATTGAATGGTCAATCACGTGAAGTAATCATTAAGGATGAAAACATTAAATCGTCCGTAGTAGCTAAATTGCAAGCGGATTTAAAAAATAAAGAGCATATTGGTGCAACAATGCCTGGTACGGTCATTCGTGTTGTCGTCGAAAAAGGGGATCAAGTTAAGCAGGGTGATCACCTAATAATTACGGAAGCTATGAAAATGGAAACAACCGTGCAGGCGCCATTCTCTGGGACTATTAAAGACATCTATGTTAAAGATGGTGAAGCGATTAGTACTGGTGATTTATTGATTGAAATAACTAAGTAATACCACTGAATAAGGACATAGTTATCGAGGTTGGGCATATTAGTACCCTTGAGATTTCAAGCTGCTGTATGCCCTCCTTTGGGCTAAGTTGGTTACATCGAATTTGTCTTTCTTATACAAAAAAGCCATCATTCTGAGAAATGATGGCTTTTTTTGAATCTATTAATTGAACAATCAGACATTAGCGAGCGGGTATGGTTGGTGTTATTTCTTGTTCATCCTGTCCGTTGACGGTATGTGTTGCACTGCCTCTTTTAATGGCTAATGCATTTTTTTTGCTTCTAGAAGTCAGCAGCATTAAATAGCTCATTACGCCAAAAAAGCAAGCTATGAATAAGGCATGTGCCAATGCAATATATAAATTCTGTCTGGAAAAAATAATAAAGGCTCCAGCGGTAACTTGTAAAAAAACGAGAATGAATGCAGAAATCCAACCGCCATATATTACTTTTTGATGTTTGTAATATTTATGTGCAATAAACGCCACGTAAGATACCCAAATGAATAATGCCCCAGCAATGGATCTGTGACCCATCTGAATCCATTCATAAAGGTTGGAAGGGAGTGCAAGGTTGTCATTTACACATAAAGGCCAATCCTTACAGATTAAACTAGATTCTGTATGTCTCACAAGTGCACCCGTATATACGACTATTAGGGTGAAAATTAGTATACCAATAATATGAAAGCTCATTCGCTTATCAACTATAAGTTTTTCAGCTTCGAACTTCTTGTCGACTTCAAAAATCAAAAGTGTTAATAAAAAGACAGAAGCAAAGGAAATTAGTGATATACCAAAATGGAGAGCCAGAACGAAATCAGATTGTGACCAAAGAACCGCTGCTGCTCCAATAAGCCCTTGAAGAACTAGAAAACTAAAAGAAATAACAGATAAAAAGCGTGCTTCACGTATATGCCCTATTTTTCTCCAAGACATATAAGATAAAATTAAAACCATGAATCCTCCAGCACCTGAAACAAGTCGATGGGAAAGCTCAATAACTAATTCAAGCGTAATTTTGTCAGGGATCAATTGACCATTACACAGTGGCCAGGACCTGCCACATCCCATGCCTGAATCCGTCTTAGTGACTAAAGCTCCACCAAGTAAGATGAAAAGCATTACAATCGTAGTTAAAACAGCAAACCATTTAAGAGACGATTTCACTAGAAGTCCCACCTTTTTCTCTGGAGCCAAATTAGTTAGTTCCATAAATTTCATAATTTAATAATAGCATAAGATATTACATAAATATTTGTCGAACTTTCTTGATATTACACAAAATAGAATGATTTTACAAGTTCAGTTAAAATTATACCTATTAAATAAAACGCCTGAAATAGTTGAAAGTTACAAGAGACTTTGATAGAAATAAAGGGAGTGTAAATCTTTAAGTAGGAGCAAAATAGAGATATAGCCTAGGGGATGATGATAATAACTGACTTTGTATGTTATTAATAAAAGACATGAAACACCAGCAAACACAGTAAAATTCATGCGACACAAATTGGTCAAAAATTATCCGAAAAAATTTCACAAAAGCTTCCAAAAATGTGTTTTAATATATTGAAGAAATGATTTTACTAAATTTTACTGTTATTAAGCATGATATAAAGAATAAAAGCTCTCAAAGGATTCCATTGACAACGGTCATTGGTAAATAGTTTACTTTTTGTTTACGCTTCCTTGGTTACAAATATCGAAAAGTATGAAATAATGTTCTATAGTATCGTAAGTAACTTTTTTTACATTTGCGTCTTTGGTGAATGATTTAAAGGAGGAAAACAAATGTCAGAAACAAGGGGTATGTCAGAAGCTGTCATGAAGGACAGTAAAGCCGCCCTTCAATCGGATATACCGGAAACAACAGTTTGGAAGGATTTTCTCTCACTTATTAAAGTGGGGATTGTCAATTCAAATATAATTACAGCTTTTACCGGCGTATGGTTAGCCCTTCATTTTTCAGGGCTTAGCTTCTTAAGTAATCTTGATGTAGTGTTTTATACGCTTGCAGGCTCGGCGCTCATTATGGCTGGATCTTGCAGTTTTAATAATTACTATGATCGTGATATCGATCATTTAATGGAAAGAACGAAAAATCGGCCAACAGTAACTGGGAAAGTACAGCCTTCAAAGGTATTGGTGTTAAGCTTTGGCTTGATTGCTGCTGGACTAATTTTACTCGCTTTGACTAATATGACAACTGCCATAATCGGTGCATTTGGCGTATTTGCCTATGTTGTCTTATATACTATGGTTTTTAAGCGGAGATTTGTCTCAAATACAATTATAGGCAGCATTTCCGGTGCTGTTCCTCCACTTATTGGCTGGGCTGCCGTTGATCCTGGTCTTGATACTATGGCGTGGGTTTTGTTCGCTATTATGTTTTTGTGGCAGCCTCCTCATTTTTATGCACTTGCAATGAGACGTGTTGAAGAATACCGTGCAGCGGGAGTACCAATGCTTCCAGTTGTGAAAGGGTTCAAGGCCGCAAAAAAATCGATTATGTTATGGATTATTGCATTAATGTTTATTCCTTTCTTTTTAACACCTTTAGGTACTCCGTTAGTTGTTCTGGCTGCTTTATTGAGCACAGGTTGGCTTATTTTGGGAATAAAAGGGTATAGAAAGAAAGATGATGTTAAATGGGCAACATCCATGTTTGTATATTCTTTAAACTATATGACCATTTTATTTGTAGCGATGGTTATTGTCACACTCATTTAGTATTAGTTAAATAATGTATATTGCAGCCTGTTCTTTGACAGGCTGCAGCTTACTTATCAATAATTGTCCACTAACCGCTAACCATACATATAAAATGAGAACGCATCAAGAGAGTACTTCATAAGAGCGGTTACATGTGCTATTTTAATAATTCCTTAGATTAGGGATTCTTTCTTTTTTTTAGAAATTGACATAGAGAGAATATTCGCAATTGCGCCCATTTTTATTTTTGTGAGAAAATTTTGACGAAAGAGGGGTTTCTGAAGCTATGAAAAAAAGGCTGCACAAATGGCGCCTAATTGCTTTGCTGGGTATTGTAGGACTTGTCCTTTCGGGCTGCGGCGAACCATTCCTATCCGCGCTGAAGCCAGCTGGCAATGTTGCGCAATCTCAGTATGATTTACTGATATTGAGTACGTTAATCATGGTACTGGTTATTATTGTTGTGGTTATTTTGTTCGTTGTAGTGTTACTACGCTTCCGCCGAAAGGAAGGCGACGAAACAATACCAAAACAAATTGAAGGAAGTCATAAACTTGAAATTATCTGGACTGTTATTCCTATCCTTCTTTTAATTGTTCTGGCTGTTCCAACTGTCGTCACAACTTTTGACTTAGCTGACACAAAAGCAATGGATAAGAAAGATAAGGATGGAAAGACGAAGGACGCACTTGTAGTAAATGTTAGAGCGAACCTTTATTGGTGGGAGTTTGAATATCCAGACCTTGGTGTTGTTACAAGTCAGGATTTGGTCGTACCAACTGACCAAAAGGTATATTTCAATTTAACTGCTTCAGATGTTAAGCATTCATTCTGGGTACCGGCTGCCGGAGGAAAGATGGATACAAATACAGATGGAGTTAATCAGTTTTTCTTAGAATTCGATAGTAAAAAGGCAGAAGATTCGAACAATTTATTTTACGGGAAATGTGCTGAGCTTTGCGGACCTTCCCATGCTTTGATGGATTTTAAGGTGGTAACAAAATCTAAATCCGACTTTGAAGCATGGACTAAAGATATGAAGTCTGCAAAAGAACCCACTGTTACTGGTGATTTAGCAAAACAGGGTGAAGACGTCTTTAATCAAAGCTGTATCGGTTGTCATGCGGTTACGCCTAATGACAGTAGACCTGAGGCTGCCCGTCAAGCTCCGAATCTGGCTACATTTGGTGAACGTGAGAAAGTAGCTGGAGTTTTGGATCATACTGAACAAAATGTGAAAAATTGGATCAAGGATCCTGAGAAGTATAAACCGGGTAACACGATGACCGGTACTTACGGTGAACTTTCAGATTCACAAATTAATGCACTTGCAGCTTATCTTTTACAGCTGAAGGTGGAAGGAAAATAGAACATTGATTAAGGAGGTTAAATCGTGAGTACGTACGCTAATAAAAAAGGATTTGGCGCTACGATTTGGGATTATCTGACAACGGTAGACCATAAGAAAATCGCCATCTTATATCTTATTTCTGGCGGATTGTTCTTTGTGATCGGCGGTTTGGAAGCGATGTTTATTCGTATCCAGCTTGCAATCCCAAATAATGACTTTGTAAGTGCCGGATTTTATAATGAAATTTTGACCATGCACGGCACGACGATGATTTTCCTGGCAGCCATGCCATTAGTATTCGCTGTAATGAATGCAGTTGTGCCATTACAAATAGGGGCTCGTGATGTTGCGTTCCCATTTTTAAACTCATTAGGTTTTTGGTTATTTTTCTTTGGAGGTATATTCTTAAATCTTTCATGGTTTCTAGGAGGGGCACCTGATGCGGGCTGGACATCGTATGCATCACTTTCTTTGCACTCTGAAGGCCATGGTATTGATTTTTACGTCCTAGGATTACAGATATCCGGACTGGGAACATTAATTGCAGGGATCAACTTCCTTGTAACCATTATAAATATGCGTACGCCTGGTATGACCTACATGCGTATGCCGCTGTTTACATGGTCAACGTTTGTTGTTTCTGCATTAATATTATTTGCTTTTCCTCCACTTACTGTAGGATTAGTGTTAATGATGTTTGACCGGATGTTTGGCTCGAATTTCTTTGATGTAGCAGCTGGAGGTAATACGATTATTTGGGAGCATTTATTCTGGATATTCGGTCACCCAGAAGTATATATTCTGATTCTTCCGGCGTTTGGTATTTTTTCTGAAATTTTTGCGACATTCTCTCGAAAAAGATTATTTGGTTATTCATCGATGGTATTTGCTACCGTTTTAATCGGTTTCTTAGGTTTCATGGTTTGGGCCCATCATATGTTTACAACTGGTTTAGGTCCTATCGCAAATGCAATCTTTGCGGTGGCTACCATGGCTATCGCTGTACCAACAGGTATTAAGATATTCAACTGGATTTTTACGATGTGGGGAGGAAGCGTCAAGTTCACGGTTCCAATGCTTTATGCAGTTGCCTTTATTCCTACATTTACCATGGGTGGCGTAACAGGTATCATGCTCGCATCCGCACCTGCTGATTATCAATACCATGATAGTTATTTCGTTGTTGCCCATTTCCACTATGTAATTGTCGGTGGGGTTGTATTAGGTTTATTGGCTGGAATCAATTTCTATTGGCCGAAGATGTTTGGAACTATGTTAAATGAAAAATTGGGGCAAATCACATTTTGGACGTTCTTGATTGGTTTCCATCTAACATTCTTTATTCAACATTTCTTAGGGCTGATGGGGATGCCTCGTCGCGTATTTACATTCTTGGACAATCAAGGTCTCAATACAGGTAATATGATTAGTACCGTTGGAGCCTTCTTAATGGCATTTGGTGTCTTGGTAATGGTCATCAATATAATCATTACATCTGTGAAAAATGAAAAAGTAGGCAATGATCCATGGGGAGATGGTCGTACGCTTGAATGGGCAATTCCATCACCACCGCCATTTTATAATTTCAAACAACTTCCGCTTGTGCGTGGTTTAGATCCTTACTGGGTTGAAAAAATGGAAGGGAAAACGGAAATGACTCCTGCAGAACCACTTGGGGATATCCATATGCCAAATTCATCTATTCTTCCTCTAACGATTGCTTTCGGTTTATTTGTAGCCGCATTCGGTGCTTTATATAATATGGATGATAAGACATGGACCCTACCTATAATCATTGTTGGACTTTTGATTACATTTGGTTCAATGTTAATTCGTTCCGTTAAAGACGATCATGGATACCATATTCATAAAGAAGACCTTATGGACGATAAAGATAAGGGAGGTAAGGCATAATGCAATCAGATGAAAGATTCACGGATGCTACTTGGCCTGCTTCTCCCGAGAAAGCGACTTTAGAAGGTAAAAATAAGTATTTGGGATTCTGGTTGTTTCTTGGTGGAGAGACGGTATTATTCGCCTCACTATTTGCAACTTACCTTGCTTTAAAGGATAAAGTTCCAAATGGTGATGCAGCCCTAGCAAAAGATTTATTCGAATTACCACTTACTTTTGTTGCGACTATGCTGTTATTGACTAGTTCATTAACTAGTGTGTATGCAATGTATCATATGAAAAATAATCACTTTAAACAAATGCAGGCTTGGCTTGTGATTACGGTTGCACTTGGTTTTGCTTTCCTAGGTCTTGAGATTTATGAATTTAATCACTATGTTCATGAATATCATCATACTTTTACGAGTAGTGCGTTCGGCTCCGCTTTCTATACGTTAGTCGGCTTTCACGGAGGACACGTTGCTTTCGGTTTGATGTGGATCATTTCGCTGATGGTTCGTAATGCAAGAAGGGGCTTGAATTTATATAATGCGCCTAAATTTTATGTTGCGAGTCTATATTGGCATTTCATTGACGTAGTCTGGGTGTTTATCTTTACAGTCGTATACTTAATGGGAATGGTGGGATAACTGATGGCGAATGAACAATCAAATTCAGCGAACCCGAATGTCGATTTAAAATATCGCCGTAAGAAAAATGCTGAAGAGATGAAACATCAAGTGATATCATTTACACTTATGATTTTCTTTACATTAATTGCTTTTGCTGCAGTAGGAATTGAAGGATTTTCACATTGGTTCATTAAACCAGTCATTTTGCTACTGGCAGCCGTACAAGTGGTTTTCCAATTGTATTATTTTATGCATATGAAGCACAAAGGGCATGGTACTATTGCATTGTTTTTATTCTCTGGACTTGCAGTCGGCTTAATAACTGTTCTTGTTTTCACAACGATTGTTTGGTTATAAACCATAAAGAAAATCGGCTATTGATTAATAGCCGGTTTTCTTATGTCTTGTTCATTTGTTAGGAAAATAATCCAAGTTTATCTATATTTGTTACTAAGTTTTATTTTAGGTATAATGGAAGTAAGAAAAAGTTTATGACGAGGTGATTTTTTGTCTATTGATATTTTCGGCTTTCGTGCTTTGTGGAGTCCATACTATTTTGCCGCCCTCGTACTTATAACGGTTGGATATTTTTGGTTGGTGACAAAATACAGAGGGAAGTTTCCGGGTGGTTCATCGCTTTCCGTAAAGCAGGTAACTTATTTCTTAATAGCAATGTTCCTTCTTTATATGGTAAAGGGTTCCCCGCTGGATTTATTGAGTCATATCATGTTCAGTGCCCATATGTTTCAAATGGCTCTGCTTTACTTGGTGATTCCGCCATTATTTATCATTGCGATACCAGACTGGTTCTGGAGATCTTTCATAGGTTCAAGGGGAGTGAAACCGTTATTTCAGTATTTCACGAAACCCCTCGTGGCTCTTTTACTATTTAATGTCCTTTTCTCGTTGTACCATATCCCGTTAGTTTTTGACTTTATTAAAACGGGGATGTGGTTTCATGCTGGCTACACGGCGATCTTATTTACGACAGCAGTTCTGATGTGGTTTCCTCTTGTTAATCAACTTCCAGAACAAGAAAGTCTATCAGGTGTTAAAAAAGTAGCTTATATTTTTGGCAGTGGTATTTTAATGACACCAGCTTGTGCATTAATCATTTTTGCTGATTATCCGATGTATGATACGTTTACGAATGCTGAATCATGGGCCAGTGCGATGGAGCTTTGCGTGCCTGCTTCAGCATTGTCCAATTTATCACTCAGTGGTCCAGAAATGTTTAATGGGCTGCCGTTGCTTGAAGACCAGCAGCTTGGCGGGGTACTTATGAAGGTTATTCAAGAAATCGTTTTAGGATATGTTTTAGGAGTCATTTTCTTTGCATGGTTCAAAAAGGAAAATGGAGAGCAAAATGGGATCGATCCGATTCCTTCAGAATTTCAGACTGTAGAATAGTCGTATCATAAAGGACTTGTCTAGTAACGGACAAGTTTTTTATGATGTTATCGCCATTACGGTAATGCCTAACGAAGACTTTAATAGGGAAAAGTGGCCACCTTTTTTTAAAATCGTAAAAGCTAGTGATTAGTCTTAGCTTTTCTATAAAAGTGAGCATTCTGTTAATAATCTTTGATTTTATTGTATTTTATGATTACCTCTTATAAAATGGTAGTTGATTAATAAATATAGAGAGGACTACAATTCTTATGTCTTTACCAATCCTTCCAACGATAAGTACAGCTTTCATTGTATTAAGTGCCATCACTGTTGCAATAGGCTGGTATCAAATTAAACAGCGCAAAATCGAGACCCATAAGAAGACAATGATGGTAGCTGCGGTTTTTGCGGTAATCTTTTTCACTATCTACCTTTCACGAACAGTCTTTATTGGTAGTACGTCATTTGGTGGACCTGATGACATTAAAATTTACTATACGATTTTTTTGATTTTCCATATAACGCTTGCTACGACAGGAGCTGTTCTTGGAATTATTATGCTTACCACTGGGTTTAAAGGCAATTTTGCCATCCATAAAAAAATTGGGCCTACGACAAGTATTATTTGGTTTTTCACTGGAATCACTGGAGTAGCCGTTTATATTCTGCTTTATGTCATTTATCACGGTGGAGAAACAACATCTTTAATAAAGGCAATTCTAGGGTTTTAAAACAAAGAAAAAGCCTGGTGCAAAAAAGCATCAGGCTTTTGTTATAGGTATTTAAAAAAGAGAGAGCATCTATAGACACCCTCTTTTTTCACTGTATTTTTTGCTAAAGGCATTTACAGGCCATTAAATTGTGTGAGTTCTTCTTTGATCTGAGCCAGGATTTTTTCACTTTGCTTCACTAATGAAGCAGGGAAGTCCTCTCCTTCGCCGTATTCAACGCCGTGTGGATAATAGTGTTTTCCTAATAGAGGAACCATTAGTTTGATGACGGCTCTGTGAGCGCCTACATCGCCTTCTGTAGCAAAGCCAAGTATTCGCAGATAGAACGTGCCTTCTTTTATTTCAAATTTACGATCGTAACTAACTCTTTCGTAATCCCATTGTTCTGCACGTATTAAACCATATTGCGGCATTAGGTCATCTAGTCGGTTTAAGTCGGCTGTGATGTTCTCGATTCCAAAGCTTTCAAATTTCACGAGTAGTACCTCCTATGTTTACATTTGAGAATTAAAATGACATACCAGGAAAATGTTATGTACATAAAATATTTAAATAATTCTCCAGTATGTTTATAATATACCATTTTATCCTATATTTTATAATAGTACGAAATGGTGGAAGTTGCAATGAACTCAAACATGGTATTTTCATCATTCACAAAAGTTACACTTTTTAATAATAAATTAAATGAAGTGGCATTCCATTGTAAATTAGAAAATTATGATTGAACAATGATATAATCAGAAAAGAAAGATGTGAGCATTGTATACATAAATTAGATAGAGAGAGGGAGTGTTCCTCTGCGCGGGTTAGGTAAGGTAACGGTATTAATTATTATCTTTTTTGTAATCGGTATTTATCTTAATATCGGCGGTGAAGATGAAGGTAATCCCCTAATTGATGGTAACAAAGGTGTTAACCCTAATGAACATATAAATGAGAAAAGTACTTCTTCTGAAAAAGAGGTGACTGAAGCTACAGAAGGTTTGGCAGTTACAATTGGGAAAAATACGAAAGAGATAGAAAAAGAATTCGGAGAACCTGATCGAATTGATATGTCCGCTTATGGCTATGATTGGTGGGTTTATAAAAAAGACTATAGTAATTATTTTCAATTAGCCGTTGAAAATGAAAAAGTGATATCTGCATATGGTATAGGTGATAAGGTTAATGTTGCGCCATTTAAAATCGGACAATCCATTGATGCCATCTATTCTAGTTTGTATGTAGAACCAACTGTTGATATTGAGGTTGGAGATAGTTCCTATCGTTTTGAATTGTCGGAGGAAGATATGAACATGAGGCCTTTGATTGAACTTGGGGATATTCATGTACAGTTGTATTTAGATAAATTCTCAGGAACGGTTTCAAGTGTTCGGTTTTTGAATGATTCTACCCTTTTAAAACAACAGCCTTATGAGTTGACCTACCATGGTAAGCTTGTGAAGGTTGAGGATCTATCTGAGAAAGACTGGGAAAAGGTGGAGGAAGGCAACGAACAGCAAATATTCGATATTACGAATATCATGCGTAGCAGATTTGATTTGAAGCCTCTAGAATGGGATGATTCTGCAGCTGAAGTTGCTTACCTTCATAGCCGTGAAATGGCGGATATTCCTGAAGGAACAAACGTCCCTGAAACAAAAGGGGATTTGGAAAAGCGTCTGAACGCAGGTCACGTTAAATACAGCTCTGCAGGTGAAAATATTGCTAAAGATTATGTGGATGCAGCGGCAGTCATGGAAGGCTGGCTAAATAGTAAGGGCCATCGGGATGCGATGCTGAATGAGGACTTTACAGGCTTGGGTGTTGGGGTTTATAAAAAGTATTATACACAGAATTTCATAAGAAAATAAAAATGGATCCCTTATGGGATCCGTTTTTATTTTCTAATTATTATATTTTCAAGATGAAAAAGTTGCCTGTCGATACCGCGCAAAGTTCGCCATCATCGCGGTATACCTTTCCTTCGACGATTATCGTTTTATTGCCTCTATGTATTAACTCACACTTACATGTCAAATGATCACCAATAGCGGGTTTTACATACCGAACTTGTATATCTGTCGTTACTGTAGCGTACCCTTCTGGAACTGTTGAGTTGGCAAGGATTCCCATGCCTGAATCTATCAAGGTAGCAATCATTCCGCCGTGGGTAATCTTCAATTCATTATGTACAAGTGGTGTGTTAGGCATGGTCATTGTAAGTGAGGTATCCTGTTGGCTTACATCCTTATTTAACTGCAATAGGCTTGAAATATAGGAATACTTCTTTTGTTCTCTTTTTGCTTGTATTCCTGAGATTATTCCCGATAAAACGGCTAACTCTGTTTCATCTGCTGACTTTGCCAGTTTTTGAAAGTCTTCGACTAAATCCCTGAAATCTATCATGAAAATACCCCCTCATTTTCTAATATTATACTATAAGGAAATGCAATTAAATTCGGAATAGAAATGCCATGCACTTTTTATTTCATTTTAGCATATGGTGAACATAGGCGATGTCTTAGTGTGAGGTGAGAGTAATGGCAAAAAAAAAGCGCCCCTCCGTCGATGGATTTCGGGAGTTTGTCAAGGAGCATCCTTATTTAGTAAATGAAGTGAGAAACAAGCAAGCAACATGGCAGGAACTTTTTGAAGAATGGTACTTACTCGGAGAAGATCATTCACGCTGGCAGGCTGACGGCAGTGTGAATGAATCTATAGTGAAGTCTGAACCTCAATCACAGCCGGTAGAAAAGGGAGATCAAAGTACGGAGTTGATAGGTTCGTTAATGAGTGCAGTTAAAAATATGGATATGGGTCAGATACAACAATATATTACAAATGCCAATCAGGCAATTGGGGCAATACAGGGAGTGCTATCGGCTTTCCAAGGGAATAAATCAGGAGGTGATTCCAATCCGCCCCCGAAGGATAAAGGGCAGAGAACGAATCCATTCATATTTAACAAAGATTAAGTAGTGAAGAGGGGAGGGCTTTTCATGCGCCAGAATGTATATGAATTTATTCAAACAAATGAAGATATGCGTAATTACTTGAGGGTTCAACCTGCATGGTACAAAAGGTTAATGCGGAATCCTCATGAAGTGGACGTATTCGAAACGGAAGCGAAATACTATTTTGAGAAGTCGATACCACATCGGGTTTCTAAATTTTCAGAAAGCGTTCAGGTTGCTTCCATGATGCTTCATATGTTTCAAGCGATGAATACTCCAGGCGAATGAAGAAAAAAAGAGTAAATTACTCCTTTTGGCGAACAATAAAGGCAAAAGGGGGACGATGATATGAAAAGATTCATTATGGTTCTAACAGTGTTGATGGCAGCGACAGGTTGTGGAAAGAAAATACCGGAACCTGAAAATTTAGGAGCAGCTCTACAAAATGTTTCTAACTTAAAAGCTGCCACCACTGTATCAACCGTCCAAAATTTGGATGAGGACTTTCAGGTGAAAACTTTTGTGAAAGGGAACTCTGTATATGTTGAATGCTACCTAAAGGATTATGGTTTTTCTGAAACAAATCCTAAACAATTGGCAACTGTGTCGGTATCTATTGATAATCAAAAGAAAAAAGATATGCGGACAGCGGCTTTTATCTTAAAGGATGTTCCAAATGGCATGCATAAGATTAAGCTGGAGATTTTAAATGGTTCAGGTAAAAAAACAGGATTACAAAAAGAGTTTGAGGTACATATCACTTCCTCTATTTAATCAAACCATTAGCATCTGATAGGAAGAAATGTTAAAATGATGGTGGAGGTGAGCTTGTTTATGCTTGCTACTATGGAAATTATCGACATTTTACAACAGGCTGACGGATTAGCTGAAATAATCCTTCATTCTGAAATAGGAGAAGAATATCTCCTTAGTTTATATAAATTACAGAGCGACAAAGTGGCACAGCAGAAGATTTCAAAGTTTACCTCTTTAAAGGATCTGTTTGAAGATGTTCAAAGGTTCGGTAAATATCATCCGGACTACAAACGTATCAATTTAGAGACTAGAGAAGCTAAACGAGATATGGATATGCATTCTACCGTTGCCCAGTTTAAGAGGGCAGAGACGGAATTGCAATCCGTTCTTGACGAAATCAGCGGTCGAATTGGCCGGGCAGTTTCTGAGCAGGTTAAAACCCCTGCGGGAAATCCATTTTTTGTATCTTCAGGTGGATGCTCAACTGGAAGTTGCGGTACTGGTGGAAGTTGTGGATGCTCTGCTTAATAGGAAAAAGCCTGGTCCTTCCAGGCTTTTTTTTTATAGCAGTGTTAACTTCTAAACAAGATGCAGTCCGGACAGAGATTCCCACAGCAAAACATCTTTTGTTGTGGTACATAAAAACGGTGACGGAATACAAATAATTGGTTTTCCTGCCGGACGAAAATGGTTTCGCAATGGAGTTGCTTGCCTCGCATTGAACGGCTTGCTGCTTTTTTTATTAAGAGAAAGAGATTATTTTTTTCGTTTTCCTTCTGAGAATAATGAATATATATAAATGGAATGCCCGTAATTTTTTTTAGCGAGGCTTGGCTTATCTCTTCATTATCTACTAGATGTCCGATAAATTGATTCCAGATTGGGTCTAAATCCATCTCTTTTTCGGCTCCTTTCTTATTATCTATATTCATAATAGTAAGAGAATTTAGTTTATAATCTTTTTTTCTTGGTTGAAAGTACAGATTCTGCTATGCTAAACTTAGTTAAAACCTTTATAAAAGGGAGTTATTGATATGCTTGGAGCGAGACAAGGAATTATCGTCTATTTACATACATTAAAACAAGCCAAAATGCTTAGGAAATTCGGGAATATCCATTATGTTTCAAAAAAATTGAAATATGTAGTCCTTTATACAAACATGGATGAAGTCGAACCACTGGTAGAAAAGCTGAATAATTATTCGTTTGTAAAAAAAGTGGACCTATCTTATAAGCCTTTTTTGAAAGTGGAATTTGAAAACTCCAAACCAGATAAAGCGAAAGAATATGATTATAAGATGGGAATTTAAAAAAAGCTGACTCATGCCGAGTCAGCTTTTTTAATTCGGGACATTTATTTTTCTTCAACCTAATGGAGGCAGATATCTATTCATTCGTAATATACCAATCAAATGCTGATAGTATAACTCGATTTCTGCAAAGAGGACCGAAGATTTTACATCGATTTCAATAATGGATTTATCTAGTTCCTCTGCTAGTTTCTCAAAAAGCTCATAGCGTTTGTTTACGGTAACATGAGGGTTCGGAATTCCTTCACGGCAAATATAAAGCGGCTGGAATTTCCCTGGATCTGTAGGTTGCATGACAATAACTAATGAAGTTACCTTTTTATCATTTATCGTAGTGTGTAGAGACAAAAGCCTTGCAACACGATGCTTTTGATTGCGTCCTACTTCAAGCAGCTCATATATATCAGAATATCCTTGTCCAAGTTCAATAAAACGTTGAATCAATTAAACCTCTCCTAACTAACTTATTATTCATTACTTTATCATTATCTCCTTTAAAAGAGAAGGACAATTTCATTGTCTAATCATGACAAAGCCCCACGAGTAATGGAGGTTTATCAAAAAAAAAGCCCTGCAAAAATCTGCAGGGTCCTTCTATGTCTAACTTAGGACTAGAAGGCAAAGGGAGAGGAGAAACCGGAGGAAGAACTTATGGGGAAACGTAAGCCTTCTCCGCGGTTGGCAACAACACCTAATAAGGAATGTTGTTATTCACATTATTGCCAAATACAACTTAAATATTCAAAATGTAAGAGATTTATAAAAAGAATGGATGAAGAATAGGTGTTGTAATTGGGTGTAGGAAAATATAATTTGATGTTTGACTTAGGAAGAAGGAATTGGCTTTTATTATTGGCTAGCTTTTTCTAATATGTTAGGATAGGAAAGTAACAGAAATTTGTCATAAAATGTGGTGAGAATGATGAGGGTCGTTTCTGGAATTTGTAAAGGAAGACCACTAAAGGCTGTACCGGGAACAGGAACCCGGCCGACTACGGATAAAGTTAAAGAATCCATTTTTAATATGATTGGTCCTTATTTCGAAGGTGGGCTCGTACTTGACTTGTTTGCTGGTAGCGGTGGACTAGGAATTGAAGCATTAAGCAGGGGAATGGATAAAGCCATATTTGTAGACCGAGACTTTAAAGCAAATCAAACGGTTAAGGCAAATTTGGAGATATGTAAGTTTTCAGACCGTGCAGAGGTTTACAAAAATGATTCAGAACGTGCATTGAAAGCTTTGGTGAAAAGGGAAATAACTTTTCAATTAATCTTTCTTGATCCACCTTATAAGAAACAAAAGCTTGTAGATTTACTTGAAGAAATACATAAAAACCGATTGCTAAGCAATACGGGGTATATTGTTTGTGAGCATGGCCATGATGTTACATTGCCTGAGCAAGTTGGCGACTTTACTGTTAAGAGAAAAGAAGTTTATGGTGTCATTGCTGTTACGATTTATCATTGGGGGAACGTAAACGAACAGGGGGAACTATGAATGTCAAAAATAGCGATTTGTCCGGGAAGTTTTGATCCAATCACATTTGGTCATCTTGATATCATTCAGAGGGGAGCGAATGTGTTTGATGAGGTATATGTGGTCATTGTGAACAATTCAGCAAAAAATTCATTGTTTACTGTAGAAGAAAGGCTGGAGTTAATTACAGAAGCAACGGCTCATATGCCAAATGTTAAGGTGGATTTCTATCAGGGACTGACGGTCGATTATGCTGAAAGCGTTTCCGCGAATGCGATTATCCGAGGATTACGGGCGACTTCTGACTTTGAATATGAAATGCAGGGAACTTCAATGAACCGTTTCCTGAACAATAACATAGAATCGTTCTTTATCATGACGAAAAATCAATATTCTTTCTTGAGTTCAAGTATCGTGAAAGAGGTTGCGAAATATGGCGGTGATATTTCTGAACTAGTGCCTCCTGTCGTCCAAAAAGCCTTGACTAAGAAGTATGAGCAACAAAAAGAATAGAAAAAAGAGCATTGCCGACCTAGGCAATGCTCTTTTTTCTATTTAAGAAAGTCCTTTGAATAGTCGTTTGGCGAATATCATGATGTAAAGGGTTAAAAAAGCGAGGGTTAACAACGGGCCAAAATCAAGCATATTCTGATAAAGAGAGCTTGCACGTTCACCTGTCGATCCACTGACTGGGAAGGCATTGAATGGGTTGCCGCTGTAATTATTGCCTTTATAGAATGGCCCCCAAAGTAATACAGTGAAAATGGATGCAAGAAAACCATGTGCAATTCTAGCTAGAAAAAATGGCATGAACCGAATGTCTGATGCGGCTATAATACTGGCTACTTGCGCCTGAATGCTGAATCCATTGAAAGCTAGGATGAAACTTGTCATTACAGTCTGCTGAAGGAGGCTCGCATTTTCGACTGAACTGGTTAATTTTGAGCCAAGAGTCATTTCAAACAACCCTGAAATAAACGGGAGGCTTAAAGAATCAGGGAAATTCATAATATGTAATATTCCTCCGACCCACGAGGCTAGCAGTCCGGTAATATTCATATGAAATAAAAGTTTATTGACTACCGAAAAAAGAATGATGAATCCACCGATCATTAGAAGAGTTTGGATGGAGGATAGAACAGCATCTCCAAGCAAACTTCCAAATGGTCTCGTTTCTTTTAGCCTGGTTCGATGCATCTGGCTAAAGGCTTGTCTAATGGAAGGTAGTTTGGTGATTCCTTTCGACTGGGACTTTTCCTCTTTCCAACGGTAAAAGCGCATTAAAATTCCTACACAAAAATTTCCTAGGTAATGGGAGAGTGCAAGGATGATACCTAATTGAGGATTATGGAAGAACCCTACAGCAACGGCAACAAACAGGAATAATGGATTTGATGAATTAGTAAAGCAAACAAGTCTTTCAGCCTCAATGCGGGTCACCTGTTTCTCTTGACGAAGCCTTACGGTGAATTTGGCTCCGGCTGGAAACCCAGAGGCAAGTCCCATCGCCCAGACAAAACCGCCCACTCCGGGTACTCGAAATAAAGGGCGCATGAACGGCTCGAGTATGACTCCAATGAATCTGACAACACCAAAACTGATTAATAACTCTGAGAAAATTAAGAAGGGTAGGAGAGAAGGGAAAACAATTTTCCACCACATATTCAGCCCACCTTTGGAAGCTTCAAAAGATTCCTGGGGGAAAATGATTAAGCCAATTGTCATCATCGTGACGGTGAGAGCTAATAATACTGTTTTAGATTTTGATTTAAGCAAAGTTCAGCCTCCTCTTGAAGGGATACTAAATAAGGGCAGTTCGTTTCGTATATATAAAATACGAACTTCCTTTTCTCGAAAAGTAATGCACAGTATGGGTTATCGATTGTAAAAACATGATAAAATGAAGATACTAAGTACTAGAAATGGCTGTAATATTTCAATTTCATTACATTGGGAGTCTTTGTTCGTGCTACCATGCTTGTTTCACTGTCAATATAAACAATATGCTTCTATAAATCTGTTTAAGACCATAACTTTGTATGAGTGTTATTTCAATATTTTGAACTTCTTACAGAGAGGGGGGATTTCTTTGTCAAAACCAAAGATTGGGCTTGCACTTGGGTCTGGAGGAGCAAGAGGCTTTGCCCATATTGGCGTGATAAAGGTGTTGAAGCAAGAAGGCATTCCGATAGATATGATTGCAGGAAGCAGCATGGGGGCGATGGTTGCTGCCTTTTATGGCGCAGGTTCAGATATTGAGAGGCTCTATAAGCTGTCGAGGGCTTTTAAACGAAAATATTATTTAGACTTTACAATACCTAAAATGGGTTTCATTTCAGGTAAACGGACAAAAGATTTAATTAGGGTATTTACATATGGAAAGAAATTTGAAGAACTTGATATTCCTGTAGCAGTGGTTGCTACGGATATAAAAACTGGAGAAAAAGTCATTTTTCAGGAAGGTCCTATTGCCCCTGCTGTCAGAGCAAGCATCTCAATTCCTGGCATCTTCATTCCGGAAAAAATCGGAAATAGACTTCTTGTCGATGGAGGCGTTGTTGACAGGGTTCCTGTTTCTGTAGTGAAGGATATGGGAGCGGATATCATAATAGGAGTAGATGTCGCTCATGTTAAACAAGATATGGAGATAAACTCTATCTATGATGTTATCATGCAAAGCCTCGATATCCTTCAAATGGAATTGGTTAAAAGCAGGGAGTTTGCCTCAGACGTCATGATCCGCCCTAGGGTTGAGAAATACAGCTCGAAATCATTTACAAACATACAGGAGATAATTAGTATTGGAGAAGAAGCTGCAAGAGGAAAGATCGATCAAATTAAGCAAAGCATTGTTACTTGGAAGGAGTCATTTGAAGATGAACCGTAAAATGTATGTACGCACTTTCCTGGTGGCCGCTATACTACTGATAGCATCTGCTCTTTATACCCTACCTTATTATGTGTCAAAACCAGGAATGGCTAAAGAATTAGAGCCAATAATTGAGGTTTCCGGCGGTGATGAAGCGGAAGGTAGCTTTATGCTGACCACGGTAAGGATGGGCAAGGCTAATATTTATTCCTATATGCTGGCAAAGTGGAGTGATTATCAGGAAATTTATCCGGAGACATCGATTCGTAGCGAGGATGAAACCGATGAAGAATATAATATTAGGCAGTTGCATTTAATGGACGGTTCTAAAAATAATGCAATCCAAATAGCTTATGAAAAAGCAGGGAAAGAAGTGGATTACGAGTACTTAGGTGTATATGTTTTGGACGTGCTAAAAGGAATGCCAGCTGCAAAAGAACTGAAGGCGGGCGATCAAATCATTCAGGTGGATAATGTGAAATTTAAGTCCGCAGAGGAATTCATGGATTACATTAATGGGAAAAAGGCTGGAGACGAAGTTGAATTAGTGTATAAGAGGGAAGAGACAGAGAAAACAGCTCATCTCTCGTTGCAGTCTTTTAAAGATGATCCAAGTAGGGTTGGGATAGGCATTTCTCTCGATGATAATCGAAGGGTCACAACGAAACCTGCCATCGCCATAGATTCTGAACAAATAGGTGGTCCTTCAGCTGGATTGATGTTTTCTTTGGAAATTTATAATCAATTAACAGAGGGAGATCTCACAAAAGGCTACGATATTGCGGGGACAGGAACGATGTCAGATGATGGAATAGTCGGCCCAATAGGAGGGATTCAACAGAAAATTGTCGCTGCCGATAAATCCGGAGCGGAAATTTTCTTTGCGCCAAATGAAAACGGAGCAGCTGGCTCGAATTATGAAGACGCATTGGTTGTAGCAAAGGACATTGAAACAAAAATGAAAATTGTCCCGGTTGACAATTTTGAAGATGCGTTGGATTATCTAACGAAATTAAAGGAAAAAGAAGAATAAAAAAAGCGCAAGCAGTTCATCTGTTTGCGCTTTTTTTTGTTAAATTTCGTCAAAAACACTGTTAACCGGTATTTTCTTTATTTAATAATAATTGGTGATTCGTATTCTCGTTTCATTAAAGAAGCTTGATATGGTTCAGGTAAGCCCAATGCATATACCTGTGCCGCCCGTAAGTCCGTTTCAATGCCATGCTTTTGATATGCTGATAGTTTAGAGATGAGCGGAACCGGCAAGTCTTTCTTGACGGTGCGAAGGTACTCCTGCCCCTGGGCATTCATGCCAAGGAGTCTGATATAAGAAGGTAGATCATTGTGTATCATTTTTCCCTTTAAGGTATGTGTGAAAATATGGACGCACATCCGCTGGAGTCGTGTCCAGGTATAGCGCTTTGTCTTCATTGCGGCCATGAAGTCTGAAAAGGTTGCAGCTTGTTTTGCCATTTCCTTAAATCGGTGCTCAATGCCTTCTTCGATTTCGTAAATTTCTGCCAACTCCATTAGTGAAGAGGATAGAATCCGGTATTTCAACATAGGCCAATACATTTCCCAGTCATGTAAGGTACGGTAGGTCGATAAATAATGCTCAAGGCCGATTCTTGTTGATTGTGGAATATAGCCAGCAACAGCCTCCAATTCCTGTTTTTGTTCCATGAGGGCTTTCCGGATTCCTGTTGCACTTGCTATCGACTCGGAAGTCAACTGTGTTTCATGGTATCCGGCCGCAACCCGTTTAATCGTATAGGGTTGAATTGAAAAACTGTTTTTTAGGGCAACACTAACATATTCTTTACCAAGAATATTATTTGGCTTCGTCAAATCCAGCACATCATCATTTTGGATTATCGATTGAAAAGCCAAGGAGGCACTTGTCGGATAGCTGTTACCGGCATCCATGGCCGATTTAATGGCTGCATCGATTGCTACAGAATTGTCAGAAAGAATTTTATGAGCCATTATGAATGGTTCAATTCGGCCATCCTCGCTTCCAAAGCAAAAAGAGTCGCAGCCAAGGTATTCCAAAAGAGAAATCGAGCCTTTTGCAAAGATCTCCGCCTTCTGGGTTGCAAAGGCATAGGGAAGCTCGATGACAAGGTCAATGCCGCCGCGTAAAGCCATTTCCGCCCTTGCCCATTTACTGACAATAGCAGGTTCACCGCGCTGTAAGAATGGTCCGCTCATAACCGCTACCACGACATCTGCCCCTGTATTTTCTCTACTTTCTCTAGCATGTAAAACATGTCCATTATGAAAAGGGTTATATTCGACTACTAAACCGCAAGCTTTCATTCCTTCACCTCAGAGAAAAACTTTGTATTTTTTCAACTTAGTGCTAAAATAGTATTTCAAGTAAAATTACTATAATGATTCTTCGTGATTTTTTGTTTAAAATGAATCATAAACTTGGATAATCAGTTAGGATGACTACATTATAGTGTAAAGAAAAAATATTGACAAACTTATAATTGAAAGCTATAATTATTTTTGTTGCCTTGAGGTGATTTCATTTGAAATGGACGATTAGTCAACTTCAAAAAATTCGGGACAAAGATTTACGGTTTGATGAACTAGTGGATGTCTTAGACATTAAGGAAAGAGACCCGCAAATTCGCGATGTTTCTCCGATTAGAGTAGCAGGAAGAGCTGATATCAACTCGACCGAGATTACTTTTCACTTGCATCTTTCAGGTGAATTAACATTACCATGCTCCCGTACACTGGTAGACGTGAAATATCCGATTGATATTGATACAAAGGAAACCTTTCTTTTAAAGGCAGATGACACTGATTTCTACGGAGATGATGTCACTGTTGTGGAAGGCGATGTTGTAGACCTTATACCGGTAATTAAAGAAAATTTATTGCTAGAAATTCCGATGCAGGTTTTTTGTGAGGATGTCGATTCGAACGAAGCTGCTCCTCAATCTGGGAAAGACTGGGCTGTTATTTCTGAAGAAGAAAGTAAACATAAGGTTGATCCGAGATTTGCAAAGCTTGCCGACTTTTTTGACAACAATAAAGAATCTTGATTGGAACGAAAAATCGTTAATTCGATTTTTCCAGCTTTTTTATATTTTTTAAGGAGGTGGGAATAATGGCTGTACCTTTTAGAAGAACGTCGAAAACTGTAAAAAGAAAACGTCGTACACACTTCAAGCTTCAAGTACCTGGTATGGTAGAATGCCCAAGCTGTGGTGGAATGACTCTTTCACATCACGTTTGTAAAGAATGTGGAACATACAAAGGAAAAGAAGTTGTCGCAAAATAATTTCTTGACCTACTTGAAAGCTTTGCTTTCTTGATGCAACACGCTAATCAAAGCACAGAGATATTTCTCTGTGCTTTTTTTACCAAGATTTTTGGCAGAATATTTAGAATTTTTTGCAGATTGACAGACAATTTATTGGAGAAGGTGTTTACATGAATCAAGTGCTAATTGTTGAAAAGGATGTACGCGGTTACATGAAGATTTTATTTAATAGACCGGAAAAAAGGAATGCTGTGAATTATCAATTAATGGACGAACTTGAGGCGGTTTTGTCAAAAGCGGCAAGCGACGATGAAGTAAAGATGCTGGTCCTGACAGGGGCAGGCTCTCAGGCATTCTGTTCAGGTGGGGATCTAAGCGAGTTTCATGACCTCTACACAGAGGAAGAGGCCTTTACCATGTTATCAAAAATGGGTAAGATTCTTTATACACTAGCGGTTTTTCCAAAACCTACACTAGCACTTCTTAATGGGAGTGCTGTCGGTGGCGGGTGTGAAATAGCGACTGCTTGTGATTTTAGATTGGCAAAAAGTGGAGTGAAACTTGGTTTTGTACAGGGGACACTTGGGATTACGACAGGATGGGGCGGTGCTTCGCTTTTACTTGAGAAAATACCAGAGCAAAAAGCGCTGAAACTATTGTTGGATGCAAAAATACATAAAGCTGAAGTAGCCAGGGAATTTGGTTTCGTAGATAAGATAATCGAAGAAGATACGAATGGATGGGAAGAATTTGTAGAAGATTTACTTCGTCATGAGACAGGAGTACTGATGGCTTATAAAAAATTATTGGTCAAGAAATGGAAGGATAGCGGGATAAAAGGAAGAATGGAAGCGGAAATTCGTGAATGTGCTAAACTATGGGCGACTGATGCACATCATGCTGCAGTCGATCGGTTTTTAAACAAGAAAAAATAAATGTTACACCCTCTATATTTCTTCTATCTTTCCTAGCATGTGCATATTATGAAGTAAAACTTGCTGGGAGGTAGAGAGATGTCACTTACGAGACAAGATGCATGGACACAGGATGAGGATTTGTTGCTGGTTGAAGTGGTATTAAGGCATATTCGAGAAGGCAGTACACAGTTAAGGGCATTTGAAGAAGTAGGGAAGCAGGTATCGAGAACATCAGCCGCTTGTGGATTTCGTTGGAATTCTTTTGTAAGAAAGCAATATAAATCAGGAATTGAGCTGGCCAAAAAGCAAAGGAAAGAACAGGCTGTAAAGGAAACCGATTTTGAAACGGAAACTGTAGTAGCAGAATTCAAGACTATTGAACAAAAGACAAACGAGGAAAGGGAAAATGAATCTATTACCCTTCAGGAAGTTATATTATATTTAACGAAAATGGATGAATTAATCCAACTTGATAGTAAGGAAAAAGAACAAATTTCTGAGCACTCACTTTTACTTGAACAGGAAAATGATCGTTTACAGGATGAAAATAGACTGTTGAAAGAAAACTTGAAAGTGGTAGAGGAAGATTATCGTGCGTTAATGCAAATTATGGAGCGGGCTAGAAAGCTCAGTGTGCTAGAAGACGAAAAGGCGAATCCGAAAGTTAGTTTTCAAATGGATAAAAACGGAAATTTGGAAAGGGTTAATAAATAAAAAAAGCGGGTGGAAATATCCGCCCGCTTTTTTTATCACCTTATTCTTGTGTATCTATGTTTATGTTCTCTTCTTGTTTGACAAATGGGCTCCAAATTAGCGGGTTTTCTCCAAGGTCCCGGTCCATATCATAGGAAACAGCAGAGAAATCCATTTTTTTCCAAAAGTCTTGTGAATGAACTCTTGGGTTCGTTTTGATTGGCATGTTCAGACTTTTAGCGAATTCAACTAAAGCTCTTCCATAACCTTTTTTCTGATAGTTAGGCAAGACTTCAAGTTTCCAAAGAACGAGGAAGTCTCTTGTATTATCAAAATACTGGTCAAAATTAGCACTTTTTTTGTACAGACTCATCCTTGCTACAAGTTTGTCACCATAAAAGATACCGTAAAAAGGTGATTGGCTGTCATTTTCAATGATGTTACCTTCTAAATCATCGAGCATTGACAGTTCCTGTATCCCGTATTCTTTGAATTTTTTGAATTCCTCAAGCGTTTTAAAATTTACAAGTAATCTCTCCACCTTGTATTCCATAAAAAAGCTCCCCCTTAATTCTGATAAACCTCTTCCAACAATACCTTTGAAAGTACCTCAATGCTAAGTTATCATGTGGAATTCCAGCTTAAGGCATAAATCTAGTGTGGCATCAATCGATTCATCCTTGCTGACTAAATGCTTACAGCCGAGTATCCCCCGCCCTTTTTCCTTCGATTTCTCGTCGGCTTAAGACTGGAGGTATCTTTTGTTCCTATAAAGTCAAAAAAACGGCTCGGCTTTTATATCTAATATACCATTAATTTATCTCATAAAGAAGGAAATAAAACTTAGGCTGTCGTATTTATAATTCGCTCCCCTTATTTTTATAGCGAGCGGAAATGAGCATGGGGATAGCGATGCAGGGGTTTCTTCGATCGAGAGGAGGAATCGCCGCAGGTTAAAAAAGAAAATGTGTTAAAATAGTAAATATATATCAAAAAGTAAGGAAGGTTATTATGAGAATTGGAATCATAGGGGGCGGGGCAATCGGTTTGTTGTTCGCATCTCGTTTGAGTGGGAATCATAGTGTTACTCTTTATACTCGTACAACGGAACAAGCATCCATTATAAATCGTGATGGTCTGTGTTTTATTGAGAATGGGGAAAGCCGGTTGCTAACAGGGATAGTTTCGAAAGCTATGGAAGAAGGTACATCGAGTGAAGATCTTATCATAATAACTGTTAAGCAATATCACCTTTCGCAAATCTTACCCGTCATTGAACGAATACAAGTTCCATTGCTATTCTTGCAGAATGGCTATGGACATATATCTTATTTGAAACAGCTGCAATCACCAGTCATCTATGTTGGGGTAGTGGAGCATGGGGCCCTGAAACATGACCAAAATACTGTGGAGCATACGGGACTCGGTATCACGCGGGTGGCATCCTTCAAAGGAAGTCTTGATCAGCTGTCGTTATTAGATGAAAAAATCAATCGTTTTCCTTTTTCTAAGAGTGAGAACTATCACTCTATGCTGATAGATAAGCTGGTCGTTAATGCAGTTATTAATCCATTAACAGCGATACTATCTGTGGAAAATGGAAAATTAATCAGTAATCCCTTTTATTATCAGCTGTTTCAGGCTCTTTTCGAGGAAATTTCTGCTATTTTAGAATTGCCAAATAAGATGGGGTCATTTGAACATGTAAAATCCGTATGCTTTGCAACAGCAGAAAACCGATCTTCCATGCTCAAAGACATAGATAATGGCAGGAAAACGGAAATCGATGCTATTTTGGGTTATATCCTCTCGGAGGCAAAGGGAAAAGAGAAAAGTGATTGCGTAACGGCTTCTCTATATAAGATGGTTAAAGGAAAAGAGTCTCAGGGGGGATGAGGGTGTGCCGAACTTTGTATCAAGTCTTGCTGCGATATTTATTACCTTGCCCTTTATAGGGTATATTCTATTTTTTATCGGTGCTAAACAATTCACTGGAAACCATAGACGATCCGTTCAATTTGCGATGGATATGAGTACATTACTTTTCGTTTTATCAGTCCATTATTTAATTATTACAATTTGGGATATACATATTCTTTGGGTGATCATGCTGATCATGATTGTCAACGCATTTGTTGTTGTTCTTGTCCATTATAAGGTGAAAGAAGAAATCATTTTTCATAAGGTTTTAAAAGGTTTTTGGAGAGTGAATTTTGCCTTCTTTTTCTGCGCTTACCTACTATTATTTTCCATTGGTTTGATTACAAGTATTACGAAGATATTGACTACATAACATAGAACATAACATCAATTTTCTGCTGCTGGGCAACTTCTTTTGTTTTCTTAAAACAGAATGTTATACTCTAAAAAGAATTGTAGTTGCAGAGAAAGGGAGAACAGAAATGGAGATGAAAGATCTCGCGTTACCATCTTTAAATCGTTTTGCATCGGACTATTTACAAAACCGTCTTGAAACTGAGGAGTATTTTCACTATGACCTGTCCAATCCGGACATATATCGTAATAGATACCTTGAATTGATGAACCGTTCGTTTTTACGAGGGGAGTTATCAGATTACATACAACAATACATGTCTCGTTTTCCAAGCAGTGATGCTGTTAATGGAAATATTGAAAGGCTGCGCAGTAACGATTCAGTGGTCGTGATTGGCGGGCAGCAGGCTGGTTTATTGTCAGGTCCGCTTTATACGATTCATAAAGTGATATCAATCATTAAGCTTGCAGAAGAACAAGAAAAAGAACTAGGGAAGTCTGTAATTCCTGTTTTTTGGATAGCTGGTGAAGATCATGATTTAGCTGAAGTCAATCATGTTTATGTGATGAAAAACAATAAACCTAATAAAAAGACATACCCTTCATATCAGCCATATAAAACAATGATTTCGGATGTGGAGCTTGATACGGAAAAGGCAGAGAAGTGGTTCGAAGAAATCATTGAAACTTACGGAGAAACAGCCTTTACGAATAAACTTCTTATTGATATTAAAGAAACAATCGAGCAATCGAACACATTCGTCGACTTTTTTGCCCGTCTGATTCACGAATGGTTCCATGAATATGGCCTTTTACTTGTCGATGCTGGTGATCCGAAACTAAGGGAAATTGAAACAGGCTTCTTTGAATCGATGATTAAAAAAAGTGAACGGATTGCAGAAGTTGTCGTGGAGCAACAATCATATATGCATGCTCAAGGCTATGCAAAAATGATAGAAATGGATAAACAGGCAGCTAATTTATTTTATTATGATACAGATAAAAAAGATCGATGTTTGCTCGAACGGGTAGATGGTATGTTCAGCGGGAAGAACGGAGAGGTTTCATTTTCTGAGCAGGAACTCTTGCAGATAGCCAAAGGTCATCCAGAACAACTAAGCAATAATGTCATTACTCGTCCGCTTATGCAGGAAATGCTTTTCCCGGTATTAGCTTTTATTTCTGGACCGGGGGAAATTGCTTATTGGGCAGAATTGAAACAGGCATTTGAGTTGTTTTCAATGAAGATGCCGCCAATCGTTCCGAGGTTAAACATCACGCTTGTAGAGCGTGGCGTTCAAACTGATCTTGAGGAAACAGAACTCGAGTTGGAGACCGTGTTGACTGAAGGAACCACGAATGCTGTTCGATGTTACCTTGATACTGTGAAGGATGAGACGATTGATCAATTATTCGGGCAGTTGAAATCGCAACTTGAAGATAATCATGAAAAGCTATCAGTGCACGCTGTTTCGTTAGATAGAGGTCTTGAGCCGATGTTGAATAAAAATATCGAATTCATCCAAAAGCAATTGGATTTCATGTATGGGAAAATTGGTGACCGTACTAAGGAACGCCACTCGGTTGTATTGAAAAAGTTTGAACGGATAGCAAATTCGCTGTATCCTCTGGAATCACCACAGGAGAGGATTTGGAATGTTTTTTATTACTTGAATCAATATGGACCAGATTTTGTTCGGGAAATTATGAAACTGGATTATCAGTTCAATAACCAGCACAAATTGATTTTTTTGTAGAAAAACTCACCTGGTTGGATGAGAGTGGTGGGCAAATGATTTTGAACAAAGAGACTCACCTACCTTTAGGAAGAATGGGACTATAAAAATCAGCAGAAAGACAGGCGACCAGCCTGTCTTTTTTTGTTTGTGGCCATTTGGCATGTAAGCCTTCGACAGTATTAGTGTGACTGTGTCTTAGTGTGCGTTAATTCGAGTGAAATGGTGTTGTCTTTAAATAAATTGGCTAAATAAACTTAAGAAGAAAAGAAGGGAATTTTTACTTATAAGGAGAAAGTAAAAACAAGTGGAGAAAGGTGGGGGAATGTGGTACATTGAGATTAGAATGTGGGGGTTGTGGGTATGTTCATGGGAGAGTACCATCATAACATCGATATAAAAGGTCGTCTGATTGTCCCAGTTAAATTCAGGGACAACCTTGGGGAACAATTTGTACTGACCCGTGGACTTGATCAATGTTTATTTGGTTACCCTATGGAAGAGTGGAAGCTGCTTGAAGAGAAGCTGAAAGCCCTGCCTTTAACAAAAAAAGATGCCCGAGCCTTTACCCGTTTTTTCTTTTCGGCAGCAACAGAATGCGAAATAGATAAACAAGGGCGAATAAATATTCCCACGCCGCTTACTTCATATGGCCAATTGGAAAAAGAATGTGTAATTCTTGGTGTTACCAATCGTATTGAGATTTGGAGCAAATCCCTTTGGGAAAACTATTTTTCAGCTTCAGAGGATTCTTTCGCTGAGATAGCAGAAAATATGATTGGCTTTGATATTTAAGGCTGCCCTCAGAAATAGAGTTACTCAATAACCGATTGGAAGGATGTCTAGCATGTTTCAACATACAACAGTGTTATTAAAAGAGACGGTTGATGGATTAAACATCAAACCTGATGGAATTTATGTAGATTGTACTTTAGGAGGGGCAGGCCACAGTGAATACTTGCTCTCACAGCTATCTGACAAGGGCAGACTTTATGCTTTTGATCAGGACGAGACGGCTATTCAGAATGCTAAGGCTAAATTAGAAAGCTATGGAGACCGTATTGTACTCGTTCCTAATAATTTTAAATACTTAAAAGAAGAGTTGAATGCCCGGGGAATCGAGAAAGTGGATGGGATTCTTTATGATTTAGGTGTGTCATCTCCACAATTGGATACGCCAGAGCGAGGATTCAGTTATAACCATGATGCGCCGCTGGATATGAGGATGGATCAGAGTGCTGCTATTTCTGCATATGATGTTGTGAATACTTGGTCATTCCATGAATTGATGAGAATCTTCTTTCAATATGGAGAAGAAAAATTTTCTAAACAAATTGCCAGGAAAATTGAAGCAGCTCGTGAAATAAAACCGATTGAAACAACGTTTGAGCTTGTAGAGCTAATTAAAGATGGAATTCCTGCACCGGCAAGAAGAAAAGGTGGACACCCCGCGAAACGAGTATTTCAAGCAATACGAATTGCTGTAAATGATGAACTTGGTGTCTTTGAAGATTCTTTAGAGCAAGCTATTTCCCTATTGGATATAGAAGGAAGAATATCTGTCATTACATTCCATTCTCTAGAAGATAGAATTTGTAAAACAGTATTTAAGAAAGCTAGTGCCTTGCCTGACCTTCCGCATGGACTTCCAGTTATTCCTGATGAATTTAAACCGCCTATGAAATTAATCACGAGAAAACCAATCTTACCTTCAGAAGAAGAATTGGAAGGGAATAATCGTTCCCGTTCAGCTAAGTTAAGAATTGCCGAGAAACAATAAATATAGAAAAATCAGTAAGGGGGAGCATGAATGAGTTCTATAGCCAAAAAAATGCAAGAACAGCAATATGAAGACCAACAGCAACAACAGACACATCAAACAGTGGTCATCCGTAAAGCGAAGATATCCATTGGTGAAGTAATCTTACTATGTGCCCTTGCTATTATGGTTACATTTTTGGGAGTGAAAATAGTTTCTAACCAAGCGGCCATTTATGAAACGAATAAAGAGATCCAGCAAGTCGAAGTATCAATTGATAAACAGAGTAAAGTGAACGAAGATTTGAAAGTGCAGGTTGATGAACTTAGTACATACGAAAGAATTTGGAAAAAAGCTGAAGAGCTAGGGTTCAAGTTAAATAAGAATAATGTGAAGGGTGTGCAGTGATAATGCAGAAACAAAAAAATATGAAGCATGGAGCAGCCGGATTATTCTTCTTATTCGGCCTGCTCTTTTTTGTATTAATCTGCCGCTTTTTGTATATTCAGGTGACAGGCACAGCCGGTGGTGAGGTACTAGCTTCGAAAATCGACAAGAAATATGAAAGAGAACAGGTCATAGAAGCTAAAAGGGGAAGTATCCTCGATACAAAGGGTGAAGTCATTGCCGAGGATACTTCTTCCTATATTTTAAGGGCTGTACTTAGTGAAAAGGAAACTGAGCATGTCAAAGACCCAGAAATGACGGCTGCTAAACTTGCTAAATATATAGATATGGATGAGCAGGACATCTATGAGCGCCTTACGAAAAAAGAGGCATACCAGGTGGAGTTTGGTAAGGCCGGCAAGGATTTGACTCAGGTTGTCAAACAGAAAATAGAAAAATTGGAACTGCCGGGAATTACATTTGGAAGAACGAATAAACGCTTTTATCCGAATGGAATCTTCGCATCTCATCTAATTGGCTATGTAGAAAAAGATGAGAAAACCGGAGAAATGGCTGGTAAGTTCGGAATTGAAAAGTACCTCAATAAAGAATTGCAGGAAACGGATGGAAAGCTGACATATGACAGTGACAAATGGGGAATTCTTTTACCGGATACGAAGGAAAAGGTGGTAGCTCCGGATAATGGTAATGATGTAATGTTGACCATCGACAAGAAAATACAAACTTTCTTGGAAGATTCGTTGAGTAAAGTGCAAGAAAAGTATGATCCCGAGCAAATCATAGCGATTGTATCCAATCCCAAAACGGGGGAAATTGTAGCGATGGGGCAAAGACCTACCTTCCATCCGACAACGAAAGAGGGGCTTACGGATACGTGGCGTAACCTTGCTATTGAAGAATCATTCGAACCAGGCTCAACCATGAAAACGTTCACCCTTGCAGCTGCTGTGGAAGAAGGGGTCTTTAATCCCAATGAAAGTTTTACTGCCGGCACTTACAAGACGGGAGCGGGCTCCATCGGTGATCACAGCGGAATCGAAAGAGGAAAAAGTATGACCTTTCTTGAAGGTGTACAACGTTCTTCCAATGTCGCTTTTGCGACATTGGCAATGGATAAAATCGGTGCGGATACCTTCCGAGAATATTTGACGAAGTTTGGTTTCGATAATAAGACGGGGATTGATCTGCCGAATGAGATAACTGGTAAAATTCAATATAAATATAAGCTTGAAAAGGTTACAACATCCTTTGGCCAAGGTTCAACCGTTACACCGATTCAACAGATCCAAGCGGCTTCGGCAATTGCCAATGATGGAAAAATGATGCAACCGTATGTGATTAAAAGTATTTCCGATCAGGATACCGGAAAAGTATTGAAAACGACAAAACCAAAAGTATCAGGTGAACCGATTTCAGCAGAGACTGCTAAGCAAGTACGTGACTATTTGGAAACGGTAATCTCTGCGAAAAAAGGAACAGGGAAAAAATATGCCATTGAAGGATACGAAGTAGCAGGGAAAACAGGTACAGCTCAGATTGCCGGTCCAACAGGCCGATATTTAGAAGGGAAGAATAACTATGTATTCTCCTTTTTAGGTATGGCTCCAAAAGATGACCCACAACTGGTCATCTATGTGGCGGTCAAAAAGCCAAACTTAGGTGCCACATATGTAGGAGCGGATCCATTGTCTGAAATATTTAATCCTGTCATGCAAAATAGCCTGCAATATTTAAATATAAAGCCTTCTGATGTGAAAAAACAAACAGCCAATAAAATTGAAGACTATACTAATCAATCTGAGAGTTCTTCTGTTAAGGAGCTGGAACAGTTAGGATATGAAGTTAGTACGATCGGAAGCGGTCGAAAAGTTCTCGATCAATCACCTAAAGCAGGGAGCACCCTCTTACAGGGTGAAAAAATAATCCTTCGAACAGAAGGTGATATGAAAGTTCCTGATATGAAAGGATGGTCCTTACGTGATGTAATGAAATTAGCTAAGGTTGCGAAGCTGGATCTCCAAACTTCAGGAACAGGTTATGTGAGTAAACAGAATATCAAGGTAGGTAAAAAGGTTAAGGAAGGGGACTCTTTCAATGTTGAATTGTCCCAACCAGAAGGCGCTGCCGATAATTTATCAAGTAATGAGAATAAAGGGTCTGATTAAAAATATAGATATTTTAAAAAAGAGGGTGATCCAAATAGATCACCCTCTTTCAGACTGTAGACAAACTCGATGAAAATCGAGTTTGTCTACAGTTTTTTTGAGGGGTTGTAAAAATTCGAACGTTGATTTCCACTCCAGGCACTCGCTTTCCGCGGGCGGTCAGGGAGCCTCCTCGGCGCCTTTGCGCCTGTGGGGTCTCCCTTGGACACGCTTTTCCCGCAGGAGTCTCGCACCTTCCGTTCCAATCAACTTTGTTTTAACAATTAGAAATAAACACTTTTGCCTACAATCTTTTTTGTTTTAAGATAAACGTATTAAAACTTGAGGTGATGAAGAATGCTTTCTAAACATGATTCTATTCAGCGAGATCAACTTGAAATGTTTACTTTGGATCAACTGGTGCCAGCGAACCATATGGTTCGTAAAATTGAGGCAGCCATTGACTTCACTTTCATTTATGATTTGGTAAAAGATATGTATTCAGAGGTAGGTCGCCCAAGTATCGATCCAGTTATTTTAGTTAAACTGACATTCATTCAATATACCTTCGGTATTCGTTCAATGCGTAAAACGATTGAAGAAGTTGAAACAAATATGGCTTACCGTTGGTTCTTAGGTTACGGTTTCCATGATAAAGTGCCACACTTCTCAACGTTCGGCAAAAATTATGAGCGGCGCTTTAAAGATACAGACCTGTTTGAACAGATATTCTATCGCATCTTAATGACAGCTGCCGATAGAAAGTTAATAAGTGCAGAGCACGTATTCGTTGATTCCACACATGTGAAAGCCAGTGCGAATAAGCGGAAATTTGAAAAGAAAATCGTTCGCAAGGAAACACGAGCGTATCAAGGACGCCTTCAAGAAGAAATAAATCAAGATCGTGAAAACCATGGAAAGAAGCCTTTCCCACCGGATAAATTTGATAAGGAAGAAACCAAAGAGATTAAAGAAAGTACAACTGATCCTGAGAGTGGCTACTATGTGAAAGATGAACGAACAAAACAGTTTGCCTATTCTTTCCACGCGGCCGCAGACCGCAAAGGTTTTGTACTGGGAACGATTGTAACACCTGGAAATACGCATGATAGTCATATATTAGAGCCACTTGTTGAACAAGTGATTGAGAAAGTTGGAAAACCCGAAGCCGTTGCGGCAGATGCAGCTTATAAAACACCAGCCATTACAAGCTATCTATTTGGAAAAGAAATTACACCGGCTTTACCCTATACACGTCCTCGTACAAAAGAAGGATTCTATCGCAAACATGAATATATTTACGATGAACATTTTGATTGTTACCTTTGCCCTTCGGGCGAGACTTTAAAGTACTCAACAACAAATAAAGAGGGCTATCGCGAGTACAAATCGCCAAAACACATTTGTGCAACATGCTCATCTTTATCACGGTGTACAGAAAGCAAAGACCACCAAAAAGTGGTGACACGGCATATCTGGCAAGCATATGTGGAAGAAGCAGATCATCTGCGTACTCATCAAGATGTAAAACCTATATATGCGAAACGTAAAGAAACGATTGAGCGTGTATTCGCAGATGCAAAAGAAAAGCATGGTATGCGTTGGACTACTTTAAGGGGACTTAAAAAATTGTCGATGCAGGCGATGCTTACTTTCGCTGCCATTAATTTAAAGAAGATGGCCAATTGGACATGGCAAGGTCCAAAAATGGCCTAACAGAGTGGGCTCGTAGTGCCCCAATATCTTAACCTTGGGCCAAAATTCAAAGGGAATTTCAAAAGGGGTTCGGAATTTTATAATTCCGAACCCCTTTTGTCTACAAACTGAAAGAGGGTGATCCAAATAGATCACCCTCTTTATTTTTTTTGATTGTTTTCTTAGTCTAGCATTGAGTAGACAAGCATATATATTGAAGCATGTATGAAATGGAGGTGCCTGTTTTTGCGTGTTTCAAATGTTACGGTCCGAAAAAGGCTGGCAATCGCATTGGCAGTAGGTCTCATTGTGTTTTTTATCATTGATATCCGCTTAGGGATTGTTCAATTTTATCTTGGGGACAAGTTGACCGGTTTGGCTAAGGATTCCTGGAGCAGGAATATACCTTTCGAGGCCAAACGTGGTGAGATTTTAGATCGGAATGGTGTAGAACTGGCAACGAATATATCAGCACCAACAGTATATGTCATCCCGAGACAGATTGAGAACCCCGGTGAGACGGCGGAACAGCTGGCTTCAATATTAGATATGACGAAGGAAAAAGCTTATCAATGGTTAACGAAACAGGAGATGAGTGTCAGAATTCCGGAAGGTAGAAAGATATCTCATGAAAAGGCAAAAGAAATTAAAGCATTAGGGATAAAAGGCGTGTATATCGCCGAAGATTCAAAGCGTCATTACCCATTTGGGGAATACCTCTCGCATGTGCTTGGCTTTACGGGTTCGGATAACCAGGGATTGATGGGAATTGAATTATCCTATGATAAGGAGTTAAGTGGGGAAAAAGGATTTGTGAAATTTTATTCGGATGCCAAAGGGAAAAGGCTTGAGAATATGGCAGATGACTATAAGCCGCCTGTTGATGGAGATAACTTGAAACTGACGATTGATAGCAGAATTCAGACAATAGTCGAACGGGAACTCGATAATGCAGAAGCGACTTATAATCCTGATGGTCTTATTGCCATTGCGATGGATCCGAATACCGGGGAAATATTGGCGATGTCGAGCAGGCCGACTTTTGACCCAGCTAATTTTCAAAATGTACCCTCTGAAGTGTATAATCGCAATTTACCAGTTTGGAGTATTTATGAACCGGGTTCGACTTTTAAGATCATCACCCTTGCTGCAGCGCTTGAGGAAGGGAAGGTCGACTTACAAAATGAACACTTTTACGATTCCGGGCATGTGGAAGTCTCAGGGTCCACGCTGCATTGTTGGAAAAGGGGAGGACATGGAGACCAAACTTTTCTAGAAGTTGTTGAGAACTCATGTAACCCTGGTTTTGTAGAGCTGGGTAACCGTCTTGGCAAAGATAAGCTGTTTAAATATATTAATGATTTCGGTTTTGGACAAAAAACTGGAATTGATTTAACAGGAGAAGGAAAAGGAATCATGTTTAATATGGATCGGGTAGGTCCAGTTGAGCAAGCAACAACTGCGTTTGGACAAGGTGTTGCTGTAACACCTATTCAGCAGGTCACAGCGGTTTCGGCAGCAGTTAATGGAGGAACATTATATACACCTTACATTGCAAAGGAACTGGTTGATCCAAAAAATGGCGATGTACTAATGAGAAAGACCCCCCAGGCGAAGAAAAGGGTGATTTCAGAAGAAACTTCCAAGAAAGTCCGTGAAGCACTTGAATCCGTTGTTGCGAAAGGAAGCGGTAAAGGAGCATTCGTGGAGTCGTACCGGGTCGGTGGGAAAACGGGTACAGCTCAAAAAGCGGAAAATGGCCGATATTTAGAAAATAATTTTATACTCTCATTTATTGGAGTCGCTCCGGCGGATGATCCGCAAATCGTTGTCTATATAGCAGTGGATAATCCTAAAGGAACGGTTCAATTCGGTGGCGTCGTTGCCGCACCAATCGTCGGAAATATCATGGAAGATTCATTAAGGGCTATGGGTGTAAAGCCGAGGAAAAACCAGATTGAAAAGGAAGCACTCTGGACGGATCCTGTTATGATCGAGGTGCCTAATGTTTTGGGTATGAGCAGGAAAGAGTTGCAAACCCAGCTCATCGATCTTAAACTTGATATTGCCGGTAATGGGGATAAAGTCATAAATCAAGCTCCGGATGCAGGGGTTAAAGTAAAAGAAGGCTCTACAATAAGAATTTATCTTGGCGAAAATACAGAATAAGTATAAAATAATATATGATTAGTTAAGGCGGCTGAAGAATCATCAGCCGCTTTGTTTACGGAGTCGTCTAAACCCCGTATAATAAAAATTGGTTTCTCGACAAGCCAAAGTTAATCACATATAATGAATTCTCAAATTAAGTTGAGAGGGATGGAAAAATGAAGCTTCACAAATTACTATCTTATTTACACTCCTTATTTAAGTATGAAGGAGAAAATCCTGAGATCACCTCCATTGAAAATGATAACCGTAAAGTCAAAGACGGAAGTTTATTTGTTTGTATAAAAGGTTATACAGTCGATGGTCATGATTTTGCCCAATCAGCTGTCGAACATGGAGCTTCGGCAGTGATCGCCGAACGGCCGCTTGACTTGAATGTTCCAGTAATTGTTGTTCGTGATTCAAGCAGAGCCCAAGCGGTCCTTGCCGATGCATTTTTCGGCCATCCGACCCAAAAGGTGCGCTTGATTGGAATTACAGGTACGAACGGCAAAACGACGACCAGTCATTTACTTGAAAAGATTTTCGAGGATCAAAAGGAAAAAACAGGATTGATTGGCACCATGTATACAAAAGTTGCTGACAAGGTGTATGAAACTAAGAATACGACGCCAGATAGCGTTACATTGCAGAAGGCTTTTCATGAAATGACCGAAGCAGATGTCTCAACGGCTATCATGGAAGTTTCTTCCCATGCGCTTGAGCTTGGGCGCGTCCACGGATGTGATTATGATATTGCCGTTTTTACAAATTTAACGCAGGATCATTTGGATTTCCATAAAACCATGGACAGATATAGGCAGGCAAAATCATTATTTTTCTCCCAGCTTGGCAATGCCTACATAGAAAATCGTCCCAAATATGCTGTGCTTAATGCTGATGATGCTGCAACAGAAGATTTCATCAAGGTGACCGCTGCTACAGTTGTTACATATGGAATTGACAAAGAAGCTGATATTAATGCCAAGGATATAAAGATTGATGCAAAAGGCACAGCATTCACCTTGACTGCAGGCAAAGAAGAGCGTGAAGTTCAACTGCAGCTAATTGGTAAATTCAGCGTCTATAATGTTCTAGCAGCCATTTCTGCTGCTCTATGCGCCGGGAACGATCTGGATGAGACCATTAAATCAATTGAGGAAATAAAAGGTGTTGCCGGCCGTTTTGAGCTTATTTCGGCGAATCAGGATTTCCCGGTCATTGTTGACTATGCTCATACTCCGGACAGTCTAGAAAATGTTTTGAAGACAGTAGGGGAATTTGCTGAAAAGAAAATTTTTGTAATAGTTGGCTGCGGTGGGGACCGTGATAAAACAAAGCGTCCAATTATGGCCGAAATTGCTTGCAGATTGGCGTCTGACCCAATATTCACTTCAGATAATCCCCGTAGTGAAAATGCCGCCCAAATCCTGCGGGATATGGAAGCTGGTGTAGCTGGTAAAGAATATACGGTTATCGAAGATCGCAGAGAGGCAATCGATTTTGCTGTTTCCAAAGCCAAAGCAGGCGACGTTATCTTAATAGCAGGAAAAGGACATGAAACATATCAATTAGTCGGTGATGAAGTGCTGCACTTTGATGACCGTGAAGAAGCAGAAAAAGCGATTCAAAGAAGGTTGGGTTCAGTCTGAATCATAGATATTTGACCCACCGGGCAAACATGAAACGACAACAAGTAGAATTTATATTTGAATTGTGTTAGGAATGAGGGAGTAAGGAATGTTGGAACAAGTAATTTTTTATACAATTTTGGTGGCGTTTTTAGTAACCGTTCTTCTATCGCCGATTTTTATCCCGTTTTTAAGAAGATTGAAATTCGGGCAAAGTATTCGGGAAGAAGGCCCACAATCGCATCAAAAGAAAACAGGAACACCTACTATGGGCGGACTGGTTATATTATTATCGGTGACCATCGCTACTTTAATAATGACTTTTAAATTTTCGGTACCATCTACCGAAACGTATTTATTATTATTCGTTACTTTAGGATTTGGTTTATTAGGTTTCTTGGACGATTTTATCAAAGTGGTCATGAAGCGGAATCTAGGCTTGACTTCGAAGCAAAAATTATTGGGCCAAATCGTGATATCAGTCATTTTTTACTTCGTCTTTAAGCAGACGGACCGTTTTAATCCGGAATTGACGATTCCTGGTACTGATTTTGCGATTGATTTTGGCTGGTTTTATCTCTTTATCGTGATTTTCTGGCTAGTCGGTTTTTCTAATGCCGTCAATTTGACGGATGGGCTTGATGGACTTGTCTCAGGTACGTCTGCTATTGCTTTTGGTGCTTTTGCAGTACTAGCTTGGAGTCAGTCACAATATGATGTTGCTATATTTTCTGTAGCAGTTGTCGGTGCTGTTTTAGGTTTCCTTGTCTTCAATGCACATCCTGCAAAGGTATTTATGGGGGATACAGGGTCCTTAGCACTTGGGGGAGCGATTGCTACCATTGCCCTGTTAACTAAACTTGAAATACTGCTGGTAATCATTGGTGGCGTCTTCGTCATTGAAACGCTATCGGTCATTTTACAAGTAGGATCGTTTAAAACCACTGGAAAGCGTATTTTTAAAATGAGTCCGCTTCACCATCATTATGAGCTTTCTGGCTGGTCAGAATGGCGTGTCGTCGTGACTTTCTGGACAGTAGGGCTACTGTGTGCGGTACTCGGAATCTATTTAGAGGTGTGGATATAATTGAAAGAGACTGTAAAGTATTCAGAGAAAAAAGTATTGGTATTAGGATTGGCGAAAAGCGGAGTGATGGCAGCTTCGCTTCTACATAAATTAGGTGCTTTCGTGACGGTTAATGACATGAAGCCATTATCAGAAAATCCGGAGGCGCAGGGGCTTCTTGAACAGGGAATCAAAGTCATTTGCGGTAGCCATCCGATCGAACTGCTTGATGAAGGATTTGAACTGATTGTAAAAAACCCAGGAATTCCCTATCGGAATCCACTTGTTAAAGGTGCTTTGGAAAAAGGGATTCCGGTTATCACGGAAGTTGAACTTGCCTATCAGATCAGTGAAGCTCCTTTCATAGGTATCACGGGTACAAATGGGAAAACGACAACGACAACGTTGATTTTTGAAATGTTGAAGACCGGTGAAAAATCACCACTTATTGCTGGGAATATTGGGACGGTTGCCTCTGGTGTTGCTGAGAAAGCAAAATCTGATGACGCGATTGTCATTGAATTATCATCTTTCCAGTTGATGGGGATTGAGGAATTCCGTCCTGAAATCTCAATCGTGACGAATTTATATGATGCGCATCTGGATTATCATAGCTCCAAGCAGGAATATGCTGAAGCAAAGGCTGCGATTACGAAAAATCAAATAGCTTCAGATTTCATGATCTTTAATGCAGATCAAGATGCTGTTTTGGCTATGGCAAATAAGTCCAAGGCTGAGCTTGTACCATTTTCAACTGAAGTAAAACATGAGAATGGAGCATATGTCGAAGATTTTGCTGTCTTTTTCCGAGGGGAAAAAGTGATTGATGTTTCAGATATCGCCCTTCCTGGAAAACACAATTTGGAAAATGTGCTCGCGGCAATTTCAGCGGCCAAACTTAAGGGTGTTGCTAACGAAGCTATTCAAAAAGTATTAAAAACGTTTTATGGTGTAGAGCATCGTCTGCAGTTTGTGGCGACCGTTGAAAATCGTAAATTTTATAATGATTCGAAAGCCACAAACATTCTTGCTGCTTCCAAAGCTCTAACATCATTTACAGAACCTGTAATCTTATTGGCAGGCGGGTTGGATCGTGGAAATGAATTTGACGAGTTAAAACCTGCTATGAAAAATGTCAAAGCCGTGATTACGTTTGGTGAAACGGCAGAAAAAATTGAACGGATAGCCAAAGAAATAGGAATAACGAATATAAAACGTGTCGATAATGTAGAAAAGGCCGTACCGGCTGCTTTTGAATTATCAAATGAAGGCGACTGTATTCTCCTCTCCCCGGCTTGTGCAAGCTGGGATCAATATAAAACTTTTGAGCAAAGAGGAGACATGTTTATGGAGGCCGTGCATAAACTGAAATAAGAGCTTTCGCAGAAGGAAGTGAACCTGCTTCTACGTTGACACCTTGGGAAAAAGCGATAATGAGCCGTTATCGCTTTTTTTTTGACTAAAGTGCTGACAAGCAATCAGCATACATGTTTTATATTCGTACAGGCTCGAAAAACTTCCTAGAGGTGGATGTCCGTGCCATTAAAAAAATCCAATCCTGATCTCATTCTCATTATCGTCACCTTAAGTCTCTTGACCGTAGGTTTAATCATGGTTTACAGCGCGAGTGCCATTTGGGCGACTTATAAATTTGATGATTCCTTTTATTTTGCAAAAAGACAGCTGCTGTTTGCCTGTGTTGGGGTTATAGCAATGTTTTTCATCATGAATGTGGATTACTGGACGTGGCGAACTTGGGCCAAAATCCTAATCATCATTTGTTTCATTATGCTACTGGCTGTCCTGGTTCCTGGTATCGGAATGGCGAGAAATGGTTCTAGGAGCTGGATTGGTGTAGGGGCCTTTTCGGTTCAACCATCAGAGTTCATGAAGCTAGCGATGATTGCTTTTTTAGCTAAGTTTTTATCTGAGCGGCAAAAGTTGATCACCTCCTTTAAAAAAGGGATGCTCCCATCTTTGGGCCTAGTATTTTTGGCATTTGGACTAATTATGTTACAGCCCGATCTTGGGACGGGAACGGTCATGGTTGGAACATGTATCGTGATGATTTTTATTTCAGGGGCAAAAATCAGCCATTTTGTTGGCTTAGGGTTAATCGGGGTACTAGGTTTTGTTGGTCTGATTTTGTCGGCTCCGTACCGGATAAAAAGGATCACTTCGTTTCTGGATCCATGGGAAGACCCTTTGGGGAGCGGCTTTCAAATGATTCAATCATTTTATGCAATCGGACCCGGGGGATTGTTTGGTCTCGGTTTGGGCCAAAGCCGGCAGAAGTTTTTCTATTTACCAGAACCACAGACCGATTTTATTTTCGCAATACTTTCTGAGGAACTTGGCTTCATCGGAGGCTCGATGATTATCTTGTTATTTTCGCTTATGCTCTGGCGGGGCATTCGAATCGCTCTTGGTGCACCAGATTTGTATGGGAGCCTTGTAGCGGTGGGGATCATTGCGATGGTCGCCATTCAAGTGATGATCAATATAGGTGTTGTCACTGGTTTGATGCCTGTTACTGGAATCACCTTGCCGCTTTTAAGTTATGGGGGTTCATCTCTAACGCTCATGCTGATGGCCATCGGTGTACTACTGAATATTAGCCGCTATTCAAGGTTCTAACCACAATAAAACATGTGTTATATCAAAAGGAAGCCCTGTTCAAACAGTAGGCTTCCTTTTTTATTCTTTAGCTGAAAACCGTGGTGGGGAAGATAGTAGCAGGTACATTGATGCAATTTAGAAATATCTGAAATGCTACATAAAAATTACCATGTATGAATGTTAGGGATTCTACAATAAATATTGGCAATACGGCTTTGTTTAGACTATAGTATAAGAGGGTTAGGCCGCACTGGCGCTTACTTCTGGTCATATTTCTGATTTTAAATAAAAGGTGTTATTATTTTTGTATAATAAGAGACCTCGTAGGGTGAGGATATGAAAATTATAATTTGGAATTTTTGGAACAACAAGGAGGTTTATCATGAATAAAATGATAAAACAATTAACAGAACTGCAAATCGGCAAAGTTCTTGAACAGGAACCACTTGCGAATCATACAACTATGAAAATTGGGGGACCGGCTGATTTATTCATCGTGCCATCATCCATTGAAAATATAGAAAAAACGATGCAGGTTATCAAGGAACATGCCACACCCTGGAGAGCGATTGGTAGGGGCTCGAACCTCTTAGTCAGCGATGGCGGAATTGAAGGTGTAGTGCTGAAATTGGGCAAAGGACTTGACCATCTTGAGATAAATGGCCCGGAGATTAAAGCAGGAGCTGGTGTGTCTCTTGTTAGCTTGTCTGTACAAATTAGCAAAAAAGGATATGCAGGTCTGGAATTTGCCAGTGGAATTCCTGGCTCAATTGGTGGAGCGGTATATATGAACGCTGGTGCACACGGTTCCGATATGAGTGAAATTCTAAAGGCGGCGCATGTCCTGTTTGAAGATGGAACGTTGGCCTGGCTTTCTAAGGAGGAAATGGAGTTTTCTTATCGAACTTCAATACTTCAAAAGAAGAAACCAGGAATCGTACTCGAAGCCATTTTTCAATTAACTGAGGGCAATAAAACTGAAATAGTAGAAAGAATGCAGAATAACAAAAACTATCGTAAGGATACCCAGCCGTATAATCTACCATGTGCCGGGAGCATATTTAGAAATCCGCTGCCACATCATGCAGGGAAATTAGTGGAGAATGCTGGCCTAAAGGGACACTCGATTGGTGGAGCACAGATTTCTCCTATGCATGGGAACTTTATCGTTAACACAGGAAATGGAAGTGCAGCAGATGTTCAAGCATTGATACAGCACGTGAAGGACACTGTGTATGACAAGTTTGAAATTGAATTGGAAACCGAAGTGGAAATAATCGGACGGAAATAAAAGAAGATTTATTTTTTATATCCAAATATTGTGGTATAATATGTTACCTGAAAAGTATAGTAATAAGTTTTTCTTAAATTTGTCATGATTTAATATAGTGTCAAAAACCATCCATTTTTTCAGGAAGAGGTGAAAGGGATGGAAAAGGGGAAAATCGTTTCTATTGAGGACCGCATCCCGAAACTAAAACAATTAAGAAAAAGTAAAGCAAACAGACGACTTGTTCTTTTGCTTTCCCTTTTCTTCATTCTGATTGCTTGTGTGTTATATTTCTTATCCCCTTTGAGCTATGTTCAATCCGTGCAGGTAGAAGGGAATCGTTATATTACTTCTAAGCAAATTGTTAAATTAAGTAAAATAAAGAAAGATCGAAGTATTTGGAAGGTTGATACAGGTTTAACAGTAGCAAATATTAAAAAAAATCCGGAAATAGCAAGCGTTAAGGTTACACCTATATTTCCCAATTCTATAAAAATTACAGTTTCTGAACATAATAGAATGGCGTATCTATCCAATGATGGGAAGTTTTCACCCATTTTGGAAAATGGTTCTGTTTTAGAAGAGTTAGCAACTGGTGAAATTCCAGTATTTGCCCCGGTTTTAATTGGCTTCAAAGAGGGTAAAGCATTAAAGTTGCTTTTAGAGGAGTTGGACAAGCTTCCTGTCGAGATTCAGAACGCTATATCGGAAATCCATCATGCTCCAACTAAAACTGATGGTTACCATATCGTAATGTTTATGAATGATGGATATGAAGTAAGTGCAACAAGTCGAACTTTATCCGAAAAAATGATTCACTATCCATCGATTGTCAGTCAGTTGGATCCGAAGGTAAAGGGTGTCATTGATCTAGAAGTCGGTTCTTATTTCAAAGCCTATAAACCCGCTGAACAAAAGGAAGACACTAATGAGGAAAATTAATAGCAAACAGGTGATTTTATCCCTTGTTAGTGTTGTTCTAGGATTTATGATTGCCTTTTCTTACAATTTAACGAAAGATGGTCAAGGAGCAGTGAAAGATAAAGCGTGGGATCAAGAATATGAACTCAGGCAGCAATTAATAGAGCAAGAGAAGCAGAACCGGGAACTACAGAAGGAACTCCTTCAAAAGCAAGCAAAAGTATCCAACATAGAAAAAGATTTAGCACAGGAAAAGCAGTTGTTTTTCAATCTAGCAAAGGATACCGAGAAATATCGGATGTACCTTGGAAAAGTGAAAGTGAAAGGTACAGGCCTTCAGGTGACACTTGAAGATGGTTCCGATATGGATTCAGAAGCCAATGTGAATAATTACCTGGTTCATGAAGAGCACGTCTTCAAGGTTGTTAATGAATTATACATATCAGGGGCAGAGGCTGTCGCGATTAACGGTCAGAGGCTAGATCATGATTCGTATATAGTCTGTAATGGACCTGTGATTACAATCGATGGTCATCAGCATCCTGCTCCATTTATCATTTCGGCGATTGGGGACCCCGATATCTTAAAGGCTTCCTTAGATATACCAGGTGGAATAAAGGAACAGTTGGTTAATGAAAATGTTATTTTTACTATGGAAAAGCAAAAGAAAATCATTTTTGATCCAATTATTGGAGGGTGAATAATCGCCGGATTCGATGAAAGATTGGTGAAACACTGGAAATGAGAAAAAAGCTATCTTTTAGTTTGATTACTTTGATTGCTGGCTTCATGCTTGCTATTCAATTCAATTTGGTAAATCAGCCAGTAGTTTCTGATACCAGAGATATGTGGCAACTGAAAAATGATTTATTAAAAGAACAGCAGTCCCAGGTTGAATTATTAGAGAGTATTAGTAAGCTTGAGGAGAAAATTGCATCCTATGAAACAAAGAAAAATGAAAGTAAAGAAGAATTATTGCGTGAAACACTGTCTGAATTTAAGACTGACGCAGGTTTGACTGAGATAACGGGAAAAGGAGTCAGTGTGTCTGTCCAACCTATAAAAGAAGGTCTCCTACTTGGTGAGAAGATAGAGTATATTTCCCCTGTATTATTAAGAAGGCTCATTAATGAAATGTATATGTTTGGCGCAGATGAAATTTCCATTTCGGGACAACGGTACATATCTACATCAGTTATTCGTGATATTAATGGGAAGCCAAAAGTAGACGGATATTCGCTCACTGATTACCCGCTTGAAATTCAAGCCCTAACCGTTAATCCCAAAAAACTAAAACAGCGTATTCAAGGTTCTGAACTAATGGATGATTTCTTTATAGATAATTTTGAAGTTCAAATTACAACTCCATCTAGTGAACTGACATTGCCAGCATATCAAAATACGATTAATGTGGAACACATGGAGCCCATTATAGATGGAGGGGAATCGTAATGTGGCTTCCAGTTTTTGGACTGTTAATTGGGATTACCCTAGGCTTTTTGGTGGATTTTGATATTCCTCATGAATATTCAAATTATCTTTCCATTGCCGTCCTTGCTGCTTTTGATACCTTATTTGGAGGAATACGGGCACATTTGCAAAATCTTTATGATGAAGTTGTATTTGTAACGGGATTCTTCTTTAATATTGTTTTAGCCGCAGGTTTGGCTTTTCTAGGTGTACATCTTGGTGTAGACTTGTATTTAGCCGCAATCTTTGTGTTTGGCGTTAGACTCTTTCAAAATATCGCACAGATTAGAAGAATATTAATTGATAAATGGTCGATTTCACGGAAAAAACAGAAAAAAAATCTATAATTTTAAAGGGAATTACCTGATAAATGACGAATAGTTTAAGGCAGTATCTAGTTTGGAAATGATATCCGTTTTTTTGAGAAGCGAACAATAACCATCATAAAGAGCTAAATCTACGAGTTTTATCCAAAACAAGATAATCTAGTTTATTATCATATTAGCGAGTTGCAATTAGGTTTGTTATTCAATTATGAATAGGTCTTTCAATATAAAAATGTTATTCTACTAATACATGTATAAAACCGAAGGAGGTGCCATGGAATGAACAGCAACGAAATTTACGTAAGTCTTGACATCGGTACATCCAGTGTAAAAGTTATCATTGGGGAAATGGTCAATGACACATTAAATATAATCGGCGTAGGGAATGTTAAATCAGAAGGGCTCAAAAAGGGTTCGATCGTCGATATAGATGAAACCGTCCAATCTATTCAAAAAGCTGTAGAGCAAGCTGAGCGAATGATTGGGATGGAGATAAAAAAAGTAATCGTCGGTATCAGTGGAAATCACGTCACGCTTCAACCTTGTCATGGGGTGGTAGCAGTATCCAGTGACAATAAAGAGATTACTGAGCATGACGTTTTCCGTGTTAGAGAAGCAGCGGAGTTAATAACGATACCATCCGACAGGGAAATTATCGACGTGGTACCGATCCATTACAAGGTTGATGAACTTGATGAAATCAGTGATCCAAGGGGCATGATAGGTGTTCGTTTGGAAATGAGAGGGATATTAATCACGGGTCTGCGGACAATCTTACATAATACTCTGAGGTGTGTGGAAAGAGCTGGGTTAGAAATAACCGATATTGCTCTTCAGCCCTTAGCAGCAGGTGCCCTTGTATTATCCAAGGATGAAAAAGAACTTGGTGTGGCACTTGTCGATATTGGCGGAGGTTCTACAACTCTGGCAATTTTCGAACAAGGCTATTTACAATATACGTCTGTGATTCCTATAGGCGGGGAGACTCTTACGAAAGATCTTTCCATCGTTCTAAGGACAACGATGGAAGAAGCTGAAAAAATTAAAGTTAAGCATGGACATGCCTATTATGATGACGCGTCTGAAGATGAAGTATTCCAAATACCAATCATCGGCAGCGACCAGCAGCTGCCCTGCAATCAGTTAATGCTTTCAGATATTATTGAAGCAAGGGTGACCGAAATATTTGAGCTGATTCAAGATGATTTGAGGAGACTTGGCTTCCAGGATGTCCCGGGAGGTTTCGTGTTGACCGGTGGTGTCGTCAAGATGCCAGGAGTCCTGGAGCTTGCTCAATATGTGTTCCAAAATCGTGTGAGGACGGCAGAACCGAATTATATCGGAGTTAGAGAGCCTCAATACACGACAGCTGTAGGTCTGATTAAACACGCATGCAAGAAAGAGAGAATGCAAAAAAACACCGCTAATAAAACTCCTGTAGCAGCTGGACAAGCACAAGAAAATAATGACCAGCGCAGTCAAAAAGTTTCTCAGAAAAGTAAAGAGAACACGGCTAAAAAACAAGGTGAAAAAGGTGAATCTAAATTCAAAAAAATCCTGGGTTACTTTTTTGAATAACAATCATAAAGAATCGGGAATTTCGTCAAAATAGGAGGATTGTCATGTTGGAGTTTGATTCTAATTTAGAACAATTAGCAACGATAAAAGTAATAGGTGTTGGCGGCGGCGGAAACAATGCGGTAAACAGAATGATCGAGCATGGCGTACAAGGTGTTGAGTTTATTTCAGTCAATACTGACGCGCAGGCTCTTAATCTATCAAAAGCAGAAATCAAAATGCAAATCGGTGGTAAGCTTACACGTGGATTGGGTGCTGGTGCCAACCCAGAGGTAGGAAAGAAAGCCGCAGAAGAAAGCAAAGAACAAATTGAAGAAGCGCTTAAAGGTGCCGATATGGTTTTCGTAACTGCTGGAATGGGTGGCGGAACAGGTACAGGAGCTGCGCCGGTTATTGCTGGTATTGCTAAAGATTTAGGAGCACTTACAGTAGGTGTAGTCACACGTCCATTCACATTCGAAGGCCGAAAACGTGCAACTCAGGCACAAGGCGGTATTTCTTCTATGAAGGAATCGGTTGACACACTAATCGTCATTCCAAACGACCGTCTCCTCGAAATTGTTGATAAAAGTACGCCAATGCTTGAAGCATTCCGTGAAGCGGATAATGTTCTTCGTCAAGGTGTACAAGGGATTTCAGATCTAATTGCCGTCCCTGGTCTTATTAACTTAGACTTTGCCGATGTTAAGACAATCATGTCCAACAAAGGTTCAGCTCTTATGGGCATTGGGATTTCCTCAGGGGAAAACCGTGCAGCAGAAGCAGCGAAGAAAGCTATTTCCAGTCCGCTCCTTGAAACATCTATTGATGGTGCTCAAGGCGTCCTGATGAATATTACTGGTGGAACGAACCTAAGTCTTTTTGAAGTTCAGGAAGCAGCCGATATCGTGGCTACTGCATCCGATCAAGACGTAAACATGATTTTCGGTTCGGTTATCAATGAAAATCTTAAAGATGAAATCGTCGTTACAGTTATTGCAACTGGGTTTAACGAGGTTGAATCTTCAATACGGCCTGCTGGACGTCCAACACTTGGACAACAGCAGCAACCTAGACCTCAGACACAACAAACGCCACAGTCAAATGTTAAGCGTGAAGTGAAGAGAGAAGAAGTCAATGAGCAGCCTGTGCGTAATACTAATCAAGGTGATGAGGCTCTGGATATTCCAACCTTCCTTCGTAACCGTAATAGAAGGCGTTAATTTCTTAACCATAATGAACCGTTCCCAATGGGAACGGTTTTTTGTGTTTTTAAAAAATCTCTGCTGAAAAGCTGGATTTTGATTGAAATCATCTGATAAGCGCATTAAATACTCTATGGTCTTCAAAGAGTTACTATCAATAGCTTTACACCGTTTCTCTGTATCTGACTAATGGATTTCTAACTAAGAGTAAACTGAGAAGTGGCTTAGGGGTATTCATTGCACTCAATGCCCTTTTAAACGTAGTAAAAACAACTAGACATTCTCATTTGAAAAATAGGTGAAGAACGTTTCCGAGCAGACGTTTTACTTGTATTTTGAACTTTCATCATCTTAAGGAGAAAAAGATAACGGGCGGGAAGAAATTCTTTATCTTTTGAAACATAAATCGACAGCAATAAAAGGGAGCAGGATAGTCTCTATGACTTAATTGAAAATATCAATAGCTGTTTTTCTACAAAAAGGGAAAAAATGACTGAAAAACTCTTAAGTTTTCAGTACAAAAAGTGACACACTTTCTAAGGGAAGGTACGCTATACTTTTTGCAAGTGGAAGGTTAGTTCCTAAAAGGAGGGGAGGGTGTTTGACCTTATATTTAGATGTGATCTGGTTGTTGAATTGGTCATTTGACTGCCTCCTTTTATATTGGTCTGCAATTATTCTCAAACGAAGGGTTGCTCTATGGCGGGTTTGTGTCGGTGGGCTGATTGGTTCCTTCATTATCGTATTGGCGTTCACTCCTTTTTATGCAATTGCCGACCGAGTTTACATGAAGATTTTAGTTTCTCTATTTATGGTTCTGGCTACCTTTGGGTTTAATAGGTTCAACCTTTTCATGAAGTCGGTGGCTACTTTATATTTTGTGACGTTTTTATCGGGAGGAATCCTTCTTGGCCTTCACTATTTGTTTGAATTTCAAATAGTTTCCAAGGACCCTAGCCAATATGCTGGAATCAATCGCTTTGGTGACCCTGTCAGCTGGATATTTGTGATGATTGGGTTCCCGCTTGCTTGGCAATTTTCCAAGCGCACACTTGAGGGGATGGAGATGACAAAGCTTACACATGAACAAATGGTTTCAGTATCGGTTAAAATTTCAGACTTTGAAGGAACATTTAATGGGCTGGTGGATAGTGGCAATCAGTTATATGATCCGATTACCCGCTCTCCAGTAATGATTATCTCCCTTTCAGGGGGGGAAGAAGGAATCCCAGCAGATATGCTAGACCTGTTTAAAAACCCTGATAACCTGGTTCAGCAGGAGGAACAGCCTGAGTATTCGTGGACTGGACGAATGCGAGTTATCCCTTATAAAGTTGTCGGTCATGAACATCAATTGTTAACTGCGATTAAGCCGGATTTTATTAAAATCGTTCAGGGTGAAAAAGAGTATCATGTCAAGCAGGGACTCGTTTCGTTTACCTTTCAGCAACTTTCTCCCGACAATAGCTATCAATCTATTGTTCATCCAAAAATGTTAACCGGCATACCGGTGCAAAATGCCTCCTGAACCACTGATTCATTCAAAAATTTTACCCATTAACCGTTTATTTAGAAGGGAGAATTATTTTGAAGAAATTCATTCTTCGACTCACTTATTTTTGGTACAAACTATTGTTCAAGCTCGGATTGAAAACGGACGAAATATTTTATATAGGAGGGAGTGAGGCGCTGCCGCCGCCGCTTTCAAAAGAAGAAGAGGCAATACTGATTAATAAATTGCCTAAGGGCGATGAAGCTGCACGATCGATTTTAATCGAACGAAATTTAAGGCTGGTTGTCTATATTGCAAGGAAATTTGAAAATACAGGTATCAATATAGAAGACTTAATCAGCATCGGTACCATAGGTTTAATTAAGGCTGTAAATACATTCAACCCCGAGAAAAAAATTAAATTAGCTACATATGCCTCTAGATGCATAGAGAATGAAATTTTAATGTATTTACGTAGGAATAACAAAATACGTTCTGAAGTGTCTTTTGATGAACCATTGAATATTGACTGGGATGGAAATGAGCTCCTGCTATCGGATGTCCTTGGTACTGACGATGACATAATTACAAAGGACCTGGAGGCAAATGTGGACCGCAAGCTGCTAACGAAGGCTCTAACGCAGCTCTCCGAACGTGAAAAACAGATAATGGAGCTTCGTTTTGGACTTGCAGGTGGAGAGGAAAAAACCCAAAAAGATGTTGCCGATATGTTGGGAATTTCCCAATCTTATATTTCACGTTTGGAAAAAAGAATTATTAAGAGGCTTCGAAAAGAATTTAATAAAATGGTGTAAAAAAAATGATGGGCGCGCAAATACCAATTAAATCAATGCTTTGAATGCAATAATGAAAAATAATGGTGATTTTCTGTTCAAGCCTTGTGCATATTTTTTTCTCCCGCGGAAATACTGTTTTTTGTACAGCGCTCCTGTGAGGAGGGAATAATTTTGTCTCGTAATAAGGTTGAAATCTGCGGTGTGGATACATCAAAATTACCGGTTTTAAAGAATGAAGAAATGAGAAAACTCTTTAAAGAACTGCAAGATGGCGATATTTCAGCAAGAGAGAAACTGGTAAACGGGAATCTTCGACTTGTTTTAAGCGTTATTCAGCGCTTTAACAATCGGGGAGAGTATGTAGATGATCTATTTCAGGTAGGCTGTATAGGGTTGATGAAGTCGATAGATAACTTTGACTTAGGTCAAAATGTTAGGTTTTCAACGTATGCTGTACCAATGATTATTGGAGAAATCAGAAGATATCTCCGTGACAATAATCCGATTCGAGTTTCCCGTTCTTTAAGAGACATTGCTTACAAAGCTTTGCAGGTTAAAGAAAAGCTCATTAGCCAAACTCTTCGAGAGCCGACAGCTGAAGAAATCGCCAAAGTGTTGGAGGTACCTCATGAAGAAATTGTTTTTGCATTAGATGCAATACAAGATCCAGTTTCCCTTTTTGAACCGATTTATAATGATGGCGGGGATCCGATTTATGTACTCGACCAGCTGAGTGATGAGAAAAACAAAGATAGTACCTGGATTGATGAAATAGCAATAAATGAAGGCATGAGACGGTTGAATGACCGGGAAAAAATGATTCTTCGAAAACGGTTTTTCCAAGGGAAGACGCAAATGGAGGTAGCTGAGGAAATCGGCATTTCACAAGCGCAGGTCTCCCGATTGGAAAAAGCAGCAATTAAGCAAATGAATAAAAATATCCAACAGTAGAAGCTGAGCATGAGAAAAAGTTGGCTGAAGCGGGTAGGGACAAAACGTCCAACTACCCGCTTATCAGCAACTTATCCATAGCGGCTTTTTTATTATGTTTAAAAACTCTGAAGAAGTATACTCCACAAACACCATGAAGGTACGTTTATTTATTGTAATCTTCATCCTTAAGTGAATCATGTCATATACATAGAAATAGGACCTTCATTTATGATGAAAATTTGAGGAGCTGAGTGAAATGACTAGAATTTCTGAATTTCAAATTAAGGATATCGTCAATATAGCGGATGGGAAGAAGTTGGGTAATATGTCAGATCTTGAAATCAATACAGCTACAGGGAAGATTGAAGCGATTATAGTCTCCAATGGCACCAGGTTAATGGGGTTTTTCGGGAGGGAACAGGACATTGTGATTCCTTGGCGAAAAATAAAAAAAATCGGTGCGGATGTCATTCTTGTTGAACATCAGACAGTATTTCAAGCAGAACTGAAAGATGAAAGGTTTTAGAGGGTGCAGGGTGCAAAAATATGATACACTAGACTAAAAATAAAGAGGTTTAAATCATGAAAGAACCATTTGTTTTAATAGAAGACCAATATTTGCTCATTGACAGCTGGAGGCATCAAAACCTCCAGCTTGTAGCGGGCTTCTCCACGAAAGATGGGGGAGTTAGTTCTGGAAACTTTAAAACGTTGAATACCGGTTTTCACGTAGGGGATAAGCTAGATGATGTCCAGGAAAACCGCCGAATTTTAGCAGAAAAGCTATCTTTTCCGCTCGATGAATGGATAGGAGCCGAGCAAACGCATGAAACATATATCCAGCAAGTGACCAGTCTCGATGCCGGGAAAGGCGCAGCAGATTATGCTTCAAGCTTTAAGGCTACAGACGGGTTTTATACGAAGGATAAAAATGTTTTATTGACCCTTTGCTATGCTGACTGCGTGCCCTTATATTTTCTGGCTCCAGCACATGGTATGATTGGAGTGGCGCATGCTGGCTGGAAGGGTACCGTTAACGGAATTGCACGAAAAATGGTTGAAGCTTGGCAGAGTAAGGGTATAAAGTCAACGGAGATATTTGCTGTAATTGGACCATCGATTTGTTCAAAGTGCTATGTTGTTGATGATAAAGTGATAGATTTGGTGCAGAATTTGCTGGAAGATAATGACGAAAAGCCCTATAATTTAATCAGCGATGGACAATATCATTTAGACCTTAAACAGCTTAATGCAATGGTTCTTCAAAAATCGGGAATTCCAAAAAGTCAGATTGACGTGACATCATATTGTACAAGCTGTAATCATGACTTGTTTTTTTCGCATCGCCGCGATAACGGAAAGACAGGTAGATTGATGAGTTTTATTGGTTGGAAGGAGGATTTAGGGAAGCAGTGAAAGTAGTAGATAATTTAAAAAACATCGAAGAAAAGATAAATAAAGCATGTGAAATTAGTGGCAGGAACCGTGATGAGATAAAGTTAATCGCGGTGACGAAATATGTTTCCATTGAGAGAGCAAAAGAGGCCTTGGAAGCCGGCATATTCGATTTAGGTGAAAATCGAGATGAGGGTTTATTGAATAAATATGAAGTGCTGAAGGATGAGCCAAACTGGCATTATATTGGCTCCATGCAAACACGCAAAGTAAAGAATGTCATTGATAAAATTTCGTATATTCATTCATTGGATCGTATTTCTTTGGCAGAAGAAATACAAAAACGGGCAATTGAGCCGATAAACTGTTTAGTCCAGGTTAACGTTTCAGGTGAAGAATCTAAACATGGAATAGATCCTGAAGAGGCACTTGATTTTATAAACGGGCTATCAACTTTAGATAAGGTAAATGTTGCTGGATTAATGACAATGGCGCCTTTGACAGATGATGAACAGTTATTGCGTAGATGCTTCCGAAAATTAAAGGGACTTCAGGTGGAAATCCAAAAAGCTGGCTTAAGACATGCTCCATGCACTGAATTGTCCATGGGGATGTCCAATGATTTTACGATTGCGATTGAGGAAGGCGCTACAATGATTCGAATTGGTACAGCACTGGTAGGCGAAGAATTATAAGGAGGTACGCATAGATGACGTTCGTATCAAAATTTAAATCTTATTTCGCGCTGGATGATGAGTATGAGTACAAGGAAGAAGTGGTGGAAGAAGAGGAGGCTGAACAAAAAGTCGTGAAATCAGGTAAACAACAGCAGTCCGCTTCTACAGGAAATAACTCCAATAAGAATATCGTAAGTTTGCAAAGCGTACAGAAATCTTCTAAAGTAGTATTGTTGGAACCTCGTGCTTATGCAGAAGCCCAAGAAGTTGCGGACCATTTGAAAAACCGTCGTGCCGTTGTTGTGAACCTTCAGCGGATTCAACATGACCAAGGAAAGCGAATCATTGATTTTTTAAGTGGAACTGTCTATGCAATCAGCGGGGATATCCAAAAAATTGGAACAGATATATTCTTATGTACTCCAGATAACGTCGATGTTTCGGGTAATATTACCGGTTTCGCCGCCGAAGAGGAGTATGAAGAAGCGAGGTGGTAATGGTTAATGGGTTTAGTGCTTCAAGGTTTATATTATTTAATTGAAATTTATTCAATGGCATTAATCGGTTACATATTAATGTCATGGTTCCCTAATGCTCGGGAAACATCGATTGGCCAATTCCTGGAAAAGATTTGCGAACCTTATTTAGAACCGTTCAGAAAATTTATACCACCCCTTGGCATGATCGACCTTTCGCCGCTTGTGGCCTTGTTGGTTCTTAACTTTGCCAGCGGATATGGAATCTATTATCTGCAAACTTTAATCGGGTGATTAAATTTTAATCTGAAAATGCGTATTTCTTACTACACAGTTGGATAATGCTCCACTGTGTAGTAGCGCAACGAAGAAGTCATTATTTATATCCTGATGACCGACCATTAATTAGACAAGTAAGGAGCATTTATTCAATCATGAGTATTTATCAGCATTTCAGGCCGGAGGAAAAGGATTTTATCGATCAGGCAGTGAATTGGATTGACCAGGTGAAAAATTCTTATGCTCCAAAACTTTCTGATTTTCTCGATCCGCGTCAGCAGGAAATCCTTTCTGCCTTATTAGGGAATGATTCGGATGCAAAGCTGCAATTTTATGGCGGGAGTGATTTCGTTGAACGAAAACGTGTGCTCATTTACCCTGATTATTACTCTCCTGAACCATCAGATTTCAATATCTCCTTATACGATATCTCCTATCCAAAAAAATTTGTTACATTAGAGCACAGGCAAATACTTGGAACCTTGATGTCTCTGGGGGTAAAACGTGAAAAATTTGGTGATATAATAGTGACAGAGGAGCAAATTCAATTTATCGCTGCCGAAGAGATGGATTTATATCTCGTAGGAAACCTAGAAAAAATAGGTAGCGCTTCCGTTACGATTAAAAGGCTTCCCATCGAGAATATCATCAAGTTGGAAGAAAATTGGGAAGAGCAAGTAACTACTGTTAGTTCTTTAAGGCTTGACAGTGTGTTATCGTCCGTCTTGAATATTTCTCGTCAAAAAACACAAGTGCTGATAACTTCGGGAAAAGTAAAGGTGAATTTTAAGCAAACAGATAATGTTTCGGAAGAATGCCGCGAGGGTGATACACTTTCTATCAGAGGTTTTGGTAGATGTAAATTAGCCTCAATAGATGGAAAAACCAAAAAGGATAAGTGGAGAATCTCATTAGGCAGACAAAAATAATTCAATCGCAAGCAGGATTCATACATTTATTGTCGAATATAGAGTTTTAACATACTAGAGTAGAAACCGTTCTGGAGGTGCCGTAATGCCCTTAACCCCGATAGATATACATAACAAGGAATTTGGTAAAGTATTTCGAGGGTATGATGAAGATGAAGTAAATGAGTTTCTCGACCAGGTCATTAAAGATTATGAACTGATTTTGAGAGAGAAAAAAGAACTTGAAGAAAAATTAAACGAAACTTATGATCGTTTAGGACACTTTACGACAATTGAGGGTACACTTAATAAGTCGATTATTGTCGCACAGGAAGCAGCAGAAGAATTAAAGCGCAATGCTCAAAAAGAGGCCAAGCTGATCATTAAGGAAGCTGAGAAAAATGCTGATCGGATCGTCAATGAGTCGCTTGTGAAAGCAAGAAAAATAGCGATGGATATTGAGGATTTGAAAAAGCAGTCAAAAGTATTCCGGACACGTTTTAAAATGCTTGTCGGAGCACAGCTTGATTTGCTGGACAATGATGATTGGGATCATCTTCTTGATTATGAAGTAGATGCGACTGAAATAGAACTAAATGAAAGAGTGGAAGAGGAAATTTAAAGGTTTCCTTGACTTTAAACACTTTTTTCGCATATAATTTTTTAACAATACTATTCATGATGACATTAGACGATGACAGGGACAGTAGATTCTTCAAACACTTATATTTAGCGAGCCGGGGATGGTGCAAGCCCGGAATAAGCGAAGAATTTGAATATCACCCTTGAGTTCTGAGTTGAACCTGCTGTTGCAGTAAGTAAACGATGCGTTTCATTCACGTTACGAATGCTCGAGAGGATGGATTCGCTTTATTGTGAATCTTTCTAGCCAGGGTGGTACCGCGGGAAGCAAAGCTTTCTCGTCCCTTTTTTAGGGATGAGAGGGCTTTTTATTTTGTCCGGATATCAAGTCATCGGTTCGAATGAATTTGTGTAAAGACGGATGGAGGATTTTATAATGGAATATAAAGATACCTTATTGATGCCTAAAACTGAATTTCCAATGCGTGGTAATTTGCCGAAACGTGAGCCAGAAATCCAGGAAAAGTGGAAAGAGATGGACATTTATAAAAAAGTGCAAGAACAAACTGAGGGACGTCCTTTATTCATTTTGCATGATGGACCTCCATATGCAAACGGCGATATCCATATGGGCCATGCAATGAATAAAGTTTTAAAGGATTTCATTGTCCGCTTTAAATCAATGAGCGGTTTTCAAGCACCATATGTACCGGGCTGGGATACGCACGGACTACCGATTGAGACGGCACTAACTAAAAAAGGTGTAAAGCGGAAAGAAATGAGCGTAGCTGAATTCAGAAAGCTATGTGAAGAGTATGCGTACGTACAGATCAACAATCAACGTGAGCAGTTTAAACGTATTGGGGTTCGCGGAGATTGGGAGAATCCTTATATTACCCTAAAACCAGAATATGAAGCACAACAGATCAAGGTTTTTGGTGAAATGGCGAAAAAAGGCTATATCTACAAAGGAAAAAAACCTGTTTATTGGTCTCCTTCAAGTGAATCAGCCCTAGCGGAAGCTGAAATTGAATATCAAGACAAACGTTCTGCATCTATCTATGTTGCTTTTGAAGTCACAGATGGAAAAGGTGTAATTGAAGAAGGCGTAAAAATCATTATTTGGACAACAACACCTTGGACGATTCCAGCTAACCTTGGAATCTCATTGCATCCACAATTAAATTATGTGGTGGTATCTGTCGAAAATGAAAAATATTTAGTAGCTGAAGCTCTTCTTGAATCAGTTACAGAATCTCTAGGCTGGGATAACCCAACTATTTTGAAATCGGTAAAAGGTAGCGAACTGGACCGTGCCGTTGCTAAACACCCTCTTTATGACCGGGAATCACTAGTGATGTTGGGTGAGCACGTAACAACTGAGGCTGGTACTGGTTGTGTTCATACTGCACCTGGACACGGGGAAGATGACTTTATCGTCGGGCAAAAATATGGCTTGGATGTTCTTTGTCCTGTAGATGAAAAAGGTGTCATGACAGAAGAAGCAGGGGAATTTGCAGGATTATTTTATGATCAAGCAAACAAACCAATTACGGAAAAATTAACAGAAGTGGGCGCACTATTGAATTTGACGTTCATTACCCATTCTTATCCACATGACTGGCGGACGAAGAAACCGACTATTTTCCGTGCAACGGCGCAATGGTTCGCGTCAATTAAAGACTTCCGTGGTGAACTGCTAAAAGCGATTGAAGAAACGAAATGGGTACCGGCATGGGGTGAAACACGCCTATTTAATATGGTCCGTGACCGCGGAGATTGGTGTATTTCCCGTCAGCGTGCATGGGGCGTGCCAATTCCAGTATTTTATGCAGAAAATGGTGAACCAATCATCACTGATGAAACAATCAACCATATTTCAGAATTATTCCGCGAACAAGGGTCAAACATCTGGTTCGAACAGGAAGCGAAAGATCTTCTTCCAGAAGGGTTTACCCATGAAGGCAGCCCGAACGGTATCTTCACGAAGGAAACGGATATCATGGATGTATGGTTTGACTCAGGTTCTTCCCATCAAGCAGTACTTGAAGAAAGAGATGATCTGCAGCGTCCTGCTGACCTTTATTTAGAAGGTTCGGATCAATACCGCGGCTGGTTTAACTCATCGCTTTCAACAAGTGTGGCTGTAACAGGAAAAGCACCATATAAAGGTGTGTTAAGCCACGGGTTCGCTTTGGATGGTGAAGGCCGTAAAATGAGTAAATCGATTGGGAACGTTGTACTTCCATCTAAAGTCATGAACCAACTTGGCGCAGATATTTTACGCCTTTGGGTTGCTTCTGTGGATTACCAATCAGATGTAAGAGTTTCAGATCCGATTTTAAAACAAGTTTCTGAAGTATATCGCAAAATTCGCAATACATTCCGCTTCCTGTTAGGTAATTTGGATGGCTTTAATCCTGATACTGATAAAGTGGCATTCCAAGAATTACGTGAAGTCGATCAATATATGCTAGTAAAATTGAATAAGCTGATTACTCAATCGAAACAAGGCTATGAGAATTATGAGTTTGCTACAATTTATAATATGGTCAATAACTTCTGTACGCAGGACTTAAGTTCGTTCTACCTTGATTATGCGAAAGATATTTTATATTGTGAAGCACCTAACGGTAAAGATCGTATGGCGATCCAAACGGTTCTTTACGAATCATTGGTCAGCTTAACGAAATTGGTGTCACCAATTCTTTCTCATACAGCTGATGAAGTATGGGCGTTCATTCCAGGTGTAACGGAAGAAAGTGTACAATTGACATTGATGCCCGAAGCAATTTCAATCGATAATGCTGAAGCCATTGAAGAAAAATGGACGGCATTTATGGATGTCCGTGATAATGTCTTAAAAGCATTGGAAGAAGCTCGTAATCAGAAAGTTATCGGAAAATCACTGAACGCAAAAGTGATGGCATATGTAAATGAAGAAACAAAGAATCTGCTTGATAGCATCGAAGAGAGCTTTGAACAGTTATTCATCGTATCCGAGTTTGTAATCGCTGGCGATGTGGCAAGTGCCCCAGCAGAAGCGGTAAAACTTGAGGATATTGCTATTCTTGTAACAAAAGCAGAAGGTGAAACGTGTGAACGTTGCTGGAATGTTTCAAAAGAAGTAGGCCAAGTGGAAGAACATTCAACACTTTGCCCACGCTGTGCAACTGTAGTGAAAGAGCATTATGTGAATCAATAATTTAAAAGGAGGGCCGGTTCCCATTAGATGAGGGGACCGGCCTTTTTCATGGGAAATGGTTTCTAGTGTGTGAAACAGCCAAAATCATTTGCGAAAATAAATTGTTTCCTAAAAAAGGAAAGGAGAACCTTGTCAGCCCAAGCTTATATTCACCACGTGCTGATTGAGGTCTTCTGTTTTTCGTATTAGTCATTATTTCTAGTTTATGCTACAATTCAAAAGTGAAGATTTGATTAGTTTGGGGGAAAAAATGTGTTTTATTACTTAATTGCCCTTTTGGTCATAGCTTTCGATCAGCTGACAAAATGGATGATTGTGAAAAAAATGGAGTACGGAGAAAGCATTGAAATTATTGAAAACCTTCTATATATCACCTCGCATCGTAACCGTGGGGCCGCATGGGGAATTCTACAAGGTCAAATGTGGTTTTTCTACATCATCACCATCGCTGTCATTATTGGACTTGTCTATTATATTCAGAAAATGGCGAAGGAAAGCCGTTTGCTTGGAGTTTCACTTGCGCTCATGCTAGGCGGTGCGATTGGTAATTTTATCGACCGTGTTGTTCGTCAGGAAGTAGTCGATTTCGTTCATACCTATATATTCAGCTATAGTTTCCCGGTATTTAATGTTGCTGATGCTGCGCTTTCAATTGGTGTCGGACTGCTCGTGATTCATATGTTTTTAGAAGAAAAAAACGCTAAGGAGTAAGATAATGGATAAAAGGTTATACAGCATCGATGAAACACTAAAAGGCGTTAGGATTGATAAGGCTCTTTCTACATTAAATGAGGAATGGTCACGTACTCAAGTCCAGCAATGGATTAAAGATGACCATGTTTTAGTTAATGGGGCTGCAATAAAAACGAATTACAAATGTATTACAGGCGATACAATTGAAGTAACGATTCCTGAACTTGAGGAATTGGATGCAATCGCTGAAGAAATGAATTTGGACATCTATTATGAAGATGCAGATGTGCTGGTTGTTAATAAACCGAGCGGTATGGTTGTCCACCCAGCGCCAGGACATGTATCTGGTACACTTGTAAATGGATTGATGGCTCACTGCCAGGATCTTTCTGGAATCAACGGTGTAATGCGTCCAGGTATCGTTCACCGAATCGATAAAGATACATCAGGTTTATTAATGGTTGCTAAAAATGATATGGCGCATGAAAAGCTTGTTCAGCAACTGGTTGATAAAACTGTTACCCGTAAGTATCAAGCTGTAGTTCATGGGGTTATCCCACATGACTTCGGAACGATTGACGCTCCAATTGGCCGTGATAAAAAAGAACGCCAAAGCATGACGGTAACAGACTCTAACTCCAAAAATGCTGTAACTCATTTCCGTGTCATCGAACGTTTCACTGCTTTTACTTTGGTGGAATGTCAGCTTGAAACAGGAAGAACTCATCAAATCCGTGTTCATATGAAATATATCGGATTCCCGCTTGCAGGAGATCCAAAATATGGTCCGAAGAAGACGTTGAAGTTAGATGGACAAGCATTGCATGCCGGATTGCTTGGTTTCGTTCATCCTCGTACAAATGAGTATATGGAATTCGAAGCACCAGTTCCGGAAGAGTTCGAAAATCTTATTAATCAATTACGTAGAAGTAAGGATTGACAATAGAGTTTTTATGATATATTATAATAATAACTTAATGAGAACCTTTAACACAGTCCAGAGAGACTGAGAAGGAAACGGATACGCTAAATGGGATAATTGTACCCATAGCGATGAAATCCTCACGCCTTCTGGGTGTGAGGATTTTTTGTTAAAGGGGACAAATCAGATGAAAGAATTCGGGGTGGCCAATATGTTGAATGAGAAAGCAATAGTACTTGATGAACAGGCCATTAGCAGAGCCTTGACGAGAATTGCCCATGAGATTATTGAGAAAAATAAGGGGATTGAGGATTGCGTCTTAATTGGGATTCGTACACGCGGGATTTTCTTGGCTGACCGACTTGCAAAGCGCATCAATCAAATTGAAGGTAAAGAAATTCAGTTAGGTGAACTTGATATTACACTTTACCGCGATGACCTAACGAAAAATACGAATGATGGTGAACCGGTCGTAAAAGGTTCAGACATTCCAGTCAATATTAGCGATAAGAAAGTGATTTTAGTAGATGATGTTCTCTTTACCGGTAGAACTGTTAGGGCGGCAATGGATGCACTTGTAGATCTGGGAAGACCTTCACAAATCCAGCTCGCAGTATTAGTTGACAGAGGACATAGGGAGTTGCCGATCCGTGCAGATTTCGTTGGGAAGAACGTTCCAACATCACAATCGGAAAAAATTACCGTTACTTTAACAGAAGTAGATGAAGTAGATCAAGTCACTATACTAGAAAAATAAACAACAACATGAAAATTAAATAAGACCCTTTTAAAGACAGTCCAGAGAGGCTGGCAAAGGGGAGTCAATCGGGAGAGTTGTGCCTATGCATAGGCATCCGCCTTCTGAGAAACCCTCTTTGTATATACTGCAAAGAGGGTTTTTGCAGTTTTGATGCAATTTTCATGGGGGGGATACGAATATGGAAGAAATAAAAAGTGACGTCGTACTTGATGTTGAAGACGTACCTAGAGTTGGCCAGTGGATTACATTAAGCATCCAGCACCTATTCGCAATGTTCGGTGCAACGGTGTTAGTACCATTCCTAGTAGGGTTAAGCCCGGCTGTAGCACTGGTTTCAAGTGGATTAGGAACACTTTCATACTTATTGATTACCAAAGGTCAGATTCCCGCTTATCTCGGTTCATCCTTCGCCTTCATCACGCCAATTATTTTGGCAAAGGGGCTGGGCGGACCGGAAGCGGCAATGATCGGCTGTTTTGCAGCAGGGTTCATATATGGGATAATCGCCTTGATTATCCAAAAAGTCGGGTTACGCTGGTTAATGAATTTACTGCCTCCGGTTGTGGTTGGACCAGTTATCATTGTAATCGGGTTAAGCCTCGCTGGAACGGCTGTAGACATGGCGATGTATGATCCGCAAGATAAATACAGTGTCACATATATTATAATAGCGCTAATAACTTTAGCGGTAACCATTATCTGCAACGTTTTCTTTAAAGGATTCATTAACTTGATTCCCATTTTAATAGGGATTATAGTTGGCTACAGCTGTTCAGCAGTTGCGGGAATTATAGATTATGAACCAATTAAATCTGCACAATGGTGGGAAATGCCGAAATTCATGTTTCCTTATATAACTTATACACCAATCTTCTCATGGGAAGTCATTGCTATCATGGTCCCCGTGGCCGTCGTCACATTATCAGAACATATCGGCCACCAGATGGTACTGAGTAAAGTAGTTGGCAGAAACTTTTTGGAAAAGCCTGGTTTACATCGATCCATCCTAGGGGATGGAGCCGGAATCATGATTGGTTCCCTCATTGGTGGGCCACCACTAACATCATATGGTGAAAATATCGGGGTCCTGACGATGACAAAGGCATTTAGCGTGTATATCATCGGCGGAGCTGCTTTAACTGCAATCGTCTTTGGCTTTAACGGTAAGATTTCAGCTGTCATAAGCTCGATTCCTACAGCTGTGATGGGTGGAATATCAATCTTACTTTTCGGTATCATCGCTTCAAGCGGATTAAGGATGCTAATTGATAATAAAGTTGATTTTGATAAAAAACGCAACCTGATGATAGCTTCAGTCATCCTGGTACTTGGAATCGGCGGAGCGTTTGTACAATTATCGGATACGGTATCGCTATCTGGAATGGCACTTTCAGCGATTGTTGGAATCTTGCTTAACTTGATATTACCGGACAGAGAAAAAATTTCCGGAGACATCTTTGAAAAATAAGTCAAACTGTATCACACAATATATCACCTTTTAAAAGAAGTCCAGAGAGGCTTGAAAGGGTGTTGCTGTAAAGACAAATGAGAACGGGAAATAAACAGCCCTAGTTCTTGCAAGTCTTTATTACCTACACCCTGTCCTTAATGGCGGGGTGTTTTTTTTACCCCGCATCACAACAAATTGTGAAAGGAGCAGGATCAATGAAAAAATTATTGACGATGAAAGAATTGACCATAACTGAAATTGAAAAAATTCTACAAGAAGCAGAGGGGTTTGCTAATGGAACGAGCTGGAACCCTAAACAGCAGACCATGGTTGCCAATCTATTCTTTGAACCAAGTACACGTACGAAATCAAGCTTTGAAATGGCTGAAAGAAAATTAGGTCTTGAGGTCATTCCTTTTGATGCCGGGACATCATCCGTTTTAAAAGGAGAAACCTTATATGACACAGCAAAAACGTTTGAATCAATCGGTGTCAATGCCTTAATTATCCGCCATGAACAGGATAATTACTTTGATGAACTAAAAGAAAAACTCAACATTCCTATAATCAATGCAGGTGATGGTTGTGGAAATCATCCAACGCAGTCATTGCTGGATTTATTGACGATAAAACAAGAGTTTAATAGTTTTACCGGTCTGAAGATTGCAATAATTGGGGACGTAATGCATAGCCGGGTGGCAAAATCGAATGCAGAAGCCTTAACTCGTCTAGGAGCGAATGTCGTATTTTCAGGTCCGCCTGAATGGTTTGATAGAAACAACAGCTTAGGGAGATATGAAGACATCGATCAAGCCATAGCGACATCGGATGTGGTTATGCTACTTCGAATTCAGCATGAAAGACATAATGAAAAATACAATCAGGCAAATGGGGATTATTTGGAAAGATTCGGTTTAACCAAACAACGTGAAAAAAATATGAAACCGGGTGCGATCATCATGCATCCTGCACCAATAAATCGCGGCGTTGAAATTGACAGTGATTTAGTCGAATGTAGCCGTTCAAGAATTTTTAAACAAATGCAAAATGGTGTGTTTATTAGAATGGCCGTATTAAAAAATGTGCTAGAACAATTTGAGGGAGGAATCATCCATGAAAACTGTCATCAAAAATGGAGTATTGCTAGATAATCAAAATTCATTCAAGAAAGCAGATATTGAAATAGAAGGAAAAATCATCACGAAAATCGGAGAGAACCTGGCAACAGAAAATTGTAAGGTAATAGATGCCAAAGGGTTACTTATTACACCAGGATTTATTGACCTGCATATCCATTTACGCGAGCCAGGCGGCGAGCATAAAGAAACAATAGCAACTGGAACGCTTGCAGCAGCAAGAGGCGGTTTTACCACCGTAGCGGCGATGCCTAATACAAGACCTGTTCCTGATACAATTGAAAATCTTGAAGCACTTAACCGGAAAATTGAAGAAACAGCACATGTTCGTGTACTGCCTTATGCATCCATCACGATTAGAGAGGCTGGCAAAGAATTGACTGACTTTTCTTCTTTAAAACAAACTGGGGCTTTCGCCTTTACAGACGACGGCGTTGGTATCCAAGAAGCCGGAATGATGCTGGCTGCGATGAAACAGGCTGCCGCTCAAGATATGGCTATTGTTGCTCATTGTGAAGATAATAGCTTAATCAATAAAGGCTCTGTACATGAAGGAAGATACTCCAAAGAACAAGGAATCAATGGAATCCCATCTGTATGCGAAGCTGTACATATAGCCAGGGATATCCTGCTTGCGGAAGCAGCGGACTGCCATTATCATGTCTGCCACATTTCTACGAAAGAATCGGTGAGAACTGTAAGAGATGCCAAGCGCGCCGGTATCCGGGTCACAGCAGAAGTTACACCTCATCACTTATTGCTGTGTGAAGATGATATCCCAGGACTTGATCCGAATTATAAAATGAACCCGCCTTTAAGAGGACGAGAAGATCGTGACGCATTGATAGAAGGCCTGCTGGACGGAACAATCGACTTTATTGCTACAGATCATGCTCCGCATACAGCTGAGGAAAAAGCTCAAGGGATGCAGCTAGCTCCTTTTGGAATTGTGGGACTAGAAACGGCCTTCCCGCTGCTTTACACAGAATTAGTCAAAAAGGATGTAATCACCTTAAAGCAATTGGTTGACTTCATGACCATCAAACCATCTGAGAGTTTCTCACTTCCTTATGGACAGCTAGTGGAAGGTGCTACTGCTGATATCGTATTAATCGATTTGGATACGGAAAAAGAAATTAATAAAGAAGAGTTTGCTTCAAAAGGTAAGAATACACCTTTTAATGAAAAGAAATGCTATGGCTGGCCAGTTATGACGATTGCAGAAGGAAAAACAGCTTGGGAAAAAGGACGTGTTCAAGGATGAAAAGACAGCTTATTTTAGAAGATGGAACGGTATTCCTCGGCGAAGCATTCGGAGGGGACGTAGAAAAAATAGGTGAAGTTGTTTTTAACACAGGGATGACAGGATATCAGGAGATTTTATCTGATCCCTCTTATTGCGGCCAAATAGTTACGCTAACTTACCCGCTAATCGGAAACTACGGAATAAACCGAGATGACTTTGAATCTATCAATCCAGCGATATCAGGGTTCGTCGTTAAGGAAACAGCTGATCTTCCTTCCAACTGGCGTAACCAATTATCTCTTGATGAATATTTGAAAAAGAAGAACATACCTGGCATAAGTGGAATTGATACGAGAAAGCTGACAAGAATCATCAGGAAATCAGGTGCACTTAAAGGAGCGCTCTGCAATATCAATAAAGATGCTGAAGAGATTGTGTCCCAGCTAAAAGCAACGGTGATTCCTTCTAATCAAGTGAAGCAGGTTTCTACAAAAGCTGCCTACTCAAGTCCTGGAAGAGGCCCACGAGTCGTTCTTGTTGATTATGGCATGAAGCATGGTATTCTACGCGAATTGACGAAGCGTGGTTGTGATGTTGTGGTTGTACCTTATAACGTTACGGCAGAGGAAGTGCTGCAATATCATCCAGATGGAGTGATGCTTTCAAACGGTCCTGGAGATCCGAAAAGTGTTCAGGAAACGCTTGAAATGATTCGTATAGTGCAGAAAGAAGTACCGCTATTTGGAATTTGCCTGGGTCATCAGTTATTCGCGCTGGCTAACGGTGCAGATACAGCAAAATTGAAATTTGGTCATCGAGGATCAAACCATCCGGTTAAAGACCTTCGTACTGGAAAAGTATCCATCACTTCTCAAAATCATGGATATACAGTCGAGGAGCTTTCTATTGAAAACACTGACCTTGTTGTGACACATACAGCATTAAATGACGATACAATTGAAGGCTTACGCCATAAAAAATATCCGGCTTTCACAGTTCAATATCACCCAGAGGCTTCACCTGGTCCGGAAGACGCCAACTACTTATTCAATGAATTTTTACAAATGATTGAAGCTGCACCTACGAAGGGGGAAAAAACATGCCAAAACGCACAGATATAAAAAGCATCCTAGTAATTGGTTCTGGTCCAATCGTAATCGGCCAGGCTGCTGAGTTCGATTATGCAGGAACTCAAGCATGTATTGCCTTAAAGGAAGAGGGTTACCGAGTAATCCTAATTAACTCAAATCCTGCCACAATCATGACAGATAGTGAAATGGCGGATGCGGTATATATCGAGCCGATCACTCTGGAATTTGTTAGCAAAATCATCCGTAAAGAGCGCCCTGATGCTCTGCTTCCGACTCTAGGAGGACAAACGGGTTTGAATATGGCAGTTGAACTAGCCGATGCAGGGATTTTGGAAGAATGCAATGTGCAGATTCTTGGTACGAAGCTTTCCGCTATCCAACAAGCAGAAGACCGTGATTTGTTCCGAACCCTGATGAACGACCTTGGGGAACCTGTTCCTGACAGCGATATTATTCATAATTTGGATGAGGCTTATACGTTCGTGGAACGAGTCGGCTATCCAGTTATCGTACGCCCAGCCTTTACACTAGGTGGAACAGGCGGCGGGATTTGTGATAACGAAGAGCAGTTAATCGAGATTGTTGAAGGTGGCCTAAAAAGCAGCCCGGTTCATCAATGTCTGCTTGAGAAGAGTATTGCCGGTTTTAAAGAAGTGGAATATGAAGTAATGCGTGACTCCAATGACAATGCGATTGTCGTTTGTAATATGGAAAACTTTGATCCTGTGGGAGTACACACAGGAGACTCTATTGTTGCGGCACCAAGCCAAACGTTAAGTGACAGAGAGTATCAAATGCTTCGAAATACGTCATTGAAGATTATCCGCGCCTTGAAAATTGAAGGCGGATGTAATGTTCAGCTTGCGTTAGATCCTAACAGCTATCAGTATTATGTCATCGAAGTTAACCCAAGGGTTAGCCGTTCGTCAGCACTTGCTTCAAAAGCGACGGGCTATCCGATTGCAAAGCTTGCGGCCAAGATAGCGGTTGGTTTGACGCTAGATGAAATGATGAACCCGGTTACAGGCAAAACATATGCCAGCTTTGAACCTGCGCTTGACTATGTAGTCACGAAAATTCCACGCTGGCCTTTTGATAAGTTCGAAAGCGCCAACCGTAGACTCGGTACACAAATGAAAGCGACTGGAGAAGTCATGGCAATCGGTCGTACATTTGAAGAATCAATTTTAAAAGCTGTGCGCTCCCTTGAAGCAGGACTTTATCATCTCGAGTTGAACGACGAGTTCGAGGATGAAAAAATAGAAAAAAGGATTCGGAAAGCAGGAGATGAGCGGTTATTTTATATCGGTGAGGCACTAAGAAGAGGCAAAACAATCGAAACCATTCACGAATGGAGCCAGATCGATTTATTCTTCCTGCATAAGCTGAAAAAGATTATCGACTTTGAAAAAGAGCTTCGTGAACATTCATTCGATTGTGAAGTCCTGCAGAAGGCTAAGGAACTTTGCTTTTCAGATAAAACGATTGCAGATATATGGGAAGTTGCTGAAAAGAAAATTTATGAGTATCGGAAACAACAAGGAATCGTGCCGGTTTATAAAATGGTCGATACATGCGCAGCGGAATTTGAATCGGAAACACCATATTTTTACGGAACATACGAAGATGAAAATGAATCAATTGTTACAGATAAGAAAAGTGTCATTGTGCTAGGATCGGGTCCAATACGGATTGGACAGGGGGTAGAGTTTGACTACGCGACCGTCCATTCAGTCTGGGCCATCAAAGAGGCAGGCTATGAAGCGATCATCATCAACAACAATCCGGAAACGGTTTCGACGGATTTCAGTATATCTGACAAGCTTTATTTCGAGCCATTAACACTTGAAGATGTGATACATGTTATCGATTTGGAAAAACCAGAAGGTGTTATCGTCCAATTTGGTGGTCAGACTGCCATCAATCTTGCAGATGGTCTTGTTGAAAGAGGAGTGAAGATCCTAGGTACTTCTCTAGAAGACTTGGATCGTGCGGAGAATCGTAATAAATTCGAAAGTGCTCTTAAGGATTTAGGAATTCCGCAACCAAAAGGTAAAACGGCCACATCTGTAAATGAAGCTATCGTCATAGCTGAAGATATCGGCTATCCAGTTTTAGTAAGACCTTCGTATGTTCTCGGAGGAAGAGCAATGGAAATCGTCTATAAACAAGAAGAATTGCTGCATTACATGAAAAATGCGGTGAAAATCAATCCGGATCATCCTGTCCTGATTGACCGTTACTTAACGGGGAAAGAGGTCGAAGTCGACGGGATTTCTGATGGTGAAACGGTCGTTATTCCTGGAATCATGGAGCACATCGAGCGCGCAGGCGTCCACTCCGGTGATTCGATTGCCGTCTACCCTCCGCAAAGCCTAACGGAAAAACAAAAAGAAGTGATCATCGATTACACGACTAGATTGGCAAAAGGCTTGAATATTATCGGTCTCTTGAACATTCAATATGTCATCAGTGATGACGAAGTGTATGTCATTGAAGTAAATCCGCGTTCTAGCCGCACGGTTCCATTCTTAAGTAAGATCACGAATGTGCCGATGGCGAACTTGGCCACGAAGGTCATTTTAGGACACTCTCTTGAAAGCCAGGGCTACCAATCCGGTTTAGTTCCGGAACAAAGCGGAGTCTTTGTAAAAGTTCCGGTCTTCTCCTTTGCAAAATTAAGAGGTGTGGACATTTCACTCGGACCTGAAATGAAATCGACTGGTGAAGTAATGGGGAAAGACAGTACACTTGAAAAGGCTTTATACAAAGGGCTTGTTGCTTCCGGCTTCAAAATTCAAGGTCACGGTTCAGTCTTGTTAACGATATCGGATAAAGATAAGCAAGAAGCACTATTGCTGGCAAGACGTTTTCATAATATTGGCTTCAAGTTGATTGCCACAAGCGGAACCGCCGCCCTGTTGGAGCAATCTGGTATCCCAACTGCGGTTGTTGGTAAGATTGGTGAAGAGGGAAGAAACCTTTTGGATGTTATCCGAAATGGGGACGCACAATTCGTCATCAACACTTTGACGAAAGGGAAGCAGCCGGAACGAGATGGTTTTAGAATACGTCGCGAATCTGTTGAAAATGGAGTGACATGTCTGACATCCCTGGATACAGCAGAAGCCATATTAAGAGTGATTGAATCCATGACCTTTTCGGCAGAAGCCATGGGGAAAACGGAAAAAAGTCGTGAGGTGAGCTATACATGATCAAGAAGGAAACGATGAAGGTGTTGACTCATAAAGAACTGGCTCCATCCATATTTGAACTTACCCTACAAGGTGAATTAGTTTCAGAAATGAAGCAACCGGGCCAGTTTGTACACGTAAAGACAACTGAAGGCAACGAGCCTTTGTTAAGACGCCCGATTTCGATTTCTTCTTATAACAGTAGTGAAAAACAGTTCACGATGATATACCGGGCTGAAGGGAAAGGAACGACACTGTTGTCACAGTGTAAGCAGGCAGAAGGTGTAGATATCCTCGGTCCGCTTGGCAACGGCTTTCCGGTTCATGAAGCAAATAAGGGAGAAACAGCTCTGTTGGTTGGTGGTGGGATTGGTGTCCCACCTCTGTATCAGTTATCGCAGATGTTGGTTGCTAAAGGAGTTAGGGTAATACATGTACTAGGCTTCCAAACGAAGTCTGCCATTTTTTACGAAAAAGAGTTTAGTAAATTAGGTGATACCTATATTGCCACAGTAGATGGATCGTATGGAACAAAAGGATTTGTTACGACAGTGATTGACAAGTTGGATACGGAGTTTGAAACAATCTTTTCCTGCGGGCCAACACCAATGCTAAAAGCATTGGAAGCGGGCTATCGTGAAAAAAAGCTTTACCTGTCTCTTGAAGAAAGGATGGGCTGCGGAATTGGTGCGTGTTTTGCCTGCGTGTGTCATACAGGAGATGATCCGAATGGTTTCAGTTACAAAAAAGTATGCAGTGACGGACCCGTATTCCGGGCAGGAGAGGTGGTATTATGAGCAGACTTTCAGTTGAGTTACCAGGATTACACCTGAAAAATCCGGTCATGCCAGCATCTGGTTGCTTTGGATTTGGTCGTGAATACAGCCAGTTCTTCAACTTGGATGTACTGGGTGCAATTATGATTAAAGCGACAACTCCTGAGCCGCGGTTCGGTAATCCAACCCCGCGTGTTGCGGAAACTTCTTCGGGAATGCTGAACGCGATTGGTTTACAAAATCCAGGTTTGGCTAAAGTCATCAATGAGGAACTGGACTGGCTAAGTGGGTATGATGTTCCTATTATCGCTAACGTTGCGGGATCTCAAATAGCTGATTATGTTAAGGTGGCTAGTAACATCAGTAAGGTGGGAAATGTGAAGGCTCTTGAGTTGAATATTTCTTGTCCAAATGTAAAAGAAGGTGGCATCGCTTTTGGTACGGTTCCGGAAGTTGCCAAAGAGGTAACCAAGGCAGTCAAGGAAGTCTCCTCTGTGCCTGTTTATGTGAAGCTTTCTCCAAATGTCAGCAATATTGTGGAAATGGCCAAAGCGGTCGAAGATGGCGGTGCCGACGGGCTGACAATGATTAATACATTAGTCGGTATGCGTTTGGATTTAAAAACAGGTCGACCGATTCTATCGAACAAAACTGGTGGGTTATCAGGTCCTGCGATTAAACCGGTCGCTCTCCGGATGATATATGAGGTAAGCCAGCAAGTTTCGATTCCAATCATTGGAATGGGAGGAATCGCTTCAGCGGAAGATGTCATTGAGTTTTTCTACGCAGGTGCGAGCGCTGTTGCAGTGGGAACCGCTAACTTCGTGGATCCGTTTGTATGCCCAACGATCATTGAAGAATTACCCAATCTGCTGGATGAGCTAGGATTTGATCATATTTCACAATGTACCGGAAGGAGCTGGAAGCAGAATGAAGCAGTCGCTAATTATCGCGCTTGATTTTCCCAACCTTATACAAACAGAACAATTTTTAAACCAGTTTTCATCTGAAAAACTAGCTGTAAAAGTGGGGATGGAATTATTTTATCAGAATGGACCGTCCATCATTTCTTACGTAAAAGAACAAGGCCACGATGTGTTTTTAGACTTAAAGCTTCATGATATTCCGAACACAGTCAAAAAGGCAATGACAGGTCTGGCAGCATTAGGCGCTGACATGGTAAATGTCCATGCGGCAGGTGGCCGAAATATGATGGAAGCAGCTCTGGAAGGTTTAGATAGTGGAACAGCTGCAGGAAAAAAACGTCCGTTATGTATAGGGGTTACACAGCTGACAAGCACGTCACAGGAACAAATGAATCTTGACCAAAACATTGCCGGCTCTCTAGAGGATTCGGTGCTTCATTATGCAAAGCTTACTCAGCAGGCCGGATTAGACGGCGTTGTTTGTTCGTCGCATGAAGTAAAGACAATTCATGAACGTATTAGCCCGGAATTTTTAACGGTCACACCTGGTATCCGTAATGCAGGTGGCCAAACACACGATCAAGAAAGAATTGCCACGCCTGAACAGGCAAGAAATTTTGGAGCTGATGCCATCGTTGTAGGTAGAGCGATAACTGGGGCGAAAGATCCATTAACAGCATACTTAGATATGAAAGCAGCCTGGGAGGGAATATCATGTTAAACCAAACTATAGCCGAACACCTATTAGAAATTAAAGCAGTGTACCTACAGCCGAATGAACCATTCACATGGGCATCTGGAATTAAATCCCCTATTTACTGCGATAACCGCTTAACCCTTTCTTACCCTGAGGTTCGAAAGGAAATAGCAGAAGGATTGAAAGTATTAATTGAACAGCATTTCCCTGAGGCTGAATTGATTGCCGGTACTGCAACGGCAGGCATTCCGCATGCGGCTTGGGTGAGTGAAAAATTAGATGCACCAATGTGCTATGTTCGCTCCAAAGCGAAGGAGCACGGTAAGGGCAATCAAATCGAAGGTCGCGCTGTTCCAGGGCAAAAAGTTGTGGTTGTGGAAGATTTGATTTCAACCGGTGGAAGTGTAATTACGGCTGTAAACGCGCTTAAAGAAGCAGGCTGTGATGTCCTTGGGGTCGTTTCTATCTTTTCTTACCAACTGGAAAAGGGAAAAGAAAAGTTCCTTGCTGAAGGCATTACGAACTATTCATTAAGTGACTATTCGACCTTAATCAAAGTCGCTAACGAAAAAGGCTACATCACAGAAGGCGAACTGGAAAAGTTGAAAAAATGGCGGGAAAACCCAGAAGATACCGCGTGGATTTTAGCATAAAAAAGTGTGTCCCAATCTTGTAGATTGGGACACACTTATATTTTTGTATTTAAATCAATCCTTTACAGCTTCTGCTTCTTTTAAGCGAATAACTGTATCTGCATCTGGTGTAATATATACGGTTTGCTGCTGTTCATAGATGACAAAGCCGGGCTTCGAGCCATTCGGCTTCTTTACATGGCGAACTTGTGTAAAGTCTACGGGCACCGAACTCGATTGCTTTGCTTTACTGAAGAAGGCTGCTAAAACTGCTGCTTCTTTTATGGTTTCTTCACTCGGTGATTCATTCCTAATCACAACATGTGACCCAGGGATGTCTTTTGTATGAAGCCAAATTTCATCGCGACGTGCAAATTTATTCGTTAAATAATCATTTTGTTTATTGTTTTTCCCGACAAAAATGAGATCTCCATCTGTGGAATAATATGTTTCAAGTTGTGGTTTTGCATTGGCAGGCTTTTTCATGCCTTTTTTCTTTTTTTGACGAATATATCCTTCTTCCTGAAGTTCCTCGCGTATTTCCTCAATATCTTTAGGTGAAGCCGATTGGAGTTGCTGATGCAACGCTTCAAAGTAGGCTAATTCCAATTTTGCTTTCTCGATTTGCTCTTGTACGACACCGACTGCATTTTTGGACTTTTGGTATCTAGAGAAGTACTTTTGCGCATTATCAGATGGGTTTTTTAATGGGTCAAGAGGGATTATGACCATACTTTGTTCATCATCATAATAATTGACCACTTCAATTTCCTTCATGCCTTTTTTCATTTGATATAAGTTAGCTGTCAGCAGTTCACCGAACAATTGGTATTGTTCTCCGCGTTCCGTTTCCTTTAATGTTCGTTCGAGTTTGCCGATTTTTTTTGAGTTCTTTTCAATTTCATTCGCAATGAAACGGTCTACATCCTGACTCTTTTGCTTTACCCGATCTCGCTCTGCCTTTCCAAAGTAATACCGATCAAGCATCTCGCTTAATGAAGAAAATGTTCTGTGTTTTCCAGTCAGGTGCTCTAGCGAAAGCATATAAAACACTTCTTTGTTGCCGTCTTGTTTTATAGTTGCGGAATATTTTTGTTCCGATATTTCCTTGATAAGACTTGAAAAGGCCGATGGAAGAGTGGTACTGTTGGCCAACCCTGCCCGATAAACGGCCTCCTTTGCAACTAACGGAGAAACTCCAGAAAATTGGGCAACAAGTTGACGATCGAGTTTTCCCGCATTAAAGTCGATATTTTTCCTTATATCATCCTCAGTAGCATCAAAGGGGTTATGCTTTTCTTGTGCAGGGGGCACTTTGTATTCCTGCCCAGGTAATATCGCCCGATAGCTGTTCACAGCGTAAGAGACATGCTTAATGCTGTCTAATATCATATTCCGTTCTTTATCAACTAAAACAATATTACTGTGACGACCCATGATTTCCACGATTAACTGCTTTTGCGAGACATCACCAAGCTCGTTACGACCCTTCACCTCAAAAATAATCATCCGATCTAGTTCATATTGATAAATATCTTCAATCGTATAGCCTTCGAGATGCTTTCGAAGCAGCATACAGAACATTGGCGGCTCTTTTGGATTTTCATAACTTTCTTCTGTCAACTGTACTCTTGAATAGCTTGGATGGGCTGATAATAAGAGTTTATGGTTCTTACCTCCAGCGCGAACAACCAGGATAACTTCATTTTTATAAGGCTGATGAACTTTATTGATGCGTCCACCTTTTAGTATAGAAGCGATTTCTTCCGTCATCGCTTTCGTAAATAATCCATCAAATGACATTCTATTTTTACTTCCTTTACATAAGATTTTCTATGACTCCATTGATTTTAATTGATGTTAGTTACAGAGAGTTTTTCGTCCTATAATTAACTCGCAAAAGTGACATTTGCAAGTTTAGAAAAACTCGATGAAGCGAGCTTTAAAATGTTCAGGTAAATTGAATTGATCAATTCTTATATGTACCTAGTTTAAACTAGCCAAAGTTTACCTTTTAAGGTGGCCTATTTTTATACGCAGTTGTTCGTTCAATTTTGGATAAGGTTCGTTCATCTTTCGCATTTCTGTTTAATTATAGCATTTTTTTGGACGAGTCTGAATAATCATGGAAGAAGAGCAGATTGTTTTATGTATTTAGTATGCGGACAGGTGTTGGATGAGCAGAGCTAGAGCGCCTGTTTGGTTGTATACAGGGGCCTATTTCATTCTATTCAAAGGGATGTGTGATACTTGATGGAGTTCAAGGAAATGAATAAGCAAGAAATGGAGAGAGCGCTTCAAACAAACGTTACACACGGTTTGGACGATGATGAAGTAAAGGACAGGCTGCATAAGCATGGTTTTAACGAATTAAAAGAAGGAGAAAAACAGTCAGCTATCCTTTTATTTTTCGCACAATTTAAAGATTTTATGGTCATTGTTTTACTTGCGGCGACCTTGGTCTCCGGTATTCTGGGTGAGTATATCGATGCGATTGCCATCATGGCGATTGTTTTTTTGAATGGAGTGCTAGGCTTTTTTCAAGAACGAAAGGCCGAAAAATCTTTGGATGCCCTGAAGGAAATGTCAGCGCCACAAGTTCATGTTCTTAGGAATGGTCACTGGCTGAAGATTCCATCTAGAGAAGTCGTAGTGGGGGATATCTTGAAATTTTCGAGCGGGGATAGAATTGGCGCCGATTTACGGATTGTTGATAATTCAAGCCTTGAGATTGAAGAGTCGGCACTTACCGGTGAGTCGCTCCCGGCTGTTAAATGTTCTGATCCGATAATTAATGAGTTAGAAGGTATTGGTGATCAGGAAAATATGGCTTTTATGGGAACCATGGTTACAAGAGGGAATGGAGTCGGTATTGTTGTCGCTACAGGCATGAATACTGCGATGGGGAAGATTGCCGACTTGCTTCAGACAGCTGAAACAAAAGAAACACCTTTACAGCGCCGTTTAGAGCAGCTTGGTAAAATTTTAATCGTCACGGCGTTGATATTAACGGTGATCGTCGTACTGACTGGAGTCATTCAAGGACATGATCTCTATACAATGTTTTTAGCAGGCGTTTCTTTAGCAGTTGCGGCGATTCCGGAAGGATTGCCAGCAATTGTGACTGTAGCCTTGTCGTTAGGCGTTCAGCGTATGATCAAGCAAAAAGCGATCGTACGTAAGCTTCCAGCGGTCGAAACGCTTGGTTGCGCAACAGTGATTTGCTCAGATAAAACAGGTACACTGACGCAAAACAAAATGACGGTGACTAAAATTTGGAGTGGAGGTAAAACCTGGGATGTCAGTGGGACTGGATATAATCCGATTGGGGAGTTTTCATTAGGTGGAGTTTCCGTTGCTCCGAAAAACCACAAAGCTTTGCTTCAAATGATGACATTTGGACTGCTCTGTAACAAAGCTGAACTAAACGAGAAAGGAAAACAATATGTCCTTGATGGAGATCCGACAGAAGGGGCGATGTTGGTTGCCGCAATGAAGGCAGGTTTGACAAGGGAATACTTATCTAATCGGTTCACGATAGTGAAGGAGTTTCCATTTGACTCGGGCCGGAAAATGATGAGCGTTATAGTGAAGGATGATAAAGAGAATCATTTCGTCATCGTAAAAGGGGCCCCTGATGTATTGCTCGCCCAGTGCGACACGATTCTATGGGAAGGGAAGTCGGGCCCGCTGAATCGGGAAAGTAAGGAAAGAGTTCAACAAGACATGAGCGAGTTAGCTTCACAGGCACTGCGGATGATTGCCGTTGGTTATAAGCCCCTTTCGAAAGGAACAATTCTGCTCCATGAAACAGAAGCTGAGCGCAATTTGACCTTCATGGGACTGCAGGGCATGATTGACCCTCCGCGTCCAGAGGTGAAGCAGGCGGTTAAAGAGTGCCGTGATGCGGGAATCAAAACCGTCATGATCACTGGTGACCATGTAATAACCGCAAAGGCGATAGCTAAAGAACTTGGTATTTTAAAAGGGAAAGACCTCGTACTAGAAGGCAGACAATTATCAGATATGGAAGTAGGAGAGCTTGAGGAAATAGTAGAAAATGTTTCGGTGTTTGCTCGCGTTTCCCCGGAACATAAGCTAAAAATCGTAAAGGCATTGCAAAATAAAGGACATGTAGTAGCGATGACAGGTGATGGAGTCAATGATGCACCAGCAATAAAATCAGCGGATATTGGTATATCTATGGGAATCACCGGGACAGATGTTGCCAAAGAGGCTTCCTCCTTGATATTGGTTGATGATAATTTTGCAACAATAAAATCAGCCATTAAAGAAGGCAGAAATATCTATGAAAATATCCGAAAGTTTATTCGTTATTTGCTAGCATCCAATGTTGGAGAGATTTTGGTTATGTTTTTTGCGATGCTATGCGGCTTGCCTTTACCATTAATCCCGATCCAAATTCTATTCGTGAACCTCGTTACGGACGGTCTTCCTGCGATGGCTTTGGGGCTTGATGCGCCAGAAGACGATGTGATGAAGAGAAATCCTAGAAATGCAAATGAAGGTGTATTCGGCAGAGGACTTGGATGGAAAATTATCTCTCGTGGTTTTCTAATTGGAATTTCAACACTGATAGCGTTTTACGTGGTATATCGAGCGAACCCTGATAATCTGACTTATGCACAAACGATCGCATTTGCTACCCTTGTTCTTGCTCAACTAATCCACGTTTTCGATTGTAGAAGTGAACGATCAATCTTTTCGAGAAATCCATTTGGTAATCTATATTTAGTGGGAGCTGTGCTGTCTTCCCTTTTGTTAATGCTCGCCGTCATGTATGTTCAGCCCTTGCAAGCGATATTCCATACCGTTCCGATTTCGGGGAGGGATTGGCTTTTAGTATTAGGAATGTCGTCCATCCCAACTTTTTTACTAGCAGGAACTTTTTTAGCAAGAAAAGCACAATGAAATATGATATAATCTTTAAGGTGGTAGAGTCTTGCTCTATTACCTTTTTATTTTTATAGCCTTTTATTTATAAGCTCAAGCGTTCGTGCTGAAGCTGATATATAATTAATGTAAACGCCAAGTTACTACATTATGCTTGATAGGAAGTGAAGCCATGGTTACCAGTATGACGGGCTATGGAAGAGAAGAAGCAGCAAACGAACAGGTCAAGATTTTTGCCGAAATCAAGACGGTGAACCATCGTTTTTGTGAATATACGATTCGAATGCCGCGCCAACTTTTGGTTTTGGAAGAAAAAGTGAAGAAAAAGGCGAATCAATACATAAGAAGGGGACGGGTGGAAATCTTCATTACAGTAGAAGGTGATAGCCTAGTTTCCAAAAAGGTCAAGATCGATTGGGATCTTGCTGATCAGTATGTGAGTTTGATGGATAAGGTTAAAGGGAAATACAACCTGGAAAGTTCCGTTACATTACAGGATATGCTACAACTTGAATCAATTTTCGTGACGGAAGAAGTACCGATTGTTCCCACTGATTTGGAAGCCTTGCTTATGGAGGCTGTTTCGGGGGCATTGGAAAACTTGAAAAAAATGCGGACTCAGGAAGGTCAGGAGCTGGCCCAGGATCTGCAACATCAGCTGAAAAAGTTTGGTGAGATTGTAGTGGGAGTTAAAAACTATGCGCCTTCAGTTGTCGAGAAATATAAAGCACGGTTGGCAATCAAGCTAGCTGAGTTGACAGAAGGATTGATTGAGGATAGCCGTATTGTGACAGAAGCGGCCATTTTTGCTGATAAATGTGATATAAATGAAGAGCTGACGAGACTTGAAAGTCATGTACAGCAATTTTCAGAAACGCTTACACATGGTGAACCAATCGGTAGAAAACTTGACTTCCTTGTTCAGGAGATGAATCGAGAAGTCAATACAATTGGATCAAAGGCAAATGATTCGACCATTACTAAAGAAGTGGTTGAAATGAAAAGTCTGCTTGAAAAATTAAAGGAACAGGTTCAAAATATCGAGTAGTCGGTTTATGATGAACCTATCAAGGTGACAATAGAATATGAATGGGGGACAAAAATGTCAATAAAGCTCATTAATATTGGATTTGGGAATATCGTTTCCGCAAACCGGATCGTATCCATCGTGAGTCCTGAATCAGCTCCGATTAAAAGGATTATCCAGGATGCTCGAGATCGCGGATCCTTAATAGATGCTACATACGGTAGAAGAACAAGGGCCGTTATTATTACAGACAGCGACCATGTTATCTTATCAGCGGTTCAACCAGAAACGGTTGCAGCAAGGCTTCAAGATAGAGATGACAGCGTAGAAGAGGGGTAACTAAAAGAATATGAGAGAAAAAGGTTTATTAATCGTTTTGTCCGGTCCATCCGGTGTTGGTAAAGGAACAGTAAGGAAGGCGATCTTTTCTCAGCCTGGTACGGCATTTGAATATTCAATTTCGATGACGACACGACTGCCACGCCATGGTGAAGTGGACGGAGTAGACTATTTCTTTAAAAAACGTGAGGAATTCGAAGCGTTAATTGAAGAAGGTAAACTGCTTGAATATGCTGAGTTCGTCGGCAATTATTATGGAACACCTGTGGATTATGTTCGTGAAACAATCGACTCTGGAAAAGATGTTTTTCTGGAAATCGAAGTTCAAGGAGCCAAACAGGTCAGGGAGAAATTTCCTGAAGGGCTTTTCATTTTTCTTGCACCCCCAAGCTTGACTGAACTCGAAAGCCGAATTGTAACACGCGGTACCGAGACAGAGGAAGCGATTAAGGGGCGGATGAAAGTAGCTAAAGAAGAAATAGAACTTATGGATCTGTATGATTATGTCGTTGAAAATGATCATGTGGATGCTGCTTGTGCTAGAATTAATGCAATTGTAATTGCCGAGCATTGCCGTCGGGAAAGAGTTGCTGTTTTATATAAAAAAATGTTGGAGGCGGAATAAACTATGTTATATCCATCAATTGATTCCCTATTACTAAAAATCGATTCAAAATACTCACTTGTATCAGTAGCAGCTAAACGTGCCAGAGAAATGCAAATTAAAGATAATTGCCTCATTAATAAACCAGTTTCTCATAAATCTGTTGGTCGTGCCCTTGAAGAAATTCATACTGGTAAATTGACTTACGATAATTCTTACGAGGAAAACTAAGCGAACACATAAGCTTGACCTATCGGGCCTGACACCCTAAAGCAAACAGGATGCGTTACATTTGAAAGTTGCTTCCTTCCTGCGGCCAAGGTGTCAGGCCTGTTTTTTTTGATTTTTAGAAATGCTCCTTAAGCAGACGGAAAGCATTGAAAAAGCAGGCATAGACATCACAATAATGCAAAAATCCATATGTTGCTGCGCATATCAAATGAAATTTCTTCTGTAATCCTTCATAATTAAGAAAAATAGAATATATAGTTAGGGGAAATTTGCATGCTTATCGATAAAAAAGTTCTTCTTTGTGTCACCGGCGGAATTGCTGTATATAAGGCTGCTGCCCTGACCAGTAAACTCACACAGGCAGGTGCCCAAGTTAAAGTAATCATGAGTGATTCGGCACGTCAATTTGTGACGCCGCTTACCTTTCAAGCACTTTCGAGACATGATGTTTATACTGATACATTTGATGAAAAAGATTCTTCAGTTATTGCCCACATTGACCTGGCTGATTGGGCAGATATCATCCTTGTGGCTCCAGCTACGGCAAATGTTATTGGCAAGATAGCCAATGGAATCGCAGATGATATGGTCACGACGACAATTTTAGCCACGGAGGCTCCTATTTGGGTGGCACCCGCAATGAATGTCCATATGTACGCACACCCAGCGGTCCAAAAAAATATAGAGACACTTCGTACGTTCGGGTATCAATTCATTGAACCAGGTGAAGGTTATTTGGCTTGCGGATATGTTGGGAAGGGTAGATTGGAGGAACCGGAAACGATTGTAAAACGCCTCAATCTATATTTCGGTGAAAGAAAATTACAACCTCTTAAAGGAAAGAAATATTTGATAACTGCTGGACCGACTCGTGAAGCAATCGATCCGGTTCGTTATGTGACGAATCATTCCAGCGGGAAAATGGGCTATGCCCTTGCTGAGCAGGCAGCTGAGCAGGGGGCTGAGGTGACATTGATTACCGGCCCCGTAAGCTTGACACCTCCTTCAAAGGTCAAGGTCATCCATGTGGAATCAGCAGCAGATATGTATGATGCGGTTTTTGAACAATATGATACTAGTGATGTCGTGATCATGACGGCCGCAGTGGCAGACTATAAACCGAAATTTTATCATGCTCAGAAAATGAAAAAGCAGCCGGGTGAAAATGTGATTGAATTTGAACGGACAAAGGATATCCTTAAGGAACTAGGTGAGAATAAAACCCATCAGATATTGGTAGGGTTTGCAGCGGAAACGAATAATGTTGAAGAGTATGCAAGAGGGAAATTAGCGAAAAAGAAAGCAGATATGATTGTTGCCAATAATGTTACCGTTGCCGGGGCAGGCTTTGGCACGGACACAAATATTGTGACGATTTTCAATAAAGATGGACGTGCTACCGACCTTCCTAAAATGAGTAAAGCGGATATAGCCAAAAGCATTCTGTCAGAAGTATCTCGCATGCAAAAGGAATGATGTCTTATGGATATTGCATCCGTTATTGTGGATGTACCTGCAAAACAAACAGATCGAGAATTTGACTATCGCATCCCTGAAAAATGGAAACAAGTCATCAAGCCTGGAATGCGCGTCATTGTCCCATTTGGCCCGAGAATGGTACAGGGCTTCGTGACCGGATTAAAATCCAAAAGTGATTTTGCGAAATTACGCAATATCAAAGAACCAATGGATTTGGAGCCAATTCTAAATGATGAATTGCTTAAGTTGGGTGACTGGTTGACCAAAGAGGCCATGTGTTTTAAAATTTCAGCGCTTCAGGCAATGCTTCCTGCTGCAATGAAAGCAAAATATGAAAAAGTGATCAATATCATTGAAGATAAAAAGGAGCAACTTCCACCTCTCATTCAAAAGCTTTTCGGAAAACATGATTCATTATCCTGGAAAGATGTGATTGAAGGTGAGCATGCCTCCCTTTTTCAAAAAGAAGTACAAAACGGCAATTTAGAGCTAATGTATTATGTGAAAAACCGCCTTAATAAGAAGACGGTCCGTATCATTAAACCGTTACTTTCCCCAGAGGAATTGAAAGAAATGGCTTCTACACTTTCCGGTAATGCAAAAAAACAACAAGAACTTCTTCAATACTTTATTGAACATCCAGAACCAGTCTCGCTTAAGGAACTACTTGAAATGGTTAATGCCTCAAGCGGCACGGTAAAGTCCCTTGTATCAAAAGGGGCTTTAGTGGAACTGGATCAGGAAATATACCGCGACCCCTATGAAAATCGTGTGTTTGAAAAATCCAATCCCTTTACTTTAACGGATGAACAAGCAGCTGCCTTGAAGCCCATTCAGGAGAAAATAAAACATGACGAACATGAAGTTTTCCTTTTATATGGTGTAACAGGAAGCGGGAAGACTGAAGTGTATTTGCAGGCGATTGCCTCTGTCATGGATAAAGGTAAGGAAGCCATTATGCTGGTTCCCGAAATCTCCTTGACGCCACAAACGGTGAAAAGGTTTAAGGAGCGCTTTGGTGAGCAGGTAGCGGTCATGCATAGTGGTTTGTCTGTGGGCGAAAAATATGATGAATGGCGGAAAATCCATCGAAAAGAAGTAAAAGTAGTGGTAGGGGCCCGTTCAGCCGTATTTGCACCTTTTGAAAACCTGGGCCTAGTCATCATTGATGAGGAGCATGAATCCAGTTATAAGCAAGAAGAAACGCCCCGCTATCATGCAAGGGACGTTGCCATTCAAAGAGCGAAATCATATTCATGTCCGGTCATTCTCGGTAGCGCCACTCCGACTCTTGAATCCTTTGCACGTGCCAAGAAAAACGTCTATCAGTTATTGACTCTTAGTCAGCGGATGAATAAAAATGCGTTGCCGGAAGTGGATATTGTTGATATGAGGGAAGAATTAAGGACGGGAAATCGATCGATGTTTTCAGAGCTGCTCTTTACGAAGTTGAAAGACCGGCTTGAAAAGGGGCAACAGGCGGTGTTGATGCTAAATAAACGAGGACATTCCTCCTTCGTGATGTGTCGAAGCTGTGGATTAGTCATCAACTGTCCAAATTGTGACATTTCACTCACCTATCATCGCTTTAATGATATAATGAAATGCCATTATTGTGGATTTGAGGAAGGAATGCCTTCTGATTGCCCTGAATGTGCTAGTGAACATATCCGATTCTTCGGTACAGGTACGCAAAAAGTGGAGGAAGAACTTGCAAAAATTCTCCCAGATGCACGAGTAATACGAATGGATGTCGATACAACAAGTAAAAAAGGTTCACATGAGCGGTTGCTGAATGCCTTTGGTGAGGGGAAGGCTGATATATTACTCGGCACCCAAATGATTGCCAAGGGACTTGATTTTCCCAATATCACTTTAGTTGGAGTCCTTTCAGCGGACACAATGCTCCATTTGCCCGATTTCCGTTCATCGGAAAAAACGTTCCAACTGCTGACACAAGTAAGTGGAAGAGCGGGACGTCACCAACTCCCAGGAGAGGTAGTCATTCAAACCTATACGCCTGAGCATTACAGCATCGAGCTTTCAGCTATGCAGGATTATGATTTCTTTTTTGAGCGAGAGATGTATCTCCGCAGGCAAAGTCATTACCCTCCCTATTATTATGTTGTGCTTATAACTGTTTCACATGAAGACTTAATGAAAACAGTGAGTGTCACGGATAAAATCACCAATTATTTAAGTTCACGATTGAATCGGGATTCTATCGTACTCGGTCCTGTTGCTTCGCCCATTAGTCGAATCAACAATAGATATCGCTACCAATGTCTGATAAAATACAAACGAGAGCCGGATCTTAATCAGCATTTACGTACACTTTTAGAGCATTATCAAAAAGAAACGGCCCAAAATCATCTGCAGATTTCAATAGATTTAAATCCGCAGATTATGATGTAATTGTTTTAGCGTTGGATGATTACCGCGAGCTGTTCTAGCTTGCGTTTTTATATAGTGAAGTTTTGGTTTTTATATTTAGGAGGGTACCTTTAATTTTGGCTATTTTACCGATTGTCTTGTTTCCTGAAAAAATTTTACAACAAAAATGCGATAAAATAACAAGTTTTGATAAAAAATTGGCTAAGCTGTTAAATAACATGTACGAAACGATGGTTGAAGCTGATGGCGTTGGCCTTGCTGCACCTCAGGTTGGCGTGAAAAAGCAAGTCGCGGTCGTTGAAATAGATGAAGGATCTGGTGTAATCGAACTGATTAATCCAGAAGTGCTAGAAGTGGAAGGCGAACAGACAGCCGTTGAAGGCTGTTTGAGTTTTCCAAGTATATACGGGGAAGTATCACGCCCATACCGCGTCAAGGTGCGGGCACAGGACCGAAAAGGATCCTTTTTCGAAATAGAAGCGGAGGATTTCCTGGCTAGAGCTCTCCAGCACGAAATAGATCATTTGCAGGGAGTGTTATTTACAAGTAAGGTTTCACGCTATATTACGGAAGAAGAGTTAGAAAGGTTTGAAGAAGAATGACAAAAATTATTTTTATGGGAACTCCGGACTTTTCAGTACCGGTACTTAAAAGAATCCTTGACGAAGGTTATGACGTGATTGCGGTTGTTACACAGCCTGACCGTCCAGTGGGTCGCAAAAAGGTGCTAACACCTCCGCCTGTTAAGGTTGAGGCTGAAAAGCAGGGAATTCCCGTTTATCAACCCGAAAAAATCCGTGAAAAAGAAGATCTAGAAAAAATCATTGCATTGAAACCTGACTTAGTGGTGACGGCTGCTTTCGGACAAATTCTACCGAATGAATTGTTGGAAGCTCCAAAATACGGATGTATTAATGTACATGCTTCCCTGCTTCCTGAACTACGTGGAGGAGCACCTATCCATTATTCCATATTACAGGGGAAAGAAAAGACAGGAATAACTATCATGTATATGGCCGAGAAACTGGATGCTGGGGATATATTAACACAGGCAGAAGTTACCATAGAAGAAGAAGACAATGTCGGCACTCTACATGATAAATTAAGCAAGGTCGGTTCTGATTTACTTGCAGAAACATTGCCAAAGCTTATAAATGATGGGTTAAATGCGATTAAGCAAGAAGAAGATAAAGCAACTTTCGCACCTAACATTAGGCGGTCGGAGGAAAAAATCGACTGGTCGAAAACAGGGGAAGACATTTATAACCATGTACGTGGCCTGAATCCATGGCCTGTTGCCTACACACTCTTAAATGAATCCATTTTAAAAATTTGGCAGGCAAACAAGCTTGAACATAACAATCAGGCAGTGCCGGGGACGATTATTGATGTACGTAACGATGGTTTCGTCGTTTCGACAGGCAATGAGACGGCTATACTAGTTACGGAACTGCAGCCTTCAGGAAAGAAAAAAATGCCGGCGAAAGATTACTTGCGCGGAGCCGGGTCGTTCATTAAAGCAGGCATGAAGTTAGGAGAACAGAATGAAGCAAACTAAAAAGGGAGTACGTGAAATTGCTCTCGATATTTTGGAATCTGTAGAAAAAAACCAATCCTACAGCAACCTTTTACTTAACAACTTGATTAAAAAGCACCAGTTATCCGGTGTGGATAGTGGTTTGCTAACAGAAATAAGCTACGGTACGATTCAGCGGAAAATGACTTTGGATTACTATTTGAAGCCATTTATTAAGCAACCGAAAAAAACGCTAAGCTGGGTCATCAACCTACTTAGGCTCTCCGTTTATCAAATGATTTATTTAGATAAAGTACCAGATCACGCGATTATTTTTGAAGCTGTCGAAATCTCGAAAAAGCGTGGCCATAAGGGAACGTCTTCAATGGTCAATGGTGTGCTTCGTAATATTCAAAGAAATGGTGTAGCTCCTCTTGATGATATCAAAGATGAGCTTGAGCGCCTCTCAATCGAGGTAAGCCATCCTGCTTGGCTAGTCAAGCGTTGGGTAGAGCAATTTGGCTATGAGAAAACCAAGGAAATGTGTGAAATTAACTTAACTGCTCCACTGCAGACGGGAAGGGTTAATTTAAAGCAGATTTCTCGCAGTGAACTAATCAGCGTTTTGACAGAAGAAGGCTATGATGTTGAAGCAAGTGATGTTGTTCGAGAGGCAATTGTTAGCTATAAGGGAAATCTTGCTCATTCAGAAAGCTATAAATTGGGGTATCTATCGATTCAAGACGAAAGTTCGATGCTAGTCGCTCATGCGTTAGGAGCCAATGAGAATGATGCTGTTCTCGATTGCTGTGCTGCACCAGGAGGTAAGACAACTCATATCGCAGAAGGCTTAACCACAGGACAAGTATATGCCCTTGATCTTCATGAGCATAAGGTTAAACTCATCAAAGAGCAGGCAGAGCGGCTAAAGCTAAGAAACAACATTAAGACAATGGCCCTTGATAGCAGAAACGTCCAAGAACACTTTAATAAAGAAGGGTTTGACCGGATTCTTATAGATGCACCATGTTCAGGATTAGGTGTTATGCGCCGGAAGCCGGATGTAAAGTACACAAAAACAAAAGATGATATAATGAAACTCTCAAGTATACAAAAACAGTTATTGGAATCAGCTGCCCCGCTAGTAAAACAAGGCGGACGGTTAGTATATAGTACATGTACGGTGGATAAAGAAGAAAATGATAAAGTTGCTGCAGCATTTTTGGAAAACCATCCGGATTTTGAAAGTGATACGACATTGGCCACAAGAATGCCTGAAAGTGTTCAGCCATTTATTGAAGGCCATACGTTGCAAGTGTTCCCGCAATATTTTAGCAGTGATGGATTCTTTATTGCGAGTTTTAGAAAGAAGGTGCTGTAAATGGCAGAGATTACTAAATCATCAAGAGTAAAAAAAGACACAACACCAGAAAAACCATCGATTTATTCATTTGAGCTTCACCAAATTAAAGAATGGCTGGTTGAAAACGGCGAGAAGGCATTCCGTGCAGATCAAATTTATGACTGGCTTTACAAAAAGCGTATTTCTAGTTTTGAAGATATGTCCAACCTTTCGAAATCTTTACGCGATAAACTAGAAGAACAGTTCACATTCACTACATTAAAAACATTGATTCAGCAAACGTCAAATGACGGGACCATGAAGTTTTTATTTGAACTGCATGATGGATATTCGATTGAAACGGTATTAATGCGCCATGAATATGGAAACTCTATCTGTGTTACAACACAGGTGGGTTGTAGGATTGGTTGTACATTCTGTGCATCAACTCTTGGCGGCTTAAAACGAAACCTTGAATCAGGAGAAATCGTTGCCCAGGTCGTTAAGGTACAACAGGCACTTGATGAAGTGGAAGAACGCGTTAGCTCAGTCGTAATCATGGGAATCGGTGAACCGTTTGATAACTATGATAATATGATGTCTTTCTTGAAAAATATAAATCATGAAAAAGGCTTAAACATTGGAGCACGTCATATTACCGTTTCAACAAGTGGTATCATTCCAAAAATTTATAAGTTTGCTGAAGAGAGCATGCAAATCAATTTTGCGGTTTCCCTTCATGCCCCTAATACAGAATTGAGAAGTAAATTGATGCCAATCAACAAGGCCTATAAACTGCCAGACTTGATTGAAGCCATCAAATACTATACAGAAAAAACAGGGCGCCGGGTCAGTTTTGAATATGGTCTATTCGGAGGCGAAAATGATTCTGTGAAACACGCCGAAGAATTAGCCGATTTAATAAAAGACATTAAATGCCATGTCAACTTAATTCCGGTTAACTATGTACCGGAACGCGACTATGTACGTACACCTCGGGACCAAATTTTTGAGTTTGAAAAAACATTGAAAAAGCGTGGTATTAATGTAACGATCCGAAGGGAACAAGGCAGTGATATTGATGCAGCCTGCGGCCAGCTTCGGGCCAAGGAGCGCAAAGAAGAGACGAGGTGACCCTATGAGGGCAATATTTAAAACTGACCGTGGAAAAGTCCGCCAGCATAATGAAGATAATGGCGGAATCTTTAAGAATTCGGAAGGCGTTCGCCTTGCCATCGTTGCAGATGGCATGGGCGGCCACCGAGCCGGAGATGTAGCAAGTGCAATGACGATCGACCTTTTGAAAAAGGGCTGGGAGGAATCCAACGGGATTGATACAGCAAATGATGCAGAGGATTGGCTGAGAAAGAAAATTTTCTTGGTTAATCAATTGCTTTTTGAACATGCCGAGGCGAATACAGAATGCAAGGGCATGGGGACAACCATTGTTGCAGCCATTTGTACTGATAAATTTTCAACTATTGCCAACATCGGGGACAGCCGATGTTATTTGTATAATGAAAGTGGTTTTAAGCAGGTCACTGAAGATCATTCGCTTGTTAATGAATTAGTCCGTTCAGGCCAGATTTCTAAGGAAGACGCCGAGAATCATCCACGGAAAAATGTTTTATTACGAGCCTTAGGTACAGAAATGCAAGTGGAAATGGACATTACGACGGTCATTTTTGAAGAAAGTGATTTACTTTTGCTTTGCTCGGACGGTTTAACGAATAAAGTGAGTGAACAGGAACTTGAAGAAACAGTTACCAATGAGCAACCACTTGAAGAAAAGGCGAATTCGTTAATAGATAAGGCCAATCACTATGGTGGAGAAGATAATATCACCCTTGTGCTTGTTCAATTTATCGATGAAAGCGAAAGCAGGTGAACTCAATGTTGATTGGTAGAAGAATCAACGGCCGTTATAAACTGATCGAGATGGTCGGTGGCGGCGGTATGGCGAATGTTTACCTTGCAAGGGATATGATTTTGGACCGTGATGTAGCGTTGAAAATCCTTCGTATGGATTTTAATAATGACGAGGAGTTCATCAAGCGTTTTAATCGTGAAGCACAATCAGCAACAAGTCTAGCTCATCCGAATATTGTAAGTATTTATGATGTTGGTGAAGAAGATGCTATCTATTATATTGTCATGGAATATGTGGCCGGTTTTACACTAAAGCAATACATACAAAAATATTATCCGATTCCTGTTGAAAAAGCCTTGGATATCATGAAGCAAATTACGGCAGCGATTTCCCATGCCCATCATAACGGGATTATCCATCGGGACATCAAGCCACAGAATATTTTGATTGATAAAGAAGGAACCGTCAAAATTACGGACTTTGGTATTGCATTGGCTCTAAGTGCAACGAATATAACTCAGACGAACGCAGTCTTAGGCTCTGTTCATTATTTATCTCCAGAACAGGCTAGAGGCGGAATGGCCAATAAGAAATCTGATATTTATTCACTTGGTATCGTCATGTTTGAATTGCTAACGGGGAGATTACCCTTTTCAGGTGAATCTGCCGTTTCGATAGCTCTTAAACATTTACAATCAGAAACTCCTTCGCCAAAACGCTGGAACTCTGAAATACCACAAAGTGTGGAAAATATTATCTTAAAAGCGACAGCAAAAGATTCATATTACCGCTATGAAAGTGTAGATTCAATGGAAGATGATATTCGAACGTCGCTTAATCCAGAGCGTTTAAATGAATCTCCTTTTGCTATTCCTGAAGATCATGATGCAACAAAGGCCATACCAATCATCACGGATGATCAACTTTCAAGTATTGATGAGACAATAGTAAGGGGCCCGGAAAAAAACACTCTAGTCTATGTGGATGATGAGGATAGTGAGTCAGAAGCGGACACTAAAACAAAAAAGAAACAGAAGAAACAGAAAAAACAAAAAACAAAGTCAAAACAAAAAGATAAAAAACGAAAAAAATTGTCTACCATTTTAGTTACCATCTTTTTAGTTCTTGCCCTTTTTGCTGTTTTATTTATAACTCTTGCACCGACGATGCTTGATTCGAAGGAAGTTACCATCCCTGATCTTAAAGGGAAAGAGTTGGATGATGCTATTACTGAATTGGTTAATTTGAAACTGGTTGTTGGAAATACGATTGAGATTGAAGATGAAGAGGTCGAAAAAGACCTAGTGATTAAAACGAACCCTAAGCAAGGCAAGACGGTCAAGGTAGGTGCGAAAATTGATATTTACCAGAGTATTGGTAAAGAAACGATTTCGTTGTCTAGCTATGAAGGCAGAAAGTATTCAGATGTCGAATCCTTCCTTGAAAAAATGGGGTTCAAGGACATTGTCGTGACCGAAGAGTATGATGACAGTGCAGCAGGTACGATAATAAAACAAACTCCTTCGGGAGGTACCGAAATCGTACCATCCGATACGGAACTAGAGTTTACCATTAGTAAAGGTGCAGATCGATTAAGCTTAAAGAACCTAACTGGTTTCAATGAAGCTGGCCTAAATGATTACTCTAATGACAGTGGAATAAAGATTGAGGTGGAAGATAAAGTCTATAATGATTCCATTGCAGAGGGGCTTGTCATATCTCAGTCACCTGAACCGGCTACTAGAGTCGAACAAGGTAGTACGGTGAAAGTAGTCCTTTCAAAAGGGAAAGAAGAAATCCCTCCAAAAAAGGTAACAGAGGAAATTACGATTGAGTATGATCCAGTAGAGCCAGGCAAAGCGCAAGAGATCCAAATTTTCATTGAAGATATCAACAATAGCATGACGGAGCCTCAAGAATCATTTTTTATCGTAGAAACGGTAAAACGAAAGATTGATCTAATGGTATCTCCAGATAAGAAAGCCGGATATAAAGTCATGCGGGACAATCAGGTCATTATCGACGAATCCGTCTCTTATCCAAATTAAATATATTAAATTAGGAGTGTGGCTATGCCCGAAGGAAAAATTATTAAAGCATTAAGTGGATTTTATTATGTTCTTGATGGAGAAGAGGTTTTTCAATGCCGAGGCCGTGGAGTATTCCGGAAAAATAAGGTAACACCTCTTGTTGGTGATTATGTGGTTTATCAGGCGGATAATAAAACAGATGGGACTGTAACCGAAATAAAGCCACGTAAGAATGAATTGATTCGTCCTCAGATATCAAATGTAGATCAAGCCATTCTTGTGTTTTCGGCCGTTGAACCTGATTTCAGCCCAGCCTTGCTTGATAGATTTCTCGTTCTTATTGAAGATAACGAAATCGAACCCATTATCGTTGTAACGAAGATGGACTTAGTGACTGCTGAGAGCCAAGAGAAATTGTCTCAGTATATCAAAGACTATCAGAAGTTGGGCTATACAGTGCTGGAGACTTCTTCAGTTTCCACTGGTGGTATTGAAGAGCTTGTTCCTTATATAGAAGGAAAAACAAGTGTATTTGCCGGTCAGTCAGGGGTTGGGAAATCTTCATTGCTGAATGCAATCAATCCTGAATTAGCTTTAAAGACAGATGATATATCGTCCCACTTAGGACGTGGAAAGCACACCACTCGTCATGTGGAATTGATTCATATTGGTTCTGGACTTGTTGCGGATACACCTGGATTTAGTTCACTTGAATTTATGGAAATGGAAGCTGAACGCTTATCCTATTGCTTCCCAGAAATGCATAAGCATGGAGAAGACTGTAAATTCCGGGCTTGCTTGCATGACAAAGAGCCGAAGTGTGCTGTGAAGGAAGCGGTTGATACAGGGGAGATTCCACGGTATCGTTATGAGCACTATATGCAGTTTTTAGAGGAAATTAGAGATAGAAAGCCGAGGTATTAGAATGGTTAAAATTGCACCATCTATTTTATCAGCTGATTTTGCTAAACTTGGAGAAGAGATTCTGGATGTGGAAAGGGGCGGTGCGGACTTTATCCATGTGGATGTCATGGATGGTCATTTCGTGCCCAATATTACGATAGGCTCATTAATTGTCGATGCTATCCGACCGGTGACAAGGCTTCCGCTTGACGTACATTTGATGATTGAACACCCTGATCGTTATATCGAAGCATTCGCGAAAGCGGGAGCTGATTATATAACTGTACATGTTGAGGCATGCACGCATTTGCATCGCACGATTCAGTTAATTAAATCTTTTGGTGTGAATGCAGGCGTTGTGCTTAATCCGGCTACGCCGGCTTCCTTAATTCAGCCTATCATCGAAGATATTGACATGGTGTTGTTAATGACTGTTAACCCGGGGTTTGGCGGGCAAAAGTTCATCGCATCCGTACTACCGAAAATTGCTGAAGTGAAGGCGATGGCAGACAAATATAATCCAAAGCTTGAAATTGAGATTGATGGCGGAGTAAATGAAGAAACGGCTAAACTTTGTATCGAGCAAGGAGCAACCGTGCTTGTGGCCGGATCTGCCATATATAATCAAAAAGATCGCCATGCAGCTATTCAAAGGATTCGTGGAAACTAAAAGAAAAAAGCCGACATTATCATATTCGTATGATAGTGATCGGCTTTTTTTACACAGAAAGTATGTGCTAATAAATAAAAACGATGTTTCTGTAACGATATGAGTGATAAGAATATTTTATGAAGAAGGATGATTTCATGATTATTAGTATAATGGCTGGGGGCCCTGAGTATTTGTGGCCGGATTTAACAGGATATAAAGAGATGACAGATTTATGGGTTGGAGTCGATAGGGGAGTATGGGCGCTGCTTGAAAATGATATAGAGCCTAGGTTCGTATTCGGCGATTTTGATTCAGTTTCAGAAGATGAATATATGAATATTAATCAAAGACTGGAACATATCAATCTATATCCTTCTGAGAAGGATGAAACGGATCTAGAAATTGCTTTTAAATGGGCTGTAGAACAAAAACCAAGTGAAATTCATATATTGGGTGCTACAGGAGGGAGATTGGATCATTTTCTTGGTAATATCCAGTTACTTCAGAAAGAAAGCATCCTTCCTGTTCATAAGGAAATAGATATGTACATAGTTGATAAACAAAATATATTTTCAGTAAAGACACCGGGCTCTTATAAGGTCACTGCATTGAAAGACAAGAAGTATGTGTCTCTACTCCCTGTTACAGCAGAAATCACTGGCATTACACTCTCAGGCTTCAAATATCCGCTAATTGACGCAAGGCTAGAGATAGGGTCGACACTCTGCATTAGCAATGAACTAATTTCTGATTGTGGGAATGTTTCATTTGAGGAAGGCATATTAATGGTGATAAGAAGCAGTGATTAAAATTCATGCTTAGAGCAGATTCGGATATATACGATCATCCTATATCCGCTTAAAAGCTTATGTTGTAATAGAAAAAATTCCACTTCATCTTATTTGTGGGATGCAAAGAGGAGGGGCATGATGAAATTTTATACGATTAAATTGCCAAAAGTTCTGGGCAGTTTGGTAAGGGCTATGCTCGGAGCGTTTAAAAAAGGCTGATACTTATCTCCATAACACCTCTCTATTTAAGGGGGGTGTTATTTTTTCGGAATTATTAGAGGACAATGAAAAGAATAGGCAAGCCATTAATGGGTGATGACTTTATTGAATGAGGACTAGGCCAGATCAAATAAAGCATACCCATTAAAAATGCAGCCATTTCAAATAAAAAGGCATCCTGAGAGGATGCCGTAACATTATACGCGTTCTACTTTGCCCGATTTAAGAGCTCTTGCAGAAACGTATACACGTTTAGGTTTACCGTCAACTAAAATACGTACTTTTTGAAGGTTAGCGCCCCATGTACGCTTGCTAGCGTTCATTGCGTGAGAGCGGCTGTTACCAGAACGAGTTCTTCTTCCAGTGATTACACATTTACGTGCCATGTTAAATTCCCTCCTAACTACAACAAGCTTAAGTTTTTCAAAGTCGTCTTAAGTCTTTGTAAAATACTTTAATAATTTATCATACCTACCGTGAGAATGCAATACTTCAGTTAATTACTTTCAAGAAAAAAACCTTGACATACATACTTTAAAATTGAATTATAATAAGAACCGTAAGACATTTACTTTTAAAACAATAGACATTATAGTAAAATGTCTTTAGTTGATTTGATTTTTGGGAGGGAAAAGAAAATGTCTATCGAATTACAAACAAAATATGGACAAATTGATATCTCTAATGATGTGATCGCTACTGTAGCCGGCGGCGCAGCTGTGGATTGCTACGGAATTATAGGAATGGCTTCCAAAAAACAATTTAAAGACGGCATTGCCGAAATTTTAAGAAAAGAAAACTTTACAAAGGGTGTAATAGTGCGTCAAGTAGAGGAAGAAGTTCATATCGATATGTATATTATCGTGAGTTATGGAACTAAAATCTCGGAGGTTGCGCATAATGTGCAATCAAAGGTAAAATATACTCTGGACAAAACTGTCGGATTAGCTGTTGAATCCGTTAACATTTTTGTACAGGGAGTTCGTGTGACGAACCCTTAAGCAATAGGAGGAAAGTTTTGTGTCAATTACAAGTTTAGACGGAATGCGCTTTGCAGAAATGATCATTCAAGGAGCCAATCATTTAGCAGCTAATGCCCAAATGGTTGATGCATTGAATGTTTTTCCTGTTCCGGATGGTGATACTGGAACAAATATGAATTTATCAATGACTTCCGGAGCGAAGGAAGTACAAAATAATGTGCAGGAACATATCGGGAAAGTGGGTACTTCTCTTTCAAGAGGCCTATTAATGGGTGCACGCGGTAATTCTGGGGTTATCCTTTCACAACTTTTCCGAGGTTTTGCTAAAGCGATTGAACATAAATCGGAAATTAATAGTGAAGAATTTGCCCAAGCTTTTGATGCAGGTGTTCAGACAGCGTATAAAGCCGTTATGAAGCCTGTTGAAGGTACCATTTTAACGGTTGCGAAAGATGCTGCCAAGCAAGCGGTTTCATCAGCAGCTAAGCACCAGGACCTTATTCAGGTAATGGAGGAAATCGTAACTGAGGCAAATGCTTCACTAAAACGCACACCTGATCTTCTTCCTGTATTAAAAGAAGTGGGAGTTGTTGACAGTGGCGGACAAGGGTTGGTTTTCGTGTATGAAGGCTTCCTTGCTGTATTGAAAGGTGAAGCTCTTCCTGTCCGATCAGCAAACGGTCCAAGCATGGATGATTTGGTCAGTGCCGAGCATCACATGAACGTACAAGGACATATGAACACTGAAGATATCGTGTTTGGCTATTGCACAGAATTCATGGTCCGATTGGAAAGTGACAAGCTGGCTAACAAATCGTTTGATGAAGAAAAGTTCCGCAACGATTTAAGTGAATACGGAGATTCATTATTAGTCATCTCTGATGATGAAGTTGTAAAAGTACATATTCACTCAGAACAGCCTGGTAACTGTCTTAATTATGGACAGCAATATGGTAGTTTAATCAAGATGAAAATCGATAATATGCGCGAACAGCATACAGCGATTGTTGGTGAAACAAATGCGTCGCTTCAAACGAAGCCAAAATCGAAAGAAAAATACGGTGTTGTGTCGGTAGCTATGGGCACAGGTATCAGCGAGCTATTCAAAAGCATCGGTGCTAAATCGGTTATTGAAGGCGGACAAACGATGAACCCTAGCACAGAAGACATTGTAAAAGCAGTCGAAGAGGCGCATGCCGAACATGTCATCATCTTACCTAATAATAAAAATATTATTATGGCTGCCAATCAAGCTGCAGATGTTCTGGGAGATTATGTGACTGTTATTCCTACGAAGACAGTGCCACAGGGCATGGCTGCATTGTTGGCTTTTAATCCATCACAAGATGCTTCTGAGAATAAAAAGGCGATGATTGAAGCCCTTTCACATGTGAAAACGGGTCAGATTACTTATGCTGTCCGGGATACGAACATTGATGGCCTTACAATCAAGACCGGAGACTTCATGGGAATCGATGAAGGAACCATCAAAGTGAAAGATAAAGACAAATCTCAGGCAGCAAAGGACCTTCTTTCTGAGATGATCAATGAAGATTCCGAAATCCTGACCATTTTATATGGAGATGATGCAACTAAAGAAGAAGTAGAGGACCTTGTTGCATTTTGTAATGATAATTTTGAAGATGTTGAAGTTGAAGTCCATAACGGAAAACAACCGTTATATTCTTTCATTTTTTCAATTGAATAATTAAGGCATCATTAAAATAAGGGACTGATCCGTCGCTTTGTTATGATACTGTAAGAATAAAAGGCAATAAACTGCATATGTCATTAGGCTATGCAGTTTATTTTTGCGATATTAAGGATAAAAAACAGCTTTGATGGAGCGACTGTAAATTTGGGTACTATATAAATAACTCCCAGCGTGTTCCTTTGAGTTCAGTTATAAAGAAGGAGGAGTAGATCATGAAATTTAGAAGTGTATTTGATATCATAGGCCCAGTAATGATTGGTCCTTCTAGCTCTCATACAGCAGGAGCTGCAAGAATCGGTAGGGTAGCCAGGAATTTATTCAACAGAGAACCAAAATGGGCCCATATTTCCTTTTATGGTTCATTTGCCCAAACCTATAAAGGTCATGGAACAGATGTAGCCATTGTAGGAGGCCTGCTTGATTTTGATACATTTGACGAGAGAATCAAAGAATCTCTTGAAATAGCTCGTAAAAAGAAAATGAAAATTACTTTTCGGGAAGAAGAAGCCGTCCCGGAACATCCTAATACTGCGAAAATAACGGTGGGAGATGATGATGGTGAGCTTGAGCTTGTCGGAATATCGATTGGAGGGGGTAAGATCGAGATTATCGAATTGAATGGGTTTAAATTGAGGCTTTCTGGCCATAACCCTGCAATACTGGTTGTTCATGATGACCGCTTTGGTGCAATTGCCAATGTTTCAAACATTTTAGCTAAGCATCAAATTAATATTGGCCAGATGGAAGTGTCCCGCAAAGAGAAAGGGAAGATGGCTTTGATGACCATAGAAGTGGATCATAATCTAGAAGACCTTGTCATCGATGAAATTGCAGCACTCCCTAACATTACACAAGTGGCAAGGATTGTCGATTAATAGGGCAATCGTTTCCACTTAGGAAGGAGAAGATAATATGTTTCGAAATGTAGCGGAATTAGTAGAATTAGCAGAATCAAAGCAGAAAAAAATATCAACTCTCATGATTGAACAGGAAATGGAAGTAACGGGTAAAAGCCGTGATCAAATTATCGATCAAATGGGAGTTAACTTGGATGTGATGGAACAGGCTGTTGAAAAGGGACTGCAAGGTGTACGTTCTGTTTCAGGCCTTACAGGTGGAGATGCAGTTCTTCTTCAGAATTACATTAAATCTGGAAATGCTTTATCAGGTGAACTGTTGTTGGATGCGGTCAGCAAAGCTGTGGCAACAAACGAAGTGAACGCAGCTATGGGGACTATCTGTGCAACACCCACTGCAGGTTCTGCTGGTGTGGTACCTGGCACCCTTTTTGCTTTGCAAAATAAATTAAAACCGAATCGGGAACAGAAAATTGAGTTTTTATTTACAGCAGGTGCGTTTGGTTTTGTTGTAGCGAATAACGCATCCATCTCTGGAGCGGCAGGAGGCTGTCAGGCGGAAGTCGGCTCGGCTTCGGGTATGGCGGCTGCAGCTATCGTTGAATTGGCGGGAGGGACGCCAGCACAAAGTGCAGAAGCGATGGCAATTACTCTAAAGAATATGCTGGGTCTTGTGTGCGACCCGGTTGCTGGGCTCGTGGAAGTACCGTGTGTGAAGCGAAATGCAATGGGTGCAGCAAATGCAATGGTTGCCGCTGATATGGCGTTAGCAGGGATTACAAGCCGGATACCGTGTGATGAAGTCATCGATGCGATGTACAAAATCGGACAAACGATGCCGTCAGCTCTGAGAGAAACAGCACAAGGAGGTTTAGCGGCTACACCGACTGGACGGGAGTTGGAAGCAAAGATCTTTGGCTTGCCGCTAAATAAAAAGTGAACGTTGCTTTACAGGAACCCATAACAGCAGTTAAAGGTATTGGGGGTGAAACGGCTGCGGCCTTGCAGGAAATGGAGATCCATACCGTCGTAGATCTCCTTGAACATCTTCCCTATCGCTATGAAGATTACCGATTGAGAGATTTAGAAACGGTTGAACATGATGAGAGGGTTACTGTAGAAGGGAAGATTCATACGGTCCCGACTTTAGGTTACTTTGGGAAGAAAAAATCCAGACTGACGATCAAATTACTTACAGGCAGATATTTGATAAATGTCATTTTTTTTAATCAACCTTATCTGAAACCGAAGCTTACGATTGGCGAAACCGTCACGGTGACTGGAAAGTGGGACCGACATCGCCAAACCATTACTGGTTCCGAATGTCATGTCGGGGACCATAGTCGGGAAAAAGAGTTCGAACCCGTGTATTCAGTAAAAGGAACTATTACTGTAAAAGGGATGCGTCGCTTTATCGCCAATGCTTTTTCTCAATATGGGGCCATGATTGAAGAAAATTTGCCACCACAACTGTTGGCCACATACAAACTGATGCCGCGTAAAGAAGCTCTTCGCATGATGCATTTTCCTATATCGGTGAATGATGTCAAACAGGCCCGACGCCGTTTTGTGTATGAAGAATTTTTATTCTTTCAATTGAAAATGCAGGCGCTTCGTAAAATACAGCGTGAGCAGTCAAAAGGAACTGGCCAGGACATTGAGGGAGAGCAAGTGAATACATTCATAAAAACCCTACCTTTTCCTTTAACAAACGCTCAAAATAGGGTCGTCGAAGAAATTTTAAATGACATGAAATCTCCTTACCGGATGAACCGTTTGCTTCAAGGGGATGTTGGGTCAGGAAAAACGGTGGTTGCCGCGGTTTGCCTAAATGCAACGATTTCAGCTGGTTTCCAAGGCGCACTTATGGTCCCAACTGAAATTTTGGCTGAGCAGCACACTCAATCATTGAAGGCAATGCTAGAACCCATCGGAGTAAAGGTAGCCTTGTTGACGAGTTCGGTGAAAGGCAAGAAGCGCAGAGAACTATTACAGAATCTTGAATCAGGGGAACTAGACCTTTTGATAGGAACCCATGCATTAATCCAGGATGAAGTGAATTTTAGGAATCTCGGTCTTGTCATAACCGATGAACAACATCGTTTCGGGGTGGAGCAGCGTCGTATCCTTCGTGAAAAAGGCGAAAATCCAGATGTTCTATTTATGACGGCAACACCAATTCCGCGTACGCTTGCGATTACTGTGTTTGGAGAGATGGACGCTTCGACCATTGACGAAATGCCTGCTGGACGCAAAGCTATTGAAACGTATTGGGCGAAGCACCAAATGCTTGATCGGATTTTAACTTTTGTGGAAAAGGAACTTAAGCAGGGTAGACAGGCATACGTCATTTGTCCTTTAATTGAGGAGTCGGAAAAGCTTGATTCTTTACAAAATGTTCTTGATGTTCATGCAATGATGACACAGTACTTTGCGAACCGTTATAAAGTAGGGCTTATGCATGGGCGTTTGCCAGCGGATGAAAAAGACGAAGTAATGCAGCAATTTAGTTCCAATGAAGTGCAAATTCTTGTCTCGACAACGGTTGTCGAAGTTGGCGTAAATGTCCCGAATGCAACGGTGATGGTCATTTATGATGCTGAACGCTTTGGTCTATCCCAGCTCCATCAGTTGCGAGGGCGAGTAGGACGGGGAAGTGATCAGTCTTTTTGCATTCTTCTGGCTGATCCTAAGACAGAAGTCGGCAAAGAACGAATGAAAATCATGACAGAGACAAATGATGGCTTTGTCCTATCAGAGAAAGATTTAGAACTTAGAGGCCCCGGGGACTTTTTCGGCAAAAAACAAAGCGGGCTTCCTGAGTTCAAAGTAGCCGACATGGTCCACGATTACCGGACCCTAGAAGTTGCTAGGACAGATGCCGCAAAATTGATTGCCTCCCAAAGCTTTTGGCATTCACCAGAATATGCACCTCTAAGGGCTTATTTAGAGAGAACAGGCGTATTAACTGGAGAAAAGCTGGATTAATGAATAATAAAGAAATCCATTAACAGATTGCGAGAATTTCTACAATATCTTGCAATCTGTTTTTAAAATATATATACTACTATTAGTACCTAGTCATAATACTACGGATGGTGACCTTCAAATGCGAAGAAACAAGAAGGAACGCCAGCAATTATTAATCGATACGATTAAACAGAATCCTTTTGTAACGGATGAGGAGCTGGCTGAAAAGTATTCGGTGAGCGTCCAAACAATTAGGCTCGACCGTCTTGAATTATCGATACCGGAGCTTCGAGAACGTATTAAAAACGTGGCCGAGAAAAAATTCAGTGACGAAATTAGAGCTTTGCCTTTGGATGAAATCATCGGGGAAGTAATTGATCTTAATTTAGATGAAAATGCAATTTCTATTTTAGATATAAAAAAAGAGCATGTCTTTAAGCGGAATGGAATTGCAAGGGGACATCACCTTTTTGCCCAAGCAAATTCTTTAGCTGTCGCGGTTATCAATGATGAACTGGCATTAACAGCGAAAGCATCCATTTTATTTACTCGTTCTGTTAAAGAAAATGAAAGAGTGGTAGCTAAAGCGAAAGTTAAAAACGTGGACCACACTACAGATCGTTCCGTGGTGGAAGTCAGAAGCTACGTGGGAAATGAACTGGTTTTTAAAGGCGAGTTCGATATGTATCGCTCTTAACTTTCTAGAAAAGGATGAAAGAACATGAAAATAACGATAGATGCAATGGGTGGCGATAATGCTCCCAAGGCACAGGTGTTAGGGGCAATGAAAGCTGTCGAGGCCTTTTCCGATGTAGAAATAACCTTGGTAGGCAATAAAGCTGAAATTAGTCCATACTTAACGGAACATGACCGGATAAATGTTATACATACAGAAGAAAAGATTTTAAGTACCGATGAACCAGTTCGTGCAGTTCGCCGCAAGAAAAGTGCTTCGATGGTATTGGCAGCTCAACAGGTGGCTGACGGAGAGGCAGATGCATGCATTTCTTCCGGTAATACAGGTGCATTAATGGCTGCAGGCTTGTTTGTTGTTGGTAGAATAGAAGGAATTGAACGTCCTGCATTGGCTCCGACCTTACCGACAATCGATGGAAAAGGTTTTGTTCTTCTTGATGTAGGTGCGAATTCCGATGCGAAACCGGAGCATCTGCTTCAATTTGCCATAATGGGTTCTGTATATGCAAAAAAAGTACGCGGTATTGAAAAGCCCCGCGTCGGACTTTTGAATATCGGGACTGAAGAAAAAAAAGGAAATGAACTGACGAAGCATGCTTTCACATTGCTGCAGCAATCATCAGAAATTTCCTTTATCGGTAATGTAGAAGCTAGGGATCTCCTTAACGGACCAGCAGATGTAGTCGTAACGGACGGCTTCACTGGCAATATGGTATTGAAGACCCTTGAAGGTACGGCTATGAGTGTCTTTAAAATGGTAAAAACAGCGTTGATGAGCAATCTGAAGAGTAAGATTGCTGCAGCACTAGTGAAACCGGAACTAAAAGGCATTAAAAATAAAATGGATTACTCGGAGTATGGTGGTGCCGGATTATTCGGTTTGAAGGCACCTGTCATTAAGGCGCATGGATCTTCCGATGCGAACGCTGTCTATAATGCAATCCGCCAGACACGTGATATGGTTAGCCATGACGTCATTCCGACCATTGCGAAGACGATAGAAAAAGATCAATAATTTATAGAGGTAGGGGATTAACTGATGGGTAAAATTGCTTTTGTCTTTCCCGGACAAGGTTCACAGTCAATAGGAATGGGTCAGAACTTATTTCAGGAAAACGAGCGAGCTCAGCACATTTTCCGAACAGCGGATGAAAAACTTGATTTTCCACTTTCTGAGCTTATCTTTAATGGAACACAACAAGAATTAACGGTAACCTACAATGCGCAACCCGCATTATTGACTACAAGTTATGCCTTTGTTAGGGCATTAGAAGAAGAAGGTATCAAACCCGATTTTACGGCAGGACATAGTTTAGGAGAATATACTGCATTAGTAGCGTCAGGTGCAATTTCTTTTGAAGATGCCGTTTATACTGTCCGTAAGCGTGGCGAATTCATGGAAGCTGCGGTACCGAATGGTCAAGGCTCAATGGCTGCGATTCTAGGAATGGACCGTGAAGCACTTACTGAGGTAACTGCTGGAATTACTGCAACAGGGGAATCTGTTCAATTAGCTAATATAAATTGTCCGGGACAAATCGTCATTTCAGGGACTACAGAAGGCGTAAAGCTGGCTAGTGCAAAAGCAAAGGAAAATGGAGCAAAGCGGGCACTTCCACTTGAAGTAAGCGGGCCGTTTCATTCAGAATTGATGAAACCAGCGGCTGAAAAATTACAGAATGTACTTGATGAAGTGAGCTTTCAACAAGCGGAAATACCAGTGATTTCAAATGTAACGGCAAACCCTATTACCGCTCCGGCAGAAATTAAAGAAAAATTAATTGAACAGCTGTACTCACCAGTACTTTGGGAAGATTGCGTTAAAAAACTACTTGAATTAGGTGTTGATACGTTCATCGAAGTAGGCCCTGGAAAAGTATTAGGCGGATTAATAAAGAAAATTGATCGTTCTGTTAACATTTACTCAGTTTCTGATCTAGATACTCTAACTAAAACAGTTGAAGCATTGAAGGGGGTATAAGCATGATCTTAGAAGGTAAAAAAGCACTTGTAACTGGAGCGTCCCGTGGTATTGGAAGGGAAGTTGCTTTAGAACTTGCTCGACAGGGAGCAGATGTTGCTATCAATTATGCTGGCAGCGAATCGAAAGCCAATGAAGTGGTAAGTGAAATCAAGGCATTGGGCCGTAAAGCATTTGCGATTCAATGTGATGTTGCAAATAGTGAATCGGTAACAAGCATGATCAAAGAGGTCGTCGAACAGTTTGGCCGAGTAGATATTCTAGTTAATAATGCTGGTATCACACGTGATAACCTACTGATGCGGATGAAAGAAGAAGAATGGGATTCAGTCATTAATACGAATTTAAAAGGTGTGTTCCTTTGCACAAAAGCAGTCACTAGACAAATGATGAAGCAACGTAGCGGAAGGATCATCAATATGGCATCAATCGTCGGCGTTAGCGGAAATGCAGGGCAGGCTAATTATGTAGCGGCCAAAGCTGGAGTGATCGGCTTGACTAAAACTACAGCCAAGGAACTTGCATCAAGAGGGATTACGGTCAATGCGATTGCTCCAGGCTTTATCTCGACGGATATGACAGGGGAATTGCCTGAAGATGTCCAAAAAGCGATGCTGGATCAAATTCCACTGGCACGTTTTGGTGACCCTAAAGACATAGCTGCAGTGACGTCTTTCCTGGCTTCAGATGCAAGCAAATATATGACTGGACAAACACTTCATGTTGATGGCGGCATGGTTATGTAGATTTTCTTTGATTTTTTTCAAAATTAATTTATAATGTTTTGAGGGGAGGTGAACACATTGGCAGATGTATTAGAAAGAGTAACTAAAATCGTTGTAGATCGTTTGAACGTTGAAGAATCAGAAGTGAAACTTGAAGCTTCTTTCAAAGAAGATCTTGGTGCCGATTCCCTAGATGTAGTCGAACTAGTTATGGAATTTGAAGACGAGTTTGATATGGAAATTTCGGACGATGATGCTGAAAAAATCGCCACAGTAGGTGATGCTGTGAATTACATAAAAAGCACTATGTAATGAAATGTCCTTTGACTAAAAGCTCCGTTTTTTAACGGAGCTTTCTCTTATTAAGAAGCCTGAAGCAGCGGCCGATTTTAAGGGAATAAGTATACATCCAACTGAGCCTCCGTCTGCTTAGCTGTAAGCCGGCCGGCTAGTTTTCATTAAGCGGATTATACTGTATGATGGTACATAGGAAGGCTTGACAGGAATTCCTGCCAAGTTTCTTTTTATATATTGGAAAAATATGTTTTTTGAACCGTTGTGGAGGGTTTTGTGTGATACGTAGGAACGGAAATAATCGTAAACCATCAATCAAAGATAATAAATTTAAACAGTTACAAGAAAGTTTAGGTTTCTATTTTCAAGATGAAAATTTATTGAAACAAGCTTTTACACATTCATCTTATGTGAATGAGCATCGCCGTAAGCCTTATGAAGATAACGAAAGGCTTGAATTCTTAGGAGACGCTGTACTTGAACTGACTATATCTAAATACTTGTATCAAAAATATCCGATGATGAGTGAAGGGGAGCTTACAAAATTAAGGGCAGCCATTGTCTGTGAGCCATCACTTGTTGCCTTTGCCAATAGTCTTTCTTACGGGGAATATGTATTACTTGGAAAAGGGGAAGAAATGACAGGCGGAAGAGAACGTCCTGCCATGCTTGCGGATGTATTTGAAGCTTATATAGGGGCTTTGTACCTCGATCAAGGATTAGAGCCAGTTGTGCAGTTTTTGAAAAATGTTGTATTTCCGAAGATAGACGAGGGTGCTTTTTCTCATGTGATGGATTATAAGAGCCAGCTTCAAGAGCTCATACAGAGAGATGCTATCGGTGTCCTGCAATATAAAATTTTGCATGAAAAAGGGCCGGCCCATAATCGTGAATTTGTTTCGACTGTCTCTTTGAATGGAGAAGATTTGGGTTCTGGAGTAGGAAAATCGAAAAAAGAAGCGGAGCAGCATGCTGCCGAGCACGCATTGATCGTTTTAAAAGAAAAAAGCTCAACAAGATAGTTGAACAGTAGAGGAGGAAAGGTCATGTTCCTCAAACGCTTGGACGTTGTAGGATTTAAATCTTTCGCAGATAAAATTTCGATTGATTTTGTACCTGGTGTCACGGCAGTGGTTGGACCAAACGGAAGCGGTAAAAGTAATGTGACCGACGCAGTCCGCTGGGTACTTGGAGAGCAGTCTGCAAAATCGCTGCGTGGTGCAAAAATGGAAGATATCATCTTTTCAGGAAGTGACACGAGAAAAGCGTTAAATTTTGCAGAGGTTTCCCTGACCCTTGATAACGAGACCAATACCCTGCCGATTGACTTTCATGAAGTCAGTGTGACAAGACGGGTGTATCGATCGGGTGAAAGTGAATTTTTCATTAATAATCAAGGTTGCCGACTGAAAGATATCATTGAATTGTTTATGGATTCTGGTCTTGGTCGCGAAGCATTTTCTATCATTAGCCAAGGGAAAGTAGAAGAAATCCTAAGCAGTAAGGCAGAAGAAAGACGTGTTATCTTTGAAGAAGCAGCCGGCGTCTTAAAATATAAAACAAGAAAACGTAAAGCGGAATCGAAGCTAACGGAAACACAGGATAACTTAAACCGGGTCCATGATATTCTCCATGAATTAGAGGGCCAAGTGGAACCGTTAAAAATTCAATCTTCCCTCGCCAAGGAATATTTGGAGAAGAAAGAGGAGCTTGAACAAATAGAAGTAGCTTTAACCGTTTTTGAAATAGAAGAACTTTATGCAAAATGGGAAAGCTTGTCCCAAGAGCTTGAAAAACATAATGAGATGGAGCAACAAATGGGTGGCCAGCTTCATGAGCGGGAAGAGCATCTCAAAAATGTCCGGGGCAATCTAGCCACACTTGAGACATCAATTAATGGACTTCAGGAAATACTGTTGAATGCAAGTGAAGAGCTTGAAAAGCTTGAAGGCCGTAAAGAAGTATTGAAAGAACGAAAAAAAAATGCTGCCCAAAATAAGTCACAGCTTCAAAAAGCGATCGTAGAAGGTGAAGCAGCGGTTGAGCGTTTGTCTTTACAAAAGGAAAGAGAAACGGAAATTCTAAATGTACTCAACTCCGAAGTAAAGGGCATACAAGAAATTTTACATGAAAAGCAAAAAAGCCTAGGCCTATTCAATAGCGATATCGAAGCCATGATCGAAGTGAAAAAGAGTGACTACATCGAGTGGTTGAACAAGCAGGCATCGGCAAAAAATGAAAAGCAATACCTGCTTCAGCAGCTTACACAGCAGGAACATAAAAATGCCAAGCTTGATCAGGAAAACGAAAAGTTTTTAAAGGAAAGAACAGATATCACCGCAAAAAAAAAGGAATATACACAGCTGATGGAAAAGGTGACCAAGCAGCTTGAAGACCATGTTTCTTTTTTCCGAAATCAGCAGAATAAACTAAATGCAGCAAAAGATACGTATCAAAAACAAGAAACGACACTATATAAGGCCTATCAATTCCTTCAACAAGCAAAATCACGCAAAGAGCTGCTTGAAGAAATGGAAGATGATTATGCAGGCTTTTTTCAAGGTGTTAAAGAAGTTTTAAAAGCGAAAGAAACCCTTCGAGGCATTGAAGGGGCAGTTGCAGAATTAATTAAGGTTCCAAAGGAATATGAAACGGCCATTGAAACGGCACTGGGTGGAGCGATGCAGCATGTGGTTGTAGAGCGCGAAGAGCATGCACGTGAAGCCATCACCTTCCTGAAGAAAAATCGGTACGGCAGAGCGACTTTCTTGCCTTTATCAGTCATAAAAGGAAGAGAGATTTCACCGAACCAATTATCGATGCTGAAAAACCATGCTGCTTTTGTCGGGACTGGTTCATCATTAATCCAATATGATGAAAGACATGCAGCAATCGCGGCAAACCTACTTGGCACCGTCATTATCACGACAGATTTAAAGGGTGCTAATGACCTGGCAAAAATGGTGCAGCACCGTTTCCGCTTTGTAACGCTTGAAGGGGATGTCGTCAATCCAGGTGGTTCAATGACAGGTGGAGCGCTTAAGCAAAAAACAACCTCTCTGCTTTCAAGGAAAACTGAATTGGAAGAACTGCACCAAAAACTTGCCGCCATGGAATCGAAAACGAATCAGCTTGAAAAGCAGGTCAAACAGTTTAAAGTGGATGTTGGTGTTCAAGAGCAAACGCTTGAACAAACCAGAAAAGCAGGTGAAACCCTTCGTTTACAGGAACAATCCCTAAAGGGTGAACTTCGTGAAGTGGAGCTGCAGGAAAGAAATGTGAATGATCGTCTGCATCTTTATGATTTGGATAAAAATTCATATTTAGAAGAGCAACAGCAAAAAACAGCTAGACTGGAAGAATTGGAAGAGCTCTTGGATTCATGTAAAACTGAAATTGAAGAGCTTGACCGATTGATTGCTGATATGACGAAACAAAAACAATCTCAACAAACCTCTAAAGAGAGCCTTTCTGAAGAAACAAATGAGTTAAGAGTTACATTGGCCTCTAAACGTGGACAGCTACAAAACCATAAAGAAAAGATGGAGCGCCTTGAATCGGATCTTGCAAAAGAAACAAGCAGACTTGCTGAAAATAAGGATGATTTGGGACTCTTGACTAATGAAATGACTGACAGTTCGAGTGGAGAAGAGACACTTGAGGATATGGCACAGCAGAAATTGCTTGATAAAAATAGAGCAATTGAAGAAATTTCCCTGAAAAAACAAGAAAAAGCCGAAATGCAATCGCAGGTTGAAGCGTTTGAAATATCCTTAAAAGAGGAAAGCCGCCTTTATAAGGGTATCGTAGAAGTGATTAAGGATGAAGAGGTTAAACTAACCCGACTTGATGTGGAATTAGAAAATCGACTAGACCATTTACGCGAAGAATATACGCTATCCTTTGAAGGGGCTAAAGAACAGTATCCATTGGTGATGCCTGTAGAAGAAGCTCAAAAGAAGGTGAAGCTCATCAAACTTGCCATCGAGGAATTAGGGACGGTTAATTTAGGGGCGATTGAGGAATACGCGCGCGTGGCCGAACGCTATGAGTTCCTTCTTAGCCAAAAGGAAGATCTTCAGCAGGCGAAAGATACATTATTCCAAGTTATCGATGAGATGGATGATGAAATGAAACGCCGCTTTGCGGATACCTTCTATGCGATTCGTGAAGAGTTTGAGCAAGTCTTTAAAGCGTTGTTTGGCGGGGGTAGGGCTGAGTTGAAACTGACAAATCAAGATGATTTACTTAATACGGGAGTAGATATCATTGCTCAGCCGCCGGGGAAAAAATTGCAGAATTTAAGTCTCTTATCCGGTGGAGAACGAGCGTTGACCGCGATTGCACTTTTATTCTCCATTTTAAAAGTTCGACCAGTGCCTTTCTGTATCCTTGATGAAGTCGAGGCAGCTCTTGATGAGGCGAACGTAGTACGTTTCAGCCAATTTTTAAAGAAATTCAGTAGGGAAACACAGTTTATCGTGATTACTCATCGTAAAGGTACGATGGAGGAGGCAGATGTCCTCTATGGCATTACGATGCAGGAGTCAGGTGTCTCCAAACTCGTTTCCGTCCGCATGGAAGAATCAGAGAACTTTGTAGAAGTATAAATTCATGAATTAGAGGAAGTGGGACAATGAGTTTTTTCAAGAAGCTAAAAGAAAAATTTACGACCCAGGAAGAAAAAGAAGTAGAAGTATCCATTGGCGAAAAATTTAAGCAAGGTTTAACTAAGACGAGGAATTCCTTTACTGGACGGGTTAATGAACTCGTTGCCCGTTACCGGAAAGTGGATGAAGACTTTTTTGAAGAACTTGAGGAAATCCTCATCCAGGCTGACGTAGGCTTCGATACAGTAATGGAATTAATCGATCAATTAAAAATGGAAGTGAAACTCCGCAATATCTCTGATACGAGAGAAGTGCAATCTGTTATTTCCGAAAAACTTGTCGAAATCTATCAAGGTGATGAGGAAAAGACATCAAGCCTGAACATACAAGAAGATGGTTTAACTGTCATACTGTTTGTCGGAGTGAATGGGGTAGGTAAAACAACGACAATTGGTAAACTTGCTCATAAGTTTAAGGCAGAAGGGAAATCGGTTGTATTAGCAGCTGGTGATACATTCCGTGCCGGAGCAATTGAACAGCTCGAGGTATGGGGAGAACGTGTTGGTGTCAGTGTAATCAAGCAAGGAGAAGGTTCTGATCCTGCCGCGGTTATGTTCGATGCCATTCAGGCTGCTAAGGCACGTAAGGCGGATATCCTGATTTGTGATACAGCTGGACGTTTGCAAAATAAAGTGAATTTAATGAAGGAATTGGAAAAGGTGAAACGTGTAATTGAACGTGAAATACCTGGTGCACCACATGAAGTGTTACTTGCTCTTGATGCAACAACAGGACAAAATGCACTTATTCAAGCCAAGACGTTCAAGGAAGCGACCAATGTTTCTGGAATAGTCTTAACGAAGCTTGATGGCACAGCGAAAGGTGGAATTGTCTTGGCAATCCGCAATGAGCTATCTATTCCCGTTAAATTTGTCGGGCTTGGTGAAAAAATGGACGATCTTCAGGAATTCGATGCTGAGAAATATGTATACGGCCTCTTTGCTGATATCATTGATAAAGAAGAAACCTAATATTTTATGGTAGTCCGGAAGGGATTTTCTCTTCCGGATTTTTTTGTCATTTTTTTTTGCACATCTCCATTACATTTCAGCATATTTATACATATGTTGACGCCACAGGCAGAAGCATCTGACCCGAAGGTTAAAATATCGATTGAACCAGGTTTTGATAGATACATAAAGCGTTCAATGGCAATGCCAATGAAAGTGCAAATTGAAAATAAGGGAGAGGCCGGACAAGGCCAACAAGGGGGTCAAGAGGACAACAAGGCGTCGGACAGGGCCAACAATCAGGACGAGGCGGTAATGGCGGTGGAGGGAAAGGAGGAAGACGGGAAGGAAAAGAACATAACACTCTCAAAGGTGTCCATTGGCAGCGGCGAGGACTTGGCCGAATTCGGAACAGGGCGTTTTTACGATGTCACGGATGCCTCCTTAATTCCAAGCATTTTATCACGTGAAACGGTGATGGCAAGCCGTCCATATATCGAGGACAATCCGTTTTATCCATCCATACAGAATACTCCTGAATGGAATGGCTTGTTTAATGATGGAGTACCTAAGATAAATGCAAACATCGCTACAACGACGAAACAGTGTGCTTTCCTGCCGTTGGTCAGTGAAAAAGATGATCCAGTCCTCGTTCTATGGCAATATGGAATGGGGACGACGGTGGCCTTCACTTCGGATCTAAGTGGCAAATGGTCTGGGGATTGGCCTGCTTGGGGTAAGTGGGGCTCTTTCCTCAATCAAATTGGTCACAATCACGCTACCTAAATTCGAAAGTGAGCCATATACTCTTACACAGGAAAATAGTGGTGAAGAAACCGTGATTATACTAGAATCAGCCTCACAAAACAACCTGCCTTTATCTGCAAATGTGGTTTCGGAAAATGGACAAATAGTTGATGCGAATACAAAACTCGTAGCTCCCGGGCAATATGAAATTATTATTCCGAAGCAGTCTGGTATGTATTATATCAGTGTAAAACAGGAAAACAATGAGGGTGGTACGAACCTGTATCAAACAGGTTTCACTGTGCCCTATTCAGAAGAGTACCTGCAGCAAGGTCTAAATAAGTCGCTTATCAAGGAATTGTTGGCTGTTTCGGGTGGCCAGGAGTTGAAAACGGAGGCTCAGGCATTCCGTGATTTACAGACCACATCCAGACAAAAGTAAAGCATTAGCCATTGGCTTCTCTTAACGGCGTTCCTACTTTTATTTGTAGAAATTACAATACGGCGTTTTGGCTTGCATAGAGTTTTACACCTATTTTCAGGAATTCCTAAAAAGACAGGAAGTAAATCATTAAAATCGGCTGAAACAGTCAAGAAACTGAAAACTGTGCAAGATGCGACACATAAAACACATATAACTGGGAAGGCAAATCTGAAATCAGAGTCTAATAATCAATCTGTAAGACCAGTGACAGAACGCAGGAAACAGAACCAATCTGAAAAGAAATTATCCGAATCAGAACGAGAGAGCCAGATGAAACGCCTTCTGGAAGCGAGAAAACGAAAAAAATAACGCTTTCCAAACAAGTGGTAAGGAGTTTAGCTTGACATCAAATACGCAACGCTATACAATATAAACTTGTAAAGGGTTTTCACTTAACAGCAGGGAGGCTTGCTAAGATGCTTGAAAAGACAACGCGGATTAACTATTTGTATGACTTTTACCAATCGTTGTTAACAGAGAAGCAGCAGAGCTATATGTCCCTCTACTATCTGGATGATTACTCTCTTGGGGAGATTGCCGATGAATACGAAGTGAGTAGACAGGCAGTCTATGATAATATAAAAAGAACAGAAGCGATGCTTGAGGAATACGAAGCAAAGCTATTGTTATTTCAAAAATTTCAAGAGCGTAACCAGTGGATTGCGAATATGAAGGAACTCATAGAAAAGGAAACCTTTTCAAAAGAGAATCTGCTTGACGCAATCACAACGCTTGAGAAGTTGGATTAGGAGGCGGCAATATGGCATTTGAAGGATTGGCCGACCGACTGCAGAGCACGATGCAAAAGATCCGCGGAAAAGGGAAGGTCAACGAAGCAGACGTTAAAGAAATGATGCGTGAAGTTCGATTGGCCCTACTTGAAGCGGACGTTAACTTTAAAGTCGTGAAGGAATTTGTAAAGCGTGTAAGTGAACGTTCGGTAGGCCAGGAAGTGCTAAAAAGCTTAACCCCCGGTCAACAGGTAATTAAAGTAGTTAAGGAAGAATTGACGGAGCTGATGGGCGGCGAACAGAGCAAGATAGCCGTTGCCTCGAAACCACCGACTGTCATTATGATGGTAGGGCTTCAAGGGGCAGGTAAAACGACAACCACCGGAAAGCTTGCCAATCTTCTTAGAAAAAAATACAACCGCACGCCATTGCTCGTTGCGGCTGATATTTACCGTCCGGCGGCGATTAAGCAGCTTGAAACACTTGGCAAACAATTAAGCATGCCTGTTTTTTCCCTTGGGGATCAGGTCAGTCCTGTTGAAATTGCCAAACAGGCGATCGAAAAAGCGAAGGAAGAACATCATGATTATGTGTTGATTGATACCGCAGGTCGTCTTCATGTTGATGAAAACCTGATGGGCGAACTGAAAGATATCAAAGAATTGACCAAACCGGATGAAATCTTCCTCGTTGTTGATGCGATGACCGGGCAGGATGCTGTCAATGTGGCCCAAAGCTTTAATGAGCAGCTTGGCCTGACTGGGGTCGTATTAACGAAACTTGATGGGGATACACGTGGTGGTGCGGCACTTTCGATTCGTTCAGTTACCAACACGCCGATTAAATTCGTCGGTATGGGTGAAAAATTGGATGCACTTGAAGCATTCCATCCAGAACGGATGGCTTCAAGAATCCTTGGTATGGGTGATGTATTAACCCTTATCGAAAAAGCACAGGCCAATGTAGATGAAGAAAAAGCGAAAGAATTAGAGAAAAAGATGCGTACCGCTACTTTTACCTTTGATGATTTCCTTGAGCAGCTTGGTCAGGTGCGTAATATGGGACCGCTTGATGACATTTTGAAAATGATTCCTGGTGCGAACAAGATGAAAGGGATGGATAACCTTCAAATCGATGAGAAACAGATCGGTCATGTTGAAGCTATCATCCGTTCAATGACAACACAGGAAAAGGAACATCCAGAAACCATGAATGCATCCCGCAAAAAACGGATTGCCAAAGGAAGCGGCAGATCTATTCAAGAAGTGAACCGTTTACTAAAGCAATTTGAAGAAATGAAAAAGATGATGAAACAGGTTACAAACATGCAAAAAGGGAAGAAAAAGGGATTCAAATTCCCGTTCATGTAAGGTTTATTTTAGGTCGAAACGAGGCGTAAATACAGGCTGAAGCCATGTATTTCAACACTTTTTTTACCTGTTAAGAAAAAAACCTTTACAAACATACAAGACATTTGATATTATACTATCTTGTGTGAAACTATTCGGAGGTGCTTATTTAAAATGGCAGTAAAAATTCGCTTAAAACGTATGGGAGCTAAAAAATCTCCTTTCTATCGTATTGTAGTTGCAGATTCTCGTTCACCACGTGACGGACGTTACATTGAAGTTGTAGGAACTTATAACCCGGTGACTCAACCAGCTAAAGTTGACATCAACGAAGAGCTTGCTCTTAAATGGTTACAAGATGGAGCTAAACCATCTGATACAGTTCGTAACTTATTCTCAACACAAGGCATCATGGAAAAATTCCATGTTGCAAAAAACAGCAAGTAATCGACGGTAGTTGATGAAAGCTTTAATTGAAACAATTGTTTCAGCACTTGTGGATTATCCGGAAGAAGTCATAGTGACTTCGAAGGAAGAGTCCGACCGAATTGTTTATGTCCTCTCCGTTCATAAAGAAGACATGGGCAAGGTCATCGGTAAACAAGGGCGTGTTGCTAAGGCGGTTCGGACTGTGGTATATGCAGCAGGATCCTCACAGCAGAAGAAAATCTATTTGGAGATTTCCGAATAAGGAGGGCTAATACCCCTCCTTTTTTTGTACTTCAAGAAAGTTGAATTCCGACTTTAATCATATTCAAATATTACTCAGAGTTTAAACTTTACGCCTTTTTAAGACGCATCTTTTACCGATTTACGTTATACTTAAGAGAATGACCCCCATTTTTCAAAAAGATTACCCTATCATACATATTTTTTGAATGAAATAAGAAATCATAGATAATAGGAGGTGCTGGAATGAAAATTCTCCAAAATGTAATCGTTAACCAAGTATTAACGGAATCCAGCAAGAATCAGCTCCTCGAGAAGTACAAATCAAAACGTCTACAGCTTCAAAAAGAGAGTGAACAGCTTCGTTTTGAACTGAAAAAACTTGAAAAAACTAGGAACCTTCAGCCCGCTAGTCTCCGTGCTCATTTTGAAAAAGAAATAAACCAAAGGCAAGAAAAAATCAAACTGCTTGAATTTCAAATGGAACAGTTGGAAATCCTTCCTACTGGAAGCGAACTGAAGGAACGGGAAGTTCAAAGTATCATTGAGGTAGAAATTGGGGCAGATTGGGACGAACTTATGACAACGAAGACTATTGTCATTAAAGATGGAATCGTCTCGGAAATTCGTTAGAGGTGAAAGAATGGAAAATTGGTTTAATGTAGGTAAAATTGTCAACACACATGGTCTTTTAGGTGAAGTCCGTGTTATTTCATCAACAGACTTTCCGGAAAAGCGTTTCAAAGTAGGCAATACGCTGTATTTATTTAGAGAAACAGAGAAAAAGCCTTTGCCACTTATTATCAGGTCGCATCGCAACCATAAAAACTTTAACTTATTGACGTTTGAAAACTACTACAACGTCGGTCAGGTCGAGGCTTTCCGGAATGGAGTCTTGAAAATTAAGGAAGCTCAGCTAGGTAAATTGGATGAAGGTGAATTCTACTTCCATGAAATCATCGGCTGTTCGGTGTTTACAGATGAAGGTGTAGAAATAGGGGAGATCATTGAGGTTCTAACGCCGGGCGCCAATGATGTTTGGGTCATTAAGAAAGCTGGCAGTAAGGATATTTTAATTCCATATATTGATCAAATTGTGAAAGAAGTAGATATATCTGCTAAAAAAGTTATCATCACACCGATGGAAGGGCTTTTAGACTGATGAAAATCGATGTACTTTCGCTATTTCCAGAAATGTTCGAAGGGGTATTTGGCTCGTCAATTTTAAAAAAGGCCGCAGAAAAACAGGCTGTCAGCTACAATGTGACCAATTTTCGTGATTATGCAGACAATAAGCATTCGACAGTAGATGATTATCCGTATGGTGGCGGTGCAGGGATGGTATTGAAGGCACAACCCATTTTTGACGCCGTAGAAGCCCTTAAAGGGCACGCTGAGCAAACGCCACGAGTTGTCTTGCTATGTCCACAGGGAGAGCGTTACACGCAGAGAAAAGCTGAAGAGTTTGCGAAAGAAGATCATCTTATTTTCATTTGCGGACATTATGAAGGGTATGATGAGCGCATCCGGGAGCATATTGTCACAGATGAAATATCAATAGGTGACTTTGTGCTTACAGGTGGTGAATTGGGTGCTATGGTTATTATAGACAGCGTTGTTCGCTTACTTCCGGGCGTGTTAGGAAATGTAGACTCCCCGATTCTTGATTCATATTCTTCTGGTTTGTTAGAGCATCCCCATTATACTAGACCTGCAGATTTCAGGGGAATGAAAGTTCCTGATACGCTTATATCCGGTAATCATAAAAAAATCGATGAATGGCGGATGAAAGAGTCATTACGCAGGACGTGGAATCGACGACCGGATTTGCTCGAAAGCTATGAACTTTCGGACGTTGAAAAAAAATTATTGTCAGAGATTCAAAAAGAAGACTGATGTCTATTGCATCAGCATCTAGAGTATGATAGGATATACCTTGTGACTTGGGCAAAATGCTCAGTCTTATAACGATGTTCCGCTGCAAACAATTAGTATTTGTAAGAGCGTCCAGGAGGAGTTGAAATCGATGCAAAATCTTATTAACGATATCACAAAAGAACAACTTCGCACAGATCTTCCATCATTCAGACCTGGTGACACAGTACGTGTACACGTAAAGGTTATTGAAGGAACTCGCGAACGTATCCAGTTGTTTGAAGGCGTTGTAATCAAACGTCGTGGCGGCGGAGTTAGTGAAACTTTCACAGTACGTAAGATTTCTTACGGCGTTGGAGTGGAACGTGCTTTCCCTCTTCACACACCAAAAATTGCGCAATTAGAAGTTATCCGTCACGGTAAAGTACGTCGTGCGAAACTTTATTACCTACGCGAACTTCGTGGTAAAAAAGCACGTATTAAAGAAATTCGTCGTTAATTCTTCGAATATCTCTATGCGGGTTTGCCATGATTCACATATGGTGAGTAACCAAACAGTATTATGCAAAAAAGGAGCTTGTTTAACAGGCTCCTTTTTTTGCACTTGAAGAAAAAATAATCGCTCATCAGGGTGAAGACTATAAAGAATCCTGCTCGCTATAGCGTCCGCAACATGTTAAAATAATTGTTGATATGCTTTCTAAAAGGGTGGGTAAGGATGACGAAAAAGAAAAATGAATTGTGGGAATGGACTAAGGCGGTCATAATCGCGGTTATAGCAGCCACGCTGATTCGTTATTTCCTCCTGGCTCCGATTGTCGTGGACGGCAATTCCATGATGCCGACATTAAAGGACACGGACCGCATGCTCGTAAATAAAATCTCCTATTCAATTAGTGAACCGAAAAGATTCGATATTATTGTTTTTGAAGCCCCTGAAGGCAAGGATTATATAAAACGGGTCATTGGGTTACCAGGCGAAAAAATAGAATATAAAGATGATACGCTTTACGTGAATGGAAAAGCCTATGCAGAGCCATACTTGGATGAATATAAAAAGCAGTTGATTGATGGCGGGGCTTTGACAGAACCATTTACATTAAGCGATGTCATAGAACAAGAAACCGTGCCTGAAGACCATCTATTTGTCTTAGGAGATAATCGCCGTTTTAGTAAGGACAGCCGCCATATTGGCGTTGGTGTTGTTCCTTACAATAAGGTGTTAGGTAAAACTAAATTAGTTTATTGGCCGATTGAAGATTTTCGATTGGCGGAATAGTAGGAAGGTTGATTCCATTGACAATACAGTGGTTCCCTGGCCATATGGCCAAAGCAAGAAGGGAAGTAACAGAAAAATTAAAACTGATCGATATCATCTTTGAACTTGTGGATGCCCGGATTCCTGCATCTTCACGAAATCCGATGATCGATGAAATCATACAGCATAAACCAAGGGTTATCCTTTTGAATAAGGCTGATATGGCTGATCCGGTAAAAACCAATGAGTGGCTTGAGTATTATAAATCACAAGGTAAAACGGCAATCGCTATTAACTCACAGGCAGGAAATGGCTTAAACCAGATTACAGCTGCCTCTAAGAAACTTTTAAAAGAAAAGTATGATCGGATGGAATCAAGAGGAATTAAGCCGCGTGCGATTCGTGCTATGATTGTCGGTATTCCGAACGTAGGGAAATCTACTTTAATCAATCGTCTTGCTAAAAAAAACATTGCCAAAACAGGGAATACACCTGGTGTTACGAAAGCACAGCAATGGATAAAAGTAGGAAAGGAATTAGAACTTCTGGATACTCCGGGGATCCTCTGGCCTAAATTTGAGGATCAGGAAGTTGGCTTAAGACTAGCGCTAACAGGAGCAATCAAAGATACGATTTTAAACTTGCATGAAGTTTCTTTATACGGCCTTCGCTTTTTGGAAAGAGAATATCCGGATCGTTTGAAATCCCGTTATAATCTGGATGTAATTCCTCAAGAAACGCTAGAACTATTTGATGCAGTTGGAAAGTTCAGAGGTTGTCTAGCATCTGGGGGCTTTATTGATTATGATAAAACCGCAGAATTGGTCGTTCGAGAAATCCGTTCTGAAAAGATGGGGCCGCTCACGTTTGAGCTACCGATAGAAAAAGAAGAAGAAAATACCCCCGAATAACTTCTTTTGAGGTTAGAGAACACAGACATGATTCTTAAAAGGAATGTCTGTGTATAGGGTTGATACGGAGCTGGAGGTAGATGTCAAAAGGTTTTTTTACCTTTTGATGTCTCTTTTCCGCTCCGTATTTTTGTTTAAGCTGTAGAAATGAAACAAGACTGCCGATAATTAAAATGATAGGTGATAAATGATGAAAACTGCCATGAGTATAAAAGAAATCTCTTCAAAATTAAAAACAGTAAGCGAGCCAGAAGATTCGTTCTTAAAAGAATGCCAGGAGGATGGACGAAAGGGAGTAACAGACTTAGTAAGTAAATGGCAAAGAGCCTATGAAAAAGAGCTACAGGTAAAGAATAATTTTATGAAAATGATGGAGTTTGAACGGGAGTTGCGAAAACAGGGATTTTCAGTTCTTGCCGGTATCGATGAAGTAGGAAGAGGGCCGCTAGCGGGACCGGTTGTGACTAGTGCAGTTATTTTACCTGAATCTTTTTATCTACCAGGGCTAAATGATTCTAAGAAAATTCCTGAGTCAAAGAGGGAACTATTTTATGAGACTATCTTAAAGGAAGCTGTATCCATCGGGGTGGGCATTGTACATAGCGAAGAAATTGATGAAATCAATATATATCAAGCTACGAAAAAAGCCATGATTGCGGCTGTGAACAATCTTTCAGAACTCCCGGATCATTTGCTGATTGATGCGATGGAACTTGAAGTGCCGATTCCTCAACTTTCACTCATAAAGGGAGATGCAAGAAGTATTTCTATCTCTGCTGCCTCTATTATCGCTAAGGTGACACGTGACAGGATGATGAAGGGATATGGGGAAGCGTATCCAGAATACGGATTTGAAAAGCATATGGGGTACGGGACTAAACAACATTTAGAAGCACTCGATAATCACGGGCTTACACCTTGGCATAGGAGGAGTTTTGCACCTGTAAAGGAAATCGCCGCACGAACGAACGATTAAGAGAGAGGGCGAGAGAGATGCAATCGATAACAAGCGGTCAATCCGTGTCGTCACCCATTGAAATAAAGGGAAGTACGAGTTTGAAAAACGGACAAATCCTTTTCGGAAAAGTGAATAGGATTTATCCTAACCAAACAACGGAAGTGCAGATTGGCCATCAAAAAATGATTGCCACACTCGATATCCCACTTCAGGCAGGAGAAATGTATTGGTTTCAAGTACAGCAGCCAAATGAGGGGAAGGTTGTGTTAAAAGTACTGGATTCTCCGAATGTAAACTTTTCTAGTTTAAAAGGAGCGGCTGCACAATTGCTCTCTCATCTTGGCATATCTCCAGAACCGGAGGCAGCCAGCCTTGCCGAATATTTACTGAAAAATCAACTCCCAATTACAAAGGATACTTTTTTGTCTGCTTTGCAATGGGTAAAAACTGCTGATGCAGAAGAATATGGCCTGTCTATCATCAAAAAAATGTTCCTTCAGCAATTACCTTTTGTTGAAGATGTATTTGTAGCGTTGTTGGCACAAGCAAAAGGCGAACCTTTTCACAAATTGCTCAGTGGCCTGCAGCAACAATTAAAGGACAGTGTTTCGGAAACATCAGTAAAACTAAAAGGCGTATTAGACTCGTTACATGTAGCTAAACAGGATCAGCTTCAACAAACTGGTCTACAGAAACTTGTTACCACTTGGATCGATTCCAGTGCATCACCTGAATTGAAAACTGGGGCATTCTCCCTGCTTCAAAAGACTGGTTTCGTTCCAATGGGGATTACTGAGGCTGGCTTTTTGGAGAAATTAGTTGTCGAATCGGCGGAAATATCAGGATCTACTAAGAACTCAGTGACTGATAAACTACAAAAGGGACTGCAATTGCTATCTGATGCAAAAAATGGAACGTTGGGGAAAGTTGAAAAGGTCGAATATAGTCTAAATCGATTATTAAACGGTCTTGATTATGTAGAAGCAGAAACGTCTACTGATATCAAATCAATTCAGCAAAAAACCATTTCTACAGAAGAACTGTCCGCTCTTGCTTCCCGCTTGCTTGAGCGTACGTTTGCAGAAGCATCAGCCGGAAATAGAATAGCGGGTGCCGAAATAGAGGTAAATGACCTAATAGCCCATTTAAATAAGGATACAGAGAAAGTTACCGAGTCGAAGGGTAAAGTGACAGAACTGCTGATTCAATCGCTTAAGCGACGTCCTGAGGCGCTCTCCGTTACGAATGCTGAGAAACTAGTGCTTACACAAGTGCTGGAAACTGAATTTCAAACAATCGATTTCACGAATGGTGCCTCTGTTGCACAACAACTTAAAGAGTGGACGAAGATGCTTGGACTACAGTTGGAACATGCTCTTGCTAATATGCATGGAGATGGTTTGGAAGATTTAACAAAGGATTTAGAGACCCTCAAGCCGTTGCTACTTAAACTTCTGAACGAGCAAAATCCGGCATCCGTTAAGGAACTGGCAGAACAAATTTTGAATCGAATTACTGCTCAACAGATTCTTTCACAGGAAACGGGCCCCTTGCAGAATTTACTCCTTACATTGCCTCTTAATCTTGGGTCTTCTAAAACGGACTTAACGTTGCAATGGAGCGGAAGGAAAAAAAAAGATGGCAAGATAGATCCCGATTATTGTCGAATCCTGTTTTGTTTAGAGTTAGAACGTCTTAAGGAAACGTTCATTGACATGCAGGTTCAAAACCGTGTCATAAAAGTGACGGTCATTAATGAGTATAGTAAAACAATAGAAGCAGCTGCCGACAATTATCTTACACTGTTGAAGGCGAATCTGAAAAAAATGGATTACAGATTATCCGGAGTTTTATTTGAAAATCCAGTGAGCAAAAAAACTACTGAAACGAAATTGAAATCCGCCCTTTTTTCAGAAAAAGAATCATATAGTGGGGTGGATATTCGGATATGACGAATGAAAAACGAAAAGAAGCGATCGCTTTAAAATATGACCCGGAGATATCGAAATCCCCTGTCATCTTGGCAAAGGGGAAAGGTAAAACTGCGGAAAAGATTCTAGATAAAGCAATAAAACTGAATATCCCTGTTCAAAAAGATGTGTCGTTAATCTCCCTTTTGGGGCAATTGGATATTAATCAAACGATTCCGGAAGAATTGTATGAAGCGGTTGCAGAGGTATTTGCGTTTGTTTATAAAGTTGACCGGGACTTGAATCGGTAAGATTCAAATTATTTGGGTTGATTTATGTGAATTTATGTGAATTTATGGTTGATTTATGTGAATTTATGGTTGGTTTATGTAGAATTTTAGGAAATGCACTTAAAAATTTTTATTATATTAAAAACATACTAAACTATCAGAAAAAGGATAAAGCTATGGCTTTGTCCTTTTTCTTTTTCTGAAGATTTGAAATTTTTTAGAAAGATAACTATAATGTTTCAGAAAAAGATAGATGAATAAAATGATGAAAAAAGGCTTGTAAACAAAGTGTTTATACTAAATGAAAAATGGAATGGCTATTTTTAGAATGGAGATTTCGGACCGAGATAAATACTATTTTAAAAAAATAAACATATTAGTGGACTTCGTTTTTTCCATTTTATACACCGACCTAGAAGTATATCGTAATAATTTTTTCAAAATATTGCGAAAGAAAATCATGCACGAAGTAGAATTTTGTTGTAATATGATAGAGAAAACACGCATTAAATCTAAATGTTGTTTTTTGGTAGTTGTTTTTTAGTAGATAAGGAGGATGGGAAATGAATATCCATGAGTATCAGGGGAAAGAGATTTTGAGACAATACGGGGTATCTGTTCCGAATGGCCGGGTTGCCTTTACTGTAGATGAAGCAGTAGAAGCAGCGAAGGAGTTAGGTACAGATGTTGTTGTCGTCAAAGCTCAAATTCATGCGGGCGGCCGCGGGAAAGCCGGCGGAGTTAAGGTAGCAAAGAATCTTGACGAAGCGCGTACATATGCAGAAGAGATTCTTGGTAAAACGCTGGTGACCCATCAAACAGGACCTTCAGGTAAAGAAGTTAAGCGTTTACTTATTGAAGAAGGCTGCGACATTACGAAGGAATATTATATTGGACTGGTCCTAGACCGTGCAACAAATAGTGTGGTATTGATGGCTTCTGAAGAAGGCGGAACGGAAATTGAGGAAGTTGCTGAAAAAACTCCAGAGAAAATTTTCAAGGAAGTGATCGATCCGGTTGTTGGTTTAACTGGCTTCCAGGCACGAAGAATCGCTTTTAATATCAACATTCCGGCTTCGCTAATAAATAAGGCGTCTAAACTGATGGTCAACTTATATACAGCATTCGTTGAAAAGGATTGTTCAATTGCTGAAATCAACCCATTAGTTGTGACAGGCGACGGCAATGTAATGGCACTAGATGCTAAATTGAATTTCGATGATAATGCGATTTACCGCCATAAAGACATTGCGGAGTACCGTGATCTAGATGAAGAAGATGCTAAAGAAATTGAAGCATCCAAACACGGTCTTAGTTACATATCGCTTGACGGAAATATCGGTTGTATGGTTAATGGTGCGGGGCTTGCAATGGCAACGATGGACATCATTAAACACTATATGGGAGACCCGGCTAACTTCCTTGACGTTGGGGGCGGAGCTACAGAGGAAAAAGTTAAAGAGGCTTTCAAAATCATCCTATCTGATCAAAAAGTAAAAGGTATCTTTGTAAATATCTTCGGAGGAATTATGAAGTGTGACATTATCGCGACAGGTGTCGTAGCTGCTGCAAAAGAGCTAGGCTTGGATGTCCCTCTTGTTGTCCGTCTTGAAGGAACGAATGTGGATCTTGGGAAAAAGATTTTGAAAGAGTCTGGTTTAAATATTACGGCTGCTGAATCAATGGCAGATGGAGCACAAAAAATAGTATCACTTGTAGGATAATAGGCAGGGGGGAACATAATGAGCGTTTATATTAATAAAGATACGAAAGTGATCGTTCAGGGAATCACAGGCTCAACAGCATTATTTCATACAAAACAGATGTTGGAATACGGCACGAAGATCGTGGGTGGAGTAACTCCGGGTAAAGGTGGAACAGAAGCGGAAGGGGTACCTGTATTTAATACAGTTTCCGAAGCTGTCACTGAAACCGGAGCAAATGCATCTGTTATCTACGTACCTGCTCCATTTGCAGCGGATGCCATTCTTGAAGCGGTTGATGCAGAACTTGATCTTGTAATTTGTATCACGGAGCACATTCCTGTCCTTGACATGGTTAAGGTGAAGCGATATATGCAAGGCAAAAAAACTCGTTTAATTGGACCAAACTGTCCGGGTGTTATTAGTCCGGAAGAGTGTAAGATTGGTATTATGCCAGGGTATATCCATAAAAAAGGTCATGTAGGCGTGGTTTCTCGTTCTGGAACTTTGACGTATGAAGCCGTTCACCAATTATCACAAGCAGGCATCGGACAATCATCCGCTGTCGGTATCGGTGGGGATCCTGTTAACGGAACTGATTTTATTGATGTACTTAAGGCATTCAATGAAGATCCAGAAACTCATGCGGTGATCATGATTGGGGAAATCGGTGGCACAGCAGAAGAAGAAGCAGCAATCTGGGTGAAGGAAAATATGACGAAGCCAGTTGTCGGGTTTATTGGTGGCCGCACGGCTCCAGCCGGTAAACGTATGGGACATGCTGGTGCTATTATTTCAGGCGGTAAGGGAACAGCTGATGAGAAAATCCGCGTTATGAATGAATGCGGTATTAAAGTAGCCGAGACCCCATCCGTTATGGGCGAAACTTTGATTTCTGTCCTTAAAGAAAAAGACATGTATGAACCTTGCAAAACACACTAATCTAAGATGGACCGACCTGTTTTTTGGGTCGGTCTTTATTTCACTTCAATCTCCCCGAAACACATCTTAACAACCGCAATTAATCTTCTTTTAAAAATTTCCGATTAGGGGTGCTTCTAATTGAACAGGAAAGAAAAATTAATCCACCTCCATCATTGCCGTGGAGCAGGATGGAAAACGATCCAAACAATTATGGCCTATAATCCATCCCTTTCTTCTCTTTTCACAACCACGTACACCGAATGGGCTGAAATCCTTCCTATACCTTCAAATAAATTAAATCTCTTTCTGAAAGATTTACATTCTCTTAATACGATTAAAAAGGTAAAGCAATACGAATATAACCAAATTAAATGTCTGACTATGTTTGATGAAGATTACCCGTTTTTGCTGAGGCAGATATTTGATCCCCCATGGGTGCTTTATTTTAAAGGCGATAAACAGCTTCTAGAGAAGAAGAGTACTCTAGGTGTCGTTGGAACACGTAAGCCAACCTGGTATGGACTAGAGGCCTTAAAAACGATTTTACCGCCACTTGTGCAGAAAAACTTTGTCATCATCAGTGGAGTGGCAGCTGGAATCGATGCGGCTGCACACAAAGTCACATTGGATGAAGGTGGAAATACGATTGGAGTTTTGGGCGGGGGACTTTTGCAAATTTATCCAAAATCTAATATCCCGCTTGCAAGAGAAATAAGCAATAAAGGGTTATTGCTTTCTGAGACTCCTCCGGCGATGAGGGCGGAACCTTGGATGTTTCCGCTTCGCAATCGTATTATTAGTGGATTATCCAAGGGAGTATTTGTGGTAGAAGCTAAAGAAAAGAGCGGTTCCCTAATAACTGCACAGGCAGCTCTTGAACATGGCAGAGAGGTATTTGCGCTTCCAGGTAACGTATCAAGCCCAGAATCATTAGGGGCCAATCAATTAATTCAAGATGGAGCCAAACTTGTTTTGAGTTCGTTACAGATTGAGGAAGAATTTTGAACAATATAATATAGAAGATATACGGAAAAATTGAAGGGGAAATAGCAAAAAAGGTGCTTTTTTAGATGAATAGGTTGAAATTTTAGTCAAAAAGGTTGAAAATATTGTAAAACTGTTATAAGTTTTGCAAATGACACCTCTTGTTAAAATATCTAAAATTAAATAAATCAGCATGCTTTGAAAAATAAAGAGGTGTTGACAAATGAAATTTGAATGATTAATAATAGTGAAGATTTATATTACCTCTTTGAGGAGGATTTATTGGATGTCAGAATATTTAGTGATTGTGGAATCGCCCGCAAAGGCGAAAACAATTGAACGTTACTTAGGGAAAAAATATAAAGTAAAGGCTTCCATGGGGCATGTACGCGATTTGCCTAAAAGTCAAATGGGTGTCGATGTTGAAAATGAATATGAGCCTAAATATATAACTATCCGCGGCAAAGGCCCGGTTCTAAAAGAATTGAAAACAGCTGCAAAAAAAGCAAAAAAAATCTATCTCGCAGCTGACCCCGACAGAGAAGGTGAAGCGATTGCCTGGCATTTAGCTCACAGTCTCGATGTCGACATTAATTCAGATTGCCGTGTCGTATTCAATGAGATTACGAAGGAAGCGATCAAAGAATCATTTAAATCACCAAGACCCATTAATATGAAGTTGGTTGATGCACAGCAGGCAAGGAGAATATTGGATCGTTTGGTCGGATATAATATCAGCCCGCTTTTGTGGAAAAAAGTGAAAAAAGGCTTAAGTGCAGGACGAGTTCAATCGGTTGCTGTTCGGATGATTATTGACCGAGAGAAAGAAATCAAAGACTTTGTACCGGAAGAGTATTGGACAATCAGGGCTGATTTTGTTAAAGGAAATGAACAGTTTGAAGGTTCCTTTTTCAGCCTTGGTGGTGAACGGAAAGAATTAAACACGGAAGAAGATGTCAAGAAAGTACTTGCTTCTTTAAGCGGCGGCGAATTCACCATTGGTACCGTGACGAAAAAGGAAAGAAAGCGTAATCCAGCTGCACCTTTTACGACTTCTTCCTTGCAACAAGAAGCCGCGCGGAAATTAAATTTCCGTGCCAAGAAAACCATGATGCTTGCTCAGCAGCTTTATGAAGGAATTGAGCTCGGAAAAGAAGGTACAGTCGGGCTAATCACTTATATGAGAACGGATTCGACCCGGATTTCGGATATTGCCAAGCAGGAAGCCCATAGCTTTATTCAAAACAGTTATGGTGATGATTATGTTCAGGTTGAACAGCGCAAGGAGAAAAAACAGACAAATGCTCAGGACGCGCATGAAGCGGTTAGACCGACAAGCACATTACGTGAACCAAGTTTAGTGAAGGAGTTTTTATCTAGAGATCAATTCCGTTTATATAAATTAATTTGGGAACGCTTTGTTTCAAGTCAAATGTCTTCGGCTGTAATGGATACAATGAGCATTGACCTTCACAACGGTGATGTCATTTTCCGGGCAAATGGTTCTAAAATTAAATTTCCAGGTTTCATGAAGGTATATGTTGAAGGTTCGGATGACTCAGTGGAAGAAAAGGAAAATGCCCTTCCAGATGTAAAAAAAGGAGATCAATTCTTTTCAAAAGATGTCGAACCGAAGCAGCATTTCACACAGCCACCGCCACGCTATACAGAGGCGCGTCTTGTCAAAACACTAGAGGAACTAGGCATAGGCCGGCCGTCTACATATGCTCCTACATTGGATACGATTCAAAAACGAGGCTATGTTACGCTTGATAATAAGCGATTTATCCCGACTGAGCTTGGTGAAATTGTCCTTGAATTGATACGTGAATTCTTTCCGGATATTCTAGATGCAGAATTCACTGCCAAGATGGAACAGGAATTTGATAGTGTCGAAGAAGGAAGCGTTGAATGGATTAAGGTCATTGATGAATTTTACAAAGATTTCGCTATTCATTTGGCTAAAGCGGAAGTCGAAATGGAGAAAATTGAAATCAAAGATGAGCCTGCAGGGGAAGATTGCGTAGAATGCGGACATGAAATGGTCTTTAAAATGGGTCGATATGGAAAGTTTATGGCTTGCAGTAATTTCCCGGATTGCCGTAACACAAAACCAATCGTTAAAGAAATCGGAGTGAAATGTCCGAAATGTAAAGAAGGCAACATCATTGAGCGGAAAAGTAAAAAACGTCGACTGTTCTACGGTTGTGATACTTATCCAGGATGTGACTTCATTTCATGGGACAAACCTCTACCTCGTAGTTGTCCAAAATGTGAAGGTACGCTTGTTGAGAAAAAACTCAAAAAAGGCGTGCAGGTACAGTGTATGGATTGTGATTTCAAAGAAACACCTCAAGCTTAGAAAAGGTGGACTAATTACTCCCATATTTCTATGTTCAATTGAGAAACTCAGAATAAAATGTGGACTCGGCATCTGCCGAGTTTCTTTATGTTCATGGATGTGTGCTATCATCATAATAAGAGGATTTTATTTCCAAGAAGAAATTGGATAAAGCCTGAAACTTTTTTATTTGGGTCATGTAATGTAAAATTCAGTGGACAAGTGTATTAACTTAAAGATATAATTCCTCTTTGTGTCCGTTGTCCATCTTAGGAAACTTGGGTTGTAGGAAGAATGCAGGATTGGTGGCATAGGGTTTTATAATTGTCGTCAGCAGGAACGAGTATTTTATAGGTGAAATACATACATATCGTTAAAAATGAAGTCTTTTATAAAAGCAATTTTAATGATAAATGATTCTGTCTTATCATATCTATACATGGAGGTTCGAAAAATGAAAGAAGCAAAAGTAAGTGTAATCGGCGCTGGGCTTGCAGGAAGTGAAGCGGCGTGGCAATTAGCTAAAAGAGGAATTAAAGTAGATTTATACGAAATGCGGCCGGTAAAACAAACACCAGCACATCATACCGACAAATTCGCTGAACTTGTTTGTTCCAATTCACTTCGGGCAAATACCTTAACAAATGCTGTAGGTGTTTTAAAAGAAGAAATGCGGATTTTGGATTCTGTTATCATATCTGCAGCAGACGCCTGTGCTGTTCCTGCCGGAGGTGCACTTGCTGTCGATCGTCATGAATTTGCCAGTCTTGTTACAGAAAAGGTGAAAAATCATCCAAATGTTACTGTCATTAATGAAGAAGTGACAGAAATTCCTGAAGGTCCTACTGTCATTGCCACTGGTCCGCTTACAAGTCAGTCTCTATCTGACAGCTTAAAGCAGATTATGGATGAAGAATACTTATATTTCTATGATGCTGCTGCTCCAATTCTTGAAAAAGAAAGCATCAATATGGATAAGGTTTATTTAAAATCCCGTTATGATAAAGGGGAAGCAGCCTATTTGAATTGTCCGATGACGGAAGAAGAGTTTGACCGTTTCTATGAAGCATTGATTTCTGCTGAAACTGTTCCTCTTAAAGAATTTGAAAAAGAAATCTTTTTCGAAGGGTGTATGCCAATTGAAGTGATGGCATCACGTGGGAAGAAAACGATGTTATTCGGACCATTGAAGCCAGTTGGTTTAGAAGATCCGAAAACAGGAAAACGACCATTTGCTGTAGTCCAATTGCGACAGGATGATGCAGCTGGTACTCTTTACAACATTGTTGGTTTTCAGACACATTTAAAATGGGGACCGCAAAAAGAAGTACTGCAGCTTATACCAGGATTGGAAAATGCTGAAATTGTTCGTTATGGAGTTATGCACCGCAACACTTTCATTAACTCTCCTAACGTTCTAAAACCTACGTACCAGTTCAAAAATCGCGATGACTTATTCTTTGCCGGTCAGATGACTGGTGTAGAGGGATATGTAGAATCAGCTGCATCAGGATTAGTTGCGGGTATCAATGCCGCGAGAATCATCCAAGGGTTGGAGCCTACCATTTTCCCTGCCGAAACGACAATGGGTAGTATGGCAAGGTACATTACATCTACTAATGGGAAGAGCTTTCAGCCGATGAATGCCAACTTTGGCCTGCTTCCAGACCTTGAAGTTAGAATCAAAGCGAAAAAAGATCGGAATGAAATGCATGCTAAACGCGCTTTAGACACAATTCAGAACTTTGTGAAAACTTTGTAAAATATTTGCCTGCTGTTTTAAAGTATGATACTATTTATTAGCCTTTGCGAGGTGTTTCCATGATTAATCAAAATAAGGCATTATCATCCTTCATCGAATATTTACAAATAGAAAAAAACAGTTCACATTACACCATTGAAAATTACAAACGGGATATTCACGAATTTTTATTGTTCCTGAATGAACAAGGGATTACCGATGTCACGTCTGTCGAATACTTTGATGTCCGGTTGTTTTTAACGAATTTATATGAGAAAAAACTTTCTAAGCGAACTGTGGCAAGAAAAACATCTTGCCTGCGGAGCTTTTATAAATTTTTATTACGTGAAGGTGATGTGAAGGATAATCCTTTTTCTCTTGCTTCTTTACCTAAAAAGGATCAAAAGCTGCCACGTTTTCTTTATGAGGAAGAAATGAATCAGTTATTTTCTTCTTTAAAGAAAGATTCACCGATAGGAATAAGGAACACTGCACTATTGGAATTACTGTATGCTACGGGCATTAGGGTTAGTGAGTGCTGTGAAGTTAAACTGCAGGATATCGACTTGTCTCTAGGTACAGTACTCGTCCATGGAAAAGGGAAGAAAGATCGCTACGTTCCAGTTGGAAGATATGCTCAGGAAGCGATAGATTTGTACATACGTACAGCTAGGATGGAAATGACTTCGTCTGACGCTAAGGCGCATGCTTATTTATTTGTTAATTCTCGTGGAGACCCTCTGACAGCTAGGGGAGTTCGCTATATTTTAAATGAATTGATTAAAAAGTCAGCCGCAGAGGGAAGTCTTCACCCCCATATGCTAAGGCATTCCTTTGCTACACACCTATTAAATAATGGGGCGGACATACGTACAGTACAAGAATTGCTTGGTCATTCAAAAATTTCATCAACGCAAGTGTATACGCATGTTACAAAAGACCAATTAAAAAAAGTCTACAATGCATCACATCCGCGAGCTTAAATGTTGAAAGGGGACTCTTTATGACAACGATATTTGCAGTACATCATAAAGGTGAATGTGCCATGTCCGGTGATGGGCAGGTTACTTTAGGAAATTCAGTAGTGATGAAGCATACGGCAAGGAAAGTAAGAAAGATCTTTAATGGTAATGTCCTTGCAGGTTTTGCAGGTTCGGTTGCAGATGCATTCACTTTATTTGAGATGTTCGAATCTAAGCTGGAAGAGTATAATGGCAATCTTCAACGTGCTGCCGTCGAAATGGCGAAGCAATGGCGAAGTGACAATGTACTGAGAAAGTTGGAAGCGATGTTAATCGTCATGGATAAAAATGATTTGCTTCTCGTTTCTGGTACCGGAGAAGTAATTGAACCGGATGACGGGATTCTTGCAATAGGATCAGGAGGAAATTATGCACTGGCAGCCGGCAGGGCATTAAAGCGTTTTTCTAGTGAGTATTTATCAGCCAAGGAAATCGCCCAATCATCTTTACAAATTGCAGCGGAAATTTGTGTGTTTACGAATACGAATATAATCGTGGAAGAGTTGTAAGGAGGAGCGCATAATGTCAAAAAAAGCTAATTTAACACCGAGGCAAATCGTTGAAAAACTGGATCAGTATATCGTGGGGCAGCGGGAGGCAAAACGGGCAGTGGCAGTGGCTCTTCGGAATAGATACCGCCGTTCCCTTCTATCGGATCAACTTCGTGATGAAGTCGTTCCGAAAAACATATTAATGATTGGACCGACCGGCGTTGGGAAAACAGAAATTGCTCGGAGAATGGCTAAATTGGTTGGTGCTCCTTTTGTGAAAGTTGAAGCAACGAAATTTACCGAAGTTGGATATGTCGGGCGGGATGTAGAATCCATGGTGCGTGATTTGGTAGAGACATCTGTCCGCCTCGTGAAGGAAGAAAAGATGGCCAGCGTAAAAGAACGGGCAGAGGAAAATGCGAATCGCCGGTTAATAGAATTATTAGTGCCATCAACAAAAAAACAGAGCAATTTTAAGAATCCACTTGAAGTCTTTTTTGGAGGCAGTAACAATCAAGATGAGCAGGATCCGGATGAAAATTCCGAAGATTTAAATCTGCAGCAAAAAAGAAACATTGTAGCTGATAAACTGGCTAAAGGTGAGTTAGAGAATGAAATGATCACGGTTGAAGTGGAAGAACAGGCCGCTTCAATGTTTGATATGCTCCAAGGTTCGGGAATGGAACAAATGGGGATGAGTATGCAAGACGCGCTAGGAAGCTTGATGCCAAAGAAAAGTAAGAAGCGCAAATTGAAGGTCAGTGAAGCGAGAATTGTTTTAACGAATGAAGAAGCGGCAAAATTGATTGATATGGATGAAGTTACTTCGGATGCTGTGTACGGTGCTGAGCAGAACGGGATTATCTTCATCGATGAAATCGATAAAATCGCCAGTAAGCAATCTGGGGGTTCATCAGCGGATGTGTCGAGAGAAGGGGTTCAAAGGGATATTCTACCAATTGTTGAGGGTTCAACAGTTGTGACTAAATATGGATCGGTTAAAACGGATCATGTGCTGTTCATTGCGGCCGGAGCCTTCCATATGGCTAAACCATCCGATCTTATTCCTGAATTACAGGGAAGGTTCCCGATCCGTGTAGAATTGAACAAATTAACTGTAGACGACTTTGTCCGGATTCTTCATGAACCAGATAATGCTTTGTTAAAACAATATGTAGCTTTGTTAGAAACTGAAGGTATAGAAATTGAATTTTCTGACGATGCTGTTCGTAAGATAGCTGAAGTGGCCTTCGAGGTAAACCAGAACACAGACAATATTGGTGCAAGACGACTTCATACTATTTTAGAACGGCTTCTTGAAGACTTGTCGTTTGAAGCTCCGGAAATCACGATGGAGAAGATTACAATCACTCCTCAGTATGTCGAAGAAAAACTGGGATCGATCGCCCGAAATAAAGATTTAAGCCAGTTTATCCTTTAAGAATGAAACAAATGGCAATATACTTGCCCATGCAATGAACATAAAATTACGGAAATACAACTTCATAGTCTATTGTGAACCATGGTATTTTTAGGAGGAACAAATCAAATGAACTTATTAGCAAAAACAAGAAAAATTAATGCAATGCTCCAAAAAGCAGCAGGAAAAGCAGTTAACTTCAAAGAAATGGCAGAAAGCTTAAGTGAAGTTATCGAAGCAAATGTGTTCGTCGTCAGCCGACGTGGAAAATTACTCGGCATTGCAGTAAGTCAGCAAATCGAGAATGAACGTATGTACAAAATGTTAGAAGATAAGCAATTCCCAGAAGTGTATACTAAAAACTTATTTAATATTCCAGAAACATCTTCTAACCTGGATATCGAAAGTGAGTACACTGCTTTCCCAGTAGAAAACAAAGAGCTTTTTGCAACTGGATTAACAACGATCGTACCGATTATGGGTGGAGGAGAACGTTTAGGAACATTGGTTCTTGCTCGTTTACAAGAGAAATTCCACGATGATGACTTAATCTTAGCTGAATATGGTGCAACGGTAGTCGGTATGGAAATCCTTCGTGAGAAATCCGAAGAAATCGAGGAAGAAGCACGTAGTAAAGCGGTCGTTCAAATGGCCATTTCCTCATTATCATATAGCGAATTAGAAGCTATTGAGCATATTTTTGAAGAGCTTAAAGGTAATGAAGGTCTACTTGTAGCATCGAAAATTGCAGACCGTGTTGGTATCACTCGTTCGGTAATCGTAAATGCGTTGAGAAAGTTAGAAAGTGCAGGGGTTATCGAATCACGTTCACTTGGTATGAAAGGTACGTATATCAAAGTATTGAATGATAAATTCCTTCTTGAACTAGAAAAACTGAAAAATAACTAACAGAGAAAAAGGCAGTCCTTGAAAAAGGGCTGCCTTTTTTGTGTGTAATTTGAACGACAAGCTAGCAAGAACTTCCAAGCTAAACGATATGAAAAATGCGTTATGCAAGAAAAAAAGGTAATTCGAATTGAGAATTTAAATTTGAAATGTGAGTATTTAGATAGTATTCTGATGCCACTGGAAATATAGTGAAATTCTTCAAAATAAGAGTAATTATATTACTATAACTATAGTAATAATGAAAAAAATAATTTGTAATAAATTCCCTCCCTTCTTAATCAAAGTATTACAAAATATCTGTTGATATTAGTAGCGGTCTTAAGAGTCCTAATTATGAAATAAGATGCTGAATTTGTCGAATATAAACTCACTTTAAAAATTTCTATTTTTTATTTAAAAAAATATTAATATAGAATTTTAAAGAAACCGTTATAAAATAAGGCTAAAAAAGCTATGTTGTATAAAATCACTTATGAAAAAATATTGCAAATTAGTTCTAAAGTATCAGTTATATAGATTCGTTTTTCGGTATGATAAATAAGGAACTAGAGATAAATTTTGACTAAAATGTCGAAAAAGTATGTAAAATGTAATGAATCGTAATAAATGAACTGGAATAATACTAAAAAAAGCAGTGAATTTGAGCAAATTGTGACATTTTTCGACAATAATAGGTCTAAAGTCTTAAAAATGTTTGTGGACATAGTTATAATGTTTCTTTAGAATTAAACCATGAATACGTTGGGTTAATTTATTTCTTAAGTTATTATCTGTTTAAAATGGAAAGAGGTGAGTGATAATATGGAATTATTTTCAAATACTTTTCAATCACTTGAAAACGCTCTGAATTATTCTAATACAAAACAAAAAGTTATTTCACAGAATATTGCGAATTCCGACACACCGAATTATAAAGCTAAAGATGTCTCCAAAAGACAGTCGTTTCAAGCTGAGTTAGAATCTTCCATCCAATCATACCGTACCGATGAAAGACACCTAAGTTTTAAATTAGAGGGTGGTGAATCCTCTTCAATCGTGACGCAGAGGAATGTGCAATACAACAATAATGGAAATAGTGTGGACATTGATAAAGAAATGACTGACCTTGCTGCAAACCAAATTTATTATAATGCAGTATCCGATCGGCTTTCAGGTAAATTCAAATCATTGGAAACTGTAATTAGGGGAGGTAAGTAATGGGGATTTTCCAAAGTATAAATACGACTGGTTCAAGCCTAACTAGTCAAAGGTTAAGGATGGATGTGATTTCTTCCAATATGGCGAATGCAGATACGACCAGAGCGGAATATGATGCAGAAACAAAGGAGTGGAAACCATACTCGAGAAAAGCAGTTGTGCTACAAAGTAAGGAAAGCAGTTTTTCAAGCTTTTTAAACGCAGCCACTGGGAAAAACAGCGGGATTGGAAACGGTGTAAAGGTTACGGAAATAGTAAGAGATGAAACGCCTTTTGAGTTGGATTATAATCCAGAACACCCCGATGCCAATGATGATGGATATGTGGAAATGCCAAACGTCGATCCGCTTAGGGAGATGGTCGACTTAATGAGTGTCACACGATCATACGAAGCAAATGTGACAGTTTTAAATGCATCAAAGGGAATGATGATGAAAGCATTGGAAATCGGCAAATAAACTTGAATGGGGAGTGGAGATATGGAGGGGATTTCTCTTTCGGCAGGGAGCAATACATTTGATGTATTGAAAAATGGCCAGAGTAATACAAATACACCATACGAAGCACATCGGAATTTTGCGTCCGTATTAAAAGAATCGTTGAATAAAGTTAATGAGACTCAAGTTGCATCAGACAATCTGACAACTAAACTGGTTAACGGTGAAGATGTTGAGCTTCATTCAGTGATGATTGCTTCACAAAAAGCCAGTGTTACAATGCAGGCTACACTAGAGGTCCGGAATAAGGTGGTTGAAGCCTATCAGGAAATGATGAGAATGAGTATATAGCATTCATTTTTTAAACCTCATTATATAAAGAAAAATGGCCAGGGGGAAAAAGATTCCCCCTTTCATAAATTCATAGACTGACCGGGGGATTTAAATGAATGATGTACTAGTGAATTTAAAAAATAAAATAACTGCTTTCTGGACTAGTCGCAGTAAAAAACAAAAAGTCCTCATGATTAGTGCAACCGCATTGATTATCATCGTCATTATGGTTGTCTCGGTTTTTGCCTCCCGTACAACACTGGTACCCTTATATTCTAATTTAACGCCATCAGAAACGGGAAGTATTAAAGAGAATTTAGATAGTCAAGGAATTAAGAACGAAATTTCAGACAACGGTAAAACGATTAAAGTTCCTGAAGAAAAATTGGATACACTTAAAGTGGAGCTTGCAGCTGAAGGGATCCCGGACTCAGGAAGCATCGACTATTCATTTTTTAGTCAGAGCGCTGGTATCGGAATGACCGAAAATGAATTCAATGTTATTAAATTGGACTCGATGCAGACGGAACTAGCCAATTTAATAAAGAAGATTGACGGGGTTGAAGATGCGAGTGTGATGATTACACTTCCTGATAAAGGGGTTTTTGTAAGTGATACAGTAGGTGAAGCATCAGCATCAATTGTTTTGAATACGAAATCAGGCTATAAATTTGATGAAAATCAAATTAATTCACTTTATCATCTTGTATCAAAAAGTGTTCCGAACCTCCCTACAGATAATATCGTCATTATGAACCAAGATTTTGAGTATTATGACCTTGAAAATCAAAATTCTAATTTCGCGTCTGCTTTTGTTACTCAAAACGAAATAAAAAAAGAAATTGAACGCGATATTCAAAGACAAGTACAAAATATGCTAGGAACAATAATGGGCAGAGATAAAGTTGTCGTTTCTGTCACAACAGACATTGATTTCACTCAGGAAAACAGGGAAGAGAATATAGTTGAACCGGTGGATGAAGAAAATATGGCAGGAATTGAGATTTCTGCGCAAAGAATCAATGAATCGTATAGTGGGGATGCAGCTGGGGCTGGTGGCATTCCGCAAAGTGAGGACTCCTCTGATTCATTAGGATCTAGTTATGTTGAGGGAACAAACGGATCCGGTGATTATGAAAAAGTTGATGAAACAATAAATAGTGAAGTGAACCGAATAAAGAAAGAAATAGTGGAAAGTCCATACAAAGTAAAGGATTTAGGTATCCAGGTAATGGTCGAGCCTCCTACGGCAGATGATCCAAACTCCTTATCTCAGCAGAGTGTAGATGATATTACACAAATCCTTAGCACAATAATCCGTACGACAATTGAGAAAAAAGCTGAAGGGGAAGAACTTACAGACGATGAGCTAAATAAGAAGATAGCGATTTCCGTTCAACCTTTTAACGGAAAAATGACAATGCCAGAAGATGGAACGAGAACTTCAGTGCCCATTTGGGTTTACATTGTAGGTGGAATATTATTATTAGTCATTATCATTCTATTATTCTTATTTTTCCGGTCAAGAAGGCGAACAGAAATGGAAGAGGAATACGTGGAGGAAGAGGAAGAAGTCGTATTCGAGGTCCCAGATTTAAATACAGAGAAGGAAACAGAGGCATCGTTAAAAAGAAAACAACTTGAGAAACTGGCAAAAGAAAAGCCGGATGAATTTGCAAAATTATTAAGAAGTTGGATAGCAGAAGATTAGACTAGGAGGCTGTGCAAGTGACAGAAAGAAAAAAAAAGGCCGGATTGACTGGCAAACAGAAAGCTGCCATCCTCCTTATTTCCTTAGGCCCGGATGTTTCTGCATCCGTATATAAGCATCTTTCTGAAGAGGAAATTGAGAGATTGACTCTTGAAATTTCGGGAGTTAGAAAAGTAGATTCGCAGGACAAAGAAGAAATTTTAGAGGAATTTCATAATATAGCTTTAGCACAGGATTACATATCACAGGGTGGCATTGGATACGCGAAGCAGGTTCTTGAAAAGGCGTTAGGGACTGATCAGGCTGCGGCAATCATAAACCGCTTAACATCTTCCTTACAAGTTCGTCCATTCGACTTTGCAAGGAAGGCAGATCCTGGACAGATATTGAATTTTATCCAAAATGAGCATCCGCAGACGATTGCCTTAATATTATCTTATCTTGATCCAACACAGGCAGGCCATATTTTGTCTGAACTTCCCCAAGAGGTGCAGGCCGATATTGCAAGAAGAATCGCTTTAATGGATAGCACTTCGCCGGAAATCATTAATGAAGTAGAGCAGATATTAGAAAGAAAACTATCTGCAACTGTGACCCAGGATTATACCCAGACTGGCGGAGTCGAAGCGGTTGTTGATGTATTGAACGGAGTTGATCGCTCAACAGAAAGAACTATCTTAGATGCACTTGAAACCCAAGATCCAGAACTTGCAGAAGAAATCAAGAAACGGATGTTTGTCTTTGAAGATATCGTGACTCTTGATGGGAGAGCCATTCAGCGTGTTGTACGGGAATCTGAAAATGAAGATCTCAAACTTTCCCTTAAAGTGGCAAGCGATGAAGTGAAGGAAATCGTTTTCCGTAACATGTCGAAACGAATGGTCGAAACGTTCCAGGAAGAAATGGAATATATGGGTCCTGTACGTTTGCGGGATGTAGAAGAAGCACAATCCAGAATTGTTGCTGTTGTTCGCCGCCTTGAAGAAACGGGTGAGATTGTAATCGCCCGCGGCGGAGGGGATGATATTATTGTCTAGAATTATTAAGTCCCACCAAGCAAATCAGGAGAAAAGCAATAAGATAACGATAAAAATTCGCTGTTTGGACTCACTTGAAACAGAAAGCGAGGATGAAGGGCAAATCGTTCATCATTTTCAATCAGATGAATTTCTAAACCAAGCCAAGCAGGAGGCAGAATCTCTATTAATAGAAGCAAAACAAAAAGCCAAAGCGGTTGCTGATGAAGTCCGGCAAGCTCGTGAACATTGGGAGAAGCAAGAAAAAATAATGTATATCGAACAGGCTCAAAAAGAAGGGTATCAGCAGGGAATCGAAGATGGAATCCAAAAGGGCTATAACGAGGTTGCTGGGGAGATCGCTTTTGCAAAGAAAGTGGTAGAGTCCTCTAAAAAAGATTATCAGCAACATATCGAATCATCTGAATCAGTTATTTTGGATCTTGCTATGAAAGTGGCGGGGAAAGTTATTGGCCGGCAGCTTGAAAATGATGAAGAGTCTTTTTTATCCATCGTAAAGAAAGCCATTAAAGAAGCAAGGGATTATCGGGAAGTGCAGCTGCATATTCATCCGATTCAATACCAATCGATTCTTACTCATAAGGAAGAGTTGATTTCAATCTTTCCAAAAGATACAGAATTGTATATCTATCCGAATGATGATCTAAATGAAAGTAGTTGTATCATCGAGTCGGAGAATGGAAGAATAGATGCCAGCGTTGATAGTCAGCTACAGGAAATTAAAATGAAACTAACTGAGTTGCTGGAAGGTGAGTAAAGATGAAAGCGAAGGATCTCTTACCCTTAGTTGATGAAGTCGATCCATTTAAACACTATGGACGAGTCAAACGTGTCGTCGGGTTAATGATAGAATCCCAAGGCCCTGAAAGCTCTGTAGGCGAGGTTTGTTATATCTATACAGGTATACAAAAAAAGAAAAAGAAAATATTAGCGGAAGTTGTCGGTTTTCGTGATGAAATGGTCATTTTAATGCCATTCACAGCGGTAAGTGATATTGGACCAGGATGTATTGTTGAAGGAAGCGGACGAAGCCTTGAGATAAAGGTAGGCAGTGGATTAATAGGGAAGGTTGTCGATCCTTTAGGACATCCAATCGACGATTCGCTGCTTCCAAAAGGACTTGCTACGGTTCCGGTGGATCAAGATCCACCCAGTCCCATGGAAAGGCCTCCGATTGATGAACCGATTGATGTAGGTGTACGTGTGATTGATAGTTTATTAACAGTAGGGAAAGGCCAACGTGTTGGAATCTTTGCTGGGAGCGGTGTTGGAAAAAGTACTTTGCTTGGCATGGTAGCACGAAATACCACGGCTGACTTAAACGTGATTGGCCTTGTTGGTGAACGTGGTCGGGAAGTCCGTGAATTCATTGAGAAAGATCTTGGTCCGGAAGGGTTAGCCAGATCAATTGTTGTTGTAGCGACATCTGATCAGCCAGCGTTGATGAGAATTAAAGGTGCCTTGACGGCTACTGCCATTGCAGAATATTTTCGTGACAAAGGATTGAACGTGATGCTAATGATGGACTCCATCACAAGGGTTGCGATGGCCCAAAGGGAGATCGGACTTGCTGTCGGAGAGCCACCCACCACAAAAGGCTATACGCCATCCGTTTTCGCTATCCTTCCAAGACTACTAGAAAGAACAGGCACAAATCAGTTAGGATCCATTACAGCTTTTTATACGGTTCTTGTCGACGGTGATGATATGAATGAACCAATCACCGATGCAGTCAGGGGAATATTGGACGGTCATTTCATCTTAGACAGAAACTTAGCAAATAAAGGACAGTTTCCGGCTCTCAATGTTCTAAAGAGTATTAGTCGTGTCATGAATAATATTGTTGAGGAAAGGCATAAAAAGTCAGCAGAAAACTTACGGGCAAGTTTATCAACCTATATTGAGTCTGAAGATTTGATTAATATAGGAGCCTATAAAAAGGGTTCTTCAAAGGAAATTGAAAACTCCATTAATCGATATCCGGAAATCATTTCATTTTTAAAGCAAGGCACTCATGAAAAAGCATCCAAAGATAAGAGTATTATCAACCTCGTAAAATTGATGGAGAAAGGTGATTAGCAATGATTTATCAATATAAATTTGAGAAGATCCTAACCATCAAGGAAAAAGAAAAAAGGGACGCACTTTCTAAATATAATGCTGCTCTAAAAACTTTTGAAAAAGTAGCCGAAAAATTGTATAAGCTTTTAAAGAAAAAAGAAGACCTTCTGGAATTCCAGCAGGAAAAGCTCCGAAATGGATTATCCGTTCAAGAAATTCGCCATCATCAGTTATTTATGGACAATCTGGAAAAGCTCTTAAGCCATTGTCAACAGGAAGTCATTGAAGCCCGTTACAAAATGAATGTCCTGCAGGAAGTATTATTGGAAAGAAATATTGAAGTCAAAAAGTACGAGAAAATGAAAGTAAATGAGTTTCTTAAATTCCTGGATGTCATAAAGGAAGCTGAGAATAAACAAATGGATGAAATATCTATCCGGCAATTCTTTAGCAAAGGGCGTTAGGTGATAGAATGCGTAAAAAAGTTGAATCTACTGGATTAGATGAATTAAAAGAAAATAATATAAGCAAATTTCAATGGTTTCTTGTAATCTTCATCCCTCTAATCTTTGCGGTAACTGTAGCCATGGTAGTTTTCTCAGTTGCGGGGGTTAATGTAGTGGAAAAGGCAAAGGAGATGTCCGCTAAAATCCCCTTCGCCGAACTGATTCAAAAGGATGAGGTAAAAGAAAACTCAGCCAAAGACAATGAGAAAGTTTCAAGAAAAATGGCGAAGTTAGAAACCGAAATAGAAAACAAAGAAAAAGAGATAGAGAAGCTGGAAAGAATAATTGATACACGAGACAAGGCCGTTGAAAAGGCTGAAGCAGAAAAACAGCAGCTTCATTCTGAAGTGAAACAGCTTAGAGAAAGTCAGGATGGGAGTAAAAAGGCTTTCAAAGATATAATACGCACTTATGAAACCATGGCACCAAAGAAGTCAGCTCCTATCATTACAGAAATGAGTGATGAAGATGCGGTTATGATCCTGGCAAGCATGAAAGCTGATACTTTAGCGAAGGTATTAGAGCAAATGACAACAGCAGATGCTGCCAGGTTAACGAAGAGACTAACGGAGCAAAGTTCTTAAGGGGAAGCTTTAAAGGAGGTGAATAATATATGAATTTGGCCATTAATTCTTTATTCCCCTTGGCATCAGTAAGTCAAACTGTTCAATTAAAGCAAAACCAGGGGATGAAATTGGGGTTTGGTTCAGTCCTTCAATCCGCCGTAGGGGCAGATTCAGGCAGTTCATTAGATACTGAATCCTTGCGTCTTTCCAATGAGGAGGTGTCAACTCTAAAGGATTTACTAGATATTTTGAAACTTAACAGTCTAAGTGACCTTGAGGAAGAAAGTGTTGCTGATGATCCTTTAGTAAACAATCAAGGGGATGTTAGAACCCTCCTATTCCAGTTACTAAAAAGGCTTAGCGGTAATAATGAAGAGACTCTTACAGAATTCTTTACGACTATAGAGGAAATCAATTTAGAACAAGAACCGGAAGACTTGAGGTTGGATTCACAAAGCCTTTTATCAGCCAATGTCATGGAACTATATACAATCCTAATACAGGTTGCTTCGTTGAGTGAAGAAGAGTGGAAACAGCTCCCATTAGAGGGGACAGCGAATCTATTAAAGTTGGTAAAATTTCACGATCTTTTATCAGAGAATAAAGATATGACACAAGATGAAGCAACCATCCATAAGCAAATGAAAAATCTGCTTGAAGGGATATCAGGAAAACTGGAAAAATGGCTGCCTAATCAGCAGCAGAAAACAAATACTAACCTTGATTTTTCTCTTATTTTGGAAAAAGGGCAAAATAAAACATTGGAAACAAACGCATTCTCACAATTAACTGGAAGCGACAAGTTAGGTAAAGATGGAACAAATAGTACCGGTCTGACTTTAAAAACAGCGGATAGTAGTAACTATCAAGGTTCAGGTATGTCATTTTTAATGACAAAGCTTGAACAATTCGTCTTGACGGCTGCTAAGGGTGGACAAACTGTCAGTCAGGAAGAGTTTGTTAAACAGTTTGAAAGTATCTTGAGTAAAGCAAATTTCACAGGGGCTAACGGTGTAAATAAACTGTTAATAAAATTGAATCCCGAACACCTAGGGTCACTTAGAATTGAGTTAATTCAAAAGGATGGCATGATGACAGCGAAAATTTTGGCCACATCAGCGCAAGCGAAAGATATGCTGGAGAAACAGATTCACGGGTTAAAGCACGCCTTTAACGGCCAAAATATCCAAATTGAAAAAATTGAAGTATCACAGGCGTACAATACTTTCAACTCTGAGAAGTTCAGCCAGAAAGATGCGGATGAACAAAATAGACAACAAGAGAATAAGAGGGAAAGCAATGATGAGACAGAAAGTGAATTTACAGGCTCCTTTGCAGAAGCTCTGTTAAATCTAGAAGTGTAGGTGAAGAAATGACGACCATTGATACGTCACTATTATTATCAAGCTATCAATCAGACAGAAAAACAGGCGATTCACTCGGAAAAGATGATTTCCTGAAATTATTGCTTACCCAGTTGCAAAACCAAGATCCTTCCAGTCCGATGGACAATACAGAATTTATAGCCCAAATGGCCACTTTTTCTTCTTTGGAACAAATGATGAATATAGGATCCCAAATAGATGAACTAATTGGGTTAAACCAACAAAATAGTTTAATGAACTATAACTCATTCGTTGGTAAGGAAGTTACCTGGCATATATTGGATGAAAGCGGTGAGAACCTTGCAATAGAAGAAGGCGTAGGTATCGTGGAATCGATTCAATATAAAGGTGACAATATTTATTTCATTTTAGAAGATGGCACAAAACTTCAACCAGCAAATATTTCGGCAATGAAACAATCAAGCACTACATCTAACAGTTTGACTAATGCAAGTGAATTAATAGGCAAACGTGTCACATGGAATGATGAAGAAAATGGAGACCTTTCTGCCGTTGTAACATCAGTATCCATGAATAAAGGCAAAGTGCAGATAGAAGTGGATGATGAAAGCGGCACAAAACTATCATTAGAGCAATTGATCAAAATCGCAAGTGCTTAAGGAGCGGAAAAATGGATAAACTCGGTTTTCAAGCAAATTCCGCTCAGATGATTCCACTAACAAAAACTCCCTTGAGACAAAGGCAAATGATCCAACAAGGATTTCAACAGCATTTTCAAGAAGCCATATCTACTAATGAAAAGCTGACAATTAGTAAGCATGCACAAATGCGGATGGAACAAAGGAAAATAGTAATAGAGCAACAAACTTGGGACAAAATAGCCGATAAAGCAAATGAGGCCAAAAAGATGGGTGTGACAGAATCTCTTATTATTATCGATAACGCGGCACTCGTAATTAGCACTAAAAATAACAAAGTCATTACTGTTGTGGATCGAGAGGAAGCCTCGTCTCAAATTTTCACGAATATCAATGGTACCATACTAATAGATTAATAGGCCGGACCTAGTATAGGAAGCCTAGGCTGTGGAATGACAGAAGCAGTCACGATATGAAAGGGGAGTTTTTAATGCTTCGTTCAATGTACTCAGGAATAAGCGGATTGAAGAACTTACAAACAAAATTAGATGTTATCGGGAATAATGTGGCTAATGTCAACACCTATGGTTTCAAAAAAAGTCGTGTAACATTCAGTGATACGATGAACCAAACAATATCTGGTGCTAGTGCCGCGACAGCAAATAAAGGTGGTACCAACTCTAAGCAGATTGGATTGGGGTCAACTATCGCAACAATTGACACCATTCATACTCAATCAAGCTTGCAAACTACTGGACGAGATCTTGATTTGGGTATATCTGGAGATGGTTATTTCGTCGTCAAAGAAGGAGATGTATTATCTTATACACGTGCTGGTAACTTCTATTTAGATGATAATGGCACGCTTGTAAATTCTAATGGAATGAAAGTGCAAGCCTACAAGGTTGATGCAAACGGAAAACTATCAAAAACAATCGGAGATGTATCTGTAAACGTTAATGCGGTTTTACCTGCTGTAACAACTACAAAAGTAACCGTAAGTGAAAACTTGGCAGCGGACGCAATTGAGGGTTCTGTATTCAGCCAGCAAATAAAAGTTGTTGATGAAAAAGGTAAAGAACAAACAACAACTATTTATTTCAAGAAAAATGGTGAGAATAATTGGGGAGTTTATGATCAGGATCCAACTTCGGACTCTGAACTAGAGCCATTAACTACTCTTAGTTTTACGGATGGTAAATGCGATGTGACAAGCGATGTTAACCTATCAATTGATATTAGTAAAGGTGATGACAGTGATGATAGTAAAAAAATAAAATTAGATTTCGATTTCTCTACTCTCACCCAAGTTGAAGGAGCAACTACAGCTATGGTCAACCCGAATGGTAATAAAGAAGGGAAACTGGAGAGCTTTAATTTTGGGCCATCAGGTGAAATTAGCGGTATCTACTCAAATGGGAAAATTGTGACTTTGGGTCAACTGGCTATTGCCAAGTTTACAAATGCATCCGGATTGACTAAAACAGGAGGCAATATATTCCAAGAATCAATAAACTCTGGTACAGCAAACATCAATGTCGCAGGTGAAGGACGCGGAACAATAGCATCAGGTTTTTTGGAAATGTCCAACGTCGATTTATCAGAAGAGTTTACGGAAATGATCGTCGCGCAACGTGGATTCCAATCGAATTCAAGAATTATCACGACGTCGGATGAAATTTTACAAGAGCTGGTTAACTTAAAACGATAAGTTAAGGGAGGGAGGAGCCAGGTGCTTATTTGCTCTGGCTCCTAAATATTATTATTAAAGTCACAAGGCTGAATGGCAAAAGCTTTCATATCAATGCATTGTACATAGATACGGTCGAATCGCTGCCGGATTCGACTATTACGTTTACAAATGGGAAGAAAATCGTGGTGCTCGAGAAGGAAGAAGAAATAATTCAAGCCATTATACAATTTTATCGTACCGTGAATGTTCTGGGATTGCGTGATGATGAGGAGGAAAGGTTATGAAAAAAAAACTATTGACGATTATGTTGATTATGCTGGTGGCAATTACTCTTGTTGGCGTAATAGCGGTCGTGGTTGTTACAAAGTTATCTGACCCCACATCTGCAGAGGGTAAACCATCCATAGATGAAATTATCAAATCATCTGTTGAAATTCCTGAAATTACAACGAATCTCTCGGGTAATGATTATATCAAAATCTCATTTATGGTCCAAACAGAAAATAAAAAAGCAAAAGAAGAGTTGGAAAAAAGAGGTTTTCAGGTGAAAAACATTATTATTGCCGAACTGTCCGAAATGAAAGCGACAGAGTTAACTGGTAAAAAGGGCAAGGAAAAACTTCAGGATACGTTAAAGACTAGAATTAATGAATTAATGGAAGAAGGAAAAGTTGAAAAGGTTTATATAACCTCCTCGATTCTTCAATAAGAACATCCTTGCTTCATTAAATAAGAAGGGGAAGCTTTGGAGGTGAGTGCTAATGTCCGGGGAAATATTATCGCAAAATGAAATCGATGCTTTGTTATCGGCCATTTCTACAGGTGAAATGGATGCAGATGATTTAAAGAAAGAAGAAGTAGAAAAAAGAGTGAAGGTGTACGACTTTAAAAGAGCACTTCGGTTTTCAAAGGATCAAATCCGCAGTTTGACTAGGATACACGAGAACTTTGCAAGATTGCTTACAACTTATTTCTCTGCTCAGCTGAGGACATATGTTCAAATATCCGTAGCATCTGCAGATCAAATTCCATATGAAGAGTTCATACGTTCAATACCTAAGATGACCATTTTGAATGTGTTTGAGGTACCGCCTCTGGATGGCCGAATCATTCTTGAGGTCAATCCGAATATCGCTTATTCCATGATGGACAGAGTTTTGGGAGGGCGGGGTATAAGCGTTAATAAAGTCGACAGTTTAACTGAAATAGAAACAAAGATCATGTCAAATCTATTTGAAAAGGCTTTTGAAAATTTACAAGAAGCTTGGGGGACGATTGTTGATATCGAACCGGTAATGACAGAGTTTGAGGTGAATCCGCAATTTTTACAATTGGTTTCACCAAATGACACAGTTGTAGTCATATCTCTAAATACGCAAATCGGTGAAACGAGCGGAATGATTAACATTTGTATTCCTCACGTCGTTTTAGAACCAATCATACCGAAGTTATCTGCTCACTACTGGATGGAAAATTCTCAAAAAGAAAGAATTCCTGAGGAAATAAAAGTTTTGGAAAATCGTATTAGGAATGCGGATCTCTCAATTATTTCCGAATTAGGAACTACGGATATTGCTATCCAGGATTTCCTTCTGCTTGATGTAGGTGATGTCATCGATTTAAATCATGCAATCGATAAGCCTTTAACAATTAAAGTAGGGGGAATTCCGAAATATAGTGGACAACCAGGCAAAGTAGGTAAAAAACACGCCATCCAGATTCTTAATATTTTGAAAGGGGGAGACGAAAATGATAAGTGATGAAATGCTTTCACAAGACGAGATAGATGCCCTTTTAAAAGGTACAAGTGATATAGAAGATGAGGTGGACTTTCTTTCGATAGAAGATTATTTATCAATGATGGAACTGGACGCGCTCGGTGAAATTGGGAATATCTCTTTCGGGAGTTCGGCCACTGCTTTATCCACTTTGTTGAATCAGAAAGTGGATATCACTACCCCGGCGGTTACATTAATTGAAAGGGGTAATATTGCGGAAGAATTCCCGCATCCCTATGTAGCCATCCAAGTGCAATATACAGAAGGTTTTACAGGCATTAATATGCTTGTCATCAAACAAAGTGATGCGGCGATCATTGCCGATTTGATGCTTGGCGGTGATGGTTTGAATCCTTCAGAGATGCTAGGAGAAATTCAACTAAGTGCGGTCCAGGAAGCAATGAACCAAATGATGGGTTCGGCTGCTACATCAATGTCGACCATTTTCAGTAAAAAGGTAGATATTTCACCACCAAGCATCGATTTACTGAACTTTTTAAATGGTGAAGGTGAAAATGCAATACCGGATGAGGATTTATTTGCAAAAATTTCTTTTCGTTTACGAGTGGGTGCATTAATTGATTCCAACATTATGCAACTGTTGCCTTTAGAATTTGCAAAAGGGTTAGTCAGTGAACTATTAAATGGAACAAGTGAAAGTGAAGCCGATGAAAATAAAATGGAACAGATACAAGCCAACCCAACACAGAGTAATTCTCCTCAAGAGCCGGTATCATTCCAAAATCCTGTATCGAATCAGCCGACAAATGAGAATTATGGACAAAGTGGTTACCAAACAAAACCGACATACAAAATACCGAATGAACCGCAACATTTTGGAGCTTCATCCGTTTCAACAGGACAACCGGTAAATGTTCAGCCAGCCAGTTTTTCCAGTTTTCAGCCGTATCAGCTTCAAGAGTCCGAAACGAAAAATCTTAGCATGCTGATGGATATCCCATTGCAAGTAACCGTAGAGCTTGGGAGAACCAAGCGCTCTGTCAAAGAAATTCTAGAGCTGTCATCTGGTTCTATAATTGAATTGGATAAATTAGCAGGTGAACCGGTGGATATCCTGGTAAACAGCCGCTTAATTGCAAAAGGCGAGGTTGTTGTGATTGATGAAAACTTTGGAGTTCGTGTTACGGATATTATGAGTCAGAGCGATCGACTAAAAAAACTTAGATAAATTTGGAGGACAAAAAAATGGCAAATAAAATTTTAATTGTTGACGATGCAGCATTTATGAGAATGATGATAAAAGATATCCTTTCTAAAAATGGTTTTGAAATTGTTGGAGAAGCAGCAGATGGTGCTCAGGCAGTAGAGAAATATAGAGAAACGCATCCGGATCTTGTAACAATGGATATTACTATGCCTGAAATGGATGGAATCACAGCATTAAAAGAAATTAAAAAGGTAAATCCGCAAGCGAAGGTCATAATGTGTTCTGCAATGGGGCAACAAGCAATGGTTATTGATGCAATCCAGGCAGGGGCAAAAGACTTTATCGTGAAACCATTTCAGGCAGACAGGGTATTGGAAGCCATAAATAAAGCATTAAGTTAATGAAGTAAGAGGGTGTCTTCATATTGTATTCTATTAAAAAATGGCTTCAGATCTCACTTGTGATAGCAGTTTTCTTCTCAGGGGCCATTCAGGCGAGTGCGGAAGATATTGATAAGCCAGTGAAGGATGTTTATGAACAGCCAGATGATTTGAAAACGGATAAATCAAAAGACTCCCAAACTACCAAACAAGCTTCAAATCCCGAACAAGTGGGGATAACTATTTGGGAGTTTCTAAGGATGATCTTTGCGACCATTTTTGTGGTGGGGCTTTTATATATCATATTAAAGTTCATAAATAAAAAAAGTAAATCGTATCAAAAAGCAAATTCAGTAGAGAATTTAGGCGGCACAAGCCTTGGAGCAAATCGATCGGTTCAGCTTGTTAAAGTGGGCGGTAGAATATTAGTAGTCGGAGTTGGCGAAAACATACAGCTCTTGAAAGAAATAGATAATCCCGAGGAATATGAGCAGTTAATGAAAGATTACAACGAAAAAATGGATCAAATGATTCAGCCAGGAGAATTTGCGACGAAATTGAAAAATAAGTGGCTGAAAAAAAGAGAAATCGAAACTAATAGTTTTTCCTCAGAGTTCAAAAATAAGCTCGATCAAATGTCTGATAGTAGGAAGAATCTGTTAAATGAGCTTGAAAGGAAAGGAAGAGACAATGAATGAGTTCATGGAGTTTTTTAATAACAGTGATCCCACTAATGTCTCTACTTCCGTCAAACTTGTTCTCCTGATGACTGTTTTATCGCTTGCTCCAAGCATTTTGATTTTAATGACATGCTTTACAAGAATCATTATTGTCCTCAGTTTTGTGAGAACGTCGCTTGCTACACAACAGATGCCTCCGAATCAAGTCCTGGTTGGTCTAGCTCTTTTTATGACATTTTTTGTAATGGCACCGACTTTTCAGGAAGTGAACGAAAAAGCATTAACTCCTCTATTTAATGAAGAAATAGATTTAGAAGAGGCGTATGAGCAGACTGCGATTCCTTTTAAGGAATTTATGAGTGCCCATACAAGGCAAAAGGACTTGGCCTTATTTCTAGAATATGCCAAGGTCGATAAGCCGGAAACGATACAGGATATTCCCTTGACCGCATTTGTACCAGCTTTTGCAATTAGTGAAATCAAAACAGCCTTCCAAATAGGTTTTATGATTTTCATTCCATTTCTGGTTATTGATATGGTCGTTGCAAGTGTCCTGATGTCGATGGGGATGATGATGTTACCACCAGTCATGATTTCCTTGCCGTTTAAAATCCTCCTCTTCATTCTTGTTGATGGTTGGTATTTAGTAGTGAAGTCTTTATTACAGAGTTTTTAAGCAGGTGAGAAAAAATGAGCGCAGAGTTTGTTGTTGATGTAGCAGAAAAAGGAATTTATATGGTATTGATTATCGCTGGCCCCTTGATGTTGATAGCTCTTGTTGTTGGACTATTAGTAAGTATCTTTCAGGCGACCACACAGATTCAGGAACAAACCTTGGCCTTCGTTCCGAAAATTGTGGCAGTCTTATTGGCACTTATTTTACTCGCTCCATGGATGCTAAGTCATCTATTATCATACGCAAATGAAATATTCGGTAACTTGAATCGATTTGTAGGGTAGAGAATGGAGGATATATTTCCGTACTTTCCTGCATTTTTATTAATAGTGGTCAGGGTTACAACCTTTTTCGTGGCAATGCCGATTTTTTCGTTTCGATCTATACCGATACAGCATCGAATCGGACTTGGGATTTTCCTTGCTTGGATTATGTACTATACCATTGAAGCGCCGGTTCTAGCTTTGGATGTCACATTTTATTTATTAATCATAAAGGAAGCATTTGTAGGGCTTTTCATCGGGTTTGCTGCCTATATGATTTTATCAGCGGTTCAAGTTGCAGGTGGGTTAATTGACTTTCAAATGGGTTTTTCAATTGCCAATGTCATCGATCCGCAAACAGGGGCTCAAAGTCCATTAATGGGACAATATCTATATACGATTGCCTTATTATTTCTTTTAAGTACAAACGGTCATCATTTGCTTTTGGATGGAATTTTTTATAGCTATCAGTTCATCCCGATTGATCAATTATTTGTGCCCTTTGGGGACCAGGCATTAATAGAGTACTTGGCCAAAGCATTTAGTAAGACATTCATGATTGCGTTTCAAATGTCAATTCCAGTAGTGGGCAGCATTTTTTTAGTGGATGTCACGCTTGGCATTCTGGCAAGGACAGTTCCCCAATTAAATGTATTTGTTGTCGGAATTCCAGTGAAAATTATAGCAGGTTTAGCGGTTATAGTGATAGTCATGGGGATGATGATGACGGTTGTTACCCAACTTTTTAATTTCTTACTTGTGACGATGCGTCAGTTAATGCAGCTGATCGGAGGCGTATAACATGGTGTGGATTCAGCTGGATTTACAGTTTTTCGCTGGTGAAAAGACGGAAAAGGCGACTCCAAAAAAACGTCAGGATTCGAAGAAAAAAGGACAGGTAGCTAAAAGTCAGGATGTAAATACCTCTGTGAATTTAATTGCTGTGTTTTCGGTGCTATTGATGATGGGACCTTATATGTACAATCATCTTCTCGGTCTCATGAAAGAATATCTGCAACACTTTACGATTGCAGGATTCAGTGAGGAAAATATACAAATTACCATGATAGAGGTTTTGAAGGAGATGGGGCTTGTCCTCGGTCCTGTTTTTGCAGCAGCGGTGATTGCAGGAATTTTGGCTAATGTGATGCAAATTGGGTTTATGTTTTCTACTGAGTCAATTCAGTTTAAACTTGAAAAATTGGATCCTATTAAAGGATTCAAACGTATTTTTTCCTTGAGGGCCATTGTTGAATTATTGAAATCCATTCTTAAAATATCATTTGTAGGTTTAGTTGCCTTTTATGTACTTTGGCAGCGTATGGACGAGATTATGATTTTATCCCAGATTTCTGTGGAAGAAGCAATGGCAACATTGGCAGATATTACGATAAAGGTAGGGTATTATGCTGCCGTGGCTTTATTGTTCATTGCTCTATTAGACTATTTGTATCAAAAATATGACTTTGAAAAAAACATCCGGATGTCCAAACAGGATATTAAGGATGAATATAAAAATTCTGAGGGTGACCCGTTAATTAAATCAAAGATTAAGCAAAAGCAAAGGCAGATGGCAGCGCAGAGAATGATGCAGGAAGTGCCAAATGCTGATGTCGTCATCACAAACCCGACGCATTTTGCGATTGCTTTAAAATATGATGAAAATAAGGCGGAGGCTCCGTTTGTAGTAGCAAAAGGCGTTGATTTTGTAGCTCAGAAAATTAAATATATTGCTAAAGAAAACGATGTGATCATGGTGGAAAACCGTCCTTTGGCAAGGTCTTTATATGATCAAGCTGAAATAGGCCAGGCGATTCCTGAGGAATTTTTTAAGGCAGTTGCTGAAATACTTGCCTTTGTTTATAAAACGAAAGGTAAGCTGTAAAGAAGTTAAATGTGACCCGCTAGTTAGGAGAGAAGAACATGCGAGCAAGAGATTTAGTTGTCATATCGAGCGTCATCATGATTGTTGCTATGTTGGTCATTCCATTACCAACATGGTTGTTAAGTATTTTACTTCTTTTAAATATATCTCTTGCGCTGTTGGTTCTATTGACTACGATGAATATGAAAGAGCCTTTGGAATTTTCAATATTTCCTTCCTTGCTCCTTTTACTGACATTATTCAGGCTGGGGTTGAATGTGTCGACGACACGTGCCATTTTGACCTATGGTGATGCTGGCGGTGTAGTCGAAACCTTTGGCTCGTTTGTAGTCGGAGGGAACGTGCTTGTAGGTTTAGTTGTATTTATCATTTTGGTTATCATCAATTTCATCGTCATCACGAAAGGTTCTGAACGGGTGTCAGAAGTGGCAGCAAGGTTTACGCTAGATGCGATGCCTGGGAAACAGATGGCCATTGATGCTGATTTGAATGCTGGGATGATTTCAGAAAATGATGCACGTACCAGACGAGAAAAAATCAGCAATGAAGCTGACTTTTATGGATCCATGGACGGAGCGAGTAAGTTTGTTAAAGGAGACGCCATCGCCGGTATTATCATTGTCATCATCAATTTGATTTTTGGAATGATTATTGGTGTCATGCAATTGGATATGAGTTTTGGAGAATCTGCTGTACATTTTTCCATGTTATCAGTTGGAGATGGAATTGTCAGTCAAGTGCCTGCCTTATTGATTTCAACAGCAACAGGAATAGTCGTAACCCGGGCAGCCTCGAATGGTAATCTTGGATCAGATATTGTTGAACAGTTATTTCAATTTCCAAAGATGCTTTACTTGACTGCAGCAACAATTTTTTTGCTAGGTTTATTCACGCCAATTTCAGATATATTTACGTTTCCAATTGCAGCGTTATTAGTCATAGGAGGGTATACGATTACTAGGATACCACAGCCGAATGAAAGTGAAATACAGGAAATGGAAGAAGTGTTGGAAACAGATGAAATGAAGAGTCCAGAAAGTGTCGTTAACCTTTTGAGTGTCGATCCAATCGAATTCGAGTTTGGGTATGGACTAATTCCACTTGCTGATGCCAATCAAGGGGGAGACTTACTAGACCGTGTCGTCATGATCCGCCGGCAACTGGCAATTGAAATGGGACTTGTCATTCCAGTCGTCAGAATACGAGATAATATCCAGTTGAACCCTAATGAGTATCGGCTAAAAATTAAGGGAAATGAAATTGCAAAAGGGGAATTGCTTCTGAATCACTTTTTGGCAATGAGTCCAGGAATAGAAGATGAATCAATAGAAGGAATCGATACGATAGAACCTTCATTTGGTCTACCAGCTAAATGGATTACGGATGATATGAAAGAGCATGCAGAGATGATGGGCTATACAGTTGTAGATCCTCCAAGTGTTGTATCCACACATTTAACGGAAGTCATAAAAGCGAATGCTCATGAGCTTTTGGGCAGGCAGGAAACGAAACAATTGATCGATTATCTTGGTGAATCATCACCAATTCTTGTAGAAGAGGTCACCCCGAATCCCTTGTCGATAGGTGATGTACAAAAGGTATTGGCAAAATTGTTAAAGGAAAAAGTTTCTATAAGGAACTTATCAATCATTTTCGAAACACTTGCTGATTATGGTAAGTTGTCGACGGATACAGATTTGCTTACTGAATATGTACGGCAGAATTTAGCCAGGCAGATTACTAATTCCTTTATCGTAGAAGAAAATCGAATAAAAGTCATCACGTTATCGGGAAAAGTAGAAAAAACCATAGCAGATGGAGTACAACAAACTGAACATGGAAACTTTTTATCACTAGATCCAAATATATCTCAGTCCATATTGGAGGCAATTGCGGCCAAATTGGATGAGCTGACGTTAATGGAACATCAACCAATCCTACTTTGTTCTTCAGCAGTACGGATGTATACCCGGCAGTTAACAGAACGTTATTTTCCTAATGTACCGATTCTTTCATACAATGAACTCGAATCGAATGTAGAAGTACAAAGTGTAGGGGTGGTGAATATCGATTGAAAGTAAAGAAATATATGGCACCATCAATGGCCGAAGCTATGAAGCGAATAAGAGAAGAATTAGGCAGTGATGCGATTATTTTAAGTTCAAAAGCTGTCTACATTGGTGGTTTCCTAGGATTATTCAAAAAAAGGAATATCGAAGTCATTGCAGCCATCGATCCAGTTTCACAGCCCAACCAAATGGTAACTAAACAAAAAACGAAGAAGTTGCCTGTGAAACAAGAAATATCGAGTAATAGCACTGTTACACAGGAAGGTAACAATGAAAGTACGGGTCTTATAAAAGAATTAGAAGGTTTAAAAGATATGATTAAAACTATACAAATCACATCTGATAGACACTATCCGGGAAAACTGCAGAAAATCAATGATTATCTCACAGAGCAGGAAGTGGATGTACAGCTACGCTCACAAATCATGGATGAATTACTTGGAAAATGGTTTGCTCTCAAACAACAATCCACTGATGAAGAAGTACAAGGTTGGTTAGAAGAAGCCTTATTTGAAATATTGGAGAAGGTTCAAAACGGGAAACCCGGTCTGCAAAAAAAATATATTAATATTGTTGGACCAACAGGAGTTGGTAAGACAACCACCCTCGCTAAAGTAGCAGCAGAGACCATGCTTAGGCATGGTAAAAAAGTGGCTTTCATTACGACAGATACATACAGGATTGCAGCAATAGATCAGCTTAAGATGTATGCAAAGATTTTAAATGTTCCGATTGAAGTAGCGTATAATTTGGAAGATTTTAAAAAAGCAACGGAACGGTTTTCTCATTATGACTTTGTATTTATAGATACTGCTGGAAGGAATTTTCGCAATCCACAGTATGTTAAAGACCTTAGTGAAATTATTGATTTTACAGATGAGATGGAAACATATTTAGTTTTGTCATTAACTTCGAAGCAAAAGGATATGGAAGATATTTATCGGTAGTTTGCTAGCATACCAATTAAACAGATCATTTTTACAAAAGCTGACGAGACATCAACTTTCGGGGCTATATTTAATTTTATACACGCTCATAAACTAGGAGCCGCTTATATTACAAATGGACAGAATGTACCAGATGATATAGAAAAAGCTACATCATCACAGCTATTGAAAACGGCTTTTGGGGCTAAAAAATATGAAAGATCAAGCTGAGAACTTACGAAGAAGACTGGAAACCCACCAAAATCAATCACCGGCTAAAACTCTTGCCATTTTAAGTGGTAAAGGTGGAGTCGGAAAATCTAACTTTTCTTTGAACTTTTCCCTCGCTTTATCCAAACAAGGAAAAAAGGTCCTGTTGTTCGATATGGATATTGGGATGGGAAATATAGATATTTTGATTGGTGAACATTCATCTTACAGTATCGTTGATTTCTTTGAAAGTGGTCGTAGCTTGATAGATATTATGACGGCAGGCCCAGAGAGTATTTCAATCATTACGGGTGGAACAGGGCTGACAAGCCTCTTTTCCCTCGATGAAAACAAGTTTATGCGGTTTAATGAAGAATTTAGTTTGCTGTTGACGGATTATGATTATATTTTGTTTGATATGGGGGCAGGTATAACTCAAGACTCGGCAAAATTTCTGTTATGTGTTGATGAGTTAATCGTTATTACTACGCCTGAACCGACTTCCGTAATGGATGCCTATTCTACAATGAAATACATACATTCCGTCAAAAAAGAAATTCCATATTTTCTGGTTTGTAATAGGGTTTTCACAAATAAGGAAGGCAAAGAAACGATTATCCGGCTTCAAAATGCACTTAAGAAATTTTTGGGTCTGGAAAGTGTAGCACTTGGTTACCTGCCGGACGAAAGAACTGTTTCCAAAGCTGTTTCAAGACAAATACCCTTTATCCTTTTTGATTCTGAAGCTAATGTATCTAAAGCTCTTATGGATATTGCATCGAGATATACAAGCCATTCATTTGGTGGAGAATTGAATTTACAAAAAAGCAACTTCCTTAGCAATATGAAGAGATATCTTCTTGGAAAGTAGGTCTCCTTACATGGATAAAGTTAAAGTGCTGATTGTGGATGATTCTGCAGATTTAAGAAAGTTCGGCACCTTAGATGTAGAGATGCAGGTTATGAATGGAAGTGAAGCATTAAATCGGATTATGGATGAATGTCCTACTGCTGAAATTATGTTTTCAAGTACGATGAAAGAAGGAATGGAAAATACCTTTGCTTCTATGTACAGTAGAGCCTTTGACTTTGTGGCTAAACCATTAGGTGCCATTTCACTGGATTTGTACAAAATTAAGAAAGAACGGGTTTGAAAAAGTTATGGCAGCCAGCCGTGAGAATGGTCACAAACTACAAAAAAATGCAATAAATATTGAGGGAAATCCATCGTTTTGGAGAAAATATAGTGAAAAAGATACAAGAGAAATGTTGGGAAACGAAAAAAACAAAAATAAATGGTTCTATTGGAATAAAAAAATTATAGTCATTGGTACATCGACAGGAGGCCCAAGGGCTCTTCAGACAGTATTGACGGGACTCCCAGAAACAATTGATGCACCTATTCTTGTTGTCCAGCATATGCCCTCTGGTTTTACAAAATCCTTGGCTGACCGTCTAAATTCATTATGTAGGATTCAAGTGAAGGAAGCAGAGGATGGGGAACTGATCCAAAAAGGAGTTGCTTATATTGCCCCTGGAGGTTTTCACCTGAAAGTGAGAAAAGTTGGGATGAGCATTGCAATACTTTTGGATCAATCCGAACTGCGTAGCGGACACCGCCCTTCAGTAGATGTGCTGTTTGAATCAGTAAGTGAAATTACTGATTTTGCGAAAATAGCTGTCATCATGACCGGGATGGGGATGGATGGTTCAAGTGGGATTATTAAGTTGAATCAAACGGGTCCTTTAAAAGCGATTGCAGAGTCACAGAAGACATCAATCGTTTTTGGAATGCCGAAAGCGGCGATTGCTACCAACTTGATAGATAGCATAGAGGATGTAGAAACAATAGCTAACGCAATAATTAGCTATTGTTAACTCGTGGAGGTGGAGATTGTATGGATATGAATCAGTATCTAGAGGTATTTATTGAAGAAAGTAAAGAACATCTTCAAACGTGCAGTGAACAGCTGTTGGTACTTGAGAAAAACCCGGAAGACCTTTCAATTGTTAACGAAATCTTTCGTTCCGCTCATACTTTAAAAGGGATGTCGGTCACCATGGGGTATGAGGATTTAGCGAACTTGACCCACAAAATGGAAAATGTGTTGGATGCGATTCGAAACAGCCAAATTATTCTTACCCCTGAATTGTTTGATGTGATATTTTTAGCCGTTGATGATTTAGAAGCAATTGTTATGTCTATTGCTGAAGGTGGCGATGGAAAAAGAGATGTGAAGAATGTTGTTTATCAGCTGCAATTGATTGAAAAAGGGGAGTCGCCTGTTTTCTCTTCTATCGCAGAGACTGCAGCTGCATCTACGGTTCATGAAAAGGAAGAAGTGACAAGTGGTGAGTACGATGAATTTGAATTGACAGTCCTGCAGCAGTCCAAAGAACAAGGATTCGACAGTTATGAAATTTCGATAGATTTGCGTGAAGACTGTCTTTTAAAAGCAGCAAGGGTATTTATGGTATATGAGGTTCTTGAAAAATCATGTGAAGTAATCAAGTCCAATCCACCGGTTGAACTTTTGGAAGAAGAGCAGTTTGATCGGAAGTTTACATTTACGGTGGTAACAAAAGAATCGAGTGAAGAGCTTCATAAAAAAATCATGAAGATTTCTGAAGTGGAAAAAGTTGGCATAAACACTCTTAATCTTGACGATCTACGACACACTGCCAATGCTAAAGAGGAAAAAAAAGCTGCAGTGGATAACCAGGCCCAAGAAAGGAACGCTTTGCTTTTAAGTGAGAATAAGGAGACTAAGAAGCAGGCACCTGTTAAGCCGGCCTCAAGTAAGACTATTCGGGTAAATATCGAGCGGCTTGATATATTAATGAATTTATTTGAGGAACTTGTGATTGATAGAGGTAGACTCGATCAAATTTCAAGCGATTTGGATAACCAGGAACTGCATGAAACAGTTGAAAGAATGTCCCGGATAACCAGCGATTTGCAAACAATTGTGTTGAATATACGGATGGTTCCTGTAGAAACTGTATTCAATCGTTTCCCTAAAATGGTTCGTCAATTAGCAAGGGATTTGAATAAGAAAGTAGATTTGGAAATCATCGGAGCTGAAACAGAACTTGATCGTACAGTTATAGATGAAATTGGTGATCCACTTGTCCATTTATTAAGAAATGCAATGGATCATGGAATTGAAACACCTGAAGAACGTCTAGCGAAAGGGAAGAATGAAGAAGGGAAAATCCTTTTAAAGGCGTATCACAGCGGCAACCATGTTTTTATTGAAATTGACGATGATGGAGCGGGAATAAATAAAGATCTTGTCTTAAACAAGGCCTTTTCCAATGGGATTTTGACAAAGGAAGCTGCTGCTACTTTAACAGATAAGCAAATCTATGAATTAATTTTTGCTTCAGGGTTCTCAACAGCTGAAACCATTTCAGCTGTATCAGGACGAGGTGTAGGGCTGGATGTGGTTAAAAATACGATCGAGTCATTGGGTGGGTCTGTAACGATAGATTCCAAAGAGAACGAAGGATCTATATTCCTTATTCAACTTCCCCTTACATTATCGATAATTTCTGTAATGCTGGTTGAAATCCAAAAGGAAAAATATGCTATTCCACTTTCTTCTATTATAGAGACTGCGATTATAAAAAAAGAAGATATCATGAATGCTCATAATCAACAAGTTATTGACTTCAGGGGGAAAGTTCTACCGCTCCTGTTCCTGAAGGAAATTTTTGAAGTGCCTGTGCATCAGGAAAAAGAGGGATTTCTTTCTGTGGTTATTGTCAGAAAAGGCGATAAATTGGCAGGATTAGTTGTGGATTCATTTATTGGACAACTCGAAATCGTCTTGAAATCTCTTGGTAATTATTTAACATCTGCTTTTGCGATATCTGGGGCAACGATATTAGGTGATGGTCAAGTTGCTTTGATCATTGATTGCAACACATTGATTCATTGACCGATAGAGAAATAGAGAGGAAACGGTCAGCAGGATTTAACCGTGGTTATGCAATGGGCGGATGAGTTCTGATTTAAGTGGTTGTTCGCATTCAGGCGTCGTGAAGGCTACTCTCTGCTATCATCATAAATTTAATAAGAGGAGGAGAATAGATGTCGACTACAAATCTCGTTCAAGATATGAAAGTAATTGTATTTCAAATTAAAGATAAAGAATATGCCATTCCAGTAGATAAAGTTAGTGGAATTGAAAAACTCTTGCATATAACAAGAGTTCCTAAGGCTGTTCAGCTTGTTAAGGGAGTCATAAATCTAAGGGGTGTAATTACCCCAATTATTGATTTACGGGTCCGTTTTGGTCTTGAAGAGTTAGAATACAACGACTCTACAAGGATTATCGTTGTCATTTTAGATGATATGGAAGTGGGGTTAATAGTAGACTCTGCCAATGATGTATTGGATATTCCAGTGGATAGTATCGAACCGCAGCCGGAAGTTGTTGGTCATTCGGCGTCAGAATACATTAGCGGCGTGGCTAAAATTGAAAAACGACTGCTCGTGTTAATTAATTTGGAAAAGGCTTTAAGTCTTGAAGTAAATGAAAATATGAGAAAAGAAGGATAATCATATGTCGTTTATTGAGAAAATTATTCCCCTTCAGCTCGATATCTTGAAGGAAATTGGCAATATTGGCGCAGGGCACGCAGCCACTGCACTTTCGGCAATTCTTAATAGGAAAATTGATATGATTGTTCCTAATGTCCGAGTGGTTTCCTTTGATGAAATGATGGAAATGGCTGGTGGGGCTGAACAAGTTGTTGCTAGCATTTTCTTGCGAATAGTAGGCGATGCATCCGGTAGTATGTTTTTCATCCTTTCTCTACCTGTGGCTGAATACTTCATTCAACAGATGACAGGAGATGAAACCTTTTCAATAGATTCCACGCCATATACTGATTTGGCGCTTTCTTGCCTTCAGGAATTAGGGAATATATTATCGGGATCCTATCTAACTTCTCTATCAGATTTCACCCAATTGAATTTATATCCATCTGTTCCGTCATTAAGTATCGACATGGTAGGAGCAACAATCAGTTATGGATTATTGGAATTGTCACAAGTAAGTGACACGGCCATTGTCATTGATACTGTACTTGAAAAGGATCAGCTATTTGCGGAGTCTATCGACGGACATTTCTTTCTGTTACCCGACCCTGAATCTTTTGATATCATTTTCTCCTCTTTAGGAGTGACAACAAATGACTGAATTATTACAGGTCAAGGTTGTAAAAGTCGGCATTGCAGATATGAATATTGTAAAACCTCCCTATTCGATCCGTACTTCAGGTCTAGGATCATGTGTTGGAGTTGTGATTTATGATGAAAAAAAAGAGATTGCCGGTTTGGCTCACGTCATGTTGCCTGACTCTTCACTCGCTAAATCGGGACATATTAACGTTGCCAAATTTGCAGATACGGCGGTTAAGGAATTAGTGCAGCGCTTAGTAAAAGAAGGGGCAAGATTGATTTTTTTAAAAGCGAAGATGGCTGGCGGGGCACAAATATTTCAATTTGCCTCTAGAGGGGATTTCATGAGAATAGGGCCCAGAAATGTGGAAGCCGTCCGGAAAGAATTAGCAGACTTGCACATCCATGTTGTTGCTGAAGATGTGGGTGGGAATAGCGGTAGAACAATAGAATTTAATTCGAAAGATTGTATGTTAAATATCCGGACCGTGAATAAAGGGACAAAAAACATATAATAAGGGATTACGACTTGTCAGAAAAAAGTGCAACTTGAAAATGACAGGAACACTTGCAATCAAAATATTGTTGCATCTAGAGCCTCGTTGGCCGTTTTGATTACAAAATGTATACAATGTTAGGAGGAAGTCCTATGTCTAATCTGACTATCGGAGAGGAACAGTTATGCTGGAAAAATTGGATTGACTGCAGAGATCAACAAGCAGGGGACAATTTGGTTAAGAAATATATCCCACTTGTATCTTATCATGTCCAACGCATTTCAGTGAGCCTGCCTAAAAATGTGAGCCGTGATGATATAAGGAGTTTGGGGATGATGGGGTTATTCAATGCCCTAGAACGTTTTGATCCAAAACGTGATCTGAAATTTGACACATATGCTTCATTTCGAATTCGTGGCGCGATACTAGATGGATTAAGGAAAGAAGATTGGCTCCCGCGAAGTGCTAGAGATAAAGCCAAGAAAATTGAGTCTGCGATCGAAAAATTAGAGCAGAAATACATGAGGAATCTTTCGCCAAATGAAATTGCATCTGAATTAAATATTCCGGAAGATGATGTATATGCTGCATTAAATGAAAATTTCTTTGCCAACGTTTTATCAATGGATGAGAATCCTCAAGAGCAAGATGATAAAGAAGGCACAAACTTTCATATTAAAGATGAAAAAGCAAATCTACCTGAGGAACATCTGTTAAGGAACGAACTGTATGTGGAACTAGCCAAAGTTATAGAAACACTTAATGAAAAGGAACAGTTGGTTTTACAACTTTTTTATAAAGAAGAGCTTACTTTAACCGAAATTGGACAAGTAATGAGCCTATCTACGTCGCGGATTTCTCAGATCCATTCTAAGACGATATATAAACTAAGAAACGCAATGCAGGATAAAAAGAATTAAGCAGTAATATAGAGAGGGTAAAGGGGCATGGAGGCTGGGTTTCATATCATGCTGTTACCTAAGTGCATAATAAATTGTCTGGAAAACTATTCCCATGGAGTTCTCTTGAGCAATATCACCCAGGTTAAATCGTCATGTGTTCGAAAATAGACCCTGTAAAAGGTATATAAATTACATAATATTCTATATTGGTGCCTGAAAGGGTAGATTGAGTTGTGTTTTGCCTCCCAATAGTAGAGTAAACCAGCAATACTCTTCAAATCGCCAACAAAAAAATCCACTGCCCATTTCAGGTCCATCCAACTTAATTGGTTACGATGACGATAATACTGGCTAGTTCCTTGTTCAGTATTTTGAGTTGTAGGGTCAGAAAGAGTACTGTAAATGCCGTTTTTATAGAAAGGGGTGGGTTGTCATGAGTTTTAACGCGATCGAGATGCAAATTGCTCTTTCGAGAACCCAAGATGCAGGGAAAATCCAAGAGCAAAATCAACAAAAAAATTTAATCCAACAAGATCATGCTGCCCATCAAGTTCGAAAGAATCAAGAACGGAAACTAAAGACTGTAGTTAGTGAAGAACAAAAGCTTCCCGCTCATTTTTATGAAAAAGAAGGGAATGCCGATAAATGGCAGTTTCTTAAAAAAGATAGGCAGAAAGAAAATAAGAAAAAAACAATAACAACAGTGAAAAAAGATTCTCATCCGTATAAAGGAATCAGGATTGACTATTCGGGTTAAGGGGAGGCACCATGTTAGTGATTTTTATGTTTCTACTGTTTCTTTTAAACATGCTCACCATTTTCGCCGTTGTCGTTTTATATCTCCGTCAAAATCGTTTAACTAAGCTTGAAAAAGACCAAAAAGCCATCATAAGTGAGATGGAAGAACTTTTGTCTGGTTATTTAATGGAAATGAAGGAAGATAACGAGACGTTGGTAAAGACTTTTACGAATTCAGTTGCATTAAAACCCAAGGGTGAGCATGAAGAACAAGAACGTGCGGTAGTGAAGAATTCCACGAGAGATAACGAAATCAAGCGAGAGAAAAAAATGTTGCCCGATTACAAAGAAGGGCGGCATATGGGAACAAAAAAGCAAGCTGCCGAAGCCTATAACAAAAAGCCAGAAGATAATGAGGAGCATAGATTTCCCTTAAAATCGGAAGATAGATTGGACCTTTCTTCAGAAGCCCCTTCTCTGTCCAACCAGGAGTATGAAAAAGAATTTTCAGGCATGTTACAGGTTGGATTAAATGAATTATCATTAAATGAACAAGTAGAATATTTAGCGGATCAAGGCCATTCTATAGAAAAAATCGCAAAAAAATTAAATCGCGGCAAAACAGAAATTGAACTTTTATTAAAGTTTCACATGAATAGATAATTTTTGCTTGATAGTGTCGTATCATTATGATATATTATGAAATGGTGTTAATACACACGCCCCGTGATTCTAGCAGATGGTGCTGTTTAGACAGTTTCTGTATGAAAATGATCGGAGCGGAGGAAAAACAAAACCATTTAGGAGGAACTAAAATGTCAGTCATTTCTATGAAACAATTGCTTGAAGCTGGTGTGCATTTCGGACACCAAACACGTCGCTGGAACCCGAAAATGAAGAAATATATCTTCACTGAGCGTAACGGCATCTACATCATCGACCTTCAAAAAACAGTTAAAAAGGTTGAGGAAGCTTATAACTTCGTTAAAGAACTAGCTGCTAACGGTGGAACTGTTCTTTTCGTTGGTACTAAAAAACAAGCTCAAGAATCTGTTAAAGAAGAAGCTATCCGTTCTGGTATGTACTATGTAAACCAACGCTGGTTAGGTGGAACTTTAACAAACTTTGAAACAATCCAAAAACGTATTACTCGTCTTAAAGATATCGAAAAAATGGAAGAAAACGGAACTTTCGAAGTACTTCCTAAAAAAGAAGTTATCCAACTTAAAAAAGAATGGGATCGCTTAGAGAAATTCTTAGGCGGTATTAAAGATATGAAGACTCTTCCAGATGCGATCTTCGTTATCGACCCTCGCAAAGAGCGTATTGCTGTTGCGGAAGCACACAAATTACACATTCCACTTGTTGGTATCGTTGATACAAACTGTGATCCGGATGAAATCGATGTAGTTATTCCTGCGAATGACGATGCAATCCGTGCTGTTAAATTATTAACAGGTAAAATGGCAGATGCTATCTTAGAAGCTAAACAAGGCGAAGAAACAGCAACTGAAACAACAACTGCTTAATAGGCAAAAAAGGTTGCTTAATTAGTAAGAAAAAAAGGTGATAAGAGGATAATGCCTTTTATCCCTTTTTTTTGCACTAAATAAGCATACATAAATCCCGTGCGGATTTTTAAAAAACGTTACGGTTGATTTTCAGGGAATGAAGATAATATGACATCAGGGTTTTGTCCATAAGACTGACCGGCTGATGGTTTTTTGAGAATTTTGCTATAATTTGTTGTTTTTATTGATAAAAACAAGTATTATCTGGCAAAATGGGTAAAGACTGAATAAACTGCATTTAATTTGAGGAGGATAAATATTATGGCAATCACTGCACAATTAGTTAAAGAATTGCGTGAAAAAACTGGTGCCGGCATGATGGACTGTAAAAAGGCGCTAGTACAAACTGAAGGTGATATGGAAAAAGCAATCGATTTCCTACGTGAAAAAGGAATTGCGAAAGCTGCTAATAAAGGAGACCGTATCGCTGCTGAAGGTTTAACTTCTATCGTTGTTGAAGGAAACCAAGCAGTTATCCTTGAAGTGAACTCAGAAACAGATTTTGTTGCTAAAAACGAAGGCTTCCAAGCTCTTGTTAAAGAATTGGCTGCATTCCTTCTTGCTAACAAACCTGAAAGCGTTGAAATTGCTCTTGAGCAAACAATGGAAAATGGAGCAAAAGTTGCAGATCATATCAATGCGGCAGTTGCTAAAATTGGTGAAAAATTAACTCTACGTCGTTTCCAAGTTGTTACAAAAACAGATAATGACGCATTTGGCGCATACCTTCACATGGGTGGACGTATCAGTGTGCTTTCTGTTCTTGAGGGTACAACTGATGCAGAGGCTGCTAAAGGCGTTTCAATGCATATCGCTGCAATTAACCCGAAATATATTTCACGTGACCAAGTGGATGCAAGTGAATTAGACCGCGAACGTGAAGTTCTTACACAACAAGCTCTTAATGAAGGTAAACCAGAAAAAATCGTTGCGAAAATGGTTGAAGGACGTATCAACAAATTCTACGAAGAAATCTGTGTGAACGAACAAGCTTTCGTTAAAAATCCAGATCAAAAAGTTGGACAATTCGTTGAATCTATAGGTGGAAAAATCCAATCATTCGTTCGTTATGAAGTAGGCGAAGGTCTTGAAAAACGTCAAGAAAACTTTGCTGAAGAAGTAATGAACCAAGTTAAAAAAGACTAATTGCAAGAAAATGATTGAATAGGGAACACTCTAGTGTTCCCTATTTTTTGAAATGTCATGAACTTTTGTTAGCAAATAACGGGATGAACGAACGAAAAGATTACATAGTTGGAGGTTTTCATGAGTAACGCTAAATATAAACGTGTTGTACTAAAACTCAGTGGCGAAGCATTAGCCGGTGACGAAGGGTTTGGAATTAACCCTGCAGTAATTAAATCAATTGCTGAACAAGTGAAAGAAGTAGCTGAACTTGATGTAGAAGTTGCTGTAGTTGTCGGTGGCGGAAACATTTGGCGCGGGAAAATCGGAAGTGAAATGGGCATGGATCGTGCTAATGCCGATTATATGGGTATGTTGGCTACAGTCATGAACTCATTGGCTTTACAAGATAGCCTTGATCAACTTGGAATTGAAACACGCGTCCAAACTTCCATTGAGATGAGACAAGTGGCAGAACCATACATTAGACGCCGTGCGATCAGACATCTTGAGAAAAAGAGGGTTGTAATTTTTGCAGCTGGTACAGGTAATCCTTATTTTTCAACGGATACTACTGCCGCCTTGCGTGCAGCTGAAATTGAAGCTGACGTTATCTTGATGGCGAAGAATAATGTGGATGGCGTTTATAATGCTGACCCGGTTAAAGACAAAAATGCTGTGAAGTATGATGAACTTTCTTATCTTGATGTGATTAAAGAGGGATTAGAAGTAATGGATTCAACTGCGTCCTCACTTTGCATGGACAATGATATACCATTGATTGTCTTCTCGATTATGGAAAAAGGTAATATTAAACGAGCGGTTTTAGGCGAAACGCTTGGAACAATTGTAAGGGGGAAATAAAAGATGCCGAAACAAGTTATTTCAAATGCGAAAACGAAAATGGAAAAAGCCATTGGAGCTTACACACGTGAATTAGCCAGCATCCGTGCCGGCAGGGCGAATGCCTCGTTGCTTGATAGAATATCTATTGATTATTATGGTTCTCCAACCCCGATTAATCAGGTTGCTGGTATTTCTGTACCGGAAGCTAGACTTTTAGTGATTCAGCCTTATGACAAAACCGTCTTAGGTGAGATTGAAAAAGCGATTTTGAAATCTGACTTAGGTTTAAATCCTTCCAATGATGGATCAATCATCCGTATTGCCATTCCTGCGTTAACTGAAGAACGTAGAAAAGAGCTTGTGAAGGTTGTCAAGAAAGAAGCGGAAGAAGCGAAAATAGCAGTCCGTAATGTTCGTCGCGATGGTAATGACGATTTGAAAAAACTTGAAAAAAATGGTGAAATCACTGAAGATGATTTACGCGGCTATGCTGATGACATCCAAAAGATGACTGATGGCAATATCACGAAAATCGATGAGATTACGAAAGATAAAGAAAAAGAAATTTTGGAAGTATAATCTCTTCTTAAAATATAAAATAAAGAGGGCCGAATCCATACTGGTCATGTCTTAGTTCTAACATATAGGTGTGCTAAAAAGAGAAAACTGTTATAATAAGGTTTCTCCGATAATGATTACGCCTTGAGTTAGTAAGCTGCATGCAAACGTTGGAGGTGGTCCTTTTTTGTATTTTTCATTGCAAATGATAAACTGTTTTTAGAAAAAAGAAGTGATAATTTCTCCCCTTCTGACTTCTAATTAAGAAATTTTTTTCATAATAATATGAGAACAAGTTTTTTTTTGATATTATAATAAAGATTCTGTTCTTTTTCGCAGAAAGCTTGATATACATAGAGCGCGAATATTTTTAACTTTGTAGAGAGATAAGTACAACCTAATGGGGGACTAACATATGTATTCACTATGGAAGCGTTTCGTTAAAAAAGATGCTTCTTCCGATGTAACAAATAGGATTCAGCATATTAAGAAGTTTGATGTTCCTCAACATATTGCCATTATTATGGATGGAAACGGCCGTTGGGCCAAAAAGCGTGCACTGCCACGCGTGGCCGGTCATCATGAAGGAATGAAAACCGTTCGTAAAATTACGAAAGTAGCCAATAAATTAGGAGTAAAAACATTAACCGTCTATGCGTTCTCCACTGAAAATTGGAAACGTCCGAAAAGTGAAGTCGACTTTTTAATGAAGCTTCCTCAGGAATTCCTCGGGACCTTTTTACCTGAGCTTATTTCTGAAAATGTAAGAGTAGAGACGATTGGCGACTTGTCTCTCATCCCGTCACATACTCAAAATGCCGTTAAACGGGCAATGGAAGATACTAAGAATAATGATGGGATGATTTTAAACTTTGCTCTAAACTACGGAAGCCGCGGAGAAATCGTAACCGCAGTGAATAGCATCGTTCATGATGCTAAGAATGGTATAATAAAGGAAAATGTTTCGGAGGAAATACTTACAAGTTACTTAATGACTAAGCATTTGTCAGATCCAGATTTACTGATTCGCACAAGCGGTGAAATCCGTTTAAGTAATTTCATGCTATGGCAGGCGGCTTATACAGAGCTATGGTTTACAGATGTACTATGGCCGGATTTTAGTGAAGAGCATTTATTGCAGGCAGTTGAGGAGTATCAAAAGCGTTCACGAAGATTCGGTGGCGTTTAATGTAGAAGGCGAGGAAAATGGAATAATGAAACAGCGAATTATTACGGCGGTCGTTGCTGCCGCTATCTTCATTCCAATAGTTATTTTAGGGGGAATTCCCTTTTTACTGCTGGTTTATCTGCTAGCGTCCATTGGTTTGTATGAACTGATGAAAATGAAAAATATGCGTGTGCTCTCTTTTGAAGCGATTCTTTCACATATCTTGTTATGGGTACTTTTACTACCCAATGAAAATACCGCTTTTTTAGCCAATATTAATTACGATAAAGTCCAAATTTTCTTAATGGGCGTTTTACTGCTACTTCTTTATACAGTCGTTTCAAAAAATCGTTTTACTTTTGATGACGCAGGCTTTTTAGTGATTACAATCCTATATCTAGGCATGGGATTCTACTATCTATTTGAAACACGTGATTCGTTGGGGCTGGGTCTGATATATATCTTGCTTGCATTATTTACGATTTGGGCAACCGATTCAGGAGCATACTTTATCGGTAAGTCACTAGGTAAAAGAAAGTTATGGCCTGAAATCAGTCCAAATAAAACGGTGGAGGGATTTTTCGGCGGGGTATTCTCCGCGTTGATAGTGGGTGTGCTATTTTATGTTTTCTCTTCCCTCGACTATACATTATTACAATTGCTATTGATTTCTTTAATCATTGCGATTTTCGGCCAATTGGGTGATCTCGTTCAATCGGCTTATAAACGTCATTATGGGGTAAAGGATTCAGGAAAGCTTCTTCCAGGTCATGGAGGAATTTTGGACAGGCTTGATAGTCTGATATTTATTTTACCGATTTTGCATTTATTGCATGTATTATAATACAAATAAAGGCATAGGCAAGTGTTATATAAATTAGGAGATGAACAATTTGAAATATATCAGCCTTTTGGGTGCAACAGGTTCGATTGGCCAACAAACAGCGGATGTAGTGAGGGCTCATCCTGATCAATTCAAAATAGTGGCGCTTTCAGCTGGGAAAAATATAGAATTGGTCAGAACTTACATACAAGAGTTTGAACCGAAACTTGTTTCAGTACAGACTAAAGAGGATTATCATCTTTTAAAAAGTGAATTCTTCAGCAAAAAAGATATCGAGTTCATGTACGGAGATGAAGGACTGACCGCTGTTGCTGTTTATGATCAAGCTACAATATTAGTCAATGCCGTCATCGGAAGCGTAGGACTCTATCCAACTTTGCAGGCAATCAAGGCTAAAAAGGATATTGCAATCGCTAATAAGGAGACATTAGTGACTGCAGGTCATTTGGTCATAAATGAAGCTAAAAAAGCTGGAGTTAGATTACTCCCTGTTGATAGTGAGCATTCAGCGATTTTCCAGGCGTTACAGGGCGAAAAGGAAAAGAATATCGAACGTCTAGTCATTACTGCATCAGGCGGCAGCTTCCGGGATCGTACCCGAGAAGAATTGAAAGGTGTTACGGTGGAAGAGGCGCTAAATCATCCGAACTGGTCGATGGGCGCTAAAATTACGATAGATTCAGCTTCGATGATGAATAAGGGGTTGGAAGTAATTGAGGCCCACTGGCTTTTCGATCTTTCATACGATAAAATTGATGTATTGTTACATAGGGAGAGTATCATCCACTCCATGGTTGAATTTCATGATTCTAGTGTGATTGCCCAACTGGGCACACCAGATATGCGCGTACCGATTCAATATGCCCTTACTTATCCTGACCGTCTACCACTCGTGGGGCGTAAACGTCTGAACTTGGCTGATGCAGGAAAACTTCATTTTAGCGATATGGATTTCACCAGATATCCTTGTTTGCAATTTGCCTATAAAGCAGGTAAAATGGGCGGAACAATGACAACCGTGTTGAATGCAGCCAATGAAGCAGCAGTAGCTGCATTTTTATCTGGAAAGGTATCATTCCTGGAAATTGAGACTTTGATTGAAAAAGCGCTGAATCAGCATTCTGTCATAACACTTCCGGATTTAGAAACCATTCAGGAAGTAGATTTAATGACAAGGCAGTATATAGAATCTTTAGTGAAAGATAGGTGACCGGAACATGCAGACTTTAGAAACGATTATAGCGTTCATTATCATTTTCGGTGCTCTTGTATTTTTCCATGAGCTTGGACACTTAGTGTTTGCAAAGCGTGCCGGAATTTTATGCCGTGAGTTCGCAATCGGTTTCGGACCAAAAGTATTCACGTATAAAAAGAAGGAAACCGTTTATACGATTCGCCTGCTTCCTCTAGGTGGGTATGTGCGTATGGCTGGCGAAGATGCTGAAAATATTGAGCTAAAGCCGGGTTATCGCGTAGGATTAATTTTTGATAATGAAGAGTATGTTACAAAAATCATTTTGAACAATAAAGATAAATATCCTGATATCCGGCTTGTTGAAGTAGAAGTGATCGACCTTGATCACAAACTGATTCTTACAGGTTATGAAGAGGGAGAGGAAGATACGTTAAAAACCTTTACCATTCATAAAGAAGCGGTAATCGTTGAAAATGGTGTAGAAAATCAGATTGCACCTTATGACCGACAATTTGCCTCAAAGTCGCTAGGACACCGCTTCCTAACGATTGTAGCTGGGCCAGCGATGAACTTTGTTTTGGCGTTTGTTATTTTTGTGTTGATTGGTTTGTTTCAAGGGGTTGTTGTGGATGAAGCAAAACTCGGTGAACTGACTGCAGATGGTTCGGCTATAAATGCCGGGTTAAAATCTGGAGATGTTATTCAATCGATTGAGGGAACAGAAGTCTCATCTTGGGGAGATGTTCAGGAAAGCATACAAAAAAACCCTGGACAAGAAATAGAATTTGTCGTTGATAGGGACGGGAAAACATTAGAAGTACCCGTTGTTCCTCAAGAAGTGAAGAGAGATGGCAAGAAAATTGGAATTATTGGTGTCTATCCTCCAGTTGAAAAAGCACCGATTAAAGCAATACAATACGGTTTTACCGAAACATATTTTTGGACAAAACAGATCTTTATTATTCTTGGTGACCTTGTAACGGGCGGGTTTACGATCGACAGTCTATCAGGCCCTGTAGGAATCTATAAATCCACAGAAGAAGTTGCAAAACAAGGTATATTCACGTTGATGAAATGGGCAGGACTGCTCAGCATTAACCTAGGAATTATGAACCTTCTTCCATTACCAGCGTTGGATGGAGGAAGACTGCTATTCTTCGTGGTAGAATTCTTAAGAGGAAAACCAATTGACCGCCAAAAAGAAGGAATGGTTCACTTTATCGGGTTTGCATTGCTGATGTTGTTAATGATTGTCGTTACTTGGAATGACATCCAGCGATTCTTCTTATAAAACATGTTCGAATAAGGTATTACAGGCCAGCAGAATTATCTGTTGGCTGTTTCTAATCATGGGAATGGAAATCACCATTTTCTTAAGTTTTTTAAACGTTTTGGGGAAATAGTTTGTTTTCTAAGGAAATCGTAAGTATAATCGAGAATGAGTATATTAAATCAGCTTTTCTGAATATCTCAGAAAGTCTTTTTTTGTATTATATGACCGTATAAAAGCTACGGGATGTAATTATCCGTGGCGGCAGTTTAATTTAAAGGAATTATTGAAGAGGTGCAGATATGAAACAAAGTATGACGTTAATCCCTACATTGAGAGAAGTACCTGCAGATGCAGAAATTAAAAGTCATCAGCTATTATTACGTGCAGGATTTATGAGACAAAATTCCAGTGGGGTATATAGTTTCATGCCGCTTGGGAAAAAAGTGCTTCAAAAGGTTGAAGCCATCGTTCGGGAAGAGATGGATAATGCTGGTGCAGTTGAGCTTTTAATGCCTGCTTTACAACAAGCGGAATTCTGGCAGGAATCTGGACGTTGGTATACATATGGTCCAGAGTTGATGCGTTTGAAGGACCGCAACAACCGTGAATTTGCGCTTGGTGCCACACATGAAGAAGTGATTACAAGCCTAGTTCGTGATGAAGTGAAGTCTTACAAGCGTCTTCCTTTAACAGTATACCAAATTCAAACAAAATTCCGTGACGAACAGAGGCCGCGCTTTGGATTGTTGCGTGGACGTGAATTTATCATGAAAGATGCTTATTCTTTCCATGCTAATCAAGAAAGCCTTGATGCTGTTTATAAAAAATTATATGCGGCGTATGCAAATGTATTTAGCCGCTGCGGTCTTAATTTCCGTGCGGTCATTGCCGATTCAGGAGCGATGGGTGGAAAAGATACACATGAATTCATGGTCCTATCTGAAATAGGGGAAGATACAATTGCCTATTCAGATACGTCTGATTATGCAGCTAATATTGAAATGGCACCAGTAAGTGTGAACTATGAAAAAAGTTCAGAAGCACAGGGTGCACTTGAAAAAATTCATACACCTGGGCAAAAAACAATCGAGGAAGTAGCAACATTCTTAAAAACGGATGCTACGAAGTTGATTAAATCGTTGTTGTTTAAAGTGGATGAAAAATTTGTGCTCGTATTGGTGCGCGGTGATCATGAAGTCAATGATATTAAGTTGAAGAATTTCTATAACGCATCAGTCGTAGAAATGGCAGATCCAATCGAGACGAAAGATGTTTTGGGCTGTGCAATTGGTTCTCTTGGACCAATCAATGTCACTTCTGACGTAGAAGTGATTGCGGATGTTGCTATCGAAGTAATGGTCAATGGAATTTGTGGTGCAAATGATGAAGACTACCATTATGTGAATGTAAATCCAGACCGTGATTTTAATGTAGCCAATTATTTGGATCTTCGTTTTATTCAAGAGGGTGACCTATCACCGGATGGAAACGGAAAAATTCAATTTGCTAAAGGGATTGAAGTTGGTCACGTATTCAAGCTGGGGACAAAATATTCCGAAGCGATGAACGCGACCTACCTTGATGAAAATGGACGATCACAGCCGATGATCATGGGTTGTTACGGAATTGGTGTATCTCGCACACTTGCAGCTGTAGCTGAGCAATTCAACGATGAAAAAGGATTGGTTTGGCCAGTGAACTTAGCGCCATACCAAGTTCATTTGATCCCAATTAATATGAAGGATGAAGCGCAGTCTGCACTTTCAGAAGAATTGTATAATGATTTTAAAACACAAGGCTTTGACGTTCTGATGGATGATCGTCAAGAACGTGCCGGTGTTAAATTTGCTGATTCAGACTTAATTGGACTTCCTGTCCGTGTAACAGTCGGTAAAAAGGCTTCAGAGGGAATTGTCGAAGTGAAAATCCGTAAAACTGGTGAGGTTCTTGAAATTGAAAGAGCTGAACTAACTCAAAAACTTCGCGAAATATTAGGATAATTATTTTGAAAAATAGCGAAGGGAGGCATCATTCAATTGAATGATGCTTTTCCTTTTCCTACATTTAGATACTCGTGAAAGGTACGTGTTATGTTATAATAACCACTGATATTAGAGTGGAAATAATAATGAATAAAATCTTAAGAGATAGTAGATAAGGGGAGAGAGGAAATGGATCAAAATCCAAATAGCGGTAGAGAGAGATTTCAACTCTTGCTCCAGCAGATGGACTTGACTGAGGATGCCTTTGTGAACTTTTTCATTGGTGCCGAAATTGATAAGCTCTCAATTGAGAGAGAGTCCAAAACATGGCATTTTGCCTTTAATATACCTGCGTTAATTCCTTGCAGTGTTCATACAAGACTTGCTACTCAATTAGCAAGTACCTTCGCCCATATTGCGAAGGTCTCATTCACTTTGAATGTAGCTAACCCGCAAGTGACCGAACAATTAGTTAAAGAGTATTGGAAAAACTGCATAGGCGAGCTTCAAGGCATGTCTCCAGCTCTATTGTCACTACTAAATGAGCAAGAGCCTACAGTAAATGGATATAAAATTATCGTAAGTGCACGAAATGATACTGAGGCCGGTCAGTTGAAACGAAAATACTCTGGACTCATTTCGAATATCTATCAAACGTTTGGTTTCCCTCCACTGACTCTTGATGCGGAAGTAAAGGAAACAGTTTCGAATCCTGATTATCAGAAGTTTTTAGAAGAGAAACAAAAGGAAGACGCGGAAAAGGGGCTTGCTGCCCTAGTGGAAATGCAGAAGAAAGAATCGGAAAAAGGTGGAGACGATGGCGTCTACGAAGGACCTGTTAAGATTGGTTATACGATTAAAGAAGATGCTGATTTCCGCAGAATTGAACAGATTATCGATGAAGAGCGGAGAATTGCAATTGAGGGCTTCGTATTTGATGCGGAAGTCCGAGAGCTTCGTAGTGGCCGTAGCTTACTGACGTTCAAAGTCACGGATTATACCAGCTCAATATTAGTCAAAATGTTTTCACGTGATAAAGAAGATGCCGCAATTCTTGCCCGTGTGAAAAAGGGAATGTGGGTACGTGCTCAAGGTAGCATTCAAAATGATACATTTGTACGGGATTTGGTTATGATTGCAAATGATATAAATGAAATTTCTAAACAGGGTCGACAGGACAAGGCTCCTGAAGGGGAAAAGCGGGTCGAACTGCATATGCATACTCCGATGAGTTCTATGGATGCGGTGACACCGACTTCTGCCCTTATTGCCCAGGCAGCCAAGTGGGGGCATAAGGCTGTTGCCATCACGGATCATGCAGGTGCCCAATCATTCCCTGAAGCTTATAGTGCTGGGAAAAAGAATGACATTAAAATTCTTTACGGCGTCGAAGTGAATCTTGTAAACGACGGCGTGCCGGTTGTCTATAATGAGGCGCATATTGCATTGGCTGATGCCACCTATGTCGTGTTTGATGTAGAAACGACAGGACTGTCTGCCGTTTATGATACGATAATTGAATTTGCTGCAGTAAAAATTCGTGACGGGGACATTATTGATCGATTCGAGTCATTTGCGAATCCTCATCATCCGTTATCCAATACGACCATAGATTTGACGGGAATCACTGATGATCTTGTAGAAAATGCTCCGGAAGTCTCGGAAGTACTCGAAAAGTTCAGGAATTGGGCAGGAGATGCCATACTCGTTGCTCATAACGCGACATTTGATATGGGCTTTTTGAATATAGGTTATAAAAACATGGGATATCCTAAGGCAGCGAACCCAGTTCTGGACACATTGGAACTAGCCCGATTTTTATATCCGGAGTTTAAAAACCATCGTTTAAATACATTATGTAAAAAGTTCGATATCGATTTGACCCAGCATCATAGGGCCATATATGATGCCGAAGCTACAGGCTACCTTATGTTGAAGATACTAAAGGATGCGATGGAAAAAGACATTACCCATCATGATCAGCTAAATGACAATATGGGGAAAGGAAATGCTTATCAGCGTTCCCGTCCGTCCCATTGTACGCTGATTGCGCAAACACAGGCTGGTTTAAAAAACCTTTTTAAATTAATTTCGATATCACATATTGATTATTATTATCGTGTACCTCGGTTACCGCGTTCCCAACTTAAAAAGTATCGTGAAGGAATTCTCGTTGGATCCGGATGTGATAAAGGGGAAGTTTTTGAAGGGATGATGCAAAAGGGTTTTGAGGAAGTCATAGATATCGCTGAATTTTACGATTATCTTGAAATTCATCCGAAGGAAGTATACCAGCATTTGATTGAGCTTGAATATATCAGGGATGATAAATCGTTAGAAACAATCATCACAAATATCGTCAAGCTTGGTGAGAAATTGGATAAGCCTGTCGTTGCCACAGGGAATGTTCATTATTTGGACCCAAACGACAAAATTTACCGTAAAATCCTTGTGAATTCACAAGGTGGAGCGAACCCGCTGAATCGTCATAAGCTGCCGGATGTACATTTCCGGACAACTGATGAAATGCTGAGGGCCTTCTCATTCCTTGGTTCTGAGAAAGCCAAAGAAGTCGTGGTAACTAACACGAATAAAATCGCTGATATGATAGATGAAATCAAGCCTATCAAGGATGAGTTATACACGCCTAAAATTGAAGGTGCAGAAGAAGAGATGCGTGAGATGAGTTACGGCATGGCAAGGAAGATATACGGAGAGAACCTGCCGGAAATCGTAGAGGCCCGTCTTGAAAAAGAACTGAAAAGCATCATTGGCCATGGATTTGCCGTTATTTATTTGATTTCTCACAAACTAGTTAAAAAATCTTTGAATGATGGCTATCTCGTAGGATCACGGGGGTCGGTGGGATCTTCGTTCGTTGCAACGATGACTGAAATTACTGAGGTTAACCCGCTGCCGCCGCATTATGTGTGTCCAACGTGTAAAAAATCGGAATTCTTCAATGACGGTTCTGTGGGTTCTGGATTTGACCTGCCAGATAAAGACTGTCCAGATTGCGGCATTGCTTATACAAAAGACGGACATGATATCCCGTTTGAAACCTTCCTTGGCTTTAAAGGGGATAAGGTTCCTGATATTGACTTGAACTTTTCCGGTGAATATCAGCCGAAGGCCCATAACTATACTAAGGTCTTGTTTGGAGAAGAGTATGTTTACCGCGCTGGAACGATTGGTACAGTAGCTGAAAAAACGGCGTATGGCTATGTAAAAGGTTATTCTACCGACAATAATATCCATATGCGGGGCGCTGAGACTGACCGTCTTGTTGCTGGATGTACAGGAGTAAAACGGACTACTGGACAGCATCCAGGTGGAATCATCGTTGTTCCGGATTACATGGATATTTATGATTTCACACCTATTCAGTTCCCAGCGGATGACCGAACTTCCGAGTGGAAAACGACTCACTTTGATTTCCATTCAATTCACGATAATATATTAAAACTTGATATTCTTGGTCACGATGATCCGACTGTAATCAGGATGCTTCAGGATTTGAGCGGTATCGATCCAAAAACGGTTCCGACAGACGATCCTGAAGTAATGAAAATATTCAGCAGTACCGAATCATTAGGAGTAACCGAAGATCAAATTATGTGTAAAACTGGAACGCTCGGTATTCCCGAATTTGGTACGCGTTTTGTTAGGCAGATGCTTGAAGACACGAAACCTACCACATTTTCCGAGCTTGTCCAGATATCCGGATTATCTCATGGTACCGATGTATGGTTGAGTAATGCTCAGGAGTTAATTCACAACCGAATATGTACACTTAGCGAAGTTATCGGTTGTCGGGATGATATTATGGTCTATCTGATTTATCAAGGGCTCGATCCTTCCCTGGCGTTTAAAATTATGGAATCAGTACGTAAAGGGAAAGGGCTATCTGAGGAATTCGAAGCAGAAATGAGAAAAAATGAGGTGCCGGAATGGTATATCGATTCATGTAAAAAGATTAAATACATGTTCCCGAAAGCCCATGCTGCAGCCTATGTTTTAATGGCTGTCCGGATTGCTTATTTTAAAGTGCATTTACCTTTATTATATTATGCCGCTTATTTCACAGTTCGTGCCGATGATTTTGAAATCGATGCGATGACGCGGGGATCTCAGGCGATCAAAACTAAGATTGAAGAAATCAATGTAAAAGGATTGGATGCTTCTACTAAGGAAAAGAATACATTGACGGTTCTTGAACTTGCCTTAGAAATGTGTGAACGCGGATACAGCTTTGCTAAGGTGGATTTGTATAAATCTAGTGCAGACCAATTCATAATTGAAGGTAACACGTTGATTCCACCATTCAATTCAATACCAGGTCTTGGAACAAATGCGGCCATCAATATCGTTAATGCACGTAAGAATGGAGAATTCCTCTCGAAAGAAGACCTACAACAGCGAGGGAAAGTATCCAAGACGATTCTTGAATACCTTGATAAACAAGGCTGTCTAGAGTCTCTGCCTGAACAAAATCAGTTATCTTTATTTTAAAAGAGAAGCTGATGATAAAAAGGAAGAAACAGACATGATATTTGCATAAATATCTTGATTATGGTATATTTTTATTGGAAATACTAAGAGGAACCAATGGCAAGAGTGGGGAAACCCACTCTTTCGTGTTGTATTGACCATTTATTTTGAATCCGAAACCAAGCGCATACAACGCACGTATGGAGGAAACAAATGAGTAAAAAGGTAACGGAAGTTGTAGAAGAATTAGCATTACCAATTCTTGAAGAATTGCAGCTTGAATTAGTTGAAGTGGAGTATGTGAAGGAAGGTAAAAGCTGGTTCCTTCGAGTTTACATTGATAAAGAAACAGGCGTAGATCTTGAAGATTGCGGAAAAGCGAGTGAAAAGCTCAGTGAAAAGCTTGATGAAGTTGATCCAATTCCACAAATTTATTTTCTCGAAGTTTCATCTCCCGGAGCTGAAAGGCCTCTGAAAAAAGAGAAAGATTTCCTTAATGCTATCGGTAAAAATGTTTACATAAAAACATACGAGCCCATTTTAGATGAAAAAGAATTTGAAGGAATCTTAACCAGCTTCGATGGGAACGAAGTGACGCTTGAAATCAAAATCAAGACAAGAAAGAAAACAATCGTCATTCCATACGAAAAGGTAGCTAAAGCAAGATTGGCGATTACCTTCTCTTAAGTCAAGAAAATCAATAATTAAATATCCGTAAGGGGGATCACCATGGGCAATGAGTTATTGGATGCTCTCTATATTTTAGAAAACGAAAAAGGAATTTCCAGGGAAGTTTTAATCGACGCGATTGAGGCTGCTCTTATATCGGCATATCGTCGTAACTTTAACCAAGCGCAAAATGTGCGTATCGATTTGAATCTTGGTAAAGGAACAATGCGTGTATTTGCCAGAAAAGACGTTGTAGATGAAGTATTCGATTCACGTCTGGAAATTTCTGTTGAAGAAGCAAGAGCGATTGATCCCAACTACCAGCTAGAGGATATTGTCGAAATGGAAGTAACGCCAAAAGATTTCGGCCGCATTGCTGCACAAACAGCGAAGCAAGTTGTTACTCAAAGAGTGCGTGAAGCAGAGCGCGGCATCATTTATGCTGAATTCATTGATCGCGAAGAGGATATCATGACAGGGATTGTTCAACGTCAGGATTCTCGATTTATCTATGTGAGTCTAGGTAAAATCGAAGCATTGCTTCCAGTCAATGAACAAATGCCAAATGAGCAGTATAAACCTCATGATCGTATTAAAGTTTTTATCACAAAAGTTGAAAAGACGTCCAAGGGGCCGCAAATTTTTGTATCCCGTTCACATCCTGGACTTTTAAAACGTTTATTCGAAATCGAAGTGCCTGAAATTTTTGATGGAACAGTAGAAATTAAGTCAGTTGCTCGTGAAGCAGGTGACCGTTCAAAAATCTCCGTGCACTCTGAAAACGAAGAAGTCGATCCGGTCGGTTCCTGCGTAGGCCAAAAAGGACAACGTGTCCAGGCCATCGTCAATGAATTAAAAGGTGAAAAAATCGATATCGTTAAATGGTCCGAAAATCCGGTTATCTTTGTTGCGAATGCTTTAAGCCCTTCAAAAGTACTTGAAGTTATCGTAAAAGAAGAAGAAAAGGCGACAACTGTAATCGTTCCGGACTATCAGCTTTCACTTGCAATTGGTAAGCGTGGACAAAATGCTCGCTTAGCTGCCAAACTTACTGGTTGGAAAATTGATATCAAGAGTGAAACAGAAGCCCGTGAAGCGGGTATTTACCCGGTTGAAGAACAGGAATTCCTTTTAAGCAGGGATAGCTATGTGAATGAAGAGGATATAGATTTCGAAGAGGATAACGAGTAAATTTAGAGGTGAAAAAAGATGAATAGCCGAAAAAAAATCCCGATGCGTAAATGTGTGGCTACAGGCGAAATGAAGCCGAAGAAAGAACTCATACGTATCGTTCGATCTAAAGAAGGGGAAGTCAGCCTTGATCCGACCGGAAAAAAATCGGGAAGGGGAGCTTATTTGACTCTTGATCGGGATGTTATCGAGCTGGCCAAAAAGAAAAATGTGCTGGCTAATCACCTTAGTACCCAAATCGATTCCTCCCTTTATGAACAATTGCTTGAATTAGTGAATAAGGAGAAATACTAACACCATGACCCAACAACAACAATGGATGTCTCTATTAGGTTTGGCCAATCGAGCACGCAAGCTAATTTCGGGTGAAGAATTAGTGGTTAAAGAGATTAGAAGCGGTAATGCCAAAGTTGTTATTTTATCCGCGGACGCTTCAAAAAACACTGAAAAAAAAATATCTGATAAGTGCGCATTTTATCAGGTTCCTTTAAAAAGAGTCGAAAGCAGGTCTATGCTCGGCAATGCGATTGGTAAGGAAGCTAGAGTTGCCGTCGCAGTTCTGGATGAAGGTTTTGCACAAAAACTCCGAACGCTGCTCGATTAAATTTTACGGGGGTGAACGTATGACAAAATTGCGTGTATATGAATATGCAAAACAAAAGAACGTTTCAAGCAAGGAAGTAATAACTAAACTTAAAGAAATGAATATAGAGGTAACAAACCATATGACAGCATTAGACGATTCAACTGTAAATAAATTAAACGATTCAATTAAGCCTAAAAGCGAAGATAAAAGCCCAGCTGCTGAACCAAAAGCTAACGCTACGGTAGCAAAATACGAAGCAGAAGCAGATGAGAAGAGTACGGTTAATAAAGAAAAGCTAAAGAAAAAACCGCCAGTTAAACCTGTAGGTACGAAAAAACCAGCAGGACAGGGACAGTTTAGTAGAGGTAGAAATAACCGAAATAAAAATAATAAACAAAGACAACAAGCACCGCAAGCTCCTGTTACTAAACGTAAAGAAAGAGAACTTCCAGAGAAAATTACGTTTTATGAGTCTTTGACTGTTATGGAACTTGGTAAAAAAATTCACCGTGAACCGTCTGAAATCATTAAAAAGCTTTTCATGCTTGGTGTGATGGCTACAATTAACCAAACATTAGATAAAGATGCTATTGAATTAATCTGTGCGGAATACGGTGTATTGGCTGAAGAAGAGATTCGTGTTGACCTAACTGACCTTGAGTCATTAGTGACTGAAGATGCTTCTGAAGATTTGATTGAACGCCCGGCTGTTGTAACGATCATGGGACACGTTGACCATGGTAAAACGACATTGCTTGATTCTATTCGTCATACGAAAGTAACAGAAGGCGAAGCAGGCGGAATCACTCAGCATATCGGTGCTTATCAAGTTAAAGTTAACGACAAAAAAATTACTTTCCTTGATACACCAGGACATGCTGCGTTTACAACAATGCGTGCTCGTGGAGCTCAGGTTACAGATATCACAATCCTAGTTGTAGCAGCGGATGATGGTGTTATGCCTCAAACGGTTGAAGCGATTAACCATGCTAAAGCAGCAGAAGTTCCAATTATCGTCGCTGTTAATAAAATGGATAAAGAAGCCGCTAATCCAGACCGCGTTATGCAAGAATTGACAGAGCACGGTTTAGTTTCTGAAGCATGGGGCGGGGATACAATTTTCGTACCTATTTCAGCTAAAAAAGGTGAAGGAATCGATAGCTTGTTGGAAATGATTCTACTAGTTAGTGAAGTAGAAGAATATAAAGCAAATCCAAGCCGGAAAGCAAACGGAACGGTTATCGAAGCACGTTTGGATAAAGGACGCGGATCTGTAGCAACGTTGCTTGTTCAAAACGGAACGTTGAAAGTCGGAGATCCAATCGTTATTGGTAATACATTCGGCCGTGTTCGTGCAATGCTTAATGACCTTGGCCGTCGTGTTAAGGATGCAGGTCCTTCCACACCGGTTGAAATCACTGGTTTAAATGAAGTTCCACAGGCAGGGGACCGTTTCATCGTCTTTGAAGATGAAAAAACAGCCCGTCAAGTTGGGGAAGTTCGTGCGCAAAGACAGCTTGCTTCACAACGTAATGAAAAATCTCGTGTAACGCTTGATACATTGTTCGAGCAAATGAAAGAAGGGGAAATTAAAGAATTGAACATCATCTTAAAAGCGGATGTTCAAGGTTCTGCTGAAGCAGTTGCCGCTTCCCTGAATAAAATAGAAGTAGAAGGCGCAAAAGTGAAAATTATTCACACTGGCGTCGGGGCTATTACAGAGTCTGACATTATCCTAGCTACTGCTTCTAATGCAATCGTCATCGGATTTAACGTCCGTCCTGATGTGAATGCGAAGCGTGCGGCTGAATCAGAAAATGTTGATGTCCGCCTTCACCGTATCATTTATAAAGCTATCGAAGAGATCGAGTCGGCTATGAAAGGGATGCTTGACCCTGAATTTGAAGAAAAAATTATCGGTCAGGCTGAAGTTCGTACGACTTTCAAAGTATCTAAAGTTGGTACGATCGCTGGTTCTTATGTTACAGAAGGAAAAATCACACGTGATAGCGGCATTCGCTTAATTCGTGAAGGTGTCGTCATTTACGAAGGTGAAATTGATGCATTGAAACGTTTTAAAGATGATGTAAAAGAAGTGGCAACGAACTATGAGTGCGGTATTACCATTAAAAATTACAATGACCTTAAAGAAGGCGACGTAATTGAAGCTTATGTAATGGAAGAGATAGAGCGTAAATGATCGTTGGCTCTGTCCAATGTGAGTGCATCATCTATGACACCCATTCTTTGAAAGAAAAACGAGCCGTTTTGCAGCGTGTTATGACACGGCTTAAACAGAAGTTCAATATATCGGTAGCAGAAACGGATTTTCAGGATCTATGGCAACGAACAAAGATTTCTATCGTAACCGTTTCATCTTCAAGGAAGGCTACTGAGAGAGAACTTCAAAATGCCCTTAAATTTCTAGATTCTTTTCCGGAAATAGAGCGAACAATAACAGATATAGACTGGCTTTAGGCTAGCGAGGTGATATTATGAGCCTTCGTGCAAATCGTGTTGGCGAACAAATGAAAAAAGAGCTGAGTGAAATTATCGGCCGGAAAATTAAAGATCCAAGAATCGGATTTGTAACAGTAACAGATGTTGACGTTACAGGCGATCTACAACAGGCAACTGTTTATATTTCCGTGTTGGGTGATCAGGAACAACGGGAAAAAACTCTTCAAGGCCTTGCAAAGGCAAAAGGATTTATGCGTTCAGAAATTGGGCAAAGAATCCGTCTTCGCAAAACCCCGGAACTGTTTTTTGAATTTGATGAATCGGTTGATTACGGAAATCGAATCGAATCGTTAATTTCACAAATTAATTCAGAGGAAAAACCGGCTGGAAAAGACGAATAATAAGCAAGCAGTAAAAGGAGGTCGACTCAATAAGTGCTTTGCACTTCTTGGAGTCGATCTCTTTTTTTTAAAATGACAGGAAAACGTAGCAAAAAGCAAAAGACACCTTTCGAATTTAAGTTCATATTGTTTGTGCAAGCTGACAGAGGTGCTTCCGCTTTTAGAAAATGAGGTGAAAGTGTGAACGGTATTCTACCATTATGGAAACCAAAGGGATTGACATCCCATGATTGTGTTTTTAAATTAAGGAAGATTTTAAAAACAAAAAAGGTTGGGCATACAGGCACTTTAGATCCAGATGTCACAGGGGTTTTACCGATTTGTATCGGTAGGGCAACAAAAGTCGCCGAATATTTGACAGAAGCAGGTAAAGCGTATGAAGGGGAAGTGACCCTCGGTTTTTCAACGACAACGGAAGATGCAAGCGGTGATAAGGTAGCTGAAAAAAGGATTACTCAAGTGATTCAGCGTGAACAAATTCTTGAAGTTTTAGAATCATTAACAGGAAAAATTGAACAGACTCCGCCGATGTTTTCAGCTGTTAAGGTAAACGGGAAAAAGTTATATGAATACGCTCGGGCCGGAATCGAAGTGGAGCGACCGACACGGGAGGTTACCATTTACGAAATCACCCTTCTCGATGAACGTTCTGAATTCAAAGGAGAAACCATTTCTTTCCGTTTTCGTGTTAAGTGCAGTAAAGGAACATATATTAGAACGCTTGCTGTCATGATAGGTGAAAAATTGGGATTTCCAGCACATATGTCAGACCTAACGCGGATTGAATCAGCTGGTTTTAAGCTTGAAGACTGTCTGACATTCGCTGAGGTGGAAGCATTCATGGAAACCGGACAAACAGATGAGTTTCTGCTGCCCTTAGAGCGAGGATTATTTCATTTGCCCAAAATTCAGATTAGTGATAAAGTAGCAAAGAAAGTACTTAACGGTGCGGTATTGGAACAGGCTAAGGATGTTGTTGTTGAGAAAGGTCAGCCTTTTGTAATGGTTGATCCATCTGATAAGGCTATTGCCATTTATCAAATACATCCGACAAAAGAGGGATTAATTAAACCTGTAAAAGTTTTGGCACAAGAATTATAGACCGTTTTGCCGTCGGAAAGAGGAGATTGAAAGGTGAAAGTGATCGCAATAGAGCATCCTCATCAATTTAATTCGGATGATTTTCCGGAGCTTGTAATGGCGCTTGGATTTTTTGATGGCATACATAAAGGGCATCAAATTGTTATTCAAACTGCCAAGCAAAAAGCCGATGAAATGAATCTTAAGTCAGCAGTCATGACATTTGACCCGCATCCTTCCGCAGTATTGGGGAGGAAAACGGAAAATATTCGCTATATTACACCACTCGAAGATAAAATAGATATCATAGAATCGATGGAGATAGATTATCTGTTTATCGTTCATTTCAGCAAGGAATTTGCTTCGGTGTTACCGGAACAGTTCGTTGACGAATATATTGTCGGGCTGAATGTTCGTCACGTTGTAGCCGGCTTTGACTATTCATATGGCCGCTACGGTCAAGGATCGATGGAAGATTTGCCTGTATACGCACAAGGAAGGTTTACGCAGACGGTTGTTGCGAAACAAACACTTGAAGATGAAAAGGTAAGTTCGACCAGAATCAGAGAAACACTTAGTAACGGTAACTTTTACGACTTTTATCATTTGGCAGGCCGCCGTTATTTAACGAAAGGGCATGTCGTTCATGGTGAAAAACGAGGCAGGAAGTTGGGTTTCCCCACTGCTAATATTGAAGTAAGTGACGATTATATATTCCCAGCTGCTGGGGTATATGCTGTCAAGATTAAAATAAACGGCCAATGGTATAATGGGGTTTGTAATGTCGGTTATAAACCTACGTTCCATGAAGAAAAGCCGAAGTATCCAACCGTAGAGGTTCATGCTTTGGAGTTCTCGGGTGATATTTATGGCAATCAAGTTTCGGTTGAATGGCATACTAGGTTGAGAAGTGAGCAGAAATTTTCTGGACTTGAAGCGTTAGTCGCACAGATTGAAACTGATAAGCAAAATGCGTTAGCTTATTTTTCAAAACTGAAAGTATAAACGGTTAGCAATAGACAATACTTGCAATTTTAATGAAAAACATGTATTCTATTGTATGTATGAAAATAACCATTGCTTGGCTAGTCGAGACTCCGACGCTGGCTCGGTAATAGGTGATTTTACAGAATTTTAGGAGGAATAATAACATGGCTATTACACAAGTACGCAAAAACGAACTTATCGCTGAGTTCAGAACTCACGATACTGACACTGGATCTCCAGAAGTTCAAATCGCAGTATTAACAGAAGAAATCAACAACTTGAACGGTCACTTACGCACACATAAAAAAGACCACCATTCACGTCGCGGTCTTCTTAAAATGGTAGGTAAACGTCGTAATCTTTTAACTTACCTACGTAACAAAGACGTTACTCGTTACCGTACACTAATTAACAAATTAGGTCTACGTAGATAATTTTTTCAGGAAGGCGGGAAATTTCCCGCTTTTTTGATGTTAATCAAATGATTTGGACGTGTTCTATTTTTAGGCTAAGCCTTCGTCCTTGGGACTCGGCAGGAGCCGGGTCTTTTTCTATTTATAAATGATTAGGATATACATAATTGAATGAATGAAAATTTTATTCATTTTACTGTTAATGCTTGTTTTTTTCGTGCATAATAGGAATAGTTTGGTTTTAACTTGAGTTCAGTTACTTTCACATATAATGATTTAATCCAATACAGGTTTAGGTAAACTAAGCCTCTAAGTGAAGATTCAGAGAGGGGTTTAATAAATGGGACAGGAAAAACATACGTATTCATTTGACTGGGCCGGCCGTAATGTAACGGTAGAGATTGGCCAATTGGCCAAACAAGCGAACGGAGCAGTTTTAGTCCGTTATGGAGAAACAGCTGTATTAAGTACAGCAACAGCTTCAAAGGAACCTAGAAATGTCGACTTCTTCCCTTTGACAGTCAACTACGAAGAAAGACTGTATGCAGTCGGTAAAATTCCAGGTGGCTTTATCAAACGTGAAGGCAGACCGAGTGAAAGAGCAATTTTAGCAAGCCGACTAATTGACCGTCCGATCCGTCCGCTATTTGCAGATGGCTTCCGGAACGATGTTCAAATTATCAGTATGGTTATGAGTGTTGATCAAGATTGTTCTTCTGAAATGGCAGCGATGCTTGGTTCATCCCTTGCACTTTCAGTTTCCGATATTCCGTTTGAAGGTCCAATTGCTGGAGTTGTAGTCGGAAGAATTAATAATGAATTCATTATTAACCCTACTGTTGACCAACTTGCAAAAAGCGACATTAACTTGACAGTTGCCGGTACGAAAGATGCTATCAACATGGTTGAAGCTGGGGCAAATGAAGTACCAGAAGAAACTATGCTTGAAGCAATTATGTTTGGTCATGACGAAATCAAGAAGGTTATTGCATTCCAAGAGAAAATTGTTGCTGAAATCGGCAAGGAAAAGCTACAAATCGCTCTATACCAAGTGGATGCAGAACTAGAAGCAGAAGTAAAAGGTCATTGTGAATCAGACCTTAACAAAGCTGTACAAGTTCAGGAAAAACATGCTCGTGAAGATGCTATTAAAGAAGTAAAAGATCGCGTGTTGGCTCATTATGAGGAAGAAACTGATGAAGCTAAACTAAAACAAATCAAAGAAATCCTAAATAAATTGGTTAAATCAGAAGTCCGTCGTTTAATTACGGAAGAAAAGGTACGTCCAGATGGCCGTAACCCGGATGAGATTAGACCATTATCATCTGAAGTAACTATTCTGCCTCGTACACACGGTTCTGGTTTGTTCACACGTGGACAAACTCAAGCACTTTCTATCTGTACATTAGGTGCCCTTGGCGATGTACAGATTTTGGACGGTCTTGGAACCGAAGAGTCGAAACGTTTCATGCATCATTATAACTTCCCTCATTTCAGTGTTGGTGAAACAGGCCCGATTCGTGGTGCAGGACGTCGTGAAATCGGACATGGTGCACTTGGTGAAAGAGCATTAGAACCGGTTATACCGAATGATAAAGACTTCCCTTATACAATTAGACTTGTGTCTGAAGTTCTTGAATCTAATGGCTCAACATCGCAAGCAAGTATCTGTGCAAGTACGCTAGCAATGATGGATGCTGGTGTTCCGTTGAAAGCTCCAGTTGCAGGTATTGCAATGGGTCTTGTTAAAACAGGTGAGCACTACACAATCTTAACAGATATTCAAGGCATGGAAGATCATCTAGGAGACATGGACTTTAAAGTTGCTGGAACGTCAAAAGGTGTTACAGCCCTTCAAATGGATATTAAAATTGAGGGTCTTTCAAGAGAAATTCTTGAAGAAGCATTACTTCAAGCTAAACATGGCCGGATGCACATTTTGGAATCAATGATGGCAACAATCAATCAACCGCGTGAGCAATTATCTAAATATGCTCCGAAAATCGTTACAATGTCTATTAATCCAGACAAAATCCGTGATGTCATTGGACCGAGCGGTAAACATATCAATAAAATCATTGAAGAAACTGGCGTGAAAATTGATATCGAACAAGATGGAACGGTATTCATTTCTTCTACAGATGAAGCAATGATTCAAAAAGCGAAGAAAATTATCGAAGATATCGTGCGTGAAGTCGTTGTAGGCGAACTATACTTAGGTAAAGTTAAACGTATTGAAAAATTCGGAGCGTTCGTTGAAATCTTCAATGGTAAAGATGGTTTGGTCCATATTTCTGAACTGGCTGAAGAAAGAGTCGGTAAAGTGGAAGATGTCGTTTCACTTGGCGATGAGCTATTAGTTAAAGTTACTGAGATTGATAAGCAAGGAAGGGTTAACCTTTCCCGTAAAGCGGTCCTTAAAGAACAAAAAGAGGCAGCTAATCCTTCTCAGTCATAATAGAAATGAAAATTCGGCATGCGGTTCCTAGTGAATCTGCATGCTTTTTTGTTTTAAAGGATTCATCGTTATATATGGAAATTCGCAATAAAAGTATGTAATGTTCTACCTTGTCCGTTTTCTTCATACATTTTTGTATGAAGGGGGCGTAAAAAATGAATAATAAATGGAAGCAGATAGTTGCGATAAGTGCCATTGCAGGTATATCATGGTTATTAGTGCAAAATCCATATACACATATTTATTTGACCCAATTAACAGATCATTCAGTTGCGTCAATGAAGCAGGAAGATGAGCTTCTTTTACAAATAAAAGAATCAACAAAAAAATATGAGATTGCACCACAGGATGCACGAATAGATTCGGTTTGGAAAACCGTTCCTGCATATAATGGCCTAAAGGTAAATATTGATGATTCGTATAAAGCTATGAAGAAGGAGGGCGGATTCGATAAGGATAAACTGGTATATCAACAAGTTCCAGCAAAGATTCATTTAAAGGATCTCGACCCGGCTCCGATTTACCGGGCCCATCCGGAAAAGCCAGTCGTATCATTTTTAATCAATGTGGCCTGGGGTAATGAATACTTACAGGATATGTTGGCTGTGTTAAAAAAACATAATGTCAAGGCAACATTTTTCCTTGAAGGTAATTGGACTAAGAAGAACCCAGAATTGGCGAAGATGATTAAGGGTGGGGGACACGAAATCGGAAACCACTCCTATTCACATCCGAATATGCAAAATATTTCCTCTCAGGCTACACGTGAGGAAATTCGTAAAACGAATGAAGTCATTGAAGCGGTGACAGGTGTGAAGATGAAATGGTTCGCCCCTCCAAGCGGAAGCTACCGAGATGAAACGGTAAAAATCGCGGATTCTCTCGGTTTAAAGACTGTTATGTGGAGTGTGGATACGATTGACTGGCAAAAACCAAGTCCTGAAGTACTTCAACAAAGGGTGCTTTCTAAGGTTCACCCGGGAGCATTTATTTTAATGCATCCTACAGAATCTACCGCGAAATCATTGGAAACGTTAATTATTAATATAGAAAAGAAAGACTTAGATGTTGTTACCGTTTCAGAAGCAGTAGATGAAGAGCGGTTGAATCCATAACGTTATGGTTACGATAGCAGCATAGAATGATTGGGAGGAATGTTAGTTGATTAAGAAATACACTTGTCAAAATGGAGTAAGAATTGTATTAGAAAATATTCCAACAGTACGTTCAGCAGCAATTGGAGTATGGATCAAAACAGGTTCACGAAATGAAACACCAGAATTGAATGGGGTATCCCATTTCCTTGAACATATGTTTTTCAAAGGAACAACTACGAGGAATGCACGTGAAATTGCCGAGTCTTTTGACAGTATTGGCGGACAAGTGAATGCATTTACTTCAAAAGAGTACACATGCTATTATGCAAAAGTTATGGATAACCATGCTAGCTATGCGCTTGAAATCCTTGCTGATATGTTCTTCAACTCCACTTTTGATGAGGAAGAATTGAAAAAAGAAAAAAATGTCGTCTACGAAGAGATTAAAATGTATGAAGATACACCTGATGATATTGTCCATGATCTCTTAAGCAAGGCGGTATACGAAAATCATCCCCTTGGCTATCCAATACTAGGTACAGAAAGTACACTTGAAACATTCAATAGTGAGACATTAAAGAAATATGTTCACGATATGTACACGCCTGATAAAGTCGTCGTATCCATTGCAGGAAATGTGGATGAAAAATTGATTCAAGAAGTCGAAAGCTACTTTGGCTCGTACCAAGGAGGGGAAGAGCGTCTTGAATTGGTGAAGCCGGCATTCCATGAAAATAGAATCACGCGTAAAAAAGAAACTGAGCAAGCCCATCTTTGCCTTGGTTTTAAAGGGTTAGAAATTGGTAATGACAAAACATACAGCTTGATTACCTTGAATAATATTCTTGGTGGAAGCATGAGTAGCCGTCTATTCCAGGACGTTAGGGAACAACGCGGTCTTGCATATTCTGTCTACTCTTACCATTCCAGCTACCAGGATACAGGTTTGGTGACAGTGTATGGAGGGACAGGCACAAGTCAGCTTGATAGTTTGTATGAAACCATTCAGGAAACACTGGATACACTTAAAAAAGACGGTATCACGGAAAAGGAATTGCGCAATAGTAAAGAGCAACTTAAAGGAAGCTTAATGCTAAGCCTTGAAAGCACGAACAGCCGCATGAGCCGTAACGGGAAAAATGAGCTTATGCTGGGTGAGCACCGTTCTCTTGATGATATCATTATCAAGATTGATGAAGTGACAGAGAATAGCGTCAATGAAATGGCAAACCAAATCTTCAAGGAACATTCCTTATCATTGGTGAGCCCGCTGGAAAATTGGGACAAATAAAAATTCACAAGCCTGAACTTCTGTTTATTATATAGAAGAGCAGGCTTTTTTTTAAAAAAGATTTTTGAAAATACAAGGACTCTTCGGTAAGTACAATTTTTAGATAAATGCCTTCTAAGTTCACCTTTTTCGGATATAGATTGAATAGAAGGTGAAAAAAGGGGGAGCTTGTATTGAGATTGAGTGAATTAAGTGGTAAAGAAATTGTTGATGTGAACAGAGCGGAGAGATTAGGAGTTCTTGGTCAGACGGATTTGGAAGTAGATGAAACTGGACAAATTACCACGTTGATTATTCCTTCAGTTAAATGGTTCGGGCTCTTAAGAAATGGCAGTGAAATTCGCGTCCCATGGGAGCATATTAAAAAAATAGGAACGGATATGCTCATCATCGATTTTCAGGAGGGACTTCCCATTAAAGATGGCGAGCATATGGACGGATAAACCAATTTATAGCATGGATGGTTACTATTGATACTATTCACCAATATAATAAACGCCTTAGCAGGCATTTGCTAAGGCGTTTTTGCTTTTCTTATCACCGTTTTTTAAGTAAAAACATAAGATGGCATGGTAACTAGAGAATGTAGCAAAAACCGAATTGCTTCTTGAGGAATATTTACCAAGAGGCGAGGGATGTTAGGATCTTTTATATAAAGAAGGTGACGGTTTTAATGCTCACAGGCATGCAAATCGCTGTAATTGGTGGAGATGCGCGTCAACTTGAAGTTGTCCGTAAACTGACAGAGCTTGATGCAAAGCTACTATTAGTAGGTTTTGAACAGCTCGACCATGCTTTTACAGGAGCGGTTAAGGAAAAAATGGAGGATATAAATTTTAATGAATTAGATTCGGTTATTTTACCAGTCCGAGGTACTGATACAAATGGTAAGGTGGAAACGATTTTTTCCAGTGAAGAAGTTGTTTTGAGCGAAGAAATGATAAAAAAGACCCCAGCCCATTGCATTTTTTATTCAGGGATTAGTAATGATTACCTTGATGGAATATTTAAGAAAGCGGACCGCAAACTCGTACTACTATTTGAACGTGATGATGTGGCTATTTACAATTCGATTCCTACTGTTGAAGGAGCAATCATGATGGCCATTCAGCATACGGATTTCACAATCCATGGCTCGAATGTATCTGTTCTCGGACTGGGTAGGGTTGGTATGAGTGTAGCTCGGTCATTCCAAGCCCTTGGAGCAAAGGTAAAGGTTGGAGCAAGAAAAAGCGAAGATATTGCGAGGATTTGTGAAATGGCGTTAACCCCCTTTCATTTAAATGATATTGCTGCAGAAATGAAAAATGTTGATATATGTATCAATACGATCCCTTTTCCGATTATTACGGCCAAAGTAATTGCAAACATGCCCGTCCATACATTAATTATCGACCTTGCTTCAAAACCGGGGGGGACGGATTTTCGTTATGCTGAAAAAAGGGGAATAAAGGCACTTTTGGCACCGAGTCTACCGGGGATAGTTGCCCCAAAAACAGCAGGTCAGATCTTAGCGAATGCACTTGGACTTTTGATTCAAGGTGAGTTCATGAAAAGGAAGGGGAAAAAAATATGAGTCTCCAAGGAAAACGGATTGGTTTCGGATTAACAGGGTCGCATTGCACATATGATGAAGTGTTTCCGGAAATAGAAAAGATTGTAAATGAAGGGGCGGAAGTAATACCAATCGTAACATCGACAGTTCAAAACACGGAAACCCGCTTCGGGAAGGGCGAGGATTGGGTTGAAAGAATCGAAAAATTGACGGGGAATCGTGTCGTTGATACAATCGTCAAAGCAGAGCCTTTAGGACCTAAATTACCTCTCGACTGTATGGTAATTGCTCCTTTGACAGGTAATTCAATGAGTAAAATGGCTAATGCACTTACCGATTCGCCTGTACTTATGGCTGCAAAAGCAACGATGAGAAATCACCGTCCTGTTGTGGTCGCCATATCAACAAATGATGCGCTTGGATTAAATGGTGTCAATTTAATGAGGCTAATGGCCGCAAAAGATATTTATTTTGTTCCTTACGGCCAGGATAACCCCATAGGCAAACCAAGTTCCATGGTTGCCAGGATGAGCATGATACGGGATACAATCATTGCAGCTATAGAGAGAGAACAAATTCAACCAGTTATTGTCGAAAGGTTTAAGGATGATTTAAACTGATCATGCGCTCTAAGTAAGCTCCCAGTTCCTAAAAACTGTGATATATGCATAACTTTGTAGCGGTAGATGCAGAATATTTTGTTAAAGTGCGACCCTTTGGAATGTTAATGTGATAAAATAAATGATATTCTGAACAAGAAGAAGTAAATCTAACAACCAACTAACTTTTAGAGATAGAAAAGGAGTATTGACAAATGACTGAGACACAGGGATTGCATATTGCAGTTGTGGGAGCAACTGGAGCTGTAGGACAACAAATGATTTCAACACTCGAACAACGGGACCTACCGATTAAGAAAATCATCTTTTTATCATCGGCTCGTTCCGCAGGAATCAAACTTTCATTTAAGGGCGAAGAAATCGAAGTGCAGGAAGCAAAACCTGAAAGCTTTGAAGGTGTCGATATCGCTTTATTCAGTGCTGGAGGAAGCGTGTCTAAGGAATTGGCACCAGAAGCAGTGAAACGCGGAGCAATAGTAGTAGACAATACGAGCGCATTCCGTATGGATGAAAATGTGCCGCTTGTCGTACCGGAAGTAAATGAAGAAGACTTAAAACAGCATAATGGGATCATTGCCAACCCGAATTGTTCAACTATCCAAATGGTTGTGGCTTTAGAACCTATCCGCCAGACTTATGGCTTATCAAAAGTTGTTGTTTCTACTTATCAGGCTGTTTCTGGTGCAGGAGTTGCAGCAATAAACGAATTAAAAGAACAAGCTCGCGACTTGCTTGATGAGAAAGAAATCAATCCGAAAATTTTACCGGTAAAAGGAGATGAAAAGCATTATCAAATTGCTTTTAATGTCATTCCCCAAATCGATAAATTCCAGGATAATGGATTCACTTTTGAAGAAATGAAAATGATTAATGAAACAAAGAAAATTATGCACATGGAAGAACTTCCTGTAGCCGCAACTTGTGTAAGGCTTCCTGTTGTAACAGGTCATTCAGAGTCTGTTTATATTGAAGTTGAAAAAGAAGGCATATCTGCTTCTCAAATCAAAGATTTGATGAAAACAGCACCTGGAATTGTATTAGAAGATGAGCCGGAACAACAAGTTTATCCAACACCTGCTTCATCTGTCGGAAAGAATGATGTATTCGTTGGACGGATTCGCAAAGATTTAGATGAAGATAAAGGCTTCCATTTATGGGTGGTTTCCGATAATCTATTAAAAGGAGCAGCTTGGAACTCTGTTCAAATCGCTGAAAGCCTTTTAAAATTAGGTTTGGTAACAGTTAAGTAAGAAATTATATATTCTTAAAGAACTGAACAATACATGATAGAGAGTTTTTGTCAGCTTCCCGAACCGGGAAGCTGGCTTATATTTGGGGTGTATGGATTATGAAAATTATCGTCCAGAAATACGGAGGAACATCTGTCCGTGATGAGGAAAGCCGTTCATTTGCCAGAGGGCATATTGAAAAGGCAATCAAAGAAGGCTACAAAGTGGTGGTTGTGGTTTCAGCTATGGGAAGAAAAGGCGATCCCTATGCAACAGATACCTTACTATCTCTAGTAAATGGAGCGAAAGCCAGCCTTTCAAAACGAGAACAGGATTTACTTTTGTCAGTAGGAGAAACGATATCTTCTGTCGTATTTACGAACATGCTGTTAGAACATGGTATTAATGCCGTGGCTTATACAGGGGCTCAGGCGGGATTTTTGACTAATTCCGACTATTCTAGTGCCAAAATAATGGAAATGAAATGTGACCGTCTCGTGAAAGAACTGGAATTGAAGGACGTTGTCGTTGTTGCAGGGTTCCAGGGTGCAGCTAAAAACGGCGACATTACGACTATTGGCCGTGGCGGAAGCGACACATCAGCTGCAGCATTAGGTGCGGCTTTACAAGCTGAAAGGGTCGATATTTTTACGGATGTGGAAGGAATAATGACTGCCGATCCACGTATTGCCGAGCAAGCTCGTCCATTATCGGTCGTTTCTTATACAGAAGTTTGTAACATGGCTTATCAAGGTGCCAAGGTCATTCATCCCCGTGCTGTTGAAATTGCCATGCAGGCAAAAGTTCCGATCAGGATCCGATCAACATACAGTGATGGATTAGGAACACTTGTCACAGGTGTAAATAAGGGGAGCCAGGGTAGTGACATACGGGAAAGACTAGTTACAGGAATAGCTCACGTTTCTAAAATAACCCAAATTAAAGTACGCGCGAAAAAAGACCAATATAATTTACAGGCGGAAGTTTTTAAAGCGATGGCCAATGCCTCCATTTCCGTTGACTTTATCAATATTTATCCAAATGGCGTTGTTTATACGGTTTCGGAGGAGATGACAGAACTTGCTCTTTCTATTTTGGCCGAGCTTGGTCATGAACCTGTAATTGAGCGGAATTGTGCTAAAGTTTCTGTAGTCGGTGCGGGCATCAACGGTGTGCCAGGCGTTGCAGCGAAGATTGTCACAGCGCTTTCTGAGAAAGAAATTGCTATTCTTCAATCTGCTGACAGCCATACGACTATTTGGGTTTTAGTAAAAGAAGAAGATTTAGTAGAAGCTGTTAATTCACTTCATTATGCATTTCATTTGCATGAAAGTGAAGCATAATAAGCATACAAGTTTTATTAATTAAAGAGGTGTTAAATGATGATATTTGGTAGAGTATCAACGGCAATGGTCACCCCTTTCGATAGCAAGGGAAATGTTGATTTTCAAAAAACGACTTCATTGGTCAATTACTTATTAACGAATGGAACGGATTCACTTGTGCTTTCGGGCACAACTGGGGAGTCTCCAACTTTATCTTCGGAGGAAAAAATCGCCTTATTGCGTCATGTTTCGAAGGTTGTAGAAAAACGGGTACCCGTCATCATGGGTACGGGAAGCAACAATACGTATGCTTCTATTGAGTTGACAAAAAAGGCAGAACAAAACGGTGCAGATGCGATCATGCTTGTGGCTCCGTATTATAATAAAACGAATCAAGAAGGTCTTTACCAACATTTTAAAGTAATTGCAGAAAGTACGACGCTACCTGTAATGGTATATAACATCCCAGGTCGTGCTTCTGTTAATATTGAACCGGAAACAATTATCCGTCTTTCGAAAATTCCCAATATCGTAGCAGTAAAAGAAGCGAGCGGGGATTTAAACGCGATGACTCAAATCATTGCTGAAACGGATGATGATTTTGCGTTATACAGCGGGGATGACGCATTAACGCTGCCAGTACTAGCGATTGGCGGAGCAGGAGTAGTTTCCGTTGCTTCCCATATTGCCGGTAATGAATTACAAAAAATAATAGAAGCTTTTATCGGCGGGAATACGGCCGAGGCGGCCAGGCTACATCAGGAGCTGTTACCACTTATTAAAAGCTTGTTTGCAGCGCCTAGCCCTGCCCCAGTTAAAACAGCTCTTCAGTTATTTGGAATTGACGTAGGTTCAGTCAGGCTGCCAATCGTGCCATTGACTGAACAAGAGCGCCTATCTTTAGCCTCCGTATTAAAAAAATAAATAGTTTCTAAACAAGCTGATCGATTTATGATTGGCTTGTTTTTACATAAAGATGTATTTGTTTGGAAAATAAAGATGATTTTCTTTCCAGTTATAGGATAAAAGTTTATACTTTTAATTATCTTTCGATTAGAAAAGGATAAAAGTCATGTGTTCACCCTTAGCAGAGGGAATGGATGCCTTCTACATAAATGCAGGACTATTTTTAAAATAGGAAATAAAGTAAAAAAATTCCTTAGAAAATGGTATGTGTTGTCATGTTTTTTGAACATCGGTTATAATGAAATCATTGGGAAATTATGAACGGCGATTTTTTAAGGAGGATATTCGATTGGGTAAAGATAAAAATAATGGAATAAAAGTTATTTCTCTTGGAGGACAAGGGGAACTTGGTAAAAATATGTACGTCATTGAGGTAAATGAAGACCTCTATCTTCTTGATGCAGGTTTAATGCTGCCAGAAGAAGAAATGTTGGGAATTGATGCGGTAATTCCTGACATTTCTTATTTGATGGATAATAAAGAACGGGTACAGGGGATTTTCATTACCCATGGTCATGAAGACCATATGGGTGCGCTTGCTTATGTATTAAAATATTTACCGGTACCTGTTTACGGTACAAAGCTTACACTTGCTTTAATCAAAACAAAATTAAAGGAAGACGGCTTTAATGGCAGGGCAACATTTACTGAGATCGATTCAGATTCTCTTTTAAGTTTCCCTCAAGCAGCCGTGTCCTTTTTCAGGACAAACCATAGTATTCCCGATTCTGTCGGAGTTGTAATCCATACGCGTGAAGGAGCCATCGTCTATACAGGGGATTTCAAATTTGATCAAGCTGCAACCGATCTTTATAAACCAGAAATCGGTAAAATGGCAAGTATTGGAGAAGAGGGTGTCCTTTGCTTGCTATCTGATAGCACAGGAGCGGAAAGACCGGGTTATACGCCATCTGAAGCAGTTGTGTCAAGGGATATTACAGAAGCCTTCCATGCAGCTTCTGGAAGAATTATTGTTGCTTGCTTTGCTTCAAATATTAATCGAATTCAGCATGTCTTCAATGCAGCGGCGGCTAGTCGAAGGAAAGTGGCGGTTGTGGGTAAAAGCTTGCAACGTGTTTATGAAACAGCCTTAAATCTTGGATACTTAAAGGTCGAGGAAGAGCTGATTATCCCGGTCAATGAAATTAACAAGTATGATGATCGTGAAATCGTTGTATTATCGACTGGGCATCAAGGAGAGCCTATTGCAGCGCTTCAAAAAATGGCGAAACAGACTCATAAGCAGGTAACGATTAAAAAGGGAGATACAGTCTTGATAAGTGCATCCCCCTTACAGGGCGGCGAACTTATTTTATCGAAAACCGTTGACTTACTTTACAGGGTAGGTGCAGAGGTAGTATCTGCTAGTAAATATAAAGTGCACGTAACGGGTCATGGCAGTCAAGAAGAACTGAAAATGATGATTAACTTGATGAATCCTAAATTCCTTATCCCAGTACATGGAGAATACCGTCATTTATATGCCCATCAAAAAGTAGGAATTGCTGCAGGGGTAAAACGGGAAAATATCGTGATTGCTGAAAAAGGTGATGTCATCGAACTAAAAGGTGACAAAATGGGCCTATCCGGCAAAGTCACTGCAGGAAATATCTTAATTGACGGGAGCGGTGTTGGAGATGTGGGTAATATCGTACTCCGTGATCGTCGCTTGTTATCACAGGATGGCATTTTAATCGTCGTTGTCACATTGAACCGTCAAGATAAAAGTATTGCAGCTGGCCCAGAAATCATTTCACGAGGTTTCGTATATGTACGTGAATCAGAAAAAATGATTGGGGAAGCTACTGAGATTGTAAGTGAAATCGTGAAGAAAAATGGATCGCGCCAACCTTTCGATTGGTCTACTCTGAAACAGGAAATGCGTGATGCCTTAAATCAATTCTTCTATGAAAAAACGAAACGCCGTCCAATGATTTTACCAATAATCATGGAGTATTAAGTAAAAAAAACCTGACAAATTATTGTCAGGTTTTTTTTTATCTAAGTGAAACCTCTTTATCTTGAAGAATGAAGTCTGAGACTCGTGACATAATAAAGCTATAGGCTTTAGAGAAAGGGGTTGGCATAGTGGATAATGCACCATTACCAAATGAAAATGAAGGCCGGCAGGAAGGTAAAAATTCGACTTTGATTGAAAAAATCCAGCAGCTGGGAACTACAAACGTCCCGCAACTATCACAGGACTCAAAAATCCATTGTTTGACGATCATTGGACAAATTGAAGGACATATGCAGCTGCCGCCTCAGAATAAAACGACCAAATATGAACATGTTATTCCACAAATTGTGGCAATTGAACAAAATCCAAATATTGAGGGACTGCTAGTTATTTTAAATACAGTAGGAGGAGACGTTGAAGCGGGGCTAGCCATTGCCGAGATGTTGGCATCCCTATCCAAGCCGTCCGTGTCGATTGTACTTGGCGGGGGCCATTCTATTGGTGTTCCGATTGCTGTTTCCTGTGACCATTCCTATATAGCTGAAACAGCGACTATGACTATTCATCCTATACGTTTGACAGGTCTTGTCATAGGAGTGCCGCAAACCTTTGAGTACTTGGATAAAATGCAAGAACGAGTTATTAAATTTGTTACGAGGCATTCCAACGTCACGGAAGAAAGTTTTAAAGACCTAATGTTCGCTAAAGGAAATCTAACCCGAGATATTGGCACGAATGTGATTGGTGCCGAGGCGGTTGAAATTGGGATGATTGATGATGTTGGTGGAGTCGGTCAAGCCATGAGAAAACTAAATAGCTTTATGGATGAGAGAAGGCCAAAAATAGCAGGGGAAGAGGGGCTTCTACAATGACACTCTACACCATTGTTCCTGAGGAAATCATTTTCCCTCATCATCATGAGAAGACTGCGAATTTAATTGAAATGATATATAATGGGGTTCATGTGATGGTTGAACATGACGGAGGGAGAACGTTTCGTATCGATCGAATTGTGAGCACAAACCCTGAAGATTATATGAATGTTCACATTCAGCCGGGTGCCGTCATCAATGTTTTCGAACAGTTGAAAAGCTAGAAAAAACGCTAATATAGGTAAATTATGATATACTAAGAAAAAAATTAGCAGCCGCTTGGCTGCTTTATTCATTATATGAAAGAATTGTCATTATGAGTTGTAATTTAGCTGTATCAAGGGACAAGGTCATTTTTATTTGGTATAATTAGTGAGCGAACATTTGTTTTGTGAAGGGAAATCACTACAGGATGTTGAATAGGATGGATAGAATAGTTTCATGAAGAATCAGGTGATGTTATGGCAAAGAAGAAACGCAGGAAAAAGAAAAGTACAGAGAAATTAAAAATTACGCTGAAATATGAATTAATTGGCTTGACTTTAATAGGGTTGGCAGTCATCGCAATTGCAAAGCTTGGGGCAGTCGGAAAAGGGACGGTCTTTTTAATCCGCTTCTTTATGGGAGAATGGTATATCCTCTTTTTACTGGGAGCGATTGCTGCCGGATTCTATTTGATGATTAAAAGAGAAGTCCCTTACTTGCTGAAACGACAATTAATAGGAATGTATTTCCTTGTCGCTAGCATGCTGTTACTTAGTCATGTAACTCTGTTTAATATGCTTGCAGATGGAGGCCCATTTACGAAGCCGAGCGTCATTTCGAATACATGGGAATTATTCTGGATGGAAGTGACCGGCAAGACAAGTACCAAGGATCTTGGCGGTGGAATGATCGGTGCGATTTTATTTGCTGCTTCTCATTTCTTATTTGATGAAGCGGGATCAAAAATAGTTTCATTCCTCTTTATCATTGTAGGGGGCGTGTTATTGACCGGCAAAACGTTAGGAGAAACTCTTGGTAAATTTTTCATGGGTCTTGGTGGCTTTTTTATAAAGCAATGGTCTGCTTTCAGAGACGATATGAAAACATGGAATGATGACAAAAAAGAAAAGAAAAAAAATCCAGTTAAAAAGAAAAAACGTGAAAAAGAATCGGTGGAAGAAACAGTTCAGGCTATTCAGACGGAAGATGAAACACAGCAAATGGCAACGGAACGGATCATTTCAAGCTTTGCTGATAAAGCCTATGGCGACGAAACTGAAGTACTTCCGGTTAAAGCGACACCTACAGTTGAAAGTACAGAGGAGCAAGATGATGCTGTTCCGCCTATGAATTTTACAGAAATAGAAAATAAAGAATATCTTTTACCGCCACTCTCTTTATTATTGCAGCCCAAAAAAACAGACCAAAGCGGGGAGTATCAATTAATACATGAAAACGCGGCAAAGCTTGAACGCACTTTCCATAGCTTTGGAGTTAAAGCAAGGGTCACACAGGTTCATTTAGGCCCAGCTGTAACCAAATATGAAGTACATCCGGATGTGGGTGTCAAGGTCAGTAAAATTGTCAGTCTTTCCGATGATCTGGCCTTGGCTCTAGCAGCGAAAGATATCCGTATTGAAGCACCAATTCCCGGTAAATCGGCGATTGGAATAGAAGTCCCTAACTCCGAGGTGGCGATGGTGTCACTACGGGAAGTTTTAGAGGCGAAAGAAGTTGACAAGCCTGATGCGAAACTTCAAATCGGTTTAGGACGGAATATTTCGGGTGAAGCGGTTAAGGCGGAGCTTAATAAAATGCCGCATTTACTTGTAGCGGGAGCGACAGGCAGTGGGAAATCCGTTTGTATTAACGGTATTATCACGAGTATCTTAATGCGGGCAAAACCACATGAAGTGAAGATGATGATGATTGATCCTAAAATGGTGGAGCTTAATGTATATAATGGAATTCCCCATTTACTGGCCCCAGTTGTGACAAATCCCAAAAAAGCTGCTCAGGCTTTGCAAAAAGTGGTCAGTGAAATGGAACGTCGCTATGAGCTATTTTCTCATTCTGGTACTCGTAATATTGAAGGTTATAACGATTATATTAATCGGTATAATATTGAGGAAGATGCCAAGCAGCCACTCCTGCCTTATATCGTAGTTATTGTGGATGAATTGGCTGACTTGATGATGGTCGCCTCAAATGATGTGGAGGATGCCATCACACGCCTTGCTCAAATGGCACGGGCTGCTGGCATCCATTTAATCATTGCCACTCAGCGGCCGTCTGTCGATGTTATAACAGGGGTCATAAAAGCGAACATCCCATCCCGGATTGCTTTTAGTGTATCATCGATGACAGATTCAAGAACGATTCTGGATATGGGGGGAGCCGAAAAACTATTAGGACGAGGTGACATGCTATTCTTGCCGGCGGGAGCTTCGAAACCGGTTCGGGTCCAAGGTGCCTTTTTATCCGATCATGAAGTAGAGGAAGTCGTCACATATGTTATTTCGCAACAGAAAGCTCAGTATAATGAAGAAATGATTCCGGACGAAATACAAGAGACTTCTAGCGGTGAAGTCGAAGATAGTTTATACGGGGATGCTGTGTCCTTAATTATAGAAATGCAGACGGCATCTGTCTCGATGCTGCAACGTCGTTTCCGGATTGGCTATACCCGTGCTGCCAGATTAATTGATGAAATGGAAGCAAGAGGAATTGTCGGTCCATATGAGGGCAGCAAACCACGAAATGTATTGTTATCTAAAGATGAACAGGATGAAGCTCATTTATCATAGGTAATTAAAAAACCGGGCAGGCGCCCGGTTTTTTTAATTGATCATTGCTTCGTCTAAATGTTTAAAGCAGAAGTCAGAAATCATTGCTTCTTCCTCTTCCTCTAAATCAAAATCGAGTACTTCGTCGTTCCCTTTTTCATAAATATCATATTTAATCAGCTTGCCTACTTGTTCTTCAACAACAAATAGTACCCGGATATATAAACCATTCTCTGAAAAGAGCTCGTCTTCTTCCGGTACTTCAATATCCAAGAAATACTCGAAACGCTCTCCGGATAAAATCCCAAATGGATCATTCAATTTTTCAACGCTGTATTCTGTAATGTTTAACATCATGTGTTCATCCCTTCAAAGAAGATAAATACTATTATACAGGAAAAAAGTATCTTGAAAAGAAAGCTACCGATTTTCATTTTGCATTTATAAAAAAAAAATTTTATCTGATTTAGGAGAATAATCGTACAACTTCTACGGCCTTTACTAGAGTAAAAGGCACAGGTGAGGGTAATTTATCCTAAATTCTTTTATGTTAAATAGTAAAACACTATTTATTTATATCGAAAAAAATGTTATATTATTTTCGATTAGTAGGAATGATTCAACATCAGAGGTCTGATGTCTTAAGAAACTAGCTGGGGGAAACTGTATGTCAATTAAATCAGATAGTCGACATTTATATTTGCAGGTCATTGATTACCTGAAGCAGGATATTGAAGCAGGAGTTTATCAGGAAAATGAAAAATTCCCTTCTGAATTTGATCTTGCTAAAAAACTGGGAGTGAGTAGGGCGACACTTCGAGAAGCGCTGCGGATTTTAGAAGAAGAAAACATTATCATTCGCCGCCATGGAGTTGGAACTTTTGTCAATCCAAAACCTCGGTTTACTTCTGGTATCGAGCAATTAAAAAGTGTCACGAACATGATTGAAGAGGCAGGGATGAAGCCGGGTACGATTTTCTTAAGCTCGACGGCTCAAGAACCTACAGACGAGGATATCCGCAGGTTTTCTTGTTCACCAGATGAACGCATCGTGAGTATTGAACGTGTAAGAACAGCAGATGGCGAGCCGGTTATCTACTGTGTCGACAAAATTCCTGAATCAATTCTTTCAGAAAATTTTGAGCGTAATGATGAGTCTCTTTTTGATATATTGGAAAGAGATGCGAATCGGAAAATTACACATGCCGTAGCAGAAATTGAGCCGATCGGGTATCATGAGAAAGTTTCTCCTATCCTGAAATGTTCGTCAGAAGCCGCATTACTTGTTCTGAAGCAGATGCATCTGGATGATTGGGACCAGCCTATCCTATATTCTGTAAACTACTTTAAAGCCAATATGTTTAGTTTTCATGTTCTTCGGAAGCGAGTTTAGTTCAAAACTCTTACATACGGATGAATGCAAGCGTTTGTTTCGATTCTTAAAAATTGATCAAACGTATGTAAAAAAAAATTTACCGAGATGTGAAAACGCAAACATGAATGACTTTTCAGAACATTCCTGCTGAAAAATTATAAATCTTAGGGGGTAAAAAATTGAAAAAGCGCAAATTAGGTCTAGCTCTTTCACTTGTTCTTGCTGCTGGTACGCTTTTAGGAGCATGTGGTAATTCAGAGAATGATGATAAAGAATCTTCAAATGGAAAAGAAAAGAAGGATAACTTCACAGTAGCTATGGTTACCGATACAGGCGGCGTCGATGATGAATCGTTCAACCAATCAGCTTGGAAGGGAATTCAGGAATTTGGTAAAGAAAATGATTTGGAAAAAGGTAAAGATGGATACAACTATCTTCAATCTAAATCGGATGCTGACTATGCTAAAAACTTGAATACGCTTGTTCGTGAAGATTACAAACTTATCTACGGTATCGGTTTCCTTTTAGCCGAGTCTGTTGGTGAAGTGGCTGACCAACGTCCAGATTCACAATTTGCTATTGTGGATACAGTTGTAGATAAAAAGAATGTAGCCAGCATTAATTTTAAAGAACAGCAAGGATCATTCCTTGTTGGTGTAATTGCCGGTCTACAAACGAAAACAAACAAAGTCGGTTTTATCGGTGGAGTTGAATCTGAATTAATCAAGAAATTCGAAATTGGCTTTAAGGCTGGGGTTTTATCTGTAAATCCGGATGCGAAGGTAGAAGTTAAATATGCCGGAGATTTCAATAAAGCTGACATCGGGAAATCTACTGCAGGATCTATGTATTCTTCAGGTATTGATATCATTTATCATGCTGCTGGCGGAACTGGAAAAGGTGTATTTACTGAGGCAGTCGAGCAAAAACAAAAAGATCCTAAGAGAGAAATTTATGTTATCGGTGTAGACAGTGACCAAGCTAAATTAGGAGCTGTTCCTGGAACGGACGACAACGTTACTTTAACTTCTATGATAAAACGTGTTGATGTTGCAGTTAAAGACCTTTCTACGAAAGCCAAAGAAGGAAACTTCCCAGGTGGAGAAGTTATCGAATACGGTATCAAAGAAAATGGTGTAGGCATTTCTGATACAAAAGATAACGTAACTGAAGAATCTTTAAAAGCGGTTGAAGAATGGACAGAGAAAATTAAATCAGGTGAATTCGTAGTTCCTGGTACGGATAAAGAATTCAAAAAACTTGGTTTATAAGCTGTGATTTTAGAGAGAGTAGGGAGGCATAATTGCCCTCTATTCTTTCTTTTCTACATATAGTTCCTTGAGACTGTAAAATATCGAATGAAAAACTATGATAGAATCGTAGTTTTTCATTTGGTTTTTTCAATAAAACCAAATTGGTAAGGATCAGCAATTTTCTAATAAAGAATCATTTACACTCATTTTAGGAGTTGATAATACGTGGAATATGTAATTGAGATGCTGAATATCCGTAAGGAATTCCCAGGCATCGTCGCTAATGATAACGTAACCCTTCAAGTGAAAAAAGGGGAGATTCACGCATTATTAGGTGAAAATGGTGCGGGTAAATCTACATTGATGAATGTTTTATTCGGCCTATACCAGCCAGAGCAGGGAGAAATCCGTGTAAATGGTAAGCCAGTCAAGATTACCAGCCCGAACATTGCCAATGAATTAGGGATTGGGATGGTGCATCAGCATTTTATGCTTGTTGACCCTTTTACAGTAACAGAAAATATAATTTTAGGAAAAGAACCTTCCAAAGGAGGTAAAATCGACTTAAAAGAAGCGAGTGAGGAAGTTAGGAAACTATCAGAACAATATCAGCTTCGTGTCGACCCTTATGCAAAAATTGCAGATATTTCAATAGGGATGCAGCAGCGTGTCGAAATTCTAAAAACGCTATACCGTGGTGCAGAGATACTGATTTTCGATGAGCCAACAGCTGTGTTGACTCCTCAAGAGATTAAGGAACTGATTTTTATAATGAAGGCTTTGATCAAAGAGGGGAAATCAATCATTTTGATTACTCACAAACTTAAGGAAATTATGGAGGTTTGTGATCGGGTAACTGTCATCCGCAAGGGGCAGGGGATTGGAACAGTGAATGTCAATGAAACGAATCCTAACGAATTGGCCAGCTTAATGGTTGGTCGGGAAGTTCTATTTAAAACTGAAAAAACGGCAGCCTCCCCCTCTGATGTTGTTCTTGATGTTAGCGGACTAGAAGTCAAGGATTCACGGGGAGTTTCAGCTGTCCGGAACTTGGAATTAACGGTTCGTGCAGGGGAGATTGTCGGGATTGCCGGTGTAGATGGCAATGGTCAATCGGAATTAATTGAAGCATTAGCAGGCTTAAGGAAGACGACAGCAGGGTCCATAAAATTAAATGGGAAAGAAATTAGGAATCTAAAGCCGCGCAAAATTACTGAATCAGGCGTGGGTCATATTCCAGAAGACAGGCATAAGCATGGCTTGGTTCTCGATTATAGCATTGGAGAAAATATCGTCTTGCAAACATATTATCAAAAGCCCTATTCAAAAGCTGGTATTTTGAATTCAAAGAGAATCTTTGAAAAAGCGCGTTCATTGATTAAAAGTTACGATGTTCGGACTCCAAGTGAATATACGCCAGCTAGGGCCCTTTCTGGCGGGAATCAGCAAAAGGCAATCATAGGAAGGGAAGTTGATAGGAACCCAGATCTATTGATTGCCGCGCAGCCAACTCGCGGACTCGATGTTGGGGCGATTGAATTTATTCATAAACGCCTGATTGAACAGCGTGATGCAGGAAAAGCGGTACTTCTCATTTCATTCGAATTAGAAGAAATCATGAATGTGAGCGATAAAATTGCCGTTATTTATGAAGGAGAAATCGTCGCCATTGTCAATCCTAAAGAAACGACTGAACAGGAGCTTGGTCTTCTTATGGCTGGCAGCAAGCGTATGGAAGCAGGTGGAAAACAAAATGTCTAAGTATTTTTCTAAATTAACAAGTCCAGTGATTGCGGTTATCCTTGGCTTAATTGTTGGGGCTATCATCATGTTAGTAAGTGGCTATGATCCAATTGCAGGGTATAGCTCCATGATTGGTGGAATTGTTGGAGATTCGTATTATGTAGGAGAATCCGTCAGGACAATTATTCCTTATATCCTCGCTGGTTTGGCGGTAGCCTTTGCTTTTCGTACGGGTCTGTTCAATATCGGAGTCGAAGGGCAATTAATTGTTGGTTGGCTGGCCGCAGTATGGGTAGGGATTGCCTTTGATCTTCCAAGAATTATCCATTTGCCATTAGCGATCTTAGCGGGAGCAGCTGCAGGTGCTTTGTGGGCATTTATTCCGGGGTATTTAAAAGCTAAGTTTCGAGTACACGAAGTAATCGTTTCTATTATGCTGAACTATACAGCTTTATATGTAACGAATTATTTAATTCGGAATGTAATGACAGACAAGCTAGATAAAACTGAAAGAATTGCTGATACAGCATCACTACGGTCTCCTTTCTTTGAAAGCATTACGGATTTTTCCCGCATGCATTGGGGAATAGTCGTAGCCATTATTTGTGTAATCATCATGTGGTTCATTCTCGAAAGAACAAAAACGGGATTTGAACTGAAAGCGGTAGGATTCAATCAGCACGCATCAGAGTATGCAGGGATGAGCGTTAATAAAAACATCATTCTTTCCATGGTTATTTCTGGTGCATTTGCAGGCCTTGCTGGTGCCATGGAAGGCTTAGGGACCTTCGGTTATGCTGCGGTCAAAGGTGGATTTACAGGTATGGGCTTTGATGGGATTGCAGTAGCCTTACTAGGAGCGAATACGGCTATTGGAGTAGTTCTTGCTGCTTTATTATTTGGCGGTCTGAAGGCAGGGGCCTTAAATATGCCGCTCGAAACTGGCATACCAAGTGAAATTGTGGATATTGTCATAGCATTAATTATTTTCTTCGTCGCATCCAGTTATTTTATTCGTTGGATTGCCGCTCGATTTAAGAAAGGGGTGAAATAAGTGGATTTTTACCAAGTATTACAAATTATTATTCCATCTATGATTGCTCTAGCTGCTCCACTTATATTCACTTCACTCGGAGGAGTGTTTTCTGAACGAGCAGGTGTCATAAACATTGGTTTAGAAGGATTAATGGTCATTGGTGCCTTTACAGGAATTGTTTTTAACTTAATGTTTGCAGATGTTTTCGGGGAATGGACTCCATGGCTGGCTGTTTTAGCGGCAATGATTGCTGGATTGTTATTCTCAGTTCTTCATGCGGTGGCGTGTATAACTTTTAGAGCTGATCAAACGGTAAGTGGGGTTGCAATCAACTTATTGGCTGTAGGCCTCACTATGTTTTTAGTGAAGCTGATTTATGACAAAGGCCAAACAGATCGAATTACAGAAACATTCCCAAGGATCGATGTTCCTTTATTAAGTGATATTCCATTTATAGGTCCTATCCTTTTTTCAAATGGTTATTATATTGTCTATATAGCTATTTTGATATCTTTTGTCGTATGGTATGTACTTTATAAAACCCCATTTGGTTTAAGGATTCGTGCAGTAGGGGAGCATCCTATGGCTGCTGATACGATGGGGGTCAATGTTACGAAAATCCGCTATGCAGCGGTTCTGCTATCTGGTGCATTTGGTGGAATCGGCGGTGCGATTTATGCTACTATTTTTTCGAATGAATTTAATCATGCGACAATTAATGGTCAAGGATTTATGGCCATTGCCGCTATGATTTTCGGTAAATGGCATCCAATCGGTGCGATGGGGGCAGCGCTATTCTTTGGATTAGCCCAGAGTTTAAGCATTGTAGGATCGAGCCTTCCTTTCTTCAAGGACATCCCATCCGTTTACCTATTAATCGCGCCTTATGTACTAACAATCATAGCATTAACAGGCTTCATTGGCCGCGCAGATGCTCCAAAAGCTTCTGGTCAGCCATATATTAAAGGGAAAAGATAAGTTATTAACCGGTCCGCTTTGTGTGCTGACCGGTTTTTCCTTGTTACAGAGAGGAAAGATTTAAGCAATATGTGGAGTCCTTGTTGAAATAAAAAAAATAGCTGTAACTTGCATGATTTTTCCTTTCGCATGTATATTTTAAGTAGATGTTTAAAAGGTTACCTATCTACAAACAATAAGCTAATAAAGTTGAATTATATATTGAGGAGGATTATTCATGTCTATTGCTTCCGATACAATTACGGAAAAAAGCGGCTACAGGCTTCACGTGGTCCGCACGGATAAATATAAAACGAATACTCTCGTTCTGAAAATGAAAGCACCGTTGACAAAAGAGAACGTTACATATCGTGCATTACTGCCATATGTGCTACAAAGCAATACAAGTAAATATCCTACAACACCCGAGCTTCGATCTTATCTTGATGATCTTTATGGAGCAGGGTTTTATGTCGATGTCGCTAAAAAAGGAGAATACCAAATCCTAAGCTTTACAATCGATATCGTCAATGAAAAATTTCTAAGTGACCCGACGCCGCTTCTTGAAAAGGCTTTTATGTTGTTATCCGAAGTGATATTTCATCCAAAGAAAAATGGTGAAGCCTTTGACCACAAAACGGTCTCTAATGAAATTCGGTCATTAAAACAGCGGATTCAATCAATTTCCGATGATAAAATGCGGTATTCTGCTACACGACTTGTTGAAGAAATGTGCAAAAACGAACCATATGCTCTAGAAGCGAGCGGGAATCTACAAGACTTGGAGACGATTACCCCTGAGTCCCTTTTTACCTATTATAAAAAAGTATTAACTGAGGATGAAATTGATTTATATGTGATCGGAGATATCGATGAAGCAGAAGTTGAAGTCTTAGCTGACAAATATGTCTCCCTCCTTCCAGATCGTGTGCCGGCAAGGCTGCAGAGGGATACAGGTAAAGAAGTAGGTAAGGAAAAAGAAATCATTGAGAATTCTGACGTGAAACAAGGAAAATTGAATATAGGTTATCGAACCCATGTCGCGTATGGTGATTCGGATTATTATGCACTACAGCTATTCAATGGGATTTTTGGTGGCTTTTCACATTCAAAGCTTTTCATCAATGTCCGGGAGAAAGCTAGCCTTGCCTATTACGCAGCCTCCAGGCTCGAAAGTCATAAAGGCCTTCTAATGGTTATGGCAGGTATTGAAAATGCTAACTATAAGCAAGCACTAGATATTATTAATGAACAAATGAATGAAATGAAGCAAGGGAATTTTTCTGAAGAAGAACTGGCACAGACAAAAGCGGTCATTAAAAATCAGCTTCTTGAAACCATTGACGTTTCGAGAGGTCTGGTCGAAATTTTATATCATAATGTGGTTTCCGGCCATGATATCTCACTCGACGAATGGTTTGCAAAAACAGAGCAGACGACAAAGGAAGAAATCGTCGCCGTTGGTCAAAAAATTCAGCTTGATACGATCTATTTCCTAACAGAAGCGGAGGTGCAAGGGTAATGGAGAAAATAGTATTTAGTCAATTGAAAGAAGAGCTTTTCCATGAAAAATTGGAGAATGGCCTTGAAGTATATATTCTCCCGAAAAAAGAGTTTAATAAATCCTTCGCGACGTTTACAACGAAGTATGGTTCAGTCGATAATCATTTTAAACCATTGAATCAAAAGGAATTCACGAAGGTGCCTGATGGAATTGCACATTTTCTAGAACATAAGCTTTTTGAAAAAGAAGATGGTGATGTTTTTCAGCAATTCTCAAAGCAGGGAGCATCTGCAAATGCCTTCACTTCGTTTACCCGGACAGCTTATCTATTCTCAAGCACTTCCGACTTTGAAAGGAATTTAACGACGTTGATCGACTTTGTTCAGGACCCTTATTTTTCGGAAAAGACTGTAGAGAAGGAAAAAGGAATCATTGGGCAGGAAATTAATATGTATGATGATAATTCTGATTGGCGATTATATTTCGGGACGATTGCAAACATGTATCATCAACATCCTGTGAAAATCGATATTGCCGGTACGGTGGAATCTATTGCTGGTATTACGAAAGACATGCTTTACGAATGTTATAATACGTTTTATCATCCAAGCAACATGCTGTTATTCGTTGTAGGACCGGTTGATGCTGAAAGTACCATGAAGTTGATTCGGGATAATCAAAATAATAAAGAATATCAGGAACAGCCGGAAGTAGAGCGTAAATTTGAAGCGGAGCCGGAAACGGTTGCTAAAGATAAGGAAATATTAAAAATGAATGTTCAGACACCGAAAGTGATGGTGGGAATCAAGGCTACCGATGTTTATCAATCCGGTGTACAACTATTGAAAAGGGAGTTGGCGACCAATATTTATTTAGAAATGTTGTTCGGCAAAAGTTCTCCTCTGCACGAAACAATGTACGAGAAGGGTTTGATTGATCAAAGCTTCTCTTATGACTATACGCAGGAACAAGGTTTTGGGTTTGCATTAATTGGCGGGGATAGTACAAAACCTGAAGAACTAACAGAGTCTTTATTGGAAATTCTGCAAAAGTCCAAATCTGGAACCGGCTTGAGTGAAGAAAGCCTGCAAAGGACGATTAAGAAGAAAATCGGTTCTTTCCTTCGTTCTCTGAATTCACCGGAATATATTGCGAATCAATTCACCCGATATGCTTTCAATGATATGAACTTGTTTGATGTGGTATCGGTATTGGAAAAACTTACGATTGAAGATATCGGGAAGGTCGCCAAGGAATTTATTTCCGATGAACGGATGACAGTCTGTCAGGTACTTCCAAAATAATATATAAAGGGGGCGAGAATGTGGAGAAGCGTTTTGCCCTTATTACGGGAGCGAGTGGAGGAATCGGCAGGGAAATTGCTGTAAAGCTCGCCGAGGAGAACTATTCACTTTATCTACATTACAACAGCAATGAGGAAGCGATTCGGAAGTTGATTGAAGAGCTTAAACAATATCAGGTTGAACTTATTCCGATTCAAGCAGATTTAGCCGCGGCGGACGGATACAAGAAATTGGCGCAAAATATTTTTGCCCTTCATGCCATCGTTCTCAACAGTGGCAATAGCTATTATGGACTCATATCCGATATGGATGAGCAAATCGTTAATGAAATGGTTCAGTTGCATGTAACGAGTCCTTTCCAATTAACAAAGGAACTACTTCCGAAATTAATGTATCAAGAACAAGCTGCCATCGTGGCCGTCACATCCATTTGGGGACAGACGGGTGCATCTTGTGAAGTGCTATATTCAATGGTCAAGGGCAGTCAAAATGCTTTTATTAAGGCGTTAAGCAAAGAAGTATCTCTTAATGGAATTCGGGTCAATGCAGTTGCTCCCGGTGCAATTTCCACTTCTATGCTTGAGTCTTTCAGTGCCCAAGACTTGGAAATCATAAAAGGCGATATTCCTATGGGGCGTATGGGTAGTTCGAAGGAAGTAGCCGAGGCCGTGTTCTATTTACTGTCTGACAAGGCCTCTTATATAACCGGGCAAATCTTAGGAGTAAACGGTGGCTGGTACACCTGATTTTTTTAATACTATGTATAATTCTTTCGTTTCCTTCACAAAATATCTATGTACTATTTTGAAGGAAAGGGTGACCATTCATGTCTGTATTAGACAATTGGGATCAATGGAAAAATTTCTTAGGCGACAGATTAAATCAAGGTGAACATCAAGGTTTGTCAGAAGGTGCTGTTAACAACTTAGCTTTCGAAATTGGTGATTACCTTTCACAGCAAGTTGAGCCTAAAAATGATCAACAGAAAGTAATTGCTGACCTTTGGTCGGTCGCAAGCGAAGAAGAAAAACATGCCATGGCAAGCGTTATGGTCAAGTTAGTTGGAAACAATGGAACAAAGTAAATTTTCAAGCCAAAGGCCCTGTTATTTAAATAACAGGGCCTTTGGCTTGAAGATAACTACCTGATCTATCCCCTAATATAAAAATGAACACTTTTATAGGGTTTTTCCTTTTAACTTATCACGAAATACTATATTATAGAAGCTAGACAATAATAATTAATGGTTACAGACCTTGAAATTTATGATGGATAAGTTTTGCTCGAATGTTGGGTAAAAGCTTCTAGGCTTAAGGAGTGTTATCGTGGAGAAAAAAGAATGGTATTTTGAATATGAAATTCAAGTCAACCGTCCAGGTTTATTGGGGGATATTTCATCCCTGCTGGGTATGCTATCCATCAATATCATCACTATTAACGGTGTCGATGAAGGTAGGCGAGGTTTACTTCTAATGGCAGAAGATAGCCGGAATATAGAAAGATTCGAATCAATCCTCCATACGATGGATACGATAAAGGTCATTAAGCTTAGGGAACCTAAATTGCGTGATCGTCTTGCTGTCAGGCATGGGCGTTATATTCAGCGCGATGCTGATGAAAAAAACACGTTCAGGTTTGTCCGTGATGAACTAGGGTTGCTTGTCGATTTCTTGGCCGAGTTATTTAAACAAGAAGGTCATAAGTTAATCGGGATTCGAGGCATGCCCCGCGTAGGGAAAACCGAATCTATCGTAGCCTCGAGTGTATGTGCTAATAAAAGATGGTTATTTGTGTCATCGACCCTTTTAAAGCAGACTATCCGCAGTCAGCTTATTGAAGATGAATATAACAATGATAATTTGTTTATTTTAGATGGGATTGTTTCAACTCGCCGTGCAAATGAGCGTCATTGGCAGCTAATCCGTGAAATCATGAGGCTTGATGCTGTCAAAGTCATCGAACATCCTGACGTTTTTGTACAAAATACGGAGTATACTCTCGAAGACTTTGATTATATTATTGAATTGCGAAACAATCCAGATGAAGAAATAACATATGAAGTTGTCGACCAAAAAGACGAGTTTTCAGGGTCGGAATTTGGTTCCTTTGACTTTTAAAATGGCAGGTGTTTTATTTGACTGAGTTAGGTAATCGATTAAAGGAAGCTAGGGAAGCCAAAGGGCTTAGCTTAGAAGATTTACAAGAATTAACGAAGATTCAAAAGCGTTACCTCATTGGAATTGAAGAGGGCAATTACAGTATGATGCCTGGAAAGTTTTATGTACGGGCATTCATTAAGCAATATTGTGAAGCGGTCGGACTGGATTCAGAAGAGATTTTTGAACAGTACAAGAGTGAAGTGCCTTCAGTTTATAGTGAGGAACTACCTGAACAACTTTCGAGGGTCCAATCCCGGAAAACGATTCCTGCTGGGGACTCCAAAGTTGTAGAAATGTTACCTAAAATCCTGGTTGCCGTTTTAGTTATTGGTGTTGCTATTTTAATTTGGGTGCTAGTATCCAGTAATATGAGTAAGCCTGATAGTGACGATAAAAAGAACGATAAACAGAATGAAGCGGTTGGATACAATAAAAGTGATGAGTTTAATAAAGAAGAAGAAAAAGCAGACAAAAAGCAAGATGTAAAAAAAGAAGATACATCTGACAAAAAAGATGATGCAGATGACGCTGTAGATGAAAAGACACAGCAGGAACTTGCCGTTGTCAGCACTAGCGGTAAAAATAGTACGTATGAATTGAAAAATACAGATACCTTTAAATTAAAGGTGACTTCTAAAGGCTCACCGTGGGTTGGCATTAATAACGGAGAAGGGAAATTACTATTCCAGGGCACAATTAATAAAAACGAAAGCCAGGAAATTGATTTCACCAATGAAAAAGAAGCTGTCATCAATATAGGCAGAGCATATGAAACTGAAATTTATGTGAATGATGAGAAGCTGGAGTATTCTATTTCACCGACTGAAGTGAATACGCAATTGGTTACGATACAATTTACGAAAGCCGAATAGTCATCTTTAGATGACTATTTTTCTCTTTATATTTCAAAGGTTGAAAATGGTTTGCCCGGCATATAACATTGGGTTTTGAGTTAAATTATACATAGGAAATATCTTGGCCTTAGGCCTCATATTATTTAGATTGAAAACGCATTGCCCAAAAAGCAGGCGTAAATTTTGGAGGTTAAAAGTTTGAATCTGCCTAATAAGATTACAGTAGCAAGAATCTGTTTAATACCAGTTTTTTTAATCATCATGCTCGTACCTTTTTCATGGGGGACGCTTACCTGGGGAGAGTACAAATTACCAGTTGCGCATTTAGCGGGAGCTATTCTCTTTATTATAGCTTCTACTACGGATTGGATTGATGGTCATTTTGCCAGAAAATATAATATGATTACTGATTTAGGGAAATTTTTAGATCCATTGGCTGATAAACTTCTGGTTTCGGCTGCATTAATTGTATTGGTTGATCTAGATTTAATGTACGATCAGTCTTGGATTGCTATCGTTATCATTAGCCGTGAATTTGCTGTGACTGGATTACGATTGGTATTAGCTGGTACAGGGGAAGTAGTTGCAGCGAACCAGCTTGGTAAAATCAAAACATGGGCACAAATAGTAGCTATTTCAGCATTATTGTTGCATAACTTACCATTTGCCCTCATTTCGCTGCCGTTTGCTAATATCACTTTATGGATTGCATTAATCTTTACAATATGGTCTGGTTTGGATTATTTTATAAAAAACAAAGAGGTATTTGTTAATTCTAAGTAAACGAATGGGTGGTTTTGAAAATATGGATGCAGAAATCATTGCAGTAGGCTCTGAACTTCTTTTGGGACAAATTAATAACACAAATGGAAGATTTTTATCACAACAGTTTGCCGAAATGGGTGTCAATGTTTTTTACCATACTGTCGTCGGAGATAATGACCGACGATTACAACAAGCCATAGAAATTGCAGAATCCCGGGCTAACTTGATTGTATTTACCGGTGGACTTGGTCCTACTAAAGATGATTTAACGAAAGAAACGATTGCTCGCCATATAGGAAAAAAACTCGTTTTTAATGATGAAGCACTTCAATCCATTGAAGCGTACTTTGAAAAACGCGGCCGGATGATGACGGAGAACAACAAAAAGCAGGCTCTCGTCTTAGAAGGCAGCGAGGTCTTGGCAAACGATCATGGCATGGCTCCGGGGATGATCTTGGCGAAATCCGGAATCACGTATATGTTGCTTCCTGGACCTCCGAGTGAAATGGAACCAATGTTTTTAAGCTATGGTTATGAATCGATTATGAATAAACTTGAAAAGCATGAACGGATCGACTCCAAGGTTCTTCGGTTTTACGGGATAGGGGAGGCTGAACTGGAAACAGTGATTGAAGATCTTCTTGTCAATCAAACGAATCCCACAATCGCTCCACTGGCTGCCGAAGGGGAAGTAACGTTAAGGATTACCGCTAAAGACTCTTCTAAAGAAAAATGTGAGGAGCTTATTTTAGAAGCGGAAAAAGAAATTTTAAACAGGGTCGGCAAGTTTTATTATGGAAGTGATAATACTTCGCTCATAAAAGAACTTGTTAAAGAATTAACGGTCCGAAAGCTTTCAATAGCGGCAGCGGAAAGCTTGACCGGTGGTATGTTTCAAGAGCAACTTACAACGATACCAGGCGCCGGAAAAGTGTTCAAGGGCGGTATTGTCAGTTATACAAATGATGCGAAGTCGAATGTTTTGGGCATCAGTGACGCGACAATCTCGAAAAATGGCGTAGTCAGTGGTGAGTGTGCAATGGAAATGGCTTCTAATGCCCGGGAAAAGTTCGATGCGGATGTAGGTATCAGTTTTACTGGTGTTGCAGGGCCTGATGAACAAGAAGGCAAGCCAGTAGGTACGGTCTTCATTGGAGTTTCTTACCGTGATGGAGACACTCACTTTAAAGAGTTGAATTTATCTGGAAGCAGGGCGCAAAACCGTGTTCGTAGCGTGAAGTACGGCTGTCATTATTTATTAAGGGACTTATAAAAGACGAAGCAGAGCTTTTTAAAGGCTCTGTTTTTGTTTGATTTAAGAAGTTTCTTTCATGTAAAAAAAGGGAAAAGAAAAAACAGTTAATTCTATAAAAATGCTTTTTCAAAGACGTTATTGAATGAAAATGATGATTTTCTTTAGGAGAAATACTTTTTTGTAAAGAACATTTCAATTGAAAAAAACGAATGAATGTTCGACTTTTTGCTTGGCAAAATAGTAAAAAGAGTATATAGTAAAGATAGGTTTTGAGACAAGATACAAACCTTGTTCTCAAATAATTGCTTACGTAAGAACATCTTTAATCGGACAGCCGATTATTTGAATATAGAGGAGGAAATTGAGTGAGTGATCGTCAAGCGGCTTTAGATATGGCGTTAAAACAAATTGAAAAACAATTTGGTAAAGGTTCTATTATGAAACTTGGAGAACAGTCTGATCGAAGAATCTCAACGATTTCAAGCGGTTCTTTAGCATTGGACGTAGCATTGGGAGTAGGCGGATACCCAAGAGGCCGGGTCATTGAGATATACGGACCTGAAAGCTCAGGTAAAACGACTGTTGCATTGCATGCAATTGCAGAAGTACAAAAGACTGGAGGCACGGCTGCATTCATTGATGCTGAGCATGCTTTAGATCCAGCATATTCAGAAAAACTTGGTGTGAATATTGATGAGTTACTGCTTTCTCAGCCTGATACGGGTGAACAAGCACTTGAGATTGCTGAGGCGTTAGTGCGAAGCGGCGCGGTAGATATCATTGTTATCGACTCCGTAGCGGCTCTTGTTCCAAAAGCTGAAATCGAAGGTGAAATGGGAGATTCCCATATGGGTCTTCAAGCCCGGATGATGTCACAGGCGCTTAGAAAGCTGTCTGGTGCCATTAATAAATCAAATACCATTGCTATATTCATTAACCAAATCCGTGAAAAAATCGGGGTTATGTTTGGAAATCCAGAAACGACTCCAGGTGGCCGTGCATTGAAATTCTATTCAACTGTTCGCCTTGAAGTACGTCGTGCTGAACAATTGAAACAAGGTAATGAAATTGTCGGTAATAAAACCAAAATTAAAATCGTGAAAAATAAGGTAGCTCCCCCATTCCGTCAAGCAGAAGTCGACATTATGTATGGTCAAGGGATTTCTCAGGAAGGTGAAATCATTGATATGGGTGCAGATCTTGATATTGTCCTAAAAAGCGGCTCTTGGTATTCATACAATGAAGAGCGTGTCGGACAAGGACGGGAAAATGCGAAAATGTTCTTGAAAGAAAATCAGGATATTGCTCTGGAAATTTCACAGAAAATCAGAGATCATTATAACCTTGATGGAGAGCATGAACTACCAGAAGAGACAGAAGAGGAACATTTTGAATTACTTGATTAATGATAGAAAAAGACCTAAGCTTGTTTGCTTAGGTCTTTTTCTATATCTTGTGAAGTCATGTAAAATGAAAAAAGTACAAAATTTTCAGCGAATTTATCGGTCGTGAAAACGGGTTTACAGTCTTTTTCCATAATAATGTTGTACAGAATAGCGATTGATATTAATAAAACTTGAATAATCATTGATACATAAGGGACAAACGCTTGACAATAAAAATTCTCAACTATACAATTAATATGTATATTTTACAATTTTTCAAACTAAAATTTTGAAAATTAAGTGCTGTATATTGAATTATGTGCAATGTACTTGCCGACAGTTCAACATTTTATGTAAAAAGTTCATAGCAAGGGGAGGTGAAACGATGGAACCCATGACAATCATCTTCACTTTGCTTGGCCTAATCGTCGGTGCAGTTGTTGGTTATTTTATTCACAAATCAAAATTTGAGAGTAAAATAGCAGGGGCAAAGGGCTCTGCAGAACAAATCCTTGAGGATGCAAAACGTGAAGCGGATGCTCTTAAGAAAGAAGCCTTGTTGGAAGCAAAAGATGAAATTCATAAAGTTCGCTCTGATTCTGATCGAGAATCTCGTGAAAGAAGAAGCGAATTACAAAAACAAGAAAATCGGTTATTGCAAAGAGAAGAGAATCTTGACCGGAAGGATGAAACGTTAGACAAACGTGAAAGCCTTTTGGAGAAAAAAGAGGATTCTCTAAACCAAAGACAACAGCATATTGAAGAGATGGAAAGCAAAGTGGACGAGATGGTTCGTAAGCAGCAAACAGAGCTTGAACGTGTTTCCGGCTTAACTCGTGAAGAAGCTAAAGCAATCATTATAGACCGAATGGAAAACGAGCTTGCTCACGATGTAGCGCTTATGATTAAAGAAAGTGATACCCGTGCCAAAGAAGAAGCTGATAAAAAAGCAAAAGAAATTCTTTCTCTTGCCATTCAGCGTTGTGCGGCTGATCATGTCGCAGAAACCACCGTTTCTGTAGTAAATCTTCCAAACGATGAAATGAAAGGCCGGATTATCGGACGTGAAGGCCGAAATATCCGGACATTAGAAACGCTAACAGGTATTGACCTTATTATTGATGATACTCCTGAAGCTGTCATTTTATCTGGATTCGATCCAATCAGACGGGAAACGGCACGTTTGGCTCTTGAAAAGCTAGTTCAGGACGGTCGGATTCATCCGGCACGTATTGAAGAAATGGTTGACAAAGCAAGACGTGAGGTAGATGAACATATTCGTGAAATTGGTGAACAAACAACATTTGAAGTTGGTGTTCACGGGCTCCATCCAGATCTCATCAAAATACTCGGTCGTTTGAAATTCCGTACCAGCTACGGTCAAAACGTGCTCAAGCATTCAATTGAAGTAGCCCAGCTTTCAGGATTACTTGCTGCTGAGCTTGGTGAGGATGAAGTTCTTGCCCGCCGTGCAGGTTTATTGCATGATATAGGGAAAGCAATTGATCATGAAGTAGAAGGCAGTCACGTTGAAATTGGCGTGGAATTGGCAACCAAGTATAAAGAGCATCCAACTGTCATCAACAGCATCGCTTCACATCATGGTGATACAGAACCAACTTCCATTATTTCAGTGCTTGTGGCAGCCGCTGATGCGTTATCAGCTGCAAGACCAGGTGCAAGAAGTGAAACGCTGGAAAATTACATTAGAAGACTCGAAAAACTTGAAGAGATTTCCGAATCCTATGATGGAGTGGAAAAATCATTTGCAATTCAAGCCGGACGTGAAGTGCGGATTCTAGTGAAACCAGAACAAATAGATGATCTTTCGGCACATCGACTCGCACGTGATATCCGGAAAAGGATTGAAGAAGAGCTCGATTACCCAGGTCATATAAAAGTAACGGTTATCCGTGAAACAAGAGCAGTAGAATATGCCAAATAATATTTGGTAATGAAAACGAAGTGGTGCAAACCACTTCGTTTTCATTTTGCTTATAAAGAACCATTATGGGGTGTTTTTACAAAATTATAATTCCATATTATGTTACAATACATACATTGAATATTCTTATCATTAGAAATGTGGATTTAGAAAGGGTTTTACTATGAAATTGCTATTTATTGGAGATGTTGTAGGGTCTCCTGGCCGTGATATGGTCCAAGAATACCTTCCAAAATTAAAAGAAAAGTATAGACCGCATATCACGGTTATTAATGGGGAAAATGCTGCAGGTGGCAGGGGGATTACGGAAAAGATTTATCGTAGTTTTCTACAGTGGGGAGCACAGGCAGTAACGATGGGGAACCATACATGGGATAATCGCGATATTTTCAATTTTATTGATGAAGCGAAATATCTCGTCCGTCCAGCGAATTTTCCAGAGGGAACTCCCGGAGAAGGAATAAAATTTATTAAATTGAACCAGCAGGAAATTGCGGTCATAAATTTGCAAGCAAGGACATTCATGCCTGATTTGGATTGTCCGTTCAAAAAAGCGGAAGAACTCGTGTTGGAGGCTCAAAAAAGGACACCAATCATCTTTGTCGATTTTCATGGTGAGGCTACAAGTGAAAAGCAGGCGATGGGTTGGTACTTAGATGGAAAAGTGACAGCCGTTGTAGGTACACACACACATGTCCAGACAGCCGATAACCGGGTTTTACCCGAAGGGACCGCTTATATATCAGATGTAGGTATGACAGGCCCGTATGATGGCATTCTCGGCATGGAGAGAGGGGCAGTCATCCATCGCTTCTTGACCAGCCTTCCTGTTCGTTTCGAAGTGCCTAAAGAAGGGCGTACCCTATTAAGTGCTGTGCTCATAGATATTGATGATAAGACGGGCATGGCTAAAAAGATAGACCGAATACTCATCAATGAAGATCATCCGCTTTACACATGAATTGAATGGACAGACAGTCAAATGACTGATTGTCCATTTTTTTTCAATAATAAATCGATTGGTGGACAATCCCGGGTTTTCTTTGTCATACAAGTTTTACTTCCTGAATATAGTAGCAGTGGAAAGAGTTATAACTATTGAGCCAAGTTATAATCGGCAGGGAAAACAAGGAGGACTAGGAATGGAAATATTAAAGGTTTCAGCAAAATCTAATCCTAATTCTGTAGCAGGCGCACTAGCGGGAGTGCTCAGAGAAAGAGGAGCAGCCGAAATTCAAGCAATCGGTGCAGGTGCGTTAAATCAAGCCGTCAAGGCAGTAGCAATCGCAAGAGGGTTTGTCGCACCTAGTGGAGTTGACTTGATTTGTATTCCTGCCTTTACAGATATACTTATTGATGGCGAAGAGAGAACGGCGATTAAGCTAATCATTGAACCAAGATAATTTCATATGTGGGTGCCCTGTTTGTCAGCTGGCGAGCAGGTTCTTTTTTGTACTAAAATTCAAATGACGAAAAACCTTAGCCATTTTATAATAGATCATATTAGCTATGAAAGTTAAGCAAGGGAGGAGGATTATTTTGGCGATTTTTGATGCGCATTGTGATGTGTTAATGAAGATGTTTATAGATCCAGATATTTCTTTTTTGGACAGTGATAAGTTACATATAACAAAACGGGGATTATTGGATGCAGGAGGAAAAGTCCAATGTTTTGCAATTTATATTCCAGAAAAGGTCCACCCAGATATGAGATTTCAGTCAGCCTTAGCGATGGTTGATATTTTTCATGAAAAGATTTTATCAGAGCCGGAAATGAAATTTATACGGAGCAAGACTGACATCGATAATCTAAAGGAAAAAGAAATCGGTGCTATGCTGACATTGGAAGGCTGCGATTGTATTGGAAATGATTTATTAAAACTAAAAACACTTCTCCGTCTTGGTGTTTCTTCAGTAGGGCTAACATGGAATTATGCCAACCTTGTGGCTGATGGAGCATTAGAAACAAGAGGAAGTGGGTTGACAAGTTTTGGAACAGAAGTTGTGACCCTTTTAAACGAGCAATCGATTTGGTGTGATTTATCTCATTTATCTGAAGCTGGTTTTTGGGACACATTAAAAAGAGCGGATTTTCCAATTGCATCCCATTCAAATGCTAATAATTTATGTTCGCATCCGCGGAATTTAAAAGACAGCCAGATAAAAGCCCTTTTACAAAAAAATGGCGTGATAGGGGTAACCTTTGTTCCACAATTCCTATCCAGTGGTTATTCGGCTTCAATAAAAGATATCCTGAACCATATAGACCATATATGCAGTTTGGGCGGGGAAAAACAAATTGGCTTTGGGTCTGACTTCGATGGAATAGAACATATGGTAGACAAATTAGCATCCTTTAATGATTATCATAACTTAATCAATGACTTGAATAGGCTTTATTCTGCTGAGTTTGTAAAAGGACTCCTTTTTGAGAATTTCACTCGGAATTTTCCACGTTAAAAGGTGATAAATTTAATTCTGACTATATAGATATGAATAAATATTCTGAAAATATAAAAAATGGAGGCAAAAAGGTTGCAATTTAATGATTTAACCGATAGAATTGAAAGCGTTTAGTACACCTTTCCTAAATAGAACGATTTATATACATAGTCTAATGTTCTGGCGAGAGGTGCGGTTAAATGCATTTATATACGAACGTTCTAAAGGAGTGTAAGACATGATCAATCAACTTTCATGGAAAGTTGGCGGACAACAAGGTGAAGGTATTGAAAGTACAGGAGAAATATTCTGTATTGCCCTCAATCGCTTAGGTTATTACTTGTATGGCTACCGTCATTTCTCATCCCGAATTAAGGGAGGACACACGAATAACAAAATTCGTGTAAGTACTACCGAAACTCGTGCTATCTCTGATGATTTAGACATCTTAGTTGCTTTTGACCAAGAAACAATTGACGTCAATTATAAAGAATTACATGTAGGTGGCATCATAATCGCTGATGCAAAATTCAAACCTGTCTGCCCAGAAGATACAAAGGCAGAATTATATATTGTTCCATTTACGGAAATCGCTGCAGAATTAGGTACATCATTAATGAAAAACATGGTGGCTATCGGTGCGACATGTGCTGTACTTGGTATGGAAATTTCCGTATTCAACGATGTTGTTGATGAAATCTTCGGTCGTAAAGGCGAAGAAATCGTTAAAAAGAATATGGATGCCATTACTGCTGGCTACAAAGCCATGGAAGTACTGCTTGGAGAAAAGCTTGGCGCAATGGAGCTAGAAAAAGCAGACGGACAGAAACGTTTATTCATGATCGGGAACGATGCTATCGCTCTAGGAGCTGTTGCAGGTGGATGTCGCTTCATGGCAGCATACCCAATTACTCCTGCCTCTGAAATTATGGAATATCTAATCAAAAAACTTCCACAATTGGGCGGTACTGTCATTCAGACAGAAGATGAAATAGCTGCAGCCACAATGGCAATCGGTGCAAACTACGGTGGTGTTCGTGCTATCACAGCTTCTGCTGGTCCAGGACTTTCCTTAAAAATGGAGGCAATTGGCTTAGCGGGTATTACCGAGACGCCTATTGTCATTGTTGATACACAACGTGGCGGTCCTTCTACTGGACTTCCTACGAAACAAGAGCAATCCGATTTAATGGCCATGATTTATGGTACACACGGTGAAATCCCAAAAATCGTCATGGCCCCAAGTACTGTTGAAGAAGCATTTTATGATACGGCAGAAGCGTTCAATCTCGCGGAGGAATATCAATGTCCGGTTATCATTTTATCCGACTTACAGCTATCGCTAGGTAAACAAACGGTTCAGCCGCTTGATTACAGCAAAGTAGAGATCAGACGCGGTAAATTGGTAGATTTTGAAATTGAAGAACCAGAAAATAAATCATACTTCAAGCGTTATAAAGTAACGGAAGACGGCGTTTCACCTCGTGTTGTTCCTGGTATGAAAAATGGAATTCACCATGTTACTGGTGTTGAACATGATGAGACAGGGAGACCTTCTGAGACGGCTGTGAATCGAAAAGCGCAGATGGATAAACGGATGCGTAAGCTGAATAATTTAGCTAACACTTTCCATACACCTGTATACAAAAACACACCGCATGAAGAAGCGGATTTACTAATTCTTGGTTTTAACTCTACTCGTGGTACGATTGATGAAGCAATTGGTAGACTAGAAACGGATGGGGTAAAAGTGAATCATGCGCAAATTCGTTTGATTCATCCGTTCCCAACCGATGAAGTTCTATCTTTAGTACAATCGGCTAAGAAAGTAGTAGTAATCGAAAATAATGCGACTGGACAATTGGCTAATATTATCAAGATGAATGTCGGACATGTTAATAAAATTAAAAGCATCCTAAAATATGATGGCAACCCATTCCTCCCGCATGAAATTCACACACAATGCAAGGAGATGTTCGAATATGGCAACGTTTAAAGAGTTTCGTAATGATGTTAAACCTAACTGGTGTCCTGGCTGTGGAGATTTCTCCGTTCAGGCTGCCATGCAGCGTGCGGCAGCCAATGTAGGATTGGAGCCGGAAAACTTAGCTGTTGTTTCTGGTATCGGCTGTTCAGGACGTATTTCCGGTTACATCAAGTCATATGGCTTCCACGGAATTCATGGCCGCTCGCTACCGATTGCCCAAGGTGTGAAAATGGCCAACCGTGAATTGACTGTAATAGCTTCAGGCGGAGACGGAGACGGTTTTGCAATTGGGATGGGACATACTATTCATGCAATCCGTCGTAATATTGATATTACGTATATTGTAATGGATAACCAAATTTATGGTTTGACAAAAGGCCAGACTTCTCCACGATCAGCTGTTGGATTTAAGACAAAATCCACTCCTGAAGGATCAATCGAGCAGGCTGTTTCACCAATGGAATTAGCTTTATCGGCTGGTGCTACATTTGTTGCACAAAGCTTTTCGACTGACTTAAAAGACTTGACTGCTATCATTGAAGCAGGGATTAATCATAAAGGGTTCTCCTTTATCAATGTTTTCTCTCCATGCGTAACATATAACAAGATTAATACGTACGATTGGTTCAAACAAAACTTAACAAAATTAAACACGATTGATGGATATGATTCTTCAAATAAAGAACAGGCCATGCAAACATTAATGAAGCATGACAGCCTTGTGACAGGGATTATTTATCAAGATTCTTCACGCCCTTCTTATCAGGAGTTAGTACCAGGATATGCAGAAAAAGCGTTAAATAAATCTGATCTAACTCTAGATCAAGCTCATTTTGATAAACTTGTTGCAGAATTTATGTAAAAGTGAAAAGGTTCACCCCTATAGATGGGGGTGAACCTTTTTTGTGAAATTAAGCGCTCCAGTAATTATGCCTCATGCTAGAACGCTTATTACTGGCTTAGCTTAACAATCGTTATGGCATCCGCCGAAGTTACGGTTAAAAACCGCAACCGCCACCGAAACCGCGACCGAAACCGCCGAAACCGCCGAAACCGAAGCAACAACGATTCCTTCTTCTACAACAACAACGGTCATTGTCGTGATGATGATGATGATGATGGTGACGATCGAAATCTCGGTCACGATCACGGTCACGATCACGGTCACGATCACGGTCACGGTCACGGTCACGATCGCGTCTATCACAGCGTCTCACTCGACGACAGAAATCGTCTTCATTCCTGTCATGGTGGTGACGATTATTATTTTCAGAACATGACATATAAGTCACTCCTTTAATTATTTTTGTTGTACGAGATATCTTATTCAAGAGCGGACAGGATGCTATGGGATCATGACCTTATTAGTGAAAATGTACGATAGCCCTAAGATTATGATTAGTCAATAAAGGTAAAATGCCCCGTACATTAGGAATACTGGTATTTTTTCAATCGGTTTTTCATACCTTTAATATATTCAGGAAAATGTAGCCCTATTACAGGGGGAGTGTATATGTTGAAAGGGAAAATGAAAGCAGTTGTCAAACATCACCGAGGATATGGGGCACAATTGCAAGCTGTCGACATTCCGGATATTCGTGAAGATGAGGTGTTAATTCGAGTCAAAATGGCCTCAATCTGTGGGACGGATATTCACATTTTCACCTGGGATAAATGGTCGCAGGGAAGAGTGAATCCACCATATGTATTTGGGCATGAATTTGCCGGAGAAGTGATTGAGGTAGGGGGGAAGGTGAGTAATGTTTCAGTTGGTGATTACGTTTCCGCCGAAACCCATATCGTGTGCGGTACATGCCGGCAATGTTTAACGGGACAGTTACACATTTGTAAAAATACAAACATTATTGGTCTCGATACACAAGGGTGCTTTGCTGAATATGTAGCTTTGCCAGCTAAGAATCTTTGGAAAAATCCGATTGACATGCCACTTGATATAGCTACGATCCAAGAACCGATGGGAAATGCAGTCCATTCTGTGCTTGCTGGTGAAGTGCTTGGTAAAACGGTGGCGATCATTGGCTGCGGACCAATTGGGCTTATGGCAGTGGCTGTAGCAAAGGCTGCAGGTGCAGATAAAGTTATCGCTCTTGATGTTAATGATTATCGACTTCAGCTGGCAAAAAAGATGGGGGCTACGCACACAATTCATTCAATCAAGCAAAATCCTCTGGAAATCACGGCAAGACTCACAGATATGGATGGGGTGGATGTGGTCTGCGAAATGAGCGGTAATCCTACGGCCATCGATCAAGGGTTTAAAATGGCTACAAATGGCGGGAGGATATCAATTTTGAGCCTGCCAGCTCAACCGGTCACGCTTAATATAACGGAGGATATTGTGTTCAAGGGTCTTACTGTCCAAGGAATAACAGGAAGAAAAGTGTTCTCAACCTGGCAGCAGGTTTCGAGCCTGCTAGGGAGTGGAAAAGTTGATGTCACACCGATGATTACACATCGTTTTTCGCTAAGTGACTTTGAAAAGGGTTTTGAACTGATGATAAAGGGACAGTGTGGTAAGGTACTCTTAATACCTTAGCCAACTGAAAAGGAGGAGAAATGAAGGGTTTTGAATATTTTAAAGAAGAAGTAGATGCTTTAAAAAAAGCCGGAAAGGAACTAGACTATTAAGAAGAGGCTTAGTTCGTCACATGGAATGTGGTGAATTGAGCTTTTTTAGTACTTATTTTTACCGAGTTTGTGAAATTTTTCTTACAAATGAAGTAGGCACGACAGAATGATTGTTTCTTGCTGGTAAAAGCTTTATACTATGTTAATGTGGATATATCACACTTTAAAGCTAATATTTACTGGTAATTTTATAAGGAAAATACGTATAAAAATCTTTAGAACAAGACAGGTCTTGAAATAGTTAGGGAAACAAATAAACTAACTATTTTGAAAGGAGATTAACATGAACGAGAAACAACGATTAGAATCACAACAAGTACACGCTGAAAATCCAGCGGACAAAAAATCCGACAAGGACTACAGTAAGTACTTTCAGGCCGTTTATATTCCGCCGTCCTTAAAAGATGCGAAAAAACGAGGTAAAGAAGAAGTCGAATATCATGATGATTTTGCGATTCCAGAAGATTTCCGTGGAATGGGAGAAGGCAAAAAGTTCTACATTCGTACATACGGTTGTCAAATGAATGAACATGATACAGAAGTCATGGCTGGTATCTTCACGGCCCTAGGCTATCAACCGACAAACACGGTAGATGATGCTAACGTCATTTTACTTAACACTTGTGCGATTCGGGAAAATGCAGAGAATAAAGTGTTCGGGGAACTCGGCCATTTAAAATCATTAAAATTGGAACGACCTGATTTATTGCTTGGTGTTTGTGGTTGTATGTCTCAAGAAGAATCAGTTGTAAAAAGAATCCTTGAGAAACATCATTTTGTTGATATGATTTTCGGAACTCACAACATTCATCGTCTACCCCAAATTCTAAATGAAGCGTATCTTTCAAAGGAAATGGTCATTGAGGTTTGGTCTAAAGAAGGCGATGTAATTGAGAACCTTCCGAAAGTGCGTAAAGGCAAAACGAAAGCATGGGTAAATATCATGTATGGCTGCGATAAATTTTGTACTTACTGCATCGTGCCTTTCACAAGGGGAAAAGAAAGAAGCCGCCGTCCGGAAGATATCATTCAGGAAGTTCGTCATTTAGCGGCACAAGGATATAAAGAAATAACACTGCTTGGCCAAAATGTGAATGCATATGGTAAAGATTTTACGGATATTAAATACCGTCTCGGTGATTTGATGGATGAAATCCGCAAGATTGATATTCCGCGTATTCGTTTTACAACTAGTCATCCACGTGACTTTGATGATCACTTAATTGAAGTCCTAGCAAAAGGTGGAAATCTAGTAGACCACATCCATCTTCCTGTTCAATCAGGAAGTACGGAAACGCTTAAGATTATGGCTCGTAAATATACGCGCGAGCAATATTTAGAGCTAGTTAGAAAAATTAAAGAAGCGATCCCAACTGCATCTTTAACAACAGACATCATTGTCGGCTATCCGAATGAAACGGAAGAGCATTTTGAAGAAACAATGTCTTTATACCGAGAAGTTGGTTTCGACGCTGCTTATACCTTCATTTATTCACCACGCGAGGGAACACCAGCCGCGAAAATGCAGGATAATGTACCGATGGAAGTGAAAAAAGAACGCCTGCAACGCTTGAATGCGCTTGTTAATGAAACGTGTGCGTTAAAAATGAAAGAGTATGATGGACAGATTGTAGAAGTCCTTGTAGAAGGAGAAAGCAAGAAGAATCCGGATGTGTTAGCAGGTTATACAACGAAAAATAAGCTTGTGAACTTCAAAGGACCAAAATCTGCCATTGGCCAAATCGTAAAGGTGAAAATCACTGGAACGAAAACATGGTCATTAAATGGGGATATGGTTGAAGAAGCTACAGCGATTGAGGTGGAGTAAAATGACGAAATATACAAAAGACGATATTTTAACAAAAGCGGCAGAGTTGGCTGAAATGATTGCCAGCACAGAAGAAGTCGATTTCTTTAAACGGGCGGAAGCTCACATCAACGAAAACCAAAAAATCCGTGAAATGATCGCGAGCATCAAAAGCTTGCAAAAGCAGGCTGTTAACTTCCAACATTATGGAAAAGAGAAAGCGTACGGCCAAGTACAGGCCAAAATTGATGCACTTGAAAAACAATTAGACGAACTTCCGATTGTCCAAGAATTCAAACAATCCCAAGTTGATGTAAATGATCTTTTACAAATGGTCTCCTCACAAGTTTCTAATAAGGTGACGGATTTAATTATTGAATCAACCGAAGGAGACATCCTTCGCGGTGAAACAGGTTCGCAGGTACAGGCTGGTGGTGGAAGCTGTTCATAACCTTTTCTAAAACCCTTCTGATTTCAGGAGGGCTTTTTTATACTCGTAAATCCTTATACAGTGCCCATTCGTGACACATATCCCAAAACATGCGCATAAAATAACCTAGGTTTAAAACAATACAGCAGTTTTCAAACAATAAAAATTCTACGCACACTAGACTTTTACCACGCATAGGATGAATGGAAACTGTATGAGGAGGGTTCGCTAGCATGTCACAATATAGAGAGATAATTACTAAAGCGGTGGTGGCAAAGGGACGGAAATTCACAAAGTCCTCACACACCATTTGCCCGGCTCATCATCCTTCTAGCATTCTAGGTTGTTGGATCATCAACCATAAATACGATGCAAAGAAAGTCGGCAAAAAGGTAGAAATACACGGCAGCTACGAAATCAACGTTTGGTATTCCTATAACCATAATTCAAAGACGGAAGTTGTTACTGAAAAAGTACAATATACCGACGTGATTTCGCTGAAATACCGTGATCCGGATTGTCATGATGACCATGAAATCGTTGCACAAGCTGTCCAACAGCCTAATTGTTTAGAAGCTTGCATCTCCCCGTGTGGACAAAAAATCATTGTCCATGTGGAAAGAGAATTCTTTGTAGAAGTCGTCGGCGAAACAAAAATTTGTGTCGCTGTACATCCAGATGGCCGCTGTGAGGATGACTGGGGCTCTGATTTCGATGATGAGGAATTCGAAGATTTAGATCCGGATTTCCTAGATGAATTCGAAGACGAATAGACGAATAGAATATAGAAATTCACTACCGGATGACATTCCCTTCATCCGGTTTTATTTAATTTGAAGAGGGACAGGCTTTATGCAGGCATATTGATATACCAGTCCCAATAAGTTTACGGATATAATGTTAAGTTTTACTTGTTAATACCTGTAGAGAATAGTGAATTTATCAGCTTTACTCACAGGTTCAAGGATTTACCATGCAATTTCGAATATAGGCAATGTTACTTTCCCATATGTTATAATAAAAGACATATGTGAGTAATAGATTTTAGTTAGGAAAGGTTTTGAAGGAATGGCTGGATATACTCCGATGATTCAACAATATTTAAAAATTAAGGCAGAGTATCAAGATGCCTTTTTATTTTTTCGTTTAGGCGATTTTTATGAAATGTTTTTTGATGACGCGCTGAATGCGTCACAGGAGCTCGAAATAACATTAACGAGCCGAGAAGGTGGAAGTGAAGACCGAATTCCAATGTGCGGGATTCCGTATCATTCGGCGGCTAATTATATTGATATATTGATAGAAAAAGGATTTAAAGTAGCGATTTGTGAACAGACAGAAGATCCTAAGCAAGCCAAAGGGGTAGTACGCAGGGAAGTTGTTCAGCTGATTACGCCGGGAACGAAAATGGATAGCAAGGGTCTTCGTGAAAAAGAAAACAATTACATTGCGACGATCACTCATTTTTCTAATGACCAGTTTGGTTTTGGATACAACGATTTATCGACAGGTGAAAATAAGGTCACTTTGATTGAGAACTTTGATGAGGTACTGAATGAATTTGCCATCCTTGGTGCGAGCGAAGTTGTTATTGCTGCTGATTTTAATGAAGAATGGAAAAAGAAACTTCAGGAACGGGGCGCTGCCGCTTTATCATTAGAGGACAATTTGGAACATAGTGAGTCGTTCGTTCCTTTACTGCATCTATTAAAGGACGAAAAGCAGATGACAACGACCTCTCGTTTATTGAATTATTTATATCGTACCCAAAAACGAAGTCTTGATCATTTGCAGCAGGTTCTTGCATATGAGACGTCACACTATATGAAAATTGATTATTATAGCAAACGAAATTTGGAATTGACCGAAACCATCCGTTCCAAAGGTAAAAAAGGATCATTATTATGGCTTCTTGATGAAACGAAAACAGCAATGGGTGGACGTATGCTTAAGCAGTGGATTGACAGACCACTCATTAATAAAAAACAAATTGAGCGGAGACAAAGTCTTGTTGAAACACTGAAAAGTCAATACTTCGAACGTCAAGACCTCCGTGAGCGTCTGAAGGAAGTGTACGATTTGGAGCGGCTTGCTGGACGAGTCGCCTTTGGGAATGTTAACGCGCGAGACTTGATCCAGTTGAAACGTTCGTTGCAACAGGTGCCTGTCATCCGTGAAATTGTAAAGTCAATGGCCTCTAATCAGGATATTTCTGTTCTTGCCGATAAATTGGATCCATGTGAAGAAGTGACAGATTTGCTCGAAACTGCGCTTGTTGAAAACCCGCCGTTGTCCGTTAAGGAAGGGAATATTATTCGAGATGGTTTCCACACGGAGCTGGATACATACCGAGATGCCAGTAGGAACGGAAAAACTTGGATTGCTCAGCTTGAACGAGAGGAACGGGAACGCACAGGGATTAGGTCATTGAAAATCGGTTATAACCGTGTGTTCGGTTATTATATTGAAGTCACCCGGGCTAATCTGCATCTGCTTGAAGAGGGGCGCTATGAACGGAAGCAGACTTTAACGAATGCTGAACGTTATATCACACCTGAATTAAAAGAAAAAGAAGCGTTAATTTTACAAGCCGAGGAAAAAAGCATCGGTTTAGAATATGACTTATTCCTCAATCTTCGCGAAGAGATAAAAAGCTATATCCCGCGTTTACAAGATCTAGCGAAAGGCGTCAGTGAGCTAGACGTTCTACAGTGCTTTGCGACTATTAGCGAAGAGCGTCATTATGTGAAGCCGGTCTTTTCAGAGAATCGAAGAATTGTTTTGAAGGAAGGACGACATCCTGTAGTCGAAAAAGTGCTTCAATCACAGGAGTATGTCCCAAATGACTGCTTTATGGATAGCGATCGAGAACTACTCTTAATTACAGGTCCGAATATGTCCGGGAAAAGTACGTATATGCGTCAGATTGCGCTAACATCTATTCTGGCACAGATTGGCTGTTTCGTATCAGCAACTACAGCTGAATTACCTATTTTTGATAAAGTGTTTACTAGGATTGGAGCGGCCGATGATCTGATTTCCGGCCAGAGTACGTTTATGGTCGAGATGCTCGAAGCAAGAAATGCGATCACTAATGCGACTGAAAACAGTCTGATTTTATTTGATGAAATTGGACGTGGGACCTCCACTTACGATGGTATGGCACTTGCTCAGGCCATCATAGAATATATTCATGAAGAAATTGGAGCAAAGACACTCTTTTCAACACACTATCATGAATTGACTGTACTCGCATCGGAGCTACCTAAATTGAAAAATATCCATGTTAGTGCAATTGAGCAAAATGGAAATGTTGTCTTCCTTCATAAAATAAAAGAAGGACCAGCAGATAAAAGTTATGGAATTCATGTGGCTAAGCTTGCTGATTTGCCGAAACAGTTAATTGACCGTGCAGCAGCTATTTTAGCACAGCTAGAAAATGAAAATGGCCAAGCAAAGGAATTGCCTGCACAGCCAGCCGTTGTTTCAAAAGAACCAATTACTGAAACTGCTCCTAAAGCGGAGGTCAATGAGGCACAGCTATCCTTTTTCAGAGAAGAGGCTCCTAAAGAAAAAATAAGTTCTTCTCCTAAGGAAAAAAAGGTGCTCGATGACATTAAATCGCTTGATATTCTGGAAATGACACCGCTCGATGCGATGAATATTCTTTATAAATTGCAAAAGAAACTAAAATGAACTATTGAAGTGAGGCGATGAAATTGGGAAAAATCATACAGCTTGACGAGGCTTTATCGAATAAAATCGCAGCTGGCGAAGTTGTAGAACGCCCTGCCTCAGTCGTGAAGGAACTTGTGGAAAATGCCATTGATGCTAACAGTACCATCATAGAGATTGAATTAGTGGAGGCTGGACTTGGCTCTATCCGAATTGTAGACAATGGAGATGGGATCTTAGCTGATGATATTGAGGCAGCTTTTAAACGTCATGCTACAAGTAAAATAAAAGATGAGAATGACCTATTCCGGATTAGGACGCTTGGATTCAGAGGCGAAGCTATGCCGAGTATCGCTTCAGTTTCTCGTTTCGAACTGAAAAGCTGCACCGGTGAAGGAGTAGGAACACGTATACTTCTTGAAGGGGGCATGGTTAAGGAACTCGAAGCTTCTTCCAGTCGGAAAGGTACGGATATCATGGTTTCCGACTTGTTTTATAATACACCTGCCCGGTTGAAATATATGAAAACAATTCATACCGAACTCGGTAATATTACGGATGTCGCTAACCGGCTGGCACTTTCCCACCCGGATGTTTCGATACGTTTATCACACAATGATAAGCGTATCCTGCATACGAATGGTAATGGGGATGTGCGGCAAGTACTAGCAGCAATCTACGGTATGAATATCGCTAAAAAGATGATTCCAATTCAGGCAAGTTCATTGGACTTCACTCTATCTGGATATATCGTTATGCCCGAGGTCACTCGTGCCTCACGAAATTATATATCAACGATGATAAACGGTCGGTTTATAAAAAACTATGCACTTGTGAAAGCAATCTTGGATGGGTATCATACGCTTCTTCCTATTGGCCGTTTCCCGATTGCATTATTAAATATTGAAATGGATCCAATTTTGGTCGATGTCAACGTTCATCCATCTAAAATGGAGGTAAGGCTTAGTAAGGAACAGGAATTGTACAGTCTTGTGTCAGAAACAATTAAATCTGCGTTCAAAAAACTGTCTTTAATTCCAAGTGGATATACACCCTCACCAAAGCTGGAACAGGTAAAAAGTGAGCAAACTACGCTAGATTTAGATCATGTCGTGGAAAGCGGGAAGCGGGTCCTTGAAGAAGCAAAGAAAGAAGCCTCACTCCTGAAGAATACCTTGATTCGAGAAAATCAGGAACAGAAGAACTATCAAGATCCTGTTGAAGAAATCGTGAATATCGAACCAATAGAGGAATTAGTTTACAGTAGTGACGAACAGCAGCAAATGGCAGACACGTATATCCCGGTCATTCCGGAAGACGAAAGAAGACCATATTTCGAATCCGCAAAAGGGTATACAACATATACAGTCGAACAAGAGGAAGAGATCGAAATCGATGAATCGGCAAGCCGCATCCCGCCCATGTACCCTATCGGGCAAATGCATGGTACGTATATTTTCGCTCAAAACGAAAATGGCCTGTATATCATCGACCAGCACGCTGCCCAGGAACGGATAAAATACGAATATTTTAAAGAAAAAGTCGGACGTGTCGAAAACGAGCTACAGGATATGCTGGTTCCCATCACACTTGAGTTCTCGACCGACCAATGTATCCGAATCAATGAATACCAGCATGAACTGGAAAAAGTCGGCGTCTATTTAGAGGAGTTCGGCTATAATGCCTATATAGTTCGGTCACACCCTCAGTGGTTTCCAAAAGGTATTGAACAGGAAATCCTTGAAGAAATGATTGAACAATTATTATCAATGAAAAAAGTCGACATCAAAAAACTCCGCGAAGAAGCGGCGATCATGATGAGTTGTAAAGCCTCTATAAAGGCAAACCGTCATCTGCGGAATGACGAAATTCAAGCACTATTAGATGAACTAAGACAAACAACAGACCCATTCACTTGCCCACACGGAAGACCTATCATCATCTCATATTCGATTTATGAGATGGAGAAGATGTTCAAGCGGGTCATGTAATTATAAACGCTGGAGAACCCTTTATTTACAAGGATCTCTAGCGTTATTTTGGTGAAATGACCACTAAATGACCACATTTATTGCTCAAGGCTCTTTTTCCCTAATGCTTTTGAAAAGTTATCTGCTGAAGAGTCCTGTATATTCTGAGTAACATGACTATATTTATCTAAGGCTATAGAAACATTTGAATGTCCTAATCTTTCTGATACCACTTTAGAATTTTCTCCAATCTCCAACATTATAGTTGCATGTGTATGTCGTAAATCATGAAATCGAATCCTATTCATTCCTGCAAGCTTACTATCATAAAGAAACTGCTTGTGTATCGTATTGGGATTGACTGGTTCCCCACCAAAAGCAGAAACGACAAAGTGATCCTCTATTAACTTCAACCCCACTTTTAAAAGTTGTTCTTGTTTCTTTACTTTGTAAGATTGTAATTCTCCAATCATCTCATTAGTAATAGAAATATTTCTTTTTCCGCTATGTGTTTTAGGTGATTGTAAAACTAGACCTTGACCTGAAATATAGTATAGGGAGTGCTGCACAAAAATTCTCTTTTTGTTAAAATCTATATCCTTCCATTTTATCAATGGAATACATGTGGTGGTGTTCCTATGCAGCTAAGGATGGAAGACCAAAACAAGTTTCCAATTTGGGTAAGTGTATTTGGAAATTAAAAAATGCTGTATATGGCAATATTTTTTTGTATGTAAAATTAGCCGAAAATATAAAAAAATATGTATATTTTTCGACTTATAAAAATGTTCAATTTGGTACTAAAGTGCCAGTTCACCGTTCGCTAAACAAAGACATCATCTCAACTTGTTCTATATCACTCTTTTATTACGATATCTTGCTTTGAAAAAGCGTACTCCAATCAAATAATTTTTTAATTCTGTGTACTAACAACTGTACTTGAACTTAGGCTCTGTCTGAATATAAAAGGCATTTCTTACTTGTGCACTCCAATTTGCAAAGGCTGATCTCCATTCAGGAGTGTTAAAGAATTGATCTACAGTTTGAGTTTCAGAATGCCAAACTATAAATAGGTTGAGTGGGGCAATTCCTCCTGCCCAAATTCCATTATTTGCGTCAGTATCTTCTTCCCTTACTAATAATAAGGGTAGACCAAATTGAAAAGCCATTGAAGGTTCTACTTGTGAATAAACTGATCCTTCCCAGAACGGAGTGGATGGTGGAAGGGGTCCCTCATTGACGCCAACTGTCTTAATTTGAAAACGACGGAGGTTTACTGCCAACATTCCATAGCTTGATGAAACTAACCGACGAATATCGGTTAAAATGGCTTCGGGATAACTTTCGCTTAAAGGTAGTGTACGTGGAAAAAGCAAAGCATTCTCAATCTCAAAAATTAGACGGTTTAGAAACTGTCGTTGGTTATCATTTAAATGAGTTGTCGTACTTAAAAATATGGGAATACGATAAGCACGGTCAATACACTCTTGGTGTGCCGATGATGAATATACTTCTTCCTTTAAAGGTTCATTTTTAGAATTGCTTGAGGAATCTGTACCTTTATTATCTTTATCTTTATGTTTATCTTTATCTTTATCTTTATTTTTATCACTACCCACTTTTCTCATCTCCTTTTTTAATTAATATATGGGAAAGGATTAAGTATTGATTGGACATAACAATCTGACTTCTATCCCTTTTTTTGATAAGGACTTTAAAGAACAAAAACTAATAATTTATGCCTAAATTTGATTTTTTTGTTTTAAACCTACAGACTGATTAGTATTTGTACTATCAAATCAGGGTGACGATGGAAAAGGAGGATTATAAGATTTTCCGATTAAACCAGCAGGAATCTATTTTGGATTAAATAAAAATCGATCCTAGGTTAAAAACGTAAGGTCAATATTTGACGAAGATATAAAGATTACAAGGGTTAGTATGCAAAATGATGCATATTTTAACCTTGAATCTTATGAATGGAAACAAAAAGGGAAAACATTAAGCTTTGTACAAAAAGATTGAGCTTCTGATACATCTATGTTTTATATAACTTACAGGTGCGTTAGTTCCATAGGATGCAATAATGAAGACCACAATAAGTGGTAAAGCCCTTCTCTTAATTGAGAGGGGCTTATTTATTTTCATCTCTGAACATTAAATGATATTAGTCCAAAGTAAAGGGCCCTAAATCAGGGACATTTGTAGGACTTATTCTGCTAAAGCACCTCTTAGTTGAACAACGATTCATTGTAGATAAGTTACTTATTTTATTTAAATTTTTTATCAATTATTTTAGTTCTTTGATGAAGAACTAAATAACTTACTAAGGCCCCTACTGTATTAAGTATATTGAATATGTTGTGAGAAATATCTCATTGAATCAATTTGAATTTGTCATACAAAGCTTGTAATTTTTATAACCTTAGAAAGAAGTTAATTATGATCAGAAAGGAGCGGAAATATGCTTCTCTCTAAATTTGTAGATGAACTTCCTATCCCACCTATTTTAAAAGCTCGATGGAAAGATCAATTTCATACTTATTATGAAGTGAATATGACAGAATTTAAACAATCACTCCATAGTGAGTTAAATGATACAACTGTATGGGGCTATGAAGGCAGCTATCCAGGACCTACAATTGAAGTAGAGAGCGGAGAAAAAGTGTTTATCAAATGGATCAACAATCTTCCAGAAAAACATCTATTGCCGGTAGACTATACGGTACATGGTGCCCATTTGGATGTACCGGAAGTACGAACGGTAGTACATGTTCATGGCGCTAGTGTTGAACCGGAAAGTGATGGCTACCCGGAGGCTTGGTTTACAAAAGGATTCAAACAAGTGGGTCCATATTTTAGAAAGCAAATATATCAATATGATAATAACATGCGGGCTTGCAACCTCTGGTATCATGATCATTCACTTGGTATCACAAGACTCAATGTATATTCTGGATTGTCAGGATTTTACTTTGTAAGAGAGCAACGGGAAAGTTTGTTAAATTTACCAGCTGGTCAATACGAAATCCCTCTTATGATTCAAGACAAAACCTTTAATTATGATGGTTCTCTTTATTACCCAAGAAAGCCAGAAAAACCAGTTGTGGAATTAGAAACATCGATAGTTCCTGAATTTTTTGGGAATACAATCCTAGTGAATGGCAAAGTATGGCCCTATTTAAAAGTGGAACCACGTAAATATCGATTTAGGCTGCTTAATGCATCTAACACCCGTTTCTATAGGTTCAAGCTTGATTCGGGACAACTTATTTATCAAATCGGAACGGATGGAGGATTAATGGAATATCCAATAGGAGTCAAAGAAATCATATTGGCACCTGCAGAAAGAGCAGATGTCATCATTGATTTTACCAATCTTGAGGAAAAGAATATTATCGTGAAAAATGACGCCCCCGCACCTTTTCCAGATGGGGATCCTGCAAATGCAGTAGGTATAGTGATGGAATTTAGAGTCTCTCTTCCTCTTACAAGTATTGATACCAGTGTTATTCCGTCGTATATGGAGCCTTTTCCAAAGATAATTGAACAGTCAGCTTCAAAGGAGAGATACTTAACTTTAAATGATAATATGGATCAGTACGGACGGGAATTCATGTTATTAGATAATAAACCGTGGGATGCCCCTATTACAGAAAATCCAAAATTGGGATCAACCGAAATATGGTATTTAATTAACTTAACTACAGATACACACCCTATTCATCTTCACTTAATTGATTTTCAAATAGTAGACCGGAGAGATTTCGATGTAGAAAAGTATAATAAGGAGAGAATTATCCATTATACGGGCCCCGCGTTGCCACCCGAACCACAAGAACGAGGAGGGAAGGATACAGTAAGAGCTAATCCTAAACAAGTAACTCGAATTATCATGAAGTTTGGTCCCTATACAGGATTGTATGTTTGGCACTGTCATATATTGGAGCACGAGGATTATGAGATGATGAGACCATATATTGTTATCCGATAATAGACTGTATCCTGTCAATCCTCAATGCACGCTAGGGTATATTTTAATACAGAGCATGCGATTTTTTTGAATGTATTCAAGGAGATTGGAAGCGTAATATAAAATCTAGTGATAAAGTTACTTTTACTCATTTACTTAATTTATCAATCCTATGTACTCATGACTTTTCATTTCCGAATAGAAAATTTGTAGTCATTTTTGTGGTCATTCATATTATGGTGGTCACCCAATGTGTAAATAAGTATTATTAAATCCAGCACATACTTGGATACGATTATTCAATACTAGGATTTAACCTTTTCAAATTTCATATTCCGACTAGTTTCTTCTATAATATATGAGAATTAAAAAATTGATTCCTCTCTATAATTTAGTGGAGTGTAGCGAAAATATATGAAATCGACTTTTTAAAAGAGTCATGTAATTAATAGCAATGGAGAACCCTTTTTATATAGGGTTCTCCATTGTTTTTTGAATGAAAAAATCACTTAATAACACCTATTTATTTTTTAAAACCTGTCTTTTAAATTTTTTTAAAAATTATCAGATGATGAGTAAACTTTTAGTAAAAATAATACTGAGTATTAGGTGGAATTTGATAGTTATATGCAGGAGTTGTATACATTTGGTTTTCATAGTGATTTATATACTGCTGCGGATATTGATGTGTAACCCCTTCACTAGCTCTGTTGCAGTTAGCAGGTGGACCAATAAATGTTGCTGGTTTGACTGGTGCAATTGCTTTTTTCCATTGGTTTTCATCCATGCAATAGGTATGCGCCATAATATCCGGAGGTGTCAATTTCAAGATATCCGAACCAAGAATTACTTCGGGCGTTGGTGCATTAAAAATAGCAAGTAGATGTGTGTCATCAAGAGTCGCCACTTCATAATGCCACCAACCTTGTGGAACGTTGGCTACTTGACCAGGTGTAATAGGATAATTCTGTATTTGTTTTGTAAAAGGATTCAGTAATGAAACAGTTGCAGCTCCAGAAATACAGTAAACTAGTTCTGCAGCATTTTGGTGATAATGAGGTTCCACCACATTGTTGACGCTCAGGAAAATATCTAGTAAAGAGGTATTTTCAAGTGTGTTCAATTGTTTGACACCTAATATATTTATATAGTTTTGATTATCTTTTTTTACGAGGAGACTTTTATTTATATCAAAAGTGAATTGTGTTGATGGTGAAGTGTAGTCCATATATGAAACCCTAGTATATCATTCCTTTTAAAAATCGTAGTTTAATGCAGGATATGTATATATTCATTTTAATGTGCAAAAGCCTAGTTAAAAATAAATTGTTGTACAGTTTGTAACAAATGCAAATGGGAATCCGATGTAAGAGTAATATAATAATTAATTCACCTAAGGTGTTTACAAAATAAAAGCATAAAGATGGCATGGATAACTCAATTTTTACTTCAATTTAATACTATTAATTTAAATAATATAAAAAGTTCAGGCGTATAATTTCAAACGTCTGAACTTTGTTTAATTGGTTATATTAAATAGTAATGTTTAATTTTATTGTGCTAGAACTAGGAAGGTACTAGACCAGTTAGGATAAATTCCGGTTGAAATTGGATATATAGTCCATTTTTGTTCTGTGGTAAACAGCTCACAGAAAATCCAAAACATTAATCCGTATCATGGCCTGTTGACATATACTTTATTTTTGTTCGTCCCTGAGAAATAGATCTATAAACCTAAGCTGCTGTTGAAATTTATTGCGTCTCAAGTCTGAAAATCAATCGGAAAAAGAAACAGCAATTCAGTCTTACATTGCCTTCGATTAGAATTTTGTAGTGATTAGCCAGAGTTTGACGATATGGGTACCCATATTAGTTTTGTATTTAACGCTAGAAGATAGAAGGTATTAATTGAGCATTATTCTTCTATAATATTGAAATGAAATCAGCTTATCTGAATTTTCACTATAGTCTAATTTTAAATAAGCAGAATTTTCCCATTGCGTGTAATGAAATTACAGTGATATAATGTTTCCTATGATTTTAAAAGTTTAACATAGGAAGTGGCTAAATTGTCGAACAATTCAAAAGAAAGTAAATTCGTCCCGTACGTATCTGCATCTAAATCTCTACCAGAATTAACTGTAACAGCTATAATTCTAGGGATTATTCTTGCCGTCGTATTTGGGGCAGCAAATGCATACTTAGGCCTACTTATTGGATTAACTGTCTCTGCTTCAATACCCGCGGCGGTAATCTCCATGGCTATTTTAAGAGGGATTTTTCGTAGGGATTCAATTTTAGAGAACAATATTGTTCAAACGATGACCACAGCAGGTGAGGCCATTGGTGCCGGTGCTGTATTTACTATTCCAGCATTATTCATGTGGGATATCGAAGTGAGTCAAGCATTTATCATTTTCGTTGTATTAACGGGGGGATTCCTAGGAGTCTTTATGATGGTTCCACTTCGTCAACTTTTAATTGTGAGAGAACATGAAACATTACCTTATCCTGAAGGTACGGCATGTGCTGAAGTACTGAAGTCAGGTGAAAAAGGTGGTACAAGTGCCAAGTTAATCGGAGCCGGATTAGTAATCGGTGGAGTTGTTAAAGCGCTTGGTGATGGATTTAAGCTTTTCAAAACAGAAGTTGAAACAGGAATTTCGAATTTTAAAAATGCAGTAGTTGGTCTTGATGCCTTTCCTTCACTTTTGGGAGTAGGTTATATCATTGGACCACGTGTTGCTGGACAAATGCTAGGTGGAGGGTTATTAGCCTGGGTCGTTCTTATACCAGCAATTAGTTTCTTTGGAAGCACCAATACAACAGCTATTTTCCCTTCTGATGTACCAATCGGTGAATTGGACGCATGGGGAATATGGGATAACTATATCCGTTATATTGGAGCCGGTGCAGTTGCTACTGGTGGATTAATCACTTTAATTAAAACATTACCTATTCTTTTCAGTTCAGTTTTTGATACTCTTAAAGGCGTAAAAGCTAATAAAGGACAACTTAAATCTGGTTCTATACGTACTGAAAAAGACATACCAGCTAAATACGTTTGGTTGGGAACAATCATTGTTATTTTAATCATTGCTTTCACACCTATAACAGATGTAGGAATCATCGGTGCGATTGCAATTGCCATTTTTGGATTTTTATTCGTAACAGTGGCTTCAAGGGTTGTTGGAATCGTCGGAAGTTCTTCTTCCCCTGTTTCTGGAATGACTATAGCCACACTATTAATTGTAGCGATTGTTTATAAAGCTACTGGTTTTACAGGTACAACTGGAATGGTGGCCGCTTTAACCGTGGCTGCAATCATTTGTACAGCACTTGCTGTTTCAGGTGACGTTTCTCAAGATTTAAAAACAGGTTATATCGTAGGTGGAACGCCATGGAAACAACAAGTTGCTATGATGATTGGTGTTGTCGCTTCTGCTTCAGTGATTGGGTTTATCCTAGTTCTAATGGATAATGCCTATACAATGGGATCTGCAGAACTTCCTGCACCTAAAGCGGCACTTATGAAAATACTTGCTGAAGGTGTTCTTGGAGGAGACTTACCTTGGACCCTTATCTTTATCGGTGCGGCCATTGCCATCACTTTAGAGTTTTTCGGTCTAAATTCACTAGTTGTTGCAGTAGGTATTTACTTGCCAGTTCATACTAGTGCCCCAATTATGATTGGTGGATTTGTACGTTTCTTCGTTGAATACTTCGCGAAAACAAAAGAAGCACTAAAAGCACGAGTAGATAGAGGTACATTATTTGCATCTGGATTAATAGCAGGAGAATCATTAATTGGTGTGTTTATTGCAATATTGATTGCAGCAGGAGTTCAAGTTCCAGCTGCTGCGAAATTAGCAAGCAATCTGATTCCATTCTTACTATTCCTTGCTCTAGCTGGATTGCTCTGGTTCATATCTAGCAAAGGGAAAAAAGAAGATGCTTCGTAAACGCAAATCACAAAAGAGGAATCTGTTAACAATGGTTCCTCATTTGGAAAGGCGCGTCACTTTGGAACATGATTCTTCGGAAGCAACCTTTTTGATCATTCAACGGACCAATTTTGTGGAAAGAATAACGATTCGTTTTTTCAAACAGCCTTCAGTTCGCCGAATCAAGCTAGATAAATTTGGAGCATTTGCTATTCAACAAATGGAATTCCAAAGAAATGTTAATCAGATTTCTGAAGCTATGAGCGAACATTTTGGTGAGGAAGCAGAACCAGCCCTACCACGGTTAATGAAATTTTTGGAAATTCTTGAGGTTCATGATTGGATCATATGGGATGCAGATGAAGAGAAATGAAAAACAAGCTGAAGCATATTTTGATGCTTCAGCTTGTTTTTTGCTGTTTTGGAAAGTCTAGTATAGAGAAAACATATAGAATAATTATTCGAAATGATATCAAGATAGTCAGGAATTATATTTCATTATTTCAAGTTACACCTATTTAAAAAAATGAAAAAATGAACAATAAGTATAATTATTTGTAATCTGTTTATTGTAGGTGTATTCTAGACATGTTAGGCATAAATAAAAAAAAGTAAGAACGTTATATTCATGAAAAGCAGGTGGAGAATTATGGGGAGAGTACAAGGTAAAGTAGCGTTAGTGACGGGTGGAGCATCTGGTATTGGATTATCTATATCCACATTAATGGCTAAAGAAGGCGCAAAAGTCGTGATAGCTGATTTTAATGAAGCAGGAGCTAAGGAAGCGGCAGAAAGCATTAAAAAACAAGGTGGAGAAGCTACCGGAGTATTTTTAGATGCTGGACAGGCGGATTCGATTAAGGCTGCTGTTGACTTTACAATAGAACAATACGGAACTATTACAGTACTAGTTAATAATGTTGGCTTAACTAACTTACATAAAGATCTTGATGTCGTGAATTTAGATTTGGATGAATGGGATCGACTTATGGATGTAAACTTGAAAAGTGTACTATTAGGAAGCAGATTTGCTATTCCACACATGATTAAAGCAGGTGGAGGTTCCATTATCAATACTGCATCAATGGCTGGGTTTGCGGGCGATGCCGTACGATCAGCTTATGGCGCGTCAAAAGCAGGTGTTGTGAACCTGACTCGTTATATCGCTGCACAATATGGTAAAGATCATATTCGTTGCAATGGAGTGGCACCAGGCCTTATTTTAACTCCTGCAGCAAAGGATAATATTCCTCCAGCTGTACTCGAGATATTTGCCAAGTATAATGCATTGCCATACCACGGTGAAGCGGATGATATCGGATATACCGTGGTATTCCTTGCATCTGATGAGTCAAAATTCATTACAGGACAGACGATCCAGGTGGAAGGCGGCCACTATATGGCCAATCCAAGTATCTCCGATTTCAATGAATTTGTAGCAAAAGCACAGTCGAAATAACGATAGAGTAGATATTCATATAATAAACTTTACCCCGAATAAGCACTTTCATCATTCGGGGTTTTTAACATTAGCTAGAAGGCATCTTATGAAAATAATAATGAAAAAATACAATCCTCTACATAAACCAGGGCTTACGATTAAATTAGTTTTTTTATATAATAATCCATGAAAAATCACTATTACATTTAAGCAGGTGTGTATAAATGAAAGAAACATATTATGATGAATTGCTAAACATCAAAACAGTAGGAGAACAAAAGGAATTTAATAAGTCTTTGCATTATCATCGTTATGAGCCAACGCCATATAGCGCACTAGAACAATTATTCAAGAAGTATCAATTAAAAAGTAGTGATCGCATTGTGGATTTTGGTTGTGGTAAAGGGCGATTGAATTTCTTTATTCATTACTTATTTCAAGCTTCTGTTGTTGGAGTAGAAATGAATAGAACTTTCTATATAGAAGCTATTGAAAACCGAAATAGGTATATGAAAAAAACGAATAAAAACAAAGATAATATAGAATTTCATTGTTGTTTGGCAGAAAATTACGAGATTGATTTGCGAGACAATCGTTTTTATTTCTTTAATCCGTTTTCCGTGCAAATTTTCATGAAAATCATTAATAATATATTGCTTTCATTCGAAAAGGAACCACGGGAAATCGAATTGGTTTTATTTTATGGATCAAAAGATTATATCTTTTTCTTAGAAAATCAAACCGCTTTTGAAATGAAAGAAGAAGTAATGTTACCAGATTTATCTGAGCATAATCCTTATGAGAAATTTGTCATATATCAATTGTTATAGTAAACAAAACTCTTTTTGGAAGGTAAACTATTCATAAAAAAGTTTCAAATCGAAATGTATATTTTGCATTGAAGGAAAGGTAGTTTCTCCTTAATTATCCAAACTCCAAAAAAACTTGTGAAATTTATCTATTTATTACTATTTTTGTAGAAAGTTCACTTAATTGTGATATTTTATATCTAGGACAGAAATCTGTTACTTTACCAGTAAAAGTGCACTTCATTGATATGAGGATGTAAACAGCGGTGATCCTGCTGGTAGCTAACCGCAGATTCTTTCTGTCACTGGTAGATAATCATTTGCGGTTTATTTTGTAAAGGGGATGATGGAGAAATGAGAAAAACAAAGAATCGGTGGCTGATTGCTGCCTCCGCAGTTGGGATTCACCTGTCGATTGGTTCTGTGTATGCTTGGAGCGTATTTACGAAACCACTCGCAAGTGAATTCGGATGGGATTTGACTGATATTAGCTTAACATTTAGTATTGCAATTTTGTTTCTTGGCCTATCCGCGGCATTTCTTGGACATTTTGTTGAAAAGTATGGTCCTAGAAAAGCTGGTATACTCTCAGCCGTTTTTTTTGGCTTAGGTATTTCGGGTGCTGGTGTAGCGATCAACATGGAATCATTGCCTTTACTTTATATTGCATATGGAGTTTTCGGTGGAATCGGACTTGGCGTAGGGTATATCGCCCCTGTATCGACCTTAGTGAAGTGGTTTCCAGATCGTAGGGGGCTAGCGACTGGTCTAGCGATTATGGGCTTTGGATTTGCTGCACTGATTAACTCACCAATCATTCAAAGTTTGATTGGTTCTATTGGAATTGCTAATACCTTTTTTACTCTTGGAACCGCTTACTTTATTATAATGATAGCTTCATCTCTTTACTTGGAGCCCCCGGAGAAAGACTGGCTACCTGATGGGTATAAAGAAAAAATTAAAATGGGAAAAGTGAAGCCATTGCAGGATCTTTCGCAACTAACGGCAAACGAGGCAGTAAAGACAACACGTTTTTATTATCTCTGGCTCATGCTGTTTATTAATATTACCTGTGGGATTGCTATCATTTCAGCAGCATCTCCACTTGCTCAGGAAAGTATTGGATTGAGTGCCGTTGCAGCAGCTGCCCTAGTGGGGGTTCTTGGTGCTTTTAATGGCCTTGGACGTATAGGTTGGGCATCTGTGTCAGATTTCATTGGTCGCCCGAATACGTATACCGTATTTTTTTCCATACAAGTCATCGCATTCCCACTCTTGACATTTACGGATAATCCAGTTGTTTTTCAAATTTTATTAGCAATTATTTATACCTGCTATGGGGGAGGGTTTGCTTCGATTCCAGCGTATATCGGTGATTTGTTCGGAACAAAGCAGTTAGGTGCTATTCATGGGTATATTTTAACGGCATGGGCAGCAGCAGGTCTTGTTGGACCGATGTTCGCTTCATGGATTAGAGAAACAACAGGTAGCTATTCCCAAAGCTTAATCGTTTTCACAGGTTTTTTCGCGGTTGCTTTGATCATCTCTATATTGATTCGCTTGGATATAAAGCGCTTGAAAAATATCAAGACTACCGATATTAAACAAATCGGTGTTTGATAATATCCTGACAAGTCTATTAATTGAATGTATACATCTCCGAAGGATTGAGAAATCATAAATAAGTATGAATTGGAGTTCAGCAATAAACACCTTTTTATATTAAAGCTTTGTAGAATAATCTTGGTAAAGTCTATATTATTAGCCACAGCAATCTTTATAATGATTGCTGTGTTTTTGTATTTGAAAAACCATGATTAAATAAAATATTGAATTAACCTTTTTAAATGAATTAGAGAAAACTTCATATGGCACAATAAATATAGGGAACATTATATTCCTTAGATTTCCTTAGATTAAGAGAATTACATATAAAAAAACGAATTGCCTTATTGAAGCAAGTATCCGTCTTTTTTTAGTGTTTAAATATTTTAATAGTTTCGTTCAATAACAAAGTGTGCACGGTCGCCTCTAAAGAGGGTCTTAGAGAATTCAATAACCGATCCATCATTCTCATATGTGTATGTTTCTAATGAAAAACAGGGTGAACCATTAGGGACTTCTAACTTATCTGAAATGGAGTCATCGGCAAGGGAAAATTCTAAGTGTTCGACTGTTTTTTTTACTTTTAAACTAAACTGTGTTTCAAGAACATTAAAGAGTGATTTTTCACAGGCTTCAATATTCAGCCCAGGCGTTTTGTACCAAGGTAGATAGGCTATTTCATATTGAAGTGGGACATCGTTTACGTAACGCACACGCTCTAGCTTGTTGACAGGATCACCTACGTTTTGCTTGAAAAGATTGGCTAGGGTAGCGTTTGCTTCAATAACCTTTAAGCTTATGACCTTTGTAGAGGGGTTTTTCCCTTGCATCGTGACTTGCTCAGAGAACTTTTCAACCGTGCTTGTAAGAAATTGCTTCACTTTATTTTCCGAAACGAAAGTCCCTTTGCCTTGAACACGATAGATATAGCCTTCGACAGTCAATTGCTGTAAAGCAGTGCGAACTGTTGTCCTGCTTACTCCGTATATTTTACAAAACTCCGCTTCAGTTGGTAATTTTGTATTCGTTTGATATTCGCCGTTTTTTATTAGATCGATAATTGATTCCTTAACTATGGAATGCAATGCCGCTTCTTTATTCATGGTTTCCAAAGTGATTCCTCCTAAACTCTTTCCAATATATACATTAAGATTATCTCGGATAAGTTCAATAATCAACATTAAATAATAAATTTGTAGTAACAAATAAAAATTTGTGTTGATATTTTGTATATTTGTAACTACAATATAAATACAGAGGCAATAATACCCAGTTTAGTAATTATCTTTTAAGGAGAGTGATATGAAAAAGACAAATCATTGGTTAAGCAAAAAATATGTGATTTCATTTATTGTAAAAATACAGAATAATCAATTATTAAAAAGGGGGGTAATTTCAATGAATATCTTATTATGTTGTTCAGCCGGAATGTCTACAAGTTTGCTAGTTACCAAGATGGAAGACAGTGCAAAGAAACAAGGAGTAGATTGTAAAATATGGGCTGTTGGCTCTGCAGAAGTGAACAACGAAATGGATAAGGCTGATGTCATTTTATTAGGTCCACAGGTTCGATATCTTCTTTCTAAGTTACAGGAAGCAGGAAAAGAAAAGGGAATTCCAGTCGCAACCATCAATCCAATGTTCTATGGTCTATGTAATGGTGAAGAAGTACTAAAACAAGCCACTACTTTAATAAAAGGAGAATAAGGATATGATGACTTTTATTGATAAGTATATTATGCCTGGAGCTGTAAGGGTAGGGAATAACCGTCATTTACTTGCAATTCGTGATACGTTGATTGGAATGATAGCGATTACAATGATCGGGTCGTTTGCTGTCCTGTTTAATAACCTTGGGCAAGTCATCAAGCCTTATGGAAGATTGATGGAGGCCATTTTCGGCCCTGCATGGAATACGCTTGGCAGTGATATTTGGTTTGGAACCTTTGCGTTTATGACGGTATTCGCTGTGTTCGGTATTTCTTATAAACTAGCAAGATCGTACGGGGATGACGGTTTTGAAGCAATGTTGGTTTCTGCAGCCTGTTTTTTCTTATTATTGCCTCAAATCGGCAATGTCACTTTAACCATCGATGATAAGGATGTTACAGGCGGAGCGTGGGGATTCGTCAGCGTAAATTATTTTAATGCAACAGCCTTATTTACAGGAATAGTCGTTGCCCTTTTAGCAACAGAGATATTTGTTAGACTTTCAAGAGTAAAATATTTAGTCATTAAATTACCTGATGGAGTACCACCAGCAGTAGCTCGTTCATTTGCAAAGTTAGTGCCGGGAATGGCAACAATCTTTTTTGCTGGTGTGTTCGGACTACTTTTTCGTAAAGTTACAGATGGACAGGTATTAAATGACTGGCTTAGTAAAGTAATTGTATCCCCCTTACAAAGTGCTGTAGATTCACTGCCATTTGCCATTTTACTAGTATTTCTTGTTCATTTATTATGGATGATTGGTTTACACGGACCAAATATCCTTGGTGGAATTACAACACCGCTTTTTGAAAGTTCGGGAGTGAAAAATATTGATTTATACGCACAAGGTGTCAAAGATATGGACCAATACGGAGTACTGGCAGGTTCTTTCCTAGATGCATTTGTTTATTTAGGTGGATCTGGAGCAACATTGGGTCTGATCATTGCAATGATCATTGCCGGACGAAAACGTTATAAACAGATGATTGCACTTGGAGGGGCACCAGGGGTGTTCCAGATTAACGAACCCATTCTATTCGGATTGCCTATTGTTCTGAACCCAATGTGGTTCATACCATTTGTCCTCGGTCCAGTAATTACAACAGTTATTTCTTATATAGCAGTAAGTAGCGGAATGGTTTTTCCAATTGTCGCTAAGATACCTTGGGTTACACCACCGATTATTGGAGGATTTCTTGCTACAGGGGGACATATGTCGGGAGCGGTATTAGCTGCTATAAATTTAGTCATTTCAACAGTGATTTATTTACCATTCGTTTATGCCCAAGTGAAGATAGACACAAAAAATAAAACAGAGCTTACAAAAGATTCAGAAACGCTAAACGTTTAAGAAAGTAGTGATAAAAGTGGAAAAAGAAGAATTATACCAATTATCATTTCAACTGATTTTATATAGTGGAAATGCGAGAAGCTTCGCAATGGAAGCTATGCAAGAAGCGAAGAAAAAAGAATTTAATTCTGCTAGATTGAAAATCGCTGAGGCAGAAACAGAATTATTACAAGCCCATAAATTTCAAACTCAATTAATCCATGCAGAAGCAGGCGGAGACCAATTTGACCTTCCAATTCTCCTCGTGCATGCTCAGGATCATTTGATGACAGCCATGACGGTAAAGGATCTTGCGATAGAAATGATTGATCTGCGTGAAGAGTTTTTAAATGCAGATGCTGTGAAGGAGGGGACAGCAGAATGAGTAAGGGGTTAAAAATTGTCACAATTGGCGGTGGCTCGAGCTATACGCCGGAACTGATTGAAGGTTTCATTAAATACCATGAAGAGCTTCCTGTAAGCGAGATTTGGCTTGTGGATATCGAAGCGGGAAAGGAAAAGCTAGAAATTGTTGGGGACTTAGCAAGAAGGATGGTTGAAAAGGCTGGTGTAAAGATTGATGTTCATCTAACATTAGACAGAAAGAAAGCGCTTAAAGGAGCTGACTATGTAACAACTCAGCTACGTGTTGGTCAGCTCGCTGCTAGGGCTCTTGATGAAAAGATTCCACTGAAACACGGAGTTATTGGACAGGAGACGAACGGACCAGGTGGACTTTTCAAGGCATTTAGAACAATTCCTATTATTCTTGATATAGCTCGTGAGATGGAGGAAGTTTGTCCGGATGCATGGTTGATTAACTTCACAAACCCTGCTGGTATGGTAACGGAAGCTGTGTTACGTCACAGTAATATTACCAAAGTCATCGGACTTTGCAATGTACCGATTGGTATGGAGCGTGGAGTAGCGGATTTAATGAACGTGGAGCCCTCAAGAGTGCGGATCGACTTTGCTGGTTTGAACCATATGGTTTACGGCCTCGATGTATTCGTTGATGGGAAAAGTGTGAAAGATCAAATCATTAATCTGATAACAGATCCAGCTAAAGCCGTTACAATGAAGAATATTCACGCAATGGGCTGGGAGCCAGAATTCCTTAGAGCATTAAATTTGTTCCCTTGTCCATACCACAACTACTATTACAAAACAGGAGATGTGCTTGCTCAAGAGTTGAAGGATGCTGAAAAAGGAGAAACACGCGCTGAGGTGGTTCAAAAGCTTGAAGAAGGATTATTCGAGCTATACAAAGATAAGGGGCTGGCTATTAAGCCACCACAGCTTGAAGAGCGAGGAGGCGCTTACTACAGCGATGCAGCAGTGCGTTTAATTTGCTCAATGCATTCGGATAAGTGTGACATTCAAGCGGTAAATACTATCAACCATGGTGCAATTGAGGGAATTCCATATGGTTCGGCTATTGAAATTAGCTGTGTGATTACTAAGGATGGTCCGAAACCAATTAACGTAGGAGAGCTTCCAGTGGCGATTCGTGGTCTAATCCAGCAAATCAAGTCATTTGAAAGAGTGTCCATCGAAGCTGCAATCTCAGGTAACTATGATACTGCATTGCTTGCTATGACGATTAATCCTCTCGTTCCAAGTGATCGGGTTGCGAAACTTATTTTAGACGAAATGCTTGAGGCGCATAAAGATTTCTTACCACAGTTTTTTGAAAAAAAGGAATTGCAGGATAACCTATCATGATTGAAGTTCTTGTAAATGCAGATGATTTCGGGTTAACTAAATCAGTAAATTATGGAATTTTGGATAGCCACAAATATGGAATTGTCAATTCAACAACGATCATGATGAATGCAAAAGCAACGGAGCATGCGATTGAAATCGCAAAGAGGACGCCCTCGTTGAAAGTCGGTATACACTTGGTATTGACATGGGGGACACCTTTATTGAGCGACGTGCCGAGTTTAATTGACGATTCCGGACACTTCAAGAAACAAGGGGTGGTATATGGTGAACCAGCCGACATTTCTTTGCTTGAATTGGAAAGAGAATGGTCAGCTCAGATTGAAAGATTTTTAGAATTTGGTCTTTATCCGTCTCATTTAGACAGCCATCATCATGTACACGGGATTGAAAATTTTCTACCGGTTGTAAAAAATCTGACAGAGAAATATCAACTTCCTGTGCGTAATGCTGGAAAACATTTTGCTGGTGTCCAAACCGTTACAGATGTTTTTCTTGATGATTTTTATGGAGAAACGGTGGTTGAAGATTATTTTCAAAATCTCAAGGGTCGGGTAATCGATGGGCAAAGTGTGGAAATAATGACTCATCCTGCTTATATGGATGAAGATTTGATGCAAGTATCTTCCTATAATAGTAATCGCTTAAAGGAAACCAGGATTTTGACAAATGTAAGATTGCCAGAGGGTTTTATCCTTAGATTTGGCATCAACCAAGTTATTTAGTAGGTTCTTTTAGGGGCAAAGATTGTTTCTATATTTTATCGACTTTCAAAAAGGGACCATTCATCTCAAGGATGAATGGTCTCTTTATATCGTTAGATAATGTATGGAATTTCTCTAAATTGGGGGTTATTTTATGTAGGTATCTTCTATAAATAACGGTTCAGGATTTGTGAAGTAGGGGAGGAAAGCCAAGAGACTTGGGTTAATGAAGTTTTTGGTGTAGTTGCAGACGTGTCAATGAAAAATCCTTAATAATCTATATGAACTGGACCACGGGACTGAGAAAAAATATCTAGAATAGCTATTGTGAGTATGACCCTCGATCAAGCAATCAATTATTTTACTTCACGTTCCCCTTGTTCCAGTTCATGGAATACTCGATTTCCAAGCTTCCATTTAAAAAAATAATCATTTAAAATGGAAGCTTTCAATCATAGTGCAATATTACATTTCTTTAGTTCAACATTTCACTTAATAAGCAAGGCTGAACATTGCCTTAATATGAGACAGGTAACGAACATTACTTGCTTCTTTCATTAATGAAGCTGGTAGACCTTTAAGTGGAGTGTTATTAGCTCCAACTGTAGCAACAGCATCCTTACGACCAAGGCTAGCAAGTGTTCCTGAGTTTACAGGTGAAAATTCTTCTAGTTTTTTGCCTTCTAATGCTGCATATAGGTTGTAACCAACAAGTTCTCCCATTTGCCAAGCATTTTGTGCAGTTGGTGCGTATGGGCGGCCACCTTCTGGAGGGAAAGCAACAGCACTATCTCCTACAACAAATACGTCATTATGAGATTTAGATTGTAGATACTCATTTACAGTTGCTTTACCACGATCTACTTCAAGACCTGATTCACCAACGATAGGAAGAGCAGCAACGCCACCAGTCCAAACAAGCGTATTAGCAACGATAGTTTGTCCATCTTTCAAAGCAATTTCATTTCCTTTAACACCCGTAACAGGCAGACCTGTTAAGAATTCAACGCCACGTGCTTCTAAGCTTACCACTGCACGTTCAATTAAAGGATCGGGTAATACTGGAAGGATTTTTGGACCAGCTTCTACAAGCTTGATTTTCAAGTCTTTGAAGTCTACGCCAAATTGTTTAGCGATTTTAGGGAAATGATCAACGATTTCACCAACTAACTCAACGCCAGTTAATCCACCGCCGCCGATTACAATCGTTGCATCTGCTTCATTTTTTGTTTGTGCATATTCACGAATACGATCTTCGATATGTTTGTAAATTTTGTTAGCATCATTTACAGATTTTAGCACCATGCTATTTTCTTCAAGTCCTGGAATACCAAAGAATCCTGTTTGGCTACCTAAAGCTACAACAAGAGCATCGTATGATAAAGTAGAACCATTAGAAAGTTTTACTTCTTTTTTATCTACTGAGAAAGATTCCACTTTCGAAATGGTAAGATCGATATCTTTTCCTTTGAAAAGTTTCTCTAAAGGTATAGAAACAGCTGGTTCAGAAATTGATCCGCCTGCAAGACGGTGAAGTTCTGTGATGATTTGGTGTGTTGGGTATTGGTTCACCACTGTTACTTGGACTTCATCTTTATTAAAATATTCACGAACAGTTAATGCAGATAGCAATCCAGCATAGCCTGCACCTAAAATGACGATTTGTTTTGACATATTAATCCCCCGTCCTTACTAATTGAAAGTTTAAAAATTTATTTTTTTAGACTATTTCGTTCTGCTGAGATTTCAAGAAAAGCACTCGCGAAACGGAAAAGCTTTTGTGCTTGTGGGTCTTTCATCATTCTTAACAAACCGAAAAGACCGATTACATCATTGTTTTCTTCTGCACGATCTTTAGCTTCGATTGCATTAGCTGCAAGCCCTTTCACTGAATCAACTACAGGTACAGCGATTTCTGTAATCGCACTAACCGTATCCTTTTTTAATACTTCATCAGTTGCTACTGATTGAGCAAAATCATAAGACTTTGTCAAGATACTTACTAGTTCAGTCAATTTTGGCAATTGCTCAACTAAAGTATTCAATGATTCCTGAACCTCAGGCTTTAAAAGCTGATCCAGAATATCCAGTTGTTCTTGGTTTGCAGTGAAATTAAATGATTCTTGTTCAGGCTTAGTTTTTGAAGCTACATCTACCATATCTATTTCCCCTTTACGTTAAACTTAATTTGCTTTGTATTAAATTTAAATCTTCACTACTTATCATACGACTCTATACACTTAATTTCAAATATATTTTTTATGATATGAATATAACTTTAAAGTTATTAATTTAAGTTAGTATTTGGGATTTATCATTCATCTTAATATTTCAAGAAAACATTAGAAGTATTCTATGTATAACACTTATTCCCATGGGGATTTAAATAGACTTCTTCCTCCTCAGTAACAGCATTTTATTGCATCAATTTTTGTGAATTAACACCAAAAGTAGGAGACACTTTACTTCCTTGAAATAATGTTAGTACCAAACAAATAATAATTGGACGTTTTCACGTGTACTCCATGTCATTAGGATTACTAGAATTTATAGTTGTTATTCAGGATTTTTTAGAAACTAATTATTTTGTTCATATGAGAAAAAAGTTAAAGAGGAACCATGAACTTCTTGCGGCTTTTACTGACCAGTTGTTAAAGACTAAAAGTTAAGTAAATGAGGCACAGATCCTTACTTAATAAAGTTTTTTTCTTTTCTTATTGTATCGTTGATATATTCAGGAAAGGGATTTTATTAATGCATTTCTAAATATCAAAAATACATTTTGAGGCAATCTTGGATCCGCAAGTGAGAGGAATGAGGTAGATAGTATAATTTTTACTTCATTAAATATTGTTTTTTATTTTGGATTATCGTTTATGCTTCATTTCTAGGGAATTAAATTTGGAATGTGGATAGTGTCATAAGCGTATAAAAGCTTTCAAACACGAAAACTTTTCAAAAAAATCTCTGAGGTTAAAGTTCTTCAAACGGATCTAGGCAATTTAAAGCAGTGAGCTCAGTGAGTATATTCAAATCCAACTGAAATTAAAAGTAGGAGGGACCACTTGAGGTAAATACCGAAGTTAGGTGCATGGTGGATGCTAAAGCCTATCTAGGATAAGAAACTTGGGTAGGAGCATCTTTGGTTTTCGACGGAGGTAGGGATAAGGCTGATTTAAACATACTGTGTTAAATCCTCCAAGGAAAAATAAAGTAGTTTGAAGGAAGTGTGGACCGTTGGTGAGTGAATCATTCCATTTGAAACAATTGAAGAAGCGATTAAAGTAGTTTAAGTATTTTCTTCTTCAATGTAGTGTAGTGCTTTGAGAAAAACGCAATATTTAAACAAAGAAAAAATCCCTGTTTGCGATTAAAAAGTAGGGATTTTTTGCATCTTAATGAATAAGGGAAAAGGATTCGGATTGGTGTTTATTCAAGAAAAGCACCCGTTAGCTTAATGATAGCTTGATGTTATCATAATTGAAAACTCACTCTTGTGTTTCAATGGTTTCCTAACCCATAAACAGATTCCATTGACCTAATCATTGATAGAATAGTGCTCCATTTATTAGGATTTGCTATTATGTTCCACAGTTATGACGACATTTCCCTTCTTGTGTCCTTTCTCGACATATCTATGAGCTTCAACTATCTCTTCAAACGCATAGTATCTGTCAATGACCACTTTTAACTTCCCCGTCTCAACAAGTTCTTTGAGGAAGTTTAGAGCTTCGGAATTTTCAGGTGAATTTTGACCCAAAATTAATTTCCTGTTGCTTGTCAATTTGGTCCATAGCATTCGCACACCAGGTAATGGTACTGTGACGTTTATATAGGTTCCGTCCTTCTTTAGGGATTTCATACAAGCTGAAAACGAACTCTTGTCTACCGCTTCAAAAATAACATCGTAAGTCTCGCCCTTACTCGAAAAATCTTCTCTAGTGTAATCAATTACCTGATCGGCTCCCAGAGATTTTACCAATTCTAAATTCGTGGTACTGCATACCCCTGTAACATCTGCTCCGAAATACTTGGCAATCTGTACTGCATAACTTCCTACACTTCCTGAAGCACCATAGACAAGAACCTTTTGACCACTCTTAATGTTAGCTTTTCTAAGATAAAACAATGCTGTTCGTGCCCCAATTGGAATGGCAGCGGCTTCCTCAAAAGATAAATTGTTGGGTTTAATAGATACTGGTCCATTTTCAGGTAGACACTTATACTCGGCATAAGCACCATAACCAATTTGGGAAGCTGCAAAAACCTGGTCACCTTTCTTAAACTGCTTGACATCTTTACCTACTGACTCAACTTCCCCAGATAACTCCAAACCCAATATAGATTTTTTGGGACGTCTAAAACCAAGTGTTATTCGAGCAGGCAGCCAAACAGAAAGAGGAACTGTAAAACTCCTTGACCGAATATCTGCTACTGTTACGGTAGTCGCTTTTACTTTTACCAGTATTTCATTTTCCTTAGGAGTAGGTTTTTTTACCTCTTTCAACTGAAGAACGTCGGGTGGACCGTACTTTGTATACACAATTGCTTTCATTTATCCTCCTCCAATTCGTTCTATTCATTCATATCTACGAACACGAATAAATAGAACGAAGTTTTCACTCTTTATTATCCACTGCTGCCTTCCAACGAGATGTTCAGTATTGGGCATAACTTCTACTAGTGTTTCTGCAGCCTTCTTCGCAACATTTTTTGCACCTGCTTTTGATATAGCTTTGTATAATTTCTCTTCAGTCGATGCTTTCGTGTGTAACTCAATAGGATATTCTATAACTATTTCATAACAGAAGGAGAACCCAATTTCTTGAAAGCTTTGTTCAAAACTGGGTGAGTAACCTATAATAATTTTTGAACTTGATTTTTGCTTCGAGTAAGTTGAATATTTAAATACCAATATCGCATAACGGTTCTAAATAAGGATTGTAATACCGTTTGTGGTCTAATAAGGGTAAAGCCTTGCATGAAGATGTAATAGCTTATGCCATCCCTAAAAGACACTACCTTTGCACCCATTGAATCTGAGTTTCATTGATCCCTAAATTATTTTTGCGAAATTCTCTAACAGATTTATTTTCAACTTGGAACAAATCATACACTTCATTTAGTAAAGCCTGTTGAACCAAATATGAATAATGTCCACAAGTGGGCTCTAATAAAATCAAAAAATCCTCTTTTGTTATACTAAACTGTCTTTCTATTTGTCTTAGAGCTTATAAAAACTGAGCAATTCCAGAACTATCGATGTTGAATTTAATGCGTTTCCAAGCTATCCTTTCGGGTGTAAAAAAGCATATAATTTAATACAAGAAGCGACATGAAAGCTAGCTCCTATATTAATGTCAGGATTATATTGAAGATGAAAACAAGAGTAATTGAACAAGAATGAGTCTTTATGAGTATCTTCTAAACCCAAAAATGCCCACATTTCAAGTGAAATGTGAGCATTTTTTTATCTACCTTAGATTAATTAATATTAAAAGTTTTATACATCATTCCATAAGTCACTAACTATGAAGGGCAGCATATACGTTCGTCTATTTTAGAACTTCATTAATGAATGTCGTCAGGATAATAGATAAATATGTAAAAACTAACTAGTTCTTTTGAAGAGTTTATATAGCTATGTTCAGCACTAGAACTAAAGTTAATTGTTTCATTAGTAGTTAATACAAACTCCTTACCATGTATATCGATTGTAAGTTCACCACTTTTTATCAGTATATATTCTTCACCCAGATGCTTTTCTGATATATGACTATATCCAGGCTTTAAGTCTACTGTAAAAATTTCGAATTTTTTTTCTGGATGATATGGGAAGATAGAATAGACAAGATAATTTCCATTATTATCGATTACTGGAGGTAGTTGATTAATGTTTATTTTTTCAATTTGTGGCTTTACAGCTTCCTTCATAAAAACAGAAAAAGATACTTGCAATCCATTTGCAATTTTCCATAGAGTAGTGACGGTTGGACTAGATTTCCCTTTTTCAATTTGAGCTAACATCGCTTTGCTAACTCCCGTAAGATCAGCTACTTTATCTAAACTCAATCCTCGTTTTTTTCTTAAATTGACAAGATTATTGGCTATAATCTCTTCAATAGGTTCCATAAATAATCCTCCATTAAACTTTTTATTGTTTATTATAACATACAAATGTACAATATAACAAACGAGGAGGTATGAATGAAATGTTAAAAGTAATTGATATGGAAGAAAATAATCTTACATTTCATCAAGGGGTAAAAGATTGCATTCCAACCTTAATAGGATACATCAGTATTGGAATTGCAGCAGGAATTGTTGGAGTATCTTCAAATCTGAGTATATTAGAAATTGCTTTATTATCAACATTAGTTTATGCAGGTGCATCTCAGTTTATCATTTGTGCATTATTAGTGTCAGGAAGTCCAATTTCAGTCATTATATTAACAACTTTTATTGTGAATTTACGAAATTTTTTATTAAGTATGACCCTAGCTCCTCACTTTACTAAATATTCTTTAATGAAAAATATTGGTATTGGAGCACTTGTTACGGATGAATCATTTGGTGTTGCCATTAACAAAATTATTAAAGGTGAAAAGATTAATGATCAATGGATGAATGGATTAAACATAACAGCCTATATATCCTGGATCATATCCTGCGTTTTAGGAGCGATCTTTGGTAAATGGATTTCTAATCCGGAAATATTTGGATTAGACTTTGCTTTAACAGCAATGTTTTTGACATTACTTGTTTTACAATTACAAAGCATTAAAGAAGGCAAACTTAAGCTTTACATATCTCTAGTCCTGTATGTTGTAATAACAATGTACCTTCTAAGTATGTTTGTTCCTTCTCATATAGCTATTATTTTAGCGACTATTATTGTTGCAACAATTGGGGTGATGAGAGACAAATGAGTTTTAACTTAACCATTATTCTTGTAATTTTGGGATGTGCAATTGTAACCCTTATTCCAAGAATTATTCCATTTTTGGTTGTAAGAAATATTACTCTTCCGGTACCCATAACTAAATGGCTTTCATTTATCCCTATTTGCATTCTTACAGCACTTGTCGTTGACAGCATTATCATTGAAGATGAATCTCTAATATCAATTGATTGGAGTGTACTTACTGTTATTGTACCAACTCTAATTATAGCCTTATGGACGAAGAGTTTATCAGTTACAGTAATAGCTGGAATAGTCTTTATGGCAATTGTAAGGTATATATTCAATTAACAGTTTTAATAAATGCATATTAGATTAGTTAATATTTAATTAATTCCATATTTGAGAATCAAAGGTGTTTATTCAGTTATCGGGAGCATGAGTTTAAGAATGGGTGTTGCTGCGGCAATCCCCATTCTTAAACAAACTTGTGGTTTTAGTAAAATGACAAATAAATTAAAGAAGGCACTTATTTTATATGCTTAATAGGGGCCTTCCTTTTATTTTCATATGTTCTCCATATCTAATGTAAATATAAATCTCGAATAGTCTATATTTGGTCGCCACGCCATAAAATCGTCACATTCAACCTTTTAATAGGGGGGGTGATTATTGATATTTTGGATAGGATACAGCAATTGAATGTTGAAAACCAATACCTGTGTTTTTGCTTCTTTTATTCTTGCTATATAGACTAAATCTTTTGTTTTATGTTCTAGTTTTAAGACCTTATTCTACACATTTTTTCAAAATTTATTTTCGCTCTAAGCGGGGAGAAATCCTTTTTTAACAACGTTTGTTCTTAAGTTGACATAGAATTGTAATAAAAAAATATCAGAAAATACTGAAAAAATTAGTAAAATTATGTTAATATATTTAAAAAAAGTATTTTTCAAGGGTATCATCGAGAGAAGAGCTAGGGGGCGCTGTCAAAGCTTTAATGGTCGCCAGGACTTATTCCGTGAATTATCATGGTAAAGAATAATCGACTTGGCTATTTATTTTAGCAAAAAGACTGAATTTTGGCTGAAAGGTAATAGGTAAGATACCTATAATGTTAAAAAACCTCAAAAATAGCCCCTAATTTGAAATTTCGAAGTGAATATTTTTTGAAGAATCAGGATTAGCATGTAGTGAAGAGTAATATATTAATAGTATGTTGCTACACATAAAATTGAAATGGAGTTGATAGAATGGTAAATATTACTGGATACGGAAATGGCTCGCAAGAAGCAGTAAATAACTTTGAAAAGTATGTGGGTTTTGAAATCCCTGCGGATTATAAACAATTTCTCCTTGAATATAATGGTGGTACCACTACTGTACAAAACTGCAAGTTTTATGTGGATGCGTTAGACACCCTCGTTTGTTTAAATGTATTATATGGATTGGATCTTGAGGAAAAAGAGCTTGATTTACAGAAATGGCATGAGGAGAATAAAAAAGACTTACATAAGAATTGTATTATCATAGGTAATGACACGTATGCTGGTAAAATCTTGCTAATATATAACGAAGAGGAAAAAGGAGTTTATTTCTGGGATCAGGGTTGGTATTCGGATCCATCAAGCCAGGATGAAAATATATATAAGGTTGCAGAAAGTTTTAAATCTTTCATTGAGGGACTGAAGATCCCAGAGGAAATCTAATTTTATTTGAATCCCCTTGATTGGCTCTGACCTTTCAAGGTTTTTTATTGTGAATTTACAAAGAAAGAACAGATTGATATGATTTCTGAGTAGAAGGGAAATTATTACATAAACAAAAGGTGCATTTTCGAATAGGTATATTAATTTCGTGACTTGTATAATTTGGTATTTCTAACTATTCGTTAGAGGAGGAAAAGATGTATAAAATCTTTTTGGTTGAAGACGATGTCAAAATAGCTGCCATTTTAATCAATTATTTAAAAAGATACGGGTATGAAGTTTCTGAAGCTAAGGGGTTAGACCATGTCTTTGTCGAGTTTAAAGAGATGAAGCCTGATTTGGTTTTAATGGATATTAATCTACCTTTTTTTGATGGCTTCCATTGGTGCCGCCAAATGAGGACGATTTCAAAAGTTCCCATTTTATTTATCTCAGCAAGGACTGATGAAATGAACCAAGTCATGGCAATTGAACATGGCGGTGATGATTATATTACAAAACCATTCCATTTGGAAGTCGTACTAGCGAAAATAAAGAGTGCTCTTCGACGGGCATATGGAGAGTATGCGGGAACATCATCACTCCATCAACAGGTAAAAGAAATGGATGGATTAACCCTTTATACGGAAAAGGCGATGATTGAATACCAGCAAAATCAGGCGATATTAACCCAAAATGAGTTTCGTTTATTGAATTGTTTAATTCGACAGTACGACACCATTGTTTCTCGTGAAGATTTACTTGAAGCTTTATGGAATGATGATTCATTTGTTGATGATAATACTTTGACAGTCAATGTCACAAGGGTACGGAGAAAACTCGAAGAAATTGGCGTCAAACATGCCATTCAAACCAGCAGAGGAAAGGGGTATCGGCTCAAGGTAATGCAAGGTGAAGATAAGTGAATCTACTTTCCTTTATAAAAGACCGTCTTTATTTTATATTTTATACCATTGTATTAGTATGTTTACTTATTGTTACATATGTATTAGTCATTCTAGAAGCGGGAAATCAGATATCGATATCTAATATCTTCTATATGATTGTTCTCTCCATTTTTATGCTGTTACTATTTTTAGCGATTGATTACATAAGGCATTACCGTTTTCTTAATCAGTTAGTAAGGATGAAGCAAGAACCGAGTTTGACTTTTGAATTTGTCGAAATCTTTATGAATCCTGTGACAAAGGAACAAAAAGCATGGATTGAGCTTTTTCAGCAAATGAACCAGGCTACTATTACGCAATTACAAGAACAAATAAAAATGAAGGAACAATATGAGCTTTTGATTCACCAATGGGTTCATCAAATGAAGACGCCTGTTTCAGTCATTTCTTTACTAATTCAAGAAGGGAAAAGGACATTTTCGGATGAGTCGATGAAGGGTTTTCTTAAAGAGCTTGGAGAGGAAAATGACCGTTTTCGCAGGGGGCTGGAAATTATTTTACACGGAGCAAGGCTGCAGCGTTTTTCTGAAGATGTAAAGGCCGAGCCGATTGATTTAATAAATCTAGTCAAGCAAGTAATTAACGAGGAAAAAAAACAGTTCATTCAACGGACCATTTATCCCAAGCTTGAAACTGAGAATGAGAATTTTCAAGTGCATTCAGATCGTAAGTGGCTTCACTTTGCCATCAGTCAAGTTGTCTTTAATGCATTGAAGTATTCAAGGCAGGGAGTGGGGAATACTATTACGTTCAGCATTACAGAAAAAGATCGTGATATTGTCCTTTGCATTACGGATCAAGGCTTAGGAATTGCCCCTCATGACATAAAACGAGTGTTTGATCCATTTTTCACAGGAGAAAATGGACGAACACAACAAGAGTCGACGGGAATGGGATTATACTTAGTAAAGGAAATCGTTAACAGGCTTGGACATAGGGTTAGCATTCAATCGACTGTTTCTGAGGGATCTACAGTGCAATTTCTCTTTAACACAAATACCTTACATGAAAGATGACAAAATTGTAAGGTTGTTAGGCGGTTATGTAATAAACATCGATGTGAGCCTCCTGCTTTATTCTTTATACTTTACTTTAGAAAGAGGAGGTCATATAGATGGCGATATTAAAAACAGAGCAACTATCCAAAACCTATTTTCAAAAGCAAGGAAATTTATTTCATAAAGCGTTAGACAACTTTACCATGGATGTTCAAAAAGGGGAGTTTGTTGGAGTGATGGGACCATCTGGGAGCGGAAAAACAACTTTGCTGAACCTAATGGCAACCATTGATAGGCCCACTTCTGGGAAAGTTATTCTAAATGAAAAAAACCCTAATGAATTGAAAAACCGTGATCTTGCTTTGTTTCGCAGGAGGGAAATTGGTTTTGTTTTTCAAGATTTTAACCTTCTTGATACACTCACAGTTCGTGAAAATATTCTTCTTCCTTTAGCGTTAGATCATTATAAACAGCAAGAAATGGAAGATCGAGTAAATCAGTTGGCACATCTTCTTAGTATAGAGGGAATTTTAGATAAACGGACTTTTGAAATCTCTGGAGGTCAACAGCAACGAACCTCATGTGCAAGAGCAATGATTCACGAACCATCCATTATATTAGCGGACGAACCGACAGGTAATTTAGATTCCAAATCTGCCAAGCAGGTGATGGATACCTTCACAACGCTTCAGAAGGAAAAAGGGGCATCCATACTAATGGTCACCCATGACCCAACTGCTGCTAGTTTTTGTGATCGGATTCTATTTATTAAAGATGGTAAGTTCTTTTCAGAGGTTCACAATGGAGGGGTAAGACAGAGCTTCTATCAACGGATTTTAGATACGTTGAGTGTACTGGGAGGTGGCTATCATGAACCTTCGACATCTCGCTAAGAGAAATATCCAAGGAAATACCCAACGTTATCTTGCCTATTTTTTCAGCATTGTCTTTTCCGTTTCAATCTTTTTTATCTATGCATCCTTTATCTTTCATCCTGACGTTGTCAATGCGAATATTAGTGGCGGGCAGATTGTGCGTGTTGCTCTTATTGCGGCTGAAATTGTAATCATTGTTTTTTCGGTTTTCTTTATCGCTTATTCTAATGCTGCTTTTATACAGCCACGAAAAAAAGAGTTTGGTTTGCTTACACTATTTGGAATGTCTAAATCTCAACTTAGAAAACTAATTTATATGGAGCAAACGATTGTGTCTCTGGTATCGATTGCGATTGGGTTAGGGGTGGGGTTTTTATTTTCAAAGTTGTTTCTAATGATTGTTTCGTCTTTATTAGCGGTCGAAGAACCATTAGCATTTGTCTTCGTCCCTAAAGCATTTGTTTATACGATTGTTGGTTTCTTTTTATTATTTCAGTTATTATCGCTCCTATCCTTGTTACAAATCGAAAATTTAGAGGTAGTCGATTTACTAAAAGATAAACAAAAACCAAAAAAGATGCCATTCGTGTCAAAGTGGTTAATTGTATTATCCGTAATTTGTTTAAGTATTTCCTATTATTTGGCAGCTACTATGACATTAAACAATTCACTTCTACGAGTACTGCCGATTCTATTTTTCGTGCTGATTGGCACTTATTCTTTATTCAGCCAAAGTATTGTTGCTTTGTGCAGAAGGCTATATAGGAAGAAGAAAAGCTTATATAATGGGACGAATTTAATTACTCAAACTAACCTGATTTTTGATATTAAGAATTATTCGAGATTATTCTTTTTAACTTCGATTATTACCGCTGTCATTTTGACAGCGGCTGGAACGCTTTTTATGTTCACTGCAGATTTAAAGAAGCAGGGGATGGATAACATTCCACAAGCAATCGGCTGGATAGAAAATGATGCTTCTGTTTATTCCGTTATTGAGCCTTCAGAAGTAGAGAAAACCTTAAAGAAAGATGGATTTAAGGTACCCTACAAAGTCAATGTGACAGGTGTGCCGGTTACAACTATGATTCCCCAAATAGGTACAGGAGAACCTAGTGAAAATCAGTCATTATTAATCTCGGAAAGAGACTATAACAAAGTCGCAGCATTTCGAAAGCTAGACCCTGTCGAGTTGTCGGGAGATGAAGCGTTATTTATTTTTCCTTATGCAACACTAGATTCTCAATTCGTACAACGAGGTGATCAAAAGGAACTTCATTATGGAAAAAATATCATACAGGTAACTATGTTAGGGCAGCGGAATCAAACCGTAATAGCCCCAATCGGATTAGCAACTACTCTGATGGTTGTCGATGATAAGTTGTATACTGATATTACTGATAATGTGCCTCTAAAACAAAAGGTAAGGGTGCGCGGGTACGAAGTTAAAGATTGGGAGGATGCAATAGAAGCATCTGAGAAAATCGAAAAAATAGCTATTAACCCTGAACAGAATAAAGTGCAAACAAGAGCACCGATTTATGAGAAAGTGAGGCAGGGAAGTATGTTAACACTATTTATCGGCCTGTTTGTCAGTTTATTATTCTTTATCGTCCAAGGAAGCATGATGTATCTTCGTGTGTTTACGAATTTGGAAGATAAAAAAATCCAAATTAATGCTCTTAATCGAATGGGGTTAACACGAAAAGAAATTCGCAAAATCCTAGGCGCTGAGATACGCATTCTATTTTTTGTTCCTTTTGTAATTGGGATGATTCATGCGATCGTTGCTTTCGTCGCATTAAGTAATTTATTGGGCTCTAATTTGCTCGGCTATTCGGCTATAGTTATCGGAACCTATTTTCTTCTTCAGCTACTATATTACCAAGTAACAAAGATAATGTATGAGCGGGCAGTTATTAGTACGATTAAATAGAATAAGGTGCCAATTAAGAAGGAATCAGACGCTTATTCTCTGATTCCTTCTTGTTTGATATTAAGATATTGAATCCAGATGTTTTTTCTGGTGTGAGCTACGACTATGAGTGGGAACCTTTGGTGTTCCCTTTCAAATGTTTCTATCCTCATTCTTAAGGAACAGGCCAAATTCAATTTGATTTTTTCAAAATCTATAAGTAGTTCAATAGTGCCAGCAAGAGTGAAACAGTCTGTTTTTGGTTGAGCTAGATAATATGTTACTAAAAGGTAAATGAAATAATGTGAAAATTGGCATGTATTGTACTCATAAAACCTTTTCATTCTTGAAATATTTTCATATAAAGGGTAAAATTATTTATTTTAAGAGGCAATAGAATATTATTGGCTTTTTTGAATGTTAATAACATAGTTTAGGTGGGGGAACGTATAGTTGGGTGTTGGGTTTTATTAGTTTATTTGTAAAATATAAGGAAGTGGAATGGTTTTTTTAGTTTATAAAAATTGGATTTAAAGTAGTTTGAAATGTAAAGAGTTTCAGGATCATAGCAAGTTGAGAAAAATTCAAAAGAACGAAGTGAATTATCTGGTAATTATTTGATTAAATATAGTCTTATAAGCCTGCTATTATAGAGGTGATTTGATTTTTCTCTATTTCTTTGTCCCTTTATATAGTAAACTCAGAATGGGTTCGTTAACTTTTAACTGCTAGAGATGAGGTAAATTTAATGCTATGAAAAATAAAAAGTTAAGGGCATTTCTTTATTTGACCATTATTTTATTAATACTATTTATTCTTCTAAACATGTTTTCTACTTATTTAAGTATTAAAAATTCTGTTCAGAAATCTGTTGCGAATCAAAACTTGGTAGCTGCTAAGTCTATTGCAGACTCAATGGATATAGAGGCGTATAAACGTTTCCTCAATAACCCAGTAAAGAGCCAAGAATATACGGATATAGAAACCTACTTAGAGGATGCACGGGAAAAAATTGGGGCTTTGTATGTATATACCCTGATGGTGGATAATCCGAAAGTATCGAGAGCTATGATTACCGGGTTTTCTAAAGATTCTAAAAAGGAATTTCCTATTGGAGGGGTGTGCACGGTTCCTAAAAAGCAGGTCAAACAAGCCTATGAAGGAAAAAGCTTTATTACTGGAATACTAGAGGATCCAGTATATGGCGAATATTTGACTGTAGGGGTGCCAATAAAAGATCATGAAGGTGCCATTATTGGTTTTTTAGGTATTGATGTGAGTGCAGAGGATATTAATACAATAAACGGAAAGGTATTAAAAAGCAGTATTGCCATCCTCGTTTATAATGGGGGCTTTGTTATTATGCTGTTAGTTACCTTTTTTGTGATTCAAAAATGGTATCAAAAAGAATTGAAACGGGAAGTGGGGGATACTGAGGATACGTATCAATCAGAATTTCAATCACTTATCGCTTCTGTCCGCTCATTAAGACATGATTTTTCAAATCATATTCAAGTTATACATGGACTTCTCAAGCTTGGTGAAAATGGTAAAGCATTAGATTATTCAACCGGTCTCTCAAAAGAAGTGCAATCGATTGAATCGATGAAATTGGATGTGAATCATCCTGGCTTATCTGTACTTTTAGAGACGAAAAAGCTCTCAGCCCAGAATTATAACATCGATATTACACTTGATGTTTCTCCTAACTCTTTCAACATGGTCAAAACAATTGACTTGATTAAAATGTTATCGAATGTAATCGACAATGCTATTGAGGCAACGACTGAATTACCTGAGCAAGAACGCCGAATGAATATAATCTGTAAAGCTAACGAAGAAAAGTATACGTTTGAGGTTACCAATACCGGACCAATGATTTCTACTATAGATCGGGAAAATATTTTTGTCAGCGGCTTTTCTACCAAAAAATCACAAAAGGGGAAGGTTAGAGGACAAGGCCTGTTTATCGTAAAAGACTTAGTTAACAGGTATGATGGTGACATTACCGTAAAGTCTAATGAGACAGGAACCACCGTTACGATGATGATACCTGTATATGGAAGAATGAGCTAGTTCCTTTTGTAATAGAGAATTTAATGATAGGAAAGTAAATAGACCGGTTTGATACGGTCTATTTTTCTTTTTTTATTATTGAATGCATTACATACAGATTTAGGTGGTTAATAATATGGTTTGTCTCTTATTTAATCTCTCAAGTTTCATTCCCTTATTCATAATTATTTTAAGTATCCCATTCATTCAGAACCTTCTTTTAGTACCTTCTTTTAGTACCTTTAATAACTATTTTGCTAGGAGCCTTGATACGAATGGCCTTACGAAAGATTACTTATGAAAAATACAGTCATCCGATAAGCGGGCATCATCAGTAACCTTTCCGAATGGATTGGTAAATTACGAAACACATTACTATAGAAGAAACTATATTTTTTACAATAGAGGTCTGTTTTACTTTGAAGTCAAGATGGCCGGTCAAGCAAGTTTGAATATATATTTCTTTTCGCCATTACTTTCAACGGGAATGAAAACCTTATGTTGTTTGTTCGAAAGTTTTTTAAGTGTTTGATATAAATATTTTTTTGTTGTGCATATTCCTTGAGCCATTTGATGTAAAGAACGCTGAACAACACCCTCCCAGTCGATATGTAATAGCGAATATAAGCAAGTATCGAATTCAGTAGAGGATACATTACGTAATAGATAATGGTATGTTTCTTCATAAATCATTTTTCTCGACTCCTTTTAGGGTGGGTAGTCATCTTTTCTCCAGAGAGAAAAGCACCTTTATCGTCTAAATAAACCTTTTAATGAAAAAAGTAGCATCACTTAAAAAAATATTAATCACCTTGTTTTAGTGAATATTATTCAAGGTGGTTTCGGTAGAAGATGTGAATAAACTAATAGCTTTTGGACATAATGGATAGATGTTTGGCTGCTTTCCCCGAGATTATGATAAGATAGGGAAAAATCATATAAGGCAGTGAGAATGTTGAAACAACAAAAAAGAAAACTTCTCGTTATCATCGGACCGACTGCTGTTGGTAAGACGAAAATGAGCATTGAGTTGGCTAAACAATTTAATGGTGAAATTATCAGCGGAGATTCCATGCAGGTTTATAAAGGGATGGATATAGGGACTGCGAAAATCAAGAGAGAAGAAACAGAGGGAATTCCTCATTATTTGCTTGATATTAAGGAACCGGATGAACCATTTAGCGCGGCTGAGTTCCAGGAGCGTGCTAATGCATGTATCGAGGATATCCAAAACAGAGGAAAACTCCCTATTATCGTCGGTGGTACAGGTCTATACATACAATCGGTCATTTATGATTATCAATTTTCAGAAGCGCCATCTGATCCTAGTTACAGGGGTATGTTGGAAAAACAAGTTAAGGAATTAGGAATCGATCCTGTTTTTGAACAATTACGGAGTGTTGACCCAGAAAGTGCAAATCGTATTCATCCTAATAATGTAAGAAGGGTAATCAGAGCACTTGAGATTTTTCATTGTACAGGAAAAACGATGAGTGAGCAGTTGGATGAACAGCCGACAGAAATGAAATATGATACGTGCATCATTGGTTTGACAATGGATCGGGAAAAATTATATCAGCGTATTGATCAGCGCGTCGACGGGATGATAGAAGAAGGGCTGATTCAAGAGGTTCAGTCATTTTATGAACAAGGTTTGAGGGATTGCCAATCAATACAGGCTATTGGCTATAAAGAGATCTATGATTTTATTGATGAAAGAGCATCATTAGAGGAAGCAATAGAGGCTTTAAAGCAAAATTCTCGCCGATATGCTAAAAGGCAATTGACTTGGTTCCGGAATAAAATGGATGTAATTTGGTTTGATATGACCAATCTAGAAGATTTTTCAAAAAAAATACATGAAATATCTGGGTTTATAGCAGGAAAGCTTTTCAATAAAGGCGAATACATAAATTTAGAGAGAAAAGAGGAGGACTAATACATGAAACAATCAGTAAATATTCAAGATCAGTTTCTTAACCAATTACGAAAAGATGGTACGTATGTGACGGTATTTTTATTAAACGGTTTCCAAATTAGAGGACAGGTTAAAGGGTTCGATAATTTTACCGTTTTATTTGAATCAGAGGGCAAGCAGCAATTAGTCTATAAACATGCGATTTCTACATTCGCTCCACAACGTAATGTCCAAATTGATTACGAAGTGAAGGAATAATCATATAAATGGATCAAAAAGACAGGCTTCGCTTATAGCGACCTGTTTTTTTTTTTTTTTGAGCCTACTCTTGTATCTTTTTCAAGGATTCGATTATTTTACGCACACGTTTTGAATATATATTAAGGGACGGATTATTTTCCGGGAAAGCGCAGGAAATGACATTTTCAAAAAAAGAATTGATGAAATGGAGATAAAATTGTCGTATTTATATTCTAGAGGTGAGAATCCTGTTTAATTAAGTCGCCGTTTGAAGAGGAAATTAGCTAATTATTCAAAAAGCTTAGGAAATCATGAAAAGTAATAAGGGAATTTCCCGATTGGTTTAGTTTAAAGGCTGTGCTCATTACGGCATATAGCCATCATAAATCGAATGAAAATTGTGGCGTCAGGGGTCCAAGATGGAGAGGTGAATGCATTGGAACAACCGATCCGTATGAAAAATAACGGGCAAATCAACATTGTGTTTAATGCGGAAAATAGAAAAGCGCTACAAAAGGATCTGCCGATAAAGGAAAAAGAAATTTTGGTGCAAGAAATTCCCCACCAGCATGTAGCATTAAAGGAAATTGAAGATGAATTAAAAGCGCTAGTTGGCATGGAAGAAATGAAACGGATGATAAAAGAAATATATGCCTGGATCTACATCAACAAGCAGCGGGAAACAAGAGGGCTGAAGACTGGTCGTCAAGCGCTCCATATGATGTTTAAAGGAAATCCTGGAACAGGGAAGACCACGGTTGCACGTTTAATTGGAAAGTTGTTTCAAAAAATGAATGTACTCTCGAAGGGGCATTTAATTGAAGCGGAGAGGGCAGATTTGGTCGGAGAATATATTGGTCATACGGCCCAAAAAACGCGTGATTTAATTAAAAAGGCCATTGGCGGGATATTATTTATTGATGAAGCCTATTCCTTGGGGAGAGGAGGCGAAAAGGACTTTGGCAAAGAAGCCATAGATACGCTCGTGAAACATATGGAGGACCGACAACATGAATTCATTTTAATTCTTGCAGGATACTCACGAGAAATGGATTATTTTCTCAGTCTAAATCCAGGCCTTCATTCCAGGTTCCCGCTTGTTGTCGATTTTCCAGATTATACGATTGATCAGTTGATGGAAATATCTGATCGAATGCTTCAGGAACGTGAATATATTATGAACCGGGATGCTGAGAGAAAATTAAAAGATCATTTAATCATATTACGTTCGTTTCGCGGACCTATATCGTTTTCTAACGGCCGCTATATCCGAAATGTTCTTGAAAAGTCGATTAGGGCGCAGGCAATGCGGCTATTAATAGAAGATTCGTTTGAAAAAGTCGATTTACTCACTTTAACCAGCCAAGATTTAATTTTTGAGGATGATGAGAAAGAATGACAAACGAAAGCCCACCAAAAATGGCGGGCTTTCGGATTTATGTTTTTGGTACCCATTTTTTATTAGGAAGGTGCCAATTATATGTGTAGGAAAGGACGCGCAATAAAGTGATAGCGGTAAAGAGTGTATATAGCTGCCATGACTGAGATAAGACTCCGCTGCCTAACGCTAAGCCTGCAATGATGGCCCAGACTGCGTAGATTTCTTTTCTAAAGACTAATGGTTTTCTTCCGGCCAGCACGTCACGGACTACCCCGCCACCGCATCCGGTTAACGCAGCTGAAACAATAATGGCGCTTATGGGATGATTCAGTTCAACCGCATACATGGCCCCTTGTATAGCAAATGCAGAAAGACCAATCGCATCACTTAAGTTCCCCCATCTGTCCCAATGCTTTGATAGAATGGTAGGAAAAACAAAAACGATGGTGATAGATACTAATGCAATGATAAAATAGAAACTTTGATCCCATAATGTTGATACAGGTACACCAATCAATAAATTTCGGATTGCTCCTCCACCAAAAGCGGTTACGATTCCTAAAATATAAACGCCTAAAATATCATACTCTTCTTCCATGGCAATAATGGTCCCGCTTATGGCAAATGCAATTGTACCTATGAGGCTTAATACTTCCCATGTCATATGTTTTTCCCTCTATGTCTTTTCAATTTGATGTTAAAGTCAAATTTGATTTTAGCATGTTATCGAATAATTTAAAATGGTTAAAATCTTTGTTTTTACGAAAGTTTTATAAGTTTAATTTTTTTTGTTATGATTAACTGAAATCTTTCATAAAGGTGGTGCGCGATTTGGATGAATCAATGAAGGAAACGGCTGTATTAATAGGATGCCAAACAACAGAGGCTAACGAGCGTTTTGAATATTCGTTGGATGAGCTGGCTTCGTTAGCGAAGACGGCGAATGGCGAGGTGCTAATGACAATCACTCAGAAAAGGGAAAGGGTTGATCCGTCTACATATATAGGTAAAGGAAAAGTGGAGGAACTTCAGAATTTAGAAGAAGAGTTGGAGCCGGATCTATTTATCTTTAATGATGAATTATCTCCAAGTCAGATTCGTAATCTTTCTAAATATTTGCAAGCAAGGATCATAGATCGGACACAGCTTATTTTAGATATTTTTGCTCAGCGAGCGCGCTCAAGAGAAGGGAAGCTGCAGGTTGAACTGGCTCAGCTCCAATATTTATTGCCGCGTTTGGTGGGGCAGGGTACGGCAATGTCCAGGCTAGGAGGCGGAATCGGCACAAGAGGACCTGGAGAAACGAAGTTAGAAAGCGACCGCCGCCACATTCGTGGGAAAATTGATGAAATCAAACAACAATTAAGCGGGATAGTTAAGCATCGTGAACGGTATCGCGACAGAAGGAAACGAAATAAAACCTTTCAAATTGCCCTGGTCGGATACACGAATGCGGGTAAATCAACGCTGTTCAACCGTTTAACTGAGGCAGATTCTTTCGAGGAGAACCAGTTGTTTGCTACACTTGATCCGATGACTCGAAAAGCCATTCTTCCTAGCGGATTTACCGTGCTACTGACGGATACTGTTGGCTTTATACAAGATTTGCCGACTTCTTTAATCGCAGCATTTCGCTCGACACTCGAAGAAGTGAAGGAAGCTGATTTATTGCTCCACGTTGTCGATTCCTCAAGTTCGGATTACTTTAATCACGAGAAAACGGTACACGATTTGCTAAATGACTTAGAAGTCCCTTCCATTCCACAGCTAACGTTGTATAATAAGAAAGATAGGATTCACACTGACTTTGTAAGGTCATCTAGTAATGCTTCATTATTAATAAGTGCCTATGATCATTCAGACCTGAATCAAATCATGGAAGAAATTGAAAAGTACGTGATTGATGAAATGATCCCGTATAATGTTTTCCTGCCTTCAAGTGAGGGTAAACTATTATCACAGCTGAAAAATGAAACCATATTGCGCACTCTCTCCTTTAATGAAGAATCGGAAAGATATGAATGCAAAGGTTTTTGTCTAGCTGATCATCCATTAACCGGCCAGCTAGAGAAATATTCATTATAAAGGAGAATTTAGATGTATCAGCAGTTAACACATGGAGAAGTGTTAAAAAACATTGCCCAGGAAGTAGAAGCAATGATTTCTCCGTTACATAAACAAGTTGATGAACGAATTGAAGAAAATCAATTTCGTGTATTACAAAGTTATCAAGCACATCGAGTGAGTGATTCTCATTTCATCCCTACGACAGGGTACGGATATGATGATATCGGCCGCGACACTCTTGAATTGATTTATGCCGATGTCTTTGGTGCAGAAGCGGGATTGGTGCGTTCACAAATAATATCGGGTACACATGCGATTTCAACTGCTTTGTTCGGCATATTACGTCCAGGGGATGAATTGCTGTACATAACTGGAAAGCCATATGATACATTGGAAGAGATTGTCGGTATCCGAGGCTCGGGTATCGGATCTTTGCGTGATTTTCAAATTAGTTATAAGGCTGTTCCGTTATCGGGATATGGAACAGTTGATTTTGAAGCCGTTAAACAGGCAATTCAACCGAATACGAAAATGATCGGAATCCAACGCTCAAAAGGGTATGCTACACGTCCTTCCTTTACGATTGATGAAATTAAAGAGATGATTTCTTTCGTTAAAGAGATAAACCCAGAAATTGTCGTGTTCGTAGACAATTGTTATGGGGAGTTTGTTGAAACTCAAGAGCCGTGTCATGTAGGGGCAGATTTAATGGCTGGTTCTCTCATTAAAAACCCAGGTGGCGGAATAGTAAAGACAGGTGGATACATTGTCGGTAAAAAAGAATTGATCGAAGCTTGCTCTTATCGTTTAACATCACCAGGAATTGGTGCGGAAGCTGGTGCCTCGCTTTATAGTTTGCAGGAAATGTATCAAGGATTCTTTCTTGCGCCCCACGTCGTTGGACAAGCCGTTAAAGGTGCCATGTTCACTGCTGCCTTTTTGGAAAAAATCGGTATGAATACGTATCCTAGATGGGATGCGAAACGCACCGATTTAATTCAATCTGTCCAATTTGATGACCGGGATAAAATGGTTGCCTTTTGTCAGGCCATTCAATATGCATCGCCAATCAATTCGCATGTGACACCCTATCCTGCATATATGCCTGGCTATGAAGACGATGTGATCATGGCAGCAGGAACCTTTATTCAGGGAGCAAGCATTGAATTGACAGCAGATGGTCCGACAAGAGCTCCTTATGTCGCCTATGTTCAAGGTGGATTAACATATGCTCATGTTAAAATCGCCGTGTTGACTGCTGTGAATTCTTTAATGGATAAAAAACTGATCCAATTGTAATAAGAATACTAGCTGAATTTTTCCAGTTTTCGTTTCAGAATCCAGTTTAACTGGATTCACAGAAAAAATAATAGTCATAATATTTGATAAGTTACAAATCATTTTGCTTTTCTAAAAAAATCATGTCATAAAATGTAACATCATCTTGACAAGTTTAATAACATATAATATGATTATATCAGATAAAAAAAGGAGGATGCTAAGAATGAGTGGCAACAACATTCGGCGTTCGATGCCTCTTTTTTCCATCGGAATTGTGATGCAGCTAACTGAATTGTCTGCGCGTCAAATTCGATACTACGAAGAGCATCAACTAATTACTCCTATGAGAACAGATGGAAATCGTCGGGTTTTTTCTTTAAACGATATTGATCGACTACTTGAGATTAAAGACTTAATCGAACAAGGAGTCAATCTGGCCGGCATAAAAAAAATTTTCACTGTAAAGGAACAGAACTTACCTAAGACTCAAGATTTAGAACAAGCGGAAAAGATAAGACAGGACCTTAGTGACGAGGAGCTTCGTAAGCTTCTACGTGCTGAGCTATTACAAGGCAGTAAGCATCGAACATCTCTTCGACAAGGGGATATGTCCCGTTTTTTCCAATAAAAAATATGATTTATGAATTATTATTTAGGGGGAATTAAAATTGGCAAAGTTCACACGTGAAGACATCACTCGTTTAGCAAAAGAAGAAAATGTTAAGTACATCCGTTTACAGTTTACTGACATTTTAGGAACGATTAAAAACGTTGAAATCCCAGTTAGTCAATTAGAAAAAGCTCTTGATAACAAAATGATGTTTGACGGATCTTCTATTGAAGGCTTCGTACGTATCGAAGAATCTGATATGTACCTATATCCTGATTTAAATACATGGGTTATTTTCCCTTGGACTTCTGAAAAAGGTAAAGTTGCTCGTCTAATTTGTGATATTTATAATACGGATGGAGCACCTTTTGATGGAGATCCTCGTACTAACTTAAAACGTGTCCTTGCAGAAGCAAGAGAAATGGGCTTCACTGATTTTAATCTTGGACCTGAACCAGAATTCTTCTTATTCAAACTAGATGCAGCTGGAGAGCCAACTCTAGAATTGAATGATAAAGGCGGATACTTTGACCTTGCACCTACTGACCTAGGAGAAAACTGCCGTCGCGATATCGTTCTTGAACTTGAAGAAATGGGATTTGAAATTGAAGCATCTCACCATGAAGTAGCTCCAGGACAACACGAAATTGACTTTAAATATGCAGATGCAATTTCAGCATGTGATAACATCCAAACTTTCAAATTGGTCGTTAAAACGATTGCCCGTAAACATGGTTTACACGCAACATTCATGCCTAAACCATTGTTCGGTGTTAATGGATCAGGTATGCACTGTAACGTTTCTTTATTCAAAGGAAGCCAAAATGCCTTTTACGATACAGAAGGAAAATTAGAACTAAGTAAAACAGCAGAGCAATTTATCGCAGGTATCATTAAGCATGCTCCTAGCTTCACAGCGGTAACAAACCCAACTGTTAACTCATACAAACGTCTAGTGCCTGGTTACGAAGCTCCTTGTTATGTTGCTTGGTCTGCTAAAAACCGTAGCCCATTAATTCGTATCCCAGCTTCACGCGGTGTTAGTACTCGTGTTGAGGTACGTAGTGTCGACCCAGCAGCCAATCCATACTTGGCACTTGCTGTAATATTGAAAGCTGGTCTTGACGGTATCAAAAACAACCTAACTCCTCCAGCTCCAGTTGACCGTAACATTTATGTAATGAATAAAGAAGAACGTGAAGAAGTAGGAATCGTAGATCTACCAGCTACTTTATATGCTGCATTGGAAACATTAAAATCCAATGAAATCATCAAAGAAGCTCTTGGTGATCACTTGCTTGAACACTTCATCGAAGCAAAAGAAATTGAGTGGGATATGTTCCGCACACAAGTTCACCCATGGGAACGCGAACAATATATGTCTACTTATTAATAGCTTAAAAGCCTTGGCATTACTGAGTTTCTCAGTTGCCAAGGCTTTTTTTATTTTAATGATATGAGAAGGAAACTAGATGATTGACCACATTACATACTATTTCATTTTTAATTGTTCATAATCCATGTATTTTGAATATCCAACTACACTTTTTTCTTCGAGTTCCTTTGACATGTGAGCATAGACATCTGCTGTTGTTTGAATTGATTTATGTCCTAAGCGTTCTTGCACATCTTTTAAACTTGCCCCGGATTTAAGAAGTAAAACAGCCTGGGTATGACGTAAACCGTGAATGGTTATATGTTTTGTAATTCCTGCTTTTCTACATATGCGAATAATAGCCCTGTGTAAGGTGGATTTTGAATGGTGGGTACCTGTGAATTATACACAATCTGGATTATAACTAATTCAAAAGGGTATTTAAACCTCATTTTAAATCGAAAAGGCAAATAAAAGTGGACAAATTAATGTCTATATATTCGCGAACTATTTCCGAACGATTCGCGAACGATAAACGGACACTTATTCATTTTGGATGTGCTAAAGTAATAGTATGGAAGTTTTGAAGAAGACTTCTAAATAAAACATGCACAATTAAAAAGTCGTATATCGTATGAAAAGGAAGATATGGCTATTCATAAACTGATTAAAGATAATAAAGTGATTAACTTTAATACAGTTTCAGAAGCAGTTGGTGTATCAAAACCATATTTGTACAAGAATCCAGCAATTCGAGGGCGTATCGAAACACTACGCTCTCAACAAACAAAAGTACAAACCCAAAAGGCAGTAAAACAAAACATGAACGATGAAAATAAAGATGCTTTGATTGAAATTCTGCGAATGAAAGTGAAAGAGCTTGAAAACAAGAATAAAGATTTGACTAAACAACTGAAGAAGTTCCAAGGAAGTCTCTACGATCAGATTTAAAAAATCGGTTTTCGTTATTAAAAGACCAATTTAAGATCTTAAGAGCGTTTGTTAGAATCTATCAACTAGGCGTTCAGTATTGGAGTGTCATTAGGGGGAAATCATATGATCTGGGCTTTTATCATATTCTTTTTAGCTACATTTGCAATGGGAGTCATTGGTGCACCACAATGGGGGCTTTTTGTCTTGTTGTTCCTTTTTTTGGCTTACCATTTTATATTTTACTACTATCCAGTTCTTTTTGGAAAAAATGCAGATAAAATCAAGCAATACTTAAGAAAATCAAAAATACCGAATTATCATTTCATTTACCAGCTACTTTACAGTAATGAAGCAGAGGCGGAAAAAACACTGAATCGCATCAAACAGAAAACAGCTAGGAATCACGCAAACGTCATGCTTCTTACTAAGCAAAAAAAGTACAAAGAGGCAAAAGCACACTTATCAAAAATGAAGGATAACAAAGACAAATCCTATTATGGTGCTGTTATTTCCCTTCACGAGGGTAACCAAAACTCCTATAACTCTTATAAAGAACAGATAAAGGATACCGTATACCTCTCCTGGCTTGAGGCAGAGGAATTAGTTCTTGAAGGATACAAAAATGAGGCGATTGCGATATTGGATGAACAGATAAAACACTTGAGAGGGTTGAAGTTACTTTCTGCCGTACATTACAGAGATTCAATGACTCAGGATGAATAAATAGAGGAGAACTTTATGACAGAAGGCGAAGAGTATTTAGAAAGTACCCAGAACTTAGAAAATGGATAAATCAATGTGGTGCTTGTAATGATTGGATACAAACCTGAATTGCTACTTGAACTATCAACTTACGGCGGTGAAACATCAGCCGCAGCTAAAAACCTTAGAAAGTTTTTTAAGGAACTCCCTTTAAATGAGATTGGTCTATGTGATGTTTGTAAGATATTTATAAGGTGAGTTTAATTAAATTTTGTCTCAAAAACGAAGATAAAGCGAACGAACGAGAGATTGGGATCGAGTTTGAAGAACTTGAAATCCAGGAAGAAGAATACGATATCAAGATGAATTTGGTTTGCTTCTAGGGATTGAAGAAAACAACCGAATAAAGCCAGCTGGCATAATGGAGTTTGTCACTCCTGCAGCAAGGAAGCAGTTCTAAAACCAGTATCAAGATTTAATTGTAGAGGAGAACAAGAAATTCATATACTTGGACCCCAAGATTAAATGCAGAGTTAAGTTCAGAAACAAGAATGGTTTGCTACGTATACCTTCTATTGTTGAATATATATCATAACCGTCTATCCATTGGGTAGGCGTTTTTTAATGAAGTATATTCTTTGTAAACTTGGCATACAGTCTTACATGTTCGCTAACAAGTAAACGTTCATGTAAAAGTCTTGTGCCTAGTTTAGTGTGAATAAATACCGGTGAATAGTCCCTTTTGTCGAATTTAGTTAACTAGGAGGGAAGGAAGAATATGAAATTATCAGAAGTTGGATTTAAAGGTCAAGTTTTTGGATTTATAAAGTTCACATCTTATGTTGAAAGTTTCTTGTCTGGAGATTTATATATGAACAATTTCAAAAAGTATATTGATATGGAAAGTGTTTTGGGAGAAAAAGGTGTAGGAGACAAATTTGAAGCAGCACATGTTTTTACGGATTTAACATTGAATTTCTTTACTCAAGATACCTATGAATTAGTAATGTCGGGGCGAACTAAGAAGATGAATTTTAGAAAAAATATAAATGAAAAAAGACCATTATATTGTATGTTTGCAATTGTCGGTGATATGTTAAAAGTGGTTAAAGAGGATGAAAAGTATTACTATACTAAATTTGATTTACCTAAAGAACAAATCGATAAAATGATTAGGGAGTTCGGAGATAGATTAATTTTTGTTAATCCATCGCAATTTATTGACAGAATTACTAAAACATTTAATGAAAAAGGATATGCTTACAGAGGGGGGTTGGTAAAGTATGATGATTATAACATCAATTCCTCAGCTAGGATGAGCTCTTATAAAAATCAAGGGACAGATATTTATTTTTGGAAAGATAAATACTTTGAAAATCAATATGAATATCGAATAGTTCTCACAAATCAAGAAGTTGATGAAGCTTTAATTGTGAACGTAGGTGATATTTCAGACATTAGTACTATATTTAATGCAAATGAATTTTTTAGTGATAAATTTGAAATAAGGTTACGAAAGAAATTGAATCTAAGCATCCATTAATTGGGTGCTTTTTAATTGCTCTAAAACGAGATTCCTAAAGAAAATCTTTAAAGAAAATAAATAAAGAAAACCCTCTGAATTGTTCATTTAGGTTTATATAATCGGTAATAAAGAAAAGGGAAGGCATTCAAATTGGCGGTGTTGTCTCAGAATTAATAAGGGGAACATAACAATGTTTTTGGATGAGTCTACAAGTATTTAATGAATATGCCTGGGCACAATAACCTTAAAAGGGGTGTGCTGATGAAAAAAGAAAATCGCTCTTCTGATGAACCTACAATTGCTGAAGGAATTAATACAGAAGATGAATTGAAAAGAGATGCTACTAAAGAAGAGATTGATAAAGGCGATTATACGAAAGTAACCACTTTGTCTCTTGATGAGAACGATCCTAGTTAAAACACCGTTTCCCGCGGTGTTTTTATTTTGGATAAGAAAGGTGTTCAAGATGAAGTTTGCTGACCATCATTTATCTAAATTGGACATTCAGAAGTTTAATCAACTTAGAAGAGGCAGCCATCAGAGTAAACCCGAATCCAAGCCTAAGAGAAAAGAAGAATTAAATTTTAAAGATGTTAAGGAGTTAATGGGAATGAATCGTGATATCTATAAGCGTGTGAATGGAGCTGTTAGGAGGAAATAAAATTGTGAAGTCTAAATTAAAAAGCACCTAATAAAGGTGCTTACTAGTTATATATCTTTTTAAAGTAATGAACAAACATTATGTTCATGACAATTTCGACTATAGCAGCGATAATTACATCGATCAGATTAGTTTCATCCATAGAATGATAAGGTGCAAAGAATCCTATATATATAAAACCAATGATAGTTAAAAGTATGGTCCATAAGATGTTCCGTAAAAACAGCGGAATCATTAAGCTAAAAAAGGGCAAGAAGAAATCTAAATCTTTTCTACTTCTCTTTTTATAAATACTGATTAACAGATAGATTGCAATCACATTGATTATAATAAACAAAAAAAGATCAATAACATCATACCTATTCATTGAAGAAGGATTATAGACTACAGGAAGTGAAAGCACAGTAAGAGCAACTATTGCCCAAAAAGTAATGCTGTAGCTTTTCCTTTGTTTGTCATTTACTGTTCTTTCCTTTAAGGCCGTAACGAGTTTGTTAATATTCCAGATATACATGGTTGTCTCCTTATGTAATAGATTATCAGACTAATTATAGGTTAGGGTTCACTGAAAAGCTATCTTTATTAAGATAGTAGGGGGAGGTCTTGGGTCTATTATGATCGTGATATTTCATGGGTAAGCAAGCTCACTATAATAAATACAAGCGTGATAAAGAAGCCAAGAGGTTCTATAACTCATCTGCTTGGAAGAAGTTTCGTGCAGTTGTATTTGCGAGAAGTTGCTGTTAACTTGGCAGAGTACAAGACAGATGAACAGAAGCGTAAGTTTTACAAGTCTGGTGAATGGAATAAGTTAAGGCTCAAAGCTCTAGAGAGAGATAACCATGAGTGCCAACAGTGTAAGCGCGAGGGCAGAGTCCATGTGGATTCAGTTAAAGTGGAGGGTGAACGGAAAAGTATCGAGTTGAATGTGCATCATAAGTATGAGATTGAAGATTATCCTCAATTAGCTTTTGTATTGGATAACTTGGAAACACTGTGCTTGAACTGTCATAACAAAATACACAATAGAGTATTTGGAGACAGAAAAAGAAAAAATGGGATGACGAGAGATGGTAACACCTCCCACCAAATTATTTCAATCATCAAAAAAAACCCGGGGACCAGGGAGGGGGTCGTTTCCCAGATTTATCATCAATTTTTCACGTTAGGGGGGTGGGTACATGGCGGTTAAGATCACGGTACTTAAAGAACAGGTAATGAACAAATTAAATTTGGATGATTTGATCCAAGTTAAGAAAGTGGAAAGGTATATCGATTTGGTCAAGTCTTTTAGAAGGGTTAATAAAATCATTATCAAAGAGGGAGAATCCGTTAAAACGAAAAATGGATCCCAGTCTTATACTAAAACCCCCCTGATTGGTGAACGGAATAAGATTAATGCATCTTTATTGAGTATAGAAAAGTCATTTGGTTTCGAGGGTGAAAAGGAGATCAAGCATAGCGCTAGTGACCTTATATGATTTCAAATAAATACGTTGATAAATATATTGACTTGTATGAGTCGGGTAAAATCAAGCTCAATGAAGAGCGTGTAATGTTAATTGATTATCTACAAAAACACGTGTTGATACGTGATGATATATATTTTGATGAAGAACTAATCGAAAACTTTATTAAATTTGCAGAAAAATGGTACTTCCCACTAGCGCCTTTTCAAAAATTTATTTCGGCGTTTGTCTTTCTTTTTTATAAAGAGGATAACGCTGTTTTTTATGAGCAATTTCTAATCATGATGGCTCGTGGTGGCGGGAAGAATGTACTTATATCTGCATTGGGTCATTTCTTTATAAGTCCTTTGCATGGTATCCCAAGGTACAATATCTCTATTTTTGCCAACAATGAAAAGCAAGCAAAGGTCTCTTTTAGAGAGGTTTATGAAACAATCGAGTCGCATGAATTATTGGAAGACATGTTTTATCGCTCAAAAGTTGAAATAACAGGAAATGATACAAAAAGTGTAATGCAATACCACACATCGAACGCAGGATCTAAAGATGGCCTTCGTGATGGGTGTGTGATCTATGATGAGATTCACCGATATGAAAATTTTGATGTTGTAAACGTATTCTCTAGCGGACTTGGAAAAGTGCCGAATGCTAGGGAATTTTTTATAGGCACGGATGGATATGTCCGTGAAGGATTCTTAGACAAAATGAAAGAACGCGCCATGAACATCCTGGAAGGTAAAGACCTAGATGACCCTCTATTCCCTTTCATATGTAAAATTGATGACCCTAAAGAGGTTGACAATCCCGAGGTATGGAAAAAGCGAATCCTATGTTTAGTGAACCGAGAAGTTCTTATGCAAAGGGATTATTCAAAAAGGTACGTACCCAATTTAAACAACTAGTTAATAATCCTTCAAATCGTGAAGAGTTTATGACCAAACGGATGAACCTTCCGGAAGTGGACTTGGCAAAAAGTGTAGCAAGCTGGGAAGATATCTTGGCCACAAACAGACGATTCCCTGACTTATCGCACCGAACCTGTGTAGGAGGTTTGGATTTTGCCAGTATCAAAGACTTTGCTGCAGTCGGGTTGCTTTTTAAAGTAGGTGAGGATTACGTTTGGAAATCCCACTCATTCGTTCGTAAAGGATTTTTGGATACCGTTAAGTTAAAAGTACCTATCAAAGTATGGGAAAAGCCTAGGGTAACTTACAATTGTGGACGAGCCTGTTATAGGTATCCGTCACATTGTGAACTGGTTTGTAGAAATGCGAGAGCTATACGGCTTAACCAAGATTGTTGCCGATACGTTCCGTTTGGATTTGGTAAGAACAGCATTAGAGGCGGAGGGGTTCGAATTAGAATTTATCCGTAATCCTAAAGCCAGTCGTTCTTTGTTAGCCCCACGAGTAGAGACTTTATTTGCAAAACACAATACTATCTTTGGGGACAATCCACTCATGCGATGGTACACGAATAATGTATTTGTCCACATAAAAAAAGACGGTAACAAGGAGTACCTGAAGAAGGACGAATTCAGAAGGAAAACAGATGGATTCCAGGCGTTTATCCACTCTTTATTTAAAGCAGATGAAATTTTAGTGGATGATGTGGACTTTTTCTTGGATGATATAGATTTTTAAAAGGCTCACTTAAAGGATGTTGTTGATTTTCTTGTTGAACTAACTGGGAAGGGTGTTGAAAGAAGGTGTTACTTTGGTGAACTAAAGGGGCAGTTAGTTCAATAAGAACCTTTTTAAAACGCCTAAATTAATTAATATTCCATGCCTTTTATCCTTAATTACTTAAGAGAAAGGGAAATTTGATGAAACAACTATCCCATCATTTGCTGCGATCTTTGTAACCTAAAATCGATTGGATGATGAATTTATTTCTTTTTATTATGAATTATTGATTTTAGTAGACGCTTGTCTATTCAATATTTTAATACCACCATATTTTATAGTAAGTATTTGAAAGAGACTAGTGATGATTTGATAATTATGATGTAGCAGTTATTATTTTAGACTTTAATAGGTAACCAAAAGGGAGCGTTAGGAATGGCAGATAAAACATTCGATGTAAAAATCAGTGACGATTTACACAATAAAGTTATGCGAATGATAAATTCAAGTGGAGTTACGTCAAAAGAATGGTTTGAAAAGGCGGTAGTATTAACTGAAATTCATGGTTTAAACATAGCTGTAGGTGATCATAATGAATACTTTTCAGAACTTGAAGTCCATACGACTCGTATTCATGAGTTAGTGGCTAACATGATTAAACGAAAAGTTTATTTAAAAGAGGAATTAGCAACAAAAAATGAAGATATAGCTTCAATTGCAACAAGCCTTGAAAACAACAATAATGAAATTGCAGAACTTCATAAGCAAATAGACGAAATGAGAACAACCAATGTAAATAATTATTCATTGAATGGGGTGTTAAGCAGACTAGTAGCTGAGCAAGAAATACAGCTAAAAGATTTAAAAGAAGTAATTAGCACCAAAGAAAAAGTAATTGTGTCATTTGCTGAAAGTCTAGAAAACAGCAAAATAGAAAATGCAGAACTTCATAAGCAAGTAGACGCAATGAAATGAAA
>NZ_LGYA01000001.1:1492709-1651321 GCF_001273755.1 Peribacillus butanolivorans
AGTAGACGCAATGAAAGTAACCAATGAAAATAATCAATCATTGATTGGTGAATACAAAGAAAAAATTGATTCGTTAAGCGGGCAAGTAGACGCAATGAAAGTAACCAATGAAAATAATCAAGCATTGATTGGTGAGTACAAAGAAAAAATTGATTCGTTAAGCGGGCAAATAGTTGAACGAGAAGTGCAGCTAAAAGATTTAAAAGAGGTATTAGCTGCAAGACTTGAAAACAGCACAAAAAAAAATGCAGAACTTCATAAGCAAAAAGGCAAAATGAAAGCAACCAATAAAAATAATCAAACATTGACTGAGTACAAAGAAAAAGTTGATTCGTGGCTAGTATCTCAATCAACCAACCATCAAAGTGAACCACAAGCTAAAGAAGAAAAATCGTTGCAGAAAGCAAAAACAGAGCGGAAATCTAAAAAGAAAAAGCTTAAACAATTGCTGAAAGAGCACCCAAAAGCGACAGAAAACGAATTAGCGGAACTATTAGGGGTAGACAGTTCATATATAATCGAGCTTCGAAAAGAATTTTGAATTTGAATAATGTGTTTCGCCCTTAAATTAATTGGAGGATGCAATATAGTAGACCACAGCAAGTGGTCTCTTTTATTTGTTTTCGGGTTTCAAAAAATCCTTTTGTCCTAATTTGTGAGGACCTGGAAGGATACTCGAAAATTTTAAACGGATTGTACCGGAGCAAATATAAGCCGAAGTCGCTGCTAGGAAGCTTGAAAACATTTGAAGTTCGATATAATTTCTCAACTGTTTTCTTAGCTCCTGGTGCAACCGGCAATTACATTTACCATCATTTTACTATATGACTCGTGAGTTGTTGAAAAGAGGTTTTATATGATCAGTTCTGTATCTACTAATCAATTAAATAAATCGATAGAGTTGCAAAGGGGTTATTTTAAATCTGAACTTTTGAAAATGAATTATTTCAAAACTCCTGAGGGTCGACAATTATATGAACTTTCCTTATCCGAATAAGAAAGCATATTTGATACTTAAAAAGCAAAAGCCAAAGCGAGGAAAATACATGACTCGTAAAGGAAAACGTCGGTTGAAGAAGTCTCTGGTAAAGAGAAAAAAGGATAGGTTGACTCGTGCATTCAGAAACATTTTTGTTATGTCGGGTTATTTGGAAGAGTAGAGGAGGACTGTTATTGATGGCAAAAAAAATTCAACCGGTTATCATTCGTCGTCAAAGGAAGTATGAAGCTGAGCAAGCTATTAATGATGTTATTTCTCCTTTTAAACAGCAAAATCCTCAATCTGAAGTGCTTCATAATCTTTTATTCGAACAGAGGAGATTCAAGGTAAAAGAGGGAGAAATAGGTGTTCTGCTCATTTTAATATATGTGTCAAAGATTGAAAGATAAAAATATTATCTGTTTTGATGGAAAGGCTGTATAAAATGTTCATATTCCAACATTCCCAGTTTGAAATATTACTTATTACACCGTTTTTTAATCTGATAATCCTCAACGAACTGTAAAACAATTTTTCACTTGATAGGCTTCTTTCCTCTCTCTTGTTAGTGGTAATCAGACTTTAAGTGCCTGTCATTACAACATAGTAGGGCCTGACTAATCCAATTTTACTAATTTTAAGGCAGATGGGAAAAGGCAGATTATTTAAGACGTTTAGGATAAGATGAGTCCCCTTCTTTAATTTTGGAAAAAAGATTTAATCTTGTTTCATCAGGTTTATTTTCTGATTGCATTTTCGAATTAATATTTAATTTGGTGGAGAGTTGTGTAAGTGCATGCTGAATTTTTTCTATATCTTCTTTGGTTGCGAATTTCTTATTATTAGTAAGTAAATATCCTAATTGTCCACTGGGTTCGATAGTGGCCCATTGTACATCTTTTATATTTTCTATCCCATTTTGTCGTAGGAGCATTTCAAGTGCATCAACAGAAAGTCGAAGTTTTATTAAATTTTTTTCATTTATTGAGCCATTCTCGATAACAATCTTTGACTTGCCAGTTAAAAAAATTTCGGCAACATCCCATTTCATTTGGATGTATTCAATTAGTAGTAAAGTTCCAATGAGAATGGTTGCAATCGCAAAAGTAACCCAAAGATTTTCGCCAATAACAGGGTGTATTAAAAGGGTCCCTATAAAAATCATGATAACAGTTGTTTCAGTAGTCATTTTGGAGACAGACCTTCTACCTGAAATGCGTATTAATAATATTCCAAAGATGACAATTAACATCGTTTTCCATATCCAACTTATATCCATAATATAGCACCGCCACGTTACTTGGTGCTATATAGTCTTTGATTAATAGTTAGTTGATATACAGTTTTGATAAAAATAATGCGGGACACAGACGAACGATATCGCAGATCGAGGGAAAGGAAGGTATCAACGATATGGGCTATTCCCGAGAAGAACAAGAAACTTTGTTGATTGATTTTTGACAACAGTACAGGCAAGTGGAGCGTTTACTTTACTTTACTTTACTTTACTTTACTCTACTGTTCCTAAACACATTTGAAAACTCTCTAATTTCCGTCCTTGTGTTCAAATGTGTAATAAAAGGTCTTGATATATATCGTTAGCCTGTTTTAACTTAGGGCTGATAGAAAGGCACTTATTTAGCACTTCTGATTCAGTGCCGATGAAGCGGTCGCAAGAATGAGTACACAATTGGCAACCATTGCAACTGATATGAATCATCTATATAATTAGATGAATTACGTATAAATGGAATCCCTAATAAGGGCCATTTACTCGATTTCATAGATGAAATAAATATGATGGATGTGCATCGGCGAATCAGTTTAAACTCGTAAATGTGAATGATGACAAATTCAAAGCTTAACAAAATCGGAGGAATAAAAATGGCAAAACCAAACATGTGTCAAAGCTGTGGAATGCCCATGAAAGTGTCAAGTGACTTTGGAACTGAAAAGGATGGGACACCGTCAGAAAAATACTGTCACTATTGTTACGAAAATGGTAAATGGATACAGCCTGATGTAACATTCGATGAATTTTATGCATTCAGTTTAAAAAGGTTTCAGGAATCAGATATGAATCGGGTTGAAAAATTTTTTCTCAATAAAATGTATACAAAAAAATTCTTAAAAAAATTAGAGCGCTGGCGCTAAAACACAAAATTGTGCAGGTGATGAATATGAAAACAAAATCAAAACCAAAATCAGGTGGTTGGAATATTACCTAATCAAACAATCCCATCCGTCCGAGAAAAAAACTGGAATCTTAAATTATTGGAATAACGCAGGAGTTGTAATTCTCTAAGGTGCATGAGTAGAGTTCTAACTGCCAATTGGAGGGCTTTTTTTATTTCACTAACGAAGAATTTATGTAAATTACTTCAACTAACAGATGCTTATCTTCAATAAGACAACTAAAAGATATTCCGTAATCGGGCGCTTTAATGAAGTAACTAAAGCCTAATTTCTCGGTGTTAAAAGCGAGAGGCTTTTTATATTTGGATTTCTTTACCGTTGTAAATCTGTATTTTCCTGATGTTACTCCCTTAGAGTATGTTTTTTTCAAAATATTGGTTATACACCTTTATGTAGATACGCTAAAAGCGACAGCCTTCACACCCTAAAAGAAGGGGAAAGGTTTGTTTCAACAACTTAATTACTTTCCTCTCGATCGCCTTGTTCGTTAAAAAAATGCAAGGCAATATACTGTGACAGTAAGCCATGACCAAAATAAAAAAGCATGGACTTCCAGCCTTCTGAATCAGGAAAACCTACATTTGGATAAAATATAAGATGAAAACCTATCAACACTCCATATAAAAACGAAAGCGTGGAAGATACTACAAAAATTCCTTTGACTATTCTCTTAATCATTCCAATACCACCTTTTTATATGCTAGGGGTACAGACATATCCCGATCAAGCTAAGAAACAGAAATCAGGTCACCGCCAAAACAATAATGTTACAAGTAGTCCAAAATTTCGTTTTGTGGGTGCATAAAATTTAACTTGATGGCGATGTGGTAGGACCCCATGAAAGGACCATAGAAGTGAATGAAGGAACCAAAATACAGATTCATTGTCCAATTGAGTTTACACTCACGAACCGAAAGTTTTTTTTCGGAGTGTATCTACAGCTAAGAGCAGCAGAGGCAGTAAAAGACCGAACGTAGCAGTAAATATATACCCCGTTTTTAGAGTATACTCACCAAGATACGCCGTATTCGGTACCGACACAAGGGAAAAAGCCAATAGAATCATACCCAAAGGTAACGTTAAAAAACGATAGTCTTTCAAGTTCAATATCTGGGCTATACCCAAATTCAATACATAGAACAACATGCTCATCTTAAAAAAGGTCGATATAAACCATATTCCAGCAACAATCGCTTCAATTCTTGTAACAAAGTCACCAACATTTATTTTTTTTGCCAAAAAGTAAGTTGAATAAATTTGTCTTGCTGCCTGATCCACGCCAAGAACCAGAATTGATAAGAATATAATGACGGATAAAAAAATTCCCCCGAGCAGTATTGCTCTATATAAAGATTTTCCGGCCTTTTGGGTCCAATTTACATAAGGAAAGATCATTAAAAAAATAACAGTATCAAGAAATGGAAAACTGAGGAAATGGATCCCAGCGATCAGTACAGGTTTAATCCCTTCCTCGAACACAGGTTGAAGGTTTTCAAACTTTAGCTCTGGAGTTATAAACACAACTAGAAGGAGAAAAAGAAAGATGACCAATGGGAATAAAATTTCCCCAGAACGTGCTAAAACTTCAAGTCCAAGCCTTACGCCCATAAGGGTAATTCCAAAAGCAAGAATGTAAATAGCTTCAATAGGGGTTTCGGGCATAATTTGTGTTTTCATAAAATCCCCTATGTTATAGAGCGTAAGGGAAGCAGCGACGACTGGAAAAGTCAAAAACAAGAGAGAAACCGTTTTTCCCAACCATACACCTAGAATTTCCTCCGTATATTCGATAAGGGTCATATTAGGGAAGCGTCTACCCAACAGTACGTATAAGGACATAATGGACAGCGCTACCCCTACTGTCAGTATAGCCGTTATCCAGGCATCCTGTTTGGCCAGGGAGACAAGAATTGATGGAATCACTAAGATTGCGCTACCGATGATATAAAGAATCACCAACACTATAAATTGCCTTTCCGTAATTTTCACGTTATCCATCATCTTTTTCCCCCCTTTACAAAAAAATTATTTCATTTCACATTATTATCAAATACGCTACAGAATAATCATCCATCACCGCCCGCCACCTATTCCGTTACCGTAGTACAAAAAAGTTGATCATGCAATCACCCTATAGAGAACATATTTCCTAACCAACTCAACAAGAGTAAAGCCAATAAGGATTCCTATAATCGGTATAAAGATTGGTGAAATTTGAATGGTAACAGTACTGACCGTTTGTTGTACGTCGGCATTTTTGTCATAGGTATCGCGTCTTGGTTGGACTTTCTCGGGGTTGTTAAAGGATTGTGGATATATCATGTAGACGTGCTCTTTACTATTCCAGCCTACATACTATGGGATTTCTCCGTTCTACCCGTGACTGTTATGTTTTTGCTGCAATTTCAGCCGCAAGTTCATCCGTTCTGGAAAGCATTGTTTTTAGCTGGCGGTTCAGCTTTTGTGGGGGAACCTTTTTTTAATTGGATAGGATTCTTCGAACCGTTGAAATGGAGTCCTTTATTTTCTTTCCCGATATATGCCACGGCTTATTACTTATCGATCCGGGATCGGTTTGAGCCTCTTCGTTAGAAGGCTTCTTTTTGTAATAAAGGATAGCTTTTTTCGTTTTGGGGTATTCGAAAATTTTTGCTTGATGGGCATGTGGTAGGACCCCAATAGGAACAAACTGTGCGGTAACTAAAAAACTAAATCGCAACAAAAGTCGTCTCTAAATTTTGAAACGGCTTTTTATTATGCATAAATAGAGCGTTCAAGGAGGTCATGTTTTGACAATTGAAATCGGTGTAATAATCGCAACTGCTAGTGTTATTATTGGCTTCTTTACATTTAACAGAAATAGGGACAAGGATGTTAAAAGTGATGCTACAGAATCGGCAATTATAAGAACAAAATTAGACAATATTGGTCAATCAGTTGATTCAATTAGGATTGATTTTAAAGCTAGTGACCAACGTTGGACTGCATTGTCAGAGACTGTTATTCGTATAGATGAAAGTACAAAACAAGCACATAAGCGCATTGATCAAATCGAAAAAAAAAGAGATGTTTAATATAGAAAACGAAGTCATGCATCAAGTATTAATTTTTACAACTATTTTAGCACCAATAGTAGCAGCAGTGGTTCAAGTCGTTAAGCAAACCGTTACTATACCAAACAATATTTTTACCTAACTTAAGCTTGGTAATCGGACTAGGAATAGGTTCAGTTTCTTTTCCATTCACATATATGGATATTGTTTTGAGGTTATGGGCTGGTGCATTCGCTGGTCTTGTGGAACAGGGCTTTATGAGTTAATAGCAAAAAGAGAAGGAACTTCAAAATAAGCTGCCCGTTGGGTGGCTTTTTATTTTAGGATCTGTTAATGGATGTTGTTGATTTTCTTATGGAACTAATGGGGCAAATTAGATAAAAAAGGCCGACCAAAAAAGGTCGGCTTTTTTCATACTATTTTTAACAACAGGCGCCATATCCGTAACCGCCGCCGTAACCGCCGCCGTAACCGCCGCCGTAACCGCCGCCGTAACCGCCGCCGTAGCCGCCGCATCCACCAACAAAGCTAGCTCCAACAATGATTAAGAGTATGAACAAAACGACTATAAAGGCGAAACCTCCACCAAATCCAAAGCCGTCGTCACACCTTGATTCACAACCTGACATAAAAACATCTCCTTGTTTGTTTTTAAGGAGGAAATACTTAAATGGGTTATATTACCTTATGCTCTAATCAGGAAAATGACACTTAATGTGTAACAAAGCCTTATTTAAATAAAAAGGAGACGATGAATGATGAACTTTACTAAACTACCCCAATTAGTCGATATGCGAGGGGAATTAAAATCTAAAGGCATGTATTCAAAACGTTCTAAAACAATCGCTCACCGTGTATGGCATCATTCACTTACAAAAAAACATTTGCCCGGATCTGATGCAGCAAGTTTCGCGGATTACCATGTAAACACGATGGTGTGGCCCGGGATAGGATATACATTCATCATTGAACCTAAGAATGTTATTAACACGCCGAACGGAAAAATGGCTATGATTGTATATGCGAATGATATAGACAAACGCACTTATCATGTAGGGAACAGCAATCAATTTTCGCTTGGTATCTGTGTTGCTGAAGACTATCGATATAATATAGATGAAGCCACACTTGCAAGTATTGCAGAACTTCACACTGCACTTGTTAAAAATGGGATAGGGAAGTGTGATAAAGCCCATAATGAAATGCCAGGTTATAGTTGGAAAGCTTGTTGTGAGTATAACTACAGAGAAGTTTTTGATTGGAAAGGTTCAAAGAACACCAGCTAAACCATCTCCGGCACCTGATGTTTACACTATCCAAGAATGTGAGAAAAGACGGGTGTCTGTAAATTATACACAATCTGGATTATAACCAATTCAAAGGGGTATTTTAACCTTATTTTGCATCGGAAAGGCAAACAAAAGTGGATGAATTAATAGCTCTATTTTAGAGGGAACGATTTCCGAACGATAAACGGACACTGATTCATTTTGCATGTGATAAAGTAATAGTATGGAAGTTTTGAAGAAGACTTCTAAATAAGGCGTGATGGTTTTTAGCTGTTGCACCTTTCCCTTTTTACCTGAATGATTTATCATTTCCCGCCAGAAGACAAAGTTATTTTTTGGCAAACATACGTTCGATAGTTAATAATAACTATAAGGAGGTGAAACCAATGGTCGTAAACAAAGCTTATAAATTTCGAATCTATCCAACTAAAGAACAACTAGTTCTAATCAATAAAACGATCGGCTGCTCCCGTTTTGTCTTTAACTTCTTTTTAGGCAAACAAAAGGAGAAAGATGCCTACTGGTATATTTGTGAAGAAATGAAGCAGAACGGCCAATTACCCTCTAATGAATGGAAAGGTTCTTTTCTGGATAAATACGCAACAATCAAAGAACTTCCGGCTTTAAAGAAAGAGTATTCTTTCCTGAAAGAAGTAGACAGTATTGCCTTACAGAAATCGGTGGAAAATTTAGCAGATTCCTATAGTCGATATTATAAAAAGCAAAATAAGTCACCACGCTTCAAATCGAAAAAGAATCCTATCCAGTCCTACACGACTAAACATACGAATGGAAATATCGGAATGATTGGAAACAAAATCAAATTGCCAAAACTCGGTCTAGTTCGTTTTGCTAAAAGCCGCGAAGTCGAAGGGCGAATCATCAATGCCACAATCAGGCGGAACCCTTCGGGTAAATATTTCATTTCCGTTTTAGCGGAAACCAATGTACAAGTACTTCCTAAAACGAATCGTTCGTGCGGTGTAGATGTTGGTTTGAAGAACTTTGCTATTCTTTCAGATGGTACGGTCTATCAAAACCCAAAATTCTTCCGGACGGTCGAAAAGAAATTGGCCAAAGCACAACGGATTCTTTCAAGACGACAAGAAATAGCTTTGAATCAAAATAAACCATTGGCTGAAGCCAAAAACTATCAAAAACAAAAACGAAAAGTGGCTATCCTACACGAAAAAATTTCAAATGCCCGAATGGATTACTTACATAAAGTTTCTACCGAAATCATCAAAAACCACGATGTTATTGGAATGGAAGACTTGCAAGTGTCGAATATGATGAAAAATCACAAACTAGCTAAAGCTATTAGTGAAGTATCTTGGTACCAATTCAAAAAAATGTTGGAATACAAAGCAAAATGGTATGGTAAACAAATCGTGACCGTATCTAAAACGTTTGCTTCTAGCCAATTGTGTTCTAGCTGCGGTTACCAAAATAAAGACGTTAAACATCTGAATCTTCGTGAATGGGATTGTCCTTTTTGTTCTACTCACCACGATCGAGATATTAACGCAGGGCTCAATCTAATGAATGAAGCCATAAGGCTTCCCCAAGCAACCACGAATATTGAACTACCCACCACTTATCGACCTTACGGTCTGATTGAAGTGGGGGATTCCTAAGAACATTAGCCTATCGGCCAATTTTTAATGCTTGATAAAAAAATCATGATGAAGGATAGCAAGAGAAACGCTTCTGAAGCTATCGTCAAAGTTACCAGATTGCTCATAATAATTCACTCCTAATCATAGTTGCATAAATGGAATACATTTTTTTAGATGTGTTCCCTTATATCTATGTTCCATTTCGTCCCTTTTTCATAAATCCCAAAATATTTTTTATTTACCTTTGTTTGCTGCTGATTATAGAAACTACTGCGGCAGATGCATAACTACATGATCGTTTAACAAGTGACCCGGTTAGTGTAGCCGTGCTGTCTGGTTTAGAGTGAATATTGGCATCACTCAATACCAAGCAGGGTTGAGAATCAAAAAAACCTTTTTTTTTGCCTAAACAGTTAGACATAAAAACTTTATTGTTCAACTCGATTATTTAAGGGGCCTGAAAGCTTTATAAAGAAACGTTTTGACGATACGATGGTGACGAGTTAATCTCCTTATGTCTTGAAGATAACTCAGAGGGGTGTTTTTGGCTAGATTCAAGCGGAATTCGATATGGAATAGTAATGTTTATACATATAAAATCGAAACAATGACCGTACAAAACTTCCATTAATTTGGGTGTTAAAGATTAGCCTAAGTCATAACCGAATTTACAAAGTGACTCGTTTGAGTCGCTTTTTTGTTTAAAAAAAGAGGCAGTCCAAATCAAAGAAATGGAAAATGTGCGCTAGGAGCATCACCCTCCAATTTTAAAATCCCAATTAGTAACAGCTGAATGGATTGTTTATTGGTTTTAATTACTGTATTTTACCAATTGGCTCCAGTGATGAAGTGAATCATTTGAAAATTAACCACTTTTCATATAATCTTACACATAATGGTTACTAAAAGTTAGCTTTCTCAATAAATAAGAGGTTAACAGGAGGAATTCAAATGAATCAAATAAAAACTAAGCTTTTTGAACCTGTAACAATTGGTGCATGGGACTTAAAAACAAGAACAGCAATGGCTCCTATGACCCGGTCGTTTGCTGATGATAAAACTGGTGTTGTGAATGACCTAACCGTAGAGTATTACCGAAAGCGAGCTCAAGATGGAATCGGACTTATCATTACAGAAGGTGTTGTGATTTCACCAAGAGCAAAGGGTAATCCTGGCGTTCCAGGGCTCTACACTCAAGAACAAATTAATGGTTGGAAAAAAGTTACCGAAGCTGTACACGCTGAAGGCGGAACCATTATTGCGCAAATCTGGCATGTCGGCCGTGCAAGCCACCACGAAATTGCAGGAGGACTTCCACCACAGGCTCCTTCCCCTTTTGCTGCTGAAGGAAAGGTTTCAAGATTCGGAAAACCTTTTGATATTCCTGAGGAAATGACAGAGACAGATATTGCAGAAGTAGTCAACCAATATGCGCAAGCTGCAAAAAATGCGATGGAAGCTGGCTTTGACGGCGTGGAAATTCATGGTGCACACGGCTACTTAATCGACCAGTTTAACTCTGACACTTCCAATAAAAGGACGGATCGGTACGGCGGTGATTTAAAACAACGCCTGACATTTATGAAGGAAGTGCTAACAGCAGTCATTGATACGGTTGGAGTAGACCGTACCCTTATTCGTTTCTCGGCTTTAAAAATTGACCAGCCATCTTACATGTGGGAAGATCCTGAATCAGCGATTCAAACGTTTATTGAAGCTTTTAAAGAAACAGGCGTCAAAATGATTCACCCTTCTACAATGGAATTTACCAAACCGATTGCCAGAGGGATAACCATGCATGAATTGGTACGTCGCCACTGGGATGGAGTTATAGTTGGTGTAGGCGGGCTTGATGCTGAAACAGCAGAGGACGCACTAAAAAAAGGCACCATTGACGTTGCCGCGATTGGCCGTCCGCTTATCGCCAATCCGGATTATCTTGCACGAATTAAGCAGGATAAAAAACTTGTTGATTACGAAGCAAAAAAACATTTAATTCAATTGGTTTAATAGAGAAAAAACAGGAAGCTGACTTGTTCATGTCAGCGTACCTTCTTTTCGGGGCAGGTTAGTTTTGAGGTTAATTAGGGGATTTGCAGGAATGGGAGTAAGTATGGTAGGTACAATTATACTTGGAATAAGCCTAATAATCCTAATTTTAATATTAATTACAGATTCAAATAAGAAAGAAAATTGAAAAGAACCATTTGATTGATTAATGATGTTCTTCTTAAACTAACGAGAGCGATACTTCAATAAGAGGTATCGTTTTTCTTATTGAGTTAACAGGTGCGTGAAGGATTCCTAGACAAAATGAAAGAACGAGCTTTGAACATCCTTGAAGGAAAAGACCTGGATGACCCTTTATTCCCTTTCATCTGCAAAATTGATGACCCTAACGAGGTTGATAATCCCGACTTTTGGGAAAAGGCGAATCCTATGTTCAGCGAACCAAGGAGCCCATATGCCAAAGGATTATTCAAAAGGTTTTAACTCAATTTAAGCAACTTGCTAATAATCCAGCCAACCGAGAAGAATTCATGACCAATCGGATGAATCTTCCGGAAGTGGACTTGGCAAAAAGTGTAGCCAGCTGGGAAGATATCCTGGCCACAAACAGACCATTCCCTGACTTATCGCACCGAACCTGTGTAGGCGGTTTGGATTTTGCCAGTATCAAAGACTTTGCTGCAGTCGGGTTGCTTTTTAAAGTCGGTGAGGATTACGTTTGGAAATCCCATTCATTCGTAAATGATTTTTGGATGCCGTTACGCTAAAAGTACCTATCAAAGAATGGGAACGCCTAGGGCACCTCACTATTGTGGATGAGCCTGTTATTGATATCCGTCATATTGTTAATTGGTTTGTAGAGATGCGTGAGCAATACGGACTGACGAAAATTGTAGCTGATACTTTCCGTTTGGATTTAGTAAGAACCGCATTAGAAGCAGAGGGATTTGAATTAGAATTTATCCGTAATCCTAAAGCCATTCATTCATTGAAGGGGCCTACGTAAATTCTTCAGATCAGAATATTATAAACTTTGGACCAGCTTATTATGGAACCACCTTTGATAGATTACAAAGAATAAAAGCCAAGTATGATCCCGAAAATCTTTTCCACTTTCCGCAAAGTATACCTCCTAAATTTTAAATCTATCTTTTGTATTTATCATTTTTTATGTATTCAGATATCTAGAATTGTTAGTAGGAAGTAACAACTTCCAAAAACCCGCATTATAGTACGACTAAGATCAACATTAATGTTAAACAAAGCCTTAAAAAAAGGAGGTGAGAAATTGGGATTTCTGGATTTCGTGAAAAGCAGAAATAAAGAACTTGAATTCATGTTGGACTTTGATTTAATCGAAGACACTTCCAAGAAATTTCAAAATGAAACAATTATCCATTCAACCATGTATCAATATGATTGGCCGCACTATCAGCCAATCAGAATTTTATGTATCCCATTCATCCACGCCTGTTCCTTGGGAAAAAACCAAAGTTCCACAATGATCAATCTTTTTTTAAAATAACAATCTTAAATCTGCTGGAGAAGAATCCATTTTGATCAATCTTTGAACAGCTCCCTGTCAAGTAGACAGTGGAAATAATAAAAAAGCTTTAAGCGACTTGAGCCCTGTATTCCAATGGGCTTAAGCCGTTTAATCTTTCTTGGTAACGTTCGTTATTGTAAAACTGGATATAATCATTTACCGCTTGTTGTAACGCTTCAAATGTCTCATACTTATGTAAGTAATACTTTTCACATTTCAACGTCCCCCAAAACGATTCCATTGGTCCATTATCTATACATTTTCCTACACGTGACATGCTATGAATCATTTTTGCTTTTTCTATTTTTCTCTTAAACCCATGTGATGTATATTGATACCCTCGATCACTATGAATCAATGGATGTTCATTCTCTTTTAATATAGTGATAGCTTGATTCAATGTTTGAAATACCAATTTATTATTGTTTGAATGTCCCAATACATAACTAATAATGGAGCCATCGTAAAGATCTAAAATGGCGCTTAAATACGTTTTCCTTCCGTTTCCTAATTTGAACTCTGTGNTGCATAGATAAATGCGTTTTATGTGAAGTTTCTAATGTACCGAAAAAAGAATGGAGGAATAAAGCTTATGTGCTGTAAGAAGAGAAGGAGGAACTCATGAATTGGTTTAGCATTTTATCACATGAATCATACATGCTCCACCATTATTTTAAAACGTTCTCTTATTCTAAAAAGCTCGTATTAGCCGCCCTTTTTTCTGCACTTGCAGCTATCCTGCAGTCAACCGGAAACTTTCTCCCAGGGATCGGTTATTTAATCAGTCCTTTTGCCACTCTCCCTATCTTGATTTGTACCATTATATCTATTCCCTTTGGGCTTCAAAGTTATGTTTTAACGTTTCTTTTATTGATTCTGATCCAACCTGGCGAATCATTTGTTTTCCCGTTTACAACAGGGATAGTAGGTTTAGGACTTGGAATAGCTCTTCTTATTTTAAAAAGACGAATTGGCATCATAGTTTTTACGTCTATATTATTAATGGGTGGAATTTGTTTTCTTCTATCTTTAGAATATTTCATTCGAGCCATAGAAAATACTCCCCTTAGATCAACAGATTTTTATTTTTTATCTGTCTACCTAATGGGGAGCATATCATCTTTTTTCAAAATGGATTCTTTTTATTAAACGAAAAATATGGGTTTGCGAGATATTTTTTGATTAAACTTTATTTAAAAGCTACAAAAGAAGCTGCATAGGAGGTAAGTATGAGTGAGAAAAAGGAATTAACAAAAGAGGAATTGCAACAGAGAGTCAAATGCTTAGAATATGATCTAAATAAATGGATTAAAATCGAAAATAAATTAATAGAGAAGATAGCAAGGAAAGAACATGAGAATACTATTATATCTGTTAAAATAGAAGAAATTTCAGAAGGCTTTGTAGCCTTGCAAAAACAACAAGAAATTACTGAAGACACTAAGGCCTAATTAAAGGCTTTTTTTATTGTCCTTAAGGAGTGTAGAAATTGAAGAATTAGAAGATGAAATAAAAAATAAAAATAATTAAGCACTAAGAAAAAGAGTGATTTTATCAAGAAGAGATTTATCTGGTATTAAGTAGAATTTTATAGTTATAAATCATGGAACAATTTCAAAAACAGTACCTTGGTTAAAATCAGTCACTTTCATAGAGCCATAAACCCCTAAATATAGTCTTGTTTGATCCAGATTCGTTCCCAAATTAACATAATAAGCTGATTGAGACCCAAAATTATAATCGGTTTCAATAACACTAAAATCATTTAGTTTACAATCTGTACTTACCGTGGTATAAGCTAAAACCCCTCTAACCGGAGGCTGAGATTCTTTATCCTTGGCAAGATCGGTAAACACAACGCTTCCCGTTAAATTGGGGATTCCATTTCCCATATATGGCTGAACTCCTGTAAGTGCAGTTCCTCCAAACTTATCGGGGCGGGGATCTTTATGAAAATAACTAGTAATAGGCTGAATACGCTTCACTGAAGAATTTATTGCTTCATTGTAATAAGCAATTGTTTTCTCATCCAAAGTTGGATTTGCAGAGCAGCCCCTTATAAACGAAGTAGGAAAAGCACCTTCCCAGCCTCGCCAGCCAAAGTTAATAAATCCTTCTAGGTCAGGTTTAGATTTCATTAAAGAAGCTTGAATAAGCTGAGTAACCGGTATTGGTTTATAATGAACGAATGAAAAAATCGACTCTACCAAATCCTGTCCGACATTTCCCACATATTTGATATACTGATTATAAAACTTTTGAAATGAAATGCCTGGTATATTGCGAACCCCTTTGGCAATTACCGTAAGCGTTTCCTGAATAGGTGCGGGAAGTTCATTAAAACGTGTGATTACCGGTGGATTATAGATAAATGTATTCTTAACTACATCAATTTCAATTATTTTACCAGCTATTTCCATATCATCCTGGCTTAAATTAAATGGATCATAGCCTGATCCACCATCTCCGGTTGTTAAAACAAGGTTTCCGGTTTCAGGTGAAAAGTTTAAGCTATTGACACCATTATGATTAAAAAATGGTCTTCTTAAGTTAAGTAATGTTCGGCGTTTTTGAGGTTGACCATTCGATTGTAAATTCCATTCTTCAACTGTATCAATATGATCATATTGATTTTCTCTATTTATCCATCTTAGGTTTAAAGTTCTGGGATCACACGGGTTAGGCCTAAAAGGTTCAGAAAGAGCACCTGGACCTTGTGTTCCAGCTACTGAATAATGAAGATAAAACAGACCGTTATAATAAAATTCTGGATGAAACGCTAGCCCTAGCAATCCTCGTTCATCATATCCACCACGAGAAACACCTAGTTCAGAATCACCAAGTTTTATGATTCGCGGGCGAATATCTAAAAAAGTCCTTATAACCCCGTTTCCTATGTAAAAGATCTCTCCTACCTGAGTTGCAATAAATAATCTTTCAATTGAGTCACCCGGAAGTATTGCTGTTTTCAAAACAGTGGGTAAATTTATTTTACTTACAATGGGCCGTAAACTAACCTTAACTTTTATCAACTAACTTTACACTCCTTCTTATTGTTTTCTTTTTTAAGAATATGATTAGAGCTGTTCTATTAGAATCAAATTAGGGCCGGGGAATTTCGGGAATTTACTTAATAATATAAACATATATAGAACAATCTCTTTCTAAACATCTTCAATATGAATTTCAGCTTGAATCCGTATTTTTGTCGGTTGTCCTTCATAAATAACATCTAAGGTTCCAATTTCTTTTACTTCGTTATTTTCTTTCATTAAATAGTATTGATTTCGTCTTAACTAAAAACTGAATCCAATATTGAAGATGATAGCGTTTTAAAAAAAGTTCTCCCTCTTCAAGACCAAAATTCAATCCTGCTGCAAATGATGCTTCTTCGTAGTCATTTGTATTACTTTTTTGTTAACGATAAAAATAGCCGGACAAACGTTGGCTCGTTTTGAACGTCACAGTTCATCAAATATATTCGATTTTTCAACTCAACAGTCATTCGGCCATGTCGGTGAAAGGTTTATCGACCAAACCAGGGATATGGACTTTGTATCCGCGGAAAGAACTTTGGATTTAAAGTCGTACGAGTCAATCTTAAAACCGGCAAATGTTAGTAGGTATAAGTGATGTAATGATGGCGATTGCATAGATAAATGCGTTTTATGTGAAGTTTCTAATGTACCGAAAAAAGAATGGAGGAATAAAGCTTATGTGCTGTAAGAAGAGAAGGAGGAACTCATGAATTGGTTTAGCATTTTATCACATGAATCATACATGCTCCACCATTATTTTAAAACGTTCTCTTATTCTAAAAAGCTCGTATTAGCCGCCCTTTTTTCTGCACTTGCAGCTATCCTGCAGTCAACCGGAAACTTTCTCCCAGGGATCGGTTATTTAATCAGTCCTTTTGCCACTCTCCCTATCTTGATTTGTACCATTATATCTATTCCCTTTGGGCTTCAAAGTTATGTTTTAACGTTTCTTTTATTGATTCTGATCCAACCTGGCGAATCATTTGTTTTCCCGTTTACAACAGGGATAGTAGGTTTAGGACTTGGAATAGCTCTTCTTATTTTAAAAAGACGAATTGGCATCATAGTTTTTACGTCTATATTATTAATGGGTGGAATTTGTTTTCTTCTATATATTGTCCATTTCCCTGTTTTAGGACCAATCGCCAGTACATCTCTTTCATTAAAAGTTATAGGATTTATTTACATTTTTTCTTTTATATATAGCTGGGTATGGGTTGAATTAAGCAGGTTTATCTTTAAGAAATGGTATAAATTGATGGGGAAAAAATAGGTAAGCAAGTTTAGGGCGCATTGCCAGGAATAAGAAATGCGCTCTTTCTTTGTAAAGGTTCATATAGTTTAATAAGATGTTAGTCACAAAAGAATTTCTTGTAAACAAGTAAACTCATATTAGGATCATTTTCGCTACTCCGCTAACGGGCTCTTTAATGAAGTAACTAAAGCCTAATTTCTCGGTGTTAAAAGCGAGAAATTAGGCTTTATATATTTGGATTTCTTTACCGTTGTAAATCTGTATTTTCCTGATGTTACTCCCTTAGCGTATGTTTTCCGCATTTTGTTGGTAGGACCCGAATAGGAACAAACTGTGCGGTAACTAAAAAACTAAATCGCAACAAATTTCAAGTCGTCTCTAAATTTTGAATCGGCTTTTTATTATGCATTGAGCGTTCAAGGAGGTCATGTTTTGACAATTAAAATCGGTGTAATAATCGCAACTGCTAGTTTTATTATTGGTTTCTTTACATTTAACTGAAATAGGGACAAGGATGTTAAAAGTGATGCTACAGAATCGGCAATTATAAGAACAAAATTAGACAATATTGGTCAATCAGATGATTCAATTAGGATTGATTTTAAAGCTAGTGACCAACGTTGGACTGCATTGTCAAAGACAGTAATACGCATAGATAAAAGTACTAAACAGGCACATAAACGTATTGATCAAATCGAAAAAAAGGGAGAGATTTAAAATGGATAACGAAATCATGCAGCAAGTATTAATCATTACAACTATATTGGCTCCCATAGTCGCGGCCGTGGTTCAGGTCGTAAAGCACACAGTCAATTTACCAAACAACGCTTTACCTATACTAAGTCTAGTAATCGGGCTAGGGGTAGGTTCTGTTGCTTTTCCTTTCACAGATATGGATATTGTCTTAAGGTTATGGGCTGGTGCATTCGCTGGTCTTGGTGGAACAGGGCTTTATGAGTTAATAGCAAAAAGAGAAGGAACTTCAAAAAAAAGCTGCCCGTTGGGTGGCTATTCTTTTAAAAAAAGAGGAGGAGATTAATATGACAACTATAAAAGGAATTGATGTTTCACATTGGCAAGGTGTAATTAATTGGAACAAAGTCGCAAAAGATGGTGTGAAGTTTGTATTTATTAAAGCTACCGAGGGAACGAGTTATTCTAAGCTTTCCTACTTTAAAGAAAATGCTCCTAAAGCTTTGGCAGCGGGATTAAAAGTGGGGGCCTATCACTATGCTAAGTTTGCTACTGTAGCAGAAGCAAAGGCTGAGGCTGCGTATTTTATAGATTCTATCAGTTCTATTGGTTTAAATTACCCTGCTGTTCTTGACCTTGAAGAAAACAAAAAAAAGGCAAAGAAAAAGACACTAACTGACGCCGCTATTGCATTTTTAGAGGCCATTGAAGATGCAGGACATACTGCTATGTTATATACAGGTAAATCCTTTCTTGAGAATGCTTTAGATGAATCAAGATTGAAGAAGTATACTTTGTGGATTGCTCGATACAACAGCACATTGGGACGTAGCGCAGATATTTGGCAACATTCTGATTCAGGTAAAATAAATGGTATTAGCACAAAGGTAGATTTAAATGTAGCCGATAGGGATTTCACGGACACAGAAAATACTGTTAGCCCGCCCAATACATCCAGTACATCCACAACAACTTATACTGTAAAAAAAGGCGACACACTTAGCTTGATTGCAAAAAAATACAAAACAACAGTAAAAGCCCTAGTAAGTCTTAATGGAATTAAAGACCCAGGCAAAATTAATATCGGTCTGAAACTAAAAGTCACTGGATCAGTATCAACAAATAGTACAAAAAAATATCATACTGTTAAAAGTGGCGACACCGTATCAGCATTAGTTAAAAAATACGGAAGTTCCACAGCCCAAATTAAAAATTGGAATAGTTTAAAGAATATCGATAAAATTTATGTCGGACAAAATTTACGTGTGAAATAAGTAAAAGCCCTTCTCTTAATTGAGAGGGGACTTTTTAGTATTTAAGTCTTATAATTTAAAATTTTTACCATTTATATTGATTGCTATTTCTTCTTTTTTCTGATTTTGTTTTGGAGCTTCTTCTGGTTTTACACGACTTGTATTCGGTGTGTAAGTTTGGCGAGTTATAGGATGAGGTGGTCCAATTACGACTGATTCTTTAATTGGAGTTAATACATCGGCTATTTTTGTAGCATCAACACCATATGCTAGTTGGAAAACTTCTGGAGGTGTTAGTCGTAACGTATCAGAACCTTCTGCTGTTTCACGTTGGTCATTGTTAAAAAAGAGGTGGAGATGCAATTTTTCTGATTTAGGTATAATCCAATGCCACCAAGCCATCGGAATAAAAACAACTTGACCAGGTTTCACCATATAGGTATGCAATTTATTAGTATCTGGGTCAATAAGTGAGATTTGGGCTTCACCTGAAACTATAACATCTAACTCCCAAGCGTTAGGATGCCAATGAGGTTCCCGAATATGTCCCTTTGTAAGATAGAGGTCTGCAAAAGCACCTCCCACCATTGCAGGAATTTGGGTCGAGGTTATCTCATATAAAACATTTTCAGGGTCTCTTTGGTGGAAGATACTATTCTTTGAGTCAAAAAAGAGATTAGGTGTTCCGCTTGTTTTTTTTATGTTTGTATTGTCAGGGACAAATCCAGTGTTCCTGTTCAAAGGTTGGTGAGTTAAAGGAATAGGCGGTCCAATTACGACTGATTCTTTAATTGGATTTAATGCACTGGCAATTTTGTTAGCATCAACACCGTATGCAAGTTGGAAAACTTCTGGTGGTGTTAGTCGCAACATGTTAGAACCCTCTGCTGATTCAAATAGGTCATTGTTAAAGAACAGGTGCATATGCAATTTTTCTGACTTAGGTAAAATCCAATGCCACCAAGCCATGGGAATAAAAACAACTTGACCAGGTTTTGCAATATAGGTATGCAATTTATTAGTATCTGGGTCAACAATTGAGATTTGGGCTTCACCCGAAATAACAACATCTAACTCCCAAGCGTTAGGATGCCAATGAGGTTCCCGAATATTTTGTAAGATAAACGTCACTAAAAGCACCTCCCACCATTGCAGGAAGTTGTGTCGAAGTAACCGTAAATACAACATTTTCAGGGTCTCTTTCGTGGAAGATATTATCCTTCGAGTCGAAAAAGAGGTTAGGGGTTCCACTTGTTTTTTTTATGTTTGTATTGTCAGGTACGAATCCAGACTTCCCCATGAATCTTCCTCCCATTGCCTAAGAATTTTTATATAATGCGAATAATAAGGTATCACTATAATGTTATATGGGATAACGACATGCAATATGAATCAGATAAGTACCTATAAGCACCTGAAACCTATTACATAAAATGAACATAAGGTGAAGGTTGTAATAGGGAGCTTCTTATCTTTTTCGTTTACACTACAATAATTACTGGTGGAACAAGTCACAAAAAACTTAACCTAGTTAATAGGGTGCTTTTATTAAACAGGGGGATGATCGCGACGGCATCTTTCTTTTCTTTTGATTAAAGAGGCGGGGCGTTGGATATGATGCCGTAAGTTATGAGGAATCGTATACGACATAAAAACATCAATTTTCATAAACATAGGCTATAACCTATAACCTATTAATAGGTTGGCGAGGAATTTCAGTCAATTGGGAATACTACCTTCATTACTGGGGTGGTTATTGACTTTAAAAAAACAAACAGCACAGAAAATATTCATTACCGGTAACTGGATACAAGCGTTAGGTGGACTTATTAACGTGGGACACGGAATCGAGCTCAATCCCTTCCCAGGCCATTCAGAAAACATTATTGGAAACCTATTTCAATCTACAGGAAACTCATTACAGGCTATTGGAGGAGTATATGAATTAGAAAAGAACGGAAACACGGATAATAACTCAAAATTAGCTCAAGATTAATCGGGTGATTATCGGGCAGTATTTTAATTCTAATGGATTTAGCAGCTGCCTGATTAATGCCCCAAAAAAGGTTTCCACTAATTCAATTAAATAAATCCATAGTTTTGCGAAGGGATTTTTATAAATCTGAACTTTTGAAAATACATGACTAATAAAAAGAAACGTCATTTGTGTAAATCTTTTCTATCGGGCTTGTTGCTTTCTCTTGAAAATTAGACGGAACCAAACAAACTGTATCAAAACTGCAATAATTACACCGACCAGAGTATCTGTCATTCTATCTATGGCATAATGTTTCGTTTGGTGTTCAAGTACAAAGACAAATAATATCGTGAGTGCGACTTGATGAATTACTGTTTTGTTAAATTTTAACCACTGTGTGATATAACATCCTAAAAGAATTAATAGTCCTAAATTCCATCCATTTATACTCATATGTCTTGCAATGAGTACAATAACGGAAATACCAATCATGGTTCCAATTACACGTTGTATGGATCGTTGGACCGTTATGTCAATTGTTGATTGAAGGCATAGGATGACGGTGAGTGGAGCTAAGTAAGGATGATTAGAACCCAATAGTTTTGATAATTCCCAGGACAGAGTAGAACCTATTGCCATTTTCCATATTAGAATTGAAAAGTTCTTATTTAGAACGTCGTGTTTTTTTGTTTTCATATTCACCTCGGTGTAATATTCTACCTTTTTATAGAATCCTTCCTATGGTGAATTTTTATGTATATGGATTAATTGTTTTTTTATGTAGTTGAACAAGCCTAAGAAGAAAAAGAAGATGACCAAAGCATGACGCTAAAAGGGAAACGTCAGGAACAAGGCTATTAATGTCCAGGCATATGCAGCCGATTATATTTCGTCGTCAAAGGAAGTATGAGGCTGAACAAGCTATCAAGGATTTAGAGGCGAGAGGATTTGAGGTTATTTCTCCTCTTAAACAGCAAAATCCTCAATCTGAAGTGCCTCATAATCTTTCATTCGAACAGAGGAGATTCAAGGTAGAAGATTTTTCTTCTCCTTGGATTGCTAAGTTAAGAAGAATCGAAGAGTAGACACAAACTGTGCAGTGAAAAAGTAAATTGGAATTTTCCAATCAGCTCCTGTTTTTTAGATTTTTACCGGTTTCAGTACCCGCATTGAAAATAGATACTACCATAATAAAGAAAAAAGAATTTGTATTGCTGAGTGGGCTTTCCAATATCCCAAAAAATTCATGAACACAAGAATGACAAATAAAAGAGCAGTAACTATGGTTATAAAAAGGCGTACGTTAAGAGACATTTTATTCCCTCCTTATATATGTAAAATATATTTATAAAAAGGTTAACATGACAAAGTTGGTGTTAAGACCATTAATTGATTTTATTACTGCACAGTTCGAATAAGCCATGCATTAGGCAATTAAGGAGGGTGCTATATTGAAGTACATTTGCAATGATTGCATATTAATTTTTGAAATCCATGGGAAACTAGCTCCTCGTAAGAAGGCCCATTGTACATTACGCCTTTAAATAAAACAGCAATCGGAGAGCAAAAACATTATAGAAATTATTATTGGTAAACAAAGAAATGGTCCCATTGAAACCATATCACTTTTATTCATCAAAGAATATGGGGTGTCCTACAATCTGGAGCGCAGACATGACGGTTAGAGAACTTTATCATGAGTCCGTCAAAAACAAGCATACATCACTCCGTTTGTTGATTATTTCTGGTATAGAAAAAAACACGGTCAACTTTACTGACGATAAATCAGTACTCGATCTTTTTTTTAGAAGAATAATAGGCCGAGAATGAATGAGTTGTTGAAAGAATATCAGAAAAGTATTTATGGGTCAGCTATATGATGCTGCACAATCTCAAAACCAAAGGAAACGGAATTTTGTCTTAGGAAAGTTGATAGCACTTTAAGTGACTCACTCCCATCACGGACAGTCCATTGAATTACTGGATTATGATGATTTGAAATATGAGTTAGTTCTATCAGCGTATAAAGAAATAAATGCAACTAGTGACGCAAATATGTGGTTTTAGGAGGAAAAGCAAATGTCAAAAATTATTGATTTAAATACTTTCGCAGAAGAAAAATAGGGGGTGGATCAAGTGGCATAGGAAGCGAAAATTAGTTTAGAAGCAAATATGATTTATATTGTGAGCAACCGAAAACTCACTCCGATGATTCTACCAATTGGAGTTTTCGGGGAAACAATGATTATGTGGCAAAACGATAATGCTGTTCCAAAAGAGTGCATCGGAAAATCAAAGAACCAAATCGATTAAAAGAATGTTTGGATTGCGTTTAAAGTGGCTGAAGAACAGTGGACAATGACTGTGAAGGAAGAGTGTAGAAAAAGTAACTTCCGGAATATAGGATCAGTTTGATATGGACTTTTGATATTTGTACAACCACTTATCTAATTCTTGACTAGATTTAATCGTTTCGGGATGAGAAAGTCCTTTTAAGGTTCCAATTTCAATCAAATGGGCTCTCAAGCAATCAATATTGCTTTTCATTAAGGGATAACACTTCAGTTTTCAAAACCTTTCTCTTGTTCATTTGTAATAATCTTCAAAAAATAAAATCAATAGGTAATATTATAGATAATTTTTAACAAAGAGACAAGAGTTTTACAAAATCTTATCAAACAACTATAACTAGACCCTTATCATTATTGACTGAACCTCATATGTATAAGGATAAAATTACCGTTCAGTATGAATAAGCAGCCCATAAACCATTTTTTCATTTTTGAATTAATGAAATATGAAAAAGAATGTAACGAAGTAGGTGTATTGATATATTCAAACTGTGAGAGAAGGAGAAAATTAATAATAAAAGCCCCTAATAGGGGCTTAAATTTAATATCTGAATGGCATCGGCGGACAACAAGGATTATATGGCACTCCACAAATAATGTTTTGAGTGCAACACTAATTCACTGTTCTGTTCGGAGCCGACAAAAAAGGTGAAACAGACAGCCGGGATTCTCTAATCAAACGATATTTGGCAAGCTTTATCTAGGAAAAAATGAAGGAGAGCAAGGTGTAGTTGAAGGATAATGATAAACTATAAAGCTGTTGTAGTTGAAGATATTCCCGCTTACAGATTAGTAGTATTAGCAATCGAAGATAAAGAAAAGAAAATGAAATTAATATTCGTTTAGCTTAGAAGGAGAAGTACCTGACTTTTTAGCAACAAGAGCGATCAAAGAAGGCGAAGCAGTCTATGTGATTATTAAGAATAGAGAAACGTGGAAGGTCGAAGCGGGAGCAGAAATTCAAGCAGGTGTTTCTGTTGAAACTGGTGAAGATGGAAAAATCGTTGAAGCTCTTGGAGAAGATGCGCCTCCTATCATCGGATATTCAATAAATGCGGCAATTGCAGGGGAAGTTGTTAGCTATGTCCGTAATGTAAAGGGCGGAGGAGAAGGTGTTCCGGGTCCGCAAGGCTCAAAGCGACAAGGGTGCTGGGAAGAACAGTGGAACGAAATAGTAGCGAGAGTAGGGACACTAGAAGGATAAAGAGCTCCTGCTATATCTTTATTTATTTTAATGCTCTATTAAAGGATGTTGTTGAATAACTTGTCCTCAAAAGGGTTTGTATATTCTTCTTCTGTCAATAATGGTTATGAAATCACAAATGAGCTGAGTGAGCCAGAAAAAAGGAAACAAATTTTGCTCTTCTTTGTTTTTTTACCGTTTGTATATAACTTAACGTTATGTCGTGAAAGGAACTTATCATAATGCTCGAGAAGGGTAAAATCGGAAGCCGTCAACTGACGATATTAGTGATATTATATACGGTTGGTGATTCTATTTTAGTTATTCCCTCCATTGTCGCTTCTGAAGCAAAACAAAATGGTTGGGTTTCTGGTATTTTTAGCGTGGCGATAGCACCGTTATTGGTTGTCTTTTTATATGACGCTTTAAGGAAATGCTATCCTGATTTAACATTAGTGGAATACAGCCAAAAAATTTTGGGTAAGTGGCTGGGAATAGCGATTTCGCTTCTATTTATAAGCTACTTTTTTATAACCACAGCGACTTACCTGAGAGAAATTGGTGATTTTATGACAAGTCAGATTATGCCTGATACTCCAATTCAAGTGATCATGTTTCTTTTTATGAGTATCGTCCTCATGTCCGCACGTCTCGGTTTGGAACCTTTGGCCCGAAGCGCGGAAATATTGTTTCCTTTTGTTGTAATACTTTTATCATCATTGATGATTCTTCTATTGCCTGAGATTAAATTTCAAAATCTGCAACCCGTCTGGGAGGGAGGATTGAAACCAGTTATACGGGGGTCTATACCATTTATTGTCTTTCCCTTTATAGAATCGGTTGCGGTTCTGATGATCCTCCCGTTCGTGAGTCAAAAAGACAGAATAAGAAAAAGTCTGTTTGTCGGTCAATTGTTGGCTGGAAGTGTTTTGATCATAATAACAATGTTAGCCATTCTTGTTCTTGGTGTCGATTTAACAGCAAAAGAAATTTATCCAAGCTATAAATTGGCTCAGAAAATCAATATCGCTAATTTCCTGACGAGGCTGGAAGCAATACTAGCCATAATTTGGTTCATCACAATTTTTTTTAGATTTAGTTTGTTTTTTTATGTGACCGTTTTAGGTCTGGCACAAACGTTAAAATTGCAAGATTATCGTCCTCTGGTTTTTCCATTTGGTATGATTTTGCTTGTCTTTACATTGATTATGGCACCCAATACCGTCTATTATAGTAACTTTATTTTAGAGATCTGGCCTTTTTATGCTATGACATTCGGGTTTCTGTTACCATTGTTATTACTAACAATCGCCAAAGTTCACAAAAAATGATGGACCAAACTAAGATTGGGTGTTTTTTAAAAGTAACTTGTGTGAAATTCTGTAATTTTTACACAAACCATCCAAGAAAACCTTTATAGTTATCTTAACAATACACGCTATTAGAAGCTTAGGTGTTATACCATTAAAGGGTGCAGTTCTTTAATAAGGCATGCTTTCCTTATTGAACTAACAGTTGAAATAGTTCCACAGGATGAACTAAAGAAGACCACAATAAGTGGTCTCTTTTTATTTGTTCAAAAATTAACATCAATGTTTATCAAAGCCTAATTTAAAAAACGAAGGGATGTTTTGAAATGGCAAATTTAAAAAGACACATGATCGAATTGGTAAAGGATGTGAAGGAAGGTGAAGGAAGGTGAAATTGAAACGGTAAAGTATACAGAATGTATTAATACGTGGGGAGGTGAACTTAGGGACCGTGTGGAAATTGAGGATAATAGGATAACTGGTCGATTTATCGACATCCTGCCTAGAAGAGGGGAAGACATAGGTAAACGGTGGGAAATTGATAAAGGCATCCTATCTATTACGGAAAACAAGAAGCAGAATTCCACGAATGTACGTATCTCTAGGTAATGAACCTAAACATCCTCCTTATCTTTACATAATCTAAATCAAATAAAGAATTAGGGGGGAATTACTAAAAATGTATGAATTAATAATAAATGAAGATATAAATGCAAATGATTTAAGAAGAATTGCTGTTGGTGGTATTGGTCACGTCGGAGGTTTTGGTCACTTCGGAGGTTTTGGTGGTGTTGGTCACGGTGGTGTTGGAGGTAGTGGTGTTGGAGCTCCCGTTGGAGGTGGAGTTCCTTTTGCAGAAGGTCTTGCTGCAGGAGCGTTGTTTGCAGGACCCTATTATGGTGGCTATGGATATGATGGTTATGGATATCCAGGATATGCTCCATACCCATACCCATACCCATACCCATATTCATACTACCCTTATTGAGAAAAGAAGTTAGTGGCTAAGAGCAACTATGTGAGAGCGAATATGAAATTGTATAGATACTTCTAATTTTAAAGCCCTTCTCATTAGAGAGAGGCTTATTTATTTTTAATAAGGCAAATCATCCTCAATTATAGCCCTACCCTTCTTAATTAACTCCGTAATATTATTATCTCCGTTATAAACCACTTTATCTATCCTGAAATCTTTACTAGAACCAAATTCATTTTGAATCTGTTGAATCCACTCGTAGGCTGCAATTGCAGCGGCCCAATGATCTTTCTTAAATTCTGAATTGAAGACTGGAAACTTCCACTCTGCAAGAAATTAGTTGCTCTTGAATGTAAGTGAACCTTGATATTTATGTTCAACCCTAAATACCTCCTTATTGACTAATACGGTATCTGCTCTTGCTGTAGAATATGGTAGCACGATTAAACAAATAAAGGATTGGAATAAACTTGATAGCAAGTATTCAATCGGAATCGGAAAAAAAATCCGTGTAAAATAAGAAAAAAGCCCTTCTCTTTTAAGAGGGGTCCATTTTAATTGATTATTATTTCATTTTTGATTGTTTAAAAAATCAACGTTAGTTTGATTTATTTTTTTGATAAGCGTAAAAATATGGATTCGCATTAAAAAAATAGAAATTGAGATTAAAAGTAAAAAATTTAGAGGGTGATACAAGGCATAGATAAACTTGCCTGTCCAAGATCCTCTAGTCATTGAACAAACCTTGATTTCACTGTTTACCTAATATAGATTCTCCATTCACTCAAACATATTTGCTCAAGTGTGAACCGACGACTGGAAAACTACGTCTCTGTAAAAAGTTATTTCCCTTTGCGTGTAAGTTGACCACAATATTAATGATCATGTTCTATCACCTAAACAAAATTCAAATAACTCCTCACATCTATTTCTCAATCAAGGGTTAAAATAATTACTCATTAAAAACTAACAGGACCCCTCATATTCGAGAGGGGGTATTAGTTCGTAACAAGAAGTAAAAAACTCCACGGATGTACATATTTCTAGGTAATGAACCTAAACATCTTCCTTATCTTTACATAATCTAAATCAAATAAAGAATTGAGGGGGAATTACTAAAGATGTATGATTTAATAATAAATGAAGATATAAATGCAAATGATTTAAGAAGAATTGGTTTTGGTGGTGGAGGTCACTTTGGAGGTTTTGGGAGACCATTTGGATTTGGGAGACCATTTGGATTTGGAAGACCATTTGGTTTTGGGAGACCATTTGGATTTGGATTTGGATTTCCTTTTCTAGGAGGTCTTGCTGCAGGAGCGTTGCTTGCAGGGCCCTATTATGGTGGTGGCTATGGGTATGATGGCTATTATGGATATGATTATGGATATCCAGGATATGCTCCATACCCAGCCCCATATTCATACTACCCTTATTGAGAAAAGAAGTTAGCGGCTAAGAGCAACTAAGAGAGAGCCAAAAATGAAATTGTACAGATACTTCTAATTTTAAAGCCCTTTTCTTTTAAGAAGGGCTAATTTTTATTTAAAAAGGTAAATCATCCTGAATTACGGGCCTAACCTTCTTTTCTAACTTCGTGATATCATCGTCTCCGTTATAAAGACTTTATCAATCCTAATTCATCACTAGAAGCATGTTCCCTTTTCATCTGCTGAATCCATTCGTAGGCAGTAATTGCAGTTGTCCAATCTGGATCATTCTTGTAGTGTGAACCGATGACTGGAAAACTACCACTCTGTAAAAAATATTTCCTTTTGCGTGTAAGTTGACCTCAATATTAATGTTCATGTTCTATCACCTAAATAAAATTTTAATAACTCCTCACATCTATTTCTCAATCTAGATTAAAATAATTATGTATTTCTTCGTATCCATACCGACTAATTAGACTAGTGATATAGCTATTTATAATGCTGATCAGTAATTTGATAGAGCTGTCAGGAGGAAATAAGCAGGAAATTATCTCCTAATATCGAACTGTTAGATAAAGGAGATGGTAAAAATGAATCTGAGAGTTAAATATAGGCTTTTTATTCATGTTGACGGAGGTCTTACTCCCGAGAAATATGACCGATACGAGATACTAAACGTCAGAGAAGATATTGATCCTGATGATACTAAGGATTACCAAGAACTTAATATAAAGTTAGGAAAGTCGATTAATCGGCCTGTAAATGAATTTAAAATGAAAAGCTTTGAACCAATGTAGGAGCATCCTTGCGATGGTGTTTTTTACTTGCAGGAAATTATCTCCTTTAGTCGAAATGTTGTTTGATTAAGGCATAGAAAATTAATAAATAGCAAAGGGACGGCACTCATGAAGAGAGTGTCGTCTTTTTATGGATAAAGAAGGAAATAACCTGTAGTTTGGAGAATATGACGAGAGGGGGTGGGATAATTGCGACAAAATAGTGAACTGGTTTTAACTAAAGAGGATATTTTAAGAATGATTGTTAAACACCTTGATGTATTCCCGTTAACTAGTCTAGAGGCTATTAGAGAAGTGATTAGGAGTTCTTTAAAACAACAGGGCTTAATATTTGGGGTAACTGAACATTCAGGTGGCGGTACTATAACCAATAGAGAAAGAATATCAGATGAAGATACCCTTTTAATTAATGATTGTATTTATGACCTTTTATATACCCGTGTTATCACGCCTGGTATTAATGATGATAATCTTGATTTACCTTGGATTCATGTTTCTGATAAAGAGAAACTCAAAACATACCTAAATGAATAGTAATCATTTTAGTTCAAAGCACTCATTTCATTGGGTGCTTTTGCCTTTTTTAATAAAAGGGGATTATCTCTTTTGTCAAATTGAGTAGGCGACAGGAGTTAATGACATGAATACATTGAAACCTATTTATGTAATATTAAATGATCTTGAAAAAAACGAGGAGGAACGACCAAAATTAATAAATTATTAATGGTGCGTGAATCAGCAATAATCAAACTTGGTGTCGGTTTGGGCGGGGCTATACCTACGTTAAAAGGATGCAAGTCTAGAAGAGAATAATTAATAAATTTAAAATAATGGCTAGAGAAAGGAGAGACTTTTTAAAATGATAATTCGAAAGCATAATAATGGGTGCTTTTCATTTGCAGGAAATTATCTCCTTGTGCCGAATTTATAGGACAAAGGGAGTTGATAAAATGGATAGTAGTCAATTATCAATTTTTACGTTGGAAACACTAAAAAATCACAAAACAAGTACAGGTGTAAGTGTAAACCAATTTTTAAAACAAAAACATCCTAATGGTGATTGGGTAGTAAATAAGGATGAAATAGGTTATTACGTAAAAGTAGCACATTTAACAATGAAATATCGATGGAAAATAGTTGGTGAAGTTATAGAGGCTATTAATGGTAGAGCTGTACAACTTACACCAGATTTACATCCAAATAAAGTTAATATAGACGCTAAAAGAGAAAAGGTCCAATTAATGATCTATGATTTTGTTAGAAATACCTTTGGAGAGATTGAAAGCATGGAAGAATCCATTAAAAAAGCTTCTGTAAAATTCAATCTTACTGAAAAAGAGGTTGAGGCAATATATCTATCCAGAGAGGTTTAAACTCAAGTTATACTAATACGATATAGTAGCAAATGTAATTATAACTAAATAAAACTGCTCCCTAAGTAAGGGAAGGTAAAAAGGTGTAGGATGATTTAGTCTATGTTTTCACAAAATTTTCTAGGAATCACTTAGAATTACAAGGTGCGTTGTAAGTACTAGGGAAAAAGCGAGTTTGCCAAAGCTCTAAATTCAAAGGAGATTTCGAAATAGTCAATGGATTAAACCAAGTACAATAGAAGCCTTCTTAGCAACAACAAATCCAATGTGAAATGAGATTCACAAGCAGTTCGCAGCTCATACATCCCGATTTCATTTATAAGCAGCCATACTAATTGGGTATGGCTGCTACTATTCCCTTTTTATTTTTCCGGGATTGTGAAGGGTGATTAATGTGTTTTGTAACTCGTAATAATACTAAAAGCTCTTCAATTTCCACTTCAGAGTAACCTCTAAAGATCAAAAATCTTCTTTTCTATTTGAATTTTTACAAGTATCTAATAATCATTTCTATGAAAGACCTAAAGATTACAATTGTTTTATTCGCTTCGATGTCCTATAAAAGTTATTTCTGGTTAATTTTATTTTTTCTACAATCCACGTATTCCATCTCCAGAGATGGTAATGAAATTTTCTTCTTTTATCCCCCGTTTGTTTAATAAATATTTTGATTCATATATTCCTTTATTCTTTTAAATTCCGTATAAAAAATCAATGGCAAAATGATCATAAAAATATACGAAATTGCATGACTATTATTCATGGAGGTATCAAAATATGGAGGGAATTATCACTTAAAAGAACTACACTAGAGACTTTCCCTCTACTAAGTAAACAAAGCTTAGGTCTTCTCGTACTCTAAAGTCGAGGGTGATTTTTTAAGAATACTAAATTGTATTCCATCATAATATGCATTAGTTGAAATTATGGAGTAGGTGGCAATGTAAATGGGTTTTGTGGAGATGATACCAGGACGTTTGTACATTGGAGGACGAATTTCTTCCGATGATTGGGGTTTTGTTCAGAGAAATATATCAGTCATCGTGAACTTACGTACGAAACCTGATCGTCCTCCATTTGATTTTTCAAGAAGAATAATGATATGGGTTCCTATTACTATATGGGTAACTCCTAGTTTAGAATTGGTCGATAACTTGATCAAACAGCTTAATCAATTGTTTGACCAGGGCTATCGAATATTAATTCACGATACGTTAGGAATACAACGATTGGGCTTTATCATTACTGCATTTTATATGCAAAAATATAGATTAAATCGAGAAGAGGCCCTTTACTTGGTTAAACAAAAAAAAACTGATATAAAACCCACTGAAAACTATCTGCAATTGCTAACTCAGTATGAAAAATATTTAAACCTGTAAGAAAAAGACCCATGTATGTACTTATAACTGTCAAACAGACAGTTATAAAAAAAGACTAGGTAGCTATCGAGATTCGATATTCAATCGGAGCTCGATCATTTAGTCGTTTTTGGAACTTGTACGATAAAAAACTAGAAGCTCTTGGTATTATCCGCCAGGTAGCAATGAGGAGAAAAAATATGCTGCAGATTGCTAACGCCATTATTATTCAACCAGTGAAAGATGAAATGTCCGGGCTTTAAAACAACTACACTAGTGAATCTTAATTTAGATAAATCTTTAGATGCAGCTTTTTTTACACTGAGCCTGCCTTATTTACAGTTGATTTCCCATGCTTTTTTATAGCGTTTTGTATATCAATCAGGCATTTGCAAATGAAAACTAAAGATCTTTCATAAAGGTTGAATCAAATAAAGGGATGGACTTTTTTTATTCATAAAAGAACGCTTGTTTGTATATGTATTTGATAAAATTCAGCAGTTTTCATTAGAGAAAAAGAGCTAAATAGCAAAAACTCCTTATGAAAGGAGTATTTTAATTTATTAAATATATAAAGGTTTTTTAGGGACGAAATATAATTGCTATATACAGAGGGAACTGCCCATTATGTCGAATATTCATTATAAATTTCCTAGAAACTGATAGCTATTTATTTTATCACGTTTTGTTGAACACAAAATGATTGTTATTGGTGATAATTAGGATAGATGACGTTTTGTAAGAAAATCACTTCTCTTTTTAAGGATTCGGAAACTTGGAGTAATGAGTTCACATCCTTTTGCAATGAGGTGATTTGATTTTCCATTTTCCTCATTTTCCTACTTTGTTCCTTTGCTTCTTGTTCTTCTTTTTTTTCTAATATAGCGGATTGTTCTATTTCAATCGCGACACCACTTGATGAAACTAAGTCACCAATTGTAATTATAATGGCACCTATTAAAGCTAATGCAAAGCCTACATTTGATTCTGAACCTGAACCTGAACCTGAACCAGAACCAGAATCTGAACCAGAATCTGAACCTTTTCCTTTTCCTTTTCCTTTTCTTGAACTTGTTCCTGAACCTGTTCCTGCTCCTGATGTATCGGGGTTTTCTAACTCCTCTACTTCTTCAATTTCTTCTACCTCTTGAGCTTCTACTGCAATCCCAAGAACAGTAAGAATGTTTCCTATGTTAACAATCAATGAACCAAATAAATCAATCTTATCTCCAATATTAGTAGGTAAGGAATTTAAAATATGATCTTCTTCGGGTTTCCACTGGTTCAAAACTTCTCACCTTCTTGGCTATTACTTTATTTTTTTAAATAAGCTCAATGTTGCCACATTTAGCTCTAGTTCAATGTCTTTTAATTTGGAAATTGCATTTTGTATATCGTCTTCATTCAATTCTGTTAGGGTTTCATTATCAATTCTCCATAATAAATTATTCAAACAATCTAAAATTTCCTTGAATGATTTTATTAATAATCCATGTTCCCCATCCAAAAGATATGGGGGAACAATAGTCTCTAGAGATTGGACACTACACTGTCCTACACTAATCGCATTTTTTAAATCTATACAGTACTGGTCATAATCAGAAATTATTCCATCAATATAAGTAGGATGTACCATATTAGAGATATAAACTAAATTTCCTCCCACCAATTGTAGAGTTTGCCCGTATTTCTTTAAATTTCTTCTCATATAATTTCCTCCTGATAACCAAAACACATTGGGCTTTTATCTTTGATAATGTATGCAATGGAAATAAAATGGTTCAAATAAAAAGTAAGAGTTCATTTGTATAAAATAATGATAAAAACTTCTCATTTGTGAGGGCTGTTTATGCTAATGTTCCCCTGTAAAAAAGGGGATTTTCCACCTACAGCATGTTAATACCTTTCACCACTGTTTGAAACATGGGTGGGGAGTTTTCAAAGAATCGCGACAAAGTACTTGGATAATTGCTCCTATTGGTACCGTTGGCCCGAATTGGGTAAGAACTTGGTTTTCATCAGTTAGCTAATGCAAATTCAATGGGGTATGTTCGTTGATGGGATAAATAAATAATATTGGGCACTGGTTTAGATACATTTAAGTAAATAATGAATATTGGATGTATACGATAGGTGGCAAATGAAGTATTAATTCATTTGAACGAAGCTAAAGAACATTGGGAAAAAAGTAGTTTTTGAGACAATTCTTATTCAGTTAACGGGTAGCGTAATTAAATAAGGAACACGAAAATTATCAATCTTTTTTATTAAAGAATAATTGGATTAAATATTATAAGAGCAGGTTTTGAACAATCATTTTTCAAAACACGCTCTTTACTTTGTTCGTTTATTAAGGGAGCATTAATTAAAAATATATTTTATTTCAAAACTAAAATTTTTACTCACTTACATTAGTAATATATGGTATTATTTAAAATGGTATTATTTTCTAAAATATACAATCTGGGGTGAAATTTACATGGAGTTTTTTACTAAGTGGTCGTTTAAGAACAAGGCAGCTGTTTCATTAGTAACCATTTTTATTTTGTTGATAGGAGTTGTTAGTTATTTTAAACTGCCGATGGAATTTTTACCATCTGCTGATAATCCACAAGTTACGATTGTCACAATGGGGCAGGGCACTGATTCGAAAACGATGGAAACGCAAGTTACAGATCCGATAGAAAGGGTTGTTACAGGAGTAAAAGGAAAGAGTTCAGTATACTCCACCACTGGAGATGGATTTTCAAAAGTAGATCTATTCTTTGAATCGGGATCTGATATGAAACAAGCAAAACTTGATGTTCAAGAGGCTTTAGACAATGTAACATTGCCTCAAAATATTGCAAAGCCTACTGTTACACAGCTTAATACCTCAATGATTCCTATTTCATTTATAGCTGTGACTTTTAAGGACGGATTAACAGCTGAAAATCTAGACTTTGCTAAGAAAGAATTAGAGCCTCTATATAAAGATATTAAAGGAGTTTCAGATGTACAGACATTTGGAGTTTCCCAATCTGTTCTTTCAGTTAAAGTGGATAATAAACAATTGGCTAAAAAGAAAGTCTCCATTCAAGATGTAATGAGCGTCCTTAACGGTCAGAATACAGCTCTAGCCGTTGGCGAGAAGGTGATTGATGGGAAGACAAGTAATATTAAGGTTATCGGTGATTTAACGAGTATTGAAAAATTAAAAGCGCTAAAGGTCACTTCAAAGGTCACGCTAGGAGAGATAGCAAAAGTTGACGAAGCGAAGAATGGTAACCTCATTAGTCGTTTTAACGGAAAAGAAAGCATTGATATAAGCATTATTAAGGACAGCCAATCAAATGCTGTCACAATCAGTAAAGAAGTTGAAAAAGTATCAAAAGAAATTAATGAAAAGTATCCTGACCAGAAATCAACTATCTATTTATCTACAGCTGATATGGTGGAGACTTCTGTTCAGACGATGGTTAAAGAAGTGCTACTTGGTGCACTATTCGCCACTATTGTGATTATGGTCTTTTTACGAAATGTACGGTCTACATTTATTACAATCGTATCCATACCTTTATCTCTTGGCTTCACGTTATTTTTGCTATCATTGTCGGGAGTGACGTTAAATATATTGACGCTAGGCGGTGTCGCTGTTGCGATTGGTCGCTTGGTGGACGATAGTATTGTTGTTATTGAAAATATTTTCCGGAAAATGCAACAAGAGAAGATTTCAATCCAATTGGTGATGGATGCAACAAAAGAAGTAGGAGTGGCGATAACAGCTTCAACACTTACTACTGTAGCCGTCTTCTTGCCAGTAGCTTTATTGAACGGAGGGCTTCAAGAATTTCTACTGCCTTTTGCTTTAACGGTCACTTATTCTTTGCTAGCTTCTTTAATTGTAGCATTAACTGTTGTTCCGTTAATGAGTGCAGGATTACTGAAGAAAGCGAAGTTGCCAAAACATCGACCAGCTAAGCGTTTTACTAAGTTGGTTACTTGGTCATTAAACCATAAATGGATGGTCTTGATTGTTGCATTGCTGTTGTTTGTCGGTTCAATTGGTACATATTTTGCTATGCCAAAAGGAGCAATTGATAATTCTTCAGCTGACTATGCCTCCGTGACGTTAACTTATCCAAATGATCAGCCCTTTGATAAAGTAAAAGAAAAAGCGATTGAACTCGAAGAAACGATTCAAGATATGAGTGAAGTGGATAATGTGTTCATGCAATTAGGAAACTCTGCCGAAGCGGCTCAATATGGCGCTGTCACATCACCTACAGAAGCGACTTTTGGTATCTTAGTGAAGGATAAAGCAAACATAGATACAATCTTGGGGGAAATCGAAAAGCAAAAAGAAAACTATCCTGATGCGAAGCTTACAGCCACCGCTTCTTCATTTATGATGGGGGCATCAAAGACGAACATTACGATAGATGTGATTGGCAGTAATGTTGAAGATTTGGAGTCGACAGCCAATAAGATCAAACAAAATATTCAAGATATTAAAGGAATTGAAGATGTTACAACGAACCAAGACGAAAAGAAAACCATTTATTCATTCAAGGTAGATCCGGCTAAAGGCAACACAGAACAAATAGGGCAACAACTAGGTATCATGCTTAATAGAACCCCAATCGGCAATATTACCTTGGAGGATAAGCAGACACCTGTAGTCCTTGAACCAATCTTAGATCCTAAACAACCAAAGGATTTAAAGAATATTCCTATTATGACAGATGGTGGTTTAGTCCCGGTGTCAAAAGTTGCTTCTTTAAAGAGTGAAGAGAGTGCAACTACCCAGTTCCATAAAGACGGAGAAACGTATCTTCAATTAACTGCAACCGTAGATCCGGCTAAGCTTTCTGATATTGCAAGCAAAATAAATCTTGAGATTTTTGGAGACAAGGAGAACAAAGGCCTTGCTATTCCGAAAGATGTAGATATATATGTTGGAGGAGCTAGCGCTCAGCAGACAGATGATTTTACTGATTTGTTCCTTACCATGTTAATATCTATAGGTATTGTCTTTCTAATCATGGTTATAACATTTAAATCGATTAAAGCACCGATTGCTATTTTATTTTCATTGCCGTTCGCTGCTATTGGAGCAGTGTTAGGATTGGTTATCAGTCGAATTCCAGTGGATATTACAGCGCTGTTGGGTGCGCTCATGTTAATTGGAATTGTGGTGACAAACGCGATTGTGCTTCTGGATAGAGTCAAACAAAACGAACAAAAAATGATTATTCGTGATGCAATTATTGAAGCAACGGCTACAAGATTCCGTCCGATTATTATGACGGCTGTAGCAACCATTTGTGCAATGCTGCCTCTTTTATATAAAAAGGCGGAAACAGGAAGTCTGGTTTCACAAAGCTTAGCCATCGTTGTCATTGGCGGGCTAGCTGTTTCTACACTGCTCACACTTATCGTCATTCCATGTATATACGAATTGCTACACTATAAAAAATCGAAAAAACAGAGAAAGAAAAAGAGAGAACCCGTTAGCGAAAACATCGAGATGTAAGGGAGCTTAATAAAAAAGTTTGTAGAGAAAGCGACGCTTTCTTTACAAACTTTTTTTTCTTTAAAATGGATATAAAACTTACAGTTACAAGAGCCAGTCAAAGAATAGGGAAGATGGCCTTTAGATTCTTGTTTTTCCTGTAGTCCTTTAGATTCAGTGTAGATATATCTCAAAATGCATATGATCATCTCATGCTTTTTAAATTTTATTTAAAAAATAGTTGACTTCTGTTCAACCTGTAACTAAAATAGTTACAGCAGAGGTGATAAATAATACAACCGCAAGAAGCAATGGAACAAGTAGTTACATCACTACTAAATCAAATACATGCTGCACAATGAATGTGTAGTTAATCAATTGCATTCTATATTGTAGAGAAAGCATATTTTTTTACCTTTATTGTAACTAATTAAGTTACAAGTGGAAATTATTGATAAAAAGAGAGGAACATAATATGACTGTAAAAATTAAAGCTTATTCTGATTTCATATGTCCATTTTGTTTTTTAGGAAAAGGTCCTTTAGATGAAATCGTAAAGGAAAAAGATGTAGAAGTAGAATGGATGCCATTTGAATTGCGTCCGAGTCCATATTCCAAAATTGATCCATGGCAAGAGCCTGAAAAATTGAATTCATGGGATTCTTATATTCTTCCTACTGCGAAAAAGCTCGGAGTCGATATGCGTTTACCACGTGTTTCTCCACATCCATATACACATTTGGCTTTTGAAGGGTGTCAGTTTGCAAAGGAGCATGGAAAAGGGAATGAGTTCCACAGCAGAGTGTTTACGGCATTTTTTCAAGAGGAACAAAATATTGAAGATATTGAAGTATTAACAAAATTAGCAGGTGAAGTTGAACTGCCTGAGGATGCTTTTAGAGAAGCGTTAGTGTCACGTAAGTATCGCGAAGTACATCAAGAAGCTCTAAAACATGCTTACGAAGAAGCTAACATTATGGCTGTTCCAACGTTTATTATTGGTGATGAAGTTATTCAAGGACTAGCTAGCAAAGAAAGGTTAGCACAAGCCATTGAGAACGAAGCAGAAAAAAATAAACAAAATGAATTTGATGGCTTGCAATGTGATATGAAGGGAAATTGCTAATAACAGTTTAAACTATTAGAAAAAATCTATGAATATATAATTATAAAATTAAACATAATTTGGAGGAATCAAAATGTCAGTAACTAAAACAAATTTAAAAGACGCAATCATCAATCGTCGTTCCATTCGAAAGGTGAAAAAGAACGAAAATATTACGAAAGAAAGAATCAAGGAAGTATTAAAAACCGCAATACATGCACCATCTTCATTTAATATGCAAAGTGGACGTATAGTGGTAGTGATGAATGACGAGCATGAAAAGTTTTGGGATATCGTAAAAGAAACACTTCGTTCTCGTGTTCCAGAAGAGAACTTTGGAGCGACTGTAGAACGATTACAAGGTTTTCGTGATGGAGTAGGTACAATTCTATTCTTTGAAAACCAAGAAACAATAGAGCAAATGCAAGATAAAGCACCATCATATAAAGAACAATTTCCATATTGGTCCCATCAAGGAAGTGCAATGTTGCAGTATGCAATATGGATGTCTTTATCAGCAGAAGGTATTGGGGCATCTTTACAACACTATAATCCAATTATTGATGAAGAAGTAAAGAAAACTTGGGATATTCCAGGGAAATGGAGTTTAGTAGCCCAAATGCCATTTGGTGAGCCGAATGAACAACCGGGAGAAAAAACCTTCTTACCTTTCGAAGATGTTGTGAAATTTTATTAATACAAGCAAGTATTTGAAAGAAAAAAACATGTCAAATTTACAATTTGAAGTCTATACAGAATCTACGTCAGTATATCAAGCAGATTTTGGTACATGTTTAGGAACTTCAAAATAAGAAAATAGTGAAATTTAATCAATATGGGGATAGTCATTTTGTTCAAAAGGCTATTACAGTCTAAAAAGATCAAGTTTCTTAATGTAACATTCCAACCATTAAATAAAAAGAGCCTGTTTACTTTTAACGTAGCAAAAACTGCCTCTTTTTTTGTCGGCATTTGCTAAGTTGGATAGTAAATTAGTAAGGAATTTTAAGTACTGGTGATCTATCAGCTGAAGAAAGGCATCTCATAATTAAATTAATAGTAAACAGACCACCATTTAAATTTTAGATGGTGGTCTGTGCTTATCATTGATAAGAGTTATTATCCAAATTTTATATAGTTAGTTTCAATTGTCTGCGATATATTGTATGGCCCCTCATCTTTATTTGAAGGTATGACCGTTGTAATTCCAGACTGCGGATAATAAGAAGAGTTAAAACTGACACCTGGGTCATAACCCATGACATGATATTTACAAATTGTATTATCCTTCTTACTTATCCAAATCCCGTATCCATAATATTCTTCGTCCTCCTCACAAATGTGAGGGGTCAAAAGTAGATGGGTTGTCTCTTCATTTAAAAGTTTATAGCTAAGTAGAGCTTCCCAAAACTTCATCATATCAGGAGCCGTAATAAATGCTCCTCCATCTGCCCCACCTTGAATTGGGACGGCATAATTATTGGTTTTCCATGTTCCAGCGTCCTCTAAATCTATATAACCAATTGCGGTATTTTTAGGTAGTCTATCTAAAGAGAAATAACCAGAATCATGCATATCACACTTTGCAAAAAGATTCGTTTCTATATATTTAGTAAAACTTATACCTGTTTGTTGCTCAATAATTAGTCCTAATAGAATATAGCCAGCATTATTATAATGAAACCTTTCTCCAGGAGTAAACATCATCTTATTATTTTGAAACATAGGTAAAAAATCAGATAAACTTGTTAGTAGATACATCGGTTTTTCTTTCCAAAGGTCTTCAAAATTCTCCATTACAGCTTCATCAAAATAATCAGGTATCCCTGAACTATGTGTTAGAAGATGGTGGATCGTTATATCTTCATCGAAATTTGGAAAATTAAGGTCTAAGCAATCTTTAAGCCTTGTTTCGAAAGCAATATCTCCTTTTTCTACTAACTGACAAATCGTTACCGCTGTAAACAATTTACATCCAGAAGCGATTCCAAACTTAGTGCTAATTTTATTTTTTATTTCATCAGCTCTGTTAGAAAAACCAAAGGCAGCCTCATAAACGTAATTATTTTTATTCTTTATTAAAATAACACCAGAAAAGTCTATCTTACTTGTTAAATCTACTATATCTTTATTTTTATTTATCATGAAAACACATCCTATATCTGATTTACCAATCTTTTTTACTGAGTAATTATTAGCTACTATTTTAATTAACTGTTCCAGGACTCCTAATAATTTTATCACATTATTTTTATTAAATGGAATTTTTTACTAAATTAATGAGATATCCTAGCAATTTAACTAATACTAATAAAGGAGGGTTTATTGAAAAGTTCAAGTGAAAATCTACTAGGATTGCTTGAGGTGGTTGAGTCTGTGTTGCACCATGATAGTTGAAGCCAGACATATTTTTAGTTGTTATCGTTGTTAACCTATTGTCCATTGATGATACTTTGGCAAAGAACCTTGAAGATCATGGAGTGTTATGTCTTCCTTTTTTTGTTGTAGAAATATAATTTCAGTTTTGATGTTCTTTCTGCATAGACTTAGTTTGGAGATAAATAGTTGACAATGAGAATCATTTTCATTTATATTAAGTATATACTGAAAGTGATTCTCAATTAGGTGGGTGATATAGATGAAGGTATTCATTGGCTACGTCAGTTTATCCGGTAATACCGAGCAAATGGCTGTAAACATAAAGAATAGAATGAAGGCTGCAGGCTGTAAAGTATATATGGAAAGATTGGACATGGTAGAAGTAGATACCTTAAAGGATTTTGATTTGGCCTTTATTGGATTATATACATGGAATAAAGAAGATTTGCCATATGAAGCAAACGAATTTTATGAAGAAATTGAACAAGTAGATTTTAAAGGAGTAAAAGTCGCATTTTTTGGTGCCGGCGACTTGACCCATACAGAACCTTGCGCCGCAATAAATATTCTTTCCGATAAAATGAAGGAATATGGTTTTCATGTATTTAAGAAAATATTAAAAATTCATCAAGAAAGCTCTACATATGATCAAATAAAGAAATGCGAAGATTTTGCAGTTTATGCTCTTATATGGGGAAGCAAGAGGAAAAAATGGCGATTTCTCTCGTGGAATCGGGTGTTAAGCATCCCGAAATGCCAAAAGTCTGCATATTTGTAAAGGGGGCCGCTTGATGAATACGCAATTAAGTATAAAAGGAGAAGTAAAAAAAGATCAGCTTATACAAGAACTTCTGAAATTTGGGATATTTAAAAAATATAATAAACAACTATATGAACTTCCAATTGTTGTCCTCCAAAAAGAATTCAATCACTTAAGAGGTGAATAAAAAATGTCTAGAAAAAGGAAATCTTTTAATGAACTACTCAAAGAAAACCGCGAACATTTGTTGCATGACAAAAGTGAGTTGGAACGAATTTTTACAAAAATAGATCAAAAAGCGATTGTTGAGTTAAAAAAAGATCAAGTACAATCATAATAGACAATGACTTAAACATCGTTTGATAAATAGTTAAACAGTTTATAAAAATGATGAACCGAAATCAAAATGTGATTTCGGTTTTTTTACTTATCGGGCATTCTTTCATAAATCCTAATACATATACCAACTGCTCGATAAATCTCCGGAAAAAATCCTCTATAAATTATTTAAGGGCTAAATGAGTATGTCGTTTAGGATCTTTTTTAACTAGATCTTCAGTTACGTCGTTAAATCCAAAAATCATTGTTTAAGTCTATCTCTTTATAAAAAAGCGTTCCTCTCCTACGAGCACAAAGGGTGACTTCATCCTTGCATATGTAAAAAGAATTGCAAAGTTAAAAGAGTATAAAAATGTGTAAGTGGTTGTTAAATTTGAAGATGAATAGAGAATAAAAACTGTGAGAAAAGAATGAGAAAACTAATAAAAAACCCCAAATAGGGGTTTATATAGTTAATATCTGAATGGTCTTCGCGGACAACAAGGAGGTTGTGGCACTCCACCAACAAACCTTTGAGTGTAACACTCATTTACTACAGATACATTATTGGGGGAATGATGTATATACTTTTTGACATGTCTATTAACGATTGTAGTATGTGTCGGATGAACAACAGGTATTACTGTGTTCGTGACATTGGTTTTAACAAATTGTTTTGTGGGTGAAATTTGAGGTGGACTATGCTGAAAAGGAAAAGTTTGTGGCGGACAATATTGTGGTGGACATTGACCATTGTGTGCATTAGCCCATGTTCTATTATACATTTCAAAACCTCCGATTCTTATTTTATAAGTCATTGATAGTTTATGAAATACAATAATAAATGGACTAGTATAAATGCCTCATTTCAAAACAATAACATCGAAAAGGTTAACTTTGAAAATTATCAAAAATATATAATTTTCATCTTGGTAATATTACTCAGTACGGCTAAAGCATAATAAAAAATAACGATTCCGGATAAGAAATAGTTACAAAAGTTAATCGGGGCTAAGGGAAATGCAAAAGAAAATTCTATCTATTGTCAGTAGAAGTAGTGATCCAAAGGCGGTTCCAATGAACACGATAGACCAACTAACATCTATACTTTTTCAAAAAGCAGCCGTTTTGCATCTTTGGTTCTAGAAACAGAGAACATGTACATCCACATCTGTTTATTTTGTGCCTAAAATGGAAGGGGGTATCGATGGAAGAGACGTAGTTATAAGAGGGTGAATTTGTGTAGGATTATCAAATCTAGTCTTTTAAGTTTAATCTACCTATAAGTGCAATGACATACGGAAAGCTATTTATTAGGCTAGCATTTAATTTGAATAGTGCACTACTAAAAGAGTAGACTAAGTTTCGAAACAAGTTTACGAATATGTAGGGCAAGATGTTGATATGGACACCTGGCCCCTTTTAATTTTTAGGTAATGTATGTAGATTAAGGTGTCCGATTTCTTGATTGGTTTGTGGAGGGAACCAAAGAGGTAGTAATACTGTTACAGGTTTAAGCGATAATACGTATCTTGCCTTAATTGTTCATGGGCAATCTATAGGCTGTGGAATGTCTTTGAGCGAGTGATTAGCTCTGTCTTCATTAGCAAGCTTTACCATATCCGTGTTGATGTGGTCACTTCTACATGCGGTACATTAATCAAACCCCACAGGAAGTCATTGATCGACTTCTAGTGAGGTTTTAATCTTTTGTTTAGCTTAAAAAATAAAAATTATGAACAAATTATCATTTAAATATATTTATACTGATAATTGGCATAGCAAAAACATCAATAAGAAACGCACCTACTATAGGAACGATTAAAAACGCTTTACTTGAAGGCCCATATTTAGCAGTGATTGATCTCGATGGTCATATTATTATTTCTTGTCTACACACATGAATACTTCATTTATTAGGTTAGCAGCTAGTTTTACCGTGCGATTATCATAATCTAATGATGGATTTACTTCACAAATATCAAATGAAATAGTTTTCTTATGTGAAGTAATTTTGCGAATTAATTCTCTAACTATTTTTCCAGAGAGACCAAATGAGGAAGGTGCACTAACACCTGGTGCTTCAGAAGCGTTTATAACATCCATACAAAGTGTTAATATAATACAATCCTTTTGATTTATAAAATTTTGAATTTTCTCTTCATTTTCATTGGAAATCTCATTTACTAATTCATCTTCATAAATCCAGGAACAGTTAAGTGAGGTAGCGGTGTTAAATAATTTTTTTGTGTTTCCATAACGTTGAATACCAATAGGTAAATAACTTGCTTGACTATCATTGTCCAATATTTGTTTAAACATTGTTCCAGAAGAAGTCATTTGGTCATAAGAACGTAAGTCAAAATGAGCATCAATGTTGAGGATCCCTATTTTAACATTTGGTCCAACATGCGACCTTACTCCTAGATAATGTCCATAAAAGGTTTCATGTCCGCCTCCCAAAATAACAGGAAACATATTTTTAGTTAATATTTTCTCAACGTGACTTCCTAATTCAGCTTGAGCTGCTTCTAACTGTTGATTTTCACAAATGATATTTCCAAAATCAACTAGACTATCTGCTGATTGGCCGTGCCAAGATAAAGAAGATAAGGATTTACGTATTTCATTTGGAGCTTCTTTGCTTCCAAGTCTTCCTTTATTCCTGCGCACGCCTTCATCACAAGAGAATCCTATTATCCCGCATGAATCATTTGTTGATGTTTTTGAATGATCACTAACTATTTGATGAATTCTAAATTCATCTTTATCTATTAAACTATCTGTTCTGCCTTTCCATAAATCCATATTTGGTACTGCATACATTTATTATCCCACCCTAGAAATTATTTATTTATTAGAGTATATCTGCTATTATTTATAATATCCAATACCTATTTTCAATATATTAATATAAAAAAACTATAAGTGGGGGTGCATTTTTGGATATTAGGCAACTATCTTATTTCATTTCTGTAGTAGAAAATAAGAGTTTTTCAAAAGCAGCAAAAAAATTGCACCTTTCTCAACCCTCGTTAAGCAATGCAATTACAAAATTAGAACATAATATTGGATTTCCTTTACTTGAACGGTCTACTCGTTCTGTTCGACTATCAGATTCAGGAGAATTATTCTATCAAAGAGCAACTGAAATATTAAAAAAATTCCAACAATTTGAAATAGAATCGGCAGAAATACAACAAGTTGGAAATAAGCAGCTGTCTATCGGAATTATTGAATCAACAAAACATTGGATATCTCAGGTAATTAGAGATTACAATAAACATCAATCAATAACTCATTATCAATTAGACGAAATATTAAGTAAAGATAATGTAATTAACGCATTACTAAATTATAAAAATCATCTTGTTTTAACAAATCAAGAAATTACTCACCAAGAATTAAATGTACAAAAATTATATTCTGAAAAATTATGTTTAATTGCAAATGTTAATCATGCACTGTTCAAGATACCGAATATTTCATTATCGGATATTCAGCCATACCCTTTTATTATATGTTCAGATGGGTTTGAAACGAGGAATAACATTTTCAAAGCCTTTGAAGCCGAAAATCTATCTCTCGATGTACAATTTTCCGTCGAACGCTTTGAAACAATTTGTGAACTAATTTCAAATGACTTAGGTATCAGTATCTTACCTGAACGATATTGTGAAAGTATAAATGATTCTAGATTGCACTTTGAATATTTGGATTCATCATATTTTAACCGTACTGTGTATCTAGTTACATGTAAGAATCGTTTTGTTGCTCCACATGTTAACTTATTTATTAAACATATTTTTGATTTTCACAATCTCGAAGTCCCAATAGAGTAAAGCCTATTGGGGCTTTTTTTGTAGTAAGAAAGCTATAATCCGAGGGTCCCATATGACGTTCACATAATAGGGGTGGAGGATTAAGCACCTATAGAAGTATCTCGTTTGTAAAATGTTATTCCTGAAAAGTATGATTATTATCCCCAGTGATCTAGAAAAACACCAGTTTCATGATTCTTTATATCACGAAACAATAATCCGAAGGGGGTAACTGGGCTTTTCGTATGTTGTCTCTAACAGCCCAAAATTAAAAGAGTAGCAATTGCTACTCTTTTAATTTTTAACCAGTCCTATTTTAATTTAATTCTAATTGAATTGTAGTAACAATATTAGCATCATCGATCCATAAATAAACATTCTTACATTTGTGCGTGAAATATCTAATTGCAAAAGTATCTTTTAAAGAATCTTCTAAAGTCCAACTGGATATGGCAAGAGAAATTATAGGACCCTGTGATGTGTTATTTAAACAATCTAACACCTCATCGAACTCCATATCTTCGTATTTCTCTATAAATTCAGATAATATCTTGTATGATTTTTGAGGTCTCCATTCATATTGTGTGTTGTTAATTGTCCCATATAGATTTTTTATTATTGGATTTACCTTATTCGATCTGATAAAAGAGAGAGATTCTTGATTCGGCTTACTTAACATTATTTCTGATGGTAATTCGTTTTCTAATACAATTTTCGTGTTGTCAAAATGCATAATAATTTCTTCGATTACTTGATTATCAATTCTATTATCGACAAATAACGAAGTAACACTATTATCATCTTGAGAACCCAACAATAAAAAGAATTGAGTTAATAGTGAATATTTTTTTTGGATATTTGATTCGGGAATACATTCCCTGAACCTGAAATCTAAAAGACTGTTTGTATTGTCTTCAAACTGATTATTTGCTTCAAAAGGTTTCAACCATTCCAATATAGAAAACCACCTAGTATGTTATTAATTTACCTCAAAATAATAAGGTCAATTATGTTAATTAGAGATGCAAACGTTAATCAGTGTAGCTTTATTCTATTCGAATATTAAAGAATCCCCAATATTATATTGTTTTTCATCAATAATTTTATCTTTTTTGTAAAAAATAACCTTGACTTCTTTTTCTTCAAAAGCTTTTATGATGGTATCTTCCGTTATCCCCTTAGAATAGAATATAAATTCGCTCTTATATATATCAGAATTATCACTTTCTTTTTCGGAGGAATTCCCGAACCAATATCTCTGCTGATTATCAATTGTATTAATTACTTTCTTAAAGTCTGGTATATTTACTCTCTTCTTACTAGAACCATCTATCTGGAAGGTAAGAGAAAATTTTCTAAAGTCATCTTTTTTAGGGTCTTTAAGGTAATTCAATTGTACTTCTTTAAATTCATTATCCGTTAATTTATCTATTTGAACATTCAAATTTGCATTTTCCTCTTTACTAGTACTTTTATTACTACAAGCTCCCATAATAGCAATAATTAAGATTAATAAAATAGTTTTAATAAATAAAGCTTTTTTCATGTGATATCTCCTCTTATTATTTTTAACCATAATAAATAATCTAATGAACTGTTTCCCTTATAAAGGGATTGTAAAAGGGGCTAATTGTTAAAATGTCTGTGTCTTAACTTTCCTCTTTAGAAGGTACTAATTTTAAAGCTTTTGTATTATCAAGGACACCATACCCATTTTCATGAGGATTCCCAATTTTTCTGCTGAACCTGCAACATATGGTGTCGCCACAGAAGTTCCGTTTGTATATATATAATTATTGTCAATATACGTACTAAAAACATTTTCACCTGGAGCCACTATATCCAACTCTTTACTAGTAAGCTTCTTGATAAAGTAGGATCAGCTGACAATAAACTAAGGCTAGCTCGGTGGAAAGACGCGGTTCACATCATTTAATAATCTTTACAATTAGCATTTGTCAATGCCACATATGCTAATTGTAAAAAGAGAAATCGAAATGTATCCTTCCAGTTTGTCTTCTCCAGTAGGTGATGGAATAGGACTACCCGTGTATTTTGATTGGAGTTGTTTACATAGATTTTCGATGCATTCCATCTTATTAATACATTTAGGACTAAAGCTGATTCACTAAACGTGATTAGACCCTAATTGTTAAATCATATTTTTCACATCTTTATGGAGGAATTTCCAAATATTTAAAGCTATTCAAATCATTGTTTCCAGAAATAATAAGAAAAAACACAATGGAGAATTCAAATGAAAAACAAAAAAATTTATCAAGTATTTATCGTTACTTTTTTATTTGTGTTAATGATTAATCACACTGTTTATGCAATTGAATGGGAAGATGAAGATGTACCTATAAGCTTTAAAATTGAGATGTTGCCTTGGGAGATTGTAAACAACATTATTCCTAATAAAACAAATTTCACCATTATAGATATTGAAACTGGTTTATCATTTAAAGTACAACGAAGAGCAGGTAGCCATCATGCCGATGTACAGCCACTAACCAAGGAAGATACTCAAATCATGAAGAAAATTTATAATAATAAATGGAGTTGGAATAGAAGAGCTATTATTGTATTAATCAATAATCAAATGATTGCTGCATCTATGCATGGAATGCCACATGGCGCTGGTGCTCTTCAAAATGGTTTTTCAGGTCATTTCTGTGTTCATTTCTCTGGAAGTATAACGCATCGTTTGAAAAACGAAGATCTTTCTCATAAATTAATGGTATTGAAAGCGGCTGGTAAGCTTGATGATTATATAGCAACGGTAAATCCCTATGAACTTATTCGTATTTTTACCATTGCCATTAATCAAGGAAATCAGAAATTATTAGCACTGACCTTATCAAATCCGAGTCATCTTAATCGTGTCAATAAACTTGTTGAAGATATTACATATTTTGGTGTTGTTGACCCTTTAAGACAACCACCTGAGCAACTAAATGGGGTATTTCTCGTGGATGTACCCGTTCAAGTGGCTATCTATAAGAAGAGAGAAGGCAAAGAAAAAAAGGTTATGCATTTTATGATCCGAAGGGACAGTTTGACTGATCGTTGGTTTATTGATCAGGATTCGCTCTATTAAGACTTAAAATAGGATATGTAAAATGAGGAATACATGAAATGATAAATTCCAACCCATATTAAAATAATGTGGGGGTGGTTTCACTGAGATTAACATGGATTGCCGGCCTTTTACTATTCGTTCAACAAGTGTATATTCCTGATAGCTTATCGGTAACCCAGCAAGGACAAACGATTGCTGTTGTTAAACGCGCTGAAGTTTCTATGCCATTTCTAGATGTTCCTATGATGGACGTGGATAAATACAATCAGTTAATCGAAAAAATAGACAGTCAAGTGTATCAAGAACCTGTAAATGCCACAATCGACAAGAATGGTAATATTCTTCCTGGGCGGGTAGGTTACAAGCTATACCATCAAGCATTTAAAGAGCAATTTTTTTCCTTTCTATACGGACGTAGAGAACAGAAAGTAGAAGTTCCCTTACTAGCCATTCATCCAAAGGTTGATAACGAACTACTTGCTCAGATTCGTGTAAATAAGATTGGTGAATTTAGAACCTATTTTAATGTGAATAATAAAAATCGTTATAATAATATCTCGCTCGCTACAGAAGCCATTAATAATTATGTCGTATTTCCAGGTGAGAAGTTTTCCTTTAACCAAGCTGTTGGCAAGAGAACAGTAAACAAAGGATATTTGCCTGCTCGTGTTATCGTCAAAGGAGAGTTTTCTGAAGGGGTCGGTGGAGGGATTTGTCAGGTTTCATCCACTCTGTATAATGCAATCGACAATGCAGGGTTGAAAACAATTCAACGCTATTCCCATACGAGGCACGTTCCTTATGTTCCACCTGGCCGCGATGCTACGGTAAGCTGGTATGGTCCTGATTTTAGCTTTAAAAACAAGTACAATCAACCAATCCTAATTCGTGCTACAACCCAAGAAGGCACTGTAAGTATCAGTGTTTACTCTTCAGAAATGATAAATAATAAGACCCGGAAAGTTCCCTAAGCTACAAGTTAGATATCATAGGAAGCTTTTGATTTTGTATGAATGTGAAAATTGTTGAATAAACTAGGGGCCCACCAATCGGTGGGGCCATATCGTTTTTTTTAGGCGGTATGGAAGTAGCGGAAAATGATGATCTGGTAAACTGGAGGATCCCAGGCAAGGTCTTCAAAGGACTTGGGTGGAGCGATGGATCTTGTCAACGGAGCGAACAAATGAAAGAAGCCGTTGGTGATGGTGTTGAATTAATAGGATATCTAGACATCAGCTTTTGTTTATTTAATCGCTTGCGCTGTTTTTACCATCAATGCAGCAACGGGACTTAATTTGAAAAAAGGTCTTTCCTTCAAAGATCCATTGGTAATTAGCAGCGGAAAACAAACGTGACGAAACAATAAAATAATGAATATGTTTATCAAATTTCCAACTTTGTTATTCATGCGATGTTACGAGGCAATTCACCATCAATTTATCGCTAATACCTTTATACAGTAAATTCTTACTGAATCATGGTATTATTGTTTATTCAACTAAAATTAAATTTTATCATCGATTAATAAAGAGCTGATAATAGATGAAACAGAAAAATTTAACCAGATTTTTCTTTTCATTATTCGATTTTGTGGGTATAATATATTAAATCATATTAGAAGGGATGATGGGTGGCCGATGAAGTTCTAATCTTATTTCAAACATTTGAGAATAATTTTTCAAATTAAAAAATAGGATTAGTCTGCCCATTTTCCATATAATTTTTTAAGCTATTCATTAAATAGCTTATTTTCATTATGAAAAATGCAACTAATCCTTCCAAATTCATTTGGGAGGATTTTTTTCTCCCTGAAAAAGAAAGGGTGATACGATGAAAGAGATCGTAAAATTAAATCAAATAAATTTAGAAATTATGGACCGTATTATATTTAAAGATCTTAACGCAACTATTGGTCGTGGAGAAGTGATTGGTCTAGTTGGCCGTAATGGTAGCGGAAAGTCCACGCTATTACAAATTTTACTTGGACATGTAAAACTATCTGAGGGACAGGTTGAATGGGGAAATAACAAAACCGAAGTCTTTTTAGTGGATCAGGAGAAACAAACATACGCATCTGAGCATGTTACACAATTAGAAGCTACTCTAATGGCGAAATGGCATATTCCAGATGTTCCTTACGAAGTGTTAAGTGGCGGAGAAAAGCTCAAAATACGTCTTGCAAAAGGTTTCGCGTTAGCACCGCACTTACTCTTATTGGATGAACCAACAAACCATCTAGATATAGAAAGTACGGAGCTATTAGTTAATCAAATAGAAAATTATACGGGTACAATCATTGTCGTTTCACATGACAGATATTTTTTGGATACTGTAGCGACGAAAATTTGGTCGATTGAAAATACGAATTTATTCGAGCAAAAAGGAAATTATACACATTATATAAAGATTCGAGAACAAAGAAGATTAACTCAACAAAGAGAGTACGAAAAACAACAAAGAAAAATGGACCTTGTAGAAAATCAAATAAACGAACTGACATCGTGGTCGCAAAAAGCGCATGCACAATCGACGAAGCAAGAAGGATTTAAAGAATATTACCGCCTAAAAGCGAAACGAATGGATTCTCAAGTCAAATCTAAGCGTAAACGTCTTGAGAAGGAACTTGAGAAGACGAAGGTTGAACGTGTTGAGGAAGATTATCTTGTTCGATTTTCGTTAGAAGCTAATACGAAGGTCGGCAAAAGATTTTTAGAGGTAAAAAACTTAAAAAAGGAGTTTGGGGAACGAATATTATTTGAACAGACGAATTTAACAATTCAGCACGGTGAAAAAGTAGCGCTTATTGGCCCGAATGGTAGTGGGAAAACGACATTTTTAAATATCGTAATGGGCAATGAGTTTACTGAAGGGGACATTTGGGTTTCCCCATCTGCGAATATTGGTTATTTAACGCAGCAAGTATTTGACTTGCCTCTAGAGCAAACGCCTGAACAATTATTTAAACGTGAAACATTTAAAGAACGGGGCAAGGTTCAGAATTTAATGAAGCATTTAGGATTTACAGCAAGTCAATGGTCTGAGCCAATTGAACAGATGAGTATGGGAGAGCGCGTGAAGTGTAAGCTTATGCTATATATACTGGAAGAAAAAGATGTACTAATTTTAGATGAACCGACAAACCATTTAGATTTGCCTTCGAGAGAGCAATTGGAAAAAACGTTAGCAGAGTATACCGGTACGTTGGTCGTTGTTTCACACGATCAATATTTCTTAAGTAAAACGACTTCAGTTCAGTTGATTTTTGAAAATCACCGTATTCAAAAGAAATTAAAGCAATCAAATGAAAAGGTTGATTCACTTGCAGAACAGCGCTTAAAGCTTGAAACAGAACGACAAGAAGTATTAGGGAAATTGAGCTTTTTATCATCCAAAAGCCCAGAGTATATAGAGCTCGATCAAAGATTCAATGAACTTACAAAAAAGATTAAGAGATTAGAAAATCTATAATTCAGTAACGAATGCACTTTAGTGGAAATTAAACGAATTTGATTTTAGTTTTATTAATTGTATTTACTCTGAACGAATCATATTAAAGAGCTTAAAAAGGAGGTACTACGTTTTAGATAGTATCTCCTTTGGGTTTCTTAAAGCAAAATAAAAGACTTTATTATCTCTGTATAGCTGCCAGTTTATCTGCTATTTGTACTGCCATTCAGTTAGCTCTCCTTTATTAGGTCTTGATAATTTCAAAATGGAGTAAATTTATTACTTAGGGTACAACTTTGTATTACATCCACAACAGACTCTTTTAAATCCAAAAAACCTTGTAATCCTTGATAGACAAGGATTACAAGGTTTATATAAGATAATTCTGACTTGAACTAGCAACTGTCAATCATTCCAACCTATTTGGAACAATTAAGAAGCTAATTTAGCTGATTTTGAAACTTTTTCAGGAAACCATAAACTCACTACAATACCAACAATAAGACAGATAAAGAAAGTGGCCGCTTTAGCAGTCACGATGGCTTCTAAAGGAGAAGTGGTCCACAGGATGGCACTGATAAACCCTGTAATAATAGTGGCTACTACGCCTGTGCCAGATGTTTTTTTCCAAAAGAATATAAGTAAAATGACGGCAGAAAATGTATTGCCGACTCCTGCCCAAGCAAAACTGACCATATTATAAATAATGGAGCCAGATGCTAACGAAACAACAATACCTACAAGACCAGCTACAATGGCAATGCAACGAGATAATTTCACTAAGGTTTGACTCTTTATCGTCATACCCATTGCTTTATGAACAATATCTTCACTTACTGATGTTGTAATAACGAGTAATTGAGAAGAAGCTGTTGACATGATAGCAGCTAAAATTCCTGCAATGATGATTCCTGCAACCCATGGTGGCAACAAATCGAATACCATATGAGGCATAATCATTTCAGAATCTTCAATCGTTCCTTGTTTATAGATAACGGAAGCAAAAATGGCAGATAAAAAGGCACCGACGTAGACAATTAATGTCCAAATAATCGCAACAATTTTTCCTGTTTTAAGTTCTTTTTCATCCTTTAACGCCATAAAGCGAGAGCTTAATTGTGGCTGTCCGCCAAGCCAGCCAAAGAACCAAGAAAGGTTCGTAAATAGCATGGCTCCGATGGCTAGTCCAGATAATCCTCCTATCCAACTATCTGCACCACTTCCCATTGAACTTAAGGTATACGAAATCGATAAATCATTTTGTTGAATTTCAAAAAATCCTGCAATTGGAACGATAATAAACGCTAAAACCATTAAAAAACTCTGAATTGTATCTGTCCATACAACTGACATAAACCCACCCATACAAGAGTAGGCAATAATGATGAGGGCAACTACAATTGTTCCTACCGTAATATTAAGTCCAGAAAAAGAATAAAGAGTTTTACCAACACCGGAAAATTGAGCTGCTAAGTAGCAAGTAAAAAATATGACCATAATGATCGATGACAACCAACGAATCAAATTAGTGTGATTAGGAAATTTCACAGCTATATAGTCGGTTAATGTATACACTTTATATTTTTTTGTTTCATTCATAAATCTTTTGGCTAGAAAGATCCAAGAAAAGAGGACGCCTATAAACATTCCCGATAAGATCCATATTCCTGACAAACCTGTTACATAAATAAAACCTACTGCCCCTAAGAACATATAGGCGGATTCACCTGTAGCTCTTTCAGAAAAAGCTAGTGCCCAACCAGGTAACTTATTTCCACCGAGAAAATAATCAGCGTGGTCCAATTTTTTTCTACTAAAGAGCACACCCACTCCAAGCATTAAGAGAAGGTAAATGATGATTTCGGCAAAAACAATCGAGGATCCTGAAAAATTCATTTTATTATCTCCTTTATAAATTATATTAAACAAAGTTGTATAGTGAGAATAAATACAAAATTTTTTTCCCATCAGGGATTATTCATGGTTAACATCTAATTTCAAAAACATGATTTAACCCTTGATTTATATAAATAACAGAGCCAGATTTTGAAAAAGTATAATCATAAACAGGCTCTGAACATACTACAATGATATATTCTTTAGTTTTTGTCTAATTGTAGAATTGTTAAATATAAGACTTTAGCGGCTTTTTCAATATCATACTCTGAAGAAAATTCCCTTGGATTATGACTGATCCCATCTTTCGATCTAACAAAAATCATACCAATTGGGAATCGATTTTTAAACTGCATGGCATCATGTCCGGCACCGCTAGGTAAAGAGACGATGGATTCACCTAATTCTTGAATACTTTCCTTTATGACATCTTGAATGTTGTCTTCACAACGAACAGGTGCAACACGTTGTAATACAGAGATTTCTAAGTGTAATTGTCGATCATTAGCTATCTTTTTTGCGAATTTTCTAATCTCTTGTTCGACTTGATCTCTGGTTTTTTCATCGATATCTCTAATATCAATTGTCCATTCCGCCTCACCAGGAATGACGTTCACGCCGTTTGGTTTTACAGAAAGTTTGCCCACGGTAGCTACAGATGAAGGGGACTCCTTAGCTATTTTTTCAACCTCTGCAATAATTAAACTAGCTCCTACTAAAGCATCTTGTCTTTGATTCATCGGTGTTGCACCAGCATGCTCTGACAGTCCTGTTAATTTGAACTGAAGCCACACCGGACCAGCGATACCAGTTACATTACCTACAGCTGCTTCATTATTTTCAAGAACCTTTCCTTGTTCGATATGAACTTCTAAATAGCACTTTACGTTTTCTATTTTCGCACTTTGGAGATGCTGCTTTTCTAATCCATAATCCCTCATAGCTTGTTCAATCGATATTCCTTGATTATCTACTTTTTTTAAATCATTGGATGTCAATGTACCTGCGACAGCTCGGCTCCCAATCATACCAAAGCCAAAACGGGTTCCTTCCTCATCCTTAAAGGCAACAATTTTAACAGGATGTTTCAGTTCAATTTCTTTTTCTTTTAACGAATGTATGACTTCAATGGCGGTTAAGACTCCTAAACTCCCATCATACTTTCCGCCATTTGGAACGGTATCAATATGTGAACCTATTAAAATAGTGGGTAAATCATTTGTAGTCTCTTGACTCCCAATCAGATTGCCCACTGTATCAAAATGGACGGTTAAACCAGCAGATTCCATATATTGTTTAACTCGTTCATTTGCTCGTCTCTCATCACTTGTATAAGAAAACCGATTTATGCCACCATCTTTTGTTTTTCCAATGACGGATAACTCTTCTAAATGGGTATTCAATCGCTTGATATTAATCATTTTTTTTCTCTGAATCTTTTAATTGAAAACGAAAATGACATTGTCCTTCTTTTAACACAAATTGATCATGTACGACGTTAAATTTATTGTTAAAACCATGAGCAATTGCATCATCTATCACTTTACAATAAACAAGTCCGTAAGCATGCATATCGTCATCAGCCCATTGTTGGCCTAATGGACATACTGTAAATGTTTGCTCGATTTCCTCAGATTTATTCACCGTTTCAATGGTAAACAAATCACTTCGTCCCATATCGTAGTTTGTTAAGTATTGATCAATTGTGTTGTCCGCCCCATTCACTCTGGCTCTTTGTGCAATACCACGTCCACGCTTTTCACCAAATTGCCATATACCTTCTTGAATAGCTGCATCTCCTTCATCGCCATAAGTATCTACTATAGCTTTCGTAATTTGGGCAAATAATCTTGCAAATAGGGCAAAGGGTGTAAGATTTTCATACTTATTTTGACTGTTATGATCTTTAGGAATATAGTCAAATAACGTATGATTTTCTCTTTCTGTCGTTGCTTTTATCGCAATCTCTTCCGCGTCTTTATATCCAAAATTATCAATTCCTTGTTGCAGTAATGCCTTTCCATTTTCTTTATATTTCGAAACAACGATTTTTTCTATTTCTGTAAATAATTTAGCTGTCATGACTTCCATGGAATATGGTGGGATAACATGATTCGTTTTACTCAATTTAAACACTCACTTTCTATTTTTCATTTTTTAGTATAATTCTAGCTTTCGTTTAAGTTAGTTTTTTAAATTTATAAAACCGATAAATTTACTAGCAATTGATTAATTGTTATTATAAATTCAATTCTTTATATAAATCAAATGAATAATTGTAATATAAAATATGAAAAAAATTAATAGTTGGAGTGACTATAAATGACACTGATCAAATATGAGATCTTTAGAACCGTTGTAGAAACAGGAAGTCTATCGAAAGCAGCGGAAGTAGTTGGATTAACTCAATCAGCTGTAAGTCATGCAATAGCAAGTCTTGAGTCCGACTTCGGTTTTTCGTTGATTACTCGGGGACGTTTAGGTATTCATTTAACCAGCAATGGAGAAAAAATGCTGCTTTATATGCGAGAAATATTAAAATGTAATGAGCTGATGATGCAGGAAGTATCTAAAATTAATGGACTAGAAACAGGTATCGTACGAATCGGTACACTTCCAAGTGTGTCTATTCAATGGTTGCCTATGATTATTAAGCAATTTAATATAGATTTCCCGTACATAGAAATAAAACTATTTGAAGGAGATTACGATGAAATTGATCAATGGATCTCGGATGGAACCATTGATTTTGGTTTTATGTCCTTGCCAGTTTCAAAGGCATATGAAGTGATTCCGTTAAAAAATGATAGACTTTTGTGTATTTTACCGGATACGCACCCTTTAAATCAGCAAGATATCATTTACTTAGATCAACTCAAAGATGAATCTTTTATCATGCCTAAATCAAGCATCGATAAGGATGTTCGAAGAATTTTGAAAGAACACAAAATCAAACCAAAAATCAAATATGAAATCGCTGAAGATCAGGCGATCATTTCCATGTTGCAAAATGGTCTTGGAATCAGTATCCTCCCTGAAATGATACTGTATCGTATCCACGAGAGTATTCGAATAATCCCTTTGGAAGGTAATTATTATCGCACCATTGGAATTGCAGCCACTTCCTTACGTTATATGTCACCAGGATCGAAAAAAATAATTGAGTTTATTCAGGAATGGTTAAAATGAAACAGCTCTTAAGCACATAAAACAAACTATTTGTCGTTGTCACACTTGTATTAATTGTATATTTTCACCAAATGAACAGAAAAGGTTTGCGGAAGCCCTTAATGCTGTTGAATATTTAGCATCTTATATCAACTAAGGATCATGATATTTTCATGATTCTTTTTTATTAATTAAAAGTTAATGGATGGTAAAAAAATTGTTTAATTGGATGGTGATAAAAATATTAAATCATTTATTATTATAGAGTCGATTCTAATCTACCAATCACATAAATGGCTAAATAATGATTATTTATTGGTTAAGTGAGTGAATTGTTTCACAATTATCTCTTTATCATGGGATTTTTCATATAGGAAAATTTCAAATCTTTTTATAGTTTATTTTAGTAGATGAGTAAAAAACTAATTAGTAGATGAGTAAAAAACTAAATAGATGAGTAAAAAAACTAAATCGATTTGAAGGAGTAGGCAATGTACAACACCAACCGGATAAGGTCTCGTAAAGCACTGGATAAACTTAAGCCGCATACACCAGGTAAACCATTATGGGAAGTTAAAAAAGAAATAGGGCAGAAAAGGGTTATTAAATTAGCTTCTAATGAGAATCCTATTGGACCATCACCGAAGGCAATCGAAGCTATAACAAAAAGCTTATCCAATCTAAATCGATATCCTGATGCTCATGCAGCTAAGTTGAAAAAGACTACCCGCTTATCCTTATCTACTCAGCAATTAATCATAACAAATGGGGCAGATGAATTGATCACCCTTATTTCCACTAATTCCCATAGACTTTTGCGGACTTCGGTCTATATGACGGGCTACTCGAAGCACCTCCCTACTCCGCAAGCAGCGACCCACACAGCCCACTGACAAGGTACGTATGTTATATACTAGCTTTTGACTTTAGTAGTGTGGAGGTAGTGGATAGATGACTGAATTGGTAACTAAAACAGGGAATAATGAGACTGTGGCATATGTGGTAGATCGGTTTATTCTGGCAAATTTAGAATATAATCAAATGCTTGAACTTTCACATTCAATGAAGTCTTCATTTGAAGTAGATTCAGAACAAGAAGCAGAAGAGCTGGTTAAGAATTATTTACTATCACTTGGACATGTTTTAACGGTAGATTAAATTATCTACCAGAAAAACAGGTTGCAGCCAGTTAAGAAGTTGAAATGCATGTTGCAACTAGTGAAGAAGTACAAGTAAAGAAAAAAGTTGGTGGAACAAAATATTTTCAAAATGAGAAGGGAAAAACAATCCTTCTTTTTTTAATTGAATTTTTGAATATTAAAATTCAATTTATTCCTCCTAGTGTATCTATAAAATAAAGTTTAATCAAAAACGTTCAACAAACTCATATTCTACGGCACAAAAAAAGAAACCATTTTGAAAAAAGGTTGATCAAAATGGATTCCTCTCTTTTTGAATGAATATTCCGTTTTATAAAAAAGTTTGATTAAAAATCACTTAGAATTCTTTAAAAGCATCAAAACGTGGCAACTTTTTTGTACACATTGCGACTTTATTCAAAACATCGCATCTTTTTTATCAACATCGTAACCCTATACATTCAACTCAACTAGTAGAAGAGATTTATTATCATAAGACCAAAAGATACTTTTAAAACGATGCTTTACCCTGTAGCCTATCGGTTCGATCTTAACCATCCTTCATTTTAGCCTTTACGAATCAATCCCAGGTCCTTTTTTTCATTCAGTTAGTAAATTAATCAAAAAAGATTAAATGCATATCATTGTCAGTCCTTGATTTCGCAAAAAATTCCGCTTCATTTCCTCCATCAACAAAGTTACCAATACCCCAGAAATACCCACATTTGCCTCGTTCTATATATCTTGTTCCTACATAATCATTATAACTATCAGGATCGTACTCCCATAATTCAATTTTTAACTTACCAGCTGGACCCACGTAAGGATCCCGACAAATCTTATAATCTCCACCAGTAGAGGCATACACATCACTTTCAGCACCATTAGAATAAAGAGTTTCTTCTCCTAAGTAATCCCAGCCGCTTGCAAATGTAGAAGAAGGGAACAACAACGCAGCTACCAAAGCCACGACACTCATATTAAACTTTTTCATGCTCATTCCTCCTCTCCCGTTTTGACTTGAAAAATATTATTCTACATAAAAAAGTTTGATTAAAAATCACTTAGAATTCTTTATTCGAAAAGGAATGAAACGGTGCAACTTTTTTACAAACGGTACGACTTTGTTTCAAATCTACAGAATATATTAAAGAAGTAAACAAAAAAGAGAAAGAAGGAACCGGGAATTTCCAAGGAAGGTTGTGGTGAACATCAAGGTTAGGAATTTTTATTATCTGATTGCAGGCGTCCTTGCGATGCTGTTTGCCGTCACGCACGCATGGAACGGGCAATCCGCTGTGCTACAGACGCTTAACATTGAGGCGATATCCGTGGGTACCCAGACAGTATTCACGTATGTCTGGCACATCATCACGGCGGAAAATCTGGTCTTCGGCATCGCTTTCATTTTCATGTCATTCCAAACCGAGCAATCAAAGATCCGGTTTGCCGCATGGTTGATCGCGGCGATCCTGATCGTCCGACTGATGGTTATTCTTAGTGTAACGGCATTGCTTGACGTATCCGGGCTTACGGATACGCTTATAGATTCGATTGCCATCGTAATCTATGTCGCCCTCATCATACTGGGCACAAGAAAGGGTCCCGCCAACGATTTGACGTAAAACCCACGCTAAGGAAGATCCTGTAACGTTTCTCTGTTTTAGATAGAGATTTTGAATAAGGGAAGAGTTTAAGGATTGAAAATCACTCATTTTAACCATCATTTTCGAGTAATAGGAAAATTTCCTTAAATGAACGTTTTAGGAAAACCCTTATTTATCAAGGGGTTGATCCTTAGCGTAGAAAATGTGATAAATGGTTGGAGCTACCCCTAAAGGTGCGTTAGCGCCATAAGAAGGCCGCCAATTGGCGGCCTTCTGAATTATATCTAGATGATACTGTCCAAAAGAAAACTTTTGGATAGCGTCTTTGCTTTAATTTTTTTATCTGGCTTATTAAGCTAACGAGTGGCGTTGGTTCAAGAAGAAGACCCCGTCTTGGAAATCTTTTTAATGTACGAAAATTTATATAATCATACATTCAAATTAGAGGAAAAAAATAACCTTGTTCAACCAAAGAGGTAGTTTAGTTATAAAGGTTGGAACTATTATGCAATGTAAACGTCTCTAAATATATATGGAGGTGGAGTAAGATCAGAAAAATTATAAATTTTACTTTTCTTTTTGTTTTTATGTTGCTATTGGTCGGTTGTATGGGAGAAGATACAGAACAATTAACAAGAGTGGATGTTCAAAAAATCGATGCAGAAGGAAAGTACGAAGAAGCTTTAATGATAACAGATAACGAATCAATAGAATTGTTAAGCGAGGCATTTAAACAAATCAAATGGGACAATAGAATGGTCAAAATGGCTAGAAAACCTGATTTAAATGCTACTCTATTTTACACTTTTGATGAAAATATGCCTGAAAGAATTGTTGAATATGAAATCTGGTTTAATGAAAACGGTACGGCGATAATTATTAGCAATAATGAAAACAAAAGTTATGGAGAGTTGGATAATGAGGGTGCAAAAACTCTAATAAATATACTCTTAAAGTAACGGGTTCGTTAGTGCCATTAAAAATGCTGTTTCTTCTTCACTAACGGGTGCTTTACTTCAATAAGGAGGGTTGCGAGGCAGCCTTTTTCTTATGGCACTAAAGGGGCAGTACAGCGAAATAAGACAAGTGGCATATTAATCATGAGGTGGACTTTATGTGGTACAAAATTCTGTTTTTACTGGTCATGGTTAATTCTTTTTATAACGGTCAAAGTATGACAACAGTATTCGCAGAATCCAAAAAGGTTATTTTAAAATCAAAAGAAGCCAATGTTATTTTATATGCTATTGACCTAGATAGAAAAAACGGCATGTACAGAGATTTCGAGATGAAGATTGAAGGGGGAACAAGATATTTTCCTTATTGGGTGAATGAAACCAATCCTTCATATGTCCCAAGACTCCTATACAATGACTTAAATCAAGATAAGAAGAAGGATTTAACTATTGTATTAACAAAGGGTTATGGCACAGAGGCTTTAGATAGTGAAGTCCATGTACTAAATAAAACCCAAACCAATATAGGTGAGATTTATGAAGAGGTTCTAGTAGACAATCCCATAGCGATTATTTTGAAAGATGTTAAAACAAAACTGACACAACTGAAGCTGTAGTGTCAATTGGCGATAAGATAACGGTAATTAATATCGAAAAGTTTCAAATCCCCCCAGACCATTTGTTTAATGATGTTGCTTTTGGCAGTATCGTCAAATTTGATGTGGTTGATAATCATTTGGTGGCTTCTGTAGGTGGTCAAATTACTCCCGCCATGTTCATTGGTACGATTGAAATTTCTTATGAATTTAAAGATAAAATGTATCAAGCAAAGAAGATTGAGTTTAAATCAGAATAAATAAGTTGATACGAAGTTTTTCAACTAACAAGTGCGTTAGCTTAAGATCGGAGCTGTCTTTAAGGCAGCTTTTTCAATAATGGTAAGTCGAAACTCCGCCTTAGTGAAAGGATGTTTACATCAACAGAATATTAATCAGTAAAAAGGAAACCTTAATGTTAATAAATTGAAATTAATATTAGTATTATTATTTTGTTAAGACGTGGGTAATAAAATACAAGATTTTTATATTTACTAAGGAGGAAAGGAAAAGGATGAAACAAACAATAGCAGATTTACTGATTGATTCTTTGCTGAACGCTGGAGTAAAACGGATTTACGGGATAGTGGGTGACTCACTTAACGCTGTTTTAGATTCCATTCGACGTTCGGGGAAGATTGATTGGATATCGGTGAGGCATGAGGAGGTTGCAGCCTTCGCTGCGGGTTCTGACGCATTATTAAGTAACAGTATCGCAGTTTGTGCAGGAAGCAGTGGCCCGGGGAATCTTCACCTAATCAATGGACTTTACGATTGTCATCGAAGTCGAATTCCAGTGTTGGCTATTGCGGCACATATACCAAGTAATGAAATTGGAGGAGACTATTTTCAACAAACAAATCCTGAGCATTTATTCAAGGAGTGCAGTCATTTCTGTGAGGTTGTGACAAAACCTGAACAGATGCCCCGCATGGTTACGATGGCTCTACAACATTCCATTTCACGAAAAGGTGTCTCTGTCCTCGTTCTTCCTGGAGATGTTGCTTTACTCGCTGACAATGAAAGTGTTCCTGAACAGGTAATCCACATAACACAGCCGGTTGTTCGACCATCTGATGAAGAGTTAAAACGCCTGTCAGAATATCTCAATAGTGGTAAACGCATTACATTATTGTGCGGGGCAGGTTGTGAAGGAGCCCACGCTCAGTTGATGCAGCTTTGTGACAAACTTAAATCGCCAATGGTCATTGCACTTAGAGGGAAAGAACATCTGGAGTATGATAATCCATATTTGGTGGGACTAACGGGTCTTATTGGATATTCATCTGGATATCATGCCATGATGGATTGTGATGTATTATTAATGCTTGGTACCGACTTCCCATACAGGCAATTTTTACCTAAAAAATCTATTATTTTACAAGTTGATATTCGAGCGGAACATTTAGGCCGCCGAGCAGCATTAACCTTTGGACTTTGTGGAGACGTTAAATATACAGTTGAATCACTTCTTCCTCTTTTAAGTGAAACACATGACACTCATCATCTAGATAAATTTGTTTCAAATTATCGGGATGTTCGCAGGGGATTGGATAAGCTTGCAATAGGGAAGCCAGGAAGGATGCCGATTCATCCGCAATTTCTTACTAAAGTAATAAGCAATCTCGCCAGTGAGAGCACAGTGTTTACATGTGATGTAGGTACACCAACTTTATGGGCTGCACGATACCTGGAAATGAACGGAAAAAGACGACTTCTGGGATCTTTCAATCACGGTACGATGGCAAATGCTTTGCCTCAGGCAATTGGAGCCCAGGCTGCGAGACCGGAAGTTCAAGTAGTTGCACTGTCTGGAGATGGAGGACTCTCAATGTTAATGGGAGATTTATTGACGCTTCGGCAGCATAAATTACCGGTAAAAGTAGTTGTATTTAACAACAATGCTCTAGGTTTCGTAGAACTCGAGATGAAGTCTTCAGGCTACCTAGAAACAGGGACAGGTCTTGAGAATCCAAACTTCGCTGATGTTGCCCAGGCGATGGGAATAGAAGGAATTCGTGTAGAAGACCCGGCAGATCTTGAGAATGCAGTGAAACGAGCGTTTGCACATAACGGCCCAGTTGTACTTGACGTGGTAGTAAACCGCCAGGAGCTGTCACTTCCGCCTAGTATCAAATTAGAACAGGCACAAGGATTCACTCTTTGGATGCTTAAAGCTGTGCTGAATGGCCAGGGTAATGATATTGTGGAGCTGGCTAAGACCAATCTCATCCGATAGTATGTAAGTAAGAGGCAAGTGTTAATAGAAAGCAAATAAGGTGAAGGTTAAAACATAAAAAAATGCAGGCAGGTTGAACATTAGCCTGCTCTGATACTGTAAAATAAAAGGGCTGTGTAAATCTGCATGAGCACAAATAGGGCCTCATATTCTTTTTTTCTATGTCTTCTTCAAAATAGAAATTATTTCTTTTGTGGGTTCTACGAGGGATGCCGAAATAATAAACGAGTCGCTACTTTTGGAGGTAAAAGAACCACATGATCATTTTGCCTGATGCTGATTTAGACTAAACCGTTAATGCCTTCCTAGGTGCAGCGGTATGTATTTAGCTAGCTTCCAATTTTAAAACCTCTTTTTTGCTAGAGTGGCATAATATATATTCCTATAATATCTATTTCAAAGAAAAGCTCGATAGAATATATGAATAATCTTTAATCCGTAAATATCTGTCCAACCCAATTTTTGTTTTTTTAAGACTTTCAAAAATTAAGGGTTAAAAATGAAGTATAGATAGACAAAGGGAAACGATCATACTGGGGGAGTTCAACAAGAAGATTGCAAAAAAGACCGCCTATACTGGCGATCTTTTGAATCTACGTATAAAAAAAATGCAGCATTTTTTTCTCTCTTGTTTTGTTAGCAAATAGTTTTTCTATAAGAGTTGGCATAATCATACCATATACCCCATATCTTCCTGCATTCATAGCGGAACTAGGAATATAGGGAAGTAAATACTTAGTAATTTTTATTGGAGTCCTAATATGAGAGATAAATAAACGCATAGCACTAATAGGATACACATAAAAAAAGAAACGACAGCAGGGGCTTTCTTGATGAATGAAAAAATAGTTAAAACTAAGAATAAAAGGGCTAACAAAATAAGAGTCATACTTGTTGAGTTTAAAACAAGTCGAACAGTCATTTCTGGCTGAAACTGCCCTTGATAAAACATCGTAAATAATTTAGAAACCACTTCACTTGTTACAGTAGTTTCGTGTGGTGGTGATTGTTGTCCTAATGCTGCAGTTGCTGAAAATATAAGCAGAATTACGATACTTTCTACTCTTGCCCAAGGTTTTGGATTAAAGTTTATATCTTTCTCTAATTTCCTTTTCATAAGAATACTATTGATTACTGCGTAAACTAATAAAGGAATAATCAATATATGTTTAAACAATAGTGCTTGTCCATAAGGAATCATCCAAGAATTAGGATAATCCTTAAACTCAACAACAAAGGTCATTAGTATAAGACCTGTCACAATAGTACTTGCAAAGCAAACAATAGCAACAGGTGTAAACCATTTTAAGAAATTCAACCAATTAGAATGATTTTTTGAAAACCAACTAACAACGATTAGTATCCCTGTCCAAACACTAACAGCAGTAAAATGGGCTGATTGATTTAAAAAGCCCTTCACCTGATCATACGAACTGGCGTGACTTGACCAACCAAGTGCAAGAATTAATATGAGCGTGAAGATAATCCCAATGTAAGAATAGAGAGCCCTTTTTCGATAATCAAACCAAACCACTAAAATAAATAATAAATTCGAGAAAATGTAAGTAAAAACCCACGCTTTTCCCACTTCAAATGTAAAAAGAACAGACTGAAGGGTTTGAGCAAATCCAATATCCTCATAAAGGTATAAAATCAATTGTAAAACGGGGATAAACGAAAAGATGGCTATACCCCCTATAGCCATCATTAAATAACCCTTTGGTACGTTTATATTCGGTCGATAAGAGCTTGGCACAAGATATAAGAGAAAGCTGCCGATGAGAAGGGCAAAGCAAAGATATAACAATGCCTCACTAATGATTCCTATTAAGAACATTTTATTTTTTCCTTCTCATTACCCATATGAAACTTCCAACAACGATCACAATTAATACACCAATGATAGATGGAATTATATAGGATGGCAATTTGTTTTGTTCGATTTTCTCTTTTGGTTCATTTGCTGTTTTTGGTTTATTTTCTTCTACTTGTTTCGCATCTTCTTTTTTTGGTTCCTTTTGTACTTCTGCAGGAGTTTCGGTAACAGGCATATCTACCGAGAAGGAAAAATCTCCATCAATAGGGTGCCCATCTGCTCCGATAATCTTCCATTTCGCTTGATATTTCCCATTTTCTAAAGGATTTGAAAAACTACCTACCATTTTATTCTCTGTTATAGAGATATTTTTAACAGGTATTGAATCTCCATTTAAATTTTGAATCTCAAATGTACTGTTCTGTTCTATCTTTGATTCAAAAGTTAATGTGATTTCTTGCAATTCCTCTTTAACGATAGCTCCATTTTGAGGAGATGAGCTTTCTAAACCAGTGTGAGCCAAAGCATTGTTTACAAATGCTAGGAAGAATATAAACGTAAATAAAAATAACTTTTTTATCATAATTAACCTCCAAATAGTAATAACGCACTCATTGTATCAGAGTGGGTATTATATTCAAACCATCATTACAACAAATTTTCGACAAATTGGCAAACTTGGCATAAACAAAATATTTGAGTGAGGTGGAACAATAGGAGTGAAAAGATTTTAATTTCAACTCAAAATGACAATAGTGAGGACTTTTTGATATGACGAGGAATAGGGAAATCGAGTAAAAGAGGAATTGAAAAAAATTCAATCAACCTTAAATCCTCAAATCACTCACTTTTATAAAAATTTAATACTCGTTAACATCGCAATGTAAAAGGTAAACACAAGCAAACCACCTCATAATAACCCCATCCATGCGCTTGTTTTTCGATAACTAATGAAAAGATAAATTAAGAAAAGTATCGATAAATAAAAATATTGCTGATACAATTCTACAACTCAAATGTAAGAGGTAACTATACATACAATTTGGGAGAGAGAAGGTTTATCCCCTTATTCTTCAGAGGTCTTTAATGGATTAATTGATAACATTTGTATCGCGCGTGGGTATGAATTTTGTTCAATAGTTGAACCAGCAGGAACTGTAATTACTAATTGCCTACACCTGCACCTCCAGGAGTATAGGTTAATAGATCATCCATCTATAGTACTATAGTACACCATTAACATAACCATTAAAGTAACTATTATCTGTTGCTAAAGCCGGAAGTGTAGTAGCATCTGCTCCTGTGTCAGTCCAGAAGTCTTCAACTGCAATTGTTAAATTCCTGCACCTGTAACAGTGGCAGTAACTTCATTGAAGAACCTTACAACAGATGGAAACAAGGCAACTTGTGCAATAGGAAGTGAAAGCCTCTGACGGGATTCGAACCCGCACTCCTTTCGTAAGCATAGGATAGGGGAGAACACGCTTCCCTACGGATTTTCACCGGCAGGAATTGCACCTGCCGCAGCTTATTTGCTTTTCGGTGCTTCTGAAACCCTTACCTTGCGACCCGGTGGCTACAATGTTTTCCGGCGCTCTTCCCTTCTAGAGCTACAGAGGCGAAATATAATACTCTAATTATACGAATCTTATAAGTGGTTGTGAACGATAGTATAACCGAAATTAAAAGAATGAAAAACCTGACTTGATAAATATTAGAATCCTACGATAAAAAAGGGTTCTTCTTATTGTGCGGTAGATTTTGTGGGATTGCTGCAAAAATTAATAAAGGTCCAACCTGGTTGATAGATGAAAATGACCAGGGCTTCCTTGATAGAGAAATAAATTAAATGACAAAACATCTAAAAGAGGGTGAACCTTCGCCCATCTTAAATTGCTCACGATTGGAATTATCAATCGTATATTTTTATTGCTTGAACTACTTTTCCTAATATTCGAACCCGATCTTTTTTGATATTATAAGTTTTTTCTTCATAAAATGGATCTGTGCTGGATGGAATCAGTGTGATGTTTTCTTCGAAAATGTTCACTTTTTTGACTGTAGCATCATGACCATTTACTAAGACCACACCAATTTTACCCCTTTCAACATAGGTTGTTTTTTCAACTAGGATAAGTGAGCCGTCGCTGAATTCTTTATTCATGCTGTTGCCATTTACCTTAAGGTAAAAATATTCTTTGTTTGTATCTAGCATAGAATTTAAAGTAGGCATATAGGCTTCAATATACTCTCGGGCAAAATTCGGTTCACCAGCAGGGATATTTCCGTAAACACCAATAAATCTGACGTTCTTCTCGTTTAAATATTCCATTGAAGGATCATCTTCAACTGTAGGTGATCCTTCAATGAGATGTGAAAGCGGTATATCAAAGCACGTAGACATCAGGCTTAATTTATCCATTAAAGGTTTGTTTCGCCCCGATTCCCAGGCTGATACTGCTGTAGGAGCAACTTTTAATATTTTTGCTAAATCTTCTTGGGTCATTCTTCGTTCTTTTCTTAACTTTTTAATTCGTTCTCCAATGTGCATATTTCTTCACCTCTATCTTGAATATACACTATGAGTGAATATGAGTAAACTTAAAGTGTGTGAATTTTACAACAATATGTTGTTAACTATACTTCAAGTGTGATATTATTTTTTTAGACAGGAGGTGACAAGATGTGACAAATATAAAGTTTACAATCAAACAGGCGAGAAAGTATAAAGGTTTAACACAAGAAGAAATGGCAAAAGTGCTAGGAATGGCCAAGAGAACCTATATTGATTACGAGCAATATAAAATTCCTTTACGTATTGATAAGGCTTTTTTGTTTGCAGAGTGCGTTGGTTTTTCGATTGACGATATCATTTTTTTTGACCCTGACATACACTTTAAGTGTAGTTAAGGGGCAAGTTTACCATCTGACTTAACAACAAGTGATTGAGCAACCCTTTTTGAATGGGGTAATAAAACCACTCAATTATATGGGAACAAAGGCGAACGTTTTAGGATATAAAAGAACATTGCTTTAAACATCTTTGGGTGAAGGGATTATCTAACAGTTCGGAAAATAAAACACTTGTATAACAATATGGCTGATGGTCGTATTAAAGGAATTAAGTCATATGAGTGATGTTATCTTTTGGTTAATGACTGAAGAAGCCGGATTTATTATATTGAAAATCATCCGAAAGTGCCACTGGAAAACCAGACTAAAAATAGAGTTTTCTCAAAAATCCATACTTATGATGATTTGAGAAAACAATTGGGAAGGTGGATAAAGTGGAAAGAGAAATTAAATCATTTGAGGTAGTTTCAGGAGCAGTTGTTAATACCATTTCGATTGGTAGAGAATTTGGTGGAGAAATTGTTGAGGACATTATCTTACACGATGGAGTATTCAAATTGTTTAATCGCAAGGACGAGCTTATCACAGAAATTAATTTACCTGTTGTTGGTGTGAAATACGAGTATAAAGGAGGCGAGTTAAGTGCCTAAAGAAATCAAACATCCGAAAATTTCTCAGACTCTAAAGTTAGGTTTTCTTAGCTTTAAAGCGCAACCAGAACATGCAGGCATTGATTATTATGGCCATGGAATTTTATTGGGTGATTCAATTGTAATGGATCCATCCACAGGTGAAGTTGTGTTGAAAGTAAACCTAGATAGTTACCTTAGTGAAGTTTACGGTTTTTTATTTAAAACTGCTGATTAAAAAAGGACTCTTGGATCAAATCCAGAAAGACAATCTATTTGTTTTTGGAAGGCAACATGAGTTATTGAAAAGAAAGGATTTAATTACAATCTATGAAATGAATTATATAGTACACTAAGACTAGGAGCAATTGGACAGTGGCGCATTCGAAGAAATTGCAAATAAGATTAATAAAAATATTTGAGCCCTCTTTCCTTTGTAGGAGATAGGGCTTGTTCCTTATAGAAAGGCAAATCATCCTGAATTTCATGTCTAATCATCGATAATAATACCCTAATTTCAATTTAATAATCTTCTCTAAGAAAGTGACTTTAATCTTTTGGATACATTCGGATGTGCAATTGTAACTGTCCAGCGGAGATATTTACCTAATATAGTAACAATTAAAGAAGGTAATATGTATATAAAACGTATAAAATGTTAAACCCTCTAGCGCAGGTTCTTTGCTTATTGTCCTATCTGCTTCTGTTCAATAGTTGTGTGCTATATTTGAAGTGAAGAATTTGAAATGCTGTCACCCTATCCTTTGTATGGAAATTAATTCGACAAAACATAGAAAACTTCTATACTATCGGGAATTCACTACTCCTAAGCAAAAGAAAAGTTGAAGTTGTGAAAAAAAAAGCCTTTGGGGAAAATACAAAACAAATGGCTTTTTTTATGAAGAAATCTTATTCTGAAAATAGGCAAATATACGATCTAACTAGAAGAACAAAATAAGAATCAGTATAGGTCAATCTAATTAATGTTGGCTTTTTTGTTCGATAATGGGATGATGCCACAAAGAAAGTTAGTAAGCTGATAATGCAGTGATTTAAGAATAATCTAATTAATAATTTAAAGTAATATATTCTATTAGAGGTGTTGGATTATGAGGTCGTTCAAATATACAGTTTGTTTTATTAAGCAAGGGAGTAAATTGCTCATGCTTAATAGAGAAAAAGCGCCAATTATGGGAGTTTGGAACGGTGTGGGAGGAAAAATTGAAAGAGGAGAATCACCAGAGGAAGCTGCTCTGCGTGAAGTAGAGGAAGAAACTGGTATACACTTAGAAGATTTTTTCTCACAAGGTACAATAACATGGGAAACTTCAGAGGGTGTAATCGATGGGCTTCATGTTTTTTTAGGTGAGTTAGATAGCAGTCATGTCTATGAGACACCAAAGAAAATGCGAGAAGGTATTTTAGATTGGAAGTCAATTGACTGGATACTCGACTCTCAAAACCTTGGTATTCCAGAGAAAATACCTCACTACCTGCCAGTATTATTGGAAAAGGAAGGGGTTCATATCTTCACCTATATGGATGGTAAGATGATACATGATGCTAATTAGATATCATTAAACTAGAGCTTTGATAAGTTTAATATGAAAAATGATAAGGTCAGCATAAACATTATTGACTTTCCTATTATGGGGTTGTATTGATTGAGTCGACATTTTATAATGTTGGCTTTTTGTTTTCTCATCCTAATGCCGATAAAAATGTTGTAACCCTTTTTTTGAACCAAAAATTGGCCGAAGTGCACCTGCTACAGATTTTACGAGATTTTATTTATGAGAGTTCCTCTTAAATGAGATGGACCTATGTTTATTAATAAGATATAGATATACTAGTCATACTTTATCTCTACCTTGTTGAAATATCTCTAGTTTTTTTCACTCATTTTTAGAAAGATTGCAGGTAATAGATTGCTAAAGCACAAATATACACTTAATAAAGACTTGTAAAATGGTAAAAGGAGGTTTTGGATATTCGGAAAATTCAAAAAGAGGTTTAGGAGGAGATAATAATTGAAAAGAAATTTAATTAAATATATCGTTTTTCTAGTCCTCATTTCAACAATATTAGTTATGGTTAAGCCAGACATTACCTCGGCAGGAAAATTAAAGCCGCCATCTGAAACTTTCACACCAGGGGATTGGTTTCTAGGAGATATCCCGCCTAATCTAGATGTAAATAAACCACCAATCGTATTTGTTCAAGGGAAAAATGGTAGTTCAACTAGCTGGTACGGAGAAACGGAATATCATGGTGTCAATGATATGTATACAAAAGCATATGAAGCGGGTTACCAAACTGTTTTTGTTCAGCTCTATGATGCGGCCGGAAATGGTTCAGTAAGCCAATATACTAATGGTAGGCTATTAGCATCACAACTTGCTGAAATCAGTAACCATTTTGGGGGAAAAAAAGTTAATATTATAGCTCATAGTAAGGGAGGGCCAGACACTCAAGCAGCCCTTGTTCACTATGGAGCACATCTTTATGTCGGAAGGGTTATCACTCTGGCTTCTCCTCATCATGGTTCTAACTTAGCTGATTTAGCTTATAGCTGGTATGCGGGTTGGCTGGGTTCGTTGCTTGGTCAAAAAGATGATGGAACATACTCTTTGCAAGTAGGAAAAATGGAAGAATTTCGTTCAGTCACAGATAACCATGTAAACTCTCGAAAAAATAAGTATTACACCGCTACAGGAATGAATAGAGGTCCAGCTCTTTCCGCTTTATCAATGGGAGGACAATATTTATCTTCTTATGGAGAAAATGATGGTCTAGTAAATGTATGGAGTGCAAAATTACCTTATGCTTCCCATTTATTTACTGATCCAAACTTAGATCACGACAACATACGCATAGGTTCTGCTGTCTTTTCAAGAATTGAACCATACTTAAGAAGTGATTCAATTGCTGGAGTTCCAAGTTTAAATACTAATTCAACACTACAAGTTCAAGATGAGATTATCAAAACTGATATTTCTCAAACAGTTCATGGAGGAATGCTGCAACAACATGCCTGGATCAAGCAAACCTTCAATGTTAATGAACCAACCTCTGGTAATGTAACGATATACACAGCCTCAGATGATGTAGAGGTGGAATTAATTTCTCCATCTGATCAAACGTATTTACCCTCCTTACAAGTAAACTCTACTGAGAATAAATCATCCTTTTTTTCTGGTGCAACTATCCAAACATTTAAAAGAAATAGCCTTGAAGTTGGAAACTGGAAGGTACGAATGAAGACAAAGTCACCAAAAGATGCATTCCTGTTAACAGCACAATTTAATGAAAGGGATCCCATTACATTAAGTATGTCCGGGAAAGTAAAACAAAAGGATGCAAAATTCTTAATAAAGACTCCGATGAAAAATAAATATAAGTCAACTAGCACCACCTTTACTGTTCATCTTATTGATGAAGATGGAAATGAAATTGCTAAAAATAGCTCAATAAAGGAAATTGATACAGAGAATTTTTCGGGTGCCTTTCCAGAAGTGCCTAAATCAGGTGTTTATAATATAACGATTGATGTAAAAGAAAAAAATATAGATGGTACTGAAAGAACTCGTACTTTGATTCGCTCAGTCTATATTGAAAAATAAATAAAAAAATTAGGAAATAGCCTTCTCTTTATTGAGAGGGCATCTTGTTTAGGGGATACAGGGAGAAGAGCGTTAGGCAGAAGCAATAAGGCTCTCTTTATTTTATTTAAAGATTACCACTTAGGTAAATTTGTTAATAAAACAATTCGATGTGTGTATTTTTAGGAATTAACTATGTAGGCTAAACTTGAATTCAAGAGGAGAATAAGGTTTAAGAATATTTGCATCTGCAGAAAAAGCTGCAAACCGCTGTTTACTTAATCCTTATTTTGATTAGAGTCTCTATATGACAAAATGGCAGTTTTGAGCGCAGCATAATTGCCTATGCTTGCGTAACCATAGAACCAGCCCATGAAAATGCCTGCTATAAAGTGATGACGATGGCTAATGAAAATGGAAATGATTAAACCTAGAACTATAGCAATTGTAGGTATGAATTTTGGAGGGATATGAAACATGATCTTCAAAATTTGAGTCAAGATTATGATAGTTGGGATGGCTATTACTGCATCCCAAAAGTTTGTATGGATGGTTGGGAAATCCAAATAATAACACCACTTTCACGAGAAAGTAAAGGAAGGTTTATTTAATTAATTTTTACCATCAATAAAGTATTTATACCTTAAGATTTAGACCGATTAAGAGGAATGTTTAAATGCTCTTGATTTGACTTGGTTTGAGGGTTTTTCATGGTTCAAAATAAAAAACATTGAATCCATTACATAATGGTGGATTCAATGTTTTTTTTGATGTAAGTCATCCCAAAGTTCTTCCATTAATCCATCCATTTCTTTTCTTTATTTATATTGTTCTTCCTAGGATACCTCGATAGTAATACCTTCAAAAGTTAATACGTCTCCGACTTGAGTATATTTCGGAAGTGAGTTTCTGGACAGTCTTTCCTTTCCCCGTTTACTTGAGCTAGTTCACCTACAAAACGTTCAATTATCTCATAAATCATCCTTTTTCACTGTCTTTACTCTTATAGATTTAAAGATTGCCCGATACACCTTTTACGAAACAGATATTAAACGTTTAACTACAGTAGAAGTAGGAGAGCAGTAAAAAAATGAGTGGGGAGCAAGATTTGGTTACTCTCTCTTTAATTTGGTTTTATGAGTAAAAACTTTCCTTAAGCACTTTCATCCGTACTGAAAGATCGAAATTATAAACGAGGTATTTTGCCTTTTTAATACATAGGTACTGTTAACTGAAATATGAAGTCAAAGATCGCTTGATAGATTAAAGATAAAAAGTAGATACACCTATTAAAAACGATTTCTACTAAAAAATAAAAAATTCACAAAAACATAGTCTTCCATATGCATATTGAAGGAATATGGGACATAAATTAGACAAACAAAAAAAAGCGCAGTTAGCGCTTTTAGTGTATTTGTCTATACAAGCCTATTACTTTTCCAAGTATCGTGACACCTCTTAAAATAATTGGTTCCATATTTGAATTTTCAGGCTGAAGCCGTATGTAATCCGGTTCCTTAAAGAATCGTTTTACCGTGGCTTCATCATCTTCAGTCATGGCTACTACGATATCTCCATTATTGGCATTGCTCTGTTGTTTCACGATGACATAATCTCCATCATGAATTCCTGCTTCAATCATACTTTCTCCCATGATTTCGAGCATGAATACATGATCATCATGAGGAACCATACTTTCGGGAAGCGGGAAGTATTCTTCTATGTTCTCAATGGCGGTTATCGGCATGCCTGCTGTTACTTTCCCAAGCAACGGCACGTTAACGACATTAGTCTTAGGTATAGTGTTAGCTTCCTCTATGTTTAAGATTTCAATGGCCCTCGGCTTAGTAGGATCACGTCTGATTAGTCCTTTACTTTCCAAACGAGATAAATGTCCATGGACCGTTGAACTTGATGCAAGTCCCACTGCTTCGCCAATCTCTCTTACGGAAGGTGGATACCCTTTTTGGCGAACCTCTTCTTTAATGAAATCAAGAATATCTTGCTGCCGTTTTGATAGTTTAGTCATATGTGCACCTCTTCTCCAAAGTTCTTTGCTTTATTATAGCATGGCCCCTATTTCTATACAAACATAAGTTCGAATTTTGTTGTTGACTGAAACAAACGTTCGTACTATAATCTGGGTATAAGATACGAACGAACATTCGCTTTGGAGGGATATTTATGAAAAAGTTGTACAAAAATTATATTTATACGATTCTATTAGCGGGATCAGTATTTATCTTTTCTATTTTATTCTCCTGCACATTAGACAAAAATCAAAATAATAATTTTCTTTCAATAGAAGTAAATGAAGGTGATACCTTATGGGAGATTGCAGAAAAATATGAAGAAGCTGATTTGACAAAAAAAGAATTCATTGGTTGGATAGAAGAGCACAACGAAGTCAGTGCAGATTCAATAAAACCTGGTCAAGTCATTGTCATTCCGGTTAAAAATGAAAAACTTGTTCAGAATTTGGCCAGTCAGCAGTAAGTAGTAAAGGTAGGGTATTATGAAAGCAGTAATCTATTGTAGAGTAAGTACGGAAAAAGAGTCGCAGGAAACATCGTTAGCTAGGCAGGAAGATGAATTAGTCAAATTAGCTGAGAAAATGGATATAGAAGTAGTATCTATTATAAAAGAGCAAGCAAGCGGTTACGAATTAAACCGTGATGGTATTTTTGACATGCTGGATCTATTTAAAACTAAAGAGGCTGAAGTTCTATTAATTCAAGACGAAACGAGACTAGGCAGAGGAAATGCAAAAATTGCTCTGTTTCATGTTGTTCTTAAAGAAGGCGTTAAAATCTATACACTTTCCCATGATGGGGAACTTGAGCTATCGGATTCAGATGCTATGGTTATCCAAATAGTCGGCATTGTAGAAGAATATCAAAGGAAACTACATAATTTAAAAATTAAACGCGGGATGTTACGAGCAGTGGAAAAGGGGTATCGCCCTCAAAAAAACCTTCAAAACCAGAGGAATTCTACTGGAAGAGACCGTAAGGAGATACCTATTGAAGAAATTGTTAAACTTCGGGTAAATGGATTGACGTTTGCAGAAATCGCAGCCACGTTAAGGGGCTTTGGCTATAATGTATCCAAAGCTACAGTTCACAGGCGCTTTCTAGAATATCAACAGAATACACCTGAAACTCAATCATAGAACTTGTAATTTCGCTTTTTTTTTAATACCATGTCAATATCCGTACATTAGAAGGAGCGAAATTATGCTATCAAAAGAAAAACTAGCCCGTATTAATGAACTTTCTAAAAAGGCTAAGGCAGAAGGCTTAACAGAAGTTGAGGCTAAAGAGCAAACCCAATTGAGAAGTGAGTACTTGGAAACATTCAGACGTTCTATGTCCGATACGCTGGAACATGTGAAAGTTGTTGATCCGGAAGGAAATGATGTCACACCTCAAAAGATTAAAAATATAAAGGAAAAAAGAAACTTACATTAATGAATGGGGCTATCTGATGGAACTTTTCATTGGCTGGCCTTCTTATGGTCTTTAGAATTAAAAGGAGAATGCATTCATGTATGTATTCTCCTTTTTAGCTTAACCTAAATAGTGGACTTCTCTAGTTACTAGAAAATTGAAATATTGGGGAAGGATTTAGTGATTTTAGTTGTGATATTAAGCAGGTCACTATAATATAAAGAGGTACATTACAGGAAGGGATGTTTTACAATATGTTAGATAAATTAGATGCACTTTCTATCAATACAATTCGTACATTATCGATTGATGCAATTGAAAAGGCTAATTCTGGTCATCCGGGAATGCCAATGGGTGCAGCCCCGATGGCGTATAAACTTTGGACTGAATATATGAATCATAACCCTAAAAACCCTGATTGGTTTAATAGAGACCGTTTTGTTCTTTCAGCTGGTCATGGATCTATGCTGTTATACAGTCTTCTTCATTTGTCAGGGTATGGCTTATCCATCGATGATTTGAAGAATTTCCGCCAATGGGGCAGCAAAACTCCTGGACATCCGGAGTTCGGTCATACAGCTGGAGTTGATGCGACCACAGGACCACTAGGACAAGGGATTGCAATGGCAGTAGGGATGGCGATGGCAGAACGTCACTTGGCTGAAAGTTACAACCGTGATTCTTTTAATGTGGTTGATCATTATACATATAGCATTTGTGGAGATGGAGATTTAATGGAAGGCGTATCTGCAGAAGCCGCTTCATTAGCTGGACATCTTCAGCTTGGAAGACTTGTTGTTTTATATGATTCAAACGATATTTCACTTGACGGCGATTTAAGCCAATCATTTAGTGAAAGTGTAGCTAACCGTTTCAAATCGTATGGCTGGCAATATCTGCGCGTAGAAGATGGAAACGATCTTCAGGAAATTGCGAAAGCAATTGAAGAAGCAAAGACTGACGATGCTCGCCCAACATTAATAGAAGTGAAAACCGTAATCGGTTATGGTTCACCAAACCGTTCTGGTAAGTCTGCTGTTCACGGTGCGCCGCTTGGTGCAGATGAGTTGAAACTGACTAAGGAAGCATACAAATGGACATTTGAAGAGGATTTCTATGTTCCTGAAGAAGTGTACTCCCACTTTAATGAAGCTTGCGTCGAAGCAGGCAGTAAAAAAGAAGAAGCTTGGAACGAACTGTTTAAAAATTACAAAGAAGCACATCCTGAGTTAGCTGAACAATTAGAGCTGGCTATAAAAGGTGAATTACCTCTTGAGTGGGACCAGGAAATTCCGGTCTACGAAGAAGGAAAAACATTAGCTTCCCGAGCTTCAAGTGGAGAAGTCCTAAATGCGATTGCCAAAAAGGTTCCTAGCTTTATTGGTGGTTCAGCAGATTTAGCCGGATCTAATAATACAGCCATTAAAGGTGAGACAGATCTATTACCGGGTAATTATAGTGGACGTAACATTTGGTTCGGTGTTCGTGAATTCGCTATGGGAGCAGCTTTGAATGGGATGACCCTTCATGGTGGTTTAAAAGTGTATGGCGGAACTTTCTTCGTATTCTCTGATTATTTACGCCCGGCTATACGTATGGCAGCGTTGATGGGTCTTCCTGTTACGTATGTATTTACTCATGACAGTATTGCTGTAGGGGAAGACGGACCGACACATGAGCCTATTGAACAATTAGCTTCATTGCGGGCAATGCCGAACCTTGGGGTAATCCGTCCGGCTGATGGTAATGAAACAGCAGCAGCTTGGAAAGTGGCGATGGAGTCAACTAATAAACCGACTGCCCTTGTTCTAACACGTCAAGGATTGCCAACGATAAAAAACACTTCTGAAACTGCTTATGAAGGTGTTTCAAAAGGGGCTTACATTATATCTGCTTCTAATAAAGATGAAGCGGATGCATTACTTCTTGCGACTGGCTCTGAAGTAAACCTGGCTGTTGAAGCACAGAAAGCATTAGCAGCAGAAGGAATTGAAGTTTCTGTTATCAGCATGCCATCATGGGATCGCTTCGAAACTCAATCTAAAGAATATAAACAAAGTGTAATCAACCCGGCTGTTAAGAAACGTCTAGCAATCGAAGTGGCTTCACCGTTTGGTTGGGATCGTTATACTGGCGATGAAGGCGAAATCTTGGCAATTAATCATTTCGGTGCCTCTGCACCAGGTGGTAAGATCATGCAAGAGTTCGGATTCACTGTAGAAAATGTAGTTGCTCGTGTAAAAGAAATGTTTAAATAAAATTCGGAACTGACACCAAACTAGTTTGGTGTCAGTTTTTTTATCGAATCTTCTTAAAGCATGTTGAAAGTGCCCATTATTTACGGTAAATCTTCTATTCGACAAAAAAAGAAAAATATTTCTCCAGCAAACAACATATCTTGTTGGTTTGTCAATATATAATGAGAATAAATAATTTTCGTTTAAATATGTCAATTAAAGGGGAGTAGCCATTATAATATAGAAAATAATGGCGGGTTATCGAAAAATAAAAATGTTCTGGTTTCCAAAATAGGAATGCTAGGAGGCATTGGCTAATGAGAACCTATCAAATTTTTTTAATCGAAGATGAATTTGCCCATCATTATTATGGAAGAGAAAAGCTATTTTTCAATTTGTTTTTGGAGTATATTCAAGCAAGGGGCAGACTGAAGAGTATTTTGCAAAAACAAATCGAATTTGTCACCAAGACAGTCCCTATTATCCAATTGCAGGTAGCCATTGAACAGCGTTTGCAAAAAAAGATGAATTTTTGGTCTCAGAATGGAAAATACTATCTAGAAAAAACGAGTGGATCAAGCAAAGCAGTATTAATCATCCATGATGATTCTATTACCCTTAAAGCTGATGGAGACTATGAAGCCGAGACAGCGTTCTTTGAATGTATTCGCAAATATGAAGCGAGTTTTCTGGCCATTGATTTTGAACACGAAAAATATGGTTGGTTAAAACCGATAAAAGAAAGAAAATTTGTCTAAATGGGGGACTTTTCAGTAGCGGGTATTGTATAATAACCTTTGGTCTAGTACACTGATGTTAGACAACATGAAGGAGGAAATAGTATGTGGGTTTACATTCTAGTTGGCGTACTGGCATTGATTGCTGGAGTAGTGCTGGGATTTTTCATCGCTCGTAAATACATGATGGATTACTTAAAGAAAAATCCGCCAATTAACGAACAAATGTTGAAAATGATGATGATGCAAATGGGTATGAAACCATCCCAAAAGAAAATTAATCAAATGATGAGCGCCATGAATAAACAACAAACAAAGTAAACCTTTAGCTTTAGGGTTTATCAATTGATTGATAGCAATTATAAGATAAGCAAATCATAAACTACCTTATAGAGTGAAACTTTCATCATAAATGGCTATTGTTTTTGCTTTATCTTTTATCAGACTAATTCGAAACCTCTTTCTCTGACTTAAACTAAACCAGAGAGAGGGGTTTTTTTGTGTTGTTCGTGGATTATGCCAAGAAAGGGTTTACCGAGAAAATCTTGAAGAACAAAAAGCAGGAGAATAAACAGTTGAAGAATTACCTCAATGATAGAGCTATTACTGAATTAGAAAGTATAACTACACATGACTTAAAGGCATATGTAAGGGTGAAACAAAAAGCAGGTTACAAACTCAGTGTATCGTTTCTATGTTTAAGATGATTAAGAAATTTTTGAGTTGGTGTGAGCGAGAGGAATATATAAAGGTAAACGTTGCGACAAAGGTTGAAGCTCCAAAAGTACCACGGAAATTGTTGAAGGGTTTCAATGCTGAGATGCCTAAAGAAACTTATTTAGGTCTGTGGAGAAAAAGCTAAATGAGAGTATGATTCAGCGGGAAGGGAGTATTCGCAAGGCTGCAAGGTAATGGGTGTTTCTATACGACATTAATCCGCAAAATGAAAAAACACGGTCTTAAACCTCTAGTCAGGTGGGGGCAGTCTCGCTTGAGCCCTGCCATTCACACTGAAGAAAGCTAGTTCCTAATTTGGACTATAGCTAATATCGGTTTCATCTTTTCAACTCAAAATATTATCCAGGCAATAGCTTCAACACAAGATGATGGTAAGGCTAAGAAAGCAAGAATGTATGCGGGTTTCCTTGTAATTACCATTGGTATCATTGCAGCCTTGATTGGGATGAATGCTTCAATCGTTTTTCAAAACATCTTGCTAACAGAAGAAACGCTGCTGTCTTTGGGACAGTTGCAGTTTCAACAATTTGGTCGGCAATCCCATTTTTAATAAAGATAATAATGACAAGGAATCTCTGCAATTTTCACGATTTGCTACAATTTTTATGGGACTGATTCCAATCCCATTTTCGATCTTTGCACGAGAAATATTAAGTACGGCCTTCATTGCTAGACTCTGTTTCCAACAATTCGGTAAACATTCACAATGACATATACATCAAGGGGATTTGAAACGGTTTTGCCATTCATTAGTACAGCCAATTTCATATAAAAATCAGTCACTCATTTAGATATACATCTTTTAAATGACCGGAACGTACGACTTTAGTTTCTAAATATTTTTCATTATACTCGGAGATATCTCCCCATAACGGAACTCTCCCTGCAACATTGGCACCTGACTTTTGAAGGGCTGCTAATTTTCTCGGATTGTTGGTGATAAGAGTCACTGGATTGGACCGCAGTTTTTTTAACACTCGAATGGCGTCATCATAGTTACGGGCATCATCAACAAACCCGAGCTCCAAATTCGCTTCCACCGTATCCAATCCATTTTCTTGCAGAACATAAGCCATGGCTTTACTAAATAAGCCGATGCCTCTTCCTTCGTGATTCGCTAAATAAAATAAAGCACCGGTTCCTTGAGCCGCAATCATTTTCATAGCCTGCTTTAATTGAAATCCACAATCACACCGTTTGCTGCCAAAAATATCGCCAGTATGGCAAATACTATGCATACGGATAAGGGCATCGGCAGAATGCTGAAAATCTCCATACAGTAACACACTGGATTGCTGCATTTCCGCTAAATTGGAAGAGGCCAAAGTTTCAATGATCTTTTCCGTATTATAAGAGCCGTCATCACAAAAATGACCTGCCATATTCTCACAACGTAACCAGCAATACCATTGGAATATGGTTGTTTCTCCCTCTAAGTTAACGGGTAATTTGATAGGGCCTACTAAATAAATGGATTTTTCACCACTTTTAATAACGTTAATTTTACCTTCTAATATCAAAGCCACTTTTTCATTAATCATATAAACTTCCTCCTGATGCTTCAAAATATTATTTTAGGCAATTTATACTACGCTTAACAGTTCTGTTCATATTGTACCCAATCCATTCTTTTGTGAATCTTTTGTTTTAATAAGAGGCAGGAAAGAATAATCTAACCGTTTAAAAGGTTTTTGGATGCTTTCTTTCCGAATTGTTTGAGCATATAGGCATTATCTCAAGCTGAAATAAAACCAAGGGGCTGAGAAATAGAAAGAACACCTATGCTACGTGTTCAGACATGTAGTTTAATTTTACATGAATCCTTATTTCGGAATAATAATACATCCATGGATTTAATATGGTAACTCTTTTACAATTAGAGAGAGATGATCTTCTTTGAGCTTTGAATCCTTCCGACTTTTGCGCGGAGTGAAGGATCCTATTTAAGACATTTCCTTGACAGTTTCCCTTACGGGATATGCTCTAATCATGCCTTTTTCTTATCCAGGCTATGCCCTACCGGTATTAGAGAAAGTATCTAGAGGTGAAATGGATTGTGTGATTTTAGTTTGTTTATGATCAATTATCACTTAAAGAAAAAATGGGCGATCAATTCCCCATGGATATAAAATCTTTTCTGGGAATATAATCCTAAAAATAAGAATAAAGATTGACAATCATCCATTAGCATAATACGATATTTTACAGAATAAAAAGAATTATTCGTTTATTTTTTGCTGCAATTCCAAAACCCGGTTTTATATTATAAAACAAAAACCTCCTTGTATATACATATTATCCAAGCGTTAACTCTGGCTTTTTCTTATTTTGGAAGCGCTGCCAATTATGGCGTTTTAAATAACAAGGAGGGATAAGGTATGGAAGCAGGAATAGAAACAAAGCAAGAAAAGCCATTAAATATTGGCCGGAAATTTCGCTGGACCGTCGTCATCTGGTTATTGATCGGAGGAATAATAAACTACCTAGATCGGGCTAACCTCTCCATTGCAGCTCCCGAAATGATGAAAGAACTCGGACTAAGCGTAACCGAAATCGGGTTATTGGGAACCTTTTTTTCTTGGAGTTATGCATTAATGCAGCTTCCTTCCGGCTGGCTGATCGATCGGTTCGGTACCAAAAAGGTGTATACAATTGCGCTTATTTGGTGGAGTGGTGCGACCATTTTAACGGGAGCTGTTCATAAAATGAGTTCATTTATTGCTGCACGGATTTTACTTGGAGTAGGTGAAGCACCTTGTTTTCCGACGATGGCTAAGATCACATCGTATTGGTTCCCTAAAAAGGAACGAGGCTTGGCAACTGGAATTTGGGATTCTTCGTCCAAATGGGGCCCAGCCATTGCACCGCCACTGCTCGTTTTCATTATGGTGACTTTTGGGTGGAGAGCATTGTTTTATATAACTGGTGTGATCGGCATTATATTCGCGATCGGTTTTGTGATTTTTTATAAAAATCCTGAAAAAAGTCAAAAACTTTCCAAGGAGGAATTTGAATACATTAAGTCGGAAGGAGGTGGAGTGGAGCAAGGCATTCAATCATCAAAAATCAAATGGGGTTCGTTATTTAAATATCGAAGTGTATGGGGAATGATTCTGGGCTTCTTCTGTACCATCTGGATCTGGAATATTTTCCTTGTCTTCCTGCCCCTATATTTGTTCGATGTCCATCATGTCTCACTAAAAGAAATGGGTATTTATGCTGGTATCCCTTGGCTTGGCGGAATCTTTGGCAATATTTTCGGAGGATATCTTACTAAAAAATGGGTGGACAAGGGAATTACTACACCTATTAAAGCAAAGCGTGCGTTAATTAGTATATGTGCCATCTCGGCCGCTATTGTTGTATGTGCCGTTCCGCTTGTCAAAGGACTCGCTATTACCTTAACATTACTGACCCTTGCTCTTTGTTTTATTTCTGCCATTACAGGTAGTGCGTGGGCACTTGCTGGTGACATTGCCCCTCCTTCTATGGTTGCTTCTGTAGGTGCCATTCAGAATTTTGGCGGTTATTTTGGTGGAGCCTTTTCCCCCGTTGTGGCAGGCATGATTGTGGATGCAACTGGATCTTACTCCCTTGCCTTTATATCTGGCGGTTTAATCGCCGGATGCGCCGCAATCTGTTATTGGTTTATTGTAAAACATCCTATTCAAGAATAGTGTAACGAAGGAGGACATAAATTGATTCCAAAAGTGTATATAGCAAGACCAGTACCGGCTGAGGTGGAAGCATATATTTCGCAGTATTGCCAGTGGGAAAAATGGAATGGCCCTGAACCGATTACCCGAAGCCAGCTGTTAAAGCAAATTTCCGATGCTGACGGACTGCTCATCACCGGGGAAAAAATTGATGATGAATTTCTGGACCATGCACCAAACCTAAAGGCTGTCAGTAATATCTCAGTAGGCTATAACAACTATGATCTAGAGGCAATGAAAAAGAGAAACGTAATCGGTACGAATACACCGGATGTGCTCGATGAAACCGTGGCCGATTTAGCTTTAGCCTTAATGCTCTCAGCAGCTCGCCGCCTTCCGGAACTGGACAAGCTTGTAAAGGACGGCAAGTGGGGAAGTAAAGGTGATGAACCCCTCTTTGGCGTTGATGTTCATGGAAAAACATTGGGCATCATAGGTATGGGTAGGATTGGAGAATCTATTGCAAGACGAGGGAAATTCGGTTTTAACATGGAGATTTTGTATCATAACCGGCGAAGAAAACCAGAAGTAGAGGAAACGGTAGGTGCAACCTATACCTCTCTAGAGCACCTTTTGCGGGAATCAGATTTCGTTCTTTTAATGGTCCCTTATACCCCTGAGACGAAGAAGCTTATGGGACGGGAGCAATTTGCACTGATGAAAAAATCTGCAATCTTTATTAATACATCTCGCGGCCAGACGGTGGACGAAAAGGCCCTCATCGAAGCACTGCAAAATAAGGAAATCCTTGCAGCCGGTTTGGATGTATTTGATCAGGAACCCGTAGCCCCTGACAATCCGCTCTTAACCATGCCAAACGTGGTAACTCTTCCGCATATAGGTTCAGCTACTCATCAAACACGATATGATATGGCTATGCTAGCGGCGAAGAACCTTGTAGCAGCGGTTACAGGAAGGGAGATAGTGAATGTCGTTCCTGAATTGAAAGGACTTCGGCCACTTAAAGAGTAAAATTGGTGCAAGGCACCAATATGGAAATAGGAGATGTCCTCACAGGTATCTCTCACACCATTTAACGATCTTCCCGGCTCTTATTACATGTAAGGATCACGGTAATGATTAATGAGAAAAAAACTATTATTCTAAGTTTCTCGAATGTTGGAACAAATTAGTCCATCTTGAAAAAAATCGATAAATCAGCAAATAATGAGAAGACTTTAGATGATGTTATAATGATTTTTTCTGATTGGACAGAGGAACCTTCAGCTACTAAACTATTCTAGTAGGTAAATAATTGTAGTAAATTCAGCTACTAAACTATTCTAGTAGGTAAATAATTGTAGTAAAGCATTAAAAGAAGATATTTGCTTATACACCATGATTTATTAATGGTGTATTTTTTTTGCATGAGGGCAATATTAATCATTGATTAAATGAAATTAATAAGAGTAGGTTTGTCTGTTGGATCAAGCATTATTCTCAATAATAACATAGTAGATTTCGAAGGAGATGATCAATGAAAAGAATGAAATACGTAGTAGACAAATTCTCTAATTCCATCATTAGTTATTCGTAATAGTTGCGGATATTGAGAAAAAAGCTTATATCTCTAAATCAGGGAGTGTTCCTTCAGGGGAAAAATGGCTTGCAAACGCAAAAGGCAATCCAAGCATCCCAGCTAGTTGCGCACTGAAGCCGCTAGAGCCAAATAACCAAATCGGAATGTTTAAGCCATTTCCCGGTATAGCTTTTACATACATTTTTTCAGAAGCTAAAGCTGGATTAAAATACGCTGTTGTTCTGGAAACTCTTGACCATTACTTTGACGGACACGTCTTATAGCATATGCAGTACGTTGATCAGTACCAGGAGCTCGCCAAGTCCCAAATCAATTCGACCAGGAAACAAGGATTCGAGCGTTCCAAATTGTTCTGCAATAACTAATGGAGCATGGTTCGGGAGCATAATTCCTCCTGAACCTACATGAATCTTTGAAGTACCTGCTGCTGCATGTTCAATCATTACTGATGTAGCGGTACTAGCGATAAGGGGCATATTATGATGTTCAGCCAACCAAAACGATTATACCCTAAGTTCTCAACATGTCTTGCAAGATTAAGTGTATTTCTTAAAGATTGAGCAGGTTTTCCTCCAAGTACAATGGGAGAAAGATCAAGCATGAAAGGGAATATCTTTTATTCGTATCGAACGAATACTATTAGAGTCACTCAATAAATTCAACTTCTTTCTATAAAAAAACTTGATGTTACGGAGGATGGAAGGTTGTTACTCACACAATCCCTCCAAAACATAAAATACATTCTAACAGCTGTTTTTGTTGTTTCGAAATAAAACGATTTACTAAAATAAAGTTAGGCCTGACATAGATAACCATTAGTGAGTTTTTTAGTTGACATAGTTAACTGTAAATATTAAGATTACAGTAATCTTCTTGAGGAGGATGCGAAAAAAGTGAATAGTGATTTTACAATAGCTGTGCATAGTTTAATCTATTTAGCATATTTACCAGATCATATGGCCAGCAGTGAGTCTATCGCAGAAAACGTTTGTACAAACTCAGCTAGAATACGTAAAATGATGAGTTGCTTACGAATTAATGGATTTGTTAAGACAAAAGAAGGTGTGGGCGGCGGCTATATTCTTGACTGTAACCCTCAAGAGATAAGTTTGGCTGATATTTATATTGCAGTCTCACATGGAACCCTGAAACCAAATTGGTGTACAGGTGATCCGAAGAAAAAATGTGTTATATCGTCTAATACCCAGATGGTTATGGATGAAATTTTCGATGAAGCTGAATTATATTTTGAAAAATATTTAGAGAAAATTACCCTTAGCACTTTTTTGGAAAAAATTAAACAATGTCCTTGATATTGATTTAGTTTTTTCTTTTATGCTTACTGTATATTTTATTTTTACAGTTTAACTTTTAAATTGAACTGTGACTAAACATTTAAGGGGGGTATTTATAGAGATGGCCGATAAAATTCGATTTGAAAATGGGGATTGGGTACAGGGAAGGTCCAGAGAAGGAGAACTTATCCACGGCTTTGTTGAAATAGTTAACTCTAATCGAGAAATTGTAAAAGTGAATGTGGTGGAAAGTGACAATGAAAAAGCGGTTGGAAAATCGATTTGGATTCCAAGTAAATGGACTGAAAAGCTTCCCGATTTATCAATTAGTAACGAAGCTCATCTTTTAACATTAATTGATTTGGCCTTACTTTCAAAAGATGAGGCGTGGTTTATGGAATTGTCCGAAAAATTAGCATCTATTAAAAAACATCCAAAAATGAATACTAGAAAATCTGAGTTTCTTATCCCAGGAAATAGGATTGGAAATCTGGATGTAAATAGATAAAGTAATTAAAAATATAGATTGATATTTTAATGGATAATATTAGAGGGGGAAATGATTATGTCAATAATGCATGTAACAGATCAAATTTTTGCTAGTGAAATTAAAGAAGGTTTAGTGTTAGTTGATTTTTGGGCTCCTTGGTGCGGACCTTGTAAAATGATTGCGCCAGTGCTTAATGATATCGATGTTGAAATGGGTGATCAAGTTAAGATTGTTAAGCTTAATGTAGATGAAAATGCAGATACTACAAGAAAGTATGGAGTCATGGGTATTCCAGCACTTATTCTTTTCAAAGATGGAGAAATAGTGGATCAGGTAGTAGGCTATCAGCCTAAAGAAGCTTTAACAGAATTAATTGCAAAGCATGCATAATTTGATTCTGATATACAAGTTATTACCTGGATCTGTTCATTCCACTGCACAAGAAAAAAATATAGCCAATCTTAACCAATGCCTGTCACATGATGAGATAACATAATTAAAATGGAGGAATACAACTAATGAATTCTAAATTTACACCATTATTTGAATCGTTTAATTTAGGAAAAGAGGTACATTTAAAGAATCGATTGGTTATGGCACCAATGACAAACTTCTCTTCGAATCCTGACGGTACAGTTACCGATGCCGAAATTACCTATTATGAACGCAGGTCAAGCGGCGTGGGTATGGTTATTACAGCATGTACCTATGTCACGGCAAATGGTAAAGGATTTCATGGTGAATTTGGCGGTGATCGGGATGATTTGATTCCGAGCTTACGACGCTTAGCTTCAGCGATTAAAGCGAAAGGGGCAAAAGCAATTTTACAAATTTTCCATGGCGGCCGCGAGGTTCCACCTGAATTAGTACCAAATGGAGATGTTGTAAGTGCCAGTAATATTCCTTCACAAGGCGATGGTAAACCTGTTCCACGTCCACTATCTGAAACAGAAATTAAATCGATTATTACTGATTTTGGAGAAACCACTCGACGTGCTATTGAAGCAGGTTTTGATGGTGTCGAAATTCATGGTGCCAATGGATACTTACTTCAGCAATTCTTTTCACCGCATTCTAACCGTCGAGAAGACATGTGGGGTGGAAGTCTAGAAAAACGTCTAACTTTTCCAATAGCGGTTGTAGATGAAGTGAAAAAGGCAGTTGCTAAACATGCCAAAAAGCCGTTCATTGTAGGATATCGCTTTTCACCAGAGGAGCCAGAAACACCTGGAATCACTATGGATGATACACTGGTATTAATAGATGCCCTCGCAAAAAAAGATCTTGATTATCTTCATGTTTCATTAATGGATTTCTGGTCAACAGCTAGACGAGGAGCCGAGGCTAACCGTCCTCGAATAGAAATCATAAAAGATCGTGTAGGGGATCGAGTTCCTGTCATAGGTGTTGGTTCCATCTATACAGCAGATGATGCGATCAAAGCTCTTGAAGCAGGTGTTCCTTTAATCGCATTAGCCCGTGAACTCATTATTGATCCTGATTGGGTTCAAAAAGTGGAGCAAGGCAGAGAAACAGAAATCGTTACTAAAATAAACAAGAATAATCAGCAGCAACTTGATATTCCAGATCCATTATGGCAAGTGATTATCAATTCTCCAGGATGGTTTCCAGGTGTTGAATAAAGCATAGTGGTATACCGAGTTACCAATTCATATAGCTAAACAAAAAGGCTGTCGTAAATACACGACAGCCTTTTTGTTTAGCGGAAAACCAGATGAGAGTAGGGATTTTTTATACAGAAATTATCCCTAATACATTATTGAAATTGTACCAAAAAGTATAGTGTGGACAAAAAATTAGAATTAATATAAAAATAAGGATAACTCAAAACAAACAATATCTTCAGGCTGATGTTATAGCGGTAGGAAATAAATATAGGCTATACGATTACTAGGGAAGTTAGTTCTTATGAGTTATCTCATATTTGATTAATTGAAATTAAATCTCTCTTTAAAATGGAAATCTAATTCAAATAGATTGTTTTCATCTGTTAAATATTTATAATCGATATAGGTTTTTTCTTTCTTTGGCATTTCATCTACAAAAGGCGAGTAAGTACGGAAAAACATTTTGTTTTTCTTTTCATCGAATTCTACAAGTCTCAGCCAGCCATTTCCTCCTCGGTAATTTGCTTGATAATTGACTAGCATTTGAATGACATCGTTCCCCGCTGCGTTTTGTTTGACTTGGTGTGCTATCCCAAAATAATGTCCATTAACCGTCATAAACACTTGGTTGTAATCCTTTATAAGTTCATCCCAGATCAGTCGGCCGTTAGACGACTCAACGGCAACAGTTTTATTATTTTCAACCTCAGGATAAATAATATCATGAGAAACGATAATAGTCGGTTTATCTTTATGTTGATTTAAAACATCTTTTGACCATTGCAAGTCTTTTTGAAGATTTTTCATATCAACTATTAAGACTAAGTATTCATAGCTTCCTGCTTTAACAATTGCATAAGAGCCATATCCCGAATCAGAAGAGCCCTTATAGTATTTTTTATTCGCAAAACGTTGCGGTCCATAATATGTTAAGAATGGATCTCCGTCAGCATAGTCATGATTCCCTGCAGCCATCATATAAGGAATTTCTTTATTATCTATATAGGAAATGGCTCTAAGGGAATTCTGCCATTGCACTTTTGAATTACTATCGACAATGTCTCCAACAAATGTGTTCATTACAATATTGTTCTTCTTAGTGTTTTTTGCAATCCAATTCATTTGGCTATTAAATATCTCTGGATTCTGGCTAGAATATTTTTGCGTATCTGGGACAAATAGAAAATTATAATTATTTTTGTTTGTTAGAAATGGAATTCTATCGTTTGTTCCTTTGAATGGTTCGTCTTCTCGAGCATCTTGAACAAGCCATTCTTTTTCAGTCAAAGCCTCATTAGCAATTCGTATTTCTTGGATGTTACCTGCAAATAGTGCATCTAATTCATTTCCCCACTCAGATGCCCCGATATTCCAGCCTTTACCTTCTATAGTTGCAATGCCTACTACCTTTTCTGACTTTCCATAATCACTAATGCCATTTACAGTTAAAGTGGTCGTTTTACCGTCATTAACAACCGCCAAATGATACCATTCATCAGCATTTAAAGAACGAGACCAGTTTCCCACATTATAGTTTAGATTAGAGGGATGACTTGTCCATTGAATTTCTTTATCACTAGATATAGATAATGTAGTAAGGATTTCTTTCTCGCCTTCCACTTTATTAAGATCAGCAGCCTGCCCTTGTCTTGTTAAAATTCCCATCCAGCTATGTAAACGGTCTTCAAAATTATTTGGTAATTTAATTACAGCCTCGATTGTAAATCCTTTATCAAATTGCTCCTTATTAATAGGTGCTTCCTTTATTGTTTTGAAATATCTTCCTGAAGGGGCATTTTTGTAATTAGCGAATTGCAAGCTATCAACTTTTTCTTGATTATGATAATCTTCTTCAGACCATTTAATCATATTTTTTAATTCTGGCGAGGCTTGATCTCCAATCGTTACTAACTCTAAATCATTTCCTTGTTTACTTGCATCTTCAATAATTAAATTGCCTTTATCGATTGAACCGCTTTTCACATGTTGTTTCGAAAATTTCCAATCTGCCACGATATTACTTCGATCTTTTTCAGCAACAGAATTTGAGGCAGCTGCCGAATTAGCAAAACCAGGAACAATCATACAAAAAAGCGATAAACCAATAAATGCTTTTTTCATTCTCATAAAACATTCACCTCGTTAAATTTTTATAACATAATAAAGGATATCAATTATAGATTTATTCTTTCATGAAAATAAGTAAAGGTTTTGTAAAAAACAAAAGCTGGTTCAGAAGGCTCTGCTTTTTGCATCCATCTGTGATAGTCCACTTAGCTCTTTATAACTTATTAGATGGAATGAATAAAATAATGCATGATGAAAACTAAAGGATTAATAAAGACAGGTGATGAGAAGAAAGCCAAAGGAGACAAGGAATTATAAAGAAATATAGAGAAATTTAATATCAAATTTATTTGCAGCTTTGGAAGAAAAATATAAGAAGTCAAATTAGTATTTGATTTAATTTTTTATTATAAAATAAGTAAGTTTAATGGCTAAGATGCACCAAACTGCCATCTATCATTCAGGGATATAAATAAAAATAATTAGAAGCAAAAACAGGGAGCGGGTTATTCCCCCACTCCGTTTTCTTATAGTAAAGAATAAATAGTGCATAGCCTAGAAGTTCAATGAATTATGGATTTGCTGCTTAATTCCTATATCCTTACAATTTCTATACTCTTAATCGTTCAACTTCTTTAATGAAAAAAGGTATTCATTGTTATATAAATTTGCAAATCCTCTTAATCATAATTGCTAATATAATGTACAAAAAAAGCAAAATAACAATTGGTTATTTTTTCTGCTTCAGGTAACAAGCGTAATGTCGTATCTAAACGAATTGGTTTGCAACATTATTGATCCATTAAGAGAGGAAGTCGAGGGTAGTCCAATAGTACAGTTAGCGAATGACACTTTTCTAGAAATTATTGAAAAGATTGTGATACATAGTACACGTTCGAGAAAAAGAAGAATGGTTAAATACAAAAAGGCCATAGAGTAGTGTATTGCATAATCAATGAATGATCTGTTTGTAATCACTAAACAAATTAAATGAAGAGGAGGAGATGACTGGATGCAGCCATTCAAACCAGGAACGAAAGTTGAAATAAATGAAGCTTATTACAATCATTTAAAAGAAAAGTAAATCGTATATCTGTAAGTATCAACCCCTATTCCCCAGAAGGAAATTACGATTGTACTTTGGGTTGAAGTAGGAACTAATAGACAACACGTATTTTGTATAAAATCATTATCGCCAAAAGTATTTCAGATTGTTGATGTGAATCATTATGAATTTTGGAAATCCCTTTATAATCAATTATGTTGTTGATTTTACCGGTCTCATTTAATCTAGCTATACTTTGTGACCATTTACGGTAACAAAATTACTCTTAAACTATATACATTTTAACTAGTTAAAAAGAGCATCGAATATACGATGCTCTTTTATTTTTCCATCTAATACCTGTACTTATTAGGAAACATTTTATCGGTAAGGCTTTTCTGATGACAGTATCTTGTCGTTATCTTACCTTTACATTTACTTAAAACTTTAATAGAAGCTAAAATAAAAGGGCATCAAGTGAGTATTGGCCAGCTCCTGTAATCGCTACACCAATCGCAACGGCAAGGATTGCAAGATTATATTCATAGCCATTTTGAGTTGACCAGTAGCCATTTGCTCCGTGAACTTTAACGATAGCAACCAACATTGTAAGGGCAATTAAAATACCTGCGAGCGGTGTAAAAAGACCTAAAGCAAATAAAGCACCACCAATAAGCTCTGATAGACCAGCAAATAGAGCCATTGTAACTCCCGGCTTCATACCAATTGAATCAAACCAGCCGCCGGTGCCCTTTAAACCATAACCTCCAAACCAGCCAAATAATTTTTGTGCACCGTGTCCTACAAACGATAAACCAATTACTACCCGTATTACTAATAAACCTATACCAATCATATTTAATTCCTCCTGGTAATATTTTTAGATATCTTTAATTCGAGATATATATGAAAAAAATATTTACATTAATAAATAACGAATCTTTGGATATTATCTCGAATTAAATTATCTTTAATTAAAGATAATAGTTTATTACCTTTTTGTCAAACATAATTTTAGCGCGATAATATTATGTACTGAACTCAAGGGGCTATTTAGAAAAATCTTTTATCACACTTTTTTTGCTGTATTCGTTAACTAGTCATTATTAAATAAAACCATAAACTTGTTGTCCCAAATACTCGAAACAGGTTGTAGGAAGAATTGTTCAGGAACGATGAAAAAGAATAAAGGATAGTGGATAGAGGGGAGACTTTGTCAACCATTTTCAACTTGATGGTATTCTAGATCTTTCTTTAGAAGGGTTACTATAACAGCATCATGAAAAGCAATAGAAAAACAAAAAGCGTTATCAACAGTATCGAAGTAATTCAGACGGTTAATTAGTACAAAGCCAAGGTGTTTGATTAGAACTTCTTATAAGAATCAAAGAAAATTTAGATCACCAACTTTTAAGCCCTTTTCTAGTACTCGTTTACCTTGTTTAACGAGTGTGTCTGTAATTCCTATCATGATACCATTTGATCTGAGCATGGCATATATGAATCCACTGCAATCAAAATGACCTTTTTCAATATCTTCTGGTAATCGACCTGCACCACATATTCGAAAGGATCTTATTTAACAGGGAAAGTCCTAAATAAACCGGGTGAGCTATTATTTGAGCGAAATAGCAAGTCAGATACCGTTACACATTCATAGCCATTTTTATATAAATAATCCAAAGTTGTTTCTAGTGCTTTTACAGTTTGGGGACGATCGGTCCAATCATGCAAGAGAATGATGTCACCTGCTCGTAAGGATTTAATAATATGATTCGAAATTGTATTAGCTGCAGGTCTTTTCCAGTCTTGTGGGTCTTGGCTCCAGGACCAAAGGACAACTTTAAACCCTTTTTTAACAGCTGTATTAATGATTAAATCGTTATGAAAGCCTCCTACAGGACGATATAGAGAAGGTTTATATTTGGCAATTTCCCAAATCACTTTATCTGTTTGATCTAATTCAGAGGATAATAAAACAGCACTCATATTTTTGTCATAAATATGATTATAAGTGTGATTAGCAATTTCATGACCTTCTTTTACTTCTCTCTCTAAAATATCGGGATAACTTTTCACTTTATTACCAGAAACAAAAAACGTTGCTTTAGCATTATATTTGGCCAGTATATCAAGGATTTGAGGGGTGTATGAAGGATGAGGGCCATCATCAAAGGTTATTGCAACGATTTTCTCCTGGGTATTCCCTTCCCAAATAACATTTCCTGTTTTTTCGTAAACCTCCCGACTAGCGGTTGTAGCTTGAATGTAATTACAGTCGTAAAAGTAAAAAAGGATGAAAACTGAAAAAGCCAAAAATAAAGTTCTCAAAATAATGCCCTCCTGTACATGTATATACGACATAGTATATGGAGATTAATTTTTTTTATTAAATTGAGCAAATTACTTCTTGGAAAGAGAAATTAGGGGAAAACAACAATTGTCTCATGATTTCTGTACCCGAAAATTCATCCATCTTAGCTGGATCCCCAGTATTCTTATTGTGACAATCCTCGAATCGTCTTCCATTTTGATATAGAGACATGAAAGTATGTAATATCTTATAAAGAAAAAAATAGGCCTTAGCTTACAAAGCGGTTGCCTATTTTTTTATGTTAATGGTTATAGAAAATGTTACGTAAGTGATTATTTACTAAGTGGAAATTGGAAGGAGGAACACGAAAAAAAGGGGGAGAATGACTGGTAGCAAAAAGCATATAATGAAAGAAGTATTATTAATAAGAGATAAACTGGTAAGAAATTAAAGGGATAATTAAAAGTCTATACCAGTTTTATAAAAGAGCTCATTATACTTATTTAATAATTGATCAAGCTGCTGGCTATATTCTATCGCAACCTTAGAGTTTAAGCCGTCTTTAGCGACAATATTGATAAGCTCATTTCTCTTTAATTCAATCTGTTCGAGAAACTCATTTTTTTTCGCCATTTATATATCCTTCCTGTACCCAACTATTCTTAAGGTATCCTTTTATGAGCTAGTTGTAAATTTTGTATGAATATAACAATTATATAGGGTTGGTCTAATGAATTCAAATAAGTTACCCTAATGGTAAAAAACAACAGTGCAACCTAATTTTCGTTATTTGGTTTTTAAGTTTGTCATGAAATATTCACAGTTCCAAAAATGTATTTTTTTATCTTATTTGTTACAATGTTTATAGGTACTTACATAGGAGTGAGGGTTATTGAATGATATTAATATTTTCTTAGCTTTTGGAGCCGGTTTTTTGAGTTTTATATCTCCGTGCTGTTTACCGCTATACCCAGCCTTTTTATCTTATATCACTGGTATGAGTGTTGGTGAGATTAAATCAGAGAACGCCATGCTCCAAAGAAGGAGCATGTTGCATACTTTGTTCTTTCTACTAGGTTTTTCTTTGGTTTTTATTGCAATAGGGTTTAGCACTACATATCTAGGTTCTTTCTTCTCAAATTACAAGGAATTAATTCGTCAAATTGGTGCCATTTTAATTATCATTTTTGGGTTATTTATTGTGGGGGTCTTTCAACCAAAGTCCTTAATGAAAGATAGCCGTTTCGAGTTTAAAAACCGTCCTAGCGGATATATTGGTTCGATTTTGATTGGTCTTGCTTTTGCTGCTGGATGGACGCCTTGTGCAGGTCCTCTTTTGGGTGCTGTCATCACTTTAGGTGCAACCAACCCAGGCGCGGCCATGAGCTATATGACTGCTTATATTTTAGGATTTGCCATACCATTTTTCATTTTATCCTTCTTTGTCGGAAAATTGAAATGGATTAAAACATACAGCCAATATATTATGAAAATTGGCGGATATTTAATGATTCTAATGGGCGTAATTTTATTTTTTAATTGGATGACCAAAATAATTGCAGTCCTATCTAGACTATTCGGGGGATTTACTGGGTTTTAGTCCATGGATAAGTTAATTTTTAAAAATATTTTAATAGAATATTCTGTTGATAGTTCTTTATATCTGTTTTTTTGTGTTAATTTACTTATATTATCACATTAAATCATTTGATTTTAGGTCTTAAGTCATATACCCTATACTTATTATTGAAAATTATCATTACATTTCAATACGATTAGATTTCGCTTTCTGTTGTTTGAAATGAGGAGGAACGGCAATGGCCCGAATATTAGTAGTTGATGATGCTAAGTTTATGAGAATGACACTTTCGAAAATATTATCAAAAGCAGAACATGAAGTAATTGGTGAAGGCGAGAACGGGAAAGAGGCAATAGAATTATTTCGTAAACTAAATCCCGATCTTGTTACAATGGATATAACAATGCCAATCATGAGCGGGCTAGATGCGGTTAAAGAAATTAAGAAAGATTTTCCTTACGCAAAGGTTATAATGTGTTCAGCGATGGGACAACAAAAAATGGTTGTCGAAGCTATTGAGGCAGGGGCAAAGGACTTTATTGTAAAGCCGTTTGACGAATGCCGAGTAGTAGATGCTATCAATAGGGTGCTTGATTAAAACACTCTCCTTGTTTATCTGATTTAGGTAATATATACTTTGTTTAATAATTGAAGTGATATATAATTTTTCATGGTACTTACCTATTTTAGCTAAAAGGATGATAAAAATGACGATATATATATCTACAGGTATAGCGATTGTGATGGCTATGGGTGTTTTCATGTTTCGAATGAAGGAAACAAAAAAACCAGTGAATGAAAAAAAAATCATATTACCCCCACTCTTTATGAGTACGGGTGCTTTGATGTTTCTTTTCCCAATGTTTAGGGTCACTAGATACGAATTTCTAGAAGCTCTTGTAGCAGGGATGGTATTTTCTATCCTCTTAATTAAAACATCCAAATTCGAAGTTCGAAATGAACAAATTTATATTCAGAGGTCTAAAGCATTTATATTCATTTTAGTCGGACTAATGGTGATACGACTTGTTGCAAAGCTTATACTGGGAAGTACAATTGAAGTTGGCGTGCTTGGTGGAATGTTTTTCCTTCTTGCTTTTGCGATGATTGTTCCATGGCGAATAGCGATGCTATACCAATACAAAAAAGTCAAAGCGGCCTACTTAAGCGAAAGTAATATGGTGTAAGTTTTAATTAAACTAAATATAATAAAAAACAACACCTGCCATTTGGAGTGACCCCTGTCAAATAGACAGAAATAAAAAAGACCAATTAAGCAGCCTGAGTTCTATATTGATATGGACTCAGGTTGTTTAATTTTTTCTGGAAGCGATGATGGTTATAGAATCGAATATACATACTTACAGCACCTCTAACCTCTTCAGAGGTTCGGAAGGAGTTCATATAGAAACACTCCGATTTAAAGTGGCTGAAGAAATTCTCCATACAAGCGTTATCCCAGCAGTTTCCCTTTCTTGACATACTGGATTGCATCTTATATTTTTTCAATAGGTTATTATATTNCGTTACTGCCTCCATTCCCCCTTTTACATCTTTAAGAGCTTTTTTAGCATTTCGTTCTCCGCCTCTAAACGTCTGATTTTTTCTTCAGGATCCTCCGGAGCTGTTCTTGGTCTGCCCTTACCAAGACCCTTCGCTTTCCCTCGTTTCTCTTCCAAACCCAGTATGCCTTCATCTTCAAAGTACTTAACCCAGCGGCGGACTTGATTTTTATCAATTTCTAATTTATCAGCGACCGATTGATAACTCATATCTCCATTAAGGTATAAATCAACGGCCTGCTTTTTGAATGCTTTATCAAACGTTCTTTTAATATTACCCATAGAAAAATCCCCTCCATATATAGACAGATTAGTGTGCTTTCTTTTTTCTGTCTACTAAAAGGGGATCATATCAATTATGTCGGGTGTTGTTTTTGTACAATGGATCCGAAAAAGGGAATTAATTCAAAGAAACATGTCAGGTTTTCCTGTGCACGTTTTTTTTGATATTTTCAAGGCTGAATCGTTGGCGTGGGACGCCTGAGGTGATAACATAACTTTAACCACAAATAAAGGAGATGTTTAGTAAGATGGTAGATGAAGTCATTTTGGACGATGTATCACTGCATGTTACTGATTTTCATGCAGAAGTTATAAAAGATTCTGAAGGTAGAGAATTCAGAAAAGTCAGTTTTAATTTCGAGGTAACTAATAGTGAATATCATGATATAACAACACTGCTATATCAAATGGTATTTGATATAAAGATCCCTCAGTCAAACGAGGAATTTCGCGGAGAGATTTTTAACTATGCTACTTCGGTTACGAATCTTTATGAAGAAAATGCTGTGGGAGATTTTTCACTAGTCTTATTGGAAGTAAACGAACAAGAATGATTCTATTGCCAGCCTTGTAAAGATATGGGTTACTGTCTATAATACATAGTAACAATTATTCTATACATATGAGGTGGTTCTTTGCTTGGAGGCTGGTTTTTATGGTTTATTCTATTTTGGGTAGCCCTATTAATAATCTTGATGAGCATCGGTGGTTTTTTCATGTTTCGGAAATTCTTAAAAAGGTTTCCTAAAGAGGATGGAAAATCCGATATGGATTGGGAAGAATATTATTTGGACCAAACAAAGCACTTATGGTCAAAGCAGCAAAAGGATTTACTTGAAGATTTAGTGAGCCCTGTACCAGAACTTTTTCGTGATGTTGCACGACATAAAATTGCTGGTAAAATCGGTGAATTGGCGTTAAAGGAAAAAGCGGGAGATATTACAGAAGATTTAGTAATACGTGGCTATATCATTGCCACGCCCAAACGTGATCATAAATTTTTACAAAAAAAATTAGCTGAACGAAAAGTAAATATGAGTCCATATGAACATTTATTTAGCTGATATTAAGGAGAAGGTAGACTCTTTAGAGTGTGCCTTTTTTTTGTTTGAAAAAAGATGTGCTTCAAATCATGGTAAAAATTAGAACGTTTGTACCCAATCCATGCTATCCTTTCAAATTTTGATATAATAATAGTAAGTAAAAATGAGGACGGAGTGAAACTATGAAATTTATCCATACGGCTGATTGGCATTTAGGGAAAATTGTTCACGGGGTACATATGACAGAAGATCAAAGACATGCACTCCTGCAATTTATTGAAATAGTAGAAGAAGAGAAACCGGATGCAGTTGTGATTGCCGGTGATTTATATGATCGTTCTGTTCCACCGACGGAAGCGGTAGAGCTTCTTGATGAAATTCTTTATACCATTAATGTGAAAATGAATACACCGATCGTTGCGATATCGGGAAATCATGATTCGGCGGAGAGGCTGTCATTCGGTTCATCATGGTATCGTCATAGCCAGCTATACATTCATGGGAAATTGACAAAAACATGTGAACCGGTCCGTATTAAGGGCGTGAATTTTTATTGTGTCCCATATGCAGAACCTGGTACCGTTCGCCATCTTTTTGAAGATGAAAGTATTCATTCTCATCAAGAAGCAATGAAACGGATAACTGGAACTATTGCGGAAACATTCAATCCGAATGAACCAAATGTTTTCGTTGGACATGCCTTTGTATTAGGTGGTAAAACGAGCGATTCAGAACGTGTTTTGTCAGTAGGCGGTTCTGGGTGTGTTTCATCTGATTTATTTGATGCGTTCGACTATACGGCACTTGGACATTTACATAGCCCAGATGCGATACGCCATCCAAAGGTATATTACTCCGGCTCACTATTGAAGTACTCTTTTTCTGAGGCCAAGCAAAATAAGTCGTTATCCATTGTCGAGATGAAAGAAGATGGCAGTTTCGATATGCGATATCGATCTTTGATGCCTATGCTTGATATGAGGGAACTGGCAGGCACAATGGAAGAGTTACTTGACCCTGCTTTTTATCAATCACAAAAAATAGATGACTATTTAAAAATAACACTAAATGATGAGGGATCACTCATCGATCCGATTAATCGCTTACGCCAGGTCTACCCGAACGTACTTCACCTAGAGCGGAAATGGGATTTGGCTGACCTGAGAAGAAAAAAATCCTTTTCTTCTGTAAAGGATGAACGAAAGTCCGAATTGGATTTGTTTGAAACGTTTTACCAAGAGATGACAGATCGAGACTTTGATTCTCAAAAGCAAGATTTGATGGTTTCGGTAATTGAAGCTGTGAAGAAAGAGGAGGCTTTAAAATGAGACCTCATATTTTAACGATGCAGGCATTCGGCCCATATGCCGGAAGAGAAACTATTGATTTTAATACCCTAGGAGAAAGAACTATGTTTGTCATTTCTGGAAAGACGGGTGCAGGGAAAACAACGATTTTTGACGGGATTAGCTTTGCGATATATGGAAAAGCAAGTGGTGAAGATCGAAGTGGGCAAGATTTACGAAGTCAATTTGCCGAAGATGATATGTTGACGGAAGTCTCGCTACAATTTACACTGCGTGGAAAAACATATTTGGTAACTCGTTCACCACAACAGGAACGAAAGAAGAAATCGGGCGATGGCACGACGACAGTTGGTGCGAAAGCTGAATTATATGAGCTGTTGCCAGAAGGAAAAAAACTGCTAGGTGCCAATGTACGCGAGGTTGAAGAGAAAATCAAATTACTTATTGGACTTGATGCCAATCAGTTTCGGCAAATTCTGATGATTCCTCAGAATGAATTTAGAAAACTGTTAACATCCGACAGTAAGGATAAAGAACAGATACTTCAGAAATTATTTCATACCGAACTTTATAAACGAATAGAAGAAAAATTAAAAGAAGAAGCTTCAATTCTTAAAAAGAAAAGTGAAAGAAGTGCACAGCGGCGAATTGAATTAATGAAAGGAATCAAGCCGGGTAATCATGAAGGACTGCAGGAACATTTGGAGGCAGAAGAGCCAAATGAACAACAGATTTTGCCGCTCTTACATTCTGTTATTTCGGCAGCAACAGAAAGAAGTCAGTATGTTAGCAAGCAAATACAGGAAAAGCAAGAAGCTCGAGATCAAGTTAACCAAGAGCTTTCAAAAGCGGTGGATTTGTTAAATAGGTTTACTGAAAAAGAAAGGCTGAGAAGGGAAAAAGAGATCCTTGAAGCGAAAAAACCTGAAATAGATGAAGTAAAAGAACAAATTAAAATGGCGCACAAAGCGGCTTCTCTAGAAAAGCAAGAGCAATATTATTTGCGAATTGGTAAACAAGTACAAGATGTAACTACAGAACTTCAAAAATTAAGTGAGCAGGAAGAGAAGTTAATGGATGAGCGGATTAAGAAACAAGATTCCTATGAACAGGAATTATTGAAGGAAGACGAAAGGGAACGGGCGGTTCGAAATGTGCATCAACTTGAGCAGGTAAAAGATGCTGTGATGACATATGCGAGTTTAAAAGCGCAAGTTCTTTTAGATGAAAAAGAGTGGCAGACTAGTAAGCAGCTTCGTGAAAAAAATGTATCAGAGCATAGTGCAATTGAAGCGGAAGCAGAAAAAGTTGGTCTTGAAAAATCAGAAGCGGAAAATGCAGCCTTTCTTTATAGTGATATGGAAAGAGAAGTCGAAAAAAATCAGCATTTGTTATTAGAAATGAAAAAGCTTCAAGATGTTCTTTCAGAATCACAGGGCACAAAGCGGGTGTTAGATGAAAAGAATAACCGGTACCAAGAGCTTCTTAAAATTCAGCTTCAGGAAAAGGAAAAACTAGAGGCTCTTAATGAAAAGTGGCGCGCTGGTCAAGCAGGGATGCTAGCGTCCATGTTGCACACTGGTGAAAATTGTCCTGTGTGCGGATCGGTGAGTCATCCTAAACCCGCCAAAATGCATGATGAGATGCCAGCGGATATGGAATTAAAACAGCAGGAAAACAATCTGAAGTCTGCAGATCAACAAAAAAGTCAAGCTGAAAGTGAATATTATCAAGCGGAATCTAAGTTCAATGCACTAATAGAGTCCTCTCAAGAAAAATTGGCTGACTTACAACAGGGTTTGCCACAGCTTTCTTTAGATCAAATTGATGCTTACTTGAATCAGTTCGAGCAAAAAGGAAAAGAGCTGCAAGAAAAGTTACGGATATTGAGGCTTAAGAAGGCCGCGTTTAGTGAATTGGAAAGAAGGTTGCTTGAATTAAAAGAGAAAGCAGTCCACCTAAAAGCGAATAGAATATCTTTAGAAGAAGTAGAAGATCAAGTCAAAACCAGGTATATTGAAAATTCTACAAAGCTTAAAGGATTAACCGATTCTATGCCAGAAGGAATCAGGACTGAGGAAGAATATAATGCAGCATATCAAGCGGCCGTCAAAACGCAGAAACGTTTACAAATTGCATTAGAAGAAGCACGAAAAAATCTTCAAATGGTTAAAGAAAAAGAGTCGGGCATCAATGCGAAAAAAGAATCACTAACTGGAAATATAAAAGCCTTAAATCGTGAATTAACAGAGGAACGGGAAAAGTTGATTACGGATATGACCAAACAAGGATTTGCCAATTATAAAGAATATACAACAGCCAAAAAGTCAGAATCGGCTCTCGAATATATAGAGAGTCAAGTTCTGCAATACAATCAAAGTTGGCAAAGCGTTCTAAGTCTATTTCATGATTTGGAAATGAAATTAAAAGATGTGGTCAAGCCGGACCTTGAAGGGTTGAAAAAGACTTTTGAATTCATAGATCGTGAATTGGAATTGTTACGCAGAAATCAGAATGAATTACTGGCTGACAAGCAAATAAACGAAGAAATTGAACGAAAACTGGAGCTAATTAGGGAAGAGCAGAAAAGTCTAGATGAAAGGTACAGTATCGTTGGTCATCTGTCCGAGATTTCTAAAGGTCAAAACTCCTTCCGTATTACTTTTGAACGGTATGTATTGGCGGCCTTTTTAGATGATATCCTAAAAGAAGCCAATCTAAGATTGTTGAAGATGACTAGCGGTCGTTATCAGCTTTTACGGAAACTGGACCCAACGCGAAGGAATATTCAAAGCGGTCTGGAGTTATCTGTATATGATCAATATACGGGCCAGGAACGGCATGTCAAAACGCTTTCAGGAGGCGAAAGCTTTAAGGCGTCGCTTGCACTTGCTCTAGGGCTTGCTGATGTTGTCCAGCAGAATGCAGGTGGCATATCACTTGAGACCATGTTCATTGATGAAGGTTTCGGTACGCTTGACCCTGAATCACTCGACCATGCGATTGAAGCATTAATGGATATACAGAGCACCGGAAGATTGGTTGGCATAATTTCTCACGTTCCAGAATTAAAGGAACGAATCGATGCCCAGCTTCAAGTCATTTCTACACAAAAAGGAAGTCGAACTTCATTTTACTTTGCGGGCTAATCAAGATAAAAAAAGAATGGCTAAGGAAGCAGGCAGCTTCCTTAGCCATTCTTTTTATTATGAAGAAAGAAAACTACTCAATATTAATATCGTCAGCTGTTTTTCCGGGGGAAAACTTATGGATGCGAATCACCAATAACGGATTTGAAAATTCCGCGGTAATCCTACGTGAGCAAATTGAAAAGGGGAAGGGGATTTTCCTCTGTGTGGGTAATGTATCCGCTTTATTTTCAAGAAAGGGTTTATGATTATCGTCAACGATGATCGATAACTCATTATCACTTAGGCATACTTTAATATCTTTAACATCATGATTTTCTAAAACCGCTTCCACCATATACTCATCTTCACTTTCGTATATATCAATTGAAAATAGTTGATGATCCAACGCACTTGTTTCCGGGTCCAGAAAAAACTTTTTCACCCATTCATCAAACTTTTCAACCTCATTCATTTGCGATCCATGTAAATTGTCTTGCATGTTGATACCCCCGGTTTTTCCTTTGTATATATTATATGTTTGAAGTATGAAGAATGGTGATTGAAAAAAATAAAAAGTTATGACATAAAGTTCACAATCTGAAAACGATTTAAACTATAAATATATCCTGTTGGTCTGTTGTTAGAGGACAACCTAGTGTCAGTCTAAAAGGGGGAACTTTAGAGAGATGCGAAGTAACAATCAGGTAAAATGAAATAAAAAGCATACCAATGAAATTAGACTACTTCAGTCTCAAGAAAACAGAGATAAAGTAGCCTGAAATAATTTTTTTGTATTTTTTCTTTATACTCCTCGATTACTTACTTCTTTAAATAAAATACCATGATTTAGAAAGAACGATTCATTGCCTTCGTATGTTCAGACCCGTTATATCCCAATTTTGCAGACATGCTTTGACTCGTTTCCAACACATTTTTAACGAGGATATTGAGTCTTTCAGGTGTCAAATTAAAACTTACAAAACCAATACTTATGGCACCTGACACTTCTCCAAAAAAATTCAAAATTGGGGCAGCGACGGAAGACGTCCCTTCAGTTCTTTCACTGTGACTAATCCCATATCCTTTGGAATTCATATCCTTTAAAACTTCTAAAAACTCTATTTTTTCCTTTTCAGGTAAAAGGGTATCAATAACTTTTTTTGCCTGTTTTTCTGGCATGTAGGCAAGCATCACCTTATTGGCAGCACCGACATGAAAGGGTATCCGTGAACCAAGTTGATCATAGACTCGAATAGGATTTCTTTCACTATCAATCCGTTCAATAATAAGGGATTCCAATCCCATCGGACGGTAAAGAAATACGCTTTCCTCTACTTTATGCATAAGCCTTTCTAATTCTGGCCTTATTATACTAATATAATCCAATGTGTCATACATTTTTAGGCCATATTCCATCCAAATATCTCCTAATCCGTATCGTTTAGATTGCTCATCCTGCTTAATTAAACCGTGCTTACTCATGGCTTTTAATACACGATGAATGGAACCAATCGGAAGATCACATTCCTGAGAGAGTTCTGTAATAGATAAACCGTTTTCTGATGATTTAGATACCAGCATTTTAACTACATTCATAGCCCTATCAATTGTTTGCATGTATATACCACCATTCTTTAAGGGATGATTTCAGAAAATTCTTAATATATTGACATTATACCATTTTAAAATTTATAATTTAATAAAATTTCCATTTTAAGAAATATAATTCCATTATGCGGAAAAGGAGGAGATTATAATTTATCGTTCATCTATGAATAAGCCCATAAAACGAGTAATTATTAAACATCCAAGAGAAGCATCTATCAGTCAAGAACATTTAAGGAAAGAGTGAGGGGGAATTATCAATGTACAAAAATGTAATTGTAAAATTACCAAGCAAAAGTTATGTAAATGGACTAACAACATCCAATTTAGGAACTCCGGATTATGAGTTATTACTAAAACAGCATGAAAGTTATGTAGAGGCTTTGAAAAGCTGTGGTGTCTCCGTTACATGTTTGCAAAAAGTGAAGAATTTCCTGATTCAACATTTGTTGAAGATGCAGCGGTCTTAACTCCAGAATTCGCTGTTATTACGAGCCCGGGAGCAGATACAAGGAATGGAGAAATAGTAGAAATAGAATCTGTGTTAAAGGATTTTTATGAAAAATTCAACTACATAAAAACACCTGGAACATTAGATGGAGGGGATATTCTTCAAATTGAAAATCATTTCTATATTGGTATTTCTGAACGTACAAACGAGGAAGGACCACGCCAACTAAAAGAAATAGTAGAATCAGAAGGTTATCAAGCAACGATTGTTCCACTGCAGAAATTTTTCCATTTAAAAACAGGCATTGCTTACCTTGGTAACAACGCTATTATTGTTGCAGGCGAATTTATTAATCATCCTGAATTTGATCAATATAAAAAAATTATCGTTCCAGAAGAAGAAGAAGAATACACCGCTAACTGCATTTTAGTAAATGGTTCCCTTATCATACCGAAAGGATATGAGAAGACAAAGCGACAAATTGAAGAGGCAGGCTATAAAACAATTGAATTAGAGATGACAGAGTTTCAAAAACAAGATGGAGGCCTTAGCTGCTTGTCCCTGCGTTTTTAATCCAAATTAAAGGGATAAGTTTTCAAACCTTGAAAAAAATAAATTCCAGATTTTATTTAAATTGAAAGAGGTGATATTTAATGAGCCATTTATTATGGGGATCAAAAGAAACACTTCGAAATCTGTTATGTGAACTTGTTAGTTGGGACAGCCGGACACTCACAGATGGAGAACGGAATTTTGCGTATAGATTGAGAGATAAATTATACGAAATTGAATACTTCCAACAAAATCCTAATTACGTATCCCTTCATGAAGTGGACCTGGGGAGAAACTATGTCACAGCCTTTTACAGAAATCCAAAGGTAAAAGATACCGTTGTATTGATAAGCCATTTTGATACGGTCCAAACTGAAGAATATGGTGATTTAGAACCTCTTGCATTTTACCCGGAAGAACTCACGAAGGCACTTCGTACGCGAAAAGCCGAGTTGCCAAATGAAGCATGTGATGATCTTGAATCAGGAGAATATTTGTTTGGCAGAGGAACAATGGATATGAAAATGGGGCTTGCCCTTCATATGTCAATAATAGAAAAAGCTATTTTCGAACAATGGCCTATTAATCTTATCCTCCTTACCGTTCCTGACGAAGAAGTAAATTCTTCAGGAATGAGAGCGGCAGTTTCGGGACTTGTCCAAATGCGGGATGAATATGACCTTTTTTATAAACTGTTTTTAAATGGCGAACCTTCCTTTTCACAGAAGCCTGGCGATTCTAAATCATATATTTATTCTGGAACAATGGGTAAAATCATGCCGGCTGCTCTTTTTTATGGAAAAGAAACACATGTTGGTGAACCTTTTAAAGGAATAACAGCTCCCTATATTTCAAGTTTCCTTACTCAGCTCATGGAGTGGAATACCCTTTTTAGAGAAAAGGATCTAGGTGAAACTACCCCGTTACCAGTAGCATTACAACAAAAAGATTTAAAATCACAATACTCTACACAAACGCCATATAGGTCCGTTGCGCTTTATAATGTCTTTGTCATGAAGCGAAGTGCCTCTGACATAATGAATCTGTTTGAGAAAGTTGCACAAGAAGCAGCCGCAGCATGCAATACATCCTATAAAGCATTGTGCCAACGTGAACAATTGAATGGAGTAGGAGAGATCCAAGTATTACGCTACGAAAAATTGGTCGTATATGCAGAGCAGAAGTTAGGAAAGAGACTTGTAGAAGAAATAAAGAATGAGGTGAAGGAGAACTTTCATTGGGATGAGCGGGAAAAGTCTTTACGAATTGCCGATAAATTGTTGATTCAATGCCAGGAACTTGCACCAGCGATTGTCATATTGTTTGCGCCACCTTATTATCCTCCAGTCAATACATCACATGATCCGCTTATCATCGATTCTATTAATAAAATAAAAAAAATGGCAAACAAAATTTCTATGGACATCAATCATATTCACTATTTTAATGGTGTTTGTGATTTGAGTTATGTCCATTATAACAATCATGATGATGGTTGGTCTGCTTTTGAACGAAATACGCCCGTTTGGGGAGAAACCTATAATATTCCCTTTAAAGACATGATGAAACTTCAAGCACCCGTTTTTAATGTAGGGCCTTTTGGAAAAGATGCACATCAACGTACGGAGCGACTTCATATTGAAAGTGCCTTCGTTCAGACCCCGATGATGATTGAGTGTTTACTGAAAAATATGTTTACAGATGCAAATACCATTTAATGAATCTTGCAATCTGATTGCACAAGTATATAGTGCATTTCCATTAGATAGACGGAAAAAGAAAGTAGTAGATTTATTTTAAACTTTAACTGGGGGTCAAATATGAGTAATTCAACTATTCAGCAAATCACATCCAATTCTCTTGAGCAACAACCTATACCAGACAAACAACCAAAAAAAGCGAAAGGAAAGGAAATCAATCCTTTTGTCTTAATGTTCATCGTCATTATCATTGCCACCGTTCTAACCTATGTTTTACCCGCAGGTCAATATGAACGAGTTGAAAAAGACGGTCGTACAATCGTGAATCCTAATTCTTTCGAATTTGTTGATTCGTCACCAGTTGGACTACTAGATATGTTTAGCAGTGTACATTTAGGCATGATTGAAGGAGCTTCCATTATTCTTTTTGTATTTTTGTTCGGAGGCGCTCTTGGAATAATGCAAGCAACTGGTGCATTGGACTCCTTAATAAAATTTGTTGCAGCACGATTAGGAACCAAAGAAAAAGTGTTAATTCCGTTAATGGTATTAATATTTGCTTTATTAGGTACGTTGATCGGTTCTGCTGAAGATGCCTTAGTGTATATTGCAATTGTCGTGCCTATGAGTATAGCGTTAGGGTTCGATGCAATGACAGGTTTCGCAATTGTGGTGCTCGGAACTTTATCAACGGGTTTTACTTCTGGTATAACAAATCCTTTTAATGTGGGCATAGCTCAAAGTATTGCTGAATTGCCCATGTATTCAGGTATGGAATTACGAGTTGCCATTTTCGTCGCTTTTTATATCGTAACTGTAGTATATATTTATTTTCATGCGATGAAGGTAAAGCGTAACCCGACATTGGGTGAATTCGGTAAATTCAAATCTAGTGCGCATACGGAAATTGATTTGAATTTCAAATTAAGTAAAAGACATCTTCTTGCGTTACTTCTTCTATTGGTGAATTTCATCGTGTTAATTTATGGCGTTATTAAATTAGGTTGGTATATTAGCGAAATTAGCGGATTATTCTTAATGTGTGCAATCATAATGGGCTTTATTGGAGGGCTGTCACCTTCTAAGATGGCTAATGGTTTCATTTCAGGAGCGAGTGACATGGTTTCTGGAGCACTTATAATTGGTGTCGCACAAACAATCTTGGTTATTTTCACGAATGGTGGTCTACTGGATACAATTTTATATTATACGTCTGGATTAGTTGAACAATTGCCCCCTGCAATTAATGCTTTAGGAATGTTTATTTTACAAATGCTCATTAATTTTGTTGTTCCATCTGGAAGTGGACAAGCTGCACTCACCATGCCAATTATGACACCGTTAGCAGATTTAGTCGGTATGTCAAGACAAACCGCTGTGTTAGCATTCCAATTAGGGGATGGCTTATCTAATATGATTTTTCCTACTTCCGGAGTACTAATGGCCGGTTTAGCAGTAGCAGGGATACCTTTTACCAAATGGGTGAAATGGATCTTTCCGTTTTTCCTAATTCAAATGGCCGTATCGATAATCTTTTTAATTATTGCCCAAGCTATTAAATATGGTCCTTTTTAACGTAAAATATGAAATAATAAATAAATATATATATATATAAGGAGGTCTTTCATTAATGAAGACAATGGAAAAGGCGATTATGAATCAGGTAATCTCATGGAGGCGCCATATACATGAAAACCCCGAGCTTTCCTATCAAGAGCATAATACATCTGATTATATTTACAATCTATTAAGTACATTTCCAGGATTAGAAGTAACGAAGCCAACAGAAACAAGTGTATTGGCAGTATTAAGAGGATCGAAGAAAGCTGATCAGAAAAACTATACCATTGCGTTTCGTGCAGATATAGATGCATTGCCTATTCAAGAAGAAGCTGATGTGGACTTTAAATCGAAAAATCCAGGAGTTATGCATGCCTGTGGACATGATGCACATGCTGCCATGTTATTGGGTGCTGCAAAGATTCTTTCTGAAAAAAGGGAGGAGATTTTTGGGGAAATCAGATTTATCTTTCAACATGCTGAAGAATCCTATCCAGGAGGGGCATCAGAATTAGTGAAAAGCGGTATCATGGAAGGAGTTGACTATGTATTCGCTCTTCATGTTTCACCTTATGAACGAAAAGGGACAATTTGTATCAAAGATGGGGTATTCTGCGCGGCTGCTGATGACTTTGAAATTAAAATAATTGGCCAAGGAGGACATGCTTCTACTCCTGAATTAACAATCGACCCATTAATCATTGCAGCTGAAATCACAACCAATCTTCAACATATTATCTCTAGAAAACTTTCTGCACTTAAAGCACCCGTGATTTCCGTTACTACATTTCATGCTGGAAGTGCTCTAAATGTAATACCAGAATATGCAGAGCTTGGCGGGACAATTCGATCTCTAGATGGAGATAGTCGCGTAAAATCTAGAGAATATCTAGAGAAAATTGTAAAAGGGATTACTGATGCACATGGAGCAAGCTATGAAATCAATTGGTTATTAGGTTATCCTGCTGTGGTCAATAACAAAACAGTAGTAGACATCTCTCGGGAAATTGTAGAAGAAATTTGCGGGAAAGATAACCTGATAAACGTCGAACATCCAATGTTTGGGACTGAGGACTTTTCTGCCTACTCCGAAATTGTTCCAGCTTCGATGCAATTTATAGGTGTTCACAGTGATGAAATAGGAAAAGCGTATCCGCTGCATCATCCTAAATTCAAGATTGACGAAAGTGCCTTGCAATACGGAGTAGAATATTTCGTAGGAGTTGCAAGGAAATTGTGTGGGCACTAAATAGTTATTTAAATGAAAGCAGAATTCATTTACCCGTACAAAAGGGCGCCATTGTTAAGTAACGAAAGCCGGATTTCTCAGTGTTATCAGTGAGGAATTCGGCTTTTTAATATTGAGGTATTGTTAACGTTATAAATTTTCGTATCAAAGAGTAGAATAAAGCTCAATCTTAGAGCTAACTATAAAACTAAAAGAAGAAACGAGGATAAATGATGATTAACATGCCACATCAAATTATGATAAACGCGCCTGCTGAAAAAGTATACGAAGCCATAACCACGACTGAAGGATTTAAGGGGTGGTGGACGACAGATGCTAAAGCTGAACCTCAAGTAGGAAGCATTGCTGAATTTGGCTTTTACAATCGAAAAGCTATTTTCCAAATGCACATTGATCAGCTTGAACCAGGTAAGTTGGTAGTATGGACAGCTCAACATGATATGCCAGGATGGAAAGGTACAAAAATTCGTTTTGATTTGAATGTAAATGAAAACGGAGTGACGATTGTAAACTTTAATCATTCTGGATGGGAGTCAATGGAAGGACCATATGCGATGATTAATACAACTTGGGGTTCACTTATGTACATTCTTAAGCAATATGTGGAAGGAAAAAAACCAGGTGTGTGGCATCAAGGATAAATAAGATATAAAGCAGAAAATGTATTTTTATAGAAGGACAGCAGAAAACGTAGCAGAAACATATCATATTTCCCGTAAAGCTCAAGATGCATTTGCATTGGAAAGCCAAAGGCGGCCAAAAACTGGCGATTGATTCTAGAGATTTCAATTCACAAATCGTTCCATTGGCTTGTTTTGTGATTATTCTAAATGTCGGCGGTAGTTGAGTAAGTATCACTATACCAATTTCAGGTGCAGACTCAGAATAAGACCTTCTATATTGCCTCATTCATTTTTCAAAAGCATTTACAGGTATAATCAGTGCTGCTTTAGAATTGTATGCTTTCTAGAAGATTGAAAATCCCATCCTTGCCCAGTTGGATGGGATTTTTCTACTCTGAATGAGAATAATATGACTCATAAGAAAAACAAAAATTTGTATAAGGAAAAAAGAAGGATGAAACTCGTGGATTCCGAAAAATCCCACCCTTATCTATTGAGAATTATTCTTAACTCTATTAAAAATTCAAAAATGAATTATTGGTTTTTACATGAATCCTTAAAAGTAAGGCTTTTTAAGAGAATAAAATTCATTAATGAATTGACTCATTTCGTAAAATCAAGCTGTTTACACCTATATATGTCTTGGCATGCAAGTTGCATTGATAAATAAGTATAAATCGAAAATGGAAAAATATGAAGATTTGTTACTAAGAGGAGGGATAAATGGTGCGAAAAACAGTAACTCAACCATGGAAGCAATGGTATGAAGAAAAAATGAAGTTCTTACAGCTACCGGAAATATCCGTCTATACACTACTTGATAAAACAGCCAAAAAGTTTCCTGATCATACAGCCATTATTTTTGAAGACAATTTAATAGACTATAAAAATCTGAAATTGCAGGTAGACAAACTTGCAGGAAAATGGAAAGAGTTGGGTTTCGTGAAAGGAGAACGAATTGGTCTGATGATGGCCAATCATCCTTATTTTATTGTCAGTTATTACGCTGCTCAGGCGCTTGGGCTTATTGTTGTACAGCTGAATCCAATGTATAAACCGAGAGAACTATTGCAAATTTTAATAGACTCAAATGCTAAATATATTGTGTTTGATCAAACTGCTGCGAATACAGTTGAAGAAACGAAAGGGATATATGACTTTGTAACTTGCATTAATACAGATGACGAGCAAAATGACTCTCATTCTCTTCGTTCAATGATTGAATTTGGAGAAGCAATTAAAACGCCTGAATGTATAAATCCCTATGAAGATACTGCTGTTATTCAATACACCGGTGGTACCACTGGGAAGATGAAGGGGGTTATGCTTACTCATTATAACTTGACCTCCAACGTCGTACAGAGCTTTGAAATGTACGGGGATTCAATGATACCAGGTGAAGAAATCGTCTTAGCATCGACACCTCTATATCATGTTTATGCAATGACAAGTGCAATGAATCTAGGTATCTATATTGGAGCCTCTATTCTATTATTTCCTAAATTCGAGGTCCAAAATGTACTTGATAACATTAAAAAGTATCGTCCAACTTTTTTTCCAGGAGTTCCAAAGATGTATAACGCTTTTGTCAATCACCCGGAAATCGAAAACTATGGACTGGATTGTTTAAGAAATTGTTCTTGCGGATCAGCTCCACTTCCAGTTGAGGTTATGAAGCGATTTGAGGTGCTGACCGGTGCCAAAATTGGTGAAGGCTTTGGTTTATCAGAAGCTTCTCCATCCACTCACCGTAATCCACCCTTTGGGAAAAGGAAAATAGGAAGCATTGGCATTCCCTTTCCAGGCACAGACTGTTTGATTATTGATGATGATAATAATGAAGTTCCAAACACAGGTGTTGGAGAATTGCTTATAAAAGGCCCACAAATTATGAAAGGTTACTGGAATAATGAATCTGAAACAAAAAAGGCATTACAAAATGATTGGCTATACACTGGTGATCTCGCTGTGATGGATGAAGAAGGTTATTTCTACATTGTCGGGAGAAAAAAAGAAATGATTATTGTAAGCGGGTTTAATATTTATCCCCAAGAGGTGGAAGGAGTTCTATATGAACATCCGACTATTAAAGAGGCTGCTGTGGTGGGTATACCTCATAAAGAAATAGGTGAGGTAGTAAAAGCATTTATTGTACCGAAAGAAAATGCCTCCATTGATCTTGATGAAATAGAAGGATATTGCTATTCCCAGTTGACCCCCTACAAGGTGCCAAAAGAATTTGAAATTAGAAAAGAACTGCCGCGGAACACAGTCGGAAAACTATTAAAAAGATTGCTTATTAAAGAAGAACTTGAAAAGGAGGAGAAAAGTGATTAAGGAAGAATGCATAGTTTGAAAGAGTAGCAGAACGGGATCCAACATGCATATTTTGTATACTCCCACGATTTAAAGTCATTTTATAAGGTATTCATTCAGAAAGATAGGGGCAAGAAGACGCTGTCATTGGGAGAACAGATGATGAAAGTAGTTCGTTTAGTATTAATTAAAGAATCAATTATTAGATTAAATTCGAAGTGTGTGAACACACAAAAAGAAAAGAGGAATTCAAATGCGTTGGGTTGTTCTCATTCTATTATTCTTTGGTGCCGTTATTAACTTTGCTGATAAATCAATCATCGGACTTGCAGCTGTACCTATCATGAAAGAATTTGATCTTTCTTATGCTGAGTGGGGACTTGTCGGAAGTAGTTATTATTGGCTATATCCAGTAACAGGTATTTTCGGGGCAGCGTGGGCGGATCGGCTTGGGGCAAAAAAAGTACTTGGATTCATCATGCTGACATGGACGGTTTTGCAATTCGGGGTTTTGGCCATTGCAGCGTTGCCGTTTCTGATTCTCTACAGAATTTTACTAGGTGCATTTGAAGGGCCATATAGCCCAGTTGCTTACAGTCATGCGGATAAGTGGTTTCCTCCAAAACTAAAAGGGTTTGCTAATTCGGTAGTGGTTGGCGGGGGAACTGTTGGGGCGATGATTGTTGCACCAATCCTCGTTTCTTTAATTACCATTTTCGGATGGAAGGTTGCCTTTGCCGCTCTTGGTGTAGCAAGTCTTGTTTGGTTCTTCCTATTTCAATTTTTAACGAAGGAAAATCCTGTTGAAGTTTATGAAAATGTACAGAAGAAAAAGAAAGATAAACTAGAGAAAATTAAAGTGAAAGATTTCCTGGGACTTCTAGCGTCACCTACTGCTTTATTTACTACCCTCGCTTACTTTTCAACCTATATTCTTGTTGTTTGGTTTTCAGTGTGGCTGCCTATTTATTTAGTGGAAGCCGTTAAGATGACACCCGGTCAGATGGGATCGAGTGTGGCAATAATCGGAGTCGTTTCCGTTTGTATTTATATGGGTGTTTCTATGCTGTCTGATTATTTATTTAAGAAAAATCAAAATTGGCGGTCATCAAGAGTATTCGTTGTAGCTGGTGCAATGATCTTGGGTGCAATATTTTTTTCATCAATCATGGTTTTTCAAAATCCAATTTGGGTGATTCTTGCGATGTGTTTAGCAAAGGGCCTTACATATGCCATATTACCAATAGGCCCAACGATTATGATAAATGAGATGCGTGAACGCGGTGGATTGATGACAAGTATTTTAACTTCATCAGGTAACATAGCAGGGATTATTGCTCCTCTTTTAACCGGCTATATCATAGGTTTAGCTGGAGGAAATAAAATATTGGGCTACAACTTATCTATTTTGTTCATGGCCATACTTGTTTTGGCTTTTGGCATACTATTTGCCATATTTGTAAAACCGTCTAAATCAAAAGGAAATAAAGATGAACAGAAAGACTATAATCTTAAATCCTCATAAGCTTGGTCTCAATAGCTGATTTTAAAATGATACTAATGAAAATAAATGACAGTTATTTTCTTGAAAGCCTTGATATGAAAAGGGATGAATTACAAAGAAAAAGGAGCGGATGGAGAAATGAATAGAGATGCGGTCATTGTTTCAGCAGTACGAACAGCAATTGGGAAACAAGGAGGCGAACTAGCGTCAGTTCCCGCCCACGTATTTGGTGCTGAGGTGATAAAAGAAGCTTTAAAACGAGCGAATGTAAATCCTGAAATGGTCGATGATGTTATTTTGGGGAATGTTTTAAGCGGCGGTGGAAACATCGCCAGGTTAACCGCGCTGCAAACAGGCCTTTCTATTCAGCTGTCGGGCCTGACTATTGACCGTCAGTGCGGATCAGGAATTAATGCTGTCAATCTAGCTGCTCAGGCAATCTGGGCAGGTGATGGAGAAGTTTATATTGCAGGTGGAGTTGAAAGCATGAGCAGGGCGCCTTACTTGATGGATCGCCCAGAAAAAATATATAGTTCAATGCCCCCGAAGTTCAGAAAATCACAGTTGTCTCCAAAAGAAATCGGTGATCCGCCAATGGGAATAACCGCTGAAAACTTAGTTGAAAAATATGAGGTCAGCAGAGAAGAACAAGATGAATTCGCTTTCCAAAGCCAGAAAAAAATGGCCAGAGCAATGGAAGAGGGCCGTTTTAATGAGCAAATTGTTCCAGTGAGCATTCCAGTTAGAAAGGGAGAGCCTATCGAATTCAAATTTGATGAACATCCACGACCGCATATAACTAAAGAAGGGCTAGCAAAATTATCTCCAGCGTTTTTAGAAGGGGGATCCGTGACCGCTGGCAATAGTTCAGGGTTAAATGATGCCGCATCTGCCCTGGTCATAATGTCGAGGGAGAAAGCAGAAAAATTGGGGACTAAGCCGCTAGCAACAATTAGAGCACATGCTGTTGCAGGTGTAGATCCAAACATTATGGGAATCGGACCTGTTCCCGCTATAAGAAAGGTAATGGAAAAGTCAGGACTTTCGTTAAATGATATGGACATTATTGAAATTAATGAGGCCTTTGCAGCTCAAGTGATTGCTTGTAACCGGGAGCTTGATATGAATCCTGCAAAAGTGAATGTGAATGGCGGGGCCATCGCTCACGGACATCCACTTGGTGCTACAGGTGCAATCCTAATTACGAAAGCGGCCTATGAATTGAAGCGATCTGGCGGAAGATATGCTCTTATTACAGCTTGCATTGGAGGTGGGCAGGGAATTGCTACGATTATTGAAAGTGATTGATGATTTTTTACTTATCACTATCCAGGAAAAATTCGTATAAAATGTGATTGTTTCGATCTTAATCTTAGTAGTCAGTTAAGTGAGCAAACCTAAGGAGGAGTATGAATTATGACGATTACTTTAAATAAAGAAATGCTGCAAATGAAGAATATGATTCGTAATTTTGTTGAAAAGGAAGTAGAGCCTTACGCACAACAAATTGAAGAAGAAGATGTCATCCCACAGCATTTAGTTGAAAAATCCAAAGAACTCGGTTTATTCGGGATAAGCATTCCTGAACAATACGGTGGAATTGGCTTAAATGCGGTAGAAAAGGCTACCGTTTTAGAGCAGTTAGGAAGAACACATAATGGTTTTGTTTCATTAATTAGTGCTCACACCGGGATTGGAAGTACAGGTCTAGTTAAGCTTGCATCCGAACATTTGAAAAATAAATATTTGCCTGAAATGGCAGCTGGTAACAAAATTGCCGCCTTTGCTCTATCTGAACCCGGAGCAGGATCGGATGCAACAAATTTGACAACAAGCGCAGTGAAAAAGGGAGATTATTGGGTTATGAACGGAACGAAGCATTTCATCACTAATGGGCCGATTGCTGATGTCTATACGGTATTTGCCTTAACCGATAAAGAAAAGGGTGCAAAAGGCGGAATTACTGCATTTTTAATAGAAAGAGATTTTCCTGGCTTAACTGTCGGTAAAAAGGACAAGAAAATGGGATTAAGAGGATCGTATACATCCCAAGTTATTTTCGAAGATTGTATCATTCCTGAAGAAAACGTAATTGGTGAAGTTGGAATGGGGTATATGTCAGCACTTAAAATCTTAGGTGAAGGGCGTGTCGGTCTGGCAGCAAGAGCGGTTGGATCATGCGGTAAATTAATTGAATTATCTGCTAAATATGCGAAAGAGCGTATTCAATTCGGCAAACCAATTGCAGACAACCAGGCAATTCAATGGATGCTTGCAGACATGGCAACGGAAACAGAAGCGGCAAGAGCACTAACGATGATGGCGGCGCAAAAGATTGATGAAGGGAAAAAGGTGATTAAGGAAGCATCAATGGCAAAACTATTTGCTTCTGACGTTTTTAATCGAGTAGCGGATAAGGCTGTTCAAATTCACGGGGGTATGGGGTATATGGCGGAATATCCAGTTGAGCGTTTTTATCGGGATGCCCGCATTACGAAGATTTATGAAGGAACAAATGAAATTCAACGTTTAATTATTGCTAGGAATATATTGGAAGTTTGCTAAGCGTCTTCTTTCTCTGAAACCAGGGACTTAAGCATTAAAGAGTAAGGAGTTCTGCTAAAACGGTAAAAGTATTTTACTGAAGCCAGTGAGAAATACGGAAGATGCGTAGTGGCAGATAAACCTGTACATATGCACATTAAAAATTTCAAGGGGGAGAACGAAATGGGAGAAGATATTGTAATCGTGAGTGCTGTCCGAACACCAATTGGACGATACGGAGGTGCGTTTAAAGAAATTAGTTCGGGTCATTTGGCGAGTATTGCCATCAAAGAAGCGATCAAACGGGCAAATATAGAGGCTGAACAGGTCGATGAAGTTATCTTGGGAGAGGTTAGACAAACGACTGAATCGTCCAATGTCGCGAGAGTGGCAGCACTTCGTTCAGGAATCCCTGATTCTGCACCCGCTTTTACAGTGAATCGATTATGTGCATCAGGAATGCAGGCCATCACTTCAGCTGCACAGCAAATAGGCTCTGGTCAAGCTAATATAGTCGTTGCAGGCGGCACGGAAAATATGAGCCGTTCACCAATTTATTTAAGAAGTGCTCGTTTTGGTGGAGACCGGACTAAACTTGTAGATTCAAATACTGAAGCTGGACAGCAACCTCAAGAAATTTACGGGGAAAACTTAGGAATGGGGATCACAGCTGAAAATGTCGCAATACGATACAAGGTCTCTAGGGAAGAACAAGATGCTTTTTCTGTTGGAAGCCAACGAAGAGCGGCTAAAGCGATGGATGAAGGAAAGTTTAAGGATGAGATAGTTCCTGTCCAGGTTATTGATAGGAAGAGTACGATTACAATTGAAAAAGATGAATATCCTCGCCCTGACACCACTAGTGAAAAGCTTGCAAACTTAAAGCCGGCATTCAAAGAAAATGGAACGGTTACCGCTGGAAATGCATGTGGTCGAAATGACGGAGCTTCGGCATTGGTATTAATGAAGGCGAGTGAGGCTACACGGTTACAATTAAAACCAATTGCAAAGATTATAGACTGGGCGACTGCGGGGGTTTCTCCTGAAGTGATGGGAATCGGTCCGGTGCCAGCCGTTAGGAAACTATTGGAACGCACCGGGAAAAAAGTAGAAGAAATTGGCCTTTTCGAATTAAATGAAGCGTTTGCCTCACAGGCATTGGCAGTGATTCGGGAGCTAGGCCTTGATGAAAACAAGGTCAATGTTAATGGAGGCGCTATAGCACTCGGACATCCAGTTGGATCAACGGGTGCCCGTATCGTGACAACATTAATACATGAAATGATACGCAGGCAAGAAAGATATGGAATTGCTACCCTTTGTGTAGGCGGCGGCCAAGGAATGGCCATTTTGATCGAACGATTTAAATGGCCATTAAAGGAGTAGAAACTCATTATGTTTCTTCTCCTTTCGGTACATAAGGTAGAAGGATGTAATAACAAGGGAACTAGAGAGGAGAAGTGACATTTTGCCTGTTAAAGTGGAGGATATTCGCAACCTATTCGAAAGTAGTTCATTCTTTTCACATATAGGGTTTGAAATCGTTCGATTTGAAGAAGGGAATGTTCTTTTAAAGCTTAATATCGAAGAACATTTACTCAATGTAAATGGAACACTGCACGGAGGCATTCATGCTACCATGCTGGATACTATTCTTGGAATGGTGACTCGTACTGTGACTAAATCTAAAGTTGTGACGACAAGCTTAACTGTCCATTATCTAGCCAGTATGTCATCAGGAGAATTATTTGCGGAAGCAAAAGTCCTTCAACAAGGGTACAAAATTGCCTTTACAGAGGGAGAAATTAAAGATTCCAAAGGTAATATTATTGCAAAAGGCACTGGGATATTTAAACTAATTCGTGATAAATGAAAATGGTATGTCCGATTGTCAATGAAATTCAGGTTAAAGTGATAGTCAAGAATCACTAATAAAGGTTTAATAAAGAAGAGCCAAAGAAAGGATTGGTTCTTACATAATTTGCAGAGTTCCACTTTTATTTGTAGAAAAAGTAATAGGAGTGAGGGAATTGATTAGAACTTGGCATGAATTTTATCCGAAAGAGACTCCTTTAGAAATTGAGATCCCATTATTGTCATTATACGATTTATTAGAACATTCGGCTCAACTATACCCTACTAATAAAGCAGTTATTGATGGTGAGAAGGAACTAACTTATTTGGAATTGAAGAATGCATCAGATCGTTTTGCTGCGGATTTATACAATAGGGGGTTTCAAAAGAACAATCGTATAGCACTCATGCTACCAAATTGTCTAGAATATATTATCGCCTATTATGCAATTCATCGTTTGGGTGGTGTGGTTGTTCAGGTAAATCCCTTGTATCAGCCAAATGAATTAGACTATATTTTACGGGATTCCGAAGCCACATGGTTTATTGGGCATGATAAACAAAAGAAAAAGTTAAAGCAAATCGGTTTGACTGACGAGTTTACGATTATTTCAGCTAATAATATGTTGGAAAACAGCCTTTATTCTTGGAGTGTGACAGGAAATAAGGATCTTCCTGAAATGGATATTAATCCTAAAGAAGATCTAGCTGTTCTTCAATATACTGGAGGAACAACAGGGAAGTCTAAAGGGGTCATGCTCACACATTTTAACTTAATCTCCAATGTCCATCAAGACTTTACATTTACGGCAAATGCCCTTCAACTCAAAATCCCTGGTGAGCGTATGCTTGGATTGACACCATTATTTCATGTTTTTGGTAATGGCCGTTTGAATAGTTCAGTTTATGCTGGATCGACTTATATCACTTTAGAAAAGTTTGAATTAAACAAGGTGGTAGATTTAATTAGGAAACACCGGCCAACCATTTTCCCAGGCGTTCCGACTATGTATATCGCTTTACTAAATCATCCAGATTTGACTGCTGACGATTTAAGTTGCTTTAAATACTGTAGCTGCGGTTCAGCCCCTCTCCCGATAGAAGTCATTAATCAATTTGAAGAAAAATTGGGTATTTCGATATCTGAAGGATTCGGTATGTCGGAAACTTCACCTACCACTCATCGGAATCCTGTGATAGGTCAAAGAAAGCCAGGAAGTATTGGAATCCCGTATCCTAATACCGATGCTAAAATTGTGGATATCGAAACAGGGATAAATGAATTGCCAACTGGTCAGGCTGGTGAACTGATCATTAAAGGCCCGCAGGTGACGAAGGGTTATTGGAAAAATCTTGAGGAAACTGCAACGGCTTTGCGGGACGGTTGGTTATATACTGGGGACATCGCGAGGATGGATGAAGAAGGATATTTCTATATTGTAGGCAGAAAGAAGGATATGATTATTGCTAGCGGCTACAATATTTACCCAATTGAAGTGGAAGATATCATCTATCAGCACCCGAGCGTAGAGGAAGCATGTGTTTTTGGAATACCAGATAAATATCGAGGGGAAACAGTCAAAGCCGCTATTGTCCTAAAGAAAGGGGTGTGTGTAACGGCGCAGGAAATCATGGATTTCTGCTATAAACGTTTGGCCAGATATAAGGTACCACGTAGATTTGAGTTCAGGGAACAATTGCCGAAATCTACCGTAGGGAAAATATTGCGGCGAATATTATTGGAAGAAGAAATGGAGAAGCAAACTACAATAACTAAAGGTGAAAGGTAAGCGTACTTGTTATTAAAAAACTTTGGGACTGTAATAAGTGATTCAGAGCTTACTATTCATATAAACATCAAGAAAGAACCCTAAATAAGGGGAACTTTAAAAAGGTTAACCTTATTTAGGGTTTTCTATCGTTTTTTAATAACTACCAATCTATTTTCCTTTTAGAGAAATCGTAAACGAAGTCCCCTTAACTAATAATTCATGAGAAACACCATCTGCTATATCATCTGTAGTAAATGAAAAGGAAGTGAGCTCATCAATGTTTTCTTCTGAATCAATTAATAAACTAATAATGCCTTTTCTTGTTTCCCCTGGTTGGTAATCTGAGCGACTGACTTTTTTTGTTCCAATTAAAGTATCCCCGGAGTGGATGAAATTTTTTAACGGCACATTATATGTAAGTTCATTATTAAATGTAACATTTTCCATGCTGAAAAATTGGAGCTCTTTGGAGTCTTTATTTTTCACAGAATACGTTATTTCAAGATAAGAAACCTCTTCGCCTATATCCGTTTTAGACCACGCAGCCTGTTGTTCGATTTCCTCCATGCTTAAATTTTCTTTATAGTAAATTGAATAAGCTTCTTCAAAACTTAATCCCGTATAGGACTTGAGCTCTTCCTTTGCCTCTTCTTCGAGGGAAGATAATTGAATCATGCGGATATCCTTGATTGTGATGACCATAGGTGCTAATTCAAACGACTCATTTATTGACTTTGACTCTAGTAAAGTGAAAGTTCCCCAATTTTTTTGATGGACCTTATCGCCAACTTTATCGAGATGGCTCCCACCATATTCCTGCACCTCAGGAATATTGACTTCCTTAGCTTCTATATTTTTCTGTTTTTCCGATTTATTTTGGTTGTCGAAATAATAGAAGGTTAATACACTTACTAAAATAAGTATAAATCCTGCAATTGTTGATATGACCCATCTTTTATGGATATCTCATCCCTCCTTGTCTTAAACCATTGATGTAACAAACTATAATATATCATTTTTTCGCCAATGGTGGGATGAAGCACCTGAAAGTGACAGGTTAGTTTAATATGAGTTTATATTATGTGTTAAAATTTGGATATGGGAGAGTTAGAGGTATTTGACTTTTTAAGACTTGTTTTTATTATTAGTTTATTTATTATATTGACTATTCTATTTGCTAAAAGAAATCGAACAAAAGACCATTAAATGGCGTAAACCTCAGATGGTAAATAACAAATTAAGGGGATTTATCAAATTCATAATGTAATAATTATCCAATAATTATCACATCCGATTAGCTAAATACAATGATTTAATGGTGTGGCAACAAAAAGCCTTGACCATTATTTGAGTTGGTTTCAATTCCTCGATAATATGAAACATAGAAGTGATAATGCTTCTATAAGTAAAATGATGTTGCAAAGTTATTTATTTCCAATATGAAACTTATTACTCTTTAAGTAGGTATCAATATTAGAAGTTCTATTAATCAACTAACTAGGTGCTTCAGTTTAATAAGAAAGAGGTTTACCCACAATGGAGGTAAATATGAAGAAGATGTTAAAACATATGATGATAATATTTACAATTATTTTTGGGATTTTTGTATTATTATTTATTTCCAGTTTTATTAATCATAAAATACAATTATCGAAGGAAGATAAACTGTTTATTCCAATTGGGAAAATTGTAGAAGTGAATGGTCATCAAATGCACGTTTATATAGAAGGAAATGGAGATGAAACTCTTGTTTTTATGTCAGGCGGTGGCACGAGCTCATCTATATTAGATTTTAAATCACTATATTCTTTGTTAAGCGATAAATATAAAATTGTTGTTGTTGAAAAGGCAGGTTATGGATTTAGTGAGGTTACAAATTCTGCCCGAGATATTGATACAATCCTATCTGAAACAAGGGGAGCTCTTCTAAAATCAGGGGTTGAAGGACCATATATGTTATTTCCTCATTCTATGTCTGGCATTGAAGCATTGTATTGGGCTCAAGAATATCCTGATGAAGTAAAAGCGATTATAGGATTAGATATGGCCGTTCCTGCTGCATATGAAGGTTATTATATAAATATGCCCCTTATTCGATTAGGTGCTTTTGTTGCAAATACTGGTTTAACGAGGTGGATTCCAAACCTCTCCGAAAGCGATGCAATAAAATACGGAACTTTATCAGATGAGGAAAAAGAATTATATAAAGTGATTTTTTATCGTAGAACATCGACTAAAAATATGATCAATGAGGTAGATGAGATAAAAACAAATGCAAAAAAAGTCGAAGAAGGTGGAATGCCATATGTCCCTATGCTTTTGTTTTCATCGAATGGTCAGGGAACGGGTTGGGATGGAAATACGTGGAATAGCATTCAAAAGGATTTTATCAGTAATGCCGATAACGGGAAGCTAATTAAATTAGATTGCTCCCATTATGTTCATAATATCGAAAATGAACGAATAGACAAAGAATCAGAAAAATTCATGGAAAGTTTAAAACTGCTAAAGACGAATTAAATCTTCATTTCAAAAAAATCATCGGGATTAAGATTCTCTTTTCGGAGAGATTCTTTCAATGTGAGTTTGGGTACAGATAAAGACTTCGGAAACGAAGATGAATATTTTGGTTGGCTTGAAAAGCATCTTGCTTTATACCGTGAAGGGTTTGTGTTGATGAAGGAAAACGGAACAACCATTGGTCAACTTGAACTTACAGTACGGAGATATGAAGGCAACAAAATTGGATATGTGAATTTATTCTATTTAATACAAAAAAAACGTGAAGGGGTTTAGGAAAAAGCTTGCACAAATATGCTTTGAACTTATTTAGAAGCTAAAGAGTCGATGAATATCACTTTCGTGTATCACCAATCACCAAGTAACAAACAAGCACTTAGAGATAATTGTAGCTTTATAATAATGTTTGATAATCGTAATAAACCTTCATAAATGAGCAGAAAGAAAGAGCATGTTTTGAAAAACGATTTGATCAAAGCATGCTCTTATATTATTTCATCTCTTTCTACTTTGCATTTCTTTATTGTACTTTTGTATAGACAAATCCCATGAGGTCTTTAACATGATGTGCATTTTCTTTAGATGTCAGCATTTCCAGCAATAGAAATGCCACATCAAAAGCGGTACCTGGATTTGAAGATGTAATAATATTGTCGTCAAGAACAATTCTCTCATTTTGTATGTTTGTGCAGAAATTCTTTAACTGCTCTTTTCTTTTACTCGTTGGATGATCGTAAGTTGTAGCTTTTCTATCTATGAGAATTCCACTTTTACCTAGTGCTAATGATGCAACACAAATACTAGCAATAGGTTTCTGTTTTGCGTGAAAATGCCGGATAACGTTTAAAAATGACTCATTGAATGCGTCTTCATAAAAGCCGGCCTCTTCAAATCCACCAGGAATAGCCAGTGCATCGAAATCATCTAATTGAATGTCATCAACTGTTTTTTCGGGTACGACGGTGAAATTCCATGTGCAAGTTAACTTGTCCCGAAGACCGACTGTCACAACCTCAGTCGAACCGTCCCCTTCCCATTTATTCCAACCAAGCACATCTGTAAATACGCTAGCCTCGACAGCTTCAAAGCCATTAGCTAATAACAATAATATTTTTTTCATCCTATATCTCCTCCAATGTCTTTATTATATGAGCATACAAAGTTATATTACATAAGTTCAAAAAGGATATTAGTTTATTTTCATTTAAATAATAAAGAATTTAGTATATTCTATTTAATAAAAAAAGGTGAGGGGAAATATGGATCAAATAGATAAAAAAATAGTGAGGGAATTGCAATCAAATGCCAAAATTTCCATGAAGGAATTAGCAGAAGTCGTTCATTTATCTTCTCCGGCAGTTACAGAGCGTGTTCGAAAGCTAGAAGAGCAGCAAATTATTGAAGGTTATCATGCACATGTCGCATTGAAAAAAATGGATCGACCAATGTGTGCTATTATATTGTTCGAGTCGAAGGAATGTAAAGCATTAGCGAACTTTTGTCATAACCATCCGGACGTACTAGAGTGTTATCGAGTAGCAGGAGAAATTAGCTATATTATCAAAATAGCAACACATTCTGTCGAGAGTTTAGAACAATTTATCGATGCGTCAATGCAATATGGTACACCTTCAACAAACATTGTGTTATCTTCCCATAAAAAAAAGATAATTGATCCTTTTTTAGCGGAAGAACAATAGTTTGAGCTATGTTGTCATGAGTAAAGAATATATTGAACAAAGCAATTATTTTTGATATGGACAGACGATTATTCAAACAAGTTTAATTAAAGAACTAGCATTGGAAGGGACAAATAAAAGGCCACTTATTCAAAATGTATCTATTATTCTAATGGAGATTTCATGTGAAGGATCCATTAAGATTGTTTTTCATTCACCTAGGATTTTGAGGACTAATATTTGAAAGTAATCCTATAAAGGGTGGTGGAATATTATTTGAAAAATCGAATGGTAATAATTATTTTTCCGAACAAGTAAAGAATCCTAATACTTCGTAAGCGTAAATCTTCAACTAAAGAGGGCTATACTTCAATAAGGGAGTTGCTTCAGCAGCTCTTTTTCTTATGAGTTAACGGTGGAGGTTGAATAAATTGTTAAAATTTATAAATATTATAATGTATAATTAAAAGGAAAAAAATGAAGATTATAAAAAGTAAAAAACAATAAGGGGGTATTGTTAATGAAGAAATTGGTATCGTGGTGGTAGCTCTTCTCATTTCAGTATTTTTAAGCGATTTCACTTTATTGAATAAAATTACTAGGGTTGTTCCGATAATCTCATTGGTATTAAGTGCTTTGTTTTCTGGTTGATTGGGCTACCCAATATATTAATCGCATCGGTTAGTTATTTTTTAATGCGATAAAAGGAAAAAAGAGTTATATGCGCTTCCTCCATTACAAGTTAGGCAGGTGGTTTCTGAATAAGGGGAATTGCCGTTAATTCTTGCATGGCACGTTCCGCCAAGCTTTTAAGCATATCTGCTTCTTCATTATATATCTGAAATACCGGCTATACCTCCCGCATTTTACTCAGATGGAGAGTATATCCTGTTTTTTGAAATTTGTATTGGTATGATGGAAGATTGGTAGATTATTCTTTCATTTTAGTTTCCTGCCTAAAACATAGTTGTCTTTGATAAAAAAAGAAAACGCTTTCAATTGATGCTAATTTTTTGTATAGTTGAATTAGGAGGTGCTTTATGGAGGAAGAAAAAAGTTCTCTTTACGATAGACTACCTTTAGATTTATTGACCGGATTCTTTTATGAAATAAATAAGAACATAGAAAAAGGAATCTTATCTAATGCTATGTATCATGAAATTAGATTGATTGAACAATCAGCCTTAAAAAGAGGTATCTCACTTGAATATTCACATGACAAGGCTTATTAATAAAGAATAAAATTTTAGCTCCTAGCATGTATTATGCTAGGAGTTAATTTTATTTTTGAACATTAATGTATAGTACAATCAGAGTGAAATCAGGAAAAGACGGATTTGCCTTGATAATGCTTGTATCGAATCTTGCTTTTCGTATCTCAAAACAGAGACAGCGCATTTTTCTTCATATCAAACAGAAGAAGATCTCGTGAAAGCCATTGGGGAATACAGCTGGTTTTAGCACCACGAACGTTTCTAGGAAAAATTACAAGTTTTTGAACACATTTTCTAAAAGTGGATGTTCCAAAAGTATAACTTTTGGGGCATCTCTTTTTATTATAGTTAGGGTCATCTAAAGATTATCAGATAAGGGTTGTGTAGCCTTTTACAAGTTTTTATTGACAATGATAATCATTCTCTTTATATTATTGATTATCATTCATAATTTCATACTACTTTTGGAAAGAAGGCATTTCTATGAAAACACGTAGATCCACTTGATGAATTGTTAAGTAGGGCTGAAAAAGCAGTGCCTCAGGGAACACTTATGCAAGTTAGAATGCCCGATAAGGTGGAAAGAGGAACTCCAGAAGGCGCAGTGGAATTTCGTCTCAGCGGTTCATTCGATCCAGGGAATGGAAATGTAAAAGTATGGTTAGATCAGTATAGCGGAAAAGTAGTGGGCAAGCTAGATCCACGTGTTAATAGTGGGCTTATGTATCAAACATGGCACCTTCCATTACATACTGGTAGTTTTGGTGGCTTATTCACTAAAATTTTGTATGCTATCGGTGGTCTTACTCCATCTATACTGATGTTCACTGGTGTTTATATGTGGTGGTATAAGAAAAAGAACAAGAACAAACGGAAACAGAAAATCGACTCGAGAGCCGTAGCATAAACTCACGGCGATGTGAAATCCCTTGTTATCTTATCGCTTATATCCCTGTCAAGTAAATTGTAAGAAAAATTATTTACTCAAAACGGGAGAGTTCAAAGATGTCGCTTAATTAAAAAAAGATTGATGGATGATAGGTTTGTGAACAGTTTGATTGGATTCTTTTCAATTTTAGATCATGCCTTTTATAGTAAAGTCGTTCGTAAAGGTACATTTTAACAGGAAAAGCCCTTATTTGAAGAAAAAAGGGCTTTTTCGTATTTTGTTCCTTTATGTAAACTAGCTTTCTATTTTTGCTTTTTTTAGAACTAAAAGGGTAGGTTAAGAAAGTAGTGATCCTTAGATGTCGTAATTGACTCAAGGAGTATGTAAAACAGCTAAAAAAGAGGATATGCCCCTGCATTAAACATCAAAGGGTGCTATTCATTTGTAATTTGGAGTTAGCTAATTAAGTTAGATCTACTTTATCGGTGATATCGTTGGTTGCTTAAACAGCTGCTTGCTGTTGAAATTGGTCATTTAGAATAGCTTCTGTTTCAGCACGAAAGTTTTTTTCTTTTGATATGAGGATCGAGGTGTGTTCGAATTCTAGTTTTAATTCTCAACACTATCTTTAGTTGTTATCGCTGGAAGACTATTGTCCAATGCTTATACTTTGGCAATGCACCTTGAAGATCGTTCAGTTTTAGCCAACCAATAAACCAATAGGGTACTTTATTACAGATAAGAGGGAAGGCTAACGTCAGAAAACTGATTCTCAAAGTTTCTAGAAAGTAGTTTTTACACCAGCCTTTTTATGACCTTCTTCTAAAGTTGTACCCGTCCTCAAAAAAGCTAACTCTTTTAGCTTTCCTTGTCTTGTTCAAGTCCGCTCCTCGCTTATTAACTCCATAAGATCAGGTCCTAAAAATTGTCGCTCCCGAACATCTAACTCTTTTTGTTCTCCTTTTTGAACACTCACTTATTGCGAATAATGATTTTTTTGTATTTTCAATATTTACAGTTAATATTTGAAATGGTAGTATAACAATATCTATTAAGAGTTATCGAATTATAGGGTTTTTTTAGAGAAATCATTTTTTTATAATAATGAAAGTTTATCTAACTAAAATATTATTATTATAGTAAGAATATTTTGTGTATATTTTTCTTTAGGGGATGATGATGATGAGTATCAAAAATTTTTCAAATTCATTAAAGCCAGCTGAAATAGTAGAGCAAACATCTGGAATATTTGAAGAAGCTGTGAGATTAAGAAGAATGATCCATGAAAATCCTGAGCTTGGATTTGAAGAGCATAAAACGGCTGAAATTATTGCGAATTATTTAAAAGAGCTTGGAATTGAAGTGACAACGGGAGTAGCTAAGACAGGTGTTGTTGGTATTCTTCGTGGAGAGAAAGAGGGGCCTGTGCTTGCTTTACGAGCGGATATTGATGCTTTACCTATTCAGGAGAAAACAGATGTAAGCTACAAATCTAAAAATCCTGGGGTTATGCATGCTTGCGGACATGATATGCATACTGCAATGTTACTATCTGCCGCTAATATTTTATCTCAAAATAAGCATAATATTTCGGGTACGATAAAATTCATTTTTCAACCTGCTGAAGAGATGAAGGGCGGTGGAATAATGATGGTTGAGGAAGGTGTATTAAGTAATCCTCCCGTTGACCATGCTTTTGCTTTTCATGTTTGGCCTGAGTTAGAAACTGGAATATACGGTTTTAGAAATGGTGCGATTATGGCAAGTATGGATTCTTTTGATGTTATTTTAAAAGGTAAACAAGGTCACGGGGCAGCACCTCATCAAGGAGTAGATGCTATTGTGGGCGCTGCTCATGTTGTAACAGCTCTACAAACAATTGTTAGCAGAGAAACAGATCCAGTAGATTCTGTTGTTATTACAATCGGAACAATCGAAGCGGGAGATGGCTATAATATCATTCCTGAAAAAGCTAGTTTTAAAGGAACTGTACGAACACTTAATGCGAACACTCGTAAGGAAGTGGCTGAAAGTATTCAACGAATTATCGAGGGAGTAGCTTCCGCTCTAAAATTAGAAGTTGAAATAAACTATAACTTTACAGTGGGGTATCCTGTTACAATGAATGATCCAAAATTTAATGAACATACTGCTGCTATTGCTACTGAATTATTTGGAGAAAACTCAGTGCAGTGGTTGAGTAAACCAAGTATGGCAAGTGAAGATTTTGCTTTCTATCTAGAAAAAGTCCCGGGTACATTTGTATTCTTAGGAGTAGGAGAAAACCCAGAGGATCCTATGAAGCTACATAGTGACGTATTTTTACCAGATGAAAAAGCGATGATCCAAGGGATTTCTCTTATCGTTGGACTAGCATTAAATACTACTGAAAAAATTCAATAAGTAAAAAATAATAAGCAATAATAGTGTTGGTTTTCCTTTTTAGAATCAGCTCTATTTGTAGAAAAGGAGTGTAAAAAAGTGCAAGAAAATTCTCTGCGTAATTGGAAAATTCATTTATTTGTTTTGATATTAGTCTGTGTTACAGAATTTATCGGCGTAAAAACGTTTAACATAGGGATTGGAGCTATTGCATTATTTCCAATGTTGTATGCATTAATTATCGGAGCGGTTATTAGTTTACCTTCTTTAAAAATTTTAAAAATGAAAGAAATGAATGTAGCCGCCAATATTTTAGGGATTTCATTCATGCTTTTTGTAGCCAAATTGGGAATGTTAATGGGGCCATCATTGCCGAAGATATTTGATGCGGGGATTTCTTTAGGATTACAAGAATTGGGGCATTTTGCAGGGACAATCCTATTAGGTTTACCAATTGCTTTACTTCTTGGAATGAAAAGAGAAGCAGTCGGTGCTACTTTTTCAATTGATAGAGAACCTAACTTAGCTATTATTGCTGAAAAATATGGCTCTGATTCACCAGAAGGACGGGGAGCACTTGGAGTATATGTTTGTGGTACTTTGTTTGGAGCTTTATATCTGTCAGTGTTAGCAAGTTTTTTGGCTCAAACTGGTTGGTTTCACCCAATTTCACTAGCCATGGGTGCCGGTGTAGGTTCAGGTAGTATGATGGCTGCCATGTCTGGAGCATTAGCCGTTATATTCCCAGAATCCGCAAAGGATATTGCAGTTTTTGCTGGTGCTGCTAACTTAATTACAACAATTTTAGGAACGTATATTTGTGTATTCTTTTCTCTTCCTTTTACAAACTATTTATACAACAAATTTGAACCTATTTTAGGGCGAAAGTCAAAAAAAGATCAAATGAAAAATATTGGAGCATAGGACATAAAGGGGAGATTTTATATGAAAGATAAAATATTGACTTTTATTATTATTGGAATAATAGCCATTATGGGAAATTGGGTTGGATATAATGTTTCGCCTATTGACGCATTACCAGGTATGATGATCATTGTTGCTGTTACGATATTAGGGTTCTTTTTCGCAAAAATCATCCCTATTAAACTACCAATTGTTGTTTGGGTTTCAATGTTAGCATTATTGATTACAACGCCGATTTTTCCAGGAAACGCATCAATCATAAAAGTAACGGAACAAGTTAATTTTATGGCCTTGGCAACACCTATTTTAGCGTATGCCGGCCTATCTTTCGGGAAAGATTTGAAAGAGTTTAAAAAATTAGGATGGCGTATAGTTGTTATTTCACTAGTTGTATACACAGGAACATTTTTACTGTCAACTCTTGTTGCAGAAATCGGTTTTAGATTAACTGGTAAATTTCATTAAGTATTCGTGATCGTGCTGCTCCGTACTTGACTTAAAACCAAGGAAACGAAAAATCGAAAGAGTTTATGGCGACTTTTGAACGTATATTTAATGGGAGGCACAGTTTTACCTTAATATTAATAGCAAAAAAATGCCCGATTCTAGATGTGATGGAATCGGGCATTTTTTATGCAAAGGAAGCAATAATTTCTTCAGCAAGAACTGATGTATTAGCTCCCTGCGCTTGGTATCTAATTCCCAATGGATATGGTATATGAATAACAGAATATCATTCGCAATATAATCTTTTAAACATCAATGTAGACAGAGGTTTGCAGCTGTTTAGTTAGGTATTTTCCTAAGAATATTTCATATTATTATAGAAAAAACCCTCTACAAAATAAAAGCAAAGAAACAACTGCAGAAATTAAAAAGGGGACTGGGAAAATGGAGAGTAAATCTTCGTTAAAAGAACATTTGTGTCAATTAGAGGAGACTTTGTTAAAACCTGAAATCCGTACATCTCCTGAAGAACTTTCAAAATTGTTGAAAGATGATTTTTTTGAGTTCGGAAGTTCAGGTAACGTATGGTATAAAAGGGATTGCATTGGAGATGAGGGGATTGGCGTTGGAACAATGACATTAAGTAATTTTGAAATACATCAATTGTCTGAGGATACAGTGTTAACTACCTATCGAATTTATAATGAAATAAAAATGGAACATACATTACGAAGTTCAATCTGGAAATATAGAAATGGTAGATGGCAAATGTTTTTTCATCAAGGTACAAAAACAAAATAGCCCCTTTAATCTTATTCAACTAAACTGCGCAATTGTTCATAAAAGAGCTGTGAGAATCACTCTTTTTTTAATGCAAAATAAACGGGCAGGAAAGCTGAATTAATGGAAACTTTCCCCTTTTTAATTCGTATAAATAGTAACAAGAAATAAAGTTGTCCTTGGGAGGTCTGAGGGTGGATTACGGATTATTGGTTATTGGAATCGCTCTTTTACTTGTGTCGTACTTAGTAGCTGTGAAAAAGCAAACATGGTTGTTAGCTGGATTAAATGAAAAAATGATTTAAAAAAAGTCTTTGTTAGGTACAATAACAGGTGGAGTTTTTTTTCTACCGTTAGATTGTTAGTAGTCATCAATAGTTTTATTGACTATCCTTTTGAAGTAATGGTTCTTATAATTGCTATGTTGGTTTTATTAACAATTGTGTACGTATTTATCAATAGAAGGTTACTTCATTAATTCAACTAACGGTGATCTACGTCCTTACCTGGAGCTGTTTGGCAGCTCCTTTTGGAACTAAAGGGGCAAGCTAGCATTAAAACAATATTTTGTGCTCTTGCAGTAAAAGAACGTTGATTAATGGTTTAATTTAGTAATGATTGAACCAGTTAAAGAATAGATAATAGTTTCATTGTTTTTTTTACGATTAGCTCTATTAAAACTTGAGAGGAGGGAAATTCAATGAAAAGAGAATTTCCTATAATTGAAACAAGAAGATTAATCTTACGAGAAGTAATAATAGAGGATGCTAAAGATATGTTTAAATATCTATCCGATAAAGATGTTGTGAAACCTATGGGGTTAGTACCTTGCCAAACAGTAGAAGACGTATGGGATGAAATTAGGTGGTACAAATCTATATACGAAGAAGGTACAGGAATTAGATGGGGAATTACACTAAAAAATTCTGGTAAGGTAATAGGAAGTTGTGGTTTTCTTAATATGCTTACCAAACATTATCGAGCTGAAGTTGGATATGAATTAAGCAAAGATTACTGGGGAAAAGGGATAGCTAGTGAAGCATTGGAAGCCGTTGTTAAGTATGGTTATCGTCACTTTCAGTTAGAAAGAATTGAGGCTCTAATTGAACCTGCTAATCTCCCATCACAAAAACTAGTAGAAAAGCAAGGCTTTAGAAGAGAGGGCTTGCTGAGACATTATGAATTTACATGTGGTAAATTCGATGATTTATATATGTACTCAATCATAAAAGAAGATCTCACTCTTATTTAAAACAACATTTCCTTTAAATTAATACATGGCTTTGTGAACTAATGTACTTATTGAGCTAAAGGGGTAGATTTGTTAAAGAGCAATACTTACTAAGATAATGGTAGGATGAAAAAGTGGGGAGTTCGATGAATTGAAACAATGAAGTTATTTGAAAATTTCGTGTATTTAACCCGTGCACTTATCGTCAAATGACAATAAAGTTTTTCAAGGTTTGTTGTGACATTCTTGTAACATAGATTTACTACAATATGTTGTGAGGTGATCATATGAGGAATGAAAGTAAGATAAAAGTATCAAAGAAGATTTATAGAAGTGTGATGTTTTTGATTTGTATATTCGTTCTATTTGTTTCAGGGTGCAGTGCGTTGGAAGAGAAAGATGAAAAAGATGAAAAAGGAATTACAAAAATTGCTTTTTGGGATGAGCAGAGAAAAGGAACAAATTTTATGAATTCCACATCTTTACCGGGTAATTATGAAGCAGCAAAAGAATTTAACATTGAATACATTCGTTTAGCTCCGGATAAATGGGCGAAGGATAGAGACTTTTTATTTAATGATCAGGCTGATGCTAATCCTAATAAGGATTTCTTAATAGGGAATGCCGATCAATATGAAGGTATCGTTGAAGAGGATTTTACTAAGTTGAAAGCGGAACTGGATGCGGCTTACTAGCGTGGGTCAAAAGTTGTGCTGACGGTCCTGAGTCTACCGGGCAATCGATGGAGACAGTTTAACGATTATAAAAATGATGATCGCATTTGGCAGGATTTCAGTTACCATGAACAATCAGCTCAGTTTTGGAAAGACCTTGCGAGTAGGTTGAAAGATCATCCAGCTATTATTGGTTATAATCTTATCAATGAACCGCACCCTAAAACGGCTACAGGGTTTAATGATTTTTGGACAGAGGACTATCATGCATGGTACAGCAAAGTTGAAAACACAGCTGCGGATTTAAATAAGTTATATGAAACGATTGTGCAATCTATTCGAACAGTAGATTCTGAAACGCCAATCATATTGAATTCAGGTCTGTATTCGACTCCTTGGGCATTTCAATATTTGAAACCAATGAAAGACGATAAAGTGTTATATGCTTTCCATATGTACGAGCCTTACGAAATGACCAGCCAAAATCGAAGAAAAGGCTTTACGTATGAGTACCCTGGCAAAGTAAAAGTTGGTGAAGAACAGACAGAAAAAATGTTCAATAAAGAAGCACTGCAACAATTTTTAGAACCTATTGAAAAGTGGGCGGAAGAACATAATATACCGGCTAATCGCATCATTGCAGAAGAATTCGGCATTAATCGGATGGTAAAAGGATCGGATCAATATTTATCAGACTTAATTTCCATTTTTGATGAGTATGGCTGGCATTGGGCTTTCTATGCTTTCCGTGAAGATACGTGAGAAGGCATGGATTATGAATTAGGTGATCAGCCGCCTAAGTGGAAATACTGGGAGGCATTAGAGAATGGTAAAAGACCGAACCGAGAAGACATACAGGTAGATAATCAGATTTGGAATACATTAAAGCAAGAACTTAAGAAGTAATAGGCATCATTATGAAATAGTAGGTGAAACCTATAAAATGGTTTTCACCTTTTTGTTTTGAATGAAATAAAGTGGATTTGTGAGGAGAAAGGAGATAAGCGGCTTGAACATTTTAATTGCCGATGATGAGAAGCAAATGACAATCATCTTAAAGACATATTTTGAGAAAGAGGGATTCACTGTTTTTGCCGCCAATGATGGAGAAGAAGCGCTCGACCTTTTTTTCTCCGAGAAAGTCGATCTTGCGGTGTTGGATTGGATGATGCCGAAGATGAGCGGCATAGAGGTTTGTCAAGAAATCAAGAAAACAAGTTTGGCAAAGGTTGTTATGCTAACAGCGAGGTCTTCTAACGATGATGAATTCAGTGCTTTGGATATTGGAGCGGATGAATATCTCAGAAAACCATTCGATCCCCGTATTTTGATTCTTAGAGTCAAGAAAATATTACGTATGGAGAAGTTGATCGAAATAAGGAATTTAAAGATAGATTTACAAAGGCAGAAAGTCTTTAGGGAGGGGGAAGAATTGACTCTTTATAAAAAAGAGTTTGATTTACTGCGATACTTATACGAAAACAAAGGACAGGTTTTGTCTAGGGAAGTTTTGTTACCGTCAGTCTGGGGCATGGATTATGTCGGCGAAGAAAGGACGGTTGATACTCACATCAATAGGTTGCGTGACAAAATTGGAGCGGAGCATATTATCACCCACAGAGGAACAGGATATAGTTTTTATGATAAAAATGAATAAAATAAGCAAGAAACTATTAATGATGGTAAGCATCATTATGCTGTTAGTCTTCGGTATATCTTATTTATTGAATAATTATTTCTCGTCTGATTATTACTTGTATAAAATGAAACAAAGGCTCACCTCCATTTATTTTGAAGTGCAGAACTTGAGTATAGAAGAATTAGTAGAAGCAGAACAAAGAATTGAGAACAATAATAACGTTACAATTGTAATGGTTGAGAATCATGGTAGCACGGAAGCGATCAATGATAATGTTCAATTTGCTTTGTTTAAGGATAAAGTCGTACTGAATAAATTTTGGATTACAGATGAGACTTTACAAAAAGTAGCTAAAGGGCAAACGGTCAAACTGTTATTCAATCAAGGGAAACTGAAGTCCAGCTTATTAACAGTATTATATGAGCAGGAGAATCAGTTGATCTTGCTAGGAACAGTGGTTGTGCATAATACGGATGCTTTACAAATTGTAAATCAATTGAATTTATATTCCATTCTACTAGGCATTATCATTAGTTTATTGTTGGTCGCATATTTCTCTCAAAAAATTATTACACCATTAGAGAAATTAAAGAGTGTAGCGAAGGACATTTCCAATCTGAATTTTAAACAAGTCGAGATTAAATCAGGTGATGAAATTGAGGAATTGTCTTATAGCATTAATGAGATGAGTAATCGCTTGAAAAATGCCCATTCTGAGCTAGTAAAGAAAAACCAAAGCTTGAACACGTTGATATCTAGTATATCGCACGAAGTAAAAACACCGTTATCATTAATACAAGCCTATACGATTGGGATACAAGATGGGTTAGATGATGGAACATATACGGATGTCATTCTGGAACAAGTAACATATACCTCTGAAATGGTCGATTATTTAATAAAACTGTCTAAAGTGCAAGCGATGAAAGTGAACAAATCAAAGTTTGATTTAAGAGAGCTTCTTCAAAAAGTTATAGCCCAATATAAAATTACTTTACAGAACAATCATTTACATGTAAGGAGCAATCTTGATTCAATTGAGAATTTTAGTATTGAAGAAGATTTGAGTCAAATGGAGATCGTATTTCATAATTTGATTAGCAACGCTATCAAGTACGGCGAAGAAGACTATTTCGAAATATTACTAACGAATGATAGAGATAACGAATTAAAATGTACAATCAAAAATAAGACAACCCGTGTACAGCAAGAGCATTTAACTCAAATTTGGGATTCTTTCTATGTGATAGAAGAATCGAGAAACAAAACATTCTCAGGAACAGGACTAGGCCTATCTATTGTGGCTACTATTTTAGATGAAAATGAATTGTCGTATGAAGTGAAGCTAGAGGATTCGTATATTAGTTTTAGTATATGGTTTCATTTGAATTTAGCTTGAAAGCATCACCTTTTTAGGGATGCTTTTTTTGTTTGTTATATTGCTGTGACATAAGGAAGTTATGATAATGAATGAAAGAAGAATGCAGCATTAAATAACAAATATATAAATGATGTTAAATGGGAAGGAGAGACAAGATGGAAAACGGAAAAGTAGCATTTGTGGCAAGTATCTTACTAGTGGCGTTGATTTACTTCGCGTCTGTTAAAGAGATTGCTATTCCAATAGAGAAAATCAAAGAAATTCAAATGATTGTCGATGAAACAAGCCATGGGAAAGTACAAGTAGATTGGCGAAACGTAGCCGCGGTCGTACATACTGAATATGGTCTTAATTCTGTATCTAAAAATGAAATAAAAAGCATTACAGCTCGTTTTATAGGAAAAAGGGAGAATGACTATATATTAAAGGATATGCAACAAGTGACCAAGGATATGAAATACAATCAAAAGCAAAAAAAGCGTGTTGGTTCGTTCCTGAAGCAATTATCTAGTGAAGGGGACATAGCAGCGAAAAACAATAACAATAGTATGCAACGATATTTTATCGAGAGTATTGAAGAGGCAGCGATCTCTAATTATAAAGCGTACAAAATCCTGCCTTCTATTACAATCGCACAAGCTATACTGGAATCGAATTGGGGAAGGTCACAATTATCAACGAAGTATCATAATTTTTTTGGAATCAAAAGCTATAATTGGAACGAGAAAACAGCGAATTTAAGTACGAATGAGTTTTATAATCAGACCATTAAAGATGATTTCAGGGTGTATGAGGATGTATATGAATCAGTAGAAGATCATGGTTTATTCTTATCTGAAAATCCTCGTTACAGAAAGCATGGATTGTTTTCTTCCAACACATATATGGAGCAGGCTCTGGCATTACAAGAAGCTGGGTACAGTACGATAGAAAATGAAGAAGGTGAGAGAATATATAGTAAGCAATTAATAGAATTAATTCAGCAGTATCAGTTACAGTTGATCGATAGTAATGTTCAGCTTAAATATGCATGATTTCTTCTTTACGTAGAAATGGGTGAGTTGGATATTATCCCCTATAGGTAGATAGTGTAAAAAGACCATAAAAAAAGATGTAGGTTTTCAGTTACCTATAGAATTATGTAGTTTATGTTAATATCTTCTAGACATATTTTACAATTCCTTGTTTAATTTTAAATGACTTTATTGTAAATGAAACATTTTTATTGTCACTATACAAAAGGGAGTTGCTTTGACAGCTCTTTTTCTTATGGTGCTAAACCAGCTAATAGTTTGTCAACATTTTTCAATGAACACTTAAAATATTTCATGCTATTTAGTTATACTTTTAAACTAGGCTAGATCTTGGAAAGTCGCTTATTTAAAGGGCTTTCCTTCTTCACGTTTCTTATCATAGAACTCTCGTAATCCCTTGTTCCGAGGGATGATATCATCTTTCGTTCTCTTCTTGCAACAATCACGAATGGTACAACGAACTGCCATAAAATGAAAATACACTATTTTGTTGTTTTAGTTTTATCCTCAGTTTTATTGTTAGGGTGTACTTCGAAGCAAAAGAATTACAATGTTGCGAAAGCAGAAGTACATAAAGGCCCAAAGGAAAAAAGTAATAAATCAAATTCTTGTTCTAAAATTATTTCACCTAACAACAATTCAAAATAAACACCATCATTCACTGTAAATGAAAAATAAAAGATGTAATAAGGCTATATGAAATAAGGGGTGAAAATCGGAAATTTGATTTTTTCGAAAAACCTTTGTTGGAATGGCTTTTTTGGACAATGGATGAACAGCTTCCGCCAGGCGAGTTAAAAGTAAAAGCAGTTCAAGATGAAAGTGGTAAGAGTATAACAGCAAAAGGAGAGATAGTAAAAGAAGAGACACCTATAAAAGAATTATCTAAAGATTATATCCAAAAGCCAGTTACTTTAATAAAATAGTGAAAATATGTTGACGAATGGTATGTATCCGCTTACAATGATATTTAGTTATTAGTATATTTAGAAAATTAAAAAGAATTCTCAGCATGACAATGGTATTCGACAAAAGAATCGGGTTTCATGCATCATGTACGGATTAGCGGGAGAAGTCTTATTAACAAGCGATCTAAAACGAATGAATTGGCCTTATGGAAAAGGAAAAGTCGGTTCAATGGAGTAGCAAAAAATAGTAGTGGCCATTGAGACGTCAGCAATAAGACTGGGATTAGTCAATCCCGATATTTATCGTGATATGCATGTGCTGTATCTTGCGATTATCGAAGCACTGCATGGAGTGACACGCGGCGAAGTCGAGCTTGGCGGTCTTTTGAGGACGGCGGGACTTCGGTTTGCTTATCGTTCGAGGCAGGCCGTTTAAAAACGGGGACGAAGGTGAATGGATTGCTGTCGCCGTGTATGGAACGATTGGAGCACAAGTTCGGGGATTTGAACATGAACCGGTTAGCTTGAGAATTAACCACATTTAAATAATTTAAAGCCTATAGTTATTTAGTGAAATAGGGGGCTGTATTGACGACTGGATAAGTCTGTCAATATAGCCTCCTTTTTGTTTGTTTTAAAAAAAGAATAAGGGGTGTAGGAAATGATTATGTTAACGGGCCAATCTTTAACAATTGAAGAGGCGAAAAAAGTATTGTATGGTAATGCGTTTGTCACGGCTTCAGCCGATAGTGTTAAGAAAGTGGAAAAAAGTAGGGAAGCTGTTGAAAATATCGTGAAACAAAAGAAAGTAGTCTATGGTATTACAACCGGTTTTGGAAAATTCAGCGATGTGTTGATTGATGCAGGTGACGTAGAGCAGCTGCAGTGGAATTTGATTCATTCCCATGCATGCGGAGTAGGAGAACCGTTTCCTGAATTGGTTTCAAGAGCTATGGTTCTTCTCCGCGCCAACGCGCTATTAAAAGGGTTTTCCGGCGTTCGTCCTGTTGTCATTGAGCGTTTGCTTGAGCTTTTGAATGCGCATATCCATCCGGTCATCCCTCAGCAAGGCTCGCTAGGGGCGAGTGGGGACTTGGCGCCTCTTTCTCATTTGGCACTTGTATTGATGGGAGAGGGCGAAGTGTTCTATAAAGGGGAGCGAATGGAGGCCATCATAGCTTTATCGAAAGAAGGCATTCTTCCGCTGACACTTAAAGCAAAAGAAGGTCTTGCTTTGATTAACGGAACGCAGGCCATGACGGGAATGGGACTCGTCAATTACATCGAAGCTGAACAGCTGGCCCATCAAACTGAGGCGATTGCTTCAATGACGTTAGAAGGGTTACGCGGCATTGAAGACGCCTTTGATCCGGATGTTCATCTAGCTCGCGGTTACCGCCAGCAATCAGAGGTCGCGGAACGGATCCGCCGCATGATCAACGGTAGCCAGCTCATCACCAAGCAAGGGGAACTACGGGTACAGGATGCGTATTCTCTCCGCTGCATCCCGCAAGTGCATGGGGCATCATGGCAAACTCTCGATTATGTAAAAGAAAAATTGGAAATCGAAATGAATGCTGCAACGGATAATCCGCTTATTTTTGATGATGGTGAAAAGGTTATTTCAGGAGGCAACTTCCATGGTCAGCCGATTGCATTTGCGATGGACTATATGAAAATCGCTGTGGCCGAGCTTGCGAATATTTCAGAGCGCCGTATTGAGCGACTCGTCAATCCTCAGCTGAATGATTTACCACCATTCTTAAGTCCGGAACCTGGCTTGCAGTCGGGAGCGATGATCATGCAATATTGTGCCGCTTCACTCGTCTCTGAAAATAAAACACTCGCACATCCTGCAAGTGTGGATTCCATACCATCTTCAGCGAACCAAGAAGATCATGTAAGCATGGGAACGATTGGATCCCGACACGCCCATCAAATCATTCAAAACGTTCGTCGCGTTTTGGCGATTGAACTCATTTGTGCCTTGCAGGCGGTGGAATACCGTGGAACAGAAAAGATGGCTCCATTTACAAAAGAGTTGTATACGGAAGCAAGAAAGCTTATTCCAAGCATTACACATGATCGTATCTTTTCAAAAGATATTGAAGCAGCGGCAAGCTGGTTACATCAAATCGATTGGAATTCATTTATTCATAGGAGCTTACCCACCAAATAATAGTATGTGAGGGAGTAACCGAATTTTAAAAATGCATGCGAAGCTTATTCTATAAAGGTTAGGCTAATAAGATCAAAAAGTAGTCCTTTACAGGGTTTTTATGTCAGCTAATCAAGTTGCGTAATGCTACACAGACCCCTATATTCCAAAAAAAAGTTAATAATATGTTTTAATAACGGCCGTGATAAAGAAAAATCGGAAGAATTAAACCTATTGATAGAGTGATTTCCTTTGCTTTATTGATTCAAGATAAAATTGCATTATTGGAGGGGAATCTAATTTGGAAAATCAGCAATTGCAACTGCCTGCTAAAAATGAACAAAACCAGCCGTCAAATACTTTACAAAGAAAACTAAAAGCGCGCCATCTAACGATGATTTCGTTGGGCGGTGCGATTGGAACAGGGCTTTTTCTCGGCAGCGGGCCGGCCATTGCCTCTGCAGGACCTGGAGGGGCTTTGGTCGCTTATGCCGTTATCGGTATAATGGTTTATTTTATTATGACAAGTCTAGGAGAACTAGCATCATTTATGCCAGTCAGCGGAGCTTTCAGTACCTACGCAACACGTTTTATTGATCCAGCACTTGGGTTTGCGCTTGGTTGGAATTATTGGTTTACTTGGGCGATGACGCTTGCCGCGGAACTATCTGCTGCAACGATGGTTATGAAGTTTTGGTTTCCTCACAGCCCGTCATTGTTATGGAGTTCTTTGTTTTTAGTTTTGATATTCTTGTTGAATTACGTATCCGTTAAAGGGTATGGAGAAGGGGAATATTGGTTTTCGCTCATTAAAGTGGCGACCATCATCATTTTTATCGTTGTCGGTATATTGATGATATTCGGGATTATGAATGGAGAGGCGATTGGTTTTAAAAACTTCACAGTTGGCGACGCTCCGTTTGCCGGTGGTTTTTTAGCAACATTGGGTATTTTCATAGCTGCTGGTTTTTCTTTTCAAGGGACAGAAATAGTTGGTGTTGCAGCCGGCGAGAGTGAAGATCCGGCAAAAAATGTTCCACGTGCAGTTCGCAGCATCTTTTGGAGGATTTTCCTATTTTACATCCTAGCGATATTTGTTATTGGGTTGATAGTTCCTTATACGAATAGCAGTCTGCAGGGACATACGATCATGGTTAGTCCGTTTACGATGGTGTTTGAAAAAGTGGGACTGGCATTTGCTGCTTCCGTGATGAATGCTATCATTTTAACAGCCGTACTATCCGCAGGTAATTCGAGTCTTTACGTGACAAGCCGAATGTTGTACTCAATGGCAAATGAAGGGCTGGCACCGCGTATTTTTGGGAAGCTCAACAAACGCGGGGTTCCCATTTGGGGACTGGTTGTAACTTCACTTGTAGGGATGTTGGCATTTTTTGCTTCCATTTTCGGTGATGGAGTAATATATATTTGGCTGATGAATGCAGTTGGAGTCACTGGATTTATATTTTGGCTGGGTATAGCTGCCAGTCATTACCGGTTTAGAAAAGCATACATTGCTCAAGGTTTTTCACTGGAAGATCTTCCTTATCTTTCAAAATGGTTTCCTTTCGGACCGATATTTTCATTTATCCTTTGTTTTTCGGTTTTATTGGCGCAAAACTATCAAGCCTTTATCGGAGATCACATTGAGTGGGCGAGTGTAATTGCTAGCTATCTTGGTATCCCATTATTTTTGGTGATGTGGCTTGGCTATAAATTTATTAAGAAAACTAAAGTAATTCCGTTAGAAGAATGTCAAATTGATTTCGATGAACACAGGAATGCAAAATAGACATAAGATCCCTTTTAACAATTTATTCGAATTAATTATTAAATAAATATAACTTTCGTTGTTAAGAAAAGTTTCCGATGATTTATACTATTTGATGCTTTCAAATACAAATCATTTACTTTTTGGCTTTTAAAAAGTGCAAGAGTCTACAAAAGGGCTGCTGATGCAGTCCTTTTTTTGTATAGCTAAATGGGGAGGAAAGTTCCTAAATATTATATACATAAAAAAAATCGAGGAGGTTTACTAATATAAAAATATAAAGGAGACTCATTTATCTGGACAGCTTTTATAAACACCATGCAAATTGATTTAAGTGATTTATTCCGTGGATACAGAACATTAACAAAAAAGTGAGCAGGTTTAAAATCAAGGATGTGAAAAGGTATCTACTTTAGTGACAGTTATAATTCAAATTGTTGTAGTGGGTTTTTCAAACTATTTTTCAATCCATGTTTTTAACCTTTGGCAAAAAGTTTTTAACAATAATGATAAAGTTTTAGAAAAAATAGAAGCAAAAGAACAGTAATAATAAAAAGTGACATTGACTCAAACAATTCAGCTATAAAAACAAAAGAATTTGAAATAAGAGTGGAGGAGTTGCTGAGGCAACCAATTCTTATGGAGGTGCAGGATAGTTAAAGCGTGCTGTTTGACCTTTTTTAACAAATGGGCGAGATTTTAAAAATGGTAGGAATTCTTTCTTAGTCTCTTCACACATATAAACATATATTTACCTTTGTTATCATAAAGCTTTATAAAAAAAGAATGAAATACAAATAAAGGGAAAAGGTACATTGATATCGTATAAAACATATGTAATTCGTTTTTTTACTAACTAGTCATTTGTTGCTTAAGCAACATCATTAATAGGAGTGAAGATAATGGAAGCGGCGGTAGAAAGTATTTTTACAAATGAAATGGTGGAATTGGCCGGGCGTTTTTTTCAAGTGAGTGCAGAGAGTCCAGTAAAACTTGGGGATGCAGAAAACTATGTATTTGAGGTTTACCGGGATGGAACACCATTCATCTTGAGATTGACACATCAATCACATCGTACAAAAGAGCAAGTGCTTGCTGAGTTAAAGTGGATTGAATATTTACAAAATAATGGAAGTAATATTCCGAAAGTTATTCCTTCAACAGAAAATAACTTAGTTGAAATTGTTACGGGTCTTGATGGGACAAATTTTTATTGTTGTCTGTTTGAAAAAGCACCTGGAGCAAGGATGAAAGTAACTGATGAAAATTTTAACGAACATTTATTTTTTGAATGGGGGAAAACAATAGGCCAACTACATAAAAAAACAAAAAGTTACAAGCCTGGAACAGAATATAAAAGATTGAATTGGTATGAAGAAGAATTATTGAATGCAACACTCTATCATGTTGATGTTCCAGAGCATGTGATACACCAACAAGAATTAATTATTAAGAAATTAAATGCTCTTCCAGTTCATCAAGATAACTTTGGATTGATTCATTCTGATATTCATCACGGCAATTTCCATTATCATGAAGGTGAGATTTTTGTTTTTGACTTTGATGACTGTTCTAATCACTGGTTTGCAAGCGATTTGGCAATACCTCTGTATTATTTTATGTGGAGCTTAGAACGTGAGGGCGTAAATGACCTCGATGGATATGCTACCGAATTTATGAGGGAATTCATAAAAGGATATGAGACAGAAAATCACCTTGCACCTGAAGATTATGAAACAATACCTCTATTTTTAAAGTTAAGAGATCTAACTTTATATAGTTTTTTCTATAAAAAGTACGATTTAAAGAATACAGATAGTCAATTAAACAAAACAGTTCAAAAAATTGAACGGAGAATAAAAGAAAGTCGTCCTATTGTTCACTTCGATTCGAACGTGATTTTTTAAGAGATTGATGGTTCGCATGGAACAAATAGGAATAGTTAGGTAGGGGAAATTATGCAAATTAGACAAACTACTGATTATGAAAAAATTGCAAAATTAAATCGATATGTTCACAATTTGCATGCAAAGCTTTATCCCAGATATTTCAAGGAATATAACTATAGTGAAATTAAAGATACATTCAAAAGTTTAATCAACAACAACAGTTTTGTTTTCCTTCTTTTAGAAGATAATAAAGAATCACTTGGTTACGTGTGGATAGAGATTAGAAACTATCCAGAAAATGTTTTTAAAAATGGTTATAATTCTGTATATGTGCATCAGATTAGTATAGTTGAGAATCAAAAGAAAAAAGGTTATGGAACGAGGTTAATGGAAGAGGTATATAAAATAGCGAAAAGGAACGATATAGATTTAATTGAATTAGATTATTGGTTTGAAAACGATGATGCAAAAGAGTTCTATAAAAAACATCACTTTATAAAGTACAGAGAATTTGTTTATAAACAGTTATAGTTTATTGTTTAACTAACAGATGCGATACTTCAAATATACGAAGGTCGCTTTTTCTTATTAAAGTAATTAGGGAGTTTAAGAAGAACTTCATATTGTATCCCTTTTATTTATATTTAAGATTTAAAAAAATGAATGATACTAGGGGGACTATTATGAAGGTTAATCAAAGAACAACTTTTATTAATGAAAAAGAAGTTCAATACACACATATTGAAACCGGAAGTCCGGTTGTTTGTTTTATGTTTTCTGAAGCGGGTTACACGTATGAGAAGCCTTTATTTTATTATTCGACAATGACAATGCTTCAGATTCAGTATGATGTCGTTCATATTCATTATTCATACGGCCAGGATGTAATCAAGTTTCCATTGATAGATATCACAAAAATCATTGTTAATGATGTCAATCACATCATTACTGAGGTGTTTAAAAATCATCGATATCAAGAAACGGTATTTTTAGGAAAATCACTTGGTACTATTCCTATCATCAACGGACTTATGAAAATTGATATGAATATGAATATGAATTCTAAAATGATTTTGCTTACACCACTATTAAAGTTTGATTCAATTTTTGAAGCATTATTAAGTAGTAATCATTCAACCCTTATTGTTATAGGCGATAAAGACCCTCATTATATTTCTAGAAAAATCCAAGAAATTGAAAATAAAACAAATATAAAAATTGAAAAAGTCTCCAATGCTAATCATTCTTTAGATATTGAACCATTTAATACTTCAAAGTCCATTACAGTCTTAGAAAATGTAATGAAAAGAATAGACAAGTTCTTAAAATATAACTCTAATTCAGCTAACGGGTGCGATTCTTCATAAAGAAGGATACACTGTATTCATTGATCAGTGCGTTAACCACCCTGCAGGCTTATATTACTCTGTTCAGTAAAAATAAAAAAAGTAGCCATCCATGATGTGGATTGGCAACTTTTCTTATTGTCTTATTGATTTAGAGCTGATATATAACGTTCATAATAATTTTTTACTCATGTTGTACCAAATGACTCTTCCATGCTCTGAGCTTGAAACACCGCTGTTGAGGTATCCATAGTTTTCATAGAAGCGAATTAAGTTCTCTTTACAAGTAAGTGTAATCGTTTCACGTTTGTTCGCTCTCGCTTCTTTTTCAAGATGAGCAAGTAACGCGGATGCCACGCCTCGTTTTTGGAAATGCGGGGACACCGCTAACCCTAAAATAGTTTGATGACCACCAGACGCTGGGTTTACCTGTATCTCACTAAATAAATCATCTGTAATGAACGCTGTGTCAATGACTGGTCCATTGATTAAACCCGCGAGCACACCCTCCTTCTCCGCTACAAAAAAACTATCCGGGATTAATTGAATGCGCTTTTCGAACGCTTCTATTGTAGCTGCTTCTTCTTTTGAAAAACAAAGATGTTCAATAACTACAAGTTCAGGTAAGTCTTCCATTTTTACTTTTCGTATGTTCAGCATATCTACCTTTCCTCCAAAATAAACCATATTCTTAAATTCATTATAATATTTTATTAAATAAATAGTGATTTAAATGTACATCTTCATCTCCTCACAAGATTTTCGTACATGAGTTTATTGTAACAAAAACCAGCATAGGTTAGGCAAGATCAAGGCATTGAACCAGGAAGAGTATGAAGGATGGTTTATTGATTAAAACATTGGTTAGGGTTGCTTCTGCAGCTCTTTTTCTTATGAAGTTAACGGGCCAGTTTACTGGAAGAATAATACTTTTGATATAATTGGTTTATTAGTTATTTGTGATGGAGGTAATAAAAATGTTCAAATCGATTATTATATTTATTGTATCGTTATTTATTCTATATTTAGTAATTGAAAATGCTGTAAAAAACGGTATTAACCGTTCAAAAATTGGTCAACTCCTTGAATCGAAGTATGGTATCGAAGAAACTAAAAAGTCATCATTCTTAGATGATGATTTGGACAAAGAATAATAAGTTCATTCAACTAACTCGTGCAACTAATGTTATGTAAAATATGTGTAGAAAAATAGTATTAGTCTAAAACAAAGCATGTCCTCATATTTTTCATGGTAAAACTCATTTTAAAGGAGAGGATCTTAAATGAGCGAACAAACAATCAAAGTGAATGGAATTACTATTTTTACTGAAAGCTTTGGTAATGTAAATGATCCAGCGATTTTACTGATGATGGGAGCCACTGCATCTATGGTATGGTGGGAAGAAGATTTCTGTCAACGCTTAGCAGACCGGGGCCTATATGTCATTCGGTATGATAGTCGTGATGTTGGCCGTTCAACTACTTATCCACCAGGAAACCCAGAATACTCCTTTGAAGATTTGGCTGACGATGCTATTCATGTGTTAGATAGTTATGGTATTGAGCAAGCCCATATAGTAGGGATGTCAATGGGCGGCATGCTTACTCAAATGATTGCATTAAGGCACCCTGAAAGGGTTTTGACAGTTACCCTTATTGCGACATCAAATTTTGCACCAGAGCTACCTCCAATGGAGGATAAAGTGACAAAATTTTTTGGTCAAGCAGGTGCAATAGACTGGACCAATGACCAATCCATTATTGAATTTATCGTAGGCAAATGGAGAATAATCTCTGGATCAAGACATACATTCGATGAACAGCGTGTACACCGATTGGCAATCGAAGAAATAAGAAGGTCTAACAACATAGCCAGCATGAATAACCATGGTCTAATATCGGGAGGTGAGTCATACCTAACGAGAACGAAAGAAATAACTGTTCCTACTTTGATCATCCATGGTACTGAAGATCCAATTATTCCATACGAACATGGGAAGATGCTTGCTAACTTAATTACAGATGCAGACTTATTCACATTGAATGGTACAGGGCATGAGCTTCACTATAACGATTGGGATGCATTGATTGATGTCATTACAAAACACACTCTACGGTTATCTTAATTAGAAAAAATCCTATTTTATTTATGTTGTTAAACAACTGGGTGATTTACTTCACTATGAGAGGTTGCAGAGGCAACCTTTTTTGTATGAAAACATATTCGTGAAAGGCCATACAACATAAGCCCACCATATTTTAATTTTTTGAAGGACGTAAATGTGCTATGTCGTTATATTAACTGGTTATGCAGTTTGTTGTTCAGATGGAGCGATTGAATAGCCTTTCTTTTTTAGGAATTCGATCATTTTTAATTCTTCGTTAATTTGTTTTTCTTCAAGGTAATTTGAGCCTAGATCATGTAGAGTTCTCCTGTTTTTAAGATGTTGAAAGCAATCGTCAATAATAAGTGAGCAGAATCAATTCGTCCTTTCATTTTTCCCTGCCGTTTGGTAATCCTTTTTCGATGTGAAGCAATTCGATTACTTTGCCTTGAGGTTGCGAGTACAAACTCTACGGCCATCGTTTTTAATGCTTTGTTTCCTTGTGTGGTTTTACTTGTTTTTTTATCAGCATTTTCATAATTTCCGGGACTCACACCAGTCCATGGGCAAGATGCTTAGCCGACTTAAATACGGTCAAATTAACGCCCATCCCTGCGATAAAAGTAGCTGCGGCAGCTTTGTTCACACCAGGTATACCATCCAATAATTCTACTTCCTTACGATCTGGGGACAGGGGGTGATCGATTTGTTTTTCCAATTCTTCTATGGTTTCTTCTAAATAGCCCATATGCCCCCAATGGTAACGCAACATATCACGGGGCGAATACGACCATTAATTGAAAGAGCTGGAGATGTCCGAATTTCTCTCTCTAGTGTAATTGGCAGTATCGGTTTACTAGAACGTGAAAATGCCACTATTTTATATGCAGCCTTAATGAAAACAGGTCGAACGTGCATTAGCTGAAGATCGGAGCTGTCTTTAAGTAAATGTTTTCAGCTCTTCCCTTCTAGAGATACAGGTGAGTTTTTTAATTATAATCACTTCCTTAATTTAATTTAATTTTCTATGTATATAACTCTTAACAATATCAAAACCTATGAATAGCAACACATTACATTCATAGGAGCTGACAACATGGCTAGAAATAACAACAGTAATCAATTAGTAGTTAACGGTGCAGAGCAAGCTCTAGAACAAATGAAATACGAAATCGCTAGTGAATTCGGTGTTACACTTGGCGCTGATACAACATCTCGTGCAAACGGATCTGTTGGTGGAGAAATTACAAAACGTTTAGTGCAAATGGCTGAACAACAATTAGGTGGAAGAACTCGTTAATCGAAATCATAAGTAATGTTAGGGATAGTGATTGGGCTATCCCTATTTATATTAAAAAGGTATTATTCTACATGACCTATAATAATCTTAATGTAGTCATCTTCAATCACTGTTTTTTGAAGTTTATTATTTGCATTAGGCTCCTAATCATTCTAAAAAATAATTGAGAAATAGTCACTGCTCTTTATACCTAGTGGTGGGATAGAGGATAATGAACAACACGAAGAATGCCTTAGAAGAGACAGATTATTCAATATCAGAAACCTCTCTTATATTGGTAATATTAAGTTAAAGTGATTTTTACTTAACCCAAATTTGGAAATTCCATCATCTCTAGATGAAGGTGTTGTATATGAAAGACACTACATTCTTAATTGGCTAGTAAATTATATGGAACAAGAATGGGAGGAAGTACGTACAGATACATAAAAGTTGCAATACATACTTTTATGCTCCTTTATCAGAGGCGAAAGATCAGGGTTGAAACTGACGCAGTTGATTATTTTTGTTAAATGTGAAGTTATACACTTAAACTAACGAGTGCTTTACTTCAATAAGGAAGGTTGCTGAGGCAACCTTTTTATTATGGCACTAACGGGGCAGGATAGTTCAAGAGTGCTTGTTAGAACTTTGATCAACAATTGGGCCGGATTGTAAACACCAACTCTTAAAAAATTGAATCACTAAATGATAACTTTCTGAAAATTATGGAATGTTTTTTATTTTATGGTTGTTTTTACCTGTTATTAGACATATCATAATGATATATCAGTTTGATATAACAGATATGTGGAAGGGGAATGTTACATTGTCAATTGAAAGTTCTATTCTAGCTATTTTAAGCTTTTGGCCCAGTACTGGATACAATATTAAAGCAGAGTTTGAGCATAAAGCTGCCGGCTTATACTGGGGAATGAGTTATGGGAGTATTTATCCGAAATTAAAGAAGCTTGAAGAAGAAGGACTTGTTTATCCTATTGAACAAGAGGAAGAGGGACGTAAAAAGAAACTTTATGAACTTACCCCAAAAGGGTGGGAGGAATTTGAAAACTGGCTTCGACTCCCTCCTGCCTACCCAATTATTAGAGACGAATTATTAATGAAGATGTCCACTTGGCACGAAGATATGGAAAGCTCAGTATTAATCAGTCATCTACTAGAAAGAAAAGAGACAACCGAAGATTTACTTGAATTTGTAAAAGACTGGCCAACAAACGGAATCTCTTACATCAGTAAAGTGGGTATGCTAACTATCCGCTATGCCGAATTGCGACTGGCAGCTGAGTTGAAATGGATTGAAGAATCGATAAATGCATTGGAAAATAATCAACTTCCAAAAGGGCAGGATCCAAATGGGAATACAGAAAAACTGCTAGCAAGACGAAGAGAGGCAACCCAAGGAGAAAAGGAGAAATAACTCATGAAAGCTGGAATATTTGAGCCTTTAAAATTCCGTCCATTTCGTTCATTATTTGGCGCGCAGCTATTTTCTGATCTGGGTAATTGGCTTGATTTTATTGCTTTACAGGTTATTGTTGCTTACCATTGGGGGCTAGATGAAACAGCCATTGCCGCAGTGATCATTGTATTAGGGCTACCTTGGGTCATCATAGGTCCCTTTGCAAGTGTATTCGTGGATCGACTTCCAAAAAAGCAAATGATGATCATTTGTTTATTTTTAAGGATCATGTTTGTAGGAGGGCTGTTTTTTGCTCCTAACCTTTATATCCTTTTATTATTTGTGTTTTTGAAGGGAACAGTCGCAGCAATTTACGACCCAGCAAGACAAAGTATGATTAGGTTTACGGTCCCTGATAACCACCTTCCAGAGGCGGTAACACTTAGCCAGCTTTCCGTAAATACGATGAAAATTATTGGTCCTGCACTTGGAGGAGGCGTCATAGCTTTATTTGGAGCAAAAAGTCCATTTTTATTTGAAGCTGCAGGTTTTTTCATCGCTATATTAATTTTATTAACTCTTCCCAACATGGATGAAAAAGAAATGAAAACTGACATTAAATCTGAAAAGAAAAATAGGAATAATGGTCACTATTGGAAAGAACTATTAGATGGCATTAAGCACATTTCATATACCCCATTATTAAAAAGCTCGGTTATCCTATCCTCTGTAGCGTTTTTTATCATTTTCCTGTACGATGGACTATTCGTATTTATTGCCCAAAACCTTGGCTTCACGCAAGGGAATTTTGGGTTACTGATTAGTGCTGTGGGTCTGGGGAGCGTGGCAGGCTCACTTTTAATGGGCAACTGGACTCATTGGAAAAGAAAACCTATTCATTTTATGTCAAGTGCATTACTTTTTAGCGGTTCATTAATCATTGTAATGGGACTTGGTAGTATGGAGATTGTAAATCTTCCTGCATTAGCCTGGGTGATTGGCGCATTTTTCCTTGGTTTCATGGGCTCCGGTGAGTCGGTCCCTTATGGATTTATCTTGCAATCGGAGACACCCAAGCAAATGATGGGCAGAGTATCTGCTGCGGCCACATCATTACAAACCTTTTCTATGCTTATTGCACCTGCTGTGGGATCCCTTCTTGCCAAATGGCTTGGAGTTTCTTTCGTCTTGATAGGAGCGGGAGGGGCAACCTGCTTATTGGGTGCAATTGTCCTCATCTTTATCGTGAGAAGAATAAACGTTCAAAAAGATATGCAGGAAAAACAATTCCAAGCTTAAAAAGTTACATGATGATACAATTTATTTTGGAGCATGAACGTTGAAGTTGGGATGAGGGTTTTAGCAACCATAATTTATTGGTCATAAAAAGTAAAGCAAGATGAAATTAGTATGATTCTTGAACTCTATCAGATTGTATTCCACAATTGGGCGCGATCCTTGAATAAGGTTCGCTTTTTTTATAGAACTAACGGGTCTAAATAATTTGGATGATCGATTTTCTTAAAGATATCAGGAGATTTATATTAAGATAATATGAGATTGTGAAGATTTCGACTCAAACGGGGCAATTTAGTAAAATTTAAAAAGCAAGAGAGGAAAAAATATATGATTGTGAAAGTCGAATTTATGTACGAAGAGGATACTGAATATATAAGTTGCCTTGCAAAAGTAGAGAAATATACATCAATTGCAGAGAGAATTTGATAAATGGCTATATGACAGAGAAAACAAGCATTCATACTGGGAAGTCGCAGGAGAAGATGAGGAAGGCGAAAAGATTTTTGGAGTCTGTTTTAATGGAGAGGCTTTCGTATATTGGCTTAACAATGTAAGGTTCAACAAAGATAAAAAAGTTGCAATGCTAATAAAACACCAAATAAACTACCTAAGAAGAAAATTAGGTTTTAAATTAACAGGTGCATGACCAAAAATTAATTGATAGAGAAGAATAACTATGTTGTTAAACTAACAGGTGCTGATCGGCAGCTCCTTTTTCTAATGGAACTAAAGGGGCAGGTTGATTCACGAGTGCTGTTTACTCTTTGTTCTACAATTGGTCTTAGTATGTTGAACAATACAGACTGTTGTAGATTTAAAATCAAAAGGTATAGGTAATGGTAAACTTGTTTTAATAATTGAATGAATATTCTACAACGAAAAAGCACTCATACAATAACAATGAGTGCTTTTTCGTTGTAAAGAAGGAATTATAAATTGATTTATAAAATGTATCTCCATAAAAAACGCTTTAAGGGGTACAGAAAGTAAAAAGGAAAAACTGCCGGTTTTTGCGCTTTATAGATGGCTAACGGGTGCGTTTCTGAATTAGCAGCAACGTTTTTTTCACTATCGGGTTAATGGAAAAATATTGGAGTTTTTTTGAATGGAATTGTATTTTATTTCCAATTCGGCTAGTCAAAATCCTTAACATATTTCTAAATGTTAAGCCATATGAGTATTTTAAAAAGATATGCATGTACTGGGTTAATTTAACAATTATTATATTAAATATAACAAAAAATTACGATCCTTTAATACGGATTTAAAATCCCAGAGTTATCCTAAATTCACATCTAGAGGGAGGGATCGGAAGTTGTCAAAATTTCAGGTCATATCTTCTTTGCTCATCTTGGTATTTATCATTTTCGTAATTTATGAAATCACAGCATTCTCACCCAATCATTCCACAATGAATCATTCCACATCGAACCGCTACATTCAAGTACAATTGTTAGGCGTTAATGATTTTCACGGCCAACTAAACAAGTATCAAAGGGTTTCAGGAACCATGGCAGGGGGTGCTGAATACCTGGCTGCCTATTTAAAAAAATATATACAAGAAAACCCAAATACACTACTTGTTCATGCTGGTGATATGGTAGGAGGAAGTCCTCCAATCTCTTCTCAATTTCAAGACGAACCCACGATTGAATTTATAAACCTCCTGCACTTTGATGTTGGGACACCTGGAAATCATGAATTAGACCAAGGCGTAAATGAAATGAAACGCCTTATTTATGGAGGATTCAATAAAGAAACAGGTTATTTTCAAGGTGCCAATACTTCATACAGTTCTGCAAATATAATCGATAGAAAGTCGGGTACTCCCTTGTTACCACCGTATGTTATTAAACAAATTGACGGAATTAATATTGGATTTATCGGTGTGGTCACAAAAGAGACCAACCTGTATGTGACCCCTGAAAATCGAAAAGAAGTAGAAATTACGGATGAAGTTTCAGTTATTAACCGAACCGTTAAGCTTTTAAAGGAAAAAGGGATCAAAGTTATTGTTGTACTGGCACATGATTCAGCTAAATCAGATCAGACAGGAGCAAATCCCAGTGGAGCTTTAGTGGAGATGGCTCCAAAAATCGATGATGAGGTCGATGTCATTTTTGCCGGTCACAGCCATGAATATGCCAATACCGTTGTAGCGGGTAAACTGATCGTTCAAGCTTATTCTAATGGGAAAGCTTTTTCTCAAGTAAATCTTGAAATTGACCCACGTACTAAAAATATTGTTAAAAAACAAGCAAAGATTATTGTCACTTCACATGATCATATAAAACCAGATAAAGAAACGGTTGCTCTTCTTAATAAATATAGAAAAAGATTGGGGAGCTATTTTAAACAGATAGTAGGAGAAATGCCTGAAGAAATCACACGAAATCAAGATGCAAACGGTGAATCCCCATTAGCGAAAATGATTGCAGAATCTGAGCGGGAAGCGATGGGGGTAGATATAGCTTTTGTCCATCAAGGCGAAATGCGGAAAAATTTAAAAAAAGGGGATATCACTGTAGAAGACCTTTATACAGACTTACCTTTTGGTCATAGTGTCAGTAAGTTAATCTTAACAGGAGACCAAATAAAACTTGCTTTAGAACAGCAGTGGACGAAAGATTATGAAAATAGGTTACAGACGGTTGGTTTAACGTATAGTTGGGACTCCAATGCTCCAATTGGCAGCCGCATTGTTGCGATGAAAGACAGGAAGGGTCAAGAGATTCAGCCAAACAACGAATATGAAGTAGCGGTTAGTAATTATTTAGCTTCAGGCGGTGATAACTTCACTGCATTGCAACAAGGTAGACTCGTAGAATCCGGTCCACAAGTTGTCACTGCACTTATACACTATATCCAACAGAAGCATCCCCACGAATAGTTACTTTTTTGATTCATGGTTTATTCGAACTCTGAAATAACTCTAAAGGAATTTTTTGAGATTTGTTGAATTTCTTTAGGTAAGATTCAAAGAAAGGTGGAAAAGTATAAAATCAACAAGTTCTCCTATTTATCGCAAAGTTAACAATGTCTTTATTCATGTTACAGATTTAAAAAAAATCAGTTGAATGGTATTGTAATCTCCTTGGAATTCCTCAGAATAATGACCCTGTAGAATCGCTTGTTTACAATATTCCTGTAACAAGTGAAACTGGATTAACTTTAGATGACCATACATTTGTATCCGGATTTAAGATTCGAACCATCCAATAATGTATTGTTTAAAAGAATTGGAGTGAATTAGTTTGGAGCTGACACACACACGATTATTAGTAAATTATTATAGAGAATGTTTTTCGTTTTATAGAAATGTTTTAGGGTTTGAGGTTACTTGGGGAAATGAAGATTCTTTATATGCTGAATTTAAATTTAGAGGTTGTACCTTAGGACTGTTTGAGAGGAAACAAATGCTTGAAGCAATAGGTGCTGAGAGCGTCACTTATACTCATAATACTGATAAAATTGCTTTAATTTTCAAGGTTGATAATGTTGAAGAGAAATATAAGGAATTAAAAGAAAAGGTTGAATTCATAACAAAGCCTTCTGCACAAGAAGGCTGGGGAATTAAAGTAGCTCATTTTAGAGATCCTGATGGTTCACTGATTGAAATCTATGAGAGTATTGAATAAATTTTATAACTGTTCGATGCCGTAACAAGGCATCGTCTTTTTAATGGAGTAGAGGAAGTTTGTAAAATATATCACTTAAACTAACGTGTGTGTTATTTCATTAATAGGGTTTGCTGCGGCAGCCTTTTTCTAATGGAACTAAAGGGGTAGATTAGTAGAAGAAGGACTATTACATTAATAATGGAATTATAACGAATGGAAAAAATTTCTAATACAGGTGTAAGCCATAGCTAAGGAATTGGCTCTATACGCCGAAAATTAGCAAAAGAGGGTGCTGATATCTTCTTTACATACTAGGATTCTTAATCCGGTTGGTCTTAGTGGTTCCTTAAAAGTAGCTTGATTTTAAAAATTTTAAATTAAACGCATAGTAAGGAGAATTTTAGTATGAAAATAAAATGGTATGGACATTCTACTTTTTTACTGACATCAGAAGGAGGAACTAGGATTCTCATTGATCCATATTATCGCTTTATCCGCTACCGTATGCCGATTGTTGAACCAGATATAGTTGCCGTTACACATAATCATTTCGATCACAGTAAAATTCAAGCTGCAACAGGTGATTACTTGCTTGTTAAAGAGCCGAAGGAATACATCCGCAATGATGTAAGAATTAATGGATTTAAGACATTTCACGACAAGGTAAATGGCGAGAAGAGAGGCCCCAATATTTTATATCGTTTCCAAATGGACGGTCTAACTATCTGTCATTGTGGAGATTTAGGGCATCTATTATCAGAAGAACAAGTAAAGGAAATTGGAAAAGTAGATATTCTCATCATTCCCGTAGGAGGTACATTCACGATTAATGCACTAGAAGCTACTCAAGTAATGCATCAATTGAAATCTACTATTACAATTCCAATGCACTATAGAACAAAGGCTTTGTCGGTTGTTGGCTTGATGTTTTCAAAGGTAGATAAGTTTCTTCAGATTTCCGGACAGCGAACAACCGAAGTTAAGATATTGGATATTTCCAAAGAAAATTTGTCAGAATATGCTGGTGTCGTAACTATGCTGTATGAATGAATTTAAGGCTGAGCTGTGGATTTAAAATAAAGTCACGATGTTAATAAAAATGTTGCGACTTTCTGACTAACAGGTGCTTTACTTCAATAAGGGAGGTTGCTGAAGCAACCTTTTTGTTATGCAACTAAAGGGGCAGATTAGTTGAAGAAGAACCATCTAAATTTGTAGAGTTAACTTTATAGAAGCTTTATATACTCCTGCAATAATATACTATATGCCATTTAAATTTAAGATGTACAGTTATATGAGGATATCTTGAAAGGAGTTTTCCTCATGAATATTACATCTTTTATCATGTATTGTTTTATTGTTACTTTTACACCAGGACCTACTAATATCGTCATATTATCCACAGTGCATAATTCTGGGACAAAAAAGGCAATGGAATATACGTATGGAGCAACTATTGCTTTTGGTTTATTACTTGTTATTTCTGCTATGTTGAATACTATACTTATAACGATAATACCCAAAATTTTAATTGTTATGCAGATAATCGGAAGCTTTTATATATTGTATCTCGCTTATCAAGTTTACAAAACGGATACATCAAAACCAACTGTAAACCAATCTGGTACGTTTATGTCAGGCTTCCTTACGCAGTTTTTAAATCCAAAGGTGGTAGTATTTACAATGACTGTAATTCCTACCTATGTTATGCCCTACAATGTCTCAAAGCCTGCGGTTACAATAAGCGTAATTGCTATAACTGTTATTGGATTTTTAGCATTTATTACATGGGTACTTTTCGGTGCAATCTTCAAGGAGTTTTTACAGAAGCATAAAAAAACTGTTAATGTAATGATGGCATTGTTTTTAGTTTATGCTGCAATAATGATATGGATGTAGGTAAGCTAATTAAGAGGTGAATTTAATGGACAAATTTATCTATAAAAAATCGGCAGGTATTACCGCGTTGTCAGCAAGTATGACTGATTTTACGTATAAAAAGCATTCTCACAAGGAGTATGCAATAGGTGTAACATTGCGTGGTATTCAACATTATAACTTGGATGGCAGTTTACAATTATCATATCAAAATGGTGTTATGCTTTTTAATCCAGAACAGGCACATGACGGAAGGGCACATGATGAGACAGGCCTTGATTATGTGATGCTATATATTGAGCCACAATTGCTTTTAGAGGTTATTGAGAAAAAGGATATAGTACGTTTTTCAAACCCTATTGTGTATAATAATAGACTTGAACAAAGAATATTAAATCTTTCTAATGCAATATTGAGTGGAAAGGATGAGGCTTTGTGCAGTGAATTACTTTTATCCCTCACAGATAGCCTTATTCAAACTAATCTTTCTACAGACTATAAGAAAGATAACGTTCTAATTAGAAAAGCAAAGGATATGTTTCATACCAACTTAGAAAATGTACTTAAACTTGACGAGATATGTAAAGAGCTTAATTTGTCAAAATTTAAATTTATCAGATCATTCAAGGCCCATACTGGAATTTCACCATACCAATACTTTCTTAACTGCAAGATAGAACGTGCAAAGCAGTTAATAGAAAAAAAACGAGATATTTATTCAGCAGTAGCTGAATGTGGTTTTGTTGATTTAACCCATTTAAATAAACACTTTAAAAGCGTATATGGAACAACAGCATTTGAATATATGTCACATTTAAATTGAGATAAATGGATTTAAAATAAAGGGGGAATAAAATTGTCTTTAAAAGTAGGAGATATTATTACATTTAAACGGACTTTCACAGCAGAAGATGTTGAATTGTTTACTAAAATCTCAGGTGATGAAGGCTCTCACCATGTTACTCCTGATGAACAGGGAAGACTTGTAATACAGGGATTACTAACCGCTACCTTACCAACAAAAGTAGGAGGCGATAACAACGTACTATCTCGTACTATGAATTTTGAGTTTTTAAGACCAGTATTTACGGATGATACAATAATTTGTGAAGTAACAATTGAGCAATTTGAAAAGCAGGTTAATAGAACACATATTACTGCCTGCTTTTTGTGCAAAAATCAAAATCAGAAGGAAGTGCTGAGAGGGGATTTTTCAGGAGTGATACTATAATTTCTTCTTGAAGTTCTACAACAAACGAAAAAGAACTTGGAAAGTTTCCAAGTTCTTTTTATTAAAATTTTATCTAGTCTTTAAGTCATAAAGTAACATTACATTAATGTAACGAATGATTGTGAACAGTTTCACTTAAACTAACGGGTGCGTTAGCTGAAGATCAGTGCTGTCTTTAAGGCAGCTTTTTCGTGCGCCCGGCATGGGTGCAATCTATAGGGTGAAAGTCCCGAACCATGAAGGCAGTAGTAGTGGTTAGCTTAATGCAAGGGTGTCCACGGTGACGTGGAATCTGAAGGAAGCAAGCGGCAAACCTCCGGTCTGAGGAACACGAACTTCATATAAGGCTAGGTATCATTGGATGAGTTTGCGAAACAAAACAAAGTCCTTACTGCCGAAGGTGGTACAGAGTAAATGAAGCAGA
>NZ_LGYA01000001.1:1652181-1657663 GCF_001273755.1 Peribacillus butanolivorans
GAAATAGCAGAAAGGGTTATTGGCGCATAGCGCATAGTCCTATTCTAGACAAAACCCTTAATAATGTTTATTGGCTCCATCATGGGTTAGTAAATCTATATGAACGATATACAAAACTACGTCAGACTTAAACTGAACCGCCGTATACCGAACGGTATGTACGGTGGTGTGAGAGGTCGGAGGCTAGGCGCCTCCTCCTACTCGATTTTATGGGACTATTGGGGCAGGTTAGTTGAACAAGGTTAATGAATTTTTGTGGTAAAATGGTAATGCTGAATGGGAGAGGTAACTATTGAATATATATACTGATTCTCTTGTAACTTTTATAATTATGTGGGGAATACCAACTTTTATGGTTGTTAGAGGTTATTTAAACATGAATACTGACGATGAAAAATCAAATAACAAGGTTCTGATAGTTTCCGCCATACCGTAAAAATTAAAAAAGCCCAGCCCATTACAAGCTAAGCAAGTTTCTGTTTTGATGTCTGTACCCCAATTTCAGCTTAGACTACAACTGATGGGATTGGTGGCTCTGGTGGGATTGGTGGTTCTGGTGGATCTGGTGGATCTGGTGGGATTGGAAGCTGTGGAGGACGCTGATTGTAGCTTTTGTTATACCATCCCATATATACAACACTCCTTTTTCTACTATATATATGGGATGAAAAAATACATGCTTGTCCAAATTACCTAAGTTCAGTGCTTTTATTTATCGAGTCTTCTATTGAAAAAATCCCTCTCAAAAATTCGTTTCAATAGAGTACTCCCAATAGGAACGTTTTCGAAATCCATTTAAATCAAAGTTACAACCTTATCTGTCACTTTAGACGTTATTTTGCACCTGTTTAAATCGCTATTTTGCATTATAAATAAATATAAAAAAGCTATCATTTAATGTGATAGCTTTTTCATATTTATTTGATTCCGATTACTAAACTATCCCGTGCAAACAAATACCTATGTATTTATATTTAATACACGCATCAGAAAGATCTCGTTTGATGCAAATATTAAATTACAAGGTTAATTAAAAGTTTGAGATTTTAAAATATTGTACTATGATAAATTTAATTCCATTATTTAAGTTGAGCAATTGTATGGGGCAGTGACCCTTACTCTTACACAATCTAGAGAACATTTTACCTAAGGAGTGGTTATAATGGCACGTGTTTTATTTATTAATGGTGGATCAGAAGGACATATCAATCCAACTATTGGAGTTGTGCAAGAGCTTATTTCGCGTGGTGAAGAGGTAGTGTACTTTACGATAGAAGCTTTTCGAGAACGTATTGAGAAGACGGGAGCTACTGTACGAACATTTGACGGTGAAAAATTTATAAAAGCTTTTATCTCAGGTGGAAGAAATTATTTACACGAAAGAATCAATGGTCTTTTGCGTACGGCAGATATCATGATACCTAGTGTTCTGGAGCAAATCGAAGGGGAACAATTTGATTATATCATTCACGATTCCATGTTTGGTTGTGGACGTTTACTTGCACAAATACTAAAACTTCCGGCAATTAATTCTAGTACTTCTTTTGCACAGACAAAAGCATCATTTGATAAAATGTTGGAACATCTTTCACAAAATATCCCAACAGAAATTGTTAAAACGATAAATGATGATTTTCAAAACCTGACAACAAAAATTAAAGAAAAATATGATGTTGAAATCCGTTCTCCTTATGAAGTTTTTTGTAACCCTGCACCACTTACAATCGTTTATACAACTAGGGAGTTTCAACCCTTTGGAGAAACATTTGACCAAACTTACAAATTTGTAGGTCCATCCATCTCTTTACGATCAACGCAAGAAAACTTCGACCTTACCGCAATCAAGGGAAAAAGCCTAATTTACATTTCTCTGGGTACTGTTTTTAACCAAGCAATTGATTTCTATAAGCTTTGTTTTAAGGCATTTGGGAACACTGATCATACTGTTGTCATGTCTATTGGGGAAAAAGCTCAAATATCTGATTTGGGGGAGATTCCCAAAAACTTCATTGTAAAAAATTATGTTCCACAAATTGAGGTGCTGAAATACACTAAATTATTTATCACACATGGTGGAATGAACAGTACCAATGAAGGTCTCTATTACGGGGTACCGTTAATTGTAATCCCACAAAGCGCTGATCAGCCTATAATTGCTCAACAAGTTGCCAATATCGGAGCCGGTATTAAATTACAAATGCAAAACTTAACAGCAAATCAACTACGTGAATCCGCAGATCATGTGTTAAACCACCCATCTTTCCATAAAGCTGTTGTAAATATTAAGGAATCCTTTCAAAAATCGGGTGGGTATCACCAAGCTTTTGATGAGATTTTCGAATTTAAAAGTGAATATGATATCTAAATACAAATATTTCTCAGCTACGATCATTGTTGACTTTTTCTTAGTGGACAGCAACTTCTTTTTTAATTGCAGTAATGCAACAATATCTAGATTGTGAAGTTATACAAGGTAAAGTAACTGGGGCGTTAGTTTAACAAGACATTGTAATTAAGATCTTCAACAATCGGGCGCGATTGCTGAACAATGAGCAATCGCTTTTTTATTAAACGGATCAGAATAGTTCTATAATGATTCGATGTAAATAATTAAGAAACCCAGCTAATCTTCTCATGTGAAGGTGGTTTTTAAAGGTGGATATGCAAAATAACACTTAAAATATGCGCAAATTATCGGTCAAAGTGACAGCCACGCTACGAACTGCATCTTAAAATTCACTAAAAACGAGGGTTTATAGTGAAAAATATCCTTCCTTAGCGTATAAAAAGCCTGCATTTTAATTCCAAAAAATGTTTTACCGTATGTTTTCCGCGAAATGTTGGTGGGACCCCATAATGTATTTTAACGGAAGTACGAAAAACAAAAACCCCTTGCCGCACAAGGGGTTTTTGTATAGGGAAATAAAATCGATTGGCACCAGAATTTATTTTGTTTGATTATGTATTCTTGATTTATGGCCTCTTGTCTATACATTGTTTTCATACCAACATATTTTATAGTAAGAGTTTTAAAAGGAGGGGATTTTTGTATGTTTTTTTGTGATAGAAGACGCCGTTGTGATCGATTTGATCGTTTTGACAGATTCGATCGATTTGATCGTTTTGGCAGATTCGATCGATTCGATCGTTGTGACAGATTCGATCGATTCGATCGTAGAAGAAGGTGTTTTTGGTAATTTAACCCTCAACTCAAATTACGAGCTCTGGTTGAGCTAATGACTGATCTAAAATCTTTCAAAAAAACTACCTGATATAATTATCTCGGAAGCTCTGGATGAACACCTATTTCACAGCTTAATCCTGTTCTTGGGATAGTTATCTAATACCTCTTGCAAATGACGTTTCACGTCATCTATATTTATTTCACTTAGCAGGCACTTCTGTGTCTGTTACATTTTTTTTAGAATACCTTTTTCAACGAACTGGCCAGTTCGTTGAAGAACCTAATCAATTAGTTTACATAAGAGATCTTATAGGTAATGAAAAAGGATCCTCTAATTGAAGATCCTTTTGTTAAACACAGATACCATTGTTTTAAAATGTTGTGGTGTTGAAAAAATAGTTTTTCTTCATCCTATACCCATTTTTATCAAAATAAACAACAATAAAGTCAGTCTAAAACGTACACGGAAGATGCATTATTATTTGCCGAAACACCATTGCTAAATTTATACTTTGATAAGTTTATTGTTTTTCCCCAATAGTAAGCGTTGTTAAACCTAATATAGCCTCCACTTGAATACTCATGTTGATACAAGTAAGTTGTTCCTTTACTAGCTGTACTGATTGAGGATATAACGTCATTCCAAGATCTTCCCCACGAATAAGTAATATCAGAGATAGCATATCCTACCCTGAGAGCACGGTACGATCCACTTTTATTATCACCTGTATAAAAATCAGTACAACAAGTCCCAGATCCCAAAGTTTCAAAGTTACTGGATACAATCGATTCTTTCTCTACTTTCTTTTCATTTTTGATATAATCATCTACTTTTTGCTGTGTTGTAAACCCTAAACGAACTTCATTCCCCTGTTCGTCCCCAGTATAGTAAATATGTTTGACTTTGGGATCATTTGCATTTGTCGATACCTGTTTCCCATCAATCAAATCGTACTGACTTTCCCCGGCCGCAAAAGATACATTAGAAAAAGAGAAGATCGCTAAGAAGGTAACAGCAACAGTAAACATGAGACTGTAAATCGTTTTCACTTCAACCACTCCCTATTTATAAATTACACACCAGTTAAATATAGTCGAATTCATTTTTTCTTTTAAGGTTCGAAATATTTAATCTGACTAGTTAATGTCATGAACAACCAACTCCTTTATACGTGTTATTTTTTAATACCAACTAGTCGGTATTAATCAATTTATTATATGATTAGAAATGTGTTACAATTAATGAAATATTCAGTTTTTTAAAAAAGGGGTTTTTTATGTTAAATCATCATCAAAAACAATCAGAAGAAACCATCAACAAATTAATGCGATCAGGAATTGAATTGTTTTCTAAGCAAGGCTATTCTAGTACAAGCATTGATCAAATTGTAAAACATGCTGGTTACTCTAAAGGTGCTTTCTATGCTCATTTTTCCACCAAAGAGGAGTTCTTACTGAGGTTGATAAAAGAAGGTATTGATTNGAGGAGTTCTTACTGAGGTTGATAAAAGAAGGTATTGATTTCTATTTTGAGGATTTAAAGGAAGCTCTTACTCAAAAAGGTTGTGATTTACTAAATACATTTAAAGAATATTCTATGCGTTTAGTGAATGAGGCTTATGAAAAGGGGTCTTCTCCTATGCTTCTCCAAGGATGTATGGTTTCGAATGAATTACCTCAGATAAAAGAAAAGCTTATTCTCCAGATGGAGGAATGGAGGTCATTCCTTACACATTTATTTCAGAAAATGAAGGACGAAGGTATTGTCGGAAGTCCATTGGATGCTAGAACTTTAGCGACGGCTAGCATGGCTCTTTTTAATGGATTTAATCTGCAACATTTTGTTGATAATCGAATTCAAATACAGGATGTAGTAAGTGTTTTTATTGAATTGCTTCAAATTCAACAACCTAATAAGAAAGGTTAATAACAACTTCTATGTATACTCTATACAAATCTAGTTAACATATACTTGATGAAAGAATATGGGGACATTCAACATAATATCCAACATGGATGCTTTATAACTATGAATCATTTATAAATGTCTCTTTAATTTGGGGGTCAATTTGTTTATTGTCTTATGCAACTAACGGGTGCGTTAGCTTAAGATCGGAGCTGTCATTAAGGCAGCTTTTTCTTGTGTGCCAGGCATGGCAACTATCTAGGTGGTGAAAGTCCACTGTGGGGGTACACATCGACCAACCACTAAGGAAGCGCAAGGTACTTATCGTGAGGTAAGGGCTGGAGGAAGCGTGGAATAAAATCTTGGCTCGACGAACAGGAATCTGATACTAA
>NZ_LGYA01000001.1:1658361-1855889 GCF_001273755.1 Peribacillus butanolivorans
AATTGGAATGTTCCACTAGACTACCGAATATTGAAATTGAACCAAGTAATAGTTGGATGGGTAAACTACTTCAGAGTGGCAAACATGAAAAAAACGACGGAACGAATAGACACAAAGCTTCGCTCTAGAATTAGGGTCATCATATGGAAACAATGGAAAGTAGCGAAGAAACAAATTAAATCGCTTATTCAACTAGGAATTCCGGAGGAAGAAGCGAAAGGATTAACCTACTATCGAAAAGGTTACCGATTCATAGGAGTATCCAAAGTCGTCCAAAGAGCAATCTCAAACAAAAGACTAAAGCAGAGGGGAGTCCCCTCTGCTTTAGAACATTATCTAAAAGAGTACACACTGTGATATAAATTGAAACGCCGTATACGCGAACCGTACGTACGGTGTTGTGAGAGGGGCGAAAATAAACTTATTTTCCCCCTACTCGATTTATCGAGGCAGGTTTGTAAAAGAATGCAGGTACAAAGATTTTTCTGAAACTGAAAAAATAAAAATCTTGAGGGAGAGTAAAATGAAAGATATTCATGATGAAAGCACATGGCCCGTTTGGGCTAATGAGACAATAGACATTGTCGAACCAAATCCCAAGTGGGAAGAAAAAGGTAATCGGGAAAAAGCACTTCTTCTTAATCTTCTTTCAACTTTCGGCATAACGGAAATTCAACATTATGGAAGTACATCTATTCCTAATTTACCAGCTAAACCAATCATTGATTTAATGGCTAAAATTGATTCATTTAAAAAAATAAAAGAAATATCTACATTGTTAGCTAATCACGACTGGCATTATGTACCACCTAACATAGACAATCAACCTTGGCAAAGATTTTTTGTGAAAGTAATTAACGACAAACGAGCAGTACATTTACATATTTTACTTGAGGGAGAAGAACGGTGGGATAATCAGCTACTTTTTCGTGATTTATTACGGACTAATCAGCAGTTTATTGATGAATACGCTATTCTTAAAAGAAATTTAGCAAAAAAATATAGCAATGATCGTGAAGCGTACACTAAAGCAAAAACAGAATTTATCAATTATGTTCTTAAATCTAAGTTGCGAACTAATATAAGTTTGTGAAGAAATGTACCTCAACTAACGGGTGCGTTAGTTGAAGAAGAAACTTGTGCATACTTATATCGTGAAATGTCATGCGGAGGCGTGCAGATTGAAATGTAACAATATTTTCTCTTGAATCATTTTTGGTATAATATTTGGTAGATGAGAGGAATAATTTGAAGTTTGGCTATATGCGTGTTTCTTTGACCAAAATTTGTATCGTCAAAAGAAACAATTTGAAGAATGGCTTAGTTTTTGGTGAAATGTGGATTCCTATTGTTAGGAAATAAAAAGAGAAAAGGAGAGATGTAAATGTCCTATATCGTTGATTTTAAAAATGTTTCTACGGTTGGTTTAGAGTCTTCACCTGTAGTAGAAGCGCTTGCTGGTTTACGTGCTAATGAAGCCCGTTATTTTATGAACAAATACAAGCATGAATTTACGGTTGTAGCAGCTAGCGAAAGTCAGGAGAGCCTTGATTATGTGAACCGAATCTTGAAAGAAGAACGTGATATTGAGTTTGCGGCCAAACCTTTAGAAACGTCGCGTTTTCAATTGGAAAATATCAAATTTGCCTACGTCTTTTATGAGGATGGTCTTGAGGTCAATGTCATGTATACGGTTGATGACCCTAAGAAGCGGGCCGTTGGTTTTAAGCTTTCTGAGGGGATGGAGGTACCAAAGGAGTTAGAAGGGAAGTTTAAGTTTGCTAGGCAGAAGTCTAAACTAGCTGGAACAATTCGGGGCTCGTATTTTGTAATTAAAGGAGAATACTAAAGTAATCAAAAGCGCAAGTGGAGGAATCCAGCCATTGCGGTCTGTCTCATCAACGCTGGGATCAGGCCTATATGGATGCGTGGATGGAGAAACAATATTACTAATGATATGTCACAGAAGAATGTAATGAAATTGATTTTAAATCAACTGTAAAAGTAATTATTGAGATTAGTATGAAATACTAATTATCTAATGCAACTAACGCATACTTTAGAGCCATAAGAAGGCCGCCAATTGGCGGCCTTTTGAATGTATGATTCTTTCAATTATCATACATTCAAATTAGAGAAAAAATATCTTTATTCCACTTGATACCCATTTTATTACTATCAATTGGTATAATTAAACATATCTTAAGGAGGTAGATTATGTTTAAGAAAATCCTTATGTTATTCGGCTTATTAATCACTTTCATTGGTCTTTCTTCTTCCCAATCTGATTTAGCAAATGCGCCAGTAGATGAAGAAGTTATTCTATTACCTGGAAGTGAAACATTAGTTGAAGATGACATTGAAACAGCAAAAAAACAAAGAGAAAAAGCGATGCAAGACATGGCAGATCACCCTGAATTGGTTCAATTTGCAACTGAAATTGAATGAAAAAGGATTCCTTTATTGCAAAGGGGTTCTTTTTTTGTTCATTTCTCTTGTTGAACTATAGGGGCAGGATAGTTTAATAAAGAAAATAAAAATAAACCCCCTTCATTAAATGGTAAAATAAGTTAAAGGGGTGGGAGTAATGGAAAAATATTTTGGAGTTATTTCATTCGCTTTAATAATATTGGTGATTGGATTCTTTGGTATGGATGTATCTTTAATCATTAATCCTGAAGTCTCAACGTTTCGATTATTAATGATAACAGGAATTACTTTATCTTTGATTTTCGCTGGATTCAGCGAAAAGGGATATTGGAAAAGGGTATCTTTAGGTCTTAGTATTTTAGTTGGTTTATTTTACTTTATTGGTATTGAAGTAATGAGAATTTTATTTCAAGGGAACGGATTTTAATTTAAAAATATTTATTTAATAAAAAATTAAAGGGTGCTTTACTTCAATAACAGGGGTTGCTGCGGCAGTCTTTTTCTTATTGAACTATCGGGGCAGGTTAGTCGAAGAAGGAATTGAAGAAACAAAAAGAGGATAGGTACTGTTAATTAAAATGATTTTTATAGAAAGAAGGATTAATATGGCATATTGCAAAGTTCGCCAAGCTGAAATTTATTATGAAGATTTAGGGGAAGGTAAACCAATTTTAATGATACACGGTTATTCTCCGGACCATCGATTAATGAGTGGTTGTATGGAACCTATATTTACTAAGAGGGAGGGGTGGCGACGTATTTATATTGATCTACCTGGAATGGGATTAACAAAAGAATATAACGAAATAAGCAGTTCTGATGAAATGTTGAATGCTGTTTTAGATTTTATTCAAGCTGTAATTCCTAACCAAGAGTACGTAATTGCTGGGGAATCTTACGGTGGCTATATAGCTAGGGGCATTATTGAAAAGCATCAAGAACAAATACTCGGTGCAGCATTTATATGTCCTCTTATTATTCCTTTTAAAAAAAATATAACAGTTGAGAAACATAAAATATTGAGAAAAGATGAAAAGTTTATTGAAAATTTATCAAAGGGTGAATTAGAAGATTTTAGAAAAAACAACATTATACTTGATGAGTACACATGGTTAAGGTACAACAAAGAAATTCTAAGTGGTTGTAAAATTGGAGATGAAAAGTTTCTAAATAAGGTTAAGAATAAATATGGGTTTTCTTTTAAGATTGACCAGACTGATTTTATTAAACCCAGTGTATTCCTGTTAGGAAGACAAGACTCTTCGGTTGGATATAAAGATGCTCTTGACATAATAAACAAGTATCCACGAGGAACATTTGCTGTATTGGATATAGCAGGTCACAATTTACAAATTGATCAACCACAACTTTTTAGTACTCTATTAAATGAATGGTTGGATAGAATTGAAGAGTTCCAAAACTAATACTTACCGCAGTAAGTGAAGTTTGTGAAATATTGTACTTGAACTAACAGGTGCTTTACTTCAATAAGAGAGTTGCTTCTGCAGCTCTTTTTCTTATGGAACTAAAGGGGCAGGATAGTGGAAGAAGGTATTTATTGTTCAGATAAAGAATAGTATTCGGAAAAGGTTGATTTTTAAGGATTAAACAAACTAAATATCAGGAGGAAAAAATGGTTGATAATAGTTATGAGAAACAACAACTGAAAAAACTCAGGACTTATATTTATATCACGATAGCATTACTTTTTTCAATGATATTTATATTTGTTAGCATTTTATTTTTGTATTTTCCTATGATAGGCATTTTAGACGTTGTGTATTTTCCACCAAAACTCGCAATTTTTTCATTCTTAATTTCTATTGTATTTTCTGTTTTAGCCATAAAAAATCTCTTTGGTAAGATATTGTTAGTTTTAAACATATTTCTCATGCTATTTATGAATTTTTATGGACCATAAATAGATACAAGAAGACTAACTTAGGGTGTAATAGTCAGGCTGTTGTATAGACAGCCTTTTCTTAAGTAACAACGAAAGCAGCATTTCTGCAATAAATGAACTACTTTCTTCATTTGTAAATCGTCCATAATTGTGAAGTAATTCACTTAAACTCTTGAGATTCTATTGATCTATTGGGCAAGACACCTTGCCAAATAGACCAATAGATGAAGGAATTTAATAATCGATACCGGCAGCTTCAGCTAAATATTCAATTAGATGAAGGGCGCGCATTGATTGTGTGAGTCCTTCACGATCAATACCAAGTTTCATCTGTAATAGGCAGCCAGGATTTGTTGTAATAATAACAGCTGCCTCTGTGGCTTTCGTGTGCTTCATTTTCTCATCAAGAATCTGCATGGATGAATCATAGTTTACAATATTATAAATGCCTGCAGATCCACAGCACATATCAGCCTGATCCATTTCAATAAGTCGTATTCCAGGCACTTTTTTCAATAATTCGACTGGTTCTTGCGTTACTTTTTGAACGTTAGTCATATGGCAAGAGCGCTGATAAGTAACTCTCTCGCCAACTCGGGCTGCTATCTCTGGTAATCCGCATTCAACAAGAATTTGGCTGATATCTTTTGACTTTGCTGAAAAAGCTCTTGCTCTGTCTGCCCATTCGCTGTCATCTGAAAGTAAATGACCGTATTCATATAACATGGCGCCGCATCCTCCAGCATTATTGACAATAAAATCAGCTTCCACTTTTTCAAAAGCCAGAATGTTTTGTTTCGCAAGATTGCGTGCTTCATCCATTTCTCCAGAATGGGCGTGCAGTGCGCCGCAGCATGTTTGTTTCGGTACAACGACAACATCACAGCCCGCTTCTGAAAGAAGCTTAATGGATAATTGGTTAATGTGGTGGAACATCGCATCCATAATACAACCGGTGAAAAAGGCTACTATATATTTCGGATTCAATTTTGCTTTCACTTCTGTCAGGGCACGCCCTCGTTCCACCGGTGAAACGGGTTCCGGCATGATTGCTTCGAAGGCACCAAGATTATTAGGTAGCTTTTTCATAATACCTGATGAACGAGCCGCTTTTTGCAGCCCACTTTTTTTGTATAGCCAAATGGAGTGTCCAGTGACATTCATCATCGTCCTACTTGGGAAAACCTTTTTCAGCATAGATTTTCGGAGTAGCCGCACGGGTATAGAAAAGGTTTTGCGTTTGACAAGTGCTGCGCGAGTGGCTTCTAAAATGGAACCATATTCTACACCTGTCGGGCAGGCTGTTTCGCACGCCCTGCAGCCTAAACACAAATCGAATGGTTCTTCGAGAACAGATAAGTCGGTAATTTTTCCTTCACCGACCATTTTCACTAAGTTAATTCGACCACGTGGTGAATGTGTCTCTTTTCCGAATGTTGTATAAGTCGGACACACAGGCAAACAATAGCCGCATTGGACGCAGTTATTTGTTTTGTCGTATTGAAATTCTTCTCTTAACTGTTTAAGTGATGTTTCCATGTTAGCTCAACTCCAATTTTTGTCCCGGTTCAGGGAAAATTTTCCCTGGGTTCATAATGTTATTTGGATCCCATACTTCTTTAATCCGTTTCATAATATCGAGGCCGGCTGCCCCTAGCTCCATTTCCATAAAGGGAGCTTTCATCATTCCAATGCCATGCTCGCCGGACAAGGTTCCGCCAAGCTCAATGGCCGCCATAAAAATTTCCGAAACAGCTAGTTCAACGCGGCTCATTTCTTCTTTATCCGTTTTATCACAAATAATGTTAGGATGAAGGTTACCATCACCTGCATGCCCAAAAACAACGAGATGAACACCATACTTGTCTCTTATTTTCTGCAGTCTTTCACACATTTCAGGAATTTTGCTGCGAGGAACGGTGGCGTCTTCTGAAATTTTCGTTGGCTTAATCCGAACAATGGCCGGAGATACGAGCTTTCGTGCTCTCCATAGTTCCGATTCTTCGACTTTGTCCTTTGGAATTCTAACTTCTCTTGCTCCTACGGAACGACATAATTCAGATGCCTGGGCAACTTCTTCTTGCAAAGCAAGTGGATGGCCATCCATTTCAATTAAAATAAGTGCAGCCGCATCAACAGGTAAGCCAAGTGGCTCAAACTGTTCAACTGCTACAATGGATGCCTGATCCATCAATTCCATTTTTGAAGGGAAAATACCGGCAGAAAGAATTTTGGAAATCGCACTTCCTGCATCTACTAAACTATCAAAAATAACCATTATTGTTGCAGTAGCTTTCGGTTTAGGAATGAGTCTGAGCACTGCTTTCGTAATGATGCCGAGTGTACCTTCTGATCCGACAATCAGCTTTGTTAAGTCGTATCCGGTCACATTCTTAACGGTACTCCCTCCTGTTTTTATGAGTTCTCCTTCAGGTGTAATCACTTCAAGGCCAATAACATAATCTTTCGTTACGCCGTATTTCAGCCCCCTCGGCCCTCCAGAGTTTTCAGCTAAATTGCCGCCAATTGTCGAGACGTGAGAACTGCTTGGGTCAGGTGGATACATAAATCCTTTTTGTTCAGCTGCTTTATGTATATTCGATGTCAAAACACCAGGAGAAACCACTGCTACAAGGTCCTCTTCGTGAATTTCCAGAATATCATTCATCACAGATAAATCGAGGACGATGCCCCCTTTAACCGGAAGCGGCCCGCCACTTAAACTAGTAGACTGACCCCGTGGATAAAGAGGGATTTTCTCCCGATTCGCAAACTTCACGAGGGATACTAGCTCTTCTGTACTTTTTGTCTGAATGACGAGGTCCGGCAAATACGTCCCGAATGAAGCATCGAATGAATAGCTAAAGCGGTCACTTTCATCTGTATAGACTTTTCCCGTTTTTATAATTGCATCGATTTCCTGAATGTGATTGGCGGTTATTACTTTCATTTCATTATCATCCTTTCTGTTTTGCTATACTGTATAATCCTGTAAAAATAAACTTAATTTTTTCTCGGCGTTTCTTAAATGAATCTGGCATTGAAGTTTAGCCAATTCGGGCTCTTCTGCTTCAATTGCCAGAAGAATGCTTTGATGTTCATCGTAGACTGCTTTACTTTTTCGTTTTAATTGTTCGTTTGGACGAAGAGTAATGTTTAACGCTTTTTCATAGAGAGTAGATAAGCTTTCAAGCGTTTGAATCATAATCGGATTTTGCGTAGCCTTAATAATGGAACTGTGAAATTCTATATCAGAATGGATGGCGGTAGTACCTTTTTCAATAGATTCTTCTTCCATTCTTTTTAAAATATTCTTCATTTGGTCAAGGCATTTTGGTGTACGTCTTAGGGCAGCTAAATAGGCCGCTTCAGGCTCCAGAATCTTTCGCATCTCAAATAGATACTTAATATTTTCAACATCATCTCTTTCTACTTGTATGCGATGTATGAATGTTGAACTTGTCGTTTCTTCCACATAGCTTCCGCCTCCTTGACGGGAGTTAATGACACCAGCAGCACGCAGCATGCTTAATGCCTCGCGTATGGGTGCTCTGCTTACAGAAAAATGAGCCGTTAACTCCTTTTCCGTTGGCAGCTTAGAACCTGGACGGAACTGCCCTGTTTCAATCATGTTTAATAATTCACGGGAGATCATTTGAGAAACACTTTCTTTTTGGGACAAAATAATCTATCACCTTTCATGTTTTATCTCAATAGAGAAGTATAAAAGCTAAAAATTTGCATTATGAATTTAAATTTGTATGACATATTTATGGAATGTATTGAGATTTTATTCTAATTTGGGGAAATATCAATTCGAAAGCGCTTTCAATTTGTTTATAATAAAGAAAAGCCTTTAATTAAACTACAAAAAAGCGAATATTTGTATTACAAATATTGTATAAAAAACTGTTGAGTTAATCAAGAGTTTTCTTTAATGACTACAACCTGGTTTCGCAAACTGTAAAACTTAATAATAAAAGGGAAGTACTTTTGAAACTTTACTGATGTAAAAGGGTACTTTTAAGTTGTTTTCAGTCCTCAATTAATGGAATGTTATTTAGCTTATTCTCATTAACAAATAAATTGAGGTTTTTGTTTTTAAATATTTGCATTTATGAGTGAGCGACATGAGCAATGCAACTATGTTTAGAAAGACTGACGACTAGAAAAGTGACAAGACGAATTGTACCATTTCTTATTGTCTTGTATGTAATCGCATTCATTGAAAGAGCGAATTTAGGTTATGCGGCTTTGGACATGAACGAGGCACTGGCACTGACAAGCCAGATGTTTGGAATCGTTTCTGGTATTTTCTTTATCAGCTATTTCTTGTTTGAAATTCCAAGCAATGTGATGCAGGAAAAGTCCGGGGCGCGAAAATGGATTGCACGTATTCTCGTTACGTGGGGAGACGTGGTAGCGTTGACATAAATAAAAAAACATTTCATTGCATAAAAATACAAAATAATATATTTTTATAATAAACATTCTAAGATCTAAAAGGAGATAAGATATGGATATTTATCATGCAGTAACCAGTGATGTTAAATATATTTATAATTTAATACAAATTCAGGCTGAACAAGGAGTAGTTTTGCCTCGTACAAAATTATCACTATATCAACATTTACAATGTATGTATGTCATGAAAGAGGATAATAAAATACTTGGGGTTGCCGGATTACATGTTTTAGGTCAGGACCTAGCAGAGGTACGTTCATTAGTCGTAGATCCAAATCATTCTGGTCAAGGTATAGGTCGTAAATTAGTTAATCATATTATAAATGAAGCTTCACGACTTGAAATTAGCAGATTAATATCATTAACATACGAAACGGAGTTTTTTAAAAAATGTAACTTTGAAATTATTTCAAAGGATACTTTGCCAGAAAAAGTGTGGATTGATTGTATGAATTGCCCCAAGTTTAACTCTTGTGATGAAGTTGCAATGATTAATTATATTGGATAAAAAAATTATCATCGAGTCCATGGCTGTCATGAATAAAGGCGGATTACACATTTCCGTTCATGGTATTTTAAGGAGAAAGCACCTTATGGTAAGTGGTTAGAAAGAGAGGATGGAATACGGGAGAGATAAGTATCTTTAAGTAAAATATGTATTTATAGCTTTAAAATATAAAAAGTAAAGGTTACGAGAGAGATATTTGAGACAAATAATTGTAACTTTAAACAAACACTTTAACTCTCTAGAAAGATATATATTTGATTTGGGAAATATAATTAAAGAACTAAATTTAGATGAAAAACCAAATAAGCAGGTTGATTCATATATTTATGAGGAATTTAGAGATAAAACTCAATTTATTGAAAATAAAATATTGAATTTAATGGGTGATATGCAAAGCGACTCTATTTCGTACAACAAATTTAAAAGAGCACTTGTAAAACGAAACATTGAAGTAAAACAATTAATAGGGAAAATTCTAGAAGAATTATCAAAGTTGCTTAATGAAATGAATACTATGAGAAACTGGGGACTGCACGAACCAGAATCACTTTTAAACGCACATTTAGAAAATATCAAAGAATTTTGGCCAAAGGAAGAATTAGATTGGTATTTTAATAATTTCAATCCTATACACGTACCCATATTTGAAAAATATGAAGGTAAATGGATTATTAGTTTATTATGAGAGTTGTAAAGGAAACTTAGAATATTATAAAGCCATTTACGAATATATTTTCTAAAGACTATAGGTTATTATCCGGTGAAGAAGATATAAAAATTAATTTAAAGAAGATAAAAGTGCGTCCTTTTGAATTAGAAATAAAATTGCCTAATACATCTCTTGAAATGCAAAAAAATCAAAATAATCCAAAATAAAGTATTTTGAGAAGAATTTATAAAGAAACGAACACATGTTCCTTTCAAAAATAACCATAGGAAAGTTCTATTTAGAAAATATAGTAACTGTAGCTCTTATTTAAATGGAAAATCAATAAATTAAGTGATCAAATAGTAACCTGATTTGTTTCTGAACTCAACCAATCAGGTTACATAACCCCACCAGCATCTCTTGTGTTGCCACATACACTCCGCATTGTGAAGCGGTCGCGTGGTTGGAGTTGGTATAATAGAAAAGCAGTTGATATAGAAAAAATCTATACCATCTGCTTTTTTGTTTATAAAAATACCATTCAGGACCGATTTTCGTTAAAATAGACATTGCCGATTGTTTTTCACAAATTATAAATGTCCAAATGTACTTGTGTTTGATAATAAGTTATTAAGCATGATATAAGTGTAAAAGAAGTGGAACATTTGCCTTTATATTTTTTGACGGAGAGTTTGAAGTTGTATCCATAGTGAGAGGATTTGAGTTTGAAATGATAGATAATTTTTGGCGTGATTTACCACGACCATTTTTTGTACTTGCACCAATGGAAGATGTGACAGATGTTGTTTTTCGTCACGTAGTAAGTGAAGCCGGTCGACCGGATGTATTTTTCACAGAGTTTACAAACTCGGATAGCTATTGTCATCCAGAGGGCATGAAAAGTGTGCGTGGCCGTTTGATTTTTACAGAAGATGAACAGCCAATGGTGGCACATATTTGGGGGGATAATCCCGAATATTTCCGTCAAATGAGTATTGGCATGGCAGAGCTAGGATTTAAAGGCATCGATATTAATATGGGCTGCCCTGTACCGAATGTGGCATCGAGAGGGAAAGGTAGTGGCCTTATTCTGCGTCCAAACGTTGCGGCAGAACTTATTCAAGCAGCAAAAGCGGGCGGACTGCCTGTCAGCGTGAAAACACGACTTGGCTATGAGGATGTAAATGAGTGGGAGGAGTGGCTAACGCATATTTTAAAACAGGATATTGCGAACCTTTCTATTCATTTACGTACAAGAAAGGAAATGAGCCAAGTAGATGCGCATTGGGAGCTAATTCCGGAAATCAAAAAATTACGTGACCGTATCGCACCAAATACGCTACTAACAATCAATGGAGACATTCCTGACCGTCAAACTGGGCTGCAGCTTGCTGAACAATATGGTATTGATGGCGTTATGATCGGGCGAGGTATTTTTAAAAATCCTTTTGCTTTTGAAAAAGAGCCAAGAGAGCATAGCAGTAAAGAATACCTTGATCTTTTAAGACTGCAGCTTGATCTTCAAGATCAATATGCGGAAGCACTGCCACGTTCAATCACAGGGCTTCATCGCTTTTTCAAAATTTATGTCAAAGGATTCCGTGGAGCTGGTGAATTAAGAAATCAATTGATGAACACGAAATCAACAGATGAAGTGCGTGCATTGCTTGATAACTTTGGAAAAGAATGTTGATGGGACGGGGACAGTGAAATGATGTAACTCTCAAAAAGTTAGAGAAAAAATGAATCACATCAACTCATGTGTACTTATTTTATTCAGTTTCAAGTTCCTTTGCAGCCGGCAACTTTTGTTTTGATACAGTCTGTTTTCTAGAATGTAATAAACCCACCAGCACCCTTGTGATGCCACATACACTCTGCACATGAGGAGTGCTAGATGTTTCTAGCGAATGTTTTTTCCACTCAACCGAAACCTGCTGCAAAATTGAAGAAATAAAGAATAGAAAATGATTAGGATTCTATCTCAATTATAGGATTTTTTTGGATTAACTAGGTGGAACCGTACCATAAGTATCGATTCTTAGATCAATATTTCCTTTAATCAGAAACATTGTTCTTGATAAGTTCTTTTGCAATTGTCCGCTTGATTTTTAGAGGTAAGCACCTAGTCCTATTTTTAAAAGAAGTATCAAAGAACAACTCAACGTTCTTGATACTTCTTTCTTCAATTTTATTTGAAAGATTAACTATAATCTCGTTTATTCTGCCATGGAATGATTTTTGTTTTTTGTTCTATTGGAGGTACCATAGGAAGCATACCAAGGCGTTCGTAGCTTCTCTCTTATGCTGGTTTCTTTTGTTTTTGGTCTAAGCGATGACTTAGGAAAGTTAGAAGACTTGCAAAGATAGCAACCAGCCCACCGACCAATGTCACATTCATCAAATTTCCCTGATGGTAAACAATTCCGCCTAATGCGGAACCAAAGGCGATACCGACATTACTTGCTACTGGCATCAGTGAAGCAGCTAGTCCTGTAGCTTTTGGTTGATAAATAACGGCAAGGTCTATCAAATAAAGCTGGGTAGATGTTGTTAAAAGGATAGCCATTAATGACATCAAGCTAATATTAACCAATCCAAAGATAAAATTATCTGTCGTCCAATATAAACTGATCAGAACAATTGCTTGTACGAGAAAAACAAACCGGAGGCGTCCGATAGCATTGTAGCTGGCAATTTTACCAGCGAGTATGTTGCTGAAAATGGAAATAAATCCGTAGCCAAACAAGATCAAACTGATTGAACTACTCGGTGCTTCCATTCCTTTTAGGATCGGAACAAGATACGTATAAACGGCATACGTTGCTCCAAATCCAAGAGATGGAATGAAAAAAGCCATTAAGATTCGTGGGTGTGTTAACAAAGAAAATTGCTCACGCATTGAACTGCGGAATGTACTGTGCATAGTAGGCAAAATGAAGAAAGATGCCAAAAACGCAATTCCACCGAGAAAAGTAGTTAACAGGAAGGTTGCATTCCAGTCGTACCAATCAGCGATGACAGTGCCTATTGGTACTCCAATTACGTTTGCAAGAGTAAAACCACCGAAAACGAATGATATAGCAAGTCCACGTTTTGCGATTGGTATGGTTTCACTTGCAACAATCATGGAAAGCGAAATTAAAACTCCTGTTACAATCGCAGTCATCATCCGAAGTACAAGGAGCATGATGTAGCTCGTCGAAATCACGCACAAAGCATTCAGGATGATGAACGAACCTATCAAAAACAACATCCATTTACGCTTTGGAAAATGGCTTGTTGTCGACATCACGAGTGGTGTGGCAATGGCAAACGTAATCGCAAACGCAGAAACGAGTGTACCTGCTTTTGCATTTGTTATATGGAGACTCGAGGAAATATCGGTTAAGATCCCGATTATAACAAATTCGCTTGTCCCGAGAACAAATGTTAATAAAGTAAGTGTTAAGATGAGTAGCCAATGTCGCTTGGATAATTCTGTAGCGTGCATAAATACCTCTTTTCTTAGATGAATGTAAATGTGTCACAGGGTAGATAAACAATCGTACTATCATACCATAAAACACTTTTACGAGGAAACCCCTTGCTTAGTTATCGTTGATTATCTCTTTAAAAATTGATTAACGTTAAAAAGTACATTTTATAGAAACATCATATAGATATAACTTGATTTTAAAAAGTTCTCGATATCCATAAAAATACCAATTATATTTTACCCGCTTGATGATCATTATAAATAAAGAAGAAGGGGCTAGTGATTACGTATGATTCACATCATATAGTAAATGAGGTGTCAGTTAAAGACGTTTAACTTAACTACTAGAAGCTTCATTAAAAAATCGTTTCGAGCAAGGAGATGGTTCGCTTGCACGTAAAAGCAGAAAACTCATTCAATAATTGTCATTTATGCTTTGAAAGTTGAGGAAACTTTTAAGATATAGGGGATGGTTGCTTTGGATGGAAAACTCTAGTCAGATACCCGTATTTACTCTAATGTAGATGAGGTGTTTATCGCAGAGAATTTATGCTAATTCGAAATGAAGCAAACCCCTTTTTTCAGACAGGGTGCAACTTTCCGTTGCATCCTGTTTTTATGTGTGTTCTTTTCTTGTTATTACTAGGGTGAGTTATAACCAACATTGTTAAATCTTTTTCGCGTTGCGGCTGTTTTAACTCAAAGTAGAGATAAAAACACAGGGTGAGTGGGAAATCAACATAACTCGCTTTTAAAATTTTGATAATTACTTATACTGGTGTCGTTGGCTTGAGTTAAATAAAAACTTGGCATTTGAAAATCGGGTAGAACAAATGCTTATTTTAGCTTGTCAAAAATCTAACTATTTCACAGTAGAATCATTAAAAGAAAACAAAAATCACCTGTTTCAGCGACTATAAGTAGGAGAGGAACTTCTCTTTCCAGTTCCATTCTTTATTCCTTCTATGTACTTATGTCCCCCTTTACTCGTTTATTGTTTCATTTTACCGTTACCTGTTATGTACAAAAAAAAATTCAAAACGGATTAATAAGGAAAAGCATAAGGGTAACAAGATGATAAAAATATAATACTCTAATATCAGGAAGAAAACATAAATCAAACAAAAAGGATGGGATCCTGATGGTTGATGAAAATAAGCAAAAAAACAAACGGGAACAATGGAAAAAGAAAGTTATGGATAATCTGAAGAGGGAAGCTGTCAAAAATATCATAGCAAGAACGGGAGACCTAGCAAGATTAGATGCTAAAGTCAATAATACTTACACTGTATACATCAAGGATGGAAGGATGATAAAGCAACCTACAAATGGGAAGTGTGTTGTTATTAATGGAAAAATCCAAAATTAAAATTTGTGAAGGAATAGAGAATACACATTATAGAAGGCGAAGGTATATAGCGGTTGGACCACGGTAATTGGTGCAAGGTCATAACAAAGTTTATAGTGCTAACATGTATGGTAAGCTTTCTGGAGACAAGATAGTGTATAGAATTCGAGGTCCTTACTTTTATGAAGCTCTAATTTGATTAGATTTGGTACATTTGAGTGTGCAACGAGCAGATCGAACTAGAAACCCACATACAGGAGAAGAAATACAAATTGGTGCTTCCAAGGTTTACTGCTTTTAAACCGGATAAGGAAAAGAGACGGTTAAAAATAAAAAAGTAGTATAGCGTAAAAAAATACTCTGGGATGAGATATTCTCCAGAGTATTTTTTTTCTTTATGTAAAGTTAGGTTTTATACTTTCGCATCTGTTTTCACATAGATAAGTGCTACGGGTAAAATGCAAAACACTTTTAAGTGAGCTTGAGAGATGCACCTATTTTTACAGAATGAGAGGAGGGAAGGGATGTAGTGGGAGGGGATGTTACTGAACCCTTTTGATAAATGTCGAAAAACTTTGCACCACAAATAACAATGGTGTGGAAAGTGACCACTGTGTGATATCAGCCATTATGAAGAAATTCCAATATAATAGTTAATTCTCGAACTTCGTTAGCTACATAGTTTAAACACCAAATTTTAAAAATGTTGTCTCTAATAAAATAGAATCCCATTAATACTTTAGTCAATTTGCTCTGTTGAGTGCAAAATCATTAAAAAACATAACTGATCGTTTATCTTGTATTAACCATTAAAAGTAGTATTATGATTTAGGTACGAATGTTAAGGAGGCACAACTATGAAACAAATTTCTCGAACAAATACAGCTTTACTGCTTATATTTCTTGTAGTTGTGTGGGGCGTTAATTGGCCATTATCTAAAATGGCGCTGAATTATACACCACCAATATTATTTGCGGGAACAAGAACTATATTGGGTGGTCTGATTTTACTAATTTTTGCTCTACCGAGATATAAAAAACTTCGCTTTAAAAAAACATGGCATTTTTACCTAATTTCTGCTTCTCTAAACATTATTCTCTTTTACGGCCTTCAAACGGTAGGTCTTGGTTTTGCACCTGCGGGATTATTTTCGGCCATTGTGTTCATTGAGCCAGTTTTACTTGGAGTTTTCTGTTGGATTTGGCTAGGGGAATCGATGTATGGATTAAAAATTATTGGATTAATTCTTGGCTTCGCAGGTGTTGCTATTATAAGTGCAGGAGGATTTACAGGTAATGTTTCAGCGATTGGAATTATTCTAGCCCTTGGCTCTGCTTTATCCTGGGGGTTAGGTACTGTTTTTATTAAGAAAACAGGTGATCGTGTAGACTCAATTTGGATGGTTACATTACAACTTATTATGGGAGGCATTTTTTTATTAAGTGTAGGCTCCAGCGTTGAAAGCTGGTCAAATATCCAGTGGGAATTGCCATTTATTATAAATTTATTATTCATCTCTATCTTTGTAATTGCATTTGGGTGGCTTGCATTCTTTACACTTGTAGGTTCAGGAGAAGCGAGCAAAGTAGGTTCATTTACGTTCCTTATCCCGCTTATTGCAATCCTTTGCAGTTCTTTTATGTTGCATGAAAAAATTACACTAAATTTATTAGTTGGCCTTTTATTTATCTTGATTAGTATTTTGTTTGTAAACATAAAACTAAAATCACAGACATTACCAGACTCAAATTTATAAAATAAGGCTGTTTTCTAAAATATTATAATTTGATTACGATCTAGATCGGTCGCTTTATACATATAAAATGCCATTAGGTCAAATATCGTTATGGACACATATCCGAGTTTGATTATATGGATGATCAAACCAGTTTAGTCTTATTGGCAGACTTGGCTAATACTTTCCCATTTATTTCTTAGGGTGAGATTATGTAAAAAGTTGGAGTTATCCGAGCTATTGGTCGGAAAAACAACAATAAAGATTAAGATTTTTTATATTATAAAATAAACCTCGTTAGAATATGTGTAGTTTTCTTTAACCATATTTTGCTAAGAAAATGTTAATTATACTAATCGTTAATAAAAAAAACCACTCTTTAAAAAAGAGTGGATTTTTTATATTTATTTGTTTTATTGCGTAAATCTGTCACTTCTATGCTCTCTACAATACATTTCATGACAAAGGTCTGTTTTTCTATAGCATCTTTATGATTTACAAACAGAATCTCTTCTAATTATAAGGGGATCTTAAATTGTCCCTTTTGCTTCCGATCAAGATTAGCGATATAGGAACTCATCAGCTTCATGGAAAACTGAAAGATCGGGCTTTGAATAAAGGTATATGCAAACGTCATAATAAACACTGGACCGCCAAGGATGAAGCCGATAATCAAGATGAGGCTCTCGACAGCGATTCTTGCACGGCTGACCGATAACCCGGTTTTTTCCGAAACGGAAAGCATGAAACCATCCCGAGGACCGGCCCCGATTCCCGCAGCCACATAGATTCCTCCGCCAATGCCGGATATGATGATACCCATCAACAAGATGAATAGATTTAACCACCAATGCTCCGTTTCATGAGGAAGAATGTTGAGATGCAAGAAGAAATCCATAATCGGGCCGATTGACAAGGCATTTAGAAAGGTACCAATGCTAATATGCTTCCTATCAACGACGCAGGCGATTAGCACAAGTACTAAGCCGCATATGACACTCCACGTCCCAATCGTGAACCCGAACCGTTGGAACAGGGCGACGTTTAAAACCTCCCATGGATGCAGCCCCAAGGATTGAACATTCACCGCAATCGCATTTCCTAATCCAAAGAAAATTAAACCAAGAAAAAAAATAAAATACCGTAATAAAAGAAATCTCATCTCTTCACCTCTACATCATATATATCTATCTACTTTAGATGAAGAAGGCTTAACGAACAAGATGATTTATTAAATTCAAAGCGAGAGGACCATGAAAAAACGTCATCCTTTTCGAGTATTTTACTCAAAGAATAACGTTTTTTGTGTTTAAAATTGTTTCGTTTTCTTGATAGGCATGTTTGATAAGGTATACCTTTATCCAAAAAGGCTTGAACCTGACTTTCCCCTTTTGAAATATCCAGACCAACGACTGGATTCATTCTAAATCTCCTCCTAATCTAGTGGATTACAGGTACCCCTATTTTTCCTTGCAGTGTCACAGCTTCGCTTGTTATACGAGATCTACGTCCCAATCAGCCTAATCATGTTTGTACAAGTAGGGGGCAAACTGTTTAGTTGACGGGGTCTATCTCCACGAGCAGTTACGTTTTGCCCCGGCTACCGTTATAATCCATATAAAAATTGGTCAACCAGAAATAACTTGCTGACCTTATAATACGATCGGGTCAGGTTAGCATAACTGGCCTCCACCCCTTGGATAGGCATGACGAAGGAATGAGAGGGCAATTGACCCGTTGAGACATGGGAGGGAAAGCCTCCAGGGGCGGCGTGGAGATGTGTATTTTATGGTAAAATATGGAGTGGTAGCTGACTCCTTTATTTAACTATGCCATCACGAAGCCTAACTGATCTGAACTCATTTCATTTACCCGTAAGTCTAATTACAAGGGTTATGAAATCCTGCGAATAAGTGAGCATTCGAGAGATATTCGCATCAAACTGAGAGAGTTGAAGAATGGTTTTTACTCTTATTTAACAATTATGCATATTGTCAAGGATGTAGTTTAGGATTACTAGTGATGAACCGTACCATAAGTAAATGAGGTTTTTAGTATGGTCGGAAGACACCTTCAACAAAGAAAGCTAGCCAAGGGCTGGCTTTTTTTTCAGTAAATAGATCTGTGCCTAATAACTCCTCGAATATTCTTGTTTTAAATATAGTTTCAAAGGTGTTTACATCTCGATTTATTATATTACTATGAATGTTTACTTGTAGTAATTTGTGATATTTAATCCAATCAAGTAGTAATATATCATTCTATTATTTATCCATACACCGCTACTAGTTAAGCTGCTTTAGTTTTTGTAACTTAGATAAATCTGGACTTTGAAACTATTTAAAAGTCATGACACTAGGTAAAAACGATTATTTTCTGATAATTTACATGAAATTAACATGGAATTAACCTTCTATATAAATAACCAGATTATTATTGGGGAATAATAGGAGGAATGAAATTTTGAGAAAACTATTTTGTAAAAGATTTATTAATTTACTAGTTATTGCACTACTGGTTCTACCCATCTTCTCAAGTCTTGCCATTCGTGCGCATGCAGAAGATACCGTGTCGGTTAAATTACTTTCGGTGAATGATTTACATGGTAAGATTGATGTAACAGCAACAATTAATAATGTAAATTACGGACGTGCTGATTATTTGGCTACTTATTTAAAAGCCCGTAAAGCAACCAATCCAGATAACACGCTAATTATCCATTCTGGAGATATGATTGGTGGCAGTTCTCCGGTTTCAGCTTTACTTCGAGATGAACCTACTGTTGAAATCATGGAAGCAATCGGATTTGATGTAGGAACTGTAGGTAACCACGAATTTGATAAAGGTACACAAGAATTCCTTCGGATGGTAAATGGCGGTGACCATCCGAACGGCACACAAGGATATAACGGGATGGACTTTCCAGTTATTGCTGCAAATGTGGAATACAAAGATAGCGGAAAGCTCATATTAGATCCCTATGCCATTAAAGAAGTAGATGGTGTTAAAATTGGATTTATTGGTGTAGCTACGGTTGAAACGCCTAATATGGTGATGGCCTCAGGTATTCAGGATATTCGTTTCACGGACGAAGCTGCCGCTGTTAATAAATATACGGAGGAGCTAAAAGCACAAGGAATTAAGGCAATTGTCGTTTTAGCTCACGTTCCTGGAAATCAAAGCGGTGAAACGGCCACTGGTCAAATTGCAAGTTTAGCTAAGAACGTAGATGACGAGGTAGATGTCATTATTGCTGCTCATAACCATGTGAAACTCAATGCGATTGTAGACAACAAACTTATTGTCCAAGCTTGGGAATATGGAAAATCCTTTGCGGATATTGATTTGAATATTGATCGTGCTACAGGAGACATTGTTGAAAAACATGCAGAAATCGTTGATGTTATTCAAGAAGGTGCAACTCCTGATCCAGAGGTTAGTGCCATTCTAGCCAAATATAAAGAAATGGCTGGACCAAAATTGAATGAAGTCATGGGTTATGCTGCTACTCCAATGACTGGCGGATACCCTATCAAAGGCATTATTGGTGACAATGCTCTTGGAAACTTGATTGCAGACGGAATGAATGATGAAATGAAGTCTGATTTTGCCTTAATGAACGGTGGAGGAATCCGTGACTTTCTAGCCCAAGGCGAAATTACTTGGGAAAATCTTTTCAATATCCAGCCATTTAATAACACACTGGTTACGGTCACCATTCCAGGATCAGCATTAGAACCTATATTAAATGCTCAGATTTCATCCTATGGGCCAGACGTCTCTATTAGTGGATTCTCATATACATGGGATAGTGCGACAAGGAAAGTAGTGAATATCTATCTTCCTGATGGAACACCAATTGATAAGAATGGGACCTATACGCTTACTGTCAACAATTATATGTATGAACATGAGACTGATAAATATAAAATTCGCCAATATGGCAATGATCCAGTTCAAGGACCTGAAGATTTACAAGCTACTGGAAACTTCGTGAAAAGCTTTAATGGACCAATCCATTATGTTGCGGAAGGAAGAATCTCGGAAGACTTCAAGGCACCTGAACTGGCGGATGTGGTATTACATGAGGCTGACTTGAGAGACGGATCGTATCTTCATGAAGTTAAGGTATCCTTGGAAGCAACAGATGCAGGTATCGGGATTTCGCATATTGAGTATAGCCTAGATAACGGTGTCACTTGGAAACGTTATGATGAGGGGCTAACTATTAATAAAGAAGGTAAAAACTCTATTCAATATCGTGCGATTGATAAAGTGCATAATGTTTCAGAGCCGAAAGCTCTTGAGGTATTCATTACACCTGCATCAGTCGAAAATGCGATTTCTTTAGTGAAACAAGCAGAGGGAAATAAAGAAATCAAAACATCGCTTATTGCTCAATTGGAGAACGCAATTAAAACTTTTGAAAAAGATAAAGAAGATAAAGCTTATCAATCTTTAGAAAAAATTTACTCGCGTATTAGCAAGCTCCCAAATAAGCATTTAGGGGAAGTGGACAAAAACGAAATCATGTTCATGCTTCAATACATCATTGAACATAGAACAGAAACTAGCGGGAATGAGTTCCCAGCCTTATTAGCAAGTTAGTTTTCGATTCGAGTCTTTTATAATAAATAAAATGATGGCAAGGATAAAAACATGAGCTTTCGAAAAAGTAGGATGGTAACCAGAAAATAGGAAGTGAAAAAACAGATAGAGGCTTGTTTTACGCGCACTCTATCTGTTTTTTTAATTTACTCTATTCAACGTTAGAGTGAACCGTACCATAAGTAAATGAGGTTTCTAGTTGAAAGTTAAAAAGTATTTAATTCTTTGAATTCATTATTATCTTAATAAAAATAAGCACTCAGTCAAAAACCATATGACAATCGCCAGCTACTTTCAGAAAAAGATTAAAAAATTCAAAAGCAAGTGGAGAAAACAACCTGTTTTTCGCCACTTGCTTTATTTTAGGGACTTATCGGACAGCCCCCTTGTGGAATTAATAATATTAATATAAAAAATTAACATTATATTTATATAGTTTTGGTTTAATTGAATTGTAAAATATAAATCTCCTTGGAGGAATCATTAGATGATTAATAAGAAAATTGTGAAAACAGGAGCTACTTTAGCACTTGCCTTAGCTATTACAGTTCCAGCACTATCACCGACAGCAGCTACTGCAAAGGAAAATAGTAAAATTGAATCTGTTAAATTTAATGGAATGAAAGCACCAGCTACTATCGATGAAATGGTAAAAACGTATACAACTGCAACCGTTGATGTAAAATATAGCAATGGAAAAGTAAAAACATTTCCGTTGTCCTACAACTACCTATTTAAATCGGAAGATAAGGTAGCAACCGTTAAAGGTGAAAAAATTCCTGCAGGTACACCAATTGATGTAAAAGGAAATCCAATTAAGGATCCAAGTAGCACAGACGGAAAATATTTTGTTTCAGATGCTCCGGATTCAAATAGCTTATTAATGCCAATTGACGGCAAACTTTATATGGTTACACATTATGAATATCAAACAATTGATGCTGCTGGTCAATCAGCATACGGTTTAGTCCCAGCATCTATGTCTTTAACTGAGATGGAACAGGACAAAAAAACAGGTGAACTTAAACCTGTAAAAGTAGAAAAAATCGATTTTTCGGCAGTAAATGGACTTTGGATTCCATGTAATGGTTCTTTATCACCATGGAATACGCATTTAGGTTCAGAAGAGTATGAGCCAGATGCTCGTCAATTTGCGGACCCTACATCAAAAACAAGAAGTCAAGTTGAAACATTTGCTCAATTCTATTTTGGAAATAAAGCAAAGGCTAATCCTTATTTCTATGGCTACACTCCTGAAATTACAGTTGATAAGAAGGGGAAAGCATCGGTTGTAAAACATTACAGTACAGGGCGTTTCTCCCATGAGTTAGCTAAAGTAATGCCTGATAACAAAACTGTATTTTACGGTGATGATGGTGGTAATACAGGAATGTTTATGTATATAGCCGATAAAGCAAAAGATTTATCAGCGGGTACACTATATGCAGCTAAGTTTAAACAAACAGGTACTGAAAATGGTGGTTCAGGAGACTTAGAATGGATTAATTTAGGACATACAACGGATAAAGAAGTGGAAAAAATTATTGACAGCGGCATTACATTCAATGATATTTTTGAAACTTCTGATGTACCAAAAGAAGGTTTTACTGCGATTAAACAATATTCATATGGTAAAACAGAATATCTAAAACTTAAACCTGGTAAAGAAAAAGCAGCGGCCTTCCTTGAAACACGCCGATACGCAGCAATGCTTGGTGCGACTACTGAATTTAACAAAATGGAAGGTTTAGCGCTAAACGAAAAGGATAAAAAAGTATATATTGCTATTTCCGATCAAAGTAAGAGTATGGAAAAAGATTCAACAGGAAAAGACCCAGCAGACCATATCCAATTACCAAAAATTAAAGCTGGTGTAACCTATCAATTAGATTTACAAGGTGGTCAAAAGGATAGCGAAGGAGAGGCTATTCATAGCTCTTATGTAGCACCATCAATGTATGGATTGGTGGTAGGAGAAGACCTTCCTAATGCTGATGCATATGGAAACACTGCAAATGTAGACAAAGTAGCTAATCCCGATAACTTAAGTTATTCTGAAGCAATGCGAACCCTCTTTATTGGTGAAGATAGCGGTGCTCACACAAATAACTATGTTTGGGCATATAATGTTGATACGAAAGAATCAAATCGTATTCTATCTGTTCCAGCAGGAGCCGAAGCAACTGGATTATTTGCTGCTGATGACCGCAATGGATTCTCATACATTTTCAGTAATTTCCAACATCCTGGTGATGAACTAGATGGTAAGTCAGTTACAGCTGTTAACAAAGATGAATTACTTAAAGCTGTTGACGAACAAATTGGCATTAATAAAACAGGGGGGATTGGTTATATCTCTGGTATACCTTCTTTAACAAAATATAATAATGGTAAATATCAAAAAAGTTTAGAAATTGATAAAAAATGATAAGTTTAGATTAGGTAATGAACCTAAATGAAGGAACACAAATTTACGTAACGGCAACTGATGCAGCCGGAAATATAAGCGCTGATAAAGTTACTAAGTAATGGATAAACTGGCTCCTAAAATACCTTCAGTAAATGAAGTTATTGTGCTTATAAAAATAAAAAGGGCTGTCATAAAAGTGATTAAAAAATGACTTTTGTGACAGCCCTCATCCATTTTAATTTGGCTCTGTATTATTTGTTGGGGTTAAGACACAATATTGAAGCAATAAAAAAACGTAGGAATCTTATTTTAGAAATGAGATTCGTGTCTCACTTCAAGCAGTGGCAGAACAAGTGGGTATTTTGCTAGAGAGAAACCTATAGGTGGGAAATAGAATTAGATTGTGAAGGATTGTACGTAAACTTTAGCCAATATCGATTGTTATTATAAAGAATCTCTTGAACCAAAAAACCAGGATGATCCTAAGAAATAAAATTATAAATATTGTTTTATTAATCCTGTACGTAAAAGTACACATTTATAAACATAAAAAGTCCTTAGATTCTATTAAATCTAAGGACTTTTTTGATTGCCTCTAATCCTAATTATGTTAAGTAGGGCTGGCGTACACTGGTTCTTCTTATTTCACATTTCACATACTATTTTTTGAACGTATTTTTCCGTTTTGTTGCTGATAGGTCGAACCCGTAAGTGACATTTCTGTCATTCTTATTTATTTATTGTTAGGTAAATCGATGGAAAGAAATTGAAATGATTTTTAAAATAGATATAAACTCTGTTGTAGAAAGGAATAAGTCCAGAGAATCCTTTACAATCACCTTATTAGTTTGGTTGACGTTGTTTGTAATTTTTGTACTTCATGGGAGAATAGATACACTTTATCTGAAAGTAGATACTTTATAAAAAAGCCACCCTTCCAAAGTATTGTATAGAAAGATAGCCCTTTGGGCGTTTTAAGGAAACGACCTTGTATTAACCTGATAGATGGCGAGACCCGTATTAGAGAATGTACGGTTAACTTAAATGAATTTTAAAGTTCTTATATTAAAACAAAAAATAATACTACCAAGAAAAGGAGAATGACTGATGAATCGAAGTTTGGTTGATCGATACAATCAATCTATCATTTTCTTTGATGGAGAGAGAGTGTATAAGTTGAAAGGAGAAGTCTATGAAAAAAGTATTCGAAGTATTAAAGAAAATATTTGTTTTATTTATTGCCTTTAGCTTGCTCGTATCAGTATCTGTTTTTATTTACCATAACTCTCAATTAAGTAAGGAAGCAGCACTCCTTAAAAGTGAGGGAACAGTCGTTAAGTTTAATAATAAAAAAATTAATGTCTATAATGAGGGAAGTGGTGAGGATACATTTGTATTTATGGCTGGCTCCGGGATCGCTGCTCCTGTTTATGACATGAAAGGACTATATAGCAAGTTTTCAAAAGAAAATAAGATAGCTGTTATTGAAAGAGCTGGATATGGGTATAGTGACGTTTTTAACGATGACAGAGATATTGACAAAATACTAGAGCAAACTAGAGAAGCTCTAATAGAAAGTGGAAATAAACCTCCGTATATATTAGTGCCTCACTCATTATCAGGGATAGAAGCTATTTACTGGGCACAAAGATACCCAGATGAAATAAAGGGAATTATTGCTTTAGATATTGGTTTACCTCAACAGTACGTAACACATAAAATGAACCTAGTTGATTCATTGACAGTAAGAGGAATAAATATTTTAACGAAAATTGGTTTGCACCGACTTGTTCCTTCTTCTACTTATAATCCTGAAGTGATTCGGCAATCATTTTTAACTGAAGAGGAAAAAGAAATTTATAAAGCATTATACTATAAACAATTTTTTAATGATGATATGAAGCAAGAACTTTTACAGGCTTATGAAAACGGTAAAAAATCAGTTAACCTTCCGATACCAAAAGAAACACCTATTTTATTTTTAGATGCAATTGCTGACCAATATAAAAACTCGAAATATACAAAACAAAAAAACAAAGATTATGAGGAATTTGCAGAACAATTAGAAATAGCAGATGTCATAAAAATTAGAGGTACACACAGCATTTATTTATACGTGCCTGATGAAATATATAAGCTTTCAATGGAATTTATCAATAAGGAAGTTGAAAAAAATGAAATCCTACGTGATGAAAGGATTTAACATTTTAATAGTAGAAGGCGATTTGATGATTGGCGATTTACTTCAAAAAATTTTGCAACTCGAAGCGTACTATGTTTGTTGGAAAACGGATGGAAGAGAAGTTCTGGATATCATCCATAAGATAGATTTAGTCATAATGGATGTTATGTTACTAGGTGAAGAGGGCTATCAAATCACAAAGAAAATAAAAAACTAGGATTAAATATTCTCATAAATTTTTCTCTCTGTCCGAAATGATATGGTTAATCCTTATGATTCTAGATAGTTACTATTACAAACTTTTTTAAATTGCGGGGTAGAAAATACAATTGACTAAGAACATAGGATCGTTGAATTATTAGCAGAAATTATAGATTAAATATTAGTTGAACTTGATTAAAAGTTATACCATTTTTGGTGGAATCTTTAATGTTTCAGGAGGGGATTTGGAATTATAGAACTAATACTTTAAGGTCAAGGCTCTTACCTTGGATACAGCTTCGCTCATCTATATAGGAAATCCAGGATAGTAGGTGGATGATTATGAGTTAATTGGTTAGTTGACTGGGCGGTAAATAAAAAGAAAAGGTACTAATTCCTTATTTGTACGGAATCAGTACCAGGTATAGATATTTAATAATCTTTCTTATTAGGGAATCACTTACCGGTTAATTAAGCAATTCCCTTCGTCATAACGAACGATAATGACGAGCTTGTGTCTATCCCCATGGTGTTCCAATCACGACAAATATTAGCCAAGCAAGTCCAGGTCCGATAACAACAAAGCATGCGGATGCAATTAAGAGTTTTCTAAAAAATTCATTTTGGTTCATACCTTGAGCATTTGCGAGCAACATAGCACCATTTGTTGAGAAAGGACTTATATCCACAATGCTCGATGCAAAAGAGATGGATGATATGACACCTATGGATGATACAGTCGGATCCTGAAGAATTGGAATCGCGAGTGGAATAATGGCTGCCAAGAAACCTGTTGTTGAGGCGAAAGATGAGATAATTCCTCCAATATAAGATGCTGTTAGAGCTGCCATTACAGAATTATTCATGCCAGCTATTAACTGGGTCATATATTCGATAACACCGATTTGTTCTAGTACTCCTACATAAGTCACAATCCCTGTTACCATAAGGATAATTGGCCAAGGCATACTCTGTAAGACGCCTTCTTGCCTTTTTGGAGCCATCAAGAAAAGTGCCAACCCTACTCCAAACCCGGCAAAGCCCATGTGTACATTGTACCCTAGAGCTAGGACGACTAGAAGAGCTATTCCAAGAAGTGTGAATCCTCTATACCAAGTTAAACGCCCTTCTGATTTTCCTGAATTATCTTCTGGATTATCCACTTGATTTACATTTATATCGATTGTTTCTACTGTTTCTACTGTAGCTGCTGTATACAGGTGAACAGAATCTTTCCTAAAAAACCGAAGTCCTCCAAAAAGAATGAATACTATAATCGCAACGAATACACATAAGATAAAGGTGTTTAAGAAAAGCAAACCTGGTGAATGTGGGAGGTTTTGTGAATCCATCATACCGTTCACAATCACACCAAAAAGATGAAGTGGTGAGAAACCACCCGCAGTCACCCCTATAAGTAGCATTAATCCCATCATAAGAGGATTAATCTTGTATTGAAAGGCAACTCGTAACGCAATTGGACTTAAGATAGAAGCAGAAGCAATGGCAGATGTACCGATACTGGTCAAAATAGCACCCAGGGCGAACATAACCCATGGAATTAAGCCGGTGTTACCTTTAACCAAAAGGAGCCCCCATCTACTAATTAAGTCGATGGTTCCATTTTTTTGGACAATTGCAAATAAGAATGTGACTCCTGCAAGTAGGACGAATAGATCTGCAGGAAATGCACTAAAGATCTCGTCAACGCTTAGCCCACTGACTAACACACCCATGATAAAAGCTGCAACAAAACCGATAATACCGATGTTTATTGGGAGAATAGCTCCAATGATAAACATAAGTAAAAGTAATATAATAGCTCCGATTTCTATGCTCATAAAATGACCCCCTAAGTTTAATAAATTGCTCATGTGTGACCTGATCAAATGTGCTGAACAAATCCAATTGCTAGCTTCTTAGAGGTAGGCTCGCACTGTAACAGACACATAAGAAAAATACTCTATAAAAATTTAAAACTTTGATTCACAAGTCTGAAAACGCTTTCAAATAGAAAAAATATGAATGCCAATAAATAACCTTATTAGGGAATTATTTTTTTGAGTTTTTTTCAAATGAAGAGTAATTGTCAACAATTTATTAATATCATCAAGAGTAATTGCATAATACAAGACACGTTTAATTTCTGTTAAACCAATTGTAGAGTAGTTTCATTTCTTTAACCTCCTTTCCTTAGTTTAAAAAACTAATGGCGATTGTCGACAAAATTATGCTGATGCTTGTAATTCTAATGAAATTAGAATTTTCTGTCAATGTTTTTTTTATCAATTTTATTAAATTCCCTTAATCCATAATAGGAGGGTGTAAATTCAAGAAGTTTTGTTAAACCAGAAGTTGGTTTTTGTACCCTATGTATTTGAAAGAATAAACCGCATTTTGGGAAAGGCAAATAAGCCTGATCGTAGAGATAGGCTTTTTCACTTTTTTCAATTGCTAAGTTTTCATGTTGAAAAAACAAGGGAAAGTGTTTTTAGGTAGGAAACTATGGAATATGGTTTTATAATTTTGTTTTTCAACGTGCTTTTCTTCTAGTGTCATAGTTCATACAGTAATACAGTCCTCATCAACATTCATACCACATGCACATTCAATAACTACATTCATTGAAAACACCCGTTTCAGCTTCAATAATTGGAATTGGTAAGATCAACTTGACCTTTGTTCTGCATGGATTGTTAAGGGAAAATCTAATTATTAAAGCCTTTAATGCTAGGTTGTGATTTACCTCTAGGGTTAAAGACTTTTTGGTTATGCTTTATTAAAACTTTTTTTGCATCATCAAATTGTTTTTTACGTAAATGATTTAAAATAATATGGTGTTCTTTAAGTGATTTATTAATATTCTCTACCCATTCAAAAGAAAGTCGTTGCAATGATAGTAGCGGTAGTCCTAATCTCGAATACATATTGGCGATAATATCACTTTTACTCATTTCGATAATCCCCAAGTGGAACTTTTGATTCAACATCGCGTATTCCAAACGGTCACCATCAACCAGATCCATCTTATTAACAAGCTGTTCCATATGAATTAGAGATGATTCAGGTGTATCGAGTTCTGCAATCCTCTCTATTGCCAGGCTTTCGAGCATCATTCTTATTTCTAACAGATCAATAATATCTCTTTCTGAGTAGCCCTTTACAACGGAACCTTTTCTTGGGATCCGTTCAACTAAACCATCGATTGCTAATAAATAAAAAGCTTCTCTTATTGGGGCTCTGCTTGTCCCAAATTCTTCAGCATAATTAGCTTCTATTAATTTGTCTCCTGCTTTAAGTTTCCCAGTAATAATTTCTTCAGTTATTTTCTCGGCTATCAGCCTAGATAGTGAGTTATTATCAAAAATGTTGTTATCAACCATTATTTGTCCTCCTTAACCTGGACATGAGTTTTGAACTTTTATTAATGTATACAATACCAGAACTTTTAGAAAAATCGAAGTAAACTTTTTGGGAAAATCCTACTCATTTAAAAATTTTTTTTAAAAAGCAAAATATAGTCATCAAACTAAGTCAATTGAAATGAGAAAAAGGGTGAAGATTGCCACTCTTTTTAGAAGTAAATACAACCAATGTTATCGACAAAATTGAAAATACACGTAATAAGCCTGAAAATAAATAGTCAGAAAATTATATAAATTAATAATTATTAGTTGAATTTACATTAAAAGTATATTAGGATGTAATCATTCACAATAAACGATTGTCGACAATATACTATTTTAGTTTCGGTATATGATAATTTTTATAAAAGAGCAAGTAAAGGCGTCATCTAATTCAAATTTATTAAAGGGGTGAATTCAGCATGAAAGTTACGATTAACCGAACTGAAACGAATGGGAAAATTACCTTACAAGAAAGCGGCGGATTTGCGATAGTGACCATACACCGACCAGAATTAAAAAATGCACTGACAAATCGAATGTGGAAAGATTTAGCAGAGATGGGGAAAATGATAACTCAAAATCCAAAAAATAAAGTCGTAATATTACGTGGAAGTAAAACTCATTTCTCTGCTGGCTCCGATATTAAACAATTTAATGAGTTAACAATTGCTGAGGCAAATGAGGCATTTCGATTAATGGAAGAAGCCATTTCTACTTTTGAAAAAATACCATTACCTACAATAGGCGCCATAAATGGTCCTGCGTTAGGTGCCGGTTTTGAATTGGCCTTAGCATGTGACATACGAATTGGCACGCCACACACACTAATGGGAATTCCTGTTGCAAGACTAGGGATTACTTTGAACCAACCATTTGCGAAAAGAATAGCCGACATGATCGGAAAAAGTAGAACAATGGATCTAGTTTATACGGGTCGTTTATTAAATCCAACAGAGTGCTATCAATTGGGCCTAATCAATTATCTTCTAGATGATGAAGAAGATATTAATCATTTCATTATAAATCTTGGCAAAAGGATCTTGGAGCAGTCACAAGCCTCCCTTTTAGCTGTAAAACGGTCAGTTGCTTATAATTATCCGACTATTTCCATTCCATGGGAAACGGGCATTCAATCCAGCGTTGACCCTATTGACTTTCCAGAAGGTGTTCGATCTTTTGTAGAAAAAAGAAAACCCAACTTTCAAAGGAGACGATAATATATGCAACCACTAAAAGGAATTAAAATAGTAGATTTAACCCGTATTTTGAGTGGTCCATACTGTACAATGACACTTGCTGACCTAGGTGCAGAAGTAATCAAAATAGAGTCCCCAAAAGGTGACGATACAAGAGAGTGGGGTCCCCCTTTTTTACTAAATGAAAGCGCTTATTTTTTAAGCGTTAATCGAAATAAAAAAAGCATGGTACTCAATTTAAAAGAAGAAACAGGGAAAGAAATTTTTTTAAAGTTAGTTAAAAATGCTGATGTTGTAGTTGAGAATTTCCGTCCAGGTACTTTAACGAGACTTGGTATAGGTTACGAGGTACTTAAAGAGCATAATCCAGGAATTATTTTAGCTTCAATTTCCGGATTCGGTCAAACTGGTACATATTCACAGAAACCAGGATATGATGTTTTAGCCCAAGGTATGGGCGGGTTAATGTCAGTAACAGGAGAACTCGGGAAAAGACCTGTGAAAGCAGGATTTTCCATGGCGGATGTCGGTACTGGAATGTGGGCAGCTTTTGGCATTTTAGCAGCTTTGCATGAACGCAATCATTCTGGCGAAGGTCAGTGGGTAGACACATCCCTACTGGATACCGTTGTTTCGTGGCAAACTTATTTAGCAGGCAATTATTTTGCGACAGGAAAAAATCCAGAACCACTGGGAGATGCTCATCCAAATATTGTCCCTTATCAAGTATTTGAAGCATCTGATGGATACTTCATTCTTGCTGTTGGGAACGATGGTTTATGGGATAGATTTGTTGAGGTGATGGATTTACAATCCATAAAAGATCAAAGGTTTGTAACCAATTCAAAGAGGGTGGAAAACCGAGAGATACTTATTCCTCTCTTAAATAAAGTGTTTCAGAACAAAACAATTAATGAGTGGATAGCATTATTTGAATCAGTGAAAATTCCGTGCGGTCCAGTAAATAAGTTTTCAGACATTCTAAATGATAAACATATGTATGAACGCGAAATGATAATTGAGAGGGAGCACCCAACACTTGGGCCTATTAAAATGTTAGGAATTCCAGTTAAATTTTCAAGAACACCAGGGGAGGTTAAAACTGTGCCACCTCAATTAGGGGAACATACGACCGGGATTTTGGAAGAGTTAGGTTATAGTGATGAAGAAATCTCACGCTTTGCTGAATTAAATATTACAGCTCCAGAAAAAGCTAGTCTAATAGAAAAATAGATGAAAAAAGTATCCTTTATGGAAGCCTAGGAGGATAAAGATGTTAATAGACCCGGAGACGCTAACATCTAAGGAAATATATAAATTGCTCATTGGTTCAGTTGTCCCAAGACCGATTGCTTGGGTTTCTACGGTTAGTAGAAATGGAGTATATAATTTAGCACCTTTCAGTTTTTACAATGTTGTTTCGCGAAACCCGCCAATGCTCGGCATTTCAATAGGTCCAGGTGTCGGTGAAAGAAGTGGAACAGAAAAGGATACGTTGACAAATATACGTAGTGAAAAAGATTTTGTCATCAATGTAGTGTCCAATAAGGTTGCAAATCAGATGCATTTAAGTTCTGGTAATTTTCAACCTGAGGTTGATGAGTTTAAGAGTGTAAATGTAACACCAATGGAAAGTAAGATAGTAAAATCTCCATTAATAATGGAAGCAGATATAAAAATGGAATGTCGATTAGAGAAAATTATCGAACTTGGATCAGATCATCTCGTAATTGGCAGACTTGTTCAATATCATATTATTGACGATTTATATTGTGATGGGAAGGTCAATATAGGAAAATTACAACCAGTTGGTCGCCTTGCTGGAAATTATAATCTTGTTGAAAATATTTTTCTTCTCCCCAGATAAAAAAGGGAGTGATAATCTGATGAAAGCCATTTATGTTAATCGATTTGGAGGTCCAGAGAAATTAGAAGTAATAGAAACAACTGTGCCTCTCATAGCTCCAAATCAAGTTCTAATACAAGTTGCCGCAGTGAGTGTTAACTTTGCTGATATAAAAGCAAGATTAGGTAAGTATCATGGAAAAGGCAACCCGCCTTTTATACCAGGATTAGATGTAGCTGGGATAGTAGAATCTGTAGGTAATTCAGTGAAAAATGTAAAGGTGGGGGATCGGGTAATTGCCTTTCCAGCCAACGGTTCTTATTCAGAATATTGTGTGGCTGATGATAAACTAACCTATGTCATTCCTGGTAATGTTAGCTTTGATATTGCAGCAGCATGCCCAGTTGTTTCAGTAACTTCATATAATCTACTGTCACAATCTGCGAATGTAAAAAAGGGAGAAATCGTTGTTATTCATTCTGCCTCTGGTGGAATAGGTACAACTGCAATACAAATTGCAAAAGTATTAGGTGCAAAGATGATAATTGGAACAGTGGGAAGTGATGAAAAAATTGCAACAGCTAAAAGCGCAGGTGCAGATGCTGTGCTTAATTACAATACAGAAAGCATGGAGCAAAGAATTCTTGAATTAACAAATGGACAAGGTGCTGACGTTATTCTCGATTCAATTGGGGGGAAGATTTTTGAAGAAAGTATGAAATATCTTGCTCCTTTCGGAAGAATTGTCTGTTTTGGAAGCTCATTAGGAGAATCAGGTGTAGTCAAAACCAACGATCTCCATAAAACATGCCGTTCCGTATTAGGATATAGTTTAGGAACCCAGTTAAAGGCACGGCCAGAAGCATTAGCTCAACCAGTTTCAGATGTATTGAAATTAATTGAAAACAAGGAATTAAAAATAGTCATAAGTAAAAAATTTAAATTAAACGAGGCAGCAGAAGCACATAAATGGATTGAGAGTAGGAATAGTGTAGGGAAAGTTCTGTTAATTCCATAATGTGAAAGAGGATGATTAATGAAGAGTGAGGTTAACGAGTCACTTCATATTTTCATCCTCTTTTCTATTAATCTTTTTCTAAAGTAAGACTAGAAATATAAACATCGATTGAATCTAGCTCAATTTCCAAGACAGAAAGGAGAATAAAGGTGATTTTCTCTTGAATCATTTCGATCATTTTTATAATATTTTGATCAATCGAGGAAACGAGTTCGACCTGTATTTGTAGTTTAGGGACATTGGAGAAATTATATCTAATGTTGCTAACTTTTGACACCTCGACTAAGTTTTTGCAACTGAAAATTGTAATATCTTTTAAGGCAGTTTCAGATATGAAGATAGTACCTTTGTTAAAGTTTGGCTGAATAATTGTTGTTTCACCAATATATATTTTTTGATTAGAAAAGATTTTCTTACCCTTTAAGATTATCTTTTTAACCATGCTAGGTTCGATTTGAATATATGGGATCGGTATGACATGTTTTTCTTCTGTCTTTCGTACAAAGAGTGCCATTTTAATTTCCTTACTGGAACGGATATCAGATACATCAGTATATTGGTCAATTTTCCCTAATTTTAATTTTTGGGCAATTAAATCAACCATTTTGATTGAAGTACCTACTATTAAAATTTTATCAATCGAAGCTCTATGAATAGCTTTTATTACTTCTTCTTGATGCTCATCGTAATGAAATATAGCTCGCTTAACCGCCTTAATATAATTTTTTTCGTATTTTGCAGAAGTTCCTGCAATTTTCCGGCCTTTAACAATTAAAAGACCATCGTCAATAAAGGCAGGAATCCCTTTTTTATGGGTATATTGAAGAACAGAAGTGCTCTTTCCGGTACCGCTTTTTCCAACTAATGCAAAAACTTTCAAGAAAAATCCCCCTTAACTTCCGGTTTATATAAAATTTACCTTTTAAAGATAATTTTTATATTCTAGCAAATATCGAATTGAAGGAAATTACTTTTGAGTCAATTTCCCTTCTAATCCATTAATAAAATAAATAAAATAGTTAACAAAAAATGTGATTAGAAAAACTGATTAACACAAAATCCTTTGAAAAATAAGGTTTCAATCTTAAACGCATACTAGATTATTGGAAAATAAGTATAAATTGTTAACAATTTGTTGAAGGGAATTTAGCGATAACATATAATATACTCAAAGACATTATATCATTCTTAAGTGGTTGTTCAAAAAGGTCAGGAAAAGTTCCGCAAAAAGAAAAAAGATTTTTCTTATCGCGAAGTTATTTCTAGGAAACTGACCCTAGTATTGTGAATCTCTTCATTGATTCGCTTTTTTCCTCCTTTTTGAGCATTCGCTTAAAGTTATTTGTAAAAGAGGTGTATTATTATGGAGGTCGATAAGCATCTTCCAAAAATTATTGCAAGTCAAATCGTTACTGATATTATAAATAACGTTTTGGAATCCGGGGAAAAAGTAATTGAAGAGCGATACGCGAATAGTTTTGGTACTAGTCGAGGTCCAGTTCGAGAAGCACTTTATATATTAGAAAATGAAGGGATGATCGAGAGAATTCCCAAAAGGGGTTCATTTGTAAAAAAATACAACAGACAGGATCTCTGTGATTTATTTGAAGTCAGAGGATCTCTAGAAAACATGTCACTAAGCCGCCTTAAATATCCATTACAAGAGGATCAGGTAAATGAAATTGATCAAATAATTAGTGATATGGCTACTGCAAATATGGAAGTTTATGCACAACTAAATAATGATTTTCACTATAAAGTCTTGTCTTTATCAGGGAATGAGGTTTATAAAAATATTTTTTCTCGTTTGGGAACACCATTGATAACCTTACAAAAGTTAGTTTTAGAAACTCCTGAAAGTGTAAAGCAATCGTATGAGGAGCATAAAATGCTTTGGAAGGCTATAAAAGTAGGGAAAATTAATCTTGCAAAAGCAGTGTTAGAAGACCATATTGAAAGTGGTAAAAGAAGGTTTTATGAAGCAGTTGAAAAAAATAAAAAATAAAGGAATGTATCTTTTATTTTTTGTCCTAAATTATCAAAATATTTAAAATAATATAAAAAGTGCAAGTCGAAATGATTATTCATTAAATGGACATTGAATAAAAAAAGGGATTGTAGATGGAAATGGAAACGGAAACGTTAGAAGGTTTTAAACTATTAACATTTAGCCGTCTTCTAGAAAGAAATGCTATTAATATGAAAATGATTTAGGGGGGTAAAGGTTATTGAGCTGTTTTAGAAAAATGATGATATTGACATTCTTATGATTTCGGAACAGGTAAAGCCTTTTGCTCTGGAGAAGAAGATACAACGAAATTCTTAATTGTGATTATGGAGGAAAATGGTGACATGGTTAAAAGCAGGTGAATCCAACGATACCTGTTATTGGTGTAATTAAGGAGTAGGCTGAAGTATTTCTGAACGAAGAGAACTTGAAGATAAGTCCAATCAATGTAAAGTTCACCATACTAATAATCGTGAGACTTTTGAATTATTTGTAGAGAAAGAGAAAATTAGACCAGTAAAAGGGTGATATTGGTGTCGTTAGGTTACCCGAAGAATCTACTATATTGAAAAAGTAATAGAAGGGACGTAGAAGAGATGGCTGAAAATCTAGAGGTAGTGAACAAAAATAGTATTAGTAATGATCCACTTTATCTCCAAATAGAAGGAAATATAGCGTTTATCAATTTCAACAGACCCGGAAAACGGAATGCAATTAGTTACGAAATGTGGACGAAAATACCTGATTTAATAGAAGAATGCGAAAAAAATTCACAGGTTAAAGTAATTATTTTTAAAGGTGTAGATCATAGTGCGTTTTCGGCAGGAGCGGATATAAGCGAATTTAAAACATTACGTTATACAGCTGAAGGGGCTGATAAATATAATAGGGCAACGATGGTCGCAGAAAAAGCTATTATGGATGTTTCCAAACCAACAATAGCCATGATTAAAGGGTTTTGTGTGGGAGGGGGCTGTGAAATAGCAGTTGCATGCGATTTTAGATTTTCTGATGAAAATGGAAGATTGGGCATTACCCCTGCCAAGCTTGGATTAGTTTATAATACGCCTGGAACAAAGAATATTGTCGACCTTGTAGGCCCTGCAAAAGCAAAAGACATTCTATATACAGGCCGTTTATTAGATGCTGAAGAAGCTTTTCGAATTGGGTTAGTGGATCGTATATTTTCCTCAGGCTCAATTGAAAAAGAAACTTTGGATTATGCAAAACTAATTTGTAAAAATGCTCAATTGTCAGTACGGGGGTCAAAAAAGATTATTAATGAAGTTTTAATGGGAGCTACCAAGGATTCTCAAGAGACAGCTCAACTTGTAATCGATTCTTTTGTTTCAGAGGATTATAGAGAAGGTGTTCATTCTTTCCTAGAAAAACGCAAGCCGAACTTTAAATATTCTTAATATGTAAATGAGTCATACTGAGAAACTTTCTTGAGGTGTAAGTTTAGAAAAGAAATAAAAAAACGTTGAATGAATTTTAATTTAATATCACACGCACCTTAAGAAAGGGGATTTTTACATAAAAGGCTTAAAACGATTGAAATGAAGTTAAAAAAAGGGATATAAAAGGACATTCTATATAAAATCGGCGTATTGTGTGATAACGAAAAAGCGAAATGACTGAAAGTCTATAAGACAGATGGAGGATAAAGATGGATCAAACAAAAACCAGCAACAATGTCATCTCACTTAAGAATATTAATTGGAAACGCAATGGGAACCAAATATTAAATGGGGTTTCATGGGAAGTCCAAACGGGGGAACACTGGGCGCTTCTAGGTTTAAATGGATCAGGAAAAACATCTCTTTTAAAAATGATTACGGGATATCAATGGCCCAATAGTGGTGGCGAAGTTTCTGTTTTAGGAAACATTTTTGGAAAAACGAATATTCCTGAGCTGCGGAAATCCATAGGTTGGGTGAGTTCCTCCTTAGATCAGGAATATCAATCACGGCCGAATGATACAGCACTTGAAGTAGTCTTAAGTGGTAAATTTGCTTCTATTGGATTATATGAGGAAATTACAGAGAATGATATAAAAAAAGCAAATAAATTACTAGACCAATTTAGAATCAAACATTTGTCCAACCAATTCATCCAATCTCTTTCTCAAGGCGAAAAAAGAAAAGCGATGATTGCAAGGGCTCTAATGTCTTCGCCTCGTTTATTAATTTTAGATGAGCCTTGTAATGGATTGGACATTTACTCTAAGGAAGAACTATTAACCACTATTGAAGATTTGACTGCTGCACCGAACGGCCCAACCATTTTATATGTTACACATCATATCGAAGAAATCGTTCCATCAATAACCCATGCTTTGTTAATCAATTCAGGGAACGTTATTGCAAAAGGCGATAAAAAGAACACATTAACAGAATCATTGTTAGAAAAGACCTTTCGTGTCCCTATAACTTTAGAATGGGACAATGATCGTCCTTGGATCCGGATTAAATCGATGTTAGCGACTGTAAAAAATTAAAACTTCTGGAAAGCATTCTGCGTGAGTAGTATAATCAGTAGTTCTTCTATGAACTTTACACGAGTTTTAGGGGATTTTCGCTCTTCTGAAAAGGGTGTCAACTGTTATTTATAGAGATTCAATGGGAGCAACGTTTTATAGAACAACACCCTTATGTTAATCATTAATGACCCGTTCGTAAAAATTGACTTTTACGAACGGGTATTTTTGTTTTGACAATACCTTTTTCTCATTCACCTTAATAGTATGTCTGGTTGAGTGGTTGACAATGTAAGGAATATGGTCTTGCATATATATGATACGATGAAAGTAGCCCTTCGTTTTTTGATTTGGGCAGGCTGGGTAAAAAAAGTGAATAAACAATCATATTAGGTCAATTCTATATACAAGAATGAAAATAAAAAGGAGATTAGATCGTGAAGCCATATGAAATAAAAAATATGATTATTGATGACGAGTTTGATGTTGAAGAAACAGTTACAGCTGATTTTACTCACAATTATAAAGAGTATAGCATTACTTTTAATAAAGCAGATCTTGAAATAATTAATACATGGGTTTTTGAGGATGGTTCATCTCTTCCATCAAATTTATCAGATACTATCATTGAATCAATAAGGGAAGATATTAAAAAGAGAATCTAGTCATATGAACTAGATCTTTTTTGTGGTCATTTTCTTGATCGAAGAAAAGTTTAGCCTAGTTTATATTGATGAAGAAGTAGAAATTATTTGGCTTTACCGACAAACGTCTTAAACTCGGAACAGAATTGATGACAAATATGATCGCTTCAATCCATGCTGAGATGTATGATGAGACCTTTTTTATATCTCTGGTTTTTATACAATACTGGCTCCAATTGAAAATAGGAAACAGGTAGTATAGGTGTTTGTTCCAAGTCCCAACCCGTGGGGCAGAAAAAAGGACTTTTGCGTATTTTATTTCCTAAAGGATCCATTATGTTAACTAATGATTAGTCTCATTTATCCACGATTAAAGATGGTTCAACCAATGAAATACTTGCCTATAATGTGTCTAGCCGAATGACATTAGATTTAGGTACAGATACATTAGTAAAGTTAACGAAGAATAAACGAGTAAAGTTTGCCGAAGGGGCCTCTATTCACTCTGATCACGGAGTACACTATACTGGTCCACTTTTCAAAAACACGTAAAAAAACTAGGACTTGGGCAATCCATGTCGAGAAGAGGGAACTGTTGGGATAACGCTCCACTAGAGTCCTTCTTTGGTCATTTTAAAGATGAAGTCTATATTAAACCCTGTAATACAATAGAAGAACTTAAAAAGGAAATTAAAAGTTATATGACGTACTATAACAATTTAAGATATCAATGAAACTTAAAGAAGATGACTCCTGTTCAATACAGAAATCACCTTCTCAAGTGGCATGACCTTTTTTAAAAATGTCCTTTACATAGGGTACAGTTTAATAACTGGTTGACCTTATATTACGAACGGGGCGGGTTAGTTCCATAAGGAATTCTGAATTTTATGGTAAAGTAAAGGAATAATTGATTATTTAGTTTGGGGGATTTTTAGTGGAGGCTATCATCCCTATTGTTTTTTTATATTTTTGGGTTATTTATTCTATATATAGTTATCGAAACAGCAGTAAGGAAAGGTATTAATAGTTCAATTATTGGTCAACTTCTTGAAAAGAAGTAGGGAATTAAAGGAAGATAAAAAGTCTTTTCTTGATGATGAATTAGATAATGATAAATAAAACGGATTATTAAGCTAACAGGTGCTTCATTTCATTAAGGGAATTGCTTTGGCAGCTCTTATTCTTATGGAGCTAACGGGGCAGCTTTCCTATGAGTCTTTTTCTTCAAATGTCCAGTTATATCCTTTTTAAATAGGTTAATCCATTTGAAAGAAAAACCTTTGAAATCGGATGACTATAAAACTCTAATAAAACACGAGAAATTGAGAGATTTCTCTTTCTTTATTGAGGGAGTTTAGTTACATACAGCAGGAATGGGGCGAATACGTAGCCGCTAATGCTTCGCTTGATATACCTATGATGTTATTACTGTAATCCATTGAAAAGTTGGCAGAAGATAGACTGCTAAAAAATTCTTGAGAAAAGGAGACATTAGAAATGACAACTTCAAAGAAAAATGTAAGGACTTGCAATAAAGGACACAAATATTATAAGGGTAGCGACTGTCCGACCTGCCCTATTTGTGAGCAAGAACGCAAACCTGACAACGGATTTCTTTCACTACTCTCTGCGCCAGCCAGACGAGCAATGGAAAACAATGGGGTAACTTCACTACAACAGCTATCAAAATTTAGTGAAAAAGAGATTTTGCAATTTCACGGTATGGGACCAGCTTCTATACCTAAACTTAGGACTGCTTTGGAGACAAATGGGTTATCATTCAAAAATTAAACACCAAGAATGATTAAACTTAAGTAATGCATTTTATGCCTACTGGAGCATAATTTTTATTCAATTCCTTCCTCAAGTCACAGGGGCTTTATGTCAATAAGGGATTAGAAAGATCGATGGTTCCTGAGTTTTTTTGGCCACCATCCTTGTTAAACTGAAAGTAACTCTAAAAAGTGAGGTAACGAAAATCATGAGTTCCTATACTCCCTATTTTGAATTCAATCGAAAAAAGTGGGCATCTTTACGAAATCATACTCCTCTTCCTTTAACTGAAGAAGAATTAGATAACTTAAAAGGAATAAATGAAGAAATATCTATTCAGGAAGTAGAAGAGATTTATTTGCCCTTGACTCGATTAATTAATTTATATGTCGAAGCTTATCAGCAACTTAACATAGCTACTTCTTCATTTCTTAAAAATAATATTAAAAAAGCCCCTTATATTATTGGAATTGCAGGAAGTGTTGCTGTAGGAAAGAGTACAACAGCAAGGTTACTTCAAACATTATTATCTAGATGGGATAACCATAGAAATGTAGGTCTAGTCACAACAGATGGTTTTTTGTACTCAAATGAGATTTTAGAAGAAAAAGGAATGATGAAAAGAAAAGGGTTTCCTGAAAGTTATGATACACAAAAATTAATTAATCTTATCGGAGATGTAAAAGCTGGAAAAAATAAAGTGGAAGTTCCAATCTACTCACATTTGACGTACGATATTTTGCCGAATGAAGTACAAACTATCAGTAATCCAGATATTTTAATAGTGGAAGGTGTTAATGTTCTTCAAGTTGACAAAGAAAATCAAGTATTTGTCAGTGACTTTTTTGATTTTTCACTTTATGTTGATGCAGAGATACATGACATAGAAAGGTGGTATGTTGAAAGGTTTCTTCTACTTCAAGAGACAGCATTTCAAAGTCCCGAATCCTATTTTCATCGGTACATTAACTTGTCTAAAGAAAATGCTATTAAACAAGCGACTCAAATTTGGGAAGAAATTAATTTGAAAAATTTACATGAAAATATACTACCGACAAAAGGACGGGCCAATCTAGTTTTAAAAAAAGGATCAGATCATAAAGCTGAAAATATCTATTTACGAAGATAATATAATTTAAAACTTTTTAAAAAAATAAATATATCTAATTCAACGAACAGGTGCATTAGCGCCATAAGAAGGCCGCCAATTGGCGGCCTTTTGAAAGTATGTTTCTTAGTATTATAGAGTAATTAAATGTCTAATATAAATTAGGACGTAAAGTTCCAAGAAAACTAGTCAGTATCAGCTAATACCTGTAAAGTCTTTTCTCTAATATTTATCCTGTTTTTATAATCTTTTGCTACTAACTCTGTATATATTAAATCAAAAAGTAATAAGAGCGGAAGTAAGGGAGAAATATTCTGTCCCATATGCATGCTACTTTTACTGGTTACTAATAATGATAAGTCACCCAGCTGTGAAAGCTCAGAATTTTTATCACCTGTAAAAACTAATATGAGTGAACCTTGTTTCTTTGCAATTTTAACAGCACGAATGACTTCTTTTGTTGCTCCGGAAATGGAAATGCCAATGACAACACTATTCTGGTTACTTAAAGCCGCATCCATCATTGCCTGGTGAGTATCCGTAACAGCCTCAACATGTAAACCAATTCGGAAAAACTTGGATTTAAACTCCTGGGCGGCTATACCCGAACTCCCTATTCCATAGACATGTATCTTATCTGCCTGAGTAAGGAAAGATACCGCTTTCTGGATATCGTCATATGTAGCTATACGAAAGGTGTTGTCAATGATTCCTAAGTGATCTTGGTACAGTTTAGCGAAATAATCTACCTGCTTAATGTTTTTCATGCTTATCGGTGTATTTTGCAGATCAACGAACCTTTTTAACTCATGTCTAAACTCATTAAATCCTGAAAAAGCTAGTTTCTGGCAAAAACGCGTAATGGTTGCTGGCGAAATGTGAAGATTTTTAGCTATTTGACTTATAGTTAACTGGCTAACTTCATCAGGGCGTTGAAGAATATATTTGGCTAGTTCTTCTTCTGTTTTTGTGAATTTGCTCATACTGCACTCGATTCCATATATGAGATTTTCTGCTAGATATTCCATTTGACCACCCATTTCAGGTTGAATTTTTTAAATGTATGCTTTCTTTAGTATAGTTTAATGTAACCATTAAGAACGTCTATAACCGATAGTTTTAAATAAAGTTGCAGCTACAATAATATTAATCGAGAAAAAGACCCAAACTGCTGATAGTCTGAGTCTTTTTCATTCTTTTGTTATGTTCGGTGCACATTTACAAAGTTTCTATTTTTGCATAGCATTTACAAATCTTTTTGTGATTTGCTGTGGCCTGGTAATAGCGCCACCTACTACCACTGCATGGACATTCATATCTAATATAGAACGAGCAATTTCTGGTGTTATGACATTTCCCTCTGCAATAACTTTTGCATTTTTCACTGCTTTTATTATCTCTTTGAGCACAGCGTAGTCATCCTGATAAATTTTCTGTCCCATTGTTTCACTTGTATAGCCGTAGAGTGTAGGTGCTACAATATCAAATCCTAAATGGTCAGCGTATACAGCCTCATCTATGGTCGATACATCCGCCATTAACAGAACATCTGGATATTTTGCTCTTATATCACAATAAAACTGCTCTAACGTTTTACCGTTCGGTCTTATCCGAGCAGTAGCATCCGTCGCAATGATTTCCGCTTTAGTTTCCATTAAAGCATCAATTTCGATCATGGTGGGAGTAATATAAACATCGTTTTGTCCATACACCTGTTTAATGATCCCTATGACTGGAAGGTCCACATTTTTCTTGATTTCCATTATGTCAGCTACAGAGTTTGCGCGAATGCACGTTGCACCGCCTTCTTTGGCAGCAATGGCCATGCGTCCCATAATAAAAGAGCTGTGCAGCGGCTCATTCTCTAATGCTTGACATGATACAATTAAGCCTTTGTGAATTTTATCCAGCACCTGTTGCATGTTTAACACGTCCTTATCGTTATCTATGTTCTTAATGACCCAAGTATTCTTCCACTTCATTTTTGATGATCGTTACTTGGGGACCGTATACTATTTGAATGCCATTCCCTTTTTTTACGACGCCTTTTGAACCGGTTTGTTTAATGACGTCCTCTTTCACCAATGATTCGTCCTTTACCGTGACACGCAGACGGGTTGCGCAGCAATCGACTATATCGATATTTTCCTGTCCGCCTAATCCATTAACGATGGTCTGGGTTCTCTCTGATGCCGTTACTTGTGTAACAGCGGCCTGTTCATCATCTTCACGGCCGACCACTTTCAAATTCTTCTTCCTGATTAAGAATTTAAAAGTGAAGTAGTATAAGAAAAACCATGGAATGCCTACGAGGAGTACATAAACCCAGTTTGTTTTACTGATTCCTTGGAGAATCCCGAATAAAGTAAAATCAATAAATCCTCCAGAAAAGGTTTGACCGATTGTAATATTGAATATATCTGCCATCATGAAGGCCAAGCCATCAAACAAAGCATGAAAAACATAAAGGATTGGAGCGACAAATAAGAAACTGAATTCAAGTGGTTCGGTAATGCCTGTTAAGAATGATGTTAAGGCTGCTGAAAGAAGTAAACCAGCCACGACTTTCTTATTTTTAGGTTTAGCGCAATGATAAATGGCCAATGCCGCTCCAGGTAAACCAAACATCATCGTGATGAACCGTCCGGACATGAACCGGGAAACACCCTCATAGTACTTGACGGTAGTTGGGTCGGCCAATTGCGCAAAGAAGATATTCTGGGTCCCGCTGACAATCTGCCCTTTAATCTCCATCGTTCCGCCTAAAGCTGTTTGCCAGAAGGGAAGGTAGAAAATATGGTGCAACCCTAACGGCCCGAGCATCCGTAATATGAATCCGTAAAAGAAAGTCCCAATCGTTCCTGTGCTCGTTACCAGCGAACCTAATTGGTTTATGAAAAGTTGGAAATAAGGCCATACGATAAAAAGCACGGCTCCAACCAAGATGGACGCGAAGGAAACGATGATGGGAATGAAACGGGAACCACCGAAAAATCCTAACACTTGCGGAAGCTGAATTTTATTATATTTATTGTGCAAAAGTGCGGTAACGATACCTACTACGATACCGCCAAACACACCAGTCTCCAGTGTTTGGATCCCGACAGCCATTCCCTGTCCAGCACCTGCCAAATTCTCTTTGGCAAGTTCACCGTTTATTTGAAGCAGTGCATTTATTGAACTGTTCATGACGAAATAGCCAATCATGGCTGCCAGTGCAGCGGTCCCTTTATCCGAACGTGCCAATCCTACTGCAACACCTACGGCAAAAATGACCGGCAAGTTACCGAATACGATGCTTCCTGCAGAACTCATGATCGTGAAAATGGCCTGCAGCCAGGCAAAGTCTAAAAAAGGATAGGCCTCAACTGTATTTGGATTAGAAAGAGCACCGCCAATTCCCAGCAATAAACCGGCCGCTGGCAAAACGGCAATCGGGAGCATAAAAGATTTACCGAACTGCTGCGCTTTCTCAAAAGCTTTCTTCATAAAACATTCCTCCCTCATTTAACGAGCCTATAATGTTCTCTATATTTTGATTCTCTATTAATAAGGGGTATTTCTTCCCTATAGCTATATATTAAATCCCTATAAAAGCGTTTTCAATACGAAGCAAGAGATATCAATTGTTTTCACCTAGGAGCTGATTTTTTTGAAAAAGTTTTCAAAAAAAATAATCTCTGAAAATCTGATTGCGAATAAAAGTATTTCCTATTAGCTGGTTTAGGTCAAAAAGACATACAAAGGACTAAATTAATTTCCTTTTTCTTTTGTTTAACTATCAACATTAATGTTTAAATGAGCCTAAATAAAAAGATCCTCTCATGGTATTTGGTTGTGATTGCTGTCTTAAATCTTTTCACAATGATTTTTGACAAGAGGTCTCTTTTAAAAAAGCAACTTGTATGAGTGATACGAGTTGCTTTTACTATTTTACGGACAGAAATAAGGCTTATTTGTAATAAAGTTTTTAATTACAAGTAAAAGATACCTTCTCAATAGTTAATATTCATTTTTGAAATAGAACCAGATTTTTTACCTTATGCAAAATTTATGGTATAAGAAAAACCTTTTAGGTTAAACTAATGGTAAAAACAAGAAGTTTAGTAAAGAGAGTGTGTGCATGAATTTTATTTACAGTTTAGCGTGCTTGTTCTTAGGATTATTTCTGATAAACCTGATTTTTTCTTATCAAAGTAAACACATTGATTCAGCTTTTTGGGAAACACTCAAGTTCCATCTTTGTGTCTTACCTTTATTTTTAACTGCAAATATGCTGATAGGTTATGGAGTAAAGTTCGGATTTAAAGCTATACATAACCTGACATATGTCTTAGTTACTTCTAAGGGGATAGAAATCTTAATCGCATTGATAATGGGGTACATATTTTTAAAGGAAGTGCCTACTTGGAAAACTTTATTGGGATTTTCGATTATTGTAGTTGGATTAATTGTCTCAAAAATAAAGTAGGAACAGTTCAATCCTGATGCAAAATCTAATGACTATTAATGTTCAAGATGATTTTCATCATGAAGTTAATTTTGAATAAGTTTGACTCATATACTTTGTTAACAATGAGATAGTACCTGCGGTGCAACTTGAGCTTTCTTAATGTAGTGAAGATGAGGGAAGAACGTGGCTTATCGATGGAATTTCGAGTGATCATAAAAATATTGATATATTGCTAGAATTGGAACAATATACAATTGATTACACTAGAAAAAATGGGGGGGGAATATGAGTTTTTTACTAAAAAAGGATTTAAAAACGCTAATGTACTAATGGGTGCTTTACTTCACTGAGAGAGTGGCTGAGGCAACCTATTTTTATGCAACTAACGGGGCGGTTTAGTGAAAAAAGGGATTTTTTTCCCTTTGACGAATATATAACTTTGAAGGTCAAAAAGGAAGTTGTTACTACGATAGTGGTACGCCTTTTTGTTAATCGAAACGATTTGCTTAAGTTTAAGAAAAGGGGTTATAGCATAGCAATACCTGCTTCTTAATGTGCTAACCGGATAGTTACGAGGATGGGAATGAGGGGGATTTATGGACTTAAGGAAAGCTACTTTGAGCTTTGGGAGAGTCAATTGTGTTGATGGAAGTGAGATAACAACTAAGTCTGCACCTTCAAAAAATGTTGATGATGTAACACTCCATGCCGAGGCAGGATCATTTGTGAATTATGGTGGCTTTCATGGAGATATCACTTGTACGAAAATCGTCAGCAGGCTTCGGGCGGCCGGTTGTGTTTTCGCCGAAGATGAGGCCCGGTTGCTCGTCTCCGCGGAACGGACTCCAGCCGACCTTGCAGCCATGGTTGACAGCCGAGCAGCCGGTTTGCCCCTCGAACACGTCATTGGCTGGGCGGAGTTCTGCGGACTGCGAATAGCGTTGGACCCTGGAGTTTTCGTACCCCGTCAACGCACCAAATTTCTCGTCCGACAGGCCGCCGACATCGCCCGACCAGGAGCCATTGTGGTTGACCTGTGCTGTGGATCGGGCGCGGTGGGCGCCGCGCTGGCCGCTGCACTGGAACGAATCGAATTGTACGCCACCGACATCGACCCGGCGGCGGTGCGGTGCGCCCGCCGCAACGTCACTGTCGCAGGTGGTTACGTGTACGAAGGTGACCTCTACGAGCCGTTGCCCTCCACACTTAGGGGGCGCGTCGACGTTCTGGTCGCCAACGCACCTTACGTACCTACCGAGGTGATCCGACTGCTCCCCCCGGAGGCCCGCATACACGAGGCCCGGGTGGCGCTCGACGGGGGAGCGGACGGGCTTGACGTCCAGCGACGGGTGGCGAACGCGGCCTCACTCTGGCTGGCACCGGGCGGCCACCTGCTGGTCGAGTCTAGCGAGCGACAGGCGCCCAAGACCGTCGAGATTTTCACTCGCAACGGGCTGGTACCGAAAGTGGCCAGATTCGACGAACTGGACGCCACCGTCGTCATCGGAACAAAGCCCGACTTTCAGAGCAATTCGGACGGCTAGCATTGTCCGCAAATGAGAGTGATGTTTGCTTGGCAGCGTGCTGATGGCAGGTGTTAAGTTAAAAATATGGCCCAATAAAAGAGAAAAATTTTAGGTTTAGTCTAAATTCGGAATTTAAATAGGACTTAACGAGCGAGTGCATTACTTCTACGAGGAGGTTGCTGAGGCAGCCTTTTTTGTATGCAACAAACCAGGCAGTTAAATTTAACAAGGGTCCTGAAAGAAATTAAAAGCCTTAATATCTGTTGTCGTATTAAGGTGGATAGTGCAGATACACTACCTCTGTATAAGTTCTCTTTAATAGATGGATTAGTACACAAAGAATGATGTTCTGTAAAAAAAAGTATAATTACCCTGTTGTATATTGTCTCAAATACAATTTTAAAAAATATAATGTCTTTACACCTACAAAAAAGTAAAATCTTTCGAAGTTTATTAAGTATGGAAATCTGTAAATAGTATAATGCAATAATATTTTTAATTTGGTTTATATAAAATAAAAATAAATGTATTATGACTATCAATAACGGTCTTTGTAAATATTCTGAAATAATTTGATATAGGAAAAGAAAGAAGTGATTCATTTATTGATAGAATTTAGTGCTTGTTTACCCTTGATACTGATGTGAAATGAGAGAAAGTAACAAAATGTTTGGATGAAAAATCAGAAGACGTTTTACTAGAGTTGCTAAAAACGATTGAAAACATTATGTTTATAAATCTGAATAACGTAAGGATATATTTAAGGCTGCTTGTTAATCAGGATTTTGAGAATGACATGCCCATTACTTATATTTTTAACTTTTGGATAGGATTTAACTGCATTTTCCTGAACGATTATATTATTCTTTTATATTGATTTTATTTAAGGGCGGTTACATAAGCATGGGGAGAATGTATAAGAGGCAACAACGAAAATTTTCATTAAGAAAGATATGGAATCGGATGTATTCCAAAAAGTTTCTATTAAAGATAATGGCCATAGTTACAACATTTACTATATGCGTTTTACTTATTCTTAATGTGTTTATTTGGTCCACTGATGTAAGTAAATTAGAGAATCCTGTACCACAACCGACAATTATCTACGACCAAGCGGGAAGCGTTGCAAGTAAGATTTCGACTTCAAATATTGAGGGAGTTAGTATTAAACAAATTCCTAGCAATTTGATCAATGCAGTCATTTCAACTGAGGATCAGCGTTTTTACGATCACCATGGTATTAATTACGTAGGTATTGCTAGAGCTATGGTTAAGAATCTATTTAGTGGGGGAATTGTAGCGGGGGGAAGTACAATAACACAACAGTTAGCTAAAAATGTATTTCTTACCCAGGAACGTACATATACAAGAAAGTTCAAAGAGCTCATTTTTACTAAAAAAATTGAACGTACATACTCTAAAGATAAGATTATGGAACGATATTTAAATCAAATCTATTTTGGGGAAGGTGCTTGGGGAATTCAGCGGGCTGCTCAAGTATACTTTGGAAAAGACGTAAACAAATTAACATTAAGTGAGTCCGCAATGCTAGCAGGACTTATTAAGGCACCTTCTATCCTGTCGCCATTTAAGAATTACGACAAGGCAATTCAGCGTAGAAATATTGTATTGTCACTTATGAAGAATGAAGGCTATATTAGCGAAAGTGATTTAGAGAAAGCCAAGCAACAATCGATAGTGTTAGAAGGAAAGAAAACAGAAGACTATAAAGGGAAATATCCTCATTATGTAGATAACATTATTGATGAGGCAATTAATAAGTATCATCTCACACAAAACGAAGTGCTTTCAGGTGGTCTCCGGATTTATACAGAATTAAATCCTAGGATGCAGAATGCTGTTGAAGAGGTATATAAAAGTGAAAATATGTTTCCAAAAAGTCAGCCAGATCGATTGATTCAAAGTGGGGCAATCTTAATTAACCCTTCGACAGGAGGAATCAATGCCCTTATTGGAGGAAGAGGAGAACACAGCTTCCGCCAGTATAATCGTGCAACACAATTAAAAAGACAACCAGGGTCAATAATGAAACCATTGTCAGTATACACCCCTGCGTTGGAACAAGGCTATGACATCTTTGATATGTTACAAGATAGCCCCCTTAATATTGATGGATATCAACCTCAGAATTATGACAAACAATTTCGCGGTAGCGTTTCTATGTATGATGCTGTAGTTCATTCCTATAATGTACCAGCTGTCTCGTTGTTGCAAAAGATAGGACTAGAGTACGGGGGCAAGGCAGTGGAACGTTTTGGAGTCACATTGGAACAAAAAGACTATATTCCCGGTCTAGCTTTAGGGGGTATGAACAAAGGAACTTCTCCATTGCAAATGGCACAAGCCTTTTCCGCTTTCCCTAACGATGGAATTATGGTAGAAGCTCATGCTATTCAACGCATCGAGAACGCCAGTGGCGAAACACTCGGAAAGTGGAATAAAAAAGAAAGTCGAGTAACAGAACCATCTGTTGCCCAAAAAATCACTTTTATGCTGAAAGGTGTTGTAAACGAAGGAACAGGGGTAAAGGCTCAGATTGAAGGTAGAGAAATTGCCGGTAAAACAGGAACTACACAACTGCCATTTTCTACGCAAAATGGAGCGAAGGATCATTGGTTTGTAGGGTATACTCCGCAAGTTGTAGGAGCCATTTGGTTAGGATACGACAAAACAGATCAAACCCATTATCTCTCCTCGTCTAGTAGTGGAACTGCTACTGTTATTTTTAAAGAGATTTTATTGAAATCTGGCAATGAGGTCCCTACTAAAGGGTTTGACCTATCATTACTTGGAGGCAACTATATAAAACAATTAGAAAAGAAAGTAAAGGCTAAAGAAGAAAAGAGAAAACAAGATAATGAAAACCAAAGTGGAATTAAAGCACCAAAAAGTGAAAAGAACAAAAGCCATGAAAATAAAAAGCATTTAAAAGAAATAAAAAACAAAAATAAAGAAAACAAAGAAAAGAAAAAAAATAAGGGAAAAGATGATAAAAAAAACAAAGTTAAGAAAGAAAAAAAGGAGAATCATGGATAAGGAAGGGGGAGTAATTATAATGACTGTTTTGTTCGGTACGGAAGAATACTTTGAACAAGAAATGCTAAGACACTTAGAAATTAGTCGAATGGGAAAATGGACTAAAGAAGATGAAATCTCATTAATATATTCAATATTAGAAAATGAAATTTTATACGACTTTGTATGTGACGAAAAGGTTCGAATAGAATGTTTGAAAAATCTTGCCTATGCAGATAAAAGGTTAAGGATAAAAGACTATCGACCTATAAATGTCAATGAAAAATATAGTTTAGTGTAACCATTTGGATGAGTAACACTAGCTATAGCTATTGAACCCTACATGAGGTTTGCTTTTTGTAATAAATGTAATAGATACCGTTAGCTTGTAAAATTTGGAATATATTATTTTGCCTCATTCGAAAAAGTACACTTTTATGAACAAAAAAGCCCTTAGTAGATGAAAAAAGGGCTTTTTCGTATTTTTAATTGATGGAAACCATTGGATACCTCATATAACCCATCAATAGAATGTAGAAAAAATATGAAGGACGAGAGTCAGGGAGATGAAGTGTTGGGAGCCCTGAGCGTTTCGCCCTTCAAAGTTAATGTTCTCCATTTCGTAAAAGATATACAAAGGTGGTTAAAATGATTGAATTGTAGGAGCAATGAACTGGGATAAAAAATGTAGCACGGTTTCTTGGATGTACGTTAAATAACCAGAAATTTGTTGTAATAATTATAAGCTAGAATAGCGAAAAACTGAGCATTATGGAATAACGAAACCACCATGAAGCATATAAGGTCTTTACAGGGAATAAAATGAATGAAATATATGAAGGAAAGCGGGGCAGTGCATTTGAAAATCCATGTGGTGAATAAGGGGGATTCCTTGTGGAAGATTTCCCAGCAATATGGTGTCAGCACCAACCGAATTGTTAGGATCAATGGCCTTGAAAATCCCGAAAAGTTAGTGATTGGCCTAGCACTTTTGATTCCTGAACCTTATCTTCAGTACAGAGTTCAACCAGGGGATACTCTCGAAAAAATCGTGACTCAGTTTGGAACAACCTTACAGGAAATCATGCAAAGAAATCGCATCACAAATCCTTCTAATATCTATCCAGGACAAAGACTTACCATTCCGGTCATTTTTCATACAGTAAGGGAACGAGATACCCTTTATGACATAGCAAGACGTTATGGAACAACAGTTCAATCCATAATGCAGACTAATCGAATTACAGACCCTATTAGTATTTATCCCGGACAGATAGTAAAGATTCCTCAGAAACCGAAACCCACGATTGATGTGAATGGTTTTACAAACGTTTATGGGCAAAGAGGCGCGGTACAGGTACGTGAAGTAGCCTACGATTTGACCTACGTAAGTCCGTTTGGTTATAGAATGAGGCAAGATGGGAGTTTAGAAGTCATTGATGACAACCCGACTATACAAGCGGCGCAGTCAACTGGAGTTGTACCCATGATGTGCATAACGAATTTTTCCGCCACTGAAGCGGGAACAAGGCTTGCACATACGATACTTTCTGATTTAAGTTTAGTGGAAAAATTATTGACCAATGTCATAAATACGATGAAAAATAAAGGTTACCGTGGATTGAATATCGACTTTGAAAGTGTAGCGTCTGAAGACCGTGATTTCTACAATCGGTTTCTCCAAAGAGCAGTGGATCGATTGCGTCCTGAAGGCTACTTTGTGTCCTCCTCCCTTGCCCCAAAAACTAGTGCCAATCAAAAGGGATTATTAGTTGAAGCACATGATTATCCTGTTCACGGACGGCTGCTCGATTTCGTTGTGCTGATGACATATGAATGGGGTTACCGAAAGGGACCGCCACAGGCTATCTCTCCCATTAATCAAATCAAGCGGGTCCTAGACTATGCAGTTACAGTGATTCCAACAAACAAAATCTTTATAGGCTTTCAAATTTATGCACGTGACTGGCTTGTTCCTCATATAGAGGGTCAAGAAGCAGAGACTTTCGACATGCAGGAAGCCATCAGGCGTGCCACCCAATATAATGTAGAAATAAAATATGACGAGACAACCCAATCACCTTATTATAGATACAAAGACAGTCAGGGGCGCACACATGAAGTTTGGTTTGAGGACGCACGCAGTGCTAAAGCCAAATTCGACCTGGTGAAGAGTTACAGGGCAAGGGGGCTCAGTTATTGGGTACTTGGTTATCCTTTTCCTCAGAATTGGGAATTACTTGGAGATACATTTATTGTGCGAAAATTGTAAGATGTTTTTTAATAGCACTGAAATTGCCCGCCCTAGAAGTTCATCATTGCTTTTTGCCTGACATGGGGTCAACAAAATGAGCGTTTTTGGCAGAATAAGAATCAAACAATCATTATATCCTCATTTATAATCACAACTATTAAATCTTAATGCCCTTTTTGTAAAATGTGGATGAGAAGAAGCAAAAGTTACTTCATATGTCCATGCATTGAAGGAAGTTGCTGCCATGCTCTATTTCAAGGTATTACACAGACAGCTTATTTAAGGGGCGAATCTTTGAAAAATTAACGACTGCCAAGGAATGCTTTTTGCTAAAAAAAGGTTAATTTTTAACATATAAAGAGGTTTAAGAACAAAAATTTATCCTCTATTATGTTTTTAATGTTAGCAAAATGCTCGGAACTTATTAATACCCATTCAACAATTTGCTGGGAATCAGCTACAATATGAAGAATGCTTTAAACAAGCCGCATAAGAAATTACTGAAGCTCAAACATAGCAAGGTGAATATCAATGTCTCTTTAGGCTATTTCTACAAATTTAAATAAACGTCAAACTGAAAAACGCTGACTATAGTCAGCGTCAGACTGTAGACAAACTCGATGGAAATCGAGTTTGTCTACAGTTTTTTTAAGGGTTTTAAAAATTCGAACGTTGATTTCCACTCCAGGCACTCGCTTTCCGCGGGCGGTCCGAGCCTCCTCGGCGCCTTTGCGCCTGTGGGGTCTCCCTTGGACGCTTTTCCCGCAGGAGTCTCGCACCTTCCGTTCCAATCAACTTTGTTTTAACAATTAGATTTAACCGCTTTTGCCTACAGTCTTTTTTGTTTTAAAATAGGAGTATTAAAACTTGAGGTGATGACGATGCTTTCGAAACATAATTCTATTCAGCGAGATCAACTTGAAATGATTACTTTGGATCAACTGGTGCCAGCGAACCATTTGGTTCGTAAAATTGAGGCGGCCATTGACTTCACTTTCATTTATGACTTGGTGAAAGATATGTATTCAGAGATAGGGCGCCCAAGTATTGATCCAGTTATTTTAGTTAAATTGACATTCATTCAATATACCTTCGGTATTCGTTCGATGCGTAAAACGATTGAAGAAGTTGAAACGAATATGGCTTACCGTTGGTTTTTAGGTTACGGTTTCCATGATAAAGTACCTCACTTCTCAACGTTCGGGAAAAATTATGAGCGTCGCTTTAAAGATACAGACCTGTTTGAACAGATTTTTTATCGTATCTTAATGACAGCTTCAGAAAGAAAGTTAATAAGTGCAGAGCACGTATTCGTTGATTCAACACATGTGAAAGCCAGTGCGAATAAGCGAAAATTCGAAAAGAAAATCGTTCGTAAGGAAACACGAGCATATCAAGGACGCCTTCAAGAAGAAATAAATCAAGATCGTGAAAATAATGGAAAGAAGCCTTTTCCACCGGATAAATTTGATAAAGAAGAAACCAAAGAGATTAAAGAAAGTACAACTGACCCTGAGAGTGGCTACTATGTAAAAGATGAACGAACAAAACAGTTTGCCTATTCATTTCATGCGGCTGCAGACCGCAACGGTTTTGTGCTGGGGACGATTGTAACACCGGGAAATACGCATGATAGTCATATCTTAGAGCCTCTTGTTGAACGAGTAATTGAGAAAGTTGGAAAACCTGAAGCTGTTGCCGCAGATGCAGCTTACAAAACACCAGCCATTACAAGCTACCTTTTTAGGAAAGAAATCACACCAGCTTTACCCTATACACGTCCACGAACAAAAGAAGGGTTCTTTCGCAAGCATGACTATGTTTACGATGAACATTTTGATTGTTATCTCTGCCCATCGGGCGAGATTTTAAAGTACTCAACAACAAATAAAGAGGGCTATCGCGAGTACAAATCACCCAAACACACTTGTGCGACATGCTCATCTTTATCACGGTGTACAGAAAGCAAAGACCACCAAAAAGTGGTGACACGGCATATCTGGCAAGCATATGTGGAAGAAGCAGATCATCTGCGTACTCATCAAGATGTAAAACCTATATATGCGAAACGTAAAGAAACGATTGAGCGTGATTCGCAGATGTAAAAGAAAAGCATGGTATGCGTTGGACTACTTTAAGGGGACTTAAAAAATTGTCGATGCAAGCGATGCTTACTTTCGCTGCCATTAATTTAAAGAAGATGGCCAATTGGACATGGCAAGGTCCAAAAATGGCTTAACAGAGTGGGCTCGTAGAGCCCCAATATCTTAACCTTGGACCAAAATTCAAAAGGAATTTCAAAAGGGGTTCGGAATTTTATAATTCCGAACCCCTTTTGTCTACAAACTGACGCTGACTATAGTCAGCGTTTTTACATTATTGAAAACAAACGGTATTAATACTTATTGCTGTTTACTTATTTAAATTATTACTCATCTTTATTATCTGGGTCAGTTGCATCTTTAGGGTCTTCAATCGGATCTTCTGTATTAGTGCCCCCATCATTTTCATCGATATTATCTGGGTCAGTTGCATCTTTAGGGTCTTCAATCGGATCTTCTTTATTAGTGCCCCCATCATTTTCATCGATATTATCTGGGTCAGTTGCATCTTTAGGGTCTTCAATCGGATCTTCTTTATTAGTGCCCCCATCATTTTCATCGATATTATCTGGGTCAGTTGCATCTTTAGGGTCTTCAATCGGATCTTCTTTATTAGTGCCCCCATCATTTTCATCGATATTATCTGGGTCAGTTGCATCTTTAGGGTCTTCAATCGGATCTTCTTTATTAGTGCCCCCATCATTTTCATCGATATTATCTGGGTCAGTTGCATCTTTAGGGTCTTCAATCGGATCTTCTTTATTAGTGCCCCCATCATTTTCATCGATATTATCTGGGTCAGTTGCATCTTTAGGGTCTTCAATCGGATCTTCTTTATTAGTGCCCCCATCATTTTCATCGATATTATCTGGGTCAGTTGCATCTTTAGGGTCTTCAATCGGATCTTCTTTATTAGTGCCCCCATCATTTTCATCGATATTATCTGGGTCAGTTGCATCTTTAGGGTCTTCAATCGGATCTTCTTTATTAGTGCCCCCATCATTTTCATCGATATTATCTGGGTCAGTTGCATCTTTAGGGTCTTCAATCGGATCTTCTTTATTAGTGCCCCCATCATTTTCATCGATATTATCTGGGTCAGTTGCATCTTTAGGGTCTTCAATCGGATCTTCTTTATTAGTGCCCCCATCATTTTCATCGATATTATCTGGGTCAGTTGCATCTTTAGGGTCTTCAATCGGATCTTCTTTATTAGTGCCCCCATCATTTTCATCGATATTATCTGGGTCAGTTGCATCTTTAGGATCTTCAACTGGTTCCTCTGTATTAGGAGGAGCTGGATTGTTATCCTTATTTGTAGTATTACAACCCATTAACATCATGGCAGAAAGAAAAACAACTGATAATAGTTTTAACCACTTTTGATTCATTTTTATCGTCCTCTCTATTGGCTTTTTACTTTCAATATTACTTTTTCCTTTCTAATTTTTTTTATTCAAACACTGTATCAAATTATCTTCAATCACAGATAGGCTGATGAAGAGGTTGTAAAAAACAGAAGAAACTCGTCAAAAAGGTAGTCGTGAGAATAATTATTTAGTGTAAATGGAATTTTTATTAATACTATGGCGATACTTCAACTAAGGCTCTTTTCCAATACATCTACATGTAATTTTTGTTATAAAGTGAAACTAAGTTTGATAAGAAATTCATGAAAAACATGGATAAATCAACTTTTCATCAAAATCAAAACGTTTGAGTAAACTTCATTTTTTAAAAAACTATAAAAATTCATTAAAAGCTAACCCTTATTCAAAACTTCAAAAGAACATAGGTAGGATATGAGGTAATTTTAGGTACAAAAAAAGGCTATACCTTATAGGTATAAGCCCTCTCTTGAAAATTGTACTTGAAGCGAAAACAAAATGAAGTTTAGCCGAATTTTTTTGATTTATTGATGGGTATCAAGACGTTGAAATCAAGATTCCAACGAAATATATTCAGCACCCTGTTCTTTTGCCCAATTATGTATATAACTGAGCAGCCTATATCCAAGGCCACTAGGGCGATGATTTACATCAGTAACCAAATCTTGTACAAACACATAGCGTTCATTATACAAATCTTCATGCCAGCTAATACCTGCTAAAGCTACGATGCTTGTATCATGATATAAAGCAAATAACTGTTGACCCTCCTTACGCATATCATTTAATAATTCTAGATATTCCTCTAAAGTCAAATCAGTATGTAACTGATTTATTATCGGATAAGCCTGTAAGAATTGATGTTCTACAGTTAACTCTACAATATTTTCCACTGGTATTTTCATATTAATTTCTCCTATCTTTTTTAATTTTTATTGCTTCGCCTTCCATAAATAGATACGGATTGATTTTCTGACATATAAACCTGTCCAAAATTTTTGTTAGTTAAAAATGCTTCTACTTCAGTGGAATCTTTATCAATCTAGAGATTCATCACCCACTTAACCTACACTCGCTCACGAATTGGTTCGGTTTGAAGATGGGGTCTTCTCGCTAGATCTGATAAAAAAAGAAGCGGAACACAGTTAAGGTTCCTGCTTCTTTCTGTTAATTTCACAGGTGAAATTTTTATTAGATGATCGCTTCTTAGATCTTATGCTAATCTGTGCTCAATTCTTTAAGACTAATCGCTTGATTCCGTTGCATTCCTAATTTTCTTCCAATAAAATATTATGAATGATTTTGGGTTGATTTTTCTAGTTCTTCTTCTTTTATCTTTAAGGCTACTAAACTAGCAAAGTCATGAATGATAGTCGCTGCCAATAGTGATGTGATTTGTGTTGGATCATAAGGGGGGAGGACTTCCACTAGGTCGAATCCAATAAAGTTAAATCCCTGCAGAGAACGAATCATCTCTAGGGTTTCAAAGCTGTTTAGACCGCCGACCTCTAGGGTGCCTGTACCAGGGGCACAGGATGGATCCACAAAATCTATATCAAAACTCAAGAAACATGGTGTATCCCCAATGGTCTTCTTGACTTCCTTCAAAACATCCTTGATGCCTCTTTCCTTCAGTTCAGGCGTAGTTATCACGTTGTATCCTAGATCCGTGCTGGAATCTATATCTCCTGGATGATTGAGCGTCCCTCTAATTCCAATTTGGAAAACTTTATCCGTTTGGAGCAAACCTTCCTCATATGCACGGATAAAAGGGGAACCATGCCAATATTTCTCTTCATAATAGGTATCCCAGGTATCAGTATGTGAATCAAAATGGAGCATTGCAACAGGTCCATGTACTTTTGCGGCAGCTCGCAGGTTTGCCAATGTTACTGAATGATCCCCGCCAATACCTATTGGAATGATTCCTTCTTTCATTAAGTCTGTCATTGAACTTTCAATTAGCTCATAGCTTCGGTGTATATTATGGGGAATCACTGAAATATCCCCAATATCAATGGCATTACAATCGTCAAATGGGTACACCTTGTGTATCGGATGGTAAGGAAACAAGGTCATAGATGCCTGGCGGATTGCCTGTGGGGCAAACCGTGCTCCTACCCTGAATGAAGCAGCTGTATCAAAAGGTATACCTAATACTGCCAATTTGGCATTTTCTCTTGAGGCAGGTAAGCGCATAAATGATCCGGTCGTACAAAACTCTGGTTTTACGTCAGGAGATAACGGATATTTCATTTTTGTATTCCTCCATTTTCTTATTTCTTTCATTGTAGAGAAACAATGCAATTATCATGCCAAGTCCCTATTAAGTGATATCTATATGTTCTAACTAGATATTATTTGCAGGAGTTATGAAGGAGCGCATAATCTATGAAAAATTGAATCGCTTATCGGAAGGCGATGTACTACTTCATTCTTGTGAATAAAATTCATTACGCTGTCTAATATTGCATAATTTAAAAGCTTATTATTACGAAATTCATGTATTTAAGTGAACAGTAAACATTTGGCACAGAATTTGCATTTAGATATTTTTGAAAATTTGAAAAATGGGGAGGTCTTTAAATCTATTAAAGATGTGTTAATCCTAATAAATGAAAGCGATTACAAGGAGGAATGATAGGTGGAAAATGGTGCTAAACTGAAAAGAACTCTAAAATTATGGCAAATTGTTATGATGGGGTTAGCTTATATGACGCCTATGGTCGTATTTGATACATTTGGTATTGTATCTGGAATTACGGGGGGGCACGTCCCAACAGCGTATATCGTTGCATTGGTGGGTATGCTTTTTACAGCCGCAAGCTATGGGAAACTTGTAAAAGTTTTCCCGACAGCTGGTTCTGCCTATACTTATACGCAAAAGGCAATTAACCGACATTTAGGATTCCTGGTAGGTTGGTCTTCGTTGTTAGATTATCTATTTTTGCCTATGGTAAATGCATTGTTGACCAAAATCTATCTCACAGCATTATTTCCAGAAGTTCCAACATGGATATGGGTAGTATTGTTTGTAGGGATTGTCACCATTCTCAATCTCCGGAGTGTTAACGTACTTGCTAACTTTAATACCCTTTTTGTTTTAATTCAGATTGTCATCATGGTGGTGTTCATTATTCTTGTTGTCAAAGGCTTGCATAATGGAGAAGGTACAAGCGAAGTATTTACAATTCAGCCTTTCATAAATGGAGGAATGGACAATACGGCAATAATAACTGGAGCAACCATTCTTTGTTTTTCCTTTTTGGGGTTTGATGCAGTAACAACACTTTCAGAAGAAACACCAGATCCGAAAAAAACGATTCCGAAAGCGATCTTTTTAACAGCCCTTTGGGGTGGAATTATTTTCATCACCTCTTCATTCTTTATTCAGCTCTTTTTCCCGGACATGTCCCGTTTTAAGGAACCAGATGCTGCTTTACCGGAAATCGCCCTTTATGTAGGTGGGAAGCTGTTCCAATCCATTTTTCTTTGTGCAACTTTCGTCAACACGCTAGCATCAGGACTAGCTTCACATGCCAGTGTCTCACGTCTTTTATATGTTATGGGCCGGGATAAAGTGTTTCCGGAAAAATGGTTTGGATTTATCCACCCTAAGTGGAAAACACCAGCTATTAATGTTGTCATAGTTGGAGTCATTTCATTGTCGGCTTTGTTTTTTGATTTAGTGACTGCCGCATCACTGATTAACTTTGGTGCATTAATGGCATTTACTTTTGTAAATCTGTCAGTGATCAGCCATTTTGTCTTCAGAGAGAAGAAGCATCGAACTATAAAGGGATGTTTCAATTACTTAATTATGCCTTTAATCGGAGCTATATCAATTGCTATACTCTGGATCAATCTAGAGACTAGCTCACTAATAATGGGGTTAGGCTGGTTTATAATTGGTTTTTGTTATCTAATATTTATCACGAAGGCATTTCGAACAGCTCCACCTCAATATCAAGTTGAAGAAATTCAGTTATAGAGTTTGAAAGGAAAAACGCATTTTAAAAAGGATGCGTTTTTTTCTATTTGTTTATTTCATCATCATATTTTAACATTATGCAAATTTGAATTGCTTATGAATGTATACATATGGTCTGGATGAATGAAGTGTGAAACCATGTAGGAAAGTGGCGATATACTGCCAACCAGCAACATTGGTAAAGCTGGCACGGAAATTGCTTTATACATTTATAAGAATAAAAAATGAGGTGCTAAAATGGCAGTTAAAACTGAGGGGATTAAAAAACGCGAAAAGGATAATTCTCTGCAAGAATTCCAGGATATCTTAAAAGAAGCAATTGATGTTTTGGACTACCCAGATCAGGTTTTTGATTTTTTAAAAACACCAATGCGCTTTTTAGAAGTCTGTATTCCAATCCAAATGGATAACGGTGAGACAAGGATGTTTCAAGGATATCGGGCTCAACATAATGATGCAACCGGTCCAACGAAAGGAGGGATTCGGTTTCATCCGGATGTCACTCCTGAAGAAGTTAAGGCTTTGGCGGGTTGGATGAGTTTGAAATGCGGAATAACAGATCTTCCATATGGAGGAGCAAAGGGTGGCATTGTCTGTGATCCCAGACAGATGAGTTTGTCTGAGCTAGAACGATTAAGCAGAGGGTATGTCAGGGCAGTCAGTCAAATAGTTGGGCCGACCAAGGACATTCCTGCACCGGATATGTATACAAATTCTCAAATAATGGCCTGGATGCTAGATGAATATGATCATATCAGGGAGTTTGATTCACCCGGCTTTATTACGGGTAAGCCATTGTCATTAGGAGGATCGAAGGGCAGAGAAACAGCTACTTCCAAGGGAGTATTATATACTCTTCAAATGGTAAGTGATTTAAAGAAAATGCCTATTCAGGGTATGCGGGTAATTATTCAGGGATTCGGGAATGTTGGCAGTTATTTGGCAATGTATTTGCATGAATTGGGAGCTAAGGTTGTCGGGATATCGGATGAGCTTGGCGGATTATATGACCCAAACGGCTTAGACATTCCTTTCCTTTTGGAAAACAGGGATTCGTATGGAGTCGTTACGAACTTATTTAAAGATTCATTATCCAATCAAGAATTATTGGAAAAAGAGTGTGATGTGCTAATTCCCGCAGCTATTAGCGGAGTGATAAATAAAGATAATGTCGAACGACTGCAATGTAAAATCCTAATTGAAGCAGCAAATGGACCGACAACAAAGGAAACAATCAAAATTCTCGATGAAAAAGGTATATTACTAGTCCCGGATATTTTGGCGAATTCAGGAGGAGTGATTGTTTCATATTTTGAATGGTGCCAAAACAATCAAGGTTATTACTGGACAGAAGAACTTGTAGATAAACGTTTAAAAGAAAAGATAACAGCCAGCTTTTTGAATGTCTATCATACTTCTCAAAAATTTTCCGTGAACATGAAAATTGCTGCTTATATAGAAGGGATTCGTAAAATAGCAGAAGCATCCCGGCTCCGAGGGTGGGTCAGGTTCTAAACTAATTAGGGATTTACAAGAAAGGAGGCAATCAGTTGAATTTTGATATTATTTCCGAAAATAAAGAAAACCAGGCTATTCATCATTATTGCTTATTGTCAAAAAATTATAGATATGATGTGACTATTGCCTACTCGGCTCAGTTTTTAGGTAAAGCAATGGTCACCTCCCTTCAAAGCGGGAGAATGATCCTACTGTGTGCCGATGATATTCATTTAGATCAGTACTGGGCTCCGAAGCTTGGCATTGAACAAGAAGATATTTCTGAATTTCAATACTTTCTCAAGTCAGTCTTACAATCCCAATTTCATTTTGAACAATATTGAAGGAAGGAGTGATATAGATGTACGTTGATGTGATTCTTAGTCCTTGTCATGGTAAAGTTGAAAAAGTTTTAATAACCAAAAATTCCGGATTCTACGAATGGGAACCACTGTTCCATATTAAGACGGCAGAAGGACGTGAGGAAATCATCCATATTGGTGTCAGCGGTGAGGTAGAATCATTGGAGGTACTGGAGGGGGAACAAGTGGAAGCTGGCATGGTCCTCGCCTATTTTAAAGAAGATTTATTCGTGACCGGTAGCGATTAATATATAGATAAAAGAAGATGAACTGAATCATCTTCTTTTTTTTATCTGCTTTCTGGATAAGGGCAGTGTGAAATTACATATGAAGCAATAATGGGGTTGGACATATGTTTGCAATTTCTTGAAGTACTTTCTTTCTGGAAGATATTCTATCTGGATGTGCGGACCAGTAAAACAACCAAACTCCGCCCAGTGGAGTCGTAATTTGATACGACGGACATATAGGATTAATTATTCTAGTGTTATTTTAAAGTTTGATATCTTTTCGTTATCCTTCTGTGATATCTGTCATCGATTCTTTATCTGTTTGTTCTTTGTATAGCAAATAACTATGCTATTATTGAAAAAATTAGCTAACTTACTAGCTTACAAGGAGGTAACAACATATGAAAAAATCAATCTTATCGTTAGCGGCAGCGGCTGCAATATCCGGTGCATTCACTATTCCGGTACAAGCAGAAGATGTCAATGTGAAAGATGGAGACACATTATGGGGGATATCTCAAACGTATAAAGTATCAATAGAAGATATTAAGGGTTGGAACCATTTGTCTTCAGACACGATTTATTCAGGAGAAACATTACATATTTCTCAAGAAAAGCATTATAAGGTCAAGTCCGGGGACACACTATGGGAAATTGCAGACAAATATCATGTATCAGTAAATGACCTTAAATCTTGGAACGGTTTAAATTCAGATACAATCCATCCGAAACAGGAACTAGTTATTAAACCTGGGACAAACAAAGATGAGTCAGCAAGCGTATTGCCTGAACAGAATTCTGAACAAGCAGCGCCAGCTAATAAATCTGAAAAAGAAAAAACAACATCAAAAAGTCAAGCTACGAATCAGTCAGATATAGAAAAAGAGATTACCGTAAGAGCAACTGCATATACTGCTGATTGTCAAGGTTGTAGCGGCACTACAGCTACTGGAATCGACTTAAAAGCAAATCCGGATGCAAAAGTAGTAGCTGTTGACCCATCTGTCATCCCACTTGGATCAAAAGTGTATGTGGAAGGCTATGGCTACGCAACGGCAGAGGATACCGGCAGTGCTATAAAAGGAAATAGAGTAGATATCTTTATTCCTAATGAGCAGGATGCTTTAAATTGGGGCGTTAAAAACGTGAAAATACAAGTCTTGAATTAACTCATTCATATAATTGATTGTTTAGAAAATATCTTTTTCTTCGTTGCGGCGAGGTACAAAAAACGACTCATTTTTTCTAATAGGCTAATATCACTCAATAAATAACATTACATGCGTAATTAAGTGAAAGGGGGAACATCGTGAACACAGATCAAGCATTTGACCTGTTAAAGGATGCAGGAGTAACAGAAAGTATTAGCATTCAAACTGTTAGACGTTGGATGCGTGAAGGTAAAATTAAATACGAGGGGGGAAACAAGAATAGAAAAACTGGATACATAATTGATGACACAGATCAAGCATTTGACCTGTTAAAAGATGCAGGAATAACAGAAAGTATTAGTATTCAAACTGTTAGCCGGTGGCTGCGTGAAGGTAAGATTAAATACGAGGGAAACGGGAATAGGGAAACTGGATATATAATTAATGATACAGTCTCAAAGGTGTCTATAAATGATCGTATTGATCAAAATAAGGACGAGATCATTCACCGATTAAAATTAAAAATACAAGCACAAGATAAGCATTTAGAAGGAATTGAAGAACTTCATGAGACTTCAAAAAAAATATTAATCCAGCAAAGAGATATGTTTAAAAAGGAAGTTGTACTACTAAAAAATGAGAAAAGTAAATTACAAAATGAAACAAAGGATTTATTAAAAGAAAATATTGAATTACGTAATGAATTGATAAAAGTAAAAGAAAACAAAAGAGACAATTACAATTTAGACTCCAATAATCAATCAAATGATTATAGTGAAAAATTAGGACTTGCAAAAATGGCGAGTAATAAAGACGTGATAGCAGAATATAAAGGGTTATTAAAATTAACTCATCCAGATCATGCCGGCAACGCAAAGGTATTTCATTACATTAAGACTGATTACGATAATTTCAGAAAATTTATCAAAGGCAAATGATGAGTAGTGTAGTAGTGTTTAATTTCCTAACATAAATGTTGAATAAGGAAAAGAAAAGAACGAAGTGAAAGTTAATCAGAATTTGAATTTCCATGCTGTTGGATGACAATAAATCTGTTACTTTTTAGTTCTTTATGAAACAGGTGGCGGTTAAAAGAAGTCCGAGATCCGTAATAAAAAAACACCCGATTACTCGGGTGCATACTTAATCATTCCATGTAAATAAACCGAGCACTCTTTTTGAATACATCCTCTTAAATTGATTTTTCCTTCACTTTCTATTTCTTTAACCAATTCTTCAATCTTATTTTAGTATCTTTAGGAATCTCTATTGAAAGAAGCATTCAAAGATGTTTAAATAGTCTATTTTTATTCATTAGACCATCTCCCTTTAACTACTTTCTTTACCATAAAGTAGTTTTTTTCTGTGAATTCCCATTGATTATGTAAAAATGAACATAATATATCAGCATTGGTGACCTAGTAAACATAGTAGAGGGACCTTGCTATTTAATGAATTATTTTAATAACATTTAACAAAGCCTTGTCAATATCTACCTACCAAGTGATAGACGTATATAAGAAATGTTTTGTTGTTATCTCCACATACTATATAAGCATATTGGATGAGGTTTTTGACCAAGAACAAAATGAACTAGTCATAAATAAATAGATAGAGTAACGCTTGTCCAAACATTTGCATAATATATATAAGACGTGAGGAAGCACCTGACGTCACATTAGACTGGCTTTTTATAGTCAGTCTCTTTTTTTGAACTAACCTTACCTAAAACATAAAAGTATAGGCCACCCGTTTTGATAGTGTAGTAATGGTAAGGTATTGTGTGGTGTCATAAATTAGGGTCATAAATAAAGTGTAAAAGTGGGATACGCCAAGAAATATGGACATGCTAGGGTAAGTACAATTAGCTAATATTTGGTAGTTAACTTCAAGAATTAGAAAAAATCAACTCTAAAATTGAATTTGTTTGATATTCAAGTCAGTCTGTCTGAAACCTTTGACTACTAGAGATATAGAAAATCAAACAATTAACGAATACATTAACAATGATGAGGAAGGAAAGCCGCCATTTATGATCTGAACCCTAAATAGTAATCACACAAAGAAAAGCATGTTTAAGCAGTTACATGATAGGGCTGTATATAGCTTGCTAGGAGCCATAAAATAGATATTATTGAGTAGTTATTTGTATTTGTTAATTAAATCTAATATGGCAAGTTCTATTATGTCGGATTTATTAAACTTCTGTTGATCTGCGAACCTATCAAGCAAAGTCCCAACTTCTTCGTTAATGACAATCGTTTTTCTTACTTTGTTGCCTTTTTCTAAAGTGACTACCCTTTGATAAAGATCATCTCTTTGACTATCTTGCTGATCATCAAGAACATATGCCTTTATCAGTTCCTTTAATATCGTAACTTCTTCAGGTGTGAAAACGGTGTGAATATATTTTTCACCTTCATTTCTTACACTCTTCACATCGAGTGTAATAGGTTGTGAACTTCTTGGTAAAGTGTCATTCAGGTCGGGTGAACTTTGTTTAACAATAGGTAAACTATTTTTTGATTCAATGAACTCAAACACTGACTGATAAAGGGGTTCTTTCCCTTCTTTTGCATAAAACCAGCCTTTCGGATTTTTGTTCCTGTATTCATATCCTGCATTGTGTAACGCATTCTTTAATCGTTTCTCTCCAATGCCAACCTTGTCCTGTGCGATTTTTGCTATTGTATTTCCAGTTACGGATAGCTCATCTAACAGCTCTTTTATTTTCATATTTCACACTCCATTATGACTATTATTTACATATTCTCCATACTTGTGTGAATTACCTCCATTTTATTTAACCTCTCCTGTAAATGAACGGTGTACGTGAAACTAAGGAAAATGAGTCGTGAACGGATAGTAAAGGAATCCCAAAGTGGGATATGTTTTATAGCTAGGATCTTCTTTTAAAGCTTTAAGGGTTGTCTCTATTGTTCGTACAACTTATCCTATTCTGTGGTCCTTCTGGTGACTATGTTTGTGTAGCGGTTTCAAAATAAACAGGACATTTGTCGGAAGGGGAATATAAAATCTAAGGGGAATTAGTAAGGTGGATTGAATAAACAAAAAAAGAGGGAGATGGAGCTATGAAGAAATTACTTACTGGTTTGGTAGTATTAGCAATAGCCCTGGGTGTATCATTTTCCACCGCTTCAGCATCTGCTGGAGGATTTCACCACCCGCAAAGCTGGGATAAAAACTCGATTTTGCGGAAGGACTCTCTTGGGGTGGAAGTCAGAAATATGCAGTATATCCTCAATGTAATGGGTTTTTATACTGATTCAGCAGTGGTTGACGTTGATGGGATTTTTGGGCCGAAAACCGAAGCGGGTGTAAAGAAATATCAAAAAGAAAACCATCTCAATGTGGATGGTGTGGTTGGCCCCAAGACATGGGCCAGTTTTTCACAATATATTAAAAAGAATGGCGAGAACACATATGGAGCAGGCGGGAACATGGGTCTCAGAATCAAATGGAAGTACGACGATTCTTCCTATACATCCGGCTCAAAAGCCTATATTTACGGTAATGGAGATACATTAAGTGACCAATATCGATTGTATGCGAATTAAAAACCCAGGAAGAAGGCCCTTTAAAGTTAAATGAAGATAAAACGATGGGGCAGCCTTGCATAAATGGTTTACTAAGCGTAAGCGATCCAGTATCAAAGAAGGAGAGGGGATAGTTCTATTAAATTTCCTCCTTATTATTAGTTTCAGGTTAATTGTAAAAAGCCGATGATTCCTACGTAGGAATCATCGGCTTTATTCATTTAGAAATATGTGTTTTCTGCGTTTGTGAATCAAAAACTCAATGAGTAAAATCTTTATAAAGCGAGGTCTCCCATGCTTAACCACTCCGAGGATTATACCTCAACAGAGTTGAAAATTGAGGTAAATGAAAATAATGCTCATTCGGGGAGTGAACATCACTGAGCACCACCATTCTAGTATAACCTGACTGTTATAATCTAATATTAATGAGATTTATTAGGTAAGCGTTTTAGTTCAGATTCTTTTTTCTTTTAGGGAGCTTGATCTCGAGTTTCGATAGGTATATGGCATCAATCGCTAGCGTCTCAAGTGGTTTCCTGCTTAGATTCCCTTGTAAATAGGAGAAAAACTTGTCAAAAAAAATAGTATGGCTTTGAATAAACGTTTTTAAGGAGAGGTCCACATGCATTAAGGGATGTTATCATTTTTGTAGATTCTTCAGAAATTTACATATCCTGATAAAACAGTTGCCCATGTGCGAATAAAATTTGGGGACAAGAATAAGTTTCTAAACGTTTGATAAGTTGTCTCGAGAGGAGTAAGTATGAGTATCAGGAGGTTCAAAAAAGAATGAGCAAAATGATAGAAGAAAGTATAAGGGGAAGGGTCTGTAGGAACTAATATTATTCGTTTCCAGTATGAATATCCTTCCGTATAACTCACAAATATAGAAAAATATTAAGTAACTGATATATCGACATCGCAGACAATCATTTTAGAAGTAAATTTAACTAGCTTGACAACATACCCCCATAGGTATAATATGAGGTTATAAATTGAAACACAGGTGGTGGATTTGATTTTTTATTTGCTTCTAGTAACTGTCGTGATTTTGGTCCCGAGTTTGTATAAACGTTATGTTCCTGTTAAAAACGTTCCTTGCGAAAAGAATAATAGTAAAGATCATAGCGCTATTTTATTAGATATAAGGGCTTATAATCAAAAACAGGATGATATCAATAGAGATGCTTTGAATATCCCTTATGCATATTTGAAACGTTTTAATAAAGAAATCCCACATGAAAACATTCATGTAATTGCTTCCGATAAATTAGAAGTGAACTTGGGGCTGCGCTTCTTAATTGGAAAAGGAATTAAGGTAACCAGTTATGAGATAAGTGATTGTGTTTGTAAATAGATGGGTGGGTAGAATATGGAATACGATAAAAGCGTCATCAATCGGTTAAAGCGAATTGAAGGTCAAATTAAAGGAGTTCTAGGAATGATGGAGCAGGGAAAAGACTGTAGAGATATCGTCACACAGTTGTCTGCTGCACGAAATGCAATTGATAGGACTATGGGCGTTATTGTAAGTGCAAATCTAGAACAATGTGTTCGGGAAAACATAGAGAAAGGTGAAGGCACTGAACATCTTGTAAAAGAAGCTGTAAATTTATTGATAAAAAGCAGATAAAAGAAGTAAAGTAAGCTGTCAGCAACGGTAAATTTAGGTGATATTCCGGAAAATGTACTAGGTAGTGTCTTTGTACCTCGATTAACACAAAATCTAAACAAAACGAATTTATTAGTTATTTAAAAGGGAGTGTTAAAAATGGCTTATATCTTACAAGTGGATTTTAAAATGGATGGACCATTTGGTAATGACATGGTTGAACAATTTACTGAATTAGCAAAAAGCATCAATGATGAAGAAGGGTTGATTTGGAAAATTTGGACTGAAGATAGCGAGGCAAAGGAGGCTGGTGGTATTTATCTGTTTGAGTCAAAAGAATCAGCTCAAAAATACTTAACTATGCACACTGCTCGATTAAAAGGATTTGGTATTGAGACAGTTAACGGGAAAATATTCGAAGTGAATGAAGGATTAACACAAATCAATCATGGTCCGTTTAAATAAGAGGTGTCTGTTAATCTAATCAAGATAGTTTACCTATATGTATGGTTTAAAACATACAGGAGGATGTGGTTAAGGAACCTATCCTTCTGTATTGTTACTTACTGTTCCAGGGATCTCTCAAAAAAACCTGGTGTATCAGGTTCCTTTTATAACATTTCAAAAGAAGAGGGTTGACGAAATAAACTTTTTACTATAACATATACCCTTCGGGGTATTTGAAACTAAACTACCAAAGTATCCATATAAAAGAATATTTTTTTAATGAAAAATATACCCATACGGGTAATTAGGAATCAAGGGGGAAAACAAATTGACTGAAAAGAAAAAAACAACGATTATTTTATTTAGTGGTGATTATGATAAGGCCATGGCGGCCTATATTATCGCAAATGGTGCAGCGGCTTATGATCATGAAGTAACCATCTTCCATACTTTCTGGGGATTAAATGCTTTACGAAAAGATGAGCCATCGACATTAAAAAAAGGCTTCCTTGAAAAAATGTTTGCAAAAATAATGCCTCGAGGTTCTGATAAGATGGGGTTATCCAACATGAACTTTGCTGGAATGGGCCCTAAAATGATTAAACATGTAATGAAAAAACATAACGCCATGTCACTGCCTCATTTAATTGAGTTGGCTCAAGAACAAGAGGTCAAATTAATAGCTTGTACGATGACAATGGATTTATTGGGCTTGCAACAAGAGGAATTATTAGATGGAATAGAATACGCGGGTGTGGCAGCTTATCTAGCAGACGCAGAAGAAGGTAATGTAAACTTATTCATTTAAGCAATAAAATGTGAAATAGGGTAAATTTCATGGTAAGGAGGGGAGGACATTAAAATGGAAACAGCATTTAATGTCATAATAATTTGGGCAATTGCTTGGTTTTTATTTCAGCGCTTTGTCCCGGCAAAGGGAATTAAGAATATTAATACGAGTGAGTTAAAAGCTCAATTAAGTAACAAAGGAAGTAAGCAATTTATTGATGTCCGTACACCTAATGAGTATAGGGGCAATCATATTAAGGAGTTTAAGAATATTCCCTTATTCGAACTTCATAAAAGAGCACAAGAACTTTCAAAAGATGAAGAAGTCTTTGTCATCTGCCAAAGTGGGATGAGAAGCAGTAAAGCAAGTAAGTCATTAAAAAAACTTGGATTTAAAGAAGTTACCAACGTAAAAGGCGGCATGAGTGCTTGGCACAATTAAAAGGAGGTATTTAATCATGAAAGAAATCTCACCAAATGAAGTGAATGCATTATTAAAGGGAAACTCGACAATTAATATTATAGATGTTCGGGAAGTAGATGAAGTAAAGGCTGGGAAAATACCCAATGCTATGCATATCCCATTGGGCCTCGTGGAATTTCGAATGCAAGATTTGGATAAATCAAAAGAATATATCATGGTTTGCCGTTCAGGAGGCAGAAGTTCAATGGCAGCAAAACTACTTGAAAATCATGGATATAAAGTGCTAAATATGACAGGCGGTATGCTTGAATGGAACGGTCCAATAGAATAATTTTTAAATTCATAAATACCCCCATCTGTATTAGCAAAAAAGGAGGAAAAAAACATGATTAAAACAAATTCCGTATTAGATGCAAAAGGATTAGCATGTCCAATGCCGATAGTAAGAACGAAAAAAGTAATGAACGGCCTGGAAGCAGGAGAAGTGCTAGAAGTCCAAGCGACGGATAAAGGGTCAACTGCCGATATGAAAGCTTGGGCAGAAAGTACAGGTCATCAATATTTGGGTACAGTTGAAGAAGGAACCGTTCTTAAACATTATCTTCGGAAAGCAAGTGGTGAAGAGCATGAAGAAAAAAAGCATGAAAAAGTCATTTCAAATGAAGAACTTCTACAAAAAATAGAAGAAAATCAAAAAACGATAGTACTTGATGTACGTGAATCGGCAGAATATGCGTTTAATCATATTCCATCTGCTAAATCCCTTCCAATGGGTGAATTAGAAGAACGTTTTAGTGAACTGGATAAAGAGTCTGAGATTTTTGTCATATGCCGAACCGGTAGCCGAAGTGACCTGGCTGCACAAAAACTAACAGCTGCAGGATTTAAACAAGTGGTTAATGTTGAACCGGGCATGAGCCAATGGAATGGTCCTACAAAAAAATCAGTGAACGAATAACATATAATCCTAAAAATGGAGGGGCATATCATGTCTAAAAAAGTAGCGATAATAGCTAGTAACGGTGGTTTATTTGACGCATATAAAGTATTTAACATTGCAACAGCAGCAGCAGCAACGGATCAAGAAGTAGCTATTTTCTTTACATTCGAAGGCTTAAATTTAATCCATAAAGTAGCGAATCAACAACTACCGATGCCAGAAGGTAAGGAACATTTTGCAGAAGGATTTGCGAGGGCTAATGCACCTTCTATTCCTGAGTTACTTTCTATGGCACAAGAAATGGACGTCAAGTTTATTGGATGTCAAATGACCATGGATGTTATGGGCTTGGATAAAGAAGCTTTCGTTGATGGCATCGAAGTCGGTGGAGCTGTTACATTTTTAGAATTCGCGAAAGATGCGGATGTAACTTTAACCTTTTAAGTCAGGTAAAAAATTTTGAAACACTAAATACTATAGGGGGTATATTTTATGACGTTAAATGAAATGACAGCCAAAGAGGTTTCAAAGAAAGTAATCAATAAAGCTGAATTATTTATTTTGGATGTTCGAAATGAAAGTGATTTTAACGATTGGAAAATTGAAGGAGAGAACTTTGAATTCCTTAATATTCCTTATTTTGATTTACTGGATGGCGTTGAAGAAATCATCGATAAAATTCCAGCAAATAAAGAAATTTTAGTTGTCTGTGCAAAAGAAGGCTCATCTATTATGATTGCTGAAATGCTATCTGAAGCAGGGCTGGATGTTTCTTATTTGAAAGGCGGAATGAAAGCATGGAGTGAACACTTAGAACCAGTGAAAATTGGGGATTTGAATAATGGCGGAGAAATCTACCAATTTGTACGTCTCGGTAAAGGTTGTTTATCTTACATGATCATTTCTAATGGTGAAGCAGCCGTTATTGATTCTACAAGAATGACTGATATCTACGTTGATTTTGCCGATAGTATTGGAGCGAAGATCACTCATGTATTTGATACGCACTTACATGCTGACCATATTTCAGGTGGAAGAAAAATAGCAGAAAGTGCAAATGCAACTTACTGGCTACCACCAAAAGATGCAACAGAAGTAACTTTTGAATATCAGCCATTAGAAGGCGGTAAAGTGGTTACGATCGGTCACACAGCTATCAATATTCATGCTCTATACTCCCCGGGCCACACGATTGGTTCCACTTCATTTGTAGTCGATGAAAAATACTTGCTTTCAGGAGATATTCTATTCATCGATTCCATTGGTAGACCGGACTTAGCCGGATTAGCTGAGGATTGGGTAGGAGACTTGAGAGAAACACTTTATACTCGCTATAGAGAATTGTCAGACGAGTTGATCGTACTGCCATCTCACTTTATGATCATTGAAGAATTAAATGAAGACGGCAGTGTTGCGAAGAAATTAGGAGAGTTATTTGTAGAAAATCATGGTTTGAACATTGCTGACGAAACAGAATTCAGAGAGTTGGTTACAGGAAACTTACCTCCACAGCCAAACGCATATCAAGAAATCCGTGAAACGAATATGGGGAAAATCACCCCTGATGAGGAAAAACAGCGCGAAATGGAAATTGGACCAAATCGTTGTGCGGTTCGTTAAACTTAAAAAAAGATTATAAATACTACGAAAACAGGAGAGATGTATGATGAATTCAGATAAAATGTTAGATGCTAAGGGACTTGCTTGTCCGATGCCGATCGTTAGAACAAAGAAGGCTATGAATGATTTACAATCTGGTCAAGTGTTAGAAATACATGTGACAGATAAAGGCGCTAAAGCAGATTTAGCTGCTTGGTCAAAATCTGGTGGTCATGAGCTAGTAGAAACTGCAGAAGAAAATGAAGTTCTAAAATTTTGGATTAGAAAAGGCTGATAATGATAAGGGAACCCTATTGGTTCCCTTCTTTTCAAGGAGGCAATAAAAATGGATATTACTTTTATCATAACCATCTTTTTGATAGGATTTATAGGTTCCTACATTTCAGGAATGCTAGGTATAGGCGGATCCATCATTAAATACCCAATGCTTTTGTATATACCACCACTTTTCGGTTTAGCGGCTTTTAGTGCTCATGAAGTCTCAGGAATAAGTGCAGTACAAGTATTATTTGCATCCATAGGTGGTGTCTGGGCTTATCGTAAAGGTGGCTATTTAAATAAGACGCTCATTATCTATATGGGTGTTAGTGTACTAATTGGTAGTGTCATTGGGAGTTTTGGTTCGCAATCCATGTCTGAAGACGGGATAAATATCGTGTATGGCCTACTTGCTCTAATAGCAGCTGTCATGATGTTTATTCCTAAAAAAGGAATAGATGACGTTCCTTTGGATCAAGTAACCTTTAACAAATGGCTTGCTGCAATTTTAGCCTTAATTGTCGGTTTGGGTTCAGGGATTGTCGGTGCAGCCGGTGGATTCTTATTAGTTCCTATTATGCTAGTCGTCTTGAAAATCCCAACTAGGGTAACAATCGCCTCTTCCTTAGCGATTACATTCATTTCATCGATTGGCGCAACGGTAGGGAAAATCTCAACAGGGCAAGTTGACTTCTATCCTGCCTTAATCATGGTTATAGCTAGCTTAATAGCGTCTCCACTAGGAGCGATCTCTGGTAAAAAAATGAATACAAAAATACTTCAAGTCATCTTAGCTTTATTAATTTTGGCAACGGCTATGAAAATTTGGATGGGGATTTTGTCATAAGATTTTTGGGGATATTGGACCCTTAACTTGATAGGGTCGGGGTCCTGAGTTCGAATCCCTCTCAGGTCATCAACTACCAAAGGCTCAAATCCTTGATATCACAGGGGTTTGGGTCTTTTTTTGTTTATAAAAATATAGTTCATTTTGTATTATTTACTCAAGTGATGGCGTATTGGTGGCGGATAGAGAAGCATTTAAATGTATTACAGGACAATGATTTGTAATAATTAATATTTCAAGGAACTTTGGATAAAGCTTTTTGCTTATTCAGCTAAAGATTGTGGTTAAAAATAAGACCATCACCGATTCGGTGTTAGTCTTATTAAAATTAATTGTTAGTGTAGAAAGTGTAAAATCAGCCCAACTTGTCTTCGAATTGTATCGATAATCATATGAGTCAATGCAAAGAGAACTGGAAATTTTTATTCAGAAATTGGTTGAACTTTTTGCTTCCGCTGATGTTTAACTTTTTTGCTTCCAAAATGTGGTGCCTGCAAGAAAAAAGATAATTCCCCGTGAATATACTTATCAACATCTTGACGTAAAAGTGCTCACCATCTGGTATTATGGAAGTGAAATAATCGTTTTCATGTTCATTTTTTTTGAACCGAAAATTTTAGGCAAAAAAGGTGCTCACAATAATGATGAGCGCCTTTTTTGTTATGCCTTTTATGGGTTCCATCTTCTATATAAAAATATCAATGCATTGTTCTACCGTTGTAGCAGTGGCTAACTGTTTAGCTTTTGCTGCCAATACATCTGCCGGTTCTGTATCGAGTATAACACCAAATAAGCTTTCTATTTCATCCAAGCTTTTTTCTAAGCGGGTAGAGATGATTGAAATCGCTATTCCTTTGACAAGTCTGTGTTCTGCCATTTTAATACTCACTTGAATCACCCCATCTAATAAACTTAAATACCTATATTCGCTTATCTAAGTATTGATTCCTTCCTTTTAAGAAAAGAAAATGTCGAAAAATAAATCGACACCATTTACTTAACAATTGGCTATGTTAAAGTTATTGTTTGTTTTTAAATAATACAGAGTCAATTTTGGTATCCTGATTGCATCAAAATAAAAGGGTCAATCTATTATGACTGTGGCGACTATACTATCTGATAATGCTTCATTAAGCGAGGGAAAGAGAATATATATAGGGGTGTTGACTCGCTATTCCGCGCCCCCTACTTCTCAACAAGAAAATTCTTAAAATAAGAAAAGGCTGCGAAAATGTTGAGTTTTACAGATGTTTTTTTGTTGATTTGGTTTTTAACTTTTTTATTCTATTGAAGATTTGAAGAAAATATAATTAATATAAGATTTAAATGAGGTGTTGAAAATAATGAAAAAAGAAGAAATAAAACAAATTATTCGGGATACCGGTGACAAAGGAAACCGGTCATAAGCCATTATTAAATTACCTAGGTGCTCGAACAACGAGGTATTAGCTGTTAGCTCTTTAACCGATAAATAATTTTTTACCAAGTAGAAAGGAGCCTTGCATGGTCCTTTTCTTATGTCTTGTCCGTTCAAAATCAGCAATTTTATAGAATACAGCCTTTAAAACATGTTTATTAAACATCCTCCTCTAAACCATCTGCATATTTTTATCTATCCCAATCTGAATTTGATTTTTTTAAAAGGCTCTTTTCGTAAGGATTGTTGCTTTCTCGATAAAATAAGGTTTTATTTACTTTTTATGGTAGTGCATTTACAGGAGCCTATTCAACTAAAGAGCAGATTTGTTTAAGAAGAAAGGATATTAGGTTAAGAAAGGAGTGGATAGAAATTAGTAAAGACAATGATTCTGTTTTATATCGAGAAGTTCAACGACCAAGACAATTATTATATATCATAGTGATAATTTTGGTTTCAGGCTTTTTTTGGTGGGGGTTTATCCAACAGGTTATTTACGGAATTCAATTCGGAGACAAACCGATGTCGGATATTGGGTTGGTAATAGCTTGGGTTTTGTTCGGTTTGATAATACCCTTGTTAGCGTTCCAAGTTAAGATGATAACTGAAGTACGTGGAGATGGGCTGTATATAAAATTTGTCCCCTTCCATTTTGGATACCGAGACTTTCGTTATCAAAGTATTTGGGATTATAAAAGTGTTTCTCTTAGTTCGCTAAAACGGTTTGGAGGTTGGGGGATTCGTATTAATCTAAATGGAGAACGCCTATATAATATTGCAGGAAGCGAGGGTGTCGAATTAAGGTTAGCTTCAGGAGACATTGTTATAATAGGCTCAAAAAATTCTGATGAGCTCAAAAAGGCATTAGATTTATCTTTCATAGATAATACTAAATAATCTTTGTGATATTTACCAATTATCAAATTTTCAATTTTTCTTCTTAAACAAAAGGAGACTTTTATTGAACGAATACAGCCGTTTCTCAATGGAATGGCTGTTTTTTATACCTCACGCAAAAAATTCTCCGTAATACGATTTGAATTTTGGCAGGCATTAAGCAACATCTGATTTATCTGCTCCTTTTCCGCCATCTTCTTACTATGCTGAAGAGAGCTGAACCAATAGAGGTAATTGTCCAAATACTTGGTGGCTACTCCTTGAAACCTATCCATCCAGATCTTTAAGGTCTCATCACTTTCGACAATCCCTTTTAACGTTTGAAACCCCATAGACCGAAGGGAATACAGGATTTTGTGCCGCCAATAAAAGGTGGTGGATAGGTGGATTTTTAGACGTTTTGCGATTTTTGGCAAGGAATATCCCTCGACCATCAATTGAAAGTATTTCGCCCATTTTCCCAGATACCGTGTTCCTGAGATTGGGGAGCCCTATTGGAGAAGATGATGTAATGGTAGTAGGTAAGAGAAAACCGTTCTTAAATTCTAAAGTTGATGTGAAAAAGTTACAAAAATACGAAGAACAATTCAAAGCGTACCAAGAAAAGTATAAAAATTAAACTAAAAAGCAATGGGAAACCAATTCCATTGCTTTTTCTATTGCTAATTTAATGTTGATACCAATACTGATTTTAATGTTAAATGGGGTTCCAATTAAAGTTTTCTACTTCAAAAAAACCGAACCCGTTAACAATATAAGCGGTCTTCTTTATTTGTTCAAAAATCAACATTAATGTTTAACAAAGCTATCGCAAAAGAAAAATCTACCATAAATTGATTAATTTGTTATAGTTTAAAGTGATTTATTAATTATATAAAGTTATGTATCTGAAAAAATGTTGTTATTGGAAAACATAATAATTCGTTCATTCCCTAAGTAAACTTTTCAGGAGAAATCAACCAATCCGAGGAGGTTCGTTCATTATCGGTGAATTATTATCATTAGCATTAGATTTTTTATTCGTTGCATCATTGTCATTACATAACAATACAAAACATACGGATAAACACATTGAAGAATGCGAATGGTTTACTACTTTGTATTACAACCCTAAATATACGAGGCTTTTTAACCACAACAAACAAATTCGTGGCTATTTAGGACATCGATTTTCAATTTATAGGATGATTAAGAAAAAGAAAGCAAGTGAAACACTTTATCTTGCTTGATAAACAAGCAAAAAACAAAACGTGTAATTGCATATTCGAACCTCATTCAAACACAACATTCCTTAAGAATTTGACCGGGTTCCTTAACAACCATTTATACAAACATATCTATATATAAATAACAAACAAGGGAGAGATTGATATTTTTTTATACGTATATGAAGCAGGCATCATATTAGGTATTGTGATGTGTGGACTCACCTATTTATTCATGAGAAAGATAGAAGAAAACACGCGACTCGTACTTCTATTCTCTCTTGGTATATTGATTTTAGTGGCTTCCTTTAGGATTGGCGGGTTCGAGGGGATGCCGTATGGTGTATTGAGCCTTGGTGTATTGACACTGGCGATTCTATACTTTTTCTTAAAGAGATTTGCTATAGGTAAGAAAATACTCTTTATTGGGGTTCCGCTAATCATCGCTGTTCATATATTCATCGGATTCATCAATCAAGTGGACTATCTAGTAGTGGATAAAGAAAGACTGATGGATGTTGAAACTAAACAGTATATTGGAAAAATTGAAAAAGATACTTCCATTGTTGGTTACAAAAAGTTTAAAGGTGGTGAAGGGGAGGACTTTTTATTAATATCAATGGGCGGTGAAAAAAAGGGAAATACGATTGAGGTTCTGGAAGTGAAAGAAAATTATGATGAGACTATCATCCGCATTCGGACATCTTATAATAAAAACCCTGAGCCAAATCCGTATATAGCTGTAGCACTTACTCGTATAAAATCAAAGGTAGTCATTTTGGATACTGATGGAACAAATTATGGAGATGGTTTATTGGATTAAATCTTTATAATTTGCTCTGTTTAAAGAAGTTGTTGATTTTTGCTTGTTGAATTATTAGGGTGGATAGTTCAACAAGGATTGTATATTTTTTATCATTTAAAAAGAGATATTATTTTGTTTTTGGAGGGAATTATGAGGGAAATTACTTTGTCTAATGGAAAAACAGTTGAAGTCGAATGTTTAAGTTGTGCTTTAACAAGTGGGGAAATAGAACCGGATGGTGGTGTAATAGTCGAAACTGAATATTTTCATGCTCACCAAGACGTTGCATATCCCATTAAAGGTTTAGTAATTTTAGCATCAAAACGCCATATTAAGTGCTTTGACGAATTAAATGATTTAGAAAAGGTTGATTACATAAACTTATTATCTAGGATTAGAAAAGCTCAAAGGGAAGTGTTAGGGATAGAACATGTTTATTACTTTTACAATGAAGATACTACCCACCATTTTTTGGATGGTTCCTCGATATGAATGGATGTACGATTTGGGACGTTCGGTGGAATCTGTTAGACCAGTTTTACTCCACGCAAGAGACAAATTAAATAATGATGAAAATATAAAAAGTGTAATTGACGGGATTAAGGCTTTAAAAAAAGAACTAAACACTTAACCCTTCCTTGTTCCGATAATAGGCGCTTTACTTCAATAACAGTGGTTTCTGCCGTGCCTTTTTCAAATGAAACCAAAGGGGCAGGATAGTTGAAGATGGAAATGGTATAATTTAGAGAATGGTAGAGGAGAAATATGGAAATTTTAAAAAGCACTAAAATATTAAATACAATCTGTATACTTCTTGTTACTATTCATATGCTTGTTTTGTATGCATTGGTTTTTATGACAGATAAATTGGATACAAAGTTTGGACAAATATGGTCTCTAAGTGCATTGGTGTTAGGGATTTTGTTTTGCTATATAGTCTTCAAAATAAAGTCACCATTACGCCATACCTTGCTAATCACAACGTTTTTTATGACGTTATTAGGTGTGCTAATCCTTCTTGTATTCTTGATTGAATGTTTTTAAAAGGAGTGTTAAGCCCCCTTATAGCAACAATCTATACGAAAACACCCAAAATAAAAAGCATAGCTTTTCAACTAACAGATGCGTTAGCTTACGTCAGCCCTTTCTTTATTAAACTATCGGATTTCTTATTAAAATATGGATAGCCAAAACGGTGAAAGGATGATGTAAATATGAAAAAATTTATCTTAATCTTATTGCTCCTGATTAATGTTATCTACATAGCGAATTATCTTATCAATTTTGAAACTTTTACATTAAACAATCTATGGATTGTCTTTTTTATTATCAGTTTAAGCTTATCTATTCTTTATTTGTTTCAGTCGAGAAAGAAATCTGGTTATATTTCTTATTTATCAATTGCGGTTATATTTGCGAGTTTTAGTTCTTTAGGGGCTTATGGTTTTCTATACATTTTATCTAACCTTATGGGATAACGGATATTTAACTGACAGGCGCTCTACTTCAATACGAGGAGGTGTTCAGCAGCTATGGAACTAAGGCGCAGTTTAGTTCAACTAGTGATAATGCATTTGAAATAGAATTTATATTGTACGTCAAATAAAGGGAGAAGGTTAGATGTTGATTAAGATTGATACAGTTTTTTCATATGTTCTTCTCGGTGTGATAGTTTTTTACGCCTTGGAGTGGGTAGCTGTTGGTTCAGGTTTTAAGGTACTTGTTGGCGGGGGTTTTGGTTTACTTTTATATATAGCTAATCATATTAGTAAGAATCAAAAATAATGGGTGATATGGAAGAGCCCGATGACAGGCAATAAAAATTATTTTAATAAGCTAACGGGTTCGGTTTTGAAGTACAAAACTTGAAATTCACAACACGAATAACATTAAGAAACAAATAATTATTAGCAATAGAAAAAGCAGTGGAATCACATCCAACTGCTTTTTTAATTTTAAAATTTCCAATCAATAATACGAAACAATATTTTCGTATTGTTCATCTTTCCGTACAAAACCTTTTCATTAATGAACGAATATTTTTTCTCATGCTCTTACTATTTTTAGTTAAATACACATAGCTTGTACCAGCATTTTGTACCCGCGTTATGTTAAAATATCTGTTTTCTCTTAACTCTCTAACATAGCCATGATTACTAATTTCACATTTTTCATCATAACCTATAATGGATACCATTTATCACCATATGTCATATCACTACAACGTTTACAAACATAACCTTTTTGAACTCTCCCCCTAGTCATATGGTGATTACTATACATATAAAAATCATTTTCAAGTTTTTCTATTTTACAAAAAGAGCATTGTTCCATACTATTTTCCTCTCTTACTTCGTTATAATAGTCTACTGTGTATCTTATTTACCGTTTAATTTTACATTAAATGTACTTTTTGTGATAAAAAATGAGTCTTAAATTTAATATGGTCTACGGATTAACATTCAAATTAATAACCGTTTTATACTAAGTCAGCTGTCTATCAGACTGTTGCCAATTTGTTTGATAATTATGGTGTCGTTTTGTCTATCAAAGCTGAGTAAACATCGATATACCAACAAAAATAAAGTAACGAATTTATATATTAAATCCGTGCTAATACTTATGTGAATTCTCTTTTTGTACTCGAAAACTGAACCCGTTAAACACAAGCGGTCTCTTTTATTTGTACAAAATCAATATTAATGTTTAACAATGCCTAATCAATAATAAATTGGATAAGTTAAAAGGGGACCATCATAATGAGGTCCCCCTTAGATAATAAATTAAGGCAAAAACGTTTTGTATTGTTCCATTAAATCACCATAATATCTGCTTGTTAACATTAAGAAAATTGCGAGTCCAATATATAATGAGAACCAGATGATTTTTGTTTTTAGACTCGATGAGTAATAGGATTGTTCTTTATCCCTGATTTCTGTTTGTTCTTGCACTTCTTCAAAGAAAGTTGCAACCGTTCGTTCATACGTGCCTATATTTTCAAAATCGGTCGGTCCGTACTGATATTCATTCGAATTAGCAGCATCAACTAATGACCTATATATATTTTCTTTTAACTCGTTCAGTTGTCTTTCTTTTAGCTTATTATCTTCTAGGAGTGGGATATGCCAAGTCTTCGTTTTGTTTAGCTTCTGACTTAGTTGATTTAATTCCACATTCCAAATATTAAACAGGCGAATTTTTTCTTCTTCTGTCGCACCTGCATATTCCTCTAGCTGCTCTAAACCAAATTGATTGAATTCGATTACGATATCTCTTTGATTTCTAGTTATCTCGCTGCGGAATTCTTTCCACCACTTAGTAATACCTAATAACAAGAAGAGTATTAAAAATGGATTTGGATGGAGAAACAAATATACAACCATTCCGATAATCCCTAATACCCAAAGCTTTGTGGAGATGACTCCCACTATACGTCCTCCATCAAGAGGATGCACAGGCATTAGATTAAATAGGTTAATCATGGCTCCAAGTGTAATAACTAAAAGCCAAAACGGATTTTCGGTCATCATAAATAGGGGGATGGCTGGTAGAAATGCTAATGTACCTAATAAAGGACCTCCGAAGGCAAGATAAGCTTCTTGGTTAGCATTCTTGGGTTCTTCTTTAAGGGCAATTAAGGCTCCGACAAAAGGGATGAAAATGGCATTGGATGTTTTGATGCCTTTTCTCTTAGCAGCAAGTAAATGCCCCATTTCATGGATGTAAATTAGATAGACTAGGGCTACGGCAAATTTCCAACCGTAAACCAAGGCATACGCTCCTAATGAAACGAAAATAGAAATCAGAGAACCTACTTTTGCTATTTTCAATAGCGCAAACAACCATTTCATTTTTCCTAGGAAAAATAACCCGATTGCCCCCAAGCTTAACCATCCTTTATTCGATTTAGATTCTTTCAAAATGTACCTCCTAGAGTAAATGGGAAAACAGATGACCCCAGTGACACTATGTCTATCTGAGCTCCTTCTTGATTTATCATCTTGCTAATATCCTTATTATATCGTATTTTTTCTTTTCCTTTTAGGAATATTTTTCTAGAATATTAACTTTCAAGTATTACATTTTTTTATAATTAAGATAGAGTGCACCTATCACAGAAATACTAGATGGAAGTAATGAACATGATTTTTGATAAAGAAGCTGTTGATGATTCAGAAGACTATAGAAAATTAGTCCCTGAAAAAGAAGTGCTATAGAAAGTATATTAGAAGAAAAAAGTATGTTTTTCCTACCGGATTATAAGGACGGAGAGTAAAAAAGGCTGAAAAAAATGAGGTTAGCAATGCGAAAAATGGTGAGAAAAAGTAATACAGTCCTGGTATTGTTTAGTGGAGTTATAGATTCTACTGCTGGAGAAGACTTTCCAACATACAAAGACTATGCTGTGGAACCTGTTAGAATGTATAGGACAGCATACCAAGATTGGAAAAGATATTGAACTTATTTTTAATAACTCAAATAAATTTATTGGGATATGTACGAACCGCCGAAACGATTATATTTTCTTTCAGTAAATATATAAGTAAATTCTATAGTTCCCTTTTAACGGGAGACACTACGAGAGTAAATCGTAGCCGGGGCAGACGGGATACCCAACGGAAAGCTTTTACATCATATTACAACCGCATATTTGCCTTTCAAACATACTGCGGAGCGCTTAGCCACATTTATAATTGGGATTAAAATAGTTCAAGATGGATTGTTTTATCCATGTTTATCGTTTTAAAGTAATTAAATACCTGTTCATTTATTGTGTTCATATTCAGTTGGGGGATGATGTTGCATGTTAGTTCAAATCAAAGTAGAAGAAAATGAATCAAGTAAAATGAAAATCAAGAAAAACGAATGTGGAATAGCAAAGGTAACATACAAAAGCTTGGGGCTTGTTGAAAACGCTTTGGAAGAATTCCTGCAAGAGAATATTGAAATATTAACTCAGGAAGAAGATTATGAATTAAAAATTATAGGGAAACAAGTCCGGGATAATTCCAACAAACGGACGGATTTAGTTGGTGTAGATAGCAACGGCAATGTTGTAATTATTGAAATCAAACGCGATGCAGACGACATGAAAATTAGAAGAGATAATTTCGAATCTCAAGCTATAAGATATGCTGCGTCTTTTGCGAAAATCAATAGCATAGAAGAATTAGTGGAGAAAGTCCATGCCGAGTATCTTATACGATATATGGGCGTGGAGGAAGAAAAAGCTGTTGAACAAGGTATAACAGATATTTATACCTTTTTGAAGGAGCATGGAACATTTAATGATTTCAATGCGGACCAAAGAATTATTCTAGTTGCCTCAAGTTTTGAACCTAGTGTCTTATCCGCTTCTGCATGGTTGCTGACAAAGGGTGTTGATATTTCATGTTTTGAAATCGCTCCACAATTGATTGAAAGAGAGACGGAGACGGATAATGAATATTTGTTGGAAATCAAGAAATTATTGCCGTTGGGTTCAGATGACGATTATTTTTCAGAAATTATAAAAAGTGAAAATAAACGACCAACGACTAGGAAGCGAAAAAGTGGTGGCTCAAGAATGAAATACCCAAAACTAAGCCACATGATAGAGGTTGGTCTGGTGTCTGAAGGGGACGATTGCTTTTATAGAAACAAAGAAGAAGAATCGAAGGCGAAAATTTACGGTGGGGACAATGTAGAATTCAATGGAAAAATTATCTCCTTAAATGAGTGGGCGAGTCAATTAAATGGCGGTAAAATAAATGGCTATGAATATTGCATTGTGAAAGAAAAAAACAAAACCTTAGCAGAATTGAGAGTAGAAAATAAAGAGTTATTCTATGGTATGGGTTTTGATTCAATTTACGATATTTAATTTCATAAGGGTTAATGAGTCAGCGGATGCTGGCTTTTTTAGTGTCAATTCACATTTCGAGTTAGTAAAACATGATTTCAACATTCACTATTTCAGCAGTTAATATAAATGGGCTAAATGGTGGCGGATTCCAAAGAATCGGAAAGGATCAGAGGGTAATTTTACTGATGAAAAGTGTAATAAACCCATACGTATCAGTATTCCTTGGAATGATAAAGAACTAGAGGAAAAGAGTGAAATAGTTTTGACTGGGAAGGGGTCGGCGGTTCAAGTCCCTCACAGGTCATCTTCAAAACAGAGTTCAAATCCTTTTCAAGGGTTTGGGCTTTTTCTTTTTTTTGACATCTCCATTTTATCCCTTAATTTTATACATTGCACAAAGACTGCACAGATATTGCACGAGACTGTTGCTCTGTTTTAAAAAGACTATGATAATTTTTTTTTGCGCTGCCCAGTTAATTCATCAATCCCGGCCTCAATTCGAAATGCCCATACTTACCTACTTTTCTGACTAAAAACCTCCATTTTGAGATGGAGCTAGGGTGTGTTAAATAGTATGGGTCTGCAAAACTATTTTCAAATAAGGTGTGTATTTAAATTAATTCAACAAATCTGATTAGGAGTATGATAATATTTTAAAAAAAGAGAGAGGTTATCATATGAATTCAACATACTCACCGACAGAAACAACTAAAACAAAAGCCTTAGTCATCAATGCACTTTTCATCGCACTTACCCTAGTAGCCACAATGTTCATCAACATAAAGCTCCCAATAATGGGTAACGGAGGCCTAATCCATCTGGGTAACGTTCCTCTTTTTATAGCAGCGTTGGTTTATGGCAAAAAAACAGGAGCCATAGCAGGCGCCTTAGGAATGGGCTTCTTCGATCTTATCTCTGGTTGGGCAGCATGGGCACCGTTTACATTCATCATCGTAGGTACAATGGGCTTTTTAGCCGGCCTCATATCCGAAAAGGTACCCGGCAAAAGAGAACTTGTATACACACTGGCAGTTGCCGTTGCACTGATTATAAAAATCGTGGGCTACTATTTTGTCGAAGTTATCCTTTACGGTAACTGGATACAGCCATTCGGCTCCATCCCCGGAAACGTTATGCAGGTCGTATTAGCCGGTATAATTGTAGTACCACTGGCAGGACGTCTAAAGAAAAGAGCTGGACAGGTATTTGAGTGAAACATATTTTGGTTTCTTCTTTTGGTCTTTCAGCTGTGGATCAAACTGATTCCTTTTTTCCTAATTATTAATTATTTTTCTCTATTTTCTTTACCTGTTGTTCAGCTATATGATAGTACCCTTTAGATGATGAACTACGCCCTAAATTTCGGACAGTTTAATAAAAGACACCCTGCTAATTAAGCAGCGATTAAATGAATTCAGTATTGTAAAAAGTACCCTATAGAGTAGATACTTTGAAAAAAGGACTACTCTATAGGGTACTATTTTGTATTATGAGTTAAAAATCGAATTGGGGAATTTCAAATGAAAAACACTTAACTGAAAAAGAAATAACTTTTCGAATAATCCTTGTGTTAAATCTGTTATTTCAAAGTCAATTACATATACAGATGAGTTTATAAGAAAATTTATCGCTGAAAGTGAAAAAGGAAAGCTACCACATCTTATTTTTGAAGAGTATGGATTTGATATTGAAATCATTGTTGTTGACAGGGTTAAAAAAGCAGCCTATAGAAGGCGTACTGCCTATAAAAAATCGGGTGTTTTGGGATTGAGTGATTCACGAATAAACCATTCAGGAAGATCTCGTAAAAAAGAAAAAACATTGGAAGAGAAAAATGCTAGATTAGAAGCTGAAGTACAACTATTTTAGCATTATATGTTTTTCAATTTCTTGTAGGCATTCATCAAGTTCTCCTGCTTCTATAGCTTTTATGAATAACAAACAAAAAATAGTTTTTTAATGCACATTCTGTTGATAGACAAAGTAGGCCACTCACTTTGATTATTAATTTGCTCGTGGGGAGGCATCTTAAAATCTTTTGAATGTCTCGTTCGTTGCATGACGTCAGCCTCTTTGGTACACTATGCAGAAGTACTTTTCACTTTGAGTGCTAGGATTTATTATGGAATGGCATAAATTATATGTTTGATCTTCATAAATCATTTATTAAAGTCCTTGTAAGCAGTGTGGTGCTCCCAAAAGAAACCTGGAAATGTGGAGCATTTTATCCTGTTATTACATTCGCCTAGACTAGTGAAAGAAGTAACGAAGTTTAGTTCAACCGATTTATAGGGGAATAAAGGGATACAGCTTTATAAAAAGAAACACTCCATGTATCACCACATAGACTTCGCACATGTGGAGTGTGTGTCAAAGTTAGTTTTAAAAGTGTAACCCAATAATAACCGCTTCCGATTTTAACTCTAATTTCGTGAAAATAGGCATTTCCGATTTTGGGATCTTTTTTATGTCAATCCCTTTGCCATTCCTATCTTTTCTTTCTCTCCTCTCTCAAAAAAAGTCTTTTGAAATAAAAAAGGAGCAAAATAGGGGTTCAGTCGGAAATCTTTATTTTAATTCGAACGGTGGGAATCGGGGAACTTCGGAGAAATATTTTTTGGTTGTACAAAAACACATTACAATATAATACAAAGACCAATAACACCTTAACAATTTGTTGTGTTTTTAAGAAAAACTGATATGTTCCCTCATACAGCAGGAGTTGTATGGGGGGCTTGTATTTTATCAAGACTTTTCTGTTTAGAAGACTATAAGGTAATAAAATAAGGAGGAAGAAATGAACAATTATAAATTGACAATTCAATATGATGGCGGGCGCTATAAGGGCTGGCAACGACTCGGTAATAGTGATGATACGATTCAAGGAAAAATAGAAAATGTATTAACGGAAATGGTAGGGGAAAAAATTGAAATCATCGGATGCAGCAGAACAGATGCCGGTGTACATGCTCTTGCTCAAATCGCCAATTTTAAGATTGGTGAAAATCTGACTGAATCTGAAATCATGAATTATTTGAATAGATATTTACCCCAAGATATCAGCATTGTGGAGGTTATGTTAGTACCTGAACGTTTTCATGCCCGTTATAATGCTAAGGATAAAACCTATTTATATAAGATCTGGAACGAGCAATATACAAATCCTTTCATGAGAAAGTACAGTATGCATGTTGAGAAAAAGCTAAATATCACAAGAATGAAAAGAGCATGTCAATATTTTATAGGTGAACATGATTTTACTGCTTTTTCAAATGCAAAGTCTAAGAAAAAATCCATGGTGCGTGAAATATATTCTATTGATATAGAAGAAAATGCCGGCTTCATCCAAATTACAGTGCGAGGGGATGGATTTCTTTATAATATGGTTAGAAAGATTGTCGGAACGTTGATAGAAGTTGGGTTGGGTGAAATAGATGCTGAAAATATACCAAGTATTTTAGAGTCAAAAGAAAGAATCCAAACGGGTCGTATGGCGGAGGCAGCTGGGTTGTACTTGGTAAAGGTTGATTTTTAGACCAAATATAGATGCACCGTCTATGCAAAATGCGCCTGGATGGATGTTGTAAACCATTACCGATATTCCGTGTGTTGTAACATACACTCTGGATATGTGGAGTGTTTCGCAAAAAAAATACACCATACCCTCATCTCAATTATTATTCAAAGATAAAAAATTGCACAGAATTTCTAGAAACTTGAATAATTGGAATTAATGTATTCTATTCTTGCAAAAATACTGTTTAAAAGATAGTTTGGAAAATTGACAGGGGTGAGGTCGGGGGTTTAAATCCCTCACAGGCCATCAACTATCTAAGGCTTAAATCCTTACAAGGATTTGAGTCTTTTTTCAAACAATGGAATTAAGAGAATCTATTTGCATAAATAAACATTGTGTTGTTGTATGCTTCGGGCGATTGCGGTTGATTAATGATCTGCTCACATTGTTATTTTTAATTGAAAAGCTATTCGCTAATACAAAATTTTTATATTAACCTATTGAAAGCTGGGCAGGGTCTATGAGAATATGTGGGTTTTTTAGTAGTTATGTTCGCAGTAGGCAGATTAGCATCACGTCTAGTGAAACATAAAACGTCTGGATTCCGGGAGTTTTTTTGTTAATTAAACCTATGGACCAGTTGACATGACAGTCTAAGTGTATTTTTTTTCATGTTTTGCCTTTTTGCAAAACCTTAAGTATCAGGAATTTAGTTCAATTAATTAAACGGAAAACATATTTTGAAAATATTGAAAATTATGAATATAAATGATTTAATATAAATATGTCCTTTTTACTGGTTCGGACGACGTGATGTTGAGGGCGGTAGAGATGCTAGCAAGAATGAAAATGCGCGTGTATGTTCGTCTAAAACTTCTCAATTCATTTAAGAAAGGATGTGTTTTATGGCCACTATTTTCCCTTGAAAAAAAATTCTCCCCGCCAGAGTAACTGCTAATGTAACTGCAGACCATAGTGTCATTGCAAAAGAATCTTAACGGAATGATGAAATATTTAAATTAAAAGAATAGAGGGATTTTTTATGATTAAAATCGATCTTTTATTTAAAAATGCCAATGTACTGACTTTAGATAATAGGAATCGTCGTGCTGGGTCTGTGGCTGTAGCAAATGGCAAAATTGTTGGTATTTGGAGAGAGTGCGAGCCTCCTAAAAGTGCCGTCGAAGTGACAGCAAGTACAAATGTTGTTGATTTAAAGGGATCTACTTTAATTCCAGGATTTATTGATACACATAATCACATTTTGGCGTACGGCCAAATAATGAGACAGGTGAATTGCGGCACACCGCCAAATCAATCCATAAAAGATATATTGGAGGTAATTGGTGCAAAAGCAAAAGAAACTCCCAATAGGGAATGGGTCAAGGGATATGGATATGATGATACCCTTCTGTATGAAAAGCGCCATATAACACGGGAAGACTTAGATAAGGTTTCGCCAAATAAACCTGTTATCATCACACACACCTCAGGACACATATCCGCATTTAATTCACTCGCTTTACAATTATCTGGTTTAACAGATGATGTTTCTGACCCTCAAGGCGGCCATTACGGGCGGGATGAGAAAGGGAGACTGAATGGCGTAATCTATGAACCAGCAGCTATGATACCGATTAATAAACAGATTCCTCAAATGACAGTAAAACAACAGATTGACATGCTAGGGAAGGCTTCAAAAGATTATTTAGCTCAAGGGATTACAACGAATACAGATGCAGCTGTAGGCTTCACTAGTGATTTGCAAGATTTAGAGATTCATCTTAAAGCGGCTGAGCAAGGGATTAATCCGATGCGTACGCAATTAATGATTATGCACCAGCAGCTTCGTGAAGGAGAAGCTTTCGGAGGATATTCTCCTGCTCAACTGGACAAAGAGTTCCAAGAAAGATCTGGAGGTCGGGCTAAATTAGATAGCGCTAAAATGTTCCAGGATGGCTCCATTCAAGGCTTAACAGGAGCATTGCGGGAACCGTATTATCAAAATCCAGATGTTTATGGAGAACTCATCCATCCGCAAGAAGCATTTAACGAAGAAGTTTTAGACCTGCACAGTCGAGGATTTAGAATCACAACCCATGGAAACGGGGATCGTGCCATCGGATCGATTTTAGAAGCATACGAATATGCTTTATCCAAGAGCCCACGTGCAGATCACCGCCATCGAATCGAACATGTCCAAAGCGCCACCGCTGAAGATGTGGTGAAGATGAAAGAACTTGATGTAGCAGGATCCTTTTTCATCAATCATGTATATTTTTGGGGAGACAGGCATAAACAAATTTTCTTAGGACCAGAGCGGGGAAGGCGTATTAGCCCTTTAGCTGAGGCTGTAGCTCATAATTTACTGTTTACCCTGCATTCTGATTGTCCAATTACTCCAATCTCACCGCTGTTTTCTGTGTGGGTAGCAGTAAACCGAATAACGAGAGAGGGCCATGTTTTAGGCCAAGAGCAGCGTATTGATGTCGAAACTGCATTAAAGTCCATGACTATTTATGGAGCAAAACTAAATTTTGATGAAGCGTGTTCAGGAAGCATCGAAATTGGAAAACATGCAGACTTTGCCATTCTCGAGGCTGATCCTACAGCCATTCATCCGGAAGAAATTAAGGACATTTCAGTTCTGGCTACTTTTATTGATGGAAAACCAGTATATGGTCAAGAAACTGTAAGGACTTCTTAACTTTTTATTGCATCTTTAAAAGGCGTTAACAATTGAGCTTAATGTTTAAAATATCAACATCTATAATTATTTGAAGAGTGCGTCATTCTAATTTCCCTTCCATAATATAAATTCTGATCCTAGAAATAATAGAGGAAAACTACTGATTAATAAAAAAGGGTTGATGCCCATTATCGTTTAAATATTTAGCCTCGTTATTAGTAAAATAGTTTTAAAGTCCATTTTCCTGTTGCCCTTAACTAAAGGACTTGTGATGTGAAAATTAATAATTTACTAAGGAGGCTATGCAAGTGAACAAATTAACATACGTTCAAAATCCAAAAATGATTTTGATATTACTTTTTGTAGGTAATTTGTTCTCGGCAATGGATCGTTTTGTCATTAACTATGGGATTGTCCATATTTCCGATGACCTTCAATTGAGCGCATCCTCAACAGGTATGATATTAAGCGTCTTTTTTTTAGGTTATGCGATTATGCAGATTCCCGGCGGGTGGATGGCCGATCGCTTTGGTGCAAGAATCGTCCTTATTTTCTCAGTCTTTAGTTTTACCATTTTCACTAGCTTGACAGGAGTAGCATGGTCTTTAGTCTCGTTATTGATTATTCGTTTTATGTTTGGATTGGGGGAAGGCAGCTTTTTCCCTGCTGGTGCCAAAATGATTTCAGTGGCCATTCCGCAAGAAAAACGTTCCCAGGCAATGTCTGTGTTTCTTTCTGCTCTCACGGTTGCAGGTGTGATTTCCCCTATACTCGCAGCAACTCTGCTCGTTAGTATTGGGTGGAGGATGATGTTTGGTATTATTGGAATTTTCGGGTTTACGATTGGATTATTATATTGGTTCTTATTAAAACCTAAAGTAGGGAGTCAAAGTGAAACGAGCTCGCGAGCAGAAGATTCCCAAACTGAAGTTCCTCCAAAAGGTTCTTTTATAAAGCTGTTTAAAACTCCCTTGGTTCTTAGCTTGATGGTTGCTTCTTTTGCCTTTGGTTTCATCAGCTGGGGAGTCATGTCATGGATGCCGACATACTTGGTGCAGGAACGTGGCCTTAATTTAATATCTATGGGTTTATTACAGATGATTCCGGCCATGACATCGGTTCTTTTCTATATTATCGCTGGATATGTACTAGATAAAGTAAGAAAGGGACGAGAAAAATGGATAGGGGGTTTTAGTGGATTAGGTCTTGCATTATTCGTTTATCTCATGTTTAATGCACAAACGTTAACGGGAGTGATCATCTATCAATCCATTATACCTATATTTTCAGCGGCATTATCTACTATTATTTTTAGCTTGCCACTAAAACGCTTACCAGAAGCAATAGGGGGTTCTGCGGTAGGGGTGGTCAATCTAGGGCTTCAGGTAGCTGGCTTTATTGCTCCTTTAACTCTTGGTTTTGTTATAGACGCTTTTGGAGGATCATTTAAAGGAGCAGTTTGGTTATTGGTTTCATTCGGGGTTGTTTGCTTTATCGCTTTTATGACATTAAATTCGGGTAAGGAAAATTATACTACTGAAAATCCTCCAATAGTTCCTGCTGCAAAATAGAATGATATGAATGAATGCTTGATTTTAAAGTGGAGAATTCACATAAAATGTAATTCTTCATATTTTTTTTTGTTTTTTTAAAAGGCAAGATTATTCAGGAGGCATTTTTCACTACAGGCAATCTGAAGGTCCCTCATTCAACTTCTTCCACTTTTCGGCACTGTTGCAGGCATCCAGACCTAACAATAGTAAGGCGGTAATACATTCTTCAAATTCTTCCTCCTAAAAAAAACAGATAAAATAACTTCTTTCAAACATTTACAAGACAAACAGTTTTTTATCGGGTTTAATATACAACTTTGATATCATTTAGGTGTCTCGGTTAATCATTCACAGTTCATGTCTGAGTGAATTAAATTTCTGATTAAACAACTTCAAGGGATGACGATTTGCATACAAAAGAATTGCATGCAAACGTCTTCTGCCCATACGATAAGTTTTAGAGGTGACCAGTAATTCATCACATTAGAAGTAGCAATATACGGAATCGTTGCAATTAAACCAATCTGAATATTCGTTATAAGCTTCTCTTTACTGCTTTAGTTCGGCATAATTAGTTCTCTACGCATCCCCTGAACGGCCTTTCAAATAGAAGAATGTAATAAACCCTAAATAATGGCCTGGAATCTTCCAACAACGAACAACAATACCATCCGGCTGGATTTTTTTTATGCGATATTCCTATTAAACTTTTTACATTCTATTATTAATAGTAAAATTAACAAATCGTCTCAAGTACATTTTTTAATTGTAAAATATTGTTCTGCTTACTTTCATTCTTCTTATAAATGAAAACGGTATTAAGGACATTGTCAAAGTTTAAATTGTAATAGTGAATGTTTGTATAGTTGTATAAGTCAATAAGCTTAGTATTTAATACAGCAATGGTATTACTGATTTGTAAAAAATCTTGAATACTACTAATAGATTTTATTTCCTTTAAATTATATTGTAGTTGAGTATCCATAAGCCAATCAACTACAGCTCTTGTATACATACAACCTTTACTTAAAACAAGCAATGTAATAGGTGTTTTCTGATCGAAATTGATTATATGATCATTACTTGAAATAATCTCAAATGTTTCAGTGGCAACAATATCGTATGCTAAATCGGGGTATTTTTTAATAGGTTCACTAATTAGTGCACAATCCAATTCGGAATTGTGTACTTTTTGATTTATGGCATTACTAGAATCTACTGCGAAGTCTACATCCAATTGAATGTCTTTCGTATTCAACATATTGGCGAGAGGGGCTCCGTAGATTTTTAAGGTTGTATGTGATGTGCCAAAGTTCACTTTAGAGTTAAGCTGATAGGCACCAATGGATTGTAAAAATTCTTCGTACTCTTGAGTAATAAGTTGAAGATAGTTTTGATACTGGGTACCTACGCTAGTAATTTTCAATCCTTGGGGTGTTCGTTTAAAAACGGGTTTTCCAATTTCTGACTCCATTTTTTTCACTTTAGCAGTAAGTGCGGATTGAGTATAGTTTGTGATTTCTGCGGATTTACTTAAATTTTGTCGATTTAATATTTCAATTTTTAATGCAATTTCTTCGATGTTCATTTTGTTTGTCACACACCCTATAAAAAAAATTTATGGATCCTATCATTTTCCTCCATTTTACGCTTCTCAGTAGTGAGAGTAAACTCTAGTTAGCTTAATAAATAAGGAGTCGAGATGATGCTACAAGTTAATAATAGATTACGAGACTATTCACTCTATAATAAATATCCATAGCCGAATTTTACTGATTGAATACATATGTAATAGCAAGATATTGGAGGGGCATTAATGAATACATATTATAAATGGTTAATCGTATTAGTGGCTACACTATCACAAACTGCAGCAACATTTGTGACATATGGCATGGGACCCATCGCTACATTCTATCAAATTGAATGGAACTTAACACCACTGCAAACAGGCTTTATTGTTTCAGCTGTAAATATTGGTCCGATGTTTTCAATGTTAGTGTTTGGTTACTTAATGGATAAAAAAGGGGAAAAACAAATTATTGGATGGGGGACAATTTTATTAGGGCTCTCAGCATTAACACTCGTTTTTGTTAACAATTACATTGTATTGCTGCTTTTATTATTATTGGTTGGGATATGGTACGGCAGTGCTCAAACTGGTGGTAGTACTGCTATCGTAAAATGGTTTCCCAACAAACATAGAGGTCTAGCTTTAGGAATAAGACAGACCGGTATACCAATAGGAGGGGCTTTAGCCTCTGTAATGCTAACCTATACATTTTATCATTTCAATTTGTCAGTCGCGCATGTTGTACAAGGAGTTGTAGCAATTATAGGAGGTCTACTCTTTTTATTATTTTATCATGAGCCAGAAAGTACTAGTCCTACAGAATCGAAATCGGTATCCTTTAAGGAGAAAATGAATGCTATCAAAAATAATAAAGAATTATATCCGATGTACATTGTAGGTGTTGTAATGATGTCATTACAAATGATTATCATTGCACATTTTATGAGTTATTTTCATCAAGAAGGTAGCTATTCCCTAACAGAGGCAGGGAAATATTTAAGCCTTGTTTTAATAGGTGGAATGATTGGGCGGGTAGTCATCGCATGGATGAGTGATCAATTCTTTGAGCATAATAGAGAAAGATTATTGCTTATTGTGATGGTTTTTACAGTAATTCTTACATTGATGTTGCCACTAATCATTCATGTAGAAATAAAAATATTGATGCTGCTATTCTGTTTTCTATTAGGGTTTGTTGCAATTGGTTGGTATTCAATTTTTATTGCTTGTGTCACAGAGCAATCGGATCCCCGTTATATAGGCTTAACGGTGAGTTCAGCTTTGACATTAAATCAATTATTTATTGTTATAGCACCTTCGTTATTCGGTTTAGTCGTAAATATATTGAATAGTTATCAGCTAGCATTATATATTGCTGGAATCGCTGTAGCTTTAGGAGCGATTAATTTATACAGAGCAAAAATAAAAATAGAATGGTCAAAGGGGTCATCGCAAAAGTGCGATTTTTGAGCGACACAGGTAGAAAATAATTAAACTTTTTATAAAAGAATCATTTAATTGAATATGTTAAGAGCATGTTTTGAATAATCTTCTTTCAAAACATGCTCTTTCTATTTGCCCAAATATCAAGCGGTTTATTTCTAATAATGTGACTTGTTCTTCTTCAATTTGTTGATCTTTTTTCTTTAAAGTTAACGCCAGGGAAAGAGAATTTTAAGCAAATACTAGTGCTACATAGTATACAGTTTGTACACCTTTAAAATAAATTTTTGAATTTTGGAAATGTCTCGGAATGTGGTGTATATAAAGAGTTGAGAGGAGTAATTGGGGTTAAATAATATTAAATTCTGAAAAAAGGGCTTGACCATCGGATGTTATCATACTATAATTTCGTTTATTATTCAAAATATTTAATGAGCGAAGAAAAGAACATTATTAAGCCGGTCTCCCTGTTAATAGAGAATCAGTGGTTGGTGCAAACTGATACAAAGACTTAGGTGAATTTCATTCTTGGAGCTTTTTTATACTGCAACATTGAGAAAGTAGTATAAAACGGATTAAACCGTTATTTTAACAAGTGGGAAACATGTATTGTTTCCAATTAGGGTGGTACCGCGTGAACAGCCACGTCCCTATCGTTAACGATAGAGACGTGGCTTTTTTTGTTCTTTACTTTGTTTTGTAGAGGACGTAATAAAAATAGATTGGATTGATTAGCATTCAAACATCAGAGCAATGGTCATCGAAGATTGGTTTTATTTTATCAGCAGCAGGATCAGCTATAGGAGTAGGCGCAATATGGAAGCTTCCTTATGTAACTGGAATAAGCGGTGGGGGCGCATTCTTTCTTCTGTTTATTTTATTTTCTTTGTTTATAGGTTTTCCATTGTTATTAGCAGAGTTTGTTATTGGTAGAAGTACACAAAAGGAAGCAGTTAGTGCTTATCGCAGTTTAGCTCCTAATAGTAAATGGCATTGGATTGGTAGGTTAGGGGTATTTACCTGTTTTCTTTTATTGTCTTTTTATAGTGTAATTGGTGGTTGGATTGTTATTTATTTTGCAAAAGGTTTATTTGGTGGAATAATTAGTGAGGGCGCAGATTATGGATCTGTTTTTAACGAGACGATTGGAAATCCTATCTTGGTGATTGTAGCTCAATTTGCATTTTTGGCGATTACCGTTTTAGTTGTAGCAAAGGGGATTCAAAATGGCATTGAAAAAGTAAATAAAATTTTGATGCCCGCTTTATTTTTACTATTTTTTGTTCTAATCATTCGCTCACTAACACTCGATAACGCTATGGAAGGTGTGAAGTTCTTTCTAGCACCTGATTTCTCGAATATTACATCTCAAAGTATTCTGTATGCGATGGGTCAAGCGTTTTTCTCCTTAAGTGTCGGCGTATCAGTAATGGTTACTTATAGTTCATATCTTTCAAAAAAAGAAAGCTTAATTCAACCGGCCATTTCAATCGTTACAATGAATTTATTCATTGCTTTATTAGCAGGATTAGCAATCTTCCCAGCTGTATTTTCACTAGGTTTAGAACCAGCTGAAGGACCTGGTTTGTTGTTTGTTGTACTGCCTGCTGTGTTTAATCAAATTGTTTTTGGAGAAGTTTTCTTATTAGGTTTTTTAGCATTATTTTTATTTGCCACATTAACTTCGGCTTTTTCTATGTTAGAAATAATTGTCGCATCACTAATTAAAGGAAAAGTGGAGAAGCGAACAAAATATGCATTTATTATTGGTGTTTTAATTTTTGCAGTAGGAATTCCCTCTGCATTATCCTATAGTGTTTTTGCTGATATGTTAATCTTCTCGAAAAATTTATTTGATTCAGCCGATTATTTAGTTAGTAATATATTAATGCCACTAGGAGTGTTTTTAATCTCTATTTTCGTACCACTTAAGATTAAGAAAAGCACTTTGAGAGAGGAACTATTACAGCATTCTCGTTTAGGGGCTTCTGCATTTAATATATGGTTTTTTATAATGAGGTTCATTATTCCTTTAGTTATTATCATCGTATTTCTTGATAGTATTGGAATACTTGATAAAATAGTTGCGATTTTTTAGTATGAAACCACTCACTTTTTGAGAGCTTATTATGAGTGAATCAAAAGCTCTGAAAGCTAGCAGAGATTCTGCCTAACTTCAGCACTTTTTTATAAAAAAACGGATAAATAAGGGGTATGGCGAAGCCAAAGTGATATGGGCATCAGAAATACCGAAAAAAGCTTAAAAAAATGAAGATGGGAAAGATGGGCTTGGTTATAAGATTGACAAGGTTGGGGTCGGCGGTTCGAGCCCATCACAGTTCATTTAATTGGAAAGGTTGGAATCCTTGATTTATCAAGGGTTACAGCCTTTTTTGTTTGTACTTTTTTGTGGAGGAAATGAGATAGAAAAACTACAATTTTAGATTGTATAGCAGGTTCGTTTAATAGAAATACAAGAACTGTTAGGGAAAATGTGTGTTTTGATAGGGGAATTGGTCAATCTATGGCATAGACGATGATGGCGAATTATTCCAGACCTTTCAGATAAAGAACGTGCTTCAACTTGAGTAGAAATCAAGAATCTTGGGTCAACAAACCATAGGGCTTCTGTTAACATGCATATGGGTTTTCCCTGTAATAATTCCGTGCTGATGCAGTCCTGCTCATTGTAAACTTTCAGCTGTTTTCAAGTGTTACTTTGATTTTCATCCGTGTCCTGCATAGCGGAAAAGGAACCGAATATTTTTGCTGAAATATGATAAAAACAATCTCTGCTTACCTCACGTATTTTCCAATGAATGGTTGGGAATAACAATTTGGATCCCTACGATTGAAGGAACGGCTGCTCATTTTGCCATCTTTGAACCTGAACTTTAGCAAGTTTTGAGCTAAATCGTAAGTTTTTGTTAAAAGATTTACAACCTCAGTTAACTTTGGTAGTTGCTCCACTAAAGTAGTTAGTGATTCTTGAACTTCAGGTTTTAATAATTGATCAAGTAGATCCGTTTTACCAAATGCTTGTTGAGCTTGAGTCAATTCTTCTGACATATCCAATTTTCCTTTTTATCTGTATTTCCGCTAAGCTTATTTGTTTTAATAACTCTTGTAAAACATATTCCGACAATCGATTAGGATTAGATATTAAATTTTTTCTTCCAAGCCATAGTAGGAACGATGACAGAAGAAAGAACCAGAAATCATATACCCTAATCAAGTCGATGAAGAAAAGAACGACATATTCAGGATTGGAGACTGAATATCTCAAAAACCTTATTATGCTTTAGCTTAAGCACTTTGAGATGGCTTTAGCTGTCGACGTTTATGTCCAAATCCACCTGCTTTAGCATGTGGTTGTTTAAGGCGTGTTAGGGGTACATTATGATGCCGACATTTCTAATTACCTAATTATTTCATTTCTTTGAGCAAAAACGTTTTAACCGCTTTTGGACCGTTCAAGACACGCGGGAAGCCTGTATATGGAATCAAGAGCACGACAGTTCCAACAATTTCATTTGGATTGATCCAATGGAAGTCCCGACGCGTTTTTTCCATGTTATTTCATCCCAAATATTATTTGTATTTGACAGAAATAAGTATAACGCAGTTTTTTAAGTCGTCAAATACATATTATTCATTCAAAGTATTCCTATTTTTCATGATTAAAAGGTAAATCTGCAGAAATATACTGGATAAATTCACGAACTGCAGGTGAAGGGTGTTTCTTTTTTTTCGATATCAATTCTAAATTCCAAGGTAAGCGAGGATTATCGATGGGAATGGCCTTGATTAAATCCTGATCGAATTTTTTTGCAATGGGTTTTGGGCAAATCGAAATCCCTAAGTTTTCGCCAATCATTCCATTAATAAAACCCCACTCAGATACTTCAAAAGCAATTTTCGGACGAAAACCGGCTCGTAGGCATTCTTGAATAATAAGGTCATGAATAAGCTCTTGCTTAAATAGAATGAAAGTTTCGTTTTGTAACTCTTTCATTTCAACTTTATCCCTCTGGGCTAATGGGTGGGAATGATGGACGAAGAGCGACAATTCTTCATTCACAAAGGGGACAGCATCAAACTCCTTTTCATCCGCCGGCAACATAACCACACCAAGATCTAAAATCCCGTCTTTGACGTCCTGTTTCACCTTTTTTGAATCATCTTCAGAAATTTTTATTGTGATATCGGGGTATAGATTATTAAACCCCTTAATGATTTTGGGGAAAAATAGAAACCCAATAATTGGAGGTATACCAATTTTTATTTTTCCCTTTTTTAAGTTCATTAAATCATATAGGTGCATCGATAAATCATTTAGCGATTCCATAATTATTTCCCCTTCGGCTAAAACAATTTCGCCTGCGTCCGTTAATTCAATTTTCTTTGCGGAACGGTCAATCAGTTCTACAGTTAATTCTTCTTCCAAACTTTTAACTACTTTACTTATTGTAGACTGCGACAAATGGAGGGATTTGGAAGCCTTAGTAAAACTTTTGTATTTGGCTACTTCTATAAAGTAAGTGAGGTGACGTATATCCATAAAGGTAATCTCCATTCTATGAAATTTATATATTATTTTTATTCCTTTCATTCATTTTACTCATACTAATTTGAGATGTATACAAATAAGAATACATTTTAATCCATCTTTTTCAAAATGGATTCTTTTTATTTCTCTTAAATGCTGGCTTTTGGATATTTTTGTTGTTTCGTTATTCCAAAGCGACACTAGCTACCGCAAGTACTTGCGCTTAAAATGTGAATTTATCTAGTATGTTTCAGCTGAATTCCCTTCTTAATCATGAAAAAAAGGAATGTATGTCATGAATTATATATATTGTACGAATGGTGAAGCCTAAGTTATAGTTGTTTCTGTCAAGTGCACTAGATATTATTTCAATATATCTATATTTATTATTAAAGAAAGGGTATACATGGTGTAACTAAAGCTAGGGAAAAGAGATGAAGTTTTAAGGTTAAATATCATTATAGGTATCTTTGGTTATCGTATATTGAGAAGAAACCTTCCACTAAACAAATAGAGAATAAAGAGGTAGAAACGAAATGGATATATTGGGTATATTTGGGATATTGTTAGGTATATTAACAATTATTCTCTTTATTATTAAAAAGTTCAATATCATAATTGCTGCACCCATAGCGACGATTGTCGTGTTGCTGTTTAACGATGTACCTATACTAGAAACAGTATTTGGCAAAGAAAATTCTTATATGACGGCACTTGCTGGGTTTGTTGAATCAAATTTCGCGATATTCTTATTAGGTTCTATATTAGCGAAATACATGGATAAAAGTGGGGCAACTATTTCAATTGCAAATAAAGTACTGTCCGTGGTAGGAACCAAGAACCCGTACAACGCATTAGTAGCATTATTTATTATTTCTGCAATTCTTACTTACGGTGGTATTAATGTATTCGTCATAATATTCGCATTAATTCCAATGGCTAAACCTATCTTCAAACAACTTAATATTTCGTGGAAATTAGTTACCATTCCTGTGTTTGGTGGGACTTCAACGTTCACTATGACGATGTTGCCTGGGGCACCTTCATTACACAATATTGTGCCTTCAACGGCTTTGGGCACCACATTAACTGCTGCACCGCTTATCGGAATCGTCACTTCCATCGCAGCAATTGTCTTCTTACTAGTATTTATGAAATTTTCGTTGTCCAAAAGCTTGCGTAATAACGAGACATTTAATGTGGATGAGAAGGTTGAAAGTAGTGATGCGACATCTAAACGTAAGCTCCCATCATTCATTATCAGTTTACTGCCTATCATCGTGTTATTAGCCATAATCCTAATATTTAGTTCTGTGAGCAACATTATCATTGTCGCTTTGATTGTTGCGATCTTATTGAGTGCGATCTTATTCGGTAAACAAATCGCTCAGCAAAAAGAGGTATTAAATCAAGGTGCTGCCGAATCGGTATCATCAACGATTACAACTGGTAGTACGATTGCATTTGGTAGCATTGCAACAAGTGTACCGGCGTTTAAGGGTGTATTTCAATTGATTCAATCAATCCCTGGACCTCCCGTACTCTCATTAATGATTGGTACAGGTCTTATAGGCGGTATTACTGCTTCAGCTGTTGGAGCAATTGGCATTTCTGTTGCGAATTTTGCCCCGTACTATCTGGAAATGGGACTAGATCCGGAAACGGTTCACCGCGCAATCGCAATCGGATCTGGAGCTCTATCAATTGTTCCTTACTCTGGATTCTTGATTATATTTAACAATTTAACAGGATTAACTATGAAAGACACTTTCAAAAATGGATTTATCAGTATAAGTGTTACCCACTGGATCGCAATGGCCGTTATCGTTATCATGGCCCTCTTAGGTTTAGCTTAACTATGTAACTGTAGCAAGTTTTCATACTTGTTATGAATGAAACAACTACAACGAAACATTCAAAACTTTATGCTAAAGTTTTTTATGTGATAGATGTAATTACTACGATTAAAAAGTATAAATTAGGAGGAATTTATCATGAGTAAAAAAATTGGATTTGTAGGATTAGGAACAATGGGCTTCCCGATGGCCGTTAATTTAAAGAAAGCTGGTTTTGAAGTAATCGGTTATGATGCCTTTAAAGGTGTTTATGAGAAAGCAAGTGCTGCTGGAATAACAATGGTAGAAACTTTAAAAGAAGTGGCGGAACAAGCTGACGAAGCGATTATCTCAATGGTTCGTGACTATGCCCAAAATGTTGACATTATTTTTGGTGAGAACGCTATATTATCTGCCCAACCTAAAAATAAAACAATTATTGTTATGAGTACACTTGACCCTGATACAATGAATCAATTAGGCAAAAAAGTCGAAGAAGAAAGTGATTTGAGATTAATTAGCGCTGCGGTAAGCGGTGGTGCTTCAGGTGCTCAAGCTGGAACATTATCGATTATGACATCAGGTTCAGAAGCCATCGTGAAATCTTTCCAACCATACTTTGATGCTATTGGATCAAACACATTCTACTATGGCGAGGAACCAGGCAACAGCCAAGTAGCAAAATTAGTTAATAATATGATTTTAGGTATTAACATGAATGCTTTAGCTGAAGGACTTAAATTAGGAGAACACTATAACTTACCTCAAGAAGAGGTATTAAACCTATTACAAGTTAGTACAGGTGATAGTTGGGTAGTTAGAAATTGGAGCGATATTTCTGAATGGACAGCAGACACTGCCTTGGCTGTTTTACTTAAAGACTTAAAAGCGGCTTATAACGAAGGGCTTAAACACAATGTAACTTTACCATTCAATGCCTTATCATCTACACAATTATTTGACTCAATGGGAAAAGAGAAACCAAAAGCCAAATAATCGAATAAAGTTACCACTTAATTGGTTTATTATACATTCTCTCTAATAGGAAAGTGTTCTGTGTTAAACAGAATGCTTTCCTTATTTATTTAGCGTGAATATTAATGAAAAAATAATTAAAATTGCCTTTTAGAAGCAATATAAAAAAATGTCTCTTATGAGATGCTTTTTTTATTAAAAAGTTCAATAGGTATGTTTTTGCCATGCCCTTTTACATGGTAAAGAGCATTAAAAGAAGATAGAATAGGCCTCTCGGAAAGGTATTTCTACCTGTATAGTAACAAAAAGAAGTTAAGGTAGCGTTAGGATAATGATTGACTCGAAAAAGAAGTAACTTTGAAAAACATTTGGGCATGTTTAAAGTCAGGGTTACAAAGAAGTGATATACACCGATTTTGTGTAGATAAATTCAAATATGACAAATGGTGTTATTCATTTAGGAAATCATTGTGATTCGATTTTAAACTTTAATTAATGTTTGGTAAAAACACCAAAACTTCTCCATATAGCCTCCTCTATATCTCCATATAAACTCCTCTATATCTCCATATAGACTCTAGATTAGTCCTGTACATTAGAGATATCAAGGAGGTAATAAAAATGAATTTTATCAAACGCGCACTTTTAAGTGTACGAGCAAGAAAGGGAAAATCCCTTATCTTATTTGCTGTTTTTTTAGTTGTTACTAATTTAGTATTAGCAGGATTCGCCATGCAAAATGTCACAGACACAGCGAGTGATCTCGCTAGAAAAAAATTGGGAGTTGACGTAACGCTAGGATTAAATCAAGAAAAGCTTCCAAAATATATTGAAAAACAGAGAGAAGAAAATCCTAATGAGCCAGTGCAATTTCCAGAAATTTCTTCAGAGGAAGCAGATAAGTTAGCTAAATCACCCTATGTGAAAAATTTCAATTATCTAAAAGAAACTCAGGGTTTAGCAGATGGTTATATTCCCATTAATATTGATGGAAATGAAGACGTGATGAGTGGCTCCATAGCTGGTGGAGGCAACCCTGATAGAGAAATGCCAAATCTATCAATTACCGGCGTGAGAAGCTCTGATTTATTAAAAGAATTTACAGAAGGAACGGAGGAAATCATTAAGGGTCGTGAAATAACAGAAGAAGACAAAGATAAGAAAGTAGCCTTGGTTGAAAAACAGTTAGCTGAACATAACAAACTTAAAGTTGGTGATGAGATAAAAATCAAAAAAGACGATGGGAAATCGACAATAAAGTTAGAAATAATAGGGATTTATGAGACATCCAACATCACTAGCCAAATGGAAACAGCACCACCGCTGTTTCATCCATCTAACAAAATATATGTTTCGTACGAATCGTTAAAAGAATTTTCAGTAAACAAGGATATGAAGGGCACGCCAATTGATAAAGCAATTTATTACTTAACTGACCCGAATCATATCGATGCTTTTAAAGCAAAGGGAAAGAAAACAGACATTGATTTTGACCTTTTTAAACTAGATGCTCATGATGCCTTATATAAAAAAATGATAGGCCCTATTGAGAACATGGCATCCACTTCAAAATGGATTATCTACCTGGTTTCAATTACAGGATCCATAATCTTAGGTCTTATCATTATGTTGACCATAAAAGAACGACGGAAGGAGTTAGGAATCTTACTGTCGATTGGCGAGAAAAAAGGGAAATTAATAGGCCAACTCTTAGTAGAAGTATTATGTGTAGCTGTTCTAGCATTTAGCCTCTCTATATTTACAGGTGGGACAGTGTCTCAAAAAATGGGAGACAGTTTATTGCAGAAAGAAATTACCGCTGAAGAGCAAGAAAATAATCCTAGGGAACAAACATTTATGTTTGGGATGAATGATGACCAAGGTCAAGAAGTGGATCCTATTGATAATATTGATGTAAGTGTAACATCCCAAGATGTGCTGAAAGTAGGTGGATTAGGTCTATTAATCGCAATCTTATCAACCATTATTCCAGCATTATCGATTCTTCGATTGAAACCAAAAGAAATTTTATTAAAAGATTAATAGGAGGGATATACACATGGACACTATTTTACAGTTTAAAGATCTGAATTACCATTATCAAAGCAATAATAAAAAAATCACTATATTAGATAATGTAAACTTTGCGTTTCAAGCTGGACACTTTTATACCATTTTAGGACCATCGGGATCAGGAAAAACAACAACCCTTAGTTTAGCAAGTGGATTAGATATCCCAAGTAGAGGGAATGTAGTATATAAAGGAACAGATATAAGGAAGATAGGTTTGGATTCCTATCGAAACCAACATGTCTCGATTATCTTTCAATCATATAATCTCATTACGTATATGACTGCTCTTCAAAATGTAGTCACTGCGATGGAGATTACAGGAGTCGATGTGAAAGACAAAAAAGCAAAAGCACTTGAGTTATTAGAAAAGGTAGGGCTGACAGAAGGAGAAGCAAAAAGAAAGGTATTACAGCTTAGCGGTGGTCAGCAACAGCGTGTAGCGATTGCTCGTGCATTATCTTGTAATGTAGATTTATTAATAGCTGATGAACCAACTGGGAATCTAGATCAAGAAACTTCCATGGAAATTATCGAGTTATTTAAAGAACTTGCTCATAAAGAAAATAAATGTATCATTGTCGTCACTCATTCACAAGAGGTGGCTAAACAATCTGATAAAGCGGTGTATCTCGAAAAAAGAAATTTAGTAATCAAAGAGTTGTAAGGCAAATAAATAGTAGAAGTTACAACTCGTTTCGGTAACGCTGTTAGATAAAAAAAGAAATATAACTAAGTAATATAAATTTAATTAGAGAAAATGTTCAACTACATGAAAAAGGAATGAGAAGATGTGGATGAAAGTATGGATTAAAATTGCAACATCCATTGGTTTAATAACAATAGGTCTTTTAATTGGTTCGTTTACAAACTTGATGAATTTAGGGGATAATCCAGAATTGGATGACAAAGAAAAAGATAGTTATCAAGATTTATTTCAGGATAATCCAGAGGTGTTTTTCCCTTCCAATCAAGATGAAATGGGACCAAATCAGGGAGACATGTCCCCTCCTAATCAAGGAGGGTCTGAGGAAGGCTCTACAAAGGGGGAAGCAAAGCCCTATTAAGGTTCAGAGGATACGCAAAAATAAAAGAAGAGCATTAGGAAATATTCAGAAGGTAAAAATAATGAAGTCTCCAATGAATGAGTATGAGTAAAAAAATACATGCTTAAAGATTCTATATTTTTAAATATAGAATCCAGACTGTAGACAAACTCGATGAAAATCGAGTTTGTCTACAGTTTTTTTGAGGGGGTGTAAAAATTCGAACGTTGATTGGAACGTAGGGCACTCGCTTTCCGCGGGCGGTCAGGGAGCCTCCTCGGCGCCTTTGCGCCTGTGGGGTCTCCCTTGGACACGCTTTTCCCGCAGGAGTCTCGCACCTTCCGTTCCAATCAACTTTGTTTTAACAATTAGATATAACCACTTTTGCCTACAGTCTTTTTTGTTTTAATATAAGAGTATTAAAACTAGAGGTGATGACGATGCTTTCGAAACATAATTCTATTCAGCGAGATCAACTTGAAATGATTACTTTGGATAACTGGTGCCAGCGAACCATTTGGTTCGTAAAATTGAGGGGGCATTGACTTCACTTTCATTTATGACTTGGTGAAAGAGATGTATTCAGAGATAGGGCGCCCAAGTATTGATCCAGTTATTTTAGTTAAATTGACATTCATTCAGTATACCTTCGGTATTCGTTCAATGCGTAAAACGATTGAAGAAGTTGAAACGAATATGGCTTACCGTTGGTTTTTAGGTTACGGTTTTCATGATAAAGTACCTCACTTCTCAACGTTCGGGAAAAATTATGAGCGTCGCTTTAAAGATACAGACCAATTTAATTCAAATAGACATAACATCACTCATGTTTAGTTATGAGTGTTTATGATTATGTAAATTCATTGAAATTAAATAAAAGTCTGAATCTCATTTCATCCTATAGAAATGAGATTCAGACTCTTTTTTGTTTACTTTATGGATAATGGAATGGTAACTAAAAATTGTACACCCTGTTCAGTATTATTCATAGAATACGTGATAAAAAGGGCTTCAAAAATTTGCTTTACAATATATAACCCTAAGCCACTCCCCCCAGTATTTCGATTTCTTGATTTTTCAATTCGATAAAATGGTTTGAAAATATGTTGTATATCCTCTTCTTTAATTTTTACACCTGTATTGATGACTTGAATTTGGATGTGGTGTTGTTTTGAATCCTGAGTTAGCTTTATATATACTTTCTCGCCATGCGGTGAATACATAATCCCATTATGAATAATGTTTTTACAGGCTTTTTCTAAAAGAGCACGATCTGTAAAAACAGAAAGGTGAGAATCAATCTGTTTTATTATTTGAATGTCTTTTTGAGAAGCAAAAAAACCGAGATTTTTTGTGATTATATTAATTAATTCCGCGAGATTTACTTCTTCTAATTTTAGTTTAAAGGTATGTTGTTCCAATTTGGAAATACCTAGAATCTCACGAACAAGTTGTTCCATATCCTGAACGGTTTGAAAGTTTTTTTGTAAATATGTGTCCCGGTCTTTATAGGGACCGATATTATACATCATTCCTTCTAAGTGTCCTTTCATAACAGTGAGAGGAGTCTTTAATTCATGTGCTACAATTGAAAAAAATTCCCTGCGTTTTTTTTCTATTTCTCTTTCTTTTTCAATGTCGCTTTGTAATTGCTGATTCGCTTTCTGTAAATCAAGCATAGTTTGTTGTAAATTAAGTGACATATCATTTAAACTATTGGATAATTCCCCTAATTCATCATTGGAACGAACCTCAATTTTTTCGGAAAAATCCAAGTTCGCCATCTTTTGTGCCCCTCTATTAATATAAATGAGTGGTCTTGTAATAAACCTCGAATATAAATAAGCACTTCCAACACCAATAACAACTACAATGATACTGATATAAGGAAGGAAACGTACCAAGACCTGTGAAGCTTCATTAATAGGCTGAAATGTTGCGGATACTACGAGTGTTAAGTTACCATCTTGGAATTGAATTGGCATGGTAACATCAAATGAATTGGAAAGGTAATTTGAATTTCTTAATGGCTTTGTATTATCGAATTTTACACCAGGTAATGCTTGAGTACTACCTTGAATAAAAGATAAAAAAGGAGAATAAATTATTGCTCCTTCATTATTTTGAAGGTAGATCATTGCGTTATTTTTTTGAGCGTATTCATCAAAAAGTGGTATTGCATTTTGAAAAGAAAGATCCTTAGATTTATCAATTATTTCTTCTATTCCTGTTTGAAGCTGGTCTGTTTTATACTGCTCATAAAATGTAGGGAGAAAGAAGTATAAAGTTAAATAGATCAGGACTGCAAAGGCTAACAAAATAAGGGATGTAACCAAAAAGAGTTTATAGGTAATCTTCTTCATCTTCATGATTTTTAATATCTTATTCATCGATTTTGTAACCAATTCCCTTTACTGTTTTAATGTAGGGTATTTCTAATTTTTTTCGTATGTTTTTAATATGTGTATCGATAATTCGTGTTTCTCCGTAGTACTCGTATCCCCAAACTTTTTCTACGATGCTTTCTCTTGTGAGTACTTTTTTCTCATTTTGAAGGAGTAGTTGCAGCATCTCAAATTCTTTTGTTGTTAAAGGTATTTCAACTTTATTTACATATACTTTATATGCATCACAATCGACATGAATTTCTTTAAAAACTAAATGATTAGCTGTACTTTGATCATAGCTTCTCCTCAGTACTGCTTCGACTCGTCTAATCAAAACATGAAAAGAAAAAGGTTTAGTTATATAATCATCGATTCCAAGATCAAAACCTTTCATTTGATCTTGTTCTTCTTCTAAAGCGGTTAGCATAATAATTGGTACATTTGACTGGTTTCGAATCATTTTGGCAACTTCAAATCCGTTAAGGTTTGGCATCATCACATCCAAAAGAATTAAATCAAAGGATTGCTTATTATATTGTTTCATTCCCTCTAATCCATCTGATGCAACTTCAACTGTATAGTGTTGTGTCATTAAAAATTGTTTAATTAATTCCTGAATCTCTTGATCATCCTCTACTACAAGAATATGATAGTTCCTCATGGTATCACCTCTTGTATCATTATAACCGTGTTATATGGAGTTAATGTGGAGAAGCATTCGATATTATACATAGAATAAATAAGGAGACTTAATAGGAAAACTATATTTATTTTTTACCAGCTAAATTCTTTCTTTATTAAATGCAAAACTGCTGTTGATGGCTCATCATTAAGATGAGAGTCGAATAAAAGTAGAAAAAATCAGCACCGTATTTAACTAAAGCACTCAATTGTTAATTGGAGAATGCAAAACAAGTTAGTTAATATTAATGAAGAAACTAGGTTCTTAACTCCATCACCACCATAGAAAGGATATGTTTCTTTTCTAGTATTCATCAGTATTATAAGGATGGATGAAGCCAGTACAGAAATCCCCTCTCTTTTTTTAACTAACGGGTGCAAGAGTTTAATAAGTTGCTGCTGATGATCCCTTTCTTATCGAGCTAAAGGGGCAGAAAATTAATTTCATCAAATAACCATTGATTTTAATTGCTGGTTAATATAAAATAATTCAAAATAATCTAATTTTAAAAATTCTATGAAGAGAAAGAGTACGTTATAGTTTCTGTTCCAAAGAGAGCTGGTGTTTTGCTGAAAGCCAGTGTCCAGATAATAACCGAAAATCATCTCTGAGAAGTAAAGCCGAATGTATTAGTAAGCTTTATCGGTTTCCTCCGTTACAAGGAACAACGTATGATTGTACGTTTGTAAGGGTAGTAAAGTGCTTTCGAAGCATTTTATTAAACAAGAGTGGTACCGCGAGTTAATATCTCGTCTCTTAATGAGACGGGATTTTTTGTTTTTTATTCCTTTTTAAATCAATGAAAATAAATGTAAAGAGGTGAAGGTGTAATGAAGACACTATTATTCGTAACAGATTTATACTATGAAGCAAAAGGAAGAAATTATTATGAGGAGGATTTGTTCCTTACTTCGAAGCTTAGAGAAGATTTTCAGGTGGTCATTTGTCATCCTGAAGATACCGAAACGTTTGAAAAAGATTTTGACTTAATTGTATTTCGAAATGCTGGTCCAGTAGCGAATTTTAAGGATAAGTATCAAGCATTCCGAAATAGAGTAGTTTCTGGTTATTTGAAAACATACAATTCATTTAACGGAAAGGCTGATATGAACGGGAAGGAATATTTAATTGAATTAACGAATGCTAAATTTCCTGTTATTCCAACTATCGATACTCTTGATTCTTTAGATAAACTCCCTAATGTAAAAACGTATATTGTAAAGCCGAAAGATGGTGCAGATTCTATCGGTATGGAATTTGTCACGAAAGATGAATTGAGAGATAAAGTTGATTCAGAATCAAAAAAAACATTGGTACAACCATTTATCAACTTTGAGTATGAGGTTTCATTTTATTTTATCGATAAAGAATTTCAGTATGCTCTTTATGCACCAGATAAAGAGCAAAGATGGGAATTAAAAGAATATGTGCCTACTGAAGAAGATTTAACTTTTGCTAACCGATTTATTGAATGGAATAATCTTGATTGGGGGATTCAACGAGTTGATGCTTGTCGGAATGAACAAGGTGAACTTTTATTAGTTGAATTAGAAGATTTAAATCCCTATCTTTCCTTATTAGAATTATCTGATGTAACACGTCAGAACTTTGTAGAAGCAATGAAAAAATCATTACAGAAAGCTCTTCAAGCTTAAATCAAGATGTTTTACCAAGGGACCTTATTAATATGGTCCTTTTTTCTTTGTGAAAAATCAACAGCATGTTATAACAGGTTTTTAAATCTCTTATTCCACTACTGAGTGTTTTCGTATAAAAGCACTTTATGGAGGCGTTCAAATATGTGGCAAGAGTATAAGGTTGTTTTTCCGGATTATCAAATCAGAGCAAATGACACTGTTTTATGTTATGAAGGGTAGATTTTTCCCCTGATGTCCCTGATAAAATTACATAACTCTGAAAAGTATCCGTGAAACACGTTTTGCTTAGGGGAGGGGTCTCGGAGTCATTTATTTATAAGTTCAGTCGAGTATATTTTTTAATTCATACTTGACATATATGTTTAATATAATTTAGTATAAACTTAAATATTCATACTAATAAAATGTGCTGACTAGATTACTAGAGGCTCTCTATTCAAGATGAAGTGTATCTTGGACAGAGGGCCTCTTTTGGCTATAGAAATCAACGGTATGGAAGGAGGTGGAACAGGAAGAAAACGCGTTTTACAACTAAAATTAACGGTATAATTCTTTGTTTTATACCACTATTCAACGAAATGATTTGATTATAAAAGGAGGCTACATCTTGGGGGAATTATTACGTAATGCTCTAAATAATAAAAAGGTTTTCCTGATAAACAAGTTAATAAATGAAGGGATTTATAAGAAAAATAACACTCATTTATTTGAAATGACTATATCTGATTTACAGGAAGAATATAATAAAATTAGTGATAAAAAAAGATGAGCGTTTGAAGCATTAAACGTATTCCGATAATAACCCAGAGTAAGATCATCTAATTTTAGTTAGTTTTAAAGATTATGGGGATATCTACCTTTTGAATTTCAGGTAATTTAGTGGAGTATTTTTTCTTAGGAGTTGTTTGTTTACATGAATTTACTTTGTAAAACTTATTCAGAGAGGTGATGGAAAAGGGCCTTTGAAACTTCTAGCAAAGATTTTTTTAGAATTCCGTGCTACCACAATCTAGTTTAAGGCGTACCTCTCATTCTTGAAGAAGGTTTTTTAAATCCTTTACAATTCTACAAACGATGAAAAGGAGAAGGTCATATGGGGTATAAAATTTGCGAAGATATGGAAGAAATAAGGCGGAAATTAATTAATAAACTGATTGTCTTTAATGTATATAAGAATAAGGAACAACTGTTGAACTTATCTTTAAAAGAGTTAGAAAATGAATACAAAAGAATTCAATTAGATAGTCATCCTCATTGTGATACGGGTTCGATACATTGGACTAATAAAAAATATTAAATGAAGCTGTCGGGTAACAAAGGCAAAAAAAATAAAGAACTGTATCAAAAGATAAAGAGAACAATCCAAATGAATGAGATTTTATTAGTCCTTTCGATGGAAAGTCGGATTTTCTTTGATGGTAGTATTGTACCAATGATTTAGCTTGTTCGCTAATTTTACTATTAGAATATATGATTGGATGTTCATTAGGACTTGTACTTGTTGTTGTTCTATTTGATATGTATCCTTTACATGTTGCTCAATGGTTGTCCGGAGTTATGTCTATAGTTGTTAATTTTTTATTGTTGGATTTTGGGGAAAATTACCTTTTATATGTGCAGCAAAAGTTGAAGAAAAGTGCATAAGGTGTATTGACAACGTGAAGTATGCCCGCTAATATAAAACATAGTAATAACATAGGAATAGTTAATATATAGTTTGCCGGTCAACCGGAGACAATTTCTGATTTTGTAGAAGATGTCTCTGGTTTTTTGTTTTTTTTAAACCTTTTACTATCAAATATTTATTGTATTATCAGTTTTCAAAAAGTCAGAAAAGGAGACAAAAAAAATGAACAAAAAAAGAATCTTATTAAATGCATTTGATATGAATTGTGTTGGCCATCAATCACCAGGTTTGTGGGTACATCCTGAAGATCAATCACATCGCTATAATGAGATTGAATATTGGGTGGAGTTAGCGCAAACATTGGAGAAAGGACGGTTCGATGGTTTGTTTATTGCGGATGTAATCGGGACTTATGATGTGTATGGTAAAGATAAAAAAACTACAGTTCGTGAAGCAACACAAGTTCCGGTAAATGATCCAATTCTGCTCGTTTCAGCAATGGCTAATGAAACTAAACATTTAGGATTTGGAATCACATGCTCGACAACGTTTGAACACCCATATACGTTTGCAAGAAGAATGTCTACATTGGATCATCTAACGAACGGGCGAATTGCTTGGAATATTGTTACTTCCTATTTAGAAAGTGGAACGAAAAATATCGACATCGGTAATAAATTTCAACATGCGGAAAGATACAATATAGCCGATGAATATTTAGAAGTTTGCTATAAATTGTGGGAGGGTAGCTGGGAAGACGATGCAGTTGTGAAAGATAAAGAGAAGCGAATCTATACCGATCCAACAAAAGTTCACGAAATCAACCATCATGGTAATTATTTCGATGTGCCAGGCATTCATTTGTGTGAGCCATCACCACAAAGAACTCCTGTTTTGTATCAAGCTGGTGGATCTGCAAGAGGCCGACAATTTGCAGGCAAACATGCAGAATGTACATTTATTTCTGGTCCTGGAAAAGAAGCGATTTCTATATATGTTAAAGATGTTAGAGCACAAGCTAATTTGCAAGGAAGAGATCCAAAAAGTGTGAAAGTTTTCGCATTACTTACACCAATTGTGGGACGAACAGAAGAAGAGGCATGGGCAAAATATGAAGAGTTATCGAAATATATAAGTTATGAAGGAGCCCTTTCCCTACTAAGTGGGTGGTCAGGAGTTGATTTCTCTGAATATGATCCTGATCAAGAAATTGAATATATTGAAACAAATGCAATTAAATCAATGCTCGAAAGTTTGACAAAAGCAAGTGCAAATAAAAAATGGACAGTACGTGAGTTAGCGAATTTTGCTGGTATAGGTGGAATGGGTCCCGTGGCAATCGGAACACCAGAGCAAATTGCTGATACGCTTGAAGATTGGATTGAGGATACGGATATCGATGGATTTAATCTTGCATATGCGATAACACCAGGAACTTTTAAAGATTTTGTTGAACTTGTCATACCAGAACTTCAACGAAGAGGATTAGTGAAAATGGAATATGAAGAAGGGACTTTCAGAGAAAAGCTATTTGGAAAAAAAGCTCGTTTACCAGAAAACCACGTAGGGAATCAGTATAGAAAAGTTGGTCTTCAAGAGAGCTCAAAATAATTTACTACATAAAAAGTATTTGATTAAACAAAATGATGAACGTCATCCTACTGCATGTTATTGATGCTTTTGTCCTGAAAGGAGCTACACAGTAAGATGAGCAAGCTTAATACTATTTAATTATTTTTTTATAAATAAATACGACTAATATGATGCGAATAATCATATTTAAAATTAAAGGAGTTATTTAAAAAATGTCTAATCAAAAACAATTAAATTTAGGTGTTAACAAAGATCGTTTAACTTCACTAAATTTTACTGAACCAGTAAAAGTTGGCTCTGCTGAATTAGATCAATTGATTACAGATATTGCAATAGATGCTGAGAACCGTCGGAGTTCTGGTAGCGAAGCTCGCCCATATTATGCAATCGATTTAATCAGACGAACCCGACTTGGTGCTCTTCGTTTACCGGTTGAACTAGGGGGTGGCGGTGCTAGTATTCGTGAACTTTTCTATGTCATCATTCGATTAGCTGAAGCCGATCCAGATATCGCGCATAGCCTTCGGTCTCATTTTTCCAATGTGGATGAATTACTTCGAAATCCTGCAAGTGAACAACGTGATACGTGGTTACAAAGAATAGCAGATGGAGCAATCATTGGCAATGCTTTTACTGAGCTTTCATCGAAAAATGTGGGGCATTTGGCCTTTGAAACAACTTTGTCCCCTGAAGGTGAGGGTTACCGATTGAACGGCACGAAGTACTTTAGTACAGGTACCATGTATGCTGACTGGGTACTTGTTACGGCATCTACCTTAGATGGAATACCTGTATCCGTGATCATCCCAACTGATCGTGAAGGTGTCATAATAAAAGACGATTGGGATGGAATCGGACAAAGATTGACTGGGAGTGGCACGACACATTTAAACAATGTTTTCGTTAATAAAGGTGAAGTGACTGTAATCCGTGATGACAGGACGCCATTCAATTCATATTTACAGCTTTATCTCCATGCGGTTATTTCAGGCATATTACGTAATGTAGTGGCAGACGCATCAGCTTTGGTTCATAAACGAACTCGAACATTTAGTTTTGCTGCTGCAGACACTGCATCTGCAGACCCGCAACTACAACAGGTTGTTGGACAGCTCTCAAGTAGTGCGTTCGCGTCCGAAGCGATTGTTCTCGCTGCTGTAGATGCACTGGACATTGCTGTGAATTCAGCGGTCGACGGCGTGATTGACTATGATTTAAGTCATGATGCTTCACTTCGGGCGGCTCAGGCTAAGGTTATTGTGGACGATCTTGCATTGCAAGCTTCTACGTTACTTTTTGAAGTGGGAGGAGCATCTGCAACGAGAAAGTCAGCGAACCTCGATCGTCACTGGCGTAATATCCGTACCATAGCTTCTCATAATCCAACTGTCTACAAAGCACGTGCTATCGGTAATTACGTTGTGAACGGTACTAAGCTTCCGCTGAAGCAAATTTACTTTTAAGTAGATGGGTTGCTATGGACATTAAGCGATCTACTAAAAGTTTTCTCCTTATATTCATTATCATATAGAGTTTGATATAGATAAGTCTATAATTGTGAGTTTTCTATCTATAAACAAAAAGTTGGAGGATATAAAAATGAGCAATGCAGCATTAGAAAAAAATATATATTCAAGAGCGTACATCCAGGAAATTAGAGAAAAAATTAGACCGATTGTTGAAAAAGTAATTAAACCAAATGCAGATATGATTGATAGAGAAGGCATGTTTCCACGAGGGAATTTACAGGCCCTAGCAAAAGAAGGCTGGACCTCGGTAACGATTCCTGAGAGATGGGGGGGCTTAAACTTAGGTTATGTAGGTTTGTCCGTTGTGGCAGAAGAAATTGGCAGGGTAGATGCGTCTACAGGTCTTGTATATGCGATGCATGTTGGTGCAGCTCAAGTAATTAATATTTTTGGTAATGATAATCAAAAAGATCGGTGGTTATTGCCTATTCGTGAAGGTGTTATCGGTACTTTTTCAGTAAGTGAAAAAGCTACTGGGGGGCACGTTTGGTATAACTTAAGTCAGGCAGAACGAGACGGTGAAGATTTTATTCTAAATGCTGAGAAGTCATTTACTACAAGTGGAGGACAAGCGGATTTTTATGTCGTACAAACCCGTACCGCAAATAGTGACGACCCGAGTGATCATAGTTTTTTTATTGTGAATGGTCATGATGAAGGGATAAGAGCAAAACCTTGGAAAGCATTAGGTGTACGCGGAAATCATAGTGGACCACTTACGTTTAAAGATGTGAAAGTAAGTCATCGAGATTTATTGAACGCTGCTAGCGGAGATATATTGAATGGCACCGGTACTGTCCTCGGTTTAAGCGCAGTATGGCTTGGTGTGGCGCAAGGTGCTCTAGATGCCGCGGTAGCACATGTAACAAAAACGATTCATAAAGGTTTCAACAAAAGCCTAGCTGAATATCAAGTAATTCGTCAAAAATTGGCTGAGATTAAAATTCAAATTACAGGACTAAGAGCTTGGCAACTTGATTTAGCTAGACATTATGATGAATTACTTGAGACTAACCAACCGTTAACTCAACTTAATACTGAGGTAACAGAACTTAAAGTTCAATCCACAGAATTAGCAGATTCTGCAGCTCGGGTTGCAATGGATGTAGCAGGTGGTTTTGGTTACATCGAGGGGGTTTTTGAACGAATTTACCGCGATGCTAGAGGTGGAATCCCGATGGCTCCTTCAAATAATTTGGCCCGCGAACAAATAGGTAGGGAGTTAGTTAATTTACCACTTGAGCTGTGGGGAGACGGAAAATAAATTAAAAAATTTGGTAGAAAGAATATGTATTCTAATAGTAGAAAAATCTGCTATTTGGATAGATTTATTTCTTTATGTTTTAACAACTACTAAATTTGGAATTTAATATTTTGTTTACTGGATAACCAGAGACAGTTTCTAAATACGGAATTCGTCTCTGGTTTTTGTTTATTTTCTTCCCAAAATTTGCAAATAGTTTGGCGGATGAAAGCTTTATACCAACATAAAACCATTTATTAATGGCCAGATGAACAACATTTGTTTTGTAATAATTATCTAAAGAATTGGAGGAGCGATAATGGCAAAAGTCCTTGATCGAGTTTATACAGTGAAAGAAGAAATGATCAATGTTCGAAATAAAATTGAAGCTAAGTCAATTGCTTTTGATTATGACGGTGTAGAAATTCTGAAAAATATAGACCTAACGATTAAAGAAGGGGAATTTGTCGTCTTTATGGGTCCTAGTGGTTCTGGAAAAAGTACTCTTCTTCGCTTATTAACAGGGTTAGCTCAACCAAAGAAGGGTGAAATACTTGTCAACGGACATTCAATAGCAAAATCCTTACCAGATAGTGCAGTTGTATTTCAGGATTATTCTTTGTTCCCTTGGCTAACGGCAGAAGAAAATATAATTCTTGCTTTAAAGCAGAAATTAAAAAAATCAAAAACAAAACAGGAATTGGAGCACTTAGCCCAAAGTTATCTTCTATTAGTCCAGTTAGGTCATGCGTTTAAAAAATATCCAGGAGAAATGTCAGGTGGGATGAGGCAGCGTGCAGCAATTGCGAGGGCGCTATCTTTAGGATCAGATTTAATGTTCATGGATGAGCCTTTTGGTGCCTTAGATCCAGTAACAAGAATTCAGCTACAAGATCTGATTCTCCAAGTAAATTATGAACAGCAGCGTACTATCGCATTTGTTACACATGATGCTGAAGAGGCTATTATTTTAGCGGATCGAATTGTGATATTTTCACCAGGACCACCTGGAAGTCTTGTTGAGACTATTAATGTACCTTTTCCTAAGCCAAGAAATCGTAAAAAGTTAATAGAGAGTTTAGAGTTTATTGAATTAAGAAATTATATTTTAGACATTATGAACAAAGGAATCTTTGAAAAATTAGAACAAGGCCATGAAATCCGTTCAGCAGGAGAAGGAATATAAATAATATTAAAAATGATTAGGAGGATGGTTGCGTGAGAAAGCGAAAGTGGTTATTCGGTATTGTGATGCTCTTTGCTTTAACGTTAGTAGCTTGCAATGGTGATGAAGAAAAAGCATCTACGCAAGAGAAAACATATAAATTAAAGGTTGGATATGGTCAATTATATGGAGCTCCTCTAGCAGATATTGCTAGAGCTGAAGGGTTTTTTGAGGATGAAAATTTAGAGGTAGAAATGGTTTCCTTTACTAGTGGGGGATTGGACGCTTTACAAGCTGACAAAATAGATATTGCATTAACATTTGGTACAGCAACACCTTTAAACTATATTGCCCAAGGTGCAGATTTTAAATTTGTTGGAGGTCATATGGAAGGTGGACAGCCGGTTGTCACAAAAAAAGAAAATGCAAGTCAATATAAAATATTAGAAGATTTCAAGGGAAAGAAAATTGCGACTATTCGTTTAGGAACACTTGATGTTGTCTTTAAGTCAGCGCTAGATGATGCTGGAATTGATATTCATAAAGATGTTGATTTTGTAGAAGTAAAAAGTGTGGCAGATGTACTTGAAGCTGTTAATTCTGGAAAAGTAGATGTTGGACTTTCCAATACAGGGCATATGACAAAAACAGAGGCATTAGGATTAACCCCTATTTTTTGGAGTAATGATCTAAGTCCAAATGATCTTTGCTGCCGAGTTACCGTAAGAGGCAATATAACTGGTGATAAGGCAGTTGCTTATAAGAAATTCATGAAAGGGCTAATAAGGGCAGAACGTGTAAAATTAGAAAATCCAAAGAAAAATTTAGAAGCCTCGAAACCTACTTTTAAACAATTACCTGAAGAAAGAGTGAACGAAATAGTTAATGAGAAACATTTAATCAATTCTGCAGACCCAAACAAAAGGGAAGTAATTAACACGTGGAAAAAAATGCAAGATATTGGGTATATTTCAGACGTAGAAACTATTAATCTAGAAAATCACTTCGATCTTTCTATGTATGAAGAAGCATTAGATGAGCTGATTAAAGGGAATCCAAATGATGAATATTATAAACAAGTATTACAAAGATATAATGAGCAAAACTTAGACTTCAAATGATAAGGAGAATATGATGAAAAAGTTTTTTTCTATCTATATATATACAACGATAATTACAATTGCTTTACTCGCCTTATGGTTTTATATAACAAATTTCACGGGATGGTTAAGCCCAATTATCTTCCCATCTCCAGAAATAGTTGTTATGGCATTCTTTAAAGCATTAATTGAACTATTTCAAGGATTTGTAAGTTCTATGAAATTATTAGTCCCAAGTTTTGTGCTAGCTCTAATACTAGGAATTGGCGGGGGACTGTTCTTTGGTCTTCATCCAAAATCAAGGAAAATCTTAACACCATTTTTTAATGCTTTTAGTCCACTGCCTTTAACATTATTTATTCCATATGCTATTGCTTTGTTACCAACATTTGAATTAGCGTCTATTTTCATTCTGTTCCTTGCAGCTTTTTGGCCTATTTTTCTAGGCACGATTCAAGGTGTGTTATTGGTTGATAATCATTTTTGGGATAATGCAAAAACAATCGGGTTACAGCAGAAAGATTTGATTTTAAAAGTAATCATTCCAGCAAGTTCGCCATTTATATTAAGTGGTACAGGAACAGCACTTAATTTATCTTTTCTAATTTTAATGACCGCAGAAATGTTTGGAGCTAAATCGGGGATGGGCTACTTTATCCAGTTCTACACTGATTTTACTCAATATGATTATGTTTTAGCTGGATTAATTTTTAATAGTATCGTTATCTTATTGGTTATGTTTACTTTTGAAAAAATCAAAAAACGTATTCTTTTTTGGACAAACTTGAAAAATGAGGCCAATTAAGAGAAAAGAAAAAATACGAAGAGGAAACGAAGAAGACTAAGAAGTTTAGTTAAAAGAAAGATGATGAGGTTCTCTCTGCAATTTTAATTTTAATAGATTATAGAAGAGAATTTACTTTTGATGAAGGAGCTATTTTGTGAAATCGATAATATTTATACTATCAATTTTTTTGTTAATAGGATGTTCCGATTCAGGTAATAAACAACAATTAGAGCAACCGAAATCGTTGAAGGTATTATTGGAAAGTAATCCTAAAAAAATTAAGATCAATGAAGCTGTCGCTTTTACTGCAGAAGTGAAATATGGGAGCGAAAATGTTAGCAAAGAGGCTGAGGTTCAATTTGAAATTATTGAAAATGGAATATCAATTGGATCAGTCTTTCCTAAAAATAAGGGAGATGGAAAGTATTTGTTAGAAACAAAGTTTTTTGATCAAGGACAGAAAAAAGTGATTGCACATGTTAGCTATAAAACTTTGCATGAAATGCCGGAACTATCTTTCCAGGTAAGTAATTGAGAGGGGCCAGGTCATTCTAATGAGTAAAGAAAAAAAGCCAGTGAACTTCTTTATAAAAAGTTTAGTGACTGCGATTTTAGTGTTAGGACTTGGTTATACAATTTACACGAATTTAATTATTAAAAAAGAAGCAGTAACTATAGATCAAAGTAATCTTGCTCCTGATTTTACTTTGCAAGATTTAAAGGGTAATGAAGTAAAACTTTCGGATTATCGTGGAAAAGGTGTGATACTTAACTTTTGGGCAACCTATTGTCCACCTTGTGAAAAGGAGATGCCTTATTTGAATAACGTCTATCAAGAATATGAAGATAAGGGAATTGAAATTCTAGCTGTAAATGCGCAAGAACCTAGAATCATAGTCAGTCCATTTGTCTTAGAAAAAAAATTGAGTTTTTCCATTTTACTTGATCGGACTGGGGAAGCTATTGAGCAATATAAGGTTAATAATCTCCCCGTTACATATTTAATTAATGAAGATGGTGAGATTACTCAAACCATTTCTGGAGAACTGACAGAAAAGAAGGTTCGTAGTTATGTAGAAAGCATTATTCCGAATTAATGACTAGAGAGATTGTATTGATGCAAACCAAACACGTGTTTTATGGCTTGTGAAAAATGAAATTGTAAAAAATGAATAAATAATTTGAATAATTAGATAGCAGTGGGTAACAAAAGAGAAAAAGTCTCAGAATTATAGATTTCAAATATAAAATGGCGTTTTGAAAATAAAAAAATGAATTTATTTCATAGAATGGAGACGAATTAACATGACTAACCCCCTATCATTTTCTGCTTTTGTTATGAATACAGCATCTCACATCACTCACGGAATGTGGCGTGATGAAGAAGGTCATCAGTTGAACTTTAACGATGTAGATCTTTGGGTATCTTTGGCTAAGCGGCTTGAGGAGGGTGGTTTTGATGCCATTTTTTTCGCAGACGTAATCGGTTTGTACGGTGACCACCGTGGCGGTTGGGATTTTCATGTTGAAACCGGTTTGCAAATTCCCAGTAATGACCCAATAGTATTAATGTCCGCTCTTGCAGTGAATACAAAACATCTAGGATTAGCTTTTACGGCAGCTCCACTGCAGGAACCTCCCTTTAATTTTGCTCGCCGAGTTTCAACGCTAGATCATATCTCTAAGGGTCGCATTGCTTGGAATATGGTTACTAGTTCTTTGGAAAATGCTTTTCGCAACTTTGGTTACGATGAACTTGTCCCACATGATGAGAGATACAAGTGGGCAGATGAATATGTAGATGTATTGTATAAACTTTGGGAAGGTTCATGGGATGAGGGAGCGCTTTTACAAGATCGAGAGAGTGGAATTCATGCAGCTCCAGCAAAGGTTCATAAAATAAACCATGTTGGTGAGCGCTATAAAGTCGAAGGTCCGCATCTTGTTTCACCATCACCACAGCGAACGCCAGTGTTGTTTCAAGCAGGATCATCGCCTGCCGGCCGAGACTTTGCTGCTCGAAATGCTGAGGCTGTCTTTATTGTAGCCCCTGATCCTGAAAATGCTCGTAAGTTAATCAATGATACTCGACATCTAGCTATTCAAAATGGTCGGGATGGTAATGATATTCACTTTTATCAAGGGTTGTCTTTCGTCGTTGGGGAGACCGAAGAAGATGCTCGGCGTAAAGAATTTGAACTAGATAATAAGGTTGATTTCGATATGATGATCGCTCATATGGCAGGAGGTATGGGGGTTGACCTAGGAAACGTTGGGCTTGATACACCGCTTGAAAATATCGAAACTGAGGGAATAAGAAGCACATTCGAATGGTTAAAGCAAAGCACACCAGGACGTACGCCTAATGTTAAAGACATTGCCCAAATGCGTAGTAGAACGACACGTATCGTAGGGACTCCTGAAACAATTGCTGACCAGCTAGAGCTGTGGAGCAATGCAGGCGTCGATGGAATCAATGTAATAAATGCAACCATTCCAGGGTCTTATGAAGAGTTTATCGATCAAGTAATGCCTGTTCTTCGCCAGCGTGGTTTAGCTCGTGCTGAGAACGGTGAACCAGCTACACTTCGTCATAAGCTTTTTGGAGAAAATCGTCTCAGCGAGCGTCACCCTGCTGCACGATATAGAGGTGCTTTTGCCTCTAAAGAAGGTATTCAACAGTAATTAAGGAATTTTCAGATGACATTAGTGCTCAACCGGATGACGCATAAATAAATAGACAATTTTAATTTATAGTCTGAAAAAGGTATGAGGGCAATCACCTCATACCTTTTTTGATTTTATTGCAATTGTTATTATGCTGTTTTTTTTTGAATCCTATTTATTCATATTAACAACATTAAATGTGAACATTGTCATGATTTTAATAAGGGGGCACAAAAAAACCTTGAGTAAGTAGGCGGTGAAACCGTACATTGATACGCCATTTTTTACTCCCAAATCAAAGCAGATATATAAATATTGGACCTGCTGTTAATCAAATTTGCTCATTTTACTAGTAATAAAAAGATAAACAGCAATGCCTCCAAAACTAATAAGTGTACCTACTATTAATTGGGTGTCATCATGAAGTGCAAATTGACTTAGCAAATAATCCGGTAATGTTAAAAGTGCTAAAATAATTATGACGACCCATGATCTAGCCCACCACGAGATTGCAATAAGAAAAACAAAAGTAATAATTGCTGTAATATTCGTCCACGTAGTCCCAAATTGAATCACAGGTGTTTCAATTATTCTATTAAAGAAAATCAAGCCAATATACAGACCAAGCGGAAGCATCCCAAGTACATAATAAATTGCAAATTCTTTTCCTCTGGAAATATTATTTGCAGAAACATACTTAAACGCACTAAAGATGCCCAATATGAAAATCGCAGCAATACATACATGACCGATTAATTCCAGTAGTGAATAGGAAAGGTTTCCTTTGAATAAATCATTGATAATTGTGAAAGAAAAAGCACCAAAAATGATAATGACGATATATTTAAACCAAGATCGGTAATCAGTAGTCATCTCGTTTGATATCTGATCCATGTATTCTTTAGGTGATTGGCCAATAATGTTGTCGATTGACTTCCCTTTTTTCTCTGCTTCCATAAGATGAACCTCTAATTCTTCCACAATACTTTCAATTCCATCTGAATTCTTTCCACTGGAAAATAAATAAACTCGAAGATCCTCTAAGAAAGATTTGCTTTTAGAAGATAGATTTACAGCAGTACTTTTCAACTCTTCATCCCCTTTTTGGATTATTAAAACTAATCATTTTTTGCTTCATGGTTTAAAACCCGATTGACATTGCCCTTCAAATATTCCCATCGTTCCATAAAGTTTATTAATTCCTGTTCTCCTTTTCGGGTCAGGGAATAATATTTTCTTTTAGGCCCAGCAGTTGATTTTTTTAATGTAGATGTTACCAGTTCTTCTTTTTGCATACGCATCAATAAAGGGTAAATGGTTCCCTCACTAAATGAATTAAATCCATATCCCTCTAATTTTTCAGCTAACTCATATCCATATACTTCTTTATCTTTGATGATTGCCAATAAACACCCGTCCAATATCCCTTTCATCATCTGTGTAGTGGTCAAATGAATGTCACCTCTTTCCATGTCTTGCAATACAAGGTATATGATTATTATGAAGATTAATACCTTGTAATGCAAGATAATATTTAATTATTTTTATGTGAATTGCGGTGAGTTACAAAATTACTTACACGCTAAGGATTATTTTATAAGTGGTTTATAAGGTAGTATCGAAACGACAATTAAGGGATACTCAACCATGATATCGTCGTCTGATATAACCAAAATCTTTTTTTGAAAAATAATTAATTATCCGCATTGTACTCATAAAGAAACAGGATTACCTGAAAGTGATTCACTAGGTACGTAAATATTAGATGTGAGGGGATCTTGTGCATTGAAGTTAATTGAAGTTTCTTAATCCCCGAATTCGAAAGAAATGAATAGTACTAAGAAATCTTTTTACACTAGAACCGTGTTTTCTTAATATTCCATATAAGTGTATCAACACCTTTAGAGAAATGAAAAATTGGTTTGACTTCAGTAAGGTCAAAATTAAAGGGAGTAAAAAGTGTATTCCTACATATCTCTGCCTCTACTGTTTGTAACGGCCAAGGACGATGGTGTATTTCTCCGCAATAGATATTGACTCCATTATCCGTACTATACAAGCAATATCGCTCAGTGAGCCAATGGTCTAAAGTTCCTTTTTTAGGAAAAAAAACTTCTGGTAAAGGAGTGTATTTTACATTAAATCTAATTGGAGTATTTGTTTTTCCTTTACGAATACTTTGACAATGAAAGGTTTGTCCTTTTTTTTCAAAAGAGATTTGTGCAGAATAATAGGGCAAACGAAACCATTTCTTGGCTATTGTATAGGAGGCCCAGTCCTCGACATCAAGAGACATGAAAAAGATACCGGGTTTACCATCACATTGAACATATGTTCTTACATTGATTTCTGAAAATTTAGGGGTTAGTGATACAGATGACAATCCACGAGGATAAATTCCCTCCATAACGAAAAGAATAACTCCCAACCAGGCATATCCATTAAAGGTGTCAATTTCTAAATGTGGAGGAATATGTGGTCTCAGTGTTTCAGCTGGAATAGGCCAATGGGAAAACAAAAGATTTCTCCAAGGTTGTCGCATAATCCATTTTTTTGAAGGAATTGGCCAAGGACGGTGAGCGTTATCATCTAGTAAGTTCATGAAAAGTATCTCCTTTATTTTTATATTAACTTAGCTAAGGGTCAAAAAAATTCAGAAAATCATTTGGTGTTGCTTGTAAAAACTACAGGTATTTTTCAATTGCTCGTGACTTACCCCCTATAAAGCGGTGAGTGATATCATTATAAAATAACACAATTTACCTTTTTTCGGAAATAACAACAATATTGAACCGTTTAATTAAATTGAATGTGGAGAAGTGAACATGTCGAACATTCTATCCTATTTATCTTTTGTTATGATTGCAATAATATTTGTCCTATTTTTATTTATGCTAGTTGGTTGGCGTTGGATTATGAAACGTATAGTTAAGAAGATGGGAAAAATCATTTTAACCGACAGCTATCAAGAAAATATTATGGAGTTGATGCCAGGCCTAAGGCATATGGGCGTTCAAAATATGCTTGAAAATAGCTTGCGTGCAGAAACAGGCGACTTACTGCATCGCCCGCTTGGCTCTTCAAAAAAATGGCCACATTTGGATCCAATTACCTTTATCCCTGCACAAACGACACCGTTTCCTATTGATGGTGAAGAAGACGTTGATGTCAAGGTAACCATTGGACCAAAAGCAAAAAAACCAATGAAAATAAAAATTCCTCTTATGATTACAGGGATGGCCTATGGTATCGCACTTAGTGAACAAACGAGGCTTTCTTTGGCGGAAGCAGCAAAAAATGTAGGAACCGCGATTAATTCCGGAGAAGGCGGAGTAATACCTGAAGAATTAGATAAAGCAGGAAAATATATTTTACAATTTTCAAAAACAGAATGGTCAAAGGAAGAAGATCTTATTAAGCGTGCCGACATGATTGAAATTAAGTTCGGACAAGGAGCATTATTTGGGATGGGTGGGAAAATTTCACCCAAAAATTTAACAGGTCGGGCTCGTGAAGTGATGGGGCTAAAAGAAAATGAGGATGGAGTCATTTTTGAACATTTTTTTGAAAATCAAACATTGAAAGATATTAAAAAACTCGTTAACGAACTTCGGAGTATAACTGGTGGTGTTCCCATTGGTGTAAAAATGGGGGCAGGGGGGAAAATTGAAGAAGATATAGATCATTTAATTGAACTTGGTGTTGATTTCATAACGATTGACGGCGGCCAAGCAGCCACACATGGTGCACCACCGATTTTATCCGATGACATGGGAATACCAACATTGCATGCAGTTGTCCGGGCTGTTAATCATTTAGAAAAGAGAAAAATGAAGGGACAAATTAGTTTAATTGTCTCAGGAGGGCTATTAGTACCTGGGCACTTTTTAAAAGTACTTGCCCTCGGTGCTGATGCTGTTTATGTAGGATCTGCTATATTATTTGCTGTCTCCCATAATCAAGCATTGAAGTCTCTTCCCTTTGAACCACCTACACAAGTTGTTTGGAATCAAGGTAAATTCAAGGATCAATTTAAGATAGAAGATGGAGTAAAAGCAGCAGAGAAATTCTTTACAGCAAGTATAGAAGAAATGAAAATCGCATTAAGAGCGATGGGGAAACGCTCTTTAAAAGAGTTGTCAAAAAAAGATTTAGTTTCCTATGATGAATTGACTGCTAAAATGGTTGGAATTCCATTTTCATTTGAACCTTGGGAAGACAAACAAGAGAAATAAGTGAATACGTGCGTATGTACCTATTAGCAAATTTACGAAAAATAGGAAAAGAATTATGTATACCAACTTGTTTCATAAGCTTTTTGGGCAGAGGGATCCTGAACGACCTTATCGGAAAGAAAAAAAAGCTGCCTCCTCGGCAGCTTTTGCTGTTCCATTATAATAACCAACATAGGTTTACCTTTATCATGCATATAAAAACATGGACAAGGTAAAGATGGAATAATTGATGACTAAACAAACTCTTTTTTAGGAACTATGCTTTTTAAAGCCGTATGATTTACAAAGGTATTTGGATTTGTAATTACTATTTTTACTAAGGTTCTGACTGATTATAGATTTTATTTCTTTTTTCAACTATCTTACTAAGTAATTGTAAGCAGTGATATATCTACCCCATCTACTTATAGGTATTTTGATTAAGTAAACTAAAATATCAAATTAGACTAAGGTTTATAGCAAAAGCTTGTCTCCATTCATAGGATAAAGAAAGGCTGTAATCAATGTTATTGGATACAGCTTTCCCAAACGGGTTTTAAGTGTGGATGCCCTCATTTGTCATTACAAAAGGCGGTGTTTCTGCCCGTTCTAGGGTTTATATGAAGGGAGAGGCTAGAATTGCCAAATGTTCAATTAGTACCCTTCCAAGTAGAAGGAATAACAGAAAACACTTCGGAAGTTCCAAGAGGTATTAAAATGATTCGTGCACGCTCTATTTGGAGAGAAGGGTTTAAGGGTGAGAACATAGTAGTAGCCGTAATAGATACAGGATGCCAACCAGATCACCCTGATTTAATTGGTCAAATTATTGGAGGGTATAATTTCACTGAAGATTATTATAGTGATCCTTTCAACTTTGCCGATAATAACGGACATGGGACTCATGTCTGCGGAACCATTGCAGCAGCAGAAAATGGTTTTGGAGTTGTAGGTGCCGCACCTAAAGCGAAGTTGCTGGTACTTAAGGTTTTAACTGGATCAGGAGAAGGAACAACAGAAAACATTACTTCAGCTATTAATTACGCTGTCAATTGGACAGGTCCTAATGGCGAAAAGGTACGGGTTATCTCGATGTCATTAGGGGGACCGGATGATGACCCGGCCTTACATTCGTCGATTATAAACGCCGTTCAATCTAATATAATGGTCGTGTGTGCCGCAGGAAATGAAGGTGATGGAAAGGCCGAAACAAACGAGTACAGTTATCCAGCTGCATACCCGGAAGTTGTGGCAGTAGGCTCAGTTAACCGGCGTGAACGGATTTCTAGATTTAGTAATTCTAATGGTGAAGTGGATTTAGTGGCCCCAGGAGAAAAAGTTGTATCAACCTTTCCTGGTAACCAATTTGCTGTCTTATCAGGTACATCCATGGCTGCCCCACATGTGTCAGGGGCTGTTGCGCTTTTAATAAATAAATTTGAAACAAAACTTGGCCGAAGATTAACAGAGTTAGAAGAATTTAATGAACTCTTAAATAATACAGTTTCGCTGGGGAAACCAAAGACTCAAGAAGGGCATGGAATGCTGAAACTAAATCATCAGAAATTAGAAAAAATAAAAAAAGTTTTAAAGGAGTTTAGCTAGCCTTACAGATAGAGAACAGGTATGTATATGATTCTAATTTCATTGCATATTAGTTTAGGAACTCGCATGCAAAGAAATACAAACCCTCTGGGAGTAACTAAGGGGTTTTTTTTGTGAATTTTTTGTATATTGAACTACCATGAAAATAAAACTCTAGGTCTTACAAGCTGCTTAGAACTATTATTAAACCTAAAAAGCTACTTCAAAGTTTGAACTCTGAAGTAGCGTCTACTTTATAACTTTCTATACTTCTCTGGTACTCTGGAATCGAATATAGGAACTTCTTTTCTTATTTGCGGTACTTTCTCTAAATCTAAAGTGGCCTTTAATTCACCAACTTCTTGATTTAATTTCTGAACAACGTCTCCCCAGGGATCTACAATTTGTGAGGAACCTGCGAATTCTACTCCTAACTTTGTTCCCACCACATTTGATGCAACAACATACATTTGGTTCTCAATTGCACGCGCACGAAGTAATATATTCCAATGTGTTTCCCTTGCGAGTGGCCATTCTGCTACGATATGTAATACTTGAATACCTTGTAATGCTAAGTCACGAATAATTTCAGGGAATCGTAAATCGTAACAAATAATAATCCCCATCTTCACACCTTCAAGTTCGAATACTTTAACTTGATTATGACCGCCCGTTAAAAACTTGGGCTCATCTAACATCGGAACAAGGTGCATCTTGTCATATGTGTGAACAATCTCACCCATTCGATTTACAATAACCGCACGATTAAAGATATCTTTACCGTCTAATACGGCAATCGAGCCACCTACCAAGTTTACATTAAACCTCTTACCCAGTGATTGTAAAAATTCAATCGATCGATTACCATCCTCTTTGCAGATTTCTTTCAATTCTTCTAACGCATAACCCGTAGACCACATTTCAGGAAGTACTACAACATCCAAATCATCACTATAGTTAGCTTCTAACCAGCGTTCAATGATTTTCCTATTCTCTTTTGGATTCCCAACTTCTAAACCCATCTGAAATACTAAATAATTCATATTATTCACTCCTCAATACTATTAAATAATGAAGTAACTGGTTTCACAAACAACCATAAGATAGCTGCAAAAACACAAGGATTACAGTTACTCCTAATGTGATATGCCAACCCAAAATTTCTGCTAACCATCCACATAATAACGGTGAGACAAATGCTCCTAGATTTCTCCACAAGTTCATCCAACCTGATATGGAACACTCTAACTTTAGCGGTTTCGACAAGTTCTCTGTCTTCAAGTATATATTCTTTTTCTTGTTCATTCACTAACTATTAGTACAAACATGAAAATTCAGTCAATTTAAAGTAATAAGATTGTTATACATATCCTTCTTTACATTTATTAAGCAGTTAAAATATATCTTGATCAATTTATGATGCAGATTCTCTCTTTTGTAGGCTAAGGGGTGGTTCGTATTATAATGTTAGAACGTTTTACTTAATGAGCTTTTTAGACCGGTATCGATATCAAATATAGAGGAAATATACATTTTTACTCATCACTTTGAAGACCATACTTTTAAGATTTTATTAAGTCACTCCTATTAAATGATGAAGAAAAGAATGTAAAAAAATATATGATGCAGAAAAGGGAAATAAAGGGAAATGGAGGGATATGGCGTTTACATGCACTGAATGAAGACCAATCGTTCAGAAGCCCGATTATCAGTAAATATAGGTCCAGAGCAGTTTTGCATGTTTTCTCATTCAATGATAGGATGTGTACGATATTAAATATAGAAAGGATTGATTCTTCATTAATTTTCTCGATTTAACGTACACGTTGGCAATGGAAAAAGCTATGTTTCGGGCTCATGGGATCGGTTATGCACAATATGCTCAAAAACTGGAGCAACGTATAAAGGTTGAACAAGAACGGGAACAAGATTATTTACAAAGCAGACGTATATTAGAGGTAATGAGAGCCAATCTTTTTATGAAATGAATAGATTTATATACAAACTCAGTTTGCAAATAGAATATAAAAACTCATAAACAAAAGAGAGAGTAATCTTAAGATTGCTCTTTTTGTCTTGTAGTAAATAGCATCCGGTAAGCTATTTTTAACGCTCAGACCATTGTTGATAATCTTATCGTTCAATAATTGACTCAAGTCCTGAATAAAATCTCAGGATTAAAGAAATCTTGATATATCCTCTTGAAAAGCTATGAAAATGTGTAAAGGAAAAACACAAGGATAGATATTAAATGACAAGTGAAGCCTTGAATGACAAAGGGTTTCGCTTTTTTTATGGCAATGATATTCTTGTTTATACAATCTTTCAATGAGTTATTAGGTTTAAATTTTAAATGTAAATAAATATGAGGCGCTTCTATGTATATAATCGCTAAGAAAATTCGAATAAATCTGTTAACTCAGCTGACTTTGCTCATTACATTTGTTGTGTTTATTAGTACATTTCTCGTAAGCACACTTTTTTCTGGAATGATTGATGAAATAATAGAGCATTACATAGGTCAAGAGGCGATGACCGTTGCAGAATTAACTGCTAATAATAATACGATTATCCAGGCTTTTGATGAACGGTATCCTTCAGAAAAGATTCAGGCTGTTGCAGAACATATTCGTAAAACGACTGGAGCAGATTATGTTACTGTTGCTAATTTGAATGGAATACGCTACTCACATCCTAATCCTAATTACATCGGTAAACATACCGTAACAAGCAATGATGCTACGCTCAAAAGACACGAGTCCGTTATTTATAAGGGTAATGGGATTTCAGGTCCTGCAATTAAAGCAAAGACCCCTATATGGAATAATAAGGGAGAGGTTATTGGCGTTTCTTCCGTAGGATTTTTAGTGAATAATATAGAAAAACAGGTGTTTGAGTATAGGGTGAAGTTTATAAAATTATCCTTGATCCCACTTATATTCGGAGTGATGGGGGCTATATTTATTGCTCGACGCGTTAAAAAACTTATTTTCGGGCTCGAGCCCGAAGAAATCTCCTATCTTTTTAGAGAAAAAGAGGCAACACTTGAATCCATTCGGGACGCAACAGTTACTGTTAACATTGAAGAACGAGTTACTTCAATGAATAAAAGAGCACGTGAATTATTTCGTGATCATTCGCTAGTAGTCGGTGGGATAATTAAAAACGAGCATTTAAATGAACTCATTAAAGAGGTAATTAATAAAAAAGCAGGTCTTGCTAATAAAAACTTATTACTTGGCCATCAGCTCTATATTTTGGACTTATCTCCTATCTTAAAACAAAATGAAGTAAAAGGGATCGTATTAACAATTAGGACGATATCCGAAATTGAACAGTTAACTACTGAAGTTTCAAAGATTAAAACTTTTTCGGAGAATATGAGAGCACAAAATCATGAATTTCTTAACAAATTAAACACAATTTACGGATTATTAATCTTAAAGCAATACGATAGAGCAAGGGAAATAATCTCATCAGAGGTAAAGGAACGGCAAGATATAATTTCTTTCCTTGTATCATCAGTAAAAGATCCATTAATAGCTGCATGTTTGCTTGGTAAGGTCAATCGTTCCAAAGAATTAAAAGTGAGTCTACATTTTGAACATGAAAGCAACTTAACGAGTGTTTTAACTATTGAAGATTCTAAAAACTTAGTCCCTATTATAGGGAATATTATTGACAACGCATTAGAAGCTGCTAGGGTAAAGAATGGAATGAACGGTCAGGTTAAAGTTTCATTTACTGACTTAGGGAAAGATATTATTTTTGACGTTGAAGATAATGGAGCAGGAGTACAAAAAGAAATGGCATCTACTATTTTTATAGACGGATACACAACTAAGAATGGAGAAAACCATGGGATTGGCTTAGCCATTGTAAAAAGTTCAATTGCTTTATTTAATGGTGAAATTTATATCGATAACAGCCCTTTAGGAGGGGCAAGATTTACAATCGTGATACCTAAGAGAACATCGTTGAAAAAGGAAGAGTGATTATGTCTAAAAAGCCTATTACGGTTATGATTGTGGAAGATGATGAAGTTGCAGTAAAGATATACGAGCAATTCACTCGTAAATTAGACCATTTTAGTGTAATTGCCACAGCAAGTTCAGGAGAACAAGCATTAGAGTTATTACAAATTTTTACCCCGGAATTAATTTTGTTAGATGTTTTTTTACCGGACATCAATGGGGTCGAGCTTCTTAGGGAAATTAGAAAGAAGTATCGAGGAATTGATGTCATTCTTATCACAGCTGCAAATGATACTGAAACAGTAAGTGAAGCTATTCGAGGGGGTGCATTTGGTTATTTAATCAAACCTATTATCATTGACAAATTTTTATCTACACTTAAGCAGTACGAGCTTACGAGAATCCACCTCCATAGCGATAAATTAATTGATCAAGATAAAGTGGACTTCTTTTTTGGAAGAAACAATAAGCAGAACAAAAAAGAAGAAATTAACATAGAAAATTTTCCAAAAGGGATCGATAAGCATACCTTAAAGATAGTCAGAAATAAAATTCAAGAGATAACGGGTAGTTTAAATGCAGATGAACTTGGACAAATGGTTGGCATTAGTTATTCAACGATGCGGAGATATTTAGAGTACTTAGTTTCTTGTGATGAAATGGAGATTGAAATCACTTATGGAACCGTTGGTCGTCCAGAAAGAAAATATAAATTGAAAATCACAAAAGAATAGATACTACGAATTATAACTCGAGTAATGGATGACTATAAGTGATCTATTACTCGTTTTTTTTGTATTCAAAATATGCGTTAGTTATTTATTTTACTTTTAGAAACCATCAGAAAACAAATCATAAACCGTTTCATGAAAAAAATAAAAAAAACTATCTTTATAAAAGATAGTAAACTTATTTATCTTTTATATTCATAAAAAATTATCAATGATAATCTTCTTATTAGGAAGCGCTTTCAAGCTAGATGATTGTACTTAATACTCATTATTTTTCATTTTACAAATTTACATTTATTCACTCGGATTTAAAAAGAATGATGTACTAATTAAGTAGAAAAAGTCATCTTGCGTTTTAAAAAAAGAGTACATTTTTATTTTTTTTTGAAAGAGTTATCAACTATAAAGGAGGATATACACTAATGCTATCTTTTTTGGGATTTTCTATGGTTGCAGTTTTTATGTATTTAATTATGACTAAACGACTTACTCCACTTGTGGCCCTTATGCTTGTACCCATAGTATTTGGGTTAATTGGTGGTTTTGCTAAAGGAATGGGACCTATGATGGTGGAGGGAGTGAAAGATATAGCCCCTACAGCCATTATGATATTTTTTGCCATCTTATACTTTGGACTTATGATCGATTCAGGATTATTCGACCCTCTTATTGCTCAAATATTGAAAGTGGTAAAGGGAGACCCTTTAAAAATAGTTGTGGGTACAGCGGTCCTCTCTATGCTCGTTGCCTTAGACGGAGATGGGACCACTACATATATGATTACTGTGTCGTCATTATTACCGCTTTATAAACGGCTTAATATGAACCCGCTAATACTAGCAGCAGTGGCCATGTTATCAATGGGCGTAATGAATATGACACCATGGGGCGGGGCTTCTGCAATGGCCATGAGTTCATTAAATATAGAGGCTTCTGAATTGTTCATTCCACTCATTCCTGTAATGGGCTTTGGTCTTCTATGGGTACTTTTTGTAGCATTTACTTTAGGCAAAAGAGAACGGAAGAGATTAGGAATAATGGAAATACAATATTCCACTCAACAAGATACCAAATTAGAGTTGGCAGCAACAATAGAGCAAATAGATTATCGTCGCCCTAAACTAGTGTGGTTCAACTTTCTATTAACCTTGGTACTAATGGTTTGTTTAATAATGGATTTTATGTCGTTTATGATTTTGTTTATGGTTGCTTTTGCAATTGCTTTGTTGGTGAATTATCCACTTGTAAAGGATCAACAAAAACGTATCTCTTCCCATGCTAGCAATGCAGTAGCAGTAGTTTCAATTGTTATTGCGGCAGGGATTTTTACAGGAATTATGTCAGGAACGGAAATGATTGATGCAATGGCTAATACATTAGTTTCATTAATTCCGGATGCATTAGGACCTTACTTACCAGTAATAGTAGCATTTTTAAGCGCTCCGTTTACCTTTTTTATGTCAAATAATGCTTTTTATTTTGGAGTTCTTCCAATTATAGCTCAAGCAGCCGAGGCTTATGGAATTAGTGCTGCCGAAATTGGGCGTGCCTCTATATTAGGTCAACCCTTACATGTAATTAGTCCTTTAGTTGCAGCTGCACACTTGCTAATAGGGATGGTTGGGATTGAATTTGGAGATCTGCAGAGATTTGCTATAAAGTGGGCGTTAGGAACCACTGCAGTTATGACTATTGCGGCATTAGTTTTAGGGGTTATTTCCATATAAATATAAATATTGCGGAATTGTTATATGTTGAACTTTATAGGTTTTTACAAAGAAAGGTAAGGATATCGTATCCTTACCTTTTAATGGCTAAGTTCCTAATATTGTCTATATACATATGGATCCTTAGGTTCAACGGTTTTATTATATGATGATACTTTGAGTATCGGAATGGTTTTCTTAAATGGCTGATAATAAATGGTTTCTAATTCTCCTGTCACGGAATACCACTCATCATTTTTAGGATTCATCCCTTCCGGAAATTCAATTAACATACCGAATGCCCCAGAATCTGCGACACAGTGAATGATACCGAAACGAAACAGAAATACCTGGTTTTTGGCTACATCCTCTGAATTATAGGAAAATCCGGTTAACGTAATTTGTTTACCGGTGAACTTTCCAGGAGAGTAGTAGATGGCTTCTAAATCGGTAAGGTAGTTTTCGTCGGTTAAATGAATTCTATTATGTTCGACTAAGCTTTTGAGTGACTGGTCCATTAAAGTTAAATAGTCATCCTTACCATAATAAAGACTCGTATCAGGCTGCAGAAATTGATGCTGACTATATTCATCTGTGTCATCGTATACTGGGAAATGAAATCCTTTTTTTTCTACGATATTTGAATCCATCGTGGCAACAGGCAGAAAAAGGCCGGTGAAAATGGGAATCAAAAATAGCGAGTAAGTAAGGATTTTTTTCCATACCTTGTTTTCATGAGAGTGATCATGTCCTTGATGACACTCTTCACACTCTTCTTGATCTCCTTCTTTTAAATAAAGGTAAGAGCCCATTAACGTAAAAATAGCAAGGATATAGATAGCAATCTGTGAAACATAAGAGTACTCCATATTAATATATTTCGATATATTCCCTGAGGCGTGTAAATGCATAAATAAAAAAGTAAGTCCAAGTAATATAAATAAACGAACCATATATAACACCCTCTTTAAGAAATAAACAATAATGTTAAGCCAAGTACGGAAATAAATATATAGGCCATCAAGCATAAAACAAATTTTGTTTTAAACGTACCTAAAAGCATTATCGTATTTTTGATATCGAACATGGCCCCAAATACAAGAAAAGCAACTAGGGAAGAGGTCGAAAAGGTACTTCTAAAAGAACTTGCAACAAAGGCGTCTGCTTGAGAACACAAGGACATGACATAAGACAAAGCCATCATTACTACATTCCCTGATAGATTTCCTTGACCAATTTCAAGCAATAGGGATGTTTTCAAAAAGGTTTGAATGGCGGCTGCCAGAAGTGCGCCAATAATTAAATATTTTCCTACAGAAAAGAACTCTTCAATCGAGTGTCTAAACATTCCTTTTACTTTGTCTGTAAATGTATGAGAATGGTGATGGGTATGTCCTATATGATCATGTTTCAGTTGATTAGTTTTAAATTGAAAGGATAGGATGCATGCAATAATAATGACGACCAAAAATGCAATTCCGCCACGATAGAAAACCATACTCCAACTATTCCCAAACGCAATATAAGTAGAAAACAGAACAATGGGATTAAGAATAGGTGCAGAAAGCATAAAGGCAATGGCCGCTGAAAGAGGAACACCTTTAGCAATTAAGCGGCGGGTAATCGGGACAATTCCACACTCGCATGCAAGAAATAAGACTCCTGCACCTATTGCGTATAAGACAGACAAGACTGGGTTTTTTGGTATAATCTTTGCAATCATCTCTTCAGACACAAACATTTGGATTATTCCAGATATAAGGACTCCCAATAGGATGAAGGGAAGGGATTCAATTAGGATGCTAATAAAAATGGTATTCATTTGCAAAAGTGCCTGATAGTTCATCATAAACCACCTTCCATAAAGCTGACTTATCCATATTAGTTTTGTTATAAAGGGAAGTCAATTTTTTATTTCTGGAATAATAGTCTAGAACTCGATTGAGTAAGAGAATATAGGTAAAGTAGGAATATTGCGGAATGTATCCAGGTTTAAAAGAAAGGTTAACAGGTATACGAGAGAAGCAACTTTTTACCGCTGGAAGGGTCAAAGTGGTATTTCCTACATCAAAGCATAATTTTGCAAAGTTCTGTAAACATTAGGATCAGTCACGCAGAGCCATTTCAACAATCTATGAATCGGGAGGATTATAACATTGGTTAACGTTGAGAATGTATAGAAAAGCTATAATAAAGACGGTAGCTTTTTATGAAGTCTAGACTTACTTTAATGAACTCTATTTATTCAATTCCACTACAGGACTACTTATTGGAAAGGCTGAAATCCTTGATGCATCAAGGGTTTTAGCCTTTTATTTTTAATATTTACTTTCAGCTGATTGTTGCTGACTTTGCTCCTTGGAAGTAATTAACAACTAATATTATTGAGGAGAAGTTGTAATGGCTAACATACTGTAAAGGAGATGAATTGATGGTGGGAAAAATATTTCCTTCGTTAATTATCTGAAAAAATATATTAATATAATAATTCGGATTATAAGAAAGTGTATTGTATTTACAAATAAATTAATTTACAATGTTACTCATTCCTATAAAACGCGTTAAATTAATATCCTTGTATAATATCAGTGTAAATGGTCTGATAGTTTCTACCTGGCTGCCATAAAAATGCCGGACTACAGGGAAGTATGAAATAAAAGAGGCCTAACAGGTATTTAGTCACTCGTTCCATAAGTAAGTTTGATATTGCTGCTTATAAAAGGTTCTTATTTGACTCAAGATACTTTGTTTTTAAAAGCTCTTATTTTTCATTCTTTCTGTCCTGTGGCTGAAAGTGTGAAAAATAAGGGCTTTTTATATTAAATAATGCTTTTTATATTAAAAAATTGGAAAAGATAAATCAAAGGGGATGATAGCATGTATTTTTTGTTGAATATACTAGGTGTTTTAGTTGTGATGGGCATCGTTTACCTTTGTTCACCTAATAAAAGAAATGTTAATTGGAAAGCCATTCTTAGCTTGTTAGTGTTAGAGTTACTTATTACTTGGTTTATGTTATCGACTAAAATAGGGGCATGGGTCATTAATCAAATTGCATCTTTCTTTACTTGGTTGATTTCATGTGCAAATGAAGGGATTTCTTTTGTCTTTCCGTCTGTTATGGCAAATGAGCAAGTTGATTTCTTTTTCAGCGCCTTAATGCCAATTATTTTTATTATAACGTTTTTTGATATTTTATCGTATTTCGGTATACTCACATGGATTATCGATAAAGTAGGATGGCTCATTTCAAAAGTGTCTAGGTTGCCAAAACTTGAAAGTTTCTTTTCCATCCAGATGATGTTTCTTGGAAATACAGAGGCACTTGCCGTTCTCCGGATTCAACTCGCTGCGATTAAAGATCAGCGTTTATTGACATTTGGAATAATGAGTATGAGTAGTATCAGTGGTTCCATTATTGGAGCATATTTATCCATGGTACCTGCAACATATGTATTTGTCGCCATTCCTTTAAACTGTTTAAATGCCTTGCTGATTGCAAACATGCTCAACCCAGTCAGTGTCAGTAAAGAAGAAGATGTCGTTTATGTTCCTACTAAAGAGGAACGTAAAGATTTCTTTTCCACCATTTCTAACAGCATGCTAGTGGGAGCCAAGATGGTTTTCGTCATCATGGCAATGGTTATCGGTTATGTGGCGTTAACAGCAAGCTTGAATGGGATATTTGGTTTCTTTGTGGATGGCCTGACCATTCAAAAAATCTTCTCTGTGATTTTTAGTCCATTTGCATTCCTGCTTGGATTAACTGGACATGATGCCATGTATGTCGCTCAATTGATGGGAATCAAGCTTGCCACGAATGAGTTCGTTGCCTTGCTCGATTTAAAAGATAAAATCAGTACACTACCCCCGCATACAGTAGCTGTTGCTGTCACTTATCTGACGTCATTTGCCAACTTCAGTACAGTAGGCATGATTTATGGAACATTCAATTCCATCCTTAATGATGAGAAATCGAACATCATCGGAAGGAATGTTTGGAAGTTGTTACTTAGCGGGATGGCTGTCTCCTTGTTAAGTGCTATGATTGTAGGATTATTTGTTTGGTAATCAATAAAAAACATATGACTTTGTCGTGTAATCAACTAAAAGGTACGTAGTAAGACCACTCTTTATTTGAAAACAAATATATCTATTAATTTCGGTGTGTTAACTACAATTTTAGAACAGACAACCAACTTGCAGGTGAAAAATAGAAACCCGTTGAACTTAATCGGGATTATTCCAGCCTAGGGTAGTAGGACCTAAAAACACTCATTTCTCCGGAGATGAGTGTTTTTATTTGCATCGCTAGAAGACTCAGGTAGTTCAACCTTTTGTTTAGCTTCACATGGGGTATTTTGTGTGTGGTTTTGTTAAACAGATTTCTAAGGAATAGATATCCTTCAAAAGCAAAGAATAAAGAAATATTAACATAATATTGACACATAAGCTTCTTTCTTTGCATAGGATAGGGGGGTATGGTATTATGATTTAAAGGAGGGGTGAGAGATGGATAAAAAAATAAATGAGCAAGATTCATTCATTGAAAATGAAAATGACGAATGCAGTATTACCTCTTCCCACGGCCGAAAAAGTCATCACTCTGAAGTAGTGAAAAAGAATTTAACGACCCGCTTAAATCGTATCGAAGGTCAAATTCGAGGTATTAAGGGTCTTATCGAAAAAGATACTTATTGTGATGATGTTATTACTCAGATAGCTGCCACACAAAGTGCCATGAATAGTGTGGCAAAGATTTTATTAGAAGGTCATTTAAGAAATTGTGTGGTAGACCGACTGAATGATGGGGATACCGAGGTCATTGACGAAGTGCTAGTAACGATACAAAAATTAATGAAAAAATAAAGGAGAAGTGGTTAGGGTGGAAAACGTAACATTGAAGGTAACAGGAATGTCATGTGGTCATTGTGTGAATGCAGTTGAAGGGAATGTAGGAAAGCTTTCGGGTGTAGAAAGTGTAAAAGTACATTTAGACGCAGGAAAAGTAGATGTTGCGTTTGATAATGAAAAAGTATCACTTGAAAAAATAAAAGAAACCATTGATGATCAAGGCTACGATGTTGAATAAGGAATAAGGGTGCTTTTAAAGCACTTCTTTTTTACAATAAATTATACCCCACGGTGGTATAAAGGGGCGGGAATAAAAGTGAGCAACCATATAAAAGAAACAAGTATGCAAATTTCAGGAATGACCTGCGCGGCCTGTGCAACACGAATTGAAAAAGGGTTAAATAGAATGGAAGGTGTTGAAGAGGCCACTGTTAATTTGGCCCTTGAAAAATCAGTCATTACTTATGATGCAGAAAAGTTAAGTACCCAGGACTTTGAAAAGAAAATTCAAGATCTTGGCTATGATGTGGTAAAAGAGAAAAAAGAGTTTACCATTACGGGAATGACCTGCGCGGCCTGTGCAACACGAATTGAAAAAGGGCTAAATAAGATGGATGGAGTATCCAAGGCCAATGTAAACCTGGCACTTGAAAACGCGACCGTTGAATATGATCCTTCTGAAGCTTCCCCAATTGATATTATTCAACGAGTGGAAAAGTTGGGTTACGGGGCGATCATCAAGGATGACAACAAGGAATCGGTGGATTTTCGCCAGAAAGAAATTCAAAAACAAAAGAGAAAATTTATTTTCGCCGTTATTTTGTCATTCCCGTTGTTATGGGCGATGGTAAGTCATTTTAGTTTTACTTCGTTTATTTATATGCCGGATTTCCTCATGAACCCATGGGTGCAAATGGCGTTCGCAACGCCTGTGCAATTCATCATTGGTAAGCAATTCTATGTAGGGGCATATAAGGCTTTGAAAAACAAAAGTGCGAATATGGATGTTTTAGTTGCAATGGGAACGTCCGCTGCCTATTTTTATAGTGTCTATCAATCGATCATCGCCATTGGAGTCCACCACCATACTGCACAACTATATTTTGAAACTAGTGCCATCCTTATCACCCTCATTCTTTTAGGGAAGCTCTTTGAAGCAAAAGCAAAAGGACGTTCATCAGAAGCCATTAAAAAATTGATGGGACTTCAGGCCAAAACGGCTTTGGTGCTGAGGAATGGTGAAGAGCGCGAAATACCTCTAGAAGAAGTCATTGTTGGAGATACAGTTTTGGTGAAGCCAGGTGAAAAAATCCCGGTGGATGGAGAGGTAGTCGAAGGGAACTCTGCCGTCGATGAATCCATGTTAACAGGAGAAAGCATTCCAGTAGATAAAAGCATGGGAGATACTGTGATTGGATCAACCCTGAATAAAAATGGTTTTCTCAAAATGAAGGCCACAAAAATCGGCAGAGATACCGCTCTTTCACAAATCATCAAGGTGGTAGAAGACGCTCAAGGGTCTAAAGCTCCAATTCAAAGGCTCGCTGACCAAATTTCTGGAGTTTTCGTACCCATTGTTGTCGGAATCGCCCTTTTAACTTTTCTCGTATGGATGATCTGGGTTAATCCTGGTGAATTTACACCAGCTTTTGAAGCGATGATTGCGGTGCTTGTAATAGCTTGCCCCTGTGCTTTAGGTTTGGCTACCCCAACATCAATCATGGCCGGGTCAGGGCGTGCTGCAGAGTTCGGTATTTTATTTAAAGGCGGAGAACACCTGGAAACTACTCACCATATTGATACGGTTATTTTAGACAAAACGGGAACTGTTACTAATGGTACACCAGTGTTAACCGATGTCCTCATCGAAAATGGAATGGGTGAACAACACTTTTTATCTCTTATCGGGGCCGCTGAAAAACAATCTGAACACCCACTTGCACAATCAATTGTTCAAGGAATTCAAGAAAGAAAAATATCACTTGCATTGGCTCAGGAATTCGAAGCTATTCCAGGTTACGGGGTAAAAGCTGTTGTGGATCAAAAAGTGTTACTGGTGGGTACACGGAAATTAATGAAGCAAAACAACGTGGATATTACAAAAGCACTACCGGCCATGGAAGACCTTGAAGGGCAAGGTAAAACCGCGATGCTGGCTAGCATTGATGGTGAATATGCAGGTCTTATTGCTGTGGCGGATACCATAAAAGACACTTCTCAAACAGCCATAAAAAGGTTAAAAGAGATGGATATTCAGGTCATCATGATAACGGGTGATAATCAAAGGACTGCTCATGCCATCGGAAACCAAGTTGGCATTGACCAGGTCATTGCGGAAGTACTTCCTGAAGGGAAAGCGGAAGAAGTGAAAAAACTTCAAGCAGCTGGAAAGAAAGTGGCTATGGTTGGAGATGGAATCAATGATGCACCAGCACTTGCCCTAGCTGATATTGGTATGGCTATCGGGACGGGGACAGACGTGGCCATGGAAGCTGCGGATATTACTTTAATTCGTGGGGATTTAAACAGCATTGCCGATGCTATCCTCATGAGTAGAAAAACCATGCGGAATATTAAACAAAACCTGTTCTGGGCCTTTGCCTATAACGTAATAGGAATACCGATTGCGGCTATTGGGCTACTTGCCCCTTGGTTAGCAGGTGCTGCCATGGCATTTAGTTCTGTATCCGTAGTAATAAATGCACTTCGACTACAAAGGGTAAAGCTTTAAAGATAAAATTAATATTTTGGAGAAGCATTGGTACTTGTATCAATGCTTTTTTTTTAGGCTCTGTTAAATAGTTCTGTTGATATTTGATAGTTGCTTGTTTTCCACTAATTTGACTTACAAGATACTTCGAATATCCTGCCATTAATCACAATTAAGATGTAGTATATAACTTTATGGAGAGTGATATATAAATGAAAGCAAATGAAATTCTTCAAATACTGGATGACTTTGCTGAAGATTATAATTTTCCTGTATTGGATAATTATAATTTCGACTTAGCCCAGGGCAGAATATCAGTTTTTCGAGAAACAGATAACTGGCTCATTGTATTTGAAATAGTAGGTGTGAACAAAAACCAAGATATATCTAATGACCTTTATGTTTACGGTAATGTTACTGAAGAACAAGGAATCATTATAGGTCTTGATAATATTGTAACCTTAGAAAATGAAGAAGATTGGTTTGATGACGAAGATAACTTTTTAGTCAATCCATTCCATTTAAAAATGTTTGTTAATCGAGAACTTATCAATTTAAATCCTAAAGAAGAGGAGTATGCACAAATAGGACTCCAAACTCAATCATTTAATCCAACCAAACTCGTTCGTTTCTTTAGTTCTAAGTATAAAGAAAAATTTTGGCTTGCAACTCCGGATTTATTAAATGAAATTGGTGTAAACACTCACCTAAACCTGTTTTATCAAATAGATGAATGGGAACACACTGATGAAGAAAAGCCAAGTGAAAATAAGTTCTTCCAAAGTCTTGCCAAAGCTATTGAACTAAATGATACAAGTTTAGTACATTCTCACACGCCAAACACTCATTGGTCCAATTGGACGTGGAGTGATTTTGAAAACCAAGATGAGGATTAATCTTCAATACCTAATAAATCAGCACGTTAAAAAAGCCCTTTTCATAAAAGAGCTTTTTTCTTTAAATATTTTTTTAGAAAAAACAACAACGTTCTTTAACAAAGCCTTTTTTTAATATGGAAGGTCGTAAATCTATTCACATTTGGATAAGATACACGCCTTTCACACGTTTCTTTCCAACTGATTTGAATCGATAATATTCCAAGTCTATATAATTTGAATAGATCATAAAGGTACTTTGGGTTAGACCCGTTTGGCTATGGGAAGGGAATTGGTTATCAATTATAGCAATCCATATAAGCGATTGGTTCTGGAATGACTCAAAGGAAAAGGGTTTAATCAAAGTTATGTGTATTTTCCTGAAGCACATACCGACTTTATATTTACAATTGTAGCTGAAGAATTTGGATTCATAGAGGCAGGTTTACTTATATCCACTTATTTCTTTATTATTTATAAAATTGTTACGATAGCATGGAAAAGGAGCAGTAGATTTAGGAATTTAGGGCTTAGTATCCAACCGTTTTCCCGCTATTGAACCATGAAGCCCTATGGTAGAAAGGAGAAAATATGATCAATCAGGCTTCAAGTCTACTTACTTAGAGGAGAAGCACCCTTACATCTTATTGAAGGCCTATTGGAGTTAGCGACTCCTGTTCATGCACAAGTATATTCAAGAGTTTATCAAGTTCTTGGCTCAAATGTAATGTTTTTGGTGAGGAGAATCCATGCTTCAAGGCTGTATTTATTAATTCTTTCCTCATTGTCTCTATTTTATTATGTAGTAGTTCCATACTTTCCAACGAAAATCCCCTCAAAACCTTTCCTTTATTGTAGTATATTTATTATTACATAAATTAGGATGATTTTAAATATTATAGTAAGTAAACAAATTCTGGCGGGAGCAATACAAATCTTCCTCACTATCATTCGATATATGTCGTTACTGATAACTATTTATATATAAAATTATTACTTCCATACATAACGAGCCGTTAAAAAACATCAGGACTTTAATTTGATATAGCATAAATTTGCAATAACGAATATAATTTGTATTAGGTAAACTTTTTTTGATTTTATTTTCATATAGTGAATATCTCCATTTTGAGAGAGTTGTAATCGTAAAACTGTATAATTTAGGAGAATTTAAAATTTGTTGAATTTTAAAGAGAACCTGTTTATTCTCCTTTTTACTAACTGTATTTCGTTTATTGCTAGATGGATAGGTTTAGTAGCTGGGTTTATCAAAAATTACTTAGAGATGAAACTAATAAAGTGTTAAGAAGTAACAAATGGTTTCGACAAAATAATTTTAGGATAGACAAGCTCTATTATTTACTATGAAGATGAGGGAAAATTTCATATAGTATTGGAATGGGTATATTCGTTTAAAAGCGAATATTTAAAAGGGAAGCCGGTGCAAAATCCGGCACGGTCCCGCCGCTGTAATGGTGAGTCCTATGCAAGAAAGTCACTGGATAATATCCGGGAAGACGCATGGAGATGATGAACCTAAGTCAGAAAACCTGCCCGTTCTAAAAATGCTGTTAAACCTACGGGAGATAGGGAGGTGTTAGAGTGCTAGAAGACGAATTTGTTCTTAACCTATAAGCATTTCTGACCGTTAAATCTGGTTGGAAATGCTTTTTTATATTTCGTGATTTTTCAAATAGATAAAATTCCATAATTGAAGGTGAGAAAACATGTTTTTACAACGGTCTAGTTTATTCCATTCTTTTGTTGGACTACTAGTAATTTTCACAATTTTTGTTACTGGTTGCAGCGACACAACAATAGATCAAGAAAATACATCAGATAAAGATAAACAAAAAGTTGTTACTTTTTCATGGCCTGGGGATATAGGAGACTTAAATCCACACACATATTTTCCGAATGAGTTTTTTTCCCAGGCTATGGTATATGAATCCCTTGTTTATTACGGTGAAGGCGGAGAAATTCAGCCTTGGCTTGCAGAGAGCTGGGATATATCGAAAGATGGAAAAGAATATGTATTCCATCTGAGGAAAGATGTTAAATTTTCCGATGGTTCCCTCTTTAATGCTGCAATCGTTAAGAAAAACTTTGATACCATTTTAGATAATCGCAAACAACATGAATGGGTGGAATTAATTAACCAAATCAAAAGTACTGAAATAATAGATGAATATACATTTAAACTTATTTTGAACAACGCGTATTATCCAACTCTTCAAGAACTAACTTACATCAGACCGTTGAGATTTGTAGGAGAAGCTGCTTTCCCTGACAGTCAAAACACATTTAAGGACGGACTCAAGTCTCCGATTGGCACAGGACCGTGGGTATTGAGCGAATATAAGAAAAATGAGTTTGCAGTTTTTAAAAGGAATGAACAGTATTGGGGTACTAAACCTAAAGTAGATAAGGTGGTTGTTAAAGTCATTACTGACGGTGAGTCAAGAGTATTAGCTTTTGAGAAAAAAGAACTCGACTTTATTTTTGGAAAAGGGGTCATAAGCCAAGATTCATTCCAATTTTTGAAGAATTCAGGGCAATATGAAACCAAATTGTCAGAACCTACAGCTACAAGAACGCTGCTTCTTAACTCAAATAGAGAAGCGACTAAAGATCTTAAAGTTCGGTTAGCTCTCCAACATGCTTTTAATAAACAGGCTGTTATTGATAAGATCTTTTATGGTATGGAAAAAAAGGCTGATACTTTGTTTCCACCTACTTTGCCATACACGAAAATTAATATAAAGCCATATGAATATGATGCAGAAAAAGCAACACAGTTATTGGATGAAGCTGGATGGAAACAAGTGAAGGGGAAACCATTTAGAGAAAAAGACGGAAAAGAATTGCAATTGGAATTACTGTTTAATAGTACAGACAACATCCAAAAGTCAATCGCAGAATTTACCCAAGGTGATTTTAGAAAGCTGGGAATAGATGTTAAGTTGACTAGTCAAGAAACTAATACTTTTTGGACAACGGCATTTCAAGGTGAATTTGATTTATTATTTACATCTACTTGGGCTGTACCGTTTGATCCACATTCCTTTTTAGCTTCTATGACGACAAAATCGGAAAATGGTGGTCCAGATTATAACGCTCAATTAGGGCTGCCAATAAAAAAAGAAATAGACCAGAAAATTAAGAAAGTATTATTAACTACAGACGAAGAAGAGAGAAAAATACTATATTCAGAAATATTAACGACATTGCACGAACAAGCAATATATTTACCGATATCTTATCAGTCTAATATAGCAGTGTATCAAAAAAACATTAGTGGAGTAGATTTTTTACCTCAAGAAGCTGAGGTCCCTTTAACTTCAATTGACGTTAATTGAAGTGGGGATACTTAAAAACAACTTAAGGAGTGCTACATGAGTTGGTTTATTTTTAAACGTCTCACAAGTTTAATTCCAATTTTATTAGGAATTTCTCTCATCACTTTTATCTTGCTTCACTTAATTCCTGGAGATCCGGCAGTAGCTTACTTAAGGGCGTCACATATTCCTCCTACGGATGAGACAGTGGCAGCCCTTCGAGTTGAGCTTGGATTAAACAAGCCTTTATATGTCCAGTATTTTGAGTGGCTGGGAAAAGTGTTGCAATTGGATTTAGGGATGTCTTATGTGTCCAATAACTCTGTATGGGAAGAAATTGTGGTACATTTCTTCCCAACAGTTCAATTAACATTTGCTTCGCTTATCTTTATTGTTGTTATTAGTTTACCCTTAGGAATGATTTCTGCTATTTACAAGGGGAAATTTGTTGATCAGTTTAGCAGAATACTAGCCTTTGTAAGTGTCTCTATGCCAACCTTTTGGCTTGGCTTTCTCTTGATCTATTTTTTATCAGTAAAGTTAGATTTATTTCCTGTATTGGGAAGGGGGACTTTGGCTCATCTAGTGCTTCCTTCCTTGACATTGGCTTTTGCGTATATAGGTACGTATATGCGATTGCTTCGGGCTAGTATGCTGGGAAATTTGAATGAGCCATTTGTTGTTTATGCTAGAGCGAGAGGGTTGCGCCAAAGACTAATCGTTATCAGGCATGTCTTAAAAAAGTCCTTACTACCTGTGATAACTGGACTTGGCATGAGCTTCGGTAACATGCTAAGCGGAGCGGTTATTGTTGAAACAATTTTTGCTTGGCCAGGCATGGGACAGTTATTTGTCACATCTATATTAAATCAAGATTATCCGATGATTCAGGGGTGTGTATTATTTATGGGTGTGATCTTTGTGGTCTGTAATCTTCTTGTAGATCTTACATATTCTTTCCTGGATCCTCGTATACGCTGGGAGGGAGAGAAATAAGAGTGGTGCAAAACGTGAAACGAAAGCTGATGAAACATAAGCTCATGATGATCAGCATCATGATTATTTCCTTCCTGACAGTATTGGCTCTTTTTGCTCCTTTTTTGGCTCCTAATGATCCGAACTTGATTGATATCGTTCAGAAGCTGCAAGGGCCCTCCTCTCAGTTTCCATTGGGGACTGATCATTTAGGGAGATGTATTTTGTCCCGATTAATCTATGGAACACGAACCTCGTTGGGAATAGCTTTCCTTGTCATGGGATTAATGATGATTATTAGTATCCCACTTGGTATTTATGCAGGCTTTATAGGGGGGAAGGTTGATTATCTCTTCATGAGAATGTGTGACATACTCATGGCATTCCCAAGCTTTCTTCTGTCCCTTGCTTTAGTCGGAATTTTAGGACCGAGTCTTGGCAATCTGATTTTGGCGATGGTGCTTGTCCAATGGGTTTTTTATGCACGCGTCATTCGAGGTATGGTACTTAGTGTAAAGGAGCAAAACTTTGTCTTAGCAGCCAAAATATGCGGGACACCAAGGAGTATCATTATCATCAAACATATCTTACCTGCCATCATCTCTCAAGTTGTTGTATTAATCTTTATGGACATCGGAGGAGTTATTTTGGCAATTTCTGGTCTCTCTTTTCTAGGTCTTGGCATACAGCCTCCAGATGCAGAGTGGGGAATGATGATCAATGATAGTAAGCCATTTTTTAGAGAAACCCCTTCATTGATGCTGTACCCAGGGATGATGATCTTCATCGTTGTGATTGCTTTTAACTTGTTTGGCGAAGCTTTGAGGGATGCTCTAGACCTAAAAAAGGAATAGAAGGGAGGATGGAAGATGGGACAAGACCCCATTCTAACTGTAGACAATTTGAATGTTATTGTAACGACACCGTATGGAGTGACTCAAACTGTCCATGATGTCAGTTTTAAGCTGGAGGCTGGGAAAGTGTTGGGCCTTGTCGGAGAAAGTGGATCAGGGAAAACGATGACATGCATGTCTTTGTTAAAGCTTTTACCTGAAAAGGCAAAGGTGGTACAAGGGAGTATCAAGTTTAAAAATATTGATCTTTTAAATGTTTCCACAGAAGACTTAAGGAAAGTACGGGGTAGTGAGATCGCTATGATTATGCAAAACCCTATGATCGCTTTTAATCCTGTGAGGACGATAGGGCGGCATTTTATTGAAACACTTAGAACTCATTTGCCCATAACGAAGCGGCAAGCGCGGAAAATGGCTGTGGAGTATTTAGAAAAAACGGACCTGCCTAATCCAGAGAATGTCTTGAAGCAATATCCGTTTCAGCTAAGCGGCGGGATGCTGCAACGGGTTATGATTGCGATTACCATGTCATTAAGTCCATCTATCATCATTGCTGATGAGCCGACGACTGCACTTGATTCGACAAACCAACTCCAGGTTTTGAAACAGTTGGATAAGTTAAGGGAAGAATACAATACATGCATTTTATTAGTATCACATGATCTAGGGGTGATTGCTCAGTTAGCTGACGAAGTAGCTGTGATGTATGGCGGCTATATCGTTGAGAAAGCACCAGTGTTGAAGTTGCTAAATCACCCAATGCACCCGTATACCAAAGTCTTGTTGGAATCCAGACTTGGATTAACAAGAAGAAAGATAAAGGTTGAAAAACGTGAAAGCGTTTCGCGCCCCAATTTAATAAATAGTGAAAAAACATGCCCTTTTTTAGAACGATGTGAGGACGCAGATTATACATGTTCAAGTTATAATCTTGAATTTAAAGAGTATGAAAAAGACCATCTAGTACGATGTGTAAAATCAAGATAAAGAGTTAGGTGGATGAAGAGTGAGCTTGCTTGAATTGAAAGGAATAAAGAAAACATACTTGTTGGGGAACCCTGTTTTTGGGAAGCGTAAATCTGTTGAAGCCATTAAGAGCATCTCTCTAACTATGGAAGAAGGAGTATGTTTAGGCCTCGTTGGAGAAAGTGGATCTGGAAAGAGTACCCTGGGCAAAATTATTCTGGGACTGGAAAAGCCGGATCAGGGAGAGGTATGGTTTCAGGGGAAGAGCCTTTATTGTTTAAAAGCAAAAGAATTAAAGGAGTTACGGCGAAATCTGCAAGTTGTCTTTCAAGATTGTTATAGCGCTGTTAACCCAAGACTAACGGTAGGGGAGATCATTGCTGAGCCGTTAAGAAATTACGAAAGGCTCACGTCTGTTCAAGAGAAAAAGAAAGTACAGGAGCTTTTGGAGATCGTTGGGTTATGCCCGGAAGATATTCGAAAATACCCATATCAGTTCAGTGGAGGACAGCTACAAAGAATCAATATCGCAAGAGCGATTGCCTTAAAGCCAAAGTTAATTGTTCTCGATGAGGCTGTAAGTGCTTTAGATGTTCTTGTTCAAGTACAAATATTAAATCTTTTGGCACAATTAAAAGAAGAGTTTCAACTTTCATATCTCTTTATTTCCCATGATTTACAGGCAGTCAATTACATCGCAGACCGTCTAGCGGTAATGTACAATGGTGAGGTTGTTGAATGGTTAGATGATTTGGAACAACTAGAACGATTAAAACATCCTGTTTCTAAAAAGTTATTGTCTTCTGTACTGCCTCTATATCCGGGAATATTGTGATGCGGGAAATTAGGTTAGTAACGGAATATCTTAAAAATCAAGTGTTTAAGCTCCGGCGTAAAGCCATTCCATCTCTTATACTGGTATTTCTATATGGGATTCCGTTCTCCGTTGTTTTTATCTATAATGTAAGTGCCGATTTATTCTTTAATGGGGTCAAAAGTGAAAAACGCGATAGCGTATAATATCTGTGTTTTGTCGTCAGAATCTATCACCATCAAGTTAAAATTTTATGAAGATTTTAAACCAGTACCTTATTCGAATAAAACAAAGCCACCTATCATTAGAAGGTGGCTTGAATTTTTTTAGAGTTTTCTCCAAGAATAGGAAACCACTATTAACATTCTTTATTCAAAAACAACAGCTTATTCGGTTTGGTATAACGGTACTTCATTAAAAACGTTCAGCAATATACTGTTTAGCTTTTTTCAGTCTTTATAAAAGGGGTCTCGGCAGTTTTTTGCGGAAAACATGCGCTAATCAAATTCTAGAATAAAAAAGTGACATTTATTATACTTTATGACCATTTTTTATGAAACAAAACTATTTTTCTTTTATTTTTCATCTGCTCAAATATGAACGGTTTTATTGAGATATTTCTAACTATATGTGCAGAACTAAACGTAATTATTCCTCAAAAACCTTTTTGCCTAAAACAAACCAGACATTATTGACGCCTTGTCCATTTATATCACCGGCCTGCTTATCTTTCACAAAGTAATAAAGTGGATGCCCTTTATAAGTTGTTTGCTTTTGCCCGTCATCTCTTATGATAGTATTAAACTCTTTTTTGTTGAAACCTTTAGCGGAGATAATGTTATCTGCATGGAAAGGTGGCCAAATTTCACTACATTGACCTTTGCAATTACTGACGCTAGAATCATCTTTTGTGAAATAATAAAGGGTCATTCCTTCTTGGTCTGCTAAATATGTCCCTACTTTGTCTGATCTTAGCCTTTTAAGCTTGTACTTTTTTGACTCATCCTGAATTATATCCGTGATGGAGAAGGTCTTAACATTCACACGTGCAATAGAGAGATCCCGATTTAATACATAAGCCCGGTCCCCGTCGTGGCTAAAGACAATTGCTTGTCTTGGTTCATTGAAACCGTCAATTGTTTTAACTACCCGGTGATCAGCGACATTGATTACGTCAATCGTATTGTCAGCTTTATTGCTTGCATAAAGGAGCTTGTTATCAGGCGAAAGAGAAGCACCATATGGTTCACTACCCACTTTGATTTCACTCTTTATATTGCCGTCAAGTGTATCAACTGCGGAAATGCTGTTACGTCCGCTGTTCGCGGCATACAATGTACCTCCATCAGCAGTGATCGAAATTCCGCGAATCATAGAGAAACCTGATATTTCACGAATGATTTTCTGTGTTGCGGCATCAACGATGGATACTTTATCTCCTTGAAAGTTCGTGACAAAGATGTATTTTCCATCTGGAGAGACTTTTATGCCTTGTCTTGGTTGGGCGAAACCGGTAATGACGGCCATCGGTTTTCGTTTTTCCAAATCCACGACAGTGACAGAATTGTGTGCTTGATTGTTCACATACAATATCTTTCCATCAGGGCTGACAGCAGTCCCGAATGCACCTGGACCAACGACGACTTCATCTTTCAAGGTGAAGTTTTTTGTGCTGTAAAAACGAAGCGTACCGAGCGTGCTGTCTGAGACGACAAACTCGGAGCCGCCATCAATAAACACGATGTTTCTCGGAGAACCAAAGCCGTCGATCTTTTTGCGCAGCTTGCCTTTTGTAAGATCATAGACTAGGACGGATTGTTCACGGCTATCTGAGACAACTGCTATTTGCTCATCTGGACTTACGGCAAGGGAATTGTTGGTGATGTGGGTGTCAAAGCCTGTCTCTGACACTGGAATTTTACTTTTAGTAGAAGAAGCACCAATTACATTTGGTAGAATAACCACAGAAAGTAAGGCTATAATCCATACACTTATAAACTTCATTTTTTTCAACATTTCTTCACCCCGTGAAATTATTTTATTGATAAATGTTAAAATACGATTTTTTAAGCCTTAAGCGAGATTGATAAGCAGGAGAATTAAATACATGTCAATATGCAGCAGATTCTTAACCACCTTCCTTCGAAATTTTTAATCGAGCTGTAATTTTGCTCCCTTTACTATAAATAAACGTATAGAGGAGGATATTGGTTTGATTATTATTAAAAATTTATGATTCATGTGTAGAGTGAATTGTATTGGACCCAGTTTAATTGCGATTTTGATATGTTGATAGACTCTTTCAGGAAACGGTAGCTTCTACACTTATCTGAAAAGGGAAAATAAAGTCACGTACATTTGACCTAAAAATGATATGTGAGTCTGCAATTCTGGCCATGGACTTAAGTTAATGTCATTAAGCGAAATAAAGAAAAAGCAGAAAGCCCAGATTTTGTCGTTTGGGGTGCGAAAATGATTTGCAGATCGAGGGGAATAAAACTTCAACGACGACAGTATCCTTCGGTTTTTGAGATACGATTATCACATAATATGAAGTATTAATAGATGCAACCTAATCGAGCTTAAACCTATTTATTTGTAACGATTAAATAAAGGATTTATAAAGAAAATTAGGAAAAAAGACTGTCAACTTATCTAGGATATTATGGGAATTAATTAATGAATGGTTAAGGTCATATTGTTTTTTTGTTTATAGGATTCCAAAGTCCTGTATCTAAATACCTGATTGGGAAATTAGTGATTTACATTCCTTAATATGTCTTTTAAAAAGTCCCCCTATACTAAAACCAGATTCAAAGAATTATATAGGAGGGAAAGATCAATGAAGAATGAAAAAGCTATGGATGAATTGATAAAAAATTGGAGCGAAGAAAGCTTAGGCAAAAATATGGACCGCCGGAACTTTATCCAGGGAGCGAGTAAGCTTGCCGGACTTTCATTGGGTCTTGCCCTTGCGCAATCAATGGGAGGAATTGAGGTAAATGCTGCCCCAAAATTCAGCGATTATCCATTTACTCTTGGTGTATCGTCTGGTGATCCACTCTCAGATAGTGTTGTTTTATGGACAAGGTTGGCTCCAGATCCGTTGAATGGCGGCGGAATGCCTAATGAAGCTGTTTCAGTTAAATGGGAAATTGCAAAGGATGAGCATTTTAGAAAAATTGTAAAGAATGGCAAGGAAATAGCCAGGCCAGAACTGGGTCACTCTGTCCATGTGGAAGTAAGCGGGTTAAAACCGGACAAGGTTTATTTTTACCGTTTTAAAAGTGGAGGGGAAGTAAGCCAGACAGGGAAAACGAAAACACTTCCGTTATTAGGTTCCAGTGTTTCTAGTCTGACATTCGCTTTTGTTTCATGCCAACAATTTGAACATGGCTATTATACAGCTTATAAACATTTGGCAAAAGAAGATCTTGATCTTGTCTTTCACCTTGGCGATTACATATATGAGTACGGTCCAAATGAATATGTCTCATCTACGGGTAATGTCCGTGTCCATAACAGTCCGGAGATTATTACACTTGAGGACTATCGAAACAGATACGCTCAATACCGTTCTGATATACATTTAAAAGCAGCGCATGCTGCATTCCCATGGGTCGTGACATGGGATGACCATGAAGTTGAAAACAACTATGCAAATGTAATTCCGGAAAAGGGACAATCAGTGGAGGCATTTATCAAACGCAGGGCAGCTGCTTATCAGGCATACTACGAGCATATGCCTCTTCGTAAATCGTCATTGCCAAAGGGGGCTGATATGCGTTTATACCGGAATTTCTCATATGGCGATCTGGCTTCTTTCTTTGTACTTGATTCACGTCAATACCGTGATGATCAGGCAAACGGCGATGGAAGCTCACCGCAAACGCCAGAGTCTCTTGATCCGAAGCGGTCATTACTCGGACCAGAGCAGGAGCAGTGGCTAACTGAGAATCTTTCGAATTCAAAAACAAAGTGGAATGTGCTTCCTCAGCAGATATTCTTTGCACAGCGGAATTATGGAACACCTACTGCTCCAAAATATAGCATGGATTCTTGGGATGGTTATCCGGCTGCACGCGACCGTTTGATAGATGTAGTAAAAAGCAAAAACATTGAAAATCTGGTCGTATTGACAGGTGATGTACATGCTAGCTGGGCTTCCAATTTAAAAACTGATTTCAATGATCCAAACTCAAAGACTTTCGGTGTGGAATTTGTCGGTACATCCATCACATCTGGTGGAAACGGGGCAGACAAACGAGCAGATACTGACAAAATATTAAGCCAAAATCCACATATTAAATTCTTCAATGATTACCGTGGGTACGTCCGATGCAAGGTAACACCAGAGCAATGGAGGGCGGATTACCGTGTGGTTCCATTCGTAACAGAACCAGGGGCAGATATTTCAACAAGAGCATCCTTTGTTTTTGATAAGGATCAAGCTGGACTCAGAAAAGTATCATCAGCCATCGTTGCTGAAGGTGTCCAAAAAACTAATGAAGTCGAAGAAGATCGTACGCGCGCCCATAATCGTGCACATGAAAAACAAAGGATGAACAAGCGGGGGAAAGTCACTAATTAATAGTTATCCAGAGTGATACTTGAAGGTTAATAATAGTTAATATATATAAAATGGAAAAGTATCTAAAAAGGAGTGGGTCTGAGAATGCTTTCAAATATCGGAATTCCTGGGTTGGTCATCGTGCTCGTTATTGCTCTAATCATTTTTGGACCCTCCAAGCTTCCGGAAATCGGTCGGGCTTTTGGACGCACTTTATCAGAATTCAAAGGTGCAACCAAAGGATTAGTATCTGATTCAGATAAAGAGGAAGAAAAAGAGAGTAAGTCTGAAGTGACAGCTGTTAAAAAAGAGGGATAAATAGGAATGATGAGATAGCGGGCGGGGAGACTCGTCTGCTTCTTTGTATGTCAATATTGTAATAGTTGTTGCCAACAAGTTCAAAAGAAATTCAGTCTAGACGGAGCTTAAATAGTATTTCCGCGTTTTTTTTCTTCAAGCTATATTATTGAAATACTTGCCACCACTCGGGGGGCTATTGGTTTGTACGCAAAGTGACCAAAAAAGGAGGAGCAAATATGGAAAGCAAGGATTCGCACGTTATTGAGCATATGGAGGAACTCCGAAGCAGAATTATAAAAACTCTGATAGGTTTTGTTGCTTTCTTCATATTGAGTTTCATATTCGTAAAGGATATATATGAACTGCTTATTAAGGATTTAGAAGGAAAACTTGCAGTTCTCGGTCCAAGTGAGATCCTGTGGGTCTATATGATTATCGCTGCTGTATGTGCAATAGCTGCTACTATTCCGCTAGCTGCATTTCAGGTATGGCGCTTTGTAGCACCTGCATTGAAACCCGAGGAGAGGAAGGTTACATTTCGTTTTATCCCTGGCTTATTCATCTTATTTATCATAGGAATCTCTTTTGGATATTTTGTGTTATTTCCTATTGTTTTAGGGTTTCTGACTTCACTTTCCGCTGGGCAGTTCGAGATGATGTTTACTGCGGAAAAATATTTTCGGTTTATGATTAACTTGATTTTACCATTCGGTATTTTATTTGAAATGCCGCTTGTGGTCATGTTCCTAACAAGATTAGGAATATTAAATCCTACAAGGCTGAAAAAGTCACGTAAGGTTTCTTATTTTGCCCTGGTTATCGTATCAATCCTGATTACGCCCCCGGATTTAATTTCGGACATTTTGGTCATTGTCCCTTTACTTGTTCTTTATGAAGTTAGTGTACAGCTGTCGAATATTGTTTATCGAAAAAGGCTTTTAAGAGAGCAAGCAGCATTTCCTATCACATGAAAGGGAAATTCAGTACTTCCATAATTGAATGGATTATCTTATTCCCATAGTCTCTTAAACCAGCAGGGGAATTCCTAGCTTCTTAGGAAACAGAAGCTAAATCAGAACCTGTTGGTGCAGGTGGCTTGGGCATGCCTAATATGGAGGAATGGGCAGCATAATGTAAGGCTATTAAGCCATGCATCGGAGAAATAGTTAAGACTAAATCTCCCCGGTTTTTCACTTATTTTGTCAAGTTGTCATGTTAATAATTTATATCAATAGCAAAAACCACTTCCTATCATTATCATTAGGGAGTGGTTTTTTTGTAGGGATCAACTATTTGTTGTGAGTGCATCAACTCTAGTTCTTCAATAAATAAAGATAAAGTAGGATTCTTATTTATTTTCTTCCAAGAAGCCAAAACATCAAATTTAAGATTGTCTCCTTCAATGTCAATAAAACGAAGTGTAGGAGGAGCGTATAGCTGTAGATATTTCGGAAGAATGGTAATGCCGATATCTGAATCTACCATCATGTACACTGCTTCAATCCGTGAAGCTGTGCTAACCAAGTTTGGAGAGAAACCATGATTGGCACATACAGCCAGCAATAAATCAAAACCTGGAGGAGCTTCATGCCTGTCCAGCATGACAAAAGGTTCATGGGCTAATTCCGAAATGTTGATACTCGTTCTATTCGCAAGGGGGTGGTCTTGATTTAGGATAATAGAATGGGATTGAGGCCATAAAGTTTTGTATTCCAGTCCACCAATACTTTGTAATCCAAGTGAAAGTGTGAAAGCTATGTCTAGTTCATCGGATTTTAATTTCTCAATCATTTGCCCAACTTGATAATAGCTCAACCTTATTTTTACATTTGGGTGTTTGCGTCTGAATTTTCGAATCAAAAGGGGCAAAAATTCTCTCACGGGTACGCTCAATAAGCCTATATTAAGTGTCCCAATTAACCCTTCCTCAGCTTGCTGGACATTTTCAATCGACTCTTCAAGTTTCTTTATGATCTCCTTTGCATCTTTCAAAAAAACAGCTCCAGCGTTGGTCAATTGAACGGAATGTTTATCTCGAAGGAAAAGTTTTACACCTAATTTTTTTTCTAAAAGGGCGATCTGTTGACTTACAGCAGGTTGTGCTACAAACAATTCCTTTGATGCTACCGTGAAATTTAAGTGTTCAGCAACTGCAATAAAATAACGCAATGGACGAATGTCCATCCCCAATCTCCCCCTGTACTGCTTGAAAATTTATAAGATTATGAATTTATTATAATAGGAATCTGAAAAATAAACAAACGTTATAAGGAAAAGGTTATTACCATGATTATTTTTTGGTATTTCCAAAAATAAGAAGTTTTATATATATTTTAGTTATGGACGAACAAGACGAAAGCTCGATACCTGAGTATGAAGTGGGAGTAAACACGAAACGAGCAATAAGGCATTCATGGATGCTAGCTTACTTTCCTGAAGATACCCAGAGTGAAGTATGGGAGAAAAATCTTGATGCCACGATTGCTTCTTTTTTTGCTCCGTTTCCAAATTCAAAAAACATGGAAAACCGTTGTGCAAAGGGGAACCGGAAGCATTACATTTTTACTTAAAAATGTATACGTTTCCAAACATCGAACAGTTGAAGCTGTTTTATCGGAAAAGAAAGCGATTACACTGAAAAATGACATTCTGGGGAAGGAAAGGCAGTTCACCCCCTCACTTTTTCAAGAGAGAGGTTTTAAATTTTAGTAGAGGAATGCTAAAGGGAATTTGTTGAGTAAACGGGGTTTTAGTAGTGTACCCGATTGTGTCATAAAAATACCAACGGGTATGTTTAAGTGATTCTCTATTCAACTAAATCACCGCCTTCGACACCTCTAAGGTGAAGAACTATTAAATGATAGGAGGTTTTACAATGCTAGATAATTTACAAGAAAAAAGTTCAGGCGTTGTACGTACTGTTCTTGGACTAGTGCCTGCTCAAGAACTAGGTGTTGTGCTCATTCATGAATCACTTCTTTCTGTGATGCCTGGTGCGGAGTATGCACCAGAGATCGATATGGATAGAAGTAAGATATTTGAGGAATTAAAGCATGAGCTTACTGAATTTCGTAGACTTGGTGGAAAAACAATTGTAGATCGTAGCGGTATGTTCCACGGTCGTGACGTAAAGCTTTATGAAACTCTTTCTAGAACAACAGGTATACATATCGTAGCGTCAACAGGTTTAGGACCTGAGCCGATGTTAAGTGGATACTTTGTTACACCACAAAAGAATCCGCCTACACCATGGTCAGCAGAACAATTTGCTGATTTGTTCGCCAAAGAGGTGACAGAAGGAATCGTTGTACCACGTATTGAACGTTCAAGTTCAGCAGGATTAGTGACGTCAATCGCAAGTCAAAGTGGTATTACAGAAAAAGAAATTAATCTTTTCCGTGGATCTGCACAAGCAGCTCTCGCAACAGGAGTACCTGTATCGGTTCAATACGGCGCGGATGCTGTAAATGATCTAGAAATTTTATTAGGTGAAGGCATTGCACCAAACCGTGTCATCATCGGAGGGCTTGACCGTCTAGATGCTGTCCGCCGCAAAGAAGCATTCGCTGTTGCGCGTCATGGTGCTATGGTGGCATTAGACCATGTTGGTTGGGCTACAAACGAAGGCTACGTGAACGATGAAGAACGTGCAAAGTTAATTTTAGCGTTATTTAAAGAAGGTTTTGGTGATTGTGTCCTAATTTCAACAAATGCAATTGGCGTTGCAAAAGGTCATGATGCAAAAGAGCTTGGTTTCGATTACTTACTAACAAAATTTGTTCCAACCCTACGTAGAGTAGGTGTAACTGATGAACAAATTCGCATTTTATTAGAAGAAAACCCACAACGTGTATTTACTGTTGATGCTTCAGCAGCTACAGAAAAAGAATCTGTTTTGGTAACAGAGCAAAACTAAACGTGAGGAGTGAATAAAGGATGGGTAAGGTAAATACGGTTTTAGGGCCAATCGCGACTGAAGACTTAGGGATTACGGCAATGCACGAGCATGTTGGGTTCGGTCTACCTGGATGTGACCTAGATACACAATGGTGGAAAAAACCTGAAGAAGCGTTTGATGTTACAGTACAAAAGTTACGTCGCTTCCGTGAATACGGCGGTAAAACATTCGTAGACTGTACAGGGATTGGAAACGGACGCGATGTCGAATATTTCCAAGTGCTTTCACGAAAAACAGGGGTCAATATTATTGCTGTTACAGGCTTTGTAGCAGGTGACTCAGCTCTACCATATTTCCGTAACAAACCAGTCGAATATCTTACGGATTTATTCATCCATGAAATTACAGTTGGTATTGACGGTACGAGCGCAAAAGCTGGCGCTATTAAAGTAGGGGTAAGTCGCGGTGGTAAACTAAGCGAACTTGATAAACGCATTTACCGTGCAGCTGCACGTGCAGCATTACAAACGGGTGTCCCAATTATTACACATTTATGCGTAGATGCTGAATCTGCAATTGCAATCTTCGATGAAGAAGGCTTACCACTTGATCGCGTACTTATGGGGCATGCTGATGATGGCGGATATCTCGATGAAGACCGTGATACGATGATTGCAGAATTAGGTGGATGGGTAGGCTTCGATACAATTGGCTATGACAGTGAGATGGAAGGTTCACCATATTGGTCACGTCCTCGTCAAGATCGTGTTGAGCATTTCCTTCGTTTCCTTGATAAAGGTTTTGTTGACCGTGCACTTATTTCAGCTGATGCCAACTGCTGTGCTCTTGGCTGGCCAGGATTAAAAGGACATTCAGTAAACTACCTGTTTGAAGAATTCTTACCAGATCTTCGTAAAGCGGGTGTTGGTGAAGAAGTATTTGAACAACTTTTAGTAAACAATCCTGCGAAAATCCTAACTATGCAAAAACCTCGTTCCTTCGTGAAAACGGTAGTGTTAACACAAAAGGCCTAAGAAGGGCAGTTTCTGCTTCTGATTCTAGAAGCCTACACCCACTTTCATTACTCGCTTTGATCTGTGAAAAGTGACGAGATATGATTTCGGAAAATAGTTGAACAACATAGCGGGAGGATAACGAATATGAGTATTAAAGGATTGGCCTATATTGCAGGGGCGTTCGAGCACCCACTGCGTAAGGCACCGAATAAATCCGTTGCTGCTTTACATGCAGAATGTGCGAAAGGTGCATTAGAAGATGCTGGACTAGCATTTGCAGATGTAGACGGATATTTTTGTGCCGGTGACGCTCCGGGTGGTGTGCTGTCTATGGTCGATTATTTAGGTCTCAATGTACGCCATGTAGATGGTACAGACACTGGCGGTTCATCGTACATTGCCCATGTTTCCCATGCTGCACATGCAATCGCAGCTGGCAAATGTAATGTTGCATTAATTACAATGGCGGGTCGTCCACGTTCAGAGGGCAGAAGTGGTGTCAAACAGAAGATCGTTGGTGCAAATGTTCCAGATACACCGTTTGAACTTCCTTTTGGACCGACTGCTGTCAATGAGTACGCGATGGCTACAATGCGTCATATGCATGAATATGGCACGACGAGTGAACAATTAGCATGGGTCAAAGTCGCAGCTTCACATCATGCCAGGCATAATTCAAACGCTATGCTGCGTGATTTAGTGACGGTTCAGGACGTACTTGAGTCCCCTATAATTGCTGATCCATTACATAAACTGGATTGCTGTGTAGTAAGTGACGGTGGCGGTGCTTTAGTTGTCGTAAAACCCGAGATTGCCAAAAGTCTGAAGCGTCCACTTGTCCGAGTGATGGGTTGTGGCGAAGCACCTAAAGGATTACTTGGCGGCAAAACGGATCTTACGTATACAGGCGCTATTTGGTCAGGGCCTAGAGCCTTTGAGGAGGCTGGGGTTACACCTCAAGATATTAAGTATGCGTCCATTTATGATAGCTTCACAATTACGGTGTTAATGCAGCTTGAAGACTTAGGTTTTTGTGAAAAAGGCGAGGGTGGAAAATTCGTCGCTGATGGGAACCTGATTTCAGGAGTGGGTAAGCTCCCAATCAATACGGATGGTGGCGGGTTAAATAACAATCACCCAGCAAGCCGAGGTGGCATCATTAAAGTGATAGAGGCTGTCCGTCAGCTACGTGGCGAAGCACACCCGCAAGTGCAGGTGAAAAATTGTGACATTGCGTTAGCTCATGGTACTGGTGGCGGACTAGCAAGCCGTCACGGTAGTGCAACACTGATCATGGAGAGGGTGTAGTAGAATGGGAACTCAATATCAAGATAGAACGATGGCGATCCCTGAGATTCATCCAGAACACAAGGAATATTGGGATGCTGCTGCAGAAGGAAAGCTTCTGATAAAGCAGTGCGATTCTTGTGGTGAGTATCATTATTATCCACGTGTGTTATGCCCGTATTGTATGACCGAGAAAACGACATGGAAAGAAGCAAATGGCACTGGTAGTATCTACACTTATAGTGTGATGCGACGAGGAGTGTCATATGCCATCGCCTTCGTTGAGCTCGATGAAGGTCCAAAAATGATGACAAATATCGTCGATTGTGACCTAGATACGGTGCATATCAATCAAAAGGTAAAAGTGGTATTCAAGCAAAGTGGCGATGAAGATAATCCAGGTTCTTTTGTACCGTGCTTCACACCTGCCTGAGGATTTTAATGAATAGGCTTTGCTACTTCGCTTTATTAGAACATAGGCGGATGTAATGAATAATAAAAAATCTGATTATTGTGAACGTTGTCAATTTCCTATTGATTGAACTGTCACTATACAGATTCAAAACATACTTAGAAAGACTAAGAGGAGGAGCGAATTTAAATGATTATCACTAAGGACGTACGCATTAAAATGTGTGACGGCGTGCATATCGCTGCAGATATTTACCGTCCTGAAGGCACAGTAAAAGTACCAGCATTACTTGCTCTTAGCCCATACGGTAAAGAACTACAAGCGCAAGCGCTAACATTACCTCCACAAGCACGTCCAAGTCATCTATGGAACGGAGCGATTGAAGCAGGTGACATTCGTGAAGTCGTATCACGAGGTTATGCTCATATTATCGCAGACATACGTGGTACAGGTGGTTCTGAAGGTCAAATGTGCGGTAACTATAATTCTGGTGGTCATGGAGATGGAAAAGATATCTATGACATCGTGGAATGGATGGCTGAGCAAGATTGGTGTGACGGAAATATCGGGATGATCGGTATTTCATACTTTGCATCTGTTCAAATTTTAGGTGCAGCGGAGCAACCACCACACTTAAAAGCAATCTTTGCGAACGGTGGTCACTTCGATCTGTACGAGCTTTGTTATCACGGCGGTATCATGTGGTTAATGCCACGTGCTTCTCGTGAAGGACGCGGCGGCGATAGTGGTAATGCATTCAATAACGTTGCAAGTAAGAGCTCGAAAGTATTTACTCCAGAAGAGCTTAAAGAAAAAACGCAAGAACGCTTAAACGATCCAGATATCGCACATTGGTCAGATTTCGTTCACCTTTTACATTATCAAGATCGGCACGAATTGTGGATAGATTACTTATTAAATCCACTTGATGGCCCATTCTGGCAAAAAAATAGCGCATTAGAAGTAGCCCATAAAGTAGAAATCCCAACTTACTTCCAAGCAAAATGGGGTCGCGGTTGGAACGTTGAAGGCACAATCGAATGCTTCCACAAAGTATCAGGCATTAAAAAGCTTGATGTCCAAGCGCTTCCACCAATGTTAGAGCGTCCATTCCATGAAAGCCATGATGAAATGTTCCGCTGGTATGATTACTGGTTAAAAGGTATTGACAATGGCATTATGGACGAACCAACAGTGCAGTTCTCTGTAGAAGGTTCTTACAAATGGCGAAAAGAGGATCACTGGCCATTGCCATATGAAGAAAAGAAAGAGTTCTACTTACGTCCTCGCCATAAAATTAGCGAGAAACCGGAGCCATTAACATCTGAATATGCACATCCAGATGGCTTCTACCAAGCGCCATTAACAGTAACAACAACATCCGAAACGATTAAATGGACGAGTGATAAATTCCTAGAGCCTGCAGAAATGACAGGTACAGGGGCATTATATATCCATGTAGAAATCGATACAGATGATACAAACTTCATTGCGAAGCTTTATGAGGTAGATCCAGGTGGCAAACGTACGTTAATGACATCAGGTTATTTAAAAGCATCTCATCGGGAACTAAATGAAGAAAAATCAACATACGGTGAGCCTTGGCATCCACACAACCGTGTGGTACCAGTACCACCTGGTGAAATTATCGAGTATGCGATTCGGTTATATCCATTCTCATTCTTAATTAAACCAGGACATCGTATTGAACTAGAGCTTGCATGTAACGAACCACTTGATGGAGAAGATGCAAAATTATTACCACCAGATAGCTACCACTTACCGTGTGGACGTGCGACAGCGCACAAAATCTATCGAGATGCAGAGCACCCATCGCGTTTAGTATTACCGGTAATTCCTAAAGAATTCGACGTTACAAACAAATTAACGAAATAATGGTGTGCTGAATTGGCTGTATCTCCTGCTAAAGAACATCCACAGCACCTCTTCTTAAATAGAAGGAGTTGTGGTCATAAACTAGATTATAGGGGTGAAAAACATGACAAATTCAGTACGTGTTATACCGATCGAATGTAAATTTGGTCGAACATCTGCGTATGCCTACTATATCGACGCACCGGAGCCTGCACTTATTGATACAGGAATTGCATCATCAGCTTCACAGGAAATTGAGACAGTTCTTGCCGAGCATGGCCTACGAATTGAGGATATACGCTGGATTCTTCTGACTCACGGGCACGTTGACCATCTTGGTGGTGCCCGAGCGATTTGGGAGAAAACAAGGGGGTGCGCAGAAGTTGTGATTCCTCAGAAGGAAGCATATTTACTACGTAATCGTAGTGCACACATTACAGATTACAAACAGCTTCAAGGTCAATACTTGGATGCGGAAACGCAGGAAAAGCATACAGCCATCCTGCTCAACGATATCGGAGAAGATCTGGAGCCAACAGTAGAGGTTGTTGGTGGCGATCGATTATTACTTGGTGGTGATGTGTCGATTACGGTAGTGGAAACGCCAGGACACTCTATCGGATCGGTGACATTTGTCCTTGATGGCGTGAACTGGGCTTTTGCAGGCGACGCTGTGCAAATGTATGGTGGGGCGCAAAGTAGGATTCCTACAATTGAACACCCTGCTCACTATCGCCAAAGCTTACAGCATCTTCTTGAAGAAGTGCGTCCGAAGCGCTTGTACTTAGGACATCATTTTAGGAACGCAAACGGAGCGATTGTCAATCCCCAGCTAGATGGAGATGAGGTTGCTTCTGTGATTCGAGCAAGTCTAGAAATGGATGCGAAGCTGGCTGACGTTGTTCAGCGACACTTATCGATAGATGCACAGATCACTGAAAATGATGGACTATATGGACCGTTTGGATCTATTGCTGATGAGATTGGCTATACAGGGGATCCACGGAACTTACCTTGCGCGTATTTTGTGACGATGCATGGTTATAAAGAAGAGCTTATTGTTGCACATAAATGAGAGGGGGAAAATCTAAATGATCCAGAAGAAGTTTGAAAATGCAGCAAAAGCCGTTGCAGATATACAGGATGGAGCAACGTTGCTCGTTGGTGGATTTGGGGGAAGCGGATTACCGTCATATCTTGTTGCCGCCCTTGTGGAGCAGGGAGCTAAGGATCTTACGGTTGTATCAAATAATATTGGCGCAGTTAGCGACGGTGTGGCAGCGCTTATTAGCAACAATCAAGTACGAAAAATTATCTGCTCTTTCCCTGTTGGTCCACACGCTGATGATCTGATTGAGCGTCTCAAAAAAGGAACTATAGAATTAGAAATTGCCCCTCAAGGAACATTAGCGGAGCGAATCCGTGCAGGTGGAGCAGGAGTCCCAGCCTTTTACACTCCAACAGGGGCCCACACCGAACTTGGAGAAGGTAAGGAAACGCGTCTATTCGATGGCCAAATGCACCTCTTAGAGCATGCAATCAAAGGCGATTACGCTTTTATTAAAGCACATCGGGCTGACCGTTGGGGCAATCTTGTTTACCGGAAGACACAGCGCAACTTTAACCCGGTGATGGCGACAGCGGCAAAAACAACAATTGCTGAAGTAAACGAAATTGTAGAAGTCGGAGAAATCGATCCAGAAACAATCGTGACATCGAGTGTCTTCGTACATCGTTTAGTGCAAGCTGAAGCGCAACATGAAGGGAAGGTGTTAGTGAATGAGTAAAGACCAACAACAAGTAATTGGATGGACAATGCCTGAATTGGCTTCTCGAGTAGCGATGGATCTAGAAGATGGATGGTTCGTGAATTTAGGGATTGGTTTACCGACGCTTGTAGCCGATTTCATTCCTGAAGGTCGAGAAATCATTTTCCATAGTGAGAATGGTCTTCTTGGATTAGGTCCAAAACCTGAACCTGGTGAAGAAGATATGGACCTCGTGAATGCCGGAAAAGAACCAATCACATTAAGACCGGGTGGTTCCTATTTCTCGCAGTCAGAATCATTTGCAATGATCCGCGGCGGTCACCTTGATGCAGCAGTACTTGGAGCATTCCAGGTCTCTGAGTACGGTGATCTTGCGAGTTGGAAACTCCCTAACGCTACTCTTGGACGTGTAGGAGGAGCCATGGACCTGACTGTTGGCAGCAAGCGTGTTTTCCTCTTTATGCAACATACTTCAAATAAAGGAGAGGCGAAAATCGTTGAGGAATGTTCGTTTCCACTGACTGCGCCTCGCTGTGTAAATCGTATCTATACAAACCTTGCGGTAATCGATGTGACAGATGATGGCCTTGTCGTACGGGAACTCGCTCCTGGCGTTACATTCGAATACGTGCAGGAATGTACTGCTGCTCCTCTTAAGCTACATGCGTCCAGCGACATGCAATCAGAGGCTCTCAAAGTGCAACAATGACTAGGTACACCATAAAACATACAATTGACCGTAGCTAAAAGTAAACAATCCAGGAATGTCAGGTAGCGGATAAACTCTTTGGTTCGGGATGGGATTTTGGAGTTTGTCTTGCTTTAGGAAATTCCAAGCAATTGGGGAGTAGGCCGGTTATTTAAGATTCAAGCGTGTATCTACTATAAACGGCTGGGGGTTTGGGATGGCTAAAATAAATATTACCGACGTCGTTAATGAAGGTAAATTTAATCGCTTTCATTTGAGGTTATTGATTTGTTGTTGCATCATTATTGTTTTTGATATGTTCGACCTTGTTATATATGGTTCTGTCATACCTATCCTTATGAAGGAATGGTCCATATCACCTGTTCAAGCAGGAGCCATTGGTAGCTACGGATTTTTCGGAATGATGCTAGGGGCCATATTCTTTGGAGTTTTGGCTGATAAATTTGGAAGAAAAAATATCCTTATTTTAAGTGTGGTCCTATTTAGTATCTTTACGTTTTTATGTGCATTCGCACCTGGTCCATTAATGTTTTCTATTTTCCGATTTATTGCTGGAATCGGGATTGGCGGTGTCCTACCAAATGTGATTGCCATCATGACCGATTACGCACCGAAACACTTGCATAACACCATGGTATCAATCGTGATGTGTGCCTTTTCTGTAGGTGGTATTTTGGCAGGTCTTGTAGGTATTTACTTTATACCTCTTATGGGGTGGAAAAGTGTTTACTGGGTAGCAGCGATTCCACTTTTGCTCATTCCTTTTGTGGTCAAGTATTTTCATGATTCACCTGCTATTCTTTTGGTGAAAGGCCGAAAAGACGAACTTCGTTTGGTTCTTTCAAAAGTTAATGACAAGGTATCCTTAACATCAGATATGGAGTTTGTAATAAGTACAGAAACAGAAAAAAATCCTAATTCTCCTGTGATTGCATTGTTTAAAAATAATCGTGCACTTGGTACGGTAATGATTTGGGTTGCCTTTTTTATGTGTTTGTTAATGATTAATGGGATCAGTACTTGGCTTCCTAATTTGATGTTTAGTGCTGGCTATGCTCTTAGTTCAAGTTTATCCTTTATGATTGTTTTAAATATCGGTGCTATTGTTGGAACGTTAATCCTTGGAGGTCTTGCAGATAAATATGGAGTTAAGAAGGTGCTCGTTCCGATGTTTATAATGGCAGCGGTTTCCTTGACGCTTCTTGGTTTTAAAACTAACATGACTATTCTCTATTTAATAGTTTTTATTGCTGGCGCATGTACAATGGGGGCTCAAAATATTTCATACGCTTTTGTATCACAATACTATCCTTCATTAATTCGCTCAACTGCCATAGGTTTTGCTTCGGGAATTGGAAGAATTGGTGGGATTATAGGGCCGACATTTGGAGGCTTCCTAGTTTCACTTAATTTATCTGCGCAAATGAATTTTCTTTCGTTTGCAATTCCAGGTATTATAGCGGCTATTGCTTTTTCATTGGTTCCTTTAAGGCATGCTTATGACAAAAAAACAAAAGAAATCGATATTGCATAGGAGGGGAATATTTATGAAATCAAAATCTGAATTAAGAATTGCAATTATTGGCGGCGGTATTGGTGGTGCATCAGCTGCGAATGCATTAAAAGCGAAAGGAATTCGTGCAGACGTGTATGAGCAAGCACCTGTTTTAAAAGAGGTTGGTGCTGGTATCGGTGTCCGTCCGCCAAGTGTAAACTGCTTTAAAAAATGGGGCTTATATGAAGAGTTAGAAAAAGTAACTGCACGAAGTAACCTCATGGAAATTATCCAGGGAGATGACCAAGTATTAATTAGAGAAACTTGGCCAGTATTAACGGGTGACGAAGCAGATGCTTATGCTCGTTTAATTCACCGTGCAGATTTATTAGATTTATTAGTAGCTCATATTCCAGAAGACCAGCTTCACTTAAACCACTGTTTAACTGAAATAATCGACCACGGTAATTATGTAGAAGTGAAATTTGAAAACGGTAAAACAATCGAAGCTGATATCGTAATTGCAGCTGACGGCATTCGTTCACTAGTTCGCAATCAAGTATTAGGCCATGTTGAGCCAGTCTATTCCGGTTACTTAGCACACCGTGTTTTAATTCCTTTCGAAGAGGCTCTTGGTATGGCTTCAGAAGAAAACGTTTTACGTATATACGTAAACGGTGATGATTCATTCTATTTATTACCATTAGAAAGTCGTCGACAAGTATCTGTAGATATCACAGTACCTGGCGAGTTCGCATTGCGTCCTGTTTTAACAAAAGAACAAATTATGGATAGCTTTAGAGGCTTTGGACCTACACTTCAAAAAATTGTTGAGAATATCAAGCTAGAAGATATCGTAACTCGACCATTAAGTGACCTTGAACCACTCACTAAATGGAGTACAAACACTGTAACATTAGTTGGTGACGCTGCTCACGCAATGCTTCACAACCAAGGCCAAGGTGCAAACATGGCGATCCAGGATGCTGAAGTATTAGCAGAAGCAATTGCTGAAGCAGTTGCTGGAACTATAACACCTGCGGAAAGCTTGCAAAACTATGAAGAGCAGCGTAAACCAATTACAAAGCTTTACCAAGAATTATCTCGTCTATTCCCAACAGACCAAGCAAAGACTGCATTCCCTGAAAAAACTCACTTTTAAAAAAGTGGAGGCTGGTTATTTGCGGCAACATCTAATCAGCCTTCTTGTATAATCCACTTACATTACTAGGAAATATATGGTTTTTAGAACGAGGTATGAACTAATATTCAAGTAGGTAATGCTCTGCTATTTAATTATCTAATAAAACGGAATAAATGAAAGAAGGAGGTTCTCTAAGATGCCTGTACATCCCGAGATAAAAAAAGTGTTAGATTCTATTCCAGTATCTGATGAGAAACAGAAAATCATTCCAGAAGAACATAGAAAAGTGTTCAATGCACCCGTTTTACCTGTTGAAAAACGTGTACAAGTTTATTCTGTTGAAGAAAAAACAATTCCGACTTCTGAAGCGGATATACCAGTAAGAATTTATACGCCGAAGGAAGGTGATTCTTATCCACTTCTAATGTATTTCCACGGTGGAGCATTTTTTTCTGGAAATTTAGAAAGTCATGATGAAATCGTACGCCCGGTTTGCATGGAATCCGGATATAAAGTCATTTCTGTTGATTACCGTCTTGCTCCTGAACACCCATATCCTGCTGCATTAGAAGATTGCTATAACGTCACAAAATGGGCAACAGAACATAAGGATGAATTAAAATGGGATGGGAAGAACCTCGCAGTTGCAGGGGATAGTTCTGGTGGTAACTTAGTTGCTGCCGTTTCTCTAATGACCCGTGACAAACAGGAATTTATCATTACGAAGCAAGTATTGTATTATCCATCACTAGACCTTGACTTCAGTGAATTTCGTTACCCATCATTAGTGGAAAATGGAAAGGGCTATTTTGTAGAAAGTGATCAATTAGCTGAACATAATTCCTTCTATTTATTAGGAAATGTAGATACTGATAATCCGCTTGTTTCACCAATCCGAGAAGAAAATTCAGAAAATCTTCCAACAGCACTTGTCATCACAGCAGAATATGATCCAATGCGAGGTGAAGGGGAACTATTTGCTGAGAATTTAAAAAAATCTGGTGTACATGTTGAAACAAAAAGATACGAAGGTGCAACTCACGGTTTCTTAGGTAAATTCACGCATCTTGATGAATATAAAGACGTTTACAAACGTACAGGTGATTTTTTAAATAAAGAGATCTAATGTGTTAAAGTATTTTGATAAATAAATAGACTGTCGAGGTTTTCTTGACAGTCTGATGCTACTAACTAATAGTCGATTTCCTTTTACAATATCGTAGAAGGTGAATTGTAAACTTCCATTGCCGCCACATATCAGTACATATTTATATCAATTGAATTTGAAAAGTTCAAGTCACCCTCTTTCAGAGAAATTAATTGGATTGACCCCATAATAGAACTTTTTGTACATCTATACTGATGCTACGTAAAATAGATAGATAAATTGATTTCTATAACTACAATATTTTTGAAAGCACTTACAAGTGATCGAACACCCAATGAAAACAATGGTTATCTTTATTAACTCTATTTGACTATGATACCTATAAATAAATGAAAATACTGATAGGAACTGGATGATATACGAAGCAAGTCATGGCTCGTAAAATATATTCGTAATATTTCGAACTTTGTTTTTGAAGAAACACCCATCATTGATTATTTCCTATTTCTTGGATTATTAATGGGGAATCAATATCCATCGCTTTCTTTATAGAAGGTTAGGCAGCCTCATTAGGCCTTGAAATCCAGATGATTGTAATTTTTACTAATCAACTCGGTATCACCGTATTTTATGATTTATTTTATTAGCTATAACAATACGTGATTTTAAGGAAGGGTGTTTTAATAATGGGAAAACCAAAGTTTTGGACTTATGAGAACAAATTGACCGTAATCTTTTTCTTTCTAATTGGATTCGTATTCTTTGACCGTTTAGCGATTAACTACTTATTCCCAATGATCTCTGTAGATTTAGGACTAAACTACACGCAATTGGGCTTGCTTGGAGCAGCTCTTGCGTTAACTTGGTCAGTTGCTGGTCCATTAGGTGGATTTATTTCAGATAAAGTGAATAATAAGAGAGCAATGTTAGCAATTTTAGTATTCGCATTCTCAGTTATTTCATTATTACATGGTTTAGCACAATCATTCGCTATGTTATTCGTACTACGTCTATTAATGGGTATTGTAGAAGGTCCACTGATTCCGCAAACACAATCGATTTTAGCAATGGAATCTTCGGAGCGTCGTCGCGGATTTAACTTAGGTTTCACAATGAACACAAGTAACGCATTATTCGGTAGCATTTTAGCGCCTGTAGCAATCGTTGCGTTAGCAACTAATTTTGACTGGCATATGGCATTCTATTTAACGATTATTCCAGGGATTATTTTAAGCTTAGTCATCTTAAAAGCAGTTAAAAATCCAGATCTAGCGAAATACCATACTATGCATGCTACAAAATCGACTGAAAAAATTAAAGTTAAAGATATTCTTAAGCTCCGTAATATTTGGTTATCCATTATTGTTTTCAGCTTAGTGATGACAGTACTTATGGCATTCCAAATTTTCGGACCAACATATTTAGTCCAAGCAAAAGGTTTATCAGATACGACAATGAGTTTCGTAATGGCTGCATTCGGTGTCGGTTATGCACTTTTCGGTTTCTTAATCCCAATGCTTTCAGAGCGTACTGGTCGTAAATCGGCTTCTTTAGTATCTGGTTTGTTGTTAATTCTCGTACCATTGACAGTAGTATTCGTCGATTCAGTTCCATTAATGATGGTTCTTTTATTCATCGGTGCTGCAGGTTCAGGTGTAATTGGTATGTCGATGTCAGTTATTCCTGTTGAGTCCGTTCCATTACAGTACTCAGGTCTTGCAGTAGGATTAACAATCGGTATTGGTGAATTCTTCGGTGGATTCTTAAATCCAATGGTGAATGGAGCTTTAGCAGACATGTATGGTATCCATACACCATTATTGGTAGCTACTGGTGCGGGTGTGCTGGCATTATTATTCTCATTATTCTTCAAAGAAACAGCACCAGCTAAAGTTGACTCAAAAGAAGTACCATCAACTCCAGAGCAAGAAGTCACATCTAGTATCTAATTTTCTAAAGAACAAATTAGTCCGCCTCATCTTTGAAAGATGTGGACTAATCTTGTTCTTATTCTAATTTCATAACAGATTAGGGGGGAATGTGTTGTTTAAACAAAATAATATGGAGGTAATGCCCATCATTGTCCCTGCTTCCAATAAATTGAAAAGTTATAACTTTTTCTTAGTGAAACATGGGAATTCCTTAACGTTAATTGATACCGGATTGAACACAGACGATTGCTGGAATTCCTTACAAAAGACTTTAAAGAATCATGATTTCACACTTACTGATATCACGAGGATTCTGCTAACACACCATCATCTGGACCATATTGGTTTAGTCAACCGAATTGTATCTACGCATTCCATTCCTGTATACGCTCATCCATATGCCATACTTGTACTGAAAAGAGATAAAGAATATACGAAAATGAGAATAGAGTTTTTCAGAAAACTATACAAGGAGATGGGATGTGGGGAAATCGGGGATCAACAAGTGGATAATTTACGCAATCCTATTATTCTAGGTGAGGATAAAAAAATCCATTGCGAAATCCAAGAAATTACCAATAACCAACTTTTTGGTTTTAATATTTTGGAAATCCCAGGGCACGCTCCAGACCAGGTTGCCTTTTATGGCAAAGAGTGTAAGTGGCTATTTGCTGGAGATTTATTAATTGAAAATATTCCAAGCAATGCCTTCATTGAACCAGATTATGATGGGATCCGTACAAAATCCTTGGTCCAGCAAAAGCAGTCATTAGAGAAATGTTCGTCATTGAATGTTGAACTCGTTTTTTCAGGTCATGGTATAATCATAGAAAATCCTGTTGATTTATTAAAAGAAAGAATAAAAGAGATTGATGAAAAAGCCAACAAATACATAAGCATTATTAAATCCGGAATTTCAACCGCAAGTGGAATTGCCCAATTACGATATAAAGAAAAGTATGAAAAGCAGTTTTTCAATATTATGTCTGAAATTATTGGTTATCTAGATTATCTTGAATTACAAGGGGAAATTAATAAGGAAATGGAGAAAGGAATTTGGCATTATTATTGCAACTAAATCATTGAAGGGCCTTATAATGCCTTTGATTGATGTTGTAAAACCCTTTTCCGATATCTCCAAAACGGGTTTTAGTCATTATGTTTAACCGTTCATACGACCATGATAGTTAATGAATGGGCAGCATGATGTAATAGGGTTTTAAATCCCTTGATATAAAGGAGTTTAACGAGTGTTTAGAAATAAATGCTCACCTATTTGCTCACCTAACATGTAAATATCTTTTAAAGTTGAAGGTCTTCCATCAGTTTACTGAACTGATGGGAGGCCTTTTCTTCCATGTTGTCAGTCATATGAGCATAGATGTTCATAGTTGTTTGAATATCTGTATGTCCTAATCGTTGTTGAATTTCTTTCAACCCCACTCCTGCTTCGATCAGTAATGATGTGTGCGTATGCCTGAACGAATGCAACGTAACTTCCTTGTGGATATGCGGTAACTTCTTAAGAAGACGTTGTAAACGTATTGCTGGCAGTTTTTGCACTAATGGATATCCCTCTGGTGAAGTGAAGACAAAGTTTTCATCCATGTAAGTATGTGTGTTTTGTATTTTCATTTTATTTTGCTGTATTAGATGCTTTTTCAATAACTTCATGACCTGATCGTCCATTTTGATTGTACGGATAGAACCTTTTGTTTTTGGTGTAAGCAAAGTGTAATTCACCTTGTTGTTGGTGGGATTGTATAGAGTCTTGGAAATTCTTATAGATCCTCGCCTAAAATCGATATCAGACCACTTGAGGGCTAACGATTCACCTATCCGAATTCCTGAATACGCTAATAGAGAAAACAGCGTATAATCATTACTAAGACCTTCAGTACGAGCAAGGGATAAGAATCCTATAAGCTCGTTTTTTTCTAGAAATTTCTTTCTGAGATTCTCCTTTTCAACTTCTTCAATAGTAGCTTGTTGTTTAGGAAGGCTATAATTTTCTGTCGGATTCTGTTGTAACCATTCCGACTCTTCGGCAAATTTGAACATCATTCGGCCTGTCGTATGAATGCCAATTGTATAGTTCAGTGAATACACTTTGCTAAGTTCATTTAAATATTCTCGATAAACAGACTTATTAATACTTTTTATTGGTGTGTTTTTCCACTGTTTAAGTAATACGTTAGATTCTTTTGTTCTAGCCCGTACACTACTTACTTTAGCTTGTGTTGAATAACTTTCAAGCCACTTTTCTGCTAACGTATGAAAGTTCATATTAGAGTCTTGTACAAATTCTCCTCTAGAAATTTTGAATTCCATTTCTTTAGCTGCATCTTTAGCTGCTGTTTTTGAAGAAAATCCTGATTTTGTAATCTGTTTTCGTTTTTTTGTAATAGTGTCTATACCTAGGTTGACGGTGTAACTCCACTTATCCCCCCGTTTACGGAAGTAAGCCATTATGTGCCTCCTTTAATTAGTCATCTTCCAATAACAATTTCAGCATCGTCTTTACTTTTTCTATTTCAGATTTTGATAACACTTTATCTTTATATAAAACATCGTGTACTTCTTGGTTGAGTATATTATCAAGGTTAAATAAATTTCTTTTTAATTCTTCCTCTGTATAGGTAATATAATAGCCGATTCCATTCTCATCTGTTTTTTGATAGACAGATGGTACACTGATTTCTATTATTTCGAGATCACTTTTTGTGTGAGCACCGACGATTGTTGATACAGGCAAAACTTTTATCAATGTTGAAGCTACTAATTCTAGCCAGTCTTCAAAATTTCCAACACCTAATATTTCTCCGAGCTTTTCTCCATATTCTTTTAGAAGTGCTGAATTACTTTTGAGGTTTTCTTCAAGTGACTTATATGTCTTACTATCTGTATCTAAATGTTTAGCCATTTCGGTGATGTCTTTATTCTTATGCAATCTCAATATTTTTAAAAAGTCACCTGCTGTGCCGTGTAACGCAAGGAGAAATATAAATTTGTCATGAACCATGTACTCAAGTTTAGATTGGAATTTCTTTATATCGGATCTAAGGGTCACCTGATTTTCATGTTTATTAATATAAGGTTCGTTATCATCAGGACATGGAATATTTTCTTTCTTTTCAACAATAAATTGTTTTTTATATTCAATGGGTAAAGTAATCAAAAGCTCTGAAATGTCATCTGACTCTTTTCGATCTGGTGTCATGAAACCGGCAATTCTCATTAATGCGAAGTAGTCTACACCTAAGCCGGTTGCTATTTTTTTGATTAATTCTGGTTGTGGTGTATCTCTGTTTCCATTTTCGATTTGAGAGATATAAGAATGAGAAACTCCAGATTTCTCACTTAAAAACCTTATAGACAAGCCTCTCGATTTTCTAATACGCTTTATTTCCTCTCCAAAGGCACTAACCTTTTTCATTTTCACACCTACTTTCACGTCTGTTTTCATTATAATAACACAATTGTGAACGATTTTGTTAAAGTGGTTGCAAAGTTTATGGTAATGATTTACACTGTGGTTGTAAACAATTGCAACCATATTAGTTTCGATTGTAATCAAAATGGACAGGGGGAAAAGAAATGATTAGCTTTGAGATTGATCAGGAACTATTGAAAGAACTATACCTTCAGAAAGTAGAAGAGCATTTACAGGAGATTGAGATGGAAGTGTTTTTCATGGACTCAAAGCAATTGGCAACTTATTTGAACATGTCATGGAATACAATCGTATCGCATCTTTTATATGATGAGAAATTTCCAAAAGTACGATTAGGTTCAAAATGGTTGTTTAATAGAAAAGAAGTTCAAGAGTTTATGAAGAAATATTACGTTGAAGTCCGTAACAATGGCGGTGATATTTTGAAGTATAAACGGAAGCTATAATTTGTGGATGGCTGTGTTTTTGATGGAAGAACGTTCAAAAAAAACCTACTAACTCATAGGCGTGAGTTAATAGGCGTAAAAAAACATTACACTCTTATTTTATATTCGAATTTAGGAATAAGCAAATGCAAAAATAAAAGGGGGAAGTGCTATGGATAATGGGAAATCAGTCACTCAATGTGTAGAAAAAGTTCTCCCAGGGGCGAAAATTATTAAATGTCTAGGTTATTTAAATGGGAATACCAACTATAGTGCAGCTAAAAGACCGTTTGAGTCATATAAAAATAAAGAAAGTTTAACTGAAGAGGAAATACAAAAACATCTATCAAAGGGTGGATGGATTGGAGCAGTAATTCCAAGAGGCTTTATTGTAATCGATGTAGATATTCTAGAACATGCTTCTTATCTTGTAGAGTTGCTCAGAAGAGAAAGATTCCATCATCATCTAATCAAAACACCAAGGGGCTATCAATTTATTTTTAAGGCAACTTCTAATGAGAACGTGCAAGTGAAAATGATTAGTCACTTCTTTTCGTCCATAGGGATTGTAGTAGACACTCGCGTTGGCACAACTAATAGTTTAATAGTGTTTCCCACTTATAACACAGAAGGTAGGTTCATATCTCAAATAACGGATCACCCCAATGAACTGCCTTGGTTCTTAAGACCAGTTTGGAATGCTGAAAAGACAAAAGGTTATGAGTTTTCAATCCCTATGCAAAGTGGATCACGCAATCAATCACTCTATGATTTTGGAAGAAGGTTGAAATCAACGGGAGTACCGATGGAGCAAGTTGAGGAAAGCATGCTATTAATCTATAAGTATTTCTATATTGATAAAGACGCTAGCTACACTATAAATGATGTAAAGGCCTCTATTGCTAGTATTGGAAAACTAGAGTCTAATCCAAGAAAAAAGCAGTTGGTACAATCAGAATCAATCAACAATGACATTGAAAAAGTATCGGGATTTGTCATACCTGAGCCTTATCTTATTAAGCATGATTCACTATATAGAATTGAAGTGAAGAAGGTCGACGGAGAATTTCAAGACATTGAAATCTTTGTGAGCAGGAATGTTCCATTCATTACTAAATATTTGGAACATATTGAAAAAAGCGAGATACATTATGAAATCAGCTGGCGTAACAAAGGAAAGGACTATAAGGAAACTGTTCCGGCGGGTATATTAGCTTCAAGGCGTGAATTATTGGCACTTGCAGATAAAGGGTTAAGTTGCAATGATTCAAACTCTAAGCACCTTATTGAATACTTTGATTTGTTCATAGGACTAAACGAAATACCGACAGTCAAAATGGTAAATCGGCTAGGGGATGCAAAGGGAAACTTCATACATCTAATTTCAACGAAAGATATACATATAGTTCCGGGCGATGGGGGGGAACAACAACTACTAGAATCATTTCAAGTAAAAGGGACTGTTGAAAGTTGGATTGAAAATGTTTTTAACTTAGTGAAGGATCATCCAAAGGCGGTTTTCCCTTTACTAGCATCTTTTGCTTCGGTTATTTTGCATGAGTTTGATATGAAGCCCATAGTTGTAGATGTATCAGGAGAATCCAGTAGTGGTAAAAGTGGTTTACTTCTACTCTGTGCATCGGTATGGGGGAGTCCTAAAGAGTATATTGGATCTTTTAACCTAACCAAAGTGGCTGTTGAAAGAAGATCTGCATTCCTGAATTCTTATCCTCAGATACTTGATGATTCAAATGGAGTAAACGACACCCGAATGATTCAAACTATGATCTATCAGTTTGTGAATAATATAGGAAAGCTAAGGGGAAGTATCACAGGCAGCCAACACACCGCATCATGGAGATCCATTATGATAACTTCTGGTGAAAATGAAATCTTAGCCTATGCAGAAGCTCAAGGTGTAGCAGCAAGAGTAATTCCTATTACTAAGTTCTCGTTTGAAGGTGAGGACAAAAGCTTTTCAGGAAAACTTTACACCTCATTTACCGACAATCATGGTGCAATTGGAGTTGAGTTTTTAAATCGTTGGAAAGATAAACGAACTATTTATTCGAGGGAATTTGAAGAGTACAGAAAAATGTATTTGGAAAAATCAGTTGAGAATGATGTTGCTAGAAGAATTTCTCTTCATTACTCTTTTATAGTGTTTATTGGAAAGGTGCTAAATGACCTTTTTAATCGTGAAGGATTAGAAGTGGATCTAAATGCTCTGGAGGCACTTTTCTACAATATATCAAATGAGAACAAGGCAGTTGATAGGCCTTTATTAGAGCTGGAGCAGTTACTTGAAGAGATTGATTCAAATCGTAACAGATTATATGTAGAATATGAACCTACACAAACTATTAGTGCTCTATATCACAATGGGGAATTGTATTTAACCCCTGCTTACATTAAAGAGAGTTTAGGGGTAAATGCAAAACAAATTCGATCTGCCTGGTTGAAAAGAAACGTTACAGTCACTTTTAAAAACAAGGACTTGGATGTCGATTACACAACTATTAATAAAAGAGGTAGGGCTCATAAAGGAATTTTAATCAATAAAGATATTATCAAAAAATTAGGATTTGACTTCAGCACAAAAAAGTTTTGAAATAAAAGAAGGATTACATGAGGATACATAATTTGTATTCTTTTGTAACCCTTTAAACGTTGATAGAGTAGTATTTATAAGGATATAAATACAAGAATACAGAAGTTACAAGTGATATTCTTTACCATGTAAAGATTTTTTTATTATTGGTGATTCTAACTATATTATAGTACCATTTCTTTTTTTTTTTTTGTATTTTTGTAATTTTAGTAAAAACATAACAAAAATAGCGTTGATATATCAATGTTTAAAATGAATACAAAGTAGTGAATTGCAGTCTGTTATTATGTAACTGAAAGTAATTTTCTTTCCCAAAATTCTCACAAACTTCCAATTAACGGGATAAAAGCCTATTTCCTGAATCAAAGGAAAATAGGCTTTTATTGATGCGACACATCTTATTTTAAAAAGGTAAGTCATCCTGAATTATAGGCCCAACCTTCCTTACCAAATCCGAAATATCATTCTCTCCGTTATAAACCACTTTATTAATCCTGAAATCACCACTAGAACCGATTTCCTTATTAATCTTCTGAATCCATTCGTATGCGGCAATAGCAACTGTCCATTCAGAGTCCTTCTTAAAGTTCGAAGCAAGAACAGGAAAGGTTCCTCTCTTCAAAAAATTAGTTCCCCTTGTATGTAAGTGAACCTCGATACTAATGTTCATCTTAATCACCTCTAACTTAATACTACCATTGCACAATTAAATTGAAATTCTTTTCTTAATGTTATAGATTGTCATTCTCGTTACACCGGTTCTTTTACTGATATCCATAACAGATTCATTGTTATTTAACATTCGAACAATTTCATCATAAATTAATCGGTCTTGGGCATTATTAGCATGTTCATGATATTTAACAGGTCTGCCATTGAATTTACCTTTTACCTTTGCAATTTCAATACCTTCTTGCTGCGCTTCTCTAATTCGATTTCGTTCTTCTTCTACAGTCCAAGACATTACAGATAGAAATATCTCCGAAATTAATTTACCAATCCCTTTAATGTCTTTGTATTGTGCAGTATTTAATACTGGCATATTCAGAACATTTATTTCTGCTTTTAAATCTATTATGTCTTTCCACTCTTTTATAATTTCACCTTTGTTCCTTCCAAATCGTGATAGATCATGAATGACTAATTCATCGCCTTTTCTTAATTTGCTTTTCATGACTATGTAATTAGGACGGTCAAAGTCCTTTCCAGAAGCAACATCAATATAAATCTATTCACAATCATTTTCTTCGAGCTCTTTGGTCTGCCTTTCAATATTCTGTGTTTTAGAAGAAACCCTAGCATAGCCAATCTTCATTTTATTCACTTCAATAAAATCTTGTTCTATTTATTATACAACTTAAAATTTACAAGAAAAACCGCATAAACAAAGGATTTTCTTTTGTTTTGAGTGTACTCTAAATTTACAAGGAATTTCAATTTCTTGAAAAAGCTGTTCGACAAGTGCTTTCAGATACAGTAGGCATATCAGAGACAGCAAGCACATCTGACATAGCAACACATGATATGTCTAACATGGTTGATGTACAAGCTATAGTTACAGCTATGGCTGATATGGAAGCCCAAAGGAAAGAACATAAGCAACAGTTTGCTGTTCGAATGCAAGACATATTAGAAAAGACTACCGAAAGCCTGGAAACTGAATTAAAACAAGTAAAGCAATATAATAAAGAACTGATGGAATCTAATAGAAGAATAGAAGCCCATCTCACGAAAAGATGTGGCAGAAATTATTTGATCGAGAGTAAAGTCTCGATCTTCTTTATTGTTGAATATAACAAAGAAGGCGTTTCACAGAGGAACTAAAACAACATTACGATGTTTGTAGGCTGTTAAAAGCAATCTGTTAAAGCTTCCGTACAGTTCGCTATTCTTTGGGTGTAGCTTTGTAAAATAGATTGATCATTTATAACAAAGTTTGATAATTAATAATAAAGATTGATAAAATTTTCAATTCAAATAAGACTTGTGTTTGAATAAGGGGCTATTTTTAATTATTCGTAATCTAAAATAATGAAATTTTATTTTAAAGTAACAATAAAACACTTTTATTGACCGATTGGTACAAAAAATATATTCTATTAATGTTATCTTTAAAATGAGAGGAGGATAAGGTTGAATAAACGCGGCAGACCCAAAGAGTTTGATTATTCCACAATTGTAGATGTTGCAATGAAAACATTTTGGATAAGAGGATATGAGGGGTGTTCTACACAAAATCTATGCAGTGATACAGGACTTGGAAAAGGAAGTTTATACAATACTTTTGGTAGTAAACATGAACTGTATAAACAAGTATTAGTACGCTACCATGAAATTGGGATTAGGGAACAAAAGAAATTGTTAGATACTCCAATTCCAGTTAAAGAACGATTAAGTAATTTTTTTGAATGGGCATTGAAGGAAGACTTTGAAAATATTGATCAAAAAGGATGTTTATTGATTAATGCCAGCGTAGAACGTGCTAAAAACGATTTAATGGTTCAAGAAATTTTCTCAAGGCATGTTGAGCTTCTTAAACAAGCTATTGAAACAGTGATGGAGGAAGGATTGCAAACAGGTGAAATTTCAAAGAAGCAATCAGCTGAGGAATTAGCTAGTCTGCTTTTAAGCAGTTATTACGGATTCCGTGTTCTTAATGTATCGATGCAAAATCGGATGTTAGCTGAACAGGTTATCAAAGGAACAATGGATTCTATTTTTGGCGCTTAGTGCGCTCTTTTTTCGCACTATTTTTGTACCAATCATTACAATAATGGATAAGGAGTGTTTTTATGCCATCGATTATTTATTTATTAGCTTTAGCAATCTTTTGTATGACTACATCAGAATTTATGGTTGCAGGTATGATGAACGAACTTGCTCTTGCATTCCAGGTTTCTGTATCATCTATTGGGTATTTAATTACAGCTTATGCAGGAGCAATGGTGGTAGGAGGCCCCATTTTAACTGCAATCCTCTTACGAATGCGCAGCAAACAAGCATTATTGATTTTAATGTTTGTATTTTTAATTGGTCAATCGCTCGGAGCTATTGCTTGGAACTATGATATTATGATGATTTCACGTATTATAACTGGTATTGCTTCAGCTTCAGCTTCAGCTTTTGGAGTTGCGATTTCCTTTTCTGCAACATTGGTTCACTCTGATTCAAGGGGAAAAGCTGCATCAATTGTACTTGCAGGTTTAATGTTCGCAACTGTATTAGGTTTACCTATAACAACCGTTATTTCGCAATATTTTGGCTGGCGTATTAGTTTTGGGGCTGTTTCTGTTCTTGTGCTAGTATCAGGGATTATGATTCAATGGTTGTTACCATCATCTTCAAATAAAGAGCAATTAAATTGGAAAGACGAACTTCTGCGATTTAAGAATATTCATCTTTGGGCAGCATACGTAACAAGTATGTTCATTATTGGTGGTACGTTTGCAGCATTTAGTTATTTCACTCCTATCTTTACAAATGTCACAGGCTTTTCAAGTGCAAGTATTCCATATTTACTTGCTCTCTATGGTAGCGCGACGGTAGTTGGGAATATAGTGATTGGCAAGTTTGCTGATAAATATACAATGAAAATACTGGTGAGCGGATTGATTATATTAATAGTAGCAATGTCTTTATTTGCTTTAGGTGCAGAGAATAAATACATTGCGGTTATTTCTACGGTTTTTATTGGTTTAACTGGTGTAGCATTGAATCCAGCTATGGTTGCGAGAGTAATGAAAACAGCTAGTAATGGAACAATGATAAATACCGTTAATAGTTCTTTTATTACGCTGGGTATTGTTATTGGTTCGTCACTAGGTGGTCTTGGAATCAGTAAAGGATATGGTTTTGTATCTCCGCTATGGATTGGAGCTTGTTTAGCTATCCTTGGGGTAATTTCATTATTACCATATTTACATAAGAGAAAGACGGATTAAGTGGTTTAAAGTTTCTTTACATCTTTATTCCTTTCTCGCTAAATTTACTTTTTGATAATGCATAGTTTTTGCTAGGTATCTAGTCGACAATCCGGTAGCTATATTATTCTTATAAAAAAAGTATTTTTCTTGTTAGTTTAGATTACAAAAAAAGATGTAGTGTTTATAAAAATTGTAATCAAACTTTGTTGTAAAAATGAATTATATAGAAAAACGTAGCCCTCTTATTTTGATCAATCTTTTTTCAAAATAAAAGGGCTTATTCTATTATAAAATCAACGTTTGTGGCACTTTCTTAATCAAACTTTGTTTTAAACCAGCATTGGGAAGCGAAAGTGAAATAGGGGGAACTAAAAAAGAAATTGGTTAATAGAAACTAGATTTGGCGTTTTAGTCCGATAAAATAATTCATCGATGCTTATTATCATAGCCTCGCTAGAATATACGATAAGTTCTACAGACACAGGAAGTCGATAGGGGTGTCACTTTAATCGGTAAAATGCACCTGTTTTAAACAATAAAAGCACTTATCCAAGCTGTAAGCTGGTAACAAGTGCTTTACGTTTTATTTTAGAGGTTTTTCCAAATAGCGATAAATCGTCGTGCGAGACACGCCCCATTTTTCTGCAACATCTTTAATCGGTGTACCACCTTCGATAAGTGATTTCATCATTTCAATATCTTTTTCCCCAAACTTCTCTGGGCGACCACCAAGTCGACCACGCGCTCTTGCTGCTGCACGACCAGCAGCTGAACGTTCTTCTATTAAGTTACGCTCAAATTCCGCAAACGCTGCGAACAAGTGGAACATCAATTGGCCAGTCGCATTACTTTTATCCATTGTTAGGTTTTCTTGTGCGCACACACCAAAGTACATACATTACGGGTTACAGTTTTAGTCTTACGTAGTTGTAAATATCGATGAATAGATATTCTTACCCTTGATGATTCCAATAAGAAGAATTTTCGAGGATTTTGTGTGGATTTGGGTCATGCGCAAAATTACAACAGATATAAAAGTAGTGGATGTTTAAGAAACTGATATTAAGATTAAACTGAAATAGTAGATAATGAGGGCATAAATCAATGAAGTTTAAAAAAGGTTTGAAAGAAAATGATGATACACTTATAAGCAAACTGTTTGAACAAAATGAGGGTTGAGATGTATGGACCGGTTTAAGTGAGTATCCAGAATTAGGTATAAAATTGAGGGGAGCATTAGAGTTTAAACTCCATTCGATGATTTAAGAGAGCCTTTTGGCTCTTTTTATTTTGAAAAAGTTTTAACTTTGTAAATTTGTGTTTTGCAGTCCTACCCTCCCCTACCCCTACAGGGATTATTTCTATTAGGATCATGGTCCTTTGCTTACTGCTATATTTATATTATGTAAACTGGAGAGGATAAAGTTTTCACTTATTATAAAACGGATTTACATAAATATGGGGATGCCTTTACATAATATAGAAGGATATGAATTCCTTTGTAATAGGGAGGTGATTAGATGTTCTTCAAAAAACGAAAGATTAGAAATAATAAAGACAAACAGGCCGTGACTGAGAATTCACAAGATATTGGCCAGCTGTTTGCTAAGGTTAAAAAATCCAGTGATTTTAAACAATTTCCACTTACGGATGAATCGGGACATTTAATCATTTCTTACTACAATACACTGGTCGATCAACAACAACTCCAACTGAAAATTTTAATGATTTTCCGAGAGACCCCTTTTGAACTAGACAGGCTAGAGAAAATTGATGACATAAAGAAAATCATCGCAATAGAAGATATTGTAATAACGGATAATCGGAACGAAGCTGAATCAAAGTTACTTAAAGGGTATGCGATACTTCAAATGAAGGAAAATGATCAAAGGGTTGCTTTAATTCTCTTATCTAATGATAAAGCTGGATTGCGTGAACAAAATAATGTTGAAAATGAGTTTAGTGTGGTGGGGCCACAAATTGGGTTTCTTGAGAATATTGATGTAAATATACATTTATTAAGACAACAAATAAATACAACTGATCTAATTACGAAGGAAGTAAACATTGGTTCTACTTCAAATACTCGAGTTATTATTGCTCATATTGATGGGATTACGAGTGAGCAGCACGTTAATACCATGACCCAACGGCTTCAAGATATTGATTTTGATGTCATTTTTGATACTTCTCAGCTGCATCAATTTATAGAAGATAATTCCCTTACACCGTTTCCTTTGCTTCTTCCAACTGAACGTGTGGATAGGGCGGTTCAAGCTCTTATTAACGGACAAGTAGCTGTTTTAAGTAGTGGGTCGCCATATGTCATTACAGGTCCTTCTACGATCATTGATTATTTTATTTCACCTGAAGATTACTTTCTCCCATGGATTCTTGCATCTTTTTTTCGTTTAATACGGGTATTCAGTGTCCTTTTCTCCATTTTTGGAACATCTATTTATATAGCCGTTATCACTTACCATTACGAGATGATTCCAAACGATTTATTCGGTTCACTTAGTACTTCTCGTTATAATGTCCCGTTTCCGCCGGTATTAGAGGTGATTTTTCTGGAATTCACGATTGAACTATTACGTGAAGCGGGAGTCCGGTTACCTACAAAGGTAGGACAAACATTGGGAATAGTGGGCGGTATTGTTATCGGCCAAGCGTCAGTTGAGGCGTCCCTTACAAGTAATGTCTTACTCATTATAGTCGCCTTATCTGCCTTAGCTTCCTTTACTACCCCAATTTATAAAATGTCGAACACTATACGTTTTTTACGTTTTCCTTTAATTCTCTTCGCATCTATTTGGGGGGGACTAGGAATCGTTATTGGGATTGCCTTTTTACTCATTCACCTTACACGGTTAGAATCTTTAGGAACACCCTATACCGTTCCATTTTATCCTTTTAGGCCTGAGGATTTAACGGACAGCCTGATCCGTTCCTCTTATAGTAAAACATCCAAAAGGCCAAATTATTTACGTCCTAAATCAATTTGGAGATACCACCCACATAATCACAAAAAAAAGAAAAGTGATTTTGATGAATAATCAGGAAAGGATAATAAAGGTGAATTAAATGAAATTATGTTTTCTGTTAACTTTTAGCTTAACTTTCTTTTTATCAGGGTGTGGTATACATGAGAGGATCATTGATGAAGTTCAGATAATTGAAGCTCTAGGATATGATCGGGAAGAAGGCAAAGTTAAAGGAATTGCTATTTATCCTACTTTCGCAGAGCAGGGAAATGTCAAATTGAAGATTTATAAAACGGTGTCTGATTCATATGAAGACATACTCCCGAGAATGAATGCAAAATCAGCCTATCCTATTGAGACAGGAAAATTAGATTTTGTATTGTTCGGCAAGGAATATGCCACACAAGGGATCGAAGATGTTATCACTAATTTTGCCCGAAATCCAAATACGGCGAGTCGAATGCAGTTGGGCATTGCTGAAAACACAGCCGAAGATATACTTCAATCCAGTAAACATGTGAATCTTTCATTCCATTTAAGTGAAAAAATCAATCAAAACATTGAAAGTGGTAATTTGCCAAAAATGAATCTGCACATGTTTTTGAACAATTTTCATCAAGAAGGGAGGGATCAAATTTTACCTTACCTTATCCTAGAGGAAAATCAAATTAAAATTGACGGGTTAGCTTTATTAAAAAACGGGAAGTACATAAATCATATTAATTTAAGACAGTCCTTAATTCTAAAAACATTAATTGATGGGTCTCAAAATGGACAATATAAAACCAAAATCACGCAAAATAAAAAGGAAGGTTTTATTCTCTTGAAAAACCTGGATGCAAAAACTACATATACGGTTGAGAAAAGCGAAGGCATTCCGAGTATATTCATCGATTTAACCATCCATGCAGAGATTGAAAAAGCATCATCCTGGTTTGATTTGAAAAAAGATAAAGATATTGTAAAATTGGAACGAATTTTAAATGAACACTTTAAGGAAGAGGTCCAACGTTTAATTTCACTGGCACAAGGATACAATGTAGATCCCATTGGGTTGGGAGAAAAGGTTAGAGCCAACTCAAGAAATTGGGACTATCAACGGTTTATGGACATATACCCAGAAGTAAAAACCACTGTACACACAAATATTGACATCCTAAATACAGGTATTGAAGAGTAAGTCTGCATGATAAGAGGAGGAGCCACTTGAAATCATTACTAGACGAACGACATTTAGTATCTTCCTTTTACGTTTTCTTTCTGATCTACACGAATATTATTGGCATAGGAATCATGAGTTTTCAACGAGATATAACGAAGGACGCAGGTTATGATGCATGGATATCCATCATTTTATCAAGTATAAGCATTCATATACTAGTTTGGATGATCTATCGTATTCTTGGAATTGCTAAAAATGATGTCATACATGTTCACAAATTTTGCTTTGGAAAATGGATTGGCGGACTGTTCAACATTTTCGTGATTTTCTACTTTCTTATATTAGCGTTAATTGTTTTCCGTGTTTATATTGAAGTTGTTCAAGTTTGGCTGTTTCCCTTAATGAAGACCTGGCAAATAAGCCTCATTCTTCTAGTCCTCATTTATTACGTTGTATCCGGTGGATTCCGCGTGATTACTGGAATGTGTTTCTGGGGAACTATTATACCTTTTATTATCCTATTTCCCCTTAATTTTTTTTCGTTGGAATTTGCCAATTTTCACAATTTATTACCCGTCTTTAACCACTCTCTGAAGGAAATCGTATCATCCTCTAAAGCTATGTTGTTTCAGTATGTTGGCTTTGAGACCTTATTCATGTTCTACCCATTCATAAAAAATCCAGACAGATCACAAAAATGGGCCCATTTTGGACTTTTGTTCTCAAGCTTACTTTATCTAATAGTAGCACTCATCACATTTGTTTTCTTTAGTGAAGGACAATTAAACCATACAATATGGCCAACATTAGCTCAAATGAAAATTGCGAAATTCCCTCTAATAGAAAGAGTCGAATTTATCGTTGTTTCGATTTGGTTACTTCTCATATTACCCAATATCAGTGTGAAAATATGGGCAGGTTGTCGTGCTATTAAGAAAGTAATAAATGTGAAACAACGTATAAGTCTGTTCAGTGTACTGGTCCTATTCTTTATTATAGCTAATGTGCTCAAAGAGAGGAGTCAAATAGAGCGATTGAATGAAATGTATTCAAACATTGCTTTTTACTTTGTGTATTTATATATCCCTTTTCTCTTTTTGTACATTCATATTAAGCATAAAATAAATAAGTAGGATAGAAAGCTTCTATTAACTTATAATACAATCTGGGCAAATCGTTTTGTAAGGATTCAACAGAAAAGGTCAGCAGTTACATTTGGGAAGGTGAACCATTCCAAATCACAGAAGTTAGGTTTTAGTTCGCCTTATTCCGTCGGGGATTTGTCACACTGATGTTCTACACAAATCAAGCTTACCATTATATATTTCTCCATTGGTTCTTGTAAATTTAGGTATCATAACGCATTTTGTTGGTTTGAAGTTAATTAGGGGGTTTGTAGGAATGGGAGTAAGTAGGGTAGGTGCAATTATACTTGGAATAAGCCTAAGAATCTTAGTTTTAATATTAATTACAGATTCAAATAAGAAAAGAAAATTGAAGAGAACCATTTGATTGATTAATGAAGTACTTCTTAAACTCACTCAGTATGATAGCTATATCTCTCGAATGCTCACTTATTCGCAGGATTTCATAACCCTTGAAAATATATTAACGGTTAAAAGCAATGAGCTCAGATCATTTTGGCTTCTTGGAGGCATAGTTAAATAAAGGAGTAATAGGAAACTCCATATTCTACCATATAATACACGTCATCTCCACGCCGCCCCTGGAGGCTTTCCCTCCCATGTCTCAACGGGTCATCAAAAATATGCCCTCTCATTCCTTCGTCATGCCTATCCAAGGGGTGGAGGCCAGTTATGCTAACCTAATGGGTCGGTGCCCTTTTGTTCAAGAAATCTGGTACTCCGTGCATTTTTGAAATCCTACGAATAAGAAAACATTCGACAAAAGATAAGCTGAAAATCAAGTGCTAATGATTTTTAAGTGAGGTTCCCTTCGAGAACCTGTAAAGCCTGATTTATTCAATATTAACTACGCTGCTAGAGCTGAAAAAGGTTGTATGAAAGCCGACACAACGTGCATTCAAACTATTCACAATGTGAATCAGGTCCTGCATATTGCGACCAAGTCGATCCAGTCGCCAAACCACAATTGTATCACCTTCACGTGCATACTCTAATGCTTCTGCTAATCCTGGACGCTGCTTCTTTGTACCACTCATCTTATCGTGAAAAATTTTACCACAACCATATTTCGTTAGCGCATCCATTTGCAAATCTAAATTTTGTAATCCTGTTGATACACGTGCGTAGCCAATTAACACCAAAATCACTCTTTCCTTATTTTTCTCTAAATTCATTGTAACATAAGATAAAGTCCCGTAGGTTATTGAACGTAGAATTATGAACAGAGTTTTGTTACGAAAAAGGCAATAAAAAACGTCCTTTTCAGATTGAACAGCATTGTGTTCAGAAAGGGACGAGTTTTGGAACATAGATGGAAGAGTTGAATATACAAACGAAAACAATAATTGGGTTATGTATAATGAATGGTTATGTGTTCGGCTTACATGGAACTGTATATTTTTTCATGTAGATTCAATAAGTAATCTAACTCTTGGCTACATTGAATCGTTATAGGATGATTGAGTCCATGGTGTTCAACTATATTTAATAGCTCAGCTTTTTTCTCTCTAATTAATTCTAGTATTAAAATATCCATCCACCATGTCATTGTCAATCACCTTTTTCATAGAGGTTGTTAAAAACAATTAGAGAAAATGAGAGTCAAATCGACGAAGAAAATTTTTCTTACTAAAAAGCGACCTTGATCATCCATCAACTTCGGAATCACAAGGTCGCTTAGATTATTTCGCCTTCCATTAACCTTAAATCCTTTCATAAGATTGTAAGAGTAAAAAAGCTTCTTCACGACATTCTATAATTTTCTTTATACCTTCGCCTTACCAATCGATAGGCCTCACCTCCTTATCATTTCTTGTTCTTAAATAATACAAAAAAAGTCGAACTTTGTAAATACTGAAAATTATGTAAATATTGAAAATTATGAATTTTCAAAAAAGTATTTTTTTTGAATTTTATTATTAATAATTGGTAGAGTTTCATCTTCTTTATAATGAAGAAACCCAACTAATCTTCTAATAGGAAGGTAGTTGGGTTCTAAAGTTAAATTTGTGCAAAATATTTAATTACACGTTATTTCTTATTGTTGAATTACCAGTCGATAATTGTGAAGAAAAATACTTAAACTATCGGGGCAGTTTAGTTGAAGAGTGCTGTTTGATCTTTATTCAACACTTGGGTCATATTCTTAAATAAGGAAGGGAGCCATATGAACAATCTTAAGATTCCAATTTATTCCATAAAAAGTTACGTAATGGTTGGGCTATATATTCGTACCTTATTCAACAACGATTCCTATTATGTTATTCACTTAAAGGATATAAAGAATAAAAAGGCTCTAATATTGAATAAGAATAAAAAGGGCGGAACTTATTTGAAGATTTTTGAAACTTTGTACTTTTAGGTATTTTTTAAAACTAATAGGCTTCATTTCTTATACGAGAAGGGGGAATGTCTTTTGAGCTTAAAACATGTGAAACATATAAGGTCAGAAATAGCTGATAAAACTTATTTGACTAAAGGATGGGGCTATGTTGCAGCTCTTGCACTGTTGCCGTATGCGATTTTAAAATCGCTTTGGGCATGGGGATCAACGGTAGGACTTACAACAAAACAAGCTGTACAAGATGTAGCAGGGTTTGGTGATACATTAAAGGAAGGATCTACTTTTCTATATACGTTATATACCATCGGAATAGACTTCACAGCTATCTTGGCAATACTGGCATCTTTATTTGCTTTAGCTCTCGTGACTTCCTGGGGGGAGAAACTACCAAAATGGTTATTAATCATATCAGGATGGTCAGTTGGGGTGTTGACAGTTCTAATTAGCTTCTTGACAGCTCTTCAATTTTTTGGAGCGCTTCCAAAAGGATACGCCGAAGGATTAGCCATTTGGGTGTATGTGGTAACGTACGGAGGATTGTTCTTGTGGGGAGTAACTGTATTTATTGCGACTCTGTCGTTCCAGCATCGGATTAAAAACAAACAGTCTCCTGAAAAAAGGGTATTTTAGGCAATAATCTACTTCGAGTGCTTATCTTGAATATCCTTTCAGTGTAGGTGTTCCGGGACAATATTCAACAATCGGGAGCGATTCTTGAATAAGGTTAGCTTGTCTTAATAAACTAACAGGTGCGTTAGCTTAAGATCAGAGCTGTCTTTAAGGCAGCTCTTTCTTTATGCAACTATCGGGGCAGGTTAGTGGAAGAAGGAACTGTTATGTTTTGGGCGATTTTGGTATCCTTAAATTAATGTTTCTGGATGAAATGAGTGATAAAGTGCATGAATTTAAAATTGATGGTAAACAGGGATTTATACAAATTGAATTAAACGAAGTGTATGGTTTTCCTAATGAAACAAGTTATTTGGGCGGTTATGATGTTAAAGGAAAAATCGACATAAAGAGTGGAAACTATTATGTTAATGGCGAACTATGGTTTTCTACTGGTCAGGTATTTGAGTTCTACACGCAACTACAAAAATGTTATCGTGAATTAAAAGGAAAGGCGACGTTTTCTAACTCAGAGACAACTCTTAAACTTGAACTTGATTTTAATAAGTTAGGTCAAATTATCATACAAGGATATTTTCAGGAATTAGCCTCTGAAGAAAACATTCTACAATTTGAATTTGAAAGTGACCAAAGTTATTTGGAATCTACATTACAGGAGTTAAATAAGATTGTTGACCATTATGGTGGTTTAAAAGGTGTATAGAAACAATAGTTTCTTCTCCAGCTAAAGGGTAGCTTTACTTCAATATGGAGTGAAGCCTTTTTCTTATTCAAGTAACGAGCAGGTTAGTGCAACAAGATGATAAAATATTGTTAGAACAAAATTAACAACGAGGTAAAATTATGAAGTTAACATTGGCAACGAATGAAGAAATTAATATGCTGCATTCAAAGTTTAAAAAATTTAATACCCATCTTCTTGAAGAGCCAAGAAAGATGTATCCTTTTATTGGTATTATGGATGTATTTAATCGTGTTCTTACTGAAGAAGAGGCAAGTGAGCTATTGGGAAGAAGCCATAATTTAAAGCACGGTGCAAAATTCGTTAGTACATTTACTCAACTTTTTCATATGGAAGATAATGAGGTGTATGTACACATTTATAAAAAAGGGTTTATACAAAACAAAAAAGTGTTCAAATTTATATTAGCTTCCTTAAATCGAGCAGAGGCAAGTCTTTTTCGAAAACTATTTTCTACCAATAAGGGAATTTATAAGATAGGTGATGTGGAAGCCCTTATCTTTTTAACGAAACTTTCAGTAAATGAACTGCATTTTTCAAATTTTTTCTTTCCTTCTCTTGATACAGTGATAATTGGGAATTATGAATTGTCTTTTCCTGTTTATTCTAAGACGTCAATAGGTTTTAAGAAATGTAAGGAGATTGTCGAAGAAAATGGTTTATTTATACGACAGTAAGAAATGAACGAGTGACAGGAGTGCCGATTCCTTGTTGAACTAACAGGTGCGTTAGTTGAACATGAAGAGTATTTAGTTTACGCAGCTCGATAGACTTATATATAATAGATTAAAACCATTAGGAGTTGACTTTATGCTTAATCGGATTCGGAATAAATTGATCCCCGCACAAGAAACGGGAGAAGAAGTAGATAATATCTACGCTATTTTACCCCCGCCAGGAACCATTATCGAAGAGGCAACTGAAGAAGAAATGGAAAAGGCAGCAGAGCTTGAAATTAGACATATGGCTTTCATGAGGTTACAGGAAATGAATATACAATTTGACGGTGCATCATATAAAGAACTATTAAAAGAGTTTCAAGATTTTGAAACCGATTCGAGTAAATTTTGGAGAGGTGTAGCAAGCCGTTTATCAGTTCCGTATGAATGGCCAATCAGAATTGATTATGCAAACGGCCCTATTTATATTGGTGAACACGATTTATATGAAGAAGAAGAGAATGAAGATTGATATTGAAATTTACGCTTGGCATAGTCGAATAGGTTCATATATTAGTTATTAATGTATGTTAAATCGATTTTAGAGTGTTGACCAAAAGGGTTAACGCTCTTTTTGTTTACAAAATTAGCTGTATAGTGATGTAAGTGGATTTTTCCTTCTTGTTGAACTAACAGCTGCTTTACAGGGGTTGCTGAGGCAGCCTTTTTATTATGGCACTAACGGGGCAGGTTAGTTGCATAAGAACTGGTATAATTTAGAGAAAAGTAGAGTGTAGAGGTGAATTATGGCTTTCCTTATAGTAGCAATCTTATTAATATTTTTATTTGACTTCACAAAAATGAGAAATCAAAATCAAACAATAATTAAACAGAATGAAAAGGTTATCTCTCTGTTGGAAGAGATAAAAAATAAAAAAGCGTAGTTCTTAACCTAACAGGTGAAATAAGGGAGTTGCTCTGGCACCACTTTTTTCTTATGGCACTAACGGGGCAGGATAGTTCAAGAAGCCGATAATGCTAAAAAGCAGCGAAAACAACGGTTTCACGTGGTAATATAATAAAATAAACGATTCAGATCTTTTAAGAGAGGCGATTAAAAATGAAAGTTGGAATAAGCTACTTCCCTCCCGAAAGAATAATAACTGTACCGGCGGAAGAAGCCACTTATCCTTTTGAGATTAACGGTGAGTTACAATATATCGTAGATTTTTCTTGTTGGGATGGTGATTATTACCATGAAGAACTTTTTTGTAATTGGATGGATAGCCCAGGTTATTACCCTATCTATTCACTTGCGGAAATCTATGATTTTCAACAAGAAGAATACGAAGAGCTGTTTAAGATGCAACATATAGAGTTTAATTATATGAAGGGGAGTCGTAAAGACACGTTCTTTGTAAAGGCAATTATACGCAACCCACAGCAATTTAAAGAATATTATCCTTATTTGTACGGGAATGGAAGCATGTTGAACTTATCATTATGGTCCCTAAAAGAGGATGTATTCAGACTTGAGGAAAGGGAATATGAGTCACCTTATCCTGTAAAAAGGACTAAAAAAAACCGAACCAGACTAGTTAAATTAAAATGGATAGCCAATACCCCGATAGCCAATTTAACTAAAAGTTCCACTATGTTTTGGGTGGGGCATGATGGTGACTATATTACCGTGTTCTCAAAGGATGAACACTTTTCATCAATAGATTCTCTTCAAAAAATAATGCCAGAAAAGTTCGAGCTGATAACGGATGAGTATGAGTAGTTTTCTCCCATACCATAACCTTGTTGAACTAAAGGGTGCGTTAGCTGAAGATCGGAGCTGTCTTTAAGACAGCTTATTCTTATGCAACTATCGGGGCAGGTTACTTGAAGAAAATGTGGTATTTTATAAATAACTGAAGAAAGGAGACTAGATATGGAGGATAAAGAGAAAATCTACTACAAACGAGGTACGGATGAACTAAGGTTGAAAAATATCATTGCCCATAAACTTGTTCAAGAGTTTAATAATTGTCCAATCGAAGATTCAGAAAGAAAAGAGGAAATTATAAGGGAATTATTCGGAAGTGTCGGAGTAAATCCGAGTATTGAGCATAATTTCCACTGTGACTTAGGATACAACATCCACATTGGAGACAACTTCTATGCTGGATATAACTGTACTATATTAGATATGGCAGAAGTAAGGATTGGTGAAAACTGTATGATTGGTCCTAATGTTGGACTATACACGGCTGGTCATTCAATTGAACCTAAAGATAGAAACAAGAGTGGTTATGCGATTCCAATAACAATAGGAAATGATGTGTGGATTGGTGGAAGTTGTGTTATCTTACCTGGAATCACTATTGGTAATAATTCAATTATTGCTGCTGGTTCTGTTGTTACGAAAGATGTACCTACTAATTCAATAGTAGCCGGAAACCCAGCAAAGATACTGAAAAGTATATAAAGTTCTAATGTTCCAAGAAAGATTGTGAAATATTGTACTTAAACTAACGGGTGCTTTACTTCAATAAGGGAGTTGCTTTGGCAGCTCTTTTTCTTATGGATGCTAAAGGGGTAAGATAGTTGAAGAGTGCTGTTTGACCTTTGTTCAACAATTGGGCCAAATTGTGGAGGAAACACGAATACGGTAAATGATGTCAAAGTAGATATTATAATAAATGAGAAAAAAGAATAGGAATCATTAATATAAGAATTATACCTACAACAGTCACGGATATAACTTTAATTAAATCCTTTTTCACTTCTTTTTTCAAAAAAACACCACCCATAACATTTGTCGTTACTTTCAAAATGTCTAAAAATCTATTATAACAATACTATCACCGTTTTTATAATATTCCTATTAGGAGTTGTCATTGTTCCATAATCGGGCGCGATTCTTTAATAAGAATCGCTTTTCTTAATGAACTAACGGGGCAGGTTAGTTGAATAAGACAAGTAGGATTAAATAAATCTATTATTGAAAAAAAGAGTGATTAACAGAGAAAATTTTATTAAGCTAACTTGTGCTATAGTTCAAGATGTGTGGCTGCCATCACCATTATCAAATGAATTGAGGATGGAAATTGAAATGAAGAAAAATATGTTTAGTTTTACGTCAGCCATAGTTGGAGTTATGGCTCCATTACTTTTATTTGCTGCAATTGAAATAATTAAGTTTAGTGATATATTACTAATTAGTAGTTTAAGCCTGTATGGTGTTTCTATTATATGTACGATTATCGCTGTGATAAGGAAAGAACAACATAAGATGAAGTACATCCCATTCCTTACACTAATCCCCTTTACTCTTTATCAATTATTAATTTTATTGGTTTATTCATTAGGGAAATTCATAAATGGGTAAACTAACGGGGTAGCATTCCTGTCCTGTATTAACTGAAATACTAAAAAGTTTGTGAAGAAATCTACTTAAACTAACGGGTGCGTTAGTTCTATAAGAAGAAGTAAAAAAAGTCGATTCCTTAACGTAGGCAGGGTATTAAAAAGATGAACGTCAAGTAGCCCCCAAATACACCACCCATGTAGTATTTGGGGGCTACTTGACGTTCACTTTGATATTAACTTTTTTCCATAAGAACGGGCACATTACATGAATATCAGGAGCTAATCAGCACTCCTTTACTATGGAAAGTTCTGGGCAGTTTAATTCAAAGGAAAATTTAATATAGAAAAAGTTGCTTCAGAGCTTTGAAGCAACTTGAAAATCTTTTTATTATGACTCACTCTTTAACCACAAATGGAAGGTTATTTCTGCAAATCAAACTGGATGTAGTCCAGTTGATGAAAACTAGGTTCAGTAATATGGACAGCAAAGGTATGAGTTCCTTTTTCCAGATATCGATAATCCCATTCTTGAAGTTCGAAAGCACGGTTATTCGTAGTGTTTTCCACTTCTATCTCCTCACTAAAATCTCCATCCCATTCTAATCTGATGGTACCCGCTGGAGCAACAGACGCAGACACGCGACCTGAGATTTTATACAAACCTGATTTCGGAATGTTCACTTCATATTTAGCCCATTCCCCCTCCTGGTTTGAATTTACAACGATTGCACCATTTGAGTCAGAGACATCCACACCCTGTCCACCTGGTAGATAGTCCTCAGCCTGAACACGGACGGTTCGATTTCCTTTTTGCGCATCCCAGAACTTCATATTACCTCCGTCGCGCCAGTAATCCATCGCCTCGACATTGTCGGTTTGCAGAATGTTCGCACCAAGGTCCGTTACAACTTTCCATCCAAGATTTACATCCCGCAGTGATGCCTCATCTGTATATTTCCCGGCAAGGTCATACCACATGACGTTGACAAAAACCCTACTGTTTTTCTGGATTTGTTGTATTTTCTCCGGTTGAATTTGGGGATTTTTTAAATCATTAAAAATGATCTCATATGCTACTGGCTGGCGTCCTGGGAATGTGTCTACTGTGTCAGCAGTGTTATCATTAATAATGTGCATATACAGAATTTCCGGATCCATTGCCATAAATTCTGCAGCTTCTTCCACATTTGGGCTTCCCTTGAACAATCCATGATCAACAGTATCCGTTTTGACGAGCACGTCGTACATTTCCTCACGGATTTTCCAGCCTTTATCAAGGTTTACGATAGCACGATCCTTGGCTGCAAGCATAGCTTCCTCCAAAGTGGGAACCGTGTAGTCCGTTAACTTAGCCGTTTTTCCACCAAGACCTTCTTTTAGGCGGAGCTCCTTAATTTCTGCCAGAGTGAAATCACTAACCTTTCCTGTTCCGTTGGTGGTTCGGTCCACAGTTGAGTCATGCATTAAGACAGGTACCCCGTCCGCTGTCAGCATAACATCGATTTCGACGATTTCAGCGCCGTCCTTGATCGCCTCTTTAATTGCCCCCAGCGAGTTTTCCGGGTATTCACGCCACTGTCCACGGTGTGCTGTAATCATAAGAGGAGCATTTTTTCGATGATCTAGCAGTTTAGAATGAAGCTTATCAAATTTGTTGCTATCAGTGATAGACGATGGCGTTGCTATAGAGGCACTAGCCTGTTGTGTTGCCCCCACATTTGCAATCGTAGTTGCTGCCAAACCAACTATAAGTAATTTTTTTATCTTCATTTTTTCATTCTCCTTGTGATGAAATATGTAGGACTAAATCTCTTAGTTCCCCTCTAATATCCACACGTCTTTTTGTAGTAACTAAAACCTCCATTTCCCATTTTTCGAACGTGCCAAAATCAGAACAGTTTCATTATATTTCTTTATACTAGACCATCAATATCAATTAACGAAATTTTACAAAAGAATAATAGATTCATATATGATTAACAATTCAGTCAGCAAATTACTCGAAATTTTGAGTTGATGCCGTATTCTATGTTGTTCTTAGGGGCAATTATGTTAGTTACTGGATTAGCCGAACTTCAAAAAGACAGAAAAGGATTTTCGGGGTATATGAGCATTGTTGTCTCTTCATTTCTTTTCTTTGTTTCCATACTGGGTTTCTTAAAGAACTAACGGGTGCTTAAGTTCAATAAGGGAGGTTGCTGAAGCAACCTTTTTGTTATGCAACTAAAGGGGCAGTTTAGTTGAAGAAGACAATTCTGTACTATTTATATAAAATTAGAATAAAAACGAATCGGGGATAACGACTTGGAACTTGAATATTTTAGATTTTATGAAAGGCCAATTAAAGCAATCGAACTTATGAAACTTTATAATGATGCAGGTTGGTGGGAGGAAAGAAAAGAACAAGATATTGAAGAAATGTTAAAAAGGGAAATTTCAATTGGTGTATGGAAAGACGGTACTCTTATTGGGTCTGCAAGAGCTGTTTCAGACGGTAAATTTAGAGCATACATTGAAGATGTTGTTATACATAAAGCATATCAAAAGTCAGGTATTGGAAAGAATCTTGTATCAAAATTGTTAGACGAACTATCTCATATTGATGTTATTAGCTTGTTTTGTGAAGAACATTTAATTCCTTTTTACGAAAAAAACAACTTTAAATACAGTAAATCACAATTTGTATTACATAGAAAATGATAACATCTTATAAAGCTAACGGGTGCTTTACTTCATTATCAGGAGCTGATTAGCAGCTCCTTTTCTTATGCAACTATCGGGGCAGTTTAGTTAAACAAGGTAAATGTTAAAACACACTGATAGTTTGTCTAATACATATAGATAAAGAAGTTGAATTTTTTAATGAGGAGGACATTTTTCAATGCAGTTATAGATTATATTTACTCTGGTATTTTTAGATTAATTGCAGGAATAGACAACTACATTGTTAAAAAGAGAGAATATATATGTTGACATTTATTTTTTAAAAATATACCTTAAAGCTGAGGTGTTCTAAATGACAAAACTAAATAAAGTAACGTTAAACAAAAGAGTGCTAGCTACCGGTTTTGCTTTCATTATTTTATGTGCAGGTTTAATCGGTTTTAACCATGCAAATATTAAGGTGTTAGAACCAAGTGTAGCCCATGCAGCAACTGTAACCTATACAGCAACTGCTAACCTGAATGTCCGTACAGGTCCTTCTACTTCTAATAAAATTATAGCAACAGTTAAACAGGG
>NZ_LGYA01000001.1:1856215-1915755 GCF_001273755.1 Peribacillus butanolivorans
TAAACAGGGTATTAACGGTTACTGGAAAAAATGCGAATGGATGGCTAAAGGTAAGCTTAAATGGTCAAACAGGGTATGTTAGTGGCCAATATGTAAAAATATCAAACTCTTCATCTAGTACAGAAACTGTAACCTATACAGCAACTGCTAACCTGAATGTCCGTACAGGTCCTTCTACTTCTAATAAAATTATAGCAACAGTTAAACAGGGTACAAAGTTAACGGTTACTGGAAAAAATGCGAATGGATGGCTAAAGGTAAGCTTAAACGGTCAAACAGGGTATGTTAGTAGCAAATATGTAAAAATATCAAACTCTTCATCTGACGCCATTCAGGTTGTTGCAAAGCCTGAAAGTATTCCAGTGCTAGTCAATAAAAAAAATAAGCTACCAGAAAACTATGTACCAAAAGACTTAGTGTATACATCGATACCGTTTACTTTTAAAGAAAAGACAGAAAAGAGAAAAATGCGGAGTGAAGCAGCTGCGGCCATTAGCAAATTATTTACGGAATCCAAGAAGCAGGGAGTAAGTCTTCTCGGTGTATCTGCTTACAGATCACATGCTACACAAGTTGCTCTATTTGATTCTTATGTAAAAAGGGATGGTTATGCCAAAGCAATCACATACAGTGCATTACCTGGAACAAGTGAGCATGAAACAGGCCTTGCTATTGATGTGACAGGAGGCAATGGTAAATGCGCGGCACAGGATTGCTTTGGAGGTACTAAAGAAGCAAAATGGCTACAGGCACATGCAGATGATTATGGATTTATTATCCGATACCCTAAAGGAAAAGAATCAGTCACTGGGTATAAATATGAACCATGGCATCTTCGATATGTAGGTAAATCAATAGCTCAAACTATTATGAGCCAAGGAATTACTCTTGAAGAATATTATTATACTAGAGCCGTTCAAAAATAAAGAAATGCTCCTAAAGATATATTGGTTCTAGTGCAAAAACTTTAATAAACTATACGCAGTAAATAGCCTCATCAAAAACTTGATGAGGCTATTTATATTTAGGTATACTACCTAGATCTATGATTTATGTAAGAGATAGACAAATAATGTGCTTTTCTTAATGAACTAACGGGTGCGTTAGTTCATTAATAGGGGTTGCTTCGGCAGCCTTTTTCTTATGGCACTAAATGGGCAGGATAATTCAGTAATGTCGCATAAGACATATAGTGAACAAATAAAAAAAGACAGTGTACTACTGAACTATGCCCCGGATGACGAACATATTTCACTTTTTGCATTAATTTCATTTGTAGCACATGAGGTAATAGATACCACGAAAACCATGCACGAAAAAGTTAATGATTGGATAGATGCAAATATAAAAAATATTGAATGAAAATGATATCAATATCAATAAATTAGGGGTTGAAGTGAAAAGGCTTCAGTTGTAGACTTAAGTTTGATCAAAATCCTGTATTAATTTAAGCAGTATTTTTCTTTTTTACATTTGTTGATGTTGTAAAATTCCAGTCGTGTTACTCCACTAAAGGGCCATTTTCTTGAATACGATATAAGAAATTGTTAGAGTTGAGTAAATCAATAGATTCTATCTTGCCATCATTTTTTCCTACTAGTCCGATAGGATTTTTCTCTTGGTTCTCCCAGTTTATCGAATTGTAGAGCATCCATTCTGATCAAACTTTATTTCAAAACTACAATATAATCAATCATGTACAACGAGAAAATTTTGTTGTCATGACTATTATATGTACGTAATTATGCTGAAAGGAAAATGAATATTACAACAAAGAAAAATAACAGGAGCATATGTTTATGAGACCTACAAAATTAACGAATAGCATTTTAATTCTACTTGGTATCTTTTTAATAGGATATCTTTTTATGAACTTACTACAAGAAACTAAGGCGGAAGGAAACAAAAAAGGTAAAACAAATGGAACATTAGTGGAGTATTCTAAATACCCGGAAGTGGATCTAATTACAGATATAACGGATAAAGAAAAGTACCACATTTCCATGCATTACCCAAAGTTTAAAAGCAAAAAACTGAATGAGGAAATAGAAGAATATGTATCTACTATTGAAAAAGGTTTTATAACAACTGTCAATGAGAATAAGAAGTATATTAAAAATCATAGTGCCAATTTGTCCTTGACTATGGATATCTATACAATGGCAGAAAACACCTATTCTATTGTATTTTCTGAAGGAAGTTATGTTGTTGGTGCAAATGCTCAGCAAAAAGCAAAAGTTTATTTGGTCGATATAGATAAAGGGAATTTTATTCAACAAACAAAAATTTTTAACGATACAAAACAAAATAGGGAGCAACTATATACTCTCTTAAATGAGAGTTTCAAAGAATCGAGCGAATATGAACCGTTATTATTCGAAGAGAGTTTAAAAGAATGGACAATGAATAAGGAAAACAATTTTTCAAACCTGTATTTCACTGACAAGTCAGCAGTATTTAAATTTGATAAATATGAAGTAACAGCAGGAGCAGCAGGGATGCCAGAGATTTCCATACCATTAGAGAAGATGCGAGATTTACTAACAGATGAATGGAAAGATAAATTATGGATTAATAACACGAAAAAAGACGATAAAGGCGATTCTAATGATAAACAGATAGAAAAAGAAGAAACACCTGATAGAACTTCTCCAACAGGTGGTAAACGAGTGGCGCTTACTTTTGATGATGGTCCTCATCCAAAAAACACCTTGAAGATTATTGATATATTGGATAAATATGATGCGAAAGCAACATTCTTTATGCTAGGAAACAGGGTTAATTTCTATCCAGAAATCGCTAAAAAGGTCGCGGATGAAGGTCATGAATTAGGTAACCATACATGGGATCACAAAGACCTTTCTACCTTAAGTAAGGAAGAAGGCATTCAGGAAGTCGAACAAACAAATGAAATAATAAAAAGTACTACAGGAAGAGAATCAACGGCATTTCGCCCACCATATGGGGCTGTTAACGAACAAGTCCAAAAATCCATCAGCAGTCCATCTGTTCTGTGGACAATAGATACATTAGATTGGCAGTCACATAACCCAAATGAAATATTAAAAATTGTTAAGGAAAATGTAAAAGACGGTTCCATCATTCTTATGCACGATATTCATGATACAAGCGCACAAGCAGTAGAACCAATTTTAAAGTATTTAAAAACAGAAGGGTATGAATTCGTGACGGTGTCTGAACTATAAGATACAGTTTAAATCGTTAGACAAATTCTTAGACGACAGAGACTTTACTGGTCCTCTGTCTTGAGCCACGGAGATGTCTACGGAATAATTGATATTAAAATGATCAAACTTTTTTATAAAAGAATGATTCAATTGAATATATTAAGAGCTTGTTTTGATCAATCTTTTTTCAAAACAAGCTCTTTCTTTTTGTTCGTTTATCAAGGTTATTAGTATTGATTTGATCAATCATTATTCCAAAGCTACAAAAGTTGGATGTGAAAAATAGCACTTAAAATAAGTGCAAATTACCTCCTAAAGTGACAGATAAGGTTGTAACTTTGATTTATCAGGATTCTTAAAACGTCCCTATTGGGTGTACACTATTGAGATTGTGAAAGAATGTACTTAAACTATAGGGGCAGGTTACTTGAAGAAAATGTGGTATTTTATAAATAACTGAAGAAAGGAGACTAGATATGGAGGATAAAGAGAAAATCTACTACAAACGAGGTACGGATGAACTAAGGTTGAAAAATATCATTGCCCATAAACTTGTTCAAGAGTTTAACAATTGTCCAATCGAAGATTCAGAAAGAAAAGAGGAAATTATAAGGGAATTATTCGGAAGTGTCGGAGTAAATCCGAGTATTGAGCATAATTTCCACTGTGACTTAGGATACAACATCCACATTGGAGACAACTTCTATGCTGGATATAACTGTACTATATTAGATATGGCAGAAGTAAGGATTGGTGAAAACTGTATGATTGGTCCTAATGTTGGACTATACACGGCTGGTCATTCAATTGAACCTAAAGATAGAAACAAGAGTGGTTATGCGATTCCAATAACAATAGGAAATGATGTGTGGATTGGTGGAAGTTGTGTTATCTTACCTGGAATCACTATTGGTAATAATTCAATTATTGCTGCTGGTTCTGTTGTTACGAAAGATGTACCTACTAATTCAATAGTGGCGGGAAATCCAGCGAAGATACTGAAAAGTATATAAAGTTCTAATGTTCCAAGAAAGATTGTGAAATATTGTACTTAAAGTAACGGGTGCGTTAGTTCATTAAGGAACGAGTTTTGTAACAAATAGCGTTTATGAAATTATCAACATGTTGTTTTTTGATAAAGTTGTTTTAGCAGCATAAATGTCTGTTTATGGAACCTTATTTATGAACTAAATAACAGATAGCTAAAGAATGCTTTTTTAATTTTGTTCAGCAATCGGACCAGATTATGGAGCAACGCCTTTAAAGAAAATTGGATTTCTAGGTTAAAGTTTAGAAGAGATTGTGAAATTTTATACTTAAAGTAACTGGCAGGTTAATTCAATAAGCAAAAATTAAAACATTTCTTTTTATGATTATAAGAAGGAGTAAATATTTAAATGCTTCTATCATTTTTATCTGCTTAGTTATTTTTGTAGTAGCTTTTGTTTGTGTTACAGTAATAATTGAATTACTTTTAGCAAATTGATATATTAATTTATAAATATGTAATCAATGATGTGCTCAAGTAAATAAGGATTGTGAAACAGAAAATATAGCCTTGGCTGAAAGCTATATCACCCCTTCTTATTGAACCCTACCACGGAGATGTTAGATAAAAATTAACCGAGTCGTTTCGTTACAAACGTTTAGAGGACTTAATATTTATTATTAATGTCGAACTAAGGTGGTACCACGTCTATTAGCGTAAAGACGTCCTTTTTTAAGGACTCTTTATGCTTTTTTTATTTTTTAAAGTTATTTCATTTTCTCAGGAGGTAAAGACGATGTCACAAATAACAAACGATTTTTCAAAATGGTATATTGATACGATTCAAAAAGCTGATTTAATGGATTACACCCCAGTTCGTGGTTGTATTGCATTTAAGCCAGATGGCTATGAATTATGGGAACATATTCAAGAAGAGATGGATAAACGGTTTAAAGAAACCGGTCATCGCAATGCATACTTCCCAATGTTAATTCCAGAATCCTTCTTCGAAAAGGAAAAGGATCATATTGAAGGATTCTCACCAGAGCTTCCTTGGGTAACAGAAGCAGCAGGAGAGAAATTAGAAGAACGTTTAGCACTGCGTCCAACTTCAGAAACAATGATTGGACATTTGTATTCAAACTGGATTAAAAGTTATCGAGATCTTCCAGTTTTAATTAATCAATGGGCAAATGTATTCCGTTGGGAAAAGAAAACTCTTCCATTCATCCGTACCTCTGAATTTTTATGGCAAGAAGGTCATACTGCTCATGTGGATCAAGAAGATGCGCGTAAGGAAACAATGCAAATGTTAACTATTTATAAAGAAGTCGTAGAAGGATTACTTGCGATTCCAGTTTATGATGGGCAAAAGACACCAGTAGAACGCTTTGCTGGTGCGATTGATACATTCTCCATTGAAGCAATGATGAAAGATGGAAAAGCCGTACAAGCAGCTACCTCACACTACTTAGGTACAAAATTTGCGGAAGCATTTGATATAAAATATTTAAATAAAGAAAATAAACACTCATATGTTCATACAACATCTTGGGGTACTTCCACACGTTTAATTGGTTCGGTCATCATGGTTCATGGCGATGAACAAGGTCTTGTTTTACCACCAAAAATAGCACCGACTCAAGTTGTTTTGATTCCAGTTGGTCCATGGAAAAAGAACCATGCAATTATGGAGAAATTAGATGAAATCTTTGCAGCTTTAAAAGCGAAAGGAATTCGCGTTCGTCTTGATGATTCTGATCAATCACCAGGCTATAAATTTAATGAATGGGAGTTAAAAGGTGTACCTGTACGTATTGAACTTGGTCCACGTGATTTGGAAAATAATCAAGGTTTAATGAAAGCACGTGATGTAGAGGAGAAAGTTTCCGTACCTTTAGAATCAATTGTTGAAAGCATTAAAAAAGAACTTGAAACAATGCAAACTCGTCTATTTGAAAAAGCAAAAGCTTTCCGTGCGGAGAATTCACACACACATATCGATACAATCGAACAGTTAAAACAACATCTAGCAGAATCCGAACAAAATGGAACAATTCCTGGTTGGATATTAGCTGGTTGGTGCGGAGAGGATGCTTGTGAAGAAAATGTAAAAGAAAAAACAAAATTCACAACACGAAACATTCCATTTAACCCACCGACAACAAAGCACACATGCCTTCATTGTGGTAAAGAAGCAAAACATACGGTTTGGTTTGCTCGTGCTTACTAATCTACGATTGTTAAATATTATGCTTAAACTATCGGGGGCTTTCGTGAAAGAGGAATTAATTGATTTTAAGACTAAGATCATATTTTAGGTATTCCAAGGGCGCTTTTCCGAAGTAACGGTAAAAGTCCAATTTCTCAATTTTAATGCTGAGAAATTGGGCTTTTTATATTTACTTATAGGGGTACGGTCAGGAAAATGCGGATTTACAACGCTAAGCCCATTTCCAAGACGATTTCCCCATTTTTAACAACGCTAAGAAAGTTTCAGTGGTCTTAGAGAATCTAGTGAGTTCACTTTCTCTGAATTAAAATGGTATTCTCCTAGTAAATTGATATGTTCCCAGCCTAAAGGTGACATATGATGCAATAAGTAGTGTCCCTTATTCTTTGAGGATTATTTTTTTAAACCAGCTGCAAAGTAGGGACCATTAACCGTAATGGTCGTTAGGATACGAGCCATTTCTTGAGGAGATTCTTTCCTGCCACTTTCCAACCATTGTTGAATTACCCCTATTATTGCAGTTCCCATATAAGAAGCTAAATATTGTCCTGGAACAAGGAAATTTTCTTCCTTTATAAATGCGTTTGGATTATTTCCATAGAGTGTTTCCCACATAAATTCTTTCAGTCTTGTTTGAAATGATAAATCCCCTTTTGGACCTAACACAGCTTTCATAAATCCACTATTTATATTTAAATACTCAGATAATGAAACTGTAAGGGAAAATGGTGCCAAAGGCTGAGAGTCAGTTTCAAGTGCGGCAATAACACTTGGGAAGTTTTGTTTTGTAATTTTGGACATATCAAGCATAATTTTCTCCTCACATTTAGTCATTAAATCAAATTTGTCTTGATAGTGTGCATAAAATGTGCCTCTATTAATTTTCGCCCTAGTTGTTATGTCTTTAACCGTAATGGCTTCAAAACCCTTTTCATTTATTAATTCTACTAGTGCGTGTCGAATTGATTCTTTTGTCCGAACGACACGTAAATCAGTATTAATATCACGCAAGCAAATTCCTCCTTAATTTTACCCAACACAATTATTAAAGGTGTTCCGTAATCAACACATTTGCCATTTTTAATTATTGAACAAAACCTAATCCAATTTTATAATTTGAAGAGTAATACACAACAGGTTGTTTATTATTATAACTAAACATCTAGGAGGGGTACAGCCAACATTTGAACGATAATATACGCTAAGCAAAATTCGACATCAACTAAGCCAAGTTTTCAATCAAAGTTGGGGATACTGTTTTAGGAGTTTATGGGGTTCCAGCAATCAATTTCTAATGAAAGGAAGTAGATGTAAAATGAACAAATTCTTGGGTCGCCCTGACCTAAAACCGACGGATATAGATGACATTAAACCAGGATTGAATAAAATAGTAGTGAGAACAGTGCATTACGGTGATCAAGAGATGATTATGGAGAAGGATGTTCCCGTCAAAACGCGAAGTGGGATTACACTTTATGTGAATGTTTTTCGCCCCGACAAACCCGGAAAGTTCCCGGTGGTAATGTCAGCTGATACTTATGGGAAAGATAATAAATCCCGTTTTGGCTCATTGGGTCCTCTATGGCCGACCTTAGGCGCTATCCCGATATCTGATTTTACTGCTGAAGAATCGCCGGACCCCGGTTTTTGGGTTCCAAACGACTATGTGTTGATCAAAGTTGCCTTACGAGGAAGTGCAAAATCGGAGGGAGGGTTTCGTCCATGGTCTCGCATTGAATCCGAAGACTATTATGATGTCATCGAATGGGCCGGCGTTCAGGAATGGAGCAACGGTAATGTGGGAACAAACGGTGTGTCCTATCTGGCAGTTACCCAGTGGTGGGTGTCATCTTTAAACCCTCCTCACCTGAAGGCGATGATACCTTGGGAAGGGCTCAATGATGTGTATCGGGAATGTGCATTTCACGGCGGAATACCAGATACGGGTTTCTTCCAGTTTTGGGTTGAAGGTCTTTTTGCAAGATGGCCGGACAATAAAGATAATGAAGATATGAGAGAAGGACAAAAAGAGCATCCATTGTTTGATGACTACTGGAAGAACAGACAAGTGAAGTTGTCCGATATCAAAGTGCCAATGTTGGTTTGCGCCAGCTGGTCCACCCAAGGCTTGCATAACCGTGGCACCTTTGAAGGCTTTAAACAGGCTTCATCCGAAGACAAGTGGTTGTATGTCCATGGTCGCAAGGAGTGGGAAACCTACTACGCGAGAGAATCGCTGGAACTTCAGAAAAAGTTTTTTGATTATTTCCTGAAGGGTATTGAGAATGATTGGAGAGATACCCCACGGGTAAGCCTCGAAGTTAGAGAGGAATTCTACAAGGGACAGCGCCACTTCGAGAATGAATGGCCGATTGCCCGGACAAATTATACCCAATTATACCTTGATGGCAAAGCAATGGCGTTGCAGAACGAACCGTCCAAGGATGAAATAAAACTGAGCTACAAAGCTGATCCAGGACAAACAGAGAATAATGAGTTAAGATTTAAAACCACCTTTAAAGAAGACACCGAGCTTACTGGATATATGAAGCTCAAGCTTTGGGTCTCTGCTGAGGATACCGATGATATGGATCTTTTTGTCGGCATTAAGAAGTACGATAGAAGGGGTAATGAAGTTTACCTGCCGGACTATAATCATATTGAAAACGGTCAAGTAGCCACTGGATGGTTGCGGGTTTCCCATCGAGAGCTGGATACGGAAAAATCTACTCCTTATCAGCCATGGTTGAAGCACGAGAAATTATTGAAGCTAAAGAAAGGCGAGATCGTGCCAGTGGAAATTGAAATCTTGCCTTCGAGTACACTATTTAAAGCTGGTGAAAGTCTGGTGCTTGTGGTTAAAAGTAGCGAGATCATTGCTGAAGGCAGCGCGCAGATGAAAACACGTTACGAACATACAGAAACAGTGAACAAAGGAAATCATTTGGTTTATGCCGGCGGAAAGTATGATTCATTCCTTTTGGTACCGGTGATTCCTCGGAAAGATTATTAGGTAAGTTAATGGTAACTTTAATCAATATACAAAAATGATTGTGTAAACTTTTTTCTTAAAGAAGATCTTCCGTTATCGGGCGCTTTAATGAAGTAATGAAAAAGCCTAATTCCTCTGTTAATTTACGGAGAAGTTGGGCTTTTTAGTATTGGAAGTTCCTTATCGTTGTAAATCCGCATTTTCCTGACGGTACCCCTATATGAAAGGAGGTAGAAATGTGACAGAGTTTGAGGATATTTACAGTCAATATTTTCGAGATGTTTACTCGTTTGTATTATCAGTAAGCCGTAAACAGGTAATTCGTATCGTTGACGTATTAATTCTTCAATTAAAATTCACATCAATAAGATTTACAAAAAGCTGAATGTAAAAAGCCGTTCACAGGCAGTCATTTATGCCGTTCGAAATCAACTTGTTCCGTTTTCTTATTTAAAAATCACTTATAAAAAAATGTCCTGTCCCTTATTATGTCACTCTTGGTATAGTACTTTTGTTTTATGCAGGTATAGAACCAATAACAGCAAGAGTTACATCCTATGTTTAATTTTCAGAAAAGGAGAAATGTGGGATGATAAGGGTTAATTGGGTGATATTTCTGAATATTGAATAATTTGAAAAATTTTAATAACCTGATGTTGAAAGACAGATCAGTGTATTAAATGTGAAGTTAAGTCATCAGCACAAAACCCTCACATTTTTACAAATATATTAATCTACTATTTAGTTAGGAGGGGGAGAGGTTTAATGAGGAAAAGGAGAAAAAAAACAAACAACAAAAGTAAGGTCGTAAAAAGCTTAGCTGTATTTGCTCTATCATCTAGTTTTATTTTAGGTTCACTTGGACATGTATCAAATGTTACCCAAGCAGTTGGTAATACGAATGTTGATAGTTTACTTGCTAATTTAACATCAGAACAAAGAGAAGCTCTTAACCAACTTTCAACAAAAGAAGAGACAGGCCTTCAAATTTCTTCAGATACAGATTTAAATTCTACGAAACGGACTTCTGTCATTGTCGAGTTTGCAAATAAACCCGCAAAAGTTGCTAAGATTGAGGCGGCATCAGAAGGTCAACAACTATCAGATTCTGAAGCATCAAATTTAGTCGATCAAGATCATGAAAAATTTCAAAAAGATTTAGGACAAGTTTTAGCTGATAAAAATAGTAAAAAAGTAAATTATAAGATTAATCGCTCATATAAACATGCATTTAATGGTGTTTCAATGAGTTTACCTGCTAACAAAATTAAAAGTCTATTAAAATCAAAAGCTGTCAAATCAGTTTGGAGTAACGAAACGTTTACGATTGATCCGCCTGTTCAAGGAAAAGATAATGAACAATTAAAAGCAGATGAATTCAATATCGCAAATTATACTCCTTATGATGGATTAAACCGGTTACATGCTGAAGGCTTTACCGGTAAAGGAATTAAGGTCGGTATTCTAGATACAGGTATTGATTATAACCATCCAGATTTAAAGGATGCTTATAAAGGTGGATATGATTTTGTAGATGACGATAGTAATCCGATGGAAACGACCTATGCTGATTGGAAACAATCAGGTAAGCCAGAAAAGAATGGATCGTCGGTTTATTATACTAATCATGGTACACATGTTGCTGGGATTATTGGAAGCCGTGGAGTAGCGAAGGATACTGAGTATACAACAGTTGGAGCAGCACCAGAAGCAGATATTTATGCTTACCGAGTGCTTGGACCATATGGCAGCGGACAAGCTGATGACATAATTGCAGCTGTCGATCGAGCTGTGAAGGATGATATGGATGTTATTAATATGTCACTAGGTAATTCACTTAATGATCCATTATATGCAACTTCAATTGCTGTAAACAATGCAGTATTAAGTGGAGTAACAACCGTTGTTGCAGCGGGGAATAGTGGCGATAAAAATTATACGCTAGGTTCACCAGGTGCTGCAGCCTTAGCGTTATCTATTGGTGCATCATCTGTTGCAATTGATATTTATCAATATGCAGGTGCACATAATGGGAAGAATTACAATTTAAGACAATTAGCAAAAAACTATAAAGATGATTTGTCTACATTAAAAGGAAAAACTATCCAACTTGTTGATGTGGGGCTCGGAGATAACTATACAGGAAAAGACGTAAAAGGGAAATTTGTACTCATGAGCCGAGGAGTTTATACATTGGACTCTAAAATTGCGAATGCCAAGGAACAAGGTGCTGCGGGCGTTATCATGTATAATGATGAAGCAAACAAGGCCGAGGGTGCAATTCAGTCTTTCTTAGGTGAATCAGTTAATGCGATTCCTTCATTCTCTGTTTCAAATGAAGAAGGATTAACGATCTTGGAAGCATTAAAAACTGGTAAAACTGATTTCACATTTGGCGATTTTACTAAGATACAAACAGCATCCGATGAGTTAGCATCATTTAGTTCTAGAGGTCCATCTCGAATGAATTATGACATTAAACCGGAAATAACTGGACCAGGTGTTTCGATACTTTCAACCGTCCCATTTTACGTAAACGATAAAACAGTAGATGGAACAAAACCGGAAGATTATAAATATGCATATCAGCGTTTATCAGGAACTTCAATGGCAACCCCTTATGTGGCAGGTGTTTCAGCATTATTATTACAATCGAATAAGGATCTTGAGCCTGCAGACATTAAATCAATTTTAATGAATACGGCTGATCCACTTTCAAAAGCTTATAGTGTATTTGAAATCGGTAGTGGTCGTGTTGATGCATATGAAGCACTTCATTCTAATGTCGAATTTGAAGTAGTCGATAAAACGCCTACAAATATCAATGGAAAACAAAAGTTAATCAAAGAATTAACGGGTGGAATCAGTTTTGGTTCATATGGATTTGATGACCAAGATATTCGTGATTCACGTAAGATTACATTGAAAAATAGAAGTGAAAAAGCAAAAACATTTAGTGTAAATGTTAAATTCCAAACAGGATTAAGAGGTTCCAAAGATGCAGCTCAAAATGGAGTGACCTTAACAGGTCCAACTTCAGTCAAATTAAACGGAATTAGTCAAAAATCAATTGAATTTGACTTAAACATTCCGAAAACAGCTGAAAAAGGAACATATGAGGGATATATTGTCTTTACAAATAATGCAGATCCAACTGAAACGTATCAAATTCCATTTGGCGGACGTGTTATTAATGAAGGGATTGATACCTTAACATTACCAAATCCAATGTATTCTGGTGATACACGTTGGCCAGAAAAAGCCAGGCCATACCTTGGTTTTCAATTCTCATTAAAGTCCTTTATGAAGACTTTAGATGTAGTATTACAAGATTCATCGGGTCAAGATATTGGTTTAATAGGGTCTTTTGATCCTCGAACATTGAATGAAAACCAAATTTATGGTATTGCTAATGGATTTACTGGGATTTACTATCCGTTTACAGGTGATCCAAAAAATCCGATTAACAGTGATTATGTTTATGCAAAAACAGGTAACTATAAATTAAAAATGACTGGAACAAATGATCAGGGGAAAGTATTTACGAAAGTAGCGGATTTCATCTTCGAAAAAGGCAAACCAACAATGACTTCAAGTTTTGATTCGTTAGATCAAAAAGTTATTGAATATAAAGATAGTCAATTCGATTCAAATGGAGAATATTTATATGATTTCAATATTAATGTAAATGATCCTGAAGTGGCTGATGCTAATCGTCTTGGAATTCCAATTGATCAATCAAGCAATGCAGTGGTTTCATTTTACGATAGTGCATATTCAAGTCCAGCAATTAACACTGATAAAAATGGAAATTACAACGATCAAATACTAGTGAAAAAAAGGTCTACACCTTTAAAAGTTCAGTTTTATGCTTATGATGATGCAAGAAACTTTACTTCAGGTTCTGGGTCCATGCTAAGGGTAGCTTATGTTTCTAATACTTACCCTTACTATTACTTAAAAGCAAATAAACAAGCTGCTTCAACCGGAGATACTATAAATTATTCTATTCGTTCGAATAATATTAAAAACCTAAAAACATCAAAGATTACAATTCCAGTATTAAAAGACAATGGTGACTTAGCTACAATTAATAATGTTGTTGTTAGTGATGCAGTTAAGAAATATGGGGATGCACAAGTATCTGTAACATCAACATCTGATGATGTTTATACGAAATATACAATTACTTTTAACTATTTAGGAAAAAAAGCATTACCAAAGGATATTCAATTAGTTAATTTCGATTTAAATACAGCTAAACATTATTCGCCAGGTTCAAGTTTCTCTGTCAGTTGGTTTAACATGGAAATGACTGGAACTACAATTGATCAATCAAATGTAGTAACAAATAATGTATATACTTATATGGATAGTGTTAATATGAAAAACACATATTCAAGGATAAAAGGTAACTTGAATTTAGAAGGAACGATGGATCCTTTAACAGGCCAACAGAATTACAAGTTTGATCAAACCAAAATTGGTGCAAAAGCAACTGTAACGTCATATGATGGTAAAACTGTTTTTGAGGCTGATCCAGTAAAAAATGGAAACTACATTTTAGATGGAATGAAAGCTGATAAAAATGCTTATACACTAAAAGTAGATGCACCAGGTCATTTTACGATGTATAAGTCGTATAAGCTATCAGATGACGTTCGTGGAGAATTAATCGGAATCGACAGAGTTTTTTCCACTCAACCTAAAGCTGGGGATGCAAATAAAGATAATGTAATTGATGTAATGGATGTTTTATATCTACAAACATATTGGGGAACAAATAAATCAGGTGCAGATTTGAACTTCGATGGAGTTGTTGATAAAAAGGATATGGATCTTCTTATTAAAAACTATGGATTGCAAAATAGTACAGTTCCGAATGCACCTAAAGCGAAAACTAAGTATAAAGGTTCTACATTAGATACTGTGTTAAATCAGTTAGGATTAAAATAATCCTAAGCTAGTTTCTATAATTAAACGAAGAACCATTTTATGGATTACTACAGTAAATAGACAGTAAATAAATAAGATTTTAAGTAGCCTTAGCCCTGTATTTTATTGGGTTAAGGTTTTTTAATACCTTTTGAAATCAATCTCTCTGCGTTCAAAAAGCATCAGTTCCATAAGGGTACATTTTAAATATCTGGCTGACCTTTATAATACGAAAGGGGCAGGATAGTTCAACAAGCATAGTGTATTCGTACTGTACGTTTATCATGAGTAAAATTCCTTAACGTTGAACTGCACCCCAAGGCAAGCGTTTACTCTAACAAAACAAGGGCAACAATAGGGATTATAACCATTGATGGGATGTTGAACTATGGTAAAAGATATTAAAATTAGTGCTCGGCAATTTGCAATATTAGTTATTTTATTTTCTATAGGTACGACCATCTTGGTGATTCCTGGAGTTATGGCTCAAGAGGTAAAACAAGATGCTTGGATTGCAGCTGTAATCGGTACAGGCATAGGCTTATTGCTGGTGGCTTTATATATCGCTGTAGGCAGGATGTTTCCCACTAAGACACTGGTTGAAATAAATGAAACACTTTTTGGCAAATGGTTAGGTAAGGCGGTCTCACTTACGCTTGTTTTATTTTCACTTTACAACACGACAGAACTATTGTTTTATGTTGGGAGTTTCTTAACTACGCAGATTATGCCTGATACACCAATTGAAGCGATCCATATTCTTTTCGCATGCATCTTAATTATGGGAATTCGCCTTGGTCTTGAACCGTTGGCTCGTTCTGCAGAATTGTTATTTCCTATCTTTGTTTTTTTATTCATAGTTCTAGTGGGCTCAGTATTTTTACCTCCTGTTCAATTTAAGTTTGAAAATATACAACCCGTATTTGAAACAGGAATAAAACCGATGATTCATGCTGTTTTTCTTTTTACAAGTACCTTTTCTTTGCCATTGATTGTTTTATTAATGATTTTTCCTGTTTCAGTGAATCAACCAAAAGCAGCTGAAAAAAATTTTTTTATCGGAATACTAATCGGCGGAATCTGTTTAATCATCATGATCACTTTAACTATTCTTGTTTTAGGTGCAGATAGTAGTGCCAGACAAACGTATCCAAGTTATCTTGTGGCCAGAAAATTAAACGTTGGTGATTTTCTTCAAAGGATTGAAGCAATAATGGCTCTCATGTGGATTATCACGATCTATTATAAAATGGCTTTTTACTTTTACGCTACAGTCATAGGTCTTGCACAAACATTGAATATGAAGGATTATCGGCCACTTACGCTACCTTTAGGGATGATCTTGATTTCGTTTTCCTTGATTGCACATCCTAATAGTGTCTATGTAGGCACATTTGATAAAGAAATTTGGCCCCTTTGGGCTACAACCTACGGACTTGTACTTCCTATTCTCTTATTAGCAGTCAATGTATTCCGAAAAAAAATACATCAAAAATAAAAAACATTCCTTTGATCACTCCCGATTTTTAGAGTATAGATCATTAACGTTTTTCATTTTTTTATAGGATTTTGGATAGGAAGGGCTTAGGGACTAAAAGCATTCATTTCCAGCAACTACAGCTAATTTGAACCATCTACCCGCACTCAATGAAAGTAATCTATTTAGAAAAATTCACTTCTATAATTCCCGTATTGTTCTGAATAGGAGGCATCATTCCAGCGCCCTTTTATAAACAGAATCAGAAATCACAATAAGTCTTATGCAACTAACGGGTGCGTTAGCTGAAGATCGGAGCTGCCTTTAAGGCAGCCTTTTTTCGTGGTAGATGGTGGCCGGCGAGAATCGCCGCCATAGAAGTTTCTTATGCAACTAACGGGGCAGGATAGTTCATTAAGAATACATGCTAATTTTGGAAATGATTGTTATAATGAAGTGGAATATTCGTTAGGAAGGTTGTTGTTCAAGGTGGAGTTTAGTTATGAAATCTAAATAGACAGTACTGATTATTGCTTTGGGTATTATATGTATAGCTATCTTTATAAATCTATTAAAGAAAGATTTATGGGATGTAAACGAAGAGTTGTTAAAAGAAGAAGTGTTATCAATTGGACATTCCGTTGAAACAATAAATTTATTAGAAGTAACACCGTTTGACTGGGATGTAGTATATTCCTTTCCACCATATACCCCGAAAGATAATATATATGAAACGGTAGGTTATAAATGGGATACTATTAGCGCAACTGTAAATGAAGGAATGAATCAAATTGTATTTTTAAAAGATGGAAAAGTGGTCTGCTATTTATATGGTTATCCTGAGAATAATGGATATGGTATATCTTTTGAATCTGAGAATACTAAAGATGTTGGTTATATGCTTAATAGTAAGGATGATTTAATATTTCAAGTAGAACGAAAAGACAGTATCGTATATTTGAGAAACTAGGCAAGGATATGATTTCTTCAACTAACAGGTGCTTTACTTCAATAAGGCAGGTTGCTGAGGCAGCCTTTTTCTTATGGCACTAAAGGGGCAGGTTAGTTCATTAAATAAAATGAAATTTTGTAGTGAAATTAGTATATTAGGGAGGATATTGAATAAATGAGTAATTGGTTATACATACTTTATGCTGTAATTTTAGGAATAGTATCTTGGTTTACTGGGGAGATAGTAACCTTTGTTATGTTAGGGGTTATTCTTATTGCTTTGAATAATATAAATTCAACTCTTAAAAAGATTTATCTTCAAAATAATGAGAGAAGTAATAACGAAGATAAATAGATGTGAAAATAATTTGTTTTAAAACTAACTGATCCGTTAGTTTAATAGGAAAACATAAGTCGACAGAAAATCTGTTGTACCGGTAGGATGAAATTAATACATTTCTTGGTTTTGTATGAGGAGATAGAAAATGAGGTTAGAAGAAATCATTGGTATAGTTAAGGAATACTTTTTTCTGGCATTAATAGCCGTAATTCTTTTAGGGATTATCTTTTTTCTAATGTATTTCATTGTATATAAAAAAATTTTTGGAGGGAAGAAATGCCTTCAAAAGAAGCAGCTGCTTCTTATGTGTTTGCTTATTAGTTATGTCATCATGGTTATTGGCGTGACTTTTTTGAATAGAGGCCCAAACTATCAGGGCGGGATGGATTTGTCTTTTTTTACTTCGTATCGAGAAGCTTGGTATAGTTTTAGTGTAAGGCATTGGCAGTTCATATACTTAAATATATTCATGTTCATTCCGTTCGGGATTCTTTTCCCAATATTGCATTCACGTTTTCAAAAAGCTGTATGGACTATTGGGATGGCAACGTTATTTACACTTTCCATTGAAAGTGTCCAGTTAATAACAGGATACGGTATTTTTGAAGTTGACGATTTATTTAATAATCTACTGGGGGCCGTCATTGGATATGGTATCATCATGGGCTTCATTACAATAAAAGAAAAGGGAATAAAGCGATCCTTTTCTACTTTTCACCTTTATTGCTAGTGGTTATCTTATCCGGAAGCATGTTTGCATACTACTATTTGAAGGAATTTGGTAATCTCTCCATCATTCCAGCTCATAAAGTAAATATGGAAAAAACCACAACCACTACTGATGTTAAGCTCAACGACAAAAAAATGACCGTTCCGATTTATAAGGCGCCAAGCTATACAAAGAGTGATGCTGACGTATTTGCCAAAGAATTTTTTGAGAGAATGCATGTGGATACATCAGACATAGAGGATATTTCTTATCCAGATGAAGGGATGTATCGGATTAATGGAGAGAAATCTTATCATATGACAGTCCAATTCTTGGATGGAAGTTATAGTTTTACAGATTTTTCAAGCTTTGATGAAAATATAGAGCCTGAAGATTCAGATGAAGAATCCTTAAAAGAAATCTTGGCGGAATTTGGTATAGATATCCCAAAAGACTCGCAGTTTCAAAAAGGCGATACTGGTTCGTATGAGTGGACAGTAGATAAAAAGGTAAGTGGAAATCAGCTAATAGACGGTTCTTTAACGGTAAATTATTATAATGATCATACAGTGAAGGGAATCGAGCATCAGTTAATTACCTATGACAAGGTAAAGGATGTTCAAATAAAAAGTGAACAAGAAGCGTATAAGGAAATTTTAGATGGTAAATTTCAATATTACTCTGAAAATAAAATGATAAAAACCTTACATATCGATAAAGTAGAAGTTAGCTACTTTTTAGATTCCAAGGGCTATTATCAACCTGTTTATGCATTCCATAGTACAGTAGATGGAATGGATATGACTATCTTAATTCCGGGAATCTAGAAAGCTTTATTACTGATTTTATCAATATTCCACAATCGGGCGCGATTCTTTAATAAGAAATGCTTTTCTTAATGAACTAACGGGTGCGTTAGTTCTAGAAGGGGTAGAGTTTCCGGCCCCCCGAAAATCGGCAGAGAAAAAGGATCTTCGATTAAAGATCCTTTTTGCTGCTTGTGAACTAAACTTCCCCGTTAGTCTAAACTCAGATATTTAGTTACGACCTGTTTGATCTAGCTTGAGCCAGCCTAGGATTAAAAGGAACTTTTACTAATGACGGCTGGTAATCGCATACCTGGTACCAGAACCACTTGATGAATAAATCCACACTTCGGCCGAAGCTTTATACGGGTCTTTATCCCAAAATTGAGCCGTATAACAAGAGGTTTGACCTTTCATTACCCTCCCGTTTCCACCGGAAGAAGCACAACTTCCAGATGTTCTCCAAGTAGTGCCATTGGTGTAACTATCTACGTATACATTGGCATAATTATCGTACGGAGCAGCAGAATAAAACTTTACGTAACCCCAAGCCGTATGACAATAGGCACTTCCTTTTAGCTGTACATATCCAATTTTCACGCCGTTTTTATATATATATTTTGTTTCATAGGTGATTGGACTTTTATTCGCACAACCTGTTGAGTAAGGGTTTGAACCATCATAAGATAGGGCAGATGCTTTATTTATTGGTGTAATTGCAAATATCATTGAAAAGCATAAAACAAACAGTAATAGCCATTTCTTTATAATCCCTTGAGATAATGTCATTTTTTTCTTCTCCTTTAAAATAAGTTTTTAATACCAACTAGTCGGTATTAATCAATTTATTATATGATGAAGAATTTGTTACGATTAATACAATATTCAGATTTATTTTAAAAAGGGGGTTGCTATGTTAAATCATCATCAGAAACAATAAAAAAAGAAGCTTCGAAGAGCTTCTTTTTTTATCGACCGAATAGTCGATTCCTTAACATAGAGGAGATCGACTTTTTAGCTTGGAATTCTCTTAGCCTATAAAATTTCCGAAATGGGCGGTATAGCATTGTTGCTACCGTTCGTTAAAGTCTTTTTTGAGTTTACTGACGTTCGCTGGTTGTTATGTACATTTATGAACGTGTCTAAAAGTTACAAGTAAGACACTAAATAAAATCCTTAGAATCTCCCTGTCACTTTGACCGATAATTTGCGTATATTTTAAGTGTTATTTTGCACATCCAACTTTAAAAACCCAGCTACCTTCATATAAGAAGATTAGCTGGGTTTCTTAATTATTTATAGAACTATTCGGATACGCCTAGTAGCGACTGCTCATTGTTCAATCGCGCCCGTTTCTTGAATAACTATAGGTTCACCTCATATTTATCTCATTCTGTTTTATTTTTCTCCCATTATTGGAGGTATAAATGTAAAGAAAAGCAAGAAGTCCATATAAGATACCTCCTAACAAGAAAAACGGTTCAACAATTATTAATAGTAAAGAAAGTGGTTCTGCTTCCAACAAGCTTTGAATTATCCCTGCACCACCGCGCAAACCCAATACCACACACGCTCCCCATGCTGAAGTGAGCAACAACCAGGATGGAAACCTTCGTCCCCATGCTTGAACAAGTGCAAGTGCAGTAAAAGCAGCAATTATACATAGGGCAATTGCAACCAGATTAATGATGAATAACACTTCGCTCATCGTCCTGCCTTCAAAACCAAAAGTGCCTCCTGCAGCCCAGTAAATGTGGATTAACCCGAATAGAGTCGACCAAACAAACGCTGCATAACCAGTAAAAACCAACCAACTCTCTGTTTTGTCCAGAGGATGACGATCATTATTGTTTTTGATTGTAATAACTCCTTTCATTATGAGGGATAACAGAACTCTCTTTAAAATACGTATAGTTTTATATATTGTTTCATTTAATAATTTGTTAAGTTCAATTAAATTTTTCTGAATATCCAGATTATATTTGTGCATTAGTACAATCAGTTACTGCATTATATGGCCCGATTGCTGAACAAAAGTAAAAAAGTATACATTTCATAAATAAGTTATTATTTGTTCCAAAACTCATAAGTTCTAGAGACTTGAAAAAACACCTCAAATTCCTCTCAAAATAACCCTTAACAATGTCCGGAAGTTAGTCTAGAGTGAAATTACAGAAGTTAAATAACTTTTAGACAAGCAGAAAGAGGTAATACATAATGGCTATTATCGGATACGGACGTGTTTCAACTAAAGATCAAGACTTGGCTTTACAGGAAGAGAAGTTAAAAGAGTATGGTTGCGAGAAGATATTCATGGAGAAGGAAAGCGGTGCTAAATCTGACAGGAAAGAACTTGCGAAGGCATTGGACTACTTGCGTGAAGGTGACAAGCTGGTTGTATATAAAATTGACCGCCTAGCTAGAAGTACATTTGATTTACAAAAGATTGCTAAGGGTTTACAAGACCGTGGGATAGTCTTAGTATTCATTAAAGAAAATATCGACTTCTCCACTCCAAATGGAAAGTTAATGTTTACTATGCTGGGTGCTATTGCTGAGTTTGAACGTGATTTAATTAAGGATAGAACAGCAGAGGGACGTGAAAGGGCAAAGGCACAGGGTAAGCATATGGGACGTAAAGGAAAGGACGAGAAGGACGTTAAGAAGGCTTTAAAGTTGTATGAGGAAAGAGAGTCTAACGGTTTAAGCGTTAATGATATAGCTAAAATGACAGGTGTTCCACGTTCTACAATTTACGCTAAAGTGAAAGAGGCGACTAGCAATAGCTAATCGTCTTTTTTGTGCATTTTTTTTATTCTGGGGAAGTGCTGTATAAACCAACCATAGAAGGGATATTTCGCACACATTTACACAAGTTTTAAATTCAAGAAACATAGAGTTTCTAAGGTTTCACCCCATCTTACCCTGTTGTGCTTTAGATAAAAAGAAAGCACCCGTAATGGATGCCTTACTTTTCAATCTTCATCTTCGTCATAAGTTGGATCAGTAGTGATGGTAAGCGTTTTATCCAAGCTTACTTCAATTTTAGTATCCCAGCTAGTGTTATCCACTTTAAGGATATCGTCGTTTACTGAAAATTTTAGAACCATTTCTTCTTCATGAAGTACTACATAGCTTTTGTCATTAGAGTACACTGTAAAATCTGGATGTGCTATAAGTTTCCAGCCATCGACTAATTCTTTTTTGATAGTTTCCATGAAAGTCCACCTCATTTTATGTAATACCTAAATTATACAATAACATGATGCAAAAGTAATAGTTGGAAGTTCTTCGTACAGGATAAAGTACCATACGAATATCTCGTACCCCATTATGAACTCTATTTTGTAGGTGATTGGATTGTGTCTAAAAAGGCTCTACACTATTGAGATTGTGAAAGAATGTACTTAAACTTGTTGCAAAATTCAGCTTTAAATCAACATTTATTCAAGGGAAATATGAATCTGACATTACCTTGGAAATGGTATCTGCGCTATAACCAAGTATTCTCATTTAGATAGATAATGGAGGGATTTAGCTTATCAAATGGCTCTAGCATAATTTATAATGGGGACGATATGATGATGGAGTATGACGTCATCTTTTAGCCGTCAAATGATACCTGAGAGTCAGATGAAACGTAAAAAGACCTATCTCTCGTAATCTTACGGTGAGTTTAGGTCTATTTTTTAGTAATTTATTACTACCATTCCAGTATTTTAGATGTATAATACTTTGTGGAACATATTATATTAGGAGGAAATGCTTTGATAAGATTAAGGAAATATATCTCATTTTTACTTGTTTTTGCTTTGATCTGTAGTTTGTTGCCAAATTATGCAGGAGCAACATCTAATGATCAAACTGAAAACAACAAGCAAACTGAGGAAGTAAACACAGAGAATTTAAAAGAAATAGTTGAGGAAAGAACTGCTGACTCAAAAACTTACAGCAATGGAGACGGGAATTTTGTAAAAGAAATTTACCCGGAAGAAATACACAATAAGATTGGTAAGAATTATCAGGATATCTCTGAAGATCTAGTTAAAAAAAAATAAAACTGGATATTTAGAAACGGAAGCAACAAATTTACAGGCTGAGTTTCCAGAGGAACTTGGGAAAAATACCCCGATAGTATATAGTTCGGGTGAACATAATTTGTCATTTAAATTAGCTTTTGCAACTGATGGTGAGAATAAATCTAATCCAACAGACTCATCAGTTACGGAACAAAGGGAAAATGCTGTAACCTACAAATCTATTTATAATGATATAGATTTACGTCATATAGCTTTGAACAAAGAAGTAAAAGAAGATTGGATTATGAATAAATACAATGGAATTAACGAATTCCATTATGATATTGAAACAGATCTTTTTGGGGAAATCGAAAAAGATGGATCGATTGGATTTTATGAAACTGATTCAAAAGAAGAAAAAGTATTTGAATTACCTAAGCCAGTAATGGTTGACTCCAATTATAATGAAACACTTGGTGATGGAGTCAGATCATTAGATATAAAATACGAATTGAACAAGAAGTCTGAGGGTGGATATGATTTAGCTCTAAAAGCTAATAAAGAATGGCTAGCTTCTTCAAAACGTGTATTCCCAATTTATATTGATCCCTCGGTTTCGATAGACGTATTGGGCGATACCTTTGTATCGAGTGCCTATCCAAAAAACAATTACAATAAAGAATGGGACCCATCGCAAGGAGAATATGTTTTAAAAACCGGATACTATGATAGCACGACAGGAACTAATTATGCATTTGTAAAGTTTAGTGTTGTAGGAGACTTAAAAGGAGCTGTAATCGATAGCGCAGATTTACAAGCTTACGTTACACACGCCTATTATGTATCTCAGAAAAATGGATTATGGGTAGATGAGGTAAATGGGCAATGGTACGCAGATGAATTAACTTGGAACAATAAGCCTTCTTCGACAAAAATCACATCTACCTCTGTGGGACGTGATGAATGGGCGCATTTTAACGTTGCAAATACTGTTCAAGCATGGGTTTCAGGAGAACGTTCAAACTATGGATTTAAATTCCATACGAATGGTAATGGTCAAACTTATTGGAAGAAAATCACAGCTGCGGAAAGTGCTAATAAAGTGAAAATAGTGATTGCTTATCACTATGATCAAATGGCTACACCGACTATGACGGCTACAGCAGATGGAATTGATATGAAAACCGGTTCTGTTAATGTGAAATGGAAAGCTGCATATGGTGCAAAAGGTTATGATCTTCAAATGTTTGATGGGAAATCCTATCAGAGTGTTTATCAAGGGACAGCGACATCATGGTCTTCAAAAGGACAAATGGTGTTCCCAAAAGCACCTTATAAAACAACAAGTGTTTATAGCACAACTAAATCGGGTGTTGAATTACCACTTGATCCCACAGAATTTTATTCTGTAAAAGCTGGAACAACAGTTACTTCTAAAGCTTATAAATTCCGTGTAATACCACAATACCCAACAGGAAATGGGCCTGCTTCAGCAACTGTATCGAGTTCAATCCCTGTTCCATCAGGTGAACCAGATTTACCGACTGTTACTGCAAATAATTATCCTGAATCTGATTCCGTCAATAAAGGACGTGGCTGGTTAGATATAAAATGGGAAAAAGTAGCGAATGCAACGGGCTATAAAGTTCGTATTTGGAATGGTTTGAAGTATGAAAACTTTACTGTTGGAAAAGATACATTATCAGTTAGTACAAAGGGCAAAAAAATCTGGCCAACAGATGCCGAAATCAAGGCAGGTAAAACCGATTTACATCAGGTTGAACTAGATAAAGCATCGAGTGTTGGAACAGGTAGTGAATTACCGATTGATCCAGGTGTAACATATGGAAATACATCTAAACGTTATAGTGTTCGTGTCATTGCGATGTCTGCTGCTGGTGATTCGCCTCAATCAGATGTTAATTACGGATATATTCCTTTATATGCTCCAAAAGATGTAACAATTAAATCAAATGATGATAATTTAGTACAAAACAAAACGAGTCTTTCCTTGTCATGGAAAGCATCTGAAGGTGCAAAATACTATGATATTATCTTGAATGATGGAAAAACAGAAGAAACTATTAAAGTCAAAGGAAAAACGAGCTATACTACGAAACCTAAATATGATTTAGGAAAATCACATACAGCGACAGTACAGGCTTATTTCGATGATGATACAACAGCTCCGGAGACAGAAGAAGGTAAATTGACGGGAAAACGTGGTCTAAGTCCTGTTTCAAGTAAAGCAACAGTAAAACCAGAAATGCATGAGGATTTAATAGGTCTAGAAGATTATTTTACCTATGAAGATCAAAATTTTGGGAATGCGGCAGCATCTGTTAACGTAACAACTGGGAATATGGCATTACAATTTACCGATGAATCGTTGTATACTCGCAGTGACTTAGGATACGACTTTACACGTACGTATAATTCTCGTTCAACAAAAGATTCAGCATTAGGTAAAGGTTGGACGTTTATTGGAAATGAATCTTTAAGAATTTTAGAAAATGGCGATGGTTCATACACAGACGAAGATAGCACAGTTCATTTGTTTAAAAAAGAGGGCAATCAATTTACTTCTCCAAAAGGTCTATATGAAAAGCTAGAGAAAGTAAATGATACGACGTATACAATGACGGATAAAAATCAATATGTTCAAACATTTAAAGTTGGTCAAAAATCACCTGACTTTTTCATCGCGTCTTATCAAGATGAATATGGCAATCAAATTGAATTCACACGTAATGATAAAGATCAATTAACAAGTGTCTCAGAGACAAAAGGGATTGAAAAGAAAGAAAAAATTCAAATCTCATATACAGATAATAAAATTAGTAAAGTCCAATATGCGGATCACTGGACAACATTTAAATATACAGGTGATCAATTAACACAAACAACCATCGGTAGTGATAAAGCTGAACGTACGATTGTGGAAAACTTTACCTATAATAATCAAGGTCAATTGGATAAATATGTAGATGGTAAAAACAACGAGACAGTTTTCACTTACAAAGAAAACGAAATAACAATTTTTGATAAACAAGCGAAAGATGAAGAACTTTCTGTTACAAATACTTACCAATTTAATGCGAAAGACAACGAATTTAAAGTGATTGATTCCAGTGACAACGAAACTGTATATAAACGAGATGAGAAAAATAATACGTATGCCGTTTCACAAGTAATTGAGCCATCAGAAGGAGAAACAAATTCTACAACATTTTTTGATTTAGATAATCAATACAATATTGTGAAGGTAACAAATCCAGATGGCACCACTGAAGAAATTACGTACGACCAGAATCGAAATTTATTAACATCTAAATCGCCTAATGGAACAACAAAGAATACGTACAATGGTCGTAATCAAATCACAGAAACGGTTGCGACAAATGGCGAAATAACAACGAATTCGTATGAAGGTCCTTTTCTTATTTCTTCGACTGTAAAAGATGAAACTACAAAATTCGAATATGATTCTTTTGGTCGAGTAATAAAAACACTCTATCCTAATGGCACGTATGATGCTGTAGCTTATGATGATAACAATCACAAATTGACAATTACAGATAAAAAAGGGAATACAACATCCGTGACATATACTATATACGGACAAAAACAAGAAGAAACAGATGCAGAGAGCCATACAAAAACATTTACGTATGATTCTCTTTATAAAGATTCATTAACTTCAATAGCGGATGGTAATGGTCATAAAACAACTTATAAATATGATGACAACAATAATTTATCGACGATAACAGACGCATTAGGGCGTGAAAAATCGTATTTGTACAATGACAATGACCAAGTAACAAAGGTAGAGATACCAAAGATGACATTCCAATATGGCTATGACATCAATGGTGAAAAGAATAAATCTATTTTACCTTCAGGTATTAATACAATTTATAATTATAATGAAAGTGGTCAAGTAGATACGGTTCAAGTAAAAAATCCAATGGGAGAAATAATCTCAACAACAAGTTATCAATATGATGAAAACGGAAAGACAAGCAAGGTTTCACATGATGGAAAAGACTTAAAAACATACGGTTATACATCTGAAACGAATCTGCTAGCAAAATATACGCTAGGCTTATTCACTCAATCTTATTCATATGATGATCAAGAACGTGAAACAAAACGTCAATCTGCGTATGATAAAGGGTTATCTGTGACAAAGGAAACATTGTTTAAAGATAAAAGTGATGACATCGGCCATGTGAAATATAGTGTGGATGATAAAACACTACACAATTATCAATACGATACAAAGACAGAAGAAAATCAAAGTATACTTAATTTGAATGATGGTGTCTTAAAGCAAGTTGCACAATTTAATGATGCCAACTTATTAAGTTCTTTAACGTATACAAGTAAAACAAAACAACCATTTGACATTCAATATGATTACACGAAAAATGGTAATATCTCAAAAGAAGCAGTAGATGGTAATGTTTCAAGGTTTGAATACGACAAAAGTGAGCAATTAACGAAGGAAACATTACCAAATGGTGATGTGAATACGTATGAGTATGATGGAGTTGGTAATCGTACCAAAGCCAAGTTGAAGGGAAAAGAATATACATTCTCGTACAATGATGCGAACCAAATTACAAAGAAAAATGCCACAGCGTACAAATATGATGCCAATGGTAATTTATTAGAAGATGAAAACTATAAGTATGCGTACAATGAGCGTCAACAATTAACAAGCGTCAAAACGTTTGCTGGAAAAGACATCGTAGCCTATACGTATGATGAAGATGGTTTACGTTTAACAAAAACAATTGGAACTACAAGACATGAATATTTCTATAATGATGATGTATTAGATATGGAAATTGTAAAAGAAAATAATCAAATCACACAGTACCGTTCATATGAATGGAATGGCTTCAGAGCCCTTGGTATGATTGTGAAGGCGAAGAACGATAAAGGTGAATTTGAAACAAAAGCGTATCAATTTATCACAAACCATCGCGGGGATGTATTGAGCATTCGTGACGGTGAAGACAAAGAAGTTGGGTCATATGAATATGATGCATACGGGAATGTTTTAACCGTTGAAGGTACAATTGCGAAAGAAAATCCTGTTCGTTATGCGGGTTATTACTATGATGAAGAAACGAAAAATTATTACTTGCAAGCTCGTTATTATAATCCTGAAAACGGATCCTTCTTAGCGTTAGATCCTTACCCAGGAGATAAAGATGAGCCAATTTCACAAAACGGGTACACATATGTTAATAACAATCCGATAAGTAATGTTGATCCTGCTGGTAATTATGGTTTCAGTGTATATTCTAAAGGTTGGTGGGGGTTTAAATACAAAGTCACGTTAAGTAATAAAGAAACAAAAAGAATTGCTCAAAAGTTAAAATATGGAGTGATTGATGCAGCCTTAATTGGAGTGGCAGCCTTACTTAGCAAAGCTATTCGTAATTTTCTTGGAGCAAACAAATTAATTTCAGGAGCGGGTATAATTGCCAATTGGGGCGCACAAAGGTTTGGACAAAAATTGGAGGATAAAAATAAAGGCAAGGGAGTCATACTTTATGGCAGAAACTATGGTTGGACGGTGACTGTTCCTATAACAAGTATAGTCAGCAGAAAATAAAGTAGTATAAAAAAATTAGGACTGCTGGTATTAGCGGTCCTAATTTAAAAGTAGTATTTATTAGGGGGTGTATAGAATTTGAAGAAAATAAAATTCAAACTAATAAAAAACGACAATAAGAATGTATTTTCCATGATTTTTCATGAAACTGTAATAGATATTATTTTAAAATTATCGGTTTTGGTGATTTTGATTATAATGTTCATTACTGGTTATTTATATGTGCAGATAATATTTTATCTATTAGGACTTTATTATATTATTAATAGTACAAAGCGATTCAAGAAAAATAAGTCTAGTGTAGATTTTATCTATACACTCTTATTTGGCTTTCTTTTTATAGTGGTAGGATATTATATGGTACCTATAAACATTCTGAATAAATGAATAATTTAAAATATAAACAACAATCTTATCAAAACGGTCCTATCTCTTTCGTTCATCTAAAGCAACCTATACCATGTGGTTTGAAATCCTGCGAATAAGCGAGTATTCGTGAGCATTATCTATTAAACTGAGGGAGTTCATTAAGAAGAAGTAAAAAAAGTCAATTCCTTAACGTTGAACTGCACCCCAATTGTTAGACACAACTAACAATTGGAGGTGCAGTTTTTTATGGCGAGATTTTCTTCAGAAGAAAAAATACAGGCAGTAAGACAATATATAGATGGTCATGAGGGAGGACAAACAATTGCTAAATCTATTGGTGTTCATCCAAGTTTACTCCATCAGTGGATTAAACAATTTGAACTTTTTGGTGATGATGCTTTTGAAAAACGCTATACACTCTACCCCGCACAGTTTAAACTAGATGTACTCAATTATATGAACGAACACGGGACGTCTATCAGGAAAACAGCGGCGATTTTTAATATTCCATCTTATGAAACGCTTAGAAAATGGAAAGTTGCTTATGAAACAAAAGGATTTGATGCCCTACAATCAAAGAAAAAGGGGCGTCCATCCATGAAAAATAAAAATAATCAGACATCAAATACTCAAGTACCCGATGAAGGATCAATAGAGGCTTTACAGGCGGAGAATGAACGTTTACGTATGGAGATTGCCTATTTAAAAAAGTTGAATGCCTTAGTTCAAAACAAGGAAAAATCACCAAATAAGACAAGGCACAAGTAGTCTATGAATTAAGGAATGCATTCCCGGTGAAAGCACTTATACAGCTCGCAGACATTCCGCGTAGCACGTATTACTATTGGGTGAAAAACTTCGGTCGTCCTGATCCAGATGCAGAACTGAAAGTATTGATTAAATCTGTTTTCGATGAACATGAAGGTCGGTTTGGTTACCGTCGTATTCGTGATGAACTTAGAAATCGCGGACACAAAGTAAACCACAAAAAGGTACAGCGTATCATGAAAGAACTAGGGCTAAAATGTCTTGTCCGTATGAAAAAATATCGCTCTTACAAAGGAACTGTGGGAAAGATTGCACTAAATATTTTAGATCGCAATTTCAAAGCTGAAAAACCAAATGAGAAATGGGTTACGGATATTACAGAGTTTAAATTATTTGGAGAAAAGCTATATTTATCGCCGATATTGGACTTATTTAATGGAGAAATCATTACGTATACAATCGGTTCAAGACCAACCTACTCACTCATTTCAACGATGTTAGATCAAGCTTTTGAACGTTTAACAGACGATAGTCTCCTAATTCATTCAGATCAAGGCTGGCATTATCAAATGAAACAATACCGTAATGCCCTTAGGGAACGTGGCATTACGCAAAGTATGTCTCGCAAAGGGAATTGTTACGATAACGCTGTTATGGAAAATTTCTTTGGTATCATGAAATCGGAACTACTTTATCTAAAAGAATTTGAAAGTGTGGAACACTTTAAACAAGAACTAGCAAAATATATAGAATACTATAATCACAAACGAATCAAGGCAAAATTAAAAGGCATGAGCCCGGTACAATACCGAGCTCATGCCCAACGGGCTGCCTAACGGAATAACCTGTCTAACTTTATGGGGTCAGTTCACGTAGAGGATATCGACTTTTTAGGTTGGAATTCTCTTAGCCTATAAAATTTCCGAAATGGGCGGTATAGCATTGTTGCTACCGTTCGTAAAAGTAGACTTTTACGAACGGTTCTTTTTTTATAAAATCGACTCATTTTTCCGTTCGTTAAAGTTATAAAACACTTTATGAACGTTCGTGATTTTGCATATACTTTTACGAACGCTTTTGGTAGAATAATAGGAAAGTAAGTAGAAAAAGGAGTAACAAGATGGAAGTTCGTAAATTCGGATACATAAGAGTGAGTAGCAAAGATCAAAATGAAGGACGTCAACTTCAGGCCATGAAAGAAAAAGGATTAGATGAACGAGATATCTTCCTAGATAAACAAAGTGGGAAAAACTTTGACCGGGCTCAATATCAATTGTTAAAACGTATGATTCGGAAAGGGGATGTCCTATATATTCATTCACTCGATCGTTTTGGCCGGAACAAGGAAGAAATTCTACAAGAATGGAATGACATCACGAAAAATGTCCAAGCAGATATCGTGGTCATGGATATGCCATTGTTGGACACTACTCAATTTAAGGATAGTTTAGGGACCTTCATCGCAGATCTTGTTTTACAAATCCTTTCCTGGATGGCGGAAGAGGAGAGGGACCGTATACGAAAACGGCAGCGTGAAGGAATTAATGTGGCTTTGCAAAATGGTGTGCCCTTCGGCCGACCGAAAGCTCGAGTAACCGAAGAGCTTAAAGAAGTGTATGATCGTTGGAAAGCAGGAGAGATAACAGCCGTTAAAGCCATGGCGGAATTAGGTGTAAAAAAGACGACTTTTTATAAGTTGGTTAAGGAATATGAAAAAGACTCTAAAAAAAGCTATATATTAGAAGAAACTCGTCAAAAAAAGTAGCCTTTGCTCAACGGGAGCAAAGGCTTTTATACGTATTTGATTATACTTTCATTTAGGTCAGTTCTAGTTTACGCTGGTTGTCCGTAACTAGACCATCACAAACTCAGAATGATCTTTGTAGAATGGAATGTACTTCTGCCCCTATCTACCATTATTTCTATACCACGTGTTAACGCTTTCCATTCATGTGATTACTTTTCCCAATCAAGGATCTCCGATAACTCAATGTATTCTTCATAATACTTTTCTTTATCAATTGCATTTTTCAATTCATTTTCAGAAAAATCTATTATATTATAATCTTGGATAATAAAAGAATCGATATAATTCTTTTTAAGAATTGTTGCAAGATGCCTTGGAAACCCTAAATTTTGCAATTCAATTATTATTTTATCCGTAGTTCCATACTCCAAGTATTCTGACCAATCTTTACTCATAGGGAGTCCTTCACCTTTATTTATATTATTAATAAGTAGAATATAATTAGATAAGTAATATTTTATTTTAAATCTTAATACATTTTCTATATCAGATACCACATTATTAACAATTTTATTAATATGTATTCGATTTTTAGAATCAAATAGTTCCGATTGATTATTGTTTAGAAAGATTTCCTTATTGTTGGATACAAAATCCTTAATAACATCTTTAATAATTATATTTAAAGGTTTTGAATTTATCCATGAGTTCATTAATACTGCGTAATAGGTAAGAATATTTTTATTTTTCGCTAAAGGTTTAGTTCCTCCTGATTCTTCACCCTTCCAATTATAGAAATTATAAAGGATATTCAATATTTCTAAGCAATTCTGATAATTTACTTCTAAAGGTATTTGAGGCAACAATTTCCCGAAAGCTACAATATCGTTTTGATATTGTAGCTTAATGGTCATGCTTTGAGCCAAAATATCATTAGGGACTTGGTTTCTTGAATCAATTTTGTTAAGTATTGATGCTCCATCATTATTATTATCAATGAACATACTTCTTAAAATCGAATCAGTCTTAGACAAATCATGATAAGCCAATATATTACCATAGGAATCAAGCATTTTTTTCTCGTTTTCAGAGACGTTTTTTCGAGTGAATGGTTTTCCAACAATCGAATTACCGATATTAGTATAAAACCTCCCTCTATTGGTCATTAGAATGGATTCAACCTTGCCTATTTTTTTTTCTTTTATAACTTTTAGGTCTTTTTTTGGACTATCCCATCTATTTCTCTTATCTACTATTCTTAAACAAACTATATTTCCACTTAGATCCTTAGTTAATCTTCCTGCACGACCTGCTAAGTTCCAAAAATCTACATCAGAAAACTTTCTAAGTCCAATTGCATTACTTAATATAAAAATGTTTTTGGCAGGTAGGTTAACGCCCTCTAACAAAGTAGAAGTGCAAAAAATATTATCTATTATTTTATCACGAAACAATAATTCAATCTTTTCCCTAATTCTTTGTGGTAATCCCCCGAAATGAAATGCTATTCCTTTTTTAAGACAATCCACTAAATAATATTCTTCGTGCATAGTTGTTTGAACCAATTCAATTAAAGAAGACAAATTAGTGTTTTTTTTATCATTAAGATTTTTCGCATATTGTAAAGCGTAATTTATTGTGTCATCAACTGTATTGCAATATATTATATTTTGGACATTATTCCCTATTAAAGTGATAGCATTCTTTAAATTATTATGTTCATTGGTAGAATAGGAGTCATACGGTAAATCTATTTCCTCACCGTTTTCGGCGAACATAATTACTCTCTTTTCTATACAGTCAATAAAGAATCTATTTTGAGCCACAGAATTTTCAGTAACACTTAATGTTTCTTCGGTACTATTCCCAAATAACTGTAGGAATATTTCACTATTAATAATATTAGGAGAAGAAAAATAAAGATTTACACTTTTTCTTTTAGCCAGCATTAAGGCGTGATAAAAGAGCGGAGCTCTTGAATCGTCTTGGGTTATCAGTTTTTGAGCTTCGTCAACAAAAACATAGTTGATTGCAGGATTATCATTTGATAAATATGAAATTAATCTTTCGGGGGTGAATACAAAAATATATTTGTTCCCTTTACTTTTATACAATAATGGTACTGTTGGATGGGAGAGTATTTTGTATTTTGGTTCGGAAATTTCTTTTTTAAGCTTAGTTGTTACTTGATTTATTAATGCTCTAGTTGGTACAAGAATAACAATATTATCAGAAGCATTTCTTTCTTTAATAAGAAATTTGATGAATGATTCTATAATAAATGACTTTCCGAAAGATGTTGGTCCAGAAAAGCTAAAGTGATTACTATCTTTTAACTCCTCAAAAACTTGGTATTGAGCGTCAGTAAAAATATTTTTTGAGTCTGGAGCAATTTGATAAGTCTTTTTGATAATAGACTCAACCATTACTTCATCTAAATCAATTTCCTCACTATTAATTGCAAGTTGCAGAGAAGGGAAGTTTCCTAATTTTACAAGTACAGTAGCAGCTTGCATCTTGAAGAATTTATCTTCGCTATAAAAATTGTATAACAAACTAATGATTTTATATGCCAAATTTCGTGCCTCTGTTAAATCTGACCTGCAAAGTATATCTCCAAACCTTAATAGGTCAGTATACTCTTTTTCAGTTAATGGGTTGTTTATAGAATTACCGACAAAGTGATAACCATATGTTTTTTCTAATTTATGGACTAATGTTTCTAAATATGAATCATTAAGTGCTTTTTTCGCAAGTTCCTTAAGTAAACTCATGTTGTTATTCCTTTCATTATGTCTTCTCGGGCTTTGTCAAGTTCAATAAAAGGCAAAGCATATATATAGAAAGAATGTCCGAACAGGTCATATCTTTCTATCAATTTTTCTATATGCTTTAATTCTTTTGTTAATTGCAATTTAACATTTGCTTCAATTGCTTTTCTATAGTCTGAATTACTTGATCTTTTCTGCTCATCCGTCGGGGTTATTTGGAACCCAATAAAAATACCAAAGGCATCATCTACCTCAAAATCTTCATCACTAGTTGGATAAATAAGTTTAGTTAGGAATTCTTTTTCTTTTTCAGTCCAGGTCTCATGATCCAAATTATCACTAATTAATCTCTTTTCAAAATTGATACCACTTTTGGTATCACCTTTATCATTAATTTCATTTTTGAATTGGTATATTGATTTAAAGGCGTCATACATAGCTCCGCCCAATTCTTTAATAGTCTTTGATTCACCAAATACTAATTGAAAATTACCATCAGCAAGTTTTAAGAAATGCACACCATCTGAACCATTCACGTACATACTTGTTGATGTCTTCATTTCCAACTTTGAAAAGATTTTCGGAGCGTTCAAATGCCCTTCTAAAAAACAATATAATAAAAATTCTCCCAGCTCCCCAGTATTCTTTTTATACTCAAGGAACTTTTCCCGAGCTACTTTTGAGAGAGTCATAGGTTTATTAGCATATGAATTTTTCACTTTTCTTGAGATGGCAAAATCTGCAACTGGTTCCATAAGTTCATTGATAATTCTATTATAGTCGAACTTATTTGAGTTTATAGGAAATAAAAATAAATCAATTTTGTTTCCTGTTTTACTAAATTCATGAGTATCAAGATGTTTAAATACTTTTAGAAAATCAGATGAAGCCAAGCTCAATTCCATAATTTTTTCTCCTTATTAATAAAGAAATTATATTAAAATCGTTGTAAGTAACTCAAAGTTAACATTCCTTTTATTGGTTTATTTTATCAAATATTTATAATATTTAATATATTAACAAAAAAATCCAATGATTAATTTTAGCTGTTAAATAAAAGTAGTTGTTTAATATAAAACACTCTGGGGATGAGTCATTCTCTGGACTTTCTGTTAACAGCCCTTCAAAGTCTTTAAACATTGTTTTTGTCAGTTGAGATTTAGAAATAATCTTGGCCTACATTCTTCAAAATTTATGTTTGTTCCGGCATGAAGAATCCAAGCCATTTCACTTTCCCATGGTCATGAAGAATAAATCGCCCCTTCATATACTGGGAACTTTTGTTCTTTAATATCAAGTTTTGTCTGATTAACAATGTTTAGAAGGTAATACAGCACACACAACTGGTACGCATCGATAGCGTCTTTTGAGTTTCAGCATTATCAAAATTGGCATAAGCTCTAGGAACAACTGTAAAGCACAATGTAGCTATGATGATCAATTTTTTTATTAGCAAGGTGGCACATCGGGATTATTAAAAGAGGCAGTAAAACAACCGTATGAGGTCCAACATACGTCCTTTAACTTTATATGGAACTTAGGACTTCCATTTATTTTGTTTCTGATTGTTACTACTCTTTTAGGAACGGTTTGTTTCCATTTGGGAAAATCTATCTTTACAGATTCTGATTCAACCCTAGATATTGGGATAAAATGCATAACGACAATTGGGCTAGCATATGTGACTATAATGTCTGGATTAAGAAGTTTAGATCTATTGTTTCTAAACTTTGCAGTTGCAGCCATCTCAATCCTTATATTCATCATTTTGATAGGAGTTTTTAGAGCTCCCTTTTCTAATTATTCTAAGTCATCCTGAATCCAGCAATCTTGGTTTTTGTATATTTAATTTAGTTATAAGGCCCTTTATCCAAAAAGGGCTTTTTTCGTTTAAAATTATTATTATTTGTCGATAACTTTAATAAAAGGAGGCGGTAAAAATTTTTATTATAGAGCTAATTGTAGCCATTGTTTTAACAGGGGCATTTATTCATTTTCGTCTGACAAAAAGTAAGGAACATTACAAAGCTGCATTGCTAGCACGCCATATAGGGGTCCCACCAACATTTTGACGTTAGACCCACGTTAAGCCATTTTATGGTAGATGAATAGTGTCGTTTTTTACTTTAAGCTGTTTCCCTTAAAGGTAAATAACCTTACTAAAAGAGAATTTAATTTAGGGATGGATTAAGGGAAAGGGAAGTATTTTATTTTGTGTTACCAGAGGGATGTTGTTACAGCCTCCTATACTGATCGTTTTAGGGAAAATCCTTAATTATCAATGGTTTTAGCATTAGCGTGGGAAATGTGATAATTGGTTGGTGCCACCTCATTTAATGATGGCGTTAAAACTCTATGATATGTACGGAAACGAAGTTGAAAACCATAGATTAACCTCGAATTAAAAAAGGGGTTTTTGGACAAAAAGCGGATTTAACAGGTTGGCCGCTTTTTTTGATTTTGATTTAATGGATCTTGATTTCCCGGAATTTTGACGAAAAATGATAATTTTTTTCCTACATGGTGTAGGTATAATTTTCGTTTAATGATTCGCTATAATGAATTTACAGAAAATTCTTAATATAGAAATAAGGGGGTTGTAAATATGGCTATTCACTCTATTGGCGTTGTCGGTGCAGGATCCATGGGGACAGGCAAATTATGAGAGATATTGAGAAATGCTTTTTGGAAACCTCTTTAAAAATACGAAATAGCGAGAGTTAATTTTTAAGGGATTTCCTCTGCTGAACATTTCATAATTATTTAAAAAATATCTTCTTGTTAATGTAAGCGTAAACAATATCTTATTTAGCAACCACATTTTGGAGGTGGACGATGAAACTGATCCATGTTCTTGCGTTATTGCCGTTTATTGGTATGTTGGGAGGCTTGCCGTTTGTCAACACAGTAACTCCGTATGTTCTCGGAATGCCATTTAACCTTTTTTGGATTATTTTGTGGGTCGTTCTTTCATCGGTTATCATGGCAATTCTTAATATTATTGACCGGGATCATAGAGAGGGGGACGGTCTGTGAACATTGCTTTAGGCATTATATTCAGTTTTTTGGCGATTACCATCTATTTGAGCATCCAGGCAAAGAAAGGGAAAGACATGAGTTTGGAACAATGGTCCGTCGGGGGGAGAGGCTTTGGGGCGATTTTAATCTTCCTATTGCTTGCCGGAGAAATTTTTACGACCTTTACCTTCCTCGGTGCTGCCGGTTGGGCCTATCGCAGTGGGGTTGCTGCCTACTATGTTTTATGCTACCTGGTATTGTCTTTTGTATTCTCCTATTTTCTGTTGCCGCCTATCTGGAGATATGGGCAAAAACATAAACTTGTCTCTCAATCGGATTTTTTTGCCAGCAAGTACAATAGTCCGTTTTTGGGGGTTCTGGTTACTCTTGTAGGGGTAATGGCGATGGTTCCCTACCTCATGCTTCAATTTAAAGGTCTAGGTATTATTGTCTCGGAAACCTCCTATGGTTCGATTTCGCCTTCAACCGCAGTTTGGATTGGAGCTGTTTCCCTCACTGTATTTGTAATGGTATCGGGGATTCATGGATCGGCCCGTACAGCGATTATTAAAGATTTTATGATCTTGGTAGTAGTTTTGTTTTTGGGAATTTATATCCCGTTTCACTATCACGGAGGAATACAGCCGATGTTTGAAGCAGTCAATGCGGCCAAGCCCGGTTTACTGACATTTCCTGAAAAAGGGTTAAGCTTATCGTGGTTTATCTCCACCGTTCTCATAACTGTTCTGGGTGTTCATTTATGGCCTCATTCGATAACGGCAGTTTTCTCCGCCAAAAGCGGGAACGTTTTTCGGAAAAATGCAGCGGTTCTACCATTGTATACGCTTATCATGGTACTTGTTTTCTTTGTAGGGTATACAGCGATCTTGCAAGTCCCCGGATTGGAAGGGGCGGAAGCGGATCTATCCTTGTTGAGATTATTGATCAAAACGTTTGACCCATGGATCGTAGGATTTATTGGAGCGGCAGGGCTACTAACAGCTTTAGTTCCCGGATCGATGCTTTTAATGACTTCCGCTACCTTGTTGTCGAAGAACGTATATAAGGTTTTTGTTCCATCGGCTACCGAAGCCCATGTGGCAAAAGTAGCAAAAATGCTCGTTCCGGTCATCACTTTGATAGCGCTTTCCCTAACCTTAAGCAGAAGCAACACGCTCGCCAATTTGCTGCTTATTGGATTAAGTACGGTAACGCAGTTGTTCCCGGCCTGTTTTTTCAGTTTATTGACAAAACAGTTTGTGAACAAATATGGGGCCATTTTTGGGATAGTATGCGGGGTGTTGGCAACCTTCTACATGACGCTTACGAATACAACGATCGGCACTTTGTTTCCCGAACTGCCGCAAGCTTTCAAAGATCTGAACAGCGGAATCATTGCCCTGCTGATTAATGTAGCGGTTATGTTAGTGGTAAGCTTTGCAACACGAAAAGCAATAGCCAAAAAAGAGCAAGTCTTAATGGAGGAAGCGCCCGTACGGTTTGAATGACGAAAGTTTTGAATTTGAATACTCGCATAGGAGGGAATCTGAAATGGCACTTGGTTTGGAATTTTTTATGGAAGCAAAGGTGTTGACCGGCTCCGACGTACAGGAGCTAGGGGTGACGCAGAAGGGAAAACGGCGTGTCATCCCTATCACGGGAGGCACGTTCGAAGGACCTAATATCAAGGGAATTGTTGTGCCGGGAGGGTCTGATTGGCAGCTAATTCGTTCCGATGGAGTCAAGGAGATTGAGGCACGATATACACTTCAAACGGACGACGGACATTTGATCTACGTTGAAAACCGGGGGATTATCTATGATCCTGAACAGGCAATCGAAAAGCTCAAAAGAGGAGAGTATATGTCCCCCGAAACCTATTATTTCAGAACGACGCCGACATTCGAAGCTTCCGGGGAGAGGTATGCCATGCTTACCCGAACGTTTTACGTCGGGGTAGGGGAGCCGAATCCAACTGGCGTCCATATCAAATTTTATCAATTGACATAACCGGGAAAGGGGAAGAACCTATGATTCTTGCGGATCTTGTAATCCGTTTTAAACAGTTTAAAAAAGAGATTCCAATCATTGAAGAAATCATTCTCATCCAAACGGAATAGTAGAATTTTGTAATACCAAGGGGCCCATTTTCCCGCTGGTGCCGGTTATCAGAAAATGGGCCAGTTTTAAAAAGGTAAGAAAGAAAATACTGTCACGCCACAGTCCTTGATACTGTGGTATTTTTTGTACATGGGGTACCACCACATGCCCATCAAGCTAAGGCAAATTATTATCACCAAAACGAAAAAAACACTATTCTTTCTGTAATACGATAAAAAGGATGGTGTTTTTTTATGTGTCACGAGGTTTCAGATGAACTCACCCTCTTTTCACAGGAAATACAACGATCTTTGTCTCCACAAGTTCTCCAACAGTTGGCCAAAAAGGTAGGTTTTGTTCAAAGGACGAGTAAGTACCAAGCTAAAGATTTAATAGCGTTGTGCGTGTGGTTAAGCCAAAAAGTAGCGAGTACTTACCTGATACAGTTATGTAGTTGTCTAGAATCTTCAACCGGAGTCTTGATAAGTCCTGAAGGACTTAAGCAACGATTTAATCCTTCTGCTGTCAGGCTCTTACAACACGTATTAACTTACTTACTTACTCAAAAACTATATACCTCTCAGGTTCTTCCTCATCGTTACACTTCTAAGTTTCAGCGTATACGAATCTTGGACTCTACGACTTTTCAACTTCCAGATGTGTTTGCCTTATCCTATCAAGGATCTGGAGGCAGTAGCCATACAGCTGGCGTTAAGATTCAATTAGAATATGATCTTCTCAATGGTCAATTCCTGCACGTTCACTCAGGACCAGGTAAACTAAATGATAAAACCTACGGTTCCACTTGTTTACAAACGGTTCAAACAGGTGATTTATGTATACGAGATTTAGGATACTTTGACTTGAAAGATCTCCATCAAATAAATGAGGAGGTGACACCAACCAATTATCACATTTCCCACGCTAATGCTAAAACCATTGATAATTAAGGATTTTCCCTAAAACGACCATTTTAGGGAAGTTAAATACTAACCATCTAATGGTTGTAAAATAGATGATTTTCGTTCCCTTAACCCTTTCCTAAATGTAATTCCCTTTTCACAAAGCTATTCACGTTAACGGGAAATAGCTTAGAGTAAGGAAAAACTCTATTTTGTTACCAGAAAATGTCTTAACGTGGGTTTTACGTCAAAATGTTGGTGCTACCCCTAATAGGTGACAGAGTCAGTACGCCGAGATTCGCAATTTGCACATCTTCTTCCCAAGGATACATGCTAGTAGCACAGACTAAGCGATTTTTTTCAAAAGAGCCAAATACTGCCTATTGATCCAACTCTACATAAGCGTCATCCAAGTCTTGTTCAGTGGCGGGGGATTCAAACTCTGAGAAAAATCGCATCATCCTGCTCTGTTAATTGGCGCAATGTACCTTCCAAGTTTTCTTGTAGCAAGACGTTCTTTTCTGTTTCTGAAAAATAAAAAAGATAATCTGCACCCATGCATTGTGACTTCTCCTTCATTCAATTTCTGGCGGAAGTCTAGCTCAGACAGTTCTTGTTCTTTAGAAAGGTTTAACTTATCGCATTTTTTACCCAATTCTTAGTTATCTCAGCGAATTTATTTACTGCAGGTGAAATAGGCGTTCTGATAGCTAATCCAATCGTTCGTGTTTGCTCTAATTCAAGTGGGATGACCTTTATGGAATCCAATCCTTTTGGGATAATCATTTCCGGTAAAATACTAATACCTAAATTATTCTCAACCATAGAAAAAATAGAATTTTCGTTCATATTTTCAAATCGAATATTTGGCTGAATGTTGTTTTCTTTAAAAAATAATTGTATATCGTCAAAGCATTGATAAGTTGGCATAATGAAAGGAGCATTTTCTATATCTTTAACTGATAGATGTTTGTTGCTATGTAAAGGTGATTGCTCTGATACTACACATAAAAGTGGCTCAGTCTTTAACTTTACAATATCAAATGAATGTAAAGAGGTAGTTTTGTTATTAATAAAACCACAATCCACCTCACTATCTAGTAACCATTTTTCTATCTCAGTATAATTTCCTTCTATTAGTTGAATTTCTATATTAGGATATTTCTTCTCCATTTCCTTAATAATATAAGGAATCCAGTTTGTAGATATACTACTAAATACCCCTACCTTTACCGTTCCTTTATTCAATCCGTTAATAGCGTTTACTTCCTGCTTTAACATATCGTTATAATATAGAATCTCTCGAATAGTGACTAATAAATCCTTCCCATTCTGAGTTAACTTAATTGCAGAGTTGTTACGAATAAATAAAGGAAAGTTAAACTCTTTTTCTAAACTGGTAATGGCATGACTCACAGCAGATTGTGTTAATCCTAATTCTTCCGCAGTTTTTGTAAAGCTATTTAGCTCTGCTGCTTTACTAAAAATTTCATACTTAACTAAACTCATCGTTGACACCCCAAGAATTTTTTTCATGTATTTCATTATAATTATTCGCTGTACTAATGGCAAACATGTACTTATAATCAGGATTACATTTAACAATTGATTAAAAGGAGCTGTATTGTGGTGAAAAAAATTTTAATTACAGGAGCTGCTGGGAAAATTGGTCAACATATAACTAATACTTTAATGAAACAAACAAGCTTTCAATTAAGATTGGCAGATATTAATTTATTTCCTTTAGAAAAATTTAAGAAGTCGTCAGGTCATGAAGTTATTTTTCTAGATGTATCTAGTTTAGAAGAATGTCAGGAAGCATGTAAAAATATAGATATTGTGATTCATCTAGCAGGAGATCCCTCTCCAAATGCAGATTTTTATACTACTTTATTAGAGAGTAATATTAAAGGTTCATACAATATATTTAAAGCTGCCTCAGATAACGGTATATCTAAAGTAGTAGTTGCTTCCAGTGCTCAAACAGTTGAAGGATATCCACTAGACTTTCAAGTAACAGAATCATCACCCGTTAGACCAAAAAATATGTATGGGGTTAGTAAATGTTTTGTGGAAGCACTTGCATCGTATTTCGCTTATGAGAAACAGTTACAAAGTATTGCCATCCGTATTGGTGCTTATGACGATTACAAGACTGAAAATCAGCCACTTTCAGCTCGAGACATGAGTGCCTATATAAGTCCAGAAGATTTTAGTGAACTTCTACTAAAAACGATTTCAGCTAAAAACCTACCACCTTTTTCAATCTTACATGGTATATCTAATAATCGTTTTAAACGTTTAAACCTTGAAGAAACAAAAAGGTTAGTAGGATATACTCCCAATTCAGATGCATTTAAATTGTGCGGTATTCAGTTTTTTGACCGTTAGATATTGCATACAAAACACATTTAAAAGGAGAATTTTCTGTGAAGAGCTTAACAAAAAACACCAAAAAGAAAAAGATTATTTACTCAGAACAGATAGAAACTAAAAGAAAAAAAACTTATAAAGACTACTGGAATGAAATTATTAAAGCTCTCATTGCTACTAAATAAATTTTATATTCGTCGAAAGCGTATAAGCCAAATTTAATGCAACTAGTAAATTTTTCAGCGCAATTTGATTAATGATTTAATATCTTTAAGTGAACGGAGCAGAACGAACATTTTATTCAAGAAATAGTTAAATAAGTTAGTCGTATGTCTATGTTCATACGCGCAAAATTGCTGGATATGGAAGAACCTATACCCTGCTTATTTTCATCGCGTCGTAACCTTTTGCGATCATAAAGGCACTTATATACAGACCATTTCAATTGGTCGAATGGGGGTGCCAGATGTTACTGACGTTCTATTTTGGCAAGAAATTGACGGTATTATTTGTCCAAAATCTGACGGAGATATTGGCCGATAGAAAGGGGAAGCCAGTAAATTACTTTAGCTTCCCCCTCAACTAAATATCAACCTGATAGGTTTCGTAAGGAAAAGGCTAAGAAGGAATTACTTCAAATAAAGGAAAATTGGAAGACAGGAGTATCATCTTTTACAAACAAGACAGCATTCCTGTAATAAATTTAATTGTAAAAAGGATAAGTTTGTGAATAAACGCACTTAAACTAACGGGTGCGTGTGCGGCCGAGCCTAGGTCGTATCATATAACGGGTGGGATTCCCGTCGAGCAAGAACTAGCCATTCACTCGTAGCGAGTCTTGGAGGGCTAAAGGTAACTTTGGTCTTTAAGCGTAGACAGTTAGGTAGCGGGCCGAAAGCCAAACGGTTGAAGGGATTGAGCTCCGAAATGTTAGTAAATCGAGAGGGCTGATGCCTTATGCATAGCAGAAAGCTACATTTTACCTTTCGTTAAGGCAAGAAGGGTAAAGCCTCTCCGGAGTCAGAGACCTTGGCACGTTATACATTGATATGATACGGCAACTCGGGAGGCCCTACCGGTCTTTTCTTTTTTTTAGAAGAGTATGGTGTACAAGCGATAACAAGTGAGGAAACCAAATGCCGATGTTAGGGAGTCGGATAGCAGCGTAGTACCTATGAAGTTGGGTAATGCCGATGGAGGAAAGGCTGCTACCAAAGTATCACCCTTAATAGGGACACATTTACTACACACAGAGGTAGAATAAATGGAAACAAAACTACTAAGGATAGCAGAATAGCAAAGTCTGATAGAAATTAGCTGCATTCTGTGAACGATAAGTTGGAGGAGCCGTGTGCGTTAATAGCGCAAGCACGGTTCTGAGAGGGGATGGAGTTCAATTTACCGCAAGGTAGAAAGACTCCTTTCTACTCGACTAGTTCTTTAAGAAGTATGGAAAATGATTAAACTTTTTTATAAAAGTATCATTTAATTGAATATGTTAAGAGCATGTTTTTATCAGTCTTTTTTCAAAACATGCTCTTTTCTTTTGTAGCTAGTATTGGATATTGAACGAAAAGCAATAGCGTGGTACCGAATTGATACCATCTCATTTAAATCATAGCTCATGGTCCCACTTATTGTTTCTAAATCTCTTGAACAGATGCTCAATAATTCACAGAATTGTTGAATTATTATTATATAAACTTACAGAATTGTTGTATTATTTAGATAAGTTACATTTTAGCTTGTTAATTCTATAAAACACTCTCAATCCATAAAAAGAAAGGAGTATTTATTTTGCGAAGATCTGTCAAGAAAAAATCATTTAAAGAGTTAATGCAAGAGAATAGACAAGAACTACTTAATGATAAACAAGCATTAGAAAAAATTGAAAAACGTATAGAAAAACGCCATGAGTTTAAAAAACTAGCTTAACTTAACTAGATTTCTTTGTATTTTCATAGAAAGAGTTCAGATTATAAATAAATAATCTAAGAGGAACTTACGCTTAAAAACGCCCTTGACGGCCAAGGGGTTTAGTTAAAGAAGCCTAACGGCTATGTATAAAAGCTAGTTTTATAAAATATCCCCACCATATTCTTCTCCTCGATATTTTTTTTCATCTTCATTGCGCGATCTCGAATACTTAAAATTGTATCTCTCATATATAAGCTTCCATCTTTCAACTAGACTTTCCTCGAATATTTCAAAATCTTCTTTCGTGATGTCCCCTTCCATAGATAACCTAGTTCTTTCGGTATTACATCTTAAAAAATCATCAATAGAATTTATTAACAGTTCATTATCTTCGTTTAATGATAATAGGTATAGTTGTCTAACAAACATTTTATGTAATTGTGCTTTACGTTCTATATCACTAATAGGCAATAGACTTTTTGAAGTTTCTTTAAAGGTTTTATCCTGAAACCGTGATATTACATTCCAATACTGTTTATCAAAAGCTCTACGTGAAATCCAGGCAGGCTTTCCTTCACGCCATAAAGTAATTACAGTAGTATGAATCCAACCTAATAGAGAATAGTAAATTTCATTAAAAGGGATATCCGTAGGTAAATGGAGAATGTCGCTCATTTTCTCTTTTAATTCTTCACCATGACTAGTAGCTAAACCATCTGTCAAAACCACTCTTTTTATTAATGCACCTAATTCTTCATCATCATATTCCAATACAGAGGTTACTATTTTTAATACCCCTTTAGGTACTGAGTCTTTTTTAGTCCGAATTTCTTTGATACAGGCTAAAACTTCATGTTCCGTATTTGATGTCCCAATTCTTTTTGCTAAACAATCTGATAAAACCTTATTAGTTACTAGGTGAAATTGTGCATAGTTAATATCAACTTCTTGTTTTTTTATTTCCTTCAACCAGATATGTAATGTATTCCATAAATCTTTACTATGATCACCAAAAGGTATATTGCTAGAAATAGAGTGTTTGTCTTGTTCATAAATGGAATGTTCTTTATTATTTTTTGCAAATTTAACTACATCATCGTTAGTCTCTATTCCAACGACTGCTCCTCTTTGACTATTAATTAACCAGAATAGGGCTCTCTCTGGTTGAAACAAATACCCAGCCATTTGCCCAGGTGCAGTATGTTGGCTTGAAATATTCAATCAAATTCCTCCTTAACATAGTATTGATTTGATAGAACATCAGTTATATATAAACCAAAAAATAAATGTATGATAAGTTAAATATTACAAGATAATGTTAATTTAAACCATGTTTAATCATTGGTTCATAATAATTAATTAATATAACAATTTAAGAGCTACTAATCACTCAAAATACTTTATCTTTCATAATTGTCTTCACTACATAAATTTGTTGAAATATAGAAAATAAACTTCATTAATGGTTTGTTTAAACGACTTCACCGGAAGGGAGCGCATCCAGGCTTATCAGATAAGGAGGAAAGTTCGTTTATCTAATAGCAGCAGAAGCCATGCGCCGTTTGGAGGATGCAATACAGTAATTTTCAAGTGTATATTATTGTGTTTTTTCATTCTATCAATTAGTGTTTAACATTATTAGCGATTTTAATATGTTAAACACACATTATAAATAGAAAACGCGTATATATGTATTAACATTTGATAAAAGCAAGCCAGATTTACTATCAGTGTTTAGTTTACATAATACTGATTATTAACAGTAAAAAGTCTAGTTTCTTTTCTTCCTTGAAGTGGAAAACGAAGAGGATATATGTTATGTTTGGGTCTCTACATAGTATATTTACAATTGAGGTGTATCAAATTGAATAAAACAGAATTAGTGAAAGCTGTATCAACACATGCTGAACTGACACAAAAAGATGCTGCAAAAGCAGTTGATGCGTTATTTGAAACGATTTCTAACACCCTTGCTAAGGAAGAGAAAATCCAATTAATTGGATTTGGTACGTTTGAAGTACGTGAACGTGCAGCAAGAACCGGCCGTAACCCACAAACCGGTGAAGAAATAAGCATTGCTGCTTCTAAAGTTCCAGCTTTTAAACCAGGTAAGGAATTAAAAGAAGCCGTTAAATAAAAGAAATATATATTTATAATATTGTAAAAATACTCTGGGGATGAGTCTCCAGAGTATTTTCTATTTAAACGATGGTTTTTGAATAGTAGAAATCCGGAGCAGAATCGCAGCTAACTCCCTTAAAATTACATTTTTTCAAAATGTAGCTGATAAACCAATTGTGTTCTGGGGATTGTTCCTGCTCTATGTAATAACTTTTCTTTTAACTGTAACTACTGTAGTGATTCCTAGTATAAAAATTAGTATGTTTAACTGGAGTTTCTATAAAAACTCATTATTATTTAATTCCCGCAAAAAGTAACAAGGTAATAGTTGGGGGTTGAGATAGTAAAGAATGTTTTTAATTAAAATTTTTTTATGGCAATGCCCTTTTTAATTAGTGTAAATCAATTCCGGTTCTTCGTATAAATATAAAAATCTTATTCAAATAGGGGAAGGGTCAAAGTTCGGTGGGGAAGTAGGCGCTAGTCTTAAATTGCAAGGAACACCATTTAATCAATCTTTTTTTATAAAACAATGATTCAATATTAAGTGTCTTTTTTGATTAATCTTTCAAAACAGGCTCTTTTTTCGTTTATCAAGGTTATTAGTGATTGCTCAAGCCTTCCTTCGAAACTACAGTAGTCATAAAAAATTAAAAGTAAGAACACACCTATATTGTCTAATTATCGTAAATTTGGGATATGAATAACTTAGAAGCTGTGTTTCTTGGGAGTGGTATAAATGAAGAAAAGTCTAGCAAGCGAATATCCAGAATTGGCCAATGAATGGGACTATGAATTAAACGGTGATATAAAGCCTTGTGATGTTCCTCCAAAAGGAAGACAGGATGTATGGTGGAAATGCAAAGAAGGACATCGTTATGAGGCTAAATTAGCATCTAGATCTAATGGAACAGGATGCCCATATTGCAAAGGTTCAAAAGTGTGTTTTGAACGTTCATTATTAGGAAGAAGACCAGATCTAGTAGCCATGTGGGACAAAGAGAGAAATAGTTCATTAACTCCAGATAAGGTACTTGCTGGATCCAATATTGTGATTTATTGGATTTGTAAAAAAGGTCATTCGTTTGATATGTCAATTAAACAAATGACTAGAAAAAGAAGGAGTAGTGGGTGCCCATACTGTCGAGGTTTAAGGGTGAATGAAACAAACAGTCTAGCTAACCTCTATCCGCATATTGCAAATGAATGGGTTGAATGTATTGATTATAAAAGTAAGAATGCAAAAGATGTCCCACCTGGTTCATCTTACAAGGTTTTATGGAGATGTAAGAAGGGACATGAGTGGAAAACTACTCCAAAACATCGGACAAGTGGAGGAACAGGGTGTCAAAGGTGTAATACAACGAAGAAAGTGTCAAAACAATCATATGCACTCTTTTATTATTTAAAAAAATATTTTTATGATGTTGAGATGGAAACACCACTTTTAGGCACACGTATGGTTTTGGATATTTACATTTCTTCGATTAAGTTAGTAATTGAGTATGACGGAGGTCTATTTCATAAGGATTATAAGCGTGATATAAAAAAAGACATTGCGTTACTAGAAAAAATGCCATATACAAAGCTCATTAGAATTCGAGAACCGGAATGTCCTATATATAAATCACCAAATCCAAATACATTTTTTTATGATCTTAAAAATCATTCAATGAAAGCATTTCAAACGTGTCTTGAAAAGATATTTATTGATCATATTCAACAAAGTCCTGATATAAATATTGAAAGAGATAATGTGTCAATTTTAGATTTAATGGATCGTTGGGAATATGAAAATTCCTTAGCCATTGTTAGACCTATACTATTAAAAGAATGGGATTACCATAAGAATGGGGATTTAAAACCGGAAAATTTTAAAGTTGCAAGTCATGAAAAAGTAAATTGGGTTTGTATTCATGGGCATCAATGGTCTGCTACAATTGCAAGTAGAACACATGGAGGCAACAACTGTCCAGATTGTGGAAATAGAAGGTTGCATACGGATAATAATTTAGCTGCTGTAAATCCAGAACTAGTTAAGGAGTGGCACCCAACTAAAAATGAAAAAGGTCCCCAAGATTACTTTGCAAACTCTCATTTTAAAGTTTGGTGGTTATGTAAAAAGTGCAGTCACGAATGGGATGCACAAATATACAATAGAAACGGTAATCGTAGTGGATGTCCGAATTGTTATGAGAACAATCTTAAAAATAAGCAATTTTAAATAGAAGAAACAAGTTAAATTAAAGGCTTTTGACATCGAACACGAAAGCGCTAATGTCTAACGTAAAATGAACTTAAAAGAGGCGCACGTCGTGCACCTCAGTTCTCAATTCTATTAGTGTTTCAAAGGCTCTCAACTATTTTGGTTGGTGGTCTTTTATATATCTGAAAATTGGTTTTGATCACAATTCATAGGGCGATGTACTTTTGGAATTTTACAGCTGCTGCCTGCTCCTTTGGTCAAATGTTTGTGTGCCCTCGACTTTTACATTCTCTTTTTACTTTGAATTTAACAAAAGATAACTTCAAGAAAAAAGGAGAAAATGGATCTATATTTATTCTTCCGTTAATTCAACTAATAAATTTTCAAAACGATTAATTGTAATTGTTGCTTCCTTCATAATTTGAAAGTTCATTTTTATTATACTTTCTAAACGGAATTCATTTTCATTTATTTCCGGTTCATAAGCTACCTTTTCTACAATTGATTTAAGAAATTCTTGCCTTGATATTGATTTTCTTTTTGCCATTTCATCAATTTTTTTCATTGCTACTGGGTCTATATTTCTTAATAAAATATCCATTGTTCAACTCTCCTTTTGGGTAGAATACAGATTTAAAGGCTATAGAGTGAGAAAGAGCATAAGGAAAAACTGATATCACCCAGGGTGATATCCTAGGCAAAGCCTAGTGTTTTATATGATATCGTTAATTTCTTTCAGGTGGGCTGACATGGGACTCCTGTTTGATATAGGTGGGCTGACGTGGGATACCTGAACTTTCTCAGATGGACTGATGTGGGTCTTAAATAATAATTAAAAAGCAGTCATTTAGTGATATCACTAAATGTTAATCAATGTCCCCTTTGTGTCCCCCTATTTTCGACCAATGTCCCCTTCAAGTCCCCCTATTTAATTGAAGGTTATTTAAAAAAGAGAAGGAAACCTTCTCTTTCATTTCACTTTTTCATTGGTTTTTTCGACGGAATTTAGCGATGTTGTTTCTTAGACTTTCGCCTGTATTTTGACCAATTTGATAGGTGCGTTTAACCATTTTTACTGATTGACTGTTTTGCACATTATCAGCAATTAGGCTTCCAACATGACGAGTTTCTCGGTCAGTTCCTTTTTCTTGTAGTGGTGTTTCCTTATTAGGGTCTGCTTCCATATCAGATGAAACCGAAGGATAATTTGATTGTAAAAAGGAAGGCGATGAAGGACTGAGACTGTCGTAGTCACCTGACATTTTCTCATTTTTTTGCATAGCGCCATTGTTCATTTGGCTTGGCGATGCAGATGAAATGGAGTGTGGACTGTTTACAGCTGCATTCCGTTTTCCATTACTAGAGACATCATTCAGTGTCATTTGATCATGCAACCCTATTACTTTCCCTTTTCCTGTTTGTCCTGCTTCTTGTTGTTGATGTGCCATTTCTTGTTCAATTGAGTAAGCAACTTCTTGCGTTTCAGTTTCAATTTCTCTGGAACCTTCCGAACCTTTTGGATTTTGTTTTTCTTGAATTTGATCTTGTGCCTTTAAATCTGCAGAATGACCACTTTCAGAACTATACGAAGTCTGTTCTGTGGATTGGTCCTGTCCTTTTGATTTAAGGCCTTGTGCCATTCCTGCAACTCCTGCAATACCACTTACACCTTTCAATGTGGCCGATTTACCTTCACTTGATAATCCTTTCAAATTATTTGCAGTACCCTTTGTTGCACCGGTTACGCCTTTTGCAACAGCATAACCACCGGCTACGGCTCCCCAGCTAGATTTCAGTCCTGCATCAATACCAAATAACCGTTCAACGATATTGGGACCATCAATTACAGTAAGAGAGAAAGCAAATAATGCAATTAAATAGGCGACACCATCCAATTTATCGGTAATAAACTCTGTACCAATCAGATAGATTTTCATTGATAGGAAAATCATAATTGTCACTAGAAAAGTATTTAGGATACTTTGAAGGATTTGCTTTGTCTTTTGCCCTGAATGAATATCAGTAGGGGCTATAATGATTGCTAATACGTAGTTGAATGTTAATTCAAAAAACAGTTTTGCTAACTTAATAGCAATTGTCAGCATTGTAAAAGCTGTTATACCTAAAGTGATTGCAATTGTCCAAAAGTTCCAGTCCCAACGGTAATATTTTTCTTTAAAGGCAGTAAAGAAACCATTATCTAATTTAACTTTCTTGGCATTACCAAGATCGTCATACTCTAAACGATGAGAATAAACCTCACGCCCTATATCTGTCATTTTTTCCCCTGCAAGTTCAAAATCTTTATCAATAGATTGAGTGATATTAATTTTAAAAATTCGATCTTTTGGAATTCGGTTCGAATGTTTAAGTTCAGTTGTTTTCCAACCCGTTGCATCAAATTGAGCAAGATCAGTCATATTATCTTTAATAACTCTTTGACTAATTGAACCTTCTTCAACAACATCAAGAGCATCAATAGCTTTATCTGTGAATTGGTTTGCTTTTTCCATACCTTCTTGTATCAAAGCGAAAAAAAACATTATCATAAACACATTCACTATAATGGCTTCGCGATCCAATTTTTTTTGAAAAATGAGCTGATATCCTGTGTAGAGAAGCGAAAACCCCATCAAGATCACAGAAAGGGGAATAAGAAATTCTACAAAACTTGTAATTTCAACACTGTCGTAAAACATTTTTAATCCCAGGATTGAATCCGTTATGTTTGATAGGGAATCAACAAGCCATGTAAGCCCTTTTATAATGACCCATCCTATCCAACGAAGCATATAGCTGATAGGATTGGTTACTTCGAGAAAATCAGAGAATTTTTCAAGTATCCTTGCTACTTCTTCATCCATGCAATATCCCCCTAGTTAACCTATTTCAAATATTCCTGCTGCACACTTTGAACAAATGTTGCTACTTCAAAATGAATATCATCTTCTGAGAGATCGATAAAATCTAGTTTCTTTTTTACTTCACCATCTTGATAAAAAGCAAATGTTAACGAATTTTGTTTTAGGCCAAGTTTTGAAGTATCTTCTTTAGCATGATAAATATTTAAATCAATGTTTTTTGCTTTAGCTACACGTTCAATTTCCTTAATTTTAAAATCTTCTTCTTCTTTTCTACTCTCAAATGGTGACCTTACATATAAAAAGCCTGTTTCAAACTTCTCAGCTTCCTCTAGACTCAATTCAGTTGTTTTACCATTTCCTTTTACACCATCACTCCCACAAGCTGAAACATTCAATACAAGGAATAAAACAAGACACCCATTAAGAATCTTTTGAAAGTTCATTTGTAAAATCTCCTCTCAATTTTTATAATAAAATTGCACCTTTCACAGTTTTGCAGGGAGATTCAATTTTATAGACATAGAAAATCATATCTTCTGTTCCTTCTAAAATGAAAGCCTCAGTTAAAATGCCATCTTTTACTTCAAACTCATTTATATGTTTCTTTAATAATGCAGTTTGAATTCGATTTAAGGATTTTTTCATTTTCATGATAATTTTTTCTCCTTCCGGTATAATATAGGATTAGGTATATGCTTCCTCTTGTAATAGGGGGGCTTTTTCAGGTTCTTCATACCAGTTATTTATAAGAATATAATTGAAAATGCTCACCTATTTGCTCACCTGACATTGAAATATCATGACACTAAGTGAAGTTATTTTAGGTGGCTTTGACCAAATGTGTTGATATTATTACCTTGTTACTTCTTATTAAATTATGAATTGAATGGGCAGCATGATGTAATAAGGGGTTAAAAACCTTGTTATATCAACGTCTAAAATGATAATATGCTATTCTTGTCCTCGGATTTGTCCTCGTTTTTAAAAAACACGGCAACCTGTGACAAAAAAGCTAACTATAGGAGAAGGTCTTTCATCAGTTTGCTAAACTGTTGGGAGGCCTTTTCTTCCATATTGGCGGTCATGTGAGCATAGATATTCATTGTAGTATTAATATCTGTATGTCCAAGTCGCTGTTGTATTTCTTTAATGCCAACTCCAGCTTCAATCAATAATGAAGTGTGCGTATGTCTAAATGAGTGTGGAGTAATGTTCTTTTCTATTTCTGCTTTTTTTAGAAGCCTTTTTAGCCGGGTCTCAATAACTTTTCTTAATTGTGGATGCCCATTCTCTCGAGCGAAAATAAATCCGTTATCTTGGTAAACAAGTTTGTTTTTTAATTTAATTTCATTTTGTTTAAGCCGATGCTTCTTTAACATGTTGATCAGCATTTCATCAATCCTGATTGTTCGGGCAAAGCCCTTTGTCTTTGGCGTTAAAAGCTGAAATTTTTCAAAATGATTGTTAGGGTTATAAAGAGTTTTAGTAACTCTAATAGAACCTTGCTTTTCATTAAAATCCCCCCCATTTTAAGGCCAATAATTCACCTATTCGTAATCCGGTATATGATCCATTTCAAGCCCGTCTGTATAGGATAATTTAAGAAAATGGGCAAGCTCCTCTTTTTCAAGAAAGACAATATCCTCTTCTGCTTTCTCCACTTCTTCAACACTTTGCTGCTTTTTAGGCATTTTGAAATCCTCAGTAGGATTATTTTTTATCAGGCCTTGAGTTAATGCTTTCCGAAAAAGCATTTTTCCACAAGTATGAATACCATCCATATAATTTTGGCTGTATTTTTCGTTTAATTCCAGAATCCTTTCTTCATACATTTTCTTAGTAATGCGGCTGATTGGATAAGGTCCCCAAACAGAGGTAAAATGCTTCATTTCCTTTTCTCGGGCTCTTACGCTACTAATCTTGACGCCAAGAGTGGCAAGATAGAGTTAAAAGGCATGAAGAAATGGAAAGCCTTTCTCCCGCTATCGAAGAAGGAGATTTGCAAGCTTGCATTCGCTATTGCCAGCTGTGTGAGGAGAGTGTTGTTGACAGGACATTTTCTTACCGGGATGTTTATATTAAAGTTGCAGCAATGAACCAAGGATATGAACCGAGATATGAGGGTGAAACAGGGATCGATGTTTGGTATCACAATCTAAAGGCGACATATAGATATCTGGAAGAAAAGGGGAAGGTTACGAATACGAAGGAGCCTGTTTTAAAAATTTGGAAACCATAGTATTTCTATATAATTACAGTTGAAAAGTCCGATAATTTGTACTAGGGTTATCGCCTTTAATCCTATTAAGCTATATGACAACGGGTTTGGAATAGTAGAAGCATTTGCTAGAGGTTTGTTGATTTTATGGCCACCTATTAAAGAGGCTGAAATATAAAAAGAAAGCCCAATATAATAGAAAGTCTATCAGTTCAAAGGTACCAATGAAAAAGGAGTTGACCCCGTAAGGCCACCCCCTTGCAAACCGTTATTTTATTGTAAGCGTTACAGAATTATAGTTTTTCCCATTACCAAGTGGATTGTAGTTTTTCTCAATGTTTCCTGCGGCGTCCACAGTGAAATAATTGATGGTTGTTGTCTTTTCAATTTTTAATGTTTCTGCAAATTCACGGGTGCCGCTTAATTTAATTTTAGCTGATTGGAAGGTAGGGCGGCTGCCGTCAAGCGTATAATAAATGGTGGCTGGCTCACTTGTTTCAATCTTAACATCAACCGGACCTGTGTATTTACCGTTTCCAGGTGTAGCTTTTGAGGAAGGCGGCTGATGGTCTTTTGCACTGTTGTAGGCTACTTTAATTAAGCCAATCAACCCATTGGCAAATTCCATTGCTTCTTCATGACCTTCTACAAAGGCTGGCTGGAAACCAACTGCCTGCCATCTTTTTGTATCCTTATTCCATAAATCTGCCCCTACTTCGAAGTTCCAGGCATAAATCCCCTTTTCATACCATAGGTAGTCCGCAGAGTTACCTGCAGCAGAGTATAGTACGTCAGGAATTGGACCTGTACGGCTAGGTAGAATGGCCGTTCCGCGGTGGTCTTGAATATCATTTAAGATGTTATCAGAAGCTGCCCAGTAAAACGCTTCTTCACCAGCTGATGGGCGTGGCAGTGTTGTACGTTTTGAATCGTAAGCACCAGGGGACCACATGAAGTAGCCGCCATAACTATGAATATTCATTGCAAACTTAATATTTGGGTTTTTGTCAGCAAGCCAGACAAGGTTTCTTCCTTCAGGCTCAGAGTTTTCAGCTGGTCCAGCGTAAGTTTCTCCCGTACAACTTGTACCTCCGCCAATATAGCCATCAAAAACGGAACCAACAGAATGGTTGCGGTTAAGGTCAACTCCCCAATTATTACGGTACCCAGGGTCAGAGGCAGTGGGACCACAGTGATTGGTCATATTCTTACGCTGCATATTGTAATCATTGAAGCTGTAATTGGCACCATCAGGGTTTACTGAAGGTACAAGGAATATATCAAGATTATCGACAAGCTTTCTTGTCTCACTATCTTGACTATAGTTTCGCAGTAGTCTTTCCGCCGTTTCGATTGTTACGAGTGGGGTCACCCATTCACGGGCATGCTCCTGAGCATATCCAAGAACACCTGGTTTAGAACCGTCACGATGCTTGCCGATTCGGATCGCTTTTACTGTAAAAGGATCACGGGAAACGTCTGCCCCTGCTTTCAAGCCGTCAGTTAATATCGCAGCATTTGTAGTTGGTGCGACAACACCAGCACCAGTATTACCGCGGTATGTAGTCGCAGTGACAAGTTGGCTAGCATTCTCATTCAGTGCTTTAACCACTTGTGCGGCAGTACTTGTTGCCTTTCCTGACGAATCAGTAGCTAAATCTACTAAAATCTTGGTACCATCCACAGTCACTTTTAGTGGTGCATTATTGGTTCCCGGATTCTTGAATTCTACCGATACAACATTCCCGCCTTCATGCCCCCATGCTTTTGAGGAAACAACAACTGCGAGATTAGTCGTGCCGCCGATAGTTGCTTGGGCAAGACGTCTGTAACCATTTGTTTTATTTGGCATATCAATGATTTCTACCAAGTTCGGGAATTCTTTTGCAAGTTTTTCGGCACGTTCATATAATTCATTTGGTGCCATATAGTGGTCAACAAAATCCGTAACATAATCTGTTTTTGGATGTTTCGGCTCTTTCCCTAACCATTCAGTAATGGTGCTCGTAGCTGTTCCTCCAAGATTACTTTCAATTTTAACAGATGAAGGAATAGCGCTAACTGGTAGAAGCAAATAGTGATATAAATATTCACCGTAATCTACCAATCTAGAAAGTGTAGCAGATTTTTCTTCACCGTTCTCGGTCCAAGTTGCTTTAAGTGCTGTGCTAGCAGTCGCACCGGCGCTTGATTTCACTTCGAGATATAGGAAGGTGCCTGATTGATTGGTAAAATGGTTTGCCCTAAGGACTTTAAGTGTATCCTCGGAAGCTGCCAGACTGGCTTGCAGCTGGACAGTAGATTGCCGCTCTGCCACGCGTGTGCTCCATTGATTTTCGGTGATCAGGGTCTCTTTTACATTGATGCCAAAGGTCTTTAACATGGCAATTTCTGTTGGTGTGACAACGGCATCCACTTCATAGACTCCGTCGTGTGCTTCGATTCTGTGGGTAAGGTCAATTCCAAGCTCAAGAAGCTTGTCCTTTGCCTTATCATTTGGTACTACAAGTTGAACAATTGAGACCGTTTCTTCCTTAGGAATCGGCTGGTCAGGCTGTTCGACCGCTGCAACCGGAATACTTAGGCCTGGATAAAATGTAGAGAACCCTAGTCCGGTTATGGCAGTCATCACCACTAAATTCCTTTTCCATTTCTGCTTTTTCTGTTTTGTCAAAAACTGCACCCCCAAAATGCTAGAAATTTTAATACAAGCTTATTGTAAATTGAATGTACTTAATATCTTGTCGTAAAATCAGGGGCAGTTAAAAATCCTGTCTACAAAAATTTTATTGAGAAAATATAATACTTTATTTTAGAAGGTTAAATTTTAGGTTGTTTTTCCTATTTAAAAAGTACTGTGCCACTCGAAAAATCTAGTAATTTTAGGAGCACAAAATTACTAGATTTTATTCCATTATAATTCCCATAAACTGTATATTGATAATCAACTGTTTTTATTGTTTAATATTGTTGCTTTTTGTTTAATTTTGTAAAAGGAAAGTTGTAATATATTTCATGTGAATTGCGGCTCTATTGTTAAAAACCATTAAATGCCTATCAACCTTTGTGCCAGTCCAACATTTAATAAAGAAACAAGAATTATTATGAATAGGAATGATGGGGAATGGCAAAAAGAAACCGAGGAAAAACAATCAGCTACTTGCCTTCAAATGGCAGAGGGACATGCCCACTGTGTGAAAGAACAGGAGTAAAGCTTCTCTACCCGCACAAAACTGAAACAAACCAATCCATCAAAGTCTGCAAAAACTGCCGCCATAAATAAAAATCTCATAGTATAAAAAATCACATTCAGATGACTGTCCACACCGCGTGGACAGTGTATTTTTGTGGTGCCTGTCACCATTGATACTACTATAGTATTGCAGGTTCTTTCGTTCGTTGCTGAAAAAGAAAGAGAGGATATTAATAGGAGGCAACGAGAAGGAATTCAATCGGCCAAAGCAAAAGGCAAACATCTAGGCAGACCGAAAATAAGCCTAGTATCATTAAATGAGAAACAGAAAGCAATTTTAATAACTAAATATGAATCATGGAAAAAGAATGAAATAACGGCAGTTGAATTTATGAATAAAATGGATCTATATAAAAATACATTTTATAAAATCATGAAGGAATATGAAGAGTAGGCACTAGCTATCTTTGATCAAACTTTATTTCAAAGCTATACTACGAATTTTATGAGGTGGAAAAAATACCAAATATATAAAAATATGTCGCCATCTAAAATAATTTAAATAAAAACAATAGGGAGATAATATGCTAGATAAAATAAAGGACATTAACCTAGCTCTTAATAATAAAAGTTATTTATCAGCACTTGCACTATCTTTAACTTTACCTGATATTTGTGGGAAAATTGAATATCCACATTTTAAATACAACAACGGAAAACGTAATGTAGGAAAACAATATGCAGTAAGGTTTGATGATTGGGTAAACCAATATTATGCAGACAACACAGGTTGGACAAATGATTTCGCTAAAGCAAAGAATCCATATTTTACAGGAGAAATGTGTAATTCTCTACGTTGTTCTTTCTTACATGATGGAAATTCGGATATAAAAAACTGGGGCGACAAAGAAGACTCAGATTTTCATTATTCATACGAATTTAAATTAGCAATAAGTGGAGCAGACTCAACTGGTTTATCTTGGGTAAACCAAACTAATAATAACTCAAAAATAATAAAGACAAAAATAGTCACAGTAAATATAGACAAATTGTGTGAGTGCATTTGTCTATCTGCTGAAAGGTATTATCGAGAAAAAGACCCTAATCTATTCAAAGACCATAACATTAACTTGATTGACTTTAAATAACAAGGGCATTCAAACCTTAAAGAGGGACCTCGTCATCAAACTTAATGAAGGCAAGTCTTTATAGGAGCTGTCGTTACGGAGGCTCTTATTGTATTAAAGGAGTAAGAATGTTAAATAAGCTTTTATGTAAATATCGATTTGATTAATGATCTTTTCGCAATCGGGCGCTATCCTGGAAAAAGGATAGACGCTCATTTTTCATTTTAGGCCAGATTGTGGAATATCACTTTAAAAGGAATTGGCTATTTATGTTAAAGTATATAGAGAAGATTGTGAAGAAGAAGCGGAAAAATCTATTACTAAATCTTTAAAAAATGTTAAAAATGGGGATAAAATTTAATATGGAGAGAAATTCAATGAACAATATTTCAACATACTTTGGATCAAACTTATTTCAAACCGACAATCATATCTTATAATTTGTTAAAGGAGTAACCGCAACAAAGATTTTGGCTTAGGAAGTTAAGGAATGTTTAAACTAAGACATAGATTAAAAAATAGAAAAGTATCGAGACATTGTATCATGATACTTTTCTATTGTCATTTGTTACCAAAATTCAAATTAGATTTGGTTAAAATGAAAAACTTGTATTAATGTTTTCTCCGAGTTCAGTATTATTGATTTTATTACACTTTAACCAATATTTCGATTCATTTATCATTTTGGAGGATATAGTGTTCTCCTCATTGTAAAATGTGTAATTAAGATTAGGATAACAATTTTCAATAATAAAGGCGAAAAATCTATATGGACAAAGCGCGTATTTGTGAGAAAATCGTATTAAACTGAGGGAGTCAATAAGAAAATGGTAAGATACTAATCAGTGATGTTGAATAAATTGGACTTCCCTTTTACGTTATAAGGGAATAGAATATAAATAAAAAGGTGATTACAATTAAAAAAGTAAAAAGTATCCTATTTTTGCTTCTTGGATTCATATCACTTGTGATTGGTGTTGCAGGGACTGTGTTACCTGTTCTGCCAGGCGGTCCGTTTTACTTATTCGCTGCTTTTTGCTTTGCAAAAAGTTCCAAGTCGATTGAAAACTGGTTCAAAAGCACCTCATTATATGAAAAATACGTTGAAGCATTCCTACAAAAAAAAGGTATGACTCTAAAAGAGAAAATCAGAATCAATTTAGTTGCCGATTTCTTTATCGTAATTTCTGTATTTTATGTGGACATCCTTTTAGTAAAAATCCTGTTGGTAGTGCTCGCACTCTACAAACATTATTATTTCATTAAAAAAATTAAGACAATTGACCGAAACAGTACGAAACAAAGAGCTACTTGAAAATTTTCTTCAAATAACGGGTGCTTTACTTCAATAAGGGAGTTGCTTCGGCAGCTCTTTTTTGTATGAAAATATATTCGTGAAAGGCCATACAAAATAAGCCCACCATATTCTAATTTTTTGAAGGACGTANTCTTCAAGGTAATTTTAGTTCATGATAGGGTTCTCCTGTTTTTAAGTTGTTGTAAGCAATCGTTAATAGTAAATGAGCAGAAGTGTAGAGTGTGTACTAGCGACATCAAGGCAAAATAATCGAATTGC
>NZ_LGYA01000001.1:1916261-2055525 GCF_001273755.1 Peribacillus butanolivorans
CATCACAACATCGGATACCTGAAGGGTAGTTAACCAATCACTTAAAGCCAAGAGTCCTGTTGTTGTAGTTGAAAACGTTTCAATAGAGGTATTTGGCTTTTTATCTAATGGACCAAATAATACACAGGCTACTACTGTTTCTTGGTGTACATCTAGGCCAGCACACCGTTCAATCATTGCTTCCAAAGGAGAATCACCTCAATAAAAGATTAACAATACATATGACAGGAGATTTGTTGCAAAAATTTTTGTATACGTACTTGTAGTACACTAAATGGTTCTTCAATACTGTCACAACCAGTTTCTTATACAGGGTATCTTCCTTAAGATCCACCAAAAAAGGTTCAGCCTAGTTGTATTGTTATCATCCATTATCGTCAAGGTGTTAAAGAGTTAGACTCTATTTTGAGTATAGATTTTCGTAGTAGATGGTGGCGGCGAGGAGCGCCGCCATAGAAGTTTCTTATGGAGCTAAAGGGGCAGTTTTGTTGAAGAAGGTGTCTCAGTAAAAATAGAGAAATATTATATGAAGCTACCTATGCCATGGTAATACTGAAATGAGGAGCTACCTATATCTTTTTTTCAAGAAGTTTAATTGAACATATTGAGCATTTAAGTCGTGTTTGTCTAAAATGATTTACTTGACTTTTGCAAATCCAAAATATCCGGTTTAGATACGAATTAAATTTCTAATACTAAAGATATCTTTTATTCAGTTAGGACGTTTGATAAAAGTTGAGAATTTTTATAAGAGGTGATGCAAAATTGGAAACATTTTACCGTGCATTCTTGATTTTTGTTGTAGGATATTTATTTTTAAGGTTGAGTGGAAAAAAAGCAGTAGCTCAAATGCACTCATTCGATTTATTGTATATTCTTGTCCTAACCAATATCATCAGTACCCCAGTAGAGGTTAGTAATATGGGAAAGGCTATTACCTATGCTGGAATCACAGTAATTCTATATAAAATCTTTATACGTTTATCCCTACATAATAAATTAAGATGGATCTTATATGAAAGTCCAACGGTATTAATTCAAAACGGAGATATTGATAGAAAAGGGTTGAAAAAGGTACGTATGCCAATAAATGAATTACTGTCACATTTAAGAGAAAAAGGGTATACCGATACTCGAAACATTGCCATTGCAGTGATGGAGGAAACAGGAAGTATTAGTGTTATCCCCAAGTCGGAATATCGACCAGTTCAACCAAATGATTTAAATTTACAAGTAAAGAAAGAATATCTTCCTATCCCACTCATACTGGACAGTCAAATTGTTTACCATAATTTAAAATATCTACAATTAAACCAAAGTTGGCTAATTAACGAGCTCGAAAAAATGGGTGAAAAAATAGAGAATATTACATTAGCAACTTTTTTAGAAGATGGAAAGTTATTTATAGATAATAATGAAATTAAGGAACATAAAAGCGATCCTTATTACTACAAGCCAGGGAGAGACAATTAATTACAGAGAAGCATTAATAAAAAAGTAAAGGTGTTTGAAACAGTTGGATTACTTTACTTGTTTCCTCGGGCTGGCTGGTCAACGCTCTTCACTCGATGGCGTTGTCCATTGGCTTCTGTTGCATAAAAATCATAATAAAGAACATGCATTCCATTTCCTACAGGAAAAGCAGGGCCGGAGTATTTCTGGTAATAGTGAGTATGGCCATCTTCATAGACAACATATCCTTCCGTGTAATGCACATAGTTATCATCTTTACTCATAACAGGAGGAGAAGTTACATCTAAACACTGATGAACATGGCCAGCATCAACAGATGTATAGTAAACGGATCCATGATTATGGTTTGGCACAAATCCTTGAATAAAATCATTCTTTCCTACCATTTATCCACTCCCAATCATCTCACTTTTTCAATACATATAGATTTCGGTTTTTTTACTGTTCACTCATATTCATACGTTTTTCCAATACCTTAATCAAGTAAAAGCCATGTTCACTTATTACCTCATCATGAATCTGGCATGTTTGAATTAACACTAATGTTTGGTCTTGATATAGTGTTTTTCCCATCTTTTCCCCTCCCTAACATAAATATAATCATATAATTGATTCCAATTATGAAAATATAGAAAAATTACAATATACCAATATAATTTTTATCATTCTAAGAAGGGGAAGGACAACCAAAAGGGTTGATTTCCTATATATAACGCTTTATTACTAGTATCCCAATTAGCAAAATTGACATCTCTTAAAACTTATCGCTTGAGTGTGTAAGCATCTTTCATGTGAGCTGTATTTGATACATGCCTGACAGAGGTAAACTTTTTTCATACAGTTGGAAATAGGGAGTGCAGTGCATATCTCTATAAAAGACGAACATATCGTTATAAAGAACACCTATTTAAGAAAGTGACATCTATTTAATCTCTAGGTGTCATTTTTTCTTTTATGTTTAAGGAGTTTGTACTATTGATTTACTGATGCAAGAACTATGCCGAAGTTTGAATGTTCGTAATATTTAGGGGTTATATATCAACTTAAATAATAATGGTGTTGAATTGTCACCAACCTGGTAATAAAATGACTACAAAAGGAGAGTGGATAATGGTGGAAATAATTGAACCTGATAAAGAAATTGAAGCAAAACAAAGAATTAATTCTTCACAAATTGTTATTAGAAGTCAGGAAATGCAAAATTAAATGGAAAAGGTAAAAAAGGTTGCTGCTTTCCCTACATCTGTACCTATCACAGGTGATTCCGGAACAGGAAAAGAAGTGTTAGCAAATTATATTCATTAGTATAGTCCTCAAAAGGATGCCCCCTTTATTAAAATCAATTGTGCTGCGATTCCAGCTGAATTATTTGAGTCTGAATTATTTGGATATGCTGAAGGAGCCTTTACTGGGCCCAAAAAAGGAGGGAAGGCTGGTCTTTTTGAAAAAGCTAATACAGGCACCATACTCTTAGATGAAATTGGTGAACTACCAAAGTTGATGCAAGCTAAATTGCTTCGTGTTCTTCAAGATTAAGCAATTACTCGAATAGGTGATTCGAAGCTAATTCCTCTTACGTTTCGGTTAGTTTGTTCTACCAATAGAGACCTCAGGGATCTTGTTAATAAAAAACAATTCAGAGAAGACTTGTGGTACCGAATTAATGTGATTCATTTGAATATTCCACCGTTATACAAGCGGAAATCCGACATTTTACCTCTTATTGACGTTTACCTTACAATGCTTTGTGAGCAGTACGGAATAAAAAAACAAATCATGCCGAATCTTTAAAGATTATGGAAAGCTATCAATGGCCTGGTAATGTTCGTGAATTAAAAAATATTATAGAGTTTTTAGTAGTATCAACATCAGTACCATTCATAACCCATAGAGACTTGCCAGAACATATAAGAGATTATTGGAAATTAGAAATTCCCCAAGAAAGTTCCGCGATGAAAAGTCAGATAATAATCTATTATCCACAAATAATCTTAATCTAAAGGAAGCCATGGCTCAATTTGAATCTCAGATGATCTTAAATGCCCTTCAATCTTCACAAAGCCTTAGAAAAGCTGCCATTAAGCTCGACATTGACCATGCAAATCTGATAAGGAGAATGAAACATCTCGGAATCCAATTTTCATACAAAAGATAAGATTCTTAATTTTAGCAATAATATTCTTCAATTGAGTATTCCCTCAGAATAGGTTTGGTTTGCAAGAATATACTCTTATGCTTTCTCGAACATATCTGATAGTTCTGGAAGAAATGTTGCTGACTGTCACTTGATAACTCCGCGATTTTTTACTTTGTCTCCCATTGTATTTACTACTTTTGATAATGAATCAGATTCTGAGAGTAGGACTATTTCAAAAAATTAGATTCTTTTTAGGTTTAATACAATTCTTGTCAGGTTACCTAAATTCTTACGGTAATTAGGAGGGAAGAGAGCTTCTAGCAAGGGGTTCATTCTACTTTTATCAAAAAGCAGTGGCGGTAAAGACTTAATGTAACTTAAACGAATCTTTAATATTTGAACTTAGTAATGAATGTTGTTCATATAGTTCAAGTATAAATATATATATCGAAGGAGGAGAAAGCTTTAACTATCTAATTTTTAGACTTTTTCTTAAATTGTTATAGAAAGGTGACAAAATTAATGAAGGACTTAATTAAAATTATTGTGGGAAATATTTCAATGACCTTTGCCTATGCTTATTTAATTGTACCGAATGAAATTATTAATGGTGGTGTGACGAGTTCCGCGTTACTATTAAATGCTTTATCTGGCTATAACATAGCCATGCTTGCTAATTTTGTTACAGGACTATTATTAATTATATGTTTAGTTTTTCTAGGGAAAGAATACTTTTTCAAATCAATAGTAAGTTCCCTTAGTTATATGCTTTTTTTTAACTTATTTTATTCACTGAGTATAAGCATTGATGTAAACATCATTGTAGTAATTATTATTTCGGCGATTTTGATAGCACTAGGATACTATTTATGTATAACAGCAAATGCATCCACTGTTGGGTTTGATGTTATAGCTTTAATTTTACATCACAAAAATAAAAAAATAGATATAGCAGCGACAATCAGGATAATTAATCTTATCGTACTATTATTGGGTCTGCTTGTTTATGGTTATACTTCGATCATTAAGGGTGTTGCGTTTACGCTGATCTTTTCGTCACTTTTAAAGAAAATGCTTAATAGAAATCAGAAGGCAGTAATGATAGATATCGAAGGGCAATTGGACAAAACAGCTAAAACGGAAAAATAGAATTACGAGATCAGGAGTCAGTCTGGTGTTTTGTAAACATTAAAATTATGTTCTTATAATGATTCCTGAACGGTTGTCCAAATATTCTGATTTTTAAATTGACTTTAAAAAAGTCAGAGTGTATTATACACATAGAAAGTGGTACTAACATCATGACGTTGTGATCTTAGTTCCATTTCGATTGTCATAATAAACTATATGGAGGAGGAAATAGGATAACAGAAAATCTAGAGCTTCGTCTCTTTGGTTGCGTGAATAATATTAAGCAATAAGCTGAAAAGACCTATTCTTATGTGTCTATACACATAAGAATAACGCTAGTGTTTGTTTCGAAAATGTCTATTTATTGGTAAATCTGCACCGTTTTATGGTTATGTATGATTTTTTGCACTATTTTGTGAGTATGTAAGGGAAAAGTAGTTTATGTAGTTGTGTTAGAGTAGCCTGGCTTTTTAAGTAGATGTAAGCGTTATCAATAAGTGGTTCCCTAAATTACTGAAAGTTGGTGGAGGTTATGAAACATCAACAAGAAGAATTGAAACCTGGTCTTAAACAAAGACATTTAACAATGATATCTTTGAGTGGTGTAATAGGAGCTGGTTTATTCGTAGGAAGCGGTATTATTATTGGTCAAACAGGCCCCGGAGCGATTTTATCATACGTATTAGCAGGCTTAATCGTTGTTTTAGTCATGAGAATGCTCGGAGAAATGGCTACAGTAAACCCTAATACAGGATCTTTTGCTGTTTATGCAAGAGAAGGGATTGGTGAGTGGGCCGGTTTTACTACAGGTTGGTTATATTGGTTTTTTTGGGTTATTGTAATTGCACTAGAAGCAACAGCAGGGGCAGCGATAATACATGAGTGGCTTCCTTCAGTTCCAGTCTGGTTAATAAGTCTCTCATTAATAATTCTATTAAAACTAACAAATATATTTTCTGTTAAATCATTTGGCGAATTTGAATATTGGTTTTCTATTATTAAAATAGTCAGTATTATTCTATTCTTATGTCTAGGAGTAGCGGTGATATTGGGTTTAATACCAACTATTAAGTCACCTGGCGCCTCTAATCTTTTAAACTTTGGTGGTTTTATTCCTAACGGGATTAGTTCAGTACTAGTTGGTGTTGCGATTGTCTTTCACGCTTTCGTTGGAGTCGAGATTCCCGCCATTGCAGCAGGGGAGACTAGTGATCCAGTAAAGTCTGTAAGAAGTGCATTAAATAGCGTGGTATGGCGTATACTTATTTTTTATATCGGTTCAATTGCTATACTAGTGACACTTTTACCTTGGAATTCAGCATCTTTGCTGAAAAGTCCTTTTGTTGCTGTTCTTGAAATGATGGGTATTCCTTCGGCTGCTTTAATTATGAATATCGTAGTTCTAACGGCTTTGCTTTCCTGCTTAAATTCAGGACTTTATACGAGCTCTCGTATGTTATTTTCTCTTGCAAAAAAGGGTGATGCGCCAAAATTATTTTCAAAAGTGAGCAAGAATGGGGTCCCTGTTCTTGCAGTAATTGCAAGTACAGTGTTTGCCTTTATTAGCACAATTTTTAGTTATATTTCTCCTGACAAAATATTTTTCTTTTTAGTAAATTCTTCTGGTGGAATTGGAATTCTTGTCTATCTAGCCATTGCGATTTCTCATCTCCGCTTAAGGAAAAGGATGGAAAAAGAGAATCCTGGGATTTTCAAGATAAAAATGTGGTTATTTCCGTATTTAACTTATGCAACCATCATTTCTATGATTTCCGTTTTAATATTAATGGCATTTATAGATTCACAGCGTCCACAGTTTATTTTTACGATGCTATTCAGTTTTATAGTTATTTGTTCTTTCTTTTTATTTCGACGAAAAAAAGCGAAGTATATGGAGAATGAATTAAATATTGTTCCTAGGCCCCCTAATTCTGAGAAATTCTAAATATAATTAATATACACTTCTACGCCATCAATAGACATTGGTAATATGGCAATTACAAAGCTAGTTCGATTCAACTTAACAAATTAAATCAGTATATTTATTGCTATGTTTGCTTCTATGGATTTCCTCAGATGAACATTCTTCAATTATCTGCATTTTTTAGCTAGACTATATGTTTTAAAAAAATGAGACATTCCTTCATTGTCAGTCCACAATTACCGCAAAGTCTCAAGAGGACTTTACGTGCTTTTTTAGAATAAGCCCTTTTTGTGAGGGAATAAATGGGGAGGGGGAAACAGATTGGAAAGTACAAATGAACTGAATGGGAGGGTTCAGGCAGTTATATTTGATTGGGCTGGCACAACGGTTGATTATGGTTGTTTTGCACCGGTCCAAGTGTTTGTAGAAGTATTTAGTATAAGGGGGATTGATATTACCATTGAGGAAGCAAGAAAACCAATGGGCTTATTAAAAATTGACCACATAAGGGAACTCCTGAAAATGACTAGGATCTCGAATTTATGGGTTACAGCATTTGGGAAAGAACCAAATGAAAAAGATGTAAATGCTCTATATAGGGACTTTGAGGATTTGTTATTCAAGGTTCTCCAAAATTACGCCAAGCCTGTACCTGGTTTAATTGAACTCGTTAGCAGTTTAAGACAACAAGGAATAAAAATTGGTTCAACAACTGGCTATACTCGTGAAATGATAGATGTTGTAGCAGGAGAGGCAAAAAAGTGGGGCTATCAACCAGACTCTATTGTCGCGTCTTCAGAAGTGCCTACAGGACGTCCCGATCCTTGGATGTGCTTTCAAACGGCTATAAACCTACAAGTATATCCACTAAGTAAGATTGTAAAGGTTGGTGATACAATCAGTGACATCAAAGAGGGGGATTCATGCTGGAATGTGGACTGTTGGTGTATTAAAAGGCGGCAGCGAAATAGGCCTTTCTGAACAAGAAATCAACGAAATGGATCCGTATGAGCTCAAAAAGCGAATGAAGAATGCTGAGAATCGTTTTCTAAATGCAGGTGCCGACTTTGTTATTGATGAAATAGGAGATTTATTAGAAATAATTGATAGAATTAATTACAGATTGACAGAAAAAAAAGATGCATTTATCAGCGGCTAAAAAAGATATATTAATAAAAAATGTGATAGTACCACTTTTATCTGTACGTGCTAGGATATTAATTTTAAATAAATTCAAAATATTCAATTTATTCATTGACTGTTCGATGGAATGGTAGTATTATACATCTTATAACTGGTACGGACGTTGCAACGTCATTATCAGAAATACATTAAAGTTAAGGAGAATGTGCAATGGTCGAAACAAAAATGTTAAGAGGAACGAAAGTAAAAATGACACCAAGTGAAGCTATTGTTGAGACATTAGTGGCAGAGGGAGTCAAACATATATCGGGAATTCTAGGTTCTGCTTTTATGGATATGCTGGATTTATTGCCAACAGCAGGCATTCGATTTATTGGAGTTCGACATGAACAAAGTGCTGCTCATATGGAAGATGCTTATTGTCGTGTCTCAGGTGTTGCTGGGGTTGTTATCGGTCAAAACGGACCAGGAATGACCAATATGGTAACCTCTGTAGCAGCGGCCAATCAAGCTCATACTCCTATGGTAGTAATATCTCCTTCAGCAGGTACACCAACTGTTGGATGGGATGGTTTTCAGGAATGTGATCAGGTTTCCATTTTCAAGGCTATCACAAAAGAAACGGTGAGAGTGACCCACCCAGGTCGAGTCGCTGATTGTCTACGGACAGCATTTCGAATTGCTTATGCTGAAAGAGGACCTGTATTATTTGATATCCCTCGTGATTATTTCTATGGTGAAGTGGAGGATCAAATTCTTCAACCACATCAATATCGCGTAGATTCACGAGGATGCGGGTCATCTGAATCCTTGGATAGAGCAGCTGAAATTTTAGCTGAGGCTGAGTATCCAGTTATTATTTCAGGTAGAGGGACAGTTGATTCAGATGGTATTGAGGAAATTAAGAATATAGCAGAACACTTGACAGCTCCGGTAGCTGTATCCTATATGCATAATGATGCATTTCCTGCAGATCATCCGTTAGCTGTTGGCCCAATAGGATATATGGGATCAAAAGCTGCTATGAATACACTAAAGAAAGCAGATGTTATTTTAGCGGTTGGTACAAGATTATCCGTATTTGGTACATTACCATGTTATGACATTGAATATTTCCCTAAAGAGGCAAAAATAATTCAAATAGATATTAATCCAAGGCAAATCGCTAGAACCCACCCAGTTGAAGTTGGTATTATCGGTGATGCTCGTGAAGCTAGTCGAGAAATTATGAAACGGTTAAAGGAAATTAAACCTAACCTAAAACAAGAAAAAGCGCGGATGGTAGAGGTAACAAATGAAAAACAAAAATGGGAAGAAGAACTAGTAGAACTTGCGATGATAGATGGGACGCCAATTAACCCGCGTCGCGCCCTCTTAGAATTAACAAAAGTGTTACCTGAGAATGCTATTGTTTCAACAGATATTGGTAATGTATCATCAACTGCAAACGCTTACTTGAAATTTAACCAGAGTCGTAGACACATCGCTGCCCTTACATTCGGAAACACCGGTTTTGCTTATCCATCTGCACTTGGTGCCAAATTAGCTGAGCCGAATACACCTGTTTTAGCAATCGTTGGAGATGGAGCATGGGGAATGAGCTTACATGAAGTAAGTACAGCAGTTGAAGAAAACATTCCAGTCATCGCGTGCGTCTTTAATAATAATGCATGGTGTGCAGAGAAAAAGAACCAAGTCGATTTTTATAATAATCGTTTTGTGGGGGCAGATATCCAAAATCCAGATTTTGCAGAGGTTGCTCGTTCGATGGGGGCAGTTGGAATTAGAGTGGAAAAACCTGAAGAATTAGGGCCTGTCATAGAAGCGGCAATAAAATCAAACAAACCTACCGTCATTGATATTCAGGTGGATGGAACACAATTAGCGCCTCCATTTAGAAAAGACGCTTTAAAAATGCCTACTAGATTATTAGAAAAGTACGCTCATTTAGATCATAAAAACTGGGATAAATAATTACTAAAAAAGAATGTGGTAATGGGCGCGATACTTAATGGATGTATTTTGAGTTATCGCGTCTATTTACTCCTTAACATCAATATTTTTATACTCTTGTTTTCTATTTTGGGTTGGATCGGTATAGGTTACTTAACTAAAATTCATTTCAATAAATAAAAAGGGGGTTTCAATATTGAAATTAGAAACTGAAACGAAAGACCTTGTTCAAATGGATAAAGATCATTTATGGCATGCGATGCATCGTTATAACGAAAAGGAAAGTCCCATGATTGCAACGGAAGGAAGCGGCTCATGGTTTACCGATACAAAAGGGGATAAATATTTAGATGGGGTTTCTGGATTATGGTGCTTGAATTTAGGACATGGACGAAAAGAAATTGCTCAGGCAGCGTATGAGCAAATGGTGAATTTATCTTACTTCCCATTAACTTTAAGCCATAAGCCAGCTATTGAACTATCTTCTAAAATAAGTGAACATTTAAAAGGTTCATATACAACCTTTTTCACTAACAGTGGATCTGAAGCGAATGAGACCGCTTTTAAAATCGCTCGCCAATATCATTCTCAAAATGGAAACCCGGGGAAATACAAATTCATCTCTAGGTATCGTGCCTATCATGGTAATACTTTCGGTGCTTTAAGTGCAACAGCTCAGGCGAATCGGAGAGTGAAATATGACCCAGCGGTTCCGGGTTTTCTACATGTGCCACCACCATATAGTTATCGAAGCCCATTTGGAGAAAACGCAGAGAACTCTGACCTCCTTGCAGCAGAATATCTTGATCAGGTTATTAACTTTGAAGGATCAGAGACTGTAGCTGGCGTTATACTTGAACCATTCATTTCAGGCGGCGGGGTCCTTATTCCTTCAAAAGAGTACTTAACAAAAGTTTCGGAAATTTGTAAGAAGCATGATGTTCTTTTAATTGTGGATGAAGTGGTTTCAGGATTTGGCAGAACAGGAAAAATGTTTGGATTTATGCACTCTGATGGGGTTCAACCTGATATTGTAACAATGGCAAAGGGATTGACCAGCGGTTATCTTCCACTAGGAGCAACAGCTGTGAACTCTAGGATTTATGAAAAATTTAAGGAGAACGGAAATTTAAATCATTTTAGACATGTGTCAACCTACGGAGGGCACCCTGCATCTTGCGCAGTTGCCCTCAAGAACATTGAAATTATCGAAAATGAAAATATTGTTCAACGAGTATCTGAACTCAGTGAATCAACACTAAGTGAACTCTTTGAATTGACTGCTCTAGAAAAAGTTGGAGAAGTGCGAGGAATTGGATTTTTATATGGAATTGAACTAGTAGAAGATAAAAAATCAAAAACACCTGTATCTGAAGAGCTAATGGGAAAGGTAATTGGGGCTTGTAAGAAAAAAGGCCTGATTATTGGCCGAAACGGAGATACAGTTCCTGGATACGGGAATGTATTAATTATTGCACCGCCTTTATCCTCAACTGTTGAAGATTTACACTTTGTCATTGAAACTGTTAAATCTGTTTTGTATGAATTGTGTTAACCCTTAATGTAGATAAAGGCTTCAGATAACTTTATTGGTCACCATTAAAGTGGGCATGATATGTCTAACAGTTTTGACATCCATGTCCGTTTTTTTATATAAATGCTGATAGACTAATACAAAAGCGGAGGTATTATGGTATCTCAAGAAAAGTTATTGGTAATACTTGCGCATCCTGATGATGAGTCATTTCTTTGTGGAGGAACGATCGCCAAAATTTCTAAACTTGGTGTACAGATAACCTTACTTTGCGCAACAAAAGGTGAGATGGGCAGGCGTATGGGCAATCCCATTCTTACAACGAGAGAATCATTGCCGAAATTACGAGAACTAGAGTTAAAAAACGCATGCGAAGTATTAGGGATTAACGACCTGCGTTATTTAAATTTAAGGGATAAAACAATTGAGTTTGAAGATATAGATTTATTAGTGGAGCGAATTGTAAAAGTGATTCGAGAAATTAAACCTCAAGTAATAGTAACGTTTAATGAGAAATACGGGGGACATCCAGACCATTGTGCAATTGGTCGTGCAGCGACATTAGCATTTTCAAAATCAGGTGATTCAGATTTTTATCCAGATTCTGTTTTCTCTGCCTTTAAGGCTCAGAGACTGTACTTTGTCCTTTGGCATACATATTATGAAAAATGGATAAAAGAGAGCATGCTGAAAAGTGTGACTAAAGTAAATATCTCAGAAACTCTGCAAAAAAAGATTCGGGCTTTAAGGTCTCATCGTTCCCAAACTTTAGCCGTTCCTGAATTATGGGATAATAAAAAACCTACTTTACCTTTTTTAACAGAATACGAGTATTTTATTAAAGGAAATCCCCCCTATATTATAGAAGAAACTGATCTTTTTCAAACAATAGAAATGTAGCGATGATACATGATTTTTAAAGCAAACCGGGTTACAGTGGTCTTAATTTATCTGGAAAGGAGGAAGGAATGAATGCAATTAGAAAAATATAAGCCCCTAGAGGAAACAAGTGAGGAACAACAATATTCAAAATTACCTCTTCAAGAAAAGAAATCAAGCTTACTATTGTGGATTGGTGGTATTGCTTTTACATTTTTTATCGCACTTTTAGGTTTGGGGCTGTCCAAAATTACAGGATTTGATCGAATTGGACCGCTTGCTTGCTCAATTATTATTGCGGTCATTTATCGCCAAATTGCAGGCTATCCAGAAAAATTCCGTAAGGGCATTGAATTTTCCGCTAAAAAACTTCTCCGTTTTGCAATTATTTTATATGGTTTGAAATTAAATATTGATGTGATTTTTAATCAAGGTTTGCCATTATTGGTTCGTGACATAGGAACCGTAGCTTTTGCGATAATCGTAATGGTTCTGATTGCAAAGTGGTTAAAAGCTGATCCTTCAATTTCGCTTCTTCTCGCGGTAGGAACGGGTGTGTGCGGTGCAGCAGCAATCGCAGCAATATCTCCTATCGTGAAAGCAAAAGAAGAAGATACGGCCATAGGTGTAGGTATAATCGCCTTAATGGGGACACTTTTTTCTATAATTTATACCCTAATACGACCTATCCTTCCGATATCAGCGATGGATTATGGTATATGGTCTGGTATCAGTCTTCATGAAATAGCTCATGTTGCATTGGCAGGAGCCCCAGCAGGTGAAGATGCGCTAGCTATTGCGCTATTGGCAAAATTAGGTCGTGTCTTTTTACTTATCCCATTATGCTTCATTTTTATGTATTGGATGAAAAAACGTTCATCGGAAAAAACGGGTAAAGATGCAAAAATTGATTTTCCATGGTTCCTCGTTGGTTTTATAATGATGAGTTTAATTGGAAGCTATGTGTTTGGAACATATATCTCAGTTTCTCCAATCGTAATGGAGGGTATTTCTAAAACTACTACATTTATTTTGACTATGGCGATGATTGGTCTTGGACTTAATGTCAGTTTGCAGGCTCTTCGTACAAAAGCCATGCGTCCACTTTTGGCAATGACCATTACCTCGTTGCTACTTTCTATAATCTCGTACTTTATAGTATAGAGCTAGAGGATCTTATAATTGGAGGGGACAGCCTTCCAGTGTTGTCTATAGAATCACAAGGGTATTATTGAATACAGATGACATCATACGGAAGTGAGGGTATTTTTTGAACGAAAACATCTTTTCCCATTTTGAACTGTACCCTGAATAGTTGGCACTATTCAGGGTTTTCTATATCCATAGATACTCGTTTAATTCATGCGAAGAGTTTGAACATAGGAAATTATTTATAATAATCATTGGAACCGTTTAGAGACCAAACACTGTACAAAACTTTTCTGATTGTTCGAAAGTGAGAGTTGTAATAGAACACAAGACAGGGAACATCTCAGTTAATTTCAAAACTAGATAAGTATAAGAATCAATTGATGCCGATTTATTTGAATATTATTACAATTTGGTTTACAATATAATCACTGATACGAACATCACAATGTCTTTTTCTGTTTGGAGGAAATTTTATGGAGCTAGACTTTAACAATCCAATCCCATTACATGTTCAATTAAAAATAATATTAGAAGACCAAATTTTACAAGGTTATTATAAGGACAAGATCCCAAGTGAAAGAGAACTCATGGATATGTATTCTGTTAGTAGAAGCACTGTAAGAGAAGCTGTATCTATTTTAGTTCGTGATGGGATATTAGAAAAAAGGCATGGTAAGGGGACCTTTGTATCTCTTAAACCAGTTCAAGAATGGCTTAAGATGATTAGTTTTACTGAGACGACTAAAAATATGGGGATTAAATTACTAAATCATGGTCGTGTATTGACTCCTGAAAATATAGCCGATGCAAATGGGTTTGAGGATGAATCATACCATATTAAGAGGCTACGGTTACAGGGGGATTTACCAATCGCAATTGAATTGCATTACTATTCTTTAGAACTTGGACAAAAATTAACGAAATTTGATTTAAGTACTACTGTTTTGTATGATGCGCTCGAAGGTGATCTAAACATTAACTTTTGTGAAGCAGAACAAATTATAACATGCGGATTTCCAACAAAAGAAGATGCTGAACATTTAGGTATATCAGAAGCTATGTGCTTGCTAATTACAGAACGAATGATTTTTGATTCTGATGGTAATTTAGTAGAATATTATAAAGGTTTATTCCGATCAGATATGTACTCATTTGCGATGAAAATGTCCCGAAAGAACAACTAATTTTGTAAATGTACTAATAAGTATTACCGACTGGATAAAATAACCTAAGCCTTTCTAAGAAAGTAGAGAGGCTTAGGTTATTTTTGGTTCTCTAATCGTTAATGTAGATTTAGATGGTTTTGAACAGGTAAAAACGCCAGTCAAGTTATTCCTTTAAAGGGCCTGATTGACCAACCTGAGGCACTAATTATGCATTTGATTTCCACCCAAGCATTTAAGTTTGTTTCTAGGGTTTCAATTGTTAGTATAGAATTGAAACTTTATCAAGAAAGGACAAATTTTAAATGTCAAAAATACAAATACCTGTATCGGTCTTAAATTTGGCCCCTATTCGCAAAGGGCAGGGGGCTAAAGAAGCCATTGATGCAATGGTTGATTTGGCGCAAGCCACTGAGAAAATGGGTTATAAACGATATTGGGTTGCAGAGCATCATAATACGCCAACACTAGTGAGCTCAGCTACTTCGATTTTAATTAAACATATCTTGGAACATACAGAACACATACGAGTTGGGTCTGGCGGAATTATGCTGCCTAACCATTCTCCTTTGGTAGTAGCCGAACAATTTGGAACCATGGCAACTATCTATCCTAATCGATTGGACTTGGGTCTTGGCCGGGCTCCTGGTACAGATATGATGACCGCAAGTGCATTGAGACGTTCTCAAAATGATTCAGTCTACACATTTCCAAAAGATGTAAAGGATTTGCTTGCTTATTTTGGGCCCGAAGAGCTTCAAGGTTATATAAAAGCTTATCCAGGTGTTGGCACGAATCTTCCGATTTATATCCTCGGTTCATCAACGGATTCAGCGGTTTTAGCAGCTAAATTAGGTTTGCCGTATGTATTTGCTTCCCACTTTGCACCAAGGTATATGGATGAAGCCATTTCAATTTATCGTAATCAATTCCAGCCATCAGAATATCTGGACTCTCCATATATGATAGTATGTCTTAATGTGATTGCAGCAGAAAGTGATGAAGAGGCCAAATTTGAATCGACAACGATGCAGCAATTTTTCTTGAATGTTGTGCGAGGCTCACGAACACTGTTAAGTCCTCCAATTGAAAACATGGATCACATTTGGAGTCAGCCAGAGAAAGAAATGGCTACATCGATGTCCAGTGTGACTTTGTTAGGAAGTAAACTTTCGATACGAGAACAGTTAACGAGTTTTCAAGAGAAGTATAACGTGGACGAAATCATGGCCGTATCTTATATTTATAATCCTGACAAACAAAAACGTTCTTATGAACTTTTAAAAGAAGTGGTTGATGGCAATTAACGAAAAAAGTAAAAAGCAAACCCTGTCTAAGCGATAGGGTTTGCTTTTTATTAGAAGGACCATATCGTAGATTGGATTGTTATTCAACAATCGGGGCGCTATAGTTGAAGATTATTGTATAAGCTAACTTCCTATGCGAAATACCTTTTGTTTACATAGAACAGAATATTGGCAATTTAAAAGTTTTTATACTCAAAATAAAAAGTTTGAGAATCAACTTCTGTTAATTAAAGCTATTTTAGTTTTTCTTGAGGATTAGTATTCAACTATCATTATAATTTTATATTACTTTATTGATATTCTTAAGCAGCTACCATAAATGACTCCTGAAGAGTCGACAAAACGTATATCAAGTAAAAGGTCAATAAATGTATCTGTATCGTGCAGTGGATTCCAAAGGAAACACGATTGATTTTTATCTCAGTAAAACAAGAGACAAAAAGGCTGCAAACACTTCTTCAAGAAAGCTTAACGGTCTTTTCATGTTTCTAAACCTCGCGTCATTACGTAAAATGGGGTTTAGGTGGATAAATTCAAGGTTATACATACTCTATACTTTCGGATTCAATAGTATTTTGCTTGAGCACCAAAACAGATGGAGAGTATAAGGTTAAGGCGAATGAATATCACTGATTTACTGATTTTTTCTGTGGTTTTAGGTTGTCTTTAAGGCAGCTTTTTCATTATTAAACTGAGGGAGTTCAAGAGTGCATGTTGATCTTTGTTCATGCCAGATTTGTGGACTAAAGATTATTGTGCAAACTATAGGATAATTCTTTGCAAATAAAAACCATTCTATATCGAATGGTTTTTATCTGTATCTCTATTTGCTGTTGGATTAGGGTTATCTAATAAACTACCAATTAGTGGGATGAAATAATTGAGAATTGGACCTCCTAAACAAACGGTTAATAGAGTTCCGATACCAATTGGTCCATTGAATGTAATTGCCGCTATTAAGAAAACAAGATAAATTAATGTTTTTGAAAACACTATATTCATTCCAGTTAAATCTTGAATGATTAACATCAAACGGTCTACAGGAAGTGGGGCAAAGTTTGCATGTAAGTAGATAGCCGTTCCTAGTCCTATAACAACTAATCCACCCCCTAAACAAACAAGTTTAATGAGTATTTGTTCTGGCTGTACCAAGTTTTGTAATAAAAAAAGCCATATATCAATACCAAGACCTGTTATAAAAGCAGTTAGTAATCCAAAAAATTCTGGTTTTTGTCTTTTTAAAAGTGAGTTACAAAATATCATGATAAATGCTATTATGAATTCCCAGCTTCCAACCGTAAGACCTACTTGTATAGAAAGGCCTACCAAAAGGGCATCAAATGGTGATGTTCCAAGGTCTGATTGTATCGTTAAAGAACAACCAAGGGCTAATATTATGATTCCTAACACATAGAGGATAAATTTGGTTTTACTCACATTTAACACATTTATTCATTAGCTAATTCTTTTATCATTAAAATATGTGGACTACCATCTTCCATAAAAACATTTGATGAAGTTTGGTAGCCGAGTTTTTTATAAAAACCCTCTGCTTGTGTTTGCCCATGTAATTTAACCTGGGATATTTCCTTTTCTTTTGCGATTTCTTCTAATGTTTTAATAATTATTTTTCCAAGACCAAATTTACGGAAAGGCTCTAAGATACATATTCTCTCCAATTTACCTAAACCATCAACAACTCTTAACCTTCCAGTTCCGACAGGTTGTTCATTATGATAGACTAAAATGTGTTCAGAACCATTAAGTGTATCAAATTCATCAAATTCATCTTCTAATGAGAATCCTTGTTCCTCAACAAATACTTCTTTTCTTATATGAAAAGCATTTTTTAAATCGCTATCTACTGTTATTCTCTTTGAATCCAATGATCTTTCCCCCTTTTCTAGATTTATTTAATTAGACAAGTCATAATAACTTTATGACCTTTTATTAGTATAAATGAAATTATTTTTGTTGTAAATACAACAAAAAAGTTAGGGGTTTTTTTGATGAAGGAAATACTTCGTGAAATTGGAATGATAGCAAGGGCATTGGACTCTATAAGTAATATAGAATTTAAAGAATTTGACCTTACAAAAGGGCAGTATTTGTATCTTGTTCGAATATGTGAAAATCCTGGTATCATTCAAGAAAAGTTAGCAGAAATGATAAAAGTGGATCGCACGACAGCAGCTCGTGCAATTAAAAAACTGGAGATTCAAGGTTTTATTGAAAAGAAAAATGATGATAACAACAAAAAAATTAAAAAGTTATATCCAACTGATAAGGGCGAAAATGTTTATCCCTTTTTAAAGAAAGAAGGAGAGTATACCGACAAGGTTGCATTATCTGGATTTTCTTTTGAAGAAACAGAAACAATATTTCATCTTCTTCAAAAGGTCAGAAAAAATATTGAGGTAGATTGGGAATTTGTAAAAAAAGGAAATAAAAGAGGGTATTGATATAGGCTTATATATTATCCCTGCTTCATAGATGACTAAATGGGGCATTAGTTGAAGCAACATAAGCTAATTTGCATCTGTACTTCTAAGTTGAGAAAGATATGTAAAGTGAATAAAGTAAAAACCTCCAACACCTGTAACCCGTTCTGGAGATTAATTTGGATAACCTTTGTGTTGTAAGATGGAGTTGTTCAAAATTTTATATAGTTGTGGATATGAATTTAATAGAAAGAGGCTCGAATTTCGATTTGAAATTGAGCCTCTTTCTTATTATCCAGCTACATTTTCAGTAAACTGACTATTGTAAAGATCTGCGTAGAAACCATTTACCTCTAAAAGTTCTGAATGTGTTCCTTGCTCAATCACCTTTCCTTGATCCATAACAAGAATCAAATCTGCATCCTTAATCGTTGAGAGACGATGGGCAATTACAAAGCTAGTACGTCCTTCCATCAGTCGCTTCATCGCCTTTTGGATAAAGACTTCGGTCCTAGTGTCCACACTTGACGTCGCTTCATCCAATATCATAATTGGTGGATCTGCCAGGACAGCTCGTGCGATTGTCAAAAGCTGCTTTTGACCTTGTGAGATGTTCGAGGCTTCTTCGTTTAAGACTGTCTCATAACCATCTGGTAGTGTCCGAATGAAATGATCGGCATGTGCCGTACGAGCAGCTGCGAAAATTTCTTCATCTGTTGCTCCATTTTTTCCATAAGCGATATTGTCTTTAATCGTACCATTAAAGAGCCAGGTGTCTTGAAGCACCATCCCAAAGTTCTTTCGAAGGTCATTCCGAGACATATTCCGTGTATCTAGACCATCAATCTTAATCTTTCCGCCATTGAGTTCATAAAATCTCATCAAGAGATTTATCATTGTCGTTTTTCCAGCACCAGTCGGTCCAACAATTGCGACCGTCTGTCCAGACAAGACATCAATGTTCATATCTTTAATTAACAAGTCTTCACCGTATCCAAAATCTACATGTTCAAAAGTTACATCGCCATTTGCTCTCATTATACTAGCTGTCGTTTTTTCTTTCATTTCCTCTTCTTCATCGAGTAGCTCAAAGACACGCTCAGCTGCAGCAACCGTCGACTGAATAATGTTTGCAATGTTAGCTGTTTGTGTGATCGGCTGGGTGAACTGCTTTGAATATGTGATAAATGCTTGAATATCACCAATTGAGATCGAACGTTGCGTTACCAATATCCCGCCGACAACGCTGATAAGGACATAACTCAAATTTCCGATAAAGAACATCATAGGCATGATGATACCAGATATAAACTGTGCTTTCCTTCCCGCTTTATACAATTCTTCATTAACCAAAACAAACTGGGCGCTTGCCTTTTTTTCATGTCCGAATGCTTTAACGACTTGATGGCCAGTATACATTTCTTCAATGTGACCATTTAATTGTCCAAGTGTGCGCTGTTGATCGGCAAAATGTTTTTGGGATCTTTTTAAAATGGGCCGAATTGCAAATATTGACAAAGGTAAGCTGACAATCGAGATTAATGTCAATAACGGGCTAATCGAAAGCATCATAATGATAATCCCCAAAATTGTTACAATTGATGTGATGAACTGCGTTAAGCTTTGTTGAAGGGTGCTCCCGATTGTATCAATGTCATTTGTCATTCGGCTTAGTGTTTCTCCGTTAGGACGTCCTTCAAAATATTTGAGAGGAAGTTTCTCAAGCTTTTTATTAACATCTTCTCGAAGATCATATACTGTATCTTGTGCAACACTAGACATAATGTATTGTTGTACATAGTTGAAAAGACTGCTTAAGACATACAGTCCAGCAAGTAGTAGAAGAATCTGGCCAATTTTATCAAAGTTAATAGTTGCTCCTGGTATTCCTTGGAATTTCCCGTAAGCTCCTTCGAATAATTCTGTAATCGCCGTTCCCATGATTTTTGGCCCTACAATCATAAAAATTGTACTCATGATTGCAGCGAAGAACACGGCAATTAATTTGTTGCGTCGGGGTTTTAAATAAGCCAAGAGACGTCTTAGTGTTCCTTTAAAATCTTTTGCTTTTTGACCCATCATCATCATGTTACCGCCACCAGGGCCATGCCCCATTTGCCCGCCGCTTTGAGGTTTTTTTTGATTACTCATGCAATTTCCTCCTCTGAGAGCTGTGATAAGGCGATTTCACGGTATACGTCGTTTGTACTAAGCAACTCTTGGTGTGTACCCATGCCTACAATGTGTCCTTCATCTAACACGATGATTCGGTCAGCGTCTACAACCGTACTAACACGCTGTGCAACAAGTAATACCGTCGCATTTTTTGTTTCATCTTTCAGGGCTGCACGAAGGTTGGCATCTGTCTTGAAATCAAGTGCAGAAAAGCTATCATCGAATATATAAATATCTGGTTTTCGAATGAGTGCTCTTGCAATCGAGAGTCGTTGTTTTTGTCCACCTGATAGGTTTGAGCCGCCTTGTTCGATTTCTGCATAATAGCCGTCTTTCATTTTGCTTATAAAATCTTCTGCTTGCGCAATGCGAGCCGCATGCTCAATTTCCTCCTGTGTGGCGGTTTGTTTTCCAAAGCGAATGTTGTCAGCAATAGTACCCGTAAAGAGGATGGCTTTTTGTGGCACAAAGCCAATTTTTGAACGAATTTCATCTTGTGATGCCATACGAATATCAACACCATTAACGCGAATAGATCCACTTGAAATATCATAAAAGCGAGGGATCAAATTGACGAGCGTTGATTTTCCTGAACCTGTTCCACCGATGATTGCGGTGATCTCACCAGGTCTTGCAGAAAAACTAATATCCGATAATGCAGGTTCTTCTGCTCCTGGGTAACTGAAGGTTACATGTTCAAATTCAAGTGTACCGTGTTCACGATCTGCCTTATCTGTTCCCTCATCTAGGAATGAAGGTTTCATGTCAAGGACTTCGTTTATCCGAGTTGCCGACACAGCCGCACGAGGAACCATAACGAACATCATGGATGCCATAACAAGTGCGAACATAATTTGCATCACATATTGGATAAAGGCCATTAAGTCCCCAATCTGCATACCGCCGTTATCAATTCGAACTCCACCAAACCAAATGATACCAACAACCGTCAAGTTCATGACAAGCATCATTATAGGCATCATAAAGGCCATAACTTTATTTACTTTAATCGAGACATCTGTCAATTCTTTATTAGCTTTCTTAAGGCGTTCCTTCTCTTGGGTTTCACGATTAAAGGCACGAATGACGCGAATCCCAGTTAAATTTTCTCGTAATACAAGGTTCAACCGGTCTAATCGTTTTTGCACCGTTTGAAAAAGAGGCACACCTTTATATAGAATAAGCAGGATCGAACCAATCAACACAGGCATTGCGACGACAATAACAAGGGATAATTTGGCATCCTTCGAAACGGCCATAATCACTCCGCCGACTAGCATAATAGGTGCACTGATAACCATACGAAGCATCATAATAACCACTTGCTGGACTTGTGTTATATCATTGGTCGTCCGTGTAATTAGTGACGCGGTACCGACTTCGTCAAATTCTTGTAACGAAAATTTTTCAACATGATTAAAGACTTTCAGGCGGACATCGCGTCCCATTCCCATTGCTGCTTTTGACGAATAGTAGCTTGCGATAATGGAAGCACAAGCGCCAAGAGCTGAAACTAACAACATCAAACCACCAATTTTCCAAATGTAGGAGGTGTCTCCAGGAACGACACCTTTGTCAATAATATCGGCCATTAGTGTAGGCAAAAAGAGGTCCGACATTGATTGAACAAAGACTAGACCGAAAACTGCTAAAATAATCCACTTATATACGGATAAATTTTTCAGTATTTTTATCATTTTGTACACTCTCCTTGTTCTGTTGCTTGTGCTTCCAAATAGTTTGTAATTTGAAGATGCGTTTCAAGTAACTCTTCAAACTGTTCTTCAGTAAGCAATTCAATGACCGTTTGAAAGATTTGGTGAATACTACCTTCATGCATATGAATCGTTTTTAACAAATTTTTTCCCTTTTCGGTGATGGACAACTGGATTTCACGCCGGTTGCCCTCCACATGCTCACGATGGAGCATGCCAGCTCGAACGAGACCATCGACAGCTTGGCTCAGTGTGCTTTTTGGAAGAAATGTTTTCTCCCCAACGTTTTTTTGAGTCATATCTTCGTGAAGAATAATAGCCATCAAAATAGAATATTGGGGAACTGTTAATCCATTTTCTACTGCTGTTTTTTGAACGAATCGCATGATATTTTTCTGCACGTTCGAAAATGAACGTAATAGTTGTACTGAACGCATTAATTCTTGATTTTCACTCTCCACTCAACATCACCATTCTTCCTATTTTGAACTGTTCCATAGCGAACAGTTCATTTAATGAATTATTTAAATTTACATCTATTTTTCCGCTTAGTCAAGCAAAAAACAATTGCATCATTTCAGTGTGTATCTTGCCCTTAGTGCTAACATAAAAAGCAAGTTTTAAACTTCAGTCAAGTACTAAACTTATTCAACAAAGGAGGTAAGGGGTTTATCTATGCGACTCGATTATTCGGTTAGGTATATGGACAACTAATTCAATAATTGAGTTCTGGAATACAGACTAAAAAAATTGATAAATAAGGAAATCTTCGAATTTGATAGAGCTAGGGTGCTTTATTGATTTACAATATTAAACTGCGTACTAGAGTGGTTTTTTTATAGTATATAGAGTTCTCTTTTGACTAAAATCCGTTTGCTACCCTAGAAAGCGTTATGAAAGTGGAAGGAAGAATAGTGATAAAGCAGTGCTCTTAACGATGCCTTGTGGATTGTTTGATTTGCTCTTAATTCAAAAAGACAAGAAAATAATCTGATTACCAAAGTGGAATTAGTTGAAAATGTGAGATAGAAAGTGTTAGGATAATATTACTAAAGTTAGTACCAGGTAATAATACTAGATGATAACGTAAATGAGAATGTAATGGTGTTAAATAGAAAGCATGTATTACATAATAGGAACTTTTCATCCCTGGTGGGTACATAACCAAATTTAATTTTGTCGAGACAGTCAAAATCAGTTAAAGAGAAAGTATTGTGTTTCAGGTTACAGCGCTCCGTTTTGTATTTAAGGGTGCGAGTATGAGGACTAACATTCGGTTTTAAAAGAAAAATGTACTAATTATTAGGAGGGATGATGACGTATGGGTGAAAACCGTCATCTACAGGTAGGTCTCAGTGATGAAAAAGTGCTTGAGATGTATAAAGTGATGTTATTAGCAAGACGTATAGATGAGCGGATGTGGTTGTTAAACCGATCAGGGAAAATTCCATTTGTTGTTTCTTGTCAAGGACAAGAAGCCGCTCAAGTAGGGGCTGCGTTTGCATTAAATCGTGAAAAGGATTATGTACTTCCCTACTATCGAGATCTTGGAGTAGTGCTTGCGTTTGGGATGACCGCTAAAGATTTAATGTTATCCAGTTTTGCAAAAGCAGAAGACCCGAATTCAGGGGGGCGTCAAATGCCTGGTCATTTCGGGCAAAAAAAGAATCGCATCGTGACGGGTTCATCGCCTGTTACAACTCAAGTACCACATGCGGTTGGAATTGCACTAGCTGCAAAAATGGAAGGGAAAGATATCGTTTCATTTGTTACTTTTGGAGAAGGTTCATCTAATCAAGGTGACTTCCATGAAGGAGCAAATTTTGCTGGCGTTCATAAACTCCCGGTTATCTTGATGTGTGAGAATAATCAATATGCCATTTCCGTTCCAATTGAAAAACAGTTAGCGTGTAAAAAAGTATCGGATCGGGCCATTGGTTATGGAATGCCAGGTGTAACGGTTGACGGAAATGATCCGATTGAAGTATACAAGGTGGTAAAAGAAGCCGCCGAAAGAGGCAGACGAGGCGATGGGCCAAGTTTAATAGAAACGGTTTCATATAGGTTAACACCCCACTCAAGCGATGATGATGACAGTATGTATCGCTCACCTGATGAAGTGGCAGAAGCAAAAAAAATAGATTCGATTATTACATTTGGTGCCTATTTAAAAGCAACAGGGGTCCTAGATGATCAACTTGAGAAACAAATTAATGACGAGATAATGGACGTTGTGAACGAAGCGACTGATTATGCAGAAAACGCTCCATATGCAAACGAAGAAACGCTCTCGAAATACGTTTATGCAGATAAGTAAGGAGGAAAGAAGATGGCTGTAATTTCTTATATAGATGCAGTGATAATGGCTATACGCGAAGAAATGGAACGCGATTCGCGTGTATTTGTACTAGGGGAGGATGTAGGGAAAAAAGGTGGCGTTTTTAAAGCAACAACAGGTTTATACGAACAATTCGGAGAACAACGGGTTATTGATACTCCACTTGCTGAATCGGCTATAGCAGGTGTTGGCATTGGTGCAGCTATGTATGGAATGAGGCCGATTGCAGAAATGCAATTTGCTGATTTTATCATGCCTGCAATCAACCAAATTATTTCAGAGGCTGCAAAAATTCGTTATCGCTCTAATAATGACTGGCAATGTCCAATAGTCATTAGAGCTCCATACGGCGGCGGAGTCCATGGGGCGCTATATCATTCACAATCCGTAGAAGCTATTTTTGCCAATCAACCAGGGCTAAAAATTGTCATGCCATCCACGCCATATGACGTGAAAGGATTATTGAAAGCAGCTATTCGCGATGAAGACCCAGTTCTTTTCTTTGAACATAAACGTGCTTATCGCCTAATTAAAGAAGAAGTACCGACTGATGATTATGTATTACCTATTGGCAAAGCAGATGTGAAGCGTTACGGTGAGGATGTTACCGTGATTACTTACGGCCTTTGTGTTCATTTTGCGCTTCAGGCAGCTGAAAAATTGGCCAGTGATGGGATATCTGTTTATATTCTTGATTTACGAACCATTTATCCATTAGATCAAGAAGCCATTATTGAAGCAGCATGCAAAACTGGAAAAGTTCTATTAATTACAGAAGATAATAAAGAAGGAAGCATTATTAGTGAAGTGTCAGCCATAATTGCAGAAAAGTGTCTTTTTGATCTGGATGCACCGATAATGAGACTCGCCGGTCCGGATGTTCCAGCCATGCCATATTCTCCACCATTGGAAAAATCTTTTATGGTGAATCCTGAAAAAGTAGAAAAAGCTATACGGGATCTTGCAGCCTATTAAATTATTGGCAGGGAGGGTATGAAAATTGAAAATACAACAAATGAAAATGCCTCAGCTAGGGGAAAGTGTTACGGAAGGAACAATCAGCAAGTGGCTCGTTAGGCCCGGAGACCATGTGAATAAATATGATTCAATTGCGGAAGTGATGACTGATAAAGTCACAGCGGAAATCCCTTCGTCTTTTACCGGAAAGATTATAGAAATTTTTGCAAAAGAAAATGAGACAATGGTAGTTGGCGAAGTGATTTGTACGATTGAAGTGGAAAATGTCAGTGAAAAGAAGGAAGACAGTGACCAACAATTAGTCGAAAGCCTGAAAACGATTGAAACAACAACTAGCTCTAATCACCTTAAAACAAGATATTCACCAGCCGTATTAAAAATTTCACAGGAAAATGGCATTGATTTAACTAAAATCAAAGGATCGGGAAGAGACGGAAGAATCACCCGGAAAGATTTAGTGAAACTTCTTGAAAAAGGAGTGAATAAAATTGAAGAAAATCAGGAATTGGCACCAACATTTATTGCTTCAAAACAAGATCCTGCTGAAAAATCGTTTTCTTCCATTGAGACATTAGTCCATTCAGTTGGCGATATAGAGATTCCTATTACAGGAATCAGAAAAACAATTGCAGCCAATATGGTGAAAAGTAAACATGAAGTCCCGCACGCTTGGATGATGGTCGAAGTCGATGCAACAAACCTTGTTAAGAATCGCGATTCATTAAAAGCTGAATTCAAGCAAAAAGAAGGCTATAATTTAACATACTTTGCATTTTTCATCAAAGCCGTATCACAAGCTCTAACCGAATTTCCGGAGATGAACTCTATGTGGGCTGGCGATAAAATCATTCAAAAAAAGGATATTAATATATCCATTGCTGTAGCTGCGAGTAATGCTCTTTTTGTTCCAGTGATTAAACATGCGGACGAAAAATCAATTAAGGGACTAGCCAGGGAGGTTCATGAACTCGCTCAAAAAACGCGAACAGGAAAGTTGAAACCAGAAGATATGCAGAACGGGACATTTACGGTTAATAACACGGGGGCATTCGGATCTATTCAGTCGATGGGGATTATTAACCATCCACAGGCAGCCATCCTTCAAGTTGAGTCTATCGTCAAACGTCCAGTAATCATTGATGATATGATCGCGGTAAGGAATATGGTGAATTTATGTTTGTCGATTGACCATCGGGTACTTGATGGTTTAGTATGCGGTAAATTTTTAGCTAGAATAAAAGAAATTATTGAAACTGCCTTTCAGGAAGGTGCCTCCATTTATTGAGAAAAATATACCTTACATATAAGGCGTGTTTAATTAACTGGAGGTAAATGTATGCGGACTGAAGCTGACATGATTGAATTAATAGTAAAAATTGCAGAAAAAGATGATCGAGTCCGTGCTGTGGGAATGAATGGTTCACGAACGAATCCGAAAGTTCCAAAAGATGTGTTTCAGGATTATGATATCGTTTATATTGTGACCGAAATGGAATCTTTCATACGAGACCATAAATGGATTGATGTTTTTGGTGAACGACTCATTATGCAAAAACCTGAAGAAATGTCATTATTTCCACCAGAATTAGGAGGGCGTTTCTCTTATTTAATGCAGTTTACAGACGGAAACCGTATTGACTTATTATTAGTTCCTTTCGATGAAAAAGATGTTTATTGCAAAGAGGATAAACTTACGATTATTTTAATGGACAAGGATAATTCCCTTCCTTCAATTCCTAATCCGACCGATGTAGATTATTGGATTAAAAAACCTTCTACCGAATTCTTTGATGATTGTTGCAATGAATTTTGGTGGGTATCAACTTATGTAGCAAAGGGTTTATGGAGAAAGGAAATTATATATGCACAAGAGCATCTTAACAATGTCAGATCAATGCTCATTCAAATGCTAGAATGGCAGGTAGGTATTGAAACGAACTTTTCAGTAAGCGTTGGTAAACACGGCAAATATTTGGAGGGTTTTTTGACAGAAAAGAGTTGGCAGAAGCTTCTTTCCACTTATGCAGATGGAAGTTATGATGGTGTTTGGAGAGCATTATTTTCAATGTGTGATCTTTTTGATAGTACAGCGATGTATGTTGGAAAACATTTGAATTATGAATATCCTTATGAAAATGAAAAGAGTGTTATTACATACCTAAAACATATCCAAAACTTATCGCCCAATGCTACTGACATTTTTTAAGTTTTTTTAGCAAACATGTAAGTTCAAATGAATTGGGGAATATAGGATGTATTTCTAAACAAGTGAAGTATAAGGTAATTGGAAGCTGATTTTTCCGATACTAGAGACATCTCCAATTACCTGTTCCCCCAAAACTGAACCTTCATGAAACTAGCCTCCTATTAATTCAAATTAAGCAACTTCTCAATTTATCCCATATACAATCACTCATCATTTATAGCCCAGCCTCGGATAAGCAGGCATTACTAAGGACTTCTCAGAAGAAACGACAGCCTTTTCCTGTCAGTAATACAACTAGATCAGTATGAAATGTTTGACATTATTTTTTTTTATGTTTAAAATTACTTTGAAATAGAGATATATGTATTCGAGATAAATATAAAGAATTCTGGAGGAATAAACGTTATGACAAAAGATTTTTACACGGCTATTAAAGAAAGACGTTCTTATTATGGAATCAATAAAGAAGTACAAGTTTCAGATGACAAAATAAAGGACATTGTTGAATTTGCAGTAAAATACACTCCATCAGCTTTCAATTCTCAATCAGCACGCCTTGTTGTGTTAACAGGTGAAGCACATGATAAATTATGGGACATCACGACTGAAACGTTGAGAAAAGCAGTTGGAGAAGGAGATTTTACAGGTACTCAACAAAAAATGGATTCCTTTAAATCCGGTTATGGAACCGTATTATTCTTTGAAGATATGGCGGTTGTGAAATCTCTTCAAGAACAATTCGCTTTATATGCTGATAATTTCCCAATTTGGTCACAACAAGCTTCAGGTATGCATCAATTAGTTGTGTGGACAGCATTGGAAACAGAAGGATTAGGAGCAACATTACAGCATTATAATCCACTAATTGATGATGAAGTGAAAAATGAATGGAACATCCCAAGTAACTGGAAACTAATTGCTCAAATTCCATTTGGTAATCCAACAGCTCCAGTGGGAGAAAAAGAATTTCAACCACTTGAAGATCGTGTTAAATTTTATAAATAAAATGGATTAGGAAGAAATAACTTTTAGTAGCTGCATTACGTATTAGCGAAAAGTTATATATCTAAGAAGTTCATGACCCCCTAATGGCAGCGACACTAAAAAAGTCTTCTATTCGGGTTTTTCTTTGCCAATAGATAGAGAACTATTAATAAATGGATTTTATTATGATGAGTAACAGCGAGTAAAAAGATTGAGTTCAAGTAAGGTCATATTAACAAAGGTTGCATAATTGTAATCATAATCCATATTTGTTGACAGAGAATGATATCCATGATAAATTATCTTTAAATGAAGATATATTAATTCGAGATAATTGACTGAAGATAAAACTCTAAACACAATATCACTTGAATAGACAATCGACCTTAAAGGAAAAATGTAGTAACCGATTACGAATGAGTGAATCAGCAAAAAGCAGCAGTACCCAATAAGCCAAATTGTCGATTTTAGTAGGAGGAATATAAATGAATGAATTAAAAGGAATCCACCACGTAACAGCCATTACAAGTAGTGCAGAAAAGAATTACGAATTTTTCACTTATATATTAGGAATGCGTTTAGTTAAAAAAACGGTTAACCAAGATGATATTCAAACATATCACCTATTTTTTGCAGATGATGTTGGTGGTCCAGGTACAGATATGACTTTCTTCGACTTCCCTGGTATTCCAAAAGGAGTACATGGCACTAATGAAATTTCAAAAACATCTTTCCGTGTACCAAATGATGAAGCATTAGAATATTGGGTTAAACGTTTTGATCGCCTAGAGGTTAAAAATACCGGAATTCAAGAACAATTTGGTAAAAAAATCATTTCATTTGTTGATTTTGATGACCAGCAATATCAATTGATTTCAGATGAAAACAATGCAGGCGTTGCTGCGGGTATACCATGGCAAAAAGGACCTATTCCTTTAGAATATGCTATTACAGGATTAGGCCCCATTTTTATACGGATTGCCAACTTTGATTATTTTAAAGAAATGTTGGAAAAAGTTTTATTATTTAAAGAAATAGGGAATGAAGGATCATTTCATTTATTTGAAGTTGGAGAAGGTGGGAATGGTGCTCAAGTAATTGTAGAGCATAATGCGATTCTTCCTCAAGCACGGCAAGGTTTTGGTACTGTTCATCATACTGCATTCCGTGTTGAAGACCGTTCTGTTTTAGAAGAATGGATTAAAAGAATGGAAAGCTTCCAATTTCAAACGTCTGGTTATGTAGACCGCCACTTTTTTGAGTCACTTTACGTAAGAGTGGCACCGCAAATTTTATTCGAATTTGCAACAGATGGCCCTGGCTTTATGGGAGATGAGCCATACGAAGCGTTAGGAGAAAAATTATCTTTACCGCCATTCTTAGAACCAAAACGTGAACAAATCGAAAAATTAGTTCGTCCAATTGATACAGTAAGAAGTACAAAGGAATTCATTAAAGAATAATTGATGTGAATTACATCTTTAAACGAATTATATGCTGGTTTGTTCCTAATACTAAAACAGGTAGAAATAAGTATGAAAAGAATGATTCAGGATACATTTTAAAAATAGTTCAGGAGGAATGAGTTATGACTAAAGATTTTTATACAGCTATTAAAGAAAGACGTTCTATTTATGGAATAAATAATGAGGTAAAAGTATCAGATGAAAAGATTAAAGAGATTGTTGAATTTGCTGTAAAACATACCCCATCGGCATTTAATTCTCAATCTTCCCGTCTTGTTGTGTTAACTGGTGAAGCACATAATAAATTATGGGATATTACGACTGAAACGTTAAGAAAAGCGGTTGGAGGGGGAGATTTTACAGGTACTCAACAAAAAATGGATTCCTTTAAATCTGGATACGGAACAATATTATTCTTGGAAGATGAATCTGTTGTGAAATCGCTTCAAGAACAATTTGCAACATATGCTGATAACTTCCCAATCTGGTCACAACACACCTCAGGTATGCATCAATTGGTTGTTTGGACAGCACTGGAAGCAGAAGGATTAGGAGCAACTTTGCAGCATTATAATCCACTAATTGATGATGAAGTGAAAAAAGAATGGAGTATACCAAATAATTGGAAACTGATTGCGCAAATGCCATTTGGTAATCCAACTGCTTCAGCGGGAGAAAAAGAATTCCAACCACTTGAAGACCGTATTAAATTTTACAAATAAAGTGGGCTAGGAAAAAAAACTTTGTTGAGAGCCAATTCTAAATTGGCTCTTTCTTTGTTTGTACTCATTTTGCACATGCTTTTTCAGAATCACAAATGTAAATGTTATCCTGAAATGATATTTTAAAATGTAAAGCTGCATGTTAAGTTAGTTTATAGGTAATAGTTCTGTTTGTTATTCAATTCTTTAAAAATGAGAGCTATTCCTTGGTCTAGCTTTTGTATATTTGTATTGGACACATTTAATTTTAATATTTTTTCTTGGTGAAAGCCGTCAATATAATTTTGACCTATCGTCTCTACAAGAATTTGTTGATTCTGTAAGTTTTTTATGAGGTTAGCATTATTTAAACGATGAGGTAGCACGATATGAGAATTCATACATATGGATGCTGGGCGATAAAAGCCAAGGGTAGAGTGCTTTTCTAGAGCATCATATAGCAAGTTTGCACGCATTAAATAGGACAGACGTACTTTGTTTCTATGACGTTCAAACATGCCGCTTTTTATGTAGATTTCCAAGGCTGCTTGTGAAATCATTGAACTATCAATATCAGCTGTTCTTTTATAAAGTTGGAAGCTGTCTGCTAATGATTTAGGCAATACAGCGACACCTATGCGTAATCCTGGAAACATTATTTTAGAGAAACTTTTTAAATAAATGACCATTTGATGAGTATCCTCGGAAAAAATAGGGTCTACCTTCAAATTTTCTTCGAAATCTGCTAAATAATCATCTTCTACAATATAAACACCATACTTTACAGCAAGTTTTAGTATCTCTTCTCTGTCCTTTTTAGAGTAAGAAGTCCCTAACGGATTATGAAAACGAGGCATCGAATAAAAAAATTTAATATCCTGACTTCTAAATATCCTCTCTAATTCCCCTAAATCAATACCTTCTGCTGTTCTTTGGATTCCTAGCACGGAAATCTTGTACGCTTTCAATTGTTCCATAAATAGATGATAGCTGGGCTGTTCCACAAGTATATGGGTACGTTCATTTGGAAAGGGGATGAACGTTAATAAGGAAAGTGCTTGTTGCACGCCAGAAGTAATGAAAATCTGTTCTTCTTTTGCGAATACCTGATATTGCTCTAATTGTTTTTGTATTACTTTAATTAAAGAGGGTAGTCCTTTTGGAGTGCCATAGATAAACAATTCTTGCTGATAGGTATCGATAGCTTTGTTGATACAATGTTGAAAGTCATGATACGGAAATTGATGCCAAGCAGGAGCGGAGGTAACAAAATCGATTTCCGAAGTTGGTTCACTTTTAGCATCAAATTCTTTTTGCACGACATAATATCCACTTTTAGGAACCGCGTAGATTAAATGCCTCTTTTCCAATTCTTGCAGGGCTTTCAAGACTGTACTTTTACTACATTGATGTTTATCGCTTAATTGACGAATAGATGGGAGTTTAAAGCCCGCTTTGAGCTGTCCATTCTGGATGAGAGATTCAAATTCATTAAACAAAGCTACGTATTTTAGCATGAATACCTCCTATAAACTGTACCGTTACAGATGCTTCTTATTTGTATTGTATCGTAGTGGAACTTTTAATACGATACTAACAACCGGCCGGGTGATGAAAAGGAGGATTTACACATATGTCAGAACAAAAAAAAGCCTATTTTGCGGCGATAGTATATGCCATTATTATTGGATTTTCATTTATCTTTACAAAAATATCATTAATAGAAGCGAGTCCGCTAGATACTTTAGCACATCGATTTACGATGGCTTTTTTGATCGCTATAATTTTAAAGCTGTTGTATAGGAGGACTTCAGTGAAGATGAGGGCAAAGGATACTTTGAAAATTCTTCCGTTGGTGTTCCTTTATCCAATTTTATTCTTTACATTTCAAGTGTTTGGTCTCGTTTATACCTCATCTTCAGAAGCGGGTATTATCCAAGCGACCATACCAATTTTTACGTTATTATCAGCTTCATTATTTTTGAAAGAATATGCTGGTAAAGGTCAAAAATTTTTTCTTTATTTATCTGTGATGGGGGTTATCTTTATCTTTGTCATGAACGACTTGCAACTTGAGGCTCATAGTTTGAAAGGAACGATACTGATCTTATTATCCTCGATTGCTGCCGCTTTCTATAATGTGGTAGCAAGGACATTATCAAAGCAATATTCACTATTTACGTTAACTTATGTGATGACGTTCGTTGGTTTTGTTGCTTTTAATAGTATGGCCATCATCAACCATATAATTAACCAATCAATTAGTAGCTTTTTTTTACCCTTAACAAGTAGTTCATTTCTCATTTCAATCGTATATCTTGGTGCATTATCGTCACTGCTTACTGGGTTTTTATCAAACTATGCATTATCTATATTACCTGCCTCTAAAATGAGCGTTTTTAGTAATTTAGCAACATTGATTACGATCATAGCTGGGGTGATTTTCTTACATGAATCCATTCACTATTATCACGTTGTAGGTGCGATGATTATTCTTGTTGGTGTAATTGGCACGAACTATTTTGGTAGTAATCGGTCAAAGCATATTAGTAAGACTATTGCCGATCCTTTGATGATAAAGGGGAGTAAAGTGAATGAATAAATATGTTTTATTACTCTTGATTAGTTGTATATGGGGATCTCAATTCTTCTTTATTGCATTAGTTATAGATGATGTTGGGGTTATTACTTTGTCAGCCATCAAAGCATGTATTGGTGGTATCTGTTTACTCTTCATTGGCTTTTTTTTATCGAAAGAAGAGCGAAGAGTAAATAAGAGTTATTATAAATGGTATATAATCATTGCGGTTTTCGAGGTTGTACTCCCATTTGCATTCATTGCACAAGGCCAGAAAACGGTGCCTAGTAGTGTCGCAGCGATGTTGATTGGAATGGTTCCTGTTTTTACTATCCTCTTTTTAATAGCATTTTTCAAAAGAAAAAGCACAATGCCGGAGATTACAAGTATCCTATTCGGATTTGCAGGTATTGTCTTTCTTTCCTGGCCAACACACGGTTTTCAAGATCTTTTCAACAGCATTCAGGGTAATATCCTATTGATATTAGCAGCTATGAGTTTTGGATTATCATTGATTATCCTGGAGAAATTAAACGAGGGATCTTCCGTTATTCATATGAGAAATGTATTACTGATTGCCAGTGCAATGCTCATCCCAATGTCCCTTGTGTTTGAGCAATCTTTCGAATTGGATTTAGAACGACCTCAAACTATTTACTTAGTCATTTTAGGCATTTTCCACGCTGGTGTTGTTTATGCATTATTTAATAGGATGATTCGGCAAGAAGGCGCGTTATTTACGTCATTTAGTAATTATATAGTGCCAGTCATAGGAATGATTTTAGGCTTTTTCTTTTTACATGAAGCATTGTCTATTCAACAGTTGATTGGAATGGGTGTTATTATGATGTCATTAGTTTTATCAGACGAAAAAATAATAACCATGTTGATAAGAAAGTAGTTTTTTATATTAAGTGCTATTGTTCGTTAGTCTTTAATTGTACTAATAAACGGAGTAATTTTAGAATTGCGTATATTTAACGAAATCAAATTGAGAAAAGGGGAGCAGGTTTAATATATCTTTGTTAGTTCATTTTTTGTTTTTTGATCCGCAAATGATTTATATAGTAGAAGAAGCATCTGCTGAGGTTAATGCAGATGCTTCTTCTACTAAAAGGGGTAACTGATTTATTAGTGCTAACTAGTAATAAATCCTAATATTTTTTTATTTATTCTACATTATATAGTGAAGTGTTTTTCTCCATCTTCATTATAATAAAACCACTCCAGGCAAAAATTAGGGATGCTAGATAAAAAATGCTGCCAATCGTTAAAAAGTCCACTAAATACCCGGTTGCGATTACGGCAGTAGCTGCGCCAATGGATGTCCAGACATGGTAGTTTCCAATTTCCTCACCCGCTGTTGTCTTCGTAACATATCTTGCAAGTACCGTTTTTTCAGTGTTTTTTTGTACAGCTCCAAGGAGCCCCATTATGATCTGCAGGAGATAGACATGCCAAATTTCATATGCGAGAGGAAAGGCAAGAAGGATTAGTGCCATTCCCCATGAATAGAAAAGGAGAAATGCTTTGTCACCCGCTTTGTCAGTGAATTTTCCGATTAAAGGATAGCTAAGTGCTGCAGTCAGTGAGAATATTCCATATGCCCATCCGAATTGCGAATAACTGGTGCCTACATTTTTGATTAGCAAAATATAAAAAGGGAAAATCATGCTGGCAGCCATTCCAACAGTGCCTTGGTAAAAAACAAAACGTTTATAATTCATGGATGATACTCCTTATAGAAAAGATTCATGAAGCGATTATCAGGATCATATTTCTTCTTTAATCGAAAGAATTCATCGGTACGCGGATACGCTTCAAATAATTGTGTCTTTGTTGGATACCCATAATAGGGCAAATAGTAGCTGCCGTTATGGTCAAGCGTCACATTAATCATGTTACGGATGACCCTTCCCGTATTTTCCTTACTTTCGTTATCTGTACCTTGATTGATGAGCATTACAAGAGCGAACATATCATCCTTGGCATAGGACATGAGTGATTCATCATTATGTTCCACATAACGAATGGTAATATTTAATAAATTAAACTCTTTTTCATCAGATAAGGTTTTTCTTAAATCATCGATATAATCAGCAAATTGATCAATCGGAACGAAATATTCTTGCAGAACTTCAGTTTTGGAGGGGTGGCTGTAATCCATAAAAGCAGAGTCAGACCGCATCACATTATTTCTGGAAATCAAGTTACCATCAATATTGGCCGTGTAGGTTTCTTGAGTTTCCCAAAACCTTTTTTTACCCCAGTCATTATAACGGGAGAGGCCAAGAAAGAATTTAGGCACGGCAATGATCGTTTCTCGTTTGAGAGTATTGTAGTTAGATAGCTGTGTTTGGTCATTTGCCCTATAATAATCCGTTACATACATTTCATCCAAATAGGAGTCAGGAGCAACCGATATTCTTGCCAGATGCATTTTAACATCATCGTTTTGAAGAACATCTCTTTTAAAGTACGACGTATATTCATCATAATGGAGTGATTTAGTTTTAATTTTATAAAGTTCGTCATCGGTAAGTTGGAGTGTCACGTCGAGTATTACTCCAAACAAACCATACCCGCCAATAACCGAATAGAAGAGCTCCGAATTTTCTTTGCGGCTCACTGTTAGGATTTGTCCTTTTGCGTTTAGCAATCTAAAAGACTCCACAGTTTCTATCAAGGCATGATGCCGAATATCGCGGCCGTGGACATTAACGCTCAAAGAACCGCCTATGGTAAAAATGTTTTGAGATTGACTGACCTTCAGTGCAAGTCCATATGGGTTGATATATTCCTGGAGAACAGCCCAGGTTGCTCCGCTTTGGACCGTGATGCGTTTTTCTTTTACATCCAAATCAAGTATTTTATCATATTGTTTCATATCTAGCAGAATACCGTTTGGATATAATGTCTGTCCTCCTTGGCTATGCTGCATTCCGGCAATGGAAATATGGTCATCGTTTTTTGCGGCTTCTAAAACGACTTTTTTGATTGCTTCTTCACTATCTTCTGCCTTTATCGCTTTCATTTTAACTGGCATCAGCCGGCTGATATCTTCTGCAATAGGGTGGTCAAGCTTGAAATTAAAAGCCTGCAGTGATAATCCAAATAAGATTGCATATAGGATGATAAAGAAAAATCGTTTCATAATATCTGGCTTTCGACTCCTCGTTTAAAATGTCTGACACTCAAGTGAAAAATGAAAATGTATGAACTTTATAGATTAATGGAGTTACCCTGACCATTCAATGAGATTGGGGTTAATATTGAATTAAATGTCAGATTTTTTGAAAATGAATCTTTTGATTTATGTATTAGTTCTTTTCAGCCCATTAATGATTGTTTCGGTTAGCGGTATGGATAGTGATTCCAAGCTTTGTTCTGAGTTGTTTAATCCCCAATGATAGATGATTCCCATCAGGCTTTGGGTGATAAGTTGTGAAATTTCGTTAACTGATTGGTCAGTGCCAATGTCGTTTTGTTCTTTCGCCTCTTCAATTAATGAACGAATAATTTGGACGAGTGAGCGATTTGAATTTAAAAAGTAAGTATGTTCTTTTGAATCTAAAGCGGAACTGTAAATCACTTTCATTAAATCTTTGCCCATTTCTTCTTCCAGAAAACGCATCAATTTGCGTATGAAAATAAACAATTTCTCGGTAGGGTCCATATCGACTGGGAACGAACGGAAGACTTCGCGATAGTAATCATCGACTTCTGTGAATCTCACTAAAAAGATGTCCGATTTCGCTGAAAAGTGTTGATAAAATGACCCTTTTGATGTGCCACTTTTTTTCACGATTTCGTCAACGGTAACTTTATCATAACCTTTTTCGCTAAATAGCTTTAAAGATATTTTTAAAATTTTTTCACGAGTCTTTTCTCCCCTAAGCTGTTTCTTTCTGGGTTCAATCATAAAAAACCTCCAAATGTTAATTGACAGAATATTCCTATGTAGTTTAATATCAGACTACAGTCTAGTTAAAGGATTGGTGTTCTATTTAATCTAACGTAGATCATGAATAATCACAACGCTTTCTTAATTGCATTTTTTACACATTTAGAAGGCGTTTACAAAATTCAAGATAAGTATGGGGGAGGTTCATTCAGTTTAAATAGGAGGTTTTTCAAAGTAGAAGAATTAGGTGAAAAGGTTCGTTAGATTTTTCTGAAGATTCCTATACAATCGATTACTGTCATGTAGAAAGGCTTATTCCTCTTTAGCCCTGAGTATATGGATTGTATTTATAATATTGTTGGATTCAGTATATGTAAATGGAGGGAGGTGGTATCAGGACAAATTGATAGTCCTAGGAATGAACCAGAGAGTCGGGAAGCACGAAAAGAGATGTGCAGTCAACGGATTATTTTTTGGGAAATAGTAGCATGAAAAGGGAGGAAATAATCATGAATCATTCCAGTGGTGAAATAGAGAAAAGAACGATCAGTAAAACGATGAAACGGATTCTTCCATTTATCTTGATCCTTTATATCATTGCTTACTTGGACAGGGTCAATTTAGGCTATGCTGCTTTACAAATGAATGCTGAATTAGCCTTATCCGCTGAAGTTTTTGGATTGCTTTCTGGTATTTTCTTCATAGGCTATTTCTTTTTTGAAGTTCCAAGCAACATGATCATGCATAAAGTGGGAGCTCGGATGTGGATTGCCCGTATAATGATTTCGTGGGGACTCGTGGTAATATTAACAGGTTTTGCACAAACAACGATGCATTTATACATTCTCCGTTTTTTATTAGGTGTCGCCGAAGCGGGTTTTTTTCCTGGTATAATTTTGTATTTAACTTATTGGTTCAGGGCCCGCGAAAGAGGACGGGCAACAGCGGTTTTGCTTTTAGCCTTACCAATTGGCGGATTGATTGGTGCGCCTGTGTCGACGTGGATTCTTGACAATATTTCCTGGTTTGGTATGGCAGGCTGGAGATGGATGTTCATCCTTGAGGGCATTCCGGCCATTATTATTGGAATTGTTGTTGTTTTCTATTTAACTAATAGACCGACTAACGCTAAATGGTTATCTAAGGAAGAAAGTGATTGGTTAGAAGGGGAATTGAGTGCGGAAAGAAAACTAAGCTCGAAAATAAATAAAGTCACTAAGCTTGATATGCTGAAAGATTCGAAAATATGGAAGTTGGCACTTTTCTATTTTGCAGGGTACACATCTATCTATGGATTGTCATTCTGGATGCCAACCATCATAAAATCTTTATCGGAAAATGCAACAACCAATTTAGAAATTGGATGGTTAGCGATGATTCCATCGTTAGTCGGTATACCTGCCGTTATGTTTGTAGGCTGGAATTCAGATCGGACCAATGCACATAAATCACACTTGCTCGTTTGTCTCATGATAGCAGTTATCGGTTTTATTGGATGCGGCTTTTCAGATAGTGTCTTTATGATGGTGCTTATGTTAACGATTACATCTTTCGGGTTATACGGTTTCAGTGGATGTTTCTTTGCATATATGACATTTTTCTTCACTGAATCCACTGCACCAGTTGGAATAGCCCTAGTCAATTCATTTGCGGCTTTAGGTGGTTTTGTAGGACCGATGATTCTCGGAACTGTTGCTTTTACTCAAGGTATGTTTATCTTATCTGGATTACTTGTAATAGGAGTCATCACCCTATTATCATTAAAATTGACAAGTGCTTCAGATGAAAACATCGTAAAAGAAGTTGAAGTCAATATTAATCAATTATAACTGATTTAAATGAAAATTAAATTGTGGGTCTTAAAAGGGATATAAAAAGAAACACCATTGAAAAGTGTAAGATTTTTCTCTGGTGTTTCTTTTTATTTTTTAATATAGTTGTATCGTAAAGAAAGAACAAGCTCTTTTACTGCCCCACCCATTTTTTAGAAAGCGTGAATTGAAAACTTGGAAAGACGGTTAATATACTAAGAATAAGAAACTCATGAACGAACAATGACTCGTATTTAGATAAATGGTAAGTCTTTGTAAGATAGCAGTTATCTTCAGTAGTTGCTCTTAATGTTAGTTCCTTCTGTAAAAACTTTTAATAAATCCGAATGGATGAAGCTGCTCAACAAGACTTGTTCTTAACATTCTGTGTGGAATAGAATTGAAGGAAAGGTGAAAGCTTCTTAGAAAATAATTGTATTATTCATTTTCTTTTAAGGGCGACTTTAATGTATAGGTACGTTTCCTTGATGAAAGTTAAATGCAAGAAGAGATGAGGGAATAATGTGGAAATCCATTTGGTGGCAAAAGATGAGATAGAAGCTCAAGGAATCCGGTGGATAGTGGAGTCTCATCTTACTGGAGTTCGATTAATTCTGTGGAAAACAATTGAGGAATTTGAAGTGGGTATGCAAAATCAGCATCCAGAATTCGTCATTTTGGATATGGATTTATGGACGAGTGAAAGTGAGATGTTGGGTGTGAAGTTAAAGCAACGAGGTATTCGATGGTTAGGAGTTTCATCTGAGCGAATCTTTCAAACTGCATATCGAGCGCTTCGTTTTCGTGCGGAAGATGTTTTATTCCGTCCTTTTTCTTCTGTAGACTTAGTAAAACATATTCAACAATTACGTTATCAATTGAGAAACGGTCAAGGTTATCTCTCAAATAACACAATGGAAGTAGAGAATACGTTGGCCATCGGTTACCCTGATTTCTTTTTGACAGAGCGGAGACATAACAGTAGGTTAACGATGGTCGCATTTTTGACACCTCATCATAACACGCTTCCTTTAGTTTATGATGAATTACAACGTTATTCTTTTACTGGCAATAATCAAATATTTGCGTTATCGGATTTTATTTTATGCGTCCAGGAAACTAAGGAAGTCGATGTATATAAGGAAGAGTATCAAGCGTTTCTTGCTCACTGGAAAGAACGTATGGATGAGCCTCTTGCCATAATAATCAAAGTAGCAACTTCAGATGATTCGTTAAAAAATACATACCAGCAAACTCGTGAATTGACGAGGCGAATTTTTTTCGAAGGTTATGATATTATTTTAGCAGAAAGTCAACAAATGTCCTCTCAAGAGATGGATCCATTTCTCACTCCTCTGGAACAACGGCAATGGATTGAAATGCTTGAAAGACGAGATACGAAAGCGATTAGGAATTGGGTCGAGCATGAATTTCTGACTTTTCAGCAACCATACCCTGATCCTGAAATAGTTCGCATTCGCCTTACAAGTGTTCTTGCGCAGATCAGGAGGCATATGAAATCATACAACCTCCAAAACTCATCTTTAGAAGCAATCTATCATGAAGTTTTTCAGCAAATAGTACATAAACCAGTTATTTATCAAATTGTTAAAGAGCTGCTTATGTTTACCACCCGTTTGCTTCTTCAGGATCATGAGCAATTACAAAATGGGGCGCGCACACTTGTCGAAAAAGCAAGGGAGTTGATAGAGTCTAACTATTGGGATGCCCAATGGAGTTTATCAACATGCGCTGATGCGCTTCGTATTAATAAAAGCACTCTAAGCCGTCGTTTTGCAGCCGAATCCGGTCAGTCTTTTCGTAATACCCTGCATCAAGTTCGAATTAGAGAGGCTAAACGTCTATTAAAGGAATCGGATTTATCATTGGAAGAAATTGCACAATTAACGGGTTATTCACATCAAACATATTTTAATGCAAAATTCAAACTGCTTGAAGCATGTACACCATCTGCTTATCGGTCTGGATTATGAAAAAAGGCGATTCAGCTAATACTGAATCGTTTTTTTATTGGGCTACAAATGAAAAAAATGAAATTGTTTATAAAAATATAAAACAAATAAAAAAATATGAAAACCATTCATAAAAATATCATCAAATTATAATAAATTATTTGAATTTTTAGTTTAAAATGAAAATATAACACATCAAGGAGGTAGTAAAAAATGAATGCTAATACAAAAAACAAGGTTATACGATATGAAGGTACAGATTTGAATACAAAAGGGTGGCAACAAGAGGCCGTTCTTCGAATGTTGATGAATAATTTAGATCCAGAAGTAGCTGAACGCCCAGAAGATCTTGTGGTATACGGTGGAATTGGAAAAGCAGCTCGTAACTGGGAGTGCTTTGATGCAATTGTCAAATCACTGAAAGAACTGGAAGACAATGAAACTTTACTTGTTCAATCTGGAAAACCGGTGGCTATTTTTAAAACTCATACAGATGCACCACGTGTACTTATTGCAAATTCGAACATTGTCCCGGCTTATGCAAATTGGGAAACATTCCATGAACTCGATAAAAAAGGGTTGATGATGTATGGACAAATGACAGCTGGCAGCTGGATATATATCGGTTCTCAAGGAATTGTACAAGGAACTTACGAAACATTCGCGGAGCTAGCGAAGCAGCATTTCAATAATACCTTAAGAGGCACTATCACAGTAACAGCGGGTCTTGGCGGTATGGGTGGGGCACAGCCGCTAGCCGTAACAATGAACGGCGGTGTCTGTATCGGAATTGATGTAGATGAGACAAGAATTGACCGGAGAATTGAAACTCGTTACACGGATGTGAAAACGGATTCATTAGAAGAGGCCATCCGTTTAGCCATAGAAGCAAAACAAGCAGGAAAAGCTTTATCCATTGGTCTGATTGGGAATGCTTCTGACATTCTTCCTGAAATGATTGCGAGAAACTTTATCCCGGACGTGTTAACCGATCAAACATCTGCACATGACCCACTAAACGGTTATACACCTTCAAGTATGTCATTTGAAGCAGCAGCTGAATTGCGCAAATCGAATCCAGAAGAGTATGTAAAACGCTCTAAAGCTTCTATGGCCAAACATGTAAGAGCAATGCTTGAAATGATGGAAAAAGGTGCAGTGACGTTTGACTATGGTAATAACATTAGACAAGTGGCGAAAGATGAAGGGGTGGAAAATGCATTTGACTTCCCTGGATTTGTTCCAGCTTATATCCGCCCACAATTCTGTGAAGGAAAAGGGCCTTTCCGCTGGGTAGCACTGTCTGGAGATCCTGAAGACATATATAAAACAGATCAGGCGATTTTACGTGAATTTGCAGATAATGAACATTTATGCAATTGGATTAAAATGGCTCAGGAAAAAATTCAATTCCAAGGCCTCCCTTCTAGGATTTGCTGGCTGGGGTATGGCGAGCGTGCCCGTTTCGGAAAAATTCTAAATGATATGGTCGCGAGCGGAGAATTAAAGGCACCAATAGTAATTGGGCGTGATCATCTGGATTCAGGCTCTGTTGCTTCGCCAAATCGTGAAACTGAAGCTATGAAAGACGGATCAGATGTGGTAGCTGACTGGCCAATTTTAAATGCCATGGTGAACGCAGTCGGTGGAGCTACCTGGGTATCCGTACATCACGGTGGTGGAGTAGGAATGGGTTACTCACTTCATGCAGGTGTGGTTATTGTGGCTGACGGTACAAAAGAAGCAGGGGCTCGCATTGAACGTGTATTAACAACAGACCCGGGTATGGGTGTAGTGCGACATGTGGATGCAGGATATGAATTGGCAGAGAACACTGCTCGTGAAAAAGGAATTAATATCCCAATGCTTGATAAAGGAAAAGATAAGTCATGACAAAACCAATTTGGATAAAATATGCAGCAAATCTCGCTACTCTTGCATCAGTAAAAAAAGGTCCCCGTTCAAAAGAGGCTATGTCTGACCTTGGATTGATCGAAGATGGCAGCTTGTGGATGGAAAATGGCTTGATTCAAGCTGTCGGTACGACTAAAGAAATAGAGGAGCTTTATGCAGATAGATTGCATGAAGCTGAAGTTTTCGATGCGTCTGGCTACCTTGTAACACCGGGTCTAGTGGATCCCCATACGCATGTTGTATATGGCGGGAGTCGAGCAAGTGAATTTGAAATGCGTCTTGAAGGTGCAACATATATGGACATTATGAATGCGGGTGGCGGTATCCATGCAACCACCCGTATGACAAGGGAAGCAAGTGAAGAAGAATTGATGGAACAAACCATACATCGACTTGATTCGTTTCTCGCTCATGGTGTGACAACGGTGGAAGGGAAAAGCGGTTACGGTATGAATCTGGAAACCGAGTTGAAACAGTTGCGTGTGATGAAAAAGCTTCAGGAAAAGCACCCGATTGATCTTGTTCCAACTTTTATGGGAGCACATGCGGTGCCGAATGAGTTTAAAGGTCGTGAAGATGACTTTGTCGATCATTTGATTAATGAAATGCTTCCCATTGTAGCAAAAGAAAAGCTGGCAGAGTTTAATGATGTATTTTGTGAAAAAGGCGTCTTTACACCTGAACAATCGGAGCGGATTCTAGAGGCGGGAAAAAATTACGGTTTGATTCCTAAAATTCATGCTGATGAAATTGAGTCTTATGGTGGCGCAGAATTAGCTGCGAAAATAGGAGCTATTTCAGCCGAGCATTTATTGAAAGCTTCAGAAGAGGGCATTCAAGATATGGCCAAATCAGGAACGATTGCCTGTCTCCTTCCAGCAACAGCGCTGTATTTACGTGAAGAGGCGGCTGCAGGAAGACGGATGATTGATGAAGGTGTAGCGGTGGCCATTTCGACGGATTGCAATCCCGGGTCCTCACCGACGACTTCTATGCCCCTTGTTATGAATCTAGCATGCATCTCGATGCGGCTCACCCCAGCAGAAGCATTAACGGCGGCGACATACAATGCTGCTTGTGCGATCAATAGGCAGGAAAAGGTAGGATCGCTGGAAGTCGGAAAACAAGCAGATGTTGTTTTATGGAATGTAGAAAACTATCAGGAATTGCAATATTTATTTGGAGTTAACCACGTTAAGTCCGTATGGAAAAAGGGCGTACAAGTGGTGAAATAATATAGAGAAAGAATGGCTTCAAAAGCCTGATGATCTTGGAATGTACCAGAAGAAGATACGCCTTACCTTATCCTTTATGGAGCACCCATTTCACGGTCCTCAATCAGTGTATCAGGAGCCTTTTTATATCCGCTGGAATTTCGGCGGATGTGAAAAGGCTTTGTTACCTACATCTTGGATGAAAAAGTGGATCTAACAAAATTAAGAGTTGTCAATGCAGGAGATATACTTGATATTTTAGTTGCGCTGGGTGTACATGCTCTACCCATGGTGGAATGCCAGCTAATGAGTTGATTGATATTTTACTAGATATTGGCCAGCACCCGATTGTCATGCAAATTGATTTCGTCTGTCTTGATCCGAGCAAAGCCTATAAGGGTGCCGAAACAGTCAAAGTCAGGGGATGCATGGCTGCAATTTATTACAGGTTGCATAATACAGACTAGATAAAGGGTCTTATGATTACTGTTTTTATGTTTAAAATCAGTAAGTATTGCTGCTCTCTATCACACATCAAGGGGGGAACTACATGTTGAGAAATAAATATCGTTATTTTATTATTTTTATGATTATTCTTATTACAATCATAAATTATATTGATAGAGGTGCACTTTCATATGCCCAAGCTGAAATCATCAAGGAGTTCAATTTAGATCCAGTAAGTTGGGGAGCAATCTTAGGTTATTTTGGATATGGTTATATATTCGGAGCGCTATTTGGTGGTGCTTTAGCAGATAAGAAAGGTCCTAAATTTATGTGGATCATTGCTGGAACTACATGGTCTTTTTTTGAAATTGGGACAATATTCGCAGGTCATATAGGTGCAGCATTATTTGGAGGTTCTGCATTGGCAGGATTTGCGGTGTTTCGTGTTTTATTTGGGTTCGCTGAAGGACCTACCTTATCAACAATGAACCGAACTATGGCAAACTGGGTATCTCCTAAAGAAAAAGGGTTTGCTGTAGCACTTGGATTAGTTGGGACGCCAATTGGAGCATTAATTACTGCACCCATCGTAGTAGGTCTTCTAACATTCACTAACTGGAAAGTAACATTTGTTATTCTCGGTTTATTAGGTTTTATTTGGGTAGTAATTTGGAACAAAGTATTTACAAACCTACCTGAAGATCATCCAAGAGTCTCGAAAACCGAACTAGAAGAAATTCGAAGAGCAGATATATTAATTAAAGGCGAAACGAAATTAGACGAACAAATAAATGTACCGTGGTACCATTTTTTTAAAAACCCTACGTTAGTAATGAATGCCATTGGATATTTTGCCTTTTTATATGTAAATATTTTATTACTTACATGGACTCCCAAATATCTGCAAGATGAATTTAATTATTCACTTTCATCTCTTTCATATATTGGTATGATTCCCTGGGTAGGAGCTATTATCACTGGATTATTAGGTGGTAAAATCTCGGATATATTACGTAGAAAAACAGGGAATTTACGTATTGCTAGATCTTGGTTCACAGTAGTTTCCTTATTTTGTACAGCTGTTTGTTTTATGTTGATCCCAACTGTTGAGAGTGCAGCAGCAGTACTTGCATTAATGTGTATAGGCAATGCCTTTAATTATTTACCAAATTCTATCTATTGGATTGTTGTTCTTGATACAGAGCCAAATAAAGCAGGAACTTTTGGGGGAGTAACTCATTTTATTGCGAATCTAGCTACTATTATTGCACCGACCCTAACAGGAAGTCTTGTAGCAAAACATGGATATAATGCAATGTTTATTGCAGCATCCATTGCAGTAACAATAGGAATGATAGCCATGGTTTTTGTGAAACCAGGTAAACAAAGTAACTCGTCTAAATCAACCAATGATATGGTCAGTTAAAACATAGTCTTTCTAGGAAATAGGGTTTCAACAAAGATAGTAAATTAGAAAGAAGAGATTAAGACCAATAAATAAGAACTTACAGCTTATAAGGAGCAATGGTTACGGCGATTGCTCCTTTTTTGTAAGATGATGCTAAAAGAGAAACAATAAATATTGATATAAGAGAGGTTGGATTAGCTTCTTAATCCAAGATAAGTGGATGATGCATTAGATGGATTCTTTTTTGACAATCCTATACACATCCTTTCTCTTGATTTCCGCTTCATGGATTAGTACGAGACACAAAGCAAATGTTCTATTTGTATGATGCGTCTCAAAATTGTTTTTCTAAATAGGTTTAATCCTCCACTGCAATAGAAAAGAAAATGAGGGATAAATTTAATTACTAATAATGGGGTGGATATCATGTCAATTATAAAGACTTCGGAGAGCTTATCCGAGGAACAGAAAAAGGAAAATGAATCATTTGATTTATTTCTTTCAACACAAACGGTCATCAAAGAGGCGCTGAATAAACTAGGTTACTCAAATGAATTATTTGAATTATTAAAAGAGCCTCTTCGAATGCTGACAGTTCGTATACCTGTCAAAATGGACGATGGTTCTGTTAAAACCGCACAGGTTTATAAAGTGGATATGCGTTTAGCCGCCTATATGGTTGGAATTAAAAAGTCGGCTGAAGCTTCGTCTTTCCGTGGCTGGGTATAAAATGTAAAAATCTCTATTTAAATAGGAAAATAAGGGGTTTAAAATAAAATCTTCTAAGGGGAGAGAATTTTTATGTGGATAATCACTGTCCATGCGAAGAACAGTATAAAAATGTTTGAGTATGACACTGAAAAGGAAGCACGGGCAAAATTTGAGAGAATACAAGGGTGTAAAATCCTTAGTGAAGTCATTTATTTCAATGATTATTGTTTAGCTTAATCATGATAGCTTCGGTTCCATAGGTGATTTGGTAGAAGACTCTTTTATAGAAAATTGAGGAGAATGAGGATAGTTGCAAGTATTTGCAAAATGATGAATTCTATAATACTTGAGTTACATTAGTTTGGCACAAAAGAGATAATACTAGCGAAATTTTCGTAATAAGTGTTTATATTTATAAATGTTTTGTGTTTTTTTAATAAAAATACAATAGAAATATAATATCATAATATAAATAATAAGATAATCATTAATTTATAATATTTTTTGTGAGATTTTCATAATAAAATTAAGTTCATAGCTAGGAGGTAAAAGTATATCAAAGCGATAACAAATGGTGAAATAATGAATGTACAGTACAGCATGCTGGAGTTGGCAATTTGTATATTGATTATTCATTTTGAATTAGTTGTTGCGAAGGCCCGAAAATTTAGTAATTTTGTTGGAATATGTCCTAACTGATATTTCATTGTAAAGTATTTTTTTAAGTTGATATATCTGAAAAATCTAAAAATGGAGGGGATTCTTTGAGCGAACAAAAATTCACGATTGACGATGTACCATTTAAAAAGTTTCATTTTCGTATTGCTGGCCTTACTTTTGGATCAAGCTTCTGTGATGGTTATTCACTTGGAATCATCGCGATGGCTCTGACAGTACTTGGTCCTCAATTGGAGCTAAATGCAATGTGGACGGGATTGATCGGAAGTTCTGCATTAGTCGGTCTATTTGCGGGAGCTTTGGTACTTGGAAGGCTTTCTGATCGTATAGGCAGGCAGAAAATCTTTCTCGTAAACTTTTTACTTATCACGATCGCTACTATTTTACAATTTTTTGTTAGTAGTCCAGAAGAGCTTTTGATTTTACGGTTACTAATTGGTTTTGGACTTGGAGGAGATTACGCTGTCGGTACGACTTTACTCGCCGAGTTTTCACCAAAAAAGTATCGCTCCTCGCTCCTCGCGTCTATAAACGTAGTATGGACGCTTGGATATGTAGCATCAAACTTTGTGGGTCATTACTTGGGACAGGTTGGTTCAGACTCATGGCGTTGGATGCTTGTTAGTGCTGCTATTCCCGCTATTGTGGTTTTAATCTTACGAATAGGAACGCCTGAATCACCAAGATGGCTTGTCAGCATGGGGCGTGTCGAAGAAGCTCGCCAGATTGTAAAGAAACACCTTGGATCGAACGTTGAAATGGGTGAAACGACTACTGGTACTGAAAATCAAAAGACTCTAGGATTTCGTGGACTTTTCAGTGAAAAGCTTCGTAAGCGTTTGGCTTTTGGTGGAATATTCAAATTAACTCTTGTCATTCCGTACTTTGCAATCTACACTTTCCTACCGTCCATACTAAGTACAATGGGTTTTGAACAAAACTTTTTTGCCGATACAATGTTAAATCTATTCTTGCTTATTGGGGCAATTGTTGGTCTTTGGTTGCTTGCGAAATTTTCACGTAGAGGATTTACCATCGGGGCCTTTACTATCCTTACTGTTTCATTGTTTTCACTCAGCTTCTTACACAATGGTTCTCAATTCTTAATGTTGATAGCCTTCTTGATCTTTACTTTTTTCATGTCAGCAGCATCAAACCTTACATTAGTATACCCAGCAGAGCTTTTTCCAACTGAGATTCGTGGATCTGGAATAGGTATGGTAACAGCAATTAGTCGGATTGGTTCTGCAATTGGAACATTTCTGCTGCCTATTAGTCTAAATTCATTCGGATTGGGTACTTCAATGATTGGTATGGCTGTAGTTCTGCTAATCGGTTTGATTGTATCGATTGCCTGGGCACCTGAAACGAAGAATCTTTCCTTACATGAAGCAAGTGACCCTTTGCTTGAAGCGGGGAACTCTCCGAAGGAAACCGATATTCCCTTTACAGAAAATAAGAAAATAACTTAAGATTATTTTCTAGTAAATAATTGAGAAGAAACGTTTCTATCGTCTCCTTGTTTAATCTTGAATATATTTTCGAAAGGAGAGGAGTGTTGAATCATGACAACAATAAATTGTATACACCCTAAAGATATTAAAGAGGTTGTACTTGGGGATGGTGCTATCTCAATCCAAGAAGTGATTGCGGTTGCTAGATATGGGGCGATCGTTTCCTTTACTCAAACATATTGTGATAGGGTGGATAAATCCCGTAGCCTAATAGACAAGTTTTTAGATGAAAATCGATTGATTTATGGTGTAACAACAGGATTTGGCAGTAATATGACAGAGGTAATTTCTTCTGAAGATGCAGAAACTCTTCAACGAAATATTATTCGTTCTCATGCAGTTTCTGTTGGACAGCCTCTAGAAAGAGAAGTAGTGAGAGCCATTCAATTGATGATTCTTGTGAATTTAGGTCAAGGTTTTTCAGGAGTCAGATTAAAAGTATTAAATCTAATTGCTTCACTTTTAAATCACGATATTCTTCCGTTTGTTCCAGGTGATGGGTCAGTGGGATATCTTTCTCCTGAAGCTCACATGGCCTTAGTAGTGATTGGAGAGGGGAAGGCATGGTATAAAGATGAGCTCATCCCTGGAATAGAAGCGTTAGAGAAAGCTGGATTAGCACCTGTTACGTTGGGGGCTAAAGAAGGATTGGCACTTACAAGTGGAACTACTTCTGTCACAGCTATGGCTATCTTGGCCTTATACAATAGCATGCAAGCAGCGAAAACTGCCGACATTACGGGAGCTATGTCCTTAGAAGTGCTAAAAGGTACAATTAAAGCATTTGATCCTCGTTCCCACACCGTAAAGAAACATGAGGAACAGGCTAAGACAGCCAGAAATGTAACAAGAATACTTGAGGGCAGCCAAATCATTGATACATACAAGGAACATAGATTACAAGATGCGCTTAGCATACGATGTATTCCACAAGTTCATGGTGCCATAAAGAGAGTATTGAAGGACGCTGCGGTTACTATTGAGAATGAGATGAACTCTGCAAGTGACAATCCAATTATATTTCCGGAAGAGGAAGATGGAATTGCACTCATGGGTGGAAATTTTGATGGTTCCTACGTAGGAATCTACGCGGATACGATGTGCATTGCCTTAGCGAATTTAGCGAAAATTACCGAAAGAAGAATTGATCGTCTAGTAAACCATCACCTTAGTGAACTTCCTAATTTCTTAGTAGTTAATCCAGGGTTAAATAGCGGCTACATGATTCCACAATATACAGCTGCGGGACTATTGAATGAGATTAGAGTTCTTTCACATCCTGCAACCGTAGATAATGTTCCAACATGCGCTAACCAAGAAGACCTGATAAGTTTTGCCTATTATGCTTCGAAGAAAGCATATCAGATTTCAAAGAAACTTGAATATATTTTAGCCATTGAGCTTATGACGGCCACGCAAGCAATGGATTTTCATCACCCCTTGAAACCGTCGCCGATTACGGAAAGTGTGTACCATTTAATACGCGACCAAGTCCCAATGGTAAAAGAAGATCGATTCTTTTATCCTGACATTGAAATAATAAATAGGCAAATTCATGAAGGGGAAATAGTCAATCTTGTCGAAATGGCTATTGGAGAAATTGAATTCTAAAACTATAATGGAAGATGTTTTACACTCACCATTTTAAGTGAATCGGCTTCCTTTTTCATCAAGTAAGGAATTTATTTAATATCTTCACACCTATAGCAGAAAGCATAGTTTTTTGACACTTCTTACTTTCTAAAATGTGTGATAATCATCTTAGTCAGGAGGAGTAAAGTAAAAATGCATTATGATGTAATTGTAATTGGAGCTGGATCTATGGGAATGTCCGCAGGATATTTCCTATCTAAAAATGGAAAAAAGGTATTATTATTAGACTCTTTTGTTCCTCCTCATAATAAAGGTAGTCATCATGGAGAAACAAGAATTATAAGACATGCTTATGGTGAAGGGGAAGAGTATGTTTCTTTGGCACTTAAATCTCAAAAACTATGGAATGACTTAGAAAAACTTACGGATAAACAGTTATTTCTTCCAACAGGTGTACTGAATGCAGGCAGTCAAAAATCCACATTTATTAAGCAAGTAATCGCAAGTTCAAATAAATTTAATTTACCATTAGAAATCCTAGATTCAAATCCATGAAAGATGNAAAGATGGCCAGGTATCTCACTACCAGAAGATTATATAGGCTGCTTTGAATCGACTTCAGGTGTGTTAAAAAGTGAAGACTGTATTCGAGCGTATCAGCAACTTGCAGAGTCACATGGTGCTAACATCATTGTGAATAGCCAAGTAAGGAAGATATGTGTTCATAATAATGGGGTTACGATTAAAACTGATGAACAGACTTTCTACGCAGAGGCATTAGTTGTTGCAGCAGGAGCATGGTCACCAAAACTTTTAGCGATGTTAGACTTAAATGTTCCTCTAGCCCCTATCAGAAAAACATTTGCATGGTTTGAAGCAAATGAATTATATAATTACAAAAACTTTCCAGCCTTCACTTTTGATACGTCTGTAGGTACATACTATGGCTTTCCAAGTATAAATGACAGTGGTTTAAAATTAGGGAGACATGATGGGGGAAATTACATTAATCCTGATGATTCTATAGCAGGGTTTGGTGAATTAGATGAAGATGAGGGAGATTTGGTACAGTTCCTACAACAATTTATGCCTACCGGTCAAAAAATAAAATATGGGAAAAACTGCATCTATACAATGACCCCTGATGAGAACTTTATAGTGGATACCCATCCTAATTATCCACACATTGCTATTGCAGCAGGTTTCTCTGGGCACGGGTTTAAATTCAGTAGTGTTATTGGAGAGATTTTAAGTGACCTTATTATTTCAGGTAAGAGTGAGAATGATATCTCAGTATTTTCTATAAATCGATTTTAATTAAAAATGAGAAGACTTGAAAAAAATATTTTGCCATCGGGATAAAAATACAAAGTCGCAAGTTTAACATGAACCTACATATAGAATGAAAATCCAAGTCGTTGATTCCTTATCATAGGAATCAACGACTTTTTTTAGGAAAAAAAGGCTTAGTATATGTTTTTGCCGGTCTATAAATAATACACCTATATATTATTTTTTCACTTTAATCTATGTACATAATCTTCTGACATCAATGATATTCAAGATTAATGAAAAAATACAAAAACATATGTTAGGTTAGCTAACAATTGTATTGTCGAAATAAAAAAAACATGCTAGAATAAGAATATTCCGAAATATGAAACGTCAATTCCGAATTTCGGAATTTTATGAAATTTAATGAAAGTGAAATACTTATTTTTTTATCTAAATATTTATAGGTTTTATTGTTCGAAATTTCTGTAAATAGGAGGAGTGTACAATGAATACAGTTGATTTGAATTGTGATTTAGGAGAGAGCTTTGGTACATATCGAATTGGAAATGATGCAGAGATTTTGGATTATGTAACATCTGTCAATGTTGCTTGTGGATTTCATGCTGGCGATCCGACCGTTATGAGAAAAACGGTTCAACTTGCTTTAGAGAAAGATGTAAAAATTGGTGCCCACCCTGGATTACAAGATTTAATAGGTTTTGGCCGACGCAATATTAATATTTCACCACAGGAAGCTTATGATATTGTTGTCTATCAAATTGGTGCGTTAAATGGCTTCTTGCAATCTGAAGGCGGGAATATGCAACATGTTAAACCACATGGTGCTTTGTACAATATGGCGGCAAAGAATAAAGAGTTGTCTCTTGCCATAGCTGAAGCTGTATACAAAATTAATCCTGAGCTCATTTTATTTGGCTTGTCGGGCAGTGAATTAATACGTGCTGGACAGACCATTGGATTACAAACGGCTAGTGAAGTGTTTGCGGATCGGACATATCAACAAGATGGTTCATTGACTTCTCGTATGAAAGCGCATGCAATGATAGAAAATGATGATGATGCTGTTGCACAAGTAATTCGAATGGTTAAAGAAGGAAAGGTTTTGTCACAGCAAGGAACTGATGTGACTTTAAAGGCAGATACAATTTGTATTCATGGGGATGGAGCACATGCTTTAACCTTTGCTCATCATGTAAAAAAATCCTTAGAAATATCTGAAATTACAGTTAAGTCTATTTCTAAATAAAATCACAAACATCTAGGAGGTAGATTCCATTGGAGCCAATCAAAAATACAACAACTGACCAGACAAAAAATCAATCTAAGCCAAAAACTAACCGGACATTATTGCTAGGTGCAGCATTTCTTATGGCAACATCAGCCATAGGACCAGGTTTTTTAATGCAGACAACTGTTTATACCCAAAGTCTTGCAGCAAGTTTTGGGTTTGTTATTCTTATTTCCGTAATTCTTGATATTTTTGCACAAACAAATGTATGGCGCATTATTGCTGTATCTGAAAAACGAGGACAAGAGATTGCAAACATGGTTCTTCCAGGACTAGGTTATGTTCTAGCGGCACTCATAGTTATGGGGGGGCTAGCATTTAATATAGGGAACATCGCAGGAGCTGGACTTGGTCTAAATGCGATGACTGGAATTTCCCCAACTGCTGGAGCGGCAATTAGTGCCGTCATTGCAATATTAATTTTTGTTGTAAAAGAAGCAGGTAAAGCGATGGACCGTTTTACACAAATTGCCGGCTTTTTTATGATATGTTTGATGATATATGTTGCATGGACAACTTCTCCTCCAGTTGGAGAAGCAGTAGTTAAGACATTTGCACCTGATAAGATTGATATTATCGCAATCGTTACATTAGTTGGAGGATCTGTGGGTGGCTATATTACATTTGCTGGCGGTCATCGTCTATTGGATGCAGGCGTGAAAGGTGTCGGAGCACTGCCAGAAGTCACAAAGAGTTCAGTAATGGGTATTTTAATAACTACAGTTATGCGAGTTGCATTATTTTTAGCAGTTCTCGGTGTTGTATCTAAAGGCTTGCAAATTGATTCAGGAAACCCTGCGGCATCCGTTTTTCAACTTGCTGCTGGAAATGTTGGTTATAAAATCTTTGGTGTTGTTATGTGGGCTGCAGCAATCACATCAGTAGTAGGTGCTGCATATACTTCCGTTTCGTTTATTAGAACATTCAGTGAAAAAATAAATAAAAAGGCTAACTGGATTATAATTGGCTTTATAGTACTTTCAACAATTTGCTTTTTGTTAATTGGTAAACCGGTAAAAGTACTACTTGTAGTGGGGGCAATTAATGGTCTGATTTTACCAATTGCACTTGGAACATTATTAATTGCTGCTTATAAGAAAAACATTGTGGGTGAATATAAACATCCTTTATGGTTGACGATATCAGGTGTATTTGTGGTAGTTGTTATGGCGTTAATGGGTGGCTATACTTTATTTACTCAGCTACCATTACTATTTAAATAACTATAGATTCAATCTAATTATTACGACTAGCAGTTTGTGAAAAACTGCTAGTTACTTATAGGAGATGTATAATATGATTAATCTTTCGCAAGCAACCCCGGCTGAATTGCGCGCAATGATCCGCAACAATGAATTGATTAAACCGACTGCTGGAATGGCAAACGGGTATGCACAAGCAAACTTAGCCATCTTAAAAAAAGAGCATGCTTTTGATTTTTTATTATTTTGTCAGCGTAATCCTAAGTCTTGTCCACTTTTAGACGTGACAGAGATTGGTTCCCCTATTCCTAAATTTGCTGCTCAGTCTGGTGATATCCGTACAGATATTCCAAAATATCGGATATATAAATATGGTGAATTAGTGGAAGAAGTAACGGATATTTCAGATTATTGGGAAGATGATATGGTTGGATTTTTAATAGGTTGCAGCTTTACATTTGAACATGCCCTTTTAAACAATGATATTTCCATTCGTCATATTGAAGAGGACTGTAATGTACCAATGTATAAAACGAATATTTCATGTACTGAAGCCGGGATCTTTCACGGGAAAATGGTAGCAAGCATGCGTCCGATTCCTCAGCAAGATGTGGTGCGAGCGGCTCAAGTTACATCGCGTTTTCCTGCTGTTCATGGTGGTCCAATCCATATTGGAGATCCGGGGGCGATTGGTGTTTCTAACATACAGCAGCCTGATTTTGGTGATGCAGTAACGATTCGTGAAGGAGAAGTGCCAGTCTTCTGGGCTTGTGGAGTAACGCCTCAATCTATCGCAATGGAAACAAAACCGGCGATTATGATTACGCATGCACCAGGACATATGTTTATAACGGATATTCGTGATGAAAAATTAGGCGTTTTATAACTAACAGAAAGAGATGAGTTCTATGCCGGAAAAGCTATTGAATAAAACTACATGCGTACTGTCTCCCTTAGGCGATTCCGCAATCGTGATTACATTTGGGAATGAAATTAAATACGACATTCACAAAAAAATTAAAATGTTTATGGATTTGCTTGAAGATGAACCTTTTGTTGGATTTATAGAATGTGTGCCGGCTTTTACAAATTTGACAGTTTTTTATGATCCTCTAGTTATCTATAAGAAACAAAAACAAAGCAATAACCATGAATGTATTTCTCCATATGAAGTGGTTCGTTCTATCCTGGAAAGGAAACTACAGTGGTTAAAAGAAGATAAAAAGCTAACACATCGAACTGTTTCTATTCCTGTATGTTATGGGGGGGAATATGGCCCGGATTTGGAATATGTAGCTCGTTATAATAATTTAACTACTGCTGAAGTCATCCATATTCATTCAAATGGTGAGTACTTAGCCTATATGATTGGATTTGCTCCAGGTTTTCCGTTTCTCGGTGGACTATCAGAAAAAATTGCAACGCCTAGACGATCCTCTCCTAGAATGACGATACCAACAGGAGCAGTTGGAATTGCAGGTATGCAAACGGGTGTATATCCAATATCTACGCCTGGAGGGTGGCAATTAATTGGACAAACGCCAACCAAACTCTTTTTACCAAATGTAAATCCTCCTAGCCTATTACAAGCAGGAGACATTGTGAAATTCCATCCAATTTCTAATCAAGAGTATAATGAAATTATTCTTAAGGAGGGGTTACAGTGAGCCTGCGTGTAATCAAACCGGGATTATTAACTAGTATTCAGGATCTTGGAAGAAAAGGATTTCAGCAACATGGAGTGATTGTAAGCGGCGCAATGGATGCATATTCCCTACGAATTGCCAATATGTTAGTTGGCAATAAAGAAGGTGAAGCGGCCCTGGAAATTACGTTAATGGGACCGACTCTTAAAATAGAAAAAAATTGCTTGATCGCGATAACAGGTGGAAATTTATCACCTACTATAGACAGTCAGGCTGTTCCAATGTGGAAGCCTGTTTATGTAAAAAAAGGCACGATTCTTCGATTCGCGGGATGTAAATCAGGTTGTAGAACTTATTTGTCTGTAGCGGGAGGATACGCTATTTCTACAGTTATGAATAGTAAAAGTACATATCTAAGAGGGGAAATTGGCGGCTATAAGGGAAGAGCATTAAAAGTAGATGATGTTGTGGATTTTAATGAAACTTCTACGATTCTAGATAACCGGGAGTTTAAGGAAGCGTTTATCGCTCCATTGTGGTTTGTCAATGAAAAGGAGTTTATGCCAAATCGCATGCCAGTTATTCGTTTCGTAGATGGAAGCCAGTACGATTATTTTACGGACTCTAGTAAAGTTAGTTTTGCAGAGAATTTGTTTAAAGTTTCAAACCAATCTGATCGTATGGGCTATAGAATATCAGGTCCTTTGTTAGAGTTACAGGATAAAAGGGAACTATTGTCTGAAGCAGTAACTAACGGGTCTGTTCAAGTTCCTCCTGATGGAAACCCTATCATTCTTCTTGCGGATAGCCAAACAACGGGAGGGTATCCTAAGATAGCTCAAGTGATTACAGCAGATTTACCATTAATTGCTCAGGTCAAACCAGGGGAAGCTATTCAATTTTCACGAGTAACCTTAAAAGAAGCCGAGCAGCTTTTCCTTCAAAAAGAACAACAATTAAATGAATTAAAGGTTTCGATTTCATTAGCTCTAAAAAAACAGCATATTATATAGTTATTTCACATCAAGAAGTAGCAAAAAGGAAGAGAGTGCTCTTATTAAAAGGGCACTTTCTTTTTTTTGTTTATTCTCCGAAAACAGCCTAACTTCAAGAAAAAATTCCATCAGTATTTCCTCCTATATAATATAAATTACGAAAAACTGGAAAAGAGCAAGTTTATAATAAAGTACAGGCAGTTCTGCACATCAGAGCTGTTTTTTTATTTTCAAAGATAGGGGAATTTTTCCCTTATGATAGGGAAGTTCCCCGATATGGAAAAATCGGGGCACCTCTTACAATAAGGGTATGGTAATTGTTTGTAATGAGGAGGAATAGTAATGCAGGCAAAAGTCGCAGCAAATCAAAAAACAGGAAAATCAATTGATAATGCATTTGCATCACATTTTGCTAAGTCTATGTTTCTAGCAGTTTGCGGACTTGTAACCTTATCGTTTTTTGGCACAAGAATGTTTACACACGTAGATTTAAACCTTTATGGCTATATGGTGGGGACGATTATTTTTATTGGGGGGTTCTTTTACAGGTTTATCGCATGGGGAGAAAGGCCGCCAACAAAGATTTTTATAAAAAAAGGCATCAAACTTCTATTTAGAAAATCAACGCCTAAAACATCAGTTGAACATTTAGCAACATACAATTTCATCTGGAATAGGGGAATTTACCGATGGACTCAGCACATTCTAATCGGATGGGGATGTATTCTTTCCTGCTTCGTGACATTCCCTCTAGTATTTGGATGGATGTACTTCACCATGGACGACAATGGCTACTACAGCATTATCGCAATGGGGATCCGGGTAATAACAGTACCAGCTAATGGGATCATTGCTAACTTATCTTATAACGCTCTGAACATTACAGCTGTGATGGTAATCGCCGGAGTATGCATGGCTCTATACCGCCGTTTGAAAAATATGCAGGCAAGAGCAGAACAAAAATTCATGTATGACTTTCTTCCATTATATATGCTGTTATTAGTTAGCGTTACAGGCTTGTCACTAACGTTTATGAACATCTTCTTGCGCGGTGCAGGTCAGCCAGCTATGTCCCTGATTCACCAGTGGTCAGTCATTATTACATTGATTTATCTTCCGTTCGGAAAACTTGCTCACATACCATTCCGCCCAATGAGTGTATTTGCAAGAAACTACAGAGAGCATTATGCGGAACAATCCATGAAAGGATGCAAAGTATGTGGTGATGAGTTTGTTTCAACAGAACAATCAAAAGATGTCGTAGAGGTTCTCGGCGTGAACGATATCGAATTTCAAACGAAGGAAGGCCATCATCTCGCTGAAATGTGCCTACCTTGCCGAAGAAAATACCGGATTGCTCAATTTTCCGGTTTCCCTATCCATGAGCTAAAAGTTAAGGAGGCAAACCAGAATGCAAAGGGATAAGTTTTTTAAAGAAGTAGAGAATGTGATACACCCGAATGAAACATTGGTCAAAACGCATTGTGCGTATTGTGGAATGCAGTGCGGAATGAATTTAAGGGTAAATAGAGCGACAAATAAAATCATTGGGGTTGAACCACGTTATGACTGGCCTGTAACGGTTGGAAAAATGTGTCCAAAAGGGGTTACAGCTTACCAGCAGACGAACCATGATGATCGTATTTTAAAACCGCTTATTCGTGATGATGCATCATTAAAGGGAACAAAGGAAGGCTTTCGTGAAGCAAGCTGGAATGAAGCATATGATTTAATCGTGAAAAAGTTCAGTGAGCTTCAAAATAAATATGGAAAAGATTCATTATCCGTTTTCAGCGGCGTATCAATGACAAATGAAAAATGCTATTTAACAGGGAAATTTGCACGTGTGGCTCTTGGAACGCGCTACATTGACTATAATGGCCGTTTCTGTATGTCTAGTGCGGCCGGGGGATTCCTTCGTTCTTTCGGCGTAGATAGAGGTTCAACATTACCCTGGACAGATATTCATGAAACGGATTGCTTATTTATTGCAGGAAGTAACACAGCAGAATGTCATCCAACTTCTATGTTCCGAGTCTGGAACGTTCAAGAAAGAGGCGGATACATTATCGTGGTGGATCCCCGCGAAACGCCTATTGCGAGAAGAGCAGATGTGCACCTTGACCTGAAACCGGGAACGGATCTTGCCCTTGCTAATGGAATCTTAAATTTATTAATTCAAAAGGGTTATGCTGACAAAGAGTTTATTAATAATCATACAAACGGATTTGAAGAAACAAAAGAGCTTGTAAAAGAATTTACACCGGAATATACGAGTGAGCTTACAGGTGTGGCACCGGAAAAAATCATTCGCGCAGCAGAGATTTATGGAAAAGCACCGAATGCAGTTGTCATGTTTGCCCGTGGAATTGAACAGCAGCATAAGGGTGTTGACAATGTATCTGGATATACAAACATGGCGCTTGTAACGGGTAAGATTGGCCGTCCGAAGTCTGGTGTAGCAACATTCACAGGTCAAGGAAACGGACAGGGTGGACGAGAGCATGGTCAGAAAGCGGATTTATTGCCAGGATACCGAAAAATTACAAATCCTAAACATGTAGAAGAAGTTTGTAAAGTATGGAAAATCACTCCGGAAGAAATGCCTCAGCCGGGTGTTTCTGCTTATGAAATGTTTGAACTAATGGAACAAAAAACGATCCGCGGATTGTATCTGCTATGTTCTAATCCTGCAGTATCCGCGCCGAATTTAAATTTCGTCAGAAGCGCGATGAAAAACCTGGATTTTATGTTGTGTTCGGATTTCTATCTTTCTGAATCAGCAGAGTTTGCGGATGTGATCCTGCCGTCTGTAACGTGGTCAGAAGATGAAGGGACAGTTACAAACCTGGAAGGAAGAATTATTAAGATAAATAAGGCACAAGAACCAATCGGTGAATCTAAGCCCGATTGGCAAATACAAGTAGAGCTTGCAGAACGTCTCGGAAGAGGAAAATATTTTTCATATTTGAAAACAGCAAAAGATATAGCTGATGAATTCAGACTGGCTAGTAAAGGCGGATATGCCGATTATTACGGTGCTACATGGGATAAAATCGACAAACAGGACGGTGTATTTTGGCCTTGCAAGGATGAAAATGACAAGGGAACGCCCCATATGTTCCTGGATAAAAAATTCTATCACGCAGACGGCAAAGCGAAAATTTGTGCGCTTCCTTACCGCCCCCCTGCTGAAGAGCCAGATGAAAAATATCCGCTTCGTTTAACAACTGGACGTGTCGTTTACCACTACTTATCAGGGAACCAGACGAGAAGAATCCAGTTCCTGCGTGATATGTGTCCGGAGCCATACGTCGAAGTACATCCTGAAACAGCAAAAATATACAATATGGAACATGAAGAAAGAGTCCGCCTATTTACCCGAAGAGGTGAGGCAATCTATAAAGTGAAAATTACAGAAGCAATTCGTAAAGATACTGTATTTGTTCCGTACCACTTTGGTCACGAGCAATCTATCAATCTATTAACCATTGCAGCACTGGATCCGATTTCCCGTATGCCGGAATATAAGGCATGTGCTGCTCAATTGGAAAAAGTAGAAATAAAGAAGGTGCAATAAATGAAAAAGAGGCTGTACTTAGAACTTGAAAACTGTATAGGATGTCGTTCATGCCTTGCAGCATGTACACAATGCGGAGGGCATGAAGAGCGGAACAGAAACTACGTTTACGATGTAAACCCTATGGTTAATCGGCAAACCATGCCTCTTATGTGCCTTCATTGTGTGAATCCGGCCTGTGCAAGAAGCTGTCCAGCCCAGGCAATCCAAATCCATGAAACAGGGGCCGTATTATCAGCTCTCGTTGAAAAATGTATCGGCTGCCAAAACTGTACGATTGCTTGTCCATACGGAATACCAAAATTTGATACTGAACAAAACTTAATGTACAAATGCGATTTATGTATCGACCGGACAAAAGACAGTATCCCGCCAATGTGTGCAAGTGTTTGTCCGTCTAATACACTTCAGTGGCTAACAGATGAAGAAATTGAAAATAAGAAAAAACAATTTAATCTAGATAATGGAAAATGGGTGACCAGCATCCCGTATCTTGAAGGTGAAACGAACGTTAAAGTAAATTTGCCTGGTATTTTACAGGGGATAACAAAGCTATTTTAGGAGGGATTAAGATGCCGTCAGATAAAAATAATAAAATTCCCTTTAATGAAGATAATTACACTCATAATATTGAACGGAATAATGAAAGAAAGCTTGACAGACGTGGATTCATGAAAACATTAGTGGGGGCTGCTGGCGTATTCGCAATTTCCTCCCTTCCTTGGGGGGCGGTAGCGGCTAAAGAATTGCTGGGGCTGGGGGATAAGGAGTATCCTCACAAAAAAATAACAGATGTAAGCAAACTTGCAATTGGTGACGCATTAGAGTTTAAATTTCCAGGTGATCATGATGATGCTCTTTTGATCAGATTGTCAGAAAAGAAATACGTAGCTTACCAAAATGCATGCACACATCTTCGCTGCCCGGTTTTCTGGGTGAAGGAAGAAGGAGAGATGGTTTGTCCTTGTCATCATGGGAAATTTGATGTTGAAACAGGTGTTCCAACTGCCGGTCCGCCAAGAAGGCCGCTGCCTGAGATTCAGGTGAAAGTTGAAAATGGCGCGGTATACGCAGTAAGGGTGAAGCGTTATGAGGCTTAAGTTTATTGGTGTCGCGCTGCTTTGTGCCTTCTTTATGATGAATATTGTATTTACCCAATTTATGGTTCACCAATATTATTATGAAAATTATGTAAATGTATTAATATTTGGGGGATTAAACATTGTGGTGTTTCCCTTAGCGTTATTTACTTATAAAAAAACGAAAAATGAAAAGGCGTGAATCAAATGAACAGTGAAACATACCTTGATTTTTGTTTTATAAAAGAAGCATCTGGAAATTTTGCTACTGAAATCGATAAGCTCCTTTCAGACCTTTTTAAAGATGTCCGTCTTAACTGGTATTTAGATGAAAAGTCAATAGATGGGGTTGATATTGTAGTTGCCGAAGTAAAGGGAATGAGCAGATGGGAGTCTGAAGAGGAAACAATTGAATTTATCGAGAATCATGCAAAAGATACATTCTGGAAATATTTGCAGGGTTATCAGATGAATGTTTACATGGCAAAGAGAGGGTGCAATACCTGTGGAACAAATTAATGTAGAAGATATACAACCATTAGTATCGGAAAAAGCAAGAGTAGCCATCTTAGATGATGATGGCCAGGATAAAGCTCCTTTCGTTTCTAAAACGATTGTTAAGGTGGAGCTTTGTCCTGACATAACACATCTGCGTATTTATTTTGACGACATTAACTTTTTCGCTGTCCCATTGTTATCCAATGTGACTAAAAATGAAAATGAGTGGTCAGCTTTTGATGAAAATTCGGGTTTACAATATATAATTAGAAGAGAGAGTGGTCAGGATGTTTAGAAAAATTCAGCTTCCATTACAAACCTTAAATCTCGTTGTAGGATTTATGGTGTGGGTATTAATTTCTTCCCTGCTGCCTTTTATTAAAGAAGATATCGCTATACAGGATGGTCAGCTTGCACTGGTAACAGCTGTTCCGGTTATTTTAGGATCTATTCTTCGCATTCCTCTTGGCTTTTACGCCAATCAGTTCGGGGCTAGGAAAATTTTCCTGATTAGCTTTATTTCGCTGTTATTCCCTGTTTATTATATCAGTATCGCGGACTCTCTTGCTGATTTGTTGATTGGAGGGCTTTTTCTTGGTATTGGGGGAGCCGTATTCTCTGTAGGAGTAACCTCTTTACCAAAGTATTATCCTAAGGAACGCCATGGCTTTATAAACGGAATTTACGGTGCAGGGAACCTCGGAACGGCTATATCAGCGTTTGCAGCACCTGTTGTAGCTACGAAGTTTGGCTGGTCTACAACCGTGCAGCTTTACCTTGTAATTTTGGCAGTCTTTATTGCAGGTAACTTCCTATTAGGAGATAAAAGGGAACTGAGAGTGAAAACACCGCTTTTAGAACAAATTAAGGGTGTCTACAAAAATGAAAAACTATGGCTGCTAAGCTTATTTTACTTTATAACATTCGGTTCTTTTGTTGCATTTACTATTTACCTGCCAAACTTTCTTGTAGCGAACTTTGGATTAGATAAAGTTGATGCCGGTATAAGGACAGCAGGCTTTATTGTCCTTGCTACTCTTATGAGACCAATTGGCGGGTGGCTTGCCGACCGCTTCCATTCTCTTATTCTGCTCATGTTTGTTTTTGGAGTTTATACGATTTCAGCAATGATCCTATCCTTTGCTCCATCTCTTGGCTGGTACACATTTGGCTGTTTAAGTATTGCTCTATGTGCTGGAATGGGAAATGGTGTTATTTTTAAGCTAGTGCCCATGTATTTCCAAAAACAGGCTGGTATTGTGAATGGTATAGTGTCCGCAATGGGCGGTTTGGGAGGATTTTTCCCGCCGTTAATTCTATCCTTGTTATTCAATATCACAGGCCATTATGCAATCGGGTTCATGGCATTGTCAGAAGTTGCTCTTGCAAGTTTGATTTTAGTCGTCTGGATGTATTTCCAAGGTAAAATGGAGCTTGCCAAAGAAGTGATTGACCATACAATAGAAGGCATTTTGATCACCGATACCAGTGGTAAAATCATTTCAGTAAACCCTGCGTTTACAAGGATTACGGGTTATCAGGAAAATGAAGTAATTGGAAAGAATCCTAGTATACTTAAGTCAGGTAAACAGCCCCAAACTTTTTATAAGGATTTATGGAAATCCATTGAAAAAAATGGTTTCTGGCAAGGTGAAATCTTGAATAGCCGTAAGGATGGACAACAATATCTACAATGGCTGACAATTAGTGCAATAAAGAATGATGCTGGGGATGTTGTTCAATATGCCGGGATGTTTAGTGACATTTCAAGTCATAAAGTGAAAAAAGCATAAAAAATCAATGTGCAGTAGATCATTGAATCCCAGTCTTGAAGCGGAGTTTTCGACGTAAAAGAAGTACTAGTGCAAACTTTCCCTAAGGACAGAAACTCTTTGTCAGCTTTTACATCGCTCGACCGAAAGCGTAACTTTTGAGAGGACGTCTCGTATTAGTCGTCCTGCCCGATAATTTGCGACAAACGATTAAGGAGGGTGAGAATGAATACTCAGCCACTCAAAAAAAACATCAGTTCTTATATTATTCAAACTCATGAAGAAGAGATTAAACGAATTGCAATGGAGCTTCATGAAGGCGTGGGACAGTCCCTCTACAGTCTCTTTACAGGTATGCAGCTCATTGAAAAGGCAATCGAACAGCCTGCCATGAAAAGCTATGCAGGTGATATGAACCAGCTATTGGAAAAGACAATTCAAGAAATCAGGCTCTTGGCTGTAGAATTGCATCCTCCTACCCTTACAACTCTGGGGCTAATTTCTGCTATGAAAAGCTATATAAAATTATACACTTCAACATATGGCATTGAAGTTGAGGTAGAGAATCTGGGTGTTGAATCGCAAATCTCTGATAGAGATAGCATTACACTTTTCAGAGTCTGCCAGGAAGCATTAGTGAATATAGCAAGGTATGCTGATACGATGAAGGCAAGTATAATATTCAAATGGAAAAAAAGCAGGTTATTGATTATGATTAAAGATTCAGGAAAAGGGTTTGAGGTGGAAACGGCTATGAATAAGTCGAGCGGGCTTGCAGCCATGAGTGAAAGAATGCATTTGATTGGCGGAAAATGTACCATATTTTCAAAAATAGATAAAGGGACATCTATAGAGATTTCTCTTCCATTATATTAAAATGAAACAGGGGGTTTGCTAATTGAGCAATCCCCGTTGTTGTTTCATATTCATTTATAACAATACATATACGAACAAAGCTAAGGGGGAACAGCTTTGATAAAAATTTTGCTTTGCGATGATCACGCCGTTGTAAGAATGGGCTTAAAGATGTTATTAAATAATCATGCTGATATGGAAGTGATAGGGGAAGCTTCCGAGGGGAACGAAGGAATACAGCAAGCACTAGAGCTCCAGCCAAATGTGGTAGTCATGGATTTAAGCATGCCTCATGGGAAAGATGGCTTATCAGCAACTTCAGAACTGAAAAAACTAATGCCTGAAGTAGCCATATTAATACTTACTATGCATGATGATGAAGAATATTTGTTCAGAGCTATTCAAGCGGGTGCTTCAGGCTGTATTTTAAAAACTGCACCACATGAAGAATTATTGGTAGCTATTCGCTCTGTATCGACCGGAAATGCTTACCTTCATCCATCTGCAACTAAAAGGTTAATGGAAGTATACATAGGCAGTGTGAAGCAGGGGACCTCTGATACTTTCAATCTGCTTTCGGACCGTGAAAAAGAGGTCCTGACATTGATTGCGAAAGGATTTTCCAATAAAGAAATTGCCGGACAGCTTGTTATAAGTGTGAAAACGGTTGAAACCCATAAAGGAAACCTGATGGAGAAGCTTCAGATGAAAACAAGACCTGAACTTGTTTCATTTGCTTTAAAAAAGGGGCTATTAGGGTATGGAATTTAACGTATGCAATAAATCGAGAAAAGATCAACCATTTAAACAAGCGTGTGAACAAGTATTAGAAGAATTGAACTGTGATTTTGTTGGGCTAGCTTTACAAAACAGCAACGGTCCAGACGTAAGCTGGCATTATGCCGCAGGGAATAGAAATGATAAATACAAAAGAATAACAGTTCGATATGGAAAAGGGATAGCAGGTAAGGTAATATCAACAGGCAGACCAATGGGAATTGAAGATTTTCCTAATAATATTCTGGGCAAAGCACTAGAATATCCTATCATGCTCGCGGAAAATCTCAGCTACGCTTTCGCAGTTCCAATTCAATTTAAAGGTGTTCTCAAAGGTGTATTATTAGTAGGTAATAGAACAAAACAGCCTATTTCTGAAAGTGACCAGCATACGATCCTTGATGCAGCGAAAAGATTGGAAAAGGAATTAAACAGCTCAATTTAACGGCAACAGGAGGACTATGTATGGACTGGAATAATCATTTGGAAATGAAAAAAGAGAATTCTTTTGGGTCCAGCGAAGCGACAATTATCGTTAATGAATCAGGCGTCATCTCTTTTGCGAATCAACAGGTATATGAAAATTTTGGTTATTTAAATCATGAATTAATAGGAGAAAAACTTTTGAATCTTATGCCAGGAGCAAATCTTCAGGCCAGTGGGGAAGGGGAAATAATCCACCAGTTCGGAATCCACAGAGATGGACATACTTTTTCACTTTTTTTCAGGGTGAATGCTTTTTCGCTTGAAAAAGAGGTCTATTACTTAGTCGTGTTCCATAAAGTGAAAGACCAATCACGACTTAATCAACAGCAAACCTATCCCATAAATGAGCTGGTTGATTTAATGTACGCACTCGATGAATCAACGATTGTCGCTTTTACAGATGAAAAAGGCAAGATACAATCCATTAACAAGAAATTTTGTGAGGTATCCCAATATTCAGCAGCAGAACTTATAGGGAAGGATCATCGAATTATCAATTCAGGTTATCATTCAAAGGAATTTATGCAAAATCTTTGGAGAACAATCTCGACAGGAAGTGTATGGAGGGGCGAAATTAAGAACAGAGCAAAGGATGGAACCTATTATTGGGTAGATACCACAATTGTCCCTTTCTTAAATGAAATAGGGAGCCCTTATAAATACCTGGCAATTCGGAAGGAAATTACCGAATATAAACGAGTTGTAGAGGAACTGAAAAAGTCCGTAAATAAACTTGTCGATTTTCAATTTGCTTTGGATGCTTCATCAATTGTAGCAATAACCGATCAAAGAGGGACCATCAAATTTGTTAATGATCAATTTTGCCGGATTTCGGAGTTTTCAAAGGAAGAGCTGATTGGACAGAATCATCGAATTATTAACTCGGGATTTCATTCTAGAGAATTTTTCAATGATCTTTGGAGAACAATTTCATCGGGGAAAGTATGGAAAGGTGAGATTAAAAATAAGACCAAGGGTGGAACCTATTATTGGGTAGATACGACTATAGTTCCGTTTCTTGATGATCACAATAAACCATACCAGTATTTAGCGATTCGCTATGAAGTGACCAAGAGGAAGATTGCGGAAGAAGAGATTCAGAAAATGACGGGAAAAATCATTGATGTTCAGGAAGATGAAAGGAAACGCCTTTCTCGAGAGCTTCACGATGGTATCGGACAAAACTTATACAGCCATCTCATCACTATTAACAGGCTGCAGACAGAAATGAGTCATCCTCTTTTAGATCAGATGCGAGATGAAGCAACTGAAATTATCGAAGAACTCCGACACCTATCATGGGAACTGCGGCCATCAGTACTTGATGATCTTGGTTTGTTCCCAGCCATTCGCTCTTATTTGGTCCGGTTTTCAGAGCATCATCATATCAAGATCCATTTTGACTGCTATTTAAATTGCCGTCTGAATACAAACAAAGAAATTACCATTTACCGTGTAATCCAAGAAGCATTAACGAATATTCGTAAATATGCTCAAACCGAAGAAGCAACAGTGACGATTCGGGAAATAGATGACGAAATTCATGTGGTTATAGAGGATGAAGGAAAGGGATTTGATTTAGAAAAGGTTACCCGTGGAGTAGGCTTATTCAGTATGGAAGAGAGAGCCAAAGCTGCCGGTGGAAACCTTTCCTTTCATTCTGTTGAGGAGAAAGGGACAAAAGTATTTTTGGAAATACCTTTGTAGAGAAATTTTTTTTTGTAACGATCAAGTAAATTTAGCTGCAAGGAATTACTGATAGCTTTACGCATTAAGATAATATTCCCATTAAAGGTCCTCTTAAGGGGTCTGTTAAGCTAATAGCCCATGGCGAAAGCTTCCAATATACAAGCAAACAAAAGTTGAAAGTTATGAAGAAAACCGCTACGAAGCTAATATGAATATGTGCTCAGAGCATTTATTCAAAATAACAATCTATGCGAAAACAGTCTTATTCAATTACAACTTTTGTGCTTTGTTTTATAATAAATTGATAGTAAAGGTGAACAACAATTTCTATCTACTGCACTAATAAAAATACTAAAATCATGAAAGGAGCCATGTATGCAATCACAAAATAAAACCGTTGTAAAGTCAATGCAGATTCTTAACCTTTTCATGAATCATTCCAAGCTCACTTTTAATGAAATGCTGGAACTTTCTGGCCTCCCAAAAACCTCTCTGCACCGTATGATTGGATCATTAGAAGAAATGGGGTTTTTAACAAGAGATGATGATGGTTATTATTCACTTGGGCTAATATTCTTGCAGTTTGGACAACTCGTAGGAGAGCGTTTAGATATAAGAAAAATCGCATACCCCATTATGAAAGAACTTCGAGATGATGTTGAAGAAGCTGTGAATCTAATTGTGAGAGATACTAACGAAGCCATGTATATTGAAAAGGTAGATACGTTGCATCCTGTTCGTTTATATACTTCAATCGGAAGGCGTTCACCACTGTACGCAGGTGACTCTCGAATAATACTCGCCTATTTGTCTGAAGAAGAGCGTGAAGCATATCTCGAAAATATAGAATTAAAACCAATTGCTATTGGAACGATAACAGATGAAAAAATACTCCGTCATGCTTTGGAAGATGCAAGAATGAAAGGGTATACGATTACTTCATCTGAATTAGAGGATTATACAAAATCCGTAAGTGCACCAATACTTAACGGTAAAAATCAAATTGTAGCAGGTATAAGCGTAGCTGGAATTGATGCAAGATTTCAAGAAGATCGCTTGCCGGAATTAATTGAAAAAGTAACGAATGCCGCCAGACGAATTTCATTGAAACTAGGTTCTCAAACTTCGTAAACTAAAACCGAAAAAGAAGTAGCAGATTAATAAACTTTGTATGTCCCCCAATTCAATTCAGTACTATACTGTCTGATTTTTGTTTCCTTATTTATTATGACTTACATAAGATTTACTTGGAATTTCTAAAAGTTGAGGGATAGGACTATGGAAAGCCATTCCCGAACGGAAACAACCATGAGCAGACCTTTCTTTGTTATTTCTTAGGTAAACCTTTTACCACTTGGTTCCTTGAAGGTGTGAAGGCTTCATCTCAACTAAGGGAATAATTTGTGTAACCACTCTAATCATTTACGATTATGGTGGTTTTTTGGGTTTTTGTTATCACACTTATGATAGGTTTATATTATCTATTTTTGCATGTTATGTTTATAAAAGGGGATTAGATGAGAGATAAAGAAGTATATCGTTCAATCATTGGAATAGTACCAATCCTTGGTAAGTTGGCATTATCTGTTTTCAATTATTAATATGAATAAATCGTACGAGGTTATTAACTTGGATAACGATTTTAGTAAAGAGTTTCTTGTGACACATAAAAAACAATACTTTATTTTATAATTTAATCCGTCCACGTAGACTGTTAAAATACGATATTTACTCTTGTAAGGGAACAAATAAAATGAACTAAACCATCGTTGGAAATGATTAGGGGAATTCGTCGAATAAGAAACGAAACGTGTACGGGAATCATCCTATTTTCGAATCTAGAATTCTCGCACACGTCAAGGAATAATAAACTATTGAAGAAATGAACATATTCTGTGTTGTCTGTTGTAGGTTACACTTCGTCCAAGTGGTGCTGTTTCTGCATTTAAATACGTGCAAATTCGGATTGATATATATTCCTTGGCACTCCAATGTCAGCCATGGTAAGTAACCCTGGTTTGCGAATAGCATCGATCTGCTTAGCGGTATTGATAACCATTGCAGCGGTCGCAGTATCTCCAAAAATTCCATTTGGAATGATCAATCTTTGCGTTTCGTTTCCTTCAATAATAATTTCATCTTCTTGATTAATTCCAACAGACATAGTCAAATCCAAGCATATTTCCCTTCCATTTGAGGTCTTGCCCTTGGATACTTGATGAAGGCCATTTACATCTCCTGGTTTTAAGGAAGTAAGTGGAACGGTAATATTTTCTCCAGCAATCGTCGGTTCAATTGTATTTTTTACACTTGTAAGGTTCCAATTGAGACCATAAGCGATTAATCTGACAGATTCTTCAAGTCCAACATGCCCAATTTTATTCTGTTCAGCTAAGAATTCAAATTCTTCTTTGGGCATACCGATCCCGACTTTTTTTTGTAAGGGAATGCGTCGTTTTGAAACATCTACCCTACGGTTGACAATTATTTTATTGACCGTTGTTAATACTGTTGAAAAACAGATGACCAATGTATCCATGATGAATCCTGGATTAATGCCAGTCCCAATGACACTAAGCCTTTTAGCCTTAGCGTAATCATCTATTTCCTTGGCAAGTTCAGGGTAACGGTCCCAGGGGAAAGAAAGCTGTTCGCAGGTAGAAACGACTGAAAAACCATGATCTAGAAGTTCTTTGATTTGTGGCCATACTTGTTGTAAGTTAGAACCGGTTGCATGAAGGGCGACAGGATGATCTGTGTTCGTTTTTACTTCCTGTATACTGGATACTACATTTAGTCCTGTTTGTTTTTCATTGATTAATAACCCAATATCATTTCCAATCTTTTCAGGATCAATATCTATAACACCAATAATCGAGTGTGGATTAGTTTGGTATGCACTGCGGAGAATTTCTATACCAATAGGGCCAAGTCCGAATACTGAAAATTCAGAATTTTGTTTAGTCAATAATCTCTCATCCTTTCAAATATCGTATAAAAAAATGCTAACATGGTAAGATCAATAATAAAAATAGTAAATTTTTATATACTTATAAATATTGGTTATAGAAGGGAGTACTTAAAGAAAGGGGGAATTATCAAGTAACGTATTTGTTCAAAGCGGGAATATTATTTGTATTATAATTTATATTGAATATTCAATATAAATTTATGTAAAAGAGGCTCTACCAAAGGTTTTACTTTTGGTAGGGCCTCTTTTTTTTAAATAACCTAATGTTTATTCTGGATCAAAATAAAAAACTCTTATTTATCGTAAAACGTTGGATCGTTTTGTAGAGTTTGCAAAATTTGATTAGTTAATAATGACGTATCTTCGGTGTTTTTCCATATCGCTGAAATGGAACTAGTTAATTCAGTGTTATCGATGTCTAAAGCTTTAACGTTACTTGTCCCTAACAAACCAATCATATCTTTGGGCATGAGAGCAACGCCAAGGTTATTAGAGACCAAATTAGCTATAGTTAATAATTCCGATCCTTTACATAATTCTTTCGGAGAAAATCCAGCAGTTAAACAAGCCTTTTCCAATAGAAATTGAAGGGAGTGTGCTTGAACAGCATCATAATGAATGAAAGATTCATCCTTTGCTTCGTATAAGTGTATAGAATCCTTTTGAGCTAGTGGATGAACTGTTGAAACCACTAATTGTAATGGAAACCTTTTGAATTCAATCATGTTCAATCCTTCATGGGCAATTATGTTATTGTGAATGGGAGTTCGGATAAACCCGATGTGATAATTTTGTTGATTAACTAGTTTGACAGCCCTTGATGATGTTGTTTCATGTAGATAAAATTCAACATCAGGATATTCCCCTAGAAACTTTTTTAATAGCTTTGGGATATAAATGCTAGCTGCAGAGGGTACGGTAGCGATTTCTATTTTAGGTTTGGGGATAATCTTGTTTTCAATTATGTAATTGATCGTTTTCTCAATATCATCGAAGGAAGGAGCGAGTTTTTTATAGATGTACTCTCCCTCCTCTGTTAATGTGATTTTTCTTGTTGTTCGATTTAAAAGTTTAAAACCTAGTTGTTTTTCAAGGGAAGAGATTTGTTGACTTAGCCCGGGTTGGGAAATATGCAGGGTTTTGGATGCCTCACTGAAACTAAGATGGTTAGAAATCTCTATAAAATAGCGTAGAGATAGAAAATTCATATGATCACTCACTTCAGTTGGATTTCAAGAATCACTGCCAAAAAGGTAATTTTTATAATGAACACTTATAAGTTTATAACAATAATATATTTCTAATATAGAAGAGTCAATATTATCCTTTAATAAAGGGTGGAGCTGTATAATTAGGGATTTCCACTCACAAATGATTGAATTTTCTAATTTATTCGCAGTATTTTGACCCATTTACGCCTTGTTTTTTGCTGATTTTGTAAGAAATAATAATTTATTCCTAGAGATTTTTCAGTACTAAGGTCTAACTGGAAAATGCAGGGGAATCAAGGTGGTCGGTAGAATATTAACAATATCATCTATTAAAAGGTGATAAAAATGCAAAAGGAGGATTTTAATGAAAAAATTATACAGTGGCTTTTTATTAGTTAGTATCTTGATGCTTATCGGAATCATGACAGCATGTAGTGGCAGTAAAGAAGGTGTCTCCGGCGGTGGAAGCCAAAACTTAAGTTTATTGACTGGCGGAACTGGTGGTACATATTATCCACTTGGTGGACAAATTGGAAATATCATTTCTGATAACACAAAGGCGAATATAACACCCCAAACATCCGGTGCTTCAGCTGAAAACATGGAAACCTTGAGAGTGGGAGAAGCTGAAATTGCTTTCTCGCAAACAGATATCGGAGCATATGCAATTGAAGGTAAAGAAATGTTTGAAGGAAAACCAATTGATAATATCCAAGCAATCAGCTCTTTATATCCGGAAACAGTACAACTTGTAACGACAGCTAAAAGTGGAATTAAATCAGTTAGTGATCTAAAAGGGAAAAAAGTATCAGTGGGCGCACCTGGATCAGGAGCATACATTAATGCCATGCAAATTCTAGAAATTCATGGATTATCAGACAAAGATATTAAAGCACAAAACCTATCTTTTGATGAGTCAACTGACGGGATCCAGGCAGGTAATATTGACGCAGCATTTATAACTGCAGGTACACCAACTGGTGCGGTTGAAGCGTTATCTGTACAAAATGATATTGTCATTATTCCAATGGCAGACGACAAAGTTCAAGCATTGGTTGACAAATATCCATACTATGCAGAGGATACCATTCCTAGTGGCACTTATAAAATAAAATCTGACATTAAAACGGTGGCTGTTAAAGCAATGTTAGTTGTATCAAAGGATCTTGATGAAGAATTAGTATATGAAATGACAAAAGCTATCTATGAAAATACAGACAAAATCACACATGCAAAAGGGAAGTTCATTACACCTGAAACGGCACTTGAAGGATTAGGGGATATGGAGCTTCATCCTGGGGCAGCTAAATACTTTAAAGAAAAAGGTGTTACTCAGTAAACACTATAATGGTCGGTAGTACGCTATATGTGTTCTATCGACTTTTGTTTTCTAGAAAAAAGATTCCTAATTTTGAAAGGGGTATCTATGAGAGTGAAGAAATTTACGATTTATTGTATACCTCTACTATTGTTTAGCGCTTGTCTATTCTTCTTTCCATATAAACAAGTCATTGCTTTTTCTTACCAGGATCAAGAGGAATTACTAGCATATTTACCGTTGAAAAAAGAAAAAACCGTTCAAATAAAGTATACACACTCTATTCACCTATCAGAAGTACTCGAAACATATCACTTATCCGACAAGAAAATGAAACTAACCGAGCTTGCATATAAAGATTTTGCAGTTGGTATGCCTTCTAATGCAGAAGGTGAGGAAGTATTTGAAGAGAAAGATGGCATTTATTATATAAAAAATATGAATCGCCAATTTGCATATATCGATTTAAGAATAGGGAAAGTTAGAGCAAATCATCGGTTAATTTATAAGGGGTGTACATACACAATTTCAAGTTTTATTAAGCCAGGCACATGGATCAGAATTTCTCCAAAAAAAATCTCATTTTGGGAACAATTGAATGGAGTGAATATAAATGGCTGATGATAACGAAATAGCGAAGTATTTAACGGAAGAAGAACAACAGGAACTATTAGAAAAATACGATCCTGAAGCGGGAACAAGGAAATTAACAGGTATTTTGGGTTACATTGCTTTTATCGGTCTCTTAGCCTTTTCATTATTTCAATTATATACGGCTGTTTTTGGTGTTTTTACAGCACAAATTCAAAGGACGATACATTTAGGTTTTGCACTTTCTTTAATTTTTTTACTATTCCCCGCAAACCGCAAGAATCGTCAAAAGGGAAAGTTCCAAATTGCCTGGTACGATATTATTTTAGCTGTTCTTAGTATTGGAGTAGGCGCTTATTGGCCATTATTTTTCGAGGATCTCGTTATGAATGTTGGTCGTTTAGGCACTTTGGATTTTGCAGTTGGTTTAGTAGCGATTCTACTTGTACTTGAGGCTACTAGGCGTGCAGTAGGTCTTCCCATTATGGTTATTGCCATAGTATTTGTTCTCTATGGACTTTTTGGCCAATATATGCCTGGGTTCTTATCACATCGTGGGTTAACCTTTGAGCGTATGGTACAAACGATGTTTTTCTCTACGGAGGGGATATTAGGCACACCTTTAGCGATTTCATCTACATTTATCTTCCTGTTTTTATTGTTTGGTTCTTTCCTTATTCGAACAGGGGTTGGTCAATATTTTAATGATCTTTCAACAGCGATTGCTGGTAGAAGAATAGGAGGGCCTGCAAAGGTTGCAATTTTTTCAAGTGCTCTTCAAGGAACGATAAGCGGAAGCTCTGTAGCTAATGTTGTTACTTCAGGAGCATTCACGATTCCGATGATGAAAAACCTTGGATATAAAAAGGAATTTGCTGGTGCAGTAGAGGCAGCTGCTTCAACAGGTGGTCAATTAATGCCGCCAATAATGGGGGCTGCTGCATTTTTAATGGTTGAGTTTATTGGTAACGGGATTACGTATTGGGATATAGCTAAAGCAGCTTCCATTCCAGCCATACTTTACTTTTCAGGAATTTGGATAATGACACACTTTGAAGCGAAGAGACTTGGATTGCGTGGGTTAACCAAAGAAGAAATGCCTAGTAAGAAAGAAGTATTTGGTAAGATTTATTTATTAATTCCGATAATCGCCATTGTTTTATTACTCATGTCAAATATAACGGTTACACATGCTGCACTGTACTCAATTGTCATTTCTGTCATAGTAGGCTTTATTAACAAAGATGTACGTATGAAATTCATTGATATTATTTATGCATTAGTTGATGGAGCTCGTACAGCACTTGCAGTAGCAGCTGCCACTGCATCAGCTGGTATTATTGTAGGAATTGTGACGAAAACGGGATTAGGGCTAAAGCTGGCAAATGGTTTAATCGATTTGTCTGGTGGATATTTAATACCAACACTTATGCTAACGATGGTAGCAGCACTTGTTTTGGGAATGGGATCACCGACAACTGCAAACTATGTAATCACATCCACAATTGCGGCCCCTGCAATAATTTTACTAGGTGTACCGGATTTATCGGCACATTTATTCGTTTTCTACTTTGGAATAATTGCAGACATAACACCACCAGTTGCATTAGCAGCTTTTGCAGCTGCAGGAGTTTCTGGTGGAGAACCGATAAAAACTGGGATAGAGTCATCAAAACTGGCAATAGCCGCATTTATCATTCCATACATTTTTGTACTTTCTCCGCAAATGCTAATGATTGATACAACTTGGATGGAAGTTGTATGGGTTGTTCTTACAGCAATGACGGGTATGATCGCAATTGGAGCCGGTGTAATTGGTTACTGGGTGAGGGGGATGCACTGGTTAGAAAGAATCCTTGCTATCGTGGTTGGGTTGCTATTAATCTATCCTGAAACAATTTCGGACATTATTGGATTAACTACGTTTGTAATATTACTTGGTTTACAATATTTGAGGAATCGAGACAAGGATAACAGTTCTAATATATTGGAACATAAACAAAATATGTAGAAATCATACCTGCAACGATATTATATGGCAGCAGAGGGTGTAAGGTATGTGTTTGCACTCTTTGTGACTATAATCGTAAGGACATGAATGGTATCAATAAATACTAGAGTTGAAGAAAAGCAGGTATTGGTTTTTTTTAATAGCATAAGAAATCTAAATCAAATTTTAGTTTTTGATTTTAAGGGGGTGGCTTGATGAGGTAAAGTTTCCAATTCATATTTTGACAAAAGAGAGAATAAAAGAATGTGCTTCAGTCAGTTCAAACTGCTTTTATATAGTAGAGAGTACATCACGCACATTCCATCTGGTAATAGTGAATGTAGTCGAATCCTGTAACAGCCCTTTGTGAATTTGTGAAGATCAGTAAAAGTTTCATTAGTTATGCATTTGTTTTTAGAAACAATGGATCTATAATCATTTTGAAAGGAGACTAATTTATGAAATTTATAAAAAGTTTTATTTTAGTTACTTTCAGTTTCTTTTGTATGATTACACCGGCTTTTGCAAGTGTCCCTGGAGTGGATAAGTCAATGGGAAGGGGAGCAACCAAAGGAATCGTATCAGTTTCTCATCCGTTAGCTGCTGAGGCAGGTATAAAAATATTAAAACAAGGTGGAAATGCAGTCGATGCAGCAGCTGCCATTCAATTATCGTTAAATGTAGTTGAGCCAATGATGTCTGGAATCGGCGGCGGTGGTTTTATCATGATTTATAATAAAAAGGAAAATAAAATAACGATGCTCGATAGCCGCGAAATGGCCCCGCAAAATGTAACGCCTGAACTTTTTTTAGATGGAAAAGGAAAACCAATTCCTTTTAGTAAGCGTCACACTACTGGAAAAGCAGTAGGAGTTCCAGGAACGTTAAAGGGTGTCGAAACAGCTCTTGAGAAATATGGAACGTTGGATATATCTCAAGTAATAGATCCAGCAATTAAACAAGCAGAAAAAGGGGTTAAAGTCAATTGGATCACAGCTCAATACATCGATGAAAATGTAAAAAAACTTCAAAATAATCAAGCGGCAGCAAATGTGTTTGTTCCTAACGGCCAACCCTTGAAAGAGGGAGATACCCTCGTTCAACCAGATCTGGCAAAGACGCTGAAATTAATTAAAAAACAAGGATCGGAAGTATTTTATAGTGGCCAAATTGGTAAAGCACTTACCAAAGAAGTGCAAAAACGCGAAGGAACAATGACAACAGAGGATTTAGAGAATTATGTGGTGAAAGAAAGAGAACCGATTAGATCGGAATATAGAGGATACGAATTGGCAGGGGCAGCTTCACCAAGTTCAGGCAGCTTGACTGTCCAACAAATCCTGGAGCTAATGGAAGGATTCGATGTACAAAAGATGGGGGCGAACTCCCCTGAATATCTTCATTATCTAACCGAAGCCATGCATCTAGCTTTTGCCGATCGCGCTGCCTATATGGCAGATGAAGATTTTTATGATGTACCAACAAAAGGACTATTGGATGAAGATTATATAAAAGAAAGAAGAAAACTCATTAATCCAAATAGATCAACGGCTGATGTAAAAGAAGGCGATCCATGGAAGTATGAGGGCACAGAACCCACTTCAATGGAGAAGGTAAAAGAAGAGAAAACTCCGATCGGACAAACGACTCACTTTTCTGTCATGGATAAGTGGGGAAATATGGTTGCTTATACGACTACAATCGAGCAAGTATTCGGATCAGGTATCATGGTACCTGATTATGGATTCATGCTTAATAATGAAATGACGGATTTTGATGCGACTCCCGGTGGCGTTAACCAAGTAGAGCCAGGAAAAAGACCGAGAAGCAGTATGTCCCCGACCTTCGTATTAAAAGATGGTAATCCCTTCATGGCCATTGGTTCACCAGGCGGGGCGACGATAATCGCATCGGTATCTGAAACGATTATGAATGTGCTTGATCATCAAATGCTAATTCAAGATGCGATACTTGCGCCACGTATTTATTCCGCTGGTTATCCGACAGTTAGATGGGAACCGGGAATTGAACAAAATACAAGGTTGGAGTTAATGGCAAAAGGCCATGTTTATGAAGAAAAACCCCAACATATCGGAAATGTGCAAGCTGTTATTTTTGATTATGAAAAGGGGAAAATGTATGGAGGAGCCGACAATACGAGAGAAGGAACTGTTCAAGGAGTGTATAATGTATCCTATAAATCGAAAAAACCAAAAGAAATAAAAGAAGAAAAGAAGGGACCGTTTACCTTAAAAGTGAATGGAGCCGTTTATCCTTATACAGCTGAACAAATGAAACTGATAAATGAAAAACCCTATATCCAATCAGACAAATTGCTACTTGGTTTGGGTGTAATTGGAACCGGGGACTTAGAAACATTTAGACCAGATAAAAAATCGTACTTACCTGTGATAAAAGTAGCGAAATCATTAGGATATAAAGCAAAATGGAACGAAAAAGATAAAGAGGCACTATTGGAAAAAGATCCGGCGGATATTGAAGATCCCGACGATGATGGTAGTGTTACGAATTAATTTTTCACTCTAAGTTTTAAGTTCCATAATAGTTGAATAATACCCTGAGAGAACGAAGAGTTTGAAAGTGATAGTAGTCTTAACCCTAAATGAATGTTAATAATTCCCCTTGTGCTATATGCATAAGGGGAATTATTTTTTGGGAAATGATGGCTAAAAGACTTGGACATTTTTCTATGAAGCATTCGGTGCAAGGCTCATCTTATATCGCTGATAAATCCAGATTGTACTACCAAGCCAAAACCCACCTGTAAAAAAGCCGCCAAGGATATCACTTGGGTAGTGTGCACCCAGATAAATTCGACTAAAGCCGATTGTTAGGATAAATATCGCACTTATAAAAATTAACATAGTTCGGCTGATCTTTTTGATAAGTACTGCCATATTAAGAAAGCCAGAAAACCATACAAAGCAATCGCATTGATGGCATGAACGCTTGTAAAGCTGTAACCGGTCGATTCAACTAAAGGGTTAATCCCGGGCCAAGAAATACTTTACTTGAATTATTTTGATTCAGGTAACGCACGAATCTGTTGACTGCTTACTAAGTAAGCAATCAAAATAAAGCCCGCGAGCGAAAGCAGACTTAGAAATAACGCAAGTGAAGGTTGAAGCAGCTTGATCATAAAATCCCTCTCATTCAATATAAGTAAGATTAACTATACGACGAATTAAGCTAAATCCGGTTTGAAATTCAATTTAAAAAACCTGATTTAGCTACATTATTCTTTATGAAGGGGACAGGCTCTTTACCCCAAAAATTATTTTGATGGTGCAGGATAACTAAAATTAGATTTCTCCTGTTCAATTGCAGATAATGCTAATTTTTTTATTGTTACATCATCCATTGGAGGATTGTGTAAACCTGCTCTTACATCTCTATAGTACCTTTGAAGAGGATTGCTTCGATGAAGGCTTTTTGCACCGACTATTCGCATGGCTTTATCGACAATTGTAATTGCTGCGTTTGTAACAATATGTTTAGCAGCTCCAAGCTCATTGGTGATATGAGCTCTTCGTGATTCATCATCATAAGCCTCTGCAACGCTATATAAGAAATGCCTTGCTTTCAATAATTCTACATCAATTTCTCCTAGAAGTTGTTGGACATTTGCCAGCTGGCTAATAGGTCCATTTAGACTATTTGGCGAATAATTATTAGCAAATTGTATAGCGTAATCTCTTGCAGCTTGCGCAATACCAAGGTAACAAGCTGGAATATGAAGAATCCATGCATTCAATTGGCTGCCACTTGGTATTTCAGGAAGTTCGACTAGTTTTGAATCATCTACTTCTACCTCTTTAAGAACCAGATCATGGCTTCCAGTTCCCCTCATTGAAATTACGTCCCATGTTTCATCTATGGTTAGTCCTACTAAATCTTTATGTAGGAGAAAAAATCCAACCTTTTGCTTTTCTTCAATCCATGCAGATACTAGAAAATAAGTTAATACTGGGGACATGGTTGTAAAAGTTTTACGTCCTGAAATAACCCAAGAATTCTCTTTTTTGACAGCTTTTGTTCCAGGACGCCCTCCCCGGGTTGGACTTCCTGTTTGTGCTTCACTAACTGAACGATTCACTAAGGCACCATTTAGAACTTCATTAGCAAAAAAGTTTATCTGTTTATCTGTCCAACTCTTTTTTTCAAAAAGTTCGCCTATCACTCCAAGGTTCCAGCCAATGGAAAGTGCTGTTGTTGCATCAAAACTAGCCAATGTTTCTTGAAGGAGTATCATGTCATATATTTTTAAACCTCCGCCACCATAGGCTTTGGGAAGAGTTGAACTTGTATATCCCATATTAATTAAATCTTGAATGTGTTCTGTTGGAAAGGTTGCTAATTCATCAATTTGAGCAGAATTATTTTTGAATTTTGATTCTAGTTCATGTAACTTATGTAACCACGTTTTTTGACTCTCTGTTTTAATAAATAAGTTAATCACGTTTTGCCCTCCTGCTATTTAAAAGGTTTACCTAGTAGTTTAACAAAATAATCCCTATTATTCTTATTGGTTTAAATGTTAATTGTGATGGTTTAAGTTGTCAAGGAATTTATATCCAGTAGATAATAAGTTGGAGATTTCCAAAAAATACATTGACTTTAAAATATTATCAATTTAATATTTGAATTATCAGTTACCATACTTAACCTACCAAAATAGTTGGTATTTAAGGGCAGCAGGTGGATCTGCTATATGAGGATAGTTAAAGGTATGTAATAAGCATTATACAAATAAACAAAAGAAGGAGATTTTTTATGAAAAGTAAAAAGTTTTTCAATGTGGTAGTCACCGGTTTAGCATTAGTAACCCTTTTAACAGGATGCGGTTCAAGTACATCGTCCGGAAAAGAAGCAAATACAAATGAAGGTAGTAGCGACACAGAAGTAAAAAAGGTAAAAATAGCATATGACCAAGCGTCAAAACCAATGTCTTGGTTAGATGAGAAGGGAAATCCAACTGGTTACGATGTAGAAGTTATGAAATTGGTTGATAAATTACTTCCAGAATACGAATTTGAATATATTGGGACATCAAGTGATGACTTATTAGTAGGCATTGAACAAGGTAAATATCAAGCAGGGGTTAAAAATGCTTTCTGGACACAGGAAAGGACAGAGAAGTTTATTTTTCCTAAAGAATTCCTTGGGTTAAGCAGTGCAGGACTTGTGTTAAAGAAAGAAAATGAAAAGATAAAAAATCTGAAAGACTTTGCTTCAGCTGGTTTTTCTTTAGCACCAATTGCTGCAAACAACGCGCAATATACAATTGTTGATGAATATAACCAGGCCAATAAGGACAATAAAGTAAAATTAAAAGCCGGAGATGCATTCACAGTTGATGTAGTTCAATGGGTAAACGAAGGTCGTGTAGACGGTGGAATAGCAATTGAGGGAGCTTTTAAGAAGCAAGTAGCAGAAGATGGTCCATATCATAATTTAAAAAATGATCTCGTTTACAATGAATTCGCAGTAATCAAAACTTGGCCATTGTTTAACAAAAAAGAACAAGAATTTGCAGACGCTTATGATGTAGCAATCAAAAAGTTAAAAGAAGAAAAGAAGACAAATCAGTTAAGTACAGAATTTTACGGCAGAGATTTGTTTGAGGTATTGGAAACTGTAAAAAGATAACAACACTTTAATCTAACAGAGCCTAAAAAAAGTAAATCATTGAGGCTATACTTGTCACTTTCTTATTTTAGGTTTTTGGTGAGTAACCTCAACTCAAACCTAAAAAGTAAAGAAGTGGCAAGTTTTTGTATATATACCTCTAATATTGAAGAATGATTACGTTTTAAATATTGAACCTTGTCAATAGGAAAAAGAAGATGGAGGTGAAACATGGAAAAATACTTTGATGTAAGTTACATAGTTGAGTCAGTACCAATGTTAATTCCTTTTCTAAAAGTAACATTAATGGTTGCTGGTCTCTCGGTCCTATTCGGGACAATCTTAGGTTTCATCTTAGCAGCCATGAAAATAGGAAATAGTAAAATTGCTAAGAAAATTGCCTATGGGTATACAACAATATTAAGATGTACACCATCTATTGTTCTCCTATTTCTAACTTATTATGGGATTCCAGCAATTGCAGATAATTTTGGCGTAAACCTAAACGACATTGACAAAGCGGTATTTGTTGTTATTACCTTTTCGCTTCAATTTGCAGCTGTCATGTCTGAGGTTATCAGAACATCGTATGAATCTATAGATAGAGGGCAATTTGAAGCTGCAGTATGTGTAGGATTAAGTAATACACAAGCGTACTGGAGAATTATTTTACCGCAAGCTTTTGTAGTTGCTTTACCAAACTTCGGTAACAGCTTACTTGAGTTGATGAAAGAAGGGGCCCTAGCATATACAATCGGATTGATAGATATCATGGGGAAAGCAGAGCTTATAATCGCTGGGAATTATAATACTCATGCATTAGAAATTTATCTTGCTTTAGCTGTTATTTACTGGATATTATCAATTGCTATTGAACAACTATTCTTAAAATTAGAAAAGGTATTTAGTAAAGGAAAACAAGTGATAACAACTACATAGGGGGTGACAGAGTGTCAGAAGGATTGGATTATAAATTTTTAGTGGAAACCTTTTTTGTAGCATTATCAGGGGTGCCCACGGCGTTATTCATTACAATTGTAGCTTTACTTGTTGCGCTTCCGTTAGGATTTTTGCTTGCTTTAACAAGAATAAATCAATTTCCGGTTTTAGATCGTGTAGCACAGATATATGTTTCCTTTGTAAGAGGAACTCCTGTCATAATTCAAATTTTTATTATTTATAGCAGTGTACCCTTATTGCTAGCTTCGATATTTGAAAAGTATAACATCGAAATGAATGTATACGATGTAAATCCGATTTGGTACGCATTCATTGTTTTTTCATTGAATACGACAGCTATTCTAATAGAAGTGTTTCGTTCAGCAATAAGCACAGTGAGTAAGGGACAACTAGAAGCTGCTTATTCAGTCGGATTAACAAATGTCCAAGCATTTAGAAGAATTATCATTCCACAGACATTAGTTGTAGCATTACCAAATATTTGTACAGCAACAGTCAATCTAATTAAAGCAACATCTCTAGGATATGCGTTGTCATTGCAAGAAATTACTCTAAGAGCCAAGGTAGCTGCCAATGTAGGCTACAATTACGTTGAGGCTTATATTGATATCTTTCTTGTATACCTGATTTTATGTAGTTTAGTAGAGTATTTATTTAAGCTGTATGAAAAACGTTTAAGTAGGTATAGAGCAGTAGGTATTTGAAATGAAGCAGGAGGTGGACATGATGTTAGAAATTACAAATATCCATAAATCATTCGGAGAAAATGAGATTTTAAAAGGTGTAGATTTAAAAATAGAAAAGGGTGACGTGGTAGTAATTCTGGGCCCAAGCGGTTCAGGAAAGACAACATTACTTCGATGCATTAACTTTCTTGAAAAAGCAGATCAAGGACATGCAATTTTTGGGGATATTGATGTAAATCTTAAAACAGCATCAAAAAAGGCGATTCATGGAATTAGGCAAAAGATAGCTTTTGTATTTCAAAATTATAATCTGTTTAATAATAAAACGGCATTAGAAAATGTGACAGAAGGTCTTGTTATTGGAAGGAAGATTGCGAAAGCAGAAGCAAATGAGATTGGTAAAAAAGCATTAGATAAAGTAGGTCTGTCAGAAAAATACAATGCTTACCCTATTGAACTATCAGGTGGTCAGCAACAAAGGGTTGGCATCGCGAGAGCAGTTGCTTTAAATCCTGATATTATTCTATTTGACGAACCAACTTCTGCACTTGATCCTGAACTAGTCGGTGAAGTTTTAACAGTAATGAAGCAAATAGCAAAAGAAGGAACAACCATGTTAGTAGTCACGCATGAAATGTCTTTTGCAAAGGATGTAGCAAACAGAGTAATATTTATGGATGCTGGTGTAGTAGTAGAAGAAGGATCACCTAAAGATATTTTTGTGAAACCAAAAGAAGAAAGAACAAGAAAGTTCTTAAAAAGGGTCTTACCGGAGGATTATATTTTTTACATTTAATTTTTAAATGAAATTAAGTTAATAAGAAAAGGGTGAATTTTTGAAGCTGATCCCCAGTTATAGATTAATAGCGATCACTCTATACATATAAGTAATTAAAACAAACGCATACTTGTGTTGAAATAATAAATCATTCAGTAATAACCATCGAAATTATGGGCTTTAGTGCAGCCTATATGAAGTAGACAAAAAACGAATTAACTATGAGAACCTGGTTGGGGATTTCGTGTAAATAACTAGTAATCCTACGAGATGAAATTAACTCTTCACTTGATCACTAGATTAAAAAAAATGCATAATTGAACGTATGTTTTCAATGCTTTTCTCCTTTCGTTTAGTTAATTGATGACGGTGCTCTTTAGTTTTTACAAGTGAGTTTTTGGTTTATAATAACAATTATCAAGTCTTATCAGGGGGTGAAACTTTGAATGAATATAATGTTACAGTTAAGAATGGCAGCACATTAATTCTGTCAGAAATTATTAAAGCTGAAGATGAAAGAGAAGTCCTTGGCACACTATTGATTACTAGCGAATTATTTAATCAACCTTTTACTGACATTAGGATTTTAGAACGCTAATTTGTTACTGAACTCTCCATTTGTTACAATCATAATAAATCTTAAAACAGTAGGCGATATTATGTGCGGGCGTTTCACCCTTTTCACTGACATTGAAGAAATAATTGACAGGTTTGATATTCAAGCGCCATTTAATGCCGAGTACCAATTTAGCTACAACATAGCACCTTCTCACTCTGTTTTATCCGTTATTAATGACGGATCTAGGAATCGACTTGGATATCTTCGTTGGGGACTCATACCTTACTGGGCAAAAGATGAGAAAATGGGCTACAAGATGATTAATGCCCGAGCGGAGACCATTGCTGAGAAAACAAGTTTTAAGAATTCGTATAAGAAGAAACGGTGTTTGATACTTGCCGACTCTTTTTATGAGTGGAAGAAGGCACCAGAACGTAAAATACCTATGCGAATAAAACTTAAGAGTAATGCCCCATTTGGAATGGCTGGTCTCTGGGAATCATGGAAATCACCTGAAGGTATCACGATATATTCCTGCTCAGTTATTACCACTACTCCGAATGAGCTAATGACTAGTATTCATGATCGCATGCCAGTTATACTTAAACCTGAAGATGAAAAGACTTGGCTGGATCCTTCAATTAATGATACTGCATATCTGCAGCAATACTTAAAATCATTTGATACTGAACAGATGGAAGCTTTTGAGGTATCAACTGATGTGAACTCACCTAAAAATAATTCACCTAAGTTAATACACCAAATTTGCTGAGAGGTCCTAGGACCTCTTTTTGTTTTCCTCTTTTCCTATTAAAGATGAAGTACTTTATCATCGTTCATAAGTTCCTCTTTACTCATTTGAAAAAACCTCCTTATAAAATACTTTAGGCTACACCTTGCGGAAATACACAAAATACTGTACTCTTATATTTGCTTTTCGATGCGGGTATCGATGTCACTTTCCTAGAGTGAATGGATGAAAAGCTAGGGCTGCAAAAAGACAACTTAGCAATGAACAATGCAGTGAACTTGTTAACCTGACTGATTCTTTACTCGTAGACATCGGAACATTTGATAATATCATTACGTAATTTGGATCTTCTTATCAAGAGAGACGGAGGGACTGGCCCGAAGATGTCTCGGCAGCAGACTTAATAGGAGTGCTGTGCCAAATCCAGCAGGCGAATACGCCTGAAAGATGAGGAGGGTGTTTTTTATAGTTTAAAAGACCTCTTCTTATTGTTTAATAGAAGAGGTCTTTTTTCAATTTCAAGGGTTTAGCTTTAGCTTCGTATTGGCTATTATGCTTTTGGAGTCATGTTGACAATAATATGAAAGTGATGCTGGATCTTACTAGAATTTTTTTACCGAATTAGTCAATGAAAAAGGGCTGTGACATATTTGTCATGGGAAAAATAAAAAGAGGTGTTCATCATGAGTACAAACAATAAAGGGAATCCTTGGGCTTTAGTCCCATTTGTCGTTTTTTTAATTTTATTTATAGGTTCCGGGGTTATTACAAGAGATTTTTATTCATTTCCGGTGATTGTGGCGATTGCGATTGCATCAGCGGCTGCATTGGCAATGAATCGAAAAGAGTCATTCAATCAAAAAGTTGAAATCTTTTGTAAAGGTTCCGGGGACTCCAATATTATGTTAATGGTTATCATTTTCCTTTTGGCCGGTGCTTTTTCAGAAGTGGCGAATGGAATGGGTGCGGTAGAATCAACGGTGAATCTTGCGTTATCGGTTTTTCCGCAAAATCTATTAATGGTAGGTATTTTCATTATCGCTTGTTTTATTTCTCTATCTATGGGGACAAGCATGGGAACAATCGTAGCGCTAGCGCCTATAGGTGTAGGAATTAGTGAACAAACCGATATTTCGCTTGCCCTTTCAATGGCCGCCGTTATCGGTGGTGCGATGTTTGGTGACAACCTATCTTTCATTTCAGATACGACAATCGCAGCTGTTCGAACGCAGGGAACGAAAATGAAGGATAAGTTTAAAGTGAATTTTTTCATTGTTTTACCTGCAGCCATCATTACATGTGTCATCCTTGGCTTTTTAACAATGGGTGAACAAGCAGCTATCTCTCAACATTCCTATAATTGGGTGAAGATTCTACCTTATCTTTGCGTTTTGATCACTGCATTAGCTGGAGTCAATGTGTTCCTTGTCCTCTCCATCGGTATTGTGTTTGCCGGAATTATCGGGTTAGCGGATGGTAGTTATCAACTGATGGGCGTCATTCAAAAAATGGGAGATGGAATGGCGGGAATGTATGAGATCTCTTTTCTTGCCATTTTAATTGCTGGTATGGTGTCAGTCATCAAACATAACGGCGGCATCGATTATCTTCTCCACGTCGTGACCCGTAATAGCAAATCAAGAAAAGGTGCTGAATTCAGCATTGCCGGTTTGGTCGGTTTGACAAATCTATCTACGGCAAATAACACGATTTCTATTATCATTGCAGGTCCGCTAGCCAAAAATATTGCGGAAAAGTATGGCATCGATCCTCGTAAATCAGCGAGTTTGCTTGACGTTTTTGCTTGTTGTATTCAAGGGTTAATTCCATACGGGGCACAACTGCTTGTTGCGGCGGGGGTAGCACAAATTTCACCTGTAAGTATTTTACCCTATTCTTTTTACCCGGTATTAATTGGGATTTGTGGAGTCATAGCCATTTTGATTGGTTTTCCGCGATTTTCAGGAAGTGAAGAGAAGAAACATACTTCTTGAAAAAGTGAATTAACCAGAAAAACACCCTGAATCTTTAGATCTAGGGTGTTTTTTTATATGCGTCCATTTTAATAAATATATATTTAGCTTTTATTCATGGAACTCTTTACAATTTTGATCTTAGAAGGGTTCAATTGAAAGTATCACAAAGCGTGGGAGAACAATTATTTTTATATGGAAATGATACAGAATATTATATCATTCTTATTCTCGATGGGAGTTTCCCAATTCATTCCTCAAATTCATGAATGAAATAAATTGAATGGTAGTATATAATAGATTATTGTATTGGGGATTCATTCTTGAATCTCCTTTTTTTACTATGGACTTCTATCGTTTATCTTACCGAGAGAATGGGAAATAAACAATGGTTGTCAATTGCTATCATATATAAGTTAATAATTAGAGGTGGTTTGTTTTTAATGGAGATGTTAGGAAGTTTTATTAGTGGAACAAATGATTTGTTATGGTCAAAAATACTGATTATTATGCTGATTGGATTGGGTCTTTATTTTTCCGTTCGTACGAAGTTTGTCCAATTCAGAATGGTAGGGGAAATGTTCAGGCTTTTGGGAGAAGGTGCCACAGCGGATAAAAAAGGTGTGACATCGTTTCAGGCTTTTTGCATAAGTACTGCTTCACGGGTTGGAACAGGTAACCTTGCAGGTGTTGCCATAGCCATCACAATGGGTGGTCCAGGAGCCGTTTTCTGGATGTGGTTAATAGCACTAATCGGGTCTGCCTCTGCCTTCATTGAAAGTACACTTGCACAAATTTATAAGGTCAAGGATGGCGATACATTCCGAGGTGGCCCTGCTTATTATATGGAAAAAGCATTGAATGCCCGTTGGATGGGTATCACGTTCGCTGTATTGATTTCGCTTACATTTGGGCTTGCTTTCAACTCTGTACAAGCCAACACGATCACAAGTGCGTTCAATGAATCGTTTGGGATCGATAAGTGGGTTACGGCAATCATCCTTGCTCTTGTTACGGCTGTCATCATTTTTGGAGGCATTAAAATGATTGCAAAAGTATCTGAGGTCATCGTACCGATTATGGCAGGAGCATATGTGATAGTAGCATTGATTATCATTATCATGAATATTACCGAGTTACCGGGTGTTTTTGTTTTAATCTTTGAAAGTGCTTTTGATGGATTAAGGGAAGTTGCTAGTGGAGCATTAGGCGCTGCCATGATGCAAGGAATCAAGAGAGGTCTATTTTCTAATGAAGCCGGGATGGGTAGTGCACCTAATGCAGGTGCGACAGCAGATGTCAGTCATCCGGTAAAACAAGGGCTTATTCAGTCACTTGGTGTATTTGTGGATACGCTTGTCATTTGTAGTTCGACCGCCTTCATCATTTTGTTCTCAGGCCTGTATACATCGAAGGAAACAGATGGTATAGTCCTTACCCAAAATGCACTTGGTACGGCATTAGGATCTTGGGCGGGCATTTTCCTTGCCATTATCGTACTGTTATTCGCCTTTAGTTCCATAGTCGGTAACTACTATTATGGAGAGTCGAACATTGGCTTTATTAATGAAAATAAAGTTTGGTTAAACTTATATCGTATCGCAGTCGTAGGGATGGTGATTTTCGGTTCGCTTGCTTCACTCAAGTTTGTATGGGGACTAGCTGACTTGCTGATGGGGTTAATGGCCATTATCAACTTAATCGCCATAGCCTTACTTGGAAAAATTGCATTTGCTGCACTAGCCGATTATCAAAAACAAAAGAAGAGTGGAAAAAACCCAGTTTTCCATGTAAACAATATTAAAGGTTTGAAGAATGTGGAATGTTGGGGTGATCCATCCGATAATGTGGATGAGAGTAAGAGCAATCGAAAGTTAAAAATAAATTAAGGCCCTTCAGCTTGTAGACAAAGTCCCTTTTTTTAGGGACAAGTCTATAAGCTTTTTTTTGTATAGGCGATGTTAAATCTAAATCTTGATAGGTATACATTAAGAAAGGGAACTCTTGATACATATTAAATTCCCTTTTTAATTCAACTATCGCTACCCTTTACTTGATTAAGGATTACTCTAAAATCAACGTTATATTTTTATTATCAAGGATAATTTCTTCTACCCAATTAAATATAGTTGAACCAATGTTCATTTTTGCATCCCTTATTTCTTTAATTACTTTTTCTTCATTACTTGGATGGCAATTTTTCAACATCTCATTCAGTATGGTTATTGTTTCTCCGTACCCTAAATCGATTTTAGATTTGACAGAATTTCTCCAAAAAATTGTATATTCTTCTTCAACTTCTATATCACCGAAACCACCAAACAAAATATCATTAAATGCATCGAGACTTCCATTCCACTTGTATTTTCCAGAGAGAACTACATTCGAAAACTCGTTACAGAGTCCATTAAAGTCCGAAAAATTTTCACCATCTATGACAAAAACTTTGTTAAATTTAATCACCTCTAATACATCATTTTCGTTATTTTAATTAAATCGCCTTCTTCAACTCAATACTTCTTTAGTGAAATAAGAATTAACTTGTCAAACTGAATTTTGACATAGGACGTAACATCTATATATATTTTAAGCGAACTTCAAGGTTTAGAGATAGGAAAAAAATTATTAAAAAGACTCCTTCCTGAATTTAAGAGGTTAGACTTCAATTCAGCTAGTGTTAAAGGGTTAGAGAAAAATAGTTCTTGCCACTTCTATGAGGCAATGGGAGCTAAAATAGTGGATAGCATGTTAACTAACATTGCAGATGATAACTTAAATTATTCGTTTATAGGTGGGAGGATATCAGCATATAAAAAGCATATGTTCTTTCTTATTCCACTATCGGGGCAGAAGAGTTGAATAAGGAAGTGGATACGTTGAGACAATATTGTAATAAGAAAAAGGCAAACTATCTTTAATATGGGCTGGATGGTATATAATACCGATAGTACAAAACGTTATTAAACTCATGTAAGCATACTTATACTGGCTTATGAAGTGATAATTATAGGGGGATAATATGGAACTTTCTTTATTATTAGAGTATGGCTGGGTATTAATTATTTTGATTTTTTTAGAAGGTTTATTATCTGCAGATAATGCTTTAGTTTTAGCTATTATGTCAAAACATTTACCAGAAGAACTGCAAAAAAAAGCGATTAATATTGGGTTGCTATTAGCTTTTATATTTAGGATTGGTGCAATCTTTATTATTTCGTACCTTTTCCACGTTTGGCAAGTGCAAGCAATTGGGGCTGCTTATTTAATTTTCATCGCTTTAAAACATTTACTAAAAAAGGACCACGGAGAAAAAGAGAAAAAAGGGAAAAGCTATCGTATGACTATTGTGCAAATTGCATTAGCTGATATCGCCTTCGCTGTTGATTCTATTTTAGCAGCGGTAGCTCTTGTCATTGCCCTACCAGATACTTCAATGGGTGAAATTGGGGGGATGGATGGCGCTCAATTTATAGTTATTTTATTAGGAGCAATTGCTGGTTTAATTGTTATTCGGTTTGCAGCAGGTTACTTCGTTAAGATATTGACAGAACGCCCTAGTCTTGAAACTGCAGCAATGTTACTCGTTGGTTGGGTTGGGGTTAAGTTATTAATGCATACTCTTGCGCATCCGGCCTTGCACATTATTCCTCACGAGTTTGTTGAAGGACCTATTTGGAATACAATCTTTTGGTCAGTAATGCTGCTTATTGCATTAGGTGGATGGTTTTTATCTAAAGGAAAAACAGAAAAACAGTGAAGTAAAATAAATATATTTGTCCGTAAAAAAATAACGATTTTTAAATTGTCAAACGATCATTCCGTTTACTAATTTTGAGTTATTTGATAATTAAACGAAAAGTTTTGTTCAAATAAGGGGTGCTTTATTTTAAAAAGGGAGGTTGCTGCGGCAACCTTTTTTTCTTACATACTAAAGGGGGAGGTGAGTGGTGGAAGGAAAAGTTCTTCTAGAAGTTGCATATCTTCTTTCTAAGCTCTAAAGAAGAAATTGATGATGAAGAATAACAGAAATTCTTATTAAGCAAACAGGGCTATTGGTGAAGGAGGACTTATAAAAAAGCCGATTCCTTAGTGTTTTAGGGAATTACTTTTCATTTGGGAATATCAAAGACACCATTGATCAAAATGGAAGATAGAATGAAATATGAGAGAAATCATAATAGAACTATACTTTTGAGGAACAATAAATTGAAAAGATATAAAAAGGATACAAAGCGAGGAGTTTTATGAAAAAGTTAGCAATGTTTTTCCTATGTCTTCTTATCTTAATTTTCCCATCACAAGTTATTGCTCAACGAAAAGTACCTATTTTAATTTATCATTCGATTGAAGAGTTTAATGGACACGGTTCTATGGAGTTATATGTAACCCCAAAGAATTTCGAAAAACAAATGATTTATTTACGAGACCACGGCTACACATTATTAACTTTTGATCGGTGGCAAGACATTAATAAAGTAAACAAACCCATTTTCATTACCTTTGATGACGGATACAAAAACAACCTGAATGCATTTGCTATCTTTCAAAAATTGGAAAACGAACGTTTTAAACCATCTGGTACCATGTTTGTTATCTCTGACTTTATTGGTCGCTCAAACCGATTATCGAAATCGGATTTAAAAACGATGGCTGATTCGGGTATGATCTCAATTCAGTCTCATACTGCTACACATCCTGACTTGACGAAAATAAAAAATTATGAATATGAACTGAAAGGGTCCAAAGATAAAATTCAAAAAATAACGGGCAAACCAGTTTATGCTCTTGCGTATCCATACGGGAATTTCAATGACAAAGTCGTAGCAGAAACGAAGAAATACTATTTGTTTGGGCTTACGACAACTCCTGAACCATTTTCTGAGAAGGGCATTAAAGACGAACTCTATCTTTTACCACGAATCTATATCAAATATTCAACTAGCCTTGACGACTTTGCAAAGATTGTTGACAGAGAATGAAGGCGGTTCCTATTCAAAGTAATCGCTTTTTCAATTGGACCTAAGGGAAAAGTAATAGTGCTTATAAGCTATTGGGTCAGAAACAAGGAAAATTTCAAATAAAAAAGGAGGATGAAATTAACCTCATTCTTCAACTTCAATTGGGCGCCTTTTTGAAAAAATAACATTAAACGGAGTTCATAAAAATGGATAGGAATGATGGATATGGATACTGAAATACCTCATTTTTCATGTTCCCAATCAGATAAGATTGAACCCTCTGGTTGTTAAATCAGCGATAAATCATCCTTTTCATAGTTTTTTTTATCTTTATTGAATATTGGATTATTTTTTACGCAAAATACCCTTGTCATTACTTCATGCTGTCAATCTATATGAGATGACAAATGTAACCAAGTTTCCCTGTTTTAATAAAATGGTCAAGATAAAAATAATTCGAAATAAGGAGTGAATTCTATGGATAGCAAGGAATCAAAAAAGGATTCTTTAGATATAGCTGGAAGAATTTATGACGTCAGTGATTATAAACGAAAGGATACATTGTCCTCTGGGCTTGCTAAAACCCACGAGCAAGTATCGGATACTTATACGGAAGGTGAAATGCAATCTGTAGTTGATGATGTAGACGGAAAGAATATAGAGATAAAAGGGGAAGAGGCTGAAGAAGAAAGCCAATAAAATAATTAAGGAGAAATTACCAGGGCATTGCATGAGCTTTCAAGAGTGAACTTTGCAGCTACTTGTTTTTCTCTTAGGCTAATACTATCCAGGTATTGGGTACCGACTCAATTGCCTGGATAGTGAAGAATATCTCCTTTTTATCCCCTAGTCTGTTGACCTAATGAAAAAGGCTAGGGATTGCTTCTTAATTAACCTTTTCAATCTCCATTTTTTGAAGTAATTCTTCTTTCGTTCTAGGGACAGGGTCTTCTTCTGTGAATATCTTTGATTGAATAAGTGATTGAAACATTTCAAATATCCATGGTTTTTCTAAATGTGCTTGATACAAAAGGTCTTCATGATGAAAAATAGTGACAGGATCTCCTTGATATATGACCTTTCCATCGTTCATGACAATGATTTCGTCAGCCCATTGATAGGCTAAGTTAACATCATGGGTTGATAAAATGATTGTTTTATCAGGGAGATGGATGTTATCCAAAAGAGCCATAATCTGTTTGGAAAAATAAGAATCCAATCCCGCCGTAGGCTCATCTAGGATCCAGACTTCGGGTTCCATGGCTAACACACCAGCAATGGCAACACGCTTTTTTTGTCCTAAGCTCAAAAAATGGGTGGGCTTATCTTTCAATTCTGTTACTTCTGTTTGGGCCATCGCCCATTCAACTTTCTCCCGCACGACATCTCTTTCCCAACCTAAGTTCATCGGTCCAAACGATATATCCTGTTGAACATTAGCGGAAAAAAGTTGTGAATCCGGGTCTTGAAAAACGATTCCGACCTGTTTTCGTAATAGTAATAATGTTTTTCTGTCATATTTTAATTTCTTTCCCTTAAATTTGATGGATCCTGTTGTTGGCTTTAAAAGACCGTTTAAATGTTGGAATAAAGTTGACTTACCGGCACCGTTATTGCCTAATAAAGCAATTTTTTTACCTTGTTGAATAGTAAGAGAAAGATCTTTTAATGCGAACGTCCCATCTGCGAATTGATGGGTGAGGCCATCTATATTAAAAATATGTTCTTCCATTATCGAACTGCCCCCAATTTATATATATCTATAAATAAAGAATAAGCTTAATAGAGTTACAATGGTAATCAGCCAATTACGAGAGGAATAAGTGTAAGAGTCATCGATAAATGAAATATTCTCTTGATACCCTCTTGCGTTCATTGCCATCGTTAATTGTTCAGAGCGCTGAAACACTCCTAAAAACAGGGAAGATATAAGTAACCCGAGAGATCGAATTCCCTTCCTCACTGAACTATACCCAAGCCGTGATGACTGTGATTGATGAATGGCCATAGCTGTATCTAAAAAAATAAAGATGAAGCGATAAGTTAATTCGATTAAATCAATCAGCAATGAAGGCAGTTTCAGCTTACGCAATACATTTAGTATAACTGTGATGGGAGTAGTTAAGGTTAGGAAATATAAACAGCTGATACTGCTTAATACGACAACGATTAGACCAATTACTGTTTTGATACTGTCTTCGCTGATAAATATTTGCCAGCTGCCGAAATTCCAGGACCACCATACATTTGGTATCGAAGTAAATTTACTTGCGAATGAAAAAAGGATGGTAATTGTACCTGATAGTACAAAAAATCCAGGTAATAAGAGTAATTTTAGATAATAAGAGATTGGGATTTTTGCCCCGAAAATGATAAAAGCACTCATCACTGTAAAGGTGATGAGTGAGACGGTCGTATCCCTCACTGCTAAAGAAAACAACAAAAGGGAGAGGGCAAAAATCATTTTCTCTAAAGGATGTACATGCTTTAGCCGGTTGAAATAGGCGTATTTATCTATGAGTAACATGTTTTTCCTGTTCGTCCTTTTCTTGAACGGCCTGTTTATTTTTTTGTCGCATAACGCCGATGAAGTATCCTATGAATCCGGCGCCAATCGCGGCTTGGAGAGCAAACAATAAGCTTTCGGTTTCTGCACCTGGCGGCTCCCAGATACTGTTGAACCAAGGCTTATATTCCGGTTGGATTTTAGTGATGGCTTCTTCCGCCACTCCATCAGCTCCACCAAATTCTGTTCCTTGTTGGGTGATTAACGGAATTATAGCAAGTATGACGACTAGAAAAAGCAACAATAAACTTTTTTTCATGCTAACGAGCCTCCTTAGATAACACTCGCAGTAATTTCAATTCGCCTAGATTGTATTTCTTCAAGAAATTCATGACAACGACTGTCAATAAACCTTCACTGATTGCTAAAGGTATTTGGGTAAGGGCGAAGATTCCTGAAAATTTAGTGAATGAGGCCATAAATCCCCCTACCTCCGATGGGAAAGCTAAAGCAAGTTGTACAGAAGTTATCACATAGGTGCCCAAATCTCCGAAAGTTGCTGCTAAGAAAACAGCAAGAGAAAAGGACCAACCTAATTTAGTAGTGCCTTTGAATACAAAATAAGCAATGAACGGCCCGCAAACAGCCATGGAAAAAGCATTGGCTCCTAGCGTAGTTAGTCCTCCATGAGCTAGTAATACAGCTTGAAATAACAGAACAATAGAACCGACGACACTCATGGCCAGTGGCCCAAACAAGATTGAACCTAAACCGACGCCGGTAGGGTGTGAAGAGCTTCCTGTAACGGAAGGGATTTTTAGAGCTGATAAAATAAAAACGAATGCGCCGGACAGACCCAGCATCATTTTTGTTTCTGGGTTTTCCTTCACTTTAGACCTAATGGAACGGTAACCCAAGATTAAAAATGGAAGTGTCACAGCCCACCAGAATATCGCCCATTCGATCGGTAAGAAGCCCTCCATAATATGCATGGCCATTGCCTTCTTTGGTATGAAGAGTAGTAAAATGACAAAATAAAGTATTTTCCAATTGGCTTTATTCATTTTTTCTCCTTTCAACGCTTTTATTTTTAATGATTAAAGCTGAGAAGAGAAGTGGCGGGCAACATAAAAAGCACTTCTCTCAAAAAGAAAGAAGTGCGTAATGAACAGTAAGTTTGCAGCATAATACAAATATTAGCTTATCTGCCTGATCCGCACACCCATCCTCGTAGGTTGAAACAGTTTCACGCTTCATGGCAGGTCTCCTGGCTCTGGATCATCATCCTCATACATCCTTCCCATCTCGATTGACAGTGGATTAAACTTTACGTATTAGGACTTCCCTTTACAGTGGCGGGACCGCGCCGGATTTACACCGACTTCCCTATTAAGCTAAATTCCGAGGAATCTAGCACCATAAAACTTATGTAATTTTTTGAAAATTCTCGTTTATTGTACCATAAAGCAATGATTCCATCTACACTCTATTCATATTTTTTTTTGAGAAGGATAAAATCGCTGAGAGGAAAGGCATGAAGCTGGATTTTCACCATTAAACTTTTCAAAACAGTCGGAATAAACTATTGAATTTTAAAAAAGTTGTTATATGATAGATAAAGTTAACTAGAAATATATTATTATAAAACCAAATATTTCAATTTAAAAGTGCTCTTGTATGAACACGCAAGGGATAATAGGGAAATCGGTGAGAATCCGATGCAGCCCCCGCTACTGTAACGCTGATGAAATTGTCGATAACCACTGGCCTAGAGCTGGGAAGGGACAAAAGTAAATTGAAGCGTAAGCCAGGAAACCTGCTTTTAAAATTGTGTGATACTTTTCGGAGGGAAAGGTAGAAGGACTATGGAGATTTTGAGAGTTTCACTTTGCTTGCTGGAGGCTCCCTTTTCATATAGTTTTTTTAACCTTAACTCTAACAGTTAAGGTTTTTTATTTTGCCTTTTCTCAGATTTAGGAGGAAGAAGATGACAACTTGGAACTTAAAAGGCACAAATTCACATCTTTTGATTTGTAACGGCAGCAGTTGCATGAAAAAAGGTGGCGAAGAAATAACGCAAGCAATTCGTGATGAAATTACTTCACAAGGTCTGAATCAAAAAATCCATACTACTAGAACTCGTTGTAACGGCAGGTGTAAGGATGCCTGCATTGTGATTGCTTATCCACAAGGGACATGGTATCGAGTGGACTCACCTGATTTTGGACGAGAGATTGTCCGTAATCTCGATGATGAGAAGTTTATTCCACAGATGATTTACCAATTTACTAATGGAGAAATGACTCCTAATCCAGATTTTCCAGCTCTAACAGGAATTTCAAAAGACAAGTCGTAAAAGGAGATGTCTAAATGAGTACAAACGGTAAATTATTTGTCGTTGGCTTTGGACCAGGGAATTTTGAACATATTACCAAACGTGCTGTAGAAGCCCTACAAGAAAGTGACTTCATCATTGGTTACAAAACATATGTGGAACTCATACAGGGCCTTCTTACAGATCAAACGATTATAAGTACAGGTATGACTGAAGAAGTATCACGTGCACAAGAAGCAGTGAAACAGGCGGAGTTGGGAAAGAAAGTGGCTGTAATTTCGAGTGGTGATGCAGGGGTATACGGAATGGCAGGGCTGGTTTATGAAGTATTGATTGAAAAAGGCTGGAAAGAAGAAACGGGAGTAGCCATTGAAATCATTCCTGGTATTTCTGCCATCAATTCATGTGCGTCTTTACTTGGTGCACCTGTCATGCATGATTCCTGTACCATCAGCCTCAGTGACCACTTAACGCCTTGGGATCTGATTGCCAAAAGAGTGGAGGCTGCAGCAATGGCTGACTTTGTCATTGCACTTTATAATCCTCGAAGCGGTAGACGGACTAGGCAAATTGTTGAAACACAGAACATTTTACTGCGTTACCGCTCGCCCGAAACACCTGTCGGATTGGTAAAAAGTGCGTATCGCGATCGTCAGGATATTGTGATAACCAATTTGAAAGACATGTTAAATCACGATATAGGGATGCTAACAACCGTCATTATTGGAAATTCATCTACCTTTTTATATGATGACAAAATCATCACGCCACGTGGATATCAAAGAAAGTATACATTGAATTCGGAAAAGCAACCATTGAAGCCGCATCAACGCTTGCAAAAAGAAGCAGAACCTTGGGCATTAGATCAAGAAACGGGCTCTATGCAGGAAGCGTACACCGAGTCGACTGGCGGAGTTGGATTGCTTACAAAAGCACCAGAAAAAAAGAGCACATCTTTTGAAGTGGCAATGGAAGCCCTCACAAGAGTCAAGGGTCAAACAGTTCAGCAATCAATTACGCCGATTGTTCAGCAAAAAATTGAGTCGGTATTCGAGCTTGCCGTTAGCCCAGGTGTGGCGAACAAGCAATTTACTCCGAAACAAATGATGACACTTGCAGAAGTTGTTGGAGAAAAGGGAACGATGGAATATACACCAAATCATAAAATCGTTTTAAAGATTCCTACAACAGATCCAGAAGTTATTACTGGCAAATTGCAATCAGCAAACTTTTTATTATCGCCAATTGGGGATGTATTGACTTTAAAAGCCTGTGATTTCTGTGATGGTGAAAAAGTGGAATCCATTCCTTACGCGGATGAAATACAGAGGGTGCTTGGTGGGATTGATATGCCTAAGGAACTGAACATTGGTTTTAATGGGTGTGGAATGGCTTGTTATAGTGCAGTGATGGATGATATCGGGATCGTTTTCCGAAAAGGGAAATTTGATTTATTCCTTGGAGCTAAACCTGTTGGCAGAACGGCTCATCCTGGTCAACCAGTTGCAGAAGGAATTGAACCGGATCAACTAGTTGAATTAATTACAAACATTGTCAACGAATATAAACAAAATGCTCATCCTAATGAACGACTATTTAAATATTTCAAACGGGCGAAAAAGATACAGGGCTATTTATATCAAGACATTGCTCCCAAAATAAAAATAGAGCCTGCGCCTTGTGAAGACTAATCAAGAGGGGGATAACAAATGAAAGCAGTATTATTCGTAGGACATGGAAGCAGACTAGCTTCTGGAAACGAGGAAGTTAATCGTTTTATTATAAATATGATTCCGACAATGGACGACTCTTTATTAATTGAAACATGCTTCTTGGAATTTGCCACGCCAAATATATCCCAAGGCATTGACAATTGCATAAAAAGAGGGGCCACTGAAGTTATCGTCATTCCGATTATTTTGTTGCATGCAGGACATTCAAAATTACATATTCCAGCTGAAATAGAGGATGGAAGGAATAAGTATCCAGCGGTTACATTCACATATGGACAAACGATTGGGGTTCACCATGAAGTATTAACGATTCTGACAGATCGCCTTGAGGAAGTTGGATTCGATACATCTTTGGAACATCCGGAGACAGCAATATTGCTGATAGGTCGAGGTGGAAGTGATGCTGATGCAAATAGCGATATTTATAAAATTTCACGATTATTGTGGGAAAAATTAAATGTGAAGTGGGTCGAAAATGCCTTCATGGGTGTTACGGATCCGTTTGTTGATGAAGGCATTGAACGCTGTATTCGGTTAGGTGCCAAAAAAATAGTGATGCTTCCATATTTCCTCTTCACAGGTGTGTTAATGGAGAGAATGGAGAATATGCTAACAGGCTATCAAGACCAATATCCAGAGCATGAATTTGTTTTGGCGAAATACTTTGGTTATCATACAACATTACAAACCATACTGAAAGAACGTGTAATCGAAGCTAGCGAAGGAAGATCAAGTGGTACCCGTGATCTAGAAAACTATCGTAAACATGTGGAGGAACATGGCCATGCCCACCATCACCATCATCATCATGATCACGACCATGGGCATGACCACCATGACCACGATCACGGTCATGAAACAGACCATGGCCATGCCCACCATGACCATGATGAGCAAGTGGTGGGGACTACAAAATGATTTTGTTCTTAGCGGGTACAAGCGATGCAAGGGAATTAGCGATTGAAATCCAACGGGTGGGATTCCAAGTTTTGGCAACGGTAGTGACCGAGTCGGCAGCAAAAAGTTTGCAAGATGCGAAGGTAACAACCCAAATTGGACGATTAACTGCAACAGATATGGCATCTTTAATCATCGAAGAAGGATTTCATGCGGTAGTTGATGCAAGTCACCCATTTGCAGAAGAAGCATCGAAAAACGCTCTTCAGGCAGCAAAGGAAGCAAATGTTCCTTATATTCGTTATGAACGTGAAAGTCAACGATTCCAGAATGAGAAATTGATTATGGTTCGTGATTATGCTGAAGCCGCCAAGCTTGCTGCTACAAAGCGGGGAGTTATTATGCTAACGACTGGAAGTAAAACCTTAGCGATTTTTGCTAAAGAGTTAGTAGGTCTGGAGAATACAAGAGTGATAGCGAGAATGCTTCCGCGCATTGATAATATGGAAAAATGTGCTCAGTTAGGCATAGAGCAAAAAAATATAGTCGCGGTTCAAGGTCCATTTTCAAAAGAATTGAACAAAGCGCTATACAATCAATATGGTGTCACGTTAATGATTACAAAAGAAAGTGGCAAGGTTGGATCTGTTGATGAGAAATTGGAAGCAGCATTGGAATGTGGAATTGAGACGATTATGATTTCTCGTCCCGATGTTGATTATAAAAATGTTCATTCCAGTTTTAATCTGGTCATTGCCGATTTGAAAAAACAACTAAACGAAAAATAGGAGGAATGTACGATGGATTTTAAAACAGATTTTAAACCCCTAACGGTTGATCCAGATAAAATATATGATTATAGTTTTTCAATTATTGCTGAAGAAATGGGTAATCATGATTTTTCAGAAGATGAGTGGAAGATAGTTCGCCGTGTAATTCATGCATCAGCAGACTTTGAATTAGGAAGAAGTGTCATTATCCATCCAAATGCCATTCAAGCTGGTGTAGAAGCAATCCGCAAAGGAAGACATGTTATTGCCGATGTTCAAATGATAGAAAGTGGAACGGGGAAAAAACGTTTTCAAAAACATGGCGGGGACGTTCATTGCTATATTTCAGACCCAGATGTAATGGTTGAAGCAAAACGACTGAAAACGACAAGAGCCATCATTTCGATGCAAAAAGCCGTAAAGGAAAATGAAGGCGGGATATATGCCATTGGTAACGCACCAACAGCATTGTTAGAACTCATTCGTCTTATTAAAGAAGGGATTGCTAAACCCGACTTAATTATTGGTATGCCTGTTGGATTTGTTTCTGCCGCGGAATCAAAAGAAGAACTAGCAAAAATTACCGAAGTGCCATTCATTACAAATGTTGGCCGAAAAGGCGGAAGTACTGTCACGGTTGCGGCATTGAATGCGATTTCCCTTTTAGCTGATTAGGTTAAATCATGGAAAAGAAAGTCAAGAAAGATCCCTCCCAAATGCGGCATGGGTATACGACCGGAGCCTGTTCAACAGCAGTAACTAAAGCGGCATTGATCGCATTGATCACTGGTGATGCACTTGAGGAGGCAACGATTTCTTTGCCTATAGGTAGAGATGCTACTTTTACAATTGAGAAATATGATATAACGGAAAATTCAGTTAGTGCAGAAACAATTAAAGATGCTGGCGATGATCCAGATGCCACTCATCTGGCACATATAATTTCTACTGTCAGCTGGGTAGATACACCTGGCATCATCTTGGATGGAGGGATTGGTGTTGGTCGCGTGACCAAAGCTGGTCTTCCTGTTCCTGTCGGAGAAGCGGCAATTAATCCTGTGCCGCGCAAAATGATTTTAACAACCGTGCAACAAACATTAGAAGAATTTAAGGTTAATAGAGGTGTGAAAGTCGTTATATCCGTACCAGCAGGTGAAGAAATCGCGAAGAAAACATTAAACGGCCGGTTAGGGATTGTCGGTGGCATTTCCATTTTGGGAACAAGGGGCACCGTCGTTCCTTTTTCCAGTTCCGCATATATGGCAAGTATTGTCCAGGCGATTAGTGTTGCTAAAGCTGGTGGCTGTGATCATCTTGTCTTAACGACAGGTGGTCGAAGCGAAAAGTATGCTATGGGTCTTCTTCAGGGGTTACCTGAAGAAGCCTTTATTGAAATGGGTGACTTTGTAGGCTTCTCGCTAAAGCAATGCAAAAGACAGGGAATTAAAAAGGTATCTCTTGTTGGTATGATGGGAAAATTTTCGAAAGTTGCACAAGGTGTGATGATGGTGCATTCAAAAAGTGCACCAGTCGACTTCGACTTTTTATCTGAAATTGCCCAAAGTGTCGGAGCAGATGATAACCTTGTTTTTGAAATTAAGAACGCAAACACCGCATCGCAAGTCGGTGATATGATGGCCGAGATTGATAACAAAGAATTCTTCAATAAACTTTGTGAAGCCTGCTGTCACTCAGGATTAAAGCAAGTGAAGGGCGGCATTGAAATGGAAACGGCGATTTATTCGTTGAAAGGACAATTACTAGGAAGGGCTGTTGGAATTGACTCAATCGATTAAATTAATCGGGATAGGAGATAACGGTCAAGAAAGCTTACTGCCTCAATATGCACAATGGATTGAAGAAAGTGAAGTGCTTATCGGCGGTGAGAGGGTCTTGTCCTTCTTCCCGAATTATCAAGGAAAGAAGATTGTCATAAAGGGCGGCATGAAAGCAGTTGTAGAACGACTACAGGAAGAGACTCGTCCGACGGTCGTTTTAGCTTCTGGTGATCCGCTATTTTACGGAATTGGCGGCTATCTTTCCAGCAAGATGAATATAGAAGTATACCCATATTTTAGTTCAGTTCAACTCGCTTTTGCCAAAATGGGTGAAAGCTGGCAAGATGCTTTCCTTGTTAGTGTTCATGGTCGAAGTATGAAAGGGTTGGCCCAACGGATCGATGGGAAAGCAAAAGTTGCATTGCTTACTGACGTTGAAAATAGTCCTAATCAACTTGCTAAATATCTTCTATCATTTGGTATGACAGAATATCGGGCATTTGTGGCGGAGAATCTTCAAGGAGAAAATGAACATTCAGGCTGGTATGAACTTGAAGAAATGATAGAGCGGAAATTCTCTCCGTTAAATGTCGTCATTTTGAAAAAGATATCTGAAGGACCGAGCTGGTCTTTAGGCATTGAAGATGAAGAATTTTCGCAGCGGAAGCCAGATAAAGGTCTCATTACCAAAAAGGAAATTCGAGTATTAAGCCTTCATGCGTTAAACCTTAAGAAAAGCAGCATCGTCTGGGATGTTGGGACGTGTACGGGCTCAATGGGGATTGAAGCTGCGAAGCTCTCACCTGAAGGTCAAGTTTTTGCGATTGAAAAAAATGAGCCGGATTTAGAAAATTGTTTACAAAACCAACGTAAGTTTCGTACCGATTTAACGGCGATTCATGGAAAAGCACCGCAAGGCTTAGAAACGTTTCCTGATCCGGATGCCGTTTTTATCGGTGGGACAGGCGGAGAGATGGTAGACCTCATCAATACTTGCTGCAATCGGTTGAAAAAAGGCGGAAGGATTGTCCTTAATGCCGCTACGATAGAAAATCTTTACCGTGCGAACGAGGCATTTGCAGAAGCAGGTTTTCAAACCTCCATCATGCACGCTCAAATTTCACGAAGCAAACCTATTTTAGGAATGAACAGATTTGTACCGCTGAATCCGGTTTATATCATTACTGCACAACGAAAGGAAGACATGAATGAGTAATCTTGGTACATTATATGGTCTTGGCGTCGGTCCTGGAGATCCGGAGCTTATTACAGTAAAAGCGTTTCGAGTCATTCAGGAATCGCCAGTTATTGCGTATCCGAAAAAAAGAAAAGGTAGCAAAAGCTACGCCCATCGTATCGTAGAAGTATACATTCGGCCTGAGGAGAAGGAAATGCTCGGACTTGTTTTTCCGATGACGAAGGATCAAACGATTTTGGATCGGGAATGGAACGAAACAGTTGAGAAGGTTTGGCAAAAGTTATATGAAGGTAAAGATGTTGCTTTCGTTACAGAAGGAGATCCGCTTTTATATAGTACGTTCATACATATGATGAAATTGATGCAGGAGTTGCATCCTGAAGTTGAGATTAAGACGGTACCAGGCATTTCTTCGTTTAACGGGTCAGCTTCAAGATTGGGCATTGCTTTGGCAGATGGCGATGATCATGTCGCGATTATTCCTGCAAGAGATGATTATGAAGCGATGAAGAAGGCGATTGAAGATCATGATGCTGTAGTGTTCATTAAAGTCGCAAAAGTAATCGATTTAATGATAACTGTATTAAAAGATTTAGATTTGCTTGAAAAGGCTTCAGTTGTAACCAAAGTCACTTCCGATGAAGAAGTAATCTGGAACTTAAGTGAATTGGAAGGACTTGAACTAGAATACTTAACTTTGATGGTGGTGAGAAAGTGAAAATTTATATTGTAGGTGCTGGTCCAGGAGATCCGGATTTGATTACGGTAAAAGGATTGAATATTCTCCAAACAGCAGACGTTATTTTATATACGGATTCATTAGTAAATGAAGAATTGATTGCAAAGGCAAAACCTGATGCCGAGGTGCTGAAAACGGCTGGAATGCATTTGGAAGAAATTGTTGATGTTATGGTTGATCGTGTTAAAGCAGGAAAAATGGTAGCACGTATTCACACAGGAGATCCTGCTATGTACGGTGCAATCATGGAACAAATTGTTCTATTGAAGAAAGAGGATATTGGCTATGAGGTGATTCCTGGTGTTAGTTCAGTATTTGCTTCAGCAGCAGCAATTGGCGCCGAGCTGACGATTCCCGATTTAACTCAGACACTTATTTTAACGAGAGCTGAAGGACGGACACCGGTTCCAGAATTCGAAAAATTACGAGATTTAGCGAGTCATCATTGTACGATTGCCCTTTTCTTAAGCGCAACCTTAACAAAAAAAATCGTCAAAGAACTCCAAACAGCGGGGTGGAAAGATGATACGCCTGTTGCAGTCATTCAACGGGCAACATGGCCGGACCAAAAAATTGTTCGTACTACCTTAGTGAATTTAGATGACGATATGCGTAAAAATGGAATCCGCAAGCATGCAATGATTTTGGCTGGATGGGCGTTAGACCCTAATATCCATGATAAAGATGAATACCGTTCCAAACTATATGATGCGAGCTTTACCCACGGTTTCCGAAAAGGTGTCAAGCCATGATCATTGAATTAAAAGAAGAGGAACTTGCCCCCATAAAACGGTCACATACTTATGCAATCGTAGCAATTACAAAGCATGGTGTAGAATTAGCAAGAAAATTACACACTGTTTTTTCAAATTCTGATCTATATTACATGAGCAAGTTTGAAAAAGGGGATGAAGAGCACAGACAAATCCAGCTTTTTTCGGGAAGCGTCCGTATGCTGTTACCCGCTTTATTCAAGGAATATAAAGGAATCATTTTAATTATTTCACTCGGTGCCGTCGTCCGGATGATTGCTCCAATTTTGAAGGATAAAAAAACGGACCCAGGAGTTGTTGTCATTGATGACAAAGGGGAGAATGTTATCAGTGTTTTGTCAGGACACCTTGGAGGAGCAAATGAACTTACCAAGGAAGTTGCAGCAGCGCTTGATGCAAATGCAATTATTACAACTGCATCAGATGTACAAAAAACAATTCCTGTCGATTTATTTGGCCAGCGCTTTGGCTGGGTTTGGGATTCTGCGGAAAAATTAACGCCAGTCAGTGCGTCCGTTGTAAATGAAGAGCATGTTGCAATCGTTCAGGAGTCGGGTGAACGGAACTGGTGGACGTATGAAACAGTATTACCTGAACAAATAATCGTTTATCCGTCAATTGATGACGCTCTTAAAGCAAAGCCTCAAGCAGCATTAGTCGTTACTCATCGGGAGCTTAGGCAGACTGAAAATAAGATTCTGGACAATGGTATTGTTTTTCGTCCAAAAGTCATTGTTCTTGGAATCGGTTGTAATCGAGGAACATCAGCCGTTGAAATTGAGCAGGTAATTGTGGAAACATTAGCGGAATTATCATTTTCAATAAAAAGTGTTAAAGCAATATGTACAATTTCAATAAAGAAAGATGAAATTGGTTTGCTTGAAGTCGTTCAAAAACACGGTTGGGAATTTGTGTATTTTGAACCGGAAGAACTTAATCAGGCTAAAATTGAAGCTCCGTCAGACACAGTATATAAATACACAGGTGCTTATGGGGTGAGTGAGCCAGCTGTTAGAATTTTTACAGGAGCGGAACAACTGGAGCTGGTTAAGAAAAAATCGGGAAATGTCACCATTTCAGTAGGGATTATTCCTTTATAAGGAAGGGGGGGATATTTATGAGCGATAGAAGATTAGTTATTGCTGGCACCGGAAGCGGTGTCGGAAAAACGACATTGACCATCGGAATTATGGCAGCCCTCCAGAAGAAAGGGTATACCGTTCAGGGTTTTAAATGTGGTCCTGACTATATTGATCCAACCTATCATACAGCCGTTACAGGGCGAACTTCACGAAATCTTGACAGCTGGATGTTTGAGCACGATATCGTCCGAGAAATACTTAACAAAGCGAGCATTGGAGCGGATATCTCGATTATCGAAGGAGTCATGGGCTTTTTCGATGGGAAAAATCCTTTATCGAATACGGGGTCAACAGCTGAAATCAGCATGATTACTGAAAGTCCTGTCTTGTTAATTGTCAACTGTGCGAGTATGGCGCGTAGCGCAGCTGCGATTGTTAAAGGGTTTCAAGCTTTTTCTACGGGTCCGAACATTATTGGAGTAATTGCCAATCAAGTGGGAAGTGAGGGGCATTACAAAATTGTCAAAGCAGCCATCGAGCAGGAATGCGATGTTCCAGTGATGGGGTATATGAAGCGAGAGTTAGATATTGATATTCCTAGCCGTCATTTAGGCTTAATTCCTGCCATTGAACGAGGTGAACTTGAACCATTTTTCGATAAACTCGCTCATTTAGTCATGGAAACGATTGATATCGAACAGCTGTATCTCTTGGCTAAGACCAGCACCATTTCCAGTGGGAATTCAGGAATCTTTCAGTCTAGTAGCAAGAAAGACGTGTGCATCGCCGTTGCAAAAGATGCGGCCTTTAATTTTTATTATCAGGAAAACCTTGAGTTGCTTGAAGCAAAAGGAGCGAACATCAAGTATTTTTCTCCATTAAAAGGGGATGAAGTTCCGTTGGATGCGGATGGCTTATACCTTGGAGGCGGTTTTCCAGAAGAATTTGCAGATGAACTTTCTCGCAATGAAATTGCTATAAAATCCATCAGAAACGCCATTGAAAAGGGTTTGCCAACTCTAGCAGAATGTGGTGGATTCATGTTTTTGAGCAAATCTATTGAAACAACTTCTGGAGAAAAGTATCCGATGGCAGGATTGATTCCAGGTAGGATCAAAATGCAGAAAAAGCTTGCGGCACTGGGATATCGTGAAATAACTGGAACCGAAAGCAATTTTTTAATAAAAGATTGTGAGCAGGCAAAAGGTCATGAATTCCACTATTCCACATTTGAGTCAGATGATGTGCTTCCGCATGCCTACGAGGCGAAAGGAAGATTTGGTTCAAAGAAAGAAGGGTGCATAATAGGTAATCTGGTTGCTGGTTATACCCATTTTCATTTTGCTTCCAATCCTAAACTTGTTGAGAATTGGATAGGTGCATGCTTAAAACAAAAAAAACTGATGGGACACGAAACATATCAACAATGAAAAGGTGTTTTTTTGATAAATAAGAGGAGGCAAGAGCATGAAACCGGGAAAGGTACATCTGGTCGGTGCGGGTCCCGGAGATCCGAAACTAATTACGGTATATGGAATGGAATGTATTCAACAGGCTGATGTCATAGCTTATGACAGGCTCGTCAATCCAAAACTATTAACCTATGCAAAAGAAAATGCGGAGCTTGTATATTGCGGGAAATCACCCGGGAGACATCATCTCATTCAAGAAGAAATTCATTCACTTTTGGTAGAAAAGGCCTTGCAGGGGAAAAATGTTACCCGTCTAAAGGGAGGAGATCCGTTTGTCTTTGGTCGGGGAGGAGAGGAAGCTGAGGTCCTGGCGGCTAATGGGATAGAATATGAAATAATCCCAGGAGTGACAGCGGGCATTGCAGCTCCAGCTTATGCCGGTATACCGGTTACCCATCGTGAACATGCGTCGAGTTTTGCGATTGTGACCGGACATGGACGTGATTACAAGGGTCAAGACAACCTGAATTGGCAGGCATTGGCTCAAGGAATTGATACCATCGCCTTTTACATGGGAATTGGTAATATGCCATTTATCTGCGAACAATTGATAGAGCATGGTAGAGACGAAGAAACACCAGTGGCTGTCATTGAATGGGGTACTACAGATAAACAAAGGACGATAACTGGAACCTTGAACACGATTTCTATGCTTGCTGTGGAAGCGGAAATTCAAAATCCGGCAATCTTTCTGGTAGGTGAAGTCGTTCAATTAAGAGAAAAAATCCAATGGTTTGAAAAAGTGATTGAATCAGAGTCTACGAGTGAAGGGAACGAGTCAAGATGTCTATCATTCAAGAATTGAAAGACCGCAGAGCCATACGAAACTATGAAGAAAAAGAAGTAGAAGATGAAAAAATCAGGCAGTTATTAGAAGCAGCTACATATGCCCCTAACGACCGATTACGTGAACCTTGGGGTTTTTATGTAATCAAGGGAGAAGCGAAGCAACGCTATGAACAGTTGGCAGAAAAATATTTACATGAGCGTTTCCCGACCAAGCCGAAATTGATTGATAGTTCACTAGAAGTTGTAAAAACTACTCCGCTTATCATTGTCGTAACCTCTGATATTTTGCCTGAAGATCCGGATTCATCCGAGGACAATGTATTTGCCTCTTGTTGTGCTGTTCATTCGATGTGGCTTGCAGCAAAAGAACTTGGTCTTGGCTTTGTATGGCGCACTAGAGGAGTAGGCCTTGTCAGGGATGAACGACTGCACGAATTTATCGGTTCGCCGGAAAACAAAAAAGTAATCGGTACTATTTTTATCGGCTATCCTAAAAAGGATCAACCTGTTTCTGCTACTAAACGAACTTCATACGTAGAAAAAACAGTTTGGCTATGAAGGTAGGCGAATAAGATGGCTCGCAGAGGATTGTTTCTTATATATACCGGAAATGGGAAAGGGAAAACGACTGCCTCACTTGGAGTTACTTTACGGGCAATTGGGAGAGGCATGAACGTTAAATTTCTCCAATTTATAAAATCTCCAGAGCGAACATATGGAGAGGCATTGGCTTTAAAGAAATTAGGGGTTGAAATGGAACAGCTTGGGATTGGCTTTACATGGACCAAAACTCCACAAGAGCATCGGGAGGCACTAACAATAGCTTGGGAAAAAGCAAAACAGGCCCTTTGTGATCCTACAATTGATTTACTGGTTCTGGATGAGTTAAACAATGCGTTGGCCATCTCTAAGTTCCCGATTGAAGATGTCTTGCCACTAGCAGAAGTAATTGATGCGATTCGTAATCGACCCGCTCATATGCATCTAGTCGTTACAGGCAGAGATGCCAAACGGGAACTGATGGATTTGGCGGATTTAGTTTCTAATATTGATGCGACTAAGCATTACTATGAAGAGGGAATCGGAGCTGTCAAAGGATTAGAGTTTTAAGGGGTGAGTCGAATGAAGGCAAGATCCATTATGATACAAGGGACGTCCTCTGATGTAGGGAAAAGTTTGATTTGTACGGCACTGTGCCGGGTGTTTTCCAATAAAGGATTACGAGTCGTACCATTCAAATCGCAAAACATGGCTTTAAATTCGTATGTAACGTTGGATGGCGGTGAAATCGGCCGTGCTCAAGGAGTGCAAGCTGAGGCTGCACGGATTACAGCAACCACTGATATGAATCCGATTCTATTAAAACCGAAGCAGGATATGGTTTCAGAAGTCATTGTGCATGGAAAACATTTTCTTGATATGGATGCAAAAAGCTATCGATATCAATTTGTCCAAGAAGCCATGCCCATCGTACGTAAATCGGTGGAAAAACTCCAGGACGAATATGACATTATCGTTCTTGAAGGAGCAGGGAGTCCAGCCGAAATCAACCTGAAGGATCGAGATATTGCAAATATGCGTATGGCCAAACTTGCAGATGCCTCGGTCATTTTGGTAGCTGACATTGATCGCGGTGGAGTTTTTGCCTCAATTATTGGAACACTTGCCTTATTGGATAAGGATGAACGCGAATGTGTAAAGGGGATTATCATCAATAAATTTCGTGGGATGCGCGAGTTATTGGATGACGGCATTGAATGGGTGGAAAAAGAAACAGGGATTCCAGTCCTCGGTGTCCTTCCTTATATAGACGTGAATATTGAAGCGGAAGATTCATTAGCACTATCTTCCTTGCGGTTTAAAAAACCTAAAAAGGCGGAATTTCCAATCGATGTCGCCGTTTTAAGATTGCCTCGTATCTCCAATTTTACAGATGTGGATCCTTTCTTTGATGAACCGGGTGTAGGCGTCAGACTTGTAGGCAGTGTGCACGAATTAGGGAATCCTGACCTGCTTATCTTGCCGGGTACAAAAAACACGATGGAAGATCTAGAGTGGCTTAGAAGAGCAGGACTGGATAGGGCTATCCAAGATTTGCGTGAAAAAGGGACATTAATATTTGGGATATGTGGTGGATTTCAAATGCTTGGTACGAAGCTTTTCGATCCTGATGCTGTCGAGGGCTGCGGAGAAAATGCAATAGGACTTTCTCTTCTTCCAGTACAAACCGTTTTTAATGCAGAAAAGAAAACGGTCCAAATGGAAGGTGTTCTTTCTTCAGGGATCATGGAAGGAGAACTGAATCTGACTGGTTTTGAGATCCATTTAGGGAGAACATCATTGGACTCTACACTAGTAAGGCCATTTCTTTTATTGAAGGATGGAAGAGAGGATGGGGCTATTTCTGCAGACAACAAAGTCATTGGGACCTATCTTCATGGGATTTTCCATAATCGCTTGTTTACAAGAATGCTAGTTAATCAAATTCGAAGGTCAAAAGGATTAGATGAAGTGAAGGAAAATGTTCAAAGTGACTCAGAGCGAAGAGAAGAAGCTTATAACCTCTTGGCTTCACATTTGGAAGAAAATATAGATATGGATACTATTTATGAATGGCTGCAGTTTGAAACCATGGAAAGTTGAATAATAGTCTCACCTTATCCATCAAGCTATCGGAATTATTATCTAAAATAAAGCGCAATTCTTTCCATGTATCATGGAAAGAATTGCGCTTTTTTGTATATCGTAAGGATTCAAATGAACTAATATTCTTTCGTTTTTATATGATTTACTTTCGTGAAAATCACATTCACCATTAATTACAGGGTTAAACTTTCTTTTATTTAGTCATATTAAGTGACAGACATATACAAGATATGTTATGTTGGCTTCTCTACATACTTTATAGAATTAAAAGGATGAGGTGTTTGATATGAATAAAACAGAACTAGTGAGTACTGTGGCAGCACAAGCTGAACTAACAAAAGACGACGCTAAAAAAGTAGTGGATGCATTGTTTGAAACAATCACAACTACGCTTGCTAAAGAGGAAAAAATCCAATTAGTAGGATTTGGAACATTTGAAGTGCGCGACCGTGCAGCTCGTACAGGAAGAAACCCACAAACAGGTGAAGAAATACAAATTGCAGCTAGCAAAGTACCCGCTTTTAAAGCAGGTAAGGAATTAAAAGAAGCTGTAAAATAAAATAAACATGTAGTGAAAAAAACTCTGGAGATGAGAAAAGTCTCCAGAGTTTTTTTATTTAAATAAGTTTCATTTTAAAAGTTTATTCTTTTATTTGCGTTTAATTTAGGCCGTACTAACATTTAGTTGTATATTGCGCTAAAAAAGGTAGCTATTGAAGTTAAACAGATTTAACAAACGATGATTGTTAATAAGTACTTATCAGTAAGGTTTATCTCTAATATATGTTAGGCTATAACAATAAAACAGTAAGCTCTAGAAAAGAAGAAAAGTGGTGAAAAATATGTTTAAAAAAATAATGAAGAAAATTAAGCAGCTTTCCGAAGGCAGCAGCGAGCGAAGACATAGCCATTATCGTCGAGGCAGCAGTAGCAGCAGCAGGGGGTATAAACGGTCTCCAATGAGTGGTAGTAACCGCTATAAACGAAAAGGAGGGAGGAGTAGCAGTTAATACCCCTCCATGAAGTAATTTATTTTTCTTTAGATATAAGTGCAGCATGAAGATCTGCTGAAAGTTCACTGATATCTGAATAAGGTTCTTGAATTCTTAATAACCTTTTTAGTAAATGTACGGTTTCTTTTTCTAAAGAAAGTTCTTCTGTCCAAGGAAGAACTTTTTTATTGTTGGAAGAGTAAGTCGTATAAAGTAAATATAAAAGTATGTCTCCTAAATCATAATAGTCCTGCTGTTTCATTTCTAATTCTTTTGATGATGAACAAATTGGGTCAACCGAGACAATCTGTTTCGACAGACCAAAGTCGATTAAAAAAGGCTCTTTGTCTTTTAGTAAAATATTTGGAATACGTAAATCTTGATGGTACATACCATTTTTGTGAAGATAAGCTACTAATTCTAGCAGGCGAGCAAGTAAAAGTAGAGACTCTTTCTCCTTAAAGGTTTTATGATTTAAGAAAATTTGGTCTTCCAAATTGTCCCCTTCAATGTAATTCATTACATAATAAAAATATCCGTTATTTGAAAATTCATCATATAACTTAGGCATACTTTTGTGGTTTAACAAACGCAGAATAGAGATTTCATTTTCAAACAGCTTAATCTCTTTTTTGATACAGCGTTTACTTGGACGAAGCTGTTTGACTACTCTATTCTCATTTGTTTTCAAATCTTTGCAGAGATAAACAATGCCGTAGCTTCCTGTTCCTATAACACTTATGACCTCGTATTTATCATACAAAACTGCACCTTTTTTAATAGGTTTATCTACAAAAAACTGAAAGAACTTTCGAATGGAACGCCAAATTGAAACTTTCCTCACCTCAACTTTAGAGTCATAACAAACAAAAGACCATTATGATTTATATTATATTTTCTTTTCTTGATCTTTATAAAAACAGAACGGTTTGGAAGAATGAAGAAGCATGGCTATTCTATCATGGTTTTTGAAAATGCAGTAATTAGTGTCTTTTTATTTTATTTAATTTAGATTTTTTCTAAAAATAGTAGTCACTAAGGAGAATGAATAGTCGTGACTCTTTCTCCTTTGTGGCTCAATGTTCATTCAACTGGTTATGACTTCGAAGAAACTATGCACTCGTTTACATATATACGAAAATATAAAATAGTTACTAAATATTGGGTGATGTAAGTAATAGTTTTCAAGAAATCCTATAAGTTCAGGTCATTAGACAAGGGGCCACGCTACACCTTTCATTTGCATTGAATATTATGTATAGTTAGTATTATATGTAAAATAGTTAGAATATTCAAAATAGAGAGAGGGGAAGTTATGAGCTTAACAATCACAGATTTGTTTATCGGACAGATTGCTAGTCTTCAGCGTACTTTTAATGAATCAGATGTAAGGTTATGCAGTGAATTAACAAAAGATTACAGCCCGATTTATCAAGTGAATAAAGAGGAATGGAGAAGCAATTACAGCAAGCCGATTGTTCCTGGTTTGTTAACAGAAGGGCTTATTACTCAAGTAATAAGTGAAAAACTCCCTGGCAGTGCCTGTATTTTACTACAAAAGGAATTAGTGTTTTACCATCCTGTACATATAGGAGATATGATTTCGGCTGAGCTGGAGGTTATTGACATTAATTTAAATAGAGATTGGGTGACACAAAAGGTGACTTGCTATAATCAAGCAGGAATTGAAGTTATTAAAGGACAAGTTGTGATATTAGTTTTAACTAATCAAGATGTTAGGTGATGTGAATGGAAAACGTTAAAAACGTTAAAAGAAATTGGGGATCAATTGAAGTCGATGAAAATGGAAAAGTTATAGGCGCCAGTGCTGATTTTTATGAGCATTTCACTATAATACCGACTGATTTGATAGGGGAGTCCATTGCGAAGGTCATTCACACTTCTACGAACAATTCTCTAAAAAATCCTGATAAAAAACATGTGTTTCCAGGTGTGATCTCAGGACACTCTTGTTTTATTAGAACTATTCGAAAAGAAAGCATTACCATTTATAATGTAATCATCCGACAAGAAGAGCTTGAATACGCTGATTTAGTATATTATGCCAATTCCTTGGATAGGCATAAAGCTAAGAAAAAAGCTGGAATTCAAAGTCGATATGGCTTTGAAGAGATTGTTGGAAAAAGCCAAGCGATTGAAAGGATAAAAGAGCTGGCAGCTAGAATTTCTACCAGTAGTTCAACAGTGCTGCTTACCGGAGAAACTGGAACAGGTAAGGAACTGTTTGCTCAAGCGATTCATGGTTTGAGTACAAGAAAATCACACCCGTTTGTTCCGGTCAATTGTGCTGCAATACCAGATGAATTATTTGAATCGGAGATCTTTGGTTATGAAGCTGGGGCATTTAGCGGTGCGAAAAAAGAAGGTAAACCTGGGAAAATAGAATTAGCTCAAAATGGTACCCTTTTTTTAGACGAGATTTCTGAACTGCCTTATCAGGCTCAGGGCAAGCTCTTACGTGTCTTACAGGAAAGGGAAGTAGAAAGACTCGGTGGAACAGGGAGTAAGAATGTCAATATCCGTATTATTGCGGCGACGAACAGAGATCTAAAAACCCTTATTCAAGAAGGGAAATTCCGGCAAGATTTATATTACCGTCTTTATGTTTTTGAATTGAAAATTCCTTCTTTAAGGGAACGGCCGGAAGATATTCTTCCGTTAGCTTATTATTTTATCGATTATTTTAATAACAAATTAGGGTGTAACGTTAGAGAAATTGAGCCTAAACTCCAAGAATGGCTTTCAAATTATAGCTGGCCCGGAAACGTTCGTGAATTTAAAGCAATTATCGAACGAGGTATGAATATCGTAGAGGGACGGACTTTAACATTGGACTCTTTATATTTTACACCTAATTTAACTTTGCAGGATGAGGTAGAGGAACTGGGGATTTCTTACTCAAGTAGCTTGGATGAGGTAGTCGGGAAAGCTGAGATATCTGCTATTCAGCGTGCGTTAACAGAGTCGGATGGAGATCGTTCTTTAGCCGCTCAAAAGCTGAAAATTCATATTGCGAGCTTATATAGAAAAATTGCGAAGTACAAGCTGAAATAACGTTACTATAATGTTGATAAGTGAAATATAAATCAAGTTAACCTTTGAACACACTTTAGAAGTGTGTCTTTTTTTTGATTTCGCATATTTGATTTGCAAGATTGCGAAAAAAATTAAAAATGCGAAAACGATATTAAATGAAGCCTGATATGCAGCAATAATAAGTTGGCACACAACTTGCATTAATAGATTGACAAAGGATGAAGTTACTTAACTTAGATCATAAGATAGCCCGTGAATAGATTGTTTTGTAACTTCGTTAAACATAACAAAGGAGGTAATAACATGTTGAATTTTTCCTTTACAGAAGAACAAGATTATTTTCGTAAAATGTTGAAAGAATTTGCGAAGGAGGAACTGCTTCCTCACTATACAAAGTGGGATCGAGAAGAGATTACTCCAAGACACTTGTGGAAAGAGCTTGGGGAGTTAGGCGTAAATGGCCTGCGGATTCCAGTTGAGTATGGCGGAAGCGGTGCCGACTGTGTGACAACGGGGATTGCTGCGGAGGAGATAGGACGAGGTGATTTCAATCTAACCTATGCTGTGATGTTGAATGCGTTAATAGGTGAAATTATCAATAATCACGCTAGAGAGGAATTGAAAAAAGAATGGCTTCCCAAAATTGCGAGCGGGGAAAAAATTGTCGGCATCGCTATTACAGAGCCATCGGCAGGGACGGATGCAGGCGGGATTAAAACAACAGCAGTACATAAAGGGAATGTATATGTTCTTAATGGAGAAAAGTCAGGAATTAGCGTAGCTACATGTGGAGATGCCTTTGTTATATTTGCAAAAACAGAACCTGAATTAGGAAATCGGGGAATTAGCGCTTTTATAGTTCCTGCCAATCTTCCAGGAGTTGAATGCAAAGGTTACAAAGACATGGGGAATATTCCAATTAGCAGAGGTTCTATCTATTTAAACGATGTAGAAGTTCCAGAAGAGTATATGATCGGTCTTCAGAATAAAGGTTTTTCCCAGGTGATGAATGGGTTTGATCTAAGCCGGCTCTTAATTGGATTGCAATGTGTTGGGGCTGCCTCACAAAGTATTGATGAGACCATCGAACATGTGAAAGTTAGACATTCTTTTAACAAGCCGTTGGCAACGTATCAAGGAGTTTCATTCCCAATAGTGACTCACCATACTCAGTTAGAGCTTGTGAAGTGGCAAGCCTATCGAGGACTTTGGCTTCGTGATCAAGGGTTGAACCATAGTAAAGAATCAGCTTCAGTAAAATGGTTAGGTCCAAAATATAGTGTAGATGCCATTCATGAATGTTTACTGTTTAACGGCCACTATGCTTATACGAAGGAAATGCCGCTAGAGCAACGTTTACGTGACGTCATTGGTTTAGAAATTGGTGATGGAACTGCCCAAGCCAATATGATGGTCATTGCAAAAGACATTATTGGAAAAGAATTCCGATCATATTAAACTAGAGGATTGTAGTGTATGGAAAAGGTAGATTGCTATTTTATCGGTCAAATTGCAAGAGTGCAAAGAACCTTTACAGAGGATGATGTGAAGCGCTGGAGTCTGTTAACGCAGGATTTCAATGATGTCTATGACCCGGAATTTTTCAGTAAGGATTTTGGTCGCTCACTGGTCCCAGGAATTTTAAGCGAAGGTCTCCTAACAGAGGCAATCAGTAAAGAGTTGCCTGGTGGACCATGTGTCATCATACAAAAGGAATTATTGTTCATACATCCAGTTCAAATCGACAACACGATTACAGCAGAGATAGAGATTATTGATGTGAATATACAGCGAAATTGGATCACGATAAAAGTTCGATGTAGGAATGAACTTCGTATTGACGTGATTCAAGGGAAAATTATTCTGAAACTATTATGACAATGGAGGGATTAATACGATGGAATTAACAGATGTTTTATATGAAAAAACCAATGGGATTGCAAAGATTACAATGAATCGGCCTAAAGTCTACAATGCTTTTCGTGCAAGAACAGTTCAAGAATTAATTTGGACCTTCCGTGATGCTTGGGATGATAACCGTATTGGCGCGGTAATCTTGACAGGAGCAGGAGAGAAGGCATTTTGTGTCGGTGGAGATCAAAAAGAAAAAGGAGAAGAAGGTGGATATGATTATTCTGGAGGTTTAGGGGGAGGGATGGGGTTGGAAATTGAAAATCTACACCAAACAATTCGCAATATCCCAAAGCCTGTTATTGCAGCGGTTAATGGATTTGCTATTGGAGGTGGGCATGTCCTTCATGTCGTTTGTGATTTAACGATTGCATCTGAAACGGCAAAATTCGGCCAGAGTGGACCTAAGGTAGGAAGTTATGATGCCGGATTTGGTTCTGCTTATCTAGCCCGAATTGTCGGCGAAAAGAAAGCAAGGGAAATCTGGTATTTGTGTGAACAATACACTGCACAAGAAGCAAAAGAAATGGGACTTGTGAACAAAATCGTTCCCGCAGAACAGCTGCAACAAGCAGCAGAAGAATGGGCGGAAAAGATTCTCGAGAAGAGCCCGACAGCGCTTAAAATGCTTAAATACTCCTTTAATGCTGATAGTGCAAACATCCAAGGGATTTCTCAGCTATCGATGGGCAGTCTAGCGATGTTTTACAACACGCAAGAATCGGAAGAAGGAAAGAATGCTTTCCTTGAAAAGCGGCCAGTAGATTTTAAAAAGTTCAGAAGGTAATGAGGGGGATGGAAACTAGTGAAATTGGATACGATTTTGAGTCAAGAATATGTGGAAAAATATCAATGTATTTGGCCAAATCGAACGATTTTAGATTATTTAAATGATGCGATAGAGAAGGATCCAGATAAAATAGCGATTATTGATAAAAAAAGCCGTTTTACTTACAAGGAACTCGGTAAGTTGGTTGATCGAATCGCTTTAGGCCTTTTGAATATAGGATTGGGAAAAGGAGATGTTATCTCTTTTCAACTGCCTAATTGGAATGAGTTCATTATCCTTCATTATGCGGTTACAAGGATAGGCGCCATAAGCAATCCCTTAATTCCGATTTATCGTGATCGGGAAATTGGCTATATGGTCGAAATGGCAGAGTCTAAAATGATCGTTGTTCCAGATAGTTTCCGAGGTTTTTATTATCCTGCCATGATTGAGAGGCTAAGCCATAAATGGCCTTCATTAGAACATATTTATGTGATAGGGGACGAAGTGCCGAATGGGATGAAATCTTTCTCTTCTTTGTTTGAGGAACCTTGGGAAGAGCGGATGGATGCATCCATTTTGGATGAAATCATACATGACCCAAATGATGTTACCGAAATTATCTTTACATCGGGAACGACGGGGAGTCCAAAGGGAGTCATGCATACACATAATACTCTTTGTGTATCAACGAATTACTGGATTGACCATTTACATTTAACATCCGATGACGTCCTATTCATGGCGTCAACATTTGCTCATCAAACTGGATTTGGTTATGGGGTGAGGCTACCAACTCATTTTGGGGGTACAGGTGTTTATCAAGACGTTTGGAATCCGAATGAATTTATTGAATGGATTGAGAAGGAGAAGATAACGTTTACAGCGGGTGCGACTCCCTTTCTGCAAGATATGATTCAAATGGAGGGAATAGAAACGTACAATCTTAACTCATTCCGAGTCTTTGTAGCTTTAGGCGCCCCGATTCCAAGGCAGTTGGTGAAAGAAGCGGCGGAAAAAGTACGGTTCAAAATATTGTCAGGATGGGGACAAACAGAAGATGGCCTAGTGACCTTGACGAGACTCGAAGATTCAGCAGAAAAACTGACAAATACCGATGGGGTTCCATTTCCGGAAATGGAATTGAAAGTAGTGAATTTTGAAGGGAAGATCTGCGCTCCAAATGAAGAAGGTGATTTACTTGCTAGGGGTCCTGCTCTATTTGTCGGGTATTTGAAGAGGATTGATGACACCATTGCAGAACATAAGGACGGATGGTTCATTACCGGTGATCGAGCAATTATGGATGAAGAAGGATATATCCGGATTTCTGGAAGAAACAAAGACATTATCATTCGTGGAGGTGAAAATATTCCAGTCGCTTACGTAGAAAACGTATTATATGAACACCCGGATATTTCAAGCGTGCAGGTCATTGCTGTACCAGATGTCAGGCTTCAGGAAAAAGCATGTGCATGTATCAGCGTAAGACCAGGGAAGAGCCCGATTACAATGGAATCATTAAAGAAATTTCTTTATGAAAAAGGTTTGGCCAAACAATATTGGCCAGAACAACTTGAAATCATGGATGATTTTCCGCGTACTCCTAGCGGGAAAATCCAGAAGTTCCGTCTTCGGGAAATGATAAACGAAAAGATACAAGACAAAATATAGGACCAGTTAATGGAACCACATAGCAATTTCATGATAAAAATGGAGGGATTTATGATGAATAAACGAGTAGCATTTATCACTGGAGCAGGAAGCGGAATTGGTAGAGAGATTGCTAAAACATTAGCCTCTCGAAATATGAACATTGTTGTGGCCGATATCAATAGTAAAAACGCAGAAGAAACTGTTTCTTTAATTGAGCAAGCGGGTTATGAAGCTAAGGCCGTCTATTGTGATGTAACGAGTTTAGAGAGTGTGAAAAAAGCAGTTGAAGAATCAGTGAGCTTTTATCAAAAGATTGATGTATTGGTTAATAATGCAGGATGGGACAAAGTAGAACCATTCCTAAAAAGTGATCCAAGCACTTGGAAAAGGATTATCGATATTAATTTACTGGGTCAAGTTCATACTTGTAAGGAAATTTTACCGCTTATGATTGAAAACGGTTACGGAAAGGTAGTCAATATTGCGTCGGATGCAGCAAGAATCGGATCTAGCGGTGAGGCCGTCTATTCGGCTGCTAAGGGTGGGGTCATTGCGTTTACGAAAACAATAGCAAGAGAAATGGCACGTCATAAGCTTAACATCAATTGTATTGCGCCAGGTCCAGCTGACACGCCTTTATTTCAAGAAATTGGTTCTTACAATGAAGGAATAGCCGGAGCTTTGGAGAAAGCGATTCCGTTCCGTCGTTTAGCTCAACCAGAAGATATTGCCGGTGCTGTGGCCTATTTTGTTTCGGAAGAAGCAGGATATGTAACTGGGCAAACTCTTTCCGTCAATGGCGGCCTAACCATGGTTTGACTTTATGAAACTGATTAAATGGTAATCACAAAAAGTAAAACTATAGCCTGAAAATATTTCTTAGGATTTTTAATCACCCAGTGGGTCAAATAGGTTGATTTTGTTTGATTAGATAGCTATTTGTATTATTTCGAAGCTTAGGAGAATAGTATCCTCCTATATGTAAAAGAAATCGGGTTAAGGAATTAAACCTAAAACCAATAGAAGGGGGAGAAAATACCTTGAATTTTGAATTTTCAGACGATATCAAAGTTTTAAAACAAGGAATCCGAGAATTTATTGATAACGAAGTAGAACCACATGCCATGTTAATTGAAGAAAGCAATGAAATCCCAGAAATCATTATGGGGAAATCGAAAGAAATGGGACTGTTTGGCCTTAGTATTCCTGTAGAATATGGTGGGTTAGGCATTGATATGGTTGGGAAATGCGCCATTCTAGAGGAGTTGGGAAGAACACATAACGGTTATACAACAGTAATTGGCGGACATACGGGAATTGGCGGCGTTGGAATTGTAGAGATGGGAAATGAAGAACAAAAACGCAGATATTTACCTGACATGGCATCAGGTGAAAGAATTGGCGCTTTTGCTTTAACTGAACCAAGCGCAGGTTCACATGCCTCAAATCTGAAAACAACAGCGGTTAAAAAGGGCGAAAAGTATATCCTGAATGGAAGCAAACATTACATTACTAATGCTCCAATCGCAGATGTGTTTACTGTAATGGCTGTTACAGATCCTTCTAAGGGTGCAAAAGGAATCACATCTTTTATCGTCGAAAAAGACTCCCCAGGGTTTCAACTAGGAAAAATCGAACGGAAAATGGGCCTTCATGGTTCACATTCATCTGAAATTTTCTTTGAGGATTGCGAAGTTCCAGTTGAGAATGTATTGGGTGATGAGGGGCAAGGGTATATGAATGCCCTGAAAATCTTGGCGAATGGACGTGCAGGAATGGCAGCACGAAACTTAGGGTCGTGTGAAAAATTACTTGAGATGTCGATTGATTTTGCTCATATGAGAATTCAGTTCGACAAACCAATCTTCGAACAACAAATTATTCAGCATTACTTGGCAGATATGGCATTAGATACAGAAGCCCTTCGATCCATGACCTATCGCGTTGCCTGGATGGTTGATCAAAAAAAGAACGTCATTAAAAATGCGGCTATGGTCAAGTTACTTGGTTCAGAAACGTATAATCGTGTAGCTGATAAGGCTCTCCAAATTCATGGAGGGATTGGTTACATTTCTGAATATCCCATTGAACGTTTTTATCGTGATGCACGTATTACGAGAATTTATGAAGGTACATCCGAAATCCAAAAGAATATCATAGCGGCTCAGCTTCATAAACAGTACCAACGATAATTAGTAAAGCAGGATTAATAGTAAAATAAACTTTGCTTAAGGTTAATAGAGAATATTTTTTATGTGATTAAGTTCGATTTCCAAAGAGTATGTTAGGCGATTTTTTTATTTAACATATCGTTGGATTTTATACTTTACTAAAAAAAACTTTATTTAATAAGTTTGACAATTAGATATAACGTGTTAATATAAAGGCAAATGAACTAAATATACAATTTGTACCACTAGGGGTGCTTTACAGGTAAAAGTCAATTTTACCGCAGAAGCTGAGATTAAAGTATAACTTTAAGACCCTTAGAACCTGATCTGGTTTACACCAGCGTAGGGAAGTGGGGTCATGAAACAATACGTTTATGTATTATTTCAAGTACAACCACTTTCTTTACGTCGGTAAAGGAAGTGGTTTTTTATTTGCTCAAAAGAGGTGATTATAGGTTATCAATCATTATTTTTCCAGTTCCATTGCCTAATAAAATACAAATTTGGAGGTATAGAAAATGAAATTTTCAGAGGTCATTCGTAAAGAAGTAGATCATATTTGGGAAGCAAGCTTCAATCACCCGTTTGTTAGAGGAATTGGAGATGGCACATTGCCAGTAGAGTGTTTTCGTTTTTATGTCATGCAAGATGCATATTATTTATCTCATTTTGCTAGAGTTCAAGCTTTAGGTGCAGTCAAAGCAACAGATTTACATACAACTAGTCGACTAGCAAGCCATGCACAAGGAACATATGAAGCTGAATTAAAGCTTCATGAAAATTTTTCTGAGAGATTAGGTATTACAGAAGAAGAAAGGAAAAACTTTAAGCCTGCTCCTACTGCCTATGCCTACACATCCCATATGTATCGTGCCGCGTATTCTGGCCATTTAGGGGATGTGATTGCGGCCATCTTACCGTGTTACTGGTTGTACTATGAAATAGGTGAAAAACTGCAAGGATGTATACCTGATGAGCCAATTTATCAAGAGTGGATTGCGGCATACGGAGGAGAATGGTTCCGTACGTTGGTAGAAGAACAAATCGCGAGACTTGATGAGATCGCTGAAAAAGTAACGGAAGAAGATAAAGAAAGAATGAAAGAGCATTTTATCCTTAGCAGTCAATATGAATACTCATTTTGGGAAATGGCTTATCGCTTAGAAACTTGGCCAGTGCATAAGGAAACATTAGAAGTATAAAGGAGATTGACAATGAGAAAAGGGTTGAAATTAACGGATATTTTAGTCACAATCGTGATTGCCGTCGCATTTGGAATAGTCTATATCCTTTGGGGTTCGATATATTATTCCGTTAAACCATTAGGGTTACATGTAGATCAATTAATTTATGGAATGTGGTTTATAGCAGGGCCTGTTGCCTTTTTAGTTATGAGGAAACCGGGTGTGGCTCTGTTGGCAGAAATCGCGGCAGCCTCCGGTGAATTCTTTTTAGGTTCACCGTGGGGATTAACCGTACTCTTATATGGAGTTGTACAAGGATTATTCGCGGAACTGGTGTTTATGGCGTTCAGGTATAAAAAGTTTAATATGTCGGTTGCTGTATTAGCGGCGATAGCTTCATGTGTAGGATCGGTCCTCATGGATTTTGCATACGGAGAAATTGGTGCCCTCTCTCTTTGGAATTTACTATTATTTATGATTGCAAGATTTATCGGGTCAATTTTCTTTGCTGGTGTATTTGCTTACTATCTAGTAAAAGTATTAGAAGCTACAGGAGTAACAAATCTTGTTCGTCCAGTATCAAGTAAGGATTATGCTGCACTGGATCAAAAGTAGAGGTTGATAAGCATGGAACGAATAGCTTTTGTTGAAAAGTTAAGATTGAAGTTTCCCGGTGATGAGTCCTTGATATTCAAGGACTTATCCGTCTCGTTTGATAAAGGTGAAAAAGTTCTATTGTTGGGACCGTCCGGATGTGGAAAGTCTACACTTTTGCAAGTGTTAAGTGGGCTGATCCCACATTCCATTGAAGTCCCGATGAAAGCGAAAGAACTGGAGAGCCCTTCTTCATGGGGATATGTTTTTCAAGACCCAGATAGTCAGTTTTGTATGCCATTTGCAGATGAAGAAATTGCCTTCGTCCTTGAAAACCTTTCCGTTCCTAAGCAGCAAATGAATGAGAGGATTCACAATCATATCCGGCAGGTAGGATTACACTTAGATGATATCCATACAAGTATTGATACATTATCAGGCGGGATGAAACAGCGTTTAGCGATTGCGTCAGTATTGGCACTTGAACCTGAAGTGATATTTTTAGATGAACCAACCGCTATGCTTGATCCGGTTGGAACAAAAGAAATTTGGGATGTTTTAAAGGAAATTGGCAAAGACAAGACCGTTATTATCGTTGAACATAAAATTGACCATGTTTTAGAATTTATCGAACGAATAGTGCTTTTTAACGATAACGGTCAAATCATTGCTGATGGTCCCAAAGACATCATTCTTTCATTATACAAAAACAAAATGAAAGAACATGGAATCTGGTTCCCTGGTGTTTGGGATGAGTATATTCATGACCATGCACCCATTCGTGAACAAAGGGAATTTAATGATGGCGGTCCCATAATGCAAATGCAAGGTTTTAGAGGTTTCCGAAAAAAGGAAGAAAAAATTATGGTTGAAGAGCTGCAGATCCACTCAGGGGAATGGATTGTCATCAGGGGAGAAAATGGAGCGGGAAAGAGTACGCTTTTGCATGCACTGATGCAGTTCATTAAAACGAATGGTTATTATGAATTGATGGGAACCTCGATTAAAAAAGTGAAAAATCTAACAGATAACATGACGTTTGTCTTTCAAAATCCTGAGTTTCAATTCGTTGCGAATTCTGTATATGAAGAAATCGCTTATTCATTACGAATTGACAAAAAGCCTCCTCAAGAAATAGAAGAGAGAGTTCATGCACTGCTTGAAGTGTTCCACCTTACGGCCCATCGCGATAAACATCCTTTTCAATTATCGATGGGTCAAAAGCGGCGATTAAGTGTAGCGGCTTCAATCGTGAAAGAAAAAAAGATCATTCTTTTAGATGAGCCTACCTTTGGCCAAGATTCGAAAAATACCTTTGCCTTACTGGAATGGTTCGAGGAATATCGAAAGCGGGGTATTACAGTGATTATGGTAACCCATGATGATCATATTTCAAAAAACTTTGCAACTAGGATCTGGACGGTTAAGGATGGGAAAGTAATTAGTGATGAAAAGATTAGCAAGCAACTAGCGTTTTTAGAGACCGAAGTTTTATCACTATAGAAGGGGTGTCATGTAAGTGAATGTTTCGAGTGCAGAAACATGGCTCCATAAGATTAATCCAAGCCTTAAGCTTTTTGTATTAATTGTGTTATGTATGGTGGCGTTATTTATTAAAGACCTAAATTATATGATTAACGTTACCATGGGTGTTTTGCTCTTGTTTTTGTGTTTTTCCGGTCATCCGTTAAATCGTATTTTACTCCTATCAATTCCTTTTTGTTTCATTTTTTTATCTACCTCTTCTGCAATGATATTATTCGGACAAGGTGAGACACTTTGGTTTAAGTGGGGACTCATTTCGATTACGGAAGAGAGTTTCATGAGGGGATTATTGGTTGGCTTTAGAGCCCTGCTTTTTGCGGTACTTGGATTAACTTTTTCGTTAACGACGAGACCTGTCAACCTGTTTTATTCCTTAATGCAGCAAGTTAAGCTTAAACCAAAATATGCTTATAGTTTCATGGCGGCGTTAAGGCTTATTCCTATCATGTTGGAGGAATTTCAAACGATACGGAATGCGATGAGGGTACGTGGCGTCGAAAGGAAAAAAGGAATAAGATCACTATATTTTAAAATGAAAGCCTACTCCATTCCGTTGTTATCCGGAAGTATTAGACGAGCTCACCGGATTGCGGTTGCGATGGAGGCCAAACGATTTTCAGATACCAGGAATCGAACATACTATTATGAATTTGGGTTTTCTAAAAATGACCATGGGTTCATTCTGTATTTTGTCATCTTGTTGTTGGCAGGGCTTTATCTATCTGTACAATTTCCGTATTTATCAATTTGATTAAAGAAGAATTGATTATTATCGTTAAGGAGTTCTTAGTATGAATGCACAAGAATTGCATATTATTTCTACTGGGAAACAGCCAATTGAGAAGTTTGTTGAGATTGCTTCAAACATTCAAGATTATGTGGATTACTTTTATCTTAGAGAAAAGCAGATGAGTGCGTCACAACTCTATAAAGCTGTGACCTTATTACATGAAAAAAAGATTCCGTTGTCTAAAATCATAATTAATGACCGAGTGGATGTAGCTTGGGCAATGAAGGTTTTTGGTGTGCAATTGGCTTTTCATAGTTTAGATGTCAGAGTCGTAAAGCAAGCATTTCCAGAAATCAGGGTTGGGAGCTCTATTCATTCCTTTGATGAAGCAAAGGCTGCTTTCCATAATGGAGCCAATTACGCGATTTATGGCCATATCTTCGAAACAAACTCAAAACGAGGTCTCGCTCCTAAGGGAGTGGAGGAGCTTCAAAAAATCACGATGAATATCAAACTACCTATTATTGCAATAGGTGGAATAACACCTTCTAATAGTCAACTTGTACTAAATGCAGGTGCACAAGGGATCGCGATTATGTCAGGTGTCCTAGAAGCGGAAAATCCAATTCAATCTGCAAAAGAGTATGCAAGGTCTTTAGGAAAGGAGATATAAGATGAATTCCATATATGATGCGATCATTGTAGGTGGTGGTGTAATTGGAGGGTCTATTGCTTATCAATTAGCCAAACGAGGTAAAAAAGTCCTTTTATTAGAGAAAGATAGACTTGCTAGTAAAGCATCTAGTGCAGCTGCCGGGATGTTAGGAGCGCAATCCGAGTTAGAATCTGATAACCCGCTTTTTACATTAGCAAGACAAAGCAGGGGGATGTTTCCTGAGCTGTCGGAAGAATTAAAAGACATAAGCGGGATTGATATTGAATTAGTTAACAAAGGAATGTTTAAGGTAGCACTTACTAGTGAACAAGAATCAGATTTGAAGAACATGATCAAAATCCAGCAAAAAGCCGGGCTTGAGGCGGAATGGTTTACAACTGCTGAAATAAGAAAAAAGGAGCCTCTTCTTTCTGATGAGATTAGAGGTGCTATGTATATTCCAAAGGATGGACAAGTTTCGGCCTCTAGGTTGTCGCTCGCTTTTACTAAATCTGCTGCTGCTCTAGGCGCTGATATAAAGGAATATGTACATGTTTCTGATTTGATTATTGAAAACGCGTGTGTAAGAGGTGTGGTCACTAATATAGGAGAATTTTTTAGTGAAAATGTAATAGTAGCAAGTGGAGCATGGAGCAATTTTCTTCTAGAAAAGGCCGGGGTAAAGCTTGATACATATCCCGTAAAAGGAGAGTGCTTTTCCGTTTTGACTAATCGTCCATTGCTTGAAAAAACGATTTTTTCACATGGGTGCTATCTTGTACCTAAAGTTGGCGGGAGAATCATTGTTGGTGCGACGGTTAAAGCTCACACTTTTGACCAAAAGGTAAGTATCGAAGGAATTTCAACATTAATAGAAAAGGCAACACAACTGCTTCCAGCACTTAAAGAAACGGAGTGGGAAAAAGCATGGGCTGGTATACGTCCGCAAACAGGAGATGGCCTACCTTACTTTGGAGAACATCCAGCATACAATGGACTTTTTATTGCAACGGGTCACTTTAGGAATGGAATTTTACTATCTCCTATTACGGGTGTACTTATAGCAGATATAGTTGAAAGAAGGGCAAATTCTGAATGGTCTGCTTTTCGAGTGGATCGTTCGATAAATACAATTTTTTCATAATAGAGGTGAATGAATTGGAACTAATTATTAATGGAGAAAAAATACAAATTCCTGCTAATGAGTCAACTGTTGCGGAGTTATTGCAGCATTTTAGCTTACATCAGAAAGTCGTGATTGTGGAATTAAATGATGAAATTTTAGAAAAAGAAAATCAGAATGAAACGCGTTTGTCAAATGGAGACAAAGTTGAGATTGTACATTTTGTAGGAGGCGGATGATATGTTAAAAATTGGTTCTTATGAATTTTCATCAAGATTACTATTAGGTACTGGGAAATATTCAAGTTTCGATGTTCAGAAGCAAGCAGTGGAGGTTTCAGAGACTGAAATATTAACATTTGCAGTTCGGAGAATGAATATATTTGAAGCTAGCCAACCAAATTTTTTAGAAAAGCTTGATTTGAAAAAATATACACTTCTTCCCAATACAGCAGGAGCTAAAACGGCCAAAGAAGCTGTGCGAATAGCTCAGCTTGCCAAGGCGTCTGGGCTTTGTGACATGATAAAGGTAGAAGTGATTGGTTGTCAAAAAACACTATTGCCTGATCCGATTGAAACACTAAAGGCAGCAGAGGAATTAGTAAAACTAGGTTTTATAGTGTTACCATATACGTCTGATGATGTGTTACTTGCTAAACGTTTAGAAGAAGTAGGATGTCATGCGATTATGCCTGGAGCTTCTCCAATTGGATCAGGCCAAGGTATTATAAACCGACTAAACTTACGATTTATCATTGAACAGTCCAATGTTCCGGTAATTGTTGATGCTGGAATTGGAACACCATCGGATGCGACGATTGCCATGGAATTAGGGGCAGATGGTGTATTGCTTAATACAGCTGTATCGGGTGCCAAAGATCCAATCAAAATGGCGAAAGCAATGAAGCTTGCTATTGAATCAGGGCGCTTAGGGTATGAAGCAGGGAGAATTGAAAAAAATGAGTACGCTATAGCAAGCAGTCCAGTTGAAGGAATGAGCATTGGATGAATGAACGTTATTCACGCCAAGAACTCTTTTCACCAATTGGAGTCAAAGGGCAACAGAAAATTTCCAAGAAACACGTTTTGGTGATTGGAGCAGGGGCTCTCGGTACGGGAAGTGCTGAAGGACTTGTGCGAGCAGGAATTGGAAAACTGACTATTGTTGACAGAGATTATGTGGAGTGGAGTAATCTTCAAAGACAGCAACTTTATTGTGAGGAAGATGCTGAAAAAAGAATGCCAAAAGCAGTGGCGGCGGAGAATCGATTGAAAGCGCTAAATTCAGATGTAATCGTAAAATCACATGTGTTGGATGTGTCAGTGGAGGAACTGGAGCGGCTCGTTGATAGAGTCGATTTAATATTGGACGCCACCGATAATTTTGATACAAGGATGCTGATTAATGATATATCACAAAAATTCAAAATTCCATGGATTTACGGAGCGTGTGTGGGGAGCTATGGAATAAGTTACACAATTGTCCCAGAAGTAACTCCATGTTTGAATTGTTTGCTGGAAACGGTTCCAATTGGTGGATTAACCTGTGATACGGCTGGAATTATTAGTCCCGCCGTTCAAACGGTTGTTGCTTATCAACTGACTGAAGCATTAAAAATTCTTGTGGAAGATTATGATTCCCTTAGAAATAAAATCGTTTCATTTGACCTTTGGAAAAATGAGCATACATCCATTAATGTAAAGAAATTAAAAAAAGACAGCTGTTTGTCATGTGGGTCAAAGCGAACCTACCCACACCTTTCTTATCTAAATCAAACAAAAACAGCGGTTTTATGCGGGAGGGAGTCTGTCCAGATTCGCCCAGCAATGAAGTTTGAAAGAGATTTAGTGCAACTTGAAAAAAATCTGCTTGCTCAAGGTGGCAAGATCGTACGAAATCCATATTTGCTTTCATTCACAATCGGGCACCATCGTTTAGTTGTTTTTAAAGATGGCCGGGCCCTGATTCATGGAACAAAAGAAATCGCAGAAGCAAAATCGTTGTATCATCGCTATTTAGGCTAAATTATGCAATTAAAATGAAATTTCACACTGAAAGAGCGTTAGGCAAAGATGTGCTATCCGTTTAATTCAAGCTATCAATAACCCATAAAACTAGCATATATTTACATCCGATATTATTGCTTAGGTGGTCAAGTAGGGGGGATGGAAACCTTGTTAAGCGTGAAAAGCCTACGTCTTTGTCTGATGTCAGTGTGCCATTTTCAGGTTCATTGAACCAAAGAAATAAAAGAGTTTCTGCATAACAAAACGAATTTAGCAGATATCCTTTTTCTCCTAGTTCTCAACCTATTTTAGTCCTACTTATTTAAAACCTCTAATATCACTGCTGACCTATCCTCTATACACTTGATTTGTACCTTTCTTATATAAAAAAGCTAGGGAAAGCTGGTTTACTTTCTTCTATTAATAAGACGCAAAAGGAAATCTTATTAGATGAGATGCATGTAGAAGAGGAAACAGCTAAAGTATGCATGACTACTGCTTTTTGTATCTGGTGCCACCTTGCTGCATTAACGTATATCCTTAATACTAAAAATGAAGCAATAAAAAGTAGGTTATTAATGGGAAGCTATTAGGTGCTTCAGGCCTGTCTAACCCGATGAAATATTATGCAGGGCTTGAAAACTTAAGTGCAGAACCGACGGAGGGCGGCTATATTCTTAAAGGTGTCCTAGCGTCTGTTTCAAACCTTGGTGAAAATCATTGGTTCGGATTAATAGCTGGTATCAACGAAAATAAACGTAATATGGGTGTTATCTGAAGATGCTGATACGTTTGTGGAGCATATTCGTCCGGCATTCATCGCTCACCAAATTCCTCTCGGTCTGGGTGTTACCCAGGTGCTAATATCCGCCTTAAAGCGGAATACTTAACAATTAAAGCCGTTCAATCAAGTATGATGCATAACGGGAGTGCCGGTTATTTAAAAGATAGTGCTCCATCACCCGCCTCCGAGAGCATATTTCTTCGCTAACTTGACACCTACAGTGAAACATTTGGAAAAAGACCTAAATGGATAACGAAATCCCCTTGAGTATAGCCTAATACTCAAGTGCAGAGATATAATGCGTACCCCAAAAAATATAAAAAGATTAGTACGGACTATTTTGAATCCAGCATTTGGTCATTCTGGGGCATTAGGAAAAGTATGTAAACAAAAGCGATGTCGGCCCATTAAGGCGGCACCGCTTTTGTTATGGAACGAATATATAAGCAGAACCCTTTACATATCGTGACTGCTATTATGTTTCTGACGGGAGTGCTGTCTATTTTTCACCTTATGAGAACCGCTTAGCGGGGCAGGTTGACCTGGGTTATTCCCTTTAGGTGCATTTTTCCGAATATCTTTACCATCATTTTTGTTCATGTGCGATCCCTCCTACACCTTAAGATAATCAATCGGTGAAAAATTATTCATATACATATATTTGTATACCTCGTACATGCTATGGATGGATACTAATTAAGGAGATGAATCTAATGCAGGATAAACAAGATAAGCGGAGGACTTTTCAAGAAGCTCAGCAAAGCCATCAACAAGTAACTGATATGTACTCAGCCATTGAAAAAACGGCGCCGAATTACGGAACAGAATTGAAACATGTGAAGCAGGAAGTAAATGAGGCCATTCAGCAAATACAATCAGCTTTAGTCACCGCTTCTGAGCATCAGCGAGAACAATTAAAACAATTTGAACAGGATATTCAGGCAATTGTAAATGAAGTCAATTCAGACGATTATTGATTTCTATACCTGAAGGCACTAGTAGAAGAGCTTTTTCCCTGTTTTTAGAATAGAATAGGCTTTTTGAAGAATGCAGTTCATCTGCATTTTCAAAAAGCCTTTACTATTTAATTCTAGAATAAGGAAATTATTGGTTTTTCTTTCGTTTTTTATTATTTTGCCTTTGGACCTCGGTTAACGGTGGTTCATTTCCTAATTCATCATGGTAACCTGCTCCATTACCCTGTGCTTTTGCAGCGTTCATTCCGGGTATTACATGATTAGCCTTTTGTTTTGCCATTTCGACACCTCCACTCATAGAGTGTGATAATGGTGAATGATTATGTATGCATTACTAATATGTTTTATTGGAATAATTTATCAGGTATATAATTAGAACATTTTAGAAAAACAGCATGCAAGTAAGGCTTCCTAAAAGCACTTTAATAAATAAAGGAGATTTTTCTATAAGTCAAACTTATCAAAAACAATAACTTTCTTGTTATTTACTTATACTCAATTCTATATTAGTATTAAGTCGAAGGAAGAGTTAGGGTGGGAGAACAGAGAGAAAATTCGACAAACTAACTTTTTTACTTATATTTATAGTAGACATGGTTTCAGTGAACCAGGTTTTACTTTTATGTGCAGAATAAGTTCTGACAGTTTAATAGGGGGTAATATTCATGACGAAAAATGACGTATACCAAGCGCGTAAATCCTTTGAAATTGAAGGGGAACGCTACAACTACTACAGCCTAGACGCTATTGAAAAAGCAGGGGACGGCCAAGTATCACGCCTTCCATATTCCATTAAAGTCCTACTTGAAGCAGTACTTCGCCAAGTAGACGGAAGAGTAATCACAAAAGAACACGTTGCGAACCTTGCTAAATGGGGAACAAGCGAGCAACAAGATATAGATGTTCCGTTCAAGCCTTCACGTGTTATCCTACAAGATTTCACTGGTGTTCCAGTTGTTGTAGATTTAGCTTCTCTACGTAATGCATTCGCTGCACTTGGTGGAGATCCTGATAAAATCAACCCGGAAATTCCAGTTGACCTTGTAATTGACCACTCTGTACAAGTTGATAAAGCAGGTACAATTGATTCTCTTGATGCCAATATGGATCTTGAATTCGAACGTAATGCAGAGCGTTACCAGTTCCTAAGCTGGGCTCAAAAATCATTCAACAACTACCGTGCGGTTCCACCAGCAACTGGTATCGTTCACCAAGTTAACCTTGAGTACCTTGCGAACGTAGTACATGCGGTTGAAACTCCAAACGGCGACTTTGAAGTATTCCCTGACTCTGTATTCGGTACAGATTCACATACTACAATGATCAACGGTATTGGTGTTCTTGGTTGGGGTGTCGGCGGTATCGAGGCAGAAGCAGGTATGCTTGGACAGCCTTCATACTTCCCAGTACCAAAAGTAGTTGGTGTGAAACTAACTGGTCAACTTCCTAAAGGAACAACAGCTACTGACCTTGCATTGAAAGTAACTCAGGTTCTTCGTGCACACGGCGTAGTTGGTAAATTTGTTGAGTTCTACGGCCCTGGAGTAGGATATCTTCCACTTGCTGACCGTGCAACAATTGCTAACATGGCTCCTGAATACGGTGCTACAGTTGGTTTCTTCCCAGTTGATGCAGAAGCCATCGATTACATGCGCTTAACAGGCCGTGATGAAAAACAAATTAAAGTTGTTGAATCTTACTGCAAAGAAAATGGATTGTTCTACTCTCCTGAAAACGAAGATCCAGCTTACAATGATGTTGTGGAAATCGACCTTTCAGCAATTGAACCAAACCTTTCAGGCCCTAAACGCCCACAAGATTTGATTCCACTTTCTCAAATGAAACAATCTTTCCATGATGCTATCAATGCACCTATGGGTAACCAAGGTTTCGGCATGGACAATTCTGAATTGGATAAAGAAGTAACTGTTAAATTTGCCGATGGTAAAGAAACGGTAATGAAAACAGGCGCGATCGCAATTGCTGCAATCACAAGCTGTACAAATACTTCTAACCCATACGTAATGCTTGGAGCAGGTCTTATTGCTAAAAAAGCAGTTGAAAAAGGCTTGACTGTTCCGGATTATGTAAAAACATCATTAGCACCAGGTTCTAAAGTTGTTACTGGTTACCTTCGTGATGCAGGTCTTCAACCATACCTTGATCAATTAGGATTCAACGTAGTTGGTTACGGATGTACAACATGTATCGGTAACTCAGGTCCATTAGCGGACGAAATCGAAGCAGCAGTTGCTGAAGCAGATCTTCTAGTAACTTCAGTACTTTCTGGTAACCGTAACTTCGAAGGTCGTATTCATCCACTAGTGAAAGCAAACTACCTTGCTTCTCCAACTTTGGTTGTGGCATATGCACTTGCAGGTACTGTGGACTTCGATCTTAACAATGATTCACTTGGTAAAGATAAAGACGGCAACGATGTGTATCTTGCTGATATCTGGCCATCACAAGAAGAAGTTAATGCTGCTGTTAAAGCAACAGTTACACCGGAATTATTCCGTAAAGAATACGAAACAGTATTCAACGATAACAAACGTTGGAATGAAATCCAAACAAGCAACGAAGCAATTTACGCTTTCGATTCTAAATCAACATACATTCAAAATCCTCCATTCTTTGAAGGATTATCACCAGAACCAGGTTCAGTTAACCCACTTTCTGGCTTGCGCGTAGTAGGTAAATTCGGTGATTCAGTAACAACTGACCACATTTCTCCTGCAGGTGCTATCGGTAAAGATACACCAGCTGGTATCTACCTTCGTGAAAACGGTGTGAAACCACGTGACTTTAACTCTTATGGTTCTCGTCGTGGTAACCATGAAGCAATGATGCGTGGAACTTTCGCTAACATTCGTATCCGTAACCAAGTCGCTCCAGGTACAGAAGGTGGTTACACTACTTACTGGCCAACAGGCGATGTAATGGCTATCTATGATGCTTGTATGAAATACAAAGCTGATGGAACAGGTCTTGCAGTTATTGCTGGTAAAGACTACGGTATGGGAAGCTCTCGTGACTGGGCTGCAAAAGGTACTAACCTTCTTGGCATCAAAACAGTTATCGCTGAAAGCTTCGAACGTATTCACCGTTCTAACCTTGCGTTAATGGGTGTTCTTCCTCTTCAATTCAAAGAAGGCGAAAACGCTGAAACACTAGGATTAACTGGTAAAGAAGCGATTGCTGTTAAAATCGACGAAACAGTTAAACCACGTGATATCGTAACAGTTACAGCTACTGATGAAGCTGGAAACGTAAAAGAATTTGATGTACTTGTTCGTTTCGACTCTGAAATCGAAATCGACTACTACCGTCACGGTGGTATCCTTCAAATGGTATTACGTAATAAATTAAAAGGCTAATTTAAGCTTTTGAGAAGCGGCAAACCTACATGCTAGGTTTGCCGCTTTTTTGTGTCAAGATTATGAAATACTGGAATAATATATAGTGATTTTTAGGAATAACGCTTTTCTGAATATGCATTTATTGATAAGATGGAAGAGGTTAGTGGAAATGGAAGTAAGTTGTTCTATTTCTGGAATTGAACAAATATTATATTGTAATGGGACTAGGGGGACGAGTATGCTTAAAAAAATTATTGCCTCGGTGGTCTTACTGTCACTGTTTACGATAGCAATCGTGCAAGCGATGGATAATAAACCGGATAAAAATGCTGAAAATGATTCCCTGGGTGGACTTAAAATTGGTGCAGCGGCACCAGATTTCTCCCTAAAGACGCTCGATGGCAAGCAGGTTAATTTGTCGGACTATAAAGGGAAAAAAGTAATGCTGAACTTCTGGGCTACGTGGTGCCCGCCTTGTAAAAAGGAAATGCCAGATATGCAGAAATATTCGCAACAGGCAGGAGATGATGTCGTCATCCTAGCTGTCAACATTGATCCGGAAAATGATGTACAAGCATTTGTTGAGGATAATGGCATCACTTTTACCATTCCTTTAGACAGTCAGAGTGCAAAAAACCCGGTAAATGAGCGTTATAAAATTCTTAGTATTCCGACGACGTACTTTATCGACAGTAAGGGTATTATCAGAAATAAAGTTATTTCAGCGATGCAGCTTAAAGATATGGAACGAAACATCAATAGCATCAAGTGACGGAATCCTTATGGGGTTCCGTATTTTTTTATATAGTTGGTATTGATTTAGCTTATATGTAACAAATTTGTCATAAATTAATTGAAAAATCAAAAAAATTATTAAAAATAAGGTTAATGCCTATGAAAATGGGTTAAAGTATAGAGGGTGATATAAAGGGGTGTTTATAAATATAAATAACTGATAATTATGACAATTTAAAGAATTCGCACCATATAGTCATAATTTTACGTTAATTGGGTAATGCTGAACATTATATTATGAACAAGTAGGTGAAAAGCATGAAAAAAAGAAAACGGACGTTTGAAGAATTGATTAAAGAAAATAAAAAAGAATTGTTGATGGACGTTAAACAAATGGAAAGACTTGAAGAACGACTTGAGAAAAAACATATGCAAAAGGCTGAATAACCATTATAAGGGCTTTCTTTCGAAAAAAAGAGCCAGCACATTGAAGTTTTCTTCAAAGTGCTGGCTCTTTTTCGATTTAGTTGAAAAATATGGAGCTTTTTCAAAAACTGGCACTCATGAATTTCAGCTTTTTTAACAATGATAAGGTAAGGAGGCGATTAAAAATGGGTAATCCTAAAAAAGATTCTAAACACTTTAGACCAAGCCATCTTGGTATGCAACCGAGAGCAGCAGGAGGAAATAACGGAAAGCAAATGCAGGATAAATCGGGCAAGCATCCTCAGGTTATTCAAACTAAGGGCGAATAAACTGCTTTAAATTTAATACTTGTAATAATATTATGTTTTACAAAAAAATAACATGAATTGAGGCGATAGAAAATGGGCTCATTTAAACACAATCCAGACAACCGATTAGATAATGTTGAAAAACTTCAGGATGCAATTCAGAATACAGAAGAGAACATAAATGCTGCAAATGAAACATTGTCATTCTCTTCATCGGGCGATAAAGAGGCGATAAGGGCAAAGAACGAACGAAGGAAAGAGAGTATTGCTGGCATGATGTCAGAAGTAGAAGATGAACAACAAGCTCGTGAAAGAGGTTATAAAACGGATAATGAATTAGAATAAATATGAAAGGGGGAGAAAGAAGTGGTCTTTCTCCCCCTTTCTTTAATGATTTTTCGTCTTTGGATGATGGATAAAGAATGGAAGTGTAAAAAATGGGCTAATTTCCTTAAATGAAAGTTGGCCGGAAGTTATGGTAAAATGTATATTGCAATAGAAATGAAAGTGGGGAATTATGATGTTGATTGCTGAAAATGAAATTGAGGTTCGATATGCAGAGACAGATCAAATGGGTGTTGTGTACCATGCTAATTATCTTGTATGGATGGAACTTGGCAGGACGAAATTGATCAATGATTTAGGCTTTTATTATGCTGATATGGAGGCGGTTGGTATCCTCTCGCCTGTCATGGATATCCAGGCTTCATATAAAATACCTGTTCGCTATGGTGATAAGGTTAAGATAAAGACTTGGATTGAAAAGTATGATGGTCTGCGTGTCATTTATGGATATGAAATCATTAACGGGGAAAATGAAGTATCGGCAACCGGCCAGTCATCACATGTTTGCGTTAAAAAGGACAACTTCCGGCCTATATCTATTAAACGTATGTTCCCTGATTGGCATGAGGCCTATGAGCAAAATAAAAAACCGGATTAACTAATGTAATTACATAATTTGAGGTGAATTAAGGATGGCGTTTGGGATAAAACGGGTAGACGTAGTAGCCTGGAAGCAGCAAATTGATCAGGGACAAATTGCATTTCTGACTCATTATTGGCTCGATGATCGCTTTCCTGGTTGTAAGACCGTGACAAAAGTTGGGTGCAATGATTTAGAACGATTAGCAGAGTGGGGCAAAAAATACGGACTGAAAAAAGAATGGATTCATCACCGGAAGGATGGTTATTCTCATTTTGATCTATTGGGGGCTAGGCAAAAGGAAATTCTTAAAGCCGAGGATATTAAAGAAAGGCTGGTCAATTGAATAGGGAATTTTGCAACAGCAGTCTACACCGCTGCTGCATGTATTAAGCACTTTTTTCGTAATGAAATTCAGGCTCAGTTAGTTTTTCATTAAAGGTGATAAGTAAATCGTGACCATCGAAGTACCAGATATCTTTTTCTTCCACATAGAAAGTAATCTTATTCAATGTAGTTGCCGCTGCCACAGCTTCAGGTTCTTCTATCATGATACCTAATGAAAAGCCGCTTTGAAGGGAACTATGTCCTCCATATCTTACATAAAAGCGCAAATGAGAGCCTTCCTGAAGCTCTAACTCATCGCTATACCACTTAGCAGCTTGTTCGGAAATTGTTAGTTTCATACAAATTCTCCTTCCCAGAGGTTCGCTATTTAAGTATAAAGTAATTATATAGCAGATGCGAATATTGTGCGCTATAGAAAGGAAATCGCTATGGAGATTATATACAATATTTGTTTTATTACTCGAAAAAAATCTGGCAAAAATGAAGTCTTAATGCTTTTTCGCAAAAAAGAGCCAAATAAACATAAATGGAATGGTGTAGGCGGGAAAATTGAACCAGGTGAAACAATCGATGAGTCGATGGAACGAGAAATTATTGAAGAAACTGGTTTGAAGGTAAAAGGACTGACCTTTCGTGGGATTGTGACATGGAATCAAACGGGAGGAATGTATGTATACCGAGCCGAAGATACAGGGGGTGGACTTCTAGCTTGCGATGAAGGAGAACTTGCCTGGAAGCCATATCAATGGGTTATGGAGGCAGATGAAGTTGTGCCCAACATAAAGTATTATCTAAGCGATATTTTACTGGATGACCCTCCATACGAATTTGCTTGTACATATGAAAACAATCTTTTACTCTCCGTTAAAAAGAAGCCATTGCCTAACATGAAAAAAATTATTTCTCCAACTAAAATCCGCCTTTGAGCGGTTTTTTTTTGAATTCAACGGAAGTATTTATTATGTCCTTAGCTATATAACATAAATTGGTAGATGAATATTTGGAATATTGGTATTATAGTGAGTTAAGCAAGCTTTTTATAGTTCCAAGAGGATTATTTCGGAAACTATACAATGTGAAGATATAGTGATAGATCATCTTATTTAGAGGGGGTAGCTGATTTGCGGAAAACAGAGCTGCTAAAAGGGAGTACGGAGATGGTGCTGCTTTCACTATTAGCTCAAAAGGATATGTATGGGTATGAAATGATTGAACAGCTTAAACAGTTAAGTGATGGCTATTTGCATTATAAAGAAGGTATGCTATACCCCGCTTTAAAAAGGCTTGAAGTGAAAGAGTATCTAATAAGTTATTGGCGAGATTCTTTAGAAGGTCCTAAAAGAAAATACTATTATGCGACGAAATTGGGTGTTGCTCAATTTCAAGTTCAATGGGAAGAGTGGAAGACCTTTCAAGATGTAATCGGTAAGGTTGTTTCACCTATCTATGAGCGCACACAAAAATAGCTGCAATGTCTGCAGCTACTTTGTTTTTTCTTTGGCTTCAGCCTCAGCCAGCTTTTTCAGCAAGATGGGCGTGGGCATATGCATGATTTGCTCTAATGGCATGTTGAGAGATTCAGATAACTTTAATGCGGTTTCAGTTGATATTTGTAATGGTTTCATGGCTCTTCTCCTAAAGACGATTTTTGATTAGTTCTAGTGTAGCCTCTATGCTTCAATTATTCAATCCTTATGAGGGCAATTTGCATGATTCAATCAGTCTTCTGCTTCCGCTAGTAGGTAGGAGATTAAAGGGTGAAACGTAATACTGCTGAACATATTTAATCTTAACAATGAAGTTTGTTAAAAACATAATGATTTAGAAAATTGGAAATTCTGCGGAAAAGGTGTTAGGGCATGCCAGGATTCTGAAACATTTGGCCTATTAATTTTAGAATAGAAATAAGCCCGTAAAGACGGGCTTTTATTTGTGCGCCCGGCATGGGTGCAATCTATAGGGTGAAAGTCCCGAACCATGAAGGCAGTTGTAGTGGTTAGCTTAATGCAAGGGTGTCCACGGTGACGTGGAATCTGAAGGAAGCAAGCGGCAAACCTCCGGTCTGAGGAACACGAACTTCATATAAGGCTAGGTATCATTGGATGAGTTTGCGAAACAAAACAAAGTCCTTACTGCCGAAGGTGGTACAGAGTAAATGAAGCAGATAGATGGAGGGAAAGATTGCACT
>NZ_LGYA01000001.1:2056349-2063262 GCF_001273755.1 Peribacillus butanolivorans
AGCAGAAAGGGTTATTGGCGCATAGCGCATAGTCCTATTCTAGACAAAACCCTTAATAATGTTTATTGGCTCCATCATGGGTTAGTAAATCTATATGAACGATATACAAAACTACGTCAGACTTAAACTGAACCGCCGTATACCGAACGGTATGTACGGTGGTGTGAGAGGTCGGAGGCTAGGCGCCTCCTCCTACTCGATTTGTTTAAAAAAGCCAATGGTCTCCTCTTACAACCATTTTACTTTTGGTTCAGTTTTATCGATTATTCGTTTGATGTTCGCACGGTGGCGGTAAAAGATGAAAATCGTTAAAATGCCAATTACAATAATAAGAGCCCAATCATCGGTATGAAACACTAAGCTGTAAATGAGAGCTAGTAGACAAGCAATCATGGAAGATAGTGAAACATATTTGGATATGTATAAGGATATAAAGAATATGATAAGGACAATAAGAAAAAATAATGGTTCATATGCGAGGATAACACCAGCCGATGTTGCGACTGCTTTCCCACCCCGAAAGTTTGCAAAAATAGGGAGCATATGACCGATTACTGCAAAAAGTCCGGCTAGCAATAGATTCATTTCCACGCCTAGCATTAACGGAAGAAAAGTTGCTAGAGTCCCTTTAAGTATATCCATGATAGTAACGGTTAGCCCTGCCTTGACACCAAGTGTCCGGAAGGTATTTGTCCCGCCTAGATTTTTACTGCCATGCTCCCGAATATCGATTTTGTAAAAGGTTTTTCCGATTATTAGACCGGATGGAATCGAACCAATCAAGTAGGCAGACAGTAAAGTGATAAATGTAAGCATTCTATGACCCTTTCTTTAAAGAAAAATCTTCTTATTTTATCTCGGTTAACAGGCTGAATGTTCCTTTTTATCGATATTGGACGTGGAGGAACAGCTAAAACAGCCTTTAAATACCTGATAAGCTCCTCTTATTGTAACATTTTCGTGACAAAATGGTATGGTTGTCCAAAAAAAATCCTCTAAAAAAAGATTTTTACTTGATGAACATACAACATTTGATATACGTTTATGTTCATATAGGGTGGAGAGGTTTATGAATTCGTTTTTTCGTAAATATAAGATATGCGGGTTACCTATAGTGTATAAATTGATGCAATACGTGGTAGTCTGTATGAAAATAAAGGAAGTTAAGAGAGACTTACCTTTTCGAAGCAAGTTATTTCTTGTATAATTGTTTTTCTTAATAATGGTAATAGTCAGCTTTTCTCTGTAAAATATCCATGTTGAGGAATACTTTATGCGTAAGAATACATTTTATTATAAAGGGGATTGATAAAAATGATAGAAAATCCAAGCAGAGAAGAAATGGGTCAGATGTTAAAGAAATCGAAGCGCATTGCTGTTGTGGGATTATCAAATAACCCCGAGCGTACTTCTTATATGGTATCAAAAGCAATGCAGGATAGCGGATATGAAATCATCCCGGTAAATCCAGCTGTAACTGAAGTGCTGGGCGTTAAGGCCGTAAAAGCACTTAAAGATATTGAAGGACATGTTGATATCGTCAATGTTTTTCGCCGTTCTGAATTCCTCCCGGGGATTGCAAAAGAATTCGCAGAAATCGATGCTGATATTTTTTGGGCGCAGCTTGGGGTTGAAAATGAAGAAGCTTATGATTATCTAAAAGAAAAAGGTTATACTGTCATCATGGATCGATGTATAAAAGTTGAACACGCCCTTACGAAGTAATTTGGAAAGAGCGGATTTTCCGCTCTTTCTTAAAGGTATCGAAAGTTTCATCCGAAGAAATCCAATAATGCCTAGCTATGACTGGATTTGGAGAATGTGGGGGCATATCGATCATTTTAAAGAATAATTTAAGCGAAATAGTAAAAGTGTATTTGCCAAATGAAAAATTACCGCTACAATTAGAACGGTAGCTAAGATACGTTTACAAAACTAACAAGTTCTAACGGATGGTGCTAACGCTAATAAAAGGGACTAAAAAAATAGAACACTTGTTCTTTGTTCGTGAAAGTATTATACTTTTTGTATGATTATCAACGTATGAATTATTTTGTAAGAGCTAGAGAGTCATTTCATTGCAGTATGATTTGGCCCGGAAATTGTGTTTAGTAAGGAAAGGGGAATTTCTGTGGCAAAGAAAGTAAAAACAATCGAGTACAATGATGATGCAATTCAGGTACTGGAAGGACTTGAAGCGGTCAGAAAACGTCCCGGTATGTATATCGGCAGTACTGATGCACGTGGACTTCATCATTTAGTGTACGAGATTGTAGATAACTCCGTAGATGAGGCTTTGGCTGGATATGGAGACCAGATTAGTGTGAAAATACATAAAGATAACAGTATAAGTGTGACAGATAAAGGGCGTGGGATGCCCACTGGAATGCATAAATTGGGGAAACCAACACCTGAAGTCATTTTGACGATTCTTCATGCAGGCGGTAAATTTGGACAAGGCGGATATAAAACGAGCGGTGGCCTTCATGGTGTGGGTGCCTCTGTCGTTAACGCATTGTCTGAATGGCTTGTCGTGACGATTAAAAGGGATGGCTTTGTTTATGAACAACGGTTTTTCAAGGGAGGAAAACCGGAAACGACCCTAGAGAAAATTGGAAAGACCAACCAAGTTGGGACGAAAATCCATTTCAAGCCAGATCCGAAAATTTTTTCGGTTACGACTTTTAATTATGATATCCTCTCTGAACGTCTACGCGAATCAGCCTTTCTTTTAAAAGGCATGAAAATAGAATTGACGGATGAACGTAATGACCTGCATGAGACTTTTCATTATGAAAACGGAATTGAAGCTTTTGTAGCCTATTTAAATGAAGAAAAGGAAACCCTTCATAGTGTTATTAGCTTAGAAGGAGATCAGAATGGGATAGAAGTCGACCTGGCTTTTCAATTTAATGATGGGTATTCAGAAAATATTCTAAGCTTTGTAAATAATGTTCGTACAAAAGACGGCGGTACCCATGAGATTGGCGCAAAAACGGCTATGACACGGGCATTTAATGATTATGCTAGAAAAATGGGTCTGCTTAAGGAAAAAGATAAAAACCTCGAAGGTACCGATATACGAGAAGGCTTATCTTCAATTATTTCTGTGCGTATCCCTGAAGAACTTTTGCAATTTGAAGGACAAACCAAGAGCAAGCTTGGAACAAGCGAAGCCCGTTCGGCTGTTGATTCAATCGTGTCGGAGCACTTGGCTTACTTTTTTGAAGAAGATCCGACTACTAGTGCACTGTTGGTGAAAAAATCAATTAAAGCATTTCAGGCACGCGAAGCTGCTCGTAAAGCGCGTGAAGATGCAAGAAGTGGGAAGAAACGGAAAAAGTCGGATGCCATTCTTTCTGGTAAATTGACACCAGCTCAATCTAAAAATCCTGAGCGGAATGAATTGTATCTTGTGGAAGGGGACTCTGCAGGAGGATCCGCAAAACAAGGCCGCGATCGCCGTTTTCAAGCGGTACTGCCATTACGGGGTAAAGTTATCAATACAGAAAAGGCAAAACTAGCGGATATATTTAAAAACGAAGAAATCAATACGATTATCCATGCTATCGGTGCAGGCGTCGGGGCCGAGTTTAATACCTCGGACACTAATTATGATAAAGTGATTATCATGACTGATGCCGATACGGATGGCGCCCATATCCAAGTGCTGCTGCTGACATTCTTTTACCGCTATATGAAGCCGTTAATTGAGGCAGGTAAGGTATTCATAGCCTTGCCGCCGTTATATAAAGTGAGTAAAGGGACCGGGAAGAAAGAAGTCATTGAATATGCATGGAGTGATGATGAACTTCAGGGAGCGATAAACAAGGTGGGGAAAGGCTATATGATTCAGCGCTATAAAGGGCTGGGTGAGATGAATGCCGATCAATTATGGGATACGACAATGAACCCGGAAACCAGAACATTAATACGCGTGAAAATCGATGACGGTGCGCGTGCAGAAAGACGTGTGACAACGTTAATGGGAGACAAAGTGGAACCACGCCGTAAATGGATTGAAACCAATGTCGCTTTTGGTCTCGAAGAAGAATCGAATATTTTAGATAATGAAAATATGTCGATTGAAGAGGAGGTCAATAACGATGGTATTTGAGGAAACGTTTCGTGATTTGCCGCTTGAAGAGGTTATTGGAGACCGTTTCGGGCGTTATAGTAAATATATTATTCAGGATCGAGCACTTCCAGATGCACGGGATGGGTTAAAACCGGTACAGCGCAGGATATTATATGCGATGTATGTAGAAGGAAATACACAGGAAAAAGGATTTAGAAAATCTGCAAAAACAGTCGGAAATGTAATTGGTAACTATCACCCTCATGGAGATTCTTCGGTTTACGAGGCGATGGTACGGATGAGCCAGGACTGGAAGTTGCGTAAAGTCATGGTCCAAATGCACGGAAACAACGGTAGTATTGATGGAGATCCGCCTGCTGCAATGCGATATACAGAAGCAAGGCTTTCATCAATTGCATCTGAGATGTTACGTGATATTGAAAAACGAACTGTTGATTTTGTCCCGAATTTTGATGATACCTCAGAAGAACCTATCGTATTACCTGCGATGTTCCCTAATTTACTTGTTAACGGCTCGACAGGAATTTCTGCAGGCTATGCAACGGAAATTCCTCCGCATCAATTAGGTGAGGTCATTGATGCTGCTATAATGCGAATTGATAATCCAGAAGCAACAGTAGCAGAATTAATGACGGTTATTAAAGGTCCGGATTTCCCTACAGGTGGTATCATTCAAGGAATTGAAGGTATCCGTAAAGCCTATGAAACAGGTAAAGGGAAAATCATAATTCGTGGCTTGGCTGAAGTGGAAACAATCCGTGGTGGTAAACAGCAAATCGTCATCACTGAAATCCCTTATGAAGTCAATAAAGCGAACCTTGTTAAGAAAATGGATGAATTCCGTCTTGATCGGAAAGTAGAAGGTATCGCAGAAGTACGTGATGAAACTGATCGTACAGGTTTACGTATTGTAATTGAACTGAAAAAAGAAGCAGATGCAAATGGTGTCCTGCATTATTTATACAAAAATTCAGATCTTCAAATTGCATACAATTTTAATATGGTCGCGATTTATAAAAAACGACCAACGTTAATGAGCCTTCCAAAAATGCTCGATGCGTATATCAATCATCGTAAAGAAGTAATTGTGAACCGTTCCCGTTATGAATTGCAAAAAGCACATGACAGGGCACATATTGTCGATGGTTTAATGAAAGCACTGTCCATTTTAGATGAAGTTATTGCTGTCATCCGTGCGTCTAAAGACAAACGTAATGCTAAAGATAACCTTATCGCTAAATTTTCTTTTACAGAAGCCCAAGCAGAAGCTATTGTATCCTTACAATTATACCGCTTAACAAACACAGATATTACGGCTCTTGAAGAAGAGGCAGCGGAGTTGAACAGTAAAATTGAGGAATTGACCAAAATCCTAGGTAGTGAAAGGGTACTTCTCCAAGTAATAAAAAAAGAATTAAGATTCATTAAAAAAGGGTTTGATGACGGACGCCGCTCTAAAATTGAGAAAGAGATTGAAGAAATCAAAATCAATCTTGAAGTCTTGATCGCGAGTGAAGACGTTATGGTGACAGTGACGAAAGAAGGATATGTCAAACGGACGTCCTTACGATCGTATTCAGCATCAGGCGGGCTTGATTTTGGTATGAAAGATTCCGATCGAATGCTCCAGCGGCTGGAAATGAATACAACAGACGTTCTGTTGCTGTTTACTTCCAAAGGTAATTACCTTTATTGTCCAGTTCATCAGCTTCCTGATATTCGCTGGAAGGAAACCGGCCAGCATATCGCGAACATCATTCCTATTGATCGAGAAGAACAAATCATAAAAGCGATTCCAATCAAAGACTTTACCCTGCCGCAATTCTTAGTGTTCGTCACGAAAAACGGTATGGTGAAAAAGACTGAACTAGCTTCCTATAAAGCACAGCGGCATTCGAAACCGCTAGTTGGTGTCAATTTAAAGGGCGATGATGAATTGGTTGATGTCCATCATACAGATGGTCAGGCCGAGCTTTTCCTAGTCACTCATAATGGCTACGGTTTATGGTTTGATGAAGAAGAAGTAAGTGTCGTTGGAGTCCGTGCAGCAGGAGTTAAGGGGATTAATTTGAAAGAAGATGACTATGTTATTGGCGGCAAGGTTTTAGCTAAGGATAGTAAAGAATCAATTCTGATTGTTACCCAGCGCGGAGCCATCAAGAAAATGAAATTAACCGAGTTTGAAAAAACTGGCCGTGCAAAACGCGGGGTCGTGGTCTTGAGAGAATTGAAATCGAATCCACATCGGGTCATTGGATTTGAAACTGTCAATAAAACCGACAGTCTTTTCATTCTTTCTGAAAAGGGCATAATCGAAACAATCCATGCTGCTTCATTAAAAAATCATGATCGTTACACGAATGGATCTTTTGTTTTTGATGAAACTGTAAGTGGAAAAGCGAAAGAATTGTGGAAGATATCTTTAGAAGATGAATCTGCTTTAGAGTCGTAAATAATTTTTTTATAAAAAGGGATGCTGACAATAATCAGCATCCCTCAGTTTGTAGACAAAAGGGGTTCGGAATTATAAAATTCCGAACCCCTTTTGAGATTCCCTTTGAATTTTGGCCCAAGGTTAAGATATTGGGGCTCTACGAGCCCACTCTGTTAGGCCATTTTTGGACCTTGCCATGTCCAATTGGCCATCTTCTTTAAATTAATGGCAGCGAAAGTAAGCATCGCCTGCATCGACAATTTTTTAAGTCCCCTTAAAGTAGTCCAACGCATACCATGCTTTTCTTTTGCATCTGCGAATACACGCTCAATCGTTTCTTTACGTTTCGCATATATAGGTTTTACATCTTGATGAGTACG
>NZ_LGYA01000001.1:2063813-2096818 GCF_001273755.1 Peribacillus butanolivorans
AGTAATCATTTCAAGTTGATCTCGCTGAATAGAATTATGTTTCGAAAGCATCGTCATCACCTCAAGTTTTAATACTCCTATATTAAAACAAAATAGACTGTAGGCAAAAGTGTTTATTTCTAATTGTTAAAACAAAGTTGATTGGAACGGAAGGTGCGAGACTCCTGCGGGAAAAGCGTGTCTAAGGGAGACCCCACAGGCGCAAAGGCGCCGAGGAGGCTCCCTGACCGCCCGCGGAAAGCGAGTGCCTGGAGTGGAAATCAACGTTCGAATTTTTACAATAAAAAACTGTAGACAAACTCGATTTTCATCGAGTTTGTCTACAGTCTGAAGGGATGCTGACAATAATCAGCATCCTTTTTATTTAGTTTATTATGATGAAAAACAAACAAAGCAAATAAACGGTAGGGTGCCGGTTATGTATCATGTTCATCGACCAGAAAATAATCTCCTGATAATATCCTATTATTTGTAACTACTACAATTATTATTTTTTCGGGCTATATTCTTAAATCAAAAATGACTTATTGAGTCAATTTTAAATCCTTGTACTAGCAAGCTAATAATCTTATCCAGACAACAAATAATTCAATTATGAATTCTAATGCTGATAGAATCTATGCACCAGTACGATTTATTTTTGGCACACTCCTTGCATATTATTAGCATGACTTCTTTATTTTTTGAATGAAGAAAGGGGAGGACTAATGGATAGACCTTGGAACAAGCATATCCCGTCCGGAAATCCAATGGAAATTGATATACCTGAAATATCTTTAACAGACTTATTTTACCAATCAGTTGGACTGTATCCGGATAAAACAGCGATTACGTTTATGGATCAAACGTATACATATTCTGAGTTAGGGCAGTTAGTGAAAAGATGTGCCCGGATACTTGCTGATGATGGGGTTAAAAAGGGAGATCGTGTGGCTATTATGCTGCCCAATTGTCCTCAATATCCGATTAGTTTTTTTGGAACGCTTTTGAATGGTGCGATCGTTGTTCAAATCAATCCAATGTATAAGGCGAACGAATTGATACATGTACTAAAAGATTCAGGTGCAAGACACATCCTTGTGCTCGATAAACTTTATCCCACGGTAGAAGCGATATTAACAGAAACACGTGTTGAAAAGACAATAAGCGTGTCTATGGAAAATGGCAGGTGTGAGCTGACAAAAAGGCTTATGAAAATAATAGAGGCAGATTTTACTGTACCAATTGAACCTGATGAAGATGTTGCTGTCCTCCAATATACAGGAGGAACGACGGGGCGTTCAAAAGGTGCGATGCTAACACATCGAAACATCGTGGCTAACACCTTGCAAAGCGCGGCTACTTCACAAATCAATACTCAAAAGGCGAAGGAAAGGGTACTTGCCGTTTCTCCTCTATTTCATGTATATGGTATGACCTCTGCTATGAATCTGACGTTTTATAATGGAGGTAATTTAATTATAGTACCTAGGTTTGAGGTGGCTGAGATAGTTGATATTATTAATAAGCTCAAACCGACTATTTTCCCAGCTGTGCCGACGATGTATATTGCTTTATTACAATATTACCAGTCCCATCCTTTTGATTTGCATTCTTTGAAAACATGCACTTCGGGTTCGTCGCCATTGCCTCTAAATGTATTGTCACGTTTTAACGAAGTAAGCGGATCAATGATTGCTGAAGGATATGGTTTGTCTGAGGCTTCACCAGTGACGCATCGAAATCCAGTTAAAGGCCTGCAAAAACCCGGAAGTATTGGGATACCTATCCCAAATACAGATGCCGCCATTATTGACAGTATTACAGGTGAGCCGTCCCTTTTGGTTGATACACCTGGCGAATTGGTTATTAAGGGACCTCAGGTGATGAAAGGGTATTGGGGCATGCCAGAAGAAACGTTGCAGGCGATTCAAAACGGATGGCTATATACCGGTGACATCGCAAAGATGGATGAAGATGGTTTCTTTTACATCGTCGGACGAAAGAAAGAAATGATTATCGCAGGCGGATTTAATATTTATCCTATTGAAATTGAAGAGGTTTTTTACAGCCATCCAAAGGTTCTTGAAGCAGCGGTATTCGGTGTTCCCGACCAATATCGTGGTGAAACCGTTCATGCAGCCGTTGTTATTAAGCCAAATGAATGGATAACCGAAAAGGAACTGAATGAATACTGCCGAAAACAGCTCGCAGCCTTTAAAGTACCGGAAGTTATCACCTTTCAAAGTGAACTTCCCAAAACTGCGGTCGGTAAAATTTTAAAACGAAAGCTTCAAGAAAAATATAACGCTGCTTATCCGGTAATGAATGAAAACGCTAACAAATAATTCATAGGTAAAAAGGGGAATGCAAATGGACTTTCGCTTAGATGAAGACATCCTACTTTTAAAAGAAAATATACGACAGTTTATCGAAGAAGAAATCGAACCATATTCAATGCAAATAGAGGAAGATGATCATATTCCAGAATCCATCATCAAATTATCGAAGGAAATAGGGCTATTCGGACTCAGTATCCCAGAACAGTACGGCGGGCTAGGCATTGGGATGGTAGGGAAATGTGCTTTATATGAAGAAATCGGTAAAACACATAATGGATATACCACTCTGATTGGTGCCCATACTGGCATAGGGACGGTCGGAATCGTAGAAATGGGCAATGAAATGCAAAAGCAAAAGTACCTGCCAGATATGGCAAGCGGAAATAAAATTGGCGCATTCGCTTTAACTGAGCCTGCTGCCGGATCTCATGCGACGAATCTAAAAATGACTGCTGTCAAAAGAGGAGATAAGTATATTCTTAATGGGACTAAGCATTATATAACGAATGCAGATGTGGCCGATATTTTTACTGTTATGGCGGTAACGGATAAGGGAAAAGGAGCAAAAGGAATCACGTCATTCATTGTAGAGAAGGGGTTCCCGGGTTTTCAAATTGGTAGCATTGAAAGGAAAATGGGACTTCGGGGCTCACATTCTGCCGAACTGGTTTTTGAAGATTGTGAGGTTCCGGTGGAAAATGTACTAGGGGAAGTTGGGAAAGGCTATGTCAATGCATTAAAAATCCTTGCAAATGGCCGGGCGGGACTTGCCGCACGAAATTTGGGATCCTGCCAGTACCTGCTTGATTTATCAATCCATTATGCTACTGAACGTGAACAATTCGATGTTCCTATTATCGATCATCAAGCCGTATCTCATATGATTGCCGAAATGGCGATGGAAATAGAAGCGCTCCGCTCATTCACATACCGGGTTGCATGGATGGTCGATCAAAAAGCGAAAATTATTAAAGAAGCGGCAATGCTGAAGCTGTATGGTTCGGAAGTATATAACAGGGTCGCTGATAGAGCAGTTCAAATTCATGGAGGGATGGGATACATGAAGGATTATCCAGTCGAACGTTTCTATCGGGATGCACGAATTACTAGAATTTATGAAGGAACGTCCGAAATCCAGAAAAATATCATTACAGGACAATTAAAGAAAAATTATCAAAAATAGTTTAATGAGAAAATGGAGGGGTTATAATGGATTTACGTTTATCAGATGAACAAAAAATGGTACAAAAAACAATACGCAAGTTCGTGGAAAATGAATTAATTCCTTTGGAAAATGAAGTACTTCGTAACGAAATAGCAGGAAAACCTAGTTTACCTGAAGGGAAATTAATAGAATTACAGGAAAAAGCAAAAAAAGCGGGGTTCTGGGGCATTAATACGCCGGTGGAGTTTGGCGGGGCCGACTTAGGGCAGATGATGATGGCAATAGTCTTGATGGAAGTATCAAAAACGTTTGTACCTTTCAGCTTTGGCGGTTCTGCGGACAATATTCTTTATTATGGAAACGAAGAACAGAAAAAGAAGTATCTGATTCCTACGATTAATGGGGAGAAAAAATCCTGTTTTGCCATGACGGAGCCGGGAGCTGGGTCCGATACTCGAAATATTAAAATGACTGCGATAAAAGATGGCAATGAGTGGGTGCTGAATGGAGAAAAAACATTCATTACAGGTGGAAATGATGCCGATTTCGTCATGGTCATTGCTGTTACCGATAAAGAACTTCATCAAGAAACTGGTACAGAAGGGGTCACCTGTTTCATCGTAGATCGGAGCATGGGCTGGAAATCTGAGTATATCAACACGATGGGAGAATGGGGACCGGCTGGTTTAGTTTTCGATAATGTTCGGGTACCCGAGGAAAATATTTTAGGAGAAGTGCATGGCGGTTATAAACTTGGCCTTGAATGGATTGGTTTTGCAAGATGGATCGTGGGGGCACGTGCTGTCGGTTCTTCAGAAAGATTGCTGCAAATGGCTATAGATTATGCAAAAGAACGCGTCACATTCGGTAAACCAATCGCTGAGCGCCAGGCTATTCAATGGCAGATTGCTGACTCGGCTGTTGAAATCGAAGCTGCAAGGTGGCTTGTGTTAAATGCCGCCTACACACTAGATCATGGAGAAGACAATCGTCATCTAGCTTCTATGGCTAAACTCTATGGAGCAAATATGGGGAATCGTGTCGTTGATCGCGTGTTGCAAATACATGGGGGCATGGGTTATACGAAGGAACTTCCAATTGAGCGCTGGTACCGTGAGGCAAGACTTTGGAGAATATATGATGGGACCGATGAAATACAGCGCATGATTATTTCACGGAATTTAATTAGAGGACATGTTAAATTAGGACAATTTTTATAATAGATTAGGAGGAAAAGATTATGACAGGAAGATTTGCAGGGAAAACCGCTTTAGTTACTGGTGGAAGCAGGGGAATTGGACGGGCAATCGTAGAACTATTTGCAAGTGAAGGCGCAAAGGTTGCTATCATAGATATAAATGAGGAAGTTTTGACCTCAACAGGAAATGAACTAAGGGATCAAGGCCATACCATTTTTACAAGGGTCGCCAATGTGGTGGATTCAGAAGAGGTAGAAGCATCAGTAAAAGAAATAGCTGATACGTTCGGTTCGCTAGATATTCTCGTGAATAATGCAGGTGTCATTCGAGATAATTTACTATTTAAAATGACCGATTCAGATTGGCAGACAGTAATGGACGTGCATTTAAAAGGTACCTTCAATGCGGTTCGTGCGGCTCAGAAGTATATGGTTGAAAACAAATATGGGAGAATTATTAATATATCTTCCACCTCGGCACTAGGTAACCGCGGTCAGGCTAATTATGCAGCGGCAAAAGCGGGGTTGCAGGGGTTAACAAAAACACTCGCAATTGAACTTGGTAAATATGGAATAACGGCTAATTCGGTAGCACCTGGTTTTATTGAAACCGAAATGACGAAAGAAACAGCACGGCGAATGGGAGTGAGTTTTGAACAATTTATCCAGGATAGGGCAAACAGTATTCCAGTTGCTAGGAGCGGTATGCCAAGTGACATCGCTAATGCTGTTGCATTTTTCGCTGATGAAGCATCATCTTTCGTTAGTGGGCAAGTTCTATATGTTGCGGGTGGTCCAAAAAATTAAGAGTAAAGGCGGGATGATATGTTCAATGAAAGTATTGGAAAACAATCTAAACCGGTTAAAAATCTGGTTGAACGGGGAGCCGTTAAAAAATTTGCGTTAGCGATTGGTGACCCGCATCCGATTTTCATCGATGAAGAAAAAGGTAGGCAATCAAGGTATGGTACGAATATTGCGCCCCCAACTTTTCCAAGAGTTTTTGATTTTGGAGCGATTGAAGGCTTAGACCTCCCAAATAAAGGATTGATACACGGTGAACAGAAATATCATTATAACCGTCCGCTGAGGGCTGGAGAAGAAATTACCTGTTATACAGAAGTGAGGGACTACTATGAGAAAAAAGGAAAGCAAGGGGAAATGGGATTCCTAGCCTTAAAAAATTACGGGACAGATGCAAATGGAGAAATTGTTTTTACCGCTGAACAACTTGTCATTATCAATGAAACGATAAAAAGGATGGTGATGAGCAAGTGACTACATTAACTGAACTGCATATTGGCGATTCGTTGCATTCGATAGAGCTTGGTCCTGTAACACGTTTGGATCTCATTAAGTATGCAGGGGCATCAGGTGATTTCAATCCCATTCATACGATTGATGAAGAAGCAAAAAATGCTGGTTTGCCTGGGATTATTGCACACGGAATGTGGACGATGGGAAACCTGGCAAAGATTTTCAGTAATCTATATGAAATTGGGTACATTGAAGAATACAAGATTCGTTTCAAAGGTATGGTTTTCTTGAATGATGTTATCACCCTTCAAGCAGATTTAAAAGAGAAAAAGGAAGATAAGTATTATTTCAATGTAGCAGCAATCAACCAATCAGGTAAGGAAGCGATCAGTGGAGAGGTTATTTTTAGGACCTACTAAAGGAAAGTAGTGGTGAAATTTATTTCATCACTACTTTTTTTAGGATTAAAATTCGACAATATTAAAGGAGATTCGAAATCTATCCAGAATTGTACTAAAAAAGAATTCTTTTTGCGGCGGTGAATATTATTAATGAATCATGTAAAACAGGATTCTCAGATTAATTTGCTCAAAGAGTGGATCTTTCCTGCTCTAGTCGTTGACTCTGAATACCGGATTAGGGATTGGAGCAGTTACCTAAATGATCGGATAGGACAGAATGGGAAGAAACTACTTACCGAACAATTTGAAGAGTGGCAATTTCTCGATAATAATAGATTGGCAGCTGCACGCCTGCATGACAAACGGTATTTATTTATATTGCTGACACAATTGGATAATGGCGATATTCTTTATGTAGGCAGTGAAACACAATTTTTGGATAATTTATTGATTGATGCCCATGAAACGGAAAAACTGAATCGCGCTCTTGATGCCATTATTGAAAATTCCTATGATGGGATTTATATCACCGATCAAAATGGCATTACACTTTACACAAATTCAGCGATTGAACGGATTACTGGCATTCCGAAAGAATATTATATAGGCAAATCGGTGGACCAATTAATCAAACGAGGTATTTTGAATACTTCGGTGACACATAAGGTAGTGAAGCTGCGGCGAACGGTTTCAGTCGTACAGGATAATTTTGCTGGAAAAGAAACATTAATTACAGGAAGTCCCGTTTTTAATGAAGAAGGTGAAATTGAGCAAGTCGTTACGAACATACGTGATTTGTCAGATTTAAATGAACTGATGCATGAATTGACCAAAGTAAATGAATTGAATAATCAATATAAGCAGGAAATTGAAAAACTTCGAAAGATAACAAGTCAGGATGGGGTTGTTTTTGTAAGTGATAAGATGAAAATGATTTATGAGATTGCCGAAAGAATCTCGGATATTGATGCGACAGTACTAATCTTAGGAGAAACGGGCGTTGGAAAAGATGTACTGGCCCGTAATATTTACAACCGGAGCATCCGATCTAAAAAAGGAGATTTCGTAAAGATAAACTGCGGGGCAATTCCGGCGGATTTATTGGAATCCGAACTCTTTGGATATGAAGGCGGCGCGTTTACCGGTGCTAATCAAAAAGGGAAACCAGGGATGTTTGAAGTGGCTGAGAGTGGGATTTTATTTTTGGATGAAGTGGGTGAGCTTCCTCTACAATTGCAGGTAAAGCTACTTAGGGCACTTCAGGAAAGGGAGATTCAAAGAATCGGAGGAACGAAGCCCAAAAAAATTGATGTTCGAATAATCGCAGCCACGAACCGCAACTTATTGGAAATGGTTAAAGTAGGTGAATTCCGTGAAGATCTCTATTACAGGCTGAATGTCATACCAATTACGATTCCCCCTTTAAGGGAGAGAAGAGAAGACATTCTAGCATTAACGGATTTATTTTTAACAAAAGCCAACGAACAATATAAATTCTCGAAAGAAATAGATTCGAGATTGAAAGAATATTTTTTTCAATATGATTGGCCAGGAAATGTCCGTGAATTGAATAATATAGTGGAAAGGCTCGTTGTCCTAACAAATAATCAATTACTTTCACTTAGCGATCTTCCGGAAGAATATCAGCAGGTAAATCAGAATCATTCCAACCTTAAAGGCACACTTACTTTAAAAGAAGCGGTAGAAAGAGCGGAAAAGGAAATATTGACGAAAGCGGCGCAAACCTACCAAACTACATATGAAATCGCAGAAGCCCTAGATTCGAGTCAGGCGACAATTGTGAGGAAACTTAAAAAATATCAATTAAAGGTCAATGAAAAGGATAAATAGTAAGAGGGGATTTCCGTTTATCGGAAATCCCCTCTTACTATTTATCGCCACCCGTTGAATAACAAATATTAGTGACTCTCGTTATTTTAGGTCTTCATTCACTTAATTCAGAAATGATTTTTTCAGTCAAAAGTGAATGATGACTATCCTATATAGAACCCCTATTATTCATTTATATGATTCAATAATGAATTTTCTGGGACTTTGAAATAGCCACAGTAACTGTGTTTAACTATGGCACAGCACTTGCATATTAATAAGGAATTAATCTACGGAATTTCCATGTAGAAAGTGTGAGGTGAGATAGTTGATTGTTCCAGGTGATCGACCATGGAAAGCGGTTATATTCAGACGATGAAATCTACGAATATCCCTAAAATCAGCTTATACAGAATGCTTTCCAACACTGTAAAGAGGTTTGGGGACAGGGCAGCCATTTATTATGAAGAACAAATGATTACTTATGCGAAATGTGGATGGTCTTGCAACTGCTTGTTATAAGGCTGGGGCAAAAAAGTGTAATAAAATTGGTTTCTTGCTAGGTAATCAACCCGATTATCTAATCGCCTATTATGCTGCTATTAAACTAGGAATGATCATTATACTAATCAACCCATGATGTATGGTTAGAGAAATGTGGAAGATTCAAGAAGACGTACAATTGAAATACTTAGTCGTCGGAAATGAAAGCGCTAACAAGTTGGGCGTTTTATCAGCTACTTCAGAGATTGTATATATGTAGGTGGTGATAATAAAGAAATAAAACACAAATTGCCTTTTGAATATCTTGATGACCTTATCCATACCCCTCTGAAAGAGGTAGAGGAAGCAACTATAAATCCAAAAGTAGATATGCCCTTGATTGTGAAGCAGGAATAACCGAATAGCATGATAAAAATTCAATAATTAAGAAGGAGGAAGTAAATGGATATTTTAATCCAGCAGCTTTTTAATGGTTTGACAATTGGCAGCGTTTATAGTTTAGTTGCCCTGGGATTGACGCTTGTATATGGAATTTTGCATATCCCGAACTTTGCCCACGGAGCTCTCTATATGTTGGGAGGGTACATCACATTATCAATGATGACATTATATGGCGTTAATTATTGGTTTGCTATGTTTGTATCCGTAATCGTTGTTGGTTTGATGGGTGTTCTATTGGAACGTTTCGTGTTCCGCTTGTTAAGGGAGGCACCGCCATTGCACGATAAAATTGCGGCAATCGGGATCCTTCTTTTTCTTGAAGCTTTTGCGCAATTTGTCTGGGGCGCCGATTTCCATACAATGACTTCTCCTTACGATCAAGTCGTCAACATCATGGGGTTGACGTTTACAATGCAGCGCTTGTTGATTATCGTTTCGGCTATCGTGGTGATGATTTTGCTTTATCTTTTCCTCAAGAAAACGTATACCGGTTCAACGATAATTGCGATGTCCCAAAGTCGTGAAGGAGCTTCACTTGTAGGGATTAACATCAATAAAGTTGCTATGCTGACCTTCATGATATCTGGTGGCTTAGCCGCCATTGCCTCATCTCTTGCTTCACCGATTAACCTCGTTTTCCCCGGCATGGGACATCTCGTCATCTTGAAGGCATTCGTCATTATCATTCTGGGAGGCATGGGAAGTATTCCAGGGGCGATTGTCGGAGGTTATATCCTTGGTTTCAGCGAGAGCCTGGGCGCAACTTATATTTCAAATGATTATAAAGACATCATTGCATTCGTTCTTTTAGTTGTAATTTTAACAGTGAAACCAACGGGACTTTTTGCTAAGGGGGAGAGGTAGCATGAAGATTTTGACGAAACGAAATGGAATTATTGCTCTTATCATCTTAGCTTTTTTATTCCCTATTATCGGTCAAAACGACTATTATCTTCATATGTTAACACTCTCATTCATTTGGGCAATTGCTGTTTACGGAATCAATTTGTTATCAGGCTATACTGGTTATCTCTCGCTTGCTCATGCTGGATTTTTTGCAATTGGTGCATACTCACTTGGGCTGCTGACAGTAAAATCTGGAATGAATTTTTGGCTGGCTCTTGTGGGGGCCTGTTTGATCACATGTGCGATTGGATTTGTAATCGGATTAATAGCATTGAGGACAAAGGAACACTTTTTCGCCATATACACATTATGTGTAGGCTATATCATATATCTGGTCATTGATAAATGGGAGGGGCTGACGGAGGGAGTTAGAGGATTGATTGGCATCCCTGCCCCAGGTAATATCGGTCCAATAACATTCGATACGGCAGCTTCACAATATTATCTTGTCCTTGTGTTTCTGCTTGCGGTGATCATAGTCATGTATCGGATTATCCATTCGTTAACAGGTAGAACGTATATGGCCATCAGGAATAGTGAGGACCTTGCTCAAACGATTGGTATATCCACGATGAAGAATAAACTGACGGCCTTTGTCCTTTCTACATTTTTCGCAGGTTTGGCTGGAGCCCTGTATGCTTCATTCATTCGGTTTATTGGACCTGATATCGGCTCAACCTCCATTATGTTCGACCTATTGATGTATCTCTTAGTTGGTGGAATTGGGACACTTTCGGGACCGTTGGTGGGAACGTTACTGCTCGTAATACTTTCGCAAAATCTGCAATTTCTTCAAGAGTACCGAATGTTGATCTTCGGACCTTTGCTTACATTAATCATCATCTTTTATCCACGTGGAATCGCAGGTGCCATCTTTGATTGGAAAATCAAACGAAAAGATAAGAAGCCGCCTGTTTTGAGAAACGATGTTTCTATTAAAGTGGAGGAGGGATGAAAATGATTATTGAAACTAAGAATTTGACAAAGCGGTTTGGCGGCTTAGCAGCAGTCAATAATGTAGATTTTGTGATTAAAAAAGGAAAAATTAATGCTATTATCGGACCGAATGGGGCGGGGAAATCCACTTTTTTCAACTTGATTAGCGGCTTTCATCGTCCAAGCTCTGGAACCGTCATTTTTAAAGGAATTGATATCACCAAGCTTCCAGCTAATGAAATAGCAGCGCTAGGAATTTCAAGGACCTTCCAAACAACCAGTCTTTTTGATAAATCGACCTTATTGGATAATGTCATTGTTGGGCATAGACTACGCACCAAATCGAATTTGGTAGACGCCATTCTAAGAACAAAACGCTTAAAACGAGAGGAAGCGGCATGTCGGGATAAGGCTATGGAGGTGCTGGAGATTGTTGGATTAACGGATGTGGCTGACAAAATAGTCGCTAGTGTTTCGCAGGAGGAAAAGAAACGGACAGCCATCGCCCTAGCTCTTGCAACGGACCCGGAAATTATCTTTCTTGATGAACCTGCTGCTGGAATCAACCCGGATGAAACGGAAGGACTGACAGTTCTGATCAGGAAGTTAAATCAATCCGGTCTTACGATATGTTTAATCGAGCACAAAATGCATATGATTATGAACTTGGCTGACCACATCATGGTTTTGAATTACGGAGAAAAAATTGCCGAGGGTACACCTAAGGAAATCCGATGTAATGAAGCGGTTATTAAAGCCTATTTGGGAGGTAGTGCTAGTGCTAAAGTTATCTAATGTTGCAGTCAGTTATGGAAGTTTTACTGCGATCAAACATGTGAATATCGAAGTTGCCAAAGGGGAGATTGTCGTTTTATTGGGGGCGAATGGAGCGGGTAAAAGTACGACTTTTCGTTCCATTAGTGGTATCAGTAAGCTGTCTCAAGGAGAAATTTATTTTCAAAATAGTCCTATAGGCGGTCGAGCCCCGGATAAGAATGTTCAAGCTGGAATTGTTCAGTGTGCCGAAGGACGTAAACTGTTTCCACAAATGACTGTCCAGGAAAATTTAAGGATGGGGGCATTTGTGCATCGAATGAAAAAGGCGGAAATCAAGCATTCTTTGGAAAAGGTATATAATTTATTCCCGATTTTAAAAGAAAAGAATCATGATGATGCAGGAAGTCTGAGCGGTGGGCAACAGCAGATGCTTGCCATAGGTAGGGCATTAATGTCTAAGCCAAAGCTGCTGATGCTTGATGAGCCTTCGGTTGGACTAGCACCTTTGATTGTGGAACAGATGTTTAAGGTGATCGAAGAAATAAACCGGGAAGGAATCACCGTTCTACTTGCAGAACAGAATGCGAATGCTGCCCTCAGCATTGCAGATAAAGGTTATGTTTTTGAAAATGGGGAAATTGTCGTTCAAGGAACAGCAGGTGATTTATTGGCTAATGGTGAAGTACGGAAAGCCTATATTGGAGTATGAAAAAAAGAATGGGGGATTTATTTATATGAAACAACTGAAAGTGTTATTTGTATTCATGCTGCTAGTAGTAACTGCTTTGGTTGGCTGTAACAAGGGAGACAGCCCCGCATCAAGTAGTGGTAAAAAAGGTAAAGGCGGAAATATCGTTAACATCGGTTTTAGCGGTCCGTTAAGCGGGGCTGCAGCATTGTATGGGAAACGAACGTTAAATGGTGTGGAAATGGCCGTCAATGAAATCAATGATGACGGCGGGTTTAAAGTAGATGGGGAAAAATACACGCTTAATCTCGTTTCTTTGGATGATAAATACTTACCGAATGAAACAGGTTCGAATGCTAAACGCTTAATTCAGGAATATGATACACCGATTATATTTACGCCGCACAGCGGCGGTGTTCTGGCGCTGCAGGTTTTTAATGAACAAGAGAAATTTATCATTGGCGCCTATACGAGTGAGCCTTCAGTTACCGAAAGCGGAAATTCATTAACCGTACGAATTCCACCGAATTATGAAGGATATATCGAACCGTTTACAACGTATGCCATGGAACATTTCGGCAAAAAGATTGCAGCTTTGCCAACCTCCTCTCAATACGGAAAAGACTGGACAGAAGCGGTTCTCCCTCATTGGAAAAAGCAAGGTGGTAAAGTCGTTTATAATTCCTCGATTGATTTTGCTAAAGAAACAGATTTCTTTACGATTGTTACGAATGCATTGAAAAAGGATCCTGATGTGCTGTTTATCGGAGGTGCGTCTGAGCCGACGGCAAAAGTAGCGAAGCAGGCTCGGGAGTTAGGGTTTAAAGGCGGTTTTATTATTATGGATCAGGCGAAGCTGGATCAAATGAAGCCGATTGCAGGATCATATGAAACATTGGAAGGCTCAATCGGTGTCCTACCTCTGATTAACTCCGATGAAGAAGCAGTGCCAGCTTTTATTGAGAAATATCAAAAAAATTATAAGGAAGATCCAAGCTCCGAAGTCGGTTTGAATTACATCGCGATGTATGCTTTTGTGGAAGCGATGAAATCGGCAGGAAGCGTGGATGACGTCAAGGCGATTCGCGAACATATGCAGGACGGGCTGACGAATATTTCTGCTGAACAGAAAATCTACGATATCCCAACAATTGATGAGAATGGAGGATTCGCATCTACAATTGTCGTTGGAGCGGTTGAAGATGGAAAAGTAGTTCCCATTCGTTAGGGTGAACAAAGCCAGTGCTGGTGTCACGAAAAATATCCCTGATAATCAAGTAAACAGTCATAAAAAAAGTAGCTAGAGAGCGGCAGAACTCTACCAGTATGTACTGATAGAGTAGATTGTTGTATTTCTTGGACGTGTACTGGAATCCTTCAAATGAAGGATTCCAGTACACGTTTCTTTTTTTGTTTCTTCCACAATGTATCCATTACTAGGTTAAGATTCATACTGTCAGGTACTTTCTAGAAACGATAATATTCTAGTAAAGGACCTGAACGATAGAAAAATAATAGTAAAGGCGACAATAGCAAAATGTGAGCATCGTGTAGTTATTTCCTTTTAACCTCTGGTAAAAGAGTTTCTTGAAGATGACGGATCCTTACTTTCCTAAGTAACGATTGAAAAAGATTTTTATAAGAAAGTATGGTCTACTCTAGAGGGTGTGGAAAAAATGATATGGTGAGTATGGGTATTCTAGACGTGTAGGACCATTAAGTAGTACAGTACCTAATGGTATCAAACAAGGAGAGCATATTTTTGAATTATTAGGGGACAATGGAATCCTTACTTTAGATTGCATGTATTTAAAGATCAATCTGAAAATTCGATAAATTATCATTACCATACATAAGATGATTGGTCTGATCATTAGGGAAATATTAGATTAAATAATAATCCATTGCTGAAATGGTGTTAGAAGTAATTGAAAGACTATTTTTTATTTATCTTTGGATGTAATCTTGATCATAGCAATATTGAATATTTAGTAAAAGAAAGGCTAGAATCTTTTGTACGACCAATAATGGTAAATAACAATTGGACCGACCAAAATCCTAAAATATGAAAAGATTCAAATATTCATTTTACGTATGATGTGTATGATGTGAATGACAAAAAACATAAGGAAAATTTGTATTACATCAAAGATTATTATATATCGGAAGAACAACTTTTTGGTGTTGAATACTCTTTGAGAAAACTTAAAGGAAATCATATTTGGTGCCGTCCTAATACCCGAGGTCACTTTAACATGAAAATTGAAGAAATCGAATATACTGGGCAGCATATATATGTAACTATTAATAATGATATAGAGATAAGTTTATTGGACAGGGAAGTGTCAAATTCATTAAGAGGGCAAGATTCATTTAGTCCCTGAGAAAGATCAATGGATAGAACTCCCAAGAAGTCTGACAGAAAAGGAAATGGATAAACGGACACTAAATTGGATAGAAGAAAGTATAATTAAAGTTGAAAAAATGGAACGATAATTCAATTATCATTTAACAAAGCCTTTCTCATAAAGAGAATGGCTTCTTTTAATTTAATAATTGTGTATATTTTAATGAATAGTGAAGGACCAAATACATTTCGACCAATTTCTTCAGAGAAACCATTATTACAGTTACCTAACTTACCTCAACAATTCAATTTAACTACAAGTCTTCTCAGCAACAATGAACCCAATATGTAATGAAATTCACAGGCAGTTCAAAGCATGATCATCTCGATTTCACTTATAAGCAGCCATACTAATTCATTAAGTATGGCTGCTACTATTCCCGTTTTGTTCTCTCGGGATGTTATGGGTGGATAATGTTTTATTACTCACTCTTTATATTTCTTTAAGCTCTTCAATTTCGACTTCTGACCTTTCCTCTAATGGCCCTCTTAGATGTACAGTAGCTGTTCTTCCATCTTCATTTATATTATCAATCCAAACTGAAGTGCCATTATATCTAACCTCAATGTCAGATGGTGAAGAAAGAATCTGTTTTACACGATTAACATCCACAAAAATCCCTCCCTTATTATTTGTTAATTATTATTTGAAAAGGTAAAAGATTTTATTCTTTTTTTAAAGGAATGAAAATGACTATCTAATAACTGCGTCTACCATATAAGGAAATTCCGATTCATTTATAAGGGTGGATACTGTGCTATTAGGTTCATCCTTTAAGAATCCATATTACGACTGTTATGCTACATACTAATATGACGTGGTAAGTTTTATTTGGAGATTAATAGAATCATTGTCTGAATTTAGGTTGCAAAAAAGTAATATAATCCCAAAGTTGCAAAAAAAATCTTGCAGTTTAGTAATGAAGGCGCTACCATTGAATATAATATGAAATATAATTTCAAGATTGTTAAGTATAATTTGAAATTATATTTAAGTGATTGATAATAGGAGGATTTATTTGTCTATGGAAGAACAACTGCGCTCATTAACGACTGAATTACGCAATGAAGGGACCATGAACATCGACAGTGTAAATACACTGGAAATTATTTCTGCGATTAACAACGAAGATTTAAAAGTGGCAGTAGCCGTACAAGAGGTTTTACCAGAGATTAAAACGGCAGTTGACTTTGCTTATGAATCGTTAATGAAAGGAGGAAGACTCATCTACATTGGGGCTGGAACGAGCGGTAGACTTGGTGTTCTTGATGCAGTGGAATGTCCACCGACTTTTAGCACATCACCGGATATGGTGCTGGGAATAATGGCTGGAGGGGAAAAAGCATTTGTTCGAGCAATTGAAGGAGCAGAGGATAAAGAAGAGTTTGGGGAAAGAGATTTAAAAAACGTGGATCTTACAGCCAAAGATACGGTTATCGGCATTGCAGCTAGCGGTCGTACTCCTTATGTGAAAGGTGCTTTACATTATGCAAGTAAGGTAGGGGCAAAAACGGTGGCTTTATCGTGCAATAAAAACTCCATCATCACGAAAGTCGCTAATATTGGAATTGAAGTTGAGGTCGGACCAGAAGTATTAACTGGGTCTACGAGAATGAAAGCGGCAACTGCACATAAAATGGTACTTAATATGATCTCAACAGCTACCATGATTAGAATGGGAAAAGTATATGAAAATCTGATGGTTGATGTAAATGTGAGCAATCAAAAACTGAAGGATCGTGCAATAAGCATTATACAAACTGTCACGGATGTTGAATATGAAATTGCGATGAAAATGCTCGAAAAGGCGAATAATCAGGTTAAACCAGCAATTGTAATGATAAAGACTTCAACAACTTATGATCAAGCAACGGAGTTACTAGAACAAGCGGATGGAGATGTCAGAAAAGCCATCTCGATACGCCTGGATTAAGGAGAGAAAGCAATGGCTACAGGAGGATTATCCATTATACATACGATGCTAAGCAAGCTTCCACAATCAGAACAAAAACTAGCTGAATATATCCTACAGAATCCTCACGAGGTAGTAAATAGCACTGTACAGGAGCTGAGCACTTCTGCTCAAACAAGCGGGGCTGCTGTGATAAGGTTGTGCAAATCTCTCGGTTTGAAAGGATTTCAAGATTTGAAAATGCGGATTGCTGGTGATTTGATGAAGTCTGTTGAACAGGGTTACCGAGATATTGAGCCTTCAGAATCACTGTATCGGATTGTTGAAAAAACAACCAGTAATACGATTCAGATTATTCGTGACACTTCTGAAATTATCGATCACGAGAATCTCAAAAATGCCATTAAATTGCTGCTGAACGCTAAAACAGTTCACTTTTGTGGAGTGGGTGCTTCAAATATAGTTGCGGCAGACGCTCAGCAAAAACTGCTTCGCATCAACAAAGGGGCAACCGCTTTTACTGATATGCATTTAGTTGCAACTCTGATTGCCAATGCAAATGAAAATGACATCGTTTTTGCTATTTCATTCTCAGGAGAAACACCTGAAGTTGTCAATATATTAAGGCTTGCTAAAGATCGAGGAGTCAAAACGATAGGACTGACTCATTTTGGTCAAACTACGGTATCTTCTTTGTGTGACGCTTCACTTTATACATCCTTTTCAAATGAAGCGCCGTTTCGAAGTGCTGCAACATCTTCCCGATTGGCACAGTTATATATGATTGATATTTTATTTTTAGGAATGGCATCAGAACAGTATGAAGAGACTGTCCAATACATTGATAACACACGGGCAGCCATTAAATCGATGACTGATCATTATAAATGAACATTAGGAGATTTTGACAAGGGGGGCTTTTGGATGGGTAAGGGGGAAAAGTACGCCGATTTAGCAGGAGTATTATTAGATAAGTTAGGTGGGGCATCAAATGTTGCAGGATCTGCACATTGTATGACCAGGCTGAGGGTATCACCAATCGATCGTTCAAAAGTAAATATGGATGAAATAAAAAAAACCGAAGGCGTTCTTGGTGTCATTGAAGAGGAAACGATTCAAATCGTTCTAGGTCCAGGAGTAGTGAACAAGGTTTATGCAGAATTTGAAAAGCTTCTCGCATCTTCTGGAAATTTTAATTTAAAAGAAACAGCTTCCAAGAACAAATCAGAGATTGATAGGAAAAATGCAAAACCTTTTAAACTATTTTTACGTAGAATTGCGAGTATCTTTATCCCGTTAATTCCTGCATTAGTAGCTTCAGGCCTGATTACAGGAATTACAAAAGCGGTCGTTCAAGCGGGCTGGCTTGCGGGAGATTCACAATTAGCCATTATATTAACTGTTATCGGATCTGGATTATTTGCTTACCTTGGGATTTTAGTTGGGACGAATGCAGCAAAGGAATACGGGGGATCACCTGCACTTGGTGCATTGGCTGGTATCTTGGTTATCAATCCGGCAGTCGGCGACATTTCATTGTTTGGTGAAAATTTGCTCCCAGGACGTGGAGGATTAATTGGAGTCCTTTTTGCCGCGATTTTTATAGCATTTGTGGAAAAGCGGGTAAGGAAATTCATTCCTCAATCACTGGATATAATTTTGACTCCAACCATCGCTTTACTTATTACAGGGATTGTCACTTACATTGTTTTTATGCCGGTAGGAGGGTTTTTATCGGATACGATTACGACCGGATTATTAAATGTATTAGATATAGGTGGAGTAGTAGCTGGATTTGTGCTTGGAGCTACATTCCTACCGCTGGTCATAACTGGTTTGCATCAAGGTCTAACACCTGTTCATCTTGAATTGATCAACGCGATTGGAGACGATCCTCTGCTTCCCATTTTGGCAATGGGTGGAGCCGGTCAAGTAGGAGCGGCATTTGCCATCTATTTCAAAACCAAGAAAGCAAGCTTAAAGCGAGCGATAGGCGGAGGTCTTCCATCAGGAATGCTTGGTATCGGCGAACCTCTTATATTTGGTGTGACATTACCACTCGGCCGTCCTTTCTTAACGGCATGTTTAGGGGCAGGGGTAGGAGGAGCATTTCAAGCGCACTTCGGAATTGCGACTACTGCAATCGGTGTATCTGGATTACCACTTACCTTTTTAGTTCATCCAAACCAAATTGTGCTTTTCTTGGCAGGGTTATTCCTTTCCTATGTAGCAGGATTTATTTTTACGTATTTATTTGGATTTAAAGATGAAATGGCAGTTGAATTCAAGTGATTGGAATCTCTTTTTATCTACAAGACCCAGATGCAGAAACACAAATCATTCATGCAGCAAACCTAGGTGTGAAGCGAGCATTTACCTCGCTTCATATTCCTGAAGAAAAAGGTGATCACGTACAAAGAATGGTAGAACTATTAAAGCTTGTAGAGTCATATGAAATGGAAATCCATGCAGATGTCTCAATAAACACGCTTAATCATTTGGGAATTAGCAATTTTGAGGATTTATCTTCATTAGGGGTAAAGGGAATTCGCTTGGATGATGGGTTTGACTATGAAACGATAAGATCTTTATCTGAGGTATTTTCTCTTTCACTAAACGCAAGTACGTTAAAGGAAGATGAACTAATGGCGGTACTTGGGAGCGGAATAAAACCTGAGAGTCTCATAGCCTGGCATAACTTCTATCCAAGGCGTGAAACGGGTCTCGAGGAAGAATTCTTTCAAAATCAAAATCAAATGTTCAAGAAATATGGGATACCTATTGTTGCTTTTATCCCGGGTTCAGGAAGTAAGCGAGGACCCCTTCATGATGGTCTTCCGACGCTTGAAAAACACAGGTTTATGAATCCTTTTGCTGCCGGAGTTGAACTGTTTCAGCAAGTGGATGGAGTATATATTGGAGATCAAGGTGTGGAAAACGATTTGATTGGAAACCTATCCGCCTTCAATGATCGGAATATTCTATCTATTCGCGTGAAGTCTTCCGTTTTGCAAAGCGGTATTTACGATTTGCGGCCAGATGTTTCAAGGGATGTGTATCGGCTACAACATACCCGTGTCACAACACAGGTTAAGCCGCAAAATACTGTCGAACGCTGCCTTGGTTCCATTACGATGGACAATGATGCATATGGGCGATATCGGGGAGAGGTCCAAATTTGCAGGCGAGATTTAGAAGCAAATCATCGAGTCAATGTGATAGGGCTAGTTATAGAGGAAGATCTTCCTTTGATAGCGCTACTAGAACCTGGTCAATCCGTAAAGATACAAGTGAAGAATTATATAGAGACTTAGAAATACATGGAAAATAGGTGATCATTTCACTCACGACCAAAGCCTTTGCTCAGCAAGTGTTAATTAAGCAACTGTAGTTGTTAGTAACGATACGCAAATGGGGTTTTCTGTCATTAAAAAAGCTGAGATTCCAGAATAAGCTAGATTTTCCTGGAAAAGAAAAAAGTGAATGAGAAATTGAAAAAGGTGCTACTGGATTTTAAGGGGCTGCTTTTATTGTCATAAAAGTGTGGGAATTTGTAAAAAAAATTATACGGTTAACAACACTTAGGAGCCGGGCACAAAAGTGTACTAGTGATATTGATTATATCTCTTGAGAAGCTTTTTACCTACTACTGCTAAGAAAGCCTTTTGAGATTAAAAAGTAAAAAGGAGGATGCCAAAATGAATAAAAAGATATGGGCACCTGCTGGGTTAGCTTTTTCCTTGGCTTTATCCACTCTTGGTGGAGTTACATCAGCAAGGGAGTTTGCGGAAGAAAAACCAGTGCCGGATGTTCAGACAATCGTAGAAAATATGTCCATAGAGGAGAAAGTCGGTCAAATGCTTATGCCAGATTTTCGTAATTGGCAAGAACAAGGAGAAAGCAAAGCAACAGGTTTTATAGAAATGAACTCAGAAGTTGCAAGCATCATTGAAAAATATCATTTAGGCGGAGTGATCTTGTTTGCTGAAAATGTTGTAGATACCGAGCAAACGGTACGGCTGACAGATGGTTTACAGAATGCGAGCAAGGATCTTCCACTATTTATAACTATTGATCAGGAAGGAGGAATCGTAACTCGCCTTCAAACAGGAACGAATCTTCCGGGAAATATGGCGCTGGGTGCAACTAGAAATAAGAATTACGCCTATCAGTCTGGAGAAATCATCGGCAAGGAATTGTCCTCTCTTGGTATAAATGTAAATTTTGGACCGGCTGTTGATGTCAATAATAACCCCGGAAATCCAGTTATTGGCGTCCGTTCCTTCAGTTCTGATCCAGATCTTGTATCAAAACTTGGGATTCAAACCATAAAAGGATTGCAAAGCCAGAATATGATAGCAACGACTAAGCATTTCCCTGGTCATGGAGATACGGCGGTTGATAGTCATTATGGTCTTCCTCTTGTCTCGCATAATAAAGAGCGCTTACGTTCTATCGAGTTACTTCCTTTCCAAAAGGCAATCGATGCTGGAGTAGATATGATGATGACCGCACATGTTCAATTTCCTGCATTCGATGATACTACTTATATCAGTAAAAAAGACGGACAAGAAATTATGGTGCCGGCAACACTGTCACAGAAGGTCATTACTGGTCTTTTACGTGAAGAAATGGGATTTGAAGGCGTAGTGGTTACAGATGCATTGAATATGAAAGCCATTGCGGACAATTTTGGACAAGAAGATGCTGTTGTTTTGGCCTTGAAATCGGGTGTAGATATTGCATTGATGCCTGCACAAGTAAACTCACTTCAAATGGAAAAGAATATAACCTCTGTATTCGATGCAGTGAAGGAAGCCGTGGAAAGTGGTGAAATTCCGCTTGATCAAGTCAATCGTTCTGTAACAAGAATACTTGAGCTAAAAGTGAAAAGAGGAATTCTAAAGCCGGGAAAAGTCGCTGCTGACACTCCAATTGATAAAAAAATATTAAGGGCTCTTCAAGTGGTCGGTAATAAAAATCATTTGAAAAAAGAAAGGAAAATCGCGGAAGATGCAATCACTCTTTTGAAAAATGAAGATAAAACATTGCCCTTCAAACCTAAGAAAAATGAAAACATTTTAGTTCTTGCTCCTTTTGCCGATCAGGTTGAATCTATGTCAAGGAGCATCCATGAATTAGTTGATCAAAATAGGATAAAGAAAGTCCAAGTAACAGGTATGAGTTTTTCAGAAAAGTCATTCACTAGTGAAGTGGCAAGACTCATTGATGAAGCCGACTATGTCATTACCGGGTCCTATATTGTAAAAAACGATCCGGCTGTAAATGATGGAGTGATTGATGACAGTATTCAAGATTCAAGCAAGTGGGCAACAGCCTTTCCAAGAGCGGCAATGAAATATGCACAGAAAAAAGATAAAGGGTTTGTGTTAATGAGTGTAAGAAACCCTTATGATGTTGCCAATTTTGAAGAAGCAAAAGCCGTGATGGCTGTATACGGATTTAAAGGATATTCAAATGGGCGGTATAGGCAGTCAAATATACCGGCAGGCATCGCGACGATCTTTGGAGAATCAAAACCGAGAGGGACGTTGCCAGTAGATATTCCATCGGTGACAAAACCATCCGAAAGCCTATATAAATTTGGGTATGGATTAGATATTAAATCAGGCAAGCCTATTAAAAAGTAGAGGGGAAACACAATGAAAAGAATTCTTATTATATTCACCATTTGTCTGTTGACCTTTAGTATAGTTTCCTCTAAAAGTGTTACTGCCGATAAGGAAAAGAAAAAACAAAAGGTCAGGCCTGGTATTGAAGTTCTTTTAAAAGAAGAGAAGGATGTACTTAAAGGAAAAAAGGTGGGGTTGATTACAAATCCAACAGGAATCGATTCCAAATTAACGAGCATCGTTGATCTGCTTTATGACGATCCGGATATTGAATTAACTGCGTTATATGGACCCGAACATGGGGTTCGTGGAGATGCGCAGGCAGGGGCAAGCGTTGAATTTTATATAGATGAAAAAACAGGATTGCCCGTTTATAGCTTGTACGGTAAAACGAAAAAGCCAACGCCTGAAATGTTAGAAGGTGTAGAGGCTCTTGTCTTTGATATCCAAGATGTCGGAACGCGTTATTACACCTATATTTATACGATGGCCTATGCAATGGAAGCCGCGAAAGAAAATAACATCCCGTTTATCGTGTTAGACAGGCCGAATCCGCAAGGGGGGATATCAGTAGATGGACCAGTACTTGAACCGGAATTCTCATCATTTGTTGGTTTGTATCCGATTCCGCTTAAACATGGGATGACAGTCGGCGAACTCGCTACATTGTTTAATAAAGAGTTTAAAATTGGTGCAGATTTAAAGGTCATTAAAATGAAAGGCTGGAAGCGCTCGATGGATTATGACGAAACTGGGCTTCCATTTGTCTTGCCATCGCCAAATATGCCAGCAGTGTCCACTACATTTGTATATCCAGCTACAGGGTTAATTGAGGGCACAAATGTCTCGGAAGGCAGAGGGACGACTAAGCCATTCGAATTAATCGGTGCACCGTATATCAACAGCGATGAACTTGCGGGAAAATTAAATGGACTACGTTTGCCCGGTGTGAAATTTAGGGCTGCCTCTTTTACACCTTCGTTTTCAAAGTATGCAGGTAAACTTAGCCATGGAGTTGAAATCTATGTAACCGATCGTGATGAATTTAGGGCTGTACCAACTGGACTGCACATCATCAAGACCATTCATGATCTTTATCCAGATGATTTCGAATTTCTCGCAGCCAATAATTTCAGTCTATTAATAGGTAATGACTGGGTGAGAACAATGATTAAAGAAGGCTCATCTGTGAATGAAATTATGAAAGAATATCAGCCAGAGCAAGAAGCTTTTAAAAAGGTTCGCGCACAGTATTTACTCTATAAATAACCGGAGGAACTTAGAAAAGTCTGTAAGGACTTTTCTTTTTTTTATTAAAGGGGTATAACGTAAAGAATTTCCTAGAAATAGAGAGTTTATAAAAGAAAAGAAGTTCTAAAAAAGAAGAAACCGCTGTCTAATAGGTGTATAGAGTTATCCTAAATTTATAACTGTCAGGGGGAAAGTGGGATGAAAAAATATCTTCAAAAAATTGGCCGTTCATTGATGTTGCCAGTAGCAGTATTACCGGCAGCTGCCATTTTAATGGGGATTGGTTATTGGATAGATCCAGCAGGATGGGGAGAGGGAAGTCCGATAGCGGCTTTCTTAATTAAAGCTGGTTCTTCCATCATTGGCAATATGTCTATCTTGTTTGCTGTCGGGGTTGCATTGGGGATGTCGAAAGGAAAAGATGGTTCAGCCGCTTTGAGTGGGCTGGTAGCCTATCTAGTCGTAACGACATTGCTTGCCACAGAATCAGTAGCTATGCTGCAAGGTATTGATGTAGAAAGTGTAAATCCAGCATTTGAGAAAATAGAAAATCAATTTGTCGGAATTCTCTCGGGCCTTATAGCTGCTGCTATGTATAATCGGTTTAGTAAGGTCGAGCTGCCGGATGCCCTCGCTTTCTTTAGTGGTAAACGGCTGGTCCCCATACTGACTGCGGTTATTATGTTACTCGTTTCCCTTATATTATTTTTTGTATGGCCGCTCATCTACTCTTTGTTAGTTAATTTCGGTGAAGCGATAAGTGGATTAGGTGCTGCAGGTGCAGGACTTTATGGATTCTTCAATCGGTTATTGATACCAACGGGTTTACATCATGCATTAAACTCCGTGTTCTGGTTTGATGTAATTGGACTTAACGATATCGGTAATTTCTGGGCAGGAACTGGAACAAAAGGAACTACAGGCATGTATCAAGCCGGATTCTTCCCTGTCATGATGTTCGGATTGCCTGCCGCGGCACTTGCTATGTACCATTCAGCAAAATCTAAGAAGAAAAAACAAGTGGCGTCATTAATGCTCGCTGCAGGATTTGCTTCATTTTTTACAGGAGTTACAGAACCTCTTGAATTTGCCTTCATGTTTGTAGCACCTGCACTTTTTGTTGTTCATGCTTTATTAACAGGTATTTCGTTAGCAATTGCTGCATCTTTCCAATGGACAGCAGGTTTTGGTTTTAGTGCGGGCTTTGTTGACTTTGTTTTAAGTTCAAGATTGCCATTAGCAAATGAACCTTATATGCTCCTTCTTCAAGGGTTAGCTTTCGCTGTCATTTACTATTTCTTATTCCGCTTCTTGATCGCAAAGTTTAACTTAATGACTCCAGGGAGGGAGGATGATACAGATGAAGAACTTAATGGTGGAGGAGTAGAGGCAAATGCAAGCAACCATGCTGAGTCAACAGGAAGTAAATTCTTTGGGATGGCTGCTGCGATTTATGAAGGCTTAGGTGGAGACGCTAATGTAACGTCTGTTGACAACTGTATAACCCGTTTGAGAGTAGAAGTGAAGAATATGGGAGCAGTTGATCAAAATAAAATTAAATCTACAGGAGTCGCGGGAATCAATATCGTTGGTCCACATAGCATTCAAGTCGTTGTGGGTACGCAGGTACAATTCGTAGCGGATGAAATTGAAAAGATTCGTAGACAATAGAGCTCCCATTATTAGTTGTTCGAGTAATCCTTCATCTTTCATCTAGAACTGCAAGAACAACTAGTTTACTTGCGAGATTATTAGACAAGGATTATACTCAACGATCAGGAATGAGATCCCGTTCCATACCTGATCGTTTTAGATTATTATAGAAAGCGTTATAGTAACGAATTATCAAGCCTGAGTACACTTTGATCAAAAAACATTTATTTTAGCTTTTTTAATGAACACTGGGTAGAAATTAGAATAAAACAAATCAATGTTTTATAATATATTAAGGATATTTGTTTGGAGGGTATTGGATGACGTTTGGAGAATAAATTAAGAGATTAAATAATTTAATCTCACATATAAATCATTTGAAAGAATTCTTTATTCATTCTCATGCGTAATTTTCAGCTAATGATGGCTTCAATTGCCAATAACTTCACCAGATATAACCTCCACGTCCTTATACTGCACCCATAAGCCTGGTGAATACATAAATATACCTCCTAAAACAAATGCAATTGTGCTTAGCAAATGATCTGAATTTTAAGCATATGTTATCTTTGTAAAATATATATTAAATCCCTTAGTATAGGAGAGATTCTAATGTACCAACCAAAAACCAAAGAAACTGACAGCAGTGTTATCGAGTTTATTGAAAATGTCGACAGCCCCAAAAAGCGTGAGGATGCATATCAATTATTAGATATTTTTACTGAAACGACAGGTTTTATAGCAAAGATGTGGGGACCGAGTATTATTGGATTCGGTACATATCATTATAAATATGAATCTGGTCATGAAGGTGATGCTCCTCTTGTAGGTTTTTCACCTCGAAAAGCAAAAATCAGTTTATATTTTGCTACGGGTGACACAAAACGAGAGGAATTATTAAAGGACTTTGGAAAACATACTTCCGGAAAAAGTTGTGTTTACATAAATAAAGTAGCAGATATTGATCTTAATGTTTTAAAAGAGTTAATAAACCAATCTGTAAAATTTTTGAGAGAAACCTATCCGAATAATTAGAGTGAAAGTATGTGGATATTATCCTTTAATTGTTTCAGAGATTCAAGAAAGTGAGAGGAAGCAAAATGAGGAAAATTAAAGTGGGTATAGTTGGATACGGCCTTTCAGGTGCTACATTTCACGCGCCTTTGCTAAGTGTTTTAGAGCAATTTGAAATTGCGAAAGTAGTAAGTTCTAAAAAGGAAAAAGTGCAGCAGGATTTGAAGCACGTGGCAGTAGTAAGTAGCTTAGAAGAAGTTTTAGAAGATGCAGCAATTGATTTAGTAGTTATTACGACACCAAGCGGTTTGCATTATGAAATGGCTAAACAAAGTTTACTTGCTGGAAAACATGTTATCTTGGAAAAGCCGATGGTAGTAGAAACATGGGAGGCAGAGGAGCTCATACAGATTGCTGAGGAAAAGGAGCTTCTTTTAAGTATCTATCATAACAGAAGATGGGATAATGATTTTTTGACAATTAAAAAACTTATGAATGATGGTGTACTTGGAGAAATCAATACATATCAGGTCCATTATGATCGCTTCAGACCAGTAGTTAGAGATAGGTGGAGAGAAAAGCAGGGTCCAGGAGCTGGCATGCTATATGATTTAGGCTCACATCTAATTGATCAAGCCTTACATTTATTTGGTTGGCCACAATTCGTATGGGCAGATGTTTTTGCGCAAAGAGAGAATGCAGAAACGGATGATTATTTCCATGTTATTTTAGGGTACGAAAAGCTGCGAGTGATATTGCATTCAGGGTCAATCGTTCCGATTAATGGACCGCGGTTTCAGGTACATGGAAGTAAAGGAACTTTTATTAAATACGGGCTTGATGGACAAGAGGCTGCGCTAAGTGAGGGGAAAAAGCCTATAGATAACTCTTGGGGTGCAGATAATCCGCAATTCTATGGTCAATTGGTTACGATTGATGGAGAAAAAGAGAAACACGAAACAATACAATCTTTACATGGATCTTATTTAACATATTATAAAGAAGTTGCAGAAAGTATATTTGAGGGGAAAAAGGCTCCTGTCACATCGGAAGAGGGGCTATCCGTCATTAAGATCATTGATGCAGCGCTGGAAAGCAGTCAAGGGAAAAAAGCTATATATGTTAATTGAAATACTTTGTTGTCCCAATGAATTCTTTTTTCCTCTTTTTGCATCAAAATGAAATGAGAAGATGAAAATAATAGGCAGCCTTGTTTTTCCAAACGGAATAAACAGGTTGCTTTTTACTGCTGTCGATAAAGGAGGAACTTTAGGTTAGTGTTAGTTCCAAGGGTTTTAATTTCCTAGTTGTCCTTACATATCACGATAAAGTTACATGAAGGGAAATCAATTTTGGGAAACATTTTTCAAAGTGTATTAAATTATGGAGGTATTTATGAATTCTTATATTCAAGAACTGGTTAATGTATATTCAAAACACACTGATGTGGAATATGCAGAATGGTCTAAAAAATATTTGAGGAACCAATTTGAATTTTTGGGGATTCGATCCCCTATTCGTCGAACATTAACTAAACAGTTTATGAAGGAACACGGATTGCCAACGGAAAGTAATCGTAAAGATATCATTCTTATGCTTTGGGACCTCCCAGAAAGAGAATACCAAAAGGCAGCCCTTGATATTCTTGAAAAGGAAAAAAAGAACCTCTGCGCTGAGGATATGCCCTGGTTAGTCAATTTGATTGTAAGTAAGTAAGTCATGGTGGGATACAGTAGATGTACTTTCTCCTCATATCATGGGCTATATGTTTTCAACTTATCCTAAACTCATTCCTCAATACTCCGATTTGTGGATTGAAGATGAGAATATTTGGTTGCAAAGATCAGCGATATTATATCAACTACACTATAAAGGCGGAACGGATGAAGAACGCCTATTCCGTTACATAATAAGACGAGCAAATAGCGATGAATTCTTTGTTCAAAAGGCAATTGGTTGGGTGTTACGTCAATATGGAAAAACTAACCCCGAGAGCGTGAAATCATTTGTTTTAAATCATCAATTAAAACCTCTTAGCAAGAGAGAAGCGCTAAAACATCTAACTTAAAATGGGATATTTTTGAATAATAAAGAGAAACTTCAATGTGAGGGGCTTCCCTTATTTTCAATAATATCTAATAAATTTAACAATACCCCGAATAGTTGCTACTATTCGGGGTATTGTTAAAAAATATACATTATCTATTATCGTAGCTCTACGATAATGCCTTCGCATGAAGGGATTTCTTTTGCCAAGCCATTGTAATCATTAAAGTTAGGATCAAGAGTAAGAGGCCTAAAATGAAAGGATAGGTAATTTGAACATCATACATCATTCCGGCAAGAGTGGGTCCAAGCACATTTCCAATGCTCATATATGCATTATTCATACCCATCGCAAATCCCTGCTCATTCCCCGCCATCTTAGAAATCAGTGTGTTTAAGACTGGTCGAAGGATGGAGGTAGAAAGGAAGATGATGAGAGAGATTCCAAAGAAAATCAGGTAACTTGAAGCAAAAAGTGAAAGAAGGAATCCTATGGCTGCGACGCTAATAAAGATAATTAGCACACTTACCTCCCCAAAACGACGAACAATCCGGTCGACAACAAAGAGTTGAACGATTACGCTGACGATACCAGTAGCTGTAACCATTGTTGCGATGTCCTTAGGTGTTGAATTAAATTGATTGTCAAGATAAAGGCCGATAACAGATTCATATGCCATTAATCCAAAGCTCATCACAAGTGTAATGATAAGAGGAATGAAATAGGGCATTTTCACAGACAAGGCAATTTTGCGAACCATCGATTCGTTATTTGCCATGTCCATAGCTTGTGAAGCTTGTTTCGTTTCGCTTTCCTTTAAAACAAAAATAGAAAATATTACTGCGACTAGTGATACTAGTGCAGAAATCAAAAATGGAAATTTTAAGCCGAAATCAGCTAAAAATCCACCAATTCCTGGGCCAACAACAATCCCTAGGGACATGGCAGCAGACACTAAACTATTGCCTTTAGCCCGTTGATCGAAAGTGGTGATATCAGCAACATAAGCAAATATTGCTGGTACAAGCAAAGCAGCCCCAACCCCACCGACAACCCGAGAAGCATACAGAAGCCAAATGGAATTAACAGCATAAAAAATAAACATGGAAATTGTCAAACCAATTAATCCATATATAATCATTTTTCTACGACCAAATTGATCAGTCCATTTTCCGGCAATTGGCGAAAAGATAAGTTGGGCACCTGCGAAAATGGCAATCATTAGCCCAGCAGCAGTTCCACCTTGATTAATGGAAGCCAGGTATGCAGGTAAGATTGGAATAATAATACCGAAGCTTCCTATTGCAATAAACATATTGATCATAAGGATAATTATCTTTTTACGTTGTTCTGCTGACATAAACAGCCTCTCTTTCTCTTTTAAATATCAATAACCAATTTAATTCGCATGGTTAATTTTTTGACACGTTAATTATGTTATAGTTTTAGATAGATAGTTGTCAATAAGAAAGGATTGTCTAATATGTATTCGAGTGAATTATATAATTTACATAATGCGATTAAAGAGCTTAGTAGTCTCTCACAGGAATTAATTGAGCCGTTATTAGTTAAATACGATTTAACTTCCGTGCAATATCACGCATTACAATTAATTGTCTTAAAGGAATCCATAGCTGTTAAAAATGTTTCAAATCATTTGAAAATTAAGCCTGCAGCTGGGACAGCGTTAATTGACCGGCTTGAACGGAAGAATCTAATTGAAAGAGTTCACAGTGAGGATGATCGACGTGTTGTTTATATTAAATCCACCGCAACTGGTAGAGAAACCTATCATTCTATCAATAAGTGCTTCGCAAATATTTTTCAAGATTTTTATAGTGTATTAAATGAAGAAGAAACCCAACGACTTAAACAAATCGTGGGAAAACTAACTGAACATGTGTCGTCACGTATAGAGAACAACCTATAGAAAAAAGTCAGAGGAAAGTTGAATGTTTTTTTAGGAGCCTCAACTGACCAATATTATGCAAGAGTAGTCAACTTGATGTCATCATCTAAAGATTTGTACAAGAAAAACCACTATAAAAGCAGTGAATTTCGCAATAATCTCACTGCTTTAACTATTTTATGAGATGAAAGCGGATAATCGGCGATCAATCCATTGTTTACACCGAGTAGAAAAACATTTAAAACAAAAAACCTCAACACTTTTCTTCACCTCTTATCTGTTTCTATTTACAACTGAAACTTCTCCTTGCAAACTCATAATCTGTTACCTCTAAGAATTTTTTTACTATTAAGCCTATTGTAGCAATAGAGAAAAGAATCCATAATAAATCGTTTTGTTAGTAAACTTTCAAATAGAAAAAACTAGTATAAGATTCTCTTTAAATGTTTACTGATTTGAAGTGAGTGGCTAACTATTTATGGAGATAATTTTTTTTTGTTTTGTCGGCTGGCATTTCTTTATTAGAACATTGACGAAACTAGTAGAGGTAAGTATACTGAATTTTACAAATATTCAAATGAAAGAGATGTTAAAAAAGGAGTTGTTTATGATGTTTTCCCCATTAACCCCAATGGACTGGAAGCGTAGGGCGGTGAAATATTATCCGCATAAAGTGGCTGTCATTGATGAAGAGAAGGAGTTTACATATAAGGAATTTGGCCAGCGAGTAGATCAACTTTCTATGTCTTTAAATAAAGCAGGTATAGAAGAAGGTGACCATGTTGCAGTGATGTTGCCAAACACTCATTATATGTTGGAATGCTTCTATGGTATTTGTCAAATGGGTGCGGTAATGGTGCCTTTGAATTACCGTCTCTCAGCTGAGGACCTGGAGTATATTATCAGTCACAGTGATTCAAAAATGTTAATCGTCGATGAAGAATTTATTGCTCCGATTGAAAAGATCGTTCATAAACTTGCCTTGGATAAAATCATTATGGTATCTGTCACAGGGCATAAAACATCTTTAAATGGTATAGATTATGAGAACTTTATTCAACAAGCTAAAGATTTTGATTTTGAAGCACAGCCAGAGGTTGTAATCGATGAAAATCAGCTTCTGACTTTAAATTATACGAGTGGAACGACTTCAAAACCAAAAGGGGTTATGTTAACTCATCGTGGAAATTACATTAACGCTGCAAATTTCATGTATCATCTTGGAGTAAAACATGATGATGTGTATCTTCATACCTTACCAATGTTTCATGCAAATGGGTGGGGTGGTGTTTGGGCGATTACGGCTGCTGGTGGTACTCATGTATGTTTAAGAAAAGTTGATCCTCCTCTTATTCTGGACTTATTTGAAAATCAAAATATTACATTGTTATGTGGAGCACCTACTGTCGTCAATATGCTTGTGAATGATCCGAAAGCAAAAGAAACCAATATCAAGATGCGTCCACGTATGGCGACAGCTGGTGCTCCTCCAGCTGCGGCTCTTATTCATAAAGCACAAGATATTCTTGGTTTAAATATGATCCATGTGTATGGATTAACAGAAACTTCACCTTTCATTCTTTATAACGAGTGGAAGGATGAATTTGAATCTAAATCGCTTGACGAACAAGCAACAATTAAGGCAAGACAAGGAATAGAATTGGTTTTTAACGGGGAAACAAAAGTTGTTAATCAAGATGGAGAAGAAGTCGTTTGGGATGGGAAGGAATTAGGAGAAATCATTACCCGCGGCAATGTTGTGATGGATGGATATTACAAGGATCCGGAAAAGACTGCCGAAGCAATTAGAGGTGGATGGTTTTATACTGGGGATTTGGCAGTAACCTATCCTGATGGATATATTGAAATACAGGACAGGGCTAAGGATTTAATCATTTCCGGAGGAGAAAATATTTCTTCTACAGAGGTTGAAGGGGTGTTGTATAAACATCCAGATGTATTAGAAGTGGCTGTTATTGCCGTTCCAGATGAGAAATGGGGAGAAACTCCTAAGGCAATCATTGTGCTGCATTCCAATGCGAATGTGACTGAAGAAGAAGTTATTAATTACTGCCGGTCTCAAATGGCTCACTTTAAAGCACCTAGATTAGTAGAATTTGTGGAATCTTTACCAAAAACAGCAACTGGAAAACTGCAAAAATATCGTTTGAGAGAAATACATTGGAAAGGATCGAAGAAGGTAAATTAAAGGCTTTCTCACTTGTTTTTCAGATAAACGGTTATTATCAACTTTTTGTAAATACTAAGATTATTGTATGTAATATGGCGGTTCTAAAAGGATCTTCTAATTGAAGATCCTTTTTTAGTGCTTTTAAGACCTGTTTAGACACTCTAATCTAACATTTTAGAAATTTCATTCACATTCCATGAAATAAATAGAATGGGTACATTGAAATTTTTTTCTTGCGTTGGGGAAATTCAGTTTTTTATAAGCAGGAATTGAAAAAACGTCAGCAAAGTAAATGGTTAAGTTAAGGAGGCCAACAATGGCTTAAACCACAAATTTGTATTTAGCTCCATCAGTTTAAACAAATATGTGGTTTTCACTGTTTATGGGATTTAACTTCCTTCTGCATTAAAAAGCCCTGTAAAACCTTTGTTCGTGCGCCCGGCATGGGTGCAATCTATAGGGTGAAAGTCCCGAACCATGAAGGCAGTTGTAGTGGTTAGCTTAATGCAAGGGTGTCCACGGTGACGTGGAATCTGAAGGAAGCAAGCGGCAAACCTCCGGTC
>NZ_LGYA01000001.1:2097760-2219824 GCF_001273755.1 Peribacillus butanolivorans
TTATTGGCGCATAGCGCATAGTCCTATTCTAGACAAAACCCTTAATAATGTTTATTGGCTCCATCATGGGTTAGTAAATCTATATGAACGATATACAAAACTACGTCAGACTTAAACTGAACCGCCGTATACCGAACGGTATGTACGGTGGTGTGAGAGATCGGAGGCTAGGCGCCTCCTCCTACTCGATTTCCTTAATAGCTAATTATTATTAATAATGTCCCCTTATAGCTAGGGACCTATGTTTAAGAGAAAAAATTTTTTTTAAGTATTATCAGGCAGCAACTTACGCATAATTAGAACTTGAAAATGACTCCAAAAAAATATAAATCTAAACATTATAACGTTATATTGATTAATCCAAAAAAATGTGATAATCTATTTTTGTTAAGTGAAATAAATAACTGCTTATAAGAGTTGTAAACGTATACAAAATCGCTATTTAACAATCTATAGGGCGTACCGAAAAGGATGAGTGAAATGACAGGTAGGTTCGTACTACAAAATGTAAAAATGGTAGAGGGAAATGCTGCAGATATCATATTGGAAAATAGAAAAATTGTAGAAATTGTTCCGCCCGGAACTGGAATCGGCGAAAAAGTAATGGACTACAAACACAAAGTATTTGTTTCCAGCGGCTGGATTGATATGCATGTACATGCCTTTCCCGAATTCGATCCGTATGGAGACGATGTTGACGAGATTGGTTATAAAACAGGTGTAACAACGATTATAGATGCTGGCAGTACTGGAGCAGACCGCTTACCAGACTTGGTTAGTAGTTGTAAAAATTCCAAAACGAATGTATTCGCCTTCCTAAATATTTCACGAATCGGATTGAAGCGAATCGATGAGTTATCAGATATATCTTGGCTAAACGAAGAAGAATTAAAAAAGGCCATTGCTGAAAATAGAGACTTTATCATAGGTCTTAAAGCAAGAATTAGTAAAAGTGTAGTTGGTACAAATGGTGTTGAACCATTAAAAATTGCTAGAAAATTTTCTGCAGATACTGATTTACCTCTTATGGTCCATATCGGTTCAGGACCACCTAATATAAACGAGGTCCTTGATTTACTTGAGGAAAAAGACATTATTACACATTACTTAAATGGGAAAGCCAATAATTTATTTGATGATAAAGGAAAGCCTCTACCTGAGTTCAGTCAGGCTATTGAACGGGGTGTTCATTTGGATGTTGGTCACGGAACTGCAAGTTTTTCTTTCCCAACAGCAGAAACTGCGAAAAAGTGTGGTGTCCACTTCAATACAATTAGTACGGATATATACCGGAGAAATCGATTGAATGGCCCTGTTTTTAGTATGGCAAATGTTCTTTCTAAATTTTTGTATTTGGGATATCCGCTAAAAGAGGTAATTGATGCGGTTACTATTAATGCAGCAGAGTGGTTAAAGAAACCAGAGCTGGGAAGGATTTCTGAGGGAGATATCGCGAACCTCACATTATTCTCAATTGAGAATGAATCGACCCCTTTACTGGATTCCGAGGGCGAAAAGCGAGTGGCAGAACAAAGAGTTGATGTAAAAGGAGTGGTTATAAATGGAGAATTCATTGAATGCTAAATATGGTTTGAAAAGAGTTATTAATGCAAGTGGAAGAATGAGCATATTAGGTGTTTCTGCACCTACAGATACCGTAATGGATGCCATGAAAACTGGTGGTCAAAATTACGTTGAAATCTCAGATTTGGTTGATAAGGCAGGACAACATATTGCGCAATTGCTTCAATCTGAAGCAGCGGTTGTCGTAAACTCAGCATCAAGCGGAATGGCCCTTTCAGTAGCCGCTATCGTAACGGAAGGAAACAGAAGGAAAAGCGAAAGACTTCATCAAGAACCTATTCAAAAGAATGAAGTCATAATGCTGAAAGGCCATAACGTTCAGTATGGGGCGCCGGTAGAAACCATGATTTACCTGGGTGGAGGAAAATTGGTTGAAGTAGGGTATGCAAATGAAGGGAAGGCAGAGCATATTGCGGATGCCATTAATGAAAATACAGCGGCCATTTTATTCGTAAAATCACATCATGCTGTTCAAAAAAATATGATTTCAGTTGAAGAAGCCTGGAAAGTGGCCAAAGCGAATAACGTACCACTAATCGTTGATGCTGCGGCGGAAGAAGATTTGAAAAAATATGTAAAGGTTTCGGATTTAGCCATTTATAGCGGATCTAAAGCGATTGAGGGTCCGACATCAGGTATCGTTGCTGGGAAGAAAAAATATATCGAATGGTTAAAGGTTCAATTACACTGTATCGGACGGAGTATGAAGGTCGGTAAGGAAACAACATTTGGATTGCTTCAGGCATTGGATGAGTATTTTATCAAAACAGACAATAGTGAAAAAGAAAAAGCTAGTTTACAAGTTCTCACATCACTTGAATCAATTGACGGTGTAAAAGTAGTGATTGTACAGGATGAAGCTGGACGAGCAATCTATAGAGCACGCATTCATATTAATCCTGTGATTACGGATACAACAGCGAAGGAAGTTAATGATAAGCTGAGAAATGGAGTTATTGCTATTTATACCCGTGATTACGGAGTTCGCCAGGGCTTTTTCGATATTGATCCACGACCATTGCAAGGTGATGATATATTCGTCATTGAAGCTCAATTAAAAGCCATCTTAGGAGGAAACAAAGAATGACTAACATAAACAAACGTTTTCTAAATAATCGTGTAGCTTTAAATGTTCTCGCTAATAGTGTAGAAAATGCAGTAGAAGTTTTTGAAGCTGCCGAAGGGCATGTATTAGTTGGGGTACTTTCGAAAGATTATCCTACTGTAGAGGCTAGTGTTACAGCTATGAAGGAATACGGGGTTGCTATTGATGAAGCTGTTTCGATTGGATTAGGTGCTGGAGATAATAAGCAGGCAGCCGTTGTTGCTGAAATTGCTAAATACTACCCTGGTAGTCATATTAATCAAGTCTTCCCTGCTGTAGCTGCGACAAGGGCCAATTTAGGAGAGAAAGATAGTTGGATAAATTCCCTGGTTTCCCCAACAGGTAAAGTAGGTTACGTTAATATCTCTACAGGCCCTGTAAGTGCTGAAGCTAGTGATCTTGCGATTGTACCTATCAAAGCTGCGATTGCTTTAGTCCGTGATATGGGAGGAAATGCATTGAAATACTTCCCGATGAAAGGGCTAAAGCATGAGGAAGAGTATCGTGCGGTTGCAAAAGCTTGTGGTGAAGAAGGGTTTGCTTTAGAACCAACTGGTGGTATTGATTTAAATAATTTTGAGACTATATTAGAAATCGCATTAGAAGCAAAAGTGTCTAAAGTTATTCCTCATATCTATTCTTCTATTATTAATAAAGAGACTGGAAAAACAAATGAGGAGGATGTACGGAAATTATTAGCCATAACAAAAAAATTGGTTGATAGACATGCGTAAGCAGATTGTAGCTTTCGGTGAAGTAATGATGCGTTTGCAGGTGCCAGGATATGAATTACTGACACAGGCTAACACCTTACAATACTCTTTTTCAGGCACAGGAGTTAACGTTGCTTCTGCGATGACAAAGCTTGGGCATGATGGATACCTTGTTACAAAACTACCTGATAATCCTCTAGGAGATGCAGCGATTTCTTCCTTGCAACGCTTAGGAATTAGCCGGAATTTCATTACTAGAGGCGGCAAATACTTGGGAATGTACTTTTTGGAAAATGGCTTTGGACAACGAACGAGCCGTGTCACCTACTCCAATCGTCTGGAAAGCAGCTTTAATACAGCGTCATTGTCTGATTATGATATTGAAGTGATTGCAGAAAATACAGATATCATCCACTTTTGTGGGATTACCCTTGCAATGGCGGATAATGTGCGTGAAAGTATGAAAGTGCTTGCTAGAAAAGTAAAAGAAAAAGGCGGAATAGTTTGTTTCGATTGTAATTACCGCCCCTCCTTATGGGAGGGTGGTTACAATAAAGCAAAATCTCATTATGAAGAAATGCTTGCGTTGTCTGATATTGTCATGATGAATGAAAAAGATGCCATATATATTTTAGGGATGGAGGCAGCGAGTACCTCAAGAGAAGAACAGCTTAGAGAGCTAATTCCTAAAGTTGCTAAAACCTTCAATATTCACTCGATAGCTGGCACTCATCGTTCGATTAATAGTGACAATACCCATTCTTTACGCGGGTACATGTATAAAGATCAAACGTTTTACTTTTCTGAAAACAACTCTTTTTCAGTATATGATAGAATTGGTGCAGGTGATGCTTATACCAGCGGGATCTTACATGGGGAATTGGCAGGCTTTTCACCTGAGAAAACAGTCCGGTTTGCAGCAGCAGCGGGAATGTTGGCATGCACGATTGTCGGGGATACCCCAATGTCAACGGAAAATGAGATACTGTCAGCTATGGCAGGGGAAATGGAAGATATAAAAAGATAAGGGTAGGAGATAAGGAATGAATGTGAATAGAAAAAAAGGACCATTGTATTTACAAATAAAAGAAATATTGAAGGATCGTATTTTACATGGTGTTTATGCTATCAACACAAACATTCCCTCCGAGCCTCAATTAGAAGAAGAATTTAATGTGAGTAAAATTACTATACGCAACGCAATTAAAGAACTTGTTCAAGAAGGTTATGTTGAAAAGAAAAGCGGTAAAGGAACAAAGGTAATCGCGAATGCTTCGATTGTGAGGCTTTCCAAAGGAAAACGCTTCACAGAGTTATTAGTTGAGGAAGGTCACTACATTATAAAAAAAGTGCTAAGCGTAAGGAAGATTGAATTATCTTCAGAGTCAGGCCTCTATCCTTTATTTGGAGAAAATTGCATTCAGATTGAGCGAATATACTTATTGGACAATGAACCGTATATTTACTTTACACATTATATTTTATTGGACATAAACGAAGAAGATTTAAAAGAAATTCAGATAAATTCATTGTATGGTTTTTTGGAAGATCAAAACATTAAACTTGAAACATTTAGAGACGAGTTTGCCGTTGCTATTCCTCCTAATCACATTTGTGAAACACTGAAAATGGAAAAAGATAGAGCAGTACTAAAGAGGATCCGGATTTCTAGTGATGGAGACGGTAATGTAATGGAATATAGTGAAGGGTATTACAATACGGCTAAACAGAACTATATTGTGACCTATAACGAGCCGATACAATAATTCTGTTTATTGTATGGGTTTGATTGTAAGCGATTTCTTAGGGATGGGGAGAATATATGGATCTATATTTATTAGGAATCACGCTGATAGCAATCGTAATTGTTATTTTGGGAGTATCATGGTGGAAATGGCATGCATTCATAAGCTTAACTGTAGCCAGTTTATTTTTAGCAGTTTTTTCAGGGTTGCCTATGGACAAGATTGTAGGTGCTTATGAAACGGGTGTCGGTGCTGTCCTCGGTCATCTTATTGGTATCTTGGCATTGGGTACAATCTTAGGAAAGATGATGTCGGACTCAGGAGCTGGTATGCAGGTAGCAGACTTCTTCATTAATAAATTCGGTGTGAAGAATCTACCATGGGCTATGCTTCTCTCTGGGTTCATTATCGGTATTCCGGTATTTTTTGAAGTTGGTTTAGTAATATTGCTACCTTTAGTCATTTCCATTCGTAAATCAACCAAAGTGAACATCTTATTAATTGGTATTCCAGTATTAGCTGGTTTATCGATTGTCCATGGTTTGGTACCCCCGCATCCGGGAGCCATGACGGCTATAGGCATTTATAATGCAAACATGGGACACGTATTACTTTATTCATTAATCATAGCATTCCCAACAGCTATAATTGCTGGTCCTTTATTCGCAAAATGGATTCATAAACGGGTTATTCCTGTGGGAGAACCGGAATTAATCCGAGTAGAAACAAAGTCAAGTGGTTTACCTGGGACTGGAGTTTCGTTCTTTATCATCCTTTTACCTGTATTATTAATGGTATTAACAGTAGTGGCACCGTATTTACCACTACCGGGTTATATTGAAAAATTCTTATTGTTTATCGGGAGCCCGGTCATAGCCTTATTAATTTCTTGTTTTGCAGCCTACTATTTCTTAGGATACCGACAAGGGATGGACAAATCGTTAATTAAAAAACTAACAGAAGAATGTTTATTGCCATTAGCTTCCATAATACTTATTATCGGTGCAGGTGGCGGATTCAAACAAATTTTAATTGATAGTGGAGTAGGGACTGCAATTGCTTCCATGTCTGAAGTAATATCATTATCACCAATTGTCTTAGCGTTCTTGGTGGCGGGATTAATTCGGATTGCCACTGGATCTGCAACAGTCGCTTTGACAACTGCAGCCGGAATTGTTTCTCCAGTTGTTGCCAATATGACGGGTGTTAACTTAGAATTACTTGTTATTGCCACAGGGGCTGGATCACTTATGTTTTCTCATGTTAATGACGCAGGTTTCTGGTTAGTAAAAGAATATCTTGGATTAACCGTAAAAGAAACGTTCAAAACATGGACAGTAATGGAAACCATTCTTTCTTTTGTAGCATTTGGTCTGGTTTTAATATTAGATATATTTATTTAAAGCCTATTAAAACTTAACCTCCGTGAAACGTCTAGTACAAGGACATATCACGGAGGTTTTTTGATGAAAATTTCGGATCTTTTATTGCTACTTTGCGAATTCGATTAATCCATGTTATAAGCTAAGGGCATTATAAATAACTGAAAACGTTTCTCGACTGGAAGTCTTAGCATTAGAAGTGGAAGTTACCTTTAGTTCAATTATTGATTTAGTGGAAAGGTTCATACAGAGTTAGTTTGTTTTGCCCCCCGAAAGTATAAATCCTGACAGAGACTTCTATATTGAAAAATTGACAACTTACCGCTCACATATTCATGCTGAATATAATCTAATAATTCATTTGCATGGCTAGGTTTTTGACGTTTTTCCTGAATATAATGGAGTATTAAAACTTCAATTGTCACACACTCACCTTACATTTCTTGATTAGTATTTTTTCATTAACAATATAACATGGGTAATTAAGGAATTATCATTTTTTGAATATTTTAACTATCGACATTTTTATACAAAAATATTCCCCATAAAATTATGGATTAAGAAGATATAGAGTTACTCTAAGTAGGGTAAGCAGTCTTTATTAAAAGATGATGATTTCGATTACTTTTTTCTTTTTGGAAGTGAAGTAGAGAAAGCAAACGGCTTATATTAACGAATTTTTTTTCCTTTACTTGGGCCATATTAACATCTTCCAACAGCAGCCTGGCAAGCGGTTTAGATGCAATGTCGGTTCAAACTCTGAGATTGTACTTTGAAGAGAAGTGCAAAAATTTGATTTGCTTTTCTAAAGCGTACTATCAACCTAACAATGAAAGCTGCCAAGGTACAAGAGTATGAAAACTCAAAGTACTAGGGCAGCTTCATGAAATAACAGAATAGGGATATTGGCGCAATTGCACATATTCCTGCTCAAGATAATAATATCCTTGATATATCAGGGTTTAGAAAATCTATGAAAGAGGTCGGAGACTAGGAGCCTCCGACCTCTTTTTATACCTGAATTTTTTGTGCAGACAAGGGTGTTAAATGAAGTTCAGCTGCTTCCTTCTTGATTGAGAATATATAAGCACCTAAACCTAAAATAGCTGCAAAAATCAGCATCGCAATTGATGTACTGAAGTCCCCGCCTGATAAGTCACGAAGCCAACCCATGATATAGCTTGAAAAGCCACCCATAATATTTGTAAATCCTAGCAGACCAGCTGCCCGGCCTGCTGTTTCGGGTGTTGAGTATTTTACCATGAGCATATTACTTAGATGGAACACACCGCCTTGGCATCCCATTGCCAGTCCCATACAAATCCCCGCTATAATTGGATTTGGGATGAAAACTGCTACTGTCAAAAAGACAGCAGTCATTGAAAATAAAATCGAGGCCATTAAACTTGGACGCCTCGTCTTGTCGGCCAGAAAACCGCAGGCTAGGACAAATCCTAAAGCAAATAACCAGGAGAGGGAAGTAATGCTTGACATCCCTTCTTTTTCGAATCCTTTAGCTTCGATAAGATAGGTAGGGAGCCAAATACTAATTCCGAAGAAAAGAAAAGAACATACAAGCATGCCAAACCAGACAATCCAGAAACGATAATCCTGAGTGAAACTCTTATTCAAAGAGGAGTCTCCTTCCTTTTCTTCATCATCGGATTGACGGATGAAAGCCAGTTCTTCTTTACTAATTCGCGGGTGCTCTTCTGGTGTATTTCTTGTCATAAATATAAACATTGGGATATTAATAAATAAGTTGAAGGCCGCAAGCATAAAGAAAGCAGCTTGCCAGTGGAGATAGGAAATAACAAGCACCAATACAATGGCTCCAATCGCCGGTCCTAAATAGTTTCCAGTAAGCCATGATGCCTGTGCACGTCCTAATTCGCGTTTGTTAAACCAGCTAGAAATGAATTTACCTGATACAGGAATCATCATCCCTTCGCCAAAACCAAGAATAACGCGGCTTACTAAAAACATTTCATATGAATTAGCGAGGCCTGACACAATCATGGTAAGTGTCCATACGAATAAACCGGCGATGGCTGTTTTTCGGGCACCTAATTTGTCAATGATGAAGCCCCAAAAAAGATTTGAAACTCCATAAGCAATGGTGAATACAAAAGAAAGAAGACCGATCTTTGCATTTTTGTCATCGCCTGTCATACCGAGTGCATTCAAGAATTCTGGATCTGTTTGAATGATGGAAATGCCAACCTTATCAATTTGTCCGAAAAACCAAAAGAAAAAAATTGGAACGGCAATATATAACCATCTTTTTTGCCCATTTAACATAATACCATCTCCTTGTCGATTTTTAAGCATGCTTAAAACACTTACCATCGAGTATAAGTGAATTACGGTTGCCCTAATCAAAGTAATTTTGTATATGTACTAGTTTTGATTTGCTCTTTAATGAGCTGTATCCCGCCTTTCTTCACAATACTGACTGATCGATATGCACTGGTGATGTTTTGCTAGGAAAACAAAGTTTTACTTTCTTAACGATAAAATAAATAGAATTGATTGTCAATTTAATATTTTAATAATTTTATATTTTTTGAATAAATAAACTTTTGTGATTTTAACATTTTTATAAAGATGCTTTTTTTATTTGAAAAAGTAAAAAGTCACGTGATTTGTAAACGGTTTATTTCCATGGGCACAATAAGTCTTTCTAATTTGTACTTGAAAGGATTGCAATTCTTGGACCGTGAGAATATAGGTAAGAAAACATCTATTGATGTAGGGGAAGAGTGCTTTCTTAGTCAACATGCAGAGGGAAACCTTCTGTTAAGGAAGAAGGTTGAAATCTTAAAAAGACCATAACAATTTAAGGGAAATCACTGAGGAAGATTTTAAGGGATTTATCGAAGTACATAAGAATTAACATCCTGAATGGAAGAAGTTACTTGCCCTGATATTAAGACTGCCAAACAAAAAAACTAGTATTGTCCATTTTTTTGGGTGATACAACAGAGACTAATTAGAAATGTGTACATGACTTTTTTGCGTCCAAAAAGGTTACTTAAACTTAAATCGAAAAATTCTGATTTATTCATATTGAATTTAAATTAAGAAAAATCTATAATTCATATATTAATAATGTTTTGTATATGAAATATTTATTGCTGGAAATGATTAGTTAAATAGTAGAAAATGTTACTAGATAATACTAAATCAACATTTTACCTTCAGTGTATTAAATTTATATTTTTAGTAAAGTTTGTATAGTTGACTGTAACTATGGGAATAAGATGTTCTTCCCTCATTTACGACAATAAAACTGGGCCCCCCCAATTAGTTTTATATACGGAAATATGTTTTAATTAAAAATATACATTTAAATCTATTTATAGTGAAAGTGAAAAGATTGTGAGGTTAAAGGATGCCAATTAGTCAATTAGAAGAATACTCGATTCATTATCGGGAATCTGGAGAAGGAAAAGCGCTTGTTATTCTACATGGGTTGGGAAATAACTCTCAATCTTGGGGACATCAACTCAGTCAGATGAAGGAAGAATTTAGAGTAATTGCTTGGGACGCACCTGGGTATGGTGAAAGTTCCGATCCAAAAGAAGAATTTCAAGAATTTTCCCAGTTTGCAGATGTATTGAAAGAATTCCTGGAGAGTCTAGGGCTACACTCAGTTTACCTACTCGGGCATTCAATGGGATCGGCAATTGCAATCGATTTTACGAACCGTTTTCCAGAAATGGTAGAGGCGCTGATTATATCAGATGCTACACGTGGAGCAGCCGGAGTAAGTCCGGAAGAAAATAAAAGAAAGCTTCAGAGTAGATTACACTCTATAAATACGTTAAAGCCTTGTGAGCTTGCGAAAAAAAGGGTGAAAGCGTTAGTGTCGCCAAATGCACCAGTTGAGGTAGTGAAAGAAGCAGAACGAATTATGTCGCAAGTGCGACCGCCTGGATACCGGTCTGTTTCCTACTCTTTATCTAATTTAAACCAAATGGAGATACTTTCTTCTATATCTGTTCCGACACTTGTTATGTGTGGAGAGCTGGATCAGGTCACACCGGTAAGTGAATCAAAGATTTTTCATGAATTGATTCCGAAATCCGAGTTTGCCATCGTTCCGAATACAGGTCATTTATGCTATCAAGAAGATCCAGAAGTGTTCAATAATTATGTCACTGAGTTTTTACAGAAACAACCGGTAGGTCAGAAATAGATGCTTACAAAAACAAAAAAGGAATTAAATAAAACAAGAAAATTTTCTAGGAAAACTGCAGAGAACGGTGGACATTTTACTGCATGTTCTTTCTAAGTTTCAGGTGATCTGTGATAAAGCTATGTTGAAGTCGGGAATTACATTTTTCTACTTTTTCTTAATCGATGAATGGTTGCATGAAGATAGATTTCTAGTTTGTCTCTATCTTTTTTTATTTCAGTGTAGAAAAGATTAAAATAGTTGAAGGTATCTCCTCTGCATAGTTTTTTGCGACACCGAAATGTATTGAATTTACAACGGGAGGAATACTTGAATGGCAAGCGAAGAGAAAGAGAAGTATAGTGCTAATTCATTAGTAAGAGGATTGGAAATCATTAAGCTTTTTAATGAATCACAGCCGAGTTTATCGCTTTCAGAAATAGCGAAACAACTGGGAGTAAGCAGAACGGTTCCATATCGTTTATTATTTACACTACAAAATATTGGGTACCTGTCTCAGGATGAACATACAAAACGTTATAGTTTAACGCCAAAAGTGCTTGAATTGGGTTTTAGTTATTTAAACAGCTTGAAATTCCAGGAAATTGTCCAACCCTATATGGAGACGCTGCGTGATGAAATCGGAGCATCTTGTCATTTGTCCATCTTGGATGGTCAGGAAGTGGTATATGTAGGTAGTGCCCCAATCAGAGGTGTATCAGCTGTCAATGTGAACATTGGTTTGCGACTACCAGCACACGCATTAGCCAATGGGAAATTACTGCTGGCTTATCAGCCAAAAGAAATTTTGATGCAAATGTTCCAAATCACTAACCTCACTCCTTATACAGACAAAACCCTTACAGCGCCGGGGGAATTCCAGAAGCAGTTGGAAACTATTCGGCAAAAAGGATATTCGATGACAAGCGGGGAGTTTCACCCTGGTATCCGTTCTGTAGCGGCGCCGATATTTGACCGGACTGGAAAAGTATTGGCTGCTTTGAATGTCGTGGCAACAGAATCTGCTTATCAGGAAGATTTTATCGATAAAATTGCCTTGCCGAAATTACTGGAAGTTTCTCAACAGCTATCCGTTTATATGGGATACAGTGGAGGAAATATGTTTCATCAAAAGGACGTCTAAAAAGCTGGATTTTTAATCTGAAAAATGAATAACCTTTTTCAAAAGTGTGGGTACTCAGTCTTTATGGGTATTCGCACTTTTTTGTCGTTTTAAAAAAGATATGAATTTTAGAGATCCAGCCTCCTGTTGAATAAGGCGCTTGAACATTTGTTCAACAAAGAGTTGTTTTGATTATAAGTAAAGTTTTAAATATTCTAAAAACTCATCTTGACAATGAAGGGTTTTCATTTTAGAATTAATTCATAGATAAAACAATGTTTTGCTTATGAAACAATATGAGATTTAGAAACAACAAATAAGGGAGGATTTTTAAAATGACAAATGAAACTTTTTCGGTGAAAGAATTTGAAAAAAAATATGTTGCACGCTTGGAAGACCGTACACTCGATTGGAACGTCTTAAAGTTCCAAGAGGAAATTGATCCAGCTTATAGACGTGCTCAAATGAGATATATTGGACGAGGTGCCACAGCGAATAATGATACAAATGTAATTGCAGGGGAACATTTTACACTAAGTACAATGGTGCTTCCACCGGGATGTGTCGGGCCGTTACATCTCCACGATGATGTTGAAGAAGTATTTTTCATTCTTGAGGGAGAAGTTACAGCCTTGATTCAAGAAGACAGCTACAGCGAAGTACATGAGATTAAATTGAGTGCAAGAGACTGCATAAGCAGCCCTCCGGGAGTGTATCGGGGAATTAGAAATGATGGGAAAGAAGAGGCGCGCATGCTGGTTATGCTTGGAGCGGTGAAGCCTAATTTGCCAACATATCCAGAAGGTAGCGAGCTTGAAGAATTACGAAAACAACGGTCAAAAGAAAGAGAAGCCATTATTAAAGACTGATCAACTAAAAGAAGAGGGGCACCTACATTATGAATAATAATGAGGCGCCCCTTTCGATTAGATTGTTAAAGGTGCGCAAGACAATCTATCAAAAAAGCAATCTATTTAATGGGAGGCATAAAAAGATGCTTGGAATTACTCATTTACGGCATATTAGTTTGATTACTCCGAACTTTGAAGAACAGGCTAAGTTTTATGAGAAGGTTTGGGGCTTGGATAGAGTGGATGTTCCAGAAGAAGAGAATACAGTATATTTTCGCGGGGCTGGGCCAGAACATCATATTTTAAGCCTTTACAAAGGAGCAAAGCGTGGTTTGCACCACATCTCATTTGGAATGGTCGATAAAAACGCAGTGGATCGTGCAGCTGAAATATTACAATCAAAAGGCGTGCGTATCATCGAGAAACCTGGGTATTTGGATGAAGCAGGTGCTGGTTATGGACTTCGGTTTATTGATCCTGAAAACCGTGTTATTGAGCTTTCAGCATGGGTGGAAGTTCAAACGTCAATTTGGAACAAGAAAAATGTAGATCCTGTGAAATTGAATCATGTTGTCATGAATACAAAAAACTTAGATATGATTGTAGAGTTTTATACAAATGTACTTGGTTTTAAAGTTACTGATTGGAGCGAGCACCAAATGTCTTTCTTAAGGTGCAACCGGAAACACCACTCCATAGCATTCAACCAAGATGAACATGCTTCAGTCAATCATATTGCTTATGAGGTTGATTCTGTCGATGAACTAATGCGTGGTATAAGTAACGTTCGAAAAGCAGGACTGTCAGAACTTTGGGGACCTGGACGTCATGGGCCAGGAGACAATATTTTCTGTTATTTCCAGGACCCAGGCGGTTTTGTTATGGAGTATACATGCTATCTCGAAACGATTGAAGATGAATCTGAGTGGAGAGCACGTGTATGGAAACGAGTACCTCACTTAATGGATCAATGGGGTATTGCAGGACCCCCGAAGCCTGAAGCCCGCAAAGCAATGGGGGGGGAACCGGATCTAGGCTGGGTGGATTCTAAAGTTGATGTTTCGTTAATGGGGGGGATTTGAGATCAAAGATAGAGTGGAAAAAGATATAATTCGCGGAATTCTTTACCTCCCATTGTCATCGGGCAAGACGTTATAGTTTCACTTGAGATGTAACATCTTGTTCTTTTTTAGCCCTATATCGTGTAAGAAAAACCTGTTATAAAAGGAGTGACGAGATGGATTTAGGCTTGAAAGGGAAAGTTGCTGTTATTATGGGAGGAACGTCTGGTGTTGGATTAAAAACAGCAGAAATGTTTCTAGGTGAAGGTGCAAAAGTAGCTATCTGCGGAAGAAGCAAAGATCGTATGGAAAATGCCCAAAGTCACTTGCTGTCATTTGGGGACAAAGAAGATATTTTTGCATCAACTTGTGATGTTACCTCTAAATCGGATGTGGATTCATTTATTAATGGCACTGCAGAAAAGTTTGGCGGGATCGATATATTGGTGAATGCAGCTGGACAAAGCGTGATGGGTTACTTTTTTGATATTACAGATGAACAGTGGCATGAACAAATTCAATTAAAGTTTTTTGCTATCATATATGCCGTTCGTGCTGCGCATCCACATCTAGTTAAAAGGGGTGGCGGGCGGATTATCAATATTAATGCAACGCTTGCAAAAGAACCTGAGCGTCACATGGTAGCGACGGCAGCAGCACGGGCGGGTCTTTTAAATTTAAGCAAGACGCTATCTCAGGAACTAGCCTTTGACAATATTTTGGTGAACTCAGTTAGTCTCGGATTGATACGGACTGATCAATGGGAGCGCAGAAGATTGAAAAACGCACCTGATATGGATCCGGAGGAATATTATGGCGATCTTGCGAAAAAACGGAATATTCCACTTGGCCGTGTAGGTGAGGCGGAAGAAGTCGCTAGTGTTATTGTATTTCTTGCTTCAGATAAAGCTAGTTATGTAGCTGGATCGACGATTGAAACTGCTGGAGCAATCGGTAAAGCGCTTTAATAATATTACTTAAAAAAGGTAGGATAACAATATGAAAAAACAAGAAGAAATAGAGTTTACGACCGCTGATTCCATCGTAAAAGAGCTAGTGCAAGCTGGCGTAGAAGCTGCTTTCGGGATTGTCAGTATTCATAATATGCCTATCTATGATGCGATTCTTAGAGAAGGAAGCATTAAACTCATCTGTTCACGTGGAGAGAGCGGTGCAGTCAATATGGCCGATGGTTATGCACGTGCGACTGGAAAACTAGGTGTAGTAATTACTAGTACAGGTACAGGAGCAGGAAATGCAGCAGGTTCATTAGTAGAAGCTTGGGCTGCAGGTGTTCCCCTTCTTCATCTTACCGGCGAAGTCGCTTCAACATATCTTGGTACAGGTAGAGGATACATACATGAATGTAAAGACCAGCTCTCGATGATGAGCGGTGCTTGTAAAAATGCTGTAAGGCTTAGAAATCCGGCACAATCGGCTGCAGTGGTAAGAAAGGCGATTCAAGAAGCGTTAACTGCGCCAACTGGACCAATTACATTGGAAATTCCAATTGACTATCAATCGGCAATTATTGAGGATATTTCTCTCGATGGAATACAAGTTGCAACATCTGAAAAACAATCAACGGCATTTATTCCTGAACAAGCCGTGGAAAAAATGGTTGAAGCGCGCCGTCCAGTGATTTGGGCCGGTGGTGGTGTCATAAGTGCTAATGCTTCGCAAGAGCTGCAAAAATTGGCGGAAATTCTTGGTGCGGCAGTTATAACAAGCCAATCAGGAAAAGGTTCGATTCCCGAAAACCACGAACAATGCATAGGACATTTCGCGGCTTATGAGTCCACAAAAGAGTTTTTGCAAAATGCGGATTTGTTAATCAGCGTAGGTGTTCGTTTTAGAGGGAATGAAACGTCCAACTGGAAAGTACCAGTACCTGAAGAGCATATTGCAATCGATGCAGATTTGCAGGCAATTAACCGTAACTATAAGTCGACAATAGGTTTGGTTGGCGATGCGAAAGATATGTTAGCAGCCCTCATTCAAAAGCTTGAAGAAAAATCAGTTTATGCAGATCCTTCTTATGTAAGTGAAGTCCGTTCACTTAGAAATGAAGTGCGCGCACAACTGCGTGCAACGCTTGGGCCGTATGAGCAATTTGTAGATGGCATGAGAGAAATTTTGCCGAATGATACCATTATTGTTCGAGATGTTACTGTTCAGGCAAACGTATGGGGCAGCCGTTTATTTGAAATTTATGAACCGAGAACCTCTATTCATGCATCTGGTGGCGGAATTGGTCAAGGCCTTCCAACAGCTATTGGCGCACAAATGGGCTGCCAAGATAAAACAGTTGTGCTGATGGCTGGAGACGGCGGTTTTATGGTTAATGTCGGGGAAATGGTTACTGCAGCTGAAGAAAATTTACCTGTTATCATAGTATTATTTGATGACTCAGGCTACGGTGTTCTCCGCAATATTCAAGAAGCTGCCTATGGGCGCCAGGTAGCAGTTGATTTATTGAGTCCAGATTTTGTGAAACTTGCTGAGTCCATGCACTTCGATGCTGTACGGATTGGTTCTGGAGATGAATTTGTAAGCGAACTGAAAAAAGCAAAAGAAAGACGTAAGCCTTCAATGATCGTTGTTGATATGGAAGCTGTGGGACCAATGGCAAAGCCGTTTGGTGGACCTCCAGGAGCAGCAGAAGCATTTAAACCCAAAAAACTTTAATGGAGGATTGAGAATGATTTCGACATATCCGGTTGTTTCAGGTAAATACCTTATTAATGGAGAATGGAAAGAAATACCAGAAACAGTTGATGTAATCAATCCCGCAAACACGTCAGAAGTAGTCGGCCAAGTGGCAATTTGTTCTGAGGAAATCGTAAATGAAACGATAGAAGTGGCAGTGAAAGCTTATGAAACCTGGTCTCGCTCTGATGTAAAGGACCGGGCTGCCCGGATGAATACAGCGGCAGAGGAACTGGCTAAAATAATTGAGGAAAATGTCACAGTTTTTGTTCGAGAAAATGGAAAAACGCTTGTTGAAGCTAAAAAGGATTTACTACGTTGTGTTGAGGTCATGAAGGGCTGTGCAACAGAGGTACTTAACTGGTGGCAACCAGAAGTGCTCCCAGGAAATCAAAATGTACAAGTCAGAAGAAGAGCGAGAGGTGTCACGGCAATTATCACACCGTGGAACTCTCCGATGATTTTGACATTTAAACGAGTAATACCAGCAATTTTAGCAGGCAATACTGTTGTTGTGAAACCTGCTACAAATTGTCCGTTAACGATAATGACTTGTTTAAAAGTGGTAGCTGAACATTTTCCGCCAGGAGTCATTAATATTGTGTCTGGTTCAGGAAAAGCAATCGGAGACACACTTTGCTCTGATTCTCGTGTGCGTACCGTTGCTTTTGTCGGCAGTACAGAAACTGGAAAAGAAATTATGAAGAAATCAGCAGGAAATCTACAAAAAGTTTATATGGAACTTGGAGGTAATGATCCTGCTATTATTTTGGAAGATGCCAACATGGATGAAGCAGCAATCAAACGTTTGAGAATGGGTATTTTACGAGCTGCAGGCCAAGTATGCTCTGCTGTTAAACGAGTGTATGTCCATGAATCACGCTTTGACGAAGTTGTGAAAAAATTAACCAAAGAGTTTGGCCGAGTCGTGGTTGGTGATGGCATTCAGCCGGATGTAACAATGGGGCCATTGAATAATAAAACACAGTTTGACTATGTGAATGAGTTGATCGAACGTACGGCTAAGTCTGGTGGAAAAGTAGTCACTACTGGGATTCAACTTAATCCAGAAACATGGGATCAAGGTTATTATATGCTTCCTTCTATTATTACAGGAGTCGATCAGCAAAGCGAAGTGGTCCGGGTCGAGCAATTTGGACCAGTCATCCCTATTTTGCCTTTCTCTAATGTTGATGAAGCGGTAAGGTTAGCGAATGATAGTGAATTTGGTTTGCGTGCGTCTGTTTGGACTGTGAATGAACAATTAGCTATAGAGATGGCCGATCGTCTCGAAGCAGGAGCGGTTTTCCATAATAACCATACCGTTTTCAGCGAATTGGCCCTCGATTTTCCTGGTTTAAAAGAAAGTGGTGTTTCCCGCGAAACGAGACATTGTGGACTTGAATTCTTTGCAGACTCTTATGGGTTTGCTGATTGAGGAAGGATGAAATTATATGAAACTAGGGCTAATTGGATGCGGTAATATCGGGAAATTTCTGCTTCAGGCAATAAATAAAGACGGACTTCTTCCAGGAGGGAAAATCGTTTCGATTTATGCACGCCGTGAAGAAATAGCAACTCAACTAGTTGAAGAATTTGGGACACAGTCGTATAGTGATGTTGACTCTCTCCTTAATTCAGATGTGGATTTAGTCATAGAAGCAGCGACAATTGAAGCTGCTGAAGAGTACGCATTGAAAGTGATAAAAAGCGGAAAAAATCTATTATTAAGCAGCATAGGTGTAATGGCCGATGCTGCTTATGAAGACAATATTAAACGCCTCTGTCGAAAAAATAACGTTAATATTTTCCTCCCGTCCGGTGCAATCGGAGGTCTCGATGTACTTAAATCGGCAAAAGCAGTTAATGGACTTGAATCCGTATGTATTACCACGAGAAAACCGCCTAGCGCGTTGCCTGCAGGTTCTTCATTAGAAGAAGAAACAGTATTATTCGAAGGTTCTGCTGCGGAAGCAATTAAGCAGTTTCCGAGAAATATTAATGTTGCTATTGTATTGTCTTTGGCTGGTCTCGGGTCTGAAAAGACGAGAGTGAAAATCATTGCCGATCCATATGTATTGAAAAATATTCACCTTATTGAAGCGTCAGGTTCATTCGGAAAACTTAAACTTGAAATAGAAAATGATCCAATGCCAAACAATCCGAAAACGAGTTACTTAGCTGCGTTAAGTGTATTGGCTACTCTGCAAAACAAAGAAAAGAGTGTTCAAATTGGGTAATAATTGATTTAAGTCATGTCATGTTCATAGAGGGGAGACTACAAGTATGCTTAAAACTGATAAATCCATAGAAGAAATGTCGAAACAGCAAGTTGTTAGCTATTTGAACGAAACGGTCAAACCAGAGGAAGGAGTAATACCTGCTTACCTCCTAGGCAATCAAACGGTTTACGATATAGAACATGAAAAAGTATTTTTGAAAACATGGGTCTTTGTCGGTCATGAATCTGAAGTCCCGAACAAAGGAGACTACATGACACGTGACCTCGCCGGATATTCGCTCATTATTACACGTGATAATGAAGGGGGAATTCGTGCTTTTTATAATATGTGTACCCATCGTGGAATGAAACTTTGTCGGGCTGACAAAGGTAACAAGACTTTATTTACGTGTCCATATCATGGATTTAACTTTAAAAACACAGGAGAGCTTGTGGGTGTGCCACTTCAAAAAGATATTTATGGCGGGACGCTTGATCGTTCACAAATGGGGCTTCACCAAGTGAAGCTTGAATCCTATAAAGGTCTTTTATTTGGAACATGGAATGAAGATGTAGAGCCGCTTGAAGAGTTTCTAGGTGATATAAAATGGTATTTAGATATCCTTGTAGGACGGGCAGAAATGGAAGTAATCGGGGTCCCTCAACGATTTGTTGTTAGTTCTAACTGGAAAGTAGGTTCTGATAACTTTGTTGGTGATTCCTATCATACGATGGTCACACATGGTTCAATTGCAAAACTAGGCATGGTACCCAATGCAACGTATTCAAAGCGTGGTTTTCAAATTCATACGGAAAACGGACATGGACTAAACTTAGGAACACCTAACCCTGATTTTGCTTTCCCGGAAGAATTGAAAAATGAATTTAAAAGTAATTTGTCAGAAGAACAATATGAAGTGTTATCAAACTTAAAAAATATGATTGGAAACGTTTTCCCGAACTTATCATTTTTAATTTCTCATACAAAAATTAAAGACCAGTTTATCTCTAACACTTCAATTAGAATGTGGCGGCCAATTGGTCACAATAAGATGGAAGTAATCGCTTGGATGCTCGTTGAAAAAAACGCCTCTCAAGATTGGAAAGATCGTTCAAGAGATTCGTTTATCTTGACGTTTAGCCCATCTGGCATTTTTGAGCAAGATGACACGGAAGTATTTACGGACATTACTGAAGCCGCCCAGGGTCCGATGCCTTTTCTAAAGAATTTAACTTACAATTATACAATGGGTCTTCATCGCGAACCTGTTGATTTTATCGGACCAGGTGTTGCTTACGATGATAAATTTACAGAAGCAAGTCAACGGAATTTTTATAAATACTGGTTGGAATTAATGACGAAATGATAAGCGGGAGGGGGAAGAAAAATGAAAGTGGAAGAAATGCTTGTTAAATGTGAATTTGAACAGTGGTTGTATGATGAAGCACAATTACTTGATGATATTGAATTTGATGAATGGTTCGATCTAATGCATTCGAGTTTGTGTTATCAAATGCCTGTACGTGTCAATAAGGATGGAGTTGAACGTCCGGATTATTCAACTAAAATGTTTACATTTAATGATGATATTGAATTACTTAAGCTCCGCGTAGATCGTTTGAAAACGGATTATGCATGGGCGGAAATTCCTCCTTCCAGAACGCGGCGTTTTGTCAGCAACGTGCGTGTTAAAGACTTTGTTGAAGGTGAAAAGGCAGTCGTTAAGAGCTATCTACTTATCTATCGAAGCCGTAGCACGGATATTCAACACGATTTGATTTCGGGGGAACGAAATGATGAATTCATATTCGAAGATGGTAAATGGAAACTTTCCAAACGGATATTCATTGTTGATCAAACAACAATAAATACAAGGAACCTCGCTATCTTCGTATAACAGTAAGTATCGTAAAAAAGATAACAAGGAGGTTGGTTACAATGGCTATGGCCTTAAAAGATAAAGTAGTGTTGATTACTGGTGGTAATTCGGGTATAGGAGAAGCTGTCACTCGACGTTTTATACAAGAAGGGGCAAAAGTCAGCATTATCGGCCGCTCTGTAGAAACGCTAAAGAAAATGAAAGAGGAATTTGGTGAAGAAATTCTCATTAACCAAGGAGATGTAAGTAAATACGAAGACAATGAGAAGGCTGTACAGGCCACTGTTAAGCAATTTGGGAAGTTAGATGTTCTCGTCGCTAATGCAGGAGTCTTCGATGGATTTGCTAAATTTGCCGACGTAACTCCTGATGCACTTTCCGAAGCATATGATTTCCTGCTCAATATTAACGTTAAAGGCTCTTTCTTCGGTGCGAAAGCAGCACTTGAAGAACTGCAGAAATCTAATGGCAATATTATTTTTACTGTATCTGGTGCAAGTTTCTATCCTGATGGCGGTGGCGTTTGGTACACAGCAAGCAAGCACGCTCAAATCGGATTAATGCGCCAACTTGCATTCGAACTCGCTCCAAATATTCGGGTAAATGCTGTAGCGCCTGGTGGCACACTGACAGCATTATCGGTCATTCCACCTCTGCGCCCATTTGTTAAAGTCGTGGATAATGATACGAAAGCAAGTAGCATTAAAAAAAGAAACCCACTTCAACTTGCCCAGTTGCCAGAAGATCACGTTGCTGCGTATGTACTGTTAGCTTCTGACGAAGCGCGCGCGATTACCGGTGAAGTCATTTCTAGTGATGGTGGATTGTCAGTGCGGGGACTTGGCTGAATGAGGTTTATAAACATGACTGAATCACTATTAGGCAATAGAAATATTAATCAGCTTGCATTTGTTGTAAAAGATATTGAATCTGCTAATGTAGCTTTTACAAAATTGTTAGGCATTAAGAAGGTTGAACCATTTCTAACTGGTGACAGTACTGTTTCGAAAGTGATTTTTAAAGGTGAACCTACAGATTTAAAATCTAAACTGGCTTTTCTTAATACACCAACCGTCCAATTCGAACTCATAGAACCGGATAAAAATCCAGGAACAATGCGTGAGTTTTTGGATACAGTAGGTGAAGGAATTCATCATATTGCTTTTGATGTTGACTCTATCCAAAAGAGGCTTCCTGTGATGGAGAAAAGTGGATACCCAGTATTGCAAACAGGTGAATTTACCTCGAGTGACGGCCGGTACGTGTATGTAGATACACTAGATGATCATAAAACGTTAGTTGAACTGCTTGAGAGTGCAGAACCGAGGCAAACAGTGTGGGAAAAACCTGAAGATGACAGTGTTCAGCCGCTTTTAGGGACTAACAAAGTAGAACAGCTTGCAATTGTTGTTAAAGACCTTGATGCGGCTGCGGATGCCTACTGTAGATTGCTAGATATGGAAAAACCGTCGATCATTCACTCTGGTTCCCCTTAGGTAACAAATGTAATTTACAAAGGGAAGCCTACTGAAGGTAAATCGAGATATATGTTTTTCAATACGCCATTAATTCAAATAGAATTGATTGAGCCGGGAGATTCTCCGAGTACTTGGAAGCATCATCTTGAAACGTATGGGGAAGGAGTTCAGCATATCTCGTTTGTCGTTAAAGATATGGATGAGAAAATGAAGATGTTGGAAAAAATGGGTTATTCGGTCATTCAAACAGGTAACTTTTATAACGGAAAAGGACGATATGTATATATGGACACGACATCGACATATAAAGTGATTATTGAATTGCTAGAACGTTTTGATACGTAAACGAATGTCATTCAATTACCAGCTAAAATATGTGTTCATATTAAAGTGTCTGAACACTTAGGACTTACATAATGAGTAATTATCAATACTCAGTGAAGCATTAATTTGGAAACATAGAAAATCTGAACAAGAATGAGTAAATAGAAAAAGCATAGGAAATAGCCAGATTTCTACAACCAGATTTGTATGAGCCCTGGGTAGAAACTGGACCTTAGAAAGGAGAGAAAACGAGGGGAAATGGCTAATTATACGATTGTTGATAAAGAAACTTGTATTGCTTGTGGAGCATGTGGAGCTACAGCTCCTGAAATTTATGATTACGATGAAGAAGGTATTGCGTTTGTTACATTAGATAATAATGAAGGAACAGTCGTCATACCTGATGAATTAGAGGAGGATGTGCTTGATGCTTTAGAAGGATGTCCAACCGAATCTATAAAAATAGCCCAAGCTTCTTTTGATGGTAATCCTTTTAAACTAGAGATATCTAAGAATGGTCTCAACTAGTACCAGGTTTTATATGATTCCTTAGAATCATGTTATTTTTTAGTAAGGAAAGTAAAGTCGCTAGTTTGACATCATTTATTATTGCTACATTGAAAAGCATAAGCCGGATATTTAACATTTTTGACTCCTTGTATTTTGTTATCACTTGTCAGGTAAATGAGGAAATATCTCTAGAAACACATGGCAAGTCCGCCCTTCAAGATCTATAGATACATGACCAAAATGGAAGAACGATTAATTCTAATAGGGTAAATTCGAGGTGATTACTGATGATAGAAGAAAAGAAGATTGATGATATTACAATTATTGGTGGCGGTCCAGTTGGTTTATTTACAGCATTCTATGGTGGAATGAGGCAAGCAAAGGTGAAAATCATAGAGAGTCTTCCTCAATTGGGAGGTCAACTCACCGCTCTTTATCCTGAGAAATTCATTTATGATATAGCTGGATTTCCAAAAGTACGGGCACAAGAATTGGTAGAGAATTTAAAAGAACAAATGAAGGTATTCGAACCGACGATTTGTCTTGACGAAGCGGTTAAACTGATTGAAAAGCTAGAAGATGGGACATTTAAAATCACTACAAACCTAGATACTCATTTTTCTAAATCAGTTATTATTACTGCAGGGAATGGAGCTTTTCAGCCTCGAAAATTAGAACTAGAAGATGCGGCACAGTTTGAAAACAAGAATTTACATTATTTTGTGAATGACATGACTCGATTCAAAGGAAGAAAAGTAGCGATTCTAGGCGGTGGAGATTCGGCTCTTGATTGGGCACTTATGCTTGAGCCTATTGCTGAAAAAGTAACATTGATACATCGAAGAGATAAATTTCGTGCTCATGAACATAGTGTAAACCAATTGATGAATTCGTCTGTTGAAGTCAAAACACCTTATGTTCCTTCAGAGCTGGTAGGAGCAGATCAAATCACTAAAATTGTCTTAGAACAGGCTAAGACTCAACAAAAAGAACTAGTTGACATAGATGACCTAATTGTTAACTATGGTTTTATTTCCTCTCTTGGCCCAATTAAAGAGTGGGGTCTAAAACTTGAGAAAAATTCAATTATAGTTAATTCCAAGAAAGAAACAAATATTTCAGGCATATACGCTGCCGGGGATATTTGTACGTATGAAGGAAAGGTTAAATTAATTACAACAGGATTTGGTGAAGGTCCTACTTCAGTCAATAATGCTAAAGCCTATATTGATCCTAAAGCCAAAGTTCAGCCAATGCATAGTACTTCCTTATTCGCATGATTTGCTAGTAGTGCATTAAATTGTAGTCTTAAAAGTGATTTTCAAGGGTAATGGTAAGGTAGTATTTTTTGACCATACCCTTGAATGTTTTCCTGTTCCAATTTTCTCAATGCTTCACGAACCGGTGTACGGCTACAGTTAAATTGTTGGGCGATATCATCTTTCGTTAAACGATCCCCAGGTAAAAATACCCCTTCTATAATTGCATTCTTAACAACGTAAAATATTGCTTCCCTTAAGGGTTTAGATGAATAATATTCAATTTGCTCTTTAATATACTGATAATGATTTGCTTCTATGGTGCTCCCTTCGAATATACAATTAATATACATGTAGCTTCTGGTATAAGTTACTATAATCAAATGCCGATACGTATATTTGGGCACCCAGAGCCTTCTTGTTTCTAGGAATCGCATCATAATGTTGTTTTTTTGTCTCTGAATTCTTTTCTTCTTTTTCATTATGGAGGTCCTTCAGGAAAAAATGGTATTTTTCCTTTAATTATTCACAAAATATAATAGCTACACAAAATAATGTAAAAAAAGACAATATGAACATGGAGAGTGATTAGTAATGGAAGAAATATGCGAAGAAAGATTTTGTGAAACTTGTAAAAAAGAGACAGTTCATACAGTAAGAGAAGATGCATTAGAAATAGAATATATCTGCAATGAATGTAGTCAGCACCAAGAGATTTTTAAGACGTTTTTTTAGAAATTATTCCAATTTAAATTTGAAAAGAATTTGAGAATTTCTTAAATTTTTAGGCACTCTCAATCATAACTTTAAGATTAAATAGTATGAATTTGTTTTGTACCTATGAAATTGAAATCTGAGTGAGTGGTTAATGGCTACTAACTCTTTTTTTCTTTCTTTTTTTGTTTGGATATGACCTACCATTTTTAATGTCAATAAAAAATAACACCTTATTTATTATTTGTTTCCTTCGTAGGATAAAGAAAACCCAGGTAAAGGGCGCTTTATTACGTGTCCTTTATCCGGGTTATAGTCCTCTGGTAGGAGCTCTTTTCTTTTTATTGAGCTGTATAACCACCATCCAACACAACAGCCTGGCCGGTGATGCCTCGGGCTTTGTCACTTGCGAGGAAAATGGCATAGTCGGCGATTTCGCTTACGTCGAGTAAGCGGTTTTGTGGGACGAGCGGATAGATAACTTCTTCCAAAACGCTTTCTAGTGGCACTTGTCTTGTTCTTGCTAGATCTTCCAGTTGGCCGCGTACGAGAGGTGTGTCCACGTATCCTGGGCAAAGGGCGTTTACTGTAATTCCCGAAGATGCGCTTTCAAGGGCGGCGACTTTCGTCAATCCAATTACACCGTGTTTTGCACTATTGTACGCTGCTTTATTAGCAAATCCAATCAGTCCATTAATGGAAGAGATATTAATGATTCTGCCGAATCCTTGTTCTTTCATAATAGGCAAAACGTTTTTAATTGCTATAAATGGAGCGGTTAGCATAATTTTGATCATCTGTTCGAATTTTTCAGTTGGGAACTCTTCAATCGGAGCAACATGCTGAAGGCCAGCGTTATTAATGAAAATATCAATTCGGCCATATTTCCTTTTGGTCTGTTTGATTAGTTGAATAATATCTTCTTCTTTTGTTACGTCTGCTTTAAAGCCGGTGACTTCCAAGCCTTTGTTTCTTAAATCTAGAGCTGCATCTTCAACTGTAATTTGATTAAGGTCTGAAAGAACGACCTTTGCTCCATTTTCAGCAAAGATCTTTCCAATTTCAAAACCGATTCCTCTAGCAGACCCCGTAATGATCGCCACTTTATCTTTAACCATATTACATTCCTCCAAAAAAAATGTAACGGTCAAAATCTGTCAAAAAGTTTAGTTTGATATATAGGGAATATTCATATGAAAGCAAATTTAAAATATCAAGGGAAGGTAATAAAAATATGGGGGGATGGTTATTGATTTAGAGTCTATCATAATTTTTAAAATAACAAAAGATTTTTATTTACTCTTAGGGTTGGCATGGATATTGCATGTATATAAGTTGAGTAAAATGTAGGAAATATCATGGATAAGAAAGGAGAAACGAAATGATCAAAAATATAGCAATTATCGGTTCAGGTGTAATGGGGAGTGGAATCGCTCAGTCATTCGCAGTTAGCGGGTATTTCGTCACTATCAACGATATTAAAGAAGAGTTTCTATCGAAAGCCCTAGATCGAATATCTGAGAATCTATCCCTGCTCATTGAAGAAGGTGCTATGACTGAACAGGAAATGCAGGGTGCTTTATCTAATATTACATATAAGGTTGACTTGAAGGAGGCCGTTAGGGATGCTGACTTTATAATTGAGGCTATTCCGGAAGTCATTGAATTGAAGTTGGACCTGTATCAACAATTGGAGCAAATAGTGAAAGAGGATGCGATTATTGCTTCAAATACATCGACCTTCCCGATTTCTCGATTGATGGAGACTGCTTCGTTTGCAGACCGGATGATAATCGCGCATTTTTTTAATCCTGGGCATCTGGTTCCTTTAGTTGAAATTGTTCAGCATAATGAAACAAAGCCGGAAGTCGTCGAGGCTACACTTGATTTAATTCGAAAAATAGACAAGTCTCCGATTCTTTTAAAAAAAGAAATAGCAGGATTCATTGCCAATCGTCTGCAAACTGCCTTGATGCGGGAAGCCTTTTATCTCTTAAAAGAGGGCGTAGCCACTGCTGAGGATATTGATACAGCCATTACAGCGGGACCTGGATTTCGCTGGGCGTTTACTGGGCCAATCGAGATTGCTGATTTTGGGGGACTTGATACATGGCAGCGCGTTTTTGATAATGTTGCACCAGAGTTGGACCAAAGTAAGCAAGCCCCGATCATTATTCGTGATTTAGTGGAAAAGGGGAAGCTTGGGGCGAAGTCAGGTGAAGGGATTTTCACTTATGAGGAATCTACCGTTTCTCAGAAAATCAATGAGAGGGACCGTAATTTTATTAAACTAGGAAAATTAAAAATGGAGAAGGAGGAAGTATTATGAGAGAAGTAGTGATTGTAGGAGCAGCAAGAACACCAGTTGGTACGCTTGGAGGTAGTCTTGCCAATGTTTCAGCGGTTGAATTGGGAGTGGTAGCAGCTAAAGAAGCAATTAAGCGGGCAAATATTTCGGCTGACATGATCGATGAGGTATTGGTTGGGAATATTCTATCGGCCGGGTTAGGGCAAAATGTGGCACGTCAGGTTGCGATTCATGCAGGGGTCCCGGAAACAACACCAGCTATGGCCATCAATAAGCTTTGCGGGTCGGGGCTCCGTACGGTAATTATGGGGGCCCAATTCATAGCCCTTGGTGATGCCGATGTGATTCTTGCTGGGGGTATTGAAAGCATGAGCAATGCCCCGTATTTACTTCCGAATTACCGTTTTGGACAGAAGATGGGGAATGCCGAAGTTGTGGATTCAATGACTTATGATGCCTTAACGGATGTTTTTAATCAGTATCATATGGGTGTAACGGCCGAGAATATTGCGGCACAGTGGGAAATTAGTCGTGTAAAGCAGGATGAATTTGCTTTACATAGTCAGTTGAAAGCTGAAAAGGCCCAAATTGAAGGTCGATTTGTAGATGAAATCGTCCCTGTTGAATATAAACGCAGAGGAAAAACGATCTTAGTTGACCAAGATGAACATCCACGCCATGGGCTAACGATAGACCAGCTAACGAAACTTCGACCTGCTTTTAAGGAAAATGGAACGGTTACGGCCGGAAATGCGTCTGGAATCAATGATGGTGGTGCGATGCTGGTACTGATGTCTAAAGAAAAAGCTGACGAGCTGGGACTGGAAATTTTAGCAACTATCAAGTCATATGCTAACGCTGCGCTTGATCCAAAAATCATGGGATACGGTCCAGTACCTGCGACAAAAAAAGCTTTAGCAAAAGCGGGATTGAAAATTGATGAAATTGATTTAATGGAAGTGAATGAAGCCTTTGCGGCACAGTCACTCGCTGTGCTGAAGGACCTTGAACTGGATCCAGAAAAAGTGAATGTTAATGGCGGTGCGATAGCACTGGGCCATCCTGTAGGTGCTTCTGGTGCACGGATTTTAGTTACATTATTGTATGAAATGAAGCGAAGAGGTGCAAAAACGGGCCTTGCCACTTTATGTATTGGTGGCGGGCAGGGTACAGCGCTGATTGTTGAACGGTAAAGGTGATTTGGCCTTATTTTCCTATGATATAATGGGTAAACATCAGAAGGATTAAGGAGAATAGGTATGGCCAATGATAATAAAACGGTTCAATTAGAATTAGTAAAAGCGATATTGGAAGAATTACCTTTTGGGATTTTGGTAACGAAAAACGAAAAAGAAATCGTCCTATACAATCGCATATTATCTGAGGGGTTTTCAGAGGATCAATTTGATCAGCAAACAACGTTGATTATTAAAAAAAATCTATTGTCAGCTGTAAATACGCCTATTTATATGAACGGTAATAATGTGATTGTTAGAAAAGAGATTGTTCAAGTGGCTGATGAGGAGTATCAATTTTATTTCCTGTTATTTACGAACAATAAAAATGATTTTCTTAATATTGATAATCATGAAGAAATCCTTTTTAAAGATATTATAGAATTTGCCTATGATGGTTTGGTTATGGTTGATACGGAAGGGTATGTACAAATGTTGAGCCATGCATATGCTGATTTTCTTGGGGTAGATCAGGAAAGCTCAATTGGGAAGCATGTAACGGAAATCATCGAAAATACCCGTATGCATTTAGTAGCCAAAACTGGCAAACAGGAAGTCGCTGAATTACAAAAAATTAAAGATAATTACATTATTGCGACCCGTTCCCCGATTCTGAAACAAGGTAAAATCGTAGGGGCGGTCGGGAAAATATTATTTAAAAATGTCGGGCAATTTACGGCTCTTTCCAAACGGGTAAACTTATTGGAAATAGAGCTAAAAAAGTATAAAGGTGATTTTCGCGAGAGAAATAAAGCATCCTATACGTTTGATCATATTATGGGGAAAAGTCCTGCTCTTATGGAAGTAAAAGTACAAGCCAGAATTGCAGCTAAAAGTGACTCAAATGTGTTGATACTGGGTGAAAGCGGAACAGGTAAGGAACTGTTTGCCCATTCCATTCATAATGAAAGCAGACGAGCCATGGGTGTATTCGTTAAAGTGAACTGTGCAGCTATCCCAGCAGAATTGCTAGAGTCAGAGCTCTTTGGCTATGAAGAGGGTTCTTTCACCGGTGCAAAAAAAGGCGGGAAGGCAGGTAAGTTCGAAGCAGCTGATGGCGGGACAATTTTTCTTGATGAAATCGGTGAGCTACCACTGCATATGCAGGTGACATTACTTCGTGTTTTACAAGAAAAAGAAATTGAACGGGTCGGTTCTACGGGCAGTGTTCAGATTGATGTACGGGTAATCGCGGCAACGAACCGCAATCTAGAAGAAATGGTTTCAAAAGGTGAGTTCAGGCTTGATTTGTATTATCGGTTAAAGGTCATGCAAATTCACGTTCCGTCCTTAAGGAAGCGATTAGAGGACGTTGAAATTCTAGTGAATTATTTTGTTGAAAAATACCAAAACCTTATGAAAAAGCGTGTACAGGGTATGAGTGATCAAGCTTTACGGCTACTTCGTCTCTATAAGTGGCCGGGTAATATTCGTGAGCTGGAAAATATCATTGAACGCGCGTTGAATATTGTTGAAGAAGAGGAAATGATAGATTCCAAGCATCTTCCTGAAGAAATAACGGGTCATAAAGAACTAGTCCCAATCCGCACTTTAGCCGAAGTAATGGAAGAAACCGAACGTGCTACAATATTTTCTTGTCTGGAAATGACTTCAGGTAATAAATCCGAAACGGCAAAGCGACTCGGAGTGAGTCGGACGACACTTTATGAGAAGATGAATAAGTATGGTTTATGAATAATGATTGTAGAAAAGTACCCTGTGCATTTGCAACGGGTACTTTTTTATACTTTTGAACAACCTCTTTTAGAGGATTAATCTAGAGGTTTCGTAGTGGTCTTTATTAGGAAACTACGACACTTGTGTAAGTCGACGAGTTTTCTTTGTTTGGAAATTTTTATGAATGTGTTAAGAAATCCGTTCATTAAAAGAGAGGTAATTTGAATAGTGTATGAAAAGGCTTACACTTTTTTGGAGGTTATAAATAGAGTGTAAAGAAACCTGAACAGTTTTAAAGGATTCTAGCTTCTACAGTTAGTAAAAAGGGGAGGGAAAATGATTTGAAATGCTTTAATAGATGAGTAATTTTAAATTTTAATTATGTTGGCACGATTATTGCATATGTATTTTACTGAATGGTCCATCTGTCATTTTACAAAGGGCTACAATTGGGAAAATGGATAGGGAGTAATTTTAAAGTTTCATAGTTTGTTGAAAGCATTATCAATTGGGGGAAGTAGTAGAATAATCATTCAGCTTGACTTGGGGAAGGCAGGCTCGAATTGTAAAATCCGATTGAAAATGTGAATTTGGGGGCATAGGGAGAAGAGAAAAGGGGGAATTGTATTGGTGATTCAAATTTTAGCCATTGTTGTGGCTCTTGGACTTTTAATCTTTTTAGCTTATAGAGGTTATCCGGTCATTATTATAGCACCGCTTGTTACATTATTGGCGGTCATATTATCTGGTGGTCATTTGTTACCGAGCTATACAGAGACATATATGACATATGCAGCAAATTATGTAAAATCATTCTTCCCAATATTTCTATTAGGTGCTATATTTGGGAAAGTAATGGAGATGAGTGGTGCAGCAGCATCTATTGCAAAGACCATCGTTAAATCACTAGGTTCAAAGCGGGCCATTCTTGCTGTAGTCCTAGCCTGTTCAGCGCTTACATATGGTGGGGTTTCACTGTTTGTTGTAGCCTTTGCAGTTTATCCATTTGCTGCAGCGATTTATAAAGAGGCGGATATTCCAAAGCGGTTATTGCCAGGAACTATAGCACTGGGTGCTTTCACTTATACGATGGATGCGCTTCCTGGAACACCGCAGATTCAAAACATCATTCCAACGAATTATTTTGGAACAGATACGTATGCGGCACCATTAATCGGAATCATTGGCGCAATCATGGTATTCACAGGTGGAATGATCTGGTTAGAACATCGTCGTAAACAAGCGTTAGCAAAAGGTGAAGGTTACGGGGAAGGACATACTAATGAACCCGAAAGTGGCGAACAGCAAAATCTGCCTAACTTTTGGCTGTCCATCGTACCACTTGTGCTTGTAGTTGCGTTCAACTTCGCTTTCAGTCGCAGTGCTATTTCCGTAAAGAACTGGTATGATGGCACGATGTTAAAGGAAACCTTCAATATCGCTGATGTAAGCTCAGTAACTTCTTCTTGGTCTTTGATTGTTGCGCTGACAATCGGGATCCTAGCAGCGATGCTTCTGAATGTTGGGCGCATAAAGGTCAAACTGGCAAGTGGTTTAACAGCTGCCGCAATGGGATCTTTGCTAGCAATCTTCAATACCGCTTCTGAGGTTGGTTTTGGAAATGTTGTGAAAACGCTTCCGGGTTTCTCTGTGATTCAAAATTGGGTGTTCAACGCAAGCAGCAATCCACTCGTTTCGGAAGCAGTCGCTGTCAATGTGCTATCAGGAATTACCGGATCTGCTTCTGGTGGACTTTCCATTGCATTAGAGGTAATGGGAAGTCATTACTTGCAGGTGGCACAAACTGTTGGGTTCAGCCCGGAAATGCTTCATCGTATTGCTTCCATGGCATCCGGAGGGATGGATACGCTTCCACATAACGGTGCCGTTATTACCTTACTTGCGATTACAGGATTGACACATCGGCAATCGTATAAAGACATATTTATTATTACGATCTTGAAAACGGTTACAGTGTTCATCCTTGCTTTTTCAGCATCACTGTTTATTTAAAAGAATAAACTAGGAAATGGAGATGGAGAAAATGGGAAAATTATTGTCTTCTTTGGATAGTGCCATTCAACAAATTGAGGATGGAGCAACGATTGTTGTTGGCGGTTTTGGATTAAGTGGAATTCCAGAAAATCTAATTCATGCTTTGCGTGATAAAGGTGTAAAAGATTTGACTGTTATCAGCAATAATTGTGGAGTCGATGATGCAGGTCTCGGTCTATTGTTGGAGAATAGGCAAATCAAAAAAATGATAGCTTCTTATGTAGGTGAAAATAAATTGTTTGAGCAACAATTTTTAAATGGAGAACTGGAGGTTGAGCTAGTTCCTCAGGGGACGCTTGCTGAGCGTCTAAGAGCAGGTGGAGCAGGTATTCCTGCTTTTTATACAGCTACTGGAGTTGGGACAGAAGTGGCTGAAGGTAAAGAACATAAGGAATTTGATGGTCGCACTTACATTATGGAAAAAGGGCTAGTCGGGGACTTCGCCTTTATCAAAGCATGGAAGTCAGATCCGTTTGGTAATCTCATTTATAGAAAAACGGCAAGAAACTTTAACCCAGTTGTAGCCACCGCGGGGAAAATCACGATTGCCGAAGTGGAGGAGCTTGTCAATATTGGAGAGCTTGATCCAGATGAAATTCATACTCCTGGGGTTTATATACAAAAAATCTTTGTAGGAAACCATTATCAAAAACGAATTGAAAAACTTACAACCACTAACGCATAAAAAGGGGGAGTTTTCGAATGTCAAGACAACAAATATTAGAACGGGCCGTAAAAGAAATCCAAGATGGTATGTGTGTGAATTTAGGAATCGGCATGCCGACCTTGATTGCTAACATGATTCCTGGTGACCTCAATGTCATGCTTCAATCGGAAAATGGCTTACTTGGAATTGGACCTTATCCAAATAAAGATGAAGTGGATCCGGATCTGATTAATGCAGGAAAGGAAACAGTAACGGCAAAAGCCGGGGCTTCCTTTTTTGATAGTGCTGAGTCGTTCGCGATGATTCGCGGCGGACATATCGATCTTGCCATTTTAGGTGGAATGGAAGTTTCCGAAAAAGGGGATTTAGCTAACTGGATGATCCCTGGGAAGATGGTAAAAGGAATGGGTGGTGCGATGGACCTCGTCCAAGGGGCAAAACGAATCGTTGTCATTATGGATCATGTGAACAAGCATGGGGAATCCAAAGTGAAAAAGAGCTGTACACTGCCATTGACGGGAAAAAATGTCATCCATTGCCTGATTACTGACTTGGCTGTTTTTCAATTTTCAGAATCAGGTATGGAATTGATCGAATTGCAGAACGGGGTTACAATTGAACAAGTGAAAAGCAATACTGAGGCTGACTTTACTGTAAGCTCGTCTTTAGAAATAAAAGGGTAAGTAAAAAAAGTCAATGATTGAACTGCCCTAAGTTAATTTGAGGCACCTGTAAAATACCTATATAAACCTGCATTTCATCCGAAAGCGTGCATAATGAAGTTGAACTTATTTCATTTGCACGCTTTCTTTGTAATCATTTTTTTATGAATGGTTGTTTGTTTCGCAAATATCTCTCATTTCTAGATAAATTATAGTGGATTCCTCCATCTTTAGAACATAGTGAACTATACATTCTGTTCTATTTGACCTTTGCAGAGTGATACGTCATGATTTCTAGTTCTCGTTTTCAATCTTTTGCTTATGTGCTTGCAGTTATATTATTCCGAAACGCCAGTTTGAAGAATATGAACTTCAGTTTCTACTTTTATCGTCATATTAGGATAAATCTTTTTCCATTCTTCATATGTCATTCTTTTATTTTTGGCATGATATTTCTCCTTTAAGCCAATCGGATCAATGTTTTTTTTCTGAAAATCATTAATAAGTTTGTTTGCTTCCCTAGTTAAATCCTGTTTCATTGCCATTTCAATTTTTTTAATCATTTTTCTATTTGTTAGGTTTTCACTTCTCATGGATTCCTTTACTTGACCTTCAATTTTGATTTTAATCGTGATCGAGGGGTCACTCCCTGAGTTTGAAACATTATAACTTGAACCACTTCGGATACTCTCTACCACAATTTCGCTTTTTTTCTTATCTTTTAAACTGAATTTATAAATTCCTCGTTTATGGGATTGAACTAAAGTCTTAAATACAAACATATCTTGGGTTTTCACTTTACTCACTATTTTATTTTCGTGTATCAATGCTACTCCAGAAACCATAATATCGTTATTACGTTTTTTTAATAACGGAAGAAACGCATCTCCGCCATCTGCTAGAGCGTCCTTTAAAAAAATATGGAGATTAGTATCCGGTCCGTTACCAGATTCTTTTTGTTGAGTAATTAAATCGGCTAAAAAAATGCCAATATTCACATTACTATTAGGTGATTTTGTATAAATGACATCTTTAACCTTTCCTTCGACAATTGCCAAAATAACCCTGTTCCCAAGTTGGGGTTCACGGTAGATATAATCGGTTAGCTCTGTCATTCCAATTTGTTGAACGATTTTCTCACTAAAAAAAACGATTCTTGTCTGTCCAAGGAGCACCGGCTTATTTGCCTTTTTTGATACAATAGCTTGAACATCACTCGTTGTCGTTGATTTTCCACTTAAGATTTGATATTTCCCCATCTTTTCTTGTTGAAAGATGGGGATGACGAACATACCTTCGATCATATCATCCTCTGTTAAATCGTAGCCAATAGCCTGGGCCATATTCACTTCGTCGACTACTTTCTGTTGTGCACAGCTGCAAAGAAGTGAACAGATTAAGATAACAGGAAGTACTTTTCTCATAAACGTTTCCTCAATTTCTTTGTATAGATGATTAACAAAAGAAGAGGCAAGTATAAACAAATGAAGTACAGGCCATATGGATTGATAATTTTATTCAAAATATAAAGGGAATCCATATCAAAAACAAAAATATTGATAAGCAGAATAATAATACTCATACCCCATAATGGATACTTTTGCTGAACATTAAATAAGCGTTTAAATCCCCTGCTGGCAGCCCATAATGATATGGTCATATTGGGTATGATAACTAAGGCCCACCAAGAGATCTCAATATATTCGAAACGTTGAATAAAGGGCAACTCGACAACGCTAGTCATTGTCAGTGTCGGCCAAATAGTCAGGACTAACTGTTTTTGTGAATAAAAGACCAGTGAAACTAAATAAATGAACACGGTCAGTAACGTAGTTGTTAAGGCACCTCCATGGGCATATTTTTGTGAAGTTTTAGCATCTTTGATAAACGGATAAAACATCAGAATCAATTCAAATCCAATCATGGTTAATGAATTATCTTTTACTCCTTTAAGTATATCTAAAATGCTGTGGTCAAAAATAGGAAGCAAATTCGTAAATTCAGCATATTTCATTGCATAGATAAGGTCAAATAGAAGCCAGTATGTCAACAATACACTTAAAAAGGTAACGCCGGTAACAGTTCGGAACCCCCCAGAATTTATGTAATAAATCAGGATTAGAAACACTAGAGCAAATGCCCAGGAAGGTACTTCTTCAAACATCCAAACATGTACGACATTTATATAGCTAATTATTACTGTCATCCCAAGAATCAAAAAGTAAATGATAAATAACAGATTGAAAAAATTCCCCAGCCATTTCCCTAATGCCTGTGTATTGGCGGAAATGATATCCCCTGGTACAATACTGAATATTTTATAGATGATCCAAATCATAATATGAACAATTAGCCCTGCTAGAATTATGGAGATCCAGCCGTCCGTCCCCGCCGACTTCGCTAAAACTCTTTGGAAACTTAACACACCTATGCCTGTTTGCATGGAATGCACTAAAAAAAACACATAGAATGGTGATACTTTATATTTATCATTTACACCAGCTTGGTTCATACAGCACCCTCATTTTTTATCACTCATTAAAATCATTCTTTCTTTTTTTTGATGTTTTTTGCTTTTGTGGTTGTCTTGTCACATTCTCTGTTCGTAAATTTACAGGTCGTGACTTGAAAAAATTAAAAGGAAGTCGAACAAAGCTGTCTTTCCAATCTTTAATGCGAAACGGGTATATTGGTTCTAGGTAAGGATGTCCCATTGAAGTCAACTTAATAAGATGTGTCATTAAAAACACGGACGCAAGGGCTATCCCAAGCAAACCCCAGATTTGTGCCCCCAGTAGAAATGGGAATCTAAGTAATCGTATAGCATTTCCCATTTTATAAATTGGCGTTACAAATGATGCTAGTGCCGATAAGGCGACAATGATTAATAAAATATTACTGGTAAGTCCAGCCACAACAGCAGCCTGACCGATAACAATACCGCCTACGATACCTAATGTCTGACCTACCTTTGTTGGTAACCTGGCAGCGGCTTCCCTTAACAGTTCAATTGAAATCTCTAAGAATAAAGCTTCAATTAAAGGAGGGAAGGGTATCAAATTCCTTGAAGCAACAATCGTCTCCAAAAGGTCTTTAGGAATCAGTTCATAATGAAAGGTCAGCACGGCTACATAAAGAGGTGTAGCGAATATAGAAAAAATGACCGCGAATATTCTTAATAATCGGAAAGCTGAAGCTGGAACCCAGGGCATATTATAATCTTCCATGGTAATAAAATATTCCAATAAAATGGTTGGAGCAATTAGTGCAGAAGAAGACCTATCTATCACCATGGCTACCTTACCTTCAGACAAAGCACTTGCAATCCGATCGGGTCTTTCCGTATGTAAAAAAAGTGGGAATAGAGTATTTGATTCATCATAAAGCATTTGCGCTAGATTGGATCCATCCAAAATTTCATCGAACTCTATTTCATTGATTCGTTGTATAACGGTATCGACATTTTCCTGTTCAACAATTCCTTCTATATATATAACAGCTACTTTTGTTTTAGATAAGGATCCTACAGTTAATTCATTTACTTGTAACTCTGGGATAGGCAGTCTTTTTCTCACTAGATTCAGATTGATATCAATATCTTCGACAAAAGCTTCTTGAGGACTTATGATTCCAAATTCAAGCTCGGGTTTACCAATTTGTCTTCCTTGTTTGGAGGCAATATTTATCAACAAACACTCATCGAGGTTCGTATCTAAACGAATGGCAATTTCGCCTCTCATTATCCTTTCTTCAATTACCTTCCTAGTGCTAGTGATTAGAGTATTCTCTATGGGGATATTTTCTTTAATTTGTTCCAAACTAATCGTTTCTAAAGTTGGTATTACAGATAGTACGCTCTCATGTAGTTCTTGCCCGTCAATTAAAGAGCGATAAAAAGATACCCAATAGCCAATTCCTTTTAAGTTGCCTTGATGGTTAATAAAATCATTTGATGACGAAAGGGAATTAAATAGGCTTCGTATATCGGAAACCTTATTAAAATCGTCTTTTCGATTTAAGTTTTTTTGGGAATTTCTGCGGTTAAACAACATTTCCACCTCTAAACTTAAGCTTATTATCCTATTATTCCAACTTCATCCCATATTAACCTTATTAGAATATAATTGTAACTTGTTTCGTGAACGGTACATTACTTGGGTACAAAGCCGAATAGAGCCACTAGGCCCTATGCGTAAAGTGTGTCATTCGGAAATCATTTTATTTAAAGAAGGATTATTAATCGACGAAAGGATGGGGGGATGTTTTGAGGTGTAGTCAAGATTGATTTTCAGCATGATAGAAAACTGTGTAAGATATATCAATTCAAAATTAAGAGTTTTAATAGTTGCTGGTTGATTAGATAAAAGGCAGAGGCAGGCACAGTCAGGCACAGGCTAAAATAATTCTAATAGTATTTTATAAGATGGAAGGGAACTAAATAATCTGATTTAAAATCACAAGAAAGTCCCGAATTGGCCTACTTTAGTAGTATAGAAAGGGACTTAGTCGACTGGATCGGGCCTATGAAGTCCCTTGAAATGGGAAAAATCTGTAGCTCTTTAGCTCTTGTAATGAATTAGCCATTGGCTTTTCAAAAAGGTAGATGTGCAAAAAGTTGAAAATTCATTACAAAAAAAGTACTCTTTAATTGTTCAACAACTTGGCAGTTTAGTGAAATATGAAATATAACAAAAAGAGCATTGGAATTAGATTAGTTAGTTGTAAGTAACCAACCTGTTTTCTCGTAGTCAGATTTCTTTTTTAGCTGATTTAATAGGTTTTTTAATGAATTAATTACTTCGTATGATATCCCCTTCAAAGATATCTAATATCCAACTTTTTATATCAACAATTCGTAAATGATCAATGCTTTTATCGGTCCCTGTAACTATCATTGGTGTGAGTGAATCATCTTTGTGCATGGAACCGTGGGCACCTCCGCCAGCATGTTCTGGAGAACTTTCACCTATAAATTCGTAGCCGGGTTTAGCATCAACTATTAGAAAATCTCCTTTATGTGAATGTAATGCCCCATATAATCTTGATAATCCATCAGGGTAATTTCTGTAGGTAATATGATGATTACTCTTTATATCTAGATCTAAAATTGCACTATTTCCTTTTATATACCAAGTTTGATCATAAACATCTTTATAAGGTCCACCAGGTTTAAATTGAAAAACTTCCTTGGTAGCTCCCGAAATTACTTGGATCATTTCGTTTTCTTTCCATGCTATCCATGCTATCCGTGAATCTGCTTGCAACTTACTAGCTATATCCTTTATAGAGAAACCATTATTTATTTTATATACATATGCCATTCGTTCATTCGCTGTAATTACAACTTCATCGTTATTTCGAACAGGGTCTCCCAGCTTTAAAACATGATTATTCGATAGGGACTTTCTTAAGTCAATTAAAGCTTCCTTTTTGTTCTTTTTAATGGATGATTGCTTGCTGTCCCCAATAATGATCCAAATGATATTATCAAGAGCGTTTTCCCACTTTGGATAAACATTTAATATTTCTTGTAGATGTTTATCAAGTTTCTCGATCCCTTTCGTTGTCATAGGGCCCTTTATATGAACTGAATGATCGTTTTCTGGCATGTACATAATTGTAAATTCAGGAAGTATATCTTTCTTTAAAAGGTACTTAAATTCTTGAGCAGAAAATGCATCATTAAGCCCCAATCGATTCACCACATGCTTATTTTTGGGGTCCAGATTGATAAAATCTCCAAAAGACAATATCTTTGGTCCAGTGGTGTGATATTGATCAGGCAAAGGAGTCGTTTTTGCGATGATCTTCGGGGTTTTTAAGGTATGGTTATAATTCCCCCTGTAAATTAAAGCATTTATAGAAGCAGTTTGTACCCCGTTGTTGTCTAATTCTTCATGTATGGTTTTAACATTCGAATCGAGATCCACATTATTAAATTGATATAGGCTGTTTTGAGCAACCTGAGGAAATCCATATTTCAAGGTTTCAAAAAATCCGTTTCCGTAACTAATAATACGTTGTTCGTCTTGGTTAAACCAGACAAGACCAGGAATTTTGTGTTTGTCTGGATTAGTACCAGTTATTAAAGTACTGTCAATAGTAACTGACATTGTTGGATAGGAACTTACCAATCCTTTACTATATTGACCATGCTTTAGAAAAAATCCTAGGGCGGGGGCTTTATCCTCCTGGATGGCTTTTTGTAAAGGTTCGTCCATTAATGAATCAATAACAAGAAGGACAACTTTAGGCGAGGCGGAGTCCTTTGTTTGCATAATTATTGGAGAATTCCGCTCATTCTTTGAACCAAGATGAGAGCAACCAGTAATCACTATGATTGAAAGGAATACAAGAATTAGTAAGCGATATATCATTAGGACTCCACCTTCGTTTTGCAAGTTTTCTTCTTCAATTTTATTATTTGCATTTTCTTCACATTCATTAAAGAAAGTCAGAAATAAGTATTTACTTGTGGAAAATCAAAAACTGCTTCGAGCCGGCAGTTGACCTGAGAGAAAGGTAAAGAAATACTCTAACATCATGTACATGTCACTTCGACATATAATTCTTCAGTAAGAATGTGTCTTTATCGTTGTTCATTTTAAGAGATTTTTTCTTAAGAAAACAATAACTAAGATACAATGACATTTGGTATCATGGGCATCCTCCAAAGGAAGAAGGGGAATGTTGTCTAGAAAATTGATGTGATTATAAACGCCTTTAAACTAGGGTCTAATTGATTGCTCACTTTCGTATATAAAATTGGAAAAAGAGGAAACTAGTATTAACTCGATTAACCAAAGGAGTTCACCATGAGAAGCAAAACCTTGCATATTAAATTGGGTCAAAAGCTGGAAAATCTAAAATCTCTAATGGTTATGCAGGATGATGTAGTTTTTAAAGAGGTATTCATTCCAAGTTATGAATGCTCCGGTTTATTTGTTTATATAAATGGAACAATGGATTATCCATCATTTAATGAAATAGTCCGGGACTTATCAGTAGCCCAGGTTGTATCCAATCATCCGATCTCTATCGAGCAGTCGGTAATTTCTAAAATTTGTTCAGTCAAAGAACAGAAGGTTAGCACTTATGAAAAAGCCATGGAATTCATTTTTGATGGAAAAACGCTTTTATTTATAGAAGGTATAGAGGATGGTTATGTCTTAAATCTTGAAAAAGAAAAAATGCGTACCTTTGGTGAACCTTCGACAGAGAGGATAGTCCGTGGTCCAAAGATTGGGTTTATTGAAAGTCTTCAGGAAAATATCGGCTTAATTAGGCAGTATTCAAGCCATCCCAGCCTAATTGTGAAACAGCATAAGATAGGGACGCTGGAAAAGAGAACGATTGCATTGATATATTACCAGGGAAAAGCAAGTGATTCCTTGTTACAAGAAGTAAATCGGCGGATAAATAAAGTGAAAGCAACGGATCTTCAAGATTCAGGGATGTTGGAGGAATTAATTGAAGATACTTCATCTTCTCCATTCCCACAAATCCAGAACACAGAGCGTCCTGATAAAGTACTTGCTGCTCTGCAGCAGGGGAGAGTGGTTATCATGATTGACGGGTCACCATTTGCTTTGATAGCACCAACGACAATCACGATGCTGCTGCAGTCTCCAGATGATTATTATGAAAGGTGGGTGGCGGGTTCTTTTTTGCGTGGTATCCGTTACTTATCTTTATTTGTTACTGTCTTTCTTTCAGGAATATATATATCCTTAGTTTCGTTCAACCCAGGATTGCTGCCGACGGAACTTGCGATGAGCATCGCTGGTACAAGGGAAAATGTTCCGTTCCCGCCTTTTGTTGAAGCAATCATAATGGAAGTGACGATTGAACTGCTCCGTGAAGCAGGAATTCGGCTGCCAGCCCCTATTGGGCAAACTGTTGGATTAGTTGGGGGAGTCATTATCGGACAAGCAGCTGTTCAAGCAAATATTGTGAGTTCACTCATGGTTATTATCGTTTCGATCACCACGATTACCTCTTTTACGGTCCCACAATATGGATTTGGATTGGCCTTCAGAGCATTAAGATTTGGAGCAATGATATTTGCCGCGGTTTTAGGGTTATACGGAACTACTTTATTCTTTATTATTGTTATCAGTCATTTGTCTAAATTGACTAGCTTTCATGAGCCTTATTTTCACCCGCTTGATTTTATTGATAAAAAGACTTGGAAGGATGCACTTGTCAGGTTACCGAAGCGTAAAAATGGAGGCGAGCCTTCATGACCCAATCAGATGGAAAAATACTTAGCGTAGAATTGGCTTTTATTATTTCATGTGGCATGTTAGGAGTAGGAATGCTGACGCTTCCAAGGACGATAACGGATAATATTAATTCACCGGATGGGTGGATCATCTTAATTTTCAATGGTATTATTATTGGCCTATTTTTATGTTTATTGGTTTTTCTGCTTAAAAAACATCAAGTTTCCGATTATTACACTTATATGGAGGAGGCTTTTGGAAAATGGCTCTCTAAAATTTTGGGCTTTGTTATAGTAATTTACTTTATAGGTGTGGCTAGTTTTGAAGTGCTAGCCATGAGTGAAATGGTCCGTTTTTACTTGATGGAAAATACGCCTGTTGAAGTAGTGATACTTTCATTAATTTTAGCAAGTGTTCATCTTCTGACTGGAAAGATAAAGGCAATAGCCAAAGTTTGCGTCTTCTTTCTTCCATTGACGATTGTCATCGTCTTGCTTATTTACTTGTTGAGTCTAAGGGTGGTGGATTTAAAAAACTTACAACCTGTCCTTGGAAACGGAATTCTACCTGTCTTAAAAGGTATGGGGGAAGGTCATTTGTATTTTTTTGGAGTTGAACTATTTATCTTTTTGTTTGGTCTCGTTAAAAATCAAAACAAGGTAAAAAAGGGGATTCTGATCGGTTTTTCCATCCCGGTCATTTTATACGTAATTACATATGTGCTGGTAGTGGCAACGCTGACTGTTCCAGAAGTTAAAGCCGTTACATGGCCGACAATTTCGTTTATCCAGTCGTATGAAGTAAAAGGGATTTTTATCGAACGTTTAGAGCTTTTTCTCTTAATCACTTGGATTCTTCAGTTTTTTTGTACACATACAATTTACTTTTACTTTGCTGCAGAAGGATTAACGAAAATTTTCCGGAATTCCTATACGACAAACCTTATAGTACTTGTCCCGGTCATTTTTTTACTTGCCAAAATTCCTAAAAATACAGTTGAGATTTTTAAAATGAGTGATGTTCTGGGATATGTATTTCCCTTTATATTTTTTGCTTTGCCAATTCTTACATTTTTAATCGTTCAAGTGAAAAGGGGTAAAAGAAGCGGATGAAAAAATTATGGATGATCTTGCTTATTCCATTACTTTCAGGCTGTTGGGACAGTCATAATATTGAAGAATTATCCCTTGTGGTAGGAGAAGGTATCGATAAAAGTAAAAAGAACGATGAAATTAAGTTAACTCATCAAATTTTGGTACCTCCTGGAACAAGTGTGCAGGAAAATCAAGGTCAGCAAAAATATAAAAATATTACTGTCAGTGCAAAGACTCTGCATGAAGCAATAAGGGATTCCTTGCTCATAACGAATACTATATTAACCAATCATCAACGTATTTTAATCATAAATGAGGATGTATTAAAAGATATCCCAATGGAAGCCATCATTAACATGTTTATACGTGATAATAGTATAAGAAGAAGCTGCCTTGTTCTGTTGACGAAGAAACCGACAAAAGAAATCTTAGGGAATAGTGAAGCTGATGATATCCCATCTAATGTAATTTTCGAATTGAAAGATAATGAGAAGAGAACAAATAAAATTCTCCCACCGTTAACGCTAGGACAAGCTTCTGCAAGCTTGCAATCTGATGGGAGCTTTGCTATTCAGGCAGTCGATATTAAAGGTGGAAAATTAATCTTAGATGGTGCAGGGGTGATTAAAAATTCAAAATTAGTGGGTGTAATGAGTGCTGATGATATAGCTTCTCTAAATTGGTTGAACGGAACGGTTAAAGGCGGAATAATAGAAGCATCCCATCATGGTGATCCATTCAGCGTTGAAGTAATAAAAAGAACAAGGAGAAAAATTACAACAGAATTAAATGGGGAACATTTGACGATTAATATATCAATCGGCTACACAGGAAGGCTTTCGGAAGATTGGTATACTAAGGAAAATTCATTTAAAGAAAGCTACTTTAAAGATGCTGAGCGTGTTACAGAGGATAAAGTAGAGCAAGATGTTGAGAAAATCATAGGGAAATTACAACATGACTATAAGACAGGGGTAGCAGGATTGTATCGTTATGTGGAAAATCAGCATCCAAAGTTTTGGAAGAAGAACAAGAAGAAATGGGACGAAGTATTCAGTAAGGCCGATATTAATTATCATATAGATATAAGGATTATTGACTTTGGTTCGAAAGGCGGAACAAAGTAGGAATGGTGCTGACACAGCGACCTTTCTTTATGGCGCTTGGGTTAATGCTTTTACGATCGGTTACTTAAAACAATAAGAGCAACCTTATTGCAATGTAATTACTAGAGCAAATTCCACAGCTGAATATTGTAGCAAACGACGGACAAGCTTCTGAAGGAGGCAAATAAACAGCTCTTACCTGCATGCTCCAGATAGGGTTCGAACTTGCTCATATAGGAATCCCGGAAGTGCTCGTAGGAATAATTCCAGGCGGTGGTAGAACGATTAGCTTGCCTCTTCTCGTCGGACATGGTGTTGCGGCTGCAATTTCATATTTTTAAAAAAATGTTATTGGTAGGCTTGTTACTTCATCTGAAACTCTAATTCCAGATTGAACTGCTCCCTCAATCCAAGCAGGTAAAGTTGGTGTATGTTCGCCGGCAAAGTGGACTCTTCCTTTAGGAGTTGGAATGTATGGAAATAAGTCTGTTTCTTGACCAGGTTTAAACATTGAGAAAGCCCCAGAGGATTACTGATTAAGTGACCAGCTATAAGAAACATCTGTTAAAAACAGATTATATATTTGTTTACCATGTACTTTTGCCAAGTTATTTGAAAGCATTTCGAATACGATCTCCTTCAGGAAATTGTTCCCATAACATTGTATCATCTTCCTACGTGTAGCTGGCTAAAAGAATTTCAGACCCAGTTGAGCCTATTAAATGGCAGGGATAGTAGCCAATTTTCATGGGTAAATCATTTATCATTTTTCCTCCAAGAATCCCTTCCTTTTCCCAAAATCTCTATTTGAATTGAAGACCAATTTTTGTAGAAGCAACATATTGAAGTTCTCGAATGGCTTTCCACTTCTAATGTGAAAATGAAAACTACAAACTACACCCATTATTATTAACTCATCAATTTAGTAAAGAATCCTTAAAGAGAGAGTTATTTTATTTGAGAGTTCGAAACTGGGAAACTAAATAGATAGTCCCATCTACTCTTTCGCCGTTCACTCGAACAGGAGGAGCTTTTAATGCTGCGAAAAGAGCTTGAGCAACAGCAGATGGTGAATGATATTAAAACATAAGCTACGCATTCTCGGAACACTAGGCTACGTAGGCGGATAGTGTTTAAAGGATAAAAAGCTCAAAATTGTATCATAATATAACCATATACTAAAAGTTTACATAGGTGATTTTAGGTCCCATGTTTAGGAGGACGGGTTTATAGAAGCAAAATATTGCAGAGAATCAAGGGTGATAAGAACAAGTCGTATATTCCCAAATGATGTGAACAATCATAATACATTATTTGGCGGCCGGTTAATGAGTGACGTAGATCAAGTAGCATCGATTTCTGCAGCACGTCATAGCCGAAGTGAATGTGTAACTGCTTCAACAGATTCAGTTGACTTTTTACATCCCATTCGAACAACAGATTCAGTTTGTTTTATATCTTATGTGGCATGGACAGGCACATCTTCAATGGAGGTATTTGTGAAAATTATTGCTGAAGATTTAAAAAGCAGTGTACGTAGAATTGCAGCGACTGCTCTATTAACATTTGTTGCACTTGATGAACATAAACGTCCAACACGTGTTCCACAAGTTATTCCGGAAACAGAAGAAGAAAAAAAATTACATGAAACGGCATTAGATCGAGCAAGTATGCGGAAACAGAGAAAACAAAAAAGCAAAGATGTAGCTACGTTTTTAAATGTAGATTATCCTTAACTTTCATATAGAAGATAAAACTTATAACCTAAGAGGTGCAAAGATAATAAATCAAAATGTAAGGAATGAAAAAATGTTAATTCAGTTACAGGATGATTTATTATTCACAGGAAGTGATTGATAAGAAGGTTCAATGGGTATTTAGGATCCTGACATATATAGGCTAGTAACCGTGCTTTTAATCTGATGTTTGTGAAAATCCCTCCTAAAATTGGGCAAATGTCAATGCCGACCGCAAATACACACATAACTACTATATTGTAGGGTATGTGTGTATTTTTATGAGAAGGAAATATTTATTATTTGCACAGCTATAATAAAATTGCCGTTTGCACATGCAATCTAAGCTAGGTTAAGAAGCGATAAACTGGAAATAATATATCCCAAGAATAACCTCGACAGAATAAACGGAATTTAATACTCAAATAACGGTAAGCAACCTACAAAATTCCGACAAAAACTCAGAAAACATAGTATGTGGAATTTCATTAAATATTTTCCTTTTATGCGGAGATACTATCAGGAGACAAGGTTAGAAAGGAAGACAGTATGGATCATATACAAATGGCCCGTGCGATGTTCGGGACGAATATGGCTGTACATATCATATTTGCAACGATTGGCGTCGGGTTGCCGATGATGATGTTGGCGGCAGAATTGATGTATCAAAGGACAAAAGATTTACAGTATGTTGTCATGGCGAAACGATGGACTAAAACATTAGGGGTTTTGCTTGGGGTTGGGATTCCGACTGGTACGATTGCGGGTGTACAACTGTCTCTTTTATGGCCTGGATTCATGGAAGTGATTGGGCGAGTTATGGCGCTTCCGTTCCAGATTGAGATATATGCATTTATGATCGAAGCGTTGTTCATGTCCATCTACGTGTATGCTGCTGAAAAAATCAAGCCATGGGCTCGTGTCGTGAGTTTATTCTTTGTTGCTTTTGGAGCAATGGCATCAGCTGTCTTGATTTCTAATGTACATGCTTTTGAGGGGACACCGGCTGGGTTTCGGTTTGAAAATGGGGAAATTGTCGATGTTGATCCTTGGGCGGCTTTTTTTAACCCAAGTTTCTTAGTAACAGCAGGACATACTGCACTGACAGCTTATACGACAGGTGCTTTTGTCGTAGCAGCAGTTGCAGCCTATAAGATGTTGAGGAATAAATTTGGTACTACTGAATTTAATTTTCACCAAAAAGCATTAAAGCTCAGCATTGTATTAGGATTGGTCTTCTCTTTTTTGACGGCACTTAACGGTCACGCGACGACCCAGCATTTATATAGGGAGCAGCCGGAAAAATTGGCGGCCGCAGAAGGCTTGTTTGAAACAAAGGACCATGCAGGACTTACTTTATTCGGCTATACCGACAGGGAAGCTCAGGAAGTGAAGTATGGGATTGAATTTCCATGGGTATTAAGCTTCTTATCAGGCAATAGTTTTGATACAGTCGTTACCGGTTTGAACGATTTTCCAGAAGAGTATTGGCCACCGCTTTATGTCCATATTTTATTCAATGCTATGGTCATTATTGGTTCAGGCTTAATCGCTTTAGCCTTGTTCGCTTTAGTCTGGAATAAGTGGTTGAAGAAGGATACTTATCCCAGATGGGTTCTATGGCTGTTTGTTGCTGCAGGCCCGTTATCAGTGATTTCGATAGAATGCGGTTGGATTTTTGCTTGTACAGGCAGACAGCCGTGGACGATATACAGGATGCTTTCCACTGCGGATTCAGTAACTTCATATGAAAATCTAGGGTTTTTATTCACGATGTTCATTCTTGTATATATCATTTTATGCGTATCCGTCGTGTTTACACTTTTGTATTATTTCAAACGTCATTCTGTGATGGATGATATATATATAGCCGAACAGAAAGATGAGAGGCTGTTCGATTCTAATTCATAAAAGGGGGGAAAGCCAATGAGTGATGCACTTCTTGCAATAACGCTAGTGTGGGGTTTTATTTTTCTTTATGCAATTATGGCCTCGATGGATTTTGGAGCTGGTTTCTGGGCAATGACTTACATTAAAAAGGAAGAAACGAATGCTACAAAGATAGCAAACAGCTATTTATCACCTACATGGGAAGTTACTAATACCTTCGTAGTTGGTCTTGTCATTGCCATTTATAGTTTGTTTCCGGGGGCAGTTTTTACCATTGGGGTAGCATTAATTGTTCCCGCCAGTTTAATTTTAGTGCTTCTTTGTATTAGAAGTGCGTTCTTAGTTTTCTCACATAGTGTCGAAAAGTATGAAAAAGCATTAACGTATATATCGGGGTTAACGGGATTAATCATTCCCGGGCTATTAATCAGTGTTTTGCCGATTACCCATCTTGGGTTTGTTGAAGGAATGCGAGGAAATGAAGAACTTAATCTTTTCAAGCTTTTCACAAGTCCAAATGAATATGCCTTTATGGGGTTCGGAATTTTGAGCACGCTGTTTTTATCATCGTTACTTCTATCTGATTACTCAAAACAGGCTGATGAAATGAAAGCATATAAAATATACCGACGGGACGCGATGATAACGGGGCCGCTTATGTTAGTCATGGCTATGATGGTAATGATTACATTAAAAAGTGAAGCGAATTGGCTCTACGAGGGGATGATGAAAAACTCTGCATTATTACTCGTTTCGTTAGTCTTTTTTATTATTAGCGGAGTGGCTCTATATCTTCCTTATTTTTCTAAGCGAGAGGTTAAAGGAATGCCGCGAATCGCTGTCATAGCGATTATCATTCAGTATTTGGTCGGCAGCTATGTTTATGGGATTGCTCATTTGCCATATATCATTTATCCGAATGTAACAATCCTCTCAGGTTTTACCGACCCGACGTCATTCCGGGCAGTGTTTGCCACATATATTGTAGGCTTTGCGATTTTAGTTCCAGGTTTCTATTATTTCTGGTCCATCTTTATGAAAGATCAACGTCGAAAATTCAAACGGCGACAAATGACGAATTAGTATATCTTCTAAAAGCGAGGTTATCACTATGAAAAAGTTAGATTTGCTAAAATATGCGGTTTTAGTCATCTCACTCTTTTTAAGTTATCAAGCAGTTGAAGCACATGATAAAAATTTTCAAGTTGATGGGACCTATATTTCGACAAAAAGAGATGTCACAGGTGACCAAAAAATAGATATCATCCAGGTTCAAGGATTGCCGTATGAGAAAGGAAGCAAGTTTCTTAAAAAAATAGAGCTGAGTGTTGAAAGCAACCGCTGTACAATTAGCTTACCTCTAAAAGCAGGGTATAATCCCGACCTCATGCTTGCTGACTTGAATAAAGATGGGGTTCAGGATGTATTAGTCACGGTTTTGATGGAAGGTACGGATCGCTTACTAAATAGTTATGCCTTCACGTTCAAAGATGGAAAAGTTCAGGAATTAGAGGTTCCGCCATCTGTTCCTGTAATGGCTCAATTTCTTGACGGCTACAAAGCGGAAATCATTATTGAAGGGCAAAAGCCTGTTGTGATAGATGTCAGTTCAAGAAAACAAGATTATGAAGAATTAGGTATTTATCAAGATGGAAAGTTGAATGAACCGACCGAGCTTTTGGTTGATCCCTACTCGTCATTGAACCTCAAGACCGTTTTTGGAAAAGGAAAGGGCCTTGTGGGGGTTCAATATGTGAAAGGGGCCGACGAGCGTGATCCGTTGATGGAGATTAAATCAGTATGGACCTACAACGATGGGTGGGAACTTGTAAAGGCCCAGGTTAAACCAATCAAGGTAAAGAAGAAAGAGTAGTCAGTGCACAAGGCTTGAGGCGGAGTGGGATTTTGAAACATCAAAGGAGTTAATGCCACTCAACTTATCCAGAATTCAAACATCTTGTTTGCCTATGTATCACCAAGGCATTATTGGCTTGAATAAAATAGGAGACAGCTCTTAAGTATGAGAGCTCAGTTTGTAGACAAAAGGGGTCCAGAATGTTTTAATTCCGGACCCCTTTTGAAATTCCCTTTGAATTTTGCTCAAGATTAAGAGATTGGGCCTCTACGAGCCCACTTTATTAAGCCATTCTTGGACCTTGCCATGTCCAATTGGCTATCTTCTTTAAATTCATGGCAGCGAATGTAAGCATCGCCTGCATCGACAATTTTTTAAGTCCCCTTAAAGTAGTCCAACGCATACCATGCTTTTCTTTTGCATCTGCGAATACACGCTTTATTGTTTCTTTGCGTTTCGCATATATAGGTTTTACATCGTTGTGATGACGCAGATGATCTGCTTCTTCCATATAATTTTGCCAGATATGGCGTGTCACCACTTTTTGATGGTCTTTGCTTACTGTACACTGTGATAGAAATGAGCATGCCGCACAAGTGTGTTTGGGTGATTTGTACTCGCGATAGCCCTCTTTATTTGTTGTTGAGTACTTTAAAATCTCGCCCGATAGGCAGAGATAACAATTAAAATATTCATCGTAAACATAGTCATACTTGCGAAAGAACCCTTCTTTTGTTCGTGGACGTGTATAGGGTAAAGCTGGTGTGATTTCTTTCCCAAAAAGGTAGCTTGTAATGGCTGGTGTTTTGTATGCTGCATCTGCGGCAACAGCTTCAGGTTTTCCAACTTTCTCAATTACTTGTTCAACAAGAGGCTCTAAGATATGACTATCATGCGTATTTCCTGGTGTTACAATCGTCCCCAGCACAAAACCGTTGTGGTCTGCAGCCGCATGAAATGAATAGGCAAACTGTTTTGTTCGTTCATCTTTTACATAGTAGCCACTCTCAGGGTCAGTTGTACTTTCTTTAATTTCTTTGGTTTCTTCTTTATCAAATTTATCCGGTGGAAAAGGCTTCTTTCCATTGTTTTCACGATCTTGATTTATTTCTTCTTGAAGGCGTCCTTGATATGCTCGTGTTTCCTTACGAACGATTTTCTTTTCGAATTTTCGCTTATTCGCACTGGCTTTCACATGTGTTGAATCAACGAATACGTGCTCTGCACTTATTAACTTTCTTTCTGAAGCTGTCATTAAGATACGATAAAAAATCTGTTCAAACAGGTCTGTATCTTTAAAGCGACGCTCATAATTTTTCCCGAACGTTGAGAAGTGAGGTACTTTATCATGGAAACCGTAACCTAAAAACCAACGGTAAGCCATATTCGTTTCAACTTCTTCAATCGTTTTACGCATCGAACGAATACCGAAGGTATATTGAATGAATGTCAATTTAACTAAAATAACTGGCTCAATACTTGGGCGGACTATCTCTGAATACATCTCTTTCACCAAGTCATAAATGAAAGTGAAGTCAATGGCCCCCTCAATTTTACGAACCAAATGGTTCGCTGGCACCAGTTGATCCAAAGTAATCATTTCAAGTTGATCTCGCTGAATAGAATTATGTTTCGAAAGCATCGTCATCACCTCAAGTTTTAATACTCCTATATTAAAACAAAAAAGACTGTAGGCAAAAGTGTTTATTTCTAATTGTTAAAACAAAGTTGAGTGGAACGGAAGGTGCGAGACTCCTGCGGGAAAAGCGTGTCCAAGGGAGACCCCACAGGCGCAAAGGCGCCGAGGAGGCTCCCTGACCGCCCGCGGAAAGCGAGTGCCTGGAGTGGATATCAACGTTCGAATTTTTACAACCCCTTAAATGTAGACAAACTCGATTTTCATCGAGTTTGTCTACAGTCTGAGCTCTTAAGTATGAGAGCTGTTTTTAGTTCGTAATTAAAAATTGACAAATATTAAATATTTGGTAAAATCTAAATAAATCCAGTTTATGTATAATCACACCATTTCTCTTAATACGACTGGATAAAATGTAAGCGGATACAACAGGAGGTGCTGTCTTACGGAGCTAAAAGAAAAAATAATCGAAACATCGCTGACACTCTTTGAACAGCATGGTTTTCATGGCGTCTCCGTTAACGAAATTGTAAAGGAATGCGGAACAAGCAAAGGTGGTTTTTATCACCATTTTTCTTCTAAAGACGAACTCTTATTTGTCATTCATGATTACTTTATTTCATATGTTTTAACGAAAGCACAGGAAGCCATTTCAGAAAGTGCCCACCCAACAGAAAAAATGCAAAAGATTATTCAATCATTTGTTAAAGTTTTTGACCTCTATAAACCACACATCTCAGTTTTCTATCAAGAAAGCATATACTTAAAACCACCTTATGTAGAAGCAATCAAAAAAAAGCGTCAAATGTATAAAGAAATCATATTTTCCGTAATTCAAGAAGGAATTGACAAGGGTGAATTCCGAAGCGAACTGCCGGTTGAAATCACCGGAATGTCTATTTTAGGCATGGTGAACTGGTCCTATAAATGGTACAAAAGGGACGGGGGAAAAACAATCGAGGAAATTGGAGAAATTTACGTCGATTTAATATTACAGGCATTATTAACAGATAAACAAAAAAAAGACGCAATAACCCAGCCATATTTACTAAAAAATCAGATGGCTGTGGATTAACAATAAAATCGCTTGTATTTCACAGACCAACTAGTCGGTCTCATTAGAAAGGGGAATAAAGAAATGGATTTCTCACTTACAAAAGAACAGCAGATGATTAAGGATATGGTAAGAGATTTCGCTGAAAAAGAAATAAAACCAATTGCGATAGAACTGGATGCAAAGTCCATGTTTGCAGAGGATGTATTCAAAAAAATGGGGAAGCTGGGGCTACTGGGGATTCCATTCCCTGAAGAGTATGGTGGTTCAGGCGGAGACACGATTTCGTATGCTATTGCCGTTGAGGAGGTCGGCAAGGCCTGTGGAGGCACCGGTTTAAGCTATGCAGCAGCCGTTTCACTTGGAGCAAGCCCGATTTATTATTTCGGTACCGAGGAACAGAAACAAAAATATCTTATTCCAATCACGACCGGTGAAACATTGGCAGCTTTCGGGTTGACCGAGCCGAATGCGGGATCTGATGCGGGCGGTACGAGAACGACCGCAGTATTAGAAGATGATGAATATGTGATAAATGGCGAGAAAACATGGATAACTAATGCAAGCTATTCCAGAACTGTCACCGTAACGGCTGTATCTGGAAAAGACAGTCGAGGCAAGAACATCATCTCTGCATACATCGTCCCAACGGATACACCAGGACTAACAATTAATAGTAATTATGAAAAAATGGGAGTTCGAGCTTCTAATACATGTGAAATCATTCTTGATAATGTCCGGGTACCAAAGAAAAACTTATTGGGAGATCCAGAAAAAGGATTCAAACAGTTTTTATTCACTTTAGACGGTGGAAGGATTTCAATTGCCGCGTTGGCGGTCGGTATTGCGCAGGCAGCCTTTGATAAGGCTTTAGCTTTTTCGAAAGAGCGAGTTCAGTTCGGAAAATCTATTTCAAATTTTCAAGCAATCCAATTCAAACTTGCTGACATGGCGATGGAGATTGAATTAGCAAGAAATATGGTATATAAAGCTGCGTGGTTAAAAGACAATAAAAAACCTTTTGCGAAAGAAGCGGCGTTCGCTAAGCTTTTTGCAAGTGAGACTGCGTTCCGAACGAGCAATCAAGCCATTCAAATCCATGGCGGGTCTGGATATATGCGGGAATATGAGGTGGAACGCTATTTAAGAGATGCTAAATTACTAGAAATTGGGGAAGGGACATCAGAAATTCAAAGAATCGTAATCGCCAGACAATTGGGCTGTTAATCTTTTTCGAACGCAAATGAACCAAAATGCTTCTGTTCATTTTGGTGAAAGGCAGATTATTTCTATACAGCAAGAAGCGTTCATACTTACTTTTACTTATTGGGAGGAGTTTGATGTCTGATTTGCTAGATGTTACTATCGGAAAACTGCTTGAAAAGACAGCTGAAGAATACGGTAATAATGAAGCGGTAGTTTATCATGAACTAGGTCTTCGTTATACGTACAGTGAATTTGAAAAAGTTTGCCGGAAGGCGGCCCGTGGTTTCATGTCACTTGAGATTGAAAAAGGGGAACATATCGCCATATGGGCGTCTAATAAACCGGAATGGCTGATTTCCCAATTTTCAACTGCAAAAATGGGCGGTGTGCTGGTTACGGTCAATACAAATTACCGCACAAGTGAACTCGAATATCTGCTTCATCAATCGGATGCAACGACGATAATCCTGATGGAACAATTTAAAGATCATTCTTATATAGATACGCTTTATGAGATAGTTCCTGAATTGAAAACGGCTAAACCAGGAAAGTTACAATCTGAAAAACTGCCAAAATTAAAGAATATTATTATCTTAGGTGAAACGCGTTATCCTGGTACGTTTTCGTGGGATGACGTCATAAGCGGAAGCGAATCGGTTTCGGAGGAGATGCTGGACATCCGAATGAAGGACCTTGCTCCTGAGGATGTCATTAATATGCAATACACTTCAGGGACGACTGGATTTCCAAAAGGGGTCATGCTGACACATTCGAATTTAGTCAACAATGGGCTAAATATTGCAGCTTGTATGAAGCTTACAAAGAATGATCGGCTTTGTATCCCCGTCCCACTGTTTCATTGTTTCGGCTGTTCCCTTGGTACAATGGCCTCTGTTACTGTTGGAGCCACAATGGTGCCAATCGTAGAATTCAATCCACGTACTGTGCTTCAGACAGTGGAAGCTGAAAAATGTACGGGGCTTCACGGGGTGCCGACTATGTTCATTGCTGAATTGAATCTAGATGACTTCGATCAGTATGATTTACGTTCATTACGGACTGGAATAATGGCTGGCTCCACTTGTCCGATAGAAGTTATGAAAAACGTGGTGGATAAGATGGGAATCTCTGAAATCACGATTACCTATGGTCAAACGGAATCTTCCCCAGGAATTACGATGACCCGTACCGATGATCCAATTGAACTTCGTGTATCCTCAGTGGGAAAGGCTCTTCCGAATGTGGAAGTGAAGATCATAGATCCTAATAGCGGAGAAGAAGTCAAGCGGGGCAGACAAGGAGAACTCTGTTCAAGAGGATACCATGTCATGAAGGGATATTATAATAATCCGGAAGCTACGGAGCAAGCGATTGATTCGGAGGGTTGGCTCCACACAGGAGATTTAGCGGTGATGGACGAAAACGGTTATTGCAAGATTACTGGCCGACTGAAAGATATGATTATTCGCGGTGGGGAAAATATATACCCGCGCGAGATAGAAGAATTTCTCTATCAGCATCCTGCTATAGTCGATGTCCAAATCCTTGGTGTTCCCGATCAGAAGTATGGGGAAGAGGTAGCGGCATGGGTCATTTTGAAAGCAGGAGAAACCTTGACGGAGGAAGAATTGAGAGCGTATTGCAAAGGGAAAATATCTTTTCACAAAATTCCTCGATACATTCAATTTACTGATGGATATCCAATGACTGCATCTGGGAAAATTCAAAAGTATAAGCTTCGGGAGCAAACTCTTGAACTATTAACGGAACGTACCAAATAAGGGGGATATCGAATGATTCGAAAAATTCTTATCGCAAACAGAGGAGAAATTGCATCACGTGTAATCCGTACGTGCAAGAATTTGGGAATTAGTACCGTCGCTGTCTATTCCGAGGCAGATTCGGAAGCACCATTTGTAGGACATGCGGATGAGGCCTATTTATTGGGAGGGTCCAGAGTTCAGGAAAGCTATTTAAACGTCAAGAAGATTTTAGAAATAGCTAAAGAAACCGGTGTAGATGCCATCCATCCAGGATACGGATTTCTAAGTGAAAATGCAGATTTCGCTCGCTCATGTGAAGATGCTGGATTGATTTTCATTGGACCCAAACCTGAAGTTATCCAGCAGATGGGCAATAAAGTTGAAGCGCGAAAAAAGATGGAGCAAGCAGGACTTCCATTAGTGCCAGGTTTCTCACGGCCATTAATTGATAGCGCTGAAGCAGCGGCAGTTGCCGAAAAGATAGGGTATCCAGTTATGCTAAAAGCGTCAGCCGGCGGCGGTGGTATCGGTATGCAGGCAGTTGCAAATGCCGATGAACTGTTAAAAGCATTCGAAGGAAATCAAAAACGTGCTCAATTATTTTTCGGTAATGGAGACATGTTCATTGAAAAATTGATTGAAAAACCCCGTCATATCGAAATTCAAGTATTAGCAGATGGATTTGGAAATGCTGTTTACTTATGGGAACGAGAATGTTCCGTTCAAAGGCGCCACCAGAAGGTCGTAGAAGAAGCCCCTTCTTCTTTTCTTGATGAAGAAACAAGAAAGCAGATGGGGATAGCCGCTGTAAAAGCGGTGAAGGCTATCGGGTATTGTAATGCGGGTACCCTTGAATTCTTAGTTGATGCCGATAAAAACTTTTATTTTCTAGAAATGAATACACGCCTTCAGGTCGAGCATCCGGTCACTGAGGAAATCACAGGACTTGATCTTGTTGAACAGCAAATTAAAATTGCTTCAGGCAACAAACTCGACTTTACACAAGAAGAGGTGAAAAGGGAGGGGCACTCTATTGAAGTGCGCATATATGCGGAAGATCCCAAAACCTTTTATCCTGCACCGGGGAAAATTAGCGGTTTGAAACTTCCTGAAGGTGAAGGGATTCGTCATGAACTGGCCGTTCAGAACACATCGGTCGTTTCACATTTTTACGATCCTATGATCGCCAAATTGGTAGTAAGCGGTGGTTCGAGGAATGAAGCCATCGATAGATTAAGAGAAGCATTGAACACCTATAAAATAGATGGAATTAAAACGAATCTTCCTCTACTTAAGGAAATAATCGTCCATGAAGCTTTTTCTAAAGGCGATACAACAACGGACTTTATTGATAAATATATTAAAAAAATTACTGTATAAACTGTTTGTCGGGGACCGGGAGGGAAAACCGATTCGTTTCTAAAAACTAAAATTATTTGGAGGAATATGATATGGCAGAATTAAAAGCAAGTATGGCAGGAAGCGTATGGAAAATCGTAGCGGGTGAAGGTCAAAGTGTTACCGATGGACAGGATATCATAATCTTAGAATCCATGAAAATGGAAATCCCCATTGCTGCTGAGGAAGCGGGTACTGTTAAGGAACTTAAAGTAAATGAAGGGGATTTCGTAAATGAGGGCGACGTTTTGGCCGTCATTGAATAAAGAGACGGAGGGGTAAAATGAATTGGCCTGAAAAAGTAACCATTAAAGAAGTGGGTCCGCGTGATGGGCTTCAAAATGAAAAGGTCATTATACCGACGCAAAGAAAAATAGACTGGATCAATCAGCTTTCTGATACTGGTCTTTCCTATATTGAAGCCACTTCTTTTGTACATCCAAAATGGATTCCTCAATTGAGTGATGCTGTGGAGGTAGCCAAGGGTATCAAAAGGAATCCAGATATCACCTATGCGGCTCTTGTTCCGAATCAAAGAGGATTGGAGTCGGCCCTAGAAGCGGATATTGATGAAATTTCAGTTTTCATGTCATCAAGTGAGACCCATAATCTAAAGAATATAAATAAAACGATTTCAGATACATTTCCTGTATTAAAGGAAGTCATCGATTCAGCAGCAAGAAGCAGGAAATCAGTTCGAGGCTATGTTTCAACCGTATTCGGGTGTCCTTATGAAGGCGAGGTTTCAATCGAACAGGTTTTCAAGGTTTGTGATCAGCTATTTGAATACGGAATCAACGAGCTATCATTAGGAGATACCATCGGTGTCGCATCTCCTAGACAGGTAGCCTTATTCCTTGAACAGGCTGTAAAAAGATACGATATAGACCGAATTGCTCTCCATTTTCATGATACAAGAGGCATGGCTCTCGCTAATGTCCTCAAATCACTAGATTATGGAATTAAAACTTTCGACTCCGCGCTCGGTGGTTTAGGGGGATGCCCATATGCACCAGGTGCGAGCGGGAATGTAGCTACGGATGACCTGATTCATATGCTACATAATATGGGGATTCACACGGGAATCGATCAAGGAAAACTTATAGGTGCAGCGTCTATGATGCAAAGCTTCTTGGAAAAACCATTGCCTAGCCATCAGATGGCTGTCTATAACGCGCAATAAATAAACATGAGGTGAAACTATGACATCGATAGTAGAGATTAGTCATGAGGAACAGGGAATTGCCATTGTGACCTTAAATCGGCCGGATGCTGCCAATGCGTTATCCACAGAACTACTTCATTGCTTATACGAAGGACTGAATGAATTGAAATTACAGTCTAATCTGCGGACAGTCATACTAACAGGAGCTGGAGAAAAGGCATTTTGTGCAGGTGCAGATCTAAAGGAACGAGCAGGGATGAATGACGAGAAAGTCAGGGAGACATTAAAGCTAATTGGTGACACGATTACAGCGGTTGAAAATCTTCCAGTTCCAGTCATTGCTGCAATTAATGGCTCCGCTTTTGGCGGAGGACTTGAGCTGGCTCTTGCCTGTGACATTCGCATCGCATCTGAAACGGCAAAGATGGGACTGACTGAAACTGCGCTTGGAATAATACCAGGCGGTGGAGGTACTCAGCGGTTGCCGCGGATTGTCGGAATGGCGACTGCGAAAGAACTGATTTATACGGCAAGGAGACTGGACGCTAAAACGGCACATGCCATGCAAATCATCAGCCATATGTACCCGCCTCAACATCTGCTTGAGGAAGCGAAAAACCTGGCTGGAGAAATTGCTGTCAATGCCCCTTTAGCACTAAGAGCGGCAAAAGCTGCCATGAATCAAGGGGCAGATACAGACTTGAAAACTGGATTGCAAATCGAGAAGGACTGCTATCAGACAACACTGCAAACCCGTGACCGACTGGAGGGTCTGTCAGCATTCAAGGAAAAACGCAAACCGGTATTTACGGGTAATTGATTTCAATTGAAGGAGGAACATAGATGGTAACGACGGATAAACTTACAGAAACGGTAGAAACGATAAAAAAAGGCGGCTTAGAAAAATATCATCAAAAAAATGCTGAAAAAGGGAAGCTTTTCGTACGTGATCGGCTACAGCTTCTATTTGACGAAGGAGTTGAAATCGAGGACGCCTTCTTCGCAAATTGTGCGAGTGATGGGCTGCCTGCAGACGGTGTCGTTACAGGCATCGGCAAAATCAACGGACAGAGAGTCTGTGTCATGGCCAATGATTCGACTGTAAAAGCAGGTTCTTGGGGAGCGAGGACTGTAGAGAAAATCATCCGCATTCAGGAAACCGCTGATAAGTTACAATTGCCACTACTATATTTAGTCGATTCAGCCGGTGCCCGCATAACGGATCAAGTCGAAATGTTTCCTGGACGCCGTGGGGCAGGCCGGATCTTTTACAACCAAGTGAAGCTATCTGGAAAAGTGCCTCAAATCTGTCTATTGTTCGGTCCTTCCGCAGCAGGTGGGGCATATATCCCTGCTTTTTGCGATATTGTTGTTATGGTTGATGGAAATGCATCCATGTATTTAGGTTCACCGAGGATGGCCGAAATGGTCATTGGCGAAAAAGTGACCGAAGAGGAAATGGGTGGAGCGAAAATGCATTGTTCCGTTTCAGGATGTGGTGATGTACTCGTTAAATCAGAAGAAGAATCCATTGCCTTTGCTCGCCGATACTTAAGCTATTTTCCAGGAAATTATCAACAAAAGCCGAAAGCTACCAAACCTGAGCTACCTGCTGAATTTGAAAAAACGCTGGAAGAGCTGATTCCAAAAAATCAAAATGCTGCCTTTAATATGTATGACCTAATCGACAGGATTATAGACCGTAATTCATTTTGTGAAATCAAAAAATTATTTGCCCCTGAATTGATTACTGGTCTTGCACGGTTAAATGGCCAAACGATTGGAATTATAGCCAACCAGCCGCGTGTCAAAGGGGGGGTTCTGTTCCATGATTCTGCTGACAAGGCCGCCAAGTTCATCAATTTATGTGATGCTTTCCATATCCCACTTTTGTTCCTAGCGGATATTCCAGGATTTATGATTGGAACTAAGGTCGAACAGGCGGGCATTATTCGCCATGGTGCGAAAATGATATCAGCAATGAGCGAAGCCACGGTTCCCAAAATTTCTGTCGTTGTTCGTAAGGCTTATGGTGCCGGATTATACGCGATGGCAGGTCCTGCTTTTGAACCGGATTGCGTTCTGGCCTTACCAACTGCTTTGATTGCTGTTATGGGTGCGGAAGCAGCGGTTAACGCAGTCTATGCTAACAAAATCAGTGCAATGGATGCAGTAGAACGACCTGCTTTCATTGAGCAGAAGCGAAATGAATATAATGAAGATATTGATATTTACCGCTTAGCCTCAGAGATGATTGTGGATGCTATTATCCAGCCAAATGACCTGCGTGATGAATTGAGCGCTCGGTTTGAAGCGTATAGTAGCAAGCAAATGACATTTACTGAGCGTAAACACGGAGTATATCCCGTATAATAAATAAAATAAACAGCCCGGTCATGTTGATATGATCCCCTTTTAGTAGACAGAAAAAAGAAAGCACACTAATCTGTCTATATATGGAGGGGATTTTTCTATGGGTAATATTAAAAGAACGTTTGATAAAGCATTCAAAAAGCAGGCCGTTGATTTATACCTTAATGGAGATATGAGTTATCAATCGGTCGCTGATAAATTAGAAATTGATAAAAATCAAGTCCGCCGCTGGGTTAAGTACTTTGAAGATGAAGGCATACTGGGTTTGGAAGAGAAACGAGGGAAAGCGAAGGGTCTTGGTAAGGGCAGACCAAGAACAGCTCCGGAGGATCCTGAAGAAAAAATCAGACGTTTAGAGGCGGAGAACGAAATGCTAAAAAAGCTCTTAAAGATGTAAAAGGGGGAATGGAGGCAGTAACGACAAGGAAAAAGTATGAGGTAATTAGGGAAATGTCCAAGGAACACTACCCTATTCAATTATTATGCGAAATTGCACATGTATCAAGAAGTGGATACTACAAATGGTTAAAACGTAAAATATCCCCTTCTGAAAAGCAACTGGAGGATGAAGAGATTCAGAAAAAAATTATAGGATGCTACAATAAACTCAAAGGAATCTATGGGTATCGAAGAGTAAAGGTATGGCTGGATAAAACCTACGGTTTAAACCTGAACCACAAGCGTGTCCAGCGTCTTATGCGGGAGCTAGGGTTAAAGTCCCTGATTCGGAAGAGGAAACCTTATTACGGGAAGAAAGAAGCATATGTCATTTCTAAAAACCTTCTTAATAGGGATTTTCATGCATCCGGACCTAATGAGAAATGGGTAACTGACATTACATATTTGATTTTTAATGGACAGAGACTTTACCTATCCGCCATAAAAGACCTCTATAACAATGAAATCGTTTCTTATCAAGTCAGCCGGAGAAACGACTTAAAACTTGTAATAGATACAATAAAAAAAGCAAAGAAAAAACGGAATGTTAAAGGAATTCTTCTGCATAGCGACCAGGGGTACCAATATACTTCCCACCAATATAATAACCTATTGAAAAAATATAAGATGCAATCCAATATGTCAAGAAAGGGAAACTGCTGGGATAACGCTTGTATGGAGAATTTCTTCAGCCACTTTAAATCGGAGTGTTTCTATATGAACTCCTTCCGAACCTCTGAAGAGGTTAGAGGTGCTGTAAGTATGTATATTCGATTCTATAACCATCATCGCTTCCAGAAAAAATTAAACAACCTGAGTCCATATCAATATAGAACTCAGGCTGCTTAATTGGTCTTTTTTATTTCTGTCTATTTGACAGGGGTCACTCCATGTTGAACGGGCTATTTATTTTGCAGTACGGAAGAATATGATGAATGATTTTTCTAATAATATGAAAATTTTACTAAGTTAAGTATTGCAATATTAACCAAGGAAGAGTACTATAATTAGTAATTAATGATTTACTAATTACTATATTTTCAGTCTTAGTAAAAGAAAGTGAGAGTTGCCATGGTTCAGCAGGAAAAAAAGAAATATATTACTCCAGATGGATACACAGCAGATATTGCGATCTTTACGATTACCACCAAGAAGACGGCCGAGAAAGCCCCGCCTGAAATGTTATTAAAGCTATTATTAATCAAACGTGCTGCAATAGATAGGGAAGGAAGTCCGAATGTTGAAGGTGATAAATGGGCTTTACCCGGTGGCTTTGTGAATGCTGGCGAGACAGCCTATGAGGCAGCCAAACGAGAATTAAAAGAAGAAACAGGTGTGACAGGATTTCATGTGAAGCATTTTGGTGTATATGACCATCCGGGACGTGATCAGAGAGGATGGATTATCTCTAATGCTTTTTATGCAATTGTTCAGGAAGAATTTCTTCATCAAAGAAAAGCGAATGACGATGCAGCTGAGGTGGAATTGTTCACGATACAGGAAGCTTTAAAATTAGAACTTGCTTTTGATCATTATACAATTATTAATGAAGCGATAAATTTAATGAAAAAAGATATGGTGCAAACAACGATAGCTCAAAAGTTTTTACCAGAAGAATTTACACTTTCAGAACTCCAACGGGTTTTACTAACAGTTAGGGATGATGCGAAAATCAGTGCAGATTCACTTTTTTTTGCAAAAGCCCCAAAGCTCCCGTTCTTGGAGAAAGTATTGGATGAAAAGGGCTTACAGAAGAAAACTAAACGTAATTCATTTCGGCCTTCACAACTTTACCGATTTAATGCAGAGATTGTCATGGACTCTATTTATTATTAGGAGGAATGAGTGAAATGGGTAAAAAGGCTTTAATCAATATTGATTATACATATGACTTCGTGGCAGACGGCGGTGCATTGACATGTGGAAAGCCTGGACAGGAAATCGAAGATACACTGGTCGGTATAACTAAGGAATTTATCAAGCAAGGGGAATACACGGTATTTGCGATTGATCTTCATGTAGAAGGAGACCGCTTACATCCTGAAACGAAATTGTTTCCACCACATAATATTAGCGGTACAATGGGTAGAGACCTATATGGTACGTTAAAAGAGGAATATGAAACAAATAAAAATCTAAAGAATGTTTATTATATAGATAAAACACGTTATTCGGCTTTTGCAGGAACGGACCTTGATATCAGACTTAGGGAACGGGACATTACCGACGTATATTTAGTCGGTGTTTGTACCGATATCTGCATATTACATACTGCAATTGACGCTTACAATTTAGGCTATAAAATCTTTGTTTACGAAAATGCAGTGGCCTCATTCAATAGTGCCGGTCACGAATGGGCACTTACACATTTTAAAGGATCACTTGGAGCAACCATTCTTTAATATCTATTCACGCAACAGAATAGAAGAGAGGCGGCCGCTTCTCTTTTGGGAGGAACTATCCATGGAAAAAAAGTACAACGACGACAGTTACGCACTACACACAGATCTTTACCAAATCAATATGGCTCAAACTTATTGGCAAGACAACACACATAACCGAAAGGCCGTTTTCGAGGTTTTTTTCAGAAAGCTTCCATTTAACAGCGGATATGCAATTTTTGCAGGACTAGAGAAAATTGTTCATTACCTACAGAACTTTTGCTTTTCAGAAAGTGATATCAACTATTTAAAATCGGAATTGCATTACGATGATGAATTTTTGGATTATTTGCAGAATGTCCGTTTTACTGGAACGATTCGTTGCATGAAAGAGGGCGAGCTTGTTTTTGGCAACGAACCGATTTTACGTGTAGAGGCACCCCTTGGTGAAGCGCAACTCATAGAAACAGCGCTGCTGAACATTGTGAACTATCACACACTCGTTGCGACAAAGGCTTCGCGTATCAAACAAGTAATTGGCGATGAATCTGCACTTGAATTCGGCTCAAGACGAGCACAAGAAATGGATGCCGCAATATGGGGAGCACGTGCTGCCTACATTGCTGGCTTTGACTCTACTAGCAATGTCCGTGCAGGCAAGCTGTTCGGTATTCCGGTTTCAGGGACACATGCTCATTCCATGATTCAGGCCTATAAAGACGAATATACAGCATTTCATAAATATGCAAGCTCTCATAAAGATTGTGTATTTTTGGTGGATACTTATGATACGCTACGTTCTGGCATCCCGAATGCAATCCGTGTCGCCAAAGAACTGGGCGATAAAATTAATTTCATTGGCGTCCGTCTTGATAGCGGCGATTTGGCCTACCTGTCAAAAGAAGCACGCCGTATGCTAGATGCTGCAGGTTTCCATGATGCGAAGATTGTCGCTTCAAATGATTTGGATGAATATACGATTATCAACCTGAAGCAACAAGGAGCAAGAATCGATATTTGGGGAATCGGGACCAAATTAATTACGGCTTATGACCAGCCTGCATTAGGTGCCGTTTATAAGATGGTTTCAATTGAGGACGAAAATGGGAATATGAGAGATACCATCAAAATTTCTTCTAATCCTGAAAAGGTAACGACACCTGGCCTAAAACGAGTATACAGAATCATTAATAAAGTCAACCACCATGCAGAAGGCGACTACTTGGCTATGGAATATGAAAAGCCTCAGGAACAGGAAAAATTAAAAATGTTCCATCCTGTCCATACTTTCCTAAGTAAATTTGTCACTGATTTCGATGCAGTGGACCTGCATGAGGATATTTTTATGGACGGAATTTTAACCTATGAATTACCATCCATTGATGAAATCAAGACCTTTACGGAAAAAAATCTTCAAGTATTATGGCCAGAGTACTTACGTGCACTCAATCCTGAAGAATATCCGGTCGACTTAAGCCAGGACTGTTGGGATAATAAAATGAGAAATATAGATGAAGTAAAAGCCAATGTTGAGAGAATGTTTACTAAATAACGAGTCTATTCTATAAGGAAAGAGGGGCTATGCCAATGCGTCCATTACAAAATGAAATCGTAAAAAAATTACTTGTCCAACCAACGATTAATCCTGAAGCTGAATTCAGAAAAAGTGTCGATCTTCTAAAAGATTATATGAAGAAAAACGATTTTCTAAAAAGCTTTGTACTGGGTATTTCTGGAGGTCAAGATTCAACGCTAGGCGGCTATATCGCACAAACTGCTGTCAATGAATTGAATCATGAAACGAACAGCAAAGAATATAAATTTGTTGCTGTGAGCCTTCCATTCGGTGTACAGGCTGATGAAGATGACAGACAATTGGCTTTGAAATTCATTAAGCCAAGTCAAACGGTAACAGTTAATATTAAGGAAGCAGTGGATGCATCGGTAAAGGCTGTGGAAGACGCTACGGGTGAAAAACTATCCCATTTCTTAAGAGGAAATGTCAAAGCACGTGAGCGGATGAAGGTGCAATACGATTTAGCCGGACTATATAAAGGTGTCGTGCTTGGTACAGACCATGCAGCGGAAGCAATCACCGGTTTCTTTACAAAACATGGTGACGGGGCAGCTGATATCATCCCGTTATATCGTTTGAATAAAAGGCAGGGAAAAGAAATTCTGAAATTCGTCGGAGCACCTGAGCGTCTATATACGAAAATTCCAACTGCAGATCTAGAAGATGACAAACCGCTGATTCCTGATGAAGTGGCTTTAGGTGTGAGTTATGATGAAATCGATGATTACCTTGAAGGTAAGGAGATCAGAACGGAAGCGGCCGAAATCATCGAAGGCTGGTATACAAAAACCGAACATAAACGGAATGAAGCCATTAACGTGTACGATACTTGGTGGAAATGAAGGAATAATGGAGAAGCTTAGTTAAGATAGGACTTCAGCATGTAATTGAATGATAAACGCCAATCACTGTTGAAAATGCAGGATTACGAATCTATTATTAGAGCCCATATTACTATGAAGATGCAGTAGAATACTATGGTTATGGGGAAGCAAACCAATCATGAGATTTCCGAATACTCCCATTTTTCAGCCAAACACAGCAGTAAAAAATGGAACCTTTCCTAAAGTGAAAGGTTCCATTTTTTTAGTCTATATGTGAATAAATATGTTTTTCCAAATTGTTTCTCGAATGCTTCTTTAGTTGTTCATTATAAACTATTGCTTCCTGCGTCAAGAGTAATGGACTTTCTATGTTTTAAAGGAACGGCGATTTTTTATTTAATTGCACGATTGTTTCCAATACTTCAGGATTTTAAAAGAGAAGAAACATCACCTATGTAGTAGGATGATTTAATGACACGTGGCATGACTTTCCATTTCTCGTTTAGATGGAATCGGTTTTAGTACAGCATGATTCTATACTTGAGACAGTTAAAATTGGAGTTCCAGAAGATGTGAAGGGTGAAACGACCATCTGTTTTGTGCCATATTTCATTACATCCGATGCTAGATGCTTTTATTTCATATTGCCTCACTTCTTAATTAATTAAAACCTGAAGACATCACTATCGGGGTCTGTGATTCCTCTGGAACAAAACCCTTACAGTCTTTCTAGTTCTAATTGCTTCTGTTATAACGTCATTCTCTTGTAACGCAGAAACTGAAAACCAGTCAGCCGTCACAGAAGAGATTTCAACAACCATGATGGATATCAGATCTCATGCAAGCCAACTGGCCGAAATGGCACAGAGAATGCTAAAGGGAGAATAATATGAACAAAAAAATCATCGCACACTTTGAGAGGTATGCGGTGATTTTTTTAGTTGTAGACTATAACTCCATTTATAGAAAGACTCGTTATTACAAAGGGATTCTCCATATACAGGTCCAAGAGCGCTTGTTACATCGGAAAATAGTAAACAAAGTATTTGTATATTTATATATCTTGAAGTAGAGTATATTTAATATATATAATTTTAAATGGTTTTCCGATGGAGGTTCTTTTTCGATATGAACTCGAAAACATGAACTTAACACTTAGCAATGTTACTTTACGCAATGCAGCTGACAGTTATGTTTCTTTTGAAAGCGGCAGATGATCATAATAATAATAATGAAATAACGATTAAGCTTTCACACGGTCAAGCAGAATTTCTAGAAGCGGAATTAAGAGAAGTAAACCGCCGTCGTAAGGAAAATAGCTCTGAAATATTTAGACATAATCAGGAAAGTTTAAATGACGACGATTCTTTCAATCTGTTTAGCATTGATTTATTTAATGAAAATGAATCAAAGTAAATCTGGAATTCTGAGATTGTAAAATCTATTTCCACACATAATGCCAGCTCCTCTGTAACTTCTCCCTTTTTCCATTCTAAGATATGCTACAGAGAAAGTTCTCATTATAACCTCTTATATAACTCCAAATGCTAAATTCCGATAAACTAGCGTAAGTAATGTTAAGAGCAAGGTGATCTCTTGTTATCTTTTTTTTGATTGTTTGAAGAATTTTTTTATCAATAAATACAGTGAGGAAATTGCAGCAAAAACTAAGAAAAATACGATGAAGCCCCAGAGGCCTACTGCAGCATCTTGAAATTCCATATTTCCTCTACTAGTTAGAGCTTGTTGTATTTCAATTGCAAATACTAAGACAACCATGACAGTAAAGGTATATAGGAAAGAAAGAATGGTAATCCCAAAACGCATCCGGGATATTAAATTAGATAAAAATAACACAAACAAAAATATAATAATTCCTATAATCCCCATTATCCAAAAATGTAGATCTTTGTCCGTTGCATTTGAATTTAGAGTGTCGCTTACAAATAATAGTATAAAATCGTGAATATTGTTTACGATTTCCGCTAATATCTGGATGAATTCTTTCATGAATAACACCTCCAATCCCTAAATTATAGCAGGTTATAATTTTATATAGAAGGGATAAGTTATTAGGTTTATTCTGCATCATTTTACATAGATGTCATAGAAAATATAGCTAGTCAGATTGAGAAGGAAGGATAGTTTAAATGAATTCAATCGTTTAACGATTAAGCTAACACACTCATTAATATCGAGTGAGTTTTTTTGTTTTACAGTTATTTTTAGCTCAGCACAATGGTCGATCTTTTTTAGGGCAAAACTAGGAAACATTGCCGGTGGCTATACAACATTCGATACATAGAAAAGATAAAGATCAAGTAGAAAATGAAAATAACAATTTTAGCCTTGATTGGATTGATTGGCTTTTTTATTAATAAGTGTTTAAAATAACAAAGAGCTAAATTAGTGAGTACGAGCCTAATTATGTTCTAGTAACAACAGGTATATTGGATTATTATTATAAGTTAGGTTATTAACAATACGTAAAGGCTATTTGATTTATCTGATGGAGGAAAAAGTATGCAAAATGAACATAATCACATGTTAACAATAATTGATTTTATGAAAACTGGACACAAAACTTACTTTGTGAAAATAGTAGGTTTTGATGCTGATGCTGGAAGGGAATTTGAAGGTGAAATCAAATTTGTCCAGAATATGCCTTTTGGAGATTTGATTCACCCTCAAAGATCACATTTATCTTCTACTTGCAGAGAATTTGTCCGTGAAAATTTGATAAACAGATATGATTCAGGTCAATTTAACTGAATTAAGGAAACTACGAGTTCTATTTGAATGAATATCTCCTTGTTTGTTCATAGTTTACCTAGCTTTTCAATATGTCTGATAATAAATTTACTAGAACTTGTAAGACATCATATTCTAAGATAATTTTGTGTTTCAGTAGAGGATGCATCTTTCCATTCCTTAGTTGATGAAGTGTTTTTTTGTTGTTTAATTTTGGTAAAAAACAGGGTATAAAGAATTTGTTGTACCTAAATATAATTATGTCAATTTTCTCTGTTTACAGACAAAATAGCATATTTTTCCCTATTTAACTCTCAGACTTTAATCCTTATAATAGAAAATATGAAAAATATGACAGTTATAATAGAAATATACTATTTTTGAGGTGAGTCTTTATGGTATACGCAGACATATTGAGTAACATGCACTCTGCTATCTCCAGTAAAATAGCTAGTTTAGACGAAAAAATTGAACGTTTAGTGAAAGCGAAAGACGGTATTATAAAAGAACAAAGTATGTGTCTTAACGAGATTAGAAATATTAAAAATCCGGAGCTGGGTAGTAGTTGGACAGGAAGCCGCTCAGATGATTTCCAGGAAGCCCGTGGTGATGCTTATAATGTGATGTTTAGCATCATCCATGACGACTATGACGACTATCAATGGAAAATCGAAGCGATGATTACAAAGCTAAATGCCGAGAAAACTCTTATGAATATAGCTGGAAATATAGCCCAAGAAGCCGATCACCTTTTAGACAAAGGTGAGGAGGCACTTGGGCAGCTGGAAAGTAAAATATCAGATTTAAAAAGGCGGTTGATTTAATGGCGACAATCAAACTGAATCATCCTGCCGTAACAAAGCAAGTTAATCAGGTAAAGACTGCTCTTGGTACAGTAACGCTTGGAAATCTGCCGGCCGACGAGCTTGGGAACAATAAGCTTGAATTTACCTCAAAGTGGATCGACCGTGAAGTAAACCTCGAAAAAGTATTTGAGCGATATATCAAAATCGTTCAAAAAAATGTGGAAGATACCCAGGCGAACATTGATCTATTGAAAGAACAGGACGATGCCATCACCCATTCGTCTACACATGGATTTCAGCCGCGATGAAAATATATGAAGCCAAGTCATTGACGGCCGCAACCAAGTCGCGTGCCAAGCAATATGAAGAACTAAAGAAGGAAGTCGCTGCCAAAGGAATTTCAGGGTATCGTCGGCCTGGATCACGAGTTTCAAGGCGCCGGGGCCGCGGCCATCAAAAGCTTCTATGAAGCACAAATCGATGTGGCGGACGCCTGGATCGAATTATTCACTACCCAGATCAGTTTTTTTGAAGGTATTCCTGCCAGTCTGGAAAAAGCAGACCTTTCCGGAAATACGGTGGTTAAGGTTCCCTTTTTAGATGGCGAAGTTTCGAATGGCATTAATCAAGCGAAGTCGCTTGTCGATGAACAAGCGAGTGATCTTCAAAGGATCCTGAACAGCATTGACGATATCCTTCCTCTTCATATATTCGACCAAAAAGACTTTAATGAAAAAATCACGTTGGCCGGACAAAGACTGGATGACACCATGACAAAGGTCGAAAATGTCGACCGGCAATTGGTGGTGGAATATGATGTCTCCGTCGGGCAGGAAAACGTGGCTGTTGGCCTTTTCCGTGCCTTGCTTGATGCCACGAAACAGGATGGCAGCGTTTCGCCTATGACTTTTAACCAATCGGCCTTTAAGAATAGTGACGTCTATCAAGTGAAGGATGAATTCGCCGGTCAGATGAAGGACTATCAGACCTTCAAAAAGCAACAAGCGGAAGCCAAGGAAATCGAACGCGAAATGGGAAGAACTTGAAAACCGCCCATAGTATGAAAAGGCCTGGGATACGATCAAAACCTTTACAGGGGAATTCACGGGATATTATGATTCAATCAGGGCATCAACCGGAGTCGATCCAGTAACGGGTCGCAAGTTGTCCGAAGTCGAACGAATCGCCGCCGGAGCCATGGCCGACGCTGGATTTATCCCTGTAGTTGGCTGGGCCGGCCGGGCCATCAAAGGCGGCAGCGCCATCTACAAAACGGCCAAAGGACTCAACGCGGCGAATCATGCACTCGATGCCTATAAAATGACAAAAGGCTTTAGCATCCTCCAGAAAACCGAATACGGCCTGTACGGGCTCACCGCAGTTAACGGTCTAGGCGAAGCGGTCACAGGCTAAAGACATGTTTGGAAACCAACTAACCGAAGAACAGCGTCAGAACGGGCTGATGATTGCCCTTGGAATTGGCGGTGTGGCAGGGGCGGCTAAGGTCTTTTCCAGGAGAGGTCCATACATTAGATAATATTACAATATGGCTACCAAAGTATAACTTGTTATTTGGTGATATGATTTTTGCTCTAGAATAGCAGAATCCTGGAATTATTGATGAAGCTAACATGGAAGCATCGCCAAACACTATGAACGTATATAACGTATATAAAGATACAAAAATCGTTGTTCCAGGTCATAAAACTTGGAGAGATTTTAGTTTGCTCCCATACGTTAGATATTGTCCAAAAACATGAAAATTGAGATTACCTATAAATAAAGATTAAAATCCTAATAATGATTAGAAAGTAAAAATCACTTTTGAAATTTCAATAAGTATTTACAACCTAATTATTTTTGAATGCTTTTCTGTACTTGTCCACACCTTCTTTTAGTCTATGCATATACAATATTAAGGAGGGTGTTAGGATGAATTGTTTTATAGAAAAATGCTTTGAGAATAATGATCCAAGTACAGTTTGGGTTCCTAAGAAGCGTTGTAAATGTAAGAACAAGCATCGTTTTTATTAATCACTTAAAAGTAAGAAGAAACCGTTCAATAAGTTTTTTTACAATTTAGAAGCAATTACGTAATAAGAAGCTGATAATAGAGCGTCTATACCAATTATGTTTTAATAGTAATATATTTTAGGGGCAGACTTAGAGACTGCCCTTTTTAAATGATAAAAATATAAAAGGGCACAATATGATATATAGTAATAGGCAAGAAAAGGATTGAACAGGAGTTATAGCTGGATGAATGGAGAAACTGTTGGGATATATTTTAATAAAAGTAATAAACATATTGATTAGGTTTTATCTCATAGGCTCCAAATAGTCATGTTATTGCTTATTTTCGACGAAAGTGAAAATTTGATAAAGTGATGTATGTAAATAGAAAAAAGCACTTAAGCTTAATGGCTGAGTGCTTTTTACATGGTACTATTCTTTTTTTAAAATTTGTCTGCTTTGCAGGATAATCTCATTATTTTTATTGATTGCTTCAACATTGTTTAACTTAACAGGGTCATTAATTAATTCGTTATCTTCCATATATTCAAGTAACAATTATTCTTTCACTCACTAAACATTGGGATTTTTATGTTGTTCTCATTTCTTCCATATATCGGTGCATAATAATAGTATATTTTACAATTAGGGGGAACTTATGGATACAGCTAGCAGTTTAATGGGGATTATTGCAATTATACCCATTTTATTTTACCTCGGACTTCTTTTTTTAAGTGTTTACTTTGTTATTAAGGTGATTAAATTTATTAATGCTAAGACAAGACTAGATCAGGAAAGAAACGAAAAGATGGATGAGTTAATTAGGGTTATCGGTAAGAAGGATCAGGAATAAATAGAAAAACACTTAACCTAAATGGTCGAGTGTTTTTTTTTTGATATATGGAATTACTTTTTTTATTCATGTAATAACATTTGGGCTAGGTTAATAGCTTCTTTTTTTAAACAGTGGGAACAAACTGTACGGTATTTAAAAAATAATAAGTAACAAAATACGAGTCGCCTCTTAATAAGGGGTGGCTTTTTATTATGCAAAGAGCAGTTAGGTGTACAAGCATTTGTGATTAAATAGCATAAAAATAATATGAGGTGAATAAAATGACGGCAAAATTACAAACGTTATTAACCGGATCCGAAAAGAATATGGGCAGTGGTATACATCCAGTGGTGAAAGAATCAGCATTAGAAATGATTAAACGCGCCTATAAAGAAGGTATTTTTGTTCAAATCAGCGCAGGCTACCGTTCTATGGAAGAGCAAGCAAAGTTATATGGTCAAGGTCGCCTAGGATATAGTTATAAAGGTAAAAATTATAGTGATCTATCGAAACCAAAAGTGACAAACGCTCAGCCAGGTCAATCATATCACAACTATGGACTAGCCATTGATTATATCATAGTGAGTGATGATGGGAAGAATGCAATATGGACAGTTGATTCAAAGTGGAAACGAGTAGCTTCTATTGGTAAAGATTTGGGTTTTCAATGGGGTGGAGATTGGGCTTCGTATAAAGACTATCCTCATTTGGAGATGACGGGTGGATTATCCTTTTCACAATTACAAGCAGGCAAAAAACCCAATTTGGTATCAAAAGTGCCTACTGGTGATCAGATTGTAAAACAAATCCAAAAAACATTAAACACTAGGTATAAAACAAGAATCGTTGTGGATGGTATTTATGGCCCTAACACTAAGAAGGCGCTGATAAAGGGGTTCCAAAGGGAGCTAAATAAACAATATAGTGCAAAGCTTAAGGTCGATGGGAAATGGGGTCCTAATACAAAGGCAGCTTCACCCATTATTAGAGAAGGGGCGAATGGGAATATCACATATATCTTACAAGCTATACTTTATTCTGAAGGTTACAATCCAAATGGGGTAGATGGTATATTTGGAAGTGGCACAAAATCAGTGGTAAAAGTATTTCAAAAAGCTAACGGATTACCAGCAGATGGTATCGCTGGTGAAAATACATTTGCTAAGTTGTTTGCATGACATAAAATTGTGTGCATGAATATGCAATAATTTTATGGGTGAATTATTGTATAACTCCCAGAATCACACCACGTTAGAAGCCCATCTCTAAATCGAGAGGGGCTTTTTTTCTCTATCTATTCAAACAGAGTATATAATCGAATCGGTTTTTGGTTTCCAGAAGAATCTAATCCGGGATTTAAACTTAAAAATACAGTCTCTACACTTGAATTATTTGGATTGTTTTCAACTTTTATTCCCTCTGCTTCAAGAGTGCCAACATAACTTCCTGTTATTTTTATGGTGTTGATATGCTCGGCATTACCACCGTTAGTATAAGAATATTTATAGAGTGTAGGTGTATCACCTGCTGCACCGCCATACAGATAAAGGAATTTGTTACCAGAACCTATCCCAGTGATATCAAATCCTTGAAAGGAATTATTGGGTCTTGTGAGTCCTGTGAAATTTGTCAACTGCAATGAGCTTAGATCTTTTATGGACATTTTATTATCTGATGAAGCCTTTAATGCCTTTGTTACGTCACTTAGTTTATATACGGCGTAGTAGGTATTAGATGCTGAAGTTCCAATTTGAATTCTAAAACAAATACGATCTTTGCCATCTGCTATTGCCACAGCACTTCTATAGGCACTACCACTTATTTTTGATGTGACTTCTTCTAGATTTGTTATCGTTTTTACATTTACTACTTCTGCGCCCGTTGGTTTTGCAGGGTTAACTTTATACTCAATAAGAGATATATCAGTAGACCATTTATTGCTATCACCACTATTTACGGTATTCCCTACCCATAATAAAGTTTTTCCATTCTCTTTTATCACTTCTAAAGACTCTCCGTGTCCATAGTCTCCAAGTATTACATAATCTTCTACTTCACATTTTTCACCTTTTATAATGCAGCGTGAAAGCACTGTAGCCGATTTAACTCTCTGAGTAATAAAAACTTCATTTTTATCACCATAATCAAAGTTTTGTATAGCATTTTCATATTTCAGGCCTAAATATTCAAATACCCGGTCTATAGTAGTCGTTTTTGTTGGGACTGTGTTGGCAGCGCTAGTAGTAATACCGGACATATTTAAGAGTATGAGGCATCCAAAAAGTGTTATAAAAGTTTTTTTAAAAAACTATTTTCATTTTATAATCCCCTTTTTATATTCTTATCATTATTATTTGCAGATAATATAATAACATGTTAATTATGTTTAATTTTATCTTAAAAGTTAAAAAATATAAGGAAGTAAAAGAGGATTAAAAGGTGTCGTTTATTTGGATGTATTTATAGTATCTTCTACAAATTCGGGAACTGACTTCACTTGAAGAATATAGACCAAGCGTTTTTTGAACAAGTTTTTTCTCAAGGAAAAACTGCACTTTATTTCATGGGGATCACTACATCTCGAATGGTTAATACAAAGGGTTAACTTTAGGTAGTACTGGTACAGTAACTGATCATGTTATAAGTTAAGTTTAAAATGATTCGATGAACAGAAGGAATCAACTGTGTAATACCAGCTAAAAGATAATCCCCTGAATTGGAACTAGAATAAATGACCATAATGACCATAATAGCCATAGATAAAAATATAAAGGATGATATCATGATTTATATCTATAATGACTATGGTGGGACACATACCACGGCTCTAGCAGCCGCCTATCATTTAAAAGAAATTATCCAATCAGAACGAAAACTAACTAAAGAAGAAATATTAAATGTTAATTACTTCAATAAATTAACAAAAGATGATTCAGGGAAAATTATTTTTCATGGGATAGATGAAAATGGAGACTCGGTATATACTCTAGGACGGCGATCATCCAAAATTGTTGTTCCGGCATTAAAAAACTTAAGCTTCATACTGCAAAACAAACATCAATTTCATGAAAAAATAATATTCTCTAATACATCACCAACTGTACCGTTTGTGATGTCAATTGGGGGTTTTTTATCAAGACAATTAAAAATTGATTTTATTGGTGTACCATTATTAATTATAGGTGCCAAACAATGCTGTGATAATATTTTTCGGTTGGTTGAAAACACCAAACAAATAGGGAAATTCTCAAGTGAGGAAAAAGTGATTATTTTAGAAAATGAAAAATATAAATGATAATAGTTAGTATTTTATCTAGGTGAGAAAAGAGATATCCCTAGCACAGGAAGTCGGTTAAGCAAGATACGTTGAGTCAACCATAATAAATGTTGGCTCTTTGTTGTTACGCATATGAAAGAAACTACATGTTAACAAAAATAAGTAAATTACCACTCATGAATTAATAAAATCGAAAGTTTTTTGGAATCTATGTAAATTTTGTAATGAATATACGTGAATTTCGTAAATTTTTGGAATCCTAGGTATTTTCCTGATTTTTAGTTGTATGATTGAGAAAAAGGAGTTTATTGAGATGAAATTTTCAGAAACTATTGTAAATTTTTTTTCAATCAAACAAAAAGAAATACCCGACACACACTTTCAATGTCATGTCTGTGACGGAACAGGTGCCTATGATATATATACTGACTGTCTTACTTGTAATGGAAAAGGGCTAATAAGTAAAATTGAGTATTTTAGTAGGCTTGAAAACGGTGAAATCTAAAAGTTTTAATGTTGACTGTTACTATGCCTTATCGATTTACAGATAGCGCTACAGAAAAACCTAAGAATAGGGAAAATGAATAATATTGTTTAGTTACACAGTTAGATTTTATTTTTTTATCTTTCATTAAATAGGTAGGATTACAAGAACCTTGTCAAAAATTCTACACTTATATTATTTCCAGTAAAATACATTAAAGTATTTGTAGGAAGCCAACAAGTCACATGATCAAAATAGAATTCCCTAGGAGTCCTTTTAATAGGAAGAAACTGTGGGTATCTTGAAAAATAAATAAGCAACAAATCCAAAGTCGTCCAAAAGGTCGGCTTATTAATTTCGAAATGGGGAGACAAAAGATATTCGAACTTGGATTATCAGCTTTGTTTATTGGCACCCTGTTACCCAACTATTCAAAGCATGGACAAGACTTTTGGGAGTTTTAATGGTCATAATTGCATAGATATTATAAAAGGAAGTACAAAAAAGCTTTATGACAAATGGTTAAAAATCAGAAAAATGTATCAAGCAATGATATTCATTTAAATTGTACGAGTCAGATAACCTTTATAATCTTTTACAAACAAGGATAAGAAAAAGTAAAAGCACTGATAGTTAAGGGTGAGCAATAATTTGTGCTGTAAGGAATTAATTAGAGGGGATTATATCCTTTTGTTGAAATGATTAGAAAGGGGGTGGTGAGTGTGAATAAAGAAAGAGTACGTTTGGCTATTTTAAAGGAATTATACAACGGAAATAACGCCTTTAAACATGTGGATTTAGGGATTGAACCTAATGCCCTTAATGATGCTGTTGAATTCCTACAAGACGAAGGGTATATTGATGGTGCTGAAGTATATCTTACAGGGAATTATGATATATCCAACGCTATGATAATTGAAAAGGGAGAAGATTATCTAGAGGATAACTCCCTATTAATGAAAGCGTACAAAGGGTTGAAGGGAGCGAGAGATTGGATAAAAATTTAGTAACAACGTTAAAGCATCCAATCATTGGATGCATTTTTTTTATCATAAATCGGAACAAATGTTCTATAATATAACTTATAGAATGAATGGAGTTGTTCCTATGTCACTTAAAGATCGCGGAAATATTAAATGGAAATCAGCTATGTTTTTGCCTGAGCACGTTAAATTACTAAAAGATTTAAATAAAGATTATTATCGGCAAGTAAAACCAATATTAGATGAATACCAAATAGAAGAGTTTGAAAACAAAATACACAATGCTATGGAGTTTAGTTCACCAGTAAAGTTTACTGTTTGGGAAGACGGCTTCGATTGGGAGTATACAGGATTATTACATAGATTAGAACCAAAAACTAATTTGATTCATTTAGAGTTGGAGAAAGAAAAGGGATATATTATAAAAATAAAATTTGAAGATATTGTAGAGGTTGAAGTTAAAGAGTAAAGAAATTTAAATGGAAATACCACTTTGTTATATTCTTAATTTTACATGTTACTCACAGAAAAGTTAAAAAATGTGAATGTAAACTTAAATCAAATAGAGGAAAAAATTAAAACTACAAAATCAGTGATAAAAGAAAATAAAAAAGCTAGTGACAATAATATTACTAGACTGTGTTCGGATAAATTGTTGCTCAGGAACACAGTCAAAGTCTAAGAAATGTTGTGTGAAAAGAGATATGAATACACAATCACACGATTTGTTTTTTTGCTTGTTTATCAAGCATAATAAGGAGAAGTGATTTATTATTTTTCAATAGCTGCATTTTTTCAAAACATAGCTTTTTATTTACAATTAAATGAATTTATCTAAAAAAACCACTAGTCATATAGGATTAGTGGTCTTCTTTATTTTCAATAAACTCAACAACTTCCTCAAGTCTACACAGATGTCAGGGACGGTAGCAATTACGTAAAATTTAAAAGGAAGGATTTATCATTTAAAGGTTCTTTTGAATTGAAAGGACCATTAAAACAGCTGCTCAAAGAGTAGTGGATAACCATATTAGAATCTATTTGTATAGAAAACTGCTGAAGTGGCTTAATGAGCAGAGTCGAGAGATTAATGACACTCATTTGAAATGTATTTTTTATGTAAATAAAATATAAACTTATGGTAATCCAGGTACTTATGTATTAGTATAAATATAGATTGTGGTTCTTTATAACGAATTCAGGGGGGAGAAAACGTGCTTAATAGAGGTGTTTTGTCATTGGTTGCTGTAGGGTTATTAGCTTCGACAGTGTCCGTTGGTACTGTTAAGGCTGAAGAAAACGAGAACGCGTTGGCTAGGAAAGCTATAGAAAGTCAAGTTGAAAAGCCACTCCAAAAAGGGATCATTAATTCTAAAACATTTAATCAATTTGAAAAAGTATTAAAAGGTTCTCAATCAAACTCAGTACATAGGTTCAATAAAATGGGTAGGATGAGCAGTGGCTCTTCTGAGGAAGATTACTTGATTGAAAGTGAATATAATGACGACTTTAATTCAGCAAATATATCATCATATGAAAAACCGACAATCGGTCAACTACTTCCTTTGTACGATGTCGATTTTTATAAAGTAGAAGTACCTCAGAGTGGAGTTTTACTAGTAGCTGGGGAAACTAACTCATATGCTATTGATCTACTATTTACTGCCGTACAAAAAGATTTTGTTGAGAATAATAACTTGGAATATTTGGGTAGCGAATATGAGGATGATGTTGAAGTACAAGCATATCAAGCTAAAGCTGGCACATATTATGTGGGTGTTATAGACACTGATAATGACTACATTGACAATAATACAGTAGAGGATTTATATGCTATCTCAACTGGATTTGTAGATAATGTTAAGCCATCTAAGCCAAGTGTTAATAAGGTTGACAATAATGACAAAGTTATAACAGGGAAAGCAGAAGCTAATTCTACGGTTACTGTTAAAAGTGGAAGTAAAGTGTTAGGCTCTGCAAAAGCAACATCTAAAGGAACATTCTCTATTAAAATAGCCGTGCAAAAAGCGGGAACTAAATTGACCATCACAGCTAAAGATAGTTCAGGGAATGTGAGTTCAAGTGTTTCTGTAACTGTTCTAGACGTTGTTCCACCAAGTAAACCTACCGTAAGTAAGGTAGATAATAATGACAAAGTAGTAACAGGGAAAGCAGAAGCTAATTCTACGGTTACTGTTAAAAATGGCAGTAAAGTATTAGGCTCTGCAAAGGCAACAACGAACATTCTCTATTAAAATAGCCGTGCAAAAAGCGGGAACTAAATTAGCGGTCACAGCAAAAGATAGTTCAGGGAATGTGAGTTCAAGTGCTTCTGTCACAGTGTTAGATGTTGTTCCACCAAGTAAGCCTACGGTAAGTAAGGTAGATGATAATGATAAAGTTGTAAAAGGGAAAGCTGAAGCATCATCGACTGTGACCGTAAAGGTAGGTAGTAAATCCCTTGGTTCAGCGAAAGCAGCGTCTAATGGGAGCTACTCAGTTAAGATAAAAGCACAGAAAAAGGGAACTACCCTTTCAATAACTGCAAAGGATAAAGCAGGAAATGTTAGTTCAAAGGCAACTACTAAGGTTGTAAAACATTAAATTCACGGTAATATTACATCTGTTGTTACAGATGAATCATTAAAGACAATGGACATTCTAATAAAACTAAATCAAGTAGGAGTACTCAATATCCGTAATACTTCAAAAACTTGGAGAGAAGAAAATGAGTATAAAGAAAAGTCAAACATTCGTACAGTTAGATGTGAGGAATTGGGATAATACTGAATTAGTAGAAAGTTTATATGAAATTTGCGAGACGAGTAAAGAGTATGAAAATGATGTAGTAGAGGTTCATCAGGTTGTAGACTTAGGGAAACTTAAAAATGATTGGAGATATTTAATCATTCTAAATATTTCACAAGACCTAGATAATCTGGGTGCGCAAATAGACCATTATTAAAAACAAAAACTTCACTTAATTAATGCTTGAAACCACCAGTCAAATTACTGGTGGTTTTCTTCTGTTTGAACTAATTCAATTACTACACTTCTATATTGCATTCAAGGTATTTTCTATGAATATTGCATGTCAGGTTAGAGCCTATTATGAAAATCGTACAGGTAGAATAGTAAAATTCTACAAAAGTCAGGCAAAGAAACATGGTACATGTGCTAGAACTATTCAGAATATTATTCTTGGAGTTTCGTATAAGTAGAAGGTTTAATGAAGGATCCTACATACTTTCCAGAATCCATAAATCAAGCATACAAATTATTTAATGAAGCAATGTGGATATCAGTATACCTAAGTTATTTTTCTATGACTCATTGTGCTCTACAGAATGAGAGAAAAATTTGCTGAGATTAAATAATAAAAATTACATAATACAACGTATTTATTACATAGAAAACCACGATAGAATACATAATATTGATTGTGCAATAGTGGTTAAGATATTTCAAATTAGATAAAATTTACATAATACCTCATTGGTAATGAGCTTGATATTACAATTGATTATTTGCTAGCTTGCATAATAATAATCGAGAGAATAAGTATTGGTTTAAGTGGTTAACTATTTATATGCATGGGGCAATTTATGGCTTTGGAGTGTGCGCAGTACAAGGTTCAAGTGCTAGTTAAAGAGTTCTGAATAATCCGGGCGAAAAGAAAATGAATGAATGTATACCTATACTTAGTAAATTTCACTTAACTCCTGATGATCCATATCCAAATGATCATCCAGCAGTATTGACTGATGATCATGCACTGTCATTAATAAAAAGACTAGCTGAAAATGAAATAAATGTACGTTTCCTACTACTATTAAAAAGGAAAAAAATCTTTCAGTATTAGAAGTTATACAAAATGGTATTGTAAAGAAAATGATGAAACTAAGTTAAACGCAGATTATGCTAAGGAATATGGTCTATCTAATACAGAAATTAATAATCTCCAACAGGCATTTATTGAAATTTCTTCAAATGATTTAAATGAAATTGAAAGTGAAAAAGATTATTAGAGAAGGAAATACTTAAACAAGACGATGTTATTCAAATAGGCGAACTAACAGTATAAGCTGCTGGTAGACATCTGCACCGCCTTCAGTATTGTAAAAAACTTTAAAAATTGTATTTGGAACCGTTGTCGGGTTGACTGTTGCTACTTTAATTGTTCCAGACATGTATAAATTAGGAGCTTATGCAGCTTGCCACAAATGGGGTTAAAAGAAACCTAAAGTTAAAGGTGCGTGTAAAACACTAGGATACTGGTATAATATCCGAAACTAAGGGGGAAACACAATGTTTGACATACCTGACTTTTCGAGAGTAAAAATACTGAAATTATCGATACATTCTTTGCTTATATGCATTTTATTAAGCTTAGTTAGCTTAATTATTAACGATATTTTTTCAATTATCGTTGATGAAAGAATTAATTTGAATTTATTTTTTATTCCAATAATCATGGTTTTTTGGGTTTTGATAGCAATTAAAAAACCAACATACCAAAAATAATTTCAGGATAAGAGTCTGGGCACAATGATCAGGCTTTTTTTATATTTGTTTTACAATAAAAATATCACTATTCACCCTATTTACGAAAGGTTTTTCTTTATTAAATCATCAATGCAGATTTGCATTCGTGAGGACGAAATAAACCTCGACATGGACGACTTAAACATAGCGCAGACCGCGGTTGATAGCGGTCTTGCAGTAGTAAATCGCGTATTCATCATTGGCTACGACGATTCGCAAGTGAAAATTTGGCGTTAATTCCCGAAATTTATTCGGAAGTTTTAGACGGAGCAATCCTGGATGAATCCTTTAATTCCTTTATTTTCTTTTATTGTTACAATAGTTATTTTCTTAGTAGTGCATATGAATACTTATTATCGGAGCACTTGTGATGAACTTCGGCCAGATTACGGAATCATTCTTTCCGAAGAAAAACGAGGAAGGCTAAGGTTTTTTGATAAAAAAATCGGCGCCTGCAAAGAAAGATGAACCCATTTGTAGGCGGATGCGTACATATAACAAACAAGATAATATAAGGAAAAGGGACGGTACTATTATGGGATTTTGGAAACAGGTTTTTAGACCTCGGGTCAGCGTATTGGAGGGCGGTCACGTATTAACTGATAATGTCGAAGGCAAAGGGCTCGTTAATAGAATGTCTGTAATTAAGGGGAGGAAGTCAGGCGAAGTCAAGGTCACAACGGCATTTGGACAGAAGCACTTCACACTTTCACGGATTGAGTGGGAACAAAGTGGAAATCGTAACGTCGGTAAAGCTAATGGTAGTACTATACTTAGTACGGCACTTGTGGGTTCAGTCGGTACAATCGCTGAAGTTGCTGTCAGAGCAATGAAAAAAGACAACTCGACTGCGTACATTTATTTGATTGACGAAGATGGCGAGGAGCACAAAATCCTCGTTCAGTGTACGAAGGAACAATTTGTACAAATATATAAATTGTGTAATTTATATAAAAATTAAATAAAGTGTTTCCTAGGAGTGTGAAAATAATGAGCCCGCAATAATCCCTCTCCTATATACGAGAACTGTGGATAGTAGGTACAGAAGGTCACAAAGTTTTTGTGTGAGAGTAATATTTAAAGTGTACTGCTCTTTGTTGTATTAATACGGTATCATTTACCTATACGTTTCTTTGATGGAGGTGTCAAATTAATCAAATTTAAGGAGATGCCCCATGAGAAAGAGTAAGTTAAAGAATATAAAAAGAGAACATGTATTGAAGGCTATTGAAATTGTAGAAGAAGAGGAAATGTTTCCTTCATTTAAATACGAACTTGCATACAAAGGCAATAGATATTCTCCAGTAGATGTATGTAATAAAGATTGCAAGTAAAGAAGCTAATGGGGTAGAATTTAGCACTCTCTCAGGGGGCAATCAGACAAATAATGTCTTAATCGACCTTGGTTTCACGGTAGTTTTAAAAGGAACAAAGCAAGTTATTGGGAAAGATCACTCATATAGTAAGAGAAAACTTTTTAAAAAAAGTGTATACCTTGAGTTATACAATGTCAAACGGTATAAGCTCGTAAGGTGACCGTTACACTGAACGGAAGAAAAACAGCGGTATATAGAGTAGATTAGCTGGATAGAGCAACGCCCTTCTAAGGAGTCGGTCGTGAGTTCGAATATCTCCCGGGACATCCAAAAGGGTTGATATATTAAGGTTCTCTGGTTAGAAATAATCAAGAGTGTCCGACCTATATCAACCTTTTTTGTGTTGTTTGTAGGTTTTGCCGTCGGCAGGAATCCATTATCACAGAAGACGTTTTTGGCGATCCGTGACGAATTGTATTGGAAGTTGTTATTTTAATAGAATATTTAATGTAAAATAGAATATATCAAAACAGCCACGTTTTTTAGGGGGAAGCAATTTGAATAATTTTATTGTTATGCAAGGTCACACTTATCAGGAAGAAAAAGATCTAGGGATTATTTGGTCGCCACAACAGGATAAGGGAGGAAATGTACCGCACTCTTGGCAACGTATGAAAGAGGTACAAAAAGGCGATCGAATCTTTCATTATGTAAAAGGTTTAATTGTTGCAATTAGCGTTGCAAATGATAATTATAAAAATGCTCCTAAACCTTCTATTATGCAAAATCATAGCAAATGGAACGATGAAGGCTATTTAGTGAAATTAGAATACCATGAGTTAGATGTACCTTTAAATGTTAGGGCTGGGTTAAATGAAATTCTCCCACTACTCCCAATTAAGTATTCGGCATTTCAAAAAAATGGTGATGGCAATCAAGGCTATTTATATCCTTGTAATGAGGAACTGGCTATTAAACTTCTAGATTTGATTAGTGATTTAAATATATATCAAGTAGACCAGGAACAACTTGAGCTATCGATTGATAATGTGAGAAGAACAGAAAGAAATACATTAGTTCCAGTTATTGCAGAAACAGAATCAGAAGTAAAAACAAAAATTCGTTTAGGTCAACAGAAGTTTCGCAAGTATCTTACGCCATTGTGGGATCATAAATGCGCATTATGCAGTATTGATTTACCTGAGTTACTAAGAGCGAGCCATTCGAAACCGTGGAAAGATAGCACAAATGAAGAACGTTTAGATCCATACAACGGCGTACTGCTTTGTTGTAATCATGATGCCCTGTATGATAAAGGGTTAATTGCATTTGATGGACAAGGACGTTTGCACATTTCTTCAGTTATCTGTAATGTAGATTATTTGAAGTATGGATTAGTACCAAGTACTAAAATTCAGATTCATTCCAAAAATAAAGTGTATTTTAAGTGGCACAAGAGGAATATTTTTGAAACAAATTAGTGAAATCTATAAAGATTTATAGTAGGTATACTTACACGACAATCTTTTTCAAAAAAAAGTAGTGATTTGTACTACGATTATATGTGAACATTAATCATAGTAATTTTGAATACATTTAAAGTTATTCAAAATACTGACATGCCAAGAGTTAATGATCGAAAAACGTGAAATCGACGATGTCGTACAGGATGTATATCATAACTTTTAGTTATAAACAAAAAGACAGTAAGCAAAGATAAGCTCACTGTCTTTTTGATTTAATATTATTATTGTACTTAATTAAAGGAAACCCTTATTAACATGTTTTAGAGCATAAATTTGATCACAAATTTGATCACACAAACGATTACAAACGTTTAAATGGCACTGTTTTTATGATCACAACAATGATCACAAATCCCTGAAATAACCCTCAATCCCCTCAAACCTTCTTAATAATCCGCTCCACAATCTCCATCAAATCATCCGGTCTGTGAAATTCAATCGGCGAAACACCTTTATCAAACTGAATCGTATCGGCTTCTATCATTAATACATACTTCCCATTAATCTTCCCTAAATGGATGCTATCGCCAAAATCGGCTAGAAGTCCTTTTATGGAAGTACTGCCAAGCTTCATTCGCAGTTCGGCTTCAGGTGTATGCTCGACAATCTGGGCAGTGGCTTCAACGACTTGGTGGGTTTCAAGGCGTTCCTGGATTTCTCGTTTATCGCTTGTTTCCCAGATTTCCAGGTCCTGTTCGAATTTCTGCAGTTCGTCACTGTTTTCTTCGAATTGTGCTGATACATGTTCATGAACCATGTGGATGACCTGGTTTTTCATGATTTCAGGCATCGATTCACCATATTCGACGAATTTCAAAAAGTCCTCGAAGTAGCGAGCATGTGAAGCCTGGTGGATTTTCAGCTCGGCTTCTTCGACCATTCCTTCTTCGGGCATGTAGGGATAGAAGGTAGCTGAAACATTGATATGACTGCATTAAGGCACTGTAAATGTGTAGTGGTCACTAATTTGGTCACATTCCTATAATTTTGTCCAATTTATCCGAGACAGATTTCTGCATATTGGGCAGGACATGACTATAAGTATTGAGCGTTGTTTCAATATCTGCATGACCTAATCGTTCTGAAATAAGCTTTACATTTACATTCTGTTGAATCAAGATAGTAGCATGTGTATGTCTAAGGTCATGAAACCGAATTTTTGGCAGTCCTATCTTCTCAGATAAATTATAGAACTCTTTGCGGAAGTTTCTTGGTATCATAGGATTTCCGCTTTTAGTGCAGATAATTAGGTCAAGGTCACGATAATTTGAGCCAAGTAATAGCTTTTCCTCCAAGATTTGTTTTCTGTGTGTCCTTAACTCGTCCACTAATTTACTGGGGATGTGAATAGAACGGATGCTTGCTCCATTCTTTGCACCTGCCTTAATCTCTGCGTTCTGTGTAAGTGTCTGCTTCACAAAGATTGTTTGTGTCTCAAAGTCAATATCTTTCCACCTTAGTCCGAGAATCTCTCCTTGTCGCATCCCTGTAAATATTGACATGAGAAATCCGATATGACAGCGGGTGAGCCGTTTTATCTTCTTTGCTTCGCTGATAAAGAAATTGACATGTTCTACAGACCAAACATTTATTTCTTTTCGTTTTATTTTTGGAAGTGTAATCCCAGTGGAAGGGTTGTCCTTTATAAGTTTCAAGACTTTAGCTTTCTTAAGGGATGCACTGACAATTCGAAAGATGAGATGGAGAGTGTGTTCCGAATAAGACGTGTCGTTCACTAGGTCGTTAACAAATTTTTGAATTTGAATTGGAGCAATTTGCTGTAATTTAAGATGACCAATTCTTGGTTTTATAACATTTCGGTAAAAGATGGAGTGAATCTCAAAGGTTGATTTTTGTAGACGACTTTTTCTTTCTTGAAACCATTCTTCCATATATTTACCGTAGGTCATTTTTGTTAGATCAAGAAATTCATTCTCTAAAACCTCAGCCTTTACCCTTGTCATTTCATCATTTGCATCTCGCTTTGATTCAAAGCCTCTTCGGCGAATCTGTTTTCGCTTGCCAGTCAAAGGGTCTATCCCACCATTAAAGACGAAATCCCATTTACCTGTTTTTTTATTTTGGGTTATACTACCATTCACGTTCAAGACCTCCATTTCAGGTCAAAAGATGTGAAAGGTTTCTATTCATTTATATTTTATCATGAAATCAACAGTGGAGAAGTGCCGAAAACATTATTGGTTAACAATATTTTCATCTATATCCTGTTAGAAATACAATATTTATACACAGGTTCTTAATGAATGGTGGTGACGTATTTACACTTCAAAAAATGTTACGTCATAGTAACCTTAAGATGACTGAGAAGTATCTTGCTATTTGGGGTACAGCATTAAGAGAACAAAACGAAAGATTTAATCCGCTTAGCAATATCGAATACAGAAAGAGATCCAACTTAATGAGGTACTATTTTAATATTAAACACACCCACTATTAAATGGGTGTGTTTCTTTGATAGGGGGTAGTTTATCACCAAAACAGCGGGAAAGGTATTGGGAAAAAGGTAGTAGCACTGTAATCACCGCAATCCAACCTCTTTTTCAAGATTGAATTATCTTTTAGTTACATTTTCTTTTCTTTGTCATCCATAAGCATTTGTCTCCTTGATTTTGTTTACTCGACACAATATGACAGTTACATTTAAGTGCAAATGGTAAAATAATCACAAAACTATGCTGGTGATAAGAAGGGACTGGTATGTATTAGAAGAGAAGCGGTTTTGGAAGGAGATTATCGTTATTCCTTAATTAGAGAATGGGATGAATCAAATCAGAGAAGAGTAGTCTTTGTTTTACTTAACCCAAGCACGGCAGATAACGTAGAAGAGGACCAAACGACAAAGGTATGTATCGAATTTGCGAAAAGATGGGGATATGGTTCTCTACAAATTGTTAATTTGTTTGCCTATCGTGCTACTGACCCCAATGATCTTAAGAAGGTGAAAGACTATAACAAGATGGTAGGGGAGCATAATTATGGTTTCTTACAGAATGCCTTACAGAGTGCAAGTAAAATAGTCGTAGCTTGGGGTGAACATGGAAAAATCCAAAAACGTTATATGGATGAATCCCTCAAATCTTTGTTTTCAAATTTTCGTCTGTACTGTTTTCGGGAGATAGCTAACAACCAACCTAAACATCCTTTAGGTGTAAATTATAACATTCCATTAAAAGAATTTACTTTTTATAAGCAGTTTTTGAGACCAGCTCTAGACGAGGGAGTAGTAGATATTATTTAAGTTGCGATAGGAGGTAGTCCACACCGTACTCAAAATAATATTTTTAACTGTATTTTTTTCTGGTTATTACTTCTTTTCTTGGAATGAGAGCCTAAATATAAATTTTTTACAGATTAGCATAATTTTGTTTGGTATAATTTTTATAGAATATTTTTTTATAAAATGGGGGTATTAAAATGGAAGCCTTTATACAACAAATTAAAACGCTATCAAGTAGAATAGAAAGAATAAAAGATAACATTCAAACTGAGGAAGCAACAAAAACCTCGTTAATTATGCCATTAATACAAGCATTAGGATATGATATATTTAACCCGGAGGAATTAGTACCAGAGTTCATAGCGGACGTTGGAATTAAAAAAGGTGAAAAAATTGATTATGCAATAATGGAAAACGGAAACCCTGTAATTTTAATTGAAGCAAAAAGTGTTCATGAGAAACTATATAAGCATGATTCACAATTATTTAGGTATTTCGGAACTACTAAAGCTAAGTTTGCAATTTTGACAAATGGAATTGAATACAAGTTCTTCACTGATTTAGAAGAACCTAATAAAATGGATGAAAAGCCATTTTTTATATTTAATTTACATGAAATAAGAGAAAATCATTTTCTGGAGTTGGCGAAATTTAGAAAGAATTTTTTTAATCTAGAAAATGTATTAACTACTGCATCTGAATTAAAATACACTAATGAAATTAAAAATTTCCTAACTCAACAATGGGATGAACCAAATGAAGAGTTTATTAAATTTGTTTTAAGTGATGTTTATCAAGGTGTAAAGACGAAGAAAGTAATTGATAATTTTCGAGATATAGTAAAAAAATCTCTAAATCAATTTGTTAATGAAAAGGTAAATGATAAGCTTCAAAAGGCTTTAAGTTCAACTGATGGAAATGAAACAAATTTAGCTGAAAAAATAAATGAAGAAGTAGCTCCGACAAAAGAAGAAGAGTTAATTGATGAACTTGAAAAAGTAGTAGATGGACCAATAATCGTAACCACCGAAGAAGAAATAGAAGGTTATGTTTTAATTAAATTAATGCTTAAAGAAAGCATAGATGCAAATAGAATTTACTATCGAGATAACAAAAGTTATTTTAACGTTTTATTAGATGATAGCATACGTAAATGGATTTGTAGATTAGGCTTTAATACAAGTAATAAATATATCCAATTAAATGATGAATTAAAAACTACACATAAATTAGAAAGTGTAAACGATATCCTTTTATATAAAGATGAAATTTTAAGGGTTACCGAACAATTTCATTAATACAAGTGGATGAACTTATTTGTTCATCCTTTTTTTACTGATGAATTTGTCTTAGATCTAAATGAATAGTTCAAAATTTTGTTCAAATAAAGAAGTTTTGAATAAAGGGAAATGTGAGTGCATTAAGTTGCTAGACAATCCTAAATAAGTTAATTAAAGCAAATAGCATATTTGGAATTTATAAAATTGTGATTTAATCAAGGAACCAACAAAAACCGCTCAAATGACAAAATATTAATTGGTCACATCATTAAGAATGCAAAAAAGATTAACCCGAGTAAAAATCGTTAATAAAGCGGTTTCTAAAAAATTTTAATACCACAGGATTATGAAAAATGGTATGGTCCTTCTGAAACAGCAAAAAAAAAACTTCTGGAAAAATTGATGAACAATATATACAAAAATAATAGTTGGAAAAGGAAGGCTATTATTGAAAAATTTGGTATATTATTTGTGAATTGATATAGCTAGATGTTGGGGAGGCAATAAATATGAATAAAATAATATGTTTGAATTGTTTTGACCTAAATGAGACATTTCATCTTTTGGACATGAATCCCTTAGAAAGCATGGTAAATTATGTTGAAGATTTAGAAAAGTATACATGTATTTATAATGAGGATTTATTTTCAAAACATAAGGGAAAACTAAGGTGTTCAAAATGTCAAGAAAAAATCCAATATGAAGATTATTTTCTTGAGAACAGAAAAATTGCAGATTTTATAACTGAAGTCTGTAAGATAATCGGAGGTGAGGTTTCTCGTTATCTTGAATACTGTTCAAAATGTGAAATCATAAAGGAATTAAATGTATTCAATAGAATAAAAGAGGAAGAAACTGGACAAGAAACAAACGATGATGGGTTACCCGTATATGATTTTTTAAAAAATCACTTTATACCTGAAGAATACATTCATCTTGTAACTCCTTTTCTACAGTGTAGATGTTGTGGTACCGGTTATGATAGCCGTGAACACCATGTAAAAAAAAGCAGTTTTGATGAATCGTTTAGAGTATATACTCAACATGATATAAGTAATTATTTAGATGTTGATATTGAAGAAATGGCCCAGTATGCAGAAAAGTATTACATCAACTTAAGAAAAGTAGAAATCACTAACTTTTCCACTTTTTTAAGAAAAAATGCAATGCTTGGGTTAAAACATTCTGTTGGGCAACAATTATATAAATTATTTGAAAAAATGTACATAGAAAAGGATTATTCATTACTTGAAGATATAAAGTTATATAGAGGAAGAACTAGGAATACAGGTACTGAGAAGATTTCTGATTCCCAAATGTGGAATCCCCCTGTTGGAGTTTCCTCTCATGGAAGATATAATTTAGTTGGTTCATCTGTTTTATATTTAACTGATAATATTCACTATATTCCTGCTGAGGTAAATTATATGGGGTATCAGGAATTGGATATTGCAACAATAAGTATCAAGCAACCATTGAAAATACTTGATTTAAGTGAAATGTACGGTGAATTTGGACGCATTTTATCTATTAGCCCTAGCAATAATAATGTATTAAAGTTAGAATATCTACTTACAAATTTTATTGCAGAATGTTGTAAAGAAATAGGGTTTCAGGGTATAAAGTATAATGGAGTAAAAAAGGGAAATTATAAAAACTATGCCTTGTTGAATTATAATAAAGATATTGATATATCTATTGATTCCACAGAAACATACAAAGTTGATATTTCATATAACATCAGTAACCTAAGTCATTCGTGAACATTCCTTTCTAATAGTCACATACGTAATGGGAAGCATGTAAGACCAGATGAAAGATGATTGCTACTTTTGAAGATATAACTCAACAGATTGAGAGTTTTAGTTTTCATAATCTAAGACGGAAGCACAAAGCTCACACAAACAATGAAAATGCAATAATACAAACGGCATAATTTTGAATAGGTTTTAGTAAAGGAAAGAGCAAAAGACCCTTGAAAAATGTCCTCAATTGAGCGGTTTTTTCTTAACTTAGTCTCTTTATTTACACAATTTCTAAAACTTTGTAGGCACTCAATAGGGGTGTCTTCTTTGGAAGGTGAAATTATAAAGAAGCTGTAGCATGCTTGCTTTTTTATACTAGTTTGTACTCACTATGAAGGTCACTTAATTGCTGAAGAGAGAAAGCCATAGTTAGCTATTATAATCGAAGCTAGCAATTTTAACTTTCCTAATAGTAAACATGAAACCAAACTCAAAAAATGGAATTGATTCAAATGATTCGGAGTTCGTCTCCTAGATTGAAGTTTTAACTTTTACAAAATCATTAGACAGAATATGTGAAAACATTTTAGGCACTCGAAAGGGTGTCTATTAGTTTTTTTCTACGTTCGGTGTACCCTTTATTAGCTAAGTATTCAGAAAGCCCAAGAAAGAAGAGAGGGAGAAGAGTTTAAAGATTTACCTTACACTATTTTCCAGCACTAAAACGCAAAGAAATGCACTCATTATCGGATGAGTGTGTTTCTTAATAGGGGGCGTGGATATCACCAGAAACAGGGGAATATTTCTCAATAAAGCTAGTAGTACAGTAACCCTCGCAATCTAACCTTATTTTCATCAATAGATTTTTTTCCCTTGCGGTTGCAACTCCGCTTTTCCGTTCCTTCCTAGACTTTCTAAATATGGGACAACAAAACCCTTTCGCATTTAAGAAAGGGTTTTAATACTTATGTATTAAGCTGATTTTTCTGTTTCTTTTTCTTCTTCAATTTGTAATACTTTCAATCCCTTATCAATTGCTTCTGCATAACAATTGCTCATCTTTAACTGAATGATTTCATTATCAAGCAATTCTCTAATTCCATTATTTCCAACAATCTTGTCACATGCAGTATCTGTTTCTTTATAAATATCACTTTTCTTCTTTCCACCTAATACTTTATGTAATTGGTTGTTATTTCTAATAACAACAGTTTTATTATGAAAAGCATCTTGTCGTTTCTCTGCTAATTTAACTGCAAAATTAATGTGTTTAAATCTGAAAGCATCGGTTAATGGAGTTCTACTGAAATAGTCCTCAATTTCTTTATCATAAGCGATAAGCGTAATCACTTTGGTTTGAAACACTCTACTAAACCCCATGTATAAGAAATACGCTCTTTCATCTCTCTTGTACGCTTTGACTGATTCACTTTTTAGCTTAAACATAATATCTTGATGTGTTACCATGTGTTTTTGTCTTAATTTCATCTGTTGATGTTTCACTGCAATTATTTCATCTATTGTTAGCACTTTATCGTAATTTTTTTGTCCGTCATCAGTTTCAATAACTGCTTGATATATGTCTGCATAGTAGATAATGTTATTTTCTTTCAATTCATCTAATACAGTTTCTACTTGGTTTTTTAGTCTTTCGACTTCTTTAACACATTCATAGAAGACATCCCATCCCATGTTCTTAATCCTACTGTCTCTTTCACACACCTCTTCAAAGTAGTCTTGACGTTCATCTGTACCAATTTTTTTAGATGCTTCGTACATGATTTCAGAAAAACATCCTAACTCATACGCAAGTCTTTTAGTTGTAATTGTTGCTCTATTGTCATTTTGATGTTTATATAAGTATTGGATAAGTGCTGTACGAATATCTTCTTTGTATGGCAGTTGTTCTCTATTACCATTATTAATCCTATTGTCTTTGCGTTCCAACCTATGTTGTCGCTTTTCACCTAATTTATAGCAGTTACTACGACTAACTTTAACAATTTCCCAAGTATCATAAAATTCATCAAGTGTTTTATGTAGACTGTCTTTGTGTCCACCGAGTTTCTTATTGTTTGCGAAATACTCTTTACATTTGTCTGTTCCATACTCTTCAACTACTTCTGCTGTTGTAAAAATCCCATCTACCAATATTATCAATTCCTTTTCTTATTTTATTTAGGATAGGAAATCAGGATACTATATATTTTATATATAATGGTCTGATTTTCTATCCTTAGAACATTTCCCTTAAATCTTCTTCCATTACATATGTACTTTGCCACCATCTTTGTTAAACTGCCAAGTACAGGCAGTTTAACAAACCTCGCCCAAAGTACGCAAAGGGCGAATTAATCTCTTGTTGTGATTTGATCTTTCATTCACACCTCGTAAATTTGTCAGCGATATTTTTGGAGTACCTTTTTGCATCGCAACACTTTGAAACTGCGTTCTTTGCAGTTTTAATGTGCTTGTGTAAAAAGGTACATAATCAACATGTATTAGTCGTTGCTTCTTTTTAATACCTTGTAGATGCTCATACAGGGGCGTGCTATTCACCAACTGCAAAGAATCCCTCCACAAACATGATAATGCTATACAATCCCCACACTCTGTTACGAATATTCGATACTCGTGTGAATGTTACTTAAATGTTGTCAATAGAGTTAATTTATACGTGTGTCATTAATGTTGGATATATTGTTATTGTGGTATAGGTAAATCTATTCTTTTATATCGAAATTTATCATTTGTGTTATGTTGCGTGGTTTATTGATAAGTAGGATTTTGTTGGGTTTCACCAAATTAATAATGTTGTTGATAGAGGGGGGTGTCCTATTAATAATATTATATCACAATTATTGACATTTGTCAAATTATGTACTATTACCTATCTTTTGACAAAAGATTAAGGCGATTTTTTTAAATGAATTTGACTGATGTGAATATAATTCAGACTAATTTACCAGTAAAATACACACACTTGTTGAATTAAATGGTAAAATTTATATAAAATTATTGGGGATTATATGTAACAAAAGAATTAATAGTAAAATAATTGAAAAATAAAAGATACAATACCACAGTAAGGGGATGAATAGGTTAATGACACATATTGAACGATGGGCAAATGATTATCTCAAATCTGATAAGACTTATGAAAATCATATAAACAAATATGTAACGTATATATTAAAAATAGATAAGGGTGATAAACCTACAAAAATCGATACTAACGATGTTGAAAATTGCATTGGGTATTATAAAGAATTAGGGAAAATTAATACCATCAGTTCCATGGAAAATCATATTGAAGGTATTAAATCATTTTATAAGTTTCTTGTTAGTAAAGCTTGGGCAACAGACATTTTTAGTGGTATATATGATTATCAAGGATACAAAAGTAATTTAGCCCAAAAATTTAATTTAGCGGAAAGTGAAGAGAGAGAATACTTTGATAATTTGACAATTAAAGCAATCCTAGAGAACTTAGATAAATATTTTGAGGTAAACAATCTAAGTAATCTTCGTGGTCAAAAAAAGAAAAGGTACAAAAATTATTTAATCTTGAGGATTTTCGTTAAATTATCTCTAATTGCACCAGCGAAGAGATCTAAAGTATGTGATTTAAGGAAAAAGGATTTTTCTTTTGATTTTAGAACTTTAAATATTAATGATTTAATGATTAACATACCCAATGGATTAAGACGTGACTTAATAACAAGTATTAATTTAGTACAACAGTTAAAAAATAATCAAATAAATGAAAATGATAAGGTATTATCCTATATAGATGAAGAAGTATTTCAAGCAGAAAATTTAAATAGATGGTTTTGCAACTTTCTTAAAGAATACAATATCTTAAATATTCCCGATTCAAAAACTACATATTCAGTAGAAGTTTTAATGAACTCAGGTATAGCAGAGCTAATAAAAAAAGGAGTAGATTCAGCCTTTATATCCATGGTAAGTGGGATTAGCATTTCATCTTTGGAAAAAAAATATTTTAAAATAAGACAGTATGAGCCTGAGGACATAAATAGGTTAATAAACGAAGGACTTGCTAAAAGCTCTTACTTTGTTTATGTGTAAAATATAAGATTATATTCTTTAAAAAAATAGAATTTGTCTAAAAGAGTAGTGCATTAAAAAGCATCCACATTAATTTTAATTGGATGTTTTTCTTGTTTGCTTATAGATATTTAATTATTTCTTAGAACATTTCAAAAAAGGATGGACAAGGTAACAAATACAAAAAGACTGACTTTTACAGTCAATCTCTAAATGAAGAAAATAAATGAGTACACAAAATAATTAATTTTATGCAGTAGTTGAAAAAACGTTAAGTAAATGAGACATAATCTAATTATGTCTCATTGAGTAAATCAAATTTACCTTACAGCCACAAGGGATTGACCGATATAGTAGTTAATTTCATTCTTTCTATTGATTTTGAATGGGACAAAAATTATAATTAATGTAAATTAAGTCTCATTCGTTGCTGATAAAAGAGGTGCTGAAATTGGAATTTGTAGAACCGATTCGAGATAGAAAAAAGATTGAAGCTATGAAAAAATTACTTGGTGATTCACCTAGAGATCATTTACTTTTTGTCATTGGAATCAATACAGCGTTTCGGGTAAGTGATTTACTAACATTAAAATATTCTGACGTGATGGATGATAAGAGAAGATTGTTTGAACACTTTACATTAAACGAAACAAAGACAGGTAAAAATAATAAGGTTGCTATGACAAAAGGTGTAAAAAAAGCATTGAAGGAATATATCAGCTGTAACTCTGAAGTTAATATGAACGAATACTTATTTAAAAGTCGTAAACATGACAAAGATGGAAACTCACAGCCAATCAATAGAAAGAGTGCATGGAGAATCATTCAGCAAACAGCGGATCAATTAGGATTAAAAAATATCGGTTCACATAGTTTACGGAAAACATTTGCTTATCATCAGTATCAAATGGGAACAGATATTGTATTGTTGCAGGATATGTTAAATCATAGTAGCCCAGCAGTCACATTAAGGTATATCGGTATTACACAAGATCAAAAGGATAGAGCAGTCAAAGCATTAGATTTATAGCGGATGAATTAGAGGGTTCTGATTATTAGATACTCTTTTTCCATACTCATATAAAGCCACAGGAAGCCTATACAGAATTTTTTTATTGTTAATAGGAGGAAAAATATGGAAAATAATGTGAACAAAATCGATAATATAAAATACCAAGTAAAACAATTGATACAAGAGAATTTACATAGGGAAGTTACACCAGAAACAAAACATACTATTTCAGGTGTATATATGATTTACATAGACCATTTCACTTCTGAGAAAATTGTTCCGATGTATATAGGACAAGCAAAAGATATACAAAGAAGATATAAACAACATTTTAGTGAAATTCTTGCATTGAATAGGCTTCCGTATGAAGAGTATCATAAATATTTCTTTCTAGAATCTCAATCCTTTTATGAAGGGAGTTTTAAATCCTGTAAAATTTTCAAATACATGATTGAAAATAAATGTACTCTACAAGACGTTCATATGATTGTTTTAGAAGAGGTAAAAGAAGAATATTTAGATGAAAAGGAACAGGAATACTTTAAAAGATTATTGCCTTCATTTTTTGGCTTTAACCAATTTAATTCTTTTCTAAAACGACTTAAGTTTCGTTTTTCAAATTCAGAAATGAGTAACTCGGAAATAGAGGATTATTTAAGTATATTGCAGGAAGATATTAAAGGTATTTATTCTTATTACGAATATGGTTTTACAAGATTTAATTTTGAACATTCGATACCTAAAGATATTTCCAATCTATTGAAAGAGAAAGAACAACTAGACAGTGACATATTATTTAAGTTTGATGAAGTAAAATTAAGTCTTTATGAATTGTGTAAACGATACATACCTAATTTTGAAGAAATGCAAAGAATGAGTGAAAAGAAAAACAAATTATATAAAGTGTATAATGTCGCTACAGATGAATGTAATGATATGTTAGATTTACTGAAAAGAGATATTAGCGAGAAATTTGAAGTACTGAAAATCTACAGTGAGGAAGCAATTAAAGATTTCATCTATAGTATAAAGTATAAAGGTAATCCTAAGCATAAAGAACTCTTTCTTAAATATCTGAAATCCAAAAAGTGTAAACTGGATTTTTATAAAATTTTTGAAGAACAGATTATAGACGTTAACAAAAAAATAGAAGAAAGAGATAATAAAAAGGTTCCTTATAAAGAAGTTTTAGATTTATTCCTAAAAAGAGAGAATGAAATAAGACCTAAAAGATATAAAATGATATTTCCTTCATGTCAATTTGAGTCTTTTTCTTTAGGGGACAGGTCTAATAATCTTACAATAGAAATGGATGAAGATTATGATTTATTAAACACAAGTCATATCAAAATATACATTTCAAATAATGGAAATAGCAGAAGTGACGTCAGAAAAGACCTGTATATTATTAGGATTGATTATTGTTACATAGATAATGAAGGGAATAAATTAGAAAATAAGTATTATATTGAAAATGAAACAACAAAAAATTGTCAGTCTGGAATAGAGTATTTTGAGAAAGATTTTTATAATATGTTTGCTTTTAAGAAAACAAAGTTTAGTATATCTAGTTTAATAAATAATAAAGTAGATAATTCTTTTATTTCTATTCAGGCTGAATATAAGCATGGGATAAATGATTACACATTAAAAGATAAAAAGTTGATTAAATTATCGGTTGTTTTGGATGAAATTATGCAAATAACTGATGACGAGACTAGATTTAATATAGATGTTTCAGAATCGGTTAATTGCTTAAAAAAATGTATTATGAATGAAAGGCTACAAAATAATGAATTTGTAGAACAGGTACTACTTACAAAGAAATTACTTAAACTTAAGAAACGAAAAAAAACTCACATCAAGAAAGTTAAGGAAATAGTAACTAAAACTGTTTTGGCGGAAAATAACAAGATAAAAAGGGCCGAAGCATATAAACTAAAAGTATTAATAAAGTCGGATAATGCTGTTAAGGTATTAAATTACGTTTCAAGTAAAGAAAAAGTAACAGCACAATGCACTAGTTGTCGGAACAAGTGGGAAATACGTAGTGACCATTTATTAACAAGACCATATTGTCCGCTGTGCAGAAAAAAGGCTACGGATAATTAATAAGAAAGGTTGGACAAGCTCGTTTAAACACACGTTAAATACAGATGTTTATCTATAAGAAAACATAGATTAAAAGGTTGCCCTTAATAGGGCGTTTTTTTTGTTTCGTAACATCTCTATTTAATAAACTTTACTCCTTCAATAAGGAGTAAAGTTTATTTGAATTAGTGATAGGGGAAGTAGTTGAAGGAGAAGAATTTATTATTACCGATAAACTACACTTTTACGGTAATTGACAGGTGCTAAAAGAAACGTAGTCGTATCAATGGTTTCAAAATACCTTTTTATTACCGTTTGGCTATAACCGTATTTATTGGATAGTCTATTCCTTAGTGGGCGGTACATATCACCAATTTTAAAAGTTCATTAGAATAATAATGTCTTAGCACTCTCACTCCTGCAATCAGAGTTGAAATCAGTACCGTGTAAAACATAAGAAAATACTCTTTTTAAACTGTATTTTAACGTGTGTGTTTTTTTTGCTGTAATAAAGGTATGAGACTTCAGTATAATAAACTAAAGATTGATATAATAATTAAGAGTTGAGGGTTCTGATCAAGTTTGGAACTTTTGCTATCGTTTATATATTCTAGGTTACACACCGTTGAATGTGCGAATAATTAGAGGAAGAAGAGAAGAGTATGAAAAATATAGGTGATATGCTTGGCTATGTACTTGAACACTATGATTTAAGTCTAAAAACCGATGAAGGAAATAACGTCAAATTATTGCTAACTGAATTGATTCCACAAAAAATTGCTTCGATGCTATCAATTGAAAATAATCTAAACTATAAAGTTTATGGTAGTTTTGGTGGAAGACCAAAAATTGCAATTATTCCTTGGGTAGTTATCATTGACAAAACGTTATGTGATGGAGAAAGTGCACAAAAAGGAATTTATCCAGTCTTATTATTTAACGAAGACAGGTCAGAAGTTTATCTATCATTGAATTTAGGTACTACTTTCTTTAAGGATCATGTTAAGAGGGAAAAATTTAAAAATCCTAGAGATTTGATTAATACGACCAAAATTGCATTGAAAAAATTAATTGAAATAGATAGTAAAGACCTAAATGAGATCAATAACCTTGGAGGAAAAAAAGACCGCTACTACCTTGAAGGCAATATCGCATCTATTTCTTATAAAAAAGATCAAATGCCAAGTGACGAAGACTTTAAACAGGATCTATTAAGGATGATGGACTATGTTGAAAAATATAATAAACTGAAAGAATATCATTTATTTGAAGTTTTTATTAATAAAGTTTTGAATAACACTATTAACCTTCCTTCTGATGTTCAAGATGCTTTATATCAAGAAAAAGTTGATATTTCAGATCCCGAAGACAAGGATGATGATTTACCTGTCCCCAAGAATAAAAAGATGAAAAAAATGAGCAATAGGTACATAGGCAATCCAAAAATAACGAAAAGAGCTTTAGTAAATGCTGACTATATGTGTGAATATGATATCACTCATTCAACGTTCGTAAATGATACTACAGGAAAGAATTATGTTGAGGGGCATCACTTAATTCCTCTTTCAATACAAGATGAATTTAAGTATTCGTTAGATGTTCCACAAAATATTATCTCTTTATGTCCAAATTGTCATCGGAAAATTCATAAGGCCTCAAAGTCACAAAAGATAGCAATGATTGAAAAACTTTATCGTAGTCGAGAAAAAGGCCTTATAAAAAGAGGGATAGTCACGACACAAGAACAAATTGAGAGATTTTATTTTAATTAAGAGTTATTGGCAGTACTTACAAAATATATTTTAGGTGGATGATCTATGGCACTTTTTGGAGGAAAAGAAACATCAACAGTAACAGATAAAGAGTATACGTGGAAAAAGAATGAAATAAAAATTGAAGATGGGTATTTAGTTAGTAAAGGGATTATAAATAATATTAGAGTACCGCTCAATGCTATTGAAACAGTAGTATGGTCAATCAACCCAACAAAGCCAACCATTGCACCCACATTAAAAATTATTGGCAAGGGCGTTGTATTAGCAGAAATGGCTGTAGGTATAGATATAATAAATGATATTCAAGATTGGATTTTAAAAAATATAGTTAAGTAATAATAGGCATTGTTTGTGTTAAAAAAATTACAATAATCTGTTAACTTATCTGAATGTCAAAACAATAAGATCAAATATAAAACCACGTTCTCTATTTTAATAGGGAGCGTTTTTTTGATTCAGTAATCAATAAATAAAACAAGTACTTAATGGAGAAATAAGATTCAGAGTATCGGATAGGGAGCCTAAATTTAATTACATTATCACAAAATTAGCATTTGTCATATTTGTGGGTATTATTTGTTTTGTATGAAAATATTGGTATTATTAATGATATACTTTTTGTGAAAAAGAATTTTAAGGGATTCTAGTATATTTAGAGTCATATTGTAAAAGGGAGATAACGCTATGATTAAAATAGGAGAGAAAATACAGGGACAACGTGGGGGGAGTGATTTTTCATTATTGGTTAATGATATGGAAGTTCCTAGAGAGTCTGGGTATATATATAAATTTCCTGATGGAGATTTGTATGCACAAATAAATGATTGGAAGTATCTTAAACTAGTCTTTAACTCAACTTTTATTGGGGTAATGTCGGAAATACCTACTATATATGCAAATTTACAAGTTGAATTTACAGACTTAATTGATGGGATAAATATAAAAAAAATTCAAGAAGTTGGAATTGAGAAATACATTCTAGCTTTTGAAATGAGTTTTAATGATTTTGAAAATTGGAAAAATCCTTTTAGTATTCAGGAATTTGCTGATGTAATAAGTGAAAGAATAAACCGTGATAGTGATTTAGAATTTAAGTGGGAACAGGAAGAGGATATGGTTGTAAACGGTTGTGGGATAGTTTTTGAGGTATATGATGGAAATGAATCAATTAATTCTTTTGTTGAGAGTGGATTGGCTTCAATTAAAAAAATATATGATGAGGTAATTAATATATTACTTTCTCAGGGTAAGAATACAGTCCTAAGTATATTTAATTTTCCTGAGCAGGTTCGAACACCATGTGAACAATATCTCTTATATTTTGTTCAATTTCTTAAGGAGTTAGGTATTGAAGCAACAGCTGATATTAAGCATCAAGCGGGAGATGTATTATTTTCAGTCAACCCTATCTCAGGTCATACAGCACTAATTCAAATTCGACACGCCCTTGAGATTTATTTGCAGATGCCTGATATATTGTCTAACACTAATAATATGCAATTTCCTATAGATCCTAAAGTACAACAATTAATGGCTAACATTCAACATCTGAACGGTCAACTTATGCTAAGCAATGCAATTTCTCAAGCAAGGGAGGAAACTATTCAACATCAACAAGTTACAATCAAACAACAACAAGAAATAATTGATGCAACAATAATTCAACATTCACTTCTTTCTATTAGTCAAGGTGAAAATAATGAAAAAGAGGAAATACTCGGTGGTACAGTCTCCCTAACAAAAATTCAGGGTAAGGGCTTTGAGGTTAATCTTCCAACAATTTATCGTTGGATAAGGAATACGCTTGTGGGAAATAGGTAGATACATTTGGAGGGTAAAGACATATTACGCTAAATGTCTTATTTGATACTTTTAAAGTAGGGTCACACAGCACCATTAATTTAAAGCTATACGATGTTTAAAAGGGAGTTGAATAACTCTAGATTGGAGTATTAAGTGATAAATTCAGATGTTTTATATTTGAGATAATACTTGTAAGAGTGTTATCTCTTTTGTTTGTTCTGTTTTAACTAATATATTTATAACTAGGATGGATAAAAGAGCGGTTTTAAACACATATATATAGTGATACATCCACACAATCTTGTTAAATAATACATACGTGTGAATGTAAAAGGAAATCCTCTTAAAACACCTTAGTAGACATGGTTTTCACGTGCGATAGAAAGTGAATTTCTATAAGAAAATATACCTATTTCTGAAGTATCATGGTATATTAAATTCAGAAGATAATTGAAAAAAATGGAAGGGTTGGATGTGCTTGTGAGGAAAATGGCGAGTATGGGTTTAATGTTTTTACTTTTAACTTTAGGGGCATGCTCCAGCAACACAAACGGTGATGCACTAGAAGATGCTCCAGATTACATAAAGGAAACATGGGAGTATTTTAATGTAATGAGCAAAGTAACAGATGCTGTAGAAAATGGTGAAAATGTTGAGGTTGCTTTTGATAAATATTTTCCAAATGAGAATGAAGTAATTTCCTATATTGATTCCGCTTCAGCTGAATCAGAGGAAGAGCAATTAGTTATAGATAACATTCACTTGATTCACCTTAAAGTATCAACAATGGCAATTGAAGACTTTAACGCTTCTATGGGAGGTGACCCTGTTGACATTGACCAATTTGTATATGAGTTACAAGTCCCTAGAAATGAACTTGCGAAAATATACAAAGAGTATGGTCTAGAATATAATAAATAGTAAAAAGTTATTGAGCCATATTCCACTTTGGAGTGGCTTTTTGTTTGGTATTTACCGATAGACCACACTTTTAACGGTAATGAACAGGTAGGAAATTATACCTAGTAATATAAAGGCTTCGAGACTCACATTAGTTACCGTTTGACCTTACCGTAATTATTGGTAAAATAAGCTTATTAATGAAGGTAATGGAGTGGTTTAAATGAAGACTGTGGCTTATATCCGTGTAAACTCAAAACAAAGCAAGACAACAGAAGTCATTGAAAGAAGCAAGTTGCACAGAGTTTTATATTAAAAGCTAAGTGGTGCTACAATGGAACGTCCAGAGTTACAAAGAATGCTAGAAGAACTTGAAGAAGGTGATATGGTAATTATCCATGAAATAAGCCGTCTATCACGTTCAACTAAAGACTTATTAGCTATCGTTGGAACGATTCAAAGCAAAGGTGCAGTATTCAATTCTCTTACCGATAAATGGTTAGACCTCTCTGATGACAGTCCTATTAGTAAGCTACTTTTCACTATTTTTTTCAGGTCTTTCACAGTTTGAACATAAAATGATAATGCATCGTTAAAAAGAAGGCATTAATTAGCATGAAGTAAAGGCAAATTTTATTTTGAAGGGAACATAGATAATGAATTTATATTTAGGCGATTTGATGAATTTGAAGTCCTCTACAGATATTGTTGAATATATTCGTAATATATATGTGGGAGTAGAAGATATTTATATCCCAGCACTTATTAGTGAAGGAAATTATATTCGTGATTTGGAGGCTGACTTCTATTTAAAATTAATTATAAAGCATAAAGAAATACCAATTAAAAAAACATGGTTATTAGATAATTTACAATACTCATTACCAACAGAATACAGTTTGAATGAATTAGATAAAGAACAACTAAGTGAGCTGTTTACTCATAATTTAATTGTGTATAGAAATCATAAAAATTCTAGTGTATACCAAGTAAATCCGCTTATGACAACAAGTGAAGCCTATCAAGAACATGGAGTAAAAAATTTAAGATATGTAGAAGCATATTTTAGTGAAGAATATTTGCAAAATAAAGGTGATTTGGTACTTGAATATACAAAAAAAGAAAAAGATGAGTATCTAAATATATTAAAAAATTTCTTAAAAGAATTTATTATATATAAAAAAGATGAAAAATGGGGTAATTCTTACGAGTTAATAGCTGAATTTGAATATAGAAATAAAAATCATAATGCAATACAGGATAATTATAAAAATACTAATGAAGGATATATAGAATACTCTCATTCAGAAAAACACGGATTGTATTTAAGAGGAAGTATTAAAGTGCCATTTGAGTATAGTATATCAAATAAACGTGCAATTAAAGTTATAGATTTAGGTTCCAAGCATGTTCGAGAACATAATCCTGAAAATTATAATGGAGATACGGAAGAAGGTTTTATAGCTTTTTCTTCAGATGTAATTAATATATTAAAACAAGATTATTTCTTTTATGATATACAAATGATTGAAAAAGAAAATCCAGATAATACAGTTTTGGTAGATTATATGGAAAATAAAGTTGTGTTTTGGGAAGCGGAATATAATAAGTTATCAATTCGTTTGAAAAATAAAATTGATGATTACAATATTATTCCTAATATTGAAAAAGAAAGTATTATTAGTAAAGCAATGGCTTCAATGCAATTAGAAGCATCATGGAATTGGGACAAAGAATTAGAACCAGATAAAAAATTAGCATACCTTATAAAAAGTCAGATGTTTGAAAAAGCAGTTGATATGAATATGAACTTTTTATATCCTCAAAATATTAACCAATTAAAAGGTTTTATTTTACAAATAGAAAAACTGACTTCAATAACTTTAGAACAATTTAATGTGAATGCCAAAGAAGTTCAATTATTAATTGATATTAGAGCTGATAAGGAAATAGAATCTATGGAAAGTGAAAAAATTACAGATTTATATTTGAAATATTGCTATGCTATCGGGCGAATTTTAGAAGGTGGAAATTAAGTGGATATTCAATTCTTTGTAGGAGTAAATGGTGCTGGAAAATCATTTAATTTAAATAAGATATATAGTGAAAGTGAAAATTCACTTTATGTAAATGAGGAAGGGCTACCATCTTTTTCAATACGAAAACCTAGAGTGAAGATTGACTTGGAAAATAAGATGTATCATTTTATAAAAGATTCACAGCGTGGTACTGGAGAGTATGAAGAACCTTCATCAGAACACATACAAGAAAAGTTTCTTATATTACTATATGAAGCATTAGAATTACAAAAGAAAAATGAAGTTTTCAAAAATAATAAATCAAAAGGTCAAGAAAAATTCTCCAATTTATTAACCATATTTACAGATTATAATTTCAATAATTTAGAATATATCTGTTTAGACGAACCTGAAAATTTTTTAGATGAAGATTATATTAAATTGATTGGAAGGTTAATTTTAAATTTAGCAAAAGTTGGATTTAAAGTAAGAGTAGCAACACATAGTGTACGAATATTGACAGAGTGTCGTGCATCTATAGAACAGATTATAATTTTAAATAGAGCAGAAAAGTATAATATAGATGTTAGAGCGATTGAAGAATTAATGAGAAATGTGAGCGATGAAGTATTAAAATTTGAAAATAAGCATATGCAAGTTGATTCTAGAATGAAAACAAAACTAAAATCATATGAATATCCAAGGTTATTTAAATCTTTAATTTCACAAACTATAGAAAATGAAGATTTTTATAAATGTTTGTTTAATAAAACCATTATCCTTGTTGAAGGAGAATCAGAAGTAGTTGCCTTAAAAGCAATAAAAAATCGTTTTGAAAGTTCAACGGAATTTTTCACACCTCATGGTAAGGTGTATATGCCGTTTTTTGCAAAACTTTTTAGTGTTTTAGGGAAAGAAGTAGTTGTAATAATCGATGTAGATACGGAAAAACAGACCATGCCTTGGGTTTTAACACAGTACTTTGAAAATGAAAGGCACATAAATGATTTAAAGCTCATTTCTCATCAGCCTGATTTTGAAGAATATTACAATATACCTTGGAGAGAAATTGCCGAGGATATAGGTTTGAAAAACAAGATTTTGACAGGAGAATTGAAACCTCTCGTTGCTATGATTTTCTTTGATGAAATACAAAATCAGCAAGTCTTATATGATAATTTGCAAAGAGTAACAGAAAAAGATACTTCAATATTCCAATTTGTTTAATAAGTATTTATATTAACAAAAAACAACAACTACTTTTATAATAAAAAATGTAAGATATTATTTGGAAGCGGGTATGTTCAACACAAAATAGCTTAAATGTTAATATATCAACTAAAATACAATTATTGAAGTGTCAATCGCTAGGACTTCTGAGGCTTCCTTAACTAACCTGTATTGTTGACAAGCCAAACCTGCTCGTGAAATGCCAGTTAAGTTCTATTTTGAGAAAGTGACTGAAGGTTCGTTTTATAATAAAAGATTCTTTAAAAGATGATAAATATTCCATTAACTTATAACTTAGTTTGTACTGTCCTCATAACAGATTTGGGTCCTAGGCTCTAGAATCTTTAGCATTAATAAAAGAAGTTCCTTAATTTAGGAACTTCTTTTTGGTTTAAATGAATAGAGACCTTTATCACAAATTTTAAGACCGTATTTTTAGTTTATTTGATACAGGAGCGGTCACAATTTTGGTCACTAGTAAAGTCATAAATGCTTTAATGGTGCGTGTTTAGAGGTCATATCAGCGGTCACTAATGCGGTCACTAAACCTGTTAAAATCGCCTCATTACACTATTTTTTTGTTAAAAGCCTTTACTCCCCAACACTTTTCCTACTAATCCGCTCCACAATCTCCATCAAATCATCCGGCTTATGAAACTCAATCGGCGACACGCCTTTATCGAATTCTATTGTATTGGATTCTATCATTAATACATATTTTCCATTAATCTTGCCTAAATGGATGCTTTCGCCAAAATCGGCTAATAGTCCTTTGATGGATGTACTGCTTCATTCGCAGTTCGGCTTCAGGTGTATGCTCGACAATCTGGGCTGTGGCTTCGACGACCTGGTGGGTTTCAAGGCGTTCCTGGATTTCCCTTTTTTCGCTTGTTTCCCAGATTTCCAGGTCCTGTTCGAATTTGTGCAATTCGTCACTGTTTTCTTCGAATTGTGCGGATACATGTTCATGGACCATGTGGATGACCTGGTTTTTCATGATTTCTGGCATCGATTCGCCATATTCGACGAATTTCAAAAAGTCCTCGAAGTAGCGGGCATGTGAGGCCTGGTGGATTTTCAGTTCGCCTTCTTCGACCATACCTTCTTCGGGCATGTAGGGGTATTGGATGGATTTCATATTTTTAGTGGTGATTGCCATTTCAACGTGTCGAATTAGTGTTCGTTCATCTGAAATGGAAGCAACCTTCGGCTCGAAATCACATTTTAATAAGAAGACGAATGGTTCATCTAGATATTTCGTTAATTTAGCAGATGCGACTAGGAAGACTCCGCCACGCACTGCACTTGTATCTATATAAGACTGAGCGAATTGTTCATTTTCCTGCTGGAAGACTTCTTTTGTACCGGCAAAGCGGACACGGTTAAATACATTGTAATTAGGATTGGAATCAAGTGCATGGCCTTCTTCAACAATAAAAGAACCGATTTTTGTGGGTATTTGTTCAGTTTTTGGATGACGGTCTACTTTTCGTTTGGAGATTTTTATCAATTCCCCATCCAAAAAATCCTTTAAAGGACTTTCTTCGTATTCCTGGGTATCGAGTGTTTGAAAATGTTTAAATCGTTTATCAGCCTGATCGCCTTTTCCTTCAACCTGTATTAAATAAAAAGACAGATAGGTAATCGTAAAATCCATGAAAGTCACCATCTCCAATTAAGCATATTTCCCGTACTTTTTAAGACTTAATAAGTATAGAGATGTACATCAATTTCGTCAAACCATTAGTTCTTGAATGGCTAGAATAATTATGGTGTATTATTCCATAATAATAAGAGTAGGGAACATAAATTGGAGTCTCAATCTAAAATTTGGATATATTAGGAAATAGAATCAAATGAAGATCTAAAAGGGTAAGTAGGTATCCCAGCTCAGGATTTGTCAAATCCATTCATGTAAGATTATAAAATTTGGATATTTATTTTAACGTTCTATATGTAAATGCGCCTAAACATTCGATAGAGAATTATGTCGAAAAATCACTAGAGATATTCAGCGAATTTTCAAAATAGAAATTCTACTATAATAAAACCATTGACGTATAAGGGTTTAATACGTATAATTTGAAAGTCAGATAATTCAGGAATTGTTGAATTTTGTCGAAAATTCTCTAATAAAAAAAGTAAGTGAATTCATTTATTTGTTATTTTCTGAATAGTTTTTTAAATTTGTGGAGGAGAAAACATGAGTATTTTTAGAAAGAAGTCTATTGAGGACTTATTGAAAAACGCTGGTTCCAACAGTAAGGGGTTGAAAAGGGAACTAGGTGCTTGGGATTTAACGATGCTTGGAATTGGAGCAATAATTGGAACTGGTATTTTTGTATTAACGGGAACTGGAGCAGTTAATGCTGGTCCGGCGCTTTCGTTATCGTTCGTCATTGCCGGCCTTGCTTGTTTATTCGCAGCACTTTCATATGCTGAATTTGCATCATCCGTGCCGGTATCTGGTTCAACTTACACTTATGCGTATGCAACACTAGGTGAATTTGCTGCCTGGATTATAGGGTGGGATTTAATCCTTGAATACTTATTGGCAGTTAGTGCCGTATCGGCCGGCTGGTCTGGTTATTTCCAATCGTTTTTAGGTGGATTCGGGATTAACTTCCCGGAGAAACTCACGGCAGCACCTGGTTCAATTGAGGGTGTTACAACTTACATGAACTTGCCAGCCTTTTTAATAGTTATGGCTATTACTTTATTGATTTCTAGAGGTACGAAACAAACTACAAGGATCAACAACATTATGGTTGTTATTAAAGTGATCGTTGTTTTGTTGTTTATCGTCTCTTCTATTTACTATGTGAAACCTGAAAACTGGCAGCCATTCATGCCATTCGGAATCAGTGGAGTATTTTCTACAGCCGCTTTAATGTTCTTTGCATTTATCGGCTTTGATGCAGTAGCATCTGCTGCTGAGGAAACAAGAGATCCAGGAAAGAATTTACCACGAGGAATTATCGGTTCATTGATTATTTGTGTTGTACTTTATATGATTGTTAGTTTAATTATGACAGGTGTGGTACCGTATGCACAGTTCGCAACGGCACTAGATCACCCGATTTCTTTAGTACTACAAAGCGCAGGCCAGAATTGGATTGCAGGAATTATTGACCTTGGAGCCTTTATTGGAATGACAACGGTCATCTTGGTAATGTTATATGGACAAACTCGTATCATGTTTGCGATGTCACGTGATGGATTGATGCCAAAATCTTTATCAAAACTTCATAAGAAATATAATACGCCTTATGCGGCATCATGGATGTTTGGTATAATTGCCGCCTTACTAGGAGCCTTTGTACCACTTGGTGAATTGGCTGAATTAGTTAATATTGGAACATTAACAGCGTTTACGATGATTTCGGTAGCGGTAATCGTTTTACGTAAAACAAGACCAGATATGAAACGTGCATTCTATTGTCCGGCCGTACCGCTTGTGCCAGGTTTAGCCATCGTTTTTTGTGTATTCCTTATGTTACAACTAGGTAGCCATACATGGATACGCTTCTTAATTTGGATGGCTATTGGTATCGTGATTTACTTTGTTTATTCTCGAAAACATTCCAACCTTAATCAGCAGGAAAAATAATAATTTTAAAAAACACTCATCGGAGTGTTTTTTTGTTTAACTCTAAATTAAAGGTGGATAAAGTCAAAGTAGTTTAAGACTAATATTCAGTGTTATGGTTGAAATAAAAGAGGCAAGTATATATTGAAGCTTGAACAACAATGATTAAGCTATTTTAAATGGAGTTGAAGTTAATCAGAAATAACAAAATGTTGGATTTTAAAAGTAAATAGGAGAGAGGTCGTCTAAAAGATGATGCAAAAAGGAGTGTAGTATTTTTACAAGAAGGCTAATACCTATTTTTTGCCAGCAAAGAATATAGATATTAAATTTTATATTTGACAAGTTTCCTCGGTAGAATATTTAATTGTAAAACATCAACACGGGTTACTAGGATAAAATTACATGGTTTTATTAATTTATACCCAATTACAGAAAAGAAGCGGTTTTACACTAACATCTTACAACAATGAAATTTCTTTAAGAAGTTTCAAAAATTCTCTTGAAATAATAAAGGATAAATGTTATATTAATAAAGCGATGAGCTAATTTGTGTAAGTCGAAGAACATGCTTTTTAAGCTAAACGTCGGGATGTGGCCTGACGGTTCCCGCCTCAAACGCATCAAATACGCCTGCTGCGTGCAGGCGTATTTTTCATTGTTTTTTTATTTTACCGATTCTTTTCTCGCAGCTTGAACGTCTTCTTTAAATTCCTCTTGAATTTCATCTGTTATTCCCTTTGTTGCATCCTTAAACTCTCGAAGCGATGTACCTACAGCGCGTCCGATTTGAGGAAGTTTTTTCGGCCCAAAGACAATTAATGCTAAAAGAAAGATTAGAATTAAACCAGGAAAACCAATGTTTGAAAGCATAGCTAGTCACTCCTATCAAATCTGATATCTAATATTATAGACCCCTGACGAGCATTTGCAAATGTAAATTACTATTAATTGTAAGAGTCTGTATCTAAATAGGGGAAAATAGTACCTTAAAAACCTTTAGATTCTACCTCCTATATCTTATAAATCATATAAAATTCTATAGATCTTTCTTCATTATAATGTTTGTTACATAACATATTATACTTTTTTGAAAAAATTAATGTCTTTACATAGTTAGTCTTTAATGGAAGAATTACAGAACCCACTATTAGAGTCTCATTTCAATCAATAACTAACGAAATACAAAAAAAAATTTGTTACTTGGGAATTATTAGTCTTGCAAGAGAGAATGAATTTATGTATTATAACTATACAAGCTGCGTTGTTCGTAATGATAATTAAGTTTTAACCTTTAAGCTGTAATAGGGAGTTTTACATCGAAACAGGAATGTTATGCCTCGTCACTGACTTGGACAACAGGATTGGCAANTCTGCAAACACCCACTTTGAGGAGTGGTGGTTTAAAACTTTCTTACGTGAATACGGCAATGGCGGCTCTATCTTTAGAATTAGAAACCAGTTCCGATCAGGGACTGGTTTTTTTCTGTTTTTTTCATCCTGTTGAGCTATTGAATAACATATCTATAATAAATAGTTGTTGTATTATAGTGTGAAAAAAATTTTTAATACAGGTAACTTGGAAACGATTTCAAACGAAATCATCTTAATTCTCCATTACACTCATGAATTCTTTATTTTTCAAGATGGCTTATGCTTTGGTGTTTTGATGTTTATGACTAATTTGTGAAAATTTTTATTGAAATATCAGATAATTGCCTATTATAATAACAATTAGATAACTCGGTTCACTATTTGTATAAAGTTAGTGAAGAGTTATCCTTTTTAATTAGAAATTCCGTAAGCGCTATCATGTGGATTTTTGGTAGTCACCTAGAGAGGGGAAATTTTTATGGCTAGTATTAACACGACAGAGGTAATTAGTAACAGTAAATTTAACCGCTTTCATTTCGGTTTGTTGGCATGGTGTTTCATTATCATCCTTTTTGATGGGTACGACCTTGTCGTTTATGGAACGGTTGTCCCAGTGTTAACAGAGGAGTGGAATCTAACTTCAGTGGAAGCGGGAGCAATGGGTAGCTATGGTCTATTCGGTATGATGTTCGGTGCCATCTTTTTTGGGACATTAGCGGATCGGATTGGAAGAAAAAACGTCATTGCCATTTCATTGATTTTATTTAGTTTATTTACATTGCTATGTGGATTTGCGAGTACACCTACCATATTTTCTACTTTTCGATTTTTAGCGGGGTTAGGACTGGGAGGCATCATGCCGAACGTCATCGCTTTATTGACGGATTACGCACCGAAAACAATGAGAAGCATGGTCGTTTCGATTGTATTATGCGGCTATTCATTCGGGGGGATGCTTGCACCGATACTAGGTATCCTACTTATGCCTTCATTAGGCTGGGAGTCCATATTCTGGTTTGCCGGCATACCTTTACTATTTCTACCAATCATGATGAAACATTTACCAGAAACCTCCACACATCTCATTAGAATTAATAGAAAAGAGGAATTAATCAGAGTATTATCCAAAGTCAGTCCTGATAGCAATTTCACCATACATGACGAAATTGTAGAAGTGAAAAAATCAGATGAGAAACTGCCGATTGTCGGATTGTTTAAAAATTCCCGCGCTTTAAGTACTTTGATGTTCTGGGTTGCCTTTTTCATGTGTCTATTGATGGTATATGGGTTGAATACATGGCTACCAAAGCTAATGATTGAAGCGGGGTATGCTTTGAATTCAAGTCTAGGTTTCTTAATCGTTCTTCAAGGTGGAGCTATCGTAGGTACTCTTATCATAGCTAAGCTTTGTGATCGATATGGTTCTAAAAAAATGCTTGTACCGTTGTATGCACTAGGTGCAATTAGTTTGACACTGTTAGGAATGGGTGGAAGTTCCTTCATGATTTACACATTAGTTGCGATTGCAGGTGCCTGTACGATTGGCGCCCAAAATCTTGTACAAGCCTATGTTTCCCAGTACTATCCACCAAATATTAGATCGACTGCACTTGGGATGGCATCTGGAATAGGAAGGATTGGTGGTATGCTCGGACCCATCCTTGGTGGATTCCTATTATCAATCTCACTACCAATTCAATTGAATTTTATTGCTTTTGCTATTCCTGGTCTTATTGCCGCGATTGCTTTATCCTTTGTTCCAGTGAAGATGGCTTATTATAAAAATAATCAACCAGAACAAAGTGAAGAAATAATGGTAGACTCCAATAAAATGAATATACTGTAAGAATAAACATGAAAATGGCAGCGTAGGAGATATCTACGCTGCCATTTTCATGTTTATTTTATGTTAGGAGAGCTTGTATAGTTACTTCTGATTAAATTTCTTTCTTATTCTTATAATTAGTTTCATCGCAGATCTGCTCAAAGGACACAATGTTCTAAATAACGAAGGGTGCTGCCTGGATAGAGTGAAATCATTACAAAAATGACATTCAATAGATGACTGATGCAAACTATATTGTAAACCCCATTATCTATAAATTCCTTAAATGACATTTAATTATTATTAGGAGTGGAAAATGTATATTTGTCAATGATAGGTTGTAAAAATAAATGATCTCATAAATAATGTGGTCTAAGTTTTAGAGCAATAATAAAATTTCTATGAAAAATTGCTTAATTGTTCATATTTCGCAATATGATTTACTCCATTATTTAAAGGATAAATGTTAAAATGAAAGAACGGATAATAAAAATTCCTCCTTGAAGTGGAGCGAACTAGAATAATTAATCTCATCTTTTGAGAGGGAGTCATTACTTTGAAAAAAATTCTAAAACATTTAATTTTTTGGTTATCTATAATAGGAACATTATTCTCAATGATATATTTCTTTGTAGCGGATATTCCGTTATATATTAAATTGTTAGGCGCAGCCATTATCCTTTATCTTGGTTATGATCTTATAACAGAATCTAAAAAAAGAAAGAAAAAAGAAGCATTAGATGCCTAAATTCTTTATTTTCAAAAAAGTCCTCTTTTGACTAGAGGGCTTTTTTTTGCCTTTTTTTCATAAAAAGTTTTTCCTAGCTATGAACCTTAATGAACTTTGATAATTGACAATATTCTAAAAATTAAGTTAATATATAGTGAACTTAGTTCTATATAAGTGTAATTTAAGTCTTTATTGTTATTTTTTAATTTGGTGGTAAGCTGGTTTTAAAAAACTTAGAACGTTCCTTTAGACAATAAAGGAAAAGAAGAAAGAGGCGAAGGAAATGCGCACAATCCGTGTATCTGAAATGATTGATGAACAAAAATTTAACCGCTTTCATTTACAGATTTTATTAAGTTGTATCTTTATCATTATCTGTGATGGATATGATATGTTCATGCTTGGAACAATCCTACCATCTTTGATGACTGAGTGGAAAATCACTGCTGTAGAAGCAGGATTATTTAGCAGCTATGCTTTGTTTGGAATGATGATAGGCGCGTTAGTCTTTGGACCAATAGCTGATAAATTTGGAAGAAAGAAAGTCATCTTAATTTGTACGGTCATTTTTTCTATATTTACTTTTACTTCAGGGTTTGCAGATACGCCAACTACTTTTGGAATACAACGTTTTATTGCAGGTTTAGGATTGGGGGGAGTCATGCCTAATCTAATAGCAATTATTACTGAATATGCTCCGAAAAAACTTCGTAGCACACTGGTTGCTATTATGTTCAGTGGACATGCTTTAGGTGGTGTTGTTGCATCATTAGGTGCGATGTATCTGATTCCGAACTTTGGATGGCGCGCAGTTGTATGGCTTGGTGCTCTTCCACTGATCTTTATGCCGATTCTCTATAAAATGTTACCAGAATCATTGAATTATTTTATATTAAAAAACCAAAAAAGCCAATTGGCGGACGTACTGAATCAAGTAGATGTAACCGGGAAATACACTGCGAATGATCATTATGTTCTTCATGAGAAAAGTAAAAATGATTCTACTGGTTTCCCGGTGAAACAATTATTCAAAAAAGGTCGGACAGTTAGTACAATCATGTTCTGGGTCGCCTTTTTCATGTGCCTGTTTGTGATGTACGGATTGAGTACATGGCTTCCAAAAATTATGGGAGGGGCAGGATATGAATTAGGATCCAGCTTAACATTCCTAGTGACACTTAACCTCGGCGCCGTATTTGGGGCAATTGTCGGAGGAAAGCTTGCTGATCGATTTGGATCTAAAGTGGTTCTGGTTTCCTTCTTAGTCATAGGGTTTGCAGCACTTACGATGCTGAGCTTTAAACCAAGCATGATCATGCTCTATGTGTTGATTGCCATTGCGGGAGGAACTACAACTGGTACACAAATCGTAACGAACGCTTATGTATCACAGTTTTATCCTAACGAAATCCGTTCAACGGGAGTAGGCTGGGCATTAGGTGTAGGAAGAATAGGTGGAATTATCGCTCCTACTTTCTGCGGGGTCTTGCTTGATATGAAATTGTCATTGCAGATTAATTTCTTAGCATTTGCCATTCCATGCATTATCGCGGCAGTTGCGATTTGGATTATACAGGAAAAATCCAGCAATATGGCTGTTAGTAGTAAGGAAAAGAAATTGGTTTAGAAAAACATTCATTCCAAGGTTATCTGAAGATATGTAACACCTAAATAATGATCCCGTGAGGACGTGAGATTTTATATTGCGTACGCTTATGATCGAAAAATATTTAATCAATCGGCTGCTTTGAGTAAGTAAAGGGCTTTAAAGCCCTTTACTTCTAATGTCTCGGCGCCCAAATGATGACAGACACCCCAATTAAACAGATTGCAGCCCCAATCCAATCATATAAATCAGGCGTTTTCTTATCGATGCCCCATCCCCATAATACCGATAACACAATAAAAACACCGCCATATGCAGCATATACACGCCCGAAAGTTGGAAACGTTTGGAATGTTGCAATGATGCCATATAAAACTAAAACGATCCCTCCAATAAATCCTAAATAAATGGATTTTCCATCTCTTAACCAAAGCCAAATAAGATAACCCCCACCAATCTCAGCTAGACCGGCCAAAAGAAATATAATAGTGGTCACTAACATATGTAAACCTCACTTTCTCCTTGAAATTTTATCATAAGTGAAAATGGAAAATAATCATTATTTAGTAATATTTTAATAGTCGTTTCTATTACTTTGTGAATAAATAGTGATAATAACGAATCTCCATCTATTCTAACTTTGTTAAAGAAAATGAAGTCATGCTACATCTAGACTAGGAAATTCATTATTGGGTTTCTTCGAGATATTCAACCGTGTTTTCGGCAAATCGAAGCTTTTCAATATAATTAAAGGTATCACCACAAAGAGGTACGTTACCAAGTAAACTTTTTTTTGCTGAATACCTATTATTATCAAAATCCGCAGACCATATTTTCAACCGACCATTCACCCTAAAAGGGTTTTAATTTGTATCACACTAAAATAAATTAAATATCCTGATTTGCTTTGAAGAAATCAGATTGTATTACAAACATCGGAATTGGAACTGATCAAATATTTAGTACTCAGGTATTGTTTCAAGTTATGTATTATTTGTATAAGAACAGAAGAAGCAAATCCTTTACCTACGGATTAGCTTCTTCTGTTCTGTTTTTTTTAGGTATCTTAGTTTTAGTCATTCATATAATACTAAAACCATCCAAATATAATAAAAGCCAAAAGTTATATGGAGATATAACCAAGAGTAAAAACTTCGCTAATCGTAACAATTTTTGTCCTTCCTAAGAATAATAAGATTACTGAAGCTTAAAATAACCTGCAATATTTAAGGGGAGGATCGAGGGACCTGTATCCTTTACCTTTAAACTTGGGTTGCAATTCAGATACAAAGGGTACTATACCTAAAATGGATATATAGTAGTCTAGTTGAGGAGCTGCATCTATGAAATCCCAATCTTTTGCATATATGTTGGCCATATTTCATGCCAGTATTGTCGGCCTATCATTCTTATTCACGAAAATGGCAATTGCTGAATCAAATCCACTTGATACATTGGCGTTCCGATTCAGCGTTTCCTTCGCTATCATATCATTATTAGTTGCTTTTAAAGTCATTAAAGTAAATTACACGTGGGAGTCCGCAAAAAAACTGGTTCCGCTGTCATTATTATTTCCAACTCTTTTTTTTGCCTTTCAAGCTTTCGGACTTAAATACTCACAATCCACCGATGCTGGAATCTTATCAGCCGTTACCCCGATTATAACGGTGATGATAGCGGGATATTTCTTAAAGGAAAAAACGTCTTTATATCAGAAGCTTTCGATTGTCTTATCGGTAGTGGGTGTCATTTTTATTTTTGTATTGAAAGGGAGCTCAATCAATTTTTCCGACATGCTCGGAATGGTGTTAATCCTTCTATCCTGTATTGCTACCGCATGTTATACGACAATGACCCGTTCACTAGCCAAAGATTATACCCCAGGTGAAATGTCCTTTTTTATGATGGGAATAGGATTCGTCATTTTTAACATTGCCGCAATCAGTTCCCACATCAACCAAGGAACAATGCAGGAATTCTTTTCACCATGGTTGAGCATGGAATTCATCAGTTCCATTTTGTATTTAGGAATATTGGCCTCATTGGTCACTTCGTTGCTATCCAACAGCATTTTATCAATAATCAATGCGTCACAAATGAGTGTCTTTGCAAACCTTTCCACCGTTGTCACGATAGTGGCAGGAGCACTTATTCTAAATGAAAAGATTACAACCTACGATATAATCGGGTCGGTCCTTATCATTTTAGGTGTAATCGGAACAAATTATTTTGGGGGAAAGAAAGATCATACTATAAAAATGAATCTTTATTATAATAAGAAGGAACACAGTTAAATAAATAAAATCAGTCTATCCAAATTAGGATAGACTGATTTTATTTCCACCATATTGTTTGAGGAAACTCTTTTACTCCAATAAATACTGGTTCGCCTATTTGCGGTGTAGAAACCTGAACGGAATGTTCTTTGGCCGCATTAGTTACCCTTTCAATTGGGTCTGTCCAGTCATGAAATGACAATGTGAACCCTGCCCAATGAATCGGAATCATTAGCTTTCCTTGCACATCGATGTTTGCTTGAACTGTTTCTTCAGGCGTCATATGGATGGTGGACCAGCGCTCATCATATTGGCCACATTCCATTAATGTAAGATCAAATGGACCGAATTTTTCTCCAATTTCTTTAAAATGAGAACCATACCCACTGTCCCCGCTAAAAAATATCTTGTTTTGTTTTCCATTAATTACCCAGGAGCACCACAGAGTTGTATTGCCATCGCGTAAACTTCTTCCGGAAAAATGTCTCGCAGGCGTGCAAACCAAATGCAGGCCGTTGTAATTAACTTCATCCCACCAATTATGCTCCTGAATCTTTTCTTTTTTAACGCCCCATCTTTCAAGATGGCCCCCAACCCCCAGTGGAACAATGAACTGACCGACCTTATCTTTTAACTTCTTTATAGAGTAATAATCTAAATGATCATAGTGGTCATGTGATAGTAGAATCGCATCGATTGGAGGAAGCCTTTCCAAATCTATAGGCAAGTCCCTGCTAAAACGCTTATTTCCAAACAGCGGAAAGGGAGTGGGGGCTTTACCAAACATTGGATCCACTAATAAGGTTTTTCCATCCATCTCCAACATGAAGGCAGAATGTCCAAACCAGGTGATTTTATTGAAATCACCTATCATATGTTCTTTAGTTTCAATCAGAATAGGATTGTCGGGCCGCCTATTGGGATTTCCTTTTATATAATCCCGTAGTATCGAACCTGTATGTTTGAGGCTCATCGCCTGACTTGCAGGAATCTGGTTGATGAACTTCCCATCAACAAAATTCTCCTTTGTGCTGAAACTTTTTATTTTTTCTTTAGTCGCTCGTCTCCCTAGAGGAGGATAAAGGTACAAAAAAAGTATCCCTGAAATAAAAATGAAAGTTAAAAACTTTATAATTTTAAGCATATATACTTTCCTCCTAAATTTAATCAATATTTTCGTTCACTTATCATAACACAGAATTTGGAAGGTTATTTACTGTGATGTTCTAAAAACCCTTACATCTTATTTCTTAACTGACATGTTTATTGCATATTACTAAACTGAATATAATTAATAATCAGAAGGAGTGAAGGATATGTTTGATTTTAGCCCATATATAAAATGTTTGGGTTAGGTTTGAAAATAAAATAATTCCATTAAAATAAACTTCAATCAACTATCTTAATTCAAAAAAACAGCAAGGAATTCAGAAGAATCCCTTGCTGTTTTTTACATCTTACTTTTTATTTCATCATTGGTTGGCATGTCGTCCATACATTTTATTGGATCCAATTTCTTTTTCTCTTTAAATCTAAGGATGACAGCATCGTAGAAAAGTAAAAGCGCTTGCTCAACAAGAGAGCCCATTAGATGGATTGGTTTATAATCGCCTTCTTACTGACCTTTTGGTGAGTCAGGTAATTTTATTGCGATATCCGCTAATTTCCTATGCTTGATCTGGAAGTATTGTAGCAGTTGTAATCGTCCCACAGATACTTTTTGCTGACTTTATAGATGAACTAGAAACTGTATAACTTTGTCATTTGCTTCCTCAGCTGCTTCTGTTATGTAAATGTGGCCAGCACAGGATACGGTGTGAAACTGAGAACCCTGAATACGTTCAGCTAACATTTTACCGTTTTCATATGGAACCAAATTATCTGCATCACCGTGTATAATCAATGTTGGTATGTTTATTTTATCAAGTTCATTGGATGTATCATGAGTTAGACAAGCTTGTAGTTGAGACAGATATGCGCTTGGCGGAGTAATGATTTCTATTCGCTTTTGGATATCTTCCTGAATTAATTCAGGGTGCTTCTCAATAAAAGCTTGACTATAAACTATTGGTGCCGCTAACCAGGCATTATCCCTTGGAGAACCTGTAAGGGAGGCTCGAGATACCATTAAAGTAGATATTTCTGGAGCAGGTTGAATATGAGTAGTACCACCCGCAGTGGTACAACCTAGAACAAGAGAACGAACACGTTCTGGATAAGTGATTGCCAGCCTTTGGGCAATCATTCCACCCATTGAAATCCCATATACATGTGCTGAGTCAATCGAAACAGCATCAAGGACCGCTCTTGCATCCTCAGCCATCATTTCAATAGAATATGGCTGTTCAGGCTTACTGCTCTTACCAACACCACGATTATCAAAAACGATTACTTTAAAGCGCTTAGCTAAAGTGGGCAACGTTCTATGCCAGGATAAAGAGTTATAGCCGAGCCCCATAATCAACAATAAAGGATCACCTTGTCCGTGAACCTCATAGTAAAGGCTTTCATTGTTATGATTTACGAATGGCATGAAAATACCTCTTTTCTGTAATTAATATGTTAATCATTATATATGATTCTATTATGTGATCGCACCAAATATTTCAAAAATTGCTAATTGACTAAAATCCTATACTACATTACGCTTAATCTGGACACCATAGGGGTTAGTAGATTAGGAGAATAGAATGCCAGGTATGGAAAATGAGACATATATTGAATATAAAAAGCTTGAAGAAGAGTGGAATAAACATATTAAACAGACGGCAAATTGCGAACGATTCGTATTGCTGGTAGAAGAGTTAGTAGGGTCACACCTAAACCAAGTCCAGGACCAAAGAGCCATTATTAAATATTGGTTGGACTTCATGAATTACATGAGTAAAGAAGAGATAGTCAATGTTGCTAAGCATTATATTATGAATGAAACTAAACTAGATCATTTAGATGACATAACATACAACATATCAAAAAAATGGAATGAAAAAGGTAACTTCACTTCCTTGAAAGAAGTATTGAATGAGATGAGTCTTGTACTTAAAGAAAGTCGTATGGAAATGATGAATAATGAAATCAATAATTTAAAGGATGAGCTAAAAGAGGTAAAGTTGCTCTTTGTAAAGTGACGCAAACTTGCCAGTTCCAAAGGAAACAATTAAAGAATGTAGAGGGAAGGATGAACTCCTTCCCATTTATCCAGCTTTTTCAGTCAGTCCGTTTTCATTTAAAAAGTGACGCAATGTATGATTGAATTTTTCCGTTACTTCAAGCTTTGCAATATGCCCTGATTTCTTAAGAATAACTAATTTAGAATTAGGGATAAGCTCGTGCATAAGGATCTGTATCCAAACTGGGATTATTGAATCATATTGACAACCAATAACAAGTGTAGGAACCTTTATTTCTGGCAACAAAGAGCGATTATCGACCTCAAGGCATGCTTCCATAGATTTTACATAACCTTCTTTGTTTGGTTTGTAAAACTTGTAGAACTCATCCATATTCTCCTGTTTCCAAGAGTATAAACAAGTTTTGGCAGCCATTATGCTCCTCGGNGCATGATAAAACGTACTGACTAGAATTAAGGATAGGCATCTCTCTGATGCTTGCCGATAAATTTCCTGTACTACAATACCCCCCATTGACATTCCACAAATGTGTGCACTTTCTATTTTTAATTCATCAAGTAAGGACAAAATATCCTTCGCGAAATTTTTAATCGTTATTCCGTCCATTCTTGGATTATTGCCATGTCCTCTTAAATCAGGAACAATCAGGTCATACTGATCTGCTAATTCAAACTGTTTCTCCCAACCTTCCTTTATTTCACCAAGTCCATGAATGAGAACTAAAGGTTCGCCATTGCCAGTACGCAAATAGGGCATTTCGTCTTCACTAACAGCTGTCGTTTTCACATTCAAAACCTCCTTAACTTGTTTTAATAGAGTTTCCATAATTACGGATGGTTAATCACTTGTAATTGAGTGTTTAATAATTGTTTCTATAATCTTTTGCCTTCATTCTGGTAAGAGTTTTTATATTGTGCAGTTGTACGGTCTCTCGCTCAAAATGTGTGGCATCTAAAAGAACTAAACCCTTTTCATAGCATGAAGAGGAATGGAGTCCTGCACTTTTTCCAGCATATTATTTCTAAGATTTCTTGACTAAACGGGAATAGGAAGCAACGGAGGATGTATATCAGAAACGTGATTGTTACATCGCAGCGAAAGTTAAGGTCATGTTTTAATCTTTTTATCAAGTCCTTGATAGTAGGGAGGCGCTCGACAATCCTTTCGAACAAAGAATATATCTTCCAGCATAGTTCAAATCTAAAATAACTATTTTGAAATGTAAGGCGAAATAATATCCAGTCTTAAAAAGTAGGACTCCTGAATACCCTAAAGCTTCTTTGTCTTATATTACGTGTTGGGAGTCACTACTGTTCTAAATGGACGTGAATTATAAATTCATTCAATTTACCTAAAGATATGCTGAATTGCCTTAAAGTCATAAAGTGATGATTAGGGTTATTTTAATAAGTTTAATAAAGGCAAAAATGTCAACGAATAAACGTTAAAGTACGACTTGTCTCTTAATGAACCGATGATTTTGTCCCCCGATGTTGTTCAAATAATTTTATTTCCCCTCAAAGCCGTGAAAAGAATGATATTCTTTGCACATATTCAGCTATTTAATTTCTAATCATGCAAAAAAACTCACTCAATTCGAATGAGTTTTTGATTATGTAAAATAACTTCCGTGCTCCTTCTGTAACTGTTTCAAAGGAACGGAACGGATTGGATGGGAAAATAAAATCTAAGCATTAACAATCAATGTAGTGATCAATGTTCAATAAAATAAAGAAGAAATGCTTCCATTGAAAAAGGAATCATTTCTTCGTTTCTGAGACTGAATTATTGGTGTTGACCTAGAATTAATAATATACTTTGATTCCAATGGGTAGATAAAAGGGAAGAAAGTACTCCTTCGACAAGTTATCCAGCTTTTTCAGTCAGTCCGTTTTCATTTAAAAAGTGACGCAATGTGTGATTGAATTTTTCCGTAACTTCAAGTTTTGCAATATGTCCTGATTTTTGGAAAATAACTAAATCAGAGTTAGGGATTTGTTCGTGCATAAGAATCTGTATCCAAACTGGGGTTATTGAATCATATTGACAGCCAATAACAAGTGTAGGAACTTTAATTTTCGGCAATAAAGAGCGATTATCGATTTCTAGGCATGCCTCCATAGATTTAACGTAAGCTTCTTTGTTTGGTTTATAAAACTTGAAGAACGCTTCCATGTTCTCCTGGTTCCAAGAGTATAAACAAGTTTTGGCAGCCATTAATTTTTGCTCCTCGGAAGACAATAAGAGTGCCCTTGCCTTTCGAACAGGGAAAAAGATTGTTCTAAACTGTGCTGGGGCATGATAAAACGTACTGACTAAAATTAAGGATAGGCATCTTTCTGGTGCTTGCCGATAAATTTCCTGTACTACAATACCCCCCATTGACATTCCACAAATATGAGCGCTTTCTATTTTTAATTCATCAAGTAAGGACAAAATATCCTTTGCAAAATTTTTAATCGTTATTCCGTCCATTCTTAGATTATCACCATGTCCTCTTAAATCAGGAACAATCAGGTCATACTGATCTGCTAATTCAAACTGTTTCCCCCAACCCTCCTTTATTTCACCAAGTCCATGAATGAGAATTAAAGATTCGCCATAACCAACACGTAAATAAGGCATTTCGTTTTTACTGACAGCTGTCTTTTTCACAATCAAAACCCCCTTA
>NZ_LGYA01000001.1:2220233-2386978 GCF_001273755.1 Peribacillus butanolivorans
CAAAGGAAAGGAAACAATTAAAGAATGTAGAGGGAAGGATGAACTCCTTCCCATTTATCCAGCTTTTTCAGTCAGTCCGTTTTCATTTAAAAAGTGACGCAATGTATGATTGAATTTTTACTTCAAGNCAAGTAAGGACAAAATATCCTTCGCGAAATTTTTAATCGTTATTCCGTCCATTCTTGGATTATTGCCATGTCCTCTTAAATCAGGAACAATCAGGTCATACTGATCTGCTAATTCAAACTGTTTCTCCCAACCTTCCTTTATTTCACCAAGTCCATGAATGAGAACTAAAGGTTCGCCATTGCCAGTACGCAAATAGGGCATTTCGTCTTCACTAACAGCTGTCGTTTTCACATTCAAAACCTCCTTAACTTGTTTTAATAGAGTTTCCATAATTAGANATAAACAAGTTTTGGCAGCCATTAATTTTTGCTCCTCGGAAGACAACAAGAGTGCTCGTGCCTTTCGAACAGGGAAAAACATTGTTCTTAATTGAACTGGAGCATGATAAAACGTACTGACTAGAATTAAGGATAGGCATCTCTCTGATGCTTGCCGATAAATTTCCTGTACTACAATACCCCCCATTGACATTCCACAAATGTGTGCACTTTCTATTTTTAATTCATCAAGTAAGGACAAAATATCCTTCGCGAAATTTTTAATCGTTATTCCGTCCATTCTTGGATTATTGCCATGTCCTCTTAAATCAGGAACAATCAGGTCATACTGATCTGCTAATTCAAACTGTTTCTCCCAACCTTCCTTTATTTCACCAAGTCCATGAATGAGAACTAAAGGTTCGCCATTGCCAGTACGCAAATAGGGCATTTCGTCTTCACTAACAGCTGTCGTTTTCACATTCAAAACCTCCTTAACTTGTTTTAATAGAGTTTCCATAATTACGGATGGTTAATCACTTGTAATTGAGTGTTTAATAATTGTTTCTATAATCTTTTGCCTTCATTCTGGTAAGAGTTTTTATATTGTGCAGTTGTACGGTCTCTCGCTCAAAATGTGTGGCATCTAAAAGAACTAAACCCTTTTCATAGCATGAAGAGGAATGGAGTCCTGCACTTTTTCCAGCATATTATTTCTAAGATTTCTTGACTAAACGGGAATAGGAAGCAACGGAGGATGTATATCAGAAACGTGATTGTTACATCGCAGCGAAAGTTAAGGTCATGTTTTAATCTTTTTATCAAGTCCTTGATAGTAGGGAGGCGCTCGACAATCCTTTCGAACAAAGAATATATCTTCCAGCATAGTTCAAATCTAAAATAACTATTTTGAAATGTAAGGCGAAATAATATCCAGTCTTAAAAAGTAGGACTCCTGAATACCCTAAAGCTTCTTTGTCTTATATTACGTGTTGGGAGTCACTACTGTTCTAAATGGACGTGAATTATAAATTCATTCAATTTACCTAAAGATATGCTGAATTGCCTTAAAGTCATAAAGTGATGATTAGGGTTATTTTAATAAGTTTAATAAAGGCAAAAATGTCAACGAATAAACGTTAAAGTACGACTTGTCTCTTAATGAACCGATGATTTTGTCCCCCGATGTTGTTCAAATAATTTTATTTCCCCTCAAAGCCGTGAAAAGAATGATATTCTTTGCACATATTCAGCTATTTAATTTCTAATCATGCAAAAAAACTCACTCAATTCGAATGAGTTTTTGATTATGTAAAATAACTTCCGTGCTCCTTCTGTAACTGTTTCAAAGGAACGGAACGGATTGGATGGGAAAATAAAATCTAAGCATTAACAATCAATGTAGTGATCAATGTTCAATAAAATAAAGAAGAAATGCTTCCATTGAAAAAGGAATCATTTCTTCGTTTCTGAGACTGAATTATTGGTGTTGACCTAGAATTAATAATATACTTTGATTCCAATGGGTAGATAAAAGGGAAGAAAGTACTCCTTCGACAAGTTATCCAGCTTTTTCAGTCAGTCCGTTTTCATTTAAAAAGTGACGCAATGTGTGATTGAATTTTTCCGTAACTTCAAGTTTTGCAATATGTCCTGATTTTTGGAAAATAACTAAATCAGAGTTAGGGATTTGTTCGTGCATAAGAATCTGTATCCAAACTGGGGTTATTGAATCATATTGACAGCCAATAACAAGTGTAGGAACTTTAATTTTCGGCAATAAAGAGCGATTATCGATTTCTAGGCATGCCTCCATAGATTTAACGTAAGCTTCTTTGTTTGGTTTATAAAACTTGAAGAACGCTTCCATGTTCTCCTGGTTCCAAGAGTATAAACAAGTTTTGGCAGCCATTAATTTTTGCTCCTCGGAAGACAATAAGAGTGCCCTTGCCTTTCGAACAGGGAAAAAGATTGTTCTAAACTGTGCTGGGGCATGATAAAACGTACTGACTAAAATTAAGGATAGGCATCTTTCTGGTGCTTGCCGATAAATTTCCTGTACTACAATACCCCCCATTGACATTCCACAAATATGAGCGCTTTCTATTTTTAATTCATCAAGTAAGGACAAAATATCCTTTGCAAAATTTTTAATCGTTATTCCGTCCATTCTTAGATTATCACCATGTCCTCTTAAATCAGGAACAATCAGGTCATACTGATCTGCTAATTCAAACTGTTTCCCCCAACCCTCCTTTATTTCACCAAGTCCATGAATGAGAATTAAAGATTCGCCATAACCAACACGTAAATAAGGCATTTCGTTTTTACTGACAGCTGTCTTTTTCACAATCAAAACCCCCTTAACTTGTTTTGATTTAATTGCCATAAATACGAAGAATGAAACAATGGTAATTGCATCGATGTCCGCATGCTCTCTTTTAATGTAACGTCAAGCTGCTAGTAATAAAATTTTCGTACAATAGTGGATGAGCTCGCCATTCACTCCACTCGTACATATACCATCAGCATAGTTCAATTCTTAGGAGCACCCAACCATGGCTATTTTGAAATAAAACGCAAGACAGAATCCAAATTTTGTTTGAATCAAACGTTGTAGGTTCTAAGTCGTATAATTCCTGGATGCCATTTCTTTGTCTAACAAGCGTTTTGAGTCACCACCATTCTTAAATAGTTTGGTCCGTAATTGACTAATTCGAGATTTAGCAAGATATTCCTTTTTCTGTAAGATCAAAACCTTACCCCATGGTGGCTTATTTTTGAAATTTCAGTCAATTGCATTATATATATATGTGCCCGCTTGACTTGTAATTACTTATAGGTGTAAAATACATATATAGATTAATTATCGAGGTGAAATTGGATGGCAAAAGACAACAAAGAACAATCATTAGCCCCTTCGAAAAATTTTATTATGCCATTTATTTTGTTACTTCTCAGCGGATTTTCCTTACATGGCTACGAGCTTATCCAAAAGCTGCAAAACTTTGGGTTCCAAACCCTTGATCAAGGGAACTTATATCGGCTATTGCGAAAACTGGAACAAGATAATTTAGTGAGTTCTGAATGGGATACCACAGGCAGTGGTCCCGCTAAAAGGAAATATTCGATCACAGACGCTGGAGTTGCTTATTTAAGAACCCATGCAACCCATTTGGAGAACTACCAATCTATGTTGGATCAATTTTTCCGTATGTATTCAAGTTTTTTAGAGCTCTATATGCCTTCATTTCAGATGAGGGATTCAATAGAGAAATCTAGCAAGAATAAGGGGAGGAACAAAAATGAGTCAAAAGAAGAATGAACAAATTGAAAAGGCCTATATTTCTGAATCAATCGTTAATACAGTTTGGAATCAGTATGAAGGTGCTATTGAGCGGTCCCGTAAAGTGCTTGAAAATCAAGAGGAAGTATACATTAGGACACTTGAGGAAACCTCAAAGTTCAATGCTGAACTTCGTAAATCACTCACATCCTTTTACGAAGGAAATAAAAAAGTAAATGCGGATGTTATGAACTCATTCCAAAGTAATAAAGCGGAGGAAGTTTTGTCAGAGGGACTTCCTTCTTTCATTAATGAAGGACAGGAAGTCGTGAATCGATTCGAAAACATTATGTTAACTCCATTAAAATCATCCTTTGATATAATGGAGCGATTTGAAAGGAGGGCTGTTGAAAACAATAAAGCCTATGTAGAGAACTTACAAACACATAGAAAAGAACGTACAGCTAATTCAAACGAATACATTAATCTTGCTAGAACAGCACAGCTTAGATTATTACGTCGTGTGGAAGACGGTTTTAAAGTTATGGTAGGTTCAGGGGTAAATAAGTAGTAGATTGTAAGCTCGAGACCGTTAATTATTAAAAATGAAAAATCTCATTGAGAAATAACCATGAACAGGTACTTTCCATTAGTGCGTGTACGGGTTATTTTTTTTGCCATTTTCAAATTCATCCAACTAATTAGAAGTTTTGTAAAGAATTCGTTAACTATGTAGAGTATAGTGAAAATTCTGAAAAAGTAAAAGGTATTTCCAACAATTTGGAGAATTAAATAAATAAATGTAATTGAGTACATTTTGAATCACCTATGTTTTTTGATTCGAAAATTCATCATCCTATTTATCTAAAACAAAAAGTTTATTTAAAAACGCTTTACCTGTTATTCTTACAAAACACTCTTTAGGGGCGAATGAAATGCAAAATATGTATACAATTGGTGACTTCATCATATCTCAGGACACCAAGATAGAAAGTGTTGACAATACAGACATCCAAAACATCTTAGCTTCCATATTTCAGTCAAGTTACGATGGGATATACGTTGCCGACAAAAATGGTAATGGAATGATGGTAAATCATGCATATTCAAGAGTTACTGGTGTGAAAAGCCAGGAACTTCTTGGTAAAAATATGAAAACAGTGGTGAAAGAGGGCCTAGTTTCTGAATCCGTTACAATGAAAGTTTTAGATGGTAAAGCGCCAAAAACGATTATTCAGACTGTAAGAGGAAAGGAACTATTAGTCACTGGAAATCCTGTATATGACAAGAATGGGGAAATTGCTTACGTTGTAACGAATGTAAGGGATATAACGGATTTAAACCATATGAAGACCGAACTGCAAAATTCCATAAATTTAACCCAAAAATATTTAAATGAAATCGAGGAACTTAAAAAAAAGGAAATGCTGCATATGAACCTTGACGGATCCGTAGCCCAAAGCCAAGAGATTATAAAGGTTTTTCTTCTTGCTAAAAAACTGGCAAAAGTTGATTCAACTTTACTCATCTTAGGTGAGTCCGGCGTCGGGAAAGAGGTCATCGTTAAATACCTACACCAAGAAAGTGAACGCGCAAACCGACCTTTAATTAAAGTGAATTGTGCAGCCATACCAAAGCACCTTCTTGAATCTGAACTATTTGGATATGAAAAGGGCGCATTTACAGGTGCGGACAGTCGTGGAAAACCTGGTTTATTTGAACAAGCAAATGGGGGTACGATTTTTTTAGATGAGATTGGGGACATGCCAATCGATCTTCAAGTTAAATTATTAAGGGTTTTACAAGAATTTGAAATCACTCGTGTTGGCGGGAGAAGTAGCTTCAAAATAGATGTAAGGGTCGTTTCCGCGACACATAGGAATTTGGAGGAAATGGTCGAAAATGGTGAGTTTAGAAAGGATCTTTACTACCGATTAAATATTGTTCCCATTAAAATACCAGCATTACGAGAAAGGAAAGCAGATATCGTACCGCTAGCCTTCTATTTTTTAAATAAAATGAACAAAAAAAACCGATTAAATAAGCGTTTTCATCCGGAAATCATTCGTTTCTTCGAGGAATACCCATGGCCTGGTAATATTAGGGAGTTGGAAAACTTGATTGAGAGATTAGTTGTAACGGCCGATCTGGAACAAATAGGCTTGGAGGATTTGCCACCAAGTATGTTACAAGGATTAGAACTTAAACAAAATGTAAAAAGTACATTAAAAGAAATCATTGAAAATGTTGAACGAAAGATAATAAAAGAGAAAATTCAAGAATATAAAACAACACGTAGCACGGCTAAAGAATTAGGCATCAGTCAATCGGCACTTGTAAAGAAAATGAAGAGATTAGGTTTGTAAACACGGTAAATGATGAAGAAAGTAATCAAGGGCAATTTATATAATCCATTATGTCAGCGTATATTCGTTGGCTTTTTTTGTAATAAATAAAGTTTTACTACCCCGATTCATTGCTATATAAACATATTTCGGGTAAAAAAGGTGCCATGAAATAATTTTTTTAATCCAATTATAAAAGCTGGCACGGCAATTGCATTAACTAATTATTTGTGTAAGTCTAAAAAAAATATATAAATGGCGGTTTGATTATTCTTTTGCTGAAACAAAAGAACAGTCATTCAAAAAGGGAAGGGGAAAAAGAATTTGAATTTGCCTACTTTTAATCTAGCAGGAAAGATTGCACTAGTAACAGGAGGTAGTAAAGGTATTGGATTTGGAATGGCTCAGGCTTTAGGCCATCATGATGCAACAGTTGTCATTTCCAGCCGAGGAACTGAGGAAGGAGAACAGGCGGTTTTACAGTTAAGGGAAGAAAATATTGATGCACACTACATTTCTTGCGATGTTACTAAGAAGTGTCAAGTGGAAGATTTGGTTAGCCAAATTGTCGATAGATTTGGTTCACTTGATATTTTAGTGAACAATGCGGGACTCAATATTCGTAAGCCATTAATTGACATAGAAGAAAGCGACTGGGATACAGTTTTAGAAGTTAATTTAAAAGGAATCTTTCTAGTTGGTCAAACTTGTGCAAAACAAATGATCAAACAAAGCTATGGAAAAATAATCAATATCTCATCGATTTTAGGAACGATTGGAATGCCATACCAAACATCTTATGCTGCAAGTAAAGGTGGCATTAACCAAATGACAAAAGTTTGGGCGGAAGAATTAGCTGCATATAATATTACCGTTAATGCAATTGGACCAGGATATATAAAAACTCCGATGACTGGTGACTGGCTCTCTGACCCTGAAAGGCTTCAAAAGATAATAAATTCTGCAATGATCAAACGAATTGGAGAAATTTCAGACTTGGTAGGGCCAGTGGTTTTCTTGGCTTCTGATACATCTGCGTATGTTACGGGCCAAATATTGAATGTCGATGGGGGCTGGACTGCAAGATAAATAGCTAGTTAAGGAGGTATGAAAATGAACATCGTGGAAGAAATGCATTTTAATCGTAAAATGAAGGTTTTCGAAAAACGGCCTAAAAATGTCATGTCTATGTTGAAAGAAACGGTTGAACAATATCCCGAAAAAGAAGCACTGGTCATGAATGGAATTCGACTCACATATCAAGAGATGCTCGATAAAGTGGAAAATATTGCCGGTAATTTACAAAACTCTTTGCTTGTTGGGAAGGGAGACCGTGTGGCCCTTATATTGGGGAATAGTATCGAGTTCTCTTTACTAGTGTTTGCTTGTGCGAAAATTGGCGCCATAGTTGTGCCATTAAATACGAGATTAAAAGAAAAAGAACTTTCTTATATGGTAGAACATTCCGGCACCAAAATTTTGATTACGGATGATGAATTTTTACCTAAAGTAGAAAACTTGAGGGATGAAGATTCAATCATAAATGTTCAAAATTATTTCTTGATTGGAAATGGAACACCAAGGCGAAAAGACTATCTTCCTTTTGAAGTCCTAGAACAAAAATCTTCAGTTGTAAACATAAATGTCTCGGAAGATGATGAGTTATTCATTATGTATACTTCAGGTACAACGGGACTTCCAAAAGGAGCCATTGGTAGTCATTTAGGAGCCATTCACAGCTCAATGAATTATGAACAGGTATTAAAATTAAATCAAGAAACACGGACATTGATCGCTGTTCCTCTCTTTCACGTCACCGGCTTGATTGGCCAGTTATTGCACATGGTTAGAATAGGCGGGACATCCGTTATCATGAGTAGATATAGGACGGAAGAATATATTCGTTTAACAGCTGAAGAAAATGTTTCCTTTTTATTTAACGTCCCAACCATCTATGTCATGATGATGTCTCACCAAGATTTTCTAAATTATAGGTATCCAAAGGTAAATTGTATTGCCTTTGGTGGTGCACCTATGTCTTCCGAAACTATTAATAATTTAAAAAGGCATTTTCCGAATGCCTCTCTGCATAATGCTTACGGCGCAACCGAGAGTACTTCACCAGCAACAATAATGCCACAATCCTATAATCAAAACAAGATTGTTTCGGTTGGATTGCCGGTTCCTGTTGGAGTATTAAAAGTGGTTAATGATAAGGGTGAACCATGTTTACCTGAAGAAGTTGGAGAATTATTAATGAAGGGACCAATGGTGGTTGAGGGCTATTGGGACAATGAGGTAGCGAACCAAGCATCATTCATTGATGGGTTCTGGCGCTCAGGAGATTTAGCAAAAATAGACCAGGATGGTTTTGTATATATTATGGACCGTAAAAAAGACATGATAAACCGTGGTGGGGAAAAAATATTCTCGATTGAAGTAGAAAATGTTTTATATAATCATCCAAAAGTATTAGAAGCCGCTGTAGTAGGAATTCCAGATCCTCTCTGGGGCGAAGTCGTAAAAACCTTTATCATACCCAAGGCTGATGAAACCATTGAAAAGCAAGAAATAAAAGATTTTGTTTCCGAATATTTAGCCAATTATAAGGTCCCAACAGAAATTCAATTCGTAGAAGAATTTCCTCGTAATTCGGCAGGCAAAGTTTTAAAGGCCGAGTTGAAGAATCTTCTGCTTAATTAAAATTTCACACTATTTAGTAGTAAAGCATTTCTAATTATTTATTGCGGATTGATTTACCATAATCTATGTAGAGGAAGCGATCAAATTGAATAAAATTGTGAAAAAAGCATGGAACTACCGTTATGTCGTTCTTGTCGTTCTTTGGCTGGTCTATATTATTAATTATTTTGATAGGATGGCAGTCTTAACCTTCCTTCCATTTATTCAGGAAGATTTAAACTTAACCCCAGTCGAAGTAGGGCAACTTGCATCCGTGTTTTTCTTTGCTTATGCTGCTGCTCAAATAAGCGCTGGTTATCTTGCTGATAAAATTGGTCCTAAAAAGGTTATGTACATTGCAATATTTGTATTCACTGTTATTACAGCCTTAACAGGAGCTGTCAAAAACTTCACCCAGTTTTTATTATTACGTATTGGCTTAGGATTTGGAGAAGGACATCATTTTGCCCCAGCGATTCGGGCAATAAACAACTGGTTTCCTCAAAATGAAAAAGGAAGAGCCACTTCTTTTTTCGCAACTTCATGGGCGGTTGCTCCCGCAATTGTGCCAGTTATAGTCACTAGTATCTCTTTCTACTTTTTTGGGGGGGATTGGAGACCGGTATTCTATGTTCTTGCTATTCCGGGTGCGGTTGCAATTTTTTTACTGTGGTTTTTTGTATCGAATACCCCAAAAGAAATGATTGCTAAAGGGAGAATGAGTAAGGAACAGGATATTGATGGACAAGACGATTCTCCAATTGAAAAGATGTCGAAGGAAGAGAAAAGAAAAACCTACGGGCTTTTCTTAAAAGACTTTCATTTTTATGTCTATACTTTGCTTCTTTTTTGTCAATTGGCCGTTTATTGGGGAACTACTACCTGGTTAACTAGTTTTTTGGTTACGCAGCATGGGATGAATATTAAGGAAATGGGCTTCTTCGGTTCTGCCCCTTATATCATTGCTTTCTTCGCTATGTTATTAGGGGGATGGCTGATGGATAAAGTTCTTGGTCGTATGAAACCTGTTGCTTTAATTGGGGGGATAGGTAGTATTCCTGTATTGTGGATGCTTGGTGCGATAGACAGTGGGAAACCTGCCCTGTTGCTCACTCTGCTCTTGCTTGTCGGTTTCTTTGTTAACTTAAACTTCGGCTCAATTTATGCTTTTTTGCCTAAACGCTATCCAAAGGAAATAGTCGGAAGTGCTACTGGGTTATCTAATGGTATTGGTCAACTGGGTGCGTTTGTGTCTCCTCTTGTCGCGGGTTATTTAGTGACTGTAGGGGCGGATGGTTCACAAGACTTTGGTAACGTTTTTATATTTTTTGCCTCAGTAGCGGCCCTGTCTGTTGTTTGTGCAATCATACTTAAAGAAAAGCCGGTATCGGATTCAGTTATTCCAACGGTAAACCAAGAGAAGGTTATTTAAGGTTGTTTAGTAGTTTTTGTTATCTTTGATTATTTGTGGATAAGGGAAGTATATATGAATTTTTGACGAAGTCCTATAAATAATGACTTTGATCGTAAAGCGTGGAGGGAAAATATAATGGCAAAAATACACCAAATTGAAAAAAACACTTCAAGTTCAAGTTTAGACCTTTTATGGGATCAAGCGTTTGAACAATTAGATGCTTGGGTTGAAAGGACAGAATTTCGTGAGGAAGTACTCCTTCAATCTGCTCTTCAATTTGCAGAAAATGTTAAAAGGAATCATAAAAATAGTAAAGAACTCAGTGAACAATTTTCTAAAGAACTGCATCATTGGGAAAAAATATCTAGAGAGGAACTTCTCAACGCAACGACTGTCCTGCAATATTTTTTCCCAGTAAAGTCCTATGAGGAAATTAACAAACAATTAGATGATGTGCAAAACAATACAACAAAGTTAACATCAGGGGCTAATCTGCTAAATGGCGAACATGTTGACAACTTTATGTCCGTATTGAAAGACCATGTTGAATTTAGACAAAATAACCGCAATCTGTATGTGGACAATATGAAACAAACTGCTTCCATTATCCAGAATAAACAACGTGATTTCTTGAAAATAATGAATAACCAAATGAAAAATGTGTTTTTTCCTTTTCATACATATATGGAGGGATTAAACGAATCAATTAAATCAAATCAAAATACAGGGGGTACTTCAGAAAATGGTAGATCAAAAAACATTTGATCCTTATGATATGTTTAAAAAATTTAGTGACCAATGGGAAAAACAAGCAAATGATTTCATCAAAGGATCGTCAAATAATCCGGAATTTGTAAGCTATTCAAGATTAACCTCGGATACCCAAGCACGTTATCTGGAGTTTTTTAAAAAGAACCAGGAGTTTTTCGCCAATCAATGGAACGTACCTACTAAAGCAGATTTGTCTAACGTAGCGAAATTAGCTATCCAAACGGAAGAAAAATTGGACTCGCTGGAAGAACAGTTATGGAAATTACAAGATTCTGTTGATTCCTCCAATAAGGAAATGGAAAGCATTACTGAAGTTTCCCGTGACATTATTAAGCTAGTAAAACAGCTAAAAAAAGAGCAAACGATATCCAAAAAAGAGTTAGAAGAGGTAAAACAGTTGAAATCAAATCTCCAAGAAGTGAAAAGTGAATTGGCAGAAATCCATAGCTTAAAAGAGGAGATTCTGATTCTTAAAGAGCTAATGGGCAAAAACATTGATACAAAAGCAAAACAAGAACAAAACCTAGCTGTTACATCTAAATGATAATAAGGAGGAATAAATTTGGCTACTGAAACTCTAAATAATAATACAATTCCCTCTTTCGATTTTGAAAAAGAGATGACGCGTTGGAACGAATTTTCAAATGCCATCAATGGACCTGAACTAAGTGAAGGTCACACTCCCAGACATGCTATTTGGAAAAAAAATAAGGCGACTTTATGGCATTATCCTACCGTTGAAAAAAAATATGATGTTCCTGTCTTTATTGTTTACTCGCTAATCAACCGCCCTACTATCCTAGATTTTGCACCTGGAACCAGTGTAATAGGAGGCCTTGTAAACAGTGGCTATGATGTGTATTTATTAGACTGGGGGATTGCGGGATACGAAGATAAAGACATTACTTTGGGTGATTATGTAGTTGACTATATTAAAAAAGGTGTAGGGCGAGCATTAAGGCATTCGGGTGCAGATGAAGTGTCTGTAGTCGGGTACTGCCTGGGAGGGACACTTGCAGCCATGTATGCCGCAATTGCGGATGAGCCAATTAAGAACCTGGTATGTGCGGCAGTACCAATTGATTATAGTGTGCCTGCCATGCCTGAGAAATGGGCGGAGGGACTAAAAGAAGGTGCTTTTAATATAGACCGCTTCATTGATGTTTACGGATTAATTCCTCCTGTCTATATTGAAGCAATGTTTAGGTCCATAACTTCTCCAATCTACTACAGTCCTTATGTTACACTTTTGACCCGTGCCAATGATAAGCGTTTTGTGGAAAAGTGGCGACGGATGAACCAATGGACAAAAGGCCATGTACCCTTAACTGGAGAAGCTTTCCGACAAATAAGTAATGACCTCATGAAAGAAAATAAACTCGTTAAGGGTGAGTTCACTATTCGTGGTAATAAAGTCGATTTGGGTAAAATTAAGTCAAACCTATTAGTTGTTATCTCAAAAAATGATAACCTTATACCTCAAGGACAAAGCCTTCCATTGATGGATTTGGTTTCAAGTGAAGATAAAACCCATCAACTTGTGGAAGCCGGCCATGCTTCCTTGGCATTAACTGGGAAACTTGCAGGCATATTAAATAGTTGGTTATGTGATCGTTCAAATCATTGAGTATATCCAATAAAAGTTAGTGATAGAAACATAGTGCCAATTATTCACTTGTCTCCTAATATATAGAGAGAAAAGTTGATTTTTAGTATTTGTGAATAAAATTTCAGGCTAAAAAACCTAAAGAAGCATCATTCTAAAAAAGGTGGGATTGGATGACTGATTTACATTCTATTTTTGAACTTATTGATGAATCAAAATCTGTTCGATTTCTACAATCACTTATTCAAGTGAACAGCGTAAATCCACAAGGAAATGAAAAACGGGTGGCTGAGGTCATTCAAACTTATTTAAAATCATCCAAGCTTCAAGTCGAATTGGATGATCTCGGTAACGATCGTGCAAATCTATTTGTAACATATCCGAATGTGAAATCAGATGATAGATATTTAGTGTATAGTGGGCATTTTGATACGGTCCCTACGGGTAAGGTAGAATGGGAACACGACCCGTTTTCCGGCAAATTAATAGATAATAAAGTATTTGGTCGAGGGGCAACCGATATGAAAAGCGGTGTAGCTGCAATGGTCCTCGCTTTAGAATGTATCGAACGGGCTGGTGTTCAATTAAATGGGAAGTTGCAGTTTGTCGGCACTGCAGGAGAAGAGGTTGATGGATACGGTGCAAAAAAAGTCGTAGAAAAGGGACAAATAGATAAAGCTACTGCGTTAGTTGTATCGGAACCTAGTGAAAACGAACTGTATACATCTCATAAAGGATGTCTATGGCTAGAAATTATTACCTACGGAAAAACGGCCCATGGATCAATGCCTGACCAAGGGATAAATGCCATTACAGCGATGAACGAATTAATGAATCGTCTCCAAACCTATGAATTTGAATACTCTCCACATCCACTATTAGGCTACCCAACTATTAATATTGGAACAATTGAAGGTGGAGTAAAAACAAATGTTGTGCCTGATCAGTGTAATTTGACTCTAGATATACGAACTGTCCCTGGACAAGATAATGACAGCATTTTACATGATATTGAGAATATGATCAAGGAGATTTCAGAGAAGTCACAGTCAACATATCAAATAAAGGTTATTAATCGAATGGATTCCGTGTCCACAAATGAATTTGATGATTTCGTAAAACTTGCTGTTCAAACAGGGAAGAATCACGTTAATTTAGACCTACGGCCCTCAGGTGTTAATTATTATACTGACGCTTCAGTGTATTGGCCTCATTTACGAATTCCAACTATTATAATTGGTCCCGGAAACCCACGACTTGCTCACCAGCCGGATGAATATGTAGAAATTGATAAGTTTTTGGAATCTATTCGTTATTTTATTGCCCTTGCCATTGATTATTTAGATGGGGAATAGTATGGATTATAGAAACACAACATTAGTCTAGTCAATGGTTTTTCTTTTCGGATTATTATAGAAAAACAGTAAAGGTGAAGTCCAACAGATTTCACCTTTACTGTTTTACCATGTTGATGGTAATATTATTTTTCTTTTTTTCTAGATTGCTTTTCGTCATATCGCAGAAGGAATCGAACATGAAGAACAAGGGAATTTCCTCAACAGAATTCATGGGAAATTGGTCAAGATATCACTTGAATCCTTTTATTCGGAAACAGATCTCTGAATACTATGAAACACCTATAGAAGAAAAACTTCATGACCATTTGGAACAGAAATGGTCGTGAAGTTTTTCTGTCTTGGTCTTGGGCTGTTTTTTTTATGGAAATGTAACTAATACGAAATGTCCTAGTGTCTAGCACCAGACACCATCGGCTCGAGGGCATTTGCTAATCAATCTGTTGAGGAAGATGACTAATCTAGCTTACTGATGTCCGTCAGTCGCTGATAAGAGGGACTTTGTTCTTTTAAACTTTTATTTAAATTTTAACCCAAGGTGTGGATAGACATATCCAAATGTTTCTTATAACAATTCACGGTTTTTTGCTCGATTTGCTTGATGCATTAAATTTTTGATTCCAATGTGTAAATGTTCAAACCGGCTGTCCTGACTATCCCCATTTTTCCAACGATAATAAAGCTGCTGAAGGACAACGGCTATCTTATAGAAGGCAAAGGTTAGATAATAGTCAATATCACTGAGACTGTTGCCACTTTTTAATGCATAAAGGTTGGCCAATTCCCTACGTGTTAGGAATCCTGGCTTGCTAGTAACGGAGGTGAGTCCTGTTTCGGTTTCACCTGGCTCGGTCCAATAAGCCAAGCTGATGGCGAGATCCGTTAATGGATCACCGATTGTGCTCATTTCCCAGTCAAAAACAGCCACGGCTTCAGGGCTATTGTAGGAAAACATCATATTATTCAATTTGAAGTCATTATGCACAATACTGGAAAGTGACGAGGAGGGAAGCTTGCCGAGCAGCCACTGCTCGGTTTCACCTACCCCGTCTAATTCATCTGTTTTCGACCGTTCGTAGCGTTTAATCCAGCCTTTGACTTGACGTTCGAGATATCCATTCGGTTTGCCGATCATACTGAGCCCGGCTGCTTGATAATCAATGCCGTGTAAACGTGTAAGTGTTTCGACAACCGTTTCCGAGACTGCCCTAGCATATGCTTGATTTCCATCCAACTCAGGGGGAAGGGAATCATCAAGGACAAGCCCTACCTTCTTTTCCATTATATAAAATTGCTTATCCGTAATGGTTGGGTCATCACAATATAAAAACGGTTTTGGTGCCAAAGGAAAAACGGGATTAAGCTTGCCCAAAATCGTAAACTCTCGCTTCATGTCATGTGCATTTGGCGGGAGGTCTCCGAATGGTTGACGACGGAAAACACCCTCCCACTTTCCGATATTGATTTGGTACGTAATATTCGAGTAACCTGCAGAGAAAGCTTTAGCCTGCAGTGAATCATTCGGTAAAAAAGGAATATGTGAGCGGATGTAGTTTTCGATTACGTTCCAATCAATTTGACTGGCTTGTGTTTTGGACTGGTTTTTGGACATTGGATTTCCCCCCCATAAACTCCTTGAGTTCCAGCTTGGCTACTACGCTGCGATGGACTTCATCCGGACCGTCATAGATTCTGGCAGTCCGTGCTTCACGGTAAAAGCCTTCAAGTGGCGTATCCCCTGTAATTCCGAGAGCGCCATGCACTTGAATGGCTCGGTCGATGACATCATGCAGCACTTTTGCTCCAAAATATTTGATTCTTGAGATTTCCTTACGAGCTTGATCACCATTGTCCAATTTCCAGGCAGCATGGAGCGTCATTAGACGAGCAGCTTCAATATCAGCAGATGAATCAGCAATGAAGTTTTGGATCGATTGGAACTCGGTTAGTGTTTTTCCACGTGTCACACGTCGAGAAGCGTAGTCAAGCATTAAATCGAAGCTTCGTTTCGAAACGCCAATCCAGCGCATTGCATGGGTGATTCTTCCTGGTCCAAGCCTTAGTTGGGCAAGCCTAAACCCTTCACCACGCTGTCCAAGAAGGTTTTCTTTAGGAATGCGGCAGTTCGTATACCGCACTTCACAATGGCCACCAGTATAATGATCGCCGATAATAGGTACTTCACGAACGATTTCAAAACCAGGATTATCAGAATCGACGAGAAACAAGCTGAATCTTTGATGACGTGGAGCTTCCGGATCTGTCATTGCCATTACAATGGAAAACGATGCACCAATAGCGCCTGTTGTAAACCATTTATGGGCATTAATGACCCATTCATCGCCCTCCAGTTCAGCTCGGGCCTGAAGTGTCGTAGGGTCCGATCCGGAAACTTCTGGTTCTGTCATCGCAAAGCAGGAGCGGATATCACCGTTGGCAAGAGGCACCAAGTACTTCTCTTTCTGCATCGGGGTGGCTGCCTTCCATAGAATTTCCCCATTTCCAGCATCAGGTGCCATAGAGCCGAAAATGTATGGACCAATTGGACTTCTACCGATTACTTCAGACAGTAAACCGAGGGAAACGAAGCCCATCCCCATTCCATTAACTTCTTTTGGTAAATGACCGGCCCATAATCCAAGCTCTTTCACCCGTTCCTGTAATGGTTTTAAAATATCATCCGGCAGGCCGCGATGTGGAACCATATATTTTTCATTTGGGTAAACGAACTCGTTCATAAATGCAGTTGCTTTTTCAATCATGATTTGTTGTTCTTCAGAAGGGTTAAAATTAAACAAGAAAATCACTCCTTAAATTTTTTCATTGGTAATACATGCAAGAATAATGCCAGGTCAAGGGCCGTTTAGGTGCGGTCTAATTCTAAAATACATGATTACAATTCGAATCATGGTGCAAAGTTTTTTTGAAAATAATAATAGGATTGAGATGTATTAAAATAATTAGAAAACTTTGAAATTATATAACTATCTTTAATCAAGCTATGATGAATTTATGTTGCTATTGTGATCGGATATGGAATCATGGGAGGGAGGCATATAAAAAATAACAGGGTGACATAGAGAAGAATTGATTTTTAAAGAACTACGAGACATTAAACGGGAAGGTTTCATTTTAGAATCAATCACTTAAAAGCTAAAAGAGCAGCCAACTGATTACGATCATCCAGCTAGTAAGGGAAAGAAGTTCTGGAGACTGGTAACAAGAAGGTAACACTAAATTATGGAATAATGTCAATAATCTATTATTTATTTAAGGAATACACCGTAGTAGCTTTTTGGCAAAAAGCAAGGACGGCATCATTCAAGGTAGCGGGGGCGTTGCTCGATCTTGGGGAGTCGGATGTAGGTAAATTAGTGAATGCATTTATATTCTCTGGATCAAACCAGCTCTAGTTTAAATTAGATTTTGAAAGTGATTACATTCTTCATCAATGATTCCAAATAGAATCGGTCCATTTTATCGAGGATGCCTAGGACAGTGCTTTAAAAAGCTCTTAGAAAGACACCCTGTAAAAAAAATAAATAGTAAGCGTATTTGTTAGTAGCTGTCGTCCAAGTTGTTTCTGTTATTATGAATCGAGAGGCAAGTACAGGAAAGGCTGTTTCATTAACCCCAGAATCAGGAAAAAAGGAGCTAACATTGTCGTTTTTCCTGATCCCAGCTAACCGAGGGGATACAGCCTTGGAGTAACAGTAGGGAGTTGCTCTCATGAAGGAAAAAAAACTGGCTTTGTTATTGGGAAAATTCAGTTCCTGTTCCAAGTAAAACAACTGAAAGGTTGGGAGAAGCAGCATGGAAGGTTAGTGTCTATATCGTAATCGGCGTGATTGAAAGAGACAAACAATTCAGTATGAATACTATCTTGCTATGTTCTTCGTTATAAAAATATGAATTTTCTGAAAATAATCGAAATGGTATGACGGAATTTAAGATCAGATTAAATGTAAGTATTCGGTGCAGTAATCAAATCGCTACCTGGGTTAAACGCCGTTCGTGATGGTATTTCAATTATTTTCACACGTCCTCTAATAAATGGTTAGGTAACTACTACTATCCTTGCTGGAATCACAGGTTCTGCAGGTTCTGCATCAGGAGGAATGGAAATTTCTCTATGCGTTAATGGCAGATAAGTACATCCAATATACAGATCAGTATCCGTTTGAAGTAATGCATCGAGTAGTTTCTAGTAGTTTCAATGGCTGCCGGAGGGATGGATTCCCTTCCTCACAATGGTGGGGCTATTACTTTACTTGTCATTAGAGGACTAACACACCGTCAATCGTACCGAGATATATTTGGGGATAACTATCATTAAAACATTAGTGGTATTCTTCGTTATTGGATTGTATAGTCATACTGGAATCGTATAATAAACTGCTTTAAGGTTAGTCATAAAAAGAAATTTTAGTTATTAATAGAGAATTGACGCTTCATTAAAATGAAATAAGCGGTAAAAACAATGAAAGATCAGGTACCTGTAATATGTGAAGAGAATAATAGAATAGGGTGAACCACCCCGTAATATTAGTTCTCCGTTCTTTGAAATGTTAAATATAATCAATAGCCGCTGGAAAAAGGAAAGCAAACAGATATCTTAGTTTGATTGTCTGGAAAGGACAGAAGGATTTCTATGCGGGAGGAGGTGTTCTTTTACATTATTTACTAAGGAAACCAAAAGTAAAAATAAGATCCTCCCATTTTTAAAGGACCTATGGTCATAGAAGGATATTGGGAAAATGATATGGCTAATCAATCTGCATTTATCGATGGGTACTGGCGTTCAGGCGATCTGGCGAAAATAGATGAAGATGGTTTTATCTATATTATGGATCGTAAAAAAGATATGATTAACCGTGGTGGAGAAAAGGTCTATTCAGTGGAAGTGGAAAATGTGATATATACCCATCCGAAAGTTTTAGAAGTCGCAGTAGTAGGAATTCCGGATGAAATCTTTGGTGAAATGGTAAAAGTCTTCATAGTAACCAAAGAGAATATAGTTCTCGAAAAGGATGAAATTATAGAATTTACTTCGAAACAATTAGCAAGCTATAAAGTTCCAAAAGAAATCGAAATTGTTTCAGAGCTTCCTCGGAATCCAGGTGGAAAGGTTTTGAAGAATCGATTGAAAAATGCATGAATTAATAAATGGACACTGACTTTATGGTTAGTGTCTTATTTATATAGAGAAAAACTCTCCAGCGGCACATAAGTTTCACACTCCCTATGCAGGGAAAAGATGTATTTATACTGAATAATATATAGAGAGAGATATGAGAAAGGTAACAGCTGTATGAGGGGCAGGGTGATAAAAAGATGTGTTAATGTTTTTCAGAGTCTTTGTGTGGATTGTATTTATAGCTTTATTAGCATATGTTGTTCTTTCCTGGAAATTTAAAGACAAGGTAAGTAGGAAGATTGAAGCGATTAGGAAAACCTGGTATGTCATTTTTATATTGGGAGCATTGATTTATTGGAGTTTCTATCCGAAAAGTATATTCATTGAGTGGAAGAATTTTTTGATTATGGCGATTGTGTTTGTTCTGGTGGATATGTTTGTGTTTTTGAGTATGTATATATCCAAAATCGGCGATAATGAACTTTCCTATGCCACAAGGGCTGTTGCGGAAAGTGACAAACTTTTAACGGACAACCGCGAAAAGGTAAAAAATATGTTTCACCTTTTGAAAAAAGAGGGAATTCCGGAGTATTATCAAACGAATAAGGAATACCTAGCTTACTTGAGTATTCTGCTTCAGGCCTATGCCGCTAAAGAGGGGATGAACGTGAAGATTCTCCCTTTTAAAACGGAACAGGACAAGCAATTGGTGCTAAATGGGCATCCGAACTTGAATGGCAGTATCATCCGTGCTACATTGGAAAGAGAAGATACGTATTATAACGATGAAGAAAAAATGGCATTGCAGCCTGTAAGTATTTTAATGGAACCTTATATCCTAAACGTTAAATCAGAAAGCTTCGTTTCAGAAGTGGATTGTTTATTAATAGCATTATTGATCATGATGTTTGATATGGTCATAAAACAAAAGCAAGGTGGTGAAGGATGAATGAGCATTTATGATAAAGCAGGCAGCGAGATTTCAGTTGCCGTAATCAAACCGCAGGTCAAGATTCCCGATGTAGGCTTAAGCCCTCATACTAAAAAGGTGATGAAACAGAATGAACGCATTATCCTGAATCAAAAAGAAAAAACTGCACGATTCAGTCGATTAAGAGACGTACTATAAGAATAAGGGCAGAGGAAAATTCCTCTGCCCTTATGATATTTAGAGGAAATATGCATATACTATTCAAAACTAAAGAATAGGAAGGGTCTTTCAGTATATGAACAAAAAACCCGAGAGAGTGAACATCCCGACCCCCTCCGCTTCACCATCTGAGAAACGGATACATAAAGAAAATGCGAACTTGCTGAAGCTCCTGCAAAGGTTGAAAGCGAAACGTTGGATCTTTTTACGATAATGGAAGACCAGTGTGTAATAAACACTGGTTTTTTTATTTATTTAGAAGTGCAAAATCATTCTTGATAGTATTGGATTTTTTTTCGTCCAGACTCTTTAGCCTTATACATTGTCCAATCCGCTTTTTTCAAAAGTGACTCCATTTCGGTTCCATTGTCAGGATAAAAACTTATCCCGATGCTTGCGGAGACAAAATAAACATTTCCATTAATGTGAATGGGCATGGTGGATAATTGTTTTAAAATGAATTCAGCCTTTTGTTGGGTGCTTATTAAGAGATCCTCACACTGAGATGTAGGTAACAAAACGATAAATTCATCCCCGCCGATTCGTGCCACATAACTATCCTCTGGTACAAATTGCAATAGACATTCAGCCGTCCTTTTAATAACAGAGTCTCCGATATCATGACCAAAAGAGTCATTGAAATATTTAAAATGATCCAAATCAATATAAAGTATAGCCATTTCATTGTGTATTTTTTCCTTATTATAATTGAAATAATTATAAATGAAGTTCCGATTATAGAGACCCGTCAATGAGTCCCTGATAATCCCATTTTCAAGAACGATTGATTGACTGATTAAAGTTGCCAAAGACTTAATGAGTATCACATCATACTCTTTGAAATCAAAAGGTTTAATGTCAAAAGCACAAAGTGTCCCGAAGATATTATCCCCATTTGTTAGGGGATAGCCCATAAAACATCCGTTTCCAATAACCTTCGTTATAGGATGATCGCTTGTCAAGGGATGTTGCTTTAAGTTGGGGATAACAAGCGGTTCCAAATCATTTTCAACAACTAATTTGCAAAAAACCATATTATAAGGAAGGGTGTCTCCTTCAAATATTAGCTCTGCATTTCGGTTAAAAGATTTAATCATAAAACTTTGTAAAGGACTACGAATAGAAAGGAAGAATGTATTGACCTCTATCGTATGAGCTAATAATGCTAATACCTCTTTTGCGATAGAGTCGAAATTTTTATAGTAATTGATATCATGCTGAATCATTTTCAGGCTCCCCTTTTTCTATAGTCTTTTTAGCTTTTCTGGATGTTATTTTTCATAATCAACTAGAAAGACTCAAGAGCAATATATTGATTGCCGTGACAGTTTGAATTCATTTATAAAGGACACATATGTTATCGATTATGTAAGTAACACTCTCTATATTTCTAAGTTCAGAATGTTTTGTCAGTATACTCATGATCCTTATTATATTTCGGATAAATTGAAAAATCATTATTTTCCTTACCCTCATTTAAAATCTACCTTATATACCTTTTACATAAGCATTAGTCAATGTATTGTCATTCATACGTTTCCTCTGCAAAATCAATAAGACGTGATTTGTATCACTTCTCGATGAAATTCCATTATAATAAGTAACTAATCTAACTATCATGTATTATACTGTACATGAAATGGTAAGAGTACCATTTACCTAACACACCTGGTATGATTTATCATATTATCTGCAAGGTTGCGTTTGTACATTTCTTTAACGAACGGTTAAGTTCTTATGAATTTTGCAGATAAAACATGCGTGGAGATAATTTAAAAAATTGTTTTGGAGAGGATAAATAAGAAAAAGAGTAAACTTACATACAGGAAATTCAAAAGGGGATCATTATGGGAAAATTAGAAAATATATACCCAATTGCAATAGAGAATACAAAACAAAAAATCATCCAGGATATGGATTTTTATTTAGAGAATCAAGAGACATTACCTTCTTATTCGACGTACATATCTGACAGGATGTCTTATATAGAGCAGATATGGATCAATGTCTGGTTGAGTAAGGCTTCAAACGATGTGCCTAGAAAAGAAAAAAGGGGATTTCTAAACGAAAGGGGCTTTGTTACTGAAGGGTCAGATCACAAGCTAATCAACAGCTTGTTCCGCAATGAATTAAAGAGCTATCGTCCTTTTGATGTATTAACCTGGATCAAAATTACCTTCTCTGAAAATCAGGAAGAATGGGAGGAGAGATATAAAAAAGCAAGGGAAAACTTCTTTAAACGACAAGAAGAACAACGGCTGGCTAATGAGCGGTGGAAAGTACGTGAAAGGCTTCAAGACGAAGCTAATACTTTTTTTGAGAAGAGTTCGCTTCTTTTATATTTGCATGTTAGGTATTATATCGCTGAAATATTAGTAGCTGATCTTCAAAATAAACCGAAGTTTCAATATGTTACCCCATATATGCTAGAAGAACAATTGGTGGAAGCAGGTTTGTTTGAATCAACAGAATACTTAATGGTAACTGATTTTTTTGAAGAACTAACAGGTGATATACACTCCTTGTTTGATTGGGGGAAGAATCATTACGAATATGAAAATTATTTTTATAGGTATGAAAGGCTAATTTCAGAGTTTATTTTAGGGTTCGCTCCAAAAAAGTTCATTAACCATTTACCTGTAACACTGCACCATGATTTTTTGGAAGCATATGGGGAAAAATTGACTTCGGGAGCCCTTCAAGGAATGCTTCGAGATGAATTGGCTGATTTGTCACAGGCTTGTTTTGATGAACTTCAAGAAGAATACCTATCTGATTTACTGAAACTTGCGAAGACTCCTTTTAATGAATCATTGCACCAGAAAATATTTGAAGAAGATGAGGAGAACAGGGAAAGAAGAAAAGCTGAGGTATTGGCGGAACAAGCCAGAAGGCAAGCAGAAGAGGAACGGATTATTGAAGATATTTTTGGAAAGGCCTATACTCCTTCATTAGGAAAAAGGGTTAGGTATGTTTTGCATATCGGTGAGACCAATACTGGGAAGACACATCAGGCACTCAAAAAAATGAAAGCAGCCGAAAGTGGTTTATATCTTGCCCCGCTAAGACTTCTAGCATTAGAAGTGTTTGACAAGCTAAATGCAGAAGGGGTGCCTTGCTCATTAAAGACCGGAGAAGAAGAAAAGTCGGTGGAGGGTGCTAAACATTTCTCTTGTACAGTCGAAATGTTTCATGAAAAAGACTACCATGAGGTAATCGTCATTGATGAAGCCCAAATGATTGCAGATAAAGATCGTGGCTTTTCTTGGTTTCGAGCAATCACGCAAGCAAATGCTAAGGAAGTACACATTATTGGGAGCAGGAATATAAAAATGATGCTTCTCAACCTATTAAATGGAGCAAATTTAGAACTGCATGAATACACACGGGACATTCCCTTGGAGATAGAACCAAGAGAGTTTGGATTGAAGTACACCAAAAAAGGGGATGCGCTTATTTGTTTTTCAAGAAGGCAGGTTCTAGAAACTGCCTCCCGTCTCCAAGGGAGTGGACATAGTGTCAGCATGATATATGGGAGCATGCCCCCTGAGAATAGAAAACGACAAATTGAGCTTTTTAATCGTGGCGAAACATCTGTTGTTGTTGCCACAGATGCAATAGGAATGGGATTGAACTTGCCAATCCGTCGCATTGTCTTTCTTGAGAATGAAAAATTCGACGGGACACGCAGAAGAAGACTGACATCACAAGAAGTTAAACAAATCGCAGGACGGGCAGGGAGAAAAGGTATTTACGACACCGGAAAGGTTGCTTTTACAGCAGAGATAAAAATAATGAATAAACTGCTTGAACAGGTAGATGAGCCCGTTCAAACTTTTACTATAGCTCCTACTTCTGCAGTATTTGAACGTTTTCAGAAGTATTATCGGCATCTAGGAACATTTTTTGAATTGTGGGAGAAATTCGAGCCCCCAAACGGAACTAAAAAGGCATCCCTCACAGAAGAACGCGAGCTTTACGAGTTGATTCGAGATACTGAAATCGAAGCACGTTTTTCGTTAATGGATTTATATGGATTCCTACATCTACCCTTTTCAGCTAAAGAACCTAGACTTATCCGGCAGTGGCTAGAGACGGTCGAAGCCATAGCCGAGAGCAGCAATCTACCAGATCCAATCATCAAGACAAGGAATCTAGAGGAATTGGAACTTTCCTATAAAGCCATAGGTCTACATCTTTTATTTCTATACCGAATGGGAAGAAGAACTGAAGCCATTTATTGGGAACGTGTCCGTGAAGAGATCAGTGATGGTGTTCATGATCAGTTAAAAGATGAAATGATTAATTATCAGAAAAAATGCAAGCGATGTGGAAAAAAGTTGCCGGATAGCTTACGGTTTCAAATTTGTGACGCATGCTATCATAAGGGTCAAAGAAGAACACACAGACCCAAATAACTGAACTTGTTTAAGGAAATTGGCAACTGGTGAATTTTAGAGACAGATCAACCCGAATAAATGCACCTTTATATGGCGTCGTTATTCGGGTTGTTGTTCATAATCTGATTTTTTTCCTTCCTCAGTTGGTAAAGCCCCCTGACCTTGACCTGTTAAATATTTTGATCCCTAATTCCCCTTCAAATTGCTCAATATGCATGGATCTTTCCCTGTATCCATATATATATTTTATTATGAATCCTTCCATAAATAGATCCCGCTCAATCACTATTGATAACGCTCCTAATTTTAAATGGGACCAATTACTCATAATTAAATACTACAACCATGTGATATATTAGTCAATTATGATTTATAAAATTCAGATAATTCAAATAAATCAAACATAATAGAGGACGTCTCCCTGATACATCTTCGACTTCTCTAATAAAGTCTAGAAGACTTGTCAGACCTTCAAGTTTATGTGCTACTTTAAAGCTCTTTTTGTATGGCTTCTTTTTATCCAAGAATGATTGAACCTGACTTTCACCTTTTGCTACATCCAGACCAATGACTGGATCTATCGTTTATCTCCTCCTTGAAATACAATTAACCGGTAACCCCTATACCTCCATATGGTTTGATTTAGAATTAGTTAGCAAAATCCTACAGATATTATTCAGAATTTCAACAAGGAAAATTACGATTTTGCTATGATCTATACATCTATAATGAGTTAAAAAAAGAAAAAAATATTCGGTTTGAACATATTCATGATGGTCATATATGTATTGCAGTGGGTAAAAATTCTCCTTTTTATTCTTTGTTAAAGACTAATATACGTTAGCGATGATAAAAGAAATGATGTAATAATAATGGCAATAAGTGGACGTATTGCTTTGGTACGTAATTCTTTCAAGCTAATATTTAATCCTAATCCGGTCATTGACATTGTTAACATTAATGATGTGAAGTCTGCAATATCAGACATCACTTTTTGTGATACCAATACCTTATTACCAATGATATAGCTTCCTACAAAACTCATAACGATAAAGCCAATTAAAAACCATGGAAACTCGAATCTTGCCTCCCCTTCTATTTTTCCTTTCTTTTTCATCCAAAGCATGAGAATAAAGCAAACCGGAACTAATAGGAATACTCGTGTAAGTTTGGCAAGTAATGCGTGAGCAAGAGCATCCTGGCCTGCCGGGGCAGCAGCTAAAGCAACATGGCCTATCTCGTGTAGGCTGATTCCAACCCAATTTCCGTAGTTCATAGGACCAATTGATAAAAAAGGATATATTAACGTATAGATTATTGAAAACACTGTGCCGACTAATGCGATGATGCCTACTCCCATAGCCGTATCTTCATCTTTTGCTTTTATAATTGGCGATACGGCTGCGATGGCAGCTGCACCACAAATGCCTGTGCCGACACTTAATAATAAAGAAAGATTAAAATCTGCCTTTAGCCATTTTGCAATGATCATAAGAACAACAATTGAAAAAATGATCGTTATTGTCCCTCTTAGCAATAGAGGGAAACCCTGATGAAATATCACAATCATGTTAAGCTTTAATCCATAAAGTATGATGGCAAATCTCAATAGTTTTTTTGATGAAAATTGAATACCAGTACGTAATTTTTTTGGATATCCAAAAACCTGTCTATAAACCACAGCTAGTAAAATGGCACACGCAAGAGGTCCAATATGATTTAGACCTGGCAACGCTGCCAAAATAAAACCTAACACGGCTATGATCAATGTAAAACCAATTCCATAAATCAAAGAAACATTTAGCTTTTTTGCCGCTTTTTTTTGCTTATTTGGACTGGGAGTTATTAACGCTTTTTGTTCCAATGTTTTTCAACCCCTTATTTGGATTATTTATAATTTATCGTACCTAATGATTTACAATAAGGAAAATAAATGATTATTATAGTTATAATAAGTAAATGCGATAGTAAGAAGGAGAACATATGGATCAACTATTATCTGTATTTATATCTGTGGCTGATAAAAGAAACTTTTCCAGAGCAGCGGAAGTGCTTCATATGACTCAGCCTGCAGTCAGCCAGCAAATTCAACAATTGGAAAAACATGTAGGTGCAAAACTACTTCTGCGAACAAACAAATCTGTCCAGCTAACTAAAGCAGGAGAAATAGTCTATTTACATGCTAAAGAAATAACAGGTTTATATAAACGAATGTCAATGTTAGTGAATGAATTAAATAACGAGCCAACAGGACCATTAAAAATTGGTGCCAGCTATACCTTTGGAGAGTATGTATTACCACATATACTTGCAAGAATGAAAAACCTATTTCCTAATATCTTCCCTTCGGTACAGATTGGCAACACAAGGGATATTGCCAAAGCAATCACAAGTCATGAGATCGATGTAGGAATTGTAGAGGGGGAAATTTCTCTTCGAAATATATATATAAAATCCGTTTCCACCGACCAAATGTATATCGTGGCAGGGGGTAAATATCCAATTTATTTCAATAAGGAAGTTACACGAAGACAGGTAGAACAAGAGAATTGGATTGTCCGTGAAGAAGGTTCTGGTACAAGAGAGGCAACAGAAACATTATTTCAATCTTTACAAATACGTCCTACCAAGTTAATGGAGTTCGGCAGCACACAACTTATAAAAGAAGCAGTTGAAGCCGGGCTTGGCATTAGTTACTTATCTGAACTTACTGTAAAAAAAGAAAGAATGCTTGGTACAATTCAAGTATTAAATGTAAAAGGGACACCGATAAAAAGAAATTTTTCAGTTATAACAGAATCTGTGGAATTGCATACGAAATCTATGAACTTATTTATTGAGTTAATAGAAAAATATCTAAAGAACCAATTATTGCAATAGCTCTATTTTATAAATTAATAAAAATATAAAAAAGACAAAGCTCTTTACTGGGGTTTTGTCTTTTTTTTAGAGGTAGATGGAGAGATCATCGAAGTAGCCCTTCTGTTATCCTGAAGTTTCTTTTTAATATTATTAATACTTATATACAAATTAAAATCTTTAATTTTATTTAATTATAATTTATGAGTATACTTAAAATGTAATAATATTTTAAATATTCAAAATAGTGGGTATTCAAAGCCTCCTATGTGAGAAAAGGGGTGGAATTCATTTAATGAGTTATAACTTAAACGAAAATCTAAAAAGAAGCGCAAGTAATTTCCCAGAAAGTATCGCTTATATCTATGGAGATAAAAGTGTTACTTATCAAGAACTAAATCAGAAGGTGGATCGATTGGCTGCTGGTCTGTATGTACAAGGAATCAGGAAGGGAGATGGAGTGGCTCTTATTTTAGGAAATAGCCCTGAATTTCTCATTGCGTACTACGGTATTTTACGGCTTGGTGCATTTGTTGTTCCGATCAATCCTTTGTATACCCAAGGGGAAATTAACTACTTATTAGACAATAGTCAAGCCAAAGCGGTCATTACTCATGTATCTGTAAAACCGAAGTTATCAGAAGTAAAAAAGCAATTGGAAAATCTGAAGCTTGTGGTATATACCGAAGCCGAGGATCAGGAATCGACATGGGAGCATCTCATGGAAACAGGCACAAGCATTAATGTTAATGGAAGCCCTTACATTGATGAGGAAGATCTTGCAGTCATTCTATACACATCAGGAACAACCGGGAAACCAAAGGGTGCAATGTTAACGCATCGGAACTTGGTTTCAAATGCGGACTCCATTTCAAAATTATTAGAACTCGATGTTAAAGATCGTGTCGTAGCTGTTCTGCCAATGTTCCATGTATTCTGTATGACAATTTGTCTGAATGCGCCAATTGCTTGTGGGGCAACAGTCCTGATCCAGCCTAAATTCAGCCCTCATGACGTGGTCAGCACCATTCGAGAAAAAAAGGCAACCGTGTTTGCTGGAGTACCTACGATGTACAGTTTTATCTATCAATTGCCTGAAGCGATTGCGGAGGATTGCCAATCTATTCGCATGTGTATCTCTGGAGGTGCCTCGATTCCGGCAGAGCTGCTGCATAAATTTGAAAACAAGTTTAATGTTTCTATCTTGGAAGGATATGGGCTTTCGGAAACTGCTCCTCTCGTCGCTATTAATCCTTTAAAAGGGACTCGCAAGCCAGGTTCTATCGGCTTGAATATTCCAGCTGTCCAAAGCAAAGTTGTAGATGAGTTCGGAAAAGAATTGCCGAGAGGAGAAGTCGGAGAATTAGTTGTTCAAGGGCCAAATGTAATGAAGGGATATTTGGGGATGCCGGAAGCTACTTCAGCTGCTTTTAATGACGGGTGGTTTTACACTAGTGATCTCGCAACAATGGATGAAGAAGGATACATCTACATTGTTGACCGCAAGAAGGACATTATTATTGTTGGAGGCTACAATGTATATCCTCGTGAAGTGGAGGAAGTCCTGTATCAACATCCTGCTGTGGTAGAGGCGGCCGTAATCGGAGTTCCAGATGGGGAATACGGAGAAAGTGTTAAAGCTTTTGTTGTAGTTAAGGATGAGCAGATCACCATGAATGACATTATTCAATTCTGTCACGATAAGCTGGTGAAGTACAAGCTTCCTAAACGAGTAGAATTTTTTAAAGAGCTGCCTAAGAACTCAACAGGGAAGATTTTGCGCAGAGAGTTAAGAGAATTGACTGAAGTGAAGTAAGAGATGAACCAACTTATTAAAGGGGGATTAATTATGTCAACCATTTTAAAGGAAAAAGTTAAAGGGCAAGTAGCGTGGAAAGGCACTGACCTGGCTAAAGATGATTCATGGGTTTATTATTTGTCTGAAAAAACGATTGCCTCGCTTGAGAACGCTTTAGTTCATGTTAAACAAAAGGGTTTAAAAGCACCTGATTTTAACAAAGAGGATTTTCCGATTCCTGATATATATGAAGAAATCGTTTACTTTGTTGAAGAGCTGGAGAATGGGAGAGGGTTCCTATTAATTCGTGGATTACCTATTGAAAGGTATACAGATGAAGAAGCAAGCATCATTTACTGGGGTCTCGGACTTCACATGGGCATTCCGGTATCGCAAAACGCAAATGGTGACCTCTTAGGGCACGTCACAGATCAAGGTTTTAGCTTAGAAAATTCTAATGTACGTGGTTACCAAACGAAACTGCATCTTCCATTTCATGCTGATGGATCTGATGTTGTTGGATTATTAAGCCTGCGAAAAGGGAAATCTGGAGGTCACAGCAGTATCATCAGTTCGATGACTGTTTACAATGAAATTCTGGAGAAGAATCCGGAATATTTAGGAGTTCTCTGTCGTCCATTTTCCTTTGATCGTCGTGGAGAGGAAGCACCGGGAGAACCTCCAGTATTTACATCATCAATCTTTAATTATTATGAAGGTAAACTGAGCTGTAGATATGTCCGTTTATTTATCGAATCAGCACAAGCAAAAACAGGCATCCAATTGTCAAAAGTGGAAATTGAAGCATTAGACTTACTGGATTCCCTCCTTCATGATGAGAATTTACATTATAACATGATGTTGGAGCCAGGGGATATGCAGTTCGTCAATAATTATACGATTCTGCACTCACGTACTCAATACGAAGACTATGAAGAGCCGGAACGCAAACGTCATCTTTTAAGATTGTGGCTCACGATGCCAAATGGTCGGGAAATTTCCCCTGAATTCGCGATGTTTATTGATGAGAATACGGGTAAACCAGGTCGCGGCGGCGTACCGCAACGTAAAACAACATCTGGCGGTATTGTAGAAACCTTGAAGTGATTTTTAATAGAACGTTTCGTAAGAACGAGTGGGAACACCTTTTCAGAGCACAGAAAAAGGTGTTCCTTATATAGGGAAACGTGGGGAGATTTACATGACAAGCACTCCAAAATATTCTTGGATTATCTTATTATTTCTAGTTCTTAGCGGGATGATCAACCAAGTGGATAAAATAATTATTGGTTTGGTTTCCGTTCCTTTAATGAAAGAGTTACATTTAAGTCCATCGCAATGGGGAGTCGTAGGAAGTTCTTTCTTTTGGTTCTTTACCTTCTCCTCTATTATTCTTGGCGGCATGGCCGATTCAAAAAACACGAAAAAAATGTTAACTTGGATGTCGTTGATTTGGTTGATAGTTCAATTTTTCACCCCTTTCGTTAGCAGTTTGTCTATGCTTTTGTTAACCAGAATGATTTTGGGAGCTGGTGAAGGTCCTGCCCCCGCTCTATCCACGGCAATCATGGGAAAATGGTTCCCGAAACACAGGCACGGCATCGGCTTTGGTGCGGTTCTATTAGGAACGACAGGGGGATCTGCGATCGCTTCACCATTATTAATCTCCTTGATTGATCATTATGGATGGAGATCTGCATTTATAGCGATGGGTATTCTGGGACTGATTGTACTGGTTTTATGGATGATTTTCGGTAAAGATAGTCCTCAAGAAATCGGCTGGCCGTCGATACAGCAAAAGGAGCAGCAATCATCCAGCCTCTCTAAAGTTTCTTGGAGTCAGTTTCTTCCGCATCTATTATCTAAAAATTTTATTCTAATCGTTTTGTGCGGGGGGTGTGCCTATTGGTTATTGTCCGTACAAGCGGTATGGCTTCCAGCCTATTTCACCAAAATTCAACATTTTAATGGTCAAACATTAAAATTAGCAGTGTCTTTACCTTTTCTTTTCGCAGCCTTTTTCCAATTAGGATTTGCCATTCTATCAGATCGGCTCTATCGTAAAACCAGAGATATTCGTAAAGCACGAATAAATCTTGCCGGTATAACGATGATGTTATCCGCTCTATGTTTATACCTAGCAAATGCCGTGAATTCCACGGCGATATCCATATTGTTCTTCACACTTGCTCCGGGTTTTGCGTATGTCATTCTTTCACTCGCACCCGCAATATTGATAGAGTTTTTTTCTCCCCAGAATATTGGAAAGGCACAAGGGACGTTCATTGCACTTGCAAGTACTACAAGTATTATTGCTCCACTCGTATTTGGCTATCTTATTCAAAATGCAGCGACTGAAGCTATCGGATACGGATACGCATTTCAAGCCTCTTCTTTAGGGATGCTCATAGTCGGATTATTGTTTTGGATCGGTGTACGTCCCGCAAAGGAAAGCCAAACAATAATTGAAACAGATGAGCAAGTGAGCATTTAAGAGATATAAACGTAGATTGAAAGATTCTTAGTAAGATTATATTGATCTAACTTAATTATAAGTTACAAATGATAATTTCATTTAAATAATTAATAAGTGTACCATAAATAATAAATTCAAAATATTCGGTTAATTACAGTGATATAACAAATATAAAGGAGGAATATGTATGTCAGTTATTTTAAAGGAAAAAATTCAAGGGCGTTCAGCGTGGAAAGGTATCGAACTAGCAAAAGATGATTCATGGATTTATTATTTGTCAGAGAAAACCCTTGCAGCTCTTGAAAAGGCTGTATTACATGTTCAACAAAAACGGTTAAAGGCTCCCAATTTTAACAAGGAGGATTTCCCTATTCCTGATCTCGCTGATGAAATTGCTTATTTTGTTGGCGAGCTGGAGAATGGAAGAGGATTACTATTGATTCGTGGATTACCAATGGATCGATATACCGACGATGAAGCTAGTATCATTTACTGGGGTCTTGGACTTCACTTGGGCCTACCGATCATTCAAGGAAAAAAGGGTGACCTCTTAGGGCATATCAAAAATATGGGTAAAGACTTTAATGATAATACAACAGTAAGAGGTTACCAAACGAATGTACGTCTTGACTATCACACAGATCTCGCTGATGTTGTCGGATTACTATGTCTTCGTAAAGCGAAATCTGGCGGTTTAAGCAGTATCGCTAGTGCGATGTCTATCTATAATGAAATTCTGGATAATCACCCAGAGTACCTTGAAATTCTCTATCGTCCATTCGCCCATGATCTTCGTGGGGAAGAAGCACCAGGTCAATCTCCAGTAGTTCCATCACCGATCTTTAGCTATTACGATGGTAAATTAAGCTGCAGATATATGCGTCAATATGTCGAATCAGCACAAACGAAAACAGGTATCTCTTTGTCGAAAGAGGAAATCGAAGCATTTAATTTTATAGATTCCCTTACTGCTGATAAAAACTTTCATATTGATATGATGATGGAACCGGGTGATATGCAATTCGTTAATAATTATACCGTTTTTCATTCACGTACACTATTTGTAGATTATGAAGAAGAAGACCGCAAACGTCATTTATTAAGATTGTGGCTCATGATGCCAAATGGCCGAAAAATTGCTCCAGGTTTCGAGTTTTATATAGGAGGAGCACCTGTAATTAGATAAAAATCGGTGGTAATAATAATCACCAATATTTCTTGTATGGTGATTTTATTCAACGAAAATGATGAATAAAATCACCATTTTATGTTTTTAGTTTGAAGTTAATCTGAGAGTTTCGTGACAGGAATAATGGTTTCGGATATAGACTGGGTAATCTAAAAATAACCTGAAGTGAGGATGATGTTTTTTGGCAAATTTAGATCCACAAGCAGAAAAATATTTACAAGCATTTAATCAGCTGCCATCTATTCATACGATGGATCATAAGTCAGTAAGAGAGATGCTTTCTAAAGCACCGCGTCCTGCTGTAAAACTAGAACCGCTTTCAAAAGTTGAGGATTTCATGATTCCAGTAAGCCAGGATGAAACAATCAAATGCAGGGTATATATACCGGAGGGGCAAGGTCCTTTCCCTCTATTTATTTACTACCATGGTGGAGGATGGGTTCTAGGAGACATTGATTCAACGGATGCTAGCTGCCGAATGATAGCGAATCGAACGGAAAGTATTGTTGTATCCGTAAACTATCGTCTTTCTCCAGAGTATAAGTTTCCGACTCCAGTAGAAGACGCCTATTCCGCATTGCAATGGGCTTTTGAAAAAGGAACTTCATTTAACGGAGATGTTTCTCGATTGGTAGTTGGAGGGGATAGCGTAGGTGGAAATCTAGCGACTGTAGTTACGATGATGGCGAGAAACAAAAAAGGTCCAAACATCACTGCACAGGTCTTAATCTATCCTGCGACAAATCTTGAGTTCAATACGGAATCCCATCGAGCCTTTGCAAAAGGATTTGGTCTTGATCGCGAACAGTTGATTTGGTTCCGTGATCATTATTTAAGGAATAATGAGGACAGGTGTAATGAATATGCTTCCCCCTTGGTCGCTCAAGATTTAAGTGGTCTCCCGCCAGCAATTGTTATTACAGCGGAAAATGATGTGCTTCGGGATGAAGGAATGGCCTATGCTGAACGTCTGAAAGATTTTGGTGTTCAAGTTGAATATGAATGTGAACCCGGGATGGTCCACGGATTTTTTGTACAAATGGCCATTTTCTCAAAGAACATAGAATTAACTGTTTCTAGGATCGAGAAGTTCTTGAGTTCCTTAAAATATACAATAGAGATAGATTGAAAGAAAATGTTCTAAATGAAGCGAGCCTCAGAATTTAGTGAGGCTCGCTTTTTAAAATAACCTATTTAATTTTTAAATAGAAATTATTGATAATCTACGAAACAGTAACAATAGCAACCCTTGGCATTTAGTAATAAACGGTATTTCCAATTCCACCGGTTACCGAAATGACATCGCCAGTTATCGATGCCGCCAAAGGTGAGGCTAGGAAGGTAACGACATTAGCAATTTCCTCTGGTGTAATCAAGCGGCCGAGTGCATTCATTGATGCTGCCTGGCGTATAGCTTCCTCATTAGTGACACGGCCTCTAAACGTTTCCGTATCGACAATCCCTGGATAAACAGCATTGACAGTAATTCCGTGCTTTCCTAATTCTAATGATGCGGATTTTGTCATATGGACAACAGATGCATTACGAGGACCGGAACTAAAATAATTGCCGCCAATTCTAGCTGCCAGACCACTTATATTGATAATACGTCCCCAATTATTTTGGATCATATAAGGTGCAACAGCCCGGACACAACGAAAATAGCCCATATACTTTTCTTCAAAATCTTTCAAGATAAGCTCATCTTTAATGCTGTTAAATTCCTCTGGTTCATGGCCTCCTACACGGGCTCCACTGTTGATTAAAATATCAATGCTTCCCATTTCTGCTGCTGATTTTTCAACTAAATTTAGGATAGAGTCAGGATCAGTGGTATCTGCCACGATTGGATAAATACTTCTGTTGGTTTCTTTGGCCAATTCGTCTGCTGCATTCTTTAGTGAAGATTCGTTTCTTGAACAAATCGTACAATCTACACCTTCAAAAGCCAACTGACGGGCAATAGCTTTGCCAATACCCCTGCTTCCTCCAACGATAAGTGCTTTTTTTCCAGATAGTTTTAAGTCCATAGTTCAACCTCCTGTTTCGAATTAACTTGTATTAGACTCTGCTTGAAATTTATTTATTAGAATATTAAATCATTTCTATCTTTGATTCTACCTATAAATGATAATTATATAAAATTAAAAATTTTAAATTGCACTTAAGTTTTATTAATATAATGATATGTGTTGTAAGATTGCTCTGTACAAGAGTGTTGTATTTTCCATTTATTAGTAAAGGTTATTTACAGATTAAAAAATTTAATTTTATTTAACTGAAAATTATGAATATAATTAACAGAATAACAATTATAACAGTCAGAAGTTATTTAAAGCACTTCCATGGAAGTGAAGGGGGGAACAAGGAACATCATTTATTAAGCAATAATTGTTTGTATAAGGGTTTTAAAGATAGTGACAGTCGCTTTTAAAGTAGGAAAATAGCCCAAACTTTTTCATTAGTTAAAATTGCAATAGAAAACGAAGGAGGATTCTCGGTGCCGTCTATTTTAAAGGAAAAAATTCAAGGACCAGTAGCTTGGAAAGGTATTGATTTAGCTAAAGATGATTCATGGATTTATTATTTGTCAGAGAAAACGATTGCAGATCTTGAAAGCGCTTTATTCTATGTAAAACAAAAAGGGTTAAAGGCACCTGATTTTAACAAGGAGGACTTTCCAATTCCGGATCTTTCTGACGAAATAGCAAACTTTATAGACGAGCTGGAGAATGGGAGAGGTTTTCTATTAATTCGTGGCTTACCAATTGAAAAGTATACAGATGAAGAAGCAAGCATCATTTACTGGGGTCTCGGAGTCCACCTGGGCATCCCGGTAACGCAAAACGCAAAGGGTGATCTATTAGGACATGTTGTTGACCAAGGTCTCGACATTAATGATTCAAATGTACGTGGTTACCAAACGAATGCTCATCTTCCCTTTCACCCAGATGGATCTGACGTAGTCGGATTATTAAGTCTTCGAAAAGCTAAAACTGGCGGTTACAGTAGTATCGTAAGTTCCATCGCGGTTTACAATGAAATTCTGGATAGGTACCCAGAGTATCTTGGAATTCTCTATCTTCCATATTTCTTGGATCGTCGTGGTGAGGAAACACCAGGTGAATCTCCTGTTTATTCATCACCAGTCTTTAGTTATTACCAAGGTAAATTAAGCTGCAGATATAACCGCGGATATGTCGAATCGGCACAAGCGAAAACAGGTAGATATTTGTCAAAAGTTGAAACTGAAGCATATGACTTAATAGATTCCCTCCTATATGATGAAAACATGCATATTGATATGATGATGGAACCGGGTGATATGCAATTTGTTAATAATTATACTGTTCTTCATTCACGTACTGTATACGAAGACTATGAAGAACCCGAACGCAAACGTCATTTATTAAGATTGTGGCTCACGATGCCAAATGGTCGAGAAATTGCGCCAGACTTCGCGATGTTCATTGATGAGAAAACAGGTAAAGCGGGTCGCGGCGGTATTCCTGTACGTGAAAAAACAGCTGGAGGTATTACAGAAAAAATGAGGTAATGGGATTAATATATATAAAGAGTTTAGACGAGGTTAAACACGGAAGATATACCTTTAAAAACTTTTAAAATACCAATTGATTCATGTTAACGGAATAGAAGGGGAGATTATTAATTTGAAAACACCTAAATATTCTTGGATCATATTATTAATTCTTGTAACTTCAGGTATGATCAACCAGGTAGATAAAATTATCATTGGTTTGGTTTCAGTTCCTCTAATGAAAGAGTTACATTTAAGTCCTTCACAATGGGGAATTGTCGGCAGTTCGTTCTTTTGGTTCTTTACCTTCTCCTCTTTCATTATAGGGGGAATGGCCGATTCAAGAAATACGAAAAAAATGTTTACTTGGATCTCGTTTGTCTGGTTGATTGTTCAATTTACCACACCTTTTGTTTCCAGTCTGTCTCTGCTAGTAATAACAAGAATGGTCTTGGGAGCAGGAGAAGGTCCTGCTGTTGCTATATCAACTTCAATAATAGGAAAATGGTTCCCTAAACATAGACATGGTATAGGCTTTGGCGCTGTTCTCTTTGGAGCAACAATCGGGCCCGCGATTGCTTCGCCATTATTAATCTCCTTGATCAATGGATATGGATGGAGATCTGCTTTTATAGCAATGGGGATTGTTGGACTAATGGTGCTAGTTTTATGGTTGATTCTTGGAAAAGAAAGCCCTAAAGAAATCGGTTCGTATGCTTTTGATCAAGAAGATAAGCACTCAATAATTTCTTCTAATGTTTCTTGGCGTCAGTTTCTTCCGTATCTTTTATCTAAAAATTTTATTTTTATCGTTTTGTGTGCAGGTTGTGCCTATTGGTTATTGTCCGTTCAAGCGGTATGGTTTCCTGCATATTTTACCGAAATTCAACATTTTGATGGAAAAATGTTGAAACTTGCAGTGTCTTTACCTTTTCTTTTTGCTGCCATTTGCCAAATTGTATTTGCCTTGTTATCGGATCGGCTTTATCGAAAAACAGGAGATATTCGTAAAGCACGAATAAATGTTGCAGGGATTACGATGGTGCTATCCGCTATTTGTTTATTTCTTGCAAATGCCTTTAATTCTAGTGCTATTTCCATTCTATTCTTCATCCTTGCTCCGGGTTTTGCGATTGTTATTCTTTCACTCGCACCCGCCATATTAATGGAATTCTTTTCTCCCAAAAACATTGGAAAGGCTCAAGGGACCTATGTGGCTCTATCAAGTTCAACAAGCATTATTGCTCCACTCCTATTCGGGTATCTTATCCAGTTTGCTGGAACTAAGGCAATTGGATATAGTTATGGCTTCCAAGTAACTTCTTTGGTTATGTTCGTAATCGGATTATTGTTTTGGACCATTGTCCGTCCCGCGAACCAAAGTCAAACAACGATAAAACCTGAGGAACAAGTTATTGTATAAAAATCATTAATAGGTGAATCAAGGAGGGAAATAAACTATGTGTAAAAATGAAAAGGCCGTTTCTGAGATGGACTGTTGTGTATTGTGTCATGAAGAATTAGCTATTATGGAGCGAAATCGTAGTAAGTGCTGGAGTTGTCAGGATAAGATATCCGAGACTTACGCTGATGATCATATTGAAGTGGAGGATTAAGTAAATTAGTTAGTTTCGTAACATGATTTGAACAGTAAAAGGGCCTTCTTTATTTGAACTATACCCCGGATAGCGGACACACATAAAAAAGTGTCCCTTATCCGTTTTTTTTGTTTCAAAAGGTGTAATGAGTATGGACGGAGGGTTTCTATATATATGCTCAATTTGAGATTAAAGAACTTGAAAAGAATCCAACTATCATAAGTGCTTCAGAGCGTTCTATCTCCTATAATCCTGAATATAAAACAAAAGCTGTTAAGAAATATAAAAAGGGGAAATCCCCCTCTCAAATTTTCATAGAACATGGATTTAATCTCGAAATAATGGGTAAGGATCAGCCTAAGCTTTGTCTACAGCGCTGGCGTGATACTTTTGAATACGGAACGCCGTGGAAAAGGAAGTACAGGACGCCCTTCTTCCAAGCCACAAGTAGAGTTTAGGAAGGCCGAAGCGAGAATCAAATTCCTTGAAGCAGAAAATGAGTTTCTAAAAAAGCTGGAAGAGTTCGAAAGGCGGGCGTTGAAAAAGAAATAATTCTAACTGCAACTGAGAAGTTCTATCTGATTGAAAGAACGATCAGTACATACCAGTTTAAAGAAGGCTGTTTCCTATCTATGCAAATTGGCTGGGCAAGGATTTATGAAGAGATTCAAGATATTCAAGATGGTTCAACCATCATTGTTGGTGGGTTTTGTCTGTCGGGAATTCCCGAGAATCTAATTCTAGCATTGCGTGAAAAGGGAACAAAAGACCTAACGATTGTCAGTAACAATTGCGGGGTGGATGATTGGGAATGGGTTTACTGCTTACCAATAAAAAGATTAAGAAAATGGTAGGTGAGAACAAGATCTTTGATAAGCAATTTTTAAGTGGAGAATTGGAAGTAGAGCTTGTTCCCCATACGCTGGCGGAAAGAATTCGGACAGGAGCTGGCATCCAGGGATTCTATACGCCGACTGGCGTGGGTACACCGATTGAAGAGAGCAAAGAGCACCGATTATTTAATGGCAGAACGCATATTCTTGAAGAAGGAATTGTTGGGATTTTGCCTTCGTCAAGGCATAGCAAGGTGAACCGTTAGGAAACCTTGTTTACCGGAAGACAGCGCGGAACTTTAATCCACTCGCAGCAACGACAGGCAGGATTACAATTGCCGAAGTACACTGCTATTTCCTGTTTGGGTAGAGATAGATTTGTAATAAGAGAAGCTTTTTCGCCCACCTTGAGACGAAGAACCTTCTCTTTTTTTCTGTTTTAATTCTTAATAATCTCTGATTTTAAATAATGAATATATTTGTTGGCAAAAGTGGATAAATGTTTATTCTCTGAACGAACTAATCCTAAAGAAATATTTACAGTCGGATGATACACCAAATCAATTGGAACGATATCGCCATTAATGATAAGGGGATAGTTTTTCATTACGAAATCAGGAGCAAATGTAATTGCCAAATTTTCATTGACGGCTTGGAGAACTCCATCCATATTATTTGATGTAAATAAGATTTTCAAGGGCTTATATGTATGAAAGAATTCTTGTACAAAATACTGCATAAATTCACCCTTATATGTCACGAGAGTTTGATCAAGTATATCATGCGGAGTTATAGTACCAAGGATGGCTAAGGGAGAATGCTTAGAAACATAAACTTTCTGCTTCCCTTCGATTAATGCTTCAAAAGCTATTCCTTCCATGTTTATGTTCAAATCACTTGAATACGTAATCAGTCCAATGTCAGTCTTGTGCTGTCGAACATCTTCAATTACAGCAGATCCACTTTTATCGGAAACCTCCAAATTTACGTGCGGATAATCATGTCTAAACGATGCTATCGCTTTTACCAGGAACGTCATCAATCCAGGTAATGACGAAATTTTTAGTTCCCCCACTTCCGTGGAATTCAATAAGTTAGCAGTCTCTTTTATTTCCTCAAGTTTTTTTTGTACTTCATAGGCGAGTTTCAGAATGATTCTTCCTTCATCGGTTGGGACAGCGCCGTGTCCCCGTGACCGCTTAAGAACTTTAATCCCCAACTCCTTTTCCAAGTTGGTTATGGACTGGCTGATGTTGGATTGAGTCACATGTAGATTCTGTGCTGCGATAGACAGAGAACTGTATTTTGCGACTTCTACGATATATAGTAATTGTTCAATATTCATGACTGTTCTCCTTTTTTAAATATTAGTAATACTTACTTACAGATTAAAATCTTTAATTTTATTTAATTATAATTTATTAGTATAATCAATATCAACAATATTTAAAAATCTTTGAATATTCTAAAAACAGGAGGAGAACTAGAATGTCATTGAACCAATTGTTTGATTTAAATGGTAAGACAGCAATCGTTACCGGAGGCGGCAGCGGGTTAGGGCGTGTAATGGCACTGGCGTTGGCAGAAGCCGGAGCAAACGTTGTTGTATGTTCACGGCGTTTAGAAGTTTGCGAAGCAGTTGTAAAAGAAATCGAGGCGTTAGGAAGACAGGCACTTGCTCTATCATTGGATGTCACAGATCGGGAATCTGTCGTTCAAGGTGTTGAGAAAGCGGTTTCTCATTTTGGGGAAATCAAAATTTTAGTCAACGGCAGCGGAACAGTTTTTGAGTCTCCTGCTACGGATATGCCTTTAGAACAATGGCAAGCTATGCTGGATACAAATGTGACAGGAACATTCTTGATGTGTCAGGCAGTTGGTAAACATATGATTAATAACGAATACGGTAAAATCATTAACATTTCTTCTAGTATCGGTTTTAAAGGTGTTGACCCGGAAGCTGTAGATTCTGTCGGATATACAACTAGTAAGGGTGCAGTCATGACTTTAACGAAGGATCTGGCAGTTAAGTGGGGACGACATGGAGTGTATGTAAATTCAATTGCTCCTGGAGTTTTCACTACAGGAATGAATAACCCAGAAATACCGGGAACACTTGTACACAAAGCAGGCCCTTTCATTGCCTCACAAGTTCCAGTTAGAAGATTAGGCAGTGACAATGATTTGGTAGGTGCACTCCTTTACTTTGCTACAGCAGCATCTGATTATTGTACTGGACAAATTTTGACTCTTGATGGTGGACTTGGGGCTAAGTAAATTTCATCCAAATAACGTGGTTGCGTAAATTAATCATACTTAATTGCAATTAAAAAATATCAATTTTACTTAACTGATAATTACGAATATACTGAAATTATAAATTCGAACTAGGTAATTTGCTTGCTGATGAAAGCGATAACAATATGCGAATTTAATAAATATTTATGGGAAGAGGGGATATTAAGTGAGTGATTTAAAAGATGTAAAAGAAGTAGAAGTATTTCATGCAGGTAATGTTAGTGTAGATGAATTGCCTTGGATTCCATATTTTGGAGATGCGAAATTTAAATTGCTTAAAGCCAACCCTGTGACAGGACAAACGGTTACTTTATTATCTGTTCCTGCGAAAATGCAGCTTCCGGCCCATTTCCATCCTGGAACAGTCATTGTATATACCGTCCAAGGGACTTGGAGATATCTCGAGGAGCCTTGGATCTCCAAACCTGGTGACATGGTTTATGAGCCTGCAGGCTCCAAACATACGCCGACAGCTGTAGGGGATGAAGATGTTATCACCTTCAATATTGTAGAAGGAACATTAGACTATATAGGTGAAGAAGGAGAAATTCTTGCCAGAGACAATTGGGAAACATTCCTGAAAAGATACTATGAACATTGCGCGGCTGAAGGAATTGAACCTATTGATGTGACTAAATTTTGATAATTTGATTAATAAAAAAAAGAGAAGTCCGGCGTCCACTTGACGAAGAGGCTTCTCTTTTTTCTTGGCTTTTTCTTTTAATATTAGTACTAATAATTTATTTATTAATATTTTTAATTTTATTTAATTAAAACTTATAAGTATAATCATTAACATAATAATATTTTTAAAATTTTCAATATTCTAACTTAACAGATAATAACACTAGGAGGAATAATGATAAATGACAGCAGAGACGGTTTTGATTACTGGTGCTACAAAAGGGATCGGATATGAATTCACAAAAGTTTTTGCAGGGCATTGTTATAACTTGGTATTAGTTGCCAGAGATTCGGCGTTGTTGGAACAACAAGCCGAGAGTTTAAAAAAGGAATATGGCGTGCAAGTGAATACTTTTGCAGGCGATCTGAGCAGTCATACAACGGTAGAGAGCTTGCATCGATACTTGAAAAGCGAAGGTATCGACATCGATATTTTGATTAATAATGCTGGAGCTGGCGGATTAGGGTTGATGACGGAATTGGATATTCAAAAAGAAATGGAATACCTGCAGCTCAACATGATCTCGCTCACGTATTTAACTAGACTTATTGCGGATGACATGGTGAAACGAAAGCAAGGTAAAATTTTAAACGTGGCTTCAACAGCAGCCTTTCAGCCAACTCCACGGATGTCGATGTATGGGGCCAGCAAATCTTACGTCTTATTCTTTACGGAAGCAATTGCGGAAGAACTTAAAGGAACCGGAGTTCAAGCTTCTGTATTATGTCCCCCTTCTACCAAAACGCCGCTCACGCAAGGGTTGGCTTCAACAAGAACAAAAATTTTCATTAAGAACTTAATAGAACCGCAAGCTGTTGCCAAGTGCGGATTTGAAGGGTTAATGAAGAATAAAACTGTGATCATTCCAGGCTTTAAAAATAAACTCATGGCTAAATCTGTGGGATTGCTGCCAAGGAAATGGGTAACCATCTATACCCGAAAGCTTATCGAACAAAAAGTGTAAATAGCATTAAAGTCCTATCCTTGAAAGGGTTGGAGTTTTTTAAAGTATTATCTTTATAGATTTACGATGGCAAATAGCTTGCATAGTTTTTCAGAAGATATCATGTTTGGAATAACAAAATCAAAAAAGGGGACTAATGATGAATTTTTTATTATCTAAGGAACATCAAATGATGCAAAAAATGGTGCGAGAGTTTGCTCTAAACGAATGTGAACCTACTGCTGCTCAACGTGATGAAGAGGAATACTTTGATATCAAGATTTGGCACAAGATGGCGGAACTTGGTTTATGCGGCATTCCTTGGCCAGAAGAGTACGGAGGTGCAGGTGCCGATTACTTGAGTTATGTGATCGCGGTGGAGGAATTGTCTCGAGTGGACGCTTCAATTGGGGCCGCACTTTCTGCACATACATCGTTAGCCGGATGGCCGGTTTACAAGTTTGGAACGGAACATCAAAAGCGAAAATATTTGCGGGCCATGGCGGAAGGAAAAAACATGGGTGCGTATTGCTTGACGGAATCTGGATCCGGATCTGATGCCAGTGGAATGAGAACAACAGCCGTTCTAGACGGAGATGAATGGGTCTTGAACGGATCGAAGATTTTTATCACCAACGGAGGCTATGCAGACACTTATATCGTTTTCGCACAGACCAACTCGGCACTAAAGCATAAAGGCATTTCTACGTTTATTGTGGAAAAGGGCTTCCCAGGTTTCTCTGTAGGAAAGAAGGAAAAAAAGCTGGGCATTCGCTCTTCCGCCACGACGGAGGTCATTTTTGAGGACTGCCGCGTTCCAAAGGACAATCTTTTGGGCCAAGTGGGTGAAGGGTTCCAGATTGCCATGATGACTCTCGACGGCGGTCGGAATGGAATCGCTTCCCAAGCTGTTGGAATCGCTCAAGGAGCATTTGATAATGCTGTCGCATTTGCAAAGGATCGCGTCCAATTTGGCAAACCGATTAGCTCACTTCAAGCTATTTCAATTCAAATTAGCCGATATGGCCACAAAAATCGAAGCTGCCCGTTTATTGACGTATCAGGCAGCATGGCGTGAGGATCAAGGAATTCATTATGGACTTCAATCGGCAATGTCCAAACTATTTGCTGGAGACACCGCCATGGAAGTAGCGGTGGAGGCTGTTCAAGTATTTGGCGGATATGGATACACAAGGGAATACCCGGTAGAACGATATATGAGAGATGCTAAAATCACCCAAATCTATGAAGGGACGCAAGAGATTCAGCGTCTTGTTATTGCCGGAAATCTGCTTAAAGCATAGAAAAAATTAAAAATTAACCAAAACAGGAATGTAATCTATTAAAAAGAGGTGAATGGGCTTGTCAAACGATTTACTTGGGCATGAGTTAGAGCCTTACAGCATGGCAAAAGACGAATTAGTAGTAATTGCGAAAATTCCGTTAATTCACCGGCATTATATAGTGTTTGATGAGAGTAGATATAAACCATGTATTATGAAGATTTACAAGCGGGAGAATCAAACAACCTTCAATAAAGGAGAATGAATTATGAGTCATGTTTATATTTTAGGTGGAGCTAGGACGCCATTCGGGAGTTTTGGAGGGGTATTAAAGGATATTTCTGCCATAGATCTTGGAGTGATCGCAAGTAAAGGAGCTATTAAAAAAAGTAATATTTCAGTTGAAGAGGTTGAGCATGTTTTTGCAGGGAATGTGATACATACTTCGAAAAATGCCTCTTACCTATCCAGGCATATTGCTTTGAAAGCTGGGATTCCAATCGAGAGCCCCGCCTTAACTCTCAATCGTTTATGCGGTTCTGGATTGCAAGCGGTCGTATCGGCAGCTCAGTCGATTATTTTAAAGGATGCTGAAGTCGCCCTAGCCTTGGGAACCGAAAATATGAGCCAATCTCCTCACGTATTACGAGATGTCCGCTTTGGTACGGGTCTACAGTCTCCACAAATGGACGACATGCTTTGGGCGACTTTGAGCGATGAATATATAGGGTGTGGGATGGGAGTAACAGCGGAAACTCTTGCTGAAAAATATGAACTAACCCGAGACGATCAAGATAGTTTGGCTGTCCAATCACACCAAAGATCAGCAAAGGCCCAACTGACAGGGCGATTTCAACAAGAGATTTCCCCTGTCACGATATTCACCAAAAAAGGAAAAGAAATAACCATTTTAGAAGATGAACATATTCGGCATAATACTTCAATTGAAGGATTAGCGAAACTGAAACCAACCTTTAAAAAGGATGGGACCGTAACGGCAGGTAATGCCAGTGGTATTAATGATGGGGCAGCTGCATTAATACTTGGAAGTGAATCCTTCCTTCAAACCAATCACAATGTGAAGCCATTGGCAAGAATCATATCCTGGGGGATTGCGGGGGTAGACCCAAATATTATGGGTATTGGACCAGTTCCTGCTAGTCAATTAGCTTTACGGAAAGCCGGACTCAATATTGAAGATATCGATTTGTTCGAAATCAATGAAGCATTCTCTGCCCAGTATCTTGCAGTAGAGAGAGAGCTTGGATTGAAACGGGAAAAAGTTAACGTCAATGGTGGAGCAATCGCATTAGGTCATCCAGTTGGTGCTAGTGGAGCTAGAATTATATATTCATTGGCCCTAGAGTTACGGAATCGAGAAAAGAAGTATGGACTAGCTTCCCTCTGTATTGGAGGAGGACAAGGAATCTCAGTAATCATTGAGGCTCTATGAACATGTTTGATTGGGGTACACCAGGCATGGAAGATAATAATATGAAATTAGATGATTATATTATGGACTACATCCCACGAGCAGTGCGAAAGCCTTTCGGAAATCGAATGCGGAGGAAGTGTCCATTCTGGGATACTGCATAGGTGGTACAATAACATCAATATTTGCAACTCTGCACCCTGAGCTACCAATTCGTGGCCGTCAGGTTAATCTTGAGACAATCACTGCGAATGTGCTCAACTTATCAGGTGAAATTGACATCATAGCTCAACCACATTAAGTAGAAGCATTGATGAATCACATTTCCAGTAAAGATCCAAAATTACCAGTAGGGCATAAGTCTATTGCTTTTGGAAGTAAAGCTTCAAAAATAACGTATCCAACGATTGTTGATTGGTTAGAAGAAAGACCTAAATAAAGGTAAATAATGTTAATGAAAAGAAGCCAATTCTATTAGTTTAGTATTTATAATGAAAACACTCACAGATTCCCAGCATTAATTTTAGTGCTGCAAAATTTAACAGGAGTTTTGTAAGTGTTTTCAATATCACTTTTTATAAGTTGTCAACCATGTAAAAAAATTCGTGAACCGTTTAAGTATAGTGGGAATTAGGTTGATTTTTTTAACTAAATTGTTAATCTTTCAATATTTTGCCTTTTTGTTATTATGCCTCTAGTTATACGTTCGTTTATCAATCATAAGCCAAGTAATAAAATGACTTTTGGTCGGTTTTTATGCTGGAATTTTTACAATCTTCCTAGTTTTGCTATTTATAAAGTAGTGGCGCACGAAATAAGAAATCCTCTGATAACCATAAAAGGTTTTTTTCAACTTTATAAGAAGGAAAATAAATCTGCTGAGGATATTGAATTGCTCCTAAGTAAACTGGAAAGAATTGAAACGATTACGAGCGAACTTCGTTCTTTGGGAAACCTCAGGCTGTCCAACTACTCCGTATGGATATAAAGAAAATACTCTTGATATACTTTCACCTCAGTTCATTATGAATGATATACAATCTAAACTGTTTGTAGAATAATCTCCTATTTTTATAACTTGTGAGAAGAATCAATTAAAGCAGGTATTCATTAATGTTATAAAGAACGCTATAGAAGCCATGAATGGAGGAGGTGAAATTCATATCCAAATTATAAAAGGTCAAGATGGCTCGTGTATTATTTCACTTCAAGATCAGGGATGTGGCATACCCATAGAGCTACTCCCTGGTTTAGGCTAGCCATTTTACACATTAAAAGAAAAGGGCACCGGACTAAAATTACTTAACAACACAATGGCAGTATTTCCTCCTTAGTAAAGTGAACGAAGGAACTTTAATTGAGCTTACGGGTTACCATTGGAGAGTTAAATGTGTCATATAGGAGAAATTGAAAAGGCTGCAGTGAAAGAAATCAATAATAATGGATAAAAATATGGAATTGGTAAGTGTAGTATTGAAATCTTAATGAAGGAGTGAAACTATGTGGATCTGTAGCACACACATGAAAGAATCATTGCCATTGTTAGATACTCCACATGTCAGCAAGGCTACGTACCAAATTAAATGTTCGCTCTGTGATAATTTTGCTATTGCAAAAATTTATTATTCCCACCAAACTTACTATTTTTCTAAAAATCAATCTAAAAATTATTCATCTAAAAATTCCCTCAAAATGTTTTAGCAGGAGTTACGGGCTTGGCTTCGGGAGGGATGGGTATTGCATTAAGTACCATATCTGAAAAATATCTATAAGCTGCAATATATACAATATTCCACCCGAAGTTATGTTTAAGAAGCGGCTTTTTTACGGATATTAATTCTTTATTTATATCTTTTCATTTTCGGTTATACTTTACAGTTCAGATCCTTTCAACTACATGGGCTGAGTGAGTAATCCTCATAGGGTCTTTTTTCTCTTAAAGGGGTCCTGCCGTTAGTTATATTATCTAAGAACAACTTGTAAGATTCGGACTATATATAATAGAGTAGGGGCTTTAAGGCTCATATATTTATTGGCCATTTGTAATGAGCTATTTTTAGCAATTATTACATGTATTTAGCTACCATTATTTAGCCTTACCAAGTGAGAGAAGCATAGATGGTATCTTATGTTTTAATTTCTACACACAAAAAAGAAGACTAGAAAGTCTTCTCCTTTTCATTTAATCCTTTTCACGATAATTGGTTCTTCTTTCTCCTAGCTGTTTCACAGCCTTTTTAGCCTTCTCCTGCTCCTGGTAATGATCAGGTATCGCTCCGCAGTTAATTTTAATTAATGGACCTTTTCGTTTTCTTTGCTCGTGAATGAAATTAGCCAGGACATCTTTCCCGACTCCAGATTCTCCTAACAGTTATATCGGTAAGTCATTCTCAGCAAACCTTTCTGCAAGCGACATTACCTGCTTCATGTTCATACTCTGATAAATAATATGCTGTTGATTGCATATTTCATTCCGCAACCTCTCTAAGTTCTTTTGATACATGTCTTTGATTTGTTGTGTTTCTTCAAGTTCTTTTTGCAGCCGGTTCATTTCTGTTATATCTCGTAGGTTGGAAACAACGAACAGTATTTCATTATCTGCATCTATATAAGGAGTGGCTGTGACGATACACTTTTTCCCGTGTTCATATTCAATAATTATCGTACAAGCTTGTTTCGTTTCAAGGACAATCCCAGCACTAGTTTTTGGAACCGCCATCATTTCTACAGCATCGTAAAAAACATAGGAATTAATAAATGCATGAGACAAATTAAGGCTTCATTAGTGAGAATCGGATAACCTTCGTACAATCAGAAAAATACACTGTCTAAGTAGAGGATGGAGAAAAGGCACTAACCATTGTGTTGGTGTCTTTTTTTATCTTTTAAAACTGATTCTGGTTCATTATCTATAAGTTTTTTTGAAGAATAGCTTACAAGCCACTGATTCTAATATAGTAGGAAGCATGACCGCGTATGACTATAATTAATCCATTGAATGTATGAACAGATTCCGTGATTGATCAATTAGATCTTCGGAAGAAACCATCAATGAAAGATGGTAGAAGTTAAAGTGTTTTGAAAAAAATTAATTGGATTTATAAAATTTTTAAAAAAATAAAGACTTCCTCTGAAAAATCCACAATTTAGAGTATTGGATAAAAGAACATTAATACTGCCCCAAATTAAGGGCGATTCCACTGTCTGATGAAACTAAAGGGTCCTTAGTATATATGCTAATGTGAATTTTGCGTTTTACTAAGAATCGCATCAGAATTGGGGAAATACATAAGCAGAAAGATTTTTCTTAGTTTTCTTAGTTTTCTTTATTTCGTATTTGTTCACGGATTGTTTCAAGTTCTTCTAAGGATAGATCACCTAGAGATTTTTTTATTTCTTCTTCAATCCTTTTTCGATCAAGCTCCCTATATTTATTCCACCAGTCTCGTAATCCTTCCGTGTTTTCTAGTAGATATTCAATGTCAATTTCTTCTTGTTCATCATCGGATAAATACTTCATGACGGCACCTAACAATCGGTTGAGTTGAACTATTTCATTTTCCTTAACTAATGGTGAGACCTTATTTTCATTCTCTTCATTATCTTTGTTTGACGGTACATTTCGAGGTGTCATATATATTATCCTCCTGTTTTTAATAGTAGTGTTCCTAAAAGAATGGAATTCAATTTATTTCTAATTAATTTTCTATAGTCGTTACTATTCCCTGAAAAATCGTGTTGCAGAGAAAAGATATTAACATTTATGCTAATTACTAATTTCAACAAATACCTCGTTAGAATATAAAATATTACCGTCAACCTGTAAATTAGTGATAAAAGTAAGGTAGAATGGTAAGAAAGATATCTTAAAAGGATATAAGTGGAAATAGAGAAGAGGAGCTCTAAGTTATTCCTACGAAAATTGTTAAGTATGGAGATTATTTAAAATACATACATATAGCAGATACAGTCCGTCATCGGGAACTGGCGTATATCCATCCTCAGATTTCTCTCAATGTACGAGTTAAGTAACTGGGGACAACCGAGGTATAATTGACACATAAAATCCGAGGAGTGTTGTTGTACCAATGATTACAAACGAAAACATAAAGTATGTGGCAATTTATTTGCGACTATCAAGAGATGAAGAAAACCGAGGGATTGAAAAAATCCTCGCTTGCCACAGAAATTCATTAACGGAACTTTCCTATGAAAACGAATAGAAACTCACTAAGGTATAACTAATAGTTCAATAATGAAAACAAAAAAAGACGCCCCGTTGTGGGACGCCCGATTCATTCACGTGCAAGTTGTTGACGAATGGGTCTTAGACGGCGATTACACGCAATTTTCATTATCTAGTGAAGCACGTCAACCAGGGCGGTTTAGTGAACAAAAAAACATCCCCGAAAGGATGTCTGTTTTCATTTATTCATTATCTTTTTCAATTTTCATTTCGTTCACTATATTTCTGAGTTTTTCGGTATACTCTTCACCTGTAAGAATACCCCTTTTTTTCAATAAATTCACTAAAGTTAAAACAGTGGCCATTTGTATGTCTTGCGGGCTTAATTTTCCAACATCCAAATTTTTTAATTCATCTTGAGCATTCATATTATCACTTCCTTCCATTTACTTCATTTCAACAAATGGAACGGTTTTACTTGCTTAAAAAAAGGACTCCGCTTATTTGGAGTGACCCCTGTCAAATAGACAGAAATAAAAAAGACCAATTAAGCAGCCTGAGTTCTATATTGATATGGACTCAGGTTGTTTAATTTTTTCTGGAAGCGATGATGGTTATAGAATCGAATATACATACTTACAGCACCTCTAACCTCTTCAGAGGTTCGGAAGGAGTTCATATAGAAACACTCCGATTTAAAGTGGCTGAAGAAATTCTCCATACAAGCGTTATCCCAGCAGTTTCCCTTTCTTGACATACTGGATTGCATCTTATATTTTTTCAATAGGTTATTATATTGGTGGGAAGTATATTGGTACCCCTGGTCGCTATGCAGAAGAATTCCTTTAACATTCCGTTTTTTCTTTGCTTTTTTTATTGTATCTATTACAAGTTTTAAGTCGTTTCTCCGGCTGACTTGATAAGAAACGATTTCATTGTTATAGAGGTCTTTTATGGCGGATAGGTAAAGTCTCTGTCCATTAAAAATCAAATATGTAATGTCAGTTACCCATTTCTCATTAGGTCCGGATGCATGAAAATCCCTATTAAGAAGGTTTTTAGAAATGACATATGCTTCTTTCTTCCCGTAATAAGGTTTCCTCTTCCGAATCAGGGACTTTAACCCTAGCTCCCGCATAAGACGCTGGACACGCTTGTGGTTCAGGTTTAAACCGTAGGTTTTATCCAGCCATACCTTTACTCTTCGATACCCATAGATTCCTTTGAGTTTATTGTAGCATCCTATAATTTTTTTCTGAATCTCTTCATCCTCCAGTTGCTTTTCAGAAGGGGATATTTTACGTTTTAACCATTTGTAGTATCCACTTCTTGATACATGTGCAATTTCGCATAATAATTGAATAGGGTAGTGTTCCTTGGACATTTCCCTAATTACCTCATACTTTTTCCTTGTCGTTACTGCCTCCATTCCCCCTTTTACATCTTTAAGAGCTTTTTTAGCATTTCGTTCTCCGCCTCTAAACGTCTGATTTTTTCTTCAGGATCCTCCGGAGCTGTTCTTGGTCTGCCCTTACCAAGACCCTTCGCTTTCCCTCGTTTCTCTTCCAAACCCAGTATGCCTTCATCTTCAAAGTACTTAACCCAGCGGCGGACTTGATTTTTATCAATTTCTAATTTATCAGCGACCGATTGATAACTCATATCTCCATTAAGGTATAAATCAACGGCCTGCTTTTTGAATGCTTTATCAAACATTCTTTTAATATTACCCATAGAAAAATAACCTCCATATATAGACAGATTAGTGTGCTTTCTTTTTTCTGTCTACTAAAAGGGGATCATATCAATTAATCGGGGGTCCTTTTAATATTCATCTTCAATTGGTTTATACCATTCATAATCATATTTTTGTTCCTCCGCAATTTTAATTTTTGGCTTTGTTAAGTAGTATTGTTGTTTTTTAGGTATAAAATACGGGAACGTCCGATTTGTACGTTCCCGTTCTTATTCCATTAAAGCCCCCTATAATGGAATAACTGTAAAGCTAATGAAGCTTTTTTAAAAGCTGCGTTTCCCTGCCCAAGCTCCTTGCATTTTACTAAGGAATACAATTTGCCCAATATGATATGCGTCGTGCATTGCTAAACTCTTCAGTTCAAGCACTAATGAATTATCTTCTCCTGGGATCTGTCTATACAAATCTTCATGTTCTGATTTTGCTAGTATTTTTCCAAGTTCACGATGAACATAAAAGTATTCTTGTTTTGTTTCCTTCCAATTTTCTAACGTCTCAGTTGGTAATCGAAATGTAGATTCATTATTTTCTGCCTGTGGTTCATTCGCTGTTTCACCAAGAAATCGCATCAGAAATCTCTTTTCATAGAAAAGTAAATGACAAACTAATTCCCAAATGGAATTCATTGCCCCATCAGCTGGTTTCCAAATTGCCTGTTCAAAAGTGATATCCTCTAGCACTTTTTCAAGTGGTGGAAACCAGTCTTCTTCATCTAAGCAGCTTGCCCATTGTTGTAACAAAAGTGTCTTTACATCCATTTTCTATTCCCTCCAATTTAATCCCTTTAATAGATAATCCCTTTGGTCAAAACTCATTTGCGGCGTGTTGTTGTAGATAGCTCACTAATTAAGGTGTCATGCCAATTCCTTGTTCAATTAAACTGGCCCTTTAACGAAACAATGAACGTTCCGTTATTTGTAAAATTCTGATAACTTCAGTTTATCATAAGTTGTGTTAACTGAGAAAGAACAACTGTCTAAAACCATTTTGGTTATCGTAAAGTTATCTTTTATATGTTTGATGGTGTCTAAAAATTGGAACCAGCTCAAATAATGGTCTAGATATTTAGTCGCTACACCATTAAAACGCTCCATCCAGCTCTTTAAATGGCTGTGATAACTTTTACATTCTGGATGTGATAAATCCCTTTAACTCGCTCCCTACCATTTGCTTTAAAGCGATGATGCTCAATTCCTTTTTCTTTGGCATAAGTCATAAACGTCCGCCAAGCATCCGTACATAGAACATTTTGTATTGATAGCTTGGAACCTAAGGCTTCGTCCAAACTCTTTTTTATAATACGCCCTTTTCCTATTGTTTTGGAAAACGTTCTCTTTTGGCGGTCTCTGGCTACAAGAACGCATACTTGGTCCTTACTTATTCCTCTAAACTCCGAACTACCACCGCGTAACCTTGGTTTTCTGGATATTCCGTTTTCCTTTCTCGGAATAGAGGAAATAGGTTTCATCCATTTCTACTATGCCTTCGAAAAGTTCAAAATCCATCTGTTTCAATGCAGTTAGAATTTTATGCCTCCAATAAAAAAGCGTCACATAATGAGCACCAATGAGTTCATCGATGAACTGAAGCCATTTACTAGGCATATGAGTTCTGTGAAGAGGAGTGTTCGTCATATCTGTGAATGTTTTAGCGCACTCTTTGCAGCGGTATCTTTGACGTTCAATGGTATTGATTGTAGTTTTTACCTGATATTTACCGAAGCGAATGGCATTAGTGGATTGACAATGGGTGCAGGTATAGCCGTCTTTGTGTTTCTGTTCTGATACATCAGTGAATACAGACTCTGTTTCTCCCGCACTCCCTAATGAGTTTGTGAAGAACTCCTTCAATCGCTGCTGGTTTCTTTGGCTAAGATTTCTGATTTGGTTAATAATGTCCACTAACGCCATTAAAACTCATTCGCTCTCGGTAAATTTAGTTCGTCATAGAACGAACGTTCGAGAAAATCAAATAACAACATTATTCTTTAACAAAGCCTAATTTTTTGATATTCATCTTTTGGCATACCTTCCTAAACTTTTGAAGCGCCATGGTCAACTTCAGTTGATTTAGGATTCGTATGCGGGGTTGTGTGTCCAAGGTCATTTCAAATGACCTTAGGATTTCAACTATATAAAATCCGACTTTCAACATTACGCAGCTCTCCAGATGAAACACTGTCAGCCACAATATATTGTAAAGTTCTCGTGGCCGTCATTCGTTTGTCTGGATGTTTCATTTGAAGATGCTGTTGTATCGCTCGAAAAAGTTCATTATTCTCAGGTCGGTTAGCGTTATATATTTCTTGTAAACTATTTGGCTTTTCCATGGCTTCTCCTACTTTCCAATGAATAATATTCGTACACACGGTACTTGATACGTAGTTCCTCAAGCTCCGCCTTTTTCTTCATAATGTACAAACAACATCAAGTAGATTGCCAATAGAAGGTGCAAATAAAGTGGAATATTCTTATCGTTTTGAATGACAACAAATATGAAAATTCCATATAGCAAAATTGGAATGGTTAAAAGGATTCTGAGCTTAGTCAAATGTCATCCCCCATTTATCCTCAATTATTAATACATCGAGCATTTGAGCAACCTGAAAATCCTTTTCGGCAATCGACTAATTAAACTTGTACAATTATTCTCCCTAAGAACATTTGCTAACAATTGTAAGTCCATAGTTATTATTGGTTTCATAGTAACTCCTCCTAACACACTAAATATTCTGATATTTTAATACTAATTCACCAAATTGTAGCTAGCAACCTTTATAAAAAATAAATTTATTCATATATGGTTAATCGTCCTTACTTTTTAATTTTTTTCAATATAATGACGGAGTGAAATTATTTAAAAAAAGTGTGTAACTTCTACTGACTTTTACACTCAGTATGTATAGATACTATATAAGCACAAAAAGGAGAATATCAGATGAAGAAAATTAAACAAAACAGAAGTGAACGTGTAGGGACGCAATTTACCAAAAGCGACATGCAAAAGATTATTGAATTCGCAGAGGATTACGGTAATAATTCCATTTTTAAAGCTGTGGAATTATTAACCATTAAAGGATTATCCAAATAACAAAAAGGGAGTCGTTCTAATGAATTACGTAGATATTTTGATAATTTGGTAGCAGAATCGAATTTGGAACACTTAGTGCGCCAAGTTGATGACATTTGTTCTCTATATTATCAAAATTCCTCCTTCGATACAGGAAGAAGGACAGCAATTTCCAACGCCTTATCTTGTACTAATTGATTGGGGACATGAAAGGGATTACACAGCTGGTCACCCAGATGATGCAAAACGCTTATCCCCAGAGGGATGGAACAGGATGACACATATCCGGATATGGGCAGAGCATTCTTGGACAAGATATGGAGTACGATTGGTAGTCCATCCTCATGCTGGTGGCTATATTGAATTTAAAGATGAAATAAAGAAACTTATGAAGGATATTCCACATGAAATTGCAGGACTTTGCCTTGACACAGCACATCTTTATTATTCAAAAATGGACCCCGTACAGTGGCTTATGGACTGTGCAAATAGACTGGATTATATACATTTTAAAGATATTAATCTAGATAAATAATTATCAAAAAGTAATGACTGAGTGTATCCGCTTTTTTGATGCATGTGGTAAGGGAGTTATCTGCTCTGTCGGACAAGGCATCATTGACAGGTTACTGAAAGAAATCGATTATCATGGGTACATTACTGTAGAGCAAGAGCGTGATCCTAGAAATTGTGATAGTAGTCTACGAGATGTTAGCCAGAGCTTCGCTTATTTGAAGAATATTGGTTTTTAATCATAAACACAATATGAGAACAATAGTATGATTAATGGGGAAAAAATTATAAGAAAATCGGTTCTGATGCAAAAACTCAAGATAATCTCAATGGATGCTAAATCTTGATGTTTTACATCAAAATCAAAATATCGTTGTTTAAATTTTTTATTTTCACTATTAACTAATATACTTGTTCTCCGATATATTTATCATTATCTTTATAAGGAAAGTGCAACCAATTTCTGAAGATGAAATACAGATAATTTGGATGAAGCCCTATTTCTATAGAAATAGGGCTATTATGGATTACCGATATGGCTGTATCAATAGAAGAAATTTGAGAAAACAATCCAAAAGAATTTCCAGTCAAAATTATTGAATGTCAAAGAAGGTCAATGTATAATAAAGTCAGAAAGTCAAAGAAGGTCAAAGTTGATTCATAAAAACAAACTTTAAGGAGGAGTACTACATGCTTTGTGAAAAATGCCATGTAAACCAAGCTAATATTCAAGTACATCTAAATATGAATGGTCAGGAGCATGATGTTATGCTGTGCTCCACTTGTTATAAAGAAGAAAGAAATAAACTTGGTGCAGCTATGGGAGGAAAAGATTTAGGGAACTTCCAATTTAATGGATCCCACAATTTATTCAATCCCTTTAATAATAGTAATATCCCTCAACCGGAACCTGCTCAACAAAGCGGCGGAAGAGGATTATTAGAAGAGTACGGGCAGAATCTGACAGATGCTGCTAAAGCAGGCCTAATTGATCCGGTTATCGGCAGGAATGAAGAAATAAAAAGAGTGATTGAAGTTCTAAATAGACGTAATAAAAATAATCCAGTATTAATAGGTGAACCTGGCGTAGGTAAAACAGCGATTGCTGAAGGACTTGCTCTAGCCATTGTTGAAGGTGCAGTTCCTGTTAAATTGCGTAATAAGCTGGTGTATATGCTTGATATCGCTTCACTTGTTACAAACACTGGAATCCGGGGACAATTCGAAGAACGAATGAAGCAATTAATCAGTGAATTGCAGGAAAGAAAGAATGTCATTTTATTCATTGATGAAATTCACCAAATTGTCGGTGCTGGTTCAGCCGAAGGATCGATGGATGCTGGGAATATCTTAAAACCCGCACTTGCACGAGGTGAACTTCAGCTGGTGGGAGCGACCACTTTGTCTGAATATCGGAAAATTGAAAAAGACGGAGCACTTGAACGCCGCTTTCAACCCGTTCAGGTTAATGAGCCTACAACAGATGAAGCATTGGTTATTTTGCAAGGTTTAAAAGACAGTTATGAAGCGTATCATGGGGTCACATATAGCGTGGAAGCGCTGAGAGCAGCTGTTGAACTTTCAAACCGCTACATTCAAGACCGTTTTCTACCTGACAAAGCAATCGACTTAATGGACGAGGCAGGTTCTAAATTAAACTTGACCATTGAAGATGGACAGGAAGAGGTTATGAAAGAACGTCTTGCAAATATCTATAAGGAAAAAGAGCAGGCCCTAAATGAAGAAGACTATGAAAAAGCAGCTGTACTTCGGGATGAAGAAGAAAAACTGGAAAAATCTTTGCAAGCTGGAGTAAATTCAGTTAAACCAAACGTCACTGTCGAAGATATCCAAAAGATTATCGAACAAAAAACTGGAATCCCTGTAGGCAAGCTGCAAGAAGATGAGCAGGAAAGAATGCTTCATCTTCAAGAGGAGCTTATGAAAAAAGTAATTGGGCAGGAAGAAGCAGTCAGAAAGGTTGCGAAGGCCGTCCGAAGGAGTCGTGCCGGTTTGAAGTCCAAAAACCGTCCCACTGGTTCTTTCCTATTCGTTGGTCCGACAGGAGTTGGGAAAACTGAATTAGCGAAAACCCTTGCTTTGGAATTGTTTGGTGATAAAGAAGCCATGATTCGCCTTGATATGAGTGAATTCATGGAGAAACATAGCGTTTCCAAATTAATTGGTTCTCCTCCTGGATACGTAGGACATGAGGAAGCAGGCCAATTAACTGAAAAAGTTCGTCGTAAGCCTTACAGTATTATCTTATTGGATGAGATTGAAAAAGCACATCCAGATGTGATGCACATGTTCTTACAAATTCTAGAAGATGGTCGGTTAACTGATAGTCAGGGACGTACTGTTACCTTTAAAGATACCGTCATTATCATGACATCTAATGCTGGAGTCGGGGAAAAACAAAAAGTAATGGGATTCGGAACAAGTACAGCCGTAGATGAAGCTTCTATATTACAATCATTAGGCAGTTTCTTCAAACCGGAATTCCTGAACCGATTTGACAGCATCATTGAATTCTCAGCACTGAAGAAGGAAGACCTTTTGCAAATTGTTGATATTATGATTCAGGATCTTGACAAAACACTTACTTCTCAAGACATATCATTGGTCGTAACAGATGAAGCAAAACAAAAACTGATCGAGTTAGGTTATCATCCATCATTCGGGGCAAGACCGCTCCGACGTGTTCTTCAGGAACAGCTCGAAGATGGCATTACTGACTATATCTTTGATCAGCCTGAAGTGAAAAACTTCATGGCAGTTGTTGAAGATAATCAGGTTAAAATAATCAAAACACCATAAAGAGTACTAGAAATGCCTCCAAGACCGTAAAACTGTTATGGAGGCATTTTTTTTTATCACTTTTTAAGGTTTATAATTTCAATAGGAATATTTACAAGACAAAGAGAGGTATATTCTACACAGAAGTAGAATTTTATGTAAAAGTGGTACAGGTTTATGATTTTTGGAGCAACATAGATAAACTTAACTATAAAAAATGGACATCGAGATTCTAAATTATTCCTGATCTTATTTCGGGTGAAAATACTTATCATTTATTAATGAATCCATCAAGTTTATTAACATATGTCTCTGAATACGCTAGGACGTTTGAATCATATTGATAGTCACACACTGATTTTTGATAGCAACCCTTCATAAAAAGGAAATAATAAAAATATATGAAATAAATTCCTGTTTTGAAATAGGAATTTCATTGGAGGAATGACCTATTAAAGATTCAATTTTTTATTTTGAAGAGGAAAATACCAATCAAACACCTAATGATAAAGATCTCGATAATAAGTCGGATGTTCTACCCATTGCAAATATTCATCTCGTAAACCCTGAAGAACTGGATAATCTTTATTACTATGAAGGAAAAGACTTAGGAAATTCCTATTCAAAAGATAAAACTTCATTCCGGTTATGGGCTCCCACTTCATCTGAAGCTAAGCTCGTTACTTATAAACGTTGGGATGATACAGATGGAATAGAAATTGATATGCAGCGTTCGGAGAAGGGAACGTGGACTGTTGAAATATCCGGTGATCAGGATGGGTTGATTTATACATATAAAGTGAAAGTGGGCGATGTATGGAATGAAGCTGTGGATCCCTATGTCCGGGCAGTGACTGTAAATGGGAATAGAGGTGTTGTAATAGATTTAGCAGACACCAACCCAGAAAAGTGGACAAATGATAAACCTGCGCTGAATAGCCCTGAGGATGCAATTATCTATGAAATTCATATCAGGGATTTATCGATTCATCCTGAAAGTGGAATTCAAAATAAAGGGAAATTTTTAGGAGTAACGGAAATGGGTACCAAGGGTCCTGAAGGAGTTAAAACTGGTCTCGATCATATTAAGGATTTGGGTGTGACTCATGTACAATTTATCCCCATTTTTGATTTCGCTACTGTCAATGAATTGAAATTAAATGAACCTCAATATAATTGGGGATACGACCCAAAGAATTATAATGCACCAGAAGGGTCTTATTCGACTGACCCCTTTCAACCAAAGCTCAGAATTCGTGAGGCGAAGCAGATGATCCAAGCATTACATGATAAGGGATTACGTGTAATTATGGATGTAGTTTACAATCACGTATATTCGGTGGATGATTCTAGCTTTAACAAACTTGTACCTAACTATTTTTTTCGCTTTAACGAGGACGGCACACTATCCAATGGTACCGGCGTAGGAAACGACACAGCGTCCGAACATAAAATGATGCGTAAATTTATCGTTGAATCTGTAATCTATTGGGTGAAAGAGTTTAACCTCGACGGCTTCCGTTTTGATTTAATGGGGATTCATGATGTGGAAACGATGAATGAAGTGAAAAAAGCTATTGATGAAATTGATCCGACTATTATTGTTTTAGGAGAAGGGTGGGATATGAATACCCCATTGTCTCAGGATCAGAAAGCGAATCAAAAGAATGCTTATAAAATGCCTGGTATAGCCCATTTTAATGATGCTATCCGGGATGGGTTAAAAGGCTTTGTGATGAATGAACATGATAAAGGCTTTATCAATGGCAAACCAGGGATGGAAGATATCATTAAAAAAGGGATAGCTGGTGGATTGAAATACGATGATCATATAGCAACCTATCAAAATCCAGCCCAGGTCATCAACTATGTCGAAGCCCATGATAATTATACATTATGGGATAAGCTCGTAATTACCAATCCAGATGCGACAGAGCAAGAACGCAAACAGATGCACAAACTAGGTTCCTCTGTGGTATTACTGTCACAGGGAATTCCAATGATCCATGCTGGGCAAGAATTTATGCGAACAAAGGATGGAGATGAAAATAGCTATCAATCATCTGACTGGGTTAACCGATTGGATTGGAAAAGAAGAGCGGAGTTTGATAATGAAGTAGAATATTTAAAAGGGCTAATTTCGCTTCGAAACAATATTTCAGCTTTCAGGTTAAGAACAGCTGAAGACATCGAGCAGCAGTTAATATTCCTTGAAGCTCCTGCGAATGTGATTGCATTTTCTCTAATGACAGAACATTCAACGATTGTTGTTATTCATAATGCAAACTGGGAAGCTGTAAATATTACACTCCCACTTCATGGAAATTGGTCTGTTTTAGCGAATGGTCAGCGGGCGGGTCTTGAAGAAATTGAAAGGATTCAGGGGATTCATATAACCGTTTCCCCTTTAAGTTCATATGTGTTGAGAAGGATTTTGTAATAGTAGTGTGGATTAAGAATCAGCAGCTGCATAAAGAATATGAAACGGCAGATATACAAGGACCGAGGTCCAGCGAATCTTACGGCAAAAGTGTACCCAGTAAAGGCGAAATGAACACCAAAGTAACACTTGCTGGTTTTGATTGTAGCCGGTGTTTCTCCCATAACAATTCCGCTGACCGTATTAAAGAAGAAGAAAAACAATTGAGAATAAATTAATATGGAAGGGTCCTTTAATGAATGCCTTTCTTACATTACTTGAATAATTTAAAAATAACTTTTCATGAAAACATCATTTAATAATGTACTTTTTGTGAAATAACTTGTAGAAATACATTCCACCCCATAAAATGGGAGTAACTATAATATTCAAGGAGTGTACAAATGAATTTTAAATTAATAGCCATAATTGGTATCTGTTCATCTTTACTACTTTCCGGTTGTTCGAATGAAGAAAAAAATGTTGCGGATAAAGAAACTAGTCATGAAGGCCATTCAGCACATACTGTTTCTGGAGATCTTCAAGAAGAGACTAAAAGTAAGGAAATAGCACCTGAATTTCTATCTGAAAAGCCAGAAGAAATGAAAACCATCTATTTAGCGGTTGCTCAAAATCAGGAACTATTAGAAAAAATACCATGCTACTGTGGTTGTGGAGAAGAAGCTAACCATAAAAACAATTACGATTGTTTTATCCATGAAAATAAAAAAAGTGGTGAAGTGGTTTGGGACGATCATGGGACGAGATGTGGGGTATGCCTAGAAATAGCTGCTCAGTCCATTTTAGATTTAAGGGATGGAATGACTATTAAAGATATTCGTACTAAAGTAGATGAAAAATATAAGAGTGGATATGCAAAACCAACACCTACCCCTGAGGTTTAAGTTCATGAATTTCCAAATTAAATAGTTATAAGCGAGTAAATAAATGAAAAAGAGCCTGAAATGAAGTAAATCCAAAAAGGTAGACACTTTATTTAGGTCAGCATTGAGGGCATGAACCCGGTAATCTATCCGGCTCATGCCTTTTAATTTTCCCTTGATTCGTTTGAAACTTTAGTAATGGATATATTCTCCTTCTAGTTCTTGTTTGAAATGCTCCATGCTTTCAAATTCTCGAAGATAGAGTAATTCTAATTTTAATGGGGCAAAGAAGTTTTCAATGACCGCATTATCGATACAATTTCTTTTGTGGGACATGCTTTGTGTAATTGTTATGTCTTTTTAAATCATGCGAATATTGTTTCATCTGGTAATGCCAGCCCTAATCTGAATGAAGAATGGGTGAATCTTTCGATTCCAAGCGATCAAAGGCTTTATCCAGCATCTTGGTAACGAGGGCAATGGATTTATAGGTTTTTTTCCCTTCGAAGTACTCTAAAACTGCATGTAATTATTCGTCTATCGTATATTTAGTAAAAAAAACTGCCCCCCAATTGTTACATGCTGTCTAACAATTGGGGGGCAGTTCAAATAATGAGGCTCTTTTTTATTATTCATATTAAAGATAAATAAGGGAATAATGACAAAAACAACTAAAAATATAAGGGGGTTATCCATCTGACTTTAATCCGCCTTGGTTATGTGGCCATGAGTACTCATATGCCAAACTGCTCACCATCTCAAACCATGACTTTTTCCCAGTTTTCGAAAATTAAGGATAGGGAGGCAGCCATAAGAAAACTTGAACGCATTTCAGTTTCTAATCTTAATAATTGCTGGCGATTACTAATCCATAACGCAGCTCATGATATCCAATTTTTTAGGCTTTCTTCTAAACTCATTCCCCTTGTCAATCACCCAGAAATTCCAGAATGGGACTACCTAGAACCAATTTCAGAAGAACTTGAAAAAATTAGAACCTATCTTACAAATCAGCCAGCTATAAGAATTGATTTTCATCCAGATCATTTCGTCATTTTAAATAGTTCGAATATCGATATACTGAAGACTTCTCTAAAAACATTAAGGATGCATTATACTTTATTAAAAAAAATGGGATTGGACCCTGAGCATCGTTGTGTTCTCCATGTCGGTGGTGGTTATGGTGAACATGAACAGGCGCTAGAGCAGTTTATACATAATTGGGGGTTTATACCTGAGTCAATTCAAAAAATGGTGATTCTTGAAAACGATGATACTACATTTACTTTATCGGAAACTCTCTACTTGTGTGAAAAACTAGGAATTCCCATGGTTTTTGATTACCACCATTACCTTGCGCACCATTCGGCATCTGAAAAATGGATTGATCATTGGAATCGAATACTCCAAACTTGGGATTATTCCAAACTATCTCCGAAGATGCATATTTCTAGCCCAAGATCGGAAAAAGAATTTAGAGCACACGCTGATTACGTTGATCCGGATATGTTTATGGAGTTTTTACAACAAATAAAAGGAAGTTTACCACAGTTAGATTGTATGATTGAAGCGAAGCAAAAAGATGGTGCACTTTTCCAATTGATGGATCAACTAAGAGCTTACCCGGAAATCGATATGATTGACGGTGCAAGTTTTTATATCCGCTGAGAGACTTGGATGAAACTTACATTTGATGAAGAGATGTGTAAGACTCTTTATCAAATGTAATAGACTAAATATTAAATATATATAGTTTACATAATGTTATTATCGTAAATAAATTAAATGGGTAAAATTGTATAATGTCATCAGGAAGAGAAAGGATATTATTGTAAATTATAATCCAGAAAAAAAATACCAGTGTTTGAACTTCTACATTTTTCATAAAAAAAACAATAAAAGATAAAAAACAGGTCCCATAAATTGATTTTAAGGTGTCCATTTTTAATCGTTAGGGTATTTCATCGCGATTGTTATAAAGTCTTTCTAAACGCTATTAAAATACATTTAAGGAGATTGGGAGAATTAAACTCTATATCTATCAATAATATAAGAATATTCCGAATGTAACAAAGGACCTGTATTGATACATTCGGAATCGCGTCAAATCAAGGTTTTTGAGAGCATTATAATTAAAAAAACTTGCCTTTTTTTCGTCAATTCACGTACAATGAAAGAAGAGGAAAGGGGAATGAGTTACTCATGCAAGCAACCTCTCAAAGAATCAAAAATGTCCAGCCGATACGCCGACTGGATCACATAGATAAGATGAAAAAATCTCTATTAAAATATTGCAGCTACCGTGATTATATGATGTTCTCTATCGGGATTAACATTGGGCTTCGAATCGGTGATCTTTTACAGTTACGTGTAAAAGATATCCTAGAGGGAACGCATATCGTCATTGTAGAGCAAAAGACAGAGAAAATTAAACGGTTCCTTGTCAACCCTCAACTTCGGAAAGAAGTCCGGAAGTATGTTCGGAAGATGAACCTGAAAAATGAAAACTATTTATTTCCTAGCCGAAAAGGAAATGGACCAATCACTAGGGTACAAGCATATCGGGTTTTAAACAAAGCAGCAGAAATGGCTGATATTCCGGATGTTGGCACACATACACTCCGAAAAACATTTGGCTATTTGCATTATCAAAAATTTAAGGATATCGCTTTACTTCAACAAATTCTTAATCACTCCAATCCAAAAGATACGATGATATACATAGGACTCACACAGGATTTAATGGACGAAACATTGATGGATTTCTATTATTAAAAAAAGGACCAATAAGGTTCTTTTTTTATTTATCATAATAACATTATGTAAACTAGTTATTTTTAATTGTAATTCTAAATTTAAGAGTAAATTATCTAGGATGAATCATTTGTATATAAATTGGTGGTTCATCTTATAATAAAACCCAGGGGAATAAAATGAGGTAAATCAAAAAAAGTTTTGTTATTAAATATATTTACATATTAATTAAATATTCTTTTGGAATAGTTGTTATTTTATAGAACCATCAGCGCACATTATAAATAACTGGAAAGTAGAACTCCTTATATTTAGAAAAGATATTCAAATCTGTACTAACAAAATACTTGATGAATCTAAAATAAAGAGGGAAGAACATGAGGGGATATTGCTCAACAAGAGTAATGACAGTGTCTTTTTCTTCTTATATTAAGTGTTAAATTCAATGGGAAAATGAGCTAAGGATAGTATAGATAACAAAGATCTTAGATAACTATTTTTTAGGGACATAACAAAAGAACCCTATATTTTATAGGGTTCTTTTGTTAATGCATTAATTAATCGCTATATGTATTTCCACTTTTCCATCAGGATAATATTTTTCATAATCCAGGCTATATGCCCTATTCAACTTTTTTTCATCTTCAAGCTGCCATATCTTTTTCCAAGTTTCACCTATGGAATGCTCATCTTGTAAACATTCAAACACTTTATATTCATTTTCTGGAATAATAATTTTTTCATTTGACACTGGAGTTTCAGTAGCAATAGTTAAAGTATAGTCACCACGATAATTACTTGTGTATTGATGGTAAACCCCATACTTAATATCATTTTCAATATTTAAATCATTCATTTTATTCCATAATGACCCAATTTTATCGAATAAATTTTCATCCGTGAAATTATTAGTACGAATATCGCCAATAATATATACTTCTTTACTCATTATATCCTCACTCCTTTGTATAAATTTGGTTTTTTAGTTAATTGTATCATAGTCAGAAAAAAAGAATCTCCTTATTCAAAATAACAAACGGAAGCATAATTGAAAAACATAAAGGGGACCAAGTTTTTTTGTCCGCTTTTAAATACCAACATTAATAATTATATAATCTATACAAAGGAGAGGATGTGTCTAAACAGATGAAAAACTCCGTCTTCCATAGAACGACATTATTACGTAGAGTAGAAAAATTAAAGATTGAACTAAAGTAAGCGTAGCAGAAGGTTACTTTCTTTTGTGATAAAAGGTGGAATTTCAGAAATATTGTATCCAATAATTTTTAGATTGGATACAATATCTTTTATTTTTACTATTGTAATCGTTTTATATAGTTGTTATAGTTGGAATTGTATCCAATATTGAAAGGTGGAAGATAAATTGGATAATGCTAATAGAGATAAGTCAACAATCGTAAACAATGTAACAAAAAGTCTTAGACAAGCAATTTTAAACGGGACACTGAAAAAAGGCGAGCGTTTAATTCAAGAGGAATGGGCTGAACGATTAGATGTAAGCAGAATGCCCATTCGAGAAGCGCTTACACAGCTTCAAATGGAAGGTTTAGTGGAAATGGTTCCACACAAAGGAGCTATCGTCACTCCAATAACCCGAGATGATATTGAAGAAATCTACCACACTAGGTCTCTTCTTGAAGGCCTTGCTGTTGAAAAGTCACTTCCCTATTTAACAGAAGAAGACAAAAAACAATTAGAGAAAATATTGATTGAAATGGAAGAGATTCAGTTATCCGATGTAACAAATGAACACTATATTCAATTGAATGCGGCTTTTCATGAAACCCTTCGAAAAGGTTGTCCATGGCCTAGGGTTCAAAAAATGGTAGAAACACTAGGTATCTCGCCAATTGCGCCCAACTTGCTTATTGATTATTACCCTGAGACGCAGCGGGAACACAGGATGATTTATGAAGCAGCTTTGCGAGGCGACCCTGCAGAACTTCGAGCATCTGTGGAATATCATATTTTACGAACAAAGAATAATTTAATCACGTGTATGGAGTTGCTAAAAAAACCATAAATAATAAGGAGTGGTAATTATGTATGATTTTGCAATTGTTGGTGGGGGAATTGTAGGTTTATCAACGGGAATGGCACTTTATAAGCGGTTTCCAAATGCGAGAGTGGTAGTTATTGAAAAAGAGTCTGTTGTTGCAGATCATCAAACTGGTCATAACAGCGGTGTTATTCATTCAGGAATATATTATAAACCAGGAAGTTTTAAAGCACGATTTGCTCGCCAAGGAAGCAAATCAATGACGGAATTCTGTCAAACACATGGAATCGAACATGATATTTGTGGAAAGGTCATTGTTGCGACAAAGCAAGATGAGTTACCAATTCTTAATGATTTGTATACACGTGGTCTACAAAATGAACTGGCTATAAAAAAAATAAGTGTGGATGAATTAAAGGAAATCGAACCACATGTAAACGGACTTGGTGCGATTCGCGTCCCACAAGCTGGTATTGTAAATTATCGTCAGGTCAGCGAAAAAATCGCCGATATTATCAAAGAATATGGCGGTGAGATTAAGCTAAATACAAAAGTAGAAAAAATTAACGAGGAATCAGATAGTGTAACGATCGAGACGAACAACGGTACCCTAAAAGCACGAATGGTAATTAATTGTGCTGGGTTGCACAGTGACCGTATTGCAGCAGCAGCGGGGTACAAAACTGATATGAAAATTGTGCCATTCCGTGGCGAGTATTTTAAGTTGATACCAGAAAAACGCTTTCTCGTTAACCATTTAATTTATCCTGTTCCAAATCCAAAATTTCCGTTTTTAGGGGTCCATTTTACTCGGATGATTAGCGGAGAAGTAGATGCTGGTCCAAATGCTGTGTTAAGTTTTAAACGTGAAGGATATAAAAAAACGGACTTCAATGCAAAAGATTTAACAGAAGTTTTAAGTTACAAAGGGTTCTGGAAACTCGCGAGTAAATTTATGAAAGAAGGGATGGATGAATATGTCCGTTCTTTTAGCAAGAAGCAATTTACGAAAAGCCTTCAGGAGTTAATTCCTGAAATTCAGGAAGATGATTTAATTCCGGCACCTGCAGGCGTTCGAGCACAGGCTCTACAGGACGATGGGAATATGGTAGATGACTTTCATATTATAATGGGGAAACGTACTGTTCATGTATGTAACGCTCCGTCTCCTGCAGCTACAGCTTCTATTGAAATTGGAAAAGAGGTTGTTAACCGTATTCCAGAACAATCGCACTTATTGGAAGCAGCTTTAATAAAATAAATCATTTTTAGGGAGGGAGAAGCCTCATGTTTAATGGTAAAACAATATTTATTGCAGGTCACGCACGTTTACCCCAGGGAATGGCAGCAAAAAGTGTCTTTGAAACGTTAACCATTACTGCAGAAGTCGATTCTAAATATGGGGTTATTCTAGAAGCTTCCTGTACATTGGCAACAGAGCATGGACGTGAATTTATTGGACGCGTGTTAAAAGGGACTAGTTTAAATGATGGTGTTGATAATGCGATAGAATCTATTCAATCCTATTATCGGGGAAAGGCAACAAATGCGTTGATCGCTGCATTAAAAGACTTATATCTCCATTTTCAGCAAATTAAGGCCGGGGAAAAACCAAAACAACTGAACTAGATTTTTAATTTAATTTATCTGAATAATAAGTAAAAAGAGTTGACATTAGAATACGAAAGTGTTTTAATTGAATTAAGCCAATATTATGACATTATCACCTTTGTAAAATACCTTTTCAAAATCGTGAATAGATTATAATAATTGGAAACAGGAAACATAAATAATACATAAACTGCATATTCGCTGTGACTCTATTTGCATAGAGCAGTGAAGTGAATATAAGCCAGTTGTACAAGTAGAATCCTATTTTAGTAGGGAACTTGTGCGACTGGCTTTTTATATTTCCCGTTAACTCATTACCCTATTCTACAAATAACAGGAGGAATTATTCATGAGTATTGCAGAAAAAAAGAAAGCGAAGTTTGAAAAGAAAACTGAAAAATATGAGGTGAAAGTTCACCCGCAAACAGATCGTTTGTATCATATTGAAATCTCAAAAGAGGCAATTGCAAGTTTTTTAGAAGTAGTGTTAAAGGATAATCAATCTGTACAACATTTGGAATATACACCATACGCACGTCACATTGTCGCTTCATACCTATTGGATCAAGTAGGAGAAGAGTTTGGCGAAGTACTTCGGAGCATTGTTCATGATCGAGAGTCTGGCGGATTCACTCTTGGTTTAGAAGGTGTCACTGAAAATACTGATGAATATGTTATTTTCGCAACAGCGATTTCACATTTACTTGGAACACCAAACCATGATGCAATGTCTGGAAAGTACTATGCACGTTTTAGTGTACAAGATACAGATAGCAGCGATTCATATCTACGTCAGGCATATCGTTTATTTACTCTTCATACAGACGGTACCTTTGTAGATGAGCCGACAGACTGGTTGCTTATGATGAAGACGATCGAAGAAAATGCCCGCGGAGGCGAATCACGTTTATTACACCTTGATGATTGGAAGGAACTTGATAAGTACGTCAATCACCCATTATCAAATCAAAAATTTACGTATAAAGCCCCAAAAAGTAAAAATATTGATCAAGAAATTGAACGTTTAACTTTCTTTAATCATAATAACAAGCCGGGTGTTTGTTTTATCGATCAATTTGTTTATCCTGAGTCCATTGAACAAGCAAAATACCTACGTGATTTCTCTAAATCATTGGAAGCTGATGAAAGTGTAATTGAACTAGAACTTCCTGTTGGTGATTTGGTTGTCGTTAATAATATTTTTTGGCTTCACGGACGTGCTGCATTTGAAAAGGATCCAAACTTGAACCGAGAATTACTACGCCAGCGCGGACGTTTTAACCAATAAGTTTTACCTGTAAACCCTATCGTTTATCTCTATCCCCAAAAACCTTTTAAAGATAAATTCTTTTCCTGCCTTTCGGTTCGGAACGAGAATTTGTCTTTTTTTTCTCTGAATTCGAAACTGAAGTATGATTGCATACCAAAAAGAATGACCCTGGACAAATGATATGATCCCCTTTGGCTATAAAAAAAATAAGTGTGGATGAATTAAAGGAAATCGAACCACATGTAAACGGACTTGGTGCGATTCGCGTCCCACAAGCTGGTATTGTAAATTATCGTCAGGTCAGCGAAAAAATCGCCGATATTATCAAAGAATATGGCGGTGAGATTAAGCTAAATACAAAAGTAGAAAAAATTAACGAGGAATCAGATAGTGTAACGATCGAGACGAACAACGGTACCCTAAAAGCACGAATGGTAATTAATTGTGCTGGGTTGCACAGTGACCGTATTGCAGCAGCAGCGGGGTACAAAACTGATATGAAAATTGTGCCATTCCGTGGCGAGTATTTTAAGTTGATACCAGAAAAACGCTTTCTCGTTAACCATTTAATTTATCCTGTTCCAAATCCAAAATTTCCGTTTTTAGGGGTCCATTTTACTCGGATGATTAGCGGAGAAGTAGATGCTGGTCCAAATGCTGTGTTAAGTNGGAGAATTTCTTCAGCCACTTTAAATCGGAGTGTTTCTATATGAACTCCTTCCGAACCTCTGAAGAGGTTAGAGGTGCTGTAAGTATGTATATTCGATTCTATAACCATCATCGCTTCCAGAAAAAATTAAACAACCTGAGTCCATATCAATATAGAACTCAGGCTGCTTAATTGGTCTTTTTTATTTCTGTCTATTTGACAGGGGTCACTCCAAAAGGCCGGGGTCATTTAGTGGTAAATCAAAGATATTACTGTTGTCAATCGTCTATTTCTGGGGCACAGTTCTTATTCTTAATCTAAATTTGTTTCGTGTATTTATACATCGAGCGCTAATTCAAGAGGTTACATTCCTAGAGCACCCTTCACGTCATACTTTTCTAAATCGATGTCTATTTCTCTATCAAGTGCAAGATTTGCCAGTTGAGAGCCGATATAAGGGCCCATTGTTAGACCGGAAGCACCTAGCCCATTAGCAACTATGATACATTCCCAATCAGGTATGGGTCCAATTACTGGAAGAAAATCAGGAGTGAAGGGTCTGAACCCTACTCTTGCTTCGATAAACGTACTATCTGCCAAACCAGGAGCAGTATTTAATGCTTTATTAAAAACTTCCTGCAATCCTCCTGCGGTCATTCGATTATCGAATACTTCCATATTTTCATGTGTTGCCCCGGCTACAATTTTATTATCTTCGAAAGCCAACAAGTATTGGTCACTAGGCGGCATAACAACCGGCCAGTTATTTGTGTTTGTATCCGGCAACCCTAGATGAACAATTTGGGCTTTTTGAAAGCTGACTTGAAAATTGACTCCCAATGGTTCCAGTAATTGATGGGCCCATGCCCCTGCGCATACAATTACTTTATCGGCGGTAATGACCTCATCAGCAATTGTTACACCCGTTACCTGTGAATCGCTATATGTCAGAGCAGCCTCACCATACATAAGTTTCGCTCCGTTTTTTTGTGAAGCACGAAGTAATGAATCACGAAGTGCCCGTCCATCGACTCGTGCGGCTCCACTTATATGAACAGCAGCATATTCGCCGGACAGAGGCGGAAATAGGGCATTCGTTTCCTCAGAAGTGAGCAAAGTAATATCCCCTATCTCAGGTGCATCTTCTTTTCGTTTTGTCGCTCGTTTCTGCATGGCCAGCAGTTTTTCTTCATCCGTATGTAAGCTGATAGCCCCTACTTGGGCATAGCCAGTCTCTGTTTCCCCGTCCCGTTCAAGCTCTTCAATTAGATTGGGATAAAAACGCGCTCCATTTTTCGCAAGGTGATACCAATCTTTATTACGCCGTTGTGAAATCCATGGACACACAATGCCTGCCGCAGCGGCGGTGGCTTGTCCTCTATCTAGGCGATCAACAATGACAACATCGGCTCCCATTTTTACAAGCTGATAGGCCGTGGAGGCTCCTAAAATTCCTGCTCCCACTATAATGATTTTTTGCATGTTTAACATCTCATTTCTTTCATTTGTATAAAACCCTCTAGTATAACTATATCGAAGACGCCAAACGATTGCCACAACCGATATATTAATTGATTTTTCACATAGTTATTTTATCTATAATGAATATGCTATGATTGAAACGGATCATTTTGAAAAGATACTAGGAGGACATACCATGTTAAAAAAACAAATGGAAGCATACATATCAAAAACTTTAAGTGAAAACAAGCTGGAATTGTTTAAAGAAGAATTGGATTATGCAGAGAGACATAAGTTAATCCCTGACGATATTTCTATCGTAGAAAAAGAAAACACTTTCCGCTTTGCTGATGCTTATATTGAACGCAGTAATAAAGAAAGCGAAGAAATGATTTCTGAAGAAACTGCTGCATTTTTATCTCAACCAATTGAGTTTTTAAAAACAAATATAGAGGAATTCCTTTACTTTGAATCTTCATGGTTCGAACTAATCGGGGTTGAGGCACTTTCTTTGGAAGTTGATGATGTATTCAGTACGTATAACGCCATGTTCGGATTAAAATTTCAGAAAAAAATAGGAGATGCTATAAAAGCCTATTTAAATAAGGAGCTTCAAGGCGGTATCGGGTCATTCAGTTTGATGTTCAACCAAGGTGATGGGCTATGGGACGTGAATTTTGCCTTGAATCATGTTAAAGGATTTCGAGAAGACATGTCATTAGGAGAAGCTTTTAGTCTAATCTATAATTTTCTATTTATTCTTGTTGAAACAATCGAGGAAGATAAGTAAAGCGAAGAACCTCCATCATATAGTGATGGCGGTTCTTTCAGTTTGTAGACAAAAGGGGTCCAGAATGTTTTAATTCCGGACCCCTTTTGAAATTCCCTTTGAATTTTGCTCAAGATTAAGAGATTGGGCCTCTACGAGCCCACTTTATTAAGCCATTCTTGGACCTTGCCATGTCCAATTGGCTATCTTCTTTAAATTCATGGCAGCGAATGTAAGCATCGCCTGCATCGACAATTTTTTAAGTCCCCTTAAAGTAGTCCAACGCATACCATGCTTTTCTTTTGCATCTGCGAATACACGCTCTATTGTTTCTTTGCGTTTCGCATATATAGGTTTTACATCCTTGTGATGACGCAGATGATCTGCTTCTTCCATATAATTTTGTCAGATATGGCGTGTCACCACTTTTTGATGGTCTTTGCTTACTGTACACTGTGATAAAAATGAGCATGTCGCACAAGTGTGTTTGGGTGATTTTTACTCGCGATAGCCCTCTTTATTTGTTGTAAGTACTTTAAAATCTCGCCCGATGGGCAGAGATAACAATTAAAATGTTCATCGTAAACATAGTCATGCTTGCGAAAGAACCCTTCTTTTGTTCGTTCATCTTTTACATAGTAGCCACTCTCAGGGTCAGTTGTACTTTCTTTAATTTCTTTGTTTTCTTCTTTATCAAATTTATCCGGTGGAAAAGGCTTCTTTCCATTGTTTTCACGATCTTGATTTATTTCTTCTTGAAGGCGTCCTTGATATGCTCGTGTTTCCTTACGAACGATTTTCTTTTCGAATTTTCGCTTATTCGCACTGGCTTTCACATGTGTTGAATCAACGAATACGTGCTCTGCACTTATTAACTTTCTTTCTGAAGCTGTCATTAAGATACGATAAAAAATCTGTTCAAACAGGTCTGTATCTTTAAAGCGACGCTCATAATTTTTCCCGAACGTTGAGAAGTGAGGTACTTTATCATGGAAACCGTAACCTAAAAACCAACGGTAAGCCATATTCGTTTCAACTTCTTCAATCGTTTTACGCATCGAACGAATACCGAAGGTATATTGAATGAATGTCAATTTAACTAAAATAACTGGATCAATACTTGGGCGGCCTATCTCTGAATACATCTCTTTCACCAAGTCATAAATGAAAGTGAAGTCAATGGCCCCCTCAATTTTACGAACCAAATGGTTCGCTGGCACCAGTTGATCCAAAGTAATCATTTCAAGTTGATCTCGCTGAATAGAATTATGTTTCGAAAGCATCGTCATCACCTCAAGTTTTAATACTCCTATATTAAAACAAAAAAGACTGTAGGCAAAAGTGTTTATTTCTAATTGTTAAAACAAAGTTGATTGGAACGGAAGGTGCGAGACTCCTGCGGGAAAAGCGTGTCCAAGGGAGACCCCACAGGCGCAAAGGCGCCGAGGAGGCTCCCTGACCGCCCGCGGAAAGCGAGTGCCTGGAGTGGAAATCAACGTTCGAATTTTTACAAACCCTCAAAAAAACTGTAGACAAACTCGATTTTCATCGAGTTTGTCTACAGTCTGGAAGAACTGCCATCATATAATGATGGCGGTTCTTTTTCATTAAGTTAACTAGTAGTGATTAAAATGGAATAAGCAAGATAAATGACCTCTCTAATAGAATAATTTCTACAAGAATTGAATTTGATTTAAGATTATCGTGGTGCTTTATACAGCAACTCAACTATTTAAAGAAAATAATAATTTGATTTTTATAACATTATCGATAAATCCAAGGATATTGATTAGAGGAACATCAGAGTACGCGTCGAATTAATAAATTATATACTTTATTTAATAGTTACTTCTATTAAATTGCTTGAAAAGTTTGATAACCAAACAATCTCCCTTAAAAGGTATCGCGTAATTACTCGGCGATAAATAACGGGATTGGAATTCGAGAAGATAATCGATACTAAATTGGAAGGAGAATTAGACTTGCTGAATGAATTGGAAGTTACTCAAGTTACCATTCCATTGCCTTTTAGATTGGACCACGTTCATTGTTTTCTAGCAGAAGGTGAAAAAGGGTGGACAATTATTGATACAGGATTGAACAACAAAGTAACAAGGGAAATATGGAATCCCATAATTGAAAAACATGATGTTAATGATATCGTACTTACTCATTATCATCCAGATCATTTCGGCTATGCTGGAACTTTACAAGCATTAACAGGTGCAGATGTTTGGATGACACAAGTGGATGAATTGGCGGGGACGACATATTGGGAACCTGGTTCACTACAAGTCCTTAAAGGCAATTATGATGCATGCGGTATTATAGATGATAAAGCATCTGCCTTGTCCAGTGATGAAATTAGCTTTATCACACAGGTAAAACCCTATCCTACTGTGAATCATCACCTTGAAGAAGGGATGAAAATATGTTTTGGCAAGTACGAATATGAAGTGATTTTGACACCTGGACATTCAGATGGGCTAATTACCTTATATAATAAGGAAAATAGTGTCCTTTTCTCAACAGATCATATTTTACCTAGGATTTCACCAAATATCTCTTATTGGTTTCGAGGCATCAACAATCCATTAGAATCGTTTTTTACTTCATTGAAAAAAATACAAAAGCTGGACGTTGAATATGTCATTCCTTCACATGGAACACCTTTTAAAAATGCCAATAAAAGAATTGTGGAATTATTGGATCACCATCAAGATCGATTAAATGAAGTTTATGAAAACATGAAAGAGCCGATAACCGTAAATACCGCGTGCAATGTCCTTTTTAAAAATTTATCAATCCACGAATCACGGTTTGCGGTGGGTGAAACATTGGCACACCTTGAATACCTCTATTCAAACGACCAATGCAGTAAATTCAAAAGTGAAGGCATATGGTATTATCAATCCATTTAATTTTTCTTCCTAGTTTTGATTTAAAAATTTAATTTAGTTTATACAAGCTCATACACATGAGCTTTCAGACTGTAGACAAACACGATGAAATTCGAGTTTGTCTACAGTTTTTTTGAAGGGTTGTAAAAATTCGAACGTTGATTGGAACGTAGGGCACTCGCTTTCCGCGGGCGGTCAGGGAGCCTCCTCGGCACCTTTGCGCCTGTGGGGTCTCCCTTGGACACGCTTTTCCCGCAGGAGTCTCGAACCTTTCGTTCCAATCAACTTTGTTTTAACAATTAGAAATAAACACTTTTGCCTACAGTCTTTTTTGTTTTAATATAGGAGTATTAAAACTTGAGGTGATGACAATGCTTTCGAAACATAATTCTATTCAGCGAGATCAACTTTCAATGATTACTTTGGCTCAACTGGTGCCACCATTTGGTTCGTAAAATTGAGGGGGCCATTGACTTCACTTTCATTTCTTTTCGTATCGAAGGAAATAGAAGAGGGGTCTCCGACAAACAACCGCCTATCAACAAAATAGGCGGTTGTTTAGTACTTTTACAACTATTTACTTACTCTTATTTGTCCCTTTACTTCATTTAGAATATTTTCAAGGGACGTGACGATTCCTTTGTCGTCCTTATAGCTAATATGCATTGGCTGGAAACGAACGGGAGAATCTAAACCAGCGGCTGCTGATATTCGGAATAGTCCTTTTCTTAGGGTAACGAGAAAATTTACGACCCGGTATTTCTTTTCATCAATGACAAGTGCCTGTTGCAATTCTGGATCAGTCGTTGCAACTCCGACAGGACAAGCATTGGATTGACATTTCATAGTCTGTATACACCCGATTGAAATCATGAAACCACGGGCTATATTGACAAGATCAGCTCCCATAGCTAAAGCGATGGCAATTCGGTCAGGAGTAAACAGCTTACCAGAGGCAATGATTTTTACCTGATCTCGGACGCCATATTTTTCAAGTGTTGAAACTAGGATTGGTAAAGCTGATTTGATAGGCAACCCTACGCTATCAATCAATTCTTGATAAGAAGCACCTGTGCCTCCTTCTCCGCCATCCAATGTTATGAAATCTGGACCTTTTCCAGTATCTCTCATATATTTGGCAAGTTTTTCAACACTATCATTTCCACCGATGACCATCTTAATACCAACCGGTATGCCTGTATGGTTTCGGATTTTTTCAATAAAGTCACACATTGATTCTACATCATGAAATTGATGAAATCGATTCGGACTATCGATTGATTTGTATGCCTCAACCTTTCGAATCTCTGCAATTTCAGGATTTACTTTTTCAGCATCGATATGACCTCCGCGAGTTTTTGCCCCTTGAGCTAATTTAACCTCAAATGCTTTGATTTCTGGAATTTCACTTTTTCTTTTTAACTCATCCCAATCCATTTCGCCGATACTATCTCGAACTCCAAACATGGCTGGTCCGATTTGCATAATAATATCGACCCCTCCTATTAAATGATAAGGGGAAAGGCCACCTTCTCCTGTATTCATCCATGTGCCTTTTGCTAAAGCTAATCCTTCAGACAGAGCAGTGATAGCATTCTTCCCCAATGATCCATAACTCATAGCAGACATCCCGATAAGTCCTTTTAATTTAAAGGGGTTTTTTGTGTTCGGACCAATAATCACAGCATCCTCATCATCCAATAAATAGGCAGAGGATTCTTCATCTCCCCAAGTTTCTTCTCGTTGTGAGAAAAGCGGATCCTTCATAAGGACGTATCTTTTAGTCATCACTTTTGTTTCTCGGTCGTATTTTTCTTCTTCAGCCAATTTTGGGAACATACTATTCCTTACAAAGAATCCTTCTTCATCGAAATCCCGTTTTGAACCAAAACCAATGACATCCCGTAAATATTTTGAGCTTTTTACCATGTGTTCATAGTCATCTCGAGAAAAAGGTTTTCCCTCATTATCACTGTTAAACCAGTATTGACGCATTTCAGGACCTATCTTTTCTAAAAAGTAACGAACCCTTCCAAGCACTGGATAATTCCTTAGAATCGCATGATGTTTCTGCCTACGATCAAAGAAAATCATATAGATTAATAAAAGAACTATTACAATGAAAATTAAGAAAATAATAGAAAATCCAAGAATAATTAAAATATTTGCGATGCTATTCATCCTAGCCCTCCTGTATGCAAAGAATCATGTATTGTTAATCTACTCGGTACTTCGATTATTTATACAAAAATTCACTCCAGACTTTTAAACAGGAAAGGAACATAATTAGATTGAAGGTACAACTTTATCACTCAATAAAAATCAAACTTTCCGCTGCATTTGTTTGACCCAAATGGCTAACTGTAAGGTTATTGCATCATTTAGCTCCTGAGGGTTATAACCAGTGATTTCCTTTATTTTTTTGATTCTGTAAATAAGAGAATTACGGTGAATGTACATACTTTTTGCACATTCGCCGATATTTAAGTTACTAAGGAAAAATTGTTGGAGTGTTTCAATCAGTTTTTCAGATAAGCTGCCCAATATTCTTTCTTGAAATTGTTGTTTCGTTCGATCATCTATTCTGTCCAAAAGGGCTTTGGTTTCCACTTCTGTATATGTAGTTAAAGACTGATTGTCGTCGCCGAGTAACAGGGCTGATTCGGCTTCGTGGAATGAGTGACATATATATAATTCGGATTCCGCCAATGAACCCATCCCAACCCGCAAAGAAAATCTTTTTGCGATTAATTGATGGATAGCTGTATTCATTTTTTGCTTCATTAAATTTTCAGAAAGGGTAGAAGTTAGTATGAAAACTCGATTAACGTTTAAGAATCCAATAAGAGTGTGTTGTATATCGAAAACATTTTCTAATAGTTGAATCACCTCATTCTTTTTTAACGGATTCAATTTTATTTCCAAAATACCTACTTGAAAAGGAGGTTCTAATTTCATTCCAATCAAGTTGAGTCGCTGATCTATTGAATTTTGATTAATCGTTTCCTTAAGTAAATCTTCAAAAACGAGTTCCTTCAAATGCTGTTTCCACTCGAGTTGTTCTGCCATAAATGATTGATTAAGCATCATTTCTGTAATCATTTTCACTAATTCTCCAAACTCCTTGAGTTCTGCGGGGTCTCCTGTGATCCCTATAACACCAATAATTACTTTCTGGAACTCTATGGGTAAATTAATACCAGGAAGTACGCCCAGCCAATGATGGCGATCCTGTTCATGAATAATTAAAGGTTTACCGGTTTTAAGTACCTCTATTGCTCCAAAATGCGCTTGGTTAATACGATCAGGATTCCCTGAAGCTATAATGGTTCCTTTCTCATCCATAATATTGATATTTCGATTGAGTCTGATAGTAGTTTGTTTAACAATTTTCCTTGCCATTTCTTGAGTTAGCATATAAATCATCCTTAAATAGTTTTTTAGGTAGTTTTACTGCTGAGATAGAATAAGTGTAGCTATTTTTATTAACTAACCTTTTAATTTTTATATAAGTGTTTTAAGGTAATACTCGAACCCACTCTAATACTAGTAGTTTATTAAATTTAGATATTAATGAAAAAAGCAAACATAGGATAATTATTTCTATGTAGTATAGCCAAAAAAACTAAATATGTCATACTAATTTTTTGTATAGCTTGAACGATGATTAAAATATTTCTGAATATTATAATAAAACTAATATTAAATTTATTCGTAGGGGGCCTGACCATGAAAATTGTTATTGCACCAGATTCCTTTAAAGGAAGCTTGACAGCACTAGAGGCTTCGCAAGCAATAGACCGGGGAGTCAAAAAGGTATTGCCAGCTGCAGAGACAGTACTAGTTCCCGTAGCGGATGGCGGCGAGGGTACAATGGATAGTCTTGTTGCTGCAACAAATGGTCGGAAAGTCGAAGTTACAGTAAAAGGACCATTACTTGATAGCGTGCAGGCTGCATATGGAATCTTGGGAGATCAGGAAACATGTGTGATTGAAATGGCAAGTGCATCAGGTTTATATCTAGTTGAGTCAGATAAACTGAACCCATTGATAGCCACTACATATGGAACTGGCGAGCTCATTCAAAAAGCATTGAATGATGGATGTCGAAAATTTATTTTAGGAATTGGTGGAAGCGCTACCAATGATGGCGGAGTGGGAATGCTCCAGGCTTTAGGAATGAAAATATTAGATTTAGAAGGGAAATCGGTTGGATTCGGAGGGGCGGAATTATCACGAATTGTGGAAATAAATACACAAGATTTTGATTCAAGAATAGCAGAATGTGAGTTTATAATCGCATCAGATGTTCAAAATCCATTGGTCGGACCTGATGGGGCCTCTTCTGTATTTGGTCCACAAAAAGGGGCAACACCAGTCATGGTGGATCTTCTCGATAAAGCTATATCAATTTGGGCTGATTTGGTAGAAACCAAGACAGGTATTAGCTTGCATAATAAAGCAGGGGCTGGTGCTGCAGGCGGAATTGGTGGTGCATTCCAAGCCTTTTTCTCTGCCGAAACGAAAAGAGGCGTCGATATCGTTATTGAATATACCAAACTTGGAGAAAAACTCCGTGGAGCTCATTGTGTCTTTACTGGTGAAGGACAAATCGATTACCAAACAGCATCAGGTAAAACACCCATGGGAGTGGCAGAAGAAGCGAAAAAGCAAGGCATTCCCGTATTTGTCTTAGCTGGTTCCATTGGAACAGGTATTGACGTTTTATATAATCATGGAATTACTAGCATTCATAGTCTTGTAAACGCTCCCATGACGTTACAAGAAGCTATGGAAAGAGGGGCTGAATTTTTAGAGGCTTCAGCTGAGCAAGTAATGCGCACTTTTTTAGCTTCTTTTAATAAATAAAAAATAGGGGGTTATCCTATGTTATTTATTGTTTTAGCCATCGGAGTTTTTTTGATTGTATTTGCAACAACCAAATTTAAGCTACATCCGTTCTTATCGCTTCTATTAGGAACCTTGTTTGTTGGGTTTGCTTCAGGAATGCCTCTAGAACAAATTGTAGAGAATATAAACGGGGGATTTGGTGGTTTGATGACAAGCATTGGGCTTGTCATCGTTTTTGGAACAATTATTGGAACTATTTTGGAAAAGGCAGGAGCAGCTTTACGAATGGCAGAGGTTGTACTGCGTATTGTCGGTCCAAAAAGACCGCAGCTAGCGATGAGTATGATTGGATTTATTGTATCCATACCTGTTTTTTGTGATTCTGGATTCGTAATTCTATCCAGCTTAAGAAAAGCCTTGGCAAAACGAGCAAAAGTGGCTGTTGCTTCAATGTCAGTTGCGCTTGCAACTGGCTTGTATGCAACACATACGCTTGTGCCGCCTACTCCCGGTCCAATTGCAGCAGCAGGAAATATAGGAGCAGATGGATATTTAGGAACTGTCATTTTAATAGGGCTTATTACCGCTATTCCTGCGGCACTTGCTGGATATTTATGGTCAATAAAAGTGGCCAGCAAAATAGAGGTAGAAGATGATCGAAATGATTTGGACTACGATTATGATGAGATTATTCGTTCATTTGGGAAAATGCCATCTGCTTTTCAATCCTTTTTACCAATTGTTTTACCAATCGTCCTAATTGGAGTTAGTTCGGTATTAAATCTGATTGGAACAGAAGGAAGTATCGCTTCATTTTTCATTTTCTTAGGCCAGCCCGTGATTGCATTGCTTGTAGGTGTTATCTCAGCACTCACCTTGCTACCAAAATATGATGAAGAAACGTTAACAAATTGGATTGCGACAGCCTTATTAGATGCAGCCCCAATTTTATTAATTACAGGAGCAGGCGGGGCTTTTGGAACAGTCATTAAAAATACAGGTATCGCGGACATCATTCAAGGTTGGGATCTTGGAAGCATCTTTAGTGGAGCTTTGTTCCTGTTAGTTCCATTCCTTATTGCAGCTGGTTTGAAAACAGCTCAGGGGTCATCCACAGCATCATTAGTCATTACATCATCATTGATTGCACCAATGCTACCAACACTAGGTATTGAGGGTGCTGTCCCACTTGCATTGGTTGTTATGGCTGTTGGAGCAGGTGCGATGACTGTTAGCCATGTAAACGATAGCTTCTTCTGGGTAGTCACCCAATTTAGTGGAATGAAAGTAACGGATGCCTACAAAGCACAAACGATGGCAACATTGCTACAGGGTGTAGTTACGATAATTACCACGATGATTTTATGGGTCATTCTTGTATGATTTTAATAACGAAATGCAGAGAGGCGTAAATCGCTTCTCTTTTTTGTGACTCTAAAATTTCCAAACACTTAATCCTTTTTCGGAAAATATTTACATTTTTTGTTGGTGTAGGAACTATAATAGTGTATGATACATAGTATAAAGTATAGTGTACGTCACATAGTATAGAGAAGAGGTGAGTGGGTGAGCACTTTATTGAATTCATTAACAACAGAACTTCGCAGAGGAACTTTGACGTTAGCAGTTCTAAGTCAGCTCAAAAAACCCCAATATGGTTATTCGCTTGTCCAACGATTAGAGAAATCGGGAATTACCATTGATCAAAGTACATTATATCCATTGCTTCGACGCCTGGAAAAACAAGAATTGGTGACTAGTAGTTGGGATACTACAGAGAGCAGACCGCGTAAGTATTATATTTTAAGCGATTATGGAAACAAAATTTTCATTCAACTAAAGAAGGAATGGGAAAAAACATCTCAGGAGCTTTATATTTTATTAAAAGGAGAGGAAGACGATGGAACTGATTGAACTTTATATTCAGGAAGTTACCCGCAGACTACCAGAGAAAAACCGAGAGGATATTGCGCTTGAGCTTCAGTCAACAATCGAAGATATGCTTCCAGACGATTATACCGAGCAAGACGTGAAGGAGGTCCTTTTAAAATTAGGAGATCCGGTTACACTGGCAAGTGGTTATCGTGATCGGCCAATGCACTTGATTGGACCACGTTATTATGATGTATATATCAGTCTATTAAAAATGATTTTACCAATCGCAGCCGTAATTTCCTTGATTGCACTTATAGGAGAAAATGTGTTTGGAGATATTGGTGAAAAAACGGTTATAGAAGTCGTTATCATGTTAATCGGAAAAGGGATAGCAGGGATCATCAGTACAGGTATCCAAGTGTTTTTTTGGTTAACGCTTTTATTTGCCATTTTAGAACGTACAGATACTTCAAAGGATCAGATGCCTTTAACAAAAAGTTTGAAACGATGGACTCCAGAGGATTTAAAACATATTCCGAACATTTCTAAGAAAAAAGTAATTCCTAAGATTGAGATTTTCGGAAGTTTGTTAGGTATTTCAATATTCGCTGCCGTTTATTTCAACGCAGCCAACCTCTTAGGAGTCTATGAAGGAAGAAATAACGGCCTCATTTTTGTGACACCCTCTTTTAATCAAGAGGTCTTGAATTCCTATTGGCCGCTGATTTTTTGCATCATTATCTTAGGCGTTATCTTGGCGATTTACAAGTTACTCGTAGGACAATGGACGCTAAAACTTGCCTTGTTCAATGCCATTTATCAGCTACTTTCCACTATAACTTTTATCATCATCATCAGTAATCCGAATTTATTCACTCACGAATTCATTACGTATATCTCGAATCTATTTTCTATCAATGAATGGAAAAGCTCGATTTACTGGGGAGTCATTCTAATCGATGTATTTTTTACAGTCTTGGAATCCTATAAAGGTTTTCGAAAAGCAAAAATTCGTTAATACACACTTGCTGTGCTTTTTTAGAAGTGAGGTTCCGCGCCATACACAAATATGAGCCTATATAAAGAATTTTCCATACAAACGGTAGTTCTCATAAAAAATACACCTCTTATCCAATATAGTTTTAACTATATTGGATAAGAGGTGTTTCATTTTTGCTATTTTCTTATTGAACTGCATCGAACTGATTTACTTTCCAAGTAGATCCTGACTTGAAAAAGGTAACAGTTCGGTTTACGGTGTCACCATCAACAGTAGGAACAATTAATTTATAAGATCTAACGTTTAGTTTTTGAGAGACCAATTTAATTTTTGCTTTCCGCCATTCTAACATGCTATCGCCGTCCCCTATAGGACGAGCTAATTTTCCTTTATACGTAATATATTTATACTTTGTCAGCCCTTTTTCTACTGCACTATTAGTAAATGTTTCAGTTAAGTATTTAACTAGCTTGTCTTTAGTATTAAATTCTTGGCAAAGGTAAGAATACTCTGTACCTTTATAATTAAATGTTTTTTGTGAACAGGATTGATTAGTGTATCCATGTAATGCATTCCAGAAATGATTGCTGGCTTTATCGGCTATCTTTAATGCATTTTTGTCAGATAAATTCTGTGATGTATTTTGTGCTGTAACTTCGGTACTCATTGTACAAAAAAGAATGATGATTGATAATAGCATACCTGAAAATTTTTTCATACTTTCTCTCCCCAATCTCTAATTAGGATAATTATGTAACAATAGCGCAATTAATATTACAATTGTTACATTTATATTACAACAAGATCGACATTAGTAAAAGAGAAATATTAGTAATTTCATAATATATTTTTTGTTTTTATTGGAGTATACATAATTTGTTCATATTATTTCTTTCAAAAGTAGCGTTTACCCTATCTACATTAAGAAAAGGGAATGATTTAAGAGTTGCAATCCAATTTAGCTTACAGCTAAGTATTTATTTATCATCCATCACTTATTCTATGAGGAACTTACATTATATAGAAGAGCTTCCGCTATATTAGGCAGTAATCGGAATAAATCGCTTTTCTTGTTGCCCTAACGTAAGCAAGATAGTGAAATAAAGAGTTGATGTTATACATTACACGAATCTGTTAAAAATAAAAGGCTTAACCAAATGGTTGAGTTATTTAGTTTTATCCATTATGTTCAACCATATGGTTGAACATAATAATGATAAACTAGATAATATTTTCCAAGCTTTTGCTGACCCAACTCGAAGAGAAATAGTTCGCCTTATTGCCTCTAATGACCGAACAGTTTCAGAACTGGCAGCACCTTTTGATATGTCTTTAGCAGCAATTTCTAAGCATATCAAAGTTTTAGAACGGGCGGTATTACTTAATAAGACAACGAAAGGGAGAACATATATATGTCGTCTAAATCCCGATTCGTTATCATCCACTATAGAATGGCTTCGTTTTTATAAGTGATTTTGGAACAGGTAGTTTGATGTTCTGGAACGTGAGCTAAATAAAGCCAAAAAGGAAGACATTAGATTGTTAGTACAATTTTATAATTAACTTTTTTAGGAAAGGTTGATAAAGATGGTTAATACATCAACAACAACACTTACTATGATTCGTCGTTTTGATGTCCCGGCGGAAAGAGTATTTGACGCTTGGCTGAACCCAGAATTGATGAGAAAATGGTTTTTTACAATGGAATCAACGAATAAAGTGGCAAACAATGAGCCTATTGTAGGTGGCACCTGGGAAATTGTCGACCATAGAGAAGGTAAAGATTACAGGGCAGTTGGTAAGTTCATAGAAGTTGACTCACCAAGTAAATTAGTTTTCACATTTAAAATGCCTCAATTCAGTGATACGGAGGACAGGATTACCGTTGAAATTAATCCTTTTGAAAATGGCTGCGAGATGACCTTCACACAATTGATTGTCGTTCCTCACGAAGAAGGTTGGACTGTGGAAGACATTGAAAAAGCACATGATGAATATAATAGTCAAACTGAACAAGGTTGGGGTTATATGTTTGAAGGGTTAAAACAATTAGTTGAAACTGGTAAAATTAATTATCCATCTTAAATTACATTCACACGAGCGTCTACTTTCGCTTTATAAGGTCGACCAGTAAAAATTACTGGTTTACCTTTTTTAATAGATTCTATTATATCAGTAGCCAGGGAAGGATATGAAAAAAATTTCGCCCTACCCTCATTACATAAACTTTTGAGACAGTGATCATTTAAGTTAGTAAATATGGGAATATACCGATATTTTGATTTACAAATGTTCAATTCATTCGTAGCTATTTTAGGTTGTATAGGGCTTTGCGGAATCTTTTTAGATAATGGTAATTATTTACATTGTGGAATGAGCGGAGTTTAGGTAATATAAGTATACAAGCTGCGCTGTTCGTAATGATTATTAAGTTTTAACCTTTAAGCTGTAATAGGGAGTTTTATATTGAAACAGGAATGTTATGCCTTGTCACTGACTTGGACAACAGGATTTTTTCTGCAAACACCCACTTTGAGGAGTGGTGGTTTAAAACTTTCTTACTGAATACGGCAATGGCGGCTTACATCTTTAAATGTTGAAACCGGTCTCGGTCTGAGGCCGGTTTTTTGCTGTTTTTTCACAATGTACTATAGGAATTGTATGTATCGCTTTGTAGTCTGAAGAATCGAACCGATAATATCGAACCCATATTGAACTAATATATTTATTTTCAACCGTCTTACTTTTTTTTGAAAAAAATGCCATAGTTTACAGCTTGGTACCTTACATGTTGTATTGGCAACATTTATTCTTGCTTTGTATACCGATTGGCATAACTTGAGGCAACGAAAGCATTGGGTTTAATTTTGGGTTCCACTCCCATGGATTCCATCCTAGCTACCATTTCTTTTACAAACTCACTTGTTTTGTTCCGTTTTCCAATCCCGATATCAATATGGCCCTCCATGATGAACGTTGCCCCTTGATATACAGCAGGCAGTACAATATCGATTAACTGATTTTTTCTTTCTTCCGTAAACATGGATACAATCTCCTCAGTTAACGACAATTCATGGGAAATACGTTCATGTAATTGGGTCATCCTTCTAGGAATCGTCACTTTTCTTATACAAGCCCACACACCATTCCCGACCTGCTGTATCACAATGCCTGTAATGAAAACCGTATGTTTTTTATGTACTTGAGAATCAGTACCGAACATCAATCGATAGTTACCAGATGGATTTAATTTCATGAACTCTACAATATGATCGAATACTTCTTCAAATGACATGTTTTTTTCCTGAAGATTTTGAAATGGAATGTTATGAATTGGATATTGCCTCATATTGTTGCCCCCAACCTTTCCCTGGTTATAATACTGATTGTTCCATATCTACTTCCCGCCAATAACACATCATATGAAGTAAGTTCTTGTTTCGTGCAGTGAGTAGAACCAACCCTCAAATGAAGATGTAGTCATCAATAAAAAGAAATGTAAGAAAGAGCTCTTATTAAGAGAGCAAAATCCTTAATGAAAAATCTATTTGAGAGATACCGATATGGACGAGAATGACCTTTGCTGATGAAGCTTATTAATAGATTGAATTGTTAACGGTTCGAAAATATATCCCAAACTAAACATATAGAAAGAGCATCCATTAGGAATTTTTTTCTGGATAGTCTTTTTTAGGACTATCCAGTTTTTCTTTTTTGAGGAGTTATGAACTCCTGAAGTCCCTGCTTAGCTATTATACTGAGACGGATATTCCCTATATTTCCCGAAAAAATAATTGATAAATATTTCCAAGTGAAATATACTTTTTTGTAAAGGTCAACTTTATTTTTCACGAAAATGAAAACGTAATCACATCATGAACCTTATTTCTGATTTTATTACTAAGTCTCGGTTTCTATTATCAATAAGGGAAGGTGTGGTTTTTTGAAAAAATTATCTATTGGCATGTTTACCTTTATGCTGTATTTTGTTCCTTTATCAAGTACTTCACCTGGTTTTGCAGAAGTAAAACCAGATTACAAGCTATATGTGATGGCGCCATTGGGTGAAATAACAGATTGGGAAGCATTTAAAGCAGAATTGATTCAGTTGAAGGAAAATGGAGTATATGCAATAACAACAGATATCTGGTGGGGATTAGTCGAGAGTAAAAAAGATAATAAGTTTGAATGGTCCTATTATAAAAAGTATGGGGAGGTAGTGGAAGCTTCCGGTTTAAAATGGGTGCCCATTTTATCTACGCATCAATGTGGTGGTAATGTGGGGGATGATTGTAACTATCCCATCCCAAGTTGGCTCTGGAAGAAAGACTCTGCCGAAAACATGGCATTCAAGAGTGAAAGTGGTTACTGGAATAAAGAAGTACTTGCTCCATGGTGGGATGGAACAGCTGATCAATACAACGAATTGTACAAATCCTTTGCAACGAACTTTGCTGATAAAAAGGATCTAATTGTCAAAATCTATCTAAGTGCAGGTCCAGCTGGGGAATTAAGATATCCCTCCTATCAAAATGCAGACGGTTGGAACTATCCTGAGAGGGGACAGCTTCAAGTTTATACAGAAGGTGCGAAACGGAATTTCAGGCTTACCATGAAAGAAAAATATTCAACTATTAAAAAACTCAATGCTGCTTGGGGAACTGAGTATAAAAAATGGAATGAGATTCAACCGCCAGGTAATGGGGATGAATTTTTTACTAGTGGTGGAGCAAGTGACACACAATTTGGAAACGACTTTATGGAGTGGTATCAAGGAGCTCTTGAAAATCATCTTTCAAAAATTTCGAAATTTGCCCATAAACATTTTGATAAAGTTTTTAATGTACCAATTGGGGCTAAAATCTCAGGTGTCCATTGGAAAATGAATGATCCAGTTATGCCGCATTCAGCAGAGTATAGCGCTGGTTACTATAACTACTCTCAACTACTTGATCAGTTTAAAAAATCTAATTTGGCCCTCACGTTTACTTGTTTAGAAATGGGAGATTACGACGCCCATACTGCACCATTCTATAGCGCTCCCAAAACGTTAGTGACTCAAATCGCTACTTTAGCTAAAGAGAAAGGAATTTCCTTAAACGGTGAAAATGCACTTCCTCTTATCAATAATGAATGGGGTTTCGATAATATTGCAGAAATGGTTTTCAACTACGATTTTGACGGCTTTACCTTGCTTAGAATGTCATATTTATTCGATGATGAAGGAAATCCAACAAATGAGTTTAGGATGCTGGCAGATAAATTAGAAGGTAGGTCTATTCCAGTTACATTCACAGTTGAAAATGTACCTGTCACACCCAATCAGGGTGTTTACTTGATTGGGGATAGAGGAGAAATCGGCAGGTGGAATCCTGCAGATTACGAATATAAGCTAACCCAAAATCCAGAAGGCAACTGGAGTGGAACATTCCATTTAGCCGCAGATCGATTCTATGAATTCAAGTTCCTCATAAAAGATGAAAGTGGAAATAATATATGGCAAGATGGTGAAAATAATAGCTATAAAACTCCCATGAATGGTAAAGGAAACTACAAAACCTCATGGTAGATAAATATATAAGGAGTTATAAGAAAATGAGTACTAATGATAGGTAGGCAAAGCTACTGTTTAGAGGAAATAGTGAAATACGATTTGGAAATTCAGAAAAAAATACCTTACTATTTAAAAAAAAGATTAAAGAAGAAGTAATTAGATACTCGGGAAATGGTTGGAATAGATGGCTTATTAAGTTAGCTAGTAATCAAAATGTAAATCGTTTGTCATTGTAATACCCTTGATGTTAGGAGTTTATACGTATAAACTTTATTTAATATTGAGGAGTGGTTAAGTTGAAAAAAGTAACAGTAGACAAATTAACATTTAAAAATCATCTATCGACGATTGAACGACTTTCATTGAAAGATTTTATGTTTAAGTGGCTAGGTAGCCCCGAAGAAGGTTTAGATGATTTTCTTCCACTTACGTACACAGATACTGTCTTTGCAAAGATGGAGACACCATTGGAAACCAATTTTCGGATTCAAGGTGATGAAACCTTAAGATATGTAACAATAACGGAAGATAATCAGATTGTTATAGGGGTCTTGGACCTAAATCAAGAGTTAGCGTTTAGAATTTTGTCTCTAGAGGAGCATCTGGAATCAAATCTCAACCGTTAGTTGAACAAGATAACAGAACCTGCCATAAATAAAGCCTTGTGATTTTAAGGAAATGCTTTTTGAAATTTTTCCATCTATAGAGTAATATTAGCTTTTTTGAGTTGTTAGAAATTAAATTGGGCAAATAATCAATGAATAGACAATTTTGTCCTATGAAATTCAATTAGGAAAACACCTTAAATGTTCGAGTTGGATTCTATATCTGAATCTAAGAAAATAGACTATTAAACATTTTCCTATTATTGGGTTTTTGTAGTGAAATGGAGTAAAATGAGCGAAAAGATTGACTTTAAGTTGAAATTGAATCTAATAAACATCCGGAACTAAATCTAAATAGTGAGTATGACCAAACATTACTTTCCGTTATATTTATGGCCCATTATATGTTTTAAGTGTCCAATCACTAATTTATAGCAATCTTGTAATTCTGGAGACATATTTTCATTCTTCACTAACATCCTTAAGGTCTTCTCTGTTTCAGAGACTACTTGGTGTTTAATTGGCCTAGTTTGTTGTATCGACATTTTATTCACTCCTTTTCTTAATATTATTGACATTTATCAATTTAATTAATCTCAATTTGCCAAAATTACATTAATTTTATACGAGGAAGAGTTTACTTTTTAGGAGTATACAATTGACTATGCGGACTATTTTTTTCTGTTGGAATTCTCTAAAATCGGCACCTGCTAGGTTAATCTTTTCTAAACTAAACTAAATAGAATCAGATGCTATTTCTAAAAGTGAATGAAAATTATATGAATTGTTTGAATAGCCCTTCTCAATGTGAGAGGGGCTATTCTTACTTTAGTTGCTTAGCTTTCTGTATTCAGTATGAATATGTGGTACTTAATTATATAGTAATTAGGCTTTTGACATTAATCTCGATTTACATATATACAGATTTTGCAAACGTGCTGATGCAATGGTGGCAGCGTGGCTACCTACTACAATAAGTTGATTTATTTATTGTAGAATAGCGGCACATAATTTGTTGCAACATGTAAAACTGTGTCAGATTTCACTAATAATATGTTTGATATTAAAGGTATCATGTTCTTATTGGAGAAGTATTAATATCATGGCGTTTTTTAACGAGAGTATGACTACATGGAATTAAGAATTTCAACTTTAAGGAGGGCTCTTAATTATAAAACAATTGTATAAAATATTAGGTATATGTTGTTTCACTCTCTTTTTTCAAACAATATGGTCCCCTGATATTTTTGCCGAACAAAAAACGTATAAAATTGCAGGAGAATGGGCTCTTCCACCTTTTTCATTTAAAAATAAGGATGGAGAGCTGACTGGTATTAACATTGATATAATGGAGAAAATAGCGGATTATAATAGGCTTGATTTTGAATATATTCCTATGGGTATGCAAGATGCGGAAAAGGCTTTAAAGGATGGATCTATTGATGCGATTGTTGGTAGTACATATAGTACCGAAAAAGATAATCAATTTGACTTTACCCAATCATATTTCACAATGTCTCAATCAATAATTATCCCAAACGCCAAGCAAAATGATATTCATACTCTCACAGATTTACGTAATTCACATGTTGTACTTGATAATAACACGCCAGTAATCAGCACATTTTTGAACATGAGAAATACAAACCTAACTACTGTTTCTAATCAATACTCGGGTATTCTAACATTATTGAACAAACGGGCAGATGTATTTATCGGAAACAAATGGACTGCAGACTATTATTTAAAAAAGTTCAGACTAGAAAATCATTACATCATACTTGATGAAGTTATTGAACCCGCAGATTATACGATTGCAGTTAAAAAAGGGAATCAAACGTTGCTTTTCATGATGGACAATACACTCACTGAACTTAAAGCAAATCGAAATTTAAACGAGATAATTGATAAATGGGTCATGCCTCAATCCAATCAAAAAATTGCCAGGTTGGAGCAATTTATCTTTTGGTTAATCATAATCTTAGCCGCAGTAGCTCTGATCCTTTTAATTATTTACATATGGAATCAAAAACTTAAGAAATCAGTCCATGCCCAAACAAAGAGTCTACACCTTTTAAATAAGGATTTACAGATGCAACGGCAAAATATTGCTAATAGTAAAGCATTTAAAGATCAAATTTTAAACAATATAAATACAGGGATCATTACATTCGACCTTGATTTTGTAATAACTAGCTGTAATGCAAAAGCATCGGACATTCTTAACATCTCCGCGGAAAATATTTTGAATCTTAGGAATTATCCAACTCTAATAAGGTTATTTAATAGTTCCTATCAAGAACATGAAGAGAAAAATGGGACAAATTATTTTCAAGTTTTGGTATTAAATGAGGAGAGTGAACGCAAAGTAATCTCGTATACGGTACATAAAATGTATAGTTCTGAAGAAATACAAACAGGATTCTTACTTTCCATGAATGATGAGACGGAAAAGAAACTATTAGAGAAAAAATTGGTCACTCAAGAAAAGTTGCATGCACTTGGTCAACTAGTCGCAGGTGTTGCACATGAAATTCGGAATCCCTTAACATCTATTAAAACTTTCATTGATCTGCTTCCGAGTAAATATGAAAATCCTCAATTTCGCCAAGTTCTTATGGAACACTTGCCAACTGAAGTAAACCGGTTAAATGCAATTGTTACTGATCTAATTGATTATGCACGTCCACGTCCACCAAATATACGAAATTATTACGCTCACGAACTTATTTCTTTACTTGCTTTTCATAAGGTAACTATGGAAAAAAAACAAATTAATTTTGAACAAACTATTGATGAAGACCTTGTTTTTTATATAGATTTACAACAAATTCATCAGGTGCTTCTTAACTTAGTATTAAATTCTATTCAAGCGGTAGAAGAAACAAAGCATAAAACTATTAAAATTACAATTGATAAAATGAACGAAAAAACAGGACGGATTATCATAGCTGACACGGGCAAGGGGATGAAACAGGAGGAACAAAACCACATCTTTGAACCTTTCTTCACCAATAAAGAAAAAGGGGTCGGATTAGGACTTACGTTATCATACAGACTAATTAAAGAAAATAATGGGGATATTTATGTGAAAAGTTATCTTAATTCAGGAACAAAATTCGTCATCTTATTACCTTTATCTGAAGAACAAGAAGCCATTTTGAGTTAATAATGTTAGTAAATCTTTTGTTATGATCATAAAAGGAGGAACAGAAATATGAAGCCACATGTGTTAGTGATCGATGACGAACCTGCAATTTGTACAGCTCTTAGCTTTGCATTAGAAGACGATTATCAAGTTGTCACTACTACAGATCCAGATGAAGGTCTTCGACATATTGAACAGATTTCAGTTGATATTGTTCTACTTGATTTGCGGATTGGAAGTATAAGTGGATTAGATATTCTTCAAAAAATTAAACACAGGTCCCCCAATGTTACTGTAATCATGATGACGGCCTATTCATCTATTGATACTTCCATTGAGGCAATAAAAAATGGGGCCTATTACTATATTGAAAAGCCTATCAATATAGAAGAACTGTCATTGCTTTTAATGAGGGCAGCCGAATTTAAACAGATGTCCAATCAGTTAGAGACGCTTCATGAAGAATTAGAGAAGACTAGAGGATTCGGAAATTTCCTTGGTAACAGCAAAGCAATGCAGCGTATTTTTTCAATGATCGAAAGAGTGAAGGATATTGATTCAAGTGTTCTTATTACAGGAGAAAGTGGAACTGGAAAAGAACTTGTCGCCCGAAACATTCATACTTTAGGAAGACGAAAAAACAATCCAATGCAGATTGTTAATTGTGCAGCTATACCCGAAATGTTGCTAGAATCTGAATTATTCGGTTATGAAAAAGGAGCGTTTTCCGGTGCCACACAGCGGAAGGAAGGGAAATGCGTCGCTGCCGATGGGGGTATCCTTTTTCTCGATGAGATTAGTGAAATGCCTCTTCCTCTTCAAGCTAAATTATTACGTGTGCTACAGGAACGGGAAGTAACACCACTTGGTTCCAATACAAAAATATCATTGGATGTGCGTATTATAAGCGCAGCTAATAAAAATCTGGAACAAATGGTAATGGAAGGTAAGTTCCGAGAGGATTTGTATTTCAGGCTAAATGTTATCCCAATTTCTATGCCACCATTAAGAGAAAGAAAAGAAGATTTACCATTGCTTATGGATTATTTCATCAAAAAACACGCTAAGGATATGAATCGGGAAGATAAGACGTTCACAGCATCAGCACGTCGGTTGTTGCTAGATTATCATTATCCAGGAAATGTGCGCGAGCTTGGTAACATTATAGAGTATGCTGTTGCCCTTTCAAACTCAAAAAATATGGAAGATACTGACTTGCCACAATATGTTCAAGAACAAAAGCTAATATTACAGTCTGGAAGTCCCGATGAAGACTCTAACAGTTTTAGTATCCCAATCGGAATCTCGATGAAAGAGATAGAGGAAAAAGTAATAACAGCTACACTTCAATACTGTAAAAATCACCGACAAAAAACAGCACAAATCCTAAAAATTTCAGAAAGAAGCCTTCGCGATAAAATTAAGCTTATTTCAAATGGGGATTAAGAGATAAATTAAATCAACTCCATACCGGCATTTTTTTCTGGGTATCCGGCAAAAAATGCCGATTTTTAAGATTAAAATGCACGAAAATTCGGCAGGAATTGCATTTTATAGCTATAAATCGACTTGGCACAGTATTTGCATTTAACTTTACTAAGAAAGGAGGGCCAATATGAAAAATGGAGCACTCTTTATAAAAGCTGCTTTGTTATTTTGTTTCATAACAGGATGCTCTTTTATGAATGAGCAGCAGGAAATAACTACACCTGCTAATACTTTAATTCAGAAGCAATTAATTTCTGAGGGTCAAGATTTAAATAATCGGCTCCTAATTATTGCAACAGGAGATATGTCAGGAGTTTATTTTTCATTAGGACAAGTATTGTCCAACTTGTATGAAAAATATAATGGAGCTGTAACGGGGACTCAAGTCACTCATGCATCTATTGAAAATACTGAATTAGTTAGCCAACATCAAGCAGAAATTGGGTTTACTACAGTAGATGTACTTGATTTGCCAGAAACGAAAAAATCAAAGTTACGTGCATTAACCACCCTTTATTCTAACTATGTTCAAATTGTTACAACGAAACAAAACAATATTGATTCCTTAAAAGATTTAGTTGGGAAACGCATTAGTATTGGTACGTCAGGAAGTGGTACAAGACTGATAGCAGAACGGATCCTTTTGGAATCTGATTTACCGCTTGACCAATTGAATTTATCCTATCTTTCATTTTCTCAATCTGCAGAAGCATTACGTAATGGTACTATTGATGTGGCTTTCTTCTCTTCAGGTATCCCGAATAATGAAATCGCTTTCATCTCAAAGGAAATGAATCTCTCATTTATTCCAGTGCCAGAAGATATCATTGACCGCCTTCAAAAACAATATGGTGGTTATACAAAGAATGAAATCTCAAGTGACACATATAAAGGCATGAAAAAGAATATTCAAACGATATCAATTAAAAATGTCTTGTTAACTTACGACGAAATGTCAGATTTGCAGGCGTACAATCTTGTTAAAACATTATATGAACATCTGCCTGAGCTGAAGCATACACATCCAGCTGCTTCTGATATTTCACTAAATGAAGCAACTCAGCAAATTCCAATTGAGTATCATCAAGGTGCCATAAATTATTTTACCGAACAAGAAATTATTCATTAATAAAGAAATATGGGGAGGTTTATCAATTGAAGAAAATAATTAGTTTATTCTCAATAATATTATTGGTTGTGCTTGCAGGATGTGGTAATCCAACGCCGCAAAAGCCCGGGGAAGCAACACAAACAAGTGCAGGTGAAAAAGGTGAGAAAAAAATTACGATAGCCGGTAATGGCGGGGTTATTGAAAGTGCCATTCGAGATGTGATTGCTCCAAAATTCAAAGAAGAAACTGGCATTACAGTTAACTATATTTCTGGTTTATCAGGTGAAATTTTGTCGAAAGTGGAATTACAAAAAAACTCACCACAAATTGATGTCGCCCTTTTTGTACCAGTTGATGTAATACGAGCTCAAGACAAGGGACTTATTGATTCCGTTGATGAGTCTAATGTTCCAAATATGAAATTTGTAGATTCGCGATTCATTCCAATTGAAAAGGCTGCTGCTCCAGTATTCGGCTTGGTTATTGCACCAGCTTACAATACAGAAACATTTAAAAAGAAAGGGTTAAAATCGATTGAATCTTGGAACGATCTTGTATCTCCAGATTACGAGGGTAAAACGGCATTTTCAGACATTACGAATGATTGGGGCTTTAATACTCTTAATGGTTTAGCAATTTCAAATGGCGGCAGTACAGACAACATGGAGCCAGGGCTTGAAAAAGCAAAAGATCTTGCAGGATATTCGAATACTTTTTATAAAAATTCTACACAAATGATGCCAGCTATCCAACAAGGAGCTGCTGACGTAACCGTGATGGGAAGTTATTCTATTGGCGAACTTGCTGTTTCAGGAGTTCCAATCAAAATGGCTGTTCCTAAAGAAGGTGTGCCGCTTCAAGCATTTAGTGCTTCACTTGTGAAAAATACACCTAACAATGAAGAAGCACTTGAATTTATCAACTATTTAATTAGTGAAGAAGCACAAGAGCTAATTTCTGAGAAAGGATTTTATCCGACGGTAGAAGGAATGGAAATTTCAGAAAAATTTGAAGAGTCAATCGGACTTAAAGAAACCGATAAAACATTCAAACCTGATTTTGCTAAGTTTGCTGAGATTCGTGCTGAAGTGTCTGACAGATGGGCAAAAGAAGTAACTCCTGAACTAGGTAAAAAACTCAAATAAAAAGGAGCGGGTTGAACACATGGAAGTTTTAAAAAACGATGTAGAAATTAAAAGGACACATACACATCTTGAACCAGTACAACACCTAGGTTCGAATAAAAATGATGTAGAGGTAAAAGGAGCATTTAAACAATTTGGATCAAATGTTGTATTAAATGGCATTGATTTAGAGGTGAAGCAAGGAGAGTTACTTACTCTTCTTGGTCCTTCTGGATGTGGAAAGTCGACAACCTTAAATCTTATTGCAGGTTTTCTCGATGCAGATCAAGGTGAGGTTTATATTAAAGGGAACAATGTAACAAAGGTTCCGCCATATAAGAGAGATTTAGGTATGGTTTTTCAAACTTATTCCCTTTTTCCTCATATGACAGTCTATGAAAATCTCAGCTTTGGATTGAAGTTGCGAAAAGTAGGTAAAGCTGAACAAAAAAAGAAAATAAGTAAAGCACTTGAATTAGTAAAAATGTCAGGATTGGAAAATCGTTATCCGAGAGAATTATCAGGAGGGCAACGTCAGCGTGTAGCTATTTCCAGGGCACTTGTAGTTGAGCCAGAACTCCTTTTACTTGATGAGCCGCTTTCAAATCTTGACGCTAAGTTACGCCATGAGCTAAGAGCAGAGATTAAACGTTTACAAAAGGAGATTGGGGTAACAACTATTTTTGTAACACATGATCAAGAAGAAGCTCTGTCTATGTCAGATCGAGTAGTGGTTATGAATGCAGGGAAAATCGAACAAATCAGTACCCCAACTGATATTTACAATCATCCTAAGACAGAATTCGTCTTTCAATTTATTGGAAAGTCAAATTGTTTTGAAGGTAAAGTTTCAGAAGTGGATAAGCGGAGAATTTCAGTCAAAATAGGTGATGATATCACTCATGTTGATGCAGATAATATCATGGGAAATGATAGCAATTTGAAAGCCGGGGATGAGGTGAAGATGTATATTAGACCCGAAAAGGTACAAATTGTTCCTGCAGAAGAAACCGCTTTATCACTTTTTGATTACCATAAAGCCAAGATTAGTCAAATTAATTATCTTGGTACGTCATGGGAAATTAATGTTTTATTACAAGGAAAAAGTGTTCAAGTTTTGACTTCTTCTTTTAATTCTTCATGGCAAAATGGGAGTGAGGTGTATATCGGATGGAGCCCATCAGAAGTTATGCTAGTCAAGAAATAGAAAAGGATTTGAATCCAATAGAGCCACAAAAAGAACCTAAATTCAAAAAAAGAAAAGTTTGGATACCTGGACTACTCCTTTTAACACCTATTTTATTATTTATCTTTGGTTTCTTTGTCATTCCAATGCTATATATTCTATATTTAAGCTTTATTTCAACTGATAATCTTGGTGGGGCAGATGCAGTATATAGCTTGAAAAACTACACACAAATATTTACGGATAGTTACTATTTGTCTTCTTTATGGTTGACAGTGAAAATCAGTTTATATTCGGTTTTAGTTTCTCTATTTCTAGGTTATCCAGTAGCAATGACAATGGCAAAAAGTTCAGCACGAATTAGAGGGTACATCACTCTCTTGATCGTGTCACCACTTTTGGTAAGTATAGTGGTTCGTAATTTTGGTTGGTATCTATTGCTACTACCTAACGGAACGATAAATCAAACGTTGATGGCTCTATGTATTATAGATACTCCATTGAAACTACTATTTTCGGAAATTGGAGTTGTTATCGGGCTATCTAACGCATACCTGCCTTTCATGATCTTATCTATTGTTGCTAGCTTATATAATATTGATCCTTCTTTAGATAAGGCGGGAGCAATTCTTGGGGCAAGTCCATTCAGAAGGTTCTTTTCAATTACTTTGCCGCTAAGTATACCTGGTATTGTCTCTGGTTGCATTCTTGTATTTAGCTTGTCGATGAGTGCCTATGTTACACCTGCACTAATGGGCGGAGCAAATGTACCAGTAATGCCAGTTGTCATATATGATCAAATAAATAACTTGCTTCACTGGACATTTGGATCAGCTCTTTCTTATATTCTATTAGCAACAACTGTCATTTCAGTAGCTGTCTTTACTAGAATGTTTGAAAAAGGGAAATTTAAGGAGGTATTCCGATGATGAAAACTCTTGGTGGCCTTCGCATCGCTGTTGCTGTGTTAGCAATAATCTACATCTTAATACCACTCATTGTAGTTATACCGGCTTCTTTTACAAGTGCTAATTATCCAAGTTTTCCAGCAGAAGGTTTCTCACTACAATGGTATACCAAAATTTTAGAGCGCCCTGAGTTTTTGGAAGCATTTATTAATAGTGCCAAATTCGCCGCCTTAGCAGCTATTTTCTCCGTCATATTTGGAACTTTAGGGGCTCTTGGCATTGCAAAGTATGATATACCCGGCAAATCGTATATTACGGCTCTCTTAACTTCTCCATTAAGTGTGCCGCAGCTTGTTTTAGGTATTGCACTGTTGATGTATTTCACACCAATGATGCTTGCCGGTACTTCTACAGGATTTTTAATTGCCCATATTGTCATTTGTATCCCATATGTAATGCGTCTCGTTTTAACTGGTTTAAGTGGATTTGATTATAATCTTGAACGTGCTGCAGCAATACTTGGTGCTAATCCACTTACTGTTTTTTTGAAAGTGACACTTCCGCTTATTGGATCAGCTGCTATCTCAGGAGGACTATTTGCATTTCTAACATCATTTGATAATGTAACTGTCTCTCTTTTTATGGTATCACCTGAAATGCGTACGCTTCCAATTGAGATTTTTTCACAAATGCAGGATGCCTATAATCCAATCGTTGCTTCCGTGTCAAGCGTAGTTATTTTCATATCAGTCGTTCTAATCGTTATACTTGAAAAAATTCAAGGTGTCGGAAAGGTTTTCGGCGGTTCTCATCATACAAACGGTTAATAGAAACGTAGACAATAAGTTTATTATTCACTTGCTTGAATCAACTAATTTTTTAGACATTTGCCCCTGCGGGTTTTTACACAATTTGTCCATTCAAATAAGCTAAACACCGTTTTGCTGCTGATAAAGGAGCCGTTAGGATGGGGACAGAAGGGTTAACCAGCTTTGCTACATGTTCCATACTATATTGGGAAAGCACAATCACTTCTGTTCTTCCATCCATTTGTTCAACCATCATTTTTACCCGCTCGTCATGTTCTGCTCTTTTTCCTTGCGATAATAAGTGGATAATCCCAGGATCAACTATGGATTCCACAATACAGTCTGGGTTTTTATCTCTTAGATAATTTTGAAGGGCGATTGGTGTTTCTTTTACCGTAGATATTAGACCGATACTATTATATTGAAGTGCTTCATCAAGCATCGCTTCATCTGACCGAAATAACTTCACAGGATAAAGAGGTTGTAAAATTGATGTAATATCGTTAAATGCAGAGCAGGTAAGTTGAATACAGGAAACACCAGAGTCATAGGCTAAGTTCACTAATAAAGAAAAGCGGCGAATGATTTCTGGAGTTAGCGTGCCGCTTTTTCCCATTAAAGCAAGCAGGTTCGTGTCCATAAAATGAAGAAGCTCAAGGTCTGGTTCAACTGTCTGAAACGCTTTTTCAATCGGATTTAGTGCGGTTGTTGTTGCATGAATCAATGCAATTTTCAATAGAAACCCTCCTTTTCCTTTAATTTCATTATATCTAGCAGGACACTGTAACGCTATTATATTCATTAAAAATGAATACGAATGACAGAGGTTACAAAATCACTTCGATAAAAACCTTATTTAATAAAAAATGTTGGATAGGTATTCAATAAAGTATGTCTCTTGTTAGGAAAATGATAAAGTGTTTGACTGAAGTAGTGATTTCAGTTATCGATATCTTTTCTGTCGTGAAACACGTATGTGTACGATCTTTTCGATCAACCATATTTTTATTCGAAAACTATTAAGAGGGTATGATGATTTTTTCTATTCATTTATCTCTAGATTATTATAGAGAAGGAAGTGAGAAGCATAGAGATGAAATTTCCCTAGAGGTTCAGGTACTTCACTAAGTGGTGGACCATTACCAGTTAAAGGTGGTATGGTTCTTGATTTGACTCGTTTAAGTGATAAATTGATTATAGACTGCGAAAATATGCTTGCCATTGTTTCTCCAGAATAATTACGGCAAATATACATAAAAAAGCTGAAGAAGTGGGATTGTTCTATCCACCTGACCCTAGTAGTTCCAATGTGGCCACTATAGGTGGGAATTTTTTAGAAAATGAAAAAATGAAAGATCTATAAGAAACACATGCTGCCACGGTCATCACTGTTAATCCTGCTGCCAGATGCAAATGAGCATTGGCATTCAAAGAGAAGGAGCGGCAAAGTGAATCAAAAGTATGCATCTTGTTAAAATACTCACTGAGGCTTGCGGAATACATTAATGGATAGAAAAATGCGGTAATTAGTCAATAGAACAAGTAAGCATAAAAAGCATCTGCAATTCCTTTAAATAAGGAGAACTTGCTGGTGCTTATTGTTCATCCATAATAATCTATTTCATGCTCAATTCTTAAAGCATATGCTACGAAATTATATGATTGATTTCAATATATACTATAGCTGTCTGACTCGGTAACTAACATTATCAGGTGCTCGAAATGTGCTGGTAAAAAATCTAAGGAGAACTTATATACAAAATATGCAGTTTAAGGGTTGTTGAACAGAACGGATGGCTCTATACCATTTTATTAGCTCCATTATATCGAAAGCTAGGGTGAGCCGCCTCGATGACCCCTTTTAGTTCGATTGATTAAAACCATTAATTGATATTACTAATCATAAGGCCTTGAAATTTTACTATATTAACATATGGAAAAGGGTATAATAAGAAATGTAAGAATAAATTTCTTATTATAAAGGATATTTGTAGTATCGGGTTTAATTTTTTATAAAACCTTAGATACTTACATAAAGACAGAAGGAGAAATGATTCGTTTGAATAATAAAGAAGCAAAAAAAATTGAGTTACCTGCAAATTATGAGGAATTAAAAAAATCTGCTAATCGTACATCGAATTGGAGAGAACGTTTAGATGCGATTGAAGAGTTAGGTCAGTTCAAAAATAAACAAGTTATCGATGTACTTACACATATAATGAATAACGATGCTGTGTATAAGATTCAAGAGGCCGCTTACCGTAAACTTAAAGCATTCGGTGAAGATGTTCAATTACCTTCAAGGAAAAAAGGAGAATTGATTAAGGGATTACGAAAAATCCTGTTAAGAATTAAGAAGAGCTTACCTGAAGATCATACGTTTAATGAATTCAAAGAGAAGTTAAAGAAAATGAGAATGGACATTTATGATACTTACGAAGGTGAAAAGGGAGCGGACTTTGATAATTGGCTTGAAAACACATGGACAGCCTTATCGAAAAAGTAAATATTAAATGACACAATTTTATTTTAAAGAATATAAAGTAAGTTACACATTCAACTATTAGCGTTTTAGTTTAATAACATAAGAAAAAGGAGCATTGTTTTGCTCCTTTTTCTTATGTTTAAATATCATTACATTAAAAATCACAAAAGGTATGCTCTTCTGATTCACTCAATATTGAATTCGTTAATAATTAATCATATTCCATATTAGGTGTTGTCTTACAAAGCATAAGCTGAGAAACCCAATATAGATGAAGCCATAAAGCAAAAGGGTCTTCTAATGAGAAACCTTTCAAGCTCCATAATGCCCTCCAAACACTTTGTACATTTCATTGTATATATAATGAATTATTTATTAATTCCCTCTAAAAACACATTTTCTTTATAACTCAACATAAAGTTATTAATACATATATTTGTGTCCAAAGATATTGATGTTAATTACATAACATGAAAAACCCTTTTTAGTATTTGCTGTAATGGTAGCTACCATCATCGTAGTATTCAAAAAGAACCTATCTACTCCTTAGTTGCTTTTAGTTTTCAAGGCTGTTACAACCTCCAATACTTAGAGACAAAAATATCTTTTTCTGAAATTAACAATATACAAGGAAACCAAGAGGCAAAACATATCCTGAAGTTTTAGATAGCACAGGAATACTTGTGCCTTTTTTAGAGGGAAATCTATTTGCTTATATTTACTTATTTTAGAAAAAGATATTTGATAACAATTAACCAAGAATAATGATGATAACGAGGGGATTCTATATGGATATTATCGGAAAAGGTGTAACTCGTAAAGATGCATGGGAAAAGGTGACAGGACAAGCGATTTACACCGGTGACCATAAAGAAACAAAAATCCTTCATGTTAAAAAGGTAATTAGTCCTTATGGACATGCCAATATTAAAAATATTGACATAACCAAGGCTGAAAAAGTTGCTGGAGTTCGTGCAATCATAACTGGCGGGAATTTACCGCTAACAGGAGAAGAAATCAGGGATCGGTACCCCATAGCTCAAGATAAAGTCCGCTATCATGGAGAAGTTGTCGCACTTGTTGTTGCTGATACACCCAAACAAGCAAAATTTGCAGCAGACAGTATTCAAGTAATTTATGAACCTTTACCTGTTATCAATTCACCAATAGATGCCATAAATCCTAAATATCCTTTACTCCACCCAGATTTAGATACCTATAAAAAAATATCCGAGGTATTTCCTGAGCCAGGTACAAATATAGCAAATCGAACCAAAATCCGAAAAGGTGATATAAAAAAAGGTTGGCAAGAGAGCGATATTATTGTCGAGGAAAAGTTTTCATTTTCCCCTTCAGACCATGTTGCTATGGAAACAAGATGTTCCTTAGCAGAAATTCGTGCAGATAATAAAGTCGTGATAAGCTCTTCTTCTCAAGCACCATTTATGATCAAGCGTTTAATAAGTGATTATTTTGGTGTTGAAATCGGAAATGTCATTGTAAACACGCCTCTAGTTGGTGGTGCTTTCGGTGGTAAAGCCTCGGTACAACTTGAACTATTAGCCTATATTGCATCAAAGGCTGTTAATGGAAGGCTAGTAATAGTTGAAAATAGTCGTGAAGAGGATATTTTGACATCACCATGTCATATAGGATTAGATGCGACAGTGAAATTAGGATGTACAAAATCTGGTTTGCTTAAAATTGCGGAAATGACTTATCTTTGGGACGGAGGAGCATATGCTGACAAGGCTACTGACCTGAGTCGTGCGGGGGCTGTAGATTGCACTGGTCCTTACAATATAGAAAATATTTGGTGTGATTCTCTTTGTATGTATACAAATCATCCATATGCCTCACCTTATCGAGGCTTTGCTCATTCAGAAGTTTTGTTTGCATTTGAGCGGACTATGGATTCCCTTTCCAAAAAGCTTGGAATAGATCCACTTGAACTTCGTGAAATGAATGCGATACTCCCAGGTAATTCCACTCCAACCCAGGTTCAATTGAATTCTAGCACGGTAGGTAATCTCCCTAAATGTATAAGTGAGCTTAAGAAAAAAATGAATTGGGAAGAGGGCCAGCTAGTTAAAATAAACGACAATACAATCAGGGCGAAAGGGATAGCTTGTGTATGGAAAACTTCTACGATTGATACCAACGCTGGCTCAGGTGTCATTTTAACCTTTAATCCTGATGGAAGTGTAAACGTCATATCAGGAGTAATAGAAATCGGTACAGGAACGAAAACGGTTTTAGCACAGATTGTATCTGAAAAATTGAAGATGGATATTGATCATGTAAAAGTTCAGATGGAGGTAAATACACAGAGTACTCCAGAACATTGGAAAACTGTAGCAAGTCGTGCGACATTAATGGCAGGGAGGGCAGCGATTCAAGCTGCCGAAGATGCTCTATTACAAATAAAGCAACTTGCTTCCATTGTGTTAAGAGCCCCAGTTGAAGACATCGACCTCGGTCAAGAAAGGGTATATCTAAGGGGTGATCCAGAAATTGGAATACCATTCAATCAGCTAGTTTATGGATATAAATATCCTGATGGAAGTGCAATAGGAGGACAAATAATCGGTAGAGGACAATATACCATTCCACACATAACAAATTTAGACCCCGAAACAGGTGCAGGCAAGCCAGGACCTGAATGGACAGTTGGTGCACAAGGGGTTGAGGTAGAGTATGACATAAATGAGTATACTTACAAGATAGTCAGGGCAATATCTGTCATTGATGCAGGAAAGGTACTGAATCAAAAAACTGCAGAAGGACAAATAATGGGTGCAATGAGCATGGGCTTAGCTTTTGGCGGACGTGAAACGTTCTACTTTGATAACTTTGGTAGGGTGTTGAATCCTCAATTTAGAACATATAGACCGTTAAGATATGGAGAAAATCCTGAATATATTTGTGAATTTGTAAATACACCACAATTAGATGCTCCATATGGCGCTAGGGGCCTTGGAGAACATGGTCTTCTTGGCATGCCAGCTGCTCTCGGTAACTGTTTATCTCTTGCTGCTGGAATACCATTAAACCAGTTGCCGTTAATCCCTGAACTTATTTGGAGAGGGAAGAAAGGGAGTAGACTGTGATGTTATCTTACAATTTCGAATACTATAAACCAAAATCCATAAAAGAAGCGATAGAACAATACCAAACATCAAAATCACAAGATAAAAAACCTTTGTACTATGGTGGAGGAACAGAAATTTTAACATTAGGACGTCTGAATTATATATATACCGATGCGATTATTGATTTAAAGGGTATTCCTGAATGTAAGGAATTCGGCTTTCAAAACAATGAACTAGTCATTGGTTCAACATTGAGTTTAAGTGTATTTGAAGAAAACAAGGTGTTCCCTTTATTAACGAATACTTCAAAAGAGGTTGCGGATTATTCATCAAGAAATTCAATTACTATAGGTGGAAATATATGTGGACAAATTTTTTATAGGGAGGCTGTACTGCCATTTTTATTATCAGATAGTACTGTAATTATTGCAGGTCCAAGCGGAGTAAAAAAATTTTTAATTAATGAGATTTTTAATAAAGAGTTACGCCTTGACGAAGGGGAATTTCTAGTTCAAATTGGTACAGAAAAAGAATATCTAAAAGCACCATACCTAAGTGTAAAGAAACGTAAGCAATGGGATACGGGATACCCACTTTTAACAGTTGCTGCTTTAAAAAAAGACGGGATTATTAGATTTGCATTCAGTGGGGTATGCCCATATCCATTTCGTTCAATTCAAATGGAAAAAATACTAAATGACAAGAAATTATCTTATAAGGATCGAGTTTTAGCTTCTTTTGAGTATTTACCAAGTCCTATATTAAACGATATAGAAGGATCAGATGGATATAGATTATTTGTTTTAGAAAATACCCTATCTAATATTTTGTCATATTTAGGTGGTGAAGAACTTGAATAGGTACCCCACAAATCAAAGATTCACAATTAATTTAGAAATAAATAAAGAATGGTACGAGATAGATATACTGGCTTCAGATATATTGCTTGATGTACTCCGAGATAAAATCGGACTTACTGGAGCTAAACCTGGATGTTTAAATGGGGACTGCGGGGCTTGTACTGTGATAGTGAATAATCAGCCAATAAAATCCTGTTTAATGTTAGCTATTGAGGCAATTGATACAGAAATTCTTACAATAGAAGGTCTCAAGGATACACCGATTCAAAGAGCATTTGTGGAGCATTTTGCTTTTCAATGCGGGTATTGTACATCAGGATTTATATTGATTTGTCAGGCATTACTCCTTAATGACAACAATCCTAGTCCTGAAAAGATTAAAACATGGCTTTCTTCGAATATTTGTCGTTGCACCGGATATAAAGAAATTGAAGAATCAATACGTTCAGTAATAAACAATATAAAAAATCAATCAATTAAGTGACGTTTGTCAGTTTATCTGAATAAAATGCCTACATAGGGAGTGATGATATTGAATGAGACCTGTGAATTTGATACAAATAAAAAAGTAATTCACTCCTTTCAACGTAGTATCGAAATTACTTCAGCAATCCTATTATTAACCGGGCAAATCACAATCATTGGCATATTTGTAAGACCAGGCAGATTTAGTCTCTCATTAGGTGGTCCTCTTTTTGGAGGACATCGTTTAGAAGGGAAGGACCACTCGCAAGAAGGAAACCTTTTTATCGATATACTGGACATCATTATAGCTATATTATTAATCAATGATGTAATACATGTGACTGGCTTATTTGTTTCGTCTGGTGAGTTTACAATTAATGTTTCGGGTCCTATTTTTGGTTATCCTGAAGTTACTCCGGCACTGCCAATTGAAGATTATAACTTATTTAATACAATCATAACTAAGCATTATATCGTACCACCAGAATTATTAACTAATATAAGAGGGAATGAGTAAAATGTCATTAACAGATATTCCTACAGTAAAAAGTTCTAGAAACAATGCATTTCTAATAGCCCTTCCCATTATCATTTTCATATTTTTCTTCACTCAGCAAAAGTCCACAGATGTCTAAATTCATTTATAAAGGTAATACCTTAATCCTAGATAAGTGTCATCTGCTAAAAATGCTAATATAGAGAATCCTTGATACAAAAGGTGCGGGAGATAAATGAATTATCTTTAAGGTATTAAATAAATTAGATGAAACACCCGTAAAGATTAGTTCAGTATATGAAAGAGCGGAACAACAAGATAAATGAATTAGCTTTGATATCTTGAGAAAAACATAGGTTTTAATCATTTCAGAGGTGAGGCCTGATTTTTATGCTTTACCTTTTTTGTTTTGTTTTATATGTCATATGTAAATAAAAAATTTTTGCATTGCAAGAATTCTTGATGTGGAAACATTTCGAAATCAATATAAACCTAATATATTTTGGAGGTGCATGAATTAATAAAGACTTATCATAAAAAAATCCCTGAGAATGCATTTTTAAATAAGCTTAGTATAAAAAAACACAAGCATTAAATCGCAGTTAAACATAGAAATGAGAGAGGGAGATTGGTAGAAATTTCATTGAGTCTCTCTATATAGTCAATTCAATATTTTATCAATAGTCTGTTTCCAAAGAAATTTCCTTTCTACAGTCCAGTAACTATGACCTGATTTTATGCTAATAAGGTTTCACCATACTTTTTTTAGGAGGTAGATTAAAGTGGAAAAGAAAAATATGATAATAAATGGAAAGAATTTATCTTATATTGAGAAGGGCAACGTTAATGATCCCCCTGTTCTTTTATTACACGGGGTACCTGAGTCCAGCCTTTTGTGGAAGGAAATGATTCCTTGCCTTGTGTCTTGTGGCTTTAGAACCATTGCACCGGATCTTCCTGGATTCGGCCAAAGTGAACCGTTTGATGAATCCTCAACATGGGAGAGATATGAACAGTTTATCTCTGATTTTACGAGGGAACTAAAACTAGATAAATTTCATCTGATTGTTCATGACTGGGGCGGACTTATTGGACTTAAATGGGCATGTGATCATCCAGAGAGAATACTAAGTCTTTTTGTTTCAAATACAACCATATCAGGAGATTACAAGTGGCACTCACTTGCTCAGATTTGGAGAACACCAAATGTCGGAGAAAAAATAATGAAGCGCATGTCAGATGATTCCCAATTTCAAACTGACATGAAGAATTCGATTCCAAACATAGTTGACGAAACTCTGGAAGACTTCTATCGTGTCTTTAGAACTCCCGAATCAAGTAAAGTCATCTTAGATCTATACCGGTCAGGAAATATAGAAAAGGTAAAATCGTACAATCAAAAACTAAACCAGATCAAAATACCAGTCACCATAATTTGGGGGGAGAATGATCCTTATATCCCTTTTGAATTTGCTTACAAGCTTCAGAAAGAAGGCTTACCACATGCACAGGTTCACATCATTCAAAATGCAGGGCATTTCATCCAAATCGAAGTGCCTGATAAAGTGAATTTTTATATCCAACAGCATTTTAAAAACGTGTAAACCTTTAAAAATTTTAATAGAGTGGGTGAAGCGGCAGCGTTTCCCTTACATTCTTATCGTTTTATTCTTTAGATCGACTTGTTCTCACGTAAAAGACACGATTTCTGAACGTCTCAATCCCTTTTTCACAAGTAATGTAAACATTACTTCATTCTGTTTGAATAATCTTATTGTATTATTAGAATAAGTACCTATAAAATAGGGTGATAGAAATCCTTAAAAGTAACAGTGAGTCATTACACAAAGCATTGAACGAAGTTAAGAATGACGAATGCTAATCTGTTGAAAAATCATTATAGAAAAAGGCTTTGTTCATTATCAGGAGCTGATTTGCAGCTCTTTTTCTTTTGCAACTATGGGGTAGAATAGTTTAAGAAAATAATATACATAAATTATATAATTTGAGGAGAGAAAAGATGAAGACAGATAATTTTGATTATATTGAACTTTGGAGACAAGCCATGGTAGATCATACTGGAAATATACCGAACCGACTAAAAGATGATGCAGCAGAGGAAGCTTTTTGGTCTTCTAGGTTGGAGGGGAAAACACAACATAAACCGGACCCTTATGCACAACTTGTACAGCAGGAGCTACGTTCTTTACTAAATAGTGATGATCATGTATTGGAAATCGGTCCTGGGTGGGGCAATTATACCTTCGCTATTGCTGAAGAAGTTAGGAAGTTAACTTGTATAGATAGTTCAAAAAGCATTATCAGTTTTTTGGCATCTCAGGCAAATGAAAAAGGTCTCGAGAACATGGAATTGATACATAATAAGTGGGAATGTGAGAAAAAAAGAGAGAAGTATGATGTAGTGTTTGGGTTTAATTGTTACTATCGCATGAATGATATTGGAGAAACCTTATTAAAAATGAATGAGGCAGCATCCCGATTAGTAATTGTAGGTATGACAACAGGGCCAGAAAAACCTCATTATATGGAATTGAAACAACGAGGATATACAATCAATTTGAGAAAACGAGATTACATACACATTTTGAATGTATTGTATCAACTTGGAATACTAGCCGACTGTAAGATCGTGAAGTTGAAAAGCAAAAAAATCTATTCTTCTTATGAGGAAATGATTCGCGATAATACTACAAAAATTCTGGATCAGCATTATTCTGACCATGAGGTGAAAACCATTCTTGATAAATATGTGGTAGAAAAAGAGGGGAAATATGAGTATGAATATCCATTTCATGCAGCCTTAATGTATTGGAGTCCAAAGATAATTTGAAAATAGAATTCTGAAAATCTTGATAAGTAAGTTGTGAAATAAAAGTATTTTCCTTAATTTAGTAAAAAAAGACGTTACAACAATAGTTAAGGTACTTTAAAAGCAGTTTACGTTGTAAAATCGTTCTATTGAAACTATGGAGACGAACTTGATCGTTAAGGGATAATCGTTTAGTTCGTCTCTTTGTTTTATACAAGTTTAATATGCTCTCGACATTAATAAAAGACTTACTTCGGATTAATGTTTACAATCCAAATACTCCTCAGCATTTAGGGCTATCTGATTTAGTAAGACTAATGTAATATTTTGTTCTTCTGTACTTAACCCATTCGCAAGAACCATCTTCCAATTTGTCAAAATTGATCGGATTTCCTTCTCAAATTCATGTGCCTTGATTGTGAGGTACAGTTTTTTTACACGTTTATCCGTATTAAAAACTTTACGTTCCACATATCCTTCAGATTCTAATTTTGCAATAGCTCGAGCTGTAGTGCCTTTATCCATCTTTAAAATACTTGCTACTTCATCCTGTGACAGACCTTCATTTTGATAAAGTACCATTAAAAATTGATATTGACCTGCTCCTAGATTATAGTCTTTCAATTTTTCATTCATGTATACATTCCCATATTTATTAAGGAGTGAAATTAATCGTCCAATTGATTTATTATGCTCACTATCCATATATCCTAACCTCCAGTTTTTTCATTAAGTATACTCGAAAAGTCCTGATTAACACCTTATTACGTTTTCAACTAAGTGTTTTAGTTGCAGGTGCAACTATATAATATTATTATATTACTTATAAGCTTTGTAATCAATATTCATATAGTTGTTAAAACAACTAGAGAGGTGTTGTTTTATGATACAGAACAAAATAAATTTTACTTTGAGCGGAAAAGAGAAAAGGGTGATGCTAACCATTTTAGTTTTAGGATCCTTCACATCGTTGCTCAATCAAACGTTATTAAACGTCGCAATACCTGAGTTAAGTGAGGTCTTTCAAATCGAACTAAGTTCGGCACAATGGTTAGTAACCGGCTTCATAATGGTGAACGGGATTGTCATACCAATAACTGCATACCTAATCGGTAAATTTTCGACCAGACAGTTATTTTTAGGTGCCTTACTCATTTTTGCGACAGGGACGATACTTAGTGCATTTTCTCCTAACTTTACCTTATTACTTACTGGTCGTTTGATACAAGCAATAGCAGGCGGGATTATGATGCCTCTCGTACAAACTGTCATTTTTACTCTCTATCCACCAAATCAACGAGGGAAGGCCATGGGTATGGTAGGTATTGCGATGACTTTCGCACCTGCGCTTGGGCCCACACTTTCTGGCTGGATCTTGCAACATTATTCTTGGCGAATGCTGTTTTATATTGTTATTCCAATCGCAGTTATTAACATTGTAATGGCATTCTTCTTTTTACAAAATGTAACTGAAAAAACTAACCCTAAATTTGATCTTTCAGGCGTAGTGACATCAACGATTGGTTTTGGTTCTCTACTATATGGATTCTCCATGGCTGGGAATCAAGGTTGGGATTCCACTTCTATTATAGCTACATTGATCATAGGTATTATTTTTATTGGTCTTTTTATTTGGCGTCAATTAACGGCTGACTACCCTATGTTGAATTTACGGGTATTCACAAATAAACAGTATTTAATCACAATTGGAATCGTATTTTTCGTTGCTTTAGCTATGTACAGTGTGGAACTATTAACACCTGTCTATGTTCAGCACATTTTAGGTCACTCAACTCTGCAGACGGGACTTGTACTCTTACCTGGTGCAATTATTATGGGAATCATGTCTCCAATCGCGGGTTCCATTTTAGACAAATATGGCATTAGACCTCTTGTCTTTATAGGGATGACATTAGTGGTTGTTATGTCTTATTTTTATACAACATTAAGCACAGATTCCAGTTTAGTTGTTGTATCGGTAACATACACATCCTTTATGTTTGGTATCTCATTGATGATGATGACGGCCATGACATTCGGGTTAAATCAATTACCTCGCGCAATGAGTAAACATGGTGCAGCCGCATCTAACACTGTTCGAATGTTTTCAGGCTCAATTGGAACAGCACTACTGACTACAATTATGACTACTCAAAGTCAATCATATCTACCTAAGTTGCAAGAAAAACTACCAAAAGAGGAAGCCTTTCGACATGCTAACGTATTAGGCATGCATGATGCATTTAGCATTATCACAGTAGCTGGTATAGCCATATTTATCATTACATTATTTTTAACAAAGAAAAAAGAGATATAATATTAACGCAAAATTATTATAAGGCGCAGTGAGACTCATTTCCTGCGTTAGAACACTATTTGAGTTAGTTCAGCCCTTCAGAGTTCACAAATGAGGCGGATCAATTCATGAATAATGTCGAAGCAACCACTTTACAAATGTTACTTGGTGGGGAATCTATCAACTGGTAACGAATCTTCAGATAGGGAATCAAACAGAATATTACCAAAAAACAACTACCAGATTGTGGTAGTTGTTTTTTGGTTAAAAGGGATAACAAAATAAAGATTAGAATCATTGTATTGAATTGGATAGCAAAGAATTGTTAATAAGGTATAAACAGCAAAAATAGATTTTCACATATTGATGTGAGTCCTAAGGAAAAGGAAATTAACTCACAGTTTAAAGAATTAGAAAGAAAAGGGGGATGGTTAGAAGAGCTGAATTCGGAAAGAAGCGTTATCAAAGTTTATGGACACCAGCAACTAAAATTAGCAGTATATCGACGAGTTTGTCAATTACTAAGCAATCATTCAGTCCAAACGTATTATGCTTTAATTGTAATTCTAGATAGTAAGGAATAAGTGATTTATTTAGTCTTGAGGCTCCAATGGATAAAGTAGTCACCATAAGTGACTTTTTAACTTCGCCAATAATACGAATAAGTCTAAAGAATTTGTAAATGTTAAAGCATATTTTTATGGCACAATCGTATTGAGTCTATTTATCATTATTCTTTACAGCTATTGGGTCGCGGAAAGAATCCGTAAGCCATTACAAAGTATCACTAAATCGCTTAACAAGATGACACTAGGTAACTATGGAACGAGAAGTTAGTTGTTTTTAACACTTAAAGAATGATCTAAAATATTAGAAGGAAAAGATAACACATTTATAACATTAGACATCAGGGGATAACCCCAATTTAATTATAAATTTTTCTAGTTTACATAATATATATTCAAAGTGCTAAAAAGCTGACTTATAAGTTACCGCTAGCCAAGAGGTTCCCTTATCTTGACTTTGGAAAGTGTCATATTTGTAGGTATCCAAAGTAATCTCAGTCCGATTTTTAGGATTTGCCGCTATATACAAAATGGGATTCTTTCATTAATCGTAGCAGGGGTGGATAACTTTGAATCCTTATGAGTCTTTAGGTCTTGGATATATAAAGCCGACTCTCCTAAGGTAATAAAAAGGCTTTTCTCGTATGATTGTTTCTTTTCACCATAAAAAAAGACCTGGAATTTATTTAACCACGTCTCTAAATTAATGTTACTTTCATATTAATATTCACTTATGTTTAGCCCTCAATCGTGTTAATTTTCTCTTGTGAGTTTTTATTGCTGTTTCTTTACCTTTAAGGCTTTTTGTAATTACTCCATCGCTTTCTACCACAACCAAATTATAGGTTCCATCTTGAAAATTCTTATAACTTATATACATACTTACCATCCTTTCTTAATGAACAGCAGTTGTAAAATGTTTATTTTCAATCTTCTAAAATAATTATAGGGCGTGTTTTTTAAGCTAGTGTTAAAAAACAACAAAGATTGCGAAACCAGCCAATAAAAAAGAGCATTGCCAATTTGCACGCTGCTCATATACTACTTTACTTAATTGTATACACCCTCTTTATAGTAATCTGGTGATATTTGTAACTGTTAGCAGGTTTATCATTTTCATAATTAAGTCTTAGCAGGATTTTGCTTTGGGATCTGTGATAATTGTCTAAATATTAACAATAATCTTACAATCAATTAATTTAATTCATACACAGGTTCCTTATAATTCAACTGTTGATTATTTATTATAGGAGGAACGTGAACATGAAATCTCGTGATAAGAAGAAGGCTATTCCTTTAATCGCAACAACACTTCTTGTAACCACAGCTTTTACAACCCAACCTTTTATCAATGATGGTGTTGATCAAAAAACACAAGCAAAAGGATTTTCAAAAGAAGAATCAAAGCAGAATAGGGCTACATGGCTCGCAGGTGATCATCATATTCATAGTGAGTGGAGTGTAGGCTGGGACAACACCAAAAACCCTCCTGCTCCGATCAAAGGTGGAGATGCTATTTACCCAACCGTCAAAAATGCTCAAAATGCACATAAATATGGACTTGATTGGATGGTTACGACGGATCATGGTGGACCGAACCATTCCAAGGTGAATTTAGAGCAAGCATACCCTGAATTGTTGAAATCTCGTCAAGCGGTTCCTGAAGTTCTTCAGTTCTATGGAATGGAATTTGATACGCCTGCTGCCGATCACAGTTCAATTATTATTCCAAAAGGTGATAATGAATCAAAGACACTTTATGACATTGAAAGCAAGTTTAATAAACGCGAGCCATATCCAAATGATGGTAGCCGAGATACTGAGTCCACTATGATCGATGCCCTTAACTATATGAAACAAATGGACGAGCCTCCAATTCAAATCGCACATCATCCTTCTCGTTCAGCGACAGGTGATGGTGAGTGGGGGCAGGATACACCGCAGGAATTCCGTAATTGGAATGACACAGCACCGAACATTTCCATCGGTATGGAAGGTGCTCCTGGCCACCAGGCTTCCGCTATCAATCCAGACGGCTCTCTTGACCCTAAAGGTGCCCGAGGGTCATATGGAAACGTAAACGCCCCGACAATGGGCGGATTTGATCAAATGACAGCTAATGTTGGCGGTTTATGGGATTCAATGCTGGGTGAGGGAAGACACTGGTGGATTACCTCTACTTCTGACTCGCATGTTAACTGGCGTGATGGGGGAAGCGACTTCTGGCCAGGAGAATACTCAAAAACGTATGTAAAAGCAGAGAAAGACTACAAAGACATCATGGAAAGCCTTCGTAATGGTAAAGTATTCGTAGCAACAGGTGACCTCGTCTCTGAACTAGATGTTAAAGCTCAAGCTGAGGGAAAAACACGGTGGTTCTCTAAATCCAAAGGAAATTCGGCCTCTATTGGGGAAACTCTTACATTACCAGGTAAGAAGTCTAAGGATGTAACAGTAACGGTTCGTATAAAAGATCCTAATGCTGCGAATTCTCATGGAGATCAACCAAAAGTAAAACGGGTCGACTTAATTGTAGGAGAGGTGACTGGAAAAGTGGAAGACCGCTCAAACGCTACCAATCCGACAACAAAAGTCGTCAAACTTTTTACTGAGAAAGATTGGAAGCAACGCGGTGAATATATCGAGATTTCCTATACGTTAAAAGATGTTGATAAAGATAGTTATATCCGTTTACGAGGAACGAGCACAGACCAGTTAGAGCCAGAAAAAGACCCTAAGGGCGAAAACCCATGGACAGATCTTTGGTTCTACTCGAACCCAGTATTTATCAAGTCCACTAAGTAAATGTGAAGAGAAAAACGGGCGAGGAGCATCATAACTCCTCGTCTTTGCTATAATCCTTAAACATCAGAGAAAGAAACAATCGGAATGGAGTGAATGCAATGAAAAAGATATGGTTCTTAATGTTCCTTGTGATGATTTCGTTTACCTCTTTACTATCTCCCCCTGCATATGCTCATAGCAATAACAGTGAAGGGTTTTCCGTCATTGAAGTAAACGAGAAAAACCTCGACTACGAGCTTAAACTGGATCTAACCGAACTAGGGCATTCGATTAATAAAGAAACAGATGAAAAGCAATTAATTGACTCCAAAACTGTTGAGCAATATATAAATTCGCATATATCGATTTACGCGGATGGTGTAAAAGTTGTTGGAAATGTCAAAAAATCAGATGTTGAAATGATAAAAGACAGCCCATTTGCCGTGATTAACCTGACTTATAAGATGGAACATAAACCAAAAAAGCTAATTGTTAACTATAACATGTTCCTGGATGACTCCGATCCAAGCCATGCAAACTTTTCCACCATTAAAATGGATGGAAAACAACAAGAAAAGATTCTTTCGTACGAATCAAGAGAATTAGAGATTGGAGAAGTTAGTGTTGTACAAAACGTAAAGCAGTTTTTATTGCTTGGGTTAGAACATATCTTTACAGGTTATGATCATATTCTTTTTGTCATTAGTTTGCTCTTTGGGGCAAAGACGATTAAAAACATTCTTTCCCTGATCACAGCCTTTACGATAGCCCATAGTATCACCTTGGTTCTTGCCACCTTAGAGATTGTGCAGTTACCAGGCAGGTTTGTAGAGTCGGCCATTGCCTTAAGCATTATCTACGTTGCACTCATCAATATTTTTGATAAAGATGCCAAACACCATCCATGGCTTGCCTTCGGTTTTGGGCTCATCCATGGCTTCGGCTTTGCAGGAATCCTGTCTGAAATGCGACTAGATGGAAACCATTTGGCCACTTCTCTGTTGTCTTTCAATATAGGAATTGAATTGGGACAACTATTAATCGTATCCTTGGCATTTCCGATAATCCTGTGGATAAAAAAATTAACAATAAAACCTATTAAATGGGTGATCCCTGGAACGTCGGTAGCCATATTAGCGTTTGGTCTGGTATGGTTTATTCAAAGAGCATTTTGATGAAAGTTTTAATTCATTTCTATTTGTATACAGACCATCTTTAATAAAAGTTGCCAAGTGATAAAATAACACATTTCAGGAGGATATAATGACTTTTGAAGAACTAACAAAAAATAAACCACCAGTAGAATGGAAAAAAAGAATGGATGAAGATGATGACCTTTTTACGGATGAAAATATCAATTCGACAAACGAGGTTCTTGATTCTTACATTAACAACTTAGTAAAACTTGGAGATAAGCCGACAGAGGAAGACATATTAGAATGTGTTAAAAAGAAGTGGTAATTAGTTTAAATGAATTAAATGAACAATACGATGATTTTATCGAAACAATGGAGAGAGAAGAACTATGTGAGTTTATTATTGAAGCTGCACACATAGCAGGGTTAGAATCCGAAGAAGACGTTACTGAAGACTGGAGAGAATGGTAAGAGAAATAGTAATTCTTGCGCTTTAGTTCAGCTATAATCTTTCGTTGGGGTTGCTTTTTGGCAGCTCCTTTTCTTAATGCACTATCGTGGATTGGATTAGGATTGAGTATGTAGGCAAGTAAAACCTCGTTATATTTCTTTTATTTCACAAACGGGTGCGTTATTTTTTTAGCCTAAATCTTCTGTAATTCCATATCCATCTTCTCTAGTAGGTAACCTAAAAGAAACATTTGCTCCAAATTGCTTTAGAGCCAGAAAAACAATTGAAGTAACGTAATGCTGTCTGCGTCGTAATCACCAAAAATTTAGATAGTCACTTTGTTTCTAATAGCCCGAACCAATTCAAAAAACAGATTTATTCATATCATTTAATAAAAACGGATCATGAAATGTTCGGATGCAAATCTAGTGAAACATCACTCTTTATCCACTTAGTAAAAATCTACTCCTGTTTCGATAAATTAGTGTACAAGTGGCATTTCAACTAGTAATTTTTCTTTTAAAAAGAGAGTTAAAATCACATTCTTGTTGTAGCAAGACTTTCATGGCCTAATAATTCCTGTAACGTTCTTAAATCCACTTTATCTTTGTTTTCTTGCAATAGTAAGGTTGCAAAAGTATGCCTCAAATGATGCAAAGAAAATCGGTGAGCGGGTAGACCAGCTCGTTCTAAAATCTCTTTAAATATTTTATGCAATCCACGAGGATTTAAAGGCTTATTTTTTTGATTATAAAAGATCGGTTCACTATAATGTTAATGCTTTTCAAAAAGAGTTTCTTTATAGTCTTGAAATAACGGTAAGACAATGGGAAGAAGGGGGAGGAGGCGTTCTTTTTTCCTTTTTCCTCGAACTAAAATCGTTTGATTTTCTAAATTAACTTGCTCCCAAGTTAAATCCACTAATCTAATTCTTTGGGGTCGCGGATCATGTTCTTAATAGGTAAATAATTTGTAGGGCTCCTGTAAGGTCATATATTTTTGGTAATTTCTTATCGGCTTTAGGTGCTTGAATACTTGCTGTGAAGTCAGACTTCATGTAATTTTCCATTAAAAATTATTTACTATATGATTATAAGCACGAAATGCGGCGTTGTAGAGTTCTTGGCTTAATACTATGATTGAATGACCTGGTCTAGCACAAAACGACGTACATTAGACGACGACCGTTCATCTAAGTCCAATGAACGGTCGTTAGCTGTTAAAAACTCACCTTAAAGTTTTAAATCGAATGCGTAACTAGTAAAGGTGTTCATGAAGTAATTTTTCTCAATTTCTAAGTACCTGAGACAATCATCCGAAGCTTGAACGTAATTCATAATTATCAGACATCCTGAGGATTATTCAGTCCAACCCAAGGAATTATGTTCGAAACCATTTATTATGATAACTAGCCGATTTATAGGAAGAACCCTGAGAGTTATCGGAAGCAGTAATGAATATTAAAGTCAACTTGAGCCAAGTTAGGGGACAATAATGAATCTTATCGAAACATAAAGCTGTGATCACTTGGCACTTTTATGTTTTATTCTAGTTTACATAATATATATTATAGGAAGTAATATTTTAATTGTTAATTTCGTCTCATATCTTAAGAACACTTAACAAAGTGAGACGGAAACTCAGATTTTTATTATTTATAATCTGTTTTATTTATTAATTTTAGAAATTACATTTAGTTAGAACAAATCAAATAATTATCATATATCATAATTTCGTTAAAAATTTGATTGATTTAGAATCTCAGCATTATAATGTGTTTTTTATTTTTCATTATTGCGGTTCTTACTAATTTCACAGAAAGTTCAATTCTTATGTAATTTAATTTACTTTTACTTAATTCTATAATTATCTGCTAATTTCTTCTGGCTACGTATATAAATGATTTTCAATCTTTATTTTAACCAGGATCTAATATTTCATTCGTAGTTTATTTCGGATTTCTCCCAAATTAAATCCAGCATTAATTATCACAATGTTTCCTCACGATTTGTTTACAAAAAGCTCTTACAAATTCAGCAAATATTTTGCTCTGTACTTGGTATCCTTCAACGTAAAAAATCAAAAAGAAATAAAATGACGAATTTATTATTCTGAAATATATAAATATCAGCAAAATGAGAAATATTTCGGGTTAACACTTCGAATAAGTTATATTAAAATAATTTATATACAAAAAAAAACGGAAATTCCTTATTGAATTGAATAAATCCATCAAAAATTATGCAATTGTTTAATTAACAACCTGAAATATCATAAGTTCCGCTTACCAATAAGAAATAATAAGATAGTCTTCTCTCTCTACCCACATAATTCTCATAATACCGTTAATATGTTTTATTATTAGTTAACTGTTTATTGCTAATGCTACTTAAACAAAGTTGTGTTTGAAAAAGCTGTTAGAGGAACGGTTAGCATAAATAACTTTCAGAAATATGTTAATAAATATCAAACATTTTGATCAAATATTAAATCCGCTCTTAGGTAGATTAATGCTGAATTAATTAACCATTCTTATTAAGCACACAAGGAAATAATGATGGAGAAAAACAAAGTAGATCCGCTTTCATATGATCAAACTTAATTACATCATAATAAAGATATTATGACTTATAATGTTAAACATAACATTACGTTTGAGTCTCTTTTCCGCTATATTAAACACAATCATGCTCAAATAGCTACTAAGTCATTTCAAGTAGTATTCTGTAATGTACTTAAAAATCACTAAACAACTAAGCATTTCGAGAAAAGGATACGAAATACAAAGATTCAGCTATCAGAGAGTACTTTCGCATATTACGCGATAATTAATAGCTTTAAGGTAAAATAAGTTACTGAATATGAAAACAATATGATCTTTTCAACATATAGCTTTGTAAACCTTAACATTGATTTTTAAACATACAAAAGAGACCACTTATTGTGGCCCCTTTTGTATCTGTTTTACGAAATTTAATAAAGGCATGCAATCAATCCGTATCTTAGTTTCATTTAGGTCTTGTAGCTCTTATTTTCGGACTTTCACCTAGCTCACGAGAAAACTCTTCATTAACACGTTCCGGTTCTATTTTTAAGTTTTTGGGAGTTTGAGGTAATGATTTTTTTCTGCTAGATGATTTTTGATTGTTTGATCTTCCCATAATATTGCCTCCTAACTAAATTTTAATCATTATTAGTATGGCTAGGAATCACGATTATATATCTTTAGATTAGCTCATGAACAAATATTTTATCTTAATAACAGTTTTTTTGGACAGCTCCTTCTTATACTACTAACGTATGAGTTAGTTCATAAAAAAAAGCGATCCTTATTTAAGAATCGCGCTCTTTTATTGAACCCTTTTTTAGGTATTACCTTATTCAAAAAATGCACTTGGATATTCAACAACTCCTGAAATATTATAAAGAGCATTTTCTTGCAACTCCAATGCCATAAATGCCTCTTCTGGTACTTCGAAAGGTGCTTTTATTCCCCATAAAGATGTTTTTTCAAACCCGAATTTCGGATAATACTCTGGGTGCCCTAGTACAACAACAGAATTGTATTCAAGTTCTTTTGCTTTTTTTAATGCTTCAAGAATTAAGAGTCTTCCTATACCTTTATTTTGATACTCTGGCAAGACTGAAACAGGAGCAAGGGCAAGTGATTCAGCAAATTGATTGTCATTATTAATTTTTATTTTAGATAAAAGAATATGTCCAACAATTTCTTTATTCACGGCCACTAAAGATAAATTTGGAATAAATGCGTCGGACTTTCTAATACGAGACACCAATTCATGTTCTTTTTTATCACTAAACTCCATATTAGCAAATGCACTTTTTACAACTTTTTCAGTAATTTTATAATCCTCAGATAGTTCCCGCCTAATTGTAATGCTCATTTATAAATCTCCTAACTCATATAGCTTATATTTTTAAATTAAGCCGTATTTTATCATATTTTTTTCGTCAACTAACCTGATCCTTTATTTACTTAAGAAAGAGGTTGCAACAGCAGAACTTCCCTTTAAGTAAAGCATCAATGACCTGGTTTAGTTGAGTAATCTATGTAGAGAATAATTACTTTTAAATAACACATATTAACGACAAATAAAGAAATCATTTTATATAGAGTTGCTAAATAAGTCGCATTTACTATTCATCTATAAAAAATAGAATAGGAAATCATATGCGTTTTCCTATTCTATATGAAAAGCTTTGTTGATCAAGTTCGAATCGATTCGACACGATTTTGGATATATTCCAACGAACCTTTAGCTTCATGAACGATTTGTTTTAAAAGTTCATCAACTGTTTTGACTTCCTTAATTAAACCGACTGATTGACCGCATGACCAGATCCCTCCGTCTAAATTACCTTCAAAGTAGACGCTTTTACTTCTTTGTCCCGTTATTAACGGGATTAATTCTCCTAAAGTGGCTCCCTCATTTTCTAGTCGGTCGACCTCTTTACTAACAGTATTTAACGCTACACGCGAAGGACTTCCTATATTTCGCTGAATGACGATTGTATCCGATTCATTTGCTGAAACCATCCAGTTCTTCACGTTATCATGAATAGGGGCTTCCTTCGTAGCCATAAAGCGAGTCCCCATAACAATCCCTTCAGCACCGAGTGCCAATGCACTAATAAGGCCTCTACCGTCTGAAAAGCCTCCACCTGCTAGTACAGGTATTTTAACAGAATCAACCACTCTAGGGAGCATTACAAGCGTTCCTACATCCCCCATGCCAGGATGGCCGCCCGTTTCATTCCCTACGATAACAACAGCATCGACTCCCAATTTCTCTGCAGACAGTGCGTTTTTGACACTTGCAACCTTATGGATGACAGTAAAACCATGCTTTTTAAGTTTTGGCATTAAAGCCTCAGGACTTCGACCACTGGTTTCAACAATTTTAACGTCTTCCTCTACTAAAATATCAATAAAGTCTTCATTTGGAGTAGCAGTTTGACTTGGAAATAGATTCAGGTTGACAGCAAAGGGTTTCTTCGTTAATGCTTTTACTTTGCGTACTTCATCACGAAGACCCTCGGGTGTAACCTGTGTTTTGGAGGTAATGATACCTAATCCGCCTGCTTCAGTTACTGCAGCAGCAAGCTGAGCTCGTCCAACTTGAAACATACCACCGCAAATAATTGGATATTCTATTCCTAATAATTCAGTAATTCTCGTTTTTATAGGCCATACCCCTCTCTATACTCATGCATTCCGTTAAATATAAATAATCTTTTATTCCAATGAAAATTACACATCCATGACTATAGACCATATTTATGAAGCCGCTTGTAAAATGTACTTCTAGGGAGATCTATCAATTTTGCAGCTGCGGTGACATTTCCTTGTGTCCTTTGCAATGCCTCTAGCATTAAATCTCTTTGTATTTTTTCTCGGGTTGTCAGTTCATTTCCCATAATACAATTTTTATCAATTTCCTTCGGAGACTGGCAATCCGCTTGCTGCGTAAGTGCTAGTGAATGCATAGAATTTAATAATTGTTCATAATCTACTCGTCCATCTTGAAGCAATATAGACAATCGTTGCAGAACATTCTGTAGTTCTCTTATATTCCCCGGCCAATTGTAACCCTTTAAACTATTTAATAATTCTTCTGATAATGGAATATTCCAGTTATTCACTTCACTAAGATAGCGGACAAGATACGGAATATCCCCTTTCCTTTCCCTTAAGGGTGGTACAAATACAGGATAAACATTTAAACGATAATATAAATCTTGGCGAAAGGATCCTTCATTTACAAGCTCTGCAAGGTTACGATGTGTTGCTGTAATAAAGCGAATGTCTAAAGATATACTTTTTGTACCACCAATCGGAACGATTTTTTTTTCCTGAAGTACACGCAATAACGCCACTTGCATCGCATGTGGGATTTCACCAATTTCATCGAGAAAAATAGTCCCTCCATTAGCCTGCTCAAATTTCCCTTTATGCCCTTGACGCTTAGCCCCTGTAAATGCGCCTTCGACATAACCAAATAATTCACTCTCCATTAAATCTTTGGGGATGGCTCCGCAATTTATGGTGATAAACGGTCCTTTTTTACGAGGACTATTTTCGTGAATAGACAAAGCAACAAGCTCTTTTCCAACCCCTGTTTCACCAGATATATACACATTAGCTTCGGTTGGTGCAACAAGCTTTACTTTATGTAATGTGTTTTGAAACGCTTCACTAATACCCATTTCACCCTTGAAATTAAACAACTTAGATGGCGAAGAAGTTGGAAAAAGCCTATTTTGGGTATGACCTTCTGATAAAAATATACACTTTCCTGATACCCTTTTATCTTCTGTAGAAATAAGCGGAGTTTCCTTTTCAATTTGGTATCCAAAGGTTAAAAAATCAGATAGTCTCATTCCAATAGATTGAGAAATTTTTTGACGGACTTGTTTGCTGGCTGAAATGATGATTTCTTTATGATTACAAACAATAAAGGGGCGGTCTGGATAAGCTTCTGCTAGTTCAATAGAATGCTGAGTTAGTGCCAACTCTCTTTTATAGGAGTGAACCGCCATCTCTTGTTCTATCGTATACGCCAAAGTGGCAACCATACCAAGCATAGATGGATGAAAATATTCAACCGGACACGATATATCTAAAACACCCATTAACATTCTATCTTCATTAAAAATAGGCATTGCAGAACAACTCCATTTATGTGAGGCAATAGAGTAATGTTCGGTTCCTTGAATCATTACTGCCTCCCCCGTTTTCAAAGCGGTTCCAATCGCGTTTGTTCCGACTTCCCCCTCCGTCCAGCGTACGCCTTCCACAAAATTTATTTTACCTGCTTCATCCAGAATTTTTTCGTTTCCTGAGAGGGAAAGAACATATCCATCAGGGTCTACTAATAAAGCCATCATGCCAGACTCTTTAATCGCTTGGTTCATTCTTGTTAATTGGGGCGAAGCTACATCTAGAAGTACGGAGTTTTTTTCTCTTTGAACGTTCAATAAATCATTTGTTAACACATGCTTACCTTTATTTAGATACGGATTGACTTGTTCTTTTTTACATCGATGCCAAGATTCCTTAATTCGCTTGTCCAAGCGATTTGAATCGAGAACCCCCTCACTAATAAACCGTTCCCATGTACGTAGATAACAACTAGTGGATAACATATAATCCTCCTCTAATCATCTGGTTTAAACATTTTCAACATTCATTTGAAAAATAAAAGCATGTCTTTTCAATCAAGAGAAATAATACCGTGGAGTAATAAAAAGGAAGTTAATCGAGGTCCACTTTATTATATTAGATTATGTATACGCTTACAATATTTTGATTACAATTAACATAAACTTCACAATAAAAGCTTCACATGATCATTCACGTGAAGCTTACTTATTAATCATTTATGCGTAATTCCTAGTCCTATAATGCTTGTTTTATGAAAAAATGACGCCTCCATCAATCATGATAGATTGTCCTGTCATATAGTCAGAATCTCGTGAGGCGAGATACGAAACAAACTTCGCAACATCTTCTGGGGTCTCAGGTCGTCCCAAGGTAATAGAATCCGAAAACTTTTTAAATGCTTCTCCTTTTCCCAGATTCATATATTGCCCCATTTTTTCATCGATAAGATCCCACATTTGTGTACCGACGATACCTGGACAGTATGCATTTACCGTAATTCCAAACTGAGCCAATTCTTGTGCTGCCGCTTGTGTAATGCCTCTAACGGCAAATTTAGTTGCTGAGTAAGTTCCTAGTAGGCTAAACCCTTTGAAACTAGCTATACTGGCAGCACTAATAATTTTCCCGCCTTCTTGCTTTTTCATTTGCTCAGCAGCCGCTTGCAGGCAAAAAAGCACACCATTTACATTTATACTAAAAATCTGTTCAAGATCTTCCTGAGTCACTTCAAGCAACGGTTTAATTTGGGCAATTCCTGCATTTGAAACCATAACATCAAGTTGTCCAAAATGATCCACAACTTGATCAACCATATTGAATACTTCATTTCTTTTACTTACATCAGCTTTCACTGCAAAGCTTTCACGTCCAAGTTCCTTAATTTCGTTTACGACCGATTCGGCGCTGTCCAAATTGACGTCGTTTATCACCACATTCAATCCATCTTGAGCTAGTCTCAATGCAATCGCACGTCCAATTCCACGACCTGAACCAGTGACAATCGCTGTTCGATGACTAATAACCATACAAAATACCCCCAATTCAATAGGATTCAGTTCATTTAAGTATGCACTGCTTGGCCACTAACGCTTAATAATGCCTCATGTATGCACTCCGACAAGGTTGGGTGCGCTGCTATTAAATCTTCCATAATATCAGTCGTAATTTCCGCATGGAGCATGACCGTTCCTTGACCAATTATTTCTGTCGCGTGTGGGCCAACGATGGAAAATCCAAGAATCTCATTAAATTGAGTATCTACTACGACTTTGACCTTTCCAATTTGTTTGTTAGAAATGACAGCTTTTCCATTTGCGGAAAAAGGAAATTCTCCAACTTTAATATCACCATATTTATTTCTTGCTTCTGTTTCCGTCAATCCTACGCTAGCAATCTCAGGGGAAGTATAAATACATCGGGGAATTGCTCGATAATTTACTTTAGTCTTGTGTCCACAGGCATTCAGAGCAGCTACTCTTCCCTCATGAAAAGCTACATGTGCAAGTTGGATTCCACCAATCACATCACCACAGGCATATATTGAAGAATTACTTGTTTGCATTTGATTATTTACAGAAATACCATGTTTAGAAAAATCAATACCATTCCGCTCTAGGTCCATTCCGTTTACTCTAGGCTTTCTCCCTATTGAAACAAGTACGTAATCGGCATGAACTTCGTCAATATTGCCATCACTTTTATCTAAAAATACTTTCTTATTATTAGTATTCATGTCTTTGACAGATGTGGAGGCATGGATTATTACCCCTTGGCTTTCCAATTCTTTATGTAGAACCCCTGAGATATCTTCATCTTCCCCTGGGAGCAGCTTTTCCCCCATCTCAACGATTGTGACCTTAGTGCCCATCCGGCTATAAATACTTGCAAACTCGCATCCAATGACTCCGCCTCCAATAATCAAAAGTGAAGTAGGAATAGAAGGGAGTGACATGGCTTGACCACTATGGATGATCCATTTACCATCGAACGGTGCAAATGGCAATGGAATCGGTTCGGAACCTGTAGAAATAATGATTTTACTAGCTTCAATCTCTTCATATTTATTGTCATTTTCTATCCGAAGTTGGTGGTTCGTTATTAAAGAAGCTCTTCCTTGAATTACTTTTATTTTATTTTTTTTCATTAAATAATGAACGCCTTGGACAAGTGTCGATACAATAGCTTTCTTTCGTTTCTGCACCACTTCCCAATCGATTTCAATTGAGTTAGATGGGAGACGGATTCCCAATTCACCTGCATTTTTCACCAACTCATACGTATCAGCACTTTCTAACAAAGACTTCGTTGGCATGCATCCTTCGTTTAAACAGGTTCCTCCAAGTGGCCCATCGACAACCAGTGTCACTTCTTTTCCCTGCTGGGCAGCAGTAATTGCCGCTACATACCCAGCAGGACCTCCTCCGATAATTGCTATACGATTCAAGAGATTTCCTCCTTTTTCTATAAAAGCATGGTCATTGGCTCTTCTAAATATCTTTTTATTGTTTGTAAAAAGGCAGAAGCAGGAGCCCCATCTAAGACACGATGATCAAAGGTTAAACTGAGTGGCAAAATAGTTCTTCTTTCCAACGTATCTTCAATATAGAGGGGAGTATCATAAGCAGAGCCAATTCCAAGAATTCCTGTTTCAGGGGTATTTAAAATCGGCGTGAAGTGTTCTACACCGTATGCTCCCAAATTGCTGATCGTAAAAGTAGAGCCATTCATTTCTTCAGATGGCAATTGACCTTCACGAGCAAGCATAGCTAGTTCCTTACCTTTCTTCGATATCTGTCTTAGTGAACATGCGTCCGCATTTCTAATAACTGGAACAACTAACCCCTTTTCCAAGGCAACAGCTAATCCAAGATGAACATGCTCAAACAAATGGATTTTATCTTCTACATAAGCACTGTTCATTTTAGGGTGATCTTTTAATGAATGGACGACAGCTTTGGCAACAAAGTCTGTGACCGTCAGTTTACTATCATCATGTTTTTGAATAATTTCTGTAGCTTGTCTTTGCAATTTGATTAAAGCGGTTACATCTGCCTTCATCGTAAGAGTCAATTGAGCACTACTTTGTAAGCTATCCTGCATACGTGTGGCAATAATTTTCCGCATTCCGTTTACAGGAATCTCCTGTGTTTTCTCTATAGATTGCGCAGGGATTAAGATACTATCTTCTTTATTTTCAGGCTTTGATTCAGGTCTCTTAATTGCTTTCTGTACATCATCTTTAGTAATTCTTCCACCCGGTCCAGTGCCTTGAATTTTCTCAATATCAAGATTAGCGGCCTGTGCCATTTTACGTGCAACCGGGGTAATCATCACACGATCCACATTTTTACTAATTGGCAAATTAGGTAGATCTGTCTTTTTCGGTGTTTCTTTTTTGTGGTTTTCCGGCTTGATTTCTTCAGCAACAGGCTTATTAACCATTACGTTTTCATTCGGATTTCCGATATAACAGATAACTGTTCCAGGAGGGACGCCTTGCCCCTCTGGTACAGCTATGTTTAGTATCGTACCTTCTGACGGCGACTCGATATCCATTTCTATTTTCTCAGAATTAATGCTGGCTATTGCTTCGCCCTTTTCTACCGTATCGCCGACTCCCTTACTCCATTCCGAAACAGTACCTTCTTTCATTGCCATGCCTAATTTCGGCATTACTACTTCAACAGCCATATCTTTTTTCTCCCTTCAGCTTTGTTTCTTTGCCTATCATTGGTTTCAGGCTCCAGCTTTCGAGGACCAATGCCAAAAAGGTGGAGCCTTTTTCATATTTTTCTTACACCCTAAGAATAGATGGTTCTCCTAACAATTCTGATACAACTTTAATTACTTTCTCTGGTGTAGGTAGATAGATATCTTCTAGTGGTGGAGAAAATGGTACCGGCGTATGTGGTGCAGTAATTCTTTTTATTGGCGCATCAAGCGTATCAAATCCTTTATCCGCCACCAATGCTGCAATATCTGTGGCCACGCTGCACCTTGGATTTGCTTCATCCATCACAATAAGACGGTTTGTTTTTGCGACGGAGGAAAGAATCGATTCTTCATCCAGCGGTGACAAGCTCCTTGGATCAACAATTTCAACTTCAATACCTCTACCAGCAAGTTGTTCAGCAGCATCCATTGCCGTATGAACTTGTTTACCGATAGCAACGATGGTTAGATCTGAACCAGACCGTTTTATTTCTGCTTTTCCGATTGGAATCGTATAATAACCTTCTGGTACCTCACCTACCATGTTATATAGCGTTTTATCTTCAAAAAAGATTACTGGATCATTATCCTCGATGGCTGAGAGTAAGAGCCCTTTTGCATCATAAGGGGAAGAGGGGACAACTACTTTCAGTCCCGGAATACTTGTAAACAAGGCATATAAGCTTTGCGAATGCTGAGCTGCTGCCCTAAATCCTGCGCCATGCATCGTACGAATCGTAACAGGAACTTGCGCTTTTCCTCCAAACATATAACGGAACTTGGCCCCTTGATTTAAAACCTCATCTAAACAACTCCCAATAAAATCGTTAAACATTAACTCTGCAATCGGACGTAATCCCGTAGAAGCTGCTGCCATAGCTGCTCCCATATACCCTGCTTCGGCAATCGGTGTATCTAAAATCCGGTCACGACCAAATTCTTGCACTAATCCTTTTGTAACCCCTAAAACACCACCCCATGCTTCGTCATCTTGAAGGTGATCAACTTCTGCTCCGCCGGCTACATCCTCTCCCATAAGAATGACATTTTCATCTTTTCTCATTGCGAGCGCCATTGCTTCATTTATTGCTTGTGACATACTGATTTTTCTACTCATCTCAATTCCTCCTTTTATTGTTTAATAGGATACATAAACATCGTTTAATAAATCGGAAGCCTCTGGATATGGGCTTTCTTCACTAAACTTAACAGCTTGTTTAATCGCCTCTTCAACTGAATTCTCGAGGGAAACCAATTCAGTTTCAGCTAACAGATTCTGATTTAGTAAGTATTTTCTAAATTGAGCAATAGCATCTTTTTCTTGTTTATGTTCTTTCTTGTCTTGTTCTTTTTTATATTTCTGAGCATCGCCCTCGAAGTGTCCATAATTTCTATAGGTTACGCATTCTATTAATGAAGGACCTTCTCCTCTGCGAGCTCTTTGAACTGCTTCTTCTGCTGCCTGATAAACAGCAATTACATCCTTCCCATCCACTCGAACTCCCGGGATATTGTAGCTTATCGCACGATCGGCTATCGTTTTGCAACTGGAAGCATAATTAAAAGGTGTGGCTTCACCATAACCATTGTTTTCAGCAATAAAAACAACAGGAAGATTCCAAATAGCCGCAAGATTGATCCCTTCATGAAAAGTGCCGTGATTATTAGCACCATCTCCAAAAAAACATACACTTACATGATCAGTTTTTTTATACTTGGCAGTTAATGCTGCACCACAAGCAAGTGGAAAGCCTCCTCCGACAATACCGTTTGCGCCTAACATTCCTTTATCTAAATCGGCTATATGCATGGAACCGCCTTTTCCTTTACAAAGCCCTGTTACTTTCCCGTAGATTTCAGCCATCATCCCATTAAGGTCGCATTCTTTAGCGATGCAGTGACCATGACCCCGATGAGTGCTTGTAATGCTGTCCTTTTCTGTAAGGTGGGCACACACGCCTACTGCCACCGCTTCCTCCCCAGCATACAAATGAACAAATCCTGGTAATATTCCCTTAGCAAATGATTCATGAACTTGGTCTTCGAATTTTCTAATCTCAAGCATTTTTTTGTACATCCAATAAGCCTTGTCCTGTGATAACTGAATTTCTTTAGTTTGAATCGTTTCCATATTCCAGCCCCCAATCTTAATAATGAGTCAATAATATATAGTGCAATTTACGTGCCAAAATGGAAATTCGCTATATTAGGAATTTATCTATTTTCTAAAGAAACAAAACGAGACAAAATGAGATTGTTGTCTCGTTTTGTCTCATTTTAAACAAAAAATGATAAAGGGGTTTTAGAATTCTTCATAAAGAATGTATGTAACATGATATAGCATGCAAAATTGAAAGGTACTATTAGATAGAAGTTCAAAAACTAATAGAGATGGGGACAAAAAAGACGGAGTCAATTTGCTCCGCCTGTATTTGTAGCTTTGTAATAAAGTTTGATAAAAAGTAGGTCACTAAATTTTATTTGGTTGTTAACGCAAAGACTCCATTTTGAAAAAAGTTTGATTATTTCATTGAACCTTCTTCTGCTAAAGCCCCCGTTAGTTCCATAAAAGTGCTGCTGACCTTCTCCTGATATTGAATTAAAGCACCGTTTAGTTGAAGAAGACGTCGCTTCCACCTACCTTTAGATGGTTATTATAGAAATCTCACATTATGAAATATATGTTTTTTTCCATTCCGTTCGATTATTAATTCTTCTATACCTAAAATTGCTGTAACTGATTTTGTTGTTTGTTCTTGAATCCATGGCAGGTAAAACTAAATTATTAAATTCTTCGTACGCTTTTTTTGGATAAGTATTTCTGGATATTGCAAAGAAATAAATACCTATCATTCTACCTCTTTGGTAAGAGGCAGTGGCGATAACGGTAGACATCTACTATCAAATTCAAATCGTCTAGTCAGACCAAAGCAAATACTTAGTTCGTCGTTATTCAAAAGTTGATATTTAAGTTGCTTTTGTAACATATTTCTCAGTATCGTTTAGATTCCTATAATAAGTAAATTACCTCAATTTATAAAAAAAGTTGCGTAGCAACCCTGTAATAGAAGTAAATCCACCTGTTAGGTGGAAGATCGTTCTGCATTACCGCGCTGCACTCTATTACAGATAGGGTCCGTTTGGTTATGTAAGTCGATAACTGACATAATAATCTGTATTACAATATTTATTTATTACTAAAGTATTTAACCTTAAATTATTTGTTTAGATATCTAAATATACTTTCCACTTGCTTATGTTAATTTAATTTGCTAATATAACTGACGAACGTTCGTTAAATTCGAGGTGATTTTATTGAAAAGCAATGAAATTAAGGAGGCAGCTCTAAAATATTTCACAATTCATGGTTATGAAGGAGCATCCCTTTCTCTAATAGCTGAAGAAGTCGGCATGAAAAAACAATCCATTTACGCACATTTTAAAGGAAAGGATGATCTTTTTTTACAAGTTTTACGTGATGCGAAAGAGACTGAGTTATCTTCAAAACTCCAATATTTCAGTAAAATTGATTCACAAAATCCCAAATTAGATTTATACGGATTTCTACAATTGGTAATCGATCTTTTCCAAAAAAATGAGCAGTTAAAGTTTTGGCTACGTATGTCTTTTTTTCCGCCAGCACATCTTGCGAAAGCAATCGAAAAGGAAGTAATCGATATAGAAGATAAGGTGCAGCTGATACTGGAAAGTAAATTTCAGGATTGGATCGATGCTAAAGTAATACTCGGAGATGTATCAAAAACGCCGACCTTTGCCTTCTTAGGAGTAGTCGATTCCATTTTGCTGGAGCTTGTATATGGCAATGATGAGCAGCGGCTGAAGGATAAATTAGAAGCCTCTTGGACAGTATTTTGGAGAGGTATTTCACATCAATGATTCATAAAGAAAGGAGGTGTTGATACATGGAGAAAACAATAAAAGAACAAAAATCGGTATTAATTATTCTTCTAAGCAATATATTCATTCCATTTCTAGGAATTGGTCTCATAATCCCCGTTATGCCGTCTTTTATGAATATCATGCATTTATCAGGAAAAACGATGGGCTATCTTGTAGCCGTATTTGCGATGGCACAACTACTTATGTCACCACTCGCAGGACGTTGGGTTGACCATTATGGCAGAAAGAAAATCATCATAATCGGCTTATTCCTTTTTGGTGTTTCAGAACTTATCTTTGGTTTAGGAACAAATGTATCAGTGCTTTATTTATCAAGGATTCTAGGGGGAATTAGTGCCGCCTTTATTATGCCAGGTGTTACTGCTTATGTTGCAGATATTACATCAGTTCAGGAACGGCCAAAAGCAATGGGCTATCTTTCTGCCGCCATTAGTACTGGCTTTATTATAGGACCTGGCATTGGTGGTTTTATTGCAGAATACGGCATACGCATGCCCTTTTTCTTCGCGGCAGCCATTGCCTTTTTAGCATGCATTTCATCAATATTTATTTTAAAAGAGCCGCTAACAAAGGAACAGCTTGCAGAAATTTCTGCTAAAACAAAGCAAACAAACTTTTTAAGCGATTTAAAAAGATCACTTAATCCGCTTTACTTTATTGCATTTATCATAGTATTTGTTCTTGCTTTCGGTTTGTCAGCATATGAAACTGTTTTTAGCCTATTTTCTGATCATAAATTCGGCTTCACGCCGAAGGACATTGCCGCCATTATTACAATAAGCTCAATCTTCGGCGTTGTTGTACAAGTATTTATGTTTGGAAGAATGGTAGATATACTTGGTGAAAAAAAACTAATCCAATTATGTTTAATTACAGGTGCAATATTTGCGGTGGCGTCCACCGTGATTTCTAGCTATTTGGCAGTGCTAGCGGTAACTTGCTTCATCTTCCTCGCATTTGACTTGCTTCGTCCGGCATTGACGACATTTTTATCAAAAGCTGCTGGGAAAGAGCAAGGATTTGTAGCTGGAATGAACTCAACCTATACGAGCTTAGGTAATATCTTCGGGCCAGCAATGGGCGGAATACTATTTGATGTAAACATCCACTATCCTTATCTTTTTGCTGCTGTCATTATGGTCATTGGCCTCGGTATTACAGTCATGTGGAAAGAAAAACAATTGGCAGAAAGCTTAGCAAAATAATTAGAAAAGCGCAGGGCGCCTTTGAACATTCAAAAACCCAGGTTGTTCCTGCGATGCTCATACAAAGTAGCTTCCCTTGTGGAGATAGACAATTTTTTTAACTCGAAAAGTTATACTTTCTTATCTTTGTATCTAAACCCCTTGTCCATATTGAACAAGGGGTTTAGATCTTCTCTACTAATAAAATTCCCTTTGAGTCAAAATGTAGATTTTAAACGTGTTTTAGGTACTGCTTTACCCTTTGAGCTTCGTCCGCTGTCGAGCCAACCGAGCCATTTTTTATATATAAAATCCTTCAGCGTCATCTTCATTTAATAATCTCAAAGAGACTTCTTCATCAATCTTATGGATAAACAAATTTTTCTCCTCCGTTGACCCTATCCTCCCTTGTCTTCAAAGAAAAAAGTTACTTCCCTTCTTTTATCACCAACCTGCTATTTTCTATAAATAAAAAATATCCTGCATTAAACAGGATATTTTATCAAACCACTCTTCGTCGGAACATTTTTTAATCATCACGACTTTATTTTAAAGCCACAGTATTCTTAGAATATTTTTTCCTCATTTAATTCAAATGCTAAATCTTTGAAAAATTGAAGCGATTCAGGATTGCCCATAGAGTCTGGATTCACTACCTTATCAAACTCAAAACCTAATAGTACTTTGCGAATCGGAACTTCCATTTTCTTTCCGTTCAATGTTTTTGGTATTTGCTCAACAACATAAATTTGGTCTGGGATAAAACGAGGAGAAACATTCCCTCTAATTTGTTCCTTAATTTTTGCTTTTAGGGTAGGGTCTAGACTGTTGCCAGACTTAAGAACAACAAACATCAGTAAGGACGAACCACGCCCTAGCACTTCTCTATCAATTACAAGACTTTCCATTACCTCGTCAATCGCTTCAACAACCCGGTAAATATCACTTGTACCCATACGTACTCCAGAACGATTAATCGTCGAATCGGAACGTCCATAAATGATACAACTGCCTTTATCGTCAATTTTTATCCAATCACCATGTTTCCAAATACCAGGATACGTATCAAAATAACTCTCGTAGTATCTTGTCCCATCTTTGTCATTCCAGAAATAAAGCGGCATGGATGGCATCGGTTTGGTAATGACCAATTCTCCGACATCATTAATTAAAGATTGGCCTTGTTCATCAAAGGCTTCGACATGAACACCTAATGCCCGTCCCTGTATTTCGCCAATTCTAACTGGTAATGTAGGCACACCTCCTACAAATCCGGCACAGACATCTGTTCCGCCACTTGATGAACTGAGCCAGACATCCTTTTTAACATTTCCATATACCCACTTATATCCGTCACCTGATAAAGGAGCTCCTGTAGAAAAAAGAGCCTTCAATTTTGATAGGTCATATTTTTCCATTGGTTTGATTCCTAATTTCATAGAATTCGTTAGAAAAGGGGCACTTGTTCCAAAGAATGTCATGCCTGTATCTTCAGCCAATTCCCAAAGAGTATCCATGTTAGGGAAGGAAGGACTACCGTCATAAAGAACTATTGTCGCTCCATTAAGCAAACCACCCATTAGCAGGTTCCACATCATCCAACCTGTCGTTGTGAACCAGAAAACGGTATCTTCGGAAGTCATACTTTGATGCAATCGTGTGGATTTAAAATGCTCCAATAAAATGCCCCCATGCCCCTGTACAATCGGTTTTGGCATTCCGGTTGTACCTGATGAATAGAGGATCCAAAGCGGGTGATCGAATGGAACACTTTCAAAAGATAGTTCCGCTGTTTCGTTTAAAAGGGTTGACCATGGAATTATTTCCTTCAGATTTACCTCAAAGTTCGTTTTATCTATGTACGGAATCAGCACTGTATGCTTGATAGTGGCTATTTCCTTTTGCAGCTGCGAAACAACTGAGGTTTTATCATACACGTTCCCATTATACTGATACCCGTCAATTGCAAGTAAAACAACCGGTTCAATTTGCTTAAAGCGGTCAATGACACTTCTTGCCCCGAAGTCGGGTGAACAACTCGACCAGATGGCGCCTATACTTGCTGTTGCCAAGAACGCTATGACGGTTTCAGGGATATTTGGCATATAGGCCACAACACGGTCACCCGATTTCACACCAAGTTTTCTTAATGAATGAGCGACAGAGGCAACTTTTTCTTTCAGCTCTTTCCAGCTTACCTCTTGCTTCTTGATAAGCTCGGAACGGAAAAAAATCGCCGTTTTATCTTCTTGATCATTCGATAATGCATTCTCTGCATAATTGAGTCTCGATCCTTCAAACCACTTTGCACTCAGCATCGAATTATCTGCTAAAACCTTGTCATATTTTCTTTCAGCTTTTACTTCACAAAAATCCCATATTGACGCCCAAAAGTTCTCTAGCTCAAAAACCGACCATTTCCATAGCTCATGATAATTATGAAACGCCAAACCTTTCTTTTCCTTTAACCAATTCACGTATTGAGTCAATACTGTTTGATCGATTTGTTCTTTACTCGGTTCCCAAATGATTTGTCCATCTGCAAGCGTTTTCATTAAAATCATCTCCCCTTGGCATCAAATGCATTATTGAATTATTTCATATAATTGGTAGTTTAATTAAATGATAAAGTATTCTCTCAAAACCGTCAATTCACTCAAACATAGGATGGATTAATTCTTTAATCTATCACTTTCGTTTCTATGAATAGGAAGTTTAATACAGAAGCAAGTTCCTTTCCCTTTCACACTTGACACACTAATAGTTCCATTCATACTTTTGATAATACTATAAGAAACCATCATACCTAGTCCTGTCCCTTTTTCTTTTGTCGTAAAATAAGGCTCACCTAAGCGGCTTATTTGTTCTTTTGTCATGCCAACGCCTTTATCTTGAATCTTAATTTGGAGAGTTGGGGCGTGATGGATTAAATGTATGTATAGTTCACCATTAACTTGCATCGATTCGATGCCGTTTTTTAAAATATTAAACAAGCACTGTTGAAATTTTTTTCTTTCTCCTATGATATAATAAGCGTCATCTTCCAATAGCGATAATTTTATGTCTATTCCATTCATGTTTGCCAAGGGCTTAATAAAATTTACCGCATGCTGAATCTCATCGGACACTCTTAAGTGTTCTTTATTTTCAGGGGTTGTTGCTGCAAACGTTAAATAATCATTAATAACTTCTGTAGCTCGATCTAATTCCCTCAAAGCGATATTTGCATACTTTACCTTTGTTTGCGAAGAAACTTCCTCTTGTAACATTTGAATATATCCTCTAGTTACAGTAAGGGGATTACGAACTTCATGTGAGATACTTGCAGCAAGGTGACTTACGATTTGTAACTTTTCTGCTTTTGCTAATTTTTCTAAAATCTGAAAATTCGCAAGGATGACCTCCCACAGAATAATCACAATAACAATGCCAACGACTTGGATTATAAAGTATTGTTTCCATAAACTTATACCTATATTGATTCCAAATATTTGTGTTGCAATAAACTGTGTAAGAATCTGAACAATAAAGATTAATAAAATACCAACGATATTTTTTTTGAAGACAGACATTTGTAAATAGTATTTAGAAATAAAAGAAATTGAAATACCAATTAACGGAAAAGTGATGCATGAAATATAAAATCCATTTTCTCCCCCCGACAAATATCGAATAATAAGAGTGATAGCTATTAATAAAAAACTTAATCGATAACCTCCATATAAACCACCTAAAAGAAATGGAATCCATCGGAGATCCCAAACAAAGTGTTCTTCTATTACTACTGGAAATAACATACATAGAACAAGTGAAAGAATAGGAAAAATGGCTAAGAACCATCCTTTTAATGCATCTAAACGGTACACGTATTTCACTAGATACACCATTTGCAATAAAAAGATGGGAAGAAGAATTAATAAAAAGTTAATCAGTAAATCTTTGGTCATAAGATTCATATCTACACCGAACTTTCAATGTTTTGCGAAAATTTTGAAATGCATATAAATCATAACAAGTTAGGGAATTTTAATCTAGTAAAATTATTGAGTAATTTTCAATAAAAAAATGCGCAAAACACTGAAGTACATAATAGAATACGAAACAAGAAGCGGTCGATTCAGTCTAAAAAATGAATAGGTGAGAACTCCTCAAAAAAGACAAAAAAAAAGCACTGAAACAGTCATTTCAGTGCCGCACAAATATAATTCTTTAATAAAGAGCTGCTTTCGCGAGCATAGTAATCGTTGCATCGTCCATTGGGGGATTATGAAGTCCAGCACGTACATCTCTGTAATAACGTTGCAATGGGTTCGTCCGTTGTAAGCTTTTGGCCCCAACGACCCTCATCGCTTTATCAACGATGGATATTGATTTGTTTACGACTGATAACTTAACTGCACCCAGCTCTTTCGATAATTCATCATGATTTTCGGTTTGTGTTTCCCATTTTTCCGCGACAGAATAGAGAAAATGGCGTGCTTCACTTAATTCCAGTTCAATTTCTCCAATCATTCTTTGAACATTAGGAAGATCTCGAATTGGTCCCGGCAGACTGTTTGGTGAATAAGCTTTCGCAAATTCGACTGCATAATTTCTCGCAGCCATTGCGATTCCTATATAGCAGGCTGGTATATGTAACAGCCAGGATTCAGGTTTCTTCTTGCCAGGTTTGCTTTGCATGACATAATACTTATCTGGAAGGATGACTTCATTTAACACTAAATCATGACTTCCTGTACCCTGCATAGAAATCATATCCCATGTTTCTTCTATACTAATCCCTTTTATGTTTCGATGAACCAAAAAGGTGCCAAGTTGCTCATCGTGAGGTAGCCAGGCTGTAACAAGGAAAATATCTAGGACAGGTGATAGGGTCGTAAAGGTTTTTCTGCCATTCAATACCCATTGATTACCTTTCTTGATAGCTGTCGTTTCAGGACGTCCTCCACGGGTCGGACTTCCTGTTCCTGCCTCTGATGCTGCCGTGTTGATGAGGGCACCTTTGGACACTTCATCAAACAATTCGTCCATGACCTCTTTTTCCCATGGTCTTTTTTCAGTCAGAGAAAGTACCGTTCCTACATGCCAGCCGATTCCTAAAGCAGTTGGACCACAATACTCTGCTATTTTCTCCTGGCTAAGGAGGAAATCATACAAGGAACCACCATTACCTCCATACTCTTTTGCTAGCGTTAATTTAGGATATCCGAAATCCTTTAATTCCTGAATGTTTTCAAAAGGAAAGCCTTTTGATTCATCAAGATTTTCAGATCGTCTGGAAAAAGACTTAATCGCCGCCTCTAATTTTTGTATATATTCTTTTTGCTCTGCTGATTGAAAAAACGACATGAAGATCATCCCTTCTATATATGTAAAAAAATATCCTATACCATCTAGCAGGGGAATCAGCATCTGCTAGAACTCACCTTTATCATATCACTTTAGTGGTGATTACAGTTTGAATCTGTACATTAAGAGTCAATGTCTTCATTTTTATATTGTTTATTAGCATTCTTATAAGCTTCTTTTGCTTGATTCATATCTTTATTTTCTATGAAATATGCAATGGCAGCTTGACCGATACCATAAGTAACAGCTCCCGCTACCGCACCTGAAACAGCAAGACCAGCACCTGGAATGAATCGAACTGCAGCACGAACACCTTCCCTGACAAGCAGACCAATTCCGACGTTAATTCCTAAAGCTGTGATGAATTCACTGGCAGTTTTCGTATTGATATCTTTATCTGCGATAAAACCAATAACAACAATCATCAGGCCTTGGATACCAGTCAATATTGGAAAATCAGCAAAAGGGATTGGCTCGGCACCGATTAGACTGGCAATGGCCGTGAACGTACCCACGATAGTCCGCGCAAATTTTTTCTTAACGAATTGGCTCTGTATCGCCTTTGCAGTCTTTAGTTTCGCTTCACTGGGTAAGGCCTCAATTAAGTAATCAGAAAGCAAATCTATATTCCAGCGCATGTCATATTCAATATTTCCCTTTTCATCAAAATCAATATATGAACAAATTGGAATGATGTTCAATAGTGGGATTTCACTTTCTTTAAACCGCTTAGCCATTAAACCGATGGCCTCATCAATATGCTGTTTTTTCTTAGGGTGGGCATCAAAAGGTACTTGTTTATAATGTGGCGGATCTAATTCATCTACTTGGGTGATAACACAGATTACTGGCACATCATAATGATGTTTATCTTTCACAATTTTCCGCAATTTACTTAACTCTTGTAAATCCTCTTCAATCCGAGAATCCGTTTCTTTTGCTTTGATTAAGAAAAGAAACACATCCGGCTGTTCCTCAGTCACCGCTTTAATTAATTCATCCATTGGTGTCTCTTCTTCATAGTCTTCCGTAGGAGTCTCACTCTCACCCAATCCACGAGAGTCCAGCAGACGAATTTTAGGTTGAGAATCACTCGGATACCAAAGCCATTTACCTTTACCAGTTCCAGATTTAACGGGGCTAACGTATTGCCGTTCTTGGCCAAACATTGCATTAATCAGTGATGACTTCCCTGAACCGCGCCTCCCAACAAGAGCAATCCGCGGTTCCCTCGCATCGACCGTCATCGTTTTAAGCTTCAAAAGCTGATCGAGCATTTTGTTCTTTTTCGATTCTGAAATAGGTAATTTATTTACCTGACCTTTAATAAACGTAAACAAACTGCCCATTTCATCGTGTTTCTCTACCATGTGAATTCCCCCTTGATAAGAACTGTTTTATATAATATTTACCCCTGATTGGTTCAACTTAAGCATGTTCATCGAACCATCCAATTACATCAGCTAAAGGGGATTTATCTGTTCTTCAGGAAACTAGAACTGGATCGAATTGTTCGTTTCTCAGTCAGGATTTATCTTTTAGAAACATAACCACACTGGCCATGTATTTTTGAATTTCCTGTACTTGATATGCGGCCGAATCAGCAATCTGTTTGTAATGATGTTGTCCTTCATCCGTAATTCGTAAATAACGTTTTGTTCGTTTTTCACTTTCCCATCTGCCAACAAGCAGGCCGGTCTCTTCCATTTCATGTGATAAATCGTATAAATACCCGTTAGAAGCAATCCAACCGAACTGATTTTTAAGCAGGTCCCCTATTTCCCCCATATAAATGGGCTTCTTTTTGAAAGCCGCCTTCAATGTGACATAACGGACTAGGTCCTTTACGGATATTATTTTCGAGAAATAAGATCGGTATTCCTCAGGAAGTTCGTTCACAACAGGAGGGTTTTCACCAGATCCTTTTAAATCGAACATAAAGCGGTCAATGACATTTTTCACTTCAGAAAAGCGTTCTAGAAAATTCTCCTGGTACCATTTATAAAGTTCTTTCCCTTTTTCCGTTAATTGATAATAATTTCTTCCCTTGTTCGTGTATAATGATAAATGGCCGGATTCGACAAGAGTATTAGAAATCTTACATAAGTAGTCATAGCTATGCACTTTTCCAGTAAACGTATTTTTCAGGTCCTGATGAATCGCCCTTGGATAATTCGTTTTTACTGTTAAAGAATGAAGTAAAAAAATCGTTAAAAATTCTCTCTGACTTAAACCAACCGATTCTACCGTTGTAGACAGTTTTTCCCCCTTCTTCACTGTCAAAACCTCCTTTATAGTGTGTATCAGTTAACTCGTTAGAATAAATATTTTTTCGTCCTACCCTTATTATCCTGTGCTACCACATAATAGTAAAGTTTTTAATACCTAATCCACTTAGTACTTTAGTTAGGGATTTCATCTATTATTGATAGAATAGAATTCTGAATATTCTGCCGAGGTATTCTTTCAAATAAATAATGATATTTAGGACATAAAAAAAGCAACGACCAATTATTAGGCCGTTGCTTTTTTAAAAACTCTTATTGTTCCGTTAAAATAATCGGAGCTTCTTTTGTAATAACAAGAGTATGTTCATATTGAGCGGAAAGTTTGCCGTCCGTTGTTCTAGCGGTCCAGCCGTCTTGGTCCATTTTCATATGCCATGTTCCTGCATTCAACATTGGCTCGATTGTGATGACCATTCCTTCTTTCAGACGAGCACCTTTACCTGGTTTACCATAATGTAAAACAGTAGGGTCTTCATGCATTGTTTTACCAATGCCGTGTCCTGTGAAATCACGGACAACAGAAAATTTTTCGCCTTCTGCATAGGATTGAATCGCATGTCCAATGTCACCAAGGCGATTGCCTGCCCGGGCAACTTCAATGCCTCTATAAAGTGCATTTTTTGTTACATCCATCAAACGTTGAGCTTCCTCGGAAACCTCACCAACTGCATAGGTCCACGCTGAATCCGCCAATCCACCATTAAGGTTCACAACCATATCAATCGTTACGATGTCTCCCTCTTTCAAGGCTTTCTTTTGCGGGAAACCATGGCAAATTACATCATTCACAGATGCACAAGTTGCATATTTGTAGCCATTATAGCCCTTTTGTTCCGGCGTTGCACCGTGCTCTGCTAGATATTTGTCGACAAACGCTTCAATTTCCCAAGTTGTAATGCCCGGCTTAATCATTTTAGCGATTTCTCTATGCGTCGCAGCAAGAAGCTTTCCTGCTTCATGCATCAAATGTATTTCTCGTTCACTTTTTATTGTAATCATTTAAAATCCTCTTTCGTTTAATATCTTTTCTGATTGAGACTCCTTATTTATCATATGCCTTTTTTTATATAAAAAGCAACCAAAAACCCGGTAAAATTACAGGGTTAATAAATTGATCGCCTTTTCTGTTTCCGAAATCGGCAGAAGACAAACAAAATTCTCAGGAATGATTTAATAACCTCCTGAATATCCAAAAGGAAATGAAACAACTAGAGAAATAGATACACAAATTAGTTAGAAGCTTTTTACATTTTCAAATAGTTTCAGTATCTTTATTAATGATTGCTTAATTAGTTACTGTAGAAGTTACAAAAGAAAAGGCTATGTTCTAAAAAATTGTTTGCTATTATAATTTTGGAATAAAGTTGGACAAAGATTATTGTGTTAAGTATTATTTTTCGCAAATAAAAAGAATCCATCTTGAAAAAAGGTTTGTTTACAATGGATTATTTTCCTAAATGCTAATCTGTTGTTTTAATAAATATTGATAATTCAACACTTTTTAATTAGAATTACTTTTTCTTTGATTGAATATATTTTTGTGTTAACATTCCTGCATTAAAGACGGATGAAATCATTGCAATGAAAAAGAGCATTCTAGACAATAAAAAACCTTCTTCATCATTAAACTCAAAATAAGAAAAAGTAAAATAAATAAAGCACATTGCAACTACGGTTGTTAAAATCCATTGCCCCTTCAGCGATTTAATCATTGTATCCTCCTATTAGTTAGTTGCTTACACCCTTGTCTAAATTTAATAATTTACTAATAAACATTTCTTCCTTATTTTCTCTCCTTTACTTGTATAACGCTTTCTTATTTTATTGTACTTGAATTGGTAAATAAAAACAGATCGTAAGTATTTCTTTAAAATCAGTTAGCAGTTCATATCATACTTAAATACTTTTAAAAAACTATCCCAATTTATTTAAAATCTACAGCTTTAAAGTAAATGACTTTTTTAAACTAGTATTAGGGAAGGTTAATTATTGTTAATGGATTGACCTCTCCAATAAGCTAGGGTGGAGCTAAATGAAGTGTAGAACAAGAGAAGTAATCCCCAAAAAAACCCACTATCAAAGTAGATAGTGGGTTTTTATACTAAATTTTTATCGCTGCTTTTAATAATCATATTGAAAAGCACCCGTTAGCAATATGAAATCCTAGTAAAACTTCACAAACAATCATAATTATCCATTGAAATTGTTAGAAAAAGGCTACTCTTATTAGTGATCTTATAATATATCATTCAGTTCTTTTCTCTTTTCTGTCCTCGTTCTGTGACTGTCTCTATTCCCTTTAATGCAGTTCTGTACTGATCCTAGTATCTTCAATTCCTAGCCTTACAGCGATACTCATTATTTTTCAGCTGTATGTTTTTTAATCGCTGGCATAATTTCAGTTGCAATCAACTCAATATTTTTCGCAATCTTGTCGAATGCCACGCCGCCAAAATCAATTTGTGCCATAAAGCGCTGTTGCCCAAATATTTCGTGTTGGTAAAGCATTTTTTCAATAATTTGTTGCGGGCTACCAACCATTAAAGCATCACGATAATCTGTAGATTGGGCAAACTGTTGTTTTGGATAGCCACCACCACGTAATACCTGCATACCAGAATTAGCATGTGGATAGTACTCACGGAGTGCATCCTGTGAATTTTCCGCAGTATAAAATAAACTTGTTGTTGCGATTGGTAAAGTTGCTGGATCAATACTACTACGCTCTGCTGCCTCACGATATGCATCAACAGAGACCTTAAAGTTGATAGCAGGACCACCAAGAGTTGTCAGCATCATTGGTACACCTGCATATCCAGCCTTAATCGCACTAGCAGGCGGGCCACCTACTGCACGCCAAATTGGCAAATGGCCATTTTTAGGCTGCGGTAAAATGGATGCATTTTTTAATGGTGCACGGAATTGTCCTTCCCAGGTTACTTTTTCCTCATTATTTAACTTCAAAAGAAGCTCCAATTTTTCTTCAAATAATTCTTCATAATCATGTACATCATAGCCAAGTAAACTATATGCCCCAACACGTGAACCACGACCAGCGACAATTTCAGCTCGACCTTTTGAAATTAAATCAATTGTGGCAAAATCTTCATACACACGAACAGGATCGGATGTACTTAACACCGTTGCTGAGCTAGCTATTTTAATATTTTTTGTTGCCTGTGCGATAGCCCCTAAAATGACAGTATGTGCCTGTGTTGTAAAATACGTTTGATGACTTTCACCGACAGCAAATACATCAAGTCCTGCCTCATCAGCTAGCCTACTTGCATCAATTAATTCTTGAATACGCTGTTCAGCACTAATCATTGAGCCTGTATGTGGATTAAGTAAATGATCCCCTATCGAATATAAACCGAATTCAAGTCCCTTATTTGTATTAATACGATATTGTTCCACATTACACTCTCCTTTATTAATCAAGTGGTACTAGCTTTGCTTCTATTTCTGCACGTTTTTCTTCTAAAAATGGAGGTAAATCTAATTTTTTTCCTAACTCTTCGACTGTTGAATCTGCAGTGAAGCCAGGACCATCTGTCGCGATTTCAATTAAAATGCCATTAGATTCGCGGAAATATAAGCTTTTAAAGTAAAAACGATCCACAATCCCTGTTGATTGGAAGCCACGTTCTTTAACGACCTCTTCCCAATAGCTCAACTCGTCTTCGTTTTTAACACGAATTGCTAAATGATGAATACTACCTCTTCCGGGCTTCTCACTTGGTCCTTCTTGCTGTTTGACTACAATCTCTCCAAATACCTGTCCAGCAACAGACTGATAAATAGCCACTTTATTAGAGTAAGAAACCTCTACATAGCCAAACATATCCTTTAATGTTTTCGCTAAGCTTTCTAGCTAGCGCACTGTTATTTCGATTGTGCCCATTCCCAAAATACGATGCTTTTGCTCGATAACTGAATCTTCCCATTCAGACCAATGTTTAGGTAATTCAGCACCGTTATTATTCAATAAAATCATTCGTAACCCTTCTGTATCTTCAAAATGTAAAGCATCTCGTCCAGCATACATTGTAATGTCACCATGCTTTACATCTAATAGATCAAATCGATTTTTCCAAAATACTAGACTTTCAAATGATGGGACAAGCAAACCAATTTGTGTGATTGCATTTGTGCCACGAGTTGTTCTTCCTGCAATGGGCATTTCGAAAAACGACAGCTCTGTTCCCGCACTACCTGTTAAATCTCCATAAAATAAATGATACATACTAGGGTCGTCTTGATTAACAGTCTTTTTTACTCTGCGCAGACCTAGTACTTTTTGATAAAATTCATTATTCTTTTTTGCGTTTTTTGTAATCATCGAAATATGATGATGTCCAGAAATTGTATACATCATTATTCCTCCTTTTGTAACTTGACTAGTCAAATGATAATGTAAAAAAAATTACTTTGGCGGTAATTCTTTTTTTTGGCTATGTTTATGAACACGTGTCATTAGTGTATATAGTATTTGTTGTTCTTCTTCATTTAAAACATCGTCAAAAAATGACGATTGAAATGCCAGTTGTTCAGGCATTACTTGATCTAAAATAGCTTCAGTTTTCGCTGAGAGGTTAATCGTTTTTGTTTTCCAGTCTTGTTTACGTACAATATAACCTTCTTTTTCGAGACGTGAGAGCATACGTGAAATACCACCTTGCGTAACCGTCACTTTTTCGGCTAACTCCATTTGCGTGAGTGGCTGATAAATGCGAATTTGCATGAGTACATCAAATTGAGCAGTCGTTAAATCAAATCGTTTTAAAAATTCATTCGACATCTGGTTACTTTGGTTCGTAAAACGCATTAAACGTAGCCAGATTAAAGAGCCTATCGTATTATTACGCATTTCAATTCACTCCCACCGTTAAACATAACATCACTTTACTACTCAATTGATAAAATAGCAAGTCTAAAAATCTGATAAAGCACTCAAGCTTAAGCTTTGTGTGAATGTCCTTCGCACAAAATAGGAGGGAGTTTAACATAGTGTTCGTAAGCTATTCAACAGTAACACACATAATTCTTCGAAAAAATTGCGCATTTAATACCGTATCACTATTCTGTTTGTTTTCAAATTAAGGTCTTGATAATTTAGGTCCAATTTCCGGTTCCGATCCTAAACTTAATCAAGCCATAGAACGATACATTTTGAACACCTTTACATATCTGTAAATTTAGGGCCTGTACAATCCGCCCATCATATGCGGGAACTCGCTGAGCTCTTTCCTGCTGAATTTTTGTCAACATTAATCCTGCGAAAAGCGATATGCCATTTCCGCATATAATAGATGTTCTTATTTTAGAATTTACCATCGAGTTACTACGAGAATCAGGAGCAAGTATGCCGACAAAAATAGGGAAATACGTTTGGTATCGTTGGGGGCATCGTTATTGCGGCAGCTGTTGAGGCTTCTTTAACGATTAATGTGCAGCTGATTATGGTTGATTTATCGGCTTTTTCTGTAATTATTCCCCGTTCTTGTTTTATGTTTAAATCACTCTTCTTGTAGTCAGAAATTCCTTTACTAAGTAGGCCGATTGAGGGAAGTGTAATCCTACTTGCCAGGCTCCAATCCCCCTTAATCGATATTCGACAACCAATTGCAGCTTTTGGGCACGAGCTCTTGAGTCTTCGTACCAAACGATATGTCTTGTGCCCGCTTCGTCTCGATAGCTAAAGAAAGGCTGCTGGTCTTGAATGGAATATTGAATAGGTACTTGATATTTCATAGCTGTATCAATAGCGTTGGCTACGGAAACAGCCCTTGCACTTAAAGCGGTTCCATTTGACATCGCCCAGTCATATCCGTACCGTGGGACACCAAGGATGATTTTATTTCCTCTCATTAATCTTTGAGCATACTCAATGGTTTTCCTTACTTCTTGTATAGGAGCGACAGGACCGGGCTGACTGCTCGCTTCATGCCAGTCATAGGCCATGATAAAAACAAAGTCAACAGCAGCTCCAATGCCCCCGTAATCATATCCCTTTAACCAAGGGATGTCATCACTTGTTTTTGCTGGAACGGCTACAGAAGTATAATATCCTTCAGGCTTTAATCGATCTCGTAACGCTCGTAAGAATCCGCTATACAAATCTCTTTCTCCTTCATGGATTCTTTCAAAGTCAACATTCACTCCGGCGTAATTTTTTGTCTTCACCAAATTGTAAATATTATTAATAACTCGTTCCCTTACCTCCGGATTATTTAATACTTTCCTGGTTAATTCGGGGCTGAATCCAGTCTCCGTTAAATTTGTAATTACTGCAAGAGGGGCGACCTTATTTTCCCTTATTAATCCGATAAGTTGTTGATCATCAAGTGTACTTAAGCTTCCATCTTCAAGAATATGATGTTCAAATATTCCAAAATACGTATTAATAGTAGCAAATGTCTCGACATTGGCTATATTTTTTTCTGGGGTAGAAGGTGTGATATAACTCAGTCCTTCTCCTTCGTGCTTAAGTCTTGGCGGCAAATAGATATTCATGCCAACCATCAATAAATCGGAGTGTAATCCATTATATAAACGGATTGTTTCAATTGGGACCAAAGCCATTTGAGAGATGGTGTATAGCGAATCTCCAGGCTGGACAATATACACATTTGTCGGAATAAGTAAGTCCTGCCCTGGTACCAAGCGATCTGTTTTTAAACCGTTAATAATTCTTATACTATCCATATTAATTCGATATTTCGTCGCAATGGAATATAAGGTGTCCCCCATTTTAACAATGTAAATTAACATTTGGCACCTCTTTCATCTTTTATCTCAGATTAAGAACCTGTAAAATCCCATCTTAAGTCTTTAAGAAAATCACATAAGAATAGGTGGAGGTGATAGAGCCCCCACTACTGAATATTTCACTTTATAACAAAAATTATATGTAGATGTATTTTGAATAATGATTATAATCGGTTTCGGAAGCAATTCACAGAAAATTTTTTATGGATCAGCGATAGTTCTTTTAAAAAGAAAAGGTATTGAAAACATACGATGGGTGAAGCATCATTGAATTTTTTTGAGAAAATTTAAAAGCACCATTAGTGTTTAAGCAAGTTATTGGCCAATATCTGAAAAGGAGACGGAAAAAATGTCAAATGTAAATTAGTAGTTATTTACTATAGCATTCCTGTAGAGAACTAAATATCGACTTTGAAAAAACAAAGCCCCTCAGTATGATGAGAGTACACACAAACCAAAACTCATCTCAAAGAGGAAGCTCTACTATGAATTTTATAATACAAAACATACATGTTTGATCTCCTTTACCAAATAATTTTAACAACTTAATTACCCCTAATTTTTGACTTCTTGTAAATCCACTAATCAAGTAATGAATACTCAAGAAACACTAAAATTAAGCAGGCTAATTATCATATTATCTGCGTGTCTTCTATATAAGCCCTTAAAATAATGTAATGATTTTATTTTATCGTTTTCTTGTATCCTTATTTGCTTTTCTAATTAAACAAAATTAGCATTACCTTCAAATAAGGTAGGTGTAAACTTCAATACCTGCATGTGGGTTTAGATTTATTATCATCGAGATCGCTTTCTTTAGTTACGAACCCGCCGTCATTCACTCAAGCCTTTTGTTTGCGGATATAATCAAACTATTCCCATCCTGTGTCTAATAACTCCGCATAAGTCACTCTAAGGTCATCGAAGTAAGGAAGTTATTTTTCAGCAGTCTAAAAAGGACGCAGTCTATTGAGACTCGTCCCTCCTTCATTTATTACCGAGCTTTACCCAGATGAAGTGATACTTTAAAAACTTTATGATAAAAATCATTGAAAATAGGGATTTCTCACATCCCTTTGGCATTAACTTGATGGATATTGTGGCAGTTCCTCTATTTACACTATTTTACATAATCTAATTTGATATTTTCGATAAAAAAGTGAAAAAGTTCACTTTATAGCATCCATCGAGAATTTAACTGTTCTATTTGCTAAGATCGTTCTGAGCCCCCATAAAAGTCCCAATCACATTTTGGTAACCCGCCAGATGTCCAGCAAGTAGTGCACCAAAACCTTCGTTGTCGTTGCGCCAATCGCGTTGTAGTTCGCTCGCCACGCTAAACCAGCTCATGAGCTGCACGCCAGCATGGGCCATGCGCATCATCGCGGTGTTCGCGACCTGTTGGCTAAAGGTGCCGGAGGCATCGGTGACGGCGAATACTTCATAACCCGCATTTACAGCAGAAAGTGCTGGGAAGGCCACGCAGACATCGGTAACCACACCCGCGATGATAAGTTGCTTCTTGCCGGTCGCCTCGACCGCCTTGACAAAATCTTCGTTATCCCAGGCATTGATTTGGCCAGGGCGAGAAATCATTGGTGCATTTGGGAAGAGCTCGACCAGCCCCTGCATTAGTGGACCGTTGGGACCTTTCTCGAAGCTTGTAGACAGGATGACCGGAAGATCGAAAAATTTGGAGGTATTGGCCAAAGCCAGGACATTGTTCTTGAACTCATCAACACCGTAGTCACGCACCAGACCGGAGATAAGGCCAGTCTGATGATCGACTAGAAGAACGGCGGCATCCTCCTTGGATATACGGGAATAGAGATCAGCCATTTTGTTTTCCTCCTTTAATAAGTAGAATATAGTACATAAATCAGTTTTTCCTAAAACATTATTTTTATCACCTTAAATAAGTTTCGATTTATTTGGAGCTTTTTTTGCGGTTTTTCTTACTAGGTGTGTTAATACTAGGATGTTTTATTTGGTTACAAGTGGTTTTAATTTTTGTTCAATTTGCTCTCTCTTTGATTCCAAGAATGGAGAGAGGGCAAGATTTCCCCCTAAGTGTTCGACATGTTCGTCTGTCGCAAACAGGTCCATCCGTCGCGAGTTCAAACAAGATACCATTCGGTTCCCTGAAGTAGAGGGAACGGAAATAATAAAGGATAAAATATGAAGAGTGATGAATCGTAAGGAAATTCATAACTTCGAGACAAGGTATGGTGGAAGAATTGAGTTTTTTAGACAAACTATTTGGTAGATTAGCTACGGAGGAAAAAGCAATGACAAAATTAAATATCGGAATTATCTTAGGAAGTACACGCCAAGGACGTGTAAGTCCACAAGTAGGAGAATGGGTAAAAGGAATTGCTGACAAACGTGGCGATGCGAATTATGAAATCGTAGATATTGCAGACTTCAATTTACCATTTGTATTTACAACTGCTGGTGATGACCAGGATTAAGAGCTTGGTCAGAAAAGCTTACTAATTTAGATGGGTTTGTGTTGATTGTGGCAGAATATAATCATAACATAACAGGTGCATTAAAAAATGCATTGGATTTAGCTCGTGACGAATGAAATAATAAAGCTGCTGGTATTGTAAGCTATGGTTCAACTGGTGGTGCTCGTGCAGCTGAACATTTACGTGGAATTTTAGGAGAATTACTAGTTGCAGATGTTCGTGTACATCCTACATTGTCATTATTTACAGATTTTGAAAATGGACGTGTTTTCAAACCAGCTGAACACCACCCTAAAAATGTAAATGCTATGCTTGACCAAGTTATCGCCTGGAGTGGTGCATTAAAAACTTTACGATAAAAATCATTCCAAACATTAGTAAATGTGAGGAGGATTATAGCTATCCCTCTTTTGAATGTGAAATTCCATTGGTCAAAAGCTTAACGAACGGGTGTATTAAGAAAAAAGAACTTCCCTAATAGTGAAGGGGCTAAGTTGAAGATTCTTATTTCACTGCTAATCATACACTGACTGTACAGAAGTCATTTGTGTGGTTTTTTCGGAATTTTTAATATTCCACCAATGACGCTTTTATGAAGTAAATAAAGCCTAATTTCTCACGTACAACACCGAGAAATTGGGCTTATATATTTGAATTTCCTTAACGTTAAATGCAGTTTCCTGATTTCACCCCATGTGATGAGAGTTGTGTTTTTTAAGATGAATGTGCAAAATAAAATAGGTGGAAAATAACTCCTAAAGTGACAAACGAACTCACAACTTTATAAAACGATGGTCCTGTTCTACCATATTATTCAGATGTTTAACTTACCTTATTTGCATGCCTGAAGTCATGCATTTCTCTTCTTTTAACTCTTGAATCGCTATAGGATAGGCTGGATTTTATCCAATGTTATGACACGAGGTTTATAAACATGAGAAATAGCCAAGGTTTTCTTGAAAAAGCGCTTGACTACTTGTTTATCTCTTGATTCAATGGTATTCCCTTCTGAATCGTCTGCTGACCACGAATCATATTGAATCGTCCAAAATAATGAACCTAATCTAAACTATATTTTGTTGTAAATAACGCTGAAGATATCTTTTTGTTTTTTCGTCAGTAATCATTCTATGATTGGAGTCAATCTTTTCAAGTACATGCGAAATTAGTATTTTTTGAAACGGAAGAACATGAGCTTGCACAGCTTCTCCAGCGAAATTCGATTGAATCATCCTGGTCTGGTAAATGCCTCAGCAATGATTCAATTATAAGATTCTTTTCTTAAGCTGCCGCAAATAAGGACAATTGTTTTGATCATTTCGATTATCCCTTTTTTCAAATCATTTTCTTCCCGGCTTTAACAAACCATTAAGCTAATTAATGCCTATGCGACTGTAATTATAAACAGCTGGTATTATTAGAAAAGACATATGGCTTTCATTCCTCTATAGAGACCCATGATTAGTAATTGGATACAGGTTCCCATTTAAGGCAAATGAAACTCTACCTGTTTCCTCAGATACTACCAGTACAAGAGCATCACTTCGTTCAGTTAAACCTAAAGCAGCACGATGGCGTGTTCCAAGTTTTTTACCCTCTGATGATCTGTCTGAAAGTGGAAGGACATTTGCTGCGGAATCAATATGATTAAGAGTAACCAGTACAGCACCATCATGTAGTGGATTTCCAGGGAAAAATATTGATTCCAATAAAGAATGGGTTAATTCTGCTCCAATTGAAATTCCTGGTTGAATCAAAGACTCAAGAGAATCTTCTCGTTGAATCACAATTAAGCCACCATGTCTCAGATTCGACATATTTTGTACACAAATTGATAATTCGGGATATTTGTCCGTAAACGGAGACAAATAACAGTTTAAATAAAAAGTTGCAGCTTTCATGTCAATGTAGACAAAATTTTCTTTGATTTTTTCAAAGTTTCCAAGAAGACAATAGTTTTCATTATCCATTGCTTCTAAGTTATTCTGTAATTCAGTTATTACTTGGCGAATATCCTCTTTTAATATTTGTTTCATTGGTGAAAAATCGCAATTACCATTATTCACAGACACGCACCTCCCTTCTATTTTTTCTCTCTTTTTTGCGATAATCATCATTGAACGCAAAAAGTTCAATCTAGATTTTTATATTATTTATATCGGCTTACATCTTGTTCAATCTAGATTTATTAATGTACTTAAAGTTTGTCTTCATGAGAGTTATTATTCATTAATGAAAGCAAAACGAGTTTTCCATTTCTTCATTCATCTTTTACATCAATCAGGAATGACTTTACATTTTTTTATGTCATATGGGCAAGGTAAGACAATAAATATGTTAAAGACCAATTGGAAGATATTATATATATGAGGTGGTATAAAATGCCTTACGTAACTGTATTTAACCAAGGAACTTTTGAAGTTGAAATGGGTAAAAAGTTAGTATTAGCGCTAGAAGATAACGACATAAATATTCTCCATCGCTGTGGAGGGAAAGCAAAATGTACGACTTGCAGAGTAGAAATATTGGGAGGTGATTTTTGTGAGGTAACACATAAAGAAAAAAAGGCTTTTGAGGAAAAAGGAATGGAAGATCATTTGCGTTTATCCTGTCAAATTTTCGTCAATGGAGACATAACCATTCGACCGATCATGACTGTAGAAAACTCTCGAATAGCCGCTGGACCAAGGCCAGCTGATTAAATTGAACCAATATTTTATTCAGTGAACCATTCTTAACATCATAACTTCAAAATATAAGCTGCAGCCGATTCGTGATCAGCAGCAGCTGGAAGATATGAAATAGAGGCTGAAGCGCCATTAATTAAACAATACTCAGGACTATCGGCAGTTAAGGCTGAAAAGTTCGCTGTCTTTCCCGGGATAGATTGGATAATAATCTTATATTCTTAATTACTTTTCGAACAAAAATATTGGAAGGTTGTTTGATTTAGTATAGCAACAAATATTTTAAGTTTTTATTGACAAACTATTGGCTGGTTTAGTTTGATTTTTTCTTCTGAAAATAAAAACAATTCAGTTCTAATAAAAACATTATACCCTTTCAAGAGGTCTATAAGGTAAAGGTGGTAATTGAATTCTAACCTGGTCTCCGGGGTGAACCTCACCACTTTCCAAAACTATGCTCATTATTCCTGCTTTCCGTATCAAGTTCCCCTGCTTATCTCGGTCTAAAACTGCTTTCATAAGTCCTGATTTAAATTGATCTATTTGGATACATGGATTTCGTAAGCCAGTTACTTTAATAACTGCTGTTTCCCCAATATATAGAACCGTATCCCTAGGTAATTCAAGAAGATCGATACCTTGTGTGGTGATATTTTCACCCATTTGTCCAGCTGTAACATTAAAGCTATCTTTCAATTCATCTAATAATTCAGAGTGGATTAGGTGAACTTGTCGTAGGTTAGGTTGATTTGGGTTATTCGCTACACGTGAACGATGCTTAACTGTCTTACCTATATGGGCATCTCCTTCAACTCCCAAACCTTTTAACAGTTTTATATTACTACAATTTTCCTTACTAAATGTGTGTTTATCACTTTTACTAACAGCTATTACTATTCCACTAGCCGATCCAATTTTTTCGTAATTCATTTCATACAACTCCTCATACTACTTATATTTGACATATTTATAAAACTTTCCTGCCCGATAGTTAAAGCTAAAGTGCAAATAGCATCTAGTTTCACATAATGGTGTTTATCTGTAATGAAAAAAGGATCTTCGATTGGAAGATCCTTTTATACTGATGCTTCAACGAAACGTATCTGATAGTTCCAAGAATAAATTTTTTAATGAAAGTTAGTTTCAAGATTATTCAGATCAAACCTTGCTATTTTTGATTGTTACAACAAAAAGCAATAAATGCATAATCTTTAAGTTCCCCTAATTCTTGATCAGGTTTAAGCACTGATGCAAAGGTATGACCGTACCCTAAACCACTTTCATCATTTTCTGATCCATTAATAAAAAACCAATATCTCTTTGGATGAAGCAACTTGCCAAAAGGCCTTAAATTTTTTTTTCAACTTGACGAAATTGATTCGGAGTCATGCCAAATGCTGCTTTAAACTTTTCGATAAAATAGCTAGTACTTAAAAAACCTACTTCTAAAGAGATTTCTGTAATAGAACTTGTTGTTCGAACTAAAAGCTCTTTACTTCTATCTAAGCGGTAAGCCAATAAATACTGAAAAGGTGTTCGGCCCAGATGCTTTTTAAAAAGTCGATTGGTTTCAGCTCTACTTAAATAAGCAACATTTGCGACATCATCTAGTGTGATTTTACTTCCATAATGATGATGCATATATCGCAATACTTCTTTTACTCTTGGATCATAAACTACTTTTTTCTGCCCATGATTAGGTACGATGTTCGTGACCAGACGCTCAATACAAAAAAGATACTGTTGTGTAATCACTAATTCACATCCAAATGATTTGTTCTCATACGCGACAAATCCTTTTTTGATTGCTTCCATAATGTCATTTTGCCAATTGATACTTGGTGAAAAAGGGATAAAAGGAACTTTTTCATTTTGAATAAGGATCCCTATATACTTCTTTTCAATATACGAACTGGCTATATGCACACCTACATTCCAACAAATATAACGTCCCTCACATGAATCGGCATGTGCTTCATGAATTACTCCTGAATTAATAAAAATCCCTTCTCCTTCATTTAAATTAATTTCTTCACCATGAATTTGAAAGCATACATGACCACCTGTTACAACGACAAACTGTAGCTCCTCATGCCAATGAAGTGGAATATAGCCAACAATATTTTTCCGAATATTAGTATGATAGAAAACGACTGGCCATTGTGGGTCTTTGTATTGTACAAGTTCTTGGTACTGTGAATTAATAGAAATGTTGTAGATTTGCACTTAATCACCTCAATATTCTTATATTTTTAGAGATTAATTCGCTATTTATACATCTTAATATTCTATATATTGATTATATCTTAATATTGATAGGTGATTATATGAATAAACAAAATCGTTTAATAGGAATTTTCTTTGTCATTTTTGGCGCTAGTTTTTGGGGAGTTGGTGGGACAGTCGCGCAGCATCTTTTTCAATCCGGTAATATCGATTTGGATTGGTTTGTGACAACACGACTCTTTATCGGGGGGATTCTCTTACTTAGTAGCCAATTAGTGAGCAGTAATCGTAAGCATCTTTTTCAAATTTGGAAGGAGCCGACCAGTCGGAATCGGTTAATCACCTTCAGTCTGTTCGGCATGTTACTTGTTCAATATTCTTACATGGCTTCCATCGCTCTCGGCAATGCTGCAGTAGCTACATTGCTTCAATACTTAGCACCGATTTTTATTATTTTTTATTTCATTGTAAAGGGGATTCAAAAATTAACACGTTCCGATCTTTTGGCCATTAGTTTGACACTCCTTGGTACTTTTTTATTATTAACCAATGGATCATTTAATAATTTATCTGTACCCTTTTCAGCTGTTATATGGGGCGTAATTTCAGGACTATCATTAGCTTTTTACACACTCTATGCACGTTCGTTATTGGAGTCCTTTTCATCCGTAATTGTTGTTGGTTGGGCTATGTTACTTGCCGGAATTGTGATGAATTTTGTTCATCCTATTTGGGCAATCGAAGCTATAAATTGGTCCGCTTCCATTTATATAGCGTTAGGGTTTACAATCCTCTTTGGCACAGCACTCGCTTTTTGGATGTTTATCAAAAGCTTAGAATACTTAACAGCAAAGGAAACGACTTTACTTGGCACAGTTGAGCCTTTAACAGCTGTAGTCAGTAGTATTCTTTGGTTGCAGTTACCATTTGGAACTTGGCAGATTGTTGGTGGATTACTTATTTTAGTTTTAGTTGTTTATCTATCTCTACAAAACAAGAAAAAATAGCCGCTGGATAAAATCTAATAAAATCCAAAACACAACTGTGTAGCTGATTAAAAGCTTCCACAGGGTTACTCATTTTTTTCCAGACATAGAACCCCGGCAAATTACCGGGGCTCTTTTTTATGAATAAAGCATTATGATTTCTTCTTATCCCACTTCGACAGCCGTTCCGCCAATTTCTTCGGCGTGTTTCGAAAGGCATCATTCGTACTTCCAACCATATACGATGTGATTGTCACATTGTCGAGTTACAAGAATAGACTGTTGTCCCCCAATGGCTCATGGTCAAACGTGTCGATGGCTGCTCCTGCAATTTCATTATTTTGCAACGCTTGAATGAGATCGTCTTCCTTAATGAGGCCGGATCTCGCTGTATTAACGATTATAGCCGTGTCCTTCATTTGTTGGAAGTGCTGGTCCTACACTGGCTACTATTATTAACGTAAAGCACCCGTTTAAGAAGGCCAAATACTTTATTGTCACTCAACATCAAAACGACTAAAAATAGTTTTCTTAGTCGTTTTGATGTTTATATCTTCTTTAGTTTTGTGATTTACTTTTTTTCCATAACCGCAAAGTAATTTTCTTCATTATCAGCAAAGTTAAATACTCTACCAAAAGGCATACTTACAAGTTCTCCGACTGTGATATTTTTATCCGTAAAGTCTTTATATAATTTATCGAGATTTTCCGAGTAAAACATTAACGACGGTGTATTAAGATTTAATTCAGGCTGCATTTTTGCAATTAATTCTTTATTGTGGAGAATGATACTCGTTTCTGCTTCCTTAGTTGGAGCAATTTCAATCCATCTCATTTGACCGTTATCTTCTTCAGAAACTACGGTAAACCCTACTTTTTCCGTCCAAAATTTTAATGTCTCATCTTGGTTATTTACATATAACATAATTTGACCGACTTTATTAATCATTTGCTTCTCTCCATTTCTACTAGTTAGGTTAATATTGATATTTTTTTCGTTTGAGCATTATACTTTTGTTTTTAAGCATATAACTACTTAATGATTATACCAAATGTAAGATTTAAGCCAAGTTTTGCTATGCTTCACTTTTAATTCCGTATTTGATAACAAATAAAGTTAAGTGTTACATTTTTTGTTATAGAAATCTGCCCAATTAGTAGCATAAGAAATGCACCTGTTTTCAGCCTGCCCCATATAGAAGTATTTGATAATTTACTTTCACTTCTTGATTATGATTTTCTTTTGCTTGAACAATTTATGAAAAGTATGAATAACAGAACAAAAAAGAAGTATCCTTATTAAATTTTGTTATGTGACTAAACTGTCCCGTTACTTGAATAAAAAATTATAAACAACAGAATTTAAATGAAATTATTTTTTCTTTTTCAATCTACCTTCAGCTTTCTTTATATTCTCAGCAACTCTAAATTTAACTATCTCGCTTATTAATTCATAAGGCATCGGCTTTTCTAGAGGAAACTGAACTGCCCCTTTTGAACTTTTATATTCCGAAAATTCAAGTTCAAAAGCAGCGATCCCGCTAGAAGTTGGATAAAATCCTATATGTTTTTTATAGGCAGCGAAATGTACCAGATTCCCATGTAAAACAAAGGTAGGCATTTGATAACTTATCTTTTCTTCTGCTTCTGGTGCTGATTCTTTTATAACTTTTCTTAACCTTTTAAGTTTTTCCTGAACCTCATGAGGAAATTGTAAAATGTATTCATCAATTGATTTAAACGTATAGGATCCCTCCATGATTTCTCCTCTCATTAAACCAAACCCTTAGAATTTCATTTACCTATATTATAACGTTTTCTTACTCAACTTTCCTTCCCATTTAGCTCAATAAAAAAAAGGCTGCCGCAGCAACCTCATTATTAAACTCAAGCACTCATTAGTTGAACAAGTCACTTCTCTTAAACTGCATATAATAGACGGACTGTGCAGTAATTAATCAATTTGTAATAGCGTTAAGGCCATTTCTTACTCCTATACTGATATTTTTAAATACCAATTAAGAGCATTTTTATAAAGAACTTTTTTAGCTTCTTCAGCATCAAAATTAATTCTTCCGAAACCAGTTGCTTTTACTCTTACACCTTTATCAACTAAAGATAAAAGATTCGTAAAACCGCTTTTTGATAAACCAAGATGATCTATCGAAACCGAAGGAAGCTTTGCTACTATCGTTGTTATCTCTGTTAAAGAGTTAGAATCAATGTATAGCTCTGTATGCCAATTTACTAATTCATAAACTCTTCTCGCTAAGTAATCTAAACGTGATATATCCTCGGAACTTCCACGATTTACATTGAATCGAATGGCTTTCACACCAAGTTCATTAAGTTTAATGATTTCATCATCTGATGTATTGTATGGCAATTGAGTTACACCAACAAAGTTTTCACAAAGGGTTTGTAACGCATTAATTAAATATGATTGGTCATATCCTTGAAAAGAGCCTGAGACAACGGTACCGCCCAATAAATTTATGTTACTTACGGGAATGTAGGTAATCGGCACAGGTAAAAGTATCAGGCATAAATCTCTGATTTACAATTAATAGAAATTTCGTATCGATAATATGTAAATGCGAATCAAAAACTTTCATATTTTTTCCTCCAGTCTAATTACCTTTCTACTAAATTTTATACCCTGAATTTCCATAATGAAATTAAATAACATTAATAAATATCGATAGGTTTAACTTATCAGTTGATTAATTAAGTTTGCATTTTGATGTTCAATTAAACCTGCCTCTTTGGCTCCATAAGAAAAGAAGCTGCATCAACAGCCCTTTATTAAACCCTTATTGTTTTAAAAAAAGTTTGATTAAAAAACACCATACAAACCCATGTTTTTCAAGATATGAAAAGAAACCATTTTAATCAAAGTTAGATCAAAATGGTTTTTTTCTTGCAAATTTATAGTTAGATTTTATAAAAAAATTGATCATTTTATTAAAGCTGTTATCAAAGATAATGCGATAGTCAGGAACAGTACTGACTAACAGCTGTTGATTCTTTTTCTACGTTTAAAATGCGATACAGCTCTTCAAGCTTTTGTATTTGATATGTTGGAACAATTTTAGTTTCATTAGGTTTCAGTTTAGGGTTGAGCCAACATGTATCTATAGCAGCTTGCTGTCCGCCTTTAATATACGCACTTAAGGAGTCTCCGATGATTAATGCTTTTTCCATCGAGAAATTAGGAATTCGCGCAAAGACATAATCGAAATATTCCTTCATGGGCTTTTGAAAACCAGTATCCTCTGAAACGAAAATATCCTTAAATAGCGGAAATAATCCTGAATCACGTAAGCGTTTATACTGGGTCTTGGAAACACCATTAGTAACAATATATAAGTCATATTTATTTTGCAGGTCGGCTATCAATTCAAAGGCCCCATTAACAAGCTGATGCCCCTCTTCTAAATAGCTACGATAGTTCTTTTCCATTAATACTCCATCAACTTCTCGACCGTATTCCTTAAATAAACGTGAATGGCGAGTATTCACTACCGTATCACGATCTATTATTCCTTTTTCAAAGGACTTCCAGAGACCTTGGTTTATTTTTTTATATTGTGCTTCGATTTCAGGAGTTAAGTGGATATTTTGATCCTCGAAAAGCAAGCGCAAAGCTAAATTTTCTGCTGCACCAAAATCCAATAGTGTATCATCTACATCAAATAATAAAGTCTGATATTTTCCCACAATTCCTTCTCCATTCCTACTTTTATATCTATTATAAATCATCTTAGACATCCGAACTTCCCTATTAATTTAACTTTATGATGCCATAGTTTTTATTTCTTCATCATTCCTGATTTATTTCCATTCAAATACCATTCAAATACCCCATTTAGGGGTGAATTCAACAGTATCTAATAACTCTACATCTACATTCTTAGTATCATTACAACTAAAAAATATTTGTATATGCCATTTATCGTTGGTAATTTAAAATTTGTCTATAAAAAAACACTCATCTATATAATGAGTGTCAGGCTGTCTAGGGTTATCATAGATGTTCGGCGCTATTCTTACGTTTAAGATCAGTAATATATTTTACTTTAATGACTCCACATATGAACGAATCATTTCTGGGGTAACCAATTTACGAGTAGGTATTAACCTTTGGTTTGCAAGAACATTGATTTGCATAGTGATTTGATTAATATTGTCTGTTGTAAAATCCTTTTCAGCTTTACATAATTCTATAGCTCCTTGAATATAATCTTCACGTTGTTGATCTAAAAGGGAAAATTCAGTAAAAAGTTGATTTTGTTTTTGGGCATGTAACGTAAGGGCTTTATGTACACTCATTGTCCTTCACTCCTATGATTTTTCTAATAGCTACTTCTATATTAACAAGATAATTTAGAAAACTAAAGAATTCTATTTTTTAATTTTTAAAAATTTCTATTAAATTAAACTTGTGGAACCATGACGTACCAAGTCAATTAACCTTAAGATTACCCCTTAGTCCCTTATAGATGAATATAAAGAATCATCTAAGAGTGTTTCTATTGAACGAGAATTTGTTACCAATCATCTATTTTTTCACTAGAAACAATACTGGTATACCACTAAATATCTCAAGTGTTATATACGAACCAAAAAGGAGAATCGGTTGGCTTACTCCGTACACCATAACATTTGTTCACCCAATCAATGACCTAAATAAACCACATAAAGCCTTAATAATGATTTCCACGTTTATTCCCTTAGAATAGAATATAAATTCCTTCTAATATTAAAATTTCCAACTTGCTTCTTCAAAGGAATACCCGAACGAACATCTCAGGCTGATTATCAATTGAATTAATTTACTTTCTTAAAATCTGGTATATTTACTTTGTTCTATTAGAATCATCTATCTGGAATGTAAACAATGAACCTCTAGTCTTATAAATAGATTGTAAAAGGGGCATTGTTTAAGGTTTTATATGTACTTTAAAGATCAACTAATATCCATGACCTATTTGTTTGCATTTTAGTAAACGCTCACACTCTAATTCAATAGTATTTTCAATAAAAGAAGGCTCTTTTTTGAACGTAAGCCATTGCATAAAAAATAAAGGAAGGAAAGTTAGATTATTTGAAATATTTTAACAATATAAAAATTTATTAAAAATTAGCTGTGCTTTAAATTACTCCCTAGATCAAAAATTATAATTTTTGATCTCCTTTGACTCCATTAATTGAATAGCTCACTTCAATGTTTGCATTTAATGAGTGATATACCGAACAGTACGTATCTTTCGATAATTTAATAGCACGGACTACTTTATCTTCTGGCAGTTCCCCTTCTAGTAAATAATGGATATGATAATCGGTAAATCGTTTTGGATGATTTTCTGCCCGTGATCCTTCTATTTCTATTTGAAAAGTAATTGGTTCAAATCGCATTTTTTTCAAAATCATTACAATATCAATTCCTGTGCAACCGGCTAAGGAATGTAACAGTAACTCTGTGGGTCTCGCTCCACTATTTTGTCCTCCTACTTCTTTGGCAGCATCCATTTTTATTACATGTCCTGACGGAGTAGATCCAGAAAAAGCCATTTCTCCTGTCCATTTAATTATTGTCTTCAATTATTTCAACCCTTCCTTGGTGTTTTCCTGTCCTTTAATAAAACGTTCGTAGAGCTATTTAATAAAATTTCAGGTCAATTAAGTTTTTATTAGTACATAACCTACCGACTATTTTTTGTGTTGAGTCTTAGAGTACCTTAAGGACTATTCCAATTCGTATTTTACATAGTTAACATGTGAATGCCCTTGAGAGATTGTTTGACCTATATATTATGTAATATAGCTAGAAATTATTTAACCAAATTTTCACTGCTATTCTGTAATTAAGAAGGATACTATGATTTGCAGGATTTTTTTATCTTTTAACTGTCATTGCAACAAGCACTACGTCTTGAGCTTTTCACGACTGATACCTATCTTCAATTTATTAAGAATAGTCTCTCTGCAGGGGAAATCTTTTCATGCAAAAAAGGAGTAAGGAAAACTCCCTACTCCTTTTTAAATTTAGGATGTTAATTAACTATTTCACGTTTTTTTCTAAGCCAAAACAGTAATGGACTAAACCATTCTTTTTAAAAATTTAAGATAAAGGTTGATCACATTTAACATTCCAGCCTGGATTTCCGACTAATAATAGAACCTATTTTGAAAAAATATTGAACTGGTAATTAAAAAGTAGAAGCTAAATCTTTTGCTCTTGTAATAGCATTTTCTTTAATTTCTTGTGCTTTATCAGGCATTGCAGCATGTCCTTCAACGAATAATCCTTCAAATGAAGGAACTCCGAAGAATTGCATCATGATATTTAGATATCGGTGTCCCATTTCCATTTCAGCTGCTGGTCCTTCGGAATAAATACCACCACGAGCTTGAATATGCAATGCTTTCTTGTCAGTTAAAAGGCCAACTGGACCTTTGTCGGTGTATTTAAATGTTTTTCCTGCAACAGAAACAGAATCAATATATGCTTTTAATACTGGTGGGAATGAAAAATTCCATAATGGTGTTACAAATATATATTTATCGGCAACAATGAATTGCTCACATAATTCTGAGAGTCGACCAACTTTAGTTTTCTCTTCCGACGAAAGTTCTTCAAATCCCTTTCCAGATTGAAGTTTTCCCCAACCACTGAAAACATCCACATCAATTTCAGGAATATTTTCTTTATAAAGGTCAATATTCACAATTTCATGGCTAGGATTTACTTCTTTATAAGTTTCAATAAATTTTTTTCCAACGGCCATACTGTAAGATTGAGTTTCATCATTCGGATGAGCTGTGATGTATAATACCTTTGTCATTCTGCATCTTTCCTTTCCATTTACATATTTGAACATTCTAGTTTGTCTAAGTAATTTAACATTTATACAATTACCTCTAGCTAAAATATCATTAATTTTAGGTAGTTATATCTTCTACTTTGTATCAAAAAGGAGTCTTGCCATAAAAGGTAAATAATTAATGTAACTAAAAAAGACACAATTCCTTGTACAAGAATTACGCCTAGTTAATAATCACAACAATAAAGGGCAGCTGAATATTTTCGCGAAAATTGAATAAAAGAGCCCATTAAAAATGAAACTGTCTAAATTATATAGTCACATGCAAAAACGATACTTCTAAACCTAAAACCCAGGCTAAGACATTTTACGGAAATAAAATGGAAACTTCCTTACAAGAAAAAAAAGAGAACATTAATTGCCACTCTTCCTTTTATTTCTAAATATCACTTAGCTATTTAAGATACATGATCTGCAGTTGCCCAATTGTTTATAGGTACTACTTTATATTTTACACCAGACTTAACTTTCAACATCGCCTTTCTTTATCAAAAAAATTTGGGATATGGGAGCACTCATTTTTCAGATGGAATACTTGTTAAAAACAAGAGGAAGATGCAAGCTTGTTGCTTACATCTTCCTAAAAAATTATTTGGATTGTGTCTTTTCTTCTTTCTCATCTGGAGAAATCAAATCTTTAGTAGAGTTTTTAAATTCTCTTAATGTGTTGCCAAAAGCACGTCCAATTTCGGGCAACTTAGATGGTCCAAATATGATGAGGGCAATGACTAAAATCAATATCAATCCAGGTATTCCAATATTTTGAAGCATTGTGTTTCCTCCTTTTGTCTTTCTCCTGAAAGCTAAAGTTATATTAAAGAGCCGCTAATGCTTTTGTTTTTTCCTCTATTTTCAAGAATGTTTTACTCATATTCCCAAATGAATCTATCGCATAAACTTCGATATCATAACTTATACCTGGCTGCAATCCCTTAACTGGCAGAACGAATGGGTTGGGTATAGGATCTTTGTAGAATTCTGAGAAAGCCCGAAACTCTTTCGCTATTTGTCCTGTTTGTTTGTTCTTCGCCACTACTTTATAAGAATGTACCAGTAAATTATCATTTGCCTGAGTAAACATGATATTCATCTCAGTACTAGTTGTATCAAGAACCGTAATGCTTGCTCCTTTAGGGAAATGAGGTTTTTCTTGCTCTCTCATTTCTGTATATTTAAATGTATTCTTTTTAGCGGGATAGTCAATTACCCATGGTTCGCCTACCCAATTATTTTGATTAAAGTCACGACGATGAATGTTCACTTTGTTTCCATGAACCTCTACAATTAGACCTTGGCTAAAGGTTTCGGATCCTTTAGGTAATTCTCCTTGAAGATACCCAGCCTCTACCCACATATTTTTTAGAGAAGCTGTTGCAACGGAGGTAAAATCCTTTTGATGGATTGCTCTTGGTTCATCTAATGGATAATGTGTGTGGCCGGAAAACGTAATTACTTGCGGATATTCTTTTAGAGTGTTATACAGTAACTCTCTGTTAACTTCGAATCCCCATTCACTCCCGTATACTGTATTTTTGATAGGCTGATGCAGAAACACAAATATCGGTTTCTTAGGATCATCTTGTTTCGCCTGCTGAAGTTGCTCCCCTAACCACGCAATTTGTTGTTCTGAAAAGTATCCTTCTGTCTTTCCATTTTCAGTGCCAAGAACTATGAAATGAAACCCTTTGATTACCTTATGGTAGAAAATAGACTCCATCCCCATTTTCTTTAAAAACAGTTTTTGGGCATCTGTTACAGATAAACCATTCCAATAGTCATGATTTCCTATCGCAAACAAAGAAGCGGCCTGCGTTTGTTTTTTTGCATTATAAAGAGCCACAAAGCGATCATACTCTTCCGCAAATCCATTTTCTGTTAAATCCCCAACAACAACAAGAGCATCTTGTTTTGGCACCAACTCATTCAATTGATGCAATGCGCTACCGAACTTTTGCAGATCGGTTGTACCACTCTTCAACATATGCACATCACTAATAACAGGAAACACCAAATCAGGATTTTTGTGTAAACCGAACTTTGATGCTTTTTCGACATGTGATGCTGCTTCGGCCTCAAGTCCATTTAGTGAGTTTACTAGCGATAATCCAAGCGTAAGCCCGGCAATCTTCGTTGTACCTCCCAAAAAACTACGTCGATCCATTCCCTTATCTAAGATAGTATTTGACAATTTTTCAGTCTCGTTTTTTAGATGCTCGTCTTTCATTGCATTACTCCTCTTTTCACAATATGATTTTATTGATTTCAATTAAGACCAATCTAATGAAATTTCTAAAATTTTATGTAAGTAAAGCAAATTTCAAGGTACTTTTAGTTTATTTTATATATAATAAATCATTGAAATTTTGGTAATAAGAATGTATTCATATCATGGAACCCGCCACTCAATCCCCCTTCTTATATTCATTTTTTCAGTAGAAAAATTCACTCCTAAAGTTAGTAACGCAAATTGTGTATCACTTACTTTGACAAACTCTAAAAAGAAGGAATAAAATTTTCTAATTTGAATTCTGTATCTTCCTATATGAAAGATCTAGAGGAACTAAGACTTGTTTGTCGGTACAGTATTTATTGTCTATGCAGGTAATAATAACGGAAAAATTGTTAATGCTTGTATTGATTTGTTTCCGATCATCATTTGCTCTCTACAAAACCCACATTAAAACAACTTTTCCACAAACGGCCTACTTCCAACTCAATATTACATATTAATTATTAAGATAACGTTAATGTGAAGTGTATTTTTTTTGATTTTGTTGTTAATTCAAACAAATAATTCCATGTTCATTTTTTAAACTAATAAAAAGAGGAAAAGCCAACATTCACTTTTCCTCAACGTAACATGGTATGATTTCTATTTATTCACAATCTCAATTCCTTCTTTTCGTACCTCTGCAATACTTTTTCCGACAACTTAGAATCTGAAATAATACGGTTAATCCTATCAAACTGGCAAACCTTTAATAAGGATGCAACATCAAATTTAACCCGGCAATAGTTATACTTCTCTTTAATTAATGGTTTTTAGCTTCTGTTACCTTCAGAAACCAATAGTATATTATTCTTAACGATTTATTCATGAATAACATAGTGAATGAAGTACAAAGTTTAAGTAACCAGATTCAATCTTTAAGTAATGCCCACTCCTTTAATAAGTTGATATCTTCTAGATTCATGTTATTCAAAAAAGCAGAGAGCCTGCTCTCTGCTTTTTTGAATAACATGTAAATTTTCACCACTTCACTGACTTTTCCTTATTCCTGCGACTGAGTTTCCAAGGATTTCGTTTCTATCTTTTGATTGTACAATGGCAAAATGAAAAACATCCCAATAATAAAAAAGAATGCCGCTGTTTCAAATATGGCGACGAGTGAAAATTGTTCTTTCAACACTCCTGCCGCACTCATAGTCAAAACCATCGAACCAGTGAATAATGGGCTTAAGATTCCATTTACTCTTCCGATGAACTCGCCTTCGGTCCTCTGCAATATCAATGTATTAATTCCAATTTGAATACAAGGCAACATTAGCCCGTTAAAGAACTCTGCGGACAGCGTAATCCAAAGGTTTGTCGACAACCCCATTACCGCTAAACCAATGGCATTCACAAGCATGCCAAAGGCCAATAACCTCTGCGGTGCCACCTTTTTAGCAAAAATCATCACTCCAGCACCGCCTAAAATCATACCAATACCATTCACCATAAATAACCATTGTAGATTTTCCTTAGGCAGACCTAATTGTTCGGTAACTAGGAAAATCGAGAGCGGCTGAATGAATCCAAGTCCGAGCCCGGCTGCCAGAAAACATAATCCTAATAGACTTAGTTCTTTTTTTCGCAACACGTAGCTCACTCCGCTTTTCATTTCCTGCCATAATGTCGTTTTTGCGGTTCCTTCATCCAGTTTGCGATCTTTTGGAAGGAAAGCGAGAGCACCCGCTGATAGTAAAAAAGCTAGGCCAGTAATCGCAATCGAGATGTTGATCCCGAATGATTGGAAGGCAAATGTACCCAGGATCGGGCCTAAAACCATAAATACGGCGAACACGGTCTGATATACAGACATCCCTGTTTGAATTTGACTCTCTGGCAAATGCATCTTAAATAGCTTCATGCCCGATGGCTGAGAGAATTGAGAAAGTATTGCAGAAATTAATGTTGCAAAAAATACCACTTTCCAACTTCCGAAGATAAGGGCGATAAGCACAGCAAATACCGATATTGCACTTAAAATATCACACCAAACCATCGTTTTTTTCGGGCTCCATCGGTCTGCAAACGTCCCACCAATAAATGAAAAAATAAAAATAGGTGCGAATTCAGCCACTGAAATCATTGAAATGGCAAAGGCATCACCGTTTGTTTGTTCCATGACGAATAACAAAACTGCAAAATTCCGTACCCATATCCCTATTTGTAGAAATAATCCTGAAAAGATAATGGCCCGAAATACACGATTTGTAAATAAGTTAGGTTCCTTATTATTTAATGTTACAGTTGCGTTTTTTCCCAATATAAAAACCTCCTGTCAAATATCTGGACAGGAGGCAGTACAATACAAATTAAAAAGGCAAAATATCCCTGATGATGGAAGGAACACAATGATCTTTGTTTGTATTTTAATGTACAGACTAATCCTATCCAGAAAAAAGATCGTATTTAACACGCATTTTTTCTTAAAGAATAGGATTATATTTCATTGTTTAAAGGTCACCCTTCCATTTAATGTTAATTATATAATAATCGAATCATTCTGATTAATCAAGTGCAAATTTCAAAAAATAATACTATTATAGAATAATTACCAAGTATTAAGTCATGAAAATAAAAAAACAGACTTTCTTTAAGAAAGCCCCAGTTTGTAGACAAAAGGGGTCCAGAATGTTTTAATTCCGGACCCCTTTTGATATTCCCTTTGAATTTTGCTCAAGATTAAGAGATTGGGCCTCTACGAGCCCACTTTATTAAGCCATTGGACCTTGCCATGTCCTATTGGTTATCTACTTTAAATTCATGGCAGCGAATGTAAGCATCGCCTGCATCGACAATTTTTTATGTCCCCTTAAAGTAGTCCTACGCATACCATGCTTTTCTTTTGCATCTGCGGCAACAGCTTCAGGTTTTCCAACTTTCTCAATCACTTGTTCAACAAGAGGCTCTAAGATATTACTATCATGCGTATTTCCTGGTGTTACAATCGTCCCTAGCACAAAACCGTTGCGGTCTGCAGCCGCATGAAATGAATAGGCACACTGTTTTGTTCGTTCATCCTTTACATAGTAGCCACTCCAGGGTCAGTTTTACTTTCTTTAATTTCTTTGGTTTCTTCTTTATCAAATTTATCCGGTGGAAAAGGCTTTTTTCCATTGTTTCACGATCTTGATTTATTTCTTCTTGAAGGCGTCCTTGATATGC
>NZ_LGYA01000001.1:2388213-2518086 GCF_001273755.1 Peribacillus butanolivorans
AAGGCCAATAACCTCTGCGGTGCCACCTTTTTAGCAAAAATCATCACTCCAGCACCGCCTAAAATCATACCAATACCATTCACCATAAATAACCATTGTAGATTTTCCTTAGGCAGACCTAATTGTTCGGTAACTAGGAAAATCGAGAGCGGCTGAATGAATCCAAGTCCGAGCCCGGCTGCCAGAAAACATAATCCTAATAGACTTAGTTCTTTTTTTCGCAACACGTAGCTCACTCCGCTTTTCATTTCCTGCCATAATGTCGTTTTTGCGGTTCCTTCATCCAGTTTGCGATCTTTTGGAAGGAAAGCGAGAGCACCCGCTGATAGTAAAAAAGCTAGGCCAGTAATCGCAATCGAGATGTTGATCCCGAATGATTGGAAGGCAAATGTACCCAGGATCGGGCCTAAAACCATAAATACGGCGAACACGGTCTGATATACAGACATCCCTGTTTGAATTTGACTCTCTGGCAAATGCATCTTAAATAGCTTCATGCCCGATGGCTGAGAGAATTGAGAAAGTATTGCAGAAATTAATGTTGCAAAAAATACCACTTTCCAACTTCCGAAGATAAGGGCGATAAGCACAGCAAATACCGATATTGCACTTAAAATATCACACCAAACCATCGTTTTTTTCGGGCTCCATCGGTCTGCAAACGTCCCACCAATAAATGAAAAAATAAAAATAGGTGCGAATTCAGCCACTGAAATCATTGAAATGGCAAAGGCATCACCGTTTGTTTGTTCCATGACGAATAACAAAACTGCAAAATTCCGTACCCATATCCCTATTTGTAGAAATAATCCTGAAAAGATAATGGCCCGAAATACACGATTTGTAAATAAGTTAGGTTCCTTATTATTTAATGTTACAGTTGCGTTTTTTCCCAATATAAAAACCTCCTGTCAAATATCTGGACAGGAGGCAGTACAATACAAATTAAAAAGGCAAAATATCCCTGATGATGGAAGGAACACAATGATCTTTGTTTGTATTTTAATGTACAGACTAATCCTATCCAGAAAAAAGATCGTATTTAACACGCATTTTTTCTTAAAGAATAGGATTATATTTCATTGTTTAAAGGTCACCCTTCCATTTAATGTTAATTATATAATAATCGAATCATTCTGATTAATCAAGTGCAAATTTCAAAAAATAATACTATTATAGAATAATTACCAAGTATTAAGTCATGAAAATAAAAAAACAGACTTTCTTTAAGAAAGCCCCAGTTTGTAGACAAAAGGGGTCCAGAATGTTTTAATTCCGGACCCCTTTTGATATTCCCTTTGAATTTTGCTCAAGATTAAGAGATTGGGCCTCTACGAGCCCACTTTATTAAGCCATTGGACCTTGCCATGTCCTATTGGTTATCTACTTTAAATTCATGGCAGCGAATGTAAGCATCGCCTGCATCGACAATTTTTTATGTCCCCTTAAAGTAGTCCTACGCATACCATGCTTTTCTTTTGCATCTGCGGCAACAGCTTCAGGTTTTCCAACTTTCTCAATCACTTGTTCAACAAGAGGCTCTAAGATATTACTATCATGCGTATTTCCTGGTGTTACAATCGTCCCTAGCACAAAACCGTTGCGGTCTGCAGCCGCATGAAATGAATAGGCACACTGTTTTGTTCGTTCATCCTTTACATAGTAGCCACTCCAGGGTCAGTTTTACTTTCTTTAATTTCTTTGGTTTCTTCTTTATCAAATTTATCCGGTGGAAAAGGCTTTTTTCCATTGTTTCACGATCTTGATTTATTTCTTCTTGAAGGCGTCCTTGATATGCTCGTGTTTCCTTACGAACGATTTTCTTTTCGAATTTTCGCTTATTCGCACTGGCTTTCACATGTGTTGAATCAACGAATACGTGCTCTGCACTTATTAACTTTCTTTCTGAAGCTGTCATTAAGATACGATAAAAAATCTGTTCAAACAGGTCTGTATCTTTAAAGCGACGCTCATAATTTTTCCCGAACGTTGAGAAGTGAGGTACTTTATCATGGAAACCGTAACCTAAAAACCAACGGTAAGCCATATTCGTTTCAACTTCTTCAATCGTTTTACGCATCGAACGAATACCGAAGGTATATTGAATGAATGTCAATTTAACTAAAATAACTGGATCAATACTTGGGCGGCCTATCTCTGAATACATCTCTTTCACCAAGTCATAAATGAAAGTGAAGTCAATGGCCCCCTCGATTTTACGAACCAAATGGTTCGCTGGCACCATTTGATCCAAAGTAATCATTTCAAGTTGATCTCGCTGAATAGAATTATGTTTCGAAAGCATCGTCATCCCCTCAAGTTTTAATACTCCTATATTAAAACAAAAAAGACTGTAGGCAAAAGTGTTTATTTCTTTCTAATTGTTAAAACAAAGTTGAGTGGAACGGAAGGTGCGAGACTCCTGCGGGAAAAGCGTGTCCAAGGGAGACCCCACAGGCGCAAAGGCGCCGAGGAGGCTCCCTGACCGCCCGCGGAAAGCGAGTGCCCTACGTTCCAATCAACGTTCGAATTTTTACAACCCTTCAAAAAAACTGTAGACAAACTCGATTTTCATCGAGTTTGTCTACAGTCTGAGACTTTCTTTAAAAAAGCCCGTTTATATTCTTCAACCTCATGAATAGTTGCTGAGTCTATTTTCCTACCTCAACAGTCCTAGTTAATAATGACTTCCCCACAATCCGTCATTTCATAAGAATCCAATATTATTTATAACCACTTTCGAAATAGCCCCAACAAAAATCCAAAAAGATGCTTCTTTTTTAGCTTTCCATCAAACTTCCATGATTCGGATTTGTCTGAACAAGTAAATTGGAAGATGGCATTTGAATTTGTTGCTCATGTAAAGCAGCCATCATCTCAAACCTCACATTTCTTGATGTTTCAAAATAATCTTCAGGTTTTACTAGTCCAACTATGCATAGCTCATATCCAACATATTTAAAATTCGGATTTAAATCCGTAATACCAAGATATCTAAAATCTTCTTCAGGTGTACCGTCCTCGAGCCTTAGAAGGCTTTCAGCAAACTTCTCATTACAGGTGAGGCATAATTCTTCCAACATCCGCTTCACCCTATCTGGTTTTTCTTGGTAACTCACCGTGATGCGTTCAATGATTCGCATTCTCCCTTTATTAAAATTTTGAATCGTCTTGATTTCACTGTGTGGGATAGTAAGCAGTTTTCCTGACCATTCCCGAATCTGCATGAACCGGATGCCAATTTCCTCAACCGTCCCGGAACTTGTCCCATTAAATGTAACAAAGTTCCCCACTCGAAATTCATTATCTGAAAATCTAACAAATCCCAATAAGATATCCTTAAGCATTTGTTGAGCGGCAAATCCGATAACGACCCCTACAATCCCAGCTCCAGCCAGTATTCCCTTTATGTCTATAAACTGTCCAATCAGATAAATGAGGAAAAGCCCGGAAATACCGTACCTTAGAGCAGAACGAGTAACACCCTGTATCGTTCTTTCGACTTCTTCCTCAAAAAAATTAGACCTTCTAAAGAACCATTCAACCATTTTATTCAATATATAATAACCGGCCAATAACAGTAGAGCTATTATAAAAAGCCTCAATAATAAGAATTCTTTCAAATAATCAAAAGCACGCTCTGTAAAATTCAAAATATCCATGTTCCCACCTCCGTTTCCACTCTTATTCAGAATCGATTAAAATCCAATCATCATCCTTGCCTATTATCCCTTTATCAAGAATAAGTCTCGTTTTTAGGCGATAGGAAACCCCGCGCTTATACGGTTCCTTTAATGTAGGCAGACGAAATTTAAAAGGAATTTCATTACTTTCCCCTGAATCAATCTCACTTGAAGATAAAATGGTGCTCGTTTTAAGGATATCTTCCATTCCCGTAGAATGAGTATCCATAATTAAATCACATTCAATCCTCCTTATTCTTTGCTCCTGGGTACCACCCTTAATCAAGAAATACCCATTTATTAATTCACCCGATTTATACGTACTTTTGGGAAGGATTAAATCTATCTGTGCAGACCCTATTCCTAAAAGTAACAAAGATTTTCTCAGTATCAAAGAATACACTCCATTTATATTTATTTGTTTTTCATTTATCATCCCACAAGCTTAGCTTAAACAATTCTCGAAGGGCTACATTATCCGGACTACAAAAAACCTTTACCATTTCGGTAAAGGCTTACTAACAGAAAATAGACCTTTACCACTAGGTAAGGTCTGGCTAACAACAAAATGTTGCCAACAAAGCCGAGAGCGAAGAACTCCGTATTGACGACATTGTTGTAAAAGCTACTCCCCTTAGGAGAATATATTCAAGTATATTATTTATCATACGGTAAGATTAGAAAGTTTGTCAAACCTTTTTAGTTTTATGGAATTCCGGGAATAACCCCAGGAAATCAATTAGCTTACCAATGTTTACTAAAATAGGAGTTTTCTTTTTAGATAAGCATGGTGTGATTAGTGGTACGTTATCCGTGGCTAAGAAGGGGTAAAAGAATTTAAAAGCAGAAAGTTCTCGGGAGCTAATGAAAGTAGGTATTCTTTATCAAATCTTATGGTGTAAACATATTTCCTTGAATTTAGGGGAATGTCAAGTACCAATCGGAAATACAATAAAACAAGGCAGCAGTATAAGATTTTAATCCAAACAGGCCAAATTTGTAGCATCTTGTCAACCATGTATTACTTGAATCAATGCGTTTACATGATTTAGGTATTGGAAGATGGATTTAATGCAAAAAATGGGTGAACGGTTATAAAAATAGCGACCAATATTCTTTGGAAAAGTGATAGTTAGGAGTGTTAGGATGGTTGGAAAGGATGATTTTGTTCAGGGATTTGTGCCAAACCATAATCATGGGTCCGTTGACTATACATCTGTTAATAATGGCCATGTTCATCTGTGTTTAGATGTAACTTCACCTCCAGTTATGATTAAGGATGATAACCATGTGCATTACACTGAGGGTTATGTTGTCTTTGAAGATGGTCATACTCATTATTACCAGGCATATTCGGGTCCTGCTATTCCTGTAGGAAATGGAATGCACGTTCATTATTACGATTTTTATACGACTGAAGCAAACGGACATCGCCATCTGGTAAAGGGTGTTGACCAGCCAGCGCCTGGAAATAAGTAAAGTCATTCAAGCTGTTCCAATAATTATACTTTTTTATTAAGATTACCTGTACAATAACGTGCAAAAGCAGTTAGAATATGCGAATCTTACTGCTTTTATTTTTATTTATATGTTTTAATTCCTACGGCTACCTATTAAGTCTATTCCGAATATTGTTAAATAACCAAGAATTCACGTGAAGTCTTTCATATCATTTATTGTGTTTTAAAATAGAGGAAGAATAATGTTGAATGCATAATTACAATAACAAGGTCTTTCAAATCATCCAAGAAGGCCAATAATTCCTTCATCAATGGATGTGAATACTCATATGGATATCTTTATAATTTGGATATGGGTATTGAGGAAGTTAGTTAATATAAAAATTAACGATTGTAACTTGATGATCCTGACTAAAAGAAAACTTTAGGGTAGCGTTTTTTCTTATAAAAATATTGTTTGTAGTCTAACTCATACATAAATAGCCCTTAAATGTTTATTTCCAAGGCTTTTCCCATTACTCCATATATATAAACTAGTTACAGATATGATTTACTCAAGGTATATCAAAAAAGAGAACTGATATCGATATATCAGTTCCCTAGTAAATATTCTTCTACATTTGTGAGGGATATGAGAGGAAATTTATACTGGAAACCAAAAAAGATCAGGCCCTATTGAACCTTCCCCTTATACTTGCTTCCATCATTATGCTCTTGGTTATTCTTTTCTGACATTTGTCTTTGATATGCTTTTGTCTCCGCATTCACATGGTTTGCATCATTTGGTTTATTCTTTTTAGAACGACCTGCACCATTACTCATATTTATTCACCTCCCGCAACAGCTTATCATACGTTTGTAGCTTACTCTTGTCCCCCAATTTTATACGCACGTCTGAATAGTACGAGTCACTGTTTTTTAAGGATACTGAACATGAAATTTCTAAAGAATCTATAGAAACGATGCAAATTCCTTCATTTGCAATTTAAATAGAGAAACAATCATAAAAAAACTTGCTTCTAAAGAAGAGCTGAGCATTTACCTCGACTCTTTTCTAAAATAATGTTACCGCTATCTATTTTGATACATTTATTAAGTAATGTGATTTCAGTAGATTAGAAGTAAGTTCCACTACATCCGCCTTTGATTTAATTTTTACCTTTTCGGTAATAAAGTATTTCGCATCAAATGTTTTATCACTGACAAAGTCCCTAATATCTCCTGCTTGTCCGCAATAAAGTAGCGTGCATCAAACGTTTTATCACTAACAAAATCCTTCGTATCTATCGCTTTGTCGACAATAAAGTTTTTGGTGTCACTCGCTTTATCCGTAACATAATATGCTGCATCCTCTACTAAGTCCTTCATATCACTTGCCTTATCAGCAATAATATATTTTGCATCGAGTACCTTATCCTTGACAAAGTCTTTCGCATCTTCGTCCTTGTCAACAACAAAATATTTTACATCATCTAATTTATAGCTTACTGAATCTTTCATATCGCGAAGTTTATTAAAAAATCCCATCGTCTCGCTCCTAACCGAAATGTAACGTTACAGATTTATCACGCATTATTGTCTTTAATCCGACGCGGTCTTCATAAGGAAGAGCAAGTTGCATTTCTTTAATGGCGCGCGTTACAACTGCATTTTTCTCGGCTGTTGTTGCCGCTTTAGTAAGACTAGACGACATGATGTGGACCATCATATGCTGTCATACTTCTTTATTTTTTGTTATAATATGTATTTTTTTAAAAAACATTACAAAAGTCTCATTGATAGCGCTTACATACTAGCCATATACTAAACTAGTATTCTATTTTTTGGGAGGCGAAGGAGTTTGAGAAAAGGGACGAAGATTTTAGGAGCTTCTTTATTGGCAGGGAGTTTACTATTTTCATCACATTCTGTTATGGCAATCCAGGGTGAAAACCCGCCCGAGCATGCATTTGACAATAAAGTGATCAAACGAATCGATGTTGAAAAAATCTACCAGAATCTTTCACATTTAGCTGTAAATATTGGACCACGGGTAGCCGGAACACAAAGTGAACAAACGACTGTAGATTACATAACTGGTAAATTTAAGGAGTATGGACTTAACGAAGTAGAGGTCCAGCCTTTTCAATTTATTAAGGACTATAAACACCCAAGCTCTGTTTCCTTAAAAGTAAATGGGCGTAATTATGAAACGGCCGCCTTCCGCTTTTCCAATAACACACCTTCCGGCGGAGTGTCAGCAGAGCTTGTGTACGCAGGTTTAGGAACGACGGCAGAGGTAGCTCATGCTTCGGTAGAAGGAAAAATCGCCTTAATTAAAAGAGGCACGATCCCATTTACAGAAAAAATGGATAATGCAAAAAAAGCCGGAGCGATCGGAGTCGTATTCATTAATACAGATAATTCCACGCCGCTATTTAGCTTGCCGGCAAATGAGAGTAATCTACCTGTACTATTTATGAAAAAGAGCGATGGTGATGAGTTAATTTCTTCTCTGCAAGGCAATAACCTGACAGCAAATATGTCTGTTGAAGGAGCAGAGTTTGTAAAAGCCACTTCTCACAATGTGATTGCCACGAAAAAACCGATGAAAAATAAGGATACGAATCAAATTATTATAGTTGGCGCGCATCATGACTCTGTTTCTGTTTCATCAGGAGCCAGTGATAATGCATCAGGTACATCCATTGTGCTGGAACTGGCAAGAGTCCTGGAAAATGCACCTTCTGATACAGAAATCAGGTTTATTACCTTTGGCGCAGAGGAGAACGGATTATTAGGCTCCAAGCATTATGCACAAAGCCTTACGAAAGATGAGATTAACAGAACGGTAGCGATGTTTAATATGGATATGGTGGGCAGCAAAAATGCCGGCGAATTTGCCATGTTTACGTACGATGGAAAACCAAATACAGTCACGACATTAGGAAATTCAGCAGGAACAAGGCTTTATGATGCCATTCCTTATAATCAAATTGGAAGAAGTGACCACCAGCCATTCACAGAAGTAGGTATTCCTGCCGCGGTGTTTACGTATGCTCCATTGGAGCCGGAATACCATACGGCAAAGGATACAATTGAGCTGATCAGTAAGGAAAAATTGTTAAAGACGGCTCAAGTGCTCGGTGCAGCAGTCTATCAAGCAGCCCGTCCGGACACACCGGCACTGGAAAGGTCCAATGTAGCACCTGTACCGGTTGAGGCAGAATATGATGAGGATTTACATTTATAATTCTTTTTTCTAATTTACTAGAACCACAGGATAGAATAGTTTTCCTAATAAAAAAGACAAGAGACATCCATATTAAACGATGTCTCTTGTCCTTCTATTTAGCTACTTTTTTAATTTACTGGACTCTCTCGTCAATCTCAAATCGCTTTAGCTATTTCGCATTAACAAGATAATATAAAAACCAAACGGCATGATTTTGTTCATCTGCTGCCGCTCGGCGAAAGGCCTCTTTAATACTTGGGTTCGTTACTTCATCTGCAATTCCCAAATAAAAAATCAACTGTTTCCTGTTCATCTTTTAAAAAGAATTCCCATCCGTCGATATACTATTCTCGACACTCTTCACTGACGACCTGTTAAATCGGCATAAATCTATAGCTGCTTTTATATAAGCGACTAATCCCTTCATTTAAGCGAAGAAGAATTGTTATATTTAGCGATAACACAAAATGATATAAGGTTTCCTCATCCTTTATTTAGGTAAAATAACAATCGCATCCCCAATCGGACGTTCACCGGCCGCATCGGATGTACGATTCACCAATTTGGAGCCTACTGTCATAGCCGTAGAACCTCCGCCATCCAAGTTTACTGCATCAACCGCCCCGAGAGCTTTCATGAGACGGGCACTCTCTTTAAAATTTGCTCCCACACTATAGAATGGCTGACGTCCATCAACCGTAACCAAGAGAATTTTCCCTTCTTCAGTGACCCCTGCAAGAGTTCGGGGATTTCTACGCTCTCCAAATTTATAGTAGAATTCTGGATTTTCGCTCCAATTGAACCCTTCTTTTAACGCATTAATCTTCTCTTTACCGTCATGCAGCAATTGCGGCCCACCATTGACAATACTAATTTTCGGTGCCGCCTTAAGTGGTTGTTTATCAGCAAGAATCCTGGTATTCACTTTCAGTTTTGCACCTAGCTTCGCATGGGCCAAAAGCCAATTAGCGGCATCGCCTGTACCTGCTAGGACGGAGCCTTTAAGCGGAATGAAGCTGCCTCTGCTTTTGCGTACTTCTGTAACTTCACCCTTTGAATTTAAATTAACTTCCACTCCATCCCCAGGCTCAGTTTTAGCACCAAAGGAGGATGTAAATTGAATAAGTTCCCCAGAATCCGTACAAGTGAAATCATGCTTTGCAAAGTTTAAATTATCACCAATGCCTCCACATCCACGGATCAGGCCAGGTTTGCGGTTAAGGCCATCCAATTCTCTCATTGCAGCATCAGATGCCGTAACTGAAAGTTTAGTTTCTACTGAAGCTATCTGTGCCCTATTTCCGGATAAAACCAGGCTTGTCCTGCCATTTACCGCTTCGCTAATGAGTTCGCCACTAATCATGGAAGCACCAGCAAGATCCCCTTCTGTACCATCACTCGGTCCCATTACAAAATATCCACCGTTTACAGTCGCTATCGCACCAGTACGGGCTGAAATGCTAGTTAATTTTTCCTTCCCGGGTACTATCTCAGTTCCCAGTTCAGGTAAAACTTTTCCTTTAAACTTCTTTGGATCGATTTCTAAAATATTCACAACCCAAGGGCCCGTAGATTTCCCTCCATCTTCAGCCGAAAAAACAACGCGTGAATTACCATATCCTTTTCCTTTTAACTCATCTCTTAATTTGTTGGCATCTCTCTCCGATTTAAATGATCCAACACGTACAAGGTATCCAAGCGGACCTTGTTCATGATCGTCAGCAGGCCGTTCTGAAATTTTCTTAACTTTGGACTCGTAACCTTTTGAATCCAGTTGAATTTTCACCTTATTAGCTTCTTCCTTGGTTTTGTAAAATCCCACATCAATGATAAAGACATCTTTTTCCGAACTGGCCCCACGGATGATATGCGTATAGGTTAAGCCATGCGTAATCTTTGTTTGATCCCGAGTTTCCGCAAGATTAGAATTCCCTAGAGGAAGAGCTTGTTCCTTCACAGACGCGGCTTGTACAACACTTGATGGCAAGTCAAGCGTTAAAACCGATCCAGCTGTTAATGCCATTGCTGAAAATAAACCTTTACTGACAAGCCTTTGAAAAGTTTTCATTGAATTTTTCTTCATTTTTACGACCCCTCCCCCTAATAAACACCTTGTGTTCCGTCGGGTTCATTATCCTAATCTAATGTGTAGAACCTGCTACAGACCAATGAATTTGTTGTAAAGAAATGGTATGAAATGATTAAATTTTTCAAGCTTTCAGGGTGTATTAGTAGTTATCAAATTGATTTAACAGAGTTTTTTTAGGTCGGTACTTTATTTTAGTGAATTTCAATGCATCCCTTGCACAAGGACTACAATGTTTTTTTGTGACTACGTGAAACTTTGCAGGCCCATTTCTTCTATAAATATAACAGGTTTTTTGAAACTTTAGAAATTGGAGAAGGATTACTGGGATTAGAATTGGGGAAAGACGTGTTATTGTCCTTCTTGCATTTTGTACAGTTTTAGTGACAGTATTATCACTAACCGTTGAAAGATGGGTATCGTATATTATTATGAGGCCAATCTCTAATATGATTAGCGAAATGAAATATACGAGATAGATACAAACATGGCCTATCGTTAGTTTTTAGGTTACGGCTTTCATGAAAAAGTACCTCACTTCTCTACCTTTTTGAAAAAACTATAGAGCATACTCATGTAAATTCCTCCCTAACCAGCTCAAGTTTTTCACCCTTGGTTATGTATTGTTATATAGAAAACATATATTTTAGGTACTTTACCTGAATTGAACCCGGTACTTCAGTTTCAATGATTTTCACATCGTAAATTCCTGCTTCCGGTCTTCTAAGTGACATACGACAGGCAATTTCATCTTCCAGCATATCAATTAAAAATTCATGCATCTTTTTTGTACTAATGGCCCAACATTCGTCTGTTCACGTCGTCTTTCAACCCAGCCACTAATTAAAAAATTGGCATATCCCAAATAGTCTAAATAAAAGGATAGAAAATCTCTTTAAAGTGAATAAGAAGTGGAATAATGAAAAATCAAGGTATGCTTCATTCTCTATTGAAGAAAATTCACAAAATTAGATACCCCTATTTTATTAAAACGCTTGTTTTTTCTGACTAGCCATAGATTTCTTGTTATATCTATTCTGGAAATACCCACTTCCCGCAAAAAACCTTGATCCAATTCCCTGGCCACTGTTAGCCTTGGCAGAATACTGATTCCAAGTCCAGATTCAACCGCACTTTTTATCGCTTGTGTACTCCCAATCTCCATGTAACTTTCTATTTTTTCTAAAACCCCGTGCTCTCTTAACATGTTTTCTACGATAAGTCGTGTCCCTGAAATGGATTCACGCCAGATCATCCTTTCATTTCCCAATTCCTCTACCTGGATTTCTTTTCTGTCTTTCCATGGGTGGTCTGATGGACAAACCAATATCAATTCGTCATCGGCGAACTTCTCCACAATAAAATCGGTATTTTCTACAAGTCCTTCCACCAAGGCCAAATCAATGACATCGTTTGATAAATCCTCTAGAACTCGGGGGGTATTTTTTATCGTTAATGTTACTTTTACTTCAGGCTGTTGTTTTTTAAATTTCCCAAGCAAGCTCGGCAACAAATACTCGCCGATAGTCAAGGATGCACCTACTATGAGGTTTGTATTGTACGCGCCCATTGATTGCTGAATCACTTCCCTTGATTGGTTGAAGTCATTCACAATGGCTTTTGCAAAAGGGTATAACAACTTTCCTGCTTCTGTCACTCTCAGCCTCCCTTCCTCACGGTCGAATAACAAAGTGCTATAAAAATTTTCCAATTGGTGAATCTCTCTTGTTACCGCGGGTTGTGATAAGAAGCTTAACCTCGCTGCCTGGCTTATACTTCCTTCATCCACTACTAAACAAAACATTCTTAGATTTTCTAGTTTCAAAAGAACCAACCTCCATGTCTTTAAATAGTTTAATAAAATGATAGCATCATATAGGTAAATGGTGAAATGGAAAAGCAGCGCTATATTCCCTGAACAGGTGAGCCTATACAATTATTGGTGAAATTCTATATAAAACGGATAAATCTTCTGGGTATAACGTTTTGTTATACCCAATGATTTAGTTGCAATTTACCCATTCCTTTTTCTTTGATATGTTAATTATAAGATTTATATAAAGCAGCAAAGGGGAGTGACTGATGACAATGACTGGACAATGGAAAACACTGTTCCAATTATTTTGGACCTTTTTTAAAATAGCACCTGTCACATTCGGAGGCGGGTTCGCGATGATCCCTTTAATCGAAAAAGAAGTAGTGGAGAAGAGAAAATGGCTGAAAAGCGAAGAAGTTACAGATGTTTTTGCGTTATCTCAGTCCGTACCGGGAGCTGTCGCTATTAACTCCGCCACCTTTATCGGCCATCGAATTGCCGGAATGAAGGGCGCAATGGCAGCCATGATTGGTGTATCATTTCCTACCTTTATTATTGTTCTACTCCTCGGCATTTTGTATTTTTTCATTCAGGATAATCCAAAGATAGAATCCGCATTTATATCAATTAGAGCTTCCATAGTAGCCATCATCGCCTATGCGGCTATCAAGATAGGAAAAACAGCTATTGTTGACAAATCAACATTCGGTATATTTATAGTAGGGATTCCAGTCCTTTTCTTCATTCACCCGGTTTTAGCTATATTATCAGGAGCGATAGTAGGGATTGTGACTATCTCTGTTAAGAGGAAATTAGGTTACAAAATCAACATGGACCGAAAAGAAAAGAAAGAAGAAGAAAATGATTTCGAATATTTCATGGGTGCAGGCATATAGGTCCATGAAAGGTGGACGATATTTTCCTGAAAGTTATCGGTATAAACTGTTAAACTAATTTTCAAGAAAGCGTGGGATATAGAATGATGGAATTATGGGAGTTGTTTAGCACCTTCTTTATTATCGGCTTTGTATCATTCGGAGGGGGATACGCCATGATTCCCGTAATAGGATCTGAAGTCTCACAGCATGGATGGATGACGACGCAACAATTTACCGATGTAATCGCTATTGCCGGCATGTCTCCAGGTCCTATCACCATCAATAGTACCATTCTCGTTGGCTATTCGACTGCTGGATTAGCAGGATCCATATCATCCGCTCTCGGAATCTTGCTTCCTGCTATTATACTCGTAATCGTTATAGCCACCTTCTTCAACAAATTGAATCATTATCAAGTTGTTCAAGCGATGTTTTATGGATTAAGACCCATTGTCACTAGTTTAATCCTCTTTGAGCAATCAGTTTTGCCATTTCCAATCATATGATTCCTCTAAACTTTTCGTGGCATTCGATAAGCTTATTACTCGTCTTTGGGTTATCGTTATTCTCCCTGTTGAAATTACGCTGGCATCCAGCCTATGTCATTATTCTTTCTGGTTTAGTTGGTGTTGTCCTCTATTCATAACTACTCATTCTATTTCTATAAGACTTGTACCAAAATCCAACCCTTTGTAAATCCGCATTTTCCTGACGCAACTCGGGTCCAATCAGGAAAATGGTTTATCTGTATTATAAGAATCGAGTGTATTAAAAGTAATCTAAGAAGAAAAATTGAGTACAAAGTTACTTTGAATACTTGATAAAACAATCTATTTAACCTATTAAATGTAGTGATGTCTTGACAATAAGAAGGCATCGAATAACCGTACCCCTCTATTCATCGTTCCGAAGTAGAATAAAAGCTTTTTCTACTTCTTGATCACGTCTTAAAGCGTATTAGTTTCCTACAAGGCAGCAACACACGGTTATTCCCAAGTATAGTTCACCGCATAATCATGGCGCTACCCCAAGTAGAACGAACAATGAGCTTGATTGTACGATTCGTACAAGGCAAAAGGGAGAAATAATAAAATATAAGCAGCCGAACGAGGCTGTTGACAAATTAACAGGAATTTTTGAAACCTATGTAGAATTTAATTCTATGTAGGTTTTTTATTGGGGGGAGTCTTATATGATGGGACGTAATGATAAGTACCAAAGTAAAATGGAATTAATTAATTTGGACGATAGATTGCAAAGATTTGTTTTATTGCACTAAACTGTTCTGATAGTTGAAGAAGGGTATTTTATTTTAATCTATGATAATAGTAAGGGTCGTATATTTAAATTTCTTAACCCTTTCCTAACCTCTTCGCACCCTTTTCATAAGGCTGTGCTTTTTTTTGTGAACTCTTTTTTATAGAAATTCAATATATTTTATCTAAACTTCTCCACATATTAATGATGTTGAGGAAAGATGATCTGTTCTTGAACGAACGTGTAAAAAATAGTTAAACAAATAATTAAAAAGAGCTAAAGTTAAAATTTTTATTCCAGTTAAGGATGTTTCCTGATAAACTAATGGCAATGATTAAATACGGAGTGATTTACTTGGAATTACAAATTGACTCAACAGACATTGACTTCCATCAATTGATCTCGTATTCCCTCAATTCAATTATGATTGTTGGAAAGGCAGGAAAAATCCTTTACTGTAATAGAGCTTGTTTGGAATTGCTAAAGTTAGCTTCTCCTGAGGACATATTGTATAAAAACTTGTACGTTTTTCTCCCTCCAGATAACCATGCTAGTTGTAATGACCGATTAAAAAGGGTGCTGGAAAAACAAGAGATATTAGAACTGGCGGAACAAAAAATGATTTGTAGTGATGGACAGGTTATTGATATTGAAGTAACAGCTGCCCCTTTTTATTTGAAAGACATGATCTTGGCTCAAGTCATTATTCGAGACATTACAGATCGTAAAAAAGCAGAAATTCTTTTGAAAGACAGAGAAAAATTAGCATCAATCGGCCAAATAGCTGCAGGGATTGTTCATGAAGTTAAAAATCCTCTTACTTCAGTAAAGGGATTTTTACAGCTATTAAAAGAATCCCAGCCTCATCCTTATCTCAATACGATGGAAGCAGAATTAGAAAAAGCATTAGAGACTCTGCAAAATCTATTACATGTTTCTAAACCTGATTTACACGAGGAGCCTTTTGTTCCCATTGATTTATGTAAGGAGTTAACTGCTCTTTTGTTTTTATTCCAAGAAAAACTTTATAACGTGGAAATAGAATGGGATTTAAGGGATTCAGAGAGAAAAGTAGTTGGAAAGAGAAATTTATTTCTAAAAGCCTTTTTTAATCTGGTGAAGAATGCAATTGAGGCAATTGAGGGGATTCAGGGTAAGGGAAAAATAAGAATTGAACATTATTATAAAAGTGGAAGGATTCATATAAAACTTAGTGATACAGGAGTAGGATTATCTAAAGATAAGTTAAAGATGCTAGGAACACCGTTCTTTTCCACCAAAAGCGAAGGAACAGGTTTAGGCCTAACTCAAGTATTTACAACGATACATAAACATGGAGGGGATATCTCAGTTAAAAGTGTAGTTGGTAAAGGAACTACCTTTCATGTTCAGCTTCCTGTTAAATAAAAAATGTCTTCTAAATCATTAATGGCGTTTGTCAGTGAAAGAAAGATCCCAAAGATAATCACCTTGATATGCCGTTTATCTTAGTATGAAATTGTAAATGATCGTACATACAAAAGGCTGTCAATTGGCAGCCCTCTTATTTTTTTAGCAATCACTAATAAGTAATCAATAAATACAGATTACCAAACCCAGCAATTATTGAAAAAACTTTATTATCGAACGAATTATCATTTTTTCCGCCCCCTTTATGTCGCAGTATTTGTCGACGGTGGAATAATAATGCCCTATAGATTCTAAAATAATCAAGGGCATCTGTCCTGTTACCCCCTCTAGTTCTAAAAAATCTATAAAATGACTTAATTCTCTCGTATGCTTTATCGCGTGGCTTATATAAAAAAAATACGATATTAAGATATTTAAGGTTAAAGGATTATTTATATATTCTATCGAGGTTAATGTTGCAATACGATATTTTGTTTAAATAATTTTAATTGCATCAGTTTTCACGTCTGACACTTCTTAAATAGATGTCCTGGTACCTTCTCAGAGTTTTCTAAACTCGTGTTTTTCTATTTCTTACTTTTCACTTTATAACTGGTCTTATTTCTTTTTAAAAGCCCTTCGTTTATTTCCTACTACTGTTGACCTACATCAAAACAGCATTCAAGATATCGTTGAGGAAGGAATCTGTGATGAAAAGACATGCCCCTGAAAAAGGGTGAGGAGAAGTCTCTCCGTTCCCTTCTGTACAGATGATAATAAAAATGTCATTGTCACCCCTAATAATGGCATGATACACAGTTTTTTGTTCCTATCTGAATAGTAGTTTCTAAAAAATACAGTCATTTCAAACAGGACCAATTGAACTACCCACCACTTATCGACCTTACGGTCTGATTGAAGTGGGGGATTCCTAAGAACATTAGCCTATCGGCCAATTTTTAATTAGGCTACTCCCGTAGTTCCTACGGTTAGAAGCCTTATGGCTTCATTCATTAGATTGAGTCCTGCGTTAATATCTCGATCGTGGTGAGTAGAACAAAAAGGACAATCCCATTCACGAAGATTCAGATGTTTAACGTCTTTATTTTGGTAACCGCAGCTAGAACACAATTGGCTAGAAGCAAACGTTTTAGATACGGTCACGATTTGTTTACCATACCATTTTGCTTTGTATTCCAACATTTTTTTGAATTGGTACCAAGATACTTCACTAATAGCCTTAGCTAGTTTGTGATTTTTCATCATATTCGACACTTGCAAGTCTTCCATTCCAATAACATCGTGGTTTTTGATGATTTCGGTAGAAACTTTATGTAAGTAATCCATTCGGGCATTTGAAATTTTTTCGTGTAGGATAGCCACTTTTCGTTTTTGTTTTTGATAGTTTTTGGCTTCAGCCAATGGTTTATTTTGATTCAAGGCTATTTCTTGTCGCCTTGAAAGAATCCGTTGTGCTTTGGCCAATTTCTTTTCGACCGTCCGGAAGAATTTTGGGTTTTGATAGACCGTACCATCTGAAAGAATAGCAAAGTTCTTCAAACCAACATCTACACCGCACGAACGATTCGTTTTAGGAAGTACTTGTACATTGGTTTCCGCTAAAACGGAAATGAAATATTTACCCGAAGGGTTCCGCCTGATTGTGGCATTGATGATTCGCCCTTCGACTTCACGGCTTTTAGCAAAACGAACTAGACCGAGTTTTGGCAATTTGATTTTGTTTCCAATCATTCCGATATTTCCATTCGTATGTTTAGTCGTGTAGGACTGGATAGGATTCTTTTTCGATTTGAAGCGTGGTGACTTGTTTTGTTTTTTATAATATCGACTATAGGAATCTGCTAAATTTTCCACCGATTTCTGTAAGGCAATACTATCTACTTCTTTCAGGAAAGAATACTCTTTCTTTAAAGCTGGAAGTTCTTTGATTGTTGCGTATTTATTCAGAAAAGAACCTTTCCATTTCTTAGAGGGTAATTGACCGTTCTGCTTCATTTCTTCACAAATATACCAGTAGGCATCATTCTTAATTTGTTTGTCTAAAAAGAAGTTATAGACAAAACGGGAGCAGCCGATCGTTTTATTGATTAGAACTAGTTGTTCTTTAGTTGGATAGATTCGAAATTTATAAGCTTTGTTTACGACCATTGGTTTCACCCCCTTATAGTTATTATTAACCATCGAACGTACGTTTATCAAAAGATTACTTTGGCTTATGCCAACCGCCATTCATCTCCCCCTTACCGTTGGGCTCTCGCCCTTCACTCGCTTGAAGAGGGAGTCTTCTGGCGGGAAATGATAAAAAAGAGACAGGAACGCATTCCTGTCTCTGATGTATCTTCATCAATCATGAAAATTTGTGCCGTCTGTCACTGCTTTGATGATGCCTGCGCGGACAGTGAAGTCACCGAAGTGCTCTTCTTCCTGCCGTTCTTTCGCGTAGCGGGAAAGAAGCACACGCAGCTCTCTCAAAATTTCTTCTTCACCGATGTTTTCACGATACATTTTGCTTAACCGGCTACCGTCAAAAGCTGCACCGAGATACATGTTGTATTTACCGGGAGCTTTGCCGATAAAGCCAATTTCTCCGAGTGCATGGCGGGCACATCCGTTCGGGCAACCAGTCATGCGAATCGTAATTTCTTCATTCCTTAGACCATTCTCATCGACAATGGTCTCGATCTTATCCAATAAAACCGGCAAATAACGTTCTGCTTCCGCCATCGCCAACCCGCATGTTGGAAGGGAAACGCACGCCATTGAGCTGCGGCGGAGTGCTGTATAATGACCGCCATCCGTCAAACCGTATTGTACGATCAGTTTGCTGATTTTTTCCTTTTCCTGGCTTGATACATTGGCAATGATCAGGTTTTGATTTGCAGTCAGACGGAAATCACCGGTATGGATTTTGGCTATCTCGCGTATACCAGTCATCAACTTGTAATCATCAATATCCGCAATACGGCCTCCTTCTACAAACAAAGTAAAATGCCATTTTCCTTGAATGCCTTTTACCCAACCATAGCGGTCACCGTTATTGTCAAAATGATACTTCTTCGCCTCCTCCAAGCTCCAGCCTAGACGGTTTTCCAGTTCAGCCTTGACCGTCTCTAACCCAAGTCGGTCAACTGTGTACTTGAATCGTGCATTTTTGCGGAGGGAACGGTTTCCGTAATCACGCTGTATCGTAATGACTTTTTCTGCTACATCAAGAATTTGGTCCGGCATACAGAAGCCAATTACTTTGGCAAGCTGTGGATAGGTTTTTTTGTCGCCGTGCGACATGCCCATGCCACCGCCTATCGCCACATTAAAACCGACAAGCTTGTCATCTTCAACAATCGCAATGAATCCAAGATCCTGTGAAAAGACATCAATATCATTCGATGGCGGAACGGCGATACCAATTTTAAATTTCCGCGGTAAATAAAGCTTTCCGTACATTGGTTCGACTTCTTCCATTTCTGCCGTGCCAACAACTTTTTCTTCATCCAGCCAAATTTCGTGATACGCTCTGGTGCGTGGCAATAAGTAATCACTCAATTTTGTTGACCAATCATATACTTCGGAGTGGATTTCCGATTGAAATGGATTCGAGTTACACATGACGTTCCGGTTTACATCACCGCATGCCGCAATTGTATCCAACATAGACGCGTGGATTTCCTGAATCGTTTTTTTCATGTTCCATTTTAAAATGCCATGCATTTGAAACGTCTGGCGTGTTGTCAATTTTAAGGTATCATTGCCGTATTTTTGGGCCAGTTCGTCCATGACAAGCCATTGAGCAGGCAATGCCACGCCACCTGGCATACGGACACGCAGCATGAACTGATACGCAGGCTCAAGTTTTTGCTTTTGACGCTCATTGCGGAGATCCCGGTCATCCTGCAAATAGCTGCCGTGATGTTTCATTAATCGATTGTCATCATCTGGAATACCGGCGCTGATCCGATCCAGCATTACTTCACCCAATGTACCACGCAAATAATTGCTTTTATCTTTTATTTGTTCAACATCACTAGGCGGGCCTTCTGGTGCTTTTAATAGTTGGTTCACCATATTGATATCTCCTTTTCATCCATATTTCAGTACACATCACGTTGATAGCGTTTATTCTGTTGCATTTCTTCAAGGTAATCTTGTGCATCAGCATGGCTCATCTGACCTTCTTTTTCAATGATCTCAATAAGCGTATTATGGACGTCATGTGCCATGTTTTTCTCATCTCCGCAAATGTATACCGCCGCTCCTTCTTGAAGCCATTCGTATAATTTCCTACTGTGCTCAAGCATCCGGTGTTGAACATACACTTTTTCATCCGCGTCACGAGAAAAGGCTACATCCATTTTCGTAAGTACACTTGTTTTCAACCACTTTTGCCATTCAGTCTGATATAGGAAATCCGTTACGAAATGCTGATCGCCGAAAAAAAGCCACGTTTTCCCATTCGCTTCTGTTTCTTCGCGCTCTTGAATAAAGGATCTGAACGGAGCAATGCCTGTTCCCGGTCCAACCATGATGATTGGAGTGTCTGGGTTCTTCGGCTGCTTAAAGTTTTGGTTATGCTGAATGTAAACAGGAAGCGTATCCCCTGGCTGTAAACGTTCCGCGCATAAAATGGAGCAGACACCTTTTCTTTCTCGTCCGTGACTATCATACCGGACAGCTCCGACTGTCAGATGCACTTCATCTGGATACGCGGATAGACTGTTCGCAATCGAATATAGACGGGCTGGAATTTTTCGAAGGATGGAGACGAATTCTTGTGCCGATTCACCCCATGAGCCAAAATCACGGACAAAATCCAGCAAATCACGGCCTTCACGATATTCTTTTAGTTTTTCTTCATTACCAGCTGATAAAAGTGCCTTTAAATCCTCATTGCCTGAAAGTTGGGCCGCTTGCTCAAAGAGCGATTTTGTTAATACTGTTATTTCAAAATTGGAGATGAGCGATTCCCTAAGTTTTCGAAGGTCTCCCTGCTTGTTGACCTTCACGATTTCTTCAGGGTCCCAATTGAGTTCTTTAAGGAGCATATCCACTAAAATGGAATCATTTTGTGGATAAATACCAAGACTGTCACCAGGTTCAAATGTAAGTCCAGAGCCTTCAAGCGATAACTCGATATGGTGTGTCTCTTTATTGGAGCCACGGCCGTTCAAGTTAATATTTTCCATAACTTCCGCTTTAAAAGGGTTTGTCCTGGAATACGTGTGTTCACTTACTGGTGTTATTGTTGCGGGAACGTCAGAAACAGTACTTCCTTGCTCCTCACTTAAGCTCGAAATTACTCCTTCCAGCCATTCTGCAGCCGGCTCATCATAATCAAGATCACAGTCCATCCGCGGAAATAGCCGGGTCCCACCAAGTTCTTCCAAGCGCTTATCGAATTGTTTTCCCGTTTCACAGAAAAACTCATATGAGCTGTCCCCAAGCGCCAATACGGAGAAGCGGAGATCTCTAAGGCTTGGTGCCCTTCTGCCATGAAGAAACTCATGGAAGGACAACGTATTATCCGGTGGATCCCCTTCTCCATGCGTACTAACTGCAATAAGAAGATTCTGGACTTTTTTCAAATTGTTCACTTTAAAGTCACTCATGGATGAAGTGGTTACCTGAAAGCCATTATCCTCAAGCTTTCTTGCTGCATTCTCTGCCAACCCTTGAGCATTTCCCGTCTGTGAACCATAAAGGATGGTAACCTCTTTTGATATTGTCTTCCCACTGGGTTGAGCTACCGATACGTCAGCTGTTTCTGCGTTGAAAACTGACAAAGACGCGGTCAGATAACCGCTCAGCCAAACCTTTTGTGTTTCTGTCAAGCTAGGCAGTAGATTGTTAAGAAGCTCTGTCTGTTCATGATTAAAAGGACTGTTACTTACCTGAAGTTGCACGTTTTCCACCTCACAAAGGAATATAAACTTATCTTAGTTGATTCTTATACGAGTTGTTTTAGACATTTTTTAGAACTATGAAATTAACTCGTTTACTCCTATAGACGAAGTCGGTTTTAACTGTAAAAAAATTTAGAAAGTTCAGTTCATATAGGGATAGGGAGGGAACACTTTTTCATAGCTCGCTATTAATAAAAAATAGCAGAATAAAGGGCGATTGCCTTCCCCATCCTAGATTCTTCCTAAAATAAGTTTCTCATTAACTTTACCGAAAGGCACATCATTAGTAAAATATATATAATTAATTGCAACTATTAAGAATATTAATAATAAGGTGGGATTCCTATGTACTATGATGCTTTAAAAACTTTTGTGACCCTTGTAGAAGTCAAGAATTTTACAAAAACAGCAGAAATGCTTCTTATGTCACAACCAAGTGTTAGTTTGCACATAAAAAAATTAGAAGAAGAGTTCCAAACTAAATTATTTCTCCGCTCTCCTAAATTCTTAAAAGTCACTTTAACAGGAGAAATTCTTTATGATCGCGCTAAGCAAATGATCACAATCTATGAACAGACCAGACAAGACATTCAAGAACATGATAAATCTATAAAAGGAGAATTAAAAATAGGAGCAAGTTTTACAATCGGCGAGTATATATTGCCTTCTTTACTTATTGACCTTCAAAAAGACTTTCCGGAACTTGAACTTCAAGTTGTAATTGGAAACACAGAAGAAATCGTACAATCAGTCAGGTTATATCAAGTAGATATAGGTTTAATAGAAGGTCAAACAAATGAAAAAGAACTTTCCGTACACGCTTTTTTGCAGGATGAGTTATTTATAGTTTCTTCAAACAATCATAAACTCGCTTGTAAAGATGAAGTTACGATTGCTGACCTTCAGAATCAAGCATGGATAACCAGAGAAGTGGGATCAGGTACACGAGAATATCTTAACCACTTCCTTCGTTCAAATGGTTTGAAAGTTAAATCGCTTCTTACCATAAGCAGTAATCAAGGGATTAAAGAAACACTTATAAAAAATAGTATGGGGCTAACTCTCTTATCCCGTAGTGTCATTGAAAGAGACATTCTGCATAAGACTCTTTCAATTATACAGTTGAAAAATGAGTCCTTTAACAGAACGCTTTCCTACGTGTATTCCCCCATTATGGTAGATAAAAAGAACGTGAAAACATTTATATGTGCATTAAACAAAAAATGGCCTGACAAAATCAAATCAATATAATGATTAATACAAAATTGGGTCATATGATCCCGACATATAGCAGGATCTCACTTTCGGCGTTGCCACGAAGCATATCCTTAGATAAAACGCTCATAATATCAAATACAACCGAGCTAGATTGTTGTTTATGTTTACCCCTCTAGTACGTACTTTTTGAATTAGGTAATGTTGTCGTGCTCTTTCTTCAATGATGCTTCTACGATACCGAACAAGCTTTCAATAGTTCTCGCTCATATCGACATGGACTATAACCAGATGTTAAAAGTCCATGTCCGAGGTGCTGAGCACTCAGATTATAATCGGTTTTTAAATCTAAAAATGTATAGGATCAAATTTGATGAACTGAAAACACAGGTGAGTCCGTTAAGATGCTTCACCTATTTACTCTCCATTTACATGAGTAGGTACACTATCTGCAAGTTCATCAATGTACTTAGCTACCTTTGCACTATATGAAAAGTCACCGTAGCAATATGGATATCGGAAATTTCCTTTGTCGCCTCCGCAATCATAAAGCGTAGGATTCTTTTCAACTTGGAGCATCGAGAACTGCTTCGCTAGCTCTTCAGTATGCTTCCCTCCTGCATTTGCAATGTAATCAATATAACCAATTCCCATATTATAAGATTGAATAATTGTAGAGAAATCCACGTTCTTTTCATTCCCATATTTGATAATCCGCTGGAAATGTTTCACTCCATACCTGATGCTTTCGGTAGGATCGGTAATTGTATTTGGATCGAGTCCCGCCGATTCAGACGCCTGCATTGGATCACCACCCCGCCCACGACTTTCCTGCTGCATAAGGGCTATCAATGTCGATGTGTGCTCCTCAAGCCCATATTTTGCTAACTCATCGTGCAGAACGTTGCTATACTTTTTCACATTCGCAAACGAATCAGGTGGATTCACTGGTGTGAAGACATTTCCCCCAATTGAAATTTCCATGACCTGCTTCATGAGCAAAAATACAAAAAGCAGGATAAAGATTACAAAAATAGCGTTTGATTTCTTCCGTTTCCGCTTCACATTCTCTCCCCGTTATCTCTAGTTTATTTATTTATATTTTAACAAATAGTAAGAGTAATAACTATTTAGAATACCAAAATCTATTATAACGATATAGTATCCATATACAATTGGTACACTTACTCCTAAATGTACCTGAGTCTACGATAGTATATTTACTTTGGTTATAAGACACCTAATAGTTGGAGGTGAGATGTATGAATAAGAAAAATAATAAAGAAGAAATTCTTGATAATAATAACAAAAAAATGATAACGACTTTTGGGCAGATCCCGATGAACAAGAGATGAATGGCATGTATGGTATGTTAGAAACTGAATATGAAGATAAACTTCACGATAAAGATAATTAGCGGTTCTAAGTATCTTATATATTATTTTGTTAAGCGCCTTAATTGGCGTTTTTCTTTATAATAAAAATCAATCTCACCTTATAAAGTGTTATTTGAAGCAATATTTAAAGTTTTTATTGAAAAATGTCGACTCCCTATTCCCTATTAGCCTATACTACTTGTCTCTTAAGTTCCTTAAAGGGGACAACCCTTCTTACTCTAATTAAATCTTTGTGAATGAGAATAACACACATGGAATATCTATTAATGAAAAATCTGGATGGTTAAGAAAATGTTGGCTTCTAATACAAATTGTCTAACATATCAATTCGCTTTGGTGCAGCCGTCCCTAGAGCTGTTGCTGGGGGTGAAAAGGTGCTTGTCATTTGATAGTAGGGGGCAGAAAAGGAATGAACGAAAATAAGAAGAAAAATCTTAATCCGAATGACATTGCATTGCCCAGAGGATACGAAATTGACGAATTCTGGCCGGAATTACATACACCTATTAATCTACTGATTCGGCTGAATAAGAAAGAGCAAAAACAAGGTTAATAAGTAACCAAGCAAACCATATCTTACTGGTAAAACCATACTAAGGATAGCGGGTGCCATTGCAAGGGGATTAATGAACAAACCAGCTGCCGGAATCAATCCGCCAGCTGCCTGGAGAGTAGCCACTATAGTACTTAACAGTGCAATGACCGTAATCTTTCTTGAAATAGAAGCTTTTTCATTAAAGGAATAGTGGACTATTTTCGCATGATCTGTAATTGGTTGAAGTAACAATTTATGCTCACCCCTTCAATCGTTCGTCATGCATACAATATTCGGCTTAAATTTCCTTTATTTATTAAAGTTTCGTGAGTCATCTAACGAGAGTCCTTTAAACGTTCACTCAACCTGAAACTTTCTTGGTAATCAACCTCACATTCAACAATTACCGGTCCATCTTCAGATATTGCTTTTTGTAAGACTGTTGTTAGCTCTGCCGCTTTTTTTACCTTATATCCTTTCGCACCATATGCTCTTGCAAAGGCAACAAAATCCGGGTTATTAAATTGGATATTAGATGAATGGCCTAACTTGTTTTTTTGTTCCCATTCAATCATTCCGTATCTTCCATCTCGCCAAATCATAATAACAATCGGTACCTTCAAACGAACCGCTGTTTCAAACTCTGCTATAGACATGATAAAAGCCCCGTCACCGCATACAGCCATTACTTTTTTATCAGGACACGCAAGTTTCGCACCAATTGCTCCCGGAAGTGCGATCCCCATTGAAGCAAGCCCATTTGATAGGATACATGTATTTGGCTTTAATGTCTCATATTGCCGGCCAATCCACAATTTATGGGCTCCAACATCTGATAGTAAAATATCATCATTTGATAGAACTTCCCGTATTTCCTTAATGATACGTTGAGGAGACATTGGGTATGAATTACTGGTTGAATGTAACAATTGATCTGACAATATCGTTTCCTTTACATTACGATAAAATGGATCGATTTCATTCCTTTGATCAATTTGGTCAATTAAACGCAAAAGATTTGCAGACAAGTCACCAACAAGGGATGCCTTTACCGGATAATAGTTATCTAACTCATGGTCTTGTACATCGATATGAATGATAGGTGATAGTAATGGGTTCCATTTTTTAGGTTCGTATTCGATAGGGTCATATCCGATAGCAATGACTAAATCTGCGCGACTAAAGGCTTTATTGACAATATCACCTTCTGGTAGTCCAATTGTCTGTAAATGCAGTGGGTGATTTTCTGGAACTACGCCTTTCGCCATAAATGTTTCTGTGAAAGGGGCTTGAAGCCTTTCGATTAAAGTTAAAATATCAGTAGATGCTCCACCTTTTGAAGCATTATTCCCTATCAAAAATAGGGGGAATTTTGCTTGATTGATAGCCATAGCCACTTCATTGATTGCTTGCTCAGATGACCGTACTTTTTTGTCATAAAGCTGAGTTTGTAAAGGTTCTCCATGCACAAGGGAGGAGGCGATATCATTCGGAAACTCGATATGAATGGCTCCAGTCAAATCCTTTGCAGCCAATGCAAAAGCTTTAGTTATAATTTTTGGAATAACGGAACCATCGTAAATAGTTGTACTCCATTTCGAAATCGGGTGATATAGCTCGAGAATATTTATGTATTGATGAGCCCCCTTAAACTGCATGTTGAGATCGGTCTGTGCCGTAATCGCGATTAGCGGCATTCGATCCAAAGTAGCACAGGCAACACCCGTCACCATATTGGTGGCCCCGGGTCCAAGTGTTGAAAGACAAACTCCGGGTTTTCCTGTCAACTTACCCATCATCCCAGCGATAAACGCTGCTCCAGTTTCATGCCGGCAAACGATAAACTGTATGCTCGACTTATTTATCGCGTCCAACAAATCTATGTTTTCTTCCCCCGGCACTCCAAATATGTATTCAACACCCTGACCCTCTAAACATTTTACAAAAAGCTCTGCTGCCTTCAAAAATACATCCCCTTCCCATAAAAGCCACTAGTTTTCCCTTATTAACTTACCTTTTATCTATCCCCTTTCAGAATGGATTTATTCGAGATCGAAAATAGTTTATTACTGAATTTATATCTGGGTAAACAAATTTGTTATCTCAAGTAATTTCTATGAGTCACTATCAAATCGTGTGAGTAAAAAATCGAAGTTGGCCCCCTCGTAATGGGGATGTTTTATTTTCCCATAATATTGTTTCTCACTTCGTTTATACAAATCCTAAACTATGGGATTTTTTGTTTGTATTTTGCAGTGCCTTCAATTGTTCTTAGTTTTTATTAGGACAGAGCTTTATTATGAAATAGTGAATTTAAACGAGGATAAGGAAGATTGGAGTTTATTATAAAAGGATTGTATTCTATAAGTGGCAAAATTTTTTTGGTGGATTCTACAATCTCTCTGATCTTATATTCCATTTGTATTCATATTTTCTAGTTTGTCGAAACCTTTTTTATGGAACTCATGGAAATATTTTTGATTTTGAACAGTTAAATGTTACAATATGTAAATAAATCATGTAGCATTGAAAAACAATATAATTCATAGGAGTGAAACAAATGTCAGTTGATGTTTATATTAATTTTAATGGGAACTGCCGTGAAGCAGTAGAGTTTTACGCACAGGTTTTTGGAACAGAAACACCACAAATTATGACCTTTGGAGAAACACCACCTAACCCTGAATTCCCTCTCCCAGATGAAGCAAAAAATTTAGTTATGCACACAAGGCTTAATATTGATGGAAGTAATGTAATGTTTTCTGATGTTTTTCCTGGTATGCCTTTTGTTGAAGGAAACAACATAAGCCTTGCAGTAGTTAATAAGAACATGGATGAAATTAAATCTATCTTTAATAAACTGAAAGAAGGCGGCACAGTAGTTATGGACCTTCAAGAAACATTCTGGAGCAAACTCTATGGTCAGGTAACAGATAAGTTCGGAATTATTTGGCAATTAAATTATGACACTGGAGAAATGTGAAAATACATTTTTGCTAGCAATTTCCAATATAGGATATAGGGCCTTTCTTCTAGAGAAAAGTTTCTATATCCTTTTTGTGTTTCTAATACTAAAAATACCCTGTTTATCAAGTTGTGGATGTTGTAGGGTTAGATTCTAAAAGAAGTAATGAGATTAAGACTAATAACTGGTTACATTTCACCAATGACAAGTATACATTACATCTTATTATCAACAAAAAGGTTACCTTTCGAAAAAAGTCAGTATGTTTAGACTTTAAGGTCTATATAGACCATCAGAATGTCTGATTTTGAAGTTAGGTTTGGATCAATTATTAACTTATAAATTCAGAGGTTCAATAAAAGTTACAATACGTATATCCTTCGTTTGATAGTGCATGTAATACAACTTGGATTGCTTGATGTTATTTAACAGTTTCATATTAGGTTGGTGCATTAAGATAAGTTTATAGTGCACTTTTTCGAACAGGTTAGCTGTTCAAATACCCTCATTTAGTCTAGGTTTGGCTGGATCGCAGTTAGGCTTTTCAGAATTTGTCGATTCAGCGAGCTTCATCAAATAATAACATTCTTCACGCGACATATGATCCGCCATTAATGGAGAAAATGTTCCTAGAGCTTGTGCACTAAGTTCTAGTTCCTCCAATTCATTTAGAAAGTGCTGAAAAAGTTTTATTTCTAATGTGACGTCTACATTCATCTTTTCTAATGCAGGAAAAGTGGATAAATTAGTCCGTAAATATCCCGCCAATTCGACTGCTTTTATATAATATTCATTAAAATGCTTCGTATATTGGTCACTTTTCTCTTTTAATCGTTTTTCAACATCATCCAATTTGGATGATATGGCACCCGCATGCCCAGCGGCATCTAACAGCCAAACCAAATGATGATGAAGTTCATGATAAACTGGTGGGGTTTGATTGGATTTAAAGTGTTTTAATAACCTTAAATATTCTTCTAATTCGTTCACCATATGATTAAGAAATGTAGGTGAAAGATGTATTTTGATTTTCCCTACTAAATGTTTTTTCATTAGGTTTAACTTAAACTCTCGAAGTTTTAAAGCCGCATCTTCTGCCGCAAAAATCAATTGTGAAATATCTTCCGAATTGACTTTACCAAGGAGAGTGTCAAATATTTGAATAAACTCCGATGCAATTTCAATATTTTCTAGTTCAACCGGTGCTAAAGACTCATGGATAAATCGGGAATGATCCCCTAAGATTTGCAGCCAAAACTGATGCTCGAATCTTGCTTTCTTTTCCCATACTTCGCTCATTTATTATCCTCCATATCTTAATAATCGAAAACATTTATGATTTTTTATTCCTTTACGGATATACTTATGAACAAAAAAATGAAAAAAGGTCAGCAAAGTGTGTTTGCCCGCAAGTTTTTTTATTTGATTATCATTTTTAACGGAAAGAGAAAGGTTCGCTGCAGTCCTCTTTGCTCTTCAACTTATACTACCAAGCAACTGTAGAATGTATATTCACTAGTTATTACATTTCCCAATAATCTTAACCTCACAATCGGTTTGTATAAGCCACAAGTGACGTATAACAATGTGTAGAGCTTATTTATCTTAGGTCGGATTAGAAAGAACATTTTCATTATTGCAGTTGGTTTTGATATCCCACTTGAACAGTAGAGTTTTACACTTTCATCACCATCTTCATAGAATTACTATATAGACTTTTATCGTCCCAAAATTTCGGAATACAAAAAACGAGCCACTGAATAATTGGCTCGCCTTCGTAAGAAAATTAATAATTTGAATCATCCACATCAGCTTCCATATCGATTTCCATATCCATTAAAGCCGAGCTCAAGCTTTTTCCATGTCGATCCAAAGTAAGTGATTTTGTGACGCCCCCTCCTAATGCGTTTTGCATGACAAAGTTCAATGCGCCAATTTTCGGCAGTTCATACCTAACCACATCACCCTTCACTATTTCGTGAAAGTAATCCTTAACCTTTTCTGCTGTTACCTGTTTTTTTACTTTTTCATAATCTTCCATACGATAGACGATGACGGAAACATTTGAAATATTTCCTTTATCCCCTGACCTAGAGTGAGTGACTTGCTTGAGTTTCAATCTTGCCGACCTCCTCGTACGTTACTTCGATTGTAATCTCTTCGCTAGGAATAAGAATGGATGCAATTGATACAACCTCTTGGACATTAACCCGAACACCACCGCCTCCAGCAGGCCCATTAGTATAGAGTGCTTCCACCTCTTGGCCGATCACATCAGCAGCTCCTTTATCAGCCGTCCTGGCAGCCACTCTTAATCGTACCTCGGATAGCCTTTCTCGGTCATACAACGGCTCTGAAATAGAAGATCCATACAGTGAATTAGAACCAATATGATCGATTCTCATTTCTTGAATCTCTATATTAGCCTGACTCAACCGGTGCCTCACTACTTCTTCCGCCTGTCTTGACCTTTCCAAACAACCCGAACCGCCGTAACTAATTTCTGCTTCAACTATGTATCCGTCCACGTAGCCGATGCTCGTTTTATAGAGACCACTCTTCTCTTTTCCAGACACCCCAGTAATATGCACTTGGTTTGTCACTTTTTCTATCACTTCTATTTGAGAGAAATCAGCAATAACATCAGGAGTAAGATATCGGGTTGGGTCGTGAATTTCATAAACAACTTGTTCCTTTACGGTCGCAGCCGTAACCATACCTCCCGAATCCTCAAGCTTGGTTAAAAAAAAGTCCCCATTTCCCTGTACTTCGGCGATCGGATAACCGACATTCCATAAGTCAGGAACATCCTTATACCCCGGATCGGCGAAATAACCACCTGTCACTTGGGCTGCACACTCGAGTAAATGACCAGCCGCTGTCCCCTTACCAAGAAGCTCATAGTCTGTATCCTGCCAACCAAATTCATGCTGAAGTGGTGCAACTACTAATGAGGGATCTGATACCCGGCCGGTAATTACAATATCTGCCCCTTCTTTCAACGCGGTAACAATTCCAGAAATTCCGATATATGCATTTGCAGAAATTATGGAAGACTTCACATCTTTCAATGGTACTCCGGTTTCTATAATTGAGCATTCCGAGTACTTCTCGATGTTTGGATACACATCATCTCCAATTACTGCTGCTATTTTTAAATCATGGATGCCTTTTTCCTCTGCTATATTCTTAACAATCTTAGCTGCAGCGAGTGGGTTTGCTGCTCCCATATTGGTAATTAATGTGACATTATTCTCGACACACAGTGATAAGACCTTATCCATACGATACTTCAATAAATGGTTATACCCCATATCAGGATTTTTCATTTTCTCTTGCTGAGCAAGGGCAATTGTTCTTTCTGCTAAGCATTCAAAAATGATGTAATCCAAATTTCCTTTTTGTATTAATTCCATCGCTGGTTCAATTCGATCGCCTGCATATCCCGCACCTGAACCAATTCTAATCTTCTTCATAAGATATTCCTCCCTTCAAGCTCCAGTAGGAACTGGAGTCGTCACGATTGATATAATTTAACTGATTGAAGGGTACGCTTTGCACGTTCTACAATAGGAAGGTCGATCATTTTCCCTTCAAGTAGTAATACACCTTCCCCTTTGGCTAATGCCTGTTCGAACGCTCTTACAATTCTTTCTGCTTCCTCGATTTCTTCAATATAAAGGTCTGCTCTTTTTTATTATTGGAATGATTCATAGCGATATAAGAATTCGATTTCCTATATTTTTATTTGTTATATTTTTCAAAAGTTTCAATAACTACCCTAGTTAATATCTCAATTCCTGTGAAAATGGCGTCCTGATTAAATACCATGTTGGGATGATGTAGACCAGGCTCTAAATCGCAGCCCACACCCAGCATTGTGGCCTTGATTGCAGGCCTTTCTTTTGTATAAAAATGAAAATCCTCTCCACCGGGGGTAATAATAGGCCCCACAAGCCCTTTAGCCCCTAAGGTGTTTTCGATTGCTTTCTCCATAAATTCTGCTGCTTCTTTATCAACAGATGCGGCATAAACTCTTTCTTTGTGTTTGAAGCTTATTTGGCATTGATAGAAGACAGACATTTTTTTCAGGACATCATCCACCTTTTCAATCAATTCATCCATCGCTTCATTTGTTTGCGCACGTAAATCAAGGCTGAACTTGGAGGATCCAGGTATAATATTCGCATTTTCCCCTCCCGCAGAAACCTGTGTCATTTTGACTGAATAAGATAGTTGCGGGTTTAGACGGATTCCTTTAATTTGTTCAACAATCGAACTAATCACTTCAATGGCATTTAAAGTTAAATGAGGTCTTGCGCCATGTCCGTCAAATCCGTGAATCTCACCAAATACTGTATCAGCTGAGCCATGAATGATGCCTGAAGAAGCTTGTCCATACTTAATTTCCTGTATAGGACGCAGATGAAGACCATATAGAAAGTCAACATCATCCAGTACCTGTTTTTCAATTATCTTTAAAGCACCTTCACCAACTTCTTCAGCTGGTTGAAAAATAAATTTTAATGTACCTGGAAGAATAATCTTCATTTTTCTTAATAAAAGCAAGACACCTAATACAATCGTCATATGAGCATCATGTCCACAGGAATGGTTAGCACGAAAAGTGCCGTCCACATCTTGAAGTAGAGCATCCATATCAGCTCGTAATCCAATCGTTAAATTACTTATACTGTCCTCTGGTGACCACTTACCTATAACTCCAGGCATATCCGAAAAACTGGTCACTTCAAGCCCGTTTTGTTGGATCACCTTTGAAATATAAGATGTAGTCTGAAACTCTTTCCAGCTCACTTCAGGATTCTCATGAAGATGGTGGAAAATCTCCAAAACTTGAGGTTTTATTTCCGTCAATAATTCCTTCATCAAACCGCTCCTTATTTTCTCAGGAGACACCGAGAGCGACTGCCGCTATTAATGCTAAACAAGCAATCAAAGTCCATCCGAGAATTAATTTCCAAATAAATTTAACCCATCTCTCATACGGAATTCCAGCAATAGCCAGGTATCCCATTAATGCTGAGGAAGTTGGAATAATTGAGTTCGTAACAGAATCCCCATATTGGAAGGCAAGAACGGCAAGCTGTCTTTCCAATCCCAAAATATCAGTAATAGGAACCATAATTGGCATTGTAGCCGCAGCCTGTCCACTGCCTGAAGAAATGAATAAATTAAGGAATGCTTGGGTGAAAAACATACCTACGACATTCAATGTTTGTGGTAGGTGACTTATCCCCGATGCTGCCATAAAGACTAACGAATCTATGATTTTACCTTCTTCTAAAACTACTGTAATAGCCCTTGCAAAGCCGACGATCAAGGCACCAAATGTGACTGCTCTGGCTCCTTCAATAAATGAATCAAAAAGTTTCCCCAGTTGTAAACCGCCAACCAGCCCGCTAACGATACCCATAATCAAAAAAGAAGCCGTGAGCTCTGTTAAAAACCAGCCCCATTTAAACACGCCATAAATGTTAAAAGCCAGACCAAAGATCATTGCTAGAAAAACTAGTTTATGGCGTCCGGTCAACTCAGGGAATTCAACTAACCCGGTCGTTTGTTTTTCTTTTTGTTCAATATCATAGATTACACTTTTTTCAGGATTCTGTTTTACCTTATTTGCATAACGGCTGACATACCAAATGGCAAATGCCAGCACAAAAATATAGACAACAAAACGGAATCCAATTCCAGAGAATAAAGGTACTTCAGCTAGTGATTGGGCAACCCCTACCGTGAACGGGTTGAGCATGCCTCCAAAAAATCCGCTAGCAGCACCAAGGGTAATCATAGCCGTTCCAGTAACCGCATCAAAGCCCATAGCCCTTGCTATCGCGATCCCTATAGGCACGAAGATAATGGTTTCTTCTGCCATCCCCATGCTAAAGCCGCCTATGGAAAAAAGCAACATACTCAACGGAATTAATAATTTTTCTCGCCCTTCAAGAGATCGTACCCCTTTATAGACCCCTGCTTCAATCGCACCAGTAGTTCGAATAATACCAAATACACCACTTACAAGAAAAATATAAAAAATAATCTGGGCTCCCTTTTCTAAGCCCAATGGAATGGACGTGAAAAGGTCAAAGAAGCTCACAGGATCACGATCAATAGCATGATAGCTTCCGTCGACAACAAGCATTCTACCCGATTTCTCATCTTCAACACGATCGAATTCACCGGCTGGAATTACATATGAAGCAAGCCCTGCCATGATGATTATGATAAATATGAGCGTATATGTATGTGGCACTTTTAACCATGCCTTTTTCTTAACTGTCACATTATTTTTTTCAGTTTCCATTATTTCACCTCATCCTAAATGATTTGCTACATCCGGTTTCAATAAAAATATTAAACTTGCTCTTTTTTTATGGTTAATTGCCCAAGAACTTCCTCGTTGATATTAATTCCAAGCCCCGGTTCTCTTGTAAGATGTACATAGGGAATTTCATAATCAAGATTTCCAATGTCCTGACTGAATAGCAGTGGACCTGTCAGTTCTGTACTGGTAATATTTTTTCGTGAAATGGCCGTATGGTATCCTGCTGACGATCCGATTGAGGATTCTACCATGGACCCAATTTGGCAGCTGATACCTGCAATCTCAGCTGTCTTTGCCAATTGGATTGCCTGATAAATTCCACCGCACTTCATTAGTTTTATATTGATTTTATCTACGGCCTTCTTTTTAATTAGTTCCTGTAGATGGTACCCGTGATGGATGCTTTCATCAGCCATAATGGGAATGGTTGTTTTTTCTTTGAGTTCTGCAAGACCGTCAATGTCTCCCATTCTTATCGGCTGTTCTAACCATGAAAGGTGAAATGGTTCCAAGGCTTTTACTGCTGGAAGGGCATTGGCATAAGTTCCCCATCCCTGATTGGCATCTACCCGAATTGGAAACTTCTCCCCAACTTTTTCTCGAACCGCTGCTATACGCTCTACATCTGACTCAATATCCCAACCTACTTTAAGTTTTAACGAAGTATATCCTTGGTCGACAGCTTCCTGAGCTTTTTCAGCCATAATCTCTGGTTCGTCAATACTTAAAACTTTTGCAAACGTTAGGGATTCATGAAATTTCCCACCTAATAAATCATAAATCGGCAATTTTGTGTATTTTCCCATAAGGTCATAGCACGCAATATCAATGGCCGCTTTTGCTGAGGGATTTCCCATAATGGCCGAATTCATAATGTAGTGAATTTTTTCCAAATTAAATGGATTTTCTTGTTTCACTGCAGGCAAAAGGACATGCTTTAATACTTCGAATGTTGCATAAAACGTTTCCCCTGTTACATGTTCATCAGGTACTGCTTCACCATATCCTACTAGCCCGTTATCGGCTATCAATTTTACGATAACAGAAGGCATATACTTATATGTTTCATAGGAAATAACAAATGGTTCTTTTAAAGGCAAATGAGTGGCATAAATTTCACAACGTTCAATAATCAAAACTAAGCTCCCCTTTCATACTGTCGCTATATGTCGTTAATAAAAATAATATATACTAATCCCATTTTTCTGTAAAGTCTGAATTTTTAAAATCCAATTAGGGTCTTTAATTTTTCTGTAGCTAAATATAAATTTCGAGGTCTTCCTTGATCGTAAGGATGCTCCTCACCTCCTTTTAAAAGACAGCCTCCTTCAATGAGCCTTTTAATGAATCTTTCTGCCGATCGTCGGGTGCAATTCATGTATTCTTCTAGCTCTGCTGCAGAAAAAGCCCGAAAATTGTTTATGGAAATAAACTGATGAATTAACTTTATATTTTTTGCACTCATTTTAAGTTCACTAGCTAGTTTTTGAATAGTTTCATCCTCATTTTTCAATTCCACAAGGTGATTTTCTTCAAATAAAGGTCCTTGTAATTTTTGATCTTCATCCACCAAGCATGCAATCGTTTTACTCTTTAGAAATTTATTAGTAAAAAATAACGCTTGGGCTGAATGTTTTTCCGCCTCCTGAATTGTATACCCATACCCAATACCTATTTGGAATAAATTTTGAAATTCTCTTTCCATTTGTCCGATAATATCATTATAAAAATCGTTTTCGAACGCCTGCAATGCTCCACGTGTTGTATAAATCAAATATGGATTTAAGTATTCAAGAGAAACACGAGCTTGTAGCCTTTTACTCAACTTCTGTAAAAAATTCAAAAATGAATCACTCCCATTAAGATTTTGTTGATAATCTTGAATAGAAATAACTGCAATCTGAGATTCTTCCGTTTTCTTTAGTTTCAACAAAGATATAGCTCTTGTTAGGCTTTCAATTAAGGTATGTTTGGGCTGGACCATATATCTAGAAGGAATGGATAGCCCTTGAAGCTCCTGATAAACTGCATGAATACTCGTTAGTGCAAAAAGGGTTTTTCCTTCCTTATATTGTTTGCTGTGAAAGTGGACAAATTCAGCTATATTTAGTGCCTGGGTTTCTTCATCCCTCTTATATATCCAAGGGTAATCCTTAACATAAAGGGACTTTTCTACGATTTCTGATTCTTCCAGTACCTTCATTAACCGGCTTTGATCCGGTAAATCGATAGAAATTTCATTCAAAGTCACTTGTTCCCGATGAGAAATCGATAATAACGAGAGCGCTACAGTCAATTCATCAAAAGGGACATATATAGCTTCTATGAAATTTCTTTTAACTTGCTTGTACCCATAATAAAAAGGGATTGAACCTGAAAACAATACTAAATCAGTTTGTTTACCAGCTTCTTCTATTAACAGACTACTTTCTTCCGGCATCTCGTACTGAAAGGAAATAAATTGTACTTCAGGAAATAAGGGATAATGAACAGATAAGGATTCTAAAAAATACTTTGAGCCTATAACACCAATTTTCATTATGTTGTTTCACCTCTAAAATGAAATATAATTATATTATAACGACAGAATCGTATCAGTAACTATTTTAAATTAAATAATATACCAAAGTCCTGCACGCTCCCGAGGGTAAGTACCAATCGACATCCAGTTAAGAAATTTGTTGTTCCCATAACCTTTATTGGTCCAGTTAGAATAGTTTCAGCTACGCTGGTATTAGGGTTGTTGTTTTTTTACGTTGGAAAATCAATATGTCAAGAGCAAGAGTAATATAATATCAAATAGGTAAATCCGAAGGAAAATCAGTTGTTTCATCCCCAATTCGTTTTTTCATATTTCTTGTCTTTCGTTTTAAACCTCTTAACTTCTCATTACGCATGATTATCTCCTATCTAATATCCACTCAATTTTAACATTTTTCCCAATATATTATTGCTGCTTTTTTAGAGTTTCCTATTTTACGAAATTCAATATTCTCGATAGTTACATAACAGTTGGATGTATTACTTTTGCTATTATTTTTTTGTTTAAAAGTTTTACTTTGTTGCTTGTAATTATCAATTAAAAGTACACCACTTTAAGCGATGTACTTAATTTTGTTCTGATATAAGAGCATGTTCCATCAGGTAGTACAGTAATTTTAAATCCTTTCATTTAATAAATTTTCATTTAAAAAAATAAGTGCAGCAGTCCGATAGATTTCTGTAGTCTCCTCAAGTTCTTCCATATCAACATATTCATTAATTTGATTTTGACTTCCCTGTCTCCTGCTCCAGTCGTGACAATTGGGGTACCAGCCAAATGAAGGAATGTGTCATCTGTTGCTCCTGGGACTCCGTTATTTACCGCTTCTTTTCCAGCCTTTTCATTTTTTTCTACTCAAATACTTTCAAGTGAAAAAAATCCCCTTTAAGTACCTTTTTTCATCTAGATTATTTCCATATGACATTCCGCGAAACAAAATAAAAAAACCTGAGTCTATTTTTCAGGTTTTTTAGTGTTCTATTTTATTTTACTACCAAAGAAATGCAAGAAAGATTAAGGACGCAATTGCCCCAAAGGCAAATCCATTAGCAGCCCCCCGACCAAATCCTGAATTAAAACCAAAACCAAATCCAAATCCTCCAATGTTATCACCATCATCAATTGGACGAATATAAACGCGGTTACGAGTAACCCGATGTATGATTCCACGATGAACCGTCCCTCTATTTGTACGAATTTCTACTGGTCTTCCAACACCTTGCCTGCACTTGTGATAATAATTGTGGTTTCCCATTTTAACACTCCCCTTGTGTAATCGTTCTACATCGTATGCATCCGGGGACTAGCCTGCATAGATTAAACACCTAATACAAATTAAAAGTCTGTTTCAGATTTACCTTTTTGTTGATTTCAATCACGCATTGATTCAGCTGCATAAAATAAATGAATTACTTTTTTAAAGGAGACAATGCAATGAATCATTCATACCAAGACGCCTTAGCATTCTTAGGAATTGAAGGGGCTCATCCTGGAGGATTTGAACTAACTAAACAACTCTTAAAGAATGAAAAAATAGACCAATCCACAAAAATCCTTGATGCTGGATGCGGAACAGGGCAAACATCTCAATTCTTGGCTCAACACTTTCTTTGCCAAGTTTTCGCATTGGATAATCACCCTGAGATGGTAAAACATGCAAACCAACGATTTCAACAAGCTAACATACCCAGTAATGTTTATATGAATTCCATAGAAGATTTACCTTTTACTAATAATTATTTTGATTTTATCATGGCTGAATCCACAACAGCATTCACTAATATTCAACAATCGCTTTGTGAATATTACAGAGTCCTAAAACCTGGTGGTACTTTGCTTTCTATTGATATGACGGCAGAGACTGAACTTAACCTTAATCAAAAAAAGGAAATAATGAAATTCTATAATTTAACGAATGTCTTGACACAATCGGAATGGTTAAAAGCATTCAAAAAGGAGGGATTTAAAAATCTAAAAATTCTAAAGTCGAATACAGTTTTAGAAGAATTAAAAAATTCATCAGCTGTCGATAACCTCATTCTTCCTTTAAATGAATCTTTGGAACAAATCATAGAGGAGCATTATCGGCTTGTCCTAACTTGTGGAAACAGTTTGGGATATAGAGTATTTAGGGCAAATAAGGAATAGCCCAATAAAACTCTAATATATATATAAATATTTTTATGGAACAAATCTGATAAGGTGGTTGTTTTCTCCATTCATCTCTATCAATTATACATTCCACTTGAATTCGTAACTAACAAACTGTGCAAAGTATACAATCTCCAAGGGAATGAAATTATCGTTAAATCAGCTTCATATTTTCATCTTTAAATTAATTAATAAAAAAATTTAAAGAGGCTGTCCGAATTTTGAAACAACCTCTTTTTCACTTTATATTTCTTAATTTTCTTATTACATCTAATGACTCCGTTTTATTTACAAAGAAATAGCTTAAATAAAATTTGTGTCAGCTAAATTAGTGTTTTTGTCCTGTTGAAGAATTATTCCCTTCAAAATCCTATTTAGGTTATACAATTATTATTTGGTAATTTCTAACAGTTTCATAAACTTTGTAGCTTCGGAGGAGTCCCAAACAGGAATCTTAGATTATGCTTTCTCTTTTGAACGAACGAATTGATTAAAGAATGAAAGTATCTTTTGATAGACGGCAATTTCATTTTCCTTCTTTGAAAAGCCATGTCCTTCATCTTCTAACAACATATATTCAACATCTCTTCCTTTATCCTTTAATGCTTGCACAATTTGGTCTGATTCTTCTTTGACAACACGAGGATCGTTTGCACCTTGAATAACAAGCATTGGCTTTGTCATAGAGTCTAAATAAGTGATTGGAGAATACTCAATGAGCTTTTCTTTATCTTTTTCCGGATTTCCTACCCATTGATCCATAACTGGCTTCCAATCTTCAGGAACCGAATTGATAAAAGAGAATAGATTTGATGGACCGAAAATATCAACAACCGCTTTAAAGTAATCAGCATGGCGACCGTGAAGAAGAAGAGCCATATAACCACCATAGCTTCCACCCATTAATAGTATATTTCCTTTTTGTGCATATCCATTTTTTATCAACCAATCTAGACCAGCTACATTATCTAAGCGTGGCCCATATCCCCAGTCTCCTTCTACCATTTTCATAAATTCCAAACCATAACCAGAAGAACCACGAAAGTTTGGAGCGAAAATACTGTACCCATGATTTAAAAAGAACTGAAATGAAGCTCTAAAAAATTTCCGTTCTGCCGCTTGTGGACCTCCGTGAGGCCAGAAAATAACTTCACCATTATCATTTTCCTTTTTTGCCCTAAAAAATAATGCTTCAATCTCCAGGCCATCAAAAGATGGGTATGTTATGACATCCGGTTCAACTAAGTCATTTGAATCTACTCCAGGAACAGAATACTGGGTTAATGATATCCACTCATTTCCCAATCGTTTATAAATATTATGAGGCTTAGTTGCACTCCTTCCTAATAAGTACAGAGTGCCTGATTTAGCGACTTCAAGCTTTTCAATGACACTGCAAGGGGACGAAAGCTTCTTCCAATCAGTACTTTGGAGATTGTATTCATATAAATGATCCTCTACACCCTTTTGACTAGTTACATATAATAATTGATGCTCTTTACTATATTTTAAGCCATCAAAACTCTCATTTTCCAATTCTTTAACTTTACTGAATTGGTCTGTTTCAAGGTTGTATGAAGCCAAATAGGTAAAATCTGAATCATAATCAGTCAGTAAATATACCATTGAATCTGAAACAAAAACACCATCATTAACTGTGTGTTGTTTCTCAGTAGGAGGCGTAAGCAGGATATTTTCATGGCCGCGTTTCGCATATAGAAGAGTATATGTATTAGCAAAGTGTTTATAGTATAGTAAGGTTTCTTCATCTGGGCTTAAGCCATATAAATACGTTGCTGCATCCTTTCCTTCTAGAACCTTTGTTTCACGCCCTGATTCTAAATCTAAACAATAGGCATTCAAATAGGACGGATTTCCTTTCGATGAAGTGTAATAAAGTTTATTGCTGTCTTCCGATAACATCGGCATAAAATTACGAGTATCTTCATGATAGACAATTTCCTTCATCGCCCCACCTTGCAAGGGAATCCCGTAAAATTGAGTATTTTCATTGCCGTCTTGGTCAAATCCAGCAATAATAAACCTGCTTTGCTTATCATATAAAAGACCTTGGCAGCTTTGATCCACAAATGTGAGCGGATAAGGGAAGGTGTTTGGCAGATTCATCCCCCATAAATTATACTTACCACTCAAATTCGTACTAAAAACCAGCTTCTTTTCATCTGGACTAAGTGCAAAATCACCAATAGAAAAAGTTCGCAAAAACTGCTCAACATCAGGCTTAGGAAATGAAATCATCGTTTGCAACTCCTTATATTTTTAATATAATGAAAAATCTGTAATTATTATACCATATTTTACCTTATATTTAAAAATAAAACTACTACTCTTGCGATCATTGCCCCGACCTAAAGTACCATTCATTTTAACAGGATCAAATGGTAATTATATAATCACCATTACAAGATAAAATACTTCTCAACAAATCACTATAATTGAATTAGTTAATATATATAGATTTCATAGTACTCTTTGTACACATCCCAATAACGAATCAATTACAAGACAAAAAAGCGACACTTGTTATCATTGGGTATTAAGCCAGATCCAGATGGAAAGGGACGGCATTCAGAAAAAGTAAAAAGAGAGCCACTCCGCAATGGAATGGCTCTCGGTTGACAAATCCACACACAAAAAAGAGCTAGGCTTGTTCTGAAGAAATATTTATCATCTAATCATTATATGATGATCAAAGACCACTACTAATACCAAATAGTTACCGCTTTCTTATAGGCGTCACTATTAGGGATAGCATGTATCCCCTGGGCCTGTGCCTTGCGCGGGTCTAAGTCATATACCATTGGTGTATAACATGAGGTCTGCCCTTTATTTACAACACCATTTCCTCCTGTGCTGTTACACGTATAAGCTTTACCATCTGTGCTTCTAACGATTCTAGCATCCGCTTCATGATTGTATACAGCCGGACGCGTAACAGTAACTTTCGCCCAGGCAGTTTTACAGGTAGTGCTGAATTTCAATTCTACATACGAAACGGAATCAATCCATTTTGTATCCTTCGTAACAGCCGAGTTTGCACAACTATTATAGGTAGGGCTTTTTCCATCATAATTATGATTTTCGGCTAGTGCTTGATTATTCCCAAATATAAAAAAATCAATAACGAACATCGACAACATCATTACTAACGATAAACCTATCATTTTAAGTTTATGATTCAAGTCATTCATCCTTTCTTTACATAAAAGTAGAAGAAGGCTTTTGCTTTATCATTAATACCAGCCGGTTTCACCTGCCGTATATGGCCAAAATGCAACTGCTTTCGCTTTTCGCGGATCTAAATCATATACCATAGGTGTATAACATGTTGTTTGACCTTTATTAATCTCCCCATTTCCTCCAGGAGATGCACAACTAAATTGTTTATTATCAGTGTTCCGGACGACTAATGCCGTTGCCTCTCCGTCAGTTTTAGCTGGCCTGCTTAGAGTAATCTTTGCCCAAGCGGTTTTGCAAGTTGTACTGAATTTCAACTCTAAATTTGCAGAAGCACCGTTTGCATAAATTTTCAAATTCTTCTTCGTAACCGCACTAGCCGCACAACTATTGTAGTAAGGGCTTTTTCCATCATAGGCGTGGGTTTCTGCAGATGCCTTGTTGGTAAAGAAATCAAGGGAGCCAAAAAGGACAAAAAAAGCTACAAAAGTCAATGAAATACATAAAACCATTCTTTTCATTGCATCAATCATTCCCTTCATGAAATTCATTCACCCTTTATATTACAATTATGGGATATTTCTGTAAGTGTAAAATTCCCTAAATTTATGAAATACTTTACGGACGGTTTTTGTTACTGCTCTTACAGTCTGATATGTCTCGTCTTTTCATCTGTAAAACAGACGTAAAACTAACTGTCCTCATGAGCTTTTGATTATAAAAAGTTGTAAAACTAAGAAAATATACACGGACCTTTCGTATGAAGTTATCCATCTGGTTACCGTTAGTGGGGTATTTGGCACGGACCCAAAGACATAATGGTTTTGGGTCGTTCTTTGTTTGTTGAAAACGGGACAGGAACCAATTGAATGTAGGCAAGCTCATGAAAGAAAAACGAGCATTTGTAAGCATTCTTTTCCGTTTTTTTATAGATACCGATTATTAAATGAACCAAAGCAAAATGAATAAAAACACCTGGAGGTAGTAAAAGTGAAGGTTGTTGCACTAGTAGGAAGTATTCGGTAGGATTCTTATAACCTAAGGCTATCTAAGTTTATCAAAAACTATATCTAGAACATTTTTATAGAAGGGATTTTTTGATAAAATAATCATCTGTCATTTAATCAGCTACCACCAGAACATCGAGATGTCTAGCCTCTCTTAGTAGACGTGCAACAATGGAACCTTGTTTAATTTCTTGCCATCTCGATCTTGCTGAATGTCCTATGATAACTTGTGTCGCTTTTTTATCTTGTAAATGTTTAGTTATTTCACCAACCACTAATCGTCTGTCTGCAGTGGAATATAATTCGAAATTACCACCTAATCGATTCGTAAGACTTATGATTTTATCGAGTATATTCTGCTCATCATTTGACAGAGGTGGTTGATCTTTAACGTACACAACAAACCACTTAGCTTTAAGACGATAGGCAATACGAAATCCTCTTCTAATTAGGCGCTCAGAATCTGGTCTAAGATTTACACAGACAAAGATTACTTCTTCTTTTCTCCACGGACCTCTTACTCCCTCTTTTCGTTTTAATGACTCTAATCTGTCATCCACATCATCTGCTAATTCACGGAGCGTAAGTTCTCTCAATGCTATAAGGTTTCGTGTCTTAAAGAAATTGCTAAGTGACTGTTCTACTTTATCTCTAGCATATATATATCCTTCCTGCATCCGTTGTCTGAGTGCCTTTGGGGAGATATCAATTAACTCTAGTTCGTCTGCTAAATGAAGAAAACTGTCTGGAACAGTTTCTCTTACACACACTCCTGTTATTTGCTTTACACTATCATTTAAACTTTCTACATGTTGAATATTCATTGTAGAAATAACCGAAATTCCGGCATCCAGAATGGCAATTACATCTTGATAACGTTTTTGGTTGTTACTTCCAGGTACATTCGTATGTGCTAATTCATCTACCAGCACTACTTCAGGATTGCGAATAATTATGGCCTTAAGGTCCATTTCCTCCAGTACTACGTTTTTATATGTAATATGTTTTCGAGGTATGATTTCTAAAGTTCCAATTTGCGCTGCTGTCTCTTTACGCCCGTGTGTTTCCAATAATCCAATCACAACATCAATTTCGTTTTGATTCAATTGATTTGCTTCCCTCAGCATGGTAAATGTTTTTCCTACACCGGGTGCAGCCCCAATATAAATTTTTAACGTACCTCTTTTTACCCCTTGTATTTTTTCTTTTATTTCATCAGGAGAAAGTCTTTGATATGGATTTTTCTTCCTTACTTTTGACTGAATAGCGGGTATTACTCTTTCTCCATGTACTTCTGCACGGTCTGCTACAATAAACACATCAATATTTTTCGTTTTTCTCAATATTCTATTGACTATTGAACCGTGAATAATCTCTTCCCATCTTGTCCTTTTAGAATGACCAAGGATTATTCGAGTTACATAATGTTGCATGGCATATTCAACTATTTCTTCAGCGATTTCTTCCCCTTTTATTGTCAATTCCTCAAATTTTCCATTTAATTTATTTATGAGTTTTTGCATGGATCTTTTAAACATTTCTTCTTCTTTAGATAATTTTCTTTGAGTTGGAACAAAGCTAACAATCAATAGCTCCCCACCTAAACGTTTGGCTATTTGATCCCCTCTTCGTATTAAGATGGATCCATTCCAATGATATTGTACACATACCAAAATCCGTTCAGAAGCACCTGAAGGTCCCAATAACCCTTCCTCTTCTCGATATTCAGTTAGATCCTCTTCCACTTCTCCAGCCAAAAACCGGAGTGACAGTTCCCTAAGTACCGCTAGGTTATCCTTATTGTATAATTGCACAAGTCCTTTGGCTTGTTCGTCTTTTTCTTCTATTTCCCCTTCCTGGAGACGTTTTAAAATTGCTTCAGGAGTAACATCTAAAAGACGTACTTCATCTGCCTGCGTCAATGTATCTTCGGGTACAGTATCATTTACATGAAGTGGCAGTTGTAGTAATTGCTCTGCAACTTTTTTCACTCCTTTCAACTCGTAAATATTTATTGTTGTTATGACACTAATCTCATTGTTTATTAACTCCTTAACATCTTCTAATCTAGTTGGGTTTTTAGCAGATGAATGATTTTTATGAGCTAATTGGTCAACTAAAATTACTTCCGGGTTTCGTTTGAAAATTTCCTTCATATTCAAATCTTGTCTTACATGACCGTTTTGCTCCCATTCGATAGAAGGTATAATTTCTAGGCAGCCTAATTGCTCAAGTGTTTTAGGACTACTCGATGTGCAAACTACCCCGACAACTACGTCAATCCCACGTTTTTTTAACTCATTTCCTTCAAGGAGCAAATGATAGGTTTTCCCTGAACCATATACAGCCCCAAGTATGATCTTCAGCCTCCCTTTTTTAATATTAGAGATCGACTGTAGAATTTCATCTGGTGTTTTTCTACGAAATTGATCTGGCATATTACTACCTCCAGTTTCATTCTAAGGTAAAAGGAGAGTGGAAAAACTCTCCTAATCAAAATTATTCTAGTTCGTCCAATGCTATATTTAACTTCAAAACATTAATTCGAGGTTCACCAAAAAGTCCAAATGAACGACTTTCCGTGTATTCGTCAACAAGATTATATAAACTTTTTTCAGATAATCCTCTCTCATTTGCAATACGGGGAACCTGAACAATCGCTCCTTGAGGAGAAACATTTGGATCAAGTCCTGAAGCCGAATTTGTCATTAAGTCAGAAGGTACATCTGCTTTATCTACTGTAGGGTTTTCATTTGAAAATTCTTCAATATCATTTAATGTCCGTTCAATCATTTCCTTATTTGATGGAGAATAGTTTGGCGTACCTGAGCCAGCTGCGTCGTAATTAATGGAAGAAATACGACCGTGGAAGTATCCCGGATCTTTAAAAGATTGGCCAATCATTTCGGAGCCTATAATTTCACCCGATTCATTTTTAATTAAGCTACCCTCTGCTTTTACAGGCAATATCACCTGAGCTAGCATTGTCATCAGTAACGGATACGCAATTCCACAAATAAATAGTAGTACGAAAACTGTACGTATATTCTTTAACATGAATTCTCACCCTTATTTTTAATTTTAAGCTACTCTAAACATCACAAGAATTAAATCAATACATTTAATTCCGATAAATGGAACTAACACGCCTCCTAATCCATATAGAGACAAATTCTTTGTTAACAATCTTGTGGCGCTCATAGGAACATATTTAACACCCTTCATTGCTAATGGTATTAGCAATGGAATGATAATGGCGTTAAATATCAAAGCTGATAATATAGCACTTTGAGGTGTTGCTAATCCCATAATATTTAGAGCTTTCATTTGAGGAATAGCCAACATGAACATAGCAGGGATTATCGCAAAATATTTAGCCACATCATTCGCAATGCTAAAGGTTGTTAAAGCACCTCGGGTCATAAGCAATTGTTTTCCAATGGCTACTACTTCAATGATTTTTGTAGGATCTGAATCCAAATCCACCATATTAGCAGCTTCCTTCGCTGCATTTGTCCCTGTATTCATAGCCAATCCTACATCAGCCTGTGCCAACGCAGGCGCATCGTTTGTGCCATCTCCGGTCATTGCTACAAGTTTACCTTCCGCTTGTTCCCTCTTAATAACAGAAATTTTATCTTCAGGCTTTGCCTCGGCAATAAAATCATCTACTCCGGCTTCTTTAGCAATAGTCGCAGCAGTTAAAGGGTTATCACCAGTACACATCACGCTTTTAATGCCCATTTTTCGTAATTCATCAAAACGTTCCTTCATACCTGGTTTTACTGTATCTTTCAAGTAAATAACACCTAGTACACGATTTCCTTCTATAACAACCAGTGGCGTTCCGCCTTGCATGGCCACTTTATCACTAATGTCTTTTAAATCACTTGGGACTCTTCCCCCCTGATACAGGATGTACTCGATTATTGCATCCACTGCACCTTTTCTGACCTTTTTCCCATCAGAAAAGTCTGTTCCGCTCATCCTGGTTTCAGCAGTAAACTCTATCCCTTCTGTACCATATTTATCTAATTCTTTTTCAGACAAGTCGGATTTTTTTGCAAATTCTATGACAGAACGGCCTTCTGGAGTTTCATCATGTAAAGATGAATATACCGCAAATTTGTTAAGCTCTTCTTGACTTATACCATTAACCGGTAAAAGGGCAGCAGCCATGCGGTTACCATGTGTGATGGTTCCCGTTTTATCAAGGATGATCGTGTTAATATCACCAGCTGCTTCTACCGATTTTCCAGACTTCGCAATTACATTATATTGTGTTACTCTGTCCATTCCTGCTATTCCAATAGCAGAGAGTAGACCTCCGATTGTTGTAGGAATCAAGCATACCAGTAATGCTATTAAGGTAGCGATTGGCAATGTCACTTTGATATATGAAGCAATAGGTACTAGCGAAGTACATACAAGCAAAAAGATAAGTGTCAAACTAACAAGCAGAGTACTTAGGGCAATTTCATTTGGTGTTTTTTGTCTTTTAGCTCCTTCTACCAAGTTAATCATACGATCAAGGAAAGATTCCCCAGGATCAGTACTTACTTTGACTTTGATATAGTCACTAATAACTTTTGTTCCACCTGTTACCGAACTAAAATCCCCACCAGACTCTTTTATTACAGCAGCTGATTCACCAGTAATTGCTGATTCGTCTACAGCAGCCACTCCTTCGATTACATCACCATCCGTTGGAATTAAATCATTGGCTTTCACTAAAACTGTATCGCCCTTGCGTAGTTCTGTGGCATCGACTATTTTTATGCTGCCATCTTTCAGGATTAACCTTGCTTTAGTATCCTGCTTTGTCTTTTTAAGACTATTAGCTTGTGCTTTTCCGCGTCCTTCTGCCAGAGCTTCAGCAAAATTAGCAAAAATAATGGTCATAAATAAAATGATGGTCACTGCAATGTTATATCCTCTTTCTGATATTCCACCAAAAAGTGCAGGGAATATTGAAAGGAGAAGGGTAATAACAAACCCTATTTCAACTACAAACATAACTGGATTACGAGCCATTACTTTTGGATTTAATTTTTTGAACGCATCTTTAATCGCCTCTAAAACAATTTTCTTACTTACGTTTGCTTTACGCTTTGTACTCATTTGGAATACTCCTTTTCAACATTTATCTAATCGTTAGCCACTCAGCGACTGGCCCAAGTGCAATTACTGGGAAGAAAGTCAATGCTCCAATAATTAAAACAGTAGCTAAAAGAATAACAAGGAACGTACTATTATCTGTTTTAAATGTTCCGTTTGTTTCTGGAACACGTTTCTTAGCGAGTAATGATCCAGCGACAGCAATCATTGCAATCATTGAGAAGTAACGGCCAAACAACATGACTAAACCAGTCGAAATATTCCAAAATGGTGTATTGTCACCTAAACCTTCAAAACCAGAACCATTATTGGCTGCAGAAGAAGTAAACTCATAGACTACTTGAGAAATACCATGAAAACCAGGGTTTGAAATAGCCGATGAACCCAACTGTGTTGCTAAAGCTATAGCAGAGGGTACTAAGATGATTAATGGATGCAGAAGAATCGCTATTGCTATTAATTTCATCTCCTTTCCTTCAATTTTCTTACCTAAAAACTCAGGTGTACGGCCAACCATAAGTCCGGCAAGAAATACAGCCATTACTGAATACATAAGGATATTTACCGTCCCTACTCCATCACCGCCAAACACACAGTTCAACATCATCATTGCCAGTGGTGCCATGCCTCCGAGTGGAGTAAGGGTATCATGCATATTATTAACAGAGCCTGTAGTAGCAGCTGTTGTCACACTTGTAAATAATGCACTCTGAGCAATACCAAAACGAACCTCTTTTCCTTCCATACTCCCATTCTCTTGTGAAAGACCTATTTTCTCTAATGCTGGATTACCATTTTTTTCATTGATAAAAGTAATACTTAAGAAGACAAGCAACATTAATCCCATCGCTGAAAAAAGGATCCAGCCTTGTTTCTTATTTCTCGCCATATATCCAAAAGTCAATGGAAGAGCGGCAGGTATAAGAAACATAGATAATATTTCCAAGACATTTGTAAAACCGTTAGGATTTTCAAATGGATGGGCTGAGTTGACCCCAAAGAATCCTCCTCCATTTGTACCAATGTGCTTGATAGACTCTAATGCAGCTACAGGACCTCTTGCAATATTTTGCGTGGCTCCTTCTAATGTGTTAGCAATTGCTGTAGGATTAAGTGTTTGCGGCACCCCCTGTGACACTAGAACTAAACCAATCAAAATAGATAATGGAAGTAGCACCCGAGTAATCGAACGGATTAAATCCACATAAAAGTTTCCTATACTCCGCTGATTCGTTAACCCTCTAAAAAATGCCATACATAATGAAAGACCAGTAGCGGGTGTCGTAAACATCAAGAATATAATTACTGCCATTTGAGATAAATAAGAAAGACCCGATTCTCCACTATAGTGCTGTAAATTGGTATTTGTAAGAAAACTTGCAGCAGTATTAAATGCCAATAATGGCTCCATGCTGTCTATCTTACTAGGGTTACCTGGTAAAACACCTTGAAAGCGAATGATAATGTACGAGATAATAAACATTACTAAGTTACTCAATAGCAGTGCCTTGGCATACTGCTGCCATCTCATATCATTTGTATCAATGCCAGATAGTTTGAAAATAACTCGTTCTATTTTTCCAAACATGCTATCTTGTTTTGTTATTTCAAGAGAATAAACATTCGTTAAATATTTGGCCATTGGTATGGCTAATATAACGACAAGTGCCAATACCACGCCGATTTGTAATAAATCCATTTACTTTTCCTCCGTTAGTAACTATTAATATTTTTCTGGATAAATTAGAGCATGAATTAAATACAATGTAATCGCTCCGACGATAAGAAATAAAAACATTATCTACTCTCCCTCTTTTTCTATAACTTTGTTACAAAAAAGAATAAATCCTAAAAAGAGAAAAAAAGTTATAGCTATAAGTAATATCGATACAAAATCCATGTGAATTTCTCCCTTCTCATTCCAAACAATCATTAAGAATAAATTTCTTTTTTTCACCGCTTAATAATTACTGGCAATTAAACTAGAGAACATTGTTTGTTAAAATCCGATAACACAATCAGCTCCCATTCTTTTACACATGCTAATATATTGGTTATGACAAGTGACTACTATTAGTCTGTAAGGTTTGAACTCTGAAAAAATTCTAACAATGTTAATTCCATCAATAAGAGAATTAGGAAAGAGATACAGTTATAAAAAGCTCGTGCATTCGGGAAAATTGATAGTGATCTTAAACCACTTTTTGTCATAGTAAAATATTTACAGATTATTTGTGTGCATATGGCTAGCCAAGATGCTATTCTTTACTAAATTTGAATAATTTCTAATCAGTACTTTTCCCATACAATCGCTCCACTTACTTTTTTTGTTTTCCACGCTTAATTTTTTCTTGGTTAGATAATCCTGACTACTAAAACATAAAAAAATAGACCAATGCTTACTCTCTCTCCAGTATGCAGCCATGCAAATTCTATTCAGATTCCAGCAGCGTAAAAAACATTCACGCAGCGGAAAAAAGAATGACTTGCACAAGCAAACATATTGTTGGAGAAAAAGTACTCATTGGTCTACTTAACGCCTAGCAAGCTATACAGCTCTCTCTGCGATCAGTCTTCCAAGAAACCTTTTCATTTATAGGCATAATAAAAAGACCTACTGAAATGACAGGTTGCTTTTTTGCTTTAATCACAACAAAAAAAGCCTCCTGAATTAAGGTGGTCTAATGACCTCCTTCGCTTTAGCCGACGAAGTTAGCTGACGGGTAGGATGGCGAAAGAGTGTCTCATCCCTTCTGCAAATGCAGAATTAACCCCAATAATAGTGGGTCCTCCGTTCTCAATTACTTGAGATTTGGCCGATATCAAATTGTTATTTATGAGGATTATTCTACGCTCACCATTAAAGGTTTGTAAACCTCATTAAATCTCGAAAAAACTTCATATTCGTTCATATAAGTCCATTTCAATCAAATTTATCCATAAAAACCTTTATTTACTCTAAAATCCTATATATTACGGATTTTTCTAAAGTTTTACAAACTCATATTGACAAGAACTTAGATGGGGCATTATGATAAACCCCATAAAATTCCTGAGATAAAATGGAGGCAATATGTTAAATTCTAAAAAGAAACTTGAGGCTGAAATAAGTGAAGCATTTATTAAATTCCAGCGTGATCTTATTGGCAGAGGACCACAGGAAGCCAAAACATATATAATCAATGACATGTTAATTACTCGTTTTAAAGGTGTCCTGACAGTGGAAGAAAAGCACCTTGTCAGTCACAATTCCGGCAAAAAACTTGTAAAAAAAATGCGTTCGCTTCTTCGTGAAATGTACACCAAGGATTACGAAAAAATAGTTGAAGATCATACTGGATGCAAGGTTCTTTCCTCCCATAGTGATATTAGCACTAAAACAGGTGAAAGAATCGAAGTTTTTATTATGGATAAGGATTTAGAGAGGTACTTAGAAACTATCAAATAGGTAATAGTACTTGATTTGAAATTATGAAGATAAAAAGTATTGAAGTTTTTGAACGAACTTGTTTAGTATTAATACAAAATATATCCTTAAAGGCTCAAGATACGATTAGAATAAATCACTATATTAAGATTATTTTTATTTGAGAATTTGTCGGATGTTTATCCTATTCATCAATAACATCCTGTAACCGATATGGTCGAAAGCTGGATTATTTTATTGATCTTTTTTGATAAAAAACATCAGTAAGATGACTATGATTATTGTCATCTTAACCGATGTTTTTTCGTTTTCGTTAAATCTAAGACCGTAATTTGTACTTATTATGTTTCTGCATTTTAAATTCCAGCAATTTAATACTTTTTATAGGTGTAAGGATTGTCAGAATCTTCAATTGAATTACAATCTTGGGCTATGAGATACGAAATAGTTGCTTTGAATGGCTGGTAATAAATTGAGGATAATTTCCCACCTGAATCAGCGATACCGTATTACAGAAAGCAGTTTAGCACTCACTGCTTCTCCTTAAAATGTACTACCATCAACCTCAATGTCCATAAAGTTACCTGGGAAATTATATAGGGTATTTAATCCTTATAGGTAGTTTTTATCATTTAAAACAATACTCTTTTTTTGTGGAGAGTGCCTTAAATTCTTCCTCCCTTAACTCTTTATAATCTTCATCTCCGTAATAACTACTGTTTTAGGTTGTCTTCGGCACCACTTTCCCAACCATTTCTTCACTAACAAACATCTTTATTTTTCCAGCCACAAAAACATCGATTAACACAAACGGAAATGCTTATATTAAGATACTGATAAATATTGTATTCAATTGTAAAATGGTTGACATAGCAAGTATCCTCACCTTAACTTTGTTTATAAATTGAGGAATGTATTATTACGATATTATAAGTCTTATGACATTGACTATAAAACTTAACAACATCAAATTACTATATCATTGTGAAAGCAGGTATATTTATTGCTGAGTAAGCCATTAATAAGCCACGTACTTCCATCATTTCAACTTCATTACGAGAGCTCAATTCGTACCGCGTGGGCGTGGGTATCATCTCACGGTTAGCAATCCATGTTTAGGTGATAATGTTACTATAAACAATTTTGGTTTTCCATACAGATCCAACACATTTTGAACAGTAGTAGTATCATTATGTCCAAGATTTAGAGAATACTTGCATTTGTCCTGAATTTTTTGCATCAGAACTCATTAGAGTATATAATTACATCATATACAAAATATGTAAAAAATAAGAGTTATACCTGTGTTATGTTTACCATTTTAATATTTCAGGAGGAAATGGGTATGAGCATGAAAAAATCCTTAATAGGAGTGTCTACAGCTGGATTCATAGTGCTTCAAATTTTACTCCCTACAATGACTGAAGCCTCAACGACCGTCAAATCCAATATCATCACTCATTATGTAAATGCAAGTGATCCTTACCCGGGTCATGTCATAAAATACGGGGATCGAGGACCTGAAGTGAGGAAAGTACAGAACCAATTAAACAAGAACAACGTCCCAATATCAGTGGATGGCATTTTTGGTTCGATAACGCTTAAGAAGGTCAAAGAATTTCAAATGCGAAGACATTTGAACACAGATGGGATAGTTGGACCGTCCACTTGGACTGCACTTTATCAAACCGAGTTTCCTTATCCAGGTCATGTTATTAAAATGGGAGATCGAGGTATGAATGTGACCAGAATTCAAGCGCGGCTTAATGACGCAGGGGGATCAATTAAAGTGGATGGTATTTTCGGACTAAAAACTCAAGTCAAAGTAAAGGAATTTCAGAAAAAATTCGGATTACAAGTAGACGGAATTGTTGGTCCAGAAACCTGGGACATTCTCTTTAATTATCAAGAATAGGCATAGTGAATAAATAAGCCATCATGTGAATCAACTAAGACAAATAGGTAAGGCTGTCGAGGGTTTCTCGACAGCCTTACCTTACCATAACAATAGAGTCTATTTAACAAGTTGTACATTATTTCAGCAGCATATAGGGCTCATACTTTGTATAAACATCTTTACGGCGCTTTCTATCCTTAAATGTTGTTGCTGCACCACTTTTCCGATTCTCATAGAGTTCGTCAATATCCACTGTACCGGTAATTACTGTATGTTTATTACCTTCTGCTTCAGCTACTACCCCATTGGCTAGCCAAGCTTTGTCACAAGGACTTAATATGCTTGCACGCCCATATCCATTAGGTAGGGGGTCTCCTGGTTCACCAACAGTAGGACAATGAACAAAGTATACTTGGTTTTCAATCGCACGTGCATGAGCACAATGGCGTACTCTCCAAAAACCAGCCTCAGTAAAAGTGTATGATGGACAGAAAATAATGTCTGCTCCGTTTACACTTAGGATTCTTGATATTTCTGGTATCTCAGCTTCATAACACACAGCTATGCCAATCTTAACAGGACCTATAGAATACACTTCAAGTGTATTCCCTTCAGAGGTTTGCCAATTTGCTTCAGCAGGAAAGATATGGGTTTTTTTATGTTCAACATAAGATCCATCTTTATCAAAAATGTATGCAATATTAAAGTACTCATCTTCACGACATTCAAGATGTGAGCCTGCAATGATAACCTGCTTTCTTTTTCTTGAAATCGAACTAAAAAGTTCTTTATATTGAGTGGTATATTCGTCGATCTTGATTAATGACGAAGCATTCTGATCCGGAAAAGTCGCTAATAACCCGATAGTTAACAGTTCAGGAAAAATAATATAATCTGAGTTTTCGGGAACTTGATTGATTAAGTCTTCTACTTGTTTCTGGAATTCATTAAACGATGCTACTTTTTCTACACGAAATTGACAAGCAGTTATTTGGACTTTCACAGAACCCCTCCCAATTTATTTCTTTTTGTAGCAATGATATAATCATTAATTTCATTTATACGCCCAAAGCCCTCCCTGGTCTAGTTAGCCATTCCAACGAATAGTGAATGACATGACTGCTACAAACTAGAGTAGGAATTAGGAAATATTACTTTTATTCATATTATTCATTTGCTTACCATGAATAGTGATATTTTTAGTTAGTCCACTTACAATAAACGTTACTATTATATTTATTAACAACGCTATAACACCTGTACTGATGTCATTAATTACGTGTGGTATATTCGGCAAAAATGTAGCTATTTTCACACCTGAAATTGTCGCATATAAAACAATAAGCACTCCAGCAAATATCCCAGCTATTGCTCCATATTTATTAATTATATTGCTTTTTGGTAAACTGCAAAATAATGCAGGTGCTAATTGAGTAATTAAACTATATGACATGATATTCAAGATGGCTAGCGCTTCGCCACCTGTTACCGTTACGATTAAGGCAATGATTGAGATACCAATTATTATTAATCTTGAGACAATTAATTGTTGTTTCTCATTAGCTGCTGGAACTAAAACTTTGTAAAAACTATTTGTTAGCCCTACCGATGCAGCCATTAGCATAACGGAAGCCGGAACTAGAGCGGTCAATAAGCCTGCAGCTCCGATTAATCCGATTACCCATGGATCAAATGTTTGTATCGCTAATCTTAAAAGCGAAAGATCTCCATCAGCCCCTTGCAAACCCGGGATTTCCATAATAGCTGCAAAACCTATGAAAAAGACAAAGAGCAATAACAAGGTGTATAGTGGTAAAGCAATTGCATTTTTACGAAGCGTTCTTTCTCCATTTGACGAAAGAACAACCATGAATGTTTGTGGTAATAAATAAAACCCTAAAGCATTTAACAAAACCGTGGAGATAAACCAGGATTGACTCAGCCCTTGATCAGCTAAGATTAGCATTTCAGGTTTAGCAGACTGAACCGTCTCAAACATTGGCTGAATTCCTCCAAAGTAATGGAACGGAATATAAATACCTAAAAATATTACAACTACCAATATCATAAAATCTTTAAGTATAGCGGTCCATGCTGAGCCATGAATACCTGATATCATTACATAAGTTGTTACAACGATCGCACCTATTATACTAGCTGCAACTGGTGAAATTGCTCCGTAAGAAGCTTCTGAAACAATTATCCCTAACCCTTTGAGTTGTATAACTATATAAGGTACAAGTGCCAAACTTCCCAAAACAGCCACTAACATCCCCATTGAACGACTGCTGTATTTTGATGCAAAATAATCTGGCTGAGAAATAATTGAATGTTGCTTTGAATATCTCCATATTTTGGGCACTAACCAATAAGATAGTACATAGGCTAAGAATATATATGCAGGAACGTAATAAGCCGCTGCTCCTTTTGAGTAAGCCCATCCACTTCCACCGAGAAACGTAAATGTTGTATAAATTTCACCTGCAATTAGTAGAAAAATAAAGAATGTACCGAAGCCCCTGCCGCCTACGGCAAATTGCTCCATATCCATATCCTTTCCTTTTCTTGCTTTTATCCCTAAATAAAGAGCTAGAACTAAGAAGATAGCAATAATAAATAATGAAATATTCATTCTAGATCACTCCCTTTATTATCAGGATCGAACTTATATACAATCATTAAAATAACCGAAGCCATCACCATCCAAAATGCAACCCAAAATAACAAAAAAGGCATTCCTAATATGTAAGGTTCTATTTTATTTGCATAGGGCAGAAAAACTAAAAACCCTATGAATGGTACCCAGAGTAATAGCTTAATAGCATTCAAATTATACCCTCCCTGTAATTCGTAGGTTCAATAGTTAATCTTTAGATTAAGTGAATCACCATCAGTAAGGATTCTTTTATCCATTACTGATGGTATGATGGATAAACATTTAGTCACCCTTTTATGTTCTTAAATCCATACAAACAAATTACAAATCAATTCTATTTTAATTATTCTTACTAAGAATTCTTATTTAGACTGTATGGCAAGTACAGTTTCTAAAATCACATTTACTCCTTTTTCACAATCTTCCCATGTGGTAAGCTCTTCTTCACAATGACTTTTACCGTTAATACTTGGGACAAAAACCATAGCAGTTGGAATGTAACTAGCTATGAACTGGGCGTCATGACCAGCTCCACTTACCATTCTTTTATATGAAAGACCTAATGAATTAGTAGATTGTTCTAACAAATCACAGATTGACTTATCGAACCAAACGGTATCCCGGTCCCATAATTTTGTTACTTGGATTTCACATCCATCTTTTGAGCCTGGTGTTGTAAGTCCTTCAATTATTTCCTCTACCTGTCTAATAGTTTTTGGATCCTTATGTCTAGCTTCTAACGAGAAAATAACTTTATTTGGAATAACCGTATGAATATTAGGAAACACATTTACCCTTCCCATCGTAAAAACTAAATCGTCGTCAAGCATACCCAGTTTTTGACGAGCCTCTGTGATTAAGCTATTCGTAGTAAAGAAAGCATCTTTTCTCATATTCATAGGAGTGGTTCCGGCATGATCAGATTCCCCTGTTACTTCGATTTCATAACAAACCATTCCAAGCACACATTCAACAACACCAATGGTTAGTGACTCACGTTCAAGAATAGGTCCTTGTTCAATATGCAACTCTAAAAATGCTGTGGCTTCTTTTAAACGAGACTCTACTTCACCTGCATACCCACTAGCATTTAATGCTTCTTCAAAAGTAGTTCCTTCACTATCTGTTTTTTGCAGCATAATAGATTTTTCGAATTTTCCTGAAAGGATTCCCGATGACATCATAGAAGGTTCAAACCTGGCTCCTTCTTCATTAGTAAAATTAACAATCATAACCGGGATTTTGGGTTTGATATTATTTTCTACTAGGGTTCGCACAACTTCTAAACCAGCAACTACTCCTAAGATGCCATCAAACCGTCCACCCTTTTTTACTGTATCCATATGTGAACCCATTACAATCGGCGGTTTGTCTTCAATTCCTGCTAAAGTTGCGTAAACATTCCCCAAATCATCAACTTTAATGGTCATTCCCAATTCTTCACAACAAGAGCAAAAGTAATCACGAACTAAACGATCTTCTTCAGTCAGTGATAGGCGAGTGACTCCATTGTTTACTGTTCGTCCAAAATCCGCAAATTTTTCAAGCGTTTTACTTAGCCTTTCACCATTAATTAATAATTTTTGTTTTTTCATAGAGCATATCCCCTTTCAAATAAACTGCTAAATTTCTTAAAGCGATTTTTTCGGCTTTTCACTTTTTTAAAAAATGTAAGCTCTTCGGGAAATCCTTGCAGTGAAAATACTACTCTTGCATTGAAAAAGTAATGTGAAGGACCCTCTACGATAGATTATATTTCCACTAATGATTCTCTATGATATAGAATCTCACCATCTATAATCGTTGATTCTACTTGTAAATCTTTAATATGAAGCGGGTTAACTTTTAAAATACTGTCAGTTAAAACCACGAAATCTGCCAACTTGCCTACCTCTATGCTGCCTTTAATATCTTCTTCAAAACTCGCATAGGCGCCATTCCAAGTGTATAGTTTAATGGCTTCCATTACGCTAATCGATTGAGCAACACCTATTTCAGAACCAAATTGGCTTCTTCTATTAACAGCAACGTGAATACCTAATAAAGGGTTATAATCAGTAACTGGAGCATCTGAACCACCTGCTGCAATGATGCCATTATCAATAAAATCACGAACAGCATACATGTGGTTGACTCGATTACCATAGTGTTGGATATATATATCCCCGAATTCATAAGGAAATGGAGGGTTTGGGATAGGGATGAGTTCGAGATTTTTCATTCTCTCTTGTAAATCTGGCGATGAAATCCCCGCATGCTCAATTCTGTGGCGATGATCTTTGTGATTCCTCCAACGCCTTTTCTACACAATTTAAATACATTTCAATTGCTCTATCCCCTTGAGCATGCACAGTGATTTGATAGCCTTTTTTATGTGCTTGACCTAAAACTTGATAGATTTCTTCTTCACTATAATAAAGAATGCCAAAATTGTCAGGGTCACTGGAGTATGTCTCACGAGTGGCAATCGTAGGACCAGTACTACTTCCATCTGTAAACAATTTAGCCGGTCCAATTTTGAATCTTTCGTCCCCAGTTCCGGTTACTACACCTGCTTCTACCATTTTATTAACAAATTCATGAGAATTATTTAATGAACCAATCATTGCATATATACGAACACGAATATCCTTACTTTTAACAGCTTGTTGAAGTAAACGGAAACTCTCAGAACCATAAGCACCTGCTTCATGAATACTTGTTATGCCTGCTGCAACGAAATGCTCTGACGCAATTTTCACTGCTTTCATAAGTTCACTTTCTGTATAACTTGCAATTTCAGTCATTTTCATATTTGCTGTTTCAATTAATCTGCCTGTAAACCTTCCCGTCTTATCTTTTTCAATAATCCCTCCCGTAGGATTCTCAGAGTTTTCATTAATTTTGGCAAGCTCTAACGCCTTGCTATTAACCACGCTTATATGACTGCATGTACGGGATACTATAATTGGATGTTCGACTGAAATTGCATTCAACTCGGCTATTGTTGGATAACGCTTTTCTTTCACAACCGTTTCATTGAATCCCCAAGCACGTATCCATTCACCCTTTGGAATGGTAGATGCTTTCTCCTTCAAATCATTTAACAAATCCTCTATAGATTTGATATGCTCATCTTTACAACTTACTGCCAACTGATTAACTCCGTATAAAATAAGGTGAATATGAGCATCAATAAATCCTGGAAGTAGTGTCTTTCCTTGCAAATCGATCACTTTCGTTTCTTCTCCGATAAAGTCCTTAACTTCTCGATTTGAACCAACTGCTGAGACACGATTCCCTTTCACCGCTACCGCTTCGACTACTTTATTCTTTTGATCAACTGTAATAACTTCTCCGTTAATGAACACAATATCAGCTTGCATAAACACACCCCTTATTGAACTTCGCTTTTAAAGAGACAGTATTTAAAACCTTACTTCTGATCTGTTAATTCCCTTTTTCATAACCAAAATAATGCTGACTAGTATTCTCCCAATACTTACACTCGTCCTTTTAAGATACCTTCAAGGACCACATTTTTGAATATTCAGTTTTCAGTAGTTTCATTATATCTACTTTAGGAATTATATACATTAGACAAAAAGTTAAAAATTTCATCGATTTTTTATACTTTTCATATGATTATGTCTTATTCGCAAATTATCCAGGGGTAAAATTTCCTATTTATCGAGGCGTATTAAAGGAGGATATAGAGAAAGCAAGCATTGATATGTACCTACATGTAACCTCTATTGAACAGGAATATTCTAACTCGCAATACGAATTATAGAATTCAATTCACACATAACTAAATCTCCTGCATCATTTCCTTCTTATTAGAGTGGTATTCCTTTTTACTTTGAAATGTTTGAAGGAAGACTTTTTCTTACTAGAAAAGGATAGATAAAGCCTATGAGATGGCTTAATCTATCCTTTTAAATTTCTTCTTTTTATTTTACCTATTAAATCTGTTGAAACCTCCCAATAAGCCCCATAGTCAAATACTGTTTATTTTCATTAAAGTCCCATGGCCAATATCTAAGGGATAGTTCACTTTTATCCACTTTTTCCATAAAATCTTTTATTCCAATCAGGGCTGCACCATACCCTACATTAGAAGCTAAAGCAAAGATGGCATTAAGCCCTTTATTAAAAGTATCCATATACTCAGACTCTATCTTTAAAATATCAGACCATGTAATATAAAACCCATTTTCAACGCAACATTTAGAAATTGAGTGATGCAAAGTAAGTACAATTTGATCTCTTAAGTCAAGAAAGCCATCCTTAATCTTTTCTAATTCTTCCTTCGCATATTGGTGCTCATATTCAGAAAGTGTATCTATTGCCCAATTATAAAATAATTGGGTATAAATTGCGGATGTTGCAACGATATCAAAATGATTACTATAATCAGCGAAAACTCCATCCGCTATCTGACCTAACTGATTCTCAGTATCTTTCAGAAATCTTACAATATCATTGACTTTTTCCCCACGCTCTAGCAAAAAAGAAAGCTTATGTTCAAAATCTATTTTATTCAACCCTGTTACATCGAATTCAATCAGTTTGATTTTATTACGAGTACTTTCTGAAAAATGCTTCGTACCTTTTTTCATACTTTCTATATCTATATCGAATAAATAAATGGAGTTACATTTAGTCGCAAGATGGTCAAGATCTAGATCATCGCAATTGCCTGCACCAAATATTGCTACGTTATCAACTAAACCTTTTTTCAAAAAAACAGCATCGAATAATCCTTTAACTTGTTCACGATGCCTTGTCCATCTAGTTCTTCTGAATTCATCTCGATTATGATTCATTTCTCTTTGAAAAGTATCCAAGAAAATCGCTCCCTTTGAGGTCCTCTTTACTTAAATATTGTATCAAAATATTTCTATTATGTAGAGGGATTCAAATAGTTTCACAAAGCACAGAAAACAAAACTGCTAATATTCAGGAGGTCTCTCAAATTTCTTAGACTTTCAAGTTTATATATTCTAATATTTTTGGATCTTTATAAGCTACACAAATGTTAGAATAATATGGAAAATAATGAAATTAGGTGTTAAAGAAAAGGGGGATTTATGAGTAAATCTAAGAAGATTTTGCTAAGTTTACTCGGAATTTTTCTTATAATCTTGGCCGGTGCTGCAATACTAATGATTTCGTTTACGCAAAGAATGAAAGCATTTGTCCATAAAATCATCGCGAAAGAGATAAAGAATCCTTTCATTAGCAAAAAACCTACCTCCTTTAAGGAAGTAGGCGTATTCAAATTCATTTTCAAAAAAGCTTCGAAATAGCTTAGAGTGTTAATCATTGCAATGATTAACACAACTAACTAACAATCCTTCAGGACTATCTTTGATAAACAGATGAGATAAGCTGTCCTAGTCTTCGAATTCCCTTGATTATTTCTTTCTCATTGGCATAACTGAACGAGAGCCGGAGAAACTCGATTCCATCCTTTTGATCCAAGAAAAAGTATTTCCCTGGAACATACGAAACACCATCAGCTAAAGCCTGTGATAATAAATGAGACGTATCAACACCTGGAATCCTCACCCATACAAAGTAACCACCCTCTGGTACATACCAGGAAACGGATTCTGGAAGAAATTGTTCCAACGAACGGATTAACGCAGTACATTTAGTACGATACACATCTTTTAGAAGGACGAGTCGTTTCTCAAGATCGGTGTTTTCTAAGTATACAGCCATTGTACTTTGAGCAAATGGATGGTCTAAATCTTTTTTAAACCACTCTAAAGCCTTAATGAATTCACTTTCTCCTGCTATCCATCCAATTCGCATTCCTGGCGCCACTACCTTGGATAATGAACCAACGTGAAGGACTCGTCCGCATTTATCAAAAGATTTTATTGGCAGCGGACTTTTATCGAAGGATAATTCTCCGTATGCATCATCTTCTAAAATGAGGAAATCAAACTCGATGGAAAGCTCCAATAAATGCTTCCGGCGCTCAGTTGTCATAGTCGTTCCAGTTGGATTTTGAAAGGATGGGATGGTATATAGAAAACGCGGGAGGGTGAGACCTGTACGTTTCCTTTCATCCAGCATTTCTTTTAATCGGTATGTTTGGAGTCCGTGTTCATCTATAGGTATACTAATAATTTGCTTTGTATAGTTTTGAAAAATCTCTAAAGCCTCCATATAGGTGGGAGATTCCACCGCTGCGACCGCTTTATCATCAAGGAGAATGCGGGCAATAAGATCAATCGCCTGACAAGCTCCTGATGTAATCAAAAGCTGTTCTTCCAAAACGCAAATTCCACGTTCTGCCAATCTTATCTGGAGTTGCTGCTTCAGTCTTGCAATACGTGGACTTCCGAGATAATGGAGCGGCAAATCCTGCTCCTCATCAAGAAGTCTTGCTACTGCTCCCTTGAGCTCCTCAGCAGGAACGAGAGCAGGATCCGGATAGCCTGAACTCAAGCGAATACAACCATCTGGAAGATCTGGCATCCATGCACCGGGCGGATCATTCTTAAGTGCCACTTTAATGTTTTTAGAAAAAAAAGATTCAACATTCACTTTGACCATACACCTTTCCGTAATATAAAGAAAGGCAGATCATCCGCCTTACTTCACTTTTTATGCAACTCATTCCATTTCTTAACCAAACGCTTCGGTGCCGCCCGTAAATAGGCTTCTTGTATTAGATCGGTCAATTCATCCCAGTCTTCCCTATCCGGATTTTGAATAGAGACCCAACCGTGATGTCCTATATACGGTGTTTTGAAAAAATTCTCTTTCTGTAGCAATAATTCTTGAGTGTCCCGATCTGACTTGAAAGATAAGCTGAATCCTTTCTCGCTTTCACCTGAAATCACGAAGGATTTTCCATTGATTTTAAAAGTATTGTGACCGAAACCGTCAATAAGTTCAACAGCTTCGGGCAGCGCAAGACAGATATTGCGTACATTTTCAAGCATGCCTGCCGTGTCTTGTAATTTCATGTTTTAATTCACCTATTATCGAATCTATTTTGCATTCACATCTGGTTGATGAATTCCGAATATATTGCCTTCGGTATCAATATAGTATCCTTGCCACGCCATTCCAGGCAGGGCATATTTGGGCTTTGCGACCTTGCCGCCATTCTCCATAATTTTAGCTTCCGTTAAATCGTAATTTTCCACTCCCATTGTACAAGCAAATGCATTTAAAGCTTGGTTTGTTTCCGGCGGAGCACTTTGACGCTGCATCAAAGCACCATTGATCCCAAGTTCATTCTCATCGCCAGTTACAGCTCCAAAGTAAGGCATTCCTGCATAATCACTCCAATCTTGAAATGACCATCCGAATACCTCTCCATAAAACTTCTTTGCCCGTTCCATGTCATTCACATGAATTTCGAAATGAACTAATCTCCCCATGATTTCCTCCTATTTTTTACAAGAATTAAAATTATTCAGTGTGTTCGCTTACAAATTCCTATTTATTATTATAACGGGTGTGGAAAAAAATTCAATTTTTATAAGAATATATTATTTTTAGTTGAGATTAAATCAATTTTTAGAGCCTCATCATACATCCTGTCATAACTTTTTAGAAAGACCACAGGAGCCGTTCTTCAAATATAGTTAGTTCCGACCAACAGAATCGGCCCCATGTCCCTTCTACATATCTACTCAATTATTTTTTAAAAATTAATTGTGACACGCACTCCACATGTGTGGATGTTATTTGACGATACATGGAATGTTGGTGGAATAGCTTAATCCTAAAATATAGTAACTAATGATTAACAAACAGATTAATTCCTTAGATAGGCAACCTTTTATTATAATTATAAATAAATATAGCTTATCCTTCATTAATTTTTTTCCACAAAAAGGACAATTATTATTAGTTTCCCATGCTCCTACCATTAATTTAATAATAATATTACTATTACAAGTTACACACGGAAATATTTCTCCACTAATAATCCTTAACTTCTTTACCTTGTCGGTTTGAGACGTTATTTTTTGTGTTTTTATATCTTCTTAAAATATATGTTATGTAAACTAAAAAAAGTGTAATTAAAAAAGGAGACTTAAAGCCTCTACTCTATTATTGCACGGGTACTGCATTACGTAAAAAGTTAGGCAAATGCTCATAATATGCCTGGAACGTTGCAGCCCGAACGGCAAGAAAATTCTGATTGGATTCCTCCCCATCCGGCTGTGAAATGCCATTCGCCCAGTCGTTTTCTACCTCATGATCATCTATCGTTACAATAAACGGTAAACGCTGCATGGACAGCCTGTAAGTCTGGTGAAGTTTTATAAAGAGCATGTAGATACAGAAATCTGCAAGGGTTTCCGAGGTCTTTTTCTCATAGATATAGTCTCCAAGATGGAAAACAAAATCGAAGTCTCCCTGTGCCATATCACGGTAGGCAGCGTAACGGCCTCCCACCCAGAGTTGGCAAAAACGCCAACGAAAGACTGTTTAAATGTGTTCCTCATGCATGAGCCGTTTTGGTCCTTCCTACTGGACTTATCTCATTTCCAGTTTTAAATCGATAATAATACTCCCGTCCTGGTTTCAGGTCATATACTTCTGCGTGAACAGAATGAGCAAGCTCTGACATTGCTACCTCTGTTCCGTGTCTTACTACCTTATTAAACTTTTCATCTTCTGCCATTTCCCACTCGACACGAATACTTTTATCGATCATCCCACCTAAACCATCTCCAGCAGTAGGATCAGGAGCTAATCTTGTCCATAATACGACGCCATCTGGTAACGGATGCAACTCCTAGAGTAAATGGATATTCATTAGATGTGAATAAAGCTTCTACATCCTTATTTGCCAATGAATTAGAGGTTGTTAGCCCAATTGTTGTAGCTAAAGCTACTTTGCCAGATGTACCCAAAAAATTTCTGCAACTCAATTTTTTAGAATTAAATTCGTTCAACCATTTTTCGTACCTCAACTTTTACTCCCCTAAGAAGATATGTAAGTTATTATCGAACCTTGTCAAATAGTCTGACATATTATATATAAATAACATTGATTGAGAGAGGACATGACCAAATTTACCGAAACTATATACAAACTATAGATATTTAACAATGTTGTAAATAAATTAACAAATACTGGATTTTAGTCAATGTTTTGGACACTAAAAAGTTAAATCTTAAGCTGTATTCCTAATTCGATCTTCAATGGCCTGTGGGGTTTGATAGCCCAATCTGCTGTGAATTCTTTTTCGGTTATACCAACCTTTAATAAATTGGAACATCGGTGATTTAGCTGTTTGATAGTCTAGCTATTGTACGTGGTTGACTTCTTCCTTTTAATAGGGCATGAAAGGATTCAATACTAAAATGTGTCCATGAAACTATGCTAACTCCACTAGACAGTTTTTTTAGCATGTTTAGTTTCTCAAAGAATATTGAAAGGTTTTGTAGGTCTTTTACTAGTATTTAATTTTTGGGGGCAGATCACATTTCTTAAAGTAGTAGTAGTATCAGTATGTCCGAGATTTAGAGTTACTTGCGATTATCCTGAAGTATTAGTACCAGAACAACACCTTTAAATGAAGCATTACAATCTCCAGCTGCCATCTTTTTCTATGTTTCTAGAAACAATCGTTTTGTAAACAAAATATGCTGAAAATTCTGATTTTTTATATTTTCATAACTTAGCCAAAAAAATAATTTGGCATTGGAGATAAAGATATGAATAAGAAAACATTATTAGGAGCGGGCTTTGCTCTTGCCCTATTATTTAGTCCGTTTCACCAGGCGTGCGCTCCAGAAACAACTGGGGATTTAAGGAAAATGGACACCGTAGCTCACCGCGGGGCATCAGGGTACGCACCAGAAAACACCATTGCTGCATTTGACAAAGCATTGGATATGAAAGTAGAATATATTGAAATTGATGTTCAAAGAAGTAAAGATGGAGAACTGGTCGTGATGCATGATAACAAAGTTGATCGAACAACAAATGGTACTGGATATATTAAGGATTTGACTTTCGAACAGCTGAGAAGTCTGGATGCTGGTAGCTGGAAGGGAGAACAATTTACTGGAGAAAAAATCGCTACATTTGGAGAAGTTCTCGATCGATATCACGGGAAAATTGGTATTTTAATAGAATTAAAGTCCCCAGAGCTCTATCCAGGAATTGAAGAAAGCGTGGCCCAGGAATTAATAGAACGCAATCTTGATCACCCGCAAAATGAAAAAATCATCATCCAATCATTTAATTTTGAATCAATGAAAAAAATAGATGCTCTTCTTCCAAATGTTCCCATCGGAGTACTAACAACTTCTAAAGCTCATACAACAGACCAAGCATTAGAAGATTTTGCTACCTACGCTGATTACTTTAACCCGATCTATGGAATTGTTACGGAAGATTTAGTTAATCAAGTACACTCACACGGAATGAAAATTTCTACATGGACAGTACGCAGCCATGAATCAGCTGAATTTCTTTTAAGCATGAATGTGGACGCAATTATTACAGACTTTCCAGATTATGTAGATCCAAGAAACTAAACTAACCTTTCATCCTTTTTAAGATTCATGCAATCATTTATTTATGGAAAAAGAGCTAGCTAGGGCTGCTGACAAACTAATAGGGTTTCAAAGAACCGTATCGAAGTAAGTCTGAACTTACCCCGAATTCTGTACGTTTCATATAGCCTTGATCCATGGCAAGGAATTCCCGGGAGTATGGGCATCCAGTTCTATTAGATCTGGATGCTAATTTAGCCCTATAACTAGGATGCCCTTCCTTGCATTTCCACCATATATGGTGTCTTCCTTTTGGAGGAACCTCACTTGGCTATATATCACCATTTAGTTCATAATCCCATTCGTTCACCTTTCTGGATATTCGCTTGCTAGATTTTTCTTCATTTACTCTTCTCCAAAAAAAGTATTTAATGTCGCTGAGTATAATTATTCCCAAAAATTTTAATCAGCAGACAATTATGCGATTCCACACCAAGCCTGTAGCTTTATAAAAAGTTGGATTATGTTCCTAAAGTCTAAGATTATCTAACTAATATATTATCTTTCCAAGTAATATCTTTGCGTAAGTTTGGCGTATTGTTAAGATATAAGAATGGAGATTCTTTTGCTGTCCAAAAATCTTTTTCTTTAGCTCTATACCTTTCAGTGCCTTGCATAATATAACAGGCATCTTTAGGCATGCTATTGCCATCATTTCTCACTTGAATGGAGTTGATGTCTATCAGATTATGAAGAGCTTTGGCCATGAACAACTCTCCACTACAGTAATTTATTTGGAGAAGATTTTTGAAAAAGAACGTCATGTAATTCATATGTGGAAATCAGATGTGTTTGGGGTGTATATATAATAGAAGAAAGTCGTCAAAGAACCCAGTAAATAATTGTTTAAAAATCAGTTTGAGCCCGAAGTGTGTTTATAATATCGAGCTTCATACAGCTTTTGTAACAGGGCTCAACTATATTTATCTTTTCCATTCCACATTTTCTTCTGAATTTCTTAGGCTCATAGGGGGGATAAAGGATCACTTTCTCATATTGACTTGAACTGAAAGGAAGAATACCACATAGGCATAAAGTAACTTTAACAGATATAGGTGAGAATGATCGATGTTATTTGACTTTTCTTTAATTGAAATTGACGCTATAAAACGAAGTCAGATTTGCATCAAAAGAATATACTTATTCGTTGGAAGATGTGGAGAAAATTATTTACTATGAAGGAAATGATGATGAATTTTCAGAATACGTATTCTTTTATAGCGATGGAAATAATTTGAATTTAAGTGAAAATGGATAGTTTAAGAAAATATAATTCATGATAATTATTAAAGCTGAAGATTTAAATATAAAAATGGAGAATATTGATAAGAATTAATCTGTCCATGTAAACTTCTGGAACTATTATATTAGAAATCAAATAAATGAGCTTGGAGGCACATCCAGGCTCATTTTGTGTTGATGTTTCTTATTATTAATATAAGATCAGAGAAACTATGCAGCAATAAATATTAATTACGTTTCAATTTTTTGTTATTAAACTTTGTTCCCTATTCTGTTGTTAAAACACTTGCTATTGTAGGGTAAATTTCACTTTCAGTTCCGTTAAACTTTTTAGTGAAAACAAAATAGCATGTTGGAAATGAAAGCAATAGATTAAATGGATTAACATTTTCAATTGTCTTTTTTATATCTCCATAAGAATTGAGAACATTAAATTTATTTCCTTATACCTTCAATTTATTTGATAAGTCTTTACTTCTTCTTCCTATTTTTAATGGACGGTGAGTCCGGGTTTTCAAATAAAATGATAGGTACCCTGTTATTAACACGATGACCGTTGAAACAATAAGGACAATACATCCAGTTTTAACCTGTATGCCGGGTTGATTCAAAACCATTGTTAACTCCCCGTTAACCACTTTGGGAATATCAAGATACGTAAAAGGGGATAGGTAGGAATAATCTTCTAGAATTTGGGTGCTGACTACATATCCTACTGTAAAAATTGCGATTGTAGCTATATAAATAGTAAATGTATTCTTTAAAAAGATGGATAGAAAGTTCGATAAAACAAGTATCAACAGTAAAATAAGGAAAACTAGAAGCATACTTTCCCATAAATAATTACCTAAAGCTAAAAAGTGAAAGCCACCGTTTTTAGATACATGCCCTGTATAGGATACCGATTCAACAATGCTTGTGTGATCATAGTATAAAACTGGATAGTTCAAATCACCGAAGCGATTAAAAAGTGTACCTACCAAAACTAAAAGCAAGCATAATGCTGCACAGCTTACCATCGAAAGAATGGCTGCAGTTAGCGTTTTCCCCGTTAAAATATCCCTCTCCTTAATAGGCTGAGTTTTTAAAAAGTTCAAGGTATACTTCTTTCCTCGTTCCCCAGCCAATCCTGAACCAAATAAAAATAAAAATGGAAGTATTAATATAAAGTATAAATAATTTTCAAAAAAGTAATAAAGAGAATAAAGACCACTATTATCAATTTTTTGATTGGCTTTCAGCACATCATTTTTTAGGTCCTCATCCCAAAATATCGTTCGAACATATTCTCCGGAAAAAATCGGACGAATATCATGTTCAATCAGCCATTCTTTTTCAGCAATGCTGGCATCAATTGAAAATTGACCTAAATCCGTTTTATATTCTATTATCAATTGTCCAGTGTCAATATCTCCGTTGGCAGCCCGATTTTGAAAAAGTTGGTAGTCCACCAAGGGTCGCCAATCTCCTTGTTCATAGGAAGCGATTGCATCTTTATTTTTTTCAATCATTTTAGTACCGTATGCTAAAGTATTTCTCATTAAATCTAATTGGGTATTTTCCGTTTGTTGTTCTTTTTCTAATGTAGCAATGCTCTCCTTCACTGTTGGTAGAAGCAACATTTCTACTTGCTGAGCATCATCATGCACTCGTTGGACGTACTCCTTTTCTTTATCTTCCGTCTCCCCTGCAAGAAAAAAATATCCTAATATTATTAAAAATGAAAATAGCATGTTTACCTGCTTCATTAAACCTCTACGGCGTGCTTTTCGAAATTCAAAAACTGAAATTGTCCAAATGGATCTAACATTTCTTTTCGTATGTCCATTCCAAAATGGTTTTTTATGACCCGAAAAATTGAACAAACTAGTATCCTTTTCACTGAAAATTATTGATATTCCAACCAAACTGATACTCCATATCAGAGCCGAAAGTAGATACAGCCAATCCGTACTTTTAGGAATATTTGCAATCAATTCACTAAAATGAAAAACTTGATAAGGATTCCATGTATTTTGGAAAAACACAAGATCGTCTGTTGTGAAATAGCCAACGACTAAGATAAAACAAGTCGATAGTATCAATGTAAAAGAGTTCTTTAGCCAATTGCTTAATAGGGTTACAACTGCAAAAGTAAATAGACAAGCACTCCCAAAAAACATGCATGCTCTTAATACATAACTGGACGTCGAAATATAGCTATACGCTTTACCCGTAGAAACATATTGTGGATACTGAAAATCGAATACTCGCTCTCCAAAAATCAATGGAATAATGATGCCTATACTAAGAATCATCACTAAGAATATAAACAACATGAAAAGCAAGCTGATATATTTACCTACAATTATATTCCACTTAGGAATTGGTTGGGTCGTTAAGATTCGCCAGGTATTATGTTCTTTTTCTGTGGTAATAATATTCCCAAAAAACAACAATAAAAGGAAGATGGAGCCGCCACCAAAAAGAAGCATAATAACGTCTTTAAGGTATAATACCGGTGTTACTGGAAAGGCTTCATCAGCATATGATAGATTATGAGCCAAAAGCCAATCATTTTTCTTCATTGCCTTTTCCAGTTTGCTTCCTTCCAAAGATTTAAAATCCCCGCCATGTGAAATAAACTGTTGCACATACATTAGAAATTCATGCTCAATGTTCGGTATTTTATCCCATTTCCCATTATAAATGGCAGCTTTCCAATCAACTAATTCTTTACCTACTTTTATCACTTCTTCTAACTGTTTTGTTTGTAATTCAGTAAGAGAACCTTCCATCTCAATAGCTTTTAAATTATTATAGCTTGTATTACTATCTGCGATATAAGGTTCGATAGCTTTAGAGGCACGTTCCGACATGGTAGACTGCTTTTGATAATTTTGAAAAAAAAGTCCACTTATACAGAATAGAATAATAATAAATAGCCAAAGTAGCTTTTTTTGGCGCCGAATTTTTTTAAGTTCAAACAGAAAGGTCGTCATGACACACCACCGCTACTAAAGAATATTTTCTTATATCGTTCCTCGGTGCCTAAAATTTTCTTTTCGATATCCAAGACGACTATGTTATGTAGTTTTAACAATTCGAAAATATTTTGCAGATTTTCATCCTTTAAACAAATGTAAAGTCTATTTCCTTCAAATTTTGTAGTTATATTAGCCTCACTTAAAATAAATTCTGCCATTTCAACATCCATCACTTTGATTTCATACCACACTTGTTTGTGTGCTGATAGGTCTTCATGTATGAGTACACCATTTTTTAAAAACAAGATATTCGAAGTGACTTTGTCAATTTCCGCTAAATTATGTGACGATAAAAGAATGGCCGTTCCTTGTTCAGCCAATTCTAATAATAGTTCGCGGACCTTTATTGCACTGGTTGGATCGAGTCCATTAAGTGGTTCGTCAAGAATCAACAATTTCGGCTGATTGATTAGCGCCATCGCCAATAATAAATGTTGCTTCATTCCGAGTGAATAGTGTCCCACCTTTTTATTCAAATAGCCATCTATCCCAATTCTTTCAGCGGTTTCAAAAATATGTTTTTTTGTAATCCTTTGCAAGTCCCCGATAAATTGGAGATGATCATATCCCGTTAAATAATCATAAAGCACTGTGTTATCCTGCATGAAAGAAATTTTTCTAAATACTTCTGGATCTTTATTACTTCCTCCTAGTATATTGACCTTACCATTATTTGCAGGTAACAAGTTGTTAATAATATTTAGAAGTGTTGATTTGCCAGAACCATTTGGACCTACGAGAGCTACAATTTCAGAATTGTTTATATCAAAAGAAATTCCCTTCAACACTTCTTCTTTACCGTATGATTTATGTATGTTATTAACAGATAAAATCAATTTTGTTCACCCCTATTATTTGGTAAACTAATTTTTTGAACAAGATAATGAATGAAGTTAAATATTTGAAAGAAATATGATTATTAGACTATCAGATTGATAAAAGAAAAGCTCTTGAAACAGTCTTTTTAAAGAATGTTAAGCAAGAGCATAATCTTTATTCTACTACATTTCTATTGGTTTTGTACTAACTGGCATTGGATATGGTTAATCGTCACGGTATAAATAACCTATAAATAACCTCTATAGTACTTATAAGTTCCAACAGTCTTAAAAAATCCGAAAAGGAAATACCCAAAATTGACCTTGGCGGGATAACCGAGGAGCAAAATTAAGTAATATTTTTTGATAGTTAAACGATTTAATGTAAGCGGTGTCGTATATGTCCTGAATATGTTTTAAGGTCAATTTGTTAAAGAATGTGGTACATATTAACGCCTCTTTTACCATCGCAAAAAGACCATCCTTTGTCAACTTTTGCTTCATCAACACAGCTGCAAAAAGGCGAAGGTCTGTCCTCCACCATTTTGCATTTACTCTATTTATTCGAAATTGCTTCTTTTTGAAGTAATGGGCCGCCCTCGTGCCAGGACACAATGAAAGTTCAAGAAAAAGGAAATCAACCAGAGCCAAAAAGGGCAATAAATATTTAAAATCTGCTTTAACCGAAGCTACTCATACCGTTGGAGCCTCCAAAAACTATCTTGGCGCTCTATACAGATGGACAACTGAGCGAAAAGGAAGAAAACGAGATGGAATTGTGGTTGCCCACGCCATGTTAAGAATTGCTTATTATCTTTTAACTAGAAAAGAAATGTAAATAGAGTTAGGCGAAGATTATTTTGATATACAAAAGCAAGCTTCCATTGAACGAAATTCGGTTCGAAGGTTAGAAAACTTAGGATATACCGTAAATATATCAGAAGCAACCTAACCACCGATTTATTAGAAGATCGTTAATAATGCGCTGCTCTTTTTCAAAAAAAAATTGAAGTTGCGTGTTTTATTTAATATGGTCTTTTTCCTGATAATTAGTAATTAATCTTCATAGTAGTTCATTAAGAATTGTCATATAAGTCTTATTTTATTAGTATTTTTCAAAGTAAGTTAAAGTGTTTACCTTTTAAAACAAGATGGATACTCAGAAGTCCGACTAAGTGCTTTTGCAGAGAACCAAGCTATTAAAATGTACGAAAAAATGGGCTTTAACATAAGAATAGTTACATAAGGATTATCAATGGCAGTTAATTTTTGATCTCGCCACACCATCTCTAAAACATCTTGTGGTATTTCTTCTGTCTCTGATATCTCATATACTTTTCCGTTTAAATCAAAACTAAAAATTCCTTGTTTTACTACGTTTTCAATGGCTTTACGTTTTGTATTATCCAATAAACGTGGGTATCGACTTTAATCCCTAACAGCAATCCAAATTCATCTTTTCGCAAACCAGTTATGACTGCATCAGCGTATTGGTAATTAATAACCTTATCAAGACCTAGATTAAAAATATCCTAATAAATAAAGGATAGTACATATTTTATATGACTAATATGTATTGTCCTTTTATTCAACAAAAGCCCCAGTTGAAGAATGTATAAAGAATTTAACGTATTACACCTGAAAAATCCCCTTTTAATACTTCTATCTCATTTTGATTTTCACATAAAAAGGATGCAATAATAGCTGTTCTATCTTTTTCTTGCCTTTCGTATTTTTCAATTTTTACTTCACAAATGATTGTATCCCCCGTAAACACAGGTCTTAAAAACTCAAAATTCATAGTACGAGCCATTACGTTATAATCTCCACCAACTTTTTTTGGTAAAGTTGCCGTTAATAACCCCTGAACGACAAGTCTTCCCTGTTCATCTGGGGTTATATGATGAATCCCTTCATTTCACCTGAAATCTCGGTAAATAATTCAACATCCCTTAATGTAAAAGTCCGTTCAAACGTAATTATATCTCCTAGTCTTATTGGCATATAAATCTCCTCCTAAAACGTTCTGTTTTTCAGCAATCCCTATTGAAACCAGACAGTTTTCCATTCACTTCCCAATTCTTTTAGTTATGTAGAAGATCTTGAGGTTTCCAATCTTTTGGCTTTATGTTTTTTTTCATCCATTTCTTTTGTGGTGCTTGGTATGGGGTGGTGGCGATTAAGTGATTATTGTGCCAGCTTGCTGCCCCGGAACGAATCATTTCATCGAGGAGGATTTGAATAAACTCTTCTGGCTGAAGCTGGAAAGAGTAGCGTGCAAAATCTTGGAACCAGCCACAGTTTAGTAGGTAGTTATTGATTTCTTCTTTTGACAATCCATTTTTAATGATTAATGTAAATGAAAAAATCCTCTTGCAGGCATGCCATGAAACTTTTCCTGGCATCCTGAGCCACTTTTCAAACCGTTTTCTAGCTGCGTCAATGGCAGCCAGAGGATTCTCTATTTGAGGTCCATGTCCAGAATATGCCTGTCGAATACTTAGTGTGGACAACCGATCCAAACTTTCCATAGATCGTTGGATAGAGGAAACACCTTCTCGAAAGATGTTTAACCATCCGATATCATTTTTGTGGAAGAGATCCCCGCAAATTAATATCTCATCTTCTGGTTCATATAAAGAAATATGTCCTAACGTATGCCCCGGTGTGTACAAGACCTTTAAAGTTCTACTTCCTGTAGGAATTTCATCGTTATCGGAGAGTTTTTTATCGACTCGATAAGGTTCTACGGGCTGATCTAACCATTCTGCACTACAGGCTTCAGGGTCACAAGAATTAATTAAATCAGCTTCCCATTTATGAGCAGCAATTGTAACACCATAATTTTTTTGAAAATGAAAATTCCCTCCTATATGGTCACTATGATAATGAGTGTTCACAATAAGATGTAATTCTTCTGGTGACACGCCTGCTTCTATCAATAATTGCTCTGTTTCTATCGCATCACTCCCAAAACCAGTATCAATAAGGATTGGGAGCTGATCATTAATTAGAGTCATGTTTGCACTTGGAAATTTTCTTTCAAAGAAAATAATACTTGATTTCTTCATAAGGTCTTCCTCCTTAAATACAATGACTTACCAAAATACTCAGCTTATTAGTATATTTATTCTATAAAATAGGTACTACTTCCTTCATGAAGTTAAGCACCCATAAGAGAAAGAAGAACACAGATTAATTAAAGCTGACCCTCCTTATAAAACCCAAATTCTATTGATTTAACAGTTCAATATCAGCATAGTCCTCTTTTGGGCCTAACTACATTGGTTCTGAGTACTTTACCTGTAAAGTTGTAATTATCTTGATAGCTTACCTCCATAAAATACTTTCAGTTCCTCTTCCTTCATCGTAAAAGAATGTTTTTCTTCAGGAAAACGTTTATTCTTCGTATAAGCTTGAATTGATTCCAATATAATCGTATTCACTGAATGGTATTGTTTCACAAATTTAGGGACCCGCTCAACACCATAGCCTAAAATATCATGATAGACGAGAACCAGGGCATCCACACCCAACCCAGGACCGATTCCAACCACAGGAATCGAAAGGGCTTTGGAAACTTCTTCTGCAACTTGTCTTGGAACACATTCCAATAAGATGGCAAATGCCCCTGCCGCTTCACATTTCTTACAACAAGCCAAAGATATATATCGTGAGAATTAATAGGGTTACTAATAATGGAATTGACTTGTATTTTGGGTGGGCACGTGGAGATCAAAAGTTTCTTACATACTAATTTTATGAATAGGTCTTATTGATTCGCATTCAAAACTTAAGGAAACATAAAACAATCTGTTCTCTAGGCTTTTGATTAACTATATTTTTAAACGGAAGAGAAAACAAGACTCACCAGATTATCCGTTTCGGGCAGCCTTGTTTTCTTATTCGGACAGCCGGTAGTCGTTCGCCCAGCTTGTATAATAACGACTCGTTTGCAATAGGGTCTCTACGCGCAATATAAGTATCCGGTAGATATTGACTAGGTGATATTAGACGTAAACATCACTATCATGTTTGCTACCTAAATTATAGAAGATAAAATGTATTTCCTTCAGGACCAAGCGGCAAGTGTCCATCTTCAAGCAATTCTACAATATATGAAAACGGGTTTACATCACCAGTAAGCTCGGCTGTACAAGCAAGAACACTTATATACATGGCATGTCCAACGAGGAACTTGATTGCTTTTTCATCCCTAAATACATTCAATGCTTGTTTATATGCTCCATGAAAAACGGCCTCAGGTACTTTGTCCACGATATCGGCAAGTAGTTTTTCATTTCCAGCGGCATCGATCTTTTCCTTAAGTTGATCTGGTAAATCCTTCAGAACTTCCCAAAGTATACTGCTTTCAAACGTAAGACGGCTGACTGCTTCTGAAACCTGTGCTGCCGAAAGCCACTTTATTTTATATTCACTGACGCCAATTGCACTCATAAACTGCTCTACTTTTTTCTCTGCTTCATTACACTTTACCCCGGCTTGTGAATACCAGTCTATAGATGTAAGTCGCTCAATCATTTCATTAGCAGACCGTGCGTCTGTACCGTACTTTTCTTCATTGATTATTCCGGCTAAAGCCATTTTAGTCCGCTCCTTTCATATCTTCCGTTTTATCAGGACGACTGGGATATCCCTGCAACCCATTATCTGTTAATATTTTGTTGTTAGTTCTGGAGGACCAAATTTCGGTCCATATGGGCCTTCATCGAGCCATCGTCCCAGTCTTGGAACTATGGATACGAGGGATGCTGCAAGTTCACGCTTTAGGTTCATTTCAGGGGCATCCCCTTGAAGGTGATGCAATGCAGTGGTTGATCCGTCGCGGTTCCACTTTGCGGCAATCCGTCTTTCAGTTGCTGCTGCATCAACTGCTGCTTTCCGCTCCGTTTCAGAATTAGATTGAAGTGCTTTCTCAATCCCCCGTACAGAAATAATTGCATCCGGTACACCGGAGTTCAATCCACGGGCACCAAAAGGAGCAAACAAATGGGCTGCTTCACCGGCGAGAAGAATTCGCCTTTTTTCATCTGTAAAGGAATTGGCAACAACCTGATGAAAACGGTATGTAGATACCCATGTAATACGCTCAGCATATTTAGCATCCATCACTTTTGGAAGCCACTTTTTGACACCCTCGATATTTGTATAGTCATCCGGATTGTCCCCTTCTAAAAGCTGAAGGTCCACACGCCAGCCGCCATTAAACGGAACAAACATCACATTCCTTCCTCCCATGGCTGGATGTTGATAATGAAATGTACGCTCAAGCGGTAGGGGATTTTCCTCATCTTCCTTTACATCAACTACAAGGAATGTATCTGCCGTTCGTGGTCCTTCAAATTTTAAACCAGCCTGTTCTCTTACAACAGAATGTGATCCGTCACTGCCAATAATGTATTGTGCTTCCCACATTTCACCGGATTTTGTAGTCAATCTCACCCCAACATCGGTAATATCCAATTTTTCCACTGGTGAACCCCAAACGAATTCAACACCAGCGTCAAGACAGGCATCATAAATATGCTTTTCAATATCATCTTGGTGCAATGCCGTGAAATGGGGTAATTTATTTTGATCGGTATTATCCGTAAAACCATAATTACGGACATACACTTCTTTTCCTTTATAAAGCGTTCGCTTAACCGGCCAAATGATTCCATTGCGCCCTAGTGTGAACCCAAGTCCTTTCGAAATTTCTTCCAAAAGTTTTAGAGTCGCACTGTGAGTATAGATCGCCCGGCTGCCCGGACGAGGACGGCCATGTGGATCCGCTTCAATTACTACAGAAGAAATCCCTTTTTGTTTCAATGCAAGACCCGCTACTAAACCAACCGGGCCAGCTCCAACAACTATTACATCGCATTTATTTACTTTTTCCATAGATGAGATTCTCCTTTTTTTAATATTTAATAATTACTTGTGGTTAGAATTATAAGGCAAAATAGACTATTTTCAGTTTTACAATCGCTTAAACTTCTCCGGCTAGTTTAACATCTACTGTGAATTCACCAATTTGGTCAATTTTAATGCGGACACAGTCCCCCGCTTCAATCGGACCAACTCCTTCAGGGGTACCGGTTGCCACAATATCTCCAGGAAGGAGCGTCATATTATCGCATGCCACTTCAAAACATTTATAGCAATCGTAAATGAGATGTTTTGTACTTCCATCCTGACGTACTTCATCGTTCACCCATAATGTCATGGCCAAGTCATTAGGATCTTCGATTTCATCGGCAGTCACAATCCATGGTCCAATCGGAGTAAATGAATCAAACGACTTTCTCCAGGTCCGCTCTTCATTGCCCCGAATGGAAATATCCAATAAGGCAAAATAACCAAAGATATAATCTTTTGCCTCTTCCACCTTTACATTTTTCGCCTTTTTACCGACCACATATCCAAGCTCCGCCTCATGGTCCGTACGACGATCCTTATAAGGAAGTAAAATAGGGTCAGAGGGGCCTGATAAGGACTCAGGTGATTTCAGAAACAAGGCAATTTCTTCGATTGTCCTAGGTGCGTTGTTGAATATTTTATTCATTTCTTCTTGATGTTTTCGATAGTTCACAGGTGCAGCCCAAATTTTCCGTGTACTTGGAACGGGGGATTTCAATCTCACCTCGTTCAATGAATAAGAAGTGCCTGTTTCCGCTTCCCGATTCATTTCCTCTTTAAGTTCATTAAAATATTCAACGAGCTTGAGGAAAGAAGCATTCGGGTCAGCTTTATCCCAACCTGCTACTTTTGATACATCTGTTACACGGTCTCCCATTACTACTCCAAGTAAATCGTCATTAAAAATAGCAATCTTCACAATGCCTCCCCCTTCTCTTCTCAAACGGTTCCGTCAGGAATAAAGACTTTTTCCACTACCTGGTGTCCATCATTTTCTTGGTAACCCTCGCTGAATTCAAGCTCTAATTTTTCCATGACTGGTTTGTCATTGAAGGAGAATAGGAACACATCTTCAATTCCCGTGTTCACATGCTCATGATTGCTCCATGGTGGTAGAATAAAGAAATCTCCTTTTTCCCATTCAAACTTCTGACCATCAATGACCGTATAGCCTGTACCTTCAAGAACATGAAAAATTGCGCTGTGAACATGTCGGTGCGCTTTCGTTTGCTGACCTGGTTTCAGCTTTTGCATCATTGTGCCAATGCGTAAATCAGCAGAGCCACCTGTGGTTGGGTTAATATATTCAATCGCATAGCCGTCAAACGGGTCAAAATCTGCTTCTGTCATATGATTAAGCAAATATTTAACACGATCGAATTTGTAACCGAAAATTGGTGATGGATAATCAGGAGCTGATTTTTCATTTAGCTTTTTAAACGCTCCCGTTGAAAATTGCTGATTAGCATAGTTTTCCGGTGCTTCCATTGGGTAGGACTCTTCCTCAAACGGCTCAAAAAACGATGCAGCCATCGTACGGACGAGACCGACATCTAGCCCATCCATCCAAAACATCGGCTCTGTTCCTTCATGCTTGTGCTCATGCCAAGTCCATGCCGGCGTCAAAATCATGTCTCCACGTTCCATATACGTTTTCTCTCCATTAACCGCCGTGTATGCCCCGTCCCCTTCAATAACAAAACGGATCGCAGATTGCGAGTGATGATGGGAGGGAGCGCTCTCACCAGGTAACAGTAGCTGAATGCCAGCATATAAGGTATGTGTTCCATACCCAACAAGACCTCGCTTCAGCAGGCTGGGATTTTGAAGATACACTACACGGCGCTCCGCGTCTTTCCCTGGCTCCAGCAATTCCCCTGCAGTCAGCACAAATTCACGGATGGATCTCCACTTCCATAAATACGGCTCTACATCATGTACCGGCTCTTTAGTTACCATATGGCCAAGATCGTACCATAGAGGACCAAGATTTTTTTTCTTCATTCCTTCATAATACTGATCTAGCTTTTCCTGGGTATAAACTTCACCTTTAGCCATTCAATTCACTCCTTATAAAATAAACCTCTGATTTGAAAGCGATTCCATTATTAAGTCTAAATAGATAACTTAGTTATCTCGATGAATTCCCAAAATTCCTAATAATAGAACTTTGTTTATCGCTCCCAATAATCGGGGTAGCATCAGGTATCTGCACTAATATCTAAGAAACATATTTTTTAGCTTCAATAATTACATCGGCAATTCTACGCTTCACTTCCACAATATCTTCCGGGCTACTCATGATAAGACGGCCAGCAATCCGCGAAAATACTTCATCGTCACTGAGATGATTTAGAATATTCAAGGCTCTGATGGCGACCATTTGGGATGTTTCATGGATAAATACTTTCGTATAAGCAATTTTTTGGCTGCTTTTATCTTTCCCTGTTACTTGTACTGCTTTTTCCGTTCGTAAAATGGAGCTTTCCGCCGAATAAATTCCGATGACTAGGTCTGCGATAAATGCAGCTGTTTCCTGTTCTTGATTTAAATTTGTTAGGCCGTTCTTCTGAACAGCCTCTATTGTAGAATGAAAAAGGTTTTTCATCAGCTGGAGTGTCTGCTTTTCACGTAGTAACGATCCTTCGTCGACATTACCTTTCTTACTAGGCAATTCATAAGCTTTCAGCAATGTTGTAGCAATGAGGATTCTATTAATTTCATTCGTACCTTCAAAAATCCGATTAACCCTGGAATCACGATATAGTTTCTCTATCTCATATTCCTCCATATATCCATAGCCACCGTGGATTTGCAATGCTTCATCGACGATAAAGTCAAGAACTTCTGTGGACATAACTTTGTTGATTGAACACGCTAAAGCATAACGGGCTATCGTTTCACCAAAGTCAGTGGAGCCCGTCTGTTTCATATTTTCAAACCCTTCTTGCATCGCGCCAGCAGTTCTATACACGGAACTTTCATTAGCGTACGTTTTTATAGCCATATCTGCTAGTTTATTTTTGATTAAGTTGAAGCTGCAAATAGGCAGGCCAAATTGCTTTCTTTCATTGGCATAGCTAACTGCTAGCTCAATAGATCTCTTTGCAGTTCCCAGTGAAGTGGCTGAAATCTTATGGCGGCCGATATTCAATACGTTAAACGCAATAATATGCCCTCTCCCTACTTCACCAATAACATTTTCAGAAGGTACTCTTACATTATCCAAAATGAGAGAACACGTGGAAGACCCCCGCAACCCCATTTTCTTTTCTTCCGGACTAATGGAGACTCCTTCGTAACCTTTTTCAATAATGAAAGCAGTAAACTTTTCACCGTTCACTTTTGCATACACAATAAATAGGCCAGCGATAGAAGAGTTGGAAATCCATTGTTTTTCTCCATTTAAGATGTAATATGTCCCACATTTTGATAATACCGCTGCCGTCTTTGCACTCATTGCATCCGTGCCGGATGAAGGTTCGGTTAGTGCATAAGCTGCAATAGTCTCACCTGATAACATTTTTGGGAGGTACATCGCCTTTTGTTTCTCAGTCCCAAAATAGGCAATTGGCAACGCTCCAATCCCGGTCTGCCCTCCAAATGTAATGGAAAACGAACGGCCAAGCGCCATTTTTTCAGATATGATGGACGCACTGACTTTTCCAAGCTCTAGACCGCCATCTTGCTCTGGAATATCTGCGCTGATTAGACCGAGTTCACCTGCCTCTTTGATGAGACGCACAGTTTCATCAAACTCCTGGTTTTCTATGTTTCCTAACGCAGGGTAAACTCTGTTCTTCACAAATTTTTCAGTCATGTCTTTCAGCATAATATGTTCATCATTAAAGTCTTCGGGTGTGAAAATTTCGTCAGGAAGGATGTCAGTATTTAAAAAATGTTTGAGTTCCTTTTTATCCGTAAGCATGTATTCACCTCTTCATAGACTGGTGGGTCTTCGGCATCATTTTTTCCCGGATATCATCAGGAATCGGTAGCGCCTTCGGTTTACCCTCAAATGATGTCCAGGCGCGTAATTCATACCCTTCAGCTACTATTTGTTCGCCTCTAATAAAAGCATGTCGTAATTTGAATACTTTGTTTTGTAATTCTTCAACTGCACTTTGTACAACAACGCTATCCTCAAAGAAAAGAGGACCTTTGAAAACGCAATTAGCCTCTAATAAAGGGACACCAATTTGCTGTTCTGCATAAAGTTTAGAGGATGGATACCCTATGGCTGACAAATATTCATGAGTGGCTTCATCCATCCATTTATAAAAGTTAGGGTAAAACACTATTCCTGCTGCGTCCGTGTCACCCCATCTTACCTGGAACGAGTATTCTGCTATCATGTTAGATATGCTCCTTTCAATTTCAGACTGGACGGCTGACCTTCGCATCCATCTGATCAAGAAGTCTCGATTTTTGGATTTTCCCGCTAGCAGTCATTGGAAAATTCTCAATGAACATGACTTTCCCTGGGACTTTATAATTTGCTATTTGTTTCTTTACATAGGATTTAATTTCTTCTTCTGTAATTTCTGTTCCTTTTTTTAGTTGAATGAAGGCGCACACCACTTCACCAAGCACTTCATCTGGAATGCCCACGACTGAAGCAACCTTGATGTTTGGATGTTTGGTCAGCACACTTTCAATTTCCTGAGGATATATGTTATAGCCCCCACGGATTATCATTTCTTTTTTTCTGCCTACAAAATGCAGATATCCTTCTTCATCCTGCACACCTAGATCACCTGTATAGAACCATCCATCTTGATCAAGAACATTGTCCGTCTGTTCTGGCATTTTATAGTAACCTTTCATCAAACCAAAGCTTTTGAGGGCTATCTCCCCTGTTTCCCCTAATGGGATTTCAAGTCTGTTTTCATCAACAATTTTCAACTCAACCCCCGGAATCGGTTTTCCGAGTGTCTTCGTTATTTTCTGTTCATCATCATCATAAGGTGTCATTGTAACCGTAACTGTTTCCGTTATCCCAAATGATTGACAAAGTTTTATGCCCATGCGATCTCGTATTTCCTTGACTTTACTTGGTGGAATTGGAGCAGATCCCACCATTCCTGTACGCAATGTCGACAAGTCGTAACTATCAAAATCCTCCAGTCCTATTTCTTTAATGAACATTGTTGGAACACCCATCTTTATCGTGACTTTTTCTTGTTCAATCAGTTTAAGAGTTTCACGGGGATGATATTTCTCCTGTAACACCATTCGTGCCCCGGCGGATACGCCGCAAAACAAGTTGCATGCCATGCCAAAGATATGAAACAGCGGCGCTGATACAACAAAAACGTCCTCTTCAGTACATCTAAGTTCCCCTGCTAATGTATTCGCGGATTGTACCACACCTCTGTGCGTGATCATAACGCCTTTTGGCACACCGGTTGTCCCGGACGTATACAAAATACAAAATAGATCGTTATTTACATCAATTTCAGCTTCCATGACATCACCATCGATTTTGTTCTCGTATGAATGGAGACCATCCCGTGTGAACCGTACAGAGATCAATGACGGTACAATCGACTGCGCTTCTTTTAACCCAAAGTTTTGATCAAATTCTTCAGTCACTATCAACGCTTTCGGCTCGGAATTCTTTAAGATGTATTCGACTTCATGTGTTCGATATTTGTGGTTAAAGGGGACGATCACCGCCCCAATTTTGGCTGCAGCAAAAAATATAACCACTGTTTCATACCAGTTGGGCAATGACACAGCAATCCGGTCCATTTTTTTTATGCCCAGATTGTAGAATGTCACGGCAAACCGATCCACATCCTTTATCATTTCATGGTAGGAGAACCGTCTCTTCAAATCATATATCGCTTCTTTATCCTCTTTACCTGAAACAGCACGCTCCAATAAACCATAAACTGTCAAAAGATTCTGATCCTTTTTCATATACTCACTCGCTCCCGTATGATTCTAAAAATCCTTCCATTTTTTCTTGCCTCTAAATTTGATTTTTAGCCAGAAACTTGTTTTCCCTTTTCACTGAACCATTTAGCCTACATTAACTTCTATTTTTCAGCATGACCGCCTCGATATGGAATCCTAATCAGGTTGACCATGAATCCCTGCGTATCATTTTTCACTTCCATCAGTTATTTCGTCTGCTGTGCACAAAACCCTTTCAATCCCTGGAATAGGGCTGCCTTAAACTTTGAACATACATTTCTATAAATCACATCTTTATAATGCTTCCCAAATTGCCGCAATTCCCTGGCCTCCGCCAATGCAAATAGCCGATGCCCCATATTTTTTATTGCGTCTTCTTAATTCATAAATGAGTGCGGTTACGATTCTTGTTCCGGTTGCCGCAAGCGGATGCCCCAATGCGACTGCCCCACCGTTTACATTTCCTATTTCAAGGTTAAACCCTAATTCTTTTTGACAAGCAAGGTACTGAGCTGAGAATGCTTCATTGATTTCGATCAGATCTAAGTCTGCGATTGTTAAGTTTGCTTTTTTCAATGCACTTTGAATGGCCGGAACAGGTCCAATCCCCATGTACTTTGGCTCTACTCCGACTACGTCCCAGGAAACAAGACGAGCAATCGGCTTCAGTCCTTTTACTTCCGCATAGTCACTTGAGGCTACAATGACTGCGGCCGCGCCGTCAACCATGCCACTCGCATTACCTGGTGTTACTACGCCGTTTTCAACAAATCTCGCCTTCAGTTTCCCAAGCTGCACCATGCTAGTATGCCGAATATGTTCATCGTCTTCAATGACTTTATCGCCTTTTCTGCCTTTCACGGTCACAGGTACAATTTCTTCCTTTAAATAGCCTTTTTCTCTTGCAGCAAGGGCACGTTCATGGCTTGTGAAAGCGTGCTGATCTATTTCTTCCCTGGACAGATTATATTTGGCAGCCAAATTTTCAGCGGTTTCACCCATTGTACATTCTCCATAGGTATCGTATAGGCCGTCCCATACCCAGTCTTCTACAACAGGCGCCCCTAGTTGACTTCCCCATCTCATACCGCGAATTACATGCGGTACCTGACTCATGCTTTCAGTTCCTCCTGCTAACACGACATTCGCTTCTCCTGTTAATATGTAACGTGCTGCTGTTAAAATAGATTCAACACCCGTTCCGCATAGTCTATTAATGGTCAATGCAGGGACGTGAATTGGGGTACCAGCTTTTAACCCAACATGTCTTGCTAGCAAATGGGCATCTTTGCTTGATTGCTGCACATTTCCGAATACGACTTGATCGATATCTTCACCTGAAATTTTGGCTCGTCGTATGGCTTCTTTTGCGGCAAAGACGCCTAAGTCCGTTGCTGTGATATCACGGAACGATCCTGAAATTTCAGCAAATGGCGTCCTTGCTCCTTCTAACAATAAGATTTCCTTCACTTCATTCACCTCATTTTATATTAAATCTGTTATTCAATACTCGTTGTTGGGCGTATCATTCAGCCTTATGTTCTTAGCTACCACCATTAAATGTCCTGGAATCTACAGTTGAATACCTCTTTAATTGCCTTCATATCTACCTTTTGGTTTTAATTATCTAGTGTTGCTCACTGTTTATCTTCCTGAATAAATTGGTTCTCTTTTTTCAAAGAAGGCCTTCAGTCCTTCTTTCCGATCTTCCGTTGAAAATGCATTACCAAAGCAAACGCTTTCGATAATCAAACCCGATTCGAGGTCAGTATTGCCTCCAGCATTGACTGCAGTCTTCACCATTTGAAGAGCAACAGGTGGTTTTTTCGCCAATTTTCCGGCCCATTCCTTCGCTGTCTCCAGCACCTCTCCAGCAGCGACCAATTTATTGACAATATGTAAATCCAGTGCCCGTTGCGCATTGATCATATCTCCGAAGTAAAGCAGTTCTTTGGCCACACCCTGTCCGACGATCTTCTGTAGCCGCTGGGTACCACCTCCCCCTGGAATGATACCGAGGCCCACTTCCGGGAAGGCAAACTTCGCCCGTTCCGAACTTATTCGCAGGTCACAGGCAAGCGCGAGCTCGAGACCCCCACCCAGCGCCATTCCATTCAACGCGGCAATGACCGGCTTCGTCACATTCTCAATTTTCGTAAATACCGTTCTGGATGTCTTGTTCATCATATTGATTCCGACAAGATCAAGACTTGCCATTTCATTGATGTCGGCCCCTGCGACGAACGCTTTCTCCCCGCTGCCAGTAAGGACAATCGCTCGAACATCTTCATTGGCTTCAAGCTCGTCAATTATGATTGAAAGTTCTTGGAATACCTGTGTGTTCAATGGATTGACGGGCGGCCGGTTAATGGTTACAACTGCGACTTTATCCTCGATTTCACATAATAAAAATTTATACATTCATTCCAACCCCATTCTTATTATTTATAGTCGTAAAACCCAGCCCCTGTTTTCTTACCGTGTCTTCCCGCCCTGACTAGCTGTTTCAGAAGAAGAGGGGGAGCAAAATGATCATCGTTGAATTCCTCTTTGAAATACTCCATCACGTGGTACCCAATATCCACGCCCGCAAAGTCCTGCAGTGTGAATGGACCCATAGGATAGTTCAGGCCTAGCGTAACAGCCTTATCGATATCTTCAGCAGACGCCACACCTTCTTCCAGCAGCTTGATCGCCTCGATAAACTGTGGAATCATGATCCGGTTGACAATGAATCCCGGCGTATCTTTTTTCACCTCTACCGGTTCTTTGGTCAGCTGTTTAGAGAGTTCTTTCAATTTTTCTACAGTTTCATCGCTTGTCTGATATCCACGAACCACCTCTACAAGTTTCATTAATTGTGCCGGGTTAAAGAAATGCATACCAGCCACCCGTTCCGGATGCTGTGTCGCCGCTGCAATTTCAGTAATCGACATCGAAGATGTGTTAGTTGCCAGAATCACACCTTCACGAACGATTTGGTCGAGTTTAGAGAACACTTGTTTTTTCAAATGGAGATCTTCCAAAACAGCTTCAATCACGACATCCGCGTCTTTCATATCTTCAAGGCCCGTCGTGGTTTGAATGCGTCCGAGCGTTTCTTGTTTTTGATTTTCGGTCATTTTTCCCCTTGCAACACTTTTTTCCATAAAGTTTCCAATACGTTTTATTGCATTTTCCAAATAGCTGTCTTCAATGTCACACAAGATTACTGTAAACCCATTCATTGCCGCTAGATTCGCTATGCCTGAGCCCATTGAACCTGCACCAACTACCCCGATTGTTTGAATTTGAACTTCCATCTCTCCATCTCCCGACTGTATAAAAAATTATCAATATTCTGTAAATTAATTATAACCTTGGAAATCTTGGGTTTGTACCTACAAAACGAGGGGAAAATCTATAATTTTTTCGTCTATTTTGTAGGATAAAAAAACAGCCTATAAAGGCTGTTTTAGATAAGTCCACCATTCATATCATAAAGCTTTAATGCCATCATCAAATTGAACCGGACTTCAGCGTCATTTAATTCGGCATCCAAAAGCAATTCGATCTTTTCAAGCCGGTATAAGAGGGAACTCCGATGAATATAAAGTTCTTCAGCCGTGCCTTTTACATTCCCGTTATTTTGAAGGAAAACATGGAGAGTATTGAACAGATCGATGTTTTTCCCTTCCGAATATTTGATGAGTGGACCTAGTTGGCTCTTCACAAATAAATCAATGACAGTTGAATGATCCAAGTGATGGAGAATGGTATAGGAACCGAGGTCTTTAAAAAGTGAAAAACCAGTGTTCTCGAACCGACTGCTTACTATATTCAATGTCTGAACAGCCTGCTGATAGCTCACATAATAATCCTGGATATTCTCCGTTTCACTCCCGATCCCCATCAGTACTCTACAATCGATAGGTCCCTTCGCGGCCCAGCGCTGAATACTTTCAAAAAGCGTGGCCCAAAACTTTTTCGGCTTATCCCCTTCCTTTTCCGTTGAAACAATGAGAACAAACTTTTCGTCATGTGATGCAGATATAAAGGTACGATCGAGTTCCGACAGATGAGATTTTATCGAATCCCAAACAAGCGTTTTTTTCGTCTGCTGTTCAAGAAGATTGCTTCCTTCCATTTCACTTCCATCAAGCTCTATGGACAAAACAGCCAACCGATGGCGGCTGAACAGGTCCCATTGAAATAAGTTTGCATATTGAATAATGCTTTCTTCATTATCAATTTTTTCTGTCAGCAATTTGCTAATGAAGCTGTCCTTCGCCTGTTCTTTTGCATCCAGGACGAGCTTTTGCTTTATAAACTGGATTGAGCAAATATTCCGAGCTAAATCGACCGTCAGACGGTCGAACTCGTCCATTTCTACACCAGACCTGCGAATGGCTAGGTAGCCAAGCAAATTGCCACCACCACTAACTGGCCAGAATGAAAAATAATAGTCTACATTACTGGGATCTTGCATGGTGATAAGCTCTTTCCCTTTTTGATTTCCGAGTTCTTCCTTTGCTCTTTCAGCCAACTGATGTGTATATAGCGGGCCACCTTCATGTTCATAGTTCAGAAATGATAACTCCCGCATAAACCGGTCAAATAAGATGACCGAACTTTGAAATATTCCGCTGAGCATGGTTGTGATGCTATCAAAATTGTCAACTTCAACCGTTTCTTTCACAAGCGCTTGCTGAGAATCCAAAAGAAATTGAAGCCTGTGTTTATGGTCTCTTTCGCTATGATATAAACGAGCATTTTCAAGCAAAGTGGCAACGTGTTTGGACAACAGCTCCAACATTCTCAAATCATCTTCCGAAAATACACCTGTCCCTTCGTTCCCAATATGCAAGACTCCTATCGGTTTCAGGTCAATGAAGAGAGGAATCGTCAGCTGATTCCCACCAGGTGTTTCTAGAAAGGGAAAGTGGTCTTTCAGCATATAATTATCTTGGACCATAATTTTTTTTGCGTATTCCATCTTCCCGTAAGCGGGTTGTTGGAATACTAAACAGTTTTCTTTTTCATTATATAAATAAATGCACGCAAAATCAGCATTAGTCCCCTTTCCTGCCCTAGAGGTCAGTTCAGCGATATGGGTTTCAAATGGTGCATCGAGTGAGAGGTTTTTGCTAATCCATTCAATGCCTTCTATTTTTTTCAGCTGTGTTTTCTTTTGCCTGGCCATTGCCATGGCTACTGCCATATCCTTTCCAAATTCCTCAAAATGAATTTCCATATCCAAAAGCGGCACGAAGCTTAAGAAACCAACTATGCAGAAGCCAAAATGGTGAATGTCGTCTTTGAGGGGGACAGTAAACCAAGTTTTAATATTGGCCTTCTTCAATATTTTTGCCATATGGCAATTTTTCGGAACATCCGCTGTTTTATACGTTACGCTTTGGTGGAAGAGTTTGGAAGAACAGTCAACTGTGGAAAATGGAAAGGCTTCGGTTACAGAAGGTATGTTGCCGCTCCACGCTTTCGGCAAAAGCTGCCCACCCTCATCTAACACGACACCAACAAAATCGCAGTATAGTTCAGATCGAAAGGAATCGGTCAAATACTGCAGTGCCTCTTCTTCTGTGTCAATCTTAATCAGATAACGCGATGTCTTTCGCAAATGATTATCTACTTTTCTCATTAATTTCTCTCTTTTGCTGTCAGACAAAATCCATCCCTCCTTCCGGAATTCTCTCTAAATCTATTGTAAATGAAGAAACACATAATGAAAGAGGGAAAACCAAAAATCAAAGTACCTGATAAAATTTCATTTGAACATCATACGGTCTTCTGATGCCTTCTCCTACAAAAATATTTCGATTTAAAAAAGCATATTCTTCACTGCCTGTCTCAAACAAGGGAGCCGTTTTAAAATAATATGATCCAATTGGAACCTCTTCCCCTTGGATTATACGGTCAATAATATCTTTGGGACCATACCGGTACCCTTTGTTCACAACATAAATAGGTACCCCCTCATCTGTTTGAATCGTATAATGGGCAAGTGCTTCCGTCATGCCGTCATATCGAATCATCTGGTAATCCGCGCCACCTGGCAAAACAATTCCTTTTATCCCAGGCCCGGAAAACGTTCCACCCGTTATAGGAATGACTCTTCTTATACCAGTTCCTACATCCCCTACTTCAATAGGGTCGTCCACATGTATATTCGCAGTAAAAATATGCCTCAGATTAATGCCCATGTCCTCTTCCCCTTCCTCTCAGTCGTAAATCCCGAAGAGAGCATCTCATCGGGATTTCTGAATATTATTTAGCGGCATTAAAACGATCTTCTGCCGATTCAGGTTGGTTCGCTTCCTTATTATAATTACCATGCTTCTCCTGAACGAACAGCATTGCGAATCCCCCAAGCACAGCGGCGCTTGCAATTGCTGCGAAGTTATACTGGGGCTGCAGGTTCATTGTAAGAAGAATACCTACGAATGTCGGAGCCACTATCCCCCCCATACGTCCAAAAGCCATTGTACTGCCTAGGGCAGTGGAACGCATTTCAGTAGGATAATACTGGGAAACAAATGCATTTGACATATTCTGTACACCCACCGATGCAGCACCTATTACTGAAATCAGGGCGTATGCGATAAATGGACTGTTCGTGAAGCCGATGAGCGACAGGGCAATCGCACCACAGAAGAACAGGGGAACAAGTACTTTCTTAAAGCCTAGTTTATCCACCAATCGCCCAAATACAATGGTACCTACAATAGCTCCGATTTGCATAACCGCAATAAAGGTGAGGCTTGATTTAAGGTCATAACCAGCCTGCATCATAAGGCGTGGAAGCCATGTATTCATCGAGTAAATCAAAATAAATGCGCTGAAGCAGGAAATCCAGAACATCACGGTGCTTAGTGCACGTTTTTGTTCGAACAATTTTACGACAGGTGAACCTGGTGCTCTCTCATTAGGTTTCTTAATCTCTATTGCCTCTTTCACGTTTATTGTTGGGTCAATCTTGGCAAGAACTTTCTTGGCTTCTTCCACTTTACCAGTTTGAATTAGGAAACTAACAGATTCCGGTATGATTTTGATTAAAAATGGAAAGAACAAGAGAGGGATTCCCGCGAGCCAGAAAACGGGCTCCCAGCCAGCCGTCGGCAGAAGCGACCGGCTTGTAAGCGAAGCCGCTATAGCTCCAACCGAATAACCACAAAAAACGAATGACACAAGAGCAGAACGGATGTGCTTAGGTGCAAATTCAGTGGTCAAGGCAATAACATTTGGCATGACTCCCCCTAGGCCAACACCAGCGATTACACGAAAAATTATAAACATAGTCGGTCCATTAGCGAACCCAGATAGCAGTGTGAAAAAGCTGAAGAGGAAAATGGTCAACAAGATAATTTTCTTTCTGCCCAATTTGTCTGCAAGTAACCCGAATACAATTGCGCCGGCCGCTGTACCCATTACCGTATAACTACCAATTGCACCTGCTGTCACATCAGATATTCCCCATTCCTTAATAAGGGACGGAACGACAGCCCCGTAAATGACAACATCATATCCATCAAACAAAATGACGAGAAAAAGCCAGAAAACAAGCCAAATATGAAATGAATGAATGCGGCTTCCGTCGATTACTTTCATTGGGTTAATCAACTTCATTATTATTGCCCTCCTTTAAATTTAGTTTCATTTAACAAATCGTATACTGCAACAATAGGAAACGCTTTCATTTTTTAATAACCTTTGTTCCTCCTCTTTAATATCTAAATTTTCCGTAATCTAATTTTATTAGCTGGCGTTTAAGATTGTTAGCCACTTAATGTAGGAAAAAAGAAGTTTATTTTCAGTTATTATGTAGTCTATTCGGATAGTTCAACCTACCCATTAACTAGTACAACAGCTGAGTGATATAAAAAAGAAGAAGTTCGCTAATTTAATACGCACAGTTTTCTTCTTAATGTACTTGAATCATTTGACAAATATATATAGTGCTATAGAGAAGCAAGGAACTCCGTTTATAAAATCTCCCTTACTTCTAATCTCTTTCGAATCCTAAACCCGTTGAATTTATAAGGGTCGAGCCATAAATTAAAAGTAAGATGGATATTATGTAGTCTTCTCAGTTAAACCCATGGCTACTAACCATGTTGTTATGGCCTTATCAGTATATTCTAGCGAGGCTATTGTTCATATGAAAATTGCTTTTTAGTTTCGTATCCATGTTTATGTGTGAATTCCTTATGATGGCAAATTGAACCTATCTTTAAAACATGGAAATCATTTTTTCGTATTCATCACTGTAATTCTGTAAAATTAGAACGACTAGAATGTCACTTATACGGACAATTAATAAGTATCCTTCTTTGTTCCTCTATCATGTTTCAAATGCGCTAATTACTCCTCATCAAGAAGAAACGAGAATTAAGCGAATATAAAGCGATTTATATCATAAAAGATTATTTTCCACTTATTTATCAATCTTTACAAAAAGACACCCAAGAATTAACAAAGATATTGTTTCGTCTGTTCAATCTCTTACAGAAAAACGGACGAAAATCCCATAGGTATGAGAAGAAAACCGTCTTTGATATCTTAGGTGTCGTATACAACTTTTCTATGTCTCAGAATCATGTAGCGTAATCCAAAAAATTGAAACCCGATAGGATTTATTTGGTATGCAAACCTTTAAAATACTTAAACTGTATCTTTAGAAAAAAGAAAAATCTCACGTGAAATTAAACGGTACATATTAGTCATGTTCAATATGTACCGCCCTTCATTTTTAAAAGTTTTTTCAATTTTGGTCTTAATAACGTATACTTTCTGCGTTTTGTTGCTGGGACCCCTTTTTAATCGGTAAATTTTTTGAAGCTAAACTTACAATAATGGTTATTAAAATATTTATAAATAATGCTATTGCTCCTGTACTAATGTCGTTAATAGTGTGTGGGACTGTTGGAAAAAAGGTTTCGATTTTTATATTGAAAGTCGTAGCATACAATACAATGAGCACTCCTGTAATAATTCCAGTCATTGCGCCATATTTATTAATATAATTTTTGGGGGAAAAGCTAAGGAATAATGCAGGTGCCAATTGTGCGATAAGACTGTATGACATGATGTTTAACAGTGCAAGTGCTGCCCCGCCAGATATGGTGAAGATTAAAGCAGTCAAAGAAAGGATAATGATGAATATTTTTGAGGCTACTAATTGTTGTTTTTCGGTAGCTTTTGGAAAAATAACATTGTAAACCCCTTTTGTTAAGCCAACAGATGCAGACAATAACATAACAGATGCTGGTACTAGAGCCGTTAGTAAACCAGCTGCTCCAACTATTCCAATGACCCAAGGATCAAATGTTTGAATAGATAATCTTAAAAGAGAAAGATCTCCATCAGCTCCTTGTAAACCAGGGATTTTTACGATAGCTGAAAAGCCAATAAAAAAAACAAACAGTAATAATATGGTGTATAAAGGTAGGGTAATTGCATTTTTGCGAAGTGATTTTTCACCATTTGCTGAGAAAACCACTGAGAAAGAAGTCGGTAATAAATAAAAAGATATTGCATTTAAAAGGATAGTAGAGATAAACCACGGTACACTTAGTCCCTGATTGGCTAACGTTAACAATTCAGGTTTAACATCCTGAACAGACTTAAACATTTGCTGAATCCCGCCAAAATAGTGGAAAGGGATGTATATACCTAAAAAAATAACCACTCCCAAAATCATAATATCTTTAAGCACAGCTGTCCAAGCTGAGCCATGAATACCAGAGAATATTACATATGTTGTAATAACTATTGCACCTATAACACTTGCAACTACAGGTGAAATAGCTCCGTAAGAAGCTTCTGAAACAATGATCCCTAACCCTTTCATTTGTATACAAATATATGGTACAATCGATAAACTTCCCACAATAGCTACAATAATTCCCATTGCACGACTATCGTATTTAGATGCAAAATAGTCAGGTTGTGAAATAATTCCATGTTCTTTACCGTATCTCCAAATTTTAGGTGCAATCCAATAAGATATGATATATGCTAGAAATATATACGTTGGCACATAATATGCAGCAGCACCTTTGGAATATGCCCAACCACTTGCGCCTAGAAAAGTAAAAGTCGTATAAACCTCTCCAGCTATTAATAGAAATAAGAACAAGGTTCCAAAACCTCTGCCACCAACTGAAAATTGCTGCAAATTCATATCTTTTCCTCTTCTTGCTGCTATCCCTATATAAAGAGCTAGGATTAAGAAAATGAAAATAATAAATAATGATATATTCATTCTGTCTCACTCCCTTGATTATCAGGATCAAGCTTATAAACAATGGTTAAAATAATCGAGGAAAGTACCATCCAAAATACAATCCAAAATAAAAGAAAAGGCATTCCTAAGACGTAAGGTTCAATTTTATTTGCAAATGGCAAGAATCCTACAAACCCTATAAAAGGGATTAAGAGTAAGAGTTTAATATATTTCAAAATATGCTCGACCTCCTATTTCATAGTTTGAATTTTTATGGATTAAGAGCAAATATAATAAAAGGATTTGTTAATAGAATAATGTGAAATTAATAGAATTGTAATGAAACTCCTTTTATTAACAAATCCTTTTGCTTAGATCTAATTTTTCATTATTAAATCATTCTCCTTTTGATATACAATTTCTCCATCAATAATCGTTGTCTCCACTTTCAAATCCTTAATACGGTCTGGTTCAGCTTTTAAAATACTGTCATTTAATATTACTAAATCAGCTAATTTCCCTACCTCTAGGCTGCCTTTTATATCTTCTTCAAAACTTGCATAAGCGCCATTCCATGTGTAAAGTTTAATAGCTTCTAGTACACTAATGGATTGATTAGTGCCAATTTCGGCTCCAAATTGGCTTTTTCTATTAACTGCAGTATGAATTCCTAATAAAGGGTTATAATCAGTAACCGGTGCATCTGAACTACCCGCTGCAACAATATCTTTATCTATATAATCACGAGCAGCGTACATATAATTAACACGTTCGCCATAGTTGTGAACATATATCTCGCCAAATTCATATGGAAATGGTGGGTTTGGAATAGGGATGACTTCAAGTTGTTTCATTCTTTCTTGTAAATCTGGGGTTGAAATCCCTGCATGCTCGATTCGATGACGGTGATTTTTCCTTGGAGCTTCTTTTAACGCTCTTTCTACGCAATTTAAATACATTTCAATGGCTTTATCACCTTGAGCGTGTACGGTAATTTGATAGCCTTTTTTATGTGCTTCACCTAGAACTTTGTATATTTCTTCCTCACTATAATAAAGAATCCCGGAATTGTTAGGATCGCTGGAGTAGGGTTCTCGAGTTGCAATCGTTGGACCAGAGCTACTTCCATCTAAAAATATTTTAGCCGGCCCGACTCTAAATTTCTCATCCCCTGTACCGGTTACTATCCCTGCATTCATCATTTTATTTACAAATTTATCGGATTCATTTATGGTACCAATTATTGCATATACCCGAACACGGATTTCTTTGTTTTTTATAGCTGTTTGTAACAAACGATAACAATTAGAATCAAAAGTACCTGCTTCATGAATACTCGTGATACCCCCTGAAATGAAATGATCCGACGCGATTTTAACAGCTTTCATAAGTTCAGCATCTGTATAGCTCGCTACATCATTCATCTTCATATTTGCAGCTTCAATTAATTTACCTGTAAGTTCCCCCTGCTCATTTTTTTCAATTACTCCACCTTGAGGATTCGGTGTCTTTCTTTCAAATCCAGCCTTCTCCAAAGCTGCTGTGTTTACGATACAGATATGTCCACATGTACGAGTAATGATGATTGGATGATCAGTTGAAATGGCATCTAGCTCAGCAATCGTTGGATACCTCTTTTCCTTTATTGTGGTTTCATTAAACCCCCAGGCTCTTATCCATTCACCTTTTGGGGTTTCCAACGATTTTTTCTTAAGCTCATTCAGCAAAGCTGCTACAGAGTCGATGTGACTTTCTTTACAACTGATATTCAACTGAAAAACCCCATATAAAACCAGGTGTGTGTGAGAATCAATAAATCCAGGAAGAAGGGATTTACCTGCTAAGTCAATAACTTCAGTCTTCTCCCCAATGAATTCCTTCATTTCTAAATTTGAACCGACCCCAATTATTCGATTATCCTTTATTGCTACAGATTCTACTATTGAGTTTTGTCTGTCTGATGTAATAACTTCACCATTGATAAATACTAGATTTGCATTCATAAATACACCATCCTTTTTTCATTTTTATGCAAACTATCATATATTAAATTTTCACTGATTGTTCTTCTTGATAGATAATTTCACCATCAATAATAGTTGTTTCTACTTTTAAATCTTTAATTTGGTTTGGGTTGACACTTAAAATGCTGTCATTTAATATAACTAAATCCGCCAACTTTCCGACCTCTATGCTTCCTTTTATCTTTTCTTCAAAACTCGCATAAGCGCCATTCCAGGTGTATAGTTTAATAGCTTCCATTACGCTTATAGATTGATTAGCACCAAACTCCATTCCAGACTGGCTTTTTCTATTGACAGCAACATGAATTCCTAATAAAGGATTATAGTCAGTAACTGGCGCGTCCGATCCACCTGCTGCCATGATGCCACGATCAATAAAATCACGAACAGCGTACATGTGATTAACACGATCACCATAGTGTTGGACATATATCTCTCCAAATTCATATGGAAATGGAGGATTTGGAATAGGAACCATCTCGAGTTTTTTCATTCTCTCTTGTAAATCTGGTGAAGAAATTCCCGCGTGCTCAATCCGATGACGATGGTTTTTTCTTGGTGATTCCTCCAACGCCTTTTCTACACAATTTAAATACATTTCAATGGCTTTATCACCTTGTGCATGTACAGTGATTTGATAGCCTTTTTTATGTGCTTCACCTAAAACCTGGTAGATTTCTTCCTCACTATAATAAAGAATGCCATAATTGTTAGAGTCACTGGAGTACGACTTACGGGTTGCAATTGTTGGCCCGGTGCTACTTCCATCTGTAAACAATTTAACTGGTCCAACTTTGAATCTCTCATCTCCGGTACCAGTTACCACACCAGCTTCGACCATTTTATTAACAAATTCATGGGAGTTATTTACCTGACATATCATTGCATATATACGGACACGAATATCCTTACTTTTCACAGCTTGTTGCAGTAAACGGTAACTCTCAGGACCATTTCCACCTGCCTCATGTATACTTGTTATGCCCGCTGCAACGAAATGATCTGATGCTATTTTCACAGCCTTCATCAGTTCACTTTCTGTATAACTTGCAACCTCATTCATACCCATATTTGCTGCTTCAATTAACTTTCCTGTAAGCCTTCCTGACTGATTCTTTTCAATAACTCCCCCATTAGGATCCGGTGTGTTCTCGTTAATTTGCGAAATTTCTAATGCTTTGCTGTTCACCACGCTTATATGGTTGCAAGTACGGGATACAATAATGGGGTGTTCAACTGAAATTTCATCCAGCTCAGCGATTGTTGGATAACGCTTTTCCTTCACAGCCGTTTCATTAAAGCCCCAAGCACGTATCCATTCACCTTTAGGAGTTTCTAAGGCTTTCTTTTTCAGGTCATCTAACAAAGCCTCGATAGAATCGATATGTTCAGCTTTACAACTTACCGCCAACTGATTCACCCCATAAAAAATGAGGTGAATATGAGAATCAATGAATCCAGGAAGAAGCGTTTTTCCTTGCAGGTCAAATACATCCGTTTTTTCTCCTATAAAACTCTTAACCTCCTGATTTGAACCAACAACTGCGATACGATTATCTTTTATTGCTACAGCTTCGACTACTGTATTCTTTTGATCTGCTGTAATAACTTCTCCATTTATCAATACAACATCAGCTTTCATAAACTCATCCCTTTCAGAATTCCTCTTTTAGAGTGTTCAGTTCAGTATTAAAAAAAGTTATATCTCTCGATTTGCTATTCCGTGTTTTAACAAGATTTATCAATAATTAGTTAAAGTTGAAATAAACATTCTTTTATTGTTTTAACAATAAAAGTAAAGTCATCTTCTGTAATGCTTAATGGAGGAGAAATTTGCAAAACATTATTGTATCCTGCAACGGTGTCTCCATTTTTACCGATAATCAGTCCCTTTTCTTTACAAGCACTGATGACTTTGTTCATCTTTTCAATGGCAGCCGGTTCTTTTGTTTGCTTATCTTCCACTAGTTCAATACCTAAAAGAAGGCCTTTTCCACGAACATCTCCCACGTTTGGATGTTCCTTTACATCCTCTAGTTCACGTAACAGTCGTTCACCCAATTCTTTGGAGCGTTCAATGAGTTTCTCATTCTCCATGATTTCCAAATTCTTCAGAGCCAGAGCGCAGGCAGCAGGATTTCCTCCGAACGTATTCACATGTCGGAAGCGGTCATAATCTTCACTGCCTATGTAAGCCTCATAAATCTCTCGTCTGACTGCCGTTGCTGACAAAGGAAGATACGCACTTGTAATACCTTTTGCCATTGTAATGATATCTGGTTTGACGCCATAGTTCATAAATCCAAACGGCTTCCCTGTCCGGCCAAATCCGCATATCACTTCATCACAAATAAGCAACGCACCGTGCTTCTCACAAATTTCTTTCACTTTTGCCATATATCCATCAGGAGGCATTAAAATTCCGCCCCCGGTAATAATCGGCTCCATAATCACACCGGCTACTGTTTGGCTTAACTCCCATGTCATGACACGATCGATTTCATCAGCACTTGCCAGCGTATGAACATCATCTGGATTACGATACGTATCAGGCGGCGCTACATGCAGAAAACCTTGTCCTAATGGTTCATATTTGTACTTTCTTTGTGCTTGACCTGTTGCTGCAAGAGCCCCCATTGAATTACCATGGTAAGCGCGATAGCGTGAAATAAACTTATAGCGTCCATGGTTCCCTTTTTGCTGATGATATTGACGAGCAATTTTAAACGCCGTTTCATTCGCTTCCGACCCGCTGTTAGAAAAGAAAATGACATAATCATCACCAAGCCATTCATTCAATTTTTCTGCTAACTTAATAGCAGGAACATGGCTTTGTGTCAGAGGAAAGTACGGCATTTCTTCAAGCTGTTCAAAAGCCGCTCTCGCAAGCTCTTTGCGGCCATACCCGACATTCACACACCAAAGACCAGACATACCGTCTAAATAACGATTTCCATCAATATCCGTCACCCATGCCCCTTCTGCTTTTGTGATAATTAAATTCGTTGGACTAGGAGCTGCTCCTCTCATTGCATGCCAAAGGTACTTTTCATCTGCTTTTTGCAAATTTTGTGTTTGTTCTGTCGCTTGCACAATCACCAACTCCATTCTTTCCTTTTATGATTTTATGATTTTACATCACTCTTTTAATAACGAGCGGTAAGCATTTTCTTGCGAGTATAGAATTCTACGCCATCTTTTCCATTTGCATGGAGATCGCCATAGAAGGATTTCTTATAACCTGAGAATGGGAAGAATGCCATTGGTGCAGGTACTCCAAGATTGACCCCAAGCATACCTGCATCAATTTCTTCACGGAATTCACGAATGGCTTTAGCGCTATTGGTGTACAGGCATGCACCATTTGCGAATGGCGATGCATTAGCAACATTAATCGCTTCTGTCAAGTCTTTTACGCGTACAACAGAAAGAACCGGTGCGAAGATTTCATCCTGCCAGATTTTCATTTCCTGTGTCACATTGTCAAAAATCGTTGGGCCAACAAAATAACCTTGGCCGTTTGCTGCATCGTCTTCACGTCCGTCACGAATAAGTGTCGCTCCCTGCTCTACACCGGATTGAATGTAGCCGAGTGTCCGCTCTTTATGTCCTTCACGAATAACGGGACCAAGGAAAACACCTTCTTCCAGACCATTGCCAATAGTAATAACATTAGCCGCTTGAAGCAGTCTTTTAACGAGCTCATCTGCAACGTCTTCTTCCACGACAACAACAGCCGCCGCCATGCATCGTTCACCGGCTGAACCGAAGGCAGCATTTGTAATTTCTTTCGCTGCAGAACTAAGGTCCGCATCTTTTAATACGATCGAATGATTTTTTGCCCCTGCAAGAGCTTGTACACGTTTGCCGTTAGCTGCTGCAGTTTTGTATATATACTCAGCCACAGGTTGAGAACCAACGAAGGATACAGCCTTCACATCTTCATTATATAAAATGCCATTAACAACGTCGTGTGCACCATGCACAATATTTAATACGCCATCTGGAAGACCAGCCTCTTTAAACAGTTCAGCTAAACGATTAACCAACAACGGTGTTCTTTCAGATGGTTTTAATACAAATGTGTTTCCACATGCAATTGCGAGTGGGAACATCCAGCATGGAACCATCATCGGAAAATTAAACGGTGTTATTCCCCCGATTACTCCAATCGGGTAACGATACATTCCCGATTCAACACCAGTGGCAATATCCGGAAGCTGCTGTCCCATCATTAAAGTGGGTGCACCTGCGGCAAATTCAACACATTCAATCCCGCGCAAGACTTCACCGTAAGCTTCTTCATAACTTTTTCCGTTTTCCAGGGTAACGAGTCTAGCTAACTCCTCCCAGTTATCAACTAATAGTTGTTGATAGCGAAATAGAATACGAGCACGTCGAGGAACTGCGACCTTTCTCCATGTTTTGAATGCTTCTTTAGCAGTTGTAACAGCTCTATCTAAATCTTTTCTAGTCGAAAGCGGTACACGAGCAATGACCTCTCCTGTTGCTGGATTTGGTACTTCTTCAACCTGTTTACTTGTGGATTCTATCCATTGTCCGCCAATATAATTTTTCAACGTTAGTACATTTTTCGTTACTGCCATGGTGAAACCTCCTATTTTTAGATAACCGTCCTATGTATTTATTGAATCTGCAAAAGAAAGCGCATTCATATGACGGTATGTAAACCTATATGCATAAATTTCACTACATTTCGTCAACATCTAGTATAAATATTGACAACAGGAGCAGTCATCTGCTTAGCATTTGCCCCCTCCCCATTTCACATTATTTCAGAATGATCTCATGGTTCATTTTATAATTCTTTATCAAAAATACTGGACAATCCCATTCACAGACAAGGTCCTTAGCCAAGGAAACGACCCTTTGTAATATGATACTTTTTTCCATCAACAGTAATAAACACTTCACCGTCAGTCACATAGAAAACTTCCTGTTCTTCTAGATGCCACGTTCCTTTATCCGGTTCGCCTACCCATAGTTCCCACGTGTCAACACCTAGTTGTTGTGCTTCTTCTGCTGTAAGCTTTTTCGCAAAAAACATGATGATCCTCTCTCTTTCTTATAGGTAATTTTGAAGGAATAGGTTCTATAAACGTACTGTCTTAACATTTGTATCTTTTAAACGTTTGAACTCTTTTTTCATAAAGTATATGGCAATGAGAACGCCTGGAATTTCTGCAGCAGGACCTGCGTACCATATACCTTCTACACCCCAGAATTTCGGGAAAATAAATAGAAACGGGAACAAGAACAACAGCACTTTGCTAATACTAATAAACGTTGCGGACCAGTTTCTCTCTTGTGCTTCGAAATAACCTGATATAAGCAAGTTGACTGCATTAAGCGTATACAAAGAATTGAATACAACTGTCGTCCAAATGCCCAGTTTCTGCAATTCAGGATTACCACCGGTGAAAAATGACACAATTGGATTTGCAAAAATGATTAGTATGGCTGTCACAATCACAAAGAAGACAACCGTAAAAATGAGTCCCATCTTAATTGCTTGTTTAACCCGATCAAGGTTGCCCGCACCGTAATTATAACTAATGATCGGTTGAAGTCCTGTCATCCCACCGAGCGCTGCTAAGGCGAGCATATTTGTAATGTAACCGTTTTGAATCGTGAAAGCGGCAACGTGCAGCCCACCACCGTAGCTTTGCAGCATGTTGTTGAAGAAAATAATGGCAATAAACATCATGAACAGACTCGAGAAAGATGCAAAGCCCGTCCAAGCCACTTCACCGATCGTCTTGAGATTAATCATCATATCTTTCATTTTTGGCTTAAGTTTTGTTTTACCAAACCAGAAATAAAAGATCAGGAAAACAGGAATCGATTGCGAAATCGTATTGGCCCATGAGGAACCCATCATCCCCATGTCATACTTCGTTACCATAATCCATTCTGTAATCCCTCCAACAACTGCTGCGACTAACCAACTGATCATTGATAATACAGGTTTTTCATCGATATTGGTTAAAACACTTAATACAACGGCCAATATCGTTAATGGCAATGATATCCATAGTAGTCGGCTATATTGCACCGCATATGGAAGCGCTTCATCACTTGCTCCGAATAAGGTCATAATTTGATTTTCAAAGACCACTCCAAGTACAGCGAGCAAAATGGTGAAGAAAAGAGTAAACCATAAGGTTTGTCCCATAATACCTCTAGCTTCTTCGATTTTCCCTTTTCCAAGTCGAAGTGAAATGACCGCTCCAGCTCCCACACCCAAAAGAACGCCAAGCATACGAGTAATAACCATGACCGTAAATCCAATTCCAATCCCTTCGACTTCCAGCTCCTGAAAGCCACTGACGAAATAGCCATCGACAACCGCTGCAACTCCTAGAATCGCGTTAGCCATAATTCCTGCCAAAGCAAATCGTAAATATAGTAACGGAATACTTTTGGTTCCCAGCACTGAATCATACGCTGGCTTATTCATTACTTCTACTTGCTCTATCTTCGATGACGGACGGTTGTCTGCTATTTCCATAAGCATATCCCCCTATAAATAATTGATGTAGTAAGTTAAGCTCAATTAATTCGCATACCAACCTACAGGCTTGGCATGCTGGTGGATATTGATTTGCTTCGTTTCCATAAAGTGCTCCAGCCCAACAGCACCTAACGCTCTGCCAATTCCACTTTGTTTATATCCTCCCCAAGGACCTTCAACATAGGCGAGATGATAACTATTAATCCAAGTAATTCCCGCACGCAATTTACTAATGACACGTTTTGCTCGATCCATATCTTCAGTAAATACAGCACCAGCTAATCCATAAATAGAATCATTCGCTTTTTGGATGGCATCTTCCTCATCTGTAAATTTCTGTACAACAAGGACTGGACCAAAAATCTCTTCCTTAACAATACGCATATTCGCATTAACATCAGCAAAGATCGTTGGCGCAATAAAAAATCCTCGATCAAGCCCATTTTCTGTTAAGCGCTTACCACCACAAACTAATTTTGCACCTTCTTCGATTCCGCTCTTGATGTAATGTAAAACTTCATTCATATGAGGCTCGTTTGTAAGGGCTCCCATTTCAATGTTTTCGCTTTCCCCGTTGCCAACTACAATTTTGCTTGCACGCTCGGCCAATCTTTCAACAAACTTATCGTAAATGGTCTCTTGTACAAGCAAACGAGATGCAGCTGAACAAACTTGCCCAGCATTGTGGAAAATACCAAACATCGCATTCTCGACAGCAGTTTCAAAATCCACATCGTCGAACACAATAAGTGGAGATTTACCACCCAGTTCAAGTGTGATTTTTTTCATATTGCCCGCAGCTGCGCGCATAATGCTTTGGCCTGTTTTTGTTCCGCCGGTAAAGGCAATCTTGTCAACATCATGGCTCTCGGCAAGCTCATTCCCAACTTTTGATCCAGGTCCCAATACCAAGTTCGCCACTCCGGCCGGAAGTCCAACCTCTTCGATAATTTCAAATAATTTGAATACGCTTACAGGAGTGACCTCAGCAGGCTTAAGTACAATTGTATTCCCTGCGGCGAGTGCAGGAGCAATTTGCCAAACAGCTAACATAAGCGGGAAGTTCCAAGGTACAACAAGTCCACAAACACCAATCGGTTCATGAATAATCATTGTTTCCGAAGAATCAGCACGAGTGTAAGATTCCTTTTTCATGCCTTTGATCAAGTCAGCATAATAGCGGAAGCATTGAATCGATACTGGAATATCCACATAGGTGGTTGCACGAATAACCTTACCGTTATTTGCAGTTTCCAAACGTGCAATTTCAGCTGTCTTCTCTTCAAGACGGTCTGCAATCTTATAGAGATAGTCAGCTCTTTCATCAGCCGATAAATTCGACCAGATCCCGCTGTCAAACGCTTTACGAGCCGCCTTGATCGCTATCTTCGCATCGTCTGCTGATCCATCAGCAGACGATGCGATCACCTCTCCGGTTGCAGGATTGATAATGTTTCGTCTAGCACCGGATAACGCTTCTACCCATTTCCCGTCAATGAACATGTTAATTTTCATAAACAACTCTCCTTTAAGCAATAATATCTTTCAGTTTAAATCCAATATGTGCTAGATTTACCAGCATCGTTTTCTGATTATAGAACGGGAATGATTTGAGGCGTTCCTTTTCAAATCGATATCCACCTGCACTCCCCGTAACGATCCATTGTGCCAATAACTTACCAAACAATGTCGAGAGGGAAGCACCGTGGCCCGTATAACCCGTTGCGAAATATGCGCCTTCTTTGGATCTGCCGATAACCGGGAACGTATCAATTGTAACCCCGATAAATCCACCCCAACGGTATTCAATTTTGCTTCCTGCTAGTTTTGGCATTATTTTAACCATGGCATCGTAAACACTTTGATAAACGGTATCGCCTAAGTTTGGACGAATATCGCCACCGCCAAATACGATCCGATTATCTGGTGTACGTCGGAAATAGTAAAGGAAATTGCTTGTATCAAAAACCATGCGATCTTTAGGAATGACGGTACTCACCAGTGATTCTGACAGCTGTTCAGTAGCAATAATACGTGCCGAAATTGGCAGTACGCCTTTGTTCAGTTCATTCATGATTTTTCCGGAGTAACCATCTGTAGCGACAATAATGTCTTTCGCAGTAACAGCACCTTTTTCTGTTACAACTTTCACACTGTTTTGACCGTACTCAATAGATAGTGCTTTCGAATGCTCAAAGATTTTTGCACCAATCGATTTAGCGGCTTCTCCCAAACCAATTGCATAGTTCAGTGGCTGGAACGAGTAACTCGAGTTGTCGACTAAGCAGCCATAATAAAGTGGGGAATCGATCTCTTGATGCAACTGACTTCGATCAAGTACGCTTGATTCGTACCCGAAATTTTTGTTTAAGTATTCGCTTTCATGTTTCAATCCTTCAAAATGCTTGGCTTTGTAAGCCGCCACAATGTGACCTGTCTTTCTAAAGTTACAGTTGATTTGATGCTCGTCAATGATTTTTTTAACCAGTTCAACACTAAACAGGGAGAGATCGTTAAGCTGCCTCGCCTCGTCGACACCATACTTTTTGGCAAGCTCCTGCACCGTTGGCTTATAGCCTGGCAATACCATCCCGCCGTTACGACCGCTGGCGCCATATCCGATCGTTTCTTGCTCAAGGACAATGACACTCTTCCCTAATTTTTGCAAATGATAAGCAGAAGAAAGACCTGTGAAACCTGCGCCAATTATGACAACATCCGCCTCTTCATTTCCTTCAAGAAGCTTTTCTTTTTCATAGCTGTTTGCAGTCGCTGCCCACAGTGAGAGAGCATCCATTCGATCCATCTTATCCATAGCTAGTTCTACTCCTTTTGTGACATGTATGCTATAATACAGTCAAATTTTATTCACAATATTCACACTTCTTGAATCCATCATATGACTTGGAGTTTCCTCCATGTCAATAGTCATTTGAGCGTTTTTTGAATTCATTTTCGTAAAAAAGTGGAGTAACTCCACTTTCTTCATTGGGGGGGCATCTATGAAAATTGGTACATTTGCAAAGCTTTTTCATGTTACGACCGATACCGTTCGTTATTACATTGAACAGGGATTATTAATACCAGACAAAAAAAACACCCAGTATCAAATGAACCAATTGTGTCTCGACGACATGGCTTTTATTACTGAGCTGAAAAAATTTCATTTTTCACTGTTAGAAATTCAACAAATTTTATCGTATCGGCGTGTCACAAACTTCTCGGACCATGAGGATATCGACTACTACAACAACTTGCTCATTGATAAAAAGAACCAGCTGACCAAGAAAAAAGAAGACATATCAAAAGCTATCCAATTGATTGAAAAAACGGTTCAAACCAACTCGCCTTCATCCAAAGAAGAGGATTTTACAGGGATCCCACTTTCCTTTGTAAATCTACTCTATTGTCCGAAGTGCCACATTCCACTTGAAATGAAAGAGATAACGATTAAAAAAGTCTACATTCAAACGGGGAGTTTAACTTGTACCTGTGGATATGAGGCAGCTATCGAGGAAGGTATTATCATTACCGCGAACTTGTACGAGACGTCTCCTTATCCATCTTATTTTTACGATAAAGAAACGATTAAAGAGATCAATCCCAAAATGATTAACTTATTTGAAAAAAGTAATTTTTGGTTTCAAAAAGTTCTACAAAATGTAGATTTGAAAAACAAATTAATCGTGGAAACAAACGTTGACGCTGTTGTGTCACTACCCAAATATATCGATGTTCTTGAAACGAGCGCATCCTATGTATTCAGTGGCTATTCGCTTGCGATGCTCAAGAAGGTTAGAAAAAGAATTGAGCGTATGAATCCGAAGCCAAATGTCCTTTATATTTTGAATTCTGATTTAAATCTGCCATTGAAGCCGCTTAGCATCGATGTTTTTGTGGATAGTTTTACAGCAAATGATTTTTCACTGCTCAATCCGCAGTTCCCAATTCATGTTCTAAAAAACTATTTCCATAGCAGTTCAACAATTGTCGGCGGGTACTCCTATTATGATAGCTCGGCCAAATCCTTGAAAAATATTTCAGCCTTATATCCAAATTCCCACGAGCATATTTTATATCCAAAATACATAGAAGAAAATATATCAGTTAACGGATTTCAAATCACGCAAAGTGAAAATATCGGTTACTGTACAGATCCAGGACCTTTTTTTGATTATCATGTAATAGACGAAAAATTCCACATGCTAATGTATTTGGCTAGTACGAAAAAATAGCATACAAAAAAAGGCTGTCCGAAAAGTAGGCTAGTTCACGGATGAGACAGCCCCTTGTAGCTAAAATGGTTCTGGTGCGAAAACTTCAAGATCATTGCAAGTAATCTCTAAATCTTGGACATACTGATACTATTACTCTAAAAAAGGTGCTTGATCAGTATGGAAAAGCGAAATTTATTCAAATGGAAACATGATCATCATGACAAACGAATCCGTCGTCATCTCAAGCAAACCAATGACTATTGGAGAGTCGATGAAACATATATCAAAGTAAAAAGTCAATGGATGATACCTTAACGTGCTGTCGATTCGAAAGGCAATACCATCGATTTTTACCTAAGCAAAACAAGAAACCACAAGGCTGCAAAGCTATTCTTCAAGAAAGCTTTGCAGTCTTTTCATATTTCTGAGCCTCGTGTCGTGACAGTCGATAAGAATCCAGCTTAACCTATAGCAGTTGAAGAATTGAGAAAAGAAAAAAGATGCCATTTAGGAATCCAAATAAGGCAAGTGAAATATGTTAATAACATATTGGAACAAGTTCATCGGTTTATTAAAAAGCGAGTTCGTTCGATGTTAGGATTGAAATCCTTTCGCACAACTACATCCATTATTTCTGGAATAGAAGCGATGCATATCATTAAAAAAGTACAACTTGCTTTACGGGACAAGTCTGTCCAAAATCAAGTGAAGTTCATTCCTCAACTATTTGGAATGGCTGCATAAGAACAGATTCTATTAAGAATCTATAGACCCCTTTCAAATAAATACAATCTTTGCACCAGAACCACTTATAGGAACTCTTATGTAATCTAGTTGTATATAAGATCATCTTGAGAAAAAATAAAAGGACTAAATAGGTGCAATTTAGTCCTGAGTCAGTAGTTTCTAATTTATTCAACAGTTGATCTAGATTCTGGCTGATCTCTATCGTTTGAGGATCCATGAAGCCTTTTTCAAGGGCAGAAAATGTCATTAGTTCTCTGATGTTTTCTATTTCTGCTAATAATAATCGACATTGGAGACAACAGGTCTTCGTGTGGTTTTTAAATAGCAAAATCATCACCCGGCTAACTTTGGTTGGTAGTTTACAATTTTTATAAGTTATTAAAATTATTGTATGATTAGGACGGAAGACATCAAGCTTCCCCAAGTGAACGTTATGTTAACTGAACTTTTATAGAAACTACGTATATGATGAGAAAAGGACAAAATGATTTGCAGGATCAGTCTGTCCAAAATCAGAAAGAATTCATCCATCAACTTTTTGGAAACTAGATTCTACTAGGATTTTATGTGCCTCTTTCAGACGATTACAATCTTTGCACCACACCCAAATAATTTCTTCTCTAAAACACTATTTACACAAATTCTGAACAAATTTAGGGAGAACAAATGATGCTTTATGCAATTCAGGCGTGTAATACTTTGTGTCAAGTTCAAAGAAACGAGAGACATTTACATCCAGTGGATCATGTGTCTTCGCTCCAAGCGTAAATGTCCACAACCCACTCGGATATGTTGGAATATTACAAGTATAAAGGCGAGCAATCGGGAAAATCTCTTTTGTATCATGAATCGCATCTCGTATCAGATCCCCTTTAAACCAAGGATTATCTGTCTGGGCAACGAAGATGCCGTTTTCCTTTAATGCCTTTGATATTCCCGCATAAAACCCTTTAGTAAATAAATTAGCAGCTGGCCCTACAGGCTCGGTGGAATCGACCAAAATGACGTCATATTCATCTTCACTATTTAGAATATGCATAAAGCCATCACCTACACTAAGCTCTACGCGCGGGTTGCTGTACTCAGAGGCGATATTGGGTAAATGCTGCTTTGAATATTCCACTACTTTTTCATCGATTTCAACTTGAACAACATTGGTAACGCTTGGGTGTTTCAATACCTCCCGAATCGTTCCCCCATCACCGAGCACCTTTTGTGGATTTAGATGAGTATATAATGGAACATGAACAATCATCTCATGATAGACAAATTCATCCTTTTCGGTGGTCATAACCATTCCGTCAAGTAGAAGCATATTACCGAATTCTTCGGTTTGAATCATGTCCAATTGTTGATACTCTGTTTTCTCGGAGTGAAGGTTTTTATTAACTCTTGCTGTAATACCAAAAGACTCAGTTTGTTTTTCTGTAAACCATAATTCCATATTCGATTTCTTTTCCTTTCTATATTTTTATTTATATGATCAGACATAAGATAGATGAACTCGAAGCAGATGGCACTGCTTCGGATGCATTTACTTCTATCGGATCATACAAAATTGAAAATTCGATTAAATCTGTCTATATTCACTCTTTAATGATACCTCACAATAAACGATAGTTCATTGGCGGCTGGTCCTCCGACGTCGAGAATCAGGAACCTGACGTATAGACAAAATCAAGCCTTTTCTCACCCCGTCATACCATCTTTATAGAGTGATAGATATAATATAAACCTTTGCGTTTCACAAAGGTCATGCTTTTTTAATGGGAATTTTAATTTCAAACATAACTTAACTAGGATTATCTGTAAGGGTTATATTAACCTAAACGATTTGCAATGCATCACTTCGATGCCACTGAGTATATAATTAGCTGTATGAAATGATTTGAACCCTAACATAGAGCAAACATGCTTCTTAATAAAACGGTAATCTTGTTCTACTATATTCTTGAGATATCTAACTTGCCTTATTTGCATGCCTTCAGGTATATGTTTCTCTTCTTAAAATCAAAGGTAAAATGAGAAATGAGTGATTTTGGTGTTAATTGGATATGCACGTGTGTCACTCAAAACATCTATTACTCTGTCAATTGGTCGTAAACAATTTTGATGAACGGCTCCACGAATTGAATGTTCATAAAAGTCATATTTCTTCTCCAACACTGAAGAAATATATTAAACTGTAGCCTCGAGAGGAACTTGATTGTCGTCAGCTGCCACCTTCTTCTTGGCTTCATCCTCTAACTTCTGATTCCGTTCAATCTCTAGCGCTTTTGGAACAGAAATACGATACGCTAAGATAATGGCCAGGATAGCACCAAGAAACTTTCCAACCATTACCGGAAAAATAATAGTTGGTTGGAAATTTGCCGGGAATGCGAGCTGATCACCAATCATCCAACCACCACTAATCGCATAAGCAATCGTTAGTACCTTATCTTTAGCAGGCATGTCCTTAATGATTTTAAAAAGGGCTAGTGGATTAGCTGTAGCAGCAATAACTCCTGCACTACCGATGCTGCTCAAGCCCAACATCTTACCAAAAAATTGAAGTGGCTTAGCAAAATATTTTTGAATAGCATGGACCATCGGAAACGCGCCCGCAAGCATAATACCGATATATCCGGCAATTTCTAACCCTCTAAACTGATCTTCTTCATCCGCAATAATCGGATCAAATCCCCAGCTTCCGAACACCGTCGAAAAAACACCAGTAAAATATTCTACAATCGAAAAAACTAATACCAACTTCATCGCTGCGCTCATGAAGTGACCGATCCACATAAAACCTTTAATCATTAAATTAGGGAACATCCGTAATCCAATCGCAATAAATATCCCAACCACAGTCAAAGGAACAAGGTTAATCAAGATCGTGCCTATTGACATCGATAATTGATACGTCGGCTCAGCCGTTGTACTAATCGTTTCTCTAATCTTTGTGTCCATTAAAGCAAGTATGCTTGTTGTAATAAATACACTGATTGGTACGGTAAGGACTCCTGACATCATTCCCAGTGCTAAATATTTATGATCACGTTTTTGTAGCATCGCCAGCGCAACGGGAATCGTAAATATAATATGCGGTCCCATAATAATTCCGTTAACCGTAGCAATAATCCAGTTTTCGCGAGTGCTAGCTAATACATCCGCAAGTTGGTAACTACCCATATCACTAGAAATCAACGTCGTTGCCGCCATCGATGGATCGGCACCAATCGCGGAAAAAATAGGACCAAATACAAACTCAATAAATTTTGATAAGTACGGAATCGACGCTAAAGTGGCTGCAATTGGAATGAAAATAGGACCAATCGTATAAATCCCCTGCATAAACTCCTTTCCCATTCCTTCATCTTCATTACGGATTGCCGCAATTGCCCCCATAACAGCAAAAGCCATAATGACATAAATAACAAGAGTGCCTAAGTTCTCCATAAGTTTCATCCCTTCTTAAATGGCATAAATGGATTCTTACAAAAATAGAAATCCTAAGAATACTTTTTGAGTATTTGCAATATTAATGCCATTTTTGCAAAAAAGGACAAATTCACCCTTCGTTTCCTAATACCATCTGATCTCTTCTACGAAAAAACCTCACCAAACAAGGTCATTTTAGAACAACACTAGTAAAAAAACAAAGGGGATATTTTATTATCATATTGTAGTGGAGTAAGGTGTGCTTATGCAGATAATAATAATGTACTCAAAATTGCATATCTGAAATTAGTGAATCTGTTGATTAACAATAAAGATGTTTAATTACAAATAAAGTCGTTACATTTACAATAATGTTGTTTAAAAATGTCATCTTTAATCACAGGATAAATATTACAAATATGTTTTTTTTACTTATAATAGATAGGTATTTACTTTATATAACATTCAGAAAAGGAGGGTTTAATGAAGCGTAAATCTTTGGTATTAGCTGCTATTATTGGAGTATCTATACTAGGTTTCGGAGCACCTGAAGCCAGCGCAAGTGAATATGTATATTTTGAAACTGAAGATGGTAAGTATGAAACAACAGTTAAGACAACAAGCACATATAGAAATGTTGAAATAGCTGTAAATATAGTAAAAATTAATAGAAGTACAGGAGGTCGAGTTGCATACAATGACGCAAGCCCTGCATGGGGAGTACAGATTCCTTAACGGTTAGAGATAGCCTTCTTCACCATCTATGTGTATATGGGCAACATTTAGGGCAAATATTTGGAGAAGATGACTACTCTAGAAACTCCAAAAGACTTAGCCAGCGGGAAATTGAAGTATTGAAGAAAATGTCTTGGGGTGAAAGCACGAAGGTAATGGCTGTATCCCTTGGTATTAGCGAATTTACCGTCCAGAATTATGTACAATCCGCCATTCGAAAACTCGAGGTGTTTAATCGAGTGCAAGGAGTGGCTGAAGCCTTGCGCAGAGGGATCATCCAATAAAAACACCTCATCAACAACAAAACTCTCCTTCGCTGAAGGAGAGTAAGCTTGTAGAGAATGTAGCGTGTTTTTTCTCTACAAGCTTCCGAATTTTCATCTATTTTTTTATTTAATTAAATCGATTTCTTAATACTTGAAACCCGGCTCTTCCATACATCATTCGTTTGATTGTTTTCAGACGGTTCACATGACCTTCTACTGGATCTTTGCTTCATTCTTCCCGGATAGCTAATCTGACCGCAGCGATATCCTGTTGAATACCGCTGATGAATGTCTGGATGAACGGATTATCAAATGTCTTGTAATCTTCAGCCCACTTCTCCAATTTAGCATCTTCCTTTTCCTTCAGTAATTCTCTAAAGGAATGTACAAGCTCATTGAGATTGCTTATCACGGGGAAGGTTTGGATCAATTGGGGATACAGCTCGGCAATTTGATTGATGCAATCTTTGTTTTCTGAATCCCAGAGTAGTTGAATGATCTTTTGCCGAAATGAAAAAGTCTTCTGACCGTGTCATTTTGTTTGTTTGCGTTCCTCTGCAATCATGGTATTCAAGGTGGAAAGTGATCCTGTAGAGCCTTGTGAGCGACATTCCTGCTCAATCTGCTTTGCCTTCTGTCCCTTCTTGACCAGTGAATGCACCAATGGACGGGTATTTTGGGAGAGGCGAAGCCCGTTGGTGGTTCTGTCTCTCTGTTTGTCACAAGTCTGAATAGACTGTGCCTCTCGAAATGTAGAGTTCCCTTGCAATGGCCTTCACACCATAACCTTTTGAAAACAAGGACTGAATCCGTTGAATGCGCACCCATCTTTTTTCTTCATTTTCTAAACGGATAAGATACTTTTACGTAGTGGTACTTCATTTGATTCGGCCATGACCACCTCTTCTTAGGCTCCATTATGCAGGTACATGACTGAAAATTGCTTTTTTATCACAGCATCGAACAGTTGGCGAAGGATATGCCATTGGTCAGCCACCTGCAAAATGGTTGGCGAAGCGTTGGAAACTGCTTTCGCAGCCCTTTGAGTCATCCCGAGTAATCAAGCTGATCTCGGAATGTTTGGTTAACCACAGATATACCTATTCAGGTTTACGCGAATTGATCCAACGGCCTATGATTTTTCAAATCAATGAACACTGTACCATAGGACATCCGCTTCTTGAATGCAAAATCATCAATGCCTACGAAAGGGAGAGTGACCTGGTGCTCCAGCCATACCATGGTTCCAGTTGAAAACGTTGCAACTCCACGTTTTTTTTCTTCTTCACTCAAGCTGAGTATCTTATTGGCGGCTCCCTTTACTTTAAATGCTCCAACCTCATGAACATTTTCAAGCTTTTAAAAAAACAGGACGTCCAATTTTTTCTGATAGTATAGTAGATTGAATCAATGGAGTTCTACCTACAATTGAAGATTCGTTTTCTTGCTTCCCAAACTTCACGGATTTTCATATCTTTTCTTTCCTTTGTTAGTTTTGTATTAGTCATGTTATCCTCCCCTCCTTGATCATTATTATTGATATTCATATGATAAATACTAATTCTTTCTATAAGATATATCAATTGTCAAAACTGACTATAAAATGGCGAAACTTTTCATACAGTTTGTTTTATAAAACTATTAATCTGTTGAGTTTACATAATACTAAAAAAGATGAATCCAGCCCATATATTAGGCTATTTTTAATATCTCTTTCGTATTTTTTAACTAAAAAGTCGTCTTTTTAAGGCCTAAATTCGTTATGGCTTTAACGGCTGTAATCTCTCCTGATTTCCATGGGTTATCGACTTGATTTTGTTCCACTCTTTTATTGAGATATCTAAAAAATTGCCTTAGTTGTATGCCTTCAGATTATGTTTCCCTTTTTTAAATCTTGAAGTGCTATAGGGTAGGCAGTGTTCTCATCTACTGTTTACACGAGAGGTTTAGACACGTACGAAAAAGCCAAGGCTTTCTTAATAAAGCGCTTGGCTGCATGTTTATCTCTTGATTTGCTTAAATACCAATCAATCATATGCCCTTCTGTAAGCACAACTACTTGAACGTCACCTGTGAACAACGACTGTAATGCTTCTCCCCCAAATTACTCACCTTACATTTTCTTTTTATGCCATATTAATGTTACATTAGTTATTACATCTAAATGCCAAAAGTATTTCCACCATTAACTGATAAACATTGTCCCGTAATAAATTTTGCTTCATTGGATGCCAAAAATACAACAGCATTTCCAATATCTCGAGGCTCACCCATTTTACAAAGAGGAACGCCTTTTTTATATTCACTCGTATCTATTCCCTCGTGTCTTTCTACTGGGATAAAACCTGGATTTATTAAATTGACCGTAATGCCAAAAGGTCCTAATTCACTTGCCCAGGAACGTGTCATTCCAAGTTGGGAAGACTTTGCTGTTACGTAGTTTGAAAAATTTGGATTTCCCATCTGAATAACTTCGCTTCCGATATTAATAATTCGACCTTCGTTTTTTTTCTTCATTCCAGGTAAAATAGCTTTTGTTAATAATAAAGGTGCTTTTACGAAGAAATTAAGTTGATCTAAATAATCGTCCCATGTACTTTCTTCAATAGATAACTCAGGTTGAGGGCCAGTTGCATTATTAATTAAAATACCAATGTTTTCACCGACTTTTTCCTCAGTTTGTTTTACAAGGTGTTTTACTGATTCCTCATCTGTCACGTCCCCTTTGACTAATAGAGCTTTTCCTCCAGTAGATAGAATGAAATCAACGGTTTGTTGTGCTGCTTCTTGGTTATTTGCATAGTTGACAATAACTATTGCACCTGAATCGGCTAAATTTGCACTTATATGTCTTCCAATTCCTCTTGAACCGCCTGTAACTAATGCAATTTTCCCATTTAGATTGTGAGTCATATTACCATTCCCCCTCCAATTTTAGAAATCCTACATTAAATTAAGCAACATGAAAATTTGAAAACAGAGAGTGGATTCTTAAGCTAGTAAGTTAGAGGAAGACATGAACTGTATTTTAGGGATTGTTTTTTATTTCTCACTCTTCTTCCTAACTATCTTTCTAGTAACGGGCTGTGACCATTTTTTTTCTTGTGAAGAATTCAACGCCATCTGTACCATTGGCATGCAGATCCCCATAGAAAGAATCTTTCCAACCAGAGAATGGAAAGAATGCCATAGGTGCAGGAACCCCTACATTCACACCTAGCATGCCAGATTCGATATTTTCACGGAATTCGCGTACATTTGCACCACTATCTGTATAAATACAAGCACCATTTGCGAATCGAGAATTGTTAGCCACATCAATTGCTTCTTCTAATGTTTTGACACGTACAATAGATAACACTGGTGCAAAAATTTCATCTTGCCATATTTTCATTTCTTGTGTTACGTTATCAAAAATAGTTGGCCCAACAAAGTAGCCTTTCCCGTTCACAGCTGCATCTTCACGGCCATCACGAACTAATTGAGCTCCTTCTTTCACGCCCGAATCAATGTAGCTAAGCGTACGTTCTTTATGATTTTCACGAATAACAGGTCCTAAGAATACATTCTCTTCTAACCCGTTGCCAATCACAATATTGTTCGCTTCTTCTACTAATCTGTCGATCAATTGATCTGCAATCTCTTCTTGCACAGTTACAATCGATGCCGCCATACAACGCTCTCCAGCTGAACCGAAAGCTGCCCCAATAATTTGTTTCGTTGCTATATTTAGATCTGCATCATTTAGCACAATTGAATGATTTTTCGCACCAGCCAACGCTTGAACACGTTTTAAGTTCTCTGTTCCTTTTTTGTACACATACTCAGCTACTGGCTGTGAGCCAACAAATGAAATAGCTTTAACTAATTTATGTTCAAGAAGGCCATTTACCACTTCATGGGCACCATTGACGATGTTTAGTACGCCTCTTGGTAAACCAGCTTCTTCAAATAATTCTACTATTCTTGCAGCTAAAAGTGGTGTTCGCTCTGATGGCTTCAATACAAATGTATTACCACAAGCAATCGCAAGTGGGAACATCCAACACGGCACCATCATTGGGAAGTTAAAAGGTGTAATACCACCAATAACTCCAATTGGATAGCGATACATACCAGACTCAATGCCTGTTGCAATATCAGGAAGCTGTTTCCCCATCATTAATGTAGGAGCTCCTGCTGCAAATTCAACACATTCGATTCCACGTTGTACTTCCCCATGCGCCTCGTTAAAGCTTTTCCCATTTTCAATTGTGACTATTTTCGCTAACTCATCCCAATTTTCTACTAATAATTGTTGGTATTTAAACAGGATACGCGCTCGTTTTGGCACAGCTGTTTTTGACCATCCTTTAAAGGCTTTGTTAGCTGCTTGTACAGCTTGCTCTACATCTTCTTTTGTTGAAAGTGGTACTTGAGCAATGACTTCACCTGTAGCTGGATTATATACAGATTCCGTTTTGGCCGTAGATGATGCTACCCATTCACCGCCAATATAATTTTTAATTACTTTTGTGTTAGTTGTAGTTGACATTTTGTATTCTCCTTTTTAATAAACTAGTAGACTTTTATGATTTAATTGTATTTTTGCTGGCCTGAAAATCATAATCAAAACAGTAGTAATATAGATCAACTATTTCTTGGTGAGATGGCACTTTTGGGTTATTTGCGGGACTGCCACTTGCTATAGCATCAGTTGCCATTTTATGAACTACTTGTTGAAATTTATTTTCATCGATTCCCCACTTTTTCATATTCGGGATATTCAAATCGTAACAAAGCTGCTTAATCTTATTGATAGTCACATCTGCTAACTCTTCATTTGTCGAAGTTTTCAATTCGGGAGATATAACTCTTCCAATTGTTGCTAATGCATCGATGGCAGATTCTTTAGTAAATTCGAGTACCGCTGGAAGCAACATGGCATTTGAAATACCGTGCGGCACGTGAAATAAAGCTCCAATTGGTCGTGACATCCCATGAACTAGCGTGACGGAAGCATTAGTAAAAGCAAGGCCAGCTTGCATAGACGCAATTGCCATTTTTTCTCTTGCATCCAAATTCTCTCGGTCTTCATAAGCTATTCTTAAATGATTCAAAATAGCTTCTATCGCCGAAAGTGCAAAATTTTCTGTTAATGGTTGTGAAAAACGTGATATATAAGCTTCAATTGCATGGCAAAGTGCATCAATTCCTGTTGCGGCGGTAACTGGAGGTGGTGTTGAAATTGTAAGAATTGGATCCACAATAGCTACATTTGGAAGGAATGATGGATGTTTAATCATCATTTTAATATCTTCCTTAGTATTGGTGATCACTGTTACGTTTGTTACTTCTGAACCAGTTCCAGCCGTAGTTGGAATTGCAATGAGAGGAATAGGTTGTTCCTTTATTGTAGAATTCCCTCCCATATAATCACCAATATATCCACCATTGGTTGCTACTACTGCTACAGCTTTGGCAGCGTCGATGCAACTGCCTCCTCCTACCGCCACAATGACATCACATTGCTCTCTTAAGCAAAGATTAAGTGCTTCATTGATATGTAAATCCGTCGGTTCAGTGTTAACATCCAAATATGAAACATAAGAAACATCTGAACCTTCTAAATATTTTCCGCATTTTTTTACAAGACCTATTTTCTCCATTATACGATCACTTATCAAAAGTACTTTATTACCATGAGCAACAACTTGTTCCCCAAGCTGAGTTAAAGAATTTTGACCGTATATAACTGAGTTAGGCATACGAAACTCTGAATATCCTCCCATAATTCGCCTCCTTTCATTATCTTTTTTCTTTCAAAATAATGCTCAATTCTCCTTTAATAAATGTCATAACATTAATGTGCTCCCATCCTTTAAAAAAGAAGACTCCTGATGAACTCAGAAGTCATCTCTTGTTTCCCTAAGCCCACTTGTTGTTGTTTAACTCTCTACTTTTAAGAGTCACATTTTTTCATAGTGCTTTTAATTTGAAATATTAATATTATGATTAAAATGCCTCTCTATATCCTCTTTACTTACATCAGCTAAAGAATTTGGCCTCCAATGTGGTTTACGATCCTTCTCAACTAACACAGAACGAACTCCTTCATAGAAATCATGATTCTTCATAAAATTCATACTTAATTTAAGCTCCATATTAAAACATGAAGTAAGTGACTGATTATTTCCCTTCTGTAATTGACTTAAAGTTACTTTCAATGAAGTTGGAGATTTAGATTGGATTGTAGATTTTGTTTTAGATGCCCAATCGTCTCCTGAATCAGCCGCCACACCCAATGAAATAACAATTTCTTCCAGAGTTTCATATACAAAGTGTTTATCTATTTTTAATTGCAAGGCGGAGAGAGGAGATTTTTCTACTAGATGAGAACAAAAGGAATCTAGTAACTCACAAATTTGTTTCCTTGCATCGTCCAAATTCCAATTTTTATTTTGAATCTCGTAAATGAATTCCTCCCAACGAGTACTTTCCATATAACGATTCGCAGCTCCTACATAAATTACATCAGCAGGCTGTATAGTTGCCCCAGTTAGCGCAAGGTAACGTCCTACATGACCAGGCATTTTATTCAGAAAGTAACTTGCGCCTACATCAGGGAAGAAACCGATATTCATTTCAGGCATGGCCCATTTTGTTTTTTCTGTAACAATCCTTTCACTTGCCCCGACAGATAATCCCACACCACCTCCCATAACAATTCCATCCATATAAACAAGAATTGGTTTTGGGTATTGATGTATCATTAGATCCATCCGGTATTCCGTAGTAAAGAAACGGCGGGCATGCTCTTCTACGTTAGCGTTCCGTTGATTATAGAAGAATCGCATATCACCTCCAGCACACAAACCTTTTGTTCCTTCTCCTAAAATACAAATTAACGACACTTTTGGATCTGCTCTCCACGTATCTAAAGTTGTCTTCAGACTCTCTACCATTTCTGCAGAAAGAGCATTGAGTGCCTGAGGACGGTTCAGTTTTAACCAACCTACTCCCCGGTCAATATTACATAAAATGTTAGTTTCCATTTAAACCTCCATTGACTTAAGGATTATGTTAATAGCAAGAGGTTAACATCTTTCCAAGTAAAGGAATCAATCTCTTTCTACTACTCGCATGTGAATTTCTGTAGAATGACTTTTTATACCCCAAGAAGGGGAAGGAGTCCATAGTACCAAAACACCAAGATTGACTCCCGATATTTCTGCATCAAGTTCATTTCTTAATTAGCAAATTGTCTTCGTACTCTAGGCGGAGACGTGCAGTGATGGCATGACCCTCCATCCGTTCTGCATCACAAATCGCTGCAACATGTGGAGCGACTACTCTAGTTCCCTCTTCCGATACTTTCTGGTACGTCAGAGTTTTTAAGAATTTTCCAACCCATAACCCGCCAGTATAACGAGCTGCGCCGTCAGTAGGCAACACATGGTTTGTCCCAATTGCTTTATCTCCATATGCAACCGTTGACCGTGCTCCAATAAATAGTGACCCATAGTTGGTTAGTCGATCAAAATACCAGTTATTATCGCTCGTCTGAAGTTCAACATGTTCAGAGGCGATCTCATCAGCTACTTGAAGTACTTCTTCCCGGTTGTCGCATAAAATAATCTCACCGCGATTTTTCCATGCCTGCTCCGATACTTCAGCAGTCGGCCAAGAGGTCTTCAACCACTGTTCCACTTCCTCGATAACCTTCTGTGCAAATAATTCCGAATCAGTGACCAATACCACCTGGGACGTGGGGCCATGTTCAGCTTGTCCCAATAAATCAGCTGCAACAAGCCTAGCATCGGCGCTCTCATCAGCAATCACCAACGCTTCAGTTGGACCTGCTAGTAAATCGATACCTATCGGGCCGAATAGTTGTCGTTTCGCCTCAGCCACATACGCATTACCTGCGCCTACGATCATATCTACAGGTTTGATACCGTCCACACCATACGCCATTGCCGCAAGTGCTTGAACTCCGCCAAAGCAGTAAATCTCATCCGCACCAGCAGCTGACATCGCGTAAAGTTGTGGTGCATGAATGCCCCCTTCTCTGGTTGGAGGAGCGCATGCGATAACGCGTGACACACCCGCCGCCTTTGCAGTTGTAATCGTCATAATAGCAGATGAGATGAGAGGATATCTTCCACCTGGTACATAACAGCCGACTGCATTCACAGGGACTAACTTATGCCCAAGGGTGACGCCGGGCATAGTTTCGACCTCTAGGCTACTTATTGTGGATCGTTGACGTCTAGCAAAGTTATCTACCTGTTCACGGGCAAAATCAATACTAGCTCGCAATTCAGGTGGCGTTTCTCGTCTTGCCTTCTCAATCATTTCTTCATCGACACGGAACGATTCAGGGTTCCACGTATCAAACTTTTGCGAATATTTTCTTACCGCTTTGATGCCTTGTACTTTCACATCCTCAAGGATCTGTTTAACTGTCTGACTGATTTCTGGACTAGCAGATTCAGACGCCTGTTCTGCACTTTTTAGATAAGTAATCGCCATAGCTTATTCTATCTCCTTTCGATTTAACAACTTTTATTCAAAATTGGAAGTTCATTTTAAATATATCTTTTGCTTTAAGAGATGAATCATCGAAATTATCAAGATTCATCTCTTAAAGATCAATATTTTTTATTTCATGTTTTGCAATATTCTATAGGTTCTTAAGGTGACTGATTTTACAAAAGTAAGTGCATTTAGTATTATTTTTATATTAATTACCTATTCTCTATCATAAATAACTAGTTTACCTCGTGGCCCAACGGATTCCTCGTATAGTCAGTTCCATTACCTCAGGGATTTCAAACTCCTTGGTACTATGTCCCAATGTGTGATAAAACACTCGACCTTTTCCCCATTGTCTCTTCCATGCTACTGGCATCTGGTTGCCTTTCAACCAAGTAAACTCATCCCCGTCCATCACAGTAGTCGCAATCACATCATTACCGGGATCCGTATGCATATAGTACTGTTCTGAGAACAACTTAAAGCTCGAAAGTCCATCCGTCAAAGGATCATCCTTTGGAAAATCAACTTCATACTCTATAAAATCACCTGGATGACCGAGAACATGCCCCCCCAAAACCATCTTGAAGAACTTATGAGGATGACTACTGTCGAATGCCCCGGCTAATGCATGCCAACCAACTAGACCCACGCCTCGCTCGATGGCTTTAACCAGCGCCTGTTCTTGCATGATACTGAGTCCATCGACAGTCCAGATAGGAATAATTACATCAAACTCATGTAAGCGATTTGACTCCAGGATACTTAAGTCATCAGTACACTCCACTTCATACCCCTCAAGCAAACGATCAACTGTCAAGTCAGCCAATTCGGTTGGATAATGCCATTTCCATCCGCCATGTAATACCAATGCTTTTTTTCTATTCATTTGATTTCCCTCCCAAAAAAATCAAATTTTACTTATAGATGTTGCTGAAGTGATCGGTGCTTCGCGTAATCATCTCGGCGTTCTTTATCCATGTAGTCCGCCACTGGGAAGTCCCACCAACCTGGAGTAAATGGACCTGCTGCATCCCTAGAAGTCATTGCTTCTATTAATGTAGGTCCATCTGCTTCTAAGGCTTCTGCGAGAGCTTTAGCCACTTCATTTGGCGTTTCTGTTCTCCAAGACTTAAGCCCGAAATTTTTAGCTACTTCAGAGAAATTTGGTGTGTACGGCTCTCCATTTTTCAAACTAAATTCAGCTCCAATATGCCGATTGGTCAGTTTGCGCTGGCCACCGCGAATAGACATATAACCCATGTTGTTTAAAATCAAGAAAACTACAGGAATATTGTGCATCACTGCCACCGCAATCTCAGGTAATGACTGCATAAAATCCCCATCACCAACAACACATACAACTTTTTTATCTGGCTTTGCCAATTTTGCTCCGAGAGACGCTGGAACAGCCCACCCCATTGGTGACCAGCTTCCTGAGTGAATATAAGTCCGTGGCTCATATAAAGGAAATCCTTGTTTAATTACACTTTCACAATTCCCTGAACCTGCAGCCACAATTCCGTCACGAGGAAGTACTTTACGTAATTCAGCCAATACACGTTGTTGGGTCATTGGTGAGCTATCACTCTCTCGGCGCGGAGCAAGCTTTTGTTCCCACTCTTCCTTTTTCTGTTCAATCTCAAGATGATAACTACCGCGACGTTCATTCATTTCCTCTGCCTGCTCTGGCGTTATGATCTCCAACAGATCCTGGAGGGCAAACTTTGCATCGGCTACAATTCCCACTTCTGTTGGATAGTTCTTTCCAATCTCCTGTGGATCAATATCAATGTGAATGAGCTTGGCTGGAGGGAAAGAGTACGTCACTCCCTTTACATAACTTGAAGAAGAACTATCCGTGAATCGACAACCAACTGAGACGACTACGTCTGCATTCGCTGCTAGAAAATTGCCGCTAGTTGTTCCCGTATGACCAATTGCCCCCGCAAATAGAGGGTGATCCTCAGGCATTGCACTTTTTCCATTCCATGTTGTTACTACAGCTGCCCCAACTACTTCCGCCAGTTGACGCAATTCAGGTGAAGCTTCTGCCGTGATGGCGCCACCTCCGACAACAATCACTGGTCGTTCAGAGGACAACAGTAATTTTGCTGCGGCTTCGATTGCCTCTGGGTCAGGACGAAGTCTTCCCATCGGCATTCTTTTCTTAAGATCATGAATTTCAACATCTGCACTTTCAGCTTGTACGTCCATTGGAACTTCTACATGTACGGGACCTGGTCTTCCACTCAACATAGAGTTAAAGGCACGGTGCATAATGAACGGAAGCTCATCAACTCGGCTGACTTCCCAATTTCGCTTAGTTACTCCTTCAGTGACGCGATTAAAATCGTTAGAGTGGTAACGATCTAATTCCTGCATGCATCCGTGACCACGCATATGGGTTCCAACCCCACCAGTAAGAAGAAGAGTGGCCGTCGAGTCGGCATAGGCTGCGGCTAATCCAATTATCGTATTTGCTGCACCAGGACCCACGGAAGTCATAGCAGCCATCGGTTTTCCAGAAGCACGGTAATATCCGTCTGCGAGATGAACAGCACTTTGCTCGTGCATCATCTGGATAAAGGGAATTTCACAGCCTTCCTGATGGAAAGCATCCATGAGTGTCCAGCTTCCATGACCAGGAATACCTGCAACATAAGGAACTCCATAATTTTTTAAAGCCTTCGCAATAATTTGACTACCTGTTAATGTCTTACGACTACTTGCACCATTACTCAATTTTTCGACTTCATTTTTCACGGTATCGATTGATTTGCTCATAATTTTTCTCCCTTTCTCGTTTTGTTGACCGGTTCACCTCTACGATAGACCCAAAATTGAATCACTCTTATCAGGATTACCTTTTATATTTAGTTTTTTGTTGACCGGTCAACCTTAACATATTTGGTTCATACTTTTTCTTTGTTGACCGGTTCACTAACAAAACTAACATTTTAATAATTTTTTGTAAAGAACAATTTTTATATAATTTAATATATTCAGATAAATAGATCTGCTATCACACATGACAATTCCTTCTTAAACTTGTCTCATAGCAGTTATCTTTTTTTCATAACAAAGTGCTTGGAGGCTCCACCATTACGGTCTTCTATCATTTAGCTCGTTAAGAATTTGTCCATGATATCTGTCTAGCTTATAGAACAGGAGTGGAAGAATCTGAAGTGCTGTGAATAAAATGCCACTAGTAAACAGTATAATGGAGATGGCGCTTCGAGCTCCATCCGTAATTGCGTTTGGGTCATACCCCGCCCATCCTAATGCATACCCTACGAGTGCAGAACCTATCGCAATACCGAATAAGGTAGCGAAGCTATATGAAGAATATAGCAAACTTTCACTTTTCTTCCCAAATTTCCACTCTTGATAATCAACTGTATCACTCAACATCGCATAGATCGCTGCAAAACTCACTCCCATTAAAATGTAGGTAATAAGCATCAAAATAGTAAAAAGGATAGTTTGTTCACCTAGAAAGATTAGAAGAATAAATGATAATAAAGCTCCGGCAAGGGCGATGAGATTTCCATTTCTATTACCAAATCGTTTTAAAATAGGGCTTGCAATTAGGCCACCGACGAAGTTGCCTCCATTGACCACTACCAATAAAATTGTAGCCATTGCAGGTACGTTTAGAACATACGCTGCATAATAGATAATGATACCAGACACCGCTCCTAGTCCTAAGTATTGCATTAAACAACTAATAGTAAGCAATATCCAAGGTTTATTTTTAAACATATTGATTACTTGTTTCCTAGTTTCATCTTTATCTCCTATTTCTGTATACTCTGCAAATCGTTCTTTACAGTTTTTAAAAACAAGGAAAAACATTATTGTACCAAGGATAGAATATAAGGCCATCACAATTGGGAACCCCACTTGCTGATTTCCATTCCCGAAAAGGCTGACTAATGGCAAGGTACAAAAAGCTACAATAGTAGCACCCATCCCCATTCCCATCGTACGATAACTACCTAATTGTTGCCTTTCATGCTTATCTTGTGTCATCATTGTTAACATTGAACCATAAGGAAGATTGACCGCTGTATAACAGAGTCCTAGTAAAAAATATGTTATATATGCATATATTAGTTTCCCGGTGTCTGAAAAATCTGGTGTAATAAAGGTTAATACACTCAGAACCCCAAGAGGTATGGATAGGTAAAGCAAATATGGCCTGGCTTTTCCATGTTTACTTTTAGTTCTATCAACTATAATGCCCATCACTGGATTAGCAACGGCATCGCATATTCTTGTAATTAAAAACAAGGTGCCAACTGCAGCTGCTGAAATACCATAAACATTGGTATAGAAAAAGAGTAAATAACTCGCGGTCATGCCCCAAATAAAATTTGAAGCCATATCTCCTAATCCAAAGCTCACTTTCTCCATTACACCTATCTTATTTGATCTGTCATTCAAACTTGTACTCGTTTTTAATGTATCCGCTTTCAATAATTCACTCATTCTTCTCACTTCCCTTCTTTTAATTACATACCTTACTCAGTTTTCGTACATTTAGTAATGCATCTAGTTTTAACCTTCATTGATTTCCATAATCAGGCCATTTTTACAATTTCACTTTGACACATGCATACTTTCACCAACTGGTAATATGGGCTTTTGCTTAAGTAGATGATTCCCAACACGCAACGCTTGTGCAACGATAGTTAGAACTGGATTTAGTGCTGCTGATGATGGGAAAAACGATGCATCCATGACATATAAGTTTTGAACCGTATGGGCTCGACAGTATTGATCAAGGACTGAGGTAGCAGGGTCATTACCAAAACGAATCGTACCGCACTGATGGGAATTTGTTTCTATTCCCCCCATCGGCTGAGCCACTAAGATTGGATATCCAGCCCTCTTAAGCATTTTTTTTGTCTCTTTAATTAATTCTTTATGAGCATTCATGTTATTCACTTTATATCGAACCTGAATCTTACCGTCTTCGGTTAAAGTCACGCGATTTTCATTATCTGGGAGGTCTTCGGACATAAGTAAGAAATCTATACTTCGCTTTGCAACACCGTTCAGAATTGGGTAAGGGATGAACGGCTTTTTATCTTTCATCATAGATCCTTGCAGTTTCCCAAGCATTTGTACATTTCCCATAGGGTAAGGGAAAGTAGAGCTACCAAAGTAAAAGTCATTAAGTGCAAATGTTTTTTGGAAGACAGTCGGATTTTCCTTAGGCTCCAAAGCAATGACCGCAGTGTTAATATGCATCATATAATTACGTCCAACTAAGCCCGATTGGTTTGCTAATCCTTCAGGATGCTTGGCATTCGCCGAACGTAAAAGTAAAGCAGATGAATTTACAGCACCACATGAAGCCACAATAGTGTCAGCCACTGCTATAAAAATTTTTCCATCCTTCTCAAATTCGACTGCAGTAGCACGACTTCCACTTTCATCTGTCAAAATTCGGTGAGCATAAGCATTTGTAATCATAGTTACATTCGGAGATTTAAGTGCTGGCTGTATACAGCACACATCCGCATCGCCCTTCGCATGGATATTACATGGGAATCCATCACATGTTTTACAGCGTATACATTTCCCGCCCTCGTGTAAGTCAACAGCCATAGGAAGATGTAGAGGGTTCAGTCCTTGTTTCTTCAACCTAGCTGCAATTTTTTCTAATGTCGGTTCATGAGGAACTTCTGGAAAAGGAAAAGGTGAAGACCGCGGGGGATCCGTTAAATCTTCTCCTGATTTACCATGTACAAGATAAAGTTCTTCAGCACGAGCATAGTAAGGTTCTAGGTCTTCATAGTCTATCGGCCAAGCTGGCGAAATACCGCCCTCATGTTTAATCTCCTTAAAGTCTTCTTTTCGTAATCGGTACATAACAGCACCATAAACTTTTGTATTACCTCCTACACAATAATTAGTTCCTGGCGAGAAAGGATTTCCTTGTTCGTCGTACCAGTATTCCTTCGTTTTATAGCGTTTTTCTGTGAATACTGCTTTCGTATTCCAATTTTCTGGTTCCTCTGGCAGATAGTCGCCACGCTCTAAAATCAGAATTTTCATTCCGCTGTCTTTTAATGCGTAAGCCAAAGTCCCACCACCAGCACCAGTACCGATTATAATGATGTCGTAGTGCTTTTCCATTTCTTTTATCCTCCCATTTTTTTAGGTGGATGCCAATTAGGATGATAAATTTCTGCTATCCTACTAACACTCAATTATTACGATGTGCAAGCCTTAAATAGACATCCGGGGATAATTGTTTCCCATCCACCCTTACAAAATCTTGCAAAAAACATTAACTTCATTTTTGTTGACCGGTTCACTTGATACAAGAGGTTCAAACTTGTCCCATCTGTTATCAGGCTCACCATTTACTTTTTTGTTTGTTGACCGGTTAACCTTTCTTGTTTTTTTTGTATTGAAAATATTTCTTAATAAAATTAACATCTAATTGCTTTTTTGTAAAGGAAAGATTAAGAAAATTTAATTTATTTAGAAAATTAAATCTAACCAGTTCTTTGTGTTGCATTAGAACCAACCTATCTTTATAATTTATATTAAGTTAACCGGTCAACGGAGGGATTATGGAAAAAAAAGTTACTATTCGCGATGTAGCAGCATATACAGGCGTATCACGTACAACCGTTTCTAATATAGTTAACGGTATAAACAAAACTTCGGAAGAAACAAAAGAAAAAGTATTGAAAGCAATTAAAGAGCTTAATTATCAACCTGATTTCACTGCAATCAGCTTGTCCAAGAAAAAATCAAATATTATAGGTGTCGTAATTCCTACATTTGATGATTCTCTTGCCCCTATTTTTAGAGAAAACCATTACTATACTGAAATTTTGGGTGGAATGGAGTATGTCTTTAAGAACCATAACTATGACCTCTTCATCTCTGGTATGATGAATCCTATTGAATTCAAAAATTGGATTCAAAAACGAAATTTAGATGGTCTCATTTTTTTAGGGTTATTTCCTGAGAGTGTTTATAACGAAATAAAAACGTTAGATATACCGATTGTTTTAATAGATAATTATGAAAAACATGGAGTAAACTATCCTAATATTAGAATTGATGATGAACTGGGCGGGTATATTGCTACAAAACATTTAATTGATAGGGGTCATAAACGTATTAGTTTTATGGGGCACGATTTAAAAACGATCTCAGTAGATGAAAAACGACTTAGTGGGTATATTAAAGCACTACAGGAAGCTAATCTTTCTTTGAATGAGGACCTATTATTTGATGGTACAGGTAGTTTTTATGAGGTTGGCTTTCAAATGGGGTTAAAGCTATTAGAATTAGGAGACAAGGCAACAGCTATTTTTGCAACTTCAGATATTTTAGCGGTTGGTATTATTAAAGCACTACTAGAACATGGAAAGAAGGTTCCAAAAGATTATTCTATCGTTGGATTTGATGATCTAGTAATTAGTCGTTATTCAATACCCAGTTTGACGACAATTAGCCAGAATGTATTTAATAAAGGAGTCCTTTCAGCTCAAACTATTTTAAATATAATTGAACATGGAACGTCTGATCCAGTAAGTATTAACCTTCCTATTGAACTTATAGTAAGAAAGTCTACATCATTTTTATAAATATTCATATATATGTTTCTTGTCACCTATGTAGTTTATAATCGACTTTTTATGCAAAACAATCCACCTCTATGTTAATAGAGGTGGATTGTTTTAGATCGATTTATATATTTTTATACCTTTTCTTACCATTTAAAAAATCCTTATAGACTAAAACAGCAACAACAATAAAACTTAGACTAACAACCCGGAAGATCATCTCTAAACTAATCCATTCAGCTAAAATACCTAATACAAAGGCGCTAACTCCAACACCAACGTCAAAACTGGAAAAAAAGGTTGCGTTGGCTGCGCCACTTTTTTCTTCACTTACCTTTTGAACCGTCCATGTTTGTAAACATGGCATAACAGTTCCATAACCCGCCCCAAATAAAATCGCAGCAATAATAAGATGAAGATCATTTGTCGCATAAGACAGCATAACAAGTGACAAAAATCCTAACACAGCTGATATAATGATGATAGACCAAGGTCCTTTTTTGTCATACCATTTTCCGGTAAACGGACGTAGTAAAGTTGCTACTGTTGCATTGATAAGGAAGAATAGAAAAATATGATCTAATCCCTTTTGTTTCCCAAAAAGAACTAAAAATGTAATAATCGCTCCAAAACCAAGTGTTGTAATAACCGTCAGTAACGCTGGGAACCATACGTCTTTTTCAAAAATCATATCCAAAAATCGAAATGGTTGCTTCTCACGCTTTACAGTAGTAGGTGAATATACAAATTGAAGCGCAATTACTGCCAATAGGCAGAGAACTACTGATGACCAAATTAAAATATCGAAGGAAAAAGAGTCATAGATAAGGATACCTATACTCGGTGCAATGATAGCCCCGACCGTTGTTGAAATAGAGAAATACCCCATTCCTTCTCCTAACCGTGTCTTAGGAATTAAATCGACTACTATTGTACTATTGGCTGTGGTTGATACCCCCCACGCTGCGCCATGGAAAAGTCGTAACAATAGAAAAAGCGATATAATATTAAGAAAAGGATACAGCATTGTAATAATCATTAAAGCTGCACTTGCACTAATAGCTAGACTTTTCCGTTGGTTATCAATTAAATAGTACCCTACAAAAGGTCTGATTAGAACAGCGCCTATCGTAAATAATGATGTCACTAAACCTACTTGAAAGGAAGATGCATTCATGCTTAACAAATAGACTGGCAAAATAGGGAGCAACATTTCAAACCCTATAAAAACTAAAAAGTTGCTTATAAATAAAAAAAGAAATGATTTATTAAAGATTCTTTGATTTTTCATATAATTATTCCTCGCTTCTAAACTATTTTTTCAAAGTTAGAAGCGTTTGGAACACTGAAACGTTTTTCAATTGCCTAAGTTTTTTAGTCAATTGACTCACCCTCTCTAAAACTCCTTAAAAATTTATCAAATCATTATATCAGACTTCCCCATTATAAACAAACGACTTTTTTAAACAACTATAATATAACTTAAATGAATTTATTGTAAATGTAACAACTTTATTGTCACTCTACACGATAGTTGAATAATCGAGTAGGGGGAAAATAAGTTTATTTTCGCCCCTCTCACAACACCGTACGTACGGTTCGCGTATACGGCGTTTCAATTTATATCACAGTGTGTACTTTTAGATAATGTTCTAAAGCAGAGGGGACTCCCCTCTGCTTTAGTCTTTTGTTTGAGATTGCTCTTTGGACGACTTTGGATACTCCTATGAATCGGTAACCTTTTCGACAGTAGGTTAATCCTTTCGCTTCTTCCTCCGGAATTCCTAGTTGAATAAGCGATTTAATTTGTTTCTTCGCTACTTTCCATTGTTTCCATATGATGACCCTAATTCTAGAGCGAAGCTTTGTGTCTATTCGTTCCGTCGTTTTTTTCATGTTTGCCACTCTGAAGTAGTTTACCCATCCAACTATTACTTGGTTCAATTTCAATATTCGGTAGTCTAGTGGAAC
>NZ_LGYA01000001.1:2518782-2523623 GCF_001273755.1 Peribacillus butanolivorans
AGCCTTAGTATCAGATTCCTGTTCGTCGAGCCAAGATTTTATTCCACGCTTCCTCCAGCCCTTACCTCACGATAAGTACCTTGCGCTTCCTTAGTGGTTGGTCGATGTGTACCCCCACAGTGGACTTTCACCACCTAGATAGTTGCCATGCCTGGCACACAAGAAAAAGCTGCCTTAATGACAGCTCTGATCTTCAGCTTACGCACCCGTTAGTTCATTAAGAAACCCAGTATGGAAACAAAGAAATGAAATACGGCATCAACTCAAAATTCCCAGTAATTAGCTGATAGGCTGATAAAGCAAGAACAATTATTGCTAAGATAATTCTAACTATCTTCAAGATATATATTTCCCCCTAAAAATTAAGTTGGTACAATTTTTAATTTAATCATACCATTTAACACCCTTTTGATTTGTGTGGAAAATGGAAATTCCTTCTTTAACAAAGCATATATTCTAAATTATCATAAATGTAAAAAATAATTAATATGTGATTTACATCATTCATGTATGGTAAAAGTGACCAAATATTAAAGAATAGGACGTGGAGAAAAGTGAAGAAGATTCGATTTCTACCGTTAGCTTTACCGTTTATGTTTGTAACATCTAGTCTGTTTGGTAGTGCTGCAAGTGCAGCGCCTAATGATAACTGGCTACATAGTAACAAAACCGAGTTAAGTGCTCACCGTGGAGCACAAGTGGCTGCTCCAGAAAACACATTGGAGTCTATTACGCAGGCTGGATTATTAGGATATGGCTTTGTTGAAATCGATGTACAAAAAACGAAGGACGACCAATATATATTAATGCATGATCAAACAGTCGATCGTACAACAACAGGCTCTGGGAAGGTAGAAGATTTAACATTACAAGAAATTCAAAGCTTTGCAATTGAAGATAAACAGGGGAATGTGACCAATTATAAAGCACCAACACTTCATGAAGTGTTAGAAGAAGCTAATAAATACAATATTGGTATCAATTTTGATGGTTCAAAAGGCGACTGGGATGACAAGGAATTCGTTGACGGTGTTATGGAAGAAGCTAAAGAAACGAAAGTATTAAATCATTCATTTTTTGTATTAAGTAATACGAGTATTCGAGATCAATTTATCTCATGGTACCCAAAAGCGACTGTGACCTTCCTCGGAAATGCATTGAAGAATGTAGATGCCGATATTAAAGAGTTACAGAAATATGAAAATGCCATTTATTCAACATCTATTAACAATGTAGATGAAGAAACTGCCAAAAAAATTAAAAAAACAGGCCTAAAACTGCATGTATACTCAGTTAACACAGCTGAAACATATGAAAAAGCGAAAAAGATTCATCCACGATTGATTGAAACAGATGTGATTGTACCCTAATATAATTGCTGAAATAAATGATACAGAGATGTCCTACGTAATTGGACATTGAAGAAAATTAAAAATCTCGTTAGTCGATTGCAGATTGGCGGGATTTTTGGTATCTAAACTTGGGTAAAAAAAGGTAAATTACTTTTTTTGTTAGGCTGGTTTCGTATAATTGTTGCTTTTTTCAATATTAACTATAATCTAAGATATTTTTATACAATCTGGCCCTTTACATAAAGAAAGAGCACGATTCCTGCTTCAGAATTGCGCCCGTTTGCTGAAGATCAATAAACTTATATAAACTTGTTTCCTGAATCATTATCAGTTNGCTTCATTGGATTTTTTTACCCTTTATTTAATGGAATTTGTATCATCGAAAGTGAGCGTTCTGCTTTTGTTTTTTGTAAATCCTCATATATAATTTTAGATTTCGCTAACTTAATAAGAATTCTTCTTTTACTTTTGCAAAATCAGTCCATAATTCAAAATCATTAACATCATATTTTTCTTTTTTTAATCTTTTTACCATTAACTCTAGTGCATTATTAAGCTGATTAATAAGAAATTTTCTAATATCTATTGCAGTGATACCTTCCCACCTTGAACGTGGCATACCTACATCAATTGTAATATCGATAATTTTTGCTAAGTTTTAATTTTCCACAGCCCTCCGACTCCCAGTACCCTAAATCTCCGTTTCGTTCGAATGCAATTTTTCAAACTCGTCGAAGAACCCTCTATTTAACAAAATCATCCTATCATTTTCATTAATAAGGCCTTCTTCGCCATACCACCATTCATTCTCCTCGTCAAAAATCTGTGGACTAATATGCTCTAACATATGATCATACGCTTCGGTTAACTGATCTTCTGGAATAATGTTATACCTAAGTAGTTCAACAAATACTTTGTAATCTGATTCACCATCGAAATCCTTTTTCCATAACATTCTTATAAAAGTGGATTTCCTATGAAAATATTGAACTAATTTGGTGTTTAGCTCTTAATATTCTCAAACAAAACGAAGGATCACTTATCAGAATGTCGACTAATAAATCACAATACACTTCAGGAAGTTGAAATAAGCGAGGCTACATATTTGCAAGATTATCATTCATAATCAAAGAGTAATGTTTTGAATCATAATCTTTAGAGAAATCCATTAACTTTTGAAGGAATTCTTTATAATCAACAATATCTATAGAAGTTTTTATCTTATTAATACTTGGGCCTATAGTTGTTCCAACAGGAGTGCCTGTAGGATCAAAGTGATTTTTAATGCCTTGTAAAATAAATTCTCTTCCACCATTTACAACAAATTTAGGTAAATTTGACTGAAGAAATAACCAAAAACTCTCTACGTGAGGATAACTTATTGTATTTCCTTTAGCATGTGCACAGTCGTTTCTCCGATTTTTCCAGAACAAATACTGCTCTCTTAAGTCTTCACTAACCTTAAAAATAACTTTATTGTCTTTTTACAATTTTCTCGGTATTGTAGCGAGAAATTAGGCTTTTTCTTCAAAATGCCAGTCAGTGGTCGGTGTATTCTATAATAAATTATAGTCTAACCTTAACCTCAGTACCGTCCTTAGCTTTGACATCTACTAGCACGATCCCCTTATAATTTTTCAGTTCCTTGACGATAGGCTTTAGCGTTTTTTTGTCTATTAGTGGAAAGGTAAAGTCCAGTTTTTTTCTTTCGAAGTGCTCTTTTGTCCATTTGTTTGCATTTTGCTGAAAAAATTTTGAAGACAAAATTGAAATAACAATGTTTAAAATAGCATATGGAATTGGGATGGAAAACCGAACGTTTTTTGCTTTCACTTTTACATGCATCACAAGCAAATCACTAATCAATGATGACCGAAACGGTATCCCCGTTTGCCGATTTAATATCAACAATTTGGCCATCTAATTCGTTTTCGATTGCTTCAATAATAAGGCTTATGTCTATATCTTTAATGTATTTTTCCGATTGAGGAATACTCGCTGCGATGCTGTGTCCAGCCATTAATACTACCTTGACAAGTTTTATAGGCAAATTGACCGTGACGTTATCATTTTCAGCTGATACAACACGAATTTTTAATGTTTTATCTAAATATTTAGTCGGTTTTTCAAAAAGCTTATTACCTGTTTCTTCTTTCTCTTTTAATACTTGAATCAGTTCTGATCCCTTATCTGCATCAATCTTCCCTTCTTGAACCATTGTTAACACTCTTGTAATTTCCTCTTTCATATGATAAATTCCTCCCTATTCCTCTTTTAAGAGCTTAATGGCTTCTTCTGGTGTGATTTCGCCATTTTCCAACATGGTGACAACTTTTTTCTCGTCTACTTCATTTTTCTTCTTCTGCACATATCCAAGGGATGAAATGATGTCTGTTAGCTTGCCTCGAACCGTTGGATACGAAATCCCCAGTTCCTTTTCAACTTCTTTGATATTCCCTCTGCATGTTAAAAATACTTCCACAAAATGAAGCTGATCCTTTGATAAGGATGCCAGCTTAGATAATTCAAACTCATTTTCAATCGTAGTGTGACAATGAGAGCACTGCAACTTTGTAATTTTCAATGTTTTACTGCAGACAGGACAATTTGTGATTACTTTATAAGCCATAATGAAATTCCTTCCTTTTAGTTAATTCGATTATATAACAAGGAATTAAAAATATAAATAATAAAATTTAAATTTTTTAATCCGAAAAATCAATAATATTAATTTATTATTTAATATTATTGATTATCCGTTTTCATTATTCATTCAAGTATTATATTTACCATAATGGTTGAAATTGTAGAAATTCCTCTTGGTGAAAATCCCCAGTTACATAATGAGCATGATTACTTAGACTTTGAGATGCTGATTAATAATCCATGGATATTTGATATTAATATTCCAACTGATGATGATTCAGCAGTCGTTAGCATTGATGTATTATTTAATGATATAGAACTTGAAAATTATTAAGCTTACGGGTTGATTAATCTCCGATTATGCAGTGATTTGAGGACTTAGTCTATATTTTAGTTATTCCAGAATAGGGCGCTATTGTTGAATAAAACTTAGATTTTTAAACGACTTTATAGTTATATTTTTAAGCACAGTGAAGTATCTTATATCGAAAATTAAACAACTATATTTTAACCCCGTCCTAAATTTAGAACGGGGTTATGCTTGTTTTAGGTTTTAAAATTAAATAACTTTATTGTCTTTTTACAGAAATGAAGAATTTATTCAAAATCATTCCTCCACAATCATGCCCCATTAGTTGCATAAAATCGAGTAGGAGGAGGTGCCTAGCCTCCGACCTCTCACACCACCGTACATACCGTTCGGTATACGGCGGTTCAGTTTAAGTCTGACGTAGTTTTGTATATCGTTCATATAGATTTACTAACCCATGATGGAGCCAATAAACATTATTAAGGGTTTTGTCTAGAATAGGACTATGCGCTATGCGCCAATAACCCTTTCTG
>NZ_LGYA01000001.1:2524259-2559729 GCF_001273755.1 Peribacillus butanolivorans
GTGGACGAGATGGTCTATTTGTGCCTTTATCTGCTCCGCCCTTTTGAAGTTCCCCGTGTATTCATCACTTCTTCCTTCAAATAAGTTCCGTTAGGAATTGTTTGCTTCTTCGCAGATAACGAACGCCTAGTATTCATCCTCCTTAATCTGTTCGGTCCTTCCTTATCTTCTCGAGTAGACAAATACTATGACCTCTGCTGACTTCTGATGATTCAGCTGTCCATCACTGGACAGGTTACCAAGTGTACTTGGCTGTCATCAGACCTCCCCCGGGTAAGAGTGCAATCTTTCCCTCCATCTATCTGCTTCATTTACTCTGTACCACCTTCGGCAGTAAGGACTTTGTTTTGTTTCGCAAACTCATCCAATGATACCTAGCCTTATATGAAGTTCGTGTTCCTCAGACCGGAGGTTTGCCGCTTGCTTCCTTCAGATTCCACGTCACCGTGGACACCCTTGCATTAAGCTAACCACTACTACTGCCTTCATGGTTCGGGACTTTCACCCTATAGATTGCACCCATGCCGGGCGCACGAAAAAGCTGCCTTAAAGACAGCTCTGATCTAAAGCTAACGCACCCGTTAGTTTAATAAATCATATCCTTGCTTAGTTTCTCAAATATACGACACTGTCTCTTCGTTCTACTTGAAAATTTAAATCATCATTAATATTAAGCATATAACCAACATCTTTATTATTCTCAGATTCAAAAGATATACCATATCCATTATTCTCAGGATAACCATATAAATAGCAGACCACTTTTCCATCTTTTAAAAATACAATTTGATTCATTCCTTCATTTACAGTTGCGCTAATAGTATCCCATTTATAACCTACCGTTTCATATATATTATCTTTCGGGGTATATGGTGGAAAGGAATATACTACATCCCAGTCAAACGGTGTTACTTCTAATAAATTTATTGTTTCAACGGAATGTCCAATTGATAACACTTCTTCTTTTAACAACTCTTCGTTTACATCCCATAAATCTTTCTTTAATAGATTTATAAAGATAGCTATACATATAATACCCAAAGCAATAATCAGTACTGTCTTTTTAGATTTCATAACTATACTCCACCTTGAACAACAACCTTCCTAACGAACATTCCACTTCATTATAACAATCATTTCCAAAATTACCATGTATTCTTAATGAACTATCCTGCCCCGTTAGTGCCATAAGAAAAAGGCCGCCTCAGCAACCTTCCTTATTGAAGTAAAGCACCTGTTAGTTTAAGAAGAACATCATTAATCAATCAAATGGTTTTTTTTTCTTTTCTTATTTGAATCTGTAATTAATATTAAAACTAAGATTATTAGGCTTATTCCAAGTATAATTGCACCTACCATACTTACTCCCATTCCTGCAAATCCCCTAATTAACTTCAAACCAACCAAATGCGTTATGATACCTAAATTTACAAGAACTAATGGAGAAATATATATCTTTTTCTTGTTCTTGATTACCCAAAACAAACCCCAAATACTTAGTAATGAAATAGCAATAGGAAAATAGATAAATAGAACTGAAGTAAACAAGGCTAACCCTCCCCAACATTTGTGAGTTATGTCTTATTATACGTCTCCTTCACAATCTCCTTACTTATTTTAACATAAAATTACATTTTCTTATTCAACTATCATCATATATCACCTACAAAAGTTGTTTATAACCCTATATCAGCACCAAAAACGGTATTAGATATTGAAAATGTTACTTTGATTTTGGGAATGAGTTTTGGTTCTATGATTTAATACAAACAGGTTGTTTTTTGATAAAGTTGTTTTTAGTACCATTAACGTCCGTTTGTGGAACCACCTTTTCTAAAGGAGATTACATGAAGAGAATTTATTTTGTGATAGATTTACCGTATTTATTTCGTATTACATAGTAGGTACCAATATTAATCGGGAGGGGTGGACAATTGAAAATCACAGAGAACAATGTTGTACAACAAATACAGAAGAAAAATGAACATGCAATTCCCTTTATTATCAACCAGTATGGTGGTTTACTTACAGCAATCATTAAACGTCATTTAAATTACCATCAGCAAGATTATGAAGAATGCCTTGATGATGTTTTGTTATCGATATGGAATTATATTCATTCCTTTGATCCTACGAAAAATTCATTTAAACAGTGGATTGCAGCGATTGCAAAATATAAAGCGATTGACTATCAAAGAAGACAAATCACAATAAAGAATCAACAGTTTTCAGTTCCAGATATTAATGAATCTATGATAAAGGCAAAACAATCATCAGAAAAAATCCTTGTTGATGAATTACTTGATCAGTTACCAGCGAGTGAACGGAAAATCTTTGAAAAGTACTATTTAGAAGGAACTCCTTCAATGATGAAACAATCCCCTCTTTACGTTCCTCGTAAAATTTCTTTTCGAACAAGAACCTAGAATGAATATTCATGAAATTCATCACACTGCGTTTTAATTTTTCATCAAGTAAAAACAATTTTTCTTTAGTGGATTCAGCTTTTTCCATTGCAGCATCTAAGATGATCATTTCGGAAAATGTTGAAGCAGTTTCAGCAATACTCATTGGATATTGTTTATTCATTCCATTAACAGGTTTCATCGCATGGTTATGAAATGCATGACCTAATTCATGTGCCAAGGTTAAAACATTGGTAATTCTACCACCATATGTCATAAAAACTCTTGATTCTCCTGAAAGTGGGAACCCCGCACAAAACGCAACAGTTGATTTATTTGGACGATCTTCAGCCTCTATCCAACCTTTATCAAATGCCTGCCGAGAAAAACTTTCTAATTCCGTTCCAAATTGACTAAAATGCTCCAAAATAAAATCGACAGCATCTTCATATTTTATCTTTTGATTACCTTTTGTAACAGGAGCCCAAAAGTTATACGAATGCATTTTTTCATCGCCATTCATTTTTGCTTTTTGATTTAGGTAATTTGTAAAAGGTTTTTTGTATTTACTTACGGCTTTCCACATTGCATTCAGTGTTTCCTCTTTGATGCGATTTTCAATCAAAGGAACTTTTAGTATATTTTCTAATCCTCGTTTTTTGTACACTTGTAATCGGAAACCTGCGATATGATTCAGTATTTTGGCAAATAGTTCTTCTTGCTCGTTCCATTTATCTTCCAAAGCCCTATGAGATTCTTTGCGAACCTCTTCATCAGGGTGTGAACGTAAATTTATCGCTTGACCAACAGATAATTCACTTTTTTCTCCGTCGATTTGAACATTAACTCTAATACTATTAACAAGTGAATTATAAAACTGCCCCCAAGCATGATAACCATCTACCATCAGATCTGAAACTAAACTTTCTACTTCATCTGAAAGATGCATCTCGGCTTTTTTACGCCATTCATTAAGTATGAACTTATAGTTATTTAAAACCTCAGTATCTAGTATACCTTCCCACAAATGTTGATTTGTGTTTACAAGTACTTTTTGTACTTTTTTAAAAGCAGACTCAAAACGAGCATTTATAGAAGATGTTTTTCCTCGTAGTGTTGTAGCATTTTGATCCTTTGGGTTTTGTGCAAGAAGACAGGTTATAAAAGAATTGGCTTGTGATAGGTTCATTCGAATGTCTATTATGTATTCAATAATATCTACAACTTTTAATGATTCATTTAATTCTTTTGGAGTATGAAAAAATTTCAATTTTTCTTCAAATTTAGAAACTTTGATTTCCAATTGTTTAAATGTTCACGAAATTGAGATGATTGGCTCCCATCTGGAAACAATTTATCCAAGTTCCATACTTGCAGATACTCTGTTTCTTTCATTTGTTTGCCCCCTAAAAATTTTAATACTAAGGTTCCTTAATAAAACGTACATTCTCAGTTTATCAAACTAAGGAATATTATGGGGGTTCTTTAACTAATCTGCCCCGATAGTTGCATAAAATCGAGTAGGAGGAGGCGCCTAGCCTCCGACCTCTCACACCACCGTACATACCGTTCGGTATACGGCGGTTCAGTTTAAGTCTGACGTAGTTTTGTATATCGTTCATATAGATTTACTAACCCATGATGGAGCCAATAAACATTATTAAGGGTTTTGTCTAGAATAGGACTATGCGCTATGCGCCAATAACCCTTTCTGCTATTTCCCCATTCATATGCTTTTCCAAATGGGACGCCTAATCCTTTGAGTTTCTTCACCCTCGTTCTTGGCAATTTCCATTGCTTCCATAGGCACATCCTGAGTCTTCTTCGAATCCATGAATCTAAATTCTTCAATACGTTCGGAGTATCAATGAGGGCGAAATACCCCATCCAACCTCTAAGGTATTGCTTTAACTTATTTATTCGGAGTTTCATGGGTATCGGTAATTTTCTCGAGGTCATTTCCCTGATTCGTTTCTTTACTCTCTTCACCGTTTGTTTAGCCAGTAGAACCTTCGGGTTCTTCTTTGACTTCGTGAAACTAAAACCGAGAAACGTTCTGTTCCAAGGGCGATCATACTTCGACTTCTCGTAGTTGACCTTTAGCTTCAGTTTATTTTCAATGAAGCTTGAGATATTTCCCATTGCACGTTTGGCGGCTTTTCGTGTCTTCACAAAGATAGTACTGTCATCCGCATACCTTACGAATCGAAGATTGCGTTTCTCTAGTTCTTTATCTAAATCGTCTAACATGATATTAGATAATAAAGGACTTAACGGACCTCCTTGCGGAGTTCCCTCCTCACTTTTATGAAAAAGTCCGCCTATCATAATGCCTGCTTGAAGGAATTTACGAATCAGTTTGAGAACTCGTTTATCTTCAATTTTCCGCTCTAACATTCCCATGAGCTTGTCATGATTCACTTTATCGAAGAACTTCTCCAAGTCCATATCCACTACCCATGTATAACCTTCGGTTATATAGGACTTTGCCTTTCGAACCGCCTGGTGCCCTTGTTTGTTAGGGCGAAATCCATAGCTATTCTCCGAAAAGGTTGAGTCATATATTTTAGTCAATATTTGGGCAATGGCTTGTTGAATGAAACGGTCTAGAACGGTTGGAATACCCAATAGCCGAACTCCGCCGTTTGGTTTCGGGATTTCGATACGACGGACGGGCTGCGGTTGATAGGTACCCTGTAAAAGGGCAGTTTTCATGTTGTACCATTCGGTTGCGAGGTGCGGTCTCAGGTTTTGAACCGGCATTCCATCTACACCATGGCTTCCCTTATTTCTTTCTACACGCTTCAATGCCTGTATTAAGTTTTCCCTCTCTAGTATCTGTTCCATTAACATCGTTGATATCCTTTCCCTGCGTGGACGAGATGGTCTATTTGTGCCTTTATCTGCTCCGCCCTTTTGAAGTTCCCCGTGTATTCACCACTTCTTCCTTCAAATAAGTTCCGTTAGGAATTGTTTGCTTCTTCGCAGATAACGAACGCCTAGTATTCATCCTCCTTAATCTGTTCGGTCCTTCCTTATCTTCTCGAGTAGACAAGTACTATGACCTCTGCTGACTTCTGATGATTCAGCTGTCCATCACTGGACAGGTTACCAAGTGTACTTGGCTGTCATCAGACCTCCCCGGGTAAGAGTGCAATCTTTCCCTCCATCTATCTGCTTCATTTACTCTGTACCACCTTCGGCAGTAAGGACTTTGTTTTGTTTCGCAAACTCATCCAATGATACCTAGCCTTATATGAAGTTCGTGTTCCTCAGACCGGAGGTTTGCCGCTTGCTTCCTTCAGATTCCACGTCACCGTGGACACCCTTGCATTAAGCTAACCACTACAACTGCCTTCATGGTTCGGGACTTTCACCCTATAGATTGCACCCATGCCGGGCGCACGAAAAAGCTGCCTTAAGACAGCCCCAATCTTCAGCTAACGCACCCGTTAGTTTTACAAAAAAAATATAGAAAGCTAGTTTACCTTTATCATGCATATTCAAATTTGGAAGGACCTTTCTCTGTTTCAAAAAAACCGTAAATTAGGCTATCTAGGAACGTTTAACTTTGTCGCTATTTTTGTTCTGATTATTAATCAAGGCTGAACCATAAATGATTCAGCCATTGTTTTATTTTTCTTATTGTCCGTTTTCATCTGGTTGTGAATCGTCTTCAGTACCTTCTGTTTCAGTTCCATCATCAGTTTGATTATCTTCCGTTTCTGTATCTTCTGTCTCTGTACCCGCACTACTGCAACCTTCGACAACACCAACCAACATGAAAGACGCCATCAATACCATAAGCCATTTTTTAAGGTTTTTCATCCTTTTCTGCCTCCATGATTGTTCAAATTTAGTTACAAGACTATCATACAGGCATTTCAGAAAATCAGAATCTTATTTACCATTTTTTAACAAAAATTCGCAATTTCTTTAAAGTTCCTTAACATTTCTACTATTTGGAAATTCATTTATTGTTATTTTCCCATTTTTTCAAACAGAAAATGGTTGCCTGTATCAATGAGGCATATTCAAGGACGACAGTTGACCTGATTAAATTCTGAGACAAGAGTCATCTAGATGACTTGTTCCCACTTTTTTAGAATAAGCACTTATTGTATTCCAAAGACCAGCATGGATTTGCTGCATATCTCCATCTTTATATTTTTCCAATGTTATAAAAAAACAACCTTTGGTAAAGAGCAAATTAGCTTAAATGCTCAATGAATCTCGAACCCTTTTATAAAGCCTTTATGTTCTCTTGGTCTTAAAGACATGAGCGTAACATGGCTTCCCTCTAGTCCACTGTGAGAATAAAGTAGATCAAATTTGAAAATTCCCATGAAATTAGGCTCAACAATCGAGCTTCGATTGAATATCGAAACTCGATGGCTTCCTAAACTTTTTTAGATGCTGCCTACTTGACGGGGTATGTCCACTATATATGTCTTCTTTAACTACATTACCTATTCAAACCCCCTTTAATTAATCCATCCTTTTCTTTTTAAAAAAACAAAAACAATCAATGTGATTATGCATATATCAAATAGACTTTCTATTTCTATTCCCAAGTCTTCAAAAAAATCCTTCAACATCCTTTTTCAAACTCCCTCAGTATGACAGCTATATCTCTCGAATGCTCACTTACTCGCAGGATTTCATAACCCCTGAAATTAATTATAAGTTGTTTGAATCTTGTAGTTTTTTCATCCATTCTAGTAATCTAGTGAATACCCTTTGGCTATTTTCAAAAGTAAGAGAATCACCAACGACGATTCCACGAAAATTTACAGCCCGTGCCACTTTTTATAGTTGTGGAATATCCACACCGACAACGAGATGACGATTCGAAATTCGTTCAATAGCTGATTTTATTTTTGTTGCATTTTATACTTCATAGTAGAGCTTCCACCTTATGATGAGTGTTGTGATTATGTATACTTATCGCACTTTTGGGCTCTTTTTCGAAGTTAAAATCTAGCGTTCTACAGGAATGCTCCCTGCCCAATAAGTTTTTTCACGTAATCCAAAACGTGGTTCATCGCCAAGAGATTACACGACTGAAAAACCGGTATCTCTTAGAGGAGTACTGCCAGACATATAGTATTCTTTAATACTTAAAAAGAGGTGGACATGTTGGTATTGATATAGGGAATAGCTAGTCATGGGAGGCACAAACTAGTACTGACATCCCATTTGTGATAGAACAAAATACTTCCAAGTCGAGTATTCTGTCTGTTCTAATAGTATCAGTAAAAATTTATTTTTGAAATATTGAAAAAATTAAATAAGTTACTCAATTATCTTTAAATTTTTTGTCTATCTCCTATCTTTGCAACGTGTTAATGTTGAACTTAATCAAACACGATTGTTTTATTACCATGAACAATAACTTTATCTTCAATATGCCAGGAAACAGCTTCGGCAAAAACTTGTCTTTCAACATGACTTCCGGCAACCTTTAATTCTTCTATTGTATGTCTATGATTAACCCGCTTTACATCTTGCTGAATAATGGGTCCTTCATCAAGATCATTCGTAACATAATGGGCAGTTGCTCCAATTAACTTAACACCACGGTTATAGGCCCTGGCATAAGGGTTTGCTCCGACAAATGCCGGTAAGAAAGAATGATGAATATTAATAATTTGATTGGGAAACTCGGAAATAAATTTAGGGGAAAGGATTTGCATATATCTGGCCAAGGCAATAGAGTCTACTTTCCCTTTCAGTAGTTCTAGCGCTTTCTGTTCGGCTTGTTGTTTTGTTTCATGAGTTATAGGGATATGATAATAAGGGATACCATAACTCTCTACTACTTCTTTTAAATCAGGATGATTACTGATTACCATTGGGATTTCCACTAGAAGTTCATTCGATTTCCAACGCCATATAAGCTCCATTAGACAGTGATCCATTTTAGATACAAAGATGGCCATTCGTTTTCTTTTCTTATTACCGCTTAAGCTCCAATCCATTGAATAAGCCTGAGCCAGCATATGTAAGTCTTCCTCAAGTTTTGCATAGGAAACATCAAAGTCATTTAAATCAAATTCGATCCTCATAAAAAACATACCTGTTTGTGGATCCGTCGTATGTTGATCAAAATGAACAACATTTGCATTGTTTTCTAATAAAAGATTAGATACAACCGAGATAATACCTGGCTTCTCTGGGCAAGATATTAATAATTTAGCCCGGTTAACATTCACTTCTTTAATCAAGGTTCTTTCACCATCCTATTGAATTGTAATTAAAGCACTAAAAAGCTGCGGATTCAAAACTGAATATACTACTATCGATGATTGAACAATCCCTGTAACTGCAATAACGAATCCTATCATTCTTGAAATACTGTGAGGATGGGCGAAAGAATTACAATGAATTTTGCAATCACAACACATATTTTCAGTTTCCACTAGAATTTTTATCTAGGCATGTATTTCTTTACCATACACAGCCAGGGCTGCTTCCCCAATAGCTTCCGCTAATGTAGGGTGCGGGTGTATTGTATGAGCGATATCCATGGCAGTTGCATTTAATACCTGTGCAAGACCAACCTCTGTGATCATGTCGGTTACATGTGGCCCAACCATATGCGCTCCTATTAACTTATTAGATTCTTCTTCAACAACAAGTTTGACAAAACCATCTGATTCACCAAAAACAAGAGCCTTTCCAATCGCACGGAATGAGAATTTGCCTGTTTTTACTTGATATCCTTTCTGCATTGCTTCTTCTTCTGTTAGACCGACACTCGCTACCTCTGGACTGCTATATACGCATTTTGAAACAAGTGTTGGATCAAGCGGCACAGGGTTTTCTCCTGCCATATGCTCGATTGCGATAATTCCTTCATGTGAAGCAACATGAGCAAGCTGCAATCCGCCAATCACATCTCCAATTGCATAAATGTTTGGCTCATTCGTTTGATAATACTCATTTGTTTGAATAAAACGTTCGACTTCAACTTTCGTATTTTCAAGATGAATGCCTTCTATGTTAGGTAATCTTCCGACGGATACTAATAATTTTTCTGCTGTAAATGTCGTTTCTTTCCCCTTATATTCCGCCTTAATAGAGACACCATCCCCTTTTTCTAACGATTCTGGAAGAACCTTTGCGCCTGTTACAATTTTCACACCTTTTTTCTTCATTAGTCGCTGTACTTCCTTTGAAATATCTTTATCTTCCGTCGGTAAAATGCGCTCGGCATACTCTATCACAGTCACTTCTAATCCAAAGTCAATAAGCATCGATGCCCATTCAATTCCAATAACACCGCCGCCGACAATAATGATGGAATTTGGGAGCTCTTTCATTTGCAGTGCTTCATCCGATGTCATCACATATTCGCTATCCGCTTCTAAACCGGGAAGTGTTCTCGGACGAGATCCTGTTGCTATTAAAATATTTCTGGGGGTTAATATCATTTCCCGTTCTTCATTATTCAATTTCACCAAAACATCTTTTAACTGTAAAATACTTCCTTCACCCTCGTACACATCTATTTTTCCTTTTTTCATTAAATGTTGTACACCTTTATATAAGCGTTCTGTAATTTCTTCTTTCCTGGCCTGTACTTTTGAGAAATCCAGTCCTACTTCTGGGGCAATAACACCGAATTTATCTGCATTCTTTGCATTTGAATATACTTCTGCACTTCTTAATAAGGCTTTACTTGGAATACAACCTGCATGAAGGCATGTTCCACCAAGTTTACCTCGTTCAACTACCGCTGTTTTTAATCCTAATTGAGACGCACGAATGGCCGCAACATATCCACCGGTGCCGCCTCCGATGATAACAATGTCATATTCTTGATTCATCTAATACTTCCCCCTTTTGTTTTCATAAACTTGGATATTTGAATATTGTAAGAAAAAAACCTTTCTAAACACGATCTTCTATATAATAAGTAAGCTGTAACGATTCTATTAATCTATTTCAATGGCACATGCACTGGATGCAAAGCTATCTCCGACAATAAAGCCACGATCTTCTAAATAATCAATTTGTGTCTCCTCATCTAAATAGCGTTTTGTAAAATGATCTAATCTAAGCTGAACTCCCTCATATTCAATAATTGTATCGTTTCTGCGGGGCTCGTCCAATACGAGGGAGAACTTCACCGACACCCCGCAGCCTCCAGCAATATCGGCATCAATACGAGGAATTTGTGCATCCTTACGAGCCATTTCCTTCAGCTTAATTATGGCTGCCACTGTTATTTTGACTACCATCTGATTCTCCCCTTTCTTAATAGGTTTATTTAAAAATGATTACGCATTAGCCTTTGCTGCACGGACTTGTTCATCTGCATGATAGGAGGAGCGAACAAGCGGACCGGCTTCGCAATGACTAAACCCTTTTGACAAGGCAATGTTTTTCAGTTCTTCAAACTCTTCTGGACTCCAATATTTTTGGACTTTCAAATGTCGTTTAGTAGGCTGTAAATATTGACCAATCGTCATAATCTCCACATTGTTAGCACGAAGGTCATCCATCGTCTCCATAATTTCTTCTTTTGTTTCTCCTAGACCAATCATAATGCTTGATTTCGTCGGGATAGTGGCATTCATTAGCTTTGCCCGCCTTAAAAACTCTAGTGAACGTTCGTATGTTGCACGAGCACGAACTTGTGGAGATAATCGTTTTACTGTTTCAATGTTATGATTCAAAATGTCTGGCCTTGTATCCATTAATATTTTTAAGTTATCATGTTCTCCATTCAAATCGGAGGGGAGAACTTCAATGGTGCAAAATGGATTTCGCCGCCTCACAGCCTTTACAGTTTCTGCAAATACCTTTGCTCCACCGTCTTTTAAATCATCACGAGCAACAGCGGTAATCACGACATGCTTTAAGCCCATTTGCTCTACTGATTCTGCGACACGTTCAGGCTCTTCCCAATCAAGCTCTGAAGGTAGCCCAGTTTGAACTGCACAGAACCTGCAAGCTCGCGTACATACACTTCCTAAAATCATGAAAGTTGCCGTTTTTCGGACAGCCCAGCATTCATGAATGTTAGGACATCTTGCTTCTTCACAAACAGTATGCAGCTTTTTTTCACGCATCATTTTCTTTAAGCCCGTATACTGTTCATTGGTATTTAATTTAATTTTAAGCCATTCAGGTTTACGAAGATCACTGATGGACATTTTTTACTCACTCCTCTGAGCAGATGTAATTTTTGTTTTAAGGTTGTTCAATAGTCTATAAAAAGACTAATTGAATTTCTCCATTGCTCTGTCTTTTTAATTTTAAAGACTATTTCTTCTCGCCCTTCTTGTCTCTTTTTGTCATCCTTTTTACACGCGCTTATATCAAACCACCATGAATGAAATAATGAGACTCTCCTTTTCTCTTTATTTTCATCCCTGGTGGTTCATGTTCAAGCATTCATTTATGACTTTGCCGTTTCTTTCTCTACTATCTCCTCTTTGAAATAACGCAAAATTGGTAGTCTAGCTGCTTGGACCTCATCCAATCGACCAATGTCAGTAGTATGTGGTGCGTCTAAAACAACCCCTGGGTTTTCTTCCACTTCTTTGGCAATTTGAATCATTACATCCGCAAAAGCATCAAGGGTTTCTTTTGACTCTGTTTCTGTCGGTTCAATCATCAAACATTCCTCAACATTTAACGGGAAATAGATGGTCGGCGGATGGTAGCCGAAATCTAGCAGACGTTTTGCCATATCAAGTGTTCTTACACCCAGATTTTTCTGCCTAGATCCGGATAGGACAAATTCATGCTTACAAATTTGTGAAAATGGCGCTTCAAAATATGGCGCTAATCTTTTGCGAAGGTAATTTGCATGAAGCACGGCACTTTCTGATACTTGGCGCAGCCCTATTGGCCCCATCGTGCGAATATAGGTATATGCCCGTAAGAGAATTCCGAAGTTTCCATAATACCCTTTTACTCGTCCTATAGAGTGCGAATGATCAGAGTTCAGCACATATTTATCCCCGGATTTTTCTATTCGCGGAACCGGCAAGAAAGGAATAAGTTTCTCTTTCACACCGACAGGACCTGCCCCTGGACCGCCACCGCCATGAGGCGTCGTAAATGTTTTGTGAAGATTTAAGTGCACGATGTCAAAGCCCATTTGACCTGGTGTTGTTTTACCTAAAATGGCATTGGCATTCGCTCCATCATAGTATAATAAGCCGCCAGCTTCATGAACAACCTGAGCGATTTCCACAATTTCTTTTTCAAAAAGTCCAAGGGTATTCGGATTTGTCAACATTAGCGCAGCAGTATCAGGGCCTACATGTTTCTTTAATTCTTCTAGGTTAACTAATCCATTTTTATCGGATGGGATCGTGATCGTTTGAAAACCAGCAACACTTGCACTTGCAGGATTTGTACCGTGCGCGGAGTCTGGAACAAGTACTTTCGTTCTGGTTTCACCTTTTTGAGCATGATACGCCTTAGCCATCATTAAACCTGTCCATTCCCCTTGAGCCCCTGCAGATGGCTGTAAAGTTACAGCATCCATTCCTGTGATGACAGCTAGCTCTTCTTGTAATTCATATAAAACCTCTAGTGCACCCTGTACAGTTTCAACCGGCTGATATGGATGAATGCGGCTAAAGCCTTCCAAACGTGCCACATCTTCATTTATTTTCGGATTGTACTTCATCGTACAAGAACCCAGCGGATAGAACCCATTATCGATCCCATGGTTTTTATTAGAAAGCGCTGTATAATGGCGGACAAGTTGCAACTCTGATACTTCCGGGAGTTCTGCCGGTTCATCACGAATTAAATGCTTTGGAAATTTGTCATTTAAATCAACACAGTCAACGTCACTTTCCGGAAGACTTGAGCCCACACGTCCTGGTCGACTTATTTCAAAAATTAAATCATTATATTCAACCATTTACAATCGCCTCCAAAACATCAATAAATTGATCAATTTCTTCTTTTGTTCGCTGCTCAGTCACAGCTAGCAGCATTTGATTTTCAAAGCCGTAATCACTTTTTAAATCAAATCCACCGATAATACCGGCCTTAAGAAGTTTTTCATTGACTTCCTTTACCGAACGAGGAAGCTCGACAACAAACTCATTGAAGAATGGTGCTTCATTGATAATGGTAAAGCCTTTTTGTTCTAGAGTTTTCGACATGTAATCAGCTTTCTCAATGTTTAGCTGCGCCATGTGACGAATCCCTTGCTTTCCAAGCGACGTCATACAGATGGAAGAGGCAAGAGCATTTAATGCCTGGTTAGAACAAATATTGGATGAGGCTTTATCACGGCGAATATGCTGTTCACGCGCTTGCAGTGTTAACACAAAACCACGTTTCCCTTTTTCATCTGCCGTTTGTCCTACTATACGTCCTGGGATTTTGCGCATGAATTTCTTACTTACCGCAAAATAACCGCAGTGTGGACCGCCAAAGGACATTGGGATTCCCAATGGCTGCATATCACCGATCACAATATCTGCCCCAAGTTTACCAGGAGCCTGCAAGAGTGCTAGTGCAAGAGGATTGGCGCTTACGATTAAAAGGGCACCTTTTTCTTCCGCAATTTTCTTAATTGCTTTTAAATCCTCAATGGAACCGAAGAAATTTGGGTATTGAACAATTACGGCAGCAGTGTCCTTATCGATTTGTTCTTGCAGCTTCCCTAAATCTGTAACCTCATCAGCAAGATTTACTTCCTCAGCTGTGTATCCCGGACCTCCAGCTACTGTATGTAAAATAGCACGGGATTCAGGATGTACCGCTTTGGATACAAGTACTTTTGAACGTCTTGTAGATGCAACGGCAAGTGATGCAGCTTCTGCAAGCGATGTAAAACCATCGTACATGGAAGAGTTAGCCACATCCATTCCTGTCAACTCACAAACCATCGTTTGAAATTCAAAAATCGCTTGTAATTCACCTTGACTGATTTCCGGTTGGTAAGGTGTATAAGCTGTGTAAAATTCGGAACGTGAAATCATATGATTTACCACACTTGGAATATAGTGATCATAGGTACCTGCACCTAGAAAAGTTGGGTAATGATTTGCATTTTTGTTTTTTGTAGCAAGCTGATTCATTTTTTTCAAAAGAAGCGGTTCAGGAACAGCCTCTGGAATGTTTAGCTCATCCTGCAGGCTAATTTCAGCTGGAATATCTTCAAATAACTCATCTATAGAAGAAATATTTAAAAATTTGAGCATTTCCTCTTGGTCCTGTTTCGTATCAGGGAGGTATCTATAAGTGGCTGCCATATTATTCCTCCCCTTCATTAGTAAATGCTTGATATTCATCTTCGTTTAGAAGTGAATCTAATTCTTCTGGATTGGACATTTCTACTTCGACTAACCACCCTGCTTCAAATGGATGCTCGTTAATCGTCTCTGGAGCGCCTTCCAACTCTTCGTTTACAGTAACTATCGTACCTGAAACAGGTGAATAAAGTTCGGAAACTGCTTTAACTGACTCGATCGTTCCCATCGATTCATTGACCGTTACTTCATCATCAATCGCTGGATTTTCAACAAAGACGATATCACCTAACGCCTTTTGTGCATAATCAGAGATTCCAATACGTACACGATTTCCTTCTAATTGTTGTACCCACTCATGTTCTTTGCTATATCGTAAACTTGATGTAACTTTTGTCATTGTTTTTTCTCCCTCTCCGTTTTTTTGATTTTTGTTATAATTCAGAAAATAAAAGACTGATTTTACTCATAGCAGGTTGTCGATTTCGGGCTGCATGTAAAGTAGCGGAAATCGACTTAAAAACTACACGATAACTCTAATAAAATATTTCCACTTATCTTTTGTAGAATGGTGCATTAACAATAACAGCTTCAATTAGTTTATTACGAATTTCCACTTTTATCGGCGTCCCCACTTCAGCTTGGTCGGCTGATACCAAGGCTAGACCTAAGCTTTTCTTCAAAGATGGTGATTGTGTTCCGGATGTAACAATACCTATTTCCTCTCCACCTTGTGAAATCACCTTGTAACCATGACGCGGAATCCCTCTGCCTGTTACTTCAATCCCTACTAATTTTCGTTTTAATCCAGCTTCTTTTTGTTCTGTAAGAGCAGATTTTCCGATAAAGTCACTTTCTTTGTTCGTCTTTACGACAAAGCCGATTCCTGCTTCAAGCGGGCTGATATCGTTACTGAGTTCTTGGCCATAGAGTGCAAGACGTGCTTCAAGTCGAAGTGTGTCCCTTGCACCAAGTCCACATGGTTGTAATCCATTCGTAGTTCCTGCTTCTAAGAGCTTTTCCCAGAGTACTACCGCTTTGTCTGCTGCTAAATAAAGTTCATATCCATTTTCTCCTGTGTAACCTGTACGGGATACAAGTATGTCGGTAATCCCGGAGATGTTGACATGTTGGGCGAATTTAAAAGAGCCAATTTCTGATAAATCTATTTCCGTTAACTTTTGCAAAATGCTTTCTGCCTTTGGACCTTGGATGGCAAGCTGAGCGATGTCTTCCGAAATATTTTGGAGCGCCATCTCTCCTTTTACATGCTGCTTCATCCATTCGTAATCTTTCTCAATGTTTGCGGCATTAATAACGAGTAAATATTTTTCATTCCCTAATTTATAAACTAATAAATCATCGACCGTTCCGCCGTCTGGATAGCACATTGCGGTATACTGTGCTTGATTGATGCTAAGCTTTGTTACATCATTTGTAACAAGGTAGTTAATATAACTCTCGGCATCTTTCCCTTCCACAAGTACTTCTCCCATATGAGAAACATCAAAAAGTCCTGCTTCTGTTCGAACAGCTTCATGCTCTTCTAAAATGCTGGAAAACTGAACTGGCAGAGCCCAGCCACCAAAATCAATAACTTTTGCTCCGTATTTTTTATATACTTCAAAAAGCGGTGTTTGCTTTAATGCTGTTTCAGTACCCATGATCTACCCCCGATTATGATTCATGATTTCCTACAAAAAAGACGTTCTTTCACCCGTTTACCTGTTTCTGTCATTGCCAAGCCACCAAGAGCCGTTTCTCGCAGGGTCCTTGGCATATCATTTCCAACCTTATACATGGCTTCAATTACCTCATCACAAGGTATGCGGCTTTCAATCCCAGCTAGAGACATGTCGGCCGCTGAAAATGCAATTGAGGTTCCAATCACATTCCGCTTGATGCAAGGAACTTCCACAAGTCCTGCGACTGGATCACAAACCAATCCTAAAAGTGACTTCATCGCAATGGCTGTCGCATTCACGGCTTGCAGTGGTGTTCCGCCTTTTAACTCAACGATTGTCCCCGCTGCCATGGCCGTTGCGGAGCCCACCTCTGCTTGACAGCCTCCAGCAGCCCCCGAAATGAAAGAACGGTTCGCAATGACAAGCCCGAGCATACTTGCCGTGAATAACCCCATAACTAAATCTTTATAAGGCGTGCCATCATTTTTATGAAGCGAAAACAGTACCCCAGGCAGAATCCCTGCTGCACCCGCAGTTGGGGTAGCTACAATGACCCCCATTCGGGCGTTACTTTCAGAAGTTGCCAATGAAAAGCTCATTGCGTTGCTTATATAGCTGCCTGACAAAGATTTACCTTGTTGAACGTAATCATTCATTTTCACAGCATCTCCGCCAGAAATTCCACTCGGTGCGGTTGTGGCATCCTTTATACCGTTATCAACGGCTTCCTTCATTTTAATCAATCGTTCTTCCATCATACTGATAATAGCTTGTTGGTCTCTTCCTGACTTTTCTGCTTCCATCATTAGCATGATTTCGCCAATGCTTTTTTCTTCTCTTTGACAAGCTTCATTTAATTCTTTCATGGTCTGGATTTCCATCATATAGCCTTGTCCATTACTTTCTTTCTTGGATGATAAGAACTAGCAAGGGCTGAAAAGTCATCACCTGCACTGAGACGAATCGCTACCATATCGTCGTCTATCATGAAAATCTTGGATAAACCACCACCAAGTGATGCTCCGCCTACCTTTACTACACAATCGCCGCGTTTTGCTGTCACGATTGTTGTGTTAGGATGGTCAAAATACTCGCAACAGCTTTCAAATTCAATTTCGTACTGCATTCCATTCTCTTTTGCCCATTCCAACGAGTTTTTAATGCGTGAATCATCGGTATCCATCCCAAGTAATCCGCCAAGCAGTGCTTTATCTGTTCCATGTCCTTGATAGGTTTCAGCAAATGAATCATAGAATACAATTTTGACTTCTTTTGGATAATCTCCTAACAGTTCATGGATGAATTTACCGATTGACACGACTCCGGCAGTGTGGGAACTTGACGGTCCTACCATGATTGGACCTATTATGTCAAAACAACTTTGAAATTCCATTGAGTCCCCCCCTTTTTTTCTTACACAGTAATTGGTTGTTGAAATAACGGATAAATATCACAAATTCCTTTGGTTGTTTCTTTTGCTTTCTTAAGAACGTCTTTATCTCCTTTACTCTTTAGAACAGCTGAAATCACTTCACCGATTTTCACCATTTCATCCTGCTTCATGCCTCGAGTTGTTAAAGCTGCTGTTCCCATTCGGATACCACTCGTAACAAATGGCTTTTCTGGATCATATGGAATCGTATTTTTATTAGCGGTGATGCCTGCTTCTTCTAATAATTTCTCTGCTTCTTTTCCTGTTAAATTCCACGGACGTAAATCTAAAAGAACAATATGATTATCTGTTCCTCCAGAAACAAGAGCTGCACCTTTATTTTTTAATGTTTCACTAAGTGTTGCAGCATTTTCAATGACTTGTTTCGCATAGTCCTTAAAGCTTGGTTGTAATGCTTCGTTGAAAGCGACCGCTTTTGCTGCAATAATGTGCATGAGAGGGCCGCCCTGAATTCCTGGGAACACAGATTTATTAATCGATTTGATAATCTCTTCATCGTTTGTTAAAACGATACCCCCGCGAGGCCCTCTCAATGTTTTATGAGTAGTACTTGTCACAACATCTGCATATGGGATTGGGGATGGGTGAAGACCGGCCGCTACCAGCCCTGCTATATGAGCCATATCCACCATAAGTTTTGCTCCAACTTGATCAGCAATTTCTCTAAATCGTGCAAAATTAATGGTTCTTGGGTAGGCACTTGTCCCTGCAATAATCAATTTTGGTTTTTCTTTCTTTGCGATAGCTTCCAACTCATCATAATCAATTAATTGGGTATCTTCTCTAACTCCATAAGACACAACTTCAAACCATTTTCCTGAAACACTGACTGGACTTCCATGAGTTAAGTGGCCGCCATGTGAAAGGTTCATTCCCATTACTTTATCACCAGGCTGAAGCAGTGCGAAAAATACTGCGAAATTTGCTTGTGCACCCGAGTGAGGCTGAACATTTGCATATTTGGCACCAAACAGCTTTGTTAAGCGCTCAATAGCTGCTTGTTCTGCCACATCGACAAATTCACATCCGCCATAATAACGTTTTCCTGGATAACCTTCTGCATATTTATTCGTCATTACACTTCCCATTGCTTCTAATACATCTTGGCTGACGAAGTTTTCTGATGCAATCAACTCTAAGGTTTGATGCTGACGATTTTGCTCGTTTCTGATAGCTTGAAAAATGATTGAATCATTTTGCTGTAAACTCATTTGTACTCCCCCTTGAAAATTTTTGTATTAAAGGTTTGTTGCATAGCTAGTGACTACGAAACACTACCCTTTTTTGCGCACAAAAAAGAACAGAGAAGGGTAGCTTAGCTTAGCTTTCTCTACCCTTCTCTGTCCTTTTACCTGAGAGTTTAACCCTTTTTATATTAATAGGGCCTTTCCCCTTTGGTGGCGTACTACTTTATACGCGCTCTCCAGAGGTGCGTCCAGTTGTGGTTCCATCTACCTGAGAGATTTGTTCCAAGGGTCTTTTTGGAACTTGCTCCTTCGGTGGCGTGTCGCATTGCACTCTCCCACAACCGTCATTCGCTCATATTGAATTTTTATTATATTTAGAATAATTGGTAGAAATAAGATTGTCAAGATTTTCTTGTAAGCGTTAACATTATTTTTTTGAAAATTCTTACTTTATGAATGTCACATTATGGTCGTCCAGATTACTCACGGCTGCTTTTATCATCGTTTTTTTGCAAGTTGACTATTTTGGTAAAGTTAATAGTAGGTCACTGACTTTTGTCCGTTGCCTCTTAATTTTCCGCTACCTCTCCCTGATTCGACTGATCCGCATGATTTGCCTTCGTTTTCTGCATCTTATAAATCGCAATCAGCGAAATAAACCAAACAGGAGTTACGAACAAGGCAACACGAGTATCTTCCGAAAGTGCAAGCACAACAAGTACGAACGCTAGGAAAGCAAGGATCAAGTAATTAGAAATTGGATAAAGTGGTAATTTAAATTTGTTCATTTTCGCTAGATCTGGCCTTGTTTTGCGGTATTTCAAATGACTGATGACAGTAATTCCCCAAATAAAGATGAAACATACTGTAGAAATACTTGTAATTAACGTAAATACTCCTTCTGGCATTAAATAGTTCAACACAACGGAAGTTAGAATGACGACAGTTGAAAAGGCCAATGCATTGGAAGGTACTTTACGGGCATTAAGTTTTGCAAATGGCACAGGTGCATTTTTATCTTTGGCAAGTGAGTATATCATCCGGCTTGTACTGAAGATTGCGCTGTTACATGCCGAAGCAGCCGATGTTAGGACGACAAAATTGACGATACCAGCAGCTGCAGCGATACCAACAGCCACAAATACTTGGACGAATGGGCTTTCCGATGGGATGATTGCGTTCCACGGATAAACACTCATAATGACAATAAGTGCGCCAATGTAGAAAATTATAATCCGAATAGGAATATTATTGATTGCTTTTGGGATAACTTTCTCTGGATCTTCTGTTTCACCTGCTGTAAGTCCTACAAGTTCAATACCAACAAACGCAAACACTACCATCTGGAATGAGAGGATAAATCCATTTATTCCATTTGGGAACATACCTTCGTGGCTCCATAGATTCGTGAAACTGGCTGCGCCTGAATCTGTGGAAAAGCCTTTAATAATCATGAAAATACCGATAACAATTAGTGCTAGAATAGCGATAACTTTAATTAATGCGAACCAGAATTCCATTTCGCCAAAAAGTTTTACAGTTGCTAGATTCATAAATAGCAAAATGACAAGCGCAATTAAACCCGGCATCCACTGTGGTACGGAGGGAAACCAATACTGGGTATAAAGACCAACTGCTGTTAAGTCGGCCATTGCAATTGAAATCCAGCAAAACCAGTAGGTCCAGCCAGTAACAAATGCTGCCATATTACCTAAATAGTCTCTTACAAAGTCAACAAAAGAATGATAGTTCAAATTAGATAAGAGTAGTTCTCCAAGAGCGCGCATGATTAAAAAACAAATGACGCCTGTTATCAAGTAAGCAAATAATATTGATGGTCCTGCTAAATGAATAGATTTTCCTGCCCCAAGAAATAATCCCGTTCCGATTGCCCCACCAATAGCGATGAGTTGTACATGTCTGTTTTTTAGGCCTCTCTCCAACTTTTGTTCCTGCATATGATTTCCCACTCCCTAATTTCCAAATAATTGAATAATAATATTCCGATAAAATTTTGACATATTATTATTCAATCCAACAAAGAAAACGCTTACAATTTTAATATAATAATACTCAATATGTTGCTGATAAATATTCTGGTTCTGGTGCAAACCTCGAAATAATCTACCAAGCTTTTGAAAAGATAAAGGTATTGCATTCAACCTATTGCAGATTCTCTCTAAGGTAAAAGTTGTAGTCAGGAAAATTGAAAAGAAAGACTCATTCTTTAATAAATTTCATAGCACAATCCTCCTTTTTCGTTTGTGCTATCTTTCCCAGCATAAAAAGGGCAGAGGAAAGATAGGTGTTCTCCTATCTTTCCTCTGTCCTTTTACCTGAGAGTTTAACTCCTTTGGTGGCTCATAGCTCTCTCCAGAGACGCGTCCTATTGTGGTCCTTTTACCTGAGAGATTGATACCCAATTTTTTAGGAATTGCCCCTTCGGTGCTAAACAATACGTTTAGTCTCTCCCACAATTATCATCCGCTGATATAGAATTGTATTAACAGTTGTATAATAAATGGTTCTAATGGAAATTTCAACAAATATCTGAAAAAACTTTATTTTCAGAATTTTAAATGTAGAGATAGAGCTTTCTGACAGTTCATAAATTATATGCCCATAGTACCCCAAGTAAATTGTGAATTGAATAGGAGTAGATTGCTTTTTACAGTCGATAAACACCGTTCATAATAGTGTACTTTTACAAACAACTTATACCTTTCAAATATACATTACAGAGGATGCTATCTAGATAAAAGCATCCTCTGTTTACGTAATCATTATGATTGGAAATCATAAAGAAAAACCTCCAATTCAATACCGAAGTTATCTTTAATGTGCTTAATAGTTTTAGTCACCTTTTATCCAATCTTGAATAGTTTTCATCATTCTTCTCCTCCATAGGTATCGTACCTTTTTTCTTTATCTACTTATTGCCATTTTAACCCTGACCTTAATGTCCAGAAGTCATTTTAATACCTACAGCCCCTGCAATAATACACATAATAAATAGGGTCAATCTTAAACTTTTAGGTTCATTAAAGAAGATCATTCCTGCTAAAACAGTTCCAACAGAGCCGATACTGGTCCATATTGCATAGGCAGTCCCCACTGGAATAGAAGTTAATGACAAAGAAAGAAAATAAAAGCTTAAACTCCCAAAAAAAAGACACGCTACAGAGGGAAGCAATTTTCTAAACCCGTCTGCACGTTTCAGGCTTATAACACTACCAATCTCGGCAAATCCGGCAATTAGAAGAAAAAACCAAGCCATTGAATCATCCCCTAACCTTGTATAAATCATATCATTTCCTTTAATATTTAGGTTGTGCTGGATTGATTTTTATTCCAATTATCCCCAATATCATTAAAGCCATAAAAAATACTTTCAGTGGATTAATGGTCTCTCCCAAAAAAAGCATCCCAATTACTACTGTTCCCACCGTTCCTAATCCAGTAAAAATGGCGTAACCAGTTCCTAAGGGAATTGAATGTAAAGCTTTTGAAAGTAAAAAGAAACTAAAGATTATAATAACTACCGTTACTATACTAGGTATAATTTTGGTGAATCCGTGAGAATATTTAAGACCTATCACCCAGACGATTTCCAAAAGTCCTGCCATTATGATATATATCCATGCCATTTTATCGCTCTCTCCTTCGGCATTGACACTTATTTTTGAACCACGAAGTTCTCCAAATATCGATAAATCGCATAAGCTACCCCATTCTCATCATTTTTAAGGGTTGTCGTTGTACAAACAGCTTTTATGACATCTTTCGCATTTCCCATCGCTACGCTGTATCCAACTTTCTGGAACATGGATAAATCATTGTTGCTGTCCCCGATTGCCATAGCCTGATCTAAGGAGCCATTCATCAAAAAAGCCAATTTTTCAAGGGCCATTCCTTTTGAAGCTCTTTTACTAGTCATTTCAATGTTGTGATCAGCAGATGAAACAACCATCAACTCATCAAACTTTTTGAATTGTCTCCATGCTTCCTCTAATTTCTTTTTATCAAAAGAACATGCTAATATGTTATAGAATTCTTCCTCCTGTTTTAAGATATCATGATAGTTTTCGACTAAAACATATCCAAACTGGTCAAATTGCCTTTCCGCTACTTCAACTAATTCTTTCATATCTGTATTCAAATCGGCGCTTTTCAAACTTTTAATCTCATTATGGAAATGTTCTCTTCCCTTTTTAAGCGTATAAATAGCTTTATCAGTAAACACTTCGTAATAATAATTCCGTTCATCTAACCATTGGAGAATAGATTCGACACGATCTTTAGTTATCGTAATAGAAGAAATGCACTTTCCGCTTTTGGAATGAGTGGTTGCACCATTTGTCCCGATTACAAATGGGGAAATCCCGGATTTTTCACAAATTTTTTGAACGTCAAAATAAGCCCGTCCTGTTGAAATAACTACTTCAAAGCCTCTATCTTGGGCATATTGAATCGCCTTTATATTTTCTTCACTAATTTCATTCTGGTCGTTTAATAATGTTCCGTCTAAATCTATCGCAATGAAACTCATGCTATATAGCCCCTTTTCTCATTCTATCTATTAAATTCCCTTTCTAGCTTTTATACCTGCTATCAATAAAAATCCAATCAAAATAGAGAGAGAACTCCCTCATCCATCTCGATATTTCCTTTTATGGATTGACTATGCTTGAATCCAATTGATCTCCTCTAATTTTGAATGATTTCTCCATTCCTCTGGAAATGGTTGCTCGCAGACAATCACATCGACTTTTTCTAGAGGACAAACTTTACTAAATGTGTCGACACCAATTTTAGAGTAATCCGTTAGCAATATAACTTGCTTTGATACCTCGACCATCTTGCGTGATACTAATGTTTCATGTAAATGATAATTACTAACCCCACTTTGAATGGAAACACCACCAGCTGAAATGAACGCTTTATCAATATTAAATTGATTTAACATTTGTTCAGTGAGACCGCCGCTTATAGATTGATGCTTTGGATCAATTTGACCTCCTAGTAATAGAATTTGTCCTGTAAACTTATTTTCATTGAGCAATTCGGTTAACACAGACGACACAGGAAGAGAATTGGTTAAGATCGTAATGTCTATTTTATTTTCGATACACTTCGCAAATTCAAGCATGGTTGTCCCTACATCAATGGCAATCACATCTCCGTTAGAAATGAGTTCTACTGCTTTTTTCCCAACCTTGATTTTCGCTTCTTGATTCACTGTTGTACGCTGTGTAAATGGAGGCTCCTCAAATTCAAAGACTATTTTAATCGCTCCACCGTAAACCCTCTTTAAAAGTCCTTTATCCTCTAATATCATCAAATCGCGTCGAATCGTTTCCTCTGAAACATTAAATTGATCAACTAATTCCATAACTTTTACTTTTCCCATTTTGTTAAGTTCTTTTAAAATTTCATTCTTTCTTTCTTCAGGCAAAACAGACATATTCCTTCCCCCGTGATCATTAATAATTTATAAAATAATGCATTCTTTCTTCGGTACAAGGATATGAACGCGTGCTCCTTGCTCAAACATTTCCCCTCGGTGGTGAAGATAGTCTACAAGGAAAGCGGACTCATCTGTTTCTACTTCATATCTTAAAACATTCCCTGTCATAGAAACATCTTTAATAACCCCTTTAATTCCCCAGTTCTCTTGTAAATCCAAGCTATCCTCACCAGCAGAAACTAATTGTAAAACTTCAGGACGAATGGCGACTTCATTCCCTTTTAATTCTGTGCTGCGAACAAGTTTATGGAAAACTTCCATATTACAAACATTATAATTTCCGATAAATTTTGCAACAAATGTATTGACTGGAGAAGTATAAATTTCTGATGGAGAACCGGATTGTACAACTTTTCCTTTATTCATGACAAAAATTCGATCAGACATCGTCATTGCTTCTTCCTGATCATGAGTAACAAAAATAGTTGTAATATCTAATTCTTTCTGTATTCTCTTTAATTCTTTTTGCAAGCTTTTTCTAATTTTAGCATCCAATGCGCTTAACGGCTCATCCAAAAGCAGTACTTTCGGCTCCATGACAAGCGCACGGGCAAGAGCAACCCTCTGCTGTTGTCCACCAGATAATTGATGAGGATACGACTCTTCTTTTCCTATCAAATCAACCATATCAATCATATTTTTCACTTTTGATTTAATATTTTTTACCTTCTTCATTTTAAGCCCGTACGCGATATTGTCAAAAACGCTCATATTTGGGAAAAGCGCATAAGACTGAAAAACCATACCGACTTCACGCTGACGCGGTGATAAATTAGTAATATCTTTTCCATCAATTAAGATTCTTCCTACATCAACACCTTCAAGCCCCGCAATGGAACGTAATAATGTACTTTTCCCGCATCCGCTTTGCCCAAGAAGTGTAGCAAATTCTCCTTTTTTTAATGTTAAAGAAATGTCATTTAGAACGACTTGATTTTCATACCCCTTAGTCACTTGATCGATGGTTACATAGTTCATTACTTTTCACCTTCTATAGCAGTATTTTTATTACAGTGTTGTTTTTTAAAAAATGAAAGAATTCGCTTCTTATTTGACACGACAGGATTTTTTTCGTTTCTAAACGTAAGTTTTAATACAATCCCCGTTAAAAGTAAAATCATTGAATAATAAGTAATAACAATTGCACTTGTTAAGTGACCACTGCTGTTTAGTTTGTCGGCAAGATAAATTTGAATGGTTTCAAATCGGCCCCCTACAAGCAAATTAGCAAAAGCAAACTCACTAAATAAAAGAGCGACTGATAATAAGGTAGACACTAAAATACCAGATATAATATTTGGAAACACCACTGTGCGAAACGACTGGAATTTTGTAGCACCCAGTAATTCAGCTGCATCAACAAGCTGCACGGCATTAATCGTACGAAGACTGCTACGAATACCTTGATACATAAATGGCAGAATCGTTATGAAATAGGCACCGATTAAAATCCAAGGTGTTCCGGCAATTTGAATCGGTCCATCTGAATATACCTTGATTAATCCTACAGCTCCAACAATGGGAGGAATTCCATAAGGAAGCATAGCTGCTGCTTGAAGTAATCCTTCCCATTTACTGAAATATACCGTGATGATAAAGATAGTCGGAAGCATAATAACAACACTAAGACCTACAGACATGACAATTAAAAACAGCGTTCGTCGAAAAGCATCATAAAACCGTTCATCTTGAAATAATTCAATATACCAATCCATTGTATAACTCTCAGGTAAAATGGTATGATCCCATTTACCGGCAATCGAGAATAAAAATGTTCCTACAAGCGGAATTAATAAATATATAACTAGTAACCCAACAATCACTTTATGAAAAGTCAATGAAGATTTCATCGTAAATCCCTCCTAATGCGGCGCATCATTCGTTCATTGAACCACATCGCCCCTATCATTGTCGCTGCTAGAAGAACTCCCATCGCACTACCTAGCTGCGGCTTTAATGCAACGTCACTAGCAACTAGAGAGGCAATTTGCAATGACAATAAGTTATAGTTGCTGCCTACTAATGCATAGGCAGTAGCGTAAGCTCCCATCGAATTAGCAAACAAAATACTGAAAGTACCTACAATACTAGGTAAAAGAACTGGAATCCCAATGTGAAGCCAAAATGATAATGTTGATCCTCCTAATAATGAAGAAGCTTCTTTCCATTGTTTCTTAATTCCTTGATAAGACGGGTAGATGAGCATAATAGCAAGCGGAATTTGAAAATATATATAAACAAGAATGAGGCCTGTCCATGAATATAAATTAAAATCCGCAAACACATCCCCACCAATCTTTGAAAAAAGCAACGTAAACAACCCATTGTTTCCAAGTAAAATAATAAATGAAAATGAAAGGGGAATACCCTCAAAGTTCGACGTCATATTGGCAATCATCAGTAAGCGATTTTGTATTTTTTGTGAGAACTTTGTAATCGAATAGGCTGCAATGACTGCTATAATCACAGAAGTTACAGCAGAAAATAAAGAAATGACAAGGCTATTTTGAATGGCTTGTAAGTAAAATTTACTTTTAAATATGGTGATATATTGATCAATCGTAACTTGAATTCCATTGTCTGCATAAAAACTATTTTTAATCATTGCCACTAATGGTCCTATTTCAAATCCAATCACAAACAAAATAAATGGCAGTAAAAGAGCTAATAAGTAAATTTTTTGTTTTTTTATTTTTCGCAAGACTTCTCGCTCCTCTTTGTTCTCTAACAATTTGGGAATTGGTTTAACAGTACGTTCGTTAAACCAATTCCCGTCAACCTTCATTCTTCATTATAATGTTGAATAGTGTATCTTTTTTAAAGGGTATTTTTTCCTTTCAGACCTGGAAATTGATATGAAATCATTTTATTGGACGGCTCAATATTTAAAAGTTCACAAACGAGCGGTGCAAAAGCTAATTGCGGAACTACTTCACTGTAAACGCCAGGCTCAACTTTTGGACTCATGATAAAGAGCGGTACATCACGCTCACCATCAGTTATGCCGCCATGGTTGCCATATTCACTCATGCCATGATCAGATGTAATTAAAATGTGGTAACCTTCTTTGATCCAAATTGGCAAAAGTTGTGCCAACAAGCTTCCCATTTTTAAGATTTGTTCACGATATTCTTTCGATTCCGAACCGAAAATTTCTCCTTTTACATCTACACCGAGCGGATGAATATATAAAAAGTGTGGGTCATACTTTCTGCGCAAAGCTTCTGCATCCATTAACACATGGCTGTCTGGATAGTCATCATCCCAATAAAATTTTCCATTTTGAATCGGCTTAGATTCATCCTCTTGCTCACGATCTTCAATAAAATGGAATGGCGCGCGATTATAAAGTTCGCTTACCCAGTAATAAGATACCGTTCCGTTTCTTAAGCCGTTTTCTTTCGTAAGATGAAAGAGACTTTTCTCAGTAGATAGGCGAACGGCTTGATTGGACGTAATTCCGTTCACTGATGCCGCTGTACCCGTTAGTAACACCTCATATAATGGACGGGAAAGACTTGGGAGTTCCGACTTTACTTTGTAAAGTGCTGCCTGATTTGTTTCAACTAGATGTTGAATAAATCCAAGAGCCTCACATGCTTTATCATATCTCATACCATCAACAATAATTGCTATTACTTTATTTGACATGGACTAACACCTCTTCTTGCCAAAGCTGTGGTAATTGCTTTGCCGTTTCTTCCCAAGCTTTGTAATCTTCAATTGGTTTTGCATTTTTGTACTGTTCTTCTGGAACCATTTTTTCAGCTACTTCTTTCGGTAGTTCTACATCGCGAATTGGACGGGCAAATCCTTTAGCTAAGTTAATTTGTCCTTCATCGCTTAAGATATATTCTCTAGTTGCCATCGCCGCATGCGGATGCTTTGCATTTTTGTTAATAATAGTTGCGTAGCCGCTTACGACTGAACCTTCACTTGGAATGGCGACTTCAAATTGATCGCGGTTAATTTGGTCAGCGTAACCAAGAGCATTGAAATCCCAAACTAAGGCAACTTCCACTTCCCCTTTTTCGATATTAGCTGGTTTAGCATCAGTTAAGCTAAGGCGGCCTTGCTTGGCAAGCTTAGCAAAATAGTCAATTCCTGGTTGGAGATTTGTTTCATCACCACCGTAAGCCTTAGCGGCAGCAAGAACGGCCATTTGGTTCTGTGTACCACGCTGAACATCTCCAACTGTTACTTTATAATCTCCTTTTAATATGTCATCCCATGATTTTGGCGGGTTATCTACTAATTCTTTATTAGTTAAGAATGCAATCGTTCCTTGGTATCCAACAACCCAATCTCCATTGTCATCTTTTGCCCAGTCAGGTACCTCGTCCCAATAGGAAGTTTTATATGGCATCGTTAATTCTTTTTGTTCTGCGATGGGCCCAAAGGAAACCCCTACATCGCCGATATCAGCTGTTGCATTCTCTCCTTCAGATTCCATTTTGGCAATCTCTTCGGCACTGGATAAATCTGTATCATTGTGTTCCAATTTATATTTTTTCATCACTTCATTCCACGTTTCTCCCCAGTTAGCCCATGAATCAGGCATACCCACACTATTAATTGTCCCCTCTTCTTTTGCCTTTGTTTCAATTTCTTTCAGGGTTAACGAACTTGGATCCTTAACAACTGGAGCAGCCTCCTCTTTAGTAGATCCACAAGCAGCTAATCCTAGTACACTCACTCCTAACATCACAGCTTGAATAGACTTGTAACAATTCTTCTTGAATGTGTAATTCATAAAAAGTGCCTCCATTTAGTGTGGAATTTTTAATGTTTATTACTGTTTGTTACGGTTTAATCATAATTCGACAATATTAATCCCACATTAATCAACTATTAAGGTTTTGTAAAACAACTCTTTATTCGTCAAATTCACCAGGTTTTATTTCCATAATCATCCAGAAATAAAGCCTCAACGTATATGATGCTTGTACATGCTGAAAGGATTCGATTTACTCAAGAGAAGAAAGATTGGCAGGATTATGAACTTATTAAGGAAATATTTGAGGCCAAGGGGAAAAAAGCAGGTGCACTCACCATCAAAATGATTTTAGAGAATAAGCATTTTGTCACGATGAACCATAAAAAGATTCGGAGGCTCATGCATAAGTTCAATCATAAAGCCACAATTCGTCAACCGAAAGCCACTCATGAGCAAACCACTTAAACAGGAATTTTAACCAAGGAGACCGAGGAAAGTTCTCCTTATAGATATCACTTACGTTTATTATGGTTCTGGACAACAAGCTTATCTTTCTTGTGTCAAAGACGCTGTTACACGAGAAATCATCGCTTTTCACTTATCTAAAAGTCTCAAGATGGGGATTGTCTATCAGACATTGGAGAAGCTCTATGATTCCCTAAAAGTTCTAATATATCCTGAAGCGATCATTCATTCAGACCAAGGCGTTCATTACACACACACTGAGTTCCAGCGCCGAGTGAAAGAACTAGGGCTGAAACAATCCATGCCGCGAAAGGGCAACTATTGGGATAACGCCATTATGGAATCATTCTTTGCCCATTTTAAAGATGAAGTGGATTATTTGGAGTGTCAAACTTTTGATAGTTACACCGATTGATTGAAGAATATATGGAAGAATACTATACAAATCGTTACCAATGGAGCCTAAATAGAATGACTCCCGCACAACGCAAAAAAGGACAGAAAAGAGTAATGGCAACATTCCCTTCTCTGTCCTTTTAACTGAGAGTTTAACTCTATGCTACAAAGAGTCTTCCTCTTTGGTGGCATTTTATAAACGCGCTCTCCAGAGTTGCGTCCCATTGTGGTTCTTTTACCTGAGAGATTTGTTTCAAGGGTTTTTTTTGGAACTTGCTCCTTCGGTGACTGTCAACATTGCACTCTCCCACAATCGTCAACCGCTATACGTTTTTTTAAATACTCTAAATATTCTAAATGGATAATTATTTACATAAGTGTTTTTTATGATATCGCCTCTATTTTTATACATATTCAGGAAACTAAGAAAAGATAAAACGGAGGAAAATCACTTTATATCAGCAAACGCTTTCAAATTTAACAGACTAATGCTTCTTTATGAAGTTCTGCTCTTGATGATCGCTGATTGCATCCTGGTTTCTCTCTTTTTCTTTTAAAACATAACTAAGTAAGTCTAATGAGAGGCGCGCTGCCACTTGTCCAGTTATTCCCGTATGATCGTAAGGAGTAGCAACTTCTACCATATCAAAACCGATTACTTCTCCTCTTTTTGCAATTCCATGGAGTAATTCGTTGACTTCATCATAAAGCAGGCCTCCAGGAGAAGGTGTCCCTGTCGCAGGGGCGATCGATGGGTCGAGGCCATCAATGTCCATGGTAATATAATATTTTTCACCTGCTGGAATAAGTTCCAAAACCTGTTCAAATCCCATCTTTCTCATTTGGCGGGGAGACAAGATGACACTTCCGTATTCTCTGGCAGCATCGACATCTTCTTTTTTACTGCTGCTGATTCCACGAATGCCCAATTGAAAAATCTTTTGAACATGATTCATTTCAGATAAGCGGCGGATGCAGCTTCCATGTCCAACCCGCATTCCTGAACGGTGATCTGCCCAGTCTAAATGCGCATCAATCTGGATCACATGAAATGGCCCGAGTTCACCCAAGCCCTTTCCTACTGGAATTGTAATGGAATGATCTCCACCTAAAACAACCGGCATTGCACCTTTTGAAACGATTTTCCGAATGGCTTCTTCCGTATTATCATGGGATTGCATCATATCCCCATGTACTATGTCTACATCGCCGCAATCAACAACTTTCCATTTCGGGCCAAGATACATGATATCATTTTCAATATCATAGGCTCCATCTAACCCGAAACTATATAATGTAGAGCCTTCACGAATTCCTCTTGGACCCATTCTTGCGCCTGACTTCCATTGTGTTCCCATATCATTTGGAACTCCAATGACAGCTACATCTGCATCTAGCTGGTCTAGATCCGGACATACGGGATATTTCCCGAAAGTACAGATTCCGGTAAAAGGTAAATTAAGATGTTGTTTTTCATTATTCGACATGTACTTTGCCTCCCACTTGTATTACGTTCTCGTTAATATATACGCAAGCTTCATGCCAACCTATAAAACTAGGCAAAACGGATTTGTGTAGTCAATAATGACTATCAGGAACCAACATATTTTCTGATTACTCGATTCTCCTTAGTAAACGCCACAGAGAAAGAGCGCGGGGGAATATAATTCATATATAGTAAAATATTATTTTTGTTTTATTAGGTCTTAAAAAAGACAAATCTTGATGAACTGGCTTTTTACTCGTAAAATAAAACAATTAGGCTGACAGCTTTCTTTCTGTTAAAGCCCATCTTCAGAATTAATATTTTTAAATTTTAAAATATTGGTGAATTCAAAAAATGCATCCTCTATTATTAGTCAAAAATTTCTTCGATGTAAGCATTACTCACTCTCTTTTATCTCTACTTCTCCATTTTTAATGATCAAACCACTTGGTTGGCTCCACTTCTAAATTAATGTTGATTTGTTTTACCTCACTAAACTCATCTAAACCATAAGTTCCTAACCCCCGACCAATCCCGCTCTGCTTGTAGCCTCCCCACGGTGCTTCATTGTAGGCTAGATTGTAGGCATTAATCCATGTAATTCCGGCTCTTATTTTCTTAATCACTCGTAAAGCCTTCGCACCGTCTTGGGAAAATACACCTGCTGCGAGGCCGTATGGAGTATCATTGGCAAGCTGGATGGCTTCCGCTTCATCTTTAAACTTTTGTACAGTCAGTACTGGCCCAAATATTTCTTCCTGAACAATTCTCATGTCCGGTTTGGTATCAACAAATATTGTCGGCTCAACAAAATAGCCCTTTTCTAGTCCATTGCTTGTGATACGCTTGCCGCCGCAGGCTAATGTCGCCCCTTCTTCTATGCCATGTTGAATATATTGGAGTACCTCATTCATATGTGCTTCACTGACAAGGGCACCCATTTCTGTAGATGGTTGATCACCAGGGCCGACCCGGATCTTTTTCGCTTTCTCTATCAGTCTATCGATAAACTTGTCGTGAATGCTCTCTTCAAGCAGCAAACGCGATCCTGCATTACAAACTTGGCCGGCGTTGACAAAAATTCCATATAAAGCATAATCCACGGCCGTCTCAAAGTCTGCGTCGGCAAAAACGATGTTAGGTGACTTGCCGCCTAATTCGAGTGCAATGTTTTTAATATTTCCAGCTGCTTTTTGCATGACGTTTCTTCCTGTTGACGTGCTGCCAGTAAACGAAACCATATCAACTTTATCGCTTTCCGCTAATTCATTTCCTACTGTTCCCCCACCACCCATAACTAGGTTTGCAACGCCATCTGGTATGCCAACTTCTTTGATAATCTCGAACAATTTAGTGGTGGTAACCGGAGTTATCCCGGCTGGTTTAAACACGACCGTATTTCCTGCAGCAAGGGCAGGGGCTATTTTCCAAGCTCCCGTCAGTAAAGGAAAATTCCACGGAGCGATCAGTCCACATACCCCTACCGGCTCTCGAACAACCATAGCCTGTACAGGACCAGAAACAGGATACGTTTGGCCGTCAGGTTTAGTGACTAAGCCGGCATAATAACGAAAACAATCCGCTGCGTCAGCAATGTCAAACTCTGACTCTTTAAGAGGTTTTCCGGTATTGGCTGTTTCAAGTTGGCTAAGCTCAGATACATGTTCTTCAATTTTCTCTGCTATTTTAAATAAATAGGAAGCCCGTTCCGAAGCCGGTAAGTCCGACCAAATCCCAGAATCAAATGCGGTTCGTGCCGCATCAATGGCCATCTTGGCATCTTCTGCATTTCCGTTAGGAGCCTCTGCAATGATCTTGCCGTTTGCCGGATTTACAATATTTTTCTTCTGTTTACTTAAAGAATCCATCCACTCACCGTTTATAAACATTTTCAACTTATGCAATTTGAAAAACCTCCAGTTCGTTATTCTTACTTTATAGCAATCTCATATCCATAAATAGCTAATTATGTACCCGCAGCAAGTGGGCATACGCATGTTTTCTGTAAACCATGGCGGCCGCCCAATTAAAACTCCCATTAAGCCGACCGCCGATTCAAAAATTCTAGATCAACATTAATCTAGTTGAATTTTTAAATTAATGTTGTGTTTTTCGCCTCATAAGTCTTTTGGAATAATGCCAAATAATCTTCGCGTGTCACTTTTCTTGAATTCGTCTGTGTACATAAATGAACTGCTGCCCCGTCAGCAAGGAATGGGAAATCTTCAGGATTGATATTATTTAAATCTCGAAAATCAGGAATGCCAATTTTACGAGCAAGCTCTTTTAACAATACAACACCTTCATAGGCAGTTTCCTCCATTGTTTTACCTTCTTTATTTGCTCCAAGTTTTTCAGCTACAATTGCATGCTTTTCAGGGTTTGAAGGAATATTAAATTCAAACACATGTGGAAGAAATATAGAATTTGCTACCCCATGTGGAGTATCATAAAGACCTCCAAGTGGTTCAGCCATAGCATGTACAGCACCAAGATCCGCGTGATTAAATGCCATACCTGCAATTAAACTGGCTACAAGCATATTTTTCCGTCCTTCTAAGTCGTTCCCATTTTCTACAGCTAACGGAAGGTACTTAGCAATTAATTCAATTGAATAAAGACTGAGAGCATCTGAAATTGGTTCAGCAATATTGCTGGTATAAGCTTCGATAGCATGTGTAAGGGCATCCATTCCAGTAGCAGCAGTAATAGATTTAGGCAGAGTTAGAGTTAATTCAGGATCCAAAATTGCTAGTTTCGGAGCCAGTCTAATGTCAAGTATAGCCTCTTTCTGTTTTGTAACTGTATCTGTAATGACAGAACCTGTTGTAACCTCACTTCCAGTGCCTGAAGTTGTAGGAATACAAATAAGTGGAGTGATTTCTCTCTCTAGTAAATTAAAACCGTAACGCTCTCTAAGCTCTCCTCCATGGGTTAAAAGTGTACCAATTGCTTTTGCTGTATCCATCGAACTTCCGCCGCCAAGACCTATCAAAAGATCTATTTCCTCGTCTTTAAATTGTTGATAGGCTCTATGGCAATCTACATCTTTTGGATTAGGAGTAATTTCATCAAAAACAATATAATTGACACCTTCTTGGTCTAACGAATCGGTAACCTTTTGTAAAATTCCAGTTTGCGCCAGTCCTTTATCGGTAATTAGAAGTGCCTTTTTTCCTCCTAGCTCTTTTGCTCTTTTCCCAATATTTTTAACTTTTCCGTTCCCAAACTCTATAGAGGTAGGAAGATTGAAATTAAAATCCCAGATCATCATTAATGTCCCCTTTCAATTTTTCAAACAGTGTAATAGTACAGTGACTCACTCTCTTTTACTCTTTTATATCTACTTATCCATTTTTAATGATCAAACCACTTGGTTGGCTCCACTTCTAAATTAATGTTAATTTGTTTTACCTCACTAAACTCATCTAAACCAAAAGTTCCTAATCCACGGCCAATTCCGCTCTGTTTGTAGCCTCCCCACGGTGCTTCATTGTAGGCTAGATTATAAGCATTAATCCACGTAATTCCTGCTCTTATTTTCTTAGTCACTCTTAAAGCCTTCGCGCCGTCTTGTGAAAATACACCTGCTGCGAGGCCGTATGGAGTATCATTGGCAAGTTGGATGGCTTCCGCTTCATCTTTAAATTTTTGCACGGTAAGTACTGGCCCGAATATTTCTTCCTGAACAATTCTCATGTCCGGTTTGGTATCAACAAATATCGTCGGCTCAACAAAATAGCCCATTTCAAGTCCATTGCTTGTGATACGCTTGCCGCCGCAGGCTAATGTCGCCCCTTCTTCTATGCCAAGTTGAATATATTGGAGTACCTTATTCATATGCGCTTCACTGACAAGGGCACCCATTTGTGTAGACGGTTGATCACCAGGGCCGACCCGGATTCGCTTTCTC
>NZ_LGYA01000001.1:2559775-2592501 GCF_001273755.1 Peribacillus butanolivorans
ACAAAAATTCCATATAAAGCATAATCCACGGCCGTCTCAAAGTCTGCGTCGGCAAAAACGATGTTAGGTGACTTGCCGCCTAATTCGAGTGCAATGTTTTTAATATTCCCAGATGCTGCTTTCATGATGCTTCTACCTGTCGAGGTACTGCCAGTGAACGAAATCATATCAACTTTATCGCTTTCCGCTAGTTCATTTCCTACTGTTGCACCACCACCCATAACTAGATTTGCAACGCCATCTGGTATGCCAACTTCTTCGATAATCTCAAATAATTTAGTAGTCGTAATCGGAGTGACCTCGGATGTTTTAAATACAATCGTATTTCCTGCAGCAAGGGCAGGGGCTATTTTCCAAGCTCCAGTCAGTAAAGGGAAATTCCACGGAGCGATCAGTCCACATACCCCTACCGGCTCTCGAACAACCATGGCCTGTACAGGACCGGAAACAGGATACGTTTGGCCGTCCGGTTTAGTGACTAAGCCGGCATAATAACGAAAACAATCCGCTGCATCCGCAATGTCAAACTCTGCTTCTTTAAGAGGTTTTCCGGTATTGGCCGTTTCAAGTTGGCTAAGCTCAGATGCATGCAATTTTCTCTGCTATTTTAAATAAATAGGAAGCCCGTTCCGAAGCCTGCAGGTCTGACCAAATCCCGGAATCAAATGCGGTTCGTGCCGCATCAATGGCCATCCTGGCATCTTCTGTATTTCCGTTGGGAGCCTCCGCAATGATCTTGCCGTTTGCGGGGTTAACAACATTACTCGTTTGTTTACTCAAAGAATCCATCCACTCACCGTTTATAAACTTTTTCAGCTTCAACAATTTGAAAAAACCTCCTGTTCGTTATTCTTACTTTAACAATCCCGCTTTAAAAATAGGTAACGCTTTCATTTTTCCTTATTTTCAAAATATTCACACCTCCTTTAGTTACATATACTTACTTCAGTGTAAAAAACGGATTAAAAGTCTTCTACCTTTTGGGAAAGAATTTTTTCATTCATATCTTCTACCTCTTGAGGAATGATCTCCTCATCAAAATGAAACTCAGGAAGAGGCTTGCGGAAAAAATTTGTCATATAAAGAAGATATGCTAAGCCACATATCACCCAAATGCCTCCAAGAATCAATGCCTCTATTTCTAAATGTGACCATAACCACATAGTAAATACTGCGCCAATGAACGGTAAAAATAAATACCTTATGCAATCGTTAAAAGATCGTTTCTGATTTTTTATAAAATAATGGGCGATGACAGATAGATTAACAGATGTAAAAGCAATGAGCCCTCCAAAATTGATAAACTTGATGACTTGCTCCAGAGTTAACACGACGCCTAATAAAGAAATTATTCCTATCACGATAATACCGTGTGACGGTGTTTTATATTTGGGATGAATATAACCAAATAGATTTTCAGGCAATACTGAATCCCGGCCCATTGCATATAACACACGTGATGCGCTTGTAATTGAAGCAACTCCTGAAGAAAAGTTACCAATAATTACCGCAGTAATAAATAATGATTTAAATAGGTTTCCTCCAACAAGTATAGCGATTTCCATGGCTGCTGAATCATTGTTTTCAAATGAAAAACCCGGATAGACCAATTGTGCTAAGTAGGAAGAGCCAATATACAAAACCCCTATTAATAGCAACATTATGATAATAGCTCTTGGGATGGTTTTTTCAGGATTGATTGTTTCCTCTGACAAGGTAGTAAGTGAGTCAAAACCAAGGAAACTAAAACAAAGAATTGAAGAGCCTGCTAAGATTACTGACAAGGGAACCTCTGAATTGAATAATGGTTTACTCGAGAAAAGAGTTCCTGTCCCAACTCCATCTAACAAATTTTTGACGGTTAATATCCAGAAAAAACAAACGAAAATGATTTGAGCAATAACGAAAATTTTACTTGCGGATGCTGATGTCTTTACCCCTAGTATGCTTGGTACAACTATGATAGTAGTTAAAAGAATAATCCACACATAATGTGGAATCCCTGGAAACACTGCACTTAAAAAGACAGTGGACATCAAACACGTCACCATAGGTGTTAAAATATAATCAAGCATAATTGTCCAACCTACAAGAAACCCAACTTCAGAATTAATAGACTTTTGAGTAAATGTATAAGCTGAACCTGAGATAGGATATGCTTTTGCCATCTTTCCGTAGCTGAGCGCTGTAAACAGTATCGCTAGAAATGCAATAATGTACGCACCCGTAATGACACCATGTGAGGTTACGGTAGCTATTCCATAGGTATTAAAAAATACCATGGGGTTATTCCAAGCAATCCCTAAAAAAACAACCTGTGACAAAGTAAGTGTTCTAGCAAGTTTCTTCCGTTTCATAATCAGCTCCCTCACATTTATAAAGAATACTCAGAAGATTTAAATTATTGTGTATTTTGATTATAAAGGTTGTTGTAACACAAAGGTCAACACCTGTATTATATTTTTTAAGGGGGCGATTAAACTGAAAGAAAAATTAACAATTGGTGAGATGGCAAAGTTACGAGGGATGACTACGGAGACCTTGCGCCATTATGATCGGATTAACTTATTCAAGCCGCAATATATCGATTCACATTCGGGATACCGCTACTATTCTATTTTCCAGTACGAGGTTTTAGGAACCATCAAAGAATTACGACAACTTGGAATGAGTACGGACGAAATAAAGGATTATTTCAATGAACGCAATTTTAGTAAGTCTTTGGACATTCTTAAAGCAAAGCACGCAGATCTTGTTGCAAAGCTGAACGAATTAACTGACTTGGAGGAAAATATCCGGGAAAAAATTGTATATTTGGATCACGTAGCAAGAGAAACGGAACTTCAAACGGTTATGTTTCGTGAATTAGGACGCAGGAAGTTAATTACATTGAATGAAAAAATCAATAATAATTTGGAACTCTGTTATGGTGTTATAAGGCTAGAAAATATGCTTGCTGAGAAGACACCGATTCTGGCCAGTAACAGACTAGGCATTCTCATCCAGGAAGCGGATCTTAGAACTAAACGTTTTGAAGAACCATCAGTCATTTTCGTTGTGGCAAAAAGTAAAGAAAAAATACCAAAACAGTACCAACGGATCGTTCCGGCTGGGTTATTTGCGTGTATCCGATATAACGGAGAATTACTATGGAACCGAAGCGAAAGCTTGAGTAAAATATTTGATTATCTTGATGAAGGTGGTTATCAAATTACCGGCGATGCGCTGCAAATTATGCATGTTGATATTACGATCACAGATAAACCAAACGAGATTACCTTTGAAATTCAAGTTCCCGTTCAAAAGGTCTGACCTATTTGCGCAGGACAAATGTTTATTTGTATGGTTTAGACGAAAGATCTACCGAGATACATCACGTTATTCCAATAAAATACGGTGGAACTAACGCATTTCAAAATCTATTTCCGCTTCCTGTAAAAATACACCGTAATGAAGTTAACACTTGGTGGAAAAACTACTAATTAAGGAGATTAACTATATGCCATTTATTAATCAAACTTTAACAAGTTTTTAAAATAGATTAGATGAAGACTTAAGTATGATTATTTCAGGTCCCGAAGGAGAAAATTCGAATATTGTTTGTTCCTTTAATAATCCGGCTACTAAAGAACAAATAGAGGAATTTGAAAAGAAAACAGAGTGGATTTTACCGGAAGACTACAAGGCTTTCTTATTTATTCATAACGGTTGTATGCTTTTTGAACATATAGACGAAGATGGTGACAATGTAGGCGGAGGATTATGGCTTCATTCTTTAGAAGAAATCGAGAGTGCATATAAAGATATGCAAGCGGATGAGCCAGATAATCCCCTACCTTTTATTCCTATAGGTAGCGTACTAGACGGAACTTTGGCTATAAGTATTAAAAAACTCAATGCTAAAGAACCAAATTATTTACTTAATTTCGACATACCTTCTGAAGAATTTTCCGAAGACGAAGACATTCAACTTAACTTCGAATTGTTTCTTGATCGATATATTATTTCTCAGGGGAATGATTTTTGGAACTGGACCACTTATACAGCTGAAAATTATTATAAGCTATAGACAAAAAGCGGAGTGTTATTCACACTCTGCCTTTTGTTTAGGCTGTTTTTTCAAATGCTTAAAATAAAGCAACAAAAAAAGATAGTAAGTTTAACCCTTTCTATCTTTACTTTTTTTTAGGCTGTATAGATTGTTGCTCCTTTGAAAATACTGATTATAGTTTAATATAATCTAATACAAGTTCAAGGAGGTGTTTGATAATGTGGAGATATGTGTATGAAGTGGTCAGTAAATTAAAGAAAGCAGATCAACAAGCCTTATTTAAGGCACTAGAACAAGATCTATATCCAAAAGAAGTAAATAAAATAGAGAAGTTACTTACAAAGATTAGGGAGACTCGCTTTTCTGCCGGTTTAGGTTGTATTCATTGTGGAAATATCAGTAAAAAGAAACGGTATGTATCGTTCCAGACAACGTTATTTATGTAAGGATTGCGGACAAACCTTTAATGATATGACAAACACCCCCTTTTCAGGTTCACGTTATCCAGGAAAGTGGTTGAATTACATTGAAATGATGATACACGGTGTTACATTACCTAAAATCGCTGATTATTAAACATTCATATATCTACCTCATTTTATTGGAGGCACAAGATTTTAAATGCTTTAGGAAGTCACCGGTTCAATCAATTATCTGGTATCGTTGAAAGTGATGAGACTTTCTTTCGTGAGTCATTAAAAGGTCGTAGATTTACACATCGAAAACCGAAAAAACGGGGAGAAAAAGATGAAAAACGAGGGATTTCAAATCAAAAAATTGCTGTAATTGTAGCACAAGATCGATATCACAATATTATTGCAAGAATCGCGGGAAAGGGTCGTGTAAAAGCAGAAGAAATAGATGCAGCTATTGGGGACCATATAGCCCCCTCATCTTTGTTATGCACTGATGCAGCTACCAATTACAAAAAGTTTGCAGTATCCAAAAATATTAAGCACGAAACAGTTAATCTAAATCAAAATCAACGAGTAAAAAAAGGGTATACCACATACAATACGTTAATAATTTCCATCGTCGGTTGAAAGGATGGATGGAACGGTTTCAAGGCGTTGGTACGTATTATTTAGACAATTAACCCTATTGGTATTATTGGCTTGAATTACATAAAAACTATGCATTTGAAAAGCGAGTAGAGCAAATGCTTATTTCAGCTTGTCAAAAATCTAACTATTGCACAGTTGAATCATTAAGAGAAAATGAAAAATGTCTATTTGAAGTAAAGATAAAAAAGAAGAAACGGCATAAAATATCACACCAATACCTATGAACATCAACATCATATTATTCTCTCTCAAATCGCCCGATTCTTTTTGCATCTCTTTGTAATATTTTGTCGTCACAAACACACCAGACATCAATAACACGGCACAAGCGATATACGAAACGATGTCCGCTCCATCCATCTTACCTATGTCGATGGCTAGTATCGCTATACAGTTTATAAAAAACGCAAATAAATAAAGTGCTTTTTCCTTCAATTGTAATTTTCCACTTTTCTTTTTCGCCACTTTATACCAATGCTTCACATCTTCTCGCGATACATACTGCGCAACAATAGCTTCTACTTGTTCCACATATTTTTTTCGAACTTCGACTGTATAAAACGCTTCGTATACTTCATCTTTTTTTTTCGAGCGGGTCTTTCAGACGACCGCTTTAAAATATCTTTGATTCCTATTTCAAATGGAACGTTATTTTTCACTAAGTGTTCGATAGGACAGCATCTTCTGAATGTCCAATCAATATATTCTTTTTAAACAAACTCAGCACCTCTTACGAAACAAGTTTAATTACGCTTAATTATACTATTTCATTCGACCCCATAATCCAAAATATAACATACTCTTTTAAATATCTGATGCTTTCGTTTAGCAACAATCTTTGAGAAAGCAGCCAATTTTTAATATTCATCTTTTACCCTCCACTACGAATTGTATTGGAAAACCTTGCTAGAATCAGGTTTCATCCGGAAGATTAGATCTGAAGAATATCCGAATTTATGTATGGTGTACCGCCAACATTTTGACGTAAACCTTCGTTAAGAGTTTATATGGAATTAAAAAGACGATTTGTCCTACTCTATGTGAAAAAGTTGTATTTTTGTTTCTTGTTAAACTCCCTCAGTTAATTAGACAGCAATAAAAACTCACAAAATAAAATTAGCACGATTGAGGGCTAAACATAAGTGAATAATACGATGAAAATAAACATTGAAATTTTTTGGGACATGGTTAAAAATCCAAGGTATCTAAAAAGGTTCAAAATTTTCTACTTGAAAATGGCGACCCTTATAATTTTCTGAATCGAAGTATTCCTTTTGCATCCAATGGATATCTCCTCTAACTACTTGTGAAATCCAAACTTTTTATCAATCATTTCTTCTTTAAATAACCTATCCCTTTAGCTCCATAAGAAAAAGAGCTGCTGAAGCAACTCCCTTTTTGAAGTAAAGCACCCGTTAGCCATCCATGAAGCGCAAATTCAGCGCTTCACCACAGAGAATGAAGGGTAGCACTCATGGGAGATTAATCCTTTTTGGGTCGTCGCGCTAGCCTCTACTTAATTTGCTATAATTGGAGGTTTTTGATTAACGATTTACCAAACTCAATCAGATCACTCATAAGGTTCAGCCTTTTTTTAAAAAAGTCATTTTCTGGGTCTATTTTTGTATGCTCTTTTTTGGTTTTAAGAATATTTTAATTTTCATGGGAGTAAAATAAATCTTAGAGAAACATCACAATAAATAGTAAGCTTATACCAATAAGAACTCCACCAATCAACTCATAGTTGCCCAACAAGAAGAACAATTTACTTTTGTATATAAAATCGAATGAAAGAATCCTTTTTCTTAACCAAAATCCAAAAATGCCAATAAAAAGAAATGCGAAAAGAAGTAACATTAGAGTATTTTTAATATATCGTTCACTCCCCATTTTTTACGCCTACCAGTAATCACCAAATAATAATGATTGATTTATTTGGTTTAGCCTCTTAACCCACAATTCGAAAGAATACTATACTTCTAGTGAATATTTTTGCACTAGAACCAAAATATCTCTATCAATAAAAAATACTTACCTTAATAATTTTTGCAATTGAGTCATTGTGATTGGATAACTTTATATTTAAATTGTTGCATGAATGATCCATGTTTAAGATTGCTACGTCACCTTGATCTAAAACAAAAGTCTCTTTTTCATCTATACTCATTTTACTTGTTCCTTTGACACAATAAAAGGCTTCGGATCTATTCGTAGATTCCCTATTATCCAACACTTCATGTTGGATCCCATTATTAATATGAATCATGTTAAGGTCTCCCTCGCATCCTTCTGCTAACATCAAATTAAAATCCGTAACCCTCCCAATACTTCGGGTTGTCCAGCCGCCATCAAACCGATCCTGTTCAAATGGCTTTAAATGCACATGGTGCTTTCCCTTATGTTGAAGCAACATTTCTCCATCAAGGATCATGATAATTCTCTGAATGCCTGGAAGATGAGTAAATAAGGATTCGTCTACCTCAACATCTGCGGTGCTTAACCGCCATTTGAAATCACGCTTCGAGTAATCTCCATTTTCAGGATAAATAGCAAGTTGAGTTGTTTTACCACCTGACCAAAGGCTTGTTATTTGTTCACTTTTTCTTATTAATTTTAGTAAATATGACAACTAATTTCTCCCCTTTTATTATTACGTTACTTCAGTTTAAACCACGCCCAATGTAGTTCAAAATTGGTGTTATGTCAATAGGATGGATACGATAAACAGAGAGGAATAGCTGAGCTTAGCTGGATTAGTTCTATTAAAAAAAGGCTGCCGCAGCAACCCCTGTTTTTGAAGTAATGCACCTGTTAGCGAAATAAGGGAGCAATTTGTTATCATCAATATCGCCCGCCTATATAAAGCCTTTATGTGATACCTTTAAAATCATACTTATGGTTGACGACATCTATAACAAAATCCTGTTCTTCTTCTATACCAATTTTTGGTTAATGACTTGGTTCTGGCTCAGTATTGTTCCTGTAATCTATTTTTATTGCTTTTTCGTTTGTTGTTTTTCCAGTATCTTTTGGTACTAATGCTATTATAGAAATAATTGAAAGTATACCGAAGATTACGTTTGCGATAATACCACCTGTTGCAGCAACTTCGACACTACTAACAGCTGCAATGGCACCATAAACTGTAGCAGAAATCGCAACTCCGAACGCTCCACCTAGTGAGCTTGCCATTTTGTAAACCCCTGCTGCTGCTCCAACTTTATCAGGAGGAGAATTAGATACAGAAGTATCTGTAGAAGGGGTTGCGTATATTCCAAGTCCAAGACCGAATAAAGCAAATCCAATGAATACGGCAACAGTATAGGAAAAACCAGGTAAGAATGTTAAGCCCATTAGTGCACAACCAACTGTCGTTATTATAGCTCCCCAAATCATTGGAGATTTTGCCCCGGATTTTTGTAAAATTTTCTCACCAACACGAATCATTGCAAGTACTGCTATTAAATACCCGATTGATAACAGTCCAGATTGGAAAGCCGTAAATCCGCGACCAACTTGAACATAAGTATTAGCAACCACTAGTGTTCCAGCTACAGCGTTTAACAAGAAATTGGAATATGTGGCTCCTGCGTATGGTTTATTTTTAAATAAAGAGAAGTCAATTAGAGCTATGTCATTATTTCTTTCCACTTTGACGAATACGATAATCCCAATGATTGTGATAACCGCACAGACTAATGTAATAGTACTTGTCCAACCCCAATCTGCTCCGCGAGTAATGAAAAGGTTTAATGCAAGCATCGTAATGATAAAAATAACTAATCCGGTATAGTCAAATTTAAAAGCACCAGTTGATTCTGCTTTACTTTCTGGAGTGTCTTTAATAAGCCACATCGCAAGAAGAGCGAAAATAATCGAAAAGATGAAAATCCATCTCCAGCCCATATATGTTGCTATGGCACCACCAGCAAGTGAACAAACACCTGAGCCGCCCCAAGAACCAATGGACCAGAAACTGAGGGCACGTTGGCGATCAGCCCCTTCATAATAAGCTTTCACTAAAGCAATTGTTGCTGGCATAATACATGCTGCTGAAATCCCTATGAAGATACGCCCGATAATTAATAATGCTGCTCCTTGAGTCAAAACAATAAACAAGGAACCGATAATGCTTAAAATTAACCCTAAATACGTAATTTTTTTACGTCCAATCTTATCTGCAAGGCCACCAGCTGCAACGATAAACATACCTGAGAACAAGGCAGATAAACTAATTGCTATGTTTAATGTGCCAAGTGAAATGCCTAAGTCTTTCTGAACGGCCGGAACAACATTGACCATAGACTGGGCAAAGAGCCAAAATGTGATGACCCCAAATACAATTCCTGTAATCATTTTATTTGTGCCTTTATAACTTGTTGTTTCCATAATTACACCTCCATTATTAGTGTGTTTGTCAAGGACGATTGCATGGCCTTTCCACCCAATAAATAGAAAAGACCCTACACACTCAGTTAGTTTTCATAGAACTTTTTACACTACCATTTTTATCCAACTAAAAACGACGCAGTGATTGATTATTTATATGTTCCTGTTTAAATATTTGCAGATTAATTCTAAAATATTCTGCAAAGGATCATTCATCCATAACTATGCTAAAGTGAAAATTCCCTTTATTCGCAAATTCACTTGCTTTTATTATTGAATAATAAACAAAAAAGAAGACACCTTCTTACTTTAAGAAGTGCGCCCTTTAATGGATTAACTAAAATATAGCCTCAGTTGTTGGTTTGGAAAAAAGGTTGATTAAAAAGATGTTTCAAACAACCATAAAAATGACATTTTTCTTCCTCCTGAATTTCCTTTTTAAAGAAATCGATCCGTGATGTCCTTTATCCTTTGAACCTTCGGCTAAATAAGTTTTGAAATCACTCCAATGCAATAAATGGTACACGGAATTTACTTTTAAAAGCATAATCGTATAAGCCTTCAAGCATTTTTTAATTATCCTTTTTGAGTCACTCCCTTTTTTGACGTCACTTTCTATTCGGTGATGCCGGTGTTCACAATACGAACCTTCATATAAAATTCAACAGGAACGGTTGGGTAGCGGTCTTTCCATGCTTCTTTATCAAAGTTCCGAAAATGGCTCCGGACTTTTTCGCCGATTCCGAGCGGATCAATCTTTAGCTCCTGAAATTTTCTCATCATCTTTTCCGCTCTTTTCGTGGTTTCTTTGCTCCATTCCTGCTCCACTTCTTTCATGGTGTTCCCTTTCATCAACACGCTGGAAGCATCTTTAACCTCTCCTATCACCGAGACATGAACCGACACCCGCGGATTGTCTTGGCTGCCGGACACTTTATATTTCACTTTGGATCGAATATTTTCAGTAGCAATGTACTTTTTATTTTTGAAGCGTATTTCATACGTGCCTGTTTTAGTCTTTTCGTAAAAGAGTTTAAATACATAACTTTCCTTATTGGAAAGCTCTCCTACGTAGAGATCATCCTTAAAAAGAGCGAGACCTTTATATTGAATATGATCGTCTTTTTTCCCGATAATAGGTAGAAAAGGATCTTGAGCGAACCCGCCATATTGATCCAGGAAAGCATGAACAGTTGGCTGAGGAACAATGTCTTTCAGATTTCTCTCCATGAAATCGGAAAGATATTGAGCAGATGTCGGCGCATTAGGATACTTAAAAGTTAACAGCTCTTCGACGCTGCCGTCGACGACCGCCATGTAAACATCTCTGCCAATATCGGTAGAGCGGGCGAGTGGATCAGTAAGCTCGGCGACTCCGTGTTTTGCCAGATCTTTACTAATCAAAAAATTCTGCAAACGTCCCGTAGCGAGTCTTCTTTGGGACTCCATCTGCTGCTTTTGTAAGATGTCTAGAACGGTATGGCCGACCGCCGTAAAGAAGGCATTGAGCGGCTGAACATCTATCCCCGCAGGATAAAAAGGAGCGGCGGCTGTTCCCTTTATCCGGTCCTCGTCCACATAGTCATAACCAATGGCGGAAACGTGCTGGATATCTTCAAGTATCTTTGTTTCAATCGAATAATTGAACAGCAGGATGAGCGTAAAAATGCTCCAAAAGAGGTACCTTATCATGACGTTCGCCTCATTTTACTTTTAATCATTTGGTAAAAGAAGAGAAATGGAATGTAGGCATAAATGACATAAAGGCTCACCAAGCCCATTACTGTATTTAGCTGCTCGATCTGCTCGCGGTTTTTCAAGAGAACAGCCACCACAGCTGTCATGATGATAACGAAAATAAGACTATGTTTTTGCTTCACGGTAAACAGCTGCTTTAGTCCTCTCGTGCCGGCCCAAATAAATATACAAACACTATTAAGAGCGTTAAACAGCCAAAGGGAGAGCCCCATAAACTCAAACCTTTCAAGAAAAGGAAAATCAGCAATTTTCCAAATAGTTAATGTCGGCCAAATCGACTCAAGTAATTGAGCCTTAGTAAAGTACATAAGGGAAACGATCATTATTACTAAATAACTAAAAGTACTGAACGCCGCTCCATAATGCACCCACTTTTGCGAGCTTGGAGCATTTTTTATAAAAGGATAAAAGAAAAAAAGTGTTTCAAATCCAGTTAAACTATACGCCATCTTTTTAGAGGCGGATAAGAACTCAACTGCGGTATGATCCAAAATTGGCAAAAGATGAGAAAAATGCACGTGCCGTAAAGGGAACTCTAACATTATAAAAAATATAGGAGTCGTTAAGATGAAACTGAGGAAGCAAATCCCAACAACGACTCGAAAGCCTCCGATTACATACACATAAACGAGCGAAGAGAGAATCAGGGCCATATACCATGTTTCCAATTGCGGAAAGATCCAGACTTGAATCAATTCGATATAACTACGGAACACAGAGACAGCCAAAGTCAGCAAATAAACAATCAAAGCCAAACTGAGGAGCCCTCCAAGCCCTTTTCCAAACAGTTCCTTGTGGATAACAGTAATATCATTCGTTCCTTTATTTAATATTTGATAAATCATCCACAAGACAATGTGAATCGAGAGACCGGCGATAATAACAGCGATCCAGGCATCATTGCCCACGGCTTTAACAATATACCGTTGAAAGCTGAAAACGCCCAAGCCAAATTGCGCCGCGACGATAAGATAAAAAACAAAGAAAGGAGAGACTTTCCGGCTCTCCGGCGGTAAGGGCAGCATACAGCACCTCCAAATGCAAATTAGTCGTCAATATCCCATTCTTTTTTTTGTGGAGCCTCCTGCTGAAATCTTACACGGTCTTTTGCTCTTATTTGGAGGGGACGGAGTGCTTGCTTGCTGAACGGCAGTCGAATAATAGAGTCTTTGAAATCCTTCACGCGCAAAGGATAGATCGGCTCAAGAAAAGGACGACCGAGAGAAGTCAGCTTTAATAAATGAGACATAAGAAAAGCAAAGCAGACGGCAACTCCGACAAGGCCTAGCAGCTGGGCAAGCAGGATAAATGGAAAGCGGATCAGGCGGATCACGTTGCTAAGTTGGTAGATAGGCGTAGTGAAAGAAGCAAGCGCGCCCGTGGCCACGACAATGAGCAGTACATTGCTCGTCAAGCCTGCTTGAACGGCAGCTGTTCCGAGCACTATACCGCCGACAATCCCAATCGTTTGGCCAATCTTTGTCGGCAGCCGGGCGCCTGCTTCCCACAAAAGCTCAATCGCCAATTCAAGGAGAACAGCTTCCAAAAAAGGTGGAAACGGAATACTTCCCCGTGATGTAATCAGCAAGCTGAGTACATCACGGGGAATCATTTCATAATGATAAGTTAAAATGGCTACATAAGTCGATGTGGCTAAAACAGAGAAAAGAACCGCAATGAGCCGGAGGAGCCGGAAAGCGGATGCGACATTCCAAATGGAAAGATAGTCTTCAAATGCCGTGAAAAATGTAATGAGTGACACGGGACCTGATATCGCAGTGGGCGATCCGTCCGAAAAGATGGCAACTTTCCCTTCGGCGAGTAAGGCGGCCAGTCGATCAGGCCTCTCTGTGTCGACTAACTGTGGGAATGGCGAGTTTTTATTATCGGTAATCATTTGGCTGAGAAACGAACTGTCGGCAATTTCATCGTATTCAATCCCTTGAATCCGCTGGATGACCGTATTCACGTTGTCCGAGTCAGCGATTCCTTTCACGTAGACGACCGCGATCCGGGTTTTTGATAACTTTCCGACCATCAGTTCTTTAACCTGCAGTTCTGGAATCGGCAGACGTTTGCGCACGAGATTTAAATTTGTATCGAGTGATTCAACAAAGGCTTCCTTCGGACCAACGACTGAGTATTCCGTTTCCGGAGTGGCTACTTGCCGTTTTTCGACGGCTGGTGCCGGAACAGCCAGGCAGGCAGGCTGCCCTTCTTTCGTGTAAAAAATCAAATTTCCGGTCATTAATTTATCTTGAATATCCGGTATATTGTCCGTAATAGAAAGGTCCTCGATCAACAGCTTTTCTTTTATTTCTTCTAAAGTAGAAAACTCTTCTTTAACTATAGGGAGAATATCGTGGTGAATAATCTCTGGTTTAACTAAAGTTTTAAAATAGGCAATGAAGAAGGGCGAGTTTTCATAAAGACTGAAAGTAAGAAAGTCTGCTGACTCTCCGCACGCTGTTAAAAGCTTGGCCAGCTCGCTTCTTTGAAAAGCTGAATCGTTTTTAGGCATTGGAAATTTCACCTCCCTTTACTATTACTCTGGGGAAAATTAAATTCAATAATTTTAATATGGGTATAGCAAACAAAACTTATACACATTATCAATGTTGAATAACAATAAAATTGTTTTATTTAAATAAAGGGGTCTTACAAAATCCCCATCAAGCTAAGCGTCCATGTGTTAATTTAAAGTGTATTCTCTTTATTTTGCTACATTAATACTAAAATTGCGCATGACAAAAAAAACCATTAAATAGAGTTTTTAAATAATATTGGGCAACTTTGAGTTTTTGTGACATCGAATGATCATAGACAATACCTAGATATCAAAGACCGTTTTCTTGTTATAACGATGACATTTCCGTCCGTTTTTCTCCAAAAGGTAATACAGACGAAGAAAAGTCTTTGATATACGTTTTTATAGTTGGATGGAGAAGCTTTACTAGGTTTAGACTTCCAATTTTTTAATTTATTTTTCAAGTAATCCTTTAAAAAGAAAACGCCTTTCAATCTGCTAAACAACCACTTCTTGATAAGAATCGTCCTTCAGCGGTTTTTGCAACAGATGATTTAAAAGTAATGAGTATTTAAATAGCAGTTGCTGAGATAATTTTTCAAGACTCAGTAGCAAGCGTTTAGCATTTTTCAAATAGCCAAAGCCGGATTCATTGCTGAATCCGGCTTTGGCTATTTCTACTATTTTTCAAAAATTGCATTTGATAGAAGACGGAACAAGTAATCCGGGTGGTCGCGGAAACCTGCTTCTAACCCAATAAGAGTTACATCTTTATTCTGTTCTTTTACGATTACGGCTTGGCCCTTGGCGGTTATGCTATTTTTCCAGTGACCAGCTACGAAGAAATTATCTGAATCTGCAAGGGTCGCGACGACTTCATCATTATCCGTACCCGTGAACCATGTTGGACGATAGACAAAGCCGATATCATCCTCTCCATATCCTGCTGTTAAACCGGTTCCCTCATAATCGACTTTTACGATACCATTACTGTTGGAACCCCCTACATTAATGATGTCGTCTGTAAGACCAAGTGTCTTAGTTGCTCTAGATGCACCAGCACCTACAGCTATATATTTGCCTCCTTCATTTAAGAAGCTTGTCACATTGTCTTTAAACGCATTAAGTTGCCCGTCGTTCTGTAATCCAAATTCTTTATTAGCCTCAGATAGGTTGATAGAAATGAGACTTTCCGTTCCACTATAGACAAAAATATCAAAACCGTTAAGAGAATTTTTAGCCACTTCGACTGGTGTAACTTCTGTCACATCAAAACCTAGTCTTTTCAAAGCGAGCTTTGTTCCTGCGTGTGATTTCTGTTTACCCATACCTCCATCCTTTAATATAGCCACTTTTAAAGACGTAATAGCCACTGCATCTAATGGTACCTCAGCAGTTCCAACCTGTAACCCAGATTCTTTCACCGCTGCTGAAACCTGATTAGCTACTGCTTTTGCAAAGAAGTTGCCTTGTGCATCACGTACTATAGGTATTCCTTGCTTAAGCAATGCATTTACTAAATTTACCGATTGGACAGAGCTGTTCGGAATCAGAAACGGTCCTTTTCCTGAAACCGTTCCTTGACCTGTAATCTGTTTTACTTTCGTTGCATTGACTTTAATAGGATTTTGTGTGGCTACTGCCTCGAATCCCCAAAGCTCCGGTAAACTCCATGCGGAAATGTCGTACATTGCTGGGGTATCGTTCGTGATGTCTTCCCCATCCCAGAGCATCGTGTTTGCTAATCCGGCTTTCGCCTGATCCATCTCAACGAGATAAGTTCCTTTTGGATATGACACTCCATCCGCTTCAAATGCATTCACAGCTTGAACAACTTCAATATCATTATTGATCAAATGATTTACTGCCTTATTCGTAACAGTCGGATCCATAGGGTCTAGTGGAAGTATGTAGTTTTTTGGAAATAACCCTTCCTTATGAAAAGGATGGTCAAAGTTAATTCCTCTTTTAAAAACTTCAATTTGATCAGTAATCATGGATTGCTTGTTAGCTGTTGCAAATTTCAGTGCCCCCATAATCGAATTATACATCCATCGTACGCCATCCCAATCATTTGTTGGAGCTTCTAATGTATGACCGTAAGCACCATGGTACATCGCATACATTGGTGTGAAAATTGGTGGGTAATCATCCCAGCCGGCGGAATCATCGCGCAGCGGAATATAGGTACCTTTCATGTTTTGATACAAGGATCCTGAATAGTTCTTATGATCCTTCATTATTTCCGCTTCCATCGCTTCTGCCTGTTTATAGGCCCATTTTCCGTATAAGTCATACTCGTAATTAGGATTATGCGGTGGCGTACAAGGCTCAATTAACCCCTGCAGATTTGGCTGATAATTCTTCACATAACCATGAGTATCAAGGAACACCATCGGGTTCCATTCTTTTATGAGCTCAACCATCTCTTTTGTTTCTGGCTGCGACTGGGTGATAAAGTCACGATTTATGTCAATTCCTTCGCCATTAAAGCGGGTGGCATCAATACGTCCATCAGGGTTTTGTACGACATTGAAAATAAGAATATTATTCTCTAAAACGTCTTTTGTTGTTGCATCATTTTGGGTAGCAAACCGTTCAATTAATTGAAGGATTGCATCGCTTCCGACAAATTCAGTCCCATGAATAGAACCATTAATCATGATTGGAACTTTAAAGTCAGGATTATTGGCAACCCATTCTTGAGCTTTGCCCGGATTCTTAAACATTTGCTTTCTAAGTGCCTTCACTTTTCCGAACTTCCCTTGCGTTGTTGGGTCAGCAATCGTGACAACGTAGAGTGGGTTTCCATCAGCTGATGTTCCACGGACTTCAACTTTCACACGGTTTGAAAGTTTTTCAATCTCTTTTAATTTGGAACCAATTTGTGAGAATTTCACAAAGTCATAGTTTTCGCTATTAAACTTGCTTCCGTCCTGTTCCTCATATGTATTCACATTTGTCCATTGAGGTTTCTCAGCATGTCCAGAACTCCACGGAATTACTGTTAGTAAACTCACAGCCATCAGGCCAGATAATGCTTTTTTCTTTTTCATCCTAAAACCTCCAGTATGTATATATAGTGATTTTTTTGTATATATTAATTTATTAATTAATACATAGTTTAATTGAATACAACACGAAATGACTGGCTAATGGGCTTAACAAATTCTGTTGAAAGCGCTTTAATTTTATAACATTGAACAAACCACATCGTTAAAAATATTCTGTATAAAATTTGATAAGCTCCCCCAGCAAGTAATGCTACATAAAGTTGACCTCCGAAACTAGTGCTGCAATAGGAGCGAATCCCAATAAAATAAACATTGAACGACTTGGTGGAAACGCAATACCTAAATCCGCATTCCCAGCGGCTACTGTAGCTGCTTTAATTCCTTTCTAGACTAATAAATTTCTCCTTTTCTGCATCCTACTAATATTTCCTTTCTAAAAAATAAATTTCCATACATGTTTAAGAGTATCGCCTCCTTATTAAGAAATAGTAACCCACAAACTTAGATAACTGTTTTATAATATTATACACTTATTTTTTGTGTAAATTAAGAATTTTCAGTTAATAATATCTGAATTTTTATCCTATTTTCATAACTTCAGAAGCATATTAGTATTTATAAATAATTTCCATGCGCTTCTAAATCGGTAAAAAGCTCGTTTAACTGTTTTGTAGTTTGTCCCCAACGGTCAAGTTACATGGAAAAGCCCTCGAATTCTATGAAATTCATGGGCTTTTTGATTTCCTCTTATCCGTATTATGTGAACAAAAGATCTCTTTTAGGTTTGCTTCATCCAAAAATCCTTGATAGAAACAATAAGAATAAATCTTTATAATCGAGTTTGAACTCACCAACATCCCATGTGTTTCCACTTACACTCTGCACATGTTGAGACTGTGGTTTTGCTGACAAATGTAAAGATTTGTTATAGGCTAATAGAGATGGATTTGAGGGTCTTAAATCTAGGGGGAAAGACCTCCAAAAGAAGGAAGTGCTAAAACGATGAATTTACAAATGGTTATGCAGGAGCTTGAAGTTCTCGGCAAGGAACGAACCAAGAAAATTTACGAATCCAATGGCGCGCACGAGCCGCTTTTTGGCGTGGCTACAGGCGCTATGAAACCGATCGCCAAGAAGATCAAAAAAAATCAACCTTTGGCTGAGCAGCTTTACGCCACAGGGAACTACGACGCAATGTACTTTGCAGGCATAATTGCAGACCCAAAAACAATGGCTGAAGCGGATTTTGAGCGTTGGATGGATGCGGCATATTTTTATATGCTGTCCGATTATGTGGTCGCAGTAACTTTAGCTGAAACAGATATTGCACAAGACGTTGCCGATAAATGGATCGCAAGCGGTGAAGAGCTGAGAATGTCAGCGGGCTGGAGTTGCTACTGCTGGCTTTTGGGAAATCGCCCGGACGGTGAATTTTCCGAAAGCAAGATTGCCAATATGCTTGAAAATGTGGAAAATACGATTTACGATTCTCCAGAACGAACTAAATACGCTATGAATAATTTTATATACACAGTGGGGATTTCATATTTGCCGCTCCATGATAAGGCGGTCGAGACCGCAAAGGCAGTAGGCCCAGTAGAAGTCAAACGGGACAAGAAAAAAAGCAGTTTCCTACTCGCTTCCGAAAGTATTCAAAAGGAAGTAGATAAAGGGCAGCTTGGTTTCAAACGCAAAAATGTAAGATGTTAAATAATAGCCTTGCATCGTGAACTATCTTCAATTATCGGGCACTTTAATGGAAGAAGGATCACAGAAATGATCAAACTTTTTTATAAAACTACATCTATTATTTTTGACCATGCCAAAAATCCCTCCAAAACACTTTTGGAAGGATTTTTCTCTGTTTCACAAAACCGTTAATTAGGATAAATCTAGGAACGTTTCTTTTCTCTTTAATAAAGCGTAAATCCAATGAAGCAACTTATTAATACAGACAACGATTGAAAATTTGACCGGTTTTCCTTCTGTTTTTTTCTTATCATTTTGTTACTTGAACTTCTTATGCCGCATAGTACGGCAAGATACAGAGAATGACGTAGTCTGCTCGAACCTCTTTTAGTCATACGATTAATGGTTGCCGTAAACTTACCCAGCGAAGGCAACCAGTTTTTTCGGATGATTAAAGCGATTGATTTCACCAATTTCAGAGATAATCGTGGCTGCGATTTTTTCTCCTATACCGGGAATCAATTGAATGATCTTATTCCATTTCATTTGCCAGGGCCACTATACGATCTTCCAAATCAGAAAGGTGTCCCTGGTAATGAAAAAGCAACTCAATATACATATGAAGATGGATTACCTGACTTTCATACACGCTTTTTTGTAATGGATTTCTAGATGCGGAATCCATTATTTTTTTGCTTTTCCCCATGCCCATTCACCTGATCGGCTAGAACAGAACTCTATAACACTCTCTGCTAGTCTACTTTCCCCGGCTGTTAATACCTCCTCTAAAGTGGAATATTCCTTTAACATCAATAAAGAAACCTTCGAATATGGATCCCCAAAAACCTTCCGGTATTCAGGAAACACTTGATCTAAAATGGTGTGAAACTGAAGTCTAGCTTCCACATACATATTCGTTACGATTTCCTGTTGTCTTGACAAATTCCGCAGATCTAAAAGCTTATTTCCTCTAATTTATGAGGTTCAAAATCCTCTTTATAATACAGCACACACAACTGATACACATCGATTACGTCTGTTTTTACCTTTCGTAAACTGGTCTTCTTTGCCTGATAAGAAATAATCGGATTTAGTAAGATATATAGAATCCATTGTTACTCCAAGTATTGAATAACAGGAGTATGGTAATGCCCTGTAGATTCTTAAATGACCATAGGCATCTGCCTTGTCACCTCTTCAATCTCTTTTAAAAAGTCTAAAAAATGATCTAATTCCTCTTTGATATGCTTCAANAAAATGATCTAATTCCTCTTTGATATGCTTCATTGAAAAGCTCTTCCCATACGGTTTAGAATGATCTAAAAGTGCCTGAACTTGACTCTCTCCCTTTGCCACATCCAAACCAACAACTGGATTCATTGTTTTTTCCTCCTCTACTTACTTACTTACCAGTACCCCAAGTCCTCCATTTAGTGTCATAGCTTCGCTTGTTATACGAGATCTACGTCCCAACCATCCCTCAAACATGTTTCTACAAATAGGGGGCGGACAGTTTAGTTCACGGGATCAAGTCCCCACGCACCCGTACGTCCTACCCTGGCTACTGATATAATAGATTCTATTAAAAAAAGGTCAACTAGTAATTTTTACTGGTCGACATACGAACGCACCTGTTAGCATTCCTGTAGATCGTTAAATATCAGGTTTGAAAAAAATAGAGCCCCCCCACATTCTCACACCAATATTAATATAAATATCCAGTTTTGTTTGTAAGTCTTATTCCATTAAATAGCCCTTAAATGTAAAAATGAGCGCGATCCTTCTTAGTAGGAAAGCGCCCTTTTCTTGAATTTCAATTACTTTTAAATAAATACTTTTGTTTGCTACCGAATTTGATTTAATTCTTCAATATGTAAACCCCAAAATACTTTATGTTTACGAAATGAGAGTAGAAGATTTAGCTTCATTTAAAATGACTTAATGAGAATAGGGTGCATGATTTAGACTGATTTTGGTTATGTTTTGGTAACTTGATTGTATAAAAGCGAGTCTAAGATATCATCATCAATCATTATTTTATACTCCGAGTGTGACTGAATCTCCTTGGACGAATCTTTTTATGGATTCGCCAACAATTTTTCTTCATTTGACCCAAGCTTGATCGTGTATTCAGTCGGTATCCATAAGCCTGTATTCTCATTTCTTCCTTGGAGAACATATTTCGGGTTGTTTTTGCCCATCCGTTCTGCAGCTGTTTTCGCAAGCTTGCCGATATCACCTGTTTTGAGGCGGTTGATAATTAGACCGAGTTTCAAACTCTTAATTGTCAGCATTTCATAATCTGTGCTGCTGTCTCCCGCTACGAATATCGGACCGTATCCGCCCCGCGTTTTGGAGATGGCGTGTTCGATCACTTCCACCTTACCTTCTCGAGCAGTGATCGGCCAATTGTCTTCATATTCTGCTTGAGTAATTCCTTCCTTCTTTTTTAATCTCATCCCAAAGACATTTTCCTTTGGAAGGTTGTAGCCGTATTTTGGATTTGACGAAAATACCTCCACCACCTCTTCCATCGAAGCCGAAATAACATAAACGTCAATCCCATTCTCCATAAAAGTATGCATTAAGTTTGCGATTTCCGAGGCCAGACGCAGTCCTGTTGTATAGGTAACTTGAACAGTACCGGCTTTTCCTAACATGGCCCCAGGACTTATAAGCGTCACCGATGCCATTTCCGCCCCTAAATTATAATCATTTGAAGCCTCTGCAAGCTGCTGAACTTCTTCTGTCGACATGTTAGCAAATAAATAAAGCACCCAAGGATATCCGATTTCAACACCGTATGTTTCCCCAATGGCTTCATACAGAAAGTACATTTTCGCTTTAAAATCTTTAAATTGATCAGTTGAATGAAGCGTTTCTAACCGCTCTTTTCCATTCATCCCATTATAGTTGGAATAAAGAAATTCGTAATCGCGCTTCAGATCCTCGGCAATTTCCTTGAGAGTGACCACATCACCTTGAAGGTTTTTAAACTCGTGTGAAAAGGGTCCATTCGGCACATTCTTTTTGATCACTTCATAAAACTCATCCGGTTGCATGTTATATGCCAAGTGATCGATTTGATAAAGAAAGAGGGCCTCCTCCGTATCATTCATGATGCTCGTATGATCCCAATCAAAAACAACATAAGGTTTTCGCTTTGGATCGTATCCTGAACTTCCAGCACCATGCTTATCGATTAGGTTTTGAACAGACTTATAGGTGTCAGGAGCCCATTTCCCTTTATCCAACACTTGAATACAATGGCCCTCCCTTTTTTGCGGAGTCGAAACTGCTTTTCCGCTTGCAGCCGCTCCTAAGGAAGCATACAAAAACAAGCAAATAACGATCATGCCAAATAAAGCTTTTAATTTGGTTCTATTATTCATATTATCCCCCCTGAAAAATGCAAAAGGCGCCTGCCCAATAGCTAGTTATTAGCTATTGAAACAGGCGCCATTGCCGATTGATTCTTTTATCCGTAAATATTATCACGAATTTTCTAAATAGTCAAATATTTATTCGTGCTTCTTTTCTTAAAAATTGTAACTTTATAAAAAAGATTAATCATTTCTGTGATCCTTATTCAATTAAGCGCCCGTTTTGCTCAAAAATTACAAAAGAGCTACATTAGTAACGTTTTTAAAAATTATGGACGAGAAAGTAAGATTTAGCTGAATTATCCAAAGAAAAAATTTTATATATTTCACTCTTTTTCTTTAATGAAATAAAAAATATATTGCCTAACCAATGGAGCGATTACAAAAAATATAGACTAACTCATTAGCCTCCTTTTTTTTGATAAAGAAACATATTCTCCACTTATGTATCTCTGTCCTTTAAAACTCTATATTTCCTTATTCACTCAACTATCCTGCCCATTTAGAACCATAAGAAAAAGAGCTACCTAAGCAACTCCCTTATTGAAGTAACTCACCCGTTAGCCAACCATGCAGCGCACGACCAGCGCTGCACCACAGAGAATGAAAATGGTGGAAAACCGTCCATACTGATTCTATGGCTGGGTGAGGAAGGTCGATGAACTATGGTGCCATTAGAGCCCATCCGTTAGTCTGACTCCAACGACCTCGGTGCATCACAGACTGTCGCTCCCTTACGGGAAGCACTCATGGTAGATTAATCCTATTCTGGTTTTTGCACCAGCCTCTAATTTTTTCGCCATAGGAAGGATGGTTTCAATGGAAGTTATCATTGAACGAGTATGCGGAATGGATGTACATAAAGATAACATTACCGCCTGCATTATGACCCCCGAAGGAAAGGAGATTCAAACATTTTCTACAAAAACGGTGTTTTTAATTCAACTGATGGATTGGATTAAATCACATGGTTGCACTCATGTCGTTATGGAAAGCACAGGTGTGTTTTGGAAGCCTATCGTGAACTTAATTGAGGCTGAAGAAATGGAATTTTTAGTTGTTAACGCACAACATATGAAAGCAGTCCCTGGTCGAAAAACAGATGTCAAGGATGCCGAGTGGATCGCTCAACTTCTTCGTCATGGGTTGTTGAAAGCAAGCTTCATCCCTGATCGAAATCAGCGAGAATTACGTGAGCTTGTTCGTTATCGCAGAAGTATTATTGAAGAACGAGCTAGACAGCATAATCGAATTCAAAAGGTCCTTGAAGGTGCAAATATCAAATTAGGCTCTGTCGTATCGGATATCATGGGCGTTTCATCAAAGGACATGGCTTCATGCGATCGCAAATGGTGAGGATGATTCTGAGAAACTAGCAAACTTTGCGCGACGCTCGATGAAGAAGAAAAAAGATGATTTAATCCTTGCCCTGAATGGGTATGTGAATCCTCATCAACGCATGATGCTTAAAACGATTCTTACTCATATTGATTTTCTGACTGAACAGATTGAAAAACTTGATCAAGAGGTTGACCAAAGAGTTAGTGTGTATCAAGAAAGCATAGAACGACTGGATTCAATACCTGGTATTGCCACTCGAATGGCAGAACAAATTCTAGCTGAAATCGGAACGGACGTTGAAAAACAGTTCGAAAGTGCAGCCAGATTATGTTCATGGGCCGCCCTCGTACCAGGACACAATGAAAGTGCAGGAAAAAGGAAATCAACCAGAGGCAAAAAGGGAAATAAATCTTTAAAATCTGCTTTAACCGAAGCTGCTCATTCAGTTGGAGCCTCCCAAAACTATCTTGGCGCTCTATACAGACGGACAGTTGCGCGAAAAGGAAGAAAACGAGCTGGAATTGTAGTTGCCCACGCCATGTTAAGAATTTCTTATTATCTTTTAACAAGGAAAGAAATGTATGTAGACTTAGGCGAAGATTATTTTGATAAACAAAAGCAAGCTTCCATTGTACGAAATTCGGTCCGAAGGTTAGAAAACTTAGGATATACCGTAAATATATCAGAAGCATCCTAACTACCGATTAATTCTAGGAGATCTTTAATAGGGCGCCGCTCTTTTTCAAAAAAATTGAAGCTTGCGTTTTATTTAATATGGTCTTTTTCCTGATTATTAGTGTTTAATTTTCATGGTAGTCAAAAAATGATTTTTTATCACGGAAAGGAAAGCAAAATGTCCCTTCGGCTGTTCCTCCTTCAGAATGAACTACAGCAATAGAACCTACATCATCTGTCGGCGAGACCCTATTGATGCTACACATTTTCTGAGGTCTTTCGTTTCATTAAAATCTCATTTTCGTACCTATCTCCCCAATCGCGCATGAGGTAGATAATAGGTTTTAATGTTTCCCAAAAGCAGTAAGAGAATATTCGACTTTTGGAGGAATCTCTCGATATATTTCAAGATATACAATACCATCTTGTTCCAATTTTCGAAGTTGTTATGTTAACATACGTTTTGTAGTATAAGGTATAAGTTTCCCTAACTCGTTAAAACGTTTAGGTACGGAAATTAAGTTATATAATATGATCCCTTTCCATTTGCCGCCTATCACATCTACTGTAATTGCAACAGGGCAAGCTGTGGTATCAGGACACTTTTCTGTATTAAAGTCCTTCATAGTAACACCCAATTTTTTTAAGTATCAAATTTTATCCTATTCCACAAAATTGTGCGTACTTTTAAATTTATAATATATAAAGTATCATTGATTTTACAAGTGAAGACTAAATATTCTCTCTTTTTAGACTATTCACCATTAAAGATGTTTCGTAAAAAAATCCGATGAGAATGACACTGACTGGCACAGCAGTGGATTGGAACCAGATTATCTCATAACACATGAAGGATTCATTTTTATGATTGTTTCGAAGGGAGGGTAAGAGATTGGGATTGTTTTAGGGGGTATTATTTTCCATCTTATAGGAACTTGGAGCTGTTTCTGTTAAATTTGGTCTTCTGTCATCCCCTCCAATTACCATGGGAACCATCCGGTTTCTTTTAACAGGTAATTTACGATTTAATAAATCACCTAGACATAGATTAGAGAAGAAGCTTGTATCATAAAGGTCAAAGGGAAGTAAAAGTAGGTTATATTAGCTTTATTCTTAGCACATACCATCATCCTGACCATGAATAGGTAATGAGACATTTTCCTATTTTCAGGCAAATAATAAGGAGTAACTAAAATGAAATCACAAATTATTCAGTCTTTTGGTGAACCATCCGTATTTCAATATAAAGAGATTTCAAAACCTGAACTGAAACCTGGACATGTACTTATTCAAGTAAAGGCTACGAGTGTAAATCCTATTGATACGAAAGTTCGTGCTGGTGCAGTTCCAGCCGTTGCACCCAAGTTTCCAGCAGTATTACACGGAGATGTGTCAGGGTTGGTATCTGCAGTGGGTGAAGGAGTAACCGAGTTTAAAATTGGCGATGAAGTGTTTGGATGCGCGGGTGGATTTAGAGGCACTGGCGGTGCACTTGCAGAGTTTATGCTTGCAGATGCCGATTTACTTGCTCATAAGCCGAAAAATTTGACGATGGAAGAAGCCGCAGCTTTACCATTAGTTTCCATAACTGCTTGGGAAGCATTATTTAATCGTGCAAGGCTTATACCTGGACAAAATATATTGATCCATGGAGCCACCGGAGGTGTAGGACACATCGCCATTCAATTAGCCAAATGGGGAGGAGCGACAGTCTATACAACTGCCTCTTCGCAAGAGAAACTGGAGATTGGCACGCGCCTTGGTGCTGATATAACTATTAATTATCGAGAAGAAAGTGTTCATGACTATGTACAAAAATATACAAACGGAAAAGGATTTGACGTCGTGTTTGACACGGTAGGGGGTGAAAACCTTGATCGCTCTTTTGAGGCGGCAGCGGTACATGGAACGGTAACAGCCATTGCTACTCGTTCGACTCATGACCTCTCCCCCGTACATTCAAAGGGACTTTCCCTTCATGTTACCTTTATGTTGTTGAAGATATTAAACAAGGACATGCATAAACATTATGGAGAAATTTTGATGAAGGTTGCTAGGATGGTTGAGGAAGGGAAACTGCGTCCGCTTTTGGATTCAAATATTTTTACGTTTGATGAAGTATCAAAAGCCCATGAGTACATGGAGTCAGGCAAGGCGATAGGAAAAATTGTTTTGAAAAATAGCTGGTAATATTATTGCAAATTTGAAATGCCTCAACAATTTTACGTTCAATTAAAAGTAGATGGTCAATAGAATCTCTATAAGATTCTCGATGTACCGTCTGCTTTTATTTTTATTTACCGTAAAAACCAACAGGGCATAGTAATAGAAATATCGGCAACTTTAAGATCATTTGAAACCAATACTACTCTTTAAATAAAAGTTTTTGTCAATTTCTTTTCGGTTACATCCTCTTGTTCTTCATTCCAAAAATCATACTTTATACCTCAAGAATTCCTTTTCTTAATGAACTATCCTGCCCCGTTAGTAAGAAAAAAGGCCACCAAATGGTAGCCCCGGATCTCAACTAACGCACCTAGTCAGTTTAAGAATTTTCTATTTCGAATTGATGTAATAAACCAGATTATCAGTCCATTCACCAAATCTATTTTATTTAATTTTTGCAAATAAGGTGGAACGTGGAACTCCTGTAGCACCATCAAATATCATATCCTCTTTTACAAATCTTACATTAACCCCTTTTTCAGCTAATTCATGAACTATCTTATTTAAGTCCAAAAGAAGAACGAGCTAAACGATCTATTTCAGTTACTACTAATGTATCTCCTTCTCGTGCAAATTCAATAGCTTCATAAAGTTGGGCTATTTGTTTTGTACTTGTCCCGGTTACTTTTTTAACAAAAAGCTTTTCGCACCCTTCCTTTTCTAATATTTCCTTTTGCGTTTCTAAATCCTGGCTAGTAGTTGAAACCCTCGCATAACCAATTAACAATATGTATCACCCTTTGTCTAAAAGTCTTAAGTGTTTTATACTAATAATTACAGATTAACTTCTAGACATGAAACAAGAATAAATAAACAAATATGTCATTTTAGGTGTTATTTTGCACTATAAGTAAATATAAAAAGTCCAATTTCTCAGCATTAAAATTGAGAAATTGGACTTTTATCGTTACTACAGAAATGCGCCCGTTTGCTGAAGATCAATAAACTATATAAACTTGTTTCCTGAATCATTAAACCCACAGTTTCCCAAGACTACGTTCTCTCCTTCCAAAGCTTCATTGGATTTTTTTGCCCTTCATTTAATGGCATTTGTATCATCGAAAGTGAGCGTTCTGCTTTTGTTTTTTGTAAATCCTCATATATAATTTTAGATTTCCCTAATCCCACTTCAACCGCATTCTCAACTGAAGCACAATAAAAAACCTTTTCGATTCCAGCAAAGTACATTGCCGTTAGACACATCGGACAAGGCTCCCCACTTGCATACATTGTATAACCTGATAGATCATTCGTTTGTAATTGCTCTTGTGCACGCCGGATAGCCAGTAATTCCGCATGTCCACTAACATCATAAGTTTTGTGCAGCTCATTAACACCTTCAGCTACAACGTTGTTATTTTTCACAAGTACTGCACCAAAAGGTTGTCCACCCTCACGAACATTTTCTACCGCTAGTTCTACTGCTCGTTCCATGAATATATCCATTTCAAAACCTCCATTAATGATTTAAATTAAATACTGTTAATGTAATTATAAGACATTAACAATGGCCTTGCTGAATAATCGTTCACTTATAAACACTATAGTTTTATAAATTTGAAATTGGGGACACCATTGTCGGAGGAAAAAGTTCAGTTGTCCACCAATTACTAATTATTCCTTTTATTGTTAAAGGAAAACAAAAAGAGAACGAAGAACTCCATTCCCTTTTTGACTAGATGATAACCTATTTGACGTTTTTTATTTAGTGGATTTTGGTTTAAGATCACCTTTATAAGATTCATGCTCAACGTATACGTTTATGTCTTTACCATCTTTGTCTTTGCCAGTTCTTTTATAGAAATTAGGCTTTTTCGTTGCTCCATTAAATGGCCCTTTAATGAAACAGCATGACTAACGTTTTTTAGGTAACGACAAAGAGAGGGTACCCCAAGGGAGTGACCTCACTATTATGTGGGGCTCTGACCTTTGGGATAGCCTCTCATTCTTAAACAGTTTTACTTAGTTTCAGATTCATTTTTGCCCATATCTTCAGTTAATTGTTCAAATGATCTGACCTTACCATGTGGATTCTGCGATTGCTTACGATCTTTCCATTGGCGTTCTTGTTGTCGCTTAGATTGTGTCATCTAAATAAGCTCCTTTACATAAAGTTCAGTAAACAGTTTAAAGCATGATAAGCCTCCGCCCTCAAGAATTAATGCATGCCATTCCACTCACCTTGATTTTTAGAAGCTTTTTCTTTTTTTGCTTTATTTTTATGTGCTTGATTAGCGTTTGCACTGCCAAATTCTTGAGAGAATTCTGAATCAGTTTTGCTTGAATCAAATCCTTGTTTGTTCTTTTGGTCTGCATCATTTTTCTTTGTTCGTTTTGCCATGGATACCCCTCCTTCTTATCTTTAGTATGAGATCAGAAAGAAGAAATATACCCCGAATTAAAACCGATAGTAACATGAATCTGTCATGTAATTCGGGTAAAAAACAAAGTGAATAATAAGTTCCAGTTCGGTTATTTTATAAGTTAAATACCTACAATGTTGCCGTTTTTACATAAGATGTTTGAAATTAACTTAACACCAGAATTCTTGACTTGGATTTCTACGAAACAATGGATACCCTAATGCACGAGATGGTTCACTTGAATAATCGGATACATGATGTTCAAGACGTTAGCAGGAGTGGGACATATCAATATAGAAGTCAAACTAATTTCCACTCACCACCAATAAAGGTAATGATTGACACTTTGGCAGTTTTTCCTTCTGATTTTTTCTTATCTATGAAGAAGTTTCTTTGAATACCAAAAATAATGATTCCAGCTGTTATATTTCCACGCCAAAGATTGCCACATTCTGCCGGTCAGGACCAAACACATGCCCGTTCCATTTCAATACGGTCTGTACAAATCCGAGTGAGTCAGCATTGTACCTCCCCGCTATCCTCTGATAGGCTTCGAGCTCATATGTACCGTCCCTGTTAAAATCGACCGGATATAAACCGGACAAAGGATTGACCCAGCCTTCTATCGATGCCTTCAAAATACCATTCTTATTATAAATTTCAGTTAAATATTCTTTTCCCTTGTAAGTAAGTTCAAGTATGTACTTTTCTTTTAGTTTATGACTGATCACAGTCGCTTTGTATTGATCTTGATAGGTCACACTGTACTTATAATCTTCATTGAATTCATCAGAATTAAAAATCTGCCTCATTTGACCGTTGATATAAGAAAATACATACGTATAAATTGTACCGGAGCTTCCTCCTGTATCTATGACTACTAAAATATCATCCACCTTGTTGTCTGTAAAATCACCAATAAAGAGTGTGGGGTTGTATCCGAGGTTATCCTTTAAGGGGAATTGCTGATAGTGATTTGTTCGCCCATTTTGAATGACAAGAGTTATATTTTTCCATAGTGGACTATCAGGGGTTTTATTTGCTGTAAGAAGGACATTATCAATTATACCGTCTCCGTCAATATCTACCCGCTTTTCAGTTACAATTGAAGGGTTGTTCTGATTCATTTCTCTTGAAAGAAAATGCTGGAGCTTCACCTTCATTTCCAGTAGCTCTTGCTTTGAAGGAAACGGATTTGGGAATGACAAGGCGTTATCAATTGTTTGCAGTGCTTCGTCTGTTAATCCCACTCTTACCTGCGCATCAGCCAGAAAGAACCAATAATAAGGATCATTCGTTTCTTGTATTTTTGTTTGATAGTAATGGATCGCTTTTCTGAGATCATACATGTCCATATTCAGCCCACCTTCCTTTTTCTCAATATAGAATTATATGCAGGAATTTGCAGCTATAGCTTAAGACCTTAGCCTTAAGACCTTTTTTATTGCACTATGAATGTACTACCCTAAATATTTAAAAAGCCAATCTTGCCTGATATGGTTAAAATCGCTCCGTTATTAATGATATGGTTCTCCGTAATGAATCTAAGTGTAGATGTTTATTTTTTCGCCGATAGACTTAGTGCGAATTAAAAATAATGTCCAACAATCTGGCTCAATTGTTGAATAAAAGTTAAACAACACTCTTCAAGTATCCTGCCCCTTTAGTTCCACAAGAAAAAAAGGTTGCCGCAGCAACCCTTGTTATTGAAGTAAAGCACTGTTAGTGGAAGAAAACACAATCAGTACATAATCTGCCACAATGCAATTGCAAAGAAAGATTTACATGCCCCTACTTAAATAGGGCTTTTTCATGAGTACAGGTCAGGTATTTTCGGGATACAGCATTAAAATATCCTACATCAATAATTGCTATTTCTCCTTTATTCGGGCATTGAATATGCGTCAGCTGAAGTGATTCATTGATTATGACCAAGTCAATTGCGTCCAATTCTTTTTTGCACGCCGAACATTTTACAGGTAGTAAGTTTTCTTTTTCCATTAAAGAAGCCCCCTTTTGATAATAGGTATTCTCTATGTCTAGTTGCTAATCCTACCTGTTCACATAACCGTCAAAAATCCCTTTTTCCATTACATATTAATTTGGTGTCTACATAGCTTGATCAACTTACCTGCTCTTTTAGATCCATAAGAAACTTCTATGGCGGCGATTCTCGCCACCACCATCTAGCACGAAAACCTGCTCTTTACCCAAAATAAAGTCTAACCCATTAAACCCTTGACAATAATGGATGATAACAATACAACCAGGCTGAACTTTTTTTGGTGGATCTTAAGGAAGATACCCTGTATAAGAAACTGGTTGTGACAGTATTGAAGAACCATTTAGTGTACTACAAGTACGTATACAAAAATTTTTGTAACAAATCTCCTGTCATTTGTATTGTTAATCTTTTTTTGAGGTGATTCTCCTATGGAAGCAATGATTGAACGGTGTGCTGGCCTAGATGTACACCAAGAAACAGTAGTAGCCTGTGTACTATTTGGTCCATTAGATAAAAAGCCAAAAACCTCTATTGAAACGTTTTCAACTACAACAACGGGACTCTTGGCTTTAAGTGATTGGCTAGCTACCCTTCAGGTATCCGATGTTGTGATGGAAAGTACCGGAGTCTATTGGAAACCAATATGGAATATACTCGAAGGTTCTTTTCACCTTGTTCTTGCCAATGCCAGACATGTCAAAAATGTTCCTGGGCGTAAAACGGATGTGAAAGATGCCGAATGGCTTGCCAAGCTTCTAAGATGTGGACTTATTGAAAGCAATTTTGTTCCACCGGAGGATATTCGTGATTTACGAGATCTTACTCGTTATCGAAAAAAATTGATTCATCATCGCACTTCAGAGCAGAATCGCATTCACAAAATTCTTCAAGATGCTAATATCAAGCTAACATCCGTATTATCAGACATTTTTGGTGTATCGGGACGCCGTATCCTTGAAGCGATTCTAAACGGTGAAAAAATAGAGACCGATGGTCTTCGAAAAATGGTGGATTGGCGAACAAAAGCAAGTATTACTGACATTGCCAGTGCAATTAATGGCCGTATTCGCCGTCATCATCGTGATATGTTGCGTTACCATTGGGAGCATATGAGTTATTTAGAAAAAGCCATAGAAGAATTGGAAAAACAAATCGATCAACTCCTGTCCCCCTATCGTAAGGAAGTAGAATTATTGGATGGAATACCTGGTGTGAGCAAAGCTGCCGCAGCTACTTTTATTGCAGAGATGGGCGTTGATATGTCCGTATTTAAGTCAGCTAAACATCTTGCCTCTTGGGCTGGTGTGAGTCCCGGAAATTACGAAAGTGCTGGTAAAAAAAAACGAGTAAAACCACACAAGGTAACAAAGCATTAAAAACGATGGCCGTAGAGTGTGTACTGGCAACCTCAAGGCAAAATAATCGAATGGCTTCACATCGAAAAAGGATTACCAAACGACAGGGGAAAATGAAGGGACGAATTGCTTCTGCTCATTTACTATTGACGATTGCTTACAACATCTTAAAAACAGGAGAACCCTATCATGAACTAGGCTCAAATTACCTTGAAGAAAAACAAATGAACAAAGAATTAAAAATGATCGAATACCTAAAAAAGAAAGGCTATACAATCGATCCATCAGAACAACAAACTGCATAACCAGTTAAAATAACGACATAGTACATTTACGTCCTTCAAAAAATTAGAATATGGTGGGCTTATTTTAGTATGGCCTTTCACGAATATGTTTTCATACAAAAAAAGATGCCAAAGCAACTCCCTTATTGAAGTAAAGCACCTGTTAGTTGAAGAAAAAGATATAGTTAAAATAGACAATGTGTCAAAAGGGAGGTAAGGAAATTGTTAAATCAAGATTTAGAGAAGATTTGAAGCACTCAAAACTAATGAGATTGAAATAAATTTTGAGGGCGTAGAAGAGGAAACGATCTCCGTTTCTTTTCATCTGTTTTCCAAAGATGAATTTGAAGAAGGACAACTAGGATATAGAGAAGATGAGGAAGGTAACTCCTTTGTAGGCAGTGGCGAATGCGATTGGAAAGAAAGTTGGTTTGTTATAGGTTACGATGAAGATTTAGAAGACCAAATATTTGTGGATATACATAATAAAAATTATCCTGTTCTGACTGCTGAACACGGCATGGGCGAATGGAAACCATCTGTATTATATGATTCCTTAGAAGAATTCTTAAAGGATATTAAATAAAGAGGGTAATAACTCT
>NZ_LGYA01000001.1:2593532-2597177 GCF_001273755.1 Peribacillus butanolivorans
TTTGAGGTGATTCTCCTATGGAAGCAATGATTGAACGGTGTGCTGGCCTAGATGTACACCAAGAAACAGTAGTAGCCTGTGTACTATTTGGTCCATTAGATAAAAAGCCAAAAACCTCTATTGAAACGTTTTCAACTACAACAACGGGACTCTTGGCTTTAAGTGATTGGCTAGCTACCCTTCAGGTATCCGATGTTGTGATGGAAAGTACCGGAGTCTATTGGAAACCAATATGGAATATACTCGAAGGTTCTTTTCACCTTGTTCTTGCCAATGCCAGACATGTCAAAAATGTTCCTGGGCGTAAAACGGATGTGAAAGATGCCGAATGGCTTGCCAAGCTTCTAAGATGTGGACTTATTGAAAGCAATTTTGTTCCACCGGAGGATATTCGTGATTTACGAGATCTTACTCGTTATCGAAAAAAATTGATTCATCATCGCACTTCAGAGCAGAATCGCATTCACAAAATTCTTCAAGATGCTAATATCAAGCTAACATCCGTATTATCAGACATTTTTGGTGTATCGGGACGCCGTATCCTTGAAGCGATTCTAAACGGTGAAAAAATAGAGACCGATGGTCTTCGAAAAATGGTGGATTGGCGAACAAAAGCAAGTATTACTGACATTGCCAGTGCAATTAATGGCCGTATTCGCCGTCATCATCGTGATATGTTGCGTTACCATTGGGAGCATATGAGTTATTTAGAAAAAGCCATAGAAGAATTGGAAAAACAAATCGATCAACTCCTGTCCCCCTATCGTAAGGAAGTAGAATTATTGGATGGAATACCTGGTGTGAGCAAAGCTGCCGCAGCTACTTTTATTGCAGAGATGGGCGTTGATATGTCCGTATTTAAGTCAGCTAAACATCTTGCCTCTTGGGCTGGTGTGAGTCCCGGAAATTACGAAAGTGCTGGTAAAAAAAAACGAGTAAAACCACACAAGGTAACAAAGCATTAAAAACGATGGCCGTAGAGTGTGTACTGGCAACCTCAAGGCAAAATAATCGAATGGCTTCACATCGAAAAAGGATTACCAAACGACAGGGGAAAATGAAGGGACGAATTGCTTCTGCTCATTTACTATTGACGATTGCTTACAACATCTTAAAAACAGGAGAACCCTATCATGAACTAGGCTCAAATTACCTTGAAGAAAAACAAATGAACAAAGAATTAAAAATGATCGAATACCTAAAAAAGAAAGGCTATACAATCGATCCATCAGAACAACAAACTGCATAACCAGTTAAAATAACGACATAGTACATTTACGTCCTTCAAAAAATTAGAATATGGTGGGCTTATTTTAGTATGGCCTTTCACGAATATGTTTTCATACAAAAAAAGATGCCAAAGCAACTCCCTTATTGAAGTAAAGCACCTGTTAGTTGAAGAAAAAGATATAGTTAAAATAGACAATGTGTCAAAAGGGAGGTAAGGAAATTGTTAAATCAAGATTTAGAGAAGATTTGAAGCACTCAAAACTAATGAGATTGAAATAAATTTTGAGGGCGTAGAAGAGGAAACGATCTCCGTTTCTTTTCATCTGTTTTCCAAAGATGAATTTGAAGAAGGACAACTAGGATATAGAGAAGATGAGGAAGGTAACTCCTTTGTAGGCAGTGGCGAATGCGATTGGAAAGAAAGTTGGTTTGTTATAGGTTACGATGAAGATTTAGAAGACCAAATATTTGTGGATATACATAATAAAAATTATCCTGTTCTGACTGCTGAACACGGCATGGGCGAATGGAAACCATCTGTATTATATGATTCCTTAGAAGAATTCTTAAAGGATATTAAATAAAGAGGGTAATAACTCTCTTTATTTAATCATCCGTTCGCCCTTAAAAAGTTGTCGTAGCAACTCTTGTTCTAAAACTAAAGCACCTGTTAGTTCAAGAACAACTATTAAAGTTTAACCTTCTCAAAATGTTCAACTGTTGGAAATGGGTCATAAAAATTATGTAATTTCTTTTTCCATTCTTGATACTCGTTGGATTGTCTAAATCCAACTGTATGGTCTTCTAATGTTTCCCACTGCACCAGTAGTAAATATTTCCCCTCAACTTCCATACAACGCTGTAATTCGTGAGATATGTACCCTTTCATTGAAGAAATAATTTCTGATGCCCCACGAAATGCTTCTTCATATTCTGCTTCCATACCTTCCTTAACTTGTAGCATAACAGCTTCCAATATCATTTAATTTCCCCCTTTTCAAAAGTATAACATTACTCTTTTTAAATGACTTTTTGTTGAACAAACCTGCCCCTTTAGCTCCAAAAGAAAAAGAGCTGCTAAAGCAACTCCCTTATTTTAAGTGGGTTGATGTGGGATACATCAATCGAATCCTTCTTTTTTAGATGCGAGCATTCTTTAAAACTGTTACGAATTTATATGTTACTCCATTTAAGTTTCCTACACGGTATGCGAACTACTTATATTTATACGAGTCTTTTCCGTCTATGCTTGAATTAAAGTGTGACAATGATCGGACCATTTTTAGTAAGGATAATCGTATGTTCCAATTGTGCTACATAGCTTTTTTCTGTAGCATAGGTCCAACCGTCTTCTTTTTGGAATACTTCTTCTTCAAAGGTTGAGATAAATGGTTCGAATGCGATAACCATCCCTTCCTTTAATATTTCATTATCCCATGGATCATTATAATTACAAATATGGTCAGGTGCTTCGTGTATTCTACGTCCAACACCATGTCCTGTAAGGTTTTTGATAACAGTGAATCCATGCTGTCTCGCTGTTTCGAATACTGCTTTTCCGATTCTACTTTTTTTGGAACCGGGTTTTGCTTTCTTTAGACCTGCTTCAAATGCCTTTTTAGCAACGTCGCATATTTTCGTTAATACTTCTTCTCCTTCTCCTACTACAAATGAGATTCCTGTATCTGCGAAATAACCGTTCTTTGAAGCAGATACATCTATATTTACTAGATCCCCTTCATGAATAACCCGATGACCCGGAATACCATGTGCCACTTCTTCATTAAGACTAATGCAAGTATAGCCAGGAAAATCATATTCACCTTTTGGAGCTGAAACTGCACCTGCTTTTTCTAAAAGTTCTCCGGCTAAATCATCAAGTTCTTTGGTCGTTATGCCAGGAATTGTTCTTTGAACCAATTCATCTCTAATGGAGGCAATAATTTTGCCAATTTCCTTCAAACCATTAAAATCTTCTTCTGTTTTTGCAATCATTTTTTTCCTACCTCATTATCTTTTATCATCAATAAACTATATAAGTATTAATTGTACCTTTATTTTCTCGAAAAATAAAAGCAATGTAAATTATTTGGTACAATACCCCTCAACTGAATTTTTCTTCGATCAAGAAATAGACCACAAAAAGGATCTAGTACATATGACTATACTATTAATTGGATTTACCTTCCACTTTTCTTATTAAGCTGCCCCGATAGTTCCACAGATCGAGTAGGAGGAGGCGCCTAGCCTCCGACCTCTCACACCACCGTACATACCGTTCGGTATACGGCGGTTCAGTTTAAGTCTGACGTAGTTTTGTATATCGTTCATATAGATTTACTAACCCATGATGGAGCCAATAAACATTATTAAGGGTTTTGTCTAGAATAGGACTATGCGCTATGCGCCAATAAC
>NZ_LGYA01000001.1:2598044-2599149 GCF_001273755.1 Peribacillus butanolivorans
CCCCGGGTAAGAGTGCAATCTTTCCCTCCATCTATCTGCTTCATTTACTCTGTACCACCTTCGGCAGTAAGGACTTTGTTTTGTTTCGCAAACTCATCCAATGATACCTAGCCTTATATGAAGTTCGTGTTCCTCAGACCGGAGGTTTGCCGCTTGCTTCCTTCAGATTCCACGTCACCGTGGACACCCTTGCATTAAGCTAACCACTACAACTGCCTTCATGGTTCGGGACTTTCACCCTATAGATTGCACCCATGCCGGGCGCACGAAAAGGAGCTGCTGATCAGCTCCTGATAATGAAGTAAAGTACCCGTTACTTGAATTAGAAATTTAATTAGCTTTTCTTGGTCCGCTTAAAATATAAATAACCTAAAACACCTAAAATTATACCTCCGAAAACAATAACTTAAAATATAATATCCCCTATAAACATAACCTGTTCCTCCTATGCTAAAAAACATTTTCCTAAATCTGTATACGTGATTTTTCCTAAAAAGGTTTCAACTGATAGTTTAATTCTAAAAGTCTCATTAAACTAAACTGCCCCGTTAGCCCCATAAGAAAAGAGCTGATCGTGAAGTGAACCCAAAAAGTTAGACACTTTATTTAATTAGGCAGCCTTGAGGGCATGAATCCGGTAATCTACCGGGCTCATGCCTTTTAATTTTACCTTGATTCGTTGATGATTGTAGTAATGGATATATTCCTCTAATTCTTGTTTGAAATGCTCCATGCTTTCAAATTCTTGAAGATAGAGTAATTCGGATTTTAATAAGCCAAAGAAGTTTTCAATGACCGCATTATCGAGACAATTTCCTTTGCGGGACATGCTTTGTGTAATGTTATGTCTTTTCAAATCATGAGAGTATTGTTTCATCTGATAATGCCAGCCCTGATCTGAATGAAGAATGGGTGAATCTTTCGATTCCAAGCGATGAAAGGCTTTATCCAGCATTTTGGAAACAAGGGGATAAACAGGACGAGATTCGATATTATAGGCGATGATTTCTCCATTAAACAGATCAAGAATGGCCGATAAGTATAGTTTCTCCCCAGCTAGATGGAATTCTGTGACGTCTGTCACCCATTTTTCATTGGACTTTGC
>NZ_LGYA01000001.1:2599255-2657635 GCF_001273755.1 Peribacillus butanolivorans
GGTTATAGTGTACAGCGGTCTCGTTGATCGATGCCCCATATTCGTTCATATATTTAAGTACCTCTAGTTTAAAGGGCAGAGTGTAATTTGTATAGGATGAAGCAAGTCCTTCCATCCCATGTTTTAGATAGCGAGCGACCCATCTTTTCAGAGGGGATAAACCTACATTTCTTTCTTGTGCAATGGATTTATAGGATTTTTTCCCTTCTAAGTACTCTAAAACTGCATGTGATTTTTCGTCTATCGTATATTTAGTCAAAAAAACTGCACCTCCAATTATTAGATGTTGTCTAACAATTGGGGTGCAGTTCATCGTCACAGCTCTTTAATTCTTGCATCTGAGGGTTGAATAAAAATTGGGCTTATATGTGATTTTTTAATCTCTTTTCCATCAGTTCTGCCATTTGTTTCGAATTTGGATTTCCTTCATTTTGTAATTTATCAATGATGTTAATATAATCCGTTTCATTTCGGTTCTGACTTAATTTATCAGCAGCCTGAATTTCTCCCACCTTAATCTTAAAACCAACTATACCTTTCAGTTCACTTTCTAAGAGATGAGGAGAAAGTTTATCCCATAAAACAGGATTTTCACGATTTTCTTCATATTTTTCCAGTATTATTGTTAACTCTTCTATTAATTCATCTTTCTCTAAAATGCTTGCATTACCATATACATGGACGGCTTGATAATTCCATGTTGGAACTTCTTCATGCCCATACCAAGAAGAAGAAATGTAAGCGTTCGATCCCTGAAACATTACAAGCACATCTTCACAGGTTTCAAATGTTTTCCACTGAGGATTTCCATAAGCCATATGCCCAGTAATATAGTAATCATCACCCTTTTTATTTAACCCCAAAGGCAAATGAGTGGCAATTGGTTTCCCTTGTTCTGTTGTGACAATCGTGCCAAAAGAGTTTTTTTGAACAAAATCCCAAATTTCATCAACATTTTTGACCTTATAATATTTTGGAATATACATAATAATCCACCTTTCAAAAAAAGTTATATGAGTGTTTTGGTCATTATAAAGTCCATTTGTCCTTCATCACCCATATAAAAAGAGTGGACTCCAGTTTGAACAAACCCCAGTTTCTTATAAAAAGCAATAGCATTTTCATTTTTTTCCCATACGCCTAGCCAGATTTTCTTTTTATTACGCTCCATCGCAATTTCCATAGCTTTATTTAGCAGATATTTACCAAGCCCATGTTTTTGAAATTTTTTCTTTATATAAATCCTTTCGATTTCAAGTGATTCAGCACCCATTTCTTCAGACTGAGCTTCATTGGTATTGACCTTTAAATATCCAGCGACTTCATTATTAAAATAAACAAAAAAGAATTGCGAAGAAATATTGGATAATTCTTTTTCTAATTGTTTTAAGTTAAATGCCCTTTCCAAATAGGCATTCATATTTTCGGGTGAATTCTGATGCTTAAATGTCTCATTAAATGTTTCATAACTAATTTCTTGAAGTTTGCGAGAATCTTCAAGGATACACTTTTTTATATTTATAGTCATATATGTCGCTCCTTTATATAATCAATAATTTCTCTTGTTTCCCTTTTTTACAAATTCCCAGTCTTTTTCTATATTTTTTCTTACTCTTTCAAGAAGATTGAAAATGGTTTCTACTTCTCTTTCGGAAAATTCCTCTAATGCAACGATATTGGAATAATCATTTTCTCTTTTTATAAAAGGATAAACATTTTTCCCTTTCTCTGTTGGAAAGAGTTTTTTAATTTTTTTGTTATGTTTATCTTCTTTCTTTTCAATAAAGCCATTAATTTCAAGTTATTTTTATAGCACGAGCTGCTGTTGTTCGATCTACCTTTATCATCTCAGCTAACTTTTCTTGAATGATTCCTGGGTTTTCGCATATTCGCACAAGGTACAAATACTGCCCTTTTGTAAGGTCATATTCTTTAAATTCTATATTACTTATAGAATCTAATGCCCTTGCAATCATTCCAATTTCACGAAGAATTTCATTCATAATTAACTCCTTAGTACATATTTTTGTTGCAAATGCAATAAAAATAACATATATTAAATTTAACCTAACTTTGTTGCGTTTGCAACAAAAATATTATGATAAAGAGGTCGAGTAAAGTAAATGTGTTTTTTATGTATTAGGAATTTTAATATTAACCCTTGGTATTTCTTTCACTATACAATCAGTCCTTGGAACTTCACCTTTTGATGCACTTTTGGTAGGACTGTCTATAAATGTGGGGCTTACTGTGGGAAGTTGGGAAATGATAATAGCTTTAATATTGATATGTTGTAATACATTTAGTTTATTATCAACATTAATTTTTAAATAAGCATAAAAAGCCCCTCTCTTTATGAGATGGGCTTTTTGATGTGGAGTACTTAGGGGGTACTCATGAATACTTTATCTATTCAATTTCATTTTATTCTCCAAATTACTACATTATACCCTAACTCTTTTTAAATGGTTTTAATGTTTGGGAAGACTATTTTGCTCTATAACTAACAGGTGGTTTACTTCAATAAGGGAGGTTGCTGCGACAACCTTATTCTTACGGAACTAAAGGGACAGGTAAGGTTAAGCGTAACGTGTGTAAATGAGACTTATTTATTATTCTTAATTATAAATGAACTCCATCATTATTCAAGAAGCTTTGCTACATCAATAATCACATTAATACAAAGAAGATTCAGCACATCAATTTCTAGCGAATTAAATATGATTAATATTCCTCGTAACAATTATTAATTGTTAAATTCATATAAATCATCTATTAACTAGACTTATAATGGTATAATTAACCAAAAAATGACGATAAATATTTCTGATGTGCAGTTTATAGTCTTTTAAGGAGAAGTGGTTATGCGTAAGGTTACAGTTGGGATACCTTGTTACAATGAAAGTAAAAACATTTTAAAATGCCTAGATAGTATAACATCTCAATCAGATATATTTCAGGGTATCGAAGTACTAATAGTAGATGACGGGTCAACGGATGATACAGTAAAAATTATTGAGAATTATAAAAAACAGTACAATATAAATGGAAATATGAGGATATTAACTCAAAAAAATACTGGCGGCCCATCAACCGCTAGAAATAGAATTATCGATGAAGCCGAAGGGGAATATATCTTCTTTGTTGATGGAGACGATTATCTTGCTGAAAATTCCATTTCAAATATGTATACATTAGGTAAAGAAAATGATTCAGATGTTATTATCGGAAAATATGAGGGTGTCAATCGTAGAGTTCCTGTATATGTATTTAAAAGTACGCAAATAAACACGAATTTTTTTGATTCGCTAGTAAAAGACACGATGTCAGTATTGAAAATGTTTAAAACTGAATATCTCCGTTCTTTGAATATTCGTTTTAGAAAAGATATTAGATTGGCAGAAGATCACCCCATTGCTATGAGTGCTTATTTACACACTAAAAAAATTAGTATATATGCAGATTCTCCTTGTTATTATTGGGTGAGACATATTAATTCTGAGAATAAAACTCATTTAACTGGCGGGGTCATCCCAGTAGATGAATTTTATAAGTATTTATTTGAAACATTTGAAGTAATAAAAAATGCCCGAATCACTGAAAAAGAAAGAACAGAAGCTTATAGAATATATTGGGACAGATTACTTACACTTGATATAGTTAATGAGTTTAAACGTAATAGAACTGAAATGGAAAGAAATCATTCATTTGCGATTCTACTACGTTTGTTTAATAAGTATGAAGGATCCTTAATAACACCGTTATTAGCAGGTTATAAACGTTATACTGCAATGCTACTTTGCAATAAGGATTATCTTTTATTTACTGAGTATTTGAAAATAAAATAATGTTAGTTAATTTTTATAGAGGCCATTATTAGTAAATAGAAATTCACTCGAATATTTTCAATTGCTGGCTTTCTGATACAAAGTATAACAAACTAATCGACGTCATTCTTAAGTTTATAAAAATAAACGATGTATAGAAAAACTTCTAATATCAAGTGTTATATGCATATCTATATTGTTCTTACTTCAATAAGGGGTTACTGTGGTGAACCTAGTACTAAACCAGCTAATAGGATGTCAATATCTTTCTCTAAAATTTTCATTTCCCTTATAATATACTATTTTTGGCCATGCCAAATAACCCTCCAAAATCCTTTTGGAAGGATTTTTCTCTGTTACACAATACCGTTAATCAGGCTAAATCTAGGAACGTTTCTTTTCTCTTTAATAAAGCGTAAATCCAGTGAAGCAACTTATTTAATACAGGCAACGATTGACACTTTGGCAGGTTTTCCTTCTGATTTTTTCTTATCATAGAATTCATTAAGCTTTTTGTTCCTTGAACTTCTTATGCCGCATAGGACAGATACAGAGAATGACGTAGTCTGCTCGAACCTCTTTTAGTCATACGATTAATGGTTGCCGTAAACTTACTCGATGAGTGAACACTTGGATCTACTCCAGCGAAGGCAACCAGTTTTTTCGGATGATTAAACCGATCGATTTCACCAATTTCAGAGATAATCGTGGCTGCGATTTTTTCTCCTATACCGGGAATCGATTGAATTATCTTATATTCTTCCATTTCATTTGCCAGGGCCACTATACGATCTTCCAAATCAGAAAGTTGTCCCTGGTAATGTAAAAGCAACTCAATATACATACGCAGATTAATTATGTGACTTTGATACATGCTTGTTCGAAAGGATTTCGTGATACGGAATCCATTATTTTTTTGGCTTTTCCCCATGCCCATTGACCAGATCGGCTAGGGCAGAACTCCATTACTCTCTCTGCTAGTTTACTTTCCCCGGCTGTTAATACCGCCTCTAAAGTGGGATATTTCTTTGCTATCAATAAAGAAACCCTTGAATATAGATCGCCAAAAACCTTTCGGGTATTCAGGTAACACTTGATCTAAAATAGTGTGAAACTGAGGTTTAGCTTCCACATACATATTCGTTAGGATTTCCTGTTGTCTTGACAAATTCCGAAGGTCTAAAAGCTGAATCCCTCTAATTTTATGAGGTTCAAAATCCTCCTTGTAATACAGTACACACCACTGATACGCATCGATTGCGTCTGTTTTTACCTTTCGTAAACTAGACTTCTTTGCCTGATAAGAAATAATCGGATTGAGTAAGATATATAGAATCCCTTGTTCCTCCAAGTATTTTGAATAACGGGAGAATGGTAATGCCATGTAGCTTCTAAAATGATCATAGGCATTCTCCCTGTCACCTCTTCGATCTCTACTAAAAAATCAAATGATCTAATTCCTCTTTGATATGCTTCATTGAAAAGCTCTTCGCATACGGTTTAGATTGATCTAAAAATGCCTGAACTTGGCTCTCTCCTTTTGCCACATCCAGACCAACAATTGGATTCATTATTTTTTCCTCTTCTACTTATTAACCAGTACCCCTAGTCCCCCAGGCAGTGTCATAGCTTCGCTTGTTATACGAGATCTACCTTCTACAAGTAGAGGCGGACAGTTTAGTTCACTGGATCATTTCCCACGCACCCGTACGTCCTACCACTGCTACTGATAAAATAGATTCTATTAAAAAAAGGTCAACCAGTAATTTTACTGGTCGACCTTATTATACGAACGCACCTGTTAGTTGAACAAGGGGTTAATATCTTGTTTTTTCTTTTTTCTTAATAATACGGACTATTTTATCTAAATTCCACCACTCTTCAACTTTAGATATAAGAGAAATAACCTCATATGACAGTTTTTAGTATATGGTTTGCGGAATAGGTTCTTTGTCAATGAGTCGTGTTCGTCTGTTGGTCCAAGCCGTTTAGCTGGAACATGGCGAATAGTGTTTACCTTATTAGAAGGAATATGCGGTCCACCGGCTACATAGCCGGTGGCTTTTTCATTATGTAAAACAATTAGTTTTTTCCAAGTCCAAAGACTGTACCTTCATTAAAAATCAAATGACAGTTCAGGCATGAATTGATTCATATGTTTTTGGATTTCGTTATATTTGTCGGACTGATCATTCAAGGCTTTCATTGGAATGATCTCATATGGCCGGTTGACCCAGGTTGGCAGGAATTTGGGATTTTGCAGTTCGATCTTCACATCATCCCCGGTTTGGATTTTCTTTACGCCAATTTGCATAATACCGCCGATGTCTTTGTAATCTCCCTGCTGGCCGGATAAGAAATTCCCAAGCGAATAAGCAACAAATGCCCGTTCGCCGTTAGGTTTTGTAAGCCATGAAACAGGCTGCAAAACGTGTGGGTGGTGGCCAATAATAATATCAGCACCTGCATTAGCTGTCGTTTGAGCAAGCTGCTTTTGCTCATCATTAGGCAAACGTTCATACTCTTTGCCGAAATGCAGACTGACCACAACGACATCTGAAACTTTCTCTGCTTCTTTAACTTCCTCCTGGATTCTCGTGGTATCAATTAAATTCACAAGATGCGGCTTCCCCTCAGGAACAGGAATCCCGTTCGTTCCATATGTATAGCTGAGAAACGAAAAGGTAATATCGTTTCTTTTTAATATCCGAATGATCTCCTGGTCTTCAGACGATTGATAAGCTCCTGTATAAGGCATCCCAATACTGTTCCAGTGGTTAAGCGCATTCAAAATGGCCTTTTCTCCTCGGTCAAGTGTATGGTTATTGGCGATTGTCACGAGATCAACCCCGTTTGCCTTTAGAGCATCTCCCACCTCTACTGGTGAATTAAAGGAAGGATATGAGGAAAGCCCTATTTCTTTCCCGCCAATCATCGTTTCCTGATTAGCCACCGTAATATCCGTTTTTCCCAGATAGGACTTCACAAATCGGAACATCGGATTAAAGTCATACGAGCCGTTTGACTTGCGGGCGGGTATATACACCCTATCGTGAATTAAAATATCTCCCACAGCGCCTATGGTTGCTGCCGTTACTTTTTGTTTCGGAACAGGTGTATGAGCGTGAGATGAAGCGTTTTCGGCTTTAAGTTTCTTTTTATTCTCAGCCTTTGTTTCCGAGACTTTTGGTTCCTCTTGAAATTGACCTTTTACAAATGGCGCAAGGAACCATAACAAACACATAAATGTAGCTAGAAACACTAGTATTCTTTTCATGGCAAATGCTACCTCCCTACTATTATAGTAGAGTGTTTTTAGGAAATAACAACAAAAATATCTATTTGATATTTAAAATGAACACTTCATTCGTTTGAAACAGAGTACGAAATAGGAAAAAACTTAGACATATCATGTGTTGCTATGTCAGATGTGCTTGCTATCTATGATATGCCTACCGTATCTGTGAGTATTTACAGTGGGAATGGTATTGGAGTTGGATAAGCATGTATGTTTTATTACATATTTCATATAGGATTTTCACTAGACTTAGAGCTTAGAAATAGTGAAATAATTAAGCACGAGGCGCTGGCCGATAAAAAGAAGAGAGCATCTGTAAACTACACAGCTGCCCTCCTGATTTTCTCCAAGATCCATTATTAATCTCGTAATTCTGTACAATGAAGTATTTAATCTACCGGACGGTCATCAAAATCATAGTCTACCGTGCCAGGAGCTACACGTGCATTTGTTAATGCCGGAGTTTCCGGACGGGCAATTTGATACACACTGGCACCGACAATTTCAGCTGCTTGCTGCAATTTTTCTTTCGATATCTTATCCAGTGTATCTGTAGGCTGGTGATACCAAGGCTCTACAGGGGAATGGATAAACAAGGCGGATGGAATGCCAAGCTCATGGAATGGTTGGTGGTCACTCCTGCCCAGCTGTCCATAAGGAATCGCAACATCCATCGTTCTGGCCCCTGCTGAGGAACCCAGGTCCGTCACAAGGTTTTTCATTCCATCAATGGTATACATAATCAAACCACCTGCAGGATTATCCTCGCCAGCATCACGTCCGCCTATCATATCCATTTGGAAGTGAGCCACCATGCGGTCTACATCCTCTTTGGGAAGGGAATCTGCATAGAAGGATGATCCAACGAGCCCTCTTTCCTCAGATCCGAACGTGAGGAAGCGAATTTCAGTGTCAATTGGCGTTTTGGCCAGGATCCTTGCCAGTTCCAGCACAGCTGATACACCCGAAGCATCATCGTTTGCACCAGGGCCGCCCGGGACAGAATCATGATGGGCTCCAACAGTCACGATTTGACCATTATCCTTATTGGCTTTTGGTTTTAGGGAAGCGATGACATTGTAGGATGTTTTTTCGATTCTTTCAGCTTTTCCCACTTCTAGAGTGGACGTGATTTGTTTAGTTTTAAGCTGTTCGACCAACTCTAACCCTTGGGCTTGGGTAATGGCTACAGCAGGTATATTTTGCCCCGCTGATACTTGTCCGAAATTATTTCCTGATGGTGAGTTGTTGTACATTAAAACGCCAACCGCTCCTTTATTTAGGACATTCTGAACCTTTTCAACAAAGGTAATGTCCCCACGTTCAACTAGTGCAATTTTCCCAGATACATTTTCTCCAACTTCCTCTGGCTTTGCTTTTCCAACATTAACAAGTTCGGCCGTTACCTTCCCGCTGATACTGCCGCTAATGGCACGCGGTGTTCCTCCTAAATCACTGTCACCAATTTTCACTTTTACATTTTGCACCGTATCATAGATGGGAAAAGGCTGAACCTTTGTTTCAAAACCAAGACTCTTAAACTGACTTTCTATGTATTTGACTGCACGGAGCTCCCCTTCTGTACCAGCAGCCCTCGGTTGCTCTGATAGATAGGCAATCGTATTATACATATTGTCCGCACTAATTTTTTTGATAACTTTGTTATCAAAAGCTGTGTCAGACTGGGCATTTGTTGCCCCGTTTGTTTGTGCAAATACTGTACCAGTTGATAGAACCATACCCGCAGCTAATAGTACTGTTAGTGATTTTTTATACATATAATCCCTCCTTATTCATAATCTTCCTAATTATGCATTTAACTGAATAGTTTGTAAATGAGTCATTAGTCTTTAAATTCCAACTATCAATCGGTATCTGACACCCGTTCTCTTACCAGCCCTTTTTCTATTTCATCACTATCCATATGATCAATAGAATTACCGCAATATTACTCAAATTATTACTTGACCGTTTTTTTTAAGTTTTTAGTATTCTTTATAGGACTTTTCTTTGTGATAAATACAACAAAAAAAGAGTAGCAATACGCTACTCAACTTCCATTTCATCAATCAATTGTCCACTATATTTTTGTTTCTCAATGAGACTCTTGATTAAATTTCAATAAATCTTGATTCCATGCAGCAATTAATTTATAAAAATACACATTTTCATCTTTACCCTTGTACTGATCTAGCTCACGAATTTCGTTCAGGGCGTTCGTAAAAGTATATGAGGGTCCAAGGACGTTCGTAAAGTGTTTCAGAACTTTAGCGAACATGAATAACGGGTGTTTTGAGAAGAAACTTCACCGTTCGTAAAAGTCTACTTTTACGAACCTACAGCTTTCATAATTAGATAAATAAAGATGAAATAGAAAAAGCTCTAGTGGTTAATCTAGGGCCTTTTTATTGATCATCTAGCAAACCCTTGCTACATCAAGGTTGTATAAAATCCTGAATAAACGATAAAAAACAAACAAACGCCAAACTCTTGAACCATATAGCAACTCTCTTATTGAAGTAAAGCACCCGTTAGTTCTTTAAGAAAAGCGATTCTTATTAAAGTATCGCGCCCGATTACGGAAGATATAATGTAATATAAAAGGTTGTTAAACCCGGCTTGTGTGTAGAGATAATAAAGTTGTTTAATTCAAGTGCCGAATATTAATGTTCAGCCCCCAATTATAAAGTGAATTTTCCACCATGATAACAATAGTAATTTTCAGCTTTAAGATTTTTAATCTTTGTCAAAGACTGTTTTGCTTTCTCAACATTTAAACAAAAGTGTGGATTAGCAATGACTAATTCATGATTTTCTTTAACAGCTGAATCACCTGTAATTACACTTTTTAAACTTGGAAAATATAATGAAATATGCCCTGAAGTATGCCCTGGTGTTGCTATGACTCTACAATTGTTATCTAAAATCATATCACCATCATGTAGCTTTTCATCTATTGAAACATGCTTCAAATTCTTTAATTGCTGTATAAACCATTTACCAAATTCCATATCTTCATTTGGCATATTTTCTAGCATTTTTTCGGCTTGAACCAATCTCTCTGCCTTCATTTCACCACTAATGTATTTTGATTCAATTTCACTAGCTATAATGTTAATCCAAGGATACTTTTCTTTGAAATCATATAAGGAACCTATATGATCATCATCATAGTGAGTAATGATTATATTCTTTAAATTTTTTATTTCATATCCATTTTTTAAAATTTCATTTTCGATTAAATTTAAAAAATTTGTATACCCTGTATCGACCAAGGTAAGTTCATTTTCTAATATAATTAAGCTAGGATAAATGTAATTTTTTTGTCCATTAAATTCAAATTCAATTGGTAATTCTATAATCTTCATTTTTCTTCCTCCATTGTATTTTCTATCATAATAGGTGCATCTAACTCGCAAAGAGGTCTTAAATAAAACCTCTCACTCTCTAATTTCATTTTAAATTTCACCTTAATTCTGTTGTTTTATGTATAGTTTAAATTATATGAATCTTACTTCGATATTACATGAATCTTATAATGCTATGATATACCAAAAACAAATAATAAAAGTTTTATACATAACAAAATACAATTTCTTGCAATGCTATTATTATTGCTTTTCATTCTACTTTTAAATGACCATGAATTTTATATAGATGTTCTAATCCAAAAAAAACCTTATATCACTAACCTGCCCCTTTCGTATTATAAAGTCAGCCAGTTATTTCTGGTTGAACAATTTTTATATCGATATATGATAACGGTAGCCGGGGTAGAACGTACCTGCCCGTGGGGCTTAAGATCCTGTTAACTAAACAGTTCGCCCCCTACTTGCTTAAACATGATTTGGCTGGTTGGGACCAAGATCTCGTATAACAAGCGAAGCTATGATACTGTAAGAAGGATTAGGGGTTACCGGCAATACTATGTTTTTGGAGGAGATAAAAAATGAATCCAGTGGTTAGTCTGGATGTAGCTAAAGGTGAAAGTCAGGTTCAAGCGTTCTTGGATAAAAAGAAGCCTTATCAAGGTAGTTTTAAAGTTACGCATACCATTGAAGGACTAGAAACACTATTTCAGTTTCTGAGAGAACTAGAAAATAAAACGGGGATCAAACCTCCGATTGTATTGGAATCCACGGGGCATTATCATACGCCCGTTGTACAGTATTTTGAGGAGAGAGGTTACTTATTAATTGTCGTTAACCCACTCATTTCTTATCGTGCGAAGAGCTCAAGTTTACGCAAAGTAAAGACAGATATAATTGATGCACGTCACCTCTGCGAGCTGTACTATAAAGAGGATTTAGAGCCTTATAAAAAACGAGGGATACAACTCTTAAATCTTCGTAATCTTTCAAGACAACACGAAAATATAACAGGGATCTATGTACAAACAAAACTACAGTTCCAGGCTGTTCTTGACCAAGTATTTCCAGAATATAGAGGGGTTTTTGGAGATTTGTATTCAGTTGTTTCTTTGCTTACTCTATTAGAATTCCCTACTTCTGAAGACATATTAGCAGTCGGTGAAGAAACTGTAGCAAATAGGATTAATGAACTTTGTCCAAGTCGTTCTAAAAAGTGGGCGAATACACAGGCAGAGAAACTTACGGCTGCCTCAGCTCGAAACCCTTTTCAGAGAACCTTATATCAGAGTCACATTTTAAGCCTTGAAATGTATATAAAAATGCTTATAGAATACCAAAAGCACCTATCCAAGTTTGAAGACGAGATAAATGCTTTGGCAAAAGAAATTGAAGAATATAAGATTATCCAATCCATCCCTGGAATCGGCGAAAAAATCGCTGCAACGATTATTTCTGAAATTGGAGAGATTGATCGGTTTAATCACCCTAAAAAACTAGTGGCATTTGCCGGAATTGATCCAAGTATCTTTGAATCAGGTAAATTTAAAGCACAGTAAATCGGATTACCAAAAGAGGTTCTGGCAGACTACGACACGCCTTGTATATGGCTGTTAAATGTGCCATTCGTGATTGTCGCAAGAAGAAAACGACAGATGAAATCATCCCTCGTAACAAGCGATTACGAGAGTTTTATGATAAGAAACGTGAAGAAGGAAAGCCCTTTAAAGTAGCTGTGATAGCATGTGCCAATAAGCTTATACATTGGATTTATGCACTATTACAAAATAACACGATTTTCCAATATCTAGCCTAGTTCAAAAGTATAACTAAATAGTACAAAACTTTCCAAATACAGTTCATTGGAAGGTTATTTGGCATGCACAAATTTAGTATAGCATGAAATATTTTAAGTTTTCATTGAAAAATGTTGACTAACTATTAGCTGGTTTAGTTGATTAAGGAAACTTTAATAATCAAACAGTTATATGTAAAAACTTAGTTACCATAATGGATTTTATCAGAAGCAAAAAAGCCTTTACGAATATTCTTCATAAAAGCTTTTTGTTTAAAACTCTACAGCTCGTTAAAATCTTTCTTTACACTCCATAATATCTTTTTTAAGTCTTCATAAAACGCCATTGTCAAAAAACCTAAAATAGTGATACCGATAGAATAGGAGCCTAAGTCAATAAAAAGTCCAAAACATACGAATATAATACCTATATAGAAGCCAGGACCTGTAAGATCATTTTCCTTTTTTTTATCCTCATCAATACTTATTTTTTTTGAAATGTACGATCATTTTTAATCAGTTCATCTAATGTAATCTCATAAAGTTCGCTTAACTTTATAAGATTCTCAATATCAGGATATCCCTTATTGTTCTCCCACTTATAAACTGCCTGTCTAGATACATTCATTTCTTGAGCTAGTTCTTCTCTAGACATGTTCTTTTGTTCTCTTAACTTTTGCAAGTGTTCTCCCAATTCCATATACCATCACCTCTTAGTACCACTTTATAACATTTATGGGAAACAACCACAAACGCTTAGTAATATGGTGTAAACCATTGGTTTACATAAAGAAAATCATAGGTAGTACAGTAGTAATTTAAGGCATTGAGACTGTAACCTAAAAGTATACATCATCTCTGCTTACTCCAGATGTATCCAAATAATTTGCTCTAAAAACTCCTTCTTTTGTTGCTCCTAACTTTTTAATTGCCTTTTGTGAACGAATATTTCTAATATCAGCACTAAATTGTACTCTTCTAAAATCCATAATTTCAAATGCATATTTTAATAGTTCAAATTTACAGGCTTTATTTAATTCAGTTCCTCTATATGGCTTACCCTACCAAGTCCATCCAATTTACAATCGCTTATTATTAAACTGAATATGTCCAAACCTTGTTGAACCAGCAATTTCATTGGTTCTTTTATCAATCACTAAAAAAGGATATGAATAGCCCAACATTCTTTGATTAACGGTTTCATCTATGTACTTGTTGAGTTCTGCATCATTCTTACACTCTATTGTAGAGTAAACCTCTTCATCATAAATGATATTTTTTAACTGCTCTTTGTATTTTTCTTCAAATGGAATTAACTTAACAAGATGATTTTCTAAAATTATTTGGCTTTAATAAAATTCATTCACCACGTTTAACATTTCCCCTTAACTTTACATTTTGATTATTCCAAATTATAGCACATGCGACTTTATTCTTAATAAACCTATACTGCCCCGTTATTGCCATAAGAAAAAGGCTGCCTCAGCAATCTTGCTTATTGAAGTAAAGCACCTGTTAATTCTATAAGAAAAGCGATTCTTATTAAAGAATCGCGCCCAATTGCTGAAGAACCCTAAATGAAAGGTTACTAGTCTCCCTTATCTGGGGTTTACTTCATTTTTTATCCAGTCAAGATCTAATGATTTTTCCAAAGTTATTGTTGCATTTGGACTCCAAAAATTCTTTAACGTTACATGGGTATGTTCGATAATGCGGGGGGCTGATAGGTGATCTGCATCACTCGTGGTATGAGCATCTGTGATGAGGGTGACGTTATAATCTAAATCAAAGGCTCCTCGACACGTAGAATCAACACAGAATTCCGTCTGTGCACCACAAATGTAGATGTGCGTTGCGTCTAGCTTGTCGAGTGTTTGTTTTAAAGGTGTGTGAGTAAATGAATTTGGCACGGTTTTATAGATGGTAACCTCTTGATGGAGGGGCTTCTCAAGTCGTGGGTGAAACTGCCATCCAGGTTCGCCCTTACTCATCGGACCTTCTGGATATTCGTGTTGAATATATATAATCGGTATCTGTTGCTCTCTTGCACAACGAATTAATCGGTTAATTTTGTCAATTGTCTTATCGCGTTTATACCCGTGTTCAACAACGGCCGTTTGCACATCAATGACAACTAATACTTTCTTTCCCAACCGTAAACATCTCCTTATTTCACTTATTTTTATAGTAACAAAACTCTTATTCGTTAAATATTAAGAAGTGATATTATTCTTAGTTTATTTAGCTATACTGCCTAAATATACCTTAAATAACCTTAACATAAAGAAAGAGCACAATTCTTGCTACAGAATTGCGCCCATTGCGGGAATAAGTAAGGCACAATTTCTTTGTTTGTCTATTTAATATAAAACTTCTTATGGGCAATGAAAAAACCACAGAAACTGCCTGGCCCTCCAAGCAACTTCTGGGGTTGAAAATAACGACGTTTTTAATTTTCAAATGGAACTATATATCAATTTGGGAAATTTAAACGAAGTTATCAGATAGCCATCCTTATCCCCAGATGCCGTTCAAGTTTTCTTTTTACTCGTTGGAGAGCATTATCAATCGACTTTACATGCGTGTTTAGTTCTTCAGAAATTTCAACATATGATTGTCCATCCATATATAAGGCCAACACTCTTCTTTCCAAATCACTAAGCAATTCTGATATTTTTAGTTCTATATCATCAGCTTTTTCTTTGTTAATGATTAATGCTTCCGGATTCGTTATTTTTTCACCGGATATCATATCCATAAGCGTATAGTTAGATTCTTCATCATAAAGAGGCTTGTCAAGAGAAACATACGAATTTAGAGGTGCATGCTTTTGACGAGTAGCCGTTTTGATCGCGGTTATAATCTGTCTAGTGATACAAAGTTCAGCAAAAGCTTTAAAAGAAGTCATCCTGTCCTCTCTAAAGTCACGAATAGCTTTATATAGACCAATCATTCCCTCTTGAACAAGATCTTCTTTATCTGCGCCAATTAAAAAGTATGGGGTTGTCTTCGCACGAACAAAATTCTGATATTTATTAATTAAAAAAGCCAATGACTCGCTATCTCCACTATGAACCATCTTTACCAAAACTTTATCTTCTAATTTAACATAATTTTCAATCTGCTGTACTCCGATGTTTTCCCTCACTCATATCCCTCCGCCAAACTTAATTGAGTTCTGATGTTTAGTAAACTGATAGATTGTCTTTTCCTTAAGCAACTAAACCAATATAGAAATAATGTATTCATTATGAAACTAGCACTTGTTTAACCCACTTTAATATCTCTTGATCATTTCTCTATCAAATTAAAAGTATAAAGGACAACAAATGAAAACGCTGTCGAAATATGAAAAAATTAAAAATGCTATTGATCTAAGATAAAGATTGATTAAACATTTTTGTTAAGATTCTTTTCTTATGCTAAAGGACGGCTTTAGTTTCATAACACATAGTGTATTGATAAATGATCAAACACTTTTATAAACCAAGATCATTACTAGTCGGGGCATGGCTTGTATATTCTTTTAGAGTGTGCTTTCTTATATTCAGGCAAAATATCGATTGTATCCATTTCATCATTGCTAGTACTAGCTTCAGTTTTTGCTTTAGCCATTTGTTTCAATCGTACGAGTTAAAGAAATTTCACTTTTACTTTAATTTATGGGGCAATACAGTTAGCAGTAATGCCATATTGCCCAAGTTCAAGAGCAATCGATTTTGTAAATCCAATGACGCCTGCGTTTCGAACTGGGCAGTTCAGATAGAAAAAATGTATTATTTTTCTTTAATAGGAAAAAATATATATATAACTAAATCTCCAGAAGGAGGATACAAATGGAAGTAAGTATGAGTGTTGAAGAAGTCGTGAATCAAATTTCTGAATTAGTAGAAAAAGAAGGGAAGCCACCTCGGAAGAAAGAGGTAAAGAAGTCAGATCCAGAGTTAATGAAAAATGCATTGTATTATTTTCCCAGTTGGGATAATGCAGTAGAACATAGCATTGGATCTTAACCATAAACGATACGTAAACATTTATTTTCCAAATTGGGGGATAATCATTTCGCTTATGTAAAAGTTACAAATGTGTTGGATCCAACCCCAGAAGCTACCTGAGTTGAAAAGGGAGTTTTTGTGGATTTTAGAAAGACGTTGGTAATGTTGACCAAACTTCTATAAGGGGTCCCACCATCTTTTTGGCTAAAATGTACGCTAAGCGTTGAATCCTTGGTATAACAACAAAGTACCAATAACGTTCGTTTATGGTACTGTTCAAGATAAGCTTAATTCGGTATGGAAATTAGTGCCAAAAGGCATTTCAAAATCAAAGTGCCTTTATGGAAATGCCTTAGCGTACGGAAATTCATCATTTTCATTGTCGAATAATACTTAGCGTACAGTATAACTGCTATCAAAATTTAGCCCATTTGAGTCTGATTATTTCTATGGTAGTGAATTCAAAGCAAGTGAAGTTTTTAACATTGTCCTAGAAGTCTTTCTCAACGGTTGTTTAACAAAAGGAATATCTGAAGAGATAATAGACGACATGAATAAACCGTTTTGAATGAATTGATTCAAAGCGGTTTATTCATGCTTCTAGTTAATATCCGCGTTTCCGATCTACCAATCCATGTAACGGCTGTTCACTTAAAAATCGCTTTAAATTTCCAATAAAAAAACTGCTTACGCCTTCAATAGTACTCGGTCCTGACAGATGAGAAGTGACAAATACATTCGGCATTGTCCAGAAGACATGGTCTTTAGGTAACGGTTCTGTCTCAAAAACATCAAGGATGGCTGTCTGAAGATGTCCTGATTGCATAACAGATATTAAATTCTCTTCTTCAATTAATAATCCACGGCCAACATTGATAAGACAAGCTTTTGGTTTCATTGCTAAAAGGAGGTCCCTCGTCATAATATGATGTGTGGAATCCGTTAAAGGAAGGGTTAGGACCAAATAATCTAGATCTTTTACAAATTCACTCAATTGATCTGGAGTAAAGTGACAGTCCACTAATGATGCTTGTTTTCCGCTAAAGCTTAATCCATGTACATTCATATCAAACACTCGAGCTTTACGTACAATTTCGGCACCAATCGATCCGAGTCCGGCTACCCCGATTGTTTTCCCCTTCAGAGTTTCAGAAATGAAAGGATCCCATCTCCGTTCCATTTGTGATTGTCTCATACGGGGATTGTCTTTCACTATGTACAAGAGAAACGAAAATACATATTCAGAAATATAAGTACCAAATTGGTTGACAATTCGGGTTAGTATAATGCTCTCAGGTATAGATTTGTCTTCAATTAAATCATTGACTCCGGCTCCCATTGACTGAAACCAGCGGACAGATGAGGCAATTGGTTTACTTAGTAGATGTGTGGGGAAGTTCCATCCCAAAATAACTTCAGTACCAGGTAAATATTTTTCAACTTCATCCAAAGTTGTAGCTGTCTTTACTGACATAAACCCATTATTGCGAATACTTTCAGCATAAGTCTCAACATCTGTTTGCATAGGGCTAAAGACAAGAATATTAGGTTGGATTATACTCATTAAATCGCTCCTTTTTAAATACAAATACGCCACACAGCGAGATCTAGAATCTCATATTATGATAAATTTAATTAGTAAAAATATAAGAAAACTGAATTAAGCTAATTTAATATAACATTCACCGAGAACTTTATTATCCCATACCATTGATAAATGATCTCCGTCTAAAACTGGTCCAACTCCTTCAGGTGTTCCCGTAAAGATTATGTCACCTTCACCCAATCCAAAGTGTAGGGCCGTGAAATCCACGATTGTCTGCAAATCAAAAATCATATTTTTAATATTTCCTTGCTGAACCTTCTCCCCATTTTTAATTAGCATGAAATCTACTTTTTTTATTTCTTCTATTCCTGGAAAAACAACGAATTCACTCACAATAGCCGAATTAGGGAACCCTTTTGCAAGTAACCATGGCTGCCCTTTTTTCTTAAGTTCACTTTGAACTTCCCGTAAAGTAAAATCGATCCCAATCCCCATACTTTCTATCACTTCATCTACCTTCATGCCTACTTCATGTTGTCTTCCAATCTTTATGACAAGTTCAGTTTCAAAATGGACAGAACCACGATTGCCAGGCAGGTAAATCTCTTGACCATTTGCTTCCATGTAGGCATGGGTAGGCTTAGAAAATAGAAATGGGGAAGTAGGTACCTCATTATTTAATTCCTTTGCATGTGCTACGTAGTTTCGACCAACGCAATAAATATTTCTAATCTCATTCATGTTCTTTTCCCCTTTCTATAAATATAGTGTTATAGCTTTTAATTCTAAAATGTTACTCTTTATCTAAGTTTCTCGTTAGAAAATAAGAGATAGTGTATGCTGATGTCTTTATTGTAACACACAAAAAACTCTAATAATTATGTGAATTAAAGACTACGAATAAGCGAATAGAAGACACACATCGTTAAAGTCTTGAGCTCTGGCTACATGTTTGAATTTTGCGATATCGACACCGTTAATTAGTGTTTCAGAAGTAATTTAAGAGATTTTTTTTTGGGGGTTATACTTCATGTTTGGCCTCCTGGTGTTGATGTATTTGTCCGTTTCGCTGGCGAGCTTTGGGACACCTCCATCATATCAAGAGGTAGTACAATACACTGTACAATCGAAATGTAGCCTTCACCCCGGATGCAATCGACTTGCTATGTATCTATCAATGGCCCGGTAACGTGCGCGACCTTGAAAATACAGTTGAGAGGCTTGTGATTACAAGCGGAATACCTGATTTGGATGTTGCATTGGTTAAAGAGGTCCTCCCTTTTAAAGGGCCCAAACCCACTTCACTACCTGTTATCGATTTTCTAATGCCTTTGCAAGAAGCAGTCGAACTTGTGGAGGAACAACTGATCAACATGGCAATGGAACAATACAAATCATTAAAACTAGCGGCAAAGGTATTGGAAGTCAGCCAGCCGACGATGAGTAGGAAATATAAAAAATTACGTAATAAAATTGAAGAGGCACGCTTTTCACCAGTGATTGAACTACCCACCACTTATCGACCTTACGGTCTGATTGAAGTGGGGGATTCCTAAGAACATTAGCCTATCGGCCAATTTTTAATTAGGCTACTCCCGTAGTTCCTACGGTTAGAAGCCTTATGGCTTCATTCATTAGATTGAGTCCTGCGTTAATATCTCGATCGTGGTGAGTAGAACAAAAAGGACAATCCCATTCACGAAGATTCAGATGTTTAACGTCTTTATTTTGGTAACCGCAGCTAGAACACAATTGGCTAGAAGCAAACGTTTTAGATACGGTCACGATTTGTTTACCATACCATTTTGCTTTGTATTCCAACATTTTTTTGAATTGGTACCAAGATACTTCACTAATAGCTTTAGCTAGTTTGTGATTTTTCATCATATTCGACACTTGCAAGTCTTCCATTCCAATAACATCGTGGTTTTTGATGATTTCGGTAGAAACTTTATGTAAGTAATCCATTCGGGCATTTGAAATTTTTTCGTGTAGGATAGCCACTTTTCGTTTTTGTTTTTGATAGTTTTTGGCTTCAGCCAATGGTTTATTTTGATTCAAGGCTATTTCTTGTCGCCTTGAAAGAATCCGTTGTGCTTTGGCCAATTTCTTTTCGACCGTCCAGAAGAATTTTGGGTTTTGATAGACCGTACCATCTGAAAGAATAGCAAAGTTCTTCAAACCAACATCTACACCGCACGAACGATTCGTTTTAGGAAGTACTTGTACATTGGTTTCGGCTAAAACGGAAATGAAATATTTACCCGAAGGGTTCCGCCTGATTGTGGCATTGATGATTCGCCCTTCGACTTCGCGGCTTTTAGCAAAACGAACTAGACCGAGTTTTGGCAATTTGATTTTGTTTTCAACAATTCCAATATTCCCATTCGTATGTTTAGTCGTATAGGACTGGATAGGATTCTTTTTCGATTTGAAGCGTGGTGACTTGTTTTGCTTTTATAATATCGACTATAGGAATCTGCTAAATTTTCCACCGATTTCTGTAAGGCAATACTTCTTTCAGGAAAGAATACTCTGCTGGAAGTTCTTAGAAAAGAACCTTTCCATTCATTAGAGGGTAATTGGCCCTTCTGCTTCATTTCTTCACAGATATACCAGTAGGGGCTTCGTTCCGTTGCCGCTGTAACCGCAGCTATCATTCCAACTGAAGAGGTTATCAGTCTACAAAAAAATATGAACCGGCAAACTTCCTATTCCCAGAAATTAAACAAAAGCTTACCTTGATTCAAGAAAAGGAAGGCGTAATTGAATGGGTCTTTATATTTAGCATGACGGAGGATGGACGTCTGATACACCTCGTTGCAGACAAAGGCTTTGTAATTGAACCGGGGGAAGAATATATTGGTCCCCCGGAAATGGTTAATGTCGCTTACCAGGTTTCAACATTTCAACTAGAAACGTAATACCCAAGCTATTGCCGACTTTAGTTAATTTCCTAATGGCCATTATTCATTCCTCCTTCAAATTGTTTATACTACTTTTATCTGTAATCTGTTATTTGTAATTACACAAAAAAAGCTTGCAGATATAGACCCTAAAAGGGACCTTTTTCTACAAGCTGAACAACCTCCATTATCCGAAGATTGTTCTGTTACACTATTGATTAAAATGAAATACATCCCAAATGTCAGGTGTTTCTGATCCAATGTACCAAGCAGATACACCGCCTATATGATTTTGTTTTACCAGATCAAGCCGAAGCTTCATCGATTTTTTATCTTCTATCCATATTTGATGCTTTTTCCCTTTGGAAGTATACTCCACGTAATTTTGTGAGGTCTTTTTATCCCATACCTTTTTAAGTCCATGAGATGAAATGATTTTGTTGACCTCAGCCATGGTACGGTCATGACTTTTCACTTTATTGGTCGATAAATCGGTTACCCATTCTCTCGTATAAAATGGTACAGCCAATATTATCTTATGAGCAGGTACTTCTTTCATTAAAAGCTTAGTTCCTTCTTTGATCCAAGGTAACGAGGAAACGGACCCGGCTACTGGGCTCCCTCCCCAATGCTCGTCATAACCCATAATGATTATATAGTCCGCTATTTTGCCAAGTTCTTTCCTATCTAGACTTTTTGACCAAAAAGGGTCGTCATTTTCTCGAGTGACATCCACCGATAGTTTAATACCATGAGGTTTTAGGGCCTTTTTTAGCTCGCCAATGAAAAGTACAAAGTCCTTCTTATTTTTTGGATCGATGTTTTCAAAATCTACATTTATTCCATCACTTTTAGTTTTAACAAGCGAATCTCGTAAAGCTGAAACTAATTTCTGGCGTTTTTTAGTACTACCTAGTATTGAACCTGTTAAAACAGGGTCGAATTTATTACCAATTAGTTGCCAAACTTGTTTTCCTTGTTTATGAGCGTATTGAACGTATTTTGTATCGACAGAAACGGAAACGAAATTACCGGAATCCTTCAGCGTATAGGAACGAGGAGATACTACATTTAAATTGGGGTTTTTAAGTTGTTGGGTGTAGTTTTCTTTCGATCCATTATGCTTCCAGCCCATGACGATAAGGCTTTGCTTCTTTTTTTGAAGTAGAGATTTCTTTATCCATCCCTTTTTACCATCAAGCAGTTGAACCTGGTAGTAATAATCGGGAATCTTCAATTTTTGACCAACTTTAAGGGTAACTGTTCGTAAGTTATTTAATTTCGTCAAATCACTTGTGGTTACCTCATATTTAGTAGAAATCTTCCACAATGTATCTCCTGATACAACCTTATGGATCTTATATTTTTGGGGAATCTTCAGGTTTTGGCCAACATTAATTTCGGAAGAGGTTAATTTGTTTTCTTTCTGTAACTCACTTACTGAAACTCCATATTGATTTGCTACTTTCCATAATGTGTTTCCAGTCTTTACTTTATGTATAATAGGCTTCGTAGAATCTCCAACGACAGAAGAAATGATGGGAAACTCCTCGCCTTTTTTTAAGGTCATTAGTATAGTGGAACCTAGTTTAGGAGAACTATAAACCTTTGAAGTGCCCGCTTTAACAGAACCTATGTAAAGTGTATTACTTGATGCTTTACCACTGGTTGGAAAGAGACAAATACAAAGAAGGCAGAACATAATAAGACATCCAAAGAATTTTTTCACTATTATTTTATTCTCCTTAAATTTTGATAAATTTAACTTTACTAGTTTACTATGGAGAATAGTTATAAAATAGAGGTACTTTGTGGAAAAGTTACCTCCTGAATTTTAAACTCTTTTTATTTACAAGGCATTAACCCTTCTTGAATCAATGCCCCATTTGTTTAAGATTCGAAGTTTCATAATCTATTACTATAATTGTTCTACACATAATAAAAGCCACTATAGTACTTAGCTCTATTTCTTTGAATTATGATTACTCTTTTAAAATTCTTATTTAAGGTTTTATAAAAAAGGCATTATTTTTCAGAGAAGTATAGACTCCTCATTTTAAATTTCTTCGTACATATGTTTACGGATAAAGAGTGAGTAAATTGTTGCAACAATAGCTAATCCAATTGTTACAAGTGAGGTATAGTTAATGGCATCCAGTAAAGCTTGTTTGCCTGCTATTGCAGCATCCATTGTATGACTTAGTTCTGTCGTACGATCTGCAGCATACGTTGTCATTAATGTAACAAAAATAACTGTACCGATTGCACCTGCTACTTGTATACCGTACTGTATACTGATATTATTCAAGTTTGCTGCGTCTTAAATACAATAAATTCAACAAAATAATGCCTTAGAGAATTAGAGTTCCTCACCACTTGGCCGGATTACACAAACAAAAATAATAGATAATATTCGGAAAGCAATTTAGAGTTATTACAAGGTTTTTTTCTTAACCAACTCTTCTTAAAAAACAATGGATTTCGAGATGCGGAGTCCATTATGTTTTTGCTAGTCTACTTTGCCCGGCTGTTAATCCGGCCTCTGAAGTGGGATATTCCTTTAATATCAATGTGCGAAAATGAAGTTTAGCTTCCACATACATATATTCGTTACGATTTTCTGTTGTCTTGACAAATTCCGAAGGTCTAAAGGTGAATTTCTCTAATTTCATGAGGTTCAAAATCCTCTATAAAGCACACCAACTGGTAAGCATCGCACGCACCCGTACGCCCTCCCCTGGCTACTGATATCATAGAATCTATTAAAAAAAGGTCAACCAGTAATTTTTACTGGTCGACCTTATAATACGAACGCACCTGTTAGCTGAATAAGAAACAGTTATATAACGGGAGGTTCATGATATAATTATCATAGATAAACTCTTAAAGAAACAAAACAAATTAATCATTCTGAAAATTAAATCTTTTAAGGAGTCGATGAAAGTTGACAATTGATAGTAAAAAATCAATTAGTAAAGAACAAACTATTTTTAATCACATTGGAAATAAAATCAAAACAGAAGATAGAGAAATTAATATAATTGCTAGATTAGAAGAACCACTAATAGTAATTTTAGGAAATGTTTTGAGTGACGAAGAATGTGACGAACTAATTAGATTGTCAAAAGACAAAATGCATCGTTCTAAAATTGGAGTTACACACGAAGTAAATGAGATAAGAACAAGTAGTAGTATGTATTTTCAAGATAATGAAAATGACATCATTACCAAAATTGAAAAAAGAGTATCATCTATTATGAATATACCCATTGAACATGGGGATGGTATTCAAATTCTTAAATATACTCCTGGTCAAGAGTATAAAGCTCATTTTGATTTTTTTACATCTTCAAGTAAAGCAACAAAAAATAATAGAATTAGCACAATCGTCATGTACTTAAATGATGTGGAGCATGGAGGAGAAACTTTTTTTCCTAAACTAAATCTTTCAGTATCCCCACGAAAAGGAATGGCGGTGTATTTCGAATATTTCTATACTGATATAAACGTAAACGAACTAACATTACATGGTGGAGCGCCAGTTATAACTGGCGAAAAATGGGTTGCAACACAATGGATGAGAAGACAAAAATAGTATATTTTTTACCTGTATTCTTTCGTTCCAAGACAGACACATCCTTTCAAAAATCATTGTAAGGACTAACTAAAATGTGTCCATGAAACAATATTAACACCAAGTTTGTTGGGTATACACGAAACGATGGAAGGAAAGCCATAACCTACGGCGTGTCCTAGAGAAGTAAGTAAAGGTAACTTTTTACCATCAATATTTTCATTGAACGAAATTACATAACACTAGTTTCCTACACCATGTTTATTAGTAACTTGGAAATTTCAATATGGTTTGAATTAGGTTTTGAAGTTTCAATCATATATTCTTCACAAAGCGTTTCTTTGAAATTATGGTTAAGTCAAAACAGTTCAATCGAGAAGTAATGCGACTATACATCTTGATAACTGGGCTTATATCTAAAAACCACAACCAACTTCTAGGGCGGCTGGTTGTAGTCTTCAGTTTCTTTGTTATCCCCAGCTAGAACTGACTCTTTACTTTATAGAGTTTCTTACTTTACGTAAGAATTCTATATGTTGATCCATAATACTCGAGCGAAGTAACTGGCTCTCTTTTAATAAACGAATAAAAGTTCTTCTGCTGCGGATTCTTCTGTTTCTCATAAATAACACTCCTTTCATCTTTTCTTTATTTTATTAATGCTTGTCTTTACTTGTAACGGCTAGTTCCTCTAGATGAAAAAAAAGTTAGTGATCTAGTTAATATTCCCTTACTAGTCCAACATCCATTTCTTTTTTAAATAGGACAAAACAACGCAAACGCCTGTGAAGCCATCCCTAAGTCATGTGTTTCCAGCTGGATGATTCCCATACAGGGTAAATAGATCAAGAACATTTTCCATCTCTACTTTTAGTACTAGGAAAACAGTAACCGAGGTTTCATTTCTTATTGGTGCCGACATTTATGGGTATGAAGATGGATATACCAGCATTAATAACTATATTGTGGATTACATTCAAAAGGGCTACAGAAGTCGTTAAGGCATTCTAGAGCGGAAGAGATTCCTATTCTGGGTTTCTGTCTTGGAGGCTCAATGGCTGTCATCTATGCTTCATTTGCTAATGAACCGATAAAAAATCAAATGCTGTCAGTAGCACCATTTGATTGGGTCATTCCCCCCATCGTCAATCGAACCAACGCAACACAGGGCTTTTGAGATCCATGGTGAATAGGCCGTAATCAATGACAACCATTTCATTATCCTCGGAAAATGCGACATTATCTAACCGCAAATCTATTGGAATAATGCCATATCTTAGGAATTTTAATTCCAACTCGATTAGTTTCGTATATTCCATGATTGCAAGTGGCACTTTTGTGCCCATCTTCTTCATAATAATCCAGCCAGACCCAAACTCCTTAACCGGACATAGGTACTTTTGGGCTTCCTCATTGCAGTTATTATAAATGTATGCTTCATTTGCGTTGCCCATTAATCCTACTTCACACAGTGCAATTTTTAAGATATAGCCATTATTGAGATCATAGACAATTCTGTTATAACCATATCCAATCATTTTATACTTGAATTTTAGAGTTTTTTTAGCAGTAACCATTTTTTGTTTTGCCGTTTTAAAAAATTGGTATATTCCCATTTGGGATATCCAGGATTCAATGGATTTTATCTCTTCACGGGACAACATAGAACTTTCATTAGACAGTATTCTTTCATTACCATTGTTAATTGCGCACATCCCCTAAACGTCTCCTTTTTTTAAAAATTTGTAACTATAGAATGATATTTCCAGGGATATTGAAAAACATATACTTAGAAGAGTCACTAAGTAAAAGATTGTGTTCTAGCTGTTTATATTGGAGTGTTGAGAAATTATTTATTTTGCTACTGGTTGATAGCCGACCGAGATGGATGGGGCTTTACTTCATGATGATTCGAAACTACCCTTAGCTTGTACCGCTTTGCAATAGTCGCAAGCACAAGCACTGCTTCCATCAATGCAAAATAATTACCAATACAATCTCTCGGACCTCCGCCAAATGAAAAGTAGGCATATATCCGGATGGTTTTCACAAAATTATTTTCAATCGTTCAGGCTTAAAAGACTATATATTATAGAAATACTCGGGCTTTCGGTGCATTACATACTGGCTTACCAGGAACACATTCCTTTTTTAAATTGATACTTATTTATCTCCACCTCCTCCTCCACTTCACATCCAGTGAAGACAGGAGGAAAAAAAGCATCGATTCCTAGATCATTTTTTGAGTATAGGTAAATTTCATGAAATCCCCAGGCGAAGAAGGGCCGTAATTTCGATCATATCCTGCCTTTTATACATGATATGACTTTTATATAAAATGGCTTGTACTGTAGTTGAGAAAAACTAGAGTTTTGACTAAAAAAATTCAACACTATAACTTTTTTTATAGGTGTTTATAAACTTATTTAACAAAATACTCCCCTTATCCTCTAAAACAGCCTTTTACTCACAAGGAGCAAAGGCTGTTATTTTAAACCTATTAGCGATAGTCTATTTAATAAAAAAAAGCAACTGCCTAATCAACGCAGTTGCTTTTCAACTTGTTTCGGTAATAGAAAAAATTAATTAATATGAAAGATTCCATTTCTATCATTTGCAAAGGAATCCCGCAATGTTGTTTTTAATATTTTCCCCGATGGGTTTCGTGGGAGTTCATGTACAAAGTCTACTGATTTTGGTTTCTTATAGCCGGCTAATTTTCCTTCGCAGTAACCAATGATATCTTCTGCTATGAGATTAGCCCCTTCCCTTTGTACAACAATGGCTTTAACCGATTCCCCCCACACGGCATCAGGTACACCAATCACCGCAACATCGAGAATCCCGGGATGTGAATAAAGGACTTCCTCAATTTCACGCGGATAAATATTAACGCCGCCGCTGATCAGCATGTCTTTCTTTCGGTCCACAATATAGTAAAATCCATCCTCATCCTGTAGCGCCATATCTCCCACTGTAAAAAAACCATGATAAAACGAAGCGGCGTCAGCATCCGGATTTTTATAATAACCGTCTAAGTTGTATGGTGATTTAAAATATAGCTCCCCTACTTCACCGTTCGAAATCGGGTTCTTCTCGTCATCCAAAATTAAACATTCCACAAGAGGGAAAGGATGTCCCACTGAACGTTCCTTCCGGCGAATGTCACCTGGTTTAATGTTCAGTGTAATCGCACTTTCAGTCGAACCGTAAAATTCGTTCAAATCGGCATTTTTGAAAAATTCCAGAATATCCAGTTTTGTTTGTGTCGGCAGCGGCGAGCCTGCTGAAACCAACACACGCATAGGGGAGATGTCATGCTTTGCTTTTATTTCTTCCTTCGTGTTGATCAGGAAATTGTACATCGTTGGTGCAAGGAACGTGTTTGTTATCTGGTATCGCTCAATGTCTTCAAGTACTTGTTCTGTATTAAATGATTCATGAATGACAAGGGTGCCACCCACGAGCAGCTGCATGACAAGAAAAATCCAAGGGGCTGCATGATAAATGGGCCCTGCAACAAGGTGAATATCTGATTCGCCAATCTTGTATTCATAAGCTGCCGCCATTCCTGTCAGTATTCGGGACCGATGGGAAATGACCACTCCTTTTGGCTTTCCGGTCGTACCGGAAGTGTAGCCCAAATAGAAAGTATCTTTCTCATGAACCTCAATGTCCGGTTCCGCATCACAGCCTGAAGTAAGAAAATCTACATACCCTTCCATAATTTCATTGGACGCACCGCCCACTACCAGTACGGTGTCTAATTGAGAGTTTCTTGGGAGCAACTCTTGTGCAATACCTTCATATTCTTCTGAAATAATGAATCCCCGGCTTTCAGAGTTTCTTAGTATATATTCTACTTCCTGTCCAACCAGACGATAGTTTATCGGTACAATGATGACTCCGATTTTGGACAGCCCGGCAATGATCTCGACATAAGCAGCATGGTTTTTTAACATGACAGCTACTTTATCGCCTTTTTGAAAGCTACGATCCAAGAAAGCGTTTCCAATTTTGTTCGCGCGAATGTTTAACTCTTCATATGTCTTGATCGTATTTTGAAAAATAACAGCCGGCTTATTTTTATACTTACTTGCATTTTGCTTTATAACTGTACCAAATGTCAGCAAACTCTCCACCAGTCCTCTCTTAAATAAATATAATTTTAAGAAAATTATATCATTTTTAAACAAGATGGTAAAAAAATATTTTTTTGGTAAAAATTAATTTTACCTCATTATATTATCGTGCATCTAATACCAACCATTATTTACTGAGACCCCTGCTTTAATTTAAAAACAGATAAAAAAAGCCTAATTTTTAGGCTTTTCTACTGGATAATTGTCTACTTCTTCTTTTGAATACTAATTTCTTATTATTTCAAAACAATTTTAGCTGCTCATACTTTACTATGAGTTGTTTTTGTTCCTTATGAATTTTTTTCAACGATGTTACAGGTACAATTTCATTTGCAAAGACTATCTGTTGAGGCTTGGGTGTATTTCTGAGATAGTTCTACCTGGCATAGTCACCGGGTTTTTTCTTTTGACTCTTATTATCTATCTAGGGTTTTATCATGAGATACTTCCGTTAATGTTTCAAGTACACCACTCAAATCTAGTATTTTTTAAGTGCTTCAATCATTAGCTTCCAAAAACCTTCTACATCAAGTTCTAATCCAAACTTAGCATTAACTTTTCTACCAGTGACCCCATGTAGATCAATTAACGTTGTTCCTGCAGTAAACTCTCCTTTAGTTTCCACTGTAATATTTACATCTTTCGTCTTAAACAATTCTGGTGCAACACAATATGCCACAGTTAATACATCGTGTACTGGTGCCCCATCAAAGTCGAACATCTCTTTATATGTTGATGCAAAAAACACTAATAATTCACCAACTATTTTAGCAACATTGTTATCAATTTTATTCACTTGATCGATAACTTCTCGTGTTGCTATGGCTTGATGTGTTATATCTAATCCCATAACTACTATTGGAATACCACTATCAAATACTTTTTTTGCAGCTTCTGGATCAACCCAAATATTAAATTCAGCAGTTGGAGTCCAGTTACCAAATGTTCCACCACCCATAAGAACAATTTCTTCAATATTGTCCTTAATTTCTGGTGCTTTTGATAAAGCTAAAGCAATATTTGTTAATGGTCCTGTTGGAAGAATTGTAACAGGCTCTTTTGACTCTTTTAACAGTCTTATGATTGTGTCAGCTCCATGCTCCTCACTCCAGCTACGAGAAGGTTCGGGCAATTCTGGACCATCCAGGCCTGAATCTCCATGAATACCAGGTGCAGTTTCTCGTAATCGAATCAATGGCTCGCTTGCCCCTTTTGAAACAACAACATCCGTTAGTGAAACTAAATCACAAATTTTTAATGCATTCATAGTTGTTTTTTCAATTTCAGCATTCCCGGAAACTGTTGTAATCCCTAAAATCTCCAATTCTAGTTGTGCAGCAGCTAAAATAATTGCAATTGCGTCATCATGTCCTGGATCACAATCCATAATAATTCTTCTTTTAATCATCCTATTTCACCTCTATATAAAAATTACATGAAAATACCCATAATTGTGGCTGAAATTACAGATGCTAATGTCGCACCTAACAATAATTTCAATGAAAATTTTGCAACATAACTCCCTTGTTTTTCACTGATTGATTTGATTGAACCTGAAACAATACCCACAGTTCCAAAGTTTGCAAAACTAACTAAATAAACTGAAACAATAGCAACTGTTTTATCGGAAAGATGGTTTGAAATCTCACCAAAATTCAACATTGCAACAAATTCATTTGTAACTAGTTTTGTCGCCATTATTCCACCTGCTTGTACAGCTTCTGCCCAAGGAACACCTATTAAATAAGCAATTGGTGCAAAAATATAACCAATAACCGTTTGGAAAGAAACATGAAATACACCTAGAAAAATCACATTGATCAATTCCATCAAGGAAATAAACCCTAATAGCATAGCAGCAACGATAATAACAATTTTAAATCCATCCATTACACTTTCTCCAACCATTTGGAAGAAAGGAACTCTTTCATTTTCTTCAATTTGAATTAGATCCTCATTATCGTCTAAATCATATGGGTTAATAATATTAGCAACTATGAGTGCACTAAAAATATTCAATACAACAGCAGTTACAACATATTTTGGCTCTAACATTGTCATATATGCCCCAACCATCGCCATACTTACTGCACTCATTGCTGATGTACAAATTGTGTAAAGTCTTTTTGGAGATAAGAGTGGTATTTGCTTGATAATGGTTAAGAACACTTCTGGTTGTCCCAGCGCAGCTGTAGATACAGCAAAATAGCTTTCTAGTTTACCCATTCCTGTTATTTTACTTAAAACTAAACCGATATATTTGATTACGAATGGTAATACTTTTATATAATTAAGTATTCCTATTAAAACTGACATAAAAACCAGAGGTAATAACGCTACAAAGAAAAACGTTATTGCACCTTCATTCACCATTCCACCGAATACAAATTGAATTCCTGAATCAGCAATCGCCATTAATTTTTCAAAAAACACTCCTATTTTGGTAATCGCAATTAGCCCTATACTAGTATTCATCATGAAGTAAACTAAAATGATTTGTACAGCTAACATAATCAGAATACGTTTATATTGTATTTGTTTTCTATTGTTACTTACTGAAAAAGCAACAACAAAAACAAGTAAAATTCCTGTTATTAAGAAGATAAAATTCATTTTCAGGCTCTCCTTTTAAATGGAAACGTTTACATTCGATTTAAAAAACAACTTCTATAAAGTCTAGTTGTTAACAATAATCTGAGACATTTAACTTTATAGAAGTTGAGTTTATGCTAATTACGAACTCAGTTTAGTATTAGTTTAGTTTTGTTGTTGAAACTAACTGCTATTTCAGCTCCTACTTTAGCATTATGTTTTACTAATTCTATATTGGCATCAAGGCTTTTACCGCCGGTTAATTCTTTTATTTTTCCGAGCAGGAATGGTGTACTATCCTTACCAATAATATGATTTTCTTCTGCTTGCTTAATTGCTTGACCGATAATTTCATTGATATAATCTTCATCCATAGCAAATCTTTCAGGAATAGGATTAGCGATAACTGCTCCACCATTAAGATTTAATTCCCATTTCGTTTTTAATGTTTCAGCAATTTCATCGATTGAATCAGTGGAGAAGTTTAATAGATATTCACTATTTCTTGTGTAGAATGCTGGTAGACACTCCGTTTCATATCCAATTACAGGCACCCCTTTTGTTTCAAGGTATTCTAGTGTAAGCGATAAATCTAGGATTGATTTAGCACCAGCACAAATTACGGCTACATTAGTTTGGGCTAATTCTTCAAGGTCAGCTGAGATATCCATAGTAGTTTCTGCACCTTTATGAACCCCACCAATACCACCTGTTACAAAGATTTTGATTTCTGCCAAATCAGCGCAAATCATCGTTGTAGCAACAGTCGTTGCTCCTAGTTGTTTTGTAGCAATAATTTGAGCTAAATCACGTCTTGATACTTTAGCAACATCTGAACTTTTACCAAATAATTCTAATTCATCTTCTGTTAAACCAATTTTAATTTTTCCATCAATGATAGCAATTGTCGCTGGAACAGCACCGTTATCACGAACAATTTGTTCAACTTCACGAGCCATTTTGACATTTTGAGGATAAGGCATACCATGTGAAATAATAGTAGATTCTAATGCAACGATTGCTTTTCCTTCCTCTTTTGCTTGTTGTACCTCTGCAGATAATTCAATATATTTTTTCATTTAAATTGCCTCCATATCTAACATTAATTGTTTTTTTGATAATTCTTGTCTAACTGTATACTTCGACATAATTGTTTTATGGGAATTGACCAAACCAGCTTTTATGATGTAATCAATTTCTTTATTTTGTAACCAGGAATAAATAACGCCTGAACAAAATGAATCTCCAGCACCTGTAACATCAACAACTATTGGTGTTTCTATGGCAGGAAAATAATGAATCTCACCATTTTCACTACCTGTCATTACACCTTTTGAACCATTCGTTACAATAACATTTTTGACTCCTAAATCTAACCACTCTTTAACTGAATTTCCCCAATCTTCTTCATCATTGATTTTAATATTCATAAAAGTTTCTGTTTCATCTTTATTTACTATGAGCCAACTAACTGCATTCAAAGTTTTTGGAAGTCTATTCATTTTGGGAGACGAAACAGGAATAATGACTAATGGAATATTATGTTTAGATGTGAAAAAACAAAGAAAATCAATTGTTTCACTTGGACAATTTAAATCCACTACGATACATTTAGCTCTTCTAAGAATATTACTGTTTTTAATCAACAACTCAGGTGTAATATTCTCAAAAACGTCCATGTCTGCTAATGCAATTGATAAATCCCCATTCATATCTAAAACTGCTGTATAAGATCCTGTTGTCAAATTTTCATTTTGAGAGACATGTTCTAAATTCATAAAAGGTGACGATAAATCATAAATCTCTTTCCACTCTGAATCGAGACCACTTGCTGAAATTAATGTAACATCCTCACCTAATCTACCTAAATTTTCAGCAATATTTCTTGCTACTCCTCCAACCGATCTAGAAGATCTTACTGGATTAGATGTTTCATTAGTAATTTTATATTTTGTATAAAATTTCTTATCTACGTTAGCACCTCCTATGCAAACAATAGGAGCTATTTCATTTAAAACATAAGCCTTGCCAAAGACATACTCTTTCTTGATTAATCCAGAAATAATATTAGCAATAGACGACTTTGATATACCCACAATTTCCGATAACTCCTGTTGAGAAATAAAGGGATTTTCTCGAATCATATCTAAAATCAACTCTTCTTTTTCATTAATATCATTAGCCATTTGTACACCTCACTTCTTTAAACAATTGTTTATGCTATGAACATACGTTTAGTATACGCTTACATTTTTAATTGTCAATAAATTTTAAATAATTATTTAATGACAAATGACACCATGTTATTGAAAATTTTATTTTGCGCCTAATGTTGTACTACTTTCTTTTTAATTAACACTATATTTCTATTAAGCATTGTTGGTAAGCTCATGCCTAGAAGAATGGTTACAATACCTACTATTTGCATTGAAGTAACATTTTCACTTAACAATATGACTGACACCATCACTGCGATTGGCAATTCAATAGCACCCAATATTGATGACATACTCAATCCAACTTTAGGAACTGCAATAGTGAATAAGAAAACCGGAATAATCATCCCAAATAACCCCAATATCAAACCATAAATCCAAAGTCCCTCGCTAAACAAATTTCCATTCCAAATAACTTCCGGAGACTGAAAAACAACCGACATCATAAAAGCAAAGAATGAAACCAATACTAAGCGATTAGTGGTATTCATATTTGTAGTTGCTCTACCGTTAACAAATAAAAATAGGGAATAACAAAGAGCAGCTGCTAAACCCCATAACCAACCTTGAAAAGGTATTTGAGATAAATCAACATCTATCAAACCCGCTGCTGGTATAGTCCCTGCAACCAATATTATTAGAGATATCAATTCAATTCGACTGGGAAATTTTCGTTTTGTTATACAAGAAATCAACATGCCTATCCATGTAAATTGAAACAATAGTACAACGGCCAAGGATGCAGGTAAATAGTTCAAAGAAAGACCATAAAAAATATTTGTCAACCCTGTAAATACTCCAGCTAAGATAAGAATTTTAACTCCATTAAAGCTTAATTTTGTTCGGTTTGTAAGAATGAAAATACACACTGCGATACAAAAACCGAAAAAAAATTGACTTGTAACAGCTTCAGATGCCGAAAAACCACTACGCATTGCTAGTTTTATGATAGTTGAAACTAAACCATAACTACTAGCTGCTATAACTACCAACAAGGGGTACAGATAAATCTTCATTATTTTAATTCCTCCTATCATTTTTTATTATTCATTGAGTTTTAAATATGATTTTTGAAAATCTAACAAAAAATCATAATCTTCAATATAAATCAAAGATAATCATTTTTACAATCTATTTTTTGTTTATTATTGATTGGCCAATCATTTGTCTGTAATATTTAGATAGCGTATAATTTATTTGTCGCTAGAAATGAGAATACTAAAAAATTTTAATATCTTTCAAAAAAATGAATTAATCCTATTGCTTTACTCGGGTTCGAAAAAAGGGTATTTTGTATACTAAGAAATTTCGGCTATCTTGTAAACAAACAGAAGATAAAGTTATTATGATTAATCTATTTACAATTAAAAGTTTACAAACTTTTGTTTATATAATAAACTATCGTTTAATGAGAAGTGAGGCTACTTCATGGATAAAGAGAAACAAATTTTAGATTACATAAAAATAAATCCTTTCATATCACAGCAAGAATTAGCAAGTAAAGTTGGTTTATCACGACCTGCAGTTGCCAATTATATTGCTAACTTGACGAAACGTGGTGAAATTAAAGGACGCGCCTATATTCTCCGAGAAGAATCGTCGATCCTCTGTATTGGAGGGGCAAACACAGACCGGAAAGCCCGATCAAATCAGGAGGTGCGTTTATATTCATCTAATCCAGTAAAAATTTCTGAAGCTTGTGGCGGTATAGCACGCAACTTTGCCGAAAATTTAAGTCGACTCGGCTGTAGCACTACTCTTATGGCTTGTGTAGGGGACGACAAAGAAGGTAACTGGATACTGAATGAAACGAAAAGACAAGGAGTGGATGTTAGTCAAGTATGGGTTTTACCAACAGAGCGAACAGGGACTTTTACCACCTTATTAGATATTAATGGTGAAAGCATTGTCTCCATGGCTGATATGAATATATACGAAAAAATAACAACATCTATGTTTGAGGAAAAATGGTCCTATATCATTTCCTCCCAAGCTGTTTTTTTGGATACGAATATTCCTAAGGAATGTCTCAGTTATTTAATTAACCGCTGCCGCGATGAAAACATTCCTATGTACATTGACCCTGTATCTACAGCCAAAGCACGAAAACTTCCATTTCGTCTTGACGGTGTAGAACTGCTGATGCCTAACCGAGAAGAAGCAGAGATACTTGCTGAAATAAAAATCGAATCAATCAAGGATTGCCAATTAGCCTGTGAAAAAATTAGACAGCGTGGCGTTCAAAAAGTTATTATCACACTTGGTGATCAGGGGGTTTATTATTTTTCTACAGAGGAATCTGGACACTTGCCTCCTTTCAAAACTAACGTAGTTGATGTCACAGGGGCTGGTGAAGCATTTTCTTCATGTGCAATCTACGGAATCCTGAACGAAGAATCGCTATTTAGTGCTTGCAAATTAGGTCTTGCTGGTGCTGCTCTTACCATTCAAACTGAAGAATCTATATCATCATTTTTGAAACCTGAAAAAATTCATGAAATAGTAAAGAATTTTTCGTGATGAAATCATATTCTCACCATAGTAATATCTCCATTTCGTTACTTAAAGATGATTATTTGTTGTGAATGTCATATCCAAAAAAAATTAGTCCCCTTTTCTTGAAAGAGCATCTGCCTTTTCCTTAGCAGATGCTCTTTTTAGACGAGTTTCTTCATATATAATATTCCTTTTTACATCTCTTTCGTATTCTTATACCAACTTATAAAATGTCAGCTTTTTAACGTCTAATTCCCCCATCGCTTTAAGTTATTCAACCCTCCTGTTTTCCAACAATCAACTGATTTTGAGTTCGATTGAAATCTTTTCCACTTTGTTTGTCCAAGAAAATGTCTTGGTCGCCTATCCCCTTTTCTCTCATAGCTTCGAGCCGACATCCTTAATTTTAATTCTTACTACTAACCCGTATTTATCCAATTTTTCTACCTTCCATCTGTATCTACCTCATTTTCCTTCCTTTTTCTATTATTCTACAAAAAACCGGCTTATGAATAAATGAGTAAGATACTCTGAGTTTCCTAAGGGCTTAGCAAGATTTATTTGCTAATTAGGATTTTTTCTCATTAGATTGTCGAAATTCTATGTTGGACTTTCTCATATTGATTTTCTGAGCGTTAATTCCCTTTTTCTTTAGCTCTGTAACTATAAGATCAATCGATTTCATCAAAATCTCCTTTCTAGAGATCTTGTACAATGAAAATTCACCTAAAAGAAAATCACTATCTTCTAATCTTTTTATATTTAGAAGAATTTTTCAAAGAAATCTCATATAAAATAATTTTTTTATTAATAGTAAAAGCTTAAAATATAAACTGGAGTGATTAACCAGACTTTTTACATTTTCAAAAGAATTAAGTACCTGTCTTTTCAAAGAAATTCTTTTCAATATCACTCATATCAAACCTCAAAATAAAAGCCATTCCTAAAAATAAAGAAAATAAATTTAAATACCAATCCTTATTGCTGCTTCTCGTGCCTAGACACTTAAATATTTCTTGAAATTGATTTCTTTCATCTGCAGCAACAATAGGAACTGCACCAAAATACTTTAAAACTAAATCAAATTTAAGTTGAACTGCTAACATTAACATATCATTTAAGATTTCTGTGTAATCTCCAATATCTTTTTTGTTATAAAGGTTTATGAGATTTCTGTTTACTTTGGAAACAAGTAATTCTGGATCAACTTCTGTTTTATCTGTTATATCTATCATTTTTTTTATATCCATAGAATGTTTAATCACCGGAACTTTCAAAAGGATTTATTCAAAAAATAGGTATACTGATAATATGACTTGATCACCTAAATCATTTAAATATTTCAAACAGTAGCTTTTAGGGTAAAAGGTTATCTTTTCAGTACTAGCATGGTAATGATTAACACTGTAAAGTTTTGTCAAACACATAAATTGTCATCGCAGTATCAATATCTATATTAATATCTGTAAAGATACTCACAATTTTCGCATCCATCATTTCCTCAATTTTTTTCAACACCACCGGATCCTTATAAATTTGCTTTACTAATTTAGTTCGTGCTTCATGAACCATACGCTGTCCTTCTCTCGAACTAATCATAAACTTTTCAACATTAGTCAGATTACCTTTCATCTCACTAATTACCCAAGGACCTACAAGACGAGTAGTGATTTCCTTTGGTCCATTTCCAACATATTCCTTGCGTATTTCACGAAGTAACATATTGAATTGATGTTCTCTATTTTTTTTCATTCCATTTCTCCTATCTATCATTTACTCATTTTTAGCTTCCAGGTGAGGTAACATTAGATAACTTATTGTAAGTACAAATACCACAGCAGCTAACCATAAAGTCTGGATTGAATTTTCATTATTTACTATGATAAATCGAATTGTAGCTGTAATCCCAATATAAATAAGATATCTTAATGGGAAATGGTAATCTTCTCTGAAATATTGTACGATCATAGAAATGAATCCAAAATATAAGAAAAATATTAAAATTTTACTGAAAATACCATGAACATCCTTATTTTCCCAATAAACATCATTCGAAATGTAGTAAAGTTGCCTAAAAAGAAAATATATAAGAATAAAACTAAGAATAATCAATGATGTATTCAACACCGTTTGATAAAGTTTTATCAGCCACTTAGCTTTTTTTAACCTGTATGGCCCAAACATCAGTACCCTCCATCTTTATCCTACCCTTTTAACCTGAAATGAAATTAAATTTGCCCCTAAAACCTAGCCTTCTCTCTATTTTGAAAGAACATACTCACAGAACCGAAGATAAGATAGTCCATGAGTATGAACAGTAAAAAAGTTTTCCTTTGAGAACAAAACACTTACTTTGATTGACCCTTTAATCCTTCTCCTAACCCTTTTAACAAATCAAGAGAAAACCTCATAACACGATTAACATCAGGATCTCTCATTAATTTTACTAAATCGAAAACACTAACTTTTTTGTTTAACTGAAATCCTTCTTCTGCTTTTTGAAGACCTTTTGACAGTCCTCCCACCAGTTTTTTCGTCATTTCAGGATTAAGTTCAGTCAGCACTCCGGCCGCTTCCATTGCATTGTTAACAGCATTTGTTACAGGCGGACGCAGCAATTGTCCCACTGCAATTTTTGCCACTTTCTCTTTTGCTTCAACGAGATTATTGATAGCTCCAAGAATTCCACTTTCGTGAAGTTCTTGGAGAAGTTTAATTGTTTCTTTAATCCCATCGGCATTTTCGGATAAATCTTGTAAAACCTTTTCAAGCGTTTGATCTTGTTTTTCTTTTTCGGTAAAGATTGGTTCATCTATCTTTGTAATTGGTTTTGCCATTATTTTATACCTCCCGGTATATTCAAATCTGCGAGAGCTTCAAGAATGCCCATTTTATTGAGTGTTTGGAGAAGTAGAATAGTTTTTCCAATAACATCTGCATTTTCGGATAAATCTTGAACTACCTGTTTAAGAATTTGATCCCGTTTTTCATCTTCTGTCAGAACTGATGCATCTAAAGTCTTCTTCGGTGTTTCCATTACTTTTTAACTCCTGATTTATTCAAGTCTGCAATTGGCTCGTAATCTTTCCGTGCCCATTTTCGTTCCACTTGTACCCCTAACTGAGGTTTACGCGTTGCATAACGAGGGTTATACATTGGAAGTGGTCTGTTTCCTTTTGCTTTCATTAACTCCATTTTTACTTTTATCTGTTTATATGCCGGAGTCTGTGTATTAACATCGCCAACACTTCCAGTTAAAAGGTTGATTGCATTTTCATGACTTACTGAGTGCATTGGAACATACAGTTCTTTTCCTGTAACTCTATCTGTTACGACTGCATGAAGCTTAATTGCACCATAAGGAGAAATTAGGCGTACTAATGATCCATCTTCTACCTTACGTTCTCTTGCAAGTTCAGGCGAAACTTCTACGAATACCTCAGGTAATTTATACTGAATTCCTTTTGATTTATTTGTCATATTCCCTACGTGGAAATGCTCCAAGAGTCGTCCATTGTTCAATGTAAGATCGAAATCTTGTGTGAATTCAACAGGTGGAACATATTCTGCAAGAGAAAAACGCGCTTTTCCATCAGGAAAGTTAAAACGCTTTGTATAAAGAAGTGGCTCATCTATGCCGTCTTTTTGCACTGGCCACATTAAACTATTCCATCCTTCAAGTCTCTCGTATGATACACCCGCAAAAGTTGGACAAAGTCTTGAAATTTCGTCCATAATATCGCTTGGGTGTTCATAGTTCCAATCCACACCCATATATTTAGCAATTTGCTGAATAATCCACCAGTCTGGTTTTGATTCTTCTAGTGGCTCAAGTGCTTGATACAGACGTTGAATGCGACGCTCTGTATTGGTGAATGTTCCATCTTTTTCAAGAGAAGGAGCTGCCGGCAAAACAACATCTGCAAATTGTGCAGTTTTTGTTAAGAACACATCTTGTACAACAAAGAACTCTAGCTTACCGAGGGTGTCATGGACATGATTGGAGTTTGAATCTACCCATGCCATGTCTTCCCCCATGAGATACATGGCTTTCAGTTTGCCTTTCTCTGATGCTTCTAGCATATCAATGTTCGTAAATCCTGACTTTTCAGAGATTTTTACGCCGTAAGCTTTTTCAAAATTAGCACGTGCGACATTGTCTGTTAAACGCTGATTGCCCGCGAGCCATTGTGGAAGAGCCCCCATGTCACATGAACCTTGCACATTATTATGACCGCGAAGTGGGTATGCTCCCGTTCCAGTGCGACCGAAATTACCCGTTACAAGTAGAAGGTTAGCGATAGCTCCTGATGTATAGGAACCTGCAATATTTTGAGTAACACCCATTCCCCATAAAATACATGTTCCTTTTGATTCATGAATCATTTTAGCTGTTTTAATCAGTTGTTCTTTTGGAAGACCAGTCACTTTCACTGCAAAGTCTAGCGTATATTTATTAAGAAGTTTCAGATACTCTTCGTAGTTATTTACACGAGCTTTAATGAATTTTTCATCATGCCAACCTTGATCAATCATATATTTTGCAACAGCAGTCAACCAAACAAAGTCTGTTCCTTGTTTTGGATGTAAAAATAAATCAGAACGCTCTGCCAGTTCATGTTTACGAAGATCTGACACAATCAATTTTTGTCCGTGTAATTTCTTAGCCCGCTTAACTCGTGTCGCTAAAACAGGATGTCCTTCAGTTGGGTTTGCCCCAATCGTGATAACAAGACCTGCACTTGCAATATCCTGAATGGTACCTGAATCCCCACCATATCCAACAGTGGCCAGTAGCCCATCTGTCGCAGGCGATTGACAGTAACGAGAACAGTTATCCACGTTGTTTGTTTCAAACACTTGACGAGCCAATTTTTGCATGAGATATGATTCTTCATTCGTCGTTTTCGAAGAACTTACAAAGCCAAGTGCATCTCCTCCGTACGTTTCTTTAATGGCACCCATTTTTTCTGTAATTAAAGTAAGTGCTTCATCCCAAGTAGCAGGAACAAATGCATCTCCTTTCCGAATTAAGGGAGTAGTAAGGCGTTGTTCACTATTAACAAAGTCCCATCCGAATTTCCCTTTCACACAGGTTGAAACACTGTTTACAGGACTATTTTCAGTTGGCTCAACTTTTAAAATTTCACGTCCTTTAGTCCATACTTCAAATGAACATCCTACCCCACAGAATGTACAAACTGTTTTCGTTTTTTTCGTACGTGTATCCCGCGCGGCTGCTTCTACTTCTGATAGGGCAAAGATTGTTTTATAGTCCGGTTCGACTTCTTTAATGAGATCAACCATTGGGTTTAACAAATCCTTCGGAATGGCTGTCATAAGCCCAGCTTCGCCCAACATTGATTTTTCCATTAAGGCGTTACATGGACAAACTGTCGCACACTGTCCGCAAGATACACAAGAAGATTCATTGATGGATTTACCATCATCCCACATTACACGTGGGATTTCACGTTCCCAATCGATAGATAGAGTTTCATTCACCTGTAGGTCTTGACATACTTCTACGCAGCGTCCGCAAAGGATACATTGGTCCGGATCGTATCTGTAAAAAGGATGTGACATATCCACTTCGTATCCTTTTTCTCGGTATGGACGAGTTTGATGTTCAATTTCCAACAACTCTGCTGTGTTATGAACACGACAATTTCCATTGTTATTGTCACAAACCGTACAATACAGTAAGTGATTCTCCAAAATACGGTCCATCGCTTCTGTTTGTGCATTTTTGGCCCGTTCTGAGGAAGTCAAAATATTCATTCCATCCTCAATTTCAGTCGAGCACGCCCTCATAATTTTCCCATCAATTTCACACATACAGGTATCACAGGTTTGAATGGGACCTAAAACTTCTGAATAACAAATATGGGGGTGCTCTACTCCTTGTTCCAAGAGGTAATCAAGAATTCGAGTCCCCTGCTCTACTTCATGTTGCTGTCCATTAATTTTTACTAGGACTATTTCTGCCATTTTAAATTCTCCTTTTTTTAAAAATCAAAAAAGCCCGCCATAAAATAAATTGTGCAAATGCAACACACAATCTATTTTATGGCGGGCTAATAACTAAGCAGTTTTTATCCTACTAGTAATCCTTCTCACCACATATAATAAAAAAAACAGGACATTAAGGCAATTCGTCGTTACCTAACGTCAATGATTTTTTAGTTCATAATCTTATTATAATACTCTATACGTTTAACCTCAACAATAATATGTGATTTAAACGATAAAATCATCTTTTTTGTTTATACTACATAAAAAATACCGTTCTCTTTATCCTCCGCTTACTGGAGGGATAAATGCAATGATATCTTGATCTTTTATTATTTCATCGTCTGTTACAAAGCTTTCATTTATAGACGTCACTATTTGATTGAAAGAAATTTGCCCCTTCGTATGCTAAAGATAATTAAATACAGCAAATGTTGTGATCCGTAATAGACTTTATTCTGGGAAAAAAGGACTGACTTACAAAGATTATTAACATACTTTGAAAGTCAGTCTCATTTTCTAAAATAAATTATGTTTCAAGGTATGATTCCAATTATTTGAACAATACAAGAGCGTTAGGTGAATTAAACAAAGATTCCTTATCCACCCTATTTATTAAATGCTTTCAAACCAATTTGAGAATAATGAGACTAGAATTTCTTCTTCACAATTTTTATATTTTAGCCGCCTATATGAGACATTTCTACTTTTGAGCTATTTCTTGAACTATTACCATTTACTCTTTCATCAGAATAGCGATCGCTACGATGATTCCAAATATCAGTAATTTTATTTGTAATCACATCATCCGACTCTTCTGAGCGGAGCAATTGACGAAGATCATATCCTTTTGTTGCAAATAAACATGTATATAATTTCCCTTCAGCAGAAACTCTAGCCCTTGAACAGGTCGAGCAAAAAGAATCGGTCACAGATGATATTATTCCAATTTCTTGATCACTGTCTATATACCGGTATCTAGTAGCAACCTCTCCTACATAATTTGGCATAATTTGTTCTAACGGCATGACTTCTCCAATTCGATCTAAAATCTCTTGCTTTGTCATTACTTCTGCCATTCTCCAGACATTTGAATTTCCTACATCCATATACTCAATAAACCGAAGAGTATGTTTATGCTCTTTAAAATATCTCGCCATTGGAATAAGATCTTGATCGTTTTTCCCTTTTTGAACGACCATGTTTATTTTCACTTTTAGTCCTGCATTAGAAGCTGCCTGAATACCCTCTAAAACTCTCGCAACTTTGCTTCTATTCCCATTTAACTGGTTAAAACATTCATCATCTAAGGAATCAAGACTAACTGTCACCCGTCTTAACCCAGCATTAATTAACTCAGGCGTATACTTTTTAAGAAGAGATCCATTTGTCGTAATGGCAATGTCTTCTACTCCATTAATCAAATTCAAACGATGAATCAATTCAGGAAGATTCTTGCGTAATAGAGGTTCTCCTCCTGTAATACGTATTTTTCTAACACCTAATGAAACAAATATACGGCTCAATCTCTCCATTTCATCAAAAGACAGAATTTTATCAGAGGATAAAAAAGGATAATTAGGTCCAAATATTTCTTCAGGCATGCAATAACGACAGCGAAAATTACAACGATCGGTCACAGATAAACGCAGATCACTCAATGGGCGTTGTAATTTGTCCAATATACCATCTTCCATGTTTTTCTCGTCTCCTCTCTAATATAGAAAACCAACTAAAATTAATGGCAATTATTTCTTACAGTTTCTGTTGAATTCGCTCTGGACATGTATAAATATTCAAAGATTGATTGCGAATAAAACCTACTGTCGTAATCCCTAGTTCTTCTGCTAGCTGTAATGCCAATTCAGTCGGCGCAGATTTTGAAAGAACTACCTCACAACCAATTTTTGCTACTTTCAATAAAATTTCTGAAGATATACGTCCGCTAAAAACAATGATTTTATTTCCAATCGAGATATTATTTTTTAAACAATATCCGTATATTTTATCCAAAGCATTATGTCTTCCTATGTCCATCCGACTTAGCATAAAACCGTTTATATCACAGAGTGCAGCATTATGCACTCCTCCTGTATCTTGGAAAATAGTGGCGGAAATTTGTAAATTATTCATTAAACGAAAACAATCATCTGGCGAGAGCTTGACTCGAATTTCATTCATCTTCTTAGCAGTTAATGCATCGTTAACGAAGACAAACCCTTGTCTGCTCATTCCACAGCATGATGTAATATAGCGCTTGTTCTGGAAATTTTGGTAATAAGGATTCAATTTATCTATTTTCACATGTACATACCCTTCTTTTTCTTGAACCCAAATGTCTTTGATTTCCTCATATTTCCGTATAATTCCTTCAGATGCTAAGTAACCGATAACCATATCTTGAATATATTCGGGTGTACAAACCATCGTAACAAATTCTTGTTCGTTAATTTTTACTGTAACTGGAAATTCCGTAACAATTATATCTTCAGCATTTTCAATATGTCCGTTTGTGAATCTAAGGATTTCCCTTTTCTCCACTGCTGGTTTCATATAGCACCACATCCTTTACATTATATTTTTATCGAAGAATTCTTTCTTTCTTCAATTAGCTTGGTTCCTACTACCTTTCTATTTCTACAGAGGAATAACTAGATATACACCTTGAATCATTTTTGTTGTGGTTTAATGAACCATGTGCAGCCTTGGAGGTTCTTAAAATAAATGTTTTTGTTAGCATAAATACCCATACAAGGATTGAACATTATATATAGAAGAAACTCATCAAAAATAAGCTTTTTTACACTGAACTTTTTAAAAACACCTCAGTATCTTTATGAGAAAGATTTGATTTACAGGGATACCGCCTTTTCTTCATTGGCAACGAATAATTCTAGATGGTAGATAACTATCCTCTATGAACAAGATCTTGAGCTAATGATGTAAACATCTCTCCAGTAAGCGAATCTTCATCGTATATACTTGAACCTTTATTTTCCTCACGTTTGGCAAAAGGAATTCTTGCTACTACTTCAGATTGTAGCTGTTGAGCTAGCATATCGCCGCCACCTTTTCCAAAAAGGTAGTTCCTCGAACCATCTTGTTCTTCATAATATGCCATATTTTCAACGATACCTAAGATTTCATGATTGGTATGTTTCGCCATGACACCTGCTCTTGAAGTAACATAAGAAGCGATATTGTGAGGAGTCGTTACGATAATTTCCTTTGCCTGTGGAATCATGGCAGCTACATCAATGGCTACGTCTCCTGTGCCAGGAGGTAAATCAAGAAGGAGGTAATCCATTTCTCCCCAATGCGTGTTGGTAAGGAAGTTTTGAATCCATTTGTTTAGCATCGGTCCTCGCCACATAACTGGTTTATTATTGTCTGTAAAACATCCCATAGACATGACTTTAACGCCATGACTTACAATTGGAATGACTGTCTGGTCAATCATGGTTGGCTTTTGACCGATCCCCATCATCGCAGGGATACTAAATCCGTAAATATCCGCATCTAACACTCCGACTTTTTTCCCATACGGGCCAGAGCAGTGGCCAGATTAACGGTAACCGTTGATTTTCCCACTCCACCTTTTCCACTTGTCACAGTAATAAATTGTACATCTGAATCAGGTCGTAACATGTTAGGCATTCCGGACGCTGTTGTAGCACTTTTCTTTAAAGTTTGTGTTAATGAAGCCCGTTTTTCTGGGGTCATATATCCAAAGGTTAACTCAACACTTGAGGCTCCCATATTTCGAAGAGAGTTTTCAACATCTTCTTTTATTTTTGCTTTCAATGGACAGGCTTGGATTGTTAAAACCACCTCAAGTTAAATACGTGTACCATCAATTTCTATATTTCTTACCATGTTCAAATCCACGATGCTTTTATGGAGCTCGGGATCTTGGACATGTTTTAAAGCGTTCATAATTTCTTCATGTGTCAACATAACTATCAGTCCTTTTTATTTAATAATTTCATTCTTAACATGGTTAACTGCTAAAAAAAAAGATTTTAACCAACTTTAAGCATATGTTGATGCTAAATTCCTATCATTAGGTATCGCAGAATAACAGATATTTGAGTTATCAACTATTCCTGTTGTAAGAGTAAGTAAAGCATTGGAGGGGATTCAGATCTATTTCATGATGCTCTCCACTAATTTTTATTCGGACTTTCCCAACTTAAAAAACTCTCCTTCTTTTAAAAATCAAAAAGCCCACCATAAAATAGATTGTGTACATGCAAATGCAATACACAGTCAATTTTATGATGGGCTAATTACTAAGCAGTTTATCCTACTAGCGATCCATCTCATCACGTATAACAAAAATAAAAAACAGGACGTTATGGCAATTTGTCATTACCTAACATCAATGATTTTTTTATATTTTTATTATAATACTTTAAATGTCTCACCTCAATAGCAAATAAGCAGTAAAAAAGTGGTTACGAGTACTGACATGTCTTATATCATGTAGACGTTTTGATAAGTATCTTATAATATCACTCAAAAGGATACCACTCATTTTTGTTAATAGAATTATTAAGTAAATGTTAAATAATATTTCAAACAGCATAATGTGATCTAATCTTTAATTACATAAAATATTTTTCTTTAATTTTCATTAATTTAATTACTTTATTACAACAATTTTAATTATACTTTATTCATTAATTAATAAGAGTAAATAGTTAAACTACCTTGCATTATTGGTTCTTCATGGAGACAAATAGAGAGTCTAGTTTAACACTTAAATGATGAGATAGGAGAAATCAATGACAAAAAGTATGGAGCATCAATTCAATATGTAACTTCGTGAAATACGTAAGCAATACGTTGGAAATGGACCAAAGGAAATTACTACTCGTTTTGTAGGTCACTGGGTGATTAGTGAGATGAAAGGTAATCTGACGAATATAGAAAAGTTTATGATTGGCTCCAAAGAAGGACAACGAATGGTTCATGAAGCACGAACTAAATTAGTGAAGGAAATCTATCAGGATCCTACCGTGTTGAAAAAACTTGAGGAATGCACGGGAAAATTGTGAGCATCTTTACGGATATTAATATAGATATTGATACTGCGATGACGATTTTTGTGTTCGATATGCCTATTCAGCCTTAGTCATTAGCTATACTAGAATAAATTAGGAGGTATAATCCATCGTTACAAGGATAATCAACGTTTACATAGAAAAAGCAGCCCGGCATACTTATGGTATTGTTCACTAATCCATGTTCGATAAAGATTTGTGTATGTATTTCCCATACAGATTCTCTTTTACTACTTCCACTTAAAAGTTGGATGATAAGGACGAACGATCTGATACTTTTTTCACAAATGTTGGCGGATAGTCGGACCTCCATGCTCTTTGGACATCAAGGTAATCGCTGTGACCTGCCACTGTGATACTCTCTGGATCCATGCCCTGTAATTGGTTTCGATATTAAGGGACAAAAATCCCCTTCACAAATAACCCTAAACAGACACATGAATATTCTTAATATTTCTTGGATATTCTCATAAATGATGAATTTGATTACTAATTGACAAAATAGAGAATAGCTCACCTTGGTTATGAAAAGTTGAATAAGAAAAAAGACACTACTCGTAAAGTTAGTGTCTTTTTTAGAAAACATTCATTTAATAGGAATGGTACATTTTAAGTTGAAATGTCATAGCAGTGATATTTCTTAGGATCTATTAACATGATTCAACAACTTTATATAATTTTTTGATTGGAAGTGTTTTTGAATTTTTCTTTCGTTGTTTTTTTCATACTGTTTGCTACTAACACACAGACCATACTGAAGATGAATAAGCAAAGGAAGAAAATCCAAGCTACACGGTAGCTTTGAGTCACATCATAGATTAAACCAGAAACTATTACCCCAAAGGAACCTGCCGCTACAAAGAAAACTTGCACTATACCAAAAATAGATCCAAAATCTTTCTTTCCAAAGATATCATTAGTCATAAAAGGCGGACCTAATGTGGAAATGACAATACTAAAGCCAAATGCAATTGCAAATAAGAAAGCGAATGCTTGTGTCTTAGCTAACAGAAGCGCTACCATAGCAGTCGTCATACAAAATCCAACATAAATTGCACCACCTGCAGTACCGAACTTATCAAATACTGCACCTAAAATCAACTTCCCTACCGTATTTGCAAGGGAAAGAATACCAAAAATTGTGCCGGCAAAAATGGCTGGATGTCCGATATCCATTAGATAGGCTGGAATATGCATTTGAACGCCGCCTGCAACTAATGCAAAGCAAACGATTCCTAGGACAAAAATCCAAAACATAGCTGTCTTCTTTGCTTCTCCCATGGTTAGGCCACTCTGTTCAGACCCTAAATTCTCCGCAGATTCCATCTCGTCTGCTCCCAGTGGAACTAGTCCTTTTTCAGCAGGACTTTTCTTGGCAAATAGTAGTACTAAAGGCAACGTTAAAACAATGATAAGTGCACCAGCAATAACGTAGGCTATTCTCCAACCGTAGTTTGAGATTAATGTAGTTAAAATTGGACTTAACACTGCAGCTCCAATACCTGAACCCGCAAAGGCTAAACCCATTGCTTTTCCTTTTTTCTCATAAAACCAGTTGGTTACCATAATTGAAATCGGGATATTGGAGAATCCTGCCACGCTGATACCAATCATAAATCCTACAATGCTAAAATATAGCGCTGAGTTTGCTAGCGAATATGACATAAATCCTACTCCGGCCATTATTACGCAAATGGACATAATCAATTTCATATTTCCTTTTGCTAGCAGTTTACCCATGAATGGAGAAGCAACAGCCACTCCAAGGCCGGCAATCGAAAGTGCGATTGAAAAAGCGGTTCTGCTTATCCCTAAATCATCTGTAACAGGGACCATGAATAGACTGTGTAAAGAATTTATTATAGAGAAGCCGGCGAACATAATAAAGAAGCCACACAACACAACATACCATCCATAAAAAACACCTTTAGACCCTTGTGCCATTTATTGAACCTCCAGTTTCTCTATTTACAACAAGTTCTTTACTAGCTAGATTACATAATGTAAGGTTCATCCGATTTCAATATAACAGGTCTTCTCACGGGTATATTCAAGGATGGAATCCGTTCCAAATCCACTGTCTTTTTGTCCTCCAAATGGAAGCTCTGGTCCAACTCTACGGAACAAGTTCACCCAGACATTTCCTGATTCTAATTGACGAATCATCCGGTGAGCTCGATCCAAATTCGATGTCCAAACGCCAGCTCCTAAACCAAATGCACTATCATTTGCAATGGCTATTGCTTCCTCTTCCGTATCGAATGGTATCACGGTTGCTACAGGACCAAAGATTTCCTCTTGGCAGATTCGAAGAGAATTACTATTTACCTTAATTAACGTAGGCTCAACCCAATAGCCATCCGCTAATTGGGGATCGTCAGGTAATAGAGCGGCACCCCCATGACGACCGCCTATGATAACTTCTCCCCCCTCTTTTTTTCCTAATTCAATATACGAGCATACCTTGTCATATTGTGAGGAGTTAGCAATTGGTCCCATTGAGCTTTTTAGATTCATTGGATCTCCTAGTTGAATTTGCTGAGCTATTACTTCTTTCATTTTGATAATCATCTCATCAAAAATCGGCCTTTGAATAAGAATCCGTGATCCACCTACACAGAGTTGACCTGCGTTACCACTGAAGATTCCATAAATTGTAACTCCATGTGCAGCTTTATCAAGATCAGCATCTGCAAAGACTATGTTTGGTGACTTCCCACCCAGTTCTAAAATCATCGGCTTTGGTTTCCGAGCTATTGATTGCGCAATCGCCCTAGCCGTTCCTCCAGATCCAGTTAGACTAATCTTGTTTACTCCAGGATGACTGACTAATGTATCTCCTACTTCCCCTCCATTTCCTGATACAACATTTAGAATTCCAGGTGGAATGATCTTATTAATTAGTTCACCATATCGCAATGAAGCAATAGATGCCATTTCTGATGGTTTAATAATCACCGTATTTCCAGCAGCAAGCGCATAAGCTGCTTTAATAGAAAAAGTAAAAAGTGGGGAATTCCATGGAAGAACGCCTACTACGACCCCTAATGGTTCCCTCAATGTATATCCAACGCTTGTTGGACCCAATTGAACAGTTTTCCCCTTACTTCCAACAGCCGTTGCTCCTGCTGCATCATACCAAAGACTTGCTAAACTAGGGATTAGACCATAGCTCGTTTCTTTAATTACCCATCCATTATCTCTTGTTTCTAGTTCAGCTAACTCTTCACCATGTTGAATGATTAAGTCACCTATTTGTCTTAAAAAAGCAGCACGCTCCATAGCCGGTCGAGACGACCACTCCTCAAAAGCTGCTCGAGCTGCTTCTACTGCCGATTCAGCATCTTGGCTGGTGCTACAAGGAAATGTAGCCCAGACCTTTCCTGTTGAAGGATCAATACTCTCTAATCGGGTTCCCGAAGAAGAAGAAATCAGGTTTCCATTAATGATATTATGAAACTCTCTTATTTCATTTGCAGTTTTCAATGAAAATCTCCGCCCTTTCAAAATAAGTAAGCCTTTTAAACAGAAATAATAGCTTCATCTTTGTTAGACCAACCTAATGCTGTAGCCGCTTGATTATAATAATGCTCTGTACTGCCTAAATAATTTTCATAGAACCTAGCACGCTTGACAAAAAGATGGCAATCAATTTCTTCTGTAAATCCAATGCCGCCATGAATCTGAATATTATCGGAAGAAATACGGGTAAATGCGTCAGTTGCAAATAATCGAGCGCAAGAAATAGCCTGAACACGATCTTCTGCATTACTTTCCAAAGCCCAGTTTGCGTAATAAGCTAAGGACCGAGCTGTCTCAAGATCCATTTTCATATCTACTATTCTATGTTTAATGGCTTGAAATCTTCCGATAGGCTGACCAAACTGTTCCCGAATTTTTGCATACTCTGCAGCCATCTCTACCACTTTCTCCATACTACCGACAATTACTGCGGAAAGAGCCGCATTGAAAGAGAGTAACCCTTCTTGAAGAGTTTCCCAGCCATGATTGAGAGGTCCAAGTATTTGATTCATTGGAATTTCAACATTAGTGAATATTAGTTCTGCTAATCGTCGCGTTTCATCAATGTTTTTTTGGCTTTGGATAGTCATGTTTGTTGCTGTTCGATCAATAATGATTAATGAAATCCCTTCTTTACCATTACCTGTACTGGTGCGACCTAGTACGATATAATGATCAGCTAACTCCGCATCGGGAACTAATGATTTCACACCATTTAATACCAAATGGTTATTTTCTTCTTTTACTGCTAGATTAATACCAGATGGGTTATAACTTCCACCTGGTTCCAACCAAGCTAGAGAAAATGATTTTGTCCCATTCGAAATTTCGGACAAATATCTTTCTTTTTGTTCTTCCGTACCGAATTTTTCTAGTAATGGAACTGCAAGTGCATTCGTTTCTAAATATAAGCCTGGCAATAAAGAACGACCAGTTTCTTCAAGAACAGGTATTAAATCTAGAGGACCTAAACCCATTCCTCCGTAATTTTCCGAAATATTAATACTTGTACAACCTAATTCGGCCATACCTGTTAATATTGATTGTAATGATTCTGTTTCACCTTTTATAAATTCACGGGCCGTTTTTGTTTGCCCGGCATCATCTAAATACTTTCGGACATATCCTCGAAACATCTCTTGCTCTTGATTTAAAGAAAAATCCATCTTTAATCACCCCTTTTTAGTCTTAACGTCCCATATCTTTCGGCAAACCTAGAATTCTTTCTCCAATTGTGTTTTTTTGTATTTCGCTCGTTCCTCCGCCAATTGTCTGGCCGAAGGAATAAAGATAATTATTTTGCCAGTATGAATTGGCAGTGATTGCATCTTCTTTCCATAAAATGCCTTGATGACCCTGTAGAGATATCGATTGAGAAAGAAGTTCTTTGGTGAGTTCACTTACCATCAATTTATCCATTGAGCCTTCCGCTCCCGGGTGACCGTTTTTTAATGTTTTCGTTAAATTCCGATAATAATTTAATAGCGAACCACGGGTACGAGTATATAAATCTATCATTTCTTTACGAACAAGCGGGTTAGCCATTAATGGCTGATCATCCTCTTTTAACTCTTTAGTCAAAGACACAAGTTCATTAAACTGCTGCTCTAGTGTAAAAACCTGTCCGCCGATTCCAGTTCTCTCGTGCATAAGCAGGGCGATTGTAACCTTCCAACCTTCATCCACTTCACCAACAATTTCAGCATCATACGCAATCGCATCATTTAAATACACTTCATTAAAATCATGCTGACCATCCATTTGAATGATAGGTCTAGTTTCTACTCCTGGTTGATTCATATCTAAAAGAAACACAGTTATTCCTTTATGCTTCTTATCGAAACGATTAGTTCGAGCTAGTAAAAAGCATCGATCCGCTAAATGACCAAAACTGGTCCATACCTTTTGACCATTTATTATCCAACGATCTCCATCTTTCACTGCGCTTGTTTGAATAGCTGATAAATCGGATCCTGCATTTGGTTCGGAATATCCTTGACACCATACCTCTTCACCTGTGAGAATCTTTTGGATATACTTTGATTTTTGTTCTTCTGTCCCAATTTGCATTAGAGTCGGTGCTACCATATGAATGCCTACATAATTTACAAGTGCAGGCGCCTTTACACGAACCATTTCCTGTTGATAAACAATTTCCTCCATCAACGTTGCTTCTCGACCTCCATATTTTTCAGGCCAAGCAATCGCTGCCCAACCACCTTCATATAATTTTCTTTGCCAGTTTCTCAAGAAAATAGCATACTCACCTTCATTTTTAGATATTTTGCTAGTTCCATCTAACCAACCTTCAGGTAAATTTTCTTCAAGCCAGGTTCTCAATTCATGTCGGAATTCTTCTTCTTTTGTTGTAAATGAAAAATCCATAGTTTTCTTTCCTCCTTTTTAGCTAAACAAAATTATTTTTCTACACTTGAGTCCATTGCGGAAGTGAGCGGTCTTCCGTAATTTCTTTCCAAACCATCTTAACAGGCATTCCTATTTCAATATCATCAGGTGAACATTGAAGAATATTTCCGATTAATTTGACCTGTGGCAACTTATTTAATTCAACAATCGCAATAATGAGCGGTAAATCATCTTGAAACCCTGGAAGAAAAGGACGATAAGAAACAATATACGAATAAACTTTTCCATTTATATCATTGCCTTGGCTTTCCCAGCTTAGTTCAGTACTGCCGCATTTTGCACAACTCGGACCTGGAGGATGTGAATATTCATTACAACTTTTACATTTTTGTAGAATCAGTTCATGACGGTCTGCTCCATCCCAATACGGACTATTATCTTGTGTTTTCAGCGGAATTGGTTTTTGGAATTCCATTTTGTCCCCTCCTAATTTCTAAGAATCATAGCTCCAGCCATATCAGGACCAGCCCAGCCAGTACATATTCCTATTTCGCAATTTTCTACTTGACGATCTGATCCTTTATATTCGTGTCGTACTTGCCTAACAATTTCCAATACGTTATTCATCCCATGTGTATAGCCTTCTGACAGCATTCCTCCTGCTGTATTTGAAGGTAATTTTCCACCCATACGCAAGTTTCCTTCGGCTACAAAATTCCCTACTTCACCTCGTGGAGCAAATCCATATGCCTCTAACTGACGAAGGACAACCCAGCTATAACAGTCATAAATAGAAGCAACATTAATATCTTCAGGTTTTACATCAGCCATTTTATATACTTCAGGGGCAACATAGTCTGCTGCTACTTCAGTTAAATCATTCCAATAATGTGCATGTGACACACACTGTCTAGCTGATAAACCCATGATGTATACTGGCTTGGATTTGCAATCTTTAGCTCGGTCTGCTGATGTAACAATAATCGCATTTGCTTCATCAGATTCCAGACAGAAGTCATGTTTTTTAAACGGATAACTTAAATATGGTGTTTTCTGATATTCCTCCATCGTTAAAGGTTTACCGTAAAAGTAAGCTTTAGGATTCCGTTGAGCATGTTCATAAAAACTTAAGCAAACATGTCCAAGATGCTCCTGGGTAAGCCCAGTTTCATGCATATGACGAGTTGCAAAAAGTCCGAACCATTGAGCTGGACTACCAGCTCCGTAAGGAATGATAAAGCTTCCACCTTCAATGGCTGATTGAAGCATATTTACATCCCATCCGCCTCCGCCCATGCGCACACCAGAACGACCATTCATAGAACGATAAATCAACACTGTATTTAATTGGCCTGTTTCAATAAGTCCAACGGCATCAGCAATCAACATTTCCGTACTGCTTCCTCCACCCATAATATCTTTTACATATTTCGGACGGACCCCTAAATATGTTGCTAACTGATGTGATGTACAAGAATCATTTTCTGAATAACTCATAAAACCATCAATATCTTTCGCTTGAAGACCAGCATCATTCAATGCAGCTCGTGCTGCATCCAATGCCAAATGTAACGGAGTTGTGCCCGAATTCTTGGAACGCTCGCTTTCTCCTACACCAACTATGGCATAGCGATCTTTTATGCTTCCCATAAAAAATACCTCCTCTTTGATTGCTTAAAAACTACTTACTGAAACTGTAAAACTACTTGGCCTGAACCAACTACCTGCTCTGGTTCCTTTTCAGCAATAAGGTCAAGTCTGACAAACCGCTGACCTTTTTCTTCATAAACATTATTTACAAACGCAGAACAAGTAATTTGGTCTCCTGGTATAGTTACAGCGCCAAATCTCATTCTAAAGTTAGACGGCATCGCTGTATCACCAGCTAGTTTCATTACATATTCACCTAAAAATCCCATTACCAGCATTCCGTGAGCAATCACACCTTGCATTCCGATTTCCTTTGCGAAGGCAACATCTGTATGTAGCGGGTTAAAATCTCCTGAAGCACCTGCATATTTGACTAGTTGCACCTTTGTTACTGCCGGCTTGATGAGGGACTTAAGCTTTTGACCTTCATATAAACCTTCATAAATCAACATTTTCAATTCCTCCTTTCAGTGGCAAATTATCCTTCTGGCTCGGATGGTTATTCACCCCTTATAATCTGTGATCGACTCTACTTGCTATAAGGTATCAACTTATTTTTCAAAAATAGATATCTTTTACTTACAATTATTTGAACGCTCGTAATTTAAGTGAAATTTGCTTCTCACTTATAATTGATGATGTTTTCAAACAGGAGAATGACTGCCCCTTAAAGGACGGTAAATAATATTCGTTCTGCTAATAACAACCAACTCTCCAGATTCATCTTTCATTTCTGTATCAAGTACCAAAAACTGCATAGGTCCTTTTCTGCCTTCACGTTCGTACACATCAGATACTTTCATCTGGCAATATAAGATATCCCAGGGTCGAATTGGACGATTATAAATAAACTCCTGTTCCCCATGCAGCATTCTTCTTTGATCGAGACCCAAGTCAAGGCTTTCTCCACTATCTTGTCCAATTGCTATAGGGAAGGTTGGTGGTGCAATAATGCCGCCATATGACGTTTTTGCAGCATACTCTTCATCCACGTATAAAGGATTTAGGTCGCCTATCGCTTCTGCGAATTGACGTATATGCCTTTTTTCGACTTCAAATATAAATTCAGATCCCGTTAAACCGTTTAAATTTTCCAAATCCATTTGCTTTCTACCCCCTAATGGTTGCTTTATCATCGACTTTGTTTCCTACTACAATCATGGCATCTGCCGCTTTGATCCCATTTTCATAAACTATTAAAGGATTAATATCCAACTCTTCGATGGAGTCTTTATAATCAGTAACCAGAGCAGAAACCTTTAATAACACATCAATGATGGCTTCAATATCAATAGAAGATTTTCCGCGCGTCCCTTTTAAAATGGCTTTTCCTTTAATATCTTCAATCATTTCAAGCGCATCTTTTCTCGTTAGAGGTGCTATTCTAAACGAAATATCTTTGTAAATCTCAACAAATATTCCGCCTAAACCAAACATAATAACTGGTCCAAATACAGGATCGTTACTCGCACCAACAATAACTTCAACTCCATCAGGTAACATTTCCTGAACAGAAATTCCATTGATTTTTGCATCTGGTTTATAATTTAGTGCATTACGTTTTATCTCATTAAATGCTTTCTTTACTTCTTGATCATCTTTTAGATTCAATCGAATGGCATCTGCCTCCGTTTTATGAGGAATATCTGGAGAATCAACCTTTAGCACTACCGGGTAACCGATTTTGTTTGCATGTTGGGAAGCTTTTTCTGCATTTTCAGCTATTACCCGCTTTGTTGTCGGAATCTGATAGCGTTCTAAAATATCACTTGCTTGAGATTCACTTAATGTAGTACCGGGCTCCAACAAGCTTTGTAATCTTTGTTTCTCTATTTTCTTTGAGGAATTGAAAACGTTCGCTTCCTGATTTTTCCGATAGTATTCACTGTACTCCACTAATTTAGCTAATCCTCTAATTGGATTTAGATTACCTGGTATAACTGGAATACCATTTTTCACAAGCTCTGGAGTTCCCGGAGGAAGGGACATACCATCTAACGGGAATGTTGTAATAAATACAAATTTATTTGAACGGCTACAAATATCTATAAACTCTTGCAATAATGGATTTTCAGCGGTCCAACTGAACGGAAATTCTGTGAAAATGATGTTATCGACATCTGGATCCTCAATAAGTGCTCGTAATGGAGCTAAAAATAATTCTGGATTTGAAACTGATGCAGCAGCTGTTAAATCAACAGGGTTGGAAACGCTTGCAAAGTTAGGTAAAAATCGCTTAATCTCTGTTGTTGTCTTCGAACTTAGTGGTATGATATTAAGACCATAGGCCTCACAACGATCTGCTTCATTTATACCCCTGCCACCAGAACTAGTGATTATTACCGTATTCCTCCCTTTTGGAAGTTTATTGGAAAGGAAAAGCTTAGAAAAAGATATGATATCTTCATAATCGTCGGCTCTAACCATGCCTGATTGTTTAAAAAAGGCATCATATACCTTATCTGATCCGGCAAGTGATCCTGTATGAGATGCAGCAGCTCTGCTACCGGCTATACTTCGTCCTGTTTTCATGACAACAATTGGTTTATTTCTATCCAACGCTTCTTTAGCTAAGCTTCTTAATTTATCTGGGTTTTTAGCTCCTTCTAAGTAACCACTTATTACACTTGTTTTTGGATCATGAATCATATATTCAATAATATCTGAGAATTCAGTTTCCATTTCATTTCCTACACTCACGAAGTAATTAAAGCTTAGCCCATTCTGCGCTGCTGCTATATAAGTTAATACACCAAACGCTCCACTTTGTGAAACATACCCCACACCTCTTTGATCATTTAAAGGTACAGATAGAATAGCAGGTGAAAAAGTACCTATTAAACCATTAGACAAATTCACTAAACCAACGCAGTTAGGTCCCACTATCCGTATGCCATTCTTTCTAGCAAGTTCAGTAAGTGTCTCCTGTTGTCTGGCACCTTCTTCCCCAGTTTCAGAAAAACCTGCAGCAAAAATGATCGCCGCTTTTACTTTCTTTTGCGCACAGTCCTCTAAAGCTTGCTGTACCTGTTCAGCACCTAGGCAAAAAATAGCTAAATCAATATCGTTTGGGATATCTGATAAAGATGGGTAACATTTTAAACCTTCGATTTCTTTTGTTTTACGATTGATTGGATATATCTCTCCACTAAACTGGCCATCTAAAAGAGCTTTAACTTGTAAATATCCGATTTTGTATTTACTCTCAGAAGCACCTAGGATTGCGACAGATCTAGGATTAAATAATGGCTCAAGAGTTTCATAAGAATTATTTAACTTATTATCTTTTGTCAAAAATCTTCCCCCCACATATACAGAAAATATCTTTGTTGTAATCTTACATGGAAGGCAATAAAATTCTTAAAAATCACATTTGTTAAATTCATTTAAACATTAGGGTGTAAATAATAAAAAAAGGCTAAAAAAAAACTATATGCAGCAAGGTTTTCGAGAATCCTATTAAAAATAAATGTTCTCGATTACCCCGACTTTACGCACCGATAACCCCGACATTGGAACAAGATAAGCGCCGAACTATATTTCTGAAAACCTTTTATGGGAAATTTCTTAAAATTAAAAAGTATAACAAAATATGAAAAATACATTCAGGATTTTTCCTTAACAAGAATTCATGAATCTAGAAGAACATTCATATTTAATAACGAAAAAACCTCTTCCATATAGATGAAGAGGTTTCAGTTTGTAGACAAAAGGGGTTCGGAATTATAAAATTCCGAACCCCTTTTGAAATTCCCTTTGAATTTTGGTCCAAGGTTAAGATATTGTGGCTCTACGAGCCCACTCTGTTAGGCCATTTTTGGACCTTGCCATGTCCAATTGGCCATCTTCTTTAAATTAATGGCAGCGAAAGTAAGCATCGCTTGCATCGACAATTTTTTAAGTCCCCTTAAAGTAGTCCAACGCATACCATGCTTTTCTTTTGCATCTGCGAATACACGCTCAATCGTTTCTTTACGTTTCGCATATATAGGTTTTACATCTTGATGA
>NZ_LGYA01000001.1:2658298-2736633 GCF_001273755.1 Peribacillus butanolivorans
GCGTGTCTAAGGGAGACCCCACAGGCGCAAAGGCGCCGAGGAGGCTCCCTGACCGCCCGCGGAAAGCGAGTGCCTGGAGTGGAAATCAACGTTCGAATTTTTACAACCCCTCAAAAAAACTGTAGACAAACTCGATTTTCATCGAGTTTGTCTACAGTCTGAAACCTCTTCCATATAGATGAAGAGGTTTAGTATAATGCTATGATTTATTTTTATTTTCCTGTTTTTCCAGCCATTTTATCATTTTCGTTCGAATTTTATGTGATGGCCTTTTGATTCCTCTCTCAATGTTACTCACGTAAGGAGCAGATATTTCTAGTTCTTCTGCTAATTGATATAAAGAAAGATTAAGAATTTTTCTAGTGATTCTTATTTGCTCACCAATATTTTCACTTCTCTTTTGACTACTAGAATCCTGTAGTGAATGCCGAATGTCACTTCGAACTTTTTGTTTTTTTTCAATTGAACGATATTGGTCCTTAATAATCTCCGGTGGCTCTATTAAAATCATAGAATTCAACCAAATACTAGCCCATCCTTTATAATCCGCAATAGATTCATCCCATTTTTCATAATGCCATGACGCGATGACACCATCTTCTAGTAATGTATCCATAGCTTTTTCAAACCGCTCTCTAGTACGAGAAGGTGTGCGATTATTCATTTTTTCGCCGATTGACTCCAATAGTGTACTTGTTTTATTTGGCTGTAAAAAGTCTCCTTTTCTAGCTTGGGTCCTCCAACGCCAGCTTAAATACCTTGTAAGTCTTTTCTCCCAAATTTGTCTATAAGGATTATATTGCAATGCCTTAATTGAAAGAAGAGCAACTTGCCTTGCAGAACCATTTAGATACTTAGCAAACACTTTATCAATTGTAAACGTTATCTTTTTTCTACATGTTTCTTCTGAAATACCATATTCTTCTCCCGTATAATCTTTAAAAATGAACGTCCGCCCCTGGAGTGCTGTCTGAACAGGTTTACCTTTTTCATAGATGACAGCTTTGTTAATATTAATCCATATGCTTTGAATATTTGTAAGCGATTTCAAAATTTGTTCGCGTTGTCTTGCTTCATATCCACCTCGACGCCCGTCTCCTCCAAGTTTAGGCTTTAACCCTCTAATTGATAGTAGGTCATTCAAATAGATTTCTACTATTTCTTCATTATGCCTTGCCTTGGATAAAAAAAGGCTGCAAAGTGCATCAAATACATCTACATCTACATCAGACAATAATTGTACTCGGTTCCATGCTTCTTTAACAATTGCATGCTCAATAATTGATGTGTGATTGTACTCTATAGGGATAATTTGTATAAAACCTTCTGTATTACCCTTTTGAATAGGTGTTGCAGGCCAGGGGATATCCCCATCATTTCCGAAATTTTTTTTATAGATGGCGTCTCTAACTGATTGGTACGGGGCACTATTCATCACAAGCAAATGGTCTTGAATAGTAAAGTTGAAAGAAAAATCTCTTATTGTGGATAATAATAAATCTGATGTTTGAAAAGAATCTTTTTTAAAACAAAGAAGATTTTCTATTTTTTCAATCGTACTGGTTTCTAAATTAAATTCAAAAATAATTTTATCAACCCACTCTTGGGTATACCCATTTACTATATATGTTATTTTCGAAACAAATTCTTTGTTTTCAGCAAAATTTTTAGTGAGAAAATGATAAAATAATTTATTCAATTCTTGAACATCAAGTCTTTCCATTTCATTAAAGCCAATTGATATGGCTATTTCTTCAAGGATACATTCTTTTATTTGAAGTCTAAACCAGCTATTGAATTCATCCCAAACAGGTTTTTCAGCCAAAAATGTATCCTTTTTCAAAATTTTCTCCATTTGATATATTGAATCTTCTATTAACTGTTTTTCTTTTAAAATAGCATGACTTTTAGAAGAAATTCTTTCATATTCACATAAAAGGTAAAACACAACATTTTGAGCTATTTGTGATATCGTTTCGTTTCTCGCCGTTAGCCTCAACTTGGCAAACAGTTCTTCATTTTCTTTATATGCATTCTCCCAAATAACAAAGCTTTTATTATTTAATCCATATTTAAACGTTAGAAAACCTGTCGAACCCTCCAGCTTATGTGATTTGAATACCTTATTGAAATCATGATATTGATTGTTTTGTTCATAAATGCAGAGTACCAAAAAATTATTAATTTTACTTGACCAACGATTCGATAGATACTCAATACTATCATTCGCTTCGCTACGATCCATTGTTTCACTGTGTTTATGATTACTTTTCTGCATAAATACCTCCTAGACAATACCTAAATCGATATACAAAAACACTCAATGTTTTAGATGATATATATGTAGTGAAATATGATTATTTTAACTATGTGAAATAAAAATCAGAATAATATACTATTAGAAATTTTTCTTATGCTGAAAAAAACTGTCTACCTAATATATTCAATATGAAGATATAAAATCCTTCCTTGGTTTATATTAGTAACTGCTCTAATTCCTGCTTGTATATTGATTTGCTTAAGGTATTTATAACTCCAGAAATCAATTATCTCTTCACTAGGAAGTCTAATTTGAAAGAACTACCCCCTCTCATTAATGAGGTTTGCAGCTCTTTAAGCATCGTGATTATGTACTAATTTAAAACACTGTATTTAAACATAACATATAACCTCGTTAGGAAGGTTTTGTATAATTCACGGATTGTCAATAGGCGTTTTTTACCATGCCTTTCTCTCTATTCTCAATCGTATAAATATTCAAAAAAATGTCGAGTTGAGTCATCTATCCTTTTACCCTTATACTAGGGAAGAAAAATTAAAGGGGGAGAATTATACATGAAGAAAGAAATTTCAATTATTGGTGTTCCAATGGATCTTGGTCAAACTAGAAGAGGAGTAGATATGGGTCCAAGTGCTATCAGATATGCAGGTTTGAGTGAAAGACTTGAAAACATTGGCTATACTGTCCATGATGAAGGTGATATTAAAGTAGAGATACGAGAGAGAGCACAAAGTGATACAGATACTAATTTAAAGAATTTACAGGATGTAGCAGAAGGCAATGAAAAATTAAGTCAAAAAGTTGCTGAAGTCACTCAATTAAATCGATTTCCTTTAGTTTTAGGTGGAGATCATAGTATAGCTATCGGAACATTATCAGGTTTAGCACAGCATTCTGAGAACTTAGGGGTAATTTGGTATGATGCGCATGGCGATTTAAACACAGCCGAAACTTCTCCTTCAGGAAATATACATGGTATGTCTCTAGCGGTAAGTTTGGGACTTGGCCACCCTGCACTGACTAACATTGGTGGATATACACCAAAAATCAAACCAGAGAATATTGTTATTATTGGTGCCCGTTCCTTGGACCAAGGTGAGAAAGAGTTAATTAGAGAAAAGGGTATTAAAGTATATACAATGCATGAGATTGATAGATTGGGAATGACAAGAGTAATGGATGAATCGATTGCCTATCTTAAAGAACGTACAGATCTTGTTCATTTATCCCTTGACCTTGATGGCCTTGATCCAGACGATGCACCGGGAGTAGGAACGCCTGTCATGGGAGGTATTAGTTACCGTGAGAGCCATCTTGCCATGGAAATGCTAGCTGAAGCCAATATCATTACATCCGCAGAGTTTGTAGAGATAAATCCAATATTGGACGAACATAATAAAACAGCTGAAGTTGCTGTCGCATTAATGGGCTCTTTGCTTGGAGAAAAATTACTTTATGGAGCGGACGATCACCTTATCACTCCTCATTTACTGGCTGATGTTAAATAGTCGAACTTTTTTGAGATAACTGTTATTGATAGAAATATAGAGCGATTTTATTAATCTCAAATTTTTAAAAAGATGGTCCATTGAAAAAAGCCCATATTGTCATCTGCGGGCTTCTTCCCCATTGACGGATGGCCCACATGAATCAATTTATATCCATAGCTTCCAGACGTTTGGCTTCTTTTTCTTTCTTAAGCGGCGTCATCGAAATTATTTTTGCATTGGTACCTATGTTAACTCCTGTTTCTCTACATGCAGAAGCAATCTCTTATTCGAGGGATACTATCACCTAAGATTGAAATCAAAGCATAAAACTTGTGAATGGAGAAACATTAATTCCCTAAAAACGTCCTAACATAAATGAAACCGTTTGCACCCATCAGGTAAAGGAGTTTTTCAATGAAAACAATAGAAAATCAACCAAATGAATTAAAACGGAGCATGAAAGCAAGACATTTATTTATGATTTCAATAGGGGGATGTATTGGTACAGGCTTTTTCATTGGTTCAGGCTACACCATTCATGAAGCAGGGGCCATCGGTGCTATTCTCTCTTACATAGTTGGCGGTTTTATCATGTATTTAACGATGCTTTGTCTCGGTGAACTATCGGTTGCCATGCCTGTTTCCGGTTCGTTTCAGACATATGCGACAAAATTCATTGGTCCTGGAACCGGCTTTGCCATAGGATGGCTATACTGGTTAGGTTGGGCAGTTACAGTTGCCTTAGAGTTTTTGGCAGCGGGACAACTTATGCAAAGATGGTTTCCTGAATCACCCGTTTGGATGTGGTGTGCAATCTTTGCTTTTCTCATCTTTTTACTAAACGCTTTATCAGCAAAGGCATTTGGTGAATCAGAGTTTGTGTTTTCAAGCATTAAAGTATTGGCCATTATACTGTTTATCGTAGTTGGCGGTGCTGCTATGTTTGGTATTATTGATATGAAAGGCGGACAGGAGGCACCGTTTTTCTCCAACTTTTTCAATGAAGGCCTCTTTCCGAACGGGATATCGGCCCTACTTATTACAATGATTACAGTGAACTTTTCATTCCAGGGCACAGAGTTAATCGGAATTGCAGCAGGAGAAAGTGAAAACCCAGAAAAGGTCATACCAAAATCTATCAAACAAACCGTTTGGCGAACTCTTTTCTTCTTTGTGCTTTCAGTCTCTGTACTCTCAGCATTGATTCCAAGGGAAAAAGCAGGAATCGCTGAAAGTCCATTCGTTGTTGTACTAGATAGCATAGGAGTGCCTTATGCGGCGGACATTATGAACTTTATCATTCTCACGGCTCTGCTGTCAGTTGCAAACTCCGGCCTTTATGCGGCGACACGAATGCTGTATTCTCTTTCTAGAGAAGGAATGGCAAGTCCAAAGCTCGGTATGGTAAATAAGAGAGGAATTCCACTAAATGCATTACTTATCACCCTTGCAATAGCCGGGTTGTCTTTACTTTCAAGTGTAGTAGCTGCAAAAACAGTGTTTGTTTTTCTTCTCTCCCTTGCAGGATTAGGAGCACAAATTGGCTGGATTGCCATCGCGGCCTCTCTTCTTGCTTTTAGAAGATCATATATCCGTAAGGGTGGAAAGGTAGAAAATTTAAAATTCAAAGTACCACTATATCCATTCATTCCCATTCTTGCCTTAATAGCAAACTGCATCGTCATGATTAGTCTAGCATTTGTTCATGAACAGCGGATGGCCCTTTATTGCGGCGGATCGTTCTTCCTTGGTTGTTATGCTGTTTATCACTTTAAGGTGAAGAAAAACAAGCAAGTAAATACACCTCAACAGGAAGTGGAATTAAATTCCGGTAAAAAAATGGTCATCTAATCTTTCCAGATTATCTAGAGAAGAAAGTAAAGTAATGAAAAGCAATCTTTGTTAAAAAGATTGCTTTTCATACTGGGCATTACATAAAATCAATGCGAGAGTATTTACATAAAGAAAAAATACTCTGGAGATATCTCATTTCCAGAGTATTTTTACACTAAACAACTATTAAACAGCTTCTTTTTTCCTTACCTGCTTTAAAAGCAGGGATTTTGAAAGCTACAATTTGTGGTTAAAATGTGAACCGATAATTCATACTACCTTTACTATGTTAACCCAGGTGTCTGAAAGATTGTCCTTTGCTGCAGTCATTACTGAGCGACTATAAATTCTCTTCGCCAAATTCTTTATATCCATAAACGAAATACATAACTACGGCGTATAACATGACTGTCCATGCAAAATTAAATCTGCAGATCTTTTCCTTCCTCGAATAACAAGAGACTTTCACCCCATAAGTGTCCTTCCGCAAAATAGAGTTTTTATCCCAGCTTTGCGGTTAGTGAAATCCCATCAGTTGCAGAGGCGGCTGAAAAAGTTATCCCCAGGGCCATTGTGAATACTACCAAACCAGTAAGTAATTTCTTCATTGTTCCACTTCCCTCTTTTTTGAGCATCCAAATCACCTTACTAGTTCCCCTCAGATTTTATATTCTCTATGCTCTATACCTCTTTTTAAAAAGGTATTATTATCAACTTTCTTTCTAAAACCCTTCAATAGGATCTATCTCTACCGAAAATTACTATATTATCAATAGAAGAAACCTATAGATAACTATCATTGATACACATCAATTGTCCTAAAACACGACATCTAGTAACGAAACTGTAACATTAGAGATTATTTTGTAATCTTCGAAACACTTTTTTATTCTATTTGTCATGGTTTTTATATATTTCATAGCCCTATAATATAAAGGTTAAATATTTTTTTACCACATCAGGAGGAACTTTCCTATATGAAGAATTCGAAAAACTCTTTTATTCTCGCGGGAACTATTATAGGTACCCTATTTGCCAGCACTTCTGCTTATGCTAGTTCTTATCAAGTTAAATCGGGTGACACCCTAGACGAAATTTCTAAAGCACATAATACAACTGTCCAAAAATTAAAATCTGAAAACAATTTGACTAGTAATCTTATTTTGCCAGGTCAAGTTTTAAAGATTAATGAATTCACTAAAAGTACTGTTACAACCGATAAATATGTAGTTAAACTTGGGGATTCTTTATCTACAATTGCTAAAAGATATAATCTTCCTCTTAGTGCATTAATTAAATTAAACCCTAGTATTTCTAATTCAGATCGTATTCATATTGGACAATCTATCCGTGTATCTGGTCAAGCCTCTACAACTAGTTCAACGGCTAAAAATAGTAGTTCAAGTGATACCTATACAGTCAAATCAGGTGACACCCTAGACAAAATTGCTAAAGCACATAAAACGACTGTCCAAAAATTAAAATCTAAAAACAAGTTGACTAATAATCTTATTTTGCCAGGACAAGTTTTGAAAATTAGTGAATTCAGCAAGTCTACGAATAACAGTACTAATACAACAGAAAAATATGTGGTTAAACTTGGGGATTCTTTATCTACAATTGCTAAAAGATATAATCTTTCTCTTAATGCATTAATTAAATTAAACCCTAATATTTCTAATTCAGATCGCATTCGTATTGGCCAATCCATCCGTGTATCTGGACAAGCCTCAACATCTAGTTCAACGGCTAGCAAAAGTAGTTCAAGTAAAACCTATAAAGTAAAATCAGGTGACACCCTAGACAAAATTGCTAAAGCACATAATACAACGGTAAATTCATTACTTTCTTTAAACCCAAGTATTTCAAATGCAAATACTATTCATGCTGGTCAATCTATTAAACTTTATGGAAAAGCTACATCATCTGCAGCTAAAAAAGAGTCCCTATCATCTAATCCAGCCCAAGCAAATCAAATATTAGCTGCTGGTGCGAAATATTTAGGAGCTAGGTATGTTTATGGTGCAAGCACATCACGTACAGACATATTTGATTGCTCTTCATTCACATTGAAAGCATTCCAAGCTGTAGGTATTTCCTTACCGCGAACTTCATCAGCTCAATCTCAGATTGGGAAACCTGTATCTTCGAACAGCCTGCAAAAAGGAGATTTAGTATTTTTTGATACCAATAAAGATGGAGTAATTAATCACGTAGGAATTTATGCCGGTAACGGTCAAATGCTTAACGCTTCAACTTCTAAAGGTGTATCTTATGCAAACATTAACAGTTCTTACTGGGAACCTCGCTTTGTAAAAGCAGTTCGTGTTCTTAACTAAAGTCATATATAACAAAAATAATTGTTTGCTACACTAAGTCCCCCTTTTTATTTTAAAGGGGGACTTAGTGTAAGATTCCAATTTAATTTGTAAGAGTCAATGGATGTTCGGAAACAGCTAGCCTTATCGAGTCAGTAAAGCAACAAGGCTGGTAGTATTGTCCAAAAGAAACAAACTCATAGTTTCAGATAAAAAATCTTCAAATCAGTAGCTAAAGGTTTAACTCGTTTACTAAAAGTTGAATTTCGTTTGCTTCCAGCGATTGTAGACTTTGCATTTAAACGGAATCCCTTTACCATTTCACCCCTCAAAACAACAGCAGCTTTTAATTTAGGATAACAAATATGTAATTTTTCCAAAAATAAAATCATCGATTAAGATGATTTTATTTTTTTGCATATTCTTTTAAGCGAGGCAGAATTGGTTCCAAAATTTCCTTTGCTATGTAATCTGTATCTAATCCAATAAACTGTTTGCCTTCTAATTCGACTGATCTAGCCTTTTCCGGATCATTGCAAAAAATAAACGAGATTATTCCGTTATCTTCTGTCATATCTACATATTTGAATGTAATATCATGTTGTGTTAAACAACTTTCAAACGCGATGCATAATTCATCTATGTTTGACTTATTAATAGATGTAAATTTCATTTTGATCATCTCCTCTGAATACAGAATAGCAAAATATATGCTGAATTACAAAGTGAATATATCCTCTAGTAGAAGGCCTTTACTATTTATCCGGCATTTCTAATCTAGGGGAAAATTGAAAAATCACTCAATTTTTTTAACTAAGTTCATCTGGTTTAGCCAAAACTTTTAATAATAAAACAAAGGTCACTTTAAGAGTGGCCATCATGAGAATGAATTAATCAGCAATATATTAGAAGGGAATAAAGTGGTTACTTTAAAACCTATTAACTAAGAGGATTTTAAGCAATATATTATTAATACAATTGGAGACTATGCAAAAGACAAAGTGAAGCAATGGTTCTGTCAAGAAAGAATTTACTCAACTTTTACCAAAAGGTGAAAAATCCGAGTTTAACTATATATTCTCTATCTTTCACGACCAACACATAGTCGGAACGATTTGGATTGCACAAAAATCACCTACAAATAATGACGAAGGCTTTATTTATGATCTTATTATCTTTGAGCAATATCAAGGGCTGGGATATGGTAAGAAAGCAATGAAAGAAATTGAAATTATCGCTAAAGAATTAGGAATGAAGAAAATTTCACCTCACGTTTTTGGCCATAACAAAATTGCACGTGGATTATATGAAAAGTCGGGCTATGAAATTACGAATATCACGATATAAAATCAATTTAAATAAACTATTTCATAGTACCTAAAGATAACTTCATATATAACCGAGGGTATTCGTCGTGTAACTTAAATCCTGAAAATGATCAAACTTTATTCTAAATTTTCAACTATACCTAACTGATGTCCTAGAAAAATCTATGGATTAAACAATGTGTCCCAAATAAAACAAAGATAATTATGAAGATAAAAACGAAAATTCTTAGCAAAATCCAACAGGGTTTTGTTATTTTTATTTCCGTACTTTTTTCTGAACGATTTAAGACGGAAAATAATAGCATGAAAAGTTTAATGTGAAGGTTAAACTATGCTCACTTTCCATTAAGGTAGTTCTTAAAAAACTTATATTCTTAATCTGTATTTTTTTGGTAAAACCATGATAATTCAATAAGGGTACCTCCGCTTTATATCCTTCCTTATGAATATTCCATGGCATGTCTCATATCTTATACAAACACCTTTGTTAGGAGGCCAACATGAAATCTTTCTATAAAGGAACGCTCATTTTGATTGTCGCAGCGTTTTTTGGTGAATGTATCGAATTTTTAGTGAACATGATCCTAGCCAGGGAATTACAAGAAGAAGGCATGGGGCTCTATATGTCTATATTGCCGATTTTCTTTTTGATATATGTGATTGCCAGTCTTGAATTACATATTTCCATTTCAAAATTCGTGGCAGAAAATAAACACACATTGCATTATAATCTGGTGATACATGCACTTAAAATGGCTATGGTTGTAGTGCTGGTTATGTGTGTCGTCATGCCTTTTATTCTTACCTTTTCATCCATAATGGACAGATACCACCCATATATAAAATGGCTGCTTATTACCTTAATCCCTATAGTCGCATTTTCGTCGATTGCAAGAGGATATTTTATGGGCGTTCAGCAGATGGGAAAGATTGCATTTTCCAACTTTTTAAAAGATATTATTCAATTTGGCTTGCTGTTCATCATCTTTACCTTATTTAATTTTAACCAGGAAAAGTCCCTGCTGATGGCCTTCTTTGTTTTAATAGGCAGTGAGTTCCTCGTCTTTTTATACCTGATTAGCCTATTGATTCTTCAAATGCGTATTATGAAGCGTGGTACAAACTCGCGTACCTCTGGTAGATATGCACGTCAAAAGTTGCTGGAGGTTTCACTACCTACTATGGGACTAAGAATCTTTCACGCAATAACAAATGCGATTCAACCTTTTCTGATTCATGCTGCCCTTCTCTCAGCAGGATTCGGCGCGGTAATGGCTACTGAACATTTTGGGATGCTCACAGGGGTAGCGATGACTATCGGCTTCTTCCCAGCTTTTATTGCTCATTCACTAATGATAATGCTTATCCCTAATGTATCGAATGCTTACAAGAGACAGGATGAGGAAAAATTGAGAGTTTTATTACAAAAATCGATGTCTTTTACTATCTTGTATGGGGTTCCTGCAGTGGTCTTTATTTATCTCTTTGCGGAACCTTTGACCTCACTCTTTTTTTCCTCCACTTCAGCTGCTTATTATTTAAAATTATTATGTCCTTATTTTCTTTTTCACTTTTTTGTTATTCCGATGCAAGCCTATCTTATTGGCTTAGGCTTAGTTAAAGAGGCTTTTTTCCATACTGTGTGGTCACATATCGTCGCCTTTGTGATGATGTATATTCTCGGCTCCCAAACCTCTCTTAACATGGGAGGCATCATCTTAGGTATGAATACAGGTGCTGTATTATTAACCCTTATGCATTACTTAACTATATGTAAAAAAATAGGGATAAGCATCTGGTTAACAAAATCGAGATCTATAATAATGAAGTGATATCATAAATAAAGCTAAGGCTAAGACCGGATAAAGGTACGGGCAAGAAGGGTAAAAAACCGAACGATCAACATAACATATGTAGTTAGACGTTAAACACTCGAATGATTCAAAATGTCAGCAATAATAACGGTGACAAAACTCAAAACCTTTTTAAAATATTCAAATAAAATGTGAAGAAAAAGACACTCCTCAATCAGGCTGTGTCTTTTCTATTTTTATGAGGGTGAATTAATGTAGATTTCAACTTTGGGATATTTTTTTTATCTAAGCAGGCCTTTACGTTTGATAAGTTTGATTTTCGTTGTCATTATATCCGTATAAAAGCCATTAGGCACTTTTTTAAGCGTGCTTGTTACTGAATGAATAGTGTTTGAATATAAATCAGATAAATTGTATGCCAAACAATTTATAAATAAAATTAAAAAATATTGAGCCTTTCTCTGTACTTATCTCCTTAGTTGATGTATATTTCAACATACTTGGATAATAATCAAGTAAAATGGTTTAAACTAACCATACAATATTAATGGAGTGATTTCATGAGTAAAGCTAAGGCTAAAACTGGAACAGGTAAAGGTACAGGTACGGGAACGGGTAAGAAGGGTTGGAATCGTTGGAAAACTAGTGCCAACAAGAAAAAGAGCGCAAAACCTTATGTAAGTAAAGGCGTTAAACACGCGAATGACTCAAAGACAACTACCAATAATACTGGTGATAAGTCTGAAAAATAATCATTATGTAACTTCTATGAGTTAAATTAAAGGTTACCAAATTATGTTCCATATTCTCATACAGGGTATTTAGGCACTTTAAAAATCTGTATGAGAGAATTGGGTCAAATAGATTAATAACTCTAACTTCCTTCACTCTATAGCTATTGAATTAAACAATTGCATTTATATATAATAAAGAAAAAGACACTCCCAAACTGGTAGTGTCTTTCGTGTTCATTTGAGGTTTTTTTAAATTTATACAGATACAATCACGAAATGTTCATCTCATCTGACTTTTATGTTTGTTGGGTTAACTTTTTCCGATGATAACTTTGTTGTAAAACCGTATGTAGCCCTTTTTAACAGAGCTTGTTTCTGAATGTATGGCTTCCCCACATCTTGAGCAGTTACTAGCAAAGGGTCTCTTTTTGTATCAAAGATCAAAGGGTGCTTTGTAAAAAGTTAGAAGGCACTCCAATATCATTAAATTGATATTATTTATTTGGCTACTGCTTTTAATAATTGATTGACTAATAATTGAGATTTCAGACCTTCTAGTCCATCAATCAGTGGTTTCTCATCATTTTGAATACAATTAATAAAATGTTGTACAGCATCTTCAAATCCTCTTTGCTTTAACGTTGTATCCCAAGATGGAGAAAATGAAGTTGAGTGGCTGTTATTAGAAGCAATTTCTAAAGTATTCATGTTCCTAACACTTAAAATTGCTCCATCTGTTAATAGTTCAAGCCTCTCAAGGTTAGTACCTGCTTTTCGATGCATGTCTGTAAAGAAAGGTATACCCTCCTTGGATTTATAAACATGTCCTGCATAAACAAGGTAATTCTCAATACTGATATTTACTGTTCCATGCAGCACATCTAAATCACCATTAGCTAACCATCTTGCAGTATCAACTACATGTAAATAATCATCTAACATTCTAAAATCATAAGAATAAGGTCCCATACTATCTGTTCTATGTTTTTCTATACGAACTGATGCTATGTTTTGAGCTTGTTGTTTTGCTTGTACATACATAGGAGCAAAGCGGCGATTAAATCCAACCATAAGCTTCCTTCCTGATTTTTCACTTAACTCTACTAATTTTTCAGCTTCAGCAACAGTTGCAGCTAATGGTTTATCGACATAAACATCTATTCCTTTAGTTAATAGAGAAGATACGACTTCAAAATGTGAGCTAGTGGAACTATGTACGAAAACAGCATCACACTCTGCAGCGAGTGTTTGTAAGCTATTAAAATCTTGAATACGATACTGATTGCAAATCATTTTTCGTTTATCTTTACTTGGTGAAAAAGCACCTACAAAAGACCAATCCATTTCTTTAGTAAGGATTGGTAAATATGCTTTTTGAGCTATACTTCCTAAACCTACCATGCCAATACGAGGTTTTTTCATGTTTGACATCCTTTGCATTGATATTGTTAATAACAAAATTAGTTTACACTGTTTCAGTTGTAAAGCCAAATGAACAGATTATTTTTGCATGTGGTCGTGTAATAGGAGTATCAAGTGAACATACTCAAGTCTGTCAAATCTATCTAAGCGTCTGTCCAAAAACTCTAACTGATCAAGAATCGTATCATCTGAAAATGAGGAAGATAAGTTAAATTTACCCTATAATAGTTACTATTTCCTATTATTTTATATTTAATATTTTTTTACTTTATCAAAAAATACCATATCTCATGATGAATAGTAAAAGAAACAGTGGTTCTGATAGAACCACTGTTTCTTTTACTTAAAATTCCTTTGAGAAAAATGGCAAGAATAACTTTACTCCTCGTCTATTAAAAGGTAAAAATTTCATATCCGCAATTAAATGACTTATGTAGCCTAGTATACAAGTAGTGAAAATCCCCTCTATCCCCAAAGATGATTCGAATTGATGAGCAATGACGCCAAAGAAAACGATGCCAGCAATCGAATGCGTATAACTTCTATGAGGTGTGAAAGATGCTAGAATTATATAGATACCTAACAGCCATAACCAGTTTTCCTGTAAAGATAGGCCGCCTCCTAATACCCCTAATCCTGTCAGGGTCAGCATATGCCTTTGCGTTATATATGTAGATATTATAATAATGCCAATTCCTGCTCCTACACCAACCCACTTTTCCGTTTCAGAACCCTCCAAAACGCTATAAATAATCATGAGAATCCCGATGGTTTGTGCTAACGTTCGGATGAACTTGTGTGAAAAGGTAATTCTATTGCTTAACTTTCCGTCAATATCCATGTCGGGCATTAGACCTGAAACACCCCCAACCCCAACTAAGAATAAAGTAGTGGTTGGATCGGTTTGAAGTGTGTTTGCTGTTAAAAATCCCACTGCTGCTCCTAATGCCATATGCGCTGTCCCGTTCACTGTCTCTCTCCTGTTCTTCTAAGAAGTTATCTTACATATCACAATCGAATGTTTGTTCGAACACCTTGCTTTTAACTATACAATATTTTTTACTGAATTTCTTTATTTCTTTTAAAAAAGTGGGATTATTCCTTGATTTCAAAATTAGAAGAACCTTATTCTCTCTTTGTAATGTTCTCAGAATCCTTTGATTTTTGTTCACTCACTTCTAGTCGTATCACCATTTTCAGGTTAAATAGTTATTGGGCTATCCTACTCGTGAAAATCATGAAAAACGAAGAGGCGATAAGTGCTAAAATTCAAATTAAATCATGAACAATATTAAAAAGTACACAAAGAGGAATTGAAATAAAGAATATGGAAACTCATCCTGGTGTCGCTAAGCTCGATGCAATAACGCAGATTTCTCTTTTTGAGAAAGAAACTCATAACGCTTAAGTAAATATAGCTACACAAAGCTAACCAGAAATGTTAGAGCCAAGTAGACTTCGTCTTGACTTACACTATAAAAATCTATAAAAATACTATATTGAAATTAACCTTATTAAAGGCTCGTATTTATATACAAAACCTTTAAAAATTTTTTTCTAACGAGACTTTTTTATTAGAAACTTTATCAATAATATGAATATACTAATCTATAAGGGGAGTGATCCAAATAGCCTTTCTAAACGCCTTCAATAATTTTAAAAAAGGGAAAAAGTCTAAGAAGATAAAAAACATGGATTTTAGAGAGCAACACGTAAAGAAATCTTCTGAGCTTATTGGTAATAATGTAATCGTCCAAAATATAATTAACAATCACCTTACAAAAAAAAATAACCACTTGTAGGGTGGTTTTTATTTATCGTATGAAATTTCTTCATTCTTCACCATCGTCAACGTTACATCATATATATAGTTATATTGTAGATAATAATCGTATATGACATTGTGTAGAATTTTTATTAGTGATTTATCGAAGGTATCGAATTCCGTTTGATAACTGCTTAAAACCGTGACAAATTTGCCGTCTAGGTTTTCATAATAATGCAAGAGAAAATTCTTATAATATTCACTGTCACTGTTGCTTTTATTCGTTATACATGGATCACCAGTTTGGATGGACTTATCAAGCATCGATTTGATGGATTTAGGTAGCTTAGCTTTTTTGAATTGATTTAAGTTATAAATTTCATAAGTAAAGTCAAGTCCTAATTGATTGGAATAAAACTCGATAGTACTATCCAATGTATAAATTAAGGGAGCTTTAAAATCCTTGCTATTTGCAATCTCCTCTGATATCTCCAGCTGAAATTCCTCAGATGTTAAATATGCTGCAAATTTCATTTTTGAACTGCTCACGCTAAACACCTCAAAAACAGCTGCATCTTGTTTTTCAATCTCAATTTCTATATTAAAAAACTTAAAGTGTTTTAGCCGGTAAAAAGCAATCGGTGCTAAAAGAAAAAGTAGTATCCACACTAGGTAAAGAAATAATGTGTTGAAGATTATTTGATAAAACTCAGATGTTACAATCGGTTCTATAATTAACGTTATCAATGTATGTTCAAAGCCTTCAGAAATAGCTGGATTCTGTGTATTTACGGGATTGACGACTTTATCAGGCTCCTTCCACGTTTGGATTCCTAATAGGGCCATCGCAACCAGTGTATAAACAAAAATCAAAATAGTCCCAATCACATATAGTTTTGGCATGAATCCTATAATTCTGTCGAAAACAGAAATTCGCTTATTTTTCTGCTCCTCTATAGCCAATGTGGACGCTCCTTTTACAAATTAATATAAAATAGAAAAAGTCAATAAAGGGACCGAAAAAACATCCTAGTCTTTTCCTATTTAATAATATGTTTGTAATCAAGCGAACATACGTAAATGTTGGTTGAGGGTAACTGATTTTAATCCATTCCGAAACAGTTACCTTCCCGTTTGGCTTGATACACAGCCATTTCTATGTCATCTATGAAGTTTCACTTTCTAGTTTTATCCACACCAACATTATGACGTGGGTATTATCATATGTCCTAAATGTAACAGGATCTATGTACCTAGTGTCCGACGATTGCACCCCGAAATTCGTGAACTTCCCTTATACTTGAAATTAAAGCTATTACGGGTTCTTAAAAAAAGGAATAATTCGAAAGCGCTTTCGATTAAATCAAAAATGCCAGGCTCCTCAATCGTGTAAATGAGGAGGTCAGCTTTTATACATAGAATTCCGTATCATTTTAGTTGTCCTTTTATCGCAAATTCTCTCACTTTATTTAAAAACAACTCCAAAGCTTTTGATGCTTCGAAATCTTTCTTTTTCACCACTGAAAAAGGTCTAATAAAGGCTTCATTTTTCAAATGAAAGGTCTTCAATTCACCGGTTTTCAGTTCTTTTTGCACGGTTAATCGGGATAACAGTGCAATGCCAAGACCAGCCATAACTGCTTCTTTCACTCCTTGAATACTGGTAAAAATAAAGCTTCGTTTTATGTTTAGATCTAGTTTGTTTATAAGTTTATCTGAATACGTACGAGTTCCCGACCCTTGCTCCCTAAGTACCCATGTTTGATCCTGAAGCATGGCACCATCTATGATCTCCATTTGTGAAAGTGGATGATCAGGCGGAACGACGACAATCATTTCATCGTTCATGAATGAGTTAACATCAATATCTTTATAATCCGTTTCCCCTTCAATCAGACCTATATCAATCTGATTAGAACGTACGCCTTGAATAACTTCATTAGAATTTGAAATAATAATTTGAATATCAACTAGAGGATATAGGACAGAATATTCCGCCAAAACTTTCGGAAGATAATATTCTCCTATTGTAAAACTAGCCCCAATTTTTAGAGTCCCACTTACCACGTTATTAAAATCATTAATTTCTCTTATTGCTGTCTCATAGTGATTCAGCATTTGCTTTGCATGCCTATATAAGATTTTTCCAGGCTCTGTAATTTGAACCTGTTTTGGAGAACGGTAAATCAGTTTCGTCCCCAATTCATTTTCCAGATTCCTTATATGAAGGCTAACTCCCGGCTGTGACAGATTAAGAATATCACCTGCTCTTGAGAAATTTTTCTGTTCGATTACGGTTACAAAAACCTTTAAAGGATCCATAGTTACCTCCTCTTTATAATTTATTTTACCATAAGTAAAAGTGATTATTACAATAGCAAATATATATTTCACTTATTTTTAATTTACCCTTAAAGTAAAGGAAACAATATAGATGGAGTGTTCAACTTGGGAAAAACAGCAATAGAAACAAAAAAGCTTGGCTTTATTAAAGGGATAGTTTTAACCCTACTAATTGCTATTGCAGCAAAATTCTTGGCAGAGCTCCCCTTCCTTCATATAATGGGGCAGCTCGTCATAGCGATATTAATAGGGGTGTTTTGGAAATCCATAGTCGGCTTGCCTGATTATGTGGTTGCGGGGACCAATTATTCTAGTAAGGTTCTTTTGCGATTTGGTATCATTTTGTTAGGGATGCGTTTGAACTTAAAGGATATTTTTAATGCTGGACCAAAAACTTTTGCTGTCGGAGCTATTAGTCTTGTATTTGCTATATTAGTAGTTTATGGATTGGCCCGTCTTTTTAAGGTCGAAAAAAAGCTGGCTATTTTGACAGCCTGTGGGACAGGAATTTGTGGAGCTGCGGCTGTCCTTGCGATTTCCACACAAATTAAAGCAAAAGAAAAAGATACAGCGATTGCCGTGGCAACGGTTGCTGTATTGGGAACAACCTTTACATTTGGTTACACCATTCTTTATCCATTCCTAGGTCTATCAGATCAGGGATACGGAATTTTCTCGGGAGCTACACTGCATGAAATTGCTCATGTAATTGCCGCTGCAGCACCAGGTGGAAATGAGGCAGTAGATTTGGCAGTCATGGTCAAGTTAACTAGGGTTGCCTTACTTATTCCTGTTGCAATTTTTATTGGATTCATTATGAATTTGAAAGAGAGAAAAGCTAATCCGGGGAAAAAATTTTCATGGAAATCTATCCAGATTCCTTGGTTTATTTTAGGGTTTTTAGCAACTAGTGCTCTTTATTCTACAGGAGTAGTGCCTGAAGCTATAGCTGAATCCATTGTTTCGCTTTCTTATATCCTCATGGCAATGTCTATGGCGGGACTCGGATTAAATATAGATCTTGTAATATTCAAGAAATATGGTGGGAAACCATTTGTTGCTGGTCTATTCGGTTCAATCTTATTATCAATTCTTGGTTATGTCTTAGTACGTGTATTACAATTAAATTAATATTCACAAAAACAAGCATTCCTTAATTGGAATGCTTGTTTTTCTTTAATAGATGCGGAACGTTAGCTCCATAAAAGATTTCATCCATCTCTGTTTGTAGTCTTTCTATAATTTCCTGTCGTTCCTCTGAATTTAATTTTTCTTCCGTGAAGCCGAATAAATAATTATTTATATCGAATCTTTTCAACTTACATTTCGTATGAAATATATTTTCCTGATACACATTGACATCTATCATATCATATAAACGCTTTACTTCATCAGGGATGTAATTTTGAATGGAATTTATATCATGATCAATGAATAATTTCCGTCCATTTTTATCCCGTGTAAATCCCCGGACACGGTAATCAATAGTAATTATGTCAGTATCAAAGGAATGTATAAGATAATTAAGTGCTTTTAGAGGAGAGATTTCTCCACAAGTTGATACATCGATATCAGCCCTGAATGTACTAATACCTTCATTCGGATGATATTCAGGATATGTATGAACAGTAATGTGGCTCTTATCCAGTTGCATGACAACATTATTGGGTAAAGGGCCGGGGGATTCCTCATAGGTACCAGTCGGCACTTCTACGACAGGTCCTTCGGAAACAAGCATCGTTACACTCGCACCCTGTGGAATATAATCCTGTTTCGCAGTATTCAAAACGTGTGCTCCAATTAAATCCGAAACATTATGCAAAATCTTCGAAAGCCTTTCTGCATTATACTGTTCATCGATATATTCTAGGTAGGCTTCGCGTTCTTTCTTTGTTTTTGTAAAACAAATATCATACATATTAAAACTTAATGATTTCGTAAGATTATTAAAACCATGGAGTTCAATTCGTTGTTCTGGTGTAAGTTTCATGATCGATTCCCCTTATTTTTTTTACAACTGTTCTTATAGTTACCCTTTATTAGAAATAAAAAACTAAAGGGAAGAATTTATGGCTAATAACCTTAATAAAAAAAGAGCAGTTGCAATAAATATGTAACTGCTCTTTTTCCCTATTTTGCTTCGGATTGTATTAATTTCTTTCTTTTAATCGGTGAAAGTGCACGTTCTAACCACCCTAATAAAATGTCAGCCAGAATAGCCATTAATGCTGTTGGTATAGCTCCTGCGAGAATAATTGCGGTACCATTCGAAGCATTGGTTCCCCTTACAATGATATCACCCAGCCCACCTGCGCCGACGAATGTGCCGACTGCAGTTACACCAATTGCAACGACAAGTGCCGTTCGTAGACCAGCCATGATGACAGACAGGGATAATGGCAGTTCGACCATTCCTAGTAATTGGAACTTCGTCATCCCCATAGCCTTACCCGATTCTAAATAGGCATGATCAATGTTTGTAATTCCTACATACGTATTTCTTAGGATTGGTAGTAAAGAATATAAAAACAATGACAAAATAACTGTGTTTGTCCCCAGTCCCATTACTAACATAAGGAGAGCAAGCATTGCTAAGGCTGGTGTGGTTTGTATGACATTAGTTATCGAAAACACCCAATTACTCAACTTTTTATGCTTTGCGATGAATATACCTAGCGGGATAGCAATGATTGCTGCAAATAGAACTCCGTAAGCAGACATTAAAAAGTGGCGATAAAATTCAGTAAGTACGTACATCCAATTCTGGGAGTAATACGTTCCCAGTTGTTCCAAGGTTTCCATTAGATTGCACCTCCCATTTATTCAAAATAATTATGCGCTTCAAGGAACTCCGTTGCTACAATCGATGGTTCTTTCAAGTTTCCATCAACTTCATAGTTCAGTTCCTGCATCGTTTCGGTTGTGATTTCTCCAATTAACTTAGTTAGTTGATTTTCTATTTCCGGATATCGTTCTAACGCATCTTTCGTGACAACAGGTGAACAATCATAAGGAGGGAAATATTGTTTGTCATCTTCTAAAAGCTGCAAATTATTCACCTTAATCCGTCCATCTGAAGAGTAAGCGAGGACAATGTCCATCTGACCATTTTTGACAGCGTCGTAAACTAGTCCAATTTGCATCGGATAGGTTTCTCCGAATTCTAATCCATAGGTGTCTACGAATCCCTTATAGCCGTCCCCTTTTCTTTTCAGCCAAGCACTATCGACACCTAATCTCAAATTCCCTGCATCTTTTTCCAAATCGGATATTTTTTTATAGCCTTTTTCCTCTGCCAATTCATTTGATATCGTAAATGCATAAGTATTATCAAATCCATAAGAATCGTAAAATTTGAATCCATATTGTTTTTTAAATTCCTTTTGAACAATTTCCATTGCCTTTACTGGATCTTTTTCAATATCCTGAGCTAAAACACTCGTTAAATCCGTCCCCGTATAACGAGTTGCGGCTACATCAATATCCCCACTCTCCATTGCTTGTTGCTGGACGAAATTCGAACCTAAATTCTTAATAATCTTCGTATCAAGGTCTGTATTTCGTTCAAGTAGTTGTGCTATCATGTTTGCCAAGATTTCGGATTCGGTCATACTCTGCGCACCAATTTTAACCGTTTTTTCAGAAGATGACCCCAACCCAGGCAACGAGCAGCCGCTGATGAATAATGAAAACACTATAAGGGTAGTAAAACTTATTTTTCTTATTTTTTTATACATGGTATTCCTCCTCAAGCAACTTCCTTCATACCTTTTAATCCTGTTGGTACGACTTTTCGTTCAATGATCGAGAAAACATAATCCACCAGGATAGCCATGATGATTACCGGTACAGCACCTGCGATGATATATTCTGTTTGGTATAAATTCAAACCAATAAATATGTAATCTCCAAGTCCTCCGCCTCCAATAAAGGAAGCCAATGTTGCCCAGCCAATTAAATAAACGGAAGCAGTGCGAATCCCAGCCATAATGACGGAAAGTGCAAGAGGAAATTCAACTAGACGAATTCTCTCCCAACTCGTCATCCCGATGCCTCTACCAGATTCAAGTAAATTTTTATTTACACCTTTAATGCCTGTATACGTATTCCTGAGTATAGGTAAAACAGAATAGAAAAATAACGCAATAATAGCGGGTGTCTTCCCAACACCGAGGAATGGAATGAAAAATGCTAGTACTGCCAAGCTTGGCAACGTCTGCATGATGTTTGCAATTCCAATAATTATAGATGCGCTTTTTTTCATACGGGTCAACAAAATGCCAAGCGGTACAGCAACTAGTATTCCAAGGAATACAGCAATCATAGATATATATAAATGCTCCCACGCCTTGTAAAGCAACTCAAGCCAATTCGTTTGTAAAAAATCGAGCAATGTTTCCATCTCATTCACCTCCTAAAACATTTCAGCCATTTCAGCCACTAGATTATCTTCTTCCCCCCAGATGCTGTCGTACACGATGTCAACCAGTGTAGCTCTAGTAACAATTCCGACCAAATGTTTATTTTGGTCAACGACCGGCACATATTTAAATCCGCGTTTTAAAATCTTCTGAACTGAATCACGGATTAATGAGTCTTGATTTACAGAATAGACTTCAGTTTTGATTACTTCACTAATAAATGTAGCTTTTTTACGATATTCACTAATCGTTTCAACATCAACAAATCCTTTTAATACATTCTCTTCATCTACCACGAGCAGAGAATCCACTCGTTTTTCTCTCATAATAGTGATAGCGTTAGTAAGAGACTTTTCCTCAGTAATTGAAATGGGATTACGACTCATGATTTGTTCGACCAATTGCACGTTTGGTCTTGTTTGAAGCAATCGTTCTTTACCGATAAATTCTTCAACAAATTCATTGGCTGGGTTTCTGAGAATTTCATCCGGGGTTCCCACTTGAACGATTTCTCCAGCCTTTAAAATCACAATACGATCAGCAAGTTTAATCGCTTCATCCATATCATGGGTAACAAAAACAATTGTCTTATTAAGTGTGCGCTGCAGATTTTTAAATTCCTCCTGAAGAGCATCGCGGGTGATCGGATCTAGAGCACCAAAAGGTTCATCCATTAATATGAGTGGTGGATTAGAAGCTAAAGCCCTGAGAACGCCAATTCGCTGTTGCTGCCCGCCGCTCAGTTCGTAGGGATACCGTTCTAAATATTCGGGACCCATATCAACGAGCTGCAACAATTCTAGCGCACGTTCTTTTTTCTCTTGATCACTCCATTTAAGTAGTTTTGGAACGAGGGTGATATTTTCAAGAATCGTCATATGAGGGAAAAGACCAATTTGTTGAATTACATACCCGATCTGTCTTCTAAGCTCGACCGGATCCTTTTCCATTATATTTTCTCCATTTATGAGTATCTTACCTTCGGACGGTTCAATCAGGCGATTAATCATTTTCATTGTCGTTGTTTTCCCACAGCCACTCGGACCAATGAAACAGATGAACTCCCCTTTTTTTATATCAAGTGTTATATTCTTTACAGCTTTCTTCCCTCCCTTATATACTTTCGATACATTTTCAATTTTTAACACGACAAGCACCTCCATCATTCGCATACAATTACAAATTTTACAAGTTCATTTCGCTTTTATATGCACAGTCTCTTATACCCATACGATAAAATATTAAACCTTTTATTAAAATAAACTAGTTCAATGTAATTACATTGAAAAAATGGAATGAAAAAAACTACCTCATTTTAATTAAGGTAGTTAATAGATTTTAAGTTATTAAAATTGAATTAAAACCCGATATTTTTAGCGATGAGGGTTTTCACTATTTCATCTGACCCTGTATAGAATGTTGTCACAGGAATGTCTCGATGACGCCGGGCAATTTTATAATCACCCATATTTCCGTACCCATCATGTAACTGCATGCACTTTTCAGATATTCGCTTTGACATCTCCGTAATCCAATATTTAGCCATCGATACTTCAGTTATGATATTCTCCCCATTCATATGTTTACAGATCAAACCATCAACAAACGTTCTACCCAGCTGAATATCGGTCGCTATTTCAGCAATGGTAAACTGTGCGTTATTAAATTTACTTATTTTCTTACCAAATGCTTTTCGTCCTTTTATAAAATTCATCGTTAAGTGGAGCATGTCCTTAGCTGCCATTAAAGACCCAATCGCACACATAAGTCTTTCCTGCTGCAGTTTTTGCATTATATATGAAAGGCCCTTCCCTTCCTCTCCAAGGATGTTCCCAACAGGAACTGAAGCATCATCGAAAAATAGTTCGGCTGTTTCTGAGCTATTCTGGCCTGCTTTTTCAAGCTTTCTGCCTCGTGTAAGCCCTGGCGTATCTTTATCAATGAGCAACAAACTGATTCCATCATTGGAAGGAACAGCATCAAGATCAGTTTTACATGCTACAATCAATAAGTCAGCTTTAAAGCCATTTGTGATAAACGTTTTGGCTCCATTGACAATATAATACCCATCTTTCTTGATGGCTGTGGTTTGGATATTTGCTAATTCTGAACCCATTCCTGGCTCTGTCATTGCAAAGGCAGAAATCATTTCTCCTGAAATGAACTTGGGTAAATACCTTTGTTTTTGATCTATTGTTCCGAATGAAGCAATATACGGGGCCACAACATCAGAATGAATTGAAATTCCTACTAAGGCTGATCCAACTATTTCCAATTCCTCTGCCAGAACAACTGAATACCCAAAATCTGCTCCTACACCACCGAATTCCACATCAAGCCATGGACATAAAAATCCATTATCCCCAATCTTTTTCCAAAATGAGCGAGGTACTTCCCCCTCTTTTTCCCACTGATCATAAAAGGGGATAGCTTCCTTATCGAGAAATTCACGAATTGATTGTTTAAATAATAAGTGTTCTTCTGTGAGGAAGGAACGTGAATCATTCTTATTGAACGCCATCGTGTTAACCATGGGTTAACCTCCATTCGATAATGATTTTGTTGAGATACATCAATGTGAAATATCTTGTAATCCACAACCATGATCAAGATAAATAGGTTAAATATATAGATGTAAACGGTTACAATAATAAAATCATCAAACTGTCAAAATGGCCCATAATATTCATGTTCAACAAAAGTATTGAATTCCCTTTTAAAAATCTATTTTTTATCCTTTTAAATTCATTTTTGATTATATTATTTGAAAAGCTACCCGATTTAAGAAAATGATGATTGATACTTAACTGATTAAATATGGGTTAATCTTGTATTCTGACGAGGTTATTTTTGTAATATTACTTGTCTCAATTTAAGATTTGATTGAAAAAATCAATCTAATAATGGGAAAACCGTATTGAAAGTAGAAGTAAATCCCAGATTCGTGCCACCTTACTTTTTACAAGTATTTTTTCTTTATCTCCAATTTTTTTATGATTTTTCCGAATCATCTTTTTGATCATCATTATCGCTTTGGCTATTTTGGTGTTGTGTGTTGAAGCCAATGACAAGGCAGTCTCATTAGAAAATATAACTTATGGTAGGGTTCCTAGATTATTATTCAGATTAACAACGACTCCATTCAAAAGGAAAGCCTCCAAGGACAGTGTGAATTATACGTGCCGTAAGGGGTATTTTGGGATTAAATAATAATCCTCTCTTTCCGAATGCCTACATATTGCACAAATGTGGTCTTCTCTTCCTCTGATACATGATATGATTACTTTAACTGCATAAGAAAAGGCGATCCTTCTTAATGAAGAATCGCACCTATCATTCGATAAGGAGTACCTCAAGCAAAACGCAGATTTACAACGTTAAGAATATTCCAGAATAAAAAAAATCCCAATCTCTCAGTGATATTAATGAGAAATTGGGATTTAATTATTCTTCACCAATTGTGCCTTAAGTTGGTTACCTTGGAACGATTTTAACTAATCATTTCCTTATTAGTAAAAAATTCAGTTATAATCTTTTGCCTAATCATATTCAATCATTAAATAAATTTTTTTCGCATTGATTGTTTCTTATTGATTTCATTCAAAATAACCGCTATTTCGTGCGAATTTTCAATATATGATGTTCCAATCTGGATTTATACAAGCTCAACTATTGATTTTAAGTTGGAACGGAAAAGTCACCAAATCAGCTGCTTTGGGCTATTTTTATACTAGAAAAAAATTATTGTTGACCCTCTGTGTAAATTTGAAAAGTTACACCGAATTTGTCCGATACAATCCCATAAGCAGGGCTAAAAAAAGCTTCCTGCAGGGGCATTTTCACTTGTCCATCTTGCGACAAGTATTCAAAAATTTGTTTTGATTTTTCGATATCGTTAGTTGAAATACAGATCGTAACTTGATCTCCAGTTTGACTAGTTTGACCTGGAAACATATCTGAAAACATGAGGTCCGTTTCTCCAACCTTTAACATTGCGTGTGACACAAGTTCCTTTGCTTCTTCTGGTATAGGAAATTCCGGGTTTTCTGGCATTTCTCCAAAAGTTTGATTAAAAAGGACCTTTGCACCCAATGCTTTTTCGTAAAATTGGATCGCTTCCTTCGCATTTCCGTTCATCATTAAATAGGGAGATAATCGCATTGTCATAATTAAATAGCTCCTTTGGTTCTAATTTTTTTTACAAACCTTGAGTAACTTCCAAGCTTCCTTTTGAACTTGTCAGTGATAATAACCACTATACCATTATTACCCATGATTGTATTTTATAATAAAGAACATATGTTCGTCAATATATATTACTTGAAGAATAACAATTTTTTGAGCATTTTAAACAAGAACTAGAAGATTATATCCATTACTACAATCACCAACGCATCAAGGTGAAATTAAAAGGCATGAGCCCAGTAGATTACTCGGTTCATGCCCTCAAAGCTGCCTAACTAACTAAAAAAAGTGTCTAATTTTTTGGGTTCACTTTAATTGATAAGCTCTTTTTTTGACTTTAGTCTATGTGTTTCAATTTGGTGAGCATAAAACTTAACACTTTGATATTGTATATCCTTATTAACTCGCTATTATTTCTGAATCTTGTCCTTTTTTATGGTTTGGTAACTTAGAATCTATCGATAGGAATCGGCTTCCATTTAATACTAGGTGAAGTGCAATAATCATAAGAATAAGGTCTAATTCGAATCCTGCACCTTCTCCATTCCCCATAAAGCCTGCTGGAAATTTCACATAAACAATTGCACCAGCCATAATGAATATAAGGAGAGCAGAAATTATTCTTGTTCCAAGACCTAAAATTAAAGCAATTCCTCCAACCAATTCAATTGTACCAACTACATAGGCCATAAATCCCGGAATGCCTATAGTTTGAAACCATCCAGAAATGTTATCCAATCCAGTTTGGAATTTTGACAAACCATGCATCAAAAATGTAATTCCCAACATTACTCTTAATAAAAAGGTACCGATTTCTTGTTTTTTCATGACACATCTCCTTTTATTGTATTTTACACTACAAAGTGTAGTGTAAAGGTATAAAAAAATCAAGTGAAAGTCATCCGACAATCACTATAGTCATTCCCAATAGTATAATCAAAACATAAATAGAGACAAAAATCGTGGTAATATCAGCCCTTAAAGGAATTGTACTTTTAGGATCAACTAATTCCTGAAGTCTATAGTTAACTGATTCATGCGAGAAGTGGACAAGGACAGGAGAGGATTTATCAGAGCAACAATGTTTAATTAACTTCAACAAAGCAGCGCTTATGCCTAATTCAGTCCCCATTTTATTAATCGCATATTCATCGGCTAATAATTCACTAATTATTTTGTAATTTTCATAACACCATTTTGTCAGTGGGACAAACCATAACGCCTGTGAGATCAACTGTAAAATAAAGATTACCAATGGATCATATTTTTTTTGGTGAAAGGCCTCATGCTCTACTACTGCTTCTAGCTCATCAAAGTCCAATAATTGAATTAAACCAGTACTAAACACAATGAAAGGTCGCCTGAAACCAAGCGTAAACGCAAGAGGTTGATCAGAATTCACAACTAAGATATCTTTGTTGGCCCGTTTGAATGTTTCGTTTATAGACCTTGTCTTTTCAACGTTTTTGTAGTTAAAAAGCTTTTGTTTAAACCTTCTGGAAAGGAGATATTGCTCTGCAATTTTGAATAGGGTGATCAATATACTATAGGATATTACTATAATGAGCAGTGTGATGACCACAAAGTAGTATACTGAACCTTCTTTGAATAGACTAAAGCAAAATTTAAAAAAGTTGGCTTTAATATTTACTCCAAAAAAGATGTGTACCAAAAACGCTCCCATTTGGCTCCATACTACACCGGCAATTAGAAGACTAAGGCTTATCACAAAATAAGACTTTTTCTTCCACATTATAATTTATCCTTTTTTAACGATTGAATTTTTTGTTCCAATTTTTCAATTAAAGCTTGGTCAGCGTCTTTCATGGCATCAAGCATATGGCTAATGACAGCACCACCAAATTCATCTAGCAAATTCTCAGTCAGTTTCTTTGACTGCTCTTCTAAAAACTCCGCTTTAGATTGCACAGGGCGAAATAATGAAAGCCTTCCTTCAGACCTCTTTTCAAGTATGCCTTTTTCGACTAGACGATTCATGACTGTCATTACTGTATTAAAGTTGATAGGCTTGTCAAGCTCCAATGATTGCTGCACCGCTTTAATACTCTGTTCATTTTTATCCCATAAATATTCCATGATACTAGCTTCCAAGGGACCAAAGAAACGATTCAGTCCAACTTCATCATATTTAAAATTTTTAATATTCATCATTTACCCTCCCACTACGAATTGTAGTGGAAATTCTTGTTAGAATCAAGTTTCATCAGGAAGATTAGATCTGATGTATATCCAAATTTCTTTATGGGCCGGCACAATCGAATTTGTAACCCTTCTTGGATTATTAATTGTTAAGCTTAATTGAGTCGAGTAATGCATACAAGATTGAAGTATGGTTTGAAATAGCGTGTTAATTACATGATCCCGACCATCGAAATGTTTTTCATGACCTGAAAACATTTGATTAATTGCTTTAATAGCTTTTCCAGCACCAATAGGGCCTACCAAATGATTATTTGGCCATTCATTACCTCCAACACTGGCCTGGCTTTTTCCAGTACTTCTGGATCTCCACCTGCTATTACAGTCAAAATTCCTTTCAGCTCCAAATGTTCCCCTGCTAACAGGAACATCCAAAACCCGGATCCTTTTTTCCTGATAAGCAGAATGAATCTCCATAAAAATTTGCTTTTATATTAAATCTCAGTTTTTGCTTCGAATTTTAAAGAAACGAGCCTAATAAAGGCTCGTTTCACTAATTAATGATTAACTCCTTGTTGTAAGTTTTTCTATTTCATGAGAATTATAGAAATGATACCCTTGTGTCGGCTTTTGGGCCGCAGCATACATTGCAGCAGCTACTTTGTATGCTTCTATGGCACGATATGGACGTAAAGGGCCAACAAAGAGAAATTTAGCAAAAGAACCAATCATACCAGAAATCTTTTCACCTGCCCTAAATTCCTTTCGTTCACCAAGAAGTAAGGACGGGCGAAATATATGTACAGAATTCAATTCTAGTTGTTGTAGTGTTCCTTCCACATCGCCTTTAACACGACTGTAGAAAAACTTGGATTTGGAATTGGCTCCCATGGCTGTTATGACGAGAAATTTCTCAACATTAGATGCTTTCGCCATTTTTGCCGCTTCAATAACAAGTTCATAATCAACTTTACGAAAAGCTTCTTTCGATTTGGCTTTCTTAATAGTTGTACCTAAACAAATAAAAACATCAGTGACATTGAATAAATCTGCATATCTGACTAAATTATCAAACTCCACAACATGGACTTCGCAATTAGGTTCTTTAGATTCTATTTCCCTTCTAGTTAGCAAGTGGATTTCCTTATAATTATTGCTGTTACTTAACTCTTTAACTAAATGGGTACCAACGACTCCAGTTGCACCTAAAATCAATGCAGTTTTTATTGTCATGATTTCCTTCTTTCCTTTATAAGCTACTAAATAGCAGCTATACTTTTATTTCATTTTTTCTTCCTAAAGAACTTTTTGAAAATCATAGAGTATTAGGATAGATGATTTACTTGATTAAAATCCTCAATAATCCAGGAATCCATCTCAAATCTAATCGTACTTAAACAAGCATTAAATAACCTCATTTGTTTTGATACGATTGCCTCATTTGACATCAATCGTAAAATAAAATGAATCACTGCGCCATGTGCAACAAGGATCACTTTCTTCTCAGGATACCCCTGCTGAATCTCTTGAAGTCCTTTTACCAGCCTATCACGTAAAGACTCCTGACTCTCCTGATTAGGATAGACTTTATCACTGAATGCAGACTCTCTTTCATGCGCTGTCATTCCTTCAGCAGAGCCAAAGTTCTTTTCTATGAATTCTAATTTTTCAATCACTGGCCTATCAATATAGGAGCTAATGATTTCGGCAGTTTCTTTAGCCCTTTTTAGAGGGCTTGTAATAATTACATCCCAATCTGCTTTAGACAAAAATTCACCACACTTCTGTGCTTGTATCTTTCCTTGTTCATTTAGTGGGATGTCAGTCTGTCCCTGCAGTTTTCCTAATGCATTCCAATCAGTTTGACCATGACGTACTAGACAAATAGTAGTAATTGTCCCCAAACCTCTCTATGTAAAATCTTTATTTTTTCACTTCTTCAATGATGGAATGACCTTCACTCTGCTCGAGATCTAACCATTTCCACTTTTCATGCAATCGGACTCGTCCATCAGGCAACATTTCCGGCGTGGAAAGACAGCTACCTCCTCTAATTTCACCTTTTTCATTAATATGATTGTACCTAAATTCCAGTGACCCATCCATATTAACAACACCTATTAAAGTCCCTTTAATAATCTCTCCCCCTTCATAACTTGCTGTAAGTATATTTCCTTCTTGTGAATAGTAAAAGAATGTATTTGCCGATACTTCTCCATTTTCCGAATTATCTTTTGCTATAAATGTTCTTCCGTTATAATTAAGCATAGACAATCCCCCCAGATAAATTATTTAGGATAATGATACCAAATTAAAGCAAAAAAGAGTATTATGAAATTCTCAAACACATTAAATTATAGGATTTTCTATGATTAGAAATGCTGAGAATAAATACATAATATTTCCATTGAATTCATCCATTGTCTTATGATTAGATTATGGAAGATGTTTCATATGGGAGGGCGATTCTATATGAAATATCAAAGAAATTATAAAAAAATTGGTGAGGTGCTCAATTGAAAGAAATTCTGCTCATTTTATTATTGCAACTTATTTATGTTCCAATTTATACACTACGGACTATATTTTTAGTGAAAAATATAACCGTACTGGCATCTATATTAGGCATTGCAGAAATGTTAGTATACGTTTTTGGTTTATCTCTTGTATTTGGCGGTGACCAAAGCATAATCGCCATGGTTGTATATGCAGTTGGTTTTGGTATCGGGATTATTTTTGGAACGAAAATTGAGCAAAAACTCGCCATCGGTTATATAAATGTAACCGTTAATACTCAAGCAAAAAATGAATATTTGATTGATACTTTAAGAAGCATTGGATTCGGTGTCACTCTTTATACCGGTGAAGGAAGGGACAGCAACCGTTATCGGATGGAAATTTTAACAAAACGAAACCGAGAGCAAGAATTAATTGCAACAGTTGAAAAGTTTGAACCAAAAGCCTTCATTATTTCTTATGAACCAAGGTATTTTAAAGGTGGGTTTTTACTGGATCGGTTGAAGAATAAAGCAAGCTGAATAAAAAGACTACAAAAGCCCATCTTTTTCAAGATGGGCTTTTCCTTACGTTCTATAATCTCTTGGCTATCTCACGATTTGAATACAAGACGTGAATTTGTTTATGACACGATTTATAGAGAAGAACAAGATCTTCCTAGGTGTTAATTGATAGTTGATCAAGTTCACAAGTACCTCACAACCCATAATCTAAAATCGGTTACGGTTTAACAGACTTTCCTTCTTCAACTACATGAAACATCAAGTGTGCAAGATGATGGATTGGTCCATAGTCTTCGTTGTCTTCTTCATCCTCTTCCTCCTCCATTTCATCCATGCCTTGTAAATAAAGGGCCATGAATTCATAAAAATCATTTTTGGAGAACGAGTAACAATCACTAGGATCCTGACTATCTTCTTCATATTGTAGAACAAGATTTGATAAATCTCCTTCATCATCCTCTGCATCAAAAAAGACGAAAGATCCCATATTTGTATCCAGTTCAAATAACCTGCGGATTCCACGTGATGCTGATTTTTCAAATTCTGCGGTCGTCAATTTTTGTACCTGCATGCTGTCAACATTATCTTCTTGATGGAAACTCACAATAAATGTGTTCATAACGTATTACCTCCTGTTGAGTATGGATAACCCATAGTATCCCCATTTTACCGAATTTATCCGAGTTAAAGAGCTGTTTCCAAAACAACCGGACAATGATCACTGCCCATAATATCGCAATGAATATTGGCCTCTATTAAAGAATCCACGAGACGATGGGAAACAATAAAATAATCGATTCTCCATCCGATATTCCTCTCCCTTACCTTACTCATATATGACCACCAGGTATAAGCACCTTCCTGGTCAGGATAAAAATGGCGGAACGTATCAACAAACCCTGCATCAAGTAAATCAGTCATTTTACCTCGTTCTTCTAATGTGAAACCAGAATTCCCAACATTTGGTTTAGGGTTTTTCAAGTCTATTTCCTGATGTGCTACATTTAGATCGCCACAATAGATAACTGGTTTTACTAAGTCTAGCTCTTTCAGATAATTACGAATTTCATCTTCCCATTCAAGACGATAATCAAGTCTTGATAAATCTCTTTTGGCATTTGGCGTATAAACATTAACCATATAAAATTTTTCATACTCGAGTGTTATGATTCTGCCTTCCGGTTCCTCACCGCGTTCCCCTACACCATATTTGACTGAAAGCGGTTTTTCCTTCGTGAAGATGGCTGTACCTGAATAACCTTTTTTCAAAGCATAATTCCAATATTGATGATACCCCTCTAGTTCAAGTGAAATCTGCCCTTCTTGAAGTTTCGTTTCTTGAAGACAAAAAATATCTGCGTCCACATCTTTAAAGTAATCTAAAAATCCTTTCTTAACACAAGCTCGAATTCCATTTACGTTCCAAGAAACCAATTTCATAATCTTTTACAATCTCCTTATAGCAAACTTTTCTTTTCTATCACAACTATACTATTGATTTGATTTTTTGCCCATCAGAGTACATTAGAAAATAACCGGGCAAAAGATTCTTTTGAGCGTTCCAGCAAACCTCGATTATTATAACTTAATGGATCTAGTTTTTCGCTATCCTTCATATCCTCTTGATAATGAGTGACTAGATCGTTAATGGAACTGCTACCCATAAGGAAGACATTCACCTCGAAATTAAGATGGAAACTCCTCATATCCATGTTTGCCGTTCCAATTGAAGCAATATCACCATCCACAATGATAAGTTTTTGATGCAAGAAACCCTTTTTGTACGAGTAAACTTCTACGCCAAATTGAAGAAGTTCACCGAAATAAGAACGACTCCCATATTGGGTTAAAAAACCATCATTTACCGCAGGAACCATAAGTCTGACTTGTATCCCTTTTAAGGCAGCATGCTTAATCGCTGCTTTGATCGCTTGATTCGGTACAAAGTATGGACTTGCAATCCAGATTGATTTTGTTGCACAAGTTATCAGAGAATAGTAAAAATCACTCATGATTCCCTGCTGTGTATCAGGGCCACTGGCAACAACCTGAACCGCTCCATCTCCTTTTTCAACTCTGGTATTGATCTCCGGACGTTCTTCTAAAACATCTTCTCCACTTACATATTCCCAATCTAACAGGAATACCGTATGAAGCATGTAAACGGCTTCCCCTTCAAGGACCATATGCGTATCACGCCAAAATCCAATGTTTTTATTTCTTCCTAAATACTCCTCACCAATGTTCAAACCACCCACAAAACCAATTTCCCCATCAATGATGATGATTTTTCGGTGATTCCTAAAATTAAACTTTTGATTGAAAAATCCGTGTTTTAACGGCGAAAATGGATATGCTTTAACACCTGCCTTTTTCATCCGCTTAACTTCATTATTTGAAAGACTTAAACTACCTGCAGCATCAAAAATAAATAAAACTTCTACACCTTTTTTTGCCTTTTCAATTAGAATATCTATAATTTCTGTTCCAAGTCTATCTGAACGGAAAATATAATACTCAATATGAATGAATTTTTCCGCTTTCTTTAACTGTTTAATGATTTCTGAAAACGTTTCATTTCCATTTTTCAACACTTCCGTTTTTGAAGCTGTACTTATAGTCGTCTCAGAAGCATTCTTGGCAAAAGCTGCAAAGGACTTCTGATGATTGTTCAAGAACGTAAGGTCTGGTGAAGATACATGGGTGACAAGACTTTTCCATTCTTCCCGGTCTTTTTTTCTTTTACTTTGGAACAAATACCCCTTTAAATAAAGTTGGCCAGAAAACAAGTAAAAGACATAGCCAAATACAGGGAAAAATAAAAGCACATACATCCATAGAAGAGTATCATGTGCAAATCTATTTTCTAGCATCAGTGAGTATATCGTAATAAACATAACAAAAACATATAACCCAATAAAAATTAGCTTCGTGTTGAAGCTAACCTGACTAAAAACGATCATATAAACCGATACGATTAAAATAAATAAAAATACAAATTCCATTCTTCTTCTTCTCATTTTTTCATTCTCCTACACTGCAATATTATATATATCTGTCATATACCCATATCTCATTGCAAAAGAAACAAAAACACTTACGAAGACAAATTTCGTAAGTGTTTTATCTTTTTCTTTATCTGATTTTTACAGGAATTAAGCTTTCATACAGGTCAAGGTATTTTACGGATGACGAAGCCCAACTAAAATCCAGTTTCATTGTATTTTCAACCAACTTCTTCCACCTTTTCGGCTGGAATTTATACATTCCTACTGATTGCTCAATTGTATGAAGCATATCGTGTGCATTATAATTCGTAAAACTAAAACCATTTCCCTCGTCAGTAAATTGATTGTATGGAATAACCGTATCCCGAAGCCCACCGGTCTCCCTTACTATCGGTAATGTACCATACCTCATCGCCAAGAGTTGCCCGATTCCACATGGTTCGAATTGAGAAGGCATTAAAAATAAATCAGATCCAGCATAAATCCGTCTTGCCAATCCTTCATCAAAGTATGTATTCACCGAAACTTGATTTGGATATTGATCAGCCAGATTACGGAAGACCGATTCATATTGTTCATCACCGGTACCTAGTAGAATGAATTGAATTCCTTGGTTTATCATTTCATGAAAAACATGAAGAATAAGGTCAATTCCTTTTTGATCAACCAGCCTGGTTACCATTGATATAACAGGGATGCCATCATTGACTGGGAGATTCAATGATTCCTGTAACTGACGTTTATTTTCCATCTTTCCATCATAGGTGTTAAAGGGAATCGAAAGGAATTCATCTGTGACAGGATTATATTCTTCATAATCAATCCCATTAATAATTCCTCTAAGATCGCCACTTCGTTTACTTAAGAAACCATTCAAATTCTCACCATAATATGCAGTCTGAATTTCTTCTGCATAACTTGGGCTTACAGTTGTGACAATGTTTGAGAAAGCAATACCTGCTTTCAGATAACTGACATTTCCATGGAATTCTAGTCCGTCGATATTAAAATACAATTCACTCAAATCCAATAATTCTGCTAGAACAGTTTTTGAATAAACTCCTTGGTAGCGTAAATTATGTATCGTAAATACTGTTTTAATATCTTGGTAGAAAGGATGATTGTGATAATGAGCTTTCTTCAGGACACTGACCAGGCCTGTTTGCCAATCATGACAGTGAATGATGTCCGGCTTTTCTTCTAAATAAGGTAGAGCTTCTAAAATGGCACGGGAGAAAAAGGCAAATCTCTCACCATCATCGAAAAACCCATAACTTCCATGTCTTTTGAAATAATATTCATTATCAAGAAAATAATATGTAATTCCATTTGCAACAAGCTTTTCAATTCCGCAAAATTGCTGACGCCATCCAACAGGAACTTCGATACTCGTAATATGTCTCATATCCTGTTTAAAATGGAAAGGAAGATCCTCAAATTTTGGAAGAATAACACTTACATGGACTCCCTGTTTTTTTAGCGCTTTCGGGAGCGCACCTATTACGTCTCCTAGCCCTCCCGTTTTTATAAAAGGGGCGCATTCTGAAGCAGCAAATAAAACATTCATTGCCGCACCTCCTCTATTAAATAATTTCTGCTTTTTTTATTACAGTCGGTTGTTTTATACCAATAACTGTTTTCTCACTAGTAATTTTTACTTCTTTGTCAGAAATAATATTTTCTACGATTGCACCTTCTTCTATCTCACCTTTTTGCATGATGATACTATTCCTTATGATAGCACCTTTTTTTACCTTTACCCCACGAAAAAGTATACTGTTTTCGACAGTCCCCTCAATAACACAACCGTTGGCTATTAAAGAATTAGTAACCTTAGAGGATCCTGAATATTTGGTAGGTGCTTCATGTTTAATTTTTGTATAAACATCCCATGTATCACCGAAGAAAGAGCGGATAACTGAAGGATTCAAAAAATTCATATTGCTTGAATGAAAACTTTCAATCGAGTGGATAAATGGCATATCTCCGGTGAAATTGTAACCTTTAACATTAAAACGATGAAGGTTAGCTTTTACAGCATCTTTCAAGAAGTCATTTTCCCCACTAGCGACACAGCTTTTGATCAATTTCACCAAAAGGGTTTTACTTATAATGAAGGTTTCTAGACAAACATGGTCTCCAGGTCTAGGTATCGTATAAAAGCTAATGTCCGTGATATCTTCATCTGAATCAACTGAGCAGGTGTGATAAATTGGTTTTTCTATCAATTCCCCTACATAATCTTTATAGACGACTGTGATATCTGCTTTATGCTTTTTATGATAAGCAAGTACTTCATTAAAATCTATTTTGCATACATGACTTCCAGGAGAAATGATAACTGTTTCTGCATCAGCCCTCTCAAAAAAGCTGAGATGATCATAAAACTGTTTCATATCACCTGTCACAGTTTCATCTGGATGGATAGGAGGCAAGATGAACAACCCTCCTGAACGCCGATCCAAATTCCATTCTTTCCCCGACCCAAGATGATCCATAACAGAAAGATATTTTTCCTTTGGAAAAACGGCTACCTTCGATACATCTGCATTTATGAAGTTCGACATCGTAAAGTCAATTAGACGGTAACGTCCACCAAATGGCACGGATGCTACATTACGATGAGCAGTCAACTCTTTTAAATGTTGTCTTTCATTGATTAAGTTAATAATTCCCAACACGTTATCCATAACATCGTCCCCTTTTTCTAGTTAAGAGTAATCTTTTTTTTGTTTGGATTTGTAATGGTCTGATTTTCGCCTATCAAGGTAATTTCAGAATTAACGGCTGAATTGCCTACTACAGCACCATCTTCTATAACACAATTGCTGGCAATAATACTTCTTTCTATATGAACGTTTTCACCAATCGTAACATTAGGCATAATGACTGAATCTTTAATCGTTGATCCATATCCCACCTGTACATTATAGGATAAAACGGAGTGATCAATGTTTCCATGTATCATGCAGCCCTCATTAATAAGCGATTGGCTGACCTCTGCTTCTGATGATATATATTGTGGAGGGTGATTTGCATTTCGAGCAAAAATCTTCCACTGCTGATCATCCAACTGGAAATTTGGTGTTTCCTCCAATAAATCCATATGTGCCTGCCAAAGGCTCTCAACGGTTCCAACATCCTTCCAATAATCATTAAAACGATAGGCAAAAAGTTTTTTTCGATCTTCCAGCATCTTTGGAATAATGTTGCTGCCGAAATCATTGGATGAATTCACATCTTTTTCATCGTTAATTAAGTATTTCCTTAAGGTCTTCCAATTGAAAAGGTAAACACCCATAGAAGCCAGGTTACTCTTTGGATATTTTGGTTTCTCATCGAATTGAGTAACCCTATCGGCTTCATTCGTATTCATAATGCCAAAACGGCTTGCTTCCTGCCAAGGTACTTGAATGACAGCTATTGTGGCCTCTGCATTTTTTTCGATATGATAATCAAGCATTTTGCTGTAATCCATTTTATAAATATGGTCACCTGATAGGATCAACACGTGTTCCGGATCATAGTTATCAATGTATTGGATATTTTGATAAACAGCATTGGCTGTTCCTTTATACCACTCGCCGCCTTCTTTCCCTTGATATGGAGGAAGAACAGAAACCCCTCCAACATCTAGATCTAAATCCCAAGCTTTACCGTTACCCACATAATCATTAAGTATCAAAGGCTGATATTGGGTCAGTACCCCAACAGTATCAATACCAGAATGAGTGCAGTTACTCAATGGAAAATCGATGATTCTATATTTCCCCCCGAACGGAACAGCTGGTTTGGCCAGCCCAATAGTTAATTCACCTAATCTTGAACCCTGCCCTCCTGCCAATAACATTGCAATCCACTTTTTCGCTCCCATTAATCGTTCACTCTCCCGCGTCTTTTTTTGGTTTGCTTCATGTAAATCGATACGCCTAATGGAGGTACTGTTATTTCCATACTGAATAGTTGATTATGATAAGGCTCTTTTTTTACATTTATGGGTTCTTTATTAACCTGACCTGACCCTCCGAAAGCTACAGAATCACTATTAAAGACCTCTATATATTTCCCCTGAGATGGTACACCGATTTTATAATGATTATGAGTCTGAGCAGAAAAATTACAGACTACAATACAATAATCGCCTTTGCGTTTACCTTTTCTCATAAAGGTAAGAATACTCTGACTACTATTGTTAGGATCTATCCATTCAAAACCCTCCTGATCATGATCTAGTCTCCATAGGCAGGAAGTTTCTCTATATAATTCTTGGAGGCTACGGAAGTAATGTGCTAGCTTTGTGTGTGATTCATATTCCAATAGCAGCCAATCTAATTGCTCCTCATCTTTCCACTCAATAAACTGACCAAATTCCCCACCCATAAAGAGAAGTTTCTTACCAGGATGAGTCATAAAATAACCCAAGAGTAAACGCAAATTCGCAAATTTCTGCCAATAGTCACCTGGCATCTTATTCAATAAAGACCTTTTGCCATGAACTACTTCATCATGTGAAAAGGGTAATACGAAATTCTCTGAAAAAGCATAGAAAAATGAAAAGGTCAAAAGGCTGTGATGATTTGGTCTTTCACTCGTATCAAGTTTCATATATCGAAGAATATCGTTAGTCCATCCCATATTCCACTTATAATTAAAACCTAGACCGCCTATATCGGTAGGAGAAGTTATAAGTGGCCGGTCTGTTGCTTCTTCAGCCATCATTAAGGCGTTTGGATACTTCTTAAAAACCACTTCATTAAGTTTTTGCAAAAATTGTATTGCCTCAATGTTTTCTTCACCGCCATTTTGGTTTTTTAACTTTACCGGCAAAGGGTTATCATGATTTAAATACACCATAGAAGATACCGCATCGACACGAACCCCGTCGATATGGTAAACGTCCATCCAAAACAACACATTTGATATGAGAAAACTAATTACCTCTGGTTTAGTAAAATCGAAATTGTATGTTCCCCATATTGGGCGATCAGCTCTAGTATAATCAATTGGTTCATAGAGAGGTGTTCCATCAAATCGGGCAAGACCATGCGCATCTTTACAAAAATGGGCGGGAACCCAGTCAAGAATTACACCAATGCCGTTTTGATGGCAGCGGTTTATAAAATACTTGAAATCTTCTGGTGAGCCATAACGGCTATTTACTGAATAATATCCAGTAACCTGGTATCCCCAAGATTTATCGAATGGGTGTTCCAATATGGCCATGATTTCCACGTGTGTAAAACTATTATCAATCACATAGTCAACTAATCTATCAGCCAGTTCACGGTACGAATAAAATTCCCCGTCCTCTGTCTGTTTCCATGTTCCCGGATGAACTTCATATATCGACATAGGTTTATGATAAATATTTTCTTTTTTCCTATCGGCTATCCATTTCGAATCTTGCCATTCAAAATTATCCAACCTTTTAATGACAGAGGCTGTATTTGGCCTTATTTCCGAATAAAAAGCATAAGGATCGGCCTTTAGGATACGTTTATTTCCGGATGTATGTATTTCGTATTTGTATAGCTCTCCTTCTTGTAATCCTGGTACAAACAACACCCAGATACCTGAACGCTCAATCCGCTCCATAGCATGATCATTTCCATCCCAATTATTAAAATTACCGACTACTGAAACTTGCTTGGCATGGGGTGCCCAAACGGCAAATCTGACTCCTGTTTTACCTGATGATGTAACAAAGTGTGCCCCAAGCATTTTATAACTTTCATAAAGTGTGCCTTCATGAAATAAATACAAATCAAAATCGCTTGGATAAATCTCTTGTAGCTGGTCGATAATTGTATTCAAATTTTACCCCTCCATCAACATGAACTCGATAACATTTTTCCCTTCCTTCCCCAGATATTATATATATTCGATGGAAATTATATTAATCCTTCAAATGGAGGTGAAGTTATTGTAATTAATGTCCTTTTTTTAAATTTTAAAACATTTTTCGTAAAATATAACCATTTTATGTAAAATAAAGCACAAAATTAAAGCCCTTCCCATATTTTAGGAAGAGCTCTAAGTAGCCATGTACGAAAACTTCATGTTACTTGTTCAGTACGTATCATTTTAGTTTTTGTTAAGAATAAATAAGATAAAGAAACGGACCATGCCAGAGGAGTATTTCCGTTAGGTATATTACTGCCTCCGATATATAATTCAGGAACTTCCCAGTTCTCTGGTATTATATTTTTTGTTTTCTCTATATATTCCTTTGCCTTGTTCATCATACCTAGTTCATGATAGCATAATCCCAGCCACGGAAGTCCGAAACACCACTCTGCTTCTTGACCTTCATTATAATAAAGGTCCCTTTCATACCGTATACAGCCGTTTGTTCTTTCAAGACGTTCTGAAACATTCTGCAATATTTTAAGGGCTGTATCTCGATCGACAAGCCGGTAAGGATAAATTAAAGATAGAAGGGCTAAGTCCGTCTCTTTCGTATAGCTTTCTCTTGGAAGCAAAAAACGAAGTGTTTCCTCACCCCTTTTAATTAATTCCTCTTTTACGTTGACCAGCATTTTAACGGAATTCAAACCAGCTACACAGGCACCGATACTGGAAGCGTGAATTTCTATATTTTCTTCCCAAATGCCATTATCTTCTGACTGCCAATATTGTAGGCATTCCAAGTAGTTAACTAACTTTTGAACAATCCGTAAATCATGCTCATCTCTTAACACCTTTTTACCATACCGGTACCCTTCACCAACTCCCCATAAAAAGGCACCAATCGCATCATTTTGAGCATGCCCCCACTCTTCCGGAAGTTCTTTAAGATCAGTAGAATATCTAGAATGGATATGTTCAAAAAGATACTGGGGTTTCTGTTCAGTATGAATATCTATTTTCCATTCGTAAGTTCGAAATAACTCAAATAACGCATGGTACGCTTTCTCATAACGATCGGATGTATCATTTAAAAAAGGCAATACTGTATATACGACATCCCGGATCCAGACATAATTATAATCATTGGAAACACTCGCTGTATACGCTCCATTGGAAAGACGCATACGATCAAGAACCTCTAGTGCACCGTTTACATTCATTAGTTATACACCTCCGAAGCTATTTGCTTATTCTCATTGTTGACAGCCTTCCATTTTCTAAACGTTTTGCCATTTATTTTAAATTATAAGCGCTTTCAATTCTGTTATCAGAAACTACATTCTAGAAGTTCATTTAGATTAGTTTATGTACTAAAGGTCTCTTTTGATAATCAAGCTTTCAATGTTCTCTAAAAAGCGTTATATGCCTATTTGATAAGAAAAAAACTTTATATTTTTTGCTATTTATATATGAGCACAAAAAAACCAGTAATGATTACTCACTACTAGTAATATTGTCCTATCGCCATAATGTTTAGTCTTTATTTTGCCTATTTTAAAAGAAAAATCTCATTACCATCAAAGATAGTACTCCTATTAGAACAGTTACTAATAAACTTCTAGTAAAAATGGCAACTATAAACGTCGGTATAGCCGCAGCTAAATTCAGTGCATTTTCCTTAATTGAAAAGACCTGCTCTGATAAAAGAAGCTCTTGTGCAAGCAAAGCAGCCATGACGGCTACTGGTACATGCTTTAACCAATTGATTCCCCACTCAGGAATCTCCATTTTGCTAAGCAGCATTAATGGAACGACTCTGGGGATGGAGGTTACAATTGAAGTACCTAAGATAACAAGAAAGATATATCCTGTTATTTCCATCTTTCAATCACCATCCCTATCGCTGAAGCTAATATTGTTGCAACTATAACGCCTGTACTTCCAGGGAAGATAAAACTTATAGCAACCACAATTAAAATGGCACTTAAAGCGACTACAAGATCTATGAAAAACTTTTTTTTACTTAGAATCTGTAAAACTAATAGACCAATAAACATAGCAGGCAGGGCAAAGTCCAACCCGTATTTTTCTGGATTCGGAATCCACTGGCCAAAAAAACCCCCTGCCATGTTTGCAACAAACCAGTTTAAATAGGCTGCTAGATTCAGGCCTAACATCCATTTAAAATCAAGTTTTTTCTTTTTCTGCGCTTGGGTGACAGCCACTCCAAACGTTTCATCAGTTAATAAGGCTCCTGTTATCAGGTTTTGCCTCGAGGTTTGATGTCGGAAATAAGGTGCCAATGCTGCACTTAGTAAAAGATGACGACTGTTAACAAAAAATATCGTGAAAATAATGGCCGATACCGGATGGCTTGCAGCAATCATACCTGCCGCTATAAATTGGCCGGATCCTGCATATAGTAAAAGAGACATAAGTGCCACTTCAATCATGCTTAATCCTGACGTTTTTTCGACTACCCCTGCTGCAAACCCAATGCTTAAGTATCCCAATAATGTCGGTATACAATCCCTAACTCCCTGCCAAAAGCCTTCACCTTCTTTAACTTCGGAAAAAGTACTACTTTTCCATTCCGCACTATCCTGACTCACATAAAACTCCACCCTTGTTTTAATATGTAACATTAACTATATTTTAAATTGTCGATAAGTACTGGCAACTCACTATATATTTCAATAATTTCTTCAATTCTCATTCTTACTAAACCGCTTGATGATGGAGCAACAAATTCCTTCGTCACGATATCGTCTGAATTTTTTTGGAGTCCCCATGCATTTTTTCGTATTTGCCGATATTCCTGATAGACACCCTTACCAACGAAACAGACTAGTAAGGGTTTGTATTTTTCAATTTTTTTCTTTAATTGTTTCCTTCCTTCTACATACTCTTCTTTTGTGATTTCATCAGCACCTCTTGTAGGCCTAGAAACGATATTTGTAAAACCATAGCCTAAATCTAGTAACGAAGAATCTTCAGTTGGATGATATTTTCTAGGGGTCAGACCAGATTCGAAGAGAATTTTCCAAAAGCGATTGTTGGGATTCGCATAATGATGACCTGTCTGCCCTGAACGGATACTTGGATTAAAGCCAACAAACAAAATATCTAGGTTTTCCTTCAAATGATCGGATATGCCCTCCATTGTATAACCCCTTTTCCATTCTCTTAGATATTATTGTACAAAACTGAAAAATATTTTCCTACCTTTTCCGACATTATTTTGCTGAAAATGTAATAGGTAACTAGGAGTGTTGGCGCCACCCATATAGTCCAAGGTTTTCGGGCCATATAATGCCGAATCGACACGCACCAGACTTTACAGAAGGGTCTTTTCCTTTCTGTAAAGTCTGTAGTAACACCATGCCTAACACAATGGAAAGGTAGTAGATTTATTCATGAGTAAAATAAAGAAGAAACCTGCTAGCTAAAATCGTTAGCAGGATTCTTCTTTTCCTTTTACTGCCGCTTTCATTCTAAGTAAAGCTTCAGTTAGAACCTCACGCGGACATGCAATATTTATACGTTCAAAACCATAGCCACCGCTACCAAACTTCATACCTTCATCGAGCCGAACTCTTACATTTTCTAAGAAGAACGAATGCAATTTGTCATGTGGAATTCCTAGATCTCGACAATCTAACCAAATCAAATGGGTTGCTTCTGGTTTCACAATTTTAATTGAAGGAATATATTCTTTTAGAAAGGAACAAACATATTGAAGATTCTCTTCCAAATACCCCTTTACTTCTTGGAGCCAAGGTAAACCATTATAGTAGGCAGCAATCGTTCCTTCCACGGCAAAGGCATTTGGACGCATTAATCCATATCCTGTTAAAAGCGCCTCATACTTTTCTTTAACATCTTTATTCGGAATAATAAAAATAGAGCTTTGCATTCCCGCAATGTTAAATGTTTTACTTGGTGCGGCACATGTAATAGAAAATTTTAAATGGTTTGGATGAACCGTTGCAAATGGTATGTGTTTATAACCTGAGTAAGTTAAATCTCCATGCATTTCATCCGAAATAACAAAGACACCATGTTTATCACAAATTTCTCCTATTTTTCTCAATTCTTCAAAAGTCCACACTCTACCTACTGGATTGTGAGGGCTACACAAAATAAATACTTTCGTATTTGGCTGTGATGCTTTTTCCTCAAAATCTTCAAAATTCATTTCATAGGCACCATTCGAATAAATGAGGGAATTGTTTAAAATGGTACAACCTTGTGTTTCAATCGTAGAAAAGAACGGATAATATACGGGGTCTTGTACGATAACCCCATCACCCGGTTGTGTTAATGCTTTTAACAATAAATTAATTCCAGGAATGATTCCCGGGCTAAAAGAAATCCATTCTCGTTTTAACTCCCAATCATATTGTGTTATCCACCAATACTGAACAGCATCATAATAACGCTCACAAAACGTACTATAGCCGTAAATTCCGTGCAGTGCCTTTTGACTTATGGCATTTACTATTTCTTCTGAAACTTGAAAATCCATATCGGCAATACATAATGGAATAATATCTTGATCTTCTATATACCATTTAACCGAATGTGTTTTTCTTCGATCAATTAATTTTTCTAGTTGCATGACTTTCTCTCCTAACTTTCATTCCCTATTGATAATCAATCCATATTATATAGGAAATTGAAGCACATAGTAGGTGTGACTTTGGCTTTTCTTAAATAAAGTCAGTTAATAACTTAGCAGCCTCGTCCATAAATCTCCAACAAATAATAATTTATCAAAAAATGCAGTAACTTTAAGAATAAAACTAAAAAAACAGGCATGCCCGTTAAGTAAGCGTTAATAACAAAGCCAGGCGTTTGTAATGCCCAAAACATCCATATCTACTTTATTTTTCTCGAAAAATATATAACGCCTTAGATTAAACAACATAAATGATGATACTTAAAAACATACTACAGATCATAAACAAAATCCCTATTTTTTTGATGTCCCCATTTCAGAGCCCCTTCGAATTATTATTTGCTTCAAATAACTGCATTAATAATTTTCACATCATACTTACTTTTTACTCTTTCTGACTTCCCACACCCTTTATCTTCCAAACACTAATCATTATGCTTCTAAACGGTCAATTCAGACTGGCGACGACTTTTGACTACCAGTAGACCTCATTTTCACAAGTTACGATGGTGTTTACGAAAAAAGAGGAGCCGGCACGAACCTAAAAATAAAAAAAGCAGAAAAAGAAGTTCATGAATTTTTCAATAAACCTAATGAAGTGGTCTATATAATAACCCTATTGTACTAAAAAAAGCAAAAGCCAGTCCTTTTTTAACAGAACTGGCCTTAAACTCTATATTTATATGTCAGAAAAGTAACCCTATCATTTATATGTTTTTGCTCCTATATATCTATCCGACCAATAACTATTATTCATCGAAGTAATTGATACACCTTTTGAGGAGGAGCTATGAATGAATTGGTTTCCACCGATATATATCCCCATATGAGAGGCACCTGATTTATAGGTTTCAAAAAACACAAGATCCCCGGCTTTTGGGGAAGAAACCTTTTTCCCCTTCTTGTATACTTCTCCAACAGTTCGTGGCATAGTCACATTGGAACTTTCTTTAAAAACATATTTTACAAACCCACTGCAATCAAAACCTTTTGGCGAACTCCCTCCCCATACATAAGGGACATTCAAATGTTTTTTAGCGTTACTTACCAGCTTAGCAGATGAATAACTGTTTGCTTGTTGGGCGTTTTTTTTGGTTATCCCCAAAGCTTTATAGGTATTCGCACCGACAATACCATCTGCTTTTAGGCCTTTTCTTTTTTGAAATTTCACTACTGAACTTTTCGTAACCGTCCCAAAATATGTAGTCGTGTTTTTACTAGTGAAGTATCCTTTTTTCTTCAGAACCCCTTGTAATTGTTTAACTTCGGTATGCGTCATTCCACTTTTCAACGTACGATCACCTAATGCAGCATTACTAACTAAAGGATTGGATAGCAACAAACCGGTCACAACACATGTAGCTATAATTTTTTTCATATTAAATATTTTCCCCCAGAGAATCACTTTTTTTAATTCTATCACTCATTCACGACACTTTTTTTTACAGTTTCATTACAAAATCATGCATATTTTGAGCTTAAATGACATAAACTATAAAATCTGGTAATATATTAGTAAATTATACTTACTGTCGAGAACGCCATCAGATTTTGAACAAACTATTTGGCTTTTTACCTTCTCTAACAACAATACCAAAATTCTAAAAGCCTCTCGCTGGCCCGTAAATAGCCTTTGCTTCCTTGAGCAAACGTTTCTTTTTACCATATAATTCAAATTAAAATAAACCTTACAAATATGATAATTTTATCTTATACATTTTTAAAGTTAAGATATAAAAAGATACGTTAAGTAATTAATAATGGTAGGACATAAGTAGGGCAGATCCTAAAAAAATTGAAAAAACAATTTGAATTAAGATCAGTTGACAGGGGTGAAATACTTTGCGTTTCAAGTAATTCTTATAAATAGCAAAAACTGGCTCAATTGCGTATACGGCTGAACGACTTTATGTATCTTCTTCAGGTATAAGTCTTGCGATAAGTAGTTTAGAGGAAGAACTGTATGTAAAGATATTTGAACGCACTAGAACTAGATTAGAGTCAACCGAAATCGGAAAAACCTAATCATAAAAGCACAGGAAAATTATAAGGATATATACAAATATCCAATTCATGCCAACTTAAATGATGATGATAGAAAAAATTTTCACACTCAATCATTTGGGAAATTTAGCAAACTTAACATTCTGATTCAATCACAAAATTCTGAAACAAAAAAATATTTTATTTCACAGTGATTTGCAATCGGATTTGAATCGGACTTAACTATCAAATCCGATTGATTTTATCAACGTGAAGATATTATAGTTAAGCCTGAATTAGGTATAGAATCGAAAGTGTCCTATTCGATTAAAAAGCCATTTTTTTCTGTTGCAGTGTTTAGAAAGAACTTCATGTTCAAGCTAATAATTTCAAAGAATAATATAAGACCAAAGATATATAGTTACATAAAAACTTTCAGGAGGTATTATCTAAACAAAAGAAGGGATTTCACTTCAAAGTGAATCCCTTCTTTTGTTTAATTATCCTTTATACTCGATGATGATCCGCTTATTCACTGCTCATTTAAGTTCTTTTAATGATAATCCCTCATTTTCCGCTCTTTCACACAAAGCTTCTAATTCTTGGTCTCTTGCAAATCGTAATGGAATAAATTGCTGCATTGTTAGTTTTGAATTTTTTACCTTTGTTTCCTTTTACAACTTATCTGAACTTGCGGTCTGTCTCCTCGATAGGAACGTTATTTCCAAAAAGAGGTTTAATATTTAAATATCCGAGTAATTTTTGGATTTGCCCTAACTATTTCTAAAACGCTTATGGATATTGTTGTGCTTATAAGTGCCGGCCTCACTGAACTCAATCAACTCCATGGACAACGCTAGATAACGTCGAGCAAACAGGTTGGCAAAATGCCCCTTGATTGCCTCGAATAGTTCATCACAGATCTTCTTCTTATCCACATCCGACCGGCCCGATCCGATTTTCAAAACAGTATGAACAAATGCATCATTTTCTGCACCGTCTGCTACTCGATAATCCTGAAGTTCAATAGCTCTTGAACGAATCCCTCCAGTCGGAAAAATATCGCTACGGCTGATTAAAACACTATTTACTTTTTTGAGTAAATTCGGAATGTCTGCTTCTTTCTTTATATTATCGGTATATTCAACAATAACATGTGGCATGTTCTCATCCCTTTCACCGATCAATAACGGCTTTCTCGTTATCCGTTCTTAAAAAAATGTTATCACCAGCAATCGTATTAACAAGCCGTCCGATTCCTTCAATTTCTGTCACAACTTCATCGCCAATGGCAGTATCAACAAGCCCTTCCGGTGTGCCGGTTAAAATAATGTCTCCTTCATTTAACGTCATAAAGCTGCTTAAATATTCAATAAGTGCTGGGATATCAAAAATCATGTCGCGAGTTGTACCTTCCTGTGTCAGCTTGCCGTTTACATACGTGCGTAGCTTCAAGTTCATTGGATCTTCAATGTCCTCTGTATCGACAAGCCATGGTCCAATTGGAGTACATGTATCTCGATTTTTCACTTTCAAATTAGGGCGGTAATAATTCTCCAAATAGTCACGGATGGCATAATCATTGGCGATCGTATAGCCTGAAACATATTCATAGGCGTTTTCTCTCGCTACATTGCGAGCTGGACGGCCGATTACGACAGCCAGTTCACATTCATAGTGCATGTATTCGGCATCAGACGGGCGGCGTGTTTCTGCACGGTGACCGATAAATGTGTTCGGTCCCTTTAAAAAGACAAGTGGTTCTTCCGGTGCATTAAACGCCAATTCTTTTGCATGATCCGCATAATTTAAACCGAGTGCGAATACCGTACGCGGCTCCACAGGCGAGAGCCAGACAACATCCTGCTCCTGCACAAGACGTCCATCATGGAGTTGAAGCATGCCTTCTTTTTCAACAGCATCATAAATTGCACCACTATAGGCTACTCTTGCTTTTTTCATGCACGGCCACCCCAATTCCAGTCTTTTTCATGAACGAGTATATTTTCAAGAAAACCAATTCTATCAATCTCAATTCGAACAACGTCTCCTACTTTTGCCAACGGTGCATTTTCAGGTACCCCCGTCAGAAGAATGTCTCCCTGGCGGAGTGTCATAAAATCTGTTACATCGGAAATTAATCGAGCAACAGAACGGATTAGATGATGTGTGTTATTTTCCTGTTTTAATTGACCATTTATAAATACCTTCACTTGTAAAGAATCCGGATTGTTAATCGCTTCTTTCGGCATAACCCACGGACCGACCGGACAAAAACCATCACGTGCTTTTTGTTTAATAGCAGGTCTGTATATACTATCGTGCGGGACGCTTACATCATTAACAATCGTATAGCCAGAAACATAAGACAGCGCTTCTTCTTCCTTCACACGTGTTGCTGTTTTACCAATAACTACACCAAGCGTCGCACCCATTTCTAGTTCTACTGAATCATCTGGAACAGGAATAGCCATCCTATGGCCTATTAAAGTATTTGCTGGCTTAATGTATAAGACAGGCGCTTTTGGCGCTCCTTGATAAGGCGCTTTATGAACCGCATCTCCAAGTACTTCAAGAGCCCCTTTAAAATTTAAAAGGGCTCCATATATAGTTCCTGTTACGGGGGGATCTAAAGGTGTTGTGATCACTTCCCCTTCTTGGATAGACACTTCATATTGCCGCTGCATTGTGCGAATTCTTACATTTACCAATGTAAGTCACTCCCTTTTTCGATTAATGATGATTGACGCCTTTTACGTCACTTCCTGTATTAGACTTCACCAATATTTCCTGGAAATTTCCTGTATGCTCCTTTTTAGAGGATAAAATGGTACCTAAGTATGCGCCTAGAAAACCGAGCGGAATGGACAAAATCCCCGGTGACGTTAATGGAAATAACGGCTCACCCACAAATAAAGCTGCACCGGGTACTGGATTCCAAATATTCGGACTCACGGCTACAAGCGCCATTGTTCCAATTAAGCCTACGAGTATACCAGTAATCGCACCCGTGATATTAAAGCGTTTCCAATAGACCGTAAATAAAATGACCGGCAAATTGGAGCTGGCTGCTACAGTTAGCGCCAATGAAGCTAGAAAAGCTACGTTCATATTTTGAACAAACAGTGCTATGAAAATCGAAATGATTGTAATTCCGATCGATGCAATTCTAGCCATACGTACTTGTTGCGCTTCTGAAGCCTTACCATCTTTTAATATCTCATTGTAAAAATCATGTGAAAAGGCGGTCGCTCCTGTCACAACAATACCTGCTACAACAGCTAAAATTGTCGCAAATGCAACAGCTGAAATAATTGCAAATAATGTGTCGCCACCTAGCATTTCGGCCAGTAAAGGGGCTGCCATATTCCCGGCCGGATTTGCTGCCATAATTGTATCTGCTCCGACAAACCGGGCTGCTGCAAAACCGAGAAAAATCACCATGACATAAAATAAACCGATAATCCAGATCGAATATACAACTGATTTTCTTGCGACTTTTGCATCTGGAACAGTTAAAAAGCGGCTTAACACATGTGGTAAGCCTGCTGTACCAAGAATCAATCCAAGTGTCAATGAAATCGCATCAAGTCCATTTGTATATTTTGCACCCGGATCGAGATACGCACCGCTCAATGGAGTTGCTGTTTTCATTTCTTCAAAAATGCGAATAAAATTGAAGTCGAACTTAGACATGACCAAAATAAAAATAAAAAAGGTCCCACCGAGGAGCAAAAATGCTTTTGTAATCTGTACCCAGCTTGTTGCCGTCATCCCGCCAAAAATAACAAATGTCAGCATCACTAGTCCGACTAGAATAACCGATACTTCATAGTTAATATCAAGCAGTAATTTAAAAAGAGCACCTGCTGCAACTAATTGAGCAAGCATATAAAAAACAGAGATGGTTAACGCATTAAATGCAGTCACTCCGCGAATTTTTTTCGAATTAAAACGTTCTGCGATCATATCAGCGAGGGTGTATTTCCCTAAATTACGAAGCGGTTCGGCGACGAGAAGCAAGACGACAAGATACGAGATGAGCGCACCGTACATGAGAAAAAATCCGTCATAACCAACGAGTGCTATCGCACCGATCAACCCCAAAAAAGACGAAGCCGACATAAAGTCTCCCGCGATAGCAAACCCATTTTGCCATCCTTTCAAACCACCGCCGGCAGTATAAAACGAACTGGCATTATTCGTTTTTCTGGATGCATAAAAAGTGATCAGAAGAGTAATAAGTACCACTAAGAGAAACATTGATACTACTTTAATATCCATTTATTCAACTTCTCCCTTCTCTTGCTTGACTCAACACCTGTGCTGCCATCTCATCAAACACTGCAGCCTTTTTTACATAAAGCCCACATATGATCCATGTCATCACAAATTGAGCAAAGGCAAAAAGCCATGCCCAAGAAATGGAACCGTAGAACGGTTTTGTCAGCCAATTCGAGTAGAAAGCGAAAACAGGAAGCAACAAGGCGAACCCGAGAAAGAAAACTGTTGTAAAAATGATGAATTTCTTTTTTGCTGCCAGTAGTTCCTGAAACTCGGAGGAGGCGCAAATTTTTTCATAATCCAATGAATGATATTTAGCCGTCGTTTTTTCATGTAGTTCCATTATTTGCTTTGCACCTCTTCTTTTCACTAGAATTAGGAAAACTTATTCTTTAATTTCGATTAAAAACAACTAGTTTCAGTTCTGTCATTTCTTCTATGGCGTATTTAATTCCTTCTCTTCCAACACCACTCTCTTTTACCCCTCCATAAGGCATGTTATCTACACGGAATGATGGAATATCGTTAATCATCACACCTCCAACATGAAGTTTTTCAGCTGCATGCAGGGCCGTATGAATATTATTGGTATAAATCCCTGCCTGGAGTCCAAATTTAGAGTCATTTACTTCTTCAATGGCTTCCTCTACTGATTGAACTTTATTGATTACAACAATTGGGGCAAATACTTCCTGACATGAGACTTTCAGAGAAGACTCTACATTTAATAAAACAGTTGGCAGTAGAATATTCCCTTCTACTGTTCCCCCTGTTGCTACTTCGGCTCCTTGTTGTTTCGCCTCGTGAATCCAATTTAGAGTCCGTTGAACATCTCCTTTTGAAATAAGCGCTGAAACGTCCGTTTTTGAATCTAATGAATCACCAACTTGGATTTGTCTTGTGGCTTTAACAAAATTCTGGACAAATGGTTCATATAAGCTTTCGTGAATATATATGCGCTTGTTAGAAATACAAACTTGACCTTGGAACGCGAAGGCTCCCTTAATGCAACGGTCAATTATTTTATTGAGATCGATGCCTTTGTCAATAATTAATGCAGCATTAGAACCAAGTTCTAGTGTTACACGCTTTAACCCCGCTTTGTTTCGAATGCCGATTCCCACAGCCGGACTTCCTGTAAAGGTAATCGCTGCAATTCGGTCATCTGTCACCAACTTGTCCCCTACTTTTTTGCCGCTCCCCGTAATTACATTTAAAGCACCAGCAGGCAATCCTGCTTCTTGAAGTAATTCCGCTAAAAAGTAAGAAGATAGTGGAGTTTGAGAAGCCGGTTTTAAAACGATCGTATTTCCCGACGCAATGGCTGGTCCAACTTTGTGGGCATCTAAATTCATCGGAAAGTTAAACGGTGTGATGGCTCCGATTACACCAATCGGTTCTCGCACAGTGTACGCCACTCTGTTTTCACCGCCAGGTGCTGCATCCAGCGGAAGAGTCTCTCCATGAATACGTTTCGCTTCTTCCGCTGCAAATTTATACGTTTGAATAGTCCGGTTCAATTCATCCCGCGCAGTAGTAATCGGTTTTGCTGCTTCCAAAGCAATAATTTTCGCCGCTTCTTCTGCATTTTGCTCTAATAAAGCTGCTAATCGTTCAAGAATAGCAGCACGTTCATGGGCAGGCATCTTTTCCATAACTTTTCTAGCGCGAATCGCTGCTTCAATGGCTTCATTAACTTCTTTGTCATTAGCTGAAGGAATCTGTGCGATTACCTCTACAGAAAAAGGTGACGTTAAATCTGTATATACCGATGCTTCTTTCCAGGTTCCATCAATGTACAAATCTTTTTTAATTTTCGTACTTATAGTAGTACTCCATCCCCTTTCTACTCAAAGCGCCATTATGGGAAATTAAATGACGTGTTCATCTTTTTGGGTGTATTCATTTACGCCGAATGCTTCATTTTGTTTTCCGTATATATAGTCAATCCATTTAACTTTGACCCGTTTCATTGAGGTATCTACGAAACAATCATTCAATTGAAGCAATATTGAGGATCGTTGATCATGTATTGAAATTTGGTGACAAGTTCCTTCATATATATGACCATCCAATTCAACCTGAATATGATATACACCAAGTTTAGGTACTCGATATTCTTTATCTATCGACACTTTAATAAATTGATGATTTTTATAGAAAAGAGAGTTTTGTTTTACATCCCCATGAACTTCATAAAACTCACCTAGATAATCGGGAACTACTTTTACATGGCCACCTGCCAGCAACTCTCTAATTGCCGTAGAACTAATTTTTTCACTCGCATGCTCAATTTTATGCACAGTTGTAACATCAAACTTTCCTAATCTATGATTTGATAGCGTTTCCATATTTCCCAATCCCTTAGAGCCATAGTGGTAATCAAAACCGGCCACCACATGTTTACATCGAAGTCCTGTAATATATTGTTCAACAAAATCTTCAGGTGAAAGACGGGCAAAGTCTGGATTAAATTCAACGATAAATAACTTTTCAACGCCCAACTTTTCAAACCGTTCTTCTTTTACAGGCAGCGGTGTTAAATAAGTCATTGGCTCCCGGTCGGGAAACAGAATATCTTTTGGATGCGGATAAAACGTCATGACCCCAAATGTACATTGTTTTTGCTTGGCCATTTTTTTTGCAGTTTCAAGAATTCCTCGGTGACCAATATGAACTCCATCGAAAAATCCAAGGGCCAGAACACAAGATTCCATTTCAGTGGCGATTGATTCCGCGATCGGGTGCTGAATATAAATCGTTTCCATCGTTTGCCCTCTCCTTTCTCTGAATTTAAGTTACTTGACGTTCGACGATCTTTCCGTATTTCCCTTCAAAAAAGGTTAATGGAGTACCTTCACGGAGAATAATGTCTTCCACTTCACCAATAAAAAGTGTATGGTCACCGGCCACCTGTTTTCCATAAACACGGCAGACGATATTCGCCAGTGCGTCTTTTACGACTGATACTTCATTAAGTCGATCAAATTCCGCTTCCCGTTCTTCTTTAATTTGTCCCGCGAACAACATGGATACTTCCTGCTGTTCCTCCGACAAAATATTAACGGCAAACTTCCCGGATTCATTAATTTTGTCCAGCATTTTTGTTTTTTCCCCAATTGAGATTAAAACCAGTCGTGGGTTCAGCGATACTGACATAAAGGCATTCGCTGTCATCCCGTGTGCTTCGCCATCCAGATCAGTTGTAATTACCGTAACACCTGTCGCGAATTTACCCATGGCATTTCGAAATGTACGATCATCCATACGTACCCCTCCATTCTTTTCATAATTTTTTAAAAAACTTTTTAAATAATGAATTCAGGCTTGAGCTGTTCCAGCGTCGGTGCCGTTGCCTGGACTTCTTCTCCAGTTTCAATGTCCAAAAACGGTGATGTTTCATTAAACCAGCAATCCGGAGCTTTTGCTCCCCAGAACGTTTGGCGTCTTGGATCATTCAAATCCCAACGTACCGGTTCAAAATCAGAATCACTCGTTAAGTAGTCTCCATTATATAGCTCAATGCGGTATCCATCGGGATCTCTCAAGTACAGGAAGAACGCGTTCGACAATCCGTGACGAGCTGGACCTCTTTCAATGCTTTCCGCATACCCAAGAGAAGCAAGGACATCACAGCAGTGAATGAGTGCTAATGGATCCGGAAGCCAGTAGGCAAAGTGATGAAGGCGAGGACCCTCTCCGTTCATAAACGCCTGGTCATGAACGGTTTGTTTACGATGCAGCCAGGCTGCCCAAATACGGTCATCTTCTGTTGCCGTGTATTCAGAGCAGGCAAAACCTAATTCTTTAATAAAGAAGTCATACGCCTTTTCTACATCCGGTACCGCGCAGTTCACATGGTCAATGCGCTGAATTCTGGCCCCTTTATATAAGTCGTAACGCTGGATCAAGCGCTCGGCTTTGTCCATTTTGCAAAAAAACTCAAGTGGCATCCCCGATGTATCATGAACATGAAGAGCGCGGCCAAGAGCATGTTGTGTTCCTTCTTCCAGCCATTTCGTCTTCAATCCTTTTGATTGGAATAATTCCGCTATGCGATCTAGGTCTTCCTCTTTTTCTACTTTGTATCCAAGGGCGTGAACGCCCAGCTTCTCTGATTTTTTCAATACCAAACTGTGATGTGTATGCTCTTCAAGCCCTCTTAAATAGATATACTCATCATTGCTTTCCGTTTCAATGAGCCCCAATGCATTGACATAAAAATCTCTTGAGCGATCCAAGTCCTTTACATTAATAACTGTTCTAGCAATTCGGATAATGTTAAAATCCATTACTGTTCATCCTCCTTTAATTATTAGTTATTTTAACGAGCTCTTCCGAACGGCTTAAAAATTCTTTGACGCGATCCACATATACTTGTTTGTCATAACCGTTGTAAAGCATGCTGGCCATGCGTACCGGATCCCCGAAGAAGAAACGCTCATACAGTGTTTGTCGCGAACCAAATGAACTCATGCATACATCCCAGGCAAGGCGGTACAATTTAACACGGTCGTAAGCATTACCCGTAGCGGATTGTAAATACTTATCCAGATCCGGACGAATTTCAGAGTGAAAATCAGCTTCATTCGGAATCGCCATCAAGCCACTTGCACCCATCAACTGCATAATTTCAGTGAAGCGCGGGTAAAGTTTCGGGAAGTAGTGGCGCGCAACGTTTAGCGGCGCGAAGTCAGGCGTCATCGTCCCCCATTTATCTAACTTTGCATTAGCCTCTGATGCCGTGACATAGGCTTTCATTGTTTCAAGCCCTATAATGACTTCCGAGATTTTTTCCTGGATATGCTGGTATTGCCCGATATTGATTGTTTCTGCCATCAACTGAAGAATACCGAGTATAAATTCTGTTTTTGCTACGTTTTTCGATACAACTTGATGCGTCATATGAACAACGGCGTTACTTGCGTTGTATGCTTCGTTACAGACAGCGACGTCACCAAGTGAGAAAACACGATCCCATGGAACCACGACGTCATCAAAGACAACAATTGTATCCATTTCTTCATACCTAGAACCGAGTGGATGGTCGAAATTAGACTTTCCGTAATCAAATGATTCTCGGCAAATAAACTTTAAGCCTGGTGTGTTATTCGGAATGGAAAATGCGTACGCATATGGGTTTTCTTCCTCTGACTGTTTCAATAATGTAGAAGGGAATACCATAATTTCATCAGTGATGCCGCCCTGTGTAGCTAATAGACGTGCCCCTTTAATGACGACTCCTTCCGACGTCTTTTCCTTAATCCGTGCAGCAATATACGGATCTGGAAGCTGAGCGGAATTGACCCCTCTGTTTACTTGTGGCTGAATTAACGTGTGTGTTAATGACAAATCATTTTCACGGCAATATTCCAGGTAATTTTCCATATTCTTGGCGTACATCGGATCTTGTTTCCCGAACATTTCAGCAGCCGCACCGTACGCCATCATACCGACGTTAATATAATCCGGAGATCGTCCCATCATGCCGTTATTGTATTTAGCCCACTCCTGCATCATTTTGCGGCGCATGACCAGTTCTTCCTTTGTTTTTGGTTGGATAAAGGATGTACCAATCCGGTTACCTGTTGTCGGCGATACATATGTCATGTAATCCTTTTTCATTGGATCATGCTGCATATCATATAACTCAGCCTGAGTCTTCATAACTCCTTTAAAAGCTGGATGCTCGGAAACTTTCCCTTTTACCTGTTCGCCGTTGATCCACACATTTGCCTGTGCCTGATCGACTCTCTCAATATATTGTTTCCCCGTTTTTGCTGGCATTCTTTTTCTCTCCTTTTCAGAAAGTTTTATTTTCCAAACTGTGGAATATGATGATCGCCAATAGCCACATGGATTACTTTCGGTTCTGTATAAAATTCGAAAATTGCGTAATGACCACCTTCTCTGCCTATGCCACTGTCTTTCGTTCCGCCAAATGGAATCCGAAGGTCGCGAACGTTTTGTGCATTGATCCAAAGCATCCCTGCCTCAACGGCCTTTGCAACACGATGGGCCCGCTTCAAATCACTTGTCCATACAAATCCGGCCAGCCCATAACGGACATCGTTTGCCATTTGAATCACTTCTTCATCCGTTTCAAATTCGATGACAGCCATAACCGGTCCGAAGATTTCCTCCTGGCATACCCTCATGTCATTTTTCGCGTTTAACAAGAGCGTCGGTGGAACAAAGTTGCCTGCTTTCAGTTCCTCTGGAACAACTCCCTGAACGATTTCGCATCCTTCTTGTTGCGCGATTTCAATATATTTCTTCACTTTGTTGAAGTGTTCTGTTTCAATTAAAGGCCCAAGTTCGGTCGATGAATCCATTGGGTCGCCTATTTTAATATTGGCCACGCGTTTTTTCAACTTCTCAATAAATTGATCTTTTATGTTTTTATGCAAAAAGACTCGAGAGTTAGATGTGCAGCGTTCTCCGTTAAAAGAAAAGATTCCCCATATAGCTGCATCAAGTGCACGATCAAGGTCTGCGTCATCAAATACAATTAAAGGTGACTTACCCCCAAGCTCCATGGACGTTTTCTTTAAAGTATCGGCAGAGTTTTTGATGATTATTGTCCCTGTTGTCGTTTCACCTGTAAAAGAAATCGCTTTCACATCAGGGTGAGCAACAAGGGTACCTCCAGCAGTTTCACCGAATCCATGGACAACGTTGAACACACCAGCTGGAACTCCGGCTTTATGGACTATTTCAGCCAGTTTATTAGCTGTTAACGGTGAAAGTTCTGCTGGTTTTAATATAACTGTATTTCCTGTTGCCAACGCAGGCGCCACTTTCCACGTCTCTAGCATAAATGGTGCATTCCAAGGAGTGATCAAACCAACGACACCTAATGGCTCGTGGACCGTGTAATTAATGAACTCATCATCCATTGGGTAGGATTCACCATGTAATTTTGTCTGAACCATCCGCGCATAAAAATGGAAATTTTCAGCAGCACGGGCGGATTGTTTTCTCGTTTGGCTAATCGGCAGGCCGGTATCCAAAGATTCCAAAAACGCGATATCTTCAATCTCCTCATCAATGATATCTGCAATTCGATGAATGTATTTCATGCGCTCTTCCATTTTCATGTTGCCCCATGGCCCTTGCTCAAACGCTTGTTTTGCGGCCTTGACAGCTTCATTCATCTCTTCTTCGCGGCCTTCTGCAATACGATTTATCGATTTATTCGTAAATGGATTTTTATTTTCAAAAGAAGCGCCGGATTTGCTGTCAACAAACTGCCCGTTTATGTACAGTTTTACATCATCCACTTGCGTATGTGCTGCTTCTTTCTGTTTGTCAGTTGCTTGCGAATTCATTCTTTTCACGTCCTTTTTAGTACTCTCCCTTCTTTTAATAGAAAGTAAGAGTGTGGAGTATATAGCTTATTTCGTTGCTACGCCATCTTGTAAAATGGAATATTGTTTCAATACATCACGAATCTCGTTTTGCAATGCTTCAGATGGCAAATCCATCGGCTTACGAAGAACTGGTGTAATTTTGTCCATCATGCCAAGTGCGGCTTTTGCAGGTGCAGGGTTTGTGTCTTTAAACAATACGTCATTGAGTACCATCAATTCATAATGAAGATCAAGCGCTCTTTCCGTATCGCCTTGCTCCCATGCATTATGAAGTTCAGCCACTTTTGCCGGCTCAACGTTCGCTGTTGCACTAATCGATCCGCTTCCGCCGATCGTAAGCATCGGGTAACACAATAATTCAATTCCTGAAAATAATTTGAAATCTCTTCCACAGTTTAAAAGAACGCGATTAACATGTTCAAAATCTTTATTAGCTTCTTTTGCTCCAATAATATTCGGGCAGTCCTCTACTAGACGAGCCATTGTTGAAACTTCCATGTTGACACCTGTACGACCCGGAATATTATAAATGATAATAGGAATATCTACCGCGTCGGCAACTGTCTTAAAGTGTTTGTATAGTGCATGCTGAGAAGGTCTGTTGTAGTAAGGAACGATGACCATTGCAGCATCAGCACCCATTTCCTGTGCTGATTTTGTCAATCTAAGTGTTTCATTGTGATTAACAGAACCCGTTCCAGGGGCAAAAGGTACTCGGCCATCAATAGCTTTCACTGCTGTCTCCATCACAATTTCCCGCTCTTCAACTGTGAGCGAACTCGGTTCACCTGATGTACCTGTTACAGAAATACCGTGGCTACCGCTTTCAATTTGCCAGTTAATTAAGTTTTTGAGTGTAACCAGATCCAAACTTTCGTCTTCTTTAAAAGGTGTAATAACTGGAGCAATCGAACCTCTTAACTTTTCACGTGCTTCTTGAACCTTTGACATTCTTGTGTCTCCCCTTTTTTCCTTAATTTTGATTTTTCGGTATGGAATCGCTTACAAGAATAATGTATCATTGTTATTGAAATATTAAAAATATTTAAAAAGTTCGTTTTCTATACAAAAAAAATATACATAGATAAGGAGCGATCTTATGGATGTGCGACAATTACGATATTTTTCAACAATCGCAGAAGAAAGACAAATTACCAGAGCAGCAAAAAAATTACATATGGCGCAACCGCCACTGAGTCAACAACTAAAAGCACTTGAGCAGGAACTTGGCGTTATTTTGTTGGATAGAAACGGAAAAACGATGGAGTTAACTGAAGCTGGAAAGGTCTTATACGATAGAGCAAAAGAGCTTTTACAAAGACTAGACGAAACGAGAATTGAAGTAAAAGAATTAGGGGAAGGGATTAAAGGTGTGTTATCCATTGGATCTGTAAAATCATGTTTTTCTTATATACCGGAGAGAATTCGTTCGTTTCGTAAGCAATATCCAATGGTTAATTTTCGACTATACGAAGGAGATTCTTATCGTTTGGCAGATCATTTACGAAAAAGGGATATTGAGTTGGCCATCGTCCGGCTTCCATTAGATCCTACTACTGACTTTTCTTCTATGCCGTTACCAATAGATAGCTTTGTGGCTGTAACGACTGACACACAGGATGAACGCAACTCGATTCCATTGAAGGAACTCGCAGACATGCCATTAATGTTATTACATCGAGTAAGTGGTGTTGGCCTGTATGAACTTGTCGTCAATAAGTGCAAAAATCAAGGGTTTGAGCCGAATATTGTATGTGAATGTCCCGATGCAGCGATGCTTTTGTCTCTTGTAAAGGCAGGTGTTGGAGTTACACTGCTCCCAAAATCGACCCTAAATTCATTTCCTATAAACGGTTTAAAAACATTAGAAATTGAAGACTGTACGATTGAATCGGAATCTGCGGTTATCTGGCTTAAAGATCGTTTCCTTTCTAAAAGTGCCCTACGATTTATCGAAACCTTTCAATGAAAATCTATTTAGGGTTTAACAATGATGATGTTTTTACCAAAAATTAGAAAGTGATATATTTCTTTCTTGCTAACAAACTATTAAAAAGAAAAAGCATCTACACCTTTTGTGGGGGTGGATGCTAATTTTTTGAAACGTGTTTTTTCTACTTTTAAAAATATCACGATCGTATCCCTTTTTTCTAAATGACTTCGAGTTACCATCCTTATTGCTAATTCGTATGTATCCAAATTCGAACGTTCATTTTATTACGTTCATTGATTTTACCTAACGACAGTAAAAACCTACCTTTTCAAAAAATACTCTGGAGAATATCATCCCCAGAGTATTTTTACACTTCACAACTATTACTTTTATTTAACAGTCTCTTTTATTTCCTTATCAGGTTTAAAAACAGGAACTTTGGAAGCCGCAATTTATATTTCTTCTCCTGTATGTAGGTTTCTACTCGTCCGCTGCCCAGTTGCGTACTTCAAATGTCTTTTCCTGATTATGCGTTTTAATAATTTTACCAATGACGCACGTACAAGTAGGCTTGTAAGAACTGGTTTTTCTTTATATCCTTTTTCTACCATGTGTTTTTAAAATTACCAATAACTTTATGAGCTGGCATGGCTGAAATAAATGCGTGATCATCTATTCGTTGTACGGTTTGACATAATTCTGACCACTGAATATTCACAATCACACAAAGTATGACTTGTTTTTCACTATGTGAGTATGCCCCTAAAGCTTCCCAAGATGTAACACCGCGATGGAACGCTTGATTGAGAGCTTCAGATATCTCTTCTCCCTTATCCGTCACAATAATTACAGAACTTCTTTCCGCCATATTAAGCAAGGATTCATATGTTTTAGCTCCAACATATAACGAGAGAATGGTAAACATGGCTGCCTGAACATCAAAAATCACAGCTGAAATAGCAACAATAATCAGATTAACGATAAGACCAAATTTTGCAATGGACAAATTTTTGTGTTTAGCAATGATTCGTCCAAGGACATCTAATCCGCCATTTGAGCCTCCTACACGAAGCATGATTGCTCCGCCAGCAAAAGAAATTATCCCCCCGAAAATAGAAGCTAAAATAATATTATCCGTCCACATTAGACGAATGGGGATAAAATGAAGGAATATGGTGTCAGAAATGACAGCAAGAATTGTATAAAGGATAAATTTTTTCCCTAAATGGATATATCCTAAAATTAATAGTGGGATATTATAAATAAAATATTGTACTCCCACTGACCAATGAAAAAAGTGGTACAAAATCATACAAATCCCTATGACACCTCCAGACAGTAAATTAGCTGGAAGTAACAATGTATTTGCACCAATAGCAATTAATAAGCTACCAAATATAATACTCAATATCTCAATAACAATCCGGTATTTTCCTTTATTTCTCATATTGTATCCCTTCTCCAAATGTTTGGTAAATTAGATTATTCTCATTCAGAATTATACAATAAAATCCGATTAAGCGTTTACTAATTATAGGAAGAAACCCTTCAATAATCATGACCGTTTAATGCAAAATACGAAACCACTTCCTTTTAAAAAAGCATCTGCTAGTCGGCAGACGCTCATTTTTAACTTGTTTCTTTTATTATTATTGAATATAAAGAAGCCTTGAGAATTAAATCTCTAGGCTTCCATTCAATAAAATACATCTTCCCATTCCCTTTAAGAGACACTTATATGACCGCTTTTATACCATCAGTTTAGAAATCTTTTTTTATGACTATTTCAATGGTTTCCACATTTATTAGACCTGCTTCGTCCATGTATTTGCAACATTTTTACTGAGTTTAACTGAGCTCTTTTCAGTGTAGAAACAGACAATAAAACCGTAATAATATTTAGTATCCACTTCGAATAAGGAATTATATTTAGCGTAAAGTAGAATGTAATTTCGCTCTCAATTCTTCCTGTAACGCTAACTTTTTAATTTTCCCACTAGGGGTCATAGGCAGCTCATCTAAAAAGATAAAACGGTCAGGTACTTTATAATTTGCTATACGTTCTTCAATAAATTCCCGAATGGATTCCTCTGTTTCCTCTTTACCCGGTTTTAATTTGATAGCCGCACAGGCCACCTCACCCATAACAGTATCTGGCAGACCAATAATGGCTACTTCTAATACACTATGATGCTGATAAAGCAATTCTTCGACTTCTCGGGGATAGATATTATAACCTCCCCTAATAATCAGCTCTTTTTTCCTTCCTACAATTCGGAGGTTCCCCTGATCATCTATTGTTCCAAGATCCCCCGTATAAAACCAGCCATCTGAATCAATGGCTTCACTAGTTTTTTCAGGCATCTCAAAATAACCTTTCATGACCCCAGGGCTCCGACAGATTATCTCTCCAATTTCACCTGTAGGCATCTCTTTTCTGTTTGCATCAATAATTTTTACTTCTGAACCGGAAGTTGGCTTTCCAACTGTTTGAGAGCGGATTATATCATCATCTTCCAAGGATGTTACAGTAAGTGTAGAAGACGTCTCTGTAGAACCATAAGCAACAACAATATTACAACCCATTTCGATTCTTATTTTTTTAACAATTTCTTCGGGACATGGAGCTGCAGCAATAATCCCTGTTCTTAGTGAGGATAAGTCCATGTCTGCAAATTCAGGGTGATTAAGCTCCAAAATAAACATAGTTGGGACTCCTTGATGGACTGTTATTTTCTCTTGTTCTACTAGTCTTAAGGCTTTTAATGCTTTATACTCTTCCAACAACACCATTTTTGCTCCAGCCTCAACGGCTGGCACAATCGATGCAGCCATTCCAAATATATGAAAGACAGGAACAGGAATTAAGAATACATCCTCTTTCGAACTTTCCAATGCTACATTGGTTAATTGAGCAGTTTTTAATACATTATAATGAGTCAGCATTACACCTTTTGGATTGCCAGTCGTACCAGATGTATATAGAATCGAAAATATATCTTCTAGAGAATCAATCCTGATTTTAGGGGTAGACTTTTCCCTACCTAGCTCGATTAATTCTTCTAAAGACCGATATCCTTCAGATTTACATCGAACCGTAAAGATTTGTTCAAGTCCTTTACTTTCTATTGTGTTATTCACTTTATTCTTAAAAATCTCATCATTATTGTCTATTAAAAACACTGCTTTTGACCTCGAATTTTCTAATATGTATGAGAGCTCATCTGCTTTATATCTTGTATTACAAGGAACAATGATCGCTCCTATTTTAGCAAGGCTGAATGTAATAGTGACGAATTCATGCCAATTTGGCAAGCAGACCATCACTCGATCTCCTTTTGTAATATTTAAATGAGCAAGCGCTGATGACAGATTTTCTACATCTGAATATAACTCCCTATAGGTAATTCTCCTATAACCATCGAATATAGCTTCCTTATCCGGTTCCGCCTTGTAAGCATTCTCAAGAATAGTCTGTATGTCCTTCATCTTATTAGCCCCTCCCTGTAATCGCTTTCATTTTTTCTGTAAGTCTTATCACCGACCTTTTAAAAACTACACTTGTGTATTGTATAGTCTGTATTTTCATTATAAAAAAATAGGGCAGTCAAAAATACCTGCACCGTGAAGGAAAAAGTATTTAGTTTTTCATCATCATGTCGAATTACAAATCAATGATGTCATTTAATTTAAATGCGAGCTGCAGATTAAATCGCTGTTCAGAACTAGTCAATTCGATATCCAACAGGCTCTGAATCTTTTCCATTCTGTACTGCAGTGTACTTCGATGAATGAAAAGTTCCTCAGAAGTTTCTTTAATGCTTCCATTATTATTTAAATAAGCTCGCAGTGTCTGAAAAAGGGTATTATTTTTGTCATCAGAGTTATTTAAAATAGGGTTAAGATATTTTTTTATGAACAATCGGGTCGATGTACTGTTCTTCAAATGTTGAAATAATGGGTATGCTCCTAAATCATCATAAAGAACAAAATTCGATTCTTTAAACTGGTTTATTATCACGTTTTGCGATTCCACAGCTTGTTGATAAGAAACAAAATAGTCACCGATTGCTGCTGTTTTTCCTCCTATGCCTAAATAGAAGGGCTTTGCCAGTTCAGTCTTGCTCCACTTTTGGATATAGGTAAAGAGTTTAGTCCAAAATTCCCTCGGGTTATCTTTCTCTATTGAAATTGGGACGATTAATATAAATAATTCCCCTTTAGTTGCAAATAGAATTTCTTTATCAAATACTGCAATCCACTCCCTCACCCGGTTAAATAACATGGTTTTTTTCTCTTGAAACTCAATAATTCCATTTTCAGATTCAACTTTGTTTCCAAAATTAAGACAGTACAGAAATACGGTGAGGTAAAAATAAATTCCAATTGAATACATTTGCATATTGAATGATTTCTTCTTCATTTATCAAATTAGGCACTAACAATTTATTGATAAAACCATCCCTAACCTGTTCTTTCGTATCAAACACAAGCTTTTGTTTAATAAATTGCAAATAGAATATATTTCTAGCGATATTGACACTGAGCTTAAAAAAGTCATCCATGTCATTTAGGTTTAGATGAATAGCCAAATGTCCAAGAAGATCTCCTCCGTGATTAATTGGCCAGATCATTAGTTTTTTTTCCGTATCACCCATGGATGCCTGCCAAATTTCTTGATTACGCCCTTGAAATACTTGGTAAGTCGCCTGTTCAATAAGTAACTGAACGTCAGCGTTATCTAATGGATGCATGGAATAGTCAATAGGTCTCATGAACCGATCAAAGAGTAAGACCGAACTAGAGAAAAGTTCGCTGATTGTATTGGTTATACCAACAAAACTATCTTGCTCAATCGTTTCTTTTACCAAGGCCTGCTGATAGTCTAGCAGCATATGCAATCTTTGCTTATACTCCTTTTCGCTTTCAAATAATCGGATATTTTCAATTAATGCAGCCATATGTTGAGCCATTAATTTTAAAGTTTGTAAATCATCTGCTGTATATATTCCGTTGTTAGTTTCCTTCTCTTCTACATGGAGCACACCAATCGTTTTTAAATTCATCGTTAAGGAAACTGTTAATGCTTTACCTCCCCATGCAGCAAGATATGGAAAGTAGTCGATAAGTTTATTATTTTGGGGAACGATTCTCTTTAGTGACAGTGGTTGGCCAAAGCATGGTTCTTGCAAAATGAAACTATTATCTTTTTCTATATATAAATAAACACAAGCTCTTTTTGATTGCGTTCCCTTTCCCGCTCTCTCTATTATTTTCCCAATAGTTTTTTCTATTGGTGAATTAACGGATAAACTTTCCGTAATCCACTCCATTCCTATTTTCTTCTGTTCTTCTCTTTGCTTTGCTAATTTTATTGCAACCGCAATATCTTTTCCAAAGTCAGTAAAAATCAATACCATTTCTTGATATAAAGGAACCAAATCTGTAAAACCAATTAAACAGACACCTGATACTCCGTAATCCCCTTTATAAGGAACAGTGAACCATGATTGTATCTTTTCTTTTCTAATCACATCCGAAAGTTCATGTATTTTCTCTACTTCCGAATCGGAAAACGCCAAGGGATATTCTAAAAGATCAGAACTGTTATTCCTGATATTAATAGGGAAATTCTCTATGAATGAATCGGATTCACCGTTGAATACCTTTGGAATTAAATATCCATCTTCATTCAAAAGAATACAGACAAAGTCACAGTTTAAATCTAATTGAAACGAATCTATTAGAAACTTCAGTGTCTCTTCTACTGTATCGAACATAATAAGTTGCCTAGCCGTTACACGAAGATGACGGTCAATTCTTCTTATCAATTTTTCTTTCTTTGTAAGCTCCAATCAATTCCCCCCCTTTTCATATACCTTTACAATAAAACCCTTTTATACCAATATTAACACATCATAATTTTATATTTTCCTGAACTAACAGAAATTTCAGTTAATAATGAACCTCTTAACTGGAAGTTTTTCAGCTTAACCCCTTTTAATAATAATTATGTCGGCTCTTGTACCATGCCTAACTTGTTTGTTTCTATTCAGCATCATACTTATAAAGTTCTTGTAAGCAATACTTTGCTTTTGAATACTACATCGAAAAAACTTGAAGATTTATAATTTATTGCGTTTAACGAACGGAATTTTGTCGATAAAGTGAAATCACTTTTTAGTTCACTTTGAAACTATTTGGAAAGCAGATTATGCAGCGGGGCTATAACATGGTTCATCAAATTCCTTCGGTTGAAAGCAGTAAATAGAGATTGGAACGATATATGGGATCTATAATAAAGAATGGAATATTGAATGAGGGAGAGTTGGGATGTGTTTTTTATACATGTTCGTTTAATAATGTAGGAGCTGAAGTATTCAATGAGGCGTTTAGACACGAACTCCAGAAATGGTCAAATCAGTCCTTTAAAGTCTGAACAAGAATGAAACGTTAAGAACTCATCATGTCTGGTAGCCTTTCGGTTCGATAGTTTTAGTCGTGGTCTCTTTATTGCAAGGCGAATACGTCCCTTCCCTTTATTAATGAAAGAAGCCATTTCAATGTTTATTTACATTATTGCATTGTAACAGGTGTAGACTATACATAAGAATACATAGGAAGATTTCATACTCAAAAACATATTGCTTTTATTAAAAGACCTTTCTCGTAGGTATTCTATGTACCTACGAGTTTTTCATTAGTTAGTAAAACAAATCTGTAATATCTACTTCTGCCTTCTACCGATATTAAGAAACATTCTGCTGTTGTTCCACGTAACCTTTCTTTTTCGCCGTAGACATCTTATTGATTGTAAAATAAATCCCTGCAATCCATCCAATGACAATAACTGCATAAATATAGATGTGTGCATCGTCTGGAACCCATGTAGATAAAAGGGTTCTTACATTAATTAAAATGATGAAACCACCTACTAAAACCCCCATTAATTGAGCAGGAAGCATACGAACAAGCCAGGCCGCAATCGGTGCGGCAATTACTCCACCGATAATCAGTGCTACAACCCAAAGCCAATTAACCGCTTCCCATCCAAGAGAAATGATAAAACCAAGGCTACCAAAAAAAGCAATCGCAAACTCACTAGTATCAACTGTTCCGACAGCTTTCCTCGCAGTCATTCCTTTTTTGGACAATAGAACAGGCGTCGCTATCGGTCCCCAACCCCCTCCACCTGTTGCATCACAAAACCCTGCAAAAAGTCCTAGCGGGATAGATTGTTTCGCTGTTAATGGCTTTACGGTTTCATTTTCCTTAGACGGCTTGAAAATAAATAGAAAACGAAACAAAACGTATACTCCTAGGCCAAATAGAAAGATAGCAATATACGGTTTTGCTAATTCAGCTGGCAAATTGCTCAGAAAACAAGCACCCACAAATGCTCCAACAGAACCTGGAATAATCAAACGATAAACCATATTCTTATCTACGTTCCCAAACTTGATATGAGATGCTCCAGAAACAGCTGTCGTTACTACTTCCGATAAGTGAACAGATGCGGATGCTACTGCAGGTACGATCCCGAATGTCAACAATAAGGAAGTTGAACTTACTCCATACCCCATTCCAAGTGAACCATCTATTAATTGGGCTAAAAACCCGATAAAGGCTAAAACGATTAACTTTTTCATGACTTCCCCCTTTTTTTACTTAGATAGAACCTAAATTACCCTCGACCCGACCTACATACAATTCGCTAGTAAATAGAACATTGAAATTTTATTTTCAGACACAAAGAGGCACCTAACCAAAATAATTGTTTCATTTTGATTAGGTGCCTTCAGTTTTTCTGATCAGCCCAATGATTTTTATTCAGTTTCTACTGGCAAAAACCTAGCTAAAAAACGATATCTTTCTTTAAGGGAATATTTATAAATATCCTCAATTGAATCTTTTAGTAACTGAGATTTTTCATCTTTTGATAATGAACTCTTTTTTATATGCATCCTTACTTCGAAAAGAAATTCAAGGTATTCCTCATATGACTCATCATAAACTTCCTGTAAATCATTTCGGATTTTTTTAGCGAGTTTTGGACTTGCCCCATTGGTAGAAACGCTAATTGTGAGCTTACCTCTATTCAATGTAGCTGGAATATGAAAGTTGCCCAGCTCTTGATTACTAATAACGTTAACAAGTTGGCTATGAGATGTGTTCTTATAGACTTGCTCGTTAATTTCTGAGGAGTTTGTTGCAGCTATGATTAAAAAAGCATCTTTATAGTCAGTTTCTTCTACTTCTTTAAGTAAAACATGGATTTTCCCTTCCTCTTGTAGCTTCTGGAAACCTTCGCATATTTCAGGACTTACAACAGTTACTTCAGCACCTGCTTCTAGTAAGGGGCCCGCTTTAAAGTAAGCTATTTTACCACCGCCAATAATGATACACTTTCTATTCTCAATATTAAGAGTAATTGGATACATAAGCACCCTCCTCAGACACTTCGTGAATTCGTTCTGATAATGCTTTTTCTATCTTCGGATGATAACCGAGATAACGGCAGAGAACAAAATTCTGTTTGCCTTTTTTCTGGATCTTTTTAATAGCTGTTTGGATGGATTGCATTAAAATACCGGTAAATAAAAGGTAAGGAATAATAAAAATTTGATCTGATTGGGAATCTTCAGCCATTTCCAATGCTTCTGCAAAAGTTGGTGAAGCAGCAGTCAGATAACAATCTTGTACTTGGCTTTTTGGTAACCTACGCTTAAGTATACCCGCTAATTGACTTAAATCTCGTTTCACGTCGGGATCACTGCTGCCCCTTCCAACTAATAAAACTAGTGAATTCTCCGTTACCTTTTCGTTTGTCTCTTTCAATCTTTCTACTAAAATGTCAACCATTTTATCACTGACCCCTATGGGTCTTCCGTACTTCAACTCTACCTCTGGATATTGTTTTTTCATTTTACATAGAATGACTGGAATATCATATTTTGCATGTGCAGCAGTTAACAGAAGAACTGGAATAGCAATGATTTTCGTCGCTCCGCGTTGCACACATCGATCATAGGCATCTTCTATCGTAGGACTTTGTAATTCTAAAAAGCAATACTCCTGAATTGTGTTAGATTGTCCTTCCATGCATACATGAATAAAATCAATCGCTTGGGCAGATGCTTCTTTGACACGGCTTCCATGGCAAATATATAATATAGCTTCCATTAAAAGGCCTCATTTGCCAACAAATTTTCCGCTTGTTTTTGTTCAAACCATTTGATCTTTTCTCGTAAATTGACCACATCTCCTACAACTATCATGCAAGGATTGGAAATTTGCTCACTTTTGGCTGTTTCTACTACATTAGCTAATGTACTGACAGCTGTCTTTTGTGTTTTTAACGTTCCCCAATGAATAAGAGCTACTGGAGTATTGGGATTTTTTCCATGCTCCAAAAGTTTCCCTTGAATATACGGTAGATTCTTCACTCCCATGTATATAGCTAATGTATCAATACCATTTGCAAGAGATTCCCACTTGATATTATCATCTTCGTCTTTTTTCCGATGGCCGGTAACAATGGCAAATGAAGAAGCATGATCTCGATGGGTCACTGGAATTCCAGCATAAGCTGTGGCAGCAATTCCAGCCGTAATGCCTGGCACAATTTCAAAACTTACGCCATTTTTTGCAAGGGCTTCAGCTTCCTCTCCGCCTCTTCCAAAAACAAAGGGATCGCCACCTTTTAATCGCGTAACAATTTTCCCCTTTTTTGCATATTTAACTAGAAATCGATTGATTGTATCTTGCTGCAACAAATGATAATCCGGCAGTTTACCGCAATTAATCAATTCGACTCCTTCTTTTGCATAATTCAACAGTTCTTTATTGACAAGACGGTCATATAAAATGACATCGGCTTCTTGAATGCACTTTAATCCTTTTATTGTAATTAAATCTGGATCTCCAGGACCGGCTCCTACTAGATATACTTTCCCCATTATGCAACCTGCCTTCCCTTAGAGAATTGTTTCGAATTCCGATAATACGTAACCTGTTCCATTATTAATTTTTCTTTTTTCGTATAATGATATATCATCCACTTCAGGCATTTTCAAAAAACGCTTTTCCAGCTCGATATCAACGAGCTGGAAGGCCTTTTCATCCGAATCTGCGGCGATGATGACATGAATTAGTTCTTCTTTAATAGTGACTTCAAAACGGTATAGATTCATATTCTTCTTACCTTCCGCTATTTAAACAGCAACCTCTGTTAAAATATTATCAAGTTTACTTTGTAATTCTGATTTTCCTACTCGCTCTACAAAATCCAAGAAAGTTTCAGACAATAGCTTTGTTTCTTTGAAAAACAGGATAAGCTCTTTTAATACGTCATAAAGCTTTTCAGCTTCCACTTTCCCTTTTAATTTTTCATTGAACTTCCCACCAGCATTAAGTGTTCCGCCTACGTATATTTCAAAAGCCTCGACCATTTTTTTGTCTTGGTTTTTCATTTTGATACCTTGCAACCCGATTTCAGCAATAGCTCGTTGACCACAGTTATTCGGGCAACCCACCATATGCATTCTTACCGGTACATCTAAATCAATTTCTTTATCCAGTTTTTCAGCAATAGTTTTCATCCGGTTTTTTGTTTCAACAAGTGCCAGGTTGCAATACTCAATGCCTGTGCAAGAAACGGAATATCCAATGAATTTTTTTGGTTGATATGGAAATCTTTCAAAAATTGATTCTTGTTTTAATTCTTCAAGTTTTGCATCCGGAACATTAGGAATAATTAGATTTTGCGAATTACAGTTGCGGATTTCACCGTTTCCGTATTTTTTAGAAAGTTCAGCAAACTCAATAACTTCGTCTGGAGTTAAACGGCCAACTGGGATATTGACTCCAACATAGTTAAGTCCTTCTTGTTTTTGTTTATGGATACCATAGAAATAGCCAGCATTCCATTCCTTCAATGCACTTTCTCCCTTTTCTGGAAGTGGACCGGTGTATTCAAGCAATTTTTCCTTAAATTGCTCTGGACCCCAATCAGCAACAAGGAATTTCAAACGAGAGCGATGACGCTTTTCACGGTAACCGAAGTCACGGAAAATCGTTGTGATGGCGGCTGCCACTTCCACTGTTTTCTCCGGTAAAATGAATAAATCAAGTTCTTCTGCTAGCATAGGGACGGAGGATAATCCACCCCCTACTTTAACGTGAAAACCAACTTCTGTCTTTCCATCAATAACCTTCGTAGCTGGATTAAATGAAACGCAGTTAATTTCAGCATTGGAAGCATTATGAACATTAGCACTGACTGACATTTTATATTTCCTTGGAAGGTTTGAAAAATCTTCGTTAAGTCGGAAAAACTCAAATACATTATAAAGGACCTCACGTGTATCAAAAAGTTCGCCAGGATCGATTCCAGCTAATGCATTTCCGATTATATTCCGTGTAATATCACCACATGCACCAGCAGTGGTCATCCCAACCTGTTCTAGACGGTTCAAAATATCAGGGACTTGTTCAATAGTCAACCAGTGAAACTGAATAGCTTGGCGAGTTGTGATGTCATAAACATCTCTACCGTAATCTTTCGCGATATTAGCAAGTGTGATTTGTTGGTCATAAGTAAGGATACCACCAGGAATAACGACACGCATCATCCAATAGCCCGCTTCTTTTGGTCGTTGCAAGTATAGACCTGCCCACTTGAACATATCCCACTTTTCTTTAGGAATGGATTCAAATCCATTTGCTGCATAATGAGGAATATCGTCAAAGATCTTCAAACCATCTTTTTCTAATTTCCAGACTTCAGTTTTGTTTTTAGCAATTACCGGATTTTCAGACCAAAACTTCTCATATACCACTACTTTTTCCTCCTCGATTAAATCGCTCTCTTAGTTGTCAAATAGTTGATTACCTGTTCGACGCACTCTTCAACACTATATTGGTTGGATTCTAAAACGATTTCCGGCTGTTCAGGTTCTTCATATGGAGAGTCAATCCCAGTAAAGTTTTTAATGATTCCCTTACGTGCCTTATCGTAAAGACCTTTTGGATCACGCACTTCACATTCTTCAATCGGACATTTTATGTAGACTTCAATAAACTCGCCTTCTTCAAGCAAATCGCGTACAATTTGACGGTCTGCTCGAAAAGGGGAAATAAATGCCGTTAATACGAACTGCCCGCTATCCACAAAAAGCTTGGAAACTTCACCGATCCGCCTAATATTCTCAGTCCGATCCTCTTCAGAAAAACCCAAATCTTTATTTAAGCCATGACGAATATTATCTCCATCCAAGACATAACTTCGAATATTTCGGTTATACAGCTCTTTAGCGACTGCATTTGCAATCGTTGATTTTCCGGAGCCTGAGAGTCCTGTGAACCATAGAACTGTACTCTCATGTCCGTTTTGCTTACGACGGAGTTCCTTAGTCAAAGACGCTTTATGCCAAGTTACATTCGTGCTATTACTCATTATTATCCCCCTCTTACTACTTACATATATTTGAAACTAGTTTAGTTAAATACTTCATTCTTTTTCAGGCCTTCGATCAACACCTCGATGACTTCTTTACGACTGAAGGTAGCTGGTGGAATTTCACCATTACGCAACATTTCCCTAACCTTCGTTCCGGATAAGATAACATGATCTTCTTTACCATGCGGACATGTTTTAGCAGAAGCCATATTTCCACATGTTTTACAATAAAAGCTATGTTCAAAGAATAATAGCGTGATTCCTAACTCGTCAGGTTTGAAATTACCAAAGATTTTTTGTGCATCATAAGTTCCGTAATAATCGCCTACACCGGCATGGTCACGGCCAACAATAAAGTGGGTGCATCCGTAATTTTTACGAACCATGGCATGGAAAATGGCTTCTCTTGGCCCTGCATAACGCATGGCAGCAGGGAAAACTGCTAGGGAGACACGATCCTTAGGATAATATTTCTCTAGTAGTACTTTATAACTCTCCATCCGTACATCAGCTGGTATGTCATCTGATTTAGTAGCACCTACTAGCGGATTTAAAAATAAACCGTCTACAATCTCCAATGCAGTTTTTTGAATGTATTCATGTGCACGGTGAACAGGATTTCTTGTTTGGAATCCAACAACTGTTTTCCAGCCTTTTTCAGCAAAAGTTTTTCTTGTGTCAACAGGATCCAAATAATGATCTTGGAATAGTGGACGTTCGATTCGTTTAACTAATTTAATATCCCCGCCGACATATACTTCACCACGGTTATACAAATTTTTCACACCAGGATGTTTCTCATCATCCGTTTGATAAACTAATGTGGCTTCCAATTGTTTATCAGGTCTGAAGATATCAGAAACAATGAGAACTCCGTATGTTTCTCCTTCATGATTCAACTTTACTTCTTCTCCTAGAGTAAGAGCTTTTGCTACTTCATCAGTAATCGGCAAAGTAATCGGGATGCTCCAAACATGGCCGCTGCTAAGCCTCATATCCTTAACCACTGCTTGATAGTCATCTTTTGTAAAGAATCCTTTAATAGGACTATAGGCCCCAGTACCTATTAATTCCAGGTCACTTAAAGCAATCTCATCAATTTCGATTGAGTTGTTTATTTTAGTAATATCATAGTCTGGTTCCCAACGATTGATCAACGTTCCTCCGTGCGGTAAGCTAACTGTCATGCTAATTTCCCCCTAAATTTTCTATTTATTAAGATAAATGTAATCCGCATTCTGTTTTTTGCGCGCCCTGCCAACGTCCTGAGCGTAAATCATCGGCATTGATAGCAGGTGCCGTACATGTTTTACAGCCAATACTAGGATATCCATTATCGTGAAGAACATTATATGGAAGCCCATTTTTATGGGCATAGCGCCATACATCTTTCCATGTCCAATGAATAAGCGGGCATATTTTAATTGATTTAAACTTATTATCTTGATTAATATATTCCGTTAATGCTCTTGTTTCAGATTGCTCCCTGCGTAGTCCCGAGAGCCAAGCAGTTGCCGTTGAAAGTACCTCAGTAAGCGGAGCGATCTTACGTATGCTGCAACATTTATTTGAATCACGGAGCCATAACTCATCTCCATATTCAGATGCTTGTTCCTCAAGCGTCAATGCCGGCTTTTTCATTTCAATTGAAAGCTGCGGATAGCGCTTTTTAACTTGTTCAATTAATTTGTAAGTCTCTTCAAAATGAACATCCGTATCCAGAAAAACAATTTTGGCTGAAGGATTGACTTTTGCCAATAAATCCGTAAGTACTATTCCTTCAATGCCGAAACTACATGCATAAATGAGTTTGTTACCATATTGGGAATTTGCCCACTCAAGAACTTCTAAAGCACCTTTTGACTCACTGTCCTCAGGAAATGCAGGCAAAATCTCTGTGTCGAAATTTTCATAGTTTACTAATGCAGACACTCTTAAAGCCCCCTCTAAAAACTTGCTAAATGTTTCACAGAATAGAGTAACTTGCGATTAATACTCGCTGATGTTTTCTAACGCTTAAAAGACCCTAGAAAAAAGAGACGAATTTAACTAATACTCTCTTTTATATCAGTTAAATCCACCTCTAGTTTTCTAGTCAGCAGATACCTTATTTAATTCTCAGCTTTTCATTTCTTTCCATTTGAATAATTTTACCATCCTGGACGATAAGTGTTATGGATCCATATTTCATCGACTTAAGCATTTCTTGTAGGCGTTCAAATATTTCCTCCAGCTGATTCTCTTTTTCCAAGCCAGTTCCTCCTTTAAGAAAATCCGAGACTAGCTTATCGTATAGCTGACCCGTTTATAAAATGCATTTTCTTAAATTTATATATTCCAAAACATCTTACAATGCTATGGTTTGCAAACGAATTTTACAGAAATAAAAATCCTTCCATGATGGAAAGATTTTCAAGGTAATATTTTTTACCTTATCTTCCAAAATGATCAACATTTTGTTGGATGTAGCACCTTGCATCCATCATGCAGGTTGCTGGACTTCAAAGGGCCAATTCCCTCCGTCGCTCTGGATAAGTTTTATTATTTTAAATATTAACATATATTTATTCCTTGTCAATGGAGTTTTCTTATAAAATAACTTGGATTAATAAAATGGGTGAACTGTTATTATTATACACACTGTTCCTTGAACGGATAGTGTATCAGTTAAATATGAAAATAGACTCATTTTTAAGAGAAACTCCTAAAAAAATGAGTCTATTTCATTACTTACCTCTTTTTACAATTGTTTAAGGCCTAATTGTTAAAGTTAATTAGTTTTTATGATTGTACATAAATAATCTTTAATCTCATGAAAATAAAAATAGTTCAAAACCTTAAGCCTTTACTTTTCGTCTATTTACAGCATTTAATTATTTCTTAATTGAATCGCTTCAACAAATTCTTGCACCTGACTTTGCACACGATCAACTAATTCGCCATCTTTAATTGGGCTTTCAGGATTCTGCTTATCTATTTCCTTATCTACAAAATATAAGCCCTGCAACGGCTCACCTTTTAAAATTGAAATTAAAGGTTTAAGTGCGTAATCAATCGCCAATAAATGCCTGTTACTTCCACCAATCATAATTGGCAGAACAGGCTTATTTTTAAATGCACCCTCAGGTAGCAAATCAATCAAAGCTTTTAATACGCCTGTGTAAGATGCCTTATAGACTGGTGAACCAATAATGATACCTCTAGCTTCCTGAATTTTTTCTGAAAGCTTTATTATATCTTCACTATTATACCGGCCTTGGAATAGATCATCTGCGGAAAAATCCGTTATAGAGTAATAAGCAGTGGTAAACCCCTCTTGTTCAACTAGTGATCGAACATGTTTTAGAGAGATGTCAGTTCTTGATGGACTCGCTGGACTGCCTGATAAAATTACGATTTCGCTCATATAAATTTCCTCCTATTATTTTCTTATCTGTGATAAGACTTGCTGATTCAATAAAAATCACTCAATCACTAATAAATCGGATAAGAATCCTGCCTAGGTAAGTCATGTACCATATAATAATCGTAATATTCAGAAAAATAAAAGTCAAGTGTTTAACTCGGGATTAATGTGAATAACCTATTCAGAAACTTTTCTCAGTTATCCCCCTCTACTTTTCCTAAAATTTCAAATTGTTTCTTCCTTGACCTTTTAATTTTTGCATCTCCAAAATAACTGGTATAGTTCCATTCTTCGGCTTACACTAGTTTGCACAATGTATCGTCAAGACTAGAGGTACAAGCTTGAATAACTAATACTAATTGTAGATAAAGCAACGGTCATATTTACGGCTTGTTGACTTCATACGCCTTAAATATGACCGTTTATTTATGTATTATTGCTTTTTCCATGAATCCCATATACTAAAAGCTGAGCAATACTCTTTATTCGTTCCTCAGTAAAATACGGTTCCGTTTTCTGTTGATGAATCTCATAATGGGTCGATAAAGCTAATGTAAAAGAAATAATTCCTACATTAAATAGGATAATATCGGAAATATAGTGAATCTCTCCAGTATCAATTCTCTTCTGAAGTTCAATAAGCTTAGCATTTGGCTTGAAGATTTGCTCAACATATTGTTTAGAAATTTCTTTATCGTATTGAGTTTCTCGAAATAATATCGAATACTGTTCTTTATTTTCAAGAATTTTTTTTATCAATGTGATAACGTGGTTCTCTACAAGCTCATCCGTAGAAAGGTGGCTAGTCTCAACTTCCGCATCTTCTTTTTCACTAGGAGTAATCGTAGCCAAAAGCAAATCTTTTTTGCTGTCAAAGTATTTGTAAATCGTAGCTTCGGAAACATTACAGGCAGAAGCGATTTCATTCGTTCTGGTCATGTCAAAACCTTTACTGGCAAAAAGAGTCCGGGCTACATTAATGATCCGTTCTTTTGTTTGCTGCCCTTTTTTCAAAAATATCAACCTTCTTTTACAAAAGATAAGACCGGCTTGTCCGATCTATTTTCCATAATAGCCTGATGATACCAATCGGTCAATATAACCTTTGGTCTATGAGACTTGCATTAGTCATATAAGACATAAAAAGAAAACATCGTCGGATTAGGACGATGTTTTCCTTTTCAAAATTATTTAAAAGATGCATAGCCATCATCAACCATAACAATACTGCCATTAATCGCATCAGCTTCATCTAATGATAGTAGATAAACAGCATTCGCAATTGCTTCCGGCTTAATTAATTTGCCGCGCATTTGGCTTGCATTCAATTTATCGATGATTCCCATATCTTTATATCCTTGGATAATTGGAGTATCCACACCGCCTGGTGCGATACCTACTACTCGTATTCCATAAGCACCCAATTCCAAAGCCGCTGTTTGTGTCATCATTCTTACAGCGCCTTTAGAAGCCTGGTATGCGAAAGTCCCATGTGAAGCTAAATAGCCAAACACCGAAGCAGTATTTATAATAACTCCCTTACTGCCTAGTTCCTTCATTTTACGTCCGGCTGCCATGATACCAAAAGCCACACCGTGTTGGTTTACTCCGATCGTTTTAAAGTACCCTTTCATATTTTGTTCAAGAATCATGCCACCCGCACCTATGCCAGCGTTATTGAACATAATATCAATTCTTCCATAAACATCTACAGCGATATTGACCAATGCTTCCACATCTTCTTGCTTTGAAACATCAGTTTTAACAAAAATAGCTTCTCCGCCTTCAGCCTTAATCAGTTCAACAGTTTCTTCCGCCATGGCTTCGTTAAAATCCGCAACAACGACTTTGTTCCCTTTTTTTGCAAATTTTAGACATGTTGCACGGCCTATTCCACTTGCTCCACCTGTAATAACTGCCACTCTTGCTGTCATATAAATTCCCCTTTCAACGCTCAAAATAAATAAGTAAGTATTTACTCACTTTTATTATAGATTTATTGAATAATAATTTCAAGCGAAATGATGTTGTTTTAAAGTCCCCTTTATATTGCATACAAAAAGCTGCCCTATTAAAATAGGACAGCTCAGACTGTAGACAAACTCGATGAAAATCGAGTTTGTCTACAGTTTTTTTGAGGGGTTGTAAAAATTCGAACGTTGATTTCCACTCCAGGCACTCGCTTTCCGCGGGCGGTCAGGGAGCCTCCTCGGCGCCTTTGCGCCTGTGGGGTCTCCCTTAGA
>NZ_LGYA01000001.1:2737304-2739175 GCF_001273755.1 Peribacillus butanolivorans
CGTACTCATCAAGATGTAAAACCTATATATGCGAAACGTAAAGAAACGATTGAGCGTGTATTCGCAGATGCAAAAGAAAAGCATGGTATGCGTTGGACTACTTTAAGGGGACTTAAAAAATTGTCGATGCAAGCGATGCTTACTTTCGCTGCCATTAATTTAAAGAAGATGGCCAATTGGACATGGCAAGGTCCAAAAATGGCCTAACAGAGTGGGCTCGTAGAGCCCCAATATCTTAACCTTGGACCAAAATTCAAAGGGAATTTCAAAAGGGGTTCGGAATTTTATAATTCCGAACCCCTTTTGTCTACAAACTGAGCTGCCCTATTAAAATAGGACAGCTCATTAATATTTAGCACATTTTTACTTCAACTTTACTGATAGATTCTTTCACCATTTCGATGAAGAGTTGTATAAAACGATTGTCCCCTGTTAATTCTGGATGAAAAGCACTAACCAGGACATGTTCTTGTCTCGCAGCAACAACATGATCTTCATAAAGAGCTAATACCTCTACGTCTTCACCAATTTCTTCCGCAAATGGTGCCCGGATGAAGACAGTTGTAAATGGTTCTTCCATTCCTTTGATCGAGAGTTGTGCTTCAAAACTATCCCGCTGACGTCCAAATCCGTTCCTTTTCACGGAAATGTCCATTAATCCAAGATAAGCCTCTTCATCCCCAGTCAATTTCTTTGCGGCCAATACCATTCCCGCACATGTACCGAAGACAGGTTTTTTTAGTTCAAAAAAGGTTTTGATGGGTTCCATAAATCCGTAACGATCCATGAGCTTTCTCATCGTAGTGCTTTCTCCGCCTGGAATAATTAAGCCATCAATTTCTTTTAACTGTTCAGGTTTTTTAACAATTATAGCTTGTTCACCTGCAGCTTTAATTTGATTTAAATGTTCTTCAACAGCACCCTGTAAACCCAAAACACCGATGGTTATCATATTACCAGCCACGTTCCTGCATCCGTTCTGATGGAGCAAGCTTAGAAATATCAATACCTTTCATTGCACTACCTAACTCTTTTGACAGCCGGCCAATCAATTCATAATCAGTATAATATGTAGTCGCTTGAACGATTGCAGTTGCAAATTTTTCAGGATTCTCTGATTTAAATATACCTGAACCCACAAATACGCCATCTGCGCCCAGTTCCATCATCAGTGCTGCATCTGCTGGAGTAGCAATTCCACCTGCTGCAAAGTTAACTACAGGCAATTTACCTGTCCGCTTAATTTCTCTTAGAATCTCATAAGGAGCACCTAAGATTTTTGCTTCTGTCATTAATTCATCGTCACTCATTACGCTCACTTTACGAATTTGGGACAAAACCTTTCTCATATGTCGAACAGCTTCCACAATATTTCCTGTCCCAGGTTCTCCTTTTGTACGAAGCATCGATGCTCCTTCGCCAATCCGGCGTGCAGCTTCGCCTAAGTCACGGCATCCACATACAAAAGGTACTGTGAAATCGCTTTTTAACAAATGATATTCTTCATCAGCAGGCGTCAGCACTTCGCTTTCGTCAATATAATCAACACCCATTGATTCCAGAATCCTTGCTTCAACAATGTGACCAATCCTTGCTTTAGCCATGACCGGAATAGAAACAGCATTCAATACTTCCTCAACGATTCGAGGATCTGCCATTCTTGCTACACCACCAGCTGCACGAATATCGGAAGGTACCCTTTCTAAAGCCATGACAGCAACAGCACCCGCTGCTTCGGCGATTTTTGCTTGTTCTGCATTAATGACGTCCATAATTACGCCACCCTTTTGCATTTGTGCCATTCCTCTTTTTACTGTGTCAGTTCCTAATAATTTTTCCATTACTTTTCCCCCTAATATTTTTTTAGATTT
>NZ_LGYA01000001.1:2739319-2756839 GCF_001273755.1 Peribacillus butanolivorans
CCCCCTAATATTTGCATTTTTTAGATTTGTTAATTAGTATAAAAAATAGATGACCGTATTGAAAGTATCAGTTTTCAATAATTTAATGGGTTCAGATACGAATTATTTAAAAAAGGCGGAAGCAAAATGAATATGTTAACTTGTAACTTAAATCGTATGAGTGAAGAACCATTATACGAACAATTATATTCGCATATTAAAAAAGAGATAATTGATGGACGTCTTCTCTTTGGAACGAAGCTGCCATCGAAGCGAAAATTAGCGGAGTTTCTGCAGATTAGTCAAAATACCGTCGAGACTGCCTATGAACAATTAACTGCTGAAGGATACGTTGAAGTTATTCCTAGAAAGGGATACTACATACAAACATTTGAGGATTTAGAGTATACTCAAACTGACAATGTTCCCTTAGAACAGAATGATAATAAAGGAAGGGAATTGCTCTATCATTTTCACCCAAGCCAAATTGATACTGAGAACTTTCCATTTGAAAAATGGCGAAAGTATATTAAAAATAAAATCGATGATTCTCATCAAGACCTTCTTTTACTGGGAGATTCTCAAGGTGAATATGAATTACGTTGTGAAATTGCCCACTATCTATATCATGCTCGTGGAGTCCAATGTGTCCCTGAACAGATTATCATTGGTGCGGGACTGGAAATTTTACTACAGCAGCTTGTTCTTCTTTTTGATAAAACCACCATATACGGAGTCGAAGATCCCGGTTATCACTTGATTTATCGTATTTTACGTAGCTATCCAAATGATGTATATCCATTAGAAGTTGATGAAGAAGGGGTGAAGGTCAACCCTATTGAGCAGTCTTCAATTGATGTAGTTTATGTAACCCCTTCCCATCACTTCCCCTATGGAACGATTCTGTCTGTTAACAGACGTACACGATTGTTGAATTGGGCCCAAGGGGCAGCAAATAGATATATTATCGAAGACGATTATGATAGTGAATTTCGTTATAGTGGAAAAACGATTCCTTCTTTACAAAGTATGGATGTTGGAGAAAAAGTGATTTACTTAGGATCGTTTTCCAAATCATTGATGCCTTCAATTCGTATCAGTTATATGGTTCTTCCAGCTCCGTTGTTACAGAGGTATCAAGAGGAATTATCTTTCTACCATTCAACCGTATCAAGGATTGACCAACATGTTTTAACAGAGTTTATGAGGGAGGGAGATTTTGAAAAACATTTAAATCGTATGAGGAAAGTTTACCGCCGTAAATTAGAAAAAGTGATTGATTTGATTAAACCCTATCATCAACAAATATCAATCATTGGTGAACGATCAGGACTGCATATTGTTCTCACCGTGAAAAATGGGATGGATGAACAAACACTAATTCAAAAAGCGGCTGATGACGACATTAAAATATACGGACTTTCCACTTATTCCATTGAGAAAATAGATGAACATCCTCCTAAAATTATATTAGGCTTTGCAGGGATACCTGAAGCAGAATTGGAAAAAGCTATTCATCTTTTATTGAACTCCTGGGGGTTTTAATAAGAAAAAGGAAGTTCACAATTGTAAACTTCCTTTTTCTTTTTTAACTTTTAGTTAAATATTCTTCCATCATGACCTTTGGTACCATGCTGCCACCTGTAGCCCAAATAATATGTGTGGACTGTTTCATTTTTTCTTGAAGTTTTTGATCCTTGAGATATTGTTTTCCCTCTTCGCTACTGAACAATTGAACTGGTCCATATACTCCTGCGAGGGCAGATGGCTCTAAATAATATCCTTCTGTCTCAGCCAGTTCTCGAAGCAAGTCAAATAATCTTTTATCCTGTATTGTATAGCTGCCGCTTAGAATTGATGTCATCATACTAGAAACTAATTCAGATGACCTTCCGACCGCTAGTCCATCTGCTTCCGTTTTGTTATCAATTCCAAAATCCTGTACCGAGACTTTGTCATGAAGTTCCGTTGCCAATCCAAGCAACATACATGGCGAATGTGTTGGCTCTGCAAAAAAGCAATGGACATCGTTTTCGAAGGCCAATTTTAGCCCATATGTTATACCGCCGGGGCCACCACCTACTCCGCATGGTAAGTAAACAAATAAAGGATGATCTTCGTCAACCGAGATCGACATTCCTTTTAATTGATTTTTCAGACGTGTTGCAGCTGTCGCATAGCCTAGCAACAAATCTTTTGAATTTTCATCATCAATAAAATGGCAATTTGGGTCAAGAGATGCTTCTTTTCGCCCTTCTTCGACGGCTTTACTGTAATCGTCTTCATATTCCTTTACAATGACACCAAGGTTTCTTAGTTTATCTTTTTTCCACTGCTTGGCATCTGCCGACATATGTACAGTAACCTTAAATCCAAGGCGGCACTAATTATCCCAATGCTCAGTCCTAGATTTCCAGTCGAACCAACCGCAATGGAATAATGTGAAAATAACTCTTTGAATTTATCACTTGCAAGTATCTCATAATTATCTGATTGCTGGTTTAAAATGTAAGATTCACTTTTAATCCTCTTCGCACACTATTAATAAACCAAACTTCCTCAGCATTATGAAGATCAGCCTTTGTTATTAATTTTTCTTTTATTTCTTTCTTCCTTAATAGCTCCTGACGGAAAGTCCCTGCAAGCAATCCTGATTCTACTGGAGGGGTGAACAGATCTCCATTTATCTTTACTACTACATTTCCGTTCGTGAACTCTGTAATATAACCTTGTTCATTCCAAAGTAAAACGTCATAGAACTCAGGGTGCCTAGTTTGAAATTTTTCATAAACTTCCCGGTTAGTCGTCTTATGATAGAGAAATGGATTTTCAGTTGATATTGGACTTTCGGCTATGATAGCTGAAATTTCTGCTTCCATTGTCTTGATTATTTGTCCTGAAACTTCAAAATCTCCATTTTCAAAAAGCAGAACCCGTACTTTTTGCATCGAATCATAATGTGAATCTGCATATTTTTGGAGCTTATTTCTAAGTTCTGTTTCAGAAAACTGATAGTCAAAGTATCCAGCTGACTGCATCATTCTATCAATATGCTCATCCAATAAAAAATACTGGCCATCTTCAAGCTTAATCGATTCTAACAGCTGATAGGTAGGTCTTTCCTCTGACAATAATTTAGCCTTTAAAAAGGCTTCATCATACTCCTCAAGTAAGACAGAATCCCAGGTTATTCCCCCTCCTACCCCATATTCAGCTTTTCCTGTTTCCTTTTCGATAACAACCGTCCGAATAGGTACATTGAAAACTGCTTCACATTCCGGGGTAATAAAGCCGATTGCACCGCAATACACTTCACGTGGAGAATTCTCAAGTTCAGTGATAATTTCCATCGTTTTGATTTTCGGTGCTCCTGTTATCGATCCACAGGGAAAAAGCGCCTTGAATATATCAATAATCGTTGTTTTTGGTTTCGTTTTAGCTGTGATGGTTGATGTCATTTGCCACACAGTCGGGTACTTTTCAATTTCCTTAAGTTTCGGTACCTGAACGCTCCCTTGTTCAGCAATCATTCCTAGGTCATTCCTGAGCAAATCAACAATCATTAAATTCTCAGCCTGATTTTTTTCAGAACATGCTAACCAGTCCGCATTTGCCTGATCCGTTTTCACGGTAATCCCACGCTTGACTGTCCCTTTCATTGGACGAGTAATTAGCTGACCATCCTCCAAACGGAAAAATAACTCGGGAGAAGCCGACAGAATTCGATGTGTCCCGATATTCAAATAAGCACTATAGTTCGATCGTTGTGCTCTCTTTAGCCGATCATAGAAAGCAAAGTCATCCCCCTCGAACATGGATTGCAATCGCATCGTATAATTCACTTGATAGGAATTGCCTTTCTCGATTTCAGCTTTTATCGTTTGAAACCCAGAATGATATGTATGGGAATCCGTTTCTGATTCCCAATCATTTAATTGAAATGAACCAGTTATTTTTCCCGGGAACTCTTCCGGTTTATCAAAGATACCGAACCACAATAACGGCATTTTTGCTCCTTCTTTTACTTTAAAAGACTTTTCAAAAGCAGGCGCGGCTTCATAAGATACATAGCCTGCTGCATAAAATCCCTGCTCGATTGCTGCCTGGACCTTTTGGAATTGAGGGAGGACATCCTGTATAGAATGGGCGATAAAAACTTCTTTCGGTTCCGTAAAATATAACGGTTTTTTAACATCTTGTTTATCTGTGAAGTGAAATAATAGTGATAAAGGTTCTTCCTGTTTCATGCTTCTCTCCTTACTATATTTATAAGATTCTAAGTAATTAGATATGGTATGTAATTGAAAATGAGCTTGCAGACACATAATCTGCAAGCTCATTCACATTTACACTTATTTCATTCCAGTAACTTCTGCAATGATTTCATAGGAACGAAGGCGTGCGTTATGATCATAAATGGCAGAGTTAATAATCATTTCATCCGCCTGAGTTTCATCTAAAAAGGTCTGTAATTGTTCTTCAACTTCTTTCGGGTTTCCGACAATAGAAGCGTTCAGTTGTTTCATGACAATGGCTTTTTCATATTCTGTCCAAATACCTTCCATCGTATCAACTGGCGGAGCCATTTGTCCAGGTGTATTTCGAATCAAGTTTAAAAATTGCTGCTGATAAGAGGTAGCAATTCTTTGTGCTTCTTCAGTAGTATCCGCTGCAAATACATTGACACCGACCATCACATACGGCTTATCTAAAACGTCGGATGGCTGAAAATTATTACGATAACGTGCTAAAGCCGGTTGAGTATTTTCAGGTGAAAAATGGCTTGCAAATGAAAATGGTAATCCCAGCTGTGCTGATAGAGCCGCACTGAAGCCACTTGAACCAAGCAGCCAAATCGGGATATCTTGCCCTTCACCAGGAATAGCACGGACTCGATTATGTTTTGAATCAGCATCTAAATAGCTGCGGAGTTGCGCTAACTGCTCAGGAAAATCTTGGCCATTATTACGGACATCGCCACGGAGAGCCATTGCAGTATATTGGTCACTTCCTGGAGCACGACCTAGTCCTAAATCTATTCTACCAGGATACATAGCTTCTAACGTTCCAAATTGTTCTGCGATGACGAGTGGTGCATGATTTGGAAGCATTATGCCCCCAGAACCCACACGTATTTTTTCTGTCCTTCCAGCAACATAACCGATTAACACAGAGGTTGCAGAGCTAGCGATTCCAGGCATGCTATGGTGTTCTGCTACCCAGAAACGGTTATAATTCCATTTCTCCACATGCTGAGCTAAATCTACTGTATTTTTAAAGGCTGCTGATACTGTACCACCCTCGACAATAGAAGCTAGGTCCAGTACGGAAAAAGAAATGTCTCTAAGTTTTTTTGCAGGCTGATCAGCATTCATATCTTCAACTTCTTTCAATTATGATTAATTGGACGCAAAGTCATCATATAGAAAATGCAGATAAATTGCACACAAAATGCTCTACCTGATTAATTGAGCAGAAGTTCCTTAGCAATCAAACGATACGACTTCAGACGGTCCTCCAACTTATGAGTTATAGTAATAAGCATGATTTCATCTGCTTGATATTTCTCCTGTAACTCCAAGAGCTGGTGCTTTACTTTTGAAGGTGTGCCCATAATCATTTTTTCATCCATCTTTCCCTTCAGTTCTTTTTCTTTTGCATTCCATGCATACTCCCTCGCCTCTTCTATACTTGGGACCATTTTTCTTTCCCCAAAGCCACTTTGGATTTTCCAGAGTGTATTGCTTAGAGCTATCTCTTTCGCTTGTTCCTCGGTTTCGGCACAAAGGGCCGAAACCGTTAATATTGTTTTAGGCGCTTTCAGGATCCCTTTTGCTTGAAAATGTTCACGATAATACTGAAGACTCTTAATCCCATCATTGTCGCTCATGAATTCACCGAATGCATAAGAAACCCCATTTTCCGCCGCGAGTTTTGCACTTTTTTCACTTGTTCCAAGTACCCATGGTACAGGTGGAATTTTTGGGATTGGTGCAGCAGAAGTATTTTCAAAAAGGTGATCTTTTGGAAATTTCTCTCGAAGAAAATACAATAGTTCCTTTACGAGGTCAGGCATTTTGTATACATTTTGCAGATAATTATCGGATAATGCCATAGTCGCTTCTGCCGATCCTCCTGGAGCACGTCCTATGCCGATATCAATTCGGCCCGGAAAAAGTGTTGCAAGCATATTATAGGTCTCTGCAACGCGATATGGCTTGTAATGCGGAAGCAACACAGCCCCTGCTCCAATTCGAATGTTTTTTGTTTGCGCACCAATATAGCTTATCAACACCTCCGGAGCTGAACAGGCTAATCCTGGTAAATCATGATGTTCCGTAAACCAAACCCTGCAATAGCCAAGTCTATCTCCCTCTTGTGCGAGTAAAAGTGAATCGTTCAATGCCTGCTGCGCGGTTTGACCGGATGCGATTGGTGATTGATCTAAAATGCTTAGCTTCATTAGGGTTCCCTTCTTCTCATTTCTCTCTTAGTTATATAATCGTAAAACATTGACTATAAAATGTCGCCTAATACGCTTGTTGTTAGTTTAGTTTGTAACTCTTAGCTGAAATAATAAGTGGATATTCTGGATTGGTAAATAGGAGTGAATTGTAAATTCTAACGAGGTTATTTTTTAAATATACATTTTTTATTACTCTTATAGATGGAACCCGATTTGTTTTTACCATATATTCTAACGAGATGTTTTAAGAAATATTTATTGAATAAAAAAATAGAAAGACCCTATAGGGCCTTTCCTTTAAATTATTCATTTTTTTTAAACTGAGATAAGATTTCTTCTGCAATAATAGGTGAATCCAATCGAGCCGCTACAAAGGGAGGTTGCACTCGATTATTCGATTCTACAGGCAAGCCTAACCAGACAACATGACCATCGATGATAATAAAAGAGAAGGAAACTGGCATATAAATGAAATAATCTGTAAAAATTTCCGGATTTCTATTCCCTGAAATGATAGTCAATTTGACTTCAGGGTCTCTTTTCATTAGAATCAGCTTCCATTCCTCTGACAAATTTTTAAAGTCTGGCACGGCCACAATAATTTCTTGTTTAGAGGAATCTATATCTGCTAATAAGTTGTCCAACTTACGGGCATGCATCCATTGTAGTCGGGGATGCTGAAGTTTCACCCATTTTCCAATATCTTTCTTTGCGATCATCTGTCCGTTTTGGATTTGATGATCAACAAGCTGACGAAGTGTTTTGCTACGATAAACATGCTTATTAACAAAAGAAGTATCACAAACATGTACGAACTTCCCTTTGGTCCTTGTTATCGCCACATTTATTAGCCTTTCACTTTCTCTTCCGGTCAACAACATTCCTGCACGATTTTGCGGATAACTATCAACCGTGTCAAAAATCATGACATCCCTTTCACTGCCTTGGAAACGATGTACAGTTGCAGCTATGATGTCTGCTGTTTGCCTTTCTTGACTATACAAGTCATCCAAAAGTTTTTCCATCAAGTTAGCCTGGGCACGATAAGGAGCAACATAACCAATGGATCGGGCACCGCCAACATACGATTCATGAATCAGCTGAAAGGACAAAAGCAACTGCCATGGGTTCATTCTCGAATGGGAAGTGCGTTCCGTCATGCAATATTCACCTGAAAAGCTTGTATCGACAAGTGCAGCTGCCTGATTTGCAAACGGTTCCGCTGATCTTATGCTATCTCTACTTGTCAAAACACTTTCATGGTCTCCAACAAAATTGTTATAGACAACCCGATTCGTAAATGCCGAAATTTCTGGATGCATTCGGCGCTGTTCTTTTAAGAGAAATAAATGAGGATGAAGTTCCCCCTCTTCTACTGATTGTGCAACCCCCGCGCGATGAAAGATGTCTTCTTTCAGCCAAAGTTTCACTAGAGAGTCACGTGCAGAAGCAATTGGTGGCAATTGTTTGAAATCACCGCAAACGATAATATGTTTGGATAAGGCTGCCGCAAAAGCTACTTGCGGTACGTAAGCCATGCTGGCTTCGTCCAAAATGATTAGATCATATTCTTTTTGGTATACCGTTTCATCGCTAGCAGCTTTAGCCAAGGTCATTCCAATAATTTTAGCCTCTTTCACAAGTAGCATCTCTTTTTGACGAATTTTCTCTAATACTTTAGCTAATTTTTTTTCTAATTCAATTAATTGATCGGTATCTCTTTTGCTAAATGAACCAGCTAAATCCTGCTTTAACAACCGCTTTTCTTCTGCAAGTTGCTCTTTTTCTTTCATCAAGTCCGGTTCATGCTTCCCTAATAGTTGACCTGTAACAATATCATCATGGATCGCTAGAGAATCACCTATTTGTGAACCATAGCGAAGCACATCTCCTTCATGGAAACGGTCTTTCTTTTTAATAAATGTAGAGATTTCAGCCATCAGTACATCTACAGCTTGATTGCTATGTGACAGCACCAGGATATTTTTATCTTGGAAATAATGATTTGCAACCGTACGTGCCAATGTATAAGTCTTTCCTGTTCCTGGAGGTCCCCAGACAAAAGTGACAGGATTAAATTTTGAACGTGCATATAATTCTTTTACACTGCTTTGTTTTTCATTTACCGGATGTTTTTGGGGCATAGATGGATCCATAAGACGCTTAATCCGTAGCCTTTTCTTTTTGCTTCTCTTGATTTCATCTAGACGGGTAATCAATTGTTCTAGTAATTCCCAGGGATCATGGTATAAATAAGCTTCCCCGATTAAATCACCTAATGATCGTTCAAAAGCGATGATTATACTTTTCCCTTCAGATGATAAGACCCTCCCATCCTGTTTTATTCCTCCCCATTCCAATCGAATAATGGAACCTACAGGAATTTTTATCGAGGAGCTTGTTTCAAAATAGTAGGTGAAAGAACCATCACTTGTAAGTAAATGGCCATTCGAAACAAGATATTTTGTGCTTCCGTATTTTTTTAAATGCAAAATTTCAAGTTGAAGTGCCTGTTGCCATTCTTTTATATAGTTAACCGTTGAATTCATTTTTCACTTTCCTCACAAAATATGCCTTTGGATGTATAAAGAACTGGCCCATTAGATAGGCGCTATTGCGATGAATAACCAAGGCTCTAGGCTTTTTATGTAAAACCTGCCTCGTGACAATATCTCTTCTTTAACATATAAAATAAGGCCCAATCAAAAGATTGGGCCTCTCATTTGCCAATAGTCTTACTATAGCATTTTTTATTTCATCATACCATGGGCTCTTTTGGAAGAAATGGTTTACATTAGCCCTTTGTCAGCTCTGTGAATTGTTCTACTAAATCACTGAAAATCCTCATAGCATTTTCAATAGGCTCAGGTTTAGTTAAATCTACGCCTGTTTTCTTGAGCAGTTCTAACGGGAATTCAGAACTGCCGCTTTTCAAGAAGGTCAAATAACTTTCGAGGGTTTTTTGATCTCCGGAAAGAATTTTATCTGCAATTGTAATAGCTGAAACGTAACCTGTAGCATATTTATACACATAAAATGGACGATAAAAATGCGGAATGCGTGACCAGCCATACTTCACTTCTTCATCGAAAATTATTTCATCACCATTATATGTTCGGAAAATTGTTTCATAAGCTGTGTTAAACACCTCGGCATTTAGTGGTTCATCATTTTCTGCCTTCTCGTGAACGATCTTTTCAAATTCTGCGAACATCACCTGTGTGAAGAAAGTTCCCTTAAAGCTATCGATAAAATGGTTAAGTAAGTGCTTTTTCTTTTGAACGTCTTTTGTTGTATTAATTAAATGGCGAATCAGCAGAATTTCATTCACCGTAGAAGCCACTTCCGCTACAAAAATGGAATAGCTTGCTGTTATTTGCGGTTGATATTTTGAGCTATAGTATGAATGCATTCCATGGCCAGATTCATGCGCAAGTGTAAATACGCTGTCAAGATCATCACGGTGATTTAGTAAGATAAATGGATGAACACCATAAAGTCCTAAGTTGTAAGCCCCAGACCGTTTTCCAGGTGTTTCTCTGACATCAATATAGCGATTTTCTTTAAAGGTTTTTAAGATAGAAGTATATTCTTCACCCAGCGGTTTCAACGCCTCAATCATTAAAGCAAAACTGTCATCATATGATATTTCTTCTTTTGCACCTTCGACCAATGGCACACTTAAATCGTATGCACGCAATTCATTTACACCCAAAAGGTCTTTCCGCAGCTGGATGTATTTATGCATCGGTCCTATATTTTGTTTAGTAGACATAATTAAGTTATCATATACCTCTTTTGGAACTTGATCACCGAACAATGATTTTTCTAAGGCAGAAGGGTAGTTCCTTAGTTTAGAGAGATTCACGTTATTCTTGATTGCTGTTGAAAGTGTTGAAGCAATCGTATTTTTCAGTTGTACATATGGCTGATAATACGCAATGTATGCCTCTTTTCGAATATCACGATTGTCATCTTCAATCAATTTTGAATATAATCCTCGGGTCAGCTCTACTTTTTCGCCGTCTTCATTTGTCACTTCTCCAAACTTAATGTCAGCATTGTTGATCATCCCGAATGTTTTTTGTGGTGCTGAAAAGGCTTCACCTATTTGGGAAAGGACCTCTTCCTGTTCTTTCGTTAACACATGGGTTTTATAGCGATAAGAATCCAGTAAATCTTCTTCAAAATATTTCAAACCCTCGATTTCCTTTATGTACCCTTTTAGCGTTTTTTCTTCTAGGCTTAAAAGAAATGGCATGAAAAATGCAGAAGCATTGCTAATTTTCTGACCTAACTGACTTGCCCGATCAAGCAAAGCCTGTGATGAAGTAACCCTTGTATCCAAATCTGTTTGCAGCATTGCAAATACATAGAGTTTATTATAAATGTAACCAAGTTCCTCACTTAACCTTAAATACTCAAACAAGTCTTGAGCTGTCTGAATTTGTCCATCATAGGTTTTTAATTTTTCTGTCATCTTAAGGACTTCTTGATAATCCTTTTCCCATTTATCCTTGTTATCGTAAATATCATTTAGATTCCAAGTTTCTTCCCCTTTGATTTCGTCACGTGTTTTGTACGTTTGCATTTTATTGGCACTTCCTTTCATACTTATAGGCTTACCCTCTATTATAAGCGACTTTCAGAAAAATCTGCATAAAAAAACCAGTATGCTAAAAATACATACTGGTTATTACATAAAATATAATTAGAATTTAGCTGCAGCTTCTACAACTTTCGCCAATCCTTCAGCAATAATGTCTTGTGTGCGGTCTGGATATTGATTGTGCCCTTCGATAACAACTGTTTCTGGATTCGTTATCCCCCATAGGTTTAGATTCATTGTTACAAATTTCACTGCCATTTCAGCAGCATCCATTCCTGGTAAAGCATAATCTGAACCACGAGCATTAAGTACAGCCACTTTTTTCTCAGGAATAAGACCAACTGGGCCTTCCTCAGTATATTTAAATGTTGTACCTGCTTGAGCAAGATAAGAAATATATGTTACAAGAGGAGCCGGTACCGTAGCGTTCCATAATGGGAATGCAAATACTACTTTATCAGCAGCAAGAAACTGGTTCAAGTATTGTTGCACGTTATCCGCTTCTTTTGATTCTTCTTCAGTCAATTCCATACCTTGGTTACGTTTGAATATCGCTGTAATTGCTGTGTTTCCGTAATATGGTAGGTTGAGTTTGAATAAATCCAATTCAGTAATTTCATCGTTAGGATTTGCTTCTTTATATGTGCTTAAAAACGATTCATACATTTTCACGCTGATTGCTTGCTCTGCTGGACGGTCGTTTGCTTTGATTAATAATACTTTAGACATGTTGGTTCCCCCAATTGTAATTAATATGTGTATGTGAATAGCACAGTTTTAATCAAAATATTTAATCAAGATATCTCGAAGTAACTGCAATTCCTACATACACATTATAATTGTGTTAATAAAATAAAACAAGATATATGTTTTAAGGGTTATATACTATATTTTGTGTTTTAGATACTTTACAGACATATAAAGAAATAAATATCGGAGTTCTAGAGTCATGGTGAACTTTCTAAATCCCCTTTTTAACAGTTACAAGCATATAATATAGAAGAAAAGAGCAAATAAATAAACGAGAGCAAATACTCTCGTTTATAACTCTTTATGATTGAAAGGACATTTTCCTTTTATCGGTTCAATATCATCACCAATAAAAAATTGTTTCCATTCATTATGATTTACATCGCCAAAGTGGCTGATATCCGGATGTTTCGGGAGATTATCCCATTTTTCTACTCGTTCACGCACCTTTTCACGTGACATGATTCCGCCTTTTTCTGTACCTTCTAATCCTTCAAAGATCATTCGGGGTTGGAAGCCCAGTACAAGACTATTTCCTAAATCACGGGTTTTACGCTGTTTATATGCAGGTGCATTACCAAAGATAAAAATTGGTTCCCCTGCAAAATGGTAATCCCATAAATAATGATCCGGATCTTTTGGCTTTTCATTTGGCCAAGGTTTCTTATCATTTATATGAAGATACTGAAGGATATCCCAAAATCGTTTTCGATATAATTCTAAATCTCCTTCTTGCTTTTCTGGCTCCATAAAAACAAACAAACCATGTCTGACATATGGAGGTTCCTGGAATAAGTCTAGAAAGCTTTCCACAGCTTTTGGGAGATTGGACCAATCTTCCTGTGTAATATATGCATAACGAAGCTCACCTTTTTTTTCCGCGTTCATACCAAAATAACAAGGAAATGTTTTATCCATCACCGTATTGTGGAAAGTTTGATATTCCTTGATTAACCATAGAGGTACTCGATCAGGATTTTTCATATCTTCTTTCGTTAACAAACATGAATTCGCAGTCAGCATCTCTTTTCTCCTTCAAATTGATATACTATCTTATACCCAGAATTTGATAAAATAAACGTCCATAACAGCTTATTCTCTCGTCATATTAAAAGATGCTGCAATAGATTCAAATTTTTTTGATTTCATCTGTATCAGCCTGAGCTAGTCTGCAAAAAAGCAGAGTGAATCCAATCTCATGAATTATTATAATGGACTGGTCTGTGGCAAAAACTCCTAGAAATCAAGCTAAAGCAAATCTCCCTGTAATGTTAAGGGAAATACAAAGTAGTGGAGTTAGTATAGTTTCATGGACACATTTTAGTTAAGTCCTTACAATGATTTTTGAGAGGATGTGTCCGTCTTGGAACGAAAGAATACAGGTAAAAAATATAATAATGAATTCAAGAAGACTATTGTAGATCTTTATCACTCGGGTAATTCGGTCAAAGAATTAAGCGGCGAATATGGGGTATCAGAAGTTACCATTTATAAATGGGTTAAGGAATTTACTCCTATCGGTTTAGGGGAAGATTCCATGACTCCAAAGGAATTAGCCGCCATTCAGAAGGAAAACCTTCGGTTAAAGCAAGAAGTTGAAATCTTAAAAAAGGCTATGGCCATATTCGCGAAAAAGTAACCGAGACAGATCTTACCGAATTTATTGAGGAACACAAGAAACAATATCCCGTACAGAAGATGTGTGAAATATTAGAAATCCCAAGAAGCAGCCATTATCAGTCCCTTCAAATAGTCGTATCAAATCGCGAACAGGAAAACAAAGAACTAACGAAGGAAAATCATCTCATTTACTTGGAAAGCAAGGGACGGTATGGGGCTCCAAAGATTCATGAAAGCTTATTAACCAAGGGTTTTTCCCTAAGTCTTAAGCGTGTTCAACGTTTAATGAGCAAAGCGAGAATTCGTTCTATTACTAAGAAAAAATATCGTCCCTATCCATCTAAAGAAAAGGTTATTCAATTGGATAATTTGCTAAAACGAGACTTCACTACTCAAACCATTAATGAGAAATGGGTAGCAGATATTACGTATATCCACACGTTAAAAGACGGATGGTGTTATTTAGCTTCGGTATTGGACCTTCATTCTAAGAAAATAGTAGGGTATTCATTTTCTCGTTCAATGACGACAGAACTGGTCATAAAAGCTTTCAATAACGCACACTTATCACAAAAGCCCTCGGAGGGCTTAGTTCTTCATACGGATCTTGGCTCACAATATACAAGCAGTGAGTTTACTCAACATATCCAAAACCATCATATTAAGCAATCCTTTAGTCAGAAAGGTTGCCCGTACGATAATGCCTGTATTGAATCCTTTCATGCCCTATTAAAAAAGGAAGAAGTCAACCACGTACAATATCTAGACTATCAAACAGCTAAATTAGCAATGTTCCAATTCATTGAAGGTTGGTATAACCGAAAAAGAATTCACAGCAGCTTGGGCTATCAAACCCCACAAGAAATTGAAGATCGTATTAGGAATACAGCTTAAGATTTAACTTAATAGTGTCCAAAATATTGACTCAAATCCAGTAGAACCTAAATAAAAGATTAAAATAAATCAGGTTAATGATCATTTTCTTTACTTTAGGATAACCTAAAAACTAAGGAGTGATTATATATGACAAGAAGAAATAAAATCCTAGTAGCGGGAGCTAGAAAAGGTCTTGATGATTTAAAAGCCAAAGTAGCTGGTACGAAGAATCATGAAGATGCAAAGTTTGAAGTTGCAAAAGAAGTTGGCGTACCACTGAAAAAAGACTATAACGGTCAACTGACATCAAAGCAAGCTGGAAAAATTGGTGGAAAGTTAGGAGGAGGTATGGTCAAGGAACTTATACAGATGGCTCAGGAAAACTTAGGAAAAAACAATAACTAATTCATTGAATCACGATTGCTTAACAAATATAAACTCAGAACGTTTAACATTTAGAAGGAGACGGACATTTCCTTATCCCCGCCTCCTTTTTGCTCAAATTTCAAATATATAAATGATTTTCATGAATTTTAAGTTAAAAATTTATTCATTACATCTCGGTTTAGTTGATCATTAGTACCTGCAAAAACAACGGACCTTTAATCAAAATATAAATATAATCAGTAAGCTCCAGCGCTATAGCAAGGTTTTGTTCGACTAGAAGTATTGTCGTTCCTTCTGCCTTTAATTGTTTTATAATTTTAATGACTTCTAGAACCATAATTGGAAACACCCTGTGGTTTATGTTAATAGATTAGACTTTAATGCTAAAAATAAAAAGCAGCCAGGAACGATTAAGATTCCCAAACTGCTTGAAAAATTATTGCGCTGTATATCCACCACCTATTTATATGAATAAATTTCTTTATATCATCACGTACAGTCATATCCTATTTTTCATTCTTTTTACAAAACTCCATATTCCTTTTCGTTACTTTGATAGATTTCTTCAATTTTCTTACCCTTGGCCCGTGCCAATATTTCCATCCGAACGGCTAATTGTTTCATGGTGAAATCTAAAACAGCATGTTTATCATTATCAAATGGATTGCCAAACCGATCATATCCTTCCATATTTAACGCGATGGCAAGTGGGGCAAGTTCTGCCATTCTTTTTTCAACTTGTCTAAAAATATGTGGATGCTCACTGATAATCCTCTGTAGCAAAAAAGTGCCATATGCAATATGGCGCGATTCATCTTTTTTCAAAAGGCCAACCCCTTTTAATAAACCAGGCATCATATTATTGTCTTCTAGTGTCTGATAAAACCCAAAATACCCGGTTTCAGCAAGCACTCCCTCGGTAAACATATTATATACAGTGGCCGCTTCCGCCAATGCTTCAGGAGACTGATCGTGTATTAGTTTCTCCATCGCCTCAGGCAGTATTTCGTAAAAAATAGATTTGTATGTTTCTGAATGATAAACCGTTAGATCACCTGTTTCACCAATTTGATCTAACGTATAACGGAAAAATTCCATATGCTTTGCTTCCTCGAATAAGAAAGTTGTTAAGTACATTTCCTCTTCAATTCTACCTTCCTTTGCTATAGCCATAATAAGCGGAAGTAAATCCAATGTCACGGCTTCTTCTCCGCCCTGGAAAAGCGAAATAATCCGTAATAAAACCTCTCTTTCAATACTAGTAAACGACTTCCAATCTTCTATATCCTGACTAAAATTAATGTCACGCGGATTCCATACACCGAATTTTTTTGCCTTTTGATAGAGTTTAAACGGAAGGGTATCTTCTCTAAAACTTCGGCTGCTGGTCGTCAATTTCGTTCTTTTCATTTTTTTATCCTCCTTAAAATAGGGAATCGTAAACTTGTAAACACTTAAGCATAGATAATCAAATTTGTAAGGCCCTACCTTATATTGTAAGATATTAGTAAGTTTTTACCTATCACTGAAAAAGTAGGGAGGAATAAAGTCGAATGCTTGAGGAAACCTTGTTGAATCATGTTAAAAATATTTCCATACAAAAAGATATGAGAAATAAATCCAAAATGATTGTAAAGGGCTGTGTAGATTTTTTTTCATTTCAACGTGCCTCTTTGTTCAGTTACTCTTGTTTAAGTGGTATGGGTGAAGGTATTTACTCATGCACAAGTAAAGAAACAATTTCGTTACATCATGTCAAAGAAAATATTCATGATATATACCCCATCCACCAAGCTCTCATAAATAACAAACCAGTATATTTAACAATTAAACATACGAAATCATCCATACCTGCAAAATACGTTAAAAGATTTGCAATCTCTTCATTAGCTGTAATTCCGGTTATAGTCAATGAAATGGTTATTGGTTTTGTTTTAGTTGACCCAATACAGACCAACGAACCTGTTACAAAGCATGATTTAATGAAGCTTTCCCATTATTTAGAACTGGCAGTCAGTACAACTTTAGAATCCTCCCCCCCCTCATACCTTCTTAGTAATCGTGAAGTCGAAGTCCTACAATATTTAGCTAATGGTCTAGGGTTAAAACAAATGGCACCAAAGATGAGGGTAAGTGAATACACTGTTAGGGATTATATTTCTTCTGCCATTAGGAAATTAGGAGTCAATCATCGTACAGAGGCTGTAGCTGTCGCTATCCGGCACAAGATAATTATTTAAAAGAATATAAAACAAAAAAACCTTCATAGAAGGTTTCAGACTGTAGACAAACTCGATGGAAATCGAGTTTGTCTACAGTTTTTTTAAGGGTTTTAAAAATTCGAACGTTGCACTCGCTTTCCGCGGGCGGTCCGGGAGCCTCCTCGGCGCCTTTGCGCCTGTGGGGTCTCCCTTGGACGCGCTTTTCCCGCAGGAGTCTCGCACCTTCCGTTCCAATCAACTTTGTTTTAACAATTAGATTTAACCGCTTTTTCCTACAGTCCTTTTTGTTTTAAAATAGGAGTATTAAAACTTGAGGTGATGACGATGCTTTCGAAACATAATTCTATTCAGCGAGATCAACTTGAAATGATTACTTTGGATCAACTGGTGCCAGCGAACCATATGGTTCGTAAAATTGAGGCAGCCATTGACTTCACTTTCATTTATGATTTGGTAAAAGATATGTATTCAGAGGTAGGTCGCCCAAGTATCGATCCAGTTATTTTAGTTAAACTGACATTCATTCAATATACCTTCGGTATTCGTTCAATGCGTAAAACGATTGAAGAAGTTGAAACAAATATGGCTTACCGTTGGTTCTTAGGTTACGG
>NZ_LGYA01000001.1:2757100-2877190 GCF_001273755.1 Peribacillus butanolivorans
CGTACTCATCAAGATGTAAAACCTATATATGCGAAACGTAAAGAAACGATTGAGCGTGTATTCGCAGATGCAAAAGAAAAGCATGGTATGCGTTGGACTACTTTAAGGGGACTTAAAAAATTGTCGATGCAGGCGATGCTTACTTTCGCTGCCATTAATTTAAAGAAGATGGCCAATTGGACATGGCAAGGTCCAAAAATGGCCTAACAGAGTGGGCTCGTAGAGCCCCAATCTTAACCTTGGGCCAAAATTCAAAGGGAATTTCAAAAGGGGTTCGGAATTTTATAATTCCGAACCCCTTTTGTCTACAAACTGAACAAAAAAACCTTCATAGAAGGTTTTTTTGTTTTAAAATATTATTGAGTGACTTTTTCTTCAACTTTCGTAGTCCAGTTTAATTCATCTTCAACCTTACCTGTTTGGATACCAGTTAATGTATCATAAAGTTTTTTAGATAATTCACCAGTCTCTCCGTTTTGAACTATCATTTCTTCACCATTCCACAAGAATTCACCAATTGGAGAAATCACAGCAGCTGTACCAGTACCGAATGCTTCTTCTAATTGTCCTGATTTAAAGGCTTCATAGACTTCCTCCATAGAAATACGCCGTTCTGTTACTGGAAGATTCCAATGCTTTAACAATTCAATAATAGAATCCCGAGTAATTCCTGAAAGGATGCTACCATTTAAAGCTGGAGTAATGATTTCACCATTGATTTTGAAGAAGACATTCATGCTTCCTACTTCTTCAATATATTTTTTTTCTACTCCGTCTAGCCAAAGCACTTGAGAATATCCCATCTTTTCAGATTCCTCTTGAGCTTTAAGGCTTGATGCATAATTACCGCCTGTTTTAGCTTCTCCTGTACCACCATTTACGGCACGTGTAAAAGCTGATTCCACCGCTATTTTAACAGGGTGAATTCCCTCTTTATAATAAGAACCTACCGGTGACATAATGATGATAAATTGATAGCGATCTGATGGAGAAACTCCGAGATAAGGTTCAGTAGCTATAATAAAAGGTCGAATATATAAGGACGTCCCTTCTGCTCGAGGAATCCATTCTTTATCAACGCTAATTAAGGTTTTTAAGGCCTTTAACGCGAATTCCACATCAACATCTGGTATACATAGGCGACTATTTGAATTATTTAAGCGTTCAAAATTCTTTTTCGGGCGGAATAAAATAATTTCATCATCTGATGATACATATGCTTTTAATCCTTCAAAAACAGATTGTCCATAGTGAAAAATCATAGCTGACGGCTCTAATGCGAGCGGTTGATAAGGAACAATTCTTGGATCATGCCACCCTTGCCCTCGTGTGTAATCCATAATAAACATATGATCGGTAAATTTCTTACCGAACTCAAGCTGGTCCGCTTGTGGTTTTTCTTTCTTTGTTGTACTAAGCGTGATTTGCATGTCATGTTCCTTCATTACCAAAACCCCTTGTTGAATATTTTTACAAGATTTCACTTCCATAAAATCTATCTTAACTTAGTTTACTCCTATCAGGAATCATAGTTCAAGCCCTTATGACTAAATTTTCGGAATTTTTTCAAAATAATTTGATTTTTTTTGATTACTTTACGTATGATTCCTGAAAAAAGACTCTAATATTCCTTTTTTGTCAGAAAAAAACTTTTATTATTCCTATTAAAATCCTTTAATTCTAATGGCTTGATTGGAATTCTGAAGATTCTTTTATAAAGTCTTAGGTTAATTTTAACAAATATCATTGAATAATGCCAATGTGCATCTTTTCCGTTTGCCGTTGTAGATTACCATCTTGATTACGTAAGACCTTCAATAGCGAAGGAAAATCACTACCGATTCAAAATTGATAGAATGGAGCGAATTAAGGGCATTTGCCACATTCAAAATGCCAATCACAATCAAGATACAAGGGATTCTTATATAACATTCTACAGCTGCTAATTTATGCCTCTCACCTAAATTTGTCTTCCTATTCCCTATGTGAGTAAGATATAAAATAAAATTTTTTTCTAAGCCGATTCGGATTTGTATAAGAATGTTATAGCAACATTTTTTTTAGTAAAATTCAATTTAGTAGTTTACTACTAAATAATAATCTTATATACTTATCCCACGAGATAGACAAAATGCATGCAATTCATATTATTATAGATAAAACGCATGCAACTCTCTTATACTTCACGAAAAGGGGTAACAAAATGAAAAAAAACAGGTGGTTAATTGCTTTATCTGCTATTGCCATTCACCTTTCCATTGGTGGTGCATACGCATATAGCGTATACAAGAAACCTTTAGTTGAGACTATGGGGTGGTCAGAAACTGAAGTAACTTTAGCATTTACAATAATGATGGCGCTTGCAGGAACCTCTGCAGCTTTCTTTGGTAAATTTGTTGAAAAGAATGGTCCAAGAAAATCTGCCTTAGTTGCTGCTGTATTATTCGGTTTAGGACAAGCCGGTTCTGGTTTGGCTGTCATGATCGATTCACTTCCACTTTACTTACTAACATATGGAGTATTAAGTGGACTTGGTATGGGTATTGGGTACATTTCACCAGTATCTACTCTTGTCAAATGGTTCCCTGATAGAAGAGGATTAGCAACAGGTATGGCTGTACTCGGTTTTGGTGCTGGATCTCTTATTACTGCCCCAGTTGCAGCAAGTCTTATGGAATCCGTTGGAATTTATTCTACTTATTATATATTAGGAGCAGGCTATTTCATTCTTATGTTTTTAGGTGCTTCATATATTGCACCACCAAAAGCGAATTACATTCCTGAAGGTATGAAAAAAGATTTTGAGTCAGGAAAAAAAGAAATTAAAAAAGATCTAAGACAATTAACTGCAAAAGAAGCCGTTAAAACAAAACATTTCTGGATGCTTTGGTCTATGAAATTAATTAATACTAGTGCAGGGATAATGATGATTTCTGTGGCTTCTCCTATGGCTCAAGACGTAGTTGGATTGTCTGTAGCTGGCGCAGCAGCACTGGTAGGTATCATGGGAATCTTTAATGGTGGAGGCAGACTTGGTTGGGCAGCAGCCTCTGATTATATCGGTCGCTCAAATGTTTTCGTCATATTCTTTATTATTCAAATCGGAGCATTCCTTTTACTTCCAACTACTACAAATACGTTATTGTTCCAAGGACTTATTTTGTTAGTTGTTAGTTGTTATGGTGGAGGTTTCTCAAATCTCCCTGCATTTGCTGGAGATTTATTTGGAACAAAAGAAATTGGTGCTATCCATGGTTATCTTTTAACAACATGGTCTCTTGGAGGAGTTTGTGGACCAATGCTGGTTACCGCAATTAGAGAAAGTACAAACAGTTATATTCCAGTGTTCTATGTTTTCGCTGGATTAATTGCAATCGCTTTCATCATTTCCATCTGGCTACGTTTAGATATCAAAAAAATGCAAAGAGAACAGAAACAAGGATTTACTAATACATTAAGTAAAATATCATAAACCAGAGTTGTTTATCTGACTATATTGTTAGATAAATCTTTTAGATCAAGGCATTATCAAGATAACTTCCTTATTGGGAATTTTCTTGTGATAATGCCTTTTTCATTTTATATTTTACTCTTTATTATATTTTCATCAGAATTTATATTTTATAAAAATTGAAAACAATTACTGTATGGGCACTTTTCAGGAACTTCATAAGAAAGTACTTTTATTCCTTCTAGAAAAACTAGCTACCCTACTCCCCCTATCTCACTCAAACTCAAAAGTATAAAATCGTTTTATCATATTTAGAAGGCAGTCTATAATTTACACTTTTAAAAATTCAGGCTTTATATTATTAGCATTTTCTTTTTGTATTATATATTTTTGAACCACCCTAAACTGTGATAAAGGCCTAGTTTTTTCTATTAAAAAATCCTAAATTAGTTATTTCGTAATAGCATATCTTTAAAACTAATGTATAATAACTGTTGGTAATCTTTGTTTAGTAAGTATTTTTAAGGGTTTTTACTACTAAATAAGAAACACATTCTAACAAATTTTTTTGAAACATCAGGTAGGGGGAGCAATATGAGTTATTATAACCCGCAACAAATGGCGAAAATTGCAATCAAAGCAGGAACTAAGAAAGCAACATTGCCACTAACTAGTCTAATAATACTAGGTTTCCTAGGTGGGGCCTTTATCGCTTTGGGCTATTTATTTAACATAAGGGTCACTGCAGGCTTACCACATGAGTGGGGTACACTGAATAACTTAATAGGTGGTTTAGTATTCCCGTTAGGTTTAATACTTACTGTAATTGCCGGCGGAGAATTATTAACTGGAAATATGATGGCTGTATCGATGGCTGCGCTTGCTAAAAAAGTATCTGTTAAACAATTATCAATAAACTGGATCTTAATTGCTATAACCACTTCGCAGGTGCTATTTTTGTTGCTTACTTTTTCGGACATCTACTTGGATTGACCGAAACTGATATCTTTTTGAATAAAACGATAGCTGCAGCACAATCAAAGGTGGATGCCAATTTTATCGAAGCATTCATTTCAGCTGTCGGCTGTAACTGGCTGGTAGCCCTGGCTATTTGGATTACATACAGCGCTGAAGATACTACAGGAAAAATCATTGGATTGTTCTTGCCGATTTGTGCTTTCATTACACTTGGATTCCAGCATATTGTTGCCAATATGTTTGTCATTCCAGCAGGAATTTTCGTTGGTGCCGTTACTTGGGGTGAGTATTTTATGAACTTTATCCCAGTCTTCCTTGGAAATGCTGTTGGTGGTGCCATTCTCGTAGGCGGTCTGTATTACGGAGCTTATGCACGTCAGGACAAAAAAGTTGTAGAAGAAATAAAGTATATAAAAAAATCATCATAATTTTTTTATACAACGCCTTCATTTTCCAATGGAGGTTTGTTTTTCATTTTAACCAAAGAATTTTGGTATTTTAATATGAGGTCTCAGCTTCCTATTACTTAAAATATATTGGTTTATTAAAGAACTTCAATGATTCTGTGAAGTAAATGAGATACATGCATCTGCCCTAAATTAGAAATTACTTTAGAATACATCCTTTGCTCCGAATTACGAAATATTTGAATTCTAATTAAAGGTAGAATCAACAACTCGCTTGAAAACAGTCTGTAATTGAACCATCGAATGTCAAATTACATCTATTGCCCCCCTAATCATTTATTACTCTTGGTATTATTGTTTAACTCTAAGCCTAACAAGGGAATTAAGTAGCAGATGAGATTTAGGGGAGATTGTCTTGTTGATAAACAAACCCTTTTTTAAGTATGCATGTGGAATTATCTTAATAATTTTAATTATTTTTTGGCAAGATTGATTATATTCTTTTGCCGATTCAAAAAATCATTACAGCAATGTTTTTCCCAATCATTGTGGCTGGACTATTTTACTATATATTACGACCTGTCGTTAACTTTTTAACTAAATTTATACCAAGGACAGTCAGCATTTTTATTGTCTTCTTGGTTATATTTGGAATAACGGGGACAGGCAGTTACTTTGGAAGTCCTGTAGTCATGGATCAATTCCAAAAATTATCTGCTAACCTTCCAAGCAAAGTCAAGGAATTCTCTAAGGAATCGGAAGTCATGATAGAACAAAATGATTTTGGTATGGTTAATATAAAAAACTTGAAAGCAAATGGCATATCCCATTTTAAAAATTATTCTGAAAAACTTATAGAAAATGTTAATACCATATTCTCTGCGATTATAAGTGTTCTAACTGTACTGGTTATTACACCATTTATCTTATTTTATTTCTTAAAGGATGGAGATAAGCTAAGACCGTTTTTATTAAAGTATATACCGACTGAAGTTGAACCAGAAGGGAACGCGATTTTAAAAGATGTAGATAAAACCCTTTCAACTTATATCATCGGCAAATTCATCGTTTCATTCGTAATAGGGGCTTTTATGTATGTGGGGTACCTAATTATTGGACTCGATTATGCACTCGTATTAGCCCTTTTCGCAATGATTTTTACCGTTGTACCCTTTCTAGGTCCATTAATCAGAGTTATTCCAGCCCTTTTCATAGCCTTACAGCAAGATGTAGGATTGGCTGTAAAAGTACTCATTGTCCTTACTGTCGTTCAACAAGCAGAAGGCCACCTCGTTACTCCGAATATTATTGGGAAACGACTTAATATTCACCCATTAACCATTATCTTATTGCTACTTGGTGCCGGTTCAATAAACGGATTCATTGGAATTCTTATAGCCATCCCTGCTTATTCTGTGGTTAAAACGATTATAGGAAACTTCAGAAAGTTTTATAGGTTAAGGAAGATGAATACATAATTAACAGATTTGCTATCTGATCAACTTTTCCAACTGATAAAACAAAAAGTTACGTATACATAAAGCAGATAGGCATCCTTTTTATTTTATTAGGGTAATTTAATATAACTTCATTAATTACTCATGAATTTCCACAACCCTATAGGAGTTTACTAAAAAAACGCTGATTGAATTTTTCAGCGTTTTTTTATAAATTTTCTAACCAATTGTTTGATAAATGCTTTGACACTGTTTTTCTTTTTAACTTGATTGAACTGCTTCTTCTTCTCAATATAAATCTCTTCTTTATTTATGGCATTTTTTTCTGCTAGTACTAGGCCTAATTCGGAGTTATGGTCTTTGTTTAGGACAATTTTGTAAGGAATATTATGTCGATTAGCTAATTTAATATATTTCCCTAGGTATTGATAGTCCATTTGACCATTTAAAAACAAATTTGACAGTGGAAATTGCTTCATCATTTCCTCAATCTCTGGATATACATTTAGTTCAAATACTTGAGGTTTTTTTAGGACGACAATAACGCGCTCTCGTAATGTGCCAAGGAATTCCCTTCGTTCACCAGGTTTTATTTCTTTTGGACCGTACATCCCTTGTTCAAGGTAGTCCTCTACTTTTAAGCGTGACAATCTTTTCCCACCTCCGGTTTCACTTCAATAATGTATGTAATGTGACCACAAACAGTGCCCTTCTTTCTTTTTAGTAATTTTGCAACGATAAAATCCGATTTGAGTAAATCCTTCTTATTTTAAGTTTACCTTTCCTTTGAAAAAATGTCACTTTAGCTTCACTTCGTGCATAGGATAGTATATGCGTGAATATGCAGGTACTTAAATAAAGGACGGGGAAAACATGAAAAAATTTATTGTATTTGTATTAATGTTCTTTTTTTGTTTTGGTGGATACAGTAATTCTTCAGATGCAGCATCAAAACAACTGATTATCATCAATAAGTCCAATAATCAGCTTGCCTACTATGAAAATAATAAATTAGTGAGGGTATTTATCGTAGCGACTGGAAAAAAATCCTCCTACACTCCTGAAGGAAAGTTTAAGGTAGTTACAAAGATTGTCAATCGCCCCTATTATAAAGGCAAAATTAGAGGAGGAGATCCAAAAAATCCTCTAGGCAATCGATGGTTGGGGATTAATGCACGAAATACACCAGGAAATACGTATGCAATACATGGAAATAATGATTCAAATTCCATTGGAAAATATATAAGTGCCGGCTGTGTTCGTATGTATAATGAAGATGTAAAGTGGTTATATGGTAAGGTTAATATGAACACAACCGTCATAATTACCAGTTCCAGTAAATCATTTGCTTCCATAGCGGCTACAAATGGATATAAGGTTAGCGGATCAGAGAGTATCCCAGTGGGGAATACAATTTCAATTTTAAAGAAAGGAAGCAACGGACCACAAGTACGTGAACTTCAAAAAAGATTAACAACTCTTGGATATAGTACAAAGGGGATAGATGGGGTATTTGGAAATAATACAGAAATATCTGTAAAGAAATTCCAGAAGAATAACAAACTAACACCTGATGGGATAGTTGGACCAAAAACGAAGAAAGCCCTTGGAATTAAATAATCGATCAATGATATCATCTGTTATTGATGATATCTTTTTTTCGGCTAGATTTTAGTCTAAAATGTAACAATTATTACATTCTCATACATTTCGGTGCCTTTTTCCCACCTTCACTTGTAAAATTTATGTTATAATTTATACATAAACAGCTAATCATAACCGCATTGTCTTTCATTACATACAAGGAGGGAATACAAATGTACGATGAACTACTCATAAATATACTTAAAGTAACTTTTGTTGCCGGTACTATATCAATGTTTGTGATTTTAGGATTCGTTAAAGGGCGCCATTTTTAATTTTTTTCCCACTTCTTAATATGAACTTCATTGCCTGATTACTTTATATTTCTTTTTATAATGGTAATCAGGTTAATTTTCCCACAGAAAAGAAGCATATCCTCTAGGCATGCTTTACTTTACCAGTTATCCGTTTTATCTAATAATTGATCAATATCAAATGTATAGAGATTGAATGGAACTGACTCTTCGGCAATCTCTTCTGTAGCTAGCAACAATTGGTCGATATCTATAATAGCCAAAACAGTCTGCCTCCCTTTTAGTTTAAGTAACTTTTACCCTCATTTTTAATATATTAAACATTACGTTCAAAAGATATTTTATTTGAGGGTATCTTTACCTATTTCTACATTTGAGATTTATTTAAGGGCAATGAACTTGTTTCATCTACTCCTTGTGAAGAAAGCGTATGTATCAATTTAACAAGCTTATATAACGTTCCACTACAGATAGTTACTCCAGGTAAATTATGGAAAATTGATTTTTTATTAATATGGTAATTGTCTTTCTCTGGAGAATATACAACAATTTTCTTATTTAAGGACAAAGCATATCCAAGCTCATAAAGATTTCCTTTACCTGCAGTAAGAAAAATTAGCATAAAATCTGCATCCTCAATCCCCTTTTTTTCGTACTCCCCTATACTATCTATAACTCCTTGTTTATCGTCGTTCTCGATTAAATTCGAGTCATTTACACATGTAAATCCCTTGGCATTCAATTTTTTTATCAACGATCTAACTTGCTTCAAATTTTTTTCGTCTGATGCTATATAATATTTCATTCATATACCTCCAAATCTTTAACTATTGATACTTTTTACCTAGATTACCTTTACTATACATATTCGTTATAGAGAACGCAATATCCTTTCCAAAAAAATATTAATTTTAATAAATAAGGATTATTTCTTTAAATACTTGTTTTTCTTATTTTATTTAATTTTTTTAAAAAAAGCCATCATTCCTCTATAGGTAATGATGGTTTTGTTTTCAATATTATATTTTTCAAAGAAGGTCTCTTTCCCCTGTGCCCCCATATTATAACTCAATAATCGGATGCGCTCTCCATGCCTTCAGGAAAAAAGTTCTCATCTTATATCTCTTCATTTACTATCATTGTTTTCCTGGTTTCGAGATCATAACATTAACAAACAAGTATGCCTTTTTAGGCTCGAGAATACAAGACCCAATATCTTTGTAACGTTTTTTACATACCAATGTGCCAATTTTATATAAGGTTATTTTTAGGCGAATGAATTATTTTCTGCAGTTACAAGATCTAGCGATTTCAATTGGGCTATTACATAAGCCGGTAACCTAAATGGCATTTTTCTTTTCAGCTAGATACTTCCGTTTTTACAACTTCTAAAGGACTCATAGATGTTATTATTATCAAACAAAAAACCTTGTCTTCTACCAGGCAAGGTTTTTTTATTTCTCATATATGATATTTTCTATTTCAATGCGAAATGGAGCAGCCTCGCATATATTAATACCTCTATCTAAATTCACTTTTTCCATTTCACTGGCATCAGGGATTGTTTTTTTGTCGTGAATAAAATGTTCGACCATGGATTCTAACAGTTCTTGAGCACAAGCTAAAGCTTCGACCCGATTTCTGCCGCTAACGGTAGAGATAAATCCTTTTCGCTTAAAATCTGGAAAACAAACTTGAACGGAAAATGAGTCTAATATTAAGGGGTGTTTTTCGTAATAAAAAACGGCTGGATACTCATAGATTTGAACGGTCAAAAATATCATCCCTCCTATGAATCTTTAGGTTTTTATGTTAATTATAGCACAAAATTCCATTTAAAATAATTTCAACTTATTTTTCTTTGTCAAATTTACATTTGAAATTTAATAAACCATACTGTCCGTATTTACTGTGAAAAAAAATAACACAAGAAAAATAAGAATCATAATCACATTTAGGATTATTCCGATAATACTACATATTTTACCAGCAGTCACCAAACCCTTTCCAGATTCCCCCGATTGGGCCATTTCTTTTTTACTCTTTGAAGCAAAAATCAAACCTAGAATACCTAATATAATTCCGATGAATGGAATAAGAAGAGATAAAATCCCCATAATTAATGATACAATTGCTTTACTATTACTTTGTTTAATTTCAGACAATTATTCCACCTACTTTCTTTTTTACTTATATATACGGTTTATGTCAGTAAAAGATTCATTTATTGAGTAATTCATTACAAACTACTTTTTGATACAATGCCAATTGAGTGGAATGAATCCTCCAAATAAAACATGAATGTTAAAAAATCCGACTCAAATAAATGAGTCGGATTTTTTAAGTTCGTTTCAATTCAAGTCTCTGTGCTACTATAGACAAACTATAATTAACGACGAAATACATGAGAGCAACGAGAATTAAAATTGGTATCAAAAATTTTTGACTTTGCCCATAAATAATTTGGCCATGATGAGTTAGCTCCGGTAATGATATAACAACCGCTAAAGAGGTATCCTTTAATAAAGATATAAATTGACTGACAATAGGAGGTACCATGCGGCGCAAAGCCTGAGGGAGGATGATATGTATCAATGCCTGTACATAGCTCAAACCTGATGAACGCGCAGCCTCCATTTGGCCTTTATCAACGGATTTTAATCCACTTCGAATTACCTCAGAAAGCATGGCTGACTCAAAAATTGTCAAGGCAACGATAGCAGCCGGAATGATTTCTAATTTTATTCGTACCTCTGGTAAAGCAAAATACGTAAAAAATATAATTAATAGCAGTGGTAAATTACGTACTGTTTCCACAATCATTGCCAATATTTGTGATAACACTGGCACTTTTGCATACCGAATTATTCCCACAAGCCCACCAATAATGAAACTCAAAATAATAGATACAAAGGCCACCTGTATTGTTACCCAAAAACCTTCTAATAAAAATTTGATATTATCTGGTGTATAGGCACCTGCAAAATCCATGTCTTATACCTCCCTCAATTACTCTTAGCCAGACGTTTTTCTAAATAACCAACGCCAAGACTTAAAGGAATGGTAAGAATTAAGTAAAAAGCTGCGACGAAAATATAGACATCGAATACAATAAATGTCCTTGAAGAAATCAAATCACCATGGTACATAAGATCAAGCCCAGCAACCACGGCTAAAATGGAAGAATTTTTAACAAGATTGATAAATTGGTTTCCAAGCGGGGGAATAACTATTTTTACTGCTTGTGGCAGAATGACAAGTCTCATTGCCTGCCCATAGGTCAGTCCTGATGAACGCGCAGCTTCCATTTGGCCCTTTGGTACAGAAAGTATACCAGCTCGAATGGCTTCTGCTATAAAAGATGACGTGTAAATAGTTAAGGCTAAGGTTCCTGCGTATATTCCACTTAATTTAAGACCCAAAAAGAAGAAAAATGTAATAATCAATAACGGAATATTTCGAATAATCTCGACATAGGCGGTTCCAAGCCAGTTTAGTGGCTTTAGCGGGGCTATCCGCATAATAGCAACAAGCACACCAAGAATCAAACTCGCTACCAACGCTATCAAACTCGACATGATTGTATTTTTGAAGCCTACTAAATACATATCTAGATTCTCTGTTAAAATGGAGAAATCAAGCACGGCATACACTCCCCTAACTAATCAGGATGAGTAATTTGCTCATCCTGACAGATGACAATGTTTAAACTTCAGAATTATTATAAAAATCCAATTTAAACTTATTCACCTTTTTAAAAGGTAAATGTATTAATGTTTAATCCATTTATCATGGATTTCATCATACTTGCCTGAATCTTTAAGAGACTTAAGTGCCTTATTCAATTCAGCCACAAAGTTTTCATTCCCTTTTTTAACAGCAATTCCATAAGGTTCGTCTGTAAATGTACCACCAACAAGCTCATAATTCGGATCTTCATCTGCCATTCCATAAAGGATGGAATCATCTGTAGTTAAGGCGTCGCCTTGGCCAGACTTAAGTGCAGCAAATGCTTCAGAATAGTTTTCAAATTCCAGTACTTGTGCGTCAGGAGCTTTTTCACGGATATTTATGGCTGAAGTAGAACCTTTTACAGCCAATACCTTTTTACCTTTTAAACTATCAATACCTTTAATATCGCTTCCTTTTTTAACAAGTAAAGATTGTCCAGCATCAAAGTATACATCAGTGAAATCAACTTCTTTTTTACGATCATCTGTGATTGTCATAGTAGCTACAATCGCATCGATATCTCCATTATTCAATAATGCCATTCTTGTTTTCGAAGTTACTTCTTTGAATTCAACTTTCTTTTCGTCACCAAGAATCTCAGCTGCAAGAGCTTTAGCAATATCAATATCGAATCCTTCTACCTCACCTGTACTCGGGTTTTTCAAGCCGAATAACCGTGTATCATTTTTTACGCCGAAAACAATCTTATCCTTATCCTTTACCTGTGTTAGAACGTCTTTATCTTTGTCTTTGCTACCGCTTTCTTTACCATTATTGGACACTTTGTCCCCGCCACAGCCAGCTAATAAAATTACAGCCAGTACTGATAGCAATGATAATTGCAACCACTTTTTTTTCTTCAACATGTTATTCACCCCTGTTTTTTATTTAATGATTTAATATACGGCTAAGAAATAATCGAGCCCTCTCTTCACGAGGATTTGCGTAAAACTCAGCCGGTATTGCCTCTTCTAAAACCTTGCCCTCGTCCATGAAAACGATTCGATCTGCGACTTCACGGGCAAATCCCATTTCGTGCGTTACTACGACCATCGTCATTCCTTCATGGGCAAGTGCCTTCATTACATCCAGTACCTCGCCAATCATTTCTGGATCCAAGGCTGAGGTTGGTTCATCAAACAACATGATTTCCGGTCCCATAGCCAAGCCTCTAGCAATGGCTACCCGCTGCTGCTGTCCACCTGAAAGCTGCGAAGGAAAAGAATTTGCTTTATCTGCAATTCCCACCTTTTCCAAATACTTTTGCGCGATTTTTTTCGCTTCCGCATCTGTTTGTCCTAAAACCTTCTTAGGAGCAAGCATGATATTCTCAAGCACGGTTTTATGAGGATAGAGATGAAAATGTTGAAAAACCATACCAATATTTCGGCGCAGCTTGTTTATATCTGTTTTTTTATCCGCTACATTCAATCCGTTAACCGAAAGTGAACCTTCTGATATCGTTTCTAAGCGATTAATACAACGAAGCAGTGTACTTTTTCCAGAGCCGGATGGACCAATGACAACAACTACTTCCCCTTTGTTAATTGTAAGATTAATATTTTTCAAAACATGAAAATCACCATAATACTTATTAACTTGATCAAAAACAATCATAATTAACCTCCCTAAGCCCGTAAGATATGTAAAAGTGATTAAAGTCCGAAAATTAATAATAATCAGAATTCTAAGTATATAAAGTTGCAATCTGTTGGGTAAAACATCTTCTTTTTAATATCTATCTGAAATCATAAGTTAAACCTTCATCTTCTATTATTTCCCTTGAAACGATGAAAATATATAAGACGATTATTAAAGCTATATTAAACTAGTAATTTAAATATCATATTCTATCATTACATTTTTATTATATCTAACATTTCTTAAAATTACCATATAAACTTAAAATTGTTAAAAACCTTAATATGTTTCATGATATTATTGCTATATTTCATAAATTTCACCTAATTAGGTCTATTTCACCACACGTTATTTTCCTTCATAATCAAAAAAAAGTATTTATTTCCCAAAAATACCGGTCAGCGGTACGTACGTTTTAGCGGAAGACAGCAAATGTTAATAAAACAAGTAGACCAATAAAAAAGACAGCAATACGCCGTCTTTTTTATTCCTTTATAGCATCTTCAAACGGCGCTGAAAATAGACCTTTTGGTCCCAACATATCCGTTTCCGATTCACGACTTTCCCCATCCACAATATAATAACCTGCAGGAAAAAAATCAAACAAATTACTTTCCTTATGCAGCTTTAAGAAATACTCGTATAGATCATCCATAAGTTGTTGGTGTTCTTCTAACTTTATGATTTCACCACATTCATCAATTTCAAAATTTTCGTTAATCGCATCTTGAAGTTCTTCATGATTTGAAGCGGCGATATAAAGATCCACATCTCCACATTCCATACATAGCAGAAGTCTTTCTTCCCGCACCTCTTCATAGGAGTTTTGAACAATTTCTTTTAAAACGGAATCAATTTTGTCAGGATTAGCTAGTTGGATTTGAGTCTGAAACACAAAATCTCCTCCCCAGTTTTTTTAAAAATAATTGTATAGAAAATTATAAACTAGCTGCGCAGAAAATAAAAAAAGTAAGCTCAGCTTTAAGATTTTATGCTAAATTCCACATGCCAGACTGCCCCTTTTTCTTTAGTTGAATCATTCCAATACTCTATAGCTACGCATCCTGTAACAAAGGATCTTGCATCATTCCAAACTTCTCCAGGAAGTTTTATTAGAACACTAAAGAAGCCATGATGTCTAGGCCCCACCTGTTAATGGAGCTTTTTTCATTTTTGAAGCTAAATTAGCATATAGGATTTTATGAATCTTGTGGTGTTAAAATATCCTGAATACTACATAATTATCTCCTATCAATTCATTACATAAAAAACTCCATTCCTGCCGACGACTCCATATCGAACATCCTTAGCCGTTATTTTGCGATCTTTGCATTGTTTCATAACCCATTCTTTGTTGTAGACAGAGGTTAAATTTTTTGTAATAATTACACCATTATATATGAGCTCAATGGGAATTTCGGAAGATAATAGATCTTTATCTTTCTTCAATAATGGCTGGTATTCTTCTTTTTTTTCAATCGAAAGTTTACCACTAACTTCGAGTATTGCTGTTTCTATTTGATCTATCTTAAATACCCCTTGTTCCCTGATTTGCTGTTTTAAATCATCGATAGAATATTTAGCTTTTCTCATGTTAAACTCATTGATTTCCCCTTTTTCAATAATAATAATAGGCTGTCCTGATAAGTATTTTCGAAAACCTCTTTGTTTGAAAGAAAAAATAGAAGATAGAAAAAAGATAAAAATCAGTGTTAGAAAAGAAGCAAGTGTTGGAAAAAATTTAAGGTTTGTATCAAATCCCATATTTGCAATATAGGAGCCAACTGTTACGGATAAAGCAAAACTATAATAATTTAGTTGGGAATTCATGCGTTTACCATACAAATATGTAAAAACAAGTAAGACTATATAGGAAATACCTGTACGAATAATTGGTTGCATTAAGTCTTCCATGAAAAGCTCCTTTTAGTATGTTTCAAATTTCATTGAGATTTCTTATTCCAATAAATACAACAGATCTAAATCAGACCCGTATACTTTTCGTGGTTTTCTCCTTCCATATAATCCCCTCACTTTATTTGCTCTATAAACCATCATAATTATTATGTCCATTTTTTTCAGAGCCTTAATGATTGATAATAGCTGCATTTGTCAAAGTCAGCTTAATTTCTTAGTTTGAGTTGTTCTACTAATGCTATTTCTATTTACCCTTGCCGCTACTAAGTTCAGACAGAGTAATACCGTTACAATTATTAAGTAACTTTCCTAACTTAGGCCTTTTCTATTCTTTCCTAACCATAACTTTAAATCAGTTCTCTTAGCTATTTTTCGTTCCCTATTATTGACTGATCTATATGTCTTTATTCACCATCTATTATTTGGTTTTTGAAAAATATTGTGAAATATGAACAAGCATTTTCCATTGGCAATTACGCCATCCTTATTAAGCGTTATTCTCTTGAATCTTGCAGCTATGATTAATCCAGTCTTTATTGGAATCACTGCAGGTCTTCTCCTAATTGCGCTAATTGGGGTACCGTTCTGAAAATGCGGTTTTACAACATTAAGTATATCTTTCTAACGATTCCCCACCTATACGAGGAAGAAAAATGTATCATTGATCAACAGGTTCAAAAATAGTCATTGGGCAACCTTTTCTGAAATCCCTTTATAGTAAAATTAACATTTCGAAAGGATGGTTAACTTGATGCTATCTAAAGAGAAAAAAACTGTACTCGCCCACTTATCTATCATCTATTATCGTTCTTAATGTCTTATTGATGGGTTTTTATTTATTAGGGCTTTTGGTTTTTTCCCATCTACTTGGATGGATGCATTGCTTTTTAATCCACGTATCTCTTATTGCATAATAGTATATGAATTTTAACATCAATTATCCTTATACACTTTTGCAATGTAAAAAAACTTGTACAGATTATTCATGTACAAGTTTTTCACACATCTTATTCATGGCCAAGAGGTTTAAGATTTTAAGTTTCATAATAAACTAAAATTCCCTAATTTATTTTCATAAATATTAAAATATTATCTATAATACAAAGAAAAAGACAATAGGAAGCGTAATCAAACTTAAGGATGTACTAATGAACGTGGCACTTGATACAAATTCAGGCTCCGTATTAAATTGGAGAGCGTACATCGTGGTGTTAGCTGCCGTCGGCATAGCAGCTACGATAATCATAATATGCCTGACCATATCATCTACCGGCAAAGCAAGTGATAATAGGAAAGCAATGGCTGGAGATATAGCAAGCTTTACCAGCAACGAGATAGAGAGCTTTTGTAGCGCGATTTTTTTTAGTGAGATGTTGGCAAGCTGCATTCCAAGTGTAATCATAATTGTCGGAATTGCCGCATTTGCAACAAGGTTGACGGCTTCCATAACCGAATTGCTTAAAGGAATGTTCACAAGCTTAAAAACCACACCTGCAATTGCTCCGTACACAATCGGCATCCTACACACAGCTTTAAGTGCAGAATGTACTCCGTTACCTTCCGGACTTCCCTTTGCAGCAAAATATATACCTATTGTACACATGACTAACTGCTGGCCTACCATTAAAATGATGGCATAATCAAGTCCTGCTGCTCCAAATAGAAGGAAAATGACTGGTGTTCCGTAATTTCCATTATTCATGAATGCGGACGCTAAGATCATCCCACTCGTTTCCGTTACTGTATAATTACGAAAAAACGAAATGATATAGACAACCAAAATAAGAGAAAGACAGAGTACAATCGTGAATAAAAACAGATAAAAATAATTAACATTAAATTCAGCTGTATAAAAAGTACGGAACACAAGAAAAGGTGACATTAAATATAATGCTGCCGTCGAAATGGATTTTGTATCAAGTTGAAACCTTTTCTGACCGACGAACCCTAAAACAAAAATACCGAATATCGGTAAAAGAACTCCCAAAAACCCCATACATTTCACCTTCATAATCTTAATGATTTTCTTCTAACAATATCAGTTTTAAAATAATTTGTAAAAATACTTCTTAATATTTTAAATATTTTATACGTTATATTTTCTAACACAAAAGTATTTTTTATTATTTTCTGAAAATATTATTCAACTTTTATCCATATATGGTATATTATTTATTATATTTACGGCATGAAACATCACACAAACTATTTACTGTTTATCAAAAATTTTGATAGGGGTGTTTTTATTGGATGTAAAATTCATGGAGATGGCAGTTCAACTTGCATATGAAAATGTATTGGCAAAGAACGGAGGACCATTTGGGGCTATTATTGTAAAAGATGGCGTGGTCGTAGGGAGAGGTTGTAATAATGTGACAACAGCCAATGATCCGACCGCTCATGCTGAAGTACAAGCGATTCGTGATGCTTGCAGAAATCTGAACAGTTTCCAGCTTACTGATTGTGAAATATACACAAGCTGCGAACCGTGTCCAATGTGTATCGGTGCTCTTTATTGGGCCCGTCCAAAAGTGATTTATTACGCTTGTACGAAAGAGGATGCGGCCTGTATCGGCTTTGATGACCAATTTATATACCAAGAACTCGCGGTACCAATGGAGAGCCGTTCTATTAAAATGCAGCAAATGTCTTTTAGTAACCATGATTTACCGTTCCGTACATGGGAGACATATTCGGAAAAAGTGAAATACTAATCGGAAAGATTTTTTAGAAACGGAGGGCATAATAATGGAAAAAAGTTTGATTCAAAGGAGAATCGACGTTGCGTCAGGAAGAAAGCCTGCTGATTGCGTCATTAAAAATGGTCGGATTATTGATGTATTTAATGGCGATACCTATACTGGCGACATCGCAATCGTGGATGGTTTTTTTGCCGGTATTGGAAGTTACGAGGGCAAATCAGAAATTGATGCCGCTGGTAAATATGTTTCACCCACCTTTATCGATGGTCATGTCCATATTGAATCCTCAATGGTTCGTCCTTCTGAACTAGCAAAAATACTGCTTTTACATGGAGTGACCTGCATTGTTGCAGATCCGCATGAAATTGCCAATGTTTCAGGAACAAAGGGCATTCAATACATGATCGAACAATCCAATGACCTTCCTTTTGACTTCTACTTTATGATGCCATCTTGTGTACCGTCGACAAAATTCGAACATTCAGGTGCTGTCTTGAATAGCGAAGATCTAACCCCATTCTATCAAAATCCAAGGGTTCTTGGTTTAGCCGAAGTGATGAATTTTCCAGCCGTCTCCAATACAGAAGAGGATATGCTACAAAAATTAAACGATGCAATAAAACATGGCAAAAACATTGATGGCCACGCCGCGGGCTTAACCGAACAACAGCTCAATGTTTATATGTCTGCAGGTATTAAAACCGATCATGAATGCACCACAGCAAAAGAGGCAAAAGAGAGACTTCGTAAAGGAATGTATATTATGATCAGGGAGGGCACTGTTGCCAAAGACTTAATAAACCTGGTTCCAGCCATAAATGAGAGAAATTCCCGTCGTTGTTTATTTGTCACAGATGACCGACATCTGGATGATATTGTGTCAGAAGGAAGCATTGACCATAGCGTTCGACTTTCCATAGAAAATGGCATTCCCCCTCTGACTGCAATTCAAATGGCGACCATTAACGCGGCCGAATGCTTTGGTTTAAAGGAGCACGGGGCAATTGCACCTGGATATAGGGCAGACTTTCTTCTATTTGATGATCTTGTTTCTCTCCAAATTCACTCCGTATTTAAAGATGGAAATCTTATTGTACAAAATAATCAACTAATAAACTTTCCAGAAAACAAGGAATGTATTATGGAAAATGAATTAAAACATTCTGTAAACCTTCATAATATAACAGAGAAAGATTTATCCATTCAGCTCAAAAATAAATTGGCTAATATTATTGAAATAACACCAAACAGCTTGATTACAAAGCACCTGATTGAACCGGTTTATCTTAATAATGGCCAATTCCAGTTTTCTGAACGAAATGATCACATTAAGCTCGCAGTTATTGAACGGCATCATTTGACAAAACAAATAGGGCTCGGAATTGTCAAAGGACTTGGCTTGCAATCAGGTGCGATTGCCACGACAGTCGCCCATGATTCACATAATTTAATCATTGCGGGCACGAATGATCAGGATATGCTCATAGCAGCAAAGGAAATTAAAAAGATGCAGGGTGGATTAGTCGTAATCCAAGATGGAAGAACACTTGCTTCCCTTCCTCTCCATATTTCCGGATTAATGAGCACAGGTACTTATAATGAAGTTGTTGATTCCTTAAAAAGGATCGACGAGGCGTTATTAACACTCGGTGCTAATCGCCATTTCAATCCTTTCCTGACTCTCGCCTTTTTAGCACTTCCTGTTATCCCGGAAATTAAACTGACAGACCAAGGCTTATTTTCGGTCTCCTCTTTTATGCACATCTCTATCGAAGCAGTTTTACCAGTCAATAGAATGGAAATTACATAATCCCCTACAAGGGGGATTTTTTTCATTCAAAAACTTTTACATAATAAAGGTTCCAACTCCACTTAAACCAGGAAAAAGGTATATATGTGCTTTCTATGTTAAAATAAACTCAAATCTTTCTTGGAGGGGATAAATATGGTAAAACAGAATCAACAAACCATTATAGGATATATAGGAACATACACAAAAGGAAACAGCAAGGGCATTTATCGTTTTACTCTCGATACAGTTGAAGGAAAAATAAGTACACCTGTACTTGCAGCAGAATTAACCGATCCAACATATATCACAATTAGCGAAGACAATAAGCATCTATATGCCATTTTAAAGGAAGCAGGAAGCGGCGGTGTTTCTGCCTACTCCATCAATGAAGATTCAAGCGATCTTACTTACCTAGGCAAACAACTTACACCTAATGGGTCTTCTTGCCATATCAGTATTGATAGCGAGAAACACATTTTAGTTACTTCCAATTACGGAGACGGCATTATTGAAGCTTATCAACTTCAGAAAGATGCGACCCCTCTACCTGTATCATCCACTATCCGTCATGAAGGAAAAGGACCGAATAAGGATCGTCAGGAAAAAGCACATACACACTTTGCAGGATTCACACCGGATGAAAAGTTCATAGCGGTAGTCGATCTCGGAATTGATAAAGTCATCACCTATAAAATACATAATGGAGTCTTGGAAGAAGTAAATAGTTTATCAGTAGCTCCCGGCAGCGGCCCCCGGCATTTGACCTTCCATCCTAATGGAAAATTTGCATTTGTGATGGCAGAGCTAGTACCCGAAGTTATTGTGTTAAGCTACAACAGCTTAAACGGGCGCTTTTCTGAATTACAAACCGTACGGACTGTTCCAGAAGATTTTAGTGAAAATAATCAAGGCAGTGCCATTCATATTTCAGCGGATGGGCATTTCGTATATGCCGCAAACCGTGGACATGATAGTATTGCTGTTTTCCAAACTAATCATGCAACCGGTAATCTTACATTAGTTGAACTGGTATCAACTGAAGGCCACTGGCCACGGGACTTTGCAATAGATCCTAGCGGAAAATTCCTTGTTGCTTCTAATGAAGAATCAGGAAACTTGACACTATATTCTCGGAATGAAAGTACTGGAAAATTAACATTACTTCAAAAGGATGTTCAAGTTCCCTTCCCTGTATGTGTGAAATTTCTTCAAGGCTAATCTTATTAGTAATACCCAAAAAAAGGATTGGAGCTAAACTACAGCTTCAATCCTTTTCTTTTTCAATAAACAAATGCATTATTATCTAATATATCCATTTGTAAAATTGATTTCTTTAATCTATTTTTACGACAGACTTTCAAATTTGATAATAATAAATGAATAAATTTATTTCTCTACTTCCATACCTCCGCCATTTCTGGGAAATCAATAAATGGATTTCGGTTACCCTGCACTTCAAATATAGCTTGGTTTCTATGCTTTTCATAAAGACTGACTGGAAAAAGCTGATGCCATTCTAACAAAAGTTCCATGTTAACATTGGCGCTATCAATGATCCCCTCATATCGGAGTAAAAAATACAGAGTTGCCCTGGCCACAATACCTTTACCATATTCTGGCTCGAATTTTCCTTCCTCTGTCTTTCCGCACCCCTCTTTTATTCCTCTAGATGATACCTCAGGCACATAATCCTTGAAATCATGATATGGATAGTTCCCTCGGCTACTGTTACAAGTTGGTTCACAGGCGAATAAGTGATGCAAATCCCCCCTCATCGGTTCTTTTTTACTAAACCATGATTGAGGTACGACATGTTCACAATTAACGATAATATTTTCAACATTTGATGTTTGAATGTCTTTTGTCAAGATTTCAAGGATACGAATATCTTCCTCAATGACCTGCACAGGGTCCATCCTTTTCCCGGAATACAAACTTTTCAGCTTGCCGTTTTCCTGTAAATCAACCCATGGATAAACATGACGATGTGGGGAGTAGTTCAGCTGGTTTTTGTGGGTGGTTACAAGCAGGTGGTTCAGTCTTTCTCTGTCCCAGGAGCCAGCCTGATAGTATTCTTCCTGAATTTTTCGATCTTTTTTTTCATCGTAGTATTCACGGTTTTCATTGAATTTCACAAGTTCAGCCAATGCCAATTCTCGTTCCCTTTCAAGTAATTCCAAACTATACTTCATCCACTCATCCCCCCGCCTTTTATTAAACCTAACTTTTACCATATTTAAAGTTTAATAGATTTCAATTCAGAATAAAAGGTGCTTTAGAAGTGTCTAACGTAGAATTTCAATAAAATGGGTAAGGATTTTCGCCGTCATTCCCCAGATTACTCGGCCGTTATACAAGTAGAAATATTCTTCCATTTGTCTAGGCTGCCATTTATAATTTTCCCCGCCAACTACTAATTTGTGGGGGAAGTTTTCGGGTGGTTCGACTCTATAGTTCACATGATAGATCTCTGGCAGTTTTTCTATAAAAAAAGACAGGGGTACCGTAAAAATTGTTTCCACTTCAGAAGGGTTAGGTGTTATTTGATGATGGTTACGGACAAATCCTGCATAGGGATAAACAATCATCCCAAACGGAGAAACAAGATAATCAATCGGAAAGACATTATATATATCTTCCTTTTTCAAACCAAGTTCTTCATGTGTTTCCCTGAGAGCTGCTGCCTGCTCATTACTATCCTGTTTATCGATTCTTCCGCCTGGAAAACAAATATCCCCTGGCTGCCTTCTTAGTTTGTGTGAGCGCTCTTCAAAAAGAACATGTATGCCATCTTCTTTTTCTAAGAGGGGTAAAAGCACTGCATACTTTGAAAAATTCCCACTCCCTAGAATTTCGGGGCTATGTAAAGTTAATTTTTTGGTTATGTCTTCATTTTTCATGTCCCACACCTCTTTTGACTGATAATATTAACGATGAGATCTTTTGTTCTCCAATCACTTATTATATTCTATTTTCAAGCATCTGGTATAACTAAGCAAGGAAAACGATTCCAGAATATTACCTTTAATATGTACAATATTTAGCATTCATTTAAACAAAAGGTAGCAATCCTTTTTGGTATTAGCTTTTTTCAGCATCCTTATGCTAAACAATATTTGTGACTGCCTGTATTTGCGACTCGACCAAACTAAGCTTCTAGTAAAAGCAACCTCCTCTTTATTGCAGCTTGTTATTGTTTCTGGTAGTACGCTGATTAAATTGATAGCTGCTGACATTGCCATATTCTTCAGATCCAAGACTTGAATTCATAATTGTGGAATCAATCAAATCATTTACATAAATATACGTTGATAATCCTTTAGATGAGATAGCTATTGAATGTGGTCCTGATTTGATATGACCAATAGTCAAAATCCCTTTTTCATCTGTTTTCCCCTTAAATGGTTCCCCTTTATCAATCGTATACACCACTTCACTATTAGCGACAATCTCTCTGCCTTTTTTGATTGTTATAGCTGCAGTATAAGGATAGTACACATGAAAAGTAACTGCCCTTGACCTACTTTTGCTTACCGGATAGTAAAAAACTCCATCCCCCGCTTTGGTCAACTTTGTAATGTACTCTTCAAATATTATATCCAATGAAGCACCTTCACCAATATTAGTTAGGCTTTTTAGCATTGTATAGCCATCTCCACCGGCTGTTTCAAAATTATTTGAAGCAAGTACGATTTTTGTCGTAGTGTCTGAACGATTTAATACTTCGCCATCTGACCCTTCTGCATCAAGTAAAATGATTTTAGTGACCCGTTCCCCTTTTGTAAACGGCTTTGTAGTGTCTGTCGTATTGGCAGCGGTTTTCGATGGATCAAATTCAAATCGCATTCCTGAAATTTGTGGATACCTTCCATCCACACCGGTAATAAACCCAGTTTTCGGATTAACGCTCTCTATTTTTGAAACACCATTTTCCAGTACATCATATAAAATAGCAGGACTAACTTCTTTGAGAAATAAAATATTACCAAAAGGGAGGGTTGAAATGACTTGTCCTCGGTTAATAATACCCTCAGGTATCGAATCGCGTATGCCTCCCCCATTTATCAAGGAGACAATCGGCTGGTTTTCATAACTGGATTCTTTAACCTGTGACGAAGCAGACCAAACCATTGAATCCGCAATCAAATCTCCTAGGTTAGTTTCACTAATCCTGCCGATAGCAATCCCATTTACTGTCGCACCCCAAAGAGGGGTTTCAGTTCGGCCAACAACTTGATTAAAGCTCGTACCTTGTGATTCACTGATTTTTTTAGTGAAGTTAGCCACTTCGACTTCAGACTTGTAGGTCAAAGATTCTGTTTTAGATATCAAGGTTTCTTTTGCTTCGACTATTCCATCATTTTTTAGAGTAATGTCCACTTTGCCTACATTTGCACTTGCACTGCCGGTTTGAGCAATCAATGTTCCATTCACATGCTCATTAATGAGAGTATGACTGTGACCATCCAATAAAACATCAATTCCATCTACTTCAATTGCAACATCTTCACTTTTCAATTTACTGGAAGTTTCATTACCTATATGAACAATACCGACAATAACATCTGCTCCTGCTTTTTCTAACTTGTCGACCTGATTTTGTGCAGTTTTTAAAGGATCTTCAAATGTAACTCCCTTCACATTATTCGGGTTAGTTTTATACGCGGTTTCTTGAGTGGTAATTCCAAAGAACCCTACTTCTACTCCATTAATTTCTTTAATGAAGAACGCCCCGTTATTTCCGTTTATACCTGCAAGAAGTGGTTTGCCCCTATATATCGTGTTGGCTGAGATAACAGGAAATTTAGCAAGTGCCACATTCTTTAACACTTGTTCCAAGCCAAAATCAAATTCATGATTCCCCAAAGCCATACCATCATAACCAGCTGCATTCATTAAGGCAATCACATCTTTACCTTTTCTTAAATTAGCAAAAGGAAGGCCCTGGGTTGCATCCCCAGCATCAATCAGCAGAGAATTCGATTCCATATTTTTCATACTTGCAATAATATCAATACCAATCTGATTCGAATTATTCAGCAAATGGCCATGCATGTCATTGGTGTGAAAAATCGTGATTTGCTTGATTCCATTCTCTGCTGTTGCCACCAGCACATTATTTGGTAATAACGAAAAAACGATTACCAATGAACTAAGCATAGAAAAGGTGTACAAAATTGATACCTTCAACCCAGATCCCCCCTTATTCATCATTTCAGTTCATTAAAGAACAACCAACCTTCTTAAATTAGGAATATTATTATTTATTGCCTTTAATTAAAAAAATAATAAGTTCTATAACGATAGGAAAATAATGTGAAACGGTGATGGTTTTCGTATTCCTGAAACATGCCTTGTGTGATTTCCTAAAGATAAGAGTTTCAAGGTCTAAGAACAATATCCGTCTAAAGTTAGACAATAACAAAACCTTGAGTACACAAGATATACTTTGGGATTTTTTCGTAATTTCCCAAGATTTCAAGGAAGAAAGAATCAGGAAAATTAGAGCGCAGATTGCATCTGACTTTCCTATAAATTGGTGATATAAATCATATAACCCTACAATTTTTAGTGCATTCTAGTTTCTCATCACTCCTCTAGTACTTTTCAAGGAACGGAGATAACATACTTTTATATACAAAAAAGGAACAGAAGAAAAATAGATTCTGTTCCCACTGTTTATTAATATTTTTTACAGTTCAGCTAATACTTGCTTTACCGTCATTACAATAAAAGAAAAATCCTCTTCAGTAATACTTAACGGAGGTGCAAGCGTCAGGACATTATTGTAACCAGCAACGGTATCACCATTCTTGCCGATGATGAGTCCTTTATTTTTGCACGATGCAATTACTTTATTGATTTTGGAAATATCAATCGGTTGTTTTGTTTGTTTATCTTCTACAAGTTCAATTCCAACCAACAAACCTTTGCCACGGACATCTCCAACATTTGGATGAGACTTAATTTCATCTAATTCTTGTAGCAAACGAAGACCTAAATCTTTGGACCGTTCAATTAGTTTCTCATTTTCATATATCTCCATATTTTTCAAAGCCAAGGCACAGGAAGCAGGATTGCCACCAAATGTATTTACGTGTCGGAAGCGGTCATATTCTTCGGAACCAGCGTACGCTTCATAAATTTCACGTTTTACAGCTGTAGCGGAAAGCGGCAGGTAAGCGCTAGTAATCCCTTTTGCCATCGTAATGATGTCTGGTTGAACATCATAATTCATAAATCCAAACTTCTTCCCAGTACGGCCAAAACCGCAAATAACTTCATCTGAAATAAGAAGAACTCCATTTTTCTCACAAATTTCTTTAACCCTTTTCATATATCCATCAGGAGGCATCAGAATCCCTCCGCCAGTAATAATTGGTTCCATAATAACTGCCGCTACCGTTTCACTTAATTCCCATGTAATGGCACGATCAATTTCCGCAGCACTTTTTTCACCGCTTTCGTCTTCTGGATTTCGGTATAAATCAGGAGGTGAGACATGAAGAAACCCTGGCGCAAGTGGTTCATATTTATACTTCCGTTGTGCCTGCCCAGTCGCTGCAAGCGCTCCCATTGAATTTCCATGATAAGCACGATAACGGGAAATGAATTTATAGCGTCCATGTTCACCCTTTTGCTGATGATACTGACGGGCAATTTTAAAAGCGGTTTCATTTGCTTCTGAACCACTGTTCGAGAAGAAAATTACATAATCTCCTCCCAGCCAATCATTTAACTTCTCAGCAAGCCTAATAGCGGGAATGTGACTGTTTGTTAAAGGAGAATAAGGAAGTTCCTTCAACTGCTCGTAAGCTGCTTCTGCTAGTTCTGTCCGTCCATAACCAACATTGACACACCATAATCCTGACATCCCGTCAAGATAACGATTTCCATCAACATCCGTGATCCATGCCCCTTCCCCTTTTTGAACGACCATTGTCCCAGGATTCGGTCCAGCTCCTTTCATATGATGCCAAACATATTTTTCATCTATCGTCTTAAGATCTTGACCTTGTTTTTCAACCTGCATAATCCCCACTCCTCTTATAATTGTATAAAGGAAGGCCGACCATAAATAGCGTCGACCTCCTTTCTATATCAGTATCTTGCTGTTAGCATTTTTTTCCTTGTGTAAAATTCTACGCCGTCTCTTCCATTTGCATGCAGGTCTCCATAAAATGAGCTTTTATAGCCGGAGAATGGAAAGAACGCCATCGGAGCAGGTACACCAAGATTCACCCCTAGCATTCCAGCATCAATTTCTTCACGGAATTCACGGACAGCTTTCGCGCTATCTGTATAGAGACAGGCACCATTAGCAAATTCGGATTGGTTAGTTAATTCAATTGCTTCCTCAAGTGTATTAACCCGCACTATTGATAAAACAGGAGCAAAAATTTCATCCTTCCAAATTTTCATATCTGTTTTAACATGATCAAATAATGTTGGTCCTACATAATAGCCGTTTTCCTGATCACCTTCATTTCGACCGTCACGAAGGAGAACCGCCCCTTCTTTTTCACCAATCTCAATATATTGTTCCGTCCTCTTTTTATGAGTATCACGAATGACTGGGCCAAGGAAAACTTCTTTATCCATTCCATTCCCAATCTTGATTTCATCAGCTGCTGCCTTTAATCTTTCTACAAGCAGATCTCCCACTTCTCCTACTGCAACAACTACTGAAGCGGCCATACAGCGCTCACCTGCAGATCCGAAAGCAGCGTTGGTAATGTTGGTTACTGCATTATCCAGATCTGCATCAGGCATTACAATTGAATGATTTTTTGCTCCTGATAAAGCCTGAACGCGTTTTTTATTAGCAGCTGCTGTTTTATATACATACTCAGCAACTGGCTGGGAGCCAACAAAAGATACTGCTTTAATGTCTTCATGCTCCAATATCCCATTCACCACATCGTGTGCCCCATGGACAATATTTACAACACCATCTGGAACACCTGCTTCTGTTACTAACTCAACAAGACGGTTGGCTAGGAGAGGCGTTCTTTCAGAAGGTTTTAGAATAAATGTGTTTCCACAGGCAATCGCAAGCGGGAACATCCAACATGGAACCATCATTGGGAAGTTAAATGGAGTAATGCCTGCTACTACTCCCATTGGATAACGGTACATGCCCGATTCAATACCCGGAGAAATATCCGGAAGCTGGCTGCCCATCATTAAGGTTGGCGCACCTGCAGCGAATTCCACACATTCAATGCCACGTTGAACTTCACCATATGCTTCTGTATAGCTTTTTCCATTTTCAATGGTGACGAGCTTCGCAAGCTCATCCCAGTTTTCAATCAACAATTGCTGGTAGCGAAATAAGAAGCGAGCTCTTTTAGGTACAGCTACCTTTTTCCATTCTTTATAAGCATTTTTTGCCACCCGAACTGCTTGATTGACATCTTCTTTTGTGGAAAGCGGTACAATCGCCAACACTTCTCCTGTTGCCGGATTAGGCACCTCTTCATGTTTTGAGGTTGTGGATTCTACCCACTTGCCACCTATATAATTTTTCAACGTTTCTACATCATTAATAACTGCCATTAAGACACCCTCCATTTCAACCCGATTTCATAGTTTTATTATATTTTTTAAACGGACTTTTTACATTAGACGTTTTGTATAGTTTTTGAATGATTATTTGCACATTTTGTTTGTTTTTAAATTTCATATCTTCAAAGAGCCAGGGAATATTCCTCGTCAAAATTTGCGAGAGCTAGAAATGCAAATTGAAGGCTGTCAGTTTCCTTTCTATTATTCTTGATAAAATGGGAAATGAATGTTTTCCAGAATTTTCACATAGACGGAAACAGTGAGTAACCTAAGATTTGGTTTGACTTCTTCAACATTTATAAGTCCATCCCTTTAAAAGTACAGCAACCCTTATAGATTTTTCGTAATCCTTTCATTCATGTATGATTATTTAATAATTGAATATAATTTCAGGTCCTCATGCTTACCTTTAACAAACATACCTTTTCGCAAAATACCTTCAAAAGACATTCCAGACTTTTGCATGACCCGTTCTGAACCAAGATTATCCACAAAGCAGCGGGCCTGAATACGAACAAGATTCATATTTTCGAAACCAAACTCTATTACCTTTTTGGCAGCCTCCGTTATCATGCCATTTCCCCAATATTGTGGAGCAAGGACATACCCTATTTCAGCGATTTGATGATTCAAATGCCATGAAACAAAGTCGATAGTACCAATAAACTCACCATTGTCCTTGTATTCAATTCCCCATGGAGCAAGCTTATTATCTTCATAATTCTGTAACACGAATTGGATAAAATCTTTTGTATCAGATAGTGAACGATGCGGTTCCCACGTGACAAAACGAGATACTTCACTATCGGAAGCATATGCATACATATCTTCAGCATCCTTCATAGTGATTTTCCTCATAATTAAACGTTCTGTTTCTAAAGTTGGTAGCTGCCCATATATATCCTTCACCTTCATGATTACACCCCATCCTTGTTAGATATTTGTATTATATCAAGATTGCTTAGTAATCACTGTTTCCAATTGAATTATTCTCAAAACTTACGTATAATTCAGAAAAATGATAGAGGATGATGATTATGCCAAATAAAAAACTCATTATTACCCAAAACCTGAATGAACATTTATTGCAGCAAGTTAAAGGATTGATTCCCGATTGGACTGTAATTAGTGGAAGAGCCCCTGCAATATGGCAGGATCATATAAACGATGCGGAAATAATCGCTGGCTGGAAATCAGAAATGTACGAATCTATATTATATGAAGCAAGTGAATTGAAATGGATCCAGACATGGAGTGCTGGAGTGAATGCTTTGCCACTGGAAAAATTAGAACAAAAGAATGTGCAGATTACGACTGCAAATGGTGTCCATGCATATCCCATTTCAGAGACCATTTTCGCCCTAATGCTCGCCTTTACAAGAAAAATAGATACATATGTTAAGCAACAGCAGGAAAAGACTTGGCACCACGCTGATATGAAGCAGGAAATTCACGAAAAGACTATAGGCATCATTGGGGTTGGAAAAATCGGGAAGGAAACAGCTAAAATTGCCAAGGCTTTTGGAATGACCGTATTAGGGGTTCGTCATTCTGGTAAATCAGAAGAATATGTCGATGAGATGTTCACCCAGAAACAATTGAATGATCTTCTCCCTAAGTGTGATTATGTTGTCGTGACATTACCTTTGACTCCAGAAACACAGGATATGTTCGGCACAAACGAATTCAAGTTAATGAAGCCTTCCGCTTTTTTCATTAATATTGGAAGAGGATCTCTCGTTGTTCAAAATGAATTGATTCAAGCGCTTAAGGACAAGCAGATTGCAGGTGCAGGACTAGATGTGTTTGAAACTGAACCACTTCCGGAAAGTAGCCCTTTATGGGAAATGAACAATGTCATCATCACGCCACACACATCCGGAAACACTGAATATTACGACAAACGATTGATTGAAGATATTTTCATTCCCAATTTGAGGAACTATCTCAACGGTAAAAACCTTACAACAAATTTACTTAATTACAAGAAAGGATATTAACGAATCTTCATAGCAATTTCACAAAAAATAATCTTACTATGTTAGCTTGCAGATTCCGACATTATCTGTTATATTTAATAAGAATTATTTTTGTTCGGGAAGATTGATAAGTGAAACACTTTTCGTCTGAAGATTGAGCAAGGGTAGTAACACATTGTGTGGATTCACACTAGGAGAACAATGGAACAAGGTAAAGTGAAATGGTTTAACGCAGAAAAAGGATTTGGCTTCATCGAACGCGAAAACGGAGACGATGTATTCGTACATTTCTCAGCTATTCAAAGCGAAGGATTCAAATCATTAGACGAAGGTCAAGAAGTTACTTTTGAAGTTGAGCAAGGTCAACGTGGACCCCAAGCTACTAACGTTCAAAAAGCATAATTTTAAATACAATATATAACGGACTCTACTTGTAGAGTCTGTTTTTTTTCGAATAAAGATACTCTTTATAGAATATCTTTTTTTGAAAATAAAAAAACCCCTATTCACAAGGAATAGGGGAATATGAAACAAGTTTAGTAAATGGTAAACACAGTATAACACACTAAGAAAAGAAACCCTAATTTATCCGAAAAGTAAAAATTCTCACACAGTTCCTAAGTATAATTTCAATACAGAATTAATCATTTATTTTTTATCTGATTCGTATGTTCGATCCAGACCCCACGGGTAAAACGGCGGCATATCAGAGCTGCTCTTCATTGTAAATTCAGCTTTCCGTTTTTCTAAGAAAGCTTCGATTCCTTCTTGTGCATCAGCTTGCTTTCCGGTCCAATGAAGCATTTTCGATTCTATTTTATGTGATTCAACTGGATGATTTGCTCCAAGCATAGTCCACATTAGCTGCCGAGATAATGTCACAGACACGGAAGAGGTATTTTCCGCTATTTCAGATGCGATTTCCATTGCAGTTGGCATCAATTCATCAGGCTCTACAATCTTGTTAACTAGTCTCCCCTCATAGGCCTCCTTAGCTGAAATCATTCTTCCAGTAAAAATCCATTCGGATGCCTTCCCCATTCCGACAAGTCTAGGCAGGAACCAACCACTGCAAGCCTCCATTGTAATACCTCGCCTTGCAAAAACAAACCCCATTTTCGCATCAGTTGAAGCAATTCTAATATCCATAGGCAAAGTCATAGTTATACCAATACCAACCGCTGCTCCATTAATGGCTGCTATTATAGGTTTCTTCATCTCAAAAATCCTTAATGATAAAACACCACCTGCATCACGGTACTCAACTAAAGGAGTGTGATCCATAAAAGTTTCTGCACCTTTTTCCAAATCCATGCCAGCACAGAAAGCCTTCCCTGCCCCAGTTAAAATAATGGCACGCACGTCATCATTTTCATCCGCTTCATCAAAAGCACGAATCATTTCCTCACACATTTTTTCATTAAAGGCATTCATTCTTTCAGGACGGTTAAGTGTAATAATCATGACATGATCGACAATTTCACTAGTTATTGTGGAATACAACATTGTTCCTCCTTATCTCACAAAATGAAGCCATTTCTGGGTAATTTTAATTTTACATATAATTACATTTTATATGTTTTATTTTCAAATTCCTAGATTTAATTATTATAAATCTATAAAAAATATTTTCTAACAACCTAGTGGCATCTTTCCTGAAAATAAAAAGCTTTTTTAATGTGTATTTTCAAAAAAAGACCAGCCGCAGATTTTGCAACTGGCCTCATTATTTTATTTACCAATATAAATGACAAGCAACGTAGTGCCCAGGTTTTTGTTCTTTCCATTCAGGCACAGCGCTAGAACATATCTCCATCGCTTTCGGACAACGAGTACGGAATACACAGCCGCTCGGCGGATTGATCGGACTTGGTACATCGCCTTTTAGTACGATCCTTTCCCGTTTAATAGTGGGATCTGGTATCGGCACTGCAGAGAGCAAGGCTTGTGTGTATGGGTGAAGCGGATCCTTCGTTAAAGAATCACTATCTGAAAGTTCCATCATTCTCCCAAGATACATGACTAAAATACGATCTGAAATATACTTGACCATTGATAAATCATGGGCGATGAATAAATAAGTCAAGCCCATTTCTTTTTGTAACTCTTTTAATAAATTTACTACTTGAGCTTGGATTGAAACATCAAGTGCAGAAATTGGTTCATCACAAACAATGAATTTAGGATTCAATGCCAGCGCCCTTGCAATTCCGATACGCTGACGTTGTCCGCCACTGAATTCATGCGGAAAACGAGTGATATGTTCCGGACTTAGACCAACTAGTTTTAACAGGTCTTCCACCCGTTTTCTTCTCTCTTTACCTTTTGAAATCCCATGAATGGCAAGTGGTTCACCAATTAATTCTTCTACCTTCATCCTTGGGTTTAAGGAAGCGTAAGGATCTTGGAAGATCATCTGGATTTCACGGCGAATATGTGACATTTCACCAGGTTTGTAATCAAAAATATTTTTCCCTTGAAAAAGAACTTCTCCTTCTGTCGGTTCATAAAGGCGGGTTATCGTACGCCCAGCAGTAGATTTTCCACAACCGCTTTCCCCAACAAGTCCGACAGTTTCCCCTGCGTAGATTTTGAGATCCAAACCATCTACCGCTTTCAGCGACTGAGAACCAACAGGGAAATATTTCTTCAGATTCTTTATTTCAACAAGAGGAGAATTTTCGTTGACTGTCTTTTCTTTTACTGACTTATTCTTTAGTGAAACCATTGGTTCTCCTCCTTTAAACATTAGTCGGTGCTTGTACGCGTGTTGCTTTTGCCATTGGATGGTGAAGCCAGCATGCAGCTGTCTGTCCCTCTTCTACTACCTCAAGTTCCGGGTCATGTTCTTTGCACACTTTCATTGCAGATTCACATCTTGGATAAAATGGGCATCCTTTAGGCGGATCTAACAAATCCGGTGGTGATCCGATAATCGGTACCAACGGAGCCGTTTTTTCCATATCCAGCCTTGGCACCGTTTTAAGCAATCCTCTTGTATATGGGTGTTGCGGGTTTGCAAATATTGCTTCAACTGTACCTGTTTCCACAACTTTACCTGCATACATGACTACTACCCTTTCGCAAGTTTCCGCAACCACACCTAGATCATGAGTGATTAAAATGATGGAAGTATCCATTCTACGTTGGATATCTTTCATCAGTTCTAAAATTTGAGCTTGTATCGTTACATCCAATGCCGTTGTTGGTTCATCGGCAATTAACAATTTCGGTTCACAGGCTAGAGCCATCGCTATCATCGCCCGCTGGCGCATGCCCCCTGAAAACTCATGTGGATATTGCTGCATCCTTTTTTCCGGCTGAGGAATACCAACCAGTTTAAGCGTTTCTAACGCTCGTTCATATGCATCTTTTCGAGAGATATTATTATTATGCTTTAAAATACCCTCCATAATTTGGCTGCCGATTTTAGTCGTTGGATTGAGCGAAGTCATTGGGTCCTGGAAAATCATGCTGATTTCATTTCCACGAATCTTCTGCATTTCCTTTTCACTCATTTTAATAAGGTCTTTACCACCAAATGATATTGACCCTGTTCCATACTCTGCTGGAGGTGTTTCCAATAATCGCATGATCGATTTTGCAGTAACGCTTTTGCCGCATCCGGACTCTCCAACGATGGCGACTGCTTCCCCTTTTTTCACTTCAAAGTTCACGCCGCGAACAGCTTGTACTTTTCCTGCATACGTATGGAAGGTGATGTGTAAATCGTTAACTTCTAATAGGTTCTCCATCATCGTCCCTCCTATTCTAGTATTATCAAAATCTTTATGTTATGACTCATTTATTTCCGTAGTTTTGGATCTAGGGCATCCTGTAGTCCATCACCAGCCACATTAAACGCGAACATGGTTAATGAGATCAATATCGCCGGGATTAAAAGTTGATAGAAATTCCCTACCAAAATGCTTCCCAGAGCATCACTGGTCAACGTTCCCCAGCTTGCCTGAGGTGCTGGCACACCCAGTCCCAAAAAGCTTAATGTAGCTTCGGCAAAAATCGCCGTAGGTACAGTCAACGTTAAATTGACAAGGATTGGTCCCATTGTATTTGGAATCATGTGTTTTCTTAAAGTCCAGCTCGTATTAGCACCAGAGATGGTTGCCGCATGAATATATTCATTCTCTTTTAATTGTAAAACCTGCCCTCTTACCAGTCGGGCCATAGGAATCCATCCTGTAATCGACATGGCTATGATTATCGGCAATATACCAGGTTTTAATACGACCATCATCAAGATAACCATCAATAGGTAAGGGATCGCATAGATCACTTCAGCAAACCTCATCATTATATTATCGGTGCGTCCGCCACGAATGGCTGAAATCCCGCCATATAGGACACCAATTAAAAAGTCTATTAGCGCCGCCATCAAGCCAATGAACAAGGATATCCTTGCACCATACCAAGCTCGCGTAAATAAATCCCTTCCTGATGAATCCGTCCCAAACCAATGCTCGGCATTGGGGCTAAGATTCTTTTTCTCGAAATCTTGACCATAATAAGTATATCCGTTAATATACGGACCAAAAATAGCCAGCAAGACCAACAGGATAATTAGAACAAACCCCGTCATTGCTAGTTTATTTTCTTTAAAGCGACGCCAGACGTCAGACCAATATGAAACCGTTGGCCTAGCAATTTTTTCAGCTTCCTTAAAGTTTCCTTCAGCGGGTAGGAACATATCTTCGGTTAAATGTACTTTATCTGCCATTATTTTTTCTCCCCCGTCACTTTAATTCTAGGATCAATCAACGTATAGGCTATATCAACGATGAATATCAATAGGATAAGCACTGCACTATACACAATTGTGGAACCAAGAATGACCGGGTAGTCTCGATTGGATATTCCCTTTACAAACATATCTCCCATGCCCGGAATACCAAAAATACGTTCAATAATGAAGCTTCCTGTAACGATATTAGCCGTTAGGATACCAAGAATCGTGATAATCGGCAATAAAGCATTTCGGATCGCATGTTTGATTATGACACCGCTACGTTTTAACCCTTTAGCCTTTGCGGTCAAAATGTAATCCTGTCCCATTACTTCAAGCATGCTTGTCCGCATCAATCTGGCAATGAAAGCAAGAGGCATCATCGACAGGGCAATGGATGGTAATATGGTATGCTGCCATGTCGCCCATGTAGCCACTGGGAATATATGCCATTTTATTGCAAAATAATTGATTAAAATAGTCGCCAAAATAAAGTTCGGAACAGATATCCCGACGATGGCAATGACCATTGATAAATAGTCAGGCCATTTATTTCGTTTCAGTGATGCCACTACACCTAAAATGAGCCCAAAAAAGATGGCAATCACCAGTGCTTGCGCTCCTAAATGCAAGGACACTGGGAATCCCTTCAAAATGTAATCATTCACAGAAATGGATGAGGATTTCAAAGAGGGACCAAAATCAAATTGAACGACTTCCAATAAATAATTTCCATATTGGGTCAACAAAGGCTTGTCCAATCCATAGTGGACTTGAAGATTTTCATAAACAGCGGGAGGCATTGCTCCTTCTTTCGCAAATGGATTTCCCGGAATCGTATGCATTATAATGAACGTTAATGTAATAACCGCCCATAAAGTAATAATCGCCCATTTAAAACGATTTAATGTATATCTCAACATGGTAATCACCCCAATCATCGATTTTCTAAGGAGTTGAAAACGGAAATGAATTCATGAAATATTCAAATTCGCAATTGAAAAATAGGGTATGTCCATAATCGGACATACCTCCTATTTTCATCCTTCTTTTATTTTTTATCCGCGTAAATAAAGTTCGGATAAGCGTTTATTGGTGCATAAACCCCAGTAACATTCGATTTAACCATATATGGTTTTGTATAGAAGTAAACCGGGAGAATCGGCATTTCATCAATCAGAACTTCCTCTGCTTTATGCAAAGCAGCCATCCGTTCTTTTGGTTCCATTGTAGATTTCGCCTCTTTTAAGTATTTATCATATTCTTTGTTGGACCAATCCGCATCATTATAGGCACCGTCTGTCTCCCAAAGCATGAATGTCATCGGATCAACATAGTCACCAACCCATCCTGCACGGGAAATCTCGAAGTCCCCAGCTTTTTCACGGTCAAGTTTAACTTGGAATTCAGCATTTTCAAGTGTAACTTCAACACCTAGGTTATCGCGCCACATTCCTTGAACAGCTTCAGCAATTTTTTTATGAGAATCTAATGTATTATATAAAATTGAAAAATCAGGAAGTTCTTTCATGCCTTCTTCAGCTAATCCTTCTTTTAACAATTTCTTAGCTTCATCAACATTTTCCGCAAAAAGGTCACCTGTATTTTCCTGGAAATCACCACTTGCATCAGGAATACCTGGCGGGACTACTCCAAAGGCAGGCTTTTGACCACCTTGAGCAACATTATCCGTAATTTTTTTACGTTCGATAGCCATTGATAACGCTTTTCTTACTTTAGCATTATTGAAAGGTTTTACTTTAGTATTAAAGTTGTAATAGTAGACAGCAAGTTCTGCTCCATTTTTGAATTCTTTATCTCCAGAATTAACCAATTGACCTTGTACATCCACTGGTAGTGGATAAGCGATGTCCAATTCGCCACTCTGATACATTTGCCATGCAGTATTTTCATCTTCAATTAGAGCAAAATTAACGGCATCCAATTTGATTTTGTCTTTATCATAGTAATTTTCATTCTTTTCGATTTTCAGGCTTTCTTTATGTTTCCACTCCGTTAACTTGAATGGACCGTTTGATACATGTGTTTTGGCATCCAAAGCCCATTTTGGATTTTCTTCTTGTACCTTTTTATCGATCGGGTAGAAAGTATAGAAAGAAGTCAAATCAAGAAAATATGGTGTAGGCTGCTCCAATGTAACCTCTAACGTAAGGTCGTCCGTTGCTTTTACTCCTACATCCTCTTCCTTGCCTTTTTTACTGTTGTAAGCTTCCCCGCCTTTAAGATAATAAAGTTGGTAAGCATAATCAGCAGCTGTTTCTGGTTTCAATGCATATTTCCAAGCATATTCGAAATCATTCGCTGTAAGCGGATCTCCATTTGACCATTTCAAACCATCTTTCAATTTAAATGTCCATTTTAATCCATCTTCACTGATCTTCCATGATTCTGCAACACCTGGTACGATTTTGCCTTCTTCTGTTTTCTTAGTCAGTCCTTCAAACGTATGTTCAAGAATCCATGATTCATGAGTTCCTTGCGCATTAGCAGGATGAAGCGAACCAGGTTCACTTGAGTTGTTTACATTTAATACTTTTGATTTGGCTGAGTCACTCGAGCCACCTTCTTTTTCATTCGAAGTTTCCTTCGAACCGCTGTTACATGCTGCAAGCACAAGCATAATAGCCATTAGAAGCGCAAGCACTGAAAATTTAGACTTTTTCAAAAATATTCCCCCTCATCTTTAGTCTTTCTTGGAGTATCCCTAGTTTAAGAGATTATCCTTCTGCCATCTATTAACTTCTGGTTTAGTACACTAAAATATTCTGCGAGGATAGTTAGAAGTATTCATAGAAACTCACCAAAAATAACTAGCGAAGCGTTTGCATAAATTTACGTTTTTTCTCAAAAACCCAAAATCAGCAGTTTTATAGCTTAAAAGCACCTTCCTTTCAACCTCGCAAAAGGGTACTATACTTTGAATTAAAGATGTTGAATATTAAGTATATTACGAATAAATTAAAAAATCAATAAACCAATGAGTACTTTTTCACAAGATAGGTATTAAATGCTAGTAATTTTGATTTATATAGTAGGTAAAAAGAATTGAAACATTAACTTATTTCAACTTCAAACCCCTTCATTATGCGTTTCATTATAGACTCACAAGTACAAATCACTATATTTATATTTACTTGATTGGAAACTATATTTGATCTTCTTAATTATACATATTTTTCTCATTATTCAGAAGAGGTTGAATTATTAAGTGACTCAACTTCCCAAGTTAACCACTTTTTATTAGATTCCATTTTTGTATAAGGGTCACAGAAGTGATCAAACCTTTTTCAAAACAAGCTCTTTCAATTTGTTATTTTTAGGTCATTAGTATCATTTGAGCAAACTTTATTCTAAAACAACAACTGTGGTCTTTAGTACGTCTTAATGAACCAAGGTCGCTCACCCAAAAAACACAATTCCTTGTACAAGGATTGAGCCTGAATACTTAATAAACTTAATTCACTTAAAAAGGCCTCTATAAATGGTTAACTCAATAGCTGCTTTCATTTATGTTTTTTAAGCTTGTGTAGCAAGTATTCTTCCGATTTTCCTTTTTGATAACTAAGGGGCTTCCCAATTCTCATCTTTTAATTGATTACCAATATAAAAAATTTGGCCTAATGTCTGTCTCTCTATTGCTCCAAGTACTGTATGACTTTCACCACGAATATAAATATTCTTTAAAAATTCTTGTTCTCCTAAATTAGGGGGTGGACAATTTAGTTCACGGGATCATGTCCCACGCACCTGTACGTCCTACCCTAGCTCCTGATAAAATAGATTCTATTAAAAAAAGATCAACCAGTAAAAACTGGCTAATCTTAAAATACGAACGCACCCCACTAGCCAATCACATACAAAAATTGGGTAATTAGAGAAGTTATGATCGCACTGGTGGATGTCAGTCACGCTGACCCACAGGATCCATGTCCGAAGTTTAGTTGCGTTAATGACTAATCCGCGTGCTTCAAATGTCCAATATCCATTTTATGCCCTCATTAAAACATAATAATTCTAAGTATTTTATTTCTGTTCTCCTTCACTTATGATTAAATAAATACAATGACACAAAGAGTAAACAAATACCTGCTATCTTTTTCGCATCCAATGGAATACGTACCCCACCCAATAAGCCAAAATGATCAATGACAGCTCCAATCAGTATTTGTCCTAAAATAACCCCAACTAAAGTAGGGGCCACTCCAATTTGAGGGACTACTAAGACGATGACTATGACATAAATGGCCCCTAAGAGACCACCTATCAGTTGCCATTTAGGTACAGAAGTGACAGCTGAAATATTTCCATTTCCTGCAAACAAAACAATAAATAATAAAGCAAGTGTCCCGATTCCAAAAGAAATGAAAGAGGCTTCAATTACCCCTACTTTTTTTCCTAAACCGCCATTTATCTGTCCTTGAATTGCTATTGTAATGCCGCCTAGGACCGCAAGTAACGGAAATAAAATTTTCACAATAAATATGCTCCTTTTCATGTCCAGTGGACGTGATGATGAATTCATTTAATTTTATCATGAAAAATATGTATAGATTCCCTTATTTATCAAAACAAATGGTAATATGCAGATTCTTTCTTTATATACAAAAAAAGGTCCAAATGGCCAGCCCGGATATCCTTTTACATCTTTTTATTAAACTATTTATCAATGATTCTGCCTTAATTAATTAGGGAAACTGACTAAACTAGGTGATGTATCAGCTTAAACTCCGTATATAGCAAGGAAAATATCACGGCATCATGCGATTGATTACGAAGAAATATATAATTTCTAAGATTCCCCTCTTGCTTAAAACCAAATTTCTTTAAGAGGTTAGTGGATGCAATATTATCAGGGAAGGTTAATGCAGCCATTCGATGTAAGTTTAATTCTTCAAATGAATAACGTAATACTTCTCTGACAGCTTCCGATGTAAAGTGTTTCCTCCAATAATCCGGATGGATTTCATACCCGATTTCAGCACGTTTATTAGATATGCTCAAATGATTAAGACCAACAGTACCAATAAATTTCCCGGAATCTTTCACCACTACTCCCCATCGAATCCCCCTTTTGTTTATATATGCACTTTTAAACGAGTCTATTAATCGTCGAGCCTCTTCCACTCGAATTAAGCTTTCTATCCCATCATATTTGGTTACTTCATCTTTTGAGAGAATTTCAAACAGACTTTCCGTATGCTGGTGACCTATTTCTATTAAACGCAACCTCTCTGTTTCTAACTCTTGAAATCTCATCCTACAATCCCCCCGTGGATTCACTATCTTCTTTATTCTATTTATGAAAAAGAGATACCTGCATTAATGGACAATACTTTTCATTAATTTCCTTTCCTTAAGGTATAATGCAGAATCGGGATGCCCGCCCTTAGTAATCAAATCTCTAATAATTTGTGAGAGAATAACACTGTAAACCGTTCCGTTCCAACCATACCCGCCCGAGCTGCGATAGTAAGCTTTCCCATTAAAAAGGAAGGATAGGGATTTCAAAGGATACAGCAGTTTTAAAAGTAGTTACATAATACTATCTTTTCAGTAATCATATTGAAAAAAAAAATATGTTACAATAGTAAATCTAGACATAGGTATAAAGGGGCAATTACAATGAAAATAGAGGTTGGCTCTGTTATCAACGAATTAAGAATAAAACAAAATCTCACAAGAGAAGAATTAGCAAAAGATATTTGTGAGCCTATTACCTTGTTAGATTATGAAAGAAGCATCTCATCACCAACAATTGATGAGTTGGGACTATTAGCAGATAAACTTAAAGTTGATCTTTCGTATTTTTTTACGACCAAAAATGAACCGATTTATAATTACATAGAAACTATTAAATTATTAATAAACAGATATAAACGTACACGTAATTATGAAGCAATTTATGAAATCGTCCAAAAAGAAATGGCAACAGCACCGGAAAAATCCATATCATTTTATCAATTCTAATGGCATGAGGGTATGTCTTTTTTTTATTTGTTCAAAAATAAACAAATGGCTATTGATCTATTAAATGAGGCCATTCAGATTACAATGGGCAAACGGGTAATTCTTCATCAACAGGAGATAGAAGTTTTAAATAGTATTGGAATGATTCACTTTAAAACAAAGGATTACGATGAAGCTATAATCATCTTCAATGAAGCATTGGAATTTATCGAGAATATTCCTCATGTGAATCAGGAAGGTACAATTTTAGTAAAAATCATTCATGGATTAGCTCAAACCTTAACCGAACTTCATTGCTATCAAGAGTCATTAAATTATACGCTAAAAGGCATTAATATTTGTAATTCTATCGAATCTTTATATTTATTTGCAGAACTTCATTTTCTTACCGGGAAAAATCTGATTCATCTTCAACAACAGAATGAAGGACTGCAATATTTAAATCACTCCAGAACCATATTCAGTATTCAAAAAAACGAAGAATATGTACAAATAGTCGACCATGAATTAGAAAGAATCTTACAATCTATACTAGTCCTGAATTGAATTATACAAAGGTAAAGATTGCTTTAAAAAGCATTTCTCTACCTTTTTTAGTTTCCTATTATTTCATATCAATAAGAAAGTGATCTTCTAATATTTAATGATTAAGCATAGAAATTACACTAACAATCGTAGATCTAACTAATTTTTTTTCGCATAAAAGTTAACCGATTACTCCGTCACCTCTATGCTTCCCATGAGCAACTTCAATAATTTTTCCTTTATTACTCAAATTCATATGTTTCTAGTTATCGTCTATAAAATTTTTTAACAATAAATTAATTGAAATCTCAAAGGAACACTATCATTAAAAAATACGCCACTTTCAATAGGCAACCAAAATCAGATATAATAGATAAAAGTAGCCAAAATGGAGGAAAATTAATTGTCTAATAGATTAGGTTTAGTACTAGACGTAGAGACAACTGGATTGCGTCCTACTTCTGATGAAATTATCGAACTTGCCCTTATTCTTTTTACCTATAGCAGCGAAACCGGTGAAATTATTAACCTTGTTGATCAAGAATCGTTTTTAAGAGAGCCTCTCTCTTATCAAGCAAGAAGAAATTATGATCAAGCATACAGGGTTCATGGAATTCCATATAGCTCTGTCGAAGGAAAAAGCTTTCACGATGAAAAAATAAAATCTTTTATAGATCGTTCTGACTCAATTTTTGCCCATAATGCTTCATTCGACAGAAGTTTCCTCTACCATATGTATCCAGAAATCAATAACCATCAGTGGTTCTGTACAATGCGCAATGTCCCATGGAAACAATACGGTTTTGTAAATAGTAAACTCTTAACATTGCTGCGGGCTCATAACATCACAAATTTCCAAACACACCGGGCAATGGACGACATTTCTTATCTAATGGAGCTGCTGCGAAAACCTAGTCCTTCGGGCTATCCCTATTTAAAAGATGTTATTGCTAAAAATCCTATGAAAAAATATGCCCCTTCGTCTCAAAAATCTTGGGTATAATAGAAAAGCAGGAAATTCTAAATAAATTTCCTGCTTTTCTATTTAAACATCCTGGTAAAAATACAAAAAAACAGCGAACCCTATTCGAGTCGCTGTTTTTTCATTATTCTTCACCTGCATCTTCCGTAAATACGTTTTTCATCTTTTTATATCTATAAAAGAAGTATACGAAAGATAGTATTAATGCCACTACAAGGAAAATGGCAAGTATACTAAGGTTATGCCACATGAATCCAAAGTCTCCAGTTGAGATTACTGCTCTAAAAGCATTAATCGAATACGTCATCGGTAAGAATGGAGTAAACCCTTGCAGGAAGCTAGGAACTAATTCATTTGGGAAAGTTCCGCCGCTGCTGGTCAGCTGTAGAATTAATATGAGTAACGCTATAAAACGACCTGGATTATCAAAGGCTGAACCAAGAAATAGAATGATAGCCATAAATGTGCAGCTAGCAAGAATGCTTACTACAAAAAATAATGGCAGACTAGTGACTTCAATTCCAAGTCCTAATATTAATATCAAATCCACCAATATAGCCTGACATATTCCTATAATAGCCATGACCCCGTATTTACTAATAAACCAGCTTAATCCATTTGCAGGAATAACAGCAGGATCTCTTAATGGGAAAATGATTGTCAGAACGATTGCCCCAATAAATAAACTCAATGAAATTAAATAAGGTGCAAAGCTAGTTCCATAGTTTGGCACATTATTAATAGGCAATTTATCAACCTTTACTGGACTTGCAAACATGTCATAAACATCTTCATCGGCTTTTATATTACCTGCTTCGCTTGCTCCGTCTTTCAATTCGTCATGTAATTCTTCCGAACCATCTGAAAGTTTGGCGATTCCATCTTGAAGCTTAATAGCTCCATTCGCTAACTCTCCCATGCCACTTGTAAGACTTGATGTACCTTCTTTTAACTTATCTGTTCCAGTAATCAGACTTTTCGAACCTTCTGATAGCTGAGAAGTTCCATTTGATAATTGCTTCGACCCATCTTCTAATTGATCAAGCCCACTAACCAAATTATTGCTGCCTTCCGTTAATTGTCCAAGTCCACTCTGTGCTGAATCTATACTTTCGCCAAATGTTGTCAATCCAGCTACTAATTGACCCTGTCCGCTTTGTAGATCATTCGCTCCATTGGCAAGTTTATCTTGAGCTTGTTTTAATTGAGTAAAACCACCGCCGAGCGCATTGGTGCCTTTTCCTAACTGATTTGCCCCTTCACTAAGACTAGTGCCTCCCTTAGCAATTTCAGAAGCACTTGCGGATAGTTTTCCTACTCCTTCAGCTACTCCTCTACTTCCTTCACTAATTCCAGATAGAGAAGCAATTAATCCTTCTAAACGAGCTTTCTCTGCAGGATCATCTACAGTTTGAGATTGTTGTTTTAAACCGGAAATAACTTCTTCCAATCCGGCCGCAACGTTCGATGCTCCTGCTTTTGCATCACTCGTAGCAGCACTCCAATCGGACAAAGAACCTGAGAGCTGGCTTGCACCAGTAGCTACACCATTTGCCCCCTCGGTCAGAGTAGGCAGCTTTTCTTCAATCTGATTGAACCCTTCTAAAGATTGTTGCAGTCCTGAAGCTAATTCTCCAGAACCTGCTTCAGATTTTTTGGCTCCTTCTAAAAGTTTTGATTGCCCATCTTTCATTTGTCCAATCCCAGAACTAAATTGTTGTAAGCCTTGATTAAGTTCTTTCGAGCCAGAAGCTGCTGAACCCACTCCATCCGAAAAGGTCAAGGACTTTTCAGCTAATGTTTCCAGGTTTTTATGGATTTCAACTGAACCTGAATGTAGAGAACCAATTCCTTCATCTACTTTTTGTGAACCTTCTTTAGCAGAGTTAATCCCCTCTCCTAGTTCGTTAGACCCATCCTTTACCTTATCGGTCCCGTCTTTCAGTTCGCCTGCTCCATCACTGGCTGATCCAAGTCCATCAGCAACTTCTTTCAAATTATCAAACATTGACTCAGCATAGGTTTTTGTAACGGCCGCAGAAACCTCACCTTTAATTTTCTCGGAAGCTGCGTCACCTATCTTAGTAGAAATATAGTTATACCCTTCATTTGAAGTATATATTAAATCAAGTTTTTCCGGATTTTCTTCTTGCAAGGTAGTTGCATTTTTCGAAAAGTTTTTCGGAATTTCAATCTTCATGTAATAGTCCTGGTTCGCCAGGCCTTCATTCGCTTCTTTCTGACTGACAAAATGCCAATCAAAGTCCTTTTTCTCCTTTAACTCTTTCACTAAGTCTTTCCCAATGGTAAGTTCTGATTCGTTAAGCTCGGCTCCTTCATCCATATTGACAATGGCAACCGGCAATTGATCGACCTTACCATACGGATCCCAAAATGCCCATAAAAATGTCCCGCTATAAAGTAAAGGAACACTAATAATTCCTAATATAGAAATGAGAATTATTGGTTTTTTTATAATAGCCAATAATTCACCTTTCAGCGATTTTAACACACCTATCAAATCCTCCTATACGACAAACATGTCGTTTATTTACTCTACTTCGGTGTAAAGCGAATTGAAAATACATTCATGACTGCTTATCATCTAAAAAATATATATTTTATTTCCTTACTATAAATATATATTTTCTTCTAGAAAAAATATGACTATATTGTTCATCTGGTCATTATCACGAAAAATAATATAACATTTCTACTGCTGGATATCAAATTTATTTACTTTTTAAAATCACATAATTTTTCTTCTTATCTGTAGTATTTTTGAATGGTTATTTATACAAGATTATGTAATCCGTTAAAATAATGTATTCTAAAATAGTATGTAGCACTAAAAAAAGGGTACCCATAATGGATACCCTCATCAAACAAAAAAACAACAAAATTCGAACAACTTGATAAAGCGCTTTCAAATCACTTTGATATAATACCCTTTAATTTACCCGCCTGCTCGGTTAATCTCTCAAGGGATTCCTGATACTCTTTTTCTAGCTGTTTGATGATACCAGCAGTGGTATCTATTTGCTTTATCGCCCCTACACCATGTCCTGCGGACCAAATATCACGCCATGCTTTAGAATCTGATGATTTAGACATGCTGTCAAAATCGACATTTTCTTTTTTTGCTAATTGATCTGGATCCATACCTGCCTTTCTAATACTTGGTTTCAACATATTACAATTAACCCCAGAAAATGCATCAGTCAAGATAATGTCATCATGATTCGACTCGACAAGCATTTCACGATATTCATCATTTGCCCTGCTCTCTTTTGCCACGATAAAACGTGTACCCATATAAGCAAGATCCGCTCCGGCAGCTTGAGCAGCTAAGATGCTGTGACCTGTACTAATGGATCCAGCAAGCAAAATGATTCCGTCCCAGAACGTCCTTACACTGTCAACGAAAGCAAAACTATTTATCTCACCCGCATGTCCGCCAGCTCCTGAAGCAACTAAGATCAATCCATCCACACCTGACTCTGCTGCTTTTTTGGCAAATTCTACGCTGCTGACATCTGAAAAGACCAACCCACCATAGCTATGTACGACATCTACAACATGTTTTGGAGACCCAAGAGAGGTAAGAACGATGGGAGGTTGGTGCTTTTTGACTAATTCCAATTCTTCTTCAAGACGGCTATAAGTTCGGTGAACAACCATATTCATTGCCCATGGAGCAATTTTCTTGCTGGGTTCTTTATCTCTTGCTGCAATTAGTGTGTTATTTATATCACCCATCCATTGATCCAGTACTTCTATCGGCCGAGCATTCGGTGCTGGAAAAGAGCCAATTACTCCATTCAAACAGCATTCTTTCACTAATTCAGGACCAGAAATTAAAAACATAGGCGCTGAGATAACTGGTAAAGATAATTGATTCCACCAGTGTTCAGGTACAGTTCTTCTCATCTATAAAACCTCCCATTTTAATATATTACCAAAATATAACACTATAAGATTATCATACTTCTTAAAGACAAAATTTTCAAGAAATTATTTTTATCTGCAAAATACCACTCTTAACGAGTTAAATTTAAATAAAAAACTGTATATGGATTAAATCCACATACAGCTTTCAATTAATTGGAGAGCACCCATTTTTGGATTGCTTTAGCTACTCCATCTTCTTGGTTAGTAGCAGTGACCCAATCTGCTTTTTCCTTAACTATCTTTTGAGCGTTACCCATCGCTACACCCATCTTTGCTTCTTGAATCATGGCAAGGTCATTTAGACTATCTCCTACTGCCATTACATTATCCATTGTAATATTGAGCAATGAACAAACAAGGTCAATTGCTTTCGCTTTATTTACTCCAAGTGCATTCACTTCAATATTCGTTGGACTTGAATTGCTTATTTCAAGATTTCCTTTTGATTTAAGTTCGTCCATAATAGTTTGGCGAATGGCTTCATCTTTTGTATCAAAGCCGAATTTAAGCCATTGCGAGTCATGAATTCGTTGAGGCATTTCAGCCCTATATATACTATCACAACTAATTGCCCAAAAATGCGTACTATGCCTTTGGCTTAATTCCCACATCCACTGTATGGATTCACTATCGACTATATTTCTTTCCACCAATTTCCCTTGATTGTCGTAAATTTCACTACCATTAACCGTTATAAGATATGACTGAAGCTCCATTGACTTTGCAAAATCACTGCAAGTCGCATAGGATCTTCCAGTGCTTAACACCACAAAAACCCCCTGGTTTTCTGCTTCTTTAATTGCTTTCCGATTTTCCGCAGAAATTTCTCCCGCTTCATTTAGAAGTGTCCCATCCATGTCGAGCGCTACTAGTTTAATTTCTGGTTTATTCATTCTTATTCACCCTTTCTGAATTCTTCTCTATGTACATAATTCCATAATAGCGTATATTGCTTATCCAAGGAAAGAGCGTGATTCAATGAACAGGTTTCAAGGTCACAAATATTTTGTGACCTTTTAGCATTTTATTTAGATTTATATTTTATTAATTTTAACTATCTTGCATTTATAAATGTTACTTTTTTATTTAATATTATCCTTAATCAAACCTGATTTTCTATTCTCAATAGAAGCCCATACACCAATTAGACAAGATTCACATTTTGGAGATATGACACTCCCTTCTATTTATCTTGTTTCCTTTCATTTAGTTCCTTATTAAGTTCACCTTCCCAATTAGCAACGCCGTCGTTTTCATCAAATTCTATAATGACATCCGTTACCCCTCTTTCCTTGAAAATTTCATCAAAGAGCCGGTCTTTAATGTCATCAGCCTGGGCGATAGAAATTTGGGCATCAAGTTCTACCTCTAATTCCACATGAAAATCTTCTCCTTCTTTTAATACCGCCAGTTTTTGGATATCTCTCACATCCGGATCACTCATGACCATAGTTCCTATTTTCTGACGCATCTCAATATCAGCTTCACCAAGAGCTCCCGCTGCATTATCAAGAAAAACCCTTCCAACCACATAAAACATACCGAGACCAATCATGACAGAAGCAACACCTTCTGCTTGAATAAAGGGAGTGAAATTCGCCAACAATATGGCTACTAACGCCAGTATACCTCCACCTGTTGCGACCATATCTTCCATAAATACTAATTTCGTTGCTGGTTTTGCACGTTTTAACCCAGCGAAGCTTTTATAGATGACTGCAGTTCCTTTCGCTTCTATCCCCGCTTCATGTACTACTTCTTTCATCGCTTTAAATAATACATATGATTCCAACACAACCGCTAACGCGAGAACGGACAAATTAATTATCATCCCACTTGACTCTACTGGATGCAAGATGTGATGAAATCCTTCTTTTATCGTTTCATAAGACATGATCCCAACAACCAACACAGCCCCTAAAAGAACTAGGTTAACCAGTCGTCCGAATCCATCTGGAAAACGATTTGTTGGTGACTTTTTACTTAATGCGGAACCAATGAAAACGAAAAACTGGTTCGCAGCATCCCCCAAGGTATGCAATGTTTCCGCAAACATAGCCACATTCCCCGTCATGAAATAAGCTATCCCCTTTAACACAGCGATAATACTATTCACACAAGCGGCAATAAATGCCGATTTATTGCCTTGTTTTAATAACTGGAATAATTCTTTCATAATAGAGGCCCCCTTTACTTTTAATAAGCTTTTATAATATTGTATTATCCCCAACGCTGTATTATATGAAACCAAAAAAGGGAAAAAGCTCTATCTATTTCAATTGAGTTCAACATTCTCGTCATGAATGATTTACCAACGTACATTTCAAAAGTGCCCCTTCATCCTTCTAATCACTGATGAGATCAGCAGTTCTCCATATTCATGATTATATGCCACTTCTAAACATCAATTACTAAGATAAAAATCGAATCCCTCTGTACATTTTTTGCTATAAATACCTGTCACTTGGAGCAAACAATCCATACAAAAAGGCAGTAAGCAATAGCCTACTACCTGTTTTACTAAGGTATAAAGTTAGAATTATGCTTCCGTTTTTTTTAACTTTGATGGATTGTTCACTTTATAACGAATTTCTTTATCGTATTTCTTGTCAACCACTTTTCCGTCAAATTCTATTTCGTCGCCTTCTTCAAGTTCTGCCTTTTTTAATGTTTTGCTATATCCACACCAGGCATCACCAATGAAGAGTTCTGGATCTGTGGTCACTTTGACATTCTCTAACAGGATTACCTCATCTTCTTCACCGGTGAAATGGTTCATTTTTGCAGTAAATTCCTTGACGGTTGCTGTGAAATGGACTTTGTCTGCTGGTAAGTCCAGTTTAGGTTTCGCTGGTGCCTTTTTACTCTTTGACTTTGCCTTTTTTGGTGCTTCACTTAGCTGCTCAGGACTTTCTGTCACTTGGACAACTGTTACTTGTTCACCCTCAGTTAAAGGTGCAGATGCTTCAGCAACTGGCCCACTCAATAGCTCTTTACCGAAATTCGAACTTTGCATTTCCTTTAAATATGAAGGGTGAATGCAGCTAAGCTTACCATTTTCAAATTCAACAACAATCGTATCAAGACCGTTACCATATTGTTCATAACCAGCCAATTTCACTTTTCCTTGATAGCTTCCGCTTTTATATAGTAGTTCTCTTTTTACTGAACGAGCAGTGAATAATTTCCATTCTAAACCTTTAGCGATATAATCCGCCTCATCTGAAAAAGAGATAAACTCTCCCTTTGGTTCGATATAGTGAATTAAATCCTTTACTTCAGCTGGAGTTTCAGCCACAGTCACCACTCCTATTTTTTTCTTTATGCTTATATTCTAGCAAAGGAATGCAAAGTTGCAAATGAATGAGCATAATTAAGTTTAATTCAACTGACCACTCTTAACTAACTCCTGCTAATTCCTATAAAAAATAATTATTCAGTTTTTACGTAGAAATGTAAGTAGTCTGCCATGATAGTAGTTACTATATCAAAGGATTGTAAAGATGTAGTCATTCCGAACACTTTCATCTGAAAATATCACCTATATCCTCCCTTTATTTATGGAACAGAATAAAGACTACTCATCAAGAGTAGCCTTTTTACATTAATCAATTTATCAGCAGTGAATTTAGCTAAATGGACTAAAAGAATTATAATTTGTCTATTAACCTTCCTTAATCTCATCCATCGGCAACTGACCTTCCGTAGTATACTTCATTTTGTCTACACTGTAATTTTTTCTCATTTTAAACATTAGAATTAAACCAATAGCCCACCATCCTGCAAAAATCAGCCATTCATAAGGCCAAATTAGTGCTGCTGGCATACCTGGTAAGTATAAAGAAATAAATCCTATACTTAATATTAATGCAACCCAACCAACGATATTTGATTTACCAGCACGGAAAGGTCGTTCCATCTCGGGTGCGTGTTTCCTTAATTGAACAAATGCGATAGCCACGAAAAAGTATGCCAGGACAATAGCAAGCCCTCCTGCATCTACCAACCAAACTAACATCGGTCTCCCTAATAATGGACTAATCATGGATAAAGCACCTATAAACAAAACGGCATTGGTAGGCGTATTTGTTTTTGGATGTAATTTACCAAACCAAGCTGGAATCATCTTTTTTTCCGCCATCGAATATAACACTCGACTGCCGCCAATAATAAATGCGTTCCAGCTCGTCAAAATACCTGCAACACCGCCTATTATTAATACAGTTGCAAAAATACTCGATCCATAAACTTTAGCCATAGCATCCGCCGTTGGTAAAACTGAACTTCCTATAATACTGTTATCTAAAGAAACTCCTACAGCATATATAATTGCAATATACCAGATAACAGCAAGGCTTACAGATAATACAAGAATTTTCCCGATGAATTTTGGTTCAACATTCATTTCTTCAGCTGTTTGAGGGATAACATCAAAGCCCACAAACATGAATGGCGTCATAATGAGTACGGTAATGATTCCTACCGTTCCATCCAAAAATAACGGTTTTGCATCCGCGAAATCACTAGTAAATCCTGCTCCAAAAATTAACATCAAACCGATTAGACCGATTACAATAGTTAGAACCATTTGGAGTATAGCTGCTGATTTCACCCCAAAATAATTAATTAGTGTAACTAAAATAGAACCAATTACCCCAACAAGCACCCATGTTAAATACACATCATATCCAGTAATTGAATACATAAAACCTACTTTATAATTAGGGAATACATATTCAATTACTGTTGGCAAAGCAACGGCTTCAAACGCTACCACAGAAATATAGCCTAACGCTAGAGCCCACGATGCTACAAACGCAGCTTTAGGACCAACGCCCCTTAGGACATATGATAGGGCACCCCCGGCTGCTGGCATCGCAGAAGCTAATTCAGCATAAGTCAGTCCTACAAATGTAACTAATACTCCTCCTATTAAAAATGCTATCATAGCTCCAAGTGTTCCAGCTGATTCTATCCATGTACCTGATAATACTACCCAACCCCAACCGATCATTGCTCCAAAAGCTAGAAATAATATATCGACCTTTGAAAGTACTTTATTGAGACTTTTATTTTCTTTAATGGCAATCCATCCCTTTCATGAAAGACTCTCGAGTTAGTTACAAAAGCAGTAGAACTTTTTTCAAAAAAATAATGGCTTAAAAAAAGAATAAATAAGAGCTATTGGTTTTTATATGTATAGAACTTAACAGAGGATTGTTACTTACAAATCGATGGTGTTTAATGTATAAGTTATTATTTTTCTAATTCTCACAACCTTTCTCTACGATACCTTCATATCATATAAACATCCTCTCTTACTAAAAATTTGTAATTATATAAAATAAAAGCAAGTTTCATGCCAAGAAAAGGATTGTTAGAATATAAGGATTTAGAAGTTTCCATAACTAAAAATGATTCGATTTTGAATCAAAAACTTAATTTGTGATTCATAAATTAATTATTAACACTTTTTGATTCATATCCGAATCACAAAATGACAATTTAATTGTTTTCTTTTAGAATTTCGACATAACTTTTATGGTGAACTTACAAGGTATATTGCATCCGTTCATTTCGGGTGAAAATGAATTGATCGTCATACCAGGACAATTTATTAAAAATGTCTAAAAATCTGACACTTGTAGTAATTGCTTAAATCCGTAAATATTCAAACATGTCCGTAGTGAAAAATATCAGACTAGAGGGTTAATAATTAAATGAAAAGAAGATGCCTAAATTTCCATTACTAATTTAGGCATCTTCTTTAAATATTTATTTTTAATTCTTAGGAAAGACGAAATCACCTTTATCCGATTATTCGCTTTCATCACTCCGCCGCCCTTAGAAATCATTCTTGCCCTGTAAACTCGTACACCTAAAACCTGTAAAAGTAAGAGAATCTTGATTTTCGGGGTATATTGGCCATACAGATTTTGGTCCTCTCCCTAAAATAACCGTAAGTTTAGTGATGTGCTTCAACTATTTAGCTAAATACAACACTACAACGAGTTTCTGCTGTAAAATATGTGAATATGTATTAAGGAAACATTGGGTCTTTATATTCCTAAGATATGTATTAATCCCCATGAACTTGAACTTTTAGGTCACTAATAATTTAACTATTGGGGAAATGTATACTGAATGTTGTTAAATTGTCATTAGACACACAATTCATATAACCATCATTACTTTCTATAATCTTTTTACATACGTAAAGTCCAATTCCTGTACCTAACTCTTTTGTTGTGAAAAAGGGCTCAAAAATGGATTCTATCATTTCACTTGCAATAGCAGGTCCATTATTTGATATTCTAATAACCCGTTCATTTGGCTCAGTTATAGTATGTATTTTTAATGTTCTAGGCTGGTCTTTCCCCTTTAAAGCATCAATTGAATTTATAAAAAGGTTTAGAAATACCTGCTTTAGTCCATCCTTGCTCGCTGTTATGACAAAGTTCGGATAAATATCTATTTCTACATTAACGCTAGCATCAACAATACTCGCATATGTTAGTTGTTGGATTTCTTCAAGTAATTCCAACACAGAAATTTCCTCTCTTTGTTCCTCGTTAAAATCAGATTTAGAGGTGTGGAGGAATTGGGTTATTCTAAAATTCAGCTGATTTAGTTCATAATCTATTATATCTAAATATTTTAGATTGGGGTTCTCCCTTATTAGTAATTTATTAAACCCCATAATAGCTGTAAGAGGATTTCTGAACTCATGTACAAAGCTTGATGATATTTGTCCCAATACCGCTAATTTATCTTTGTGATTTTCACTTATAAAAGATTGTTTTTCCTCAATCACTTCATTTGTTAGATTTGTATACCTCGTTACGGCATGATAACTGAATGTATCGAAGTGTGTGTTGATTTCATCAATAAACTTCTGTATATATTTAATGGGGATATTTGCCCCAAAAACCTTTCTGACAATGATATTTCTACCTAAATTAATATTGTACAAAAAATCTCCAATATTAATATTTGCTTTAAGGCGTTCATTTGCTACCTGGTAAGCCAATTTTGTTAGCACGTCATTTGACAATGATCCCTTAAAAATATTAATGACTAGGGAGTACATCCCATATCCATTTTCTTTGATTTTTTCTTTGTAGGGGTCGATTTCATTTACTTTGATGGTCTCGTTCCATTCATTTAAAAACAGTGATTGATTTTCTTCTAAATATTGAATCAATACTTTTTTATACTTCTTTTGTTCTGATAACAATTCCATACTATTGACCACCACATTCTCTTTCGGAATTTTAGTTTATTATATTAATAACATTATTCTATATGATGTTTTAATTTCCTGCACTTCACACGACATATTATATAAGTACGATAAGCCTATCATTGTTTTATTCAAGATCTGTTAATCTTCTTATGATACGATTTTAGAATAGAAAAAACAAACTCCAAAAGGAACAAACACATGAAAAAACAGCTCGTAAAGTAGATGAAATGTTGATAAGTGACAGGGAAAATAGTCTGGAGACCACAAGTATGGTTGGTGGATAACAAAGAAACCGACCAAAATAGGTCGGGGAAGTTGGTGATTGGTTAAAAAGTATCATCAGTTAAATACTTCAAAAACACTCTGAATCACCTACTTTTTGAGTTATCGCATGATTTTGTAGGTTCTCATCTTTCTATAAAGAGTATTACGGCCAATTTTAAGTTGTTTTGCTGCGTTGCTAATATTTCCATTTGTTCGTTCCAACGCTTTTTTAATAAGTTGGATTTCTTGATCTAGCATGCTTGTAGGTTCTTGCTCCTTTGTTTCTTCTACATTTCTTGACGGAGATGAAACTGGACAAAGTGAAACGAGCAAAGCCTTTGTAATCGGATTCTGATTGGCTAGAAAAGCAGCCTGCCCTAGCACGTTTTGTAATTCGCGGAAGTTTCCTGGCCATTCATATTCGAAAATAAATGTTTTAGCATCTTCTGTTAACTCTGTACTTTCATTTCTATAGGGTAAATGCGATAAAACATGTTCAGCTAACATTAATAAATCTGTACGATTCTTTAATTTTGGAAGTTTTAAGGTTAAACCATTCAGACGAAAAAATAGATCCGCACGAAACTGTCCTGCTTCTATTTCTTTCTGTAAGTCTTTGTTAGTTGCTGCGATTATTCTCACATCGATGGGGCGCGAAGTATTACCACCAACACGTGTCACACAACGTTCCTGAAGCACCCGAAGTAAAGTCGCTTGAGCAGTAAGCGGCATATCCCCGATTTCATCCAAAAACAAGGTTCCACCATTTGCCGCTTCAAACTTCCCCTTATGTCCACCGCTATTTGCACCAGTAAAGGCACCCTTTTCATACCCAAATAACTCACTTTCTAATAAATTTTCAGGTATTGCACTGCAATTAATCGCGATAAATGGTTTATCTCTTCTTAAGCTGACACCATGAATAGATTGAGCAAACAGCTCTTTGCCTGTGCCGCTTTCACCAGTAATAAGAAGACTAATATCAAGTTTCGCAGCCCTTTTTGCTATGGATATCGTTTGATTCATTTGAGAATCATTACTGATGATATCAGAAAAATGATAACGATTTGTTTGTTCATCAATCTGTTTTAGTTTCTCTAACCGAAGAGTCACATAGGACAGATGTTGAGTATCTTTAATAAGGGGCTGTGCTGTAAACTTCTGATTTTTTATTGCAACCTTTTGTTCTAGTCCTTTAATTAATGCAAGAGTATCTAGTCCTGATATTATACTCGATATCGGTTGCCCCGTTGTGGTTTGTTCTATACTGCCAATAGCACGGGATGCTGCGATATTAAGACTTGTAACGTTACCTTCTTTATTAATTGTAAATAGAGGGTCAGGATGCTGATCATATATAAAATAAAGATTTTTCTCTCGTTTTTGTGTTTGGGCTAATAAGAGGGCTTGTTTAATACTATCTGCCACTCTTTGAACTAAACTAATAGAAAACGGATGATAATCCTGTTGATGACTGCTTAAGTTTAAAACACCAAGAAGATGACCATCAGGATGATAAATGGGAGTTGCGGTACAAGTAAGGAAATGGTTATCCTGATAAAAATGTTGGCTGCCGTGAATAAGTACTGTTTTTTTCTCTACTATAGCTGTACCTATTGCATTTGTCCCTTTTGATTCCTCCAGCCAATTTGCCCCTTTTCTAAGGGCAACATTGTCAGCATGCCGAATAAATGATGGATCTCCGACAGTTTCAATGATGTATCCTTCAGGAGCAGCAAGTAATAGAATAGATTCCATGCCATGAATAGAGCTATACACGTCTTCTAAAATGGGTGAAGAATAATAAAGGAGCTCTGCATATTGATCCTGGAATTCGGCCAGCTCAAATTCACCCAGCATATTTTCCTTGTCCATTATTCTAGGTTGAAGTCCTTTTGAATGGCAACGCTTCCAGGATTCTTGAATGAAAGTAGGAATGGTTTCTTTAGGCGCGCTAATATTGACCGACATAGAATAACTCCTCCCATTTGTAAAATACTCTTTATGTAATTTTGTTGATTCACTATCTTAACTTTGAACACACAGAACAACAAAATTTTTATAGGCTAAAAAGGGTTTGTCCATACAATTTCATTATAGCAGAAAATTCAGAAACTAAACCAACGGATTCTACGTTTCGTTCAATTTTGTTCTAATATGGAACATGTAATTGTTCCATATTAGAACAATAACTATTTTTCTAAAAACTACCCAATCATTTTTTACGGTTTTCATAGGGTTTTTGTTATTGGCATGAGTCTTGCATTATAACCAGTTGAGTACCTTATTCCAATTTTTTTAAAAAGGAGGCGTAAATAACCATTAGATAAATAGAAAGAATAAATGGCAGCACAAACCCGTTTTAAACATGAGTTGCATCCGAAAATTGGATAAAAAAACACAGATTCGTCACGAAGCATTGTGGTACTAACTGAACATCAACAGCTCTTGAAGGTCTTAAAAATGCCCGATTCAGCACTTACTGCAGATGATTTGTCGTAGTGATTGCATGCAAGGATAAATATTTTTGTAGATTCGGTCTAAGTATCCCCTTTGTTTTTGGACACAAATTTCGTGCAGTAATTGATGAAGTTGATAGTCACGTGTTTATGAGTCATACTCTTAATTTCGCGAAGGAATTAGGTACTGCCGTTTCAATAAATGGTAAGGCTAAGAATTCTGAATAAAGGATAGTTGAATTAACAAAAGGTCGCGCACATATATCGATTGATAATCTAGGTATAACATCTATATGCCAAAATTCTAATAGTAAACTGAAGTTTGATAGGTTTCATGGATAGACTTTCATATTATCTAAGCGAATTTGCAAGAATAAACATTTACTTATACCAAATGAAAAGGGGTTTTATAAATGGAACAAACAATTCGACTTACTCCACGTGTACAAGAATTCTTAAAGGGTACTAAAAAGCTTTTGATTAATGGGGAATTGGTAGAAGCTACTTCTGGTCAAACTTTTGAGACTCTTGATCCTTCCAACGGGAAAGTTTTAGCAATTGTGAGCGAAGCCGGACCAGAAGATGTTGATAAAGCAGTCAAAGCAGCCCGCCAAGCATTTGACAATGGTCCTTGGAAAAAAATGAGTGCTTCTGAACGCAGTCGCCTCATTTATAAATTAGCGGATTTAATGGAAGCCCACAAAGAAGAGTTAGCACAATTGGATACACTAGATAACGGGAAGCCTATTGGTGAAACAACTAATGCGGACGTCCCTCTTGCCATTGATCACTTCCGTTATTATGCTGGGTGGACTACTAAGATTGTCGGTCAAACGATTCCTGTTGCAGGGAATTACTTCAACTATACTCGCCATGAAGCAGTAGGTGTAGTTGGACAAATTATTCCTTGGAATTTCCCTCTTCTTATGGCAGCGTGGAAATTAGGTGCAGCCCTTGCAACCGGATGTACAATCGTTTTAAAACCAGCAGAGCAAACACCACTTTCAGCATTGTATTTAGGTCAACTAGCACTCGAAGCCGGGTTTCCTCCTGGTGTTCTTAATGTTATACCAGGATTTGGTGAAACAGCAGGCTCACCACTAGTAGACCATCCGGATGTGGATAAAATTGCTTTTACAGGTTCTACCTCAGTAGGTAAAATGATTATGCGCCAAGCTTCAGGTACAGTGAAAAAGATTTCACTAGAACTGGGTGGGAAATCACCAAATATCATTTTACCAGATGCTGATATGACTAAAGCGATTCCCGGTGCTTTATCGGGCATTATGTTTAATCAAGGACAAGTTTGCTGTGCTGGCTCTCGCCTTTATATTCAGAAGAAGTCCTATGATAATGTGGTAGCTGATTTAGTTTCCCACGCAAAAAACATTAAACAAGGGGCTGGCCTTGATCCATCTACACAGATAGGGCCATTGGTATCTAATGAGCAACTAGAACGTGTGGGTAGTTATATTGAACAAGGAAAATCAGAAGGTGCAGAAGTGGTTACAGGCGGTAGTTATGGACAAGGCGATGGCTATTTTGTAGCACCTACAATATTTGCTGGTGTCAATGATGAAATGACTATTGCTAAAGAAGAAATCTTCGGACCTGTTGTAGCTGCCATGCCGTTTGACGATTTAGACGATGTGATTCGCCGTGCAAATAACACCGAATATGGATTAGCAGCAGGTTTATGGACACAAGATGTGAAAAAAGCCCATTATGTGGCCAATGAATTAAAAGCAGGTACAGTTTGGGTAAACTGCTATAACGCTTTTGATGCCGCTTCTCCTTTTGGAGGGTACAAACAAAGTGGAATTGGTCGAGAAATGGGAAGCTATGCGTTAGATAACTATACTGAAGTTAAAAGTGTATGGATTAACTTAAACTAATAAAACTTTATAAACCACTTAAAACAGGGGCATCTTTGTCCCTGTTTGCTTATATATTTTATTTAATTTACACGCAAATAAACTTAATTTGTAATTTATCCCTTCTATATTATTAAGAGATAGGTAGGATTTGCAGAATCCCTAAAACCAACACTTAATACTAACAGATTTTATCTAAATGGAAGAATAAGGAGAGGTATTAAATGGAAAAGACAGCTTTAATTCTTGTTGACGTTCAGAATGATTATTTTCCAAATGGTCGGATGGAGCTATTTGAACCTAATAGAGCAGCAAATAACGCCCGAAAGTTGCTATATTTTTTCCGCAACCAAAACATGCCAATATTTCATATTCAGCATATATTCAATGATCACAACGCTCCATTTTTTGCTCCAGGAACAGAAGGAATCACGATTAACGAGGCTGTTGCACCACTTGAAGGAGAAACTATCATTCAGAAGAATTATCCGAATAGCTTCCGAGAGACTTCCCTCCTTAATCAACTTCGTCAAGCTGGCACCGAGCATGTTGTCATATGTGGCATGATGAGCCACATGTGTATCGACGCAACTGCCCGTGCCGCCGTAGACTATGGGTTCACGTGCACCGTCATTGAAGATGCCTGCACATCTCCTGACCTATCTTTTCGCGGACGCAACATACAAGCCACTGATGTCCATGACGTATTTATGGCAGCGCTTGGAAGCCTCTACGCTACAATTGAAACAGCAAATGCTTATTTAGAAAAAGCAAAAGTAAAGTAAAAATAAGAGTGATCTAGACTTGATTTAGGTTGGGCTATAAAAATGCCTTTCCAGTATGGTTTAAAGTTTGTTGATTTATCTGGCATTTTTCCAAATCAACAAACTTTCCATTTCTCTCTGACACATTCCTATTGTAATAGCCCGATAAAAGATTACGAAACCAGAATAAATCTTTCAATTTCCAGAATTTTCACTCCATCTTCATTCCAAATTGCCCTCCCTTTTTTTGTGTGATCATTCATCGGAAACAAAAGTCGTTTTCTTAGACTGAAGAAGGGAGTATCGCTGCATTATTACGATATCTCCCTTTTACTAACCGGGGCTATTCTTTATTCTTGGGTGGTACTTGCCCTCATTCGCTTGTCTAATTCTTCAAGCACAATCGGCCAAGCCTGTTCGTGCTGATTTCTCGACTCCTCATCTGGAAAGCCTGCATGAGTAAGACGCAAATGCGTACCGTTTGTGTAAGATTCTAGTTCAATCGTAACAACCGTTTCAGCTCCTTTTGTTCCCTCAGCCCCGGTAACCCACGTTAATTCGATGAGTCTATTGGGTTCAAGCCTAAGAAATCGGCCGTAATGAGGATGACGCTTCGCCTTTCTTTCCGTCTCGAATTCGTAGATTGTCTCAAAGAAGAAAACCGAGTTGACTTCTCCATTCATTAACACCGATCCTGGAGATGCAAACCAGAGGTCAAACTGTTTAGTCCACGCTAGGAATAGAGCATCAGGCAATGAATCAATTATACGGTCCACCGTTAGAGAAAAAGGTCTTGATGAAAGATCTGGTATTGAAATTGGCATTGCCATCAATTTGTCTTTGATACCAGAGCGTAAATTGATACCGAATTCAAGAAAAGCCTTCATACATAAGATCATATCAACCCAGCCTTGCGTCTGTTGTCCGTAACATTTTATTCCTTGTACATTTCCTTCCCAGCCATCCTCACTCACCTTTACCAAGGTTGAGGTTGCGTCTAACCACTCTAGCTTGAATTCTACATTAGTTTCCACTCCACTAGCCGACCACAGAAATGTTATATGGTGCTCTTCTTCGCCTACGTTCTTAACCGTAATAGGCAACTCTGCACCAACATCGTCCCATCTCCAAGTAATAGTTTTATTGCTTTCAATGCGACTAGTCCCGCTAGATATAAAGTATTGAGACATTATTTCAGGATCAACAATTGCTTCAAAAACCTTGTCAATTGACTTAGAGATTTTTCTTTCAACTTCAACTTTTAGTTTCATCTACTAATTCTCCTGTTATAATCATGTATTTGTATCCCATTGGTAATATACCTTAACGCAGTTTTTTTCTTCTTATATAAATATTTCTTTTTTTCTTATGATATCCCTTTAATTTTTTCCTTGTTTAGTTACGAGGCAACCACTATAGTTTGACTCCCGATTTGTTATTTTATAATGGGTTTTCTCCCCCTTCATTATTAAAGGGGGCTAGTTATTTTCCAACTAAGGACCATTATCCGTTAACATAAAAAAGTATACTAGTATAGTACATCAGCTGACGACACACTCCATAAAGGTTTCAAATTAAAACTCTGAAAGAATTAACTAGCACTGGCCCAATAGACAGAAAAAAGAGACCTTTCTTTTACGAAAAGTCTCTTTGGATTACCCTTTAACCATTCTGTTCGATTTGGATTTTATTTCTGATAGCTTTTTCTTTTTCTACTTTTTGTTGTCTAAGGTTACCCGCCACTAAAATCCCAATCACGACTATTGCTTCAAATCCGTATTTTACGAATGGATTAGCAAAGTAGTTGTGCATGAAAGGTTCAGCTACGATCATCTTAGCAGCTGTCCAGCCTAGTATCCCGGCTCCAATTACTATGATGAATGGGTAGCGTTCAATCAGTTTCAGGATCAAAGTGCTTCCATACATCACTACTGGAATCGACACAAGCAAACCAATCACTACTAATGTGAAATTTCCATGTGACGCGCCAGCAACAGCTAGAACATTATCCAATCCCATTAAAGCATCTGCAATAATAATAGTTTTAATAGCAGCCCACATTGAGTCAGCGGGTTTCACATCATGTTCTTCCTCATCAATAAGAAGCTTATAAGCAATCCATACCAGCAGTAATCCTCCAATTAAATGCAGGCCAGGCACCTTTAAGATAACAACAACCAACAGCGTTGCAATAATCCTGATAACAATTGCCCCGACTGCTCCCCAAATGATCACCTTTTTTTGCTGATCTTTTGGAAGCTTTCTTGCAGCCAATCCAATAAGGATCGCATTATCTCCAGCAAGAACCAAATCTATCATAATGATTGCTAAAAGACCTGAAATAAATTCACCTGTTAAAAAATCCAACACATCTTCCTCCTTTTAAACAAAAATAAAGAGACCTCTGCCATAAATGGCAAAGGTCTCGCTAAGCACTAATTGATTAGGCCAATAAAGCCGGTGGAGAAATTCCACGTAATGACGACTTTATTTCAGGTTACACCTGACGCTACTCCCCTTCACGGGATAAGTATTATGAAATTTTTCCCTAAAATCTAAGTATCTTGCATTATAGAAAACTTAAAGAAATCTTATTGCAACTCTATTATACCAAAAATATGAATAAAATAAAGTAAAAATTAATGAATAATTTTCTGGACTTTCCTAGGAAATAATTGTTTCTCTTGGTCTATCTTCTGGCTTGGTATATTCATCATATTTCCACTTAGTTTTTCTTTGTAAAGAGCTATTAAAAATTCTACATCATACAAATACGATAAGGAAACTATTAGAGAAAACTTGATATCTTGCAACTGAGCCTGGGTTACATAACCTTATTGTTCCTAAGCATCACTTCTAAGTGGTAGCATAATTCGTCAACAAGAGCAGTGAACTTGTTCAAATCCTTCCCCCATAAATGTTGATTACCTAGAAGGGTCTCAACCAATTGTTTAAGTGAAATTTCTTCTGCCTCATAACGAAGCCATTGTTCTTTAAAAAATTCAATTGTTTTTACATCATCTTTTACAACATACTCTTCACCACCAAAGCTTTCCCCTACATAATTCCCTTTTACTTTCTGTACCTTATAAAATCGGATCAGACCAGCAAATGCTCGTACAACGCAGACAGGCAGTCTATCTTTCTTCTCAAAATAATCTTCTAAAGTCGGCAGAAGACGAACCTTAAACTTCGATACACTATTCAATGATATGTCGGCCAGACGATGATGAACAAAAGGATTCATAAAACGCTCCATAACGCTTTCTCCATATATTATCATCTCATTACGATCAAATGGTAATGAAGGAATTATTTCCTCCTTGATTGCTTGACGCAGAAATCGATTAAAATCAGGGTGATCGATTACCTGTTTCACTTCTTCCAATCCAGATAATATACCCAGAGGAGCCATTAACGTATGTGAACCATTTAGAATACGTACCTTCCTCATTTGATAAGGAACTAAATCCTTTACCCAATGCACGTTTAAGCCTGATTGTTTCAAAGGAAGACGCTGGTCAAAAGAAGGGTCACCTTCTATAGCCCATAAATGATACGGCTCAGCTGTATTTAATAATGAATCCTCATATTCCCACGATGCAAACAATTCTTCCGCCTCTTTAGCAGGAAACCCTGTTACAATACGATCTACAAGGGAGTTAAGGAACAGATTATTTTGGTCTACCCAATCCATAAATGACTTCGGTAATTCCCAGTCCCTACTGTGCTGAAGGACACATTGCTTCAACATATCACCATTTCTCTCCAAAAGCTCACATGGTAGCATGATGAGACCTTTTTCTGTTTCTCCGTTAAAATATAAATATCGCTGATATAAAAATGCTGTTAGTCTCCCCGGAAAAGATTCAATCGGTACTCCCTCTTCCCAAGGAATCGGCTGGTATTTGAGCCCAGCCTCTGTCGTGTTAGAGACTACAAATTCCAATGTAGGGTTTTGGGACAACGCCAAAAACTCGTCCCATTCTTCATACGGATCAATTGCCTTTGAAAAAACGGAGATAATCTCTTTATTATCTACTTTCTCCCCATTCTGAAATCCCCGTATCATCAACGTATATAATCCATCTTGTTGCTTCAATTTCTCTATTTTTCCTTTTCCAGTGGGGCGAGGCTGGGTAACGACAATACTTCCTTGGAAATGCCCTTGTTTATTACATTCAGAAATCATCCAGTCAAAGAAGCCACGCAGAAAATTCCCCTCTCCAATTTGCAGCACTTTTACTGGGTAATCCTGCATCATATGTCCAATTTGAACAGCTCCTGTTTCTTTACTTAGGCTCTTCACATGACTTTGATTTTTATTCATGGTTACTAAACTCCCTTTCATAACAGAAAATTTCTCTCTACAGAAGATGAACAGAGCAACCACATCACGCGGTTGCTTTTATTAGACATGAAACCATCGTTTAAATTTCAACAATAGCCTTAATGACTTTAGCATCTGGAGTTAACCATCCTTCAAACTGTTGGATCATTTCATCCAAATGCGTACGGTGTGAAATATACAAACTTAAATCCACTCCACCATTTTTCACCGTATTCACAACATAATCAAAATCTTCTCGAGTAGCATTACGGCTTCCCATTAGGGTAAGTTCTTTACTATGGAAGTCAGGGTCATTAAAGGAAATTTCAGACTTCACTAAACCTACATAGATCAGTCTTCCTCCGTGAGCAGGGTATTTAAACGCCTCCATCATCGACTTCGCATTACCAGTTGCGTCAAATACAACGGTAGGCATTTCTCCATTTGTCAACTCGGCTAATTTCTCTAATGGTTGATCCAAAACGTTCAACGAATAATCTGCCTTTGCCCATTTACTAGCAAACGCAAGGCGCTCATTGTTTACATCCATTGCAATTACTTTCGCTCCTTGTTCTTTAGCAAATGCCATAACTCCTAATCCTATTGGACCTGCACCAATAACAAGTGCAAACTCCCCTTCTTGAATCGCAGCACGTCTAACCGCGTGAGCCCCTATACTTAAAGGCTCTATCATAGCTGATTGATCTAGGGTAAGCCCTTCAGTTTTCACTAAATGATCATAAGGAACCGTTATCCATTCACGCATTCCCCCTTCTATATGTACACCCAACACTTTCATACTCGTACAGCAGTTCGTTTTTCTGCTTTTACAAGCAATACATTTTCCACACTCCATATATGGAATGATCGAGACTTGATCACCAACTTTAAGTCCCGATGCATTCTCAGGGATGGATTCAATATGTCCAGATAGTTCATGACCAAGTATCCGTGGATAGCTAAAAAATGGTTGATTACCTCCGTAGGCATGAATGTCCGTTCCACATATTCCAATGCGCCTCACACGAATTAAAGCTTCTCCTGAGTTTGGAACAGGTTGTTCAGCCTCTATCATTTTAAATTGATAAGGTTGCTCACAGACTATACTTTTCACAAAATAACACTCCTTTTTTTATATTTTAAATCTACTAAAAAGATGAGAAAATTACCTATTTTAAAGAATGACTCCCTCTTTAAAAATGCTTATCTCCCTATAGCCGAATTGTTCATTATTGGTTTTCTTTTCACCAGATGCAAGCTCAAGAATGTAACGGAATAAATCATGCTTTAATTCATCTATGTTTTGACCTTCAATTAACTGTCCCGCATTATAATCAATCCAATGCTTTTTGCGTTTGGCTAAATCTGAGTTTGTCGCTATTTTCACAGTAGGCACCGGGCCGCCAAATGGTGTTCCTCTTCCTGTGGTAAATAGAACGATATGAGCCCCTGATGCTGCCAAAGCCGTAACCGATATCAAGTCATTACCAGGAGCATTGACCAAATTCAGTCCATGTTTTACTACTCGTTTGCCATATGGATTGACATCTACAACCGTAGCATGACCGCCTTTTTGCGTACATCCGAGTGATTTTTCCTCCAGTGTACTAATACCACCTTCTTTATTTCCAGGTGAAGGATTTTCATAAATTTCCTGGTCATGCCGAATAAAATATTGTTTAAAATCATTAATAAGATGAACGATTTTATTAAATGTTTCTTCATCCTTTGCCCGGTTCATTAATATAGTTTCCGCTCCAAACATCTCTGGAACCTCTGTCAAAATCGTTGTCCCACCATTTTCAACAATAAGATCGGATACCGCTCCAACTAGTGGATTGGCGGTAATACCTGAAAAACCATCAGACCCTCCACACTTTAATCCTATTTTCAACTTTGAAACCGGTATCGGCTGGCGTTCAAATTGTTCCGCATATCCCACTAATTCTTCCAATAAACGTAAGCCGCTCTCTAATTCGTCATTAACCTCTTGGGCTTTGAGAAATTTAATACGATTCGGGGGAAACTCGCCAATGACTTCTTTAAATACTTCAATTTGATTATTTTCACATCCTAATCCCACAACCAATACTCCGGCTGCATTCGGGTGTTGAGCCAAGGATGCCAATAGCTTCTGTGTATTAGTCAAGTCATCCCCTAATTGAGAACAACCGTAGGGATGAGGAAAGTGATGAATTCCATCAATTTGTCGCTCTTTAAACTGCTCATTACCCATTTTAGCAAGCACTTCACATGTTTTATTAATGCAACCAACCGTATTGATGATCCAGATTTCATTACGGATTCCCGCATCCCCGTTTTCACGTATATATCCTTGGAATGTATGTTTTGAGTCTTCGACTTCTGTATTTTGAATGCTTGGTTGATAGGAATATTCCAATATCCCCTGCAAACCGGATCCTAGGTTATGAGTATGAACCCACTCCCCAGCATACAGATCTTTTTTGGCTTTCCCAATCGAGTAGCCAAACTTAAGAACATCTGCCCCCTGCTTTACCGGGTTTACTAATATCTTATGTCCTTTCGGAATATCATCACGAGCCCATATATTGATAATTTCATTTTCTCCCGATTGAATTTGAAGGCTCTCCCCTTTTCGGATCTCATGTAAGGAAATAACCACATCATCTTTTGAATGCAATTGAACAATCTTATTCATTTTGTCCCCTCCTATTTTGAGTGTTGGCGTACAAACCTAAACGGTAATTACTATAAGAAAACCCTTTCATTTTCAAGCATGAATTTATTTCCTTATGAATCTATTATTATTTTAACATCAAGAATTGAAATATAAATTGCATTTTTTGATATATATATACTCATTTTTGTTGTAATATACAATCAGGTGATGAGCGAAATGAAAAAATATCAAAATGTGTCCAATCATGATTTACTGTTCCCTTTATCTTTTGTCTATCAAGATACTAAAAGTCCTCAGAATGAACTATCTGATCATATGCATGATTATTATGAAATTATTTATGTTTATAGCGGTAATGGGACCTTTTTTGTCGGTGATGTGTTTTATGATATGCAACAAGGAGATGTATTCCTAATCCCTAACAATACGATTCATAGAGCAATGCCGAATAAGGACGACCCTGTTACTTCTACGATTATCTTTTTCAGCCCCACATTAATATATAAGGACATTGTTGATGATTCTTTTTCATATTTAAATTTGTTTGACCTGACAAAAAAGAGTAAGAATTATAAAATATCCTTACCACCAAAGAAACAGATAAAAATGGAAGAACAGCTTCTACACATTTATCAAGAAACATCAGAAAATGCATTAGGCGCAAGGCATGCCACATTGCTGATTGTTCACCAGATTATGCTTGATTTATGCCGTATTCGAATAAATAACGAACAGGATATGTTGGAGTCAAATACCTATAGTTCAGTTTGGATTAAAGATATTTTGGCCTATATTAATGACCATTTAAGTGAACCATTAACCTTGACGATACTTGCGAATAAATCCTTGGTCAGTCCCTCTCATTTCAGTAGAGTCTTTAAAGAAACAACTGGAATCGGGTTAATCGTGTATCTGAATACGAAAAGAGTCATTAAAGCAAAGGAACTGTTATTGGAAACGAATCACACAGTTTCGCATATTGCTGAAATGTGTGGTTTTGAAAGTATGCCCCATTTTCATCGTATCTTCAAAAAATACAATGATAGGACTCCAGCTAATTTTCGAAAGGCACACCATAAATCTTAGATTCAGAAAAATTGAGTAGGTGCATGATGATTCATACACCTTCCTCGGACTCGTACAGATTACCGCATAATTCCTTATTTGGATAAAATATAAGCTAACTAAACTTTCGATATTGTGTAGTTGCAAAAATACGTATCCTATTAAAATAGAAGTGTCCCCCCATAGATAATTCCATTGGGGGGACACTTCTATTTTATTAATCTATTACGCGGGTTTAACTATCGGACGTACAAAGCGAATTACTGCAAGCGATGCGACAATAGCTAATCCACCTGCAAGCAAGAAAGCTACTGTGTATGTGCCTGATGTATCAACAATGTATCCTGTTAAAGTTGGTCCGATAATTCCTGCTGTATTTGCTAAGAAATGCATAAAACCACCAACTGATCCAACGTTATCTGGGTCTACGACATCATTAATAATCGCCCAGTATATTGCACCTGTTAAATATAGGAAGAACACAGAAAGTGCAACTAGAGTTACTGCACTTAATGTTGTCGATACAAGGCCGGCAAATCCGATACAAACAGCCGATAAGAACAAACAAGTAACTAGCACGAGCTTACGTGAGAATAAAACGCCTTTTTGTGCGAATTTTTTAAAGAAGAAATCCGACACGAAACCTCCCAAAGCAAGACCAATAAACCCAAAGATCCACGGAATCACTGTGATGATACTCATATTTTCTACGCTTAGTCCGCGTGCATTTACCAAATAGCTTGGGAACCATGTTAAGAAAAAGAACAAGATATAGTTGTACGAAAAAAATGCAAGTGCTGTAAATAATACAGTTTTTTGTTTTAAATAGAAGGTGAATTTCAATTTCCCTTCCGATGCTGCTGCTACATATTCTTTTCCCATATTTTCCTGTTCAGTTGACTCTTCTGGTTTTTCTTTAGCAAATTTCCACCAGCAAACAGCCCATATAAGTCCAATTACCATGATAGCAATAAATGAAACTCTCCAACCATAAGAGATTGCTATAAAACCAACAATCGGTCCTGCAATGGCTCCACCAAGTGGTGTCCCGCTATTCGTCAAACCAACAACCGATGCCCGTTGATTAGAAGGAAACCAGTTATTTACCATTTTATTGATTGTTGAGGAGAGTGGACCTTCACCCATCCCGAACAAAATACGAATGACAATCATACTGACAAACCCGGCAGCCAGTACAAGTGCACCACTGAATATAGACCAAACAATCATAGCAACGAAAAGTGTCAGCTTCGCACCATATTTATCGGATGCCATTCCTCCAAGAAAGTTAAATATCGCATATCCTACAGAAAAACTACTAAAAATAATCCCCATCTGTGTCGCTGTTAACGATAAATCATCTTGAATAAACGGCGCTGCTATGGACAATGCAGAACGGTCTAAATAATTTATTACTCCTGCTAAGAACAAGAAAAGAATGATCATTCCTCTACCTTTTGTAAACATAAAGAACCCCCTAGATGTTTCAATTTTGAAAACGTTTCCAATTTATAACCAAGAACCAAAACATATTAAATAAACCCCTAAAAAGCATCAAAAGTAAATCGGTTTAGTAGAATAGAATCTAGTAAAAAAGCGCTTTCTTTTTTACTTAAAATCTTGCGTCTAGCAAGAATTTCTTGACAGCAAATTCGGTTTCAAACGATGCACGCTTGTGTCTTTTTTTCCAGTTTTATTTATCTGACTAAGCAATAACTCTGCTGCCTGATTTGCCATTTCAATTGCTGGCTGATTAACCGTTGTTATAGTCGGTGTATAGAAGTTAGCGTACGGGACTTCATCAATTCCAATAACCGCAACATCCTCAGGAATATTCATATCGTGTTTTTTCATAAATCGCAAAATTTCATTAAGTACGATATCATTTCCTGCTAATATGGCTTGAGGCGGTTTTTTTAATTCGAAAAATTCTGAAAGCGCATTCGGAATTTCTTCTGCATTCACTGTTTTAATATAATCTGCATTGAATTGTATTCCATGTGACGCGAGTGTATCTTTGTACCCCTGGATACGTTCAATTCGAGGACTGATATTATGGATTATAGAAGTGGTTATGATTGCAATTTTTTCATAACCTTTTTCTACAAACCGATCAACCGCTAACTTTGACGCAAGATGATTATCAAGCATTACAGTCGCAATATTTAATTCTTCTATCGTCCGATCCATAAATACAATTGGAAACTGATCACTCTTCATACGTTTATATAAATCAAGATTGTCCCCTGTGGGGAAAATGATGATTCCATCAACTTGCTTTGCTCTTAGCATTTCAATATAATTCTTTTCCTTCTCAGGATTATCATCTGCATTACATACAATAATATGAAACCCTTGTTTATAAAAGTAGTTTTCTATTGCACGTATAATTTGTGTAGAAAACGTGTGAAGAATATTGGCAACCACTACCCCAACCGTAAAAGTCGATTTTTGTTTTAAACTGCGCGCTATAATATTAGGTTGATAGTTCAACTCTTCAATAGTCTCTTCAATTTTTTTTCTAGTTTTTTCACTCATGTACTCGTATCGCTTATTCAAGTATTGGGAAACAGTGCTTTTCGATACTTTCGCATGTTTGGCGACATCAGTAATTGTAATAGTTTTCATTTCATTCATTCCTGTCTCGTGGTTTCATTTCTGTGCTTATCACCATTTAACAAAATGGTTTATGATATATAAGAAATATTCTATTATATTAAGAACAGCTTTACAATCACCTTCTGTTATACCGAAAATACACATCCCAATACCATTCCATAATTAGTGAGCTATCATAAAAAGACCAGTCGACTGCATGGCTTCTTTATTTTTAAAAAAGAAATTTGTTCACACTCCTGAGTAGGCCATGAAACCGCCATCAACTGGCACCGTTATTCCTGTGACAAAACCCGAATAGGATTCATCAACAAGCCAAAGCAATGTACCAAGCAAATCTTCAGGTTGCCCAAAGCGTTTCATGGGTGTTGCTGTTATAATTTTATTGGACCTTGCCGTAAGACTACCATCTTCATTAAGCAAAAGGTCTCGATTTTGCTTCGTCAAAAAGAAACCTGGTGCAATAGCATTCACACGTAAGCCCTCTTCAGCAAAATGAACAGCCATCCACATTGTAAAGTTATTTATCGAAGCTTTGGCAGCACTATATGCTGGTACTTTAGTCATTGGAGCGTAAGAGCTCATGGAAGAAATATTTAATATAACTGGTGCTTCCACTTGTAATAACGCTTTTCCAAAAACCTGACTCGCCAAAAATGTACCTGTAAAATTACTGGCAAAAACTTGAGAAAAACCATTTTCATCTAAATCGAAAAATGACTTTCCATCTACATCTTCCCCATATTTCTCTGGAGCTGTAATGGCATCAGGGTGATTGCCTCCAGCACCATTTATTAATAGGTCCACTCGTCCGAACGTTTCCAGTATTTTCTCTCTTGCATTCTCTAATGAGATTCTATCCAAAACGTCTGTCGCGATGGATATTGCAGTTCCGCCTGTTTGGCCAATGATATCGACTATCTGTTGTCCTTTTTCAGCCGTTCTGTTCAATATAGCTATTTTGACACCATGACGGGCTAACTCTACAGCCATTTTGGAACACAATACACCACTGCCGCCGGTGATTACTGCCACCCTATTTGTTAAGTTTTCGTGGATAGGTATCATGATTGCTTACCAACTTTGGAGGCTTCATATGCATCCCACAATCCAAGTAAATACATAATACCTAAAGCCCTGTCGTATAATCCGTAACCTGGGCGACAAACCTCTCCCCAAATGTGACGGCCGTGGTCTGGTCTTACATAGCCAGTATAATTTTGCTTGTTCAATTCTTCTACAACACCCTGCACATTAATGGATCCATCCTGTGTATAATGCGATGTTTCCACAAAGTCACCGTTTTCATAAATTTTTACATTACGGATATGCGAGAAAGGAGCACGGTAAGCATACTTTTTAGCTACTTGTACCATATCATTTTCAGGGTTCGCACCCATCGAGCCTGTACACATCGTAAACGCATTCGATGTTGAATCCGAAATGGCGATTAGTTTTTCATAACTTGATTCTCCCGTGATGATTCGTGGCAAGCCAAAAATGGACCATGGTGGATCATCCGGATGTATAGCCATTTTAATACCGCATGCCTCGGCAACAGGTAATATTTCCTTAAGGAAAATTTCTAAATTCGCCCACAGCTGATCTTCATTTATACTTTTATATGCTTCGAATAATTCAGAAATCTGCTCCATCTTTTCTGGTTCCCAACCAGGCAATGTTAAATCTGAAGCTTCTGCTACCGTACGAATTAACTCTTGTGGATCTAACGTATCTACTTTTGCTTTTTCATAAAATAATGCAGTTGAACCATCTTCCAATGGATGGAACATTTCTGTTCGAGTCCAATCAAAAATTGGCATAAAATTATAACAAATGACTTTTACTCCAGCCTCTGAAAGGTTACGGATCGTCTCTTTGTATTTCTCGATATACATCATACGATCTTCATTTCCTAATTTAATCGATTCATGAACATTTACACTTTCAACAACATCTGTGTGAAAACCAAATGATTGGATATACTCAATTTCTTTTTTAATTTCTTCTTTTTCCCATACCTCACCAACAGGTTTTTGGTGTAATGCCCAGACAATCCCCTTAACTCCAGGGATTTGTTTAACCTGCTCCAATGAAACGGTATCATTGTCTTTCCCATACCATCTAAATGTAATATTCATCGTGCACCCCCATTATTCTGCAATTTTCTGCATGTATTTTCTACTTAATTCAACTACGGCTTCATAGCCACCGCTCTTATAGGCTTTGTTTAAGTCACTACCAATTCCTGCAGCTACTGCACCTGCATTCAGCCAGTCCTTCATATTGTCCAGATTAATTCCGCCGGTTGGCATAATCCTTACATTAGGTAGCGGACCATTAACGGACTTGATGAAAGAAGGTTCAAAGTGGTTTGCCGGAAATAGTTTCAGAACATCACAACCTGCTTCAAGAGCTGTAGCCATTTCTCGAATTGTCATACAACCAGGCATATATGGAATGCCATATCGATTACAAAGGATAGCAACTTCTTCAACAAAATAGGGACTCACAATAAAATTGGCACCAGCTAAAATGGCATGGCGTGCTGTTTCAGAATCCAATACTGAGCCTGCTCCTATAAGTGCATCTGAATTTTGCAGTTCCTTGAAAGCTTCTTCAATTCGTGGTGTTGTATAAGTCAATTCGATTGACCGTATACCACCTTCAACAGCTGCCTTAGACAGTTGTGCCGCTTCCTCTGCATCCTGTCCCCGGATAACAGCTACAACTTTCGTTTCCGTTATTTGGTGAATTATTGAATGTTTATCCATTACATCAACCCCCTTAATTAAATACGATGATCGCTTTTCGAACCTGTTCTGGATGGTTTTCAACAAAATTAAATGCCTCTTGGACATCATCAAGGGAAAATGTATGTGTAACTAAACCTTCATGTCGTAGATTACCTTCATTTAACAGTTTCACTACTTTTGGGAACTGGTTGGTTTGCAATCTAGAACCTTTCACCGAAACTTCCTTTTTAGTGATTGGAAGCTGGGAAACCGCTGCAGTTCGTTCATCAAAACCTAGCACGACTATCCGTCCTGCAGTAGAAACTACATCAAAGGACAATTCAAAAGTCATGGGCAAACATACGGCATCAATGACAACATTGGCACCTTCGCCATTCGTCCATTCCTGTACACGCTGTTGAACATCTTCACTGCCCGCATGAACGGTAATATCAGCACCACTTTCTTTAGCAAAAGCCAAGCGCTCATCACTTAAATCAGTGATCATTACTGATGCCCCTTGAAGCTTGGCCATCTTTAATATACAAATCCCAATAGGACCTGCTCCTTGAATAAGTACTGTGTCGCCTTTCTCTACTTCTCCTCTCCAAACCGCTTGTGCACCGATTGTATAAGGTTCAGCTAATACTATTTCTTCCCAAGCTAAAGCGGAATCCACAACATGTAGTTGTTTTTCGGGAAGAACACACCATTCCCTCATCCCACCATCTTCATGTACACCAAATACAGACAATGTTTCGCATACATTTTGGCGACCTTTACGGCAAGCATAACACTCTCCACAATAACTGATAGGCTCAATAACCACGTGGTCCCCTACTTTAATACCTGTGACATCTTGACCAATCTCCACAACTTCTCCCGCTACCTCATGTCCAACAACTCGGGGCAATGTAGCAAGAGGGTTTGTACCATGGTAGATATGCATATCAGATCCACAAATCCCGACTCTTTTAACTTTAACAAGGACATCTGTTGAGTTTGAAATCTCGGGTTTTTCTACTTCTTGAATAACAAGTTCATATGCTTTTCGTACTTGAACCGCTTTCATTTCCCCACCTACTTTGTAAGAAATTCATATACACTCGACGCTATAGTAATACCTTGTACTAGGTTTCTTTCTTCATGAAGCTGTTCTATTTCACCCGGTACATATACTCGGTCAAACCCTGGAGCTGGTTGAACCTGTTGAAGCTCTTCTATCATCCGATCCATCTGCTCCAAAAACAGGTCAGAATCAGTGAAGAAAGAAGGATTAATTACACAGAAATAGTGACCAAGCTTTCTTTTCTTTTCAAGATCGTCATACATTTTTCCAATGTGTGGACCAAATGCCGCACCTGCTAATAATCCAGAAAACACATCCACTATGACAGATAATCCATAGCCTTTTGGACCTCCAAAAGTGGAAAGGGAAACGACTTTGTTTGGATCTGTGACAGTAGCTCCATTTCCATCGACTCCCCAGCCTTCAGGGATTGCCTTTCCTTCTTCTCGTGCTTGAAGGATTTTACCCAATGCTACATTGGATGTCGCCATGTCTAGGATAAAGGGTTTCTTTGTCTTTGTAGGTACTCCATAAGCAATAGGGTTTGTTCCAAGAAACGATGTCTTACCTCCAAATGGAACCACGATTTTATCTGTATGTGACATCGCAATCCCGATTAGTTTTGCATCCGTAGCTTTTTGAACGAAATAGCTTAATGCTCCGCAATGGCTACTATTTACAACAGTCACCATACCCACACCATTGTTACGAGCCATTTCGATTGCATGATCCATAGCTACTTCCCCGATAACATGCCCAAATCCATCATCCCCATCAACTACTCCCGTTACAGGTCCGCTCGATTGAAAGGAAATCTGCGCATCAGGGTTAATTCCTCCTGCCTGTAAACGGTTTATATAATGCTCTGTCCGCAATACCCCATGGGAATTCACATTTCTAAGGTCAGCATGGACCAATACCTCTGCGATTTTCCCTGCATTCCCTTCACCTAAACCCGCTTCTGTTAGCTTCTTAATAACTAGTTGTTTAGCTTCCTCTGCTTGTATTGTGACTGTTGTCATTTTCTCCCCCCTACTCTACATTTGTATGTTTCGCTTTTAATGTATCGTTTGTTTGACCCTCTGATAAACTGTCTTTAATTGCATTGATTGACGGTAGATATGCTCCTTCTCCACCTTACCTTTCAATAACAGTTTCATTCTGTATGAAAGGCCATACCTCTTCCAAATAGGGTAACCCCTCATTATCTCCCGAAACAGTCGTTACAAGAGCTCCAACGCCATTTGCGAATTCCAATCGTTCTTCGATAGATAAACCATGAAGATATCCGTATATATAGCCGGCATCAAAGCCATCTCCCGCACCAACAGTGTCTATCGGGGTAACAGGGAATGCTTCTTTTTTATGCCAAACACTTTTTGTATATAGTTTTGAGCCATTTTCCCCGTCCTTGATGACAAGCTGATCTATATTATTTACATTTGCGAATTCCGCCAATGATTCTTCAGAGTCAATCCCGATAATCAATCGTATTTCGTCTAGACCTGTTAGCAAAATATCAACAGATGGAAAAACTTCTAAATAAACAGATCTCGCTTCTTCGATAGACCATAGCTTTAGGCGGATATTCGGATCAAATGAGACAGGGATATCTTTTTGTTTAGCGATTTCCATAACCCTCTTAGCAATATCTACATTTTTAGGATCTATAGCCAAAAAAACACCCGTGAGATGGACAAGGTCAATATCTTCAAACATCAGATCTGTGATATCTTCCGGTTTTAGAGTTAATATGGGTGACTGATAGCGATAATAAAAAGTCTTTCCTGAACCATCCTCTCGAATTTCTTTGAAATTTAGGGATGTTGGATAACCATTTACAAAGGCAACATCATTCATATCCACCCCTTCCCCACGTGCGAAATTATAAATAACACGACCAAACTCATCCTTGCCCAAACGGCTTAACCACTTTGCCCTCATACCAAGCCGAGCACAACCAATGGCAAAATTCAGTTCAGCCCCTCCTACTTTTCGCTCAAATCTGTTCACGAATCTTAAAGGCCCAGTTTCTTCTGGGTTTAACGTAATCATGGCGTCACCCAGTGTTAAAACACCAAATTTTGATGACAATACAGTACCTCCTTTTTTCGAACATTCACAAATAAAAGGTAATATATTTGATCATATCCAACTTTTCTTTTAAGGTAAATCGATTTAGTAATTTACTAAACCGGTTTGGTAAATCATAAGGAAATTGTAATTGAAAACCCTACCAAAAACAATAGAAAAATTTAATAATTTGTAATTTTATTTCTATTCGTGAATTTTCCACACCATTAGATCCTACACATTACCAAATATACCTATATATTCCCATAAAACTCTACATAAAAAGTTTAGTTCAATACTTTTCACTTAACTCTGCCAGAGGATCCATATGGATTTATTTTAGGAAAATCTGAACAGGACAACTTAAGTTAGTATTTCTTAACACACTATCATTTCCATAATCTATAATCTTTTAACCCTTCCCCCTTCATTCCATACATGTGCTACATAGGTTCTAATTGATTAGCAGTTTCGATTTTCCCCTTCCCCCTTTTAGTATTATCAAAATTTACTTTTTTGCTATTAATTTGGGGATAGTTGTATAATATATCAATTGTTAAATTTGTTTGAAAGGTTGTTTTGAATGAGCTATTTAAAAATCTACATCTTACTTATCGGAATCATGATTACTTGGGGGTTAAACGTTTCTGTTATTAAAATTTTAGTTGAACATACTCAACCTGTGACAATTACCTCTTTAAGAATTTTTGCGGCTTCTTTAATAGTTTGCCTTATCCTCTACTTTCTTGGTCTAATACGTCTCCCTAAAAAAAACGAACTTTTTTACGTTTTCGGAGGGGCCCTTTTAAGTGTCGTTTTTCATCATTATTTTTTAGCGGAAGGGTTAACAAAAACGTCAGCTACAAATGCTGGATTGATTTTGGGAATGGGGCCAATTTTAACAGTCATTTTATCAATGATATTTTTCCGTAAAAAGCCCACAATTATCCGATTTCTTGGTTTTATTTGTGGTGCTCTTGGTGTGAGTTTTACCGTTTTGGCAGGAAGCGGTGGTATTCATTCTATTAATCTGGGAGATGTGGATATCTTACTCTCCATTCTTTCACAAGCGTTAAGTTTTATTTTAATTAATCAAGCTTCAAAAACAATGGATCCACGCTTATTAACCGGCTATATGATGTTAATAGGATCTTTTATTCTTTTCGCCATCAGCTTATGGAAGGAACCAGATGGCTTAGCATTACTCGCTTCTGCTCCACCTTCCATATGGGTAGCTTTCATTTTCTCAGCAGTAATTGCCACAGCACTTGGGCATATGAGCTATAATTACGCCATTGGTAAGGTTGGTGCGGCCGAATCCTCTATATTTCTTAATTTAAACACCTTATTTTCTTTAGTCGGGGCAGCCATTTTTCTTAATGAAGCCATTGTTCCTGCACATTTCTTGGGTCTTATCTTCATTATTTCAGGAGTCTTGCTTGGATCGGGGGCATTAGAAATATGGATTCTTCAGAGAAAAAATAAAGGTATATCTGCATAGTTGCAATCAACTTAGATTGAAGATGTTGCTAGTCTATAATCCATTAACAGACTTCGAACTTATACAATAGGGGTCTGGGGGCTAACCTTATAAATTGAGAGACCATTAACCTTCCAAAATAGTACAATTAATAAAGTACATATATTGAAAGTTAATGGTCTCAAAATGTTTAATTCACCTTTACGTATTTTGTCCCCTCGACACTTAATATTTATTGCGGATTCACTCAGCAGGTAATTTCAATAATTTTTAATATGAGGAAAATATACTGATTTTTGAGCAATCCTTCATTTACAAACCTTCTGAAAATATAACTTCATTTCAATAATATCCCTCTTTTTTTGTTTTTGTAATTTAATTATAAGATCATAATTTTATTAGGATTCTAAAACGGGTTAAGCAAATACATAACTGTCTTTCTACGAAAATTTAAATTTCCGCCAGATATAACACATTTGAAGATTATCTGCCTAACCATCCACCATCAATAGATAATAAATGACCATGAACATAACCTGCTGCCTCTGAAGCTAAGAATACAACGGCCCCCTTAAAATCTTTCGAGTTTCCCCAGCGCCCCGCTGGAATTCGTTCAAGTATTTGCCTGTTTCTTGCAGCATCATTGATTAGAGCCTCATTCATATCTGTTGCTATATAACCTGGAACAATGGCATTTACATTGACATTGTATTGTGCCCATTCATTAGACAACGCTTTTGTTAGCTGTGCTACTCCACCTTTTGCTGCTGCATACGCTGGGACGGTTAATCCCCCTTGAAAAGAGAGCAGAGAGGCCATATTAATAATCTTCCCTTTTCTTTGTGGAACCATATAGCGACCTGCCATCTGACACAAAAGCCAAACGGTTTTTAAATTCACCTGGATCACATCATCCCAATCGGATTCTGGAAAATCGACTGAAGGTGAGCGGCGCTGAATACCAGCATTATTAACTAAAATATCAATCTTTCCAAAATGCGCGACGACACTAGGAATTGCTTCCTTTACTTGATTCAAATCTTCTAAATCACAGGGAATAATCAAGCATTTTCTTCCTAAGTTTTCAATTTCGTACTTTACATCCACTTGTTCAACCGAACGCTGAAGTAATGCAATGTTTGCACCCGCTTCTGCTAATGCTATAGCCATAGAACGTCCTATTCCTCTAGTAGCCCCTGTCACGGCTGCCACTTTTCCCTCTAATCCAAATAAATTAACTACCATATCTTCACCTCTTTCGTTTATTTGGGCGAAAAAATATCTTTAAAGATACATCCGGGATCTCCATTAAACCAAAATCCTTCAAAATTTCTTCAAGCGGCAATTTCTTTGAACTGAATGGCGCAACCACAATCATTCCTGTTGCATTAAGGGAATTGCATTTCAAAGTCCCCCCGACTGAAAGCATCTCGGCGTCGTTCTGAACTCATGGCACATAGCACGAGAGGCTTTTGCTATTGGGTGCTTTCCAAAATAAATCACCCTGTCTGTACCAGACCAAAAAAAATCTTTACATTGATGAGGGCTTCCCAGTAATGTTGTGTACTTATTGACAATCTTAATAAATAAATATAAAAAGAGACTGCCTGGACGTTACCGACAGTCTGTATTACCCAGCTTTCCTTTTTAAGGAGAAAACATGTTACTCATGCTCATGCTCATGCTCATGCTCATGATCGTGCCTGATATTCTGACGGTATGTAAAAAAACAGCTCGGTCCAAGTATTACTATCCTAATACAACGCTGAATTCCCGTGTCATACTAAACGACTCTGAAATTTCCTAATATATCAATAAGGAACCGAGTACAAGTATGGCCTCATCCCCAATACACGCCCGTAAGTGTGGACCGCAATATTTTTTTCTTATTGCCTGCTGTAGTTGCCACTGCAATAAGATTCTCCGGTACTAACGAATGTTTTTCCCTAATTAGAATCCAATGTAAGAATCGACACAAGACTCAATTTTCTTTCTCCTCCCCGAGACACTTCCATACTTCTTCATACACTTGTTTAAGTGGTATATTGTTCTCAACAGCAATTTTCCGACAGTCCTCAAATTCAGGTGCTTGTTGCATGAGCTGCCCGCTATATACCCCTTTCTTTACCGTTATCACGCCCCATAGTAAATGTACTTTGGAAAATGAGCGTTCAAGCCTGTGCACCGTAAGCGGATAGTAGCGGATACCAAGAGTCGTTGTTTCAGCAAATAATATCTTTTTCATTTCGGGAATCATCTGTTGTGAGCAGAGAAGCTGCAACAATACTCCCGGTCGATTTTTTTTCATAAAAATCGGCGTGTAAAAAACATCATTTGCCCCTGATTCAAACAGCAAATCCATTACATAGCCTAGCCATTCACCGGAAATATCATCTAGATTAACTTCCATTTTGATCATTTGGTCATCGATATGCTCGTGATTAGGTGGGTGGTTCATTGCATCTCTCCTATGATAATGCGAAGGACGTTCGGATGATTTTTAAATGTTTTTGTTCCCGCTCCATAGCCGATTGATTCGACAGTCATGGTCGGGAGCGGACAAAATGATTCTGCTAAAACAGCTGCGATTGCAGCCCCTGTGGGCGTAGCCAATTCCGATCGAATATCGCTTGCGGCAATCGGTACACCTTTTAATATTTCCAGTGTAGCAGGTGCAGGAACCGGGTATAAACCGTGATCAATATGAATATGTCCAGACCCCGTTGGAATGGCTGATGAAAGTACCGATTGAATACCGAGTTGATTGATTAAAATTGCTGCTCCAATTATATCTATAATCGAATCAACCGCTCCTACTTCGTGAAAGTGAACTTTCTCGAGGGGAAGCCCGTGGATGTAGCCTTCAGCTTCACCAATCTTCTTAAAAATAGCAAGTGACATGTTCTTAACCGATGCATTAAAGTTAGCCTCATTGATTATCTCGACAATTTGTTTGTACGTGCGGTGATCATGATGATGATGGTGTTCATGGCTATTACTGTTGGAGTGACTATGTTCATTGTGATCAAGAATATGACTTTGCTCGTGATCATGGCTATGGTCGTTGGAGTGACTATGTTCGTGATGGTGATGCTGTTCATCGCTATGGATGTGTTCATGAAGGTGCTCCGGTTTTCTGGAAAGAATGACATCAAATTTTGTACTGGTAATACCATTTTTGACAACTTTTTCCCAGGACAGAGTATATTCTTCTTCTATTTTTAGCTTTTTTAACTCTTCTTCCATTTGAAAAGGATCGGCACCAGCATCAATCAAAGCACCAATTACCATGTCACCGCTTATGCCAGAAAAACAGTCAAAATATAATGTCCTCATCATTGACCTCCTTTTTATGTACGAGTTTGTAAATGAGCGCTGCGTTGTATGCCGCACCAAATCCATTATCTATGTTAACAACGCTTACACCTGATGCACATGAATTGAGCATCGATAAAAGTGCCGATAATCCGTTGAAATTCGCACCATATCCAACACTTGTTGGCACAGCAATAATCGGATTCATGACAAGGCCTCCTAGCACGCTCGGAAGCGCTCCCTCCATTCCCGCGACGCATACCGAAACAGTCGCATTTCGTATTTCGTCTATATTATCAAGAAGTCGGTGCAACCCTGCGACACCCACATCGTAAATACGCCTGACTGGAATACCTAAAGTTTCGGCCGTGACGGCTGCTTCTTCCGCAACGGGCAAGTCCGATGTCCCAGCACACACAATCGCGATATATGAGCCATTAGTTTTCTTATTTTCTTTAACCCATGCGAGTGTCCGTGCAATCTCGTTGTACTCAAAATCCCCACATTCTTTTTGTACAAATAACGCTTTTTCTCGAGAAATACGTGTCACTAGTACAGAATCATTCCTTGCCCGTAACGATTGAACAATCGTTAAAATTTGTTCTGCTGTTTTCCCTTCTCCAAATACAATTTCGGGAAAGCCTTGTCTTTTTTTACGATGATGATCAATTTTTACGAACCCTAAATTTTCATAGGATGCAAGTTTTGTTTTTGCTTCCGCTGCTGTCAATGTACCATTTTGTACCTGCTCTAGAATATCGTCAATCATACCATTTCTTCCTTTTTAAGTGCTAAATTCATACTCCCGCTTGTATAGCCCGTGAGATCCAAAGAGACATATTTATAACCAAATTGCTTCAGACGTTTCGTAATTAAAACGTGATATTCAAGCACAAGTGGCATATCAGCAGGATCTACTTCTATACGGGCGGTATCCTCATGGGTCCGAACACGCACCTGGTGAATATCTAATGATTTTAAATAAGCCTCTGACTTATCTACTTTCGTCAATTTTTCTTTCGTAATGATTTCGCCGTAGGCTATACGTGATGATAGGCAGGCAAATGATGGTTTATCCCAAGTTGGCAAACCTACTTCTTTAGACAACACTCTTATTTCTTCTTTGAATAAATTCGCTTCTTGAAGAGGTCCCCGGATGCCTTTTTCTTTTGCTGCTTTCATGCCTGGACGAAATTCATTCGCATCATCGGCAATAACCCCATAAATAATATTATTAAATTCATAATCTTCAAGAATAGGAAGCAAGTGGTCAAATAAACTACTTTTACAAAAGTAACAGCGATTTTGGTTATTTTCTGTATATCCTGGAATGGCTAACTCTGATGTTTGAATGACACGATGGCTGGCACCGATCCATTTTGAGAGCATAATGGCTTCTTCCAGCTCGCTCGACGGATAAGTTTCCGAATCCGCTGTAATGGCTAACACGTTGTCATATCCCAAAGTATCAATTGCAACTTTAAGCAAAAATGTGCTGTCTACCCCTCCTGAAAATGCGACCACAACAGTCTCCATCTTTACAAGAATATCCTGAAGTTTTTTGTATTTTTCTTGTATCATGCCAAATTGTTCTCCTTTCTTGATAAAATAATACTAATTTTATCCTCCTGTACCGCTAACAGGAACACCTGTAAGGGCCACATAAAGATTGAACAGAAGCTCTACAGGGATTTTTTTAAGTTGCCAATGACAAAATGGGGAAGATGGAAATGGCTCCAGTTTTTTTATACGTTTCATTTCATCCCTATTTCCCTATAAAGCCCCGCGTATTAGCTTCGGCTTACTCTAATTATTTTGTACAATAGCAGAGAATTTTTTGGCCGTTTCTTCCAGTTCAGTGTAATCTTCCTCTGAAAGCAATTTCTTTGGGTTGATTAAAGAACCGCCAATTCCCGCTGCGACCGCACCTGCCTTTAAAAAGGAAGCAAGGTTATCCAAATTAACACCGCCAGTCGGCATTAGAGGGATGTGAGGCAGCGGACCTTTTAGATTTTTAAAGTAACCAACCCCAAGTGCATCTGCCGGAAATACTTTAATAACGTCGGCTCCATGCTCGTAAGCTGTCAAAATTTCCGTTGGTGTAAGCGCACCGGGGATGCTAATAATGCCATAGCGCTTTGCCATTTTAATCGTTTCAATATTGACGGTTGGCGAAAAGATAAATTCCGCTCCAGCCATGATGACCGAACGAGCCGTTTCTGGATCCAATACTGTACCGGCACCCACTATGATATCATCGCCGAACTCCTCTTTTACTTTATCAATTAACTCGCAAACTTTGGGTGTTTCTACTGTAATTTCGAGTGTTCGGATTCCACCTTCATTCAGGGCTCTAGCGATTGGTACAATTTGATCGGGACGTGCACCACGAATAACGGCGACTAGCTTCCCTTGTTTCAGCTCTACTAGTTTAGTCATTCTTTCCCACCTTTCTACCTAGTCACATCTTCTGCTCCGCCACTCATAAATAAATCGAGGTCGTCACGTATCGGCAAACCCTCTACATCTCCATTTACCATCGTTACCATTGCTCCCATGGCATTTCCGCGCCGTGCAGCTTCTTCTAGCCCCAGTCCATCAAGAAGGCCGGAGAGTACACCAGATGCAAAAGCGTCCCCAGCACCGATTGGGTCTACGACACGATCTACAAAAAATCCTGGTACGTGTGTTTTCGGTACAGACGGGGATGAAATTAGAGAACCTTCTTTGCCCAATTTCAGCAAAACTGTTTCGACACCGAGTTCATGAAAATGATCGATAAACTGCTCCGGTGTGTAGGAACCGAATAAAAATTCAGCTTCGGCCACACCCGGCATGACGATATCACTTTCCGATGCGTATTTTGTAATGAAGTGACGTGCTTCATTTTCATCCGCCCATATTTTCAACCGAATATTCGGATCGAAGACGATTTTTGTTCCGGTTTCCTTGGCAATGCGGATCGCTTTGTCTATGAGCAACTGGCACGACTCACCAAGTGCAGGAGTAATACCGGTAATGTGTAAGTAAACGGCGTCTTGAATCGCATGTTCCGGCAGTAATTCTGCTGTCATTTTGCTAGCCGCCGAATCTTTACGGTAGTAATAGACTCGCGTATCATTTAGCCGCCTGAATTCTTTGAAAAAGACTCCGGTCGGCGCATTAGCATCTCGTGTTACATATGAGACATCTACACCTTCACCGCGAATAAATGAGTGCATCGCATCGCCAAATTCATCCTCACCGAGACGGCTTATCCAGCGTGACCTGTGACCGAGACGGCTTAACCCGATCGCGACATTGGATTCCGCACCGCCGAACTTCATTGAAAAAGAGCGGGCGTGGCGAAGGGGTCCTTCTTCATTCGGGGTAAATACTGTCATCGTTTCTCCGATTGTTACAACATCCATTTCATCATCTTCTTTCTCTCATGTTAGGCTTTAACGTGATTAGAAAGCGTACCGATCCTTTCAATACTGACGTTCATCCGGTCACCGTTTTTCAACCAGACTTTCGGATTACGTCCCATTCCAACGCCAGGTGGTGTACCAGTTGCAATCAAATCACCTGGCTTTAGCGTCATGGACTGTGATAAAAATGAGATGATTTGCGGAACGGTAAAAATTAAGTTACTTGTATTGGAATCCTGCATCATTTCTCCGTTTAATTCAAGGGAAATCGCCAGCTCATGGGGATCACCCACTTCATCATGTGTAACGACAACAGGACCTATTGGCGCAAATGTATCCGCCGTTTTGCCGCGTGACCACTGGCCGTCCTGAAATTGCAAATCCCGGGCGCTAATGTCATTCATAATTGTATAGCCAAAGACGTAGTCATTCGCCTCTTCTTCTGACACATTTTTCGCTTTTTTTCCAATGACAATCGCAAGCTCTGCTTCAAAATCGACTTCTTTTGAATTAATTGGGATTTCAATAACATCATTATGACCGACAATCGCATTCGCATATTTTGAAAAAATGACCGGTGAAGCCGGCGGCTCCATCCCAGTTTCCTTGCAATGATCTATATAGTTCAGCCCGACGCAAATGATTTTTTCCGGCTGTGCGATCGGTGGGAGGAATTTTACTTCTGATAGTGAGAATTTTGCATCGTCATTACCCCGTTGCTCGATTAACTGTTCAGCACGTTTACGCAACTCGCTTCCTCGTTCTATAAACGTTTTCATACAAGCAGGAAAATCATCTGGATCGAGTGCCGTTAAACTTATGATTTGACCATCTTGTACGATGCCGATATGATGGTCGGATTTTACCGAAAAAGATGCTATTTTCATATTTTTTATCCTCTCTTACGTCAACGCGTATGGTGTTTTTTCGCCGCTTAAGACCTGAACGATATTTTTCGCTGCTTTTTGACGAAGTTCAATCATCGCTTCCTCAGAATACCAGGCGCTGTGCGGTGTGATGATGACATTGTCCATTTTGAGAAGCGGGCTATCGATGCTGACCGGCTCATCTTCTGTAACATCAAGTGCGGCACCTGCAATAATCCCTTTTTCAAGTGCTTCAGCGAGTGCTTTTTCATCGATTATCGGCCCACGAGCTGTGTTAATGATGACCGCGTTTCTCTTCATTTGTTTTAAGCGCTCGTCATTGATCAGATGAAACGTATCATCAATTAGCGGTACATGTACGGACAAATAATCAGCTTCACTAATAATTTCTTCGAGATTCATTTTTTGAACGCCGACGGCTGCCATATCTTCTGCCGATACGAATGGGTCGTATGCAGCCGTTTTAAATCCGAGCGGTTTCACCTTTTCCACGAAACGACGCGGAATACGGCCAAAACCAAGAACCCCAACCGTTTGCTCGTTAAAACGATGAATCGGCACACAAGCTTTAAAGTCCCAGTTACCTTTTTTTACCTCATTGTTTAACAGCGTCACTTTGCGCGCCCATGAAAGCAAAAGCGCCAATGCATGATTCGAAACTTCTTCCATGCCATAATCAGGTACATTGGCAACAGTAATCCCCTTTTCTTTCGCCGCATCGAGATCAATTGTATTGACGCCGACACCGTAGCGGGATATGATTTTCGTGTTTTCAAGTGATCCAATGACACGGCGTGAGACAGGAGCATATTGATTTAAAATCGCATCCACTTCTTTTGCCAACTCAATAACTTCTTCTTCTGTTTTGCATTGCGCTTTTATAAAATCAATATCCAATCCGCTTTCTTTAAAAACGTCTTCTTCATATTGCAAATGCTCAAATTCATAATCCGTTAATAATATTTTAAAGGCCATTTAGACTCCACTCCCACATATGGTAATAAACCCCTTTAGGTCAGGGGGATTCCTCCCGTTTCAGGTGAAAATCATTTATTTCGCAGCTGCTTTTTCGACTTTCGCAATTCCGAGTCCTTCCGCACCAAGTTTCGATGTTTTCGCTTCTGGATAATATCGTTCAATCATTTGAATTCCAATTGCGGCACGACGTACACGTTCATGTGCAAGTGAGATGTTCGTACTCTCCCATTGTTTCCCAGATGGATATACATCAGGGTGATTACGAAGACCAAATTTGATGTAAACTGGCGCCAATACACGGATAATTTCCGGTATTTCAAAATAGCGCAAAAAGCCGCCAAATGTATCCGGTACCTCGACATACAAATCAATTGGAATGTCTATTGCTTGACGAATCGCTGCAAGTTTAGAAAGCGTCAATGCAGGTGGCACGTTGTACGTATCCGCTCCGATGTCCTCCATTAATTTAACGGATACTGGATTGGCTGACCCCATTTGGACCGAAACTTTTACAACAAAATCTTCCGGCAACTGTCGGTACTTTTTCATTTCTTTCGTCATAAGAAGAAGTCCTTCATCTGCAACTAACGCACCCCGTAGACCAAGAGCTGCTCCTCTTTTCAAATCTTCCATTGCATAGACAAGTTGGTCAGCACCTTCATGGCGTATCCCCTGTGATTTGCCCCCAGGTGTAAGCGGTCCCGCACTGACATCCCATGAACCTCGGGGGCCGACAAACAAACTAAGCTCCATGCCACGTTCTGCTGTCATTTCACACATTTCTTTAATTTCTTCATCCGTTTGTAGCATGATGCCGCTTCCCTGAGATATTCTGTGAATCGTTAATCCTAAGCGGTCAATTTCTTTCAATGTTTCTTTTAGTGCAACTGGACCTTCTACACTTGGAAGTTCAATGCGGTATTGCGCCCCGTCTGGAAATGTTTTTGTTGATGTCGGAAGTTCTTTAAGATCAGTTGATGGGTAGCCTAATTGCTCGAGCAAGTCGCGTGATTCTTTCATTATTGGACACCTTCTTTCATATCAATATTTTTTATAAGAGCCGCTACTTTGTCACGCAAATCTGCCGGGAATACATCACACGGAGCACGGTGTCCAGCAGATACGTCAAACCAGCGCTGATGAACGGCTTCTTTCATGGCTGTAAAAAATGTCGGTCCGTACGTGTAGATATCCATCAGCTGTGAAATCATTTGATGATTTTTCTGTGCTTTTTCCAGATCACCTTTTTGAAAGGAATTATATAAATCAACGGATATTTCAGGTGCAAAAACAGCGCTTCCGTTAATGCTACCCGCTGCACCAATCATTTGAGCTGGAAGCAAATGCTCATCAAATGCAGAAAAGACGCGGAAATCACTGCGAACTTTTTTCACTTCGGTCAGGACTTGCCGCAGGTGCCCGAAATCACTGACAGTTTCTTTAATACCGGCAATATTTGAATGATCTACTACTAATCTTTTAATCAATTCTACCGATATATTTTGTCCTGTTAAAAGTGGAATGTTATATATGAACACTTGTAGATTTGTGTGATCAGCTACGCTGGAATAATAACGGTATAATTGTTCGTCAGACAGTTTCCAGTAATATGGGTTGACTACAAGAACCCCATCAGCTCCATGCTCTTCTGCATAAGAAGTTAATTCATGTACCTCTTTTAATGCGGTATGCCCAACGCCAACCATAACCGGCACTCGACCGTTAATGTGCTTAATCATTTCGCGTACGTATAGCTTTCGTTCTTCTGTTGTAAGTGATGAGAACTCACCTGAGCTTCCCATCAATAAAATACCGTCAATATTCCGTGAAATTAATTGATCCATATAGCTTCTGTTCAGCTCTATATCTAAATTTCCCGCTTCGTCAAAAAGAGTGACTACCGGCGGAATGATGCCATGAAAATTCATTGTTTCGGCCTCCTTTTTTTACCATTCAGCGATACTTCCGTCTTCATGACGCCAAATTGGGTTTTTCCAATCATGTCCTATTTCTGCTGCCTGCTTCACTTTTTCTTCGTCAATTTCTAACCCAAGACCCGGTTTATCCGGAATGTTCACATAACCATTTTCATAGTCGAATATTTCAGAATTTTTAACATAATCGAGAATATCCATCCCTTTGTTGTAATGAATACCAAGGCTTTGCTCCTGAATAATGAAATTCGGCGTCGTAGCATCCAGATGAATCGATGAAGCGAGTGTCATTGGACCGAGCGGACAGTGCGGCGCAATGGCTACATCATACGCTTCTGCCATCGCGGCAATTTTTTTTCCTTCTAAAATACCACCTGTGTGAGACAGATCCGGCTGAATAATATCGACATAGCCATCTTGAAGAAGCTGCTTAAAACCCCAGCGAGTATACATCCTTTCACCCGTCGCAATCGGGCACGTCGTGTGCCAGGCAATCTCACGAAGTGCTTCATTATTTTCTGGCAGCACCGGCTCTTCAATGAACATTGGGCGGTATGGTTCGAGTTCTTTCACGATCGTTTTTGACATCGTTTTATGAATCCTCCCGTGAAAATCTACACCAATGCCAAAGTCTTTCCCTACCGCTTCCCGAATTGACGCTACGCGTTCAATGACCGCTTCTACTTTCGAAAAGCTGTCTATGTAGTTCATCTCTTCTGAAGCGTTCATTTTGACAGCGAGAAAGCCCTCGTTCTGTTTTTCTTTTGCGGCAGCAACAACATCCACTGGACGATCGCCGCCGACCCACGAGTACACTTTAATTTTTTCACGTGCTTTGCCCCCGAGCATTTGGTATACAGGAATGTTAAAGTATTTTCCTTTAATGTCCCATAATGCCTGCTCAATGCCAGAAATGGCACTCATTAAAATAGGGCCTCCCCGGTAAAATCCCCCTCTATAAAGCGTTTGCCAAATGTCCTCAATGTCGTTCGGATTTCTCCCGATTAAATAATCGGTCAGTTCGTTAACTGCTGCTTTTACCGTTTCAGCACGGCCTTCAACGACAGGCTCCCCCCAGCCAGAAATGCCTTCATCGGTATCGATTTTTAAAAATAGCCAGCGGGGTGGAACTTTGAATAGAGAAATTTTTGTGATTTTCATTAGGCACCTCGCAATGTTTTTTTGGAAGATGAGAGATCTTCAAATATGAAAACCTCTCTTTCTTTTGTTAAGAACCTTTAATAAAAACCGTTTTTAATGCTGTATAAAATTCTTTCGCCGCTTCACCTTGCTCTCGAGAACCTGTACTTGATGCCTTCATGCCGCCGAATGGTGCTTGCAACTCAACGCCTGCGCTTTCTGCGTTAATGCGGACAAGCCCTACTTCGATTTCATCGATGAATTCTAAAATTGAGCTAATATTTGAAGTAAAGATCGATGCACTCAATCCGTATTTCGTATTATTTGCCATGTCAATTGCTTCGACAAGATCGGTTGCTTTTATAAGTGCAATAACTGGTCCAAAAATTTCTTCCTGTGCAATCACCATATCCGTCGTGACGTCTTCAAAAATCGCTGGAGTAATGAAAAAGCCCCTATCGTAGTCCCCACCAGTTAATATCTCCCCGCCATGTATGAGTTTTGCGCCTTCCTGCTTGCCTTTTTCAATGTATTCTTTCACCGTATTAAACTGGCTTTCGCTTGCACATGGCCCCATCCAAATACCCTCTTGTAGACCATTGCCGACGGTAATTTTTGCAGCTGCGTCTACAAGTTTTTGTTTAAATTCATCATAGACTTTTGATTCAACGACCACACGACTTGAAGCTGTACATTTTTGGCCAGAAGAACGAAATCCACCGCTGATGACTGCTTCGACTGCTTGATCGATGTTCGCATCTTTCGTCACGATAACTGGATTCTTGCCACCCATTTCAAGCTGATATTTAATGCCACGAGCGGAAGCTGACTTCGCTACAACTTGCCCGACACTTTCAGAACCGGTAAATGTGATTGCATTTAACAGCGGATGATCGATGAGTCCTTGGCCGATGATAGATCCTGTACCGGTAATGAAGTTCACAACACCCTCTGGGAAGCCGGCTTTTGTGAAGCATTCCATCACTTTCGCTGCTGTAACAGCTCCCTCCGTAGCAGGTTTCCACACGATTGAATTGCCATATACAAGGGCCGGAGCCATTTTCCATATGGGAATCGCAACTGGGAAGTTCCATGGCGTGATAACGCCGACAACACCAAGTGGTGTACGTTTTGTAAACATAAGGGCATCTTTATCAGATGATGGAATAACATCGCCATCTTTGCGCATTCCTTCCCCTGCATAGTAACGTAAGATCGCAACACCTCGTGCCGTTTCTCCTTTTGCTTCGGGTAATGTTTTACCCATTTCGCGGGTCATTGTTTCAGCAATTTCATCGAGGTTTTCTTCTAAGATATTGGCCGTTTTGAAAAGAAGTTGGCCACGTGCAGACTGCCCAAGCTTGCGCCAAGCTTTCTTCGCCTTATCCGCAGATACTACCGCTTTGTTCAAGTCATTTTCCGTTGAGCTCTGAACGTATCCAACCGGTTCTTTATCCGCCGGATTAATGCTTTTAATCGTCTCCATAGAAGATGCGTTTACCCACTCATTGTTAATAAAATTTTTATATGTTTTCGTTGCAAATGAAGTTGACATCATTGTTTTTGGCTCCTTTTTATATTAAAATGTTGGTCCAATTCTCCAAATCCCAAAGTCATGCTGCTTTAATATTTCCGCTTTTGTGAGTTTTCCGTTTGAAACGTGTTGAATTTCATCCATAATGCGACGGCCCACTTCATCAACGGTTTCTGTACCATCGACAATCGTACCTGCATTTAAATCCATATTTTCATTCATCCGCTCAAACATTGGCGTATTCGTTGAAATTTTAATAACAGGTGCAATCGGAGAACCAGTTGGCGTGCCTCGTCCACTTGTAAAGAGAACAATTTGGGCACCGCCTGCGACCATGCCCGTCAATTGCTCAATGTCGTGGCCAGGCGTATCCATCCATACGAGCCCTTTTTTCGTCGGTACCTGTGCATAATCAATGACTTCTTCCAGCCGGGTTGTACCTGATTTTGTCGCAGCCCCTAGTGATTTTTCTTCGAGTGAGCTGAGACCTCCCTCAATGTTGCCCGGACTTGGATTTCCGGTGCGGATGTCTACGCCCATTTGAATCGAGCGGTTTTCCATCATTTTAATAACCGCATAAGCTTTTTTAGCTACCTGGTCGTTTGCTGCCCGGTTAGCTATCAAATGCTCTGCTCCGATGAGTTCAGTCGTTTCTGCTAAAATAGCCGTTCCCCCCTGTTGGACAACCAAATCGCTCGTACGCCCGACTGCCGGGTTCGCCGATAATCCAGAGCATGCATCCGACCCACCGCATTCTGTGCCGACAATCAGCTCGCTAAAATCACATAATTCTCGTTGTATCATCGAGGCATCCTGTACCATTTTGACTGCAATTTTAGCTACTTCTGCAATGGTTTGAAGTGTGCCGCCATGATCCTGAATCGACACCGTTTCGACTGGTTTGCCGCATTTGGCAATCTCATCCCCAATTCGATGCGCCTGATGTGTTTCACAGCCAAGGCCAAGTACAATGACACCGTATACATTTGGATTCATACCCATTCCCGCATAAGTTCTGGCCGTTTGATCATAATCAGTGCCTACTTGCGCACAGCCATGCTGGTGAATAAATGTGACTGTTCCGCTTACCAGCTCTGTTACGCGCTGAGCTGTTTGCGTTGCGCAAGTAATCGTAGGTAAAATCAGAACATGATTCCGGACACCTACGCGTCCATCCTGACGGCGGTAGCCCCAAAACTGCATTTTTTCATTCAGCAATCTTGTCACCCCTTCCTCTTTTGCCTTCTAAATTGTGTACATGAACGTGTGCTCCAGCAGGAATAAAAGCGGAGGCAGCACCGATGACTTCACCGTATTTAATGATGTCTGCTCCATGTTCGATCGCTTTAACTGCGAACTTATGGCCAAAGCGAATCGGTTCAAGAATGGTTACGGTTACAGCGAGGTCATCTTGACCTACTTTCACAACCACTGATGTCTTTTCAGGAATTTCAGATAAGGCAACAGCTACACTATCTTCCTTACTTAAATACAGGGTTTTATATTCGCTCATTTTGTCACTCCTTAAATTGTTTGTACGGCATTACTTTGGATGACGGGGTTATTCAAAATTCCAATGCCTGGAATTTCAATTTCAATCCGATCGTTGTCATACAATGTAAATTCATTCGGCGGAACTACACATGTACCTGTGAGCAGAACTGTTCCGTCAAAAATAATGTTATCTAACACTAAAAACTCCACAAGCTCTTCCAGTGTACGTTTCAGTTGGTTTACTTTTGCTTCTCCGTCAAATACCTTTTCTTCATTTCGATAGATACGGCACATTATTTTAAGGTCATATGGATCCGAAACAGCCTCTTTTAATAAGATGGCCGGTCCGATAGAGCAAGAATTTTTCCATACTTTTGCCTGTGGAAGATAAAGTGGATTCTCACCTTCAATGTCCCTGCAGCTCATATCATTACCTGCGATGTATCCGAGTATCGTCCCTTCTTTGTCGATGACAAGACCTAGTTCTGGCTCCGGGATTTGCCAGTGTGAATCTGAACGTAAGTAAACTGGATCATTCGGTCCTACGGTTCTTGCTGCAGTCGATTTAAAGAAAATCTCGGGACGCACTGCATCATAAACTTTGTCATAGAACGTTTGGCGGTCAAGCTTTCCTTGCGTTGCTTCGTAATTACGTGCTTCCTTGCTTTTTTTATACGTTACACCAGATGCCCATACTTCTGGTGCGTCGATGGGCGTTGTTAATTTAAGACCTTCTAATGGCTGTTTTTCTTCTTCGGCAACTATTTGTTTTACAATATCAAACGCAGTTTTGTTTTTCTGACGTGCCGTTTCAATCAACGACATAAAATCTATAAACGGAAGATCCACCACCTTGTTTTCGTTTGTCACGGCAGCAAGTTGTTTCTCGTTTTCTTTTACATAGCGAATAATTTTCATTTGCTAGTCCCTCCTAAATGGCAGTCACGTTTTATATTTTTTGATATTCATATCCAAGCTCCTGCGAAATTTTACTGCTGCATTCCTTTAAGATACGTACATAATACTCGTGTGTTTCTTCATTTACTTTCGATGAAGGCATCGATACGCTCATAGCGGCTATTACTTTGCCTGAATAATCTTTTATTGGCACAGCCAGACAGAAAATTCCTGGTTCGTTTTCTTCATTATCCATTGAATACCCAGCAATACGTGCTTTTTCGATTTCAACTAAGAACTGTTCTTTTGACCTTATTGATCTTTCAGTTGGTCCTGTATATACATAGCCGTCCAAGAGCAAATCTAGTTCACTATCGGTTTTAGTTGCCACAAGTGATTTACCTACCGCACTTGTATGTATCGGGACACGGCGGCCAATACGGGAATACAAAACCGTAACCCCTCTGCCTTCTACTTTATCGATATATACACCTTCCTGCCCGTCTAATATGACGAGGTGGAGCGTTAAGTTTGTGGTCTCGGAAAGCCATTCAAGATGTTTTCTTGCGACATTACGCAAATCGAGATGGGTCACCACCACGCTCCCCCTCTCTAATAGTTTTAAACCTAGAGAGTATTTGCCATTTTCTTCACCTTGTGAAATATACTGATGCAACTGTAAGGTTTTTAAAAGCGAATGAACCGTGCTTTTATGCAAATTCATTCGTTTGCTTATTTCTGTGATAGTTAAATCCCTGTCACGCTCGTCAAATAAATCCAATATTTTCAATGCGCGCTCCACTGATTGGATGATAGGCATTGTTCCTCACTCCTTCATTTTCTGTCTCTCTTTATTTTATCGGATTTATGACGAGCGTTCCTTACTTTATTACTATGTTTTTTTCCAGAAGCAAAATATCCTGTTCATAATCAAGTACAGCATCTTCTACGACGGCGATTGGTACAACCCCATTTGCCGCATCTGTATGTCCATACATCCGGTTGCTGGCCGCAACCATTTTTTGACGATTTTTCATTCGTTGCTTACGTTCCGTGACCAATGATTGTCTTTCTTCCTTTATATAATCCTCAAACTCATGCACAACTTTTCCGGTAAGAAGTTGAGCGGCATCGACAAAATCAATGCGGCCCTCGCGAAGCTGAAGGTGAACAACATCACCCGTTTGGAGGAAACCAATGCCTCCATCTTCATATGCTTCTGGTGTCATATGACCAATAGCGGCGCCGTAAGTGACACCCGAATAGCGGCCGTCGCTAATGATTGTTGCGAGTTTTTTCATAACACGGTTAGCATTAATATGTTGCATCGGTGTAAACATTTCTGGCATACCGAAAGCAATGGGACCTTGCCCTGCGATAATGACGGCAATTTTCAAAGTACCTTGATCAGCCATCTCGTCAAATAATTCCTCGTAAGGTGCATCTTTTATTCGTGACCATTCAGGCTCATTATTGTATTTAAGTGACGCAAGAAGATGATCATGCTCGAACAGCTTTTGCTCTTTTATTTTCGAGAGCAGGCTTGAATCAAGCAGGCTTCTATTGGCATCATCCTCATTTTCGTAGTAAAGAACAAATGCTAGCTTATCATCGAACTGATTAAGCTGCGGTGTCGGCATCCCGCTAATTTTCACAACAGCACTTTCAAAAAAGTTTCCTTTTAATACATCTACACCGCTGAATCCACGGCGTGGAGTGGATAAAATAACTTGATTATTCTTTACATTTACTGCCTGAAGGCTGCGTGTAATCGCAAGACGTTCTTTCCACGTTTTTGCGGCGACTGTTGGCGCATCCTGATCCATTGGTACACCATTTTCAATAAGTTCGTAAACAAGCGTTTCCATACCACGGCTTGTGCCACTGCAACACTGCATTGCAAGTGAATAAATGTCACGTCCTTCAGTCAAGCTGTAATCAAATAAATCAGGAATCGGATGTAAATGGTGAATGCGGTCAAGATCCCATAAGCTGAATTTGTATCCTGCATATAGCATGGCAGCTACGATATGCATCATTAAGTTCGTAGAACCACCCGAAGCGCTGTGAATGCGTATTGCATTTTTTATATTCGTCGCGACAATGTTGGCCACTCCGTATCGCTCGTCGTTAATCATTACAGAAAAGCTATCAAGCACGGCGTTAATCTGGCGCTGTGATGGTGGATCTGTTAATAGCTCAACTGCTGGATGAACGAGTCCCATGCCTGCAACTAGATGACGTGAACTATTGCCCGTTCCGTTAAAGGCACACACGCCTCCCTGACCATCACAAGTAGCTACAGCAAGCCTCATTTCAAAATATTTATGCTGTTCTTTCGTCAAGATGCCACGTTCGTATGCACGTTCGAATACACCCTGAAATGCAGTATTCAATGAACATTGCAAGATATACGCCATCGTATCACGTAAATCAACGGCTACATCAGCTACACCTTCACTTTCCGCTTTTTTCGCCAATGCTTCCAATTCTTCTATCACGTCGGCAGGAATCGAACCACCTTCTAATACGTGAGCAGGTGCGAATGTCGCGAAAAAGGGCGCTTCACCTCGGTTGCGACGCACACGGTCGACATGCGCAAGCGCGCTTACAACACCAAGAGGCTGTTTATCACACCCTTGAATAACGAATGCACCATGATAACTGTGAGCTTCAAGCTGATTGACAACCATTTGTGCAACCGCATTTCTGCTTTGCAGTGAGTAACTCATCCCTTGATTGCTTTGTGCAGTTCCATCACACATTACCGGTGTCGAGAAGTGAAACGGCACACCGCCATTTTGCCAGATGCGGATTGCTGCCCGTGCGGACGTTTGGTAATCCATAATGTGCGCCGGGTGATCGGACGAACCGCCGATAATCGCAATACGCGGCGCATTTCTTTCAAGCCGCATATAAATTTCTTCCAGCGTCCAGTCCGGCTTGCCACCTTCATAGGTAGAACCAAGTGTCAATTTGGAGCGGTCTAGCAGACCCGCGACCGTAATCGGTTCATTTGCTTTTCCCTGTACGTTATCTCGGTAAGGGTTAACTTCGTTATCAATGAGGGGATATAGGTGAGTCATTTAAAGCACTCCTTTTCACTATTTTCAAATGAAATCTATTAAAAGAAATAAAGAAGGGTATCTAATAGTCTAAAACCAAGTCTTCTAATTCTGACAAGATTTCTAACTTGCTATTTCTTTCAGCCTCTTCCATCATGCTTTCAGAAATCCAAATTTCACCGATTTCAAGTGTATTTTTTATTCTTACGACTCTTACTTGATTTAAATCGAAGGCATTGCACGTTTTGATTGCAGCTTTTACAGCCAATTCCTGAGTATCTAAAAACATAGGGAGCTTTACAACATCTGTCACGGTGCTGGTGAGTGCATTGGCATACCCTTTTTCCCATTCGATTTCATTCATGACCGCTTTCGTCGTCATATCAGCCATACCGATGCCGTTTGCATTCCCATGAGTTTTCTCGGTAAGTCCAAGGACAACGGTCCGTTTAACTTCTGGACCGCCAGAAGCATAAGGAGTGGCGAAGTTGCCCGTTATGTTTGGATCCATTCCATCCCCGGAAATGTCTTTTCCTAGTTCATTTACAATAAGTACATCCATCTTATCGAAATGAATCTTTGGCATTAACGATTTCGCTTCTATCAACAGTCCAGTCTCAACCTTTTCTAAATCCTCCGCCGGTACAGCTACGATTTTCGCAGGTTTATCGTAGGCATTTTCAATAGTCGCAATGCCGAATATAATCGGAGCTTTCGATAAGGAAATTTTCGCCATCTCAGGTACATGCTCAGCCATATACTTAAAACTATATGCATGAGCTGCTTCGGCTCCTTTTTGTTTACCTAAACCAATTGTGATCATTTTCATTAAACCACTTTCAACCGGCCCACGAAATGCAGTGTGTGGTTTTATCCGATTAATGACTATAATTTTGTCCGCTTCATAGGCAAATTTATCGATATATACAGGGAGCCCATTAGGCAACTCATCCAGTTTCACCACTTCCATTGAAGACCTTATTGGCGCTCCAACCACTTCTTCTGTCACACCCAGCTGATGCAACACGTCAATTTGCCCTTCCGCTGTTGCTCCGCCATGACTCCCCATTGCAGGTACAATAAATGGATTGCCTCCTGCATTCTTAACTGCAGCTGCTGTTTCTCTTACCAGTATAGGGAGATCTGCTAGCCCCCTGCTTCCTACAGCAATAGCCACATTGTCATTTTCAATTATTCTTGATAAAACCCCAGCTTCTTTTATCGCCTTTTGCACCTCACCCGCTACATCAGCGAGTTGAGGTGCATGAAATACCTGCCGCACTTTGACCATTTTCGGTAATTGAATTTCTCGTAAAAGCTCAGAGATAATATTCATTATCATTCCTCCATACTGCAGTGCTGTTTAATTACCGCGCACTTTTTCAACTTCGGTCATCATTTCTTCAACAAGATCCGGGCCGAACTTTTGGGCAAACTTGTCCGTCACTGGTTGAATAACTTCCTTCATTTTTGCCATTTCTTCCGGCTTTACTTCGTTGATTTTCATTCCTTCTTCTTTTAGATATTTAAGTGCTTTCTCATTTTCCTTTCGATTAAGTGCCCGTTGGTACTCTCCAGCTTCTTGTGCAGCCTCACTCATGATTTTTTGTTCTTCTTCCGATAAGTCATCCCAGAACTTTTTGCTGACAAGGAATACAAATGGTGTATAAACATGCTTTGTAAGGCTTAAGTAGTCTTGTACTTCATTATATTTTTGCGTTTGAATTGTCGCGAGAGGATTCTCTTGACCATCAACAGTGCCTGTTTCTAATGCGGTGAATACTTCAGAGAAAGCCATGGGAGATGGATTAGCCCCTAACTTTGAAAATGCATCTAAGTGCACTTCATTTTGCATGGTACGTATCTTAAGGCCCTTGAAATCATCAGCTGTTACAACTGGGTGTTTGCTGTTTGTTAAGTTTCGGAAGCCGTTTTCCCAGTACCCCAGACCTACTAAATCATGTTCCGGTAATTTATCCAAAAGCTTTTTACCTATTGCACCATCAAGTACTGAATAGGCTTCTTCTTCATTATTAAAGACAAATGGAAAGTCATAGATTCCAAATTCCTTTATCATCCCCACAAGTGGAGAAGTTGAAGGAACTGTTACTTCCTGTAAGCCTCCTTGAAGAGCTTCTGTCATTTTTTGATCATCTCCAAGGGTGGCATCAAAGAAGTTTTGGACTTTCATTTTCCCTCCACTTTTTTCTTCAAGCAGTTCTTTAAATTTGACCATCCCCTGCCCTTGTGGGTGCATTTTACTATTTCCGATACCTGCTTTGATTGTTCTTTCCTGGATACCGTCTGTTGTAGCGCTTTCATTTTGTGCACTTCCACAAGCACTTAATAGTAATATTCCCGGCAAAATCACACCAGCTGCCAATCGCTTAAGCCAATTATTCATCATATTTCCTCCTATAATGTTATAACTCTGAGCATACAAATCCACTTACTGGTTCATTCCATTAGGATGTAAACCATCCTAGAGGGACTAATACTAAGGAAGGGAACAAGATTAACAAAATCAAAACAATTACTTCAACAAGCAAGAAAGGCCATATCCCTTTCATGATGTCTTCCATACTGATTTTACTTATCCCACACATGACATTTAAAACGGTTCCAACCGGTGGTGTAAGCAAACCAATGGCATTATTCAGGATAAACAGGACACCAAAGTATACTGGGTCAATTCCTGCTGCTTCAACTAGCGGCATCAAAACAGGTGTGAGAATTAGGATCGTCGGCGTCATATCCATCGCTGTTCCAACTACAATAACTAGCAAGTTAATCATTATTAATAGAAGGAGCGGATGATCCAAAAATGGTTCCAGCAAGCCAATTACCTGACCAGGTAAATCAGCTACAGTAATCAGCCAAGATGACACGAGTGCTGCTGCGACCAGAAACATGACCACACTTGTCATTTTTCCGGCATGAACAAAGACATCGTACAAATCTGTCACTTTCATTTCACGATAGATTACTAGACCGACAAATATTGCGTACACTGCAGCCACGACTGCAGCTTCAGTCGGTGTAAATAATCCGAATTTCAATCCCCCAATGATAATGACGGGTAGGAATAGAGCCCATATCCCTTGACGAAGTGAAATAAGTATTTCTTTAATTGAGGCACGAGGTTTAACGGCTACATTATCTTTGCGTGCTATAATGGCCCAGGTAATAGTAAGTCCGATCGCAAGTAAAACCCCTGGAACGATCCCTGCCATAAATAGCTTTGTAATGGACACACCACTGGCTACACCGAAAATAATAAAACCAATACTCGGTGGGATGATTGGGGCAATAATTCCACCAGATGCTATCAACCCGCTTGAACGGCTCACATTATAGCCAGCTTTTGTCATCATTGGTATTAAGATAGCCCCAAGAGCTGCTGTATCAGCAACGGCTGAACCTGATAAACTTGCAAATAATACACTCGCAATTATTGCAACATAACCAAGTCCTCCTTTGATATGCCCAACCATAGACATTGCCATCTCAACGATACGCCGTGACAATCCACCCCGATTCATTGCCTCCCCCGCCAACATAAAGAACGGAATCGCCATGAGTGGGAAATTATCAGCACCGCTGATTAAGTTTTGCGCGATGATTTGACTGTCAAAAATACCAAGAGCGTACATTAACACTACGCTACTTACAAGTAAGGCAAAAGCAATAGGCATTCCTAAAGACATTGCTCCTAGTAAAGATCCGACAAATACACCTATCATCCTTGTTTCTCCTCCTTCCCTTCTATAATTCCTTCTGTTATAAATTCATCACCATGGAGAGAGATTAGCTCTTCAGACTCACTAATACTGACTAATTCTTCGTCCTTAATCTTATTGAAAAAGATCCTATATAAATTGTTAATGATCAATAAACCCATGGAAATACTAACAAGGATACCTGTCCCATATACAAATGCTAATGGCATACCAGTAGCAGGCGCTGTACTATCAATGTTAATCAAAGTCATTTTCCAGCTACCATCCAGGACAAGGAGAAGGACAAACAATATCATCAAATCACTAATAACGAGCACCACTTTTTTCATCTTGTTTGGAAGCCTTTTAATGACCATGTCAACACCCAAGTGTTCTTTGTTTTTATAAGCACCAATGGCACCGAGGAACGTCAGCCAGATAAAAAGGTACCTTGACATTTCTTCTGACCAAGTGATACCTGAGTTAAAGAAATATCGAAGAACTACATTACCAAAGACGAGAACAACCATGATCACTAATGCAGCAGCCATAACAATGTTCAAAGTATTTTCTAATAGTCTGGATATTTTACTCATCTTTATATCTCCCCCTTCCTATGACCTTGCTTTATTCTGCTTTAATTTTTCCAACTAGCTCTTTTGCCCAAGCATTTTCTGCAAAGACTTCATCATATACAGGTTGAGACGCCTTTACCATTTCTTGGGTAAATCTTTCGTCAGGCGTAGTAAATTTGATTCCATTATCCTGGAGGAATTTTTTATCATCTTCATAGCTTTGTTCCAGTAATTCAAACTCATATGCTGCTGCTTCTTTTGCTGCTGTTTCAATAATCTTTTGTTGTTCCTTAGTCAAGCCGTTAAAGAATTTGCTATTAATAATGTAAATATTAGGGCTAAACATATGCTTTGATTCTAGTACATCACTTTGAACTTCATTCCATCCTGAGGATCTAAGCGTGGCGATAGGGTTATCTTGAGCATCTACTACCTTTTGTTCAAGAGCAGTAAACACTTCAGAAATAGGCAGTGGACTAACGTTTGCTCCGAGCGATTCACCTAATTTTATGTAGTTTGGTATGTTAGGCATTCTAAGTCGAAGGCCATCAAAGTCATCCATACTTTCTATCGTACGATTGCTCGAAAACATTCTAAATCCATTTGCACTCCAAGCCAGTGGCGTTACTCCATGTTTTGGATTTAGGTCTTCGGTCAATTCTTCACCAATCGGACCATTCAGTACCGATTTTACATGTTCGAAATCTCTAAATAGGAATGGCCATTCAGGAACCCCCATTTTAGGAATGTCAGCCTGCATTATTAGACCTGGGATACCCATTTCGATTGTTCCGTTTCTGACACCATCATAAAATTCTTTTTCCGCTCCTAATGTACTGTTAGCATAAATTTGGACCTCTAATTCTCCATTGCTTTCCTTTTCAACCTGTGTTTTGAATTTTTCTTTTAATGCAATATTTTGAGGATGATCTTCAGCAAAATAATGTGCAACTTTAATGGTTTTCTTTTCAATCCCAGATCCGCTAGTCTTTTCTCCCTCACTTCCACATCCTGAAAGAAGTAATACCCCAGCAAGAGTTACGCTTGTGGCAAATCCATAAAACTTTCTTTTTTTCATTTAAAACACCCCCTAAAGTTTTTGTAAGCGTTATCATTATAGACTGATATTAAGAACTTCCCATTACTATTTCTTGTTAGTATCGCAGAATTTTGTTTTATAATATAAAACTCCGTTTTGTTTTAACCGGAGCAAGGAAGACATTTTACCAATAAATACCTGTTTATCCCATTATTATTTCTGCAATTTTTAGACCTAAGTTTTTCTTCAGTAATAAATGTGTTCTATAATGTAAAACTCAGTTTTCAAAATTAGAACTTACGTTGATTATAAGCTTCTGTTTTTATCCTTGTCAAACCATTTTTTGAATTTTTTAACAACTTAACAAAATACAATAGATACTCTTCTTTCCAGTCTATATTTAAACATCTCCTCCCGATATCCTCAAGGAAATACAAACAGAATTCTGTTGCCCTATCTGTCATTTTCGGTTCGGTGGAGGAAGTTATTTCAACTGAGCCCAAGCACAAAGATTTTTACTCACAAGGGGAATAACAACATTCTGGAAATTTCACTAAATTAATTAAACAATAAATATTTAAACCATTTGAAGAATGAATGAATAGAAGTTTCATTTTTTCTATATTAGGATATTTTTAAGATTTCTTAAGACATTGATTAGTCGACATTAAAGTCGCTCTTTCCTACTCTCTTTAACAGAAACCTTCTTGACGTTATTTTTGTTGTCCATAGCATCTATCAATTCTCTAGCTGAATCACATGTTTCTAAAAAGATGATGTTTTGGTACATTTAGAATGTAGGCTGGGTAACATCAAGAACACACGTTTCGACAATCGTTTAAACCTCTTTCGACCTAAGCGTCTTGGAGAGGTAATGGGTTACAATATGGTATGTCTGGTAATTATTCTCGCATTCGGACCTCCCCCGAGTTAATTTTGACGGTGACTGACATTATGATAATTTTTCATAATATATAGGGAGCTATCGGGGATTATCGGCATCCTCCTAGCCTTATCGATTCTATAAAAAAGTATTCCTATACCTGTTAGCAAGTTACAATTTATCGATCCATTCTTTTATTTTTCATTACGGTGACATTCGGAGGTACTTAACTTCACCTTCCTTCGCACTATTCCAATGAATCTGACATGGACGGAGTTTTCTTGAACTTTTTATATTTTACGATAGCTCTCATGCTTAATCGCCGGATTTTTGATGGAGCCATTTTAATTGTTAATCTTGCCTTCTGATTTCAGGGTTCCGGTTACTTAACGCATGCTACGTTCCCTTTTAAGCACTAATATCGAAAAGTCAGTTTCTATTTTAGGTATGCAACAATGCTCAGCAACTTGATGAGTTTCCGCCACTTTCGATATGGCCTTAATCTTAGGCCTATAATGCAAATCAAAAGCATCAGTAACCCCTTTTATTCAAAGAGATTACTGATGCTTTTTTTACTTGCAGGAGATTCTTCTTTAAATAAATCTTGATATTTGCGCAAGCTATCCTTCCAATTGTTTCTGCACATGATTCTTCCATTTTTCAATTTCGATTTGCTCTTGCATAAAAAGTGAGTCCTTAAGGGTGTACAAAGTTGTTTGGAACCTTTTTGAGATATCCTCCTGAAATTGTACTTTATCAAACTCTTTATCAATTGGCCCCCATTTTCCCTCCATTTCATTCATGAAATCTTCCATTCTTTTAATGATATCCGTAACCAATTAACGCACCCCTACATGTTTATATAGTAAAAATTTATATTTCCCTTGCAAAGAAAGGAATAAAGAAACCGTTACTTTTATACCATAACGAACGTTTAACAGCTCCTTAAACCATTCTTTATTACCTATATAATAACGGATTAAGTGATAATTTTCATGAGTTTTAAATAAAACAGAACTTTTTTTCCGCAACTTTGTTATCATTAATTGGAATTAATTCAATAACTGAGGAATAATTCAAATAAATTAATAAAAGCTACATATCCTCAATGAAAGGACATGTAGCTTTAGATCACTATTATTTTTGAAATTGTAATTTATGCAGATTAGCAAAGATACCACCTTGCTTAAGTAAGTCTTCATGGCGGCCCTCTTCAGCAATTCCTTCTTCTGTAACAACAATAATTTTGTCGGCGTTTCGAATCGTTGCTAATCGGTGGGCGATAATAAGTGTAGTTCTATTTTCAGCAAGTTCGGTAAGTGCCTGCTGGATGATTCTTTCGGTTTCAGTATCAAGCGCAGATGTTGCCTCATCGAGAATTAATATCGGCGGATTTTTTAAGAACATCCTGGCGATTGCAATTCTTTGTTTCTGTCCTCCCGATAACTTTAAACCTCGCTCACCTATTTGAGTTTCATATCCTTCTGGTAATCCTTCAATGAAAGCCTCTAGATGGGCTTTTCTTGCTGCTTCTTGAATTTGTTCATGCGTTGCATTAAGCAATCCGTATGAGATATTCTCTTTTAATGTTCCTGTAAAAAGAAACACATCTTGCTGGACTATGCCTATTTGTGACCGTAGTGATTTTTTTGTCATCTCTCGAATATCAATTCCATCAATAGAAATTGAACCGGAAATAACATCATAGAATCTAGGGATTAACGAACAGATAGTCGTTTTTCCAGCTCCGGATGGACCTACAAAAGCAATGGTTTCACCAGCTTTGATATTCAAATCAATGCCTTTTAAAACAGTTTTTTTGTCTTCATAATTAAAAGTGACATCATTAAAAGAAATATCACCTAAAAGAGCATTAACGGCAAATGCATTCTTTTTATCCTCGACATCTGGCTCTATATCCAGAAGTTCTGTAAAACGCTTAAATCCAGCCATCCCTTTCGGATATAGTTCCATCAACGCACTGATTTTATCGATTGGCTTAAATAAAACGTTCACATATAAGACAAACGCGACTAGTTCCCCATATGAGAGCTGTCCATGAAAAGTAAGCCAAGCACCCATTACTAACACTGCGAGTGTCATAAACCTGGTCATCATGTAAATCCCTGATAAGCTGAAGGACATTACCTTATATCCAAGTAACTTCGCCTTACGGAATCTGCGATTATTCGTCGAAAATCGTTCCATTTCATATGTTTCATTAGTAAAAGACTGAACGACCCTAACACCTGAGACGCTGTCTTCCACACGTGCATTAACATCTGCAACTTCTTTGTACATTTGCTTCCATGCTTTATTCATCTTTAAATTACTTATAACAATTAGCAAAACAAGGAATGGCAATATACAAACGGATATGAGCGCCAGCTTCACATTGATCGTCAACATAATCCAAAAAGCTCCAATAAAGGTCATAATAGCAATGAATAAATCTTCGGGACCATGGTGTGCTAGTTCTCCGATATCAAACAAATCATTCGTGATTCGGCTCATAATATGGCCAGTTTTTGTGTTATCGAAAAATCTAAAAGACTGTTTTTGAACATGCTCAAATAGCTCTTCGCGCATATCAGTTTCGATATTAATCCCCAGTTTATGCCCCCAATAACCTACGATAAACTGCAAGAATGTACTAATTATATAGAGAAGTAATAAGCCCGCACTCACAGAAACAATTGCCGACCAATCGTCACCCGGCAACAGTGTATCTATAAACCATTGAACAGCTAGCGGAAAAGCAAGTTCAAGCACAGCAACAACCACTGCACTGAAGAAATCAATAATGAATAACCGCTTATGTGGCAGGTAATATGAAGCAAAACGTCGAATCATCAAATTATTCTCCTTTTAAACATATATATAGGAGTATAATTCCATATTCATTAATCTTCAAGTATTTCGGATTACGAAGCTAATATTATGGTAAAATTATCTATATTAAACAGCCACTAACCCGGCTCATAAACCTATTAATTTTAAGGAGTGAATCCAGTGTAATTTTAAAAATCCATTCTAATACCATATAACATTATTCATTCAAAAGGATGGTAATCATGAAGAACAAATCGTTTCGCCACCTTTGGATTGGTCAGGCGTTTGCTAATCTTGGAGATATATTTTATGTAGTCGGGTTGATTTCACTTATATATGCCTTAACAGGATCGGCTCTTTATTTGAGCTTGCTTCCGTTCACTACAACGATTTTTCGGTTTTTCAGTAGTTTACTTGCACCTCTCATTATTGACAGATTTACTTTAAAACGAATCCTTGTACTATCTCAATTGTGGAAAACTATCTTACTCATTATACTAGGAATCTATATAACTAATTTTAATCAAGCTTTTGCTGTGGTAGCTCTAATCTTTATCGCCATGATTTCATTATTAGATGGAGTAGCTGCCCCGGTATGTGCAGCTTTGACGCCTCAATTAGTTCCAAAAGAAGAATTGATAAGGGCAAATGGTTTTTTGAATGTAATCACCCAGACAATCTTTGTCTCAGGGTGGCCACTTGGTTCTGTTTTATTAATATCCACCAGCAGTAGCTTTATTATTTGGATGACAGTTATACTTTATGCCGTTTCAACAATCTGTACCATAAAAATTGAAATCACTGAACAAACAGCAGAAACCATTCATTCATCAAGTCGGGATTCGATTAAATCCGGATGGGTTGCGATTCGAAAAAAACCAACTATTCGTACACTCATCTCCCTTGATTTTATAACAACTTTAGCATCTAGCGTCTGGGTCGCTGCTGTTATATATGTATATGTCGAACAGAACTTAAAACTAGGAGAGCAATGGTGGGGGTATATTAACACAAGCTACTTTATCGGCATGATTGTTAGTGGATTGCTTGTCATCCGTTTTGCAAAGTTACTAGAAAAATATATCTGCTTTTTCATTATTTTCGGACTATTTCTCAGTGCCCTACTGACAATGCTATTCGGTGCGAACACTAATCCAGCAATTGCTTTGCTGCTAGCATGTCTGTACGGCCTCCCAGAACAAATTCGGGATGTATTTTACACCAAGCTTATCCAAGATCAAGCATCGGAAAAAACATTAGCGAAAATATATGCGGTTTGGGGAGCTGTTATCAATCTTACGTTTGCTTGTTCCGTTCTGCTTCTAGGCTATATAACGGAAACATACGGTGTCAAAATAACTTTCCAATTCTCTTCAATTTTAATATTCATTGCCTTTCTTTATGCGATTTGGAAAAGGAAGGACTTTCAAGGGAAAGAAATATAAAATCATCACTGCAAGCCTTCTTGTACCTCCATTTGTTTCTGTATTTGAAAGGAGCTTTCATTTCGTAGCTCCTTTCCCTTTTTAGTGACACCCAAGGCTGTGTTGATCATGATTGGCTGTCCTCATATTTTTCCTGGGTAGGAACTTGCTTGGACCCGTTACAGCAAACCAACAGAACCATCCAAAATTGCATGGTTGATCGAAATTCTCTTTTTAATGCTCATTACTTACACCAAAACATTCTATTTTATAATTATAATATTCTGTTCCATATACGCCCAATTCTGTGGAAATTCCAAACCAATCTGCCAATAAGTGGCACCTATCAGTTCATAGGCATCAATCACTTCATATTTTGCGCTTATCGAACGAATATCTTCAAACCAAACGACATGATCCAAGTTTTCTTTTCTATAAGAATAGGTAGGTGATGCCGCTGACGTGTCGAAAGAGATTTCCGAGCCAGTCGCAATAGCAAGATTTTGTGCATTTTGCGCTGATAATGCCTTCGTATCATTGCTTGGTACAATCCAATCGTATCCATACATAGGAAATGCCGACTGCAATTTATACGCAGGGATATTCGTTAAAGCGTAACGAATAACCTCGACCATCCACCAAAGTGGAGAAATTGGTTCGGGTGGGCCAGTTGGATACCCAAAATCAATTGTCATCACGGCAACAAGGTCGGCTACCTCTCCAATTCCCCGATAATCATGACCGCCTACAATTCGATTGTCAGGATTATCTGATGTTTTTGCATGTACGTTAACATGAAGAATTAGTTCGTTCAACCCCTCTTTTAATTCTTTTAAAAAAAGCACATAATCAGACCGTCTTGCAGGCGGGATGAATTCGATGTCCATACTGACCCCCCCATAGCCTTTCTCCCTTACAAAATTCAGCATACTTTTAATCAAATTCCCTCTGTAAATCGAACTAGCGAGAACTTCACCCGCCAAGTCAGCATCAAAATCACCGTCTTGAAAATTCCGGATCATCAATAGTGGCGTCACCCCGGTCTGTTCGCATTTCGCGATAAGAGGGAGATCATCACCATCAACGACTGCATAGCCTTCCTTGGTAAAGGAATAAGCTACAATTGCTAAATAGGATAACTTATCACCATTCTCCTCAAGCGTTTTAAACACTACTCCACCTGAAGTTGGGAAGGCAAACCCAAGCGTGATCAATTGATTTTTGTAAGGAGACGGAATCAAAATTTCCGTGTCGACCTTAAGTGAGCTTGCAACAAGCCCTGGATTTGCTTTCATGATGGTCGCTATACTTGTTCCAAAACGTCGGGCAATTTTAGAGAGCGTATCACCATTTTTTATAAGATACGTTCGATTCACCACTTTGTCATCCGGGATATACAACGCCAAACCGGGAACCAGTGCTGTTGATTCCAATCCGTTAACTTCGACTATCCTCGATGGGTCAACCTTATTCATTTTAGCAATTTCCCATAGGCTATCACCTTTTTTCACAATAACGATCGTCATTCAAAACCCTCCCACTCCCTCGAAAAAGTGTATGTTATTCGGGTATTTATATAGAACGAATTATCAAATTTTCATCGTGTTGAATATTCTGAATATATTGACACTCAGAGTCCGCCATGTTATTAATCTATACTGATTGATTTGTAAATAAAACTTACAATATTCCAGTCTCCCCGTACTTTTATACATGACGCAAAAAAACAGTCATAGGAGGCTAATTTAAAGGAATTATCAAATTTTCAACAAAACCATTTCTATTGGTCTGGCTGCAAACTACATACACTCTTTATGAAATGTACTTCGAAAAGCATATGAAGCAAAGAAAATTGGTTTACATGGATAGAACCTTGTCAAAATGGTGAGAAGTGTACAAAGAGAAAAATATATTATCATCACTGCTTTAAAATGAAAAGAGGCTGTCCAAAAGGACAACCTCTTACTTTTAATACTATTTGCTAAGTTTCCATCCCAGCTTTTCTTCTATACCTCAAAGTAAACTTTTAATATCGTAAAACTTTCCATTTTCCAACTCATCTACTTCGAGTAGCTCCAATAGTTTTTCCGCAACGAATTCTGGGCTTCTTAGAGTGCCTTTTTCTTTATAGTCATGAAATTTTTCCCTGTCGGAAAAGTCCTGTTCATCAGCTGAACGAATTGTTTCTTGCATCCCTGTGTCCATTACACCTGGTGAAAAAGATATGAGAGTCATAGGGAAAGGCGCCTTATCCTGTTCCAATCCTGCAACACGGGTGAACATTTCAAGTCCCGCCTTTGTACTACAGTAGGCAGCCCAGCCATGATAGGGATTTTTCGCTGCTCCTGAAGAAATGTTGACCATAACCTTCTTTCGGTCCCAATTCTTTGTTCGTTTTACGAATGCATCTGCTAATACTACTGGTGCCATAAAATTTACTCGCAAGCTGGTTTCCAAACTTTCCTGTCCCAGATTTCCTACCGGCTTGATTGGTTCAATTACACCAGCATTATTAACAAAGTAAATCTCGCTTTTTTCATCGACCTCTTCAAGAATCTTCTTGACTAACGAAGTAAGCTGCTCAATTTCATTTAAATCAACGGAAATAAAAGTAAGTTTTGTTCCGAATTGAGCAGCTATTTCCACCATTTCAGGATGAGCTGTACGGGATAATAAAATACAATGGTCACTCTTCTTCAAGCATTGCTTAGCAATAGCTGCACCTAATCCTCTCGAAGCTCCTGTGATTATAAAAGTCTTCACCACAAATCCTCCCTTTCATTGATTATTATTTATTGTACCAAAAGAAGCAGCCCGTATAGTGTTTGGCTGCTCCGTATAAAAATTATAAAATGGGTGATAACAGCCTTGCTATGGACTCTTTAAAACGAATCCACTTTGAACGTTTTTCAAACTCTTCAATTGTTAGTTGTCTACAAACTTCTACATCATTATAAAAGTTTTTCGTCAGCGTTTCGGCCATTCCTTCATCATAAATAAAGGCATTGACTTCAAAATTCAATTTAAAACTCCGGACATCAATGTTAGCAGTACCGACCGAAGAGACCTCTTCGTCCACAACAATCATTTTCGCATGTATAAAACCGTTATCATAGATGTATACCTTAGCTCCCGCTCTTAATAACTGCCCTGCATTAAAGGTTGTTGCCCAATAAACGAAAAGATGATCAGGCTTATTAGGAATCATGATTTTCACATCCAGCCCTGACAAGCTGGCAATCCGGAGTGCATCCAATAAACTAGCATCCGGTATAAAGTAAGGTGTTTGAATCAGAATCGATTTCTTTGCTGAAGAAATTAATTTAATATAGCCATTTTTTATTTGTTCCCATTCAGAATCAGGACCACTTGTCACAATTTGCAAATCAATATTACCCTGAGGCTTCAAATTAGGAAAATAATGTGGCTGATAAATAATATCATGATTTTTTGATGCCTGATTCCAATCAAGAATAAAACGAGTTTGAATGGCTTTGACCGCAGATCCCTTTATTCTAAGGTGTGTATCACGCCAATAACCGAACTTTGGATTAAGCCCCAAATATTCATCTCCGACATTAAAGCCGCCAACATACCCTACTTTTCCATCTATGATGACGAGCTTTCGATGATTACGGAAATTCAAACGTAAATTAATAAATTTTAACTTGGATGGAAAAAATGCTTCCACTCTGCCGCCTGCCTGCCTAAAGTCCTTGAAAAAACTTTTTGTCATTCCCCTTGACCCTAATTCATCATAAAGCAGGCGGACTTTGACACCTTCATTTGCTTTTTTCGTCAAAGCCTCAATGAACCGTTTTCCGAGACCGTCTCTTTGAATAATATAATATTGTATATGTATATGGTTTTCTGCCTCTTCGATATCTTTAAAAAGCTGTTCAAACTTCTTTCTTCCATCCGAAAAAATATCGACATGATTATCTTCCGTCAGAACTGCATCATTATTTCGAAGGTGCATATAAATCAAATCACGGTAATTGCTCGAAGAGGTATTTCGAAAAGGAAAGTGATCCGTAGAAAGCTCTTCCATCTGTTTATCAAGGATTTCTTCAATCCCAATTTTTTTCTTATCCTCCCATTGGAATAAGTGAGCGTGCCTCAAACTTGTTCCAAAAAGAAGATATAAAATAAAACCGACTACAGGTAAAAAATATAACACCAATAACCAAGCCCAGGTCGTGCTCGCTTCTCTTCTTTCAAAAAATATAACAATCGTTGCAAATAGAATATTAAGAATAATAACGAGGCCTAACAAAACCGTTGTAACATGCGTGAATTCCATAGCATACCCTCACTCAATTTTTATCCCTTTAAGGATAACATGCAAATTCTTTATATCAAAGGATTTGCCTATTAGAAAAAAGAAAACAAAAATTCGCAAAAAATAGGCCCCTCCCTGTAGAGGCCTATCTATATAAGTATTTTCGAACCAACCCTTAAATATCCATAACTGCCAGGGTGACTTTTAATCTTCTTATACAAACTTTCATTGCAAAAAAATATACAGGATACACTGAATTTAACTCATTTATTTTATCGGCTTTTCACTAATAAATTAACTGCCTCTTTAACAAGTTCTTCAGGGTTCTTTTCACCTGTCTCATTAGCTTCCCGGACACATTCTACAAGATTGGAGCTCACAATTACACCAATTGTACGGTCTATTGCAGATCGAGTGGCAGATAACTGTGTTACGACATCTCTACAGTCTTTATTTTCTTCCATCATTTTCAAAATCCCTCGAAGCTGTCCTTCAATTCGTTTAACTCTATTTTTCATTTGCTTTTCATATTCCATGTGTGAGGTTGACCTCCTATCCCTTGTAACTTATTATTCTTATCAGGCATACCATCCACGTTTAGTCCCATATGGAATGAATGTAAAAAAATAATCTTATCGCCTTACAATTCATAATACATACCTCTCAGGTATACTTGTCAAGTATTTATCTCAACTAACCCTTATTCGATAGGTAAATACTCTATTTTTGTACAAGGAGATTTTGTGCAATAGCCTCTGAAAATTCAACAGTCATTTGGGGAACGTAGGATTTTAACAAAGCATTTACAATCGGTGCTTTAGCTCCTTTAGCCATTATCGCAAGACAACCAGTCATCTTAGTCTGTCCTTTCCCGATCTGTTCAGCAAAAAAGTAACCATATCCATCAAATTTTTCATTTAATCCCCGAAGGTTAAATGTTACCTTATTAGGTTCGTTCCATTCTAATATATCAACTTCTAGTTTAATTTTCTTTTTCATTAAACCCAAATCGCTTTTAAACTCCCATACGAGTGTCTCATCATTTATTATCTCATGACTAATATATCCTGGGACCAGAGGCGCCCATAGATCAATGACACTGACAAACCCCCATACATTTTCAATTGAAACGGGTAAGATGATACTATGTAATCCTTCTGACAACTGAGTTCCCCCTTAATCATTTTACTTACATCTTTTTAATGTATTCATTGCAGCATTTAGGTTAGACCTGATATTAGAAAAGAGTCCGAAACAAATTTCTCAATATCGCATATGCAATGACAGATGATACTTCAAAAGATACATGGAACCTAAAATGAAAATGTTGATTTAACAGGGTTACTTGCTATTCCAAAGGCTAGGTTAATCTTTATTGTTGTTTTACAAAGAGATAAAAGACCTTCAATTGAGAAGGTCTTTCTTTAAAAAAGTAGTTAATAAATGTAATCAATTACTTTTTGATAACCAAAGGGTAAAACGGAAGCAACTATTAAACCTATTACAATCGAAGAAGTTGTAAAAATGATGAATTTCCGAAGTGATATTTCATTCCTCTTATAGGCAATAAGGCATACCTTCATCATTGAATAAACAGTTATAACTATTATTATTGCTGAAAAGACACTTGCTAAATTACTTCCATTGTGAACCTCCTTTCCCAACAATCTTCTGACTAAATTTTACCATCTAATTAATAGAGTAGATATTTTTCATCACTTTGTTAGTTGAATTTTATCTTTCTTATGCTTTTATTAGTATGAAAAGTTGTAAATCATCCCCTCAAGTTTTAATACTCCTATATTCAAACAGACTGTAGGNAAAACTGTAGACAAACTCGATTTTCATCGAGTTTGTCTACAGTCTGCAATGGCGACATCTAAAAAAGATGTCGCCATTTGTTTTATCCAAATGTGATTTTTAAGGACGTTCAAGATCAAATAACTCGCCTAGTTTAGTATACGTATGACCAGCTAACCGGGCTACCGGTTTGAGTCCATTCTGATCAATTCGACCATTGTGATAGATGTCTTGCTTGATATGGTAGCACACTACTTTCCCTATCAACAAATCACAACCTGGTTTATCTGATGAACCTGCTAATGGTATAGCCCGTTCAAGTTTGCATTCAAGGCGTACCTTCGCTTCTCGCAACCCAGGAACCGCAACCTTATCACTCGCCGTCGTCGTGAAATTAGTTAGCCTTAATTCACTTTCCTCAGCTGGGAGTTCTGCTGCCGTTTGATTTGCATCTACAACATTGTCTTCATCAGTGATGTGAACAACAAATTCACCGGTTTCAATCGCATTTCGTGCAGTATCTTTTGACACTCCTTTTTTCCTTTGAACGGATACTGAAATCATTGGAGGATTAGAACTGACTATATTAAAAAAACTAAACGGCGCTATATTGAATACTCCAGTTTCAGATTGTGTGGTAACAAGGGCTACGGGTCTCGGAATAATACTTCCAGTCAAAAATTTATAATTTTCCCGTTCACTTAGACCTTCAGGATTTACTGAAATCATCTTCTCTCCCTCTTTCAATCTTTCAATAAATGTTTTTGAAACCATGAACTAGCTGCTTCGACCTCTGATCGTGTTAACTGATGTCCGTGATTTTCCCAGTGAATGTCGACTGTCGCACCTGCTTGCTGTAAGAGTTGTGAAAGTTCACCCGTTTCTTGAGCCGGGCAAATTGGATCGTTTTTCCCAGCGGCAATAAAGATAGGTACATCGGAAAGTGACGGCAAAGTCATCCCTCGCCTAGGAACCATTGGATGGTGAAGAATCGCCCCTTTTAATGCCCCTTCAAAATGAAACATCAAACTTGCAGCGATATTCGCACCATTAGAATAACCTAATGCTACCACATTCTCACGGTCAAAATCATACTTTCCGGCTGCTATATCCAAGAAGTCATTAAGCTCTTTTGTACGAAAAATTAAATCCTCTTCATCAAAAATACCCTCAGCCAACCTTCGAAAAAAACGGGGCATACCGTTTTCAAGAACATTTCCGCGCACACTCAATACGGATGAACCTGGTGAAACCATTTCTACTAATGGTAAAAGGTCTGTTTCCGTTCCCCCTGTACCATGCAAAAGCAAAAGTAACGGAGCTCCTGGATTACTTCCTTTTTCAAAAATATGTTTCATTAACATTATATATCCTCCTTTAGAACCCTTGGTACAGCCGGAAGTAACGTTTTTTCCATAATTTCTCGCTTTTCTTCCAACCATGGTGGCAGCATTAATTTACTTCCCATTGTTTCCTTCGATTCATCGTGAGCAAATCCCGGTGGATCTGTGGCAACTTCAAAAAGAATGCCGCCTTCTTCACGGAAATAAATGGCATCGAAATATTGACGGTCCGTAAAAGGTGTCACTCCATAGCCAAAGCTTCCGATATGCTCTCTCCAATCCTTATGATCATCAAAATCATTCGCACGCCATGCGAGATGATGTACTGTCCCTACTCCCATTTTCCCAATTGGCATAATAGTTTTTTTGATATCAATCAAATTCCCGATGTCTGAATTGGATTTGAAGCGAATAAAATCCCCTTCTTCTGCAATTTTCTTCAAGCCCATCACTTCTTCTAATAGTTTCATCGTTTTGTCCGGTTTTGCCGTCAATAATACCGCGCCACCGAACCCTTTGACCGCCTTATCAGCAGGCACACCTCCAAATGACCACTCGCTATTTTTACCCTCTTTACGAGCGACAAGTTCAAGGTGCAAACCATGAGGATCGTTAAATTCGAGATATTCCTCTCCGAAACGGTTGGCTTTCTCGAATTCAATATTAAATTTGGATAAACGTAGTTCCCAGAATTCAATAGATCCTTCTGGAACGACATATGTCGTAATCCCTACTTGTCCAGAACCAATTCTTCCTTGGTATGCATCAGGCCACGGAAAGAAAGTGATGATGGAGCCAGGTGAACCTGATTCATCTCCGAAATATAAATGATAGGTACCTGGATCATCAAAATTCACAGTTTTTTTCACCATTCGCATTCCCAATACCCCTGCATAGAAATCCACATTCTCTTGCGGATTACCTACTATGGCGGTTATATGATGAATTCCTTTTGTCTGCTTTCGCATGGTGTTAACCACCTTTCAATTCAATTAAAATGTAGATTTTGTATTTAGTGGTTTTAAATTCGCCTCTATATCCGCTCTTTTTGATTCTAAAAAGGGTGGCAAGGCCAAAGACTCTCCTAGGTGTTGCACTTCTTCATCCGTTGCAAAACCAGGTCCGTCTGTTGCTAGTTCAAACAATATACCATTTGGTTCCCTAAAATAGAGGGAACGAAAGTAAAAACGGTCAATAAACCCAGAGTTTATTAAACTTGATTCATTTAATTTTTCTATCCATTTTCTCAGTTCTTCTTCGTTATCGACACGAAAGGCAACATGGTGAACGCCTCCCCTTCCTAGTCGTTCACGCGGCAAGTCATTCCGCTCTTCAATATGAATTTCTGCACCAGTTCCACCTTTGCCTGTCTCATAAACGATAATCTTGCTTTGACCCCTTATAGATGATGAATATGCGCCTGATTTCCTGAACCCCAACACCTCAGTAAGTACTCTTTCAGTCGGTTCAATATTAGGAACTGTAAGCTTAACTGGTCCTAATCCAAGGATGGAAAATCCCTTCGGTACCGGGCTCTTATCCCACGGCACCCCTCCGTGAACGCCTTTATTATCCTGATCGGAAACCAGTAGTAGTCTCTGCCCTTCTGGATCTTTAAATGCAAGTACCTGTCGATGAAAACGAGTCGTTACTTCGTCGTGCTCAACATTATATTCTACAAATCGTTTTTTCCAAAAGTCCAGCGCTTTATTATCTTTCACTCTTAAAGCAATTTCTGAAATACTATTGTTCCCCTCATGTGTACGGGCAGCCTGAGGAATTTCAAAAAACGTTAGTTCTGTTCCCGGAGAACCTGCCTCGTCTCCGTAAAATAAGTGATACACACGAATATCATCCTGATTCACCGTTTTTTTGATTAATCGCAACCCTAACGTTTTCGTGTAGAAATCAAAATTCCCACCCGCTCTAGCCGTAATCGCCGAAACGTGATGTAATCCTTTTAATTCCATCTGTACCACTCCTTTCTATATATATCTCCCCTTAAGAGAGATAAATTAACCTATGATTAATATCTCGACTTCGAGGTATCAGCACAAGGAACAATACTTTTAATCCAAATATCTTGATTTAAAGATAAACTAGAGTGATATTTTTGTCAACCATTCTTACCTTTCACTTATAGAAAATACTATGAAAAAAATACGACCTTTTATTTCTACTTTTTATAAAAAAAATTACGGACAATCAGTAGAGAAAATGAAAATGGATATGGTACGGTTTTATTTTGCTGATTATCAGGCTTTTATTAAAGGTCTTCAAGAGCAATTTAAATTGTATGCTGAAAACTTCCCGATTTGGTCCAACTAATCGTCAGGTATTTTGCAGTTTGTCGTTTGGGCAGCCTTAGAAATTAAAGGGTTCGGAGCAGCCTTCAGCACTAAAATCCCTTAATTGGTGGCGAAGTGAGCAAGACATTGAACATTCATCAGAATTGGAAGCTGATTGCACCGATGCCATTTGGAAAACCCACTGCCAACCCAGGTGATAAAACCTTCTCCCCACTTGAAGATCGAGTAAAAATATAACTCATAACGTAGTAGGGCTGGCTCAACTTCCGAGCCAGCCCTACTATTTTCAACTGATATAATCTGGAATAGTTCCAAAAAATCTTGTGAATACTACGGGTGCAAACCCTAAATAACCTATAATTGGCATAATTTTAAAATTTTCATATTCATTTACCACGTACATCATACATCTCCCTTCAAAAACTGTTAATTATTCATTGGAGAAGATCGCTTCGGAAGCCATTCCTTAAGGTAAAGTGGGAGTCCACCCACATACTCCTTGGAAGCATGTCCACTTGGTAGGAGAATGTATGTCTTATCCTTACAAGTCAAATGCTCCATAACAGGATTAATCATTTCCTGCGGTACCAGACGGTCATTTTCATTTGCTGATACTAATACACTAGCGTCAATATTGGATAGCATAGCTTTTTTTCCTCTGATTCTTAAACTCCCCTTAACCAAACGATTGTTTATCACAAGATCTTCACCTATCTGTTTTGCAGTCGCTCCAGCTAAAGGCACGTGTCCATTTGTCCACGCATTGAATCGACGCCAATGTTGAACATATTCTTCATCATCAGCTTGATTTAATAAAGACAGATAGGGTGATATATAGATAGGTGATGTGATCAAGCGGATTCCATATTTAACCTCACTAGCTGGGATCGTTTTAAAAATGTCAATCGTCTCGTCAAAATCTGCGGTACCATCTTTTATTGCAGCTTGCCATTGATCAAAAGATTGGGAGGCACTAAAATCTATAGGTGTAACGGAGAGAATTAAATTCTTAACAGGCTCGTCTGCAATAGCCGCATACATAGCAGCTATTGTACCGCCAAGACAAAAACCCATTACAGTTATCTCTGACGCTCCGGAGTGTCGTAATGCGCGCTGGACTCCTTTTTGAATGTAATCGACGATATAATCATCAATCGAGATGTCACCATCTTCATAGCCTGGACTTCCAAAATCAAGCAAATACACTTCAAACCCTTCATTTACAAAAGCTTCTATTAAGCTATTACCTGGAGCTAAATCGAGAATTAACGGGGTATTGATGAGTGAATAAATTAGAAAAACCGGCACGTTATATCTTTTTTTTACCGCCGGATAATACCAAAGTGTAGATTTATTTTTTTTCCACACCGAAATTTTTGGTGTTAATCCCATTTCCGGCATAGGCTGATTGGGAATATCCGAAAAATGTTTCCATTTAGATATCGATTTAGGTTGATTTTTTGGCACCTTCCGTTTAGACATTTCTATTCCTCTGTCCAACAAATTTTAAATCTTGTAATTGGTTTATTAAATCTAAAATCCTTTTTTTATTCTCTTCCTTTTTGTTAGATTCCCCTCTTGAGTTCATTTTTTTACTACCTTCCTTTTTGTTAGATTCCTCTCTTGAGTTCATTTTTTTACTACCTAATGAATAAACGACCCCTAAATCACTCAAAGAAGGTTGACTTCTAAGAAACCCATTTCTTTCTGGAATTACAGTGGAAAGTAGCTCTTCTAATTTGTCAATTTTTTCTTCGAGCTGGAGGACTAATTTCGCAATATTGGCTACATCTTTTTTTGTAGGATAATTCATGATAATGGACCTTCTTTCTGAGGCCTCCTGCATCTTTATTATCTCTGGAACCTGCATTTGTGAACTTCTACTAACTGATTCTATTAACTCCCTATTATTTATTAACTCCTGAATTTTACTATTCAACTGTTGCTCTTTTTGTTTGCCGAACACTTTTAGCTCTTTATATAAATCTGATTTTTTTTCTGTCATATATATCGTTCCTCTCTTCTCCGATTATGCTAATGCTGCTATACCTCCATCAACGATTAAAACATGTCCAACCAAATAATCGGACGCTTTCGAGGCTAAAAAAACGGCGGCTCCTTTTAAATCCTCTTCATTACCATACCGGCCAGCCGGAGTTTGACCTACGATGTCAAAGTTGGATTCTTCAAGGATTTTTTTTGTGATTTTAGTCGGGAAAAAGCCTGGTGCTATCGCATTGACTTGAATCCCGTGTCTAGCAAGTTTAACCCCTAAATCCTTAGTCATTGTTATCACAGCGCCCTTACTTGTGTTATAAGCAATGGTATCCAATACTTCAGGTATCGAACCGCCAAGACCCGACACAGATGCAATATTAATGATTTTGCCGGACTTTTGCTGTAACATGACCTTTGCTACAGCCTGCGAAAACAAGAACGTACCCGTAACATTTACCTTCAACACTTTCTCCCATTTATCCTCAGGAACATCCAATAGCGGGCCTGACCAAGATGTACCGCTATTATTGACAAGAATATCAATGGCACCGAATTGAGAAACAGTTTCTTTTACAACATGTTCGATGTCACTCTTATTGGTAATATCACATTCAAAGGCGATCGCTTTAATTCCTAATGATTGTAGGTGATCACAAACCTCTTTACATACAGAAAGATTGCGTGAGGCAATAACAATATTAGCTCCTGCCTCTGCCAGTGCCAAAGCTATCTGTTTGCCTAGCCCTCTGCCGCCTCCGGTAATAATAGCCGTTTTATTCGTTAAATCGAACAGATTACTTAATGTTGTCAACTTTTCAGCCCTTCCGTTATGAAATATCTATCTTTTTATAAAGCGATTTATATTATTATAGAAAAGCCTATCCATTATGGTGCTTAAAATAGCCTAATGCCTCTGCCTTTTTGTTTCACTAGCTTTATTAATTTTTGCTTTATATATGAATTCAATATGTATGAGATTACTTCCTGATTTACGAGCAAAATCGAATACATAGCCTGTTTATTCGTTTACACTAAAAGAATATTAAGGAGGTTATAGATATGACGATGCATCACTTTCATTTAAGCGCGGAATGGCCTGGCGGAAGAAATGATATCGGGACGATTCAATCAGGGAATCTTCAGACCCAAATAAGCGTGCCAACCGAAATGGAAGGGCCTGGGATTGGAACCAATCCGGATGAAATGCTTCTAGGAGCAGCTTCGACCTGCTATATCATTACCTTTGCTGCCATGTTAGAGCGAAGTAAAATTGAAAAGGTCAGTTTGACAATGCAATCAGAAGCCTTAGTTGATGTTACGAATGGTGTATTCACTTACAAGAAAATTATTCATCGGCCAACTCTCGTATTAGCATCCATTACATCGGAAAAGGAGGCAGAAAAAGCCCGGAAACTTGCAGTAAAAGCGGAATCAAGTTGTATGATTTCCCGAGCCATCAAAGGCAATGTAGAAGTTGAATTAAACGCTACTATTTCCATAGCTCAGCCCTGAACAGAAGAAGTGCCTAACCCTATAGAGGGTTAGGCACTTCAGACTGTAGACAAACTCGATGAAAATCGAGTTTGTCTACAGTTTTTTTGAGGGGTTGTAAAAATTCGAACGTTGATTTCCACTCCAGGCACTCGCTTTCCGCGGGCGGTCAGGGAGCCTCCTCGGCGCCTTTGCGCCTGTGGGGTCTCCCTTAGACACGCTTTTCCCGCAGGAGTCTCGCACCTTCCGTTCCAATCAACTTTGTTTTAACAATTAGAAATAAACACTTTTGCCTACAGTCTATTTTGTTTTAATATAGGAGTATTAAAACTTGAGGTGATGACGATGCTTTCGAAACATAATTCTATTCAGCGAGATCAACTTGAAATGATTAC
>NZ_LGYA01000001.1:2877478-3077447 GCF_001273755.1 Peribacillus butanolivorans
GCTTCATTATTTCATTGTTATACGGTTTATGAAAAACGTGTGTCGTAGCTGGTGAGACTGGGGGAATTAACCATGTCCAATCCCCCGTTACTTTTCGGTTACAAGAGGATTCTCTTTCCTCAAATTTCTTGAACTGTTTAGCGGCTGTATGGTGATCCACAATGCTAACGCCATATTTTTTAAAGGAATAAAGGACCGCTTCATTTAATTCAATCAAGGCTCGATCTTTCCATAGATTAGATTCCCGTTTAATATTCAAACCCATCTTCTCGCCTATTTTGGGAAGCATAGCAAAAGAAAAGCATGGTATGCGTTGGACTACTTTAAGGGGACTTAAAAAATTGTCGATGCAAGCGATGCTTACTTTCGCTGCCATTAATTTAAAGAAGATGGCCAATTGGACATGGCAAGGTCCAAAAATGGCCTAACAGAGTGGGCTCGTAGAGCCCCAATATCTTAACCTTGGACCAAAATTCAAAGGGAATTTCAAAAGGGGTTCGGAATTTTATAATTTCGAACCCCTTTTGTCTACAAACTGAAGTGCCTAACCCTATAGAGGGTTAGGCACTTTTTGTACTATTGAATAGAGTTAATTTTATTTTCAACCTCGCGGCACACTTCATCAGCCGATAAACCATTTGCCTCTATGATAGAAGCTTTAGATGAAGTATCGATTATTCCCATCACATTAGTTTCCAAACCTGTTACCACAAAACAGTCCAAGTTTTTTGCGTCAGCTTCTTGTTTAATCTCTACAACATCAAAACCTTTTTCACGAAGTGCTTCCTGAATATTCGTTAATGATTCTTCAACACCGATTTTTGACATCAACACACACCTCCTCTACTTGCTAAGCTGTCCTTTTTACCTTTAATATATGTATAGGATGCAAAGGAAATAGGAAAAGTAATGTCGAGGTGATAAATATGAATGGAAAAAATAAAAAAGACGCATCGCAAACTCGTTTAGGTTCTTCACAAATAGAGGGACAAGGTACAACAACGAAAGAAACTGGTTCCTTTACCCAATCCTCATCACAAAAAAAGCAGAAACGTTCATAAAAACAAAATGGGCCTAAAACTAGGCCCCTTTTGTTTTTATATATTCTGTTTCATGATTTCCTGTTGAATTTTCACATCATTCAATTGATCTTCATCAATGGTGACTGTTTTCGATTTTGCTTTTACAGCCCTTTCTGGTTTTAAATCAGTTGCCTTTAAATTATTATCAGGAGCTGCCTGCTTATTCCATGTTGTCATCATAATCTCCTCCTCTTGTTCTTTTATGATTTCCACCAACGAGCATATTCATGAATACATTGCATCATTTTTTGCAAAGATACAAATGGAGGTGATTTTTTTGGAACCAAACAATCCCGGCAATAAGGAGTTACCAGATTTTAAGGATTTAAATGACCGTATCATTGCGCAGCCATCACAAAGCCCCAGACTAGTCATTAAAACAAATTTAGATACAAAGAATGTAACGGATAAGAACCCCTATACCGATAGAATAAGCAGTGAAGGCTTTAATGAGTATTTTGAGGAATCATAACAAAACCGGCTTACTTGTAAGCCGGTTAATCTTAAAAATATTTCTTTTTCCAAAAAATAAATGCTGTTGTACCCGCTAAAGTAATAGCAATTAATAAAGTAAAGATAAATGCAAACGAACTATGTTCAAACGGGAGTTCTACATTCATTCCGTAAAAACTTGCCACCATGGTTGGAAGCGTTAATATAATTGTAACTGATGTTAGAAACTTCATAGCATTATTAACATTATTGGATATAATTGAAGCAAATGCATCCATCATCCCGCTAAGAATCGATAAATACACTTCAGCCATTTCAATAGCTTGTGCATTTTCGATAATTACGTCCTCTAGTAATTCTTTATCTTCCTCATACATTTTCAAATAATTAAATCGGAGAATTTTATCAAGAACAACCCTATTGGATTTCAATGATGTCGTGAAATAAACCAGGCTTTTTTCTAATGCTAAGAATGTATATAGTTCTTTGTTTTTCATTGACTGGTGCAATTCACGTTCCGCTTCATTAGTCATCTTGTTAATTTGTTTTAGATAACGTAAATAATAAGATGAAATTTCAAATAATAATTGCAAGGCAAACCTTGTCTTCTTATTTGTAAAAAACCCTTTGATTTTATTGTTTTTAAAGTTTGTTAATATAGGAGTCTCTTTTAAAGATATCGTAATAAAACAGTCTTTGGTAAAGATCATTCCAATGGGAATCGTTTCAAAAATGGGCAGGTTCGCTTCGTCCTGTGTCAAATAAGGAAAATCGACGATAATTAACACATTATCATCTTCTTTTTCTATTCGTGGCCGTTCCTCATCATCTAGCGGATCTTTCATGAAATTAATCGGTAATTGCAAAGTCGTACATATATATTCAATTTCGGCTTCTGTCGGTGCAACAATGTTCACCCAAGAACCTTTTGTCATTTCCCCGGTTTTATTCAGAATACGGTTTTCATTCGTCTTGTAGATTTCAATCATTTAGTTGACCTCCTCTTCTATAGAGAAAGCACTATTTACCTTCTTCGAGCAGATACTCAGGAAGAATAACAGTCTCGACGTCTAGCATCATATTGGCTTCCTCTTGCTTTCTGGGTTCAGGATCATAAGAACTGCTGCTCACTTGTATCCACTTCCTTTCGATTCTTTTATCTTAATCCTTATTCTAATAAAGCACAATAACGAATTTCCCACCTTGAAATTACCTAATATAAATTCAGAATTTTCTGATTATTTATATTAAGAAGCAAGAAATTTTATAAATATGCCAAAGAATAATATCATAAAAAAATCGCTTGGGGACATCCCCAAGCGATTCTTCACTTAATTATCCATGCTTCGCATTATTATAGTAGTTCACACTGTACATAGCGCCTTCGTCAACCATTTTATTATCTTCATGATCATACGGATCCGGGTGACCTGCCTTTTCAATTAAAGGATCCAAATCTGAATGCTTTTTTTGCCATAAGCTCATAGTCTTATCTTTTGCATTGGTCCATATATCCTTCACTTTTCCTCTGTTCGTTTTTGTTGATAAAAACGAGACTCCGGCAACTCCGACTCCTAGCAATACTACGTTTCTTCCTAATGCCATCATTACCTTCCTCCTTACGTTGGATTAATATAAATATACCCAATGTAAGTTAACGTAAACCTCTAATTATATGGAGGCTTTTGATAAAAGAAATTCGGCTTCATTATTTCATTGTTATACGGTTTATGAAAAACGTGTGTCGTAGCTGGTGAGACTGGGGGAATTAACCATGTCCAATCCCCCGTTACTTTTCGGTTACAAGAGGATTCTCTTTCCTCAAATTTCTTGAACTGTTTAGCGGCTGTATGGTGATCCACAATGCTAACGCCATATTTTTTAAAGGAATAAAGGACCGCTTCATTTAATTCAATCAAGGCTCGATCTTTCCATAGATTAGATTCCCGTTTAATATTCAAACCCATCTTCTCGCCTATTTTGGGAAGCATATTGTAGCGATCCTCATCTGCAAGGTTTCTCGCACCAATCTCCGTCCCCATATACCAGCCATTAAATGGTGCAGCAGAATATGTAATACCGCCGATTTCAAGTCTCATGCCTGAAATGATTGGAACTGCATACCATTTAATCTCAAGATCTGTGAACCAGGAAAATTCAGGATGGCTGATTGGAACTTCTTTAACTAGCTCTTTAGGAATTTCATAAAGTTTCGGTTCTTTTCCGTCCAACTGGACTACAAGTGGTAAAACATCGAAAGATCCAAATTTCCCTTCCCACCCTAACGCTTGGCATTGCTTCGTAAATTCTACTGAACTTGGATCTCCAATAACACCATGTTCTGTTTCATACCCTGCGTAGCGGATAAGCTGGTGATTCCAAATATCCACCTTTTTTTCATCATCTTTTTGTTTGAAAATCGTAATCACAGGTCTGATGTTTCCATTATTCGTAGCGTAACCAATATGTTCAAAAAGAGCGGAAAAAATATCTTCTTCGCTTTGAAGCATCCTTTTATCAATCACTCTCAACGACTCCCAAAAAAAGCGACCAATGCAGCGATTGCTATTACGCCATGCTAATTTAGCACCATGTTCTAATTCTTCTAATGTATGTTCATATCTACCTGTATCTATAATTTCCTTTTTAATATGTTCAATTCTACTATTCGTTTCTTCTTCTGTTTTTACTAATTCTGAATAGCATTTCCTGATAAAGGATACGGCCTCTTGCAGTAAATCACTCATCTATCCCACGAATCCTTCCATTTACACAAACTTTTAGTTCACTAATAAAGTACCATATTTCTCATTTTATCTCTAAAGGAACTTCTTTTTGAATGACCATTTCTTTTAAAATGTGGCATTTTCGAGGCGGAAATATTTTCTAACACCTTATATTATACCTTAAGTAAGCTAATATATTTTTTATACTAAAACGGCTCTAGTAACTAAATAATATTCGGTAAAGTTGTTACAGAAGAGGTAAATGCATTATAATATATAATAATGGGGTGATATGATGAATAATACGACACTTTGTCCGCGATTTGAAAAAGGCATGCAAATCTTGAGTAAACGTTGGACTGGATTGATTGTCAATCAATTGCTTACTGGCCCTCAACGGTTTTGTAATATTGAATCTGCCTTCCCAATCAGTGGCAGGATTCTTTCTGAACGTTTAAAGGACTTGGAATTTGAAGGTATTGTAAAAAGAGACGTTTATCCAGAGACACCTGTCAGGATTGAATATTCTTTAACAGAAAAAGGCAAAGCTCTTGCGCCCGTAATGACTGAAATTCAACACTGGGCACAAGAATGGCTCGAACCAATACAGAATCAATAGCATATGCAAGAAAAAGAGGAAGGTCGCAATTGGCGATCATCCTCTTTTTATGTCTTCCAATAGTTTACCGATCTATGTCTGGTGGTATATTTTTTACAGAAAGAATAAAACTAGGTTTATTCCTAAAATTATGGGCGGTGAATTTATGAAGCAAGCAGACTGTATTATTATTGGCGGGGGAATCGCCGGTATCCAGGCAGCCATTCAGCTCGGTAGATATAAACATGATATTATCGTAATTGATTCTGCACACGGCCGATCTACAATAGCTAAGGCTTACCATAATATACTTGGATGGCCAGACGGAGTGAGCGGCAGCCAATTAAGAAGTCTTGGCAGACAGCACGCAGAAAAATTCGGTGTCGAATTCTTTAATGATTCTGTGACATTGCTGGAAAAAAGACAGGACAAGTTTTTTATTCGTACGGCGAATAGCCTGGAATACCAAGCAAAAACAATATTTCTCGGAACAGGCATTACCGATAACATCCCTCCGATTAAAAACCTCTATCCCACTCTTGGAACATCCACCTATATTTGCCCCGACTGTGATGGTTATGAAATTATGAATAAGCAAACGGTGGTTCTCGGCGGGGGAAATGCGGGTGCAAGTATGGCCCTTACTCTATTATATTGGTCAAAAGATATCGTTTACGTAAATCACTTAAAATCAAAAATTGATGATAAGTATAGAAAAAAGCTGGAGGAAAATAAGATTCCTGTATACGAAGAAGAAGTACAAGAAGTAATTATTGATGCTAAACAACAGTTGACAGCGATTCAATTAGTAAATGGGAAAATAATTGAAGCTGAAAAGGCATTCACCGCTTTTAAAGGTAACAAACTGAATAATAATCTTGCCTTGCAATTAGGTGTGAAGGTAAATGATAGTAATCACGTCGTTATCCATCCACGTACAAAAGAAACTAATATTAACGGAGTCTGGGCTGGTGGCGACCTTGTTGCCCATTCCGAACAAGTCACCATTTCCATGGGAGACGGGACTCAGGCAGCAATATGGATACACAAAAGACTGATGGGTGAGCCACCTCCTTACATGGATTAAAGCAAGTTAACTTATAGAAAACTCAAAAATGCGCCCTATATGCGAGGGCGCTCTTTGTATTTGAACACTCATAAATGCTATTGCGTATGACCATCGAATCGCAAGTAAATCTACACTCGTCTTCTCCCTTGAAAAACTTTCACAAGTATAAGAATGACCGCTATGATAAGCAATATATGAATAAAGCCCGCGGCCACTTTAAACACTAAACCAAGTACCCATATTAATATTAATGCCCCAATTATCGTCCAAAACATTATAATCTTCCTTTCTTTTCAGTCATACTAATCATCTAACTCCATAAATTTCACTTCCGTGATGAAAAAGTTTCAACCTTAAATTTACATTACCCATTTCTGCCTCTTACAAACCATCTAGCGAATGAACAGAAAAATATTACATATATCTGTTAATGCTGTAAAAGATAAAAAGGTATAAAGTAATTCTTCCTGCAGCTGAGAAACCTATTAGAAGGCACAATAGCAAGTTTTTTAAATAGGTTCCACAGCTTTAATAAGACAGATAACAAAGGAGACGTTTATTCATGAAAAAGTTTTTAGTCATTTGTTTTGCCGTTTGTTCCCTATTCTTGTTAAGTTTGAATCACCCGGCTTCAGCAATGGATACTCAAAAATCTGATAAACCAGAAAGCGTACAATTCACCGATGCCCAAAAGGCAGAACTCGCAAAAATCCAACAACAGATTCTAGCGGACAAAAAGAAATTAATTGAAAAATACGTAGAGTACGGGGCACTTTCTAAGGAAGAAGCCGATAAAATGTTTTCACACTTTGAAAAGCATTATAAAATGATGGAAGAACACAATTTCCAAATTCCGCCGCACCGTCCACATACACAACACAAGTCTAATTAATCAAGGAAACACCCTATTAACAATTTATTTATCCATATATCTTGATCAATCCGTCCTTTTTAAAAAGGTCGGATTTTTTTCAAATCCTTCGTTTCTCAATAAATAATACTTAAGAGTAAAATATTTACTAAAGGGTTTATATTTCTCTTTAGCGAAATACATAACTATGAGAAACATGAAAGGGTGAAAAGCATGAACAAAATAGGAATAGCAGCAAAAGACTTATTCCACTTGAAATCAGTGACCGATCCAAAGTTATCACCTGATGGTAGCATGGCGGTTTATGTTCAAACAAGAATTGATGAAAAAACAGAAAAATACGTTTCCAACTTGTATATGTTCAGCTTGATTACGAATGAAACACAGCAATGGACATTTGGAGAAAACCGAGATACATCTCCATGCTGGTCCCCAGACGGAAAGAATATAGCCTTTATATCAGACCGGTCAGGAAAAAAACAAGTCCATTTAATCTCTACCGTTGGCGGGGAATCTCAACAAATAACCCATTTTATCAACGGAGCAACAAATCCGATTTGGTCCCCGTGCTCTACAAAGCTGTTACTTTCAACCGGGTTAAAGGAGGGTGAAGCCCTTTTTACTGTGGAAGAAGAAAAGGACCTGTCCAAAGAAGTTCAGCGCTATGACCAACTTAAGTATAAATGGGATGGCAGAGGCTATTTTGATCAGCTATATCAACAGCTTGTTATAGTAGATATAGAAAAAGACGAAAACATCTTGCTAACAGAAAATAACATCGATTATCGCCCAAATGCCTGGTCTCCTGACGGGAAGCAGATTGCTTACATATGCGGAGAAGCTGAAAAAAGTGATGACGATCTTTTCAGCGATATTTTTATCATGGATCTTGAAACAAAATCTTCAAAGAAAATAACGGGCAGTTCTGGTTTTTTTAAAGACCCGAAGTGGTCTCCAAATGGTCAGTATCTATCCTTCATTGGTCATAACAAAGAGTTTGCCGGGGCTACCTTTTCAAAAATTTGGCTATACTCAATGTTTGATCAAACCATACAGTGCCTGACGGAAGGATGGGACGTTCAAATAGGAGATTCTGCAATCGGCGATTTCCAAATCGGAGCAGTAGACCCAGGAATCTTATGGACAAACGATAGCCAAGGCTTTTATTTTTTAATAAGCGATTACGGAAATACCGGAGTTTATTATGGATCTATTGAAGGAGCCATGTATCCATCAATCCTTGACCCACAGCATATATACGGTCTAACCATAGATCCTGAAAGTCACCGTGCCATTGTCGCCATCAGTACACCTGTTCATCCCGGTGACCTTTTTGTTTATAACCTTACGAATGGAGAAAAAGCACAAATCAGTTTTGTGAATGATGAATTTTTACAGCATAAATATTTATCACAACCTGAACCTATTTCTTTTCCATCTGTTGATGGGCTTACAATCCACGGCTGGATTATGAGACCGACCGAATTTAAAGACAACCAAAAATATCCACTCATTTTAGAAATCCATGGCGGACCACATATGATGTATGCTAATAGTTACGTTCACGAATTCCAGACCTTGGCTAATGAAGGTTATACTGTCTTATTCACCAACCCACGTGGGAGTGTGGGATACGGTCAGGACTTTGTTAATGCATGTCGAGGAGATTATGGAGGAATGGATTATAAGGACTTAATGGCCGCTGTAGACTATACTCTAGCGACCTATGATTTTATAGACCATGAAAAATTAGGAGTATCCGGCGGCAGTTACGGAGGGTTCATGACAAACTGGATTGTTGGTCATACGAACCGTTTCAAGGCAGCTGTGACTCAGCGCTGCATCAGTAATTGGCTAAGCTTTTATGGCGTAAGCGACATTGGCTATTATTTTACGGAGTGGGAAATTGAGGGTGATATTTTTGACTCGGCGGATAAATTGTGGCAGCACTCACCCTTAAAGTATGTCTCTAATGTGAATACCCCTTTACTTTTACTTCATGGCGAAAAGGATTATCGATGCCCAATTGAACAGAGCGAACAATTTTTTGTTGCTTTAAAACGACAAAAGAAAGAAGCTCAACTCGTTTCCTTTCCAGGAGAAACCCATGAAGTATCGCGAAGCGGTTCTCCAAAGATGCGTCTTCAGCATGTTGAAGAAATCAAAGGATGGTTCAATAAATATTTTTAAAAACAAAACTCTGTTAGCAAAAGCTAACAGAGTTTTGTTTTTAGTGTTGAATTTGATCTCTGTCCTCGGAAATTGAACTTAAAGCATTTCCCGCAATTGAATTTGTCTGATGGTGTACAGCAAGATCACCTAATGCCACAACTCCGACCAGCTTGTCATTTTCAATTATAGGGAGCCTTCTGATTTGTTCATTCCCCATTAAATCCTCTGCTTCTTCTACGGACATATCAGGGGTGCCAGTTACAAGATCCGTGGAAATAACATCGGTTATTCTCGTTGAATTCGGCTTTTTCTCGGCAACACAGCGGATAACGATATCCCTGTCTGTAATGACACCCATTAAATGGTTATTCTCCAATACAGGAATGACTCCAACATCATCATCCCTCATTTTGACTGCTGCTTCATATATATTATCTTCCACAGTGCAACAGTCCACGTCTGTTGTCATAATTTCTCTTAGTGTAGTCATAGAAACCCCTCCATTTAGCAATAGTTGCTTGATTATTGTTGACTATTTAAAAGATATTATTCAAAAACCCAATAGCATTCAATTCACATACTTCCCATAATCCGGTCTAGCCATTTTCATCTTTGGGGGAGCCTACAAAAATAATATTAACAATTTGTATCGGGAGACAATAAATATCATCTTTAACAAGTTTAACTTCTCACTAGAAACTGAAGTCATTGGAAGGAATTTTTCATTCAAATGAAAATCATCCATTTTATAAACTTAAAAGGATACGCTGTAAAAAAAAGTAAAAGACAGCCTTGATTTTTACAAAGCTGTCCTTCCTTAATAAACATCCCTTCGAGTAAATACTGTAAAAGAAACAATCAAAGCAAGCGCCCACCAGACTAAAAGAGTAATGACGGAGGATAATAAGGTCATTCCCTCAATAGGTGGTGCTGTTCCGCTAACATAAGTAGTTAATTTTAAATTTACCATAAAGAAGTACTTCGCCGATTCCCATGACGACACCATATTGTTCAAAATAGCTCCTGATATGAGTGCCGCAAGCATTATGCCCATACCCGCAGGTGTACTTCGAACTAAAACCGATAACATGAAAGAGAGAGTCCCTACAACTACTGCTACCAGCCAGACAAGCCCCATATCCATTAATAGAAATCTCCATTGCTCAACTATTCTAACCTGACTGACATCTACATCGCTGCCATTCAATCCAAAACCGGTTATTACAGGGGCTTCCCATCCATGATACCCAAAAACAAGTCCCGATAAAAAATATGACAATAACGCTGTCATAGCCACGATAATAGAAACGGACAATAATAATGTCACATATTTGCTCATTAGTATTTTCCAGCGATTCACTGGTCTTGTAAGCAGAAGTTTAATCGTGCCCTGACTGTTTTCGAAAGAAACCATATCGCTTGCTACAATCATGACCAGCAGTGGGATGAACAAATCAATAGCATTTTCTAAAAACATACGCGTAAATGTCGTGGCCCCTGGTTCTGAAGGGTTAATGTCATGATCTAGGTAATATTGCTGCTGTTTTAAACTTACCTGGAGCTGTTCACGCCACTCATCTAGCATCCTGTTTGATCCTAACCGATTTTGGGTATCAATGATTTGCTGCTGAAGAGCTGCACGCCAATCATCAGTACCTAACTTCTCCTGTTGCTCTTTCACTTGTTTGTATTGCGCATATGTAAACATCAGCACTAAAACACCCACAATGATACCAATGATGACTAACCGTTTCTTTGCCAGAAGCTTCATCATTTCATTTTGGATCAGGTTATTCAATACCAGCACCTCCGCCACCGGTTATTTGTAAAAATAACTCTTCCAATCCCGGAAGCTTACGATTCATTTCATACACCTTTACACCAGCTTCGTTAAGTGCAGCATTCCACTTAGGCGTTTCATGTTCATTAAAAGCTGTAATGATATTGTCCTGATCTACGGTAATTTCCGTAAAACTGCTAAGAATTTCTTTTCCCTTTTCTAAAGGCCACACCCGCCAAATTAACCGCTCTTGAGTGGTTAATAAACTTTCCACCGTATCGGTTTGAATAATCTCTCCACTTTTAATGATGGCCACCCGGTCACATAGGAGCTGGATTTCACTTAATAAGTGGGAAGAAACCAGAACACTCATCCCTTCTTCATCCGCAAGCTTTCTAATGAATTCGCGCATTTCGCGAATTCCAGCAGGATCTAGGCCGTTAGTTGGTTCATCCAATACCAATACCTTTGGACGGTTCAGCATTGCCTGAGCTATCCCTAGACGCTGCCTCATACCTAAGGAATAGGTTTTCACTTTATCGTAAATTCTCGATTGTAGACCTACGAGTTCCACCACCTCATTGATCCTTGACTCATCAACATCAGGTAGCATTCGTGCAAAATGAAGCAAGTTATCCCATCCGTTCAAAAAAGGATATAGCTCTGGATTTTCAACTATACAGCCCAGATGTTGCATCGCTTTCGTGAAGTCCTGGCGCACATCATACCCACATATTTGAATGGATCCTGAAGTTGGCTTTATCAAACCGACCAACATGCGAATCGTCGTCGTTTTTCCAGCTCCATTCGGTCCAAGAAAACCAAAAACCTCTCCTTCATTTAACTCAAAATCTATTCCCTTAATAATTTCCCGTTTACCAATCCTTTTTTTCAGGCCCTTAACAGACAATGTCACATTACGCATTATTTCTCATCCTCCCATTGTATTAAAGGAGCAACCCTATCAGCAATTAAACGATATCCTGCCTTATTTGGATGAAATTTGTCCGAATACAAATAGTCATTGACCGACAATTGAAACAAATCAAATGTAGGAACAAAAATAGCATTTTTATAAAGAGCCACTACTTCAGCGGTTTCATTATTCCAGTCCCGGACAATTCGGTTTGTATCAAAGTCTTCATCCAACTCTATGAATGGATTATATAAGCCAATCAATAAAATGGCTGCCTTATCATTGACATTATTGATTTCTTTAAAAATGGTATTCAAGTTTTCCAGATAATTCTCTTGTAACTCAGAAGTCGCAGTAAGGTCATAATCAAACAGGGTTTGGCCTTGTTGAAATAAATCGTTCCCGCCAATAGTAATTAAAATAACATCAGCTGTATGCAATTGGCGTTTCACTTCCGTTTGTTTCACCTGCTGCACCAATTCTTGAGACACTTGTCCATTAATCCCAAGATTATGAATAAGCGGTTTGCTATTATATTTACTTTCCAAATCTTCCACGACAAGGCCGACATAGCCCTTCCCTGTTTCATCACCAGTTCCGCGCGTCAACGAATCCCCTAATGCAACTACTGTAAAGTCTTCCGGGAGGTTTTTTTCAATGGGGTTTGTTTCATTTAAACCTATATCAGAAGCCTTTTTTCCATAATAATCAATTATCGCCCATCCAAGACAAAATAAAAAAAACAGTCCGATAACTACTGATACAACAGTAACAGCGAGCACTTTGGTTTTGCTCAATAACACTCATCCTTCCATACATTCTCTTCCTTCCATTAAAACACATTATTTCCAAAAATAAAAAAACTGAATAGGTCTCATTACAAAATCAGAGGAAATCACCACACCGTAATTCTGCTCTTTTTGACAAATACATTGTAAGCAAGTGTCCCAAAATATTGTGCCAGGCAATGAAGTTAGCACTATAGGAACTGCAGCAAGGGGTGGAAAATGAGCAGTGGCCAACTCAGCACCTAACTACTTTTGTCCCCAGATTTACTTTTTCTTTAAAAATAAATTTAACAATAAGAACTAATTTCTTTATCAGACTGTAGACAAACTCGACTCCAGGCACTCGCTTTCCGCGGGCGGTCAGGAAGCCTCCTCGGCGCCGCCTGTGGGGNTCTATTCAGCGAGATCAACTTGAAATGATTACTTTGGATCAACTGGTGCCAGCGAACCATTTGGTTCGTAAAATTGAGGGGGCCACAATCTCTTAATCTTGAGCAAAATTCAAAGGGAATTTCAAAAGGGGTCCGGAATTAAAACATTCCGAACCCCTTTTGTCTACAAACTGATTTCTTTATCTTTTTAATACTTTTTTTATTTTTCTTAGCTACAGCAGACGCTGAATCAAATACACAATTATACATTAATAATCTCTATGGGATTTTCAGTAAAATACTAAACTTTTTTGCAATAAAATATTTCCACTGAAAATAGACCTATTCGCTATAACGAATAGGTCTATTTAATAAACAAAACATAATATAAAATACACCTTCATGATGAACAAAATTATTTCCAAAAACTAGTTTACATTCTTCCAGGTACTTTCTCAAGCCTCATGAGCCACACTGTTAGAAGCATCCCCATAAGTGTGAGCAAACTGTAAAATAAGTACACCATATAAATCCCTGATTTATCCAAGATTATTCCGCCGCTAAAGGTACTGAACCAGTTACCTAACCCATTACCTATTGCAGAATAAAGCGTTACTGCAGTAACTGTTATATGAGGTGGGACGACTTCTCTAATATATTGTAAAGCTGCAGGAATGAATAAGCCCAGTGAAAAACCTTGGATCATGGAAGTCACATATACTATTGCCAAACTTGGTTCCGTAAAATAAAACAACCAACGAACCAACGAAGCAATTCCAGCCAATAAGGTGATTGGAAGCAGGCCTAATTTATTTATCCAGCTGCCGGCCATCCTCATAAATGGTATTTCCGACAATACAGCTAGCAAGAACGCAATACCAATTCCTGTATATGTCCCGCCCCTTGCCTCAACAAATAGGCCATAATAGACATTATTGGCAAGGTTAGGGCCGAAGATTAGAAATGTTACAGCAAGAAAGATTAGGAAACGTTTCATTGTTACCAGTTCTTTCATCCCACTGAAAAGTTTTGCCTTTACTTGAGGAGGCTCTTCAGGCAAGCGTAAAGCTAGAAGAGCCGCGATTAATAGACCGATAAAAAAGGCGTAAAATATAACAGAAGGACCAATAAATGATTCCGATAACTTTCCCATTACAAAAACAGCCACACCAAAACCAAGCGAACCGAATAAACGTATTTTTCCATAATTCGATTTGATTCTTGTTGTATATTGAAGGGTAATACTATCTGAAACCGGTATAATGGCACTTTGAAAGATTGCCAATACAACTGCGACAGATACTAAAAGTAAATAGGGTTCGAAGAGCAAGTATCCTAAGCCAAATAAACCAGCGAGCAACGATGTCATTGCAAGAATTTTAGCAGGTTTTCCGCTCCAATCACAGACAATACCCCAAATTGGCTGAAAAACGATCATTACTATCGGCCCGACAGACATAATAGTTCCTATTTCAATTCCATTTAACCCCGCCTCATTGGCTAAATAAACACTTAAGAGCGGTGTTAAACTTCCCACAGCAAAAAACGAAAAAAGATAAAAAATCTTCAAACTTAAAATATTAGCCTGCTTTTGTTTTTCCAAATCCAGTATCCCCCATGCGGTCATCTTCTTCAAAAATATCATATACATGCATTAAATACATATTATACAAGCCCCGCTTTTTCTTCAATTCCATCATTGGAAAAATCCTTTACCATTTCCATAGGAAGCACAATATTAAAAACAGTACCTTTGTTAACTTCGCTTTCTACAAATACTCGCCCTAGGTGGCTTTCAATGATTTTAAAGCTAATCATAAGTCCTAACCCATTACCGGATTTTTTCGTCGTGAAAAATGGTTCTCCAATCCTCCTGAGCTGATCGGGAGGCATACCAACTCCCGTGTCGATTATGGAGATATGTACTTTCTCTTCTTTAATTTCTGTAACGACTTTTATTTCTCCCCCGTCAGGCATTGCTTCTATCCCATTTATAACAAAGTTCAATATGACTTGTTTTAAACGATTCTCATCACATCTAATTAGAATTTCCTCGTGATAACAATCAAAGGAAAGAATAACATTCTTCTTCCATGCATTAAACTCTGTTAGTGATAAAACATTTTGAATAATCGGTACTATATTCTTCGTTTCCAAAATCAGGGACTGTGGTTTGGCCAGTTCTAAGAATTCTTCAACTATCTCATTTACACGGTTGATCTCATCCATAATAATTCCTAAGTACCCAAGTCTATCTTCATCTTTTTCATCTAATTGTAAGTATTCAGTAAACCCTTTCATCGAGGTAAGTGGATTCCGAATTTCATGTGCAACACCAGCAGCAAGCTGGCCGACTGCAGCCAGTTTATCCTGTCGATGAAGCATCTCTTCAGTTCGTTTACGCTCCGTTATATCATACCGAAGAGCCAAAAACTGAAATGGTTTTCCTTCCACAGTATAAAATGGAACGATTGTTGTATCGACCCAATAATAACTGCCATCTTTCGCTCTATTTCTAATTTCGCCATTCCATACTTTCCGATTATAGATGGTCTTCCACATATCATCGAAGAATTCCTTTGAGTGATATCCAGAATTAACCAATTGGTGAGTGTGACCAATTAACTCACTTCTCTTGTATCCGGAAACCTCTGAGAATTTATCGTTTACATCGACAATGACCCCTTTATCATCGGTAATCGCTACTATGGATGATTGGTTAATAGCATAATACATATCCTCTAATTCCTTAATTGAGACCCTTAGGTCGCTTTCCGCTCTTTTTCGACGGGAAATATCCGAACGAATAGAAATATATTGATATGGTTTTCCCTTTTTCATAAATGGTACGATTGTAGTATCCACCCAATAAATCTCGCCATCTTTTGCCCGATTACAAATTTCCCCATTCCACGTTTTTCCTTTTTTGATTGTGCACCAAAGGTCAGCGAAAAACTCTTGAGGATGATAACCAGAATTAATGATAGAATGACTTTTTCCAATCAGTTCATGTTCTTCATATTGTGAGATTTCTATAAATTTTTCGTTAACATATGTAATGATTCCTTCTGCATCAGTTATAGCTACAATAGAAGATTGATCCAAAGCATAACGGATATCACTCACTGTGCTATCACTCTTTGCCAAACGCCTTCCAACAATCGTGCTAGAAGCAATTAAACTGGCAAGGATAAATAATGAAACAAAACAGACTAAATATAAAATAAACGGGCTAAGTTGAACAAATTCATTTTTCTCCTTTTCTCCAGTAACCGGAAACACTCTCAAAAAAAGAAAATACCCTTCGATGATTGCCACACTCATAATTAGAGTACTGACTGGCTTAAGGGAAGATTGACTTACTTTATTTATATAAAATAAGACTAGCAGCGAGATTAAAAATAAGCTAAAAATAATGAGTAGCGTAATAACAAGTAACAAAGGGTTAAATTGCACAGCGTTGTTTAAAGCAAACATGCCCATTATATAATTCGACAAAATCGCCATCGTAAACATAAAACTGCAAAAAATCATTTGTAGTAACTGTTGTTTATAAGAAATAGCTAATAATCCTACCCCTGCGAGAACTACGCCTATTGCTAATGAAAGCATTATCGAAGCAAAATTGTACGCTGCCTTTCCCGTATGCTCAAAAGTAAATATGACCACAAAATTTAACGTCCAGATAGCTACTCCCATAGAGCAAATGCTACCTATATACAAAAGACGTTTGTATTTTACTATTGTAATTAATGTTGTCAGTAAATCTAACGCCGTATAACACGCCATAAATATCAAAAGTACGGCAATCATAAAAAGGATAGGATTAGATGATACAATTGATTGTTCCATGGTTTACATTTTCACCTCTGTCATTCTATTCTCCTATATTGTAATGGAAGTTTGTTGTACCTTAAAGGCTTTTATTTCTTAATACCTATCTATTTACACATATTATCTTCCTCGCTCTTCATTTTTCTAAAGAAAACAAGAAGTTTTTTTAATAAATGCAGTAAAATGAGAAATACTATTCTTCTGTATAGAGTAAAATAAAAAGTGATTGTGAAGTGACAAGCATTCATAAAGGGCTTTTTCATTGCATGAAACAATTAACTACATATTTACACTGGTTATTATTTAAAAAGTATATTAATTAAGAATGTTAATTTCTTTATTTAATTATACCTATAGGTTTATAATTAAATAGTACATATATATATAGAAGGAGTGGGGGGCATGATTATGTCAGACTTGGCAAACACAAATACAACAGAAATTATGCAAAAGAAGACCCAGCATAAAAAATTAACACTAAGGCAAATATTACAAAGAGGTCTTTTAATTACAATCGGTGCTGTTTTAATGGCTGTAGGCCTCGAGATTTTTTTAGTACCAAATAATGTAATAGACGGTGGTATAACAGGTATATCTATTATGCTATCTTATATCACGGGCTGGAAGCTCGGTATCTTTCTTTTTGTTTTGAATCTCCCTTTCTTTTTTATCGGTTATAAACAAATTGGAAAAACCTTCGCATTATCTACTCTATATGGGATTTTAGTCCTTTCCATAACCACTACATTGCTTCACCACGTACCAGCTTTCACTCAAGATATCCTCCTTGCGTCCGCTTTTGGCGGAATGATTCTTGGAATTGGTGTTGGAATGGTTATTCGATATGGCGGTTCTCTAGATGGAACAGAAATTCTAGCTATTCTAGCTAGCAAGAAGCTTCCTTTTTCTGTTGGAGAGATTGTCATGTTCTTTAATTTATTCATCCTTGGCAGTGCTGGCTTTGTTTTTTCATGGGACCGAGCCATGTATTCGATTATAGCGTATTTCGTAGCTTATAAAACGATGGATATTGTTATCGCTGGTTTGGATGAATCTAAATTTGTTTGGATTATCAGCGATGAGTTTGGAGATATCGGTGATGCAATTATGAGTCGGCTTGGTCGAGGTGTGACCTTTTTAGCTGGCGAAGGTGCTTATTCAGGAGACGATAAAAAGGTTATCTTTTGTGTAATAAATCGCCTTGAGGAAGCAAAACTTAAAGATATAGTCAAAAGCTTTGATCCATCTGCCTTCCTTGCAGTCGGAGATATTGCTGAAGTTCGTGGGGGCCGGTTCAAGAAAAAGGATATACACTAATCTTCCTTATCTTTAATTTTTCTGGCTTTTTGCTACATCTACTTAAATAAGCAAAAAGATAAAAAAAGCTGAAGGGGAATCCCCTTCAGCTTTTTTTATAAAGACTTAATAGTTTCTTGGATTGTTGATTGCTTGAAGCATTCTAGTGCCGGGTTTCATTTCGCTGCCACATAGTGGACAAACGTGCTCATCATTACTTGTAAAGTTATCGCGGATCCAGCCTTTACAATCTTCTGATGTACATTCCCACACCTTTGTTTCTTCAGGAATGATTTCTTCCGTATTATTTCTTCTATACATGTATCTCACTCCTTAGAATTGAATTGACTCCGTCCTGCATAACAGATCCCAAGCCATAAAGATAAAAGAAGAATAGATGGCGATTAATCTAAATAATTGTGAGTAAACACTCATTCGCTTATCTAAGATTTGTTGTTATTCTATACACTCAAACTCATTGAGTGGAAAGAACTTGAGATCACAACCATGAATTTTTAGTATCCCAGAAACCATTATATCATATATATGCATATTATAATTGAGTAAAGCTTCTTATGAAGAAATGAAAGCCATTATTCTTTATATCCTCGTATCCATAGACCAGATAATCATGAAACACAGTCTCTGATTTCCCTAAGGCAATCAAGACTGCGTTATTGAAGAATCAATTTCACATGATTCTTCCTGCTCATTCGAATGAATTGAATGCGAATTAAGCATGAGAGTAATTTTAGTGCCAAAACCTAAAACAATGAAAGCCCTGCCTCTCTCCCATCCATACGGTTCCTAGACCGTGCCTGATAGAATCAGATAAAAGCTTGTAAGTACATGTTTATTAATTAAAACCGTCCGTAATTCCAATTGGGAAACTTAAATTCCAAAAGATAAATGGTACATAGAAGTAAGTTAATGAAGAACAAAAATGGATCGAGGAAAATACTTGGTGATTAGACGTATTTCTTTTTCTAGATGTGTTTAACTTGATTCTACTCCATCATAAAGATGATGAAAAATATTTTATTAATAAAAATGTTACTTTAAATTACCCTCCAGTGTTTACTCTTAACAACACTGAATCTTTATCATACCACATATGATTTTATATGTAAAGGATGCGACTAAAACAGAACATCGGGGTGATACTCATTCTATTTAATAAAAAATAAAAGAGGCAATAATTCACCTCTTTTATTTAAACGCATTATATTCATTTTCTATTTTTGGCAGTTCCCTTACTTCTTCAACTAATTGACTGCCGCACATTGGACAATCATAGTTTTCAGAGGCAAAATCTTTCCTCATCCACCCATTACAATCTGCTGACCCGCATGCATATACAATTGTATCTTCCATAATGATTTCTGGTTCCTCTGAATTCTTTTTACCAAAATACATGAGCAACCTCCTCTTTTTTATATAAAGATTCTGATTAAAGGCACTGAGTTTTTCACCTTTTTTCATTCCTAGTATACGCATCAAATCAAATTCTTATTTATCCAATGAAAAAATTATCCAAAAACCTTATTCTATTAGTTTTCTAATCCTGCTTTTACCATGATTGCTTTTATCATAAAGTATGAAAAATGGTCAGGGAGGGCTTCTTTCAATGGTTTTAGTTTCTCAGAATCCAATTGTTTGGCTGTTTCCAGTACAAGGTCATACTCCTCATCTAAGAAAAACTCTTCCCACTTGATCTCCAAACGTTCTTCTGCACACTTTAATAGATGATTTTCAATGGAGATCGAAGACAGTCCTCTTAATGTCGCAATTTCTTTGAGGGATTTGCCTTCCTGATAGAAACGGTAGCTTTCTAGATGAGATGGTACCGTGGTTCGCTTTGTTGTTTCTTTTTTAATCATTGTATTCACTTCTATTTCAGGATGTGCTTGTAAATAATGAGAAATCACTTCTAAGAACACTGCTCCAAAGCGGTCGAATTTCTGAGTGCCTACACCCTTAACATCAAGGAATTCCTGTTCTGTTCTCGTCAGTTTTGCTGCCATATCTTTCAAGGATGCATCGGAAAAAATAATGAAAGGCGGTACATTTTCCTTGCTTGCGATTTCTTTTCTTAAATGTCTCAATTCTTCGAACAATCCATGATCGATACTAATGCTGCTTACTTGTTTTATTTCTTTTCGTAGAACTTTTTTCTGTCCTAAAAGCACTTCTCGTCCAGCATTGGTTACTTTAAGAACTGGATATTGCCCGCCTGTCATTTCGATATACTGTTTAGCAGTCAGGAAATCAATGAAGTCTGCAACATCCTTTGCCGATTGATTTTTGATAATTCCATAAGTTGAAATCTTTTGAAAGCCAAACTCTTCAATTTTCTTATTCCGTGAACCGGTGAGTACCTGACTAATCATCGTTTTGCCAAATCTTTCACCCATTCGTAACATACACGAAAGAACCATCTGTGCCTGAGTTGTTACTTCAACTGAGTCACGTTTATCTGTACAGTTTTCACAGTGGCCGCAATCTTCAGGATTCTCTTCTCCAAAGTATTGAAGAATATAGGCTTGTAAACAGCCTTCAGTAAAGCAATAATCCTTCATTCTATTCAATTTCTTCAGTTCTTGTGCCTGCCACTCTTGCGAAGGGTTCGATTGATCGATTAGGAAGCGTTGTATCTGTATATCTTGAGGGGAGTATAAAAGAATACATTCGCTATCCAAACCATCTCGACCTGCACGACCTGCTTCTTGATAATAGCTCTCCATATTCTTTGGGGTTTGATAATGAATGACGTAACGAACATTCGACTTATCGATACCCATTCCAAAAGCTGATGTCGCTACTATCAAAGGAACATCATCACGAATAAATTGCTCCTGCTGTTCCGAACGGTCTTGTTCATTCATACCAGCGTGATATCTGCCTGTTTTGAAGCCAGCTTTATTAAGCTTGGCGTACAATGAATCGACTTCTTTCCTTGTTGCTGCATATATGATACCCGACTCATTTTTGTTTTTTTCAATATAGCGCATTAAAAACCGTCCGCGGTTCTCTTCCTTGACGACGGAAAAAGACAAATTATCTCTTGCAAATCCTGTTGATATTGTATGTTGTTCAGATATTCCAAGTGACTGACAAATGTCCTTCGTCACATGTGGTGTGGCTGTCGCCGTTAATGCTAGAACGGTCGGAGCTGAGGGCATTTCTTTCAACAAGTTTTTGATTTTTAAATAGCTTGGTCTGAAATCATGACCCCATTGCGAGATACAGTGAGCTTCATCAATGGCCACCAATGCAATATCAACATTAGCCAGTTCCCTTTGAAAAGCAGTGTTTTCCAATCGTTCAGGTGCCACATAAACAAGCTTGTACCTTCCCTGCTTAATATCGTTCATTCTATTGGAAGCTTCTATCCCTGAAATAGAGCTGTTAAGTAATGTGGCATCTATACCATTTTGTTCGAGGGCATCTACTTGGTCCTTCATCAAGGAAATAAGTGGGGATATGACGAGGGTTACACCAGGCAATAGAAGAGCTGGAATCTGATAGCATATTGATTTGCCTCCGCCAGTCGGCATGATTCCTGCTGTATTTATTCCTCCTAAAACTTGTTCAATTATCTGTTCCTGACCGGTTCGGAATGACTCATATCCAAAATACTTTTGTAAATAATCACGTGCTTTTTCTATCAATGTACTACTCCTCCTATTTAACTTGTAAGGATTTATTACTTTCATTGTACCTGCTTTTTCCGTGAACCAAAAGGACAAAAAAAGTAGACACATGAAAACCCTGTGCCTACTTTTTCTATATATAAACATGTTTTACATGACTAAATTAGTTTAAGATTTGTAATTTAACGTTTTTAACGCCCCAATTAATAGCATCCTGCTCATTTGGAATAAAGATGTCTACTTTATTTCCCTTTATGGCACTGCCTGTATCAGCCGCTGTTGCGTAGCCATAACCCTCCACATAAACTTTTGAACCAAGTGGGATAACTGATGGGTCTACTGATATAACTTTTGCATTCGGATTTGCTTTTAAGTCGATTCCAGTAGCTGTAGTACCGCTACAACCTTGACAATCAGCAGTATATGCAGTTGCTCTTACAGTAATCTCTTTTTCTATGCCTGATTGATTCGTAGATTCACTGTTAGATACTGTTTTTTCCTTTTCTGCTTTTTCAGCTGGTGCTGCTGGCTTTGCTTGCTCAGCTGGTGCTGCTGGCTTTGCTTGCTCAGCTGGTGCTGCTGGTTTCGCTTGCTCAGCTGATACTGCTGGTTTCGCTTGCTCAGTTGGCGCTGCTGGCTGTTCAGGCTTAACGCTCGCTGCCTCATCTTTGTACGTCGCAGGTTTAATAACTAGTTCCTGCTTTGGATGGATTGTATCTGAATTTAAACCGTTCCAAGATTTAAGGTCATTTACTGATACATGATATTTGCCTGCAATTTCCCATAACGTGTCCCCGGACTTGACCTTATAATGCTTTTCTTGAGAAATATGTAATGTTTCTCCTGAATAAATCGTATCTGAAGACAAATGGTTCCAATCCTTAATATCTTCTATTGATACTTTATATGTTTGAGATATCCCCCATAATGTGTCTCCATCTTTCACATTGACATCTTCTGCTTGTACCGGAATAGTGAATGCACCGGATATTGCAGCCGCTGCCGCTAACGATAAGATTGATTTTTTCATATGTTGTTACCTCCTTGTGAGCTTTTTCATAAGCTAACGTTTTCAATATTACCATAGTTATTTTCTATACAAAGAACAAACAGATAAAGAATAGATGACAAACATCACAGTAAGATAACGAGCCGATAACAAATAGTCTGAATATTACAATGAATAAAGGCTTGTATTTAACTGATCCCCCCCTTTTTTGGGTCATATTTTTTTTATCCAAGCATAATTATTTAAGGATGTACCTTTGAAAAAGGAGGTTTCAACTTGACACGAGCAAAGACTTTCACCCTAATCAAGTCTTATAAACCGTTCCATAGCAAATTCGATCCCTGCCCACCGATTGGAAGAAAGTATTTCAGTACACCTCCCCAATTGTATATAAATTTCCAGCCACCAAATCTAGAACAGTTCACACCAGAAGAGGCACTCAAATACGGTACCCTTTGGAAATTCTTTTACGATTTTTATGATAATCCTTATCGCGAAAGGGAGACGTAAATGAATAAGAAACTGGATGATGAATATTATCAGTTGCTTGAGCAAATACAGGCTGCAGATTTCGTACTTGTCGAACTAACCCATTATTTAGATACACATCCCACTGACCAGCAGGCACTGCAGCAATTCAATCAATTCCAACTGTACTCCAAACAATTGAAAGCAGTATTCGAACCTAAATATGGGCCATTACTTGGATTCGGAAATAGTCCTGGAGGGGAAAATAAATGGGAATGGGGCCAAGGCCCTTGGCCATGGCAAGTATAAGGAGAGATATCTATGTGGGTTTATGAAAAAAAGCTACAATACCCAGTAAGGGTTAGCAACTGTAACCCCAGACTGGCAAAATATTTAATAGAACAATATGGGGGTGCTGATGGTGAGTTGGCTGCCGCACTCCGATACTTAAATCAACGCTATACAATACCTGATAAAGTCATCGGATTACTTACGGATATTGGAACAGAAGAATTCGCTCACTTAGAAATGATTGCCACAATGGTTTATAAGCTTACAAAGGACGCCACACCACAGCAGATGGTTGCAGCTGGTCTTGGCGAACATTATGCGAATCATGATGGTGCCCTTTTCTATCAAAATGCAGCAGGTGATCCATGGACAGCCACATACATCCAAGCTAAAGGCGATCCTATTGCTGATTTATATGAAGATATTGCCGCTGAAGAGAAAGCCCGTGCAACCTATCAATGGTTGATTGACATCTCAGATGACCCGGATATTAATGATTCACTTAGATTTTTAAGGGAAAGAGAGATTGTACATTCCATGAGGTTCAGAGAAGCTGTAGAAATTCTAAAAGAAGACAAAGGGAAAAAAAAGTTTTTTTAATAAAATCCATATAAAAAAGGCAACGGAAATTTCCCGCTGCCTTTTTGTCATTTACGGTCTGAAGAATAGGTCCATCCATCTTCCTGATAAATCTTTTCTTCTTTCATCAGTTTGCCCAGAGCACGTTTGAATGCTCCCTTACTTAATCCGAAGTGGAACTGGATATCATCAGGTGGAGTCTTATCGCCATAAGGCATCGCACCACCACGGTTCATTAAATAAGTGAAGATGACATCAGCATCTTCTTCCATTAAATCTTGCTTAAACGGAATTAAAGAAACATTGAGGGTACCATCTTCTTTACTATCAATGACACGTCCTTCAACTAATTCTCCTAGGCGGGGCTCCTGTTTGCGTTCACTTTCGTGAATAAAGCAGCGATACCCTTCTTGTGAAACAAAGAAAGAACCAACCATTAGCAAACGATAGACATTCCCTTTCACGGTCGTGTTACGGACTCCTTTTAAAGGAGCTTTAACAGCAATCTCTTGAATTACATCTTCTGTTGCAAGTTTACCGAACAACCGTTCATTACGATCGGTTTTCAAGGAAACATATAGACGATCACCAACTTCAGGCCATAAATGGTCAATGTTTGGCAGATCATCCAGTGATACCAGAATATCTTTGGAAAGGCCGATGTTGACAAAGACCCCTAGTTTCTTTTTCACATTGACTACTTCTGCCCAGCCATACTGATCGATCTGAATTTCAGGAATTTTCATTGTTGCTGTCAACCTGGCTTGTTTATCATGATAGATAAATACCGTTACTTCATCACCAATTTCAAGCTCAGTTTCTTCATTCATTTCATTATGATGAAGTAAGACATCTTCCGAACCATCAGTCAAGAACCAACCGAAATCTGCCTTACGTTCTACTTCTAACTCTACAGCCAAACCGGCCTGAATTTTTTGCATGTATAAAAATCCTCCTGTAACTTACCTTTACCTACAATTGTACCCAATTATTTATTTTTCCAACATATTTGAATTTATCATTTTTTTGTTGTTCTGTATACCTATTACGTTTTTTTATTTTTTTGCTCCTTGTCAACTTCCATGGATGTTTGAGGAACTAAAATTTGAACTCGTTTTCCATTACTACAAAGTTTGCATAATGAATTTTGAAAATTGACTGGGTTTGTATGGTTTAATTAGTATTCCGATATACCTTTTACGTCGTAATAGTCTTGGATTCGTCCAACTCTAACACACCTACTAACCTTAAAAACCTTTGCCAATTTACCAACCTTGCTTTTTCATAAAACTGACTTGCGATGTTATAATTTAATGACCAACTGAAAGGGAAAGGAATTATTCATGACTAGAAAATTGTATTACACGTCATCAAAGGCATCTCAATGGGATACAAAAATCCAGCAGATTTTCGAAGATAATGGCTTTTATTACATCATTCTTGAAGAAACTGCTTTTTATCCAGAAGGAGGTGGTCAACCTTCCGATACAGGCAGTATAGATGGAATCACTGTCCTTGACGTTACAAAAAGCGAGGATGGAAATATCCTTCACAAGCTTGAATGTAGGCCAGGTTCTGAATTTGTTCATTGTGAACTCAATTGGGAACGCCGCTTCGATCATATGCAACAGCATAGCGGTCAGCATCTACTCTCGGCTGTCTGCCGGGAACTGTTTGATGCGAATACTGTCAGTTTTCATCTCGGAACGGAAAATATAACTATTGATATAATCGCGCCCCAATGGACCGAGGAACATACGATAGCTACTGAAAAGCAGGTTAATCAATATATCTACGAGAATCGCAAGCTTCTCACATATTTTGTGACAAAAGAGCAAATACAGGCACTTCCTGTCGTCAAAATGCCAAAAGTGTCAGAGAATATCCGTATTGTTGAAATTAAAGGGATTGAGTATAATCCTTGTGGCGGAACGCATGTAGAACAAACCGGGGAGATTGGCCTAATTAAAATCCTCAAAACGGAGAAACAAAAAGAACATACACGTCTATATTTCAAATGCGGTTTGAGGGCATTGAACGATTTTTCTGATAGTCTTAATGTTCTTTCAGCGTTATCGACTAAATTTAATACCGGACGAAAAGAAATAATCAACAGGGTGGAAAAATTAGAAGATGACTACAAACAACTAGCATCGACACATGAAAAACTCAAACTTGAAAATGCAAAGTTTCTTGCTGATTCCCTGCTTGAAAATAATGGGGATGGGTTCATATCTCATATTTTCGAAGACAGCTCATTGAAAGAACTCCAATTTCTTTCAGCTACAATGGTTCAAAAAGAAAAAGTGCTCGTGTTATTTGCATCATATAAGGAACAAAAGATCCTGCTCGCGCACAGTGGGTCCTCCTCCATTCATTGCGGACAATATTTTAAAGAAACACTCAGCTCGTATAATGGTAAAGGCGGGGGTAATGAAAAGTCTGCGCAAGCGGGGTTTGCTTCACAAAATGATTTAATGGCTTTTTACGAATTCACAGCTGAACAAATTCGCTCAAAATTTGGTCATGATGAATAAAAAGCATATGTGGTAAAAAAATCATTATAGTGGTGGAATTCATATTATTTTCACTTCGAAGTTATAGAACAGAAAATAAAGGAGAGAGGACAAATAATGCCCTCTCTCCCTTTTACCCCTTATTCTTCTATCTTTAGATGCTCTAACCCACGTTCTTCAATATGAAGGTGATATTTTTCTTCGAGTTCCATAATTCGTTTAAATGCTTCCTCTTGAGTATACTCTTGAAGGTTCGATTCCTTTGCAAACTCTTTTCTTGCCATGTGATAGGCAAGCTTATCCTTGAACACCCCTTCTTCATATTCATCTATAACTTCATGAAGTTTATTTTCCAATTCATGACTCAAATCATATATTTCATATTCCTTCACAAAGTGGATTCCTTCCATGCCAAAATCCTTTGCATAGGAATTCAGGTATTGTTCTAAGTCACTAAACTCATTATTATTTTCAATATCGGAAGCAACCCAATATCCATACTGAACCATTTTGAACAATGTTTCATATTGTTTTTTCGTAAAATTAATTTTCATTGTTTACTCCTTTTCAGGTCATCTCTACAACAAAAAGAATAAACCGTATTGGAACAAAAGTCCAATACGGTTTATAATCAATCCAATATTTCAGTTACAGAAAAATAAGCTGCTTTTTCAGTATCTACGACATAATAGCAATCGCCTTTAACTAAATTATAATAGCGGTGTTTTTGAATATTTGAAATCATTTGAGTTGAGTCATCGCCGTCTACCTCATGCTCTATTTCTTTGCCGCCCGGAAAATAAAAACCAACTTTCAATTTCATCTTTCTCATCCTTCCCTTCATCTGGTTGAATCACTCTCTTATTTCTTATCCTTTTTAGCGTAGTAATAAACATAAATTAAATGCGAATTCACTTTTTACATGATATTCTAGAAAAAATAACGAAATCAGAAGGTGATTTTAATGAAAATAAGGAAGGCTACAGAAAAAGATGTAACCGGAATAGCCTATGTACATATAAACAGTTGGCAATCGACGTATAAAGGAATCCTGCCGAATCAATATCTGGCTTCTTTGAATCTAGAAACCAGAAAAAAAAATTGGCTAAGAAATTTAAAGATGCTGCATAATGCCACTTATATAGCTGAAAATGGTGAAGGACAAATTATTGGTTTTGTAGCTGGTGGACCCGAACAAACTAATGATCCCCATATTCAAGGAGAAGTATATGCCATCTATCTATTAAAAGAGTATCAAAGACAAGGAATTGGTCGAAAAATGATTAAAACGGTTGTTGATGAACTCATAGATAACGAACATAAAAATTTAATTATCTGGGCTTTAAAAGATAATCCTTCATGCGGTTTTTACAAAGCTCTCGGTGGTCATGTAATCGCTGAAAAAACTGTTAAAATGGCCGGAATTGAGTTAATCGAAGTCGGTTATGGATGGGATGACATTCACGAAATTCTTTTGTATTTGTAAGAAAATCATGGCAATAGGAGGTAGATTAAATTTAAAATCCCCCTCCTATCATTTCATCAGAAGGAAATCCTCTTTTTCACTTCCCAAAAAATAAAGCCGGTGTAATGGTCTTGTCATTGTGACGTAAAGTAGTTTAATATCGAGTTCATTCTTCCGACTATAAATTTCCTCCAGAGATATCGCAAAGACTACATCGAATTCTAGACCTTTTGCTTGATATGAGGGTACAATTAACGTTTTATCTTTCGGAATAATTCCTGTTTCATCTACTAAATGGAAGCCATTATGACATCTACTCAATTTCTTGTTTGCTAGCTTACAATCTTTCATCGTTTTGGCAATAACGGCAAACGTTTTGAAACCTTCTCCTTTTAATTCTTCGATATGTTTAATCAACTCTTCTCCCCAATCATCCTTATCGATGGAAATGAATTCTGGTTCTGTCCCATGGCGGACGACAGGCTCAACTTCTGGGAAATCATATGGTAACAATTGAAGAATTTGATTAGCCTGATTCATTATTTCAACAGTCGTTCTGTAGCTTTTTTGTAGTTCTGTGTATGTCGCTCTCGGAAAAATACGACGATGGACCTCTTCCCATGTTTGAAGGCCTCGATATGAGTGGATACCTTGAGCAAGATCACCTACAAGAGTGAACATATCAGTATCTACTGCCGTTTTTAGCGCCTGCAATTGCATGAAGCTATAATCCTGCGCTTCATCTATGACGACATTTTTTGCTTTGTTATCTTTATCCACACCAAAAAGTAGCTCCTGTAAATATAATAATGCACCCAAGTCCTCCAATTCATAACTTTTTTCATGAATTAACCTTTGATTATAATTACATAAAGCACATGCATCTTCACGACTAAGTTTACCGCTACTGTACGAGGCCAGTTGCTCGGGATCTTGGTACAATTCCTGATAGTATTGAAGAAGGTTTTTATTTTTGAAATGCTTAAAATAGCCTTTTACAGCGGAACGGATTGCTTTTTTAATCTGTCCGATCCGTTCCTCCTTTTTATCGAGACATTTTGTTACAAATTCCTTGCGTATTACTGGATCAATATTCTTATAGAGGGCCTTTTCTATTTTGACGTCATAAAAATCCGTTACTCGTTCAAGCATTTTTTTCTTTTTCAGCTTCACTTCATTTTGTAAAATGGCCTTTAGCTTATCGAGTCTGCTGTATAATGGTAAATACCAATAATCCTCTTCCAGTAGCCTAATGAACTTTTTTGCAGAATAGAGGCGATATTTGTCACAATAAAAATCTTCTTCCGGATGAAAACTCCTGAAAATATCCTTCACATATTCGTCCAAAATTAATTTAAATAATGGAGAACCCTTAAATCCAGATATCCAGATCGCTGCTTTTGTTTCTTCATCATCCCTTTCCAACAATCGTGTCAATTTATTATCAGCTACTAGCTTCAGTTGCTTTCCGATTGCAACCTGAACATACTCGGCGAATGTGAATTGTTTTACTTTTTCAACACCTAATTCCGGCAATGCTTCAGAAATGTAATCAATGAATACCCGGCTCGGGGCAAGAATCATCAACTGGCGTGGGTCAAACAAGTCTTTATAATGGTATATAAAATAAGAAATCCTATGTAAGGCTATTGTTGTTTTACCACTGCCCGCAGCCCCCTGAACAATGATTGGTTTATTTAAATCAGCACGAATAATTTTATTTTGTTCTTCCTGTATCGTGGTAATGATATCGGTCAAACGATTGCTCGAACTTTTGGAAAGGGATTCCTGTAATAATTCATCCGTTGTTGTTAAATCAATGTCCCTGACCTCTTCTAGCTCACCATCTTCTATCATTAACTGCCTCTTTAAAGTGATGTTCCCGCTAAATGTTTCCCCTTCTGCTTCATATTCAATTTCACCAATCCGACCCTCGTAATAAAGATTAGCTATTGGAGATCTCCAATCGACGATAATCTGTTCCTGGCTTTCCCTCTGATAAAGGGAAGTTTTCCCGAAATAAAGTACTTCGCCTAGATCACCATCATTTCGTTCAAAATCAACTCTTGCAAAATAAGGCTTTTTGCTTGCCTTGCGTAAGCTTTCCAGTTCAGATCTAGACATTTCAAAAAAGTTGGCAGTTGTCAACAACTGAGAATATAAGCCCGACTCAGACCAATCCGCATCACCAAAAGCCTCTTGCATATTCCGTTGAAATTGATCTTTGCTGGTTTCTGATGTTTTGATGACTACATCTATATAGCGCTTAGTGAAATCCAACCTCTGACGTTCTTGTTCAAAATCAGGATGTCTTACCAAAAGAACCATTCTCCTTCCTACTTTTGATTGATTAAACGGGAGAAAAAATACCGATACAACGATGAAATGGACATTTATACTATCAGAAAACCAATGGGTTGACAAATCCCTTATCATAGATTTATTTTACAAAACAAAAATTCCAGAATATTACCCAATATTTGAAGGATAAATGATATATTCCTGATTGAATTTTGTTTTTATATGTTGCCTTATGAAAGAGCATCTAAATGCTCTCAGTAGGCAATTAATTGAATACCTTTCAGAAATTCAAGAGATAAATATATAGAAACTACATCCTAGGAAATTCATTACCATTTTGGGGGTCGGAAGTTTATTGTTGTTTCCGTCCATTGTATATCTCTTTATCAGAAATTAGTGAACATCTTGCTTATCAAAAGATGTTAAGCCAATCAAACTTGCATTGTAACAGATAAACCCTTCCTTTCTTGCTTCCCTTCAAACTGCCTATACGACTGCACAAAATTCCTTATTATTAGCAAGAAGACGAACTTACATTGTATACTATTTAGAAGCAACCATACCTACTGTATTACTTGCAGGAGATGTAGAAACGACAAAATTTCGTCGTCCAGATATAAAGAAATTTTCCGATGCACAGTTAAGTCGTTCTTTAACAAGATTGAAAAGAATATCTGGATTGACAAGTGCTTTTTTTCTCAAAGAATCGATTATGATTTAATCTATTAAAAAAGCACCCGTTTATTCGGATGCCTACATACTAAATTCTCATCTGCAAACTCACCCATACTAGGTAAATAGCTTTTTTGTACATTATAAGATAAGTAGTAACGATTTTTTTACATTTGTGCTAGAATTTCCATTCCCATTTCCACTTCTCATTTTGCAAAATATTATCTTCATATTTCCTTGCATTAATTTGTGTAGCTTAACGTCTAATTGCTCAGCAATTTCTTTATTTGCAGATTAGTTAACGCGCTAAAGTTGCGTGAAAGGAATAAACATATTAGAAATGATTAATTATTAACCTTATTTTATTTAACTTATTGTGCATAATTCGGACAGTATCCAACCTCATACCTAATCAAATATCTCTCCCACTACTACATAACAATATAAAAATGTGGCTACGAATTTCTCATGTCGATTGAATTTTGTGTGAATGACGAAAAATCTACATGTATGTCAAAAATAGTTGATGAAATTTATCAAATTATATCTTAAAACAAAAATGCTCGTTAAATTTTTACCCTTAAGCGTTTGTTTTTACTAATCTAACTTTAATTTTCCTCTGAAATAAGATACAATCTAACGGACGGCAAAGTTTTAAAAATATACAAGTGTAAACTTCTGCTCATGTTATTCAGTGTCTTAAAAAAATAAAAAGTTGCTAAAAACGTTGATGCAAACATAGTTTTGNTGGTTTACGCTATGGCGATCGTAAACTGTTTGAAGATGTTAATATTGGAGTAAAACGCTGATTCTACACTGTGCAGTTTACGCTCTTGTTTACGGTGTGTCGTAAACTATATAGGGAGCGTAAATATTATGAAAAGGACTCGTTTTTTAACTAAGGATGAACAACAAAAGCTTAATACAGTTGATAAAAAGGTAAATTACGTTACTGATTGGACAAGTGCTATGGAAATGTTCTTAAAGGATTGCGAGATAAGAGGTTTACGTGAAGCAACTTCTTTCTATTACGTTAAAGAAACTCGCATGATATTTCGTTACTGGGAAGAACAAGAACTAGATATCTCACCAGATCAATTAACTAGTGAACACATCACCGATTTAATACTCTACATGAAAAACAAAAAAGAGTTGTCTCCTTCTAGTATTAACATTCGTTTAAGAGCATTCAAAACAGTACTCAAATGGCTTTATGACAATAAAAAAGTACCAATCAATGCTGGTGATGGCGTAAAGCGTCTGAAATTCCGACGTGCCGCTATAGAAGCATTTTCAGTTGAACAATTACGGCGCTTTTTTAATGAAATAGAAAATAATACTTGGATAGGCGTTCGAGATACGGCTATTTGCCTTGTGTTACTTGAATGTGGTCTGCGTCAAAATGAAATATTAAATTTAAACGTCTTTGATGTGGTGTTTGAACAAAATTATATTATGGTACGCCATACAAAAACTTATCATATGAGAAAAGTACCAATTACTGATAGGACTAAAAATGCTATCCGAAGATGGCTTACTGTCCGTGGTGAAAGTAAATATTCACAACTGTTTATTAATATCTCTGGTAATCAACTCACAAACCGTGGTTTATATCAATTAATTGAAAAGTATGGGAAGCGAGCTAAGATTGAAGGAATTCGTTGTAGCCCCCATACTTTTAGACATACATGTGCAAAACTCTATTTAAAAAATGGCGGCGATTTATTCAGTTTACAGGCGATTTTAGGTCACATGAACATCGAACAAACAAAACGCTATGTGACCCTCAATCACGATGACGTTGCAGATTTACATGCTGAACATAGTCCATTGAATGCAGTATGGAAAAAATAGAATTACTTATTTAGGTGGTCAAAGTGACTGCCTTTTTTACTTTTCCTCAGAACTGATTAAATCCTACTCAGCCAAGCTAAACCCCAAATCAGTTATCTCTCAAAATAATTCACTTCGAATTTCTTCACAAGAACTCCATAGAAGTATACGAATTTATCCCTTACCTTCTTCTTCCAGCCTCCAAGGTGTAATTAGATGTATATGTGGAAGAATACTGTTCTTTTTTCTCTGTAAATTATAAAAACCCCACTCATTTAGAATGGAGTCATAACTTTTCATCTTTTCTCCTACTTTTAAATGTTACGAGATCGCAAGTTTTTATTAAAAATTGAACTGTAATCCATGTAGTCATCTGCTTCATCGAAAACTGAGATATCTTCGCATTTGTGATTCCAATTGTTTATGTTAGGCTCAATGACTGTTCCATCGTTTAATGTAAGTTTCATTTCAATAGTAGAGATTCCTTCAAGTTTATATAATGCTTCAATCAGTGCTTGTTTTTGGTTGTCCGAATTTTGGTTAAAGTTAAGTTCAATGCCCAAGTTTGTGAATACTCCGAAAGTTTCTCTTACCATTTCTTTACCAACTACTGTTTGAATGTTTGTCATAATAATCTCTCCCTGTTTTTGGTTTATTTGGTTTGTTCTTCTTGTTTAATATACTATATAGTATATATTATAATCAATAGTTATTTCCGATTTTTCAAAATTTTTTTTATAGTATGGACGATATAGTATATAGTATAATTAGAAGCAAGGAGAGTGATTTAAAATGGAAGGTACATTGAAGGTGACTCCAAGACTAGGCAAAATATTAAAGGAAAGAAACATGACACAGGTGAAACTGAGTGAAATGACTGGAATCCCACAAGGAAATCTTTCAAGGTTTGATCAATTAGTTAGTCACAAGGATACTCATACGGTTTTAATATCTAGAGCATTAGGTATTTCCATAGAAGACTTATTTGAAGTTGAATTAGGTCAAACAGAAGAAAACCACCAATCTTAAATGACTGGTGGTTTTTGTATAAATAGGTATTTCATTGTAAATGATAATTATTAACACTAGCTTTTCTTTCTTTATTAATTCCCCTTAACTGAGCTGAGGTATATTCCTTAGCTTTTTTCATTCCTCTTCAAGCCAAGGTTTATCGTTAAGTTTACCCTTTTTTAATAGTTCATAATATAGGTGAGTGAATGCTTTAGCCATTAATTCCATATTAGGCTCATTAGCATAAGTAATTTTACAAGGCGGTCTATCTTCTTTATTTGTTTTTGCACTCCATGGAATTTTTGCGTTTTTTAATTCTAAGCAACCTAATTGACGCATTTTCTTTATAATTTCTGATCTATCCTTATCAGGAAATAGAGCTTCTAATTTCTCGATTGTAGATAATATTGTTTTTTCTTCAAGTAATTTTTCTTAATCTTTGTAAAGATCTATGGAAGTTAAATATTTTCAAACTTTAACGAACATAAATACTGGCTGTTGTGAGGTAAATAGAAAGTTTCCTTATTATTTAAGTGATTTTTTACAATATTCGGCAAAATATAAGTACTATTTGATTTATACAAAAAGCTCGGTTAGTCAAAAAGCCGAGCTTTTGTTACTCTATTTTTTCCATTTTTTAAAGCATTCATAATAACATTCGTAAATATTTTTCGAAGTTAACTCCTTCTACTTTAGGAATTTGCTCCAAGGAGGAATCATTGATAGCTTCTGTCAGGAATGCCACTGCGAGCTGTACGGATTTTTCTAGGTTCTCTCCACGCATCATGCTTCCCATAATCACAGATGCAAATAAATCACCAGTACCTGAATAGCTTTCACCGTTATACTGCGTCGCACTATAAAAGGTTCTACTTCCGTCCAAATACATATTTCCGATAAACTGCTTCTCTGAATCTGCTGACGGTGGATTCATTCCAGTGATGATAACCTGAGCTCCCGTTTCTTGCTGCAACATATTCCCTGCTTCTTCTATCGCTTTAATATAGTCCTCTTCGTTTGAATAGCTATGCAGCTTTTCATAAGACAATCCGGTTAATAAACAGCACTCTGTAACATTTGGTGTAATGACATCTGCACGCTTCACCAGTTCTCTCATAAGTACCAGTAATTCATCGGTAAAAAGTTTATAGACTTCTCCTATATCCCCCATTACTGGATCAACAAGTAAAATGGTTTCTTTTGTATAAAATTTATCTAAAAAATGGAAAATATTATTAATTTGCTCTTCACCAGTAACGAAGCCGGTATAGATTCCATCAAAGGTTACATTAAGCTTGCTCCATTCTTCTATGAAGTATTTCATTTTGGATGTAAAATCTTCACAAAAAAAACTTGGATATCCGGTTTGCGCAGTCAATATGGCCGTTGGTAAAGGGCATGCCTGCACGCCCATGACCGAAAGAACCGGAATTGCAGCTGTTAATGAACATTTTCCAAAAGATGATAAATCCTGTAGTACAGCAACTTTTTTCATAATAACCTCCATATGGCCTATCCACTTTAAACTTTATTTATCTTATCATAAATCAGCTAAAAACAGTCATCTCCTCTCTCATTTCAATACGTATAATATCTGTATTTTTTATCAACTGACCTCATAGTTTTTTAATAAATTGACACTTTTATAGACACCAGTCTTTTGCTAAAATCATAGGAAAATTCTAGTTAGGAAGGTTTACAGATATGCAAAATACACAAAGTTATTCAAGGTCAAGTCAAAAAACTATGGATTTAATTATTACCGCAATGTTGATTGCACTTGTGTTCCTATCTACTTTCTTTTTGAATATTAAACTGCCAATTGCCGCAAATGGAGGGTTAGTTCATCTAGGAACAGCTATGCTTTTTATTGCATCTATTTTATTTGGTCCTAAAAAAGCAGCTCTTGCTGGTGCGATAGGAATGGGGTTATTTGATATAGTTGGAGGGTGGACATTGTGGGCACCTATCACCATTGTGGCGCGTGGTTTGCAAGGATATATAGTTGGTAAAATCGCTTGGTCAAAGGGTCGCAACGGTGCTAGCATCGCTTTCAATGTAATAGCAACAATCGTTTCCATTCCATTTATGATAGCTGTTTATTATATTGGTGAAGGGATTCTATACGGTAATTGGATTGCACCTTTAGCTTCGATACCTGGAGATCTCGTTCAAAATATATTAGGAATTATCGTTGCCGTTCCAGTTTGTGTGGCTTTGAAAAAGGTTCCTTATTTTAAGTAAATTCGCTATAAAGGTAAACGTCAAGTAGCCCCCAAATACTACATGGATGGTGTATTTGGGGGCTATGTTTTGTTTGCTTCCCTTTTTATCGGTACTCTGCATGCAGAGGGTAAACTAGATGACCACGACAAGACTTTATCTATTTCTTTTTTTCATTCTTAAGTCTTTTAACGTGAGCTCTCATTTTATCTAATTCCTTTTGTTTCCCTTCTTCATCATTTGCCAATGCAGAAAATAAAGCTATCGTGCCTAATTTGTAGAATTCTACATCTCCAGATCCACCTTTAGTAAAACTAAAGTATAGTTCCGTAAACGCCTTAGCCATTAATTCGTAGTTAGGTTCATTTACAAAATAGCCATTTCCTCGCAGTTCTTTTCTTGGTTACTCTTTTTCACATTAGAATAGTCCTTTCAATTAAACTATTTATTCTTTTCCTTATACAAAAACAGCCTACTTTCTTCTTTGGCTATACACTCGAAAAGCTTCCTTCTAAAATATTCATTAATATCGATATTATCCGCTGAAATAACTTCTACATCGGTCATATCGACATCATTAAGATTAATTTTCTTTGACTTTTTATCCAATCAATATCACTCTCCTGTCCTACATAATAATCTCCAAACAAAATATCTTATATTCACATTTCACTAAATTATCTATGAAAATAGTAACGAGTAAAATTATAGAAAATAAAAAATCACCAATCGTATAGACTGGTGATTTCTATTCATTTTGTATATTTAGCTAAGATTAACTTCACTTCTTTTTTCAAGTATTCATCTACTGTAAATTCATTTAGGTATGTTCTACTCTTAATCCACAGTTTTCTTTTTGGTTTTGCTTTAGTCATTTTTTCACTCCATTACTTCTACCGCTACAAGATCTTCAAACTTCACCTTAATAATATGTCCCTTCTCATTTTCCAGCTCCAAATATATCGCCTTGGTGAATGGATCTAGCCTGTGTATCATCCCTGTATACTCCCAATCAAATCCATCTTCCCAAACTGTAAACTTTACAAGTGAAGCAAACTCCATTGCGGTATGTATCTTGTTTTCAAACTCCTCTAACTGGTACTCATCTAATATTGGCTTTACTTGACGGTAATAATCCTTATTTGCTTCATTAAGTAATTTAACATGCTCTGGCAGCATCAAAGCTGGTTGCCATTTAAGCTTTCCACGATCTTTTATTGACATAAGAACATCTCCATTTCATTCTATAAATACATTATAGAACATTTGTTCTTAATTTAATCAAAAAAAATGAAGGGGAAAATTTTCCTTCTAAAGATAACGTAGGTATTTTTCCTGTAACAGTGTTTTAATTAACTTCTCCATATCCAAGCTATCTTCTTCCGTTGCTATTCCAATTCCTTCGATATATGTGAATTCTTCAGTATCAATAATCTTTCGAGTAACTATTTTACCCTTTTCATTAAAGTCTTTATAATATGCAATTTCATCATAATCACTTATCTTTGCTTTAACTAACTCACCGTTTTTGTTGACGTATTCAATTGTTTCTACTTTACTTTTTGTCATATTAATCCTCCGAAGGGCATCCACTTGAGCATTTCTTTTTTATTTCAGATTCAATTCGAGTAATCACCCTGCTCATATCTCTATTGATTGTACTTCCGCTGAACCGCAGCGTTTTCCATCCAATTGATCTTAAGTATGCATCTCGCTTCCTGTCGTGTGCTTTAGCTTTCTTACTTGAATGAAAAGCTTTACCATCACATTCAATGGCTAGACGATACTCTGGAAGTGCTACATCAATTCTATATCTTCTTATTGGATACTGTGTTGTTGGTTTATAATCCCTCATCCATAATGCTTTCAATACCCTCTTCTCAATAGGACTTTGACATTTGTCCAATTCCACAAAGTATGGGGGAATGTACTGATCTACCGTCAATCCTTTGCTTCTTCTTATGTCCAAGCCTAGAAAGACAAACCCTGATATGACAAGTCCAAAAAACACGACATATTCTACCATTGTAAATAAATTTCCCCTTTCTCGTAGGTACAAGCACTAGATACGAACTTTCTACATATCATTTACCAAGTAGATAATTTTCCTTTGTTGAAACACCTACTGATTATCTGAAAGAAAACAACTAATCATCAACTGATTAATTACTTAATTTTTTACTTATTATCATTACCAATGTAATACAAGTTTAATCCATTGGTATGACTGAGACGCCGAGATTTGTTAGGAGGGAACAAAGTGAGTGAGAAGGGGGAGCGCGAGGGGGATTTATTTTATTCCGAATTGTCCGAATACTAAAAAGGGGGAATAAATCGTATGAGAAGAAAGCATACTATTGAGTTACATTCATTTATGGACGGAAGTTTTATGGATAAAAAGAAGGTAAAAAGGAAAGCCAGTCCGAATATTAACCTATATTCAGTCAGTCCATTTGTTTTATTAGATCCTACAATTTGCCTTATGGGTATTGGACTCGTATCTGTTGCCCTCTTGGAAAAGTTTTTTGAACAACAGGGAAATTATGATGTAGCTGAAGCTCTTCACACAGGATTTAATATTGCTATACCTTGTGTTGCATTCGGATTTATATGGAAATTAATGATTGCGGTTAGTGGTGCGTTCCTATGATGAAAATGTGGAGAGCAAAAATGAAGCTGCGTGGTTCTTTAATGAGAGCTTTTAAGCTTGGTGGAATCCATAAGCAAACTACAACGCAATCAAAAACGTATACACGCTATCCCAAGATTCATGATGTCCATATTGATGAAGAAAATGAAGCTGTCCGATTTACATTCACTTTACCTGATGGTGCTAATCCTGATTTAGTTTTGAAACAAGAATGGGTATTCAAACAGTGCTTTGGAAATAACATTGAGATAGATGGTAAGGTGAAGAAGTTTATCTTGTGGTGCTATTCGAAGGATATGGAAACTCATATTGATTTTGATTTTAAAAAGATTCAGCCTCATTGTAAGGGTAAAATAATCCCTATTATGTGCGGTGTAGATAGGTCAGGTAAGATGAATGTAAAGGATATGGCAGAAGAACATCATATGTTGCTCACAGGAACTACTGGAAGTGGTAAGAGCTCATTAATTAGGGGAATATTGACCTCATTGATTCTGCATAAGTCACCAGATGAAATACAGTTCTTACTTGGTGATTTAAAGTTTTCAGAATTCGGCATATACAAACGACTTCCTCATGTAATGGGTGTTTATATGGATGCTAAGTCACTCCTCCCTCCTCTTCAAATAATTGAAAAAGAAATGGTTCGAAGAGGTAAATTACTTGATGCGATGGACGTTGAAAGTATTTATGAATTAGAAGTGAAGCTACCTACAATTGTGGTTTGTATTGATGAAGTTATATTACTTAAAGATAAACCAAAAATAATGAAGATAATTGAAAGTATATCCTGTATAGGTCGTTCTAATGGTGTTTATCTGATGTTGTCAATGCAACGTGGTGATGCGAAATCATTAGGTGGACAATTAAAGAATAACCTCACCTTTAGAATATCAGGTAAACAGTCAGATGAAACAAATGCAAAAATAAGTGGATTGAAGCAATCAGTTGACTTAGATACTGCGGGTAGGATGATACTTTCAACTCAAGGTAAAGAAAGAGTAATTCAAGTACCTTATATGGATAAGAAAAAAGCTAAAGGGTTACTTGATCCATTAAAAGTGACACAAGAAAAACCAGAGCTTGAAGATGTCGCAGATCGAAAGGTAAATGAATTTTCATTAGATGAGGTGTTCGATAGTGAACCAAAGGGATAAAGCCATTATTAATGACTTGAGACAATTTAGAATGATGTCAAGAAACCAGATAGTTGAATTACACTTTAAGCATCTTAAGAATCCTATAAACTCTTGTAATAGCGTTTTAAAGCGTTTAACAAGGGATAACTTTATCAAATGCAGCACGCTTCACTCTCCATACGTTTATTTCAACTCTGACTGCAACATTAAACCAGACTCAACTAAAATCCCCCACTTCCTTGAACTTGTAGATACTGTTATTGAAATGAAAGCGCATAGGGAAACCAAAAACCTTATGATTGAGCCTAAATATGGAGACAAAGGAACAATAGAACCGGACATCTTTGCTATTTGGTTTAACCCTATTTTTATCGAGGTTCAACGCAATGTTTATACAAAAGAAGTCATGCAAAAGAAAATTGACCTTTATGAAGCTTATTATGATACAGGTGATTGGAACGATGAACCTTGGCAAAAACCAGATAAAAAGGTATTCCCATCTATCCTAATTATTACTCCTACTCGATATGCAGTTAAAAGTACTAAGCTTGAGATATATCAATCCCCTTCCATTTCTGACTTCATTGAAAGTAGGTCTGGTCAATCAACGCTACAAATCAAACCTAAACCTGTTAAAAATGTAATTCAAACTAATGGTGGATCGTTGAAGCTGAAAAAATAAAATTTTTACACAAAACAATCCGTAACTGTTAAACTTTTTAAAGATAGTAGGTTATTATACCTACACCATGAGGAGGAAATTAGTTTAAATGAAAAGTTAAGGAGTATGTTGGCAATAGCTTTAGGAAAAGTTGCAAGCGAATTTGTACAAATATAATTTTATAAAGGGGAGATTTAATTGATAGAATTAGCAGCTATAACAGGTACACTAAAAACATTGGTAAACGCCAACACGGCAAGTGTTGTCTTTCAGAAAGTTGGAGCAGCAAAAGCAAATAGAGATAAAGATAAAACCATTCAAGAATTAGAACAAATTATCAATGAATTGATTAATGAAAAAAGTGAATTGATTAGAATTTCGAATGCTTTAGAAGATGAATTGATAACAAAGAAAATTTCAAGTGAAGATATTGATTATATTTCTAAAGAATTACTACCTATCTTAGAAACTTTTTTAAATAGTGCCAATACAGACTCTACTCCAAATGAAGGTCAGATGAGTACAATGGAACTTATAAATTTACTGCAACCTTTATTGTCTAAAGAAACATTTAACATACTGCAAGCGTTAGGATTTAATTTTAAGGAAGCGATAGGAGAGCCTTTGACCATATTAGTTAAAGATTTGATTAGTGGTAATTCAGGGAAAAAGAAAAACAATAGAAAGTGATTAATAAATCTCGAAGGGTGATTATGTGTTTACAGAAGATGAACTGAAATGGATAGGGGAAGTGTTAAATGAGGATGACCGAGATCCCCTAGAAATATCGAAAAGATATTATTATAAAAAGAAAGCTGAAGCTGAACGAGAGGCAAATAAAGAAACTGTTAGAAAAGAATTGGATGCATTTAGAATTAAAACAATAGAATTTTCTCCACATGAGCTGCTATTACTGAAAAATAAACGGGAAAAACTCAATGTTGATAACTTTAAAGGTATTTATATAATATTTAATCGTGATAATGGTCTACACTATGTTGGGCAAGCAGAGAACGTATTTGACAGAGCTTATGCGCACTTTGTTAAGAATAAGGGGAATCCTGAAATTTATACGGATTATGATTGTGGTGATGAGTTTAATATTCATTTAATTCCTTTAAGCGACACTTCTTTTTCAGATCTAAACGAGTTAGAGGATAATGCGATAAGAGCTTACGACTCATTCCAAAATGGATACAATAGAATGCCGGGCAATGTAATGGATAAACCTATTTTTGAAAAAGAAGAATATCAAGAGGTTGCGGATTTAATGCTGGATAGGATAAAAGAAACTGAATCGTTTATGAGTCTAAAAAGGACTAAAGATAGAAAATGGTACGTTATAAATTTGTTATCGGAATATGGATTACCAGATAATTGGGGTTTTGCTAATAGCTTTGGTACGATGATTCAAAAGTATCAAAAGGCAAATAAATAACCTTATAGAGAAGGATACTTTTTTAACAATTGATTTTAGTAATATGACAACTTCAGGTTCACTAGTTGCAAAAAATATATAGAATTAGATTACAAGGAGAGTGAGGTATGCAAAAGTTTTATCTTTTCACTTTTGCAATCATATTAATTATTGTTTCTTTTGCTAATGTAAAATCTGCAAGTGCTGATGTATTTGTAAAGGGGTATTTTAGAAATGGAACGTTTGTAGCACCCCATTTCAGAAGTAATCCTGACAGTTCATTCTCCAATAACTTCTCTACTTACGGGAATATTAATCCTTACACTGGTGAAGTCGGCACAAAAATGACTCCTAGCTATAATTATTCATACGATAAGGCAGCTTTAGATAGATATGAATATGATCTTAAAGAAATTTTTGAAGATGAAAAAGCAGTAAGTAGCCCTCAAGAAGAACAAGATGAGAAAGAGGCAACAGAAATGTTTAATGCTTACATCGAGAATATAAACTATGGCCTTCCTGAAATTTCTTATACTATTCTAGAACAAGCGATGAAGGATAAATACACTGTTGAACAGTTTTCTGAACCAAGAATGTTATCAATGTACGAGATACATGATATTTCTTCGCATTCTACTGACACTGGAGTTACAGTTGAGGGTAATTGGACACGGACTGATACGTCTACTGGGACTACGGAAGATCGTAAATTTAGATATGAGATGATAAAAGAGGATGAAGAATGGAAATTAAGCAGCAGATATACAAATGAATAGAACCTTTCCAGATGGTGAAGTAAGGTAATATTGAATATATTCTATAACGTTATTTGAAGTATATATAGCTATGAAATTACAAACTCCATTGCTATAAAGAAACTTGATGGTAGATGGTAGGAGAGTATTGAAGGATGAGTAACGTAATTTTCAATTCTCTCTTTAAGTCTGAATAAAAAGCCCTCCCCAATTATAAGAAGGGCTATAATTCTATCCTTTTACAATATTCACTGAATATCCTTTTTTCTTTAACTCTGCAGCTAAATTAGCAGCATTTTTCTCATCGGAGAAAGCACCTACTTGGACCTTATGTATAACACTTTTCTTTTCAACTGGTTTAACAGCTTCCTTCAACTTTTCACCTGATAACGTTTCAGCTATTGCCTTACAACAATTATTAAAGTTCTTTTTGTATGCATCAGCATTAGTTTTAGTATCGACAAAGCACACCTCTATAAGAATAGCTGGTTTAGCTGTCCCTTTTAGAAATCCTAGATCTGTTCTCTTCTTAGCACCACGATCCTTAATTCCAAGTGCTTCTGAAATAGCCTTCGAAACTTTTTCAGCCAATACTTTATTACCGTCACTATAATAAAGAACCTCAGTACCACCAATTTCCTTTGTACCAGCATTAAAATGTACAGATACATCTAAATCCCGACTTTTACTGTTGTGATATTTTACAATTTTATTGATATTATCCCGTTGAGTTTTTGAAGTATTATCATGAAATGTATCTACTGTACAATCAAGTTCTTTTAGATAATCAGCAACCTTACTTACTACTTTCCTTGCTTCATCAACTTCATCTATGTATCCACTTGCTCCCCGAACAATTTTAGCGTGACCTGACGAAATAACAAATTTATCCATTTTGAATCCCTCCTCGATTTCGTTTTAATTCTTGCTATCTTGTACAATAATTTGCTTAATTTCATTTACATCTTGAGACAATGTAGAGAACGCTTGAGCTTGTGTTTCAATTACGTCTTGGTTCTTTTCGATTACTGCTTGATAATTCGCTTCGCGCTCTTTGTTTGTTTTCATAGTTGAGTACAGCATCCATACAAATAAAGCTGCGAATCCACTTTCTTTTAAAAACATACCTACTATTTCTGTTTCCAACCTAATCACCCCCTTCATTGCATAATAAAAAGCCGCCCTTTTGAGACGACTTGAAGTTGTTGCTCTTATTTTTTTAGCGATAATTAGTTGCATTTACTAAGTTATCACTCCATCTACACCGTAAGTAATCACATCTTTAATAATCCTTTTCTAATTTTCGTTTCTCTTTAAATTGGTTACTCATTAATCCATGTACTTAATTCGCATATATAACCTATCTTTCTCTTTATATTACTAATAGCAATAGCAATTCCAACGCTTGTCAAATTAGAATTACTTAATTTTGTGCTATCCCATATACTCATGAAAGTAGCTAGTTCAGGATTAGTGAGAATGATTTTATTCACTTCGTTCTCGCTTAAATTAGGTAAAAATTTATGAATCATAATATCATCAAAGGTTGCTACACCGCTACTGATGGATAGGCAACCACTATATTGTAGGTGTTGATAAAACATTTCATTATGTGGTATATCTACATTATCAATTAAGGGTTTGAGTATAGAATAATAATCTTTAAAAGGCATTTGGATATTAAAATTCAAATAACGAAACATATAAACTAAAGATAATATATCTATTTGTCTAGTTGTTAATTTAGGAATGATGGTTAATGCTTCATTTAGCACTAATTTTTCAAAGGATTCATCTTGTTTCATTGTCCTTTGAATTAATACATCCACTAACAAATCTGCTATATCTTTTTCTCCCCGCCTAGCATGACTCTTTTGGGTTTCGTAAATAGCAAAACGCAAGTCAGGATCTTCAGTATTAATTAACGTTTTAGGGGCTATTGATTGTAATTCATCCAAATATTTATTAATTATTTCCTCGGCCCGTTCATTAACTAAGCTTTCAACTTTTTCTCCCAAATTATAAAAATTACACTTAAATACATCCATGGCTACTTCCTTAACACCTGAATATGTTAAACCATACTGATTTACAGTTACCTCAGAACCCTGAATGTTGTTAGAATGATCACCAGCTGTTATTTCTTGTTTATTTTTCATCTTTTTTCTCACCATTCGATACACTAACATTATTTACACCTTGAATGTTAGTGGAACCATCGCCTGATTGGATAGTTTGACTTATTTTTTCACTACTTTTGTTCTTGAAAAATAGTCTTGCTACTGCGGAAATAACAACTATCCCTATCCCACTAAACACCCATTCTCTATTCTGAATAAGCCATTCCACCGAAAGTCCCCCTATTAAACAATATTTGTATTCTTATACATAATAAGGGGGGGTGTACTTTTTGTCCATTTATGATATCTAATCAGTTATTATTATATATCTAACTAATGGATATTTTTCTGGAAACATGTTTTTTTCTCCACAATTTCTGCATTTATGTTCAAAAGAATCACTACTTGCAGACCAATCGTTTTTTCCTGTACAAGTCATTAGTATTCACTATGAACACTGGATTTCTTGGGATGTCCTGCATATTAACTGTAATTTCAAATTCTTTAAACATATACTTTACCTACTTCTCAAAATAAAAAAAGCCTTCCTAATTGGATGACTTGGATTTCATGCTTATTTTATTTATCCTACTGTATAAGTCGGTACACCTGCATTGGAAACAGTAACTTTATATCTTTTCCCATCAGGTGAGAATGTGTAATGCCCCATCCAGTTTGTTGTCCCTGCTGGGATATAAGCAGGAATCGTTTTTCCTTCAAAATCATTTGAACCTACTCTTACATTTTCAGCTTGTGCATGAAGTGCTGCACCGTATTTAACTTGATTTCCCACTCCCATTTTTACGACATTTCTATCTAGCTCCCCATTCTTAGCACCAGTCCCAATATAGAATCCTTGACGCATATTATCTTCCAATGTACCTACGTTTTCCAATCTGTTATTTGTGAAGGAAAATACATCCGTATTAGTTATTGATATACCATTGTAAGGTGAATTCTTTATAAATGAGTTTCTAATATTAATTTTAGTACTATGTCCCTGACCCTTGAACGTATCTTCCGAATCTATGATATAGATTCCTTCTAACTGTGCGTTTTCTGCTCTTAATCCATCAATCTCTAAATTGGCTATACGCTCCGCATAGACAGCTCTGCGAACATTATTACAACTATATCCACGTATAGTTACACCATCACACAAGTACAAGTCAATATTGCCATTAGTAGTGTATCCTGCAATTGTTCGTTTTGATATATTGCCTTCAATGAGGATTCCTTCTACTTTAGCTAATGTACTCTCCTTTACCCAACCTTTTATGTAGATATCACTTATCTTCGAATCTTCAAAAATATTCCCTCTGATGATGATATTCTTAGAGCTTTGAGGAAGTCCTGTTTGAATGAACGTATTAGTTGCAACATCATATCTTTCTGAACTAGAGCCTTTTCCATCTGGATTAGAACATGAGATTGAACGAGAGCAAGCCTTGAAAATATTATCTAGTACATACAAGTCCTTAAACTTGAAGCTTCTGACACCTGCATTAGTCATACCGTCAAATGTACATCCAACAACTCTTATATTATTTACATACTGATCATGAACAGCTCCATGATTCCCTACACCTACACACCATGCCTGTGTTCCCGGTGTTCCACTTGCACCAAAATAGCAATTCCTTACCGTAACATTCTTACAAGGCGAACCATCAAATTTCCCTATGCCTGACCATCCTGCTGATGTAATGTTAGAGATTTGAATTGCCTCTGCGTAATCTCGTGGATACCAAGAATCTCCAACAACTGTTCCGTCTTTGTAACCTAAGAATCGGCAATTATCAATCAACACATTTTCCAAAGCGTTCAAGTCCATAGCGTGACAACTTACAACGTCCCTAAACTCTGCATCACGTATAACAATGTTGCGCCCTCTAGCAAATCCGAATAGGTTATAACCTGTATTAGCATAAGGTTGATTTGCTATGTTTCCATCCCAAATTCCACCTTCAATTGTGATATTCCCATGTCCAGAATGAATATCATTTTGGTCAAGTAAATGGTCAACCGATTCTTCACCATTTACTAATAGAGATACATACCCACCACGTATCATACGTGCCTTTTGGTGCAACTTTAGTTTTGTATTTCTGTAGATGTATAGTTTTGAAGTTATTCGATAATTACCTGCTGGAATTTCAATCTCTATTGCATTATAAAGATTAGAAAACTTCGCCAAATTCAAAGCTCCTTGGATGGCAAGTGTGTCATCAACTATACCGTTTCCAACTGCTCCAAACTCTTTGACGTTTACTTTACCCTGTGTTTTTTGATCTAAAAATGCTTGACTAGCTTTGCCGTCTAATTGTGCAGTAACCGTATTGTAATCATTGTCTACCCTAGCTTTTGCTGTGACATGAGTATTACCTAAAGCATCCACCCTCATTTGAGCTGCCTCAACGGACGAATCACCCTCGATAACTAGTTGGTCTATTTGTGCTTGAACCGAATCAATTTTAGTGTCGGCATTTTGTAATGCAACAAAATCAATTAACTCTGCTTGGTCAACAAAAGATTGAGCTTTATCAACGTTCGTAGAAGCTTGGTGAACTAATGCATTAATTGATTGGAATTCATTTGTACTTTCAACTGCAACGTTATCAAGTAATCCTTTGGTTGATGAGTATGTAAATAATCCTGTAACTGATACTACATCAGAAGCAAAATACACCATCAATTCTGCTGTATGATTACCAACAACCGTATAAGCTTGTGTAGTTAAAACAACTTCACATTGTCCTGCTAATGCATCAGTGATTACACAATCTAGAAATAGCAATCCTCCATCTGGTTTCTTTATAGTCAGTCGTGGAATTACACCCTCGGCTAAAGTAACTGGTTCTTTATCTTGTAAAACTGTTATGATTATTTTTGGTGTGTTTAAGTCGTTCGTATTTATAGTGAACAGGTCGTTTTCTACTTTTTTAACCGTATCCACTGTTATTGGAAATAATTTATACATTTCTTCTCTCCTTTCAAAAACATAAAAAATAAGCACCCTATGAAGGAGTGCCTATCAAATAATTCCTCCGTTTGTAATTAAACCGCCAGCATAGGTGTATTCGTTTTTTGTGTCCCCTGTAATGGTGTTATTGTTGTATTTATGGATAATCGAACGTGCAGACGTAATACCGTAAGTATTCCCTCCGCCTGTATTGTTAGCTTCAACGGTTATTTGTGAATTGAAATTAGCAATAATTCCATTTTCACAAAGTTGCACCTTACAACCTGCTACAACGCCTTTACTTGCTGAATAATAAATTCCAGACATTCCACTTATTTTGTTGGCTAGTAATGACTCACAATTAGTAGTATTTGCATAATCACAACGGTCATAATGGAATCCATGTTTTGAACCTGATGTAGCTTCTATCCCACTAATATTAAGATATGCTCCTGTGATATTTACCGCATAGATTGATTTAACCCTTACATTAGTTGGAGAATCTGTATTGCCTACAAGAAAAATGTGTGTACCCCTCTTGTTTCTTAAAACTAAATCTTCTGAATATGTGCCATCGATTATCTTTATTGTAATTGTTCCACTTTCAGCGTCTCTCGGTATCAAGTCTAATGCTTTTTGAATCGTCTTAAATGGCGCTGATGATATTGTTCCTGAATTACTATCACTGCCTGTTAGAACACTCACCCAATAATTCACATCTACTGCTCCATCAACATTAATGACTTTCTTTATTTTAGCTTGATAGGCTAATAGGTCGCTTACGTTATTTGTATTGTTATCAAGGTTTAACTCCATTGCGTCCATATGTTCATGCAAGGTATCATACTCTGTTCCATTTCTTGAGGTTCTAGCCGCAACTACTTCTGGATTTCCACCGCCCGTTGGTTTTAATAACGTAGAAGATAAACGTTTATGCATTACTTCACGTTCCCTCTGTATATCTACAAATTCAGTAGCAATGCCTTTTAAATTTTCATTTTGTGTATCTCTGTATTCTCTGTTGAAATGTAATTGATCCAATTCTTTAGGATTAAATGTCATAGCCTACTTACTTCCTTTCTTAATTTTACTTCTAAATACTAGTTCTTCTGTGCCTTTTCGAAGCACATTTCCAATCGTAATGACTGGAGTTTTCTTACTTGTTGGATAATCAGTTATTTCTACAACCCTTGTGTAGATATCAATTCCTAATTCCTCATGAATAAGCCAACCAGCATCCCCTCGTCCGATATCTTGACCAAGCTCTTTTACCGCAGTGTGATAATCGAATTGTGTGGAAATTGTAGGGGTATCTTGTAATTGGGATTTAATGTGATTCAGTAGAGCTGTCTCACTTGTGAATTGGTCATCGTATATTGGGTCAGCATGTCTAATTCCGTATTGAGGTATAGAACTATTAGGACTTAAATAATCAACACTTACCACATACTTTTCAGCGCCTACCCTGCTACGATAAAGTCCCATAACTTTCCCAATAGGTTGTGCGAAGACAGGTAATGTACTTCCTGTTGTGTTTGGATTCTTTCCATCTCTACTCGCAAGTCTAACGTCTACATTATGGGTTTTATCTTCCAGACCCCTAATGATTTCAAAGTTTTTTACCTTATCTGTTGTTCCCTCATATAAAGAAACCGTTTTAGTGTGGTCATTATCAATTGTGAATACAACTTTTCCACCCTTGGAAGTGCATATCATATCCATGCTTAAACCTGTGCCTGTAAACTTGAATTGAAAACTATCCCCTAATGAAGTCGTTTCCTTTCCATATCCAACCGAATATCCTAATGAGTTCCAATCGCTTCTAGTTGATCCAGTAGGTTCTTCCCATTTCCCATCAAAGTCATCAACGACAAGAGTAGCTTTAACACCTGTTGCAATATCTTTCTCTTCTCTTTCTTTACCAAAACCTTTAACATAAGTCCTCAAAGCATTGGTATCATAGTCTTGATTTGTTCCTGTAATGTTGTGTTTGTACCTAAATTGAAAATCATTGTCTCGTCCAATTCTGTTTTTAATCGTTATGTGATAACCTGAAATCTCAAATTCTACTTTGTATTTTTCTAGAATGATTTTGAATAAGTCATATGAATTACCATCGCCAAATTTTTCAAAAGTTACATTATTAAAATTTCCGTCTAAAGTATAAGTGAATTTTGTTCCACTGGTTATTAGATTCATCGCTTGAGTGATACTAATAGAACCAGTTAATTCGCTATAGACATAATTTGTTTCCAAATCAACTATTAACACACCTACACAGGTTACCTTTTTATATGGAGTATTAGATTCTAATTCTTTATCCAATTGTGTTACACGAAAATAATCATCTTCACACTCAATTAGACAATGACCTTCTATTAAATCAAAAGCAACGCCATTAATTGCTGAACGGTAAATATCAAATTCAAGTGAGTAATCATTATTCAATACCCATCTTCTTGTAGGTAACGCATAATCAACAAGTGGTTCTACCATTCCATATAATGAGTGAACTAATAACACATCTTCACCCCTTTCTTATAAATAATAAAACCGAAAATCGAAAGCTATTTCAAAACTAGAAGAATTACCACTTATGACAAATTCATTCCATCCTTTTTTGAGCTTTATCGAAACTCGGTTTGTGTTCTTATAGACGCTCATAGTATTTCTCTTTACGTATACACGATCTAATATAATTTTGTCATGTGAATTTGTATTTCCTGTATATCGGAACTCTTCCCCTGTTGTAATATTGTGAATCCGTAAGTTTTCAGAAGCACCTGAATAAGTAATAGTCATAGGCTTTTCTCTAGGGTCAACTTCAATATCACCAGCGTTGTAAACTTTAAACTTAGTAGTATTAAACGTATACAGTAAATCATCTGCAATTAAATTTTGACCCATTCCCCATGCTCCAGAAGCAAAGCTAAATGGTACTTGTGTACTTCCTGTGGACTCACTCATCCCATCAATAGCAGTAAATGTTAAATTTAATTTTCCAACTCTGTTTCTTTGATACTCTGGATCATTACTTTCAAGAACAACCTTCCAACGTTTGAAAGGCTGTCTTGAATCAATTATGTAATAAGGTTCTTCACTATCGAACAATGCGTTTGCTTCATCTCTTTTCAATATGAAATCAGAAACATCACGAGCTATGAAGAGGCATTCAACTGAAACAGTACGATTGGTTAAACTGTTTGAAAATAATAAAGAACCCCTCCTACCCTCGATATCTTGGTAGTTAGGATTCCTTTTTGGTGGAGAAGGTTCAAATAGTGATAACTTTAGAAAATCACTTGTATCAATCATTTCACCTTCCTCTTTTTGAATAAAAAGCTCCATCTAATCACATCCTCGTATTTCTTATTGTCTTACCTATTTGTTTTTCAATTGTTGGGTAAATAGCTTCACCAACAATTCTTTCATTCATTATTAGATTAACTACGTTTTCACTTGATGCAATAGCTTCGGCAAATTGTTGAAGACTATTATCTATTTTTCTTAGCAATCCTTCTGTTAGCCCTTCACCTTTTCCTGATGCAGCTGAAACTGCTGCTGATGTTTTAGATGTAGGAACACCCATAGAATTACCAGCGTCTGCCCACATACTAAGATTGTTTTCTTTGTACTTAGGTTCAGAAGTTAGTACCCATTCTTTCCATCCATTTTCACCTAACTCTGCTAGTTGGCGGTTATTGATTTCCCCACCTGTTGCATAACCAGCAGGATTAATGTTTCGTCCATCTTTGTATACTTCATAATGTAAATGGGGGCCTGTGGAAGCACCAGTTGAACCAACTAGACCAAGAGTTTGTCCGGCTCTAACCGTTTGTCCAACGTTAACTGACCTTCTACTCATATGAGCATAGAGTCTATCTATGTTTCCAGAATTAACTTTCACATAATTTCCCCAACCGCCAGCATTGAAACCTGATACAGTTACTATACCGCCTGCTTTTGATGGAATTGGAGTTCCCATAGGAGCACCATAGTCGTCACCTTTATGTAACTTTCTTCTTCCAGTAATAGGGTGAATACGATAACCATAGTTTGAAGTTTTTCTGAATCTGCCACCAAGGTTTGCACTTCCACCAACTACAGGACTATTACTAGATCCACTCTGCAACTGTGCACCAAACGAATCAATTAAGCCCTTAGCCCATTCAGCACCAGTTTTCAAGAAATCACCCACTGGATTACCAAATAATGATTTACTGCTAATTTTAGGTAGTTCAGGGAGGATAGAGTTATTCACACCGAACTTATCAAATGCTTTACCCATTATGAATTTTCCGCCTTTAAGAAGACCTTCTGTAATCCAATCAAAATGATTATCATCAGTTCCTTTTGCATATGCAGGGAATCCATATTTCAATAACTTTTCAGTATGATGGTTAGGTAGAACACTAGTCCCTTTTCTAAGGTTCACAAGTTCTGCACCTTTATTACCAGATAGATAAGTACCTACTCCGGGTTCATGGATTAGTTCTCGACCTTCCTCTGATATAATTGCCGCTCCACCACCATGAGTACCATCTGGAGTACCAGTAGCCATCATAGGTATTGGTTTCTTAGCAACGCTCTTATTAGGTGCTGAAGGTTTTAAGTTAGGAACATCTTTTGTTTTACCTTTACCAAATAAATCTCTAACATAGTCAACTGCCGATTTGATACCTCTCTGCATCTTGTCCCAACCAGAAAGAACCTTACCTGTTTCCCAATTGACTTCATCCTTATGTGCTCCAGCTTGTTCTTTAGCTTCCTTAACAACGCCCTTGTGCATTTCCTTAGCTTTCTTAACTGATCCATCTCTTTGACGTTTAGCTTCAGCAATTAACATGTCTGCTTCTTCTTTACTAATACTTCCTGTCTCATCACGTTCACGAATAATAGCCGCTATTGCTCCGTCATACTTTTTATTCGCTTCTTTAATAGACCCATCTTTTGCCTTCTTACTATCGGCTACAGTTTTTGCCGCTGTTCTTGCTGTGATTTGACTTGAATTAGTTCTTAGTTTTTCCATGATTGCTTGCTGTTCAACTTGACCTTCTGATAAAGTTTTAACTGCCATATCTCTCATTTGAGTATTAATAGCATTAATTTCAGCCTTTTCAACTTGGGAAGTTTCACGTTTTTCTTTTACTGCCTTATCTGTAATTTCTTTAACTCGTGCTTCAAACTTTTCAATTTTAGCTACTTTTTCCGCATTGGCTTTATCAATTTTCCCAAGCAATTCAGCTTGATATCCGTCTGTAAGAACACTTCCGTTAAATAGACTTTCCATGTTTTTCTTGCTGTCGTCAAAATCCTTTTTCAAACTATTTTTAATTGTCTCGCCCATTTTACTGAACGTACCAACTAATCCATCAGCCATTTTTTGAGTAACAACTTGACCGTCAGCCGCCATTAGGTTTAATTCAGATGTTGCTTTTTCGTTTAGATCCTTGTAACCTAATACTGCTTTCGTAGTTGAATCAGAAACCTTATCGCCAAAATCAGTTATTGCAGGAATACTTTCTTCCTTTAGATGCTTATAAAGCTTATAACCGCCTTGTGCAAGTAGCATAACTCCTGTAACTGCTAGTCCAACTGGGCCTCCAAATGCCGCTAAACCGCCTCTAGCAACAGCTAAAACAGTACCTAAGTTCTTAACAGATTTAACTACTGTGAATACTTTGCTACCCATGTTAGCTAAACCGCCACCAGTTTTAATAGCGTTCGCACCAAACTTGATCATCTTTCCACCGATATTAATTAGTTCAGGTAGGAACATTGTAGCTATTCCAGCGAGCGTTCCCCATTTACCGCCCATCATAGATAGACCAGTTCCTGCAGCCATTGCTCCGCCTTTAACAGCACCCATACCTTTTCCAGCTCTACCAACTGCAACGCCAGCTCTGTCAACCTTTGCACCTGCAATTGCCGCTTGTGTTCCCAAAGTTGTAATTGAAGCAGTTGTAAGTTTAGCAGATGTACGATATTTACCGAACCATTGAATCCCTGCTCCAATACCTCCTGCTACAGTTCCAAATGCTTTAAATAGTATCGCTAATCCAACTGTTACTGGTGCTATTCCTGCGGCAACTAAACCTAGAATAACAATTGTCTTTTTAGCATCGTCATCTAAACCAGAAAACTTATCGCCCATCTTACCTAACCATTCAGCTAACTTCCGAATACTAGGAGTCATTACATCAGAAATTTGGATACCAATGGATTCCATTGTTCCCATTAAAGCTTCCATTGCTCCACCGAAATTGTCATTCATGATTTTTGCAGCTTTTGCAGATTCGCCAGCACTATTTTCAAGTGAGTCAGTCATCTTATCAATTTCATCGCCACCTTCAGCCATTAGTGAAAGCATACCTGATACTGCTTCTTTACCAACTAAGCTTGCAAGATTTGCGGCTTTTTGAGTTTCAGTTTGTCCTTCCATTGATTCAGAAAGGTTGTCAACGAGATTTGCAAGTCCTACAAAGTTACCTTCGTTATCTGTTATGGCAATCCCCATTGTATCCATCATTTTGCTATTTTCTTCTGATGGACTTAAAAGGGAAAGTAACGCTGAACGTAAAGTTGTCCCTGCTTGTTCACCTTTCATACCTGCATTAGTCATGAGACCAATTGATCCAGATAATTCTTCGAAACTAATACCTAATGAAGCCGCAGGTGAACCAGCGTATTTCAATGCATATTGCATATCTGTTAAATCAGCCGCAGTTACGTTAGCTACCTTGGCTAAAACATCAGCTACTTTTCCTGCTTCGCTTGCCTCTTTACCGAAGATGTTGAGTGAGGCCGACATTACCTCTGCTGTTTGTGCCATATCTGAACCAGATGCTTCACTTGCAGAGATAACTCCGGGCATTGCTTTTAAAATTTCCTGTGTCGTATAACCTGCTTTAGCCATTTCAAGTTGACCAGTCGCTACCTCACTTGCTGATTTGGTAGTAGATGCTCCTAAAGCAATTGCTTGTTTCCGTAGCTCTTTAAACTCTTCTGCTGTTGCTCCTGATACGGCTTGAATCTTACTCATTTCTTTATCAAACTTCATTCCAGTTTTAACAGCCATAACGCCAATTCCAGCAATAGGGGCTGATACACCAATAGCTAGACTGTTACCGAATCCACGCATCTTATCTCCGGCATTGCTTACTTTATTACCAAATGTAGTTATGCCTCTTCCGGCAACTTTCCATTTATTTTCTAAGTCATCAATCTTTTCAGCAGTAGCTTTTACCTTTTTGCCTAATTCATTATAATAAGTCCCTGCTTTATTAAGCTTTTTACCTGCTTCAATTGCTTGTTTACTTTCTTTTCCATGCGCTTCAACTAATTCTTCGTACCTTTTCTTTAAATCGTTAACATACTTACCTTGAATCTGATATTGTTTTCCTAAAATATCATGTTTGGATTTCAATTTATCTATTCCAGTACCAACTTTTCCAAATTGAGATTCTTGGTATTTTAATTGGGAATTCAATAACTTCATCTTGTCCATGACATTTGCTTGACCTTTTACAAACTTGGTATCATCTAAACCTATACCAACAAATAAACCATTACCGATTTCTTCCATCTAATTCACCTACCTTCCTAAAGAAAGATGTTCATTACTTAATCTTTGTCCTGCAAATCTGCCCTCTGTAATCAGTTTGCCTTTCACCTTTTCTTCAACTTTTTGCTCTTCTTTTATCTTGTTGGCTCTAAAATTAATCAACTCTAAGTAATACTTAACTTCCATATTATCAACGTCATTTAGAGACATACCTTGATCAAATACCAAGTAGTTGTAATTCTCCATGACCTCATCGTACTTTCTTTCAATTAGAGGTTTATATGGGGTTACTCCACTGTCTGTGGAGCTTCCGCTAAAAAATCATTTACTTCCTCATCAATTTCTTTCATAGCATGTTCGGCTATTTTAAGTTGTTCCTCGTATTCAGGGTATTCTAAAATTTCATGATAGAAAATATTGTAAATCTGTTTAGTAGATGTTTTAACATCCAATCCATGTTCAATATCCGTAAGTGTAAATTGCTTTTGAAACATATCAACAATCAATTCAAGTTGCATGTCTAAGGATTTTTCTTCTGTAATTTTCCCTTTAGAAACCTTGTTAAATAGATCAGCTACTTTTCTTTTGTAGATAAATGGTACAAATGTTTGTGTAAATGTTTTTTCCTCTAATTGTCCTGCTTCATTTTTTAACATTAATGTAAATTTCATTTTAATTTTCTCCTCTTTTTTGGGTTTAGTTTTAATCAAAAAAAGACACTGCGTTAACAGTGCCCCAATGTTTTTTATATAATTTTACTCGTTAATTAAGGTGCTACTACTGTAGTTGGTACTGCATCAAAGAAAGTATCTGCGTCAATATAAGTTTCTTCCATTGTGTCTGCTTCTCTCATGAAAGAACCATCACTTTCACGAGTAATAAATGTTGCATCAAGTGAAGTTGTTTTGAATTCTACTCCTTCTGCTTTAGTAGTTCCTTCTGAGTTCGGTATTCTAAATTTACCTTTAAGCAACCAAGTATGAATCTCAGTACCATCTCCTCTTGTAAACTTGTATCCAACTGCCACGTATGGTGCTTTCGCAGTTGTTTTGTAATCTGTAACACCTTTGTCTACTGATAATCCTAAAAGTTCTCTCTTTACTGCTGGATCAAGACCCGGAACTTCTAAGTTAAGAGTAGTTTCACCAGTTGCAGTATCTGTATCATACGGCATGTTGTTTGCATACTGTGTTGCTGAATCTGATGCTGTTTCTACTGCTACTTGAATTGCTGGTGCTAATTCTTTTACTGTTCCATAAGTTGTTCCTGTTTTTGAATCCTCAATTATTAATGCGTATACGATATCTTGTACTCCATTTACTGATTTTGCCATTATTGTTTTCCTCCTGTACCCGTTTTGGGTGTTTTAGTTTTATAGTTTTACTTGCCCTTTGTACCTAAATATTTTTCTAATTGAATCTGTATCAGACTCATAATCAGAAGTTACACTCATTCTAATTAATTGGAGTGCCTTCATTTTTTGATCAATTAAATTTTGTAATTCTGTTGGGTCTCCTTTTACCCATAGGTCAATTTGAATTGGTATTTCTGAAATAGTTGGTTTATTATCTGCATAATTTCTATCATAGTTATCAATCTCAATAACTCGAATAATCGGATACTCTAATTCTTGACCGTCATCTGGCATTGGCACAACCCATCTGTGGATATTTCCTTTAGTCAATGTAGCGATTTGTTCATCATTCAACAATGCTCTCATGACAGGGACTTCTAAATCTTTCATAGTCCTAACCCCTTTTGCATTACTTCCTTCATTCTCTGTTTTACCTTAGTCTTAGATGCTTGAAGTGTCTTCTGTACTGGTGCTCGTGGAGACATAAACATTGTTCCATTCTCAATGATGTGTAATTTCCAACCTACAGTCCCTTCCCCTTTATTTGAGCCTACTTGAACGTGTGGAATACCGCCTGTGCGTTTGATATCAGTTACAATAATTGCATCCTGTAAATGCTCATGGTTAATGTCTGTTCTCGGTATCGCCTGTTCTAATTCCTCTTTAAATACTTCGCCACCAGCCCTAATTGCTTCATTTCTAACCCTTGCACCCTTACGACCAAGTTCTTCTATCTTTTTAATTATTTGTTCATAACCTTTTACATCAAAACTCACTGTATTACTCATTACTTAACATCCTTGCAACGTAATATCATTTCATTTTTCAACCTAGTGCTATCCTCAGTGAAAAGAATCTGATACTCAGCACCCTTGTACTTCACAATCATTCCAGATTTAATGCCTTTTTTAGAACGAATCCTAAAGCTAATTGTGTATTCCGTTTGTGGGACTGGTTGATTACTTATAGTCCTTGTAATTGGATTAAGCTTTTCTGACATTGTGGAATACTTTTTAACCCATGTTTTCTTAGGAAGAAACGTTATTGGGTCTTTAATATTCTCGTATCCACCTATCTCAATTCGTGTATCCATTCTTCCAGCATTCATAGCGGTCCATCCGAGTCAGAACGATAACAATTTCTAAGTTGATTTAATACAGATTGAAGTGAATGAGGTAGTTGATTCACGTTTTGATAGGTTACAGGATTTCTATTTTCATAAAAATGAGTGGTAAATAACATTACTGCTAAAAATTCAATCTTCCTGTCTTCTCGATATGTAATCTTGTATCTTGATGCATTATAAATGTATTCCTCTGATTGAAGAATCAAGAGGGACAACTGTAAGTCGTCCTCTGTATCCTCTTCATCTAGTCTTAAATAACCTTTAACATACTTGAGTGCATCTTCATTTACTTCTAACAAGGTTGCTCACCTTTCTTTCTTAGCTAAGTTTAGCCATAGCGATTGTAACCGCATCTTCTTTAACGATACGACCATCAAAACGGAATACGCCTTTAGCTTCAGTTGTATCTGATCTCCATGTTCCGCCACCAATTTGTGTAGACTCTACGCTCATTTGTTTACGGTCAAACATTGTGTAAAGTGCTTCCAAGTCACCAATGATGAATGGAGTCTTTTGGTCAACGCCTGCTCCTACGTTTGGTAAGAAGTCTTTAGGTACTTTAACAATCTCTCTACCTAGGAAAACATGACCTGAACGTTTAGTTGCATCTGGTTGTAGTAAAGCTTTACCAGTATTATCAGTCAAACCATCAAGGTGATTGTATCCATCAGCATTAGTCATGATTACAACCGCTTCATCAGATAGTTGCTCTAATTCAACATTAAGGATTGTTTTGAATTTCTTAACTACACTTGCATCAGTACCAGAAAAGTCAAAATCATTTTTAACTAGGTCTTCAGAAGTCATGATACCTTGTGCAGCTTTCGTGCCTGAACCATTGAATACTTGGTAGTTGTAAGTGTTAAGCTCATTGTCAGCCATCCAACGAATGATGAAAGCCAAGATTGCTTCATCAGAATCTTCAAGCAATTCATTAGTCAATGGAATAAATCCAGCGTATTTACGTACTTGATATTCGAATGTACCGAATTCTGGTTCATGTAGTGCTTGGATTTGTGCACCTTCATCTAGAGAAGCGAAACCTACTGCTTGTGGTTTGTTTGCTTGGATTGCACGAGAACCTTTAAGTGTAGTTACAGGCTCAACATTGATGTATTTACGAATATCAAAAGTATTACGTTGAAGCTCAATGATTTTTGTAGAAACATCATCAGGTACAGTAACTCCACCTTTTTCTTTCAAGCCTTCTTGCATTTGGTTCTTCATTTCAGTCATTTCATTTGCTGTAAGTTCTTTACCGACAATTGCTTTTGCGAAAATAGTTGAAAGGCTTAATTTTTCCTCGTTGTTAGCATTTGCTTTAATTTCATTTGTCATTTCCATCTTAGTCTCCTCGAATAGTGATTTTGCGATTTCAAAGTCTTCTTCCATATTTTTAACTTCTACTGTAACTGCTTTTGCTTCTACTTTCTTACCGTCTTTCAGTAATGCACGACCTTCTTCTTTTTTAACTTTAATTGCGTCCATCATTTCTAATAATTCTTTATTCATTTTTATTTCCTCCAGTTTTTTGTTTGTTTGATTTTTTACATAAAAAAAGACCTATAATAAGTCTAGTTCCAAGGCTAATAGTTCTAATTCTTCATCAATACTGTTTTCTACATTGTCAATTACAGGTATAGTTTCAACCTTTTGTTCTTCAACTTTCTTTTCCATTAAATTCTTCGGTGTATTTTTATATCCGTCTAAATACTTAGAAGCACTTGCAGCCATTTTATTTTCTTCTGCTACTTCAACATTGAAATACTCTGAAGCTACACTACCATTCATCCAAGTTTCAGCGTGAACCATTTCCTTAATTGTTTCAATATCTACGCCTTCCTTAAGATTATCTTGATAAATTTTCAAAATACCTTCTTCCATTACATCTAAATCGTCAGCCATTTTTCTCAAATCTTTAGCATTTCCTTGTGCTCCAACCCAAGGGGAATGAATCATTAGGAAAGCATTACTTGGGATAATTAACTTATCTGCCGCCATTGCGATAACACTTGCAATAGAAGCCGCTAATCCATCTACATGAACAGTCTTATATGCCTTGTGTCGTTTTAACATGTTGTAAATTGCTATACCTGCAAAAACGCTACCTCCACCAGAATTTATGTAAATGTTTAAATTAGGTTTGTCTTTAACTTCATCTAAGAAGTTCTTAATATTGTCTGGATACTGGTCAGTTTGTTCCCATGCACCCCATTCAGAAGATACAATATCCCCATAAAAATACAGGTCTGCTGATTCCTCTGTTTTATTCTTGATCTCCATCCAACTCTTCGTCAATCTTGCCACCCCCCCTTCGAAGTTTGTGTAGTCACGCTAGGTTTCTCAATATCATTAACCCTTACATTTGCAGAGTTAGTAAGTAATTCATCTGCATTTCCGCCTCTTGAAGCATATCCAAGTGCGTCTCTAGATTCATCAGGTGCTAAAATACCTGAACCTGTAAGTTTAACTAATCCATTCACCTGTTTCTCATAATCAGCTCTTAGAATGACATTAGGGTTAAATTCAAACTTATAACCTGCATCAACCTCTCTTTCCAACAAAAGTTTGTAAGAAATCTCTTCCTCATATGCTTTTAAGATAGGAAGTAGTGTGTTTACATAGAAATCAAGTTGCTGTGTTTCCACATTTGCGTAATTTCCCTTATCGTAATCGTTTATGAAACTAGGCTTAATACCAAAAGCTGATGCAATTTGTAAGGCTGTATACTTTGAAATCTGTAAAAATTGAGCATCTACCATTGTCATGTTCATTGTTTTTAAATCAAACCCCGGTGGAACAACTGGTATTTTCCCTGCGTTGCTTACTCCTCCTGCATATTTTTCCATATCTTGTGCAAAACCTTGTGCATCTTCTTCACTGATTTGCATACTATCGCTATAAGCCAAATACGCTTTGCCTAACAATCCTGTTTTGTAATAGTTGTTTAAATAGTCAATACTCCTATTGCCATTGTCAACGTAGGTACTAAGAATTTGTTGCATAGATAATCCAGAAAAGCCATCAAATGAAACCGATGTTTTGAAATGTAGAACTTCATCACTGTGGAATTTATATAGGTTTCCAGTCTGTTTATCTTGATAGTGATACCAAATAGCATTCGATTGCTCAAATATTCCACTTTGATTAATCTTCATTTCTACATCACTACTAGGCAACACCCATAAATGTTTCAAGCTTCCATTTGGATTACGTTGAATACGTGCATATGCATTTCCATAATGATTCCTATTCATCTCTATTGCTGCCCAAAATGTTGAAGATGAGGTATAAGGATTAGGCTTACGTAAAACTTTAATTGCTGCATGTTCAGTTACTTTCATTAATCCACTATCTGTATTTTGATACATCTTTAGTGGAAGCTTGGCTAAAGTCTCTGATAAAATCCTAAGACAGTTATAATAAGTAATTTCACTCATACTATCTCCAGAAGCACTTCTTCCTTCAAGTAAGAAATTTATAAAATCTGGACTATCTAGTGACAAGTTTGTTTGTGATTTTACGTCACCCACTTTCGTTATGGATTTTACCTTATGCATTAATAAATCTTTAAATTTCACTCTCAATTCACCCCCCTTCGTCACCTTTTATCCCCAACCTAAATTCTTTCTTGCCTCTTTACCTGTGATTCTTGAAAAATCAAATTTAACTTTCATACTCTGTGTCCATGCATCAATGATTGCATCCACTGGATCTATTCGTTTCCGCATTAGGTTTTTATCAATTTTGATTTCACCATATGAATTAGAAACTGTTTCAGCATTTGCAACTGACCAAGAAAGTAAAGCACTCTTCTTGTTATACAGTACATTTCCTGCTTCAACTTCTAATTTAAAGTCACAAGTTGCATCATTTAATTCCTTATGAGACTGTGCAATTTGCATTACAGGTACACTTAACTCTTGTAAATCATGTAAAAACGCTGATGCATTATGAGGGTCATAACAAATCATTCTAACTTTCAAGTTGTATTCCTTAATTGTCTTCTTTAAATATTGAAGAATGTACTTATAATCCGTTTTAATCCCACCTAGAGTAGGTGTGGTAGTCATTAATCCATCCCTTACCCACATATCATAAGGTGCATTATCAGTCTTAATATGTTCTGCTACACGTTTTTCAGGTATAAAAGAATGTGAATGTACAAAATATTTCTTAACACCATCAGCCTTGTGCGGTATAACGTAACTCAAACTTGTTAAATCCCCACCAGAACTTAAATCCATCCCCACGAACGCCTCATATCCTTTAAAATCAGCAAGCGTTTTATCTGATTCACAATCTTTCCAATGTTGAAGATTCATATATTGATTGTCTGTAAATTGCATCCATTCATTTAACCTTTTAGTTACAAAATCCCTGTAATTCTCTCCACCTGTTCTTTTTGCTTCATCTGCTGTATCTTCCATGAGTTTAATTCCTTCTGGAGTTTGACAAGTCAAAGGATTTGCCTTAACCCAATTGGAACTATCCCACTTATCATCATCTTCATCTAATTGAGCTATGTAAACAAACCTTGTTTCATTGGTTGCAACACCCTCAATAATGCTGATACAGTATTTATACATTTCATAACAAGGTGAATTTAAATCAAATCCTGCAGTTGTAATGATACTAATTAGAGTTTCCTTCATGTTACCTGTTCCACCCTCTAAAATCTTGTACATTTCATTCGTTTTATGAAGGTGATATTCATCGACTATTCCTAAAAATGGTCTAAATCCATCTATTTTTGTATCACGACTTAATGCAATAATCTTGGAATCAGTATTTAAACATTCAATTGTTCCAATGTATTCTTTGATTTTAAACAGTTCTTCTAGTTCAGGGTCTGCCTTAATGAATTTAATCATCTCATCTACAACAATCATGGCCTGTTTCTTTTTTGTAGCAGAGCAATAAATTTGCGCATGTTGATAATCAGTAAAGTTTCCAAAGTATGTTCCAAGTACACCATTCATTAAACTTTTTCCATTTTGTCTTCCAACCTGAACATAACTTGATCTGAACCTTCTGAATCCTGTATCCCTATGTTCCCATCCATTCAAATTTGAGAAGATAAAAGCTTGATAGGGTGCTAATTCTAATTGAAATTTATCTGTTCCTTCAGCAATTAATAAGGTTTCAGCATAATCCAGTAATTCATTTGCCCTTTCTTCATTGAAAACATATGGGAAATCCTCACTTAATACTTTTAACTTTGACCTTTCTAAGTCATCCATGAACCTTTGACATGATAATTTTACGAGTCTTCCAGTTACCTCTCGACCTTCTAATACGTCTTGAGCATACTGTATTGCTCTTTGTGTCACTTCTTACCACCGCCAAACTTGCTAAACTTATTTTCCTTTTTAGCTTCTGGAGCTTTAGGAAGAATAATTTTACATCGTGAGGAGATAGTCATTCCTAAATCTTGTGCTGCTGAACGTGCTTGTTTGTACCAACGTTCTATACTTTTAGATAGCCTATCGTAATGTTCATTAGTGACATACTGACCATCTTCAAGTATTATAGGTTTCATTTTCTTTAGTAATTTGTAACATTTTAACCATTCATCTTGTGCAATTAAGTATCTTGCTACTGCATCCACATCTAAATTTGACATGATTTCTACACGTAATAGTTCACCAGTTAACTCAATGAATTCCTTTTTTAACTTAGCGGATAGATGAGTAGGCGGTATAATCTTGTCAGTATTATTCTTGATTTCCTGCTCTAATCTGCGTTCTTGTTCTTCTTTTGACATGTGAGAATTCCCGTTATGGACAATTAATTTAGTCGGTTGTCTTTGACCAGCCATTATCTACTCACCTACCTTTCTGTTAAATTTGGATCAAGTCAAAAATATATGTCGTGAGGGGATTTTGCTACGAATGGGGGATGCGGGGGTGTTTTTCCTTTTTCTAAATAGTTTTTTACCCCCTCCCTACCCCTTTGACAATCATTTCCCTCAACTCTTTTTGTAATTTTACTTTTTCCACATAGTTTCTATCATAGGTTGCATGAATTTGTTGGTGACATGAACGACACACGCTTATCAAATTATCAGGACTGTAAACAAATTCCATATTCGTATCTTCATCAACAGGAATAATATGATGAACAGTATGCATTGACTTAACCTTTGGCATATTGAAACACACTAAGCACATGTACATGTCTCTTGCCTTAACCTTATGTCTCACATCACGCCATCTCATACTCTGATACACATTAGCTGACTCCTTGTTCCTTCTTATCTTGTCATAGATCGTATGCCTTGCCTTACTCCTGTCACTACATCCCTCACACATTGCCCCATTACCCTGCTCTATTACTTCACCACACTTACTACATTGCTTAAGTAGTTGCATACCTTATCATCATCCCTATCATAACTACATAATTATATGCTTATATAAAGAATAGGACACACTGTACTTACCAATGCATCCTCATATAATGTTACTCATCTATTATAGATAGCCTTATCCTTTAGCTCATCAACACTGTGACTGTCTATATACTCCCGGCTATAGTAGTACCAATCCCCCTGCTTCTTAACAGCATAGTCCAGCTTACTAATCATAGCACTGTGTTTCTTAACTCCCTCTTCATCTTCATCCTTAATGAATGGGTCATCATGCATATGGTTAGCCTTATACTCCTCAATACCTATGTATCCCTCATCGATCATGTCCAGCTGTTTATCTGTAATCATTACTTATTATTCTCCCTTTTATAAATACAAACAAACGCACCAACCACTGAATACTTTCTCAATGATTAGTACGTTATGGCTACTGGTTTCTTTCCTGCTACCTATTATTCATTAAGTATTTACTTTAAATACATAAATCCTATTTTATAGAAAAAGAAGGAAGTTGTTAAATAATGTCGAACTAATGTATATAACAGTATATATTACCCAGGCAAGAAGGCTGCCTTTAGTTAACTTCCAAGACAATCTCACCATTCCTTCTAACCATCATATTGTTTACACTGTATTTTTTTTCATTTATTGCTATAACACTCCCCATTGAGATTACTTCATTTTCATTGTAAAAATTGAGAAATGGATATTCGCCCAAATAATTAGCCCTGCAAAAAATTTTAAAAGTCATGTCTTCAATCCCTTCAGAATGGAGTTAGTGTAGATGAATAATTCAAGCCAAGAAATGGTAAAGAAAATTTTGCTCTTCCATCCCTATTTAAAAAAGTTCTCTGTCCAAGGTAAACTTAATGATTATATTAAAAAGTTTCCAAACTTCAATGAAGTATATGCATCTATTCGTAAAGAAAATGAAAAAGATGACACCTCAGAAGTTATTGCTAAAACTCTCCTTTTTGGTATTGAAAATGATTTATTAGATGAATATGATTTAGATGAATTACTTTTTTTAATATTGGAGGATTCTTTATTTAACTCTTATTTATTTAATTTAAATTTCAATACAACAAATTTAATTGACAAGAAATCAATAGAAGAATTACTTAGTTCTTGGAATATTCCAACACAACATAAAATTCTTAATAATATTAACTCTGAAACGACTAAAGATTTTGTCATTTGTGGTTATCGTATTGCAGAAGACGCTAAAGGTTTGGATTCATTAAGGATTTTATTATTAGACAGCGAAACGAGAAATACCTACTTTAAAAACGAAGATTCAAAAGAAATAGCATTTCCAACCATTTTAGAAATAGATTTCAGAAGAAAATTATTACACATTAGGTTAAAAGATGTTGATAATCTTGTTGGAGAATCAGAAAAAGTCAGTACTATGTCAGGAAGAATTGAGAGCACCTTAAACTTTTTGAGCTCCTTTAAACCTGCAGTCCAATATACAGAAATCACTAATTTTAAATCTTCTCTATATTTATTAGAGGAACATCTGCTAAGCGAAAAGAGAAATGTAGCATATAAGAAGTTAGAAGAATTTGATAATGAAATTGAAGATTTTACTGCAAAAGTTTGTAATAAATTTAACCCTCCTACCGATCACGAGATACCCCCAAGAGAATATATTAATACAGGTGTACTCTCTGTTATCGCTACAACCCTGGAGAAGAATGTACTTGGCGATGTAGTTGGCATAAGGTTCAGGAACTCTCAAAGTGAAGAAAGAAAGTATGCCGAAATAACAATCAAAGATACAGGAAATAAATGTATTTCTACTAGTAATCTCTACTGGTTAAACCTTTCAGTGCTTCAAAGTACTAAGTCAGTAGAATTCTTGAAAATAGTTCCTCAATTAGAAAGTGGTGCGGCTATTGTAAACCTAGAGTTCTCTTATGAAACGGCAAATATACGCCTTTTACAAAGAACTACCTACGATGGATCTGAAGGAATTAGACCTACACAAGAAAAATATGATGAGGTCATTGATTTCATAAAACCCTTTTTTAATTAATATACCAACAAAGCGTTTGTATTTTCCTCAACACAAAGTAAAAGCACCTGACCATTTAGGTTAAGTGCTTCTTTGTTTTATTTATCTTCATCTTTACCTTTATTTTCATCTTTATCTTGTTCATCCTGATCAGTTTTCTTATTTAATTTATCATCTACTAAATCTGTATCAGAAATTGCACTTTCCCCAAACCAAATCCTAATTCGTTCTTTTGCATTTAACTTAACTTCCTCATCAATAAACATTGAGACAGTGACCAATGCTCCAAATAACCCTGAGAAATCGTCTGTATATCCGCCAGGGATTAAGTCAGGAATTAAATCAATTGGAAGTATGAAATACCCCAACGCTCCAATAATTACTGTCTTTGCCCAAACAGGAGTGGTTGGCTTTTGAAGTGTGTAAAACAATAGTAAAGCTACATAAACAACTGAAACCCCTGCTTTTTTGCCGAATTTTTTAATCTTCTTCCAAAAAGAATCCTCCGAAAAGTTCTCTGAGTATTTAGTTGTGTCTATTATAATCTCCTCCTATTCATCATCAATATTTTACCATATCAATAGAAAGATTTCCTGCAAATAAAAAGCACCCAAAATAATGGATGCCTGATTGATTTATTCTTCACTAAATCCTATTTTTCTTTTGGGTTCATCTGGGTTCAATCTTTTTACAGCCATTAATAAAAAACTAATTTGAGAAACATGCTGAATTAATTCTATTGCTGAACCATCATCTGTTTTACCGTAGAATCTAATTAAACTAGGATTATAATATCCCAAATCCTCTACATGAAATTGAATAGTTTGACCAAACGAAACTAATCTCATACCAACTTCATGAGCGTTGTCTAGGTCATCATCAAAATTATTAATCATCTCCACTAACCTTTCATAAAACTCACTGGCATGGTTAGGGTTTGTTGGAATAGTTGGCATATTCATGTTTGGAACTGCTATTTTCGGAAAGTCCATAAATTAATTACACATCCTTTTCTACCTACTTAATTTCTATATAAAGGCGGAAATGTCCTGCATAATATTTCCTATATATACTTTTATATTAGAGAAATCGCAACTTACTTTTTACAAAATAATAAGCATCCCCACAGGATGCTCTCTGTTTATTTTGAATTGCGCAGGCAAAAGGATTCCATCTCTTCTAATGCTGAAGCCTCATCTTTCACATTAAGGTTAGTCCATTTCAAAGATTTAGAACTATAGTTATTTAAGTTAGAACAATTCTGCTCTATTACCATGAAACTTTACTTCACCAATCTCATTAACTTCTTTTTCCTTAACTCTTACAGATGTACCTCGGATTGTAACAATATCAGCTTTCATCATTAAATTTACAACATCTTCTCTAACTTCATCTTGATAGCTACCATTATCAATTATCGCAGATACTTTATAAGTACGTTCTTCAGCCATACAAACCACTCCCTATCCAAATAATTCCTCACCTCAACAATATTCGATAGGGAGTGAAAAAAGTCCTGCATGAAGAATAGTAAATTTTGATTAAAGAATGCTCTTCAATGATTGTTTACCAAATATAACTCCTCTAATTTAAAATGCTTTCAATAACTTCTCTACTTTATCTATTGTATGGTTACCTCTATAAAATACATTCCTTGATTCTAATGCAAGAAATTCGATAACCGAAACAACTTCTTCGATAATCCATTCTTCACTTTGAGTAATAACAGAAATATCTTTTGGCTTAAAGTGGATAAAATCATTCCTATATAGGATTAATTTATTTATTGCTCTCCTTTGTTTTTCTGTTAATTTAAGTAATTTACTAAATGTGAATTGCATCATATAATCCTCATTTTCACAGCAATCTAAGACTTCCCAAATACCCATTAGCTGCCCAACTTGATATTTAGTAATACTCTCCATTAGTAGATCATCTTCTAAATCAATTCCGTATTCATCCTTATAAAGCTCAACAACCTCTTGTTTTCTTTTTTCAAACTTAGAGGGTTTAAGCTTTATTTCTATTACCCTATCTGAGTTCGTCCCTTTTATGGCACAAATACCAAAGCCATATAATGCACCATGTAATGATATCATCAACCATTTAAACCAATGAGAATCTCCTTTAGAATTGTAATAGTAACCAGATTTCTTTAAATAATCTATAGCATTATCTAGCTCATTCGTCCTTAAAATTACATCATTATCCAAATAAGTCACCTCGTAAGTAGTTTAAAGCTTACGAGGGATTATGTAAATATTATCTAGTCTAAAACACCTTAACTAATATTATTGTTATGTATTACTTATGTATTCTATCGTGGTTTTCTATGTAATATTTAATCTACTAATTGGATTAAGGTAAGTATGTAGTATCCTTCATTAAATTTTCTCTTTATAAGTTCGATTCAAGCAAATATTCTGAATAGATCTTGCTGTAACACCTAATTCCTTGCCTTTTTGTTTATACCACTCAATTTTATTCAAAGTCATTTGTTTAAAATCATTTCTAATTTTATTTGCGGTATCCATTGAAAGCCTTGTCTTATTCCAACACCTATCTCTAGAGTTCTTTTTATTCCCAACATCAGTAATCAATCGTAAATTTTCAATTTTATTGTTTCGTGGATTTTTATCGATATGATCAATCTGCAAGCCTTGTGATAACCAAAAATCTTTAGTAGTTCCATATGCTGAACTAAGCACAATTTCATGTTTATACATAGGAATAGAATCTCCTGTTAAATCACATTTAAGCTTGGTCATCAAATATTGGCCGTTATCACCTGTTCCTTTGCAAAATTCATCCTCAATTAACCATCTGTTGCTAACTTTACTCCATACTCTGCCCGTTGGTGTGTGACATAGGTATCTGGAAAATCCGGGTACAGGGGTCATTTCAAATTTCAAGGTTTCAAATTCTTTTACTGCTTCTTTCATTTTACATTCCTCCACATATTTTTTTAGCGTATAAACGTTTGTCTATACACTTATTGCAGCACCACATAATTTAACGCATAATAAAACCCACCTAATTAATAGATGGATTCTATATACGCTAAGGGATGTGGAGTCCCAATAAATGTTCAGTTCACTTTTATCCTGTTCATCAATAATAATCTAAATAAAAACTTGCAATAGGTGACACCTTGATGTATTATGAAAATAAGATTTGATAATTACGGAATCGTATGACGTTTTTTATTTTAAAAAAATAATAAAGAGAGAGAGAAATCATTGACTATCTACTTCGACTTTAAGTTACTTTGTCGTTCGACCACATAATGAGTACTCTTGTGTTTCGCCATCCTCTCCCATTAGGGAATCAAATTAAAAAAAGAAAAAGCCTTACCCAGCAAGGGTTCGAAGGCCTTTCAATGTGTTATTTTTGGGATAATCATCACTTTTTAATAGATTAAGAAGCGTCGTTCTGTGATTGCGATATAAGGTATTCAATAAGTGGACGATAATACCTGACAAGTCATTTGTTTTCTTTAATTTTGTACCATCGTACTGATCAGCAACCATCTTTAAAATTTTATACATAGTTGCTTTCCTGATTGATTTTTTAGCTATCTTGGCATCAAGTTCATTATAAGAATCTTCCATCAACGTCTGTCTTTCCCTACATTTCTTCCCTTCCTTGTCATCGCCCGATGATTTTATTTTGTTAATACCCTTGCTGAACTCCTTTAATAATTCAATAATATCTCCTATTTGCTTATCATCAGCCTTCCCTCCTAACTCCTCGCTACTTAGATCGAGTATTAAATCATTAAAAGGTAAATTCCTACGATAGCCACCTTTTTCAATGTCATTATTAATATGGTTAATAAGTAAATCCATTGGACAATTAAATTCAGTCATTTCCACGTCCGCAGTAGAAACATACTTCCAAAACATCGGCTTATTACGTGTAACTAATTTGCGCTTACCTTTTTTATTCACTCCTTTCACCTTAACCTCTTTACAAGACCTAATATTTCGTAAAGCTTTATCCACATCAACCTCTACAATCTTTTTACTGTAATCGATCGCCACATTGGACAATACTACGCAGATGGCTATATTTTTCAATATCTTTTCAATCTTCTTCTGTCTCTCCGGTGTATCTGGTTCAGTGTTTTGTATGTCCCACAGTACACTAACTTGAAATTGTGCAGCATTAGTCACCTCACCTATCCACCCCTGGCTTTTACTAGTTCTCCGGTCGATTTCTGCTACATTTGCATTGGTCAGCTCAACAGGATTAGGATCCGATACAATGGTATTAAGGATAATGGGATAACTTCTATTGGCCAAAGTTCGGTCTACCAATCTATTGAAAACATCTGATTTAAATATCAACACCGTATCACTATCCATATCCATTCCGTTCAGTTGTTCTAAAATAGGACTCTTTATGCTGTTAATCACCACGATATTTTTTGTTAAGTTTAGATATGTATTATAAAACTCATTATCTACGTTAATTGACTTAAAGAAGTTGTTTTGACTGTTATGCGGGTTGCGGACGAGAGCGTATTTTTTCTCATAATCATAAAGCTTAGTATGTATTTGATTGTCTTTTAACTCACTTTTTAGCGTATCCCCATTACCCTTTATCATAGAGTGTAGCATTAATTCAGGGCAAGATAAGACGGTGCAATAATCTGCCTCTAAGCGCAATTTACCACCTTTTATCTTTGTACGATAGTTACTGATCTGTTTGGCCCGATAATCCCTAAACATTCGTGTACGGACAACTTCAGGATTAATATTGTAGATATCAGAAAACATTTGATAAGCATTTGTTATTTCTTTATTTTTGATCAGGTACTTGATAAATGGACTCTCATCAAAATTGCCATTAGCATCTTTTTCACCTTGTAACTCTTTAATAAAGTCAACCTCAAACGCTGCTAAGTCCTCGATTTCTTGTTTTTTAACGTCCAGTGTATTAATCATTTGATATGAGGTAAATGACCTGTCACCATATTTACTTGCCTTCTCCGATTTACAAATACCCATAATATTTCTATCTGCACGAACACGATTACACCAATTTGCATATGCTTCCTTTTCATTCCCTTTACATGCAAACTTAAGAAATTTTAATGAGCTAGGTGTCGTCAAAAGTAATATATCCTTGGCGAATACCACATTACCGAATGAGTCCGTTAGTTTCCATTTGATATAATCAGGGGTGACCGTAGAATCATAGCTCGATTTTTCAGGGGTGGTCATCTCTTTATGTATATCCTCTAAATACTTTTGAAGATTACAATTAAATGCACATGACTTAAAAAAGTGTGATCGAAGTAAAGCCATTCCCTTATTACCACGCTTAACCTTTTGCATCAGAGAAATATCAATGAGAGCTTGACCGTCCCAAATATTATTTTTAATTTTAGCTTTCTTATTAAATTTAGCTTCTAAATCATTGCCTACTTCAATAGCTGGATATTCAAATTCACTAAACTTATCATCTATAACAAATATATTTTTAGGGTTAATCTCTAAGGTAGATTCTAGGCTAGATGAGACTAGACTCTCATAGGCACAAAGGGACGCTACATCGATTTTACCTTCCAAACTCAGTCCCATATGTGACCATTCTTTCATTGGCTCATACAATTCATCCAAAATCCAAAGACCTTGCGACTGTCTAGATTTTGATGCTGTGCGTTTATAGAACTTATAATGTTTACCTTTAAAGTTGATTCCGTTTATGTATAAGTGATTTCGCAAATCATCTGCTTTTATTTCATGATAAATTACATTATCCCTATCCGCTTTGATACGTTTATAATGTCCCTTGACTAGATCAGATTTATTTTCCAAATAACTAATCGACTTTTCCAATTTATCAATTATCCGTTTGTTATTAGATAATTTTATTTCCCTTTCGTTATCCCTTATAGCCTTCATCAGATGTTTAATCTGATACAGTAGGCGAGACATTAGGTTTTCATAGCCTCTTACAGATGATGTGAATTGTTTACCGTTTTTCATTTTATTTTTAAATTTGATATTGATTACCGCATCAGTTTGATATTTAACTTTTCCATTCTTCGCTATTTCATTTTCAGTAAACCATTTTTTATGTGACCGTAACTTGAGTAACTCAAGTGACCAAGGAATCATGCCGACATATTCATACTTAGTGATATTTTCCAATCCACGTTCACTCATATCGAAGATTGATTCTGCTTCAATACTCGGAATGTACACAGACTTGTTTACCTTAACATTTTTATTGTTTACCATTAGACCATTCTCTCCTTTTGAGTAACTGTTTAATTTGACCTTATTTGACCAATAGATATTATTTAACGAACCTCTTCCCAACTTGACCGAGAAAAGTTTACCGATTATGTAAAACTGACAATCAAAACTTATGATATGTAAAATTTAATCCCACATTTCGAATCGCACTTTTTTCGAAATTGAAATACTGTATATTGTTTTATCTTGTATGTATATTAATATTAAATTGTATACTACTTACAGTACCGCCAATGCTGCACTAGGAGTACCACACCTCTGCATTTTAAATTTCTACTTCTGCATTCTAAATCGCTACCTCTGCATGTAGAGTACTTAGAGAAAACAGTTGTTATTAGTGGAGAATATCAGCCACAAAATAATGATTATTATAGCGGTCATATTGTAGCTCATCGACTACGTATTCATGAGTTGGTTCCAATTTATGTTTGACTATTTTAAGCAACTTCGCTTTCTTTAATTGCTTATTCGCCTCTTCCACTTTTGATCTCGATATACGAAACCTCTTAGTCATTGACTCAAAACCTGAAAAACAATAATCATGTCCGTTTCCGTCTAAGTTTTTATTGATACGACTCTTATAGTAGAAAATTTGTCTAAAGGCATAGGCATCGATCTGATCGTTATTAAAGTATGTAAAAATTGAAGCTGATAATTTTGTAAATGTTTTACTTTCGGCGATTGACTCATTAAATACGATATTTATTTTCCCTTTAGTGGGGACTTTTTCGACTTTGTTTTTAATTAAATCCAAACTATGTAAGTGATTAATCCTCTTCTTAAAAGTTCTAGTGTCAGTTATCTTCAGAAAGTTCATTAAAGTACGATGATCTAATTTCAGGATATTTCCCTTATCCTCTGGGTTTCTAAAGTGTAAAAAACACAACCTCGTATACATTGCGAACTCTTCATTGTTCAAAAAGATTTCCTCATTCCTCACAATGTTAGTAGGCACATGCACATATAACTTTTTCCTTTGGGTAGTTTCTTCCATATGCATCCTCCTGTTTAATTGGATAACTGAATAATTAGTTAATTTGACGTCTGGGTGTGTTCTTTCATAATATTTTCAATTTCGATACACCTTGGATAAAGCCAAAACTTTCTATCGGATAAGCTAATTGCAGATGTAAGGTACGAATAACCTTCCCGTTTAATCTTCCGATGTAGCACCAGATCATAACAAAATATTAGATCTTCTTTTTTTACCACGTTCACACCTCCTTCAACTTCAAATAAAACAGTTCTTTTATTCTGAGAACCACCTCCTTTCGGTATTTACGATTTCCCTAATTACATCGAAAAAATAATATATCCAATTTATTTTTTCTGATAATACTCATAAATTTCATCAAATTTTCCCTCAACGTTTTTATCTTTAATATCAAAACCTCCAAAGCCATGATCCCGATACAAAAGAAAATCGATTACATCAGATAACATTCTTACTTTCCCTCTTTCTTCAGAATCCACTATAGATAGTACCCCTCTCATGATATCTTGATAATAATTATTGTAGTCACCCAATTCACGCTCTAATAACTGCTGGACATCTTCTATTACAGATTTTACTTTTTCTTCTTCATGAAGCTGTCTCGAAACATCTTGTTCAGGACTATAGTACTTTGTAATGACCTGTTCTACTCCATCATCATCTACAAAAAAATCCTCATACTCTTCAAAGGTAGCATTTCTGTCTATGTATATCCTTTGAAGTTCCAACACTTCCGAACCTTTTAATAAAGATTTTTCAAACCATCTTTCATCTAGGTTAAAAATTGCTGCGATTTTAGGGATATGCTTCTTTGGAATAGGTCTTCTTCTTTTGCCAACCCATTCATTTACCGTTTGTCTTTTGACATCCAATTCATTTGCAATATCAGCCAATGAAATTTGAAATATCTGAGAAATTTGCTTTAAAGGATGAATAGTTTCCATTTAATCAACTCCATAAACTTACTTGTACGTCTTTCTATATTCAATATACTATTTACGTACATGTACGTCAAGAGCATTTGGAAATTTTTATTAAAAAACTTAAAGCATCTTAGGTATTAATCTTATAAGTGATTTAAATGTTGGTTTTTGTTAATGAACCTTTAACTTTTTGCAAAAATAAGATACAATTTAAATGATGCACAGTTTAAAACATACAAGGTCGTAAACTGCTGCTTGTGGAATCAGCTTAAGAATAAAAAATAAAAAGTTGCTAAAAACGTTGATGCAAACATAGTTTTGNTGGTTTACGCTATGGCGATCGTAAACTGTTTGAAGATGTTAATATAAAATTCACGCCTGGTAACTGCTACGGACTAATTGGGGCAAATGGGGCCGGTAAATCCACGTTCTTAAAAATTCTTTCCGGTGAAATTGAAGCACAATCCGGTGATGTTCATATGGGGCCTGGCGAGCGCCTAGCCGTTTTAAAACAAGATCACTTCGCTTTTGAAGAAGAGGAAGTTCTTAAAGTAGTTATAATGGGGCATGAAAGATTATATGAAGTCATGCAAGAAAAAGATGCAATCTATATGAAAGAAAACTTCACTGATGAAGACGGAATGAAAGCAGCCGAACTTGAAGGTGAATTTGCAGAGTTAAACGGTTGGGAAGCTGAACCTGAAGCTTCGATCCTTTTGAAAGGCCTTGGTATTACTGAGGACCTTCACACAAAGAAAATGGCTGAATTAAACGGTGGCGACAAAGTTAAAGTATTACTTGCTCAAGCACTATTCGGAAAACCAGACGTTCTTTTACTAGATGAGCCTACCAACCATTTGGATTTAAAAGCGATTAAATGGTTGGAAGAGTTCTTAATCAACTTTGAAAACACAGTTATCGTAGTTTCCCATGATCGTTACTTCCTTAACAAAGTTTGTACGCATATCGCGGATCTTGATTTCGGTAAAATCAAAGTTTATATTGGTAACTATGACTTCTGGTATGAATCAAGCCAGCTTGCTCTTAAATTAACACAAGATGCCAATAAGAAAAAAGAAGAAAAAATCAAAGAACTACAAAATTTCATCGCTCGATTCAGTGCCAATGCATCTAAATCGAGTCAGGCAACTTCCCGTAAGAAATTATTGGATAAAATCAGCTTAGATGATATTCAACCTTCTTCCCGCCGCTATCCATATGTTGGCTTTACACCGGAGCGTGAAATCGGAAACGACTTGCTTCGTGTAGATGGAATTACAAAAACAATTGATGGTATAAAAATATTGGAAAACGTCAGCTTCACGATGAATAAAGGTGACAAGATTGCTTTTGTCGGTAAAGATGAAATTGCAAAAACCACCATGTTCAAGATCTTAGCAGGTGAAATAGAGCCGGATAGCGGATCTTTCAAATGGGGTGTTACGACTTCTCAGGCATACTTCCCTAAAGATAACGCTGAATTCTTCGATGGTGTTGATTTAACTCTTGTCGATTGGCTGCGTCAATATTCTCCTAATGATCAGAGCGAAAGCTTCCTTCGCGGCTTCCTAGGCAGAATGTTATTCTCTGGTGATGAAGTTACGAAAAAGGCTAGTGTTCTTTCAGGTGGCGAAAAAGTCCGCTGCATGCTTTCTAAAATGATGCTAAGCGGTTCAAACGTTCTAATGCTTGACGAACCGACTAACCATCTTGACTTAGAGTCAATTACGGCATTGAATAATGGATTAATCAGCTTTAAAGGGTCTATGATTTTCTCTTCTCATGATCATCAATTTATTCAAACGGTAGCAAACCGAATTATTGAACTTACACCAAAAGGTACTATCGATAAGCAAATTAGTTACGATGAGTACCTTGAAGATACTCAATTGCAAAAACAAGTTGCTGAAATGTACAAATAATAGATTAATGAAAGCAGCACATCCTTTTATAATGGATGTGCTGTTTTCATTTCCTCAGTTCCCCAACCATACAGTTCTTTTTTATCCTCCGTATAGAAGATAAAAAACAATCTTCGATAATTATCTATAAATAGTAATCTTTTCCTTTTAGCACTGAATAATATTGAGAAGTAAAAGGTATATTGTTAAGAAAGGAGTGAGTTAAATTGGATGAGATTTCAGTAAAAAATGCTTTTGAGGAGACAGGCTATCTTTTTTTATATGATAAATTCAGTTATCAATTTTATGTAACCGGAATATTTGACCTAGTGGATCAACAAGCTATTATTGTTGATTTTTTAAATTCCTATAGCTTTGATGATAAATGTTCACTCTTTTTTGACGATTTTTCGTTTTTCTTTAATTGTTTTCATTATTCCTATCAAAAACAGAAGTGGTCAACTTTCCTAAAACCCGAATATGATGAACATATTTGCTGAAATCAAAAAACCGGGTTATAGACCCGGCCATATAATTAACATTTTAAAAAAAGATAGGAGATGGGGGAGTAATGATAGGCTTATCCGTAGCCGCCAAAAGCAGGACCAATTAATAGGCCCGCAGGCAAACCTCCTAACAGTCCGCAAACATAAAGTCGCCCAAAACCAATGCTGAAGCCCCCTGGTTCGAAAATAGTGATTGTTAAAGAAATTGACACTATAGCTCTTACCAGTATTCAGCTAATAATTAAATTTGAAGTGAATTATCTTTTTTAAACTTTTCTTTACTTTCTTCATATTGTGATACATTTTTAGTGTTGGGAACAAACAGACTTAATACCAAAGAAAGTGTAAGCCCTCCCATCATGAATCCTCCAAATACCCAATGCGATGGGCCAAATGAATCTACCATTGTTGTCCATAACATAGGACCAAAACCTACTATAGCTGCGGCCATTTGATAGCCGAAAGATAGCCCAGTATAACGAACTTTAGCTGGAAAGAGTTCAGAGAACAATGTTCCTTGTGTAGCGAAAATTGCCGCCCAAATTATACCGAGCATGGCAGCTTGCATATAGTACAACCAAGTCGCTCCTTGTTCAATCATGAAAAAGTAAGGAATTGCAAGAAGAAACATAAGTACCAATCCACTAATATAGATAACTTTCCTACCGATAAAGTCAGAAATATATCCAACCACTGGAATCGTAATAATCATCGTAGCACAGCCAATTGTTAGAGCCGTTAAGGCTATTTCGTTTGAATAACCTAAATAGGTAGTAGTATAGACAAGTACAAAAGACATAAGAAATACATTGAAGAACCCATCTCCAATTTTGAGTCCAATCACATGAAAGAGGCTTTTACGATGATTGCGGAATGTTTCTACAATAGGAACTTTCGCAATTTCTCCGCTTTCCTTCTGTTGTTGGAAAGCCGAAGTTTCCTCTATCCCCCCTCTGATCCAAAGAGCCAAAACGATTAGAACAGCACTAAATAGGAAAGGAATCCGCCAACCCCAGGCTAAAAACTGGGCATCGGTAGTCAAGTAGGCTATAAGCGTAAGACTGAAAGAACCCGCTACCAAACCTAATGGAACCCCTAATTGTGGCACAGAACCGTAAAGTCCGCGACGACCCTTCGGTGCGGATTCGGTCGCCAGGAGGACTGCTCCTCCCCATTCTCCTCCTAAGGAGATTCCCTGAATAAGCCTTAGGACAACCAATAATATAGGCGCTAGCAGACCAACTTGATTATACGTAGGGAGTAAACCAATAAGAAATGAACTACCTCCCATACCGATAAGAGTCCACATTAGTGTTGCTTTTCGTCCTATTCTATCTCCAAAGTGTCCAAAAATAATACTTCCTATTGGTCTCGCAGCATAACCTATCCCAAAGGTGGCGAATGCAAGAAGAAGGGCAATTGATGGATCTTGACCTGAAAAAAAGAGAGTTGAAAATACTAAGCCCGTAGCGGTACCGTACAAGTAAAAGTCATACCATTCAATAACTGAACCGGAAAGACTTGCCAATAGAACTCGATTCTTTTTCATATAGAACATCCCCTTTTGACGACCTCTGTCTTTTTCAAATAACATTGACCCAATTCTATTAATTTATAAAAACTGTTGGTATTTAAGTTTCGTTATCATTAACAAATCTTTAGGAATGAGTTTTGAATCTTTTATTATGCATTTGTCTTAAGATGTGTTTCTGCACTTTTCCCACTGCAGTTCTAGGAAATTCATCAACAAATTCGATTGTATCAGGGACTTTAAATTTGGCTAAGCGTTTACGACAGTAAAGTATAAGTTCATCTTCTGTGATATTGGAATTTTTATGTAAAATAACATATGCCTTAATAGCTTCGTCGCGCATCTCATCAGGAATGCTGATTACAGCAGCCTCATAAACCCCTTCATAATCTGCCAGGGCACTTTCAACCTCGTTTGCCGCAACATTTTCGCCTGCCCGTTTAATCATATCTTTAATTCGATCAACAAAATAAAAGTAACCATCATCCCCGATTCTGCCATTATCACCTGTGTACAACCAACCATCTCTTAATGTTTCTTTTGTTGCCTCTAAATTTTTATAATACCCCTTCATTAATGAACGACCCGGAATCCCTTTAACTACGATTTGACCTGATTGTCCATTTTGTACTTCATTTCCTATTTCATCGACTATTTTTACTTCATAACCAATGGTAGGCTTTCCAATACTTTTATTATTGCGAATCCCATCTAATGGATTCATTAATGGTACTCCCACAGTTTCAGTCATCCCATACATCTGTAGTAAAGAGACATTATACTTCCCTTCAAAATCCTTTAATTGTTCTTCCGCAACCGACTGAGCAAACCAGATAACTCTTAAAGAATGATTAATATCAGTTTGGTCGAATTTCTGTGCAAGAATCATTCTTATTGGTGCAGCGAATAAGGAACCTACCGTTGCACCTAAACTTTTGGCTTGTTTGAAATAACGCGAAGCACTAAATCGTTCGGTTATTGCAATACTGCCCCCTACTACTAGAGCAGACATTGTAGAATAATACTGTGCATTTCCATGAAACAATGGAAGAACGATTAATTGCCTATCATTCGGAGCTAGGCGAATTGATTTTGACATAACTTCCCCTGTGAATAGATAGTTCGCGTGTGTAATCTGAACCCCCTTTGGTTTTGATGTCGTACCTGATGTATAAAGTAATGAAGCCACATCCTCGGAATCTACATAAATATCCGGTAAGTCAGATTTAGCTTTTGCTATTAAGTGCTTTAAGTCTTTATCCACATATTTCTCACTTTCACATCGAACTAGCAATATTTCCTGTAAATACGGTAGACTTTCACGTGTGTTTGTAAATTTGTCTAAATATTTCTCTTCCGTAATGAGAAGTATTGACTCCGAATGATTCAGTAGATATTCCATTTCATCTTTAGTAGATAAAATGTTGGTTGGGACCATAATAGCCCCGATATTAGCCAATGCAAACCACGAAGTCATAAACTCTAGACAATTTGGGAGATGCAATGTTACATGTTTACCTTTCGTTACACCTAAATCAATAAATACGTTACTTAAACGATTTACTGTATCAGCAAATTCACCATAAGTTAATTCAAATCTCTGCTGTTCTATATCTTCAAAAAGTAGAAACGTTTTATCTTTGTGCCTAGCTGCTTGCTCGTTTAATAACTCTTTCAATGTTCTATTTCCGACAATATCCATACCATTTTCCCCCTTTAAATCCCAGCATGTTTGACATACCTAAATAAAACGCTTACATTTCTTACCGAAGAATACAAAATAGAGACTATATTCACAAACTACAGTCTTCGATTTCATTATAATTATACATCGCATCACAGTCAATTAATTTTCAGAATATTTACATTTCTATTATAATTATGGTAATTCGGTATTCCCAAGCTCTATTGTATCAAGGTATTTAAGAAATAAATAAAGAACATCTCCTCAAATCCTGTATAATTAACTTTATTAAAAAACTACCAACTGACTCGAGTGAGGCCCTATTCCTAATGAATAGCGGCTGATGGATATAAATTAACAAAGTTGTTATTCATTATAATCGCCAAAATAAAATGAGGTTTATAGTTATGAGAAGTTCTTCGAATGGCAATTTTTAAACCACCTTTTAAAAAGGAGAGATATAAATGGCACGTTCTACTCCAAGACAAATTAAATCCCAGCAAACTAAAAAGAAAATTTTAGAAGTTGCTCTGGATCTTTTTAGCAAAAAAGGATTCAATCAGGTTTCAGTTGATGAAATTGTAAGTGTTAGCAATACATCAAAAGGTGCGTTCTACGTGCATTTTAAATCTAAGTATGAAATCTTCATTGAAAAGTTTAAAGAGATTGATGATTTTTATGCCTCTTTCACTAAATCAATACCTAAAGACCTTAGCTGTAGTGAGAAAATTCTTCTCTTAACCAAATCTCAAATGGTTTTTTTGAGAGATGACTTAGGAAAGGATTTGATGAGAACAGTTTACGTTAGTGCATTGATTCCAAATCAACCTAAATCTCTTTCAGACACAGATAGAACCCTATACAGAATCGTTCATTCATTTGTTCAAGAAGGACAAGATGCAGGAGAATTTAGAAAAGAGATTCCATCTGAAGAAATTACTATGCTGATCACACGTTGCATGCGCGGAACACTTTATGATTGGCTTATATTTGGAGGGGATTTTGATCTTGTAGAGGAAATTCAAAAATTTATTCGTACCATTTTAGTTGAAAACATATCGACAAAGTAATAGAAATTTCACGCTTATTGTTAACATGTCATATTTTTACTAGCCTATTAAAAGCTAAATAAAACCACAGAAACCTATAAAACCTTTTAGAAATATAGAAAGTGCGCTTAGACATCCTAACACCACTCCACAAAAAAAGGTAAGAGCATAATTATGCTCTTACCTTTTTCAACTTCACTTTGCTACTTCTTCTTTCGCTGCCGCCATATTCATATTAGTTTCAGCATGCTCTTGATTAATTGTAGTCGGGAACAAATTACGCTTACCTGAGAAATTCTCAAGTAAGTCTTTGACATCAATGCCTGAAGAAGCCTTTAATGACTCCTGCAATGTTGCCATTAAATTTGTTGCATACCCAGTCACTTTATTCGCACCGCCATTCGCACCACTTCCACCCGTATCCACTACGGTAATTTTGTCGATATTACTAAGTGGACCTGCTACTTGTTTAGCATATTCCGGTAGCATTTTCAAAATCATATCCATCACTGCCGCTTGCCCAAACTGTTCAAAGGCTTCAGCTATCTTCTGCTTAGCTTCCGCTTCTGCCACCCCTTTTAACCGGATAATTTCTGCTTCCGACGTACCTTGGGCCCTTTGTGCATCCGCTTTTGCAAGTCCATCCATTCTGACACGTTCTGCTTCTGCTTTCGCCATAGCTTCAATTTTATATTTATCGGCATCCGCTTCTGTAATCTGTTTCATCTTATTAGCAGAGGCTGCCTGCTCTACCGCATAGCGGTCAGCATCCGCCTTTTTCTTCACCTCAGAATCATATTGCTTTTCACGGCGGAGAATTTCTTTTTCTTCAAGCTCGATTTGCTTTTGCCGCTCGATGATTCTGATTTGCATTTCCTGTTCCGTAACTTCCTGTTTTGACCTTGCTGTTTCTAGGTCATAAGCTTGGTCAGCTCGGGCTTTGGCAATATCTTGCTCGCGTCGGAACTCGGCGACCTTTAGCTTGTTGATTTTTTCGGCTTCCGCTATTTCTGTAGCACGTTCGACTTCAGCACGCTGGGCTTCCTTTGAAGCTTCTGCACGCTTGATTCGCGTTTCTTTCTCTGCCTCCGCTGTTGCAATATCTGCATCTCTCTTTACTTGTGCAATTCTTGGTTTACCAAGGGATTCAAGATATCCATTTTTATCTCGGACATCTTTAATTGTGAACGATACGATGATGAGTCCCATTTTTGCCAAATCTTGTGAAGCCACCCTCTGTACTTCCTGGGAAAACTTTTCGCGATTTTTATAAATCTCCTCAACTGTCATCGAGCCAAGAATGGAACGAAGATGTCCCTCAAGTACCTCACGTGCTTCCTGTTCACGATCATCCTTGGATTTTCCAAGAAATTGCTCTGCCGCAGTGGCAATATCAGTGATTGAACCACCAATTTTTATAATTGATACACCATCAGCCATGACCGGAACACCCTGCTCTGTGTACACTTCGGGAGTAGAGACTTCAAGTTTACTTGACAGCAAGCTCAATGGCTCTGCTTGCTGGAACACTGGTAAAACGAATGCCCCTCCACCACGGACAATCTTAATTTTATTCCCTGATTCATCGATATGAACATTTTTGCTACCTAAGTAGCTTCCAGTTACGATCAATGCTTCATCAGGACCAGCCGTACGGTATTTCGTAACAAAGACAGCAATAAGTGCAATAAGTAAAAAAGCAACAATAGCAACAACAACCCAAATTAAACTAAACATAAACTACCTCCGAACCTTTTATTAATTTTGATGAGGCATCACATAGACAACCCCATTTTTGACTTCAATGATTAAAACTTTAGTATCTGATGCAATTCCTTCATTTTTAAAACTGGCAGCGGTCTTCGCAATGCTGCCACTAATACTCTCAATTAAGACTTCGCCAAACCCGTCAACTGGGATGGATGTCAGCACCCTTCCAACCCTTCCTCTCAGGTCATTATCATGAAATGCTAAACTTTCCTCTGCTGATGAGATGGGAATCAAAACAAATACATTCAATAAGGTGACAGTGGACAATGATATAAGCAAGGAAATCGCCGCAATCACTCCACTATTAAGACCTGTAACCGATTCAAACAAAAAACCACTTGCAAAAAATACAGTTAAAAAACTAAAAATGAGAGTAGGATTAAATTGGTCCGGTAATTCTAATCCGGAAAATATATCATTAAACAAAATAAATAAAAAAGTTAGTACACCGGAAATAATTAATCCATATAAATAAATTGTTTCTAATGGAACCCCAAATAACTCCATCTCTTTCATCCTTTAAATTGGATTTTTTATGCTCCAATACCTAAACAGCTTGAAGTAAACTTCTAACTTATTAGTTTATGTATTGTTCTAAACTATATATGCAAAAAAAGTATTGTTATATTCCCCCTTTAAATACTTTCCCTACCAAATTATACGAATTAAAGCTTTAAAGGTTTCATTTTTTTATCGTTCTCTTTTAAATCCGGACACACCTACTCCGTACATTTTAATACTTGATCTTTTAAAAACAGCTTTATAAAAAGAAAAATTCAAAATATTATTGACAGCGTTTACTTATCATATTAAAATTCTTATATGTTAACTTAACTAACAGATGGGTTTACAATAGGAGGCAACATTATGAAGGAAAGTCATGAAAAATTAAGAATGATGATGGTTACAGCCTTATTTGCAGCACTAATAGGAATATTCGCCCAAATTACTATCCCACTGCCTTTGGTTCCGATTACAGGTCAGACTCTGGCCATTGGACTGGCGGCTACTATACTTGGTTCACGTTATGGAACCTCTTCAGTTTTATTGTACTTGTTTATTGGGGCTGCAGGTGTACCGGTATTTGCTGAAATGTCTGGAGGACTTGCAAAAATATTCGGTCCGACTGGCGGTTATTTATTATCCTATATACCAACAGTCTATATTACCGGTCTGATTTTAGAAAAGACCCGCTTTACAATTGCAATAGCTTTCCTTGCAAATATCATCGGGATGATTATTACCTTAATCATAGGGACGGTATGGCTAAAATATATGGCTTCCTTAACATGGACAGCAGCCATAGCTAGTGGATTTGCTCCATTTGTAATTGTCGGTACCCTAAAAGCCTTCCTTGCCTCATGGCTTGGCATTACGATTCGTTCAAGGTTAGCATCTGCTAAACTGCTACCTAAAAAAAATGCAACAATCTCATAATATTTCTATCCAGGTAATCATAAGAGAGGATACCACAATTGTGGTATCCTCTCTTATATTTTATAAAAAGAATAATATCATTTCCACAATCTTTTAAACTCCTGAATTCTTGAAGTTCCTGTTATATCTCTATAAATACTATTTCAAGTAAGTCGCAAATAATCCATCTTGGTCAAGTTTTTTTGAAGTTAACGGAAGAAAAAAAAAGACTCTTTCTGAAAAAGAATCTTTTTTTACAAGTAATTATTGCGGTCCTATCCCCATAAGTCCGAATATGAATAGCAAATGTATGTTAACCCCTTTGCTAACCGTAATCATTTTACTATAGTAATAGCGTTTTGACAACTATTGAAGAAACATGAATTCGCTACGATATTGGGCAAAAAAATTACTATTTCATATAGGATTATGTAGCTGATATTGAGTTATTTATTATACACTTTATATTCTTTTTTCGTACCATCATCGTAAGTCACTTCTAAGTCGAATTCTTCAAAATCATCTTTCAAATTAAAAGCCTTTGTTACATCTTGAATGACCTCATCATCAGAAGAATCTTTGGTGAAAGTCAACTTTTCTAATATCGGCGTTAACTCTTCCATCGCTTCATCACTGTGGACTTCGTGTTTATTTAGTTGGTCATCAATAGAGGCTTCTGTTTGGGCTCCCATCGCATCGTATTCTGCTTCATATTCGTTGTCATTACCTGCATAGTCAACTTCTAATTGAAAATCATTAAAAGTAAAAGGCAGCTTTTTATTATTATCCGTTCCTGTTTCAGAATTGGTTTCTGCTTGGTTTTCATTTTCCTCAACCGGTGGATTCTTAACTTCATCGTTATCTTCCCCGCACCCAGCCATAACAAGCATGGCTGCAAATGGGAGTGATAGTACTTTTATTGTTTTTCTCATAAGTCATTTCCTTCCTTAGTCTGTATAGCTTATTTTTCCCCTAAAAGAATGCAATTAAAACCTCTTCCAAGTGTCATAAGGTAGAGCAGATTAAAGAATAAAGTCCTTCTAGGATTAAAGGGGAATGATATAAAACAAGACAGCAAAGAAGTGCGCGACAGAGCCTGCAAGCACAAATAGATGCCAAACAGCATGATGATAAGGGAAACCGCGCCAAACATAAAAGACAGCCCCAAACGTATAAAGCAATCCCCCTGCAACCAGTAGCTGGATACCTGCTGAAGGCATTGCTGCTGAAAGTGGCCCCCATGCAATAACAATCAACCACCCCATCGCTATATAAAGAATAGTAGAAAGGAAAAGAAACTTCTTCACAAAGAAAGCTTTGAATACAACGCCTATAACTGCCACTCCCCATACAATTCCAAGCAGTGTCCATCCTAGTGTCCCTTGGATTACAAGCAGCATGATAGGCGTGTACGTTCCTGCAATGAAGAGATAAATTGCTGAATGATCAAAGATTTCAAATAGGTCCTTCGTTTTCCCTTCTGGAAAGCTATGAACTAAAGTTGAAGAAACATATAAGAGTAGCATGGAAACTCCATAAATGACTGAAATCACTACATGCCAGGCCGACCCTTTCTGAACTGAGAAAATTATTAAAAACACAAGAGCGGCAATACTTAACAAGACACCTACTCCATGAGTAATTGCATTTACCACTTCTTCTTTTTTTGTATAAACATGTGTATTAGCCATGTTACAGCTCCTTAATCTTAGAAAAAATTATTGTTTTGAAATTCTTCTCAATTATACATCAGTTCTTCAAAGCAATATAGAAAACTAAATATTAACTTGAATATCACTGCCTAGTTAGATTATTATCTAATTAGATGATAATCTAACTAGGAGGAAAAAAAGTGCAATTAGAAAAATTAGTCGCTTTCCATAAAACGTTAGGTGATGTGACTAGGATTAGGATTATTTCCATTCTTGCAAACGGTCCAAAAAACGGCCAAGCACTTGCAGGAATATTAAAATTGACAGCCCCAACCATTTCTCACCATTTAACGAAATTGAAGGACGTTAATTTAGTGACAGATCGGAGGGAAAAAAATACGGTATATTATTTTTTGAATGAAGATGTCTTAGAGCATTATTCTTCAGGATTACCTAAAATGGTGTCAAAAAAAGGGGACTCCAATAAAATGGATAATCAAAAGCTGATTTTAGAGCATAAAAAGATCCTTGATAATTTCTTTACTGCAGATGGTCGATTAAAAACCATCCCAGCACAGAGAAAAAAGAAAATGATCGTTCTATATCATATAGCCAGCCTTTTGGAAAAGGGGCGTAAATATCCAGAAAAAGAACTGAATGAATTCATTCAGTCATTCCATGATGATTTTGCAACGCTAAGACGTGAACTCATTATCGGTAGCATCATGTACAGAGAAAACAGTATTTATGAACTGAATCCCCGCGAGATGTGGGCTGATATCGTTTAATGGACAGTATTTTAAATAAAAAACCGGCCCTCCCATAAATGGTGAGCCGGTTCTTAAAGATCATATGGCAAAATGGTGGCCGCCAATAATTTTGATTACCTCCAATTGTTTCATCCATTCGCTGTCCGATATACTTGGGTTCCAGAAATACAATGCATCATTTGTGTAGCCATGGATCGCTATAGCTTCATTTACAGCTCTCTTAGCATCAGCTCCTGCTGCTTTATTAATACTACCATCACCAACAGGGGAGAATTGATTTTTTTGATAAATCACTTCACGGATCGTATCGGGAAATTCATTGCTATCTAGGCGATTCAAAACAACTCCCGCAACCTCGACCTTTCCTCGGTATGGCTCTCCTTTTGCTTCAGCATGCACCAGCCTAGCTAATAGATCTTTATCATTTTCACTCATTACATGAGGAATAATCAATGTTTTACCTGGATCGGCAACATTATTTTCATTATGATTGACTTCTTTTAACGTACCAATTGGCACTCCGTATTGCTTCGCAATATCCCATATCGATTCACCTTGCTTAATGACATGTTTTTTTGCGCCATTAGAAGCTTTACTTATGGTTCCAAAAGGGAATGCTATTCCAAGTACGATGACGCTTAGAGTTATTATCACTGTTAATAATGATGATAATTTCATCCTGTAACCTCCTTGTTAAGCATCTACCTAGGATAACAGACCCAATTGGAGAAAACAGTGCTAAATTATTTCCAAGGGAATCCAGGTAAAATATTACACACTTTGAATTTTTATTTAACTCTTTCAAATCCGCTTAATTATTTATTTGAAGGGATTCCCATTCTTCACGTAAAATTCCCATCCTTATGGAGTCGTAATAATAACCATCAAAATAACGGCATTTCCTCATTCTTCCTTCAAGCTGCATACCTACTTTTAATGCAACAGCCATCATCCGCTCATTTCCTGACCAGGTCGTCAGTCCAACCCGTTCGATTTCAATGTTTTCAAATAAATAGGTGATAAACAACTTTATGGCTTCCGTTCCATATCCGCCATTCCAATAATTGGCCTCAAAAATAGTAATACCGATTTCAAGCCATCGCGATGGTTCGTGTTCCCAATAATATACAATTGATCCGATTATTTGATGATCCTTTTCCATTATTAACTCGGAGTATACTCCTATTTTCTCATCATAGTTCCGATGTTTCTCTTCTTTATCAATATACGTATTAAAATCAATGAGTTCGTGAGGATAATATGGTGCATCCCATTTTTTCCACTCTGGATTCTCTTCCCCATACTTTAAGCTCCACAAAAGTTTTAAATCATCTTTTTTTACGTTTCTCAATACTACATTTCTTCCTTTAATCCAAACATCATCCAATCTGATTCCTCCTATTTTACCCTTACCTGACTATTCCTAGCCTTAACTAGTCAATTTGATAAAGTACTGCCTCTCTCTAGGACCATCGAATTCACAAAAATAAAGACCCTGCCATGTACCCAGAATCAAACTTCCTTTATGAATAATCACTTGTTGTGACGAACCGACCGTACTTGATTTCAAATGGGCTGCAGTATTCCCTTCCATATGTAGATCTAGAGTATGATTCCATGGATATTGCTCGTCCAGCCTCCTTAGCATATCCTTTTTGACGTCTGGATCCGCATTTTCATTAATCGTGATTCCAGCAGTAGTATGTGAACAATATACAAGAGCTATGCCCTCTTGAATACCAGTTTCCGTGATAAATGCCTGCACTTCTGTTGTAACATCAATCATATCATCCCTTTTAGTAGTTTTTAATGAATTTTTCTTCAGCATACACGTTCCACTCCTTTAATAACTTTTTATACACATACCCAAAAACATTTGAAATCATACCTTATTCGTTTAATTATGCAGAATTAAATAGTAAAAATAAGAATAACTTATCAACATTAATAAATAGATTAATCTGTTCTTATTAGCAGTATTGCATTAAAATTGGATATATAAGGAATGAGGAGGCGTATTAAGATGAGCTTTAATTTTAAATCCATCGATCATTTCCAATTAGCATCTCCTAAAAATACAGAAGAGATAGCAAGGAAGTTTTTCACTAATGTTTTAAAGTTTCAGGAAATTGATAAACCTGATACATTAAAGTCCAATGGAGGAGTATGGTTTAAATCTGGATCGATCCAAATACATATTGGAACCGAAGATCATTTTATTCCAGCAAGGAAAGCCCATCCAGCTCTAGAAGTTGAAAATCTAGTAGACCTTAAACAACATCTAATAAGTAATGATATACCTTTTATTGAAGATAAAAAGCTACCAGGAGCAAATCGAATTTATGTATTCGACCCCTTTGGTAATCGAATTGAAATTTTAGAGTGGATATGAAAAAAGCGGGTTCAATGATTATTGAACCCGCCTTTTTTCGTGATTTATTTCTGTTTCTTTTTCCAGATTCCCAATATAAACGCAGTAATAAGAGAACCTATTAATATTGCCAGCATATAGCGAAATGGATGATTGACTAGCGGGATAACAAATATACCGCCATGTGGTGCCGGAAGAGTGACGTTAAAAGCCATCGACAGTGCACCAGCTGTTGCAGCCCCGATTACACTGCTTACGATAACTCGAAAAGGGTCAGCTGCCGCAAAAGGAATAGCTCCTTCTGTAATGAATGATGCACCCATAAAGTAATTAGTGAATCCAGATTTTCTTTCCATTTCACTGAATTTACTTTTAAAGAATGTAGTCGCAAAGGCAATTCCGAGAGGAGGTACCATTCCACCTGCCATTACGGCAGCATGAGGCCCGAAACTTTGTGCTTCAATAGCTGCAAGTCCGAAAGTGAAAGCGGCTTTATTCAGGGGTCCACCCATATCTACAGCCATCATACCTCCTAGAATCAATCCAAGCAAAATAGCATTCGTACCTGATAAACCTTGTAGCCAGTTGGTTAAGCCTATGTTTACTGCAGTTACTGGCTCATTTATTACAAATATCATGATTAAGCCTGTAATTAACATGCCGAATACAGGATAGAGTAAAACTGGCTTAATCCCTTCGAAGTTCTGTGGCAACTTGGAAAACAATTTTTTCAATAATAAAACGACATATCCGGCAAGAAAACCAGCAATTAGACCACCTAGAAAACCAGCATTAGCTTGTGCTGCTAATAACCCTCCAACCATACCTGGAGCAAAACCTGGACGGTCAGCGATACTTGAGGCAATAAAACCGGCAAGTACCGGGACAAGCAAGAAGAAGGCACCGCTAGCCCCTCCGCCAATATCACTTAATGCTTTGGCAATGGGATTAAATTCAGGCTTTGTTGGATCCGCTGCTTCAATTCCGAAAAAGAAAGAAAGCGCAACCAAGATTCCGCCTCCTACAACAAATGGAAGCATATTACTTACACCGTTCATTAAATGCTTGTAAATCCCAAGCCCTCCTTTTGATGAATCACCATCCTCACTTCTTTCATTCCCGGTTCCTTTATAAACTGGTGTATCCTGATTTATGGCCCGATTTAGCAGTTCTTCAGGCTTCCTAATACCATGGGCAACTGGGACGATAATGACATGTTTTCCATTAAAACGATCCATCTCGACCTGCTTATCCGCAGCAACAATAATCGCATCTGCATCTGCAATATCTCTAGCTGTTAACCCATTTTTTATTCCCGTTGAACCATTTGTCTCTACCTTGAAATCGATTCCCATTTCTTTTGCCTTTGCCTTCAAGGCATCGGCCGCCATATAAGTATGGGCAATCCCAGTTGGACAAGCTGTAACGGCAAGAATTTTTCCTTTGGTACTTATAGCAGTGGCACTTGTTCGTTGTTCTTCTTGTTCTTCTTGTTCTTCTCTTTCTTCTCTTTCCTCTTCATCCGCTTCCTGTTCTTTTTGATTGATTATGTCTAGCACTTCCTCTTTGGAAGTAGCAGAAATCAGACGGGACCTGAAGTTTGTATCCATTAGTAATGAAGAAAGCCGGGAGAGTGTCTCTAAGTGGTCTGTATTGGCCCCTTCGCTAGCTGCAATCATAAAAAATAGATGTGCTGGCTGACCGTCAAGCGACTCATATTCAATACCTGATACCGATTTACCGAAACAGATAGCCGGTGTTTTCACAGCACTTGTTTTTGCGTGTGGAATAGCTATTCCCTCACCAATCCCTGTGGTGCTTTGTTCTTCACGTTTTAAAATGGCTGCTTTGAAAGTATTTTCATCATTTAATTTGTCGGCTTTGGCTAACTTCCCGGACAATTCATCAATAACAGCTTGCTTTGTATCACTTTGTAAATCGATAATAATTGTATCTAATTTCAACAAGTCTGTAATTTTCATAGAGTTAGCCCCCAGTTATCTTATTTATTTCAATTTGCGGTAATAATTCCTCGATTTTATCCAATGTACAGAGATCGGATGAAAAGGCTGTAGCACTTCCTGATGCAAGACTGAAACAAAAAGAAGCGAAAATATCCTCTGTTTTTTCATATGTTCCAATAAACCCAGCCACCATGGAATCACCGGCACCCACCGAGTTTATAACTTTTCCTTTTGGAACATTAGCGGTATATGAATCGCCATCCGTGCAAAGTACAGCACCACTTCCTGCCATTGAAACTATTACGTGCTGAGCACCGGATTCAACCAGTTTAGATCCGTATTTGCTTGCATCCTCAACATTTTTAATTTTAGTAGAGAAAAGCTCACCAAGTTCATGATGATTAGGCTTAATAAGAAAGGGGCGATGTTGAAGTACGCTCAACAACTCTTTTCCGCTCGTATCCACTACTAATTTAATGCCATTATCTGAACACGTTTTAGCCATAGATTCGTATACATCAGAAGGAACGCTTGATGGAATGCTTCCTGATAAAACAAGAATATCGTTGTTTTTCAGCTGCTCGATTTGACTGAATAACTGTTGATAGTTCGCCTTTGAAATAACTGGTCCTTGGCTATTAATTTCCGTCTCCATTCCAGTTTTCAACTTAATGTTGATTCTCGTATCTCCTGCTATCTCTGTAAAGTCCGTAAAAATCTCTTCTTGTCTTAAATACCTTTTTACAAACTCTCCAGTTTGTCCGCCAATGAAACCAAAAGCTGTTGTATCATTTCCAAGCCTTTTAAGCACTCGAGAAACATTAATTCCTTTCCCACCAGGAAATTTAACTTCATAGCTTGTTCGATTCACCTTGCCCATTTGAAAATTTTCCACCTCAACCAGATAATCAATGGATGGGTTGAGTGTTACTGTATAAATCATTAAATAGTCACGACCTTTATCTTGGGATTTTTTTTGAATTGAGCAATAGCATCTTCATTATTCCTATCAGTTAGGATTATGGCATCGCTTACATCCGCAACCTTAGCGAAAGTAGCTTCATTCAATTTAGAACTGTCAGCAAGCACGTAACTTTCGTTAGAGAGTCGCAATGCTATTTTCTTCATCAAAGCTTCCTCAGGGTCTGGAGTGGTGAAACCCATTTCTTGATGGATACCATTCATACCTAAGAAACATTTATCGAAGCGATATTCGTTTAGAAACTGTACAGCGGTGCTACCTACAACTGCATTAGTGGTTAATCGTTCNAAGGCCATTTGTTAAGACCGTTACATTTTTATCTTTTAAATAGGGAATCATTTCTGAGATGGTCGTACCTGCATCAAGGTAAATACAATCATTCTTCTCAACAAATGATGAGCCTAACTTGGCTATACTTTGTTTTTCAACTATTGCTTTATTTTGCTTTTCCATTGTTGAAGGCTCAAGGCCTTTTCTTTGAAGCAATGCAGCTCCGCCATGCACACGCTTCAATGCCTTCATTTCTTCGAGCTGCACTAAATCTCTTCGAATGGTTGATTCTGATGCATGTAACAGATCTACAAGCTCCTGCAACTTAATCGTTCCTTGTTTCTTAAGAAGCGATATGATGAACTGGTGTCTTTCTGTTGTCAACAATTCGCCCACCTCCAGTTTAATATCATCATCATATCTGAAATAGATAGAATAATCAATCATAAACGTTTAAATTTATTCAAATTCATTCACTTTTCACCATCTAATTCATTCAAAAACATTCATTTTTTAAAGATTAAAATCAAAATCACTATCTATTTAAGCATTTATAAATTTTTCATTTACCCTTTCAAGAATTTCATTTCCTATTACCTTGATTAGACGGTTCTTCCCTATGAAAATATGTATTTATTTTCCTGTATCAAAAAAACCCTCTGTCATGATGACAGAGGGTTTTAATAATTTTACTTATTAACCTTGAAGTAAAAGTTGTTCTGGATCTTCAAGCATATCCTTGATTGCTACTAAGAAACCAACTGCTTCTTTTCCATCAACGATACGGTGATCATATGATAATGCAAGATACATCATTGGTCTGTTTTCGATTTGATCTCCAACAGCGATTGGACGTGTCTTAATTGTATGCATCCCTAGGATACCAACTTGTGGCGCATTCAAAATTGGTGTAGATAAAAGGGAACCGAAAGTTCCACCGTTTGTGATAGTAAAAGTACCACCAGATAAATCTGAAAGCCCTAATTTGTTGTTACGCGCTTTAACAGCTAAATCCGAAATGTTTTGTTCGATTTCAGCAAAGCTTTTACGGTCAGCGTCTCTTACTACAGGAACAACTAGTCCTTCATCAGTGGATACGGCTACACCGATATCATAGAAGTTCTTTTTCAGAATATGGTCGCCTTTGATTTCAGCATTCAATAATGGATACTTTTTCAAAGCTCCAATAACAGCTTTAGTAAAGAATGACATAAAACCAAGTTTAACATCATTAGCTTTAACGAAAGAATCTTTATGACGGCTACGTAATTCCATAACTGCAGAAAGGTCGACTTCGTTGAAAGTTGTAAGCATGGCAGCTTCAGATTGAACTTGAACTAAACGTTTAGCGATAGTTTGACGACGGCGAGTCATTTTCACTACTTCAATACGGTCATCGTTCACTTCAACAGGAGCAGCTGCTTGTTTAGCTGCAGGAGCTGCTTGCTTAGGTGCTGCTACAGGTACAGGGGCATTACTTGCTGCTTCTACGTCTTGTACACGTACACGACCTAGTGGATCAACAACAGGCACTTGAGTTAAGTCAATTCCTTTTTCCCGAGCCAATTTTCTTGCCGCTGGTGAAGCAATAACTTGCTGAGTTGAAGATGCTTCTTTCGTTTCTGCTTTTGGAGCTTCTTGTGCAGGAGCCGCTTGTTCCGCTTTAACTGGTTCTGCTTTCACTTCTTCAGTCTTAGGAGCTTCCGCCTTTGGCGCTGCTGCTGCTGTTCCATTTTCATCAACGATAGCGATAGATTGTCCAACTTGGACTGTATCGCCTTCTTCTGCTAAAAGTTCTGTAAGCGTACCAGTATAATCTGAAATGATTTCTACGTTTACTTTATCAGTTTCCAGTTCAAGGACATATTCACCTTTTTCAACACGGTCACCGGGTTGTTTTAACCATTGCGCAATAGATCCTTCAGAAATTGATTCTGCTAATTCAGGTACTTTTACTTCAGCCATTTTATTTCTCCCCCTCATTATTGCGTGTTATTGCTTGAGTCATAATCCGTTGTTGTTCGTTTTTATGGACTAGTGGATCTCCCTCAGCCGGACTGGATCTGCGTTTTCTGCCGATATATGTTACAGAAAGGTTACCTGGTGCCGCTGCATTTAAGCGAGGTTCAACAAATGTCCAAGCTCCCATGTTTTTCGGTTCTTCTTGTGCCCAGAAGATTTCTTTTAGGTTCGTATATTTTTTCAATGCTTCTTGAACGCCAGTGAACGGGAATGGATAAATCTCTTCGATACTGATGATTTGCAACCAATCCGTATTTTTTTCAGCTGCTGCTTTTTCACGAAGTTCAACAACCAATTTACCTGTTGCAAAAACAATGCGCTCTACTGCTTTTGGTTTTTTGCCCAATGCTTTTGTTTCTACGAATGATTCAAAACTACCTACACTGAATTCTTCAGCTGTAGAAGCCATCACCTGATTACGAAGCATACTCTTCGGTGTCATGATGACAAGTGGACGTACTTGCTCTTGTTCCAGTATTTTAGCTTGTCTTCTAAGGATATGGAAGTATTGAGCTGCCGAACTTAAGTTAGCAACTGTCCAGTTGTTTTCAGCTGCTAATTGAAGGAAACGTTCTAAGCGGGCACTTGAATGCTCTGGTCCTTGTCCTTCATATCCGTGTGGAAGCAGCATAACAAGACCTGATCTTTGACCCCATTTTGCACGGCCTGCCGCGATAAATTGGTCAAAGATTACTTGTGCTGTATTTGCAAAGTCACCGAATTGACCTTCCCAAAGAACAAGTGTTTCAGGTGCGAATACATTATAACCATATTCATACGCTAGAACTGCTGTTTCAGTAAGCGGGCTGTTATGAACAGCGAATGAAGCTTTAGCAGTTTCAAGTGTGTGAAGTGGTGAATATGTTTTTCCATTAACACTGTCATGCAACATAATGTTACGCTGTGCGAATGTTCCACGCTCTGAATCTTGTCCAGTTAGACGAATTGGAGTACCGTCATTCAAAATGGATGCAAATGCAAGTGTTTCAGCATGCGCCCAGTCAATTTTACCGTCATCTCCAAATGAATCTAAGCGACGTGATAAGATTTTCCCTAATTTTTTATTAGGTGTAAATCCTTCTGGCCATTTAACAAGTTCTTCATTAATTGAAACAAGTTCTCCTTTTGATACAGCTGTTTCAATAGTAGGAAGTCCTTTTTCAATAATGCCCGGCGGGTTACATTCTTTAGTAGCTTCTGGTTTATTTCCAGAAATTCTCGCATAAGCATCTGCCAGTTTTGTATCTACTTGCTCTGCCACTGTTTTAACTTCATCCTCTGTGAACTCGCCAGATTGAATAAGTTTATTAGCATAAAGTTCTTTAACTGTTGGATGCTTATGAATCAATGCATACATTTCAGGTTGAGTAACCAATGGCTCATCCATTTCATTATGACCGAAACGTCTGTAACCGATTAAATCGATCAAGAAATCTTTATTATATTTTTCGCGATATTGGTTAGCAAGGTTTACTGCAGCCATACATGCTTCTGGATCGTCAGCATTCACATGCACGATAGGCACTTCAAAGCCTTTAGCCAAATCACTAGCATATTTAGTTGAGCGTGAATCTTCACTTTCCGTTGTAAAACCAATCATGTTATTAGCGATGATATGAATAGCTCCGCCAACTTGGTAACCGCGCAGACGGCTTAAGTTAAACGTTTCCGGTACAATTCCTTCACCAGGGAATGCTGCATCACCATGAATCAGGATTGCAAGTGATTTTGAAATATCTTGAACCGGGAAGCCTTTTTCTGTACGGTCTTCTTGGGCCGCACGAGAATACCCTTCCACGATTGGACCAACTACTTCCAAGTGACTTGGGTTATTCGCAAGAGTAATTCTTGCTTTTTGTATATTTGCTTTAGTAATTTGTTTATCCAGACCTAAATGGTATTTAACATCTCCTGTCCATCCGTAATTAATGCCAGTTGAACCTTCGGAAGGAACTAAATCTTTATTAGGTGAATGTTGGAATTCTGAAAAAATAACCTCATATGGTTTTCCTAGAACATGTGCAAGTACATTTAAACGTCCTCGGTGAGCCATCGCAATATTTACATTTCCAGTTCCATTTTGAACAGTCTGTGAAATCATTTCATCTAAAATCGGTACTAAAGTATCTAGTCCTTCAATAGAGAAACGTTTTTGCCCTACATATGTGCGATGAAGGAATTTTTCGAACCCTTCAACTTCATTCAAGCGTTTAAGTAATAATGCCTTTTTCTCTTTAGCCACTTCCGGGAACATGTTTCCGGATTCGACCATATCAGTAAGCCATTGCTTTTCGTCCAGGTCATTAACATGGTGAAATTCAAAGGCTATCGTTTTTGTATAAAGTTGTTTTAGGTATTGTACGGCTTCGTATCCGTCTTTCACATCATTAGGTGATTCGGGACAAATAAAGTCAGCCGGGATTTTTCTTAAATCATCTGCAGTCAACCCATATTTTTCGAAGTGAATTTGTTCCGTGTCTAATGCTTCTTCTTTTAAAGGATAAATATTTGCAGCTAGATGTCCATATGCACGGATATTTTCCGCTAATTTTACTGCAGACATTATTTTCTTCATAGGAAGAACTTCTCCAGTTTGTACAGTTGGTGCATTTCCGATAGTTACTTCAGCCGATACATCAAATGAAGGAGGACCTGATACTTCAAAAAAGTTTCTCAGTTCCGGATCTACTTCTTCCGGATTGGCTTGAAATAGATCGTATTGCTCCATGACATACCCAAGGTTTGGACCTGAAAAAGTTTTCCATGGGTCGTATGCCTTAGCGTCCTTGATGGTCATTTTGTAAACCCCCAAATTTTTCTCATAATTTTTTTCATTGCGTTTTATCCATCCCCAAATTCTTACTTCTAAATTTTCCCCAAATATATGATATATAATAAACAAATTTGGTTATTGAATAATAAAATTTTTAAGGATAAAACGTTTTCAGATGTTATATTAACATGTTTTTGTCGAAATATCCAAAGGTTAAAACACTTTATTCACCCTTTTTGAAACTATTTTTCTGCTTAATTCGTCATATTACGCCTTTAACAGACTTTATTGCTCATTTAAGTCCTTTTTCGCTAAAAAAAGATTTTTGTATTTTTGCATTTTGATTATCACCAGGTATATCTTACCATACCAAAAACCCTTTAAAATCAGTCAAACTGCCAAGCTGTTAAACTCAGATTCCCATATTGAAAAGTCCGGTGTAACAGCTTTGGCTTTTTGTTGTCATCTCCTGATCCCATGGCGATGACTAATGGAATAAAATGCTCTTTTGTAGGTACAGCATCTTTACTATAAGGAGCCATTTGCTCATAGTTAACCAAAGTCTCCATATCCCAATTCATGATCTTTTCTTCTACCCACTCCTCAAAACTGATTGCCCATCCCTCTGCCACATGCATATCTTCCTGAATATGGTTAAAGTTATGGACAATTCCACCGCTCCCGATAATAAGGACATTACTTTTCTTAAGATCCCCCAATACTTTGCCGATCTCATATTGCTTCGCAAATGGAAGATCAGGACTAATAGACAATGATACGATAGGGATATCGGCTTCAGGGTACATAATATGCAAAAGTCCCCATGCCCCGTGATCGAGCGGACGCCTATCATCTAGTTCCCCTAATACACCTATTTTTGACAATAAGGTTAATATTTTATCGGATAGCTCTAGACATCCCGAAGCGGGATATGTCACCTGATATATTTCTTCAGGAAAACCGGCAAAATCATAAATAACTTCATGTTTACTGACTGCTGAAATCAACTGCTCCTTACTTTCCCAATGTGCTGACAGGATAACGATTGCAGTTGGTTTATTCATAACTTTCATATATTCCTTTAAAAAAGAAGTGTAGCTGTTTTTTTCCAATGCTAATAGAGGTGTTCCATGTGATAAAAACAATGATGGCATCATAGAAACGATATATCCTTTCCCATGTATTCTCTTATCCCTATACCTTAATTTACTATATATAAACACTGAGTTCATCATTTAAATTGTATTTTAGGAGTTGTCTCATCTATCGTATCAAAGGTATACCCTTCTCTTTTTAGGTTTTCTATAATATCCGGCAATGCTTTTACCGTATTTTTCATACTATTGATATCATGTAATAAGATATTAACATGCTTTTGATCTTTCAATCCTCTTTTCACAGAGGTAATGATTTGTTGCTCACTTATCGAAGGACTGATGCCATCTGTTGAATCGATGTTCCAATCAAAGTAAATATAACCTTTTTCTGATAATTGTTGAAGGATTCCATTAATGATTGGTTTAGTTGAAACCTGATGTCTAAGATGATTATTTGAACCACCCGGTATACGTACAATACGGCTCTTTACCCCATACTCTTTTTCAAGCATGGTTTCAAGCCTATTCAGATCTTGAAAGAAACTTTCTGTTGACCGATAAACAATAGAATATTCATGTGTATAGGAATGGAGGGCGATTTCATGACCCCGGGAAATCATTTCTTTATAGCATTGTTTTGCGTAAGGTTCTTCATTACCTTTTACAAAAAAGGTAGCTTTAACATGATATCGATCTAATATATCTAAAATATCCATCGTATTCGTAGACGGTCCATCATCGAATGTCAAATATGCAATTTTCTGATCTTCTTTACTTTTTACAAGCGGTGTTATTTCTTCCGGAATTGTTGCGTGTACTTGAACTGGCGGTTCACCTGTTATAACCAAGATAATAAAAGCACCCATTATGTAAAGATATAGTCGGAATAGACTCCTCATATAGTTGTATCCCCTTCCTTTTGACAATTAAGGTGTACTAATTCAGGGGTTTCATGCGCAATAAGACAGCGGTAAAAAATACCGCTGTCTCCTCACTGCTTATCGATCGACATTAAAGTAACGCGCTTCAGGATGAGCAAATACAATAGCTGAAACAGAAGCCTCTGGTTCCATCATGAATCCTTCAGTCAATTCTACTCCAATATCCTGCGGTTGTAACAAACGGAATAGCTTTTCTTGGTCTTCCAGATTTGGACAAGCTGGATAACCAAATGAAAACCTTTGACCGGTATACTTGGCTGCGAACCGCTCTTTCATTGACATTTCTATAGGATCGCTTATACCCAGGTCATCTCGCATCAATTGGTGGATTCTTTCTGCAAATCCTTCTGCAGTTTCAAGAGCCAGTGATTGAAGAGCATGGTTTTTCAAGAAATCACCTTCAAGTTTTAGTTGTTCTGCCCATTTTCTGATACCTCTACCAGCTGTAACGAGGAAGAAACCAACATAATCCATTTCCCCGGAAGAAACCGGCTTCGCAAAATCCGCCAAACAAAGGTGTGGACTTGTATCTTGTCTAGGAAAATCAAATGTTTCCAATACTTCCTGATGATTATCCGGATTATAAATGAATAACTGGTCTCCATCACTTTGAGCAGGGAAAAATTGATAAATAGCATTTAACCCGTAGTCTGGTTCTGCCTTTAAGAATTCAATCAGCTCATCAACCAAATCATTCAGTTGAATTGCTTTTTCATTCCCTTGCTTCACCAGCTCAGCAACTTTACCTTTTAATCCCAAATGATGACCAATTAACATTTGCCTATTAATATATGGTTGGATGACATCTAATGGATAATTTTTCAAAACATGTCTTTTGATGTCACGCGGTTTTTGAACCGGGACATTGCTTAACGGAGCTGCTGGTGTTTGCTTGCGAACTGGTTTTTCCATGGTTGCTGCAATTGCCGCATTGGCTTTCGATTTTTCCCGTTTTGCAACTAACTCCTCTAAGTAGACAACCTTTTTATTGGAATCATGTAAAATATTCGTGACAGCTAATCCATCCATAGCATCTTTGGAATATAAAACAGGACCGCCATATTCTGGTGAAATTTTGAAATCAGTAAATTTACGGGATAATGCTGCTCCCCCCACTAATATTGGAGTATCAATCCCTGCCTGTTTTAAATCCTGGGCAGTTAAAACCATTTGCTGTGCTGATTTTACAAGTAATCCAGACAGGCCTATGATAGTAGGCTCATGTTTTCGGACCTCTTCAATAATTTGTTGTGGTGCGACTTTAATTCCAAGGTCAATGACTTCATAGCCATTATTGGAAAGAATGATATCCACCAGGTTTTTACCAATATCATGTACGTCACCCTTGACAGTCGCTAAAAGGATCTTACCTTTCTTAGCACTGTCTTCAGCATTTTCCATGAGTGGTTCAAGATGTGAGACAGCTGCCTTCATCGCCTCAGCACTTTGAAGTACTTCCGCGACAATGAGCTGATTATCATTAAATAACCTACCCACTTCACTCATCCCATCCATCAATGGTCCATTGATGATTTCTAATGGAGCGTCACCACGCTCGATTGCTTTATTTAAATCTTCAATTAAGCCTTCTTTCGTTCCCTCAATAATATAGTTCCCTAAACGTTCGTTTAACGGAAGGATAACACCATTATCTTTCTTCTCCGCTTTTTTTCCACGATAAAATTCAGTGAAGATGGCTAATGTTTCAGTAGAGGTATTAAACAGGAGTGCTTCGGCCAGTTTCACTTCCTCTTCCGGTATCAAAGCAAATCGTTCAAGTTTTTCCGTATTCACAATTGCGTAGTCAAGACCAGCCTTTGTACAGTGATATAAGAAAACGGCATTTAGAATTTCCCTTCCGCGTGCTGGGAGGCCGAACGACACATTTGAAATTCCAAGAATCGTTAAGCATTCCGGGAATTTCTCTTTGATTGCCTTAATTCCTTTAACCGTTTCTAAAGCAGAGCCTATATATTGCTCATCTCCCGTACCTACAGGGAAAACAAGCGGATCAAAAATGAGGTCGCTTTCGTTTAGGCCATATTTATTTACTAGCAAGTCCACAGAGCGGGTAGCCACTTCAATTTTCCGTTCAGCATCAACGGCCATTCCAATCTCGTCAATTGTTCCTACCACAACGGCAGCACCGTATTGATGAACGAGTGGAACAATTTTTTCAAAGCGCTCTTCACCATCTTCAAGGTTGATAGAATTAATAATTGACTTTCCTTGAGAATGCTTTAAAGCCTGTTCAAGAACGGCTTCATCTGTAGTATCAATGACTAATGGTACTTTCACTTTTTTGACAACTTCTTCAACGAATTCCTTCATATCACCTAGCTCATCACCATCAGGATCAGCAAGACAAATATCAATGACATGGGCGCCTTTCTTCACCTGAGCACGAGCAATTTCGGCAGCTGGCTCATAATGCTTCCCACGAATTAACTCCTTGAATTTACGAGATCCGATGACGTTCGTTCTCTCACCGACGAACAAGGGACGCATTGAATCATCATAAATAAGTGGCTCAATTCCTGATACGGCATGGCCATGTGCTGATTCCTTCATTTCACGGGGCTGTACGCCTTCTAGAACCTTAGAAAGCTCTTTAATATGTTCTGGTGTTGTTCCACAGCAGCCCCCAATGATATTGACCCAGCCTTTTGCTGCAAATTGCTTCATTTTCTCTGCAAGGGAAGTCGGGGATTCATGATAATGACCTTCTTCATCAGGTAGGCCTGCATTCGGATAACAGCTAATGGCACTGTTTGATATATCTGCAAGTGTCCGAATATGGTCTATCATGAACTCTGGTCCTGTCGCACAGTTCAAACCAACAGCCACAGGCTTCATATGTTCCACTGATAAATAGAACGCTTCAATGGACTGACCGGCTAGGGTCGTACCCATCGGTTCGATTGTACCTGAAATGATGACAGGCACTTCTTTCCCTGTTTTAGCAAAGGCCGCTTTTATTCCAGAAAAGGCAGCCTTAACATTAAGCATATCCTGACAGGTTTCTACTAACAACAGGTCCACACCACCGTCTAATAGACCGAGTGCCTGTTCTTCATAAGAATCGGTTAAAATATCAAATGTGGTTCCTCCTGTAACAGAAAGTGTTTTTGTTGTTGGTCCCATTGAACCAGCAACATATCTTGGCCATTTATCATTTGAATATTTTTCACAAGCTTTCACGGCAAGTTCAGCTGAAATTTTATTAAGCTTATAAGCAATCGTACTTATTTGGTATTCCTCAAGAACGATGCTCGTGGCTCCGAAGGTATTTGTTTCAATAATATCTGCACCTGCTGCTAAATATTTTTCATGGATGGTTTGGATGATTTCAGGTTGCGTCAGTGATAAATATTCATTACACCCCTCGAATTGTTCTCCCCCAAAATCCTTTACTGTTAAATTCTCAGCTTGTAGCATGGTTCCCATTGCACCATCAAGAAGGAGAATCTTAGACTTTAACTGTTCTTGAATCGCTTTTTTATTCATGTACTGCCACCTCTGATGTTTGTTTACTATCGACTTCTCTAATATATTTTGTAAGTTCCGCAGTCATTTCATAGCGAAGGAATGGTGTAATTAAATAAATTCCCTTGAATTTTTCTCTTGCGGCGTCCACCAGTTCTCTGGCGATATTCACACCTTCCATTCTTGACTTTATCGGGTCATCCCCAGCTAAAGCCATAGCCCGCCTTACATTATCAGGTAATTTAATACCCGGTATTTCGTTATGGATAAATTCCGCATTTCGTGTGCTCGTTAACGGCATGATTCCGACGAAAATCGGAGTATCTATATGTTTTGTCGCCTCATAAACCTCTTCAATCTGATCAACTGAATAAATCGGTTGGGTCAAAAAGGACTGAGCACCACAAGCAATCTTCTTTTCCATCCGCTGAACGGCCTTATTCAAATATTTCACATTTGGGTTAAAGGCAGCCGCAATTTTAAAATTTGCCCGTTGACCAAGACTTTGACCGGAATAGGAAAGACCTTCATTAAATTGTTTTACCATACTAATTAAGTCAAATGACGATAAATCATAGACTGAAGTTGCACCTGGGAAGTCCCCTATTTTTGAAGGATCACCAGTGATAATCAGAATCTCGTTCAACCCCACCGTTTGAAGCCCCATTAAATGTGATTGAAGGCCAATTAAGTTCCTATCACGGCACGTAATATGCACCATTGGATTTACATCTAATTGGTTTTTCAACAAATTGGCCAGCGCCTCATTAGATATCCTCGGTGAAGCAAGTGAATTATCAGCTAATGTAATCGAATCAACACCCGCATTTTTTAATGCCTCCGCACCAGCCATAAAACCTTCAATTCCTAATTTTTTCGGCGGATCAAGTTCAACAAGAATCGTTCTTTCAGTTTTGGCCTGCTCATGCAGGGGTAGTTCCAGTTCTCTATGATTCACTTCAATTATTTCGATTTCACGGGCTTTCGTCATTTTTTCTTCTACTGGAACTAAACTCCCAATCGCATTTTTCACAGATTGAATATGAAGTGGTGTTGTTCCACAACACCCACCGATTATCGTGGCACCCTGCTCACGAAGCTCAAGGGCACTTGAGCCAAAATATTCAGGCACTGCTTTATAAACTAGTCTTCCATCCACGTAATCCGGTAGGCTGGCATTTGGATAGATAGCGATAGCCGCATGCTTTGGCAAAGTCACTTCTTCCAAGGCGCGAATCATATGATGTGGACCTAGACGGCAATTCACACCAACAACATCAGCACCCAATTGCTCGAGTTTTTGAAATGCTTCATTTAAATGGATCCCATTTTGAAGATTACCTAATTCATGCATCGATACATTCGCAATAATTGGCAATTCTGTTTCTTTTTTAGCAATTTGCAACACGGTTTCAAGTTCTTCCAGATCATAAAATGTTTCAAGGAGAATCCCATCAGGATTTTCTATAAGCAGACTATATAGCTGCTCACGAAAACCTCGCTTAATTTCTTCCATGCTTAAATCCGATTTACGGATACTTCGCTGCGCCCCTATAGTACCAAATACAAATGCATTGCCTTTTGCAGCTTTTTTAGCAAGGATAACTCCCTGACGGTTAATTCGGCTTACTTCATCTTCAAGACCATGCCGTTTCAATTTATTAAAGTTGGCTCCGTAAGTATTCGATTGTAGAATATCAGCACCTGCTTCTAAATAGGCACGATGAATGGATTCAATTTGATCAGGATTAGTGCAGTTTAATTCCTCATAACATTGATCGATTCCATATGAGTATAATAATGTTCCCATTGCTCCTTCTCCAACCAGCATTCTTTCTTTCAATTCTTTACGAAAATCCATATGTACACCCTCTCTCAAAAACAATTCTGTTTTTGTCGTTTTCTATGAGTATGAGAGAAAAGAAAAAAAACCTTCTCAAAGAAGAAGGTTTTTTGAAACATTCTCCTCATCTATCAAGCTCTGCTTGCTGGATTTAGCACCTTTGCCTAAGCTGGTTGCTGAGGTTTCCTCGGGCCAGTCCCTCCACCTCTCTCGATAAGATCCATTTATAAAGTTTTCTTAACATTTCAAAATTTGTTTATATTTAATTTACATTAATAATCTGTCAATTTCAATAGTTTGATAGTCATTTTTTTCTTTTCTACTAAGATCATACATCCTTCAAAGTTTAAACTCTCTTTAATATCCTTTGTTTCCAGTCCTCCGCTAACGAATCTACAGAAAGTAGAGCATGAGCTCCATCCTGTCCGTCTCGATTATGCAGGATCACTTCAGTTGCATAATATACTGAGATATTTTCTTGAAGTCGATCTAATAAAACAATTTCATCTTGTTTTTTAATAACTCCTTCTTGAATGACCTTTGCAAAATAACCAGTAAAACTTGTTTTCATCACTGATGTCAAAAACTTAGGTTCTTGGTTAAAGTGAGAAATAGTCGAGCAAGGAATTCGTCCTTGGGTGATCTGAACAATTGTCCCACCTATTTGATAGATATCACCGATATACGTTTGAGTTTCCATCATCCCAGCTACTGTTAAATTCTCACCAAAAGCAGGGATATCAAGCTGTTTAGAGAATTTTTCATTCCAAAATGAGTAATGCTCAAAAGGATAAATACACAATGCACGGTCAGGGCCTCCATGGAACTTTAGATTACCTACTCCATCTCCAACTATTCCTGATTTTGTTACGGTCACATTATCCAAAGTTTTTTTATCCATAGCTGATAAAATCTTAACATTCGAAAACATTTCCTGTTTAGGCTTTCCGGCTTGAAGGGACACGATTTTTCCATTTTCCAATTAACATCTTCCAATCCTATTTACTTTATATCATCCTTATATGAATACATTATACTAAAAATTCATTTTATTCTGCATCTATTTTAATTACTTTACTATTTCAGAGAAGATAAAAACGTCTACTTCCGGGAGAAATGGTGGAAAATTACTGATTTTCAGAAAAATCTTACTATAGTTTCGGTAATTTGGTTGCTATTTCAGAATTAAATATGGTAGAATATGAACACAATATATAGTCGAAAAACAAATTTGGTCGCCTATATGTTGATTTCACGATTAATTTCCTCATTGTCGCTCTTCAGGGAGCGAATTTTTTTGCCTTCTTCAAATCCACTCCTCAATCCCTACAATAAAGATCAGCTATATATCGCCTTACTGAATGACTTTATCATCTTCAGAATAATATTTTACTCTGCTCAGAATCACTCCATTAAAACACATCAGCCTAAAACACTACCTTTTCTTTTTAAATTCTCAGCTTCTTCTCTGTCAAAAAGAACCATTCCGTTTTTCTTACTAAAAAAACCACGGTTTTTAATTCACATTCTTCCTCTACCGCATAGATTAGTCCTACAAATATCTCCACGGGCAACCCAATTATCTTTACAAAACACAAACTTCATTAATATGTATTCCGTTTAAATTGTTCAGCTATGTGTACCTTTAACCACTGCATTCACATTGTTTCCCTTCTGATAAAACAAAAAGAAGCTGAGAGACATTGGTTCGTCTTCCACTCAGCTTCTTTTTTTACGCTTGTTTCTTTTTTTTCGGTGCCGCTTTTTTCCGGGTTGTCGTTTTTTTCCCTTCCAGTTTATCAGGTTTCGTTCGATCAATGGATGCTTGTAAAGCTTCCATTAAATCGGTAACATTGTTGGGCACTGTTTCTTTTGTTTTGGCTGTAATCGTCTTCTGTCCTGTTTTCTTTGATTCAATCAGCTCAAGTAACGCCGTTCGATAATCATCATTGTATTTTGTCGGATCAAAAATCGTTGTCAATTGATCTATTAACAAAATTGCCGTATCAATTTCTTTTTTTACAATTGTATCATTTGCAGGGATATTCGGAACATCTGCTGCAGAGCGTACTTCATCTGGGTAATGAATCGTTTCCATCAACAAGGTGTTATCTACAACCCTTATTACCGCCATTTGTTCCTTTGAACGGATGATGATTTTTGCTAACCCAACCTTATTCGATTCCTTGAGTGCTTGCCGCAATAGGGAATAGGCTTTTATGCCACCATCATTTGGAGACATAAAATAACTTCGGTTAAAATATATCGGATCTATTTCTTCAATCTTAACAAAATCCATGATTTCCACTGATTTTTCTTCATTTTGTTTTTTAAGTTCTTCTAGCTCACTGTCTTCTAATACAACAAACTTTCCTTTTGTATATTCAAAAGCACGAACAATGTCTTCCTTGCCTACTTCCTTCTGGCAGACCGGACAAACTTTTTCGTATTTAATTGGTGAGTGGCATTCCTTATGCAACGTTCGTAAGGATATATCCTTATCTTCCGTTGCGGCATGAAGTTTTATCGGAATGTTCACCAAACCGAAAGAAATGCTTCCCTTCCATATGGTATGCATATTCGTCACCTCATAACTTTTTATAAATAGAAGTACAGACTTATTATTCCCTCTTGTCTAAAATAATTCGAAAAAATATTTGCCAACTCTAACACCTCATTATTTTGGCAAAAATAATGTCAATCACTAATTGCGGAGGTACAAATAAAATGAAGCCGATGCTACCAACATATTACCCCGAAGCCCCGAAATCCACGGATTGGCGTTATGAAGTCAAATATGACGGTTTTCGTGCCATTTTAACAATAGATGCCCATACGGTAAAAATTACGAGTCGAAACGGGAAGGAATTATCTTCTCTTTTCCCAGAAATCAGTACATTTATTAATGACCTAGATCTTAAAAGTTTTCTACCACTGCAGTTAGATGGAGAATTAGTCTGGCTCACAAATGAAGCAAAAGCAGACTTTTTTGAGGTACAATGGCGTGGCCGCCTACGGAAACAATCCCTGATTTCTGAAAAAGCTAATTTTACCCCGTGCCGGTTTATCGTGTTTGACCTGCTTAGGATCAACGGAAATGACCTTACCACTAACTCAATGTCAGAACGAAGGAAAATGATTAAAAACCTTGGAGAAATACTTAAATTGCCTATGCCTCCTAATCCAAATGATAAGGCTTTAATTCAATTGATTGAGAGTTATGTCGATTTAGATAAGGCAATAAATAAAGTCATCCTCTTAGATGGAGAAGGGATAGTCGCCAAGGAAATTCAAAGTACTTGGCAAGAAGGAAAACGTTCCACTTCCTGGATCAAAGTGAAAAATTGGAGGGCTGTTTCCTGCTTCATCACAGCTTTGAATAAAGAAAACGGATATGTTTCCCTCGCAGTATATAAAGGGAATGAAATCACGAAAATTGGTAGTGTCAAAAATGGGCTTAGCGCTCACGATAAAAGTATCTTACATGAACTGATTAAACAAAATGCTTCAGAAGAAGACGAACAATTCTTTTATATACATCCGTCCATTTGTATTGAAGTTCAATTTTTACATGTATACGAGGAAAATGAATTACGTGAACCTCAGTTTTCACAATGGCTTTTACAGACATCCCCCAATGAATGTACTTGGGAAAAATTCGTAATTAGCCAATTTACATTTCCAGATTCAATACAAATATCTTCCCGGGATAAACCACTTTGGATAATCGATGACAAACAGGTGATAAAAGTTGAATACCTTCAATATTTACGAGAGGTTTCTGCATTTTTCTTACCCTTTTTAAAGGATAAACTGCTAACAACGATTCGTTATCCCCATGGATCTATGGACAATGAAAAATTTTTCCAAAAAAACAAACCAGATTATGCGCCTGCATCTATTAAAACGTTCAGGGATGAGGATATTGAGTATATGTTGTGTAATGATATTGAAACATTGCTGTGGTTTGGCAACCAACTTGCCCTAGAGTTTCATACTCCATTTCAGAAAGCGGGAAAAGTAAAACCTGATGAAATCGTCCTGGATTTAGACCCACCCTCGATTGAATTTTTTTCTTTAGCAATTAAAGCTGCACTTGAAATAAAGAAGGTAATGGATTCTTTAAATATCAAAGCATTTGTAAAAACTTCCGGAAACAAAGGGCTGCAAATTCATATCCCACTACCGGAAGACATCTTTTCCTATCAAGAAACACGTATGTTCACCGATTTTCTCGGTCATTATTTAATAAGCTCTTACCCAGATGATTTTACAATGGAACGATTGAAGAAAAATCGGCAAAATCGACTCTACCTTGACTTTGTACAGCATAGTGAAGGGAAAACCATTATTGTCCCTTATTCCCCGCGCGGTAATCCGTTTGCTGGTGTTGCTACACCATTATATTGGGAAGAAGTGGGCGAAAGACTTCAGCTCAAAGACTTTACGATTGTAACCGTACCAAATAGAATTAAAAGATTGGGGTGTGCCTTTAAGGATTACAGACATGTCAATAACGGCCCTGCTTTTCTTGAGGTTTTGTCCTTTCTCAAACAAAAAAAGACCAACTCATAGTTGGTCTCGCACTTTAAAGCGTAGTTTTTAAATAGCTTTGTACTTCTGCCTGCAACTTAGCATACAGACTTGTTTCCGCGTCATAGTCATGTTTTTCAAGTAGTTCAAATTTTTCCGGCTGATTTAAGTCAATTTCAATCAACGCCTTATATTCATAGGTTGCGTTCCCGATTAAATCAATCGAATATTTTTTGCTCTCTTTATCATAATGCACAACACATTTAACTTTCCCGCCATTATTATAAACGGAAATTTCACTTTCTAATGAGTTTAGTCCAACAGAACATGTAATCAGACTAGAAGCCGACATCGCTGTTCCGCAGGCATTTGTGAATCCTACGCCTCGTTCAAATGTCCGTACATAAATACTACCTGGCTCCAGCTCTTTCACAAAACTGACATTGACACCATCAGGGAACAGCTCGTTCGGCTGATTGACCTTCATTGAAAGTTCTGCCTGCAATTCACTTTGCAGCACATCACTATCGACCAAAGTGATTAAATGCGGATTAGGAACTGCCAATGCCGAAAATAAAAGGGAATCATGTAGCTCCGGCAATGGTTCATTTTGCAATTGTTCCTTTTCAACGACAAGCGGAAGGTCCTTTACCTTAAAACTAACTGGGGAAATTTCCACCTTGAAAGTTGGAATCCCTTTATAGATATCTTCCGTTTTTTCAACGAGTAAATTTGCTTTCATCGTCTCCACAATCATTTTATCAAGCCCTAGAACGTCATATGCATAACGAGCCACACAACGAAGTCCATTACCACACATTGATGCTTCCGAACCATCCGCATTAAAGACACGCATTCTTGCATCTGCATGTTCACTTTTCATTACAAATAAAATACCATCCGCTCCGAGCTTTTCCCTATTACAAAGAGTCTGGGCTAAATTTTTGCGTTCTTCTTCAGTAAACGTCAAGGTTGTTGTTAATTCATCAATGATTAAAAAATCATTGCCTGATCCATGGCTTTTTAAACCTTCAATAATCATCCTGTCACTTCCTCAATTTGCTGCTTTTATATATCATTATTTTAATATCTTTTATCATAGCATTTTCAGAACAGATGTGTCATTGCGAAGTTTACAATAAATCGAAATTTCCTTCAGGAGTTTTTTTCATCTCACCTATTAAAGGCACAAAGTGTAAGCAACATTATAATCCACTCCATTTTAGTTACTATATGCAATAAAGAGCGGCTAGAATAAGAAGTTTCTTATTCCAACCGCTCTTCCAAAGTGTCAACCAATCATTCCGATAATAAAATAGACGATAAACAATCCCGCACTCACATATATTGGAGTTGAGACCTCTTTTGCTTTTCCAGTTACCAGTTTCAAGAACGGGTAAAGGATGAAACCAAAAGCCATTCCATCTGCAATACTGTAAGTAAATGGAATGATTGTGATAATTAAAATTGCCGGTATACTTTCGGTAAAATCGCTAAAATCTAGCTTTTTAATATTTTCTAGCATCAGAATGCCAATAATAATTAATATTGGAGCAATGGCACTGTCTGGGATCACTTTAATTACCGGTATAAATAATAGGGAAAGAATGAATAACAGACCTGTCACTACTGATGTCAAACCAGTTCTGCCTCCTGATGCGATTCCAGCTGCTGTTTCGACAGTTGCAACCGTAGGACTAGAACCGAAGATACCTGAAAGAAGAACGGAAACACTTGTAGCTTGCAGTGACTTTTTATAAGCTTCAGGACGGTTGATACTTTGTACATGTCCGTGTACAAGACCAATATTTTCAAAGACAAGAACCATTGTCATAGCAAAGACGCTTATCCAGAATTCAATTCTGCCTGCCTCAATGAACGATAATGAAAAGAAGAGATCACTGTAAGAGGCTGTGTCTAAACCTGAAAAATGGATATCCGAGATTTGAACTGTACCAAACCAATAAGCAATAAGACTACCTGCTATGATGGTAATCATAAAATTACCTGGAACATTCTTGATAAATAACGTGATGGCCAGTAAAAATGTCAGCACCGTTGAAAGCACAGCTGGATCACCTAAATCTCCAAGGGCAATAATTGACGACGAACCGCCTGTTATAATCCCGCCCTTTTCGAGACCGATTAGCATCAAAAATAAACCTAGACCCACAGAGATGGCATCTTTTATCGAACTTGGGATTGAATCACTAATTAATTTCGAGTATTTTGTAAAAGCGATGACTACAAAAATAAACCCCGAGATAAAAACAGCACCAAGTGCCGATTGCCAAGACAGACCCATTCCTTGAACCATTGTATATGCAAAAAGGGCATTGACACCCATGCCTGGAACGATAAGGATTGGAACATTTGCCCAAAGCCCTATCATGATACAGCTTAAAGCTGATAGAAGAATTGTCGCAATTACTGCACCATTAATCGGTATGCCCGCCTCTGATAAAATCAGAGAATTCACGACGAGAATATACACTATCGTAAAATAGCCGACAACTCCGGCAAGGATTTCACGTTTTCCATTCGTTTCATATTTGGAAAAATGAAAAAACGCTTCCAAGTTTTTTTTATTCATGTTGTATCCTTATTAAATTTATCCCTCACCCACCCGTTTGTATCTGTGACAAACTACACTTGGCGATTTTAACAAAAAAACTGATAAAAAGAAATAGAATTTCTCAAACTTAAAAAAACTGTCGGAAATAATTCCGACAGTTTTTTTAATGAACCAATTGTTTTTATTGGTTTTCTTCTACCGCATAACCGTCAACAACCAATTCTAATTTGCCTGTATCCGGCGAAATAATCAGTCCATGTACAGGAATATTCTTTGGAATTAAAGGATGGCCTTTGATTACTTCCACGCTTTTTTTAACACTTTCATATACATCATCAAATCCGCGAAGCCAACTACGGATATCTATTCCTGCAGCTCCAAGTGTATCAATGGTACTTTTCGGAATATCACGATCAATCATCTTTTCAACTACAGAATCAGCATCAACTGATGCCATTCCACAGTCATGATGAGGTATAACAAAAACTTCATCTGCTTTTAGCTCATAAATAGCTACAAGAATACTCCGCATGACGCTTCCAAATGGATGGGAGACGATTGCGCCAGCAGTTTTCAATATTTTCACATCGCCATTTTTAACATTCATAGATTTTGGCAATAACTCGACAAGCCGAGTATCCATACAACTAATAATGACCATACGTTTCTCTGGGTACTTATCAGTTGTGTACTTAACATATTCACCTTCTTCTACAAACTGTTCATTAAATTCAAGAATTTCATTAAGTAAACTCATAATTACCACCCTTTTTTCTATGTATTTCACTTTTATTATATCAAATATTTCGAAGATTGGTTAAAAAGATATTTTAGTCAATTAGAGCGATGATTTAGAGTAGCTGCACAAAACCCAAATATGATGATCTTTGGACTTTCTTCAACGTTAGATGAAAAAGTAAGAATAGGTGTATTTGTCTTAAATCTTTTCCCCCACTCTAAGGGCATCCACCCTTCTTGGTACGAAACAACCTTTTCTCCTTCTTTTGTCTTAATCTCAAAAGAAGTTAAACTTCCCGATGTTTGAACAGGCATCCATTCTGTCCCGTCAAACTTATAAATCATTCCATTAATTTTCACGAGTGACTTATTTTCTTGATAAAACCCAATAACCTCACCTTGATGATCCAAAATCGTAACCTTATTAAAAAGACCTCTTTTAATATAGTACTTAGCAAGTAAATGCCCCTCATGATCGACCAATTCATATCGCTTAGGCAATAGCATCGATAAGAAATTCGGAACCATCCACATGAACCACTTCATATTTAAATCTCGAATTTCGCCCAAAAGAGACCCATTAGGCGCAAATAGGAGTAGCCGTAAAGTTGGAGCAGGCATAAAAGTCAGTAATACATGTTCAGTTTGTAATAAACCTGTATTCGTTTCAATTAGTTCGTTAGGCAATTCCTTTATTCTATTTTCATAAATCCGATGACTTACAAATTGGGCAATACTTAAAAAAATAAATGGAGCCGTTATCAATAAAATGTTACCAGGAATTATTGTAAAAGCATGACAAATAAAAAAAACAATGGCCAATAAAAGAGAGATCCAAGATGCATGAAAATTTGAATTGCTCGTTTTTTGATAATATTCGCGAATATTCATATTCTGCTCCTTACTCCTTATAAAGAATCACCGTCTGAATTGACAATTATCGGTAAGGTGTCAAGCAGCCTGTCATTCATTTCTCTTAAAGGTTATTGAAGGAAATATTATAATACTTTATTCGCTTTAATGTGACCTATTCCCTTTTTTAATAATAAGGCAATTATCGAACTAAACACAGCGTCGTAATTATTTTTCCTAACAAAGTAAATATTCCCAGATGATAAAAAGGGACTCGTGTATAACGAATCCCTTTTTACATTCTATAAAATTCTAAAAATTAGTGGAAAGCGATAGTCTGTTCCTTCATAAGCCCTGACTGCAGCAATGATAGTAAATACGATTAAAGCTATTCCGATAACCGGCAATAGTAAGAATCCAATCAGTACCAGTGACAGAACCCCTGCAACAATCGAATATACGGTGTAGGAAATAAAAAAGTTTAGATATTCCCTTCCGTGATAATCTACAAATTGTGACGAGTCCTTCTTAAGTAGCCAAATGACCAAAGGACCGACAAAAGCTGTAAAAAAGCTGATGACATATATAAGGGCAGCAAACACTCTTTCATCTTTAGTAGGCATAGTGTTTTCTCCTCCTCTCTCATATGAATAATTACGAATCAAATAACAAATAGTTTCATTTTCCTTTCATTATATTCGAAAAAAGTGGATGAGGACTATCTTTTCCATCACAAATCTTGTTGGAATTTAATTTCCAAAAAATCTGAACATTTTCATCCTTCTTGTGCATACAGATAAAATAAAGGATTGTCCTAAAACACCTAGACTGGGGTGATGTTTTTTTGCTAAATCAATTTCAAGCCTTTATCCTTGGAATCATTCAAGGCTTGACTGAGTTTTTACCTATTTCAAGTACAGGACATTTATATTTAGGGCGGCATATATTCGGTCTTGACGAGGCAGGCATTTTTCTGGATACCATGCTTCATATCGGAACCTTGCTTGCCTTATTAGTTGTCTACAAGGATGACATTATTTTCTTACTGAAAAACCCTTTCTCCAAAATGACGCTTCTCTTGATTGCAGGAACGTTCCCTGCTGTGGTTGCCGGTCTTTTACTAGGCGATTGGTTTGACGGCCTATCAAAAACAGGAGTGACAATCGGCTGGGAATTTTTAGTCACCGGACTGATTTTATGGTTAGCAGACGGGGTAAGAAAAGGGAGCAAATCGCTGAATGAAATTTCCATAAAAGATGCCCTTATTATCGGGACATTTCAAGCAGCTGCCATCATGCCTGCCCTATCACGTTCTGGATTGACTATCGCCGCTGGACTTTTCTGCAAGCTTGACAGAGCCACTGCCGCCTATTTTTCCTTTTTGTTATCGATTCCTGCAATTACAGGGGGCATCGTATTTCAAATGAAACCCATTTTTACAGGAGATGTTGAACGGCTTCCCATCACAGCCCTTTTTGTCGGTACCCTGGCCGCAGCAATCTTTGGCTATATCGCCGTTGTGTGGATGATTGATTTTTTAAAGAAGCGTTCACTGAAAATATTTTCTATTTATGTTTGGGCACTCGGTACGATCATTTTATTCATGCAAGTTACAGGAAAATTTTAATAAAAACAAAAGCATTTCTCAAAAATATAGGGAATAAAATCAATTTTTCTAAAGAAAAAAGCACGCGTTTGCCTTCCAATTTTAACCTTCATAAAAAAGTTGAAATTTGACGAAAAAAAAAGGCAAAAAACCTATTCCCAAACCGTTTTTTTTTTAGTATTATACCTTCGTAAGGTTCTTTAGATTTATATATTTTCAGACAATAAAAATAGGGAAGGCAAATGGTGCGCCACCGGTTTCCGGTTCTAGTGGGTTCGATTCCCACCCCGAAATTTTTTGACGAACGACTTAAAAAATTTCGAGGGTGGGCAGCGACTACGCATAAGAACTGCCCTCAAACGGAGGGACGGAAATGTTAAAAAAGAGAGATTTTACAGATTGTTTTTCTCTTTATGAACAAATGACGCATCCAGATGTCTTCCCTTTCGTGCGCCATAAAGTAGATTCATATGAAGAATATGTATTCGTTACTAAGCAAACGATCGAGGCCGAAGAAGCTGGTGAACTCATTTCACGAACAATTTTAGATGAATGGGAAAACCCCATCGGTTGTATTTCTTTATACGATATTGAAAATGGTGCAGGTTTCCTTGGCACGTGGCTTGGCAAGCCCTATCATGGTAAAGGATATAATGCCATCGCAAAAGATGCTTTCTTTAAAGAGCTTTTTTTCGAGCTCGGTATGGAAACAGTCTTCATGCGTATTCGCAAAAAAAATATCCGCTCTTTGAAAGCCGCTGAAAAGCTCCCTTATGCCGTCAATGCTAACGAAACAAGAAAGTCCCTTTATGACCAAATTAATCATGGTGAAGATATCTTTGATTTGTATGAAATTCCTAAAGATTTATACACCTTTCACATCCTTAGACAGAACGATGATGACGAACAGCAGTTACTTGAAGCATAAAAGAAATAACGCAAGTTAATATCCTTGGATAAGATAGGGTACTTATTATTCATATAAGATAGGAGCTTCCTAAATTGGAACGCTCCTTTTTCAATTTTTACAGGAAGTTATAAAAGAATGTTGCAATACCCTATTATTTTTAGGATTATTTTTTTATAATGGATACACTTGACCCATTCACAAATATATTCAAACCGTTTTTGAAAGGAACTAATCATGAAAAAATCATTTACTTTTATCATGCAACTTTTAATGTTGCTTATCCTTTGCAAGCTTGGCTATTATTTATCTGATCACCTTCAATTGCCTATTCCAGGTAATGTAATCGGCATGATTCTTTTATTCATTTTGTTACAGACAAGAATTCTAAAAGTCGAGTGGATTGAACTTACTTCAGGATTTCTGGTGAAGCACCTTGCCTTTTTCTTTATCCCTATTTCTATTAGCTTAATGACCATGGGGTGGCTTTTTATAAAATTTGGTCTGCCGTTAGCACTCACATTGGGCGTCAGTTTAATTTTCGGATTTATCGTTTCAGCCTGGACGGTTCAGAAGTTATCCCATAGAGGAGAGGTTAAACAGCATGACAACGCTCATTACCATTTATAGCATATTAATAACAATCCTTGCCTATTTTATTGGAAGGAAAATATATGCTAAACATCCATCACCCTTTACGACTCCCGTATTTTTTAGTACGGTAACAATTATTCTTGTGCTTTTGATCAGCGGTTTAGATTTTAATGATTATTCAACAGGTAAAGACATCATTACCTATTTCCTAGGCCCAGCTACCGTTGCCTTGGCCGTACCACTTTATAAAAATAGGACCATAATTGTTAAATACGGAATTCCTGCTATTAGCGGCATGATTTTAGGGCTTACGGTAACATTAATTCTTGCCTTCGTCATCGCCAATGCCTTTTCTCTTCCACAGTTCATTCTTCAAGGATTAGCGGTTAAGTCAATTACAGTACCAATCGCTGTAGAAATCACCGAACTTTATGGAGGTAACCCTAATGTTTCAGCTGCCTTCGTTATTTTGACCGGAGTATTAGGTACGATGATTGCCCCTAGAATGATGGATAAACTTAACATTACTATGCCATTCGCTCGCGGCATTGCTTATGGTACTATTGCTCATGGTCTCGGTACTGCGCAAGCTGCACAGGAAAGTGAATTTACTGGTGCTGTCGCAGGAGCAGCCATGGCTATCGCCGGTATCCTTATTTCCTGCTTCTTTCCTCTAATAGATAATTTTTTATAAAATAAAAGAACCGCAACGTCAAGAGACGTTGCGGTTCTTTTGAAACTGCAAGGCTTATCTCATCATCAATCTCATGACCCATATTATTACAAATACGCATTAAATTGTCGGTTGATTTCTGTTTTCTACATGAATAAAAATTCAGACAAAAGAAGGGTCTTCCTACTAAATTTTTGCTCTGATGAAATCAACAGGTTTTATATGATTGTATTAGTGCGATACCCTAAAAGTCCTGCAACAGAGCAACTTGTGAAAACGTTGTGTATATAGAGAAAATAATGTTTATTTTTTTATCCCTGTTTTTTTTATGCTGAACTTAGTTATTAGGCAGTTTTTCATTTTTAAACGGATTGTATTCGAGAGTACCAGCATTGGCAAGGTTAACATTTATGTTAATTTGTTCGAAAGAATTTGCATGCAAATAATCCTTCGGTTCGTTAATATTGTTGTTCTTCCAAAATCGCAAGTCTTTTCGGTACAATTTTTGGCCAAGACCAAGTGGATCTCCATTGCGTTTTAAGCCAATTTCAAAGGTTTGTTCAATGTCTTTTTTTATATAATCTTGAACAAATTTTTCAAGGTTTTTCAAGCTATCGTTTGTTGATAATTCTAAAATACTCCCCTTGATGTCAACATCTAAGGTGAATTTAGCTTCATTATTCTTCACAATCGGTTTAATTTTTACATGAGGGTGAGTTAACGAAATATAAGTTGTACCATTCGCTTTTGTGAATTCGATTGGTGTTCTATTCGTTTTCTTTGTAATCCAGCGCGATCCCTTCAAGTCTTCAACTGAATACCAATTCATGGATTTTTTATAATAAATTACATAAGCCCCGTCAATTGTAAAGGTCTTCCGCTTTTTTTTATCTTCAGCCCAATCATTTCCACTCCATGAAATAGTTGGGAGTGTTGTTGTGATAGATACATCCCTGTAAGTGGAAATAAAAGTTCTCAATGTAATCGGTTCAATATAGGAAAGGTTTTCATAGATAGGTTTTGGAAAATGCAACTCAGAGTATAAAGGGGTTAAATTGAAAAACCCTTTTATAGAAAACAATTCATCCAAAGGTTTTTTTGTCGCAAAAATATTACTTGAATACCTGATTAAATTAAATCTGAAAGCGGCATCCACTATATCATTAATATTATGCTCTATTGCTTTATCTGTGAGCACAAATGTTGAAACTTGTCCAAGATATAATCGCTGTTGAGCTGTTTGATATAAGTGATTAATGGCTTCTGATATGGATTTCCCACTATGTTTGCCTATATAAACTTTTGTTGGTTCCGAACTTTTAGCTTCAGTTTTGGCAACAGCAGACAAATCAACAAGTTGCACATACACAACATACTTACCGTCTTCATAATCTACTCCTAAAGCAGTTACATAATGGATATCCTGAATGTCTTTATAATCCCAGCAACCTGTTAAAATGAACAAGACCGAAAAGATAAGGAAAAGCTTCGACAAACGTCGTGTCATTGTTACTCCCCCTTTTGCGTGCGATCAAGAGCACCTTCATTTTTTTTCTTTGAATACCACGGTCTTTTGAAAATAGCATCTGTAAGTTTTCGGAAATCAGGCGGTGAAAATTCATTCATATATGGAACTCCAAATGACTCAAGACAAGAGACCCAACAAGTAACAATTAAGAAACCAACAAGAAGACCATAGATGCCTAGGACAGAACCTAATATTAAGATAAATAAACGAAGCACAGAGACAGTCCCCGTTAAAGATTGATTAACTAATGTATAAGATGCGACTGATGTGACCGAAGCGATAACAAGCATCGTTGGGGACGTCAAACCGGCACGGATAGCTGCATCACCGACAATTAAACCACCTACAACCGCCACAGTTTGACCAACTGCTTGTGGCAGCCTTACTCCAGATTCTCGAAATAGCTCAAATAAACCGAGCATAAGGAACATTTCAATGGCAACAGAAACAGGTAGGCCCAACCTTGAGATGCTGACTGTTGCAAGTAAAGGAAAAGGCATCTGGTCAATGTTATATGCTGATAAAGCTACCCAAAACCCTGGAAGTAAAATAGAAAAAATCAAACCAAATACACGAAGAAACCGTTCAAATGAAACGAATAGAAAAGGAAGACTCGAATCTTCAGCTGCTTTAATCTGAAGCAATAAAGTGGTCGGGGCTATGATAACAGTAGGTGCACCGTTCATAAGTACTATAAACCTGCCTTGGGTTAATGATCCGACACAAAAATCGGGTCTGCTTGTATAATGAGTCAAAGGAAATAATTTGAATTTCCCTTTAGAGATGAGTTCCTCAAGCTGATGGCTACTAATTAACACATCAACATCTAGAGTATTCAGTCTTTCACGGACGAGCCTAACAAGTTCGGGATTGATGATGTCATCTATATACATCAGTGCTACTGTAGTTTGACTGCGCTTTCCAATAATAAACTCTTCGTAAGAGAGGGAACCTGTTCTCAGCCGTTTACGAATGAGAGCAACGTTTGTCGAAAGGTCTTCAACAAATCCATCACGTGGCCCACGAAGGGATACTTCAAATGAAGATTCCTCTGGCTTCCGGTTGGGAACATCAGGCAAAGGTAATGAAAATAGCTGTTGTGATTGTTGAAAGAAAATTAACACTTCGCCGCTAAAAATCCGTCTATTTATATCGTCGTTGTCAATTGGACTGCAAGAAATTTCTGTCAATGCTAATGAAGGATGAAATGCTGTTATCATATTTCGAATATTATCTTTCTTATCTAACATTGATTTGAGGTTTCGTAATACATTGCCATTCAACTCAAGAGTATCTACCATTCCAGGATAAAAAAATAAAGTGATTTTAGCTGTTTCATCATTTTCACCTAATATCACCTTAAATGATACATCCGGACTATTACTGAAAAGCTGCCGGAAGAACTCTTCGTTATAAAATGACTGTTCAATTTGTTTATTTTTGAATAGTTTCATCAGAAACCTCCTTCCGTTTAGGTTGTATAACTGCGGTAACTGTAAACAAAAGAATTAGGGTTACAAGGAAAAAGAACGTTCCTTGAAAATAATAGTTCTTTAAAAAATCATAAAAAATGATATTACTAAGAGGAATAATAGTGATGATAACCATCATAATGGCAAGACTCATGAGTATCCCCTTTTTAATGAGCGGTGATTTGACTCTTAATAAATCAGGAATTAAAAACATAGCTATAGAAATTCGAATAAATGCGCCTGAAAGCCATTGATATATGGAAAAGAAGTCAGTATGAGCAATATATTTTCCAATTGTCAACAGTCGCCATTGTTCATAAGCCGGATAGCGCATTTCATTAGACAGGACGGGTCCAAACTCAACAATGGCACCAGTAAGCGGCCCGAGAATTAATATAGTTACAATAACCATCATTCCAATAACTGTTTTCAGCTTAATGGAATCCCCATTAGATAGGTGATGCTGGAACAATATCATGATAATCAACTCCAAATATCCATTTGCTATGTAGTACATTGACTTAATGCCATGAAAATAGCCTTGTTCGAATAGAGGAAATAAAAAATCATAATTTTTTTCGGGAATATTACCAGTGGCTACAAAGATACCAAGGATAATGACAAAAGGTAATAAAATAGCTGAATTAATAGCAATTGATCTAAGATTCGAGTAAGAAAGTGCAGCACATATCAACGCAAAAGGAATAATAATGGCAAATGGTGGTGTTTGATTTAAAGAAGTTGTATTGATCCAGTCAACCATATCTTTAGCTGTCGTCAAGATGATCATAATCAAATAAATTACGAGGAAAAAGAAAATCAGCTTGGTAAATCGTTTACCAATCCGATTTTCCAGCCAGGGAAAGAGATGTTCTGTTTTTTTCTTTTTTAATATCCAATATAAAAGGAACCCCCAAGCTATTGATAAAAGTCCTGTAAGAGCGGCAAATAACCAAGCATCTCTTCCCGCTACCTCTAGTACGAGAGGAATAATCATAACGTGATTCAGCAATCCTACTGAAAGGACAAGAATATTTAGTGAGGATTTGGAATTAATCTTTGTCATGTTTTAAACTCCGAACTTAAAGTATTTGAACCCGCAAACTGCTGTTTACTGTTTATTATTGAGGTTTATCTTTTGCTGAATATAGGGTTTATATCCAAGGATTATTTTTCATACAAAAAAGAAGCCGATCCTCTAGTTAGAAATTCCCAAAAAGAGTCGGCTTCTTTATTATTTATTCTAGTTTCGTACTATTCTTCTATTATAGACTTTTCACAAATTTTTTTAGGTTTACTAATCTCCTCACAAAAAGTTAACGATGTTTAGAAAAAATAACCACAACGTACTAGCAGTTACGGTTCTTTTATGGTTTCTCTTTTTGCAAGTCTTCGTATAAACGTCTCAAAATATGGGTTTTATAAAGCTCCAGCTTTCTTCGCTCAATTGGATGGTATCTTATTTCTGCATCTTTTAATTGTTTAACGAACCATCCTTTGGAATATTTATAAGCCATTCTACCCCCTCCTCTGTTCGAAAAAGATATGCTTTGAAGAGGGAATTGATACTTATTTTTTTGCTGTCATTACATCAATTAATAATTCATACATTTCAGCCGCCGTTTTGAATGGGCGCTTTTGACGCATTTTCGCTTGATACTCATCTGATTTATTCACTAAATCAGCTAATGTGCTATTAAAGATTTGATCATTTAAATCTTCTTCTTGAATGACTTTACAAAAACCTTGTTTTTCAAAGCTTGAAGCATTTAAAATTTGATCCCCACGAGATGCATTGGCACTTAGTGGAATGAGCAACATTGGCTTTTGCAGACCAAGGAATTCAAAGATTGAATTTGAACCAGCCCTTGAAACAACTACATCAGCCGCTGCTAAAAGGTCAAATAATTCTTCGTGGACATATTCAAAAGGAGTATACCCTCTTTGTTTCAATTCCGCTTGGACATTCCCTTTTCCACAAATATGAATAATCTGGTAGTCATTTAATAATGCTTCAAGGTTTTCAGTAATCAATTTATTGATTTTTACAGCTCCAAGGCTGCCACCCATCACGAGTAACACTGGCTTGTTGTTCGTAAAACCACAAAATGCTTTTCCACTCGAAGCGTTTCCAGAAAAAATCCCATCCCGTAATACTGCTCCAAGATACATGGCCTTCTCTTTTGGCAAGTCCTTTTCTGTCTCCTGGAACGTGGTGAAAATTTTCGATGCAAGCGGCATTGCAATTTTATTAGCTAGGCCAGGTGTATAGTCCGATTCATGTATGGCAATCGGGATTTTCAGCATCCTTCCCGCCAATACGACTGGTACGGATACGAACCCGCCTTTTGAAAATATGAAATCAGGCTTTGTCTTTTTTAAAATTTTTCGTGCATCAAAAATCCCTTTAATGACTCGGAAAGGATCTTTTAGGTTCTCCGCTGATAGATATCGTCTGAATTTACCAACTGAAATCGTTTCATAACGGATTTCAGGAAATTCCTTTTCGATAATATTTTTTTCTATACCTTTTTTTGAACCAATATAAGTAATATCCCAATCATGCTCTAAAAATTCCGGGATAATGGCTGCATTAACAGACACGTGGCCGGCTGAGCCGCCTCCGGTAAACACTATTTTCTTAGTCAATATTTCCACCTTCCAAACTTAAAAAATCACTTTGCATCCATATTACCATATATCCCTAACATTAATAACTTGAAAAAGTATTCAGTGAACCGTAATGTAACGTAATAAATGTAATTATCGAATAATTTTCCTTTTTCATTATGAATATATTATAATCTTAGTATTCTACAATACTACAAGATACATTGGAGGAGTAATACATTGCAAGAAGTTTCTCAATCTCTCCATCAATTTGATGGAATAGAGGCATGGACCAAACTAGGAATTTCAATAGGTATTTTTCTAATCGTCCTTTTGCTTCGGAAAGTATTTACCACCTATATATTCAAGTTCTTTCTACGAGTTGCAAAAAAACGCAAAGTTGAATTTGCAGCCAACTTAATGCTTGCCTTAGAACAGCCGATGAGATGGCTTATCGTTTTGCTCGGTGTGATTCTATCGTTGTATTATTTTCCGATTGACATACCTTCGGATGAATTAAAATCGAAGATATACCGTTCATTTTTTGCTTTCTTATTCTTTTGGACGATGATCAATATCAGTTCGATCTTAACCATCCTTTTTCCGAAATTGGTCAGTAAATTCGGTCTTGAGGTAGATCTAATTGTCATGCCATTCTTTACAAAAATCATTAAAATAATCATCATGGCTTTGGGCTTCTCTATCATTGCGGAAGAGTGGGGATTTAACGTCAATGGATTTGTTGCCGGACTTGGCTTAGGAGGATTAGCCTTTGCACTTGCCGCTAAGGATACCGTTAGCAATTTCTTTGGAGGAATTGTCATCGTTACAGAAAAACCCTTTACCATTGGTGATTGGATCAAAACACCAAGCGTGGAAGGAACCATTGAAGATATCACATTTCGAAGTACCAAAGTACGGACTTTTGCCCAAGCTTTAGTTACGGTCCCGAATGCTACCCTTTCGAATGAACCTATCATCAACTGGTCAAAAATGGGTAAAAGACAGATTGCTTTTCATCTAGGTATAAATTTCACAACACCAAAAGATAAGTTGGAAAACGTCATTAAGAGAATAGAAAATATGCTCATTGAACACCCAGAAATACATCCAGAAACGATTCTTGTGAAATTTGACGAGTTTAGTCATTCCGGTTTTAATCTCTACCTTTATTTCTTCTCAAATGCAACAGACTTTGGGGGATATCTATCAATCAAAGAAGATGTTAACTTTAATATAATGGAGATACTTGAAAAAGAAGACGTTCAAATCGCCATCCCTTCACAAGCATTCATCCTTCAAAAAGACTCAACCGCGGACATGAATGAATTTGAATCCATGCGCGACTGACAAAAAGACTTGCCGTTTTTACGGTAAGTCTTTTTTAGTATCAAATAAAAACTTAAACCATCACAAGCTTATGTGATATAATTCTTTCATTGTGTGGAAAATTTCAAATATTGATATTGAGGTACATCGATGAATCAGACTTATACAAAATCACAAAAGATCCGCCTATTATTTTATATATTAATCCCCATTCTGATCACTCAAATTGGCCTTTATGCCATGACATTTTTTGATGTGATGATGTCTGGACAGTACAGTACGGAGGACGTTGCTGGCGTTTCAATCGGCAGTTCACTTTGGACACCTGTTTATACGGGGTTGAGCGGGATTTTGATTGCCTTAACGCCGGTGGTCTCACAGCTCGTCGGTTCCAAGCAGTCGAAATCCGTTTCCTATTCAGTAATGCAGGCAGTTTATTTAGCCGTCACTTTAGCTTTAGTCATTTTAATCATTGGAGCGTTTGCATTAAACCCCATATTAAATGCCATGAATCTTGAAGATACTGTCCACCGGGTAGCCCATGACTATTTGATCGCTCTTTCAATCGGGATTATTCCCCTATTCGTTTATAATGCGTTGAGAGCCTTCATTGATGCGCTTGGCCAAACTAGAATTTCTATGATAATAACCTTATGTGCACTGCCAATTAACGTCATATTTAATTACCTGTTAATATACGGAAAGTTTGGATTCCCCGAACTTGGCGGCGTTGGTTCAGGGTATGCAACAGCAATTACCTATTGGTTAATTGCCCTGGTTGCCATCCTTGTTGTGGTGAAAATCAGCCCATTTTCGACCTATAAAGTTTTCCGTGAGTTTTTCCGGATTTCTTGGAAAGAGTGGCGTGCACTATTAATAATTGGGGTGCCTATCGGGCTGGCTATCTTTTTTGAAACAAGTATTTTCTCAGCCGTTACCCTTTTGATGAGTAAATATGATACCGTGACAATTGCTTCGCACCAGATTGCAATGAATTTTGCATCATTGCTTTATATGATGCCGCTAAGTATATCAATGGCATTGACAATTGTAATTGGATTTGAAATTGGGGCAGCTCGATACAAAGATGCCAAAGAATACAGCTGGATTGGGATTTCCATGGCATTAACGATGTCGCTTGTTTTGTCGGCCATTCTATTTCTTTTCCGTGAACCCGTCGCGTCGGCTTACACAAAAGACTATAATGTAATGATGCTGACATCACATTTTTTAATATATGCAATCTTCTTTCAGATTTCTGATGCACTCCAGGCACCAATACAAGGAATACTACGAGGATATAAAGATGTAAATGTTACCTTTGCTATGTCTCTAGTATCCTATTGGATTCTAGGGCTACCCATCGGTTTTATATTTGCAAAATATACAGATATGGGAGCCTTCGGATATTGGATTGGCTTAATTTCTGGTTTGGCTCTTGGAGCTATAGGTTTGGCAGCACGTTTAAGGTATATACAGCAAGTAAAATATAAAAAAATGGTTTAAAAAAAGGTGAGGCCGAATTAACGGACTCACCTTTTTCCATTTTAATAACCAAATTAAACAAACTAAGCTTTGTGAATTTTCCCCAAAACATCTTTTCCACCTGTGACCGGAATGATGCTTCCGGTAATAAAATCGGATTGTTCATCACATAAGAACGTGATGACTCGAGCTAAATCTTCTCCCGTCCCCGGTCTGCCAATTGGAACAGTTACATCCTTTTGTCCTTTAGCAACTATTATCTCTTCTTCCTTCCATTCACCAATAATATCGCCGGGACAGACCATATTCACGGTGATTCCATTTGTTGCTTCTTCAACCGCTAAAGTTCTAGTTAAGGAAGTCAATCCGCTTTTGGCTGCGGCAAAAGCGGAACGATAAATCCAACCTGGTGCCGTCTCACAGCGGTCAAACCCTAAAGTAATGATCCTACCCCAACTTCTTCTGCGCATATGAGGAATAATTTCCTTAGCAAAATAGAAAAAACCATTTAAATTACCGTTCATAATGTAATTCCACTCATCACTGCTATATTCGGTCATAGGCCTACGTTCATGCATATATGGCCCAGCATTATGAATGAACATGTCAACATGTCCAAAGGCTTCTATGACCAATTCTGTTACCTGTTTGCAATCTTTCTCACTTGAAGCATCACCTTCAAGAGCGAGTGCCTTAATATGGTACCTTTCCTGCAATTCAGTCACCAATGCTAAAGCTGCTTTTTTACTTTTTCGATACGTAATGATAATAGACACTCCATTATTTGCGAGTGAATAGGCGATTCTCTTGCCGATTCCCGTTGCTCCTCCAGTTATAAAAGCTACTTTATCATCCACAGGCTTTCCCTCTTTATCTAATGGATTTTACTTAATTATACATAAGTTTGATTCATTTTCTATAATTTAGCAAATATACAAATGAACATCTAGGCTTCAGCCTGCATAAAATAACAGAAATAACCCTGTCAGTTGATTGCAGGAGAGAGGAATTCAACATGTTTCCTTGGAATTCACTTTTTTCTTTAAAAAATAACTCAAACCAAAAGGATTTCATGAAAAGTATGCAGCAAAGTGATGTACAATCGTTCATTGAAAAGGTATTTTCGCAGATGATCCCTGAAAATATGCAAGGAATGATGCAACAAAACGATACTAGCTCACAAAAAGAAAATACCAGAATTGAACACCCTTTACATGCCGAGGTATTTGAAACCCATTTATTTGTCTTTGTAAGAATTCCCATAGAAGATGAAGCATGGCTAAAAAAAATGAAACTTTACCATACATCTAATCAATCCATCGTTGAGGGAATCCCAGAAGAGTCGGACCGGCATGTAATTACATTGCCAGCTCTTGTAAAGAAGAAAGGAGCATCCGCACAATTTAAAGAATCAACATTGGAAATCCGTCTGCAGAAAAGTTTCAATGCCCAGTATTCAGAAATTGATGTATCCGATATTTAATTTGGCGTTACTGGAGCCTCACTAATGAATAAGTGCGGTTCCTGCTTTTGTGTTGATGCGAGTATTTGTAAAAACGATGCTATTTATAACAGTATCGACTAAAATTATACGCGGATTTGATGAAATTCATTCTATTTAGAATCAATTCTCTTATCTATCCTATATATTTCAATGACTTAATAAAAAAAAGAGTGCACCCATATGATTCCCAGGGTACACTCTTCTATTAATCTATCATTCTTATTATTTTCCGATGAACTGTTGAGTCCAGTAGTTACCAGATTCTACGTAGCCTACTCCGATATGAGTAAAGCTTGAGTTCATGATGTTTTCACGATGTCCTTGGCTGTTCATCCAAGCTTCAACTACTTCTTCAGGTGTTTTTTGACCTTGTGCGATATTTTCCCCAGCTGATGTGTAGCTGATTCCGAATTTTTTCATCATATCAAATGGAGAGCCGTAAGTTGGGCTATTGTGATCAAAGTAATTTTTGTCTTTCATATCTTGAGATTTCAAACGAGCAACCTTGCTCAATTCTGTATCTATTTTAAGAGCTGCCAAACCTTGTTTTGCACGCTCTGCGTTAGTTAATTTAACCACTTGTTGTTCAAAAGCGCTTAATTCAGAGCTTGTCTCTGTTTTTTCATCAGTATTTTTTTCAGGTTGTGAATTCGTAGTTCCAGCTGGTTTTTGAACTGGTTGTTGAGCTTGTTCTTGAGCTGGTTGTTGAACTGGTTTTTGAACTGGTTTTTGAACTGGTTGTTGAGCTGGTTGTTGAACTGGTTGTTGAACTTGTAAGGATTGTGAAGCAGGTAATGTTATGTTGTATTTAGTTAAATATTGGTTAAGGACTTTTTGCATATCTTCTTGATTAATAGATTTATATGTTACTTGTTTAACAGTATCACAGTTTGCTGCTTCTGCTTGGTTTGCTCCCACTCCAGTGAAAATTATAGCTGCCGCTGCTGCTGCTGACATAAACATTTTCTTTTTCATTCGTAATTCCTCCTGTAAAGTTCATTGGTGTTTTGTTTCTGAAATCATCATAACATGCGTTTTTTGTAATATAGGAACCATCTATTTCCATATGTTTTACAGGTAACGAATGTGAAAAAATTATAATCCAAGTTTCAGCGAAAGCAATCAAGAAAGCTATCTATATCTATGTTTTGCTATCTAGTACATATACTCATATTTTTCCAGACAATCCTTGTCAATGGTAGTTACATAGAACCATTTCCATGGAATACTAATAACTTTTAGTTGACATCTCGTTGTCAAACGCTCAAGTATGACTTTCTTTACTTTTATGTTACAAATTTATCGATTTAAAGTTGATTTTCGTCATTTTTATGTGTACTTTTTTCTTAAGTAATAGAATTCAAAATTCATATACTCTAAAACTAGTTTAAAATCCTTAATTTTTACAAAAATAAAAAACAATCCGGGTTAACCCCGAATTGTTTTAGTTTTATCAGTAAAATTATTATTTCTTTTCTTCATCATTCATCTCGTCCATTTCCTTTTTGCCTCCGTTTTCTTCAGGCTGACTTGGTTTGCCTATGACGAATTCCTCTTTAGGCATGTTGTGCATATTCCTTGCCGTTACATGAGCATAAACATAATAGGTTCCTTCTTTATCAAAGGTTTTTTCCAATTCATAGATACCTTTTCCTTTATGTTTTACAGCCGTTTTGTCATGGTCATCACTATTTGCAAGCCATATTTCAAAACTGACATCATCCGCATCCGTCACTTCTTCATCCCCATAAGTCACTTTTGCCTGAAACTTTACCGGCTCATTTATTGCTCCTTGAACAGGATCGACAGTTAACTCGACATTTAGCATTTTCGGAATTTCCTCTTCCTTGCCACATCCTGCCAACAAGATTAAAGCTGTACATACTAACATTATCTTTTTTATCATTGAACGTTTCCCCTTTTTTATGAAGTCCAATCTTCTTTTATGGTCGGAAGCACAATGCTGACTTTTGTACCTGTATGTTCCCTGCTTTCTATTTCAATTTTACCATTTTGTAGCTCCACCAATTTTTTCACGATGGAAAGACCCAGCCCCGATCCGCCATCAAAGCGGCTTCGTGCTTTGTTTACTCTATAAAAGCGATTCATGACATATGGTAAATCAGCTGCAGGAATCCCGTTGCCCGTGTCAGTGACTATGAGCTCGCAATCTCCTTTATGCTGTCTTAAAGTAATTTTGATGAATCCATCTGGATTCGTATACTTAACGGCGTTATCAAAGACATTATGAAGGATTTGCTCTATCCTTCCTTCATCTCCTAGTATAATTGGATCCGGATCTAGTTCGAGCTGTAAACCAAGCTGCTTTTCTTTTAATATCGGTTCATATTTGGCAAGTACATCTTCAATGAATTGCGCATAGGCAATCGGAGTTTTATTTAAAGTGAATTGATCACTGTCCAATTTAGATAGGTCCATCAAATCACCTACAAGCCGCTGTAGCCTAAATGCTTCCCTTGAAATAAGTTGAAGATATTTTTGCTCTTCTTCCTCATTTTTCACAACACCATCCAATATAGCCTGCGTGTAACCTTTCACGTAACTCAGCGGCGTCCGGAGTTCATGGGCAACATTTTCGAGAAACTCTTTTTTTCTTTCTTCCTCTAAATGAATGGATTTGGCCATTTCATTAAAGGCATGTGCTAGATTCCCTATTTCATCATGGCTCTTTACCTGAATCTGTATGTCATAATCTCCCTCTGAGACACGATGGGCAGCTGTCTCGATTTCCTTAATCGGACTGACTAGCTTTTTCAACCATTTTGTTGTCAATAAAATGGAAACAATTAAGAATAAAAGAACGGCTGCCATCCATTTTGCAGCAAATTCCTTAAGTAAATCTGTAATCGAGTCTACAGGAATATATGTATAGATGATACCTTCGAGGCGGTCTTCATCAATCAAGGGAATGATAGCCGCTACGATGTTCTTTTCAAATCTTTTCTCATATCCCTCTTTTTCAACAACCTTTCCATCTAAGAGCATTTGCCGTTCTTCTGCAGAAATAAGGGTGTCATAATTGATTTCAAAGGGAAGGCAGGCACTTAATTCCCTTGGATTATTGACGACAAAGACCTCGCTGTCACTTTTACTGTTAAACCATTCAACTTGTTGTTTGAATTCATCACTGATCTCACCTCCGAAATAGTCCGCTCCAAGCAAGGAAGCTTCATTAACTAGATCGGTTTTCAACTTTTCCACATACAAATTTTTATAATAATATTGAGAAAGAGAATAAGCGAACAACACTGAAAGAATGATTGCTGTAATGATAGTTAGCCATAGTTTAAAAGAGAGTGATGACCACTTATTACTCATTTTTTTCCTCAATCTTATAACCAATTCCCCAGACAGTTTGAATATAATCGGCCGCCCTCAATTTCATCCTAAGCGTTTTGATATGGGTATCGACCGTCCGTAAAGATCCTCCATATTCTCCGCTCCAAACATTTTCAAGTAGTTGTTCACGACTGAGTGCCTGATTTTTATGACGCATAAGAAATAGAAGCAATTCAAACTCTTTCAAGGTCAAATTGATTGGCTTCCCATCTAGCAGAACCGTTCTTGATTGGAGGTTTAAATTGATTTTACCGAATCGGACGGAATTTTGATTTTCTTCATTCAATGACATTTTCCCTGTTCTTCTTAATACCGCTTCCACCCTTGCTACGAGTTCACCCGGATTAAATGGCTTTACAATGTAATCGTCCCCACCGAGCTTCAACCCTTTTACCTTATCCCATTCTTCACCTTTCGCACTAACAAAAATTACAGGAACATCCGAACTTGAACGGATTTTTTCACAGACGCAAAAACCGTCCATTTCTGGCATCATGATATCCAAAAGGATTAAATCGACTTCATATGTTTCAACCAGACTTATAGCCTCTTTACCATTTGCAGCTTGAAGGCATCGATACCCTGAGTTAAGCAAATACATTTCAACTAAATTACGCATATCTTCTTCATCATCAACGACTAAAATGGTGTAAACGTGCATGTTATCTACTCCCTCAACATCAATTGAAATGGACCCTGACCGACTTTGATGGTTTTTTTAACCTCGACTGTTTCAGCATCCATTACATACACTTCATCACTATCATATCCCGCCACAATCACGTCTTGTTTAAAGTTCGCCATTTCAAAAGGATTGACGCCGACCACTTTGCTTTTCACTTCTTCATACTGATCATTCAATTTATATAAGGAGCTAGTGCCATGACTGAGGATAAAAATCCCTTCAGCATTCTCAATGAACTTAATCGGCATAGTTGGGGCCTTCAACTTTTCCTTCAACTCTCCCGTTTTTGCAGAATAAATATAGAGATTTTCTTCTACTTGGTCTCCATCACCATGGCCGCCTATCCAAACTTCATCCTTTTCTTCCCTTAATAAGGTGCCTGTAGAAGAACTATGTATCGGAAATTCCATATCCACCTTTTTCGTCTCCAGATTGATTACCGAACATTTGGTATCGCCAAAGTTAATGACATACAAGCGATTCGCTTTCTCTCCTTGAAGAACGGTCAAGGGGCTTTTCCCAACCTTGACTATATCCTGCTCCTCACCTTTATCATTTAAAAAATAGATGGAATGATTCGACTGATTGACTGCCACGATGCTTTTTCCATCATGAAGCAACAGCATATTGACAATCCCTTTCCCTATTTCCCAGCTGTCTATCTGTTTTCCTGCTGATAATGAAAACACCTGGATTTTCTCCATCTCTTTTCCATAAAGGAGTATAGTATCTTTATCTGCTAGGAGCAATGCTCCGGTAAATGGCTCTGAAATATCCCAATTGGCAAAGGGTTGATAGTTTTCATCTATAAATGTAAGGGACGTATCCTTGATATTGACAGTCGCCAAAAAAGATTTATCTTTGTTAATTTTTGTATATGTATCACTTCTGTTACACCCACAAAGTAGTATGACGGCAAACAGAAGCGCAACACCCCACTTCATATTTTAGGCTCCTTATTCATTAATATCTATTTTTTTAAAATTTTAACAATGAGTTGTGAAAAAAGTATGAAGCAGAAAAGAATATTAACTAACATTCACTTGTGATATTTACTTCGAGGATGAGAGCCTTTCCAGTTCCGTGACATAGGCCATAACGATTGCGTTCTTTTTCTCATCAGAAAGCGAAGATTCCATAACTCTCTTAATACTGAGGTAAAACTTTTCAAGTATTGGTTTTCGGGCACGAGGATGGGTGTTTTCATCTAAAAGTTCACGTCGGATAAGCTCTGATAACACTTTTCCCCCTTCTCCATTCGTTATTTTCCGATTATTCCAGATACTTATATAAGCTTCCAATAATGCTTCATTCATGACAATTTCTTTCATAAAATTATCCCTTCCATCCATTACTAATTTATACATATTAAGAATCAATTTCGTAAAGACTACCTTTATAATACGATTACACTTTTAAATATTCAAAAAAAGGAGTGAGTATAATGTCTCAAGTATACCGCTGTCCGAATTGCCGGACAAATAAATCTCGCTTCAATCTCATTCAGCAAATACCAACACCTGTTAAAAAGGATCCGCAATCCGGTGAGATTGTTGAACAATACTCGAACGATTCTCTTCAGCCCTTCCATCTTGCCTATAATGGTCCTGAGATTCGTGTGCAATGTGCAGCATGCGGATTAATTGAAGATGAGAAAACATTTGCAGCCTTTGGTGGGTTGCAGCAATAAAAATGGTCAGACCCGTTTAATGGGGTCTGACTTTTTTTCAATCTCTTCCAAGAGCCATATTTTGGCCCAGTCAATGGCAATTGGAATAGCTTTATCGTCCTTATAGCCTTCATCAAGTAAGGCATTCGCAATCTCAATTGCTTTTTCTCGGACATCTTTATCAAGATTTTTCATTGAATCAGGGTAATCGTTTTTATAATCCTTGGCACAAATACCGCCTCCTTGAAAAGAAAGTTACCTTTTCTGTTCCCGTCTTTAATCGGATGACAAACGTTTAATGGGCTGTTTTTGCTTCCAAAGCTTTTAACTGACTGATCATCATTTCTTTATCCAATTTCTCACCGATAATAACGATATTTAGTGGCATTTTTATCATTTCATTCATATACATTGGCATCCCGTAAGAGTATTGAAATAAATGAGGGTATTGTGAATGTGTGAAGGAAATGTATCCTTTCATTCGATAGACCGTTTCCGGAAGGGCCCTAAGCCAATCTTCAAAATCGGTTTGTGCCACTGCCCCTTCAAATGTATGAACAACGGCTGTTAAATGCAAATGGCTGTGAACATCTAATTTTTGATGGACTCTATGCTGTTTCCTATGCATCTGTTGCAGAGATATCAAGGAAACAGATGCATACTCTGTCAATAAGCATACAGCTTCAGGATTCAGCCCTTGAATGGAATAAATAAGTTGAGCTGCCTCCATTTCGCTTACTAGATCTGCTTTATTTAATAAAATGATATCCGCATGATGAATTTGCTCAGCAAGCAACTGGCGAAGCTGTGGAGAAAGCTCATCTCGGTCGCGCCACCTTAACAAGTCAACAACTGTAATAATCCCTTTATATTCCAGGTTTTTCGCAAATAGTGGAGACATAATGCCATCCAGCACTTCAACTGGATGCGCAGCACCTGTTGTTTCAATATAAACGGCGTCTAAATCATTTTCCGTCAACAATTCATGCAGCTGAACCTCGAGCTTATCCTGAATTGTACAACAGATACAACCGTCAAACAGCTCCTTCAGAGGTACGTCATCACCAATCAAACCGCTGTCCACCGATACACTGCCGAGCTCATTTAATAGCACGGCCACTTTTCTACCCACTTCACTTTCCTGCTTTAATATATTTCGAAGAAGCGTCGTTTTCCCGCTGCCGAGAAAACCACCTAATATGTAAACTTCAGTTGTTTTCATTCGTATCTGCTCCTATAATCCAGCTAAATTTAATTCCGTTAAATTTTATCATACTTGCCCTTCTAAAGCATCCGCGAAGGCCATATAAAAAAACCAGCCCGAAAGCTGGTTTTTCTCGATTGATTTATGCTTGAACTTCGTCTTTTTCGTAAATTGGAACCCAACCTGCTGCTGTTACGAAGATACGGATAGATACAGTTTTTCTATCTTCTGCTAACGTGAAATAATGACGGGTAGATTCTGGTACGCTGATTAAATCACCAGGATTCAGTCGTACGTCAAACCATTTTTGCTCACTACCTTCAATAGCAAAGATACTGGTCCCACCGGCTATAAAACGTACTTCATCATCTTCATGATGATGTTCCTGTTTAAAGTTTTCAAGCATTTGATCCAAATTTGGGTTTGCATCGGATAGTGTGATGATATCATGTGCTTTATATCCGCGTCTTTCAGAAATCTCTGCAATTTCTGATTTGAACGTAACAAGGATTTCATTTTTATCGTCATCCGTTAGATCATATTTTTCTACCAGATGGGACGGTAATTTCGATATATCCCATTGTTCGTATATTACGCCTTGTGTTTCTAAAAATTTTTTTACCTGCTCACTGTTTTCAATAACCTCATTTGTTTCATGGAATCTAATTGTAGCCATTACCTATTCCTCCTCTATGAGTTTTTATCTTATAGAACCTGTAAATACCTGTTGCTGATTAAGCAACAGTTGGTATTGAAACAAAAATTCACATGCTTCTAGAATTCTTTTTGCTTCGAGTCCACTTTTCCCCCAAACCGTGATTCCGTGATTTCGTATAAGCACGGCTCCTGAGTCTTCTTCGACATGAGGCGTGAACTTTTCAGTTAACAGAGGAATGTCAGCGTGATTGTAGATTATTGGAATCCTCAACTCTGCATCTTCATTCCATCGCCCTGTCGCTTTAATAATTTCATGATTCCGGAAAGTCACTTCCCCTTCATCTCCATATAATTCAGAAATCACATTATTTTCTACTGTATGAACATGGAGTACACAGTTCGCATTAGTTTTCTCGTAAATCACTGTATGAAGCAGAGTTTCCGCAGATGGCCTCAGCTCTGTTTTCTCAACTGGAATTCCTTTTAAATCCACTAGTAAAAAGTCCGCATTCGTTTGCTTCCGTTTATCCTTACCGCTTGCCGTAATATAAAAGGAACTGCTTTTAGACTCGCGAATGGATAAATTCCCACTCGTCCCCATAAACCAATCCCGTTCGGCAAGTTCAGCCTTAATTTCCGCTAATTCTTGCCACTCTTTAGTATGGTTCTTCACGCTTTTACACCTCCATCTGCTGTTTTAAAATGTGCATCACATCATAAAACGTTTCGAACCCTTGATGGGGAATCTCTTCTGTTCTACATCTCTCAAGCAGTATGTCACGAGCGATAACAAAATCAGCCTGTTTTGCCGCTTCAAAATCAGTAACCGAATCTCCAATAACAATTTTATAATGATCTGCTCCTGTAATTTCCCTCATTATAGATGGCTTACAGCAACCACAATCATTGTTACATTGTTTATCACAAGTATGCGGCCACTCAATTAAGATCTTTTCCTGATTGAAATAAGCTCTGTTGCAATAAACACAATCTGAAGGCAAGATATCATTTAAAAGCGGTTCAATAAAAAAGTCCATACCGCCACTTACAATATACAAAGGTATGTTTGCTTGTTTTGTAAAATCCACAAATTCGTTGAACCCTGGGCGAATGCCGGCTGTATCCTTCACAAATTGAATAATGTCGTCCTTTAGGCTACTGTCAAGCAGGGAAAACATTTTCCCAACTCCTGTAGATATACTGATTTTTTGCTGAAGAACACCGTCTTTTAGCTCTTCCCATCCCGAAGGTGCAAATTTTTTCATGATAGCGATGATATTATCTGAGTTAGTAATTGTTCCGTCAAAATCACAAAAAATAATCGGTTTCATTATTCCTTACAAGCCTCCCCATAACTCAAGTGCTTTGCTTAGTGCTTCATCTTCATCAGCCGCATCAGATAACGCCTTGCCTGTAAGAACAGCCTCTACAGCAGAACGGAAAGCCTTTGCCCCGCCCTTTGCTCCGTCGGGATGTCCGTGGATTCCACCGCCTGCATTAATTACGCTGTCCGTCCCAAAATCCTTTATTAGATTAGGAACCATTCCCGGATGAATACCTGCTGAAGGCACCGGGAAGGCTTTTTTCCATGACGGCTCATCTTTCGTCAAAGCTTCAGCAATCGCTAATGTTTCCTCTTTCTCAAGTGCCACATTTCCATATGGAGAAGGGAATAGAGATAAATCCGCACCTGATAGTCTTACTAATTTTCCAAGCAATAGCGCGTAGCTGACACCATAAAATGACGATGAAGCTACTGCTCCGCTATATGCGGGGTGAGCCATGATCGGAAGATTAATACGATCGTGTTCACGCAAAGCTTGAAGTACATCCAATCCATATGTATGAACGTTAAATAATAAGGCATCGGCACCTGCTTCTGCTGCACGCTCTGCCTTTTCTAATAATTCAAATGTTTTACCTGATAGATTGACAGCATATAAAGTTCGATGGCCCGTTGTTTCATAGACTTCTTTCAAAATTTGTCTGCCCGTTCTTATTCTATCAATGAATGGGGTCTGCTCCTGATCGAAGAGAATCTCATCATCTTTTACCAGGTCGACTCCTCCTATTGCTTGTTGTTTCAGCTGCTCATTATGGAATGAAAGATCCCGTCCTAATACCCCTTTAAAAATACTCATCACCAGAGGCCGGTCCAATACGTTAATCTTTTCTCTTATACCTGTAATCCCAAATTGAGGTCCTGGAAAAGCTTTGTGTATATCGCCAACAAAATCCAAGTCAATCAGTTTGATTTCCCCATCCAATGACAATTTACCGAATACTGTCGTGAGAATAGCCGGTAAATCATTAGAAAAATTTCCCGACGGATAGGCAATTTTTATCATCGAACGGTACACCTTACGATTGAAATAACGGTTTGCTCTATCTTCTTCAGATAGAGGGGTGACGGAAACAACACGTCCTTTATGTTTCTCCAACTGCTTCTGGACCAAATGAGGCAGGTCCGTCCATGTTCCTACTGTCAAACCTAAGGCAATACTCTCGGCTTTTTTCTCATGTTCGCCATTGAAATCATGAATTAAATAAGTAGCGATTATCTCGCTCATCTGATCACTCCTAATAAACGTTAGTAAAGTCTTGAAGTCAGTATTCTAATATCTGGCTCATACGGTTTCTATCCATTTTCCTGTTACCTCGATATATGGAGAATGGAATCTTCGATTGTTAATCCATGTTAAAACAATAAAAGCCCCTTCATAAAGAAGAGGCTTTAAAAAAGCCATCTTCTTATCTCCCAGCTTATAGCTGCAAGAATTAGCACCGTGCCTTGTGGATTCCAAAAAAATCCGGCGAAGAATTCCGCCCCATTTTGCAATGGAATTACGGTCGGTTGCTGGGCTTCATAGGGCTAGTCCCTCCACCTGCTCAAAATAAGAAAACGCTGATATATTTAAACTTCAAGTATCAAAAGATTAAGAATTTATTTTGTATTCTGACAGGTAATCCATACTTTGTCAATAAGTTTTCACCAATTTAACGGTAGCTAACTTGTGATATTCCACTATTATCCAAATAAATTCAATGCGCGAATCCGTTCAACCGCTTCTTGCAGCCGTTCTTCAGAAGTAAGTAACCCCACCCTAACATATCCCTCTCCAAATTCACCGAATCCATTTCCAGCAGCAACAGCTACGTGAGCATGCGTTAATAAATAATCAGCAAAACTCTCGGACGTGAAACCTTCAGGAATCTTGAGCCATGCAAAGAAAGATGCTTTAGGAGCTTGGACATCCCAGCCGATGGAACGTAATCCATCAATAAAAACATTTCTGCGCCCTTCATATTTGTTCACTAATTCTTCTACGCAACTCTGTGAATCTAGTAACGCACTTGCGGCTGCTTCTTGAATTGCTGGGAAAAGACTTACATAAAGATGATCTTGCAACAGTTCGAGAGCTTCGATGACACTTTTATTTCCAACAGCGAAGCCCACTCTCCACCCTGCCATATTATATGTTTTAGATAAAGTATATATTTCGATACCTACATCTTTTGCCCCCTCTGCTTGAAGGAAACTAATCGGTTTTTTTCCATCAAATCCAATCGCTCCATAAGCAAAATCGTGAACCACACAAATTGAATGTTCATTCGCAAACGAGACGGTTTCCTCAAAAAATTCCTCAGTTGCTGATGCTCCAGTTGGATTATTCGGATAGTTCAAGAACATCATTTTGGCTCTTTCAAGGGTTTCTTTATGTATTTCTCCATAATGCGGAAGATAATCATTTTCTTCTGTCAAAGGCATGAACTCTGTTTTTGCTTGGGCTAAAACGACACCAGATAGATAATCAGGATAGCCTGGATCAGGTACCAGAATCGTATCCCCGGGATTTAATAAACACTGTGGAAGTTCGACAAGTCCTGCCTTTCCACCAAATAGAATAGCCACTTCACTATTAGGATCTAACTTGACACCATATTCACGTTCATAAAAGTCAGTCGCGGCTTCTTTTAAGTATTGATGTCCTCGGAAAGGAGAATATTTATGATTTATTGTATTTTCTGCAGCAGTCTGCAAACTTTTCACAATATGCTCTGGCGTCGGCTGGTCAGGATTTCCCTGCCCTAAATTAATGACATCATGACCTTGCTCTGTAATTGCCTTAACTTTTGCAACTAAAGAAGCAAAAAACTGCTTTGGTAGTTCCTGAAGCTGTCTGGATTTTTCGAATTGCATCATTTAAACACCTTCTCTGAAATTTCTTGAAATTCTAGTCACAAATGATATATGTTTATCATAGTCTTGTAAAGTGCTTTTTTACATATAGTGGTTTAAAAAAATGAAATGGAAAATCTCCTTCCACCAAATGGATATTGCCTTTGGATAACCATATATTAATTTTCATTTCGCAGAACAAAAGGATAGAAAAAGCCGGCTAATCTCAACCAGATATAGTTATTTTACCTGAACTTTGAACAGTTGGATACGACTTAACTAGATTGAATGAGATTGCGGATGAAGAAGCAGAAAAAACGATTACATTCATTTGTTATAACATACGTTTACAAGGATGGCAGTGAGTCCATACCGTTCAAAAGGTGCGGAAGTTCTATTCGTATCCGCCGAGTGGCCCAAACCGAGGCTCGATCATTAGGGACCGATAAAGGGTCAGCCGTGCCATGGAGAACCAAGCCTACGTTTTAGCATTAAATCGTTCAGGGTCCAATTTTAATAAAATATTTGCCGAACAATCCCTGATTATAGATCCATGGGGGAATATCGTAAGTGAAGCCGGCGAAGAAAGAACGCCTAACAGGTACCCTGGACCTCTCAAAAGTAACGGAAGTATGTAACAAAACTGAATTCGAAGAACTTCGTGCGGATTATTATTAAATTACCCATTGACAAACTATTTAAAAAGTTGATATTATTTTCCCGAAGATTAAAATTTCAGAAAACATTTACATTTAACTCTTATCAAGAGCAGGCTGAGGGATAAAGGCCCTATGAAGCCCAGCAACCGACTGTAATACCATTGTGAAATGGGGCGGAGTTTCCGCCGGATTATAAATCCACAGGGCACGGTGCTAATTCCACCAGAAAGCAATATTTCTGGAAGATAAGAGGTCCGAAGCTAAAACTTCTGCCTCTTTCTATATGAAAGAGGCTTTTTCATTTTTATTTTAAATATTTGGAGGGGAAAATAATGACTTTAAACCATTCGAACTTTGAATTACTGTCAAATGAAACTGCAATAACCCTTGCAAAAAAACTAGGGTTGGTCAAAACAGATGCCACTTTAAACTGTAGAGAGATTGGCGATGGAAACTTAAATTATGTTTTTCATATTACAGACACAGCCACAAAAAAAGGAATTATAATCAAACAAGCGATTCCTTATGCAAAGGTACTTGGTGAAAGTTGGCCGCTGACCTTAAAAAGGGCTGCAATTGAAGCAAATGCACTTATCCATTTCAAGAGCTATTGTCCAGAATTTGTACCGCAAGTCTATTATTCTGATGAACAGCTTGCTATCACAATCATGGAAGACCTCTCACACTTAAAAATTGCGAGAACAGGCTTAATCGATGGCGATCAATTTCCATTACTATCTCAACATATTGGTGAGTATGTTGCGAAAACGGCATTTTACACATCTGATTTGCATTTAGAACCGTCTGCGAAAAAAGAAGTGGCCCGAAACTTCACGAATCCTGAACTCTGCAAAATTACTGAAGTTTTTGTTTTCACGGATCCTTTTTTTGAAGAACTACCGGGTGAGTATGAAGTAGAATTGACGGATGCTGCCAAAAGCATTTGGAATGATCAAGAAGTAATACTTGAAGTCGCTAAGCTGAAACAAAGCTTTGAAACCGAACAGGAAGCCTTACTTCATGGAGATTTACATACGGGAAGTATATTTGCAAGTGATACCGAAACGAAGATTATTGATCCTGAATTCGCTTTTTATGGACCAGTTGGGTTTGATCTTGGCCAATACACAGCAAACCTTCTATTCCAGGCAGTTACACGTAATCCCGCTGGAAAAGAGGAAATTTTCACACACCTCCAAGAATTTTGGGATACTTTTGAAGAGACATATACTAGTCTTTGGAATACCCAAAACAAAAGTCCGTTTCGTCAAGTAAATGGTTATCTATCATATGTGCTCACTAAATTCAGAAAAGATGCATATGGTTTTGCTGGCTGTGAGCTGATTCGGAGAACAATAGGCTTATCTCATGTTGCAGATTTAAATGTTATTGAAGATAAAGAAACAAGAATCGCTGCCAAAACGGCTACATTGAAAATTGGTGCTTTTTTAATTAAAAAAAGGGAAGAATTAGATGTTCCAGCTGTGATTGAAGCATTGAAGCAACATACACTGCCTACTTATTCAACCCTTTAAAAGGAGAACTACATATGACGACGACAACAGCCTTACCTTATTCCGTTCAATGGGATGATACTCATATAACTTTATTAAATCAACAGGCCTTACCTACAATTACAGAATTCATTAAACTTTATTCCGTTGAGGATGTATTTAACAGCATTTTGACATTAAAGGTCCGCGGTGCCCCAGCAATTGGTCTAACTGCAGCATTCGGTGTCGCACTTGGAGCGAATCAGGATGGTTCAACTGATTTAGGGGAATTCAAACAAAATGTAACTAAACATATTAAAAAACTAGCTTCTTCACGCCCTACTGCAGTCAACCTTTTTTGGGCGTTAAAAAGGATGGAAAACATTTTGCAAGCAGCCAAGAGTATTCCAACTGCCAAAGAGGCACTTATACTGGAAGCAAAAGCAATCTTTACAGAAGATGAAGAAATGTGCCGAAAAATCGGGGAACATGGTTTATCCTTATTTGCTGAAGGAGATTCCATATTAACGCATTGCAACGCTGGGGGAATTGCCACTGCTCGCTATGGTACAGCCTTGGCTCCCTTCCATCTAGCGAAAGAAAGATCCTTTCCGATAAAGGTATATGCATGTGAAACAAGACCTGTCCTGCAAGGGGCACGTTTGACTGCTTGGGAACTAATGCAATCTGGAGTGGACGTCACTTTAATCTCTGACAATATGGCTGCTCATACCATTCATCATAAACAAATCAATGGCATTATAGTTGGTGCTGATAGGATTGCGGCAAACGGAGATACTGCTAATAAAATCGGGACCTTGGGATTGGCAATATTAGCTAATCATTACGGTATCCCATTCTATGTGGCCGCTCCTTCAAGCACTTTCGACCTTTCCCTTGAATCTGGCACATCCATCCCGATTGAGGAGCGGAATGGGGACGAGATTACCTTCATTCAGGGAGTAAAGATAGCCCCAGATAATGTAAAGACATTCAATCCAGCCTTTGACGTCACACCGAATCATCTAATCACGAGCATCATAACAGAAAACGGTATTATTTCACCAGACTATGTGAAAAACATTCCGCTTTTTGTCAATTGAGCCAGGTTTCATCTTTTAGATGAAACTAATCATAACGAGGCGGAATCGCATATGTGATTTCGCCTCGTTCATTTTACTATGATATTTATATTTATTCTTGCGAGGTTCTTTATAAAAGATTCTATATTATTAAATCAAGCTTAATTTTTCAAAAAATTGATTAAATATTAACAAATAGTGATCAGCACTTCTTACCTTGAAAAAAATTCTTGAAGTGCCTCCTTATTTTTAGTGTAGTCCATTTTCAAAACCGCTCCAGATTGGGGATATATTTCATCTTTATAGCTTCCTTCAACTGGAATCCTTAAGGTTTCTACAGAATCTGGGGATTGGAAGACAACTTGAGAGCCCATTTCCATAATCGTTTTCATCCCAATATCCGTATCTAGGTAGGACATCCCTTTTTCAATAATACTAGGTAGGGCGACCATCCCTTCAAAGGATGAGATTTGATTAATAAATCCCGTTTTTAATTGAACTAATACTTCCTGTTGACGCGCAACCCGTCCAAAATCACTTTCATCATCATGTCGGAAACGGACATATTTCAATATTTCCTCACCATGTAATACATTTTTACCGGTGCTGGCTTCAATGCTCATATCATCAATAATTTCCTGATTCACATCTACCATCACACCATCTGGGGCAAGTAGGTCAACCATCTTTACGAATCCCTTAAAATCAATTACTGCAACATGATCGACTTTAACATCAAAATTTTCTTGTATTGTTTTCTTAAGTAGTTCACTGCCACCATAATAATAAGCAGCATTTATTTTGTTATATCCGTATTTATAACCCGGTATTTTCACATAACTATCACGCATAATAGAAGCCAGTTTTAGCTTCTGCTGCTGAGGAAAGTAGCGTGCTAGTATCACAGCATCTGCCCGAGAATCCTCCTCTCCACGAGAATCGACACCAATCAATAGAAATGTTTTCATATTTTCTTGGCTCTCTTCTTTGGAAAGGTTTTTTTCCGTATTTTTATTCTTATTTAGTTGGGGAACAGGCGAATATGAACAACCAGCCAGCATTAAGATAATTAAACATATGAACAGTACCTTCTCTTTCATATCCTCACCTCATCGGTAAAAGTAACCATATTTTCCCCTTATATTGAAGTATTATGCAATTAACGATAAACAGCCTGTCAACGGTAATCGCTGACAGGCTGTTTATACTCAAATTATTTGATTTCCTTCTTTAAAACTTCCACTGCTTTTTTCACTTGTGTATCATTTTCAAGGATTTTCTCCCGGATGACCTGCATTAATTTCACGGTTGTATCGTCTTTGATAATACCTGTTTCTTTAACCTTTTGTTCTTTTTGGAATTCTTTAACGGCATTTGTTGTTTCTTCATCAAAGAATCCATCTATCTTACCTGGATTATAGCCTGCTGCTTTCAGCATTTCTTCAGCTGCCTTTACTTCACTGGAAGAATCAGATGCTTTCAATTCCTTATCCGGCGAAATATATGGAAGGCTGGCATAATCAGGAAGATTCACTTTAATATCCGGCTTGATTCCTTTTTTATGAATCCAATTACCTTCAGGAGTCAGCCATTTTGCAGCCGTGTATTTAAAGTTAGATCCATCATCGAAGTCTTCGGCTGTTTGCACAGTTCCTTTCCCAAATGATTTAACACCTATTAAAGGAATATCCGCCGATTCACTGACAGCCGCTGCGACAATTTCAGATGCACTTGCACTGCCATCATCAATCAATACGACTACTGGAATCTTTATCTCTCCATTATTCTTCGATTTAAAGACTTCTTTTTTCCCGCTGCGATCCTCAACTTGAAGAACTACTTCCCCATTTGGAATAAACAAGCTTGCCATATCTATAGCTTGGTCGAGTAATCCACCAGGGTTACCACGCAAGTCTAAGATAAGGCCTTTCATATCTTTCTTGGACATATCATTAAGCGCTGTTTCCAGCTCTTGAACAGTATGCTCAGAAAAACTAGTTACCTGGATTTTGGCAACTCCATCATCAAGCATTTCGGAATAAACTGTTTCAATTGGAATGGTATCACGCTTAATCGTAAGATCAATCGGTTCCGATTCACCAGCTCTTGAGATAGATAGTTCCACTTTCGTTCCTTTTTCACCTCTGATTTTCAGGACAGCTTCAGAAGAGCTTAATCCTTCAACGCTTTTACCGTCAACACTTAAAATAATGTCATTAGGTTTTATCCCTGCTTTTTCTGCTGGAGACCCTTTTATCGGTGAGACGACCATAATTTTTCCATCCTGCTCCTGTATCTCAGCACCGATTCCTTCAAAAGATGAAGAGATGCTCTCATGGAAACTCGATGCTTCCTTTTTATCCATATAAGCAGAGTATGGGTCATCCAATGATTTGATCATTCCATTAATTGCCCCGTCAACCAGCTTGTCTTGATCAATCTCTTCATAGTAGTTATCTTTTATCGTATCGTATGTAGAATACAGCTTTTCAAATTCCGAATGTTTATTCGATGCTAATGGATCTACTTTTTCATCTCCAAAGGTCAAGGCTATTGTAGTAATCCCTGCGGTTAGAAATATGAGTAAGAAAATCCCCATAATGAACGTAAACTTCTTTATTTTTATGAATTTCCCTGCCTCTTTAGGCTGTTTTTGATTTTCTTCTTCCACTGAAGCCTCACCACTTTCATTCTTCATGACGATATAAACTTTTTCTCTATTTTATCAGCTTTCAAGCTAATCGGAAAATATTAGTTATCAAAAAATCTTTTTTCACCATTTCGCGTAGGTAAAATCAGAAATAAAATTCTTAACCAAACCCATAATATTTCCCTGCCAATAATCTGTTAAATTACAAAAATGCGGATACCATGGAATAAATGAGTCTGTATCATAACTATCATCGTACAGCTTCATTTATTCCTGGTACCCGCAAATAAATTTACATCTTGATATCAGTCCTGTATAGCTGCTTCTAATGCTACCTCAATCATTTCGTTAAATGTTGACTGGCGCTCCGCCGACGTCGTTTCCTCACCAGTTAATATGTGATCGGAAATGGTTAAAACAGAAAGAGCTTGACGTCCAAATTTAGCAGCAAGCGTGTATAGAGCTGCTGATTCCATTTCTATAGCTAGAATCTGATATTTCGCCCATTTTTCTAATTCACTATTATCGTTATAAAAGTGATCGGCCGTAAACACGTTACCCACCTTTAATTGCAAACCTTTGGCAATACCTGCCTCATAAGCTTTTCTTAGCAAATCGAAATTCGCTGTTGGAGCAAAATCGACTCCTCCGAATGTCAGGCGGTTCATTTGTGAATCCGTAGAAGCGCTCATTGCCAGGATTACATCTCTAACTTTTACATCTTTCTGAATGGCACCAGCAGTCCCAACACGAATAAGCTTCTGCACATTATAGCTATTCATTAATTCATTTATGTAGATGGAAATGGATGGAACACCCATCCCTGTACCTTGGACAGAAATGCGTTTCCCTTTATATGTCCCTGTATATCCAAACATGTTACGTACTTCATTGTATAGTTTAGCATCTTCTAAAAATGTTTCTGCTATGTATTTTGCTCGTAACGGATCCCCAGGAAGTAAAACCGTTTCCGCAATTTCATGTTCTTTAGCACCAATATGTACGCTCATACAACTATGTCCTCCTTAACTTTTGATTGAAAAGATATTCAAAAACTACTATACCATATCAACCTCAAGATAGGAAAACAGAACCTTAATTTCAAGAGCCTGTAAGGGATTGAAATCTGGAATCTATTAAGAGGTCTAGAATAAGGCTCTTACATATAAAAATACAAACAAAACGGCGGTGGTCCGCCGTCTTTTAAAATATTTTTAGAATTAAGGGAAAGGAAGCTGCTAACCGTCTAATGACAGGTTACTCATCGACTTCTTCATCAATTATGCATTTTTCAAGAAGATATTCGAATGTGATGTCAGCAAGATCTTCAACTTCAGCTTCTGTTGGAAGATAGCCCCGTCTTATCAATTCTTGAAAGAAGAATTCCGCTATCTCTTCTGTATCAATAAAAACCTCAATTTCTCGCAAATCATCGCCCCCTTAATTAAAGGTGTATGAATGTATAGAGACAAATATTCCAGTAAGGCATTTCATTATAGAAAAACATATGAAAGTGTTTACTTTTCCATGAAAATTGCCTCCACTTATTATTATCTACTCCTGCCATTATTGAACAGAAGCTTTTGTATAGTAATTAGTTAAATGGCTTATTAGAAGGGTGGAATACCTTTCACTTTGTTTGCTTTTTTTTATGATCTGGGTAAATTTCCTCTGCCGCTTTTTCAATTTTAGCAAGGGCGATTTTCATGATATGGTGATATTCATCATCGCCAAAATGTTCATAGAGCTTACAGTAATCATTATATAAATCTAACAGTCCATCGATCATTTCCTTTTTTTCATTTTTTGTCATTGTCATTTCTCGCTCACCTTTACCAGGGTTGTTTTGTTTAGCAATGATAGCAAGCTCATTATTCTTTTTAGAAAGGAGCAGCCCTAATTTTCGAATAATTGCATCTGCACGTTTGGCATCGGCTATTAAGGTCAATTCTTCTTCATGCGCTTCAAGCCATTCCCCGTCGGAGATTCGTGATAACTCATAGATCACATCCTCCCAGGCATTTTCCTTATAGCGCCATATTTCTGTTCGATAGCCGATAATCTTGAAATAATCCTGTTCATATCCATCTACCTGGACTAAGTCACCTAATAAATATTTATACTCAATATCGATCTGTTCTCTTTGATAAAGGATTTCTCCTTCGTATTCATTTATGGATTGCAATGTTTTTTCAATATAAAGACCTTCACTATAATTCACTTCATACACATAAGCACCATCGAGAAATTTTACATCGGTTATTTTCCCGACTGTCCCATACATTATTATTACGACTGTATCGCCTATTTTAAATTTCGGCTGTTTTTTCTTGCCCATAAGAGACATCCCCCAATATGGTCCTTATCGTTTGATTAGTAAATTATATGCACAAACAAACATGGAGGTTAATAGAAAGAGGGGGGCATTTTGCTCATTTAGATACAAAAGTACTCTCATTTAATAAAGGGTCATTTCAATGCTAAAGTTATGTGGTGTTACTATTCATTCTCTACATAAAAAAACCGTCTCATCGAATGAGACGGTTCGTTGTAGGAATAGTCAGGATTACGTCTGTTCCTTGGCCATATGTACTTTCAATTTGAAATTTCCCTTTTAGTTCCTCCATAATTTGGATGCATGTCGCAACTCCCAGACCATTCCCTTCCAATTTTGTTGTATAAAAGGGCATACCGATATTTTTTATATTCTCGGGGCTAATTCCTATTCCATCATCACGAATGATTAATTTTATATATTGAGGAACGATTGTAAGATTTAATTCAATCTTCCCCTTAGAATCGAATGCTTCACAAGAATTATTCAAGACATTCAAGAGAACTTGCCTCAATCGGTTTCGATCAGTATAAATATATATAGATTGTGTCACTGAATTAATGAATGTTACATGAGAACTAGGATTTGAAGAAGAATAGACATCTATAATTTCATCGAGGAAATCTTTTAGATCAAGTTTCTCCCATTCAAGCTGATGAGGCTTTGCTAAATCAAGAAGTTGAGTTACAAATACATTAACCCGATTGACTTCCTCAAGCATGACATCACTATACTTTACTATTAAAGTTTTATCATAATCCTGGCTCTTCAATAGTTGGAAGAACCCCTTTATTGTAGTCAATGGGTTCCTAATTTCATGGGCAACCCCTGCAGCTAGCTGACCTACATATTTCAACTTTTCCGTACGAACGATTTCCTTTTCACGATCCTCTATCGTTTCCATCATTCTCTGAAAAGCAAGGTTCAGTTTTACCATTTCTTCAAAGCTTCTTTTATTAGAAACGACGAATTCTTTTCCTTCAATAAATTCCTCTGTTGCTTCAACAAGATCTTGAACAGGTCGCACAAGAGTCTTTGTAAATAAATAGACCACTATAATGATTGATACAAATAAAATCGTGTAAATGGTTAGATAACGTGACAAAAGATCATTCAAAGGCTGAAACACTTGTTTCTTATCAGCTCCCACAACTACAAACCATTTATTTTCCGTTTGTGCTAGCGTATGAACAGCCTGAATAGAATATATTTTCTCTCCATTCTCTGCACTGTACAAGTTATCCGTTTCAGAAGCTTCTATCAGTTTTGCTTTTGTTAATCCCATTTCCTCTAAGGTAGAATTCTGTTGGATGCCATGGGGATCTTTTTTGGAAACCATGATACCTTCTTGATTAATCATGAAAATGTTCACAGGATACTTATCACTAATATCAACAGCTTTTCTCTCGATCATCTCCCAAAGGTTTTCTAAGCGGAAGGCCGAGGAGACAACACCAACCATTTGCCCTGTACGACCATATACCGGTGCACTTAAAGTTATTATGGGTTCAGAATAAGCTCGTGTTTTATACACGTCAGAAAGAAATTCATTACCTTCTAGTGCTTCTTCAAACCATATTCTCTCAGCTAAGTTAGCTCCGATCATTTTATTAGATGTATCTGCAATAACTTTACCTTCCAAATCCAAATACAAAGCTCCGTAATATTCCCCTTTTGCTCCAATGAACTTTTTTAGTTCATCAGACTTCTCTTCTTTTGATGAGCCAGGATTTATGATTACCGAATTTGCACTTAATAACTTCACATCACTATTCCGTTCGTTCAAATAACTATATGTTTCATTGACGAAATTAAGTGAACCTGCATTCAAGGCATTTTTTGCTTCTTTTTCAAGCAAAGAGCGTTGTGATCCATAGGAAATTATCCCCAATATCAGAACAGGTAGACTTGCTATAAGTAAAGAATAAAGCAAAATTCGGGTTTGAAGGCTTTTAAGCATCCTTCGGTTCCCCCTATTCCTGATCTCCCTACTGGAGTCCTTCTTCTATTTGGACATATTGTTCCCACGCACGATCAAATACAGTCATACTTTCGAGATAGTCGCCATTCAATTCTAAATAACTACTTAATTCATTATAATCATCCGATTGCTTTGGGAAACTGTGATCGTTATAAGCGTGATTAGCAAATTTAGTGATGGCATCAATTTCTTTAGGTTGTCGGAATTTCATTAAATATAAATAAAACGGTCTCATGTGACGAGCCCTCCTAAAAAGTAACTAAGATTTCAGCTTTAATATATCGGAAACTTTCCCTTCCGTCTACATTTTTAAAAACCAACATGGGTTTTTCTTCCTAACAATTATAGGACAACTAACGATATTTCACCAGAAACAGAACGCAATTTATGACGAACTGTGATTGAAGAAAGAGTACAATGTCAATTTTCTTCGAAATTAATTTATATTAACCTTTCACAATAGTGTCCAAGTCTTGCCTGTCAGGTCAGCTCTTATCCAATAAAAATAAAAGCCGATGTTTCCTTAGCGCAGGAAACATCGGCTTTCTAGTCGAAATTCTCTTTTTTCGGGCACGAACCTAACAGTACAGACGAGTTTTAATCTTTCTGAAATAGTTGAATAATTAATACCAAACTAATCAATTCTTTTTACTGAGTACAAGCTAACATTTAATGGAGCTTAAATAGGTTTGTTTACAATTATTCAACAATCATATAACTCAATGACTTACTCTTTTCTGTCTACACTAAGGGAATCATATCCTTTAAATAGAGAAATATATGTTTTTATAGTAACTGTACAATCTCTTCCTACCTAAAAATCAAAGTAATTCCGCTTCAATAATCTCTTCATCTTCAATAACTCATCATACTTGGTCTGTTTCCCTAGCTGTTTCATATCAATAACTCCAACCCCAGACCATACATAGTATTGTACCGAAGACAGTAATTAGAGCTAGGAATATAGCGCAATATAGAGTCATAAAAATTGATTTGCTATCATCAGTTTCACGAGCATGCATAAACACAACTAGTTGAACAGCTGCTTGTATAAATGCTGTCAATATAAAAATCGTCATGCCTGTTGCTTTTGACATATTGAAGAAGTAAACCAAAAGAGCTACAAACGTCAAAATCAATGAAAATACAAAACCCCATACTTGTTTAGCCGGGAATAATTCCTTCATGTTTATGTCATTCCTTTCATGTAGATAAAGGTGAAGATGAAGATCCAAACGATATCTAAGAAATGCCAGTAAAGAGAGAAAATGAAGGATTTATTGGCTGTTTCAGGTGTCAACCCGCGTTTTTTCACTTGAAGGATAATAAAGAACCCCCAGAAAAGTCCTAATGTAACATGTGCTCCATGTGTCCCTAATGTTGTAAAGAGCATCGAAGTAAATGCACTAGTTTGCAGTGTAGCTCCTTCGTGATAATAGGTAATGAACTCAGTAATTTCAAATCCTAAGAATCCTAATCCAAGAAGGAGAGTGATTACGAAGAATGTCAACATGGCTTTCTTGTTGCCAAGTCGCATGGCATGAATTCCAAGCCCGATGACAAAACTGCTTGTTAAGAGCAAGAATGTTTCAGCAAGTACTGGAGTGATTTCAAAAATTTCTGCTCCAGTAGGACCGTTACCCGTACGATCAACTAATGTAAAATATGATGCAAAGAGTGTTGCAAAAAGCATAATTTCGGCACCAAGAAAAATCCAGAAGCCTAAAATATTTAGACGATTTTGTTCCGTACTATATTCAAGAGGTTGCGAGTGATCTATTTCCATTTATTAACACCCCCAAATTTTGCTTCTGTCTCTTTAATTTCTTCTACAGAAATGTAATGCCCATGATCTATTTCGAATGAACGATGAGCCATGCAAACAAAGATACCGATTAACCCAATAATCGCAAGAAACCATATGCTGAATACTAACGCAAATCCAAAGACAAAGAAGATACAGGACATGATAAACGGTACGCCGCTGTTATTGGGCATATGAATTTTTTCATAGTCACCCTTGAATAATTCATGACCTTTATATTTAGCATCCCAAAACGTTTCCCTTGAGTTCACTTGTGGAATAATAGCAAAGTTATATTCTGGTACTGGATTATGAGTAGCCCATTCAAGGGAACGTGCATCCCACGGATCATCACTAACATCTCTTGGAGCATGGCGAATGCTATAGTAAATCGTATATACGATTAATACAAAGCTGATTGCCATTAGAGTCGCCCCGATAAACGAAATCATATTCAATGGTCCAAATCCAGTCGATTCAGAGTATGTGTATATACGACGTGCTTGACCATCTAAACCAGTGATATACATAGGGAAGAATGCTAAGCAAAAACCAATGGTTAGAAACCAGAACGCCCATTTCCCAATCCTTTCATTCAACATGAAACCAAACATTTTCGGCCAGTAGTAAGTTCCGGCACCAAGCACAGCAAATACTACACCCGGAATGATGACATTGTGGAAGTGAGCTACTAAAAACATTGTATTATGGTATTGATAATCCGCCGCTGACATCGCAAGCATAACCCCGGTAACTCCACCGATTGTGAAAAGAGGTATGAAACCTATTGAATAAAGCATAGGTACGGTAAATCTGATTCTACCTTTCCACATCGTGAACAACCAGTTAAAGATCTTGATTCCAGTCGGAATAGCAATTACCATCGTTGTAATCGAGAAAATACTATTAACATATGCTGCTTGCCCCATTGTAAAGAAATGGTGCGTCCAAACGAAGAATGAATATATAGAGATAAATACCATTGAAGCAACCATTGATCGATAGCCATATAGGTTACGTCGTGAAAAGGTTGGGATAATCTCACTAAAAAGACCAAATGCAGGCAAGATTAAGATATATACTTCAGGATGTCCCCAAACCCAGAACAGGTTAGCCCAAAGCATATCCATACCGCCCTCAGTCATTGTGAAAAACTTGGTTGCGAATAGTCGATCCATTGTTCCCATGATCAGCGCCACTGTTAATACAGGGAATGCGAAAATGATAATAATGCTTGTGACTAAAGCAGACCATGTAAACATTGGCATTTTCATTAATGTCATACCGGGTGCTCTCATTTTAAGAATAGTCGTCAAAAAGTTAATCCCCGTCATTAATGTACCTATTCCGGCTATCTGAATACCAATCATATAATAATTCGTTCCAACATGCGGGCTAAATTCATTACCTGCAAGCGGGAAATAAGATGTCCACCCTGCATCAGGCGAACCACCAATTACAAAAGAGATGTTGAATAGCATCGCACCCATAAAAAATAACCAGAAACTTATGGCATTTAGACGTGGAAACGCTACATCTCGTGCTCCAATTTGTAATGGCACTACGAAATTCATTAAGGCCATAATGTACGGCATCGCCATAAAGAGAATCATCACAACCCCGTGTGTTGAAAAAATTTCATTATAGTGCTGTGAATCTAATAATTTGTTATCCGGTACGGCAAGTTGCGCACGCATCATCACAGCATCTACCCCACCACGAAATAGCATCAACAAAGCAGATATTAGATACATAATACCTATTCTTTTATGATCGACTGTTGTTAGCCAGCCACTCCATAAAAAAAACCATTTTTTAAAGTGGGTTAAACCAACAATGATCAAGAGAACAGTAACACCAATGGCCACCATTGATGAGTAAATGACGGGACTAGGATTAGGTATAAGAAATCTAGAGAAAAAACCCATACTTTTGTGTTTCCTTTCTGAAAATATTTTTCTTGAGATAGACTAAGAAATTATTCATGATTGTGTGCTGATTTCTCTTGATCATGCTCCATATGTTCACCTTTTGAATTCGCGTTAGAGTCACTTGAGCCATGATGATGTCCAGCATTTTCACCTTCTGGAGCTGATGAGAAGTCTAAATGAGTTCCAGTAAACGTTAACTGTCCCTCATGACCCGGCTTTAATAATTCCTTGAATCTTACTTCAGTAATAGGTTTCGCAGTTTCTTTAACTTCCTTTACCCATTCATCAAACTTATCTTGAGACATCGCTTCGACGTGGAACGTATTTTCAGCGAATCCTTTCCCACTAAAGTTTGCATTTCGTCCCATCATTTCCCCTGATTCGTCCGCCGCTAAGTGTAATGTGGTCACCATGTTAGACATGGCATATTTTTGACCGCCAAGTTGTGGAATCCAGAAACTCGTGATAGGCCCGAATGAATAAAGTTTAAATTCAAGTGGTCGATTTGTTGGAATATACAAGTAGTTTACTGTCTCGATATCGTTTTCTGGATAACTAAAATGCCACTTCCAGTCAGATGACGAAGCGTAAATAATTAATGGATCTTGACCTTTGTACCCTTCCGGAGTGGCTTCCACTTTATTGTTGGAAATTACAGAAACAACGGAGAAGAAAATGACGATTAAAATTGGCACCCCAACAATAATCGTTTCAACAACATGATTCCCTTCAATGTAGGGTGGTTCATATTCTTTAGGTAGTTTAGAGTCACGGTATTTCGTTAACACAAAGACTAAAATAGCACAAACAACAATAACAATAACCGCCATGATCGCAATTGATAGCCAAATCACATTGGCTTGCGTTTGGGCTTGAGGTCCTTTAGGATCTAAGACCGCTAATGATTCACAGCCAGAAAGCACATTGACTATGGTAGAGAGAATGGCTAATAGAACCCATTTTGTTTTCATATATGTATCCTTTCTTTTAAGATTTCATTTCTAAGTTATCCCAAAAAATGTTTATTAAGAGTGGTAATTTCTCACAATCGCATTTATAGGAGGGATGAATATGAATGAATTCATTTGGGGAATGTTCAGAGAAACAGGTAATCTAAATACCTATTTGCTATGAAAAGGAATTTGAATATGTGAGGAGATACTGCATGGATTTTTTTATTCCTAGTGGTCAAAGTAAGGGTAGTGAAGATGAAAATTTAAAATGATGCCGCTACTAATGCCTTCACCGTTCGAGATGTGCACCCTATAGACCACACCGCCGGGCGCACAGAAAAACCTCACCAATAAAAGTAGATGAGGCAACTTCTAATCATTTTGTTATTTCCCAAAATCAAAGTAATTTCAATAATCTCTTCATCTTCAATAACTCATCATACTTGGTCTGTTTTGCAAGCTGTTTCGAATCAATTAAAAATAGCTGATCTTCAATTCCTTTTACTATTTCATCACTCTGAAAAAGAGCTTTACAATTCTCACAATGGGAAGAAGGAGTTTCAGTAATTTCAACGGCTCGCGTTCCATCTGGTAATTCCCAATAGACCGTACCCGTTACCGATGTAAGTTTTCCTATCTCACACCATGGACAAGTTTCCATGCTATTCCTCCCCCTTTGGAGTGCTCTTTTTTTGCTGTGCCTGGAATTTCTTTTCTTTTAACTGATCTCGCTTTTCACGTTGATTTTTTAATGAAGCATGCTCTGGGTTGGTAACGTAATTTTCACGGCGATTCATTCGTTTCAGCCCTTCAGGTACTAAATTAAATTGCTGGTCATTCATCAAACCAGCTATTCCTATATCTGACCGTTTTTCTTCCATATCAGGATATATCCCTTTGAAATAATCATCTGCAAGTCCTGGTGTGTAATGCTCAGGTTCGGGATATGTGGTAATTACTCCTTCAAAATTACGAAGCACTGTTTTTGTCGGTGATTGTGAAAGGATATAGTTCGGTTGTAATGTAATTTTCCCTCCACCCCCTGGTGCATCTACAACGAAAGTCGGGACAGCATACCCAGACGTATGACCGCGTAAGCCTTCAATAATTTCAATCCCCTTAGATATCGGGGCTCGGAAATGACCGATTCCTTCGGATAGGTCGCACTGATAAATGTAGTAAGGACGGACACGAATCTTAACGAGGTCATGCATCAGCTTTTTCATGATCGCCACACTATCATTTATACCGGCTAGAATAACAGCCTGGTTGCCTACCGGTACACCTGCATCTGCTAGCATCTCACACGCTTTCTTTGATTCTTCGGTAATTTCTATAGATGTATTGAAGTGCGTATTTAACCAAATTGGATGATACTTTTTTAATATTGCACACAAATTTTCTGTGATTCGTTGAGGGAATACAACTGGAGCTCTCGTACCTATCCTGATTATTTCAACGTGGGGGATTTCCCTTAAGTTTTTTAAAATATATTCCAGGATGGTGTCATTAATCAATAATCCGTCACCGCCGGAGATAAGAACATCTCGGACTGCTGGTGTATCACGAATATAGCCGATTGCAGCGTCTAATTGTTTTTTTGGTACTCCCATACCTATTTGTCCTGAAAAGCGTCTTCTTGTACAATAGCGGCAGTACATGGAGCACTGATTCGTGACCAAAAAAAGGACGCGATCAGGATATCTGTGAGTCAATCCCGGTACTGGTGAATCTTCATCTTCATGAAGCGGGTCCTCCATGTCATATTTGGTTTTATGCATTTCTTCTGAGATTGGGACAGATTGCATTCTGATTGGACACCTTGGGTCATCCTTATTCATCAACGAAGCATAATAGGGGGTAATATTTAATGGGATGGTTTTCGTAGAGATCCTGACACCTTCCTCTTCATCAGGAGTCAAGTCTATAACTTTTTTCAAATCCTCCACAGTTCGGATAGTATTCGTAAGCTGCCACAGCCAGTTGTTCCATTGTTCATCGGTTACATCTTTCCATAGCTCTATATCTTTCCAATTACGCTCGGGCTTATATAAGTCAAATAACATGGTAATACCTCCTGAGTCTTGATAGTAGTATTTAATGCAAGATGGATGCCAAAATTAACCAAAAACTACATATACCCATAAAAAAATCCGGATTACATGGTCCATCCGAATTTTAAACATTCAAGTATGTTTTTTCATTTTATATTGCAGGGTTTGCCGTGGAATCTTCAATAGTTTCGAGGCCTGAAAGACATTGCCTCCTGTTTGAAGAAGAGCCTCGGTGATCAACTTCGTCTCCATTTCCATCATTGCCTGACGCAGTGGAAGTATTTTTTCTTTTGAAGTGGGACGTTTTTTTAAAAACTGCGGCAAATCTTCAAGTGTTAATATATCTTTTTCTGTATGATTCATCATGAATTCTATCGTATGCTTAAGCTCTCTAACATTCCCTGGCCAATGATAATTCTGTAAGAAAACCTTTGTATTCTCATCAATTCCCTCTATGGAAAGTCCTAATTTCTTGTTATAGAATAAAATAAAATGATTAGTAAGGAGTAATATATCTTCAGGGCGCTCTCTCAACGGAGGCAGCTCATAGCTTAATACATGTAATCGGTAAAATAAATCTGCTCGTAACTTGTTTTCCGTAACGGCTTTTTTCGGATCTATATTCATCGCTGCCATAATTCTTACATCCACCTGGACATTCTTTGCGGCACCTATCCTCCTAATAAACCCGTCTTCAAGCACCCGCAGCAACTTTGCCTGCAGGTCAATCGGCATCGATTGTAATTCATCCAAAAACAAGGTGCCACCATTGGCCAATTCAAATAAACCCTGGCGATCCACTGCACCTGTATAACTGCCTTTAGCGGTACCGAATAATAGAGATTCTAATAAATTTTCTGGTAAAGCCGCACAATTTTGTGCGATGAACGGTTCTTTTCGGCGGTTAGAATCCTTATGGATACTTTGAACAAAAAGTTCTTTTCCTACACCGCTTTCTCCATAAACTAATACAGAGGAAGAGGAACGGGCAGCCTTTTTCCCTAGTGAAATTATGTTTCTGAATTCAGTATCACTGGTTAAAATATCGTTAAACGTATATAAATCACCATTCACTTCCGCTTTTTTTTCAGGACCTTTCATTGTCTTGAGCGAGCTTTCCAGGTCAGCTAACCGTTCAGATAACTGCTTCAAACTCGAATAATCCTTCGCTATTTCTATGGCACCAACTATAAACCCATCTACATAAATGGGGAGCGTTGTATTTAACGTTTCAATGATCCTACCATGTGCATTTACATACGATTGACTGTAATTATAAATGGGCTTTTCAGACTTAATAACTCTCAGTAATGTAGAAGATTTGTGATTTAACGAAGGGAAGGCTTCAAGTAATGGTTTCCCGAGTACTTCCCCTACTTTCATTCCATCATGATTGGCTGCCACTCCATTATAAAAGATGGTTTGTCCCTTTGGATCAATCACATGAATACCCTCATCAATGGTTTCCAGTATCGCTTCTAATACTTCACTTGTATTAAAAAATTCACTAGGCAAGGTCCACCTCCTCTAATACATCCTTACTTAATATATATGAGGAAATGCCAAAAACTTGTCATAAACCTGCCTAAAAATGAGCATTCATGTATAATTTTTCACCCACAGATTCATGTCCTCAAGTTTATCGAAGATGTAACAGTTATTGGCTAATCGCCCGCGGTATGAGTAATTATGTTGGTGCAGGGCCGCATTCATACCGAATGACAGTGATCGGGCAATGGAATAGATACAATAAATTTCATTTGAGACAAGGTGGTCTTCAAGTTTAGCAATCAAATGCTTCATTAAGCCGTACTGCCGGTGTTCGGGCAGTGTCGCACAATCAGTGATTTCAGCGTTATGGTAGAAGGAATCGATTTCTGCTGAGGCAGCACTAACGATTTTATCATCATGGGCGTAAATATAAAAAACTGTTCCGCTTTTCATGCACTTTTTCACATATTCCGGATCATTCATCGGAGTGGGGTATATTTCAAACACCTTGCCATACAATTGTGCCAGCTGAATAGCATCGGATTCATCTGCTTTACGACATTGGTAGGCTGCAGGCGGAGCATCTAAAGCGGCTTTTAACGGGAGAGTCTGTACACCGGCAAGGATTTGATCCTCCTTTTCCCAGTTTTCACTGTTTCTACGTTCATTCTTGTTATATTTAACAAGGAAGAAGCAATCGCTTCCTAAAAAGTACTTATCTATACTTCCTTCATATAAAAAGCCTTGAACTAGTAATTCTTGAACGTTCTCCTTTCGTGTCTTAAAAATGATTTTCTCTGCTGATATGTTCTCAGCCACCTTCAAAGATTCTTCTACGCAATCTTGAAAGTGACCGAGATAATCGTCCACCCGGACCCGCTTATTAAACCGGTCGATTGTAATATGTAATGTGCAACGCGGTTTTTGAATTCTTTTTTCAATAATTCCTGTCTCCATCTAACTTGCTCCTTTCCTATCAATCTAATTATTGTAACAAAAGGCCTGACCCTATGAGAATCAGACCCGAGAGAAACTTATTATTGCTCTTCCACTCCACACCATTCGATTATAGTTAAAGCGATGATTTTTGCAACGTCCATCATTTTATCCACTTCTATATATTCATTAGAATCATGAGCCAACTTCGTTTCCCCCGGTCCGAAGACAACTACAGGAGTCGATCCCACTGATGAAAGATACCCTCCATCCGTCGCCCAGGGGGAGGCTTCAACAAGCGGCTGTTCACCCATCACTTTTTCATAGTATGCACCTAGTGTTTTCATCAATGGATGCTCAAGTTCGAGACTGCCAGGCAACCATCTAGCCCCAAACCATTCTAATTCAATGGGCTTCTCTTTGAACCATGCATCAGTCTCGTTTAAAGCCTCAATACACTGCATCAGCGAGCGTTGTGCCGCTTCCATTGTTTCCGTGGGGGCAATCCCAAACCGGCCTTCTAGTACGGCTGTATCCGGCACAGAAGAAGGCCAATTCCCACTTTGAATACTCCCAATATTAATCGGAATTGGAATTTTTACATTTTTATAGAGAGAATGACGAAGTGACTCGTTTCGTTCTTGTTCAAGCTTCTTAATTTCTAGCATTATACTAATTGCTTTATCTATTGCACTTACCCCTTCATATCTTGTACCTCCATGTGCCGACTTACCTTTGACTATAAGCCGAAACCACATCGATCCTTGTTGAAGTGGAAATAGTTTCATATTAGTTGGCTCAGGAATGATTGCCCCATCAGCCCGGTATCCTCGCAAGACTGCCGCAAGTGTACCTGCACCTCCGCTTTCTTCTTCAATCACACTTTGGAAAATAACATCCCCTTTCAATTGTATACCAGATTCAATAATTGCCTCGAGTGCTAATAATAAAGAAACATTGCCACCTTTCATATCGGTCGTTCCACGCCCAAACACTTTTCCGTCTTTTGCCATGCCGCTATATGGGTCATCGTGCCATGCAGCATGATCTCCCTCAGGAACCACATCAATATGACCATTTAAAATGAGAGATTTGCCGTTGCCGATTCCTCTTTTAATCGCAACAAGGTTGGGGTTTCCTTTAAAATCTTTACGATCACAATAAAAATGGGGATGATTTCTTAATTTTTCATCCCCAATCTCCCATAAATCTATTTCGAGACCAAGCTGTCTGCACTTTTCAACTACAATAGCTTGCGCACTCCCCTCTTGGCCTCGCTTGCTCGGTTCCTGTACCAGTTTTTGTAACAGCCTAATTCCATTCGTTCGATTTTCATTCAACCAAGTGCTGATTTTCGCTTCATACATATCACTGTTCTCCTCTCTCATTCTTTTAAAATATGGATATTTTTAGAGACTGTAAACGAGGCTTCGGTTTGATTCCTGATTTCCTCGATACTAGAATTTTCAAATAAATCAGTTAATAAGAGACCTTCGGGTTTCACAGAAAATACGCCAAGTTCCGTGATAATCATATGTACGCATTCTTTAGCCGTTAATGGTAACGTACATTCTTTTACTAATTTAGACATGCCTATTTTATCAGTATGCTCCATTAATACGATGACCTTTTTGGCCTTTGCCGCAAGTTCCATCGCCCCACCCATCCCTGGTACTCTCTTTCCTGGCACATTCCAATTAGCCAAGTCGCCTAATTCGCTTACTTGTAGTGCTCCAAGAATCGTGATATCCACCCTGCCCCGGCGAATCATTCCAAATGCCATCGTACTGTCGCAGTATGATGCTCCTTCTCTAATGGTAATGGGAAGACCTCCAGCATTACAGAGATGCGGATCTTCCTTCCCCTTTTTTGGGGAACTCCCGATTCCAACAAGCCCATTTTCAGCATGAAACATAACTCGATGATCATTCAAAAGATGATTCGGCACAAGGGATGGTATGCCAATTCCCAAATTGACCAGCATGCCATTGCTTATTTCTGCTGCGGCTCGTTTCGCTAATCGATTTCTGACTTTGGTTCCCAAACCCATTTCCAATCGACTCCTTTTGATGGAATGATATAATCCACAAATGCACCCGGTACAATAATGTCTTCCGGATTCAAAGCGCCAAGTGGGACGATTTGCATTGCTTCGACTATGGTGATTTGTCCGGCAGTCGCTACGAGCGGATTCGTATTCCGAGCACTTTTATCAAATATTAGATTTCCATAAGGATCTGCCTTTTCTGCATAAACAATTGCGATATCTGCAGTCAACGCAGGTTCAACTAGATAATTTTTCTCACCCAGCCTTATGGTTTGTTTTCCTTCACGGACTATATCGGCGTCCAGGCCAATATCGGTCAATATCCCACCAAGACCCATCCCACCTGCCCGGATACGTTCGACAAGCGTCCCTTGCGGTGAGAACTCTACTTCCAGCTCTCCATTGTTCATAAATTGGCCCGCATTTGGGTTAGAACCAATATGAGAAACGATGATTTTTTTCGCACGCCGCTGTGTGACCAGTTTCCCTACCCCTATATCTGGAAAACCAGTATCATTTCCGATTAAGGTTAAATTTTTAATACCTGACTCCAAAATTAAATTGATCAATCCCGGCGGGGTACCGATGCCACCGAACCCTCCGAAAAGAATAGACTGATTATCTTTAAAGAGATGTAGAACATCCTCAAAACGGCAAATTTTCTGGAATGAATTTTCTAACATACTAACTCACTTCCTTGTTAGGATGACAGATGACCCGGTAGGATCTGCTCATTAAATTGTCGAAGTGTTATATCGAGCCTCATTAACAATTCTGCACACTCGTCCTCCGAAATCGTTAAAGGAGGAGATATGATAATTGCAGCCCCGGTTACACCATCTAGACCCGCTGCTGCAGGGTACAATAGGATTCCATTTTTCATTCCCAATTTAATGATTTCATTAGTCACGTCGACACCCTTTGGAAGCGGAGACTTTGTCGATTTATCCTGGACAAATTCCATACCAATCAATAAACCCCTTCCACGGATGTCTCCGATAAAGGAATACTTCTCTCCTAACTTCTTCAGTCCTCTAATTAAGTTTTTCCCTCTGTCGGCTGATTTTTCAACGAGATTGTTTTTTTCTACATATTCTAACACCGCTAACGATACCGCACATGATAATGGATTGGCGCTAAGTGTATGCCCTCCGATAATCGACTGAGAGCCACTTATAATTGGCTCCATCACTTTTCTCGTCATTACAGCGGCAGCTATAGGAGTATACCCCCCACTCATTCCCTTTCCGAATGTTACGATATCAGGTTCTACATCCCAATATTCGGAAGCAAGCATCTTACCGGTCCGACCGAATCCAGTCATAACTTCATCGGCAATGAATAAAATGTCATGTTCTTCACAAATTTTCTTGAGTTTTTGAAAATAACCATCCGGTGGAACAATAGCTCCCCCGGCTGCGCCAATGACAGGCTCAGCAATAAAAGCGGCAATATTATCACCACCAATGCGTCTAATTGTTGCTTCCAATTCCTTAGCACAGGCCATTCCGCACGTATGGGGATCAAGTTGAAGTGGGCAGCGGTAGCAATATGAAGGAGAAACGGAAGGATATGATTCAAGCATAGCAGTAAACCTTTCACGGCGAATCGGATGGCCCGACATCGAAAGAGCCCCCATCGTGATGCCGTGGTAGCTCATCCATCTGGATATAATTTTATGTTTCTTAGGTTTCCCTTTTTCCTGCCAATGCTGAATGGCAATTTTCAAGGCAGTTTCGGTCGCTTCGGATCCGCTATTTACAAAAAAGCTATAATTCAGTTCCCCTTTTGTTAGTTCAGCAATTTTTTTAGCGAGTTTCTCCGCTGGTTCACTCGTAAACTGTGAACGATACACAAATGAAACCTGATTAGCCTGTTTTTTCATCGCATCAATAATTTCCTGAACACCATGACCGATGTTAGCAGTAACAGCACCGGATGAAGCATCCAGGTAGTTCTTTCCTTCTTTATCGTATAAAAATACTCCCTCACCATGACTAATAGTCGGGTAGGCTCCTCCTAGGACCGGCTTGATCAATGAAGACTGCTCCATATGCCCACACTCTCCTTCTCTGGAAACAAACTAGCATTATAGTAAAGTGTATGTCCTGATTCAGGGAATCTTGCTAAGGAAATTGACCTAAGCTTGTAAACATCAAAAATTTCTTTTAGATTTTTGGGATGGGTCATTATAAGGAGTGACTTAAAAGGGTACAAAAAAAAGTGTATCCACAAGAGATACACTTTTTTCTTACAATGCGCTATTTAGCTTTTCTTGACGAATTGACTCTAAAAAATTTTCATCCTTTAAAACAGCCAGCACATTTTTATAAAAAGCAGTTTTATCAATAACTGAGGTATGTACATATTCATACTCTTTTAAAGATGGATGACGTAAAACTTGTTTCATGCATGAATGACAAACTTTTTTAGTACCTAACTTATAGTAGTTCAAGTTACTTGCATCCCCATTTGAAGTGTCTTCGTTACAAACGAAACAAGTATGGCTTACACGGCCTTTTTTATTATATTCGGCCAAAGCCCCTTCTAAACGAATGGATGCGGGAATTGTTAATAACACATAATCACCTTTTCTATTTTAAATCTCTTAGTATTATATCAGAAAAACATAGAATTTGAACAATTAGCCTCATATTCCCTAATAATGCTTGTAAAATAATAAAATATTCAGCGCTGACAAGAGGTATTACTCCTAAAATCAACCAGAAAACATAGCTTCAGGCAAGTAGAAATAAATTCATATTATAGGGAATTACCAGACCAAACCCAAAATAACTTAAAACACCGTCCACTTTTGAACGGCGTCTTATCTATAGTTTTTTTATGAAAGGACATTAACAGTTACTTTTCCGTTTTTCACATTCATCACTGCTTTTGCACCTACCGGGACCGTTACAAATGGATGAACATGTCCAAAGTTAGCATTCGCGATGACAGGTATACCATTTATTTCTTTCTTTGTTGCAATAATTTCCTGCAAAGCATAATCAGTCATCCCGGATTCCTTTTGGAAACGGCCTATGACAATTCCTTTTATTCCGCTTGCATCTGGCAATTGAAGCAATGACTGTAAATCTCGGTCAAAACTGAATGGATGGCTTTCTTCATCATCTTCTATAAACAGGATACTATCCTTTAAAGAAGGCATATACTCTGTACCCTGTAAAAGATTGATTGTACAAAGGTTGCCTCCAATGATTGTCCCTGTCGCTTCCCCTTCCTGAATGACCATATATCCTGAATTTGTATGGAAAGTGCGATCATCCTGTTCTAAATGCCATGAATCATCACTCCACGTTTCACTTGGTTCAAGATAAAAGTCTTCAACTTGGAGAACTGCTTTTTTAAAGTATTCCATTGTATATTCCAGCCCAGCCTTCATGCCGAACGTCGAGAAATGAGGACCAGGGTATGTAGTTAAGCCTGTTTTTTTATAAATTGCCAATAAGATAGCCGTTACATCACTATATCCCATCAACACTTTTGGATTTTCTTTAATCAAATCGTAGTCAATATATCGTAGTAATTGGTTGGCATTATATCCGCCAATAGCCGTAAAGATTCCCTTTACATTTGGGTCCCGAAACGCATCATGTAAATCCTCAATTCGATCTTCAATTGAATTCGAGAAAAAGTCGTCATGGACCAAAGCCGTATTACCATATGTCACTTTAAATCCAAGCTCCATTAATCTTTCTTCTGCCAGCCTGCGTTGTTCCCCTTTGACAATCGCCAGACTTCTCGAAGGTGCAATAACCCGGATTTCATCGCCAGCTTTTAAACGAGAAGGTTTCATATCTTTTTTCCCCCTAAAATAATTACATCTTTCGTTATTTTAGCAGATATGCTGAATAAAGAAAAACCAGGACACTTAAGAACGTGCATTCGTATGATTTCATAGTTTATTCCATAAAAAAAAATAACTAGGATTCCTGGTTATTTTCTTTCACCAGCTAAAAACCGGTTCTTCGATATTTTTCAGTTGGTTTTTTTCGATAATTTCACGGGCAATCCAGCCCCCCAGACACTTGTCTGAGAAAGTAAGGAATTAAATAGGATTTATTCCTTTAAATTAATAACATAAAGAAAAGACCAGCATTTACTGGTCTTTTAGTTTTTTCTTTTGTTAGCAACAGAATGAGGCACCGATGATAATCAACAGAATAAACAATACTACGATTAATGCGAAACCTGAACCAAAACCGCAACCACCGCAGCCACCACCATAACCATATCCTCCGCCATATCCACCATATCCGTACATTAAGTTTCACTCCTTCTTGATTTCTGTTTTCTCTTTACACCTTACCATATGTCATTAAGCCCGCCTTGGTCTGTGCATTAGCCTATTTTTCTAGATTTAAGAAAAAACTTTCCAATTATTGCTTTCATCTTTATTATTCATATTTAGGTGAACAGCCAAGGGCAACCGCAAAAAATGTCAAAAAATCGCCTAGTACTTATTGTGTAAGTTTCGAATTGGGATATAATAAGGAAAAAACCATTCTTAGCCTCTTTAAGTCTTTAAGCTATCTCTTTCCTATTTAGATAAATAAAATGTTTATTCGGGGGAACTACATTGAAAAAGAACGCAAAATCCTTCATCCCTTTCGCTGCAATTGCCACGATTCTTCTAATCAGCTATATCCTTCAAAAGGTTCCTAAAACCTATGGATCAGATGATTCATTAAATGTTTATCAAAAATTCCAAGCCGGCCAGCCGATTCAATACCTAGTTGTTGGTGACAGTATTGGAAGAGGCTCTGGAGCCGAAAATCCTAATTTAACATGGTTCAAACAGCTAGAAAACAAGATGAATGACGTCAATGATATTCCTTTTCATGGGGATTATGTGGTCCAAAGCGGCTCTACTGCTTTTGAAGGCCTTTTTAAGCTCTCCCAAAGAAAGAAACATGATCATAAAGATTTAATTTTCATCGTATTCGGCGAGAATGACCGCAAATATATGAAGGTAGACGATTTCATTATGACGTATGAGGCGTTAATCAGGAAGGTGAAGCGTCTCCATCCTAATGCGGAATTGTTCACAATAACGGAAAGCAGCTTGAAATATGAGGAATTTGCATCAGCTATCGAACTATTATCTAAACATTATAGGGCTACTAATGTAGATATGCGGCCAATTTTTCAGACTTCAGGCTATACTGAAAAACAGCTGACTAAAGACTTAATACATCCAAATGGACTAGGCTATCAATTTTATGCTAATGCAATTTATGAACAATTTCTTGATAATACAAAACAGGAGAAGCCAATAGCAAGCCTTTCCTCCAAGCTTCACGCCGGTTCTGAATTAGATTTATCAGAAGTTGACAACTATGAAAAGATGATTGGTTTTCGTCCAAGAGGAGACTACTTTACAAGTAATGAAAAAGGGAGCCTGATTGAATACAATTTCAAAGGGAGTATTCTTGGTGTGAAACTACTTAGAAGCCCCGATGGCGGGGAAGTGGCTGTATTTATCGATGGAAATGAAATCACGTCTTTAAATACCTGGTGGCCCTTTGCCCGAGAAAGATATTTGTTTATCACCAATGGACTTTCTCCCGGTTCACACACGGTCCGTTTTGAAGTAACAGGAAGAACAATGGCAAGCGATCTTACCACATTACCATATGTCCGTATATCATCGATCATCACTGATGATATACACCATTACTAGAGCAGATAAAAAACCCCTATCATCCAGTGATAGGGGTTTCTGTTAATCAAACAGCTTCTTGTATTCCCCGTATCCTTCTTTTTCAAGATTTTGGACCGGAATGAACTTTAACGAGGCAGAATTGATGCAATAACGTAACCCAGATGGTCCGGGTCCATCATTGAAAACATGACCAAGATGAGAATCGGCTGTTTTTGAGCGCACTTCAATCCTTCTCATACCGTAGCTAGTATCTAGATTTTCTACCACTTCTTCTTCCACTAGCGGTTTTGTGAAGCTTGGCCATCCACAGCCAGAATCAAACTTTTCCTTTGAAGTAAAAAGTGGGTTGCCAGAAACGACGTCCACATATAGTCCTGCTTCCTTCAAGTTCCAATATTCATTATGAAAAGCTGGTTCTGTCCCATTATTTTGAGTAACATCATATTGAATTGGTGAAAGTTTCTGCTTTAATTCTTCTTTACTGTTCATCTTTTTCCCCCCAATGATGTTGTAAAAATGATTTACGTCCTGACCCAATCGAATACCTTTCGTAATGCTCAGGTTGCTTTTTATAATAATGCTGGTGATACGTCTCAGCCTGATAAAACGTTTGGGCAGGAATAATCGGAGTAACAATTGCTTTGGAAAATTTGCCGCTCTCCTGCAGTTTTACTTTAGAAGCTTCAGCAATTTTACGTTGATTTTCGTCATGATAAAAAATCGCCGTTTGATAGGAACTGCCACGGTCATAAAATTGTCCTCCTGGATCAGTTGGGTCAATTTGCTGCCAAAACAATTCGATTAATTTTTCATAAGGATATACACTCGGATCAAAAGTAATCTGAACAGCCTCATAATGTCCCGTGGTTTCTGAACAAACCTCTTTGTAAGTAGGATTTTCCTTTGTACCCCCTGTATAGCCTGAGATAACGGATTCGATACCAGGCTGCTCATCGAATGGCTTTACCATACACCAGAAACAGCCGCCTGCGAATGTTGCTTTCTCTAATTGCTTAGTCAAATGAAATATCCTCCTTTTATGCAAACGTTCCATTGAATGCATTTTAACGCTTTTATTTTGCCCTGTAAAATATTTTGCCGTTCAAAATTATTAATATATGCTGTCTCACCACTTCAAGTTAGGTTTGACACATGCCCAAGCATACTTCCATATGATGGGTTCATAATGAATAAAATGAGAGGTGAAGGAATTTGAGCGATAAACAATCATTTTTACAAAAAGCCGTAGCTTATGATTTACTATCCTCTTACTATAAATACAGCAATCCACATCTGCATGATTATTATTATCATAAGCACTTAAAAAGTCTCGAGAAAGCAACACAACCCATGAGATATGAACAAAGAAATGCAGTAGCACCCTCATATGTAAGAATTTTACACGCTGCCCCAAAGGCTTCAGCTATCGATGTATATGTAAATGAAATGCGCATTCTCAAGAACTTTGTATATAAAGGTAACAGTGGTTATTTATCATTACCCCCTGGAATGTATCAAATTGATATATACCCTACTGGGCAAACCACTTCAACCATATTGAGCCGGAAGGTCGCGCTCGAAAGTGGAAAATCATTTACAGTCGCTGCAACTGGGGCAAATGACTCGTTGAAAATGTTAACTTTAGAAGATAATCCATATGTTCCTCAAAATGAAGCCAAGGTACGATTTATCCATCTATCATATGATACACCTTCAGTCGATATTGCCGTAAAAGATGGAGATGTCGTGTTTGCAAACCTTCCGTTTCGTAAAGTAAGCGAATATTTAAATCTATACCCTATGAAAGTTGATTTTGAAGTGAGAACCGCTGGTACAAAAGATGTTGCACTTTCATTACCTAACACAGATTTTCAAGCAGATACCTCATCAACTATTTATATAATCGGATTGAATCAAGATCAACCTGCATTAGAAACACTTACATTAACTCCATAAACATAAATGGGTAAAAAACCAGGATACCTTGATCCTGGTTTTTTACCCATTTATTCTTTATTCACTGCAGCGAAGACGGGATGGTCAATAAAAATGAAATATCATCATTTTTCAAATCAAATTCTTTTGCCTTTACCCTAATATCGCTTTTAAGTTCCATATCCTGCAGTGATACATAAATACTTTCGTCGTTAGGGCGAATACTGACCCACTCCGGCATATTATACCGATCGTTTATTAAACTCATGACATATGAAACCGGAAGATTCATCTGTCCAACAGCAACAGATTTTTGCTTTAAGATCAAATCACCATTCTTTTGAGCAATTGGTTCAAACGTTAATTTCATTTCAACTTCACGATTAAAAAATGGCATTGTTCCATACAGCTCGACTTCATCCGTTAAAAAAACTTCATAATGAATAGATCCTGTCAATCCTTCTTTATCAAGATACTGGTTGATTAATCGAGTCAGGTCTTCCCGATTCGTATGAATCTGAAATTGTATATCCTCTTCGTAACTTACTTTTGGTATCAGCTCTTTATCTTTAGCCGGAAGATTAACTAAAATCAGGACGAACAGGATGACCAGGATGTTTAGGGCTAATAAAGAAATAAACAAAGCCTTCCATTTGACTTTTGTCATTCTTGGTCATCATCTCCTTTGGCACTAGCTTCTAACGTGTCCTTTCCAATAGTGGTAATTTCCATGTTATTATAGATTCTTGTTGCAATTAGCTCATACCCGCGATCATTCGGATGAAAATAATCCTCAGCATACAGCAAGTCTTCTTCAGAGTTTTTAAAAATATCATCTATCTCGATAAAATAAGCTGAATCATATTCCTTGATAATCTCTTTCCCGCTTTCATTCCAATCATTCATGATCATATCAAGTTCATAAAAATCGGCAAACCATTTTGAAAATGGATTATATACACCCACAAGGTAAATCTGGGCGTGATCATTTTCAGAGCGCACCTTATCAAGTATCTGTCTTAATCTTTTTTCATATCCTATTTTTGCTGAATCAAACTGATTCAGTTCCAAGTTGGAAAAATTCTGTTTAAATACCTTCATGATATCATTTCCACCGATTGTGACAACTATGGAGTCGGCTTGTTCAATGTCTTCTTGAATTTCTGCCTTATCCAATCTTTTTAAAAGTTGATCGGTCCGATTTCCCCGAATGCCATGATTAATCATCTCTACAGAAATAATGGATGGTTCTTTTTCCAGCTTATTTTGTAAATAAGGCAGATAGCCGCCATTATCTTTGCTATCCCCGACACCTTGGGTCAAGGAATCACCGATGGAAACAATTTGAACAGGATCCGGAAAAAAGCTGGCTGGAATGGTTTCCTTTTCACTCAGTTCAATGACGCTCTTTTGCTGAACTGATGACTGATTTGAAACAGTTTCACTTTGACTGCAACCTGAAATCCAAACTAGGCATATGAAAAGACAGGTGATTTTGTACCACATGATCCTCACCTTCCTACCCATATATTATATCATGTAGAAAACGAAAGATTGCAAACAATATACCCTCTTTCTATCCTACTCCTTGCTAAAGCAATAGTTACTATATACTATGAAAAAAAGCAGGGATTAAAAGCTAGTCCTATAAATTTTAGCATGTACTTAGCATGTAAAATCATTCTTCACTTCTGCTGTTTCGTTCATAAACGATTTACAACTATTTGACTATAGGATAATGGACTTTTCCCTTTAATTTTATTTTAAAACTATAAAAACAGAAAGAACAGGTAATTTAACCTGTTCAATAATTCTGTAAAATTTTAATATGCTTGATGATTTCATCAAATGGAATATCCTGCAAACCTGTGTATTCTTGAATAATCTTCCCATCCTGATCCACTAGAAAAAAGCTAGTCCCGTGGATAACCTGGTCCTCTTTTTCAGGCTTCTTAACAAGTGTTTTAAAGTTGTCTAATGCAAATTGCTCGATCTCTTCTTGACCATAACCAGTTAGGAAGTGCCAATTAGTATAGTCCACATTAAATTGGTCACCAAACTTTTTTAATACATCGGGTTTGTCAATCTCTGGATCCACTGAAAAGGAAACAAACTCTACATCTGAGATGCCTTCGTCCTTCAACATTTTTTGAAGTTTAGACATATTTGAAGTCATTGGCAGACATACATCCTCACAACTTGTAAAGATAAAGTCCGTGACCCAAACCTTTCCTTTAAGGTCACTTTTTGAAAAGGGTTCCCCTTCCTGATCTATGTAACTGAAATTTTCAAGGTCCCAGTTTTTCGCATCAGGTACTCCGCTTGAACCGCATGCTGTTAACAGCAATAATACCGTTGTGCCTATAGCTGCCTTAAGCAAATGCAGCATTCTCATCCCTACCCCGTCCTTTATGTATAAAATATTCTGTTACTTCATTTATTCTACCAGACCAAGTGGTGTGAGAAAAGTAACTCTTTCTACAAACTAAAGACAATTTATTGAACAATGAAATAGCTCAAATCATACACATAACTTCGGTAACTGCTTTTCTATTAGAAATCAGTCCCAATAATACATAATAGCCATGGCGCCTTCACCTGTATGGGTACTGACTACAGCAGTAGTTGCCTCTATCTTTATATCGTGAAAACCTGATAATTCTGATATGGATTTGCGAACTTTATCCGCAATTTCAAAACCGTTTGCATGAACAAACCCAATGCTTTTAATTGTTTTTCCGTGTGTATCTTCCTTGAATTTCTTGACAATATATTTCACAACCTGTGACTGGCTTCTAGCCTTGGACACAGGATTCAGTACACCATCGTCAAGAAGAGCAATCGGCTTGATGTGCAATAGGGAACCGATAAACGCAGAAACTTTACCAATTCTTCCACCCTTCACAAGGTTATCAAGAGTTTCAATAACAATGATTAAACTTGACTGCTTTTTAATGTTTTCTAGGCGTTCAATTATCTCTTCAGAAGATTTACCTTCTTTCGCCATTTTTGCTGCCTCAATAACCTGAAATGACATGGCCTTTGAAATGAATTTAGAGTCTAAAACGGTAACTTTTGAATCAGACATACTAGCCGCGCTCTCCGCTGAGCGGACTGTGCCACTCATACCACCAGTCATATGAATAGAAATTATCTCACTACCGTCTTTCCCAAGTTCATCATATACCTCCACAAAGGTTCCTACTGCTGGTTGAGAGCTTTTTGGAAGTTCTTTAGACAGATTCATTCTTATCAAGAATTCTTCCTGTTCTATTTCAACCTTATCCAAAAAAGTCTCTCCATCAATATAGATTGATAGAGGAACCATTGTTATATCATAATATTCTAGTTCTTCTGGTGTCATATCTACTGTTGAGTCTGTTACTATCTTTACTTTATTCATCATTACACATCCCTAAATTAACATATCTATTGTATTATACCTACTCAAAGAACGCATTCAAACTAAACTATTCATTTTCTATGTTAAAGAATACATTTAATTCTAAATGATTACACAAAAAAAAGACTATCCCATAACCAACTAACCACACGCCGCTTATTCGATATTACATGGAATTAGAGGCATCTCTTTTATAGGAGAAGTTAGCTATGGAACAGTCCACATTACGCATTATTAAGTAAATTCTCATAAAAAATCTTGTGATAAACAGGCCGTTTAAGTACTGATGCTAAATAATGCTTAAATGAGTAATTTTCTTTATGATCTTTATTATCAAAAACTCGTTTTACAAACACTTCCAAACGCACGGTCAACATAAAAAAATTCGGATCACTAGGCAATAAAACAGGAATTTCTGAAATTGTGACCTTATGTCCAAAACAATCTTTGAATTCCAAGCATTTGAACATCAAATTATCAATCCTCATTTTTAACCGATTGCTTATATTATACACAATAAACCCAAAAGTATAAATATTCATATGTATAAAAACTGACAAGCCCCAGCATTTTTTAAATTACAAAATGACCCACAAGGGCATAATGCCTTCATGGGTCATTTTTTTATAAATCTTCCTCGTTATTAAAGGTTTCTTCAAGTAAACTTTCTCGCTTCACCTTACGTTTATACACTATTTTAGATAGTGAAATACTGATTTCATATAATAACAATAGAGGAACCATAACCAAAAAGTCTGACATAAAATCAGGTGGCGTAATACAAACCGCTATAACCACAAGTACAAAATAAGCATACTTCCTTAATTTTTGAAGCACGTATGGGTTAATTACACCAATTGAGGTCAAAAACATGGTAACTACAGGGAGCTCAAATAAAACAGCAAAAGGAAGCGTCATATTCAAGACGAATGAAAAATACTTATCCGCTGTAAAATTGGTTATGAACATATCATCGCCCAATTCAATCAAAAATTGAAGAACGGTTGGGAAGATGACAAAATAACCAAAAGCAAGTCCTCCGATAAAAAGTATGAAGAGAGCAGGTATATATGCAAGCGTGGCTCTTACTTCATTTGGCATCAAAGCCGGTTTAACAAATAACCAGATTTGCAGAGCAATTATCGGAATCGTTGCGGCAATGGCTACAACTCCTGAAAGCATAAAGTAAATCCAGATAATATCACTCGGTCCTAATACCATTAAGTCGAAATCAAGATCCTTCACAAACCAATTATAGATATCTTTAACATAAATAAAACTAACGATAAAAAAGATGAAAAAAGCAACAGCCGTAATGATAAGCCGTTTTCTCAATTCATCGAGATGATCGATGATATTTAATTCTTTATCTTCCAAAGTTGATCACGCCTTCATCTGAAAATCCGTATCTTTGTTTCAGCATAAAGGCGCAAGACGGTACCATCTTACGCCCAGCATTTAATTATTCATGATTTTTTTGTTGTGTTTTCTTTTCTTCTTCATAATCACCTTTTGTTAATTCACTCGTAGATTTTTTAAATTCACGCAGTGTTTGTCCAAAAGCACGACCTATCTCGGGAAGTTTCTTCGGACCGAAAATAATTAATGCTAATATTAAGATGAGAATTAGACCAGGTACTCCAATGTTCGACATTGATACATCCCCTTTGGTGTTGTAATTCGACCTATTCTGATTATAATACCATTTCCAACCAATTGAAAGTATACTGGCATTTCTTCATAAAATGGTAACAATTATCGACAGATTATTTATAACAAATGTGCAGGTAGAATAAAATGTAAAAACATATTTATTATTCTATCCTAATTTACCATTTTGTCTATAATTAAATTAATAAGTGAAATAAATTACTGTCTTTATTGACTTCAACAAAGGAGAATCCTTTTTTATTCATTCTTTGAATCAGTCCATTATAATCATTTTTGTCTTTTAACTCCACACCAACAAGGGCCGGCCCGCTTTCTTTATTGTTTTTCTTCGTATATTCAAAACGGCTAATATCATCATTCGGTCCTAACACCTCATCAAGGAATTCCCTTAGCGCTCCCGCCCGTTGTGGGAAATTTACGATAAAGTAATAAAGCAGACCTTCAAATAATAAAGACTTTTCCTTAATTTCCTGCATACGGCCAATATCGTTGTTACCCCCACTGACAAGACAAACAATTGTTTTTCCTTTGATTTGTTCTTTATATAAATCCAGTGCAGCTACTGATAACGCCCCAGCTGGTTCAGCCACAATCGCATGCTGATTATATAAATCCAGTATTGTGGTACAGATTTTCCCTTCAGGAACGACAACGATATCTTCCAAGTTTTCCTTGCAAATCTGATATGTCATCTCTCCTACATACTTAACAGCCGCACCATCAACAAAGGTATCTATGTTTTCAAGTTCAGTCGCTTTTCCTTCTTTGAACGAATATTCCATTGAAGCAGCACCAAGTGGCTCTACTCCAATACATTTCGTTTTCGGCGAGACCGATTTGAAATAACTTGAAACACCGGCCATTAGTCCCCCACCACCGATTGCTGCGAATACATAGTCAATTTCATCTTCACAATCATTTAGGATTTCAACAGCTGTTGTACCTTGCCCGGCGATTACCTTTTCATCATTGAAAGGATGGATAAAGGAACGGTCTTCTTTTTCACAACATTCCATCGCCATGGCAAATGCATCATCAAATGTATCACCAATTAAGACTATTTCAACATTTTCCCTGCCAAATAACTGAACTTGATCGACTTTTTGCCTTGGTGTTGTAGCAGGCATGTAAATTTTCCCATGAATTCCTAATTGACTACAGGAAAAGGCCACTCCTTGTGCATGATTTCCTGCACTGGCGCATACGACTCCGTTCTTCGTCTCTTCCTGGGTCAAGCTTTTCATTTTATAGTAAGCTCCTCTTAATTTAAAGGAACGTACATGTTGAAGGTCCTCTCGTTTTAAATAAACATTACATTCATATTTTTCAGAGAGCCTCTGATTTTTTTGTAAAGGAGTATGTAAAACAATCTCTTTCAGTTCTCTATAGGCAATTAGAATATCTTCCAATTGAATCCCCCTATTCATAGATACAGTCTGGTTCATAACAATCCCTCATTTCCTTCCTAATCAATTCAATTATTATAGCACTTTACTGTTATTAATGTAATTGATTTTTCTAAAAATTCTATCTTTTGTTTGTTTTAAACCAAAAAATCCGATTATGGCTAATGTTCCATAATCGGATTTCACTCTATTTTTTTTGTAGGATAATAAATTCATGCGGATAGAGATTTTTTTCATCCATGATACCCGGGATAGATGAGATCTTTTCCCATTCTTCATCATTAATTTCTGGAAAATAAGTGTCACCTTCAAAGTTCTCATGAATTTCCGTAATATATAAGCGGTCTGTAAAAGGAAGAATTTCTTTGAAGATTTCTGCTCCACCAATCACGAAGACTTCCTTGTCACTTTTATCCGCAAACGTCTTAATTTCTGAAATATCATGTAATACGGCGCAACCTTCTGCAGTAAAATCAAGATTTCGTGTAACGATGACATTTTCCCTACCAGGCAGTACCCTCCCGATTGATGCAAATGTTTTACGACCCATCACGATTGGATGACCCATCGTCACTTTTTTAAAATACTGGAGATCTGCTGGTAAATGCCACGGTAGTTGATTGTTTTTCCCTATCACTCGATTTTGATCCATAGCTACTATCAACGAAATCATATGCTAACCTCACCTTTTATATGGGGATGGGCTTCGTAGTTTTCCAGAACAAAGTCCTCGAAATTAAAATCAAAGATATTTTTCACTTCCGGATTTATTTTCATGATTGGCAGTGGTTTGGGATCTCGTGTCAACTGCAGTTCCACTTGGTCAAGGTGATTCGAATAAATATGAACGTCCCCAAATGTATGTACAAATTCACCAACTTCTAAATCACATACTTGGGCAATCATCATCGTTAATAGCGCATATGAAGCTATATTAAACGGAACACCTAGGAATACATCGGCAGAACGCTGATAAAGCTGGCACGAAAGCTTGCCATCAGCCACATAGAATTGAAAGAAAGCATGGCAAGGCGGCAATGCCATTTCGTCCAGTTCTCCCACATTCCAAGCACTAACTATCAATCTTCTTGAATTTGGATTGGTTTTAATTTGTTCAATCACTTCACTGATTTGGTCGATTTGTCTTCCATCCGCTGCTCCCCAAGAACGCCATTGATGACCATAAATCGGGCCTAATTCTCCCTTTTCATCAGCCCATTCATTCCAAATGCGCACGCTATTTTCCTGAAGGTAGCCGACATTTGTATCACCCTTTAAAAACCATAATAATTCATGAATAATCGCTTTTAAACTAACTTTTTTCGTTGTAAGAACAGGGAACCCATCCTTTAAATTGAATCTCATTTGATATCCAAAGGTACTTATCGTTCCTGTTCCCGTACGATCACCTTTTTGAGTTCCATTTTCAAGTACATGCTTACATAAATCTAAATATTGCTTCATGGTAAACCACCTTTTCTACATTCATCCTTCTTATTTTAACGTATTTCAGCTCAATGTTTAATCTAATTGTTTAATAAAATTATAAGTCTCAGGTGCTTTTTGTCTAAGTAATTGATTTTGGTCAAAGTTTACATAAAACATGGCAAATGTTTCTGCAAAGTATTCTTCAGGATAATTTAAAAAATATGACTGTCCTGGAAACAGTACATCTACTTCCTTTCCCCAAATTCTCAAATAATCTATGTCCTCACGGATGCCATCATAAACAATATTATCAATGGAATGCGCAAGCTCATGTAGCTCCAAATTTACAGAACCATGCCCGCTTCCCTTATCGCTTGCACCGATTTTAACTAAGACGGTATATGAACCACCCATGCCTGGAACGGAATCCCATGTTGTATCTTTATTCAAATAACCACGTGGAGCTTTCCCTTTTAAATAGGCCGCTGATTGATTTTCTGTCAGATTTCCGTTGAATAGCTTCATTCTCACTCCATGGTCTACAGTTTTCAACAATAGGGAATGAGGAAGTGCATCAATAGTTTCTACAATCCTTAAGGCTTCCTGTTCATCGAAATCCTCTTCAGGAAATAAAAATAAACTTTGCAGTTCTTTATTATCCTGCAATATTTCCGCCTGCCTTAAAGGATTATCTTTCGTCAAATTCCGCCATTTCACTCCTTCCGCTTTAGCTAAAGAAAGGGAAAGCATTGAAAGGAAACAAGCAAATAATACAAGTATTGCTATCCAATTTTTATATTTCACCTTCAACCCTTCCTTTCCTTAAATCCAATGTATATTGCGAAAATATATGTATATTAAACTACAAAAAAATCCCTATACTATTATATTAGTATAGCATATTAAGACAATATATTAACTTTATGTTTTTCTGGTAAATTTGCTGAAGATTTCTCCCACGAAGCACCAATTCTCCGGATTTTTCATATATCAACAGTATCTAATCGTAAAAGGTTTAAGGTGATTACATGAAATCGATTAATAAAAAGGTCATCCTGCATGAGCACCGTGAACTTGCCGAAGAAGTTCTTGATATCTACAGTTTAAAAGTGTTTATCATTCTCGACCTGTTGCTGTTCTCTATTTTCTTCGGTATATTGCTACATCCTTTACTCACTTCACTCTGGCTTAACTTTTTTTTACCTTTTCTTTTTTTCACAACATTTACTGTCATTCTTCAACTATTTGATATTTTCCAAAGAAAAAGCTGACATCATTTTGATGTCAGCTCAGACTGTAGACAAACTCGATGAAAATCGAGTTTGTCTACAGTTTTTTTTGAGGGGTTGTAAAAATTCGAACGTTGATTTCCACTCCAGGCACTCGCTTTCCGCGGGCGGTCAGGGAGCCTCCTCGGCGCCTTTGCGCCTGTGGGGTCTCCCTTGGACACGCTTTTCCCGCAGGAGTCTCGCACCTTCCGTTCCAATCAACTTTGTTTTAACAATTAGAAATAAACACTTTTGCCTACAGTCTATTTTGTTTTAATATAGGAGTATTAAAACTTGAGGTGATGACGATGCTTTCGAAACATAATTCTATTCAGCGAGATCATCTTGAAATGATTACTTTGGATCAACTGGTGCCAGCGAACCATATGGTTCGTAAAATTGAGGCAGCCATTGACTTCACTTTCATTTATGATTTGGTAAAAGATGTGTATTCAGAGGTAGGTCGCCCAAGTATCGACCCAGTTATTTTAGTTAAACTGACATTCATTCAATATACCTTCGGTATTCGTTCAATGCGTAAAACGATTGAAGAAGTTGAAACAAATATGGCTTACCGTTGGTTCTTAGGTTACGGTTTCCATGATAAAGTGCCACACTTCTCAACGTTCGGCAAAAATTATGAACGGCGCTTTAAAGATACAGACCTGTTTGAACAGATATTCTATCGCATCTATGACAGCTGCCGATAGAAAGTTAATAAGTGCAGAGCACGTATTCGTTGATTCCACACATGTGAAAGCCAGTGCGAATAAGCGGAAATTTGAAAAGAAAATCGTTCGCAAGGAAACACGAGCGTATCAAGGACGCCTTCAAGAAGAAATAAATCAAGATCGTGAAAACCATGGAAAGAAGCCTTTCCCACCGGATAAATTTGATAAGGAAGAAACCAAAGAGATTAAAGAAAGTACAACTGATCCTGAGAGTGGCTACTATGTGAAAGATGAACGAACAAAACAGTTTGCCTATTCATTCCACGCGGCCGCAGACCGCAACGGTTTTGTACTGGGAACGATTGTAACACCTGGAAATACGCATGATAGTCATATATTAGAGCCACTTGTTGAACAAGTGATTGAGAAAGTTGGAAAACCCGAAGCCGTTGCGGCAGATGCAGCTTATAAAACACCAGCCATTACAAGCTATCTATTTGGAAAAGAAATTACACCGGCTTTACCCTATACACGTCCTCGTACAAAAGAAGGATTCTATCGCAAACATGAATATATTTACGATGAACATTTTGATTGTTACCTTTGCCCTTCGGGCGAGACTTTAAAGTACTCAACAACAAATAAAGAGGGCTATCGCGAGTACAAATCGCCAAAACACATTTGTGCAACATGCTCATCTTTATCACGGTGTACAGAAAGCAAAGACCACCAAAAAGTGGTGACACGGCATATCTGGCAAGCATATGTGGAAGAAGCAGATCATCTGCGTACTCATCAAGATGTAAAACCTATATATGCGAAACGTAAAGAAACGATTGAGCGTGTATTCGCAGATGCAAAAGAAAAGCATGGTATGCGTTGGACTACTTTAAGGGGACTTAAAAAATTGTCGATGCAAGCGATGCTTACTTTCGCTGCCATTAATTTAAAGAAGATGGCCAATTGGACATGGCAAGATCCAAAAATGGCTTAACAGAGCGGGCTCGTAGAGCCCCAATATCTTAACCTTGGACCAAAATTCAAAGGGAATTTCAAAAGGGGTTCGGAATTTTATAATTCCGAACCCCTTTTGTCTACAAACTGAGCTGACATCATTTTGATGTCAGCTTTTATTATTGATTGTTTAACCGTGTTCTTTAACTCTTTTTTCTTTCTTAAAATGAAATACGATCGTAGTGCCGAAAATAATGAAAATAAAGGCAAAGAAGATAGCATGAGGAATTTCAATCCCTGCAACAGCAATAAGCATTTTTATAGCAATGAACCCTATTAAAACATATGCTGCAGTTTCTAATTCTGGAATCTTATCAATCAGCTTTAAAAATAACCCAGCCACGCCTCGCATCATCAAAACACCAATCATCCCACCGGTTAAGAGAACCCAGACTTTTTCACTTACCCCAAAGGCAGCCAATACGCTATCGACGGAAAATGCAATATCCATTAATTCTACAGCAGCAACCGTTCCCCATAAGGTACCAAACATACGGATCAGCAAGCTGTTTTTACTCATTCCCTGAATATCTTCATCGTTTCCAGCTTGTTTTTTTCTTTTATCTCTAAAGTATTTGAACGAGAGCCAACCAAGGTAGCCGGCTCCAATGACCTTCACCCACCAAAGTTTAATGAGGAAAACACCTATTCCAATTGCTACAAACCGGAAAGCATAAGCGCCTAACAAACCATAAAAAAGAGCTTTTCTCCGTTGTCTTTCCGGCAGGTGCCTGACCATTACCGCCAAAACCAAAGCGTTATCCGCTGACAGTAGTCCTTCCATTAATACGAGCGTACCAATCAATCCCCAGCTAACCGGGTCGGTTAAAACCTCACCCCACATATTCCAGTCAAAAAATTGAGCATATGTATTAATGACGTTATTTAACAACTCTGACATGATGAAGACTCCTCTGCTACTGTAACTATAAAAGTAGAAACCCAATTGAAAAAGATCATCTTACTTAACTAGCTTTAAAATATCTAATCTTGTACTTTGTTTAACACAAAATAAATACGTTGCATAACAACGTATCATTTAATACTTATATAACAATTATCATACTCTTACATGTGCTTAAAATCAATGGAACCAAGCTACTAAGAGAGTCTTTGTTTACTTGTCCACTCCGGGGGTGTATTTTTATCCCAATATATTTTCCCTAAATCATAATGGGTCGCATATGAATCATGATAGGTATGATAATGAAAATCAAACCAATATCCCTCTAATGGAGGATTCTCCTGTCTGACATGGAACCGCATGATATCCTTGCCGCTTATCGAATCAAATATATGAAAAATTTTCTCCGCTCTACCCGCACTTGGCTGCTCAGTAATCGTTAATTGCTGTAATTTTTCATCAGGAAATTGGGACGTTATTTCTGTAATAGCATCTTCCATTTTTGGTAATATGGCTATTTTGAATTCATCACCAATTTTAGGATTGATTTTCTCGCCAAATTTCATAAATGCGTTTTCCTCAGCTTTATCCAGAATGCCTGATAAGAACTCTTCCCGATTAAATTCCTCTTCTATATCAGTAGGTTTTTGAGAAGAAAGATAGGATAAATGTTCTTCTTCTACTAACCCTTTTTTAGTATCCTTTAACGAATCGGCTTCAGCCAGCCACGATAGATCTGAAGGGGTGACAAGCCCAAATGTCAAAACGGATACTAAAATGACGAGACTTTTCCTGAACCAAACCGCTGATTTCAAATCACACTCCCCCTTCCCTTCTTCTTATTATTATTTTCTATATATTTAGTATACTTTTATTTTTTAGTAATTACGAATATATAGTTACCCAGGTTTCAAAAATCTTAAAAAAGGATAAATACCTATATAAAGTTCATGAACCCAAACTTTTTTACTAAATATCCACTATTCAATTTGTAAATGAAGGATTTTGACGATATTTGGAGAACTTAATAAGATTCAAGTCTTTTTAAGGAGGGGTCTTATATGGCTTTGACTACGACTGCCATGGTGGCTTTATGTCTTGTAACGTTAGCATTTTTCGTATATTTATCATTTGCTGATTAAGAATAAATAAATACCTACGAAAAAACTCCTTGTCATTCATCAGTAATGACAAGGTTTTCTTTTAAAAAAGGCGTTACGACTTGGCAGATAAAAGGACTGAATACTGGAGGAATTACTTTGGAAAACAACAATGGAAACACTAAAGATGATTACAAGAGGGAAACAGCCACAGGAAAGGCCGGAATGGTCGTTACCGCTCATCCCGTAGCTACTTCCATTGGGAAAAAAATATTACGTGAAGGTGGAAATGCGGTTGATGCGGCGGTTGCCATCCAATTTGCTCTGAATATTGTAGAACCTATGATGACTGGTATCGGTGGCAGTGGTTTTCTTATGGTATATAACGAAAAGAATAAGGAAACTAAAATATTCGATGGCCATGTAAGAGCACCTAAAGCCGCGCATCCAAACATGTTTCTTGATGAAAAAGGGGAAGTCATCCCATTTAAAAAACGTTCGATTAAAGCTACAGCAGTTGGTATTCCAGGAATTCTTAAGGCTATAGATGAAGCTCTCTCCGAATACGGTAGTAAGACATTAGCTGAGCTTATTGAGCCCTCTATTGAATTCGCTGAAAAAGGAGTTCCTGTCAATTGGGTATTTTGCGATGCCCTTGAAAATTTTGAGTATCGGTTAGGGGAGGAAGCCCGTAAATTCTTCATTCCAAACGGTAAACCATACAAAGCTGGTGACCTCCTAATAAAAGAAAAATTGGCTAATACCTATCGAATATTACAGCGTGATGGAATTTCCGCTTTTTATGAAGGTGAAATCGGAGAAGGAATCATTTCTTGTATTCAGGAACTTGGAGGTTTTATGAAACTTTCTGATTTACAGGACTATAAAGCAACCATTGATGAACCAATGTTTGGTACTTATAAGGATTACCAAATTGCTTCATCGATGGCCCCAAGTGCAGGAGGATTCACTGTCATTCAAATTCTAAAAATATTGGAGAGCTTCCACTTAGAACAATATGATGTACATTCATGGGAAAAATATTACTTAATTGCCGAAGCGATGCGTCTAGCATTTACTGACAAAAAGGCTTTTCTAGCTGATCCCGAATTTGCCGAATTACCATTAAAGGGTCTTTTGCATGATGAATATATAGCTAAACGACGCTCATTCATTAATTTTAAGGCAAGAAATAATGCAATTGACTTCGGAAATCCTTGGATATATGATTCTGTGAAACAAAGGGATGTCATCCCACAACCAAATGACGAAGAACGTAGTGAAACGACTCATTTTACTGTCCGTGACAGATGGGGAAATATTGCCGCATGTACATCTACTGTCGAACATCCATTCGGTTCCGGTATCATGGTTTCCGACTATGGCTTCATGCTGAATAACGAACTGACGGATTTCGATTCCATTCCAGGTGGAATGAATGAAGTACAGCCAAATAAACGTCCTGTCAGCTGTAAAAGCCCGACCATCATCTTTAAAGACGGTGAGCCTATATTGACGCTAGGTTCTCCAGGAGGACCGACCATCATCAGTTCAGTCGTACAAACGATCATCAATGTACTTGATTTAAAAATGGACTTAAAAGCAGCCATTGAAGAACCTAGAATTTTCACTCCTATGGGCCCTCATATTGAATGGGAATCAGGTATTGATATGATTAGCAAAGGCCACTTAGAAGCAATGGGCTTTGCATTTAATGAAGTGCCCCATTCTATAGGGAATGTTCAGGCAATACAAATCAACCCGGCTGACGGGTCGAGCTATGGTGCTGCAGATTCAAGCCGCGAGGGCTGTGCGATAGGTCTAAATGAGTCAGATTACAAAGCTTAATCACAGTACAGAAATGTAGCCATAATGAAATTTGGATGTTTTTCTCTTTAATACTTCAAATCCAAATTCCTCAAAGCGGGAGCTGCGAAAATGATCCTTCAACACGACTCTCTTTCGCGCAACCCGCTTGGCTTCTTTCATTATTTCCATTGTTAAGTCATGACCTTCCGCAAAATGAGCCAATCCCCTAATCCCATTTGATTCTTGGATTGTTTCCTCAAACATTGGATCGAAATATACCACATCGAAATGATTATCCGGTAATGTTTTCAATAACTCGTAATGATCAGTATGAATGACCTTAATTCTTCTCATCGCTTGAATCATCTTTTCATCTGCATTTTCCCATGTTTTCAAACCATGGTCTACGAGCAAGGCTAAGTATTGATTTTCTTCCAAAGCACTAACCTGTCCATTTTCTCCAGCAGCAAAACTTGAGACAATCGCATCTGAGCCCAAGCCCATTGTACAATCAAGCACAGTACTTCCTTCCTTTATATCTCCAGCAACGAGAAAAGGATCACTTTCTCCTTGTTTTATTCTTTTTATTCGGATCATGGCAAGGTTTGGATGAAAAAAGAATGGCTCTTTTTCTTCAAACCGATATAGCTCCATTCTCATTTTTCCAAAAACAAGGCAATCATCTTCACCATTTTCTGATTGAATCGCCCTAACTGAGCGTTTTCTTCGAGCAATAAAAGGAATATGTAATTTTCCTGCTAACTTTTTGGCCATCATTATTGTCTCATTATCGGCTCTTCCTGCTGTTGTGATAAACATCTGTCCTACCCCTTTAAACTGTTAAAAATTTGAAAAAGAATGCCCCGTTTCCAGGACATTCTACTTTATCACTTATTTTACTTGACTAAATGCTGCTAACAAGTTATTCATAATAGCTTCCATCGGCTGGCCTTCAATTTCATGACGTGGAATGAAATGTAAGACTTCCTTGCCTTTTAAAAGAGCCATGGATGGCGAAGAAGGTTCAATACCATCAAAATACTCACGCATTTTGGCTGTTGCCTCTTTATCTTGACCAGCAAATACGGTTACAAGATGCTTTGGTTTATCCTCTGCTTGGAGAACAGCTTGAGTAGCAGCTGGACGAGCTAACCCGGCAGCACAGCCACAAACTGAATTCACAACAACCAATGTTGTACCCTCGACAGATTCCATAAAGTTTTCAACAGCCTCAGCGGTTTCTAACTCCTCAAAACCTGCTTGAACTAATTCAGCACGCATAGGCTTCACCATTTGTTTCATATATTCATCATATGCCATAGACATAAAAAAACCTCCTTGGTTACAATTCTTCAATTAGTATAATCATACTATATTCTTAAGTCCATATGCAAAAATGACGCTTACAACTTTTGTTAAAGTTTTTATGAAACCGTGTTTGCACACACACTGTCAAATATCAAAAATTAAACACTATAAAAATAGTCTTCACAAAGAAACACGGTAAAAGAATTGATTTGATTCTTCTACCGTGTTTTTATTTCACATGATCTAAATTAAACTTTCATTACGCCGCCTGAACTAGCATTAGTTACAAGTTTAGAGTAACGGGCTAAATAGCCTGTTTTAACTTTTGACTCGAAACCTTTCCAGTTAGCTTTGCGTTTTTCAAATTCTTCATCGGAAATTTCTAATTCGATTTTACGATTATTCAAATCTAACTCGATGATATCTCCATCTTCTACAAATGCGATTGGACCACCTTCAGCTGCTTCTGGGGAGATATGACCGATACTGATGCCTCGGGATGCACCTGAAAAACGTCCATCAGTAATTAATCCCACTTTAGCACCAAGACCTCGGCCAACGATTTGAGAAGTAGGCGCCAGCATTTCCGGCATGCCCGGCCCGCCTTTTGGACCTTCATAGCGGATGACAACAACATTACCTTCTTTTACTTTGCCAGTAATAATTCCAGATAGTGCATCTTCTTGTGAATCGAAGCAGATCGCTGGCCCTCTGTGGTAGCCACCAACAGATTCGTCAACAGCACCCACTTTAATAATTGAGCCTTGAGGAGCAAGGTTACCAAACAATACAGCAAGACCACCACGTTCAGAATGCGGATTATCCAACGGATGAATAACATCCTTGTCCAATATTTCACAACCCTCAACATTTTCGCGTAGCGTTTTACCTGAAACAGAAAGACAATCACCGTTAAAGGCACCTGGTTTTTTAAGTAACTCATGAATAATTGCGCTCACACCACCAGCATTGTGTACATCTTCAATATGATAATCAGATGCTGGGGCAATCTTCGCAAGATGTGGTACGCGGTTTGCTATTTCATTGATGCGTTCCATAGGATATTCAAAACCTGCTTCATGTGCCAATGCAAGTGTATGAAGCACTGTGTTAGTCGAACCACCCATCGCCATATCCAAAGCAAATGCGTTATCAATTGCATCAATCGTTACGATATCACGAGGTTTAATATCTTGTTTGATTATTTTCATCAATTGTTTGGCAGATTTTTTAACAAAATCCTTACGTTCTTCGGCTACAGCCAAAATTGTACCATTACCTGGAAGTGCAAGACCTAAACCTTCGGCCAAACAGTTCATGGAATTTGCTGTAAACATCCCTGAACAAGAACCGCACGTAGGACATGCAACTTGCTCAAGTTCTTGCAAATCTTCTTCATTTATATTACCCGCTTGGTATGCTCCTACACCTTCAAAAACAGACGTTAAAGAAAGAGATTTACCGTTTTTGTCTTTCCCTGCCTTCATAGGCCCGCCACTTACAAATATTGTAGGAATATTAACACGAAGAGCTGCCATCATCATACCCGGTGTAATCTTGTCACAGTTTGGAATACAAACCATACCGTCAAACCAATGTGCAGATACAACCGTTTCTACAGAATCCGCAATAATCTCACGGCTAGGTAAAGAATAGCGCATACCAATATGGCCCATGGCAATTCCATCGTCTACCCCAATTGTATTAAATTCAAAAGGAACACCGCCAGCTTCACGAATCGCTTCCTTCACTATTTTACCGAATTCCTGAAGGTGAACATGACCTGGAACGATATCAATGTATGAATTACAAACCGCGATAAATGGTTTTCCGAAATCTTCTTCTTTAACACCTGCTGCACGCAAAAGGCTTCTGTGTGGAGCACGGTCGATTCCTTTTGTAATCATATCACTTCTCATATTTGATGTAGACATTTGTTGTAACCCCCAATTTTCACTTCTCTAATAATTTTATATAATTCAATTTTTTGTATACTCTAAAAATTCTAACATATTTACATACAAATGCAACCATTCAACTCTTAAATATCCATAAAAAAGTTTTACTAAAATAATAGAAAAGATATTTTTCTCCTATAAGCAATGGTTTCATGTAAAAAACATACTATTTCGCATGTTTTTGACTGTTAACAAATCCAAAACACATGATTGGTCAGTAAAACTGTACTCGTTCAATCGACAAGCATAATTTTCACTGAAATTATCCAAGTCCAAAGCTCTTATGGTATCAATTGTTACACCAAGGCATATAAAAAAATCATTTCTGCAGAGGATGCTCTCTGTGAATCTGACTAACTGAAAACCTGGTTACAAAATATGCCCTAAAGCGGGACATTTTTAGAGCATAAAAATAACAAAAGGCATCCGGAATTAAGTCCATCCGAATACCTTTTGCCTACAAAATAGAAACATGCAATTTGTATGATTTGTTGATAAAACGATTTTTAATCAAAGTCACTTGTCATTTGTTTGCCTTGATTCTGTCATTTGCTTCCAAACTGAACCCTTTGCTTCTTCTCCGTTTTCTATTCGGTCAATAGCCATTTTAACCTGTAGAGCCACTTCGAACTCTGGGTCCTGTTCAGCTTGTTTTAAATAGGGTAGGACTGTTTCATTTCCCACTTCATATAAGAACATCGCAGCCCTCCACCTTACTAGTTTATTTTTATCTGATAAGGATTGCGACATTTCTCCCATTGCTTCTTCAAAACCTAGATCAGATAAACAGTCACCCGCTGTTCGTCTTACTGCCACACTTGAATCTTTCAATGCTTTGTACAAGCTCGGAAGTACTTTTGTATCCTCGATCATACCTAAGTAAACAACAGCAAGTCGACGAATAGAGACTTTACTATCAGACAAGGCTATATCCAATACTGGAATCTCTTCAACCGTTGGATCTTCCATTTGTTCTAACGCTTGATAACGTTTTTCCCAATTTTCATCATTCAACATTTCTGCGGTTAGTTTTATTTTGGGACGTTTCACGAATGCCTCTTTTTTATCAACGGTTTCTTGAGCAGCAGCTACTAGCTGGTTAATTCGTTCTTCGGGAAAAGCGGCAACCAACTCATCCGCTACTTCTTTCACGATATCATCCATATCCCCGTAACGGATACCATAATCCTTCCATTTTCGGAGCAAGACTACATTATCGTCTTCTTTTTGAGCAGCAGCAATACCTTTAATAAAATATTCTGGTAAAGCAAAGCGTTTTTCATGTTGGCTATCACTTGCTTTAATTTGCATCGGAATTCCTTTGAATTGTTGAATAGCAACTGTTACTTCACCATAATGTTCATTTATTACCGTTTGTTGATTTTGTTCTTCCGTTTTCTCACCAAACACTTGACGAATTTGGACCAAGATATCTTTCCAATCATATTTCGCATTACGCTCAACGGCTAAAAAGTCGGCAACATGATATACGCCTTTCACCCCTTCAATCGTAAATAAATCTTTAATAAGCTGAGGTGCTTGATCGGCTTGATTTTTTTTATAATTATTACTTTTACCTGCTAAGAGCTCTTCTGTTAGATTAATTTTCATTGTATTTGGACTTGGTGTAGGTTCTATTGATTTTATTTTCAATACTTTTCTCTCCTTTTACAAGACGTACCCATGTACTAGATTTTATCACAATGGCCACAGATTCTCATGCAATTGAGATAGACAAAAAAAGACTGGACCAAGCATACTTCCCCTGAACCAGTCTCTCACTTATCCCTCTTCTAATTTTTCCGCTAAATACGTCCATCTTTCCATCATATTCTCTAATTTATCTGTTAGTTCTTTTTCCTCTTCAAGAAGCAGACGAACTTTTTCAAAGTCGCTCCCCGCTGCTGACATTTCTGTTGTGATGTCTGTCAGACGCTGCTCGACATGTTCCATGTTACCTTCGATTTCTTCCCATTCCTTACTTTCCGCATAGGTTAGTTTTTTCTTTTTCTTTTCTGTGCGGTTTATCTGAGGCTCTGGCTTTTTTTCAAGAACGATCTCTACTGTTTTTTCCTCTAAGAACTCTGAATAGTTGCCGTAATAAAAATCAATTTCACCTTTATTTTTGAAGACAAGGAGCTGATGACAGGTTTTATCAAGAAAATAACGATCATGTGATACGGTAATAACTACACCTGAAAACGTTTCTAAATAGTCCTCGAGAACTGTCAAAGTTTGCGTGTCCAAGTCATTCGTCGGTTCATCCAAAAGCAGGACATTAGGTGCTCCCATTAAGATGTTAAGCAGATACAAACGTCTTTTTTCTCCTCCGGACAGCTTGCGTATTGGGGTACCATGAGAACCCATTGGGAATAAAAATCTCTCAAGCATCTGTGCAGCAGAAATAAAACTGCCATCTTTAAGAGCGATTGAATCAGCTGTTTCCCGGATATATTCTATCATGCGAAGATTCTCATCCATATCAACGCTTTCTTGAGTATAATAACCAATTTTCACTGTTTGTCCTATTTCAAGATTTCCTTCATCTATCGGTTCTCGCCCAGCCAAAATGTTCAATAACGTAGACTTTCCGCTGCCATTATTACCTACGATTCCAATGCGGTCACCTGGTTTGAATAGGAAGGAAAAGTGTTTGATGATAGACTGATCACCAAAAGATTTAGAAATATCTTGCATCTCCAGAACTTTTTTCCCAAGGCGGGCACCACTTAATTCCATCTCAAGACTTTCAGTTTTTTGCTTATCTTTCACACCCGTTTCTAATGTTTCAAAACGTTGAATCCGTGCCTTTTGTTTAGTGGTACGTGCCTTTGCACCTTTACGAATCCAGGCTAATTCTTTTTTAAATAAACTTTCCTTTTTCGTTCGTTCGGTCGATTCGTTTTCTTCCCGAATAGCTCTTGATTCTAAATAGTCAGCATAGTTTCCTTTATATTCGAATAGCTGTGACTGTGCGATTTCCCAAATTTTATTGGAAACCCGATCAAGAAAATAACGATCATGGGTCACAAATAAAACGGACTTCTGATATTTAGCCAAATATTCTTCGAGCCAGGTAATGCTTTCAAAATCAAGATGATTCGTAGGTTCATCCAAAATAAGCAGATCAGGAGTTTCAATCAAAGTCTTTGCCAGAGCGGCACGTTTTTTTTGGCCACCTGACAGTTCACCCAATTTCCTTGAATGATCTGGAAGACCAAGCTTTGTCAATATAGTTCGTGCATTCGCACTTGTATCCCAGGCACTAAGGGCATCCATTTCCTGTTGTTGCTTTAACAACCGGTCTTGAGTTGTGCTATTCTGTGGATCTAATTGCAGCTGAATGAGTGTTTTTTCATATTCCTTAATTAACGAAAATACTGGAGTTGAACTTTCATACATATACTCCATAATCGTTAATTTTTCATCAAAATAAGGATCTTGAGATAAATAGGAAATCGTGTAATCATTTGGATGATCCTTCGTTCCCAAATCACTATCTTCTAAACCTGCAATAATATTCAAAAGTGTGGATTTTCCAGTTCCGTTTATACCAACGATCCCAATCTTTTCGCCTTCGGTAATGGAAAAAGAAACATCTTTAAATAATAGCTTTTCCCCTTGTGTTTTCATTACATGTTCCATGCTATAAACTTTCATAATCGTACATCCCATTCCTTGTAAAATTCCTCTAAAAAGCTAACCATATACTCATGCCTTTCACTTGCAATCTTCTTAGCTGTACAGGTGTTAAGCATGTCTTGTAACCGTAATAATTTTTCATAGAAGTGATGAACGGAAGAGCTTTTACCCATCCGATATTCCTGTTTTGTCATCTTCTCACGTACAATAAGTGACGGATCATACATTGGTTGCCCCTTTTTTCCGCCATATGCAAATGTCCTGGCAATCCCAATGGCACCAATCGCATCCAAACGGTCCGCATCCTGAACAATTTCCGCCTCAATAGAAGGAAGTTGTACGTGTCCAGAACTATAAGAAATTGTGGTGATAATCTGTTTAATATCCTTAACAGTTTCTACATCCAAGTTAATTTCCCTAAACCAGTCATCCAACTTTCTCCAACCTGCATCGACATTCTGATTTAATTTATCATCCGGAATATCATGAAGGAGAGCCGCCAATTCAATGATAAATTCATTTCCTTTTTTTTCTTCTCTTGCAATATGTAAAGCCAGCTTTCGAACGCGATCGATATGGAACCAATCATGACCACTGGCATCAGAATTCAATTGGTTATATACATACTTTTCCGTAAGTTCAATTATAGTTTGTTTCATTTCACCACTCCAAGTCCATTCTATTTTACCATGGTTCTTATTAATGTGCCTTAATCTTCATTGAACCAACTGATTCCAATCGTTTGTTCACCGGTATGCACCCCTATCGCACTGCCGAGTGGAGATACATGCGTCTTTACATTAGGAAATTCTTCAGAAATCATTGCTTTCCAATTCTGGGTCTGCTCCGACAGCACTCCATATAATATAGTGCATTCTTTCACTTTTCCTGTTGCAAATGATTTGCGAAAATCGCTAAAAATTTGTTTTTCCGCTTTTTTTAGGTTTCGAGGTTTCGATTTAGTATGAAGCAAACCATCTTCAATTGAAATGATGGGTTTAAAACTTAATAGACTTCCGAGAAAATATTGGGCATTTGTTAACCTACCACTGCGGTACAGCTGATCTAAAGAACCTATTAACACATAGGTTTCATGGCTATCTGCATATTTTCTTGTTTTAACGAAAGCTTCATCAATTGAGTGACCATTTTCAACATAATACATGAGCCGTTTCAGTATTAATAGCATCGGAAAAGAAATTAGTAATGAATCAAAAACATCTACAGGTATCGTAACCATCTGTGCGGCCTGCTGGCTAGCCGAAACTGTACCGCTCAGTTTACTGGAAAGATGAACGGAAATGACTCTATCATAGCGTTTTTCAAGCATCTTATATAACTCATAAAATCTCCCCACAGACGGCTGGGAAGTAGTCGGGTTTATCTTTTCTTCATTCATCCTGCGATATAATTCCTCAGATGAAAGGTCGATACCATCTTCATATTCCTTGCCATCAATGATGACAATCATCGGAACTACATATACATGTTCATTTAGTGATAATTCTTCATCTAATAATCCTGTACTGTCCGTTACCCATGCAATTCGTTCCATAGTTTACCTCCTGAGTAAAATAGTTGTTCTTTATTATATTCAACTTTTTCCTCATCTTTCCCCTCTTGAAATCGTGTATTTGGTATATTTCGAACAAAAGCAAAAAACATATTAACGTTACAGAAAAAGAGCTCACCAGGAAAACTTCTTCTGATGAACTCATTTTTCATTTTTTATAATAATTCTTTTAAATCGTCTTCTATTTCCAATGGTTTTGTTCGAGGCGCATATCGACTGACAATATTTCCTTCGCGGTCAATCAGGAATTTGGTAAAATTCCATTTTATCGATTTTGAACCCATCACTCCAGGCGCATTTTCGGTAATATAACTAAATAATGGATGTGCATCCTTCCCATTAACATTCACTTTTGCAAACATCGGGAAAGTTACGCCATGATTCAATTTACAGTAAGAATCGATTTCCAGGTCATCACCAGGCTCCTGGTTAAGAAATTGATTACATGGAAAACCAAGGATGACTAAACCATCTTCTTTATATTGTACATATAAGCTTTGCAAATCATCATACTGTGGCGAAAAACCGCATTTACTTGCGGTATTTACAATAATCATTACTTTCCCTTTGTATTCCTCAAGCGAAACGGTCTCGCCATTGATTTTTTTCACTTCAAATTCATAAATGGACATGTATGATCTCTCCCTAAAGTATGATGCTGTCATTTTACCGTATTTAAAGATCACTTTTCCAACTTTAATATTCTTTCTTTTTAATTTTTCTCTATCCCCTTGGCTACTTTTAGAGATTGGATCAAATACTCTACCATATCTTCCAAATCTTCCATTTGCTCTTCTTTTACAAGCCTACCAAATGAAACTTTAAACGTAGAAGAATTTACTGGCCGATCTATTTTACTGATCGTTTCGGAGGTCGTCACAGTAATGATTCTTTGCTTCCCCCAAATTTTCTCCAGCTCAATAAAGATATCTTCAACTTCTCCTACCCCAAGTTTTTCCTGAAATGAAATGAATATATCAACCGTACATCCAGCATATGTTTCATTACTATTGAATTCGAGTAACTCTGAGCTTAAATTCTCGAGTGAAGCATGTAACTCAATGCCACCAACAACAGAAATAGGTGCGAAAGGTTCCTTCAATTCCATCTCGATCTTATATGTTCTTGACATTGTTGAGAGATTAACAATATCATCACGGGTTATGACCAATATATCTCCAATAAAGTCACGATCATAAACTGCCCCTTCTAATACTACTTTCATATTCTCAAATGCTGTGGGATCAAACAATCTCCATACACCTCTCCAACCTCTTAAGTTTTTCAAAAAGAACTATGTATATATCTCCTCCCCATTTTACCATTCTCGAGATTTCGTTAGAGGATTTACAAGAAATTATTAAAATAGCTTTTCTATTTGGAAATTTTCTATATAATTAAAATATTATGATTTTTGAAGAAGGAGGCTAATTATGCCAATCAGAATACCTGAAAAACTGCCAGCTAAGGAAATTTTAGAACAGGAAAATATCTTTGTCATGGATGAGGAAAGGGCAACCAGGCAAGAAATTCGCCCATTAAATATATTGATTTTAAACCTTATGCCTGAGAAAGTAAAAACAGAGGCTCAACTGCTACGCTTTCTTGGCAATACTCCTATTCAGGTAAACATATCATTTCTACGCTTAAGCACACATGAATCGAAAAACACAAGTAAATTTCATTTAGATCAATTTTATAAATCATTTGATGAAATCCGTTCTAAAAAATATGATGGCTTGATTATCACAGGAGCTCCAGTTGAAAAATTGGAATTCATAGATGTTAATTATTGGGAAGAACTACAAGATATTATGAACTGGTCAGCAGAAAACGTCACATCTACACTACATATCTGTTGGGGAGCTCAAGCAGCGCTTTACCATCATTATGGAATAAGCAAATACGAACTACCTGAGAAGTGCTTTGGCATTTATAAGCATGAAGTACTCGAACCAAATGAAAATCTAGTCCGTGGCTTCGATGACAATTTTATGGCGCCTCATTCTCGCCATACTGACATTGACTATCAAAAATTAGTTAATCATCCAGAATTGAAGATTTTAGCTCAGTCCGATCAGGCCGGAGTATTGATTGCCGCCTCTGTTGATGGAAGAAGAATAATGGTTACAGGTCATTTCGAGTATGATGCCGAAACACTCGGTGAAGAGTATAAACGTGATAGGGAACGTGGAATTGATACACAGCTCCCTGAAAACTACTATCCTGACAACGACCCAACTAAAGTACCGCTTCACCGCTGGAAAAGTCACTGTAGCCTCATGTTCTCCAACTGGCTGAATTATTATGTCTACCAATTGACCCCTTATGAGTGGGATTGAAAGGGAAAGAAAAAAAGAAACTCTCTCATTAAGTGAAGTACTTTTTTTCGGGGAAACCTACTGAATCTAGTATGGAAGAAAAAACCTGAGTTCTTGACTCAGGTTTTTTCATTTTGAAGTTTTTCTGGAATTCTAGCTTAAAAAATTTTTATATTTGTTTGTGGTGTTTTTTTATCAAGACTCTTTATTACCAAAATACACCTCTTCAAAAGGTTGGACTACGACAAATCCCTGTCCTTCAAATTTCATCTGAACCGATTCCCCACTTCCTCTTCCAAAAAACGACTTTAATGACACATCGGTTACAAACTCAGGTTTTAGGTCTCCAGACCAAGCGACGGTTGCATTTGGATCCGTATAGACTGGGTTCCCCCTTTCTACCATTAATGTGAGAGGTTCATAATGAGAAGTGAATGCCACCATCCCTTTCCCTTCAAGTCTAACATTGAACAATCCCCCCGCTAGCAAACCGGCAATACGCCGCATCATTTTAATATCCCATTGTATGCTCGGCTCAAAGGCGAGTAAATCGTTGCCGTTTACACTAATTGATTCACCATTCAAATGTAAGATGGAAATCTTCTTCCCTTGATCTGCCACATACAACTTTCCACTTCCAGTCGCTTTCATCAAAGATGCACCCTCACCTGTAAAGGCCTTTTTAAAGAGTTTGCCAAATCCGTGTTCTAATATTCCTTCTCGTTCGAATTTTATATTGCCCCGATAAGAAATCATTGTCCCCATTTTCGCCCAGATTTGTTGTTCAAGATTTATTTCCAAAATTCTTTCCGTTTCAAGTTCAAACAAACCTTGCCCCTTATCCTGCTGTTTCGTTTTTTCGACGAATTGATTGATTTGATACTTTTCCATCACTGATTACCCTCTTTTTGAAGGAGAAACAACCACATAAAAGATACGGCTTGCTTTAAATCCTTTGAAAAGTGACCTAGTTTTGTAAAGTCTACCCCTCTCTTGGCGACGCCGGTATCAGCGACTGCTTTCCATCCGCTTTCCACTGCTATTTTCTCAAACTCCCACGGCTGCATCGTGTTCATGATCACTTTGTCGCCTAATAAACGTTGGAAACTAAACTTTTTACGTGGTTCCGCAGTCGGACCAAGTATTCCAAAACAGGCATAGCCGCCAGGCTTTATTATACGGTGAATTTCATTCACCACAGTTAATGGTTCACCTGTGTATTCAAGAGAATTAATTACCAATGCCGCATCCATTTCTTCGTCCTTAAATGGAAGACGATAAAAATCACCTTGAATAAACGAAAGTTTAGGCTGATGTACGGTCTTTTCCATTGCAAATTCAATCATGACGTTAGAAAGATCAATTCCAGTTACTTCATAACCCGCTTCAGCAAGTTTAAGAGAACCAACTCCATCTCCACAGCCTATATCAGCTACCTTATTTCCCGTAGGCACATATTGAGAAAAAAACGGGATTATATTTTTTCGACTTCCTGTTTCCCACATTTCTTGCGAATTCTCCACCCACTTAGAAGCAAAGTCATCCCATTTCTTTTCCGATTCTTTATGCCAAGTATGTAAATCCATCCGGCATTCCCCCATTCCATTTATATCTTTGTTTCATATGAACACATAGAATTGTTAAAGAAATAACTTGTTTCTTAACTTTTTTATTACATTACCTAGTATAGAAAAACCCATCTCTAACCGTGACTGCTGTGGCCTATTTATAGCTATTCTGCTCTGACTCTAAAAATCCCTTTTTTACCTTTTCCTATTATCCACTTATTGAACATCATTTGTTTTATAACTAGTTAGATTGTTTATTCCGTACAATAATAGCTGACTGGTTTATAAGTATTTAATTTATAAAAGTCAAAAAAAAAACTGCCAGTGGCAGCTTATTTTGAGTTCTCTTCGTTTCTTTTTTGTATATTTCTTAAATCCTCGACACGACTAGGAGATTCCTCAAAGAATTCGACAAGATCTCCAATCCGATCGATAGCATTCCAACTAAGGTGATGTTCGATACCTTCAACATCCTGATAGATATTTTCTTCTTTGACCCCAATCAATCTTAGCATCTGTTCTAATAGTTCATGTCGGTATACGAGCCTTTTACCCACTTTTTTCCCATTTGCAGTCAAAACGAGACCACGGTACTTTTCATATATTAAATATTTTTCATGATCTAGTTTTTGAACCATTTTTGTAACTGAAGAGGGATGGACGGAAAGATTTTCTGCAATATCGGAAACCCTGGCATATCCTTTTTCTTCAATAAGTAAATAAATTTGTTCTATGTAATCCTCCATGCTCGGTGTAGGCATTCGGAATCCTCCCATTCAAACGCATATCTAAAAATTTTACTATATAAACGACCCCGAAACAAGAAGATATCGTCTCAGGACGTCTTTTAAAGAAGTTTATTATTAAGTTTGCTTGACGGCTTGTTCTGTTGGAAATGTAAAACTAATCTTCTTTTCAGAATCGGACCAAGATAAAATTGCGTCAAAGGTCTTTTCTCCTTTTTTAAAGCCACTTATTAAATCCGTTTCGCCGCTTGCCAACAGCTTTTTTATATTTGCTTGACTGATCTTTTTATTCAGGATTTTTTTGGAGATAGTGAAGTTACACTTGGTTTTCTGATAACTCACACATCCATAAAATTCACCTTTATCGACAATCTTCGAACCGCATAACTTGCAGCTGCCTACAGATGCAGTATTTCTTTTTTTAGAACCGCTCCGTTGAATTGATTCAGTATCCAGTCCTTGGAAATCCCAGTTTTCCGATGATTCAACTGCATCACTGATAATTTTAGCCGACATCTTCTTAACAGCTTCCATAAATTCACCAGCGGAAGCCTTTCCTTCCCCGATTTCCCTTAAGCGCTGTTCCCATTTAGCCGTCATTTCAGGTGAAGCCAGAATTTTTTCTCCGATGGCAGTAATCAGTACTTTCCCTTTATCTGTCGCAAATACCTGATTTTTTTTAACATCAATATATTTACGGTCTTTCAGCATAGTTATAATGCCTGCACGAGTAGCTTCAGTTCCAAGTCCTTCTGTTTTCATCAAAACCTTTTCTAGCTCTTCATTATCCAGATGTTTTCCGGCAGTTTTCATCAATGTAATCAACTGACCCTCTGTATAGCGCTTGGGAGGCTGGGTTTTTCCTTCTTTCACTTTTACACTGGCTACCTGTCCACAATCCCCTTTTTTGACGGGGGGCAAAATGATATCGTCATCATCCTTATCATTTTGAAAAATCACCTTGCGCCATCCCTCTTGGATTTGCTGCTTGCCTTTCGAAATGAACTCGGCCCGCTTATCGACAAGCGTTTTAATTGTTGTATAATCGAAAATCGCCTTCTCATAATGAGCCGCAATCAGACGGCGTACCACCAAGTCATAGATATTGCGTTCTTCAGCGGAAAGGCGCTTTGGGTCTGTGACCTGCTCAGTTGGGATAATTGCATAGTGATCAGTCACTTTTTTTTCATTTACAAACCGTTTATTATTTATGATGCTTGATTGAGGCAACGGAAACAGGGATTCATACTCTGAAAACCTGCTTATTTTTTGCAAAATATCGGGAAATGTCTCGGCTTCCCCCTCTGTAACATAATTGGAGTCAGAACGCGGGTAAGAAACAATCCCTTTTTGATATAAACTTTGAACAATATCCAGCGTCTTTTTCGGTGAATATTTATAAATCTTATTCACGGTTGCCTGTAAAGAAGATAGATTAAATAATAAAGGTGGCTGAAATTCTTTTCTTTCTGTATCCATTTCTGCAATTTCAGCTTCTTTACCCTTGCAAAAGGCGGCAATTTTTTCAGCCAGTTCTTTTGATTTAATCCTCGGATCGTTGTTCTGCTGCCACTTTCCTTGATATTTATTTCCATCCATCTTGAAGTCAGCAAATACTTCCCAAAACGGTTCAGATTTGAACTGTTCAATTTCCATTTCCCTTTTTACTATCAAAGCGAGGGTAGGCGTCTGAACCCTGCCAGCTGAAAATACATCCGACACCCCTCTTTGTTTCAATAAAATGCTATAAGCTCTGGAAGCATTCATACCAACAACCCAGTCTGCACAAGCTCTCGTATATGCTTCATGATAAAGTGGCCTTGTTTTTTCTTCGCTAATCAGATTTTGGAATCCTTCATAAATAGCCTTCGGAGTCAAAGAGGAAATCCATAAACGTTTCATCGGTTTTTTGACGCTGCATAGATTGACGATATTGCGTACAATCAATTCTCCTTCACGACCGGCATCGCCAGCATGAATAATTTCATCCACATCCGACTTCCTAAGCAAAGTTTTCACAACATTGAATTGCTTTGCCTTTTGTCGAGTCACTTCATATTGGAACTTCTCAGGAATCATCGGCAATGTATCAATCGACCATTTTTTCCATTTTGAATGATACGTTTCCGGTGAAACTAGTTGACATAAATGCCCGACTGCCCATGTTACATAAGCACCATCCGGAAATAGTTCATTCGGCAAAACTTCTATATAGCCTTGCTGTTTCTTCGTTTTAAATTGAGCTGCTAACGTTGAACCTTGATCTGGTTTCTCCGCAATGATTAGCTTCATAATTTTCGTCACCTAATCCGTAAAAAAATATCTTTCTTTATTATTATACCTTAAATATATATATCGGCTAGATTTGAGTTAGTCTTTACCGAACTGCTCCTGTAACGGTATAAAATAATTACTTAACGCCGGTGGAAAATGGGATATTCATACATATGATAAGACTCGTCCAAATTTAGGCAGAATACAATGCAAAAAAAAAGCTTCATTAATGGATGGACAACATAGATTAGGAGGAATTGAGCTATATACAAAAACAACAAATTCAATGTTACATGTTCCTTTTCTTGCCTTCCATTGGTTAGATGAAGATGAGGAAATTAAATTTTTTGATATTATTAATACAAAAGCTAAAGGTATAGGTACTTCGTTAAGTAGATTTTTAAAAAGAGAAAGTGATAATCTTAGTTGGATTGCAACACAGCTAATTATTGACCCTAACAGCCCCTTGTATAATAAAGGAACGTTCATTGGCAAAAGAACTAAAGAAAAGCATATTACTTTACAAAATGTATATAACTTTCTTTTGTTATTAATTAAAAATACAAAGATAGCCGAATTACCTAAGGAAAAAATACTTAATATAACTCTTACTTATTTTAATTGTATAAAAGAGTTGTTACCTGTTGAATGGAGTGATTATAAGCAATATAGACTAACTCATATAGTCTGTTTAAATGCTTTTGCTATAGGAAATTATCCTTCAAATTATAATTTTGTTTCTAACCAGTTAAACATTAAAGAAGTAAATAAAAGAATGAGCAGTATAAAGATATTTGATTGGTCTAGTGAAGGAACATTGAAATATCTAAAAGGTGCTAGTGGTTCTAAACTCTTAGCTGAAGACATCATAGCATCTGTAGAAAAATAATTCTTGAATTCCCCATTTTCAAATATTAAAATGGCCGAAAAATCAAATTGATTTTCGGCCATTCTTATTCCTTATTCTTTGTAGGGAACTTTCCAGCTCAGTTCATGTATGTATTGTGCTAAAGCATCTGTAAAAAAGAATCAACTGTAGCTTTGAAATAAAGATTGATCACAAGGTCCTCCTGAATCCTCATATTAACGTAAATAAATACAATCCATTTTGAAAAGAGATTGATCAAAAAGGGTTCTTTTCTAGTGATTTAGTTTACAATTTTTATAAAATAGTTTGATTATTTTTTTAGTGATTATTATAGAACTAACGCACCCGTTAGTTTAAGTACATTTCTTCACAAACTAAAAAAATAGAAAGTAACAAAGAGTCGTACTTTCATTTTAATTAATATTACTTATTTGATTTCCTCAGCCAACTCCAAAATAATTCCCTCTGGACCACGAACGTAGCATAATTTATAACTTTCTTCATATTGCTGTATCTCACTAAAGATTTCCGTACCCTTCTTTTTCAATTTGGCAACAACAGCTTCAATATCTTCAACAGTAAATGCAATATGTCGGATACCCAGTGTATTTGCAAAGGTTTGCTGAATATCTTTTTCATCTGACGGCGTATAAAATTTGATTAGCTCTATCCATGTCTGAACGTCTGGCATTCCCAATCCTACACACGCTACTTTAACGTCATTAAGCCCAACTGCATATCCCATCAACTCTCCTTCCATTTCCCATTCCCCTTTCACCTCAAGTCCAAAATCGAGAAAAAACTCTTTAGCGGCAGAGAGATCATTTACGATTACACCCACATGATCTATTCTTTGGATCTTCAAATTTCATACCTCCTATGTTCCTGTTATTTTGCAATATCCTGTTTCAAATTCTAGTATTAACAAAGGGACGATTAATATAATAATAAGATACCAGCATTGCCAGTGAAGAAAAGAATCATTTCACTAATTTTGTATTAAATTATTTTTAAACTCCTTCCTCATTTCCCTAACGGTGTCAATTGGGGATAATTATTCATATACTTTCCACCTATTTTTTCTCAATGTTTCCCTTTGATTATTGAACAATACTGCCCCGTTAGTGCAAGAAAAAGGCTGACGCAGCAACCCCTGTTAATGAACTAAAGCACCTGTTAGTTGAGGATGCTAAACTCAATAATTTTCTTTTTTCCAACGTTTATATTCTACAAACTCTAAAAAACCATAAGCCGTTATCATTGATAAAATGGGGACAACATAATACTTCGGAGATCCAAATATAAAGATAACAACAATGAAACCTGCAATAAAAAGTGCAGTATTTAAAAGAAATGATTTCTTTCGATATTTTAAATAAAGTTTTACCTTATCCATTACTTTTCCTTTCACGCCAAACATATTCACTAATATTTTTTGTTATCTTTCTTGAACTCCCTCAGTATGATAGCTATAGCTCTCGAATGCTCACTTATTCGTTTCATAACC
>NZ_LGYA01000001.1:3077469-3122331 GCF_001273755.1 Peribacillus butanolivorans
TGGAGGCATAGTTAAATAAAGGAGTAATAGAAAACTCCATATTCTACCATATAATACACGTCATCTCCACGCCGCCCCTGGAGGCTTTCCCTCCCATGTCTCAACGGGTCATCAAAAATATGCCCTCTCATTCCTTCGTCATGCCTATCCAAGGGGTGGAGGCCAGTTATGCTAACCTAATGGGTCGGTGCCCTTTTGTTCAAGAAATCTGGTACTCCGTGCATTTTTGGAATCCTACGAATAAGAAAACATTCGACAAAAGATAAGCTGAAAATCAAGTGTTAATGATTTTTAAGTGAGGTTCCCTTCGAGAACCTGCAAAGCCTGATTTATTCAATATAAACTACGCTGCTAGAGCTGAAAAAGGTTGTAATTTTTCTGGAGAATAAGATTCATTTCGTTTGGCTATGCCTACAAATACTCGAGCCAGTTTACCAACCAATTTCATAATAGACTTCATTTTTTTTATTTTTTTTACCTTAACATTATTGGCGTGCAACGCTTTAAACTCAGAGTTATTCATGACAAGACTCATCGTCGCTAGGTATAAGAAACGCCTCAGTCTGGATCTCCCACGTTTAGAAATGACAATTTGTCCTTTCCATTTACCAGAGCTCGCCTCGGAAAGATGTAACATGACGAAGGNAAGAGATTTCACTGATCCCTTTAATAGCCAGCAGTTTCTTTGCGAAAGGAATTTGTTGAAGCACGTTAGTGACTTCTTGTTCCACTCTTTCGAGTTGCGTTGTAGCTAGATCATACTCTTCTAGTAGTTGTTCTAAATGTAGCTTGTAAGCTTCAAGTGCTTGGTGCGTTCCGATAGAACGTCTAGCTAAATCTATAAGTAGATAAGCTTTTTTCAACCCAGGCTGACGCTTCATTACCGATTTCCATTTGGCTACAATATCTTGAGGTTGCATCGATCGTAACTCGATTGGTGTCGGAAACAAACGTAGAGTTGCGATTGCCCCTTTTCCTTTCACATCTTTAAACACTTGTCGTAGCTCAGGAAAGACAACATCTACCCATCGATTTAATTGATTAATAGAACTAACGAGACGTTTTACGATTACGTCACGGTTGGACATAAGAACTCGAAGTTTTTCGAAAGACTCTGAAGCCACATGAACAAAAGAATAGTATCCATTCTTGACCATATCCGCAATCACGAGAGCGTCTTTTTTATCACTTTTGGACTGAGTGTTATCTCGATTTTCTTTATTTCTTTTTACAAGGTGAGGATTGACTGTTACGACATCAATATTTTCGTTAGATAACCATTTCGATAGATTAATCCAGTAATGACCTGTAGGTTCCATACCGACAATAGTTGTGTCTAAGCTGTTTTTAGCTTTTAGTTTATTAATCCATTCTAGAAATCTGTTAAAGCCTTCTTCGTTATTTTCGAAAGTAAGAGGATCACCTACCACGATTCCTCGATAATTTACAGCTCGAGCAACGTGGAATTGTTGGGCAATATCTACGCCAACAACGAGATGTCGATCAGAAATTCGTTCAATAAGTTGATTTTGTTTGTCCTGCATTTTAAAATTCATATTAGGGTTCCTCCTTAGGTTTTGAGTTAGAGTGGTGTCTTACTCATATCTTACTGAGGAGCCCTATTTTTTTCAAAGCTGAAAAATAACGAACTACAGGAATGCTATTCTGCCCCTTTAGTTCCATAAGAGGTCTTGCCGGCAAAACGCGAATATTATACGGTAAGACATTTTTTGGAAGGTAAAAACCTGATTTTCCTCCGGTACGGTGAGAACCACGGTTGTTGGATACCTGTTAATACTTAGGGAAATTTCACCAAGCATTTCTAACAAAAGATACGAAAAATCCCGATTTTATCTATAAAAAAAGATAAAGTCAGGATTTTTTAAAGTCATCCATTAATTTTGGGGATTTTCAGAAGATCATATTTCTATGTAATTAAAAAAGCTTAAACAATAGGAATCCCACAACGACTTGCACCCGTTGTACCAGCAGAATCATATTTAATTATTAATTCATCTTCTGGAGTAGAATTCTGATTAAGAAATAAATCAACATCTTCAGAAGGTACAACATTCTTTATATGACTACTACGTAAATAATCGATACAATAATTTTTAGTTACCTTATAAACCCACGTATCTAAGGAGCATATTCCCATAAATTTTTCACGATTATAATAAACCTTCAAAAAAACTTCATGAGAAATATCCTCTGAAAGGTATGGATTTTTTATAAACGAAAGTGCTATTTTAGATATTTTATTTCTATATTTAATATAAAGTTGATTTATGTTTTCTTCTTCACTCATCATTTCATCCAATCCCATGTAAAGTATCTAAGGTTATAAAAGTTCAGTGTTAATCTTTATCATTTTTTTATTCTTTTCGCTTTCTTCAGCAGTCTGATTTTCTGTACTCTCATACAAAAACTTTAGAGCATGATTGTATTCTATGCAAAGCGATAAAAACCTCTCAACCACTCGTCTACTTCTCAATAAATTCAAGAAAAACATGATTACCAGCTATTAACTCAAGATGATTAGGTATTCGTAAATAAACGACTTGGTCGCCGGTACTAAAAGATGGATTTATGATCGATTCACCTGTAAATTGCCGTATTGGAAAATCAGCTTTAGTTATTATAAGATTAATATCTTGTTGCTGAGGAAGATTAATGGTAAGGGTATTTTTCATTAACTCAAGATGATAAGGCTTCAGTTTTCTAGAAAAATCGTAACCGTCTATTATTAATCCATTGCCAAAAATGAAAGCTTCAATCGTGTCATCGTTATTTGCTTTTCTTTCTACGAAAATCTGTGAACTGTCATTGTTGCTAGATTCGACCCTTATTGATTGATTTTGGTAATTACTAAAACTACTTTCTTTCATTAAATACTTAGCATCAATCTGATCGATCTCTCCCTCATTAAGTTTCGTATATAAACCACTTAATTCCCGATCTGTATCTATGGCTTTTTCCATTCCTTTCTGACTCAAAGAATCATCAATGATGAAAGGAACAAAAACAGTGCCTAGAAGCAGTACGCCTATATAGATGAAGAGAAGCCAGTGAGTTACTTTGGGAGTTGCAAATTTTCTGGTAAGCCTAACCATAAAAATGAAAACACCAAATATAAGAATCAGGATGACTAACGGCAAAATTGCTGTCAAAACGGTCATCGTCTTACCTCCATTCGATTCAAGATGCTTATAGCAGCTGTAAAAAATACAGCAACCGTTACAATCACTTTGATAATAAATAGAAAAAGCGTTGATTCCATCCCATAAAATTTAAATACATTTATGAGAAAAGGCTCTTTTTGCATTGATGCCTCAAGAAATAGTATTCCAAAAAACAAAACCGGAATAAGAATGATAAACAATTTACTTTCTTGGACCAGTGTCCCAATAAAATAACCAATGGAGGTAACGAAGAAAACATATAAAATTGTTACACCTATACCCATAACAAGTTCTTGAAGCCCAGTATTAAAGCTATAAATCTGATCATCAAGCAAAATATGAGCTAAGATTTTCAGTAAATTCCCAGCCAGTATGGCAGTGATACTCCCAACGATACTTGCCGTTAATAAATATAAAATATTCGACAGGCTGCTACTAAGGCGATTGGTTACGAACGTAAAATCATGATTTCGGTATGGTTTCGTAGTGATTACAATCGCTGTAACGAAAGCCCATATCAGTGTGAAACCAATGACTAAATCTGCAGAATAGTATTTTATATTAATACTAAAATTCCCTCCTCCCATTCCAACTGAACCAACACCGCCAAATGAAAAGAGAAGCGCTAATAACTGAATTCCAATGAGTGAACTAAAAGCATCTATATTTGCTTTTAGCTTAAAGAAGTATTGTTTTTTTACCGTTTCCCACAAATTAACGCTTGTTAAAGACATCATCAATTCCTCCTTTCGTTTCACTGGTTAAGTAAACACATAAATCACTAGATTGTACGGGTAAGATTTCCACTCCTACAAGGTGCGCTTTATTAAGTAAGGGCTCAGAAAAATCATTTTTTACAACCGCATACATCGTATTCAAACCGAAATATTCTTTAAAAAGTATTTCCTTTCCATCCGAAAAATTAAGTACTTCTTCTGTGGTTCCTTTTAATCCGATAGCCCATTCTTTTAACTCAGAGATTGACATTTGGAAATGTTTTTTCCCATCTTTAATGAGTAACACATCTTCCAGTAAATCCTCAATTTCATCCAAGTGATGGCTAGATAAAATAATAGTACGGGGATAAGCAATATAATCCTTGAGCAATGCTCGATAGAAGTCCTTTCTAACCGCTGCATCCATTCCTGTAGTGGGTTCATCAAAAATTGTTAATGGACAACGGGATGCTAAGCCGATAATCATATTAAAGGTACTTGTTTTTCCTTTTGAAAGCCGATTGTGATAAGATTTTGGATCAAAAGAAAAATAGTCAAACAAGCCCTTAGCTAATTCCCTATCCCAATTTGGATAGAAGTTACCCGCCACTGTTAATATTTCACCAAGTGGTATGGCTGGCGGAAAACTCATTTGGTCGTCCACAAAGATGGAGTTTATGGAGACGTTCAGGCTGTTATATGGTCTTTCGGAAAAAACCTTGACCTGTCCTGACGTTTCTTTGATGAACCCAGCAATAATTTTAAGTAAGGTGGTTTTTCCAACTCCATTTCGACCAATTAATCCCGTTATTTTATTTTCTTCAATTGAAAAAGAGAGCTTATCTAAAACATTTTTCCTTAAATAAGTTTTCGTTAAATCCGTACATTCAATCACCCTCATTGTTCAGCCTCCTGATCATTTGCCACTTTTATCATTTCGATTAATTCTATTTCACTTATTTGTAACCGATTAGCTTCCAAAACCAACTCCCGTACTAATCGCTTCAATGTTTGGTTTTTTCGTTTATTGATGATGATTTCTTTTGCATCACCAGAGACAAACATTCCAAGTCCTCGCTTTTTATACAGGATATTTTCGTCCACCAGAAGATTGAGGCCCTTTGCTGCAGTTGCAGGATTGATCGTATACATTTCAGCTAATTGGTATTGTGAGTACACCTTCCCATCACTCTCAAAATGTCCATTTAAAATTTCTGATTCAATCCAATCTGCAATTTGCACATAAATAGGCTTAGTACTACCCGTATTCAGAATTGTCTCCGCCTCCTCCCAATATAGTGCATTACTGTTGTAATGTAGTATATAGTAATTTGGAATATATTACAATAACCGTTTTAATTTGTATAGATAGGCTATTTTCTTCCAGTTTGTACTTTTACAATAGGATTCCATAAACGACCGTTTTTGGTTATAGAAAAAAATTCTCTAAAAATAATCTGTCACTTTGACCGATAATTTGCGTATATTTTAAGTGCTATTTTGCACATCCAACTTTAAAAACCACCTTCACATGAGAAGATTAGCTGGGTTTCTTAATTATTTACATCCAATCATTTATAGAACTATTCGGATCCGCCAAGTAAAAAAGCAACTGCTCATTGTTATAGTGATAAGTAAGTTTTTGACGTTATCGCCTGCTTTTCCCCCACTTCACAGTACAGGCGAGTTTCCCCGCATACGGCGTCAAATTGGACAGAACAAGCAGTTAAAAGAATAACAGGAGTTTGTATGTTTTCCTTTCTTAATCTCCTCAATACCTCGATACCACTTAAACCAGGCAACATTACATCTAATTAAATTTGGTCAATTTCTGTTAGAAATGCTGTTTCTAATCCTGATTTACCGTTGTGTTTAACTGTTACTTGATAGCCCTCATACTCCAATTCCATTTTTAAGACACGAGCAATTTGAGTTTCGTCTTTGATTACTAAAATATGTTTTCACTTTTTATTCGCCCCTTCAAAACACCTTAAGGTATTATTTGAGTTTTATTCTCAATTTTAACCTTATCCAAAACAAGCCGTAACATTTCAAACAACAAAAAGTTAAAAGATATCCAGACACCGCCATATACATATCCACCCAAAATATCACTTGGAAGTAAATCGGTCGATGCAATATTTGCAATTGCTAACCCCATTAATAATATTAACCCCATTAAAGGAACGAATATGGACGTATAATTTTTTTTTGAATGACGAGTGAGTAAAAATAAGCATGTTCCATAGATAATTATTGTAATAGTAGCATTTATATCAGGAAAATTTGCGGAATGAAATTTCGCAACGAACCCTAATGATTGGAGATAGGAAAAAATCTGCATAATTGATTCATGAAACAGCCTCGCTCCTAAAACCGAAACGATAAGTAGAAAATACTCAAGCAGTCTATTCCTTCTCTTTCTCCAAATGCGGATGATCGTTACCCCAATAATTACTCCAAGTACATAAGGGGATTGAAATACTAACAACCCTTTCATCCAACTCATATATAATGAAGACTTCACTATATATTCAGCAATTACATTAAATTGAGTAAACTCATTATATAAATAGTCTTGAGCCATTCCCAGCATCAAGGTCACCATACCGATTAAAACTAAAGTGAGAAAAATAAGAAAGATTTCTGTTTTTCTTATGGTTTTTAGTCGATTTGTTAACCATTTAATTAAATGAATAAAAAAGTTTTTAATTTGAACTTTATAAAACCGATAAGTGAAATACCCAACTAACAATACCCCAAAAATAATAATAAAAATAATGAAATATTTACTTGCTGAATGATGGAAGGCCTTCCAGTGAGGTCCCAATACTTTTCCTAGAGTAATAAAACAAAATCCCCATAAAAATGAACCTGTATAAGCTGGAATAATAAATTTTCGAAACGACATTCTAGAAATCCCCGAAATATAACCAGTGAAATGTCTAATGCCTGGAATGAAATAAGCAAAGACCAACAGTTTACTGCCAGAACGCTCAAACCAAGCGGATACTTTTTTATATCTTTCTGGTCCCAAATGGATATACTTTCCATATTTTTCAATTAGTTTATACCCTCCTGCCTTACCAATCCAATAGGTTACAGTAATTCCCGCACCACCTGCAACAAAGACTGTCAGGAGTGCCAAAGGGTAATTCATTGTTCCCTGAAATACAAAATACCCAGCGTAGCTCATTAAAAATTCACCTGAAATAGGTAGAGCCATGAGTTCTAGAAAAATCCCTATGAATAATATCAGATAACTGTGCTGTTCAAATAAATTTATTAAGTATGACAAATAAATGCCTCCATTTTTTATAAAAAGAAACTTTTGAGTAAATAATTCTACAACTTTAGATCTAATTACAATTTAGCACGAAAAATGAATTCATTTTCTATGTTAATGAATTTTTAATCTTGTATTAAGTGAAAAAAAGGTTTATGGATAAAATAAAAAAGCTGTACCCTTTCTAAAAAGGTTCCTAGCTTTTTTACAAAGGATAATAAAATTAAAGTTTTTTTACCCTTATAGGACTTACCATTAAGAGTGCGAGTATTAAGGTAATCCACGCATTGCTATATAAAAAGAATCCCATACCAGCCAATGGTAATCCAGCAGCTGGAATAGGTAATCCTTTAAAATACCCAATGGTTGGTTTAACACTAAACTTAGCTAATCTTAATGCTCCCATCGTTGGGAAAAGGATAAATGCCAAAGACGTTAAAATCGATGGTGCTGCTATTGAATGAAATAGAAGTGCAGGAGCAACCCCGAAACTAATAATATCAGCCAAGGAATCCAATTCCACGCCAAATTCACTGTTCACTTTTAATTTTCTCGCAATCCTTCCATCAAGAAGATCTAAAACAGCCGAAAAGAAAATAAAAACGGAAGCTACTTCCAAAAAGCCACTCATAATATTGGTAATTGAAAGTAAACCGAACAATAAATTTCCAATCGTAAATAAATTGGGCACAGCTTTTGCTATCTGATTGAACAAGGTAGTCCCCCTGACGTCGAACAATCTACGCATTTATGTAGCATTTTCGATATATTCTTCCGCTTTTCTTAAATATTAAAGGAAAAACTATCCCTGTGCCCCACACAGTCTTAATACAGAAGCCACCAAGTATCTCACTTGTCTTAAGATAATCCTTACCTAATATTCTTTTTGCATTTTAAGGAATTTTTAATCATTTATTCATAGAACAAAAAGTTTCCTTTTATATACTTAGGTTACCCAATTTTGGATAACAGTATCATATTTGAATTCATGTAGCTGTCAAAAGATATTAGGGGTTTTTCATAATAGTTATTGGTTAAACAATCAGGGAGGTAAAAATGAAAAAATTAGTAGAGGCAACCATGCAAAGAGCCATTCTTATGATTGTGTGTGTTGTCATCATTTTGTCTTGGGGCGGTATTTCCGCATACCAGATGCAACGCGATTATTTGCCTGGAATTAATAATACTACTCTTTCGGTAAATATGAGAGTACCTGGGTATCAAGCGACTCAGGTAAAGCAAGTGACAGATAATTTGGCAAGTGCCCTCAAAACAGTGGATGGTTTATCCAATGTGGAAACCACTTCTTATGACGGTGGGTAACCACTGTGGGAGAAACAGCGCAGACTTCCTTAATGATTAACTTGGATTTGGATGGGTATCCTTATTTGGAGAGAAATAAAATTAAGTTGTGGGAAACCACTTTAAAGAAAGGAAATTATATATGCAAGAAAACCAAAAAAAAATGAAAATTTTACTTAACAAAGTGCCACAAGTGACGATTTTCTTTTGGATCATCAAAGTTTTGTGTACAACTGTTGGTGAAACATTTGCTGATTACATCAATTTCAACATTGGACTTGGTTTAACTCTTACTACCATTATTATGGGAGTTGCGTTTTTTATTGCTTTGTTTTTTCAATTTAAAGCAAACAAATATGTTCCAGCCATTTACTGGGTAACAGTTGTTCTTATAAGCGTATTTGGAACACTGGTAACGGATAATTTGACAGATAATATGGGCGTACCACTTGAGGTTAGTACAGCTGTATTCTCGGTGTTACTAGGACTGACTTTTCTATTTTGGTATCTTAGTGAAAAAACACTATCGATCCACTCGATTTTTACTAAAAAAAGAGAAGTTTTCTACTGGCTTACGGTCCTTTTCACCTTTGCACTTGGAACAGCGGTCGGCGATTTATATTCCGAACAACTTGGTTTTGGTTATCTTAACACAGGAATAGGCGTTGTTATTATTATTGTTCTTGTGTTCTTAGCTTATAAATTTTTGAAACTTGACGGGGTATTAGCTTTCTGGATTGCGTATATTTTAACTCGTCCGCTTGGAGCGTCAATTGGTGATTACCTATCTCAACCAAAAGTAAATGGCGGATTAGGACTCGGGACAACCGTTACGAGTGTGATTTTTCTTATCGCTATTTTAGCAATCATCGTTTTCCTTGCCCTTTCAAAAATTGATACAAATGCTAAAAGTGATATAGCGGAAACAAACCAAAGTAATGCAAATAAGAAACATGTGCTAACACAAACGATTGTTGTACTCGTAATTTTCTTAGTTGTTGGTATAGGTGGTTATAACTGGCGCAGTAATAATATTGCATCACAAGGTGCTGCAGAGCAAGCTACATTAGCGGATCAATTAAATGATTTTGTTAAAATTGAAAATGATATGCTAAACGCTGTAAATAAAAACGACTTTGCTTCAGCAAAAAAAGGCGCTGATAATTTGGAACATCAGTGGGATACACAAGAACCTAAGCTTCGAAAAATTGATAGCACTACATGGACAAAAATTGATGGAACAATTGACTCTGTGTTAGCAGCAGTTCGTTCTTCAAAACCTGATATTAATCAAAGCAAAACAGCACTTAATAATTCACTTAGTGTCTTAAAAGGTGCAAATAAATCAACATCAAAATCTGGTGCCTCACAAACTACATTATCTGGACAGTTAAACGATTTTGCAAAAATCGAAAATGATATACTAAACGCTGTAAACAAAAATGACTTTGCTTCAGCGAAAAAAAGGGCAGATGAATTAGAACATCAATGGGACACACAGGAACCTAAGCTTCGAAAAATCGATGGCGCTACATGGACGAAAATTGATGGAACAATTGATGTTGTATTAGCAGCAGTTCGTTCATCGAATACTGATGTAAACAAGTGTAAAACAGCACTTAACAATTCACTTAGTACCATAAACGCAGCAAATAAATAATAATCTTAGGAATCGCCAATCGCGGTTCCTTTTGCAGTTCAAAGGAATCGACTTTTTTACTTCTTCTTATAGAACTAACTCATCTGATTCTACAATTTAGAACCCAGAACCTTTATAAAAATTAACATATAGTTTTAGTTTGGCTTGCTCAACAAACCTGCCCCTTTAATAGCAAAAAAAAGGAACTGCTGATCAGTTCCGGATGTTTAAAAAAAGCACCCTTTAGTTTAATAATTAAAGTTTAACGCAAAAGGCCAAAAGGCCCTAAGGATCTTTTTATTTCGGTACATTTATGGTAAACGGAACGGTAAATACTTTTCCGTTTTGTTGGAATTGTCCCCAAATTTTATAGAGACCACTCTTAGGGAAACTCGTCATAAATTTAGCATTTGGACCAGTTGCCTTTTCGTCCATTGGATGAACATGTAAATAAGTTTCAGTATCGCCACTAATTGCTACAACGTGCCCTACTGCCCCTAAATAAGGTTGTAAATTTGTGATAGGCTGTTTCGTTTTAGCATCATTAATCGTGAATGTCATCGTCAAATCCATTCCAGTCATCAAATGGTCAAACTTTAAAGTAACCTCTTTACCATCCACTACTTTTGTTATTTCCTTATCTTCTGTTAACGGCGTAGTCTTCGCTTTGTTTCCTGCTACTGTCACGACATTCGATTTTACCGTTTTGGAACCTTCCTTAGGCGTAAAATCGGCATAAATTTTATACTCTCCACCAGTAGGGAAATTTGGAGTTACAGTAAATAAACCGTTCCCTTTATATTCAGGATGAATATGGTCAAAATAGGATAAATCTTTGCTAACCACAATTAAGTGCATGAGTTTTTCGTGTTCAACCTCAAAATCCTTAATTGGTTTACCGTCCTTATTATTTACCTTAATGTCTAATGGTATTTGTTTGCCATTTTCAGGATTTTCTTTAAAGGAAAATTCTACGTTTGTATTATCTTTTTGGGAAGAGGGTGTCATATCCCCATGATTCATCCCATCATGGTTTGTATCTGTTTGTTTTTTATTTGAGTTTTGGTCCATATTTCCATGGTCCATTGAACCATCTTTAGAACAAGCTGCTAAGAATAATGAAATGATTAGTGAAAAAACAACCATTATAAGAAACTTTCGTTCCATGGTATTCCTCCTATAAATTAGTCTATCCGATATCCTATCACAAAAAATTGCAGAAATTATGCATTTTATTTGTTCCTTCACTCTTATTTGTTATTATTACTTCAATTTAGATTACTGTTGGGGTAACTGTTTCTCTTAATGAACTATCCTGCCCCGTTAGTGCCATAAGAAAAAGCTGCCGCAGCAACCTCCCTTATTGAAGTAAAGACCCGTTAGCTTAAAAACTTTCTCTAAATAAACGGTTTCCAATTAGGGTCTTTTATATCTTTCTCATTTGGCTTTCTTACAAACTCAATACAGCCTTTTTCGCATGCCCCAAACTTAGCGAAGTTTTTTTGTGCTTGGCTTAATGAAACTTCATTAGCCCCGCCTTCGTAATCAGGGTCTCGAAATTGAACACCGTCATCTTCCCAAAAGCATATTTTGCAAATTGCATATGTATCGGTTGGTTCTTCATCTAATGTTTTATATCCACAGCAAGGACAAGTATATTTCATACAATCACCTCGATACTTTTTATGAATTTTACCATGCTTTCTTGTTCAACTAAACTGCCCCGATAGTTTATTAAAAACAAAAAAAGGACCCCTGGTCCCTTAAAAATACTTTCTATACAAGTCTCTCCGCATTGCACCACTTAGATATGCATAAATTTTTGTGGTTTCACTTTTTTCATGGCCCATTAAATTTTGAATCATTCCAGAGGAGCTCCATTATTCAATAAATTTGTGGCGTAACTATGTCTAAGCTGATGAGGATGAATGCTCTTTTTAATGTCCGTTCTCTTTGCTATCAGTTTTATAACGTTTCTCGCTTGAGAAATACTCATTCGATGGGGGGCGCGTGTTGTCACAACGAGTATTAAAATATACTTCTCGTTCTTTATTTCCTTTTCCTAATACGATTGCTGATTGATTAGAAAAATTAATTGATGTCCTATCTAGCGTTATTGCTTCACCAATTCTACATCCTGTTGAGTACATAAACTTAAATAAAGCATTTTCGAATGTTGTATGACAAGCTTCCCGCAAATGTTCAATTTCCTCTTCAGACAAGTATTTTGGAACCCTTAATTCTACTTTTGGTTCCTTTATTTTTGATGCAGGATTTCCATTAATTAAATTTTCATCCTGAGCCCATCTAAATAAAGATTTAATAAATCGAATTCTATGCCCCAGACTGGATGGCTTAAGCTTTTCAGCTGCTTTTCCCAGATAAACTTTAAGAGAATTAGTTGAAAGTTCTTGAATGGATATATTTCCAAAACTATTCACTAACAAGTTAAATTGGACGTTATACGCCTTTAATGTTTGTGATGAATAACCTTGGATTTGCTTATCTGCCTTATATAAACTCCATACATCAGTTAAGATCATTCCTCTTTCTCTCCCATCTATACCATATTAATAGACAGTATAGACAAAAGAAGAACAATTATACTAGATTAGTAGAATTTTTATTAAACAAAAGCACCCGTTAGCTGAATAACTTTCTTGGAAGAAGCACAGGAACAAAAAGCACCAACAGAAGCATTTGTAGATAAATTCGCAAGTATTTATACACCTATTGTATTTATTTTAGCTTTGGCAATTATGTTGCTGCCTCCACTCCTTGGATTTGGCACTTGAGGAGACTGGTTCTATAAGGGACTGGAACTGTTAGTTGTAGCTTGCCCTTGTGTTTAGTGATTTCGACTCCTGTTGCGATCGTATCAGCTATTGGGAACGCTGCGAAGAATGGAGTCTTAATTAAAGGCGGTACTTTCTTAGAAAAAGCAGGTACCATTACTGCCATTGCATTTGATAAAACAGGGACTTTGACTGAAGGAAAGCCTAAAGTATCAGAAATCAAGCCGTTAAACGTATCAGAAGAGGAATTACTTTCAATTGCATTAACATTAGAAGATTATTCAACACATCCAATAGCCAAAGCGATTGTTGGATATGCCAATGAAAAAGGAATTCAGCCTAAAATTGGTGAGTTATTTAAAAGTATCGTAGGAAACGGCGTTCAAGCGACCATTCAAGGAGATATCTTATACGCTGGAATCTTAAACTATTCGAAGAAATGAATGTATCCTTAGAGGAAGTAAAAAAACATGTTCAAGATATACAAAGTAATGGGAAAACCGTAGTTATTATCGGTACAAATCATCAGGTAATGGGTATGATTGCATTTTCTGATACAATACGTGACACAACGGTTTCAGCTTTAAAAGGATTAAAGCAAAGTGGGATTAACCAAACTGTATTGTTGACCGGAGATAATGAAGGAACTGCAAAAATGATTGCTTCAGAAGCTAATGTTACTCGTTGTTTTTCAGATTTATTACCGGAGGATATAGTAGATGCCATAAAGAAATTACAAAATGAAGGACATAAGGTGGCAATGGTCGGAGACGGTATTAATGATGCTCCAGCACTTTCAACAGCAGATTTAGGTATTGCTATGGGTGGTGCAAGGAACTGACACCGCAATGGAGACAGCAGATATTGTTTTAATGGCTGATAATCTTGGGTAAACTTCCTCATACAATGAAGTTAAGTAGAAAAGCTTTAACGATTATTAAACAAAAGTTCTCCGTAATTATTAAGGTAGTTGCATTAGTCCTAATCTTTCCTGGCTGGCTTACACTTTGGATGGATGTATTAAGTGATACAGGTGCTGCATTAATTGTTATTTTAAATACATTAAGATTGTTGAAAGTGGAGTTAGTATAGTTTCATGGACACATTTTAGTTAAGTCCTTACAATAATTTTTGAGAGGATGTGTCTGTCTTGGAACGTAAGAATACAGGTAAAAAATATAATAATGAATTCAAGAAGACTATTGTAGATCTTTATCACTCGGGTAATTCGGTCAAAGAATTAAGCGGCGAATATGGCGTATCAGAAGTTACCATTTATAAATGGGTTAAAGAATTTACCCCTATCGGTTTAGGGGAAGAGTCTATGACTCCAAAGGAATTAGCCGCCATACAGAAGGAAAACCTTCGGTTAAAGCAAGAAGTTGAAATCTTAAAAAAGGCTATGGCCATATTCGCGAAAAAGTAACCGAGACAGATCTTACCGAATTTATTGAGGAACACAAGAAACAATATCCCATACAAAAGATGTGTGAAATACTAGAAATCCCAAGAAGCAGCCATTATCAGTCCCTTCAAATAGTCGTATCAAATCGCGAACAGGAAAACCAAGAACTCACGAAGGAAATTCATCTCATTTACCTGGAAAGCAAGGGACGATATGGGGCTCCAAAGATTCATGAAAGCTTATTATCCAAAGGGTTTTCCCTAAGTCTAAAGCGTGTTCAACGTTTAATGAGCAAGGCGAGAATTCGTTCTATTACTAAGAAAAAATACCGTCCCTATCCATCTAAAGAAAAGGTTATTCAATTGGATAATTTGCTAAAACGAGACTTCACTACTCAGACCATTAATGAGAAATGGGTAGCAGATATTACGTATATCCACACGTTAAAAGACGGATGGTGTTATTTAGCTTCGGTACTGGACCTTCATTATAAGAAAATAGTAGGGTATTCATTTTCTCGTTCAATGACGACAGAACTGGTCATAAAAGCTTTCAATAACGCACACATTTCACAAAAGCCCTCGGAGGGCTTAGTTCTTCATACCGATCTTGGCTCACAATATACAAGTAGTGAGTTTACTCAACATATCCAAAACCATCATATTAAGCAATCCTTTAGTCAGAAAGGTTGCCCGTACGATAATGCCTGTATTGAATCCTTTCATGCCCTATTAAAAAAGGAAGAAGTCCACCATGTACAATATCTAGACTACCAAACAGCTAAATTAGCGATGTTCCAATTTATTGAAGGTTGGTATAACCGAAAAAGAATTCACAGCAGCTTGGGCTATCAAACCCCACAAGCCATTGAAGATCGAATTAGGAATACAGCTTAAGATTTAACTTTTTAGTGTCCAAAATATTGACTCAAATCCAATAGTTAAAAATTAGATGTTAATGAGATGTTTCTATAGAAACATCTCATTTCAGTTTGTAGACAAAAGGGGTTCGGAATTATAAAATTCCGAACCCCTTTTGAAATTCCCTTTGAATTTTGGTCCAAGGTTAAGATATTGGGGCTCTACGAGCCCACTCTGTTAGGCCATTTTTGGACCTTGCCATGTCCAATTGGCCATCTTCTTTAAATTAATGGCAGCGAAAGTAAGCATCGCTTGCATCGACAATTTTTTAAGTCCCCTTAAAGTAGTCCAACGCATACCATGCTTTTCTTTTGCATCTGCGAATACACGCTCAATCGTTTCTTTACGTTTCGCATATATAGGTTTTACATCTTGATGAGTACGCAGATGATCTGCTTCTTCCACATATGCTTGCCAGATATGCCGTGTCACCACTTTTTGGTGGTCTTTGCTCTCTGTACACCGTGATAAAGATGAGCATGTTGCACAAATGTGTTTTGGCGATTTGTACTCGCGATAGCCCTCTTTATTTGTTGTTGAGTACTTTAAAGTCTCGCCCGAAGGGCAAAGGTAACAATCAAAATGTTCATCGTAAATATATTCATGTTTGCGATAGAATCCTTCTTTTGTACGAGGACGTGTATAGGGTAAAGCCGGTGTAATTTCTTTTCCAAATAGATAGCTTGTAATGGCTGGTGTTTTATAAGCTGCATCTGCCGCAACGGCTTCGGGTTTTCCAACTTTCTCAATCACTTGTTCAACAAGTGGCTCTAATATATGACTATCATGCGTATTTCCAGGTGTTACAATCGTTCCCAGTACAAAACCGTTGCGGTCTGCGGCCGCGTGGAATGAATAGGCAAACTGTTTTGTTCGTTCATCTTTCACATAGTAGCCACTTTCAGGATCAGTTGTACTTTCTTTAATCTCTTTGGTTTCTTCCTTATCAAATTTATCCGGTGGGAAAGGCTTCTTTCCATGGTTTTCACGATCTTGATTTATTTCTTCTTGAAGGCGTCCTTGATACGCTCGTGTTTCCTTGCGAACGATTTTCTTTTCAAATTTCCGCTTATTCGCACTGGCTTTCACATGTGTGGAATCAACGAATACGTGCTCTGCACTTATTAACTTTCTATCGGCAGCTGTCATTAAGATGCGATAGAATATCTGTTCAAACAGGTCTGTATCTTTAAAGCGCCGCTCATAATTTTTGCCGAACGTTGAGAAGTGTGGCACTTTATCATGGAAACCGTAACCTAAGAACCAACGGTAAGCCATATTTGTTTCAACTTCTTCAATCGTTTTACGCATTGAACGAATACCGAAGGTATATTGAATGAATGTCAGTTTAACTAAAATAACTGGATCGATACTTGGGCGACCTACCTCTGAATACATATCTTTTACCAAATCATAAATGAAAGTGAAGTCAATGGCTGCCTCAATTTTACGAACCATATGGTTCGCTGGCACCAGTTGATCCAAAGTAATCATTTCAAGTTGATCTCGCTGAATAGAATTATGTTTCGAAAGCATCGTCATCACCTCAAGTTTTAATACTCCTATATTAAAACAAAATAGACTGTAGGCAAAAGTGTTTATTTCTAATTGTTAAAACAAAGTTGATTGGAACGGAAGGTGCGAGACTCCTGCGGGAAAAGCGTGTCTAAGGGAGACCCCACAGGCGCAAAGGCGCCGAGGAGGCTCCCTGACCGCCCGCGGAAAGCGAGTGCCTGGAGTGGAAATCAACGTTCGAATTTTTACAACCCCTCAAAAAAACTGTAGACAAACTCGATTTTCATCGAGTTTGTCTACAGTCTGTAATGAGATGTTTCTATAGAAACATCTCATTTTTTATACAAAAAGAAATTTATTGCACTAACCTGCTACCGGTGTTCAATAAGTCTTAGAATATGGTGGGCTTATTTTGTATGGCCTTTCACGAATATATTTTCATACAACAAAGAGCTGCCAAAGCAACTCTCTTATTGAAGTAAAGCACCTGTTAATTTAAGTACAATTCTTCACAAACCCACAAATCGTTAATATTCATAATAAAAAACTGCAGAAAGCTCGTTTACACGAACTTATCTTTTTTCGTACCTCTACAAAATCAAAGTTATTGGTGATATTGAACTAGCTAATAAAGAAGTATGAATAAAAGTGAATTTGTTGCTATCATATCGCATGAGCTTAAATCACCCATAACTGCTGTGATGTTTAAGTTGGAAGCAGTCATCGAAAAGTAGGTCTGTATCAAGATCGGTTAGATATTTGAAAAAGTGCTACAAGATGATGGGAGAGATTCAGGAACTAGTAATGGATATGGTGGAAATCTATCTAATGAAACACACTGTAATTGAATCTAAATTTTATAAGAATGGACTTATTGGATATCGTTAATGAAAGCACCTAACGGCTGCAACATTACAATTAATCAAAGAATAATCTCTTCTTTAGTATGCCTTTTTAAGAGTATCATTACATATTTGAAATGGCTTCACTTGTTGTCCATGTAGCACTACTGAAAGCTCGGTAGTTCGTAACAGCAGCATGAAAATCGTTTTCACTAATCGTGGCAGTTGCATCGTAAACAACAGCTGTCTTGAAGCCATTTTCGATTAAATCTCTCATATGCGATTCAACACATACGTTTGATAATACCCCAGCCAAAATTACTTGTTCTTTTCTGCGTTGCCTTAGTTGATAGACCAGATCATTTGTCTGAGGACTGGCCACCTTGTGCGGTGTTGCAATGACGGATGTTTTATCCCAGATATACGGAGCTAAAGTTGGAACATAATCGGCTTCCGGAGTTGGAGGACTATATTGATTTAATTTCTGATAAACACGCAAACTAATCAACATCTCTTGTTCGTTCCCTGTAAACTGCCAATCATAGTCATGTGGATATAAAAAGTGCGGGGAAACAAAGAGCTGATAACCTTTACTACGGGCAGTGCTTAATAGTAGTTCCAAGTTGGCTAAAGTATTATTCTGTTTAATGTTAGCCTTTGTCAAATGATATCCTCTTCCGCCTGGAGACAAAAAGTCATTTTGAGGGTCAGTAATAACTATTGCAGTATTCGCGGGATTTGGTTTAAACATAGAATTTTTCCCACCTTTTTTATGTTTTCACTTATCGATTATATGAACTACATTGATTAAAAATTCCTTAGGAAAATGAAATTTTGAAGTTAATGAGTGACAATAAAGTACGGATAAACAAATACAACTATTGCATAGAAACCCCATTTCTTTTTTTGTATGATTTCCTTCCAATAAACATAAAAAAGAGCTGTATTTCACCTCACTTGTTCAACCTGCCCCGTAAGCACTATAAGAAAAAGACCGCCGAAAATGGCAGCCAGATATTCAACTCTTGCACCTGTTAGTTGATTAAGAATTTTTTAAGATACTTTTGTCTTAAACAACTTTATTCGTAATCAGACGACTTTGTTAAATTTAAATAAGAAAAAAGGAAACTCGAAGTATAATGGAATTTCCTCTTTTCTTTTATTCTACAAGCTTCTGTTAGTTTAAATTGAAATTGCTTTTTAATTGTTTCTTAGCTTCTTTCACGATAGTTGTAATTAAATTGCCCTTGGTTATATTTGTAATGTTATCACCATATCGAAAGTCATCAATTTTTTCACTAATATCATACCATACTGATAATTCTTCATTTGTGAAATGTTCACGGATTACGTTGTATATCTCATAAGCAATTTCAAGAACATCATCTTCATCATTTAATATTTTTCTTAATAATTCATAAATATAATATTTTGCACATTCTTCGTGTAAAGGTTCCTGCAAACTTAATTCTCTTATAGCTCTTGAAAAATAATCTTCAACTTCAAAAATATTTAGTGGTTCATTAAAAGAAGATAGAATACTTAATGACTGTGTTGAAAAATCATTCTCCAGCATATGTATGGCCCAATTAACATAGTCGATAGATTTTACACTACCTTCAAATTTCTTATAATATAATATTTTAGTGCCCATTTAAAACCTCTATTCTCTTAGTGAATAAAGAAAAATCTGCCTTAAAGACAGCTCCGATCTTAAGTTAACGCACCCGTTAAAGAATCGCGCCCTTTAATTGAATAGAGACTTACTACTAATGCCAATTTTGCTGGATTTGGTACACTAAAAGGAATTGAACACACGAATATGTGTTTGTATCTATAAATATTACCTTGTAACGGACGAAATGCCATCAGTACTATTAAAAAGATATCTAGACCCTAATATAGGGGTTCAGCCGAGGTACGTGTAAAAACAGGTCACATACTGGTTATTATTTCCACAATTAGTTTTTTAGGTGAGAATCCCCTCCATCAAAAAAGCTAATTTCCTGTACGTTAAGGAAATTGGCTCTTTTATTTTATACATTAATTAGTTTGTTTTTTTGAACACGGAATGACTCCTAAAAATAATGGTGTAGAAGCTAAGATATTTCTTTTTCATCATATACTCTCCTTTATTCAGATAATATGAATTAATTTTTTTGATACTCTAGAATATCACCTGGTTGACACTCTAAAACTTCGCAGATCTTTTCTAATGTTGAAAATTTAATAGCTTTTGCTTTTCCATTTTTTAATATTGATACATTTGCCATCGTAATCCCAACCCTCTCCGAAAGCTCCGTTACGCTCATTTTTCGTTTTGCTAACATCACATCAATATTAATAATAATTGCCATATCCTCCACCTCAGACCGTTAAATCATTTTCTGATTTTATATTAATAGCTTCTTGTAAAAGTCTTTGGAGAACAGCAGCAAAAACGGCGATCACCATTGAGGCGAAAATAATGACCAATCCGATTGGTATGAAACTTGGAGGGTCAACTCTTTCCGCCATGAGATAGTAGAGTGGCATACCTAGCAAGTACAAGGTACTGATTGTGATGGCACAGTACTTTATATTCTTTAAAGCCTTTACCGATAATTCCGAGAACGCTTGGTTCTTATCAATATAGCTTAAAAGTTTAAAAGCTTGATACAGAGCAAAGTAAAAAGGTATCGCTGCCGCATACATATCGATTAAAACGAGAGATTTCATATAAGCAATATCTGGATACAATTCTCCAGCAAAATTCCCGATCTTAGGCACAAAAAATATGCACAATGCAAGAACTGGGATTCCTATAAAAATAACAGCTAGCTTTAAAAAGAGTGTCGTAACTTGTTTCATAAAAAGCACCTCACTTGTGTATCTTTAACTTAAGTTTAATGCAATGTTTATCGTTTTACAATAAATAATTATTTTTTTACATAATATTATTATCATTTATATATATCCCTTTATATCTTTAGACATAAAAAAAGCACTTCCTATAACTAAAAATGCTCCCTAACTTTAACTAGTCTTTTTCCACTATCCTGATCCATTAGTACATTTAACAATCTCACATCAATATAAATAGCTAATTTTGTTAAGAACCCCCATACTCCATTAAATGGCCAAATTGTTGAAAAAAGATCAAACAGCACTCTTCAACTATCCTGCCCCGATAGTTGCATAAAGAAAAAGAGCCTTAAAGGCAGCTCCAATCTTCAGCTAACGCACCCTATAGTTTAAGTAGAAACCTTCACAATCTCTTTTATACTTAAACATAATCTCATTACAAAAAGACGCCTTCTTATTAAAGAAAAGCGCCCGTTTGTGGAACAAACATATTTCTTTTCTGCCTATATAACATAAGTGAGATTATAGGAAGTTAATCAAAATATAAAGCTGACTTTAAAAGCCAGCTTTATACACCATTTACTTATGAATTTAATTATTTTTGCTTTAGTAATTGATCAACAAGTAGTTGAGACTTTAACCCTTCTAATCCATCAACAAGGGGTTGCTCATCATTTTGAATACAATAAATGAAATGCTGTACAGCATCTTCAAAGCCCCGTTGTTTTAAAGTTGTTTCCCATGAAGAAGAAACTGTTGTAGATATTGCATTTTCTTCTTCGATTTCTGTTGTATTCATGTTTTTTACACGGATAATTGCTCCGTCTGTTATCAATTCTATTTGTTCTAAATTCGTTCCTGCTTTTCTATGCATAGCTGTGGTGAAAGATATATTTTGTGAGGATTCATACGTATGCTGCGCATATAAAAGTTGATTTTCATCGTTCGTATGAACAGTACCATACAGCACACTAAGATCTCCATCACCCAACCAACGTACTGTATCGACTAAGTGAAGATAATCATCTAACATTGTGAACTCATAAGAATAAGGACCCACACTGTCCGTTCTGTGCTTTTCAACACGTACCCAAGCTATATTATTCGCTTTTTCCTTTGCTTTCACATACATTGGAGCAAAACGACGATTAAATCCAACCATAAGCTTTCTTCCCAATTTTTCACTTAATTCGACTAATTTTTCTGCTTCTGAAATAGATGCTGCCAATGGTTTATCGACATATACATCTATCCCTTTGTTAAGCAGTTCCGAAACCACTTCATAATGTGATTCAGTAGAGCTGTGTACAAACACGGCATCACACTCTTGAGCCAATGCTGGTAAGCTATCAAAATCTTGTATACGATACTGATTGCAGATTGCCTTTCTCTTCTCTCTACTGGGTGAAAATGCACCCGCAAATGTCCAATCTGTTTCTTTTGAAAGAATAGGCAAATATGCTTTCTGAGCGATACCACCCTGTCCTACCATACCGATTCTAGGTTTCATCAAATTAATCATCCTTTTCATGTATAGATTTGGTAAAGCATTAATGAAGAACAATTGATTTGTTCCTCCGTGATGCATAATAGTTAACCCTAAAAAAGGTCCAACTACCATACCAAGATTGAGTGTTAGTCCATAATAGCCCATCCCTTCCCCTTTTCGTGATTCAGGGATGAGATCTGCTACGATGGCTCCGGTAGCTGTAGTTGCCATTCCAAATCCAATTCCATGGAAAAAGTGAACAATAAGTAGTGTTGTGATCGATTGCGCTATAGATACCTGTTACTTTATTTGGATGCCTTTTGTTTACAAACTGTGCCGAACACCCATATGATGTTCGTTGAGAATAATTATTTTTCAGTTGCTGTATTCCCCATTGCAATAGATATTCTATTCCAACTATTGATTTGATTAATTATTAGTACAAGGTCAACATATTGTCGCTCGTCATAATGTTCACGTACTCGTTGATAAAGCTCATCTGGCACACGTTTTGTCGGGATTAAAGTTACGTATTCTGTCAACTCAAGAGCCACTTTTTCAGGATCTGTGTAAAATGTGCACTCTCTCGAAGCACTAATACAATATAAACGTTGTTCCGTTTCTCCCATTTTTCTAGCATCAGCTGTATGCATGTTAAGACAATATGCACAACCATTTATTTGAGAAGCCCGAATTTTTATAAGTTCACGAAGTTTACGGTCTATACCTGTTGTTTTCGTATACTTCTCCATTTCCATCATTATTTTAAGTGCTTCAGATGCTACATTGTAATAATCAACTCGTTGTTCCAATTTAATTTCCTCCTTATATTTCTTTTCTTTGCCTTTAAGAAAGTATTAATTTAGGTGCTAATCTTGAAGCAGCTTCTTCAGCTTCTTTATATGCTTTTTGTAATACTTCATTTGGTTCTAGTAAAGCAGTTCCTTGCGCCCGAATGATTTGATAATCTTTAATACCAAGGAAATTGAACATTGACTTCAGGTATTTTTGGGAGTAATCAACTTCTGTATACCAATCATTATTGGTATAGATTGATCCACTTGCTTGTATAACAAGCATTCTTCGTCCGTCATTAAGTAGACCCACTGACCCATTTTCAGTATATTTAAAAGTTTCACGTGCAATCAGGATATTGTCCATATAATCTTTTAACTTTGATGGAATATTAAAATTATGCAAAGGTAAAACAATGATATACGTATTTGCACTTTTAAATTGATTTAAGATCTCGGACATACGCTCCGTTACTTTTTGTTCTTGACTAGTTAGCTCTTGTTCTTTTCGTTGTTTTTCCCATGCACTTAAAACTGTTTTATCTATCATAGGCACTTCATCACTATACAAATTAATCTGTTCAATTGCTTCGCTGTCAGGAATTAATTCTTTATATGCTTTCAAAAAGTGGTTAAAAACCTGCAAGCTTACTGAAGAAGTATCATCTACTTTTGGATGTGCGTTAATGATAAGTGTTTTATTCATTTTTATTTCCCCTTTAAAATGAATTTTAAGTTCCAATTGGAGACTAAGTTAATCGGCGATTAACTTAGTCTATAATATTCGCTATAATTATTTTTGTCAAATGAATATGATTTACCCAAAAGAGATTTCTTTTATTTGACTAAAACTCTAAATACTCCTAAGATACAATTTGATAACCCTTAAAATCAAAAGCAGGTGAGTTTATATGCAGTATAGTGTCGGAGTTGAATATGCTTTACATTGTCTGGTTTATTTAATTGATGTTCCTTCCAACGATAGTATTGGGATAAAGGATTTGGCAGAATTCCAAGGTCTTCCTGAGACATTTCTTTCAAAAGTTTTCGGTAAATTATCTAAGGCTGGAATTGTAAGTTCTGTCCCCGGGGTAAAAGGAGGATATAGATTATCTAAGTCTCCGGAAGAGATTTCCTTTTGGGATGTAATTGAAGCAATTGAAGGCCCTAAGCCTATTTTTCAATGTAAAAATATTAAAGATAATGGTTATTTGTATAGAAATAACTGCTGTCAAGCTCCCTCCTTTTGCACCATCAATTTAGTTATGCTCTCTGCGGAAGAAAAAATGCGTGATGACTTACGTAGTAAATCACTTTCATGGTTAAATGAAGAACTTGATAGTGTCTTATCCAAACAAATACGTGAAGATACTCGGAAATATTTTTCGAAGAGCAACACATAAAACAAACCTCTCGTGAAATTCCTTAATTAAAGGGAATTAAGAGAGGTTTTTTTTCTTAGTTCAAAGAATCGTATCATTCAATTGTCTAGTAAGAACTACAACCAATCCTCAATTAACCTGCTAGTTGGCCCATTCACAATCTTAGTAAATTATTCCACTAAATGGCCCGATTACTGAACAAAGATCAATCTGGACTCTTCCACTAAACTGCCCCTTTAGTTCATTAAGCAAAAAGGCTACCAAATGGCAGCCCCGGTTCTCAACTAACGCACCTGTTAGTTTAAGTGAGGAACATCACAAACAGAGTATTAATTCATTTTAACAATATTTTTATTTTATTAGGCTATGTTAAGATTTTGGTTGAATGAAAAAACGCAAAAGATTTGGTTATTTATGTTAAAATAAAATGATATTGTGATAATATCGACTTAATTAGAGAATAAAAATGAAATGTTCATTTTAAAATTTTAATGGTGGTAGTAAATATTCTATTAGCTATTTTTTAATTTAAAAACGTATATTAGCAAAGCAGTATTCGTTTCTGTGATATAAAAAAAGTGTAACAACTTGTTTATATTTCAAGTTATCAAATCAAACTAAATTAATCCTTTTTTGAACTCAATCTTTCTAACTTTTCTTTATTAATGATAAAATATTTTCTTCCTTTTTTTTCTAATAATCCGTCTTCATGGAATTGGTTAAGTGTGTATAATAAATGTCGATAGCTTACCCCCACGTATTCTGCTGTTTCGGTATGCTTCTCTTGAAAGCATCCATCGTTTTCTATTTGAAGAATATATTTCGCCAATCGATTTTTGAATTCATAATCCTGCATAGCTGTGTAATGATCCGTTCTTTTAAGTAATTTATCACCTAAATATTTTGATAAATTATGGAGAAAAAGATTGTCATTTAACAGATGCTCTTTCGATGAAGCCAATGGAACCGCTAAGCAAGTGCAGTCATTTATAGCCACAACATCTTTTAAATTCTTTTCCACCTCAATCAAGGATAATTCACCAATAAAATCATCTTTCTTTAGAAACTGAATCAGCGCACGTTTTCCATTTTCGTGTACTATATATATTTTTGCCCGCCCATCCAATAATAAAAATAAGTGCTGAATATCTTCATCAAAGCGCACTATATATTCATTAGAAGAAAACTTACAAATAAAAGCCTGATGTAAAACTGCTTTCGGAAAAGTTTCTTGAATATCATTATATATATCTACAAAATTTTCAGCGTAATCCTTCAAATTGATTTTTTCCATTTTATCACCTCAATATGAGATATCTCCTATTATTATATTCTTACTTTCGATATATTACTACCAAGAGGTGGATAGGAATGAACAAATACAAACATATTATTTTTGATTTAGATGATACGATACTTGATTTTCAAGATTCAGAAGAAAAGGCTTTAAAACAAATTATTACGCTGTACGAGTTGCCCTATAACAAACAAACCATTGCATGTTATAAGCGCATTAATGATGGATTATGGCATCAATTAGAGGAAGGCTTGATTTCTCGTGAAGAAGTGCTGACAACGCGTTTTTCACTTTTTTTGAAGGAATTTCATATAGATGAAAACGGAGCAAAAGTTGAAGCTACTTACCGTGAGCATTTAAACCAAGGACATAAGACCGTTCCCCATGCACATGAATTATTAAATGCTTTAAGTAAGCAAGATTATAAATTATATATTGGAACAAACGGTGTAGGAATGACTCAAAGAAAAAGATTAGGAGGTGCCAAGCTACAAGGATATTTTGAACAACTTTTTATCTCCGAAGAAATTGGTTATGAAAAACCGAATCCCCATTTCTTTTACTATATTTTTGATGCCCTGCATACAAGCCGTAAAGAAGAATTTTTAATGATAGGTGATCGTTTAACATCGGATATTCAAGGGGCTATCAATGTCGGAATAGATTGTGTTTGGTTTAACCCTAAGAGAAGCATGCCTAAATCATGTTCACCTAAGAGCACATATACGATACCAAATTTAATGCAAATAATGGACTTATTAGAGGAATAATCATGAAAAAAGTAATTCAATCGATTCTACTCTATATAGTAAGTGCTATTGGCATTAGTCTTACATTAAAAGCTGATGTTGGAGTAAGCAGTTTTAATGCAATGAATTTATCCATATCTGAATGGACTTCCATCAAAGTTGGAACAATTACATTCATTGCAAATCTCATTTTTCTAATCGGTTATATCTGCCTATGCGAAAAAAAGAATTTTAGAAAATTTACTTTGATGTTCATTTCCATCTTGTTCTTTGGAATGGTTATTAATTTTTTCCTCTATACTATTTTCGGTACGATTCACGTAGAGAATTATTTAGTAAGGATCGGACTATTTATTTTCGGTGTGATACTAGCCGGTGTAACAACAGGCATTATTTTATCATTAGATATTATTCCTTTTCCTATTGAAAGTTTATGTTTACGAATAGCTGAATTAACAAAACGCTCTTTCTCTCAATACAGATATTGTGTCGATTTATTCTCCATTATTCTATCAATAACAATATCACTACTATACAATTTACCAATCAATATTCGAGAAGGAACGATTATCAGCTTCTTTTTATTGTCCTGCATTATTTCTTATACACGATTGAAATTTAAAAACTATCAGCTGAAACTCAATAAAAAACATAACTAAAAAATAACCTCTTCCGGATAAGAATCCAAAGAGGTTATTTTTATCAAACTTATTCTAAACGATCAATCTTTTTAGTAAAACTACAGTTAAACTACCCTGCACCTTTAGTTACATAAGGAAAAGCTGCCTTAAAGACAGCTCCGTTCTATTAAAGTTTGATCATTTCTTATTGAACTAAAGCACCCGTTAGTGCGATAAGAAAAGTTACATTCTATTGCACATTATCTACATACTTCGATACGAAAAAATCAAATCTCTAACTTTAAACCAACTTGTAATTTTTTTATTATTGTATACAATAATACTATCTTAAAGTGTGAAGGGACTGAACTATGCACAGATATCAATATCTAAACCCCAAATTAAAATAAAATGGAGGCAAAAATATTGATTACAGAACTACGAACAGAAAGATTAATATTAAAAAAAATGAAAGTATCAGACTCCTCTAGCCTATTTAAGATCTGGTCTGATCTTGAAGTTACAAAGTTTATGAATATCAATAGTTTCACTGATGAAAGTCAAGCAATACAAATGATTGAAATGCTTGATAAGTTATATCATGAAAACAAAGCTATTCGCTATTCAATTTTTCATTTAGAATCAAATCAAATTATTGGTTCTTGTGGTTACAATACCTTAGACTTTGAAAATTCAAAAGCAGAAATCGGTTATGAAATTAGTAAAGAATATTGGGGTAACCGATTTGCTTCGGAAGCCATTCTTAAACTATTGGATTATGCATATAATACTTTAAATTTTAATAGGATTGAAGCGAAAGTCGAACCTGAAAATAGAAATTCAATAAAGCTTCTAGAAAAGTTAAATTTTCAATTTGAAGGCACACTAAGAAAGTCCGAAAAATCAAAAGACACATTTATTGATTTAAATATGTATTCAAAATTAAAAACTGATTAACATAAATTGTGAAAAGCCTATATTCTATACGAATATAGGCTTTTTCGGCACTTTATTGATCGCTTTTATTCAACATAACAAATATACTACTGTTTAATAATAAAATTATCTTTTCTGATTGAACTATCCTGCCCCGATAGTTGCATAAGAAAAAAGAGCCGTTTGAACAGCTCAACAATCTTCAACTCATGCTCCCGTTAGTTGAAGAGGACAATCTATATTAATTTGAGATAAACGGTGCTTTTTGTACATACTTTAGATTTTCAATTTGGTTAATGATAAAAGTCGCAATATCTCGGTTAGTTATTTTTGTACCTGGCATATCTGTAAGATTTTCCTTAATGAATCCTATTTCTGTACCATCAACTATAAATGGAAGCCTAATTAGAGTCCATTTAATTAGTTTATTACGGTTAAGAATATGCCATTCTTTTTTCTTATCTATCATCATATTAGAGTAGATGATTTCAAACATCTTTGCCCCAACTCTATTTAAAATTTTCTTTTTATCTCCATTAATAGTTAGAGAACCACCCGTAACACCAATATAACGATCAATTTGTAAATCTGCCATTACCTCAAGTATTTTTTCAGTTACATTGCTATAAAACGGTTTCTCTTTGAGTGGCTGACCAAAAGTATTAATAACTATTTGACAATCTTTTAGTTGTTTTCGGATATCCTCCAAATTTTGTACATTCCCTTCTACTATCTTAATCCTAGCGTCTCTGAAAGTTAACTTTTCTGGATTTCTAACAAGCATACGAACTTGATACCCATTCTCTAACGCTCTAGCAGCAATATGACGTCCTACCTTCCCCGTTCCACCGATTATAGCTATCTTATAAGAATTATCCATAATACCCCTCCAAATAATCATAGTAATATGTATACGGTCAAATTCCCTTTTCGATTCAAATATTCCGTTATTCAACTAAACTGCCCCGTTAGTTCCGTAAGAAAAAGAGCTGCCAAAGCAACTCCCTTATTGAAGTAAAGCACTTGTTAGTTTGATAAGAAAAGACTATGTTAAAGTTCTCCGGTGTTTTTGAATTATTGTAGTGATTGGATTTGGAATATTAATTATTCTAGGGAATATAAATGATTAATTTTCTATGATACTATTTACTATAGTTTGTTTACCAGTATGAGGAGGGAAGGAATGAATCGGAACTTCCGTAATACCATATTCTATTTACTGATCTTTTTGGTCATCATTGGAATTGTAATCATCTTTAATAATAACAATGAATCAACAGAGAAAATGACCCAAGATGAGTTCTATAATCATTTGGAGAGTGGGGACGTTACATCACTAACGATGCAGTCCGAAAGCAGTGAATTTAAAATCATTTGGAAGCTTAAGGGGGAGGATGAAAACAAGAACTTTGTGACGTACGTGCCATTCAGTGAATATTCACAGAGTCGAATTAATGATGCCGTAACTAAATTAGGTAAAGACATCATCACTGTTGAACCTCCAGAAAAGAGGCTGGGTGACATTTTTCACTTCCATTATTCCATTTGTAATCATTTTCATCCTGTTTTTCTTTATTTTTCTGTTTGTAGCTATAAGAAAAAAATGGAAGGGATGAAAATACATATACATAAAAAAAAGTAAACTCGCTTTCCATATGGACTTTGCGAGTTTTTTTTACATTGTTTTTGTAAGTCAACCTTTATCTAGCCTAATAAAAGAAAAGGATAGCTTATTAAAGTAACGCACCCGTTTGTTTAAGTACAACATTTCACAATATCAATACAATTTAAAGAGGGGAATGTTTAAACATTGAATTGTCTATACAACATTAGCTGACATCATTTACATATTAAACCCTATATGGATGTATACACAACCAAACGAGAACCTTCTCGTTTGGTGAATAAGTCGCCATCTATTAATCCATCTTAACAAATGAAGCTACATGGAGGGGAGGTTCTAAGCATGAGCCAAAAGCGTGATAAAGGCAATAGTCAAAAGGGAAAAGCTAATAGCAATACAGTAGATCCAGTGATCGCAGCAGAAGACTTGGAAAAAGCAATTAATCCAACTAATAAGCTCCCGCGCAATGCCAAAGGGTAAGTACAATCTCGTGATTTCTTTGCTTTTCCGAAAAGAAACTTGCAGGTAAACGAAAATGAAGAGTCAAGCAATCCACTAACATGAAGGATTACTTGACTCTTCAAAGGTATAATAGACTTTTATTTTAGTCCTTATATTGTTCATTAGGCCTTGAAATTTCTTCTTTACATACTCCATAGCTTAGCAAGAACAGTCTTTTTTAGAAGCATACTTAGGAGGTAAAATCCCAATGTCTATTTTCATAAATTCCCCCAATTTATTATACCAATCCTCATTGGATTAACCTGCCCCGATAGTTGCCTAAAGAAAGAGCTGCCTTAAAGACAGCTCTGATCTTCAGCTAACGCACCCGTTAGTTCATTAACATATTAAGCGTTGAAGTATGTTTAATAAATGTTTTGCCAAAACCTATCACTTTTCATATCTTCAACTACTTTTTTAAATGTATTTAAAATCTGTTGAACATTTTCATCACTAAATATAATCATTTGAACTGGGGAGCTACTTGTAGTACCTCCATTTTTTGAACAAGGAAAAATCCTTATTTGAGAAAAATGCTTCCAATCAAGCGCCTCAATCAGCCAGTGTGTAGCATAAGGGTATTCAGGTGTTAATTCATCATTATTCAGAGCATACTTATCCCTTTCTCCAATTGGTAAAAACTCATATCTTATACACCTATTGCCTTTTCGTTTAAATCTTTGACGTCTGGCTTCATTTAAAGCATTATAACTATTTTCTAATTTTTTCTTTAATCGCTTTCTCATTTTTCACCTCTAATTAACATTACTTAGTGAACTAAACTGCCCCGTTAGCATTCCTGTAGTTCAATAAGAAAAGCTGCCTAATAAGCCAGCTGGATTTTCAAATAACGCACCCGTTAGCCATCCATGAAGCGCAAAAATCAGCGCTTCACCACAGAGAATGAAAATTGGTTTCTAGGTCGATAATGTTTTAATGGCTGGCGAAGAAGGTCGTTGAACTATGGTGCCTTTGAGCCCATCCGTTAGTCTGACTCCGACGACCACGGTGTACCACCGACTGTCGCGCCCTTTATGGGTAGCACTCATGGGAGATTAATCCTTTTTTGGTCGTCGCGCTAGCCTCTACTTAATTTGCTATAATTGGAGGTTTTTGTTTAACGATTTACCAAACTCAATCAGATCACTCATAAGGCTCAGCCTTTTTTAAAAAGCGTTTTTACTGGGTCTATTTTGTTGTGGTTTTTTCTGGATTTTGAGCTTTTTTAATTTTCATGGGAGTTCAATAAGAAAAGCGAACCTTATTCAAGAATCGCGCCCGATTGTTGAATAAGTGACAATTACTATCGAGTATTACCTATATTGTATTTTATCTTTGGAATGTGCAATATTATTAATTCCCATTCAAATGATAGATTAGTTGCACAACGCCAGAGGAGAACGTTCTTGTATTAACCATTTTTAAATTCAACCTCTGTTTTATATCAATAAACAATGGTTTTCCTTCTCCCAAAATAACAGGGTGAACAGATAATCTAAATTCATCAACAAGCCCTAAATTGATAAAAGTTGTAATAAGACTTGCTCCACCATATAACCAGATGTCTTTACCAGGCTTATTCTTTAATTTATTTACTTCTTTAAGAATATTATCATTTATGAATATTTCTTTATTATCAGTCCCTTTTTGCGTTCTGGAAAACACATATTTTTCCTTACTATGAACTAATTCCCAAATTTCTTTTTCAGTATTAGTATCTTCAATTTCTGGAGTAAATTGTCCCCATAAATCGTAGCTTTTTCTTCCATATAAAATAGTATCAATTTGATTTAAGAAATTAATAAACCCCATCTCAGAGTCCATGATGCACCAATCAACTTCCCCATTTTCCCCTTCAATAAATCCATCTAAAGTAATTGCTAAATCTAAAATTATTCTTCTTGGTCTTACGTTATTGGACATAATTCTTCCTCCATTTAATCATTTAGATATTGTTTCTCCCGCCAATTTTTTTATATTTTCATTATTTACAGCATTTATTTCTGAATAAAGTTACTGATGTTATTAAACTGCCTTAACTTAATAACAATCATCTCAAATTGCTATTATTTCCACAATTAGTTATTCAAGAATATGGCCCAATTGTTGAACAAATCAATATGCACTCTTGAACTATCCTGCCCCGATAGTTCCATAAAGAAAAGCTGCCTTAAAGACAGCTCCGATCTTCAGCTAAAGCACCCGTTAGCCAACCATGCAGCGCACGACCAGCGCTGCACCACAGAGAATGAAAATGGTGGAAAACCGTCCATACTGATTCTATGGCTGGGTGAGGAAGGTCGATGAACTATGGTGCCATTAGAGCCCATCCGTTAGTCTGACTCCAACGACCACGGTGCATCACAGACTGTCGCTCCCTTACGGGAAGCACTCATGGTAGATTAATCCTATTCTGGTTTTTGCACCAGCCTCTAATTTTTTCGCCATAGAAAGGATGGTTTCAATGGAAGTTATCATTGAGCGAGTATGCGGAATGGATGTACATAAAGATAACATTACCGCCTGCATTATGACCCCCGAAGGGAAGGATATTCAAACATTTTCTACAAAAACGGTGTTTTTAATTCAACTGATGGATTGGATTAAATCACATGGTTGCACTCATGTCGCTATGGAGAGCACAGGTGTGTTTTGGAAGCCTATCGTGAACTTAATTGAGGCTGAAGAAATGGAATTTTTAGTTGTTAACGCACAACATATGAAAGCAGTCCCTGGTCGAAAAACAGATGTCAAGGATGCCGAGTGGATCGCTCAACTTCTTCGTCATGGGTTGTTGAAAGCAAGCTTTATCCCTGATCGAAATCAGCGAGAATTACGTGAGCTTGTTCGTTATCGCAGAAGTATTATTGAAGAACGAGCTAGACAGCATAATCGAATTCAAAAGGTCGATGCCCCATATTCGTTCATATATTTAAGTACCTCTAGTTTAAAGGGCAGAGTGTAATTTGTATAGGATGAAGCAAGTCCTTCCATCCCATGTTTTAGATAGCGAGCGACCCATCTTTTCAGAGGGGATAAACCTACATTTCTTTCTTGTGCAATGGATTTATAGGATTTTTTCCCTTCTAAGTACTCTAAAACTGCATGTGATTTTTCGTCTATCGTATATTTAGTCAAAAAAACTGCACCTCCAATTATTAGATGTTGTCTAACAATTGGGGTGCAGTTCACAAAAGGCTCTTTAATCACTGTTACATCTCTTATTTATCTTTCCTTACAAGTAGTGAACAGCACTCCACGTGTCCAGAGTGTATGTGGCAACACATGGGAGGCTGGTGAGACCATAACAAAAAATCCCCCAAACTCTTATTCTGGGGGAACATAAAACGCACTTCAATATTCTTCTAAAATCCGCTAAAAGTATTGATTCCTGCGGGCGGATCCAATTATATACTTAGTAAATTCCCACCGAATCAAATCCGGCAGCAGCTGCAGCCTCTTCCTTGCTGCCTTCACCATAAATATCAATTGCAGACTGAACAATAGCCTTACGAGCGTCACTAAAATCGGAATTTGGCGTTAAATAAACGCTTATTGCACGATAGTAGATTTGTCCTAACTTGTGCCTTCCAATTTCTTGACCAATCAAGTATGCAGCGTGGTTTGTAATCGAGGAGTTAACATGGACACCGCCGCCATCTACCGAAGTTGGCATGTGATAAAATTCATCCATATGAGCCGGATAGACTCCACTGCCATATGCAGCTCTTTCCGCATTACTTACTACAACACTGTTTGGATTACTCAAGCTGCGCAATCTCGTTACACCGTCAGCTTTAGCAGCTGGTGCCATAATATCCTCACCCATTTCCCAATCATCGTCGTCAACAAGTGCACCAAAGACGTCAGCAAATGATTCGTTTAGTGCTCCAGATTGATTGCGGTAAACTAAATTTGCTGTATGAGTGATGACGCCATGAGTCATTTCGTGGGCAGCAACGTCAAGACCGGCTGATAGTGAAATAAAGAACTCACCGTCACCATCCCCATAGGTCATCCAACGCCCATTCCAGGATGCATTGTTGTAATTATTGCCATAGTGGACCTTAGAAATGATTGCCATTCCTTCACCGTCAAGAGAATTTCGACCATGCTCATTAAGGTAATAATCATATACCTTTTCCGAATTATAGTGTGCATCGACAAGAGCCCGATCATAGTCGCCGATAAATGCAGCAGAATTCCCCACATATAGAGTATCATTACTGGAACTATTATCATTTTTAGCATCATACGTAAGTATTCCATCAAGACCATTATGAGAGTAATCAGCTAACGCAAACTGAGTTCCAGATTTAGGTTCCTTCACTTGGGTAATATGTAATTCCCTGTGAGCACCATGTACCCCTTTTCCAGCACCTTTTTGTGTTTTCATTTCATCAGCATGCATTAAACCATTATACTTATCGATGATTTCTCCCGTGTTTGCATCCACAAAGACAAACCAGTTGCCAGGCTCATCCCCCATGAAGTTAACATTCACTTTATAAGCTGTATGATTCTCTCCTTCAAAAGGATAGACTACAAGCTCAGAAGTTGGCTCATACGTTAGCTCTTCAGGGGCATTGACAGATGATAGTGCCTGCTTTAGTGCTGCATCACTGCTTAAGGAGGCAGTCGTGTCCACCGCATCATCGGCAATCGTCTGATTTACTCTTCCGTTGACGGATACGACTTCATTATTCTTATTAAAATGAACAATAACTTCGGATCCTTCTACGTTCACTCCATTTATTGATTGATTAAAGCGAACGTTGGTCATACCGAGTTTGTCTTTTTGTAAATCTTTTACTTTTAGGTTTTTATCTGGATTTTTAATTCCGGTTTTACCTTCGTTTTTCTTTAAATAATTTAGTGCATTGGAAGGGTTGCTAGAAGAGAATTTCTCAGCAAATCGCTCCTTCACAAAAACAGGAACGCTTGCCTTCTCATTCCACTTTTTAGAAGCTTGTACACTACTAGCCACCTTCGAATCAACCGGCTTCGCAAATACATTACCGACTGGGATAGAACCTACCAACAACGCTGACGATAGTACTGCAGGAACAATAAACTTTTTCTTCAATATCGATCCCTCCATTTTTTTCCATTGACTTTATTATAGATTAATAAAAGTTAATTTACATGAATATTTTGAATTATTTTAATTTTATAAAAACTATTAAGAAAAACCCAGATGCTATCTTATGGTAGGTATAATTTACCACTTGACATGGTAATGGAATTAAAAATACCTCTAAATTTATTGGATTTTCTATACCTTTTTTTGTAGTTAATTTAAACTAATTATAAAAAGTAGGATCTTAGCTAGTTAATTTGGAATATGCATTATAATAGGTATAATGATAGTCGGTTTGACACGGAAGCTCTGCGGGCATGATGCACGGCCATGCCGTAAGGTTTTAGGAGAGTAAGCGACATTTGGGTTAGTCCCAAGAAAAGAAGTGCCAGGCACCTTCCAATTTAGTTGATTTTCTTCAAATTAATAGTGTATTCGAAATGAAACTCGAATACTCTTATTTTTTCGAATGGAGAATAAGTAATAATCGCCCCCACTTCTTAATTTCGCATGTTAATTATTCGTCTTTTTCATTAATAATTCCGTAATATACTAAATCCACATATTTACTGTCTTTTATGACATGTTCATTTAAAATTCCCTCTTTTTTCATACCAATCTTCTCCATAACTTTCCCCGAAGCAAGGTTCGATGGAAAATATCGCGCAAACACTTTGTGCAGTTTCTTTTCTTCAAAAGCAAATTGTAAAATCGACTGCGCTGCCTCTGTCACATAGCCATTTCCCCAATATGGCTCGTCAATCCAATAGGCAATTTCTCCATGGTTAAAACGTTTATTGTTCGATAACGCAATTGCTCCAAATAATTCGCCAGTTTCTTTGTCTGTTACTGCGAACTCATACGATTTATCCGCCATAAAATTATCGTAATGGTGCTCCATCCACGACACTGCATCGTTTAAACTATACGGATAAGGCAGGTACTATGTATGTTTGAAATATTATAGTTATTGAAAAGCATCGCAACCGCTGCCGCACAGGATGTTTGAAATAATCTAAGGACGAGCCATTCTGTCGTGATCATTAATTTTTCACGAACATATCCCATTCAATCGACTACCTTTACCTACAAAATGTAAATCCTGCCCTGAATCGTCTACACTTATCTGGACAGAGGTTTTAAGGGCAGATACACTTAACTCTCTACAGATAAGGGAGCACTCAAAATGACCAAGCGAGAACGCCGTACGTTCACTTCCGAATTTAAACAACAGATCATTCAACTCTACCTAAATGGGAAAAACCGTAAGGCTCTTATTGAAGAATATGAACTTACTCCTTCTTCTTTAGACCGGTGGATACAACAGAGTGAAAACACAGGTTTTTTTAAAGAAAAAGATAACCGTTCTCCTGAGGAACAAGAACTTATTAAACTACTAAAAGAACAGAAGAAGTTACAGATGGAGAATGATATTTTAAAGCAAGCCGCGCTGATACTAGGACGAAAGTAAATGTCATCAAACGGAACAAAGAAAAAATACTCGGTATCAGCAATGTGTGGCGTCCTAGAGCTTTCACGAAGCACCTATTACTACGAAGCAAAAGAACAAACCTCAGATGACGATGTCACAAACGCTATTTTAGACATTTTTGATAAAAACCGTAAGGCGTACGGAACACGTAAGATTAAGGTTGAATTAAAGAAAAGAGGCCTTACGGTCTCCAGAAGGCGAATTGGCCGGATCATGAAAGAACAGGGGCTTGTTTCCTCTTATACAGTCGCTCAGTACAAACCGCAAAAGACCTCATGTAACGAATCAGACCAGGCTAACGAATTAAATCAGGAATTTCTACAAGAAAAAGAAAAAAAAGTAGTGGTCAGCGATTTAACATATGTCAAAGTCAAAAATAAATGGCATTACATATGTGTCTTTGTCGATCTCTTTAATCGTGAAATTATTGGATTTAGCACAGGACCTAACAAGGACGCCAAGCTTGTGGCAAGAGCGTTTGCATCTATCAAAGGGAACCTCCGTGATATTCAGCTCTTCCACACAGATCGAGGGAATGAATGTAAAAAGAAGCTGATTGACGAAACGTTAACCATATTTGAGATTGGTCGTTCACTAAGTATGAAAGGTTGCCCTTATGATAACGCTGTCGCGGAAGCGACCTTTAAAATCATTAAGACTGAGTTCGCCAATCAAACAACATTCGCAAGCTTAGCTCAGCTTACACTCGAATTTGGAGACTATGTGAACTGGTTTAATAAGTTGCGAATTCATGGAACTTTAGGCTACGTAAGCCCTCTAGAATTTAAAAAGTTATCCCTTAAAAAAGTTGTTTGATTTAGTGTTGACAATCCAAAAGCAACTCTAATTAGATAGAGATACTTTAAAAAATATAGTGGATCTTAAACAATCCTACCTCGTTTAAGTACAATCCTCCACAATCTGGCCCTTTAATGGAAAAACATGACTGACGTTTTTAAACAACTTTATTATGTTTTAAACGTCACTTAACAGTATTCCTTATGGAACTATCCTGCCCCGTTAGTTAATTAAGGGTCCTTTTTCCCTTGAATTTGAAAGTATGATAATGGGAATGATTTCACGAAATTTAAGCCTCAGGTCTTACTTTCAGTTAAACCCCAGGTCTGTTTTCTAAAGATGGCATAGCCAGTACACTTAATCATACAAATATCACTTAAAGGGAGAAGGAATACTGTGGTTCTTGGAAAGAAACTGCCTGAGTTTTGGACGAATTTATTGATGGGCGCGTTTGCAGCCATGTGCGTTTTTGTATTTTTACCATCGCTGCTGATAATTTATAAAGTTATATTTACAGTCATCTTAATAGGCATTCTGTCTATTAATCTTGTCTTGATAAAAATGAAAAAAGTAAACTATTTAAAACTTACGAGTCTTTCCTTAGTGTACTTGAGCATTTTTTTGATTATTGTCTGTCTGATTTTTTATTCTACAAAGTTTTTGATTCTGGCAGATGCGAACGGTATTGAGAGCGTTTTAGGAGAAAATACCCTATTAGTCAAACTCCTTTTCCTACTTATTTGTTTCCTTCAGCCAATCATATTACCCTTGCCTGAAGCTGTAACAATTCCTGCAGGTAGTGCAGTTTTTGGCTCATTTACCGCAGCTTATCTAGGTTTTTTCGGAACTATTGCCGGAATAGCAGTCATGTTCCTAATAGCTAGGATTGGTGGACAAAAGCTTGCATTAAACTTAGTAAAAGAAAAGCACTTGCAAACCTACCAAAACTATGTAGAAAAAAATGAAACGGCCATCCTTTTCCTTCTGTTTATTATCCCGATTCTCCCAGATGAAATCATTTGCCTGGGATCGGGGATAGGCGGAGTTTCTTTTTGCAGATTTATTCTGATTGCTTCACTCTCAAAACTAATGACAGCCTTAGCCCTATCATATTCAGTCGAATTGGCAAAAGCCCTCACCATGACAGGACAGGAATTAATCTCGGCAGTGTCACTTGCTGCTGGTGTATTGTTTATTTTATCGATAGGAGTAAAATGGGTTTTAAACAAAAGAAAAGAACAATAGCAGAATGTATTATGAGAAAAACGCTGGAAAGAGTATAGCGTTTTTTTTGTGACCGAAAAAATTATAGGTATCAAATCCATTCATTCTTAACACTGTTGCTTACGTTTATGGAACTACCCTGCCCCGTTAGTTTAAGTAGAAAATTTCACAATATTGATTAACAGATTAAGCTGTCTTCATGAGAACCCAATATTTGATGAACTACAACTCAGTTAATAGAACAAGAAAAAGAGTCGCAGCTCCGACTCTTTTTCTGCTAAGTACCCTTTAGCACAATAAAAAAGGTTTTCAATTTTCATTGATAAGAATTTATATCTCTAATTCCATCTTCAAATCAGCTTCAAGATATTTGATATTTTTTAATGAAACAAACGAAAAGCCGAATTTTTTATACAATTCTATTGCCGCAGTTAGTTTATGGTTTGTAAAAAGTACAATTTTGCTTGCACCCTCTAACTTAGCTACCTCTATACATTTTTCCATTAATCTGCGTCCTATCTTCAGCCCTTGATATTTTTCTGTTACTGCAAGCTTTGCCAATTCAAATGCATTTTCTCCGTCTAATTTTATTAATGATACTGTTCCCACTATTTCAATATTGTATTTAGCAAAGAAAATAAAACCTCCACAATTTAAAACAACTTCTTCTGGATTATTTATTATTTTCTCATCTTCAGGTTCAACACTTACATATTTTTCAAGCCACTCGTATGAAAGTCTTTTTAAGTCTTCCTTGTATTCACTATTGTATGGAACGATTAAAACTTCTGCCATATTAAATATCTCCTAAATGATTAATAGTCACGTTTTATTCCACGCTTCACTAATTGCCAATCTGGTTCAATATTTTGTTTCATTCTATCTAGCATTGATAATAAGATTTGTTTTTCATCTTTACTAAAATCCCTCAATGCTACTTCACTTGAATAGTCACCTTCTCTTTTAAAAAAGAATAAATATCTTTCCCTTTTTCAGTCGGGAAAAGTTGGAGTTCTTTTTTATTTAGAGAACTTTCCCTTTTTTCAACCCATCCATTTGACTCTAATTTTTTTATCGCCTTGGCGACAGAAGTGCGGTCTATGTTAAGTAATTCGGCTAACTGTCCCTGGATGATGCCTGGATTTTCATTTATCCTTACCAAGTATAAATATTGACCTCTTCCAAGATTATAGTCTTTAAATTCAATATTACTAATTGTTTCAATACACCGGGATAATTGACCTATCTTTCTAAGTATTTGTTGCATAGAATACCCACTTTCCAAAGAGAACTAATTATGGAATACAATGACTATGCTTCATCCGTATTGTTGAAAGTTCAACAATAATGTTGTTAATTATTTTAAACTAATCTGCCCCGTTAGTGCTTAAGAAAAAGGCTGCCTCAGCAACCTCTCTTATTGAAGTAAAGCACCTGTTAGTTCATTAAGAAAAGCATTTCTTATTAAAAAATCGCGCCCGATTGCTGAACAAGAATAACGTATTTCTCTTTGTGCCTTATTTAACATAAGTCAGGATTATCAGAGTTTTTTTAAAATCTTGGTTCTGTTAAAGAAATAATGTTGTTTTTTAATACTAGGCTCTGTTATAAAGTATTGTTGTTTTCTTTCCTGGACAACTCTTTTCCCGGTTCTTCTTTTTTATTTCTTGTGTATTTTTGGCTTACGATATAAATCAAAGGGGTTCCGATGATGGTAGGTATAAACCAAAGCCATAGTTTGGGAAGTTGGTTAAGTAGAGGAATCATATTCCCAACATTAACCAAAAGAGCTGTTACAGCACCGATATAAGAACCTAACATACCTCTAATGTGGTGATGAATCCAGTTTTTCCAACGTCTTTTACGTGCAAGGTAACCATAAATCGCAAAGGAGTAAGAAAAAAGGGCCACATAAAACAAATAAGCGATTTCTTCCCATCGCAAAATTGACAAGATGATTGCAGTAATAAATATTACAACGTAAGATGCATGGTAGAGTTCACCCCATTTTGTATGAATACCTCTTCTTTTTTTGGCGGACATAGCTATTACACCTGAAAATAAGCATATTATTCCGAATATAATATGAATGATTAAAAGTATTTGGAAAGTATCCAAAGTAATCCTCCTTCAATTTATAACAACATATACCATTAATATATTCGAAGAAGATGTAAAAAATCATTAATAATTGTATTACATGCGCTATTCAAACCCAGTTTACAAAAAGCTTCTTAAAGGGAACCCAACCAAAACCAAACCCCTTGGCACCAAAGGGGTTTCGCTTATCGGCATTTATCGTTTATGAATGATTTATTATACCTCGTTGATAAATCATCGTTTACGCTTGCTCAAGAGCGCCTGATGGCTGCATAAAAAGCAGGGTTTTATGCAACCTCTTATTCAATTAAATGGCCCTCTACATAAAGAAATAGCACAATCCTTTCTACAGAATTGCGCCCGTTTGTTTAATAAGAATTAGGCTAGCAGTGAAAGCGTTGGAAACTCATGAATTAAGAAAACTTTTTACGGCAGCTAAGAAGGCTGGTAAATTAGCATCATGCACAAAGTGCCCGGCATCTTCTATCGTCACCAATTCGCAATTCGGTATAAGCTCAGAAACTTCCTGCAATTTGTTTTGAGGAATATGACTGGAACGACCGCCTATAATAAGAGTCGGCATGATAATGTCCGAAAGACGCTCCCACCATTCGGGATTGGGTTCATTAAGTTGCCGTAGAATCGAAGGCACAACCCGCCAATCAAACGGTAGGGGATCAGAAGGTTTGGAAGGAACTTCGAACGTCTGATCTGGAACAGGAGGAGGAGTGTCTTCAACAATCAACCTTTCTATTCTTGACGGATATGTTTCCGCGAAAAGATAGGATACTGTTCCGCCCATGGAATGACCAATTAGCGTAAACCGTTCCAAATTCATAGCATTCGCAAAATGAAGCAAGTCATCGGACATCAGTTCAAAAGTGTATGTACTAGTTCTCGCACTCCCACCGTGCCCCCGTTGATCTAAAGCTAAAACTCGGTATTTTTCTCCTAATACAGCAGCAACTTGATCCCATGTTTCTGCACTTGTCCCCAGCGCGTGAAGTGCAACAAGTGGTGGGGCAGAAGGTTCGCCACTCTCGCGATATTGAAAAGTGAGTCCATTCAGTTCAATTTGATTCACCCGTGTTTCCATCTCCGATCATCTCCTAGGGTAGGTATTATCATTTTAAACCCGATTTATTTAATGTCCGTACCTATATATTCAGCGAATGTGTGAATATTCCTTTTTAAACTCTTCTTCCCTTTAGTTAAATAGTCTCTAATATCATTTCTTCTACACTATTCTGCCCCTTTAGTTAATTACGGAAAAAATCCACCAAATGGCAGCCCTGATCTCAACTAACGCACCTGTTAGTTCAATTAGGTTAAGGAATTTTAATTTATTTTAGGCTTTATTCTCTGTTCAAATTCATCTTTGGCTATATCCCAAACTTATCTTGAACATCTTGAGCCATTAAATCAGTAATTATTTCATAATCATCTACTATATCTTCGTTAAGGATTCCCTTAACTGTACTCCACTGAATAAATTTATCATCACTTGGGCTGATAATATAAAAATATCTGGTTTCATACTTGTTTATCATTGGTACCTCCAGGATGAATTTTGGTTTCAAATCTTAATTCCAGTTTACAATTCGAGTTATATCCTCTTAAACTTAAACTATCCTACTACTTTTGTATTTTTAAAAAATCTCCTTATCAAGCCGTCACCTAAAAACAAAACAATTGCACAAATTATTAAAAACCACCAACCAAGTCCTTTCCAATACGTTGTAGCTAAAATCGCAATCAGAAAATACCAAGCTATAATTACTAACCCGTATAAAAACTTCATTTTAACGCCCTTCCTTTATAGACATTAAGAAATCCCCTCAATTATTTTTAAAGTATCCTGCCCCGTTAGCTCAATATTTACTTCAATTTTATTAGTACCATTAACACTAGTGAATATGGAAAAAATCTTTTTCTCACCTACCTCTTTACTTTACAAAAAGTTAGCATTTCCCTTTTTAAAGGAACATCCGTTTGTGGAGGAAAGTTAGCTGTAATGATGATGTCTGGGTAATAATAAGTAAGTTACCGTTGCCTATTAAAAAAAGCAAGGCCCGATTGGCCCTGCTTGTTATTTGACTATTACTTTTCCAGCCATTCCTTCTTGTAAATGGTACCGACATATCAGATCATATGTACCGTTCTTTTTCGGTTTCACGGTAATGGTTTTTTCTTTTCCCGGCTGGACTTCGGCGTCAATACTGAGCTTTTCCACTGTGAAGGTGTGCTTTTTCGTACCTTTGTTTTTCACTATCAACGTTGTCGTTCTTCCATTCGGAATAGTGATGACTTTCGGATTAAAGTAATCATCGTTCAACTCGACCTCAATCGCTTTCACTGACTCAATTGGCTGTGTTACGACTCCAGACTCGGCAAATACACTGAGTGAGTCTGGAGTTGTCACAACCACAATCATCGCAAGCAAAACGACCAATCCAGTTAACCACTTTTTCACAGACATTCGCAATCCCTCCTTTCCTAAGACTATCTTTTTCCAATTCATAAAATATTATCACTATAAATTAGGTTCCAACGTGCTTCAAATAGTAACTCTTTTATTTGAAACAGTGACAAAAAAAAAAGATCGACTCTAATGGCGATCTTCTGGAATCCATTCTACTTCATTCGAATAGGTAAGGGTTTGACATTATCGCTCCCTTTTCCCCTCGTTCACACCGTACATGAGATTTCCACCTCAAACTGCGTTCCAACTAATCCAATTCGATTTAATCATCAACACTTCTGAAATCGTTACCCCTTCAGTGTCTCAATTCTTCTGTTTCAATAAGTCGGTGCCTCCCGTGGGAGATAAACCTCTTTTAGTATTACGAAAACCTTATTTACCGATAAAGATTTGCCTTACATGATTACATGAATCTTCATTATTCTAGTGGCTATCCCTCCATGTGGATTAGACATATCATTGGTACTATGCCACCACTTTCCCGAAATAAAGATAAGTTATACAGTGGCTAGTCTCACTAGTGTTTTCCTTATCAACGCATCATTGGGAGTAAGCCCTCCACGTTACCAGCTTACAACGTTGAATTATCTATTATGGAATGAACTTAGGTGCTTCCTCCCTACCCCTATCTCTTTTTCTAAGATAGAAGGGAGGTGACCGCAATGGATCTTCTAAAAGACGTATTAGTGGAAGTAGCTAAAACAGTTGCCAATTCGACAGTTGTATATTTATTTAGCTTACTTCCTGCTAAAAAAGTCAAAAAGAAAACCACCCGTTCTACATCCAAACAGCACGGGCGGCCTTCTAGGAGTGTAAGATTTAGGAGCAACCGACCACTTTGGATTGGTTACTAGGCGAGATGTTAGCGCATCTCGTCTTTTTTATATATTCCACGTTATAACATAAATATACTAAAAAGATAAAAAAGAAACTACTTTCCCTTCGATAGTTCTTGCTTTATTTTTCTCCGGTTATATGATCCTTTGCCTTTCTTATTCAAAATCACACGAGTTGAGGCATCAAATCCCCAACTTAATCTACTATTGGTCATTTCACCGATTGTTTTCTTTTTCATATACATACCTGCTTTCTTTGAAACTTTCTTAGACCGCTACATTATTTCACAAGGCTTTGGCTTTTTAAATTCAAAGTATAAACAACTTTATTATCTCCATACATCAGGATATTAACAGTCGTAATTTCGTTTAAATTTGTTAACTCACGCATACTTCCTTAACATAATTCGGTCGTCCGTTGCATTCCAAAAGCCTCTAAAAATCGGGCCATATTGATACCGATATTAAACTAACGTACCCGTAAGTTGAACAAGGTTAAGTAAAATCTTTAAAAAAACAATTTATATAAAACATATCCAACTATTAAAACAACAATTAATATTCCTGTTTCTTTCCAACCTAAACCACTAACTAAGTCTGCTGGATTACCATATTCAGTTCTATTAATTCCATCTTTGAATGCACCTGTTGGATTTTTTTTTAGTTCTTCTTGTCTTAACCTCTCTCTTTTTTCTTCAGACATTTCACGGTGATTATTCAAACTAAGCACCCCCCTACGAATAATATTCTGTAATTTATCGTCTATACCTTCTTACACTAACCTGCCTTGGTTTAGTTCCATAAGAAACTCCTATGGCGGCGCTCCTCGCCGCCACCATCTACTACGAAAATCTATACTCAAAATAGAGTCTAACCCTTTAACTCCTTGACGATAATGGATGATAACAATACAACCAGGCTGAACCTTTTTTGGTGGATCTTAAGGAAGATACCCTGTATAAGAAACTGGTTGTGACAGTATTGAAGAACCATTTAGTGTACTACAAGTACG
>NZ_LGYA01000001.1:3122930-3132189 GCF_001273755.1 Peribacillus butanolivorans
CGAGTAAAACCACACAAGGTAACAAAGCTTTGAAAACGATGGCTGTAGAGTGTGTACTAGCGACATCAAGGCAAAATAATCGAATTGCTTCACATCGAAAAAGGATTACCAAACGGCAGGGAAAAATGAAGGGACGAATCGCTTCTGCTCATTTACTATTAACGATTGCTTACAACATCTTAAAAACAGGAGAACCCTATCATGAACTAGGTTCAAATTACCTTGAAGAAAAACAAAATAACAAAGAATTAAAAATGATCGAATACCTAAAAAAGAAAGGCTATACAATCGCTCCATCTGAATAACAAACTGCATAACCAGTTAATATAACGACATGGCACATTTAGGCCCTTCAAAAAATTAGAATATGCTTATTTTGTATGGCCTTTCACGAATATATTTTCATACAAAAAAAGAGCTGCCAAAGCAACTCTCTTATTGAAGTAAAGCACCAGTTAGTTCATTGGCCTTAGTAAATTTTAATTTTTATATCTTTATTGTTTTTTTAGTTGTATCTCAATTCTTTTTGCCAAGTCAGATGATACCTTATTTAAATACTCCATAACTTTCTTTCTAATATCATCGGATATGACTATCAAGTCGCTGGCTAAATTTTCTACAAGATGTTCTTTTTCTATAGGAGTTAACTTCATATAGAATTCACCAGCCTGCACAAAATCATCATGCTTTGTTATAGAAGTTCTTTCTAGTTTCCCTTCAACATATCTTCCATCACCACTTGTAATTTGGTTAGCCGTTGTCCAGTCTTGCTGTTGATTGACTGGTACTTTACGAAATTCAGGCCCAATTCTTCTTCTTTGAGAATCATTATAAACATTGGCTCGGCCCTGCAGTATTTTATCATCAGATAATTCTGCACCGTCAAGTAAATTTGAAGGGGAGAAGGCGACTTTTTCTACTTGTTCCATATAATTATCAGGATTTTTACTTAATACCATTTTCCCTACTGGTATAAGAGGATATTCTTTCTTATCCCATACTTTTGTATCGTCTAAAGGATCATAAGAAAGATGGGCTTCATCTGCAGGATCCATGAGCTGAACGTATAAGCCATATTCCACTGGTTTACCACCCGCAATAGCATCGAATAGATCTTTACCAGCATAATCAGGGTTTTCAGCGGCTAGTCTATTTGCTTCTTCGCGACCAATGTATTGTACACCTTCAAATGGATACCAATGGTATTTAACATACTTTCTAATACCTTGAGCATTTCTCCAAACATATGTATTCACACTATGTCCTGGTATGTGACGAAGACTTTTTACTGTACCTGCGTCAGAGTAGAGACGTACAATAAAATGAATAGATTCGGGTGCTCTTGCTACAAAGCTCCAAAAACTATCAGGGTCAATTAAGTTATTTTTGGGTGAAGGTAAGAATGCTTTAATAAATTCTGGGAAACGTATCGCATCACGAACAGAAAAGACGGGGATATGATTACATAAAAGGTCAAAAACACCTTCTTCTGTATAAAATTTTGTAGCGAAACCACGTACATTTCTGGAAGTATCAGGTGTTCCTTTCGTACTGACAGCTAATGAAAAGCGAACCATTACAGGTACCTTATGATCAGGATTTTGTAAAAAGTTCAGTTTTGTGTATTCGGACATCGAATATATCGTTTGAAAATAACCAAATGCACCAAATCCTTTCACATGAACCGGTCTTTCTAATATTTTTTCATGAATAAACTCTTGTAATGACTCGTGGAGTACACTATCTTGTTCCAGTACAGGTCCTCTAGAGCCGACTGTCTGTGAATGAAGTTTAGCTGACTCATCATTAGTCCATTTGGATAGGTCTCTATATAACTTTTTTCTTTCATTATAGTCTTCTTCTGATAAAGCCTGCCTCTGTTTAGAATCTTTTTCATTCATATCATGGCCTCCAAAATTCATTTTCCATCAATCGTTACTAAATATGATTTTTAAGCCTCGAATATGTATCTTCTACTTTTATTTTCAACATTTATTAGAAATATAGTTTTTTAAAGTTATCAACTTTTTTCAGGACAATACAAAAAAGTCCAATTAAATCAGTGTTTGAACATACCGCTAGGTAAAGAAAACTCATATGCCGTGGACCTGTTGGAATAGGTGGAATTATGGAAAAATGAAAATGACGAAGGGAAATTACATGTGCAATAAAAAAGTATTACTTTTCTTAGTTTGAAAAAACATAAGTAAGCAAAATAAACCAATAACAGAAATAATAAATAATAGTGTCTTTACATCTGTACTGTATTTTCAGTGTTTGATGGGAATAACGTTGCCATATCTTCCTTAACATAATCGGTTATAAATGCGAGAATTCCTAAAGTGATTACGTACGTGAAAAAATCAATATATACACACCCTTTCCTATATTTTACGAATAGAACCCCCCATTAGTTTCATAATATTTCCTTTTAAAACTAAAATGTCCCTTGATAGAAGAAAAAAATGAAAAAAGGGAACTGTTATGGCAGAAAATCAATCAAGTTTACCTTGAAAAATGTAGGAATCAGCCGATATATAAAGAAAATTAAGTGTTTATATTGAGAACAATAATGGTGGTGGTGAACAATACGGAAATTATCGAAAAATGTCGAAAAAAGTCTTATATTCCCGAATTTTCTTTAAATAATTATTGTAAGCGCTTCATTTTAATGTTACATTATTGATTCATCCCTTAAAAATAAGGAAGAAAGGAAGTATTTTATATTCACTGAATAGAACTACATAGATAAAAAGGAGGATGAAATTGGTAAAAGAGGAAGCGTAAATGGGGATTTACACCACACACATATCTCAAAGATTACCAAACTTTATATCCAACTTGCGATTTTAAAAAGATTTTAAATGTCTCATGTTTTAATATCATTTGAAGAGGATGAATTTTTATTATCGTAGAGAAAGATGACGTGTCCCTTAATCCTATAATAAATATTTATAGATTAATATTTTTATTATAAGTTGGTTCTCTTAATCTTATTAATAGAACCGGAAACCATTTTTCAGATGTTTTCCGCTAGGGGTGAATTCAGAGATAATAGGGTATTTGTGTTTCCAATTCCTAACCCGACAGCGTTAACCTCGTCAGCTTCTAAAGGGAACATGTATGAATAGTCACGCCAATAGGAATCGACAAACGAAGTGTCTTTTCTTTCGGTATAAAGACAGAATTTTTAAAAAATAAAAATCACTTTCTTTCTATTTAATACCTTGTATCCCTTACGAGACAAAATGTTTTTACATCAAAGACTTTATGGAATGTGAGGAAAGTAAATGAAGAAAATTAAATTAAGTTTAGCTAGCCAAATATTCATTGGATTAATTCTAGGGATTATTGTTGGTGCCATTTTTTATGGTAATGAGACTGCCCAAGGCTATTTACAACCATTGGGAGATATGTTCTTACGCATGATTAAAATGATTGTTGTACCAATTATTGTTTCAAGTCTGATTGTTGCCGTTGCAGGGGTAGGCGATTTGAAATCAGTAGGTAAAATTGGTGCCAAATCTCTTTTATACTTTGTGGTAGTAACGCAAATAGCAATTCTTGTTGGTCTGGTTTCCGCTAATTTACTTCAGCCGGGCGCTGGTATAAACATGAACCAGCTTGAACAAACAGATATATCCAGTTATGTAGATACAGCAGAAACTAAGCAGCATGAATCTTTTATAGATACAATTGTTCACATCGTACCATCGAATCCGATTAAAGCGATGGTAGAAGGCGATATGCTAGCCATTATTTTCTTCTCTGTATTATTTGGCGTTAGTATTGCCGCAATTGGAGAAAAAGGTAAACCGGTATTTCGATTCTTCCAAGGTACGGCAGAAGGGATGTTCTACTTAACCAACTTGATTATGAAATTCGCTCCAGTCGGTGTATTTGCACTAATAGGGGTAACTATCTCTAAATTCGGTTTGGCGTCATTAATTCCTTTAGGTAAGTTAGCGCTTTCAGTATATGGAACAATGCTTTTCTTTGTACTTGTCGTGCTTGGAATTATTGCTAGAGTAGTAGGGTTTGGTATTTTTAAATTGATTAAGCTTCTAAAAGAAGAGTTAATTTTAGCATTTTCAACAGCTAGTTCGGAATCCGTCCTCCCAAAAATCATGGAAAAAATGGAGAAGGCCGGATGTCCAAAACATATTGCATCATTCGTAATTCCGACAGGCTACTCTTTCAACCTTGATGGTTCTACGTTATATCAAGCATTAGCAGCCATTTTCATTGCTCAAATGTATGGAATTGATTTGAGCATCATGCAGCAAATTACCTTAATGCTAGTGTTAATGATTACATCTAAAGGAATTGCAGGTGTACCAGGTGTCTCCTTCGTCGTCCTTTTGGCAACACTAGGCACCGTCGGTATTCCAATTGAAGGCTTAGCATTTATTGCTGGTATTGACCGTATTCTTGATATGGGTCGTACGGCAGTGAATGTTGTAGGTAATGCACTTGCAGCAATCGTTATTTCTAAATGGGAAGGTCAATTCCACCCTCCTGCCAATAATAAAAATCTAGAACAAGTATCTTAATATTAAAATCCAGAGTAGTGTGTCACTCTGGATTTTTTTGTGTAGTTTTCTGTTTCCCTGCACGTCAGATCATCCCTTGCTGCTTCCAAATTTAGTGACTTTCATTTTGTCTCAGTCATTAGTCTTAAAAATGAAAATGCCAGATTGCCCGATGTTCAATTACCTTTACTTTCTTTTAAGGCTTTACTTCCTTCGTTAACCTCGTATGAAAAAATTCAATACAGGTATTATCGTAAAGGAAACCTTTTCTTTAGATAGATGAGATGAGTGTGATATTGTTTCTTCCTCACTGGACTAATACTTGCCTTGCTCATTAAGTATTAGGTGATTTTGTTTGTCTTGCATTTTAAACTTCATATAAGGGCTTCCTCCTTAAAGTTTTGAGTTAGAGTGGTATCTACACTCATATCTTACTGAGGGGCTCTATTTTTTTCAAAATCAAAAAATAGCTATCTACAGGAATGCTAACCTACCCCTTTAGTTGCATAAAGAAAGAGCTTGCCTTAAAGACAGCTCCGATCTTAAGCTAACGCGCCAGTTCGTTGAATAAAGCATCCGTTTGTTCTATAAGACCTATTGTAGAGTTGACACAAATTGTGCAACAAAATAAATGAAAAAACGAACACCATAGGATGTTCGTTAAGAAAATTAACTCTTAGTTGCAGTATTGCCCATTGCAATAGAGATTCTATTCCAACTGTTTATTTGATTAATAATAAGAACTAGATCAACATATTGTTTCTCATCATAATGTCCTCGGACACGCTTGTATAAGTCATCAGGAACTCGTTTTGTTGGTATCAAGGTAATATGCTCAGTAAGTTCCAAAGCAGCTTTTTCTTCAGGTGAATAAAAATCGCATTCTTCCCAGGTATTTAAACAATAAATTCTTTGTTCAGTTTCACCCATCTTACGAGCATCGGATGAATGCATATTGATGCAGAAGGCACAACCGTTAATTTGAGAAGCTCTAATTTTGATCAACTCTCTAGTAGTTCGATTAATAGAAGAGTTTTTAGTGTACTTCTCCATATCCATCATAATTTTCATACCATCGGGTGCAACATCATTGTAGGAGACTCGTTGACTCATAAGGTACAACCCCTTTGCTTTAAGATAATTTTATTATACCTGCCGACGACCGGATTTACCAATATTTTACTTTAGAGATATTTATAATCAAGAGAAATTTTAGCTGAAATAGTACATCTAGTTGCTTCGCAGTACGTTAAAACCGAGAGACTGTACTGCACATATCCATACAGTCATATTGTGAAAGCAAACGTCATTAACTGTGCGTTTACATTAAGCTTCTTCAACTAAACTACCTCTCTAGTTCCATACAAAAAAGGCTGCCGCAGCAACCTCCCTTAAAGTACCCTATAGTTTAAGGGAATATTTTCACAAGAACCCCTAATAAGTGCATTCCGGCAGTATTATCAAAAGCTATTTATATTTGAAAAAAGCAACATTTCGAAAGTTGCTTTTTCCAATTTATCTTATTCAGTATTTTGTACGCTAGGAGAACTTCAACCTAAAAAAAAAAGAATTCCTTACTATGCTAAGGATCCGACTTTTTTAGAGGGTTCTTAACAGTTATAAAAATTGACTAGTATCTATCCTAGTGGAATTTTTCCCTTTAACCTGCTTTAACGTCGCTACTATAAGAAAGCTAACAATCACTAATAAGAGCCATGAACTTACCTTTCCTAGATGAACGAGACTCCATGCATCGGTTTGGTTTGGATATTCCCAAGCTGCAAAGAACGTTGCGATATTTTCGGCTATCCATATAAAAAATCCGATGAGCACAAAAGAAAGTGCGATTGGCATACGATAACGAGTTCCAGCAACCTCGTATATGACCCATGATCGCCAAAAGACGATAATGACCAGTCCAGACAACCACCAACGAACATCAATCCAATAATGGTGGGTGAAAAAATTCAAATAAATCGCAGCTGCAAGAGGTACAACTACCAAAAGTGGTGGCCACTTAACCAGTTCAACCTCTAACCTTCTCCACGCCTGGCAAAGATAACTCGCTACACTTGCGTACATGAATCCGCTATACAAAGGCACTCCAAAAATTTTGAAAAATCCTTCCTCTGGATAAGACCAGGAGCCCATATGTACCTTGAAAAGTTCAAGAGCAAGACCAATAAGGTGGAACAATGTGATAACCTTTAGTTCATCCCGTGTTTCAAGCCCAGAACGCACCATCCACCACTGCATCAGAAGGCAGATGATGAGCAGCCAATCATACCGTGGCAAGAAGGGAAGCGGCATGAATTTTGTAAAAGCCAAAGAGGCAAAAATAACGGCAGGAAACAAACATGATAGGACCTGCTCCCAACCAAAATGAACGAGTTGTTTTAGTGCTCTCATGATTTGTCCCTCCATTTTTTTAATGGTTAAATTCATGAGTAACTCCCCTTTTATGAAATCTTTCTTTTCCTTCCAATGTTAAATATTTCTACTTTATTAATTTTAGGTGTCTTCATCATTTCGGTATTCTAAAATATCTCCGGGCTGACATTCTAAAGCCTTACAAATCGCCTCTAAAGTTGATAATCGAATAGCTTTTGCCTTGCCGTTTTTCAATATAGAAAGGTTAGCCATCGTTATTCCAACCCTCTCAGAAAGTTCTGTAACACTCATTTTCCTTTTAGCCAGCATCACATCAATATTGATTATAATTGCCATGTTATTCACCTCAGACTATTAAGTCATTCTCTGATTTTATATCGATGGCTTCTTGTAAAAGCCTTTGAAGAACAGCAGCAAAGACTGCAATCACCATTGAAGCAAAAATTATGACCAATCCGATTAATATGATACCTGGGGCATCGTCCAGCTCCGCTATGAGATAAAAGAGTGGCAGGCCTACCACATACAAGATACTGATTGTGATTGCACAGTATTTTATTTTTGTTAAAGCTCTTACTGATAATTCCGAGAAAGCTTTGTTCTTGTCAATATAGCTTAAAAGTTTAAAAGCTTGATATAGAGCAAAGTAAAAAGGTATCGCCGATGCATACAAATCGATTAATACGAGATATTTGATATAAGTCATATCCGGATACAATTCTGCTGCAAACTTTGCTATCTCAGGCACCAAAAATATGCACAAAGCAAGAACTGGAATTCCAATAAGAATAACAGCTATCTTTAAAAAGAGTGTTGTTCCTCGTTTCATAAAAAGCACCTCACTTATTTATTGTCAATTTAATTTAACACGCAATTTATCGTTTTACAATAAAACATTGTTGTTTTTTATTATATAATTATTGTTACCGAAATATCCTTTCATTTTAAAAAAAGATAAAAAAGCATTCCTCATTACGAAGAAATGCTCTATAACTTTAAACTATTCAATTCATAACTTGTTCTACTAACCTGCCCCGTTAGTTCCATAGGAAAAGAGCAACCACCTGTTATTGAAGTAAAACACCTGTTAGATTAATAAGGTACAATAAATTAAAGTACAAATGCCATAAGAGCCGCAACTAAAAATGGGAAAAAAACAAGTAAAAATACTATTACTCCTGTCTTCCAATTGTTTTTTATTTGAAGTAATTCTTTTTTAGCCTTTTCCTTATTTTTTAGTGACCAAATAATTATTCCAACCCAATAAATTGCTAAGAATATAAGACTTGAAGTACCCATGAATACACCTCTTACAACTGCTAGTTAGTAGTCAAGCGTCTCTACTTAGGGGATTGTAACAAATAATCACCATTCAGTCTTTGGTGATTATTTGGGTTCTCTTATTGAACTATCCTGCCCCTCTAGTTCCACAAGAAAAAGGGTGCCTCAGCAACCTCAATTATTGAAGTAAAGCAAATATTTTTATTAAATGTAAGGTATTTCATTTCCCTCTATCAAGGCTTTCAAATTTGCTAACGACTGATCGAAGCCTCCCGAATTCATTGTAACTCTTGTTCCATTGCTTTCCTCATCTAATACAAAGGACATAAGCATTTGTTGTGAATCCAAGTAAAGAGAAAACTCCTGAAAGGTATTTACATTTAAAATAGTTAAGGACATAAGAAGCTTCTCTTTTAGATTATTATGAACACTAGGCATTAATGTAAAAGTTACTTTCTCCCCTACATTCAGGTTGGGGATTTTCCAAGGAGAACCTGGAACATACCATTGCGAGAGCTTATCCTCATTAGTAATAGCATTCCAATCAGTTTCTTTATCCCTATCAATCAAAATAGAACATTTATCTTCTGTATTACCCATAACTATCCTCCTTTAATTTAATCCAATCAATTGTTATATATTAACACATCTTTCAAGGAATACTTATTTAACTAAACTGCCCGATAGTTCAAGAGAAATTTTAGCTGAAATAGTACATCTAGTTGCTTCGCAGTACGTTAAAACCGAGAGACTGTACTGCACATATCCATACAGTCATATTGTGAAAGCAAACGTCATTAACTGTGCGTTTACATTAAGCTTCTTCAACTAAACTACCTCTCTAGTTCCATACAAAAAAGGCTGCCGCAGCAACCTCCCTTAAAGTACCCTATAGTTTAAGGGAATATTTTCACAAGAACCCCTAATAAGTGCATTCCGGCAGTATTATCAAAAGCTATTTATATTTGAAAAAAGCAACATTTCGAAAGTTGCTTTTTCCAATTTATCTTATTCAGTATTTTGTACGCTAGGAGAACTTCAACCTAAAAAAAAAA
>NZ_LGYA01000001.1:3132875-3178292 GCF_001273755.1 Peribacillus butanolivorans
TATCTGCTTCATTTACTCTGTACCACCTTCGGCAGTAAGGACTTTGTTTTGTTTCGCAAACTCATCCAATGATACCTAGCCTTATATGAAGTTCGTGTTCCTCAGACCGGAGGTTTGCCGCTTGCTTCCTTCAGATTCCACGTCACCGTGGACACCCTTGCATTAAGCTAACCACTACTACTGCCTTCATGGTTCGGGTCTTTCACCCTATAGATTGCACCCATGCCGGGCGCACGAAAAAGCTGCCTTAAAGACAGCTCAGATCTTAAGCTAACGCACCTGTTAGTTCAACAAGCGACATAATACCATAGGATTTTTTTTAGTTAGAACGTACGATAAAAACGTTTACCATCAGATATAAAGAAAAACCCTTGGAATTTAGAACCTGCTAGAAATAATGTAAGGTATTTGACAACACTTGGTTACGCATGTAATCCTCCATTTTAAATCTTGACCTAACTTTCTTTTTTAGTAGTAGGATAAAGCTAATCAAGGTTCTTGTATATTAAATCTTTCTTTAATCCTTTTTAATTGTTCTTCTACTTCTGATTTATCTTGGGGATAGTCTTCAAGATAACTAACACAATCTTCTCTTAGATATCTATAGAATGTCAGATAATCTAAAATAATTTCTTCGTCTTCTTCTACTGCAGGACGATCAATGTAATAGGCTATTCCTTCTTTACCAAAATAATCTTCTTCCCACTCTTCATAATAGTCGGCAAACACAAACCTTGCATATTCAGTTCCATATCCTTCACCATCCGCATAACTTCTTAAGATTCTTAAAAATTTACCGTCTCCCATATGGTGATAGAAGTACCTTATCAATTTTCTCTTTTTATCTTCCACGATGCTTCCAACTCCTTAATCCAGTGTAGGGAAGAAATTCGTTATTTTTCCTGAATCATCAACAAAGCCTCTAAATTTGAGTCCGTTAGAGGCCACTCCTACTTTCTCTCTCCCAACGATCTTCCCATTTTTCATAGCTTCTTCTCCCCATTTTAGCATCTGTTCGTCTGATATTATCTTCGGATCGTAGACTGTTTTGGGATGGGAAACTTTCTTAAGCTCTCCAGGTATTATCTTTCCTTCCCTGTCTAGTTTAGGTAAGCCATATTCTATTTCATGCACACCCTCGATGGTTGGGTGCTTTCTTCTTGAAATGATACATTCCTTTAAATCCCACCCTTTCTCTTTAAATGCCTTTTCGAAATTATGGAGATTATGTCCTCCAACTACTCCCTTCCCTTTTCTCCTAACAATTTCTTGTACCTCCTTAAGATGTTTATCATATCCTGGTTTAAACGTAGTTTTCTTTCCAGTGAACGATTCCAAGATCCTTTTTAGATAGGGTTTTATTCTCGGTGAAACCGAGTCACCTAGTTTTACAAGGGCTTTACCAAATGGAATTCGACTTACCAGTGCACTAATTCCCAGTGCAAGGGCCGTTTCTGGCGTAAGTAATTTTTTAGGATTGCGGATGATGTCTGCAGTCTGTCGACCACCTGCAGCAATTCCGATTCCAGTCGATACAGCACCTATTGCCGACCAGAATCCTAATAACGGGAACGTTAAGGCAAATGCTCCAAGTACAATCAACCCTTTTTCCCAAGCAGATAAACCATCCCACCAGTTTTGCAGATTATCAAATAAACAGGCAATACAAGCCTCGGGGCCATTGACTGTAACTCCCCAGTTAGATAGAAACATAGCTGTGAATAATGCTACAAACACAACGATTAAAGCTTTGTAGTACTTCTGAATATTGGCTTCTAAGCCTGATAAAAGTTCCCTGGCTTCTGTTTTACCGTGTAACAGTGTAAATCCTAGTTCTCTCCGTTCTCGATAAAATAGTAGCAAGTATCCAAAACGCTGTCTTTCCTCAAAAACACTTCTGAATAGATTCCACAATTCAGAAACAGGATTGATAATGGTTTCCCCATCCATCAGAAGAATCTTCTCTCTTACTCGGTTCAATTCCCAATAATCGATGATTACCGCAGTACCGAGCATCATTAAAAACACCGGTTTTGCGGCATAGCCGCTTCCTAATAAATCATGTATTCCGGTTAACCAATCCGGAGCTCGGTAACTAGCATTCCATATTGAGTGATCAAAAATGGCCCAAACTAAAAGGATAACAGGAAAAATATAAGAAGATCTCTTTAATTTACTTTTAAACCTCACTGCTAACCCGATTCCTAACGTTACCATAGCGGTTAGCAACGAATGCCCAGCAGACATTTTGTCAGGTAAAAAGCCCTCCTCAAAGTAGCCAGGAAATAGTGTAAATAAATCCCAATGGAGCACTTTCCCCCCAAATAGTGTCACACCATAATCGAAAATACCTCCAGAAACCAATCGACGTGTGGTTTCCTCCAAAAATTGAAAACCAGCTCCCGTTGCCGCACCAATAAGGGCATAATCGCTTAAACTTAAACTGGATGCACGTCGTGACAAAAATAGATAAACTCCAATGGGGATCAGTTTTAACACTTCTTCAGCAATCGGGGTTATAAATGCTTGACTCCATACATCTTGTTCCATCCCACCGAAAATAGCCGTAATGAAACTAACGATAAAAGAATTCAACGGTACGATTATCCATGCCCCCACCAAAAAGAAATAGGTGTACTTCTTCCATGTTAAAGTTTTACTACGACATAAAAACCAAAATTGCAAAATGACGTAAAATGACCACAAAAACTGGACGAACATTTTTCGGGAGTCTTCCATAAAAATTAAGCTTAATACCAAGGCACATAGCGATATCCAAGAAAAAATCGTAAAGATTCTTAAAATGTATGGATGGTTCTGAATCCATACATTCCAAAGGTGAAAGATAGACTCGAGCTTCTTCCTTAAAGTCACTCTAACCTTTTCAACCTGACTCGTCATATTGCACCACTCCGATGCAGTTATTTTCATTCCTACATGATTTAAATAAAGTTTATGAGGATAACGGCTTCTTACGATTTCATACTATACTCCAATTTACTAAAAATTGGAATAGGTCGAATTTTACAAATATTTTTAATTCATTATTCCTATGTTAATATCTAGAAAAGGACATATATATTATTGGATGGTAAAAATAAGAACTCAAAAAACCCTAAAGACAACAACATCAGGGTTTTAGAGGATAAAAATCTGAGCTATGAATGAATTATTTGTTGATAGATACCTTGGTTGTGACAAGAATGGATACCATAGCCCTTTTTTACAAGCGCCTAGTTCGCACCTAGTATTAACCAGTTTCTTCACCCCTTATTTATACACCTAAGAATCCACCTATCATCATACATCCAATAACACCAGCACAAATAACAGTCTGCAACTTTTGGATTTTTATAGTTATTTCCCCTTTGATTCCTCTAAATAGAACCATTCCTCAATTGGTACATCGTTTTTAACTTTTAATGAAAATTCTAAACTATGGATTATAGATGAGGTAAAAGATTACTATGCATTGAATAACGAATTTATAGAAGGAAATGGCGTTGTAAAAAGTGAATATAAATAATAACTAAAAAGCCTACGATCCTTGCTGATCAAGGATGTAGTTTTTTTTAGAAAGAGGCTTTAATGCAATTACAGGCTATAAAACATATAGAAAGATGTAATATTTCAAAAAAGCTGATTGGTGTTAGTTGCCAATCAGCTTTTTATATATGAAAAATTCCACTTTCCTTGATATTTCTTTCCATCCATCTTGAAGTCAGCAAACACTTCCTAAAACAGTTCAGACTTGAGCTCAAAGCGAGGGTATGCGTCTGAATCCTGCCAGCTGTAAATACATCCGACACGCCCCTTTGTTTCTATAAAATACTATACGCTCTTGATGCATTCATACCCATAACCTGTCTGCACAGGCTTTCGCATAGAAGTAAATTCTTTAGCCCATATATTAATGGGAACTTCTGATATGCCATATTCGCTGCTTAGTTCTCGTACCGAATACCCGTGTGATAAAGATTTACTATGATTTTCTTGAATTTATTATTATATTTTTTACCTGTATTCTTACGTTCCAAGACGGACACATCCTCTCAAAAATCATTGTAAGGACTTAACTAAAATGTGTCCATGAAACTATACTAACTCCACATTTTAGCCTCGGTTTTAAACTGTATTCCTTTATCCACATTTGTAATTTCATTCAATTTGTTTAAACTTTTTTAAAAAAAAATATTTGTTAGTCTTCTTTTTAACAACCTGTCCAAACCAATTAATACTTTCCTCATAGGATGATTAAAAGTACTTATATCGAAATGGAGGATACAAACCATTGAGTGACACAGATTTTTTACATGATTCTCCCAAGGGCCCAAAAGGAAGACTAATTACTGGCCATTCAAAGGAGTTTATTTCAGATACACTTGGCTTTCTTACCCACTTAGCAAAAGAATATGGAGATGTTGCTAAAATTCGTTTTGGACCTTTCCAAAATGTTTACTTCATTTCAAATCCGGATTTAATTAAGCAAGTACTTGTAACAAAACAAAAATCCTTCTTGAAATCAAATGACTTCCATGCATTAAAACCAATTATCGGAGAAGGCCTTCTTACGAGTGAAAAAGAATATCACATGCGCCAAAGAAGACTTATACAACCCTCTTTCAAAAAGTCTCATATTAGCAATTATGCCCAGGATATGATTGATATAACAATGGACTATATATCCACTTGGAAAAACAGGGAAGAACGGATTATTACGGAAGATATGATGAGCATGGCTCTCGGTATTATCAGCAAGACCATGTTCAGTATGGACCTCAAAGAAGGGTATGACGTGCTCGGGGAACCTATAGAATCATCCATGAGAATTGCCGTCAAAAGGATGAGAACACTTCTTCAATTGCCACTATGGGTTCCAACTAAAAATAACCGTGAATTTAAAAATTCGATACAAAGACTTGATACAGTGATTTATAACTTTATTGAAAAACGTAGGGCAGATGCAGAGAGACATGAGGACATGCTTGGGATTTTAATGGATGCTCGAGATGATGAGGATGGCTTAGCTATGACAAACCAGCAGGTACGTGATGAGCTAATGACCATTTTCCTTGCCGGTCACGAAACAACTGCAAACGTGCTTTCCTGGACCTTATACTTGCTTTCACAACACCCTGATGTGGAAACTAAACTTTTCAATGAAATAGATAGCGTAATCGGTAATCGTAACCCTACACCTGGCGATTATATGAAATTAACGTACACACAAAATATTATCTTGGAATCAATGCGCATATACCCGCCTGGCTATATCGTATCACGGAAAGTGGAGGAGGATGTAGTAATAGGAGGATATCATTTTAAAAAAGGCGATATGATCTTGTTAAGTCAGTATGTGATGCAACACAAGCCTGAGTATTTTGATAATCCAGATTCTTTTAATCCTGAGCGATTTGAAAACAACTTTGTGAAAACTCTACCTCAGTTCGCTTACTTTCCGTTTGGCGGAGGTGCGAGAGTTTGTATCGGTAATCATTTCGCAATGATGGAAACTGTACTTGTCCTAGCGTGCATTGCTCAACGATATCGGATAAGGCTTGCGCCGGACCATCATGAAGTAAAACCACTTCCGTCTATTACACTTAGACCAAGGCGTGGATTGCGCATGATAGTCGAAGATAGAAAAGAGTCTTTTCGTGAACCCTTAGTTGATGAATAGTAATATAGATTTAAATGACTTGAGGCGGCCATTTGGCTTTGGAGTATTTGGGTGTGTTGGCCATTTTAGAAGATCCTATTCTTTCAATAACCATTTTTAGCAGATCTTTCGTAGGAGACATAATATCATGTGATAGATTTCTAAGAAAACACTATTTATTTTCACCTCTGAAACAAAGAAACAAAAGGCTGCAATGTTCTTCTTCAAGAAAGCATTGCGGTCTTTTCATGTTTCTAGGCATTATGCCAAAATAGATACATATATTTAAAGCTTCAGGATAGCTATTAAATTATTGGACACATAAATTTATATCACCGGCATAAAAGATTGTATGGCTATTTTTTACACTCGCTGGTTTTGAAACAAGGATCATTTCGAATCTAGTAAATTACGTTGTTAGCTTAATTGCATGGGGTTCCGCCAACATTTTATGTCAATAAAATCCAACTTCCTTACAAGAAAAAGAGAGAGAACATTAATTGTCTCTCTTCCTTTTATACTAAATTCACTTAACTATTAAAGGTATATAATCTGCAGTTGCCCAATTGTTCATGGGTACTACTTTATATTTTACACCAGTCTTCAATGTATTATTTGTAACATCGAACAAACCAACCGAGCCTTTACGAGAAGAGAAACGATATTGTGCTTGTACCGTGCTTCCATCTTCGCCTTGCAATTGTATGCTTCTGCCTGCAAATAACTCCATGCCTGGATCTTTATCTAATACAATTTTAATAGTCTTGTTATCAATAGCTTCTGCCGATTGAAGTTTAAGTGGGGCGATGTATTGTGCCTTAAACCTTTTATTTTCAAGATCTGCCCATTTTGATGTCACTGTATATGTTACACCTGGTTTCAATTGTCGTCCTTCTGGTAATCGAAATTTTGGGGCTTGTCTTCCATCTGCTGCTTGTGTAAAAGGAAGGTAATTCGCAACAAAACGTTCTCCGTTTCTGCCTGTAATCGTTACAACACGATCACGTAAGGACGAAATAATTTCGAAACGTTTCCCATTTTCGTCTTTGTTTCTGTTATCTAATTCAAATGCTAAATCACCTCGACCTGCCCGATACGCTTCGATAATATTTGCGTAGTCTGTTACACCATCTTCTAAAAATGATTCCAATTCAAATGTGTCATTTGTTACTTGTTGGGTGTTACGAATATTAATTTTCTCATCTGTTCCTTCAAAGGTTTTTACTCGTTGCCCTTTGTAGCTTATTGAGTATTTGGTGTCATCCTTTTGAATTTCAACTGGCACGATGTATGTGCTTTTTGCTCCTGTTTTCAAACGTGGTACATTGACTATGCTCATGCCATGATTAAATTCGAATTGTTTCTTAATATTCTCCAAATTGTTTGGATCCACATCTTCTGCAGCTAATGGTTTATTAAAAGTGACCTGTAAAGTCATCGTATTCAATACGTTTATGTTCGTAATCCTTGCTTCTTGTTGTTTCTTCTCTTGTTCTACTAGGTGGTTACTTGAAGCCTCTACGTTTAATGTTTGGTTATATGTCGCTATTCCAGACGATATTACAGATACAACTAGTACAGCTGGTACTATACGTTTTTTTATATTCATTTTTCTCTATCTCCTTTATTTTGTTATTTGTTATAAAACTTATAATACAAGTAACATCTAAACTGGCTATAAAAAAATTCTTAATAAAATATTAAATTTATTAATTTTTTTTACTATGAAAACTACATAAAATAGGGAACTCTGAACGAAAATGATCCCTCTTTTCAGCTTGATATATTATTGAGTTCTTATAGATTCTCTTCTTATTTTGCTGTTAAAGTGACTGTATCTGGGTTTGCCCAGTTACCCATAGTTACTACTGAGTATTTGACGCCTGATTTAAATGTATTATCGTTTAACACATCAAAGATTCGTATGGTCCTTTACAGGGGGAGAAGCGGTATTGAGCTTCTATATTTCTGCCGTCATCACCCTTTAATTCCACTTTACGACCAGGAAATAGCTCCATACCCAGATCTTTATCAAATGTATTCGGAACGATTTGTTGTCGATTGCTTCTGCAGACTTGAGTGGAGGTGAGGCAATCGCTTCAGCAATAAAGCTTGGATTTTTGATTTTTGCCCAATCACACATACCTACTGGTAAACGCAACAATTTGATTTCACCACACCAGTAGGAAAGCTTAGACCATCTGGTTATTTTGCCCCTTCTTTTGTCAAAATCTGTTCAATCTCTTTAAAGCCTTTCTCGCGGGCATGTTGCAAAGGGGTCACATTATTATGATCAGCTATGTTCACATCCGCCCCATGATCTATCAGCAATTGTACTGTTTGCTGCTGTTTTTCATCTCCATTACTCAATATAATTGCCTCCAATAGAGCCGTCCAACCTAGGTTATTAACGTGATTTATATCAATATCAGTATTGGTAAGAAGTTCTTTGATCACATTCACATAGCCATGTTCCGAAGCAGGGATCAAAGCAGTTCCTCCATAACGATTGGTAATCGTGGGATCCGTACCTGCATTAATTGTAAGCTTCAGGATTTCAAGGTAACCTTCTGCACCCGCATATAGGAAGGGATTGTTTTTCATGTCATCTTGGATATTAACATCTGCACCTGCTGTAATTAGGATTTTTGCAGTCTCAACATTATTGTTATAAGTCGCAATCATAGTGGCAGTTCGCCCTTCGGAGTCCTGTGCATTAATATCTGCACCTTCCTCAATCAACCTTCTTATCGTTTCTGTTTCTTTTCGTTCTGCTGCTTGAATTAGTTGTTCATTCACTCCTTCTCTCTCCTTTCCCTGTATTTTCAGGTCTTCCTTGTCATCTGAGACACACCCTTGAAGCAAGAGAATGCATCCTATGATTACTGCCAGCCACTTCCACATAAAATACACGTTCCTTTAAAATTTGTTATTATCACTGTTTTTCTTGACCCATAAATCAAAGGCCTAGATGCACTTTTCATCTCAATATTATGAAAGTGTCCTTCTTTCTAATCTCTCCTAGACACGTAGGGCAAGGTCGCCACTGGCTTAACTCTCTCAAACGGAGAGAAATTCGCTTCCCGAATGCTTTCATTTCGGTTTGATTTGTCGGATTCCTTGTTTCCAATGCATCATTAATACCGATAGCAATGAGTTTCCCGTTTTGTACAATAACAGCCCCAAAAGGACGTTCTCCTTTTTCAGGTACATTCTGATGTGCAATTATTGAGGCTCCATGAAATATTCCTCCCTTATAAATTTTCAGTTAAACTTTTTTATTCCGTCTTAAATTATGTTAGTACTTAATCTTAAACTCCCTCTAAATAATTTCTTAAAAAAAGATAAACTTATTAATAAAATTTATTAATGTTTATAAAAAATACCCGCCACCTTTGTGACGGGTCAAAACACATTATTTAAACATTAAAGCGATATCCGGCTCCCCAAACGGTTTCCAAGAATTTTGGATGTGCAGGATCTCTTTCGATTTTTTCACGTAATTTTCTGATATGGACAGTCACAGTTGAAACATCCGCAGCTGACTCCATCCCCCAAATTCTTTCATAAAGTTGCTCTTTGCTCAACACTTGGTTCGGGTGCATCACAAGAAACAGTAACAAATCGAATTCCTTTGTAGTAAACGGAATTTCCTCTCCATTAACATGAACTTTTCGCGCCGACTTATCGATCGAAATTCCATGAACGAAAACTGTATTTGTTTTGGCTTGACTTCCTGCTAAACGTTCATAACGGGCTAAATGCGCTTTCACTCTAGCAACCAGTTCATTTGGACTAAAAGGCTTCGTAATATAATCGTCTGCCCCTAAACCAAGACCTCGAATTTTATCAATATCTTCATTTTTGGCGGACACAAGCAAAATTGGAATGTCTTTGACAGCACGTATTTGTTTGCATATCTCAAATCCATTTACTCCTGGAAGCATGATATCTAGAATAATTAAATCATTATTTTCTTGAAGTGCCTGTTGAAGTCCAGCATCACCTGTATGTTGAATATTGACACTAAAATCATTAATTTCTAAATAATCTCTCTGCAATTCTGCAATGCTAACATCGTCTTCAATAAGTAATATTTTTTTCATATTTCCTCACCTTTCTTTAGGGAAAAGAAGACACTTGTGCCTTTTCCTATTTCGCTAGTAGCCCAAATATCCCCTCCATGCTCGTAAATAATTTGTTTTGCAATCGCAAGTCCTAACCCACTTCCGCCTGTCTGAGAATTTCTAGATTGTTCTGCGCGGTAAAAGCGATCAAAAATGTAAGGTAAAGCAGATGGTTCTATTCCTTGTCCGTTATCTACTACTTGAACGACTACATCATATGGTCCTTCATGCAGAGAAATGGCAATGTTCTTTTTTTCTTTATTCGTATACTTCACACAATTACTGATTAGGTTAGCCAATACGCGTTTTAATTTCTCTCTATCTGCTGTCACGTTTATCAGTTTATACATAATATGAAGTTCAATCTGGATCCCTTGTTGAAGTAAATCCAATTGAAGCTCGTCTACGTAGTCTCTCATATATTTATCCAGTTCGACAGTTTCAAAAGTGAATGGTTCTTTTTTTAAATCCAGCTTAGAAAATAAGAACAGTTCATCTATCAATGAATCCATATCTTTTGCTTTTAAGTATACAGTTGATAAGTACTTTTCCATTTTCTGCGGAGTGTTTGCTACACCGTCTTTTATACCCTCAACATATCCAATAATCGAAGTAATCGGCGTTTTCAAATCATGTGAAATATTTGATAGAAGTTCTTTTCGATTTTCCTCATACTGAAGCTGGATAGTAACGGACTCTTTTAATTTTATTCTCATTTCATCAAACGTTCTATTTAATTGTCCGATTTCATCATTCGAGGTAGCTTTGATTTCAAAGTTTAAATCTCCTGATTTTATTCGTTTGGCACCTTCTTTAAGAACTGAAATGGGCTTGATGATGCTTCGTGAAACTAAATAGTTTAAAAGCCCAATAATCATAATAAACAAAAATAGCAATAGACCAAATAAAATTGGAAACAACTCTCGAGCCAACTCGGCATAGGAACTCGCCTTTCTCAATACAAAAATACTACCTTTGCTTTTATCCAAAAAATAAAAATCAAACTTCACATACGTGAAAAAAAAGTCTTCGATTTTAATCGTATCTCGCGTATTGATGTTTGTTTCTTCAAATCCAGGAAGTGACTTAACCAATACCTGCTTATCCAAAGAGGGGGAAGCATACTCGATGTTCGTATCTTTTCTAACAACAATCTCGATATCCTTCTGTTCAATTTTCTTCAGCTGCTCTTCGTTTAGAAGCTGCGTAGGATTATTTTTAGCCAATAGCTTTAAATCGAGAAACGCACTTTCTTCTATTGTAGTCAATGGTTTTTGGACATAAGATTTTTTGTAAAAATACTCTATAGATTTTATATCGCCCGTTATCGCAATAATAATTAAAAACCCAGCCGCTAACAATAAAGTGATAGAAAAAAGTATCACTCCAACGTAAGACAACAGAAATCTCGTTTTAATTGACATGTTAATCACCTCAGTACTTACTTTTCACTCTGCTTCTTAAAGGTATTTGGCACTATATAAACCATTTTCCTTAGAATTTTTGTTTTTTATTCAGTATGGTGTATTAAACACCTTATCACTAGCTTGTGCTTAAAATGGGGATTTACCATTTACAAAGAAACTAAAAGAACAATAACATACAAACCTTAAAACTTTCTAAAATATGTATGAAAAATCCCTAAATATCTTAAAATATTTTGTTGAAATATCACATCAGACCAAACTTGGTCGATTTCAAAATGGGATAATTCCAACCGATTGACAGCGCTAGGTCTTCTTATTTTTTCATGAAATGGCAGAAGTATTTTTTCAAGGAATTATAAAGGATGAATAGGATGAGTCAGGTAAATGCCACTTCTTTAAAATTTTCTAAAAAACGGGATATTATCAGTTACCCTATCAGGATTACAATCTGCAAGAATGGGGCGATACAGAAGAAGACCTTCCAAAGACCATAAGATGGTAGAAGGTGCTTTAAAACTACATACTTCTCATCAATATAACATCAAAGAAATTGCGGATATGACGGGTGTTAGTATATCAGTATTATACCGAGCTTAGGAAAAAATTTAACCTTGGGGTTGGAATAGAGGGATTATCCTGTGGACATAAGAGCAACGGAACTACTTGCAACTGATAAAAGAAAGAATTTCTTAACAATCCCTTCTACTTTAAGCAATTGAGAATTAGCATACGACTATACCTTTACACAAGATGATATGGAAGAAATACAAAAACACTACGGTTTTTCTAATTTTTCTGCCCACTCAGATCGGGTTATTTAACAGTCATTACTAACATGCTGACACACGAAAAGGCGATCCTTCTTAATATAGAATCGCCCTCTTTATATTTGGTTTTCAGGAATCAAATATCACTTACAAATTATTGTATCGTCAAGCCGGTTAAACCCATAAATCATGTAACGATTCATTTACTACGTATATGAATTCCTTCAATAAAAAGGACTTACTTCCAAAATAAATTCTCCTTTGGAAATAAGCCTGATATTAGAAATTACCTATTCACTTCTTCCATAAAGGACTGCAAATCTGCTTTTGTTGCTTTAGAGAACTGTTTGATTTGTTCTACGTTTTTAACCGGGTTTCCAGATTCACCAATTAAAGGATAAAGATTTTTCTCAATTCTCTCATACCAATCGGGGTACTGATCTTCTACTTGCTTTTCAATCGTATCCCAGCTAGAACTAATTTCTTTGCCAATTTCCTGAATTTTAGCTGAGTCTGCCCTCGCATTTACTTCTTGATCCAAGGTACTTATCGATTTAAGTACAGTATTGACTCCATTTTTAATTTCCTTGTTTGTCCCATTATTTTCTTTCATATTAGTAACTGGATTTGCTTCCTCTACTTGTTGTTTTGGTGTACTCCCAGGTTCTTCAGGTTCGGCTGTATTATTGCATCCAGCCAAAAAGAGTGTTCCGAAAATGAATCCAACTACATATAAACGAAAAATTTTCAATGTTTTTCCTCCCTTATACTGTAAAAAAACAGGTACCTCCCACAACGGTATACAAAATGAACCCTTCATTCAATCCATTTTGATTTACGCGGGCCAATAGTAACCTCTCCATCAGTTGGTATTTCCATCTTCCCCATTTTATAAACACCCCTTCATAAGGGAGGTAATATCTTTATGAAAAATTCAATTCTTTATAAAAAAGTTTTAACAAACGTCTTATTGAGCTTTATTGCCCGTTTGATGAATATTAGGTATGAACTTATAATCTTTCATCCTGCCGTGTATTTTTTTGTAAAAGGTCGCGGATTTCCTTTAAATATTGATCGGATGCTGGTACCTCTTCCTCGTTCACTTGTTTTTTTCTAATAATAGAATTCGCCATCTTCATAAACAGGAAAATCGTATAGAATTCCTCCTTAGTTTTGAGTTAGATTATACTCATACCTTATAAGGAGCCCTATTTTTTTCAAAGTCGAAAAATAACGATCTATAGGAATGCTCCCCTGCCAATTAGCACAATAAGAAAAAGCTGCCACATATACAGCTCCGATTGTTAATGAATCTATGTATTGTAGATTTGCAGGACAAATCAACTTTTGGTCGAACTTTCTTATAGAGCATTGAATCAGAGGAGAGTGGGATTATGTTCTTATCGAAAGAAGCTTTGTTTGATATTATGGAAGGAAACAGGAGATTAACAATGCGTGTGATTGAAGCCTTTCCGGAAGAAAAATTATTTCACTATACACCGGTCGAGAAGCTTCGTCCCTTCGCAGAGATGGTTAAAGAAATTATGAACATTGAAAGAGGATATATGCGAGGTATTGCGCTCGGTGAGTGGGAGTTTCAAGATTCGTTTGCTACTCTTTCTACAAAAGAGGCACTAGTAAAAGCATGCGAGGATGTGCGGGAAGATACTAGAAAAATGTGGAATAATATTACTGAGGGAAAACTTGAAGTGGTTGAAAAGGATCCCTTTTTTGGACCTTCACAAAGCCACTTTGCAAGACTTCAATATGCCTTGGAAAATGAAATACATCACCGAGGACAGGGTTTTATCTATCTTAGAACACTTGGGATTGAACCACCAGAATTTTTTGTCAGGTAAAATGAAATCTACTGAAAAGGAAGAGATGAACTTGAAATGAGTTTCTCTTTAAAAAAACCAAACCTCTAAAAAAGGTTTGGTTTTTTTGGCGAAATATTAGTTTTAGCCTTTTTACTGCTATTTGGCTTTGGTAGTAATGTATCTGGACTAATTGGACCTTGTGTAGTATCGGACAGAAACGGCAATAGAATTTTGGATGTTCTGTAAGATCGGTTCAATAAAGATGTTTAATTATACTCTCATACTCTCACAAAACACTGTCATAGCTAACCTAGACGGTGTTTTAAATAGTATATTTCTGTATTGTGAATTACATTGCTTAAATTGAATAACAATAAACCGTTTATAATCTAAGTCTGCTTCCACAATTGCCCTGATAGTTGAAGAACAAAAGTACGAAATTAGATAAGAAAATTTCTCATTGATTCAGGTACTAGTTCGTGAAAGAAGATGCAATTATAATCCATTTAAAAAAGTATTGGATTTTATTTTGGATCAATTGTTCATACTAATATAAAATACCTGTTACAAAAGGAGAATATATGCCAAATCAAGAAAATAATAGCCTTAATCCAGTCCCACATAAAAATCAAGTTAATCGATTAAATAAAAAGATTGATACATACGACATACTTAAACAAGCAATGGAAGTGGATACAGATGTCAATGAAGACCCAAATCGGGAAAGATTATTGGATGAATCAGTCGATTCTTTTCTAGAATCGAAAGAAGAATGGGAATATTAGAGCAGGAAATGTCGTCGCACATGTCCTGTTTTAGGAGCACCTAATGCTTTTATATTCAATTATCCTTCCATTATTTGAATAAGAAAAAACGCTACTTTAATTATCACGCCCTTTAATACAACAAATTATTGCGTAAAAAACCCTCTTGTACGTATAAAGAGGGTTAACTATATAGGTTTAATTATTAAGAATCGTTCTTTAATTGAAAACCTGATTTTTTAAATGGTGTTCCATATGTTCAAGATAGTCTTGAATAAGCCACTCGAGAGTCTTCATTTGATTATTACCAATATCACATTGATACGTTAATTTTTCATAAGGCGTCTTAGCAATAATTTTTATTATTTTTTTATTTAAGCCACACCATAGATTTATTATTTCTTCAATAGATATATCTTGATAATCCTGTATATCCACCCACTGATCTTGATTATATGGGGTAAGAGCAAATGGTTGTTCTTCATATTGAATTTTGATAAATCTTTCAAGATTATTAATAGCAGAATCACATAAATGGCCCAAAATCTCTTTTTTTGACCATTTATCTGGCATAGGTCTTTGTGACACCTCTAATTCAGACATCCCACTGAACTCATTCGGGACCTTAATTATCCAATTATTTATTTTATCAACTACGCTCTGCATATTTTTCTCCTCTCATTGTTTAAAGTATTTCTTCATTTAATCAAGCCTCTTTAATAAAAAGAATAAACATTTAAATCATTCAGAATATATTCATTACCTTCTTCAAGTATCCTGACCCATTAGATCCCCTAGATAAAGGGTGCTGCAGCAACCTCCCTTTTCGCATTCAAGTGGATAGACCTAATATTGATTCCAATTATTTACCTGGATATTATTATAGTGGAATATAAAAAACGACTATCTTTATAAAATAGTCGTTTTTTATGCAAATATTGCATTTAAAATTTGTTCATTTAAAAATGGTAGAGATAATTTTTTCTGTCGTCATCTCACTATCTACCACATATGTTCCAGGACGTAATCCGTTGGCCTTACCTTTCTTTTCAACTTCATCAGAAAAATCCTTTGCATTCTTAATAACTTTTGCTCGTTGAAGGGTTTTACCAACGTCAATACTTGTCGAACCTTTAGACACTTTTAGAACTGTACGGTACACGACCTTTTCTGTTGTTTCTGTTTTCGCTTTATCTTTAATGGATTTCGTTTCAGCAAGCTGATCTTCCCACTCTTTTTCTGAATGTATGACATATCCTTCAGAAGACAGCAAATCTTTCATATCATCTTCTGACAACTTCTCTGAAGTCTGTGTTCCGGTCGCTTCACTGGGACCAAAGAAGTATACTGCACCGCACAAACCCGCCGCAACAATAAGACCTCCTGCAAAGCTGCGCATTGATTTAGATGTCATTGGCAACGTTTCTCCTTTCATTAGTTTTTATGTAAGGAGTAAGCAAGCGTTCTATCTCATTTTCTGACTGTTGTGTTTTCAATGCGATGCTTTCAAATGAATACCCGCGCTTATGTAAGTCGAGAACCTCACGTAACAAGAGCCGCTGTTCAGAAGAACCTGCAAGAATGCCTGTCTCTTGTGCTGTAATTTCAGCATCTATCTCGATTTTTCGTATTTTTTCTTGTAGTTGATTTACTTCATCTCCAAAAGTACTAGCAAACTGTTCTAATTGTTTATCCACTTTTATTGAATCCGTTTTAATAAACGACAAAATGAACAGTAAAACTGCTACACCAAACAAAATGACTAACGCCCATTCCATCATTCTATGTCCCTCCTTAATCTTTGAATCTATTTTCTCGCTTTCTAATTATATATTGATTCGTACGAAAACTCGATTTAAATGAATAAAATACCACAATAGTCTCGTAGTTTATACAGAAAAATACATAATTAGCCTATTTCCAAGTTTATCAACAGCCAACACACTCATATCTATCATACCATATAAGGACAATGTTACCATAAAAAAAAGACTTGTTGCCTATCAGGATAATAGGATGAAGATTTTTTATCATGTTAGTTTTTAGCCCACTCTCATATGAGGTAAACTCTGACAAAAAGAACAAATTGGATTAGCTCTACTTGCAACAGCTAATCAAGATGAAAACGTATTTGAACGAGCCAATTTGATATTCACCGTAATCTAAATCCTCATATTGTTTTTGGACACGGTAATCATTTCTGTTGCGCCACTTCACTCACGTTCCCGAAACCATTTACTGATGTAATCGAGAACAGTGCGGTATATGGACAATACCTATTCAATTGAAAAAATAAAAATGTAACGCCTTCTACTATTTTAGAATGCGTTACATTTTAGAGTATTGTCCCTGGTGGAATTGGGATGCAGAAATAAATCAGAGCAAAGGATAGGTAAAGCTTTGGAGCTATATAAAAAAAGAAAATTTACTAATTAAGATCTTTCGAGATTATAGTGCAAGAACCTCATTTATGTACTAGATCTAAATATGGATTTTATTCTTCTACTTCAAGCAAAAAAGAACGATTCCTTTAAAAGGAATCGTTCTTTTGTTTGTGTTTAATTTTCAGTAGTTTCGCTTACTCCTGAATAGCTTTTCTTATGCTTCACGACAAAGTAAAGCAGTGTCAATATCATAAAACCAATTGTAAAGCCAAGTAAAACATAGACGTTTTGCCACATTAAACCAAAGTTACCACTTGATATTACTTCTTTAAATCCTCTTACTGAGAATGTCATCGGTAACCAATTATTGAATATTTGTAATGGTTCTGGTATTAATTCAAGTGGGAATGTTCCAGCACTTGTCGTTAACTGCAAGATCAAGATAACTATCGCGATGAAACGACCTGGATCTCCCATTGTTGTTACAAGCAACTGAATCAATGTAATGAATACCAAACTCGTTATAATCGAGAATATTACGAATAACGGTACACTTTTCACTTCCATATCCAGCAGTACTAAAGTTAATCCTGAGGCAATAATTGCTTGGATAATACCTACTGAAGCAATAATGCCAAATTTACTTAAGAACCAAGTGAACCCGTTTTTCGGAATTCCAATCGGCTCTCTTAATGGAAAGACAATTGATAGTAATAGGGCACCAACGAACAAACCTAATGATAGGAAGTAAGGGGCAAAACCTGTTCCGTAATTTGGAACTTTATTGATACTCTCTTTTTCAACCTTAACAGGTTCTGCAACCATGTTATACGTTTCTTCACCAGCATTAATATCTGCAGAATCTTTAGCAGCTTTACTGATTTTATCCTTAAACTCTGTCGACCCTTCTGCCAACTTACTTGTTCCACTTACAATTTTACTAGATCCATCAGCTAATTGACTAGATCCATCAGCTAATGCTGCCGATCCTGCTGTAAGTTGATTGACTCCATCTGCAAGTGTCGTTGAACCTGCAGCGAGGTTTTGGCTACCAGTTTTTGCTTCTGATAATTTCTCACCGAATGTTACTAGTCCTACTCTTAATTGAGCTTGACCTTCTTTTAATTGAGCTGCCCCTGTTGCTAATTGAACTGCTCCTTCATTTAATTGAGAAACACCTGTTTGAAGAGCTTTTTGCCCATTATTCAATGTGGCAATATTTTCAGAAAGACTAGCTGAACCTGCTTCAATTTGACCTGCAGAGCTAGCAAGCTCTTTATTCCCAGCTTCAAGCTTTGTTGCACCTTCTGACAGTTGTGCAAATGCTTGCTTCAAAGCTGCTTGCTGTTCTTCAGGTAATGCTCCCATATACGGTTCTAATTGCGATTGAAGGGTAGAAACTCCTTCTTTCAATCCTGATGCCCCATTAGCTGCGCTATTTGCACCTGTTTCAAGCTTTTGTAAGTAACCAGTAAGCTGCTTACTTCCATCATGGATTTTTTCAGTACCCGAAACAACCTCATTCATCTTCGCTTCAACTGTACCAATGCCAGAATGAGCTTTTTCTATACCGGCTTGAAGGCTTCCTGCCCCATCTTCTGCCTTTTTCGCTCCATCAATCAATTGATTTTGAGCGTTAGATAACTGGCCCAAACCATCAGCAAGTGATTGTGCTCCTTTTTGTAACTCAACGGTACCGTCCTGAACTTTCTTAGTTCCACCTGTAAATTCAACTTGTTTCTCAGCTAATGATGTTAATTTTTCTTCTAAAGTTTTTACACCATTATCAACGTCCAGGATTCCATCTTTCAGTTTCCCAGCTGCTTCATCCGTTGACTGAAACCCTTCACCCATTTCTGTTATGATGTCAAACATCGTTTCTGCATATGTCTCAGTTACTTTTTCTGCTAGAGCCATTTGGATTTTTTGAACAGCTGTTTCTCCTATTTGAGCTGATAAGAAGTTAAAGCTTTCATTTGGAACATACTTTAATTCGAGTTTTTGCGGCTTATCATCCATTAACGTCGTCGCGTTTTTCGAAAAATTCTCTGGAACTTCTACTAGTAAGTAATATTTTTGATCCTCTAAGTTTTTGTAGCCCGTTTTACGATCAACAAACTGAAAATTAAAATCCTTACTTTTCTTCAGTTTTTCTACAAATTCATCACCGAGTTTTAACTCTTCTCCCTCTAACTTAGCACCAGTGTCGTTATTTACAATGGCAACTGGTAAATCTTCTAGGCGATCATACGGATCCCAAAAAGCCCATAAAAACATACCACTATACAAAATAGGAATAAATAGAATTGCGATAATTGGAATAAGCAGTTTTTTATTTTTATACAGGCCAAGTAACTCCTGTTTTATTAAACTAGATTTCAAAGAATCCCCCCCTAAGAATAAATGACCAATTAATTCATTCAGTCATTTTTTTGTAAATAATAATGACTATCAGGAGTGACAGCCAATCCGTTAAACAAATATAACTGAAATAGTTCTGCTATTTCTTCTTTTTCAAGTGGTTTATGATTTCTTTCCCAATCGAATATAAGTGCTAAATATATCTTCAACATGATAAAAGCTGTTATTTCAGGATTACATGGAGAAATATCTTTCTTTTCGATAGCTATTTTAATTTTCCCCTTAATATAGGAAATGATTTCTATTTCTAATTCATTTAACATTTGTAAAACTGCTGGCGTTCCCATTTCTTTTTCTTCCTGAAATAGCTTCAGTGATAATTGATGCTCCTTTCTGAATTCTAAAATTCGATATAGTGCACTATGCAGGTTTTCATAAAAGGTTAAGTTTGGTTTAATTGACTGCTCAGCCTCATATTTCATTTCTTCAATCATTCGTAACACAATCTCTTTAAACAATTGCTCTTTATTGGCATAAAAAGTATAGATGGTCCCCTTGCCGACATTTGCTATTTTCGCTACTTGTTCCATAGTTGTAGCTTTATAACCAAAGAGTGAAAAAGACTTTGTCGCAGCTTCTAATATTAACTTTTTCCTGTCAATTGACATATATCACCTCGAAATGACCGTTTGAACAAATCGGTCATTAAGTTATTTTATGATATTAACAAATTTTTTTTATTATAGCAAGGCTTCTTTTTTAAAGTTTAGGAACATCATATCTTTCTATCATCTCTTTTTGCTTTATTACCCATATTGATTACTTACTATTAAAGTATAATAAATGACAAATAAGGATCTAAGCGATAAGATATAGACAATTAGGTTCCTTTTCCTGATTACTTAAATAGGTTGGTGTAAAGATAAAGACCATGAAATGAAACAAAAGGTAACCAATACAAATATGCATAGTATGCATATTAAGGAGGACACCATGATTATTAAGATAAATAATATACCGCGTTTCATGCAGGACGAAATCGAAAAACTTCAATCAAAACTGTCTCCATTATTGAAGAAAAATATGAAATACGTTTTTTTTTCAACCGTGATGATAGGGTTTTCCATCATAAATCTATTTTTTCTTTTATTTAAAAATGACTCATATCCAATCTCTAAAATTGCCCTTGCAATATATGCATTAGTGGGTGCTATAGGATTTGCCCTTTTAAAGGAAAACAAACACAACCAAAAAGAAATAGTGAAAATGAGCCAAAAATATATGCTGGAGAGAATGAAAGAAAGCAACTATTTAACCGATGCCAGGAAAAGTAATTACTATAAAAAGGTAAATGAGCAGCCGCTATCTGCAATGAATGTCTTTTTGGAGTTTCTCGCAGAAGAGGAACAAAGGAAGAACCAACCCTTCCAAAATGAATAAATATAAAATGGAAGTTCGCAAATTTTTATAACTTTATCGGTCGTTGAAATAAGTTAACAAACGATTAGCGCTTTTTAAAAAATATAAGGTTAAACAAACAACTCAACCAGTATGCTCCGGTAGACTACCGATTCATACTGGTTGTTTGCTAGGCTTTTAAACTGTCTAACTAACGAGGTAAGACCACTTTACGATAGATCTATTCCAAAAAAGGTTGAATAATATTTCTTGGCATTCACAAATTCTTTGAATTCTCGTGTCTTTTTAATGCTGTGTACTTCCATTGGCAGAAAGTAATTAGTCATGAAGGGCCTTATCAATAAGTTCATGAAAATAGACTGCTGCATGTTCTGTTGGAGAAAAGATACCATTTGTAAACACCTGGTAATTTAATCCTTTTTGCAATTTTTCCACCAGTTCAAAATCTTCCTGCCGTACTTGATCAACAAATTTAAAATAGTCTTCTTTTTCTATTGTTGTTTTTTCATTGAGGGAGTAATCACGATAAATACCTAGCGACGTCTCTGCATCAACAGGAATTACTTGAATGGTATTCACATTCCCGTCTCCTGGATAAACGTTAATCATCATATTGGGCCAAATCCAATAAAAACACGCTTGGTCACCTTCAGCATTCTTACTTGCTGACATATATTGATAGGTAAATTTGTCGTGTGTCGTTGTGCAAAAGTTCGATATATCAAAAGATTTTGCAAAGCCAGGATGAGCAATGGAACAATGATCACATTCAAGGTAGTTGTCAACAACAGCTTTCCAATTAGCCCTAACTACTCGACGAGTTTCCCTAACTAGTTTTAGAGAATCAAAGAAGGGATACTCTTTCATTTCCTCTAAAAATTCCTGATATGCTTCTGCCAGAGAAGGAGCATTTTTGTCTAGATTGACAAAAATCATAGCATTCTGAACTTCTAAGCGAATGGATTTCATACAGCCGTGTACTGTTACTGACAATAAAATTTAACACAATAACCCCGTTCAAGAAATCCTGAACGGGGTTATTCAATAAACACGACCTGTTTTATATTGAGTATTTGAGAACAAAGAGCTCAGTTGTCCATCATCGTAGATCAGTTCAATTCAAGGAGGTTTTACTTACGACTTACTTAAAATAGGATCTGCTATGACGAGAATTTTCCCAGCCTTGATATCCTCCACATACTGATCGATTTCTGCTTTATCTAGACCAATATCCAATAATGGTTTCTTCAATCCTCCGGCACCTGATGCTGCCCCAGCTGCCGCTCCTCCAAATGTGGTGAAAATAGGGCCTGCAGCTAATATCGGGCCGATTCCAGGTACAGCCAATGCACTCATCCCAATAACTAAACCAGTTAAACCAAGAGCGCCACCTGCTGCTGCACCGGCTACGAATCCACCAGTCTTTGTAGGACTCACTTCCTCGGCTTCATTTGGTAATTTATCAATATTTTTAGCGACTACTGATATTTGATCAGATGAATATCCTTTTTTCTTTAAATTTTCAACTGCTAAGGTTGCTTCATTTTCATTATCATATATTTCTATAAATCTATTGTCCATGGTATCTTCTCCTTTAAAAGTAATGTACTATTCAATACCCTTAAGTGAGTTTTGATAACCATCTACTAAAAAATGGAATTACCCCCGGATTTGTCCCTCGCCATAAATAAAATATTTGCTTGAAGTTAATGCCGGCAAGCCCATTGGTCCACGTGCATGAAGCTTTTGTGTAGAAATGCCTATTTCAGCGCCATAACCGAATTCAAATCCGTCAGTAAAACGTGTGGAAGCATTATGATAAACTGCTGCTGCATCTACTTTATTCAAAAAGACAGCCGCATTTTGTTCATCTTTTGTCAGGATTGCTTCGGAATGATTTGTACCATATCGATTAATATGTTCAATAGCATCTGAAACACAACTGACGGTTTTCACGCTAATTTTCAATGCTAAATACTCTGTTGACCAATCTTCTTCCGTAGCAGTTTTCGCTTCAGGAAAAACGTTACAAACCGCTTCATCACCGTATATTTCAATGCCCTTTTCGTTCAGGACTGCCAAAAGACGCTTCCCATTTTCTTCTAACCATTTTTTATGAATAAGCAGGCTTTCAATCGCGTTACAAACGGAAGGACGCTGTGTTTTACCGTTTAAGACAATATTCTCTACCATGGTTAAATCTGCCGTCTCATCGATGAAGATATGACAATTACCTGCCCCCGTTTCAAGGACGGGGACGGTGGACTCCCTAATTACTGTTTCAATTAAATTCTTTCCACCGCGCGGAATCAAAACATCTAAATAATCTTTAAGGTGAAAAAGTTCCTTAGCTGTTTCACGACTTGTATCTTCAATTAATTGAACAGCATCTACAGGAATTTTCGTATTCTTCAATGCTTTGTGAATAGAAGAGACTAGCGCCATATTGGAATACTTGGCTGAAGAGCTTCCCCGTAATATAACCGCATTCCCTGTTTTTAAAGATAATGTAGCTGCATCAATAGTCACATTCGGTCTTGCTTCATAGATCATTCCAATAACACCGATTGGGACACGTAATTTTTTAATTAATAAACCGTTTTCTTTTTCTATCATTTCCAATTTTTCACCTATTGGATCTTTTAATTCAATCAATAGCCGTATCGCCGCGGCAATGTCATCAATACGTTTAGGGTTTAACATAATTCGGTCTAACGTAGACTCACTAAAACCTTTTAGCCGGCCTTGTTCGAGATCCTTTTGGTTTTCTATTAACAAACTTTCTCTATCAATAACTAGTTGCATGGCGATTTTCTCAAGCGCCTCATTTTTCTGTTCGGTAGACAGTCCGATTAGCTGATAACTTGCTATTTTCGCTGCCTTTCCTTTCTCAATCACTTCACTCATTTTATAAGCCCCCTTTACCTTCGATAAAATTGATATACAACTATGCCTTCACCCATTTATCACGATGGATTACTTCAATGGAAGTTAGTACAAGCTCCGTTGTTCGTTTGCCCATCGCCAGTTTTAACTCCGCTTCGGAATATAGAACCTCTCCACGTCCTAATAATCCATTTGGCCCGAAGACCTCGACGACATCTCCCTTATTGAAAACTCCTTTAATATCATAAATCCCAGCCGGTAATAGACTGCTGCCATTTGAAACTAGTGCCTTTTCTGCACCTGCATCGACATAGATTTTCCCGGATACTTTTGAATGAAGGGAAATCCACTGTTTGTTTTTTGTAACAGTTGTTAAGACATCATTGCCAATATACGTGCCATCACCATTTCCTGAAAGTATTGTAAGAAGCTTTTCACTGCCCTCTCCTGAACCGATAAATACTTTGACTCCAAGAGACAGTGCTGTTTGCGCTGCAATCAGCTTGGATTTCATTCCCCCCGTACCAACACTTGAACCCGCTCCTTCAGCCATTTGTAATAACTCTTCGGTAACTTCGGAAAGCTTATCAAATCTGTTAGCCTCTGGATTTGTTTGGGGATTGGAATCATAGAGCCCATTAATATCAGTTAAAATAATCAGGTTGTTGGCATGGACAAGCCCGCTTACAAGAGCAGATAGCATATCATTATCACCGAAAGTCAACTCTTCTACAGATACGGTGTCGTTTTCATTTATTATCGGGAGAATGCCCCGCTCAAGCAATTCCATTAATGTAGCATAGGCATTTTTATACCGATCTTTTTTTGAGAAATCTTTTCTTGTAAGTAAAATTTGTGCTGGAACAATTCCAAAGTGCCCCAATTGTTCCATATAAGACTGGATCAACAGGCTTTGCCCGACGGCTGCAGCTGCCTGTTTTCCTTTTAGAGTAACAGGTCTTGAAGGGTATCCGAGCTTGCGAAAACCGGTTGCTACAGCCCCTGATGAAACAAGAACAACTTCATGTCCAGCCTTCCTTAATGCTGCCACTGCCTGGATATGATCGGAAAATTTCTTTTGGTCGATTTCACCTTGAGTGTTGGTTAAAGAACTACTTCCTATCTTTACAACGATGCGCTTCTTTTCCATCGATTTTTTCCTCCAATTAATATCTTAGACATGAAAAAAAGCCCTTTTCGTCCTCGAAACAAGGACGAAAAGGGCTTCTCTCCGTGGTACCACCTTCATTGAATGCAAATTTATGCATCCCACTTTGCCTGATAACGCCAGGATTTGCGCCTATGTTTCGCATAGGACTCAAGAAGCAGGTTCTGCGCTTTTCTGTCGCGGGTCTTCCAGCAATTAACACCGCTCTCTGTCACAGTAAATTTTCGCATACTAATCTTCCTTCAACGTTCATGGTTTTAATATAGTATGCAAAATTATCATCTTGATGTCAACACCATTCAAAAACCTTTATTAAATCTTAAAGCGCTATCGCTGGGCCGAAGAATTCATAGTGGATTTTTTCTGGATCTATCCCAAGCTCTTTCAGACAAGTAATAATAGCTTTCATAAACGGGACCGGACCACATACATAATAATCTGCTTCAGGTTTTACATGACTGCTTAATAGTTCCGCATCCATATAACCTTGCTTCTCAAAATTCGGTAAGTTCTTATCTTCTTCGCTCGGATTTTTATAAACAAAGGATAATTGATAATTAGTCAATTTTTGAGAAAGTTCTGTCAACTCACTTCTAAACGGCTGCAATGCACCATTTTCAGAGGCATGAATGAATTGTACATCACGTTCGGGCTTTTGATCAGCAACCGCATGTACCATGCTCATGAAAGGAGTTATTCCAACGCCGCCGCTAAGAAATACTAGAGGTGTTTGTTTTTCCATGTTGATAGTGAAATCTCCAGCAGGAGCGGTTACGTCTATCATGTCTCCCACCTGAATAACTTCATGCAGATAGTTTGAGACTCTACCATCTGGAGAGATTCCCGGCTTTTCTTTTTTGACAGAAATCCGGAAGTAATCTTTTCCAGGTGAAGCTGATAAACTATACTGACGGTTGAATAAGTAACGTTCACCCTGTATCTCCATACGTATGGTCACATATTGTCCAGGTAAAAATGATGGAACCGCATCACCATTTGCTGGCTTTAAATAAAAGGAAGTAATTACATCGCTTTCCTGTACTTTTTCCACTACAGTGAATGGTTTGAAATCAGACCATCCTCCGTCCTGATTGGAAGCTTGATCGTACATTTCCTTTTCTATGCTAATAAATACACCGGCAATGACTCCATATGCCTCTCCCCACGCATGGATGATTTCCTCGGTAGCCGCATCTTTTAATACTTCTTTAATTGCTCCTAATAAGAATTCTCCTACAATAGGGTAATGTTCCGGTTTAACAGCCAGACTTCTATGTTTTTGTGCTATTTGTTTCACAGCTGGTAAAATCGTTTCAAGTTGATCTATATATTTAGCTGCGGCTAATACGGTGTTAGCAAGTGCATTTTGTTGGCGTCCTTTTTTCTGATTGGCGTGATTGAAAACATTCAATAGTTCAGGATGCGCTTCGAAAAGATTTTCATAAAATACAGTTGTAATAGTTGTACCATGTACTTCTAATACAGGTACAGTGGATTTGATGATGTCGATAGTTTTTTGGGATAGCATGTGTAAACCCCTCTTCTTAAACAAGTATTTTAAATACATGTTTATCTTAGAACTTAATGACTTGAAAAGCAATATATAAAATACATCTTTTTATACTATTAGTATTAATGTTTAAAAAATGTTCACATTTATGATATAGTCAAATAGGGATAGAATGTGAGGCGATAAACATGAGGTTAACGAGTTATTCCGATTACTCACTAAGAGTGTTGATTTACCTGGCTTCCCAAGATCAAAGCAAATTGTCAAATATTAAAGAGATTTCTGAGGTTTATCAACTATCAAAAAATCATCTCATGAAGATTGTTTATAATCTCGGTAAATTAGGTTATATTGAGACAATACGCGGACGAAATGGCGGTTTCCGGCTCGCAAAACCTCCTGCTGAAATAAATGTAGGGGAATTAGTTCGGAAAACTGAAGAGGATTTTTATTTAGTGGAATGTTTTAAAGATCACGATAACTGTGTGATTTCTCCCGTTTGTTCATTAAAATTCGTACTTAATAATGCCTTAGATGCTTTTCTAAAGGTCCTTGACCAATATACTATTGCTGACTTCAGCGAAAATAAAGCAATGCTCAAAGCCTATTTCGATTCGGTAAAGCATAGTGAGAAAGAGCCCGATTTATAATAATCGGGCTCTTTCCTCATTTACCTATAATCCGTTCAATCTGCAATTCTTTTTCTAACCTTAAATCTATGATACCTGATTTAGTTTTCATTAAAACTTTAAGAGGCTCGTAAGGATTTATCATGATAATTGTTCCGATTTGTTGATTAGTAAGCATGACTTCTTTCCCAACTAAGGTACCCATTAATTGGTTAATGAATACTAGCAACATTTTCGGATTAAATTTCCCAAAAACATCGCGGTTCATTTGCTCAATCACCTTATAAAATGGCATTGCCTGATGATAAACACGATCTGATGACATAGCATGAAATACATCAGCTATTGCAACGATCTTCGAAAGATAGTAAATATTACTTCCTTTCAATTTATGGGGATAACCTTGCCCATCTTCCCTTTCATGGTGCTGAAGAGCCGTTAAAGCAAGCCCAGGGATACATTTAAGGAGTTCGTATCCATAAATTGTATGGCGTTTTATTTCCTCATACTCTGTCTCAGTCAGTTTCCCCGGTTTCTCTAATAATCTCTCAGGAATCCCCGTTTTACCTACGTCATGCAGAATAGCTGCCAATGTCAGATCTGAAAGACTTTCCTTCGATAAACCAAGCTTTGTTCCCAAATAAGTGGCAATGATTCCTACACCAATATTATGCTTATACGTATATTCATTTTTTGCCTGCATCTCTTTGAACAGGTAATAAATATCAGGGTTCTTTGCAGCCTCCTCGATGATAGGTACAATTTCAGCTTTAATTCCTTCAACAGTTTCAAGCTGAATATTTTCTTCTTTACGGATGTCTTCAAATAAATTTTTAATTTGCTCAGAAGCGCCGTTAATTTTTTCATGAATACTTACGCTGGGTTGTACATGTCGTTTAACTGATTCGCTTTCTTTCCCTTTATTCATTTCTTCCATTATGAAATCAATTTCAGGAATTGTAAGAGGGGAAATCTCATTATTTAGCTTCCCTTTGCTATATTTCATTTCTCTCACACTTTTCTCTATTTTTTACCTACAATACCATATTATTCATTGGTTTTGTGTGAAAATGAAAGCTATTTTCTTTGCCTAAGAACGGTCGTTAAGTTCATTGCCGAGCTGTTTTAATTTCTCACCAACAGTACACTGAGAAATGCAGAATTGGTGAGCATATGAACGACCATATTCTTTTCGAAAATGTTTTTGTAAAAAACATTCATGGCAAAATAAGGAAATTACATCTTCTACTTCTTCATATATTTTTTTCCTGTTCATTTTTGTTACGACTCCTTTAACTCAGCAATTTCCGATTTGCTAAATATGACTTCTCCCTGAAGAGCAAGTGTTGCCAGACGATCGGCTTCCTGGTTCTCTTTCCGTGAAATTGGCTTATAGACCGGGATAATCTTTAATTTTTCTAACTTCGCTTCTATACGGTCCAGCCATTTATTTAAGTTTTCCTCCATACAGGGCCATTCTCCAGAAAGTTGGTTTAATACAACAAGAGAATCACCTTTAAATAAACAGCTTTGGTGGTGGACTCCAAGTTCCTCCATCTGCCTCACTGCTTCATAAAAGGCAGCATACTCTGCTTCATTATTGGATTCAAATTGCTCAAGCCTTAGGTTAGTCCGTATACGCCAGTGTTTTTTCCCTTGTCGATAATATATAGCTGCACCAATTCCGGCTACTCTTTGCTCTTTTTGAAAACCCCCATCAAAAAAAACCGTCACATCCTGAGGTTCCTCCTCTACCTCTGTTAAGAGTTTCTTTAACTCTTTTTTTGTCCAAATTGTATCGAATTCATCCTTGAATTCCACTTCCTTCAAACGTCCCGCCTTTTCAAGATCTTCTGTAATGACTAAGGCAGTACCAGCATCCAACCAATCGGAAACAAAATCGGCAGTTGGTTTTTTTGAAGCATGATATGTCCATTGCATAATTACCTTCAATGATTTCCAGCTCCTTGTCATCTATTCCATGATAAATTTTGTCAATTTTCATACCTATTTTTCGTAATACCATTTATAATATAATGTAAACAATCAAATATTCTTTTAATTATTTCTTTATAGTTCCCATAACAGCCTGAAATTCTCTTGTTGAATTAGAATCTTTTTAATTTCATGATTCACATCTTTCAGTCTTTAATTATTATATGAAACAACTACTAATCATAGCATATGAACAGTGTAAACTCGAGGAGGAACATCATGATTGAAGTGTATATTGATGGAGCCAGTGCGGGCAATCCGGGGCCGAGCGGCGCAGGAATTTTCATTAATAATAACGGTGTAGTCGAGCGTCATTCCATCCCACTTGGAAATATGGAAAATCATGAGGCGGAATACCATGCTTTAATCAAGGCATTGGAGATATGTATATCCAGTCATTATCAAGTCGTTTCTTTTCGGACCGATTCCCAGGCCATCAACCAGGCCATTGAAAAAAGGTTTGCTAAAAAAAAATACGCCACCCTGCTTGATCAAGCACTTAAGTTATCAGACCAGCTTGAGTTATTTTTTGTGAAATGGATTCCAAATCTCGAAAATAAAAGAGCGGATGAGCTAGCACGACGGGCCATTCGTTTAAACAAAGTTGAGGAAAATAATGAAAAAGACAGCTGATGTTTCATTATTGTTTGTTGTATTCATTTGGGGTGTCACATTTGTTATGGTGCAGAATGCCCTTTCTTTTCTTGAACCTTTCACATTTAATGCTATCCGGTTTTTTATGGCCTTTGTTTTCTTGTTTATACCTTACTTATTAACCTTACATAAAAGGGGAAAAACCTGGAACAAGAAATTGTTAATTGCAGGACTTCATATCGGGGTATGGCTTTTCTTGGGTTATGGCTTTCAAACAATAGGCTTGAATTATACCACCCCTGCCAAAACTGGCTTCATAACAGGCTTAAGTGTTGTCATGGTACCAGTTTTTTCTTTGTTGCTATTAAAACTGAGGCTATCACGTAATACAGTAATGGGTGTCGTTGCCGCAACGATTGGGCTTTATTTAATGACTTTCGCCGACCGCTCTAACTTGAATGTTGGTGATTTTCTAGTATTTTTATGTGCGATCAGTTTTGCCATGCAGATTATTACGACTGCTAGGTATGCTAAAACCCTTCCTGCCTTACCGTTAACTCTGATTCAAATTTTCACGGTTTCTTTTTTATCCTTAGGTTCAGCCATATTATTTAATGAAGATTATTCTGTAATCTTTAAGTCGGAAGTCATGTTACAGCCAGAGGTCTGGACCGCCTTATTGGTCACGGCTGCTCTTGCAACGGCATTTGCCTTTTTCGCACAAACCTTCTTCCAGGCTTATACGACACCTACAAGGGTCGCATTAATCTTTTCAATGGAACCGGTTTTTGCGGCGTTTTCCTCATTCATATTGATTGGGGAAAAATTGACTTCTGCTTCAATCATCGGCTGCGTATTCATTTTCCTTGGAATGATTCTCGCTGAGTTGCCATCGAAGAAAAAGAAATCGATAGCAACTCAAGATTTTTCTTAAAAGACTAAATAAAAATAAATCGGACTTCTAAATTACGAAGTCCGATTTATTTTAGCAGTCCCTGCTTTTTTGCAAACGATACCGCTGCACTGCGAGTTTCAATGCCATTTTGTTTTAAGTTTTCTAAAAAGGAAATATAAAAGCTACCATCAAAATTCTTTTGAACTTTCAATGTCAATTCGATTGCTACATTGACTAAAATATCACTGGCGTTTGTATAGCGTTTGCCAAAATAAATAAAACCAATAGCATCATTCCCAAAAGTGAATCCCTTTCCTTCTAAAAAACTCACATACTCTTCAGTTGATTGCCCCACTTCTGCATCCACTCCATAATACTTGCCTTAATTTCATCTTACCGTAAATATAAGATTTTGCCTATCCATTTTTCGACAAAATACTTCCTATAAAAATAAACGGGGTTCCCAAGGGAACCCCGCTTCATTTATTTTACAGCATTCGCAGTAAAGTCCTAAATTCATGGTCTCTAGCCAGATTTTTCACTTTTTCACGGTCATACTGATACACCGCTTCATCTAAGGAGCATGAAACAGGTACGTCACACTTGATTTCGGCAAGTTTTCTCGATAGGTGAAGCATATCGACAGCCGATTCAATCTTAGATCGCTGCCCCTTGGTTAATGAAGCAACATTTTCAAGAATACCTTCTATATTTTGATACTGAATCAACAATTTCAAAGCTGTCTTTTCCCCAATTCCTTTGACGCCGGGGTAGTTATCAGCTGTATCTCCCATTAAAGCCTTTAAATCAATCATTTGTCTTGGTGTAATCCCTTTCCATTCAAAAAAGCTATCGGGATTATGCACTTCATAATTACCATACCCTTTTCTCAATAAAAGTACAGAAATGTTTTCTTCAATTAACTGAAGCATATCTTGATCTCCTGTCAATATGCCTACTCGACTATGTTCAGCAGATGCTTTTGCTATTGTCCCAATACAATCATCAGCTTCGTATCCGGAAAGCCCAATGTTCGGGATATCAAAGGCTTCAACAGCTTTTTTTGCTAAATCGAATTGAGGAATCATTTCAACGGGTGCTTCTGAACGATTAGCCTTGTATCCATCAAATAGTTCATTGCGGAAAGTTTTGCTTCCCATATCCCAACATACTGCTACATGACTAGGAGAAAAATGATTCACCGCTGTCAGCATATGCTTTAAGAAACCCTGTACGGCATTTGTTGGAATACCTTTTGAGTTAATCATAAATTGACCTGTAACGGCTGTTGCATAAAAAGCTCTAAATAAAAGCGCCATCCCGTCGACAAGCATAAAGGAAGGATGCTGTTCGTTTTCTTTCATTAACACATTTATCACCTCTATCATGATGTATATCTATTTTAACATAGCTGTCCACCTTTTTGAGGATCGTTAATTGGAAAACCTAATCATTCAATAGGATTATCAGAATAGGAAATCCAGTCACTAAAACTACCGACATATACCTTCACATCTTTAAAACCAGCTTCTTTTAAGGCTATATAATTGGGAGAAGCCGTCACACCTGATCCACAGTAAACGATAATCTCCTTATCTCGGCTGATTTCTGTGAAACTTAACTGAAGTTCTTCCGATTTTTTAAAATATCCATTTTCAAGAACCTTTGTCCATACCTTGTTAACTGCCCCAGGTATATGTCCGGCTTTTTTATCAATCGGCTCTTCAATCCCTTGGTACCGTTTAGACTCCCTTGAATCAATTAAAACAACATCATTAGGCCTATTTACTGTATATTCCTTCACTTTTTGATAAGAAGCCAAAACAGATTCATTTAAATCTATATTATAATGGGTTGAAGCATATTTCGACTGATTCGTTTCGAGCGGATAGCCCGCATCCTTCCATGCCCTAAAGCCGCCGTTAAGTACAAACACTTTCTGATGACCAAGATAGCTCAGCAGCCAGACAAACCTAGAAGCAAAGGAACCTTCTCCCCCGTCATAAGCAATAAGTACCGTATCATTGGTAATACCATTTGATTCAAGCCTCTCTTTTAATGTATTAAGGTCAGGAAGAGGATGTCTTCCACCATGCTTTTCAACCCGTCCGGATAAATCTTTTTCAAGATCAAAATAGACAGCACCCGTAATATGTTCTTTCTCGTATTCAATATAACCCACATCAGGGGCTCCTAGCTGAAAACGACAGTCACAGATTCTAATATCTCTAGAATTCAACAGCGACAACAGCTCTTCTTTTTCCATTATATAACCCATCTACACATCTCCCTCTTTCAAAATGGACCAAATTAATTGATTAAGATCCTGTTCCATGTGCTTCCCTATAGGAAGCTTAGTTATTTCATTCTTTATGGAAGGTAATTTCCCTTCCAAAAACTCAAGACTTTTTATACTTTCATGTTTTGAAAATTCTTCTTTTTGTTTTGCTGTAAATATTCGCGTCATTCTGCTTTTCATTTCCTTATCAATTAATACGGAATCGAGTAATTCCCAAACGCATAAAGGTGGAAGGGCTCTAAACAGGATTAAATATTGCAGTACTAAATAGGAACGATAAACTTGTACCCATGTTTTCAGCACTTTTTTTTCGGAACTACTTGTTTTTGTCAATTGCTGAAGATTGCCTGTCATCATCCGGTAGTAATGATGTACTAGAGCCTTTTTGGAATAGCATTCTTCGATTAACCCCTTCATCACCCGACAATAATCCGGTTGAACAATCAGTTGGATGGGTGACTGAAATAATTCAAATAGTGCGGGATTGCTCTTTAACGTTAGCCGTGATGTTTTAAATAGATCCCAGCCTTCCACGTCACAAAAGCCTTCATTCAATTGAATCACTTCGTCGGGTTGACTAAGTGAGAGATAGGATCGCCTATCATTATGAACATATATAAACCGGACATCAATATCTGAATTGGCTGATGATAAACCAAAAGAATGGCTGCCAGTTACAGCAGCCATTAATATTGTGATATTCTTTTTCTTTTCTAGGTTTCTCAAAATTGAAATAAGGTTTTCTTTCATAAACGAACCTCGTTTCTATTACAAATGCATTTTTTCCAATTCAATTACAGCCTTTTCATAATACGGTAAATCAACCTTTTCTTCTAAGGCTGCACGTAAGCCTGCGAAAATATCCGATATTTCCGTTTTATATTCTTTTTGAATGGAAAGTAACTCTTGATCAAGAATTTCCGTATACATTTCGAATATTCTCCCACCTTGCTCTTTTACATATATAAGGGCAGGTTCATCCAAACGCTGCTGAAGTCCCTCGCTCATTTTCACTTTCTCATTTTTTTCAAAGAAAGCCTTTGGATTTTTAAACAGCGCCAATTCTTTTTTGAATTCACTCGTGTCTAATTGGACAAAAGCACCCGAAAATTCAAGGGAATCCCTCTCATTTGGTTCATATGGCTGTAACGAAAGAGTTTTTCTTACTTTCTGTATCTGCTGAAGCAATCCGACTTGTTTCTCATTCAATAATTTATTGACGAACATTTCAGTCCTTAACGCCGTAGCACGCATTTCCTGTGCAAGGTCAAAGCCTAGTGCTTCTAATAAATTCTTTAATGCTTGTTTAAGGACCAGCTTCAGATCCTGCCCATCGTCTTTAATGACAGCCGGATTGAAAGATTCCTTGAAGAAATCATTAAACCGGAAAAATACGCGTTGTTTACTATAGAAAGTCAATTCATCAATCTCTTTTTTCAATCGTTGTTTTTCGGCGTCTCCTCTAATGACTTCCAGAAGACCAGAAATAGACTGCGCCTCAAGAGCGAGAGTCTCGAGCGCTTTTTGTTTCGCTTTTTCATCCTGCTTGGACGCTGTAATAACATCTCGAAGCAGTTCTTCTGTTCTTTTTACAGCAGCCTGCGCTGATTCAATTGCCAGTCCTGTTAAGTCGTTCTCGATGAAAGAATCAAATTGTAATTGGAATTCCGAAATTCCACTATTAGGAAGGAAAGAGTGCATAAATGAACCTGGAATTTGTTTTTCTATTAATGCTCCCTTACTTGTAAGCGGGAACAGCTTTGGAAAACGGATTCCGAATCCATTTAATTGATCTTTCACATAATCCATAACTTCGTCCAGTTCGTCAGTAGTTTGAGCAAGATCGACCGCATTGACTATAAAGAACATCTTATCCATAGCAAAGGAATCTTTCACTCGCCCAAGTTGGATTAGGAACTCCCGATCTGCCCGAGAGAATGGGTGATTATAATAGGTCACAAAAAGAATGGCATCAGAATTCTTAATATATTCGAAAGCAGCACCAGTATGCCGAGCATTTATTGAATCCGCTCCAGGAGTGTCAACAAGTACCATTCCCTGCTTTGTCATTTCACAGTCATAACGCAATTCAATCAAATCAACGAGACACGATTTGGACTCTTCGGCAGCAAAACGTTTAAACCCTTCAAGGTCCACTGTGATGACCTTTCCTAAATCACTTTTGTGAGGAGGCAATCCTTGATAAAAAGCCCTCAGGAAAGATAGATGCGTTTTCCCTTTATCCACTTCACCTGCTGTTTCAATGATCTGTCCGGCAAGATGGTGAGCCTCATCGAGTGATTTTGCTGTCTTACCAAAAGCAACTAAAGCTAAGGTTACATCTTCTAGCAGCATAGCTTCGGTTTTTAATTTAACTGTTGCCGTACCATGTGGATGCTCAGCATCAGATGACATGATTTTGTTAATGGCAGCAGTAGTAGGATTTGGCGAAACAGGAAGAACGCTTTCTCCCATTAACGCATTTGCAAATGAAGATTTGCCTGCACTAAATGCACCGAATAGCGCAACCGTGAAAGTCTGCTTTTCTAGTCGGTTTGCCTTATCTGTTAATTCTTTATAAAGTGATTGAAAACCTTTCAAAGGTTGAATTAGTTTGGCTGCCTGCTGTAAATTTGATGCAGTCTCCATTAACTTTTCCTTCCCACGTAAATCTATCGTATTAGATAATGGAACGCCTACAGTTGATTCTGCTACCTTTGTTTCGATTTCAAGATCCGCCGCATGTAGTTCGTTTGCCTGCTTAGCCCTATTGTCATCATTCGTGTTCATAATTTTGACTGTAATATTTTTTTCTTCTTCATCCCATTCAGTCAAAAGTGTCTCGACATAACGCTCATCCATTAGCGATACCGTTTGATTAGCAATACCCTCTAATTGTTCTGTTTGGGACTCGATTTCTGCATTCATCGCTGCGGTAACTTTGAGGGCTTCCGCAAATTCAGCAAAACCTTCAAGTTCATTATCGATGGATATCGTCTGTTGCTCCACTATACCCTGCATGACAGCAATCATGCTGTGCAAAAATTCTTCAGCTTCATCACGTGCCTTTTTTTTGATAGAAGAGGCCAAATCATTTGTATAGTTTAAAACGTATTCACCTGTAATATTGACTTGGGGCTTTAAAGAATTTTTTATGTAAGCTTCTGTCACCTCGATGTGTAGGGCCTGAGCTTTACTTTCAAGCGTTGGGTCATGGACTTCAGCTTCAGTAAGGGTTTTAACCGCTAACTCTTTAAGATGCCATTCAAGCTGGGTTTTGACCTTCTCTTGTAAATCTGCCAAGAATACGTTAAGACGCTCCTCGCGCTCGGCCTCCGTTTTTTTCTTGGCAAATAATAGCCCCATTTTAAAATCGGGCTGTGCTGATTCCAAGAATGATTTACCTAGGTCCCGTGTAGCCGCCGGCATGATGTAAGCACTTTTCAAAATGGTTTCTAAATCTTTGGCAAATTGCACCTTTACATTCTCTAAACGTTCTGTTAATGATTTTTTTCCCTTTATAAGGCTGTCCACTTTATTTGTTAGGTCGATTCGCTCTTCATATGGAAGTTCTGATAAAACTTCAAATTCACTGGCATGATCCTCTTCATACTGTTCCTTCAGCCAAATAAGGTGTCTTTCGATTAGGGCCTTTGCCGATTGCATTATGGCATCTTTCCCATCATTTTGACCTTTCTCTGCCATTTCATATATAAATTGACGAACGGTTTCGATTTCATTCTCGCTATTGTTCAAGTCTCTGACTGATGTATAAAATATTCCATCAGGGTATACATTCCAGTTTGCAAATGCTTCAGAAACAGATAATTTAAAATCTTGGAAGCTGAGCTCATTTTCATCATGTTTATCAATCATATTGATAATTAAATATGTTGGTTTTTCCGCTTCTAACAATTCTTTAGTAAAAAGAAAGTTCACTTCTGATTGAACATGATTATAATCCATAACATAGAAGACTACATCAGCAAGATGCAAGGCCGATTCAGTAGAAACTCTATGTGCATCATCTGTCGAATCAATCCCTGGCGTATCCATGATGGCACATGACTCTGGCAGTGAAAACTGATTGGAGCTTATTGTTATTGCCGATACTGAATCACCATCTTTAGCAAATTTCTTTACCTCTTTAAAATCATAAGGTGCGGGAAATACAACCGGTGCCTGATGATGATAAAAGACTTTGGCATAGTCCTCCCCTTTTTGAACCTTAACCGTATTGGCACTCGTTGGAATCGGACTTGAAGGCAATACTTGATCATCTAGGAAGAAGTTGATCATGCTTGATTTCCCCGCTGAAAAATGCCCGCAAAAAGCAATGATAAATTCCTCATTTTTTACTTTCATGATTAGCTGTTTCAGTTTATCAGCATTGCTTGTATCTCCTGCTGATTGAAATTTCTCATACATGGCAGTCAAAATCCCCAATTTAGACTGTTGCTTTAACGTTTCTTGAATCATGAATCCATACCCCTTAATCTATCGTCATTTTAATAATCTTATTGTAAACGATTTCGATTGTTATTCATACCGAAAGCTTTTAGTTTTACTATATGAATTCTTACAAAACGTGTTCAGAAAACAAAAAAATCCACCGATTGGTGGGTTCCACTTTGTTTGTTTACAACTTCGTAATTACTTTCTGATTGCATAAAAAAACCAGGTAATTTACCTGGTTGTAGGAGATGGGTTATATGTAGCTCGGTTTTCAATTGTTGACTCCGTATAAGCTTTTACTGCCTTTGCCGGTTTTTGAATATTACTTAATACATGTTTCATCACAAAACTATATGTAGCGATTGTCAATAAAATGAATAACCAGACCATTACGAACACCATCCTCTTTTATATTGGGTAGCTTTTAAGTTTCAAAAATATTTATCAGTAAGTGAATGAGAATAATTTTCATCTTCAATTAGAATCTTATCACGAACGATAATCATTTTCAATAAGAAAAATGAAACTTTTATTATTTTTGCTTAAAAACTGTAGAATATTCTGTGTGTGTTTTTAAAGCCTTCTCTTCCAAGGGGATTCTCACCGCCATCATCCAGGCGTTCAACAAACTAAAAATAATAGCTGTATAATAAGCATTGAATAATAAGGAAATGACGATAATCTCCGTTGCTACAATGAGATAGTTAGGATGTTTGAAGTATTTATAAGGGCCTTTAACTACAACTTCGGCATTTGGCACCACTATGATTTTCGTATTCCAATGTTTTCCTAGTGAACTGATTACCCAAACCCTGCCTGACTGAGCAATGAGAAAAAGAGTCAACCAGATCGGCCAAAGCGTAGCAATTTTCCTTTCATAGACCATTACCTCGATAGTGAGTACAATAAAAAAACTCAGGTGCATCAGAACCATCCACCGATAATGGGACTCACCGAACTCAACAGCCCCCTCCATTTTCAACTGCTTTTCGTTTTGTTTTGCAAGATATAATTCAACAAGACGCTGAATAGCAATCAGCGCAATAAAAATGGTGAAAATCATCATTTCCACCTCATTAACACTAGTTCTGAAGAAAACCCTGGCCCCAATGCAGCTGCCAAGCCATATTCACCTATATTCCCGCCACGAATCATGAATCTTTCTAGTACATACAAAATCGTAGCCGAAGACATATTTCCGAACTCCCTCAATATACCCATTGACTCTGCTGTCATGCTTTCATTAAATCCCAGAGCTTCGTGATAGGCATCGATTACTTTTTTTCCGCCTGGATGCGCTATAAAATCTTTCACATCCCCCAGCATCAATCCATTCTCCACTAAAAAAGATTCCACGTTAGGTTTAAGCCAATCTTTGATAATGGTTGGAATATCTTTTGAAAAAACCACGTACAACCCTTGATCTTTAACTTCCCACCCCATTACATCCAACGAATTTGGCATAAGCGTTGATTGTGAATCTAAAAATTTTAAATGCTGATCTTTTTTCGAGAACTTTTCAGCTGACACTTCATCACCACAAATTAAAACGCAGCTAATTCCATCAGAAAATAAGGATGTTCCAATTAAATTGCTCTTGGAAATATCGTTTCTTTGAAAGGTTAAGCTACACAATTCCACACTTAATACTATGACCTTTGCTTTCGGATATGCTTTACAATATTCAAAAGCACGCGTTAGCCCACTCGCTCCCCCCGCACACCCTAGCCCCCATATGGGAATTCTTTTTGTATGTGGGTTAAAAGGAAGTTCATTCATTATTCTTGCATCAATGGTAGGAGTAGCCATCCCTGTACTTGATATATAAAAGAAGGCATCAAGCTCACTTGGCTGCAGTTTATCTTTTAAAAATTCAGTGTTAGCTAAACATTTTTCAATTGCTTCTTTACCAAACTCGACTGCTTGTTTAATATATATATCATTCTTTTCCGCAAACGTATGTTCCTCTCTGAACCAATCAAGATCATTTGAAAAATAACGATTTTCGACTTGGCCATTTTTAAATGCCCGCAATAATCGTTCAATATTCTTAAAAGAGGAACCAAAGATTTCCCTGGAAAATTCCATGATCTTTTCCTGTGAAAGTAAATAAGGAAGTTTTATATGAGATGCGGATAATAAATATGGCATGAACCCACCCCTTAATATACATGATATGGTTAATATACCCACAATAACCCATTTAATGCTTTAACGATAAATAGTGATATATATATGTTTTTTATAAATATTTTGTTTTTTTCATTTTATAAAATAGGTAAAAAAAACTATATATTTGATAAGATATTCAAAACCTTCTCTTTTTTCTAATCAGCCTTCGAACAGGAAACCATCAGCGTGCGAATTGGCATGACAGTTGATTTCCGAGGAAGGTTTTTCATTGAGGAACTAGTGGATGCATGAGTAAAATAGTCGAGCCATGTTTGGTATCCCTCTAGAAGGAGAAATGCTTGACTCATTTGCACTGAGCTTGGCAATATGCTAGCTGTTAATATAGCAGCATCCTTAATTATGGATATTACCCCTCCAACCGTTCTTGTCGGTCAAATATACGGCTTTAATCAAGTAATCATTTTCCCGATTATACTGAATGGGACCCATAAGATTCATTTTTATCTTGATGATTGAAATGTAGTTTTTAAACATAAAACCCCCCTTACCTTCACAAGCGGTAAGGGGGGCCTTCATTCTTCCTTCTTTATTGAGGATTGGTTTTGTACTTGTATAATGATATTTTGAAATTCCTCTTTTCCGCACACACGGCATCTAAATTCCTGATTTAATATAGTTCGACAATGAATACAATATTTTTTTTCCATCTCTATCACTTACTTTCTTGTATAGATACTATCAATATATTCAAAAAGTGAAGAGAGTTTCCTTTTATCTGTTAAATCTTTTTTTCATTATAATTAGAATTCTCTGGAGGGCTTTCTTTCAATCCGGTAATGTTTTAATAACCAATCAGAATAAAAAAATACTGCCTCAAACGCAAAAATATCTGTGCGTTTGAGGCAGTTTACTCTAAGGTATAAATCTATCAGCTTTTTCGAAACTATTTAGGCTACTTTCCGTCCTTCGATACGTGCTTCTTTCACTTTCCCGTTTGCAGGAACGATATTGAAAACAATATTCAAGAAAATAGCAGTCAAACTTCCTGCCACAATTCCGTTATCCGTTAAAATTTGGATACTTTCTGGAATTTGAGCAAATAGCTCAGGAACAACCGTTACCCCAAGTCCCATACCTACTGAACATGCGATAATCAATAAATTTTCTTGGGAAGCAAAGTCTACTTTGCTTAACATTTTAATTCCTGCTGCAATAACCATTCCGAACATGGCTACCATTGCTCCGCCTAATACAGATGAAGGAATAATGGTTGTGAACGCACCAATTTTAGGAACAAATCCTATCAAAATAAGCATGCCAGCTGCTGTATATATGACATTTCTTGTCTTAATACCGGACAATTGAATAAGACCGACATTTTGTGAAAATGCCGTATAAGGAAATGCATTAAACAAACCGCCTAGCATGATCGCAATCCCCTCAGAACGATATCCACGTGCTAGGTCATCTTCTGAAATCTCTTTATCTGTAATTTCCCCTAATGCATAATAAACACCTGTTGATTCCACTAAGCTAACTATTGCCACCAATGTCATTGTAATAATAGCTGTAATGTTAAATGTCGGAGTTCCAAAGTAGAAAAAATGAGGTAAATGCAACCAAGTAGCACTTGCTACTGAGCTAAAATCCACTTTACCCAGGAAGAAAGCTACAAATGTTCCGACTAGTAAACCTAATAAAATAGAAATAGAACGAACAAATCCCGTTGAGAATTTATACATAAAAATGATAAATAACAATGTTCCAAAACCAAGACCCACATTATTCAAGGCACCGAAATCAGCTGCACCTTGGCCGCCCCCCAGATTGTTAATCGCAACTGGAATGAGAGTGATTCCGATAATCATAACTACTGATCCTGTAACAACAGGAGGGAAAAATCTTGCCAACTTACCAAAAAACTTACTTATTATAACCACAATCAATCCTGAGACCAAAATGGCTCCATAAATGGTAGTGACTCCATATTGGGTACCAACCGCAATCATTGGGCTAACTGCTGTGAATGTGCAGCCAAGAACGACTGGCAGCCCAATTCCAAAGAATTTATTTTTCCACACTTGTAATAAGGTTGCTATACCACACATTAAAATATCAATCGATACTAAATAAGTTAACTGAGCTGCCGTTAAACCCAACGCCCCACCGACTATCAGGGGAACAACAATCGCACCTGCATACATCGCAAGTACATGTTGTAATCCTAAAGAAGCAACTTTTATTGGTGATTGGTTAGACATTTACTGTTGCCCCTTCCTGTTCCTCAGCGAATGTTATCTCGCCGAATTTCAACTTTGCGATTCGAGCTAGAGATTCCACCTGGAAGCCTTGTTCTCTGAGATCCTTTCCACCACTTTGGAAAGCTTTCTCAATTACAATCCCAATACCAGCCACTTCTGCTCCAACTTGGTTACAAATATCCGCCAAACCTCGGGCTGCTTGACCAACTGCAAGAAAGTCATCGATGATCAATACCTTATCTCCTGCTTCAATATATTTATCGGACACCGTAATTGTATTCGTTTCTTGTTTAGTATAGGAATGAACAGTTGCTGTCACTAAACCTTCAGTCAAAGTCAGTGATTTACGTTTACGTGCAAAAATTAGCGGAACTTCTAATTCTAAGGCCGCCATCAGTCCAGGTCCAATCCCTGAAGATTCAATCGTCAGTACTTTTGTTATTTCCTTCTGTTCAAAACGTTTCACAAATTCCTTACCGATTTCTTTCATCAGGATAGGATCCATTTGGTGGTTTAAGAATGAATCTACTTTTAAAATATCTTCTGATAAAGCTTGACCCTCGGACAAGATTTTTTCCTTTAAAAGTTGCATGAAGGTTCCTCCCAATCTTGGATGTTTATTTAACCCATAGTCATGCAGATGTTTCCCGACAAATAAAAAGCCCAAGAAACATTGCAGCACTTTTTTTAGAGTGAGGCAATATTTCTCGGGCCTAAATGAAAAAGGACTCAACAAAACCCTTTCATTGTGCGACAAGATCTATTACTCACCCATAGTCGAATTATTTACGGTAATTCGGTAGAAACTTGCAGGCCATATCCCTGCTATTATACGAGTGAAACTTTATATTTTTGTAATATATGAATTATAACAACGCTTTCTCTATTTGAAAAGGTATTTTTAACAAAAACCGAACTTTCACTTTAAAAAATAAATGATCATTCGTATTTTTAGAAAATTTAGAAATTGACTATCGTTTCATAGGATTTTTTCCTACCATCTATGTGTGAAAAAATCCAGACTATATAATCTTCACAATTTTTTCACAACTTGATACACAATCAAAAGCAAATTTTTATACTTACTTCAACTTTACACTATATCGAACTTATAAAAGTAACGATTGAACAAATTGTGAAAAGAGAAAAAGTGGATTCTAATTTACCATTACTTTTGTATGATGAACATGTACTCATGTCTTTTAGGGAATTAGAAAGGAGTGAAAACGATGGCCGTACCTAAACTTAAGAACAAATCACAAACAAAAGAGACTTCTAATTTAAAAGGTACACTTGCTTCTGTTTTAATACTAGGAATTATTCTAATTATTGTATGGGTCAGCATCTATTTTATTTTTGTAAATCGTTTAGGCTAATTGAGGAGGAGAAATAATGCACATGCACAAGTTTGAAAAGGTTTGGTTGATTTTCGGTACAGTAGCCCTGCTAGTATTCTTGACAGTGCTTGGGGTTAGTGCTTTCTATCTAGGGAATCAACCTCCCAGCTGTTTAGTTACAATTGATCCTGAAAAAGTGGAGGTCACTGCTCCATTTAATGCCCCTGGCCTATATGAAGTCACAGGAAAAGATTGGGACTATGAATTAGTGTTTGTAGCTTCTGCCTTTTCGTACAGTCCTGCAAAAGTGGAGATCCCTAAAGGTTCAACTGTCAAGGTTATCGCAACATCAAAGGATGTTATCCATGGCTTTGAGATAGCTGGGACTAACGTTAATATGATGCTTGAACCTGGATTCGTCAGTGAATATACCACTAGATTTAATAATGAAGGAGAAAATTTGATTATTTGCAATGAATATTGCGGGGTTGGTCACCACATGATGAGCTCCCGTATCGAGGTGGTTTCAAAATGAAAAAAACGGCTGAAAATGAAAAAGTTCACCCACTGGATGCAAAACTATCCATGGCTCATTTCTATGTAGCCATTATTGCTTTAGCACTTGGAGGATTTGCAGGATTACTTCAAACTTTGGTTCGCTCAGGCAGAATGGAATTACCTGCCGGTATAACGTATTATCAATTACTTACGGTTCACGGAGTTTTACTTGCTCTGGTGCTAACAACTTTCTTTATCATAGGATTTCAGCTATCAGCAGTTAGTAAAACAATCGGTCCATTGTCCACCCCTTCCAGAATTACAGGCTGGATTGGTTTTTGGACAATGACACTCGGCACTGTTATGGCCGCTGTTATGGTTTTATTAAATGAAGCATCTGTCCTTTATACTTTTTATGCACCTCTTCAAGCGCATCCTATTTTCTATGGTGGCTTAACACTTGTGATCGTTGGCAGCTGGATTAGTGGTGGAGCCCTTATAGCGGCATACCGCAAGTGGAAGAAAAACAATCGCGGCCAAGCAAGCCCCTTATTAAGTTTTATGGCGGTTGTAAATACTCTACTTTGGATTGTTGCTACTATCGGAGTGGCAGCTACCGTGTTATTTCAAATTCTCCCATGGTCATTAGGCTGGGTGGATTCTATTAACGTTTTAGCAAGCCGAACTTTATTTTGGTATTTCGGTCATCCGCTCGTATATTTTTGGTTGCTACCAGCTTATATGTGCTGGTATGTAGTGATTCCTAAAGTCATTTGCGGGAAAATTTTTTCAGATTCATTGGCTCGAATGTCTTTTATTCTTTTCCTGCTTTTCTCTATTCCTGTTGGACTTCATCACCAATTGCTAGAACCCGGTATCGATCCTATCTGGAAGTTTTTACAAGTGATTTTAACCTTCTTAGTCGTTGTTCCATCTTTAATGACTGCCTTTTCTTTATTCGGATCTTTTGAACAATACGGACGTTCTCAGGGTGCCCAAGGGATATTCGGTTGGTTTAAGATGCTTCCTTGGGGAGATGCGCGTTTTACGGTTCCTTTTATCGGAATGGCGGCTTTCATACCAGCAGGTGCCGGAGGATTAGTCAATGCCTCAAACCAATTAAACCAGGTTGTCCATAATACTATTTGGGTTACAGGACATTTTCATTTAACGTTGGCGACTTCCGTAATCCTAACTTTCTTTGGGATTTCATATTGGCTCGTTCCCCATTTAACTGGACGCACCTTAACAAAAAAATTAAATAAATTAGCGATTATTCAAGGGGTCTTTTGGGCAATTGGGATGTCCTTTATGTCTGGGGCTATGCATATCGCTGGATTGCTAGGAGCACCTCGCCGCTCTTCGTACTCCACTTATGGAGATTCCACACAGGCACTTGATTGGATTCCTTATCAAATCGCCCAAGCTGTAGGTGGAACCATACTCTTTATCGGGATTATTTTATATATCATTATTTTTATACAGGTAGCCTTCTTTGCTCCAAAAGGCAACGAAGAGTTCCCTGTTGGTGAAGTTACTGATAAGGCCGAAAAAACGCCACTCATTTTTGAAAATTGGAAATTATGGCTTGGAATAACTGCAGCACTCATTCTCTTTGCGTATACAATTCCGTTTATTGATATTCTCCAAAATGCACCACCGGGATCAAAAGGATTTAAATTATGGTGATCCTACACAATAAAAAAAACCTTGGCAGATTTGCCAAGGTTTCAGTTTGTAGACAAAAGGGGTTCGGAATTATAAAATTCCGAACCCCTTTTGAAATTCTCTTTGAATTTTGGCCCAAGGTTAAGATATTGGGGCTCTACGAGCCCACTCTGTTAGGCCATTTTTGGACCTTTCCATGTCCAATTGGCCATCTTCTTTAAATTAATGGCAGTGAAAGTAAGCATCGCCTGCATCGACAATTTTTTAAGTCCCCTTAAAGTAGTCCAACGCATACCATGCTTTTCTTTTGCATCTGCGAATACACGCTCAATCGTTTCTTTACGTTTCGCATATATAGGTT
>NZ_LGYA01000001.1:3179176-3432572 GCF_001273755.1 Peribacillus butanolivorans
CGTTCCGTTCGAATTTTTACAACCCCTCAAAAAAACTGTAGACAAACTCGATTTTCATCGAGTTTGTCTACAGTCTGAAATCTTGGCAGATTTGCCAAGGTTTTTTTATTTGAAGATTTTATTTAATTTTATAAACTTCCTTATACTTACTTTCAAGATAATCTATTAAATACTGCACGTTTAAGCCTTCCCCTGTTGTTTCTTTCAAAATCTCAAGCGGCTTTTTAGTTTTTCCGTATTGATGTATCTTTTCATTAAGCCATGATCTAATTGGAGCAATATCACCGGATGCCAACAAATCATCAAAGTCCGGCAAATCTTTAAGCATAGCCTGCTTGATTTGGGCCGCATACATATACCCTAATGCATAGGATGGGAAGTAACCAAAGCTGCCGTCTGACCAATGTACATCTTGTAGAACGCCCATGGCATCATCTTCAGGTACAATCCCTAAGTATTCCTTGTATTTTTTATTCCAAACCTCCGGTAAATCCTTCACTTCAAGTTCTCCATTAAAAAGTGCTTTCTCCAGTTCATAACGAATCATAATATGTAAAGGATATGTCAGTTCATCAGCTTCAATACGGATGAAGGACGGTTTTGATTCGTTAATGCCACGGTAAAAGTCATCAAGTTTCACATCAGCAAATTGATCTGGTGCATACTCTTTTAAAAGAGGGTATTTATTTTTCCAGAAACTATAGTTCCGTCCAATAAAATTTTCAAAAAACAATGATTGAGATTCGTGGATTCCCATTGACGTCCCATCATCTAGCAGTGTCCCCGTTAACTCTTCAGCGATATTCTGTTCATAAATAGCGTGTCCACATTCATGAATCGTACCAAAAATTGCACCCCTAAAATCATATTCATCATAGCGGGTCGTCACCCTTACATCACCTCTGTTGATTCCAGTCGCAAATGGGTGGACAGTTTCATCAAGCCTACCAGCCTTGAAATCGTATCCAAGCTGTTTTAAAACTCGAAGATTGAGTTGATGCTGTTGTTCTTTCGGGAATTCTTTATAAAGGAAAGCTGTTTCAGGTTGATGTTTACTCTCGGCTATTTGTTTTACAAGAGGAACTATACTTTCCCGCAGTTGATTAAATACCTTATCAAGAATGTCCACGGTCATACCTGGTTCATACATATCTAAAAGGGTATTATATTTCTGACCCTCATATCCCCAATATTCAACGAATTTACGGGTATATGCGACAATCTGTTCCAGATAAGGTTGAAATATCGAAAAATCGGCCTTTTCTCTTGCCTCTTCCCATGCACTTTCAGACCGGGATTGTAAAATAACGAATTTTTTAAATTCGTCTGCTGGGATTTTCTTATTCCTTTCAAACTCTTTTTTACATTCTTGAACCATTTTATTCGTCGTTTCACTAAGAGAAGCTTCCTCTGTTGTAAGGTCGTCGATGAAGCATTCCATCTCTTTACTTGTAATCATATTGAAAACTTCAGAGGAAAGTACCCCAATAACTTCAGAACGCTGCTCTACTCCCTTTTTTGGTGCACCTGTACGTAAATCCCAATTAATTAATGCGAGGGCTTCATTATAGGCTGAAATTTTCTTTACATATTCTTGAAATTCTTTTTCTATCAGATTAATACCCTTTTTCATATTCAATGCCCCTTCCATCTACACTTTACCATATTATACAAAAAGTTTTCATATCAGAACTACCAGCAGCTTAAAAATAAAATAAGAGCCAAGGTCGGCTTTGCCCCTTGACTCTCAAAAAAGAATAATTATAGCGTTACTGGAAGAACAGAAATAATTTTATCTTTCACCTGTTCCGAAAGATCCTTCTCAATCAAAATCTGTACGGACCCCGAGTCATTGCTGGTACGGATTAAACGTCCGATTCCCTGACGCAAGCGAAGAAGCATATATGGAAGATCCACTTCTTCAAAAGCATTAGTAACTGAGTTGCGTTTGGCCTCGAATACAGGATCATGTGGCGGGAATGGAAGCGAGTGTATCACTACATTTTGTAATGAAGCCCCCGGAACATCGAGTCCTTCCCATAAATGATAGGAGAACAGAACAGACTGCTCATCTTCTTGAAACTTTTTAACAAGATCGCTAATCTCCGCTTCACCTTCAAAATAAAAGGGATATGCTGTTTTCTGGCTGTTTTCCTTGAACCATAGCAATTCTTCTTTTGATTGGAATAATACTAGAGTTCTACCTTCATTTTCCTCAATCGTCTTCATTGTATAATTAAGTTTAGCCAATTTGTCTCCATTTTCAAAGACTGGCATATTCATTTTCATGACTTCATCATAATCAAAAGGCGATTCAACAGAGAAGCTATCATACTTATCTATCCCTAAGCTATCTGCAATGTATTGGAACGATTTATTATCAGATAATGTTGCCGAAGAAAAAATGTAAGGGATTTTTTTAGAAAAAACTTGTTCAGACAAAATATCTTGTACAAGCCTTGGCATAATGACCAATGTTTTTGTCATTTCATTTTCTTCAAACCATGATACCGCCTGTTCATCCTTCACAAATAGAGAAAGTGAGTATCCTAGCTGTTCTAAGTATTCTTCTGTCACCTTTAAATCATAGTCATTAATCGTGTACATTTCCGCTTCAAAAACAAGGTTTTCTTCTAACTCTTCAACCTTTTTATGAAGCTTTTGTGCAAAGTTTGTAATTTCTTTGGACATCGGAATTTCATACCGATTAGAACCACTAACATGAATGGCCTTTTCATCAAGCAAATCGAAAAACTCTTCATTAATGTCAATTAAGTCTTCAATGATGTAAAGCGTTTCTTCACGCACCTGGTTGGCTGTTAGCAATTCTAAAACCGAAGCAAGAGTTTGTTCACCAACTTTATACGTTAGTGCCTTTTGAGCAGAAAACTCCAATAAATGGCCTTCATCAAAGACTACACAGCTATGTTCTGGCAATAACGGTAACTGTCCTTCACGCTTACGTTTTTCTTTTGTCCAAACATGCTCCATAAAGAAGTCATGTGAACAAATGATCAAATCACTTGATTTTCGGTAGTGGTCTCGTGAAAGGGTTTGTCCACAACGATGGCGTTTATCACACGTAAAACAGTTTTGAAGCTGATCCCAGCCTACTTTTGACCAGTCTTCATCATTCAAATATGGATATTGTTTACGGTCCCCGTAAGCAGTATAAGCATTCATGGATGAATTATCATGGACAAACTTGGGAAGTTCATCATAGAGCTGATCTATTCCCTCTGAATCTTCATGATTCACTGCATACTCCAATTTCTTAAGGCATACATATTGATCATGATATTTGGCAAGACGAACATCCACTTCAATACCTAATGCGTTCTTAATTTTTTGAATGTCGCCTTCTTCTTTGACAAGCTGTTCAATCAATGTTTCGTCTGCACAAGAAATAATTGCCGGTTTATTAGTATATCGGGCATAACAAATGGCATATAGTAAATAGACCAATGTCTTACCAGTCCCTACACCAGCTTCCGCAAAACTTACATTCTTTTCTTTAAAGGCTTTTTCTAATTGAAAAGCCATGAAGATTTGTTCGTCACGCAGCTCAAATCCTTTTTCGGGAAGAATATCGTAAAAAACATCACCGATCCATTCTGAAAGCTTATCGTAAAAAGAATCTTCCTTTGTAACCGAAAAAGGCAGTGTTTTAAGCATCATGGTCTCCCCTTTTATCTATCATCAGTATATAAAATTTCGTATAATAACTTATCTAGGCAAAAGTATATTATCCTTTATTCTACATTGATAGTCAAGTTATTTACCTTTCTACAAGAAATGAATTTTCCCGTATATACTGCATCTTCTATGTATGTAAGCAAGCGCTCCCAACTCGTAAAATAAAAGACAGGCTCTTCATGAGAGCCTGTCTGTAAGTACTATTTAGTTGAATTAAGCTTTGTTTACGTTTGATGCTTGTGGTCCACGTTGACCTTGTTCTACATCAAATGTAACATCTTGGCCTTCTTCAAGTGTTTTGAAACCTTCGCCTTGGATAGCTGAGAAATGTACGAATACATCGTCTCCACCTTCACGTTCGATGAATCCAAAACCTTTTTCTGCGTTAAACCATTTTACTTTACCTTGTTCCATTTTTGTTGCCTCCTAGTGTGTTCGCCACACATTATATTACTATCCTTGCTCATTGAATATTAAGGTATTCCTTAAATCTGAACAAAAATAATTCATTATTAGAATAACAGAAAAGGAAATGATAAGCAAGACTGGAACCTATTATGAATAAAACGTCCTGACTATTCTAAATTTTCCATTATATTATACCTATTTAATCATTTCTCGGTTGTTTTGGCGGCCGTTTTCCCCAATACTGATAAAGGTCCGCTCGGATGAATCCATTGAACAACTTCCTTTTTTTAGTTGCAGGCTTACCATAAAACTGTTCAAAGTCAGGGTTCGAGGTAATCATGTACACTGACCAAGTATCAAGCTTCTTGAAGGCCTGCCCCATTTCTTTATACATCTGTTCAACAGCTTTTTTCTCCCCTAGACGTTCACCATAGGGTGGGTTCCCCACAATAACACCATATTCTTTCCTGGTCGAGATATCTCTCACTTGCATTTGTTTGAACTCAACAAGATCTCCAAGTCCTGCTTCAAAACTATTGGCTTTTGAAATTTCAACCATGCGATGATCAATATCACAACCTGTTATGTCTAAATACTGATCATAATTCGCTAAATCTTCAGCTTCAATTCTCGCTTCATCCCAAACCTTACTGTCCATCCAAGCCCAGCTTTCAGAAACAAATTCCCGGTTAAAACCAGGAGCGATGTTCTGCCCAATCAATGCAGCTTCAATAGGAATAGTTCCAGATCCACAAAATGGGTCAATGAAAGGTTTATCCGGTTTCCAATTAGTCAGCATGATCAATGCAGCCGCCAAAGTTTCTTTAAGGGGCGCTTCCCCCTGCCCTGTGCGATATCCGCGCTTATGAAGTCCTGCACCTGATGTGTCCATGGTAAGTGTCACTACATCTTTTAAGATAGAAACTTCAATTTTAAACAAAGGACCTGTTTCTTCAAACCAAGATACTTGTTTATATTTACTTTTCAATCTATCAACAATCGCCTTTTTAACGATAGCCTGACAATCAGGGACACTGTAAAGCTGCGATTTAACTGATTTACCACTTACAGGGAACTCAACGTCTGCAGATAAGTAATCTTCCCAGTTCAAGGCTTTTGTTTTTTCAAACAGCTCATCAAAAGAATAAGCTTTAAATTCAGCGACTTTAATTTTCACACGGTCTGCACTGCGCAGCCACAAATTAGAGCGAGCAATGGCTGATTGGTCCCCTTTGTACATAATTTTCCCGTTTTCCACTTGACAATCGTAGCCAAGATCCCGAACTTCCTTGGCAACAATTGATTCCAATCCCATTGCTGATGTTGCAATAATATCGAATTGTTTCATTTCTTCATGCACCTACTTTCCATTAATCAAAATCGGTTCCCGCATTTCCAAATTTTTTTAATTCAGTAACAGGTAGCGGTTTTGACAAGTAAAACTCTTGAATGATATCACACTTTTGCTTTTTCAAAAAGTCTACATGCTTTTTATGTTCAACGACTTCAGCAATGATTTCCAGATTAAGTGTCTTCGACATCGTGATGGTATCTTTTACAATGAGCAAGTCACCTTTATAATTGATCAACTTTTCAGTAAAACTTTGATAAATTTTCATTGTATCAATCGGAAACCATTTAATATAACTTAAGGAAGAATAACCAGTACCAAGATCATTGATAGACAAAGTGATCCCCTGTTTTTTAAGAATAACCAATTATTCAACAGAACCCTTTTGCATTTGCCATAATTCTGCTCTCCATCAGTTTCAATCCTTGCGCAATTGGGAAATGTTCTTATTTTCAATAAGGACAATACCTTTTTCTAACATTATTCCTGTTAAAATACAAACTAGAAATGTTGATGCAAACCTTGTAATTAGGATACCCAGAAATATGGAATTACTTAACATACTCACAAGTTCATTTTATAACCAACTGGCTGATTTAGGTTAACAAGGCCTGTCTCTTTTGGAAAAGAAATGAACTCTCCAAGCTGATATGTATTCCAACCCAATTACATCTCCTGTTTCCAAGTGAACTTGCGGAAGATAATGTACCTGCAACTCATTTCTTTCAATTGCAGTCAAGATCCAAGTTTAACACAGAACGGTATTGATTATACCTTTTGAAAGTTATTATTATTATACTCATGATTTAGAGTTAACATTGCCGTACCCATCAATATGTCTTACTGACCACTTTTGAAACTGATCTTTTTTTCGATCGGTAATGTCCAAAAATAGAGCAACGTCATACACATCCCGATTCGACTCTTCGGAAATGTGGGAACCTTAACCATAAGGTAAAGAACTCTCCCTTTATGGAAAATCACTGGTGAATCACTATACATATCATATTGCTGTATAAAAGTATTAGTAAATTAAAAAAACTCTAGAGTACTGACCTGTTCATTTATGTCACTCACATAATCTTCGAATACCTTCACAAAGTCAATTTAACTTCTATGATAAGGTATTTTGCACCTCTAGTGTTAAGATATTGAGGGAAATTTTAAAATGGACAATTTTTCCACAAACAAAAACTCTCCTTTTAAAAAGGAGAGTTGTGCTTTAAGTGTTATATGGTAACGTTCTGTAAGCCATGTTTTGTTCCTCAGTACTGCAAGCGACTCACGTCTCGTACTTCGGCGGTAATCATCTATCTACAGAAGCATAGCTTCTGTCCTTCTCCTCGTTCAATTCCAAGGAAGAAAGCGCCCCTACCATTAATTTGGGTTTCTCGCTCGTGGGGTTTACCTCGTTCCACCCTTTACATTTCTGTAAAGGCTCCGTCACTGTGGCACTTTTATAGGTATTCATGCCATATCCAAAAGGACTTAGGCATTTTCCCAGCCGTCAGCAATCCAAGACTGCTGCCCAAGCTTATTTTTTCGCCAGGCACGAACACTACGGACATCTCAGTCCGTGCGAGCATGGACTTTCCTCTACTGCAAAAAAATGCAGCAGCAATTACCCAAACGTTAACATAACATTATTGATTATAATACATTATTCAAGAAAACACAATACAAATTATTCTACCTTTTAAAAACATTAATCAAAAAGCTTGTTTCCAAATACGTGCTTTTCCAAGTTGGATAACCGTTTAAGGATATCAAAGTTAGTGGTACCCGGAGTGGCACCAGGTGCAGGTTGGCTCGGACGTTTTGTACTCTCTTCGGCCTGTTTTTTTAATTTAAGATTTTCTTGTTTAAGATCATCAATTTCCTGATGAAACACTTCATAATCTTTAATGATTAGATCCAGAAATTGATCCACATCCTCAGGTTTATAACCCTTTATGGCTGTTTTAAAATCTTTTTCAAGAATATCTTTAGCCGTTAATTTTATCTTATCGGATAGCATAAGACTTCACCTCAATACTTTCGCCAATACAATCGACTTTTTATTATTTTTTCAAATCTACTTGGGTTTGTCAACGAAACACTTTTTTTATACGTCATACTTTTTTTAGTGCCCGATATGTACTCCCATAAATCTGTATCTAATTTTCATCATAATATGAATATGCTTTTGAAACAACTTTTAGTCCATAATTATTTTTACTGTGCTAATCTTCGGACCAACTGTCTTCTTCTGCAGCCAGTTGCAGATCATCAAAGCTTATCTGTAAAATAGGGTATAGTTGAGTTTCCGCTTTTTTCATTGCTTCGTAATAAGGATATTGGGCGGATCCTTCTTTTTCGGGATCAAAAATGATTAGCATGGCATCACTTTTATGGACCATATAACGATTTTTAGTTTTCAGCTGTTGTGGTCCTTCATACGGTTTTTTGAAGATGGATTCTATAAAATCAGCGCGTGCTAAAATGGAACGGTAATAGTCTTGATTCGTCTCGTTCCATGACTCTTCCTGTTTCAGGAAGGGAGTAAGTACCCCTAATTTAAGCTGGGTATATTCTTCCTGTATCTCGAATACTACTTCTGCACTCCATAGTTCCGTTCCTAACTGGCCTGAAATAATTACCCATTCTAACCCCTCTTCCACCAATGGTAAAAGACGTTGCTTAATTGCTTTTTTTATATATTTTACTGCTTCATGATCATTTTTAAATATTCCCAATTCAAAAGCTTTGTAGCCAGTTATATACAAAACCTTCATTACTTGGCTAATCTCCCTTTTCACATGATTATGTAAGAAGATAAGGGCTTAAAATAAGCCCTTAAATTTCAATATCCGAAATGCCCAGGTGGGCAGCAATGATGGTGATGGTGTTGCGGCCTTCCACAAATAAAGTTTTGAGTGTAACACTCATTCACTACAGATTGAGTATGTGGAAAGTAATGTTTATACGTGTTTACATGTTTATTAACGGTTGTAGTATGTGATGGGTGAACGACAGGTATCACTGTGTTCGAAACGTTTGTATTAACATATTGCTGCGTTGGAGATACCTGTGCTGGGGCTACTTGAGATGGAAGTGCTTGTGTTGGACCATATTGCGCTGGAGATACCGCAGTCGGATAACCGCCAGCCATCGGACCATATTGCGCTGGAGATACCGCAGTCGGATAACCGCCAGCCATCGGACTAGTATAAGCTCCCATTACATGGGAAGGTTTTTTTCCAGTTGAAGCACCCATTACATTTGATGCTCCCATAACATTCGATGCACCCATTACATTGGATGTTCCCATAACATTGGATTTGTGTCCTCCACAATTACGAAAATTCATTTATATTACGTCCCCTTTCGTCATGATAATTTTGGTCTTACCATTATAGACTATGAAAAAAAGGGGCTACGTGTACTGATGAAAAGACCTATTTATACGTAATAAGTATAAAACTCTATGCGACAACCTAAAGTACACATCGTTATATATGATAGCCCTACAAAAGTGCTTGCAGAGTGAATTTCTTATAATAAGGAGTAGAAACTTTCTTTTAATGATGTAAATAAAACAATCGTTAAACAAAGGACAACAAAAAATAGAAATAAAGTCGTTTTATACATTTCTCCGCTCCGCTTTCACCTTGAATTTAAATGATGTAAGGCATGAAATGAATGTTTCAGAATTTCACCCTCAACCATTACCATTTTACACATAATGACTGAATGCTACAATATTTGTAACCATTTTTTTTAATTTCATAATCACCTATTTATTGACTATGTAGATTCCAATTTAAGACTATCTATATTATACAAGTCTACCCTTAGAACCTTTTTTCCTCTCGAGTCTTTGAATCCTTTTTTCCAGATCCAAGATTTTTTTTCCTAGATGGCTGCCATTCTCTGTCCTCATCATCTCTTGATGCGCATTTCTACTACAATTTATTGCTGAAGCGATGTCCTTAAATTGATGTTCGAATAATTTTGCACATTCAATCTGAGCCTGTATCCTTAAATGAAAATCCCCTTTTAAAGCAACTTCCTTCCAAATCTCCAACGCTTCATTGAATTGCTTTTGCTTCTTTTTCTGAAAGGCTAAAGCATGGCCAGCTATAATCCGATCTTCCTCACTTCCTACTTCCAATATTCTTTGATAGGTCTCAACCGATTCCTCTTTTTTTCCTAGATAATCGAGCCAGCGTGCAATTTCCATCGACTCTTCCGTATATCCATCTATTTGAAGAATTTTCCGGGACAAGTGAATATACAGAGTGATTAGTGATAAAATATCCACTTCATTATGCTTCATGATTCCAAACAAAATTTCCGGGTTCTTTCTTTCAACGAAATCAAAGTAAATCATCGGCGCCAAATATCCAGGAATATCATCCTCTCTATGTACACCTAAAATGTCTGTTTCGACAACGGATAATTTTACACGTTCTAATTTGTTTTTCCAAAGGCGTCTTGAAGCATGATACAAATCAAAATGTCCGAATTCAGGCAGTTTTGGAACATGTTCCTTTATCAAGGTATGTCTGGTTTTTAACTGCGGCCAATCAAATGATTTACCATTATATGTGACAAGGGTTTCATAATTGATGTTTTCCAGAAAGCTTTGGTAAAGCGGTATTTCACTACCAGGCTGTGGCAAGATATGCTGTTTTACGACCACTTCTTCACCTTCTAAATAGGCATAACCTAGTAAAAAAATTGTATTTCCGGCACCACCGCCAAGCCCTGTTGTTTCGGTATCGAAGAAAAAGAGTTCTTCGCTTTTTACACCTTTAGCGGAAAGGGGATGCGCTAATGAAGTTTGATTCCATTCTTTCACAATCTTTTTCAACTCAGAAAATGAATACAACCCATGCTTATGATTAAGGGGATAGCGGACTTCACGGATGAAACAATAGTCATCATCGAAATGAAAGGAAACGGTACCGTTCTCCAGCCACTTATCATAAAAAGGAATATCTGTATTTACTGTCGGGCTATCTTCCTCTATAGGAGAAGGATTGTTCACTGGTTCTAAGTTCATATGTGTTTTCATACGATTCAATTTATTTTTTAATGACAAAATACTGCACCTCTATTCACATACCCCTGCATTTGATGCATGGTTTTCCTTACAAAACAGATCCAATAACCGCTTAGCATCACTTTTGGCTGTCTTCGAAGCAGATTCCGTTCCGATACAGGAAGGACAGCCGTTTTCACAAGAACAATTTTCGATCATTGATTTTGTTTCCAACAAAATGACCGCAGCATTTTCAAACACTTTATCACTTAGTCCTATTCCACCTGGATAACTGTCATAAATAAAAATGGTGGGTTTTTCATTATGTGCTGCTTTAACTTGTGGATACACATGAATATCATGGGGATCGCACATTACATAAAGCGGAATCATGTAATTCAGCGCATGTGAGGCACCTATCATTCCTTGCTCGATTCGATTTTCATCCCATTCAAAAATATCAGGTTCCATGGAAAGCATGGCAGAACTCGTATGAAGTTCCAATTCTGGGAGGCTGATTGGCCCTGATCCAATATTTTCATGAGTCTCAAATTTAATTTTTTTGAATATTGTAGGCATCGCCCGGATAGAGACATCTCCAAAAGCTGCTGTAGTTGAAGAGAATGTTTGCTGTTTATCCACTTCCAAGACAGATAACTGAACAGCAAGGTTAGCATCCGTGTAATAGTCCACATTGACTTCACGTACATACGCTTTCTTTTCTTCCCAATCTAATTCTTCCACTTGGAATTGTATTCCTTGATGCAAATAAATTGCTTCATCGTGAAGAAGGGTCATCGCACTGAACGTATCCATTTCTCCGATGACCCTATTGTCTGGGGCATTCGTTTGATCGACGATGACGACATTTTCCTGTGCTGCAGAACGAAGACTGATATTGCTCGCCGGAAATGCGTCATTCATCCAATGCCATTTATCGCCATTTTGGTGTAAAACTCTTTCTTCTGTCAGAAATTCAAGAACGTCCATAATCTCCGCCTTGCCAAAGGCGTCTCCTTTTTTAAAAGGAAGCTCATATGCTGCACATTTGATATGATCAACCAAGATTACGAGATTATCTGGATTAATTCTTGCGGTTTCCGGATTTCTCGTAAAGAAATAGTCAGGATGCTTCACGATATACTGATCAAGAGCACTAGAGCTGCCGACCATGATGATTAAAGCTTCCCCATGCCTTCTACCTGCACGTCCTGCCTGCTGCCAGGCGCTCGATATTGATCCAGGGTAGCCAGTCATGATGCAAACCTGAAGCTGACCTATATCAACCCCTAACTCAAGAGCATTCGTAGAGATCACACCATAAATTGAACCATCCCGCAGCCCCTTTTCAATTTCTCTACGCTGTGTTGGCAAATAACCTCCGCGATAACCTCGGATCGATTTTGGGCCCAACTGTTTGGACACTAGTTCCTGTAAATAGGTAAGTAAAATCTCCACACGGACCCTGCTTCGAGCGAAAACAATTGTTTGAATCTTATTTTTCAAAAACTCATTTGCGAGTTTCCTGACTTCCAACACCGCACTTCTTCGAATATTAAGCGGTTTATTAATTACTGGCGGATTATAAAACACAAAATGTTTTTTTCCGCTCGGTGCTCCATTGTTATTGACAAGAACCATCTCTTTTTCCGTAAGTTCCTCAGCCAACTCTTTTGGATTATTGATTGTCGCAGATGTACAGATGAATACAGGATCACTTCCATAAAACTGGCAGATTCGTTTTAGTCTTCTAATGACGTTTGCCGTATGACTTCCAAAAACGCCTCGGTATATATGAAGTTCATCGATGATCACATACCTTAAATTCTCAAATAAAGAAACCCATTTCGTGTGATGCGGCAGGATTCCCGAATGGAGCATATCAGGGTTGGTAATCACAATATGCCCTGCCTGACGTATTTTTTGCCTTATATTGGATGGTGTGTCTCCATCGTACGTATAACTATTTATATCAGCTTCCATCTCATTAATCATTTCGTTCAATTCACTTTTTTGATCATAACTCAATGCTTTTGTCGGAAAAATATAAAGTGCTCTTGTTTTTTCATCTTCAAGTACTTTTTGAAGAACTGGCAAATTATAGCATAACGTTTTACCAGAAGCTGTCGGTGTGACAGCCACAAGGCTTTTACCACTCACAGCAGTCTCAAAAGCAGTCGCCTGATGGGTATACAACCCATTTATCCCTCGTTTATTAAGAGCCTGCTTGATTTTATCATCTATTTGATCTGGGAAAGAGACGATTTTTGCCTCTTTCTCGTCAATAACTTGCCAGTGAACAATATTATCTTTAAATTCCTCATTTGTTTTTAAACCAGTGATAACTTCTTGTAAATTTTTTCGCAGTTTCATATAACCCACCTCATACTCCTATTCTACCGAATGAACGTTCTGTACAAAAGGGAAACTATTTCCTTTTACAAAAAAAAAGCAGGAAACGGTAAAGTCCCGTGTTCCTACTTGTTATTTCTTCACTTATTTTCCTTCGACAAAACGTATAATTTCTTCGGCAAGTTTGCCTGGAGCTTCCAACATCCCCATATGCCCGCTTCCTTTGAGGATAACTTCTTTAATATGATCCCCTTTTACAGTAAAGGTTTTATTAGCAGGAATAACCTTATCTTGTTCACCTGCAACCAAAAGGACCGGTAGCTTTGTATCTTTCAGTACATGATTTCGGTCTCTCCTTTTCCTCATAGCATGCAAAGAACCGATTGCTCCACTTTCACTTGTTTTATAACCTATTTCTTTTGCATTTTCAATGTTAGGATCATCAGATTTAGCAAAAAGCTTCGGTACAAGTCCATCAATAAAGGCAGGGATCCCGTCAATTTCAATTTTTTCAACAGATTTTAACCGCCCTTCCTTCCCAGCCTCATCGTCAGGCAATGCGGTGGAATGAATGAGGGAGAAACCACTCAATTTTTCAGCAAACTGCTCAGCAAATGACAATGTGATATAACCTCCGAGCGAATGACCGAACATGTAAACCTGATTGATTTGCTGTTCATCTAAAAATGCAGCAATATTCACTGCCATATCTTCAATCGTGAAAGATGCCCCTAGTGACTCACTTGCACCATGACCTGGTAAATCAATGGCAATAACTCGATATTTATCTTTTAAACCACTAATGATGTCCCGCCAATACCCATGACTTCCGCAAAATCCATGGATAAATAGCAACGTGTTTTTACCTTCCCCGCTATCTATGTAAGAAAGCTTGTTACTTTTATTCATCTCTATCCCTCTTTTCTAAAAATAATCATTTAGTAACGTTATTCCCTTCCTCCCTATATCTAAACCTTTCTTTGATTCACACATATTAAGTCTCTACATAGCCTATATGCAAAGGAATTTTTAGAAAGGAGCACCGTGATGACCTCTTCTGAAAAAAATAATAACCACAAGGGCAGAAATGAGCCTTTTACCCATTTTATTCAAAAGATGGATCGATTGTTTTCCGAGAGACCCAAAGGCATGCTGCAATCACTTGATGATTTCTTTGGTTCAGCAAAAGAACGAAGCTTTCCGGTCGACCTTCATGAGACGAATTCCGAATATATCCTCACTGCTAGCTTGCCCGGAATTGCACGCAGCCAAATTTCCATTGATTTGTTGACCCAGGCGGTAACCATCTCGGCAAATCATGTAGATAGCCTTGCTACGCAACATAAACCTCAAGGATTGTTTCAGAAAGATCTGTCAGCAAGCCGATTATCTAGAACCATTTCCTTTCCAAAACCAATTAATGAGAGAAAAGTAACAGCAAGACATCGCGATGGCATTCTCACTCTACATTTACCCAAGGTTAAGGGAAATCGAATTGAAATCAATGATTAATCTTTTTAAGCAATTAAAAAGCAGACTTAATTAAGTGGCTGGGTCACTTGTAAGTCTGCTTTTACTTTATTCAACATCTAAACTTTGAAGAAGCCCCCTACTCCTTTGACCATTGAAGAAACTTGAGAGACTGTATTCATCATTTGTCCAGCTGTGTTCATCATTTTCGTTATATCCATGGATCCATCTTGTGTTTTGAATTGATTCATAACCGACTTGATACCCGATGGCTGCTGTTTTTGCATGAATTGCTGCTTTGGATATGGATTGTGAGCCTGCTGCTGATTATGTGGGGGACGTTTAGCCGGCTGGAGCGGGTTATCAAACGGACTAAAAGCTTGAGGCTGATGTTGCTGCTGATAGGGCTGCAGTTGCATTGGCTGCATCGACTGCATTGGCTGCATTGGCTGCATCGACTGCATTGGCGGCTGCATTGGCTGCATTACACTGTTGCCTGGAAACGCTCCCACAGGCATCACCTGTTGCTGCATTTGTTGAAACGGATGATAGGCCGCCTGTTGATATGGGTCATGATTTGTCGGCATATAGCCCCCTTTTTCCTGGGGTGGATAAGGATACATATATGGTTCTTGATTACTGGGCTGAGGATACAGCATAGGCTGCTGGTATCCTCCCCAGTATTCTGATATTGATTGAGGATAATGTTCTTGACTAGGGGAGACTTGGTTATAACCGGATCTCATCATTTTCAATGAGCCCTCCTCATTATTCATGGCATGGTTCCAATAATATATGAAAAAAGAGGAAATATAGTGTAGGTGTTTTTATGATAATATCCGATCGATTTCTGATTTTACATTATTAAGAATAAACACTACCGATTGGACATGACTTTTAAATCGCTTGTAACTGGTTTTTGGAAAAAATGCCTGAACGGCTACATCAGAAAGGTTATGTGCTGTTTGTTCAATTTGCTCGGGGAAAAGATGTTTAAACTCCGTTTCTTTCATCCACTCCTTCATTCCGCTTTCCCAATCCATACAAACGGTTCTGACTTGATCTGCAAACGGCTTAACCTCAGAAAAGAAATCCTTTTCTTTTCCTTCCCTACGTACATTTTCATATATATCATCTGCTTTAACCGCATAATTCAATAATTGTTCAGTTAATCTTTGAAGATTTTCTTTTTGCACAATAAATTCCTCCGCACATTTGTTTCCAATAGTATAATCTAGTTCCTTATAAAATGAAATCCTGTTGGCTTAAAACTGCACTTCAGCTAAAATCTTGTGCGTCCTTTTGGATTTATCTAGTGTAATGGAATAAGAATGGTTTTCTTTTTCAGTATTAATCCAATAATCTTCTGCTTTCTCAATGGCCTCCTGGGCTTCATTTACTAATGTATACTGCTCTGCCCATAGTTTACACCTTACTGTATTAACAGTTTCTCCATATGAATTTTCCAAACAGTCCAGACTGGTACTGATCTCAGCTATCATCCTTAGTATTTCCTCTGTTGCGACACTATTATTGACCATGCTGACCCCTCCCATTCATTACCTGTACTATTCTTTTTTTTATTAGAAAGCCCTTCAACGTTGACAAAACTAGAAGGGAATCGGCAAAGAAAGTGCTATTCACTTAATTTATTGGGACCTTCGACAACAATGGCAGAATGAAGAATGGAGTTTTAAACAAAAATACAGACAGGAGGTGAATTTTATGCAGTCGAATGAAAGCAGACAGAAAGAAAACGAAAAACGACAAAAGCCGCCCACCAACAAGGCAGGAACGGGAAATCCGAAACTTAGTGGAGAAAACCGGCCCTCTACCTAAGGCTGTAACACTTGCATCACCATTAACAGGGAAGGCTTAATCAATGCCTTCCCTGTTTGTCATTTTATTAAAAAACCAATTTTTGACCATGACGGCTGTGTGTAGCTGTTTTTGTTTATGGTCATACCAGTCGGTCAACATAGGGTCTTCCTCCCATTCAGGTTTTATAAACCACTCCTTTTTAATTTTTTTATTTGAATCCCACTGTTCAATCTTTTCTGCCTTATGATGGATGATTGGATAAACTCCCCGCAGCATCGGTGTCTCGTGGTACCTAGGCCTTTTTCGATATTGTTCATAATCGAAGCGGGCTCCGGTTGGCTCAGTGCGGCAGGAAAATTCATGAAATTGTGGAAACAACTCCTTAGAAAATAAAAGATTAGCCAATTTTTTCCCCAAATTAATTCTTTCATCGATATTTCTAAAATGCGAAACGGACGAACCATACAATTTCCCATTGCAAGTAGGAAATAATACAGTACTAAAATGCATCCAGTCCTGCAGCAAAAATAATAATGAATGAAATACGAAAGATTGCTTTTTAATAACCGGTTTTTCAATGATATTTTGTTCATTTATTATTAGAGCAGTGACTAATTTTTCGCGATTTCTATGTTTCCAAAAAGATTTCCATTGTTTTGTCATAAATTTGGTAATAAAAAAATAATGACATAAGTGAAACAAAGGACGCCCATACTTCGTCGAATAATGATAGAGCAGTAATTGTGGATAAGCATCCTGGAAAATACGCCAATTCGCTTCTTCATATGTAAGGAATAATTGAAGTCTGTATTTAGAACTAAGTAAATGAGAAAACCAAATCCCTTCAAGATCACACATATTCCAGCCTGCATTTCGGGAAACCATACCTGCCAAAAAGGACCATTGGATTTCTGGATGAACATTAAAAAATTGTTCATATGCTTTAGTTCTTGATATATTATCTCTATTCCCTTTTGCAGTTTGAACTTTTATGGAGTAGAGTAATTGCATTTCCGTCTTTGGAATTCGCATACTAATGCTCCCAACCTTTCAAGAAGGATAAAATGTGACAATTTTGTTGTACTTAAATCCTATCGTTCTAAGAAACAATTCTTTTTATTCACATTTTAGATTCTTTTTTTGCTAATATAGATAAGTGAAAAAAAGGAGGGGTAAAAGTGGCATTTCATTATCCCAACGGACGAAGATTTGTACCGCAGGCAATGGAAGAAAAGAAAAGCCCACTTAATAAAATCAGTTATAGCAACCGGGGAAAAACATTAGAAGATGATTTGAACGAAACCAATCAGTATTATTTAGCACACGGTATTGCCGTCATTCATAAAAAACCAACACCTATTCAAATTGTCGATGTTCACTACCCGAAAAGAAGTGCCGCTGTTATTAAAGAAGCATACTTCAAACAAGCATCGACTACCGATTACAATGGTGTTTATAAAGGAAAGTACATTGATTTTGAGGCAAAGGAAACGAAAAACAGCAGTTCCTTCCCTCTTAAGAATTTTCATGACCATCAAATTGAACATATGAAACATATCGTTCAGCATGACGGAATTGCATTTGTAATCATCCGTTTTTCTGCTACGGATGATATATATTTAATGAGTTCTGAACAACTAGGTTTTTATTGGAAAAGAATGAAAGACGGCGGACGCAAATCTATTACTCTCCAAGAGGTCGAAAGTAGTTCAGAAAAGATTACTCTTGGCTTTCAACCGAGAATTGACTATATTAAAGTAGTAGATTTACTAATCGCAGAAAATTTTTAGTTTTTTTTAGAAAGGCAGGTTAGCTGTAATGGCTGAAAAATATAATACTAGAGAAGAACGCCGAAAGCAGGGGCAGACTCAGAAAAAGGCACCAAAAAATGGGCCGAAAAAGTCAGCAAGCATGCTCAAGCGCATTTTTCTTATACTCGTTACAATTGGAATTATCGGCTTAGTCACTGGAGGTGCTGCATTAGCTTACTTTATAAGTGATGCTCCCAAACTTGATGAAAAGCTTTTAAAAGATCCAGTTACTTCAAAAATCCTTGATGAAGATGGTAAATTACTGGCAGAGGTTGGCAGAGAGAACCGGGATTATGTCAATTATGAAGATATACCTGATCTTGTAAAAGAAGCCTTCCTGGCAACAGAAGATTCCCGCTTTTATAAACATCACGGGGTTGATTTTTTACGTCTGGGTAGCGCAGTCATCGCCAACGTCAAAAATGGATTTGGCTCAGAGGGTGCTAGTACTTTAACCCAACAAGTTATCAAACGTTCTTATTTAACGCCTGATAAAACTATTAAAAGGAAAGTCCAAGAAATGTGGCTATCCATACAGCTTGAAAGAAAGTATACAAAAGATGAAATTTTTGAAATGTATGTTAATAAAATTTTCTTTGCAAACCGTGCAAATGGGATTTTGACTGCATCTCAAACATATTATGGAAAAGATTTAAGTGAATTGAAATTAAACGAAGCGGCCATGCTTGTTGGATTACCGCAAAGTCCAAGCCGTTATGATCCATATAAATATCCTGAACGTGCAAAAGAACGTCGCGATATTGTACTTCATTTAATGAATAAACATGGTTATATATCCGAGAAGGAAATGAAAGATGCTCAAAATATCGATATTGCTGAAGGACTTCAAGAAGTTGATAAAAGTCAAATAGACACGACAGCTTATGATGCGTTTATCGACTTAGTAATTGAGGAAGTCGGGGATATGGGAGACTATAACGTCTTTACAGATGGATTAGAAATACAAACGACTATTGATAAAGACGCCCAAGAATATGTTTATAAAATGCTAAATAGTGATGAAGTCATCAATTACCCAAGTAAGGACCTTCAAGCCGGCCTTACCTTGCTTGATACACAATCGGGTGAAATTAAAGCAGTAGGCGGCGGTAGGAATACAACGGTTAAGCGCGGCTGGAATTATGCAACGGATGCCAAGCGTTCACCTGGTTCGACCATTAAGCCAATTCTGGATTATGGTCCTGCAGTAGAATATTTAAATTGGTCCACCTACCATCAAATCAAGGATGAGGAATATACCTACAGTGACGGAACACCGCTTAAAAATGCTTCAGGGCGCCATTATGGTACAGTTACAACTCGTGATGCACTGGCAAGGTCATTAAATATCCCTGCCTTAAAAACGCTTCAAGCAGTCGGCTTGGACCGGGCACGTGATTTTGCTGTAGACCTGGGCATTCCTTTTGATAAGGAAATCACCGAATCCGCTGCAATTGGCGGTGGCAAAGATGTTTCCACACTAGAACTTGCCGGAGCATACAGCACATTCGGTAACAGCGGAATCTATAACAAACCGCATACAGTGAAAAAAATTGTTTTACGTGATAAAACTACGATCAAAAACAAAATGGAAACGAAACCTGTAATGAAAGATTCAACTGCTTTTATCGTGACGGACATGCTGAAAAGTGTCATGAAAGAACCTTATGGAACAGGAAGGTTAGCCAATATACCTAATCTCCCGGTAGCCGGTAAAACGGGGTCAACCAATTTCACGCCTGAACAGCGTGCAAAGAACAACATCCCATCTTCCGGTGTAAAAGATAGCTGGATGGCGGGTTATACAACCAATTATACAGTCGCAGTATGGGCCGGTTATGACAACGCCCCAGGTGGAAAAATGGAATATCTGGGTGATTCATCTCAAAGAATTCCAAAAGCAATATTTAAGAATTTAATGGAATATATGGCGAACTCAAAGGAAACTAAAGACTTTGAACAACCTGACAGTGTTGTGAAGGTTGGAGTCATAAAAGGCTCAAATCCAGCTATTAAAGCCAATGAATATACGCCAAGTGATAAAATCACTTATGAATATTATGTTAAAGGACACCAGCCAACACAAGTGACGACAGAATATAAGAAAATGGACTCACCTGGCATTAACGGTTCTTACAATCAGGAAAGTAATGAAATCAATCTATCATGGTCATATCCTAAAGGTAATGGGAAAACCCAATTCGAGGTTAAGATGTCCGTTGATGGCGGAGCACAGAGCGTATTAAAAAAATCGAAGGATACTAGTTTAACGATCCCTAATCCAACCCCTGGAAGTAAATATACTTTCTCAGTGGTAGCTTTAGTGGATAACCAACAAAGTGATCCTGCTAGTACCTCTGTGGAAATTCCTGCAGAAGCGAAAGAACCTGAGAAAACAGACGAGGATATTGAAAAACCAGCCGAAGATGAAAATCTGGAACAAGAAACTCCAACCGAAGGCGAGGACAATCAAGGCAAAGAGAATCAAGGCGAGGACAACGGCAATGGCAACACCGATAATGGAAATGGAAATGGTAACGAAAATGGAAACGGCAATAACAATGGCAACAAAGATGATGGTAATGGCAACAAAGACGACGAAGACGTTGTTGATGAAGGAGATACTGAACCTGGAACAGTAGAGGAGAATAAACCAGAAAAACCAGTCGAGACTCCTGACCCCACTCCTGACCCAGATAAACCAGATAAAGAAAATAAAGACTAACAAATAAAAAACGTCTAAGCTTTAAGCTTAGACGTTTTTTATCGTTCTTATTTTTTAATTCTAGACTTTACATATTGTTTTTCAAACTCCCTAAACAATTCACTGAGCTGCCTATACGAATGAAAAAAAGCAGGTCTTGCAAGGATAAAAGAAAGCCTTTCAACCAAATTGACTGGAATATAAGTAAAGTCCTTTATCTGTCCCTGCCAAGCACTCATTACAACTGGCATTCCATGCATCCAATAGACTGCCGATAAAAATAAACCAATTCCCTGCTTCATGGGTTCCAAAGCCTGTCCCGCTTTCCTCTCTGAAAATATCAGACCGCATTCAGCTTCGATTTTCTTCCACTTTTCCAGTAGTTCCGGGACATGCCCATCTCCATCTTTCCAAGGTAAATAAGACTCTACTTTATTATAAAAAAGTAACTCATATGGGAAATTCTCGAGTTGAATCAAACAATTCCACTCATTATAGTCTTCTTTTTCCAAGATGGTTTCCTCATTAGAAAAAAACAAAGGATGTTTTAATTCAGCAGGCACTCTTAATGAAAGCAATTGCGTCATTTGACCTCTATCCTTTTCATTCTTTTTTTCCCTTCACGGCACAGCTCTAGAAGCGGGCAGGTTTCACATCTTGGTGACTGGGCCTTGCAATGATAGCGTCCAAAGAATATCAGCCGGTGGTGCGTAACAGACCATTCTTCCTTTGGTATCTTGACCATTAATGTTTTCTCAACTTCAAGCACACTGTCCTTCCAGCGACATAATCCCAGTCGCTTGGAAACACGCTCTACATGGGTATCAACCGCAATCGCTGGCACGTCATACGCGACCGATACGACTACATTGGCTGTCTTTCGGCCTACACCAGGTAATTTAGTAAGCTCATCACGATCACGTGGAACTTCCCTGTCGTATTCCTCAATCAGCATTCGTGACAACTTTTGGATATTCTTAGCCTTATTACGAAACAACCCGATTGAGCGAATGTCATTTTCCAACTCCTCTATCGGGACGCTTATGTAATCCTCAGGCGTTTTATATTTTTGAAATAGATCCTTAGTAACCTTATTAACTAATACATCCGTACATTGAGCTGACAGGGCAACAGCAATCACCAATTCAAATGGATTGGAATGATTCAGCTCACAATGGGCATCCGGAAACATCTCACCCATTGTATCCAAACAATAGCGAATTTGAGCTTTATTCAGCATGTTCGTTCTCCTTTAATTCACATTACTGCTCGAGCCAGTTATAAAAGGGCACATCTTTCATCGGTTGTGTTGGCTCTATTTTCCGGTCCCTTTTTTGATGCACTCTAAATTTTTGTCCTTGCTCCCTTGCTTGTTCCAGGGTTTTTATTCCATTCTTTTTCCACTCAAATAAAATCCGGTCAATGTAACGGAAATTCAATTTACCAGAAATGACAGCCTCCTTAAGAGCTGATTTAATAATTTCAGGTTGATGATCATCTTCCATCCACATTGCCAATGTCTCACATTCAAATGGAGATAATGGGCGCCCGAACTCCTGTTCAAAAATCGTATAAAGACTCTCCCCGGCTTTTTGTACCTCAGCGGATTCAGCCTGTTTCAAAGACTTTAAGAAGCAGTCCATCATTTTTTCATATAGCGGAGCCAGCGAATATTTTTCCTGGCCGATTTCTTGATTACTTTCAACCACCATTTCAACAAACCCTCTTTGAACCAAACGTTGGATTAAAAATAGACATTCCGATTCTTGTAATGTCATTCGTTCAGATAGTTGGGATGGTGCAGGAAAAGGATTATCTTTATCAATAAAACTTTGCAATTGAAGTAATAGGACCATTTCTTGTTCATTTAGTCCCATTTTCTTATAGTTAGTCAACAAAAAGGATGGAATCGTTATCGTTCCTTCCTTAAACCACGCATATAAATGTTCTTTATTCATGTTATGGACACCTCTAAATAAGTATAACATGAATAAGGGTTTACGAATAAGCTTATAATTTTAACAAAAAACGGTTATCTGCCAAATATGACAAGATAACCGTTTTATCATGGAATCAAGGATATAATCGATTTAATAGGCGTGGGAATGGAATAGTTTCACGGACGTGTTCAACTCCACTAATCCATGCTACTGTCCGTTCTAAGCCCAAACCGAAGCCTGAATGCGGTACCGATCCATATTTTCTTAACTCCATATACCATTTGTAAGCATCTTCACTCAAGCCATGCTCTTTAATTCTCTGTTCAAGCAGTTCTTGATCATGAATCCGCTCTGAACCACCGATAATTTCACCATATCCTTCTGGAGCAATCAAATCGGCACAAAGGACGACTTCTTCCCTGTTAGGATCTGGCTGCATATAAAAAGGTTTAATTTTAGTTGGATAATGAGTGATAAATACTGGCTTTTCATAACTCTCTGCTATTGCTGTTTCATGAGGCGCTCCAAAATCATCACCCCATTGGATATCTTCAAAGCCTTGTTCATGTAGGAATTTAATTGCCTCATCATATGTAATCCGTGGGAAAGGAGCCTTAATTTGTTCAAGCTTCGCTGTGTCACGGCCTAGTGTATTCAACTCAAGCTGACAGTTTTTCAATACAGACTGAATTATTGATGAGACAAATTGCTCCTGAACTTCCAGGTTTTCTTTGAATTCAATGAAAGCCATTTCCGGTTCAATCATCCAGAACTCGATTAAATGACGTCTTGTTTTGGATTTCTCTGCCCGGAACGTAGGACCAAAAGAAAATACTTTTCCTAATGCCATGGCTGCTGCTTCCATATAAAGCTGACCGCTTTGTGAAAGATATGCATCCTCTTCAAAATATTTCGTCGCGAATAATTCACTTGTTCCCTCTGGAGCACTTCCTGTTAAAATTGGAGGATCGACTTTAACAAATCCTTCTTCATTAAAAAATTCATAGGTAGCACGAATGATTTCATTCCTAATTTTCATAACAGCATGCTGACGTTTTGAACGCAGCCATAAATGACGGTTATCCATTAAGAATTCAGGACCATGTGCTTTTGGAGTAATCGGATAATCAACTGATTCATGAATGACTTCAATATCTTTTACCTGTAATTCAAATCCAAACGGAGAGCGCTCATCCTTCTGAATGACACCTGTGACGTACATAGATGTCTCTTGCGTAACCGTTTTCGCACGAGCGAAAACTTCTTCGCCCACATCTGCTTTCACGACCACACCTTGTATGAAGCCCGAGCCATCACGAATTTGAAGAAAAGCAATTTTCCCACTGGAACGTTTGCTAGCAAGCCAGCCGCCAATGGTCACTTCTTGATTGACAAATTTACTAGCTTCTTTTATTGTAATTTTCACGGAATTTCCCTCCAAAAATAGCTTATCTTACTAAGGAATTTACTCTACTTATTATACCTATAGCCCTCCATACAAGCAAATAAATCACATAAATCAGAGGTTCCAAAATTCTTTTATATTCTTTTTATTCATCCTTTTTTTGATAACTTATTGCCCTTGTACTTGTTAGATTACTTATATACTAACGTATTTGCTGATACAAAATGCAATAGTCATTTTCAAGCTTTTGTTTTTAAAATTTATAGACTAAACATACTATTTAATAGGGGTGACAATTGAACTGTCCCCATATATAAAATCCACCATTTAAATTTTGTTCTAGATATAATCCTTTACCCTTTCACGAGCTTCAAATCCCGCTTTCTATTTATTAATTCGCATCCTTATCTCTAGCTCTAGGTTTATAGTATTAACTTTTATAACACCTAACAGCAAAATTAGCCATTATTTTAATCACTACTTATCGTGATAAAGTCCTGGCAACTATCAACATGACTTTAAATACATATTCTTTTGTAATTCTTTAGTTAATTGAACTTCTCAAAGATAATCTTGAAGGAGCCGTTTAGGCATAACTTTTATTATCTTTTTAATCAATATCTGAATCTACTTCACACAATTTATCTAAATAATTGGTCATCCTAGTGAACCAAAGTACATCCTGTACCACTCAAATATTTATTAAACAAAAAAACCTGCTGACACCCACTTTTACGCGGAATGACTGCAGGTTTTAAAATATTTAAGCCATTTTTGACTTAACAAATGAATGGATTCTTTCAACCGCTGCTTCAAGCAGTTCCAATGAAGTCGCGTAAGATAGTCTGATGTTGTCCGGAGCACCAAAACCTGAACCTGGAATTACTGCTACCTGAGCTTCTTCTAACAATGCAGTAGTAAAATCATCCACATTGCTGTAGCCAGTTAATTCAACCGCACGTTTAACATTCGGGAACAAGTAAAATGCTCCTTGTGGTTTAATGCAGCTAACGCCTGGAATTTCCACTAATTTATCATAAATTGTATTCAATCGACCTTCAAATGCTTGGCGCATTTCTTCCACAGGATCCTGTGAACCTTCATAAGCGGCAATTGCTCCGTACTGAGCAGTTGTCGTAGGATTGGATGTGCTGTGGCTAGAAAGGTTTGTCATAGCTTTGATGATGGCCTCATCCCCTACTGCATAACCAATTCTCCAGCCTGTCATTGAATGTGATTTAGAAACACCATTAATGATGATTGTTTGCTTTTTCAATTCAGGAGAAATCTCCGCAATCGATGTATGTGTTGCATTTCCATAAACCAATTTCTCGTAAATTTCATCGGAAACGATTAAGATGTCATGTGCTATACATACTTCTCCGATAGCCGCTAACTCTTCCCTAGAATAAAGCATACCAGTTGGATTGCTTGGAGAGTTAATGATAACTGCTTTCGTTTTCTCAGTAATTACTTGTTCTAACTGTTCTTTTGTAATTTTATATTGATTTTCCTCAGTGCCTACAACATATACTGGTTTTCCACCTGCAAGTTTAATTTGTTCTGGATAACTTACCCAATATGGTATTGGAACAATAACTTCATCTTCTTCATCAAGAATCGCTTGAAACAATGTATAAAGGGCGTGCTTAGCACCTGAACCAACAATTATTTCAGAAGGCTTGTATTCTAAACCTTGATCCCGCTTTAATTTAGCAGCAATCGCCGCTTTTAACTTTGGAAGTCCTGCTGATGGCGTATATTTCGTTTGCCCTTCATTCATCGATTGAAAGGCTGCGTCAATAATATGCTGAGGAGTGTTATAGTCTGGTTCACCTGCCCCCAAACCAATTATATCAAGACCTTGAGCTTTAAGTTCTTTTGCTTTTGCTGTGATTGCCAATGTTGTTGATGGCGTTAATGACTGAACTCGGTTAGCTAATTTCATAATAAATTAATCCCCCATTCTAAATGCTTCGATAATACTTTAGCCATTCCCCTGTTTTAAAATCATAATAATCATAATTAAAGCGCTCAGATTCATCAAGATATGTTACTTCCCAAAGTGGAACGTTTTTTTCCATACCAAGTTTAACTGAAATAATTTTTTGAGGATTTAGCTTTTCTTTAACAATGCTTAAAATCTCTTTTTTTGACTTACCATCTTTATAGTTTTCCACTACAATTTCTTTCTTCTCGTCCTCAGGAAGCCAGACTATTTTTTTAGTCCCATTTTCTCCCTTACCAATGATGACAGAATACGAATCCTGCCCATTATAAAGGTAGAATTCTTCCATGGTTTCAAGGCCGCCCTCTTCCTTCGCCTTTTCAAAAGCCACATTACCAGCTTCTTTTTTAGGCTGCAACGCTTTAATATATGCCCCGCCGACAAATCCGATAAAACAAAGGACTAGGATAGAAGCAATAATCAACCATTTTTTCAAAGCCGCTTTTCCCTCTTTCTATGTACGATAAATTGTAAATATCGCTTTTTCTTGATTTTCTGAATCTAATGCAAGTCCGAACATTAAGTCGTCCTTTTTCAACGTCCGATTCAAAGAATCTACAATCTTATACAAATCAGGAGAATTTTGCAACCTGACTGTCGAGATTACTTCAATTTTACTTTCCATAAAAACGCCCCTCCATTTTAACTAAAAATTGTCAACAATCACTGGTATGAATAGGATTAGAAGGCTTTACTACCTTTCACATTATAACAGCTCGAAGGTTATTTTTCTTTATTATTTCATAAAAATTCAATTGGATTTATGAATAATCTAAAGATTCTTTAAATCCACTCTTCTATCATATCCACCATCTCATTAATTGAGCCTTGATGCCAGTCAACGGCCGGTATGGACTTTTGAAATTCAAGACCATATTTGGCGGTGATAATGCGGCGGTCCAGAACAACTAGGACTCCTCTGTCTTCAGGAGTACGTATCAGCCTCCCGAATCCTTGGCGGAACCTTAGCAAGGCTTCAGGTAAAGAATACGCAGAGAAGGCGTTTCTGCCTTGCTTTTCGAGAAGTTGGCATTTTGCAGCTGTGACCGGCTCATCCGGTGGTGAAAACGGCAGCCTGACAATGATTAGGCAGGATAAATCCTCTCCTGGAATATCAACACCTTCCCATAGGCTAGTTGTTCCAAATAGGACGGCTTTCTCGAAGTTTTGAAAATTTCTGAGTAACCTCATTCGGCTTCCACCAGAAATCCCCTGTGCAAACAAGGTATACTCATCTAGGACCCCTGAGTCTTTAATGGAAAAATAGGTTGCTCGCAGCATCTCATGCGAGGTGAACAAAACCATCATTCTCCCTTTAGCTGCCTGTGCAGCGGCAATAATATGGTTTGCCGCTGTTTCCGAGAACTCCTCCACTGATAAGCAATTAATATCCGGAATATCGTTCGGAACTACCACCTTCACAAGTTCCTTATAACGAAAAGGTGAAGGAAATCTTGCGGTCTGTATTGGTTCAGAATCTAAACCAAGCTGCGCTTTAAAGTACTGAAATGAATCCTTCACAACGAGGGTTGCCGATGTCATGATCACACTTTTCTGGCGTCCAAAATAGGAATCCCACAACCATTTACTTCCTGCAATTGGCTGAACAGTCAATGTCACGCCATGTTGTGGTGCTGTATTTGTATAATCAAGCCAATAAATATTTTCTTCTTGTGGATTGATAAAAAATTCATGTAAGGAATCCCTTGTATCCTGCAAATGTCCAAGAAGCACTTCTATATCATTTAAATAAAATAAAGCATTTTTCCCTAACGTGGCTTCATTATTTAATAAAAGACTCAACCTTTTCTCCAGTTCCACGATGATCGATCCTAGCAAGTCTACTAACCGTTCAGCAACCAGAATCGCTTTACTCCATCGATGGTCATCTATCTTAAATGAGAGGCGTTTCGGACTCACAGAATGAGATAGTTTTTGGGCTTGGTTGGAGATGTAATAAAAAAGTTGTTCAAATTCATAGGCAAAGTCATTAAGCTTTCGATCTAGGTCATGCGTGGACCTACCTTCCGTCAAGCGGTTGTTTGAGAGCAATTTTTCAAGTTTGTATAATAATTGCTTTTGATCTGTGGTCCCTAGTCTGTTCAGCACCGTCTTCACAGAAATATAATTAAGTCTTCGTCCAAGCTGTTTAGAAGCAGCCTGTTCCAAATGGTGAGCCTCATCAAGAATTAAATACCCTTTTTTTGGAATGAGGGCATCTTCTGTAAGAAGATCAGTCATTAAAAAGGAATGATTAGTAATGATGATATCTGCTTTGCCCGCTGTTCTTTTTGCTCTTTCAAAAAAGTCCAATTCAAGCCATGGTTGTTTTAAACCGACATATGTAAGCCCGTCACTTTGAAGTCTATTCCAAAAAAGTTGTCCACCACTTGTGAGATTTAATTCATCTTTATCTCCTGTTTCCGTTTCCGTTAGCCAAACTAATATTTGCATTTTTGTTAATGCTGTTTCGTAATTATCTTCCTTTTCACGTAATGCCCGTTCAAACTTTGCCAAACTCAAATAATTACTTCTCCCCTTTAGCAATACAGCTTGAAAAGAATAAGGAAGGATTTTTTTCAGCTTAGGAACTTCGTTTTGAAGAAGTTGATCTTGTAACTGAAGCGTATACGTCGAAACGACTACGGGCTTTTGATGTTTCCTCGCAAAATAAACAGCAGGAAGCAGATAGCCTAAGGATTTCCCAATCCCAGTCCCAGCTTCAATGATTGCGTCTTGACTGGATTCGAAGGAATGATGAATCATATTCATCATTTCCAGCTGTCCGTTTCTCGCTTCAAAAGCAGGAAAAGCATTTTGTAGCATGGCCATTTTCTTCTTATCATCTTGCGGAAATTCTGCTTCTCTGTCTTTATAATTAGTTTCTTCGTCGACTTTTTTAAATGCAAGGCCTCTAAATGTAATAAGTTCAGGTGAATGAACTTCAGCTTTTGTAAGTTTGCTTGCAATACAAGCATCTATCAATTCGGAAATTTCACTTTGTAAGGAAAAAGATAAGCGGTATAACTGTTTAAGCGTCATCACTGGCAGATTCATGAGCTTTTTTTTCAATTCCAATAATAATAAAGCGGTAGCATATGCATCGCTATCCGCTTGATGAGGCCGAGAATGATCTAGATTTTCTTCTTTGGCCAGCTGATGTAGCTTATATCCATCGGATGTCGGTTTCAAAATTTTCGCTAACTCTACCGTATCAAGTGTGGAACCATAAAAAGGCTCCAATCCACAGCGTACTAATTCTTCCTGTAAAAAAGATAAGTCAAATAAAACATTATGGGCAACAAAACAAGCCCCTTCTATAAGCCGGGCAATATTTTCTGCGACATCTTCAAAGTCAGGTGCATCCTTTACCGTCTCGTTGCTTATTCCGGTCAATTCTTCAATAAACAAGGAAATTTCTTGTCCAGGGTGGATGAACGTTGAGTATTCATCTACAATTTGATCATTTTCGATGACTACGCCGGCAAATTGAATAATCCGGTCTCCTTTTTTCGGAGAATTTCCTGTTGTTTCCAAATCGACCACTACATATCGTTGTGTCATGAATTGTACACCTCAAACTTCACTTTCTCCACTTCCTGATGGAATTCTCTTATCTTTTTTATACCATAATAATCGTAATAAAGGAAACACGCAGTTTATCGAATAAAAGTTTAATTAATTGAATCCACTTCAATCCCTACCCCTATCCTGGTAATACAATTCTAAGCAAATGAAAAGGGCCGGCTCAACATATGCATGATACATGCGCATAAGAGCCGGCCTTCCGCTTACATGATAGTAGCTGCAGGTTCGTTTGAAATCAGTTCAACAATTTGGTTATTTTCATTCATAATCGCAACTTTAGGCTGATGATCACTCAGCTTATCTTCAGCGACCATCACATAAGATATGATAATCACAATATCATCAGGCTGAACTAGTCTTGCTGCTGCTCCGTTCAAACAAACAACACCGCTGCCCCGTTCACCTGCAATCACATACGTTTCAAGGCGTGCACCATTATTATTATTGACGATGGCTACTTTTTCATTCGGCAGAATGCCTACCGCGTCAATTATGTCTTCATCAATTGTAATACTGCCAACATAATTCAAATTGGCTTCAGTAACCCTTGCGCGATGGATTTTTCCATTCATCATTGTTCGAAACATGTAAACTCCCCCTAAGCTGTAGGTTTATTCTACTGTCAATGTAATATTATCAATTAGCCTTGCATGCTTAAACTTCACGGCCATTGCTATAATGATATTTCCTGATAATGTTTCAATCGGCTTGAGCTCTGGATATTGATAAACCTCAATATAATCTATTTTCCCATTTGTATGGGCTTCTACATGTTCCCTTACTAGCGCCATAATTGTATCAGGATTTCTTTCCCCTGTATTAATCGCTTCTATCGCTTTCAATAAACTTTGGTATAATTCTTTTGCTTCTATGCGTTCATCATCTAGCAGATATACATTTCGAGAGCTCTTTGCTAATCCATCTTCTTCACGAACGGTATCGACAGCTACGAGTTTAATTGGAAAATTAAAGTCTTGAATCAAACCATCTATTACTGCGACTTGCTGTGCATCCTTCTTACCAAAGTAAGCTCTATCTGGAAGAATGATATTAAAGAATTTCGTTAGGACCGTCGCTACACCATCGAAATGGCCTGGTCTTTGTCTACCACATAAACATTCCGTCCTGCTTTGGACGACAACCTTGACTGATGGCTCTTCACCGTACATTTCATTGACAGTTGGGTAGAAAAGATAATCCACGCCTGCATTGGCTGCGACATTTTCATCACGTTCCAAATCACGAGGGTATGTTTCAAAGTCCTCATTTGGTCCGAACTGCAACGGATTGACAAAAATACTTAAAACAACGATATCATTTTCTTTACGAGCGTTTTCTAAAAGGGTGGCATGTCCCTCATGTAAGAAGCCCATTGTCGCTACATAGCCGACACTTTTGTGATTGCTTTTTTCCTTAATGATTATTTGTTGTAATTCAGCTGCAGAAGTAAAAGTTTTCATTTTTTTCCCCCGTAAAGCGCTGAAAGCTGCTCTTCCTTCATCGTAAATGTATGCTCTTTCGTTGGAAAATCTTTAGTTTTCACTTCATTCACATAACTTGTAATCGAATTGCTTATTAGTTCGTTCGCATTTCCGTACACTTTAACAAATTTTGCAACACGATCAACACCATAACTGATGACATCGTGATAAACAAGGACTTGACCATCTGTTTCAGCACCTGCCCCAATTCCAATGGTTGGAATTGCTAGGTTTTGTGTGACGAGTTCTCCTACTTGATATGGTACACACTCAAATACTATCGCTATGGCTCCTGCCGCTTCACATTTTTTCGCATCTTCAACGAGCTGTGAAGCTGCTTCCGCATCTTTTCCCTGTACTTTATACCCACCAAGCACACCGACTGATTGCGGAGTCAGGCCAAGATGAGCTATTACGGGAATACCAGCCTTTGTTAATGCGGAGATTTTTTCGACAACGTCATCTGCCCCTTCAACCTTCACAGCATCCGCATGGCCTTCCTGCATGATGCGGGCCGCATTTTTAAGTGTTTCATCTAAAGATAGGTGATAGCTCATGAAGGGCATATCTGTCACGACAAACGTATCGGGGGCCCCACGTTTTACTGCTTTTGTATGATGAATCATGTCATTAACCGTTACAGGGATGGTAGAGTCATAACCTAATACAACCATTCCTAAAGAATCGCCAACTAAAATCATGTCGACACCTGATTGTTCGGCTAACTTTGCTGACGGATAATCATATGCCGTAAGCATGACAATTTTCTCGTGATTTTGTTTCATTTTCAAAAAATCTCCGGATAATTTCATTACGTTTCCTCCTTTTTGATGGAGGAGATGAAAACATCAGCGTTTTAAAAACTGGTGTCTATACATTCATACGCAAAAAAAAGACTGACTAAATAGAGTATCTGTTACGTTACAATAAGTGGCAAAAAACGCCTCATATTGTCAACAAAACAGCACTTGTCCTTTTAGTCAATCTCTTTGATAACATCAGAAGTTTCATCCCTCCGTCCTAGTCCAGTACGCTGGATCAAGGCAGATTTTCAAATAATTTGGTATTTATGGGGGTGCAGTTCACATGAGATACTGCCCACTTGCATTATATCAAGCCAAAATCAAAAATTCTATTTATTTTTCACAGATTTGACAAAAATCTACTGAATTTCAATGTCTGCTGAATAAATCGAATGTACGGTTCCCTTTTTGTCTTCAAGGAGCAGAACACCAGCATCTGTTATTCCCAATGCTTTTCCGACAATTGTATCATTAACCGTACTCGCTTTAATAACCTGTCCCAGGCTGATGGCATAACTCTCCCATAGACCCTTTATTGGCATAAAGCCTTCTTGTAAATATAGATCATACAAATTTTCTAAACGAACCAACACACGTTGTATAACCTTTGACCTTGAAACCGTTTCTCCGCTTTCTATGAAAAGAGAAGACGCTTTCTCCTGCAGATCTTCTGGGAAATCTTCAATTTGTTGATTGATATTCATACCAATTCCGATAATGACAGAATGAATTCTGTCCGATTCTGCCTGCATTTCTGTCAGAATGCCAGTTACTTTCTTTCGATTTATCAAAATATCGTTCGGCCATTTGATTTGAGGTTGTAAATCCGTTATATCCTCTATTGCCTGAACCACGGCAACCGCGGCCAGTAAAGTCAACTGAGGAGCCTCATGAAGTGGAATCTTTGGCCTTAAGATTAGACTCATCCAGATGCCACTGAATTTTGGAGAATGCCAAGATCTCATGAGTCTTCCTTTTCCAGATACTTGTTCCTCGGCAACAACAAGAGTCCCCTCCTGAACTCCTTCATTTGCAAGTTGATGGGCAATTTTTTGAGTTGATTCTACAGATTCCTGATAGTGAATCATTTTCCCGAGTTTTTTTGTTTCCAAGCCAAGCTGTATTTCACTTTCTGACACTTTTTCCGGTGTTGAAATAATCCGGTAGCCTTTTTTGCGGACAGCTTCAACATTATACCCTTCACTGCGCAGGTCTTCTATATGCTTCCAGACAGCCGTGCGCGAACAGCCTATATATTCAGCAATTTCTTGACCGGATATAAATGCACCATTCGCCTTTGAAAGGGCTTCCATCAGCTTTGTTCTTAAATCAGATTGCATTTCTCCAGCCACCTCTTAATTTCATCTTTTTCATTTCTTAATTCTGCATTCAAAACAGCTTTCAAAATCAATTCCAAGTATTCTTTCACCCATGGACCCGGTCTTTCTTGATGCCATTTCAGTAAGTCCGTACCCGTTACCGCAAGATCAGACATTTGTTTAATTATTAATTCATTAAATCGTTGATGAATAACCTTATCCGCATACTTAACATTTCGTCCTGCTAAGACAGCTCGGACTGTAGCAGCTTGGACGGCTTCAATCTGACCTGCCTGGAATATTTCGAGAGCAAAATTTTCAAACGGCGGTTCTTTCTTTGCTAACTGAATAATACGTTGGACACTTCTAATTGTTTTCAGCGGCAGTTTCCACTCTCTTAACGCCGCTTCAATATCCTTGGCATTCGTATAAATCATGATAACAGACCATAATTCTGCCGCTTTTAAGTGATGAAGCGGCAGATTTAATAACTTCTCCAAATTTTCTTTTTGATTGGAAAATCGTGGCAAGTATTGGTATAACCCGCTCTCTAGTAAGAGCGAGAGGGCCCTTGTCTTGTAGGCTCCAGCTAAAAGTTTTTCAAATTCAATGAGAATTCTTTCGATTGCAATTTCGCTAATGATTGGTCCATTCTCTTGAAGTGAATCAAAAGTTTGCTGATCCAGTTCGAAATCAAGCTGGCTGACAAACCTTAATGCACGCATCATTCTCAAAGCATCCTCATGAAATCTTTCATGAGGATTGCCAACCGTGATAATTCTTCTTTGTAACAAATCACGCTTACCGTTAAATGGATCAATCATATTCCCAGACTTATCCATAGCAATCGCATTCATCGTAAAGTCTCTTCTCTGTAAGTCTTCGGTCAAAGAACGGACAAATTGCACGGAATCAGGTCTGCGAAAGTCCGTATACCCGCTTTCCGTTCTAAATGTCGTAATTTCGTACGTACCAGACTCCGCAATTACAAGCACCGTTCCATGTTCGATTCCGATATCTGCTGTTTTAGGAAAGATTCCTTTAATTTCCTGAGGTGTAGCAGAACTAGCGATATCCACATCATTGATGGGCCTGCCAAGTATATAATCTCTTACTGAACCACCCACAAAATAGGCTTCGAATCCTGCTTTTTCAATCAATTCAAGAATGGGCACTGATTTTAAGAATAACTGATCCATCAGCATCCCCTCCTTATTCAATAGAATTAGTTTCGAGCGCTTGAACATAGATTGCTTCATACTCTGACATAATGGTATCTGAGTGAAATTCAGTATTGGCCCTTTCTAGAGCAGCCTCAGAAAAACGTTTATGTAAAATAGGGTTTCTTAAAAGTCCGACAGCCTTTTCAGCTACCATTTCGACGTCGCCCAATTCACAAATATAGCCGGTCTTTCCGTCAACAATAACCTCGGGAATCCCTCCTACATTCGTTCCTATACATGGAACACCACATGCCATTGCCTCAAGAAGTACAAGTCCAAAACTTTCTTTTTCGGATAGCAGTAAAATTAAATCACTAATTGAATATAATTCGGCAAGGTTGTCCTGCTTACCCAGAAACAAGACCTTTTCTTCGATTCCGAGATCTTTAGCCAACTTTAATACCGTTGTTACTTCCGGGCCGTCTCCTACGAGAAGAAGCTTAGCAGGTATTTTCTTTTGAGCTAAAAAGAACGCTTGGATAACATCTTTAACCCGCTTGACTGAACGAAAATTTGATACATGAATGATGACTTTTTCTTCATCTTGAATACCGTACTCGTCCCGTAAATATTCTGAATTGGTTTTATGATAATCCCTTTCATCAATAAAATTATAAACGGTTTTGATTTCCTTTTCCGGAGAGATTAACTCATGTGTTTGTTGCACGAGCGAATTAGATACACCTGTAACAACATCTGATTGTTCAATTCCAAATTTTATTAAATTGGATAGTGAAGGGTCATGGCCTAGCACAGTAATGTCTGTACCATGAAGAGTCGTGACGATTTTAACTTTATTTCCTGACATCTGCTTTGCAAGAATCGCACAAACCGCATGTGGAATGGCATAATGAACATGGAGAATATCAAGTTTTTCCCTCTTCACTACTTCCGCTATCTTACTCGCAAGCGCAAGGTCATAAGGTGGATATTGAAAAACAGAGTAAGAGTTGACTTCCACTTGGTGATAATAAATATTATGGTACATCTTATTTAGGCGGAAAGGGAGGCTTGAAGAAATGAAATGTATTTCATGTCCTTTTTCTGCAAGCATTTTGCCCAATTCAGTTGCAACGACACCCGAACCTCCTACTGTAGGGTAGCAGGTAATTCCAATTTTTAATTTCATAAGATTATTTTTCCCCTAACAAATCGGCTTCGATCAGAAACGGTTTTTTTGACATAAATCCTTCCGCATAAGCGACACCCACTTCTTTGCCGAACATCTTTTCCCTTGCTTCTACTGTCTCGATATATCCGTTCACAAGCGGTGTCTCCACCGTTGTATTACTTTTTTCGAATTGACTTCCATATGCTCTAAGACTGTCCAATTTTCCCGATATAGTAGATGTAATGTCAACGACAAAGTCAGGTTTGTGAAAACCATTTATCATAAAATAGTACATATTTTGGACACGATGAGCTTCAAGACCATCTTCAACCAAATACTTTCTAACCCCAGCCGAAAAAACTGCTTCTTCAACTAATTTTGCACAATTCCCATGATCAGGATGACGGTCTTCCAAAAAAGGGGCAAATACAAGTGTGGGTTTATATTTGCGAATAACCGTTATAATTTGATTTATGTATTCTTCTTTCATATATAAACCACGGTCGGGTAAATCTAGGGATATTCTCTCCACCCCTAGAATTTCTGCTGCCTTAGCTGCTTCCTTTTGCCGTAATAGAACGGTACCGTTGGACGACATTTCCGCTTTTGTCAAGTCACAAATGACGATGTCCTTACCCTGTTGCGCATATTTAGCAATCGTACCACCCATACCAATTTCAACATCATCCGCATGTGCACCGAAAGCGAGGATATCTATATTACTTTTGTTTGTCATTTATCTCACCTTGTTTTTTTCGTAGTTTAAGCCAGTCCATATATCCATGTTTCAAACCCTGAATAAGTACTTCTGCCGTTCCCATATTTGTGGCCAATGGAATTTCATATACATCGGAGAGCCTTATTAGTGCTGATACATCCGGTTCATGTGGCTGCGATGTTAATGGATCTCGGAAAAACAGGACCATATCCATTTCACCACGGGCAATCATTGCCCCGATTTCCTGGTCTCCGCCTAGAGGTCCCGAATGGAAACGATGGACAGGCAATGATACTTCTTCCATGATTCGTTTCCCCGTTGTACCAGTAGCAAATAATTCATGTTGTTGAAATACAGCTTTATAGGCTGTTACAAATTGAATGATATCTTCTTTTTTCTTATCATGGGCAATTAAGGCAATTTTCATCGTATTCCTCCTAATACCTACTCGATAATATTTTCTAGTCCATATACAAGTACATCCAATTTCATGACTGAATCAACAGCAAGTTTAACTCCTGTCATAAAGGACGCGCGATTGAATGAATCATGGCGAACCGTCAATAACTCTCCATCACTCCCGAAAAGTACCTGTTGATGAGCAACAAGCCCCGGTAGACGAACACTATGGATATGCATGCCATCTATATTTGCTCCTCGAGCACCTTGAATGGTTTCTTTCTCATTCGGATGACCCTGTTGTTTTGTCTCACGTACTGCAGCTATCATATCTGCCGTTTTAGCAGCTGTACCTGAAGGGGCATCCAATTTTTGATCATGATGCATTTCAATGATTTCTACATTCGGGAAGTACTTTGCAGCCATTTGTGAGAACTTCATCATCAAAATAGCCCCAATTGCAAAGTTTGGAGCGATGATGCATCCAATACCTTTTTCCCTAGTTAACGAATCCAGCTTTGCTAAATCTTCTTTTGTAAATCCTGTTGTTCCTACAACAGGACGGATACCATGATTCAGTGCCGTTTCTGTATGATACATGCCTACTTCAGGTGTAGTTAAATCAATCAATACATCTGCATTTACAGCCGAGAAGCATTCGTTAATATCGGAAAAAACAGGTGCTTCAATTCCTTGAAAACCATCAATATTTGAGAGGCTTTCCTCGTTATATTTACGGTCTATAACAGCTGCTAATTCAAACCCTTCTGTTCTATGTACTAACTTCACCGCTTCATTACCCATTCTGCCACGAGGTCCAGCTACAATCACTCTTACTTTACTCATCTTTTACTTCCCCCTCTACATTCTCTTCTTTTTTTGTCCATCTGTCTTTATCACGTGTTGCAAACTTATGCATGACCGTATCGTGCGAGCTTTGAAGGTCAATACCAAGTGAATTAGCAAAACAAATTAGCACAAATAGCATGTCACCCAATTCCTCTTCAACCGTATTCTCATTTTCAGTTGATTTCTTAGGTTTTTCACCATGGTAATGATTGACTTCTCTAGCCAGTTCACCAAGCTCCTCTGACAAGCGTGCTAGCATAGCCAAAGGGCTGAAATATCCTTCTTTGAATTGTCCTATGTATTGGTCGACTTCTGCTTGCATTTGTTGGATCGTCTTTTGCTTTTCCATTTAGTCACCCATTCTTGATTTTCGTTAATAAACATTATACCTTCTTTATGTTAGCTAAAAGTGAATCATATGACAACAGATACGTTCGGTAACAACAATTGCCCATAGTTGGTTAATTAGTTATAATAAGTAAATTAACCGCATTCAAACGTTTTGGAGGTAAAAGTCATGCTTTTCGGCTTAAAATTGAAAAACACTATATTTATCCTTTTTGGAGCTGGAATCTTCGCATTTGGCCTCGTACATTTTAACATGCAAAATAACTTGGCAGAAGGCGGTTTCACTGGTCTCACCTTGATTATATATCAACTTATTGGGATAAATCCTTCTTATTCTAATTTGGTTTTAAATATCCCCTTATTCTTAATAGGGTGGAAATATTTAGGACGGACTTCTTTTTTTTATACAATCATTGGAACAGTTGGTTTATCCGTTTGGCTATGGGTATTCGAAAGATATCAAATCGAAATAAATCTCGGGAATGATTTGATGCTGGTGGCATTGTTTGCCGGGGTCTTTGTTGGTGTTGGGCTAGGTATCATCTTCCGTTATGGCGGGACAACTGGCGGCGTTGATATTATTGCCCGATTTGCCCATCGTTATTTAGGAATGGGCATGGGCCGGACCATGTTTATTTTTGATGCCGTTGTTATTGGCCTATCCATTCTCACCTACTTGGATTACAGGGAAGCGATGTATACCCTAGTGGCGGTATTCATCGGTGCGCGGGTTATCGACTTTATGCAGGAAGGAGCCTATGCGGCTAGAGGAGCAATGATTATCAGCGAGAAAAATGAGGAAATTGCTGATAAAATCATGAAAGATATGGAGCGGGGAGTAACAGTCTTAAGAGGGTATGGATCATATACAAGAACTGATCGAGAAGTTCTATATTGTGTTGTAGGTAAAAATGAGCTCGTTCGCTTGAAAAATGCCATCACTTCAGTGGACCCTCATGCTTTTGTATCTGTAAGTGAAGTGCATGACGTATTAGGTGAAGGCTTTACCCTTGATGAGAATAAGAATCCAATCGAACGGTAGTATCCACTGTGAAACCATTACAAATACATATTTTACATGATTCCCCGAATAGTGAAGTTATATAAGTAGTGTTAACTAAACCCGGTATACAACGAAAACGAATAAAAAGAACTCCATCTGTGATGGAGTTCTTTTTATTTAATCTTCTTCTCTCATACCTGTATACATAAGCAGAAGTCGAACTAGTTCAAGTACGGCTACAAGAGCGGCAGCAACATACGTCATCGCAGCTGCACTTAATACTTTTTTCGTTTCTCGTTCTTCATCATTACGGATAACTCCTACAGAAACGAGTTGATCCATTGCCCGAGAGGAAGCATTAAACTCCACCGGCAGCGTGATTACTTGAAATAATACTGCAGCTGCCATAAATACGATACCCGCTATTAATAAGCCTGGGATTCTGGCTAACACCCCGATTAAAATCAAAATCCAAGATATATTGGAACCAAAGTTAGCGACCGGTACTAACGCATGGCGAAAACGTAAGAACGCATAAGCTTCTTTATCTTGAATCGCATGTCCCACTTCATGGGCTGCAACTGCTACACCGGCAACAGAATGCCCATGATAGTTATCCGTCGATAAACGGACCGTTTTATCTCTTGGGTCGTAATGATCTGAGAGCATTCCAGGTGTTTCTTCGACCCTGACATTATATAAACCATTTTGATCCAAAATGGCTCTCGCCGTTTCAGCACCATTCATACCCGAAGAAGCAGATACTTTTGAATATTTTTTATACGTACTTTTCACTTTCATTTGTGCATAAATCGGGATTAAAATGATAATCGCCAAATAAATGAAATACATGGTATCCTCCTAAAACTATTATTACTCTCAATTCTATGGAATGAATGCTACCATGTCAAATATAGAGTTCTCTTCACTTACCTTCAATCGTTATGTTCTTTTCTAGGTTTTTCTCGATCTCCATTATATTTTCTCCAGCCGACGTAAGAAAGAGTCATTATTATAATACTGCCAGTAGTTATGATAACCCACCAAAGGGAAGGATCTGCATCGTCTTCTCCCATATCATTAAAAATAGACGTTAATTCATTTTGCAATGCATCCAGCTCTTTTTGGCTATCACTATCTCTAATTACTTCAGGACGGTATTGATTAATGTATTGAATCCTAGTATCCAGTTGCTGAATCTTTTCTTTAGAAAGGTCGACTTTCAAGCTTGGATATATCATTTCGTATTGTGAAAGGAATAAGTTCAATTGATTATTAAATGTTATTGTGTCTTGATGGATCGCGGCATCCTTTGTTTGCCTGAAGGAATTCATCATTTGATCCTCCATCTCGGTCCAAAGAGGCTGATGCGTTGACTTCACAGCATCCACAACAAGCCTAAATTTTGTAACTGAATTAACCTTCTCAGAATCTCCCTTATTCAAATCCTTTATTGTCATCAATGCTTCATTATGAGCTACAGTAATAATTCGAAGTTCGTCCATGTCAAGAATTTGTTCTTTCGCTGTCTCTTTTATAAACTGGTCAGAAAAAAACGTAAGCATCTTTTCCGAATCTCCGTATCGCTTCAACTTTGTCATTTCCAACGCTCTATCGGAAATGTTATCTAATTGCTCCAAACTTGAAGAGGATTCTGCATAGACAGGGAAATGTAAGACGACAAATAAAACAGCAATGGTTAATATGAATTTTTTCAACATGCTACTCGTCCCTCCTCATATCTCTACTAAAACGATATGAAACAAAAAACATGAGTAGACCTTGTTCATCATAAAAAGTTAACCCCGCACTCAAAAAATGAATGCGGGGCTAACTATTAGTTGATCATTGAAAGAGTAAATCGCTTTTTTCTAAAACCAAAGTACCATCCAACAAAGATAGAAAGAATGCTTAGCCAAAAGGTAAAATAGCCTATTGAATTCATATAGACCAATAAATCACGATAAATAGGCATCATTTCAAAAACGTAATCAATAATATCATTATGTATGGTCCAAATCCCTGCTAAAATCAAATGCCAAGGTTTTATTCGATAAAATGGTGAATATAAAATCCCTTGAATCGCCATACCCAAATGAGAAGCCATTAACATATAACCTTCCCAAGGCAATGTACCTGTTGTCATTAATGTCAGTATATTCATCACAACTGCCCATAAACCATATTTGAATAGGGTTATAATCGCCAATGCCTCCATAAGGCCAAAGTTTCTTTTCAAAAGAAACCCCAGTAATACAAATACAAAAAATAGGCTAGCAGTCGGGCTGTCTGGTACAAAAGCTAAAAAAATAGTCGGTGTGTTTGCTAATTGACTACCATACCAATAATATCCAAATATAGTTCCGAATATATTAACCATTAATAGCAAAAAGAGCATTTGCCGATTTGCAAGCCAGCTGTAGATAATATTCATTCTTTTTACCTCTCTTACTATTCTCAATACACCCATTTTACAGTTCCTGATCTTTAAATCCAAGTTTTCATTTCAATTTTTTATCAGATTTTTTTCAATTTTCCAATAAAAAAGCCGACAACCGTAGTCGTCAGCTTTTCCATTCGGCAGCATATGAAAGAAAATGCTGTCGATAAATACTTTATTTTGCTGTTAAACCCGAAACAAATTCAGCTAATGTTGCCAATTCTTCATCAGAACCTTTGAACATACCAGCTGGCATAGCACCTTGTCCTTTGCGAGCGATTTTAGAGATTTCTTCTGGCTTTAAACCAGTGTCAATCAAGCTCGGTGCTCCTGCTCCACCTGTTAACTCAGCTCCGTGACAACTAATACAACCACTAGCATCCATAAGTTTATAACCTTCGCTGTCTTTATCAATGTCTGCACCTTCTACTATTGCACCTTGTTTCTTAGAAGCTTCCCAGTCGTGATGGGCTGCAGACTCCCATGTCAGATAAAAAACACCAGCCATTGCTAATAACATAAAACCTACAGCAAATGGACGTTTTGCTGGACTACGCTCTGGACCACGGTCTAAAAATGGTGCCAAGAGCAATGCCCCGAATGCTAGTCCAGGTATAACGAGAGCCCCGATTGCATTATACGGACCCGATGCATAAGTATACTTAAGTAATTGGTAAAGGAATAGGAAATACCAGTCAGGTAGCGGAATATACGCTGTATCTGTCGGATCTGCTATTCTTTCTAATGGAGACGGATGTGCAATTGTTAGGCACAAATAGCCAACAAGAAATACAGCTCCGACCATCCATTCTTTTAAAAGGAAATTAGGCCAAAATGCTTCAGTTTTCCCAGGATATTCTGAATAATCTTTCGGAATATTCGGTTTACGGTTCGCGGAGATACGCGAGTCACCTACGAATTTCATACCTTTCCCACGATGCATTGAACAATCCCCTCCTTTATGAAAAGGTTTTTATGATTCTCAGTTCATAATTCTTTTATAGTGGACCTGAAATACCTTGTTTCCGGATCATCAAGAAATGAGCCGCTAGTAAAGCAAATAATGCTGCAGGCAGGAAGAATACATGAATTGCGAAGAATCGTGTTAATGTCTGTGCTCCAACTATTGTTGGATCTCCTGCTATCAATGTCTTAAGTGCTGGTCCCATTAGCGGTACCGAATCAACAATTGTCAAAGTAACCTTTGTTGCAAATAGCGCTTTCATATCCCATGGCAGTAAATAACCTGTTAATCCTAATGCCAGCATAATAAAGAAAATTAATACGCCGACCATCCAGTTCAATTCACGCGGTTTTTTGTAAGCTCCCTGGAAGAAGACACGAAGAGTATGTAAAAACATCATAACAATAACTAGACTTGCTCCCCAGTGATGCATACCACGGACAATTTGACCGAAGGCAACTTCATTTTGTAGATAATAAACAGATTCCCAAGCGTTTTTAATGTCCGGTACATAGTACATCGTCAAGAACATACCCGACAATATTTGGATGACCGTGATAAAGAAAGTTAACCCACCAAAACAATATACGAATGCAGAAAAATGATGCGCGGGGTTAACATGTTCAGGAACCTCATGGTCAGCAATATCCCGCCATAATGGCGTAATATCTAAACGCTCGTCCACCCAGTCATATAACTTTGTTAGCAATGTTTACGCCCCCCCATGCGGTTTTAATTGACCCAAATAAAGAATTCCATCTTTCTCTTTCGTGTCATAGACATCCAAAGGTGAAACCGGTGGTGTCCCTTTCACGTTCACACCATCTTTCGTGTACCTGCCATAATGACAAGGACAGAAAAATTGATTCGGATTAGACTTATCCGTATTCCATGCTACCGTACAGCCTAAATGTTTACAAATTGGAGATAAAGCAACGATATTACCGTCTTCCATTTTATAAACCCAAGCTGTATTTGTTTCTTCAGACTCATACCACCCGTCGACCTGCTTAAAACTAAAGTCAACACGGGTTGGTTCGGTAGTCAGTTCACTTACCTTTTGTTTAGTTGCAATGTAATCCCCGCCTTTATCTGCTGATAATACTGGATCAATTGCAAACCTAACCATAGGCATCAACATACCGGCCGCCATAAATCCACCAACGCCAGTAAGTGTGTAATTAAGGAATTGACGTCGTGAAACATTATGCTTGCTCATGCGTTTTCCCCCCCTCTATTACTATACTGAGAGCCCAAAGGACCAATAAATAGCAACACTATAAAACTAGGACATTTCCATGATATCTCAATAATTTACCAAGGTCAATATTTGTAAAACCCAAAAGGTGGCAACTATGTGTCAAATAATGCGAAAAATCCTACTTTTTTTCATTTTTCCAATTATAAGTGAAAATATCAAGGATCTGGAGAACTTGCTGGTTAATCATTTCCCTGGCTTGGTTATTTTCTAGGGTTTCAAGAGGGATGGCTGGAATCCATACTAAATTATGTTCTAATTCCCGCTCTTCCTTTTTCCATTCAATATCTGATGTAAGAAAAAAAATATGTTTAAAATTATTTTCTTTCACTTTGTTGGTCCAACGCTTTAATAAATCAATCTTATCCTCCTCATCACTCAAATAATGAAAAGTTGGCATTAAAAGAATTCTTCCTTTCATCTGCTTTTCAATTTCCGAGCTTAAAATGGTAAGAAATTCATTCATTGAACCAGTTTGCTTAATTTGACTTCCAAATGTTATGGGAATCAATGGAATTAAAACCGTATCCACATACTCTTTTGACTGGATATACATATCCAGATCTTTTGCTGTCCACTTCATATTTTTTCTTCACTCCCGATTTATTAAATCAACTCCTTATCATTTTACCATTTTTTTATTACATCTTTACCATATATCTATAGTCTTTACAAAAATGTGGATTTTATCAGCGTTTTATAAAAAATAAAAACCTTTCCTGATTACGGAAAGGTCGTTTTAGTTCATCCAAGTACTTTTAATTGATTTAGTTGTTCGGTTAAGTTCTTAAATGCCTGTTCGTCATGTTTATCGAGCGCTTCATCAATTTCCTTAAGTAGACGATCCCTTTGGAAATACAGCATACTTTTTTCCAAAAATTGCTCAGCCAGCAGCTGATCTTTTTCATTTGCAGCCGTGGATTTCGGCATGAAAGGGTTATTCTCAAGCACTGCTGCGTACTGATATGAAGAATAAGCGGATTTAAAATTGAGTTGAATATAAATATCTTCATCCCGGTTTAAGCGGATATCATGAAAAGATTTCTCTGCATCGGTCGTCATAATATTGGACTTATAGAACCTAAAAGGAACCTCTTCTACACAATGTGTCGACATAATTAATCCGCGTGGACAATATTGTGCATTTTCTACAAAATGAACCTTTTTCATTAATTGATCATGACTCATTAAATAATTTAATATCCAAACACATTCTCTTCTTTTCAGTTGATAATGATTTAAAAACCACCGAATAAAATCCTTTTTCTCATTCACAGAAACAGGGGCAGCCACCATGAATTCCCTCCTCTGTCTTGATATTTTTTTATTTTCTCTTATCTACAATTCCTCTGGACTTTCACCAAGCCGTTCCAAAATCATCACATACTCATCGTTTGCTGGGTTTAGCTCAAGCAGCTTATTAAATACTTCTCTAGATGTGGTTCTGTCTCCTTCTTCAATTAAAAAGAAACCATAGTTTTCAAGAAAGTCTGGATTGTTCTTGAATGAATTATATGCTTTATGATAGCAGGTTAATGACTCTTTAAATTGTTCGGTGTGTTGATAACATACGGCAGCTATCCATTCAAACTGCGGATCATCCTCACCGTATCTTCTAACCTCGCCAATACACTCTAAGATATCTTCATATCTTTCGTGATGCATATACAGTTTCAAAAGAGTAAGTGCAGCTTCCAAATAGCCGGGATCAATGGCAAGAGCCTCTTTGAATAAATTTTCTGCTTCACTATCGAGTCCGCTTTTTAAGGCTATTTTACCACCGAAGAAATAAAGCTCCTTATTGAATTCATCAGCCTTGATACCTTCTTTGACCGTTTTCAAAGCATTTTCCAAATCTTCAAGATGTTCATAACTCTTAGCCAAGTATAAATATAGGGAATGATATTCATGATCCAATTCCTTCAATTCGATAAACTTACGCACGGCGGTTTCATAAAGACCTGCTTGAAAAGCTGTAAATGCATACTCAAATAACGTATTTATTTCGAGCCCGTCATTTAGAGCCTTTTCAAAGTACGGAAGGGCCTCCTCAAACTTCCCAGAGCTGCTTAATGCTTCAGCTAGTCGTTGATTGACATTAACTCCAGCAATTTCTTGTTCCTGTTCCAAAACCTTTATGTAATTTGCAATGGCTTCCTGGTCTCTTCCTTGATGATAGAACAGTTCACCTAGTGCAAAATCAATGATGATCTCATCTGGTAGTATTCCCTTTGCCTGCAACAATTTTCGCTCACTGACCTCATCCATCCCCTGTAATTGATAAAGGTCTGCTTCCAAAAGCAATGCACTGGGATATACTTCATCATCTACACTTACTTTTTCAAGCATTAACATCGCTTCATCTTCTTGATCCATATCAATCAAAATTTCAGCTAATGAAACAATCAATTCTCCTTCATCAGGATATAGTTCTAGTAGATGCTCAAAAAGATCTTTTGCCTCCTCTACAAAACCAAGCTGGAGCATTTCTTCAGCCAGCATCAAAATGTCCTCGGCTGACTCTGATGATTTAATTCGATTTATATGTTTAAGAGCTTCTGTTAATTCCCCTTTTTTTAAATGCTGAATAACTTGATCTACTGTGTTCATTGCTGTTTCCTTCCTTTTTGCATAATAAACTTAGTCTCTAGACAAACACTCTCACGTGATAGTGTTATATTCTCTTCCATAAAGTACAAAATGTTGCATCTAATCGTGAGGTGCATAGTAAAAACAGTATTCATTAGTTTACCATACTGCAGCCCTGTATTCCATTGATGAAATTCTCCCCCCATTCTTATTAAAAAAAGGTTAATAGTTAATTCTCCATACAAAGGTAAATCTCCTTTTTGGTGATAATCGCCTTTTTAATAATTTTAAGGAGTTATTATTAGAAAAGAGGCCGTTATGATAGCGCTTTCAACAATTCCGAGAGATTAATCTAAGAAAAAAAAAATATAAAAAAGTCTGCAGACTCTAATAAGGTCTGCAAACTTCTTTAAATCTTTACTGTATTAAATGAGTCAAATGCTCAAAAAATTGTGGATATGAGACATCAATTGCATCCGGATCCTCAAGTTCCACTTTCCCATCAGTGATCAATGCTGCTACAGCCAGCATCATCCCAATACGGTGGTCTCCATGGCTTGTAACCGTGCCACCATTTAGTGCTTTTCGTCCCTTGATAATTAAGCCGTCTACAGTCGGCGTTATATCCGCTCCAAGGATGGAAAGCTCGTTGGCTACCGTATCAATTCGATTGGTCTCTTTCACTTTAAGCTCTGCTGCGTCCTTGATCGTCGTTATTCCTTCCGCCTGGGTGGCCAAAAGTGCAATAACTGGTATCTCATCGATTAGGCGAGGAATTAAATCACCGCTGATCGTTGTTCCTTTTAAACGAGAGCTTCTGACAGTAATATCGCCTGCCGGTTCACCTTCGCTCGATTTCTTCTCGACCGTTATATCTGCCCCCATCGCTTTCATAACTTCGATGATACCTGTTCTTGTCGAATTAAGGCCCACATTCTTCAGAACAATTTCACTATTTTCTGTAATTGCAGCAGCCACCATAAAGAACGCTGCAGAAGAAATATCTCCAGGCACATGAATATTGGTTCCTTTGAACACTTGGTTGCCTTTTACTTTTATCGTTTGACCGTCTTTTTCGATTTCCCCGCCAAACTGCTTGATCATTCGTTCCGTATGATCACGAGTCTCTTCCGGTTCGACAATGATTGTCTCCCCTTCTGCCTGCAAGCCTGCAAGGAGAATAGCTGATTTGACTTGTGCGCTTGCCACAGGCAATTTATAGCGAAACCCTTGTAATTTACCACCCCTTATGAAAAGCGGCGTGTATTCGGCTCCTTTCCGGCCATCAATGTGTGCTCCCATCTGACTGAGAGGATTGACTACTCGGGTCATCGGGCGTTTAGCTATTGATTCGTCACCTACTAACACAGCCGAAAAATCCTGGCCAGCCAAAATGCCCATCATTAATCTGATCGTAGTACCAGAATTTCCGACATCAAGTACTTCACGTGGCTCCGTCAAACCATTAAAACCTTTGCCTTCAATACGGACCTGCTGCCCATCTTGTTCAATGTTTACTCCAAGCTGTTTAAAACAGGAAATAGTACTTAAACAATCTGCTCCAGGCAGAAAATTAGTAACTGTCGTTTCACCCTCGGCAAGGGCTCCGAACATAATCGAACGATGGGAGATAGACTTATCTCCTGGTACAGCAATTGCACCACGTAATGATTGAATGTTCGTTTTTAAACTTTTTGTATTCATACAATCATCCTTCGACTATTATTTTATTATGCCAGAATTGTTTCATATTCTGTATGTCTTGAAATACATTCCGATGCTTTAATACGGTCTACATCCGTTTGGAAGCTGATAACTAGAACACCGTATATTTCTTCCCTAGTTTCAATAATTCTTATGTTTGTTAAACTGATTCCTTCTTGAGCTAAATATCCGGTAATTTCAGAAATTACACCAGCATAATCCGGTACATCGATATATAAATCATAAAAAGCAGGGATTGCGCCTTTCGCATGGGTTGGCAAATCATCTCTAAAAGTCTTTGCATCCTTAAAGAAACGCAGAATCTCTTCACTATCTTCATTTTCTACAAGCTCTTTGACATTCTCCATTTCCTTCAGCCAATCATTCATTAATACCAGTAACACATCACGATTATGTAACAAAATGTCACGCCACATTTCCGGACTGCTTGAGGCAATTCTCGTAATGTCTCGGAATCCCCCAGCTGCAAGTCTAGAGATCAGCTCATTTTCCTTACTATATGTCTCTGCCTGTTTAACCAACCCGGAAGCGACGATATGTGGAAAATGGCTGATTACTCCTGTCAGTCTATCGTGGGTACTAGGTGTTACTACCAAAAAGTTCGCTCTTGTGCCAATTAACCATTCTTTTAACTGCTCTATTTTACCTTCTTCTACAGTTTCATCTGGAGTAAGTAAATAAAACGCATTCTCAAATAAATGTAGTTTGGCAGCCCCTGCACCGCTTTTATGAGACCCAGCCATAGGGTGACCACCGATGAAGGCCACACCTTTATCTATCAATGGTCTTGCCGCTTTTACGACTTTATCCTTTGTACTTCCCGCATCAGAAATGAGGACATCTCTTTTCAAATCCAAATCAGCTAATTTCGCTAAAATCTGGACGGTTTCATTTACGGGAACTGCCAGCAGAATTAAGTCAGCGTCACACGCTCCCGCTTCAAGAGAAGATACTGAATCATCAATGATTCCCAGCAGCCTTGATAGTTGAATATTCTTTTCGCTTAGATCAATTCCAACAATCACAGCTTCAGGATGTGCATGGCGTACAGCCATTGCCAAAGATCCACCAATTAGGCCTAGACCTATTACAAAAACCTTTCCCTTCACACTTTTCCCCCCCGCTTCTTTTTGCTCCTCTATGCTTGCTGAAACGATTAAAGAAGGGAATTAGAAGGCGTAGCATCTTCATTTAAGAAAGATTTGATAGCGTTAATCATTCCTTCATTTTCTTCTGTTGAACCAATCGTTACACGCAGACTGTTCGGGAAACCGAACGATTTTCCAGACCTTGCAATGTATCCACGCTCTAGCAAATATTGAAATACTACATCCGCATCCTGTTTGAAATGTATGAAAATAAAATTACCTTGTGATGGGTAATAAGCTAGATTTTCCTTACTACAAAACTCATAATATTGATTGAGTCCTTTTTGGTTCTCAGTATTACACTTTTCAATGAAGGCTTGATCTTCCAGAGCAACAATAGCAATCTTTTGTGCGAAAGTATTGACATTGAATGGTTCTCGGGATGGGTCGAGCTTCTGAATAATATCATCATCTGCCAATCCGTACCCGACCCTAAAACTGGCAAGACCATAAATTTTTGAAAATGTTCGAAGTATAATTAAATTCTTAAATTTATTGATCCATTGATTTGTTTTCGGGTAATCCTCAGCCACTGCATATTCACAATAGGCTTCATCCAATACGACAAGAACATCATTCGGTACCTTTTCAATGAATGTTAATAAATCCTGTTCCGGAATGTATTTTCCTGTTGGATTATTAGGTGTACAAACCCAGACAACAGCAGTGTTCTCATCTATCGCTTTTAGCATACCTTCTAAATCATGTGCTCCGTCAATATGAGGAACTTCTCTGATTTCCGCGCCTTCAAGTGTAGCATTATGGCGATACTGCGAAAACGTGCCTGTTGCCATGACGGTGTTTTTACCAGCTCCCAATAGGCTTCTAGAAATGATTTGAATGTTCTCATCAGACCCATTTCCAAAAATAAGCTGTGTTTCTTTTACACCTGTATGCTTTGCAACAGCTTCTCTAAGCAATGTTGCATATCCATCCGGATAGATAGCAAAAGAATGGGTTGAGTTCTTAACGCTTTCTCTGACCTTTTCAGAACAACCAAAAGGATTTTCATTTGAAGCTAATTTCGTGATTTTTTCAAGACCGTACATTTTTTTTACTTCATCGGTTGATTTCCCAGGTTGATAAGACTTCAACGAAAGGACCGCATCATTCCACTTCATGTCATTCACCTCTATATTTTTATCACTTTAAAGTAAGAAAGTGTGAGAATAGTATATCATATTCTTTTTCCTAAAATCTTATCTTATATTTTATTTGTCAAATCCGGCCGCAATACGACAGCTCCTGCTTGATAAACATGTTGTATCTCTTTTTGAGATTTTGTTGTATTTACATGAATCATTACCCGTATACAAGATGGAAGGGAGTTGCTTACTGGTATTTCTTGCATGCACGTTACTGGCACATATGTCCAACCCTCAAATTTACGTAGGGCTTTGGCTGGAAAGACAGAGCGTATCTCATCCGTTGCAGAAAAAAATACAGAGGCAACCATATCAGGATCAATCTCGTTGACCCGAATGATTTCTGCCATCAACTGCTCAACAGCAGCAATCACTTCCATTTCTGTGTCCTTCTCTACTGTTGTTGCGCCCCTTATTCCTCTTATCACACACAGTTCCCCCATTTCCTGTATTTTATTTCATTTCAATCATTTCCTCTATCAGCACAGAGTCGGCTATATCCATTAATAATGGAGACCCCAATTGTTTAAGCAAGACAAAGGTAGCACCTTCATTGATTGATTTTTTGTCTGTTTTCATTAAATTAAGTAAAGTTTCTTTTTCAAGTTGTAAAGGAATGGTTGTTTGATAACCTAAAGAAGATACCCAATTAATAAACTCGTCAAGTTTAAAATCAAGACCCTGTTCTCTACTGCTTAATTTAAGAGCATATACCATCCCGATTAAAATGGATTCACCATGCGTAAAGTTTCCATATCCCATAGAGCCTTCCACAGCATGTCCAAGTGTATGACCGAAATTTAAAAAGGCACGAATCCCCATTTCTTTTTCATCTTCTTCGACAATGGACGCTTTTATGCCAATACCTTTTGTAATCATCGTTAAAAATTGCTCATCTGTTATATTATTCAAATCAACAATATTCGACTTTAACCACCGATAAAACTCTTTATCTGCTATCAAGGAATGTTTAATGACTTCAGCAAAACCCGACCGTAATTCTTGAAGTGGGAGAGTCTGCAAAAATTCAAGATCATATATGACTGCTTCTGGCTGATGAAAGGCCCCAATCATATTTTTTCCAAGAGGGTGATTGATGGCAACTTTGCCGCCCACAGCACTATCATGGGCGAGCAGAGTCGTCGGAACCTGGATAAATGGAATCCCTCTCATAAAAGTAGCCGCAACAAATCCAGCCAGATCACCGACTGCACCACCACCAAGGGCGATAATCAATGACTTGCGATTAAGTTGTTGAGATAAGCAATAGCTTTGGCATTCATAAAACACTTCAAACGTTTTAGCATGCTCTCCTTCCGGTACAACATAGTGCAGGACCGGTTTTCCCGTCTTAATCAGAGCTTTTTTCACAGTTTGTAAATGAAGTTCAGCTACTTTCTCATCGGTTATAATCAAAATCTTATTTAGTTGATTTAATTCATGTGTTATAAAATCGGGCAGCTCGTTAATCGCCTGTTTACCGATTAAAACTGGATATTGCTTGGAAGCCGTTTTTATTTGCATGGATTCCATAGTTTAAAACTCCTTTACTTCTTCCCGATAAGAGTTCATGTATTCTGCCAATTGCTCATAACGATCTGAAGGGAATTGATCAACAATCGCTGCTGCAAGTTCCCAAGCCACTACAGCCTCGGCAACAACAGCAGCAGCAGGAACTGCACAGCTATCGGAACGTTCGACACTTGCTTCAAATACTTCCTTAGTATCAATATCAACACTTTTCAACGGCTTATATAAAGTAGGAATTGGCTTCATAACGCCACGAACAATAATCGGCATTCCAGTTGTCATACCGCCTTCAAAACCGCCAAGGCGATTGGTTTTACGGTAATAACCATTTTCTTTGTCCCAAGCAATTTCATCATGAACATCACTGCCAAAACGATGGGCCGCTTCAAACCCAAGACCTATTTCTACCCCTTTAAACGCATTAATACTCATAATCGCTGCTGCAAGCTTTGCATCTAGTTTACGGTCATAATGAACATAACTTCCTACGCCCACTGGCATTCCTTCTACAATGACTTCAACGATGCCGCCAATCGAATCCCCTTTTTGTTTCGCTTCATCAATTGCATCTTTCATCTGCTGCTCTACGTTTTTATCAAAACATCTGACTGAAGATTCTTCCGTAACTTGCTGTAATTGCTGAATTGTTTCATATTGTGGTGGCTCAGCCTTTATTCCACCAATTTCCAATACGTGTGAAGCCACTTCAATCCCCAATAACGACAATAACTTTTTAGCGACAGCACCGGCAGCAACCCTTACAGTCGTTTCACGGGCTGAAGAACGTTCCAATACGTTTCTTAAATCACGATGCCCATATTTAATACCGCCGTTCAAATCTGCATGACCAGGACGAGGACGAGTAATTTTACGTTTGATCTCTTCAGCTTCTTCCTCTGAAAGTCCTTCACTTCCCATAATTTTAGTCCAATGTTTCCAGTCGTCATTCTCAACAACTAAAGCAACCGGTGACCCTAGTGTGTAGCCATGTCTGATTCCCGAAGATATAAAAGCCTGATCTTTCTCAATCTGCATTCTTCGTCCACGACCATGCCCTTTTTGCCGGCGTCCTAACTCTTCATTAATATCCTCATTCGTAATCGGCATCCCTGCCGGTAATCCCTCAATAATAGTAGTCAGCTGCGGACCATGTGATTCTCCCGCTGTTAAATATCTCATCTTCCAGCCCCCTTTTAGCACTTTAAAGTGTATATGTATCAATATACCACAATTTTATGAAATGTGGGTATATGTAAAACGTAAAAACCTTTGTTGTTTGAATTTATTCACTTTTCATTTTATTTTACATGTTCTTCAACATTTTCGATATAGTTTAATCTCTCTTATCATAGACATACAGTCTCTGTTTTTTCATAGCAAGTAAAACGAAAAAGGACTGAATGCATTATCAGCCCTTGTATACTATTTACCTTTTTTTATAAAAAAATGTGTCCATCGTTTCAAACTCATATTTTCCGGGATTAAATATTTGCTCTGTACTTCCTACAAAAAACACTCCCCCACTTTTCAATGACGTACTGAATTTATCATATAAAAGACTTTTGGCATCTTCAGTGAAGTAAATTAAAACATTCCTGCATACGACTAAGTCAAATTCTTGATCAAATCGATCTGCAAGAAGATTATGTTTCTTAAATGTGACTCTTCGCTTAATTTCATCATCAACGCGATAAAAATCCTCTTCTTTTATAAAGTATTGCTTTTTTATATCAGCAGGTACTTCATTCAAGGAACGGTCAGGGTAAACTCCCAATTTCGCACGTGCTAATACATTCTCATCTAAATCCGTCGCTAGTATCTCTATCTGGCTTAAGGGAACAAGATTAGATAAAATCATTGCAATCGTGTACGGTTCTTCACCAGTTGAACAGGCTGCGCTCCATATTTTCAACCTTTTTTGGCCTTCTAATAAAGAGGGAAGAATTTTTTTCTCCAATACTTCCCATCTTTTCGCGTTTCGATAAAACTCTGAAACATTAATTGTCATTCTGTCTAAAAATTCATTTAAAACGTTGGGACTTGTTTGAATGTCTTTATAATATTCACGAAATGAGTGATAACCTCTTTTTTCATAAAGTGAAGTGAGGCGCCGTTTCATTTGTCCTTCCTTATATAATGACAAATCAATGCCTGTCAACATTTTGATTTTTCGAATAAACTCTTCATATTCTTGAGGCATACCTACGACTCCCTTTGTTTTAAGTAGTTCTTCTCTTTATATATCGGAGAGGGCTGAAAATTCTTAAAAAAACAGTTTTTACGACCAGTGACAGTTAAAATTGTCAAGGATTCAAAAAAAAAAAAAAAAGCGGGTACTATCGCATAAGGGCGACAGAACCCGCTTTTTTAAAATTTATTAACTAACTATTAATAAACCCACTCGTTAACAAGTTTAGAATATTCAACAAGTTCTTCTTCTTTGAAGAATAAACCGATTTCACGAACAGCACTTTCAGCTGAATCTGATCCGTGAATGATGTTTTTGCCTACAGTTACTGCAAAATCTCCACGAATTGTAGCTGCTGCTGCATCTTTAGGATTAGTAGCGCCCATCATTTGACGTGCAGTTGCGATTACATTTTCACCTTCCCAAACCATTGCGAAGACAGGACCTGAAGTGATGAAGTCCACTAATTCGCCAAAGAAAGGACGTTCTTTGTGCTCACCATAATGTTGCTCAGCTAGCTCTTGAGAGATAACCATTAATTTTGCTCCTGCTAGAAGGAAGCCTTTCTTTTCAAAGCGGGAAACGATTTCACCGATTAAATTACGTTGAACGCCGTCAGGCTTTACCATTAAAAATGTTCTTTCCATAATTGTCACTCCTAATATGTATCATTGTTATTTGCCTATATAAGGCAATCCTTTTAGAATATTACCATTGTTTGATGAGTTTCGCAACTCCAAGTCCTAAAACTTTCTTTTTCCGATATTTTTCGCTATATCAGATAATGTTTTCCTTGCTTTAATAGCAGGAAGACCTTTCAACTCGGAAAAAGCTTTTTCTAAATACATGTCACTGATTCTAGCAGCTTGCTCAATGGCGCCTGAAGATTTGATAGCATTGATTATATGGGTCATTTCGTCTTTAGACGTATCTTCCCGAACTGTTTCGATAAGCCTTTTCAACTTTGGATCTTCCATCGCAATCAATACTGGTAAAGTAATGTTTCCTTGAATCAAATCGCTTCCAGCCGGTTTCCCAAGTTCCTCTTCCGAAGCCGTAAAATCCAAGATATCATCAGTAATTTGATATGACATCCCGACATAATAACCAAATTTAAATAGCTTTTGATGAATTTTCTCATCTACACCCGCTGAAATAGCTCCCAACTGGCAGCTAGAAGCAATGAGTAATGCTGTCTTTCGTTTGATTCTTCGGAAATAAATCCGCCAATTTTGATTAAAATTGTATTTATCTTTAATTTGCTCGATTTCTCCAAGGCATAGTTCAACCATAGTATCCGCGAGAATTTGATGCGCAAGCGGCGACTCAATTACTGCCATCATTTCTAGTGCCCGTGCAAAAATGAAGTCGCCTGTATACATGGCGACACGATTATCCCATTTTGATTTTATAGTTGCAGATCCCCTGCGTAAGTCCGCATCATCAACAACATCATCGTGTACGAGAGAAGCAGTATGGATTAATTCCAATGTTGCTGCAACATGCTTTACGACATGAATATCATAATCGCCAAACTTCGCACCCAAAAGGACGAATACCGGACGAATTCGTTTTCCGCCGGATTGCAGTAAATGCAGTGAAGCTTCCCTTAAAACAGTGGAGTCTGCTTCAATTGCGGCTTCTAGTTCTTTTTCTATTAATTGCAAATCTGTATTCAAAAAGGAATACATCATTTTAAATTTCATACATTTCACCCAGCTTTGTCCATTGCTATTATGCTTTATTTGAAGGCTTGTACCCGAAATGTGTTGCTGCAACACCACCGAAATGGGCCTTGTAACTGACATTTTCCATTCCTGCCTGTTTGAACATACTTTCAAGCTTTTTCATGCCCGGGAAATCGCGCGCAGATTCCTGCAGCCATGAATATTCGTTATAGCTTTTAGCGAATAGTTTGCCAAACACGGGCATTATGAAACGGAAATAAAAATAATAGCCCTGTTTAAATCCAAGCATTGTTGGCTGTGAGGTATCGAGGCAAACAACCATTCCACCCGGCTTGACAACACGGTTTAACTCTTTGAGCACTTGCATGTAATCAGGAACATTCCGCAGCCCGAAACCGATTGTGACATAATCAAAGCTATTATCCTCAAAAGGAAGTTCCATTGCATTCCCATGCATAAGAGAAACTTGATCTAACTTGAGTTCATTCACCTTTTGTTCGCCGATTTTCAGCATATTTTTACTAAAATCCAGACCAACAACCTTTCCTTCAGGTCCTACTTCATTAGCAAGGGCAATGGTCCAGTCCGCTGTTCCACAGCATACATCAAGTGCATGGGCGCCTTTTGGGACTTTCATTATAGCCATTGTAGCCTTCCGCCATTTAAGATGCTGCTTAAAGCTGATGAGGGAATTCATCTTGTCATAATTACCGTAAATCTTTTCAAAAACATGATGAACTTTTTGCTCTTTAGACTGCTCCATGACTCACCCTTCTTTCACGTAAGAAATTGCTTCACTCTCTGTTTGTTTCAAGATTACGTTTACTCTTTGAAGTAAATCGTCATTCTTAGTTACTAGCTTCTGCATCGAAAGCTTTACGGATTGCCTGGCATCCCTCAGACACTTATCAAATTGAGTCCGTATCTGTGCTTCCTTTTCTGAAGTTAGAACATCATTACTATTCGAATCATCAAAAGATATGTCTCTTAAGACATCAAAAACTACCGATTGACCTGACTTAAGATAGTTTCTCATCTCAGCATGCAGCCGATTCAAAAGAAGCAGGTCTTCTGAAATGTCAATCCAGGCAGGCTGATTATAATAATCAGCCAATTTATAAATCAGCGAAGCCTCGATCGCTTTAATTGTCGTTATAAGCGTTGGAACATCCTTAATGGACCGTTGTTGATAAAGAATGATCTTATGATCATTTATTGTTTTTATGGCGCTTGATAGTATACGAATCATCTCAACATTACCAACACCGGCAAGCCCTTGATAGTATAAGCCACTATAATAATCACCAGCAAGTACTTGTAATTGCCGATTTTTCAATTCCTCAGGCAACTCTATTCCTTCGCCCGAATTTGACACTATTTCATGGGTATCAAGAGCTATTTGCACTAGCATAGTTGAAATAATGTATTGATTCCGTTCTTCGCTTAAAACGTCCAAATCGTTAAACAATCCCCAAAGCAATAACAGTTTATCGTCGTCTAAGCTTGGCTTTTGAATATATTTCAATAAATATGGATGTTGAGCTTTGGTTTCTATTAATTGTTTTAATTGCCTTAAGTCGTTCGTTATGTTTAACAATTGAGATCACCCTTGCATCCCCGAAAGATAATTTTTTTTCATACATATTGGTTTCTGTCTGTGTAAAATACACATTATTATACCATAAAAACAATCAGATGAAATGGACAACGTTTATAAAATGAAACTTCCATAAATAAGGAAACCATCGTCTTATGTTCATTCAAAAAATGGATGCGGGAAATTTACAGCTTGTTAAAACGCGATATCAGGTGATTGATTTAAAACATAACCAATTAGGGACAAGATTTTACTTGTCAGAAGGATTCTTTTTCGAATCACTTTCAACCTCACCGAATGGAGTATAAATCTTTGCATGTCCTCTGATTTTAATCGCAGAAGTGTGCTCTGTGAATTGTGCGATCATCACTTCCCCTGAATCGAGTTTTTCAGAGTGATGAAACTTAGTATCCGTTCCTCTAGTTAAACCGATGACATTTACACTATCCTCAATAGCTTTAATTACCACAAAATCATTCAAGATCTTTTTTTCATTCATTTTCTAACCCCCTATATCCTTAGTCTTTAATGAATGCCAGTACTTCAGCTCTTGTACGATGATCCTTAGCAAAAGTTCCTCTCACAGCTGAAGTCACTGTTTTAGACCCGGGTTTTTTGACACCTCTCATTGTCATACACATATGTTCAGCCTCTACTACCACCATGACACCATGAGGTTCAAGCTTTTCCATTATGGAGTCCGCTACTGTTGAGGTGATGCGCTCTTGAAGTTGTGGACGCTTTGAAACCGCCTCTACAGCTCGGGCTAACTTACTTAAGCCGGTAACTTTCCCGTTTTTCGGGATATATGCTACATGAGCTTTTCCATAAAAAGGCACTAAATGATGTTCACAGACTGAGTAAAATGGGATATCTTTTACAAGGACAAGTTCCTCATGGTCTTCTCCAAAAACAGTATCAAAATATTCTTTTGGATCCTGAGTAAGTCCTGAAAAAATTTCTTCATACATTCTTGCTACACGGCCAGGGGTATCAAGCAGTCCTTCTCTAGTAGGGTCTTCCCCAACAGCCTCAAGAAGCATTTTCACCGCTTCTTCAATTTTGGCATGGTCAACATTAGCCATTTAAACTTACCTCCTAAAAATAAATAAAATAGTATGTATTCAGAAAAAAATGCATGGCGTTTCACCCTGACATTCATATTTCCTATTTTTAAAGCAACCTAAGCTTAACTGAAATGTATTAGCTTAAAGCGACCTCTAAACTTAGTTTTGTCGTGATTGATTTTTTCATAATGGTATATCCTTTTGAATAAATTTATCAAAATCAACTTTTCTAAAATATTCACTGTCTTTTATATTATCACAGATAGAAATTAAGAAGCAAAAAAAGGGCCGCGTTTGCACGCGGCCCTTTTTCCGGTTAAGCACCCGTATGTAATGGTAGAGTTACTTCACTGCATCTTTAAGTGCTTTACCAGGTTTGAAAGCTGGCACTTTGCTAGCTGCAATTTCAATTTCGTCACCAGTTTGTGGGTTACGACCTTTACGAGCCGCACGTTCACGAACTTCAAAGTTACCGAAACCAATTAATTGGACTTTATCACCGTTTTTTAGAGCTTCTAAGATTGTATCAAAAACAGCATCAACAGCTTTTGTAGCGTCTTTCTTAGAAATTTCAGTTGCTGTAACAACTTCATTAATCAATTCTGTTTTGTTCATGCCATTCACCTCCTCCCAAAAGGATCTTTATAAAAAATCATTATTACAACACAATAATAGTGATTTGATATTAGTTTCGGTCAAAAATTTTCATTCCCTGATAATCAGGGTTTACCCAGCTGAAATAATTTCCCAAAAAATGCACCTAGAAATTTTAAAATAGGTTGAAATCGCTGATATAACGCGTTTTCTGTATGTAGATTATCACAAATCCTATTAGCTTAGCAAGGGAATTCAAAAAATAATGGGAATCTTTTCATAAATAATTGTATATATTATAAATTTTGTCTTTCGCTATTCATCATTTCCCTTTTTTATAGAAATTAAACTTGTTATATTACTGAAAATCGCATAACCATAGGCTTTTAGCAATTATACTGAAAAAACAACCAGGTTTTCAATAAAGAAACTCCCTTCAAGAGATATTTTTCTTAGAATATAATTGTTTCCCCTCTTACTTTGGCAACAAAGAAGCCGGTATGCCCTAATGTAAAGCCAAAAACGTATCATCCATTTTTTTATTTTTAGTAAATTCTAGACTCACATGTAAAAAGACCAATCCGATGAAGGAGTTGGTCCAGCTTTTAACCTTTTTTATAATATGATAGCAATCAATCCCCCACTGCCCTCATTAATAATCCTTTCCAGAGTCTCCTTCAATTTGTAACGTGCATTATCCGGCATCATCGCTAATTTCACCTGAATGCCTTCTCTTACGTAAGAACTTAGGCTTCGGCCAAAAATATCAGAATTCCAAATGGATAGTGGATTGTCTTCGAAATCTTGCATTAAATATCGAACCAATTCTTCACTTTGCTTTTCCGTTCCAATGATTGGTGAAAACTCCGATTCAACATCGACCTTAATCATATGGATTGAAGGAGCCACAGCTTTGAGCCTGACCCCGAACCTGGCTCCTTGACGGATAATTTCCGGCTCATCTAGACTCATATCATTAAGAGAAGGGGCTGCAACGCCATAACCCGTTTGTTTAACCATTTTTAATGCATCCGCAACCTGGTCATATTCTGCCTTGGCATATGCAAAGTCTTGCATCAGAGATAAAAGATGATCCTTCCCCCGTATCTCCACACCGACAATTTCTTTTAAAATATCATCATAGAGTTCATCCGGTGCGTAAAGGTCGATTTCAGCCACGCCCTGACCCATCTCAATACCTGCAAGAGCGGCACGGTCGATAAACTCGAATTCATTGAAATGACCGACTACACGGTCTACATCTCTTAGGCGTTTAATGTCCTTTACGGTCTCTTTTACAGCTTCCTGATAGCTTTCTCTTAACCAATGATCCTCCCTCAGAACCATTACCCAGCTCGGAAGATTCACATTGACTTCAAGTACTGGAAATTCATATAGGGCCTCACGCAGGACGCTGTATACATCTGATTCCCGCATTCCTTCAACGCTCATGGCCAATACAGGTATATCATACTTTTCCTGTAAAGATTCCTTTAGTGCGACTGTATTTGGGTGATGGGGCTGAACGGAATTGACAATCATTATAAATGGCTTGCCAACCTCCTTCAATTCTTCAACAACCCTCTCCTCCGCTTCTAAATAATCACTGCGTGGAATTTCTCCGATTGATCCATCCGTAGTAACAACTACGCCTAAAGTGGAATGATCCTGGATTACTTTTCGTGTGCCGATTTCAGCTGCTTCATTGAACGGAATCGGCTCCTCGTACCATGGAGTATGAATCATACGTGGACCATTCTCGTCTTCATACCCTTTAGCCCCAGGTATTGTATAACCCACACAATCGACTAAACGAATGTTCACTTCAAGCCCTTCCGCAACCTGAATCGACGCTGCCTGATTCGGTACGAATTTAGGTTCTGTCGTCATGATCGTTTTTCCAGCAGCACTCTGAGGTAATTCATCCTGTGCCCTGGCACGGTCAGCTTCTGACGGTATATTCGGAATAACAACAAGCTCCATGAATTTCTTAATAAATGTGGATTTCCCTGTTCTGACGGCACCGACTACACCTAAATAAATGTCGCCACCGGTACGCTCAGCTATATCTTTGAAAATATCTACCTTTTCCAAGGTATCCCCTCCCGAATTAGAGTTTTGGGATTTCGTTTTTCCATTTACTTTATTTAGGACACTATATATCTATGATGTTGTCCTAAAAATTTATTCCAATTATTCCCCTGGTTTAATCCCTTCCTCCACCAGAAATTTTATATAAGGGTTGTTATTTTAAAAGTAAGATGAAATAAAAATAAAGAAATAACCCTTCCCCTACAATATATTTTGTAGAAGAAGGGTTATGACTATTTTGAAAGAAATTTTGGATTATTTGTTTTTTTATCAATTGTATATGGTAGTGAATAGGCCGGAACAAACTCTGAATTTTGTACAAGGAGTTCACGAATATCATCACCAGGATTAATATCTCCGTCATGCCCCTGCAATACGTCATATAAATCAGGAGTATAGTCAACAAAAATATTGCCGCCACCGTCAACCACGAAATATAAGTCTTTTTGTGAAAATGGACTCGTGACCGTAGGGGCTTCCTTTAGACCCATCTTTTCATAATCAAGAGTAAAGACATTATCCGCTAACCTTTCCTTAAATGGGGGGTATCCGTTGCTTTGCTGATAAGCTTTCAATCTCAAGGAAATATCCTGAATTTTCTGAGCCATCCGGACATCCAACAGTTTTACAGTCGGATCATCTTCAACATTAACAAGGACATATTGAAAAACTCCACCTGATTCATAGGCATTGTCAGGCGGTTCTGCCATATACTTGGGTGAAATCTTAGAAAACTTAATCACGTATTTTTGGTAAATTGGTGTTTCAGCCTCTTTTGTAACAATTGGCAAAATGCCGCCTTCATCTTTCTGAAATTGATCAACTGCGCTTTGGACAGATTGTATTTGCTCTTTATAAGGCAGTTGATTTTGCATTTTTTGCTTCTGAGGATACAAACACCCAGTCAGTAATCCCGAGATGCATAATAAACATAATATTTTGAAAAAATTTTTCATCATTTCTCCTCACCTATCAAGTGGTTGGCCCGCTAAGAACAACGATAAGGATGATCAAGCCGGCTAGAATCATAAGTATGTATGCAATAATTGCTGTTAAGCCTTTAAAAAAACCTTTTAATTTATAGCGGCTTAAGTAAATAAGAAATATAGAGATAACCATAAAGCCCATAGCTATAAAGGATATCCACATTTTTTGCAGAGCAGGTGTCATATCATTATCACTCCTTTTTCCAGAAATTATTATAACATACCAAATTACGTTAAAGGAATTAAATCATTGTCCAAACTGTGTAAAAAATTGCTTATCACAATCATTTGATAAATAATAATTTTCAATTTCACTACCCCCTAGCCTTACATATAGTCCGATAAAAGACTTCCACTTCTTGCAAATTACCCGATAAATAAATGTATAACGCTCCCATTCTCTTCCTTTTATTCAACCAAAAAAGCAGCCCCTCGGCTGCTTTTTTGGTGAATTATAATTAAGATTTAAGTGTTGGCAACACATCTTTAAACGCTTTGATTACTGTATCAACTTCATCCAAATGAATTGTCAATGACGGCTCAATCCGGATTGTTTTAGAGTTTATAAGCGTACCCGCTACCAAAATACCTTTATCGAAGAGAGCTTTTGAGAATTCATAACCTACTTCGTCTTTATGGAACTCAATGCCAATCATTAAACCTTGTCCACGAATCTCCAAAACCTTATCTTTATGCTCGTTAGCTACTTCTCTTAATCCATTTAGGAAGTATTCACCTACTTCTGCGGCACGCTCCGGTAATTTTTCTTCCAAAAGCACATCGATTGTAGCAATGGCTGCAGCACAGGCAAGTGGGTTTCCTCCAAACGTGGTTGTGTGCATGAACGGATTTTCGAACCAGCTTTTAAACACTTTCTCATTGGCTACAACTGCCCCAGCTGGCATCACTCCACCACCAAATGCTTTAGCTAAACAAATAATGTCTGGAACAACATCATAAAGCTCAGAAGCAAACATTTTGCCTGTGCGCCCCATTCCCGTTTGCACTTCATCTAAGATTAATAACGCATCATACTCATCACATAATTCTCGAACTTGCTTCAAATAACCTTGTGGAGGCAGAATGACTCCTCCCTCTCCTTGGATAGGTTCCAACAATACAGCAGCAACTTCTTCACCGACTAGGGCACTACTTTCGAACGTTTTCCTCATCATATCGATATCACCGAAAGGTACATGACGTACGCCTGGAATCAGTGGTAGGAACGGTTTACGGAACATGCCCTTTGCAGTAGCCGAAAGGGAACCAAGACTTTTTCCGTGAAATGATTTTGTCGTCGAAATAATCGTGTATCGGTCGCTGTACATTTTAGCCAACTTCAACGCAGCTTCTACACTTTCAGTACCGCTGTTCGTAAAGAAGGAGTATTTTAAATCTCCCGGTGTAATATCAGCAAGAATCTTAGCAAGCATTGCCCGTAATGGATCTAGTAAGTCCTGGCTGTGAAGTGCTTGTCTTTGCAATTGATCAGTAACGGCTTTTACAACTTTGGGGTTACGGTGGCCAACATTATAGATACCAAAGCCGCCTAAACAATCAATATATTTTTTTCCATTAACATCCGTAAAACAGGAATCCTGGTCAGACCATTCTACTGCTGCGAATTGTGTATCTTTCGTTACCGTTTTCCGATATTCTAAAAAACCTGGGTTTACATGATTACGGAAATTTTCAACAGTTTCTTTCGTTACCCATTGGGCATCTTCTTTTGAAATTTCTTTTTGTTCGATTAATTGAAGCACTTTTTTAATATAATCCTGTGTTGCTGTTTGGCTCACTTGATTTGTTTTATTTTCTACATTAATTGACATATAAAAAACTCCTTTTTTAGTAATCTGTAGTGGATGGTTAATTATGATAGCTCTGATAAAACTTTACTGTTTACCTCCCTTTTAGCTTATACATATATACAAGCAAGAACCATGCCAACATGTTTCATTGAGGATATAGCTATTTTTCTTTTAAAAATCTATAAAAACTATGCAAATATGCATAGCTTATTTTCTGATGCATACCTCCCTTTTAGAAGTCCTTCGAGACGCTTTCCAATTACTACATAAAAAAAAGCCGTTGTACAAGTTAAACACTTGTCAACAGCTTTCATTCAAAAAAATACATTTTTTTCGCTTCTCTTATTTTGTTCTGCTAAGATTTTTTGATACTTTCTGCTCACTGACGATTGGCTGATCCCCAGCGCTTTAGCTGCTTTCGTCGTAGTTTTATATTGTTTCATTGCAAGCATGATCAATTGCTCTTCCACATAATCCTGTGCCTCTTGAAGAGGAAGAATTCTCGTTATAATTGGTTTTGCCTGTTTAAAATCGCTGCCAACTGTAAGGAACTTCTGGATAAAGTCGGCATCAATCATTTCTTCATCCGCGGAGACAACCAATCTTTCAATCATATTTTGCAATTCGCGAATGTTACCTGGCCATGAATAGACCTCCAGAATATTTAGAGCATCTGGCGAAAAATGGTAATTTCGATGATACCGCTCATTTAGCTTTTGTAGAAAATGAAAAGCTAGCGGCGGTATATCCTCCGGTCTTTCCCTTAAAGGCGGAACATGAATGGGAATGACGTTTAACCGATAGAACAAATCTTCTCTAAATGTCCCCATCTCGACCATTTTTTCCAGTCTCTTATTCGTAGCAGCAACAATTTGAACATCAATCGGTATAGGTGTAGTACTACCAATCGGAATCACTTCCTGTTCCTGTAAAACACGAAGCAATTTCACTTGCAGGTGTATAGGCATATCTCCAACTTCATCAAGGAATAAAACGCCATTATTCGCTTGTTGAAAGTATCCTACCTTTCCATTTTTATCTGCGCCGGTAAATGATCCCTTCGTATAACCAAACAATTCACTTTCGAGTAAATTTTCCGGTATCGCTCCGCAATTTATTTTCAAGAAAGGCTGTTTGGACCTTCTACCCATTTTATGGATTGACTCGGCAATCACTTCTTTACCTACACCAGACTCTCCATTGATTAACACGGTAGATGAAAAATGGGCAATTTTTTTCACTTGGCTAATAATCTGCTCCATTTTAGGACTGGCGAAAATCAACTCTTTGTAAAATTGATCTTGTTTTTTGAAGGAGTCAAGTTCTTTTCTCATTTCATTTAACTCTGATTTTAACTGAGTAGTTTCTGTAATATCCCTTGATGCAATGACAATTCGCTCAATGTCTCCTTTTTCATTGAACACAGGGGTTCCTACAGAAAGGACTTTCTTATTCATTTTCGTATCTTGAACAATCGATACTTTCTTCTTCTGCTCAAGAACTAACCGGGTGACCGAAGGGTTAAAAATCCCTTCATCTTCTATTTGCAAGAGGTTCTTCCCTATATAATCCTTTAAATCCATTCCCCAGAATCCAGAAATGATGCTGTCACTGTAGCGCAACAGTTCCCCTTTTTGATTAACGACCAGAATTTCATCATAGATATTCGCTAAAATGGCATTTAAATCCTTATTCGAACTCTTTATCAACTCTATTTCCATTGCCATTTCCTCAACCATTGGTAAGTCCTGAACGATGATAATAAGACCTTCCACTTCTTTTGTATGGTTTAGAATTGGGCTATAATCGACAAGCACACTCATTATATCGGTAATTTCCAGCTGATTGAGGATACTGCCTCCACTGGTAAACACACTATGTATATGCTGCTTATTGAAGATGGTCGCAGCAGGTTGATTAAGTACTTGTTCTGAAGGCTTTTTTATCATTTTCAAGCCTGATTCATTAAAGTTAACAATATTTCTTTCTTTATCAGCTACAAAGATCCCCATAGGAATGGATGTCAAAATAACCTTTAACAGATCTAAATTTTGTTTGCTGTCCTGCTTGAATAATTCAGCTAACACATCTTCCCTTTTAACATAGCCAGTAAGCATGCCTTCATCCGTTTTTATCAATACGATAGGTTCACCGATAATTTGATAAAGAAGCGGCAGAGAGATGTTCGGAGGCAACTTACAGACATTATCAATTGAAAAGGCATACTGCACAAGCTGTTCGGCTGTTAATGTTCTATCGTTTAACGGGAGGTCCTCCATGCGGATATAGGCAAACACTTGCTGTTCCTTCATCAGAAAAAAGAAAGGTTCCTGTATCTCATAAACTTTTTGAGCTGAAAATGTAGGTTGATCAATTGTGATAGTTATGAATGGTCTAATTTTATCATCCGGTATGGATAGCACAGTTTCACTCTCCTTTTGTCACTAGCCTTTATTTTAACATAATTCTAAATTGCGAGATAAAAAATAAACATTTACTCCTGAACTCATCTTCAATATAACTGAATCTGTAAACATAAAAAAGGGCCCTCTATTGGACCCTTGTTACATGTACCGCTAATGCATCCCCAAATTGTTTTAAACTGACTTGTGTAAAAGAACATTTTTCCTTTCTAATTTTCATTCTCTTTTTACATTTTTTCATTTGTATTGTTATGATCCGATTCACTATTGATAGGATTAATCCAGAGCATATGCGCTAACGCCTTAAATTAAAAACCAAATAGAACAACAGGTATGAGCGTTTACGACCTATTCATCCATCTATCAGACATATGACACCCTCCCTTGTTTCTGATTTTTTTAGATATTTTGAGCTTCTTCAAATTGGAATTGCGGAGGAGAATTGGTAAACAATTTCGTCCGATAAAGAAGATAACCAATACCGATTACCGCCCAAATAACACCTAGAATCAGTGAACTCATTTCAAGATTAAGCCAAAGGATGAACACTGATGCTGCTCCTATTACCGGGGACAAGATATTACTTAGAAATCCTTTAACTGAACGAAAGCTTTTATTCCTAATTGCATGGATGATTACACAAATATTTACGAAAGTGAAAGCAATTAAAGCTCCAAAATTAATGAGTGAAGCAGCTGTTACTAAATCAAGGAATAATGCCACCAGTGATATAGCCCCAACAAAGATGACATTGTAAAATGGCGTTTTATATGTAGGATGGATAAACCCAAAAAGTTTTTTCGGGATCATCTGGTCTCGACCCATAACATATAGAAGCCTTGAAACACTAGCATGTGATGCAAGACCTGAAGCAAGGGTACCAGATAATGTACCTGCAAGAAAGAACGCCTGAAAAAGTTTTCCTCCTACATATAGGGCAATTTCAGGTGATGCCGCTTCTGGGTCAGCAAAACGGGAAACATCAGGGAAAAATAGCTGTGTAAAAAAAGCAGCTGTCACAAATAAAACTCCGCCAATAAAAGCTGTTAAAAAAATGGCACGCGGAATTGTTTTGGTTGGATTTGGTGTTTCTTCTGATAACGTAGTGACCGCATCAAATCCCAAGAAAGAAAAACATAGAATCGTTGCTCCTGTTATGAGAGTGGACATTTCCATATGTGACCCAATGAATGGCTGAATCGAGAAGACCTCTCCTGTACCTTCACCACCCATAACCCCTTTAACAACCAGTGCCACAAATATGATAATGACTAGCATTTGAAAAAAAACAAGAAAGCTATTAAAATTGGCAGCAAAGTTCACATTGAATAAGTTAATGACCGTCATTAAAAGAACAAATGCAACCACCCATATCCATGGAGACACTTCAGGAAAAAGAGCAGTTAAATATATTTTTGTTAATACGGCATTCACCATTGGTAAAAATAAATAATCAAGCATCGATGACCAGCCGACAAGAAAGCCTAAATGCGGATTAATCGTTTTTTGGGTGTAAGTATAGGCCGAGCCTGCCTGCGGGTATACTTTTACCATTTTCCCGTAACTGGCTGCCGTAAACAACATCGCTATTAGAGCAATAACATAAGCGGTCGGTACATGCCCCCCTGTTTTTTCAGAAACAATCCCAAATGTATCAAAAACAACCATCGGGGTCATATATCCAACACCGAGTAATACAATATGCCATAAATTTAAAGACCTTTTCAGTTGACCTGTTTGCATGTATCATTCCCCTTCCTAATTATCTGTGTTCATTGATTAAAATTTTACCAACGTTTTCTAGTGCCTCCTTATTGCGAAATTTCTGAATATATTACACTTCGCAATTTTCATACCAAAAAAAACAGTCGATATTAAGCGAATAACAGGGAAATTAGTAGAAATTTCATGCAAACTTGAATAACCTATTCATTTATTCATAATTCGAGATGATCAAATTAAAAACAATAAATAAGTATTTAAGATGAATATAAATTTTGTCATAAACGAAAATGTAAGGTAATTGGGTGATTTTTATTCATAAAAAAAAGCAGAAGATATCAAGATATCTTCTGCCCATTTGACTAAATCCCCCGTGCCGAGGTCAAATTACTAGTTTACTTTCGTTGCATTGTATGCTGATACATTGCAACGCGCATCCTCGAATGCCCATTTTAATGAAATTCTTTTATTGAAACTACAGATTTGAGGTTAATCCTGCTGTCTGCTATCCAAAATGTTAAAGAGTTCTTCCATTTCATTCGTTTTCGATCGATTCATCAAGAGGTCAACTGCCTGTTTCACTTCTTCACCATTAAACAAGACATCGTACAAGGCTTCAGTAATCGGCATATTCACTTCGTACTTTTGAGCAAGTTGATAGGCAGCTTTAGTGGTTCTTACACCTTCAACAACCATACCCATGCTTTCTAAAACTTCCTCAAGCTTTTGTCCTTTTCCAAGCATATTTCCTGCTCTCCAGTTACGGGAGTGAACGCTTGTACAAGTTACAATTAAGTCACCAATACCAGCTAATCCTGAAAAGGTGAGTGGGTTAGCGCCCATGGCTACTCCTAAACGAGAGATTTCAGCCAATCCTCGTGTAATTAAGGCTGCCTTTGCATTATCCCCATAGCCTAATCCGTCCGTAATACCGGCTGCTAAAGCAATTATATTCTTTAAAGCTCCCCCGATTTCGACACCAATCAAATCAGGGTTTGTATACACACGGAAATTATGATTGATAAAGATGTCCTGAACCTTTTCGGCCGCTTTCATATTTTTTGAAGAAACGGCAACTGTTGTTGGATGACGTAAACTTACTTCTTCAGCATGACTTGGCCCAGAAAGGACCACAATATCTTTAAGCCAATCTGTTGAAGATACTTCTTCAATCATTTCTGAAATACGTAGTAGCGAATCAGGTTCAATGCCTTTACTCACATGAACAATTGTTAATGGCTTATCATGGGCTGCTTCAAGCTGACCAAGCACTTCACGATAGGCTTTCGTCGGCACAGCTAATATAATTATTTCAATCCCAACTAAAGCCTGCTCGATTGAAGAATACCCTTTAATTCCTATTGGAAGTTCAATTCCCGGCAAATATTTTTTATTAGTATGAGCTTGATTTATTTCATCAATTTGTTTCGAATTATGTCCCCATAACCTCACTTCATGCTGATTATCAGCTAATACCATCGCTAAAGCAGTTCCCCAGCTCCCTGCACCAATAACTGCGATACTTTCTTTTGCGTTCACCATTGTACATACCGCCCTTTCTATTTTCTTTGACGTCCAAAAATGCGTATCGGTGTTCCTTCAAACCCAAAGGCGTCCCGAATTCGATTTTCTAAAAATCTCTCATATGAGAAATGCATTAACTCTGGATCGTTAACAAATACAACAAAAGTTGGCGGCTTAATCGCTACCTGGGTCGTATAATAAATTTTCAAACGGTTCCCATTATGAGTTGGTGTCGGATTCATAGCCACTGCATCCATAACCACTTCATTCAATACATTTGTCTGAACACGGATAGCATGATTCTCACTAGCTTGATCAATGACTGGTATCAACGTATGTGTACGTTTTTTAGTTAGGGCAGAAAGATAAATGATCGGTGCATAATCTAAGAATAGGAAATGAGCACGAATTTTTTCTTCAAAGTCCTTCATGGTTTTTTCATCTTTCTCGATAGCATCCCATTTATTGACGACTATTATGACCGCTCTACCCGCTTCGTGGGCATATCCGGCAATTTTTTTATCCTGCTCACGGATACCTTCTTCCGCATTCAAAACGACAAGAACAACGTCTGAACGTTCAATTGCTCTCAATGCACGAAGTACACTATATTTTTCCGTACTTTCATACACTTTCCCTTTTTTTCTCATCCCTGCGGTATCAATAATGACATACTCTTTACCATTATATTTATACGGTGAGTCAATCGCGTCACGAGTCGTGCCTTCAATATCACTGACGATAACCCGATCTTCTCCAAGCAAGGCATTGACTAGTGATGATTTACCAACATTCGGTCTTCCAATTAAACTGAATTTAATAACATCATCAGCATAATCCTGACCACTGAATTTAGGGAAATGTTTTGCCGCTTCATCTAAAAGGTCTCCAAGACCAAGCCCGTGAGATCCAGAGATTGGGAATGGATCCCCAAAACCTAACGCGTAGAAATCATAGATTTGATCTCTCATTTCCGGATTATCGACTTTATTGACCGCTAGAACGACAGGTTTTCTCGATTTAAAGAGAATTTTCGCTACCTCTTCATCTGCAGATGTTACTCCTTCACGACCATTCGTCATAAAGATAATTACATCGGCTTCGTCTATAGCAATTTCAGCCTGCTGGCGAATTTGTTCGAGGAATGGCTCGTCACCGATATCGATCCCGCCTGTATCAATTATGTTAAAATCATGTGTCAACCATTCACCTGAACTATAAATTCTGTCTCTTGTTACTCCTGGAACGTCTTCAACTATTGAAACACGTTCTCCCACTATTCTATTAAAGATTGTCGATTTACCTACGTTCGGCCGACCGACTATCGCAATTACCGGTTTTGGCATTGCTATTCACCCTTTCTGCTACTATATCTCTGTCAAAGTCACGAAATTCATGAATGCATTTTTTTAATATTGCATCTGCATTGTTGATTTTCATTATTTCCTTTTCAAGGAAAAGGCTGCATCCACCATCATATAAAGGAAACTTCCATCAGTAAGAGAGTTCCCCACTGATAGTTAGTTAAACGTATCAAGTATTTACAGGCAGATTGTCCAATTCACATCCCCTGTTCCTCAGGTGACATGAAGCTGAACTCTCAGCATGGTAAAACGTGATTAAAAACAGCCCAAAAAAACGAAGATAGCCGAAAAAAGCTTTCGGCATTCAGCTTCCTTTTTATTTGATTAGAGCATATTACGATTTATCTACAGACCTCTAACTATCCTATAGTAACAAATTTCTCGCCAATCAACAATGTTTGTATGCATAAAAGCCTTCCGATTCCAATTAAATCCAAATAGAGCTTTGCTTATTGGATAAAACCAGCATTTATCCTCATACCGTATATTCTGGCTTCATTAATAGTTAGGTCAGAAACTTTCATTGATTAAAGTTCCCTTTTCTCTGCTTCGATAAAAACCTCGATTGAGATGATGAAAAAATGTATCTACTCATAAGTTCCAATAGTCTCCAGACTATGTTCGCACACAATATCAGTACTGCATTATCATGCCATGCGTATGTAAGTGCCTCATAGAACAATGAATGATAGACAAGCAATCCCGAATATACGAGGTCACCCATAATCAATCCAACTAATAGGACGAACAAGCGATGTTTCCAATTTTTAAAAAGTAATAGGATAAGATAATTCAGAAAAATACACAACAGGTAAGAAGGTTTCATAATGAGCCAAATGGGATCAAGCATAGAAAATAGTTGAAAACTAGCATAAGCTAAGGTGATTATAAGGCAACCGCTGATCAGCTCTATAATCTTGATGATAGATTGCTTCCTTATGTACACACAAAGTATAAAGATAAGATATATACCGCTCATATGTATAGAAAGCAAGAAAACCTCCAGATTATATCCTGCTAAAACCATGACAGCTAACAAATGAAAAAGAAAATCAAAACGAAAGGGAACCGTCTTTGGAATAAAATACATGACAATGACCCAAACTATCCATGACATCCAATAAAACAAAATTCCATCCATGTAGCGTCCCCCTTTTAGGAAACATTATGGCTTGTTTATTTAAAGAATAAACGTAAAGCTTAATTTTTAATGAGTACTTGTAATATCTATACCTAAAACTTTTCATTTAGTTATTTACAAAAAGGAGGTGTACTCATGGGTAAAGATCGTCAAGAAAAGAAATTGAAAGAAAGTAAACGGGTGGAATCTGATAGAGACCAATCACTGAATGATAAAGGGGCCACTATAATGGAAAGCCCGGAAGAGGCAAGAAAAAGAAACAGCTAAATAAAAAAAGAAGCATCCGATTGTCTTTGAACAATTAGAGATGCTTCTTTTTTTATTTAGCATATGTCGAGCAATCAATACCTCTTTGAGTTAACCAATGATAGGTATTACCAGCAATAACTATTTTTGTTTTCCTTAATTCAGAAATATTAGCAGCTCCAAGCGCCGTCATGATGATTTTTAAATCTTCATGTATGTAGTTTATTTCTTTAATTAACTGTGCCAATCCCAATTCTTTATACAGTTTTAGGAAATGGCCGGCTAAACCTACACCTTTTGCTCCTAAGGCCAGGCTTTTGGTAATTTCTAAAGGGCATTGAATTCCACCTGATCCTATAACTGAAAGCGCAGGTGAAACATTTACCGCTTCTACTATTGAGGCAGCTGTTGGAATACCCCATTCATTAAAATAGCTAAGTATTTTCGCTCGTCTTTCATTTTCTATCTTCGCAAAATTCGTTCCGCCGAACCCGCCCACATCAATGATCGAAACTCCTACGGAAAGTAATTGTTCAACCGTTTCCTTACTCATTCCAAACCCGACTTCTTTTACAATCATAGGAACTCCAAGACACCTGTTGATTTCTTCAATTCGTGATAATGTACCTGCAAAATTCCGATCTCCTTCAGGCATTGTAAGCTCTTGAATGACATTGAGATGAATCTGCAGAGCGTCAGCCTCAATCATATCGCTCGCTCGCTTTGCTTGCTCTACAGTTGCTTCACCTCCCAGATTACCAATCAGGACTCCTTTAGGGTTCTCCTGTCTCGCTACTTTAAAGGATGCCTGCTGACCGGAATCCTTTATGGCTGCCATTTGTGATCCAACTGCCATAGCAATTCCTGTTTCCCTTGCAGCAATCGCCAAATCCCTATTCAGCTTTTCCGTTTCAAGACCACCGCCTCCGGTCATTGCATTTATAAAAATTGGCGAACTTAAATTAAGTCCGCCAATTTCTACTGTGAGGTCCACATTATTCAAAGAAATTCCTGGTACGCTCTGGTGAATAAACGAAATATCTTCTAGTCCGGATTTACGCTGCTGACCTGTTTTTAATGCAAAGTCTATATGCTCTAACTTTCGTTTTGCTCTCTCCAAGGCTATCACCATTATTTTCTTATTTTAGTTTTTTCAATTGATCACCAATCATTTCACCCAGCTGAAAGCCCTTTGTTTCTTCAGGGAGTTCATAATCTGATGTGTAATTGGACTGAGGATCTTCAAGTTCTTTGATGCTCAATGATAAGCGGTGTTCTTTTTCATTGACATCAAGAACTTTCACTTCGACAGACTGACCTTCTTTTAACACTTCCTGCGGTGTTGCTATATGTTTGTGTGAAATCTGCGAAATATGAACAAGTCCTTCTACTCCCGGGAAAATCTCCACGAATGCTCCGAAAGAAACAAGGCGTTTCACGATGCCCTTTTGTGTAGATCCTTTCGCGGCTTTATCAGAAATATCTGTCCAAGGCCCCGGAAGAGTATCTTTTATGGATAGTGAAATCCTTTCATTATCGCGATCAATAGAAAGAACTTTCACCTGCACTTCATCGCCTTCGGTAACGACATCTGATGCCTTATCTACATGCTCATGAGAAAGCTGAGAAATATGGACAAGTCCGTCTACCCCTCCAATATCGACAAATGCACCAAAGTCGGTAATCCTTTGTACTGTTCCATGGAGTACTTGCCCGCTTTCAATTGTATCAAGAACATTTGCTTTTTGTTTTTCTTTTAGATCTTGTATGACTGCCCGATGGGAGAGAATTAAACGATTCTTATCCTTCTCAAGCTCAACAATCTTGAATGTTAAAGTTTTGTTTTTGTAATCAGAAAAGTCTTCAACGAAGTAGTCTTCTACTAAAGAAGCTGGAACAAAACCACGTACGCCTAGATCTACAACAAGACCGCCTTTGACAACATCTTTTACTTCTGCCTCAAATACGTCTCCGTTTTCAAATTTTTGTTCCAGGTCATCCCATGCTTTTAACGCATCAATTTTACGTTTTGATAGAATAAGAGCTTCTTCTTCTACTTTAATAACTTCAAGCTCCAATATATCACCCTCCGAAACGGCATCTGACGCCTTTTCGACATGAAGGCTCGACAGCTCACTGATAGGAATAATTCCATCTGACTTGCTGTTTTCTACATCTACAATAACCTGTTTTTCTTCTACCTTTGAAACGGTTGCTTTTACTTGATCCCCAACTTTGTAATTGTTCACTTCTACCTGATTCATATCTTCTGTCATTACTAACTCCTCCTTAACCCATGACTGATCAGCAAATTTCCTCTTCATCGGCCACATATTTTATTTAAAGTGGTTCAATAAAAACACTTTCCTAATAAAGATAAAAACAGCTTTTTTTTAGAGTAACAAGGTTTTTTTCCTTTTCATCCCTAAAACGGAACTATACCCCTATTTTATAAATTCTAACAAAATCATAAAATTGTCAAGTATGAAGGATTATTTATGCTCAGAAATCAATTTTCCGATTTGGTCCATAATAATCTTGGTTGCTTCATCGGCTGAAATCTTTTTTTCCCTATATTCAGTGAAATTTATTGGTGGACCATAAACCACTTTTAATGGTCGCAAAAACTTATAGGGACCAATAATTGCACAAGGTATAATTACCGCATCAGAACGCAATGCGAAAAACCCAGCTCCAGCCATACCTTCTCCCAATTCACCTGTCTTACTTCTAGTCCCTTCCGGAAACAGTCCAAGCACCTTACCTTCTTTTAAAAGCTTTAAACCTTTTCTAAGAGATTCCCGATCACTATTTCCCCGCTTTACGGGAAAGGCATTTACTCTTGGTAAAATACCCTTTAAAACTGGTGCTTGAAACAACTCTTCCTTCGCCATGAAGTGAATATCCCTTGGAGACGTTATGCCAACTATAGGAGGATCCAAATTATCAATGTGATTGGCACAAATCAATACCCCTCCATCTTTAGGGAAATGTTCCTTCCCAAGCGTTTTAACCCTATACGAAGGCATTAAAACGCTTTTAACGACGTTTTTGGCAAATGTGTAAAAATCCAATTTCATCTTTTCCTCTCTTCTATCAAAGACATGATACTTTCTGCCACTTCTTGAATTGATAATGAAGTCGTATCAATTTCTATAGCATCTGTTGCCTTTTTCAGGGGAGCTACTTCGCGTTCCGAGTCCAGCTTGTCCCTTGTTGCAATTTCTTCTCTTAACTTTTCAATATCGGATGGGAAACCTTTTAAAATATTTTCTTGATGTCTCCGCTGAGCTCGTTCATCTACAGAGGCAATTAGAAATACTTTTACTTCGGCATTAGGTAACACATGTGTCCCGATATCTCTACCATCCATGACAACTCCACCATTTTCACCAAAATTCTGCTGCCTACGCACCATTTCTTCTCGGATGCTCCGGTGCTTCGCCACTTCTGATACAGATCCAGTCACTTCATTGTTTCTTATTTGGGCTGTAACGTTTTCATTATCTAAGAACACCAACTGCCCATTTTCACTCGGTCTTAATTCAATTTCTGTATTAATAAGAATCTCAAATAGAGCTTGTTCATCATTCAGAGGAATCTGATGATTCAGAGCTTTATAGGTTAAGGCCCTGTACATTGCACCTGTATCCACATATATGTAATTGAACTTTTCTGCAACAATTTTAGCAACCGTACTTTTTCCAGCAGCAGCTGGTCCATCGATTGCAACTGATAATTTTTTTTCCATAAATCCTCCCAAGAATCCTACAATCATGCTGATTATTTTATACCCTTTCATTTTATCACAATTAACGGGAAAATCATTAATAAAAGGGCGTGTACATCCAAATTCGCTTTTGTATACTTTCGATTTCAAAGGCCATTAATAGTTTTCCTTCCAGAAAAAAACTTCATACAAAAAAAAGCGGATTGGCCGCTTTTATTTTGATATTCCATTGAAGGTTTCAATGATTTTCGTATAATTATTGCTATTGACACCTTCATACCTTGAGAGCTTAGTTAATTCGAAGATATGATCCTCCCTGCTCAAAAGGAACTGAAAAAAGAACAAACAGACCAGTTGGATAATAATCACTTTAATTAACAGCCTTTCAAATGTTTTCATAAGCTGCTCCTTCCACACTGATTATCTTATCAGTATGGAAAGAATCGCTGTTTTTCATTCAAACATACAACCTTTTTTTCTTTAAATCCACTTGCTTTTCAAAAATAAATTTCATTAATGTTTGTACATCATTTTTCGTTGGTTCAATGAATTGTATGTGCAGTAGCATATTACACTGGTCTTTCTCAGTTACTCGAATGACTCGACTTTTTAACCGCAAGTAGTTGATTTGCCCTGATTTTAGAGTAAGAGCCATCCACAGATATAATTGTGAATCCGATTTTATATTTGCACCTTTTATAAGCCTGATAGAAGCTCCGCCGGCACTTATGTCCTCAGTAAGTGCACGAAATGGAGTAAACTCAGAATGTTCGGGATGGATGGCTGTATCAAGCGTTACATCAAGACGAACGTAATGCCTTCTTTGAATCTTCACAAATGTTTCTACATCCGGCAATAGTAGTTGCATCATCGGTATCTGACCTTTCACTTTTCCTAAAACCTCCGACTCAAAAACATATACAGCCTGTTCCTTATTAGAAAATGTAACGTTCACTTGAGTTCCGTCTACAAGAAATGCATTTTTTCCAGTCGCTAAATTGATGGGAAAGTCTATATAAACACACCCAGCTTCCATTTCTACAACCATACATTTGAACTTTTCATTTTGAGAAGAATATATCTGTTCCAGTATTAATATATCGCCAATATTAATCATTGTGATTTCCACGTCCTCGCATTCTATGATAGCCACTAAAGAAGGAGATTGCATAAGAATTTCCCAATAATTTTTCCCACATAATCCATAAAATAGTTTATATTATTATGTCATGAAATAAGAAAAAGGGAAAGTGACTAGGCACATTTCCCTATGATAGTAAGTAAAGTAAATTTTTAGAGAATTACATTAAATTTTCGTATATTGGCTCGGAATTTTTTAGTTTTTCCACTTTTTCTTCTTGGCCGTTATCAGCATTAATGAAAATACGGTATGTATCTTCTTTAATCGTACCAAGAAATTCATAACAGAGTACTTCATCGCCAATATCATTAATGATTAACGCTTTCCCTTGATCCATTATTTTAACATTTAAGTTAATTTTTTTCTTTGCTTCTTCCTCAGAAATTTTTGGGTTTCCAATTTCCCTAACCTTATGTGATTTTAAAAACTCGTCTGCTGAAAATCCTATAACAGATCCATCATCCAATGCTATTTTAACCTTGACTGAATCCGGATAGATCTTGACTCCATCTATTGATGTCACGAAATTTAACAGAGCGATATTATCGTATTGTGCACTTTCAAACAATTCAAGTGAACTGAAATCATGTTCTTTTAAAAAATCTGCGGCTTTAGTATATGCCTGATTCAAATCAATATTTGTTTTGTTAACGTCCCTATTATTGATATACCAAATTGGATAACCGCCTTTTTTGGTCAAATCCATATTCACTTCGTTATTGGTATCCTTATCAAGAATGCTTACACTGTAAAATCCGTAATCGGAACCTTTGCCGTTTTCTTCAACATTCACCTTCAAATTTCCGTTTTTAATATGGGCATAGCCTTTTGCAACATCAACAGCTTCTTCTTTTGTATAGACTTTACCTTCTAAATTTTTGTAATTTTCCTCCTTCTGTTGTACAGAAGTAAAAGTCGGATTCATCTCATTTGTTTCCCCATACCCAGATACTTTTTTCTCTACCGTTTTTAATCCGTCGATGATCGTGTTATCCGAATTTTCTTTTCCTGATGCAAGAGCCATTTCGACATCCATCCAGCGTAAATTGTTTTTAAGGACTAGATATTGCACTTTTCTTAACTCGTCCTGGATGTCACCTGCCTGGGTGTACAAGGATTGTAAAGTCGAATATTCCTTATCATTCAATGGTTCTTTTTCAAGGTCACGTACAGCTGTTTTATAACTGAAGTCCGCAATTTTCGATAAAAATTCTTCCGTTTTATTGAATGGGAGCAGGGTCAACGGCAGCTGTCCAACATCACTTTGGGCTTCGGAAGTGATACGCCATACATCGGTTAAGGCCGGACTTAATGAATATCGAGAATTCATAGCCAATGTGCTGCCGACTTTATCATGCAATAAGTCTACTTGATAGCTTAAATCATGAAAGGCCCGCTGATACGTGTTTTCCGCATTGATTAATACAGCATTTTTTTCCTTATGTTCTTGATAGCCCCAGAATGCGGTTCCTGCAACGACTACAACAAGCAGGACAATCACTATATTCCTGATCATTTTCCTTCACCTCTTTACTTACAAAAGATATGTTTTCCGATTCTTTTAATTTGTTCTCTTGACCAGATCCACTTACTTGTTGCCGTATCGGGATTAAAGTAATATTCTGCATTACCGCTTGGATCCCAACCATTGATAGCATCCACGACGGCTTCTTTTGCCCTTTCGTTTGGTGTCAGCCAAATCTGTCCATCCGCAACAGCCGTAAAGGCCCCAGGTTCAAAAATCACTCCCGAAATGGTATTCGGGAAAGATACACTCTCTACCCTATTTAAAATTACGGCTGCAACAGCAACTTGACCGGTATATGGCTCCCCCCGCGCCTCGCCATATACGGCATTGGCCATCAGTTGTATATCATTCTGAGAGTATCCGCCCGGAAGATTCGCTGCTGTAGCAGTTTTGGAGGGTGTTTTTTCGGATGGAGCTTTGCCTCCACTTGGCTTAGATCCTGATGCATTCCCCTTCACTTTTACCTGCTTTTCAATATCGACTCCTCCATAATACGTAAACTCGTTACCTTTATTAATCTGTTCGTGAACAAATTTACTATTAAAATTAGAGGCATTTGCCAACTTCTGTTTTGTAGAGGACCCGGCAAAGCCATCGATTGGAAGTCCGAAATCTTGTTGAAAGTTTCGAAGTGCCCAATAAGTACCCCAGCCATAGACTCCATCAATCTTTCCATGATAGTATCCAATGTTTTGTAACCGTGCTTGAAGTTCAATTACATCATCACCAACCGCGCCTTTTTGAATAACTTGGCTCGAAAAGGCATTTGTTCTTGTTTCCGGGAAAATTCCGAAACAAATCGTTATACACGAAAACAGCAAAAGCCATTTCCATTTTGACGAAATTCCTTTCATCAAAAACACTCCTCTTTTTCTTGAATTAATGTAATTCTATTTTCTTCTTAACTGGCTTTTTTATTCCAAACCAATAAAAAACGGAGCGGGCAAAATATGCCAGCACTCCGTCATAGAAATATATATTACTTACTAAGAAAATGATTTTGAGAAAGTTTTTCTGCATGAAACTCAGACAATAAACGAGCTTTTTTTACTTTTTTCATACCTAACCACCATAAGTAAATCATAAATGGCAAGATAAAATACACCCAAAATTTTTGTGATATTAAAATATAGTCATAAACCCCATGTAGCAAGATTGGTATGACAAGTGCCAAGAATAAATAGGACCTATTATTCGAAGTAGAAAATTTCGCCTTGCCCAAATAGTACCCCATGATTACACCGAATAAAGCGTGACTTGATACAGGGAGAATAGCTCTGATAAAAGCATGTTCTACTCCATTGGCCAGCAAATACATTATATTTTCCATTGTGGCAAATCCAAGGGAGACTGCTGCACCATAGACGATTCCATCATATGGCTCATCAAAGGCTATATGTTGATATATTACATATATGAGTATGAACCACTTGAAAAATTCTTCAAGCAATGCAGCCCATAAAAAAGCATTAGCAAAATCGGTATTTAAAATATGTTCCGTTTCAAGCACATATTGGATAAACATAATCGGCAGAACAAGGAAGACACCGAAGAAAAAAGTTTTGATGACAACCGAAATGGGTTCGGTTTCATATTGATCTTTCAAATAGAAATAGCTGAGCAGCGCCAACCCTGGCGCAATAGCTGCTGACAACATGACCAGCATAAGCTGACCCTCTTTTCTTTTTCTTTTTCTTAATCGTACCACGGAATGCAGAAAAACTAAATCTAAGAATCAAAGTCTTTCTACATTTTTTAATTCCTCAGTACTTAAAGAATTTTTCATCTACGGTGTGTTCACTGGATAGAACGACAGCTAACTTAATTCTTGCTTTCTTGCTGTCATAGTCAGCACCTAATATTACTCCACGTTGTTTTAGATCAAATGCGCTACCTTCATAATCATAAGCTGGATATACTTTTCCTTCTTCCGCACTTGTAGTCATGACGATAGTAACACCATTATCGATTGCCTCTTGGATGGCAGGAACCATTTCCGGTGTAACCTGTCCCCTGCCAACACCTTCGAGCACGATACCCTTAGCGCCTTTTTTGACCGAAGCTTCTATAAAAAGGCCATCAGCGCCAGTATGGCACTTGATGATATCCACCCTAGGGATACGATGATGGATATCAAAGCACTCCCGATGTAGTGGTTTTTGATATATGCTAACGATATCGTTATCAATAATACCTAAATACCCATAGCCAAAAGATTCAAATCCTTGCAAATTGGAAGCATGTACTTTTTTTACATATTTTGCTGAATAGATTCTTTCATTAAAAACAACAACCACACCAACGTCATAAAGCAATTCACTCGCCGCGCATAATATTGAATTTCTTAAATTCGAATACACATCAGTTCCAACATCTTTAGGAGATCGCTGAGAACCAGTTAAAACAATTGGGCGTTGATCCTTAATCGTAACATCCAAGAAATAAGCCGTTTCTTCTAATGTATCCGTACCGTGAGTTACGACAATTCCAGTAACATCTGGATCCTCCAATTCTTTTTGAATTGCACATTTAAGTTTTTCCATTTTCCCAAAACCCATGGACATACTAGAAATCCGGAAAAGGTCTACAACTTTCATTTCAATATGGTTTGGTAGTTTGCAAAGTGATGCTAACTCTATCCCGCTTAACGCACCAGAAGCCAACATACCATTCGTGGTTTCTTTACTGGCGATTGTTCCACCTGTTGTTATTAATGATATTTTCTCCATACTTTCAGCTCCTGTAATAAAAATTACTTTTCCTTAACAGCCAAATGGTATGCAATCAAGCCTCCATGAAACCGACCATTTTCAATGAAGATTTCATTCGCATTATTTCCAGCTGCTAGAACTCCAGCAATATAGATACCTTCAATGTTCGTCTCCATCGTTTCCTCATTATAAGTAGGCCTTCCTGTCTCCTCGTCAATTTTGATGCCCATTGATGCTAAAAATGAATGATCAGGATGATATCCAGTCATTGCAAACACAAAATCATTTTTAATAACCTTTTCCTCGTTACCTACGTGATAAATGACACTCTCCTCTGTGATCTCATCAATAACCGCATTAAATTCCATCATAATTGTCCCATTACGGACTAATGATTCAAATTCAGGGAGAATCCATGGTTTAATTTTTGAAGAGAATTCTGAGCCTCTATACAGGACTGTAACTCTTGCCCCTGACTTGACCAACTCCAGCGCTGCATCTACACTTGAGTTTTTACCACCGATGACTGTAACATCACAGTTAAAGTACGGATGACCCTCCTTGAAATAATGAAACACTTTAGGAAGCTGCTCACCGGGAATACACATATAATTAGGATGATCATAATAACCGGTCGATACGATGACTCGCAAAGCTGTATAGTCGCCTTTTGATGTCCGGACTAAAAATTTACCATTATCCTGTTTTTCCACTTTTTCCACTTTTTCGAACTTATTCACACGCAGTTCTTTCCTTCTAGCTACCTCCCTATAATAGGCAAGTGCCTGATTACGGACAGGCTTACGGTTTTCCGTGATAAAAGCCGTGTCACCAATCTCCAATTTTTCACTTGAACTAAAAAAGGTTTGATGTGTTGGATACCGGTATATGGAATCCACCACATTGCCTTTTTCAATGATTAGAGACTGTATCCCCACTTCCTTCAGGGCAATTGCAGCAGCCAATCCACATGGACCTCCACCTATGATAATTACTTCTTCATAATTCATTTATACTCCACTGCCTTCCTACTCACTATGTAATTCTTTCTCTAAAAAAAATAAAAACTCCTATCAATACATGATAGGAGTTTTTACAAATCTTTTCAATGATAATGCAATGAACGCATTTATTCGTTTACAATCCAGGCTTTGAACCTATTAGATCCAGCCACGGAAACGTGAAGCTTCAGCCATTTTTCTTACACCAATCATATAAGCGGCAAGACGCATATCAACTCGTCTAGATTGTGCAAGTTCGTAAATATTATTAAAAGATTTCACAAGGATTTTTTCAAGCTTTTCGTCCACTTCTTCTTCAGACCAGTAATATCCTTGATTATTTTGCACCCATTCGAAGTAAGAAACGGTAACTCCGCCAGCAGAAGCCAGGACATCAGGTACAAGTAATATGCCACGATCCGTTAAGATTTGTGTCGCTTCAATTGTTGTTGGACCATTTGCTGCCTCGACAACGATAGAAGCTTTAATATCTGCAGCATTTTCTTCCGTAATTTGATTTTCAATAGCAGCCGGAACTAAAATATCGCAATCCAATTCAAGCAGCTCTTTATTTGAGATTGTGCTTTTAAACAATTTAGTCACGGTTCCGAAACTGTCTCTACGATCTAGAAGATAGTCGATATCCAAGCCTTCAGGATCATGCAGAGCACCATAGGCGTCTGAAATCCCAATCACCTTAGCACCTGCATCGTGCATGAATTTAGCTAAGAAACTACCAGCGTTACCAAATCCTTGAATAACAACTCGTGCCCCTTTAATATCAATTCCGCGCTTTTTCGCAGCTTCATTAATACAGATAGTTACACCTTTTGCAGTTGCAGACTCACGGCCATGAGAACCACCAAGTACAAGCGGTTTACCCGTAATGAATCCTGGTGAGTTGAATTCATCCATACGGCTATATTCATCCATCATCCACGCCATGATCTGGGAATTAGTAAATACATCAGGTGCCGGGATATCTTTTGTCGGACCTACGATTTGACTGATAGCACGGACATAGCCCCGGCTTAGTCTTTCCAGCTCACGGAAGGACATATTACGAGGATCACAAACGATTCCACCTTTACCTCCGCCATAAGGCAAATCAACGATGCCACATTTCAAACTCATCCAAATGGACAATGCCTTTACTTCTCGTTCTGTCACATTAGGGTGAAAACGGATGCCACCTTTTGTTGGTCCAACAGCATCATTATGCTGTGCCCTGTAACCCGTGAAAATTTTAACTGAACCATCATCCATACGTATTGGCATCTTCACGGTTAATAAACGTAAAGGTTCCTTTAAGAGCTCGTATACCTCTTCAGGATAACCCAGCTTGTCTAACGCTTTATGTATAACAGTCTGGGTAGACCTCAATACGTCGTGTTTTTCTTCCTCATTTACAGGGCCATTACCTTTTGCCGATTCCATCAATAGTACCTCCTAGAAAATCTCATCCATATATTTAGATTATAATTTACAAATAGTCCTCTTCAAGTGCTAGTATACACCTTCGTTATATTTATGCAAGAGTAAAAATGGGAATTTAAAAGTTGGAAATATTCAAAAAATGAAAACGTTATCATACCAAGGGTTTTCTTGCTTCTTTTCCTATACTTTTTCTTAAACAGGGAATTTGAGACGAATAAGGCAAACCGCATTGGAATGTTCAATATGTGTCTGCCCTGTCTCCCTCTTTTTCAACTAATTAAAATGTGAGATTAATACATGTATGGCTTCTTTCTCAATGATGCATGTTCCATATTCGTTGATGCGGTATAGCGTAAGTGTTGAAGCATGGCCATACTCAGCCGCTAAGGAGATGACCGTGTCATAAGTCGTATCTTTGACATTCTCAATCAGTAAATAGTATCTTCCCTCATAATGATAAAGAGTGCTATTAAGCAAGCCATGATATGACAATCTATGAGATAATTGAACAATATCTTCAAACTCATTGAAAACATACAGAATATGGGGGAAGTCATCAATTTTCACTTGCAAATCCAGGAACTCTTCTTCATCTGTTAATAACTCTTCTTCTTCCTTCGTTACAATGATAATCAACCCCTGAGCAGGCAGGGAAAAAATCTCGATTGCAATGGAACCACTCATTTTAAAGCTGAGTTCTTCACACGCTTCCTCCACCATATCCTGAAATAACTTGTGGACTTTTAAAGAATTCCCTAAAATATCTTCTTTAGTTATTCCTCTATCAATTAAATCATCAAGGGTCAAAAAAATCTTGATTTTATTATTAGTTAATCGCTCCAGCTTCATAAAAAAATGCCCCCTGGTTACCATCTTCATACATCATATGAAGCCTTGGTCTCAGGGTGCATATCCATTATTTATCAAACACTAACCTCTAAATTTTCAACCATTCCTCCCAATCTGATTGAGATCCACCGATTAAAACTCTGCTGAAGGAGGTTCGGATTTCATCCGATACATGGTTCAGTGCCGCTCCTCCAAGCCCAACCTTCAAATCAGGAAAATCCCGGCTTAATTCTTCGACAAGTCTTAAGGTTCCTACGAGGTTTTCATTAAGTGAACAAGACATAAATAAGTAGGATGGTCTTATGATTTTTAAAACGGTAAAAAGATCTTTGTCGGCGATGGATTCTCCCAAATAGACCGTTTCATATCCTTTTCGCTTTAAAAAGATTGTAAAAATCAACAGGCCGAATTCATGTTTTTCACCGGGGGCACAAACAGTAAGAGCTTTAGGAAGAAATTCACTTGTTGGAATCATATGCATTACGGAACTAATTCTGGACTTTAGAATGTTAGATGCAAAATGTTCATGAGCAGAAGTAATTTCTCCTCTTTCCCACATATCGCCAATCTGAACAAGTATGGCACCAAGCACATCAACTACAGTATGTTCAATCGTATACATACTGAAAGCTTGGCTGATCAGCATTTGAGCTTTATTTTCATTGAAACTTATGAGAGCTTCAAGTAGCTCGTCCGCTAACTTTATAGATTGCTCATTATATCGTTTTGTTTCAGGAACATCAGTCGCTACAGTGCTAGTTTCGAGTAGTGAAACAGCCTGACTGATTGTGAAGCCCTGATTTGTTTTATTGATTAGCCATTTGAGGGTTTGGAGATGTTTCTCTGTATACAGCCGGTGACCTGAATCATTTCTGACAGGTTCAATAAATTGATAGCGCCTTTCCCATGCCCTCAAAGTACCCGACTGAATACCTAGCAGTTTTGAAACTGCCTTAATATTATATTTACCTTCTTGCATGGTTTTACAAAGCCTCCAATAACAGAACATTCATTTGTTGAAATTATAGTGGATTCTTTCAACTCTGTAAAATTTCGATATGCTTGTTTAAGAAGGCAGCTTAATAGGTCTTTTCCACGGCTTCGCCAATTTGCGTATGTTTTCCTCTTTTTAGCGTAAAAAGGTGAGTTTCTGGCTTCGCTTCAAGTCTTAATGGCACTGCGCTTGTCCCATAACCATTACTCGTCACGTACAAGCAGTCACCCTCTTTTTTTATACTACCGATCTGATATGGCCCAAGCCCGAATATCCGAATCTGTCCTCCATGGGTGTGACCTGATAGGACAAGTCTTATATGATGTTCTGGTGTTAATTGTTTTTTTACTAGCGGGTTATGGCTGACCAAAATCCGGAATGGCTCATTTCTGCAATCTGATAGAGCAAGGTCAAGCCTATCTCTTTCTACTGATATATCATCAATACCTAAGAGAGCAAACTTCTCCCCTTTTTGGGACTCAAAAGAAACGGCTGTATTATCCAGAATTTTCACACCATGCTTTAGAAGTGATGCATCTAGCTCATGAAAGTCTCCTTCGTAATCATTATTTCCCCAAACAAAATAAAGGGGACCAAGTCCTTTTAATTTCAAAATATTTTTTTCAACTCTCTCCAGAGGAACCCCACTTTCTCTGATGTCACCACCGATAATAACCATATCTGCTTTACCGCGGGCTTCCTCAATCAATTTATCCGACACGATCCGTCGATGAAGATCAGATATAAAAAAAATCCGGACATCGCCAAATCCTTCAGGAAAGTCGTTGAAATATAAGTCTTGAAAAATTATCCTATCCTGATTTGCCGTACGCCACATATGTATAACAGTAGCAAATAACAGCAGAATTAAGCCTAAAAATAATCCATATACCAATAACATCTTCCGTTAAACCTTCTTTCTCTACAAATGGCAATAGTTACCTTCATATAAACATAAAACCATATTACCCGCAATTAAATATTCTTAAAGCGAATAATCATTTATTTTCATGATATAAGTTTATATCATAGTTCTTCTTCATCATTTCAAAAACCTTATGGCGACTTTTCCATTCATCCTCTTTTTCCCACAGCTGCTTACTTTTATTAATGATTTCGCAACGAAGCAACTGAAACTCCTTCTCAGCTTTATCAAGCTTCTTTTTAATTAATATCATATATCCATATAACCCAAATGCTGCTGCTAAAAATAGAAAATGGCTGAAATGGTCAACAAAAACACTAAACATCTTAAAAAAAGAATAGGAATAAGGAACTACAATATAAAAATAAAGATAAACCAAAAAAAGAGCAGCAATAATCATTGTTGCCCATAAACTATGAAGATGTTTCTTTTTTAGAGCCTCGAACTTTTTTTTTCGATCTACAACGTTCTGCAGCATTTGCTTTGTTGCTTGATCCGTTTTTTCATCCAATAAAATAATTGTAGGTTCCATTTTCTTTCCCCCTCATAACTACCCTTTAAGTGATAATATGAGATTGTCCAGAAAAAAATGATAAATAACTAGGCATGATTAGCCTCTTTGCGGAACAAAGAAAAGCTGTATGAAAGTAAAAACACCCTGCCTCAAAAGACAGAGTGTTCATTATTATTTCTATTTCTTTATTGGAATTTTTAAAACCTGGCCCTTGGAAATTTCATTGCCATTCAGGCCGTTCCACTCCTTAATTAGAGCAATTCCTTCCTGTGAATTGTAGTAATTCATGGAAATTCGGAATAATGTTTCTTCCGCTTTAACAGTATGTAAGACAACCTTATATTCATCCTTATTTGGCTTGACTGCTGGTGCTCTTTCCGTTGTTTTTTTGTCTTCTGCTGCTTCTTTCTTGGCTTTTTCTTCAGCTATTTGCTTTGCCTTGGCTTTTTCTTCAGCTATTTGCTTTGCCTTAGCCTTTTCTTCAGCTTCTTGCTGCGCTTTTTCTTTTTCTTCAGCCTTTTTCTTTGCTTGTTCCTTTTCTTCAGCCTTCTGCTTTTCTTTTTCTTTCTTCTTCTCTGCTTCAGACTTGGCTGAATTTTTTGCTTCTTTCTCCAAATCATTATCTTTTAAATCATCTGCAGTTGCTGTAGTTGGTATCGTTTCTTTATCAGCGTCTTCATTTTCATTATAGTTCACTACTTGATCACTTCTTGTATGACGTTCAGGTTTTTCTTGAAGATATGTATTAAGACTGTAAAATCCTATCGGAAGCAAGATAAAAAACAACGATAATAACTTAATCATCGGAAACTTAATCTTCACTTTACTTTTTTTCTTTTTATTCTGATGGACTTGGCTACGCTTTGGCAGAGATGACTTCGCCTTCTGACGTTCGACTCGCGTCCGAAGTTCACCAGCCTGATCTTTGTCTTTCCCATTCTTTTTTACATCATTCATATAGGTCACCCCCTTTCTTGCTCAACCCGCTTTGCTTTTTTCCTCCTGATTAATACTCCAAGGATAAAGTCAATCAAAAAATGGGCCGTGATCGTCACCAGTAAATTATTTGTCAATTCAAACAGAAACCCGATAAAGAAGCTCAAAACCAAAACATTTAAAAATAAAAACCAATTAAATAAATAACGATAATGAACCGCAGCAAAAATAATACTCGTCCAAAGTAAACCAAGGTGAGTTTGTAACACTCCACGAAATAATAATTCCTCACTTATCGCTACCACTAAAGCAACAACAAAAATCATCGAGTAAGACAGACTACTGAAAATGCGTTCGTTAATCCCACCATCATCTTGATAGGATGATGGCGTCACTCTCATCATAAATAAATCAAATAGAACGACTATAATTCCTGCCGGGATACCAAATAACAAAATATTAAGGTCATTGAAGATAAATAATTCGAAAAAAGTAGAACGTTCATTAAATAAAATAATACCTAAAAAAAAGGCTAACGTTAAGAGAATAATTTGTGTAAGAAACAAATTATATAGCAACTGCTTATCTGTTAGCTGTTTTATTAATTCAGCTTGCTTATTTTTCATCCCAATTTTCCTTCTTTAATAAGATAAAAGCCAATTCCTGTTTCCAAGTGGTATAAGAATTAACTTGTTCTACCTTCACTGCGGGCAATAAATCGATCATCTTATTCGCATCCATTCCACAGAAGTCGCAGCAGAAAGGATTCAACTTTTGCTGCTTTTCATCAAAGTAATTCAGAATTCCCAAACGGCGACATTCCTGAGCATATATCCAATTGAGAAATTTATGCAATTTTTCCTGATTCCGGGACTTTCTCTTTTGACAATACTCTTTCATCTCTTCCACATGCTGTAAAGGATCCTGATTTCCTGTAAGAAACTGTGTAAAAAAACGAAGCTGAATATCATTTAAGGAAAAAGATTGAGACAGCTGTTCTTTTTCAGAAAGAGTCAAATTTGCTCCTATCTTTTGTGCTTCGCTCAGGAAGGAACACACACCCTCTATTTGCAAATCGGACGGCAATTGTTGTTCCATCAAATGAAGGGGAAGCCCTTCATCTCCTTCACTATATAATAAGACTGCTACACTTTGTTTCCGATCACGCCCCGCCCTACCTATTTCCTGCAAATAAGATTCCATTGTAGAGGGCATATGAAAATGGATAACATATCTGACATCCGATTTATTTACACCCATGCCAAAAGCACTCGTTGCGCATATTATTTTTAATTGGCCAGAAATGAATTGCTGCTGAATAAGCATTCTTTGGTCCTGATCCATGCCGCCATGATAAAAATTGACGCTATCTACCCCGTTTTCCTGTAAAAATCCAGTGACGGCTTCTGCCACCTTTTTAGATGAAAAATAAATAATGCCACTCCCCGTGAATTTTCTGACAAGCTCCAGAACACGGAATAACTTTTCTTCGTAGCTGAAAAGTCTCTCAGAAAGTATGGCAATATTATCCCTATCTACAGATGATACGGTTTCTTTAGCTTGATTGATATTGAGTTTTCCAATGATATCTTTCCGCACTTCTTTTGTTGCAGTTGCCGTTAAGGCGAGCGTTAATGGATTGTTCAACTCACGTCTAACTTCTCCTAAATTCAAATAATCAGGTCGAAAATCATACCCCCATTGTGAGATACAGTGTGCTTCATCAATGACAAACAAACCTATTTCTAAGGTCTTTAAAGACTTTATCACACCCTCAAGGCTAAGCATTTCAGGAGATAAAAAAATAAACCGATACATATGTAAGCGATCGAAAGCCTCCCTTTTTTGATTTAACGTCAAAAAAGAATTAAGGGTTAATACACTTTTTTCACCTCTCATTTTGAGCTGATCTGCCTGATCCTGCATTAAAGATAATAACGGGGAAACTATTAAGGTCGTCTTATTCAAAAGGTAAGCAGGCAACTGATAACACAATGACTTACCTGACCCCGTTGGCAACATCGCTAAAGTATGACAGCCAGACATCAATGATTCAATCACTTCTTTTTGTCCTGGACGGAATTTATCAAATCCAAATTTTTCTTTTAAGACATGCTCTAAATTCATCATCCATCACCCAATTTCGCAAGTACAAGCCTTATTTGGAAAAAACTAATCTGTTTATTATCAACTTCCTGTTTGATTGCCTTTAGCTGCTTGGTATTGAGTTCCTTAATTGCAGCGATGATTTCCCCTTCATCCTCATGGGATACATATTCAGCAATTGGAAAGCTTTTATCCGATAAGACAATTTCAACAAGATGATCTTCAATGGTATTGACTTTTAAACGGCGGATTTCTGCTATTTCAAACAAAGTTTTCCCTGCTTGAATATATCGCAATGTCGTTTGTGTAGAATGAGTCAAATGAGGATTGCCACTCCTTTGCCAATCACTGAATAAGGATGCCAAAATAGGGTAATCTGTTACCTGTTCTATTTCCGCAAGCATTTGATGTAACGAGTCAAGAAATGTAAAGCGCACATACTCTTCTTCTACATCTTTCCTTTTCGCAATCTGTTCAAACGTAAGTCCAATCCTGTTTACCCCTGTTAATTTCAAAATAAAAATATCTCGTTTTAAATTACTTTGCAGCTCTAATAACGATATCAGTTCTTCATAAAGATGCTGCGCAATCAACCCTCGGTCCTGGCGATTGTTTTGTAAGAATTCCTTTACAAAACATTGGATTTTGGGGTTTCGTTGTATAGGATAAAAACGTCTTTCATTGTGGACAATATGGGATATAGTTTGTATGAGTAAGTTTAATCTCCCCCAGAATATCGGGGTGATATTTTGATATTTCCAGCCATTTAAGGATGTTGGAAAAGGATTCTTCTTCAAATAATCGGTTAACTTTCTACCGCCTTGGCCACTGATTATATAAGCATCGGTTTTATCGGTTATCTCAATGAAATTATGCTCATGAAATAGTTGAATGTTTTGATTTAATTGTTGTCGGGTAAAACGAGGTATTGTCCCAAAAATATTCGTTAACCCGAATAAGTGGGCATCCTGGATTGTCTGTGACGACTTTTTGCCCTGTAGCATATGATAAATAGCATAAATAGAACGTTCGCCTTGAAATTTTTTTATTGCATATAGAATGATTACTTGTAGATAATTATTCATGGGACTCACATCCTTGTTTCAATTAACCAATTAACCCTATTGTATCAAAAAACTGCAAAAATCGCCGTTTTTAATGATAAATACCATAAGAAATTGTGACTAAATGACGAATGAAAGCAAAGATCAAAATACTATTTTCTATATTTATCATTGACATTCCACATCATAATAGTTAGTATCAATACAATTTCTATTGAAAAGTTTGGCATTCGGTCTTACAATAGGAAAGAGATAATAATCTGAAATAAAAAGATTATCAGTTGTTAATCAACTTAGGAGGGGTTATATTCATGGCTAAATTTACAATTGTTGATAAAGAAACATGTATCGCTTGTGGAGCTTGCGGAGCAGCAGCACCGGATATATATGATTATGATGACGAAGGGATTGCATTTGTTACCCTTGACGATAACGAAGGTATCGTTGAAATTCCAGATGTACTTATAGATGACATGATGGACGCATTTGAAGGATGTCCAACAGATTCTATTAAAGTTGCTGACGAGGCATTTGACGGGGATGCACTAAAATTCGAATAAAGGTACAAGCCATTTTCAATCGAAAATGGCTTTTTTTTGCTACTTATATCCCTTCCCCTACTAACCAAATTAAACAGACAAAAAACCGGACATAAATATCCGGTTTTTTGTGTTCTATAGTTAATGCCATTAAGCATTTTTATATAATACTTGCTTATTGATCCATGTCTGTAATTTAATAAACAACAACATGAATACAGAAGTGATAAGCACGCCTTTAATCACATTGAAAGGTAAGATTGCCGTCGTTACGAACTTCCTTGACTCGGGTGCTGACATTGCATCCCATCCCATAAAGAAGGTATATGCCGGTAAAAAGACATAATAGTTTAAAACACTCATAACTACCGCCATGGTAACTGTACCAGCAAGTAAAGCGAAAGTCATCCCTTTTTTTGAATTGATTTTTTTAAATACATAGTAAGTTGGCAAGACGAACAGTATTCCTGCTATAAAGTTAGCGATATGCCCCACAGGTACAGCAGTCATTGTCCCTGTCATGACTAAATCCAATAGGTTTTTAAGAAATTCAACTAGAATTCCAGCCATCGGACCGAAAATCAATGCTGCCATCAGTGCTGGAATGTCACTAAAATCAACATTCAGAAAAGGTGGAAATCCTGGAAACGGAAAATTCAAAAGCATCAATAGATATGAAATGCTTCCCAACATTGCCAGTGTGACCATTTTATTCACTTTGTTCTTTTTCATAGTTCTCTCTCCTTCTTTTTCTGATCTACCCGAAAAAGAGGTTAGTGCTCCTTCATCATGTTGATGTTCAATAAAAAACCCTTTAATTCCGACCGAATTAAAGGGATAAATTAAAGGTTTCATCAAACAAACGTTCAGTAAATGACTGTTTGAACGCAATCAGGAACCTCCATCTTCTCCCATCCAGACTATACTGTCGGCTTTGGAATCACACCAAATCCTGCCCCGTAAGGCTCGCGGGCTTAGAAGAATTATTTCTTCATCACCGCCGGTGGGGAATTACACCCCGCCCCGAAGATAGACCTATAAAATTTTTAGTTTCCTTTCGTTTCCGAAAGGTGCGTTAAGTAGCTTTGTATCAGCATTTCATTAGTAAAGGCGATTTATTATGTTTCCCCTAATCACCTCAAAAACTCGCTTATCCTACCAAGTTTCCTACCAAAAACCTACCGTTTCTCAACCACTTAACTGCTTAGATTTTATCACGTATTTTAAAAAAAGCAAGAAATAAATCTACGGCTTTAATTCTTTATTCCACTCCCTTCAAACCAATTAAAAAAGACATGCTTTGGTATTTTATAATTCCTCCCGACCTTTAGTACTCGGAATGGAGCATCAGCCAGTAACTCATAAGTTTGTCTTCTTCCTAGCTTAAGTATTTCTTGAATGTCTTTAGGCTCAAGTGCTTCGGGATATTCGTCTCTGTTGATTAGCCCCATCATCAAACCTCCTTATTTATTAACACAGCTATATTTAAATTTAATGCAACTTTATAAAAAGCCTTCCAACGAATTTTCGAGTATGTTTTTTCGGATATAGCCGGTTGAAACTTAAAACAATACACATTGTAATCTGTCAGATAGTCCGACTCCTCTTGCATGTATCTTTCTTCAATCAGAAATCTTTCCAACTTAGGTAAGCGACTGACAGCACATTCTAAACGTTTACAGAAATTTTTTCTATATGTCTGTTGGTCAGTGTTATAAATGGCAATACTTCCTGTCTGATCACCAGTCTGGTTAGTAGGACCATGATATCTTACTTCTGGGCTTGATGTGACTGAAGCTTCTCTTTCTTCATATAATAAGTATTTATATAATCTATATTTCTTCAGCGTTTCTTCCAATGCTTTCTGGGTTTCTTTTCTGTCTAATTCAGGTAGTTCAAAGCTCATTGTCTTCCCCCAATTCCCTAAGAGGTTCCCCAGGCCGAAGCCTAGGGCCAAACAAATTATTCTAATGAATCATCATCACTTAGGTCAGTAGCGAACGGATCGTCATCTTCCTTTTGGGTGTCAGGTTCAGCCTCGAATCGGCCATTTTCTTCTTCAGTTACGTCTTCCAGAGTCATCTGATTCGGAGAAACATTAGCCGTTCCATCATTTCCGATTTGTTTTAATTTAGCTGCATCCCCAGCATTATCAATAAATCCACATTCAGTTAAAATTGCAGGCATAGAGCTAGTACGAAGCACCTGATAGTTAGCTGATTTTTTACCGCGATCTTTCATATCAATTTGCTTCATTATTTCTACATGGTTGGTGGATTGATATTCTTTTGCCATAGCACTTGCTGAAGTGTAAATATAATCTTCGTATCCTGTTCCACCACCAGCGTTAATGTGGATTGATAGGAAAAAGTCAGCATCCCATTCATTAGCAACTTTAGTACGTGCAGATAAGGATGGATAGGTGTCACCAGCACGGCTCATTTTAACGGATACATCTTTATAATCTTCTAGCATAATTTTTACCTTTGTTGCTATTTTTAATGTTAAATCTTTTTCTTTTAAACCGTTCCCAACCGCACCTGGATCTGTCCCGCCGTGTCCTGCATCAATAAAAATTTTAGTCATTTCCCATCGTCTCCTTTTAATTTAAAATAAAAAGCCACCCAATGGGCAGCTTATTTTAATCCTTGTTTTTTCAATGCTTCTTCTTGTTTCTGAGCTTTCTTGGTTACTAAATATTGATTCTTATAAACTCCATATAAAGCAAAACCAAGGGGCACAATCGCTGTTAGGAAGTTAGTGAATGAATTTATCGTATCTTCATTGAACCATTCAACCTGATAACCGAGTGATTGAAAAAATAAAAGCAGTGCACCCAATGCACCGCCAATCATTGCTACATATTGTTACACCCCCCTCTATTTTTTTAACCCCCTAATATAGCAATGGTTTTTTAAATTTTTTTTGGACGACAGAGCCCCCTCCCCGGTCCCCGGGATTTTTTAATTCCACAAAAACTTTTGGTGGGGGGTGTTACCACATCTCGTCGTCCCATTTTTTCTTTTTCTGGTCTCCAAATACTCTATTGTGTATTTTGTTATGACAGTTCAGGCATAATGTTGTAAGGTTATCCAATACCAAAGCTAGCTGCGGATAATCTTCAATCTCGTACTTATGATGGACATTGAGCTCTATACTCTTCCTTTCACCTTCAACTTTCTTAGAGTCCACATGCACCTTGCCTTCACGCTTACACTGTTGGCATTCATAGTTGTCCCTCTGTAATGCTTTAAGCCTTAGCTTGTTCCATTCACTGGTACGATAGAACTTCTTCTTCTGTGCTTCTGTCTTGTACTCAGCCAATTACCACCTACCTCCCTAACTAAATATCTAATCGCGTTACCAACTAGAAGTCTAAACGTTTGATTTGTTCAAATATTGGGGGAATAATACAATATAAAAACGCCTATCATTTGATAGACGTTTTGAAAAAACTCAATTAGAGATTCTTAGTTATCTTTAGAACTCCCTAGGGTAGCTATTTTTTCTCATTAAATGTTTTTGATTTTACTAAGAATATAAATTTGTAGTCCTAAAACAAGACCAATTAAAACAGTTATAATGAAAAATGGTCCAACATCTTCGCTAAAAGCAGTTAATAATAGAAAAAATATTGCCACACTTATAACTACACCTAGCACTAAATTCAAGAAAAGTTTCATTGTTACACTCCTTACCACGTGATTCCACTTAATTATAACTAATATCTATAATAATCAAATAGATTAATAGTCATAGCTTTTAATACTTAAATGTTATCATAGGAACATTTGCGTTGCTTTTCTTTATGTTTCCTCCGACAGAAATCTGTCCTGTTGAAATTGTAATCGTCCCTGTTAGGCCAATTGTAACATGTGTATAATGTCCATAAGCGTTGGCATTGATATCGTTTTTATTACCTTTTTTCACTTGGTAAGATAGGTAGCCATTATGGTTCGTAGGTGATGCATTTGTTCCTATTGCCTTTAAATCAAATTTCTTTGCCCAACCTGCTTGACTTGGAGTTGATGAGATAGCTCCTTTAGTGTGTGTACCAGTTCCATCTGTATACTTATAAACAAACTTATCCGTACCAGATACTTTTACAGCTGATGTTGAATGAGTTATAGCTAGGACATCTTTTAATCCCACATTAGGATTCTTTAGCCATTTAAATGAATTTTTCAATAATGTATTTCCATTTGACAATTTAGAAGATGTTAAAGTTAAACTCATCCAACTTGTTTTTTCTGTCTTAGTAGCCCTCATAACTTTATCATGGAAAAGCCCTTGGGTAGCTTGTTCCTCTGTAACAGGAATGATATCTACTTGTCCATCTTCTTGTTCTGTAACTTGAAAGAATTCAGTAGATTCTCCTGTTAATTCGCCATCAATATTTGCAAATGCCTCATACTCTTCTTCAGTCATACTATCAATTTCTTCTTCACTAAAACCTAAGTTTTTTAATGAATCTTTCTGTTCATCTGACAAATAAATTGGTGTTGAACCTTCATCATTTGATTCTGCTTTTGAATTAGTTGGCAAGACTAAAAATAGTAAAAAACCCAGTGCAAACACACCTAAAACTTTACTTACTTTGAATAACATTAAAAATCCCCCTCTTATTACTTCTATTGGAAAAAAAACACAGGTTCAACAATACCATTCATCTTATGTTTTCGCAACTAATTACCTATTAGAAATGTAATATTTAATACATTTTAACGGTTAAATGGGACATTTTCCTCTCTCTCCAAAATAAAAAGCACCCTCGAAAGGATGCTTAGACTTTACCCGTATACAATTGGGTCACTTTCATCATATTCAACTATAGTTTCCTCTAGTATTTCCACTGAAGATATATGAACTAGGTTAATAATTATCTTCTCTTCTTTATCAAGAGTTATATATTTTATCCGATCAAGTCCAACAACACATCTCTGCATAAACTCTTGTAGGCTATTATCTTTTTCACATAAATATTCTTTGCCACTATCCATAATTACTTTTAATTTCAAATTCCATACCTCCTAATATCTCCAGCTACTCTTGCAAAAATGGGGAAAGACGAATATATCTCGATGGAAATTCTTGATAAGGTCTGTACGTATTTTGAAGTTCAACCTAATCAAGTCATTGAGTGGAAGGAGTAATCAGTGTGCCAATTTATGAATATGAGAAGAATGGAAAAACAGCCTACTATTATACATTTGAAGTGAAAGACGATAAAGGTAAGCGTAAAACGATTAAGAAACGCGGTTTTAAAGGCAAGAAGGAAGCTAGGTATGCTGAGGCCTTAACGAGGACTGAATGGCTTAGGGGAAGCTATATAGACCCAACAAAGATTATTTACAAGGACTATATAACAGAATGGCTAGAGAATAAACAAGATATTAATAAAAAGACTCGTCACGTAAATGAAGGACATCTTAGAAATCATATTATTCCTGAATTAGGTCATCTACCTCTTCAAAAAATAAATATTGTCCATCTCGAAAAGTTCATAAAAACACTTCAAGATAAGGGACTCGCCGATGGAACAATAAAAAAAATATACAACCTTGTTCAAACATCTTTTAACTCTTCCATCAAAAAAGAATTAATAATAAAGAACCCTTTTTCTTTATTGGATAAAAGCTCAAAACCACGCTCTGGTAAGCCGAAAGTGGATTACTGGACCAAAGATGAGACAAAAGCCTTTCTAAGCGGATTTGAGCACCGCAACAAGATTATATTCATATTGGCTATCTATACAGGGATGCGCCAAGGTGAAATCATGGCTTTGCGTTGGAGAGACGTAGATTTTGAAAACAAAATGCTTCGGATCAGACAAATCTTAGACTTTGATGGAAAGATAGAAGAACGAGTCAAAGCTGATGCCGGCTATAGGTCTGTTACGGTTTCAGACAAAGTGTTGTCAGAATTGAAGAAACATCGTTCAATGATTATTCAGGAAAAATTAATTGCTGAAGAGTATTTCGATCATGACTTAGTTGTATGCCAACCCAATGGGAAACCTTCTATTAAAACAAACTTTCATAAGTTTTGGATTAGACAATTAAATAAAACAGGTGTGAGGAAAATTAGGTTTCATGATTTAAGGCATACATGTGCCTCACTTTTATTTAGTGTCAATGTGCATCCAAAAGTTGTTCAGGAACTACTAGGACACAAATCCATAAAGGTAACCTTGGATACCTACTCTCATATGATGCCTAATATGCAAAGCGATGCCGTTAAAGCATTGGATGAAATGCTTAAATAAGTATCCTTAAAATCCCTACCATTTACTTTAATATTCTCTAATTTCCTACCAAAAAACCTACCAAACAAAAAACAAAAACGCTAGAGCCCTTGGTACATATGGGTTCTAGCGTCTTTTATATGATTCGGAACTCTTCCCGCCCCGAAGATAGACCTATAAAATTTTATTTTACAAATTCCATTATATATGACTTTCCTTTTTTTGAATAGTTTTTTTTAATTTGAAAATTTATATGAAGATATTCATTTTTCAAGGCCACCATAATTTCTTACATCTCACCATTTACATATCAATGAATTAAAACAAAAATTATATTGACGATTATATCAATTTTAAGATTATTTAAAATAATTGTTCTTTTTCATACAATAGATGATAAATCCATTATTATTGCGGACTTATACAATTATTTCACTTAATAATAATTATTTTAAGCGCTTACATGAATAAATGCCAAATTGACATATTCGGCATTTCAATTGTAAAATTAACTGAAATTTAAGATAATTTTTTCCTTAGGAAGGTGTATACACGTGTATCGGATTTTAGTAGCAGATGCCATCAAACCAGAAGGACTCGGACCGCTATCAGAGGCATCCAATATCCTTCTTATTCAAAAGACAGTAGAAGAAGCAGCAAACGAACTTGATCAGATTGATGCAATACTTGTTAGAAGCGCAACAAAAGTTACGGAAGATTTAATGAACCGTATGCCACAGTTGAAAATTATTGCACGCGCTGGTGTCGGCGTTGATAATATTGACATCCCTGCTGCGACTAAACGTGGGATTGTGGTAGTTAATGCACCTGATGGCAATACCATTTCAACAGCTGAACATACATTTGCAATGATGGCTTCACTAATGCGCCACATTCCGCAAGCATATGCATCTCTGAAGAATGGGGAGTGGAAACGTTCTTCTTATACTGGAACAGAACTACGCGGTAAAACATTAGGTATAGTGGGTTTTGGACGTATCGGAGGAGAAATCGCTAAACGCGCAAAAGTTTTTGGTATGGAAGTCATTGTATTTGACCCATTCTTAACTGCTGATCGTGCAAAAAAAATGTCTGTCACTTCCCTGCCGTTAGATGAATTACTTCCTAAAGCAGACATTATTACTGTTCATACACCTCTAACGAATGAAACTAGAGGATTAATAAATAAAGAAAAACTGCTTACCTGTAAAAAGGGTGTTTATGTATTAAATTGTGCCCGTGGCGGAATTCTTGACGAAGATGATTTATATGAAATGATTGTTAAAGGGCATGTAGCAGGCGCAGCGTTAGACGTTTTCGTTGAAGAACCTCCGCTTGGCCATAAGCTACTTGAACTTGATAATGTCATTGCTACACCTCATTTAGGTGCTTCTACAAAAGAAGCTCAATTAAATGTTGCAGTACAGGTTGCACAAGAAGTGCTGACTTATTTTGAGGGAAATCCAGTTTCAAGTTCTATCAACCTTCCAGCCATTTCTAAAGAAGTGTTTGAAAAGGTTCAGCCATTTTATCAACTCGTACAGCAAATGGGATCAATTGCTTCTCAATGTATGAAAGAAGGCATCCAAGAGATTTCCGTTACATATGCGGGAGAATCATTGGACTTTGATACAACGATTTTGACAAAAAGTTTAATATCAGGCTTCTTTAAATCAAGAGTTGACGCTTCGGTCAATGAAGTGAATGCCTTGCTGATTGCAAAAGAGCGTGGTATTACCGTTGGCGAAAAAATCTCTGCAGACTCTTTAGGATATTCTAACCTGATCAGCCTTAAAGTAAAAGGTGATAACCGTGAACTAACAATCAGTGGCACTTACATTGAAAATTATGGTTCTCGTATTGTGAATTTGAATGGCTTCAAAATCGACTTCCATCCGGAAGCAAATTTACTATATATCCAACACACCGATAAACCTGGTGTAATTGGTAACGTAGGTAAGATCCTTGGTGATCATGAAGTGAATATTGCAACCATGCAGGTAGGTCGAAAAGAAGCTGGCGGAGAAGCTATCATGGTTTTAAGCTTTGATAAACCATTAAGTGATAACATGAAGCAATTTTTAAAGGAAACAGAAGAAATTACATTCATGGCTCTCATTTCATTATAAGAAAAAAAGAATGTGCCCTTAATGCGGGCACATTCTTTTTCTACGAGATTTTAGATACTCAGCAACCATTATCAGGATGTTTTATATAGCCCAGCTCCCACTTCTTTTGACAACTTCCTCCCCTCAATTCACTTGGTTAGGGGCTTTAGGTACTACTATGTCTTCTGTTAGATTTAGATTGCCAACTTTTTCAATTGGAGCATTTTCAAACTTTACTCTATTAAAGCCAAATTCCTTTGCAATAAAAAGAATCGCTTCTAAAGCTTGAAGAGAATCCTCACTATTTTCAATTACCACTTGTTCTGCTAATTGAATAGTCACAAGATCTCCATCTGAACTTATTTTTTCCCAAATTAAATCATCGGGGATAGCAGAAGATATTCCCTCTATGTCTGGCTCCTCTTTTCCTGCCTGAAGTGCCTCCTCAAAGTCCTGATAATCTATATTACTTGGTACAAGAAACTTTGGTGAGGATTCATCATTTTGATAAAGTAGAAATGTGCGATTTTTTTGTTGAGGTATATCTGCTTCCTTTAAAAATCCTGCATGGGCAAACCTTGCACCTTGCTTTCCATCTGTAGCAAAGGTCATCTTCTCTATATTAAGATAGGACAGCGTCTCTTCCATCGTATGGAGAAAGAGGATATCCTCATCCAATAACTGGCTGTCTTCATGTAGCTCAATATGAGCAGTATTCATTTCGGTTCCTTGGGTAATCTCTATATCAAGTGGGAAATAGTCAGAGAGACCATATTGTTCCTCATTGATATCCGACATTTGATTAACTAACTGATTTAGAGTATCCGATTCATCATAACGATTGACAACAATTGAAATCGGGATGACAAAATTCTGTTGATTATCTGGCACACCCATGGTAATCGGCGATTTATTTTTCAGATCGTCTGGGTAAATTGCAGGAGCAAGGGCTACTACCTTGTCCTTTTTTACAGATTCACTATCGAAAACTTCTTCTTTCGTTTCTATATCTTCTTCACGCATACTCTGAAGCTTACTATTTTCCTCTTTGTCTTCGGCAGACTTATCTTTTACTTTTGTATCCTGTTGTTCATGATCTGGCAGTCTTTTAAGTTCAGAGACAGCTAATTTCCCATTATCGCTGCTCTCCTCTTTGCTTGTAGTCCCTTCTTTCCCAATAATCAGTGAAGAGGCCAAAACAACCATTAAGAATAAGGAGGCAACACCCACAATAAGAGGAAACCATTGTTTTTTCCGCTTTTTATTATGAATCCCTGCAAACACCTCATCCTTTGTTCGTTTGTCTTTTACTTTCGGAAGCTGGTGAAGCATGTCTTCAATTTCGTTTTCTTTCCAACGGGGTTTTCTCAATGGGGTCATCCTCCTTTCCAGACAAATCTTCCATCATCTTTTTAATTGCTTTTAACGCACGATGCTGGGTTGTTTTAACCTTACTTTCACTCCAATTTAATACCTCAGCGGTTTCTGATATGGACATTGCTTGAATATATCGTAATATGATGACGGACCTTTGATCAATCGTGCATCGGTTCAAACATTGATATATATCATGGATATCATCATTCATAATAGCCACTTCTTCCGGAATAGGCTGAGTATCTTTAATCATTTGCCTCTCCCAGTCGAAGTTAGAAAAGATTTTGTCTCTCCACCGTTTTTGTTTCCGAAAATAATCAATCGTCACATTTCTCGCAATAGAATATATCCACGTTTTTTCACTGCTTTTTCCCTCGAATCGGTCATAGGCCTTCATAACCCTGATATAGACCTCTTGAACAAGGTCCTCTGCCGATTCCCGATTTTTAGTCATATAATAAATGAATTGATAAATTTCGTGATGATACTTTTCATAAAGATCGTGGAAAACGGAATCCATCATTTCCCCACATCCGTTCATAAATATAGTCGTCATTCATATATAAAAGTTACACTTTACATATGATCTTATTACAAAATTCAGTGAATTTCTATATATAAGAGTCCTATTCACTAGAATATTACTAACCTGTTCCCTTTCTAAGAAAAAAGACAAAGACAAGTTGGAAATAAATCCAATTGCCTTTGTCTCCACTGTTTCTTATGAAACAAGATTTTCTGGCAAACAACCAGTTATTCATTCAGTATTTTCCATTATTCGAGGTAGAATAATGCTGAATGTCGTCCCTTTTTTAGGTAAACTGTTTACCGAAATGTAGCCATCATGGGCATTAATGATATTTTTAACAATAGCCAATCCCAAGCCAGTACCCGATCGACCGCGTGTACGTGCTTTATCCGCTTTATAGAATCTCTCGAATACAAAGGGTAAATCCTCTTCAGGGATACCCGAACCAGAGTCCTTCACATCAATAATCAACCCTCTTCGATCACTTGTCCTTTGAATGACATCAATGTTCCCGCCTGGAGGGGTATGTCGAATCGCATTATCAATTAAATTCGTCAATACCTGTTCAATTCGGTCGGGATCGAAACACCACTCGATTCCGTTGTCTTGAAGATTAGTGGATATCGTTATCCCTTTTTCTTTAGCTAACCCGGAAAATTTGCTTGTAATCCTCTTTAAATAAGATGAAATAGGTATGCATTCATAGTTGAGACTCATTTTTCCTGATTCCAATTTAGCTAGATCGAGTAAATCATTGACTAAACGGCCCATTCTTAGAGATTCATCATAAATAATCCTGGCCATTTCCATTTTTTCCTCTTCACTTCCAGCTATGTCATCAACAATTGCTTCACTATATCCTTGCAGCATTGAAATCGGCGTTCTTAACTCATGAGAGACGTTTGCTATGAAATCAGTCCTAAGTTTGTCCATACGTCTTTCATCACTCATATCACGAATGATAGCTACTGCTCCGCGAATATTGTCGGCATTTGTATATAAAGGACTGACAATCAATCCCCAGTCCCTTCCCTGCAATGTAATTTCCCCGACTTGCTCCTTATCGAAAGACTCTGATTCATCAAATAGATTCATCAGTACCAAAGGGACATTTACATTATCTTCCCGGTTGTAGCCTTTTTCAAAGTACCAAGATTGCAGAAATCTTTCCGCTGGCGGATTCGTTTCCAGGATAGTTCCATCTTTATTGAAGGTAATGACTCCATCCGCCATACTACTAAGGATGCTCGAAAGATGTTCTTTTTCCTGGCTAAGAGCATTCATATTGAATTTCAATTGCTTTCTCATCTGATTAAATGCTATTGCCAACTCACCAATTTCATCCTGAGTCAAGATAGGCACCTTTGTATCAAATTTCCCCCTAGCAATGGCTAGGGCGGCTTCCCTCATCTTCACCAGCGGAGCATTGATCCTTGTAGATAAAAAGAAAGCAAAAATCGTTGTTAAAATAATGGCAATCCCTGCTGCCAACAGAATGAATTGCGTTGTGGACTTAGTGGTTTCTTCCATGGACTCCAAGGATTGAAATAAGAAGACCTCGTCCTGCTCTCCATTTAGTTCAAGTGGCACTCCGACAACGATTGCAGATAATTCCTTATTTCCATTGTCCTCAGATAGCGCCATTTCTTTTTTTACAGTCTTTCTTTCCGTAAAAACTTTCTGCAAATCGGGATCATTTTTAATTGACTCTGGCGTAATTTTAATCTCCTTATCACCGATTGATGAGAATATCATTTTTTCATCATTAAGGATAATCATTTTCGTTTCGTCGCCTATCAATTCCGAAGCTATTTGTAAAACATAATTGCTAGAGCCCTGATGATCATTTGTAACCTCTATGATCTGCTCTGCCGTTTTGGTTAAATCATTTTCAATATTTTCAATTTGAAAATTCTGAAAGAATTCTACTAATAGAACGGTTAAAACGATTAATACAAATGACACGAGCAATAGAATGGTTGCCCAAAGCTTCCCTACAACACTGCCCCATAACATCAGTCATTAATAACTTCGAACTTGTAACCGACACCCCAAACAGTGACAATCATCTTGGCAGCATTTTCGGATATACGGTTTAATTTTTCACGTAGGCGTTTAACATGCGTGTCAACAGTTCGAAGGTCTCCAAAGAATTCATAATGCCACACTTCTTTTAACAATTGCTCGCGATCAAATACTTTATCAGGTGATTTCGCTAAGAAATACAATAATTCATATTCTTTTGGTGTCAAAGATACCTCTTTATCATCAGCAAGTACACGATGTGCATCATTATCAATTGTTAAATGGGAAAAGACAATCACATCTTTTGTCGTCGTTTCGGTCTGCACGTAACTCGTGCTTGAAGAACGGCGTAATAACGCTTTCACCCTTAACACAACTTCACGAGGACTGAATGGTTTGACAATATAATCATCAGTCCCTACTTCAAATCCTTGGACCCGATTGACTTCTTCTCCTTTTGCAGTAAGCATGATTATAGGTGTTGTTTTTTTCTCTCTTAACTCACGGCAAACTTCGATTCCATCTTTACCTGGCATCATAATATCCAATAAAATTAAATCATAATCATTTTCAAGAGCTTTTGATAAAGCAACATCTCCATTTTCAGCTTCATCAATTATGTATTCTTCTCTTTCCAAATACATTTTTAACAAACGGCGGATTCTTTCCTCATCATCCACCACGAGAACTTTAATAGCATTATACATTATGTAATCAGCCTCCCTACATATATTTTACAAAATGAAAACTTCTATGACTAATATTTTTTCCTTCCAAAGTACGATAAATAGCCAATTCTGTTTAGCTTCTATGAACTATTCACCATTTTGTCACAATAAACACACTCCTTCTGTTCCCACACTAAGGCCTGGTTGTTATTTCCCCGGGAATAACATGGAAATAATAGTATAGAAAAAGGGATCATTCTTAGAAACATCGATAAGTATTCTCCTCGATGTTTCTACCAAAAGACCCCCTTAATCTAATTTATTAAATTACCGAATCAAGCATACGAATGCAAACCAGCAATAACAAGATTAACAAATATTAAGTTAAATATCATAATAGCAAAACCGATAACGGCTAGCCACGCTGATTTTTCTCCCTGCCAACCCTTTGACATACGCAAATGTAAGAAAGCTGCATAAAACAACCAAGTAACCAGTGCCCAAACTTCTTTCGGATCCCAGCCCCAGAATCGTGTCCAGGCAACTTGAGCCCAGATCATGGCAAAAATGAGGGCTCCAAGTGTAAAGATTGGAAAACCGATAAGAACCGAACGATAACTGATTTCATCCAATAAATTCAAATTTACATTTTTGACAATCGGTTTGATCAATGCGGCAACTCTTTTACGAGAAATCAGTCTAATCAGACCATAAAGAACGAGTCCGATTCCCATCGACCAAATGACTGTATTCAGTTTCTTAGCATTAATTATCGCAGGCATGTTCACCAGTGGTTCAAATCGTTCTGTATCAGTTAGTTCCCCTTCATGGGGACCTACAAGTGCAGGAAGATTAAATTCCTGTTTTGCCAGCTCATCATGTTTATCGACCCAATCAAAATTCGCTTTATAGTCCATGGCTGCGAAAGTTGAAGTGATAATGACAAAACCTATGGTACTTACTAACGTGTACATGATGATTTCGAGCCAGAACGTTCGTTTGCTCGATTGAGATTGATCTACGGATTTGACTAAATAAATTATAGCAGCAATAAAACTAATCGCAAGGATAGACTGTCCTGCCGCTGCAGTTGTTACATGAATATGAAGCCAATCACTCTGTAGTGCAGGAATGAGTGGTGAAATTTCTGTTGGGAACATACTTGCATATGCGATAATTAATAAGGCAATAGGTAAGGCAAATAGCCCAAGAGCAGGCAATTTATAAAGGAAATAAATTAATATGAAAGCACCAACCAGCATCATTCCGAAAAAGGTTGTAAATTCAAATAGATTACTTACCGGCGCATGACCGGCAGCAATCCACCTAGTGTTAAAATATCCAATTTGTGAAGCAAAACCGAGAATGGTAATCATAATCCCCAATTTAGCCCATTTGTTTTGTTTCTTTTCCTCTGCTCCTCGTTTATCCTTAATCGATCCTCCGAATAAAAAGGTAGCAATCAGATATAAAATAAAAGCTGCATATAAAAAGTTACTGCTTAATTCAGCCATTTAAAACTTCCCCCTTAGTAGAAGATTTCTCCTCCTCAAGTTGATCCGATGGTTCGCAAAGAGAAGTGGATTCTATCGCATGTTTTATATCTCTTTTAATACCGTGCCAGTTTTTGTTTGTATGGCCGGAAATTAATATCTCCTCATTTTTCCTTTTAATCCAAATACGTCGGTGATTCCAATATGAACCTTGGACGACACCTACCATAAAAATGATTCCACCTGTGAACAGAATCCACAGTGTAAGATCTTTTCTAACCGTCAAAGCAGTGACATCTTTAGTTTCTACACCATTAAAAGCCATTTTATATGTATTTTCACCTAATGGTTCCACAGTCTCTTTTATTGCAACAAAACTGACTTCACCATCTGGTTTATCCGGTGTGTACATTTTAAAGATAAATGCCGGATTATTCGGAATCTTCGATATCGTTCTTGGTTGTCCTTTTTCATCGAACTCGAAATCTGGGAAGTAACTGATTAAATCTACTGAATATCCCTTATTTAATTCGTATTTCTTTTGAGGGTTATTTAAATCAACCTTCAAGCTTCCATAATTCTCTTCGGTTTTTTTATTAATTAAATTAAAAGCCATCGTACTAAGTTCATCTAGTTTATAGTCCACTTGGTAGAGAGCATAATGATCATGTTTCAAAGGTTCATTGACTTTAATTTTAAAATCTTTGAGCTTATTAAGGTCCACTTTTTCCCCAGGTATCGTTTCTCTCTGAGCTTCGTATAGTGTGACATCGGATTGATAGGTTTTAGCTATTGTACCGGTTTTGTCTATTGCAGCACTATATTGCTCATCCTCTTTATTTTCCTTGTCATACACCTCTAAGGTAAACCCATTATTCTGGAGATAATATTCTCCATTTGTACCCGGAATTTCTTTCGTCTCACCTTCTCGGAGCCAGAGAACTTTGTCTATATACATCCCGGGGACAGAGCGCAATAACGCCCCAATTAAAAAAATGATAAGTCCGATATGGTTTACGTAGGGTCCCCAACGTGAAAAACGGCCTTTTTCAGCAAGAATATTACCGCTTTCCTCTCGTATATGATAACGCTGCTTTTTCAATCTCTTTTTCACATCTTCAAGGTCGATATCTTGTTCATCCAGCTTTGTCACTCCATAAATTCTCTGACGTTTCATAAAACCGTCATGACGTGTGACTCCTTGTTTTTTCAATGAACGATATAAAGGAAAAAAGCGATCAATACTGGCAATCAAAAGTGATATGCCTAACATGCCAATAATAATCAAATACCACCATGAACTATACAAATTATGAAATCCAAGTTCATAATACACCTTTCCGAACCAGCCGTATTCTAATTCATAATGCTCTGCTGGCGTCGCAGTCGAAGGGATGTACATTTCCTGTGGCAATATTGTACCAATCGCTGAAGCAACTAAGGCAATGACAATGAGCGTCACTCCTACCTTAACGGAAGAAAAAAAGTTCCATATCTTATCAATGATTGTTTTTTTATAGGTTTGTGAGCGTCTGGCACTACCTTCATATCGCATATCAATAAGCTTGTTTTCTTTTTCGTTTCCAAGTACCATCCCGCATTTGCTACAAATTTTTGTACCAAACGGATTTACATGACCACAATCGCATTTTACTTCATTCATGTCAAAAACTCCCCAATATTATGGTTTAATTCTCTCCATATGCTTTTGGATGCTCTCTTCTGTCAAAGCTCCGGTAATGATATCTACCACTTCTCCCTTTTTATCAATCAAAAAGGTGACCGGCAAAATATCCACGCGATAGGCATTCTCTACTTTACTACCATTATCGATCATGACAGGAAAGGTAAGATTATGTTTTGCAATAAAATTGTTGACAGCATAGTCAGATTCCCCAACATTCACCGCTAATATCTCAACGCCCTGGTCTTTGTAGTTTTTATATTGACTTTCCATATAAGGCATTTCATATTCACACGGCTTACAATATGTACCCCAAAAGTTCAAAAAGACACCTTTTCCTTTATAGTCGGACAACATATGCTCTTTGCCTTCCATATCCGTCAAAACGAAATTAGGTGCATCTGATCCTTTTCGAAGACTTTCATTCTTTTCTTTAGTGAAGTTTGTATAAAGGGCAAACACTAAAGCTGCACCTAACAGCAGAAGAATGATGGTTCTGCTAACTAGGCGTCGCTTTTTTTTATCCATAGAAATCCTCCTAAGGCAACACTAAAATTTAACCATACCATCATACCATTTAACACTATGTCCATATTTTTTACATTTCCGAAGGTTTTGTGACACTCTTTTCCGTTTTAGGAAAGAAAGGGTATTTACAGGTTGTTTTCCACCACCTATCCCTCTAGTTAGAAGAATGGGGTAGTGGTTTCAACCTATTAATACGGGATAACTTCTTCCTTACATTCTCCGTTGTTTAGGCTCGGTTGTTGCTAAAGTTCGCATTAATTTGACTTCATGTGGAGTCAATTCACGGGAGTCACCAGCAGTTAAGCCTGCTAAAGTTAAAAAGCCATATTGTTCCCGCTTCAATTTAATTACAGGATGACCAATTGCTTCAAACATCCGGCGGACTTGTCGATTTCTTCCTTCGTGTATAGTGATTTCCACAATAGCCGTTTGCTTTTTTTTGTCAGTTGACAGAACCCTAGTCTTAGCTGGAGCTGTCTTACCGTCCTCCAACTTAATTCCTTTTTCTAACTTTTTCAAGCTTTCACGTAATGGCATTCCTTTCACTTTTGCCACATACACTTTATCTACTTCATGTTTCGGATGCATTAACGTGTTTGCAAACTCACCATCATTCGTTAAAAGCAATAAACCAGAAGTATCATAATCCAGGCGGCCAACTGGATAAATCCGTTCACTAATGTAAGGGAAATAGTCCGTTACAACTTTTCTATTCTTATCATCCGAAACTGCAGATATAACACCACGCGGTTTATAGAATAAGAAATAAACCGGAGCTTCTTTTTCAAGTGGGACTTCATTAACCTGAACCTTGTCATTAGGACCGACCTTCACACCTAATTCCTTCACTACTTTGCCGTTCACTTTTACCTTACCTTCTAAAATCAACTCTTCTGCCTTACGACGGGAAGCCAGTCCAGCATGAGCTATCACCTTTTGTAATCGTTCCATCTATCTTCACCCCATAGTATAATCATTCGTTTGTTATTGTCTATACATACACAATCATACAATTATTACATATAGAGAGGCAAAAACAAAAGGTTTTTCGTGATTAAGAGCTTTTCTTTTATTATTACACCAATTATACAGACGGTTAAATGGGTTGGTTTCCATAATGAGTGTAACATAGCTTATTTTTCCATACAAAAAAATGTATCTTTTAGATGATGGTTTGATTTTAATAAAAAAAACTTGTCGGTCTTTTGCAAAAAAACAATTTACGTATAAGGACAAAAAAAAGAAATGGAATGATCCATTTCCGTGACTTTTATTTCATTCCGAATACGAGAGTTACAACGACAACAGCAGCTACAATTCCGATTAGATCCGCTAAAAGTCCAACCTTGAGCGCATCACCCATTTTCTTGATTCCCACAGCTCCAAAATAAACGGTCAAAACATAGAATGTGGTATCTGTGCTACCCTGAATGGTGGCAGCTAAGCGCCCAACGAAGGAATCCGGCCCATAAACTGAAATTAAGTCACTGGTCATTCCTAAAGCTGCCGTACCTGATATCGGGCGGATTATCGCAAGTGGTAAAACCTCTGCTGGAAAATGAAGCAGGGCAAGCAACGGATTTAATAACTGTACAATAAAATCCAGTGCCCCCGATGCCCTAAATACGGAAATGGCCACAAGCATTCCTACTAAGAAAGGTATAAGGGAAAAGGACATGCTAATTCCTTCCTTTCCCCCCTCGACGAAGGTCTCATAGGTAGGAACTTTTTTCAATGTCCCGTACAGTAATATTGTTAGAATCAAAAGCGGTATCATCCAAATTGAAATGGTGGTCATCCAGTGCAACATCCTATTCCCTCCCGTTCCTTTTTCTCCTGTAATAAAAATATCGATCAATCGCAATCCCTCCAACCGCTGAAATGGCCGTGGCGATAATAGTAGGAAATACGATATCTGTCGGGGAGTGAGCATCATAATTCATTCGAATCGCAATGACAGTCGTTGGAATCAGTGTAACGCTTGATGTGTTTATCGCTAAAAAGGTGACCATCGAGCGGCTGACCGTTGCTTTTCCTCCATTAAGTTTCTTTAACTGCTCCATGGCTTTAATACCAAGAGGCGTGGCTGCATTCCCCAGTCCAAATGTGTTTGCCATCATATTCGATAATATATATCCCATTGCTGGATGATTGGGTGGGACCTCTGGGAATAGCCACCTCATGAATGGTCTGAACAAGTTGGATAACTTATCGAGCAGTCCGGATTCTTCCGCTATTTTCATTAACCCCAGCCAAAAAACCAAAATACTCATCAACCCTAGACAAAGGGTGACTGCTTCCTTAGCACTGACAAAAAGAGCTTCATTCACCTGATCCATCGTTCCATTTATCATTCCAAATACGATGCCGATCACGGTCATTCCAACCCAAATATAATTAACCATTGCTTTTGATTCCTAATACTGCTTCAAATAGCTCAGCCCAGCTAGATTGAAAGGATTGATGCTTGAAGCTTTCTTTTGTTTCACCATAAAAAATTGAACGTGAACCGATTTTTTTTCCATCGAGATAGATAGAAGCTTTGCCAATTACTTCAGGAATTTTTCGTTTATCTTTCCAAGCCTTCTGTGGTTTCAACAATTTCATTTTCACATTGACCAGTTTTCTTTCTTCTTTCGTGAGTGGATACGAAAAATCGTTTTTAATATATACATGGCCTCTATACGTTTTATTTTTCATATCTTTTACCAAGCCCTCAGGTAAAATTTCAGTTGGCTTATATTCTTTAAAAGCGGATTCATACATTTGAATATGATCATTCCAATCATCGGGACCATTCAATGTTACAGCTATTAAATCATGTTGGTTTTTTGTAGCCGTCGTGACCAGGGTACGCTTTGCCAGTTTGGTAAACCCTGTTTTCCCCCCTGTACAATACTCATATAACTGTGTCAGAAGTCGATTTTTGTTCTTCCAGACATAATCCCATTGTTCTGTTGAATTAGGTGCTCGGTGCACCTTAGTACCGGCAATCTTTACATACGTTTTATTTTGCATAGCATAACGAGTCAACAAAGCCATATCATATGCTGTTGAATAATGGTTATTCGTATTATCCAAACCATGCGGATTTGAAAAATTAGTATTCTTCATACCGATTTCCTCTGCCTTTTGATTCATCATCCAGACGAAGCCATCAAGGCTCCCGCCCACCTTTTCGCTGATTGCGACTGCCGCATCATTCCCCGAACGTAACATCAATCCATAAACCAAATCTTCAAGCTTAATCTTTTCTCCTTCTTTTAAATAAAGGGAAGAACCCTCAGTCCCGAAGGCATTACTACTAATCTTTACTGTTTCCCCCATTTTTCCCGATTCAATAGCCAGTATAGCCGTCATGATTTTCGTGATGCTGGCAATACGGTTTTTTTCATGAGCATTCACCTCATAAATGACCCTTCCGCTTTCCTCATCCATTAATATCGCGCTGTGGGCACTAACGGCTACGTTAGCATTAGCGCTTTGTACCGGTGCTAGAAAAGACAAAAGGAGAATGATAATAAACAAACCTGATAACCCTTTATATAGAAAACGCATGAGTGCCCCCTCGTCTCTTAACTTGTTTTTGTACAAGTTTATGCAAAGGGACAAGGGTTATGAATAAAAAGAATGTGAATATCTATAAGATCCTAGGATTTAAAAGGGCTTTTTCACATAAAACTTTACATGACATTATACAAATTTACCGATGTACTAGAACATATCAGGATAAATCTAAATGCTCCTCCCACTATTGATGAATATAATTTTAGATAGAGTGAATTTCGGATCCATGTTTGAACCCATAAAAAAAATCGATAAGGGGACATGAGATGTCCCCCTATCGATTTAGCGTTCTATCATACTAACAATGCAGCGATTTCATCAATTTTCTTTGCACCGAATACTACTTCTTTATCATTGATGATCATAGCCGGCACGCTCATTACTTTATATTTTTTCTTGATTTCCTGGAAATTACTTATATCGACCATTTCAGCCTCAACGTTAGGGTTCTCAATAGCAATACGCTGTGCACCCACTACAACGTCTGGGCAGTAGTGACATGCCAATGATACCATAACTTTAATGTTCGCTTTTTTACTGATTGATTTAATCGAATTTAAAACAACTGAATCCAACGCTTGACCAGGTCCAGCTAGGTTATAAATAGCTAAAATGAAGGAATTCAACTCATGACCGCCTGGTACACCATGGTATTTGACACCACTGTATTCACCTCTCGAATTTATTAGAGAGACAACTGGGAACTTATCAGCATTGATTTTTTCTTCGATTTCCTTATTTTCACCTTTGTTATATAACTCAAGATGAAGCTTGTCACCTAATTCAGCAACATCCAACAAGAAATCACGCAATTCGACTGATTTTGGCAAACCTTCGTCTACAATAGATACCAACGTTACATCGCTTTCCATCTTGCCGAAGATTCCTTTTAATTGACCGCGTAGTGCGTCACTTAATAGAGCGCTCTTTCCTGCTGGAACAGCAGCCTGTTCTTTTTTCTCAGGTTTTTCAACAGCAGGCTCATCTTTAATACCTAAGCGATCTTTTTCTTCAGCAATGTATTTACCCGCATCCGTTGCTGCAATCGCTCCGTCAGAAACAGCGGTAATAATCTGACGCAAGGATTTTGGTCTTAAGTCGCCAGCTGCATATACACCTTTCACATTCGTTTTCATATCATCATCTGTGAGAATGTAACCCGCATGGTCCATTTCGATATGGCCGTTGAAAATCTCTGTTTTCGGTTCGTAACCAATGAATACGAATACTCCAAACGTACTGTCTTCTTTCTTCGCTTCATACTCAAACTCTTCCTTGGTAACGTTATTGATGAAGCGGGCACTTTGAATCATTTCATCCCCATATACCCCAAGGATTTCTGTATTGAATTTCACTTCAATCTTATCATTTGCCATTACTTTATCAACAATAGAAGGAGCACATGAGAAGCTTGATTCCCTGGCAATGATTGTGACTTTTGTAGCAAAACGAGTCAGGAAGATAGCTTCTTCAGCTGCTGCATATCCTGCCCCAATAACGAAAACTTCCAACCCTTCAAAAAATTCGCCATCACAGGTTGAGCAATAAGCTACTCCACGACCAGTAAATTCCTCTTCCCCTGGGAATCCAAGTGTTCTTGGAGAGGCGCCAGTTGCAATTATTACAGCGCGCGCATGGTAATCCCCACTAAGCGTTTTAACGACCTTTACCTCACCAGAGAAATCCACTCCTGTTACATCAGCTTTGGCAAACTCCACTCCAAAATCTTCATTTTGAAGTTTCATTTCTTCAACTAACCTTGGGCCTGAAATATGACGAATACCAGGATAGTTTGCAATTTCTGATGTTGTTGCAGCTTGTCCGCCACCTGTACCTTTTTCAAGAATTATTGTTTTAATTTTAGCTCTACCTGCATATACACCCGCAGAAAGACCTGCAGGACCACCACCAATAATTAATAAATCATGTATTTTTTCCATAGTTGTTCTCCTTGCTGAATAATAATACTTACTAAAAAAAGTTTATTTTGAATAACAAAAGGCACTTATTTTAGGTAAGTGCCTTTTGTCATTAGAATCTTGTCAAACAAATTGTCTTCGTAATCAATGTGTAGATAGTGTCCAGTAACGAATTGGATTATATCCTCAAAAGATTAAAGTTTACCTACTAGATCTAAGCTTGGTTCAAGAGTAGCTTCACCTGGAGTCCATTTAGCAGGGCAAACTTTATCACCATGTTCTGCTACAAATTGTGCAGCTTGAACTTTTCTCACAAGTTCTTCAGCATTACGACCGATTCCTAAATCATTCACTTCGTATGCTTTAATTTGTCCTTCTGGGTTTACGATGAAAGTTCCACGTAGAGCTAAACCATCTTCTTCGATTAATACACCGAATTGACGAGATAAAACATTTGCTGGGTCAGCTAACATTGGATATTGAATTTTACCGATTGTATCAGTAGCATCAGCCCATCCTTTGTGGCTGAAATGAGTATCTGTTGAAACAGAGTAAACTTCACAACCAATTTCTTTGAATGTTTCATAGTTGTCTTGAAGATCAGCTAATTCTGTTGGACATACAAATGAAAAGTCAGCTGGGTAGAAGAAGAATACTGCCCATTTTCCTTTAACATCATCTAATGTTACTTCCTTGAATTCTCCTGCATGGTAAGCTTGTACTTTAAAATCTTCAACTTGTTTATTAATCAATGACATAATAAATTCCTCCAATAGATATATTTTTTAATCTGCTCCTATTTATAATAATTATTAAATAGAAACTAGTCAATAAATATACCTTAATAATTTTTAAGTTCACAAATTAGCCACAGTTTTTATATTGATATACATTAAACAATTTATAAACCGCATTGTACTTTAAAATAGCGTATTTAACACATCTTCAATGTTATATCAAGATTAAAAATAACAACTACCCTAATTATTTCGAAAGATGATATTGTCTCCTTTTCAATAAAATAATAAATTCCAAATGAGAATCAATTGTCGATTTCACCCATACAATTTACTTCATCCTTCATATACTTCCCACATTATTCCTAATTAACCCCAAAAAACTAATCTGTACTGTCCTTTTAAACGAAAAAATGCCGAACCATAATGGCTCGGCCCTTCAACTCAAAACAATTCGTTTTTGGTAGAACATATATTTTATCCGTTATTGTTGTTTCCAAGTAAGCTTTTTCGCTTCGGTAAACCGTAAAGCTGTTTGGGGCCAGTTTACAACGTCCCACCATTTATCCACATAAGAAGCTCTATTATTTTTATATTGTAAGTAATATGCATGTTCCCACACATCTAATACAAGTACTGGAATCGTATCCCATTGCGTTAAAATCATATGCAACTCTGATTGAAGAATTTCTAGTTTACGCGCACGTGGCACCCAGACTAAAATCGCCCAGCCAACACCTTCAACCTGTTTAGCTGCTTCACTAAAGTGATTTTTAAATGCTGCGAAACTTCCAAAATCCTTCTCAATCTGTTTAAGTAAGTCTCCCTTTGGCTGTCCGCCGCCTCTTGGAATCATCCCTTCCCAAAATATTGTATGCAAATAATGCCCGGATCCATGAAAGGCTGCTTCCTTTTCCCAATGTTTCAACAATGAATAATCCTTCGTCTCCCTGGCATTTTTCATCATTAATTCTGCTTTATTCAGACCATCTACATAAGTTTGGTGATGCTTATCATGGTGAAGGTACATGATTTCCTCTGAAATGGTCGGTTCCAACGCATTATAGGCATAAGGTAGCGGCGGAAGCGTATGTTTTCCAATTGGTACAGATTGAGATTGAGTTTGTCTTTGCTGAGTACTGAAATCTCTAGCTATCTCTTCAATTTCTTCGTAGACCCGAGCCATCTCTTCTTCAATCAAGACCATATTCTCATAATCTATTTCCTCTCCAACGAGATCATTAGTCCATTGGGAAAGCCTTTCAATGTTTGCCAACACTGTCGAATCGGTGATATCTATTCTCTCAAGGTATGCCATTATTTCATCAATCCAATCACTTACCTCTTTTGCATACTGTCTTACATCAGACATCTTTCAACCCCCCTGTAACCTACTTACACATAAATCATCAGAGTATTTTATGTTACGAATAAGCGAAGATTCCATTTATAAACAAAAAAAACAACAAGGCCTATTAAGCCTCGCTGTTTCTTTATCTTGACTGTAACATTTTCGTCCGGTAATCCGTTTCATAATACTCTAATTCTTCTCGCATGGTCTGAAATCCACTTTCTACAGATTTCAGAATAGATATAATGCTGTCCGGTACACCTTGATGAAATTTAATCGAGTTTTTTCCCGTATAGGCAGATCGGCTGTCTTCAAACCAACGGTCCGATTTTGGGGAAAAATATTCTTCTATACATTGATGATACACTCTATATAGCGTCTTTTCAGCTGCAGCTTTATTAAAAACTTCATTTTTAAGGACGATTTGGCAAGCTTCTAAACCCTCTTCACAACTTACAAGCATTCTTCTTAAACTAGAGAGGATTCCTTTATAATAACTTTCTTCCCCGCTTTTTTCCTGTTGAAGCTTAGAATAGGTCGTCTCATTTATAAACTCTTCTAACTGAGCTACTGTCGTTTCTAAAAAGCTTTTTACATCCTCAAGCTGAGATTTTACCAATGTATTCCCCAACCGTGAACCCTCCTCAAAATGATTATGAAAGAATATTAAAATCTACATTTGATTTAATATCATATGGTTTAGCTTGGTCAATAGATATAAACACTTTCTCTAATTTTCCAAAATTTACATTTTCGAAATAACCAGCTAACTCTTTTTCTGAATTAATATATAAACGTTTTCGGCTAGCCAAACTCGGGTCTTTGAAAAGGCAAACCATTGCAATGATATCAGCCATATAAATATCTCGGTCGAAACTTTTGAATAAAGGATTGGTGGAATATGGAGTCCACCGAGCGACCATCTCATCAAAATAACGAAGATACAGCACATTCAGTGTCTTTTCTTCTCCATCCTTTATGAATTCTATAACGGATCGGTTAAAAAATTCCTCCGGAGAATTGGACTTTTCTTTTTCAAGTCCAAATCCATTACATGCTACAATTCGCACTCGAAATCCCCCCGTATTCAGTTTTTTCTATATTATCACAATTTAAAGAAAAATGTCATTCGATTGTTTGTTGAAATTTCTCAAAAAACAAATCTGCTTCACCATTTTCGAAGCTTTCTTCTGAATTATCGGAGAGTGGCGGCAATTCTTTAATTGAGTTTAGACCGAAATAATCCAAAAACTCTTTCGTTGTCCCATATAAATAAGCCCGACCAGACCCCTCAGCACGTCCGACCTCTTTTATTAACACTTTAGTGACAAGTGTATGAATCGGCCGTTCCGTTTTGACACCGCGAATTTCATCAATCTCAGCTCTCGTAATTGGCTGCTTATACGCGATGATTGCGAGTGTTTCCAAAGCAGCCTGTGATAAACCTTGAGTACTTGAAGTTTCTACAAGTTTTTTTAAATAATCCGAGTGTTCTTTTTTTGTAGTCATTTGAAACACACCTGCTATTTCAATCACTTGAACCCCTCGTACATCCGATATATATTCTTCCTTTAAGCTTTCAATGATGTCTGTTGCTTGATATTCTGTAATTTCTAGGACAGAGGCAATTTGTTTGACTGAGAGGCCTTCATCTCCAGCAGCAAACAATAATGCCTCAAGAATCCCCTTCCAATTAATAACTTCCAACTGGTTCTACACCTTCCTTAGCTGCAATCATAATTTCCGAAAAATTATCTTCTTGTTCAACGATTATTTCATTTTGTTTCATTAGTTCCAATACCGCCATAAAAGTAATGACGATATGCTCCTTAACCGGGTGTGAAAAGAGCTCAAAAAAGCTTTTTTTTCCTTTAAATGATTGTAACTCAATCATGATTTCATCCATGCGTTTTTCAATTGATATCTCTTGTTTCGTCACTTTTGTATATAGGGGCTTTTGAATTTTTTGCCTTCGCAGTAGTTTTTGCAGAGCGCCCAACATATCGTATAGACTGATATTCAACTCTTGTTTTTCATTTTCCGTTTCTTTTACATAAACAGATAAATCACTTGGCGGTTTTGTAAACATCAAGCTTCGTTCTTCTTCCAACCCCTTAAATTCTTCTGCAGCATTTTTATACTTTTTATATTCTAATAGTTTTTCCACAAGCTCGTCCCGTGGATCTTCTTCAAATAGTTCTCCATCTTCATCAATCAATTGTTCATCTTCATGCTTGGGTAGCAACATTTTACTTTTGATAGCAAGTAGTGTCGCAGCCATTACTAAATATTCACTGGCCACATCTAATTCAAGATGCTGCATCGTATGAATATAGCCTAAATATTGCTCTGTGATATCAGCCATTGGAATATCATAGATGTCTATTTCAAGACGGTTTATCAAATGAAGGAGTAAATCCATCGGACCTTCAAAAGCATCAATTTTAATATTATAACCCATAAAAATACCCCATTTAAATCTAATTGGCCAATGTTAGGCCTGTTTCTTTTACTAATCAAGTATAGTGGATTACCGGCCTTTATCCAATAATAATAATTTGCGGCACTTAGAAAAGTTCTTATAAGGGATTTGTGTTAATTGGGTCAGTGCCCAATCACATTTGTAAAATTAACATAACCTAGGAATGTAAGAATACCAGAACAAAGGAGGAACTTATTATGGGTTTTGGGCATGGCGGCGGATTTGCGTTTATTGTAGTATTGTTCATTTTGTTAATTATTGTCGGTGCTTCTTGGTGTTAATTGAAGACTGATGAATCAAGCTGATTGCATAGCAATCAGCTTTCCTTATTTTCCAGTGTAATTTTCTATGATAAACTAAAAAGTGTATACACGCCCGGTGTAAAGCTGGTTAAAATGGCTTTTCTACCTTAAATGAACCCATCAAACAAAAGGGGTGCTCAAATTGAATTACCCGAAAGACTACCTGTCTTTCCTTGTCCATTTTCATGGCACTAGGGATTACTTTGAATGTCACGAAATTCTTGAAGAATACTGGAAGGATACTGCTCCAAAAGAGCGTGACTCGCATTGGGTCGGGCTGATTCAAATTGCAGTTGCCCTATATCACGACCGTAGAGGCAACAATCAAGGTGCAACAAGGACCCTTGCTAAAGCCATCGCCAATCTCCGTTCGAAAAAAGTAGAGCTGCAGCAGTTGGGCCTCGATCCTGAAGAACTGCTCAATTTGCTTCAGAACACCTATGCACGTATGTTGTCTAAAAAACCATATGAAAGCATCAATCTTCCGATAACGGATCAAGAGTTGACTGTACAATGCCAAGCCATATGCAGCCAAGAAGGATACATATGGTGCACAGATAGTGACATGGCTAATTTATCTTTAATAGACAAGCATCTAAAGCGTGACCGTTCAGATGTTATATCAGAAAGGGCTCGACAATTATCCCTCCGAAAAAATAGAGGACCACTCTTAAGAGTGGTCCTCTATTTTTGCTCTCATGGTTTTAAGCTTCTTCACATTTGTCAAGGAAGCTTTCCGTATATTCATTTGCTTTTAATTCTTTGTCAGGATATTGCTCCTTTAGAGCCCTGACCATGGCTTTACCGATACCTTGCTTTCGAAAAGATGGATTAACAGATACATGTTGAATCTCAATGTGATTTGGAGAGACTTCTATTCCGATCAAGCCTGTAATCTCCTCATCTTTCCATAAGAACAACTGTAGATTTTCATCTGTTTCGTAATTCTTCATCGTATTCCGAAGCGTTTTTATCTCTTTTTCATTTGGCATGAAAGATAATAATCCCATGGCAAACTTCTCATAACTTTTCTTATACTTAATCAACATAATATCCCTCGTTACTAAATAACGTTTTTATTATCTAACTGTTTCTAAATTAATTAGCTTTGAATAATAATCCCTACTTATAACATTTCCATCATACATAAAATCTTCTTTCGTTTCAACATCACTTTCAGCACTTGATTTATAGATCTCCTATGTGCTAGGCGATGAACAGCCAATATACGATTCCCCACATCAAAGCGATAACAAGCATCATAAGTAAAAGAGTTTTATTACTTTTCCTCATCCCATACTCCCTTTATTCAATGGTCTAAATATTTAAATAACGAATTCATTTTACTATAACTTAGCACAATCTGACAAATACCCCTTGCAAACTTGCATTGGATTTACTACATTGATAAAGTAAACTTAGGATTCATAGTGTGTCTCACAGGTATATTAGACAAGGATACAATCACTTTTCGTCGTTAGTAAGAACATTTGCTATTTTCGACGAAATAAATATTTTTTATAAAACTGTATCTTTTTTACCTTTTGGTTCGTCCAATACTATGAAACTTTTATTTAAAGCGGTGCTCTTTAAATAAAAGAATACAATTCAGCAGGAAATGTTAAGGAGGATAACTATGAAAAAAATGAAAAAATGGGTCATTGTGACCATTTTATTATGCCTATTATTGCCATATAAAGCTTTTGCGGACGCAGCTGTTGGTGAAATGATCGTCACACTGGGGGAAAATTTGACAAAAGAACAAAAAAGTATGCTATTGTCAGAAATGAAAGCTCCTGATGACGTTGAGGTTTTAACGGTTACTAATGCAGAGGAACATGAATATTTAGGGGATTATATTGCTAGCCGGCTAATTGGCACAAAAGCGATTTCATCCTCTGCTATTACATTAGAAGAAAAAGGTACTGGCATTAAGTTGGAGTCGAAAAACATTAACTGGGTTACTGATGAAATGTATATCAATGCTCTGGCGACTGCTGGAGTAAAAGATGCCACCGTCTATGTCACTGCACCGATACCAGTTTCAGGTACAGCTGCTTTAACAGGAGTCATAAAAGCGTATGAGATTTCTTCCGATAAAACAATTCCGGAGGATGTGAAGCAAGCAGCTAATGAAGAAATGGTGAAGACAGCTAAATTGGGCGATGAAATCGGTACAGAGGAAGCCTCTGCACTCGTAACAAAAATCAAAGAAGAAATGGCCAAAAACCCACCGACTACGTCTGAAGAAGTCCGCCAGGTTGTCGAATCGTCTGCAAATGAACTTGGAGTTGTCTTAAATGAAGATCAAAAGCAAAGTTTGATTGATTTATTTAATAAGCTAAAAGAATTGAATATTGATTGGAACGCTGTTGGTGATCAGCTGACAGCAGCAAAAGATAAACTGTCCGATTTCCTTGGATCCGAAGAAGGACAATCATTTTTAGATAAATTGAAAGAAGTTTTCATTAGTTTAATAGACGCAATCAAATCATTTTTTAACTGATTTAGATAAAAAAAGAGGATGGCCATATGCCATCCTCTTTTCTTACTCCTTATTCATAACGGCTGCTTCTTGAAGGGCCAAATCCAAATGGATAAGATCTTCGAAGGTTTCGCGTTTAATGACTAAACGAGCTTCTCTATCTTCGACGAAGACTACGGCCGGCCTCGGAATCCGGTTGTAATTATTGGACATCGAATATCCATAAGCCCCTGTGCAAAAGACTGCCAATACATCCCCTCGTCCTGCTTTTGGCAAAGGTAAATCCCAAATCAACATATCTCCGCTTTCACAGCATTTCCCAGCAATGGACACTGTTTCTTCTACTGGATCAAGCGGACGATTGGCAAGAATTGCATCATACTTAGCCTCATATAGAGCTGGACGAATATTATCACTCATCCCACCATCAACGGCTAAATATTTACGTACATTAGGTACTTCCTTTTCAGAACCGACTTTATATAAAGTCACACCAGCGTCGCCGACTAATGAACGGCCAGGTTCAATCCAAATTTCCGGCATCTCCAAATCAGAATTAGCAACCAGGTTCTGCACTTCCCTAACGATTTCTTCTACATATTGAGAAGCTGGAAGAGGGTCGTCCTCTTCGGTATATCTGATTCCAAATCCGCCTCCAAGATTCAATACCTTTGGCTGGAAATCTATTGATTTATGCCAATTTTTTAGCTTGCCGATAATTTTTTGAGCGGCAAGCAGGAAGCCAGTCGTTTGAAAGATCTGCGAACCAATATGGCAGTGCAATCCTAATACTTCTATCCATTTACTTTGTAATGCTTGTCTAAGGGCCTCTTCAGCCTGACCGTTAATAAGATCAAAGCCAAATTTCGAATCTTCCTGCCCTGTTAAAATATAATCATGCGTATGCGCTTCAATACCTGGAGTCACACGAAGAAGGATTTTCACCTTTTGTTCTCGCTGTGTACAAATCTCCTCTAACAATGTCAGCTCTGAAAAATTATCGACTACAATACAGCCGATTTTATAATCCAAGGCCATATGTAGCTCTTCTTCACTTTTGTTGTTTCCATGAAAGTGAATACGGTCAGTTGGAAAATTAGCTTTGATTGCGGTATACAATTCTCCCGCTGAGACAACATCGAGAGAAAGGCCCTCTTGATCAGCCAACTGAATCATTGCAATCGAAGAAAAAGCTTTACTCGCATAGGCGACTTGAGCCGAAATTCCCAATTCCTCAAATGTTCGCTTGAATCCTCTAGCACGCTGGCGAATTAACTCTACATCATAAACATATAATGGCGTTCCAAATTGTTCAATCAATTCGATTGTGTCCACTCCGCCAATCTCCAGATGTCCACGTTCATTGACACGACCGGTTCCGTACAAATGCATGATAGCCTCACCTTCCTGACTTAAAACTAACGATTAATAAGAAATGAGACAGCCTCAAAGAGAGTTCTCACTTATGTAAGCGAAAAAAATTCTCCCTCTATGAAAAAGCCCCATCCAAATTAATCGATTATCCCGAATAAAAATGTTTTCTATCCTTTATTATCAAACAAACTGCTTAGTAGTTCGAAGGGAAAGCCAGATTGGTTTAACTTCAAAGAGACATAAAAGATCTTTCCCTTTGTGAAGCCTGAACATTACTGCTTTATCCGAATAAAATTAAATTACCACAACTTTTCGACAACATCAACCTTTAGATTTTCTAGGCTGCCTATATATATCCTGGGGATGTACAATACTCGGACGTTCTATAGAACCTGGATAAGGTCTTCTAAATATTATATGAGACAAAGCCTTCGGCTGAAACGGGAGAAGTGGCCATAAATAAGGTGTATTTAACGTTTTTATACTGGTAAGCAAAATAATATAAAGTGTGATCCCTATAATTAAGCCCGGCACTTTAAATAAAGCAACTAACACAACCAGCACTAAACGGGAAATTTTATTCGCAACCCCTAGTTCTAAACTAGGAGTGACAAATGTACCGATTGTCGCTACGGAAGCGTAGAGCACCACTTCAGGGACAAATAGGCCAACATCTATTGCTATCTGTCCTATCAAAACTGCCGCAACCAAGCCCATTGCCGTAGAAAGCGGGGTCGGGGTATGAACGGCAGCCATCCTTAAAAATTCTATCCCAATATCAGAAATAAAGATTTGGACAATAATCGGTATATGCGTTTTATCATTCGGCCCGATAAATTCAAGCTTATCGGGGAGAAGGGACGGTTCTAACGAAAACAATAACCAAATCGGCAGCAAATATATCGAAACGAAAATCCCGAAAAAACGCACCCAGCGCACCAAGGTTCCAACAGCAGGTGCCTGCCGATACTCCTCAGCGTGTTGCATGTGATGAAAAAGAGTGGACGGGGTAATGATGACACTCGGTGAAGTATCCACATAAATAAGGACATGCCCCTCAAGTAAATGCGTTGCCGCTACATCAGCACGCTCCGTGTATCTTACAAGCGGGTACGGGTTATATCCTTGCTTGACGATAAACTCTTCAATCGTCTTATCCGCCATCGTTATGCCATCAACTTCTATACTTTCCAATTCCTTGCGTACGACTTTTATTAAATCCGGATCGGCAATATCTTTAATGTATCCGATTGCTATATCCGTTTTCGAACGTTCCCCCACCTTCAAAATTTCAAAACGTAATCTTTCATCCCGAATTCTCCGTCTGGTTATCGCAGTATTTATGATGATATTTTCGACAAAACCATCCCTGGATCCACGGACCACCTTTTCCGTTTCAGGCTCCATTGGTTGCCTTCCAGGATAACTCCTGACATCTACAACCAACCCCATTGCTTTGCCATCGACAACGATAACTATCAAACCGGACAATACTTGATCAACAAGCTCATCCAACGTACTTATTTCTTCAACAGATTGGTGGACAACCAAGTTTTTGATTGCTTCAAACACTTTTGTCGTCATGATTTCAGTATTTTTGTTATGGATTAGCGAGTCAAGAATTCCAAGGATGTACTCTGTATCCGTCAACCCGTTCACATAGTAAAGATGTACATCTTTTTTTAAGACCTTTATTCTTCTTACCCCTAAGTCAAAGCTGACGCCAAGACCGACTTTTTCTTCCATGAACGCGTCTACTTCCGCTACTCTATTCGGAATCGGTTTCATGTTTTGAGGATTTTCTGAAGCCACTATGACCGCTCCTTTCCAAAATAAGTTCCACTGCAAGCTTCGTGATTGGTGCTCCTTTTTTAAAATCATCTTGATGGGACATTTTCCCGATATCCCCTATCCCCACCACTATCGGAACATTTAATTCATCGATGCAATACACTGTATCGCCTGTTATCTTTCCTAGTTCAAATTCCTGGGCCCCGTATTTATCAACTCCGTTTGGTGTTAAATTCCCATCCCGGTCAATACATACATCTACCTTTGTCCATTCTTCCCTCCTTGTCTTTGAAGCAACTGCAATAACCCCAAGGACATCTATATCAGGATGGCCGGCAACCACCTTCATCGCCTGTTCTCCGTATCCTTCACCGATGAAACCACTATCATCAAACATAACCAGTACAGGATCATACTTTGCCTTTTTTATTAATTTAACTAGCTCATTGCCCGAATAACGGGATGGATTACCTTGGGACATAGAGATGCACCGTCCCCCTATTTCCTTAGCTACAAGCTGGACAGCCCGTTTTGCATACTCATCTCCATCCGTTATCATTATCACTTTTCGTTTGGTCACCATCTTGGCCCTTCTTTCATCATCAGGAATAGTACTTAAGAACTTACAAATCGACAAAATAAATCCATTGGAATAAAGAACCGGCTATCTTCCCTAATACGAGTGCCATTAACAGATAAATAATCTTCTCTTGAATTCCGATTCGTTTAGAAAGAATCGGAAAAACATTCAATACTTCAGTCAAGGCAGCAGCCAGCATCCCATTAAAAATCCCATCTGCTAAGCCAATCGGAATTAATAAAAAATGATGCAGGAAAAATTTCGTTTCCTGTAAGCCTAACCATGTTCCAGCGACAACACCTGCAATAATTGCTCCTTCATAGTAATGAATCATTTTCATCGTTTTCGTCAACTGAGTCAGTCTCGGTATCACTCCAAGTACAGTCAAAAACGCTACAAAACCGGCACCTGTTGCAAAACCTCCAGCTAAACCGACAAAGATTCCGAAGATAATTTTACCTGTCATCAAGATCGCGCACGTTTTCCTTATTTTCATTCATGGTGACATAACGGTCTAAATCCTGCTGGTAATTGAACATTTCAACTTCGAGCGGACTAGGTTCCTCATTAAAGCGTTTTTTAAAAAAGTGATTAAAAAATAAAATCATTCCTATGCCAAGTCCGAAGCTATAAGGTATCTGTATTAATAGTGGCTTTTCATCTAGCTTCCCTGTTATTAACGTAAAGACTTTTTGATGGACTTCCCCCATACTGACATCAACATGGAAATTCATAATTGTCATCCCAGCTCCAATAAATAATAAGAACCAGACTAGAGCAAAAGTCAGGTAAGACATTTTCTTTTTTGAATATATGACTTCTATGATGGTCTGGGATGGCCCAAATGTCTGCACTTCAATTTGCGGATCCACTTTACGAATGGCCATGATAAGTTGAGCCAAATCAATGACAATAATATTCTTATCTTCCTTCTTGACCGTTAATAAAAAGGTCTCTTCAATTATTTGAATCACTTCTTCAGGTCCGATTATCCTTGCAATATCTTTAATCCTCACCGTTTGATTTCCCTTTACTTGTACACGGTTCCTCATCCTGATATATACAACTGCCATTATCATCACATCCCGACCTTTTATTTCCTTATGATAGTAGTATGGATTGGAAACACAGTGAAAATGCAGGAAGTAACGGATGTCCAAATATTACTAATACAAGGGTGAAAGAAAACAAAAAAGACATGCTGAATGACAGCATGTCTTTTTTGTTTACATTATTAACTTAATGAGTTGGGAAAAAAATCAGTTGAACTAAAAATATCAATCCAAAAATATAAATAAGTGGATGAACTGATTTTCCTTTTCCACTAAATAACTTCATAAGGGGATATGTTATGAATCCAATTGCAATCCCCGTTGATATGCTTGAAGTAAGAGGCATCGTTAAAATAATCGCAAATGCCGGAAATGCATCATCAAACATTTTCCAATTGACTTTAGCTAAACCTTCCATCATAAAACAACCTACGATAATCAAAACAGGTGCAGTGATTGCTGAAACTGAAGAAATGGCCGAGATCAATGGAGAAAAGAAAATAGATGCTGCAAACAAGATAGCTACCACCGTGGCTGTTAAACCAGTACGGCCTCCTGCTGCCACACCTGTGCTAGATTCAACATATGCTGTGGAAGGACTTGTTCCAAACAAAGAGCCAATTGTCGTCGCAATTGCATCTCCTAAAAATGCTTTTTTCGCACGAGGTATTTTCCCGTCCTTCGTTAAACCTGCCTGCTCCGTTACTCCAATCAATGTACCTGTCGTATCAAAGATTGTCACAAGTAAAAAGGCAAAAACAACTGAATATAGAGAGTTCGTAAAGACCCCAGAGATATCGATATCGAAAAATACCGGTGTAGGCGGCACAGATAGCACTCCATTAAAGTTGAGAAGACCGATAAAGTAGCCAATGACTGCCGTAATGATCATCCCAATAAAAATTGCTCCTTTAACATTGCGTGCCATTAAAATTAACGTTATAAATAAACCTGCAATTGCTAAAACTGTTCCATGTTGATGCAAGTCGCCAAGCGTAACCATAGTTGAATCATTCGGTACGACGATTCCCGCGTTTTTCAATCCGATAAACGCGATGAATAAACCAATTCCAGAGGTGATTCCATATTTTAATGAATTCGGAATGGCATCAATTATCATTTTGCGCAAGCTCGTTACACTTATCAATAAAAATAACAAGCCTGCGATGAAAACTGTTCCAAATACGGTTTGGTATGAAAGACCTTGCGCACCAACTACACTAGCAAAATAAGCATTCAAGCCCATCCCCGGTGCAATCGCAATTGGATATTTTGCGACCAACCCCATAATAAGGGTACCTATAACAGCAGATATGACTGTTGCCATAAAGACTTGTTCAAATGGAATTCCGATTGAGGATAATAAAGCCGGATTCACAATAAGGATATAAACCATAGTTAAAAATGTCGTAACACCCGCCATAACTTCAGTACGGACATCCGTCCCATTTTCTTTTAGGGAGAAAAACCTTTCTAAAAACATCATTTAGACCTCCAGATCTAAAGGAAACACCGATACAATCGTTTGCATGCGAAGACAAAGGTGTCCTAAAATTGTACTGCATCTACACTTTTTTCAGATTAACCATATTCGTTGAATGAAAGATAAAAAACGAATGAAAAGCGCGACCTTTACTATAATATTCGTTTTTAATTCTAAATTCAACTAAAAAATTTCATCCCCTCTCTTATTTCCGTAAATTCCCATTACCCTCAAACTACTATGGGCTCCTTTTTAATATGATTAGAGTCTTTTTACCTTTTCCTAAAACCCAAATTTTTCTCAAATCAAATAAAAAAAACCACATGAATCACTGATTCATGTGGTTTTTCATCTGCTGGAGAATTTTCTTTTCCAGCCGTGACACCTGTACTTGGGATATGCCAAGTCTTGCTGCTACTTCCGATTGCGTCTGGTCTTTATAGTACCTCAGGAAAACAATTAGTCTTTCACGTTCATTCAATTCATGGATGGCTTCTTTTAAAGCGATTTGGTCAAACCATGATGTTTCATTATTGTCAGCAATCTGGTCAAGAAGAGTAATCGGGTCGCCATCATTTTCATAAACCGTTTCATGGATGGAAGAAGGACTTCGACTAGCCTCTTGGGCCATGATAATTTCCTCTGGTGACAGCTCAAGATGTTCCGCCAATTCATTGACAGTTGGAACACGGCCGTACGTTTTTGAAAGTTCCTCTTTGGCTCTACGAATTTTATTTGCCATTTCCTTTAAAGAACGGCTTACTTTTACAGTTCCATCATCACGGATAAAACGTTGAATCTCTCCAATGATCATTGGTACAGCATACGTAGAGAATTTCACTTCAAACGATAAGTCAAATTTATCTACGGACTTCAAAAGTCCAATGCAGCCAATCTGGTATAAATCATCCGGTTCATAACCTCGATTGAGGAATCTCTGTACTACGGACCAGACAAGTCTTAGATTGCTATTGACAATCAAGTTTCTTGCGTCCTGGTCACCGCTCTGGCTGCGTTGGATTAAATTCCGTAATTCCTCATCTTTTAAATGGGGCTGGCCTTTTTTGCTCTTCTCTTTTTTAACCTCCACATCCATATGCAAGTCTCCCTTAATTGCACAAAGCTCTGCTTGTAGTTAAGTGCTTTTTTAATCGAATGATCGTACCTTCACCCTTATGGGAAATAATATTGATCTCATCCATGAAGTTTTCCATAATGGTGAATCCCATACCGGAACGTTCAAGTTCAGGTTTTGTCGTAAATAGTGGCTGTTTAGCTTCCTCAACGTCTTCAATGCCCAGTCCTTCATCACGGATGGTCAATTCTACAGTATCACCTTCAATAATCACGGAAATGTAGACCCATCCTTCCGGGTCACTCTCGTACCCATGAATAATCGAATTCGTAACTGCTTCTGACACGACAGTCTTGATCTCTGTCAATTCATCCATTGTTGGATCTAACTGGGCAATAAAAGCCGCAACTGTAACCCTGGCAAAAGATTCATTTTGGCTTAGTGCAGAAAATTTCGTTTCCATTTTATTTTTCATCTTAGGCAACCCCCAGTCTTTGCAAAGCGTTTTTTTCGGATAGTTCCATTTTAACAATTTTAAACAACCCTGACATCTCAAATAACCGCTTTACTGCTGGAGAAATTGCGCAGACGACCATTTCACCCTGTTTATTGTTTACCTGCTTATAACGCCCTAAAATAACACCGAGTCCTGAACTGTCCATAAAATGTAGTTCTTCTAAGTTAAGAATAATGTGCTTGATGTTATGCTTTTGAATTGCTGCCTCTGCCTGTTTTTTCAATTTTTCTGCTGTATGATGATCTAAATCACCTTTGAGACGAATGCATAATACACGATCTTTCGCCTCCATATTAATCGTAAGACTCATTATATACAGCCTCCTTCACTGTCTTATAAAGAGTCAAATTCTCTTTTTCTCCTGCAGATTCCTTCTTCATAGCAAAACTAGTGGGCATTCGCCTAAATTAGTACATTTATCAGGTAATGCGACAATTTATTCTATTTGACTTGAGTAAACATGCCGAAAGCCCGTTTATACAATTGCCACCAACTAGCTTTTTCAACAGTTTCCTTCGCAACAATTGGCGATTCGACATACACCTTACCGTTTTTCTTTAATTCAAGCGTACCAATTTGATCGCCTTTTTTGATTGGTGCATTCAAATCTTTATTAAGAGTAATTTTTTTTGTGAAATCCTTCGCTGTTCCGTTCTTGGTTGTCAAAACTGAAATAGGTTCACTTGTTACTCCTATAACCATTTTCTTGTGACCTTTACTTACCTTTGATTCTCCTAACATCTCGCCTCGTTTATATATAGGGTATGTGATGTATTGTGAAAAAGCATAATCAAGCATTTTGGTAACCTGCGCATTTCGTTCCTTCGGAGATGCTGCTCCGAAAACGACGGCAATGACCCGCATATTCCCTTTTTTCGCTGTAGCCGTCAGGCAATACTTCGCTTCATTTGTAAATCCTGTTTTTAGCCCATCTACCCCGGGATAAAATTTCACTAATCGGTTCGTGTTAACAAGCCAGAATTTCTTTTCGGTATTTTCACGGAGATAGTCCTCATATGTACCCGTGAACCTTGTAATTGTATCGTATTTCAATAACTCCTTCGCCATGATGGACATATCATAAGCCGAGCTGTAATGATCTTTAACAGGAAGGCCTGTCACATTTTGAAACTTCGTGTTTTTTAGCCCGAGATCTTTCGCTTTTTTGTTCATTTTCTTAACAAACTCTTCTTCAGATCCCGCAATGCGTTCCGCCATCGCCACCGATGCATCATTCGCCGAACCAATCGAGATGCCTTTAAGCATTTGCTCCGTGGTCATTTCTTCACCTGGCTCGAGGAAGATTTGAGAACCACCCATCGACGCTGCATACTCACTTGTCCTGATTTTTTCCTTCATGGTAAGTTCGCCTTTATCGATTGCTTCCATGATTAGCAGCATCGTCATGATCTTGGTCATACTTGCCGGTGAAAGACGATCATCTGCGTTTTTATCATACAATACGGTACCTGTATCCCGTTCAATTAAAATAGCAGATTTAGCATTAGCCGCTAAGTCGATTCCTTTATCTTCCGCTGCTTTTGTATGTGGGATGCTAAAACCAGCAGCTATTAATACGGTTAAAAATAGAGAAAGAATCCGCTTCATCTCCATACCCTCCAATCTTTATATGATTTATTTTTTCCATTACACCCATTTTTATACAAATAAGTTCATTTAAAGATAAATTTTGTAAATATAGGATTTATTAGGAAAATTAACACAAAAATAAAAAGAGGATGCGCATAGGCATCCTCTTTTTAAAATCATGGGATTATTTTAGCTACATAAGCTAGCTAAGGTTACAAAAAGGTCACTCACTAAAAAAAAGAGCAACATTTTTGAAGTTACATTATTCCATAATCTCTTTATAGATAAGCGTAGGTTTTTCAACTTTTTCTTTCGAGATAGATATGTTTTCATACAATTTTTCTTTTACTTCTGAAACATCTTCAAAATTACTGTAAATCGTCACTAGAGATTCACCTTTTGCCACGACTTCTCCGATTTTTTTACGGAGTACTAGCCCAACTGCTAGGTCAATTTCTGATTCCTTGGTCGCTCGTCCGGCTCCTAAAAGCATAGCCGCTGTTCCAACTTCATCGGCAACGATTTTTGATACATATCCATCTTCTTTTGCTTCAAGCTCAAAAGTATAGGCAGCCTGCGGAAGTTTTTCGGGCTGATCTACAACCGAACCATCGCCTCCCTGCGCTTCTAAGAAAACCTTAAATGAGTTAAGAGCAGAACCATCTTTAATAGCGTTTTCAAGCAGGGTTCTAGCTTCTTCAAGCGAGCTTGCCTTTTTAGCAAGGAACACCATATGACTGCCTAGTGTTAAAGAAAGTTCCGTTAAATCTTCCGGACCTTCACCTTTAAGCGTATCGATTGCTTCTTTCACTTCTAAAGCATTTCCGATTGCGTAACCTAGCGGCTGGCTCATATCTGAAATTACAGCCATCGTATTTCGCCCAACATTATTCCCGATGCTCACCATTGCACGAGCTAATTCTTCTGAGTCTTCGAGAGTTTTCATGAATGCTCCTGCACCAGTTTTCACATCAAGTACAATTGCATCGGCACCAGCAGCGATTTTTTTACTCATAATTGAACCAGCAATCAAGCCGATGCTGTTAACAGTAGCCGTTACATCGCGCAATGCATATAACTTTTTATCCGCTGGTGTTAAGTTACCACTTTGACCAATGACAGCTATTTTATTTTTATTCACAAGTCGTATAAACTCATCATTTTCTATTTCCACATGAAAACCTGTAACAGATTCCAATTTATCAATTGTTCCACCAGTATGGCCAAGACCGCGTCCTGACATCTTCGCTACCGGAACTCCAACTGCAGCCACTAAAGGTCCAAGAACAAGTGTTGTCGTATCACCAACACCTCCAGTGGAATGCTTATCAACCTTAACGCCTTCAATCATAGTTAAATCAATTTGATCGCCCGATTCAACCATAGCCATGGTTAAATCAGCACGTTCTTGCTCATTCATACCTTTGAAATAAACGGCCATTGACCAAGCACTCATTTGGTAATCAGGAATCGTTCCATCAGTAAACCCTTGGATAATGAACTGAATTTCTTCCGTAGAAAGAGCCTTACCATCACGTTTTTTCTCGATTAGATCTACCATTCTCATATTAGATTCCCCGCTTTTTTAAAGGCACCGCTACATTTAGCTGCGCTTATTTTATTTTAAATTTAAACTGTTTTAAATGTCCTTAACGATTTGTTTAACAAATTCCAGAAAACTACTCTTTACTTTTTCCGTCGTTTCAATTACTTCTACATGTGACAACGGCTGATCCAAAATGCCTGCAGCCATGTTGGTAAGACATGAAATACCGAGTACTTTCATACCGCTATGTCTTGCCACAATAACCTCCGGAACAGTGGACATGCCGACTGCATCCCCGCCAAGAATCCTTGCCATTTTCACTTCTGCGGGTGTTTCATAGGTCGGGCCTGAATTCCCAATATAGACACCTTCTTTAATATCCATACCAAGCGATGAAGCAATTTTTTTAGCTTGAGCTCGCAGCTCTTTGTTATACGCTTCTGACATATCAGGGAACCTAGGACCAAACCGCTCTTCGTTTGAACCAATTAATGGATTTGCTCCCATTAAATTGATATGATCCGTAATTAGCATCAAGTCTCCCGGTGCATAGCTTTCATTAACACTTCCCGCGGCATTAGTTACAATTAACTGCTCAACTCCAAGAAGCTTCATTACACGCACAGGGAATGTGACTTTCTCCATAGAGTATCCCTCATAAAAATGAAAACGACCTTGCATAGCTACAACTTTTTTGCCGCTTAAAATACCGATGACAAGCTGACCTGCATGTCCCTCAACAGTTGATACTGGAAATTCCGGTATATCGTGATATGGGATCGTAATAGGATTCTCAATTTCATCTGCTAATACCCCAAGTCCCGAACCAAGAATCAATCCTATTTCTGGAGAACCATCAATCTTACTTTTTATAAATGAGGCAGCTGCTTCTATTTTATTAAACATATATATTTTCTCTCCCCTTAATTCATATCGCCCAAAATATTTTTTCCGAAGGCAGGCATTTTCACATCAAAGTTAGCTGCGACTGTTGCCCCTATATCAGCAAATGTATCTCTTATTGGAAGCTCGCCAGCTTCTGTAAATCGTTTAGAATAAACTAATAATGGCACATATTCTCGTGTATGGTCGGTCCCTTCATGTACCGGGTCATTCCCGTGATCAGCAGTGATGATTAATAAATCGTCCTCTTTTAGCTTCTCGAGTACTTCTGGCATTCTAGCATCGAATTCTTCTAATGCCTTTCCGTAACCCTCTGGATCACGTCTGTGACCGTATAAAGCATCGAAGTCGACCAGGTTAAGGAAACTTAAACCTTTGAAATCCTGTTCGATGGTTTGGATTAATTTATCCATTCCATCCATATTAGATACGGTCCTTAAGGATTCAGTGACCCCTTCACCATCAAAAATATCAGAAATTTTCCCGATTGCCAGAACATCATATCCGGAATCTTTCAATTCATCCATAACCGTCCTGTTAAATGGTTTTAAAGCATAATCATGACGATTAGGCGTTCTTTTGAAGCTGCCTGGTTGGCCTGTGAAAGGTCTTGCGATTACGCGTCCAACCTTAAATTCATCAGCCATTGTTACTTCACGTGCAATCTCACAAATTCGGTATAATTCTTCTACCGGAACTATATCTTCATGGGCAGCGATTTGTAAAACTGAATCCGCAGATGTATAAACAATTAACGCACCCGTTTTCATATGTTCTTCGCCAAGTCTTTCAATGATTTCCGTCCCGCTAGCCGGAATATTCCCAATAATTCCACGACCCAATTTCGCTTCGAGGTCATTGACTAATAATTCTGGGAAACCATTTGGGAACACACGAAATGGAGTCGATATATTCAACCCCATAATTTCCCAGTGTCCAGTCATCGTATCTTTTCCAGTAGACGCTTCTTTCATTTTCGTATAGTATGCGAGCGGTTGCTTCGCTTTATCAATCCCTTTGATTTCACGGATATTGCCTAAACCCAATTTTGCGAGATTTGGCATGTTTAATCCATTCATTTTTTCTGCGATATGACCAAGTGTATCTGACCCTTTATCACCGAATAAATCTGCATCAGGTGCTTCACCAATCCCTACTGAGTCCATAACCACTACAAAAATACGTTTAAACGCTGAATTCCCTTTCATGCTCATTCCTCCTAAAATAGTAAATCAGTTTTTATACTCTCTATATTACCCGTATACTGTTTAGTTACTCTTCAATAAAATGAAAATCACGAGAACGTCAGAAGTCTGACCTCTCTACATTGTAAACGATTACCATGATGGAGACAAATAATATATTCCTGAAAGAAAAAAGTATCACTAGATGTTCACAATGTCCACTATAGCGATTTAGTATCGACCGTTTGTATCCCCTTTCAATTTCAAAAAAGGCTGCTTCCTTCATCTGTTTTGCAGTGAAGTTCACAACCTCTCTATCATTCTACTAAACTTCTAAGCTCGCGGATGAAATTTTGAATATACATCCTTAATCCGAACGTTTGTAATATGCGTATAAATTTGCGTCGTCGATATATCCGCATGACCTAGCATCTCTTGGACTGCCCTTAAATCTGCCCCATTCATTAATAGGTGTGTCGCGAAGGAATGACGCAAAGTATGTGGTGTGATTTCTTTTTCTATTTGCGCCGTTTTCACAAGTTTCTTTAAAATCTTCCAAAATCCCTGTCTTGTCAGCCTGTTCCCATGATGATTCAAAAAAAGTGACTCTGTTCGGTGCTTTGGACTAGCAAATTTTCCTCGGGCCCTATCCAAATAATGTTCAATAGCACCAAGTGCCGTTTGGCCAATTGGAATGATTCTTTCTTTATTTCCTTTTCCAATACAGCGGACAAAGCCCATCGATGCATGGACATCACTCACATCCATTGATATTAACTCACTTACGCGCATCCCTGTCGCATACATCAATTCAAGCATCGCCTTATCACGCAAACCATATTCATCCATTACCTTTGGGGCCTCTAATAACGCTTCCACCTCTTCCATGCTTAGCACTTTTGGGAGGCTTCGCTCTGGTTTTGGTGTTTCTATATGTATAGATGGATCCTGGTCGGTCACCCTTTCTCGGAGAAGAAATTGATGAAAAGACCTAATGGAGGCGATATGACGCGCTACCGTTTTCGATGATTTGCCCTGATCCTTCAAATGAACGAGAAAATGCAAGATGTTCACCCTCCGCGAATCATTCCAGCTGGTAATAGTTTCTACATTTTTCAAGTAGCTCCAATATGAATTTAAGTCGCGTTCATAAGAAACGAGCGTATTCTTGGCAAGTCCTTTTTCTATGGTTAAAAAATGAATAAAATCCCTAATTTGATTCTCCATATTCATTACTCCCCGTTTAAATAAAACAACATTAAGCGTTCAAGCCATGCATCATCACCTGTATCAACAGCCTTTGATACTTTTACAGCCATACCTTTTGGTTCGTCATAACGATGATAACTTTGATATTCCTGATTTAACCATACCATTCCTATATAAAAAAGAATAGTGAAGCTAACAAAGAGAATCATCACTTTAGCTGTATGTAGAACAAGCGACAATGAAGTTTTCATCACCTTTCCCCTCCCATTCGATCCTTTGTATCAATCTATGCCCAACAGGACAAGTTTTATACATGTTTCGGTAAGGAGAAAGCAAAAACAACTATAAAAGAGAAAAGTGACGTTATCCTAATTTCCTGAATTCAGCTACATGTCGAATGGACCTTGCTCTGCAGATATTTACCCTTTTAAAAATGCAGAAAACCTTCTCCATTTAATGGAAAAGGTCCGACTTTATTCACCTTTATTCTCGTCTTTCTCATGGCATCGATGACAAATACCATGAAAGGTTAATCTATGATCTTTTATCTTGAAGTTCCAGTCACGTTCTACAATGGATTCTACGTCTTCAAGTAAGTCTTCTTGAATCTCATCTACCGCTCCACATTCCACACAAACAAGATGATGATGGAAATGGGCAGCCCCTTCTTGTCTTAAATCATAACGGGAAACCCCGTCTCCAAAGTTAATTTTATCTACTATCTTCAATTCAGTCAGCAACTCTAGCGTACGGTATACTGTTGCCAATCCAATTTCCGGCGACTTTTCTTTGACAAGGAGGTAAACGTCTTCTGCGCTTAAATGATCCTCTTCGTGCTCAAGTAAAACGCGGACGGTCGCTTCTCGTTGAGGCGTTAGTTTGTAGCTGGACGAGTGCAACTGCTTTTTTATTCTATCAATTCTGTTTTCTATTTCCATACCTATATTCCCTCCCGCGCCGCTATCTTATCCATTATATCAAATGAGGGAAAACTGTCAAAATAGATTTCTTGTTAATGATAAAAAAATTGTTGTGATTAGCAAATTCCCTTCAATGACCCAGGAAACTGACGACATTTTTCATTAAAGAGGGTGATAAGTATGCTTCAAATACAGCAGCTGTAATTAAAAATAATCCTGACAAAATTAATGAAAAAATATAGCGTGATATAATTGGCTTCAGCGGCTCTCGAATTTGCTTGAGGAAAATCCGGCTGATCATTTTCATTGATAGCGAGACAGCAAGGACCGTTATCACGATGAAAATCGGTACAATGAATATATTTTGTGGTAGAATTGCGACAAATGATAATAAGAACCCGCTCCACCCCATTTGATTAACTAAAAAGCCGACTGTAAACCCTACAACCATTCCTTTAATAAATAACAATATCAAGATAACCGGCAACCCAATAACCGAAATCCCAAGAATCCAGATGAGGCCTATATATTTTATGTTATGCATAATACTTTGGCTAAACATATCATGCGAAGATGCAAATTCTCCTTTGGTAACTTGTCCAAAAAATTGTGATAAATAATAGAACAAGTCCTCTTTTTGGGTAAAACTCAAACTATTTACGAGTACAGCGCCAAAAATGACACCCATTAAAAAAAGCACAGTGATAAAGACATATAATGAGGAATGTTCGTTAATGTGTTTCATTACGGCATTTTGTACGACAGATTTTTTTTTCATCTTTCATCCTCCCAACTCCGCTTACTAGAATCTATGTTTTCACTCTTTCATTTATGCTAAAGAAAACAAGTATGAATTCCCTTATCAGGAAGAACACCTCAAAGCAATATCATGTTATAATTTTCCATAACCATTACTTGGAGGTGTGATATGAAAGCTATATTAATGGATTTCCCAGAAAAAATTGAAACTCCACGGCTATATCTAAGACCTTGTCAACCTGGAGATGGCAAAGATGTGTATGAAGCCATTGTCCGTTCCCAGAATGAATTAAAACAATGGCTTCCATTTGCCCATCAGGAACCGTCCTTGGAAACCTCAGAACAGAACGTCCTAAAAGCCTTTTCGGACTTTATTTTAAAAGAGGATATTAGACTTCATATTTATAGGAAAGAAGATGACCAATTCATCGGTTCCACTGGTCTGCACCGAATTAACTGGGATATCCCCAAATTTGAGATTGGCTATTGGATTGATACGATGCACAGTAAAAAAGGGTACATAACCGAAGCGATTGAAAAGTTAACCCAATTTGCTTTTCATCATTATGGGGCAAAGCGGATTGAAATCCGCTGTGACACTAATAACCTTGCTAGTAAACGAATTCCCGAAAAACTAAAGTATACTCTTGAAGGAACTTTACATAATGACTGTCTAAGTGCTGACGGCAAGGAATTGCGGGACACCTATATATATGCAAAAACAACAAACTAAAAAAAGTCCTGACAGTATAAGCCTCCTCTGTCAGGACCCTTTTTTGTTCCCTTACATAAACAAAAAATTAGCTGTTCTTTTTTACTTTCCCATACTTACCTCCGCCCCCAACTTCAAAAGTAAGCTCCCCTTTTCTGGCAGAATCGATATAGTGGGCCAATTTTTCAGGAACGATTTCTGTGAGTTGTTCAAGGGTTACCTCATGAAGGATTTTCATCTCGGTTCCAAATGCCTTTAGCAGTTTTTCCATTGATTTAGGACCAAGTCCCGGGATGAAATCGAGGGGCACTTGATGGATATATGGCGGTCTTTCCCTTCGTTTCTCTCCATTCATTTTAGGAATAGATAGTTCCTCTATCCGAGTCGACACCCCTTTAATGATAGTCTTGTTTCCACATTCAGGACATTGTTCATTATCCCTTAACAATTTATGTAAACATCCTGAACAAACGGTTTGATGATATTTTCCCAATAAGGGATTCAACCCATAATTGGCTGATACCTTTCGTCCTTCTTTATCTTGAAGGGCTTTTGCCAACTCGTTAAAACTTGGTTCATTAAGTCGAATTTTTTGATATTCACGAGCAATTTTCCCAAGCGAATGTGCGTCAGAATTCGTCACGAAGACAAAGGATTCCAACTCTTTTATATCCTTGACCATATCTGTATCAGAACTTAACCCAAGCTCGATGGCGTCGATTAACTCTGGATCGAATACTTCAGCCAGACTCGATCTTACCCCTTTACCATATAAACTTTTAAAGGGGGTAAAAACATGTGCTGGGATAAACAAGCCGCCAAGTGATTTTACGATTTTTTGCAGTGTTCTTCCGTCACAATAAATTCTTTGAGAGCTTAAGGTGATATTTTTAACATAACCGCTCATCCACACCGAAAAATTCTTCATCGCTTCCAATGTAGGAAAATAGGCAAGAACATGGATTGGGCCATTACAATGCTGATCATAAATTTCAATTTCAGAGCCTGGAATGATTGTTGTGTTCCGGTAAAGAAGACCGCCTTCATCCTTCTCTGTAATTTCCCCGTCCAGAATTCCTGCTTCAATCTCTTCGATAACTTCAGGAGAATGGCAGTCAATTATCCCGATTAAATCGAGACCTTTTCTCTCACTTGCCACTTGTATCACCTTGCTGAAGGTCAACGTTTTAGCACCGGTTATTTTTACGGCCTTTCCACTTCTTGTTCTACCTATGTGGATATGCAGGTCAGCGTAATACTCTTTCATTTATGAAGTCATCACTTTTTTCAACTGCAGGTACTGAACTGCATATGCCGTTTTGGCATCCTGGATTTTCCCTTCATCTATATAGGTTTGAGCTTCCTCTACCGTCAGCTCAATCACCTCGACAAATTCATCCTCATCCAAGGGGGCCGCATTTTCTTTCTTTTTCAAATTGTGGGCTACATAAATGTGAACCAATTCATCAGCAAAGCCTGGGGACGTATAAAAGGAGATGATGTGTTCCATTTTTTCGCATACATACCCTGTCTCTTCTTCAAGTTCCCGTTCTGCCGACAGAATCGGTTGTTCGCCTTTTTCGAGCTTTCCTGCAGGAATTTCAACCAGACTTCTCTCCAGCGCTTTACGGTACTGTTCAACCATGATGATTTTATTGTCTGCTGTAACAGCTATGATTGCAACCGCTCCCGGATGCTTGATGATTTCACGTTTACTTGTTTTTCCATCTGGAAGTTCTACATCATCCACCTGTAGGCTGATTACTTTACCGGTGAATACTTTTTCCGAAGATATTGTTTTTTCTTCAAATTTTTTCATCCTGACCACTCCTCTGTTCTAATTGCAGTATTATTCTTCATACATTTTACCATAATAGAGATGGAGGGCGATTCGATGAAAGTTTATGTATTGGAAAAAGGCGTCATTTTATCTGGAAAGAGTTGGGAGATCATTCAAAAACTAAAACAATTGCAAAATAAATATGTCTATATCAATGATTGGATTGCCGACATACACGATCAACAGGCAACCTCTCCTTTAAAACGAATCAAGTGAATTCTTTGAGCGAAATGGATTTGTCCTTTACAATGTAGGTAAAGGGAGTGGATAAAATTGAAAAATCGTAGACTAGGAAATTCAGAGTTATTCGTATCTGAAATCGGGCTCGGCTGCATGTCATTGGGTACTGTCGAAAGTCAGGCATCTGAGATCATACAGGCTGCTTTGGATGAAGGAATCAATTATTTTGATACTGCTGACTTATATAATTTCGGTGTGAATGAAGAAATCGTCGGAAAAAACTTAAAATCGGTCCGCGAGCAAGTATACATAGCCACGAAGGTCGGAAACCGCTGGAATGAAAATAAGGATAGTTGGAGCTGGGATCCATCTGGCACCCATATCAAAACGGCAGTAAAGGACAGCTTAAAACGGCTAGGAACCGATTATATTGATCTTTATCAGCTGCACGGGGGTACGATTTCAGACAATATCGAAGAAACTGTTGAAGCCTTTGAGGAGTTGAAAAAGGAAGGCTATATCCGGTACTATGGAATTTCCTCAATTCGCCCCAACGTAATTAAGAAATTTACCGAAAAGTCTGATCTTGACTCCGTGATGATGCAATACAGCCTACTCGACCGCCGCCCAGAAGAGTGGATGCCTCTTTTGGAAAACAAACAGATCAGCATCATTGCCCGTGGCCCCCTTGCTAAAGGACTGCTTAGTGAGAAAATGCTTGAAAAGGCAAATGAAGATGGTTATCTTGACTATAGTTATCAAGAACTTAAAGATCTGCTTCCACAATTAAAGGACAAGCTTTCCGGCAAAAAGTTGAATGATACGGCCCTGCAATTTGTATTGTCACACCAAAGCGTTGCTGCTGTCGTACCTGGAGCAAGCTCAGTGCAGCAGCTCCGTGAAAACTGCCGTGCCGTTAAAAGCTCTTCGCTTACTGAAGCTGAACTTGATGTGTTGAAGCAGTTGACCAAAGTAAACAAATATGAAAGTCATCGGGATTAAAAGGGAGACCTTAAACTAACCTAGTGTTTCCAAGAAAAATAAAAACCAGCAATAGGCTACCTTATCTCCGTAAAACAAGCGGGCTGAGGTAGTCTAATTTCGTTTAACGCTATCTTCATTATCTGATTTATCCGTTTTCACATCTGCTTATTTAATAGGGAAACCCTTTAACTTAAACAAGCTTGCCCCCATCTAATTGCCTTCTTCCAACATTTTACCCTTCTCGATATACTCCTTTTGATTGCATTGTATTGACTCTGTTTTTTAGGGTACCACAACAATATGTATTATCACTTTTTTCTTAATTAAAAATAGTGTTTATTCCCTTTATTAGATTATCTTGCCTAACGTCATTTCAGCACACTGTCATTATACTTATTAAACACCCAATGCAAAAAGATTCGGTCACTCCCATTAAACAAGATATTTAGTAAACAAAGCGACGGAGAACCTGGAGGATTGGTGTTTTTATGGGGAGATGTATTGCCATTTGATGTAACAAGAGTTACTGAACATACCATTAATTAATTGAGAGATTTAACGATATTAATGATTTTCACAAATTCTTTTCTGTTGCTTTCCGTAAATACATGCTATACAATTCAATTGTGCACAATCCAAATATGGAACAAAGGAGAAAAATGATGACAAAAACATTATTTACTACGTCTGTAACGGTTGATGGGGGAAGAGAAGGAACGGCCATTTCTGCCGATGGAAACTTCACAGTTGATATTGCGATGCCTGGAACGCCGAGGGCTAATAAGATGCCTGAAGCATCTAATCCTGAACAGCTCTTTGCAGCTGGGTATGCTGCTTGTTTTGATAGTGCTTTGCAATCCGTTGGTAAAATTGAACGCATTAAATTTGATTCTAAAGTCACTGCTAGTGTCAGTTTATTGATGGGTGAGATGCATCAGTACAGCTTGGCTGTCACTTTAGCAGTGAGGGGATCTGGGATCGATAAAGAGACGTTTGAAACCCTTGTTCATAAAGCGCACCAAATGTGTCCTTATTCAAAAGCAATCAACGGCAATGTGGACGTCACTATTGAAATCGATGTAGATTAATATATCCGACAAAAAAACGCTTGGGCTCCCCAAGCGTTTTTTCTTTCCGCTAAAATTTCTGTAATGTTTTCAATAGTTGGAGCAGCGAAGCTTTCAAATCCTCAACTACTTGCTTATCCTCACCCGACATGTCTGAAATGCGTTCGGGAATGGTGCAGGCTTCTTCCTTCAAACCAAGTCCTTTTTCAGTCAACTGAACCATGACAGACCTCTCATCTTGAGTGGAACGTTCACGAACAATCAGACCGTTTTGCTCCATTCGTTTTAACATGGGGGTAAGCGTTCCTGAGTCGAGAGCAAGAAGCTCCCCTAGTTTTTTGACTGTAAGTGTATCCTGTTCCCATAGTAGAAGCAGGACGAGATATTGAGGATAAGTTACTTCAAGTTTATCAAGCAGCGGTTTATATTTCTTTGTCATTTCCCTTGAACTTGCATAAAGAAGGAAACATAATTGATTTTCCAGTACATATTCTAATCTTTTTTCCATCATATCACCAGCTAGTAGTAGTAGTCCATTTGATCTGTGAATACATATCAAACTTATCTTTAATATAATCGTTATACTTTATAAAATAAAGCAATATTCGTTATTGATTGAACTACCCATCACTTATCGACCTTACGGTCTGATTGAAGTGGGGGATTCCTAAGAACATTTGCCTATCGGCCAATTTTTAATTAGGCTACTCCCGTAGTTCCTACGGTTAGAAGCCTTATGGCTTCATTCATTAGATTGAGTCCTGCGTTAATATCTCGATCGTGGTGAGTAGAACAAAAAGGACAATCCCATTCACGAAGATTCAGATGTTTAACGTCTTTATTTTGGTAACCGCAGCTAGAACACAATTGGCTAGAAGCAAACGTTTTAGATACGGTCACGATTTATTTACCATACCATTTTGCTTTGTATTCCAACATTTTTTTGAATTGGTACCAAGATACTTCACTAATAGCTTTAGCTAGTTTGTGATTTTTCATCATATTCGACACTTGCAAGTCTTCCATTCCAATAACATCGTGGTTTTTGATGATTTCGGTAGAAACTTTATGTAAGTAATCCATTCGGGCATTTGAAATTTTTTCGTGTAGGATAGCCACTTTTCGTTTTTGTTTTTGATAGTTTTTGGCTTCAGCCAATGGTTTATTTTGATTCAAGGCTATTTCTTGTCGCCTTGAAAGAATCCGTTGTGCTTTGGACAATTTCTTTTCGACCGTCCGGAAGAATTTTGGATTTTGATAGACTGTACCATCTGAAAGAATAGCAAAGTTCTTCAATCCAACATCTACACCGCACGAACGATTCGTTTTAGGAAGTACTTGTACATTGGTTTCGGCTAAAACGGAAATGAAATATTTACCCGAAGGGTTCCGCCTGATTGTGGCATTGATGATTCGCCCTTCGACTTCGCGGCTTTTAGCAAAACGAACTAGACCGAGTTTTGGCAATTTGATTTTGCTTCCAACAATTCCAATATTCCCATTCGTATGTTTAGTCGTATAGGACTGGATAGGATTCTTTTTCGATTTGAAGCGAGGTGACTTGTTTTGCTTTTTATAATATCGACTATAGGAATCTGCTAAATTTTCCACCGATTTCTGTAAGGCAATACTGTCTACTTCTTTCAGGAAAGAATACTCTTTCTTTAAAGCGGGAAGTTCTTTGATTGTTGCGTATTTATTCAGAAAAGAACCTTTCCATTCATTAGAGGGTAATTGGCCGTTCTGCTTCATTTCTTCACAGATATACCAGTAGGCATCTTTCTCATTTTGTTTGCCTAAAAAGAAGTTATAGACAAAACGGGAGCAGCCGATCGTTTTATTGATTAGAACTAGTTGTTCTTTAGTTGGATAGATTCGAAATTTATAAGCTTTGTTTACGACCATTGGTTTCACCCCCTTATAGTTATAATCAACCATCGAACGTACGTTTGTCAAAGATCACTTTGGCTTATGCCAACCGCCATTCATCTCCCCCTTACCATTGGGCTCTCGCCCTTCACACGCTTGAAGAGGGAATCTTCTGGCGGGAAATGATAAATATCGGCGTACTCTTTCAGAAAGAGTGGTTTATCAAAAAGGGAGACAGTACCAAGTCTGCTCCCTTTTTACATTATTTATAGTTCTTCCAGTTAAGATTGCTTTCTCCCAGCAGCTCTTCGAATGATTTATTTTTCTCACGCCATTTTCTTTCTTCGCGTTTTTTTTCTTCTTCCGCTGCTTTTTTCTCTTGTTCAGCATCATTCAGTTCTTTTTGCTTTTGACGAAGCTGGGACATGATATCTTGATTAAGCATATCACCAAGTTTCAATGATGATGACTCTTTATCTTGTGTTTTGCTTTGATTTTGATTCCGCGGCTGTTTCTTTTTCATCCCTAAAACCTCCTAGCCATTATGAAATTATTATATCACGACTGCGGTTTCTCTCGTTATGATTTTCAAACAGTGTTTTCTCCATTCCCCTCATGGTAAAATAAAGAAAATAACTGAGGAGGATTTTCATGAAAAAATGGTGGCTTGCATTGGCTGGAATTCTGACCTATATCATCGGCGTCGGCATTTATTTTTCTAATCGGATCATGTACATGAAAAAGAAGGAAGATGATTTTATCCAGAATCGTGAAATTATGGCTAAACGTCTAATTAAAGAGGATTTTGATATCCTACCTAAAACTGAAATCTGGGTACCTTCACCATCCGGATATTCCTTGAAATGTTTGTTTATCGAACCGTTTGAGACGAATAAGTGGATTATTATTTCACATGGTGTGACGGAGAACAAAATTAATTCGATTAAGTACATGAACATTTTTCTTAAGCGCGGCTTCAATGCTATCATTTATGATCATCGCCGTCATGGAGATTCTGGTGGTAAGACTAGCAGTTATGGCCATTATGAAAAATTCGATTTGAAGGCCGTGATCGACGAATTGAAAAGACGTAAAGGCTCCGACGACCTTCACATTGGCATTCATGGGGAATCCATGGGAGCCGCAACTCTGCTTCTGTATGCCGGGATGCTCGAAGATGGCGCTGATTTTTACATTGCCGATTGCCCATTTTCAAACTTTGAGGAGCAGATCAAACACAAAATCAGCGCGGAAATCCCTTTACCATCTTGGACCGTGTTTCCGCTTGGTCGTACATTCATCAAACTTCGTGACGGATATTGGACTAAAGAAGTGTCACCGATCAATTATATAAAAAATATTAAAAAACCAGTACTGTTCATTCATAGTGAATATGATACCTTTATCCCCGTTTCCATGACAACGGAATTATATGCAGCAAAAGAGGGGCCAAAGCAGCTGTACATTGCTAAAAAGGGCGCCCACGCTCAATCTTATAATGAAAATCCAAAAGAATATGAAGAACAAATTGATCAGTTTCTTAAACAGCTTGTATTCAGATAGAAAAAGAGAGGATACCTATCATGAAAGCTTGATATCCTCTCTTTTTCTTCTTTTAGATTTTATTAAAGTAGCTCATTCTCGGATTTAAGATTTGATTCGGACTTTTTAACTGAAAGCTGTTCGCTTCCGGTACAAAGTCTATTTTCATAACTTCATCCAGAAAAATCATTTTTGACTTTTCTACGTATAGAGAGATTCCGTTTGTCTCCACTCTCTCGTTACCTTCATCAAGTTCGTTGACTAACCATAGGGCTGTCACACCACTTACAACGCAGCCACAGCCATCTGTGTCATATTTTAACTGTAAAAATCCTTCTTGCCCCTGTATCTTATCGGCTATTTTATCTGCCGCTCTTTCCGTCCATTCAATATACATGATTTACATACCTCCTCATGTGTTTTCGTTCCCTCATTATAAACGATAAAAACGTTTCTGTTAATGAAACTGCTTTATGCCATTTTCAAGATACTCAAATGAAGGTCCTTTCCACCAATGTTGCTTCCATTAAGAAAATCACAGCCCAATGTTACTCATATTTCCTCTTATTTTCGATAAAAAGGCCTATTTCTAGGAAACAGCCCTTCCACTATTATTCTATTAACCTTACGCCCGCTATATCGGCGAGACGGATATAGTGAACCTGTTAAAAACAAGCGACGATATAAGCTCATTATCATTATGAATCCCGCCAAACGGGTTCCTTCAAATTCCTGATTCTACTCCATAAAGAAATAGTAGCTTACAACTCCTCTCATTTATAAGGCACGATATTTTTTCAAACTCAAAATATTGAAAGTGATAAAAACAACGGCAAATGCAAGGAGAATGAGTAAATCCATCACTACCTCAGCGAAGGTTAAGCCTTTGTACATAATACCGTTCAATGCATCCGACGCGTAGTAAAGCGGCATGATTTTGCCAATTTGCTGCAGCCAGTCTGCCATACCATCTAATGGAAAAATACCCGTAAAGAAGATTTGTGGCACGATGACGAGTGGAATAAATTGTACCATTTGAAATTCAGATGTTGCGAAACTTGATAACAATGTACCGAGGGATAATGCCACAAGCGCAACGAGAATATTCGTCAATAAAACGAGCCAAATGGAGCCGACGAGCACAATATCCAGTACATTTACCGCGTATAGTACAACAATTATAGTTTGAATGAGTGCAAACAAACCATATCCAATTACATAACCTGCAACAATTTCATATCGTTTAATCGGTGTCACAAGTAACCGTTCTAATGTACCACTTGTACGTTCCTTTAGTAGCGCAATCCCCGCTATTAAAAAAACAAAGAAGAAAACGAAAAAGCCCACGAGCATAGGACTAAAAATATCAAAAATCTTCGTATCGGCATCACCATACACATAATGCGCATCAATCGAAGGATTGTTTGCATCTCCTTGCAAGCCTTGCGCTAATTGCATTTGAACGGCCTTTGCACGAGACGGTTCATCGTTTAAAAGGGTCAGCTTCATGCTGCCATTTTCAAATTGCAGCCAGCCGTCGATGTTATTTTTGGCCATGCTCTCTTTTGAAAAATGCTTGGCAACCGTTACTTGAAAATCTGCTTGTTTCAATGCTTCAGCGATGTTTTCATCACTACCTGTAACAACGATTTTTAAATCACTCGCTTCTGAATGAAAAATAAAATACATGAGCGTTAAGATGAGCAATGGTGCAAAGAAGAGCAATGCGAGTGTTCTTCGATCTCGGAGCATTTGTCGTGTAATTCGTGTAACAAGAGATGTAATTCGCATTACAGCTCACCTACTATCTTTAAAAACACTTCATCAAACGTTTGTACCCCGTATTGTGTCTTTAATGCGGCAGGTGTGCCGGATGCGATGATTTTCCCTTCACGCAGCATCGCTAGATTATCGCAACGTTCTGCTTCATCCATTACATGCGTTGTAATGAGGATTGTTTTATGCTCATCATTTTTTAAACGTTCTAATTCCTTCCAGATGGATTGTTTCAACACAGGGTCCATACCGACAGTTGGTTCATCCAAAATTAGAATTTTCGGATTTTGGACAAGGGCAATAGCAAGTGACAGGCGACGCTTCATGCCCCCAGAATAATAAGCAACCCGAATAGACAAATCATTCGTTAACTGTACAATTTCGGCTGCATACTGAATGCGTTCTCTTTGTTCCTTTTTCGATAAACGGTATAGCTTTGCAAAAAATTCAAGATTTTCAGCCCCCGTCAGCTCTGTATATAAGGCATCGGACTGCGCCATATAGCCGATTTCTGATAGCAATGCTTCATTTGGCACTTCACAATCAAGCACTGTGATTTTTCCAGTGTCCGGCTTCATCATACCGACAATCATTTTAATTAAGGTCGTTTTCCCGCAACCAGATGGTCCTAATAAGCCGAAAATTTTTCTTTCGGCAATATTTAGGTTTAATGGCTGAATGACTTTTTTGTGTTTAAAGCCTTTAGCAATTTCCTCAATGGTAATCGCATTCACTGCACGCACACCCTTCCTCTTTTATAATTAACACGGTGTTGAATGTATCAACATTCTAAGGTAGTATTTGGTCAAATACAATCAACACATTTTTGAAGACTGTTTAGTGAAGGAGAAATTCGATGGCGACGATTCATGAGCAAAAGGCTCAAAAAACGAAATTGCAGATTCAACAGCATTTTATCGCACTTGTTGAAAAAGAAGGATTTCAGCATGTATCGGTGAAAAAAATTGCAGATCGCGCGAGCATTAATCGAGGTACATTCTATTTGCATTATGCAGATAAATATGAGTTGATGGATCACATACAACAGGAATTGTTAGCAGAACTTCAATTACGCATTACTTCTAATTCTACCAAAAGAGGCTTTTTTAGCCCTCCATCAGCAACAACTATATCCACCCTTTATAGCGATTTTTCAATTCATTAGTGAGCATGCCAGCGCATTGCGTGCCATTCTTGGCGATCACGGAGACCCCTCTTTTGCCAAAAAATTGAAGCATGCATTTGGTGAAATACTATTAGAACGTTTAATTCGTCAACATCCAGCAGCACAAAATGATGCTTTTCGTAATTATATGCACGCCTTTATGACTTCAGCCATTTTAGGTGTAATCCAGGAGTGGCTGGATAATTGCGAAGAGCAAACGGTAGAAGAAATGGCGAAAATCCATTTTCAAATTTTAAACTTCATCAGTCATTTGCGTGCATTCATTGAGAAATAACCTGAATGCTGTCCGAATTTTCGTTCGGGGAGCTATGAAATTTTAACTTGCCTTACTATCTAGTTGGTTAAATCGTAGAAATAGCCTGTTTTGATCAATCCTTTTGTTTTAAAAAACAGGCTATGGCAATTAACCAAAAATCATACTTAATATTCAATTTCAATAATGTTTACTAACTTTAAGATACACTTCTCGGATGCATGACTAATAATTCGTAATTCTCCTTTTAGTCCATCGATATAATGAATATTACCAAGAAATTTTTTAATTTCACCTTTTTGATAATAAGTAAATTGTAGAGTAATGTTGTCTTCCATGGCCCTACAGATAATTTCATTGAATTCTTCATATTTTTGTTCATCTAAAACCGGCTTTTCGACTTTATCCAGACCTTCATTATATTCTCTTAGTAATTTTACATGTTCTGGTAACATCATTGAAACCCATTTGATACGGCCCCTGTCGCGAATCACCTCGAAACACCCACTTTTCCATTGCATTTTGTGTAACATTATTATATAAAATCATTTGTCACTACTGAGCTTTCTATCACGCCTTATGCCCACCAAGCAGCCTACTTCGGTAAACAGCTGTACCTGCTTCTGTATACGAAACCGCACGCAACAGTGATTTTGATCCATATTTATGGCGAATCCGGTCAACCGTATAACCCAACTCCCGTTTTTTCCAGCGCGAAGCATCAAATAAAGTCAGCTGCATCTCGTTATCATCCACAATATTTGAGAGCGTGACCGCTATGCTTCGAACTGTTTTTTGCTTATTATAGTTCTCATGAAAAAGCTCCAGACAGACTTTATATAACTCCATCGTAATGTTAGTCGGTTCGTTAATCGAACGAGAACGGTGAAAACCTCCGCCAAACTCATTCTTGCTGTAGCCAATGCTTAGACTGACCGTCCTTCCTGCCTTTCGATGGGTACGTGCCCTTCTTCCAACTTCTTCGCAAATTTCCAATATGACCTGCTTGACCTCATGCTCCTCCTTATAATCTCGCAGTAGAATTTGACTTTTGCCAAAGCTGACCTGTCCTTCAATAATCGCTGCTCCCATATCCGATAAATCTATTCCCCAAGCGTGGTGGTAGAGCTGATTGCCCATAATTCCAAACTTCGCTTCAAGTAATTCAAGATCATAATTGGCAAGCTGGCCAACCGAAAATATCCCCATTCCATGAAGAGTTTTTTCTACGCGTCTTCCGATCCCCCACATTTCACGAAGCGGAGAAATCGGCCAAAGTTTGTTTGGAACATCTTCATACTTCCATTCGGCAATCCCTTTATGTTTGGCCTCCAAATCAAGGCAAAGCTTCGCCATCAGCATGTTTGGCCCAATTCCAATGGCACATGGGAGTTGCAATTCCCGTTCGATTTCATCTTTTATTTTTTCGGCTATCACCCGGGTGTCTCCCCATAAAGAAGCGGCTCCATCGACTTTCACAAAACTTTCGTCCACACTATATACATGAATCGCTTCTTTCGGGACATAGCGGTTGAACAAGCGGGTAATTTCCGTCGAAATCCTTAAATAGGTTGCCATTTTAGGTTCAACGAGGACAATTCTTGGATCATTCGGGATCTCAAACATCCGCGAACCTGTCTTAATACCAAATTCCCTTTTCATTTTTGGAGAAGCCGCAAGCACAATGCTACCCGTCCTATTCAAATCACCAACCACCGCTAGATAACATTCGAGTGGATTCAAACCAAGCATGACCGCTGAACAGCTTGCATAAAAACTTTTCATATCGATACACATAATTGATTGTTTCGGCATCGTCCTATAATCCATCATTTCTTCACCCTAATAAGAATATACGTTCGCTTTTTATTATATCCATAACTTTAACCGAATATACGTTCTCTTTCAATGGAAGTTTTATTACAAATTTCTACTTTTTAAGGTAATCACCTTCAAAAAACAAAATAACCCTAATAAATACTCATTTTCCATAAAAATACATTATAACCAAATAGTTTTTAAAAAAATAGATTAATTAGTATCTTGAATAATTAAAAATACAACTAAATTCCCATTATTCATTTAAAACAACATCCCTTTTCAATAGCCTTTAGTCTAATCTTATTTTAGTCTTACTGCCCATCTTTTGTAATGAAACTGTAATCAAAAATATGTCGTATTGTCACAATGGTATTGTAGGATAATATTGTAAAGAATAATAGAAAGAAAGATAGAGAGAGAGAGGAAATGAGAATTATGAAGAAATGGATTGCTTCAGCTGCCGTTGCTTCTGCAATGATGCTAACCCCACTGCAAGCCTTTGCAAATATTGGAGATCAAACCCTCAGACCCGGAATGACTCATAGCGATGTCAAACAACTACAACAACTTTTAAAAACTAAAGGTTATTTCACATATTCAGGTTCACTGACTACATATTATGGCACCTATTCTGTGTCCGCAGTAAAAAAATTCCAAAAAGCCAAAGGGTTAACTGCCGACGGAATTGCCGGCCGTGGCACATTTAATGCGCTTGGTGTTTATAACGTCAATAATACAAGCTTGATCAGCTATGCAAAAACCTTAATAGGAAAACCCTACAAATGGGGCGGAACAACACCAACTGGATTCGACTGCTCAGGCTTCGTCTATTACGTATTCCAGAAATCACAAGGAATTACCTTACCACGTACAACATCATTGCTCTATTCCAATACTGGTTTAAAAGTATCTTCACCATCTAAAGGTGATCTTGTATTCTTTGATACTTCTTCTGGAAGAACAGGAGTATCACATGTTGGAATCTATATCGGAAATGGTCAATTCATTAGTGCTACGTCTTCAAAAGGAATAACCATCACTGATATGGATAATTCTTATTGGAAACCAAAATACCTAGGTGCGAAAACTTTATAAAATCCGATAATAAGAACATAGGCTAAGTTCTTATCAGCCGATTCATAGAGAAATTCCTAAAAATAAACCGGACAGAATTTATATATGATTCTGTCCGGTTTATTTTATATATAAGATTTCATCCGTGAAATCTTCTACAGTCACTATAAATGATGAATCTAAGTTAGAACGATTCATCATTTCGATATTATACACATGCTCTGAAGGTAAATGCATGACTTCAAGTACCATGAATCGTTGACTTTCCGCTTTGCTCATGTGCTCAATTGCAGCAGTTACCGCCTTTTGTTCCGCCAAGCTCTTTTCGTCCGTTAGCACGCGAATCAATTCTGCTTCCGCTTTCGCAGGATATGTTTTCTTAATACCACCCCGATGCCATGGTTTTACTTTCATCCCGATAACCAAGTCCGAGTAGTTGAGGTCCTTCCCGTGTTGATCTTGTATATATGTACGATTGGTTACCTTGTAATACGTCCCTTTAATCAAAATCCGATTATCGTCTAGATCCGTAATAAAGCCTTCTTCCCCCTTATCAATGGCCTCCTGCGTGTTCTTTTCTGAAGAGGATTGACAGCTTCCCAGAATAAAAGCCACTAGTGTATATACAAAAAGGTTTAACATCATCTTCATGAAAATCCCTCCTATAAAATAGACGAATTTTCCAGTAAAAGAGTTACTAATTTATCTGAAAATAAACTGAACCTCTTGTAAAAGGGACTTATGTCCCAGCTCCTCCATTTTTCTAGTCTTTCCTTCATACAAAAAAGAGGAATGTCATTTGACAGTCCCCTTTTAATTATAGACCACCGTTCGTTTTGTCCCGATATCAACAGTTTAGCCTATTTTTTAAAAAATGCTTTTTTCCCAAAAGTCTCGGTGATTCTTGGAAACATGTTATACCATTTCCCAGCTAAATCCATCCAGCCAGGGAGGTTGATTTCCCTCTTATTAGTCAGCATAGCCGCCACGATTTTGGCTGCGACATCCCCCGGCTTAAGCATAAATTTTTCGATATTTTTCACATATGTCCCAGATTCATCCGCAATGCTAAAGAAATTCGTTTCTATTGGCCCAGGATTGACGGTGGTCACAAAAACATGATCTTCCATTAGTTCAAGTCGAAGCGCGTTTGAATAGCCAAGCACCGCAAACTTGGTCGAAGAATACAATGTAGATTTGGGAGTGGCAATTTTACCGGCCTGTGAGGCAATATTAATGATGTGCCCCGATTTTCGCTGCTTCATATAAGGGAGTACTAGCTTTGTGCAGGCCATCAATCCAATCACATTGACAGCAAACATCGCTTTTGTCTCATCTAATTCTGTATCCAGGGCTTCTTTAAACGTGCCGAAACCAGCATTGTTAACCAATACATCCACCTCACCGATTTGAGCATGGATATCGCCAAATACCATTTCCACCTGGTCCGTGTCTGCCACATCAAGTTTATATGCATATGCATCAACACCATATTGATTAGTTAGTTCATCCCTTAGCTGATGTAATTTATCCAGGCTTCTAGCCAAGAGAACAAGGCGCCCTCCCTGCTTTGCTGCTTGAATCGCCACTTCCTTGCCAATCCCTCCGGAAGCCCCGGTAATTACAATAACTTTCCCTTGCAACTTATTCAAAAAATTATCCTCCTCGAGAACCTTTAAGCGATTGAATACAGAATTACCCCTGATTGAGTTTCTGTTTCGATTTCACCCAAATCTTCTAAATAGTCTAGCTGACCGATCGTTTCCGATAGTGTTAGGCCGACTTCCTGAAGATATACTTTCGGGAAAAGCTGCTGACATACTTCAAATGCTGATAAAGGTTTATCTTGAAGCATACTTTTCACCTGCATGGCCCGATTATGCTGCCGCTCAAATCTATATTGAATCAAATCAGCAACCGCGTCTCCATCCACTTCAGATCCATGCCCAGAGTATACAGTGGATATAGATATTCCTAAGAATTTCTGAAGCGAAGCGTTGTATTGCAGTAACGGACGTGGACGGTCACCGCCCGGAAGTAAAGGCGGTTCCATTAACGGATTAGGTGAAATTTTCGCAAGTAAGTGGTCACCCGCAATCATCAAGCCATCACTTTCACGGTAAAAGGATAAATGACTTTGAGCATGTCCAAGAGTCTCGATCGCTCGCCATCCTGGAAGTCCAGGAAGTTCATCTCCCTCAGCTAAAAACCCCTGTAACTTTCTTTCACTAAGGAATTTGATTTCGTCGCGGTAATGAATCAAATTATTTTTCAACTCTTCAGCTACTCCAAACTTCGTAGCATAGTCCAGAAAAAAACGATTATGGGTTTCAAGGAACTCATCACTAATAGTCAGCCACCGCTGATTATTTTTATGTCCGTAAACAGGAACTTCCTTATCAAAGAAATCGAGTGCACCGGCATGGTCCGGATGATGATGGGTCAAGATGATTTGTTCGATATCAGACAGTTTTAGCCCCAATTCTCCAAGCCCGTAAGTCAAAACTTCTTTTGATTGGTTTGTTTTAACGCCAGTATCAATTAAAGTTAAAGCATCCCCTTTAACTACATAAACATTTACATCGCCAACTGCAAACGGCGTTGGCAAAGCAAGTTTAGCAATATCTCCATTCCAATTCACCATAATCATTTCCACCTTAAAATATTATATTTATATAAATCTTTTTATACGCAATACCTATTAACCTGTCCATTTATCAAGAAAATGAATGTTTAATTACCATTTTACATGTATTATTAAATATTGTCATTATTTTCACATAATTCACGTATTTTTTTTGAAGCTAAAACATATATTATCATTGACAGAGTACTGATGCATCCTTCATAATCACAAGTAATTAAAGACGGAATGGCTGTGATTAAGGCCAAGTAAATTTATTGATGGCGTAAAGAGAGTGAAGCTCGGAAAGTGCTGAAAGGCTTCATCGCCCTCTCATTATTGAACCTACCTTATGAGCCTTCAGGAAAACCTGACGTAAATCCCGCGTTAGAGGATTCAAGTGCAGCTTTTCTATTTATTTTTTATGGAAAGTTGAACAAAGGTGGTACCACGGAAGCTAGACCTTTCGTCCTTTATCGGATGAGGGGTCTTTTTATTTTTTTTTAAAGTGGACCATAAATAGAATGTACAGAAGGAGCGAGAAGTATGAAAAAAATCGCATTTATCGGAGCTGGATCGATGGCGGAAGCAATCATTTCGGGATTGGTCACTCAACAGGTCATTGACTCGGCAAATATTTTTGTTACGAATAAATCAAATGATGAACGGTTTGATTATTTAAAGAAGGAATACGGTGTGACAGCAACAAGGTCACTACAGCAATTACTACAAGATGCAGATCTAGTGGTACTAGCAGTGAAGCCGAAAGATATTTTAGAAACGATGCAATCAATAAAAGAATACATTCACGAAGAAATGCTGTTCATTTCCGTTGTGGCAGGGGTTCATACAACTAGTTTAGAAGGAATTGCCGCTAAGCAGGTCTCCATCGTCCGCGCTATGCCTAATACATCGGCAGCTGTCGGAAGATCAGCAACGGCTCTTGCAGCGAATAGTCATACAGACGAAGTACAATTACAAACAGCGATTACCCTTTTTGAAACGGTAGGATCGGTTTCCATTGTTGAAGAAACACAGCTCGATGCCGTAACAGGCTTATCTGGGAGCGGCCCCGCTTATATTTATTACTTGGTCGAAGCATTAGAAAAGTCAGCAGAATCAATAGGGCTCGATTCTGAAACCGCAAAGCAATTAATCCTTCAGACACTGATAGGTGCGGCTGAGATGTTGCAGAAATCACCGAAAACTCCTGCCGTGCTTCGAAAGGAAGTAACATCACCAGGTGGAACTACAGAAGCCGGTTTGAAAGCACTTCAAGCGCATCAAGTCCAGGAAGCGTTCATTGCCTGTGTTGAAGAAGCGACCGAGCAATCTAAGCGGATGGGTAATCAAATTAGCAAAGAGCTCGCCAAGTATGTAGTACCGCAGTAAAAAGCACATCATAATAGGCTGTTGACTTACACCCCATAATCGGAAGTGTTAAGCCAACAGCCTATTTATGTAGGGAGCTAATACCTGTTAAGGAATTTACCAGAACAAGAGAAACACTAAGACGTTGTTTTTTGTAATCTCAGCAAAAAGGGACCAATTCCTCTCAATTGTTGATAACTATTACTTAATAATCAGCATATCTGCTTCATCAAAACTCCAATCCTCCGAATACGCAACTTCCCAATAGTAACCATCGAGGTCTGAAAAATAGCCGCTATATCCTCCCCAAAAAACACGTTGTGGTAATTTCTCGATTATTCCTCCAGCCTTTTCAGCCTTTTTAATAATGTCATCAACTTCTTCAATTGATTTAGCGTTATAAGCAAAAGTAACACCTGAAAATCCATTCCGTTTAGGCTGTTCTTTCTCATTAATGTCTTTTGCTAACTCTTCTATAGGATATAAAGCAAGTTTTGTTCCTGCATTATTAAAAAAAACAACAGCAGGATTGTCCTCTTCACTAGGTGTATGGAATCCTAATCCATCCCTATAAAATCTTAGAGATTTATTAATATCTCTAACCCCTAAAGTAATAAGGTTTATTCTGTTCATACTTGTCCCCCCCATTTTCTTTCTTCATATGATAGTTCGACGCTTAGAATTTTTTTCCTTTTTTTATCACTTCATCACTGTTACTAAAATAGCTCTAAAAAATCCATTCTTTATCAACCTTTAAAAAAGGAGCAGAAAATGCCGAAGTGATTCCTTTAATTATCCATATGGACGCAAATTACGTAGGAAATTCACTTTCTTTGCCGAATGATTACTTGTTTTGTCATCTGTAAAGGGATTGCCTCTTCCATCTCGAATTCTACACACAAAAGGGGGAATCTCGATGAATACAAGTGCAGTTGCCCGGTTACTGAACGTTTCCCATAGTACGATTCAACGCTGGGTTACCCAATTGAATATGGAGGTAGAACGAAATCAGCTCGGACACTATCAGTTTTCAGACGATGACATTGCATTATTGAGAAAAGTCCAAGATCAGCTGAACGAAGGAATCATTCTCCAAAAGGTCAGCATATCAGAGAAAAAGATTAGAAAGGCAACAGTACAGAAACAACATTCCGAAACGAATAAAGAACATGATCGAATGATAGAAAGGATTGTTAGGCTTGAAAATGGACTAAAGACAAAAGCTGATGACGTTGTCTCCTATCAAATTTTACAACACAGAAGCGATATGGAAGACCTACAAAAACTCGTTAAGAAGCTTGAAGCACGTATTGAAGAGTTAGAAACAAAAAAAGTTCCGCCAATCGATTATTTTCTGGCTGCTGAAGAAACGGCTGCCACTAAAAAAACGAAGAAATGGCCATTCATGAAAACGATTTTTGGAAATAACTGAACGTGATGCTTCTTCGAAGAGCAGAGCGGTCAACGATTAATACCAAAGAATATGATAGCCTTCCTTCTTCTACCTGCAAATTTAAGATCATACAAATACCATTAGACCTCGATGTACATCCTTTAGCCCATGACTCTTCGAACGCAGAAATAGTTCAAGAACCCGAGCTAGTAATTACCTCAAATATAAAAAGGCCGCGGCCCCAAGGTTAAACTTCCACCTAAGGGCCGGGCCTTTTCATCATTTAAATAAGCACAGCACGGTCGTTGAGCATTTTTTCACCTTTAATACGCTGGAATTCGTTCAGCAGTTTTTCAACGGTAAGCTCCTGCTTTTCGACGCCCCTTGCTTCAAAAATGATTTGACCTTTATCCATCATGATTAATGAATTTCCAAGATCTATTGCCTGCTGCATATTATGAGTCACCATAAGTGTCGTTAACTGGTTTTTTTCAACGATTTCCTTCGTCAGATTTGTAACGAGCTCTGCTCTAGAGGGATCAAGAGCAGCTGTATGTTCATCTAGAAGCAGGATTTTAGGATCGGTAAAGGTGGCCATCAGCAATGATAATGCCTGGCGCTCCCCTCCCGATAATAATCCGACTTTTGCACTCATTCGATTTTCCAAGCCTAAATGAAGCGTACTCAAACTTTCTTTAAAAAGTGCTTTCCTTTTTTTTGTCACCCCAAAGCCAAAGCCTCTTCTATTAGTTCTGCCATAGGCAATGGCCATATTTTCCTCAATGGTCATATGCGGGGCTGTACCAAGCATCGGATCTTGAAAAACACGGCCAATCATTTTCGCACGAGCATGCTCCTCAATTGTCGACACATTTTCGCCATCAATAATGACTTCACCGGCATCAGGGAGAATCTTACCGGATATCATATTCATCAACGTCGATTTGCCTGCGCCGTTACTGCCAATGACCGTTACAAATTCACCCTTTGTCATTTGCAATTCAAGATTTCCAAGGGCCAACTTCTCATCCGGTGTGCCTTCATTGAAGACCTTATAAATCTGATTTAGTTGCAGCAAATTCTTATCCCCCCTTCGATAAAGTCTCGATATGACGCATCTGTAATTCTTTGAGACGCTTTTTCTTGCGGCTTTTTTCTTTTTGTTTATCAGAAATTTTTGGAATAACAAGTGCTCCAACCACGATAAGCGCGGTAATTAATTTAACATCACCCGTATCAAGGAATTCTACACGAAGTGCCAAAGTAACGACGATTCGGTATATAATCGCTCCACCAATAACTGCAAGCGTCGCCCGCGCAATCGTTTTTGCACCGAATAACGCTTCCCCAATAATGACGGATGCCAATCCAATGACAATAATTCCAATCCCCATCCCAATATCACTAAAACCGTTATATTGAGCAACTAAAGATCCAGAGAAAGCAACAAGTGCATTTCCAATTGCGAGTCCTAAAATCTTCATATTACCCGTATGGGCGGAAAAACTCTTAACCATGGCTTCATTGTCACCTGTCGCACGTAGTGCAAGACCAATTTCCGTTTTTAAAAATGCAGACATTCCAGCCTGAATAATTACAGCTACAATAAGCATCACAATTAAAATAGCCCATGTTTTTGGCAAACTATCACCAAGGCCCATGATTGATAATAGACCATTCAACATATTGTCCAACCCAGTGCCAGCCCAAGCATCCTGAATATTCGTGATAATTGTTGTTTGAGAAAGCAACGGAATGTTCGATGCACCCATAATTCTTAAATTGATAGAATATAGGGCAATCATCATTAAAATTCCTGCAAGAAGTGGATTAATTTTCCCTTTCGTATGCAGCAGTCCCGTCATTGTCCCTGCGATAAACCCGGCAACCATGGCACAAAACGTGGCTACAATCGGCGAGAAACCGTTAACAATCATAATAGCGGCAACAGAGGCCCCTGTCACAAAACTACCTTCCACTGTCATATCCGGGAAGTCGAGAATCCTAAATGTTAAATAGACACCAAGTGCCATAATCGCATAAATCATTCCCGACTCAAAAGAGTTGAATAAGGCTGAGAACATTTTTTTCTTCCTTCCCTGAACTAAAGCAGAGTTTATTTTACAAACTCAGCATCTGCTTTCCATTCTTCTTTTATTTCAACACCCATACCTTTTGCTGCTGTTTCATTAATAACCAATTTCAACTTTTGTGGATATTGAACGGCGATGTCTCCCGGTTTCTTACCATCCTTTAAGATTTCAACCGCTTTTTGTCCTGCCTCATAGCCAATATCATAGTAACTGAAGCCATAGGCTGCGAAACCACCAGCTTTCACAGAATCAAGTTCACCAACAAATAATGGAATATCTTGATCATTCGCCACCGAAATGACTGATTCCAATGCTGAGATTACTGTATTATCAGTAATGATATAGAAAGCATCCGCTTTCCCGATTAATGATTCTGCTGCCTGTTTGACCTCAGCAGAAGTCGAGACAGATGCTTCCACGACTTTTAATCCGGCTTTTTTCGCTTCCGCTTTTACGTTTTTTATTTGGACGACCGAATTTTGTTCCCCTGTATTATAAACGGTCCCAATGGTTTTGGCGCCAAGTTCTTCTGCTAGGAATTTCATAGATTTTGCAATGGCTTCTGGATGAGAATCCGTCGTACCCGTCACATTTCCACCTGGTTTCTCCAGGGATGTAACAAGTTCGGCTGCGACTGGATCTGTTACAGATGTAAATACAATAGGAATATCCTTTGTTGCATTTAAAGCACTTAATGCACTTGGAGTCGAATTAGCAAAAATCAAATCCACTTTATCCCCAACGAAGTTATTGGCAATCGTCTGACTGTTGTTTTGATCTCCTTGTGCGACCTGAAGATTATACTTGGCATTGATGTCACTATCCTTCAATGCAGCCTGAAACCCTTCATATGCTTGATCCAGTGAATCATGCTGAACGATTTGTGTTACCCCAATATTGAAGGTATCCTTACCGCTTTCATTTTTCGCAGTATCATTCGCTTTGTCATTTCCACAGCCTGCCAGTAATAATCCCGCCACTAAGGTCATTGCTGCAGTCGAATATAATTTCTTCTTCATATTTTCCCCCCGCTTTTTTCTTATTTTTAGATTCTGCCTTACTACGATGGCAGCTCTTACGCTTTTATTTACTAAATTATAATCGTTTATTCTCAATTATATCAATATATTTTTTAACTTTTTAGAATTTTACAAGTTTTTATGTCTAAAACAATAAAAAAAGCTGCTGTGAAAGTTATTATTACTTTCACAGCAGCATACTAAAATGTCAGTGTTCGACGACTTGGTTAACAATTTTGGTAACAGTCGCCCGGTCGATTTTTTCTTTTCCTTCTTTCAAGGCTTTTAAAGTAGCTTTTGCCAATTCTAATGGTATTTTACAGAATTGGATAACTTCCTTTGTTTCAATCTCTGCTATATACGTATCAGCTAATGCAAGATTATGTTCCGTATAGGCAAGCATCTCGTCGAAACCCCAACCATCTGGATAAAAGTTAACACCGCGCTCTGCATCTTCCTCACGGTTTCGAAGAATATTAACAGTTTGAAGTCCTCGGCCAAATGCAATAGCAAGATCACGATCTGTTTCAGTTCCATCATACCAGTTCCAAATATCAGATAGCATGACTCCAACTAAACCCGCAACATAATATGTGTAATCATCAAGCTCTTCCTTATTGTGTATCTGCCAGTCCTTCGCAACCCACTTTGCCATGCCTTCGGCCATTTCCTGTGTCGAGCCCAAGACTTTTGCAGTCGCACTAGGCGGACAATATTGAATCCAATCCGAAAGAAGCAAGGTCACTTCCGGTAAATCGTCCTTATACGGTTCAAACAAAGTCTGAAGTTCCTTTTCACTATAATCATCAGTCTTAAGCAGCTCACTGATAGTCTGTAATAAGGAAATCTTACTATCGGCAGGCAATTCGGGATGGTCTTCAATTTCATCGATAGCCCGCATGCAAAGGTAAGCAGCTCCAATGGCTTCCTGTAATCCCTTTGGAAGGTAGCTGATTGGAATGAAAAAAGTTCGGCTTGTTTTTAAAAGAAAATCCATTGCCTTAGTATGTAGATTGCTTTGGTCAGTCATTTTTTACACTCCTTTGTATATCCAATAAACAATTGAATTATTATATCAAACAATCGCTTTGATTTCAGCTTCTCTATTCCTCTACATATAAGGGAATTTTAATCGCCATTAAATCTTCTGCCATTATCGTGTTTGCGAAAATTGCCTTACTTTCCTCTTTTAGCCGTTCCGAATCCTCGAGAGTATAGCGAGAACTAATATGAGTAAGAATTAGCTGCTTAGCTCCTGCTTTCATCGCCGTTTCTGCAGCCTGCACGGTGGTCGAATGAAAATAGGCCGATGCCATTTCAGTTTCTTCTGCCGAAAAGGTAGCTTCATGAACAAGAAAATCCGCAGATTCAGCCAGAATAAGAGCATTACTGCATACTCTTGTATCACCAAGAACTGTGATTATCCGACCTTTTTGAGGATCACCAAGATAATCTTTTCCATTCAAGACGCGACCATCATCGAGTTGGACCATTTCACCGTTTTTCAACGCTTTAAAAAGAGGTCCCGGCTTCACACCTTCCTGAAGCAACTGGTCTACAAGTAAGCTTCCTGGACGGTCTTTCTCTACAATACGGTAACCGACACTATAAATACCGTGATCAAGAGACAAAGCAGTCACTGTAAACTGCTCGTCCTCAAAAACTATGCCTTCCTCTATTTCAATAATTTCTAATGGATATTTTAAATGAGTGCCACTGACTTGTAAGCTTGTCGTAATATAGGCATCAATACCTTTTGGGCCATACACAGTCAATTTTTCTACCCCGCCCTGAAAAGACCTGCTACTTAATAAACCAGGAAGCCCAAAGATATGGTCACCATGTAAATGGGTAATAAAAATCTTTTCTATTTTACGCGGTTTAACTGCCGTTTTTAAAATTTGATGCTGTGTTGCTTCCCCACAATCGAATAACCAAACCGTTCCTCGTTCTTCCAATAATTGAAGAGCGATTGCCGTCACATTACGCGCTTTTGCCGGAACACCAGCGCCTGTACCTAATAAAACAAAATCCACATTCCTACCTCCGTTGCAAAAACTTTATAATTTAACTATAGCATAACAAAGGTGCTCTTTCATTTATGACTCTTTTAAAACTAGAGCCATTTTAAACTTTTCATGAAATATGAGAAAAAATGCGCAAATTGATTGCTTTGAGGGTAAGCTAACCGTAAAATTAGAAATTGGTACATATACAGAAATTCCAACTTCATACGACGGAATTAACGGAAAGTTGAGGTTTTAACATGACAGAAAACAATAAACCCACAGCATTAATCATGATTTTTGGTGCTACCGGAGATTTAGCGAAACGGAAACTATTTCCTTCCATATATCGACTATTTCAAAAACAAAAAATCAACAAATTTGCGGTCGTTGGTGTAGCAAGAAGACCATTGTCCACTGAGGAGTTTCAATCAAGTGTTAAAGAATCCATCCTTACGTTCGGACATGCGGAAGAAAGAGTCGATGAATTCATTTCCCACTTCCATTATCATTCTCATGATGTAACGAGCTCTGAATCGTATTTGCAGTTAAAAGGTTTTGCTGAAAATTTAGACGGACAGTATCAATTAGAAGGTAATAGAATCTTTTATTTAGCGATGGCACCGGAGTTTTTCGGGACAATTGCCGAGCAGATTAAAGCACAAGGCTTGACTGATACGACTGGCTATAAGCGTCTTGTCATAGAAAAGCCGTTTGGACACAGTTTCGAAACAGCACAAATATTGAATGAGCAAATTCGTACCGCTTTCGCTGAAGATGAAATCTATCGAATCGATCATTACCTAGGAAAAGAAATGGTTCAGAATATTGAAGTCATTCGTTTTTCCAATGCGCTCTTTGAACCGCTTTGGAATAACCGCTATATTTCTAACATTCAAGTTACATCAAGCGAAACGCTAGGGGTTGAAGAACGGGGTCGTTACTATGAAACCAGCGGTGCCCTTAGAGATATGGTCCAGAACCATCTGTTGCAGATGGTTGCCCTACTTGCTATGGAACCTCCGATTGCTTTGACAACAGAAGAGGTGCGTAGCGAAAAGGTACGAGCACTGCGTTCGCTACGGCCAATGAAAGTGGAAGAAGTCAATCAATACTTTGTCCGTGGTCAATATGGCAGCGGTAAAGTAGGCGCACAAACACTTTCGGCTTATCGCGATGAATTGAACGTAAATCCAGATTCCAACACAGAAACCTATGTTGCAGGTAAATTGATGATTGATAACTTCCGCTGGGCCGGTGTTCCCTTTTATATCCGAACAGGTAAGCGAATGGATGTAAAATCAACAAAAATTGTCGTCCAATTTAAAGATATCCCAATGAATCTGTATTATAAAACGGAAGAAACCTTGAACCCGAATCTTCTCGTTATCCATATCCAGCCTGATGAAGGAATCACTCTATACTTAAATGTTAAAAAATCTGGGACAACGTCGAATACGAAGCCTGTGAAACTTACCGTCTCCAACAAAGGAATTGAACATATTAACTCTCCTGAAGCCTATGAGAAGCTATTGTTTGACAGCATGCGTGGAGATGCTACAAACTTCACACACTGGGACGAAGTGGCCCTTTCATGGAAGTTTGTCGACACCATTTCTAATGCATGGGAAAATACTAAAGAAGAATCGTTCCCTAATTATGAAGCAGGATCGACAGGCCCCCTTGCATCCGATGAGCTTCTAGCCGAAGATGGACATATTTGGTGGCAAATCGAGAAATCAGAAAAGAAAAATGATTAATTAAATAATAAAGAGGATGCAGTGAATCTGCATCCTCTTCTCTATTCATGAGGCACTCTTCCTGACTAATTTCGCTCGGATAGTATGAATCATTTCCTTGGATTTTGACATTTCTTTATCTGTTTCTGAATTAAGCCAAAATGATACACCAAATTCAAAGCCAATAAAAAATAACATTATAGCTAAAGCCACCCAAATGATATACACAGTTACCCGCTCCTTCTCTCTCTCTCTTAACGTCATACTGTATCCTTCGATCTTCATTAGACTTTACTAACCATTCCTTTGCAGGTGTTTAAACCTAAAGAACAAGATTGAATGACATATATAATACTATGTTTTTTATCAAAAAAGAAAATACAAAGGCCCTATTTATTACCAGTATAGCATTACCATTTTATCCTTATCCAGCCAATATATAAAATTTTATTCACCATATCTCGTCCACATGCTTTAATTCGAACACCCCTTTTTATGTTCTATGTGAGGAGGAAGTGGCTTATATGGTAAAGTGACCACACTGCATTGGCGTTAAAAGGCCAAAAAAAACCGACTTAAAAAGGAAATCTCCCTTTTTAAGCCGGCTTACTTTCATTTATTTTTCCATCCATTCTGTATGGAAAGTTCCTTCTTTATCGATACGTTGATACGTATGTGCACCAAAATAGTCGCGTTGAGCTTGAATCAGGTTTGCTGGTAGCGTTTCTGTACGATAACTGTCAAAATAAGCAAGTGCAGATGCCAAGCATGGAACAGGAATTCCATTCATAACTGCTGTAGAAACTACCTCACGTAAAGCACCTTGATAGCTTTCTACAATACCTTGGAAATAAGAATCAAGAAGCAGATTGTTCAGGTTCGCTTTACGATCGTACGCTTCTTTGATTTTTTGTAGGAATTGTGCACGAATGATACAGCCCCCACGGAAGATCATTGCGATTTCTCCATATTGGAGATCCCAGTTATTTTCTTCGGATGCTGCCTTCATTTGGGCAAAGCCTTGTGCATATGAACAAATTTTACTCATATAAAGAGCTTTCCGAATACTTTCAATCAATGCCTTTTTATCACCAGTAAATGACTCAGCTTTTGGTCCACGAAGGATTTTGCTCGCTTCTACACGCTCTTCCTTGATTGCTGAGATAAACCGAGCAAATACAGATTCCGTGATGATTGGAAGCGGAACCCCAAGGTCAAGGGCACTTTGGCTTGTCCATTTCCCTGTTCCTTTTTGGCCTGCTTTATCTAAAATGATATCGACCATTGGCTTGCCAGTTTCATCATCATATTTTTTGAAAATATCAGCAGTAATTTCGATTAAATAGCTATCAAGCTCTCCTTTATTCCATTCTGTAAACACTTCATGGAATTCTTCAGCAGTCAGACCAAGAAGGTTTTTCAAAAGGAAATAAGATTCGGAAATCAACTGCATGTCTCCATATTCAATTCCATTATGCACCATCTTAACATAATGTCCGGCTCCATCTGGTCCGATATATGTACAGCAAGCATCGCCATCTACTTTAGCCGAAATATCCTTCAAAATTGGTGCAACAAGTTCATATGCTTCTTTTTGACCGCCAGGCATGATTGAAGGACCTGTTAAAGCTCCTTCTTCCCCTCCTGAGACACCCGTACCGATGAAATGAATACCTAGCTGGCTTAATTCCTCGTTACGGCGCTGAGTGTCCTTAAAGAACGTATTTCCACCATCAATGACGATATCGCCTTTTTCAAGCAGTGGTTTTAATTGTTCGATTGTAGCATCAGTTGCAGCACCAGCTTTAACCATCAATAAAATTTTGCGAGGTGTTTCCAGAGAATTCACGAATTCTTCTAGGGTATACGCTGCAAATACATTTTTACCTTCTGCTTCATTCATCATTTCGTCTGTTTTTGATCCTGAGCGATTATAGACGGAAATTGAATATCCTCTGCTTTCAATATTAAATGCAAGATTCTTACCCATTACGGCTAGTCCGATAACGCCAATCTGTTGTTTTTTCATGGTTATCTTTCCCTTCTCTATATCTTTACACAACTTATAAGCTAATCTTTGTCATCAGAAGGATTTTTCCTCCTTGATTGTTCAAAGAAATCTTTGCTGAAGCTTGTGTCTGTTCCGATCGAACGATTTTTCAAGGATAATCCCTTTTTAATAATATTTTCTCCGTACTTATTTTGCAAGTGTTCCATCGCTTCGTACAAAGGTTCTTTTTCAGCGTCTTCTTGAAAGGAAAATATATCAAGCTGTTTGAAGGCCGATTCTTTTTCAATAACATCATAAGCAGTAACACCAAGAAGCCTAATTCCTTCCCCATTCCAATTTTTCAAAAACAGGTCAACAGCTCTATTCAAAATATCCGCTTTTTCAAAAACTGGATTAGGAACTGTTCTACTTCTGGTAATGGTGCGACGGTCTTTATAGCGGATCGTCACACCAATTTTCTGACCAAGCAGACGTTTATTTTTTAATCGGACAGCAACCTTTTCTGAAAGCTTTTCTAATATCCCAATCAGTTCCTTTTGATTAGTAGAATCATGTGGAAGAGTTGTCGAATTTCCAATGCTTTTATGATCAAAAATGGCTTCCGGATCAACAACCCGAGGATCGATACCATTTGCTCTATCCTTTAAACGAGCGCCATTGATTCCAAGCAGTTGCTTCAGTTGCCTATCGTGGGCATGAGCAAGGTCCCCTATTGTCATAATACCGATGGAGTGAAGTTTTTCCGATGTCTTACTGCCGATGCCATGCATTTCGCCCACTTGTAAAGGCCAGAGCTTCTTAGAAATATCTCTTTTTCTTAACACGGTGATGCCCATTGGCTTTTTCATATCAGAGGCAGTTTTGGCCAAAAATTTATTAGGGGCAATACCGATGCTACAAGGAAGGTCCATCGTTTTATAAATTCTTTCCTGAATGCTTTTGGCAATTTCTAGAGGCGAACCTAATTCGACGCATTCGCTAATATCCAGATACCCTTCATCGATGGAAACCGGTTCAACCATCTCTGTATATTGTCGCAACACCTCAAAAATAGCCAGTGATGCTTTTCGATAACGTTCAAAATTCGGTTTCCGAATAATTAATTGAGGGCAAAGTTTTTTCGCCTGCCATATAGGCATAGTCGTTTTAACGCCGAATTTTCTTGCTTCATAGCTGCACGTGACGATGATGCCTCTTCTTTCCTCTACATTACCGGCTATGGCAAGCGGCTTACCTTTCAATGAAACATCATAGGACATTTCCACTGAAGCATAGAAACTATTCATGTCTACATGGAGAATGACCCTGCCATTTTTGGGATACATGTCCTTCATGTGACCGTCACATCCTTGTACAAGAAAAAATACCGTATAATAGGGCCAATTAAAAATAACTATTACTTTTAAGGTACCCCTATTTATCCTTGGTAACCAGAGTAAAATGATACTTCTACTCCAAGAAAAACAGCCATCATATTATTGATGACTGTAGATATATTCCTGCAATACTTGAACGCCTTCTAGAGATGATACGAATATTTGCGAATCAATGATTGTAACCAAAAGGTTACCTATACTGGCAACCCCTGCATATATCCAGTTTTTTGATTGCCTAATAAACCGATTTGTTCATTAGGCAAGTCTGTAAAACAAATATTTCATCGAGCTGCTTGCACAACAAGTGCTATGGACAGGCCATCTGTCCTTATCGCAATCCATCTCTGTTCATGCATGTCCTACTCAGGTTTACCTGGAAATAGCACCTTATTTATTTCAATCAATGGTTTTAAGGGTGATTACTATTCCCCAGCAACTTCCTTAATGATACTGACTACCATTTCAGCAAGCTTCGTTAATTCTTCAACAGGAATTCTCTCATTTGTAGTATGAATATCTTCATAGCCTACAGCTAGATTGACAGTAGGAATTCCAAAACCTGCAATCACATTCGCATCACTTCCACCGCCACTTTTAACTAACTCGCATGGACGTCCGATATTCTCTGCTGCTTTTCTCGCGATTTCGACTACATGATCACCAGCTCCATATTTAAAGCCAGGATACATGACGTTGACTTCTACTTCGGCCCGTCCACCCATTTCGATGGCTGCGGTCTCGAATGCCTCTTTCATTCTTGCTACCTGTTTTTCCATTTTTTCAGGAATTAAGGATCTTGCTTCTGCTAAGATTTCAACATGGTCGCAAACAATATTGGTTTGCTGTCCGCCTTGGAAACGTCCGATGTTGGCGGTTGTTTCATCATCGATACGGCCTAGGGGCATTCTTGAAATTGCCTTGGCAGCAATCGTAATCGCTGAAACGCCTTTTTCAGGAGCAACACCAGCATGAGCTGTCTTACCTAAAATTACAGCTGAAACTTTAGCCTGAGTAGGTGCGGCAACCACAACATTTCCTACTTTTCCATCACTATCGAGTGCAAAACCAAATTTGGCCGTCACAAGGGAGCGATCTAGGGCTTTTGCCCCAACTAACCCTGATTCTTCACCAACAGTAATAATGAATTCAATCGTTCCATGTTCGATATTCTGTTCTTTAATCACTTTAAGCGTTTCTAACATAACCGCTAATCCAGCTTTGTCATCCGCTCCTAAAATAGTCGTTCCGTCTGACACTATGTATCCATCTTTAATGGAAGGCTTGATTCCGTTCCCAGGCACAACCGTATCCATATGAGACGTGAAATAAATGGTATCTACGCCCTCTTTGGTACCTTTTAGAGTACAAACCAAATTACCTGCACCATGGCCAGTAACCGCCGTTGTATCATCTTCAAAAACATTTACACCAAGTGCCGTGAATTTTTCTTTCAACACTTTGGCAATTGCGGCTTCATTTTTTGTTTCAGAATCAATTTGTACTAATTCCATAAATTCGCTAACCAAACGTTCTTCATTAATCATAAAATAAAACCTCCAAAAAAGTTTTCCTCTTTAAGTATACTTCTAAAAGTAGTAACCCGGCAAATAATCCGAAAAAAAGAGCCTTCATTAAAATTGTTTGTGTCTTCTTACATGTCGATAGATCAAATTGAACTATCGAATGCAGAGGAGGACACGGATCTATGATAAGTGATTTACTACTTCATACTTAACTTCGCCAAAAAGAAGCCCAAAACAGATTTGTTTTGGGCTTCTACAAGTTAGAATCACAACGGAATATTTCCGTGTTTTTTCCATGGTCTAGTTTCTTTTTTGTTGCGTAGCATTTCAAGAGATTGAATAATCTTGATCCTGGTTTCTCGAGGATCAATAACGTCATCTACCATCCCAAGACTTGCAGCTACATATGGATTGGCGAATTTCTCACGGTATTCTTCAATTTTATCTGCACGAGTTGCTTCCGGGTCTTCACTATTTTGAATTTCACGGGCAAAAATGATATTCGCTGCTCCAGCAGATCCCATAACCGCAATTTCAGCATTAGGCCATGCAAACGTAAGGTCCGCACCGATTGATTTACTATTAAGAGCCACGTAGGCGCCGCCGTATGCTTTACGGAGAATGATTGTCAATTTTGGCACTGTTGCTTCAGAATACGCATATAGCAGCTTTGCTCCGTGACGAATTATGCCACCGTGTTCTTGTTTAACACCAGGGAAGAAGCCAGAAACGTCTTCAAACGTAATTAATGGAATGTTAAACGAATCACAGAAACGAATAAAACGGGCAGCTTTATCAGATGAATCAATATCCAGCCCTCCTGCTAATACCTTTGGCTGGTTACAGACAAGTCCCACCACTTTTCCTTTAATACGTGCTAGACCGACCACAATGTTTTTCGCAAATCCAGCTTGTACTTCCATGAACGAACCATTATCCACAACTTGCTCCAATACTTTACGAACATCATATGGACGAATCCCTTCATATGGAACAACATCCGTTAAGTCTGGACGGTAGTCATCTTCATCGTCTGCCTCCAAAACTGGTGGCTTTTCTTCATTGTTTTGTGGCAGATAACTTAGAAGACGTCTAACATCCGCTAAAACTTGTTCCTCTGATGCTCCCTTGAAATGAGCATTTCCACTTATTGTGTTATGTACTGTTGCCCCACCTAATCCTTCAGATGAAATCTTTTCGCCTGTAACCGTTTCAATAACTTTTGGTCCTGTAATGAACATCTGACTCGTTTTTTCAACCATGAAGACGAAGTCTGTTATCGCTGGAGAATATACTGCTCCACCAGCACAAGGTCCCATAATAACAGAAATTTGTGGAATAACACCTGAATATATAGAGTTACGATAGAAAATTTGACCATATCCGTCCAGAGAAACTACTCCTTCTTGAATACGTGCTCCACCAGAATCGTTTAAACCAATGAACGGGGCTCCATTTTCCGCTGCCAAATCCATAACATTGGCAATTTTCAGAGCATGCATTTCCCCTAGTGCTCCACCAAATACGGTAAAGTCTTGTGAGAACAAATAAATATCGCGCCCATTGACTTTTCCGTAACCAGTGACAACCCCTTCTCCTGGCCCTTCTGCCTTTTCCATACCAAAATTAGTATTACGATGTTTGATAAAAGGATTTAGTTCAATGAACGTGCCTGGGTCCACTAAAAGTTCAATTCTTTCCCTTGCTGTAAGTTTACCCTTCTCATGTTGCTTATCGATTCTTTCTTCACCGCCACCTAGTTCTACTTTTCGGCGTCTGTCGTATAAGTCATTAATTGTTTCATATATGTCTGTCATTTCTGCTCCTCCTTTGATTCAGCTCTTTCACAAAGCTCATATAATACACCCGCTGTTGATTTAGGGTGAACGAAAGCAACATCAGCATGGTGCGCTCCTTTTCTTGAGGTATCATCAATCATTCGAATGCCTGATTCTTTAATTTCTTTAATCCGATCTTCGATATGTTCTACACCTAGGGCAACGTGATGAATACCTTCGCCGCGTTTTTCGATAAATTTGGCAATTGGGCTTTCTGGTGACAACGCTTCCAACAACTCTAAACGAGTATTTCCCGCTAAAATAAATGCCACTTTAACGCCTTGGCTTTCTACTGTCTCAATTCCTTCGAGCTCCAACTTCAGCGTATCAGTGTAAAGCGGCAAAGTTTCATCAAGTGACTTAACAGCTATGCCGATATGATCGATATTTTTAATCATTCAAATAAACCCCTTTATGCTATGTACTATTAGACAACTCTATTAAAATTCTACTAATCTGGTTGAAAAGCCTTTAACTTTCGGAATAATAAGAACATTATACTTTTGCTTGTTTCTACTAAATGTTCAAGTTAAAATAATATTAATCAAACTGTTTTGAGGAGAGAGCATAATGAGAAATAAAAAGATAAGAAAGATCGTTGTGTATTTAATGCTTATCTCGATGATATTAACGACCTTATTATCAGGTATTGCATTTCTTTTGTAATAGATATCCGGAAGGGAGAGGGGAGCCAAAAGCTTCCCTCTTCTTTATTTAATGGCTCCATATTTTTTTGCCAATGTTTTAAAATCCTCGTTTGATATAGTAATTAACACCTTTGATCCAATCGGGACTTTTTCGTACAAACGCTCTACATCGGATTTATGCATTCGTACGCAGCCATTTGAAATATATTTTCCAACTGATGCAGGTTGATTTGTACCATGTATCCCATAAATCCTGCCATCGGTATTTCGTGCGTCAAATCCAATCCACCTTGATCCAAGTGGATTCCTAGGGTCGCCACCCGGAATATTCTTTTTTCGATAATAGGGATTAACCGCTTTGACCTTAACCGTAAATAATCCTTCAGGTGTCAATTCTTGACTCTTTCCTGTGCCGACCGGTAGTATCTCCTGAACCGCGTTATCATCGATAAAAGCCAATTTGTTATTAGCTTTATTGATGATAATAAACGGGTCGCCGGTATTTATAGGTTGAGCCTGTACCTGAAGTGGCAACATAGACAGGGTAAGCAATAAAGAAAGGATCCATTTCATTTCTATCAATTCCTTTACTTTTTTGCTTAGTTTAAGCCAAGTGCCTCTTTTTCATTCGATTATTGGTCGGCTTAGGTAATCCCTTGAAGGAATGCTTAAGCAATAAGTAGCGCTCCATTTCCTTCATGAGCTGAAGTAACGCGGCCCTTGATTCAAACTCTTCTCGGGTTAGCGGAAGTTCCATTCCCCTAAAAAATATCTCCATTTCTTCAAGCTTCTTCAGATAAAGTATGGCTGTATTTTGCGGGTGAACATTTTCTGCAAGATCTTCTATAAAATCAGCCACTATCCCGCTTTGCTTAACTATCAGAGGAATATTTGTAACTAAAGGAAGAATCCGCTCAATTATTTCAAATTGCTTTTCACGCATCTTGAAATAATGGTAATAAAGGTCTTCTTCCCTTAAAAAATGATTTTCTACGTCTCGGAAAGCAAGGCTTTTGGCTTGATTAAGAAGATTAGCTGTTTCTGTAATTTCCTTTCCATCCCAGGTGTGATCATTATCCCGTAAATAGCGAACAATCCCCATCAAAATCGCACTAAAATTAGTTTCAATTTTTTCCTGATAGGCAAGCAGTTTCTCATCAAGACTAGGCATGTACAGATTCATGACAAGCGCTACCCCTACTCCTACGGCGATTAATATCGTTTCATTAATCAGAAGAGCAAAAGAAATGTCACCCGCCCCATATAGATGCATGATAATGACACTGCTCGTTACAATCCCTTCATTAATCTTCAAAGCAACTGTAGTTGGAATGAAAATCAAAAGAATCAATCCTATTATCAATGGATGGAAGGCAATAAACTGAAACAATAGGGTGGAATAAACCATTGCGATTAAACAAGCCAAAAATCGATGCCAGGAGGCATACACCGATTTCTTTTTTGTAACTTGTATGCATAAAATCGTAATGATTCCCGCAGCCGAAAAATGATCCAGGTTAAGCATTTGTGCAATAATAATTGCCAAGGTTGCCCCCAAAGCAGTTTTAATCGTTCTGTATCCGATTTTAAACATTGTTATGTATCACCTGGCTCTTTCACTATCTATTATAATACTATCAGCAATTCAGATAATTTTACAGTCCTTAGAACGAAAATTTTCAATTTTTAAAAATACATTTCCTTGAAAATACATTATATGGATAAAATAAAAAAAGGTAACCAAAAGTTACCTTTTTTTATAATTATATACTAATACTTTGGCTTATAAAACTTTTTCTAAAAAGTCTTTTGCACGCTGACTTTTCGGATTGGAAAAGAATTCTTCAGGAGCACTTTCTTCAACAAGCAGGCCTTCGTCTAAGAAAAGTACACGATCTGCCACTTCTTTAGCAAATCCCATTTCATGCGTTACAATCAGCATAGTCATCCCTGTATGAGCAAGCGACTTCATAACGTCGAGTACTTCTTTTACCATCTCAGGATCAAGTGCTGAAGTAGGCTCATCAAAAAGCATTACTTCCGGGTTCATCGCCAATGCGCGAGCAATAGCGACCCTTTGTTTTTGTCCACCGGATAGACGGTTAGGATAAGACGATTCTTTATCAGCCAACCCGACTTTTTTCAAAAGCTCACGAGCTTGATTTACCGCTTCTGCCTTCGATAATTTTTTCACCTTCATAGGCGCGTATGTCAAATTCTCTAGCACGGTTTTATGAGGGAATAAATGAAAATGCTGAAATACCATCCCTACATTTTCACGTACTTTCATTATGTTGGTCTTTTTTTCAGTAATAATTTGATCCTTAAACCAAATTTGGCCATCAGTTGGTGTCTCAAGCATATTGATACATCGTAAGAAAGTTGATTTTCCTGAACCAGAAGGACCGATAATCGCTAACACTTCACCCTGTCCTATCTCGGTACTAATTCCCTTTAATACTTCGAGCTTACCATAATTTTTTTTGAGTTTATCAATTTTAATCACTGCGTCTCATTCTCCTTTCAATTACTTTGCCTAAGATGGTAAGAACCATTACCATCACATAATAAATGAGACCGGCAAATAAAATCGGCTCGAAGAATTTATATGTCTCACCGCCGACAATATAAGAACGGCGCATAATATCTCCTAATCCAATAATTGTAACAACTGCAGATTCCTTTGTTAAAGAAATCAATTCGTTCACAAGAGATGGCAAGATATTCTTGATCGCCTGCGGCAGAATAATGTTAAGCATCATGCTAGAATAGGGCACCCCAAGTGCAAGCGCAGCCTCACGCTGACCTTTATCAACCGCTAAAATACCTCCCCTGATTATCTCTGAGATATATGCGGCAGAGTTTAAGCCAAAAGCTAAGAACGCTGCTTGAAATGCTTCGATTTGAATTCCTAATATTTGTGGTGAGCCAAAATAAATAAGCATCAATTGCAGGACTAATGGTGTACCGCGGAAAATCGATGTATAAAAGTCAGCAATCCAATTTAATGGCTTAATTCTACTGATTTTCAGTATTGATAATAATATCCCCAATATAAAACCGATGACAGCCGCAACCGCTACAACCTTTAAAGTAGTCGGTATTCCCTCCATAATATATGGAAGGGACGGCCTAATCGTCTCAAAATCCAGATTCACTCCATTCATCCTCTCTTATGAAGGCCAGTACCTAGGCCCTTCTTGCTTCATTTTCAAAAACAATAAAGCGCGGAAAAACGTTCAGAAGGCATACTAAATGCTTCTGAACGCTTTTCATCTCTCTGTATTATTCAGTTTCGCTGCCACCAAACCATTTTAGTATTAATTTTTCCATTTCACCATTTTCTAACATTTTTTTCAATTCAGTATTAAATTCTTCTGTTAACTTGCTCCCTTTTTGGAAAGCAATTGCTGAACCAGCATCCTCTTCACCAGACTCGATCACATAGCCTACTAAATCTTTATTGTCCTTTAAATAGCCCTTAGCCACAGTATCTTCCATTATTACTGCATCAAAACGTCCTGAAGACATTTCTTGAACAACTTCTGGAATCCTATTTCGTTTTTCAACTTTCATCCCGATATCTTTATTTTTATTCAAGTCAGTTGCCAATGTCTCTTGGATGGACGCAAGCTGTACGCCTACCGTTTTCCCTTTTAAATCTTCAACGGTTTTAATCTTACTGTCTTTTGTCGTAACAATCATGTTTTTAGCTGTATAGTAAATGTCACTAAAATCGACTGATTGCTCACGTTTAGCTGTCGGAGTCATTCCAGAGATAACAAAATCGATTGATTTATTTTCAAGTGCCGGTACAAGGCTATTAAAGTCAATATCCTTCACTTCAACCTCATAACCTAATTTTTTACCGATGGCCTTAGCGATATCAATGTCAAATCCTTTTATTTCATCGCTTTTCGAAGTTTCAACATATTCAAAAGGCGGATAATCCGCAGAGGTTCCCATTACTAGAACTTTTTTGTCTTTATTATCAGCTGTGTTAGTATCTTTTTTCTCTGATGTTCCGCATGCTGCTAAAATGCCTACTAATAAAACAGAAGTAAGCAACAATGCTAACTGCTTTTTCAACTTCATTATTATTCCTCCAAAATGATATTTTCAATTCTCTTGGTATTAAATTTAGTTTTTGTTAAATTATTAATTAATTTGATTAACTAATATTCATACACTAATATGTATTTTAACACACTCTAGTAATTATTCAATAACGTTAAAAATAGATTTATTTTTTAGAATATTCTCATAACTATTTTTATTTTTCATATATTCACTTCGTTTAAAGCATATCTGTTTGCCTTATCTATCTTTTTTCCTAAAAGTTCCTTAATTATGCAGAATAATGAATAAAAAAACCCGCCAAATTGGCGGGTTTCATCCTTGCAAGTCAGCTTACAAAAAAGTAACTTACACTTCTTCGCAATATTGATCGAAGTAATCTTGCAATTTTTCGACAACAGACATTGGATGATGCCCTTCGATTTCATGACGTTCTATCATCGTAATGATTTTTCCATCCTTCAGAAGAGCAAATGATGGTGAAGACGGTGGATAACCTTCGAAATAATCACGGGCCTTCTCCGTTGCTTCTTTATCTTGACCAGCAAAAACAGTTACAAGCTGATCAGGGCGTTTATCATTATGAATGGCATGAGCTGCAGCCGGTCTAGCAATCCCTCCTGCACATCCACAAACAGAGTTGACCATAACAAGAGTCGTTCCTTTTTGTGCAAAAACCTCTTCTACTTCCTCAGGGGTAGTCAGTTCTGTATATCCAGCAGTCTTAATCTCATCGCGAGCTTGTTTGACCACGTCGTTCATTAAAAAATTGAAATCCATATTCATAAGTATGTGCTCCTTCCAAGTTTTCTCTTCAATCCTATCATAACAATTGCCTCATCTTGATTCAATATATTTACCTTCTAAAACAACAGAAAGCACAGGACTAACATGTTTAAACGAAAAAGAAGCGGGAATCATATAGTTTACAACAAGATAATTTCATCTACAAAAGGATGGGGCATTATGCGTAGCATTTATGCCCTATCCTTTTCTTTTTTAATTTGACTTAAAAGTATCCGTGAAAGATTGAAATGCTTGCTGAACAGCAGTAGTAACCGTTTTATTCCCGGACATTACCTGGTTTTCGAGCACAGGAAGCAGACCTTTAACGGTTTCATTTTTATAGAACATCGTTTTGAGTTGGTGATCAATTAATGAATATAACCATTCTTTAGATTGCATCCTTCTCCGCTCTTGAAAAACACCTGACTCCTTCGTTGTATCAGAAAACTCCTGTAGCACATCCCAAAGCTCGGGAATCCCTTTACCAGTTACAGCAGAACAAGTGTATGCTTTTCCTGCCCATCCTTTGGTTGCAGGCTGAAGGAAATGCAAAATTCTACTGTATTCTGACTTTGTCCTAATCGCAAGCGGAATGTTCTCACCATCTGCTTTATTGACCACAATTCCATCTACAAGTTCCATAATCCCTTTTTTCATGCCCTGTAATTCATCCCCTGCACCTGTAAGGACAAGCAACATGAAAAAGTCGACCATGCTCCGGACAATTGCTTCACTCTGACCAACACCTACTGTTTCTATCAATATGACATCAAATCCTGCCGCCTCACAGAGCAACATCGTTTCCCTCGTTTTACGATGAACCCCGCCCAAGGTTCCTTCCGATGGGGATGGCCTGATGAAGGCACGAGGATTTCGTGCAAGCTCCTCCATCCTCGTCTTGTCCCCAAGTATACTTCCTCCATTGATTGAGGAACTCGGATCGACAGCCAGGACTGCCACCATATAACCCCTATCACATAAATAGGTGCCAAACGTCTCGATAAATGTACTCTTTCCGGCACCCGGTACGCCAGATATTCCGATGCGAAGCGAGCTCCCTGTATGAGGCAAAATAGAATGCAATAATTCTTGTGCCAAATCAAAGTGGTGGGGAGCATTACTTTCTACCAGTGTAATCCCTTTAGCAAGCTTTGCTCTTTCGCCTTTTATGATACCTTCTTTAAGTTCAGGAATCGAAATCTTTACATTGTGCTTTTTGACGAATTTGTTTTTCGACGCTTTATTATGGCTGGCTGCTAATTCCACACCTGGCTTTAACGAAGAAGCAAAACCTTCCTGATTGTTGAGATCGACCCATTCCGGCTTCTTGTCTTCACTCATTACTGCGCCACTTCCTCATATCCGAGGCGATTGTATATTTCCTGAAGCACTTTTTTCGCTGCCTGAGGAATGACTGTACCAGGACCAAAAATGGCAGAAGCACCATTTTGCATTAAATAATCATAATCCTGCGCAGGAATAACACCGCCGACGATGACAATAATATCTTCACGACCTAATTTTTTTAATTCTGACATCAGCTGTGGCAACAATGTTTTATGGCCGGCAGCAAGCGAACTCATACCGACAACATGAACATCATTTTCAACGGCTTGAAGCGCAGTTTCTTCTGGCGTTTGAAATAGCGGTCCTATATCAACATCATAGCCTAAATCAGCAAAACCTGTTCCGACTACTTTCGCTCCACGGTCATGTCCGTCCTGACCCATTTTAGCCATCAGCAAACGTGGTCTTCTTCCTTCATTTTCAAGGAATTCTTCTGTCATTTGGACGACTTCCTCAATCTCTGCTTCTTTTGAATAAGCAGAGCTATATACGCCACTGATAGAACGGATTGTTGCTTTGTGACGTCCAGCCACGTCTTCGATAGCATCAGAAATTTCACCAAGTGAAGCCCGTACGCGGGTAGCCTGCACAGCTAATTCAAGCATGTTGCCTTCACCTGTTCTAGCAGCCAGAGTTAGCGCTTGAAGAGCTTCATCGACCATAGCCTGATCACGGTTCGCTTTTAATTCGCTCAAACGCTTTAGCTGACTTTCGCGAACTGCCGTATTATCAATTTCCAGTATTTCAATCGGATCTTCTTTTTTCAGACGATATTTATTGACGCCAACGATTGTTTCATCTTGAGAGTCAATTTTAGCCTGACGTTTCGCTGCCGCTTCTTCGATTCTCATTTTTGGAAGACCAGTTTCAATTGCCTTAGCCATCCCGCCAAGTCCTTCGATTTCTTCAATGTGAGCCCAAGCCCGTTCAATTAATTCATTAGTGAGCGACTCAACGTAATATGAACCCGCCCATGGATCGATAACCTTTGTAATTCCTGTTTCCTCCTGCAGGTAAAGCTGTGTATTACGAGCAATACGAGCCGAGAAATCAGTTGGCAATGCAATCGCCTCATCTAATGCGTTCGTATGCAGGGATTGTGTATGACCAAGTGCAGCTGCATGTGCTTCAATCAAAGTCCGTGCGACATTGTTAAACGGATCCTGCTCAGAAAGGCTCCATCCTGAGGTTTGAGAATGGGTTCTTAATGCCATTGCTTTTTTATTTTTCGGTTCAAATTGTTTCATTAGTTTTGACCAAATAAAACGACCCGCCCTCATTTTCGCTACTTCCATGAAGTAGTTCATTCCTACAGCCCAGAAGAACGAAAGACGTGGTGCAAATTTATCGATATCGATTCCGGCTTTCATTCCAGTACGTGCATACTCAAGTCCATCAGCCAACGTATAGGCGAGCTCGATGTCCGCCGGAGCACCTGCTTCTTGCAAATGATAACCGGATATAGAGATGGAATTAAATTTAGGCATATATTTGGATGTATACTCAAAAATATCAGCTATAATTTTCATCGACATCTCAGGTGGATAGATATACGTATTCCGAACCATATATTCCTTTAAAATGTCATTTTGAATCGTACCTGAAAGTTTATCCTGTGTAACCCCTTGCTCTTCAGCTGTCACAATATAAAAAGCCAGAATAGGTAATACCGCACCATTCATCGTCATCGATACTGACATTTGATCAAGCGGAATTCCGTCGAACAAGATTTTCATATCAAGAATGGAGTCAATTGCAACTCCCGCTTTTCCAACATCACCGACAACACGCGGATGGTCTGAGTCATAGCCACGGTGAGTAGCTAAATCGAAGGCTACTGAGAGACCCTTTTGCCCCATCGCTAGATTACGTCGGTAAAACGCATTGGATTCCTCAGCTGTCGAAAAGCCTGCATACTGCCGGACGGTCCAAGGGCGATTAACGTACATGGAAGGATATGGCCCTCTTGTAAACGGAGCAATACCTGGCACACTTTCCATATGCTCCAACTTGTGATTATCTTCTTTGACATAAAGCGGTTTAACCCTTATTTGTTCATTCGTTTCAAACAAAAGGTCGTCAATATTTTGTTCAACTGCTATCTCGGCTTCTTTTCTCCATGCTTCAACCGTTCCTTTTATCTCAGCCTTAGCAGGATTTATGGTAGAAAAATTCGGTTTTTTCATCTTAGTTCACCCCTAGCGCTTGCAGTAATTCTATCAAAATTGCTACAGCATTCGTTTTAACATGGATAAATTCTTTAACTCCGGCTTCACTTAGTGAGATTTCCAATTCTTCTGTCTGCTTACCGGCTATATAAAGATTAATTTCAGGGAACTGCTTTTTAATTTCTTTGATTGTCGTTTTTGCTAATTCCGAGTAGTCATTATCACTGCCACAAACACAATAGATGGGAAGTTTTGTTGATGCTACGTAATTGACAGCATCCTGGATTGATTGACAGCCTGCACTTTCTACTGTTTCAATGCCCCCTGCTGCAACTAGCCCCTTAACAAAATCAGCACGAGGTTTGTAGGATTTAAGTTCTTTTAAATTAATTAATCCGATTCTCGGGGCTTCTCCACTACTTTGTTTAAAAGTTTCACTCCGTAATCTTAACTGTTCGAATTGGACTGAAATGCGCTCCAACGTAATTGGTGTAATCTCCACTGCCTTCTCAACAACCATATATGACTCCTGTTTTTCTTGTGTTGGAGTTTTGATCTTATCTGCGGGATTCGGATATACATTCGTTCCGATAATACTTTCTTTTCTTAATGCAGCATTTTGAATTCTTCCTTGGTAAACTTCAACTAAATCCGCCTGTAAGGAGCCGTGCTTAATTGCTTCAAAAATTCCACCAGCTGTATCAATTTCAAGGAACTTCATCCACGCTTTTTCAGCCAGTTCATCTGTCAATTGCTCTACATACCAAGAACCGCCTGCAGGATCGACCACTGTCGTAATATTTGTTTCTTCTTTTAATATCAAGTGTGTATTTCGTGCGATTCTTTCTGAAAAATCATCAGATTCCCCGAATGCATGATTAAATGGATGAATTTGTAAATATTGAATTCCTCCAATCGCAGCAGCAAAAGCTTGATTGGTGGTACGAAGAATGTTGACGTGCTGATCATATAGGGTTTCTGTCAATTCGGACGTTACAGCATGTATTGCCATTTTAAAATGATGTGGAGCTGTATCAAAGGCTTCAGCAAGACCAGCCCAAAGTCGCCTAGCCGCTCTCAGCTTCGCAATTGACATAAAGTAATTGGAGTCAACTGCAAAAGAAAATACGATTTTTTCTGTAATCTCAGATATAGAAAGCCCTTGTTTTTGACCTTCCAATATATATTGGACAGCTACGGCCAATCCGTAAGCAATCTCTTGAACAGCATTGGCCCCGCCGTTATGGAATACAGCAGTATTAACCAGAACTGTCTTTAAATTTGGTCCAACTTTTTGATAATCTTGAACTGTTTTTATCCATTCAGCAAAATATTGGTCTGTATCTTCTGGGAGCTGACCACCAATAAGCCATTCTGCAATTGGATCCTCTGCCAGCACACCTTTCAACTGGGCTTTTTGCAGATCCGCAACAGCTTTGATTTGTGGGAAAAATTCTTTTTGTTTCCCCTTAAGATCAATGAACACTGGGAGTTCCTTTAAGGGGATATTATTAAACAATTTTTCAATCCTTGCCCCCTCAGCAAGTAAACGAGCCGGGTATGCAACGACATTTTGACCGCGCTTAAATGCCGCTTGCATCTTTTCATTTGCCTCATCTGCTGTGATACCGCTTACAGGCTGAACGACAAGCCAAGGTTGTTCATAATAACCTGTCGGAGTAATTCCGCGAGTAAATGGAAAAAATCCCGGTAATTCTGCTGTTTTTGCTGATGAATCCTCCTTTTCTGTATAGAGTGGATTTAAAGTAATACCCTCATATGTATATGTTTTTAATTTTTCAACACTTTTACCTTTTAAACTGACTTCTGTAGCTTCTTTCCACTCTTCTAACGAAGGTTTAGGAAAGGTTATGTTTTTTACATCTTTCAGTTCCATCTGTAATCGCTTTCTTATCGTTTACTACCCGAATCGTTCTATCCCTTAATAACGGAGACCGAACGCTCAGTCAGTTAAATAAGAAAACCGCCCTCCCATCAAATAATCTGAATTATAATAACATTCTATCATAATTTTCTTGAAATTTAAGCTAATAGAAATTAGCACATTCGGTTGTTTAGAAAATCTATACCACCTCTATTGAAGTACAGTTAGCTGTGTATTAGAACAGCTCTCTATAAAATAATAAGCAAAAAAAAAAATTTTGTCGATGTTTTTCTATATTCCAATAAAAATTTATTAATAAACAAGTAATGAAGCACAGAAAAAAAGGAAGAAACCTCTAGGCTCTTCCTTCTTCCTTTTCCCTTATTCTAGTAAATAGATGTATTGTCTTCGGTAATCTTTTCGATGATTTCTTTAACCCTTGCAAGGAATCGGCCGCATACCAGTCCGTCCAATACACGATGGTCTAGTGACAAACAAAGGTTTACCATGTCACGGACCGCAATCATGTCGTTAATAATCACCGGCCGTTTTACTATTGTTTCGACTTGTAGAATAGCTGCCTGTGGATAATTAATAATTCCCATGGATTGGACGGAACCGAATGAACCAGTGTTATTTACAGTGAACGTACCTCCTTGCATGTCCTCCGACTTTAATTTACCTGCCTTCACTTTAGATGCAAGTTCTTTTATCTCCCTAGCAATACCTTTAATTGATTTTTCATCTGCATTTTTTATGACAGGTACAAATAAGGCATCTTCTGTGGCAACGGCTATTGAAATATTGATTTCTTTCTTTTGAATGATTTTATCTCCTGCCCACATCGAGTTGATTTCCGGAAATTCCGTAAGAGCTTGAGCAACTGCTTTTACAAAGAATGCAAAGTAAGTTAAGTTGTAGCCTTCTTTTTGTTTAAAATCGGTTTTTAGTGAATCACGTAACTTCACCATGTTGCTTGCGTCAACTTCTACCATAGTCCAAGCATGAGGAATTTCATGCTTACTTTTTAACATATTGGAAGCAATCGCTTTCCTCACCCCGGTAACGGGTATTTCCCTGTCCCCAGTCGCAGTCGGAATTATGATTTCTGTACGAGCTCGCTGAGTGACTGGTGAGATAGTCTCTTCGCGAACGGATTCTGGAATAGCGGAAGGAGCATCCGCTTTAGGAAGAGTACCGGATTCAATAAGTTTCAGTAAATCTTTACGGGTAATCCGTCCTTCACTTCCTGTACCTTTTACTTGGGAAAGGTCAATTCCATGTTCCTGAGAGAGTTTTAATACAGCTGGTGAAAAGCGGGTTTTCCCTGATGCTTCACTAGATGTGTGAACATCCCTTGTTTCATTTGAATCATTTTTCTCACTATATGACTCTGCTTGACCTTCCGTTTTTTCTGCTTTTGCCGTTTCAACTTCAATCGAGCAAATAACTTCTCCTACTGCCAACGTTTGATTTTCGTCTGCTTTTAATTCCTTAATGATACCGGTAAAGGAAGAAGGAACCTCAGCATTTACTTTATCTGTCATCACTTCAGCAAGCGGGTCATATTTAGTGACACGATCCCCTGGCTTAACAAGCCATTTACTGATAGTTCCCTCTGTGACACTTTCACCTAGTTGAGGCATTTTCATTAGTTCCGTAGCCATGATTTGTTCCTCCTACTTATCAGTCATTAAAACTCAGCCAGTTCTCTCATCGCTTTTTCCACTTTATCTGGATTCACCATAAAATGTTTTTCCATCGTAGGAGCATATGGCATGGCAGGAATATCAGGACCGGCTAACCGTTTAATCGGAGCATCCAAATCAAATAGGCAATGTTCGGCAATGATGGCTGCGACCTCACTCATAATGCTTCCTTCTTTATTATCCTCTGTAACCAGTAAGACTTTCCCCGTTCTAGAAGCCGCTTCAATGATAGCTTCCTTATCTAATGGGTACACGGTTCGCAAGTCCAGAATATGAGCAGATATACCATCTGCAGCTAATTTTTCTGCTGCCTGGAGTGCAAAATGCACACAAAGACCATAGGATATGACCGTGATGTCTTCCCCTTCTCTTTTCACATCGGCCTTGCCGATTGGAAGTACATAATCTTCAGTTGGTACCTCACCTTTAATCAAGCGGTAAGCGCGTTTATGTTCAAAGAAAAGCACTGGATCTTCATCTCGAATGGCTGCTTTAAGCAACCCTTTTACATCATAGGGAGTGGAGGGCATGACAATTTTCAAGCCCGGTTGATTTGCAAAGAGAGCTTCAACAGATTGCGAATGATATAGGGCTCCATGAATCCCTCCCCCATAAGGTGCACGTATGACGATAGGACAGCTCCAATCATTATTAGAACGGTATCTAATTTTGGCCGCTTCTGAGACAATTTGGTTTACAGCCGGCATGATAAAATCAGCAAATTGCATTTCAGCTATCGGCCGAAGACCATACATAGCGGCTCCAATTCCAACTCCTGCAATTGCTGATTCAGCTAGGGGAGTATCAATAACTCTGGCTTCACCAAATTGGTCGTATAATCCATTAGTAGCTTTGAAGACCCCACCTTTTTTCCCTACATCTTCTCCCAGTACAAACACACGAGAATCTCTTTCCATCTCTTCCCTCATTGCCATTGTAACGGCATCTATATAAGAAATCACTGGCATTCTATTACCCCCTTACTTTTGTGCATACACATGATTCATAGCACTTTCAGCCTTCGGATATGGAGCATTTTCGGCATAGTCAGTTGCTTCGTTGACTATTATCATCACTTCATCATTCATTTGTTTTTCAAGCGCATCATCCATAATTCCTGTTTCCTTTAAATACGCTCCAAAGGTCTTGATGGAATCCTTTGTCTTCGCTTCTGCCACTTCGTCCGCAGTTCGATAGCTACGGTCATCATCATCACTTGAATGAGGGGTGAGCCTATACGAAACCGTTTCAATCAAAGTGGGTCCCTCGCCCCTGCGAGCACGGTCAGTCGCTTCTTTCACCGCTTCGTATACTTCTAATGGGTCATTCCCGTCGACAGTTATTCCAGGCATACCATAGCCAATCGCCCGATCCGAAACATTTTCACAGGAGAGTTGTTTCTCAATAGGAACAGAAATCGCATATTTATTATTTTCACACATAAAGATTACCGGAAGCTTGTGCACACCTGCAAAATTTGCTCCTTCATGAAAATCTCCCTGATTGGATGAACCCTCTCCAAATGTGACGAATGTAACTAGATCCTTCCCTTCCATCTTCCCGGCAAGGGCAATTCCTACTGCATGGGGAACCTGTGTCGTTACAGGAGAAGACCCAGTGACAATCCGGTTTTTCTTCTGGCCAAAATGACCTGGCATTTGCCGTCCACCAGAATTGGGATCTTCCTCTTTTGCAAATCCTGAAAGCATCAAGTCCTTTGCGGTCATTCCAAATGTCAGAACCACTCCAACATCTCGGTAATAGGGTAATACATAGTCCTTTTGACGATCCAATGCAAACGCAGCCCCAACCTGAGCTGCCTCCTGTCCCTGACAAGAAATTACAAAGGGGATTTTCCCGGAACGGTTCAACAGCCACATCCGCTCATCAATCCTACGGGACAAAAGCATTGTCCGGTACATATCTAAAACTGTTTCCTCATTTAAGCCTAATTGTTCATGACGTTTTTCTACCATCATAAAACCTCCTGACCTTATTCTTTATGAATGAATGGCAAGCCCATCGACTGCTAGCGCTGCCTCGCCGATTGCTTCAGAAAGACTTGGATGTGGATGAATCGTTTTTGCTACTTCCCAAGGTGTCGCATCTAGTACTTTTGCAAGACCTGCTTCAGAAATCATATCGGTTACATGAGGTCCAATCATGTGAACGCCTAAGATATCATTCGTTTTTTTGTCTGCAATGATTTTGACAAAACCATCTGCTTCACCGAAAACGAGGGCCTTACCCACTGCCCTGAACGGAAACTTTCCGGTTTTAAGGTCATAGCCTTCCTTTTTTGCCTGTTCTTCTGTCAAACCGACACTTGCAGCTTCGGGACTTGAATATACACATTTTGAAATAAGCGAATAATCTATACGCTCAGGTTTATTGCCTGTCATATGTTCAACAGCTGTAATACCTTCATGGGAGGCAACATGTGCCAACTGCAAACCACCGATACAATCACCGATTGCATAGATATGTGTTTCTTTAGTTTGGAAGAACTCATTGGTTTCAATAAAACCTTTTTCTTTCACTATTTCTGTATTTTCAAGGCCGATTCCTTCAACATTTGCCGATCTGCCTACGGAAACCAGCATTTTTTCAGCTGTGAATTCCTCGGTGGTTCCATTTATTTCAGCAGAAATAGATACCGAACCTTCTATTTTCAGCGTTTCCGATAATACCTTAGCCCCTGTAACAAACTTGACACCTTTTTTCGTTAGAAGACGAAGCATTTCATTTGAAATCTCATGGTCTTCAGTCGGGATGATTCTATCTGCATATTCCAGAACCGTTACTTCCACACCAAAATCATTCAGCATCGAGGCCCATTCAATACCAATCACACCCCCGCCTACAATAATAATTGATTTTGGCAAGCTCTCTAGCTTTAGTGCTTCATCAGACGTAAGTACAAATTCTCCATCAATAGGTAAACCGGGTAATGTCTTCGGGCGTGAACCGGTAGCAATGATGATGTTCTGAGGGATAAGCATTTCATTTTCACTACCATTATTCATTTCTACGGAAATCGTTCCGGGCATCGGTGAAAATATAGATGGACCAAGTATACGCCCTAAGCCTTCATAAACCGTTATCTTCCCTTGTTTCATTAAGTGTTGAACCCCTCTATAAAGTTGATCAACAATTTTATTTTTTCTGTCCTGCACCTTAAGGAAATCTACATTTACATCCCCGGTGACAATACCAAATTCCTCACTTTTCACTGCAGTTTGATAAACTTCTGCACTTCTTAAAAGCGCTTTTGAAGGGATACAGCCTTTATGTAGACACGTCCCGCCGAGTTTGCCTTTCTCCACGACAGCCGTTTTCAAACCTAATTGAGCAGCCCTAATTGCTGCCACATACCCGCCTGTTCCTCCGCCTAGGATAACAAGGTCAAATTCTTCAGCCAAAACCACTCCTCCTCACTATTAAACAGTTGTTACCGTTTTTACTTGCCCTATGTTTATTACGTTATCAATGTTGAAAATTCCTGTGTTTATCAAAAAAAAACACAGGAATCTATATCTTTTACAACTTAAATCATCTTCGTCCATTTAAGATATGCTTTTCATTTTGTAGAAATTGACTCCGTGAATTCCGCATACGTTCAATGCGCTCCTCTGCCATCCTATCAGCTGCTTTATAGGTTGGGATATTATCACGTTTTGCAATCTCAATGACTCGTTCAATGGTATCATAAACCGTTTCCACTTTCTTAAGAGCTCTTTCCCGGTTATACCCTAAAAGCTCATCAGCCACATTTATGACTCCACCTGCATTAATTACATAATCAGGAGCATACACAATACCTTTTTCATGTATTTGGTCACCATGAACAGGTTCTTTTAACTGATTATTAGCTGCACCTGCAATGACCTTAGCTTTGATTTGATTAATCGTTTGATCGTTTATTACAGCACCTAATGCACAAGGTGCATAAATATCACATTGAACACCATAAATTTCATCAGGATTTACGGCAGTTGCACCAAAGGATTCGACTGCTCTGGCTACACTCTCTTTATTAATATCCGTAACGATCAGCTTAGCGCCCTCCTCATGAAGGTGACGGCATAAGTTATAAGCTACATTCCCGACACCTTGGACTGCAACCACCTTGCCTTCTAGAGAATCAGTGCCGAATGCTTCTTTTGCTGCAGCTTTCATACCCCGATATACTCCGTAAGCAGTCACAGGTGAAGGGTTACCTGAAGAACCGAATGCAGGGGAGATACCTGTCACGAAGTCTGTTTCTTCGTGAATGAGATCCATATCTTCAACCGTTGTTCCAACATCTTCAGCTGTTATATAACGACCATTCAATCCTTGGATATATCTGCCGAATGCACGGAACATTTCTTCATTTTTATCCTTGCGTGGATCGCCGATGATGACCGTTTTTCCTCCGCCTAAATTTAAGCCAGCGGCTGCGTTCTTATAAGTCATTCCTTTTGAAAGCCTTAAAGCATCTTCTATGGCTTCTTCTTCTGTAGCATACGTCCACATCCGCGTGCCTCCAAGAGCAGGCCCTAAAGTCGTATCATGAATAGCAATAATCGCTTTTAATCCAGATTGTTTATCCTGACAGAAAAGAAGTTGTTCGTAATCATATTTTTCAAGATATTTAAAAATTTCCATAAAAGAATCCTCCCTAGATGTTTTTATTAAGTGACAGATAAGAGAGGCTGACAATTACTCCTCATTCTTACTGGGTTACTTCGTTCATGCAAATAATATCCGCTAATTTCATGATATTTTTCCCTTTGGAGAATGGTTCCCAGAAGAAACCCATGTACTATTCAATATGCAAATTACATGCCAATAAAAGGTATCTTTTTAACTAAAAACGAATAATTCCGGTTAATACGCGGCCAATAATAACCTTTACATAATTTTTAAATATTTCATGTTAGAAGTTGATCCAATTTACATTAGAATATTTTCTAAAATCATACGCAAATTATTTCACACAACGCAATATTTTGCACGCAAATAACTTCACAGTTCTAACTTTTCCATCTTGTAATATAAATTTCTTACTGAAATTCCAAGGGCCCTAGCTGTAAGTGTTTTATTTCCCTTGTGAGTATTTATCGCTTGCTGAATAATTTCGGCTTCATACTGATCTATTATTTCCGAGAGCGGTTTCCCCGATACGTAGGCAGAAGGTTTTGTCACGACTTTATCCTGTTTTAATGGAATCGCCTCGATAAAATCCGGAATATGCTGTATATCTATAATTGTCTCATTTAATTTCATAAAGATAATCGCTCGCCCTAAAATATTTTCCAGCTCTCTTACGTTTCCTGGCCAATTATAGATTTGCATTTTATGGATGGCTGCTTCGGTAATCCCTTCAATACTCCGTCCGTATTCTTGATTGATTTTATTAATTAAATGCTCCGCTAATTCTCGCATATCTTCTTTTCGTTTTCGTAATGGGGTAATGAGAATGGGCATGCGATTTAACCGGAAATATAGGTCTTCCCGGAATAATCCATTACCAATGGCTTGTTCAAGATTAATATTGGTAGCAGCTATTACCCGGACATTGATTGGAATAGGCTTTGTTCCACCAACTCTGATGATTTCTTGTTCCTGCAATACTCGAAGTAATTTTGCCTGAATGTTAGCTGGTAATTCACCAATTTCATCCAAAAATATACTTCCTTGATTTGCCTCTTCAAAATAACCGATTTTCCCGCCTCTTATCGCACCGGTAAAGGCTCCTTCCTCATAACCAAACAGTTCACTTTCAAGTAATGATTCAGAAATTGCCGCACAGTTTACACGTACAAACTTATTAAATTTCCTATCGCTCGCATTATGGATAGCATGGGCAAACAACTCCTTGCCTGTCCCTGATTCCCCTCTCAACAAAACAGTGGCGGGGGTTCTTGCAGATAATTTCGCCTGTTCAACCGGAAGCTTCATTTCTTCAGAAGCTCCAATTATATCATCAAAGGAGTATTTGGCCTGCAAAGTCCTAATAATTTGACGTGCTCGATTCAATTCGTGAGTTAAAGATTGAATTTCTGAAACATCATGTATGACCCCAACACTCCCTTTTAGACGTCCGTCTACAATAATCGGAGCAACATTAACAATTACTTCCTTATGCTTTGGACCGACACGCATATTGACACCACGAACCGGCTTTTTTGTTTGAAGCACCTTCATATGCATACTTTCACCTTCATAAATATCTATAGAAGCCGGCTTTCCAATCACCTGATTCTTTGTTAAACCAGTAAGTCTTGTGTATGCCGGATTGATCAAAAGCCCCCTTCCTTGATCATCAACGACAGATATAGCTTCATCACTTGAGTGAATAATCGCTTCAAGCATCGTCTGAATCTCTTTTAAATCAGTAATCTGTTCAGCTAATTGTACCGCTTCCGTTTTATCCTTAAACATAGAAAATGCCCCTATAATTTCTTCCTCTGCATTCATTAAAGGGATTCTTGTCGTGATGAAATCCATCCCATTCTCGAGGGTGATCCGTCGATTTTCTTCCCTCTGTTTAGTTTCCATCACTCTCAGTAATCCACTTGAAGGGATGATATCTTTAATATGCTTACCAATCACTAATTCACGCTTTGTATTTGATACTCGTTCCGCACTATCGTTAAACATTATGACATATCCATTGTGATCGATGACTATCATTCCGTCATTGGTTGTATTAAGTATTAAGTCCATTTTTGCTGAAGCATTCTCCAATTTATTTATAAGACGATTTTTCTCTTCAAATAGGTTGGTAAGAATATGAGCGACGATTCCTGGGATGAGTATCGTTTGATCATCCATATCTTTTTTTATCTTATTAAAGACAGACGGATTTCCTGTTGTATCAATAATAATGTCTAAGCCTTTATCTAGCGCACTGCTCCAATTTGAAACAGTAGAAATCCCTCGTTCTTTTGCAGCAAGTATTCCTTCAGCAGCTTCGTTCGTATCTGCCATACAAACAATTGAGAATTCTTCGATTTCCGAAAGGAGCTTCAACACCGTTGTCCCCCCTACTCCTCCTCCTACTATCATGACTTTTTGCATTTTCATTCCCCCTTTTTGTTTTGCTATTTTTTTCTCAATTTTTATTATCTCTGCAATTTTTTTCATACTATATACCCTCATTTTACCATATTAGTATCGACTAAAAATAGTCACCATCTTCCAGGCTTTTTCTTAGTTCCCGAAACTTGACAAATTTCTTATATCCTTTATCATTTTTTAAAGACGGAATTTTTGGAAGGGATTTGACTGCATGAAACGTTTAATCGCTTTTTTAGTTCTTTTTATTCCTGGTGCCTTCGCTGCCTATGGTATAAAAATAATGCGGGACATGGTCTTTGGTATTTTACAGCCCCCCTACCCAGTCCTTTGGCTACAATTTTTAATTGGGCTGCTTATCACAATTGGTGGGATAGCCTTTATAGCAGGATTCGTTCTTCATCGGGATCGGAAACAAAATAAGGTACAAAGCAGGTTTAATAAATTTTAAAACGTAAAAGAAGGTGCCATGAATGAATCATGGACACCTTCTTTCTTACCTCTATTCAAATTCTTCTCTGACTCGCTTCGCTATCTCAGGAAAATCGGTGATGATGGCGCTGCATCTCAAGCTGTATAATCGTTTCATATCTGATTCTTTATTAATGGTATATGGTCGTACAGGAACACCCGCACACATCGACGATTGAATGATGATATCAGGGGCAACTCTGATATTTGGATGAATAGCGCTTCCTCCTATTGCCTTGGCATAAATCCACGGCATAAACAGACCATCTCGGTAAAGCGGTGCCGTTTCTATTTCAGGTGCCAGTTGATGACAATTAACTAAACTATAATGATTAAAAGAAGAAATAATTATCCTCTCTTCCAATTCGTAGCTACGAATGAGCCTAATGACTTTCTCTTCTAACCCCGGATATAGAAAGAGGGTATTTTTCAATTCAATAATGCATAAAAGCTGATTATTCTTTAGCCATATCAATAATTCCTCAAGCGTAGGAATTCTCTCATTACCCATTTTCCCTTTATAACTATTGGACGCTTTAAAAGTTTTTAACTCCATTAAAGTCCGGTCCTTCACAAACCCAGAGGCATTCGTTGTTCGATTAAGCTTTTCATCGTGAATAATGACTACTTCACCATCTTTCGAGAGCTGAACATCCGTTTCAATACCATCCGCCCCAACTCGGGCAGCTTCTTTGAAAGCCGACATCGTATTTTCCGGATGGGTTCCTGATGATCCTCGATGAGCAAAGATTAAGGTCATAATGAAATCTGCCCCTCTCCCTAAAATCGCTATATTCCCAATTTTATGAAAAGAAACAGAAATTTATTTCACTACGGTTATTTAATAGAAACTAATCGAAATGCAGGTAATTATTTTCTGCATAAAAAGTTCCTTTTGTAAGTTCATTTAATTTTTTTTCCAAACTTTTAATTTGTAATCGGGTATCAGGAAAGGCCATTTGACCAATGGTAATTTCCCCGTCTCCTTTTGATTCGAGTGTATCCATTAATGACTTTCGTTTTTCATCTAATTGAAAAATTTCAGCCGTCAAGCTTTCAAGTTGGCTCCTTGTTTGTTCATATTGATAATTTTGTGCTAAATTCAATTGACCTACAAACATATCATATACTTCCAGCTTTTCCTTTACTAATTCGAGGTTTTGAATTTTGGATTTGTATAGAAGTAATGTTTTATTCAATTCCTCTTTTAAGATTTCGCGGTTAAATCCTTGTACATTAATTATCGTTTTACGTTCCATTCGATTACCAATGACTGCCGCTCTCACTTTTCCATGTGCTTCAATTACCCCGCCGATTAACTTTCCTTTTTTTTCATCTGTGAAGATATTTTTTGCTTTCAGAAAACTTCCCAACGAATAAGAACCAATATGTATATTTTCACCAGCGATTATATGGCATTCATTGGCATGCTTTACAAAGATGTTTCTTCCAGCAGAAATTTTCGACACACCCTTACCAAAAATGCCTCCTTTAATGAATACATCACCCACTTTTGACTTGATTTCTTTAACATTACTTACCCCAAGCTCACTTAAAATAGAAATATCCTTGGTTGCTGTTACTGAAAAATTATCAATAATCGTTCCTTTTACGGTCACACTTCCATCAAATTCGATATTCCCTGTTTCAATACCTACATCTCCCTCAATAACTAGGTGATCACCAACAGCAATCTTTCCCTCTCTAAATTCCACAACTCCATTAATTAATGCTCTCAGAATAATCTTTCCATTTTCTTCAATAGCAGCAACTGTTGTTCGATCATAAAGTAGTTTCTTATTCTTCCCTTTATCAGCCAATGCAAATTCTCCTGTTATGCTCCTTCCCATCTTTCCAGTTGTTGGCGGGACTTTTTCTCCTAACCAATCACCGCTTTTTACTTCATCGAGAAAACTCATATCATAATAATCGACTTTTCCATCTTCTCGAACCGCTGGTTTTCTTTCCGATCGTTTGTAATAGGTAACCACCGCATCCTTACCGTGGACCGGTTCTGTTCCCTTAGCGATAACTATTGAATCTTTGATTCTAAGCCCAGTTTGTAATATATGCATTAAAATCCCTTCTGAAATATTCTCCCTTTGAAGCTCCTTTAAAATATTGTTCATAATTACTGAATAATTCTCTTTCAGATACTCTTTAGAACAATTAAGTTTGACACTAGCTGACATTTTATCTTCAGCTATATCCAACTTTATGGTCGGTTTTTGTTTTCCAATTTGATTTTTCGCTCCACTTGCTTGTGCAAGGGCATCCTTTAAGTCATTAAAATTCTCTAGTAGGATTTGTGGAAATTTAATTAAAATAGGATTTAAATGCAGAATGGAAAAACCTTTTTGAAAAACAGTAATATAAATCATATCATTTTCCAATTCTAATACAAAATACTCATTTATCTCATATATCATATATTTCCCCTTTGCGAATATAATTATATATACCTAATTATAATCTAAAAATTGAGAGAAAAAATAAAAACATACATATTTTCACTAACTAATAATTCAGATAGTAAATGAAGAGGAAGATGTTACTGTCTCTGATTACTTCCTAGGAGCCTTTAAAAACCCCAAACAAAAACGCCTTTTATTTATTGGATTCTTCCTGTAAAATCCAATAAATAAAAGGCGCTTAATTTTTGTAATCGGCAGCGTTAAAAATAATGAAGTTGCTGATTAGAAAAAATCACAAAGCAACTTCTTCATGTCTGCTTATCATCTAGGCGGAGAATTACTATATATATTTAGCGGCTCTAGCCTTTATATGGTCAATTGTTAAATATTAAATCTCAACAATCGGTTCTCCCCCTACCCCTGTCAAGAAGCTTTATGCTCAAGACGAAGCTTATCAGCAACCATTGCAATGAACTCGGAATTCGTAGGTTTTGCCTTAGTCATGCTAACGGTATAACCGAATAAAGATGAAATTGATTCAATATTTCCCCTGCTCCAAGCCACTTCAATCGCATGTCGGATGGCACGTTCAACACGGCTGGCGGTTGTATTGTATTTTTTTGCAATGTCCGGATATAGAACCTTTGTAATCGATCCTAATAGTTCAATATCGTTATACACCATTGAAATGGCTTCCCTTAAATATAAATAGCCTTTAATATGCGCAGGCACTCCAATTTCGTGAATTATGCTTGTGATGCTAGCATCCAGGTTTTTCGGCTTTGATTCATTTTGAGGACGATAACTAAACTGACTATGATTTTTCAATACAGCCTGTCCTTTGCCGCTCACCTGACGAATATGATTGGCAAGATTCTCCATATCAAATGGCTTTAGAATAAAGTAAGACGCACCCAAATCAACAGCTTTTTTCGTAACATCTTCTTGACCAAATGCAGTAAGCATAATTACATTAGGCATTGCACCCCGTTTTACTTCACGAAGTTTTTCAAGTACACCTAACCCATCTAAATGAGGCGTGATAATATCGAGAATCAAAATATCCGGATCTACGTTCTCTAACATACCCAGGCAATCTTGACCGTTATGTGCAACCCCAATTACTTCCATGTCCTCCTGTGCTGAAATGTATTCTTCCAGAAGGCCAACAAGTTCTCTATTATCGTCTACAACGCACACCTTAATTTTTTTCACGCTTGATTTCCTCCTCAACTACAATTGGTCTTTTTTTCTATATGACTAAATTCTATTGTAATTGAACTTTTCGACAATGGAAACTAAATTCCTTTTATTTTTGAAAAAATATAAGGAATTCAATATTATTCTCCGGATATCTCTTGTTTTCGACTTCGTTTGCTATTCGAATAAACAGATTGTCGAAAAATCTTCATTTTGTTATCATTTTATCACATCAATTCAAAAAAACCTCAATTTTTGAAGAAATCATTTTTAAACCTGATTATTTTCCTTATAAAATGAAGATAGAATGGTCCGACATTGCCCATTTAATTAAAAAGGGGGCATCCAAATGGATACCCAGACTCTTCAGCTTGCCTTTTCATAATTATCTTTGTCGTATATATTGATACCGGCTTCGTTTAACATCCATTCGATATGGACACCATACCCACTTGTAGGATCATTAACAAATACATGGGTAACTGCACCGATTAATTTCCCATTTTGTATGATAGGACTGCCGCTCATACCTTGAACGATCCCACCCGTTTTTTGAAGCAATTCTTTATCTGTCACTTTTAAAACCATTCCTTTAATTGCAGGGAACTTTTGTGGAATAGAACTGACTATTTCCACATCAAATTCCTCTACTTTAGAACCATCCACTACAGTAAGAATTTTTGCTGGTCCTTCCTTCACTTCGTGGGAAAGGGTTATTGGAAGGGCATTGTCCCTAATTCCATTTTTGAAATCTTGATTTAACTTCCCGAAAATCCCAAAGGGACTATTGCGATTAATATTTCCTATTTTTTCTTTGTTAGAAGAAAAACGTGCTAATTTTTCTCCTGGGTCACCATTGCTTCCCTTTTCGATGGACGTAACAGTCGATTGAACAATCTGTCCATCCTTTACAACAATCGGCTTTTTTGTATCCATATCCGAGATGACATGCCCCAGTGCTCCATATTTTTTCGAATCGGGGTGATAAAACGTCATCGTCCCAATTCCAGCCGCTGAATCGCGGATATACAAGCCCAATTTGTAAGTTCCTTCATTCTTATCCTTTAGAGGCAGGAGTATACTGTGAAGCACTTTGTTATCACGGTTGATAACAATATTTAACGCTTCTCCCTTTTCACCTGCCTGCTGAACAAAAGGGGTTACATCCCCCATCTTCTTTATCGTCTGACCATTGATTTCTGTTATAATATCACCGATTTCAATTTTCGCTTTTTCTCCTGGTGATTTTTTTCCTTGCTCAGTATCAATTAGATGATGACCTACAACGAGAACCCCGAGAGTATTAAGCTTTACTCCAATAGATTGGCCTCCAGGCATAACTTTAAAGTCTTTTAACACCCTAATATCGACCTTTTTAGCAGGCAAGCCTGCTACATCAAGTAATACCTCATTTGTACCTGGTTTCTCAGCACCAAGCGTGATTGAAGCTTGCTCATCATGAAGCGAAATCCCATCACTGGATTCCAAAACTTTTGCAGAAACGGGTAATGATTTGGAAATACTATATTGACTTCCTTCAAATAGTACAAGATGATTTGGAATTAAAAAATATTCACGAGATGGCTGGTATAACCCTAATGTTAATAGCGAAACAAGGAGAATTCCACCGATGATTCTGTTAATCCATACAAATTTCAATCCATTCACTCTCCTCGCTCTCTGACACTTTATGGCTACACCTTTAATTTAGCCTTCATGACAGTCATTTATAACAGAAGCACAAAATAAAAGCTATCCGTTTTTGGATAGCTTTACAATGAATGCTTATGATTAGTTGCAAGTACTCTTATCAAGACCGTTTCAAGACGTAATTTTCAGCCTTTTGGCTAGCTGAATTAATTCATTGGCATGTTGCTTCGTTAAATCCGTAATTTCGACACCGGAGATCATCCTGCCAATTTCTTTTATTTTTTCACTTTCTATAAGAGGCTTCACCGAAGTATTGGTTCGTCCTGCTCTAACATTTTTTGCAATAAATAAATGGGTATCTGCCATTGCCGCGACCTGTGGTAAATGTGAAATACAAAGTACCTGGGAACCCGTTGCCACTTTATAGATTTTTTCAGCAATAGATTGTGCAACCCTGCCGCTTACACCTGTGTCCACCTCATCGAATATAATGGAAGTAATGCCTTGATGTTTGGAGAAAATACTTTTCAAAGCCAACATAATCCTAGATAACTCTCCACCAGAAGCAATTTTCGAAAGAGGTTTTAACGGCTCTCCTGGATTGGTGGATATATAAAACTCCATGGAATCCAGACCCGACTGATTAATTCCCCTGTCTGATAACTCATCGAAAGTATAAGCTGTTTGAAGAAAATGCGGTTCGAAAATTGTTTTTTCCATGTATAAATCTTTTAATTCCTGATGTATTTTCTTTGTTAACTGCTGTGCGAATGTTTGCCGAAGTTCAGACAGGTTTTTTGCTTCAACAATTAAATCAGCTTTAATCGATTTTATTTCTTTTTCAAGCTTCGCTATATGGGTTTCCCGATTTTGAAGCTTTTCGACTTCTTCCTCAATCCCAGCACCATACTCCAATATTTCCTCGATGGTCCGTCCGTATTTACGTTTTAATTGATTTATTTCATTAAGGCGACTTTCAATAAATTCGACTCGTTCTGTATCATAATCCAAAGAATCTAACTGATCTCGGATGGTCGAGACCGCTTCTTCGAGAAGGAAGTAGCTATTTGAAACAGTTTCCGAGCTATTTTTTAAACCCTCATCGAGACCCGCTGCTTCTTCTAGGTTATTCATGGCCACGGATAGCCAATCAATTGCATGTTGCTCTCCATTTAAAGCATTATAGCTGGTTTGCAGCGCTTCATGAATTTTTTCGAAATTATTAATTTTTTTCCGTTCTTCCATCAATTCTTCATCTTCGCGTAGTTTCAAATCCGCTTTCTGAATTTCATCGAGTTGAAACTGGATTAAATCGAGACGATGAACCATTTGCTGTTCATTTTGACTTAAACTATTCAGTTGTTTAGAAGCTGTTTCATACCGTTTAAATAACTTTTGATATTCGGCAAGAGCTGAAGCAACTTTTTCACCGCCGAACTGGTCAAGCAAAGGAAGGTGGAGTCGTTCATCCATTAATTCCTGATGTTCATGCTGACCATGTATATCTATCAAAGTCCGTCCTATCTCACGTAAAATTGCAATCGTTACGAGCTTTCCATTTACCCGGCAGACGCTCTTGCCACTGAGTGAGATATCTCTACGAAGGATAGCCATCCCATCATTCATATCCAAGCCAAATTCTTCAGCCTTGGCAAAGACCGGATGTTTGTCATCATCAATTTGAAAGAGCCCTTCTATTTCGGCCTTCGACTCACCATGTCGAATGAACTCTGCCGAACCACGGCCACCAACCAATAAATGAACGGCATCTATGATAATGGATTTCCCTGCCCCTGTTTCGCCGGTCAATACAGTCAGGCCTTTTTCAAATGAAACAGACAAGCTGTCAATGATCGCAAAATTCCTAATCGAAAGTTCTGTTAACAAACTAGGTCACCTCACAAAATTATTAGAGCATGTCCAAGAATTTGCCGGAAATGATCTTCGCATCTTCCTCAGAACGGCAGATAATTAAACATGTGTCATCGCCGCCGATTGTTCCGAGTATTTCTTGCCAATTTAAATTATCAATTAATGCACAGATTGCCTGGGCATTTCCCGGGAGCATTTTCATAACAAGCAAATTATTTGCCGCATCAATGCGAACAAAAGCATCAATCAGCATTCTCTTTAATTTTTGAAGTGGATTGAAGCGTTGGTCGGCTGGTAAGCTGTATTTATACCTTCCGTCTGTTAACGGGACCTTAACAAGGTGGAGCTCTTTAATATCCCTTGATACAGTAGCCTGAGTAACATTGTATCCAGCAATTTTCAGTTCTTCAACTAGCTCATCTTGAGTCTCAATATCGTTATTCGTAATAATTTCCCTGATTTTTATATGTCGTTGTCCCTTATTCATAAGTAGAAGCACCTCTTCTCGACTGTTGCTAATTTAATTTAGTAAATAACCATTATATAAGCGTTTAAGCATGCTGCCAAGCAGGCGTTGCTTACGCATTATAAACACATCTATCTTGCCTTTAACAACGTCCCTTGCGTACAAATTTGATGCTATAGGATGTTGCTAATATTAATGTTATCGGATTTTTATGCAATTGTACAACTTTTTCTCAAAAATACATAACATGTCTATATTTTGTTCTTAAATTTTTTATTGTAAACTCCCTCTATAATTCGAGGGCCTTTTGCCTCTCAATTCCTAGAGTGAAAAAGCTCCTTCAGCCAACCATTCAGCTAAAGGAGCCATACATAGTTCTATTTATTCTTTTTTAAACTGGGCATGTGCTTCTCCAACTATGTCATCAACCGTTTTTGAGAGCATTAGGTCTCCATCTACTTTCGACCCTTCCCAATATAAATGAAGCAAAAATTCAATATTTCCATCGCCACCTGTAATCGGAGAAAAGGAGGCATCCTTAATATCGTAGCCTTCTTTTTTTGCAAAAGAAATTATTTTATTTAACACTTCTTTATGGATTTTGGGTTCACGAACAATCCCCTTTTTGCCGACTTGATCCTTCCCAGCTTCAAATTGCGGTTTAACTAGGGCTACAACGTCGCTTTTGGGTACAAGCAAGGTCTTTAGAACCGGTAAAATTAACGTGAGCGAGATAAAAGAAACATCAATGCTTGCAAAGTCTGGCATCTTCCCATCGAGATCGGCTGGAGTGACGTACCGGAAATTGGTCCGTTCCATTACTTTAACCCTCTCATCCTGTCTAAGCTTCCAAGCTAGTTGATTATACCCTACATCAAGCGCATAAGACATGACGGCACCATTTTGTAAAGCACAATCAGTAAAGCCTCCAGTAGATGAACCGATATCAAGGAGAACTTTTCCATTCACATGTAAATCGAATTCTTTTAATGCCTTCTCTAGTTTGAGGCCACCTCTTGAAACGTAAGGCATTACTTTCCCTTTAATCGTTAATTCAAGATCAACCGGTACTTTTTCCCCCGGCTTTTCGTATCTCTCTTCATTTGCATAGACAAGACCTGCCATAACCATACGCTTAGCTTTTTCACGCGTTTCAGCTAAGCCTTGTTCTACTAGTAATACATCTAATCTTTCTTTCATTACTTTCATATTGTCAGGCCCTTTTTTCTTTTTTGGGTGTAATCATTTTAATCTTTTTCATAGCTGTCTTAGTCGTTAAACCTATTTCTTCAAGTAGCTCGTCAACACTTCCATGTTCAATGAAATAATCAGGGATCCCCATTCGGTCAATAATCGCACCATAAAATCCTTGATCATGAGCATATTCAAGTACAGAACTACCAAAGCCACCTTGAAGGACAGCTTCTTCTATTGTTAAGATAGGCATTTTCTCACCCAGAAGGCGACTTAGCATTTTTACATCCAGTGGCTTTATGAACCTAGCATTAATCACCTTTACAGAATAATCCTCTTTCTCCAGAAGTGCTGCAGCTTCAAGTGCCATAGGAATCGTTGTCCCGAACGTTAAAATGGCGGCATCTGTTCCTTCTTTCAGGACTTCCCATGAACCGATAGGAATCTGCTGTAATTCTGTATCCATTACAACTCCCCAACCATTTCCACGCGGGAAGCGCATAGCAATCGGACCATCATTATAGTTTAAAGCCGTATTTACCATATGCTGACCTTCATTTTCGTCTTTTGGCATCATCAAAACCATATTCGGAATATGGCGTAAGAACGCAATATCGAAAACGCCTTGATGTGTTTCACCATCGGAACCGACAAGGCCGGCCCTATCAATTCCTATAAAGACATTCAAATTCTGGCGGCAGATATCATGTACCACCTGGTCATATGCTCTTTGTAAGAAGGTTGAGTAAATCGCCAAAAATGGTTTCATTTTCTGCGTTGCCAATCCAGCAGCAAAAGTTGCCGCATGCTGCTCGGCAATCCCCACATCATAAAAACGTTCCGGAAATTCCTCAGAAAACCCTACCAATTTCGAACCTACAGGCATCGCAGGTGTAATCGCGACTATTCGTTCATCTTCGCGTGCAAGTCTGCTTACAGTATCACTTACAAGTGCACTCCAAGCAGGACCTTTACTAGGGGATTTAACGAAATCACCTGTTTCAATCTTGTATGGACCTGTCCCATGCCAATTCCCTGTTGTATCCAACTCAGCGGGAGAATACCCCTTACCTTTTTTCGTGATGACATGTAACAGGACTGGTCCTTTTGTTTTCTTGGCATACCTTAAATTCTCTAACAGTTCTTCATAATTATGACCATCCACTGGTCCAAGATATGTGAAACCTAGTTCTTCAAAAAAGATCCCTGAGACCAATAAATACTTCATACTGTCCTTCAAGCGTTCAGCAGTAGCTGCAAGTTTCCCGCCAACTGCAGGGATTTTTTTCAAAAGCAGTTCCAACTCGTCTTTTGCCCAATTATATTTACCTGCTGTCCGTAATCTTCCCAATATCGTGTGTAAAGCACCGACATTAGGTGCAATTGACATTTCGTTATCATTTAAGATTACAATCATGTCCTTTTTTTCATCACCGATGTGATTCAAGGCTTCAAGTGCCATTCCCCCTGTAAGCGCTCCATCACCAATTACAGGTAAAATAAAACTTTTCTCTCCCTTAATATCACGAGCAGCTGCCATTCCCATAGCAGCTGAAAGGGAAGTAGAACTGTGTCCGGTTTCCCAAACATCATGAGGGCTTTCAATCATTTTAGGAAACCCGCAAAGACCTTTATACTTCTTTAAAGTATCAAACTCTCCAGCTCTTCCAGTCAGGATTTTATGAACATATGATTGATGTCCTACATCCCATAATATTTTATCCTTCGGGCTATCGAATTCTTTATGCAACGCTATTGTCAATTCGACTACGCCTAAATTGGGTCCAATATGCCCACCGGTTACCGATAATTTTTCTACAAGAAACTTACGAATTTCTACACTTAATTCGACAAGCTCTTCATTATTCATATTCTTCAAAAAAGAAGGGTCTTTTATAGATAGAAGATCCAAACTGGACCACTCACTTTCTGTCATTTTCGGTTGTAAGCATAAACAAAGCCTCAAAAAAGAGTGCTATTTAGAAGACTTGACCGAAAAATTCGTTATAAGGTAAAAATAGCCGCCAACACCCAGGTGATTTCGGCGGCTTATTTTTACCTATTTTATCACGTATCTTAACTAAAAAATTCATCTTTATCTTTACATATTTTTGCACAATGAGTATACCATAAAACCTCATTTGATAACAAATTTAGCCACACTCAATGGTCACGGGTCGCAATTAAATCGGTTAGTTCGTTTAATAAACTTGTTTGTAAATTTGTTTTTCCTAAAGCGCTATGGGCAAGTTTAATATGATAATCCAACTTCTCCTTTGCCCCATCAAGCGTAAGTAAAGAAGGATATGTGCTTTTATGATTGCCTTCATCGCTGCCAACTGGCTTGCCAATTAACTCTACTGATCCTTCAATATCCAGAATATCATCCCGAATTTGAAAAGCAAGTCCTAGATGGTAAGCAAAATCACGTAAATGCTGGTGCTGTTCGTTATTTGCTCCAGCTAATATGGCACCTGAAATGATACTTGCGGTCAATAGCTTCCCCGTTTTATGTTCATGAATATATTCCAATTCTTTAAGGGTCAACTGTTTACTTTCACCTTCCATATCGGCAACTTGACCTCCAACCATCCCTTCAGCGCCAGCAGATTTAGCAATTTCACTTACTAAGTTTAACTTCATTTCCGCAGTCACCTCAGGATCAATCATATCCGTCACCAATTGAAAACTGTAAGTAAGCAAGGCATCCCCTGCCAGGACAGCTACCGCCTCACCGAAGACTTTATGATTCGTAGGTTTTCCACGTCGAAGATCATCGTCATCCATCGCTGGAAGGTCATCATGAATCAAGGAATATGTATGAATCATTTCAATGGCCGCCGCTGCAGGGATTCCTGTCTTTAAATTTTTTCCGAACGCATCTAAAACCGCAAAAACCAATAAAGGACGAATCCGTTTACCTCCTGCTTCCAATGAATAAGTCATCGCTTCTTTGACAACAGCTGGAGCTTCAAGCTTATTTACATATTCAACGATTTCTCTCTCTATTACAGCTTTATATTCTTTTGAAAACGTTTCAAAGGACGCCGTACTCATATTATTCTTCCTCCTGTACAGCGAAGGTTTCAAGTTCCCCATCTTCGCGTAAAATTTGAGTCAATTGTTCTTCAACAGTCTTCAACTTCGAATGACAAAGTCGAGATAAATCCATCCCTTGTTTATATATGGAAATTGCTTTTTCGAGAGGCACGTCCCCTTCTTCCAACTGCTCAACAATTTTTTCGAGATTCTCCATTGCTTCTTCAAATGTAACTTCTTGTTTCTTTGTCATGGTTCAATTCGCTCCTTTATTTCTTTAATTTCACATTCAAGGGTTCCATCTTTTATTGAAACAGCTATCTTATCCCCTTTGGATACTTGCTGTGTACTTTTTATTAATGTTTCATCCTCAGCGAAAACCAGCCCATAGCCCCGTTCCATAATCTTTAATGGACTGAGGGCAGACAAAGTTGCAGTGATATGAACAAACTGCTGTGACTTTTGACGATAAATGGCTTCCATGGCCCGACGTAATGCTTTTTCTTGCTGATGCAAATCATCTTTTGAATTTTTCACAGCCTGTTCAGGATGCTGCTTTTTCAGAATATCGGTCACCTGATTTAGCTCATCCCTCTTTTTCATGAAATACCGGGTACTTGTCTTCCCTAACCTGTCCAAAGTCTTGTCAAGCTGTTCGAGTTTCTGCTCATACATTTTGTGTGGATAGCGAAAGGCATAAGATCTTTCCATCCTAGTCAAGCGGGTACGCTCGAAATTCACCGTTTCCTGGATGGAACGCGTCAAACGATTCTTACGGTTCATCAGCCGTTCAAGTATTTCATTCAGATGAGGGACCGCAAGCTCCGCTGCCCCAGTAGGAGTCGGTGCCCGCATATCTGCTACAAAATCCGCAATTGTAAAATCTGTTTCGTGTCCAACAGCTGAAATAATTGGAATATCCGAATCATAAATGGATTCAGCTACTATCTCCTCATTAAAGGCCCAGAGCTCCTCAATGGAACCGCCGCCCCTTCCGACAATCAGTACATCACTTTCAGCCCTCGAGTTAGCCATCGTGATCGCCTGGGCAATCGATTTAGCGGCATTATTCCCTTGAACAAGAGCTGGATAAACGATGATTTTAGCAATTGGATAACGGCGCTTAATGGTTGTTAAAATATCCCTCAGTGCAGCACCTGTTGGAGATGTTATGACCCCTACAGATTTAGGGTATAGTGGAATCGTCTTCTTATGTTCTGCTAAAAACAAGCCTGCTGCTTCTAGCTTTTTCTTTAACTGTTCATATGCAAGATACAGGTCCCCAACACCATCAGGAGCCATGCTTTTCACATAAAGCTGATACTGTCCACTCGCTTCATATAATGAAATTTCGCCCTTCACAAGTACCTTCATCCCATTTTCGGGAAGGAATTTCATCCCTTTGTTATTTGCAGCAAACATAACGGAAAGCAAGCGAGCCTTCTCGTCTTTCAAAGTAAAGTACATATGGCCACTTGTATGTTGTTTGAAATTGGAAATTTCACCTTTTATGTATACATTTTGCAAATGAGGATCGGCATCAAACTTCCTTTTAATGTACTTCGTTAAAGCCGATACACTCAAATATTGTTGGTTGCTCATATAATGTCTCCTTCCGACAAGAATCGGATATAAGAAAGCTCACCTATAGGTTACACTTAAAACTTTCGTAAATCTATGAATAGAAAAAAAGCGGTCTCTCGTTATTATAAAACAAGAGGTCCGCTTCTTTAAAATAATTTAGCGATTTTTTTAACTTTTTAGTGCTTGTTTGTTCAAGTTAAGTGTTTTTTGAGCAGATTTGACTGTATTCTTCATTAGCATTGTGATGGTCATGGGACCAACCCCTTTAGGAACAGGAGTAATGTATGAAGCTTTATTTTTCACTTCTTCAAACGCAACATCGCCGCAAAGCTTCCCTTCATCATTCCTGTTCATTCCGACATCAATGACGACTGCACCTTCTTTAATATGGTCACTAGTAATTGTGTCTCTTTTTCCAACAGCTGCAACAACCACATCAGCCTGCTTCGTATAATAAGCAAGGTCCTTTGTTTTTGAATGACAGTAGGTAACTGTTGCATCCGCATTTAAAAACAGTTGTCCGGCCGGTTTGCCAACGATATTACTTCTCCCTACTATGACCACATGCTTACCTTCAAGCTCATAGCCAATATGCTCAAGCATAACCATTACCCCGTAAGGCGTACATGGTAAAAATGCATCCTGCCCTGTCATCATTAGACCAATATTAATCGGGTGGAATCCATCAACATCCTTTTCAGGGGAAATCGCTTCAATGATCGCTTTTTCCTGAATATGTCCAGGCAATGGTAGCTGCACCAAAATACCATGAATGCTATCATCCTGGTTTAATTCATCAATGTTCTGAATTAATTCCTCCTGAGTTAAATCTCCAGGCTTTTTAATCAATACAGAATGCATTCCTAAGTCCTCACAGGCTTTTTGCTTATTGCGCACATAGGTTTGTGAAGCTTGATTGTCACCGACTAAAATAACTGCCAAACCTGGTACAATATTTTTTTCACGTAATTGTTGAACTTCCTTACTGATTTCCTGTCTAACTGCCTCTGCAATTTCTTTACCATTAATGATTTGAGCTGACATGTGTAATATTTCCTCCCAAGTTAATTTTGCTAAAGAAATTGCTGAGATTACCCTTTTTTAAAGGGCAGCTGCTTTAACCGATTTTCACCTTAACCTTGGATAAAACGGCATTCACAAAGCTGCTCGATTGATCATCACCGAATTTCTTAGCAATTTCAATAGCTTCATTCATAGCAACACTTACAGGAACATCTTCACTGTGAACCATTTCATAAACCGCGATACGCAGTAAATTCCGATCAATGTTCGCTAATCTTTCCAACGTCCAGTTCTCTAAATTGTCCCTGATCATTCCATCAAGTTGTTCACGATTTTCCGTAATCCCAGTAACTAATTTTTTGAAATATTCATCAGTAGGAGCGCCATTCAGAACGCTTTCCATTGCTTCTTCTGCATCTGACTTGGCGATATCTATCTGATATAGTGCTTGAAGGGATTTTTCACGGGCTACTCTTCTTTTCATAATCTTACTCCTTTAACATCTACTATTATATATGAAAATGCTAGAACAAACGAACATTAAATAACTTTTTTTCGAAAATATTAAGATTTTTGCTGTTTTTTTTCAAGGTTTAGCTAAATTTCACTAATATTAAGGTCAAAAGACCCTCACTCACCTATTATTCATAACATTTTTTCCAAGGTGCTTTTAAGTTAAATTGAAAACCTTATATATGTTTAATTCACAACAGAGATGTATACATTTCGAAAGTGTCAAAAAGCTCTTGCCTAGCTTTCATGCTCATATTTCATCTTTTACACTCTAACAGAAATCACCCTTGAATTAAAGGGAAACTTCCAGACACCGCCTTATTATGTTCATTTAACGTAATATTATAAGCAGGCTTTTTATACGAACGTAATCGATGGGGTAAAAAGAAAAAAACAAAAACCCGGCCTATTGCCGGGTTTTTGCAGGTGTAAGTTGAATGATGCTAATTACACTTCTTGTTCGTAATCCGCTTCCTGTTTTGCGTTTTCAAATGCTATACCGACAACATGAATGTTCACTTCGCCCGCGTCGATAGCGGTCATATTTAATAAAGCTTCACGAATGTTGTCTTGTACTTCCTGCGCAACTTTCGGAATAGAAACACCAAATTTCATGACACAATAAAGCTCGACTTTAATTGTTTCTCCAGTTAAGTCTACTTTAACACCTTTACCGTGGTTCTTTTTGCCAAGCTTTTCAACTACGCCAGTAGCAAAATTCCCGCGCATATGTGCGACACCTTCAACTTCCGATGCAGCTATACCCGCGATTACCTCTATCACCTCAGGCGCAATCTCCACTCTGCCTAGTCCACTATTGTAATCATTCATTTCGAGTAATTGGCCTTCCATTTCACTCATTCAAAGCACCTCCTGTCTTCCTTTACATTATGAGTTCATTACGTCATATATTTCAAGGAATTTGGTATTAAATTCTCCAGAAACAAATTGGTCATGCTGAAGTAACTTAATATGGAAAGGAATTGTAGTATTGATTCCCTCAATGACAAACTCACCTAGAGCACGTTTCATTTTCTCAATTGCCTCTTCCCTTGTCGGTGCATGGACAATTAATTTAGCAATCATAGAATCGTAATATGGCGGTATCGTATACCCAGGATATGCTGCAGAATCAACACGTACTCCGTAGCCACCTGGCGGTAAATACATTTGAATTTTACCGGCAGAAGGCATAAAGTTTTTCTCTGGATTTTCGGCATTGATCCGGCATTCGATTGACCAACCGTTAAATGTAACATCTTCTTGTGAAAGAGAAAGTTTGTCACCTGAAGCAACTTTGATTTGTTCTTTAATCAAATCTACACCTGTGACCATTTCTGTAACTGGATGCTCAACCTGGATACGTGTATTCATTTCCATAAAATAGTATTTTCTATTCACATAGTCATAAATAAATTCAACTGTACCAGCACCAGAGTAGTTAACAGCAAGAGCAGCCGTAACTGCAGCCTGCCCCATTTCCGCACGCATTTCACCATCAAGTGCAGGAGAAGGAGTTTCTTCAACCAGTTTTTGCAAACGTCGTTGTACCGAACAATCACGCTCTCCTAAATGGATTGCATTCCCATGATTATCAGCCATGACTTGAATTTCAACGTGACGGAAGTCTTCGATGAATTTTTCAATATACACGCCTGGATTTCCAAAAGCTGTAGCAGCTTCCTGTTGCGTAATGCTAATGCCTTTAATAAGATCTTCTTCCGTTCTAGCGACCCGGATACCTTTACCGCCGCCACCGGCTGTAGCTTTAATGATGACAGGGTAGCCCATTTCATTAGCAAGGGCTACACCCTCATCAGTATCTTTAATAATTCCTTTAGAACCAGGAACAATCGGTACACCAGCTTTGCGCATGGTTTCCCTTGCTACGTCCTTTGTCCCCATTTTATTGATTGCTTCGGGACTAGGACCGATGAATATGATATTACATTCACGGCAAAGCTCTGCAAAGTCAGCATTTTCGGCAAGGAATCCATAACCAGGGTGAATAGCATCCGATCCTGTTTTCTTGGCTGTGCTGATAATGTTCGTTGTATTTAAATAACTGTCTTTTGATAATTTAGGACCGATGCAATAAGCTTCGTCGGCAATTTGAACATGTAATGCTTCTTTGTCGGCTTCTGAATAGACCGCTACAGTTTCAATACCTAATTCCTTGCATGCCCGGATAATTCGGACTGCAATTTCCCCACGATTGGCAATTAATACCTTTTTGATCATTTAGAAACAGCTCCTCATTCCGGCTTTACTAAAAATAATGGTTGACCATATTCTACAAGTTGGCCTTCTTTTACAAGAACCTCTACAATTTCACCGCTTACTTCGGCCTCAATTTCATTGAAAAGTTTCATAGCTTCTACGATACAAACAATAGAATCTGCTGTAACTTTATCCCCTGCTTTCACGTATGCAGCAGCATCCGGAGATGGAGATTGGTAGAAAGTTCCCACCATTGGAGAAGTGATTTTATGTAAATTTTCTTGCTCAGTTACAGCAGCAGTTGGCTTAGCTGGTTCAACAGCTTTTGGCGCTGCAGGGGCAGGCGCTGCTACAGGCTTAACTTCAACAGCTGCTTTAGCATGAACAACTTCTGGAGCAGCCGCTGGGTGTCCTACTGATTCTGTTTCAGGTTTCTTTAGTTTAATTTTTGTTCCTTCATTTTCATAAACGAATTCACTGATGTTAGATTGATCGACTAGCTTAATAATTTCACGAATTTCTTGCACTTTCATTTGTGGCACCCCTTGTCTAATTTGATATTAATTTTTTGAGGCAATATTTTATGTACCTTTTAACTTTAGCATGTCCATACCTTGTCCAATTCTTCACAATGAAGCCGCTTTCTAAACCAGAAAGCGATTGACTGAATAAATACCTCGTCTGTATTATAACAGAAATTTCACTTTCTTAAAATATTGTTATCTTTAGAGGACTGAAAAGTTTATGACCAGCTTCTAACATCATACAATATTAGCTTATAAAAATTCAATGATAGATTAGTTGCAACTCGATATCTATACTCCTATATTACACCTTTATTATAAGATTGTGAATATTTTTTGATTTAAAAATTGTAAGCGTTTTCTAGATTGTTTTACCAAATTACCTAAGAAAATCAGCTAAAAATTTACATTAATTACTTTTCTAGAATATTACGAAAGTTCAATATCACTATTTCTATTTGAATTACTGGAATCAATTTACACCAAAAAACCTTTTTCCCCAAAGTTTCCCAGTTGTTTTATACTGATAAAAAACAAAAAAAAAAGTCCCTTTTTTCTAAAAAAGAGGACCCTTCTAATTTTTTTTATTTATAAACTGTTGTGTATCAGCTCTTTTTTTAGAATGTATGATTACTTTTCTGGTTGGAAATCCACAACTACATTTTGAGCATCATCCACTTCTTTACGTACGAGGCGTATAATGTTATTGGCCTCTGTTTTTGATTGTTTATCAGCTTTGACACTCACTTTTACATCCGTTCCATCGACTCGCACGAGTGCGGCATTATAATCCATGGCCACAATTAGGTTTTCGATGATATTTTCCTTTACTTTTGTCTCGCTTAATTGCTCGATTTTCGCATATGCATCTTCTCTTTCCTCAGCTGATAGTTCTGTATTGCCCATCTTCACAGTCAATTCTTCATTCAACTTTGCCCGTTCATCTTCAATCTGCATCCTTAATGATTCGAACTCATCGCCTGATGCTATGGTTACAGAAGAACCAGCAGCATTCTTAGAAGAGGTCTCTTTATCACTCTTAGTTTCTCCCTTGCTTTCTGTTTTACTTTCTGCTTTGCTTTCCGTTTTACTCTCTGTTTTACTTTCTGTCTGTTCAGTGGCTGTCATATCAGCAGCATTTTCTTCAGGAGCGGTTAAATAATAGACAGACAGTACCACTACCAGACTTAGCATAGTCAATAACCAAACGGTTTGTTTTTTTAATAACATGTAGATTTTCCCCCTTATTTTTTAGGCATAACAGATACCCGGTGACTTGGTACATCAAGTGAGCGAGTGACAGCTTCGATAATCCACTTCTTTATTTGAATATTTTCGGCCCCTTTAGCGACCACTAGGACCCCTCGTACACTAGGTTTTTTTGTTTCTGAAATGATTGGTCCTTCTTTTTCACCGCTTTTGATCAAGACTAGCTGCTCATCAACAGATGTGTCTTCAACCGTTCTTTTACCGCCTTCCTGGTCAGTTTCTTCAGTTACTTGTTTTTGAGTGACTTTATTTCTTTCGTATACTTTTTTCTCGGATGCATCCACGTAGATTACGACTTTTACATCATCGACACCCGCGATGGATTCAAGCGCTTCCTTCATTTCATTCTGAAGATATATTTCATAATCTTTTGTCGTCTTGAATTCGGATTTATTCTTCTGGCCGAATGTTTCTACATCTCCATCATCATCCTGTTTATTATTGAATACCGTCTTTACTTCGGATGTTTGTCCAGTCTGGTTGGTGGTTAACAAATTCCCTGCCATCATAATTCCTGCTCCCAAAAGGACAACTATTAGAGCATAGACATACAGGGAAGGTTTTTTTTCTTTAGGCTCTTTTTGGTCAGGGTCTTTATTTACAAGTTTTTGCAGCCAGGATAATGGACCTTTGTCTTTATTCAATACTCAGTCACTTCCTTTCCCCGGCGATTTCAATGATCTCTTTGTCGACAGACCAACTTGTTGCCAGAAACCTTTTGACAGCATCCAGATTGGCATCATCGGATGAAGACGGTCTCTCTGCATTAATATCAATTTTCGCTACTGCCTCTATCTCCGAGTCTTCTTTCCCTTCTGCCTTTTCCAATGATATGGTTATGTTTTGCAAGTCATCAATGCTTGGTTCTTCCTCATTCTTGACTCCTACATCAATTGAACTAATCTTCATGTTATAATCCACCATCAGCTCCTCTTCTACTTCTGCCTGTAAGTCAACAGCCATTTGTTTTAAAATATATGCACCCTGGGTAGCTTGTATTTCTTTTTTCTTCATTTCTGTCAAATTTCCTAAATCTTTTTTTTTCTGATCTTCAAATTCACTTGTAGCCGCTGACAGAATTTCGTCGAAATCCTTATTGAATAATCCCAATATAGGAGTGATGATAATCGCAATCAGTAAAAGTCCGATTACCATTTTGGCATATTTCTGTAAAGCTGAATTGGGAAGGAGCATATCGATTACAGTAGCCAGCAATACAAATACGATAATATTGGATACCCAGCCAGCTAAAAAACTCACCAAGCCCTCCTCCTTTCTAACGAACCATCAGTGTAATGTTTCCAGAGGCTATAATTACTGTGATACTTAAAAAGAACATGAGTGAGACAATGGCCAATGCTGCGAAAATATAAATCATGCTTTTACTTATAATGTCGAGACATTTTATTACAGGCCCTCCACCAAGCGGCTGCAAAAGACTCGCTGCTAGTTTATAGACAAAGGAGATCATTAAGATTTTTATAGCTGGGAATGTAGTTATAAGCAGGAGGATAATGACACCTGACAAACCCACTGTATTTTTCAGAAGAACGGAGGCACTAATGACCGTATCGGTTGCATCAGTAAACATGCGCCCTATTACCGGAATAAAGTTGCCTGTCACAAATTTCGCCGTCCTGATTGTCACTCCGTCTGCAACAGCAGACGATGCTCCTTGAACGGATATAACACCAAGAAAAATGGTCATAAAAGCACCCAGAATCCCGATAGCAAAGTTACGGAGCAATTGGGCCAGCTGAGTCACTTTATAATGTTCGGTCAGCGTGCTGACTATGCTTAAAATCGCTGCGAAGAATAATAATGGTAGGACGATATATTGTATCAAGATGCCACTGGTATTCATTAAAAACATTAAGACAGGATGAAAGAACGCTGCAGATACAAGTCCTCCAGAAGCTGCTATTAAAGCTAATAGCAAAGGGATGAGTGCCATTAAAAAAGAAATCATCAAATCTATCGTATCTTTTGTATATTCAATCGCCACATGAAAGCTGTTCAACGCTAAAATGATTAATACCATATAAACGATTGCATAAGCGACCTTACTCACCGAGCTTTGCTCGAACGCATTCTGCAGAGTTTGCAGGAACATGCTGAACACGGTCAATAAAATGAGTGATCCTAGGAGCTTCCCGTTCACGAGCAGTTCATGAAAAACGAACTTTATCATCCCTTTTATCCATTGATCAAATGAAAATTTCTTATCTCCGCTTACAAAGTCCATGAAACTTCCTTTCTGGCTTTCAGGTAAAAACCCTCCATACTCCGTGACAATGTCATCCCAATATTTCTTGAGCTCATCAACGCCGAGTCTCTCTATTTGAGCTTGTACCAATTCAGACTGCATAATTGGCTCTTGATCAACTTCTCCACTTTCACCATTTTCGGCAGCTTGTCCAACAGATGTATGCAAAAAAAAGAGTAAAACGAATAGAATGGATAAGTAAGGCATCCGCTGCTTCATACTTTCACCTCATTGACTAGTAGGAATAGTCCATTAACTTGGAAGCATCTGTATAATCGTTTCAATAATGACGGTTAAAATCGGTATTGCCATCGCCAGAATCAAGATTTTCCCGCTCAATTCTATTTTGGAAGCGAGTGATCCCTGCCCTGCATCTTTTGTAATTTGGGAGGCAAATTCAGCGATATAGGCGATTCCGATTATTTTCAAGATAGTCTCCAAATAAACGGTATTTACATTTGCATTTACCGCTATTTTTTCTAACATTAAAATGATTTCGTATATTTTATCTGCTAAAAAAAGAAAAATGGAGCAACCTACAAAAACGACAAGCAGGAAAGCGAAATTAGGTTTTTGCTCCTTGACGATTAGGGCCAAAAAAGTGGCAACTAGGGCAATGCCCACGATTTTTATGATTTCAATCGTGAATCCCCCCTTACTGAAATAGGAATACTGATTTAATTTTTTGGAATAAATCCTCTACAACAGAAGCTACCATGAATAAAATATATATAAATCCAAAAAGCGTTACCCACTGGGCATATTCTTTCTTTCCAACTTGATCGAGTATCGTGTGAAGAAATGCCACTACCAGCCCAACACCAGCTATTTTAAATATGATGTCCACATCAATGCCCATTTTCATTCCCCCCCACTTATTCCTACATCAGCAAAATGATTAGTAATAATCCCGTTAAAAAACCAAGGCTTTTCATCATCTTTTCATATTTCCCCTGCCGGTCTAGTGCATCGCTCTCTTCCCGCTCCAAGTGTGCCATCGTTAGCATAATTTGTTTTTGCTGATGATATTTATCACTTTTTCCTAGAGTCTCACCAAACTGTGAAAGAATTTCGAACTCTCCCTGCTTTAAGGCAAGGGACTGCCATATTTTCTTCAAACTTTCATCCCATGCATCTTTTACAGTGGTTTCACCAGATTCAAGTCGATTCGCAAAAGTATCAAAAAATAAGGATAAAGGTTTGGGCATCTGCTTGGAAAGTTTCTGGGCCGCTTCTTTCAACGGTGTATGACCATACATTATTTCAGCCTCCAGAGATTGCATGGCGACTTTTAGCTGCCTCAGTTGGCGAGGACGCATACTTAATTTTTTTGCAGCTTCAAAGCCTACCCATGTTGTGGCTAAGATTATAATTGCCGCTCCTATTAACTTAAACATGTGGATTCACACTTTCACCCAAATATAAAGGGAGGCCCGCTGAGTCGAGAACATTGTAGCTCCGCTTACCAGATTTACTTCTTTGCAATTCTATAAACCGTTCAAAAATGTTTTGCCTTAAGATTTCGGCGAAAAAGGGCCGTTTTTTAATTTCATCCAAAGTATGACCATGTGTAGTTATCACAAGTTTAATACCGGCGTTTACGGCCTCTAGTACTGCTTGTGTATCCTCTGCGCGACCAATTTCATCTACGACTAACACATCCGGAGACATAGAACGGATCATCATCATCATTCCTTCCGCTTTAGGACATCCATCGAGCACATCCACCCTTGTTCCAAATTCGAGCTGTGGTACTCCATGAACACTTCCCGCAATTTCTGATCGCTCGTCCACAATTCCCACCTTTTGAGGGGCAATACCTCTTTTTTCATTTCCACTAGATATCATCCTTGCAATATCACGTAATATCGTCGTTTTTCCTGTTTGTGGAGCACCGATTAACAAAGTATGCTGCCATTCGCCATTATATAAATAAGAAGTGAGCGGTTCCGCTGCACCTATTTTTTCGCGTGCTATCCGAATATTGAAGGAGGAAATATCCCTTATCGCTTTGACCGCCCCATTTTCAAGAATTACCTTTCCTGCAAGACCAACACGATGTCCACCTGCTATAGTTATATATCCTCGCTTTAATTCTTCCTCAAGCGTATATAACGAAAATTGACCTATTTGATTCAGTAATTGTTCGGCATCCGAATGGGTCACTTCGTATGAAAAGAAGAAAGGGTCCCCCCCTACAATGACCTCTAGAGGCCTTCCAATCCGAATTCTCAACTCTTCCATTTTTTCAATCATCATCGGTGTCATACCCCGGAGCTGCTCGTATAATTTTTTCGGTAAAAAAGAAAGAATCGTTTCCATTTTGACAATCCTCCTGTATACACCACTTTCAATAAAATATATGCCGATCATCCTGTAATAATGACAAGCTAATAAAGAAACTGACCTTTTAGTAATCCTTTTGAGAACTTCTTAGCTACTTCAATCCCTAGCTATAGAAAAAGTCATACATAAAAAGGAATGAAAAAAGACAAAAAAAAAGCCCGAGATATAATCTCGGACTTCTTCTAATTATGCGCGTGATACGTATGAACCTTCGTTTGTATTGATCAATAATTTGTCACCTTGATTGATGAAGAATGGCACTTGAACTGAAAGGCCTGTTTCAAGTACGGCTGATTTTGTTCCACCTGAAGATGTATCGCCTTTAATACCAGGCTCAGTTTCTGCAACTTCAAGTTCAACTGTGTTAGGAAGCTCGACACCAAGTGTTTCGGCTTGGAAAGTCATAATATGCACTTCCATATTTTCTTTTAGGAATTTTAATTCGCGTTCAATACTTGAAGCTGGTAGCTCGATTTGATCGTAAGTTTCGTTATCCATAAAGACATGGCTGTCTCCACTTGCATAAAGGTACTGCATTTTACGGTTTTCAATATGCGCTTTCGCCACTTTTTCACCCGCACGGAATGTTTTCTCTTGGATGGATCCTGTACGAAGATTACGAAGCTTAGAACGTACAAAGGCAGCGCCTTTACCTGGTTTAACATGTTGGAACTCGATAACCTGCCAAATTCCATTATCTACTTCAATTGTAACACCTGTGCGAAAATCGTTTACAGAAATCATAAAATTGTCCTCCTACATGTACATGTTTACAGAATGATTAACTCTTTTGATGAATGTGTAAGTGCTTCGTTACCTTCTATTGTAACGATTGTATCATCTTCAATCCGTACTCCGCCAACTCCCGGTAAATAAATACCCGGCTCAACGGTAACAGCCATACCTGGTTCTAGAATGATATCAGACCTCAAGGATAATGCTGGACCTTCATGAACTTCAAGACCAATTCCATGTCCTGTTGAATGTCCAAAATACTGTCCAAATCCTTTTTCTTCAATTAAATTACGAGTTAGTGCATCCGCTTCCCTGCCTGTCATCCCAGGTTTTATCCCGGCCATGCCACGCAGTTGCGCTTCTAAAACAATGTCATAAATATTAATAAGTTCTTCACTTGGCTGACCAACTGCTAATGTCCGAGTTATATCAGACACATACCCTTTATAGTACGCCCCATAATCTAATGTGACAAAATCGCCTTTTTCAATGATTTTATTCGTAGCCACTCCGTGCGGAAGAGCAGATCTTTTACCAGAAGCAACAATAATATCAAAGGAAGAAGAGGTGGCCCCTTGTTTCCTCATAAAGAATTCAAGCTCATTGGACACATCCAGCTCTGAAATACCCGGGCGCATAAAATCCAGAATATGTGTAAAGGCAGCATCAGCAATAGCAGCCGCTTCCTTTAATATCTTAATCTCTGATGAAGTCTTTATCAAGCGTAAATTCTCAATTACTCCCGACACCGGCAAAAGTTGTCCTTCAATGACCTTTTCATATGCCTTATATGTCGCAAAAGTCAGATGATCTTGCTCAAAGCCGAGTATACTTATATTCATCTCTTTAGCCTGTTTACCGACTTCTTCAATAATTGTCCCCTTGTGTTGAATAATTTCAAAGTCTGCTGCCTGCTTGCCCGCTTGTTCTACGTATCTGAAATCAGTAATGAATTTAGCTTCTTTTTGGGAAATTAAAACAACACCGGCACTTCCAGTAAAATTGGTCATGAATCGGCGGTTATATGTACTGGTAATCAAAAAGCCATTAATGCCCACCTTTTCCATTGAGGCTCTTAAACGTTTCAGATTATTCATTTTATTTCTCCCCCTTTGCAATCTTTGTAATCGCCTGCAAAGCCAATTCATATCCGTGTATCCCCAAGCCGACAATCTGTCCCGCCGACACCGGTGCGGTAACTGATTCATGCCGAAAGCTTTCACGGGCATGGATGTTCGAAATATGTACTTCCACAACTGGAACATCAATTCCGGCAATTGCATCGCGAATCGCATAGCTATAATGAGTAAATGCTCCTGGATTAATAATAATCCCGTCTATCCCATGATCTTCTGACCAATGGAGCTTATCGATAATCGCTCCTTCATGGTTAGATTGAAAACAAGTGATTTCCACATTTAACCCTTGAGCCTGCTGTTGTAATTGAGTTTCCACATCCAAAAGCGTCGAAGACCCATAATGCGCAGGCTCACGTTTCCCTAAGCGATTTAAATTCGGACCGTTAATTAATAAGATTTTTGTCATTATCAAACACCTGCTCATAATTAAAAGAATGCTTTCCATGAACATTCTATCATAATTACAAATTGTCTTACTACTTTTTTACAACCCAGGCGTTCAGCTTTTCGACTGATTTTCAGCACCTTTATTAATATGACGAATATATTCCTGATGGTCGTAAGAAATAGAATATCCGACAAAAAGGCCGTATAAAATAAAAATACAGATACTGGTTATAATGGACTTTGACGACATTTCCGAAAAGGATGGCAAATCAGAGAACATCGGTTTTAAGACAAATATAAGCAAAGCCCAGCAAACGGCACCAAAAAAAACACCTAATAGAATACTTTTCATTTTTCTAAAAAGTCCATAGTATATTAAAGCAATCCCCACGGACAGAATTCCGAAGACGAGCATGGTCATCACCGTACCGAGCCAGCGATCAATCCATGTCATATTCGACCAAGAAGTAAGTATAAATTTGGGACTAAATTTCATAAAATTAAAATAATGTGCTATTATTCCGGCAAAACTGGCAAGGAGCCCTCCAACAAAACCGATAGCCAATACATTGTTGATTAACATGATTCTATTTTCCTGTTGATTTTGTCCTTTTTCATTAGAAGACATATCAAACACCTCCGCTACGTAGTATGCCCTTTGTTAAATAGAACTATTTTATTTTATCCGTAGTGAGGAGATTTACTAGAGGTTTTTGGATTTATTCTGTATGATAAAGACATAAATAATGTGCTTTTTTCAGAGGATTATGTCCATCCTCTGTTGAATTTTATATGTACACAGGATACTTCTTTCCTGCGATTCATCATTCATAAAGTATTTGCAAGGAGTAGGCCTCCATTTATTCGTCCATTGATCTTTGAGAGGGGCGGTTCTATAGGGTCTTATACCTTGTGAATACTTGATAATAAACATGATAGCACCCATGAGAGAGCTACGTGAATAACTATTAGGTTGGTGTAGAAATGTCTGAGGTTCAAAAACCCGTTTATGGAGGGCAGGCTGTAGTGGAAGGCGTCATGTTTGGCGGCAAACACCATACAGTCACTGCTGTCCGCCGCAAAGATTCAACGATTGTGTATTATCATATACCGCGTGAATCAAAGCCTGCTGTCAATCGCTTAAAAAAAATACCGTTTTTACGGGGAATTGTCTCACTGATTCAGTCGAGCGCTACCGGATCGAAACATCTAAACTTTTCCACAGAGCAGTATGAAGAAGAAGGCGGGGAAAAGATAGAAGAAAAGAAAACAGAAACAAAGGAATCTTCAAAACTAAGTGTATGGCTTGGAGTTGCCGTAATCGGGGTACTCTCCTTCTTATTTGGTAAATTGCTGTTTACACTGATTCCAGTCTTTCTTGCAGAATTGACAAGACCTATTTTCCCTAGTCATATGGCTCAGGTTTTAATGGAAAGCTTGTTTAAGTTGATATTACTGCTCATTTACATTTACCTAGTATCCATGACACCATTAATCAAGCGAGTCTTTCAATATCACGGTGCAGAGCATAAAGTGATTAATTGTTTTGAAAGCGGGAAAGAATTGACTGTCTCCAATGTGCAGGCAAGTTCACGGCTTCATTATCGTTGCGGCAGCAGCTTTATTTTATTTACTGTCATTGTTGGTATGTTTGTCTATATGCTCGTCCCAATCGACCCTTTATGGCTACGTGTCGTGGATCGAGTGTTACTTATTCCCGTCGTGCTCGGCATTTCCTTCGAGGTATTGCAGTTGACAAACAAAGTGAGAGATATTCCAGTTCTGCGTTACCTTGGTTATCCTGGTCTTTGGCTTCAATTATTGACTACAAAAGCTCCTTCCGACGATCAGGTCGAAGTCGCATTGGCTTCCTTTCATGAACTGTTAAGGTTGGAAAAAAGGACGGAAGAAGGTTTAGAAACGGATGTTATTGTGTAAAACATCTATCACAATATGATTATGAAAAATCATATACTAAACAAAGAGAATAATCTTCATTTTTTCAAATATTTTACATGAATAATGTTTAAAATAAGCTATAAATGCTTATGATGCTCTTAAGGAGGTGGCTTTGTTGAAACGTTTCATATCATTCATGATATACGGAATCATCGCCCTCGGAGTCCTCGGACTAATGAGCCGACTGTTTAATGACCCGATTGGCTTTTTTAGAAACATTCTTATAATTGCCATTGTCGCAGGGATTATTTATATGATTTATACCGGATTAACAAAGGGAAAACCAGTAAAAAAAGAGCAACAGGCATTTCGAAAGGCTGCACGCCAATCGAAAAAAAGGCTAAAGAACCGAACTTCGAAAAAGGATAATGTGGCTAGCTTCTCTGCAGCAAAATCGTCTAAAAAAATAAAAGTGAGAAAGAAATCAGATAGTCACTTAACCGTCATCGAAGGGAAAAAGAATAAAAAGAAAAATCGGGCTTCTTTTTAAGAGCCCGATTTTTCTTTTTTAATATGTCCAATGCTTTAAGAATTCTCTAGTAAACTGACGACCACGATTCATTAACTCTCCTTTTTTTTCATCATTCAAGTTGAAATCCATAGCGGAGATCCCCTTCATCGGGATAAATACAATATTCTGAACATGTTTCTTGGAAATATAACGTGCATCATGGGCATCTTTCATTGTCTTGAATAGTGCTGAGAACAATTCAACCGCATTATCCACTTCATGCGGCTTCCATATCTCATCTGCACTAAGACGTAAGCCTATGACTGGTCGTTCCTTTCTTACATGGTCTGAATTAAATAACCACATTGGAAAATTGCTTAACACGCCTCCATCAACAAATAGAAACGTACTTTTCCCAACATTCAGCTTTACTGGTTCAAAAAAATATGGAATGCTACAACTCATTCTTACCGCCTTGGCCACTGGAAAAGTGATTGGATCGATTCCATAGTTCGGTAACTCATCAGGAAGCACTACCAATTTCCCATTTGTAATATCAGAGGTAATAATACGGAGAGAATTTGGTGGAACATCATTAAAGGTGACTACATTCCTTTCTGCTAGTTTACCCGCAACCCAATTTTCCAAGGCCTCCCCTTTATATAAACCTAATTTCCAATAAACAAGTAGCCACTTGGCAAGCGGGATAGGTAAAAGGCCCCGCCTCTTATCCAACAGGCTACTTAATTCTATATCAAGAAAAACCTCTTCCATTTCTTTTCCTGTATAACCTGCAGCAGAAAAAGCTGCTATAATTGAGCCTGCACTCGTTCCAGCTGTCCTTTTAAATACAAATCCACGTTCCTCCAATTCCTGCAGGGCTCCTACTAAACCATATGCCTTAATCCCGCCTCCGGAAAAAACGCCGTCAATAATCATTGCTGCCCTCCTCTATTCCGGTCTTTACATTTTTAAGCAGGATTAGAGCGATTTATGACTGATTTATATAGAAACAACCTTTCATCAGGTAAAATACTGAATTTCCGATTTCGGGAAAAACTTCGCTATATACCCTCGGATAGTTGATTCAAGTTCTGCTGCTTCTTCAGTTTGATACACATATTTCCCAATGCCATAGCGACCCCATTTATATTTCCGTTTCGTTTCATCAAGTTCCAATTTTGTTTTAGGGTAATTTTTTTGAATCACTTTTTTTGCAGGACCAGTAAACCTATGCTGAATTAGCTCAAAAGTTAAATCAGGAATATCCACCCCTTCTAATGCCTCACTTAACAGCTCGAATAGTTCAAAGTAGCCTTCCTTCCATGCTTCATGACGATATATTGGCGCAACGATAAAACCTAATGGGTATCCTGCACCTGCTACCTTGCGTGCCGCTTCCATTCTTTCCTCAAAGCTCGAAGTTCCAGGCTCAAAATTCTTGATCACGTAACGTGAATTAATACTAAACCGAAATCTTGTTTTCCCATTATGTTCGGCATCCAATAGATGATCGACATGATGAAATTTGGTTACAAATCGGAGAACACCGTTTTCACTTTTACCAAAATATTCAATGGCCCTTTTTAATGAATGTGTCAAATGGTCAATGCCGACAATATCAGAAGTACATGCCGCCTCGAATCGGGTAATTTCAGGTTTTCTTTCGTTTATATATTTTTCTGCTACTTCGAAAATCTCATCAAGATTCACGTATGTCCTAATGTATGGTTTTGTACCTAGCGTCGTCTGTAAATAACAATAGTGACAGTGACCCATACACCCAGTAGCAAGCGGGATAGCATATTCTGCAGATGGCTTAGACGAGTCGAACTTCAATGTTTTCCTGATTCCCACAACCAGCGTCGACTTGGCGACACGATATTTTTGCAAATCATTATCCCCAGGTAAATCTCTAATTTGATTATGTGAAGTGGTCTCACGGATCTCAATATTCATATCCTCAAATTTCTTTTTTAATTCTCGGCCAAGCGGGTATTCCAGTGCTCTTGGCTCAATATATACTAGCTGTGGGATAAATGGTTTCATATACTTCTCCATTCTTTTTCGGATTTGTTCATACTTTTATTCAAACTAGACAATCTAACTTATAAGGATAGTTTTTCTTAATTCAATTATCCTCATGATTGATTCTAATTGGTAAATTCAAGTATGGGAGATGTGATATGACTAAAAAGCAAGACTTCTTGACGAATGGAATGGGTAAACGAGTAATTACCGTTCAAACAGATAATAAATTTCCCAATCCCCGGAATGTCCCTGGAGACTCTGTCGATGAATACTCGGTGTTAAAGGATGGAAACCAATACTTGGCCGAAAAGGAAATTGCCCAACAAAATGAAAATGGCTGACAAATGAATGCAGCAAAGAAGACCGAATCCTAAGACTCGGTCTTCTCTGTTGCATTCATTTTCATTGTGTTTTCTTTAAGGAGTTTAAACGCAAGGAAAAGCAAGATAATACCAAATACTCCAGCAATAATATAACTTATATTTAAATAGTTTTTCATTAACACTGACATGAGTGGTGGTCCTGCTGCAACACCAATAAATCGTGCAGAACTATAGAAAGAGGAAATTGTTCCCCGCTGTGTCTTTTCAATATTTTCAGTAATGAGCGCATCCAAAGTTGGCAGCATGGCACCAATCGCGATTCCTAATACACTTGTTATTATAAGCAGCAACACAATTTTTTCCTTCGTATAGCCAACAAAAACTATACTTCCTGACATTAATATTAAGCTAATCAATATAATCTTTCTCATCAACGGTATGCTTCCTTTTATCTTCCTTCCCGCCACATAAGAGGAGATACATAAGAAGAACAAAGGGATTGCCAAGACAAAGCCTTTTTTAATGCCTTTTAAATCATGTAATTTTTCTAGACTTTCCGATAAAAAAAATAGCACTGCAAAAAGAACAAGCATGACAAAAACGCCCAATAGGAATACAACGGAAAGCCACTTCCCTCCCTCCTCAAAGGTTACTTTCGTTTTATTTAAAAATTCTTTGAACTTTATTGGTGCCTGATTATTCTTCGGTACTTTTATAAAGAAAAAAACGAGAACAATCGAAATTAAACTAAAAAAGGAAATAGAAAAGAACGGTAAAAACCAAATAAGTGAAGCGAATAAGGATCCTAAAATCGGACTTAACACTTTCCCGAAGGTATTCGATGTTTCAATTATGCCTAAACAGGAACTTGTTTTCTCATCATCAGCTTTATAAAGGTCCCCTACTAATGGCAAGACGATTGGAGTTGCCCCAGCCGCACCAATCCCTTGAAGTACGCGGCCCAAGATAATCCAGGTATACGGATTGTCCATCTTCCAGGAAACAAAACCAGCAATCAAACCACCTATCAAAGCTAAAATAAGGCTGGGTAGGATAACTTTTTTCCTTCCAATGCGATCAGACAAGTAACCTGCTACTGGGATTAGAAAAATGGAAGCGATTGAATAACTGGTGATTATCATACTCGACTGAAAGGATGTTATGTTCACTTTTTCTTCAAAAACCGGCAACACGGGAATAAGCATAGAATTTCCTAGTGTCATGACGAGCGGAATCGAAGCCATGCTTACAATACACCAAGCACTTACCTTCGTATTATCGCATTTCTGATTTTCCATTCATACACCCCATCATAGTTAATACATTGTAGTTTAACCATATATAAAGAAAAACCGTCACGAGAACTAATAACAATTAATAGTTTACAAACCAATAAAAGGGAACCTTTAAAATTTCAAAATATTGAATACACTTTTAGATTTGCAAAAAAAAGCCGTTAAGATCAGCTTTTCAGCTATACCTTAACGACTTTCTTAAATTAAGCTTATAGGCCGCATTTTAATTGTGCGCCACAATTCGTGCATGTATTACATCCGCCCATTTCCTGAACTTCACCTTTACGGCAAACAGGGCAGGTGTTACCTACTTCCGACCCAATCGTAACATTCGTCGAACGCAGTTCATTTATCGTATCAACCAATACGACTTTTTTCTTTTCTTCCACATCTGTTAATTCATCCATTTCAAGTTGCTCATCCATTTGGTTTTCTTCCGCTTTAAGCGTAAGAACCTGACTGTCACGGCTTCCATCTACATACACCGTACCGCCTTTTGCTCCGCCTTTGTATAGACGTTCATATACTTTTTCTACTTGTTCAACGGTATATCCTTTAGGAGCGTTAACCGTTTTACTAATCGAACTGTCAATCCAGCGTTGAATTATGCATTGAACGTCAGCATGAGCTTCAGGAGCCAATTCCATTGCAGAAATGAACCATTCCGGAAGCTTTTCTGGATCCGCTTTTGGATGGCGATCCAAGTATTCCTGTACGATGTCAGCCTTAACCTCAATGAATTTACCAAGACGACCGCTACGGAAATAGGTGAAAGAGAAATATGGTTCAAGACCAGTTGATACCCCAACCATCGTACCTGTGCTGCCTGTAGGAGCAACTGTCAATAAATGAGAATTACGGATGCCATGTGCAGCAACACTTTCTCTGATATCTTCTGGCATTTTTTCCATAAATCCGGTTTGAGTGAAACGCGTTCTAAGCTCATTCGTTTCTTCATCAGTTGACCCGATTAGGAACGGGAAACTGCCCTTTTCTTTAGCAAGGTCTACTGAAGTCCTGTAAGCTGTAGTTGCAATCGTTTCAAACACCTTGTCTACCAGGATATTCCCTTCTTCAGATCCGTACTCCGTTTCACAATAGATTAACAAATCATGTAGACCCATAACACCAAGACCAACCCGTCTCTCGCCGAGTGCTTGTTTCTTGTTTTCATCTAAGAAGTAAGGGGTTGCGTCAATGACGTTATCCTGCATACGCACACCCACTTCTACGGTCTGCTTAAGTTTCTCAAAGTTAACTGTTTTGTTATCTTTATCAGCCATTTCTGCTAAATTGACAGCTGCTAGGTTACATACAGAGTATGGAGCCAGTGGCTGTTCACCACATGGGTTCGTTGCTACAACTTGTTGTCCGTATGCTTTTGCATTTGTCATCTCGTTAGCATTATCAATAAAGAAAATACCAGGCTCAGCAGAATAAGTAGCACAAATATTAATTAAGTTCCAAAGCTCTTTAGCTCGGATTTTACGGTAAACACGGACTTTGCGGCCCATTTTTTCCCACTCGCGTACATCACCGACATTGTGCCATTCTTCATTATAAATCGCCATTTCTTCAGCATTATAGCTTTCAACATCCGGGAAACGCAATTCATATTCGCCATCTTGTTCGGCAGCTTCCATAAATTCCTTAGTCAAGCAAATCGAGATATTGGCGCCTGTTAGAAAATCGGCATTATGGACACTGTACGTTCCGCCTGTACGAACCTTTTCCTCGGCCTCTCTAATGATTTTCTCGCTAAATCCGCCTAAACCCGGAATCTCTTTATAGTTGATAATACCTTGGTACATAGCCGTTTCCTGTTCGGTATGCGGAGTGAATTTTAATTTATCTGTAGCGTACTTTTTGATGGTTTCATCTTTTGTGTTTTCCACTAAGTAGCGAAGAATCCGTGGATTTTGCATTTTCGAAATAATGAACTCAGCAATGTCTGGATGCCAATCCGCAAGCATAATCATTTGTGCACCGCGTCTGCTTCCGCCCTGTTCAACAAGATGGGTCAATTTCGCAATATCATCAAGCCATGAAACTGAACCGGAGGATTTTCCATTTACCCCTTTTGCCAATGTATTTCTTGGACGAAGTGTCGATCCGTTCGTACCTACACCGCCTCCGCGGCTCATGATTTCCATGACTTGCTTTCTATGTTCGGAAATTCCTTCGCGTGAATCCGGAACAAATGGCATTACATAGCAATTAAAATAAGTAACATCCGTGTTAGAACCGGCTCCATATAATACACGTCCTGCTGGGACAAAATTAAGGTTCTTTAATTCTTCATAGAACTTATTGAACCATTCCGTTCTTTTTTCTTCAGTCTTTTCCACTGAAGCCAATCCCGTTGCATTACGTTTTGCAATTTGTTCATAGTATATTTCAAGCGGCTTTTCAATGATATCAAGCGGTCGATTTACAATCCCCGTTTCCACTTCTTCCGGGTTATCTAATGCTCCGCGGAATTCATCATCCACTAATACCTTAGCTTTTTTCGTTTCCCAATCTATTTCAACGATGTAACCAAGACCCCGTGCAGGGAATTTCGGATCTTCCTTAATCGTCAATACTACAAAATCGCCAGTCGAGAGCGTAATTTTTTCAGTATCCTTAAAAGAATAGCGGTCAAGCATAACTAGACGGGACACGCCTTTATGCGTCATTTTCATATCAGCTGTTACAGGATGGACCTGGGGAAATAAAGAAATATCCTTATTCAACCTTTCTAGATCAACCTTTATAGCTTCTTTTATTACAACCGACATAATTCCCTCTCCTTTATATGTTTCAAGATCCGTTCTTGCTGCAAAAATTTATATGTAGTCTTACATGTCCGTTTCGCTTAACAAGTTACCCTAAATTTATCATAGCGAAACTCAAAAATCAATATATAGTGTCGCAATAAATATTTCGACTACTATATATTGTGTTTGTGTTGATTAACTTTTAATTTTGTCAAACGATAAATCAATTAATATAGTTAGTAAAAGGGAGGAAAATGTCGATTTATAATAATTTTTCATCAGATTTCAATTAATTTGAACCTTGCTTTTTCCCTGTCCTTGTTAGTGCTTATCGTTGCAAGGAAAAGCTTATTTGTTTGCAAAAATCTGAAAAAACATTTTTATTATCTGTTCTAATTATCCTGCTTCTTCTATCTCAAAAAATTCCATTCATCGCTTTCATATTTGCTTTCTGCAATGGCTTTCACTTCCAGCAATTGCTGTTCAGTGAGGACGTATGGCTCTAATTCGATCGATAGTCCATCGGCAAAACCTTTTTCAAAAGCAACTTTTGCTTCAGGGATGGTAATCTTTCTTCCAGCAATATCATTAATGGCCACGGCTTTGTTTTTTAAGCTTTTTTGCATTCTCTCTTTAACCCTGTCATTTGAGAATTTAAAAACGCTAAAGAGCTTTTCATCATCAAGTTCAAGTAAAATGGACCCATGCTGAAGGATTACACCTTTTTGCCTTGTTTGTGCACTGCCAGCTACCTTCCGGCCTTCAACAACCAATTCATACCAGCTTGGCGCATCAAAGCAAACCGAAGATCTTGGTGTTTTTAATGCGGCTTTCTCCTGCTCGGTTCGAGGTACAGCAAAATAAGCATCCAATCCAAGATTCCTGAACCCCATTAATATTCCTTCAGAAATAACTCGATATGCCTCAGTAACAGTAGTAGGCATTCCCGGATAGGATTCTGGGACAATTACGCTATAAGTCAATTCATGTTCGTGCAGTACAGCACGTCCTCCTGTTGGTCTGCGAACAAAACCGAGGCCCTGCCTTTTAACTTCTTCTATATCAATTTCAGATTCTGCCTTTTGAAAATAACCAATCGACAATGTAGCTGGGTCCCAACCATAAAAGCGTATAATCGGTGGTATTTCCCCTTTACTCTGCCAGTTTAAAAGAGCTTCGTCCATCGCCATATTAAAAGCTGGTGAACAATATCCAGAATCTATAAATCCCCATTTTTCTTTTGTCATCCTTACCCCTCATTTCATGTAGACTGTTTAAAAGTAAGTCAGTAATTCCGTCATAAAAAAACTCACATTTAGTAGTTTAACAGACTTTAACACTCTAAAAAAGAAAGTACCATTAAGTCGATAAAGAATTTTACGAAAATATTTTTTGATTATTAGTTAAAGCAATTATATAATAAAGATTGTCTGTATTCGTTAGGTAGAAGGGAGTTTTTATGTTTGGAATTATTATATACACTGCTCATCATCATAGGAGTGGTTATTGCGTATTCACTTTTTAATTGGTACCGCCAGCGTAAAATCGTTAAAACGTTAACACAGGATGAATTTATTGCTAACTACAGAAAAGTACAACTAATCGATGTGCGGGAACCAAATGAATTTGATAATGGTCATATCTTAGGCGCAAGAAACATCCCTATGACTCAAATGAAAACACGCCTGGTCGAAATTAGGCCGGACAAGCCTGTATACTTGTACGCTCAAAGCGAAATCATCAGCGGAAGAGCTGCAGCCATGCTATACAAAAAAGGCTACAAAGAACTGTTTCACCTAAAAGGCGGTTTCAAAATGTGGACCGGTAAAATTAAAGCAAAGAAATAAGAACCCATCTCCGCATGGGCTCTTTTTAATTAAAAAGCTATCATACTAAAAATTGAAATGAAATGCCGTCTTATAGCTTATTATGTCTTATGGTATATTCATTTCCAGCCGGTCATTCTCTATACATATAAAAAATAAAAATCCCCGCCCAGATGGCAGGGATTTTTATTTAGGCTATTAAGCCTGATAACGGAGGACTGGTTTTCTTGCAGCAAGCGTTTCATCCAGCCTTTTAATAACTGTTGTATGTGGCGCTTCCTGTACGATCTCCGGAGTTTCTTCCGCTTCCTTAGCTATCTGAATCATCGCATCAATGAACGCGTCGAGAGTTTCCTTTGACTCCGTTTCAGTCGGTTCTATCATCATTCCTTCTTCCACGTTCAACGGGAAGTAAATAGTAGGTGGATGATAGCCGAAGTCTAGTAATCTTTTGGCAATATCGAGTGTTCGGACGCCCAACTTCTTTTGCCGGCGGCCACTAAGCACAAATTCATGCTTACAATGGCGATTATATGGTAAATCAAAATATGGTTCCAACCTACGCATCATATAATTCGCATTGATGACCGCATTCTCCGTGACAGCCTTAAGACCATCAGGACCCATAGAACGAATGTACGTATAAGCCCTCACATTTATTCCGAAGTTTCCGTAATAAGGTTTAACTCTTCCTATGGATTGCGGGCGATCATAATCCAGCATAAATTGCTCATCTCGTTTGACCACGAGTGGTTTAGGCAAGTAAGGAATCAAATCCGATTTTACTCCGACAGGACCAGAACCCGGGCCACCACCACCATGTGGACCTGTAAATGTTTTATGGAGATTTAAATGGACCACATCAAAGCCCATATCACCTGGGCGGGCTTTAGATAGGACTGCATTAAGATTGGCCCCATCATAATAAAGCTTCCCACCAGCATCGTGGACAAGTGTTGCCATTTCCAAAATATTCTCTTCAAACAATCCTAATGTATTGGGATTCGTCAGCATTAAAGCCGCTGTATCCGAACCTACCACGCGCTTTAAATCTTCAAGGTCAACTAAGCCATTTTCATCTGATTTTACCGTAATCGTTTCGAGCCCCGCAACAGTGGCGGAAGCTGGATTCGTACCGTGTGCCGAATCAGGAACTATCACTTTCGTCCGTGCTGTATCGCCGTTCGCTTCATGGAAGGCACGAATCATCATTAATCCTGTCCATTCACCATGTGCACCTGCTGCTGGCTGTAAGGTCACTTGATCCATCCCTGTGATTTCTGTTAAATGTTCTTGCAAGTCAAATAATAGTTCCAAGGCTCCCTGTACAGTCGCTGGATCTTGATATGGATGAATATGGGCGAAACCGTTAAAACGCGCCACATTTTCATTTATCTTCGGGTTATACTTCATCGTACAAGAACCGAGTGGATAAAAGCCCGAATCCACCCCGTGATTCCGTTTGGAAAGAGCTGTATAATGACGCATGATATCTAATTCCGATACTTCTGGAAGCTCAGCCTCTTCTTGACGGATGTATTCGGCAGGAAAAATCTCTTCAAGTGAAATTTCTTCAACATCCATTTCCGGTAGACTGTACCCGATTCGACCGGACGTACTGATTTCAAAAATGAGTGATTGATCTTGATTATTCATGTTGATCCCCCAATTCCTGCGCAAGTGCATCAATTTCTTCTTTTGTTCTAAGTTCTGTTACAGCCACAAGCATATGGTCTTTTAGCTGTGGATAAACAGTCCCTAAGTCGAAGCCGCCGATAATTTCTTTTTCAAAAAGACTTTGATTAATTTCTTGGTAAGATGCCGGCAGTTTAATGACAAATTCATTAAACGATGGTCCCTCAAACACCACTTCTATTCCTTTTTCCTTTATAGCTTTTTTCGCATAATAGGCTTTTTGAATATTATTCACTGCCATTTCTTTGACACCCTTTTTCCCAAGTGCGGTCATCGCAACAGAAGCTGCCAAAGCATTTAACGCCTGATTGGAACAAATATTGGATGTGGCCTTGTCACGACGAATGTGTTGCTCACGAGCTTGAAGCGTCAGCACAAATCCCCGTTTACCATTTTCATCCACTGTTTGCCCGACGAGACGACCTGGCACTTTTCGAACAAGTTTGTTCGTGACCGCAAAGTATCCGCAATGCGGTCCGCCAAAAGCTGCTGGAATACCGAATGGCTGAGCATCGCCTGTTACGATATCCGCACCAAGGGCACCTGGAGGGGTCAATGCACCTAGTGCAAGCGGGTTACTTGAAACGATAAACATGGATTTCACACCATGAATGATTTCTTCCATTTCTTTCAACGGTTCAATACGTCCAAAGAAGTTTGGATATTGCACAATGACTCCCGCAATATCGTCTTTCGCCAATTCCTTTAAGGCAGCTAGATCTGTCACACCATCTTTAAATGGAATTTCAATGACTTCCACTCGCTGACCTTTCGCATACGTCTTAACGACTTCCCTTGATTCAGGATGTACTGCCGCTGAAATTAGAATTTTCTTACGTCGTGTATGACCGGATGCAAGCATCGCTGCTTCCGCTAATGCCGTCCCTCCGTCATACATGGAGGAATTGGCTACATCCATTCCTGTCATTTCACAAATCATCGTTTGATATTCAAAAATGGCCTGAAGCTCCCCCTGTGAAATTTCTGGCTGATAAGGGGTGTAGGCTGTATAAAACTCCGAGCGGGAAAGAACATGATCGACGATGACCGGTGAATAATGGTCATACACGCCCGCACCAAGAAAGGAGGCATAGTTTTTAAGATCAGCATTCTTGGAAGCAAGTTTTGATAATTCTTTCATTAAGGCTGGCTCTGATTTAGCTGGTTTAATGTCATATTCGCCTTGAAAGCGGACACTTTCAGGAATATCGTTGAAAAGGTTCTCAACAGAAGGGACCCCTATTACCTCCAGCATTTGTTGTTTATCCTGCTCTGTCATGGGTAAGTAACGATGTTTCATCTTAATGACCATTCCTCTCTATTTACGTGGTTTTTTATAAAAAGGTGTTTGTATAATAACAGCTTTCAATCGTTTTGAACGAATTTCCACTTCGACTTCAGAATCCATCACCGAATAATCTTTATCGATAAGTACCAATCCTACATTTTTCTTCAATGTTGGTGATTGAGTGCCAGTCGTAACTTCACCAATGACTTTATCCCCACTGTATACCTTATAGCCATGACGAGGAATGCCGCGGTCAATCATTTCAATTCCGACAAGCTTACGTTGTGCCCCTTTTTCCTTTTGTTCAGTAAGAACGGCTTTCCCGAAAAAGTCGGCTTCCTTATCCACTTTAACCGCAAAACCAATCCCGGCTTCAATTGGGGTAATATCTGGTGAAAGCTCCTGTCCATAAAGCGGAAGTTTAGCTTCAAAGCGGAGTGTGTCACGTGCCCCTAAACCTATCGGCAGTATCCCTTCTTCTTTTCCTGCATCTAGAATAGCTCTCCAAAGGGCCGGGCCATTTTCACTGTGGCTATATATTTCAAAACCATCTTCACCCGTATATCCTGTACGTGAAACCATCGTGGAAAGCCCATTTATCAGGACATTTTCCTTGAATTTAAAAAAGCCAATTTCACTCAAAAGTGTATCATTAGATATTTTTTGTAATATTTTCTCTGCCAAAGGTCCCTGCAGTGCCAACTGTGTATAATCGCTTGATACATCCGAAAGTTGGACATCCTCTGAACAATTAGCTTGTAGCCAGTTAAAATCTTTTTCTGTATTGGCGGCATTGACCACGAGCAGATAGTCGTCTTCTGCCTTTTTATAAATGATAAGATCGTCAACAGTACCGCCGTTTTCATAACACATAGCCGTATAAATTGCTCCGCCCTGTTTTAGCTTTGATACATCATTGGTCATCATTTTTTGTAAAAAGGAAAGACTCCCTGGGCCCTTCACATCAACCTCACCCATATGGGAAACATCAAATAAGCCAGCTTTTGTACGAACTGCTTCATGTTCGTCCTTGATACCCGAAAATTGGACAGGAAGTTCCCAGCCGCCAAAATCGATCGTTTTTCCTCCGTATTCACGATAAACCTCAAATAGTGGCGTTCTTTTTAAATTGGTCAAAAAATGACCCCCCTTAGATTTTTTAGATTTACTTTGCTCACTTTTCTAAAAGCTTCTTTCCATTCTGTCAGATCATCTTATACTTCTCATCCTGATTCATAATGTGGAAAAAAGGGCACAAAAAAGGACAGAGAAAGCCCTAAAGAGCTTTTTCTCTGTCCTGAAACCTGAAAGTTTACCTATATAATAGGCTTTCCCCTTTGGTGGCCGTTCTGCAACGAGCGGCGCTCTCCAGAGTTGCGTCCAATAAGAGTTCTTTTGCCTGAGAGATTCACTGCTAAGTTTGCTCCTTCGGCGCTACATTCGTAGTCTCTCCCCTTATCTTCACCCGCATATAAATGTGTCTCCACCAATTAGGAAAGTAATTAATCCTACTGATAGTTAGTAAAACCTCTGTGCATTTACAATATGCTTTTTCTACCAACTCTCCTTAAAACTTCAGAACTTAATGAATGATCTCTAGTCTGTTAATCTGGGATAAAGTAAGAGGCGGTTGCCCATACTATGAAAAACATGAACTACATTCATAAAAATGTACGCTTCTCTTAAGCGTTTGGGAAATTGGAATTTTCTAAATATACTTACATCCTACCTTAAGAAACTTTTCTCTGCAATATTTTTTACTGAGAAATATTTTTCTTACTTCACATATAAAATGTTCGGGTTTCAACCTTAAATAAGAAAATTATGATTTTAGAAGGAGTAGTTTCAATGAAAATTAATATATCCTTCAGTTCTGATTGGAATGACGAGTTTCTACAAAAGATGGAAAATGACGGTCCATGGGGTAATTGGGAGCTTTATAAATTGGCTGTTCAAATGGAAGAAAACCTCATTATTCCTGATTTTGAAGGTTTACAGGCACCCAAGCATCTTCCACAGCTCACCCCACTTCCCCACCAATTGGAAGCGGCAAAGCAGGTAGTTGAAAAGATGAATGGAAAAGCCATTTTAGCTGATGAAGTAGGTCTCGGGAAAACAATCGAAGCTGGCTTGATTCTAAAGGAATATATGATCCGAGGTCTTGTTAAAAAAGTATTAATTCTTGTCCCCGCTTCACTTGTAAGTCAATGGGCTTTTGAATTGAATACCAAGTTTCATATTCCGGCTGTTGTTCAAAGAAAAAGCTATGTGTGGGAATCATGCGATGTTGTTATATCATCCATTGATACAGCGAAACGCGCTCCCCATCGAGATATCATTTTTAATCAGCAATATGACTTTATCATTATTGATGAAGCTCATAAACTTAAAAATAATAAAACGAAGAACTATGAATTTGTCCAAAATCTGAAAAAGAAATTTTGTTTATTGCTGACAGCTACGCCAATTCAAAATAAAGTCGAAGAAATTTTCCATCTTGTTTCGTTATTGAAACCGGGACACTTGGGAAATGCAACACTCTTTTCTGAGAAATATAAAGGCAAAGGCCGAAATGTTATTGAGGATGAGCACCTAAAGGAACTCGTCAACACTGTAATGATTCGGAACCGACGGGCTGATACTGGAATTGAATGGACAAAAAGGCAGGTGGAAACAATCATCATTGAATTTTCTCCAACTGAACAAGCCTTGTACGACGCTGTTTCCAAATTTAAGCCTATTTCAGATGGATCGAAGGGAAGTTCTTTTTCAGCACTCACGCTCCAAAGAGAAGCATGCAGCAGCAGAGAAGCCGTTTTTTATACATTGAAAAACATGAAAGCCAAATATGAACAGCCTTCCCATGACTTTTTAGCAAAGCTAGATGAGCTGTTTGAGAAGGTAAATGAAACAGAACAAAACTCCAAGGCTGAAAAAGCTTTAGAGCTCATCAAGAAAATTGATGACAAAGTGATTATCTTTACCGAATACAGAGCCACTCAGCTATATTTACAGTGGTATTTACAACAGAATGGAATTTCCTCAGTTCCCTTCCGCGGCGGCTTTAAGCGTGGAAAAAAAGACTGGATGAGAGAATTATTCCAAAAGCAGATTCAAGTTTTAATTGCTACCGAAGCCGGTGGGGAAGGAATAAACCTTCAATTTTGCCACCACTTGATTAATTTTGACCTGCCATGGAATCCAATGAGACTTGAACAAAGAATTGGACGGATTCACCGACTTGGCCAGGAAGAAGATGTCATGATATATAACTTTGCAACGAAAAATACAGTTGAAGAACATATTTTGAAATTATTATATGAAAAAATCCATTTGTTTGAAAAAGTAATTGGTGAATTGGATGATATTTTAACGAAGCTGGATATTACTAACATCGAAGAATATTTAATTGACGTGGTCGGCGAGTCCCGAACTGAGGGTGAAATGAAAATCAAGATGGATAATTTTTCATCGATGATTCAATTCGCTCAAACTATGAAGGAAGGTGAGATTCATGCAGCAACAGGAAATTCATGATTTTTTAATAACTTTCTTTGAAGCTAATGATTGTGAAGTACTAGAGAATGCCCCATCCCATATCACTGTTCAACTGACGATTGAAATGGATAAAGAGTTAATGAACCGTCCCTTTTATTGGCATTATCTTGAAAAAACGAGCGGGATTCCAAACCCAGCCCAGATTACCTTCATTACTGATCCTGAACAGGCTCCACCCAATATGAAAGGAGAACGAATTCACTTTGGTTCGCCCCGTCTCCATCAAATTATCGAATCAACAAAAAGGCTGGCTGGATATACTAGACTTTTCGAGGATACACTCCCCTCAAATGGTCGGCATAATCCATTGTTCCCCTGGCTTACACTAAATGTAAAAATATCTTATCAATGTGATCGAAAAAAAGATACCTTTATGTCTGTCGGATTGAATTTAATCTCCGGGGAGATCATGGAAGGATTTCACAATCGTGTTTTACCGGTTAAAGTCACCCCAAAGATACCGGATTACTCCTTCACCCTCTCACCATTAATCATGCCAAAGAGTGGGTTAGCAAGACTTGATACATATATCCGAACCAGCTTCGAGAACGATGACCATTCTTGGGCGGAAGAAGCCATGGAGCGCTGGCAGAATGACTTAAATTTATTGGAGCATTTTTATAAGGATATGGATGAAAAAAGCGAAAGTTATTTCACTGAAAAACAGGCATTACAGGCCCAATATGAGCCAAATATTCTAATATCAATCATCAATGGCGGTTTATTTTACTTATCAGATAGAGCGTTAGGATAAATGGATCTATTTTTCAGAAATGATTTCTCTACTACAACCGCCTAGCAGGTTTGCCTGACTAAAAAAAAGAAAACAGATGTCCAAAAGCTTAGGACATCTGTTTTCTTTTTTTGATTTTTTTTCTTACAAACATCGACAAAGCGAAAGGGACAATACCAAACCAGTGGGACACACCAGTATTTTTATCCTCTTTCCGATGACGACGTTTTTCTTTCCGTTCTTTCTTAGTCAAATTAAAATATTCGACAAGCTGCTGTGTAAGATATTTGATATAAGCGTTAGTAGACATACAATATCACCCTAAATAAAGTATGCCCCGCTTATGCTTCTTTTATTCTTTCAAGTTTACCCGAGATGGTTACTATTTGGGCCTGCTTGTTGTATCGATGGTAAGTTCTCCATTTCCATTTAGGGGAAGCCTGACATTGGACAAATCATTCCGTTCGTAATCCCATTCTCAGTCAGCCAAAAACGTTTTCATCCTTCCTGAATCCCTTCTCCACTTGTTACTGACACAGTTTTCACACTGGAGTATTTTCAGTCTATTAACTCCATATCACTGAATCCGCACCATCAGGTTGCCTTCATACGTGTTATACAGACTGTTTTTCTATCCATTCTACAACTCTACCTAACTCTTTGTCATATTGAATAATGATTCTACCAACTCGGTTATCTTTAGTCGAGGAAGCAAATTCAATAAAGGCATAACGGGCATCTTGTTTCGTTAATATATAATGGACATCACCATTGGGATATGAGATATCCCCCTGAAGGTTCTTCGGTATATCTTCACCCCATCCAGCTGTTACCTCATTAACGGCTAGATGCACTAAATGATCGGCCACAAGCGTTTCTTCCACTTCTTTATAAAATTTTTTATCGATGACAAATTGATCGATCATTAATATCGTGAACATGATAAAAACACTCGCTACAATCATGACCATCGGGAAAACGACCCCTTTTTGATTATTCATCAACTTTCGTCTCACTTTTAAAAAAAGGATGAAACCTGCGAATAACAGTATTCCCTGCTTTATCCGTTATATTTAACACAATGACGTTACCATCCTTCTCAACCTTAAATTTTGAAATGTTCTGCAGGATGACCTCATGACCTTTTCCATTCACTCGCCTGCGGAGCTTATCTTCATATTGTTCAATAAAAGATAACTGGTCACCTGAAAGTAAATATAATTTATTTTCTATTACATCCTGACTTTTAGCACCCCTGACCTCCTGTTGCATTTGCATCGTAAAGATCTCCCACTCTTTAGGATGCAATTTGTCTTTTGATTCCAACTGTGTGTGAATAATTGAAAAAAGTTGTAAGATGAAAATAGAGATGGTCATTAATATCATTAAAGAAAAAAGCATTTCAATTATTGTAAAGCCATCATTTTTTCGTAGCATCACAAATGGATTCTGATTTACCCATTTCATTTTCATATCGTACACATCCTTCAATCATACCTGGGAAATCCTTCTGTTCCTTCCATGTTAGTTCATACAATCTTTTCTGATAATGGATTTCCTGGTCGACAGCATTTACCTCCCCATCCATGAAGGCGGTCAATCTTTCATATAACAAATAGTGGGCTTCTGTCCTTAAGACAACATTTTTCCTATTGGTCATAATCTCCTCAAGTATCGGCAGAATCGAAATGATCAAGACTATACAAATCGAAAAAGCGGCTATCATTTCTAAGTAGACGTAACCTCTACTGTTTCTCAATCCTAAACCTCCCTTTACCGATATTAAGGACTAACTTGTACTTCCCTTTTGTCGTATCAATCATCATCGTCCCTGCTTTTGAAGCATTTCCATACTGATTAAAATGAAACGTAAGTCCTAATGTTCCACTTAAGAACTGTATATCCTTTGGTATGCTTCTCTCAAGCACAACCCCCTCCTTATAGGATGTTACCGTGTAAATCCTATTCGTATTATCCATATGAAGGTAAATCAGACTTTCATGGCTGATGGCATACTGCTGCGCATAGAAAATGTCCTCTTTCAATTGAGAAATGAATATCTTATTTTCCATTCCTTTAATAAAGCTTGGATATAAATTTAGACCGATGCCACTTAGCAGTACAAAAATAACGAGGACGATGAGGGTTTCTGACAGGGTATAACCTCCACAGGAAGGCCGCATAATCAATTTGCTGCTATTCAATTACCGTAACCTTTCCCTTGTTATCCAGACTAATACCATCCCCATTCGGACATGATTTTTGTTTAAGGTACCCTTGACTTTCCATTTCATCAATACTTGCAGGAAGTTTGCCATTATCTATTTCATAGGCTTGTACCTGTGCTTGAGCCATCTTAACAAACGCTTCACACCCTTTAGAGTGAATCGTCGATTGATGCTTTGTTATATTTGGGATTGTAATAATCAATAGAATGGAAATTACGAGTAAAACAATAAGCATTTCAATTAATGTAAAACCTCTTTCATTCAACACTTTCTTCATATCATTCTGCTGCTAAAAAAATGAAAATAGATTAGAAATTTCACACACCTATCCTATTCCCAAAATTATTTCAGCGCAGATTCACCTCCAGAATTTATTAAGAATATTCTATATCCCCTCGAGCAGAGAAAACATTGGCAGCAAGACCGCTAAATAAATGGAAACAATCAGCAGTCCAATCAACGAAAACATAAGAGGCTGAATGATTTTCAAAATTGAATTCATTCTTTCTTCAATTTTCTCTAGCAAAAAACGACTGTAATGAAGTAACTCTGAATCAAGCCTGCCGTACTTTTGACCATTTGCGGCTATTAATGGTAAATTTCTATCAAAGTAAGGCAGCTCCTGAAAAATCATTTCTAGCGATCTACCTTCAATTAAATCATCTTTAATAATTGAGCAAAGTTTCTGGTAAAAAGGCTGCTGCTGATTTATGGAGAATAATTTGATGCTTTCGTTAATGGAAAGCCCTCCAGAAAGTAAGCCACTGAATTGGCTTGCAAAAAAATACGTTTCATATAACTTAATGAATGTACCTGCGAGAGGAATGTTTAATAATATTCTTCGCTGCCTTAAGGGGCATAACTTGTTAAACCAAAATTGTTTGAGTAAAAAAAAGAAAAGGAGCAATGCGAGCAAGATGAAGGGGATGACAGGGAGGATAACTGAAGAGGCTACCAGTAATTTCAGGATGATATTCTGTTCAACATCCATCGTAAAAAAGATTGTCTGGAATTTTGGAAGGAGGACACTCTGCAGGATATAAAACACGATGTTCACAAAAAAGAATAAGAAAATTGGATACACCATCAACTTTTTCACTTTATCCAAATCTTCCGTCCTCTTCTTCCAGTATCTACCTCCTTCTATCAACGCCCTATTGAGGTCGCCGCATTGTTCTCCATAAAATATATAACTAACAAGTTGTGGATGAAAATTAAGATGGGTTAACACTTGATGCAGCGGATGCCCGTTCCTTAAATCCTGAATAGCCTGAGTAAAATCCTCAGCTTTCTTCTTCGATTCCTGAAATTCCAGAAAATGTATCGCTTCGGCTAAGGGATAGCCATGACTTAATAATTCCCCCAGCTTAGAGATAAAGACAGCTTGTTCTTTTATCCTCCATTTACTTTTTGCCTTCATCGTATACCAGCCGTTCAAATTCATGTGAATCCACATAGCCCATTGCCACCGCTTTTCCTATCTCATCCTTTAATTGGCGGTAGGAGACCGTCCCCTTCCCTTTTTCCTCTTTCGTCATCTTCAATACTTCTGCCAAGCTTTTTCCATATAGCAGTTCATACACACTTGCCCTTTTATTACGAGCAATCATTTGGCAAGCAGATGTACAAACCTCTTTACATTGCAGACATGTTAGTTCAACTAGCCGCTGAGCCGTCACACCAATCAAGCTCTGTTCTATCTCAAGCAAGCTGATTCCAAATTCGAGCAACCTAGAGATAGCTCCTTGTGCATCCCTTGTATGCATGGTCGTGAGGATTAAATGACCCGTTAATGCAGCGCGAACTGCAATTTTTGCTGTTTCAGAATCCCTGATTTCCCCGACCATAATCACGTCAGGATCATGCCTAAGCACAGCTTTTAGACCAACAGAGTACGTAATACCTGCCTTTTCATTAATTTGAACTTGTAGGACTTTTTCTGACACATTTTCAATGGGATCTTCAAGGGTAATGATGTTTCGGTTTATCATCTCTTTTGAATGATGAAGCAAGGAGTATAATGTGGTGGTTTTCCCGCTACCAGTCGGACCGGTAAATATGAGCATGCCATGGGAATGTTTCAGAAGAGCAACCAGTTTTTGAACGGTGTTTGGAAATAGGGATAACTGTTCTAGAGGAAGGATATTCTGCTGGGGAATCAAGCGGATGACTAAACTTTCGAGATGTGCAGTTGGTAATGTGGAAAGGCGAAGTCCTACCACTTTTTTTGATAAATTGACGGTAATTGAACCACTCTGAGGTCTTCTTTTCTCACCTATATCCATAGCGGCAAGGAACTTTAAATGGGAGATCAGTCGTTCCGTTTCAAAGAATGACAATGTTTCCTGAGGAACGAGTTTGTTGTCAATCCTGAATTGAATGAGAGGGCCCTCTCTGCGTGGTAAAACGTGAATATCCGATGCCGATAATTGAATGGCACGGGAAAGGATTTTTTCTGCTTTCTTTTCAATCGATATCAAATCTTTCATCACCTCCTAAGTATCTTGTAGTAGTGTTTCGACATTGCACGACAAATTCCTCCTTATAAAATAAAAAAATCCCCGAAAAAAGATTCGAGAATAAACGTATATGCTCATTTTCAAATCTTGCTTTTATGAAACCAAATTTCTTAACGCATCTTCATTATGTCCAACCACAAGCTTTTCTCCATCAATGAGGATGGGTCTTCTTAATAATTTAGGTTCTTTTGTTAATAATTGGATGACATCAGAAAGTAGCATTTCGTCAATATTAACATGTAAGCATTTATAGGCTTCACTCCTTGTTGCTAAGACCTCATCAAGTCCTTCCGTTGTCAATTCAAGGATTCTTTTTAACTCTCCTTCTGTTGGAGTTTCTTTGAATAAATGACGTTCATCAAAGGATACTTGATTGGTTTTTAACCATTTTTTTGTTTTTCGGCAAGATGTACAGCTTGGGTATGAAAAGAAAGTTAACCGTTTTAACCGTCCCATTCTTAACACTCTCCGTTCACATTTTGTTTTTTAAAGATTCTATAAAATAATTGTATAACATTTGTTTAAGTTTTGTATATTCATTTGCACTATATCTCTGTTTGAAATGTGAACTTTTTCTTAACTTAAGGGAGATTGCTGTTTCTGTTATTCCATTTTTTTCTGCCTGTATTATAATGGAATATAGTTAAACTATTGGAACAGCAGGAGGGTATAATGGAACAAACGTTAAGAATTACAAACGTGCTAGCAGATCCCACGCGATATTATATATATCAATATATCGTTAACAACCATCAAGATGTATCTGTACAGCAAATTGCCGATTCTTTTAAAATTCATCCAAATGTAGCACGACTACATTTAACTAAACTTGAAGATGTGGACATGCTTACCTCGGATGCACGTAAGACAGGGAAAGGCGGACGCCCTAGCAGGCTTTATCGATTATCCGATAAAGTCATTCAACTTCATTTTCCATACAGGGACTATCAGCTTCTTTCAAGAATTGCTATTAAGACGATGATGACATTAGGAGAACAAGGAAAAAAGGCTCTTTATGAAACAGGGAAGGTATTTGGCGAGGAATTAATCAATCAGCAGCTATCCCTAAGCTCAACGTCGAGTGACGATCTGACTTTTGATGAAAAAGTCAGCATGCTTAAAAATGCAGCTACCATTGCTGGGTTCTCACCTGAAATACAGGCAAGCGAAGAAGAAAACAACATTCTCTTTCGAATCTTCAATTGTCCTTTTAAAGAAGTTACCAATGTCGAGTCTAGTACAATCTGTGCAATGCACAACTCATTCTTAAAAGGTATGTTTGAAGCATTGTTTGACAATGTCAAGATTGTGGAATTAGGAAATATGATGGAAAATTGTGTAACATGTTCTTATCAGGCGTCGGTTCTCGCATAGAAACAAAAGGCATCCTTTACATTACCTTACAATTTCATTTATAATTATTTTGAATGCACACGACTAGACAAAAGGAGGGATTCGGATGGAACGCATGTTCAGAGTATGTGGTTTTTGGACAGGAATTATGGCAATATTCTTTTATCTTGGCCATATGCATCAAACTTCTTTACTTTTCTTCGCACAAACCGGCTTTTTTGTACTCTTAAGTTATTTGAAATTATCTGAGCGCATGTATATTTATGTTTTTGGCGCCTATCTTACCGTTTTCTTTGCAGGATTTTCCTACTGGAGCGTATTTATGATGACGCCAGGTACTGCACATTAAGGAACAGAGCAATATACATAACCCATGAATCTTGATTCATGGGTTTCTACATGTCTTTATTCAGGAAATAGTCTCACTTTCTCGGCTAAATTCTTCGATTGTAGCAACACCCTAAAATACTCACTATGGCCACCAGGAACAATTAACCCCCGTATTGCTCGGTTCCGCTTTGCTGTTTTTGAGAAAGGATCCGTCTCTTGGTGATCTTTCAGTTCCTCAAGAATCCCTGTTTTGAGTAAAAATTCATTTTGCTGAAATAGTCCTTCCATAGAAAAATTCACATTTTTTCCGCTTTCGATTAATGTGTCAAAATGAATATGTGATGTCAGATCCATCTCACCCGGATACTCAAGTACTTTTTTCATCATTTTATGCTGATAATACCCTCTTAAGCTTCCCTGAAGATGGGCTGGTTCCTTCCACTCCTGTTCCGTATAGCCATAATCGATTGTAAGAAGAACACCTGATTGAATATGCGAAACGATTTTCTCATATTCTTGTATCATTTTAAGTGGTACTTCATAGCGCTGTTTTTCATTTAACATGATATTCTGTTTTGATAGGTAGTTAAGAATATCTTGATTTTTCAAAGGTTCCTTTATTTCTACTAATTGTCCTTCCTCTACAGTGATAAATACCTCTACTAGAGCTCCCTTATTCATTTCAATGACATGTACAGGCAACGCATCAAAAAGTTCATTAGAGAAGACAATTCCATTTACATTCGGCAAATTTTCTAAACTATCCATAAAAGCAACCTGGTTAAACACCCCTACACGCTCTTGCTGAACCTTTCTGTGGTAAGGGCTACTGTCTACTAGGATATAGGTGAGTGAGCTCCACAGCACCTGCTCTGTTTCTTTTATAAAGGCCAGGATATCATAGGCAAGCTTCCCATCTCCTGCACCGATTTCGATTATTCTCGGAGGCAATCCGCATTCTTTTATCAAATAGATAAACCACCTGGCTAGTGCCCTCCCAAATGCATCCCCAACATTACCAGATGTATAAAAATCCCCATTTGTACCGATTTTCTTCTTTTCACGCACATAATAACCTATATTTGGTGTATATAAGACTGCTTCCATATAATCATGATAGGAAATTCTATATTGCGGACTGTTTACAATCATTTCTTTCAGGAGATTTTTCATTTTAACACCTCTTCTTTGATCCCCTTCCACAATAAGCTCATGCACAAAATAGTTTTTGATTATATTACTTCTTTGTTCAATAAACGTGTAATTTGATCTGCTCCAAAAAAAAGCAAACTCAGAACATATCTTTTGATACTATAGCTATAAAAGCCTTCCCCGTATCTATTAGTGCGATTTCGTCAAAATCAAATCGAGGATGGTGATGAGGAAAATGGGTGTTGTCATTCTCATTTCTTGCACCGATTTTAAAATATGTACCTGGTTTCTCTAGTAAGAAATAAGAAAAGTCCTCTGCTCCCATGGAAGGGGAAAATTCAACTACAGCTTCTTCAGAAAAGGTATTCACAAAAATGTTTCGAACCTTCTCCGTTTCCTCCCTATGGTTGTATAAAGCAGGATAACCATTCAGATAGTCAATTTTATAGGCTGCATGATTTGCCTCGGTAATCCCTTTCACTATCGAGCGAATTTCTTCTTCGATTTGGAATCTTACTTCTTGATTGAATGTACGTACGGTCCCTTCGAGTTTGGCCGTATTCGCAATGATATTAAAGGCCGAGCCAGCATGAAAAACTCCTATAGTTACAACTGCAGATTGTAGAGGGCTTATTCTTCTGCTCACGATTTTTTGCAATGCTTGGACAATCTCACTTCCAATCACGATCGAATCAATGGCTTCCTGAGGTCTAGCCCCGTGACCGCCCTTTCCTTCAATGGTGATTTCAAATGCGTCCACTGCAGCCATTTTGTAGCCGCTACCCACCGCTATTTTCCCTACAGGTATATCTGTGGCTAAATGCGCTCCATAAACGGCATCCACGCCCTCTAAGGCCCCATCTCCCAGCATATCCTTCGCACCGCCTGGTGGCTTTTCTTCTGCATGCTGGAAAACAAAAATAACACGCCCCTTTAATTTTTCACGGAACTTGCTTAATGTTCGGGCTGTTCCTAATAGAGCCGCAGTATGACCATCATGACCGCACGCATGCATAACTCCTGATTTTAAAGACTTATAGGGTGTCTCTTTTTCATCCTGAATGGGCAATGCGTCAAAATCCGCTCGCAATGCAATGGTTTTACCAGGATTCCCTCCGGATAATATGCCTATCACACCATTACCACCAACATTTTTCCTAACTTCTAATCCAAAACTAATTAGTTTCTCTGCAATAAATTGCGAGGTTTCCGTTTCTTGAAAAGATAATTCAGGATACTGATGCAAATGCCTTCGCCAATTTACAATGTCAGTAAAACCACTTTCTAAATCTAACAAGGCCTTCTCCAATATACCTTTGTTCTCACTCTCCATGATCCCAACCTCCTTTCATGTTCTTAAAACCTAGAAAAGCAGCACGATTTATTTTAATATTCAGTATAATTGCGAAAGTAATATTTTTCAATAAATTTACATTTTTAAATTTAACAATAAAAAAAGGTGCCAAACCTGGCACCTGCAAAAGTTTTTTATCTCAAAAAGGGGTTTGTATTCTTTTCATCTAAGATCGTCGTAACTGGCCCATGACCAGGAAAAACAATAGTATCATCAGAAAGCGTTAGCAGTTTTGTATCAATGCTTTTTAAAAGCACTGATTCGCTTCCGCCTATTAAATCGGTTCTGCCAACACTTCCCTGGAACAATACATCCCCGGAAAAGAGCAACCGCTCTTCCTTCGCATAATAAGACACGCTGCCCGGTGAGTGCCCAGGGGTTTCGAATACTTCAAAAGTGAACCCACCAATAGTAAGTTCCTGCTCATTTACGAGAATATGGTCGGCCGGCTTCATCCGCATTGGGTTTTCCGGGAACCACTTCTGTGAACCATTTAATGCAGGATCAAGCAGCCACTTTGCTTCCTTTTCATGAATATACGCAGGTATCTCATAATAGTCGCGGATTGCATCAAGTGCTCCAATATGGTCAAAATGAGCATGTGTTAATAAAATCGCTAGCGGCTTTAACTTTTTAGTCTGTATGTACTGAATAATTTTCTGCGGCTCCTCACCCGGATCGAAAATAATGCAGTTCTGTCCATCGGAAACTACATAGCAATTCGTTTGCAGCGGGCCTAAAGGAATTTGAGTCCATTTCATTTTATCAACTCCAGTATGATTTTCTACCCTTATCTTACACCAATTTAAGCTACTATTGTTAATCCAGTTTACTCACGCCATAGAAGTGTCACCTTTTAAACCTCGACAAACAATTGAAAAAATATTAAAATATTAACAAATGCAATCTTTTCTACATATTTTTGGTAGCTACTTTATTCTCTGGGTATATTATTAGAGATTAGGTTTTCATTACTTAAAAGGGGGTTTTGATATGATATTAATGGTTGTTTTCGGACTTGTGGCTATCCTAGGTGCAGCAGCTGTGGTTACCTCATTAAAACACAGAAACTTCTTAGGATTCATTTTTGCAGCAGGCAGTGCAGTCGTGTTTGGTTGGTTTACTGTTATGACTGTCATCAACAGCGGTTTTCCTGTTGCACATTAAAGAAAAAAGCTCGCCATGCGGCGGGCTTTTGTTTTAGGTCATTAACTTTCTTTAAATAATCTCTGTATTTGATGGGTTTTCATATCAATGATTTTCTCAAATTGATATCCATATAAGCATAGGCTGCCATCAAGCGAACAGCTTAATGGTTCATTTTCCATGTCCTTCATCAATTCTTCTTGTGTGCCTTTTTCCCAATTTAATTTAGTTAAGGTAAACCTGCCATCATATTGGTCAACATCTTTTGATTCATTAGGAATAAAGGTTATAAATTCCTTATTTTTTTCAATGAAATCATAGGATGGAATCACCCAATCTGAAAAGCTTTTCAATAGCGGTAAGGAAAAAGAGTGGATCGGTTTGTTTGTCTGATCATAAAAAGCATATGTACCCCGATCTTGTTTTTCTGTCTCCACTTGAATCGTCATTAGCGCCTGTTTCATTTTTTTAAAGTGAATAACATCGAGCATTAGGCTTTCTACTCCATCATCATTCAGCGCTTTTCTTTCTAAAGGAGCCGTCAAAGCGGGTTCTTCCCTATTCCAATCAAGAAACATCAGTTCTTTTTCACTTGACCACTGAGCAAATGGCTGCGGAAAGTCGAGCGTTTCCATTGTTTGCTCTTCTGGATTTAACACATAGCTGCTGTATGTCCAGTCTTCATTAAAACTAGATAAAAACAACATGCCATCTTGATATGAATTCCACTCATAAGTTAATTCATAGGCTGGTATTGCCACAGAATACAGTGGATTTCCTGTTTGATCAAGGATCGCTATTGATGCTTTACCTGAAGACGTGAAGGACGATACCAAAATATGCGTACCAGCTGGACTGATTGATACTTCAGAAAGCGCAAAAGACGGCTGATAAAAAATGGAAGTATCATTCGTTTCCAAATTCCATACCATCAACTGTGATAAATCATTACCATCCTGCTTCACAGAATATAAAATGGTTTTAGAATCAAGCCATCCATAAATAGCTTCGATCTTTTCTGTTTTTGAAGCTGGGATCTTTAATGTGCTTAATGAAGTTTCTTGGTTAGATTGGGAGTGTTCTTTTTCCGTATCATTTACGGGTTTACTAAGGTCCTTGGAAGGCTCACAAGCCGAGATAAGTAGGATAGTGGAGATAAATAATGCGACGAAACACAACATCTTACAGATAGACAGCTGCTTACAAAGAGCTGCTTTGGATACTTTAATCTCCACACACCTCCCACTTCAAAACTAAAACGCCTGGCATATGTGAGCGAGACATTAGAAAGAGTAAAGATTTCCAATCGAAACCCTTACGCCTTTCATTATAAAGTAAAAAAGAGAAAATGTGGCGAATAATTATCTTATATTTTCGTGGAAGTATATTCCTTCGAAAATCGTCATCACATATACAGCCCTGCCATTAAAATCTTCACTGAATCTTCATATATGGTAGGCATATGCGATAGTGGAAGTGGATTAATACCCTTACCTAACTCAATTGTGATTCCTACCCGCTTGAACTCCTGAATAAACCAATCCTTATACCCTGCATGGCTGTCAACATATTGGACAGCACGGTATCCGCTCCGCTCCTCAAACTCTTTTGCTATATTTGCTGCCTGCTCTGGTTCATGTCCTTCATATCCCCAATAAAACTCTTTTCCCTGTGTATGAAGCGCTAGCACTCTTTCAAAATTTCGTCTTTCAGCCAACTCCTTCATGGCCACTGCTTCTGGCTCTGATAAACAGGTCTCTCCTGGAAAATCCCTCGGTGCAGGCGCCTTTGGAACCTTCCTCTTCTTTTCAATCTCCCAATTAGCTGGATATTGATTATTCAGATCTACTCCACGGATATTGGCTTTCCAGGCATAAAATGCAGGGTTATCATTATTTATTTTCAGCACATCAACCTTTTCCTCTGCAGCCACCGCCCCCTTGAGGACAAGATCAACCCCATCCGGGTTTACCATTGGAACCATCGAAATAGTCACATCTCTATAGAAGGGCAGGCAATCCATTCCGCAAAGAGAACTACCATTCGTAACTGAAAGTAGCAAATCATTCAACCATTTCATCAAGACCGCCGATGTAATCCATTCATTTGCATGAAAAGAACCGTTGTAATGAATAACCTTATCACCTTTACCTATTCTTACTTCAAGGAGCTCTTTCCCTAACACACTCACACCAATCGATTCAACTTTTATAAAAGGGTAATGAAAAGATAAAATTTCTAGGTCATCAAGAAGCGACTGATAATCATAGAGCTTTTCTGTGACAAGGAGAGGTTCCATGATTCGAACGGGTACAGAAAATGGTCTTTGTTCAACATGATTTACCATTAATAACGCATCAATAGGCAGTTGATATTGTAAAGCAATAGCTGCTAAATCGATATCTAGCCGGGTTTCCTTCTGAAGAATGAAACCCGGAATTTCCACATCCAGGCCTTCTGGCAAAATCCCTTCATGAATATCGGGATTGGCATCTTCAATTAATTCTTTTGGGATTTGAAACAAATCACTGTAATACGCCAACCTATCACCGCTTCTGCTCACAACTCTCATAGCCTTCGCCCCTTTCATTGTTTAATCTTTATGAAACGAAAAGCCGAAAGATGTTCACCAATCCCCAGCGTTTTATAATAGGATGCAGTTATCCTGAATTCCAGTTGAATTATCTTTAGAAAAACAAAAAACCTGGTTTTCACCAGGTTCCTTACATCAATGCTCATAAAATCGAAGCAAATCTCCGTATATGATTTTGTCTGAGTATTCAAGCTCTTGCTTTGCCTTTTCCAAATACCTTTCACATGATTCCTTTTCCGTAGGCTCTCCGGTTTTTTTATCATAGCAGGTATCCATAGTATAGAGATAATTCTTCATGATGAAGCTGCTATCGCGAAGAACGGTAAAATCAATTTTCTCCTTAGAAAATAAGTCTTTTCCGAATTCGATATAATCATCATTTTCAATACCCAGTAAATGAAGGAGAGTAGGCCTTACATCAATCTGCCCAGAAACGGTGGAAATGGTTTGTCCCTTCTCCCCAGGAATATGAACGATCAATGGGACACGCTGAAGTTGAATGGATTCGAACGGAGTGATCTCCTTCCCAAGGAACTGGCTCATCGCTGAGTTGTGATTTTCCGAAATTCCATAATGGTCGCCATATAATACAATAATAGAATCTTCATATAAACCGTCACGTTTCAAATCCGTGATAAATTGTTCTAACGCTTCGTCAGTATAACGGACAGTCGGAAAATATTGATTCAATGTTTTGGAATTAGAATTGTATTCTTCCAATGTCCTGTCTTCTTCATTCAAAGTAAATGGGAAATGATTGGTTAAAGTTATGAACTTTGCATAAAAAGGCTCCGGCATTCCCTTTAAGTGAGCAATTGATTGCTGGAAAAATGACTTATCATTCAAACCCCAATTGACCGAATTTTTTTCTGAAACCTTATAATCATCACTATTATAAAAACGCTGGTATCCAAGAGATTCATACATCAAATCACGATTCCAAAAACTTTTGTTATTGGCATGCAAGGAAGCTGTATAGTAGCCATTTTCCTTTAATATTTCAGGAGTAGCCTTATATTCATTCTGGGCATGTGTAAAAAATACTGCGCCTCTTCCTAATGGATAGAGAGAATTTTCAATAATGAACTCGGAATCGGACGTTTTTCCTTGACCAGTTTGGTGATAAAAGTTATCAAAGTAATAGCTCTCTTTAATAAATTCATTCAAAAACGGGGTGATTTCTTCACCATTCACGGTTTTATTGATGACAAAGCTCTGGGTGGATTCCAATGATACAAGAATCACATTTTTTCCTTTGGCAAGCCCATAGAAGTCATCATTCTCTGCTTTTTGATTGGCGCGAACATAATTTTCAATCTCAGTCAATTCACTGCCATCTGCTAAAGCACGCTGAGCCGATGATTTTGTCTGTAATATGGCATCATACAGGTGGTAATGGTACGTACCGATGTTTTTAACGAGGATTTCACGGTCAAAAGTACGAGTAAGGAGTTCAGGACGCTCCGCTTCTGCTAACGCTAGGTTAAAAAACGTAATTCCTATCGTCATTAGTAAATAGAATTTTCGATCCTGCAGATTATTCGCTCGATTAAAGAATAATTTCGGTTTGTATTTTAAAAGTATTATCAAGAAAAGAAGATCAACAAAATACAAAAGGTCACTCGCATTAATCAGTTCATGAACACTGCTTCCAAGGTCGCTCATATTGCTCGTCTGAAAAAGCACTGGAATGGTTAAAAAATCATTAAAAAAGCGAAAAAAAACAAGGTTGGCAAACAGTACTAAGGTAATTAAAAAACTCATGGTCAACAAATAGGCTGTTCGTCTGGTTTCTTTCAAAAAAATATTTACGCCAAGAGCAAGTAAAAGGAAGCTGACCGGATTAATGAATAATATGATTTCCTGAACCCAATTTTCAATATCTATCTCAAAACTTGTTTTATAAGCGATGTATGTTTTAAGCCAAAGTGATAAAAACACAACCCAAAATAACGAATATTTCTGATTCTTGAAGTCCCTTTTCAATCTGGTCCCTCCTAATAAAAAAAGCGTTGGAGCTATAATCTTTTACTTCCAAACAACAAAGCACTTTCCATCACGATTCATTGTTCACTTACAACTGATAGTTAGTAGAAAAATTGAACTTCCTAACTGAGATGAAGCCTTACAATTTGTTAGATGCACAAACTTTTTTTTGAAAATTACATTAATTAACCTTATAACCCTGTTTGTACAGGGTTATAAGGAAAGAATCATGGATTTAATTGATTTTTAATAAGCCAAGCTGCTCCAATTACCCCTGCATCATTGCCTAGTGTTGCAAGGCTAATTTTCGTTGATTTACAAACCCGCTTAAATGAATATTTTTCAAATGCCGAACGGACATTGGCGAGCAGAATGTCTCCCGCTTGTGAAACGCCTCCACCAATAACGATTTTATCTGGATTCATAACATTCCCAACATGTGATAAGGCTAACCCTAAGTAATTGCATACCTTATCTACCACAGCTTTAGATAGAGGATCACCTGCATTTGCACATTGGAATAACAATTTAGAAGAGAGCATAATTCCCTCGTTGATTTTCTGCTGAAGAAGGGACATTTGCTCGGAATTGTGCAAAGCCTCTAAAGCCAGTCGGACGATTCCTGTTGCTGAAGCAACCGTTTCCAAACAACCCGTTTTCCCGCAATTGCATGGAGCTCCACCATCTGTTACAACGGTTATATGTCCGATTTCGCCCGCCGCCCCACTTGTACCATGGACGATTTGCCCATTATGGATGATTCCGCCACCTACACCTGTTCCAAGAGTAACACATACAAGGTCCTTAGCTCCATTACCCGCGCCTTTCCACATTTCCCCCAATGCTGCCATATTGGCATCATTATCGATTACAGCTGGAAGAGATGTCTCCACTTCCAATAGATCTTTTAAAGGATAGTCTTTCCATCCTATATTGATGGCTTCATAAATGGAACCGTTAACAAATTTCACAGGACCAGGGGCGCCCATTCCTATACCTAACACTTTACTCTTCGGTTCATTGAGTTCTTCAAGCTTCGCATCAATCGCTTTGGCTATGTTCATCGTAATGAATTTGCCATTTTCGGAGATGTCAGTGCTGATTTCCCATTTATGAATAATCTCTCCGTATAAATTAATTAGAGCAAGCTTGGTAGTTGTACCGCCTAAATCGACACCCATCAGCCACTTTTCCATCATTCTCACCTTTTTATCAATTTTTTTTCTGCTTTTCCCTTTCAAGAGACAATTGCTGCCTAATTAAAAGTATCGCCATTTGATAATCTTTCGTGTCCATCATCTGCATTCGATGAATTTCTCTGATTTCTGCTTCCATCAGTTCAAGCTCGGCTAAACGATCACCAATATAAATAAACGTCCCGAATCTTTTCAAATATTGTTGAAGATCATAAAATGTTTTCATAATAAACCTCTTTACTCTATTCTATGGAAAGTATAACGAATCCGCCGCCATGTAACAAGCGCAGATTTCCCCTTATGATAATTTTTCCCATCCCCTCATAGTTGTCCAACTCTATTCATATGATGAAACATTAGGAAAGTGAACGTTCATTGAAGGTCTTTTGAAATTTCCATATTTCATTATTCGAACCAACCTAGTAATTTGAACAGTCATCATACGTTAAAACGGAGGGGAAAAATGAAACTACAATTGAAGTATACTGTTTTTTTAGTACTAACTACCATTTTTGTCATCCTTTATTTTTCAAATAAAAATCAGGTAGAGGAAACCATTATTTATTTTCCTATCGATACCTCTCTCCATTTTGAACAAGCTGCCACTCATTTGACGCCTAAAAAAATAGGAGATTCAACATACTCTATAACTTGGAAGGTCAATTCTTCGTTGGACCGGTCTGCCTACCTACGCCAAGATGTCTCCCTGCTATACAAAAATGGGAAATTGGCTGGATCTTTAAAAAATTGGAGACAAAATAAACAAGGACTCTCCCAAAAAGCTAAATCCAAAGAAAGCGAAAGCGGGCGTTATGAAGCCGTAACTTTTCACTATGCCGAGGTACACCCAACTGAAACCATTTTTACCAGTGCTCAACAACTAAGTAAAGATAAACTATATACCGTAACTACACCAACTTTTCAATATTTCCATAGACCTCTTTCCGAAGTTCAGAACGAATGGAAAAAAACGCTGGACAACTTGACCGATGAAATTACTCAAAACAGTTTGGAGGAAGCTAGTAATACATTTCAAATTAATCAAGATCAGTACAAAATTATCTCATTAACCGAGTTACCTTCAAAAAAAAACCAATGGCTTTCTGCCTTTCCCCAATTCCAACGTGAAGAAATTGTAGGAAAGCTTTGGGAGGGACTTTATAAAAATTATGTGTTAGGCGTAAAAAAGGAGGACGGCTCTACTGTGAGTTCACAAGGTAGCACCATCCCCCAATTGCTTGTAGCAAAGAATCAAAGTGAAATACTTGTCTTGTTTACACTGGAAGACGGTACCCCTATTATGCTACGTCAGAAGCTATAGTTGATTTTCAATTTCTTTTAATAATTTAGTATATGATTTTTTCTCTGGAGCAAGCTCAATTGCCTTTTGAGCTTGTTCTTTAGCTTGATCATATAACTCTAATTTCACATAAACTAAGGCCAGATTATAATGGGCTTCATGTAATTCAGGGTTTTGTTCAATCGCTTTTTCATAATAATCACGAGCCTGATTTATATCCTCTGCGCCAAAAGATAAATTTCCTAGTATAAAAAGTGAAAGCGGTGCGTCAGAATTTTCATTCACATATTTGACCAATATATCCTCCGCTTTATCTTCTTCTTCATTGTCAATGTATTCCAGGGCCAACATAGCCATGGTTTTATCATCTATAGCTGCACTATTCTGATGGTTAAAACCGAATTGCAGCAAGATATATGTCAGTATTGCCGTTCCTATTAAAAAGGCCAGCTGACGCAAGAGATTTTTAGCTTTTGGAAGGTGGACCACTCCAGCAGCCAAGAAGCCGCCAATCAATCCGCCAATATGCCCTGCATTGTCAATGCCTGAAACAGTGAAACCATAAACCAGATTAATAATAATTAAAACGATGACCGAAGAGCCCATAGATCGCATAAATAATTTCGGATATACAATTCCAAAATACAGAAGTGCCCCAAAGCAGCCGAAAATAGCACCGCTCGCTCCTGCTGAAAGATTTGGTGTCATAATAAAGCTGCCCAAAGTCCCGGCAAACCCAGCAAAAATATAAATGAATAAGAACCTGGCGTTTCCATAAATCCTTTCTACTTCAGCACCGATTAAATACAACGAAAATGTATTCATAAGTAAATGGATAAAGCCAATATGGACGATCATCGGGCTAAAAAATCTCCACCATTCCCCTTGCATGATGTAGGGAGAATATTTAGCTCCAAACTCAATCAGCGTCTTCGAATTGGTGCTTCCACCATTGAACTCCATCAAGATAAAAACAGCTATTTGTATCGCAATGAATATGTATGTAAAGAATGGTTTAGAATTTTGAAACACTTTTTGCTCAGCCTTAATCTTTTTAACGGATTCCGTGATGGCGGCCTGCTTTAACGTGAGAACTTTTTCTTCATCTAAATCTTCAGCTTTCAGATCGTGAATGGTTAGCGGTTTTTTTAGGACATGCTCAAGATTTTGTAACGAAGCGGGAAACGATTCACAAGCTAAAATAAACGTGTTAACCTTCGTTTTTTGAAATGATGCAGGCTGCAAACTAAATTCATAATCATCTACTGGAGCAAATTTACTCACGTAGATACTTAATATCGAAATAGGTTTTTTGTATAATTTTCTTCGGATTTTTTCCCCATTCTGCAAGGTTCGGTCAATATCGCGTTTCAGCCAGTTTGCCCAATCCAAATCATGACGAATAAGTCTGATGACCGGGAACTCCTTGTTTTTATCGCTTTCGAGCCAAATCTCCTGATGGTTTTCCGTGACAGTGATCATTCGATAATCATATTGGGTTGACAACTGCCTTACAGTCTCCCAAAACAAATAATCCTCTTTAAATCCCAATACCTTCCCCACTTTCCAATGAATCTTTTCCTTCTAAAATTCCTGTTTCATTTAATTAAAACTATAGACGAAATTAAGAAAAAAGTAAAAAAAGAGACTGTTTAATTCCAATCTTTCTCTCCTTTTAAATAAAAAAGGAACCCTTATTGAAGTGAACCCAAAAAGTTAGACACTTTATTTAATTAGGCAGCCTTGAGGGCATGAATCCGGTAATCTACCGGGCTCATGCCTTTTAATTTTACCTTGATTCGTTGATGATTGTAGTAATGGATATATTCCTCTAATTCTTGTTTGAAATGCTCCATGCTTTCAAATTCTTGAAGATAGAGTAATTCGGATTTTAATAAGCCAAAGAAGTTTTCAATGACCGCATTATCGAGACAATTTCCTTTGCGGGACATGCTTTGTGTAATGTTATGTCTTTTCAAATCATGAGAGTATTGTTT
>NZ_LGYA01000001.1:3432954-3445170 GCF_001273755.1 Peribacillus butanolivorans
AGGGGATAAACCTACATTTCTTTCTTGTGCAATGGATTTATAGGATTTTTTCCCTTCTAAGTACTCTAAAACTGCATGTGATTTTTCGTCTATCGTATATTTAGTCAAAAAAACTGCACCTCCAATTATTAGATGTTGTCTAACAATTGGGGTGCAGTTCATATTCAGGTTCCTTTTTAAAAGGCTGACATCATCATTTGGTCTGACTGAACATGCTTTGCATCATTTTATCCCTGACAATTGGCATATCCAAGGATTTGGTCACTAGAAACCTTCTTACTAAGCCGTTAGATAGGGCAACATTTATCAAGCGATACCGGTTTTGATAGCCTGCATAAACCACTAATCCAACCAAGAAAATCTGAACAATTAATCGAAGCATAACAATCCCTCCTACCGTTAGTGTGATACAGGATAGGATTTTTATGAGCTAAAAATGATAATTAATGAACTTCATCTTCTAATGGGCATATGTCCGTAAAACCTTTGTTGGGGTAATAAGTTTACCCACCGCGATATCATGCACCTCAATAGGCAGATCATCTATTATTTGAACTTCGTATGTAAGAGCTAATGTAGCTCCTCGGTAGTAAGAGAGAAAACGGTCATAATAGCCGCCCCCAAACCCCAGCCGATATCCTTCTTTTGTAAAAGCAAGGCCTGGTACAACTAATACATCTAATTCCTCAATAGTAGCTTTATTTGTTTCAGCTACAGGTTCAAGTAGTCCATAATAAACAGATTCCAGCTGATTAAAGGACATAATCTTTTTGAACTCCATCGTCTTCTTTTCAGGGTCACATTTTGGAACGGCTACTTCTTTTCCCTCACTCCATGCTTGCTCAATAATACGGACAGTTGGAACTTCCGGAGGAATTGAAATAGTAATCCCTATGGTTTTAGCTTTTTTCCATTCATCAAGGGAAAATAAGTTTTCAGCAATTTTATTCGATAATTCTTCGTGCTCCTCTTTAGTTAGCTCCATTAAACGAGATCTAACTTCCTGCCGGAGCTTTTTCTTATGTTCTCTCATCTTTTCCGACTCCTTTAGTCTACTTCTATTATTATCTCATAATATTTATTCATTTACTAAATACGAAGTAGAAAATTGTCGAATTATTCCGTGCATATTAGGAAAAGGTTCATTAAAATGAGCTCGATTCTTTCAAAAATCGAATATTAAAGCGGAGACAATCAAAAAAGCATAAAAAAAAACAACAGGAAAAATCCTGTTGCTTACTTTGTTTCACGGTGAGTGGTGCTGCGTTTTTCTCTTGAGCAGTATTTTTTAAGCTCAAGACGGTCTGGATTGTTACGTTTATTTTTTTTAGAAATATAGTTACGGTCTCCACATTCAGTGCAAGCTAACGTAATATTCACGCGCATGTGTATTTCCCTCCAAACATATTGACTTTTTCACATAGGACTTTTCTATAATAGCATTATTTGTTGTGAATTGCTAGTATGTTTTTCGGGAAATACAACATAAACTTTTTTTATAGTTTATTACCCATGTTTTGCATCGTCAGGAGAAGCTGATTATTTATGACTTTTGCTTCTTCTCTAGTTTCAGCATGAATGGCCCAAGCCACCGCTTCCACACATTCCTTCGGCAAGATCTCCGTCTCTAAGGTAAACATACTCGTGACCTCTCCCTTGGCAAGCGGTGAATAGGCAAGTAGTCCTTCTTTCAGTGATTTAAAACACCCCTCTTGATACAGGCTTCCTTTACCTTGAATGCAATATTGCGAGATACTTTTACCCTTTACCAATCCCCCTAATAAAGCAATCGATTGAGGGGCAACATGTAAAATTGCCCTTTCATTTGGACTGTAAAAAGCCACTGCCTGCCTTTCGAAAGCGTTTTCATAGTGGAAAAACACCTTCGGATGTTTAGGCTCAAATGAGGTATTCCTTATCGTAAACTTTGAAAAGGTTACCTGTCCCTGAGTATAAGTTTGTACAAGCGTCCGTAACTCCCCGTTAGGATGACTCATTATATCCTCTTCAGGATACCAATCAAAACTCTCGTCCATCCATAGCCCAGCCTTTAACCCCTTTCGATATAATTCCTGGTTATCCTGCGGCATATACGCGGATAGTGAACTCATACAATCATCCCTTTCTCTAATTAATTTATATATAACTTATCGTTAGGCGCTGACAGCGATACTATCCTTTTTAGATTCTGCACACCATATTCTTCTTTAGTTTTCACTTATAATTAACTATTCTAAATATTTCGTCTTTTCTTTTTATTCTATCTTCATGTTAGCATTGAATTGGCTTATGGACAATAAACACATTTTGTCGAATTTTATGTAAGTTGGCTAGCAAAGGGTTTTTCCCTGTTTTAAAATCAAAAATTTTCCATCTCAGTAAAAGGCATCATGCTTTTCGACAAAAGTTTGTTACAAATAAGACATAATTATGAAGCTAAGCAGTTTTTTAGATGGTATAAAAATATGAAAATCACCAATTTTTTTAAAATATGTGTAAAATATAAGTAAATGTCGAAAATTCTCTTCTGAGGTGAAAGCATGGAAGCCCTTATTATCCTATTATTCTCATTAGCCACCGTTATACTTATGTTTCAAACAAGATAAGATTGCCAAGTTAGAAGAAGATCTAGAACAGATGACCTTAACCTATATGCAGGATATCTACCAATTAAAGAAGAAAGTGAAGATTCTTGAGGAGGAATTTGTTATTCAGGATGAGCTGATTAATCCTGAATCCAAATTCCAACAAGCTGTTCCTTTCAATGAATTGGAGCCTATTCATAAAATTTTAAAAAGCCAGGTTCTTTCTTTATACAGCCAAGGCCTTTCTTTGAACCAAATCGCTGAGCAATCCTCTTTAACAAAGGAACAAACCATCTCTGTCATCGAACAACATAGATTGCGGGTAAACGAAGATGAATAAAGCAACAATGCAGGGTCTTTCCGCCGGTATCATTTTTTCCACTGCAATATTTGCTGGCTTTTATTATGGCACAGGTGCGAATGCAGGCCACGCTCCGACTACGGAGGAAGCTAAGGAATTGCTCGTAAAAAAAGGATTTGTCGTGTCATCTCCGACGGATGATGGCGAAATAGCAAGCAAGCCCTCGAAGAATGCGGACAAAGAAAAACAGAATAAACAAGATGTAAATCCGATTCAGGAAACGAAAGAGAAAGAGGTTTCCAAAAAGGAAGACACTATCGTCTCCTATACTTTAAAAGTGAAATCGAATATGACCACTACAGAAATTACCCAGATTCTAGCTAAAGAGCAAATCATCGATGATGCTGCTGGCTTTGAAGCTTATATGAATGAACATGATTTCTCTAAAAATGTTCAAATCGGCGTCTTTGTCGTTACAAATAATATGACATACAGACAGTTGGCCCATACTTTAACTCATTAAAAAAAGAGAGACTTTTTAATTGGACTTTGTCCGAAAAAAAAGTCTCTCTTTTTCCATTTAGGAATGTATTCATTCATTCCTGCCAATATATCTCCCTCTTACCAGAAAGTAGATATTTTCAGCGATATTCGTTGTATGGTCAGCCGTTCTTTCTAAATAACGGGCAATTAAAGAAAGCTGTGTGATCTGCTGAAGGTTTTTTTCATCTGAAAGTCGAAGGAGACTTCGAATCATCTCTCCATAAAAGCGATCGACCTCATCATCCATTTCAATGATTTCTCTTGAAAGAACAACATCTTCCTTCTCAAATGCATCTATCGAAAGTTCAATCATTTTTAATGTAATATCATGCATCTGCTTTAATGGTGTTAAAGGCAGAATAAATGGCTGGTCACCGATTCGAATGGCTGATTTAGCGATATTAACGCCAAAGTCCGCCATCCTTTCAATATCTGAAGCTATTTTTATAGCAGCAATTATTCTCCGCAAATCAATCGCAACCGGCTGTTGCTTAGCAATCAGTAAAATCGCAAAGTCATTAATTTCCTCTTCTAGTAAATCAGCTATTGTATCATTATCAATAACTTCAAGAGCCTCTTCAAGATTCTTGTTTTCCAAAGCAGTGAATGATTTTGATATCGCACCTGAAGCTAAATTAGCCAACCTCACAATTTTCTCTTGCAATTCTTTTAATTGAAGCTCAAAATTTTCACGAACAACCATTGTCGCATCTCCCTTTCATTTAGCCAAAACGTCCGGTAATATAATCTTCTGTTCTCTTATCATTCGGGTTCGAAAAGATGGTGTTAGTGTCTGAATACTCGATGACTTCCCCATTTAAGAAGAAGGCCGTTTTATCAGAGATACGAGCTGCCTGCTGCATATTATGAGTAACGATGATGATACTGAAATCTTTTTTTAGCTCTTGGACTAATTCTTCTATTTTCAAAGTGGAAATAGGATCAAGAGCAGAAGTCGGTTCATCCATTAAAATGACATCAGGTTCAATCGCCAGACAACGAGCGATACAAAGGCGCTGTTGCTGTCCACCAGAAAGTCCATACGCATTTTCATGCAGACGGTCTTTCACTTCATCCCAAATGGCTGCTCCTTTTAAACTCTTTTCCACGATTTGATCAAGAATCTTTTTATTTTTGATACCGTGGATTTTTGGTCCGTATATAACATTTTCATAAATTGATTTAGGGAAGGGATTAGGTTTTTGGAAAACCATACCAACCTGTGTCCTTAAATCTTCTACCTTGTAAGACTGATCTAGAATATTGCGGTTCCTATATTTAATCTGCCCAGTCGTTTTAACATCTGGAACAAGTTCAATCATCCGATTTAACGTTTTGATGTAGGTAGATTTTCCACATCCTGAAGGCCCGATAATGGCGGTCACTTCATTTTGATACATATCTAGGTTAATATTTTTTAAAGCATGGTTTTCACCGTACCATAAATTGAGATCTGACGTTTCATACACCGTTTCCTTTAAGAAAACAGAATCTGCATTTTCATTTTCTATTCCAACTGTTGGAGCCTTTTTGGGTCCCGTTAATGTCATATTCATTCTTTCCTTCCTCCAATCAGTATCTTTTCTGGAACTTGTTACGGATTATGACAGCTATCGAATTCATTAAAATTAACAGGGCAAGTAAAACGATGATACCTGCAGCCGCAACCTGCTGAAATTCTTCCTGTGGTCGGGATGTCCAGTTATAGATTTGCATCGGTAGCACCGTAAAAGTATCCATGACCGATTGCGGTAAAAAGGCGATGAACAACGGGATACCAACCACCACTAATGGAGCCGTTTCCCCAATCGCCCGGGATAAAGCTAGTATTCCACCTGTCAAAATACCAGGTATCGCAGCTGGAAGAACCACTTTTAAAATTGTCTGCCACTTTGTTGCACCCATTCCATAAGAAGCTTCCCTTAAGTCACGCGGTACAGAACGTATGGCTTCCTGAGCTGCAACAATGATGACTGGCAAGACGAGTAGGCTCATCGTCAAACCTGCTGCCAACACGGAGCGATCCAAGGCTAGAGCCCTAACGAAAACCGTCAAACCGAGCAATCCAAATACAATTGACGGAACACCTGCCAGGTTGGATATATTCAACTTTATAAAAGATGTGATCCAATTCTTTCGTGCATATTCCTCTAAATAAATCGCCGTTCCCACACCGAGAAGAAGGGAAACTGGGGTAACGACAGCCATTAACCATATCGAACCGATAAGAGCTGCCTTTACACCAGCCTCTTCCGGTCTCCTTGAAGCGAAATTCTGGAAGAAATCAAAATTTAAATGACCAATTCCTTGAGTGAATATCCGATAAAATAAGATGGCCAATACCAGAAGGCCAAATAAGGTTGCTAAGAAGAATAAGCCTTTACATATCGAGTTAACCGCCAGCCGAGTGGGCATTTTTTTTACAACATGATTTTTGTTTATCAGTTTCATGTTTTAATATTCCTCCCTGAACTTGCGGGAGATGAACTGCGCCAATAAATTCATAATAAGCGTAAAGACGAACAGTGTCATTCCAACCGCATATATGCTGTAGTAAATCGTTGTCCCGTACCCAGCGTCTCCAGTACTCACCTGTACGATATAGGCAGTCATCGTTTGAATAGAATTTGTGACGTCCATACTCATACTTGGAGTCGATCCACCTGCGACACTTACGATCATGGTCTCTCCAATTGCTCTGGATAAAGCCAGGACAATTGAAGCAACGATACCGGACATGGCCGCTGGCAATACCACTTTAATCGTCGTTTCCAGCTTTGTAGCACCTAGAGCATACGCACCTTCACGAATCGATTTCGGTACTGAGACAAGCGCATCTTCCGATAAAGAGGCAATCATCGGCATGATCATGATTCCTACCACAATCCCAGGACTTATAGCATTGAACATGTCAAGGGAAGGGAATATATCCCTCAATACTGGCGTTACAAAGGTTAAGGCAAAGAAGCCGTAAACGATAGTAGGGATTCCAGCTAAAACTTCTAAAATCGGCTTAATGATTCTCCGTGTTTTCTCTGATGCATATTCACTCAAGAAAATGGCGGTTGCAAGACCTATCGGAACTGCAACTATCGCCGCTATTACCGTTACCTTTAATGTTCCAACAACAAGTGGCATAACCCCAAATGAAGGCGTGGATGCAAAGGGTAACCATTTATGTCCTGTTAAAAACTCCACGATGGACACTTTCTCAAAAAATATAAAAGTTTCAAAAATCAACGTAAGGACTATCCCAATGGTAATTAATACAGAAATTACCGCTGTAAGGAACAACAGTTTAGGAATGAGTTTCTCTATATTCCATCTTTTTTTGCTTTTCTTTTCTAGAATTAATTGCTGTACAGAATAGGTATCTGTTTGTTTCGGTTCCAACATGTATCCTCCATTTCAGACACGCAATATTAAGGGGCTACCCAATCCCTCTATTTATACTAAGAGATTAGGCAGCCTGTTAAACTGATTATTTTTTTAGTTCGTTCAATTTTTCAAGATCCTTCTTGTACTCTTCTTCCGGTAAGCTGACGTAGCCTACTTCTTCAGAAAGCTCTCCAGCATTTTCAATGACGAATTGAGTATAATCAGCCACTTGTTCTTTTTCAGCTACACTTTTATTGGATACATATGTGTACAAAGGACGAGACAGTGGTGCATACTCTCCGCTTTTAATCGTTTCATGTGTAGGCTCAACAGCACCCTTACCATTATCGATGGATACAACTTTTAATTTATCCTTATTTTCTGCATAGTAAGCAAATCCGAAGAAACCAATCGCATTTTTGTCACCTTCTACGCCTTGTACAAGAACGTTATCATCTTCAGAAAGAGTCGCATTTTCGACCATTGGTTTTTCCTCTAAAATAACTTCGTTGAAATAATCATATGTGCCAGAATCAGTTCCCGGAGAGTAAAATTTAATTTCTTCCTTCGGCCATTCCGGACGTATATCAGACCATTTCTTCACTGATCCATTGTCAACCCAAAGCTTTCTTAGTTCGTCAACTGTCATTTTATCGATGAACTCATTATCTTTATTGACAACGATAGAAATACCATCAAACGCAAGCTTCATTTCTGTATACTTAACTCCCTTTTCATCAAGTAACGCACTTTCTTCGTCTTTGACTGGTCGGGACGCATTAGTTAGATCCGTTTCTCCAGCGATGAATTTTTTAAATCCTCCACCTGTTCCCGATGATCCTACAGATACTTTAACATCAGGTTGTGCCGCCATATATTCTTCAGCAACTGCTTCCATGATTGGAAATACAGTCGATGAACCATCCATAATCACTTCGCCCTTGAGTTTATCTGAAGCCGTTTCATTTCCTTTACCGCTGTTTGAAGTATCATTTGATCCACATCCAGCTGCCACTGCTATTACTCCACCCATTACTGCAGTCATTGCCATAAATTTGAAACGTCTCATTTGTAAATCCCCCTAAGAATTTTATATGAATATTTTGTCCTACAAACACATCATACGTTTTGACTGTAAATTCCGTTTAAAGCAATTGTAAACATTAAGTAAATAATTGTTTATATATTGTAAAGGTAGTCAGAAAGTAATATGGTACTAATTAACAACAGTATCTTTTCCATTAATCACTCTCTTATTTTGTGCCCAGTGCCTGTTTACATGAGAGGGAAATTACTCCAACTCCAACTGAAGTGATTATAGGTCTTTTTCATAAGGGGAAAGTGCAAAGGTCGAGGCATACTGATAGCATGACACTACGGAGCAATTTTACTTTATGACAAAAAAACACGCTTTCGGTTTTACCCAAAAACGTGTTTTATGACTTTTTATTCATTTTCCTGACTATTTCTTATTTCAGCCTGCTCTTTTTGAACCTCTTTACCATTCTCTACCTTCAACTCAGTCGTTTCTTCAGTCTTCCCTTTCTTAGCACGCTCTTTTTTCAGTTTGAAATACGTATCCATAATCTCTTCGCCAATTACTTTACTCATATCATGACCCGAATGGCCCTGGTACGCCCACGGGACAACAACAGCAAAAGCAACTTCAGGGTTTTCAGCAGGTGCATAGCCGACCAACGTGATATTCATCGTATCTTGAGGTTCGCTATAATCCGCTCGGTTCGGACCATCATAGAACGCTTGCGCCGTCCCAGTTTTAGCCGCTACCGTATATGGTTTCTTACCAAAATACTTATATGCCGTTCCGCCTTGTTCCATCGCAACTTTCTCGAAACCGCTCTGCACACGTTCTATCCATTCTTCCTTCATCTCAAGACGATTAAGGACAGTTGGTGAAACGTCTTCCGCAACAGGACCTAATTCCTCATTATTATCAACAGGATCACGGATTTCCTTAACCATATGCGGCTTCATACGATTTCCACCATTCGCAATGGCTGAAACATACTGTACAAGCTGCATCGGTGTGTACGTATCGTACTGTCCGATTGCGAGGTCAAGAAGCTTACCTGGTGACGTTTCCGAACCTTTGAATCCACTCATTTCATTCGGGAGATCGATCCCCGTACGGACACCCAAGCCAAACTGGGCAAATGAATTACGCATAGTTGAAAAGGCGCTTGAACTTATATTTAATGGTTCGTTCGGAACATAATTTGCACCTGCAATATTAATCGCTGTCCTAAACATATAAACGTTCGAGGATACTTTTAAGGCGGTTAAATCATTAATATTCCCGAAGTTACTATAAGAACCTTTAGCGGGGGTACCTTTGATTTTCAACTTCGTATCATAAAAGTATGTACCCGGTTGGATAGCTCCTTGCTGATAACCGGTCAAAACAGTTGCACCTTTTACGGAAGAACCCATCGTATAGGAAGTCGTAATATTCCCTAATGCAAAGTCCTCTATGGCAGATTTCCCTGTTTTTGAATCCTTCTCATATTTCTTACCAGCCATCGTTAATATTTCCCCTGTATTAGGATCCATCATAACGACAAAAGCTCTATCCAAGAACTTAGTGTTGCCCATTCTTTTCTTGGCAATCAATTGCTTTTCAATGATTTCCTCTGTTGCAAGTTGTAAATCCATATCAACTGTCAATATAAGATCTTTTCCTCGCGAACCTTCTGTAATCACTTCGGAATCCACAATGTTCCCTGATTTATCGGTCACATTCCTTACCTTAGCTTTCTGTCCTTGTAGAATATCCTCATATTGCGCCTCAATATAACTCTTACCTACTCGGTCATTCCGGCTATAATCGCGTGCTAGATAATAGTCCAGGCTTTCACTAGGTAATCCTTCTTCAGAAGAAGAAACTTTCCCTAACACAGATTTGAGCGTTTTATTATACGTATAGAAACGATCCCAATCCGTTGATACATCAACCCCAGGAAGCGAATCAAGGTTTTCACTCACCTTTGCAAATTCTTCCTTCGTTACTTTCTTGTTTTTCACAATTTGCGGAGTCAGAGCATATCCACTTGCGAATTCTCTATAGATGGCAAGGACTTCCATTTCTTCTTCAGGAATCTCCATTTCTTTCTCAGTAATTCGATCAAGCTGAAGCTTATACAAATCACCTTCTTCAAGCTCGCCCTCTTCTACTTGTTTTCTCTCTTTATCCGTAATCTTTTTCTCGGCAAGCTCTGGATTATTTAAAATCCAATAATCCTTTTTATCACGATCCGTCACTTTATCCGTATCTTTATCAATCAACTTCGCAAGTTTCTCAGCCGTTTCGACCATTTCTTTTTGTTTCGTACCTTGCTTTCTTGTATATGTAATTGCATCCAGTGGTTGGTTGTCGACCATCAATTTTAAATTACGGTCATACATTTTCCCACGGGGCACCGAATTATTCACGGTCACTTCCTCTGTTCTTTCAATTTCGCGCCGGTAATCATCACCATACACAATCTGTACAACACCCAAACGCAAAATTAAAGCAGAAAACAAAACAAATACTAAAAAGAAAAGAATATTCAATCTGAAAGGTACATGCGTCTTTTTCTTTTTCTTTTTATTCACACTAAGCCACACATCCTTTTTACATAGTCATAATAGTCCTATACCATTCTATAGAACATTTATATTTTTTTCTACCTTAGTGTTCTAGAAATATTAAACATATAACGAACTTTACATAAAAAGTGACTTACGGCTCATAATTTCAAAAATCGTAAGTCTTAGATATTGAAAAGAGGCCTCAAAGGCCTCTTTTCAATTCTGGTCATTGATGTCGATTTTCCGCACAAACCAATAAATCATAGTATGCCCCGCCCCGACGATTAACAGATATATTGGCAGGATCTGTTTTAAATCGAAAAACATGACTGACAGAATAAATCCTAATATAGAAACGATTCTTCCAAAATGAACGAACAGCTCACGAACTACGATATATTCAATTCTCATTTCTGCGGCATTCCAAGCACGGCCTATAATATCATAAGTCAATGATATATACGGTACGAGTAGAATTGGGTAGGCGATTGCAACGATTGCACCATAAATGAGAAGCCTTCCAAATGTGATATCAAAAGCAATTAGCAAGATCCCTGCATACAACAGGATTCCCCCAACAAGAATTGCTTTTTTTCGCATCGGCTGTTTTATATACCGAGAAGCAACAAAATAAGCAATAAAAGATATAGCTGAATTTAAGAGCCCATAACTGCCCAAAGCAAGTTCACTATCCGTCTGAATAAAAACAATAATCGAAATGATAAACATGAATGTTCCTTCTCGTATGCCTTGAAAAAAGTGAGCACGAGTTATTAAAAGCCAATTTCGATTATTTTTTCGTTCCTTCATTATCCGTATGAAAAAGTATTTCCCATGAGCCGGACGCCTTTTTAATGAAAAGCTGAGAAACACTGCTATAGAAAACAAAAGTAACGATAATCCGAAAACAATAGAATAACCTGTGAATTTCTCGAGCCTCGAAATGATAAATCCTGAAAGAATGGGACCAATCATCCCTCCAAATGAAGATAAAATCCCTAAAAATCCATTGAAGAAGTCTCTTGTTTCTGGTTCCGTAATCTCAAAAGTCAACACATTATAAGCAAGCCAATAGAACCCATACCCAATCCCTAACAGTGCACCAAGTAGCCAAATGAAATCCGTGGCCCGTGTGCCGACCAAAAGAACTGATAAATAAAATAGGGCCAAAAAGATAACACCCAAACGCAGGACAATGATCCGGTCTACTTTTTTCGCTAATCTGCCAGCGAATACAAAGGTTATCGGTTGAAAAAGCACCACGGTTAGATTATATACGGCAATATCAACAATTTGACCGGATTGTTTCCACAGATACACATTAACGAATGTATTGGATAAAGCGATACTGAGGCTGTACAGGCCGCCAATCAGCAAGAGGAGGTGCAAATCCTTCTTCGCTCCCGCTTCACCCATCCATCTCTCTAAAATACCCATTGTTTTAACTCTCCTTTAAATTCCACTCTAGTGTTTGAAAAAACAAGGGTATTTATGTGAAAAAAAGTAAAGAAAACTCATCGATTGGCTAGCCTGTAAGGCGTAGACAGAGATGTAGTTGAACTTACACTTGGTACCTTAACCCGTTACTACCTCGAATTTTCTTCCCCTCAACGGGTTATAAGAAGTGTAAAGAAAACTCTTCGATTGGCTAGCCTGTAAGGCGTAGACAGATATGTAGTTGCCCTTACACTTGTTACCTTAACCCGATACTACCTCGAATTTTCTCTTCCGTAACGGGTTACGAGTAGTGTAAAGAAAACTCATCGATTGGCTAGCCTGTAAGGCGTAGACAGAGATGTAGTTGAACTTACACTTGTT
>NZ_LGYA01000001.1:3448348-3448475 GCF_001273755.1 Peribacillus butanolivorans
CCTTAACTTAACCCGTTACTACCTCGAATTTTCTTCCCCACAACGGGTTATAAGAAGTGTAAAGAAAACTCTTCGATTGGCTAGCCTGTAAGGCGTAGACAGAGATGTAGTTGAACTTTGTTACCTT
>NZ_LGYA01000001.1:3448583-3548497 GCF_001273755.1 Peribacillus butanolivorans
GTAAAGAAAACTCATCGATTGGCTAGCCTGTAAGGCGTAGACAGAGATGTAGTTGAACTTACACTTGTTACCTACTACCTCGAATTTTCTTCCCCTCAACGGGTTATAAGAAGTGTAAAGAAAACTCTTCGATTGGCTAGCCTGTATGGCGTAGACAGAGATGTAGTTGCCCTTACACTTGTTACCTTAACCCGCTTACTACCTCGAATTTTCTTCCCCACAACGGGTTATGAGAAGTGTAAAGAAAACTCATCGATTGGCTAGCCTGTATGGCGTAGACAGAGATGTAGTTGAACTTACACTTGTTACCTTAACCCGTTACTACCTCGAATTTTCTTCCCCTCAACGGGTTATAAGAAGTGTAAAGAAACTCTTCGATTGGCTAGCCTGTATGGCGTAGACAGAGATAAACAAAAAACGGGAATCCCCGTAAAAGGGATTCCCGTCTTTTTAATTCCTACTAATTATTTAGCTGCGCTGTAACGTTTTGCAACTTCATCCCAGTTAACAACATTCCAGAAAGAATTGATGTATTCAGGACGACGGTTTTGGTAGTTTAGGTAGTAAGCATGCTCCCAAACATCCAATCCAAGAAGTGGAGTTTTACCTTCTGATAATGGGTTGTCTTGGTTCGGTGTGCTTGTTACTTCTAACTCACCGTTGTTTACAGCAAGCCATGCCCAGCCAGATCCGAAACGAGTAGTAGCCGCTTTAGCGAACTCTTCTTTAAAGCTGTCAAAGCTGCCAAATTTAGAAGTGATAGCATCAGCTAGCTCACCAGTTGGTTGTCCGCCACCGTTTGGTGAAAGGATTTCCCAGAATAATGAGTGGTTAGCATGTCCACCACCATTGTTACGTACAGCTGTACGAACAGCTTCAGGTACTGCATCAAGATTAGCAACAATTTCTTCAACGCTTTTGCTTAGAAGTTCTTGGTTGCCTTCTAGAGCATTGTTCAAGTTTGTCACATACGTGTTGTGATGTTTAGTGTGGTGAATGTTCATTGTTTCTTTGTCGATGTGTGGTTCTAATGCGTCATATGCATACGGTAATTGTGGAAGTTCGAAAGCCATAATAAAATTCCTCCCTATGTAAGCTGTTTTTTTGAGGGCTCTAGTTCTCTTAAGATACCTAAAGCTCGCTAGCAATAGAGTATCAAATTTTTGAAACGGTTTCAAACCTTATGCCTCACTTTTTCAATTCAATTCTATTTCCTATGAGAATACCGCGAATAAAAAATACGCAATCATCAAAAGTTGGATGATACCTTTTGTAATCACACTGCTTATAAATCCGATAACGGAACCAAGGCCGATTTTAGATGCAGTAATAGGGTCTTTTTTATGGACGATGATTTCTGCTAGGAATGCGCCTATAAAAGGCCCTATTAATATCCCGACAAATGGTATCACAAATGGTCCGACAAGAAGCCCGATTGTACTGCCCCAAACCCCCGCTTTGGTCCCTCCATATTTTTTGACCCCGACCATGTTTGCGATATAATCTGCTGCGAATAAGAGAATGACAAATAAAATTTGGACTGTCCAAAAGAACCATCCAAAAGGTTCAAAGGAATAAAATAGCCCATATAACAAAATCCCCCCAAATATAAATAAAACGCTTGGAATGACTGGAAAAATTAATCCGACAAAGCCCACTATGAACATCAGGACTATAATTATCCAAAATATTGTATCCACAATTAAAACGCCCTTTCACATTTCATTTATAATTTGCCTCTATCTCTTCATAATTACCTGTTTACAGATATGTGAAACCATTGAAGTAGAATACAGGTTGTTTTATTTTTACCATGTAGTTAAAATTGGATAGGTATATTACAATAGATAGGTGCTGAAAACATTGAACATATTCAAACAACTATGGGTAAGCTTGTATTCACCTAAAGATATCTCTTCCTTTCAAAACCAAGGAATTGGAAAAACGATTCTATTTGTATTTTTATTAAGCCTTGTTGCCTTTCTCCCTTCAGCTTTTTACTTCGGTACAATGGTTGTGGACGGGATTGATGCGATGCACGAAACAGTATCTGAAGATTTGCCGGAATTTGAAATTAAAAATGGCACATTAACGTCTGAGAGTAGCGAGCCATTTGTTTTGAATAAAAACGGATACCAAATTTTTGTAGACGGTTCAGGGACCTTGACCCCAGAAGATGTGGGCTCTAAAGCTGATGAGGCAATCGCCCTTTTAAAATCCGAGCTGGTTTTCGTTTCTGGTGGTAACGTTCAAACTTCTCCTTATTCCCTTTTAGAAGGAAATAATCAGGACATATCCAATTGGCTTGATTCAGTCGATTCTGTGCTGCCGATTATACTTTCGCTACTGCTTCTCATATTATACCTGTTTACTGCTTGTGGAACATTCATTAAAGTGACAATTCTAGCCGCTTTTGGTCTTCTTTTCAAAAGCACTCTTGGTCGTTCGCTTGCTTATAGGCATCTATGGAGAATTGGTGCATATAGTATTACACTTTCCACTATTTTCTTTACCATCATGGACATCTTTAAGGCAAATGTTCCATTTGCTTCGCTCCTTAGCTGGTTTGTGACATTAATTATGATGTACTTATCAATTAAAGAAACATCAGCTGTTAAGGAATAATGAATTATATGCTAATGAATTGCAAAAAAACCCGCGCCGATAAGGCCCGGGTTTTTACTTTGGGAATATCACTGTTATACAATCACTCAGTTGTTATTTATTAGGTTTATAAACCTTTAATCGTAATAATGGAGGCAAAAAAGATTGATCTGACGCCAAAGGAAATCCGCTACTTTCTTAACACCAATTCATATAAAAGGGCTTTTACACAACAAAATAAAAAAGTCGTACAAGTAAGTCCTAATTTTCATTTGAAAAATCTGCCCAATTTTAGGCATAATCTTTAAACCTTCCAAGTATATATGTATTAAAGACAAGCTTGGGAGGATGGAAAAATGAAACGGCTACTGCTTTTTATCTCATTCTGTTTCATTATATTTATTATTTATTTTGATTTAACCACAGGTACACTGCCGGATTCCCATCCATCAACCACTTCAGTCGAGCCATCTGTTCCGGCAAGTAAGCCTGCATCTGTCCCTTCAGTGGCTTACAATGAAATCACCATCAAACCTGGTGATACATTACTCTCCATCGTTGAAAAGGAAATCGGCGCATCAAACCAGCCGATTGAGACAATTATATCTGACTTTCAAGGACTGAACGAAGGGTTGAAGCCAGAACAAATGCAAATTGGCAAAACATATAAAATTCCTGTTTATAAATAGCTATCAAAGGGTCCACGGTTTCAAAAACGGAATACTTTCTTGATACAAAAAAAGATAATGCATCCTATTCCTTGTAAAGCGGTATGTACATTGATACAATATTTTAGAGAAATAAATTAAAAATCAAAACTGATTTTTTCCTAAAGGAGAGAATTCCACTTGAGTGAAATCATACATCGCACTAAGACGCGGCCAATTAAAGTCGGAAACTTAACAATTGGCGGCAATAATGAAGTTATTGTACAAAGCATGACTACAACAAAAACACATGATGTTGAAGCAACAGTTGCAGAAATTCTTCGTCTTGAAGAAGCTGGTTGCCAAATCGTACGTGTCGCCTGCCCAGATGAAAGAGCGGCTGATGCCATTCCTGAAATAAAAAAACGGATAAACATCCCACTTGTAGTTGATATTCATTTTGATTATAAGCTGGCTCTTAAAGCAATAGAAGGCGGAGCAGATAAAATCAGGATTAATCCTGGTAACATCGGACGACGTGAAAAAGTTGAAGCAGTAGTTAAAGCGGCGAAAGCAAAAGGGATTCCGATTCGTATTGGAGTCAATGCTGGTTCTCTCGAGAAGAAGATCCTCGATAAATATGGATATCCAACTGCCGATGGCATGGTTGAAAGTGCCTTACACCATATCAAGATCCTGGAAGATCACGATTTCCATGACATCATCGTTTCCATGAAGGCTTCTGATGTAAATTTAGCCATCGAAGCATATGAAAAAGCTTCAAAAGCATTCGATTATCCTCTACACCTTGGGATTACGGAATCAGGTACACTGTTCTCCGGAACTGTAAAAAGTGCTGCCGGACTAGGTGCCATCCTAAGCCAAGGTATCGGAAGCACGATGCGTGTTTCCTTAAGTGCTGATCCTGTCGAAGAGGTGAAAGTGGCAAGGGAGCTTCTAAAAGTATTTGGACTTGCTTCTAACATGGCTACTTTAATTTCTTGTCCTACATGCGGACGTATCGAAATTGATTTAATCTCAATCGCTAATGAGGTTGAAGAGTACATCCAGACGATTAAAGCACCAATTAAGGTATCTGTTCTAGGTTGTGCGGTAAACGGCCCTGGTGAAGCTCGTGAGGCGGATATCGGCATTGCTGGAGCACGTGGTGAAGGTTTACTGTTTAGAAAAGGACAAATCGTACGTAAAGTGCCTGAAGAAACGATGGTCGAGGAACTGAAAAAGGAAATTGACAAAATCGCTGAAGAGTACTATGAAAAACAAAGAGCAGAAGCTGCTGCTGCAGCCTTAACTAAATAAAAAAAGTCCCGAATTTTATTTTCGGGACTTTTTTCTTTTTAATACACTAAATTCAAATAAATAAAACTCATCATTGGTCGATAAGCCATTAGAAAAGTGTTAAGCATAAAATTTGTACTGATTACAAACAAAAAAAGCGCCTTCAATGTCATGAAAACGACATCGAAGGCAAGCTTATGCTCCTTTAAAAGAACGGCAGAATAAATATGCCGACAATGATGGAGACTGCACCAATAACTATGGCCCATGTACCCATTTTCGATCCTCGAACGCGAGCAAAAATACCGACAATTATCCCTAAAGCCCCTAAGATGAAGGGCATCATAAATAACGATATTATGGAGATGATTAAGGATATAACTCCAACAACGTTTCCACTTGAAGTCCTATCTTCAGAATCAACCGACTCGTCATTATATCCTCTGCTTCGCTGAGGCGGTGTTGATATTTCGGCAGAAGTTTCTTCACGATAGCGGTTATCCGTCTTTACATTAGACTCCCTATTTTCATATCGCCTGTCATCTGCAGCTGTATCTTCATTATAATAACGCTCATGATGCTGATCATCTACAACAGCTGGTACACTTTCCTCTTTAGATCGCATCTCATCGTCAATACTGGAGTATTGATCTTTTTCCATTCGTGCATCCCTCACTTTCATTTGTAGGAGCATTTATAGTGTATGTACAATCTATAGAAACTTCCGTAAAAAAGGTTTCATGTCTTGGAAATAAATATGGTTTTTTTCCATTACTAAGTTGGTATATGGTACACTATTACAAGTATTGAAAATGAGGAGAGATTCATCATGAAAAAACGTTTTGGCATTGATATAGATGGGACTGTTACAAGACCTGATACCATGGTCCCCTATTTAAATAAAGCTTTTCAACTGAATTTAGCTTATGAAGATATAACTGAGTATGACTTATTCCCTTTTGTAAATGTACCAAAAGAAGACTTCACCAAATGGTTCATAGAAACCGAGCCACTCATTTATTCCGAGTCTATATTGGCTGAGGGAGCAAAAGATGTATTGGAAAAGTGGACAGACCAAGCTGACTTATATTTTATCAGTGCCAGAAGCAACCGCCTGCTGGATGTAACAGAGAAATGGTTTTCAACGAATAAGGTCATTTATAACCACCTAGAGTTGGTTGGTTCACACGATAAAGTTGCTACAGCCAAAAAATTCGCCGTCGATCTCTTTTTGGAGGACAAGCATGATAATGCGGTGGCCATTTCTGAAGAATGCAAAATACCCGTAATTTTATTTAATACCCCTTATAACCAAGATCCTGTGCCCGATAGAGTGATACGAGTCAACAATTGGCAAGAAGCCTCTCACTGGGTGAATAATTGGATGGCAGAAAAGCCCCTTACTATAAAATAAAAAGAAAAACCATTGACTGAAGTCAATGGTTTTTTACGCTTCTACAGAAACACTACATGTAGGACAGCGTCCGTAAATTTCAAATTTATGTCCCGAAACGTCATAGTCCTTCAAACTTTCCTGAAGTTCCTGCATCGGGCATAATTCGATTTCCTTCGTTTTACCGCAATTCAAACAGATGAAGTGGTGATGGTGTGAAGAATGTCCGCATGTAAAGCGAAAATGCTTTTCTCCTTCCAACTCGGTCGTCTCAAAGATTCCGAGTTCGACAAACAAGGAAAGATTACGGTAAATCGTATCGAAGCTTAAGCCTGGATATTCCTGTTTCATATTCTCCAACACATCTTTAGCGGTTAAATATTTATCACTGGAAGAGAAAAGCTGAAGCATTTCTTCTCTCTTTCCTGTATGTTTAAAGCCTTTATCTTTTAGTAATTGCATGGCAGTTGTTACGTTCAAAACATCACCCCATCTATCGATTTTTCCACTTATCAAACAAAATTGACAAGATGAGAATTAGCACTGCGATAATAACAATTGTCCCACCTGGAGCGAGATTAAGGTTGTATGATAAAAATAATCCGCCGACAACGGAAATTTCACCGAATAGTACGGAATAAACAATCATCTGCTTAAAACCCTTCGCAAAGCGGAGGCTAGCTGCAACTGGTAGCGTCATGAGCGATGAGACTAGCAATATTCCAATAATTTTCATCGAAGCAGCAATGACCAATGCTACCATGACAATAAATATAAAGTGAATCGCTTTATAAGGTATTCCAGAAGCTTTAGCATGCTCTTCATCAAATGATAACAGAAATAGTTCTTTATACAATAGGGTAAGCATCAAGGAAACTACTATTCCCACTGCCAAAATGACATACAAATCTGAACGGCTGACTGCACTGACACTTCCGAATAAATAACCATATAAATCCGTATTGAAACCATCCGCAATTGAAATAAAAATTACACTCAGACCCATGCCACCGGACATAATGATTGGGATTGCAAGTTCTTGGTAATGCTTGTACACCCCTCTTAATTTTTCAATAAATAAAGAACCCCCTACCGAAAAAGCCATCCCTATATATAGCGGATTCAATCCAGCAAGTGATAGAAAGCTCTTCTGTAGCAATAAACTAAATGCTATACCAGCAAGCGCTACATGACTAAGTGCATCGGAAATCATCGACATCCTTCTTACCACGACAAAAACGCCTACTAATGGCGCAAGCGCTCCGATGATGATTCCAGTCAAAAAAGCGTTCTGCAAAAATTCAAATTGCAATATCCCCGATATCATTGGGCTATCCTCCAAAACATTTTAATGATTATGATTTAACAATTGGACGCCGTGCCCATAAATTGATGACAGTTCTCCCTCATCCAAATCATTATATTCACATGCATCCCCATGAAAATGAAGCTTTTTATTCAAGCAGGCGACATGTGTGACTTTATCGGTCACCGTACCAACATCATGAGTGACTAAAATTAGGGTAATTCCTAATTTTTCATTTAACATTTCCAGCATTTCATAAAATTGGTGGACGTTCTTTGAATCCACTCCGACCGTAGGTTCATCCAGGATCATCAATTCCGGCTCACTGACAAGTGATCGGGCAATGAATACCCTCTGCTGCTGGCCCCCGGATAATTCACCGATATTGCGGCTCTGATAATCGAGCATGTCCACAGATTCCAAAGCTTTCTTTACCTTTTGCTTATCCTCTTTACTTGCAAATTTAAATAAACCGATTTTTTTGGTCAAACCGCTTTGAACCACTTCAAATACTGTTGCAGGGAATCCTGAGTTAAAGGAGTTCGCCTTTTGTGACACAAACCCGACCTTTTGCCAATCTTTAAAGCGTCGTATATCTTCCCCAAATATTTCAATTTTTCCTTTTTGGAGCTTAAACAAACCAAGTAGCAACTTCAAAAGTGTGGACTTACCGGATCCATTTGGTCCGACAATTGCTAAAAAAGCCCCTTTAGGGATTTCAAGCGAAACATGTTCCAACACTAGATCTTTTGTATATTTGTAAGATATATCTTCTAATTTAACAATGGGGTTTACTACATTATCCAAAGAGATCACCTTTTTTTTAAGAATCATTACGATTAACAATGGTTAGTATAAATCAAAGAAGTTCAGATGTAAAGAATCCTGCCCTCTAATCAAGAGCTTTTTCGCCCTGAAATACCAAAATTCATTATTTACATCAATTTCTCGAGAATCAAACAAAGTTTCATGTTCACATACGTCTACCTTCTTCATATGTTTTAAAAAAGGAGGAGATCGTATGAAATTATTTGAAATGATGGTTAATCATAAAATTAACAATATACGACCCGATGAACTACTTTCCCTTGCGAGGCAGCACCAGGTTTCACTAACTCAAAAACAAGCACAAGATATCAGCGCACTTCTAAAAGGTAAAAACATTAACATTTTTGATATCCGTCAAAGACAGAACGTTCTTGGTCAAATTACTAATGTTGCCGGAGCCAGCACAGCCAGGGAAATTGAAACCCTCTTCAACAATCTTACTTCCAATTTTTAAATAACTCTGCCGGCTGTCTGACTTAGTTACCTAGGCATTCGTCCACATTATAAGTAAAATGAAAGGACGATTCATCGTTATTTCGATGAATCGTCCTTTCAACATTATTATTTTTGTAACATGATCTTTTCCAATACATCTTCTTCGAATTGATTGTTCTTAAACATATCAATTTCAAATTTGTATGGTGCCTTTTTGTCTTTCTTGTCTTCTCCTACATAAGGTGTTTCCAGTATTTTCGAAACATCGCTTAATTGCGGATGATGGACAATATAATTCAACGCATTAAAACCAATATGGCCAAAACCAATATTTTCATGGCGGTCTTTACGCATACCGCGTTCATTTTTGCTGTCGTTGATATGAAGGACCTTAATGCGGTCAATACCGACTAGTTTATCAAATTCATTTAGTACACCATCGAAATCCTCGATGATATTATATCCAGCATCATGAGTATGGCATGTATCGAAGCATACCGATAACTTATCATTATGGGTTACACCGTCGATGATCATCGCTAACTCCTCGAAAGAACGGCCACATTCAGTTCCTTTACCAGCCATCGTTTCAAGGGCAATTTGAACTTTATCATCGGCAGTGAGCACTTCGTTTAAGCCTTCGATGATTCTCTTGATTCCGAGTTCACTGCCTGCACCAACATGTGCACCTGGATGAAGAACAATCTGTCTTGCACCTAACGCTTCTGTCCGGTCGATTTCACTACGTAAAAAGTTGACTCCCAGCTCATATGTGGCTGGATTCGTCGTATTTCCGATGTTGATGATATAGGGGGCATGGACCACGATATCACTTATTCCATTTTCCTCCATATGCAATCTACCGGCTTCGATATTTAAATCCTCGATTTTTTTACGTCTTGTATTTTGAGGGGCTCCCGTATAGATCATGAATGTGTTGGAGCCATATAAAACCGCTTCTTGACTCGCAGCAAGAAGCATATTTTTCCCGCTCATAGAAACATGCGATCCAATCTTCAGCATCTAATTACTCCCTTATTATTTCTTTCTCTGTATACGACGTTCACGTTTTTTAAAGTTTTCCACATCACGTTGAATTTTCTTCTTGTAACCAGGCTTAACTTTAGTTGGCTTCTTAACATGCCTACTTGCTTTAACATCAATATCAGATTTTTGTTTCTTACGGTTTTTCCGTTTATTGCGCTCTTCTATATTAACCCAATCGCCGTTTTGGATATCGGCATCATGAAATTCGATTCCCATCTTTTCAAGACGGTTCAATGAATCTTCATCAGATGTAGCATAGATTGTTGCGGCGATACCTGAATATCCTGCACGAGCTGTTCTTCCTGTTCTATGGATATAAAAGTCCAAATCTGATGGCAATTCATAGTTAATGATATGGCTGACACCTTCAATATCGATTCCACGCGAAGCCAAATCTGTCGCAACAATGAATTGATATTCCAATTCTTTAATTTGCTTCATCATTTTTTTACGCTCACGAGGTGTTAAATCTCCGTGAATACGACCGACATTCAACCCTTTTTCAATCAAGGAATTAGCCACATGATCCGCCATTTTTTTGGTATTTGTGAAAATAATCGCCAAATACGGATTATAACGAACAATGATGTCGTGCAGTAACTGCTCTCTGTTACGATGGCGGAGCGGAATTAAGACATGTTCAATTTTTGCAGCAGTCGCCTGTTTAGGGTTCACTTGAACATATTTCGGATTCTCCATATATTTATTCAAGAATGGCTTTAATTTTTCTGGTATAGTTGCCGAGAAAACAAGCATTTGAATTTTTTCAGCCATACGTGATGCAAATAAATCGACATCTTCAAGGAATCCCATGTCAAGCATAAGGTCCGCTTCATCGACTACAAGCATTTTTGCTGTATACACTTGTAAGGCCTGAGCTTCAACCAAATCCTTAATCCTACCAGGAGTCCCAATAACCAGTTGTGGCTGTGTCTTCAATTTATCAATCATTCGCTGTTTATCAGTACCACCGATAAAGCAACGGACTTGAATCTGCTCATCCTCAGGGAAATGGTCTGCAATTTTCAAAGCTTCTTTGTAGATTTGGTTCGCTAACTCACGGGTTGGTGCGGAAATAATCGCTTGAACTTCATTTTTACCAGCATCAAGCTTGTTCATAATTGGCAGCAAATAGGAATGTGTCTTACCCGTACCTGTCTGCGACTGTCCTATTAAGCTACTTCCCTTTAAAAGCGACGGAAGCACACGTTCTTGAATTTCCGTCGGCTTATCGAACCCTAAAGTACGAACCGCATCTAGAATGTAGCTTTTCAAATTAAATCGTTCAAATTGGTTTTGTTTCATCAAAAAACTCCTTTATCCTTGTCAGTCAATAGACATGTCCTATTATTATAATAAATTTTATACAAAAAGCGCAAGCGCCTTGCTAGTGAAGNGGCAATTTTTGCCTTTTGAGGTCCATCATCTTTTTCACAACGAGCTAGGCGCTGAAGCTAAAAAAATATAAAAAGCGCAAGCGCTTTGGTTAGTTCTCTTAAAATGGACTCTTGCAAACGAAAAGCCCCTGTCCTGGCCATAGCGTATCCCCCGCAGACATGGAGCTAAAAGACTACCGTTACCATCTTACCTTCTTTCCGGTTACTTCACAACAGCCCAGTCATTCTTTCCTCAAACCTTTTTTGTTGAACTGCATAATTTATATAGAAGAAAACACCAGCATATAAACTTAGAGGAGGTGAAACCTATGTTCCCAGGTAGAAATCGGCCACCCGGACCCGGATTTCAACCACCTAATGCAAGGCGAATGCCGCAGCCACCAGGCCCGTTTAGAGGACCCCAGCAGCAAAATCCAAACGCTTTTCAACAGATGCGTCGGCCTGTTGCACCAAATAGACCTCAAACACCTCAAGGTTTCCGAGGTCCATTCAATCAGCCACAGAGGCAGGAACAGCCACCTGCGAAGAAAGAAGGATTGCTATCAAGAATTCTGGGTAAGTCCAAACAGAATGCAGCTTCCCCCAACTTATTTGCGCCAGCTGCTTCTTCCACCAACCAAAATTCTTCAAGAAGTAGTGGAGGTGGGATTTTAGAGACATTAAAAAACCCTGATTCCCTGAACAATATGCTCAACAACACGCAAAAAGTGCTGCAGGCAGCCGAACAATTCACCCCAATGGTAGAGCAATATGGCCCAGTTATTAAAAACTTGCCGTCCATGTGGAAGGTTTTCCGAAGCATATCATCCAGTGATGATACAGTGAAATCAGAAGGTGAAAGTGAAGTTGAAACAAAAGCAAAGGATGTGTCACCAAATACCAATGAGTTAAAGGAGGATACAACTAAACAAGAAACCGTTACCCCTGAAAAACCAATCTCTAAAGTTCGTCCTGAAACCACAAGGGTAAGGTCTTCTGGCCCTAAGCTTTATATTTAAAATTCTAAAAAGCTAATTTTAGGCAAATAGGATGTTTTGTAATATCATCTATGGTCTTATATAATAGAAAGGTATAAATAGTGAGAGTTTCTTGCCTTTGAAGGAGGACACATAGATGAAAGTGATTAAAATTTCCCCGCGCGGCTATTGTTATGGCGTTGTCGATGCCATGGTCATCGCCCGAAATGCGGCTTTAGATAAAACCTTGCCACGTCCTATTTACATTTTAGGTATGATTGTTCATAACAAACATGTAACTGATGCTTTTGAAGAAGAAGGAATCATCACGTTAGATGGCAGTAACCGTAACGAGATCATCGAACAAGTGGACAGCGGAACCGTTATCTTTACTGCTCACGGTGTTTCCCCTGAAATTCGGAAGATTGCTGAGAAAAAAGGGCTTGTTACACTCGATGCTACTTGCCCTGATGTTACCGCAACACATGACTTAATACGGGAAAAAGAAGCTGAAGGGTATCAAATTATCTATATCGGCAAAAAAGGCCACCCTGAACCAGAGGGCGCTGTTGGAGTTGCCCCCGATGTCGTTCACCTGGTTCAAAAGGATGAAGATGTTGAAGCCTTAACTTTGAACAGTGAAAAGATTATTGTGACCAATCAAACCACCATGAGTCAATGGGACGTATTGGATATCATGGATAAGGTTAAAGAAAAGTTTCCACACGCTGAAGTCCATAAGGAAATCTGTTTAGCCACACAGGTACGTCAAGAAGCAGTTGCACAGCAAGCTGGAGAAGCCGATGTTTTAATCGTTGTTGGTGATCCGAAAAGTAACAATTCTAATCGTCTTGCACAAGTATCCCAAGAAATTGCCAGCACAACCGCTTATCGCATTGCTGACATTTCCGAGCTGAACCTCGAGTGGCTAAAAGATGCAGAAACTGTTGCTGTTACTTCTGGTGCTTCTACACCAACACCGATTACAAAAGAAGTTATTGCATTCATAGAGCAATATGACCCAAATAATGAATTGACCTGGAATACGGAAAAGAAAACACCATTGCATAAAATTTTACCTAAAATTAAAGTAAAGAAATAAATTTTCAAAAAAAGGCAGCCATAGTGGTTGCCTTTTTTCGTATGTTTAAATAAATCGAAAAGGGTCGGTATTTATCTCAGATGGAATGAACTCTACATCGAAGTTTCTTTCGTGACACATTTCTTTTAGGATTCGCGCAACGCCTTTTTTCATCACTTTTTCAACATTGTGGCCAGGGTCTACAATATTCAAACCAATCATCATCGCGTCATGGGCCGTATGATAATACATATCACCTGTAACATACACATCAGCACCCTTAAATTTCGCGGTAGTAAAGTATTTATTACCGTCTCCTCCAAGAACTGCTACTTTTTTTATCGGACTATGCAAATCTCCGACGACACGTACCTTATCAACATCTAATGTTTGTTTCACATGTTCGGAAAATTGCTCAAGTGACATTTCTTCTGCAAGCACACCAATTTTACCTAATCCAAGTGATTCTCCTTTGTTCTCCAGCTTATAAATATCATAAGCGACTTCTTCATACGGATGGGCTTTAATCATCGCAGAAAGCACTTTCTTCTCGATATTTTCCGGGAATATCGTTTCAACCCGAACTTCAGCAACCGCTTCAAGCTTTCCTAGTGAGCCAATTGCCGGTTCACTGCCTTCGCCTGGTAAAAATCGTCCAGTACCTTCACCTGAAAACGAACAATAGCTGTAATTTCCGACTGCTCCTGCTCCCGCCTTACCTAAGGCTTCTCTTATCTTTTGTTCATCAGCCTTAGGCACATATACGACCAATTTCTTTAGAGCTGTTTCATGAGTAGGAATAAGTACCTCTGTATCCTGTAATTGAAGAGCATCTGCAAGTAAATCATTTACCCCGCCCTTAGCAACATCCAAATTAGTATGTGCAGCATAAACAGTAATATCATGCTTGATCAGCTTTTCTATAATACGTCCGCCAGCAACGGTTGTATCTATTTTCTTTAATGGACGGTAAATAAGGGGATGATGGGCAATGATTAGTTCCACGCCACATTCTATTGCTTCGTCCACAACCTCTTCTAGCACATCAAGGGCAATCATCACTTTTGTAACCGGCTTATTCAATTGTCCGACATGTAATCCGATTGGATCTCCCTCCATCGCATATTGCTTTGGAGAGAACTGTTCAAACATCTCAATGATTTGAAAACCATTTGCTGTCTTCACCCTTTAAGCACCTCCTCAATTACAGAAATTTGAGCTTCTAATTCATTACGCTTCGATTCTAAGCCGCTTCGGCCGCTTTCATCCAATTGTTCGATGATTCTTTCCAAATGTCTTTTCTCAAACTGCCATTTTTTTATGAAAGTGTCACTGAATTGCTTTGTCAAGAACGGCCCAAACATGAGGCCAATTTGCTTATTTACATGATAAGGTTGAAGCGGGTCCCCCTTTTCAGCAATTAAGATTTCGTAGATTTTTCCATCTTCCTCGAGGATTTCTTCTCCAGTTAATGCCCAGCCGTTATCGATTAGCCAGCTACGAACATTTGCTGCACCAACATTCGGCTGAAGGATAAGCCTCTCTGCCTTGCCCAGTTTTTCTTTTCCACTTTCCAATATACTTGAAATTAATGTCCCTCCCATGCCTGCAATCGTAATGCATGTAGCTTCATCAGGATTCAACACCTCAAGTCCATTTCCTTTACGGACCTCAATCTTGTCCTGAAGCCCTGTTATAGCCACTTGCTTGCGAGCTGACTGATATGGTCCTTCTACAACCTCCCCGGCTATAGCCTGGTCACACAGTCCATTACTCACTGCATAGCAAGGCAAGTACGCATGGTCTGAACCAATATCTGCAAGGATGCTTCCTTTTGGTATATGTATGGCAACACGTTCTAATCTCATCGATAGTTTTTCATGATTCATATTATCAACTCTCTTAACTCAAATAATGTCTTACATAGTTTAGTTTCCCATTCGATTATAACAAGTTCTATGGAAAAATTACAGAACGAGAGAAATATGGCTCTCTCTCAATCACTAGACAAAGGACAACTTCCATCATTGGAATCTTTGTTTTGCGAAAGAAAAGAAAAACTGACTCAAAAAGCTCGCCTTCCAACGATTTTTTGAATCAGTTTTCATAAATTATTTCAGTCCGTGAATATACTCGGCCATGGCATCAATGTTTTGCTCTTCGACTAAACCTGGTGGCATGGCACCTCGTCCATTAGTAATTACATTTTTAACTTCGTCTACTGATAGACGATCGCCAACTCCTTTTAGAGCTGGACCGACACCACCCTGATAGGCATCACCATGACAAGAGATACAGTTCTGCTTATAGATGTCTTCAGGTGATGCTGAGGCACTTTCTGTTTCTTCTGTCTTTGCGCCGCCTTCTTTTTCCTTAGCAAGATCTTTGGCATCACCCAAACCTTTAAACGAAAGTAAAAACATAAGTCCAATACCAAAAACCATGATAATAATAAAAGGCATTACTGGATTTTTCATAGTATTTCCTCCCCTATGTAGAACCTAAACCTACCATATTTAATATTATATACAAACAACTATATATTATTTTACTTGAAAAGAGTTTCAAGTAAAAGCCCAAAAATAGAAGATATTATATAATTTCTTAAAATTGTCAAAAATTTATGTATATTTCCAAACAGTTTTTTCTTATATATATATATATTCCATAATACCCTAAAATTTCTATTAAAACACTTTATTGTCCATTTTAATTATATTAATAAAAAGTAAAGAGTGATAATAACCCCTAGACACCCCGATATGGAAAAATAGAGCAGCTTTAGTTTTTTCCCTATTAAGATCCAGAGCCCGCAATGGATAAACAAACAAGTATTAAGAATACTTTCCTTGCCAGGGGCAATTAATTCAGTCAATTTAACTGTAAATAAAAGCATTAATAATGCCATTCCTATTAACGTCAATTGAAAAACAATCTTTTTGTTAATAAAGCGGCGAACTAACAACCCAAAGATGATGATAGAAATAGTTGTCACAACAATTTGCATTCTTATGGGTATTTCAGTAAAATAATTCAAAAATACAATAAATACAAAAAAGGCTCCTATTATCAGCCCTGAAAGAATGTCTTTTTTATCGCTTCCGGTTTTATTCGAATAAGCAGGTGGGAATTCTCCTTGACAGTATAATGCAAGTAAGTAATTACAATATTGCTCCGGAATCATATGACTTTCCTTCCAGGAGTTAATTTCTTGAATGATAATTTTCTTTCTCGTCTCATCCATGAATACACATCCTCATGCCCGTTTGTTCTTTATATCGGCTAATAAAGACATTCATTTAAGATTGATTTTAACATTTTGCTCGGCACTAAGGGGAACGTTCGTACGATACCAGTGGATACCTATGTTCCTATTAATAGATATTTAATGCACTGAATCTCGTCGCCATTATATAGATAAATACATAAATATTGTTCTTATATGTATATTTTTACATTTAATCACGTAAAAAAAGCCGCTCCCGAACGCTTGGCATTCAAAGAGTGGCTCTTGTGAAGGGCATATTTATTTCTATTCTAAGAAGTCTTTCAAGCGTTTGCTGCGACTTGGGTGTCTCAGCTTACGTAATGCTTTCGCTTCAATTTGACGGATACGCTCGCGGGTAACTCCAAACACTTTACCTACCTCTTCAAGCGTCCGTGTACGGCCGTCATCAAGTCCAAAGCGAAGTCTCAAGACATTTTCTTCACGATCTGTCAGTGTGTCTAATACGTCTTCAAGCTGTTCTTTCAATAGTTCATATGCTGCATGTTCAGATGGAGAAGTCGCGTCCTGATCTTCAATGAAGTCACCTAAGTGGGAATCATCTTCTTCACCGATTGGCGTTTCCAAGGAAACAGGCTCCTGAGCTATTTTCAAGATTTCACGAACTTTTTCCGGAGTTAAATCCATATCCTCTGCAATTTCTTCTGGAGATGGTTCACGTCCAAGATCCTGAAGAAGCTGCCTTTGAACACGAATTAATTTATTGATGGTTTCAACCATATGCACCGGGATTCGAATCGTTCTTGCCTGGTCAGCAATGGCACGAGTAATGGCCTGGCGAATCCACCATGTTGCATACGTACTAAATTTGTATCCCTTGCGATAATCAAATTTTTCTACCGCTTTGATAAGTCCCATATTACCTTCTTGAATAAGGTCAAGGAAGAGCATACCGCGTCCAACATAACGCTTAGCAATACTGACAACTAGACGCAGGTTGGCTTCAGCTAAACGGCGTTTTGCTTCTTCATCTCCTTCTTCAATTCGCATCGCTAAAGAGATTTCCTCTTCGGCTGATAAAAGGTCAACGCGACCAATTTCCTTTAAATACATACGGACAGGGTCGTTAATCTTTACGCCAGGAGGAACACTTAAATCATTTAAGTCAAACTCTTCTTCTTTTGCAAGTTTCTTCTCATCGGGATCATCTTCATCTTCGTCTTCCTCACCATCAGTGAGTATTTCGACTCCGTTTTCAGTTAACACCTCATAGAACTCATCCATTTGATCGGAATCTAACTCAAAACCGCCAATTTTTTCTGCGATTTTTTCTAAAGTTAAAGAGCCCCGTTTTTTACCTAGCTCTATTAATTTTTCTTTCACCTGCTCAAGGCTAAATTCATTATCAACTTGTTTGGAACGTGCTGGTTTTTCAGCCATTAGTTCCCCTCCTTCCAGGACTTACACCTAAACAACTTACTACAACAATTTACGCAATTTAATGATTTCCATGGCAATTTGTGCAGCAGTTACATAATCACTACGTCTAACTGCATCTTTTTCTTCAACTTGTTTTTCTTTTATCTTTAACAACTTTTCATATTTCAACACTTGATTTATACAATCGGTCAGTTCTTTTTCGGTAACTTCCTCATTCACTGACATCATTTCTATTTCCGAAACGATCCTTCTCAAGTTTGGATCCGGTAAATACGTAAGGAAAAAGCTTGTATCCGGCTCGTGTCCATCTTCATAGAACGCATATAAATAGGTGATGATTGCCTGATGTTCATCTACATGAAAGACTGTTTGCCCAAGCAACTGCTGAATTTTGAAAGTCATATCCCTGCTTTTCAGCATATGGGCAATTAACTTAGTTTCAGCATTATGGTGAGCTGGCTTTAACTTATGCTCATATTGCAGGGTCATTTTCTTTTGTATTGCAGGCTGCGGCAGTGTCCCCTTCTTGCGTTCTGCAAAAAACACCTGTCGCTGCTGCTGTTCCAACGCATCCAATGATAGAGAAAATTCAGAGGATAACTGCCGGAGATAATGATCCCTCTCCACAGCATTGGGCAATCGCGAAATTTCTCTAAGAACTTCTTCGATATATTGAATTCGATCTCCTTCATTATTTACGTTTTTTCCTCGTCGTAAATAATGCATTTTGAATGCCATGTAGGTTAAACTGGCCCCTATTACTTCAGAAACAAAGCTTTTTTCACCGAATTCCTTTATGTAGTCATCGGGGTCCAAGTTATCAGGCATCAGCGCGACCTTAACTGTAAAATCGTTGTCCTGTAACATATTAACTGCACGGTTTGCCGCATTCAATCCCGCAGAGTCCGAATCATAGCAGATTAGTATCTGATCAGTATTTCTTTTTAATAGCTGAATATGCTGATCGGTTAGGGCGGTCCCCATCGTAGCGACCGAATTCTCTACACCCGCACGAACAGCTGAAATACAATCGGCAAAGCCTTCAAAAATAACTACTTGTTCTTTCTTTCGTATGTGAGGTCTTGCATGATGAAAATTATATAAAGTTTTACTTTTATTGAAGATTGGCGTTTCGGGACTATTCAAATATTTGGGCTCATCGTCCCCCATTGCTCTTCCCGAAAACGCAATCGTATTCCCTTGGTGATCCATAATTGGAAACATGACTCTATTTCTGAAACGGTCAAAATATGACTCGTCTTTTTCCCTAAAAATAATTAGCCCTGCTTGCTCCATAAATTCCGCTGGAAACCCACGTTTTAAAAGAAACTTGGAGACAAAGTCCCATGAATCCAATGAGTAACCAATTTGGAACTTTTCTATCGTCTCTTCTGTAAATCCGCGTTTAAGAAGATATTCAAGAGCTTCTTGACCCTCCTTCGTATTTACGAGGAGATGGTGGTAAAACTTTCGCAACAAGTCATGTGCTTCAAACATTTGCTGCGAGCCAGCAGGCATATTAGAACGCTGGGAGTCCTTATTTATTTCAACATCTAAAGGAACATTTCCTTTTTCAGCTAAAACTTTCGCAGATTCCACAAAATTGTAGCCTTCTATATCCATTAAGAAAGTGAAAATATTCCCGCCTGCCCCACAACCGAAACAGTGAAAGATTTGCTTTTCAGCTGAAACGGAAAACGACGGCGAGTTTTCACCATGAAAAGGACAAAGGCCAAAGTAATTTCGCCCTTGCTTCTTCAGCTGGACATATTCTCCAATTAAATCAACAATGTCAACAGCTTCACGAATTTGGTTTATTTTCTCGTCTTCTATACGGCCATTTGTCATTTTTCCACCTTGCAATTTTGGTGATAGTTTCTAATTCGATATCGACTTCTAATTCCCTGCAAAATTCGACAAAGTTTTCAAAAGTTTATTTGTAAAACTTGTTCGATCTTCCTTTGTGAATGCTTTCGGCCCTTTCGTATGTTTACCCTGCCTGCGAAGTTTCGCTGACTGATAACGCATATCTAGGAGCATAAAAATATTCTCGTCTGTGTATTCTTTTCCCCTCGGTGAAAGAACATAAACGCTTTTTGGAAGCAGGGTTCCAGCCAATCCAATATCTGCGGTTACAACGATATCACCCTTCTTTACTGAATTTACTATATAAAGATCGGCCGCTTCTTTATCCGCATCGACATATACCCATTTACCTTCAGGGTTGTTCATCATATTTTTATATGACGCAACAAAACAGACTTCGACATCGTGCAAACGTGCGCAATGAAGGATCTCGTCTTTCACCGGACATGCATCGGCATCGACGTGTATGGTTGGTTTATTATTCATACCTTTTAATTCTACATCTTTCTGCATAATCCTTTTTCTCCCCTAAACTTTATCGAGATATAGTGTAACTTTCAGCCATGGGTCAGAGAATATTCTCTAAAAGAGCCAACCTTTTTAATTCAAGGAATCTCTTCTTAGTAAAGTTACAATGCTGCTTTTACCTTGATTCAGAGTCAGCCAATTTAAAATTATACGGAACATGTCGAATTATTTTTATGATAAAAACCTTGACTTCTCATTAACCTTTAGTTTATTCCTTATTAATTAAGTCTAAACCTTAAGATTACTTTTTTCTCACAATTTTTTATTATAGTCTATTTGATTAGAAGATGCCAACATTTAAATTCCGATTCTTATTTTATACAAATCGATGGAATTTCAAATGTAAAAAGAGGAGAAAACCATGTAATTATTTCCTATTTTTGTGCGAAATTCCCTAAATCCCCTTAGCATTAAAATGTGAGCTGACACTTAAAGTGTCTAGCTCACATTTTGGTTTACCTTAATTTAAGAATTAAATAAATCCACCTATCAACGATCTTTTTTTTGAAGGATATTGATAATCAAATTGGCTGTTTCTTCAACAGCTTTATTCGTAACATCAATGATTGGACAATTCAATCTCGAAATGATTGTATCAAAGTACGTCAGCTCTTCTTTAATACGTTCCACATTTGCGTAAATAGCATGATCATTAAGCCCCAAAGACTTTAATCGCTCTTTACGAATATGGTTCAGCTTTTCCGGACTAATCTTTAAACCAATACATTTTTCAGGTGGGACCAGGAATAATTCTTCTGGTGGTTCCACTTCAGGCACTAAAGGTACATTAGCCACTTTATAACGTTTATGGGCCAAATATTGAGATAGAGGTGTTTTTGAAGTGCGTGATACACCTACAAGGACGATATCTGCTCGTAAAATACCACGGGGATCCCGCCCATCATCATATTTTACCGCAAATTCAATAGCTTCGACTCGCTTGAAATAATCATCATCAAGCTTTCTTACGAGACCAGGTTCATTAAGCGGTCCTTTTGGCGCTCTTTCCTGAAGGATGTCCATGAGCGGCCCTAAAATGTCATAAGCAGACAGATTTTCTTTTTCGACCTGTGCTTTCATGTAAGCTCTAATAGTTGGCTTAACAAGGGTATAGGCAATGATCGCTCCATCTAATTTTGCCAGTGAAATTACTTCATCCACGTTTTGTTCATCTTCAATATACGGAATCCGTTTTATGGAAAAAGCAGATCCCGAGAACTGGCTTGCAGCTGCTTTTGTAACCAATTCCGCTGTTTCCCCCACTGAATCCGATACAACATATATAATAGAACCGTTCATATTCTCCGTCATTCCTTTTGCAAGCCCCCTAATAGCCTTCATCAGCTAAAGCTACGAATGCTTTTGTTATATTGGTTTTTGTAATTCTTCCGATTACTTCATAGCCTTTTTCTGTTTCTTTGACGACCGGTAATGAGTCGATTTGTTTATCAATCAATTTTTTGGCAACATCAATCATTAAGTCTTCTTTTGAACACATTGTAATATTGGGCATCCTAGTCATAATAATATTGACTGGAATGGAGTTAAGTTCTTGCTTACCTATACTTGCACGCAACAAGTCTTTCCTTGATAAGACACCAACTAGCAGAGCATGCTTATCGACAACAAACATGGTACCGACATCTTCTAAAAACATCATGACGATTGCATCATATACGGAAATGCCTTCATCAACAACGACAGGGATCGATTGATAGTCTCGTACATAAAGATGGTTCAAACTATCTGTCAAAAGCTGTGTTCCTGACCTGCCTGTATAAAAATACCCGACACGCGGCCTCGCATCAAGAAAGCCTGCCATCGTTAAGATAGCAAGATCGGGACGAAGCGTCGCTCTTGTAAGGCTCAGTCTATCGGCAATATGTTCACCTGTAATCGGTCCATTCTCTTTAACAATTTGTAAAATATGCTCCTGACGCTTATTCAATTGGATTATAATCACCACCCCACTGCTTTCGCAGAGAAAAGTAACAAAAGTTATTCATCTAACAATTATATACTATATTATTTAATAAAAGCAGGTTTGTCCTATTTATTGACCATTTAATATTTTAAGAAATCGGAAACCTTTATATAAAGTGTCTCCGATTTCGATGAATCCTTTCAATTATGAAAGGATAATTTTATTCATAGCCGCAAAGCCTGAAACTAAATCGCTAATTTCTTTCATTAGGGATAAGCGGTTATTACGGATTGCTTCATCATCTGCCATGACCATTGTATTCTCGAAATATGATTCTATTTCCGATTGAAGCGAGATAAGATGTTCAAAACGCTCTTTCTCTTTTTTAGATTCAGCATATCGCAATGCTACTGTTTGATATTTTTCATAAAGCGCTTTTTCCTGCTCATTTTCAAAAGTATTCGGGTCAACTGTCACTTTATGGTCACACTTTACAGCAATATTCATAACACGACTTAATGCTTCGAGGCTTTCTTTAAAGCCTGCTTCATCTTTTTTCGCGTCCAATACATGAGCACGTTCTACTAAAGAGTGTATAAACCCAATCTCGTCGATCAGAACGGCATCAATTAAATCATAACGAATCTGCTGTTCTTGAAGTAAATGTTTTACCCGCGCTTTAAAGAAGGTAAACATGTCTGCTTTTACTTCCTCTAAATCGCGTTTTAGAAGACCTTTTGATTCAAGTCCTTTAAGTCCTAGAGTAATAAGCTCTTCTAAAGAGATATTCCATTTTTTCTCCGCTAAAATTTGAACAACACCACTTGCCTGTCTTCTCAATGCGTATGGATCCTGGGAGCCGGTTGGAATGACGCCAATAGCAAAGAATGATGCGAGAGTATCAATTTTTTCGGCTATACTTACAACTGCTCCAATAACAGAAGGCGGAACATTGTCATCCGCATGTCTTGGCATGTAGTGTTCATTGATTGCAGCCGCTACTTCTTTTGCTTCTCCTTTTAGGAGCGCATACTTCTCACCCATATACCCTTGTAATTCGGGGAATTCATAAACCATATGACTGACTAAATCAAATTTAGCAATTTCAGCTGCACGAAGCGCCAGATCCTTTTCTGCCTTTAAATTCAAAGCATCTGCCAGAACGCCTGTTACCGCTGTTACACGGGCTGTTTTCTCAGCTAAGGTACCTATTTCTTCATGATAAACGATGCTGTCGAGTTTTTTCAAAGCATCTGCTATCTCTTTTTTCTGATCTTCTTTAAAGAAGAATGCCGCATCCGATAAACGGGCACGCAACACTTTTTCATTTCCTTTAGATACCTTTTCTAGATGACGGTCATCTCCATTACGAACGGTTACAAAGAATGCGAGTAACTTACCGTCTTGATCTTTAACTGGGAAATAACGTTGGTGCTCCTTCATTGAAGTGATCAAAACTTCAGCTGGAAGTTCAAGGAATTCTTCTTCAAAGTGGCCAAATAACACCGTTGGGTACTCCACCAAATTATTAACTTCTTCAAGCAGATCTTCATCAACTGGGATAATCCAGCCTTTTTCCTGCTCAAGACTTTTAATCTGTTCTAAAATAACACTACGACGTTTATCTGGATTAGCCATGACAAACTGGTCTCTTAACGTTGCTTCGTACTGTTCAGGAGCCTCTATCATTGCAACTTCTCCTAAGAAGCGATGTCCCTTTGTTTCACGGCCAGTTTCAACATCAGCTATGGAAAATGGCACTACTTCGTTGCCGAATAATGCAATCAGCCATTTAATCGGACGGACGAAACGAAGGTCTTGGTTGGCCCAACGCATATTTTTCGGGAACGTCATCCCGCTGATAATTTCCTGTAACTCAGATAAAAGCTGGGAAGTCGGTTGTCCTTTAATGAATTTATTTACATGGGCATATTCAATACCCTTAAGTTCTTTAAAATAAATATCCTCGGCGGTCATCCCTTGGCCTCTAACAAACCCCAATGCTGCTTTAGACCAGTTTCCTTCACTGTCCAAAGCAATTTTTTTAGCTGGTCCTTTTGCTTCTTCTTCGATATCTTTTTGTGATTCTGAAACGTCTTTTACCAATATGGCCAAACGTCTTGGTGTGGAAAAAGCTTCAACCGCTCCGAATTCAATTGCTTTTTCCTTAAGCCATTTCTGTACTTTATCTGACAACTGTTTCATAGACGCTGTCACAAAACGAGCCGGCATCTCTTCCAATCCAATTTCCAATAACAAATCACGCTTGCTCATTTGTATTCTCCCCTTTCACTTTCAGAATCGGGAAGCCTAATTTTTCCCGCTCTTCATAGAAGGTTTTGGCAACCTTACGTGCTAAGTTACGGCAGCGGGCTATATACCCCGTTCTTTCAGTTACTGAAATCGCACCTTTTGCATCCAAAAGATTAAATGTATGTGAACATTTTAAAACATAATCATAGGCAGGATGTACAAGCCCTTCTTCCATTTGGCGATGTGCTTCCTTTTCATACATTGTGAAAAGTTGAAATAACATATCAAGGTCGGATGTTTCAAACGTATATTTTGAATGCTCGTATTCCGGCTGTCCAAAAATATCCCGTACTGTAAATCCTTCTGTCCATTCTAGATCAAACACATTTTCTTTTTCCTGAATGTAGGAAGCTAGACGCTCGATTCCATATGTAATTTCCACGGAAACCGGCTTACACTCAAGACCGCCTACCTGTTGGAAATACGTAAATTGTGTAATTTCCATTCCATCAAGCCAAACTTCCCAGCCGAGACCAGCACAACCTAATGATGGGTTTTCCCAGTTATCTTCTACAAAGCGAATATCATGCTCAAGTGGGTTAATACCTAATGCACGCAATGAATCCAAATACAGCTCTTGGATATTGTCTGGGGATGGCTTCATGATCACTTGGAATTGATGATGTTGATAGAGACGATTAGGATTCTCTCCATAACGACCGTCTGCTGGACGGCGGGATGGCTCCACATAAGCAACACTCCACGGTTCAGGTCCAATTGCTCTAAGGAACGTATAAGGGCTCATCGTTCCTGCCCCCTTCTCGACATCATAAGCATTCATTAATATGCAGCCTTGTTCAGACCAATGCTTTTGTAAAGTTAAAATCATATTTTGAATATTCATCGTACACCTCCAAATTATTTAAAACGCCTCTTTATGAATTAGGGACGGGAACTCCTATACCAGTAATTTTGAATCGTTTATCGGCCACGCATGCATTTCACCAATTAATTCAAGTGTTTTACCGGTCCATTCATTGTTATTCTTTCGCATTTTTGCAAACAAAAAACTCCCGTCTCTATGCGAAATGCATAGGGACGAGAGTTTACCCGCGGTTCCACCCTAATTGCCGTTAATAAACCGGCCTCTTTTCAAAGCTACATGCTCCGGAACGCCTTCCCTGTAAATCCATACCCCGGCTTTCACCATCCCAGGTTCGCTTTTTATGGAGAATGACAGATACTCTTTTCCATCAACGCAATCTTCTTATTTTAATGATTAGAATTTTATACAATCAGGCCTGGAATGTCAATAGGTCAAATCTTAAAACATATCTTTCATCGTATCAATCTGTTTTAAGAACTTTTTTGATTTTATATGGAGGCCTGAATACTCTTCATAATAAGCATCAATGATTTTCTGCAGTTCTTTTTTCGTTTCAGGCTTAACCGAAATGTTTCCAAGCCTTGATAAATCCAAATAATAAAATATTCGCAGCAATTTAACGGCTGCGGGTGAAATTTTATAGTGATATGGGTCTTTTCCCAGACAGCGGTGACAAATAAAACCACCTTCCCGTAGCGAGAAGGAGAATTCCCCTTCTGTTTCACCACAAACAGCACATTGATTTAGTACTGGGTTAATCCCGTTGACGGGCAGCATCTTCATTTCGAAAATAAATTTCAAAACCTCCGCGTCATATTCTTCGTTTATGTAATGCAAGGTTTGCGAGAGTAATTCAAACAGATATGGATTTGGTTTCTTATCATCTACGCTTTTATCAACCAATTCAACAATGTATGAAGCATATGCAGTGGCAAAAAGGTCCTCCCTTATAAAACGAAGCGAGTCGACCATTTCTCCTTGTTGAAGACTTCCGAGTCCGCTTGATGTAGAAACAAGGAAATACCCGGAGCAAAAAAGTTGGGTGACGGCAGCAAGCCTGCTATTAGGTTTACTGGCTCCTCTAGCCATAACTCCAATTTTCCCTAGCTCACGGGTATAAATAGTAATAATTTTGTTGTTTTCTCCATATGCAGTCCGTCTTATGACAATGCCTTCACATTTTTGGAGCATACCAAGACACCACCCATGCTTGCCAAGACTATCTTATGAAACAGGAAAATCAATATCTGCTAGCTCATCACTCAATACTAAGGGTCTTTCCTGTCTTTCGACTTCTATCTCCTTAAACAGCAAATAGGTGTCCACATTACCTGTTTCACTAAATAACTCCCAGGTAAAATCCAACATATAAAGCCCACCTTTCATTTTTAACTAGCAATATAAATATCCGACCATATGATTAGCTTGACCTTTTTCCACACTTTCATGAAGCGTAAATTTTGCTAATTAATACTCACTTTCATTGAAACCATAGTCGCGAAGTTGGCTCGCTTTGTTACGCCAATCCTTCTGTACCTTCACCCATAGTTCCAGAAATACTTTCGAGCCTAATAAATTCTCGATATCAACCCTCGCACGGCTACCGACTTCTTTCAACATTTTCCCTTGCTTACCAATGACAATACCTTTTTGTGAATCACGTTCTACCACAATCGTAGCCATAACATTAATTGTATCACTGTTATCCATTTTTTTTATTGAATCGATAACTACAGCCACTGAATGGGGAATCTCCTCCCTAGTCAGGTGCAGAACTTTTTCGCGGACCAATTCAGAAATAATAAAACGCTCCGGATGATCGGTTACTTGGTCAGCTGGATAAAACTGTGGACCTTCAGGAAGATGCTCCTTGATTTGTTCAAGCAGTGTATCGACATTATTGCCTTCAAGCGCTGAGATTGGAACGACGGCCGCGAACGGATAAAGCTTTTGATATTTCTCAATAATTGGAAGTAAATCATCAGGGTGCATAGCATCAATTTTGTTGACTACAAGGAAAACAGGTGTTTTTACGGTTTGTAGTTTTTCAATGATAAACTCATCACCACGTCCGTATCCTTCTGTCGCATTAATCATGAAGAGAATCAAATCGACCTCTTTCAATGTATTTGTTGCTACCTTCATCATAAAGTCCCCAAGCTTATGCTTCGGTTTATGAATACCCGGTGTATCAATGAATATCATTTGTGAATCGTTTTGTGTAAGTACACCTTGAACCTTGTTTCTCGTTGTTTGCGGTTTATCACTCATAATGGCAATTTTTTGACCAATAACCCGGTTCAAAAATGTACTCTTGCCAACATTAGGTCGTCCTATAATCGAAATAAAACCTGATTTGTAACCTTTTACTTGTGTTTCGTCAAATAGTTTATTCATTTAAATCCTCCGGTGAAAAAGCTCCTGGAAGCAATTCCTGTACTGTTAATTCTTTAATATCCCCGTTTAAGTTGGTTAAAACAACCATCATATCTTGTTCACATAGTTCTGAAATAACCTGCCTGCACGCTCCGCATGGGGAAACAGGACGATCAGTATCTGCTACGACTGCTAGTTTTGTGAACTTCTTATCATTATGGGCATAGGCACTAAATAAAGCGGTTCTTTCTGCGCAATTGCACATACTATATGCAGCATTTTCTATATTGCACCCATGATAAACCTTACCATCGGCAGTTAATAAAGCAGCCCCTACTTTGAATTTTGAATAAGGTACATAAGCCTTTTCCCTTGCTTTTTTAGCTTCCTCAATCAATTCATTCGTATTCAATTCACATCTTCCTTTCAAATTGGATACCATTTCAACCACCTATAGACCAAACTTCGGCAAAAAGATAATCAATCCAACTATTATAGAAAATATAGCATATATGAATACAGCTCCGGCTGCAATATCTTTTGCCTGCTTAGCAAGGGGATGGATTTGGTCTGTTACCAGGTCTACAACTCTTTCAATCGCTGAATTAACGAGCTCTAATGTAATCGTACCAGCAATGGCAGCCAAAATGAACAGCCATTCCATCCCATTCAATGAGAAATACCAACCAAAGAATACGACGATTACTGTTAATAAGAAATGAATCTTTATATTACGTTCTGTTCGAACTGCTTCCAAAATCCCCTGACAGGCAAAAGAGAAGCTTTTTATTAAAGGATACTTTTTTTTACCCTTCTCTTGAAAGTCCATATTCTTCCAAGATCTCCTTTTGTTTAGTAAACATCACTTTTTCATCTTCTTCAGTCATGTGATCAAAGCCTAGTAAATGAAGAAAACCATGAAGAGCTAAAAACCCAAGTTCACGGTCAAAAGAATGTCCGTATTCTTCTGCCTGCTCCTTTGTACGCTCAATGGAAATGATAATATCACCAAGCATACGAGGCATTTCGGCCCCGATAATTTCCACTTCATCTTCACCCATCTCTTCCAGTGCAAAAGAAATGACATCGGTAGCTGCATCTTTATGGCGATATTCTTTATTGATTTCCTGAATTCTCTTATTATCTACAAAAGTGACAGACAGTTCCGTATCTTCTTCAATATTTTCTTTTTTAGCCGCAAATTGCAGAATACTTTCAACAAGGTTCTGAGCTTTTTCCGTAACTTCGTTCGTTTCATCCATTAAATCGATTGCTAAAATCATTCTTTCACCTTCTGTCCTAATTTATCCGGCTCCGGATATTCAATCCTAGAGTGGAAGATACCATTAAGCGATTCACATAAGGAATGCTTCACGATACTTAATTCTCTCATAGTAATGTCACATTCATCAAATTGACCGTCTTGAATTCGGTCCTGAATAATAAAACTTACCAGCTCTTCAATCTTCTCAGGTGTAGGGTGCTGCATCGATCTCACCGCGGCCTCTACACTATCAGCAATCCCTATGACAGCGACTTCCTTCATTTTCGCTCTCGGGCCTGGGTAACGGTAACAGGCTTCAACTGTCGTATCATCCTGCTTCTTCGCCTTATGATAGAAAAATTTCAATAAAGTAGTCCCGTGATGCTGCTCCGCAATATCAACAATCTCTTTCGGGAATTTATGACTGCGCAACATCTCTCCACCATCAACAGCATGGGCAATGATGATATCCCTACTCGTTTCCGGCTGCAGTCGATCATGCGGGTTTTCCTCATTCATCTGATTCTCGATGAAAAAATGCGGACGTTTCGTCTTGCCTATATCATGATAATAACTGCCGACCCTTGCAAGCAATCCATTTGATCCAATAGCTTCACAAGCTGATTCCGCTAAATTGGCCACCATTACACTGTGATGGTAGGTTCCTGGCGCTTCAATTAAAATTTTTCGTAGTAAAGGGTGGTTTGGATTTGAAAGTTCGATTAGCTTCATCGATGATAAGATCCCGAAACCTGCCTCAAAAAACGGTAACAGGCCCATTGTCAAAACAGCTGAACCCACTCCCGATCCTATAGCTGCAGCAGCATAGTACAAATACTCCATTTTAGTATAATGCCCGTCCATTATAAAGATAAGCGAAAATACAAATGCCATATTGATTAAAGACATCAGAAGTCCTGCAATCAGAACTTTTGATTTGAAATTTGGGCGCGATAATATAATGATTGCCGCCAAACCCCCGAAAATAATATAAAGTCCCATCGAGAAATCTAGATTTCCAGGTGTATCACCATTAAATATAATCGTACCATACGAACCTAATAAAATAATCATTGCTACAGCTAGCTTATCATTCAATAAAATCTTAATAAGCATAGCCGCCATGGCACCTGGGAAAATGTATTCCAAATTCGAATTTTTAAGATCTGCCAAAACACTGACAGTTTTCATAGTTGCCATTGAAAGGATAAAGACAAGACTGAAGATCAATAACTGATTGTATTTGTTATCCCTTTTGGAAATTGAAAAGGAAAAAAAGTAATAAAAAGCTCCAAAAGTTAAAAGGATAAATAGCAGTAGCCCAATATAAGGATAAATGGTAGACTCTGTACTTAAAAAACCTGCCAGTTCAAGTTGCCTGTACACATCCCGGTCTACTAGCTGATTTTCTTCAACAATAATCTGCCCCTGAAGAATTCTAATAGGCTCTACGCTTTCGATTGCTTTCCTACGTTGCTCCTCGGTTTTATCCTTATCGAAAAACACATTTTGGATGATTGCCGTGCGTGCAAGGGAATTAGAGGCTTTTTTCATATCGCTATTAATGCTCATATACCCTAATTCTTCTACAACCTTTTTCTTGGCATTTTCAACATCACTGGCCGCAATTCGTGAGCTCATCACATTATTAACAGCCGTGATCGTTGAGTCTTTTGCTATTTCTAACTCATCTTCATCCGCCTGCACTAAAGCAAGGAAAACAGAATCCTCAATATTTCTATTGACTTCATCTGTCAATTTTTCTTTTAAAATGGAAACCTTCTGAGCATCAGTTTTTATTGGTTCCTTTTTATCTTCCTTTCCTTCCTCTTTTTTATCTCTTTCAGGATCTGTTTCTTTATTCACCTCAATTGCCGAATCAAAAATGGATGAGATCAGATCGACTTTATTTTTGGCGTATTCTTTTTTTAATGTATAGACATCCGCCACTTGTTTTGAAATCTCTTCTTTTTCTTGTTCGGTCTTATATGTATCTTCTACAGTCTTTGTTGAACGAATAGTTTGTTCTGCCGGCTTAAAAAGCTCTACCTGGATTTTTTCCGGTTTGACATTGGAAAACATTAATCCATACGCAAACAAACCAAGTATCAGAAACAACAGTACTTGAAAAAAACGATGGACCAATAGCCCCTTTATTTTAGTGAAAAATTTCTGGATACGATTCAAGGAAGGTCCTCCTATAAAAAAGTGATGTAATATTCTAGATATGTAAAATCATAACAGTTTTCTTGTTAATTTTCACATTGGTTATGATAAATGTAAAGCTTCTTCCGTTCTATTTCTACTTTTTGCTAATAAAGACACATAATCTACACACAGCACGAAAAATCCGCCGAGTGGAATTGGCGGATTTTTTTCTTATTCCTTTGCCTGCTCGTAAGCAGTAATGATTTTGGCTACAAGTGGATGTCTTACAACATCACTTTGTTCAAAATAAACAAATGAAAGACCTTTAACATTTTTCAAGATTTCTTCAACCCTAACCAAACCAGACTTCATTCCTTTGGGAAGGTCAATCTGTGTACGGTCTCCCGTAATGACCATCTTTGAACCGAATCCAAGCCGAGTTAAGAACATTTTCATTTGGGCTTCAGTCGTATTTTGTGCCTCATCCAAGATGACAAATGCATCTTCAAGCGTACGTCCCCTCATGTAGGCAAGAGGAGCAATTTCAATCGTTCCACGTTCTATCATCCTTTGGGTCTGTTCCATCCCCAGAAGGTCATGTAGGGCGTCATATAACGGCCGTAGGTACGGATCTACTTTTTCCTTCAGATCTCCTGGCAGGAAACCAAGGCTTTCACCCGCTTCAACAGCCGGTCGAGTCAAGATAATTCTTTTAACATGGCCATTTTTTAATGCATTAATCGCCATCACTACAGCAAGGTAGGTCTTCCCGGTTCCAGCAGGTCCAATTCCAAATACTAAGTCTTGCTTCTTTATAGCTTGAATATAGTATCTCTGACCGATTGTTTTGACTTTAATAGATTTCCCTTTAGCTGTTTTAGCGATTTCCTCTTCATATAATTCACCGAAATATTCTAAGGTCCCTTTTCTAGCCAATTCAATTGCATATAGAACATCCCTGGAACTGATTGTAATTCCTTTTCTAATTACTGTTAATAGTGCTTTCAATATTTCCTGACCCATTGTTACCCGCTCGATTTCTCCAGCAACACTGATTGCTTCACCTCGGGTAATAACTGAAATTCCAAGCTCTTCTTCAAGCACTTTTACATTTGAATCTCCATTGCCCAATAAAGCCATTGCTTCATTAGGTGATTCTATTTCTAGCTTAATTACTTTCACATCATCTGCCATTCGTTAGTCTCCTTGAATGATTGGCTGTCCAATCGCTATATCTTCAATAACTTGGTAATGTATAGATAATTTAACTTTACCATTCTCTATGCTTTCGTGCAAAATTTTTTCTCCCACGATTTCATCTTCCTCATCGAGCAGCTTTTGCAAATCGGCTCGGGCCATTTTTTTACCTTCCTTTATCGCTTCTTCCTTCGTATAACTTCGGACAATATCATCCTTGCTCCTTAAGGTCACAACTTTATAGGAAATAGGCAGTTCCCATTGAAGAAAGTGAAACGGCCTCACAGTCGTTTCTTTTTCCTGTTTTTCATATCCCGGATCTTTGAAACCCCAGATTGGCAAAGAAAATCCACTCATTTTTAAATAGTGCTTACTCGTTTCATTTCCGTTTAAAACAGAAAATTTAGTTTTCAACGGAACCTTCACTTCCGCTTTATACCAGGTTTTCCCTTTTATTACTCCCTGAGCTGATACAATTTCCGGCTTGTCTTCTTTCCCAATCACACCTGAAACAAGAAGCTGCCCTTTGCCGACATAATCATTTACGTTTACTATAGATTGTCCTTTTTTTACGAACAAATCAGTGATTATTGCTTTTTTCGAAGCTACCAAATTCTGTGGAGACGTTTTCTCGATTTCTTTCGGCTGCCGTTTTTCAACAACTCTAAAATGGTAAGTTGTCCCCTTCAGCTCAACTCCCACCCACGTTAATGCGCCAATCCGATCAGATAGTTTACGCTGGATTGTATCCACATCATCAACAAAAAATTGCACCTTACCAATTTTCACGCCCATCTTGTCCAACTCTTTTCGGATGGCATGCTCGGTTGCCGGCTTTGCACCTTGCACATCAATGCCCCAAACCATATTGGAAAGTACAAAAATACAAAGCAGGAAGGCAATTAGACCAGCCAAAAACCCGCTATTTTTCATTACTCTCTTCAATAGGAACGGAACGCCTTTTCCCTGCATGAACTTTACTTTGCAGTCACTTTTACGCATAACCTGACGGAGCTTTGGAATATCTCTAAAATCCATATGAAAAATTAGAGATTCACTTCCAACACGCTTCACATCCCAGATATGAAGCCCTCTCCTTGTCAGCATGTTAATCAACCGTTCCGCACCTCTGCCATAAGCCTTCACTTTAACATAGCCTGTATAGTAGTTTGTCCATTGGTTTTTCATGGAGACCTCCCGGGATCATTCATTGATAAAATATACCTTGTCAATCTTGCCTTCGAGCATGATTTCTTCCGGCAAAATCGTCTTAATGACAAAGGCTGTTCCCTTTATTAGCAGCTGACCATTTTTCAGCATCAATCGTACTTCACTGTCAGTAAAAGCTAATAAGCCACGATGATTTTCAATATAAATATGTAATTGTCCGATCATAGTAATTCGCGGCAGGTCCATCATGACATCTTGCGGAAGGTCCATTGTTTTGGTCATAAGCTGTTTCATTTTTTTTCCCCAATTACGAGCCATAAAAAAGAACCCCCTTTCATCTCAATGTATGAAATGAAAGAGGGTTCTAGCACAAAATTATAAAGGAACAAAAGTCTATTTTTTTATTGCATCAAATACATAATGCAAACAGGTCCCCTATCGAGTTATCTCCTTGACCTCTGAAGACTTCGCTTCGCCCTTGGCGGTCCCAGCACTTCTGACATGATGATGCCATCAATCAGCTGTTTTTTGCCAAAAGACGGTCCTTTGCGATAGACCGGACTGTTATTATCAGATATCGCTGATGTAATTTGATCCGCCTTCGCTTTTTGATATAAACGCTCTTGATCGTACTTCTGCTGCAGACGCCTAAGCTCCGCAATCCTTTTGTTAGCTTCAGTTTTCGTCTCATCGATTACTTCAGCAGCCTGTGCTGCCTGCTGTTCGACTTTCCTTACGGGAGCAGGTGCAGGCCTTTGCTGTTGATTACCTTGTGCCATTTCACCTTGAAGCTCCCGGATGACCTCCTGCCATTTCTTTTTCGGAGGCGTATTTGGATCATCACTTTGCTGAGGCTGCTTTTTCTTTCCTAACATGGACGTTAAAATACCGATCAAGACAATGATAAGGAATGGGTTCTTGAGAAAGAAATCAATAAAATCTCCCATTTAAAGACCTCCCTTTCCTGATCTAATTATTATTATTGTTATTATTATTATTATTATTGTTAATGTTGTTATCTTTTGGATTGTCGGAGATTTTACTGATGGAATCACGCATATCCGTATCAGCCGTGATATTTTGGATATTCATATAATCCATCACTCCAAGGTTTCCACTTTTTAGTGCATCTGCCATAGCCAACGGAACTTCCGCTTCGGATTGGACAACCTTCGCTCGCATTTCCTGAACGCGGGCAACCATTTCCTGTTCAAGCGCAACAGCCATGGCACGTCGTTCTTCTGCTTTTGCCTGGGCAATTTTCTTATCCGCTTCGGCTTGGTCTGTTTGCAAGATCGCCCCGATGTTTTTCCCGATATCCACTTCAGCGATATCAATGGAAAGAATTTCGAATGCCGTTCCTGAATCCAACCCTTTTGATAAAACAGTTCTTGAAATCAAATCGGGATGTTCCAGTACATCCGTGTGCATTTTCGAAGCACCAATTGTGGATACGATCCCTTCCCCTACACGGGCAATGATCGTCTCTTCACCGGCACCACCGACTAGACGTTCAATATTGGCACGAACCGTGATCCTTGCCTTTGCTTTTACTTCAATCCCATTCATTGCTACACCAGAGATGAACGGAGTTTCGATCACTTTCGGGTTAACGCTCATTTGAACAGCTTGCAGTACATCACGACCAGCAAGATCAATAGCTGCACCCCGTTCGAAAGGCAGCACGATATTGGCACGTTCTGCAGCAATTAATGCGTTCACGACGCGATCGACATTACCTCCTGCAAGGTAATGGCTCTCCAATTGATTCGTTGAAACATTAATTCCAGCCTTATGGGCTTTGATAAGAGGATTGACAACTCTGCTTGGTATAACTCGACGAAGCCTCATACCCACCAATGTAAATATACTGATTTTGACTCCTGCCGCTAAAGCAGAAATCCATAACATTACTGGTACGAATGTGAAAAATACTGCCAATACGATGATAGCAGCAATCACTGCCAGTACAATAAAAATCGTTCCTGAAGTTATCACTTAATGATTCATCCTTCCTGTATCTTTTAATTTGATTCCGGAATTTCCCGGACGACAACCCTAGATCCTTCAACTTTAACAATTATGATTGCCGAACCTTTGGAAACAAAACTTCCTTCAGTCACGACATCAACTCTTTCATCATTAATCAAAGCTGTTCCTGAAGGCCTTAAATCTGTAAGGGCCTTCCCTTCAACACCTAATAAATCCACTCGATTCGGATTGCTCACATACCCTTGTTCCGTTTTTGTTGCATCGGTTAATATCATTTTCCTGAAAAATTTCATCTGTTTTCCAAACACCTTTACAAGTAGGATGAATACCAAAATGGATACGGTAATCGCAATTAGCAAGGAAATCGTCATATGAACAGGATCACCTGAAGCGAGGAATAGACTTCCCACAATCGAGGTAAACCCAAGCAGCCCGATAATCCCCCCTGGGACAAAAAATTCTACTAGTACAAGAATGATTCCAATAATGAAAAATGCTAACGATTCGTACCCGGTGATACCTGCGACAAGATGGCCATAAAAGAACAACACAAGACTGGAAATCCCAATAACACCCGGAATTCCAAAACCAGGTGAAAACAATTCAATCACAATCCCGATTCCTGCTATTGTTAATAAAATAGGAATGACAATTGGATTGGTCAAAAAGCGGGCAAGTTTCTCAGGAAAGCTTTCTTCGATAGATCGAATATCGGCATCCTCAACCCCAAGTATACTATACAGCTCTTCTATCCCAGAAACGGTACCTTCACTATAGCCAGCCTTTTTAGCCTGTTCCGCTGTAAATGTCAGCAGCTTTCCGGTTTCTGCACCATATTCAGGAAGGTTGATGTCTTCATCCGCCATCGCCTGGGCAAAAATCGGATCGCGTCCATTTTGTTCAGCAGCAGTCGTCATGGCAGCAAGCCAATAAGATTGCGCTTTCTTTCCTGCAGCGTTTCCTGATGAATCAATAACAGCTGCCGATCCCATCGTCGCACTCGGAACCATATAGATCTCATCGGCACTCAGAGAAATATAAGCGCCTGCAGAAAGAGCTCTGTTATTGACGTAGGCAACTGTCTTTATTGGTGAATCGGACACTAACTTAGCAATTTTCCCTGCCGCATCAACAGCACCACCAGGGGTATTCACCTCGAAAACGACAAGATCTGCATTAGCGGCTTCTGCAGTGGTCAACGCACGCTCTAAAAAAGCAGAGAGTCCCTTTTCCACCGTTTCTTCAATCGGAACATGGTAAACGATCTTCTCCTTTGCAGAAACAGCCGGCACCATCAGTGAAGACATGGTAAACAGCAATCCAAATAAGAGCAAAGAAATATAACGCCAAATTTTCAACGGAACGCCTCCTTTCCCGTATTTAACGCTGTAAGCGGCCTCCGATTTTCCGAAGAATACTTACTAGATAAATTCAGCCCGTAACTAAAAATTGAATAAGAGGCCCCTGCAAATGAAGCTACCCTTTACTCTGTTCCTTAGTTATTACGTATGTATATGAAAAAGGTTTCAAAAAAAGCAAATAAATTTAAAAGTATCCATAATATCTCTCCATTTGTCCCAATAATATACGCATAAATATTTTAATCTAATCCTTTAATACACAAAAACCACAGGCAATTTGCCTGCGGTTAGGTTTCGAGTTTAAGATAGATGTTGTTGTACTAAGTTGTTTACTAGAGAACCATCTGCTTTACCTTTAACTTTAGGCATTAAAGCTCCCATAACTCTCCCCATATCTGCTTTGGACGTTGCATTGACTTCTAAAATTGTTTGTTTAACAATTTTAGAAATCTCTTCTTCTGAAAGTTGCTCAGGCATATATGCCTCTACGTATACTAGTTCGGTGCGGACTTTATCCACGAGATCGGAACGACCTGCGTTTTCAAACTCCTGGAGGGAGTCTTTGCGTTGTTTTAATTCGCGAGAGAGCACTGTCAATTCTTCATCATCTGTTAAATCTTGTCTCAGCTTTAGAGCTTCATTTTGAATAGAAGCTTTCAGCATCCGAATAACAGATAGTTTGTCCTTTTCCTTGTTCTTCATCGCTTGTTTCATATCATTATTTAAACGCTCGAGAAGACTCATCTTTCCACCCTCTCTTAGAATTTACGTTTTCTTGCAGCTTCAGACTTTTTCTTACGTTTTACGCTTGGTTTTTCATAAAATTCACGCTTCCTAGCTTCCTGAAGCGATCCTGCTTTAGATACAGTACGTTTGAAACGACGAAGAGCATCTTCAAGCGATTCGTTTTTACGAACGACGGTTTTAGACATCTCTTTCCCTCCCTCCGAAAACAACACACTAACTCAAGTTGTCAACATGTTATACATGTACTAAACAATTATAATATATCATCTTTAACAGGTCAACCAATAAAATCAAACTTATTTCGAATATTATCATGTTTATGTCATAATTTTTCACTAAACAATCATCCTAGAGCAAAGAAATCCTTTTTATAGCATGTCTACCCCCTTTGGACCATAAGCTGATTAAGGGGTGAGAGTCATGTATGAGCTCATTTTATTTCTATTATTCATTGCGATATTTTTAGCCGGTATGGCTGTTTTACGTATCGGATTGTTCAATATGTCCGGTGCTGCATTAAAAACTTTCCTCTCAAAGGTAACAGATAGACCCTGGAAAGGCTTTTTTGCCGGTACCATTTTTACAGGAATCCTCCAGAGCAGCTCAGCGGTCATGGTTATGACGGTCGGCCTCGTTTCTGCAGGCAGTTTAACTTTCCCACAAACAATCGGTATTATTCTAGGAACAAATATCGGTTCTACCTTCACAGCAGAATTTATGACCATTTCCTTGGATCGTTGGATAATTCCTGGTGTCATCAGTGGTGCTATTCTTTGTTTAATGCCAAAAGTATTATTGAAAAGCGCTGGGATGTCCCTAATCGGTATCTCAGCTATCTTCGCAGCGATGAGTGGCTTTAAAATGCTTTCGAAACCTATTGCAGTCTATCCATCGGTACAGACTCTAATCAGCAACATAGAGGATCATATGAGTATTGCTCTATTGGCTGGTATCTTGTTAACGGCAATGATTCATTCTAGCTCCGCGACTATTGGAATAGCAATGAGCTTTTTAATGAGCGGGGAGTTATCCGTCGCTTCCGCCATTATCATGATGCTCGGCTCTAATATAGGCACCTGTATCACCGGCTACATGGCCAGCATCGGTTCTGGTAGACAAGCTGCTTTTACAGCTTATGCACATATTTGGTTAAATGTAATCGGAGTTGCAGCTTTTCTCCCTCTTGTGGACGTCCTAGAACGAACAGCTGCTTTTTTTACCGATGATAAGGGAACACAACTCGCGCATGCTAGTGTTATTTTCAATATCGTGACTTCTTTGATCGTTTTACCATTTGCACGCCAATTTTCCAACTTTATTTTATTGATCCATCGTCCGCATATAAAAAAATAAGCCGCACTCTTAAGAATGCGGCTTGTAAATTAATAATCAGAGTCAGCTGTTAAGCCCTTTAAGATGGAGACACCTGCACTCGCTCCAATTCTTGTTGCACCCGCTTCAATCACTTTCTGAGCATCACTCGTGTTACGAACTCCGCCTGAAGCTTTAACGCCGATATCTGGTCCTACTGTTTTTCTCATAAGCGCAACATCTTCAACTGTTGCACCGCCAGTTGAAAAACCAGTTGAGGTTTTAACGAAATCCGTTCCCGCTTTTACGGCAAGTTCGCAGGCACGGACTTTTTCTTCCTCAGTAAGTAAAGAGGTTTCAATAATTACTTTTGACAGAGCTTTACCTGTCGATACCGCTACCACAGCTCGAATATCCCGCTCTACCAATTCATTATCCTTGTCCTTTAATGCGCCGATATTGATCACCATATCGACTTCGTGTGCGCCATTACTGATGGCGTCTTTTGTTTCAAAAGCTTTAGTTTCTGGTGTAGTGGCACCTAAAGGGAAACCAATTACCGTACAAACTTTTACTTCTGAGCCTTCTAAAAGCTCACTTGCATACTTCACCCAAGTCGGGTTTACGCATACTGAAGCAAAATTATACTCTCTCGCTTCTTCACATAATACCCTTATTTGTTCTTTCGTTGCATCTGCTTTTAATAAAGTGTGGTCAATTAAACCTGCTACATTTTGTGACATATATAATCCTCCTTAAAAACAATTTAAAACTAGTTGTACGTACCTCTCATCATACCATAGTTCTTCTATTTTGACGATATATATAGTCTTTACCCTAATGTACTAAGAAAACACGTTAAACAAAGAATAAAAAAAAGACAGCGAAAAAATCGCTGTCTTATATATTAGCTACTTGCTGCAACGGAATATCTTTCACAACCGTCACGAACTGTCCTTCGCTATGCGGATAGCCAGACTTTGTAATTTTCACTTTTACAATGTCACCAACCATTTCCTCGGTAGCGGGGAAGACTATTTTCATGTAATTATCCGAGTAGCCTTCATAAAGACCATTTTCCAACTTAGTCTCAGGAATGACTTCAAGCACTTCTCCCTCAAATCGAGAAGCGTACTCTTTTGCCAACTGATCCGATAATGAAATCAGACGGTGAACGCGTTCGTTTTTCACATCTTCATCCACTTGGTCTTCCATGCGTGCTGCAGGAGTCCCTGTCCGTTTTGAATACGGGAAGACATGAAGTTCGGAGAATTTATATTTTTCTATAAAATTATACGTCTCCAAAAATTCTTCTTCGGTTTCACCCGGGAAGCCTACGATTACATCAGATGTAACAGCAAGGCCTGGCAGTGCAACTTTTAATTTTTCAATTCGATCACCGAAGAAAGCCATTGTATATTTACGTCTCATCCGTTTTAAAACCGTATCAGAACCCGATTGGATAGGGATATGCAAATGACGAACTACCTTTTTCGAATTCGTCAGTACTTCAATGATTTCATCTGTAATTTGACTGGCTTCAATGGAAGAAATACGGATCCGCTTTAGCCCATCAATTTTTTCCAAGTCACGTAGTAGCATCGCCAAATTATAATCCTTCAAGTCATCTCCGTAACCACCGGTATGAATGCCCGTCAAGACGAGCTCTTTATATCCTGCCTCGACAAGCTGCTCAGCTTGATGAATGACTTCCTTTGGATCACGGGAACGCATTAAACCACGAGCCCATGGGATGATACAGAAAGTACAGAAATTATTGCAACCTTCCTGAATCTTTAGTGAGGCACGAGTACGATCAGTAAATGCCGGTACATCCAATTCTTCATAGACACGGTTTTTCATAATATTCCCAACCGCATTGATTGGTTCACGTTCTACCTTGAACTGCTCGATGTATTCAAGCAATTTAACCCTGTCCTGTGTTCCAACAACAATATCTACACCTGGAATTGCCATGATCTCTGCAGGAGATGTTTGTGCGTAACAACCCGTTACTGCTATAACAGCATTCGGATTTTTACGGATTGCACGACGGATGACCTGACGGCTCTTCTTATCGCCAGTATTCGTTACCGTGCAAGTGTTGATGACGTATACATCTGATGTATTTTCAAATTCAACACGATCATATCCCTCTGTCTTAAATAATTGCCAAATAGCTTCTGTTTCATAATGATTTACTTTACAACCTAATGTATGGAAAGCGACCGTTGCCATTTTTCATCACCTCAAAAGTTCTACATGATAAGAAACAGCGGAAAGTGCATATAAAGGTGCTGTTTCAGTTCTTAATATTCTAGGTCCAAGACCACAAACTACAAATCCGGCAGCCGACAATTTTTCGATTTCCTTCTCTGCCAAGCCCCCTTCAGGACCAAACACGAATAAAATCGATTGTCCGGCAGTGATATCTTTCAAAACAGAAGCAAGTACAGAAGTTTCTCCACGCTTTGCTTCTTCTTCAAAAGCAATTAATCTATGATCGAAACCAGAAGCATATCCAGCTAGCTGATCTGCCGTCATCGGTTCCTTGATGGCAGGGATAACTGTGCGGTGGGACTGTTCGGCCGCTTCCTTTGAAATCTTCTGGAGTCGTTCCAATTTCTTACCAACCTTTTTGTGGTCCCATTTTACCACCGAACGAGCAGCAATAAAAGGGATAAATTCAACAGCACCTAATTCCGTCCCCTTTTGAACGATATATTCTAACTTATCCCCTTTAGGCAGACCGCTCACTATCGTAACTCTTATCGGAAGTTCCTTTTCTTCATTCTTCCATTCAATAATGGTTCCTATAACAGCGTCATTTGTTATTTCAGAAATTTCCGTGACCGCAGTCATTCCGTTGCCCTTTACGGTGATGATTTGCTCCCCTGGTTCCATTCTCATTACCCTGGAAATATGGTGAAAATCATCGCCTGATATTGTCACTGTTTTACCCTTAAAGTCTTCCTCGTTAAGAAAATACCGTTGCACACTGCCACCTACTTCGTCTAGTCTAAAAAAACTCACAGGCTAGCAGTCAGAGGCTTATTTTCCGATTGCGCGCCATGCAAAAACTCAAGCTAAAAAAAGGTACTCTGACTATCCAAATATACGATAATCAGAGTAACTTTTCATTTAATCATTTCTTTTCGCGATGATTGCTACCCAATCTTCCATCAAAATGGTTTCCTCAACTGTGAATCCGGAAGCTATAATTGCATCCTTCACATCCTGTTTCTTTGGCTGGATAATCCCAGATGCTATAAAATATCCACCAGGTTTAACCACTTTTGCTACATCATCTGTAAAGCGCATAATGACTTCAGCTAATATATTAGCTACAACGACATCTGCTTGTTCGTTTACGCCGTCCAACAAGTTACCTTGAGCAACAGAAACTCTGTCTTGAACGTTGTTAAGTTCTACATTTTGCTTAGCAGACTGTACAGCTACGTCATCCAAATCAAGCGACTGAACTTGTTTTGCCTCTAATAATGCCGCTGCAATACTTAAAACACCGGAACCCGTTCCTACATCAACAACTAAGTCACCCGGCTGAACTGTACGTTCAAGTGCTTGGATACACATAACCGTTGTCGGGTGGGTACCTGTTCCAAAAGCCATACCAGGATCAAGTTCAATGATTAATTCATCACTGCTTACAGGAGTGTAATCTTCCCATGTAGGAACAATGGTAAAGCGTTCAGAAATCTTGACTGGATTATAATATTTTTTCCAAGCCGTTGCCCATTCTTCTTCATTCACTTCACTAATTGAAACAACATTCTTCCCAAGATCGATATCAAAAAGAAGGAGATTATTAATTGATTCCTTAATAGCATCAACAGTTTCGCCAAGGAAGCTGTTAACCGGCAAATATGCCTTAATCAACACACCTTCATCCGGATAATCAGCTGGGTTTAGGTGGTAGATTTCGCCAAAAACATTTTCGCGTTCTTTGACTAATTCAAGAGGATCCTCAATGACAACACCGCTTGCACCTGCCTCATGAAGAATATTTGAAACAGGTTCAACCGCTTCATTTGTTGTTTGGATTGCAAATTCAGACCACTTCATAATCTACCAGCTCCCAATTTCTTTACTTGTCTTCACCTATCTTTAAAAGCACGCTTTACCTTTGAGAAAAAGCCATCTTCTTGTTCATCTATACCTGATTGTCCGCTGATATCGTTGAACTCACGAAGAAGGTCCTTTTGTTTTTCACTTAATTTTTTAGGTGTAACCACTAATACGACCACATGCTGATCTCCTTGGCCATATCCTCTTACATTCGGAACCCCTTTTCCTTTTAAACGGAAACGCGTGCTTGTTTGTGTTCCTGCAGGTATCTTCAACTTAACTTTACCATGCAAAGTCGGAACTTCAATTTCATCTCCTAATGCTGCCTGAGCAAAAGTAACCGGCATTTCACAATAAATATCATCGCCATCTCTTTCAAAGAATTCGTGGCTACGAACATGGAAGACTACATAAAGGTCTCCAGCTGGACCACCATTGATTCCAGGCTCGCCTTGACCGGATACACGCAGTTGCTGGCCATCATCGATTCCGGCTGGCACCTTGACTTGGATTTTTTTGCGTTTTTGAACTTTACCGTCGCCGCCACAAGTTGAACATTTATTAGGAATGATTTTTCCTGTTCCTTGACAATGGTGACATGCTCTCCGGTTCACAATACGTCCGAATGCCGTGTTTTGTTCAACATTTAATTGACCTGTTCCATGACAGTGTGAACAGTTTTCCACTTTTGTGCCAGGCTTAGCACCCGATCCTTTACATGTATCACAATTCTCTTCACGCGGAATTTCGATTTCAGTATCTTTTCCGAATGCAGCCTCTTCAAAAGAAAGCGTCATCGTATACTGTAAATCAGCCCCTTGGCGCGGTGCATTAGGATCTCTTCTACGTCCGCCTCCACCAAAGAAACTACTGAAAATATCTTCAAAACCACCGAAACCGCCAAAGTCCTGGCCACCGAAGCCCTGATTTGGATCTGTATGTCCAAATTGGTCATAATGAGCCTTTTTCTGCTCGTCGCTTAATACCTCGTAAGCTTCCTTAATTTCCTTGAATTTATCCGCAGCATCTTCCGCTTTATTAATATCAGGATGATATTGTTTGGAGAGCTTTCGATACGCTTTTTTGATTTCATCCTTCGAAGCACTCTTCGAAAGGCCTAACACCTCATAATAATCACGTTTACTCATATCTAAAATCCACTCCCGATTCGATTCACATAAAGGTAATATTATCACTGAACGAAGATAATAATCAACTAGAAAAGTACAAACGGCTTGAACACTTTTTCTTAAAAGAAGACATCTGCCTCAAATTTGCACCTATTTTTCTCTATAGTCTTATGATTCCCCACTAGCGATTGTAAGAATAAAAGAATACCAGCTGCCATTACTTCCGGACTTTGATTTCACCCATTGTAAAAAAGCCAAAGCCAAGATAACCTGACTTTGACTTTTCTACAATTACAGGCAGAAATCCCTGCCCAATATATCAGCGTCCCAACAGGGTCACTTTTTTATTTTTTCTCTTCTTCGTTTACTTCTGTATATTCTGCATCAACTACATTATCGTCTTTTGCACCAGCTTCGCCAGCACCCTCTTGGCCTGCTTGCTGAGCTTTTGCAGCTTCTTCATAAAGCTTCATTGTCAAAGCTTGAACGATTTCGTTAAGTGCATCTTTTTTCACGCGGATTTCTTCAAGCTCATTTTTCTCGATTGCTGCTTTCAGTTCATCCTTCGCTTCGTTTGCTTTTGTTACTTCCGCTTCGTCTACTTTACCTTCTAGATCTTTAAGCGTTTTTTCCGTTTGGAAGACTAGTTGATCTGCTTCGTTACGAAGTTCAACTTCTTCTTTACGTTGTTTATCACTATCAGCATTTTCTTCTGCTTCACGTACCATGCGGTCGATTTCTTCATCAGAAAGTCCTGAAGATGATTTGATTGTGATTGCTTGTTCTTTGTTTGTGCCAAGATCTTTTGCACGAACGTTTACAATACCATTTTTATCAATGTCGAAAGTTACTTCGACTTGTGGAATTCCGCGCGGTGCCGGTGGAATGTCACTCAATTGGAAACGACCAAGCGTTTTGTTGTCTGCTGACATCGGACGTTCACCTTGAAGAACATGGATATCTACAGCTGTTTGATTATCAGCCGCTGTTGAGAATACTTGTGATTTACTTGTTGGAATTGTTGTATTACGGTCGATTAATTTCGTGAACACGCCGCCCATTGTTTCAATTCCAAGTGAAAGTGGAGTTACGTCTAAAAGAACAACGTCTTTAACATCCCCTGTTAATACGCCACCTTGAATCGCAGCACCCATAGCTACTACTTCATCAGGGTTAACACCTTTGCTTGGTTCTTGACCGATTTCCTTTTTGATTGCTTCAACAACCGCAGGAATACGCGTAGATCCACCAACAAGGATGACTTTATCGATTTCAGATGCTGAAAGACCTGCATCTTTCATCGCTTGACGAGTAGGTCCCATTGTACGTTCCACAAGACTTGAAGAAAGTTCATCGAATTTAGCTCTAGTCATTGTTACGTCTAAGTGAAGCGGGCCAGCATCTCCAGCTGTGATGAATGGCAATGAAATTTGTGTAGAAGTTACACCTGAAAGATCTTTTTTCGCTTTTTCAGCTGCATCTTTCAAACGTTGAACTGCCATTTTGTCTTTAGAAAGATCGATTCCATTTTCTTTCTTGAATGCTTCTACTAGGTAATCAATGATGACTTGGTCGAAATCATCTCCACCTAGACGGTTGTCACCAGCAGTGGATTTAACTTCGAATACGCCATCGCCAAGTTCCATGACTGATACGTCAAATGTACCGCCACCAAGGTCGAATACAAGAATTGTTTGGTCTTCATCCGTTTTATCTAAACCGTATGCAAGTGCTGCAGCTGTCGGTTCGTTAATAATACGTTCTACTTCAAGTCCAGCAATTTGACCAGCATCTTTCGTTGCTTGACGTTCTGCATCATTGAAGTAAGCAGGTACAGTGATAACCGCTTTTGTAACTTTTTCACCAAGATACTCTTCAGCATATGATTTTAAGTATTGAAGGATGATTGCAGAAACTTCCTGCGGTGAATATTCTTTTCCTTCAATTACTTCTTTATGATTAGTACCCATATGACGTTTAATAGAAATGATCGTGTTCGGGTTTGTAATTGCTTGGCGTTTTGCCACTTCCCCTACTTGTCTTTCACCATTTTTGAATGCCACTACGGATGGTGTTGTACGGTTTCCTTCTGGATTCGGGATAACTTTTGGTTCCCCGCCTTCAAGTACAGATACACAAGAGTTTGTTGTACCTAAGTCAATACCAATAATCTTGCTCATAGTTTCACTACCTCCCAATTATTTGTATGTAATTTCTATTATTCGTTTACTTTTACCATTGCAGGACGAAGCACTCGGTCTTTAAGAACATATCCTTTTTGGAACTCCTCGACAACGATGTTAGAACCAAAGTTTTCATCTTGAACTTGCATGACCGCTTGATGTAAACGCGGATCAAATTCTTCACCAACCGAACTAATTGGTTCGATGCCTTCTTTAGTCAATGCATCAATAATCGCTTTGTAGACCATTTCCATCCCTTGAAGCAGGGATTTTGTTTGTTCATTATCAGCTTCGATTTTTGTCGCTCTTTCAAAATTATCAAGAGCCTCGACTAAATCACCAGCAATACTTTGAACTCTATATTTTTGAGCCGCTTCCATATCAAGCTTGGCACGGCGTCTTGAATTATCAAAATCGGCCTGCAGACGAAGATAACGGTTATCCATTTCTTCGATTTTTGCCTGTAGCTCAGCAATCTTTTCATGAGCCAATTGAAGTTCATCTTTCTCAACCGGAGTTTCCTCCTGATTTTGTTCCGCTGGAATTTCCTCTTCAGCGAATACAGCTTCTGCAGCGCTTTCCTCGATTGTTTCATTTTCTAATGTTTGTTCTTCGTTTTTATTTTCTGTCACAATCTCACCTCCCTAAAAGGGTTATACAATTTATGCTTAAGTAATAAGTCAGGCTGGGGAATTTACATCCCCGCCACCTTAACAATATTACCTTTGCTCCTATTTTTGATACAGTTTAGTCATCAGAGTCGTTAAATCTTTCGAGAAAAACGAAAGCAGACTGATTACTCTCGAATATTCCATTCTCGTTGGACCTAGTATCGCTAATGTGCCCACTTGTTCCTGTCCGATTGAGTAGGTTGCGGTAATTAAGCTGCAGTCATCGAGTACCGTATTTTGATTTTCACGGCCAATCTTGACGTGAATGCCCGCTGGATTTTGAGTAATAAGATCATAAAACCCTTGTTCCTGCTCAATCATCGATAAAAGTGTACTTACTTTTGCAATGTCATGGAACTCCGGCTGCCTTAGCATATTCGTTTTCCCGCCGAAAAATATTTTTTCAGGCTTTGTATCCGTCAAGGTATCCGCTAGAACTGAAACAATCGATCCATAATTATGAATGTGGCGGCTTAATAGAGCAGCCACCTCCTTATAGATCTTATCTTTTAAATCAACAAGCGGAACATCGACTAAACGGGCATTTAAAATGTTCACCATCTTTTCAATTTCATTTATATCAAAAGAAGGGGGCAAGGAAATCATTCGATTTTCCACATGACCTGTATCAGTAATAATGATTGCAATTGCAGCATCCGGACTCAAAGGAACAATCTGAATTTTTTTCAACTTATGTTCATTGACTTTTGGACCTAATACAATTGCCGTATAATTCGTCAGTTCTGAAAGAATTTTTGCTGACTTTTGAACAATCTTTTCTAGCTCATAGATTCGCTCAACAAAAACAGATTTTAACAATTTCATTTCATTCTTTTTCGGAGCTTGAGGAGAAAGCAAATGATCCACATAATATCTATACCCTTTTTCAGAAGGTATTCTACCAGAAGATGTATGAGTTTTTTCTAAAAAACCCAATTCTTCAAGATCAGACATTTCGTTACGGATTGTGGCAGAGCTGAACGTAATTTCATCTTTCTTCGACAAGCTTCGCGACCCGACTGGCTGGGCAGAATGGATAAAATCCTCGATTATCACTTGCAGAATCAATAATTGACGATCAGTTAGCATGTATGATCACCTCTGTTAGCACTCTGTCTCTTTGAGTGCTAATATACTAATAAATTATCAAATGAAGCTTATGATGTCAACAATGAAAACCGCTAATTCATTGATAAAATAACAAGAGATTTCCATCACTCGTAATCAACAACGCCTAAAAACGATTGGAACACTTCATTACCAAGCAATTTCCCCTGCTCAGTCAATCGGACAAACCCACCTTCAATCGTAAGCAGACCCTTTGCTGATTCTTCTTCGAGCGATTTCCCGAAAATTTCCGTCATTTCAACAGAAAATTTATTCTTGAAGTTTTCCAATGAAACTCCTTCTGTTTTTCTAAGTCCTAAAAACATCTCCTCTTCCATCTTTTCATGGAGTGGTACAGGATGTTCTTCCAAAACAGGTAACTCGTTCACCGTCAATGGCGTGATGTATTTTTTCACTGGCCCATGATTGGCCACTCTTTTCCCCCCAGTATAGCCATGTGCTCCCGCACCAATCCCATAATATTCTACATTATCCCAATATGTTAAATTGTGCCGGCTTTCAAATCCAGGACGAGCAAAATTACTGATTTCATATTGATGCAGACCATGTTTCTCCATCTCTTCCATCAGCCGTTCATACATGGAAGCCTCAAGCTCCTGAGGCGGAAGATTTAGTTTGCCTCTTCTCATCTGATTATAGAAAACCGTCTTTGGCTCAACAATTAATGAATAACTGGAATAATGGGGAAGCTGTAGTGCAAGGGCCTTATCTAGCGTATCCTTGAAGTCTTCCATCGTTTGACCTGGCAATCCATAAATCAAGTCGATACTTATATTTGTAAAGCCAACCTCTTGAGCCAAATGAATCGTTTCATATACTTCAGATGCCCGATGTGTCCGACCAATTCGCTTTAATAATTCATCATTGAAGCTTTGTACCCCAAAGCTAAGCCTATTCACACCGGAATGAAATAGTATTTCAAGCTTTTCTTTTGAAAGATCCCCAGGATTAGCCTCGAATGTATATTCAGCCTTCTTTGAATCAAATGGAAGGGTTTCATTGATTGCTTCACATAAGAATGCAAGTTGTTTTTCATCAAGAGAGGTTGGTGTCCCTCCGCCGACGAAAACCGTGTCCAATCCTGTTGTTGGATACTTTGCAAGTTGCATTTCCATTTCTCTTTTCATCATCCGTAAATATTCGTCGACTGGCTGCCCCTGCAAAAACACTTTGTTAAAATCACAATAGTGACAAATATGTTCACAAAACGGTATGTGGAGGTAGGCACTTTTAATCATTGTGTTCACAACCTTTAATCGATTGAGTCGATAGAAAAAGAGGCTAGATCTTCTCTACCCTCTTTTTTCTATCTATCATTTATTTTTTTGGAGTCGTATCATCCATTTTCAATACAGCCATGAAAGCTTCCTGCGGTACTTCAACAGAACCTACCTGTTTCATCCGCTTTTTACCTTCTTTTTGTTTCTCAAGCAATTTACGTTTACGGGAAATATCGCCACCGTAACATTTAGCGAGTACGTTTTTACGCATTGCACTAATAGAAGAACGAGCCACGATTTTTTGTCCAATAGCTGCTTGAATTGGAACTTCAAACTGTTGTCTTGGAATCAATTTCTTCAATTTCTCAACAATAACTTTACCACGCTCATAAGCGAAGTCCTTATGAACGATGAAACTTAAAGCATCGACCGTCTCAGCATTCAGTAAAATATCCATCTTCACAAGCTTGGACGGTTTGTAGCCGATTAATTCATAATCAAATGACGCATAGCCCCTTGTATTTGATTTCAATTGATCAAAGAAATCATATACGATTTCCGACAATGGTATTTCATAGTGAATACTTACACGTGTCTCATCGATATATTCCATATCAATGAAGTTCCCGCGTTTATTCTGACAGATTTCCATGATTGCGCCTACAAATTCTGTTGGTGCCATCATTGTTGCTTTTACATATGGCTCCTCAACACGTTCAATCTTTTGAGCATCCGGCATGTTAGATGGGTTATCAACCTTCAAAACCGTTCCATCAGTTTGAACGACATCGTAAATAACACTTGGCGCAGTAGTAATTAAATCAATTTTGAATTCACGTTCAATACGCTCTTGGATGATTTCCATATGAAGAAGTCCTAGGAAACCGCAACGGAAACCAAAGCCTAATGCTTGAGATGATTCCGCCTCAAACTGCAGCGCAGAATCATTCAATTCCAATTTCTCTAATGCATCCCGTAGATCATTGAATTTCGATGCGTCAATCGGATACAAACCGCAATATACCATCGGATTCATTTTCCGATAACCTGGCAGCGGCTCTGTCGCACTATTCACAGCACTAGTAATCGTATCACCAACTGTCGTATCACCAACGTTTTTAATAGCTGCTGTAAGGAAACCAACATCACCTACGTTTAGTTCATCAAGCAGTTGTGTTTTTGGATTAAAGACACCCAATTCCGTGACATCAAATTCTTTGCCTGTGGACATCATTTTAATTTTGTCGCCCACTTTAATAGACCCTTCAACAACTCGGATATAGGCAACTACACCCCGATATGCATCAAATAGCGAGTCGAAAATAAGCGCCTTAAACGGTGCTTCAGGATCTCCTTGTGGTGCCGGTACTAATTCAACGACCTGCTCCAAAATCTCCTCGATTCCGATACCGGCTTTAGCTGAAGCCAAAACTGCATCAGAAGCATCCAACCCGATTACTTCCTCAATTTCATTACGAACACGTTCTGGATCAGCACTCGGCAAGTCAATTTTATTGATGACCGGGATGATTTCCAAATTGTTATCCAATGCTAAATATACGTTTGCAAGCGTCTGGGCCTCAATACCCTGCGCCGCATCGACAACAAGGACTGCACCTTCACACGCAGCAAGGCTTCGCGAAACCTCATACGTAAAATCGACGTGCCCTGGTGTATCAATAAGATGGAAAATGTATTCTTCGCCATCTTTCGCATTATATTTTAATTGAATTGCATTCAATTTAATCGTAATTCCACGCTCACGCTCTAAATCCATGGAATCTAACAGCTGACTCTTCATTTCACGTTGAGTCATAGCGTTCGTTTTTTCTATGATACGATCCGCCAATGTAGATTTACCATGATCAATATGAGCGATGATGGAAAAGTTACGAATCTTGGATTGTCTTTTTAATTTTTCTTCTCTATTCATAACGTTCACTCCCACTAGTCGACACAATACACTATTTTTTATTATATCAATAGAAAATGCAAGATTCAACAGAATAGTTACAAAAGAAGCATCATTGTAGTGCCAAGGATAAAAAAAGGCTGCATTCCGAATTCTCGGATGCAGCCTTTCGACAGAGTTATTCGACTTTCTTGCGCAAGCTTAAATCATATTTATAAGGGCTTGAAAGGCCGCTGATATCGTTTCGCCGAGAGTCTTGCCAATAGATGAGAAAAAGTTGAAAGCCTTCATTTCTTCAAGCTTTTCTTTTTTCGTCTCTAAATCATGACTTGTTACTTTTTCACCAAGGATATCCGCCTCCATCTCCCCTTGGTCCGATTGGTTGATAATAAATGCACTATTCAAAGAGGGGTCATCATATCCCTTCATTTTTTTCATGCCGTCATTCGCTTGCTGCATTCCAATAAGGACGCCTAAAAATAATACGAGTATAATCCCCGTGCATTTTAACCAAAATCGAACCATGAGAAAACTCCTTTCAAATTACTTCGCTTCTGATTCTCCAGTTGTTTTATCCACCGCTTTAGCATCCCAATAAAATTCACTGAAAACATCGGTAAATGCATCAACGGTTAAATACATTTCTTCAAACGTATTATCAACACCGCCAATTTCAATGAGCATGGCATTGCCTGACAAATCCTGATTGTATACTCCATTATGACCCGCTCCGCCTTGTTTCATAACCCCTCTTGAAATGCCAGGGTATTTTTTTTCTAGAGCTTTATGAAGTTTATTGGCAAGCGCTGCATTTTTCTCAAAGTTCGGGTTATTTCCCCCAATGACGAAGGCAATCTTGGCATAATCTTTACCGTTAATGTTAATGGTCGTATGTTTTTTTCGTTTTGAATCACGATGGATATCAATCATATATTCTAGATCTTTGTTGGTAGCCAATGCCGTTTGAACGGATTTACGAGACTCTTGATAGGATTTGTTGTAATTCAATCCCTTATTATTCAAATTGCCCATAATATCCGTATTATCAAGCGATGAGCCTATCCCGTTATCAGCCAAGTCCTCCACCATTCGTGCCCCGAGTTTTGTAATATTGATTTTAGAGTGATAGGCGAGATTAGGATTTGTAACCCCTTTTAAATAAGGGAGATATGACTCCCGATTATGGCTATGATAAATTTCAACAACTTTTCGCCCATTGGTTGTCTGATTTGGCTGATTAGCCACTCCTTTTTCAGGTTCTTCGATCTCATCCAGATTTTGCAGGGATGCATCCCTTTCTTCGTTCAGGACATCTACCGGCGGCGAAGATTCATACGGCATATTTGTATAATTGGTTCCTTCACCAGCGACAAGGATTTCATTATCAAAAATCGAGAAGCCTGGAAGTTCCCGACCAAGCAAGCTTCGCGGATCCTCCATAGAAATATTAGTCGAGATTTTTATCAATTGATTTGTGATCACCGATTCTTGTTTACCTTCAGGCAGGGCATTAAAAAAGTAATGATTTTCATTAGCCAGCATCGAGAACAGCATTTTCCCTGAAAATTGGTTTGCTACGGTATGTACGGAATCCGAAGATATCCGATACTCCGGTCGAAGAGACGTCATGACCCCGCTGACGGAAAAAACAAAAAGAAGCAAGGCGAGAATACCTAGAAAAGATTTTATTATAGTTGAACCGTGAATAGCTGTTATGATCCCTGGGGAATTTCTTCTTTTCATCCTTCCACCCTCTCTATAGCTTGTCTATTAATACCTATGACTTTGCTAGAAAGGGTAGAACACCATTTTTGGGCACTAAAATGAACTAGCGGGTATAGTAGCCAGTATTTTCTTGATTAATTGACCTATGCAATGCTGCATTCAATCCATTGGCTATCAAATTGGCCATGTCCTCAATGAAAACATCGACTTCTTTCGGTGTAACCATTAAATTTTGACCGAGCGGTGATAGCACTTCATAAATCAGTTTCCGCTTTTCTTCGTCCGGAAGGACACCAATCATGCCCAAGAAGGTTTGCCGTTCCTTTTCACCTGGCATATCCTCATCAGTCAGCTTTTTACGTTTCCCAAAACTAAATCCTGCGGGGGCTAATGAACGTGATGGGCGGTCACCCTCATTCAGTTCCTTGCCAAAGTGCTTCAAAATATAATCAATCGAGTCGCTAGTAATTGATACAGCATCAACGACGGTAGGTATTCCAATTGCTATAACAGGAACCCCCAGTGTCTCCTGACTCAATTCCTTTCGTTTATTTCCAACACCTGACCCTGGATGAATGCCTGTATCAGTTATTTGAATCGTTGAATTTACCCGATCAATCGAACGGGCTGCCAAGGCATCAATGACGATGAGAAAATCAGGATTGCTTTTATCAATGACTCCTTTAATAATGTCGCTCGTCTCGATTCCTGTAATCCCCATAACACCTGGAGAGATCGCACTTACCGGCCGATAACCTTCTTTAACAGACTCTGGTTGCAACTCGAACAAATGCCTTGTGACTACCAGGTTCTCGACCACGGCTGGCCCCAAAGCGTCCGGGGTAACATTCCAATTACCGAGGCCGACGACTAAACAACTGCTTTCTTTCGTGATATTATTTCTTTTTAAGAAGTAGGCTAGCTCGTCAGCAAACACCTTCTCCACTCGTTGCTGTGTGTCCGTATCCTGTTGGCGGATACCCTGAACTTCAATGGTTAAATAGCTCCCCTGTTTTTTACCAATCTCTTTTTCTCCCTCAGCCGTGACCTCGACTAAGGAAATTTTCAGATCATCCACTTCTTTTTCCTTTATTATGACCCCTTCGATATGGGAAACATCAACTTCTTCAACAACACCTTTATTTTCAAGAGCAATATCTTTTGCTTCTATCGCCAAATCGGTCCGAATTCCGAACTTACTAAGGTCCAAATGATTTTCCATAGCGGCCTCCTGATGTTTGATTTGTATCTAATCTAGTAATTTCCATAGTCTCTCTTAAACATTCTGTCGTTTTAGCTTTTTTATTATTCATTTTTTTGGTACAATAAAATATGACGAGATGAATTTATTTACTGAAATTATAATTCCTTTTCGATTCTCAATCTGAAGTATTGCATATTCATGAGCAGTCTGATAGAATATCACTTGTGCTATTTGATATGGATTTGAAAAGTCGAGTTCATATAATCTCGATTTCTTTGTAGGAGGTGAACGGAATGCCAAACATTAAATCTGCTATTAAACGTGTGAAAATCAACGACAAAAAACGCGTTCATAACATTACTGTTAGATCAACTATGCGTACTACAGTGAAAAATGCTGAAGTTGCATTAGCTGGTGAAAACGTTGAAGCTGCTAAAGAAGCTCTTTTAACAGCTGCTGTGAAATTAGACAAAGCTGCATCTAAAGGATTAATCCATAAAAATGCGGCAGCCCGTAAAAAATCTCGTTTAGCGAAAAGACTTAACGCTCTTAACGCATAATGACAAAAATTAAACGATCCTTCTGGATCGTTTTTTTTTACGCACCAAAAAGGTGACAGGGATTTCTGTCACCTTTTTTTTATTATCTAATTTTCAAAAGCAGCAACTCAAGTGTGATCGCCTTATCGGCTTGACCCGTTTTCATCTTATAATCCGCTTCCGCTAAATCGTTCATTATACTCAACAACTCGCGTTCCTGGAATTTCCCCGTTTTTTCTAGGGCTAGCTTTACTCGGTATGGATGCACCTTCAATTGCCCCGCAATTTTTTGCTGACTATACCCTTGACGCGAAAGCTCCTTCACTTGATACATAAGCCGGATCTGTCCGGCCATTACACTCAAAATTTTTATCGGCTCTTCATTCTGCCGAAGAAGATCGTGAAAAATCGTCATAGCACTTTCCATTTTTCGCTGCAAAACATGATCAACAAGTGTGAAGATATTCTGTTCTAGAGATTTAGCGACTAACTTTTCAACAACCTCAATGGTAATCCGTTTGTCAGCTTCTACATAAAGTGCCATTTTATCAAGTTCATTTGTCAACATCATCAGATTCGTTCCTGCAAGTTCGAGCAAAAGTTCTGTGGCTTGTTCATCTATTTGGACAGAATAAGCTGCAACGCGCTCCTTAACCCATGCCTTTAATTCATGATCGCCAAGCTTTTTCGCTTCAACGAGAACCGCATTACGCTTCAGTTCTTTGGTAATCTTTTTCCGTTCGTCCAGTTTTTCATAAGGAGCTGTCAGAACAACAATAGAATAAGGAACTGGGTCAGCCAGATACGCTTCCAGTCTTTTTACATTATGTTCAACTTTCGATTTCGTTTTTTCAGCTGTCAAAAAAAATGGATTTTGCATGAAAACAAGGCGTTTTTCCCCGATAAAAGGAAGAGTTTCAACGTCCTCAAGCGCTGTTTCAATCGGCGTCTCTTCTAAATCAAATTGAGAGAAGTTAAAATCCATTTCATCTTCGTGAAGGACATGCTCAATCAAAAGCTGCTTTGTTTCATTAATTAAATAAGCTTCTGTTCCATATAACAAATATACAGGCGCGAATTGCCCTTTTTTAATACTTTTCCATACGTCTAATACCAATAGAATCCGCCTCTTTTTTATGTATTCTTCTCTAATGGTATAGGTGGATGAACCATTTGACAAGCTATAAAGGGAACTAGCCCTCTAAAGGACTAATTCCGGATCTATATGAACACTTTCAAGAAAGGCCCGGGTAAACTCCCTTGAAAGCGGGTAAAGTATTCATGTAGAACAAAAAAGTGAACTTTTCTTTTTCGCTTGCTTTGTTTGTACCTTTATTTTGACCTCAAAATTTCAAACTATTTGTGACAACTCTTGTCAGTAAAGGAAATGAAGAAATGTGGCCTGTAGATTTTTTTTTGGTAATGTTTTATACTATTAGCAGAAATAGGAGGGGTAAACAATGAACGAATTCGAAAAGAATGTTCAATCAAAGACTGATGACGTCGCTGATTCCGCTATGGGATTCATCGGTTCTTTTGTATTTTTCGCTGCCATGTTCACCATTGCTGTCGTCATTAAAGCAGTCGGATCCTGATTTCATTTTTCAAAATGCACTTATTTTTCCCTGAAGGAGGCTGCTGATGCAGTCTCTTTCTTTTTGATTTCTACATACTATGGAATAGTCTTCCGAAAGGTTCCTTCACTTTTGTAATACTTGTAAATAATAGAACCATCTTCATCCGTCCTAAACAAATAAATATTATATTCTTTCAAGGCCTCAATAACTTGTTCATGTGGGTGACCGTACCTATTCTCCTTTCCAACTGAAATAAGCGCTGCTTTTGGCTGCAATTGTTCAAGAAAAGGCTTCGAGGAAGAAGTCTTACTGCCGTGATGACCGACCTTCAAAATATGCGCCCGCAACTGTGGGTAAGTATCCATCAATTCTTTTTCCCCCTCTTCCCCCATATCTCCGGTAAATACCCAGGACAATCCCCCTAACTCTGTATATAAAACAATGGACGAATCATTCTTATTTTCTTCTTTTTTATGTGGATCTAGAACGAAAAACTCAGCTTCCCCAACTTTCCAATGTTCGCCCCTTCGTACGACTGTCACTTTTACCCTCTTATTTCTTGCAATGGAAACAAAGTCTTTATCTCGATAATCGTCCTCACTCCAACCTCCAATAACTATCTCCTTAACTTTGAAATTTTCAATGAGTTCTTTTGCACTTCCTATATGATCAGCATCGGCATGCGTTAAAATCAGCTTGTCCAAATGGTGAATGCCCTTACTTTTCAGCAGCGGGATAATGATATCATCAGCCGTATTATAAGTCTTTCGCTTTTTTTTCCACATTTCCATAGGAAACGTAATTTGTCCCCCCGTATCAATCAAGTAATTTCCTCGGTTAAACGGAAGAGTAATTAAAATTGAATCACCCTGTCCAACATCAATTATCTGCACTTCACCGAATGGAGATAGCTTTTGTAGATTGTATTGAAAAAGTAAAAGTAAAATCATTATTCCACACCAGATTTTACATTTACTAAAAGATTTCTCCCAAGTCAGGAACAGTCCTAAAACTGCAACAACAAGCAACAACATCATAATGAAAAGTGGTTTTCCAAACGGAATGGAGGCAAGAGGAAGATTCGATGCAGCATCGGCGACCTTATTACTGAGCAGGAAGGTGAAGTTTAGTAACGAAATAAGGGGTTGACCTAAAACAGGAAGTAACAGATGGATAAAGAGGGTGATTAGTGAAAAAGGCAGCAAAATGATGGAATAAAGAGGCACATACAGTACATTTAGAAGCACACCAAGGAAAGATACTTCATAAAAGTGAAAAAGCAAAATCGGAAGGGCTGCCAATTGGCAGATTGAGCTGACAATGAAAAGTTGTAGTGTCTTTTGTGGGTACTGCAAAAAGATTTTCGAAGACATAATGATTGAAAAGGTGACAGCGAAAGAAAGCTGAAACCCAATATTATAGAGCATAAGCGGCTGAAAAAATAGCAGCGTCATATAGACCGCACCGATCGTGGCACCTGCTGAAATTCGTTTCTTGAAAAGCATAAGCAAAAAGAATACCATAGCCATCAAACATGATCTCATCACTGACGGGCTTGCTCCTGAAAGTATCATGTAAATCGGAAGAAAGATAAGGATGGCAATCATCATTCTTTCGCGAGTAACTCCTAAGCGGATACCAAGATAAAACAACATCCCTGTTAAAAAACTGACATGAAGTCCCGAAATCGCCAGTAAATGAACAAGACCTAGACGCTGATAGTTAGTAAGATCCCCTTCATCGATATCCGTCTGATCACCGAAAATAAGGGCTGTGACAAATCCGCTCGATTCTTCTGGAAAGTGTTTTTTTATATACGAAATTCCTTTCATCCGCAAATTTCGAATTGAAACGACAATCGAGTTTCCAACCTTTTTGCATTTCGAAAAAGAAATAGAACTCGCTTTAAATATCCAATGAGTGTTTTGCTGGAGGAGATAACGATGATAATCGAAGCTGTTTTCATTACGGTGTTTGTCAGGAACCTGCAGATCTCCCTCGGCCGGACAAGATAAACCGATGCGAAGATACTGATTCAGCTTTTCCTTTTCTTGTTCGGAGGCTACTTTATATCGAAGCATCAGCCGTTCACCTTGTTCACTGATGATGAAACCTTTTAATAGATTTCCATCTATTTTCGGTTGGTCTGTAAATGTAATAACAAAACGACTTTCTGTTCCCTTATAAGAAGAGATGTTTCGATGTTCGGAGGCAGTAGCGGACCCTAAAAAAATCCCCATAATCACCATATGAAGTATAAGGGTCTTCCCTTCACCCGCACTCGAATAATAAATAAAACAGAGGAAAATAAGGAAAACGATTAAAAGTCTTACACTAAAAAATGAATGGGCCGAAACGCCAAACGTGGCCGAAACGGCTAAAAAGAGAAGTTGTCTTGCCATGCCAACCCCCTGTCTAATTATTTGTTAAATAACAGTTTTGCCTCCTTTTCTAGCTCCAGCACAGCTTCTTTCTCTAAACCGGATTGTTCAAGTTGACCTAGCAACGAACGTACAAAGTCCTGTTTTTCTTTTCCGTATACATCGATGGCTCCTCTTGCTTCAACCTTTTCCGTTTTGACCCCAGCCTGCTCAAACAATTCAATTGCATATGGATGGTTTTTATAATCCTCTGCATAATAAACAGCTTTGATTCCAGCTTGAATGAGTGATTTACAGCATTGCAAGCATGGAAAATGTGTCACATATATTTCCGCCTCTGCAGTCGGCACACCGAATTTGGCACATTGTAAAAGTGCATTCATTTCAGCATGTATCGTTCTAATACAATGATTATCTATTACATAACAACCATCATCAATACAGTGCGTTCCCCCGGCAATCGAACCATTGTAGCCTCCCGCAATAATCCGGTTATCCCTAACGATTGTTGCGCCTACAGTTAGTCGTGTACATGTGCTTCTTAAAGCTAGTAAATGGCTTTGAGCCATGAAATATTGATCCCAGCTAATCCTGTTCATGTTGTGGTCCCCTTTTACTTAATAAAATTGATTTTCTTCAATTTTACCTTCTTCCTGTCCATTTGTGTAGAGAATTCAATCAATCATTTGACGGAAATAGAATCCTTTAATTTTTCAAACGTTTTATCACCGATCCCTGATACATTCTTCAATTCATCTATCTGCTTGAATTTCCCTATCGTATCTCTGTATTCAAGGATGGCCGTTGCTTTTGATGTGCCAATCCCAGACAGGGTTTCTAAATCCTCCTTTGTAGCTGTGTTCAAGTTAACCTGGCCCCTTGAACTCTCAGATGCCCCTCCAGTAGCCGCAGTTCCGCTCGAGGCGGCTGATGCATTCTCGGGAAGTTCTATGCCCTCTTCACCTATTTGGGGTACGTAAATGACCATTTGGTCCTCAACAATTTGGGCAAAATTCACTTTATCCTTATCGGCCTTGTCTGTGAAACTTCCCGCTTTCGAAATCAAATCAATCACCCTGTCACCTGCCTCCGCAGTAAATATACCAGGTGCCTGTACTGCTCCCTTAACATCGACTTTAATGATAAGAGGTTCTCCCTCCGTTTCAGTTGTCATTTCATCGATGCCATCGTTTGCTGATACTGTAAAGATATCTTCTGTTTCAACCAGTTCCTTCCCAGGTTGAAAGAAAAAGTAAACTCCTACCGCCCCAGTAGCTACTGCAGCGGCAATCATCGCCATTTTCTTTTTTAATATTTTATCCATTTCTTAGCCTCCTTCTTTGATTTCGAACATTACATTGTCATAGGACAGATTAAAAATACATAGTGTTTTTAGGAGATTCGCTTTTAGTGAGAGGAGTTGAAAGTATTGAAGAAAATCGGTGTAATTGGAACAGGCAATATGGGAACGATTTTAATCGAAGCGTGGCTGGAGGCTAAAATACTAAATCCGGCTGATCTACTCATTACAAATAGAACGCTCTCCAAAGCATTGGTGCTGAAAGAAAAGCATCCCGGTATCGAGGTAGCGAAAAGCGCCGCCGAGATCGTCCAACAGGCAGACTTTATTTTTCTCTGCGTAAAACCATTACAAATTCACAGCCTTTTACAGGGCATCAAACACCATATAAAAAGAGAACAACTACTTATCTCCATTACAAGCCCGCTTTCAGTGGCACAGCTTGAATCAGAAGTGAATGCTCCATGCGCCCGTTTTATCCCAAGCATAACGAACCGTGTGGGATCAGGGGTATCGTTACTGAGCTTCAGCAAAGGGTGCAGCAAAGAGACACAGCAATCCTTATTAAATCTGGCATCTGCCATATCGGCACCGGTCATCATTGAAAATGATATCACCCGGGTAGCTTCCGACATTGTAAGCTGCGGACCTGCCTTCTTTAGCTTTTTAGCACAAGCTTTTATTGAAGCAGCATGTCAAACAACGAAGATAGATAAAGAAACCGCAACGACTTTGACCGAGAACATGCTGATTGGGTTAGGTGAATTGCTTGGTAAGGGAGTTTACACATTACCGACCTTACAGGAAAAGGTTTGCGTAAAAGGTGGGATCACAGGGGAAGGAATTAAGGTTTTAGAAGCTGAAACCGGAGAAATGTTTCATCATCTGTTTCAAGCGACACACGAAAAATTCGCAGAAGATCTTCACGAGGTTGAAAAACAATTTGGCCATCCTTATTAATATTCGCATCCAAAATCTATTCTCCTTCTAAAAATATAAAAAAATAAAGGGTCAGGCCTCCTTTCGCACAGTGTTGTACGATAGGAGGTCTGACCCCTTGATTTATTTTCTGGCTACAAATAAGATTCTTTCGGTTTCTTTACCGACCGGTGCTTCTTCAAGGTCCGCCAGAAGTTCAGAAACTTCAAAACCTGCTTGTTGCAACCATTTTTTATATTGCTCTACCGGATAGGTACGCTGATAATGCAACTCATCAAAACGGTCGTACAAGCCACTATCATTGTCCCTCACGAAAAAACTTAAATCATGTTCAACACTGTATGCTTCTTCACCCGGGAAGCAATCCCAAATATAGGAGACCTCTTCATCATTGACGGCAAACGTATTATTGTGAAAGATTTCTTCCATCTTATAAATAGTATGAACATCAAACAAAAATAATCCGCCATCCTTCAGATGTTCATGCACCCTGGAGAACGTTTTTGCAATATCCGCTTCCTCACGTAGATAGTTCAACGAATCACAAAAAATCGTGACACAGTCATATAGACCAAGCCCTTCGAGTTCTGCCATATTCTGCTAAAAAAAGGGAATCGATAACCCTAGCTTCGCCGCTTTCTCATTGGCAACCATCAACATTTCATCAGACAAATCTACACCAGATACATCAAATCCATGCTGCGCCAGTTCTACTGTTATTTCCCCTGTGCCGCATGCTAAGTCCAGGACTTTCCTTCCACCAATTCCGTACTGTTCCAGCTTCGCCGTCAGGATCATCAGCCATTTTTCATAGGGAGCGTCCTTCATCAATTCATCGTATACATAGGCAAAGCGTTCGTAAGTCATGGAGTCAATTCACTCTCTAGATCTTCAAAAGGTGCATCTCCCCATAAACGTTCAAGGTTATAATAATTTCTTTCATCCTTATGGAAAATGTGGGCTACAACATCTCCAAGGTCTACAAGTACCCATTTCGCTTCCTCAAAACCTTCAAGGCGTTTTACATTGATCCCTGATTCGTCTGCTTTGCTCTTCATTTCTCGAGCTATAGCTTGTACTTGTTTTTCAGAATTACCATGACAGATTAAAAAGTAATCCGCCACCAAAGAAATACCTTGCATATTTAGAGCAACGATATCCTCCGCTCTTTTATCGTCCGCCGCTTTTGCTGCAATTACAAGAAGTTCACGTTCAGTCATTACATCTTCTCCTTCAAATTCATGATTAAATCATTATATGTCTTAAATGTATCAGGGTAAATTGCCTGATTTCTTTTCATTAAAAATACAACTGTATTCCTTAAAGCTTGAATGACAGCACGATCCAAGTTTTCCTTTGCTGTCTGCCTTACTTCGTCGACTCCAGGAAAAGAACGCCCAGGCTCAATATAGTCAGCAAGATATACGACCTTATCCAAAAGGCTCATACCGACCCTGCCTGATGTGTGATAGGCAATCGCATCCAATATTTCACGGTCAGTGATACCGGCTTCTTTTTCTACCAGATAAGCCCCTACAGGAGCATGCCACAGTTCCATATTGAATTCAAGTAAATCTGGCGCCATTTTTTCAGAGATTATTATTTGCTCCATTTCCTCTTTTGGACGAAATTTTGCATAATCGTGGAAAATAGCTGCCAGTTCCGCTTTTTTGACATCTGCACCATACTGTTCGGCAAGTTCTATTGCTGACTCGACCACGCCCAACGTATGAATATACCTGCGCTCGGTTATTTGTTCTTTGACGAGCGCTAATGCTTTCTCACGATTCATATAAACCATTCCCTTTAATATACTTCACCACTGGATCTGCTATTAAATATTTCACGGTTTTTCCTGTTCGCAATTTCCTTCGTATCATAGAGGAAGAAATGAACATTTGTGGAACCTTCACCATCGTGATTGGATATTCTGTCTTTTCATTATAGCCGGGACGTTTCACTCCGACAAAATTGACTAGGTGCATAAGCTCGTCGATCCGGTGCCAATTAGGTAAATACTCAATCATATCTGCACCTATTATAAAATAAAATTCATTGCTTGGTTCGCGTTCTTTCAGCAATTTAATCGTATCATACGTATAGGATGTGCCTTTTCTTTCTATTTCAATATCCTCAATATAAAAAGATGGGTGTCCAGCTATGGCATTTTCCAACATAGCCAACCTGTCCATATCGGTTACTTCCTCCGTTTTTTCCTTGTGAGGAGGAACATGATTTGGCATGAATCTAATTTCATCTAACTCTAGAGCATCCAGCACTTCATTAGCTATAATTAAATGACCGATATGAGGAGGATTGAATGTACCGCCAAGAATTCCAATTTTTTTCATAGATAGGTTCCTTAAGGTAGTTTAAGTTGTTTGTTTTCTTTTGATTCTTTATATAACACAATTGTGTTACCGATAATTTGAACCAATTCTGCTCTTGCCCCTTTTGATAATGCAAGACCCACATCATTACGGTCTTCTTCACAGTTTTGCAATATGCTAACCTTGATTAGTTCGCGTACTTCTAGCGCCTCACCAATTTGTTTAATGAGATTATCATTAACCCCGCCTTTTCCAACTTGAAAAATTGGATTTAGGTGATGGGCCTTTGATCGTAAAAATCTTTTCTGTTTACCTGTTAACATGTGTTACCTCCTAGTTTGTTCGAGACAATATCTGTCATTCTTGCTGTATTAGGCATGATGCCCGTCCATATCTCAAAAGCGAGCGCACCCTGGTAGACAAACATACCAACACCATTTTGCGTTTCCGCCCCTTTTTCCCTCGCTTCACGAAGCAATTTCGTTTGCAAAGGGTTATAGATGATGTCACTGACAAATGCATCAGCCTTCAATTGGTCCAACTTCAACGGAGAATGTTCAATGTGCGGACTCATTCCAGAAGAAGTTGTTTGGATGATTAAATCATATTGTGATAAGCTTTCTTCCGCTTCGGCAATCGTGAGCGCCTTTGATTCTTTATCATATGGGCAATCAGAAACAAGGTGGGCTGCTGTTTCCTTTGTCCGGTTTGCAATATCAACGTGCTTTACACCTTCTTTTACAAGTGTAAAATAAATCGCACGTGCAGCACCGCCCGCTCCGATCACTAACGTTTTTTTAGCCTTAATGTCACCTGATATTTCATCGCATAAAGATTTATAAAATCCTATTCCGTCTGTATTATACCCTATAAATCGTCCATTTTCGTTAATAACTGTATTAACCGCTCCAATTGCAAGGGCCAGCTCATCTACTTCATCAAGAAGTGGGATGACCGTAGTTTTATGAGGAATCGTGATGTTAAACCCTGCTACACCAAGGGCTTTCATACCCTGTACCGCTTCAATCAAGCTCTCTGGTTTTACATGAAAATGGTGATAAACCGCTTCTATATTTTCTTTTTCAAATGCATCATTATGAATGTCCGGAGACATCGAATGCGCAATTGGATCTCCTATTACCCCATATATCTTATTCATAGACAGACGACCCCTATATTTAGATTAATGATTTACGAACTATGACGTTCACACCTTTTGGAACGTGCGCAACGATCTTCGCACCTGGTTCATTGACAGTTACCCAGCCAAGGCCTGAAAACACAATATCCATTTTACCATCTTTTAAGGAGAATTCATGAGGAACAAGCTTCGGAAATTCTTCCATCTGTTCAGGACGCGGAGGCGTCAGTAATTCTCCTGCATGATTTTTATATAATTCATCCGCTTTTTCCAGTTTTGTCCGGTGGATATTTAATTCATTCGAAAGATAGCAAGTCAGCGAGCGTCTGCCACCCGAAACATAGTCCAACCGAGCCAAACCGCCGAAAAATAGCGTTTGCTCTTCATTCAGCTGATACACTCTCGGCTTGATTTCCTTCTTCGGCATAATCACCTTGAAATCACGTTTATCTACATAATGAGCCATTTGATGATGATTAATGATTCCTGGTGTATCGATCAAGGCATGTCCATCATCTAGAGGAATTTCAATCATATCCAAAGTTGTGCCTGGAAAATGAGAAGTCGTGATGATATCCCCTTCACCACTCACTTCTTTAATAAGACGGTTGATGAAAGTCGATTTACCAACATTCGTACAGCCAACAACATAGACATCTTTATCCTGACGATACCGTTCAATCGCATCAGCAGCTTCAAGAATATGCTTTCCTTTTTCGGCACTGACAAGGAGAACATCAACCGGATTCAATCCCAGTTCCTTCGAAGATTGTTTCATCCAATTAATCAATTTGTTCGGCTTTACTGATTTGGGCAGTAAGTCCACCTTATTCCCAATTAAAAGAACATCATTTCTGCCTACAAAGCGATGAAGGCCCGGCAGCCAGCTTCCATTGAAATCAAAAATATCGACGATTTTGACGATTAATGAATCGGTTTCGCCTACTTTATTCAAGATTTTCAAGAAGTCATCGTCTGTTAAGGAAACATCCTGAACTTCGTTATAATGTTTCAGTTTAAAGCAACGCTGACAAACAATGCTCTCTTTTTCAAGTGCTGATTTAGGCGCAAAGCCTAATTCCTTCGGATCTTCCGTCTGGACCTTAACGCCGCAGCCGATGCACACTAATTCTTGATGATTGTTCAATTGTGCTCCTCCCATTCTATCATTCCTTTTCGTTTAAAAAACGCCATAATCTTTCTTTCAAAATAACGATTGATTTTCGTTCTGAATTCGTCAGTCTGTGCGACAGGGACCACTAGGATGGTATGAAACCCACCTCTATTTCCGCCCAATACATCCGTCAATAACTGATCGCCGATTACCACTGTTTCCTCTACCTTCAATCCCATCGCCTTACGGGCTTTATGGAAAGCTTTCGCCATCGGCTTTCTAGCCTGAAAAATAAATGGAATATGAAGCGGATCGGAAAAAGCACGTACCCGTTTTTCATTATTATTGGACACAATCGTCACTAAAATCCCATGGTCCCGCATATTGTCAAACCATTTGATTAAATCAGGGGTAGCGGTCGGCCTGTCCCATTCAACGAGTGTATTGTCTAAATCAGTAATTACTCCCTTAATCCCTCTTTTTTTCAAATCTTGAGGATCTATATTAAAAATGCTTTTAACATGTTCACTCGGCAAAAATAATTTAAGCATATTGACACCTCTATAATTTTCATAAAATTTACCGTCTCCATCATATCGAATTTTTGGCTTACTTTCAAAAAAAATTAGGAACGAAGGGCTATCGGTAAAAAATCATCATAATGTAAGTTTTCTAATATGGAAAGGCATTTTTCAAAAAGACTAGAAAATCCAACTGTCTGAACAGACGAAAGAACTAATTATTACTAAAAGAATTCGACAAAAATTTCATTAACCTGACCTGTGGATAACTTTACTAACATTTTCCATACTGTTGTGTATCTATTCGTTCACCTTGTAAACAACTTAACCACAGGTTATCCACTTTCAACTGTGGATAACAGAACGATTGTTCTCTACGTTTATTTCTGATACAGTAGGGGTACATCATGGATGACCTACTAATATATGCAAGTAATTACAAAAATATTCCTCGCAATCCCTACTGGAGGTGAGCAGCCGTAAATGGCGTTCTGATGCAAAAACTATCTGATGATCTGTTGCTGGAATCCTATTTTAAAGCGCAATATTTAAAGTTAAGTACCGATTTCATCCGCCTCATAGAAACGGAAATTCATCGAAGATCTTTGACACATAAAATCCGATCAATATTATAAAATGAAATACATAGGCTGACAAAACATGTCAGCCTTCTTATTTTTATTTGATGATTATTAAACGACTCTCATGTACCCAATCTTTTCACCGACACGGACATCAGCGGGAATCGATAAGTTTTCATCGAGTTGATAACTGTTTTTCTCAAAAAGCATCACGACTGTTGACCCAAAACTGAAATAAGAAAATTCCTGTCCTTTTTCTAAGTGATTCGATTCATCAGTAATAACGATGGAATTAATATACATGGCACCGACTTTCACCATTGCTAAACATCCCGCCTCATTTTGAAGCTCTGTTATTGTACGATAATTTTTCGATAATGGCTCTTTTCCATATTTCATTCCCCATTTATTAACAGGGTAAGATTTCTTTCCAAGCGTCCAGCGTTTTACCACAGAACCCGAAATAGGCGCATGAATCCTATGATAATGACTCGGGCTTAAGTATAACACGAGATATTTACCACCTAGGTACTTTTCTAATAAAAGCGCATCCCCTAGCATTTCCTCTATCGAATATACTTTCCCTTTTACTACAATTTTTTTATCCGCTCGAATTTCCCCTGCATCCTCGAGCACACCATCTACAGGACATGCTACTGCAGAAGATTCCACCGTAATTGGCCTTGCCTCCCGCTTTAGGTGTCTTGTAAATAACTCATGCAGATTGTTGTAAGTTTTTAAGTCCTTACCAAATTCTTGTTGATTAAGGTTAAACGTTTTTACATAAAATAAAATCAACGGCTTACTCCAACGAGATTGGCTAAAATGCTTTAATATACCTGACGAATACCTTCCATTCGTCAGTTCAATAAGAATACGATAAAAAGATTGATACAAATAAAACCACTCCAAATTGTAAAATAATTCTAAAACCCCTTGCATAAATTGTGTTAAATAAAATATTATTATATAATAAATACTTATGTTTACTATATTTTGTTTTTATTTGTTTTATTTGAAAGGAGTGAAAAGATGTTTTTATTACACGCCCTAGATCAAACCATTAAAAAAGTGAAAGCCCAAACAGCAAATATACTTACTTTAATGAATTTATCCCTTGGTGGATTTGCAATAATTGCCGTAATGCACGGCGAATTGAATTTAAGCTTGCTTTTAATTTTCCTAGCTGCCCTTGCAGATCGCTTTGACGGTATGGTTGCCAGGAAGTTTAACATTGAATCGGAATTAGGTAAGCAACTTGATTCCATGTGCGATATTATTTCTTTTGGCGTTGCACCAGCTCTATTATTATACCAAGGAATTTTAATAGAATTCGGAGCTCCAGGCACACTATTTACGGTTTTTTACATCGGCTGTGGCGCATTTCGTCTAGCCCGTTTTAACATCAGTGAAAGCAATGGATATTTTACCGGCGTTCCGATTACCGTTGCAGGCTGTTTAGCCACCGTTAGTTATTTAGCCATTCCTTATCTTCACCCGGTCTTTTTCTTATCCCTCATGATTATATTATCATTACTTATGGTCAGTCCATTTAAACTGAAAAAAGTGTAAATGGGAAAGCGGATGTCCTAAACCGGACATCCGCTTTTTTGTTCTTATTTTAACTAGACCAAGTTTATGCTTTTTGAACGAGAGGATCGGTCAAACGCATGAACTCTTCGACATCCTCCAGACAGGCAGTAACCGCTTCTTCCCAAAAATCACGGGTAGTTAAATCCACGCCTAAATGTTTCTCTGCCAAGTCCTCGACCTTCATGGAACCGGTGTCCTTTAGTAAAGCAATATATTTTTCTTCAAACCCAGAAGGTTCTTTAAGCGCATTCGCGTAAATGCCTAATGAGAACAAGAATCCGAATGTGTATGGGAAATTATAAAACGGTACACCTGTAATATAGAAATGAAGCTTTGAAGCCCAAAACGTTGGATTATACTCACTTAGCGCATCACCATAGGCTTCTTTTTGCGCTTCAACCATTAGTTCATTTAAGCGTTCGGCACTGACATATCCCTGTTTTCTCTCATCGTAAAATCTTGTCTCAAATAAGAAACGAGCATGGATATTCATCAACAATGACACAGAGCGTTGAATTTTATCTTCTAAAAGAATCAGCTTTTCTTCCTCATTTGTCGCTTCTTTCACTGCTGCATCCGAAACGACCATCTCTGCAAACGTTGAGGCTGTTTCAGCCACGTTCATTGCATATGATCGATTCAATGGATGGATATCCCTCATCGCATATGAATGGAAAGCATGCCCCAATTCATGAGCCAATGTCGACACATTCGAAGGGGTGCCCGAATACGTCATAAAAATCCGGGATTGCTTATCCAAAGGGAAACTTGTGCAAAAACCGCCTGGCTTCTTTCCTGGTCTGTCTTCTGCTTCAATCCAGCTGTCTTCAAATGCTTTTTGAGTGAAGTTCGCTAACTGAGTTCCAAATTTAGAAAATTGCTGCACGATAAAATCTGCACCTTCTTGATAATCCATTACCTTTGACTCTGCTGTAACAGCGAGAGGAGCATCCAAATCAGCCCAACTTAATTTCTCCAAATCAAGTAATTCTGCCTTCCTATGTAAAAACTTCACTAGGGGCTCCTTATGTTCAGCAATTACGGTCCACATGCTCTCGAGGGTTTCTTTCTTCATCCTGCAGATTTCTAGCGGCTCCTTCAAAATATCATCCCAGCCTCTTTTTTCATTCACACTGAGACGAAAGCCTGCTAAATGATTCAAAGTCCGGGCAAAAAGATCACTTTTTTCATCCCAAGCCTGTTCCCAAGCAGTAAACAATTCATTCCGGACGTTTTTATCCGGATCAGAAAATTTATTAGCCGCCTGACCAACAGAAAGTGCTTCACCCTTAAAAGGGATGGTCATCGAGCCCACAATTGTATCATACATTTGGCTCCAGCCTTCAAACCCATCCATGGATAGCTGGGTGATTAGTGACTCTTCCTTAACAGAAAGCCTTTCCTTCGCTCTTTCTCTACGTTCATTCAATACATATTTCAGTTCATTCAACGGCTCTTTATTAAGGATACTCTGAAAAAACACCTCATCAAGCTCCAGTAGCATTTCATCCATTTTACTTACCACCGTTTTTAGTGACGCCACACTCTTCATTTGTTTTATTCGCAGTTGACCTGCCTTTTTATCCTGTGCATTTTGAGCTTCCAGGCATCCTATAAAGGCGCTAGCCTGTCTCGATTTCATATTTAAATTTTTATAAAGATCAAATGCCTGGATCAAACTGATTTCATCATTTTCTTCTGAATTTATCTTGCTTACAAGACGGTCAAATTCTTGAACCTCTTGATTGATTTCATCTAAAAAAAGCAGGAATTCCTTAGAAGAGCTTCCTCCTTTAAAAAAGATATCCAAATCCCATGTTAGAGAATATTCCATTTTCTGTTTGCCCCCTTTTATCAATATACCTATTATAGAGGTTTCACCTATATTTTTCTAACTAAAAAGAATTTTCAGTAATTTTTTAAAACATTTTTCTATATCCATAATTAAAAGCATGTTATTATGGTTATATCCTTAGGAAAGGGGAAGGTTTACATGAAACTATTTATCCAGCTGTCAGCCATTACCCTGCTTCTTTGGACAATGCATATACCTCTTCAACATCACACACAGCCATTAAACCTTGAAGAACACACTGATGTTCATCACTGGGATAAGGCCGAGAAAAAGCTCCCGTTCATACCTTTCTTAGGTTCCTGGCAGGACGTTATCCTTTTTCTTACTTTCGAATTTTGTATTTTTAATTTTCTTTATTTTCACTCAAATCTTCGACGGAGATTTCTCAGCCCAGTCTTTTTCCAGGCGAATTACGTATCCACAAACTCTAAGATTTTATAAAAAAATAAAATCGAGGAGTGATGAACATGTGGTTCCGCCTAATAATGATTGGTGTCTTTTCTTTAACTGCTTCACGTCTGTTCCTTTCCCAAGGTATTGAGATTTATCATGCCTTTGCAGAACTATTCAGAAATAAATATTAAAACAAAAAGAGTGCGGGAAGTTTGACCCGCACTCTTTTTGTTTTAAAAAATGATTTTTATCCTTTTGCTTTCTTTTCTTTCTCTTTTTCCGCTCGATAAAATTCATGGAACATCTTCATCAAGGCACGTTTTTCAATACGCGATACATAGCTACGGGAAATCCCAAGTTCTTTAGCAATTTCCCGCTGGGTTTTTTCCTTTTTTAAATCTAGTCCGAACCGGCCAACAATGACTTCCTTTTCCCGTTCATCCAAAATATCAATATACTTTTTCACCTTTTCAATTTCCATATTGAGCTGAATCGTATCAATGACATCTTCTGATTCTGATTTCAACACATCAATTAAACTGATTTCGTTTCCTTCTTTATCCTGACCAATCGGGTCATGTAATGAAATATCCTTTTTCGTTTTTTTTGTTGCTCGTAAATGCATCAGGATCTCGTTCTCGATACAACGTGCTGCATATGTGGCCAGCTTCGTACCCTTTCCATCGGAATAACTTTCAATGGCTTTTATCAAGCCTATTGTCCCAATCGAAATCAGATCCTCTGTATCTTCGCCTGTATTCTCGAATTTCTTGACGATATGGGCAACAAGCCTGAGGTTATGCTCGATAAGAATGTTACGGGCATCACCATCACCCTCACCCATGAGCTTCAGGTATTTCTTTTCGTCCTGGGATGACAAGGGCTGGGGAAAAGCGTTGTTTTTTACATAGGAAACTAATAAGTAAAATTCTTTGATAATATAGCCTACAGCTGTAAGTATTCCGGGCATTGGTCTCATCCTCCCGTTTCTTTGGTTTCCCTATTCATACCTATGCAACAGTGGGCTTGTTCGTGTCTGTACCACTAAAAGAAATCATGAAAGTAAAAAAATGTCTAAAACAAGAATGGTTGAAATCCCAATCGGACAAATACAAACATTCATATAATGATAGTGAATTTTTAGGGAGAGGGGGTTTTTACTATGGGATATAACTATGGACCATACGGGTATAACTATGGTTACCCGCTGGGTCCAGCACCTTGTTATGGAGGAGGGTGTTACGGGTTTGGGTATGGCCTATTTATTGTCCTCTTGATTTTATTGCTCATATTCGGCTTTTGGTGGCTGCCGGGATGTGGGTTTGGAGACGGCGGATTCGGTCCTTGCTGCTGATAAAAGCATATAAAAAACTCGGCTGAAATGCCGAGTTTTCTACTTTACATTATTAATTCAAACTGTGAAGCGGCTGATCGGCATCGACGGAAACATTTACAGCGATTACAGTTCCGATGACAGTAGTAAAAATAAGGATCATTACCATTGAGAACATCAAGAATCACTCCCCATATCTAACTTATCTTCAATTTATCATGTTTCCGCTGCTCTTAACCGTTGCTTATTTGAACAATATACATACAAACCATGGCAATACTGTGAAAGGTAAACAAATCCATTAGCCGGTATCCTTCTCATTCCAATAACAATACTTATCTCCTTTTAAATAAACCCATTTAATCATATTTACCTCCACCTTTCCTAAAATTTATAAATCCTAACGGATAACCATACATATCAGTCTTAGAAAAAAGGACGATGCTTCATTGCATTGTTTAAGTGCTCTTCACGAAGCTTGTGAATTCTCTCCTGTTGCAAACATTCTTCAGCAGTCATTTTTTTCATTTTAATTGTGATTGTAAAAAATAGCATATTCAGTGTCATAATATCACCTCCTTTAAGGGAGCGGCTTACCAAAAAAGGCATAAAAAGGCCGCAGAAAGTTACTTCCTCCTGCGGGATTTTTAAGAGAATATAAAAAGGCCGCAGGTAAAAGACTTCTCCCTGCGGCCGCTATGTTTGAATGATTAATAAAGCCAAAATTGCTTTAGAAATATTCCGCTTGGCACAGGTCGAATAGTATGTGATTGTTCTTTGAAACAGACAAGCCAATCTGATTAGTGATGGATCCTTGTAGATACAATTTCATTTTCCTCGACCTCCTTTGGAATATTTTTTATTACCTGGTAAGTATATCCACAAATGGCATTTTTGTAAACGGCTTTTGCCTATTTTTTCGAAAGTTCTTTCTTTTTTCCTATTTTCATTAGAAATTCACAGCTTAGGGAGGAAAATAGTATGAAAAAGCAGCCCTATCCTGTTATTGATTTTCTCTAGATGTTTGAAAAACAAAAAAGCCTGATTCTCCGTCAACATCTACGAAGAATCAGGCTTGCTTTTATTGTTTTAAAGAGTCATGGTCATCCATTTCTGCCAAAATCTTTTTATATTTATTAGATAATCTGAAAAATAGAATAGACATACCGAGGAACAAAATTGTGGCTCCCATATAGACATTCGTGGAAACCATCGTTTTTTCAACAGAAGGGAGTATGGTTCCTAAATAAAAGAACGAGCCCACACATAGCAAGGTAATCGCAAATTGTTTAAAATCCGTCTTTTTTGATCGTAGGACTGCAGCCGTTTGTTTTTTACGATTTTTCATGCCATTTCCACCTTCTTTCAAGCTAGTAAGTAATCGATATCTCATTCTACCATATTTATTCCAAATGATATGGTGTAAATAATGGCAGTAAGCCGAGAAGATGATACTGTCCGTTTAACCTCTTAGCGCCTGTTCCAAGTCTTCCACTAAGTCTTCCGCGTCTTCAAGACCTACGGAAATACGAATTAATCCATCGGTGATTCCAAGTTCAGCACGGCGATCTGCCGGAATAGAGGCATGCGTCATCAAAGCTGGAACCGAGATTAAGCTCTCCACTGCACCAAGGCTTTCAGCAAGGGTAAAGTATTTTACTTTCTCCAGCACACGTTCGGCCTTTTCTGCACTACCAACATCGAATGAAACCATACCGCCAAAGCCACGTGATTGTTTTTTGGCAATGTCATGGTTTGGATGGTTTTCAAGACCTGGATAATAGATTTTTGAAACGCCTTTATGCTCGCTTAAGAAACGAACGATTTGAGAAGTGTTTTTTTCATGCTCTTCCATCCGGATGCCAAGCGTTTTCATACCACGCATCAGCAGCCATGAATCTTGAGGCCCTAGCACGCCCCCTGTAGAGTTTTGGATGAAATGAAGGTCATTACCAAGTTTTTCATCATTCACCACGACAAGACCCGCTACAACATCGCTGTGCCCCCCAAGGTACTTCGTCGCGCTATGAAGTACGATATCTGCTCCAAGGTTAAGTGGATTTTGCCAGTATGGCGTACTGAACGTATTATCCACAATAGTAAGCAAGCCGTTTGCATTAGCTATTTTAGATACCGATTCAAGATCAGTAATTTTCAATAATGGATTCGTCGGTGATTCAATGAACAATGCTTTTGTATTAGACTTGATTTCTTTTTCGATAGTGTGAATATCACTCGTATTGACGAAGGTCGCTTCTATGCCGAACCGGTTCAGCACTTTTGTCATGATTCGAAAAGAACCTCCATATACGTCATCGGTCAGTAATACATGATCACCTTGATTGAGCAACATCATCACCGCCGTCATAGCTGCCATTCCTGAACCGAAGGCGAATCCTCTTTTCCCTTCTTCAAGCTCCTTGATTAATTCCTCCAGGGCATGGCGGGTTGGGTTACCGGTACGGGAATACTCATAGCCTCGATGATCTCCTGGACCATCCTGCTTGTAGGTGCTTACCTGATAGATCGGCACCGAAACCGCACCTGTTTTTTCATCACCAAAAATGCCACCATGAATTAATTGTGTTTTTTTTCTCATTTCACAAGCCTCCCTGATAAATTTTTTTGCTTAAGTAACGTTCACTAGAATCCGGAAAAATCACAACAATATTTGTCCTTTGAGCAGCCTCTTCCGCTTCTATCATTGCCGCGGCAAACGCCGAACCGGAAGAACTCCCAACAAGCAGGCCTTCTTTGATTGCCAATTCCTTCACCATCTGAAACGCATCACTATCGCTTATCGTATGAATCTGGTCAAAATACGTTTCATCCATATAGGGAGGTAAAAATTCCATGCCGATCCCTTCTGTTTTATGAGGCCCAGCTTTGCCTCCGCTTAAAATTGATCCCTCTGGTTCAACAATAACGGTTTTGACCGCTGGATTTTTTTCTTTTAAATAACGTGATGTCCCCATGAAGGTCCCTCCCGTCCCGGCACCGGCAACAAACACATCCACATTGCCATCCAGCTGCTCCCAAATTTCCGGTCCTAGCGTTTTATAATACGCATCCGGATTAGACGGGTTGGCAAACTGCTGAGGACAATAGGCATCCGGAATTTCGGCCAGCAATGCCTTTGCCTTAGCAATCGCTCCTGTCATTCCTTCCTCTGTCGGGGTCTGAATCACTTTTGCACCAAGGGCTCGCATCAATTCCTGTTTCTCGGTACTAAATTTCTCCGGTACACAAAATATTACATCCACGCCACGGTTGATCGCCGCCAGAGCCAATCCAATCCCAGTATTTCCAGCTGTCGGCTCGATGATGGTTCCGCCCTCCTTTACTCTTCCTGACAGAAACGCTTGCGTTAAAAGTTCCTGACCAAGCCGATCCTTCACACTGCCCCCAGGGTTAAAGAATTCCAGCTTCGCAAAAATCCGGACTTCATTTGGAAGGGGGAAATGGGTGATTTCCATAAGGGGCGTCTCGCCAATCAAATCATGAATGTTTTGAAAGACCTTCATATTTGGACATCCTTTCAGAGTTTACCTACCTATTTAGTATGTTATACATATAAAGAAATGATCAACGGAATGGCTTCCGCTGATCGCTAACATTTATTTCATTTTTTCAACCATTTTTAAAATCAGAGCGGATGAATGAAGCGCCGCCGTTTCTAAGAACTTATCAAAGGAAATATTCGACTCCTTGCCAGCGATATCTGAAAGGGAACGAATGATAACAAACGGTGTTTGGAATTGGTGTGCTACCTGAGCAATAGCTGCCGCTTCCATTTCCACCGCGTATAAATCTGTAAATTTCCCTCTGACGAATTCAACCCGAACAGGATCATTCATGAAAGAATCTCCCGTCACGATCAAACCTTTCGCCACTTGAATATCTTCAATTTCTTTCGCCGCTTCTTCTGCGATAGCAAAAAGCTTCTCGTCCGGGATAAATGCTGCTGGCAATTGCGGTACTTGACCGTATTCATAGCCAAAGATTGTCACGTCAACATCATGGTGGCGCACTTCTGTTGAAATGACCACATCCCCTACATTAAGCGCTGGATGATAACCTCCTGCAGATCCTGTATTAATAACCGCATCCGGTTTGAATTTTTCTAAAAGAATCGTTGTGGACATCGCAGCATTCACTTTACCGATTCCCGATTTAAGTAAAATGACCTCAATGCCGTTCAGTGTCCCTGTGTTGAATTCGGATCCGGCAATCGTAACCTGCTCCAAACCTTCCAATTTATCACGTAAAATCGTAACTTCTTCTTCCATTGCTCCGATTATGGCTACCTTCATTAGTAAAAACCTCTTCCTATAATTTTTCAGCCTCCATAATCCAGACAAATTGATTGCAGCGCTCAAAGGTCACTTTAAATCCATGTGTTTCAAGTGCTTTTTCTAAAAAAGGAATGGTCGTATAATATTCCGTTTGCAAATCGTTTGCCAAATTATGAAAGCCTGCATGCTTTGCATCTTGAATCGCTTGTTCATGCGCGTCTCTCGATTGATACATTGTATCCGCAAACACTATTTTACCACCTGTATTCAGTAACTTTCCATAGTTCGCTATAGCTTTTTCTTTTTCTTCATCGGTTAAATGATGAAAAGCATACGTACTCACAATCGAATCTACTTGTTTAGGCTCCGGAAAATCCATAAAATCACCATCGATAATTTCTGTTTTTCCCCTTAACTTGCTAACCGCAATTTCCCTCATTGCTGGTGACGGCTCAATTCCAGACACCATAAGACCTTTCTTCAGCAGCCTTGCTGTTAAATTCCCGGTCCCTACCCCAAACTCCAGCACATGACCGTGAGCCCGACTCGTGACGCTGTCTAATATGTTGTCATAATGTTTAAAAACCTCTTGATATTCAATATCGTGTCCACCGACGGTATCATCATACGATTTCGACCATTCCTCAAATAACTCTACAAATTCTCTGCCCATTTTAATCACCTTTTTATGATAAGATAATAAAACCTATAAGCATAATATGAAATGAATCTAAGAACAGTTCTTATTTTTTAGGCAAATCTATCATTCAAGTTCAGATTCAATTCATTTGGTGTTAAACTAACACTATTAAAACGTTGGAGGAATACAGAAATGAATTTTCAACTCGACTTAAACTTATTCGAAGATAAAATTGAATTTTTTGAAGCAGAAAGCATCAAGAACCTAGAAGAAAAAATCCAGTCACAAATCGAAATCAATAAAGCGATCATGCTTCAAGTCCACTCCGTATCGCACCAAATGTATGTCAGTGAAGAGGGAAGAAGATTTTACAGTGCAGTCGTTCACTTTAAAGCCAAAAAGTAATCTTTATTATCAATGAAAAACCCCCGAAAAGAGGCATTCTTTTCGGGGGTTTTTCATTTTGAAGATATATTCATATAAACTCTGACTTTTATTTCTTATCGTTCGTCTTCAATTCTTCAACCTTTACGGGCTTCCAACCTGATCCGTCTACCCATTCAATATAAACGCGGAAGGTTTTAGGGTTGTCCCCTTCTGATACGGTACCGATTGCAGTGTTAGGTGATCCGCCGTTTTGAAGCCACCACAGTCTCATGTTACCTTGGTCAATACCTGCTCCATGAGCAATCGCTTTACTCATTTCATTCCAATCAACAGAGTTCTTTTGAAAGCTTGTTGTGTGTTTACCGGATTGCTCTGTGCCAACTGGTTTCCAGCTCTCGCTCGTGTATGTAGTCGCGACATTGCCATCTCCGCTTCCTTCCACTTCGACAAGCTCAGCGTCCCCTGTTTTTTCTGTGTCTGTATCTGGATTTGTGTCTTTGTTTGTGTCTTTGTTTGTATCTTTGTTTGTGTCTGTGTTTGCGTCTGTATCTGTGCCATCTTCAGTATTTTCTTCTGTACCTTCTTCAGTTGCTTTGCTATCCTCGTCTTCATCTTCCTTAGTCAAATCAGTATCTTCTTCTTTGCCAGCAGGTTTATCCACTTTCTTCTTCTCATCTTTTTCAACGGTCTGCTTTGGTTCAGTTGTAGCTTTTTCTGTATCAGAGCCATCATCACTTAAGAAAATAGAGACGGCGACAATGACAATAAGAATCGAGACAACGGTGATTGCGATATTATATATTTTATTTACTTTTCTTTTTTGATCTCTCTGATTGAATCTTGAGCCCAAGGTCCATTCCTCCCTTACCATTTCGTACTGCCTCATTTTAACATGATTTGGCTAGAGATAGAAGGGAAGGCTTTCCTAGACTTTTCGTCAATTCTTGCACTAGTCCTGGTCCTTGGAGTACATAAGTTTTACAATATCTGAAAAAAGAGGCGTCATGCTGGTACTATTTTCATTCGTTTCAAAACTGACCGTAACCAATGCATATTTAGGATTTTTATAAGGGAAATAGCCTGCAAACCATTTATTGAGCTCCCCTTTTTCAGTTTCCATCTGTGCTGTTCCAGACTTGCCTGCGACCTCTACAGGCAAATCCTTCAAGGAAGCACCAGTCCCTTTCTCTTCGGTTACGACTTTCCGTAAGAGATGCTGCAGCTTCATTGTTGTATAGGGAGAAAGGGAATTTCCATCCATACTTTGATTTGGAAAGCTTACAACGGTCGTACTATTGTTAAATTCAACCTTTGACACGGCTTTAACCTGTTCTTTCTTACCGCCGCGGGCAATCGTCGCCATCATGTTGGCTATTGCAAGCGGTGTCGTTTGGACATCCTGCTGACCAATTGCTGTTTGGGCAATCATTTCAGGGTCCTTTTTTAAATCGTCATCATGCCAAACCTTTCCTTTTTGTTCATGATACAGTTGAGTAACTGCTGTATGATACACATCACCCTGCCATCCCGATTCGCCGATTAAGCCTAACATTTTTGCATATTTATCTAGATAGTCAGGGTCTTTCACAGCGATTTCCTGTGACAACTCGGCAAACGTCCTGTTACAACTTTGAGCAAAGCTGTTTTCAAAATTAAGCATGCCCAGCTCCCTCTGTTTATCTGTTTTTCCTTTAATCGTCAAATTACAATTGAATGTTCTTGTAGGACTAGCTGCTTCATAATCAATTGCTGCTGCAGCTGTGACCGTTTTGAAAACGGAGCCCGGCGATGTTTGAGTTAGCATCATATTGATGGCTCCTTCGCCATTCGGATCCTTTATATCAAGGGCTGGACGTGATACCATGGCTACGATCTCACTTTTTTCTATATCAATCAGTACGAGCCCCCCTTTTTTTATCCCGCGTTCATCGACAAGCTTCTCCGCTTTTTCTTGGATTTCTTTATCAATCGTTGTTATAACTTTCACTGGATAGAGCGGGTTTGCAGGTTCTACGTATTTTACATCCACACCGAACATTGGACCGCCAGTAGCATCTACATGAAAAACGAGCTTTGATTCTCCTGCTGAAAGCAAGAATTCGTCAAAGGTTCTTTGCAGTCCAGTATTGCCGATCTTCGTTTCGGCAGCTAGTTCCATATCCGGGTAACGCTTTTTCTTTTCGGCATCTGATATATTCGTCGTGCCAATCAATTGCGCTGCCGGAGTTTGATCGTGATATAGCTTTTCTTTCACAGCAAAAACCCCAGGGATCTTCATTTCATTGATAGCCTTCGATTGGCTGGCCGTTAACTCAATCGGTTTATCTCCGCCAAAAACAAATGGTTCATCCGATTCCGCAATTGCCCTTTTCAACTCCGATTCCGGTCTGCCGATAATCGAGGCAATTTCATCTATAGGCCATGTCATTTTGTTCAAAAATGGAAACAGCACAAGGGTTGGAATCTCTTCATGGGCAAGCGGCTCTCCATTTCTGTCATAAAACTTCCCCCGCCCATCATCAATCTTTAAAATCTGCGACCGCTGGTTTACACTTGCTTCTATTAAATTCACATCATGTTTAGAGAAAGATTCTGTCGATACAAGTTGGATGTAGGCAAGCCTGCCTATGAGCATTAGCATCAAAGTAGCCAATACAATAGCCAGCATCCTCATTCGTTTCTTTTTCATAAAAATACACCTCGTAACCATTGTTGACGAGGTGTGAATTTTTAAACAATTATGAACAAATTTAAAGTTGCTTGATTTTCTACTTTTCTTCAACTTATAAAGAGACTAACATTATTCCGACAAAAAGAGGATGCCCTCAAGGGGCACCCTCTTTAAATGTCATTAGCTAATTGACACAATTTTAACGCTCATTTCGCCGCCAGGTGTCATAATCGAAACCTTGTCGCCAACTCTTTTTCCAATTAAGCTTTTGGCAATTGGAGAATCATTTGAAATTTTCCCTTCGAATGGATCCGCTTCAACGCTACCAACGATCGAATAGGTTTCTTCGTCACCGTTTGGAAGTTCTACAAACGTTACAGACTTTCCAAGTGATACTGTATCTGTATTCGAATCATTGCCTTCAATGATTTTTGCATTACGAATCATGTTTTCGATTGTAGTAATACGCCCTTCAACAAATGCCTGCTCTTCTTTTGCGGAATCGTACTCTGAGTTCTCAGAAAGATCTCCAAAACTGCGGGCGATTTTAATTCTCTCTACAACTTCTTTTCGTTTAACTGTTTTTAATTGTTCCAGTTCCTGTTCAAGCTTTGCTTTACCTTCATTAGTCATTGGATATTCTTTTTCAATTGCCAAAACCCTTCACTCCTTCAAATTCTTTACAGCAAGCATTCGCTGTGACAAGTTTATGTACTATATAAGTTCTTAACCCTAAATACTTGAGTCAGATTTATATATGCGCGCCTTTAATAATGAGCACGCTTTGATACTAAGAAACAAACCGTTCCTTAGTATATAAACCGACTGCATTGAGCAGCCGGTTCGTTCTGTATCAAGAATAGAGTATTGCGTTTTCCAACATTTGTCCAGTCTTTCCCAATAAATAAATGGGATTTTTAAAAAAACGAAGGAAAATGGCACCTATCATTATTTATGCTATGTTATTACAAAAAAGACTTTTGTTCAAGGATTGTTTGTATTTTTGTTACCATAAGGTCAATCGCCACATGGTTTTGACCACCTTCAGGAATGATGATGTCGGCGTAACGTTTCGTCGGTTCGATGAACTGATTGTGCATCGGTCGAACGACGCTGATGTATTGATCGATGACAGAATCTAAGGAACGGCCACGTTCTTTAATATCGCGCGTCATTCGGCGAAGTATCCGCAAGTCTGCATCAGTATCTACATAGAGCTTCATATCCATCAAATTTCGAAGGCGCTCATCTTCCAGCACCAGAATCCCCTCAAGAATGATAACATCCTGTGGTTCAACGGTGATGACTTCATCTGAACGTGTATGAATCGAATAATCATAAACAGGCTTTTCTATCGTTTCATAGCTTAGCAACGCATTAAGATGCTCGATTAACAAATCATTATCAAATGCGAGCGGATGATCATAATTTGTTTTCAATCGTTCTTCAAATGGCAGATGGCTCTGATCTTTATAATAATAATCTTGTTCGATCATCAAGATTGAATGCCCTTGAAAGAATTCAAAAATTGAACGGGTAACACTTGTTTTACCTGACCCTGACCCGCCGGTAACTCCGATGACTACTGGTTTTTTCCCTGTCATGTTAATTCTCCTTCCGCATCATATTGTTCACATATACTTGCTTGTCTACTTGAATGCGGACAATTTGAAGCGGATGGCGTGCTGCGTCCAACTCATTACCTGACTCATCCCAGATAGTGCCTATTTTTTGAGTGAAGTTTTCGATTTCCGGTCCGAAAAATTCCACTTCATCACCAGGCTTGAAGAAGTTACGCTGCTGAAGGGTTACGATTTGAGTTTCCTCATTGTAATCAAGCACCAGTCCAGCGAAGTCGAAGCGAGTCTTTACGGTATGATTCCCGAACATTTGCTGTTTATACCCAGGAATTTCTCCCTCCATGAACGCCGATGCTGTCTCGCGGTTCGCACATTTGTCCAACTCTTCCAACCATTCTTGCTTAATCTTGAAATTATCCGGATCGGCACAATACGCATCAATCACTTTACGGTAGACACTGACTACTGTAGCGATATAATGAATGGACTTCATCCGGCCTTCGACTTTTAAGCTATCAATGCCGATTTCAATCATGCCAGGCAAAGATTCAATCAATTTCAAGTCTTTCGGACTCATTGCGAATGGAGCATCTTCTTTATCAAATAAAGCTTTTTCCCCGTCTTGATTTAATTCATATAAATCATAATCCCAACGGCAAGACTGGCAACAGCCGCCTCGGTTCGAATCACGTGCAGTCATATGGTTTGAAAGGGTACAGCGACCAGAATAGGCAATACACATTGCACCGTGAACGAACGCTTCGATTTCAATATCGACTTTCTCCTTCATTTCACGGATTTCCTCAGCACTTGTCTCACGTGCTAAAACAACACGCTCCAGACCTTCCTCTTTCCAGTACTGAACAGCCTTCCAATTCGACAACGACTGCTGTGTGCTTAAATGGATTTCAACGTTAGGAGCAACCCGCTTACAAGTTTCAATAATTAATGGATCAGCAACGATAATTCCATGAACACCGGCCTCCTGAAGGCCTTCCAGATATTCTTCAAGTCCATCAATATTTTCATTATGAGCGAAGATATTCGTAGTCACATATACTTTAGCACCATATTTTTTAGCGAATTCGACGCCTTCCTTCATTTCCTCAAAAGTGAAGTTACCGGCATTTGAACGAAGTCCGTATTCCTGTCCGCCAATAAACACAGCATCTGCGCCATAATGGACAGCTATTTTTAATTTTTCCAGGTTGCCAGCAGGAGCCAGCAATTCTGGTTTTTTAACAATGACTCTCTTTCCATCAACTATTTTGGAAATTTTATTAGCAATAGCATTCAAGGCTATTCCTCCTCTTTCTCTTACCCTTTTCTTTAATAAACCGATTCTTTAAAGAAGAATCCTGTATCCAACTCACGGTTTTCCGGCTGAATCGCTTTGACTTTTTCATATAGTTCTGTTTTCATATCATCATAACGGTCCGTATCTTCTACACATACATCAATCGCTTCACGATATAATTTTGTTATTTCTACGATATACTCAGGCGTTTGTAGCACCCCTTCAATTTTCAAAGAATCAATATCCGCTTCAATTAATTCCTGAAGTTCATCAATCATGCACATATCGTTCGGACTCATGATATGCGTTCCATTTTCGTCTTCATAAATCGGATATTTATTTTCACGTTCCTTGTCATGCAGGAACATACTTTTTTGTTCCTTCCGATTTTCCACTTCTAACGCTTTGCCTTGGTATTCGAAATAGTTACCTAGCAGCGAGCGCTTCGATTGGAACATGCACGTCATACCATGGACCTGCACTTCAATCTCGACTTCGGCATTTTCCTTCATTTCAACAATTTCGTCCAAACTTATTTCACGAGCAGCCAAGGCACGGACAGCACCGCGTTTTCCCCAATAATTACACGTGTACCAGTTCGTTACCGTCATCTCTGTATTCCAGTGCAACGGCATATCCGGCGCTACAGCTCGAACGGCCATTAGGACAGCAGGATCTCCGAAGATAATCCGGTCGGCCCCTGCTTCCTTAAGGAAAACGACATATTCTTCAAGCTCGTCCACTTTTTCATTATGAAAAATAGCATTCATAGACACGTATACTTTTTTACCTGCTGCATGTGCAAGTTCAATTGCTTTCTTGACGTCCTCACGTTTGAACTCCCCTGCTAGACGAAGCGCATAACGTTGTTCCCCGATAACGAATGCATCAGCACCCGCATCGATAAGCGCTGTAATATGAGTGACACTTGTCGGAGTCACGAGTAATTCAGGCTTTTTCATTTTTGTCACCTCTATGTTTACTTATGGCCACACCATCACCAATCGGCAGAATTACTGTATCGTAATGTGGATGATTGTGTAACCAATTGTTAAAGTCTCTAATTTTTTTTATAAGAGCACGTTTTCGTCTCGTCATTTCCATTTCTTCTATGTTTTCAGCAACCAAGCCTTTAAATAATACATTATCAGTAATAATAATGCCAGCATCCTTCAGGAATGGCTCAAACAGCTCAAAGAAGCGCTTGTACTGCCCTTTAGCTGCATCAACAAAGATGATATCAAACGGACCATGTTCTTTTACTAGCGGCCCTGCTTCAAGGGCATCCCCTTCAATAAGGGTAATCCGTTCCAAAAGGTCAGCCTTAGCAAAATTAGCTCTCGCTTGTTGAATTCGAGCTTCATTCCGTTCAAGTGTGACGATACGTGCTTCTGGCAAGGTTTCAGCCATTCTTATAGCCGAATAGCCAATCGCTGAGCCAACTTCCAATATCGCCTGCGGTTGATGAAGCCTCAAAATCTGGAGTAGCACCTCTATACCTTCCGGCTCCATGATCGGCACATTATTTTCCAGTGCAAAATCCTCTAACTCCTTAATTAAACCCGTACGTTTTGGGATTAAGGAATGAAGATATTTTTCTATTTTTCCGTTCAAGACATTTCCTCCAATAATAAGAAAAACGAAAGCGCTTTGGTTGGTTCAAGCAGAAGATGAGGTGGACCGAAAGATAATCAGTACCTTTCAAGTGCCATCATCTTTACACAACATGCTGAAACCAGTATGCTTGACGATCTATATTTCCTTATCTTTCAAAATAAAACCCGGCAATCGCCGAGTTACAGTCATCGATAAAAATCGGATCTGAAATTTCACTTTTACTATTCTATCATAAAAACAAGGGGAAAGTAATATCCCTCCCCCCTAGTCGCTTTAGCTATCAGCTATTATTTATTGGTAATATGTTCTGCCTTTTTATTATTGTGATCTTCCAACGTTTTCGAATAAAGAACTTCTCCTTCAGGTGTTGCCAAGAAGTATAAGAAATCTGTCTTCTCAGGCTTTAACACCGCATCAATCGATGTCGTTCCGGCATTGGCAATCGGACCCGGCGGCAACCCCTTGTTCTTATACGTATTATACGGAGACTTCACTTCAAGGTCTTTGTATAGCACCTTACTTTTATGTGAACCTTTTGCATACAAAACGGTCGGATCCGTTTGTAGCGGCATATCTTTCTTGATACGATTATAGAAGACGGAAGCAATTTTCCCACGGTCTACCTGGGCAGTTGCCTCTTCTTCAACAAGCGAAGCAAATGTCAACATCTGATGAACAGAATAATCTTTTTTGTTCATCTGCGTTTCATATGCCTGCAAGGTCTCTTCCGTTTTCTTCAGCATCTCAATTACTACTGCTTCTAAAGACGGTTTTTCCTCATAAAAGTCATAGGTCGCTGGGAATAGATACCCTTCAAGCGGATACAAAACATTTTTATTCTCAATCTCCGACGTTAACAGCTCCGGAAATCTCTCTTGCATGGAATTAACGAATTTCTCACTATTCAATGTCTTAAAAATTTCTTTCGGATCTTGATCCGTCTTCACGGCAATGATATCAGCAATCTGAATTAGCTGCTTTCCTTCTGGAATCGTTATTTTCATGGTCGCTTCTTTCATAAGTTTCCCGGTTTTGATGCTAGTCACAATATCTTGAATTGGCATGGATGGTGATAATTTATACTCCCCTGCCTGAAAACCGGATTCATTACGGAATTTAATATAATATTTGAATACACGGGCGTCCTTGATTATCCCCTGCTCTTCAAGCAATGTTGAAATTCCATTCACGGAAGAACCGATTGGAATCTTCACTTTCTTAATCGTGTCATCGTCAGGATCAACTGGCTTCATGGCTGAGTTGATATATAAAAAGCCCACAAGACCAACTATCCCGATTAATAAAATTAGCGAAGCTATCGTAATCATGATAATTTTACGAACAAGCCTTGCTTCTCCTTGCTGTTCTAACAATTTCATTCGAATATGTTCCTTTTTTGATAAATTATGATCTTTTTCATCCATTTTCATTCCCCCTGCAAACTCACACCAACTACATAATGGTTCCTAGAAGATGCTTTCTCTAATTAGACTTTGCTTCGAATATTATACTAAAACCAACAAATAAATACATGTTTTTTGCAAAACTACATTCGTTATTACTCTATTTATGGCAAAATCGCACTAGTTTTGTCAATATACAGGTGTTATTTAATAGGGAATTAGTGATATTTTTTAGTAATCAGCTGTAATAGACTTTCATGAGATTTTCTTCGATTACGAGTGGTGTTTCAGACATTTGATAAAATAAAAAGAATATTTATGTGGTTATGCTACTATTAATTTTAGATAAAGAAAGGTGTGAAGGAGTTGGATAATTCTTATTTTGTTGGTTGGGGGACACTAGCACTCATTAATGCCGGGCTTGCTCAAGGTAAAAATAGAACGGCTTTGAAATGGTTCATATTATCATTATTTTTAGGTCCACTCGCCACTTTTATTCTTTTGTTTGTGGAGAAAAGATAAGGATTTTTTGGTACATAATGAAAAAAACTGACCTTGGTTTAAGGTCAGTTTTTATATATATTATTCTTCTTCAGCTTCTTCTTGGTCAAGGAATGTGTTTAACATTTCTTCGACTAGATCCCATTCTTCTTCTGTTTCGATTGGTGCAAGTTCACCATCTTTATTATCTTCGCTTGGTGTGAATGATGAAGCGTGGATTTCAATTTCTTCCTCGTCATCTTCAGCAGACATCGGATAGTAAAGTACATAAGATTTGTTAAATTTATCAGAATCGAATGTGAACAGGATTTCGCAAAGCTGCTCGTTTCCGTTTTCATCTACTACTGTAATGTTGTTTTCGCCGTGTTCCATTTGTATTCACCTCATATTGAATTTGTTTGTCTGTCCAAGAAACCTTGTAGAATCATGACAGCTGCCATTTTATCAATGACTTTCTTACGTTTGCTTCGGCTCACGTCCGCCTCAAGAAGAACACGTTCAGCCGCCATCGTTGTCAACCGTTCATCCCAGAGAAACACCGGCAGCTTGAATTTGTTTTCTAAACGTTTGGCGAAATCTTGGCTGATCTCACCGCGCGGTCCAACGGTTCCGTTCATATTTTTGGGTAAACCGAGGACAATTTTAGAAACTTCATGTTCTTTTATTATTTCATTGAGACGTTTAAAGCCGAAGTCATTTCCAGCTTCGTTAATTTTGATTGTTTCCAATCCTTGTGCAGTCCACCCCATCGCGTCACTCACGGCAACGCCGATGGTTTTTGAACCTAAATCAAGTCCCATTGTGCGCATTAGTATTCCTCTCGATGGTTCTTAAGATACGATTTAACCAATTCTTCAATGATCTCATCGCGTTCAAGCTTACGAATAATGTTTCGAGCATCCATATGGCGCGGGATGTAGGCCGGGTCACCAGATAATAGATAACCGACAATCTGGTTAATCGGGTTATAACCTTTTTCCTGAAGTGCAACATAAACTTGAGACAATACTTCCTGTACATCTCTTTCGAATGGTTCTTCGGGAAAATTAAATTTCATCGTTTTATCAAAGGAACTCATTATCATGCACCTCTCCTCAGCGTCCAGAATCCATTATTATCTTCATTGTACAACACTTTTCATTGATTATGAAATCGTTAAGACCCATTCTTCAACAAAATTAAGTGCTGCATCTAATTTTTCTGGGTCTTTTCCACCGGCTTGTGCCATATCTGGACGGCCGCCGCCGCCTCCACCGCACCGAGATGCGACTTCTTTAATTAATTTACCGGCATGGAAACCGCGTTCGATATAATCCTTCGTAACTCCGGCAATCAAATTGACTTTATCGCCTTGAGCCGATCCTAATACGATAATGACAGAATCAAGCTTTTGTTTCAAATCATCTGCCATAGCACGTAGATTATTCATGTCAGTAGCTTGAACTTTTGCCACTAATACTTGTACACCATTAATTTCTTTTACGTTAGAAACAAGGCTTCCTGCTTCAATATTACTTAATTTTGCAGTCAAGCTTTCATTTTCACGATGAAGATCTTTCACTTCCGCTAAAACTGTTTCAATTCTTGAAGGTACATCTTTCAAGTTTGTTTTCAATTTAGCAGCTGCGTCTTTTAATACACCGATTTGGTCAGTCATCAATTTGTATGCTCCTGCTCCTGTTACTGCTTCGATCCTGCGTGTACCCGCACCGATGCCGCTTTCAGAAACAATTTTGAACAAGCCGATTACCGCTGTATTCGGGACGTGAACACCGCCGCAAAGCTCAAGACTATAATCGCCAATTTGAACGACACGGACTATCTTGCCGTATTTTTCGCCGAACAAGGCCATCGCGCCCATTGCTTTTGCTTCTTCAATGTTTTTATAATCCGTATTCACTTGTAAGCTTTGCCAAATTTTTTCATTTACAATCGTTTCAATCTGTTCAATCTCTTCTGCTGTAATCTGACCGAAGTGAGAGAAGTCAAAACGAAGACGCTCAGCTTGGACCAGTGAACCAGCTTGGTTAACATGTGTTCCTAGTACATCTTTCAAGGCTTGATGTAAAAGATGTGTCGCCGTATGATTTTTCGTAATATGGATGCGGTTTTCTTGATCTACCGCAGCTACAATTTCAGTGTCTGTAGTCAAAGTGCCGGCTACAACAGTTACACGGTGCAGGTTTTGGCCATTTGGTGCTTTTTGAACATCATGTACATTCACTTTAACGGATTCACTAGCCATCGTTCCCTTATCAGCTATTTGTCCGCCGCTTTCTGCATAGAAAGGAGTTTGGTTCAGAATCACCTGAACTTCTTCGCCTTCTTGCGCTTCTGTTACAAGCTCGCCATTTTTCACGATTGCCGCAACTTTTGCATCAACTGCCACCTGATCATATCCGACAAATTCACTTTCAACTTTAATGTCGCCTAATACTCCACCTTGAATCTGCATGGAATCCACATCTTGACGCGCAGAGCGAGCACGTTCACGCTGTGCTTCCATTTCTTTTTCGAAGCCAGATTGATCAATCGTCATGCCTTCTTCTTCCGCATATTCTTCCGTTAATTCGATTGGGAAGCCGTATGTGTCATACAAACGGAATGCATCGCTACCTGGAATGACTGTGCCGCCTTTTTCTTTTTCTTTTTTGATGACTTCAGAAAGAATAGCTAGTCCATCATGAAGCGTTTCATGGAACCGTTCTTCTTCATTCTTGATTACTTTTGCAATGAATTCTTTATTAACGAGAACTTCTGGGTAGAAATCTTTCATGATTTCACCAACCACTGTCACAAGCTCGAACATGAATGGACGGTTAATGTTGATTTGCTTCGCATAACGAACCGCTCTACGAAGTAAACGACGTAGCACATAGCCGCGACCTTCATTGGATGGAAGTGCTCCATCTCCAACAGCAAATGCTACTGTACGTATATGGTCGGCAATGACTTTAAATGCCACATCTTTTTCTACATCGACACCATATTTCACATCAGAAATTTCTTCAACAGCGCTAATAATTGGGATGAACAGGTCTGTATCATAGTTTGTAGCCACATTTTGCACGACTGAAGCCATACGTTCTAGACCCATGCCTGTATCAATATTTTTCTTCGGAAGCGGTGTGTAAGAACCGTCAGGATTATGGTTAAATTGAGAGAACACAAGGTTCCAAACCTCTAAATGCCGTTCATTTTCGCCACCTGGATATAATTCTGGATCATTCGGGTCATCACCATATTCTGGGCCACGGTCATAGAAAATTTCCGTATTCGGGCCACTTGGACCTTCACCGATATCCCAAAAATTTTCTTCCAAACGGATGATTCTTTCAGCAGGAACACCGATTTTTTTATTCCAAAGCTCAAATGCTTCGTCATCTTCCGGGTGGATTGTCACCGCTAATTTCTCTTTGTCAAAACCAATCCATTTTTCGTCAGTCAAAAATTCCCATGCCCATGTGATTGCTTCTTCTTTGAAGTATTCACCAATGGAGAAGTTACCAAGCATTTCAAAAAACGTATGATGACGCGCAGTTTTCCCCACGTTTTCAATATCGTTTGTACGAATTGCTTTTTGTGCATTTGTAATTCTTGGATTTTCAGGAATCACCCGTCCGTCAAAATATTTCTTTAACGTTGCTACACCAGAGTTGATCCATAGCAATGATGGATCTTCATGAGGAACCAATGACGCACTTGGTTCAATGTTATGGCCTTTTTCACTAAAAAAATCTAAATACATTTGGCGGATTTGAGCACCAGTTAAATACTTCATCTATATATCCTCCTTTAAAATTATGTAATTTTGAGCACACAAAAAACTCCCATCCCAAAAACAGGGACGAGAGTTAACTCGCGGTACCACCCTGATTATGGACGTAGAAAAAGCCTCCGTCCATCACCTTCATAAAAGCCTTAACGCGGCATGACGGCAGGTATTAGCTGCTCTCCGGACTAGCTTTCTGCTGCTCTTCACCTTGCAGTCCCTTTCAGCCAGGGGGACCCCTCTCTTTTAGATGGACTTCAGCATACTTCATCCTTCAACGAATTATCTTATGTAATGGATTATATTCACAAGACTTTTATTTGTCAATAAGGGGCGGCTTCTTTCTGAAGTGAACACGGGCATGAAGCACAAAAACTTTCAGTACAGCCAAGATAGGGATTGAAAGTACCATTCCCGTAATCCCGCCTATTTCACCTCCAGCTACCAATGCAAGCATGATGAAAAGTGGGTGCATATGGAGGCTTTTCCCGACAATAAGAGGTGACAGAATATTCCCCTCAAGAAATTGAAGCACAAGCACGATGACTATGATAATCATCACCATTTTCACAGATATTGTGGCGGCAATTATTACCGCAGGAATGGCCCCGATAATCGGACCAAAATACGGTATGACATTGGTTATTCCGATAATCGCTCCTAACAACAACGGATATTGCATTCCGACTATCCAAAAAAGAAAGGATGAGATCACTCCAATCGCAACACAGACGATAATTTGCCCGCGGATATACCCACCTAGGGAAGCATCAACATCCCGTACGAATGCACGTCCCTGCTTGCGCCATTTTTTCGGGGTCATATACCAGGCCATTTTTTTTAACGCAGCAAAGTCTTTCAGGATGTAAAAAGCAATGAATGGAATAAGCGCAATCAGAACAACGAAATCAAACAGCTTCATCGCATACTCCATCGCTTTTTCCGGCATACCTTTCAGCCAGCCTTCGAAAAGAACGACCCCTTCTTCAAACCTTTCATGTATCCCGAACGGCCAGGCCGCCGTTTGATGATTGAGCCTGTCTACCCTGCCTTGATACTGCTCGACCAGCTCAGGAACACTTTCTGACAGCTCACGCACCTGACTAACCATCACCGGAATGCCTTTATAAACCGCAAATCCTATGCCTCCAAAAAACAGCAAGTAAATGATTGTAATGGAAAGCCAGCGATGCATACCTTTCTTATTTAAAAATTCCACAACAGGATGCAATAAATAACTGATGAATGCACCAATTAGAAAAGGCAGCAGTACTGTTACACTTATAGTTACAGCCGGTCCCCACATAGGCTTCAGTTTCATAAAAATATATATAACAAAAAATAAGAGCAATAAAAAACCAAGCCTATAAAACCACTTGAGACGAATACTCACAAAATCTACACCTCCCGCTCGTTTATTCTTCGAAAGGTGAGAGGTTTTCATACATAAAAAAGAGTGCCCTTATCATCAGGACACCCATTCCCTTTAAAGTAATGATTTTATTCTTTTGCGTATTTTTTTGATACTTCGGTTAATCATTTTTGTGTTCATCATGTTCATAAGACCATTACGTGAACGTCTAGCCATTGCAAGCACCTCTTCCGTTAATTACATGCTGAAGCGGCGGTCATTTTCCTCAAACAAGTCGTCTAATGAGCTTAAACTTCCATCTTCTTCGACCTGGTGCGTATTAATGATTCCCTCAGAAATGGTCATTTCAATAAAACAATTCCAACAATAATATTGATTTACACCAATCTTCCCAACATCTTTACTGCGGCAATTCGGACAATTTATTTCCAAAATGGACACCTCACTGTTCATAAACTGAAACAATGATGGTATCCTTCCCTAATGTAGGCGGCTGTTTAGATTCAATCACTGTCGTCTCCGAGAAAAAACCATCCGTTGTTTCATACGCTATAATCGTGCCCATTTTTTCCCTGAAATATACATCCTGCAGTAAACCGAGCTCCTCGCCCATTTCTGAAAGAAGCATTCGTCCCAATACTTCATCCTTTGTTAGCCAGATGGAATCATCAGGCACCTTCTTTGGGGTTGACTCCTGTTGTATGATGATAATCCCATCCGGACCATATGAAGAAATATCGTCAAGAGTCAAATGAAAAGATCTCTTAAACAATGCTTGTTGATGAATGACCAATCCTGTTACCTGACCCGCTTCAGAAATAGATAAATCATGGACCGTGCCGATTCTTTCTCCTTTGATAGTAAAAACCGGCATTCCTTTCAATACAGAAAACGTCCGCAAGGTCATCCCGCCTTTCCGAACATTTTTATTATTTCTTTCATCTCGTAAATAGATGTGCTGAAAGGTTTTCCATTGTTGAATCATCTTAGAAAACGTAAAGTTTCAGGCATAAAAAAAAGACCGGTTTCCCGGTCAAATCTACCTTACCATCCACGGCTAGAACCTCCGCCACCGGAGCTTCCTCCACCACCGCCTCGTGAGCCACCGCCACCACTGCCGCCTCCGCCTCCGCGACTAATGAACATCAAAAGGATATTGATGATAATTTGAAGGAAAAATCCTTTAAACAATTTGGCATCGAGGATGAACAAAATGATGACCCCAACGATGATGAGAAAAATCTGTAAACCTGATGGCTGAAAAGTTCCTGTATCTGTCTGAACGGAAAGATCTTGATAAAACTCGTCACCTAAATTATATTCCTCCGTGACCTCGTTATAAACAGCCTTATAGGTTTCAGTCAGAGCAAGATTGTAATGACCTTCTTTCAGCTGAGGGATTGCCACATTGTCCAAAATCTGTCCTGATTTTATATCAGTAATGGCACCTTCTAACCCGTACCCCACTTCAATCCGGATTTTCTTTTCCTCTTCGGCCAGAACAATGAGGACTCCGTTATTTAGCTCTGCATCCCCGAGCTTGAATTTCCTAAATGCTTCGACCGAGTATTCCTCTATTTCAGAGCCTTCCATTGAGTCAACGGTCAAAACAGAGATTTGTGCTTTTGTAGCATCATCTAATCGTTTTCCCAGTTCTATAAGCTCTGATTTTTCCTGATCATCGAGGACTCCAGCAAAATCCTGGACATAAATATCTCCAATAGGTTTTGGAATGTTAGGTTCTGCTGCGACTACGTTTGCTAAATTGAAAGTGAAAATAAAAAATAGCGCAAACACAGCGAGTTTTTTCATTATTTATCGCTCCCGAAATCAACTTTCGGCGTTTCTTTTTCTTGATCAGTCACTTCAAAATATGGTTTTACATCGAAACCAAATGCGCTAGCCATCATATTCTTTGGAAAGCGTTTAATGGTCTTGTTATACGTGGTTACTTCGTCATTATAGTCTTTTCTTGCGACGGTCAATCTATTTTCTGTTCCTTCTAAACTATCCATAAGGCCCTTAAAGTTCTCATTTGCTTTCAAATCCGGATAGTTCTCGACGACCACCAAAAGACGGCTTAACGCCCCACTCAGTTCTTGATCTGCATCAATGGCATCTTTCGTTGAATTAGCACCTGCCAACTTCGAACGTGCATCACTGACCGCTTTAATGGCTTCAGTTTCGTGCGATGCATAACCTTTTACCGTTTCCACAAGATTCGGAATCAAATCTGCTCTTCGTTTTAATTGGTTATCTACCTGTGACCACTTATTGTCGACGTCTTCATTGGCACTTACAAGACCATTGTAAGAAGAAACCCCATATATGACAATTAACACGACAACAACTAATCCTATAATCCATCCCTTTTTCATCCAAATCCTCCTTACTCTTTCTGCACATATAAACTATATTTTATATTAGTTCCACTAAAACTATGAATTTTAAACAAAATTTATCCAAACCAGGTAAAGAACCAGATATTATCTCCACCTACATAAAATCATAAGGTGTGACATTGCCCATCCCAATCATCGGATCTTCATGCATCAGTATGTCAAAATAACTTTCCTCTTGTATTGGCAACTCTGCAGATTCAGCTGGCATTTCTTCATCATTCAAAGTTTCACGAAGTTTTTCAAGTAATGTAGTTTTCCGGCGCATCTCATCATTGCGCTCGATACCTAAACGGAAAGCATCTTCTTCACCACAAAGTATCAAGAAATTCTTGCTTCGGGTAATCGCTGTATACAATAGATTACGCCGGAGCATCCGATAATAACTTTTTACAACAGGCAAAATCACAATGGGAAACTCGCTTCCCTGCGATTTATGGATTGAACAGCAATACGCGTGGGTAATCTGGTTCAAATCCTGCTTCGTGTAAGTTACTTCAATGCCTTCAAACGATATAATGATCTTATCGACATGATCAGTATTTTCCTTCGCAAACAAAATTGACACAATTTCACCCATATCACCGTTAAAGACGCCTTCTTCCGGCTGGTTCACCAGTTGAAGCACTTTGTCTCCCGTTCGGTAGATCACGTCTCCAAACTTGATTTCCCGCCTCTTTTCATTCACATTGCTATTAAACACTTCTTGCAGCATTTTATTCAATGCATCAATCCCGGCAGGTCCTCTATACATTGGGGCCAGCACTTGAATATCTTTGGCAGTGAAACCCTTCGTCCTGGCATTCGCAACAACTTTCTCAATAACCTGAGCGATTTGGTCAGTCTTACAGCGAATGAACGATCGATCTTCCTGCTGCTTCGTAACATCATTTGGAAGCCGGCCTTTTTTTATATCATGGGCCAGTTCAATGATTGATGAACCATCCGCTTGACGATAAATATGCTCAAGACTGACAGTCGGCACACAATTCGAAGCAAGCAAATCCTTTAGCACCTGTCCCGGTCCGACTGAAGGCAGCTGATCTTCATCACCAACTAAAATCACTTGGCAATTTTCCGGCAAGGCTTTAAACAATTGATGAGCTAACCACGTATCCACCATAGAAACCTCATCAATAATGACAATGCGGCCTTCTAACTGATTATCTTCATCATGGGAAAAGCCTTCACTTCCGTTCCAGCCGAGCAAGCGGTGAATCGTAACAGCGGGAAGCCCCGTCGATTCAGCCATGCGTTTCGCTGCACGTCCAGTAGGTGCCGCAAGCACAAATGGGAACGGATCGCTGCCCTCTTTTTTATAATCGTTAATGTCCATAGACACACCATGAAGTTCGGCATATAACTCGACAATCCCTTTGATAACCGTTGTCTTCCCCGTACCAGGTCCACCCGTCAAAATCAACATAGGCGACTGCAGGGCTGTTTGTATCGCCTCTTTTTGAGCTGAGGCATAGGAAACATTTAGACGCTCTTCCAGCTTACCAAGTGCCAGTAAAAATTCCGATTCTGGGAACTGGTCTTCATACTCGGTTTGTGCTAGCATCCGCTTGATGTTCATAACAATTCCCTTTTCAGAATAGTAAAGGGATGGCAGGTAAATTCGTTGATCTTCGACAACGATTTTACCCGTCTCCGTTAATTCGATTATTTCCGAGGAAATGTTTGTGAACTCAATTCGATCGCGCTTATTTTCCTCAAGCAGCCGCTTGACAGCTTCCAACAGCTGCTCAGCTTCTATGTAGATATTTCCATCCTGCAGACATTGTGATTCTAGTGTATATAGGCACGCAGCCTTGATACGATCAGGATGGTTACCGGAAATGCCTAGCTGATGCCCAAGCTCATCCGCTCGCCCAAAACCAATTCCTTCGATATCCTCCACAAGCTTATATGGATTTCCCTGAACCATGGTGATTGTATCATGCTTATACATTTGATAAATCTTCATAGACAGCTGTGGGCCAAAGCCATATTGATTAAGAGCAATCATTACCTGTTCCAGACCTTGATGCTCGACTAAAGTATCATAGAGACTCTTCGCCTTTTCCCCGGATAGCTTCGGAATATCATCAAGTATGGAAGGCTGAGCCAGAATTTTAGAAATTGCCTTCTCCCCGAGTGTTTTGACAATGCTTTCGGCTGTTTTTTTCCCAATACCTTTGAACAGTTCACCAGATAAATAACTGACGATTCCTTCCTTAGATTGGGGCAAATCCTTTCGAAAATGCTCAACATGAAATTGAAGACCAAAACGTTGGTGCTCTTTCATTGCTCCATAAAAAATATACGTCTCATCCTCATGCATCCTCGGAAAATAACCCGTGACGACCGCTTCCTTCTCGTCATAGTTCAAATTCGTTTCATTCACACGGATTCTTACAACCGAGTACATATTTTCTTCATTATGAAAGATCGTCACTAAATGACTTCCTTTCATAAACATTTTCTCTTCTGCAAACAAATCCATCGAATCTTGCTGGCTCAACGCTTCTCCCCACCCTTCCATACATATGTCGTCTATTTATTCAGCATTCATTTCTTCCATCAATTTCTTACCGTGTGCCGCCAACATATGGTCTGGCTGTGCTTCCAATGCTTTTTCAAAATATGTTATCGCAGCTTGCGGATCTTCACGGTACCCTGCAAACGCAACCCCTAAATTATAATAAGCATCCGCATGGCCTGGATCCTGTTCAACCACTAAATTCAATTGATTGATCAATTCATCATACAGTTCCGCATTTGCTAGGCAAAGCGCATATTGAAACCTTGCATCCACATCCTCAGGACTCAATTCCACCGTTCTCTGTAAATAAGGCATAGCCAATTTCGGTTGATCTAACGCCATCAACGTCAATCCAAGCATAAAGTAAGCATCGCTGTTCTCAAGACCCAAACGGATTGCTTTTTCAAACATATCTTTCGCTTCGACTAATTTAGCATCTGATTCGTAGTATAAGTTCCCTAGCGAATAATAAGCAGCTGCTGCATCTTCATCAAGCTCAATCGCCTTTTTATAAAACTTGATGGCTTTTTCCGTTTCACCGACAGCTGTAAGTACATTTCCAAAGTTTATGTATGCAACCGGCTCCTTCGGGTTTTCTTCTATAGCCTCATTAAAAACTTTAGCCGCTTCTTCGTATTTTCCTTGTTGCATAAACTCAATGCCTTGTTGATTTTTATCCATGATCATTCACGCTCCATTTTTATATTAAAAAGTATAGCACAAGCTAGCAGTGTAATTCAGACGATGCTGTTCACAATCCAAAAGAAGTCCCCAACCGCAAACACAGCTGGGGACATGATTATTTTACCCTACGTAAGTCAGTTTTTCACCTTTTTTAAATACCTCATCAATCGTACCGCCACCTAGGCATACGTCGCCATCATAGAAAACGACTGCTTGTCCAGGTGTAATCGCGCGGATTGGCTCGTCAAATATGACCTCGACATCGCCACTTTCCAATACTTTCACCGTAACGCCGCTATCCTCTTGACGGTACCGGAATTTTGCCGTACACGTAAATTCCGCTGCAGGTTTATGTTCCGCTACCCAACTGACATTCACAGCATTCAGGGAATTGGAATAAAGCACATCGTTATCAAAGCCTTGACACACATATAAAACATTGCGCTTCAAGTCTTTTCCCGCAACGAACCAAGGCTCGCCGCTGCCGCCAATACCAAGACCGTGACGTTGCCCGATTGTGTAATACATCAAACCGTCATGCTTACCCATTACCTTGCCTTCCATCGTAACCATATCACCTGGTTGTGCTGGAAGATAATTGCTTAAAAATTCTTTGAAATTGCGTTCCCCGATAAAACAAATACCGGTTGAATCTTTTTTCGTTGCCGTTGCAAGACCCGCTTCTTTCGCAATTTCACGAACTTCCTTCTTATCAATGTGACCAAGTGGGAACATGACTTTTTCCAATTGTTCTTGAGTAAGCTGGTTCAAGAAGTACGTTTGATCTTTATTATTATCGACACCGCGAAGCATTTTATATTCGCCATCTCTGTATTCAACCTGTGCGTAATGACCTGTCGCTACATAGTCAGCACCAAGGCTTACCGCATGCTCAAGGAATGCCTTGAACTTAATTTCCTTGTTACACATTACGTCCGGATTCGGCGTACGGCCTGCTTTGTACTCATCCAAGAAATACGTAAAAACTTTATCCCAATATTGCTTTTCAAAGTTGACTGCATAATAAGGGATACCGATTTGATTACAAACGGCAATCACATCATTGTAATCTTCCGTTGCTGTACAGACTCCGTTTTCATCTGTATCGTCCCAGTTTTTCATGAAAATCCCAACTACGTCGTAGCCTTGATTTTTCAATAGCAGGGCTGACACAGAAGAATCGACGCCTCCTGACATCCCAACGACGACGCGGGTGTCTTGTGGTGCTTTATTCATTCTGTCACCTCATTTATTTAAAGAAAAAATTATTGTTGTACCAATCTTTTAACGATCTTCACGGTTGTTTCAGCAGCCTGCCTAACTTCCTGTTCGGTGTTGTTCAGACCGAAGCTGAAACGAATCGAATTCTTCGTCCGCTCCGAACCTTTTCCAAACATCGCTACGAGCACATGCGACGGTTCAATTGACCCAGCTGTACAAGCAGATCCACTTGATACCGCAACACCGGCCAAGTCCAGATTAACGAGCATCGATTCAACATTCGTACCTGGAAAACTAACATTCAGCACATGTGGCAGCGACTGCTCCATAGATCCGTTAATTTCATATTGTACATCCGCCTCGTCAAAGACGGCAAGCAATACGTCTTTAAATTGCAAGTATTGCTCCGTTTTCTTATCCATCATACTTTGAGCAATCAAAACCGCTTCGGCAAAGCCAGCAATTGCCGGCACACTTTCCGTACCAGCCCGGCGTTTACGCTCCTGTTCTCCGCCATATAAATGGGGATTCAGCTTTAACCCTTCGCGCATATATAAAAAGCCGACTCCTTTTGGTCCGTTGATTTTATGCGCTGATACACTCAGCAAATCCACACCCAACTCGCGGACATCAATATGAATCAGTCCATATGCCTGTACCGCATCAGTATGGAAAAAGGCTTGATGATCTTTAAGCAGTTGCCCGATTTCAGCAATCGGCTGGATTGTCCCAACTTCGTTATTGCCGAACATAACCGAAACCAAAATTGTATCATCCCGCAATGCCGCTTTTAAATCGGCAATCGAAATAAGCCCCGCTTCATTCACAGGTAAATATGTGACCTCAAAGCCAGACTTCTCAAGGAATTGGCATGTATGCAATACTGCATGGTGCTCAATCTCTGTCGTAATGATATGCTTTCCCTTTTCTTTATACGCATTCGCAACCCCAATAATCGCCGTATTATCTGCTTCTGTTCCACCGCTCGTAAAAATGATTTCATTCCGCCCGGCCCTGATACTTGTGGCAATACTTAAACGCGCTTCATCTAAAACATGGCGCGCTTCCCGCCCGAACGCATGAATACTAGACGGATTACCAAAGTCATGGCTCATGACTGTCATCATCTTATCAATCACATTCGGATGCATCGGTGAAGTCGCAGCATGATCTAAATATATTCTGTTCACTTTTTTGTCGCCTCCATTAAAAAACGCAAGCGCCTATATAATAGGCGCGTTGCTAATTACTTAAATATAATACATATAAGAATTGATTTCACCAGTATCCTTGTAGTTCGCCAAATCCATCAACGTAGTATTATCCAATACATCCTTCACAGCATCACGAATCCGAATCCAAAGCTGACGTTTTACCGGCTCTTCATCCTCAATTCCCTCAACCGGAGTAATCGGTCCTTCCAATACGCGAATGACATCACCAGAAGTAATCTCCTGAGGATCTTTTGATAGGACATACCCACCATATGCACCACGAACACTCTTCACCAATCCTGCATTACGAAGTGGCGCAATCAGCTGCTCCAAATAATGCTCTGACAAACTATGCGTCTGAGCAATCGATTTCAAACTTTTCGGACCTTCTCCATAATGTTTAGCAAGCTCAATCATGATCGTTAAACCATAGCGGCCTTTAGTAGATATCTTCATTAATATACACCTCATATTATTTATCCGTTTATAAATTCTGTTGAAATTATAGCATATTCCCACTAGAAATGCATTCACCCGCCCTCCATTTGTCAAATTATCCTAATTGGAGAGGTAGGAAAAGAGCTTAAATATATTGCTCAAGGACGAATTATTCCGCTTGACGGACGATTTATCTTCTCTCAAGGACGAATTATTCCGCTGACGGACGATTTATCTTCTCTCAAGGACGAATTGTTCCGCTGACGGACGAATTATCTTCTCTCATGGACGAATTATCCCACATGTAGGACGATTTATCTTCTTTCATGGACGATTGTGCCGCTGACGATTATCTTCT
>NZ_LGYA01000001.1:3548507-3617295 GCF_001273755.1 Peribacillus butanolivorans
GGACGATTGTGCCGCTGACGGACGAATTATCTTCTCTCAAGGACGAATTATTCCGCTGACGGACGAATTATCTTCTCTCAAGGACGAATTATCCCACATGTAAGACGAATTATCTTCTTTGTTAAACCAACGTACATTTTTTAAAACGAAAGTTCTGTTCTTTGACACATTTATTTTTACTAAAAATACAGGAAACCTATCATTAATAGAGAATATTTCTATTAAAATATCGATAAGGAGTGGTTACATGATTATAAAAGAATGCGAGAGACCTTTAAAAGTACATATGATAGAAGCTCTAATGAGGCGCTTACCACCTGATCATGCTAGGCAACCGATATTAAACTTAGATATCAAAAAAATCAAAGTTGGATATAGTGGAGAATATAGAGTCTTATCTACTCTAAATGCCCTTCCTGAAAAAGAGTATCTTCTCTTTCATGACCTCCGTTTAATCGGATCACCCTTCCCCTTCCAAATGGACATCCTTATTCTTACTTCTTATTTTCTATTAATTATTGAAGTGAAAAACATGGCTGGTGAAATCTATTTCGACAACACATTCAATCAACTTATCCGCACAAATACAGATGGAAAAACGGAAGCTTTTGATGATCCAATTCTGCAAGTGAACCGGCAGCGCCAACAGCTGTTAGAATGGTTAAAATCAAAAAAAATCATCAACATTCCAGTAGAAACATTAGTCGTCAGTGCCAATTCGTCAACTATAATACGAGCTGAGAATAGAGATATTAATAGAAAAGTGATACGTAAAGATAGTATTCTTATAAAAATTGGAGAATTCAAAGAAAAATATAAAAAGAAAATCCTTTCAACTAGAGATATGAAGAGAATATCTACTTTATTGCTCGACGAACATACACCTTATATTCCAAAGCTTTTAGAAAGTTATGGAATTCCTATTAACGCCCTTCAAACAGGAGTGTACTGCCATAAATGCTATGCATTTTCTATGGAGAGGCGATTAAGAAAGTGGATTTGCCGCATATGTTTGCATTCTTCCCATGATGCCCACATCTCTGCTCTTCAGGATTATGTATGCCTCGTTAAACCTACCATTACCAACAGTGAATTCCGGCAATTCCTCCAACTCAAATCTCCATCCAGCGCAAAAAAGTTATTAACTTCATTAAAGTTAAATCATTCTGGCCACACCAAAGGAAGAGTTTACTCTTTACGTTCGATTTTTGAGGATAGGACGAAATAATTGGTGTGAAGGACGGATTATTTTCTTGAAGGACGAATTAACTTCCTGAAGGTCGAATTAATTTGCTCACGGTCGAATTAACTTCCTGAAGGTCGAATTAGTTTGACCCACGGACGAATTCATTCACTGAAGGTCGATTTATTTGACCCACGGACGAATTGATTCACTGAAGGTCGATTTATTCCGACCCACGGACGAATTCATTCACTGAAGGTCGATTTATTCCGACCCACGGACGAATTCATTCACTGAAGGTCGATTTATTCCGATCCACGGACGAATTTTTTCCCTTAAGGTCGAATTTAAAACTAATTCAACTGCATTCACAGCATAATCAGAGCATTTTACCCTTTATTTGTGATACCTTATATAAAAAGGAGAGGTGCGCAATGAATATTAAACCGCTTGCTTTCCGGATGCGGCCTCGGTCGATTGATGAAATCATTGGGCAGGAGCATCTGGTCGGTGAAGGAAAGATTATCGCAAGGATGGTCAAAGCCAAGCAGTTATCTTCAATGATTCTGTATGGTCCGCCTGGAATTGGTAAGACATCGATTGCTAGTGCGATTGCCGGAAGCACGAAGTTTGCGTTCCGGACGCTGAACGCGGTAACCAATAACAAGAAAGATATGGAGATTGTCGCTGCTGAAGCGAAGATGTCTGGTAAAGTGATTTTGCTGCTTGACGAGGTCCATCGCCTTGATAAAGCGAAACAGGATTTCCTATTGCCTTATCTCGAAAACGGGATGATTACCTTAATTGGCGCGACGACTAGTAATCCTTATCATGCAATCAATCCGGCAATCCGCAGCCGGTGTCAGATTTTCGAGCTCAAATCATTGGAAATCAGCGATATCACAAAAGCCCTGGAACGTGCACTTCATGATGAAGAGCGCGGACTTGGTCAATATAAAACAGAGGTCGGCTTTGATGCCCTTACGCATTTTGCGACCGCTTCGAACGGAGATGTCCGCAGCGCTCTGAACGCCCTAGAGCTCGCTGTTATTTCCACCGAACCTGACGAGTCTGAAACGATTATTATAGATTTACAAATTGCCGAGGAATGCATGCAGAAAAAAAGCTTTTCACATGACAAGGATGGAGATGCTCACTATGACGTCCTGTCCGCCTTCCAAAAATCAATCCGTGGCAGCGATGTGAATGCTGCCCTTCATTATTTAGGGCGCTTGGTGGAAGCCGGCGACCTTGTCAGCATTGCCCGCCGTTTGGTCGTCATTGCTTACGAGGACATTGGTCTTGCTAATCCGCAGGCTGGCCCGCGAGCCCTAGCTGCAGTTGAAGCTGCTGAACGGCTTGGTTTTCCAGAAGCCCGGATTCCACTGGCCAACTCAGTTGTCGAGCTGTGCTTATCACCGAAATCAAACACAGCCTATATCGCGATTGACGCAGCCTTATCTGATATTCGCAGCGGCCATAGCGGTGACGTGCCTGACCATCTTAAGGATGCCCATTACAAAGGGGCAAAAGATCTCGGCCGAGGCATCGACTATCTATATCCGCATGACTACGAAAATGGCTGGGTGAAGCAGCAATACTTACCGAACAAACTGCGCAACAAAAAATATTATAAACCGAAAAAGAGCGGGAAATTTGAACAAGCCCTTGCCTCGGTCTATGAAAATATTGAGAAAAAGAAATAACTCCGGATCACACCAGACCCGGAGTTTTTTCATTGTGGAAAATGAAAGCTTTTCACATGTCTCATATTGACAAAAACCGTATCACCTTGAGCATTCACCATCTCAATGATGCTGTCTTGCAGATGATTGATTTTCCCAATATCCATCGGATGCCTACCTAAATTGAGCACGACCAGTTTATTAGTTAACTTTTTTAACTGTTCCTCTAATGTCCGTGCCCAGCTTAAAGTAGAAACCTGAAGAAGTTGTTCACTTTTGTTCAAGCCGTACGGCCCTTTTTCTTCATCACAAACTGTAAGCCACTTCAAATGATCCATCGAGATGAACATCGTTTTAAAAACAGGTGAATAAAAGACGAAGTAGTTATTCATAATGCCCACGATATAGCCATAGACCGGATTTGTTTTAGCAAGTAAAATTTCAACAAGCATGCCCTTCGCGTTCATCAACAATTTGCGGAACGACGTCTCACTGATTTCTGGATCTACCCCCTTCTCAATCTCCTCATCCGTTATTGGAAAGGAAAAATTTTCAATGTGCCTTAATGGAATGTAGCGGTACACTTTTCCCGTATACAGGACAATAATGTCCGAACTTGCTTCTATTAAAATCCCAACTACTTGAATATTTCCAGAGAGTTCTAGTTCAATATACTGACCAATATTTTTAGATAACAAGTTGTGACCACCTTTCTATTTTATTGTTTAAAAAACTCAAATCCCACCAATAAGCCATTTTGTCCAAATCATCCACAGGCAGGATGTAAAACTGTCAGTTAAACGCTAAGACTAAGCCTTTCTTATTTTGTAACCGGAACACTTAGCTAATTTACATTTGAATCGCCTTGCTTGGCCAATTTTTCCCGGAAATTAGTCCACACGATGTTAGGGTTTCATCAGTGAGAAACAACATTTCAATCTCTCAATTCTATCTCGATAACTTTTACATCATTTAAATTTAGACCATTGTGGACTGCTATCGACGCGCTTTAAGCCGCAGTAAAATCACTCCTCGTATCCAGTAAAAGGATTACACTTATAAGAGTAATAGAATACATTTTCCATTACGAGCACTAGCGGCATGTCCACTTTCAAAAGAAGGCACAACAACTTTGTTGGTTGCTGTACCTGTATGGTCAATCTTCTTCTTTATAGATACCCTTCGATGCTTTAATCATATTTTCAAGCCACATTTGCTTAAATATATTTACACGACGACGACGACCCTCAGGTCTGACATCCTCTTCACCCTCAGGATCGACACTCTCTTCACCCTCAGCTGGATTTTCATTTAAATTATTTTCTTCTGTGGAGAATTCAATTGTACCAAATCCCTCGATAAGGCATTCAGTTGAATTGCCTTCTTCTGATGAGCTTTCTGTTGAACTACTTTCATCTGATGAGCTTTCTGTTGAACTACTTTCATCCGATGAGCTTTCTGTTGTATTGCCTTCTTCCGATGAGCTTTCTGTTGAACTACTTTCATCTGATGAGCTTTCTGTTGTATTGCCTTCTTCTGATGAGCTTTCTGTTGTATTGACTTCTTCTGATGAGCTTTCTGTTGTACTGCCTTCTTCTGATGAGCTTTCTGTTGTACCACTTTCGTATGATGAGCTTTCAGCTGAACCACTTTCGTATGATGAGCTTTCAGCTGTACCACTTTCGTATGATGAGCTCTCTGTTGTATCACTTTCGTATGATGAGCTTTCAGTTGTATCACTTTGATGAGCTTTCAGCTGTACCACTTTCGTATGATGAGCTCTCTGTTGAATTATTGTTTTCTGATGAGCCCTTATTTGAATTACTGTCTTCTGATGAGCCCTTATTTGAATTATTGTTTTCTGATGAGTTCTGATTTGAATTACTGTTTTCTGATGATCCTGTATTTGAACTATTTTCATCCTCATCCTTTGCTAAGGACAAAACTTTGATTTGTTCGGTGGTAACATAAAATATTTCTTCATTTTTGACAACAATGACGTGCTCGTCAGCCACTTCAACCAGTACTCCCCCTACCTTTTCAGGTCCGCCGGTATTAATCGAAACCCAGTTGTGGATAAGCAAGGATAGGACGTCATTAAGTGTAATTGCACCCGAAAAGGTAACCTCAGATGAATCATCATTAGATTGGCTTTCCAAGATGGTTACATTTTTAACGTTTGAAAACGGGAATACGACAAGCCCGTCCTTCTCGGTGGATAACACTAAAAACTCCTCTTTTGCATCTAAAACCCGGCCAATTTTTGATTCCGGCCCTCCACCATTCACTTTAATGGAGCTAGCGACAAGTGTTTCCAATAATCCCAAATAAGTATTTGGAAAAACACGCGCTTCATCTACCGGTAATACATCAACACTGGCTTTTTTCGCTTGCCCGATTACCATTTTCAAATACTGACTGGCATAATAAACTAATTGATTATCTTCTGTTTGAAGAACAATATAATCGTCCTTCACTTCTAATAGCTTGCCTTCTCTAGAATCCGGCCCGCCTTTAAACACCTTCACAAATTTACCTTTCAAAGCTTCAAGGTACGGTAAATTAACAGTCTCTGCCATTTTTCCTTTAGCCTCCAATAGTTATTTATACTTTAATGATATCCGTACTGCATATATATGCGCCTTCTTTCTAATAGGGACTTTGCTAATCACCCATTTTAAAGTAAATCCTCGTTCCCCCATAAAAGATTCAAGGGCTTTTCTCCATGCAATCAAAAAAAACCTCGGAAACTTTTCCGAAGCTACATTATTATTTTTCCTTCATATATGAAATTAGCACACGGGCACTTTCCTTTTGCCCGGATTTTGTAACTGTCACATAGACCTTTCCTGATTTTTTACCGACTTGCTTAATGGAAGATGTCACTCTTTTCCCCTTTACCGTTAATTTAGCAAACACACTCCCTTTTGAGTTGTTCACCTTAACTACTCACTTTCACGGTATCGGTCTTTCCTTTATTATTCGATGCATTCTCTTGGTTTTTTTAAAGATGCTGATGTTTCCCCTTTATAGTAACCAATACGTTTTTTCACAATAAAAAAAACTCCAAATACTAATTTGGAGTCATACAATTTACCTATGATGTCCCTTCAGTCATCCGACCACCGATTTCCCACTACTTTCGCGGAGGTCCTCGACATTTTCCTTGGCGACGATCTGGCCATCCTTAATCAGAATGACTTCATCTAGAATTTTCTCGAGATCTCCTTAATCGGATGAGCTTTCAGTCGAACTACTCTCGTTTGATGAGCTTTCAGTCGAACTACTCTCGTTTGATGAGCTTTCAGTCGAACTACTCTCGTTTAATGTGTTTTCAGTTGAATTACTTTCATTTGAAATTGTCATTTTTCCTATAGCCTCCAATAGTTATTTATACTTTAATGATATCCGTACTGCATATATATGCGCCTTCTTTCTAATAGGGACTTTGTTTAACCGCCCATTTTAAAGTAATCTATTTTAATTAGATTCAAAGGCCTTCTCCTTGCAAACAAAAAAATAACCTCGGAAACTTTTCCGAAGCTACATTATTATTTTCCCTTCATATTTACCTATGATGTCCCTTCAGCCACCCGACCACCGATTTCCCACTACTTTCGCGGAGGTCCTCGACATTTTCCTTGGCCATGATCTGGCCATCCTTAATCAGAATGACTTCATCTAGAATTTTCTCGATTTCCTCAATTTCATGAGTCGTGATGATAACCGTTTGCTTTTCAAAATCGATATAAGACAGCAAACTACGTACAATCGACTCGCGGACCATAACATCCAACCCTGAAAATGGTTCATCTAATAACACGACCGGAGCATCCCGTGACAGAGCGAGCACTAATTTAAGCCGCCCCCGATTACCTTTCGACAGCGAGCGTACCTTCTTCCGGACATCCAACTTCATGAATGCCAGCATTTCGATTGCCTTATCCCGATTAAAATCAGCAAACTGCGATGCATGAAAATCAATATACTGACCCACCGTAAAATTAGGATAGAAAAAATCAATCTCAGTTAAATAAGAGACTGCCGAGGCAATCCTCCTGCTCACCGCCACTCCTTCGACCGTCACAACACCATGATCCGGTTTCGCCAGACCAGCAATCAGCTTGAGCAAGGTCGACTTACCGCTTCCATTCGCTCCTAACACCCCGTAAATCTTCCCCACTTCAAACGTGAGCGAAATATTATCCAGGGCAACGACGCTTCCATACTTTTTCGTTATTTCACGCAGTTCAATTATCATTCTGCTTCCCCCTGCTTCATCAAAAATTGCTGTACTGCTGCCAACATTTCTGTTCTGGACAAGCCGATTTCTTTCATGTTTTCAACGAACGTTTCAATAACTTCTGTTTGAATCCGGGTACGCAGTGAAGCAATCAACGCCGGATCATTTTTAACGAATGTACCTTGCCCCCTTCTCGTCTCCACAATTCCATCCCTCTCAATCTCTGCGTAGGTACGCTGAATCGTATTCGGATTGACCCCCATCTCAACAGCCATTTCGCGAACAGATGGCAGTTTTTCACCGCTCTTTATCTCTCCACGCACAATCGAATAACAAATTCGATCGGCTACTTGTAAATAAATTGGTTTTGATGCATGAAAATCCTCTGACATCAATCACACCTCAATCTTTCGGTCTAGCAACCAACATGCCGCGAGAAACAATAGCACTAATCCAATAACATCCAACCCGCTTGTTAAAAGTGAAATATTCCCCCCGCCTTCTAGATAAAGCTCCAACTTGAATTCAGACATATTCATTGAAGAACCACTCATCGCAGGTATTAACCATATTTCATCTAGCTTCTGATAAAATGCCGTATTTACAATCTCATTCCGGAGAATAATCATCCCTAAACATAGAACAGAAACAAACAGCCAACGAAGATGTTTAATAGAATGAACCCGGGCGAGTGCATGATACACCACCCATAAAAACAGTAAAAAAACGGCAATTAAAATACTAACCATTAACATAAACGCGTCTATCTTAAGCAAGCCCATTATTCCCAACTTATTTTCCACCTGAAAGTCTGCCTGAAAATAACTCACCGGTATCGTCGATGCCACAAAAATAAGACAGGAGGAAAAAATAATCGAAACCATTTGAAACAGAACACTCATCAATAATTTACTTCCAAGCAAAATCGCCGACGACTGAGGATTGTAAATCCATAACTGTGTCTTCCCGTCAGAATTCAAACATCCAAAAATCAGAGAGACCATAATAAACGGTTGCATAATCATGATCAACCATGTGCACATATAAAAAAGACCTGCAACTTCAAAATACCTGGATGCAAAAAAAGAAATGAACACTAAACCCCCTTGTACAACCAACAGCCAGAGCAGAGCATTTTTCCCAATCAGCCACTCCTTTTTCATCAATCCTTTAAACGAATTCAACTTCTCAACCCCTTCACCACTGTGTTAGTTACATAGTACACAATAACACCAAAAATTGTCAAAGGTATTATAAAATAACAAAATAAACTATTCTTTTAAACTGAAATTAAATATAATAGACTAAGTGATTACAAAACGAGGAAGGAAGTAAGATATGAGAAACGAAAAAAAGAAGAAAAAGAAACGGACATGGCTGAAAGTAGTCGGAATTGTCGTCCTTCTTATTATATTAGGCGGTGGAGCCTTTGCCTTCTCCGTATGGAATTCCCTAACAAAAACTGTAGACACGATGCATACGCCCATAGACCGTAACACGGATAAACGAACTAAGGACCTTGCCCTATCAGATCAGGAGCCCTTTTCTATACTCATGCTCGGTGTCGATGAACGAGATGGCGACAAAGGCCGTTCAGATACAATGATCGTCTTAACCGTTAATCCACAAAAGAAATCGGTTAAAATGCTGAGCATCCCGCGTGATACACGCACCGAGATTGTCGGACACGGTACACAGGATAAAATCAACCACGCGTTTGCATTTGGCGGCGCGGCAATGTCAATGGATACTGTCGAGAACTTCCTCGATATTCCGATTGACTACTATATGAAGATCAATATGGAAGGCTTTAAGGATATCGTTGACGCAGTCGGCGGTGTGACTGTGCAAAATAATTTGGACTTTACCTATGAAGGTGTCCATTTTGCCAAAGGAAGTATTAATTTAAATGGAGAAGAGGCGCTTAAATATTCACGGATGAGATACGATGATCCAAATGGAGATTATGGACGCCAATCCAGACAACGTTCCATCATCGAAGCTGTTATCACGGAAGGCGCAAGCATTTCATCGTTGACGAAATACGATAAAGTTTTCGATGCACTAAGTAGAAATATTCAGACAAATTTGACGTTTGATGACATGATGGACATCCAAAAGAACTACCGGGACGCAAGCAAAGACATTTCTCAATCAACTATTCAGGGCAATGGAAAGAAAATCGACGGAATCTACTACAATATTGTGTCGGAAGAAGAACAAGAAAAAGTTCAAACCGAATTAAAAGAACATTTATCCATAAAATAATAAAAAATGAAAAAGCTGTCTGGACCCGCATCCAGACAGCTTTTTCATTTTCTTCGTCCAATATTCTGACAAAAACCGGACATCAATTGTAGAGATTTGTTGGAATCTTTGTTGTTTATTAGGCGCAAAAAGACGGTATAATCTAGTATGAGTTGAATATTCCTTTCTTCCACTTGAGCCATTTTTATAACTAGACACTTTTATTCTTTGGACACGAAATTATGCTAAATATCCTTCATAATCTATAACATAAAAGGAGTGAATTGTATGAAAATCAAGGCAGGTAGTTGGACAATGCTAAGCAAACAGGACAAAATGTTTATTCTGAAAGCTATCAGTGATCGCTCTAAAATGAAATATGTTTCATGAGAAGGAAAACTGTTGATTTCCTAGGTATATACCCTCTCCATTTTCAATAATTAAAGGAATCTTAAACCTCGAAAAAGGAGAGGAATCTATTCAAAACGATAATCCCATAACAAACGCCATTCGCCTTTTTCCTTTACCACATAGCAATCCTGTTCTATTGTAAACACGCCAAAGCGAGAATCGAAGACCTGTGTTACAGGAATCATATAGGCAGTTTTATGCACTTTTCCATCCTTAGCCAGGCTCCAGTTCTTCACTTTCTTAGATCGCCCTACATCATACTGAAAGGTTTCCACTTCCATATGCGACATAAAAACATGGGCCCGATTTTGCACATAATCGCCTCGATTCGGAAACCGTAGCTTCATTTCAGAACTTAATAAATCCCATGACTTCCCGAACTCCGCCCCACTCTCATACTCATAAAAATCCTCCACCAAGCGTACAGGGCCACTCGGCCAAAGAAAAAAGATACAACCTCCTACAGCTAAAACTAGGAGCATACTTGCCAATATTCCTTTTGGACTCTTATTTTGTCTTTTCATCTTTCATCACCTTCACAAAGGTCATTGCTATAATATATATATGGAAAGAACGATAAAAAAGAAGCATGTCGTTAGACATACTTCTTAAGGTATAGTATCGGTACGGTTTCATGGGTGATTTCTTATTTATAAGGAGTAAAAGATAAGAGGGCAAATGGGTTCAATGGCGCTTTCGCCGTCGATTTATCATTAGAAAGCATAGAATGCCTAACAATCCACCAAATGTATCAAGCAAAATATCCTGCCACAAGGGGGTACGTCCACCTGTGAATTTTTGATGTAGTTCGTCCGCACTAGCATAAAAAAGGACACACAAAAGAGCGCCTGAAATCGTAATAATGCTTTTCTTTACAAAAGTACGCCAAACACAAATCGTCAAAAAACCGAATACAAAAAAGATAATAAGATGGGCACCCTTCCTAATAAAAAACTCTAGAAAGCCAGCTACTCCAGCTGTATGAACACTCACCTCAAGCCCACCATACATAAATGAAATACCACTGAGTTTTTCATACAAAAACGGCGTATTTAACTTTCCTAAAAATGGAGAAATCCTTTGCTCCTCATACGTCTGCGAGGAAAAAAAGAAGATTAACATAGCCCATAAAACGAACAAAACTGGGAATAACCACTTACAGAACTTACCGATCATATTCTATCATCTTCCTCAATGATACTGCTTAGTTTTTCCTTAAGATCTTCCACAAGTTCATTTACTGTAACACCCTGCTGAAACTCTCCTTTTGTATAAGTATCTATTAATATATCAATAAAAGTCATTAGAACATCCACTCCAATATGAATAGAGCCACTATGTTGCCTAAACCCATTTTTCTAAAATAAGGATTATAGCTCTTTTAATTGATAATTACAAATAAAATGGGTTCATTTTTATGTAAATGATTTTTGTAAATGAAAACCTTCTCCACAAATAAAAAGTATCTAAATGTAAATTTTCAGGGGAAGCCACTTAAATCAGAATTAATTTTATCAAAAGGATGTTGCTTGAAACAAATTTAATAACCAAGCTATTTTAGTTATATACTACTTTTCATATAGTTCTATAGGCAAATCATCTGGATCACTAAAAAAGGTAAACTTTTTCCTTGTTATGGTATCAATACGTATAGGCTCGACAGGAATATTTTTACCTTCTAATTCTTCCACAGCCTGATTAATATCTTCCACTTCAAAAGCAAGATGTCTAAGCCCTCTAGCTTCTGGATAACTTGGTCTGTAAGGGCTATCTGGAAATGAAAACAATTCTAGCTGATAGTTTCCTCCAACCATTAGATCTAATTTATAAGATTTTCTTTCTTCACGATATGTTTCCTGATTGATATCCAAACCTAAAATGTTTACATAGAAGTTTTTCGATTTTTCATAATCTGAACAGATTATAGCTACATGGTGTATTTTATTTAACTTCATTTTCTGCCTCCAACAAATACAAGTTAGTTTAAATTTAATTCTAACAGAGTCATAAAATAATAAAAATCAATACATGAGATAAAATCTTCACCTTTTCATCTTCCATATAAATGAAGATGGCATTTTCCTTCATCGGTGTATCTTAAAGTTCCGCGTTCTTTCTTCTTATTTTATGTAGTTTTTGGATTTCCTAACTACTTCCCTTCACCTACCCATTTCGCAAAAGGAGAATTCCCTGCATATTTTCTCATTCACTCTCTTAAAATAAAAAAAGAACAATTTAGAGTGTTTTCTTTAATAATTCACTTCAAGAAAATAGAAAGGAAGTAAATAATATAAGAAATATGAATAGCGACGAGCAATAAAAAAAGGACTGGTTTCTCAGCCCTATTAGATAAATGCCCGTTAAGATTGACCAAGAAAAAAAGTCAATAAAGAAATCAAGATTAAAATAATAGTAATATAAGACCCAATAAAAATTTTCTTGCTTCTTTCTTTCTTTTCATATGCTTCCTCGAACGTAATAAATTTGTTTTTTGTCATCAAATTCTCCTTGTATTTTGATGGCAGCTTGACATCGCCTTCGCGAAGCCCTTTTAGCTTTATCTTTATAGTATAGTATCGTCAAATACACAAAAATATTAACTGTTTTATTCACTATTTTTTTGTTGGGCATTTATATCTATTCGTCACTTTCTAGTCTACTATAAATCATACAAAATACATTAATTCAAAATATTCCAATATACCAATTACCCTATTAAACTGTCCAAGGTATCATTCACCCCTGCAAAGTTTTCTATCTCTATCTGTTGCTAAATAACTGTTTTTAGGGCTGCAATTTGTTTAAGCTAGAAACCTTTTACTGATGTTTGAATAGTGCATTTTTTATTCCGAGTCTTTAATTTCTTATCCTATAAAATTCATTATAATTTTGATCCAACCGAAAATTGACAACCACAACGGAAAGCTTAAAAACGTTCCCCACAATAGTCCCACAACAATATTGCTGGATTCATTCATAATAAAGCATCTCCCATTTATAGGATTTTTTCCAATTGTTTTTCTGTTGTTAAATTAAATACTATTCAACCATTATTTTAAAAATCAGGTATCACAATAAGAATTATCTTCTCTTTATTAATCAAAATAATGCAGCTTCTTTCTACTTACTATATTCTTCATATTAATCCAACAAGAAAACGCTTACAATAGTGCTATATACTGATAATCCTTACTTTTTATTAAATATTACTTTACTACTTATTGAAAATTTTTAGCGCCGGAACATTCTAGTCAGGAAATATATCTAATTCCGAATATTCTATAGAAATATTAGTACTTACAATTTCCGAACAATACTATAGGGAACTAACAATATATTGTTCTAATCTATAAGAAACTCTTAGGTATCAGCCCACGAAAATGAATAGTTTTGTTGATAAAAGATCGCATCATCCGCAAGCATTTGAGTTATAACAAATGAAAACAGTAGAATCCAGTTCATAAAAAAAAGGCTGAATAACAGCCCTCCAAAGTATATGTATCTTTTTGTTTTTCTAATTCCAATTCTTGTGTGGCTAATTATTCAAGTTCTGTTCATTCTTAATAAAATCTCGCACTTCTTGAATGGAAACCCCTAAACTTTTTGCTTCCAAAATTAAATGAACCCATTCTGCATCAGTTTTTTTCTGCATATCTTCTTTTTCACCCTATTTGTGGTAACAAAGCCGTCTTAGCATAGCCTTAGACCTGTAATTTTGCGTCCCTACTTTTCAATAGGTTTGCCCTTCTCAAGAGTATTGAATATTTTACAAGATCTTCGTACGATGGTGGTTAAAAACTTTAATGAAGACATTTCCACTTTCTGATTTAAAAAACTTAACCCCCATTAATTTTAATGGTGTCCAAATTTCTTTCATTTGAACTAAAGGTATAATTTTGCTTCATCCTTTTTGCAGTAACCCAGCTATCCTACCAAATGCCTTAGACCTGTGGTTATGCGCGCTTACTTTTAAATTACTATATTGAGATTAATTATACTTAATAAGTTAACAATTGTTAATAGATAACTATTAATTACTTTAATACATTTTTCGATAAAGTTTCAATTAGTAAGTAATTCAAATATCTTCTTAATAATCTTAAGGTCTATATTCTTTAGTCTAATGACAGGCTATAACTAATTCTCTTCCTTTATATACTAAACATAAAAAAACTACTATATATATAAACCTTTGACATAAACAGTTTTGTCCGTCCCCCATTTACTTGAAACTGACTTTGAATGAACAACTGTATATCCCTTATATAAAACCTCCCCTAAATGCCAACTGGCCTCTTCCTATCAAGTTTAATAATTCAAAATTTCAAGAAGAATGAAATGTACCAGCTTTCCGGAATTTACTTGTAGATTCAAATATAAACTTCCCCTAATAATTTGCCTATAGATTAGGATACCATGGTTCACCTTTTTACTTTTTTTGTCTATTTTTGTCTACCTTTGTCTGTTTTAGAGAACTAGCTATACTTTATAACGAACAAATGCTATATTATAAAAAAAACGGTTCTTATGGAGGGGGAATATGTCTAGTAGATATGAGGAATTAGACTCACTAAGAGGATTAGCTGCACTTATTGTATTAATTGGGCATTATATGATGATATACCCATCATATGCAAGTTATCGGTATGATTCAAGCAGTCCCTACATATTCTATTTATTCAAGGAAACTCCTCTAAGACTTTTTTTCAGTAGCGGCAATGAGTCTGTCATTCTATTCTTTGTATTAAGTGGTTTTGTTTTGTATTTATCTATTAATAATGCGAAATTCCATTATCCTACATACTTAATAAAACGAGTTTTTCGAATTTATTTACCATATCTAGTAGCAATAATTATAGCTATATTGGCTAAAATGCTTTTAAGCCATAATGATATGCCGTTTATTAGTAACTGGTTTAGCAAATCCTGGACCGTTTCAGACACACCGGCTCTATTATTACAACATCTTTTGTTTATTGGGAGTTACAATACTGACGCCTATAACAATGTAATATGGTCTCTTGTCCACGAAATGAGGATTTCAATCATTTTTCCATTTTTGATACTTTTATTTATTCGCAAAGAGCTTAAATACTCCTTATTTTGGTTTATGATTTTAAGTTTTTCATCAACTATGGTTTTATATTTGTTTGGTTCCAATTTGAACATAACTAGCAGTCTTTTGAGTTTCCACTACATAACTATTTTTTTATTGGGAGCAATATTAGCGAAGTATCGCCATGACCTATTTAACTATACTTCCAAAATGAAAAAAACTGTAAAAATTATAGTACTGATGATCGCATTTATTTGTTTTATGTACGAAGGAATAATTGGTGAAGTAGATTTATTAAACAATTATATTTTCAGGGACTATGTTGTATCGTGTGGTGTTTGTATCTTTATGATTATTAGCATATCTTCCTTAAAACTTTCATCATTATTACGGTCTAAAGCACTTACTTTTCTCGGTAAAATTTCTTATAGTCTGTATTTGTATCATCTCATCTCGTTATTCTCATTCATGTACCTATTTTATGATAAGTTGCCTACCGGCTTGATATTAATGTTTTCCTTCTTCTTTTCCTTTTTACTATCTTCATTGGCGTATGTATTCGTTGAAAAGCCATGCATGAACCTTGGATCGTATATTACGAGAAGAAAAGAACCAGTAACAGAAATATCCTTGAACCCTAAACCTGTAAAACGAAAAATAGGGTAAAAGCTTACCTATAAAGAGGGATTTTTCAAACAGATAGTGCGAAATGAAAGGTAAATATTTTTTGAATATGAATCTCAACAAATTTTTTACGATTCCTAAAAAAGTGGTGAAATAGATGAATGAAAAAGTAAAAATCAAAGATTTTATACGTATCTTAAAAAAGCGAATAGTAATCATTATACTTTCTACACTTTGTATTACTGGTTTCGTTATTTTTTCGTCCATGTACATTATGAAACCAACTTATCAGTACTCTACTCAAGTTCTGGCAGGATCTTTAAGTATGGGAGAAAAGGAAACTTCCATAAATAAAGTGCAAGAAAACAGACAGTTGGCTCTTTCGTACATGGATATCATTAAAAGCCCACAAATTATGACAGGAGTTAAAGATTCGTTAAACCTAAAGACTTCAAGTTATGAGTTACTCAAGCAAGTTTCCATTACCAATAGAGATAATTCGCAGATTATTATTATTACCGTCAAAGATTCTAATCCTGAATCAGCTAAAGCCATTGCACAGGCTGTCGCAATACAGTCCATAACTAAATTTAAAGAGTTTGCAAATGTAAAACAGATTAATATTCTTAATGATAACGAAATGGAACAAGCAGAACTTCTTTTTCCAAAACCAAAGTTTATTATAGCCATTTCCATCGTAATAGGCTTTTTTGCTGGAATAGGTTTAGCACTTCTTCGAGAACACTTTGATGATGCGGCTTACAGCGATCGTGAGCTTGAGCGTCTTGGACTTCCATTGTTAGGAAGAGTGAACTTAAATACAAAAATGAAAAACAAAAAACAGAAAACACCTTATCAGACATTATCCTCTACGGAACGAGGTGAACATGGTGGCTATTAAATTCACAAGGAAACAATCCTTTTATCTAAATGATGTCAACAATAAAGAACAATTTTATTCGATATGTAACAATATCGAATCCAATCTCAAAAAAGAAGATTCACTATTAATGGTTACATCACTTACACATTCACAAAATATAGCTAATGCAACCGCGTTCTTAGCCCTTGCCTTTTCTGAACAGCGTAAACGAGTGCTGGTAGTGGATGCTAATCTTCGCCAACCTTCTCTACATCATGTGTTTAATATCGATAATTCATTTGGCTTGACCAACTTGCTCTTAGGTGAGCACCCCAAAAATAGGGATCATGCTATACATATAAAGGATAGTCTTTTCTGTTTACCCACAAGTGAAGTCCTGTATGAGCCAACGACATTATTAACTTTAGAGACCCTTCCCTCCTTAATTGAGGAGTGGAAAGAGCATTTTGATATTATTCTATTTCATACTTCAGATAGTATAAACAAACCTGATGCACAAATCATAGCGAAACATTGTGATGGCATTATTGTAGCGATACAAGAAGGAAGAGATAAGTTAGAAAAGATTGTGAATGTGAAAACACAATTTGAAAGGGGCAAACATGAAATAACCGGTACAATGATCATTTCATGAATAAAGGAGGGTAACCATTGGATTCAAAGATTAGAGTTGATGGACAGGAAGAAATACTGATAAAACCAATACCGACATCATCATATTTTACTTTAAAGCGTTCAATAGATTTTATCATTTCATTTTTTATGTTACTTCTTTTAACACCGATTTTAGTTTTATTCTGTATTCTTATCCCTATTGACTCAACTGGTTCCCCTTTTTTTTGTCAACAACGACTGGGATTAAATGGGATATCTTTCAATATGATTAAATTACGTTCCATGAGTTTAGATGCTGAAAAAAATGGGCCACAATGGGCAAGTGAAAAAGATTCTAGAGTTACAAGAATAGGAGCATTTATACGAAAAACCCGCATTGATGAAATTCCTCAACTTATTAATGTTTTAAAAGGAGATATGTCACTCATTGGTCCAAGGCCTGAAAGAGAGTTTTTCTATAATGAATTTGATAAGTTTTTGCCTGGCTTTAAAAATCGTTTATTTGTTAAACCAGGCATAACTGGATGGGCCCAAGTAAATGGGGGTTATGATTTAACACCAAAAGAGAAGTTGAATTTCGACCTATATTATATTCAACACCGCTCACTTGCTATGGAAATCAAGATTTTGTTTCGAACAGTGGCCATTGTATTTACTGGTAATGGAGCTAGATAATCGATTAAAAGGGGTTTTGAAAAATGGATAAAGTGCTAGTAACCGGAGGATTTGGTTTTATTGGGTCTCATATTGTGGATACATTAATTCGTAATAATTATGAAGTGGCTGTTTATGATAACTTATCTACCGGATCTACCGAGAATGTCCATTCAAAAGTCATTCCCTTCTTTGGAGATGTAGAAGATGAAGGCTCACTTGAAAAGGCGATGGAAACATTTAGGCCTGACTATGTCGTTCATCAAGCCGCGCAAGTTAGTGTACAACAATCAATTTCAGATATTACGAATGATGCACAGATCAATATCATGGGAACCATAAATATTGCTAAGCTTTCTCACAAGTATGCCGTTAAAAAGATTGTATTTGCCTCATCAGCGGCTGTATATGGAAACTCTAATGTTATGCCAATTACCTTATCGCATGATACTCATCCCTTATCACCTTATGGTGCCTCAAAAAAAACGGCTGAAGATTATCTAGAGCTTGCAAAAGAATTATATGATTTAGACTATGTGAACCTCCGTTACAGTAATGTGTATGGTCCAAGACAAACAGCAAGTGGTGAAGGCGGTGTTATATCAATCTTCACAAATCTTGTCATTAACAATAAGCGGCCTGTTATTTATGGTGATGGTTACCAAACAAGGGATTTTGTTTATGTAAAAGATGTAGCAAATGCCAATCTAAAAGCGTTAGAATTTGATGGAAGTGGAACATTTAATGTTTCATCAACTACTAGTACAAGTATCAATCAATTATTCTCGATTATTCAATCATTTGGCACACATGATTTATCCCCTATTTATCAACCAGCCAAAAATGGAGACATCAAAGATAGTTTACTATGTAACAAAGTGAGTATCCAAAAATTGGGTTGGCATCCCGTTTATTCGCTTGAAAAGGGACTTGCGAATACATATGACTATTACCTTAAACAAAATCAGTCTACTATAACTACAGTTAAATCACCTGTACCACAACTCAATCCAACTACTATATCGTCATAAAATGGGGATAGAAACAAGTGAATAAGAAGAAAAATTCTATTTTCAAAAACATTATCCATTTATTTTACAGTACGATTCTATCTAATGTTTTAAACGCAATTACACTTATATTATTGGCCAATTATTTTAACTCAAAGTACTATGGAATTTTTAGTGTCGCTCTAGCTCTAGCTATGATTATGAACTTTTTTACAGACCTCGGAGTAAGTAACACTTTCCTACGAGAAGGATCGAAGAAAGGAAGCTTAAGTACTACATTTTCTTCTTATATTAAGGTCCGGGTTGTATGTTTGCTTTTAACGTTTATTGTATTTTCTGTCGGCATCCATGTCCTTTATCAAGAACAACAAATTCTTTATATGATATATAGCTTAATGATTCCCATGGTCATTGGTTTGGCGATACAAAGTATAGGAATTACCTATTTTCAATTAACTGAAAGGATGCAGTTTATCGCGTCCATTAAAATCTTCTCAGCCATTGCATTAATCATTTCAACCACGGTGAGTATGGGCTTAAAAGTGGATGTCCATCTAGCAGCGTTTTTATATGGATTTTCTTATTTAGTAGGCGGCCTTTACAGCCTATATTTACTTCTCAGTAAAGCGGAATTAAAATGGAAATCTCCTTTTGAAAAACAATTATTAATAAACCTTAGTCCGTTTTTAATCAGTGGGTTATTTATTATGTTAACCCCTCAATTAGGTCCCTTAGTGTTAGAAAAAACACTGCCTTTAACGCTTGTTGGTCTATTTGCGGTAGCTTATCGGATTCCTTCTGCTCTATATCAAATACCAGGAGTCATTGCAGGCGCATTTTTCCCCCTCTTATTTAAGCGATACAACCGAGGCGAGTTGGAGGAACATACTAGATTAAATATTCTACAAATGAAAATTATGTCTTATACCGGTCTGTGTATGACCCTATCCCTATTCTATTCGGCTGAATATCTCGTCACTATTTTATTCGGAGACGAATGGGGAGCAGCGGTGCTACCTTTAAAAATATTGTCCTTTATTATAGTCCTACAAGGCTTTAACATTGCTATTGCGGACGGTCTAACGACAAGAGGGTTACAGAACCGGCGTACTATCATACAGTTTATAACCATCGCTATTGGTTTGTTGTCCTTCTATTATCTTAGCGTTAGCTATGCAGTGGCTGGTTCAGCTTTTGCCGTTTTAATTATGGAGGTCGTATCATTCATTGGTTATGTCGCGGTTAATCCAGTAAAAAGAACGGTATTAGCAAAGGTTATTATTCCATATGGGTTCTTCTTTTCTATAAGTTTTATCCTTATACACTACTCATTATCACAATACCCTTTTATAGCCATGTTATCTACCATCATTTTAGTTTCTACTTTAATTTTACTATTAGATAAGCCAATCAAGGGCTTAATAGTAGGTTTGATAAAAAAGAAAAATCAAGATGGGAGACAAAAAGAGAATGGAAAGATTGCAAATTAATAAAAACACCTCTATGTGGCCAGTCTTTCTCTTGTTATTTTTTATTACACTTAGTAAATACAATTTGTCCATCGGTTTTTCATTAAAAATTTACATGATTTTTCTAGCCATTTTCTTGTGCATGTATTTTCGAGATTTTTACTTTCATACCCTATATCATTATGAAATTTTATTGCTGTTATTTTATTTTACCTATTGTCTGAGTGGCGCTTTTTCACAGTACCCGGAATCCAGCATTCGGGTCATTCTAGGTGTAATACTCGTACTTGGCTGTTATTTCATCATGAGATATATACTGGAGCTAACCTCGATAGGTGCCATTGAAAAATCCATTGCAAATGTCGGGATCATATTTAACATCATTAGCCTGTTATTGTACGTCATCGGCATAAAGGCGACGGGTAGATTCCCAACAGGTGTTGAGGTTACATCTTATGGATTATTATTAGACCGAGATTATCCGAGATTAATTGGATTGCTTGATGACCCAAACATCTTTATTTTTTTTAATACATTGTTTTTTTCCTTTTATTTAACAAATTTAAAAGGATTCAAGCATTCAATTGGATTCATCTTATGTGTGATCACCTCTCTTCTTACTTTTTCAAGAGGTGGAATTCTAGCTCTCATACTGGTGGTCATTTTGTACATGCTGTTAGCGAATTTTTCAAAAAAAATAAAAATGATGACTGTTTCTCTGTTATGTCTAGTTGGGATCTATGCTGCAGGTTCTTTCATTCAAATAGATTTCAATGAGATTATTGCTAGCCGTATTACCGACTTTTCTACTGATGGTGGTAGTGGCCGGTTTGAATTATGGAGTCAGGCGATTAACTATTTTATGTCAAATCCCCTTTTGGGTATTGGTGCCTTTAACTTTTCCGATTACTACGCATTTGAGCATAATGAAAAGCTATATGTTCACAATACGTATCTAGAAGTCCTAGTAGAGTCAGGAATCATTGGTTTTCTTTTTTACATTTCCTTTTTATTGATGCTCGTTATCACCTTATTCAAGGCTAAATTACATAAGGAAAAACCCTTCATTGTGCTTACACTCTTTGCTTTTTTAATACAGATGATGTCCCTTTCCCTCATGATTAATGAAGCATTTTTTTCCTTTTTAGCACTTACTTTAAGATATATTACCGTATATGAAAGAAAAGAGGTAGATGTTTATGATAAACAACAAAAAGGATAGCAGACCTTTAGTTTCCGTTATAACTCCCTCATATAACAGCTCGTCTTTTATTAAAGAGACTATTAAATCTGTCCAAGATCAATCCTATTCTAACTGGGAAATGATTATTGTTGATGACCAATCAAAGGATGACTCGATTCATGTCATTAAATCATATACAGAAAGCGATCCACGGATTAAACTTATAGCTTTAACTCAAAATGTTGGTGCTGCTAGAGCTCGAAATGTCGCTATAAAAGAAGCCAAAGGAAATTATATTGCGTTTCTTGATAGCGATGATCTATGGATGCCTACTAAATTGGAAGAACAAGTCACCTTTATGCAAAAGGGAAACCTTGTTTTTTCTTTTACCTCCTATTCTTTAATGGACGAAGAAGGAAATCCTCTAGATATTGAAGTAAAGGCACCAAAAACGGTAGATTATTATAATCTGATTGGAAATACTACGATTGGCTGTTTAACTGTGATGTTAGATAGGCTACAAATTAAGCAAATTGAAATGCCCGATATTCAGCCTGAGGATTCGGCATTATGGTTGTTACTGTTAAGACAGGGGTATCAAGCACATGGCTTACAAAGGGTTTTATCCAAGTATCGTATTGTTAGTAACTCTACTTCTAGGAATAAATTAAAGGCTGCTTACCGATATTGGAAACTGTTACGGAGCCAAGAAAAATTAAACTTTGTAAAAGCTAACTATTATTTTAGCAAATATGCCTATCATGCATACAATAAAAACAGAGGTTCGCGGCCTACCTCTATACAAAATGGGGGTAAATAAGGAAATGAACAATGTCCTACTACTAACCGATAAACTCATAACAGGCGGCGCTGAGATGTATTTTTGTAAATTAGAAAACCATCTTAAGGATGAAAACATGACGTTTTACTCAGCAGCTGCTACTGGTGAGTTGTACAATCAAATTCATAATAAACATCAATTTATTCCATTAAGCTTAAAAAATCACTTCGCTAATCTCAAGACACTGAGTAAAGAAGTTAACCAAAAAGAAATTGATGTTATCCATGCAAATAGTTTAAGAATGTTACTATATTCCATCGCAATAAAGAAAATCACGAAAAGAAAAATCAAGCTGGTGTATACCAAACATAATGTAACCATACTTGAAAAAAAGACACCCTTACTATTTAAAAAGGTGCTAAATCAGCATGTGGATCAAATTATTGCGGTTAGTAATTTCGAAAAGGAGAACTTACTTCAGTTTGGTGTAAGGAAGGAACTTATTCGGACCATTTACAACGGAGTGGATGTGGAACACTTTTCTTTTCAACAGCTACAACCTAAAGAAACGTTCAATGTCGGAATTCTAGCACGGTTATCAAAAGAAAAAAACCATGAACTCTTTTTAAAAATTGCTAATGAGTTAAAAGATGTACCGAACGTGATGTTTTATATTGCTGGAGATGGACCTGAGCGGGAATTTGTTAAAAAAATGATTAAGGACTTAAAGTTACACCATAAGGTGAAGCTTTTAGGTAATGCATCCAATCCATATGAATTTATTTGCAATATGGACTTGCTGCTCCTTACATCCTTAAGAGAGGTTTTTCCAATGGTAGTCCTTGAAGCAATGGCAACAGGTACACCAATTGTTTCTGTAGATGTAGGCGGCATTAAAGAAGCCGTTGTGGATCATGAAACAGGGGTTCTCATTTCCCATCATTCGGAAAAAGAATTTGCTGAAAAAATTAGAATACTTCACGATGATAAGGGTTTAAGACAACGCTTGGGTAGCAAAGCAAGACAAAAAGTAGAAAAATCATTTTCCCTTACAAATATGATTCATTTTACGCTGGAAACCTATCATTGATTTAAAACAAACGATGACTCGTTTGTTTTTTGTTTTTTATACCTATACTTTTTTTTTGGACAAACATATGCTGTATAACATCACTTTATAAGGAGTGTTATACAATTGACAGACTCACTAAACTTGTCTGAAGATTGCCAGAACAGAGATGTTCTTAATATTGATTGTTTTGGCGCTAATCCTAATTTGGTAGACAATTCCCCAGCCATTCAAGATACGATTAATTATTGTGTTGCCAATAATCACTCTAAAGTTGTCATCACAGGAAAGAAACAATATACCCTATCCTCCCCCATTGTCATTAAATCAAATGTACATCTTGAAATTGATCCTACTGTAACATTAATCATCAAAGGGAATTTCCGAGTTTTTGAACTTCAGAAGGATGCTTCCATCTCAGGTGGCACGATTGAAATCGTGGATAATAGCTTTAATTCATCCGTCATTTTTCTTTCTGGTGCCCAACAAATAGAAATTCATAATCATACAACTATATCCAATATTAATATTATAAACCGTACAACAACGTACCAGGGTATAGCCATTCATTTGTACTGTGAAAAAGCATGGGATTTCATCAGTTTCTTTAAGGCAAGCTCCCTCCAAATCACAAACTTCCATACGGCTATCTATTTAAAAACAGAAAAGCTTCTAAATATAAATACCCCGTGTTGGATTAATGCGAACTCCTTCCATTCTATTTTTATAGATGGCTGTCAGTATGGTATTGAGATTGTAGGAAACGGTGATTTACCATTCGAAATTTCAGGGAATATGTTTACCGGAATCCAAGTTCAATGCCGGAGCCAAACAAAGAAAGTCATCCGTTGTTCGGGTGCCTATAATATTTTTGAAGGAGTGATATGGGATACCTACCGTATGGATGCTCCTCCTCTGGTCATCGAATTCTCTTCTACTTCTCATCACAACTACCTCTTTTCGAACCAAGTAGCTACATCAATTCTAGACCGTGGCCAATACAATCGGTGCACATCGCCACATGAAGAATCCCTTCAAGTATATCCTCCTCTTGCCTTAAGTAAAGCCCATCTGGTTGGGAATCAAGACGATATCTTAGTGAACGCAAACGTCCGCTACGCCGTACGTCAGCTTTCTGGGAAAGCACCATATGGAGGAAATATTAATAATTGCTTTAACTTACTCGATGAACAAAGTGTGAATTACCTTGATGTTCCAAGTTCTCAACCTATTGTAATTGAATTAGATTTTTCTAACCAACCTATCAAAATGCTGAATTGCTTGGGTATATATTTTGGATGGAATGAAAGCCCAAGTCGTATTTTGATAGAATATCAACAGAGCTTAAATGGACCCTGGACAGTTGCAAAAAATGTTCCTTTTAATGCAGGAAACACTGTTATTTCAGAAGCAAGAGCCGATACGTTGTACAAAATTAAACTGACTCTAAGTGGATATACACAAGAGCACAAACGATTTCGGATTAATCGCATATTTGCAAGATCATCTTTACAGCATGGGTCCTCTTGGTTATCGACCACAGGTGGGACATTATATGGAGATTTAGAACTTCAAAAAGGGAAAGTTGTGACAATGGTTTCTCCAAACGGAACAAAGTGGAAAGTAAGTATCAATGATCAAGGACAAATTATCACATCGAAACTATGAAAATCTTAACCTTAAATGGTTAAAGCTCAAAAAAGCAGCTTTTTCTTATTTAAATAAATGAAGCCGCTTTTTTTCTTATAAATAATAACTTTTTAGTTATTATACTTTCCCTTTGCTCCATATTTTTAATGAGATTTGGCTATGAATACTACTATCTCAACTATAAATAATAGTGAAGGACTCCTACTTCTCATTGATTTACTATATTTGCTTGACCGGTGTCGGAAATTCTGCCCATAGGCAAAGAAGGAATGTCAATGGTGGTACCCATGCTCTTATCCGTAAGTTCAATAACAGCGTTTTGAAGAGTGATTTGGTCCAAATCCCAGAACATCCCCTCAAACTTATTATATTGCCCACTTACCTTCAAAATGCTCTTTGTTTTACTTGAAGGTTGTATCTGTAAGTTAGTAAATTGATTACCACTAGTCTCATTCGGTATGGTTAAAGAACTATCCATGTAAATCATGTTTACGCAATCCTCTAGAGATACATTCATAAACCGATTAGCATTGATCCAGGCCTTTCCAGAAGACGGCTTTTCAGCTATTAACTTTACTCCAGTCTCCATTCCTACCACCTTAACATTTTCAAAATTCACGAAAGAAATCTCATGTTCTTTACCGCCAGCATATAAAGATATTCCTGTACCCTTATTATTTTCAGACCAGTTTACAATATTTACATCCTTTACTTGTGTTTTGTTCCAGGTGTTATAATATTTATATTTACCATCTAAGTAAATGACCTCTGAATTAAATTTAGTATCATTAATTGCTACATATGCACCTTCAATGGAAGCATTCTGCTCAAGTTCAAGTACCCTAAAGTTACCCTCAACAATGAACTGCGTTCCGTATCCGAATAGCAACTTAACACCTTTCCTAACTATGATAGGGGATGTAATCGTATACTCCCTATCATCCAGCATTACCGTCTTTAACTTATTGGCCTTTGCATGATCAATGGCAGCTTGAATCTTCGCAGAATCATTAGCACCTTTAAAATCTTCAACGAATATCTTTTCTTTATGGGTAGATAGAGAATGTTTCTGCTGAAAAATGAAGAAAACAATCAGCAAAAAACATATGAAAAAACCAATCATTTTTTTCATGAAATTCCATCCCTTTTTCACTATTTTGGACTTATGCTCTATTTCTATCTGAAGGTATTATAAAGGCTTCAATTATTGACCCATATGTGTATGGCGAAAGTTAACGATTCAATATTTATTTTCATGTATCGACTGCACTTATTGACACCAATTGATTTGCAGCAATTTATTAAAATATCAGGAATAACTTTAGGATTATATAATTACAGTTTCCATCTTTTCCCTACTATAAAAAGTGTTAGATTGTATCAATAAATTACATAATTTTCTATCATGGGAACATTTTTTCAAGAAAGATTTAATATGATATTTTTAAAGGTAAAATTGATATTTAATAAGTTTGTTATATTGTATGTCATAGATAATATTATCATATACATATATTCAAATAGTTTCTAAATTTTCATTAAAATCAAAACAGAAGACTGCTGGTTGGAGCTCATTTTTAGTGTCGATGCTTTTTTCTCAAGGAGGAAGACGAAAAAGTTCTTTTTGATAATCCAACGGTATTCAACTTATTATTCATACTCTATATTAACTGGTTATGAGAGAATAGGAGTATTTTAAGATTCTAAAGGTGGCAGTTTGGCAGGGAAGGACAGTGGTGGCAGAATTTTATCAAATTGAAAGTACAAATGAGAATTAATTTAACAAAAGATACTAAAAAAGAAAGGTTCCATAACTTTACATTAATCAATTCAATTATTATAAAATGTCGTTAACTTATACCATAACTGATTTTTTTATTTCACTAAGTAAAGTTCTTACATTGATCTAAAGCATTTCCTTTTACACTAAAGTAAAACTTTATTTTCGGCTGTGCTCTCGAAGGACAGAGGACTTAATAGCATCTTTATCACGCATAAAGTCTCCAATTAATAAGTAACCATAACTTTTTCATAGCCAAATAGAAAGCTATTTTTATCCGTTTGCTCAAATTTATAAACCTTTCGCCAATCTATCTTGCCCTGCATATAATTAGAATCATGATATCTCCCTTTATTCGATATTTTAGAATCATTTAAATTTATACAGCATTATTTAACATATCCCCCCCCAACTTCACTCATCAAGAACATTTAATAGTCAAAACCCTGAAACTTATACCCCAAACAACATCTTTCATAAAAAGGTATAGGGAAATCAATCACTAATTATCGTGGTTGACCTCCCTATACATAAGAACTTTTATTTATTTTAAAGTGATCATTTTGAATCTGTCTAAAGAATCTATTTTACTTACTTTTTTTCTACCAATAGAATCATAAATAATTCCTGATTCTTCTGCATCTAATAGATTGTAACAATTCCTTCCATCAATAACTATCGGATGATTCATTAGTTCAAAATATTTTTTGATATCAAATTGTTTAACCTCAGGCCATTCTGTAAAGATTAAACATAAATCTGCGTTCATTATCGCTTCTTCTATTGTTTGACAATAGTTTACTTCATTTAGGAACTCTTTCTGGAAGTTTTCACTTCCGACAGGATCCCATACTCTAACGTTTGCCCCATCTTCTAATAAAATAGGAATATTTACAAGGGAGGGTGCTTCTCTTAAATCATCCGTTCCAGGTTTAAATGTCAGACCTAGCACCGCTACTTCAAGACCCTGAAAACTCTCATAATACTTTCTAGCTTTCTTAATTAGTTTGATTTTTTGGTTTTCATTTACTTCAATTGTGGCTTTAATTGTTTTTATTTCATAATCATTAAAATTGGCAAGCCAGTGAAGTGCTTTTGTATCCTTCGGGAAACATGATCCCCCATAACCAACACCTGCATTTAAAAAACGGTCTCCTATTCGTGGATCCATGCCCATTCCCTTGGTTACATCTTCAATATTCGCATCTACAATTTCGCATAAATTTGCGATTTCATTGATGTATGAAATCTTCAAGGCCAAGAAATCATTTGAAGCATATTTAATCATTTCAGCACTTCTTCTATCTGTTATTACATACGGTATATTAAAATTATCATATACCTCTTTCATTTTTTGCACAGCATATTCTGATTCTACACCTAGGATTATTCTTTGTGCATACAGTGTATCTTTAATTGCCGTTCCTTGAGCTAGAAATTCAGGATTAGAGACTACATCAACTCTTACATTATGTGATAAGTTTTCCCTAATTAGTTTTTCTATCTTATCATTTGTTCCAACTGGTACAGTGGATTTTATGACAATTACACAATCATTTTCAATTGTTTTTGCAATTTGTACTGCAACTTCATTTACATATCTTAAACTAGCGGAACCATCTTTTTTCTCCGGTGTCCCCACCCCGATAATAATAACATCTGCACTTTGATATGCCTCTCTATAGTCAGTCGTATAGACAAGTTTCCTTTTATTTTTAATCATAAGTTCTTCTAAATCCTGTTCATAAATAGGAGGTACCCCTTGTTTCATTAGATCAATTTTCACTTGATTTATATCAACACATGTCACCATGTGGCTTTTTTCTGCAAGACATACAGCAGTAACTAAACCTACATAACCAGTACCGGCTACAGCAATTTTCATTAGATGTCACATCCTAAGTAATATTTTTTAACCTTTAATAATCAGGATTTAAGAATTCACCTATAACAGTTTTCAAAATGCCACATTTGAATTTTTCGATTCAAATGTGGCAAGAGTATCTATTTAGAGTAGTGTTGAATAATCTCTCAAATTAAATAGAACTAGTATATCAAGCCTAATTTCTCTTAAATCCTACTATTTTTATAAACCATACTGTTGTTCAAAATATTTTTTATAATCTCCACTTATTATTTCTTCCCACCATTGTTCATTATTTAGGTACCATTGAACGGTTTGAAATATTCCTGTCTCAAACGTGTAAGTAGGTTTCCAACCTAATTTTTCTAGTTTTGTAGGATCGATGGCATAGCGTTTATCATGTCCTAGTCGATCTGTAACAAAGTCTATTAAATCCTCAGATTTCCCTAATAGATGAATAATCGTCTTAACAACCTCTATGTTAGTCCGTTCATTATGCCCTCCTACATTATATACTTCACCATTTAAACCTTCATGAAATACTAAATCAATTGCTGCACAATGATCGAACACATGTAACCAATCACGAATATTCTTACCATTACCGTAAACTGGTATCTTTTGATTGCTTAAAGCACGAGAGATTGTTAACGGAATCAGTTTTTCAGGAAAATGATATGGTCCGTAGTTATTTGAACAGCGAGTAATATTCACTGGCAATCCAAATGTTTCATGATAAGCTCGAACTAACAAGTCTGACGAAGCTTTACTTGCACTATAAGGACTATTTGGTTGTAATGGAGTTTTCTCTGTAAAGAATGTTGTTAAATCAAAGTCTAATTCTCCATATACCTCATCTGTCGAAACATGAACAAATTTTGTAATATTAATTTGTTTTGCTGCATCTAATAAAATTTGAGTGCCCAATACATTTGTTTTAACGAAAATTCCCGGTTCGGAAATTGAGCGGTCTACATGGCTTTCTGCTGCAAAATGAACAACATAATCAAATTTCTCTCTTTCAAAAAGAGCATTAATTTCAGCACGATCTGCAATATCTGCTTTGATAAAAAAGTAATTATTCTTTGCTTCAATATCTCGATGTTTGGTTAAGTCACCAGCATAAGTCAATAAATCTAAATTATAAATATCATACTCGGGATATTTATTAACAAAATATTGAACAAAATTCCCTCCAATAAAACCTGCACCACCAGTAACAAGTACTTTCTTACGTATCAACAAATTCACCCCAATATTTAAATCATTATTATCTAAATTAAGTATGTTTCATTTTTACAAGGTAGTTATTAATATATTTTCTGTCGAATTTGAAACTTCCACCAAATAACGACCATACGCTGTCTTCAGCAAAGGTTGAGCAAGCTCTAATAACTCGTTTTTTGTAATATAGCCCATTCTAAAAGCAATTTCTTCAATGCATGCAATGTATAATCCTTGACGCTTCTGAATAGCTTCAACAAAATTTGATGCTTCAAGTAGTGATTCATGTGTACCTGTATCTAGCCAAGCTAATCCACGACCAGTTAGTTCTACTTTTAACTCGTCTTTTAATAGGTAATGCTCAATAACTGAAGTAATTTCCACTTCTCCCCGCTCAGAAGGTTTTACTTTTTTTGCAATTCCAACAACTTTATTATCAAAGAAATATAATCCAGGGACCGCATAGGATGATTTCGGTTGATCCGGTTTTTCTTCAATTGAAATTGCATTCATATTTTCATCGACTTCTACTACACCATAAGCTCTCGGATCATTAACATAACAACCAAATATGATACCTCCACTAGTCAAAGATGCAGCTCTTTTTAATCGATTTCCAAAATCAGAACCATAGAAAATATTGTCTCCTAGAACTAGTGCAACAGTTGAATTACCAATAAACTCTTCACCAATTATAAAAGCATCTGCAAGACCATTAGGATTTTCTTGAACTGCATATTGAATATTCAAACCAAGTTTTACACCATCCCCCAATAGTTCTTTAAATCCTTCAACATCCCTTGGTGTAGAAATGATTAAGATTTCTCTTATTCCTGCAAGTAATAATACAGATAAGGGATAATAAATCATTGGTTTATCATAAACTGGTAGCATCTGCTTTGAGATTGCTTTAGTCAAAGGATATAGTCGAGTACCCGACCCACCTGCTAATATGATTCCTTTCATAAAATATCACCACCTAGTTGATATTCTGTCTCTTCTAGAAACCCTACATGAATTTCCTTAAGAATTGCACAAATTTTTTCTGCTGACTCCAACTCCAGTTCACCATAAAATGGAATTGAAAGAACTTGATTAACAGATTTTTGAGCTTTTGGCAGATTCTTGGGTTGGGCAGATTCAAGATGTTTATACCATTCAAAATCACTACATAATGGATAAAAATATTTTCTTGTAAACACATTGTATTTATTAAGCTCTTCGTGTACCCAATCTCTTGACCTACCATACTTTTCCCTATCAATTTCAATTACAAAGTACTGATAACTGCTACACTCGTTTTGCAAAGTTGTTAATACCCTAATACCAGGAATACCTGCTAGCTTTCTTTCATATGTTTGTTTAATCTTATCTCGCTTTAATCTTTCTTCGTCCACTAATTTTAATACTTCTAATCCTATACCCGCTTGAACTTCATTCATTTTCGCATTTAATCCAGATAATACTACATCCTCAGGACTCGCAAGACCAAAGTTCTTTAAGAGATTTAATTTTTGATGCAAATTTTTATCATTAACAGTAAGAGCCCCACCTTCTACTGTATTAAAAAGTTTGGTTGCATGGAAGCTGAACATGGTCATATCTCCAAAACTACCAATTGGTTTACCATCTACAGTTGTTCCAAAAACGTGTGCACCATCATAAATTACTTTCAAATTATATTTTTCAGCAATCTCATTTATTTTATAAACATCACACGGGTTTCCGAAAACATGCACTCCGAGAATAGCACTTGTATTTTCAGTAATCAGGGCCTCAATTTTATTAGCATCTATGTTTAGTGTATTCGAATCAATATCACAAAAAACAGGAGTTAATCCATTCCAGTCAAGAGCTTGAACTGTTGCTGGGAACGTAAAAGGAGTAGTAATAACTTCCCCCTTAAGATTTAATGCTTTCAAACCTAACAATAGTGCTAAAGTCCCATTATTAAAAAGTGAGATATGATCAACATTTAAATATTCCTGCAATTGTATTTCTAACTCTTTATGCTGTTGACCATTGTTAGTTACCCACTTACTTTTCCATATTTCATTAATCTTCTGATTAACTTTTTGAGCATCTGGTAAGAGTGGTCTAGTAACGTAAATAGGATCTTTAAAAGGGCTTAGCATATATTCTCCTCTTTTCAAATATTAATAATCTTTTTACCATACAAGTAGATATTTTTAAATTATACTAAAGATACTTTTCACCGATAGATCTTTTTCTAATTGTCTTTGCAGGTGTTCCATATGCTATTACAAAAGAGTCTATATCAGTAATTACAGTTGAACCTGCACCTACAACTGTATGATCTCCAATAATTCTTTTATGAGATACATTAGCACCTAATGATACAGTAGAGTAATTACCTACTTTAACAGTTCCCCCCATGGTCACTCCTGGTGCTATAGACGCAAAATCACCGATTTGACAATCATGATCTATAGAAGACTTTGTATTAATAATACAATGTTTGCCTATTGAACTCTCACTATTAATTACAGTCCCTGGCATAATAACAGTACCCACCCCTATTTTCACACCATTACCTATTACAGAGTTAGGGTGGATGGCAATAATAAAATTAAATTCAGGGCTTTTTTTAATGATTGCTGAAACGACTTCACTACGAACAAAATTATCACCAATAGCTACAATACCACCATGGATTTGATTTTCATACTCTATTAACTTTGATTCATCACCCAAGACCTTATACCCATGTACTATACTACCTTTTTTTCTATAACTGTCGATTAATCCAAGAATAGAATATTCATTAGACTTTTCAATTATATCAATTACCACTTTAGAGTGACCGCCAGATCCAAAAACAACAACTTTTTCCATATTAAAATTCCTTCTTTAATACTTTCTTATTAAAACTTCGTATTCTACTTTGTTATTTTTTCATAAGATTAGAATTGTAGTATTTCTTCTGTCTAAAATACGCTTTTTAGCTTTTTATTTTCTTAATTAAGGGTAACATTAAACCATATATAGTATTTAATTCTTTTATCTTGGCAAAACCACAAAGTAGAATATATATTCCAACTCCAATACAAATTTGAATTATTAATTTAGTAAGATTTCCTTCATTCATTTTCATTCCACAGAAGTATACAATTATTCCCATCACCATGGAAACTAGATATATAGGTAAAAGATCTTTCACTTGCTCTTTAGCGGAATAGGATATTTCTCTAGCAGAAAAATATGTGTTAATAAAAAGTGCTATATATGAATGTAAAACTGCTGCACTAATCAATCCGATAACCCCTAATTTTAACAAAATAGATATTACTATTAATACTGTTAAAATAAACTTCTTAATTATCTCTAACAGTAAAAATAAATCAGATCTTCCTTTTACTTGAAGAATATTTAAATTTATCGAATGAAGTGGATACAACATACCAGCAAAACAGAGTAACTGAAGATATATTACAGAACCCATCCACTTTTCTCCAAATAATATATTAATAAGGGACTCAGCCACTGCTGCTAAACCGACCATAATAGGAAAAATAATAAAAGATGATGTTTTAATAACTTTCCTGTATCCATTTTTTAGTCTATTTTCATCTTCCTGTATGTTACTTAGAATTGGATATGTAACACGCTGAACAGAAGTTGTAATAGACTGAGAAGCAATATCTCTCAATTTTATGGCGTTTGTATAATATCCTAATTGCGAAGCGGAAAAGAAACGCCCTATAATTACATAATAGATATTATTGTAAAAAGTATCAATTAGCCCTGAAACTAGTAGCTTAGAACCAAAGCCAAAATAACGTTTAAATGATTGGGGATTAAATACTAATGATGGTACCCATTTATTAAGTATCCATAACAATAAAGTTTGAATTATTTGCATAGATACTGTTTTAATAACAAGCGCCCAAACCCCAAAGCCGATTACGGCAAAAAAAACAGCTAAAATGCCAGATGTAATACCTGCAATCATATTGATTTTTGTTTGGGTTCTAAAATCAACATTTTTTATTAGGAACACTCTTTGAATAATTCCAAACGAGTTAATAATTAGTACTAAGGATAGCACCCTAAGTATTGTGATAAGTTGCGGTTCCCCAAAAAATATGCTAATTGGATCAGCAATAATAAATAGTATTCCGTACATTACCAAACCCATTACTAAATTAAAGTAAAAGACTGTAGAATAATCCTCTTGGCTAACATTTTTCTGTCGAATTAATGCTTGAGAAAATCCACTGTCAATAATAGAATTAGAAATAGCAATAAACACCAAAATCATACCGACCAGGCCGAAATGTTCAGGTAATAATAATCTAGCAAGGATAATTTGTATAATAAATTGAATACCTTGATTTGCTATCAAATCCGCAAAGCTCCAAATTAAACCAGATATTGTTTTTCGTTTTAGTGAACTTTGTTGTGTCATAGAACTTCTCCTAATTCAACGAGCGATTACTGGAGTTAAAAATATCATCCCAAATCTTCTTTATTGCATTATTATCAAATCTCGATTCAAGGCTTTTCCTATTTAATTCTTTTAACTCTCCATCCAACTTTATAAAATCATTAAATTTTTCAGTTTTTATATTATTTATATCAAATAATTTTAAATCGCCATTGAACTCCTGCCACATAGTTGTATTATTTCTCATATAAACTTTTTTACCTAAATATAAAAGAGGCAATATATTCCCAAGCGCCTGTTGTCTATCATTATTAAAAATTCCAATATCCACCTTTTCCATAATACTCATATATTCATTCATCTTCATAAAATGTTCTAATGGTATAAATTTTTTACCGAAGACCTTTTTACCAAAATCTATTACATCCTTAGCATATTCCATATCTCCATAAGAAAGGGGGCAATATATTTTTATGTTCTCATTATCATATTTTTTTAATAATTCAATGACTTCTTTATGATGGTTACTAGGATCTGCAGAATTTCCGATCTGAATTGAAATTGAACTTTTTGATTCGCATTTTCTATTATAAATCTGATCCATATATTCATTTTGCTCATTATTCATATATACTGCATTATAATATGTCGCGTTAGTGAGATACCATTTTTTCGCCAATTCGAAATCTCCCTTTACAAGGGTAGATATTTCACCAATATGTTTAATTACTATACTCCTTAAAAATTCATATAGTTTACTTTTTAAACTTCGCTTTCTCTTTTTATATGAATATAAATCTCCGCCCCACACTATCCAATTACTCTTTTTTAGTAGCCATGGTTGTATGAAAAGTAACAAAACTAGTTGTTTAATAAATATACTGTGCAATAAAATCTTTTCACTTTTATACATTTTCTTTATAAGAAAATATATACTTTTAATACTTCTATTTAGTTTAATGACATTTTCCCGGGGAGTAATTTTTTCATTTATTCCTCCAATAATCAAAAACAAATGATCATTGGGATTGTAATTTTTGTTTATAAATTCAATATAAGGCTCTGTGAATTTCTCATTCTGAAATAAGTGTAAATGTTTCATCTTTTTCTTCCTCAATTAGATTTTAATATTTATATAGGCAAGCAATTCAAACTACTTTTTTATTAATATTTTCAAAATACTTTTCTTTACAACAAATGAAATACAGAAATGCAAAGGTAATATATACTTGTTGTGAATGAAGTAGTTGAGATGTCATAAAGGTTGTTATAATTATAAAAGGAACATAAGCAATTAATATTATAAAAGTAAGCACATTTTTTTTAATTAACGCTTCTTTTATGTATTTAAATAACCCAATCATTACTATTAGAATGAAAAGACATAACCCAATTAATCCAAATTTAACTAAGATATATATAAATAAATTATCTATCCACGTGTCAATACTAATTAATTGAGAATTAGACCCTAAAAAATACATCTCCTTTCCCAATCCATCACCAATTATGTTATTTTCTATCATTCCAATATTATATTGGTTAGTATACATCCTTGAATCTAAAGAACCACCATTGGATTCAAACATTCTACTTTTCACACTATCAATTAATAAAGTATCTGTATTAAAAACAATGAAACCTATTATAAATGCAAATGGTATTGTAAAGCTCGCGATACTAAATATTAAATACGTTCTAGAATTGAGATTTGATAAAGCACTTTTAATGATAAATGATACAAAAAGTACGAGTAAAATAAGAAGATATAATATAATAATACTTCTTGTCTGTGAAATTAAAATTGATGTACTTCCTAGAATAATATTTACAAAATTTAGCACTATTCTTTTTTGGGTATAAATCATATAGATACTAAATAAGTTAATAATCAAAAGTACCGTTGTATTTTTAAAACCGACTCTTCCAGATGAATTCCAAATGTCGCCATAAAAACTACCATAAATATCATTTAATATATTTTGACCAAAAAAATAAAGTAGTATAGTGAAAATCGAATAGCACAAGGAACTTAGTACGAAACCATGAATTAGTATACTCATACCAATCTTAAATGTTTTTATCCATCCGATAAATGCACAAATTTTAATAATTAAAAGTGGATATAATTGAATTTCATAATTGAGAAATCTATTATCATTAACAATACCAATTGCAACTGATATTAAAAATATCAGGAATGCGACAGAATAAAATAATAGTTGGGGGATATTTATTGAAAAAAAATTTTTTTTATTCATTATAATAATTACTAACATAAAAATGGCCATAATATCTCTTACATCAAAATAGATATCCACTCCCATTTTATTTTCTATGTAGCTATTGCTCGGAATGGCTATAATGGAAATAATATATAATAAATAGACATAATCGTATTTTTTCCACATGCAAAATATAATAAATGACAGCATAGCTAATACAAAATACATTTGAAGACCTCACAATCAACTTATTATTTCCAGAGTCTTCATTAACGACATACTCTTTCCTAGGATAAAAACTGTTTACAGAATACGTTTAATTACCAATTAATTTATTAAAGCTACCATACTAATAATTTGATAATATATAGTTAATTTCCAACCCAAAGGGTTCCAGTTATTATTCTAATTTAAAACACGCAAGTTCCACAAAATTTCCTGATTAAGAATAAAAGATATAATAAAATTATAACAACTATATTTTTTTTAACAAAAGTTTGATTTTACCATGAATTTTATAAGGCAAAAATACTTTAGTTAATTTCTTTAATAATGTCATGAAACTAATACTTCGATGGAAAAATGCAGTGAAAATGATTTTCATTGCGGCTGTTCTTTCTCTTCTGTCAATAAGATAATCAACTATTATCATTTTAAAAGCCCACTGAGATTTCAAAGATAGCTCATTTTTTTTGCTATTTAACCAATCAAGTGATATTTCCTGTTTTTTATAACTATTACTTATTCTGTCATTTCTTTCTTTATCAACATTCCACACAGTTAAACATTCAGGTAAGTAAAAGAATGTAGCGTTATTATTCCTTAATCTTAAACAAAAATCCCAGTCCTGATGTTTTTTTAAACCAGGATCAAATAATGTTTTTTTCGCAATGGCATTTGATATCATAAATGTGCTTGTTTGTACCACATTATTTCCAACTAAAATATAATCCATTATATCTTCATTTTTATTTAAAGGTTTATTCTTCCTGTATATTTCCAATTTTTCATCTTTTATTATTACTCTGGTAAAACATATTATGTTAGTATTGATTTCCCCAAAACTTAAAATGAATTTAAGTTGTTTTTCAAGCTTAGTCGGAAGCCATTCATCATCAGAATCAAGAAAAGCAATATACTCTCCATTACTTACATTTATACCCACATTTCTTGGTTTTGTACCCTTAGTGTTTTCTTGTAATTTTATATATTTAATTCTTTTATCTTTTATACTTTTTACTATACTTTCTGTATTATCATTCGATGCGTCATCTATAATTATTATTTCAAAGTGGTCATATGTTTGCTGTAAAACCGAATTGATTGTTTTTTTTATAACATATCCCCTATTATAAGTAGGAATAATAACACTGATTAAAGGTTTTGAGTAAGTCACACAGATTCTTTCCTCTACATTTATTTTTTAAATATTTATTAAGTAAATTTCTTTCCTTATAAGATACTAGTGCCATCTATCTCTTTTAAATTCATATTTCAAAATTAAACTCTTTCTCATAATATTAAATAATATATTGTTTCATTAATTTTATAAAACCTAATAGTGTAATTACTTGATCTTTTTCAAGAGTACTACCATGGTTAAATAAGAATTCACAGTCATTCTTCAAATTAATGTCATCTACTAAATTTATATTTTGATTATAAAGACTTTCATAAAATTCTCTTAATTGACTATTATTTTGAAACCAATAATCCAATGGGTGCATATGATTTTTTGTACTTAATTTTAAACCTAATTTATTTTTTATCAATTTAACAGCTGCACTTGGAACACTAGTCCATGGCACCGGGACCCCTTTAATGGTAATCAATTTGCGGTTTATTTTCCCTTTAACCTTTTCGTATATGAAATCAGCCGCTTCTGGATAATATTGATTAATCCATTTAATATAAATATTATGGCCTCTACGAAATTCTAATGGCATAGTAAGGCAAAAGTCCATAAAATCAATATCTAAAAAAGGCGACATTGTTTCTGTATATTGATACATAGGCTTCAAACCGGTATTAACACCAGTAAAACCACGATTATAAAATTTAAATAACTCTTGATCTTCCTGATTGAAAGTTTTTTCTTGAGTGTACTCTACCTTATCTATTAATTTATTTGAATAAGCCCCATCCCCGCGTGTAAACCCCACACGTTTTCCATTATTATAAAATGTTCCTATAACTACATCACCAAGTTGACCAGTATGAACAAGACCATAGTGATTTAAATTAATATTACTTATCATACTCATAGTGTGAGCAATTGTGCTAGACTGGCTTCGCGCACCCGATATTTTTACGGAATCATAGAAATATTTATAGAGATAGGTTCCATTATCCAAAGCTTTAAACATCCATTCTGTTTTCAACTTACTAGTAATTTGTTTTGGAACCGTTTCATCTAAATAATCTGTTTGCGAAAAAGTATAATTCAGCATATTCGTGTAACCCATATCATACGCAATCCAGGCTGTCATTCGGGAATCTAAGCCACCGCTTAACGCAACCAAGTGCTTGTAACCATACTCTAAATCCTTATCAAATGCCCTTTTAATTGCTTGCCTAAAGAGGCTATCGATTTTCTTTAAAGCTTCTTCCTCTGTTATATTGACTGATTTATTATTTAAAATGTAATAGGTTTTTTTTTCACATCTATTAGTTGAAAAGTCAATATAATGCCCAGGAGTCAATCTATACACATCATTAAACAGAGTTTCGTTACATAGAACATGTGAATGGGTCAGCAAACAATTCGCAGCATTAGTATTAAGCTCAAACCTTTTACTTGTATGCATTTGTACCATCTTTATAAGAACTTCAAAATCGGTTGCAAAATATAGTTTATGATCCTTTGTAAAATGGTAAAAGACTTCTTTGTCTCCAATATGGTTTGTATATAAAACCATACCATCCTTATTTAAATAAAGTCCCGCAAAAGTTCCTCTAAACTCTTTATAGAATGTTTCAGGATTTATAGCTACCATTTTATTAAGCAAATCAGTAATATTATGCTCTTTCATTTCATATTTTTTGTACAATTCATGTTTGTTTAAAATTACCCCGTCTAGAATCAAATAGTTATCATTTTTACAAAAAAACACTTTATCACCTTGGAACTTGTTAACAGTATTCCTGAAAAATTTCCCATAAAAATTAGGTGTTGTTACAATTGTCTCTTCATTGATTAATGTATTTTTTTTCTCAATCAAATCATAAATATCTAATTCTTTTTCTAAGATATCTTTTTCCCTTGAAATATAGCCAAAAAAGCCTGGCATCAATATTCAGCTCCTTTTATTGGACGCTTTCTCCCCAATTTCTAGCCTTTTAACAGTTCTTTATACAACTCAACAATTTTTTCTACTGAAACATAAATATTATATTCTAACCTTATTTTTTCGCTATTATTTCTTTCAAACTTCTCAATACTAAATTGGTCATTTAATAGATTAATTAAGCAGTTGGTTAAGGTTTCTACATCACCAGGTTTAATGACAAAGCCATTCTCTTCTTTAACAACAGAAGAAATTGAACCAACATCTGTAGAAACTACCGGTAAACCATAGCTCATGGCTTCCAAAATCGACATGGGCATTCCTTCATTATAAGAAGGCAAAACATAAATGACACTCTTCCTATAGATTTCATCAATCACCTTTTGATCAGAAATCCAACCGGGTATGACAAACATATCTTCTACGTTTAATTCTTTTATTCTCTTTTTAACTTTATCAATTTCACCATCACCGGCAATTAAAAATTTATATTTAGAATTAATTTTTCCTTTTATTTGCGAAGCTGTCTCAATAAGATCGTAAGTTCCCTTTCTTTGAGAGAGAACGCCCATTGTTGTTATATAGATTTTTTCTTCAGAGCTTTTTAAAATTTCTTTAGGAAAAACAGCATTATCTAAAGAAACAACCTTGGTTTTACTAATTGATTGATAGTATTCCTTCCATTGCTCTCCCAGTGCAAGGATAAGAGAAACTTTATTGAGTGTATCCTTAATCTGTTTTTGCTGACCATTTGAACTTTCATTATAAAAGTCCTTAAATTGAGAACCATGCATATGTAGTACAATCGGTATGTTTTTGCTATTTAATAGATGAATAATATACCTTTTACGAACATAGCTTCCTCGATAGGACATATGAATATGTGCCACATCGTATTGTTTATTCAATAGATTTAAGTTAATGAAAAGTTTGAAATACTGAATAACAAAATAAAGTATATTAATAAAATGATTGCTTCCATAATAAGTAGGAAAGTATTCGAGATTTACCTTCTTTTGCATTCCGGATTCCAAGTAATTTTTCACAACTCTGGTAATTCCACCGTTCACACGTAGATGAGAGCCTATCATTATTACTTTCATTGATTCACCTTTTTCTTCTTCGTTGTAATCGATAAACTGGTCTTAATATTATTTAAAAGTTATTTTATTAAGAAGTTCTCTAATATTTTAATAACATTGTTTGTATTAGATTGGTATACTCTAAAGTCCATATTTTTTACTTGTTCTATTGCAAATTCAATTTCTTTAGTATCTGAAACCGCATAGATTATATTGGAATTAGCAAACTGTTCTATTATTTCGATCTGATGGTTATCAACATGCTCTCCAAACTCTTTCATTCTTGGAACGCCAATTACCTTCTTTTCCATTTTAACACCGTTAATTATTGAACCAGTTCCTCCATGTGTAATAATAATAGCGCTCTTCTCCATCACTTCTAAAAATTCCTCTTTATTTAAAAACTGCTTAAAAGAATATAGTTTGGGCTCATATGTTGAGTAACCAATTTGAGCATAAATTTCATCAGATTTAAGAAAATTTTTCCCTACTAAATGGTCTATTTCTTCTAATAATCTATTAAACTGAAATTTTTGAGAACCCACTGTAACAAATATCAATATATTCCGCCTCCGTAGATTGCATTAGGATAAAACTTTTTTAATTCTTCCCATTGAATTAAAAATAAATCTGCAATCCTATACATTATCCTTCCAGTAATTGTTGGAGAACTAATTTTTGAGAAGGATTCAATAAAAATTAGTTTTTTTCTAAACAACTTTGCTAATAAACAGATAGGTACTGTAGCTAAAGCACCAGTAGAAATTACAACATCGGGTTTTTCTTTAAAGAAAATAACAAATGATTCTATTATTAATATAAATAACTTAATGATAAACGTTTTTTCTCGTCTATTTATTTGAGTGACATCGTAAGCTTTTAAATTCTTTGAATTAAAGTTATATTGAGTTCTTTCTGTCAATATAAAACTGTCGTGTTTGTTCATTAATGGAAAAAGCATCATAAGTTGTTCTAAATGTCCACCCGAAGATGCTGCAAAACAGATTTTCAAAATTTATCCCTCTTTCACTTCTTCAATTAAACAAATTGTATAAATGGTACTCTTTTATTTAATTATTTCCATTGCTAAAGCTAAAAAACTTGAAAAAAATACCAAATTGATAATTTTGAAAAGTATAATTAATTTATACAAACACAAACTACTATTAAAAGGCAGCTTTAGATCCAAATAAAACAACAACTGTTTTTAGGACAATTTTTATATCAAAATAAATTGTTCTTTTTCGAATATACTGAATATCTAATTCGACCATTTCTTTAAATCCAACATTGTTTCTTGCAGTTACCTGCCATAAACCAGTACATCCAGGAGTAACTAGTAATCGTTGTTTATCGTATGATGAATATTCTTCCACTTCTCTTTCTAGAGGAGGCCGGGGGCCAACTAAGCTCATATCACCCTTTAATACGTTCCAAAGTTGTGGTAACTCATCAATACTTGTTTTACGAATAAATTTTCCGATTTTTGTAATCCGAGGGTCATTTTTTATTTTAAACATAGCCCCTGAGACTTCGTTTAAAGTTAGCAAATCTTTTAATCTCTCTTCTGCATCGGTGACCATTGATCTGAATTTATACATTTGAAATTCAGTTTCGTCTTTCCCGACTCGAACCTGCTTGAAAAAAACAGGTCCTTTTGGGTCTTCAATTTTTATTAAAATAGCTACAATCAAAAAAATGGGTAATAGAAGAATAAGTCCTAAAAGTGATCCTATAATATCTATTAATCTTTTCATTCTTAAATAACCCAAATTAGCATTTAATTGATCTGCTGTTAATAAGTGGTCAGATGATGCCGCTCTCTGCTCTACTGCTACAGCTTTCAAATTGGCTCCTCCCTTACTCTTATTATTCTTATATCTTTTGTTTTTCTAGTAGGTTCTCTATAAACTCTAAAACATCATCTTTTAGAGTTATATCATTCAAAGCAAACTCAATCGTCGTTTGGATAAAACCTAATTTCTCCCCTACATCGTATCGTTTACCTTCAAAGTCATAGGCAAAAACTCGTTGAATTTCATTTAATTTTTGTATAGCATCTGTCAGCTGAATTTCTCCACCTGCACCTTTTTCATGTTTTTCCAAAAACATAAATATTTCCGGAGTAAATATGTATCGGCCCATAATCGCTAAGTTGGAAGGTGCTGTTCCTTTTGCTGGCTTTTCGACGAAGTTATCTACTTCATAACGTCGACCGTTTTGGTTACTTGGATCGACAATTCCATAGCGGTGAGTTTCGCCTTCAGGAACTGTTTGTACACCGATGACAGAAGCTAAGGTTTTATCATATTCATTCATTAACTGTTTTAAGCAAGGTGTTTCTGCTTGGACGATATCATCACCTAACAATACAGCAAATGGTTCATTACCAATGAATTTTCTTGCACACCAAACTGCATGGCCTAATCCCTTTGGCTCTTTTTGTCTGATATAGTGAATATCCACTTTAGAAGGTGCTTGGACTTTCTCTAACAATTCAAATTTATTTTTCTCCATTAAATTATTTTCCAGTTCAAACGCGTTATCAAAGTGATCTTCAATTGCTCGTTTTCCTTTTCCAGTTACAATAATAATATCTTCAATCCCTGAAGCAACCGCTTCTTCAATAATGTATTGAATCGTAGGTTTATCCACTATAGGCAGCATTTCCTTTGGCATTGCTTTAGTCGCTGGCAAGAATCGTGTTCCTAAACCTGCTGCCGGTATAATCGCTTTACGTACTTTTTTCATTAAATATCAGACCCTCCAATTTTTTTTTGCCGAAAACCCCTGTAAAATAGTTTAATATAATCGAAATGTATAATATACTAATGTAAGCGTTTCCTGAATGGGGAAATTACTAAAAAAAGCTCAATAACTTCTTTTTAAATGGTACTGGTTTTACAATAGAGGGAACTTGCCCCTGAATAAGATGTTTAGCATTTTCTTTGAAATAAAATGTACGTTCGATTCCATATGTTTTTGTGATTGTTTCATAAGCCTCATGTAAAGTGAATCCCCTAGGGCCTATATTATGGGCATCAGTTGCAATAAATTGGGCTAAATTATGTTCTATAATTTTTTTTGAAAAAGACTTAACATTTTTCCCAAAGAGACCGATAATACTAGCAGAGGTAAGTTGTGTTAAGGCACCTTCTTGAACCAATTTAAATAATAGATTATGATTCTCTATCAATTCCTTGTTTCTTTCCGGATGTACAATTATGGGTGTTATCCCTTTTAACAACAGCTCATAGATCAGTTCTTGTGTGTATGTAGGCACATGTCCTGACGGGAGTTCTAGCAACAGATACTTACCGCTATTGTCAAGTGTTAGTACTTCTCCCTTTTCAAGTGAAACAAATAATTCTCTATGTATTCTCAATTCTTGTCCAGGATGAACAGCAAGAGGAATATTCTCTTGCTGCAAGCACTCATTTAACTCAAATACACGATCAATAATGTTATCCTTCACATTTACATATCTCTCATTTAAGTGATGTGGTGTGGCAAATAAATCGGTTATCCCTACTTCTACCGCTTTCTTTGCCATGGCCAAGCTTTCCTGCATATCCGGGGATCCATCATCAACTCCAGGGAGAATGTGGCAATGCAAGTCAATCAAATTCACACACTTCCTTTTTATAAATGGGATAATAGGCTTAATCACTTAGAATTCAGATAGGAATTAATACCCTGTTTAATGGTAGCATAAATAAATGCTATAAAATAGGGTATTAACTTGTCTTAATTTGTCGAAAAATATCTTATTTAGGATTGATAGTAATAATTGCTGGTATTTGATTCCATTCCATTCAAAACTACCCCAAGTAATGCCGTATTAGCCTTTTCTAAAAGTTCTTTTGCTTTTACTGCACTTTGTTTGTTTGTCTTGCCGCTTGCCACTACCATGATCACGCCATCACATTTATTAGCTACAATTTGAGAGTCAGTGACTAAAAGAACTGGCGGTGTATCAAAAATAATAAAATCATAGATATCTTTTAGTTCATTAATAGCTGTTTCCATCGCTTTGGAATTTAATAACTCTGAAGGATTAGGTGGTATCGGTCCACTTGTTAAAATATCTAAATTCGGAACATTTGAATTCAAGATATTTTTTCTTAAATCCATTTTCTTTGTCAATACGCTAGTAAGTCCATGTATATTACTAAGGTTAAACGCATAATGAATGGATGGTTTCCTTAAGTCCGCATCCACAAGTAATACTTTTTTCTCTTCTTGAGCTAAGACAATCGCTAAGTTGGCAGCTGTAGTCGATTTCCCATCATTAGGCTCCGCGGAAGTAACCACAATGGTTTTGATTTCTTTATCCACTGAAGAGAATTGTATGTTTGTCCTAATTATTCGATATTGTTCAGTAATAGGCGATTTAGGATTAGTTTGCGCAATTAAATTCACTTGTTTTTCATCTTTACTTCTCAAAAATCCCACTTCCTTTTCTTATGTTATTGAATGGTTCTTTATTTATGTTGCGATATTTTTTGAATGGATCCAAGTAATGGCAAATCAAGGAGTGTCTCAATATCCTTCTCGTCTCTAATCGTATTATCCATGTACTCTAGTAGGAATGCCAAGCCTATTCCAGCCATTAACCCAACTACCACCGCAATAGCGATATTCAATAATGGAGATGGTTTTACAGGTGTAGGATTTTCCTTTACTTCTGCCTTCGCAAATACGCTAACATTGTCGACATTCATTATATCTTTGATTTCCTTTTCGAATGTTCCAGACACTGCGTTTGCAATTTCGGCTGCTTTGGATGGATTACTATCTTGTACCGTTAAAGAAAAGACTTGAGAATTTTCTTGGCTGTTAATCGTAATTTTTTGACTAAGTTGATCCACGTTTTGTTCTAGTTCAAGATCATCAATGACCTTGTCTAAAATAGCAGGGCTTTTTATGATCACACTGTATGTATTGATTATGTCAATATTAGATCGTATTTGAGTAGAGTCAAGTTGGTTCTTCGATTGTTTCTGATTAACTAAAATCAGTGTGGATGATTCGTAAACAGGTGTTAATAAAAAATAAGATATTGCACCACTAATCAACGCGGCGATTAGTGTCAGTAGCGTTATTAACTTCCAACGTTTCTTTAATGTTTGAAAAATATCTTTAATACTAATAGTTTCTTCCATATTATCCTCCCAAAATGTTAAAAATGACCTATTGCATTATACCATGGTATTACCTATATTTATGTTTTTTCTAGAAAATTTACATGAAATTTACATTGAATGACTACTTTTTCAATAAAAAAATGCTTTCAATAATTATTAATAGTATTCCAAACGAAACATTTACAATTATTTGTGTCAATTTAGCATTTTCATATAAAACCCCGCCTAAAAACTCATTCAACGAATGGTTTTTTAGGCGGGCATTAAGTAAATATTAGTATACACTACAGCAACCTTGAGAACTAGTAATATTAGAAATAATTATGTAATATTAGTAATAATTATACAAAGCAAGAACTAACTAAATGCCTATAGAAACAAGAAAATCTGTTTATACATGTGATTGGGTCAATTATTTTAGTGCCTATTTATCATTAAAAATGAGGAAAAACTGTGTAAACTTAAAGTGGTGATAGTTAACAATATTGCTTAGTAACTATTAAAATATTCTTTTGAAAATATTAAATATTTAATAATACATATCAATGGTTAGGTGTGGTATATATGATAGGTTACCGTGTTAAAACGCTTAGAGAAGAAAAAAAGATGTCAATTAGTGAACTCTCAGCAAAATCTGGAGTGGCAAAATCTTATATAAGCTCACTGGAAAGAAACCTTCAAACAAACCCTACTATTTTAGTTTTGGAAAAAATCGCAAGTATCCTTTGTATAACTGTTGATGCCCTACTCTATGAACAAGTAGACCACAGCATGGATGATGAGTGGAAGGAAATCATGAAAGATATTATGGGTTCAGGAATTTCGAAAGAGGAAATGCGCGAATTTATCGAACATAGGAAATGTACTATTCGTTAAGCATGGAGAAATTATGCTAAGTTTTCTCTTTTTGTCTTTTTTGCTTATTAACATCGAAAAGCCCCACTAAGTATTCATGCTTCAAACTATTTCCAGAGAGGAAAAGTCGTTATATCCACTTTTCCCCTCATTATACCCTATTAGATAGACTACTAATGGAAGCATTCAACACAGAAGTAAAAACGTATAATCTGTATTTCTTATTTTTATAATTTAGATACAAATATTTGTGACATTACTTCAGCTTAAAATATTCATCCAACACCTCGAACCATATGTTATGCCCTTGATCATTGGGATGGACATTATCATTTGTTAATATATCAGCCAATCTCATATTCTCTTCTTTTAGTTTTTTTTCAATCCCTTCCATGCTATTCATATAAGTCCATTTATTTTTTTTAATAGCCCTCTCAGAAACTTTAATATAATCCACATAACTCAACTCTAAGCTATTCTCTGTTTTACTATTGGCCACTGGATTCGGTGAAATGATTAGAATCTTTGCATTCGGTAGCTCTTTTTGAAATTTTGACATGATGTTTTTTAAATCTTTTTCCGTCTGTTCCAAACTAATCGATTGATATTGATTGTTAATCAGGGGGTTTTCAAAAATAACCAGATCAGGATTATCATGAATGACCGCATCAATTTTTTTACCTTCTAACAAATCCTTTGTTGAATACCCCTCTTGGCCATGATTGATAAAACCTAATGTTTCTAATTCATCCCTATCAGAACGTAAACTCTTCTCTAAGCGTCCTGCCCAACTATTAGAAGAATTACTTGCACCGGTTCCTGAAGTACCATTACTGCCCATGAGGGATATAATAACCTTATCTTGTGTAAGCGACTTGTAATGCAGGTAATCTATTAGTGACTGCTGTTTATTTTTTTCTGGTTTTAAACTTTGTATCAAAGCTTCCCTATCTTCTTTTTCCTTTTCTATTATTTTTTCCTCAGCTTTTTTACCCTCTATCCCCGCTGCCTGACTCATGTTTTTCCAATGAAGATGACCATAAACCAATACTACTAAACAAATTCCAGCCATAAATAATAAACCATATTTCTTCATCTTTACCTCCAAATTTTTGAACGTTACGGACTGACATGGAAGTCTTAGCATTAGAATTCTTTCTATGAGCACTCTTAACAAGCAGTATTATTCTTTAGCGGCTTGTGATTTTCTATTTTTATCTGTTTTTCTCTTATTAATTATACCTATCATACTAACAGCAATAAAGGATGATTTTCCAAATAATTCCGACATCACTCGACTTTAATAATCAATAAATTATACCTATATTTTATATTAAAAAAAATCCAGCATTTCTGCTGGATACTCTAAAGTACAATCACTTAACCAAATTCAATACTTCTAGAACTCTACCATCTGAATTATAGTTAAAAGTGACCGTCTTATCATCATGAATGTGATAGGTTAAACCAAAAAACTCTCCGGTCTCTGGAAATCTTTGAATAAAATCATCAAGTTGTTCAGAATTTAGTCTAACTACCATAGGCTTCTTTCTACTATTTAGAGAATCTTCTTCCCTCTCCATTAATATCTCTGTACCCATAATTAACTCCTTTAATCTCTATCATTTTCCCATCATAATATACCTTATTAACTGGTAAATAAAAGGTCCTTAATTAAAATTTCACATTAATGATACGAACTCTTAACAACCACCCCGAATATCTGACAAAGTTACCATACTTTCCAAGGAGAATAATTGGTTTCCATTGGAGCTGCACGATAAAGATAACACTTTCAACATTTCATTTCTTATTTCCAAAGAGACCATTTCTATGAAGAGGCATGGCAATAATAATCTAAATTCCTTCTCAAACAGCGAGCTTCGCCATGGCTATGCTCTCGATTACGTGCTCTTGCTCCATCATCATCATCGAAGAAAAAGGTAAAATACGGTAGTGAATATCAATCATCATTTAAACCTCTTCTCCTCTTCGTAAGTCTATTCTCTTATTTATTTACCTAAATATAACACTTTTATTAATTTTTACAAATTTAATTAAGTATATTCTGAATATAAAGTGACCTCCATCCTAATTTTTTGTTTCTATAATAATTTTACGGACTAACTATTAGTCAATATTACTTAGATTCATAGTGATCACTTATTTTGTATTTCTAATTTTTATAGATTGTTCTCTATAACTTTAGTAAAATGAGAATGATAATTACTATCAATTAAGGAGAATAACTATTATGGGTGTACCCTTGTTAAAAGAAGAACTTCCGGTTTCTAATAAAATCTGGACGCGTGATTTTATTATGATTTTCTTAGCTAACTTCTTTGTTTTTTTATCCTTTCAAATGACTTCCCCGACCCTCCCGCTTTTTGTAAAAGAGCTTGGTGGAAATGAACGGTATATTGGGTTGGTTGCTGGGATGTTTCTATTTTCTGCTCTGATTGTCCGCCCCTTTGCTGGACAGGACTTGGAAACAAAAGGAAGACGTTTTGTTTTCCTGTTCGGTCTAGCCTTTTTGGCTGTAGCGATTGGGTCGTTTGGATTTATGATAAGTATTTTCCTGCTTTGTGCAATGAGGGTTGTCCAAGGGATTGGCTGGGGATATACGACCACCGCATCAGGTACAATTGCTACCGATCTTATTCCAGCAAAGCGCCGTGGTGAGGGAATGGGATACTTCACTTTATCGGGAAATTTGGCGATGGCTTTTGGACCTTCATTTGGACTTTTCTTAGCGGATGTGTTAACGTTTCAACAGTTGTTTCTGTTTTGCGGTGCATTAAGTCTAGCCGCTTGGATCATGGCTTCGACTATTTCCTATAAGAAAGTAGAACACCCTTCTGTTCCCGCTAAAACTAAAAGGTTTGACATATATGAAAAAAGCGCTGTTGCGCCGTCCATTCTTGTTTTTTTCATTACGGTATCTTTTGGTGGGATTGCCACCTTCTTACCACTTTATACAATGGAAAAAGGCCTGACTGGTATTCAAGTTTACTTTTTTCTTTACGCATTAGCTCTTATTTTCACACGAATGTTCGCTGGTAAAATCTATGATCGAAAAGGACATCAAGCCGTCTTCATTCCAGCTACCCTTTTTATCGTAGCGGCAATGCTACTTCTTGCCTGGATGCCAAGTAACATGATTCTGTATATTGCAGCCATTTTTTACGGCATTGGATTTGGTGCTGTCCAACCAGCTCTTCAAGCTTGGTCTCTTGAACAAGCAGCTCGTAATCGAAAAGGAATGGCTAATGCCACTTTCTATTCCTTCTTTGATCTTGGAATCGGTTTCGGTGCCATCCTCTTTGGACAAATCGGCTATCTGTTTGGCTATAAAAGTATTTACATAATGGCAGCAATCTCAGTTCTGATCTCCATTTTGGCTTACCTAGTGATTTTGAAAAAAAAATGAAGTAATTCTATGGATCATTTCTAAAATCTAAAAATCTTTCCACATTAACCGATAATATTTGTAGGGTACAATTTGGGGGGAATTCACATGAAAAAGTTTTGGCATACATTTAATATACGCTATTATGAAATCCTTTTTAGGGATTGTTTAAATGATAAAATGAAATGTGAATTTCAAAGAAAAATAGCTTATCATAAATATAAACTGGGTGAATTAAATTATGAATGCAGAAAAACATCCTGATAGATTAAGGAAGTTTAGGCCGTTCCATTTGGGCGGCTTTTTTCATGCAATGAAGAGATAGTGCATCTACCCCTACCTACTTCCTAATACACTAGGCCATGAATTCTTATCAGGTAAAGTTTTTTTTGATTCTATGTAAAGTTTGTAATGAATCTATGTGTATTTCGTAATTTTGTCGGAATCCTTGTTCGTTTCGTGGCTTTTAGTAGTATGATTGAAAAAAAGGGGGTTCTTGGGATGAATTTTTCGAAGTATATTGTCAAATTATTTTCAATTATACAAAAGGAAATACCAGTAACTCATAATAAATGTCACGTCTGTGACGGAACAGGTGCCTATGATATATATACGGACTGTCTTACGTGTAATGGAAAAGGGCTAATAAGTAAAATGGAGTATCATAGGATGATTGAGGAAGGTGAAATTTAATGGTTTCGTATAGGAAGAAACTTCGCGACAACTCTAATTCACCGACAGCTATCAATCTCAGTTATACTAACGAAATATGTGATATATGGAAGAACAATCCTTATTACTTAGTTTATTGTGAAGATCCATTCGGTAATATTATAGAACTTTATAGTCGAAGTACTGAAATGATGTATACAAATAAAGAGTAATGGTATATAAAAGTATTGGCATTTTTTAAGCTACCGAATTAGTTCTCGGAGGCTTTTTATTTATGTTTCGACTTTCCTTAACACCATCACAACTAATATGGTTGCAAATAATAAAGAAACAACTTCATCATTCTACCTCTCCACTTTCATCCCGCTCCCAAAGTTTACTTCAATAGAACACTCCCAGCTACTTAAAAAAATCGGCATAGATCTACAAGTTTTTTCCGGCTTTTTGCTTAGGAATTTTGACTGTGAATTTGCCTTTACTCGTTGATTTGGTAGAGCCTATGACATCAACTATTGGATCACGGATTTCAAATTCTGCTATGCAGTACAGTCATTATTAACCTTCTTATTGAATGTAGAGATCCCTTCCTTATCATCAACCATAATTATGACAACAAGACTATACATCCTTTTGGTTAAGCAATTCATTGTTCGTATTCCTTGCTAATCTTTCTAACTACCAAAGTATCCCCAGTTTGGAGATTCTCAAGAAGTTTATTAAACTCCCCCCTATTATTTTTCTGCCACTTGCTCTTAACACTAAATTGGATTATACTATATGGTAATATTTAACTATAATGTTATTTTATTAAATTTAGAGGAGATAAAATAGTTTCAAATTTACATTTAATAAAGTGCAACTTATTTATTATTAACATAGAGAATTTATCTTTATTATTTGACTTTATTCCTGTAGACATATTGAATTTCATTTGTATGTAACAGGGTGAAAAGGATCAATAAATTTTATATTTTTTAAGACGCACATTTACAACCTTGAGTAATATTATGGGCTAATATACTAGGAGTTTTTTAGGGGGGGATGATGTGAGTGTTAAAAAAAGTTAGCCTATTATTTCTTTTACTCGTACTTGTATGTAGTATTGGGGTTTTTTCTTCTGCATCTGCAGCAGAAGATAAAACAAGTAAGGTTGTCTATTTAACGTTTGACGATGGTCCGAATCAGTACACGCCAACAGTTTTAGATATCTTAAAAAAGAAAAAAGCAAAAGCGACCTTTTTTATGATTGAAGGAAATATTAAACGTAATCCAAAAACCGTAAATCGAATGATTAAAGAGGGAAATTATCCTGGGTTACATAGTGTTTCCCATGATAAAAAAAAATTATATAGAGGGAGTTCAAGTAATGTCGCAATCGAAATGGAGAAGACAAGACAAACGTTATTAAAGGTTTCAAAGTTTGACAGTAAGCTGACTAGAGTTCCATACGGTAGCAAACCCTATATGACAAAACCGTTTCGAGATACCTTAGCCAAAAAGGGGTTCAAAATGTGGGATTGGAATATTGATACACTAGATTGGAAGTATAATAAAACAAACCCTAGCAAGATAACGTCTAACGTTAAAGCAGGTTTGAAAGGAAAAAAAGGTCCAATCGTCATTCTTTTCCACGATTCAAAAGGAACCGCACAACAGCTTCCGGAGATTATTGACTATCTAAGATCACAAGGGTATAAGGTAGAGGTTTACAATCCAAAAAACCATATTGTCATGAATTTTTGGGAAGATAAAAGATTCTAGGATACCAAAAAAATCGAACACTAACATACATTGATGTTATATGAGAGTGCTAACCAAAGGTATCTAACGACCTAGGGTAGCAGATTTCTGAATTTCAAAGAAAAATAGCTTACCATAAATGTAAACTGGTTGATTTAAATAATTCACAAACTTCCTGATAGATTAAGGAAGTTAGACCGCTCCATTTGGGCGGCTTTTTTCATGCAATGAAGAGGTAGTTCCTATACCCCTACTTCCACACCCCTCTCAAAGTATAATTCACTAGAAAACTACCGGCTACATAAAAAAAAGCCTCCGATAATCGCTCAGAGGCTTTTTTCATTCATGTTCTGATCACTTTTTAACAGTAACTTTCCTTGACGCACTTACGTTTTTCGCTTTATCTTTGGCATAGATATATAGGTTTTTCCCTGCTTTTTGCTTAGGGATTTTGACCGAGTATGTGCCTTTACTCGTTGCTTTGGCAGAGCCGATGACTTTTTTAGATGCTTTTACGTATACAGTGGAGTTGGCTTCTGCTTTGCCGGTTACTTTTGTCGTTTTTGTTGTTACTGTATTGACTGACGGTATACTGGGTGCTGTTTTGTCTGCGACGGTGACTTGTTTGACCGAGCTCGTATTTCCTGCCTTGTCGGTTGCTGTTACGGATAGAACTTTACCGGCCTTTTGTTTTTTTGTCATCGTAACGGTGAACTTCCCTGAGCTATTGGACTTTGCTTTTCCAAGCGCAGTGCTGCCCATTTTGACAGTAACGGTAGAGCCTGCTTCCGCTTTGCCAGTTACTTTTGTCGTATTGTCACCGACACTATTTACAGTCGGTTTCGTAGGTGCTGTTTTATCTTCTACCTTAACTGAAACAGGAACACTTTTATTTCCCGCATTATCGACAACTCTAGTATAGATAGTCGTGCCAGCTGTCTGTTTAGCGATTGTCGCTGAAAACGTCTTTTCCCCGTTAATCTTCACTGTGGCGAGTGTTTTTTCATTGGTATAAATGGAAAGGGTGCCTGTTTTGAAATCACTTGGAATTTTCCCTTTGATCAACGTATCCTTATCAGAAATCGGCGTCACAGTTGGCCTGGTCAGCGTCTTCATTTCAAGCGCTTTTTTGGCATTCACCCGTCCATTTCCATAGTATATGTCTTTCCCTTTTGTACCTAGGTCAATAGCTGAATCATAGAGACGGTATTCCACCTCATATTTAGTGAGTTTTGGCTCATTGGACCAAATCAGTGCTGCTACACCGGCCACCATAGGCGTAGCCATTGATGTTCCACTCATCCAGCCATATCTATCACCAGGTAAAGTAGAAAGAATATAGTCGCCAGGGGCGGCAATATCGACTGTTGAATGATAGTTGGAATAACTAGTACGCTTATCTTTTGAATCGGTAGCGGCCACAGAAATGACATGACTGAATGCAGCTGGATACACGCGCTGTACACTTTTCCCCATATCTCCTTCATTTCCGGCAGCTGCGACAATCAATAAGCCTTTACTATAAGCCTCTTGGACAGCCTTGTTTAATGCTTCCGAATAACGGGTGTCGCCTAGACTCATATTAATAATGTCTGCCCCTTGCTGAACGGCATAATGAATAGCCTCGATGATATCAGCCGTATCGGCATATTCGCCTTTAAAAACGTTAATCGGCATAATTTTAATGTTTGGTGCAACACCTGTTCCACCTAAGTCATTGTTGGCAGAACCTGCGATGATTCCTGCAATATGTGTTCCATGTTCCCCTACTGGTACAATATTCTTCCGATTGCGTACCGCATCATAGGGATGGTCGATTTTCCCTTTTAAATCTTCGTGATTACGATCAATTCCATCATCAATGATGGCCACGACCATTTCTTTTGAGCCCATGGATTTTGTCCATGCAGCTTGTGTACCAAGTGTTTTGTGATGCCACTGGTCTATGTAGGCTGGATCGTTCGGGCTTTCCATCTTCTTAAAAAGATAGTTAGGCTCTGCATATTCTACATTCTTCTGATCTTCTAGTTCCTCGATAAGATTGTCGGTTGTTTCCCCTTTAGGAACGTCGACCGTCTCTATTAAATCTCTGATTGGCTCATTGTTCGTCTCTTTATATTTGACAAGAACACCGTCAGTTTGTGGACTCTCTGCAGCTTCTGGCTGGTAGCTTGGTAGAATCATAAGTATTAATATAACTGAAAGGCTCAACTGAATGAATTTGTGCATAAAATCACTCCAAAAGTATGATTAAGAATAGATATGGATGAGGTTTGATACTTGAACCAACTCTACTATTATTCCTAATTAGATTGTATACCTAGTGATTTAGATTTACTAACCTTTTCATCTAGTTAAAATAGCTCATTTCTAGCAAAACAAAAAACCGCTATATGCGGTTTAATGTCCTCCTAAATATGCATTCTTGATTTCTTCGCTTGCGGTTAGTTCCTCGGATTTACCGGATAGAACGATTCGGCCTGTTTCGACGACATAGGCTCTGTCCGCGATGGATAGGGCCAAGTTGGCATTTTGTTCGACAAGCAAGATGGTTGTACCGGTTTTATTGATTTCTTCTATAATATTAAAGATTTGTTTTACTAGTAATGGTGCAAGTCCCATAGATGGCTCGTCCAATAACAGGAGGCGTGGCTTTGCCATAAGGGCTCGGCCCATCGCAAGCATTTGTTGTTCCCCTCCGGAAAGAGTTCCGGATTGCTGCTTCAGTCGTTCAAGCAAACGCGGGAATAATTCATAGACTTTCTCCATATCTTGCTTGATGCCTGCTTTATCTTTTCGTAAATAGGCACCGAGCTGAAGGTTTTCTTCCACCGTCATATTCGCGAAGACACGGCGGCCTTCTGGAACATGAGAGATTCCCATTTTCACAATTGATTGTGCGGCTTTTCCGCCGATAGATTGCCCTTCGTACATTATTTTTCCTTGTTTCGGTTTTAATAGGCCGGAAATTGTTTTCAGCATCGTACTTTTCCCTGCACCGTTAGCCCCGATTAAGGTTACGATTTCACCTTCGTTAATTGAAAGTGAGATACCCTTCAGCGCTTGAATGTTTCCGTAATATACGTTAATGTCCTCGATTTTTAACATTATGAAACCTCCTCGCCAAGATAGGCCTCGATGACTTTTGGATTGTTACGAATTTCTTCTGGCTTTCCTTGAGCGATTAGCTGTCCGTGATCAAGTACGTATATGCGTTCGCAAACACCCATGACAAGAGGCATATCATGTTCAATCAATAAAACGGTCAGATCAAATTTTTCACGAATGAGGGCAATCAAGTTCATTAGTTCATGCGTTTCCTGCGGGTTCATCCCGGCTGCCGGTTCATCTAGTAAAAGCAGTTTCGGATTTGCGGCAAGCGCACGGGCAATTTCCAAACGTCGCTGTTTACCATATGGCAGGTTTTTTGCCTTTTCATCCTTGTATTGATCCAGGTTAAAAATTTTCAAGAACTCAATGGCCTTATCATCCATCTCCTTTTCCCCTTTAAAATGGATAGGCAAACGGAAGATCGAACTCAAAATACTATGTTTCGAAAGAGAATGATAGGCAACTTTTACATTATCAATCACTGAAAGTTCACTGAACAAACGAATGTTTTGGAATGTCCGACTGATCCCTTTTTGCGTGATTTTATATGGGGGCAGTTTTCTTAAGTTCTCACCTTCTAAAGAAATCGTGCCCTCTGTCGGGACGTAAACTCCTGTCAGCAAGTTAAAGAAAGTTGTTTTTCCAGCGCCGTTCGGCCCAATCAAGCCAATTAGTTCTCCTGGATATAACTCGACGTTAACATCAGAAACGGCTTTAAGCCCTCCGAACTGGATGCCGACCGAATCGACTTTAAGCAGCGGTGTTTTTGTTTTCATGGCTGCTGCCTCCTTTACGTTTGAACATAGATGTTATTTCTTTTGTACCCATTAAACCTTGTGGACGATAGATCATCATCACGATAAGCACAAGGCTGTAGATGATCATTCGTGTTTCCGGGTAATCTTGCAGGAAAGTCGTAACAACCGTTAGTAATATTGCGGCCAATACGGCACCGGAAAGACTTCCAAGACCACCAAGTACTACTAAAATCAAAATATCAAATGATTTCAAGAATCCGAAGTTCGATGGCTGGATAATATAGAAGTTATGCGCGTATAACCCTCCAGCAATCCCTGCAAAAAAAGCACCAATCGCAAACGCGACAACTTTGTAATACGTCGTATTAATTCCCATCGAATCTGCAGCCGTTTCGTCCTCGCGGATCGATATGCAGGCTCTTCCGTGGGTCGAGCTTGTAAAGTTACGGATGACGATGATCGTAACGAGAACGGCAGCAAACACCCATGGCCAAGTAGTTAAATGGGAAACCTGCATGCCGCTCGCCCCTCCAACATAATCAATATTCAAAAGAATAATCCGGACGATTTCCCCAAAACCGAGGGTCGCAATCGCCAAGTAGTCTCCTTTAAGACGTAAACTTGGGATTCCGATGATCAAACCGGCCAACGCTGCCACCAAACCGCCAACTATCAATGCCACAACAAACGGCATTTCTAACTTCATGGTCATTATTGCTGAAGCATAGGCACCAACTGCCAGGAATCCAGCATGTCCGATGGAAAACTGTCCGGTCACCCCGATGATTAAGTGTAAGCTTGCTGCTAGGATAATATTAATCCCGATGAACATGAGCGTATTTTGATAAAAAGGATTTAGCGATCCGCCGCCGATTAAAACTTGAATCACGGCGAAAAAGATCAGTGATAGCGAAATCGAGAGCCAAAAACCTTTTGCTCGCTTAAATGTAGTCATTGCTTTGTCTCCCCTATACTTTTTCTTTTTTGTTTTTACCGAATAAGCCTTGTGGCATGAAAATCAAGATAAGAATCAGTACGATAAAGGCTACAGCATCACGCCATAATGAGTAACCGGCGGCACTGACCAATGCCTCGATGACACCAAGCAGTAAACCTCCAACCATCGCGCCCGGTATAATCCCGATTCCTCCAAGTACGGCAGCAACAAATGCCTTCAAACCTGGCAGTACACCCATAAGCGGCTCAATTTTAATATAATAAATACCGAAAATAACACCTGCTGCTCCAGCTAAAGCGGAACCGATTGCAAATGTAGCCGAAATTGTGTTATTAACATTTATTCCCATCAACTTAGCCGCATCCGCGTCAAAAGAAACGGCACGCATAGCTTTTCCTATTTTTGTTTTATGAACGATGATTTGTAAAATGATCATTAAAACTACAGCTACACCGAAAATTAAAACCGATTGACTGTTGATAGAAACTCCAAAGATATTAAATTTGTCTGTTGGCAATACATCACTTGGATAAGCCTCTGGCTGTGCACCACGAACGTAGATGAATCCATATTCGATTAAAAGCGAAACCCCTATAGCTGTGATAAGTGCGGCAATACGCGTTGCGTTCCTCAACGGCTTGTACGCAATCCGCTCGATTAATACCCCAAAGAGAGCGCAGACTGTCATCGAGATTAATAGAGCAGGTACGAATGATAGATCCAGAACCGTTATTGAGTAAAAACCAACGAATGACCCAACCATGAAAACATCACCATGGGCAAAGTTAATTAATTTAACAATCCCGTAAACCATCGTATAACCGAGAGCGATAAGGGCATAAATACTTCCTAGTGAAACCCCGTTAATTAGCTGTTGTATCAATTCCATGTTCGACTCTCCTTGAAAAATCTAATTTTATAATATGGCAAGTTCAGACTCTCGTTTCCACTCAAAATGGAAGTTCCATAAGCCTATATATACTAGAAAAATGAGAATTCGCCAGCACCTTCTATTGTAAGAAAGGCCGGCGAAAGGATTAAAACTTTTACTCTATCATTCAGGATTGATTTTTGTGTTAAATACTTGTTTCCCATCTTTAAACTCAAGAATGGTAGCAGATTTGATTGGATTGTGTTTTTCATCCAATGTGAATGTCCCAGTTACAAGTTCAAGGTCTTTTGTCTTCTCAAGGGCATCCTTAATTTTTTCTGAATCTGTCGAGCCTGCCCGTTTAATAGCATCTGCAAGGTAGTATCCTGTGTCGTATCCTAAAGCATTAAAGGCATCAGGAGATTTATCTTTGTATTTCGCTTTAAATGCTGACACAAAATTCTGAATTTTCTCATCAGGATCACCTGAAGAATAATGATTCGTGATGAATGTGTTATTTAACGCTTTAGCACCCGCAATTTCTATTAGCTTAGGAGAATCCCAACCGTCGCCGCCCATAAATGGTACGTCAAGTCCTGTTTCACGTGCCTGTTTCACAATCAGACCAGCTTCTTCATAATAACCAGGTAGGAAAATAAAATCCGGTTTCGCTGATTTCAAACGAGTCAATGTAGAACGGAAATCAGTATCCTTCGCAATGTAAGCTTCTTCTCTAACGATTTTCCCGCCATTTGCAATGAATTGTTCTTTAAAGGCTGCCGCTAATCCTTTAGAATAATCACTTGCGCTATCAATATAGATGGCAGCACTTTTTGCTTTGACTTCACTAGTTGCAAAATTCGCAGCAACTGTACCTTGGAACGGATCGATGAAGCTTGTTCTGAAAATATAATCGTTCAATTTATCATCTTTGTATGTGATTTCCGGGCTTGTCCCAGAAGGGCTGATAACTGGAACTTTATTATCTTGTGCAATCTGTACTTGTGCAATCGTGTTCGTACTTGTAGCTGCACCAACAATTGCTGTAACCTGATCTTGTGAAGTCAGCTTGATAGCACCGCTTGTTGCTTCAGACGCTTCAGATTTATTATCAACTTTTATTAGTTTGATTTTTTTACCGTCAATTCCTTCTTTGTTAATCTCTGCAGTCGCAAGCTCTAGACCTTCCGCAATCGATTGACCATATGAGGCTACACCACCTGATAATTCAAGGTTGACCCCAATCTTGATTGTTTCTCCCTCTCCACTTGATTTCTCTGATGAACCAGAGCCGCCGGAACAACCCGCTAAAACGCCTGCTGCAAGTGTTAAAGAAAGGAATGCACCTGCTAGTTTTTTCTTTTTCATAATTAACCCCTCCATTTTGTAATCATAGCTCTGATGCATGAATATTTATTCAAAACGCCCCAGAAAAAATTGATTAGATTAAATGTTTATAATTAAATAAATATTTCGAAAATTAGTTTACCGCATAAATTTCATTCCGTCTATACAATAATTGAATGAATATTTTGCTAAATGGTATATTTTTCACAGAGGCTACTCACTGTTTCTATTTTTATATATTTTAATTATTGTGAAAATAGCCTGTATTATCAGAATATACAGATTAATTTTATTATATTGATATTATAAAGTTCTAAATTAATACTAAAAAAATTTTATTCTACTTTCCATTATTTTCATCCTATTTAATACATTTTTTCCAAAAAACAAGTATAACGATAGGGAATTAAACCCATTTCTTTACTATATTTTAGTCTTTGTTCCTAGTTTATAATTGAACTAGATTCTCTTAAATGTATAAAATGCTGTATATAATTCTATTCTATTTCATATCTGGAATGGTGCTATCTTGCTAACATGATGATCATAATCAGAAACACTATTCTTTCTCTCCACAACAAAAAACCGCCAAACGGCGGTTTAATGTCCTCCTAAATAGGCCATTTTTATTTCTTCACTCGAAGTGAGTTCATCGGCGTTTCCAGAAAGGACAATCCGTCCTGTTTCAACGACGTAGGCCCGATCTGCAATGGATAGAGCAAGGTTGGCGTTTTGCTCAACTAAAAGAATCGTTGTGCCTGCCTCACTGATCTCTTGTATGATGTTGAAGATTTGTTTCACCAGCAACGGAGCAAGTCCCATGGAAGGTTCATCGAGCAGTAATAAACGTGGTTTCGCCATTAAAGCTCGCCCCATTGCAAGCATCTGCTGTTCACCACCTGATAGTGTGCCAGCCTGTTGTTTGATCCTTTCTAGTAACCTCGGAAATAGTTCATAGACTTTTTCCATATCTTTTTTGATGCCTTCTTTGTCTTTTCGTAAATAGGCTCCAAGCTCCAAGTTTTCGGCAACCGTCATGTTGGCAAAGACTCGACGGCCCTCGGGGACATGGGAGATACCCATTTTCACGATTGATTGGGCTGCTTTTCCTCCAATCGAACCCTCTTCGAAAAGAACCTTTCCTTGTTTCGGTTTTAACAACCCCGAAATCGTTTTGAGCAATGTGCTTTTTCCGGCTCCATTTGCTCCGATTAAGGTGACGATTTCCCCTTCGTTAATTTCCATCGTAACTCCCTTTAACGCTTGGATGTTCCCATAATAGACATTGATGTCCTCGATTTTCAGCATTATGAAACCTCCTCGCCAAGATACGCTTCGATAACCTTTGGATCATTGCGGATTTCTTCAGGCTTTCCGTGGGCGATAAGCTGACCGTGATCGAGTACGTAAATACGTTCGCATACACCCATGACAAGGGACATATCATGTTCGATGAGCAATACCGTAAGATTGAATTCCTTTCGGATAAACGCAATTAGGTTCATCAATTCTTTCGTTTCATGCGGGTTCATCCCAGCTGCTGGTTCGTCAAGTAAAAGAAGTTTCGGATTTGCTGCAAGAGCCCGAGCAATTTCCAGTCGTCTCTGCTGTCCATATGGCAGATTCTTCGCTTTTTCATCCTTATATTGGTCCAGGTTGAAAATCTTCAAGAACTCAATCGCCTTTTCATCCATTTCCTTTTCACCGGAAAAGTGTCCCGGCAATCTGAATATAGAGCTTGCAATCCTGTGCTTGGCGAGTGAGTGGTAAGCAACCTTGACGTTATCGATCACGGATAACTCACTAAAGAGGCGGATATTTTGAAAGGTCCTGGAAATTCCTTTTCTCGTAATTTTATAAGGCGGTTGTTTTTTTAAGTTTTCCCCATTTAAAGCAATCGTTCCTTCTGTAGGAACATACACACCCGTCAACAAATTAAAGAAGGTCGTTTTCCCGGCACCATTCGGACCAATCAGGCCAACAAGTTCCCCCGGAAATAATTCCACGTTAACATCTGAAACAGCTTTCAATCCACCGAAGCGGATTCCCACTGAATCTACTTTAAGCAACGGTATTGTGGCTTCCATCCTTAGGTCCCCCTTTAGTTTTTTTACCAGTGAACAATGTCGTAATTTCTCTTGTCCCCATTAAACCTTGCGGGCGGAATATCATCATCAAAATCAGTACAAGGCTGTAAATAATCATCCTTGTTTCCGGGTAATCCTGGAGGAATGTGGTCACGATTGTTAATAGAATCGCGGCCAAAACTGAACCTGATAGGCTTCCAAGACCACCGAGAACCACGAAGATCAGAATATCGAATGATTTTAGGAAACCGAAATTCGACGGCTGGATAATATAGAAGTTATGAGCGTAAAGCGAACCAGCAACTCCGGCAAAAAAGGCTCCAATGACGAAAGCTGCCACTTTATAATAAGTCGTATTGATTCCCATCGCGTCAGCGGCCGTTTCATCTTCTCTTACGGAAATACATGCACGCCCATGCGTTGAATTCGTGAAATTCCGAATCACAATAATGGTAATCATTACACAGGCAAATACCCATGGCCACGTTGTCAAATGAGATACCTGCATCCCGCTTGCTCCGCCTACATAATCAATATTCAAGAGGACTATCCGGACAATTTCCCCAAATCCAAGTGTAGCAATCGCCAAGTAATCCCCCTTCAGACGTAAGCTCGGAATTCCAATTACCATACCTGCTACAGCGGCTAAAATCCCCCCTGCCAATAAGGCAATAATGAATGGTAGTTCAAGCTTCATTGTCATCACAGCGGAAGCATAGGCCCCTACTGCTAAAAACCCGGCATGTCCGATCGAGAACTGTCCGGTGATTCCGATGATTAAATGAAGACTCGTCGCCAGCATAATATTGATGCCGATAAACATGAGCGTATTGATATAAAATGGATTGAGCATGCCGTTTGAAATGGTAAACTGCATGACCGAGAAAAAAATAAGTGCCAACACAATCGAGAGCCAAAAACCCTTTGAATTCTTTAAAGTAGTCATCGCTATGTCTCCCCTATACTTTTTCTCTTTTATTTTTACCGAATAAGCCCTGTGGCAAGAAAATTAAAATCAAGATGAGTACGATAAAAGCCACACCGTCACGCCATAAAGAGTAACCGGCGGCACTGACCAACGCCTCAATAACTCCAAGCAGTAGACCGCCGACCATTGCTCCAGGAATAATGCCAATGCCGCCTAAAACTGCTGCAACAAAGGCTTTAAGGCCAGGAAGGACACCCATTAATGGCTCAATCTTAATATAGTAGATTCCAAAAATAACACCTGCCGCCCCTGCTAGAGCCGAACCTATTGCGAAGGTAGCGGAAATCGTATTATTGACATTGATGCCCATAAGCGTAGCCGCTTCGGAATCAAATGAAACGGCACGCATGGCTTTGCCGATTTTTGTTTTATGTACAACAAATTGTAGGATAATCATTAAAATAATAGATACGGATAAAATTAATATAGATTGGCTGCTGATGGAAACTCCTAATATATCGAGTTTATCCATCGGAAGGACATCGTTTGGATAGGCTTCTGGCTGGGCGCCACGGATGTAAATCAGACCATTTTCAATTAGAAGGGAAACACCGATGGCCGTAATTAAGGCCGCAATCCGTGTTGCATTTCGAAGGGGTTTATAAGCAATACGTTCAATTAAGACACCAAATATGGCGCATACAATCATTGAAATCAATAAAGCAGGGATGAACGATAAGTCCAATACCGTAATGGAGTAAAAACCAACAAATGAACCAACCATAAATACGTCACCATGAGCAAAGTTTATCAGCTTGACGATCCCGTATACCATCGTATAGCCAAGAGCAATCAATGCATAAATGCTGCCGAGTGAAATGCCATTTACCAATTGCTGAATCAGTTCCATATTGCACTCTCCCCGAAAAGGTGTTTTTTTAGTGAAGATAGAATAGGGGGACTTGCCCCCCTATCCGCTTAACTATTATGGATTGATTTTTGTTTTAAATGTTTGTTTACCATCTACATATTCTAAAATAGTAGCTGATTTGATTGGATCATGATTTTCATCGAGGTTAAGAGTCCCTGATACTAATTGAAGATCTTTGACATCTTCCAATGCTTGTCTGATTTTTTCGGGAGAAGCATCTCCAGATCTTTTGATAGCGTCAGCCAGGTAGTACCCAGTGTCATAGCCAAGGGCAGCAAAAGCATCTGGTGTTTTATTGTATTTCTTTTTGTAAGCTGCAACGAAATCTTGGATTTTTGCATCTTCATCTTCTGGAGAATAGTGATTAGTGATAAAGGTATTTTTCAATGCCTCTGCCCCAGCAATTTCAACGACTTTCGGAGAATCCCAGCCATCTCCACCCATGAATGGAAGGTCGATGCCGTCTTCACGAGCTTGCTTTAAGATAAGTCCAACTTCTTCATAATAACCAGGAAGGAAAACGAATTCCGGTTTTGCAGATTTGATACGTGTTAATGTTGCGCGGAAATCAGTATCTTTCGTTACATACGCTTCTTCCGCTACAATTTTACCGCCGTTTGCAGTAAATGCTTCTTTAAATGCAGCGGCTAACCCTTTTGAATAATCACTTGCGCTATCTACATAGATTGCTGCAGTCTTCGCCCCAATATCATCAGATGCGAAATTAGCTGCAACCGTCCCTTGGAATGGATCGATAAAGCAAGTTCTGAACACATAATCGTTTAATTTTCCAGCTTTGTTTGTTATGTCGGGATTTGTTGCCGTTGGTGTGAGTAGAGGAACTTTATTATCTTGTGCGACTTGAACCTGTGCCAAAGTGTTTGTGCTTGTAGCTGATCCAACTACAGCCACAACTTTGTCCTGACTGACTAATTTAATTGAACCACTGGTAGCTTCTGCTGCATCAGATTTATTATCAACTTTAATGATTTCTAGCTTTTTTCCGTCAATGCCTTCTTTATTAATTTCTTCGATGGCCAATTTCAAACCATCCGCGGCTGACTGACCGAATGATGCAGTTCCGCCTGACAATTCAAGATTGGCACCAATTTTAATTGTGTCACCCGAGGTGGATGAGCCTCCACTTGAACTGCTAGTTTTCGAGTCGCTATTACAACCTGCCAGCGCCCCAGCTACTAGTGAAAGTGATAGAAACACTCCTGCTAGCTTTTTCTTCTTCTTCATTTGAAACCCCCTAATTTAGTATATTATTCTCATTGACAGAATATTTAAATAAAAATAATATTCTGAAAATAGTGTATCTCATTCTATCGACTCCGTCTATATGTCATAGAAAAAAATGTTAATAAAAAATATTTTCATGATAATACGGTCAAAAAAAACTGACTCTATTTAGAGTCAGTCATTAACACGGCGAACTTCAATGTCTTTTACAATATCATTGATTACCCAACTGGCCGCAATTAAGCCAGCTACAGATGGTACGAATGCATTAGAAGATGGCGGCATTTGCGCTTTACGGATTTTTGCATTGTCATTGCCGACTTCTTTTCGAACATCCTCACGAATGACAATCGGACTTTCATCGGAGAAGACAACAGGAATTCCCTTTGTGATGCCCTCTTTTCGTAATCTTGTACGAATGACCTTGGCAAGCGGATCTGTGTGCGTTTTTGAAATATCAGCAATTTGGAAACGGGTCGGGTCCATTTTATTGGCAGCTCCCATGCTTGAAATCACCTTAATATTTCGTTTCAGGCATTCCTTCATCACATGCATCTTATAAATGACCGTATCTGATGCATCAATGACATAGTCAAGATTATAACTGAAGAACTCCTCAAACGTTTCTTCTGTATAGAACATTTTTAGCGCGATTACTTCGCAGTCCGGATTAATATCTTGAATGCGGGTCTTCATCAATTCCGCTTTCGGCTGACCTACAGTTGAGAGAAGTGCATGAATCTGTCTGTTCACATTAGTGATGTCGACATCATCTTTATCAACAAGGATAATTCGACCTACTCCTGTACGTGCCAATGCCTCAGCTGAAAAGGAACCGACGCCACCTACACCTAGAACAGCAACGGTCGTGTTTTTCAGTATATCTATGCCTTCCTTACCAATCGCTAATTCATTTCGAGAAAACTGATGCAGCATATATATTCAACTCCAATAAATTCTGTTCTTATTTAGATTCCCAATTAACAATATATCATAAACATCATTTATGACAAGTGAAATATGAGCAGAGTTATCGGAATTAGTATACTAGTTCATTGTAGACAATTTTTGAAGAACTGTTGCTAAAAGAAGTGTTCGTTCTGTCAGGCTAGGAATTTCTAAATACTCGTCTTCACTATGCGCATTCCCGCCAATTGGACCTAGTCCGTCTACGGTTGCAATTCCTAATTCAGATGTAAAAGAAGCATCTGAACCTCCACCCGTAGCCGTATCGGTGATATTGATGCCGATTTCCTGCCCCGCCTGATTGATAGCCTCTAATAGAATGGTCGTTTGTTCGTTCTTTTCCATGGGTGGCCGGTCCATTTTGCCGCTAAGCGTCGTTTTCGTTCCCGCAATATAAGTGTGAGCACAGATTTTTTTCATTTGTTTTAGGATAATAACTTCCTGTTTTTTTTCTGAGATACGCACATCCACAAAGGCAGCGGCGTGGGAGGCAATGGTATTGACAGCTGAACCGCCTTCAATTATCCCGACATTTACACTAATCCCCTGCTTAAGATCATTTAACCTGTGCAGTGCGATAATCTTATGAGCCAATTCTTCAATTGCACTTCGTCCTTTTTCCGGTTCAATCCCCGAGTGAGCAGACACTCCTACTATGTCCACTTTAAATTGCCCGCAGCCTCTTCTCGCCGTAACAAGTGAACCATCCGACCTCGCTGGCTCTAGAATTAACGCAAATTTCTTATTTGCCGCATTCTCTGAAATGAGTGAAGCAGAAGAAGGAGACCCTATCTCTTCATCACTATTGAGAATGATTTGAATATGTTTATACCCGGTCTTCCCTGCCTGTTTCATACAAAGAATCGCATAAAAAAGTTCGACTAAGCTTGCCTTCATATCAGCAACACCAGGTCCGTATGCGCGATCTCCTATCACTTTAAAAGGACGTTTTTGTACCGTCCCTTCTGGAAAAACTGTATCCATATGTGCGACAACGAGAATATGTGGTTGAAGCGCATCACGATGCTGAATAACTAATTGATTGCCATAATTCTTTTGTTCCACAATATTCACAATAAAATCAAGACTCTCAAATTTCGTTTTTAAAATCGCACCAATTTTATCAATTCCCTGTTTTGTGTAAGAACCACTATCAATATTCACAAGCTGCTCCACTAATTGAAGCATTTCTCTCCTCTTAGCATCCAATAAATCTTTCAAAGCCCTCACTACTTTCTTTTTCCTTGCTCTTATTATTTCAACCTTACTACATACTTTACGAATGTATATTGTGTAATGTTCCTTAAATGGGGGTTTTTGATGTTAACTCGTGAGTTTAGCACGGTTACTCGTGAGTTTCAGACGGTTACTCGTGAGTTTCTGCTTTTTACTCGTGAGTTTCAGACGGTTACTCGTGAGTTTAGACATTTACTCGTGAGTTTAGACATTTACTCGTGAGTTTCAGACATTTACTCGTGAGTTTCAGACATTTACTCGTGAGTTTCAGCCGGTTACTCGCGAGTTTAGACATTTACTCGTGAGTTTCAGCTCTTTACTCGTGAGTTTCAGCTTTTTACTCGTGAGTTTCAGACATTTACTCGTGAGTTTCGGACGGTTACTCGTGAGTTTCAGACATTTACTCGTGAGTTTAGGACGGTTACTCGTGAGTTTAGGACGGTTACTCGTGAGTTTCAGCTCTTTACTCGTGAGTTTAGGACGTTACTCGTGAGTTTCAGACATTTACTCGAAAGTTTCAGCCGGTTACTCGTGAAATAAGCCCTCAAGGTTATATTCTCGATTTTTATATTGCCCTGTATAAGGCAATTCCATGGTAGAGAGTATTCTTTGCATGATATCTATCGATTCAATTTGTAAAAATAACCTCGCTTGTTTATTTGTAATCTTGGGCCTTATGAGGAGGGCATAATCACGAAGAGTTTGAATGTGGGCATCTTTGGAAGAGTAAGAACAATGCGCGCATGTCCATTTTCCCCAGTGACGTTGCATTTGGAGAATTGAACATTCTGGGCAGTGAACACTTTTGAGCAGATCCGTTTCAGAGATTTGATACCATTTGAGTATATCCGGATTATGTGGAGTGTTTTTTTGAAGGAATGTGTTTGATAGTTTATTGCGCTGCCTTTGGGTTAATTGCGCAGATGGATACTTTTTATCAAGAGTTTGAATTTTTGAGATGAGTGTTTCTTTTCCGGTGATTTGCTTGAAGATGGAGGCATGACCAGGAGTAGTCTTAATGATGGTGTTCGAGTTTGCATTTGCAATGAGTGTTTCAATCGGAAGCAACGGGAATTTATGAAGGTTAAGCCAATTGATTAAGCGTGATTTTTGCACATCAACCTGGATAAGCGGATCAAGATAGGCTTGTTCCTGTCCATCTTTTGTCCGAATCAATTGAGGATAGGTGCGGTCAAAATAGAGTAAGCCGGCAAAGTTTTTCACCTCTATGATAATGCAGCAATTCATAGATACGATAAGAAAGTCCATTTGGAAAAAGCTGCTCTCATCGCGGCTCAGTCTGAGGTCATGAAATACTTGATATTTTTTTGAAAGATCCTTTAACTCTTTTCCAATACTTGATTCTCCATTAAAACCAGTACGGATTTTCCGGTAATCATTCGTTATTTTTTTCTGTTTAGGATGGTTTGGTGAGAGCCTTCTGCTTAATGCCTCCAGTTTAAGCATTTTCATTGGCTTTTCACATGGTTTTTTCATTAATTCATCACTCCTTCTTCTATATTTTCTGTGATCATGCTTTTGATTCCTGCCTGGGTATCTGAAAAATAGTGGTTACTCGTGAGTTTGGGCTTTTACTCGTGAGTTTCTGCTTTTTACTCGTGACTTTCTGCTTTTACTCGTGAGTTTCTGCTTTTACTCGTGAGTTTCACCCCTTTACTCGTGACTTTCAGCCTTTACTCGTGAGTTTCAGCCTTTACTCGTGAGCTTCTGCTTTTACTCGTGAGCTTCTGCTTTTACTCGTGAGTTTGGGCATTTTACTCGTGACTTTCTGCCTTTTACTCGTGACTTTCTGCTTTTTACTCGTGAGTTTCAACCTTTTACTAGTGAGTTTCTGCTTTTACTCGTGAGTTTCACCCCTTTACTCGTGAGTTTC
>NZ_LGYA01000001.1:3619839-3724164 GCF_001273755.1 Peribacillus butanolivorans
GGGCAGGGCATTTTACTCGTGACTTTCTGCCTTTTACTCGTGACTTTCTGCTTTTTACTCGTGAGTTTCAACCTTTTACTAGTGAGTTTCTGCTTTTACTCGTGAGTTTCACCCCTTGTGAGTTTCTGCTTTTACTCGTGAGTTTCACCCCTTTACTCGTGAGTTTCAGCCTTTTACTCGTGAGTTTCTGCTTTTTACTCGTGAGTTTCACCCCTTTACTCGTGAGTTTCTGCTTTTACTCGTGACTTTCTGCTTTTTACTCGTAAGTTTCACCCTTTTACTCGTGCACCCTTTTACTCGTGAGTTTCACCCTTTTACTCGTGAGTTTCACCATTTTACTCGTGAATACAGATTTTTCAGCACAAAAAAACCCATGTTTACTCAACATGAGTTGCTTTGTAAGTTATAAGAGTCCCAATTGTGCCGTTTACGCCTTTGTTTTGAACCCGCTCTCCGCAGGTGGGTGCTCGGTTCCTCGCGTTTGTAAGTCCTCTACGAGGGAGGCATGTACGCGGCCAGGAAACTAGTGCTCCCGGTAACTATAAGTGTTCGGTCAAAACTTATAGGTTAAAGAACGAACACATCAGGACTCTTACTTATTGAAAATATCATATCATAATGCTTTACTCCGTTTCAAGAGAAAGCATCTAGGTAAATTTTCACATTTTTTCCCAATAAAATTATTTCTTTAATGCAGCAAGTCTTAAGCTAAGTTCTGCTAATTGCTTATCACTTACAGTACTTGGAGCGTCAACTAGCAAGTCGCTTGCGCTTGCTGTTTTCGGGAACGCGATGGTGTCGCGAAGGTTTGTACGACCCGCAAGCAACATTACCATACGGTCCAATCCAAGTGCGATTCCGCCGTGTGGAGGTGTTCCATATTCGAAAGCATCCATTAAGAAGCCGAATTGTGCGTTTGCTTCTTCTTCTGTGAATCCAAGCACTTTGAACATTTTTTCTTGAACATCGCGTTCGAAAATACGCAGTGATCCACCGCCAAGTTCGTAGCCGTTCAAGACTAGGTCATACGCTTGAGCACGGACACTGGCTGGGTCTGATTCCAGTTTTTCCAGGTCTTCACGGAATGGCATTGTGAATGGATGGTGAGCTGCATAATAGCGTCCTTCTTCTTCATCGTATTCAAGTAATGGCCAGTCCGTTACCCATAGGAAGTTGAATTTGCTTTGGTCGATCAAGCCTCTTTCTTTACCTAGCTTGATACGAAGCGCGCCAAGTGCATCCGCAACAATGCTTTTCTTATCTGCAACGAATAAGATCAGGTCGCCTACTTCAGCTTCCAATACTGCAACTAATTGCTGTTGGTCTTCAGCGAAGAATTTAGCAATTGGTCCTTTTACGCCATCTTCTTCTACTTTTAACCAAGCAAGGCCTTTTGCACCGTAAATAGCTGCAAATTCAGCCAATGCATCAATGTCTTTACGGGAATAATCTGCATTTCCGCCTTTAACTACGATCGCTTTAACTTGTCCACCATTTGCAACAGCACCTGTGAACACTTTAAAATCACTGTCTTTCACGATTTCTGAAACATCTTTAAGTTCCATTTCGAAACGTGTATCAGGTTTGTCGGAACCATAACGGCTCATCGCTTCGTTATATGTCATTCTTGGAAATGGCAGTGTTACGTCCAGCCCTTTTACATCTTTCATAACTTTAGCCATCATGTTTTCAGCCGTTTTAATGATATCTTCCTGGCCCATGAAGCTAGTTTCAATATCGATTTGTGTGAATTCAGGCTGTCTGTCAGCACGTAAATCTTCATCACGGAAACAGCGGGCAATTTGATAATAACGTTCGAAACCAGCTACCATTAATAGTTGCTTAAAGATTTGCGGTGACTGTGGCAGTGCATAAAACTCACCTTCGTGTACACGGCTAGGTACTAAATAATCACGTGCGCCTTCTGGTGTACTTTTCGTTAAAATAGGTGTTTCGATATCAAGGAAGCCTTCGCCGTCCAAGTAATCACGAATCGCCTTAGTTGTTTGGTTACGCATTTTCAACGTTTCAAACATTGCCGGACGACGTAAGTCCAAATAGCGGTATTTTAAGCGAATATCTTCAGAAACATCCGTTCTCTCATCAATGATGAAAGGAGGTGTTTTTGCTTCATTTAAAATTGTTACGCTTTCTGCTTGAACTTCAATTGTACCTGTTGATACATTCGGGTTGAAGTTAGCTTCATCACGTTTGATGACTGTACCTTGGATATCAAGAACGTATTCATTACGAATTTTTTCAGCTGTAGCCAATGCTTCTGCCGAGATGTCCGGATTGAAAACAACTTGTACAACTCCGCTTCTGTCACGAAGGTCGATAAAGATTACTCCGCCCAAATCACGACGTTTTTGTACCCATCCTTTTAATGTAACTTTTTCACCAATAGCTGCTTCTGTAACTTCTCCATTGAAGTATGTTCTGCCAAACATGGTATTTCCCCCTTAAGCCTGTAGCTTTTTAAATTGTTCAACGAATGTAGCAAGATCCATATGGACTTGTTCACCGGTTGCCATGAACTTTAGATTAATTGTATTATTTTTCAATTCATCATCTCCGAGTGTCGCCACGTATCTTGCTTCGAGACGATCGGCTGATTTAAATTGGGCTTTTACTTTACGGTCTTGGTAGTCTTTTTCGACTGTAAAACCGGCATTACGCAATTGGTAGGCAAGTTTGACATTATAATCCTTAGCGGACTCACCTAGTGAAACAAGGTAGCAGTCAATACCCTTTTTGATCGGAAGTTCGATGTTTTCTGCTTGAAGTGCTGCAATCAGACGTTCAATGCTGAGCGCAAAGCCAATCCCAGGTGTTTCCGGTCCACCAAGTTCTTCAGCAAGCCCGTTATAACGGCCGCCTCCACAAAGTGTCGTAATCGCACCAAAACCTTCCGCATCACTCATGATTTCAAAGGCCGTATGATTATAGTAATCCAGGCCGCGTACAAGCGTCGGATCTTCAACGAATTCAATTTCCAAATCCGTTAAGTGTTGTTTCACTTTTTCGAAATAGGTACGCGATTCATCATTTAAATATTCAATGATGGAAGGTGCCGTTTTCATCAATTCGTGATCGTGATCTTTTTTACAATCCAGAATACGCAATGGATTTTTTTCAAGACGGTTTTGACAATCGCTACAAAACTCGCCGATACGGGGTTCGAAATGCTTGATTAACGCATTGCGATGCGCTGTCCGGCTTTCATTATCACCAAGGCTATTTATTACGAGCTTCAGTTTTGTCAACCCAAGCTCTTTATAAAGATTCATTGCCAGCGATAGAACCTCTGCATCAATTCCTGGATCTTTACTTCCTAATGCCTCGATGCCAAATTGAACGAATTGACGGAAGCGACCTGCTTGCGGACGTTCGTAACGGAACATCGGCCCGATATAATAAAGTTTGACCGGTTGATTTGCCCAACCAAACATTTTGTTCTCAATGTATGATCTAACAACAGAAGCAGTGCCTTCAGGACGAAGGGTCAAATTCCGTTCACCACGGTCCTGAAATGAGTACATCTCTTTTTGCACGATATCGGTTGTGTCTCCCACACCACGTAAGAACAGCTCTGTGTGCTCAAAAATCGGTGTACGGATTTCTTTATATTGATAACGGTGACAAATCTCACGCGCTGTCTTTTCGATATACTGCCAAATTTCCGTTTGACCAGGCAATAAATCCTGCGTACCTCTAGGAATCTGAATAGACATATTTGTTTCCTCCTTTAAAGCAATGCGTCATTTCTTATACGACGCTGTACTGAATTTTTTCCAAACAAAAAACTCCCGCCCCTTGTAACATAGTCGTTACAAGGGACGAGAGTTGGATATCCCGTGGTGCCACCCTAGTTGAAGCACAATTAAATAAGTGCCTCCGCTCAAAAACAGTTAACGCCTGCTTTACGTCCATCTCCTACTAAAAAAATTCGTTCAGAGTGAAGCCTACGGAGGGTTCTTTCATTAAGTCATCATGTGGAATGCTTTCAGCCTCGGCATTTCCTCTCTTTTCATGTGTTTCTTAATTACTCTTCTCCATCATTGGTTATTGCAGTAATAGGTCTGATACTTTATAATCATACGGACGTTAACATCAAATGTCAAGATAGGCTAAGAATTTTGTCGTATTTTATTGGTTCAAATGTTTTTTCATATTCTTGATTGTTCGGACATTGACTCCGAATTCGGATGCTAATTCAATTAGATTTGCGCTTTGTTCCTTTTGAATAAAATCGTGAAAATCGACTCCTAGTACTTGATTGCCCCCACTTAAACTCGTTTGGTCTTTTTCGCTGAATTTCATATGGCTTCCCTCCATTAGTTAATAAGACTTATTCTTTCCTAAAAAAAATGTTTTTTGCACAATGAAGGAGGGAAATTTTTTATTGAACGAGAATACATACAAATAGATATAAAAGGGAGAGACAACTTATGAAGAAGAAATCAGGATTATTTGGCCTGATCCTATTGCTGATAATAGCAGTGATTTTCCCCGTCAATGCAGCATTTGGAGAAAACGAAGGGGAAATTGTCGTGACGACCAAGGTGGTCAATGTCCGTGAAGGCGCAGGCCTCAGTTTTCCTATTGTGAAAAAACTTACAAAAGGGGAAACATATCCGATTGTGAATGAAGATGGCGATTGGATTGAAATTCGGATTGGCGCCGGTAAAACAGGATGGGTTGCCAATTGGCTTGTAGGAAAAAAATCAGATTCAAATCAGGTTAAGCAGGAATCAGGTCAGGGAATAATTACCGGTAGCTCTGTCCGCGTCCGTACAGGCCCCGGTACTACATTTCAAACAGTTGGTTCGATAACGAAAGGAACGGCTGTTGACATTATTGAAAAAAATGAAAATTGGATTCAAATCAAACATGCAGAAATCGAAGGTTGGGTCTCTTCTGACTATCTCAAGCTCACTAAGGCTTCCGAGAATGCAGTAGGGAGAGATACGAAGCAGAAGAAAGAAGAATCGGAACAATCCGTGCAATCGGGAGTCACTTTGGTCGACCGTCTCAATGTTCGTTCTGAGCCTTCGAAAAGCAGTGCCTCGCTCGGTAAGCTGAATAAAAATACGATGGTTACGGTTTATCGAATTGAAAACGAATGGGTTGAAATTGATTTTCAAGGAAGCCATGGCTGGGTCGCCGAATCTTACATAGAATTGGGCAAGAATAAGAGTGAGACGAAAATCAATAAGGCAGGTGCCACTGCAAGAGTAACTGTTTCTGGTTTAAATGTGCGGAAAAATGCCTCTCCTAACAGCAAAATCATTGGTTCGGTGAGCAAAGATGAAACCTACCAAGTTTTGCAAACAACAGGCCAAATGACACAGCTTCAGCTTTCTGATTCAAAAAAAGGCTGGGTGGTGAACTGGTATTTAGAAATAGAGAATGCCGAACAAACAACAAAGACAAAGAAGATTGACGTAAAAGGCAGTAAGATTACCACCATTCATGATGGGACAATCCTTAGAAGTAAGCCAGATGGTAACTCGCAGATTGTAGCGCAGGTGAAAGAAGGAGAAACATTCTCCGTTCTCGGTATGGAGGGCGATTGGTACTCCATTAAACTCAAGAATGGCCAAACCGCTTATGTTGCTGGTTGGATTGTGACGATTGAAGGTAATGCTGAGCAGATCCAGCGTCCAGGCGTTGAGAAATATTTAGCGGATAAAGTCATCGTAATCGATCCCGGCCATGGCGGCAGGGACAGCGGTACAGTTGGAGTCGGTGGTACTCTTGAGAAAAACTTAACAATCCGTACCGCTGAGTTGCTGCGGGACAAGCTTCATGCGGCAGGTGCAAAAGTGATTCTGACAAGAAGCAGTAATACATATGTTCCACTGCCTTCAAGGGTTAGCACTTCACATATCAATAACGCGGATGCATTCATCAGCCTCCATTATGATAGCACCAAAGATCAGATTGCGAGTGGAATAACTACATTCTACTATCATGACTATCAACAGAATTTTGCCTCAACACTTGCCAATTCACTAGGATCCACGATGCAGGTGCCTAACCGAGGTTCCCGATACGGAGATTACCATGTTATCCGTGAAAACAATCGTGTAGCTACACTTATTGAACTAGGCTATTTAAGTAATCCTGTTGAAGAATTGAGGATTACAACGAATGAATATCAAGAAACCATTACAACCGCTATCTTTAATGGATTGGCGCGGTATTTCAAATAATGACAAGCCAGCTTCCCATGGAAGCTGGCTTTCAATTTGTTTACAATCACTTTTTCTCAACAAAAAAACCTGCCGCAGCAGGTTACTTTTTACTTTCCAATATTAATGTTACTGGTCCGTCATTAGTAAGCTGAACGTCCATCATTGCGCCAAATTGACCGGTTTCAGTATGGACGCCTTTTTTGCGTAGTTCTTCATTGAATGATTCATAAATTTTGTTCGCCTCTTCAGGACGGGCGGCGTCCATGAAGTTCGGACGACGGCCTTTACGGCAGTCGCCATATAGCGTAAATTGTGAAACTGATAGAATCGAACCACCAACGTCTAGTAGTGAATGGTTCATCTTTTCATTTTCATCTTCAAAAATTCTAAGATTAACAATCTTATCGGCCAAATAGACGGCGTCATCAATTGTATCGCCATGAGTGACACCAACTAGCAGGACTAGTCCGCTGTCAATTTGCCCGATTGTTTGGCCTGCCACAACAACTTTGGCAGCTTTGGAACGTTGTAAAACAACACGCATAGTAATAAAACTCCTTAGTTCATAATCCTTCTAACGGAATAGACATCTGAAATTTGTTTTATACGGTCGACGACCTTTTGTAGATGTGCAATGTTATGGATATAAATCGACATGTGAATGGTCGCCACTTTATTCCGGTCCGATTTACCTGATACTGCTGAAATATTTGTCTTTGTTTCGTTGACAGCTTGCAACACTTCGTTTAATAAGCCGCGGCGATCATATCCGCTGATCTCAATTTCAACGATATATTCCTTACGTTCGTTAATCCTGCTTTCCCATTCAACAGGCACAAGACGATGATCGGAATCACCGCTTTCTAGGTTCGGACAGTCTTGTCTATGGACAGAGACTCCACGGCCTTTTGTAATATAACCAACGATTTCATCCCCAGGAACCGGATTACAACAGCGTGATAAACGGATAAGGAGGTTCTCAATTCCCGGTACACGTACACCTGAGTCACGTTTTTTGGAGGAATTAGGGAAAGTTTTCAGATCAGCAACTGCTTCCGAAATATCTGCTTCTTGCTCGACCATCTTCTGCTTACGCCATTTTTCAGTAAGGCGGTTCGCTACCTGAAGGGCTGTTATTCCGTTATAACCAACCGCTGCATACATATCTTCTTCATTCAGGAAATTGAATTTATCCGAAACGCGCTTAATGTTTTCAGTTGTCAGGATTTCCTTCAGATCAAACTCCATGATCTTGATTTCTTTTTCAACAAGTTCTTTGCCTTTTTCGATATTTTCTTCTCGGCGCTGCTTTTTGAAAAATTGACGGATTTTATTTTTCGCCTGAGATGTTTGTGTGAGTTTAAGCCAATCTTGACTTGGACCATATGAATGCTTGGATGTTAAAATTTCAATAATATCGCCTGTTTTTAGTTTATAATCCAGCGGTACCATTTTCCCGTTCACTTTGGCCCCTATCGTTTTGTTACCGATTTCCGAGTGAATCCGGTAAGCAAAGTCAATCGGATTGGATCCTGATGGAAGTTCAATAACATCGCCTTTTGGCGTAAAAATGAACACCATATCAGAAAAAAGATCGATTTTAAGGGATTCCATAAATTCCTCGGCGTTTGTTGCGTCATCCTGGAATTCAAGAATTTCCCTGAACCAAGTCAATTTTTCCTCTAATGAAGGCTGTTCACCAACATCTTTTCCTTCTTTATAAGCCCAGTGTGCGGCAACCCCGAACTCGGCAATGCGATGCATATCAGAGGTACGGATTTGCACTTCAAGCGGATCGCCTTTTGGCCCGATTACCGTCGTATGTAAGGATTGATACATATTCGGCTTCGGCATCGCGATATAGTCTTTAAATCGGCCAGGCATCGGCTTCCAGCATGTATGAATGATCCCTAAAACGGCATAACAGTCTTTTATGCTATTGACGACAATCCGAACCGCGAGCAGGTCATAAATTTCACTGAACTGCTTATTCTGCAACGCCATTTTGCGATAAATACTGTATATATGTTTCGGTCTGCCAGAGAGGTCTGCTTTAATATTGACTTCTTGCACGTTTTTACGCACTTCATCAATGACTTCTTCTAAATACTGTTCACGTTCTGCACGCTTTTTCTTCATAAGGTTGACGATTCGGTAATACTGCTGCGGGTTCAAATACCTTAGTGCCGTATCTTCTAGTTCCCATTTAATCGTACTAATCCCAAGACGATGAGCAAGCGGCGCAAAGATTTCTAATGTTTCGTTCGAAATTCTTCTCTGCTTTTCCTGCGGCAGATGCTTCAATGTCCGCATATTGTGCAGTCTGTCAGCAAGCTTAATCAATATGACCCGAATATCCTGGGCCATTGCAACGAACATTTTCCTATGGTTTTCCGCCTGTTGTTCTTGCTGTGATTTATACTTAATTTTCCCTAATTTGGTCACACCATCAACGAGCATGGCGACTTCAGGACTGAAATTCTCTTCAATATCCTTCAGAGTGACCTCCGTGTCTTCAACAACATCATGTAAAAAGCCTGCCGCAATAGTTGCAGGATCCATTTCAAGATCAGCCAGAATACCCGCCACTTGAATCGGATGAATAATATATGGTTCTCCCGATTTACGAAATTGTTCTCGGTGAGCATACTCTGCATACTTAAACGCTCTATGAATAAATTCAGCTTCTTCCGGCTGAAGATATAAGCTGGCCATTTCTACAACCTGCTCGGCAGTCAATATTTGATCGTTAGCCATTTAATCACCTTAACCCCACTTTAACTGCCACCGGATATTAACCGGATTGAGTATGATTGGTAGCACTTCCCTTTGTTCAGCAAAACGTGACAATTTTTGCGAAAAAAATAAATCCGCCGAAACGGATACAAGTGCAAATAAACTTAATAGCAGAAAAACTCTTTATTATTACTATTATCGAAAAAAATGGCATGGATGTAAAGGGCTAAACATGTATTTTATAAAGAATAGTTCTTTTTTTCACTGGAAATTCGACAAAATCTATGAAAAACGGATAAAACAGAAAGAGCACCCTTGTCAGAGTGCTCTTCTTTATTAAAAGTTCATTAGTGTTAAAACATCATAGCCTTCTAATTTATCTTTACCATCTAGGTCTGTTAATTCAATAAGGAATGCAATCCCGGCTACAATTCCGCCAAGCTCTTCCACTAATTTGATCGTTGCTTCGATTGTACCGCCAGTAGCAAGTAAATCATCCGTAATAAGGATACGTTGTCCTGGTTTAATGGCATCTTTATGGATAGTCAATACATCCTTACCATATTCTAAGCCATATTCGACTTTTATCGTTTCACGTGGAAGCTTTCCTTCTTTTCTCACTGGCGCAAAGCCCACTTCCAATGAGTATGCGACTGGACATCCGATAATGAATCCGCGTGCTTCCGGTCCGACCACTAAATCGATATTTTTATCGCGAGCGTACTCGACGATTTGGTCTGTTGCGTATTTATAAGCTGCGCCGTTATCCATTAATGTTGTAATATCTTTGAAGACAATACCCGGTTTTGGCCAGTCTTGCACAATTGTTACATATTGCTTTAAATCCATTGCTTTGTTTCCTCCTCAAGGTCTGTTGCCTCATGAACTAAAAAATGATTGAACCAATCGAATAATTGCTGATAGGAAGAATAGACAAGCTCTTGTTCAAGCTCAAATTGCTCTTTCTTTCTTATAAACGATTCAGACTCACTGAGATCGCGTTTTTTCGCATTGGCTGTGAGCATAATTAACCCATTCTCTATTGTAACAAAATCAAGCTCAAAAAACACCTTTGAAATAAAATCCACTGTATCTCTTGACCAGCCTCGGTATTTGGCAAGATCATCACCATACCTTTTCACATCAAGCGGACCCTTTTTAGCAAGAAAGGCATAGAACCATTTAAAATCGTCCCGTGTTGGCACCGTACTTAAAAAATGATCCTGTTCATGAGAAAAATGTGCGTATATCCGCGACGGCTTCTTATTTTCAATCATCCGTTTTAACAACTCTCTTAACGGGGGCATGTCCATAAGAACCACATGTCCTTGCATGCAGTCGAGCTGATCTGCTTCCTGTTCATTCTTGATTAAAACAAGATCGGGATGGTTTTGTAAAAAGGGATATCTTCTATAAATATCTTCCGAGAAAATAACAATTTTCCGATTATGAACCGGTATCTCAGCCAGCCACTTCTCTGCCTGTCCCTTGCCGCGATAATCGAAAAGCTGCCAATGATTGACCGAGACATCCTGAACAAAGATTTGCGGCTTTTTGATATTATTCCACTCATTAATGGAAAGCTCGCCGATCACGGAGACTTCTGCATGCGGAGCTATTTCATCCACATAATGACCTAGACCAAACCCAACGCCGTCGAGTTTATGATTCTCACTATCTTCAAGCTGCACCTTCAAGTGATTTTGATTGGCGCCAATTTTACGGACACTTGAAAGCTGGACTGAATCTATCAAGATTTTCGGCTTTGGATTGGTTACTCCAAATGGCGCTAGTAGGCTCATTTCCTGAATCGTTTGAATGGAAACTTCCGCTAATGTTGTGGCTCCATCCAAGTTAGTAATAGGTGTGAAATCTTCTTCGCTGAGCTTTTCTTTCGCAATCATGTTCATGCGATCTCTAAGCTCCTGTACGTCTTCTATTTTCAGGGTCATTCCCGCAGCCATCGGATGCCCACCAAAATGAGGCAGCAATTCGCGACAGGTAGAGAGACTCTCAAAAAGGTCGAATCCAGCAATACTCCGGGCTGAACCTTTCGCGTGCCCCTTTTCTCGGTCATAGCTCAACACAATGGTCGGACGGTAAAAGCGTTCAACCAGTTTGGAGGCTACAATACCCACTACCCCTGCGTTCCAGCCTTCTCTCCCGATAATAAGCACACCATTTGACTCCGGTGGGAAGTTTTCCTCAACCTCTTGAATCGCTTCTTCCACCATTGCAGCAACCATCGCCTGACGCTCTTTATTAATATCATCGATTTCATTAGCCAGTTCCGTCGCTTCAGCCAAGTTTTCAGACATCAATAAATCAACAGCCGGGTCAGCATCACCAAGGCGGCCAACTGCATTGATTCGTGGTGCCATTGCAAAGCCGATTGATTCCTCATTCAATGCTTCCTGCTGAATATTCGCCACTTTCATTAGGGCAACAAGCCCCGGACGTCTAGTTAAGCGTAACTGCTCAATCCCTTTCGCTGCAATGAGGCGGTTTTCTCCTTTTAAAGGTACCAAATCCGCAATGGTACCGATTGCCGCAATCTCCAGCAAATCCTCTGGCAGTTCGCCAAGCAAGGCATGTGCCAGTTTAAAAGCAACCCCTACGCCAGCAAGATCTTCAAATGGATATGAACTGTCCTCAAGTTTTGGATGAATAATCGCTAGTGCTTCGGGAAGTTCTGGCCCCGGTTCATGGTGATCCGTCAAAATATAATCCATGCCAAGCTCGCTAGCAAGTTTCGCTTCATCAACTGCGGAAATTCCCGTATCCACGGTTATTAATACCTTTACACCTTGCTCAGCTGCCAAGCGGAATGCCATTGGATTCGGCCCGTAGCCTTCTGTAAACCGATTAGGAATATAAAAGTCCACATCGGCGCCTAGTCTAGTTAGCGTCGTCATCATCACCGTAGTCGATGTCACGCCGTCCGCATCATAATCACCAAAAATCCTGATTTTCTCTCCGTTTTGAATGGCTTCTTTTATTCTATATACTGCTTTATCCATATCTTTCAGTAAAAATGGATCATGAAAAGTTTGATTTTTTACAAATAAAAATGATCGGGCACTTTCAATTGTATCCAGGCCACGATTCACAAGTAAGGCCGCAACTAAGGGTGTGATATGAAGCTCTTCCGCTAGTTCAGCAACTTTGTTTTCAACGGCAGTTCGCAAGTTCCACCGTGTTTTTGGCTTTAACATAAATTCACCCCTCAACTTACTTATTATACAAAACGACAATAACGGTTTCAATTTATTTTAAACTCAAAAATGGCTGTATTTCCCTATTCAAAAAGCTAGTCTCACAAAAAGGAGGCTGGCATCATGCCAGCCCCCTCTCACATATTAAACTTGTCCTTCAAGACTTTGTTTCTTTTCTTTTGCGGTGTTCAGTGGTCCTTTTTTCTTCAATTCTTTGATTTTCAAATCAAGCCAGAATTGAGATGCGATTAATAATGACGAATACACGCCACATATTAAACCAATAAACAGGGCAATTGAGAAGTTTCGGATAGCTTCACTACCGAAGATCATCAACGCGATAACCGTAATGAGAACAGTTAGTACGGTGTTAATGGATCTCGTCAATGTTTGCCTGATACTGATATTTACAATATTCTCAAGCTCTTCAACGGTTTTGACTTTACGACTGAAGCGTAAGTTTTCACGAATACGGTCAAAGGTTACGATCGTATCATTGATGGAATAACCGACAATCGTCAGAACCGCAGCAATGAAGGTGATATCCACTTCAAGTCGAAGTACACTAAAGATCGTAATAATAAAGAACGCGTCATGTATAAGCGCTACGACAGCAGGTACAGCCATCCGCCATTCAAATCGTATGGATACATACAAGATAATTCCGAGTGATGCAATCGCTAACGCAATCATGGCATTTTTCGCAAGTTCTTTTCCGACTGTCGGCGAAACGGTGCTGACATTCGGTTCTACTCCATAATCTTTCTTAAAGTGGTCCTTCAAGACAGCGATTTCCTGTTTATTAAGCACACCGACTGTACGAACGACAGCATTTTTATTTTCTTGTCCAGCGAGCCTAACATCCTTGATATCATCCGCAGCAATACCGACCTTTTTCATTTCGGTTCTGACTTGCTGAGTAGTTAAAACATCTTTGGACGCAATCTCAATTCGGGTACCACTAGTAAAATCAATACCAAGATTTAATCTGAAGACGAACAAGAAAATAATCCCGATAAGGGTAACACCGATTGAAATACTATAAAAGACTTTCCGATGTTTGACGAAATCGATTTTATCAAAGCGAGTTGGCAATGACATTAAATTAATTTTCTCAGATAAATTGTGAATGTATTTCTTCTTCACACCAAACCATGATGTACGTTTGTCCAAGAACCCACTATTCACCCACAGGCTCATGAAAAGACGTGTACCATAGACGGCTGTAATGAAACTCATTAAAATCGAAATGATCAAAGTAGTCGCAAACCCTTTAACTGAGCTTGTTCCATAATAAAACAGAACGGCCGCAGCCAACAAGGTCGTTAAGTTGGCATCCATGATCGTACTAAGTGAATTTTTCGTACCTTCTTTATAGGCTGCTTTAACAGATCTACCGAGTTTCAATTCATCCCTAATTCGCTCGTAGGTTATGATATTGGCGTCGACAGCCATACCAACTCCGAGTACTAATGCCGCAATACCAGGCAGTGTAAGGACCGCGTTCATCCAATCAAACACTAATAGCGTCAAGAAAATGTAGATGCTTAAAGTGACGACTGCAATGAATCCTGGGAAGCGGTAATACACAAGCATAAAGATAAAAACAAGTGCAATTCCGATGATTCCTGCAAAAATAGTATCATTTAGTGCACCTGCACCAAATTGGGCACCTACAGAAGTGGAGTACTTTTCTTTTAAATCTACAGGCAGGGCACCTGCATCCAGAAGGTCTGCAAGCTCTTTCGCTTCTTCCACCGTAAATTGACCGGTAATATACACCTTCTTCGTATTAAAAACTTCACTGACAGCTGGAGCTGAAATCATATTGTCTTGTGAAGCTGTATCTTTAATGGAATCTTTTCCTTCCTCGAAATCCAACCAGATTGCAAGTACATTCGTCGGGCTTTCCATTGAGGAAATTTTTTGAGTGATTTCTTTAAACTTATTCACGTCTTTCAGCGTGACTTCAACAACCGGTTTATTATCTTGGAACGTTTGTTTCGCGCCGCCTTCTTTCAGGTCTGCACCGGTCATCATTTCCTTATCGTTGTAATCACGGAACGATAATTTCGCTTGAGTCGAAAGGATTTCCCGAGCGTTGTTTTGGTCTTTAACACCGGCTAATTGAACGCGGATCCGGTCTTTACCTTCGATTTGAATATTAGGTTCACTTACACCTAATACATTGACACGCCGCTCAAGTGAGCTTACTGTAGCCCTCAAAACTTCCGGAGTGATCTTTTCCCCAGATAGCGGTTTTACTTCATATAACACTTCAAAACCGCCTTGAAGATCAAGACCCAGCTTGATATCCTTTAGGATTCCTTTTGAAGTCGTTCCCATCGCTGCGAAAATCAAAAGTACGATTAGAAAAAACGCAACGATTCTGCTTCTTTTTACCATTATGTAGTAGGCCCCTTTCTATAATACGCCTGTTCATGGAGTTTCAAAAACTGTCATTTTTTTCGTTTTATAAGGTTGCATTCTCTTCAAATCGTTAGAAAAAAGACACCGCTCTCCATACTCTTTTTCCAAAAAAAAGCATAACCATATCTATTATGATTCATTTACAAACGGCTGTCAATTTAAGTATTTCGCAGTTTTATTCTTTCAAAAGTTCTTTAAGCTCCTCTTCAGAAAGCGGTTCAAAAAGATTGGGTGATTTATAAGCTTCGACCATTTGAAAGGTCATGAACTGGTTGCTCGAAAATGTCACAATGTCGGCTACGAGTTCGTGAAGGTGAATGTTTTCCTGAGGCCGCTTCCATTTGTTCTTGGTTAAGGTTGCCCATATATCTTCCTCTGTAACAGCATTCAATCCAACCATTTGGAATTCCTCACGCTTGCTCTTCAAGAATGGACGTACCTTTACATAATAACGTTGATATGGGTGATTCTTTTTCGTCATCACTTTGCCTCCAGTAAAAATGATTCTCAATTGAATGCGCATTTTCTAAGAAGGAAATTCGATCATTTGTAAGAACGCAAACACTTTTGTCATGCTTTGTCCAAGTACAAGCATATAGATAATTGTATAGCATAACCGCTTTTTTGAGAAGGCAGGGAGGGAGTACAATGTCTAAGTTTTTAAAAGGGACGCTGATTTTATTAATCGCAAGCCTGATAACAAGGGTTCTTGGGTTCATTAACCGCATTGTCATCGCCCGTTTTATCGGCGAAGAAGGCGTTGGTTTATATATGATGGCTTTACCGACCCTATTTCTTGTCGTCAACATTACCCAATTAGGCCTGCCAATTGCCATATCCAAATATGTGGCTGAGGCCAATGCCCGAGGTGATGAAAGGAAAATCAAGAAAATCCTTGTCGTCTCTTTGGCCTGTACATTTACTTTATCAATGATCTTTACTCCTGCGATGCTATTTTTTGCGCCTGTTCTATCCGAATATTTATTCACAGATGAAAGAACGGTATGGCCGCTTATGGCGATTGCCCCTATTGTTCCAATTATCGCTATTTCATCTGTCTTGCGCGGATATTTCCAAGGCAAGCAAAATATGAAGCCCTTCGCTTTCTCACAAGTTATTGAACAGGTAGCCCGTATCACTTTCATTGCCGTCCTGACAAAGGCCTTTTTGCCATACGGAATCGAATATGCCGCAGCTGGCGCAATGTTTGCCTCAATAATTGGTGAGCTTGTATCACTTGTCTATCTATTGACAGACTTTAAATTAAAGAAACATTTTAAATTCCGGAAAGGCTTCTTCAAAAATGTCAAATCCGGGAAAGGAACATTTACTGAATTGATGGGGATTGCCCTGCCTTCAACTGGAAGCAGGATGATTGGATCAATTTCTTGGTTTTTTGAACCAATTGTGGTCGCTCAGAGTTTGCAACTTGCCGGTGTGACCGCGGCCGCAGCTACCAGTCAATACGGAGAGTTAACAGGATACGCACTGCCTTTGCTCATGCTCCCTTCTTTTGTTACGGCTTCATTAGCTACAGCCCTTGTTCCTGCAGTTAGTGAAGCAAGGACAACAGGAAACTTTTCACTCGTTGAACACAGGCTTCAGCAGGCCCTGAAAATCACCTTTATTACAGGTTGTTTAGCTGTCGTCACTCTGTTCATCTTTGCTGAACCGATTTTACAAGTCATGTATGGCTCTTCCCACGCTGCTGTTTTCATTAAATTTCTTTCACCTTTTTTCATACTCTATTATTTTCAATATCCGTTGCAGTCGATGCTTCAGGCACTGGACCTTGCAAAAGCCGCAATGTTTAACAGCCTTGCAGGAAACATTCTTAAAATTGGTGTAATCTGGCTGCTGGCATCCAAGGAAAGTTTCGGTATTATGGGGGCCGCAATCGGAATAGCGGTCGGTTCGATGCTCGTTACCTTTCTGCATTTTTCAACTGTGTTAAAAGTTGTTCCTTTTACCCTTCATTTTCGAAGTTATATGTTGGCTTTAGTTATTGCATTAATTTCCGGTTGGGGTGGTTATTATATTTATCAAGATCCACTCTCCTCTCAGTCTCTAGGAACCCGGCTGTTGCTTTCAGTTACCATTGTGTTCCTGTTGTTCACATTTTTCATGCTCTTGACTGGCTTCATAAAAAAAGCGGACTTAATTCGAATCCCTGTAATCGGCGTGTTTTTATCAAGGTTTGCATGGAAATAGAAATAACCGAAGTATTCAGCAGCTTCGGTTATTTCTTCGTTTCATTTGTATCAATGTAAAATTTGCCATCTATGTATCCGCAAATCGATATCTCTTTAACCTTTGTATCCCCGTGTTCTTTTAACTGATGCAGAAGCCAAAAATGATTTTTTCCAATTTTATTAAGATTTTCTTCCTGTACCTCTCCGTCGACTATTAGCGGATAGGGTATTGATTCACTTTCAGACCTTTCTTCTTCGCTTTTTTTAATCACCGAGAGCTTTCCTGTAGTTTCAAGGATGGCAAATTGAACTTCGTTTATATCAATAATTCCTTGTTCACGAAGCTGAGTCAATAAGTCATCAAAATTATAACGTTGTCTGCGCATCGCTTTTTCATCTATTTTTCCCTGATTGATGATGATCAGCGGCTGACCGTCCATGAAATAGCGAAATCTGACACTTTTCAATGAGGCAAATGCCAATGTAATTTGGAGGATCGCAAGGACAAACATTGGGATAGTCTGTCGGATAAACGGTTTTTCCAAATCTTCAAAGGATAGCACAGCAATGTCCCCTATCATGATAGATACCACTAAATCAAGAACGCTCAGTTCCCCTACTTCCCGCTTACCCATCATTCGAAAAAGGAACCAGATGACTAAATAGATTACCGTCGTTCGAAAAATAATGCCTAGATAGATATCCACTTCAATACCACTTCCTTCATCCATAGCATGGCTTTGAAATGAAAAATTACTCTATATTCTTTATCAAATTTTATAGAACTTCTTAAACCAGGTCTAAAGGTTCCAATAGAAGAATATGCTTGTACAAACACATCAACAGGCTAAATGTATCAGCCTTTTAAAAAGGAGGAATAACCATCGAAACTAAAAAAATGAGTGTCGCCGTAATCTATGGCGTCGGCTCCATCTTTGTCATAGCGATGATCGCAAGCTTACTCTTTTCTATCCTTCTTCGTTTTACTTCACTGACGGAATCATCCCTGACATACGTGATCATGATTGTGTCCTTTTTATCGCTGTTCATTGGTGGATTTATTTCAGGAGGTAAAGGGAAAAAGCAAGGACTTTTCTTAGGTGGAAGTACTGGTTTGCTTTACCTTTTAGTTGTGTTTCTTTTTCAATATTTAGGTAATGATGCACTTTTCACCATCAAACAATGGATTTATTACGGTTGTTTTGTGATCACAGCCATGATGGGTGGCGTGCTTGGAGTAAATATGAGTTCAGAATCGCGAACCAATTAAAAAACCACAGCAAAAAACCGGGCACAATAGGCCCGGTTTTAGTTTGTCTTATACAGTTACTTCTTTATTTGGTGCGCTTTCCGTAATTTCACGGATGGCAGCACGGTCAAATGTAAGCTTTGAACCGTCTGGTGATTTAATGACAATTTGCAATTCATCGATTGCATCGATTGTTCCGTGCATGCCGCCGATAGTTGCAACTTTATCACCTTTTTTCAAACTGCTTTGCATGTTTCGCGTAGCCTTCTGGCGTTTTTGTTGCGGACGGATTAATAAGAAATAGAACAATACGAACATTAAAATTAACGGAAGTATTTGTGTTAAACTACCCATTTTTCTTCACTCCTTTCATTCTTTAAAATATTTATGGAATTAGAAGTTTTTTGCATTTGGCTTATTGAAACCATATTGTTCAAAAAACTCTTCCCTAAAGTCTCCAAGGCGATCTTCTCGAATAGCTTGTCTGACCTGTTCCATCAAGTTTAACAGAAAATGAAGATTATGATAAGTCGTAAGACGAATACCAAAGGTTTCTTCACATTTAATCAAATGGCGGATATAAGCCCGGCTATAATTTTTACAAACATGACAATCGCAATTTTCATCTATTGGACCAAAATCACGAGCATACTTCGCATTTTTCACAACCAGTCGGCCATTGCTTGTCATCAACGTACCATTACGTGCAATACGTGTAGGGAGTACGCAATCAAACATATCGACGCCGCGGAGCGCACCATCAATCAATGAGTCCGGTGAACCGACTCCCATTAGGTAACGCGGTTTGTTAGTTGGCAGTAATGGACTTGTAAATTCAAGGACACGGTTCATGATATCCTTCGGTTCCCCAACAGATAATCCTCCAATAGCATAACCCGGGAAATCAAGAGAGACAAGGTCTTTCGCACTTTGTTTACGAAGATTTTCAAACTCTCCACCCTGAACGATACCGAACAACCCTTGATCTTTTGGACGCTCATGCGCATTCAAGCAGCGTTCTGCCCAGCGTGATGTCCGTTCAACTGATTTCTTCATATACTCTTCGGTTGCCGGGAATGGCGGACATTCATCGAATGCCATCATAATATCAGAGCCAAGTGCATTTTGTATTTCCATCGCTTTTTCCGGAGATAAGAATAATTTATCACCATTGATATGGTTTCTGAAATGTACGCCCTCTTCTTCAATTTTACGGAATTCACTCAAACTGAACACTTGAAAACCGCCAGAGTCGGTTAATATCGCCCTGTCCCAGTTCATGAATTTGTGCAATCCGCCAGCTTCCTTGATAATTTCATGTCCTGGACGCAGCCATAAGTGATACGTATTGCTTAGGATGATGCCTGCCCCCATTTGTTTCAAATCTTCTGGTGACATCGTTTTGACAGTAGCCATTGTTCCAACCGGCATAAATGCTGGTGTATCAAAAGAACCATGCGGCGTATGAACTCGACCTAGCCGTGCCCCTGTCTGTTTACATGTTTTGATTAACTCATATCGTATTGCAGTCAACGCAATAACTCCCTTCAAGAGCATCTCACTCTTATATTACTTAATTAACATTGCATCTCCAAAACTAAAGAACCTGTATTTTTCTTCCACAGCCGTTTCATAGGCATGAAGAACATGCTCCCTACCTGCGAGGGCGGAGATAAGCATGATTAAAGTTGATTTTGGTAAATGGAAATTCGTAATCATCGCATTAATCCCTTTGAATTCATAACCAGGATAAATGAAAATGCTCGTCCAGCCACTCTCTTCCTTAAAAACTCCATCATTACGGGACGCAATCGTTTCCAGCGTTCTCGTTGACGTAGTACCGACCGTGATGATTTTCCCACCGTCTTCTTTAACTTTATTCAGTAATCGGGCTGTTCCTTCGGTCATTTGGTAGAACTCAGAATGCATTTCGTGACTGTCAATATCGTCCACGCTGACTGGGCGGAACGTACCAAGTCCAACATGAAGCGTGATAAAAGCGATATGAACGCCCATGCCTTTAAGTTTCTCAAGCAAATGCTCCGTAAAGTGCAGCCCTGCCGTTGGGGCTGCAGCCGACCCGCGTTCACGCGCATATACCGTTTGATAACGGTCTTGGTCGTCGAGCTGTTCCTTGATATATGGAGGCAGCGGCATTTCGCCAAGTTCCTCTAATATCTCATAAAAGATACCTTCATATTGAAACTTTAGGATTCGACCGCCATGTTCAAGTACACCTGTGCAGACGGCACTCAGCTTACCATCGCCAAAGATGATTGTCGTGCCTTCTTTAATTCGTTTCGCTGGTTTTACAAGTGTCTCCCATACATCATCATGTTCTTGTTTCAACAGCAAGACTTCTACTTTTCCACCTGTTTCTTCTTTACTGCCGTATAGCCGTGCCGGCAGTACTTTTGTATCATTTAACACAAGACAGTCACCAGGTTTAATATACTCCGTGATATGACTGAATACATCATGCTTTAGCTCACCAGTTACTTTGTCTAGCACCATCAATCTACTTGCTTCCCTATCTTCCAAAGGAACTTGGGCAATTAGTTCCTCTGGTAAATGAAAATCAAACATATCCAATTTCATCTGTTCCACTTCCTAACCTGTCTATCAAAGCAGTAATTTGTTATTTAAAACGGCTGATTAGATAAAAAATAGCTGACAACACAACACTGACAATGATTGATGTTACGATTGGAAAGTAAAAAGTTGTGTTCCCCTTTTTGAATAAAATATCTCCCGGCAGCCTACCAAGATGTATATATTTCATCGCAAAACCAATCACAAATATAATCACGCCAAGTATCATAACCATTTTTGGTACATTCATCATTCAGGCATCTCCATTTCGAAATGCTCATAAACAAGCGGCGTTGCCATTCGTCCTCTTGGGGTCCGTTGTAGAAAACCGACCTGTAACAGATATGGCTCATACACATCTTCAATCGTATGTGCTTCCTCACCAATTGTTGCTGCAATCGTCTCCAACCCAACGGGACCACCACGAAATTTCTCAATAATCCCTTTAAGTAATTTATGGTCAATATGATCGAGTCCTAAACGGTCGACCTGCATTAATTCAAGTGCATAATCGGCGAGTTCCGCCGTTATCGTCCCATCTCCACGGACCTGGGCGAAATCCCTGACCCGACGCAAAAGACGGTTTGCAATTCTTGGGGTTCCCCGTGATCTTCTAGCAAGCTCGCCTGCGGCCTGATCATCCATTTCCGTGTCCATGATTCTTGCCGTACGGATGATGATATCAGTCAAGTGATTTTCCGTGTAATATTCAAGACGGCTCAAAACGCCAAAACGGTCCCTGAGCGGTGCCGACAGCGAACCTGCCCTTGTCGTGGCCCCAACGAGGGTAAACGGAGGCAGGTCAATCCTGATCGAACGTGCCTCTGGTCCCTTGCCGACTACGATATCAAGACAGAAATCCTCCATTGCGGGATATAGAACTTCTTCGACAACACGAGGCAAACGGTGAATTTCATCAATGAATAACACATCACCGGGTTCGAGCGCACTCAAAATTGCCGCCAGATCTCCCGGCCGCTCAATGGCTGGCCCGGAAGTCGTGCGGATATTGACACCCATTTCGTTGGCGATGATGACAGCTAGTGTCGTCTTCCCAAGACCTGGGGGCCCATATAAAAGAACATGATCTAGCGTTTCTTCACGCATCCTTGCCGCTTCGATATACACGCTCAAATTCGCCTTCACTTTATCCTGTCCAATATATTGCTTTAAGTTTTGCGGTCGCAGGCTTTGTTCAAAGGATCGTTCGTTCAAATCGGCTTCCTGATTGAATACTCTCTCCTCCATTGCGCCACTCCTTATCTTAACATCATTTGCAATGCTTTCTTAATATATTGCTCGGTCGTCATTTCTTCCGTTTGTAATTTCTTTGCGACCTTTTGAATTTCTTTTTCAGAATAACCAAGAGCCTTTAAGGCGAGAATTGCTTCATCCAGCTCCTCGGTATAACCGTTTTGGCTGATTGCCGCTGTAATGCCTTCGTTAAACAAGTTTGGAAACGCATCCGGAATTATGTTCTCGAGTTTTCCTTTTAAATCAAGAATCATTTGGCGTGCCGTCTTCTTTCCGACTCCTGGGAATTTAACAAGAAACGTTTCATCCTCATTTTCAATCGCCTGTACCACTTGATCGACCTTGCCTGACGCTAATATGGCGAGCGCCCCCTTAGGCCCAATTCCAGTAACATTCAACAACTTGGTGAACAGTGCCTTTTCTTGACGAGTCTGAAATCCGTAAAATGCGGCCATATCCTCACGCACATAATGATACAGAAAAACTTGAATCTCTTTTTGATATTGAGCGGAAAAAATAAAAGGATTCGGCGTCATCACTTGATATCCGATCCCCCCATTTTCCACAACTATGTATTCAGGTCCGATATAATCGACCTTGCCTTTTATATAATCATACAAATTATTTCTCTCCCTGATTTTGCTGTACCTCTCATTTTATCATAAAAAAGGATGGAAGTTTATTAAAAGTTATTTAGCAATTGGTCAGGGCTTTTTCCCTAGACCTTGCTTCCTTTTAACACCTTGTTTATTTTATTGGAGTTTTATGTTTCTGCTGAAAAACGGTGATATAATTTTTCCACTTGAATGAAATTCACTTTTTTAAAAAAACCTGTTCCCATACAAAAAGGACGGGTTCTATTCCCATCCTAATTTACCGAATATGGCTCATATTCTTTAATGAGCTGCTTATATTGGTCTTTATTCACGATTGGTATGCCTTTTTGCAATTCTTCTTGCTTGTATACTTCGAGTTTACCAACGTCTATTTGGTAGAAAGTATGAATGATTTTAGCGTGCTCCGGTCGACCAATAAAAATGGATAACGTACCATCTTTTTTCATGCCTAGATATCCATTTGCCTTTAAAAGCGGAGATATATCATTTTCTATTTTCTTAAGTACAATCTGGTCTTCATTCTGATCGACTACTTTCCAACCTTGATATTTTAACCAAAAGTCTTCCATCGTCCAAATTGTTTCTGTCAATTTTTCCTCACTTAACTCACCATCAAGATACATACGCTGAAGAATTACCTTTCTTTCAATTGGATTATTTTCCTGTTGCACTAACTCTTCTGCAAAAACGGTATAGCAAAATGGCAGTATAAAAAGTGTCAAGAAAAACTGAATTCTAAGTTGATTAGTCAATATTCTCACCTCTTAAGGGAGTTTACTTTTTAAGTAGTTTGACCCGAAATAAAGATTATTAACCAGAAAAAATCCGGCCGGGTCGATAAAACAAAAAAAGCTGACTCCAAAAATTAGTCAGCTTCACATAATCATTTTAAATGATTTTCATGAATGTTTAGGTTATCGAACATGTCATTGGCATCCAGAATGATTGAGTCTCTCGTATCGCCATCACGAAGGTTGTTATCGAGTGTCATTGTCCGGAAATACACGCCTTTATCAGTCGTTACGTTAAGCGTCCGGCCTTCAGTGAGTGGTTCGACTTTTTTCATTACTGATTCTTTAACAGCTTTTGCCTGGTTGTAGTCATCGAGCAACAAGGCTACAAGCATTTCATCTTCCATAATAATGGCCCGGGAGTCAATAACTGCATCCTCTGAATTGGCCACCCCATTAACTTTGTCGGCTAATTCACCTTCATACGCATTATAATATGATGATCGAGCCCGAAGTGGTTTACTTTCATGACCATGGTAATTACGATCCCGCTTACTATACTCATCATCCTTGTTGTAAAGGCCTTGAACCACATTCTGATAATTAATGTTGCGAACTAACGCATCTTTTTCAGTGGAATGATATCCTGTCTCATTCGTAATATTCTCGTTTTCCGCTGCATTATTATTAGCGCACCCAACCAAGCTTGTGGCAGCTAATACCGTGCAAAGCGGCAATGCCCATTTTATTTTCCGCACCAACAACCCTCCCCATTACAATAGAGCCTATATTTCGCTCATAATTATCATGGTTGTCTAAAGGGGATTTTACTCTGTTAGTTACGGCCAAAAGCACGTTTTATTTCCTATTTAGGGAGGAAATCTTTTCTTTCAGTTTTTCATTCATCTCCATCCGCTCTGAAAAATCTTCCACCGTCATTTTCCAAACAGAATGAAGCTGAGAAGAACTTTTATTTTGGCGGTTCCATTCACGGAAAATATCCGTTGGATAAGTTAAAGCATATAAAAAGGCTGGGTCTGATTGATATTTTTTCAGTTGAGGTATTTGCCATAACATCGTAGCAGCGTCTTCTAAATGATTGGATATTCGATTTGCATACTGTAAATAATCAATGCACCTTGGAGCGCTGGCCATTAAGTCAAAATCGATTAAGGTTAAGGTGCCATCTGCTTTCCGCAAAAAATTATGATGAGCACAATCACCGTGAATGATTACTTTTTTTTCCTTATTCCACAAAGACTGATTTTTTTCAAAACCATCAAGGGCCCACTCACCCCAGCCAATCCATTCCTTAATAATCTCTCCGGAAACATATTGGCGAATATAAGAAAAGTTCTTTTTAAATAGCGATAACCGTTCTTTCCATTTTTTTGATTGATCAAAAACTGGCGCTTTAATATACAGATGTTCCGAAACATCATGGAAGCTTTCAAGTAACTGAATTCCTTCAAGGCGATCCTTTTGATTGGAATATCGGAATTTTTTCTTACTAGGTGGCAAATAGTCTATACTGCCATACCATTTCCCTTCAAATTGGAAAGGCATTAAATTCTGATGAATATAATACGTTTGAGTGAATCCCTTTTGTTTTAACAAAGAAGTCAATTCTCTTTGTCGATCCCACTTTTCAAAACTGTCAAATCCTTTAAGAATTAGCGGAGGATCCTTTTCAAAGGTAATTAAATAGACACTACTTTGAAGATGGTGGATATTCTTTGGCCTACGATTTAAATAAGAGAGGAGACGAGTGTAAAATACACTGCCTTGCTGATAATTAGTAGTCATCGCTTTCATCTACATAAGTTGGCATTCCAAACGTTTCAGGCGCACGAACGCCCCCGAATTGACCTGGTTGCCCCCCCATTTGTCCAGGTAACATTGCTTCCGGCTGACCACCAAATTGACCTGGCATCATTCCTGGTTGACCTCTATACTGGCCTCCCATCATCCCCGGCTGTCCTCCTTGTTGGCCTCCCATCATTCCCGGTTGACCTCCTTGCTGGCCTCCCATCATTCCTGGTTGACCTCCTTGCTGGCCTCCCATTCCCATAAAACCGGATTCTGATGACTCTTCCTCATAATGATGTTGCATCTGTTGTGGTTGAGCTGCTTGATATTGATGATAATCAGGATGGTGATGTGCATAAGGATTTCCCGCCTGATTGGCCTGGTACTGACCCTTCACTTCCGGTCCGTATGATCCAAGTATTCCTTTATTACAGCCGCAATCTTCCTCTTTTTTACCCGCATGCTGTGTAAAATGTTGCTGAGGGAAATTTTGATAATCGTGGAAAGATGGCGATTCAGCAGATGACTCATAAGCTTCTTGCATATGAGAACCTGCTACTGGAAACTGTTGCGCCATTCCTCCATAAAAATGGTGTGGAACCGGTGCTGATGCTTGGTATGGATAATTTTGCTGGGCTCCTTGGACATATCCTTGACCCATTGTATGCATGTCAGGAGATTCTCCCCATACGTCTGAACTTTCTTCCATCATTTGATAGCCATGCATAGCTGGAGCAGGCTGAAACCCAGGAACACCTTGATAAGGGACTCCTTGCATAGGCATACACGCCCAAGGGGGCGGCTGAATACAAAAACCACTTCCAGGCATGATTGGTGTTACGGGAATACAATCATCGACAGGCTCACAAATTTCCTGAACAACTGGCTGCTCTTCGTAAACCTCCTGAACTGCTGGCTTTTTCTTTTTTGGTGCCACTGCCTTTTCTTTTTTCTTTGGTAAAGGAGGTGGCGCTGGGGGCTTTTGCACACTCATATTAGTCATATTGACCATATAATAATTATTAATATCGATTTCCGGGACTACCGGAATGGGTACCGGTACTTCTTTCGGAACAACTATTTGTTTTTCTTTAATAATAGGCTTTGGCTGAACAATTTGCTGTTCTTTTTTAGGAATGATCTGCTGTTCTTTCATAGGCGGTTTCGGCATAATTTGCTGTTCTTTTTTATGTGTAGGCTGAATTTGAGTTTCTTTCATTCCTGATGGAATGTTTGTGCTGGGTATAATGGTTTCTTTTTTTACAGCTCCAGATGTTCCAGGTATTTTAATTTTCATTCCCGGCATCATCATATCCGGGTTGCTTAATTGCGCGTTTACTTTTTTCAGTTCTTCAAAACTGACGCCGTATTTTTTGGCGAGCTTCCAAAGCGTATCGCCTTTTTGGACTATATGAATTTTCACGCTGTTAACCCCTCCTGTGCATATGTCCATATATACTATGATGTAGTGGGTAAATTGCTATTATTTTTATCATGAAAACTTATGCATGAAAATTGACTTTTATGATTGGATCACTAAATAAGGAACAAGGATGGAACTTTTAAGAGAAGAAAAAGTTACGGTTCACATACTGAAAAAAGAAATATCATTCACTTTGGAGTCATCCTTTTTCAGGAAACATTATCTTTGATTGATGTAGAAAAAATATAACTAGAAGGGAAACCACTGCATGAATTCCTAGAAAAGGGATCGCAGTGGTCTTTTATCATGGGATCCTTCATGAATTGAAATTCTTCCTGCAAAGGCTTCCCTCTGTCTAAACAGAAGGAAATTCGGGTATAAGGAAGTAAATAACCTAAGGCTGTATTTCAGGTACATAAATTGCATTCTAGAAGGAAAAAAATAATGAAATGGAAGGGAAGACAGGGTAGCTCAAACGTTGAGGACAGAAGAGGAATGAGCGGCAAAGGTGTAGCTGGAATTGGAGGCGGAGTTGGATTAGTCTTGAATTACAGGCCGACTATTTGGCCGGAGTTTGGGCCCATCATTTCCAGGGAGAGAATTTACTTGAGGAAGGTGATCTCGAGGAAGCATTGAATGCAGCCAGCGGAGTTGGTGATGACCGGATTCAAAAAAAAGCACAAGGCTATGTTGTTCCGGATAGCTTCACGCACGGTACCTCCGAACAGAGAAAGCGTGGTTTAATAAAGGAATAAAATCCGGAAACATGAATGAAGGCGGTACCTTTAAAGCAAGTAATCTCTAGCTTCTTTTAAAGATTCTCATTTTTTCTATTACTGTCGATACTAATAAATAGGGGGTCTTTTATGACCCCCCTATTTATTATTTAACCAAATGGCATAAGATGCTGATCATAGTGATCAGTAGATGTTTTTAAGACTCCGAAAAAAACAAACTATCTATTCAAACACGTTCAAGCATTCGGTTCAAAGCAAGAATGGCGTTATCCGCAATCTTCTTTTCTACTTTTATCGGATTAATTACTGTACCTTCCGCAATTGATTCTAGAGCCCAAAGCAGATGCGGCAGATCAATTCGGTTCATCGTGAGACATGGACACATATTCGGGTTCAAAGAGATGATATTTTTGTCAGGATTATTTGCGATAAGCCGCTTGACAAGGTTCATTTCCGTGCCAATTGCCCAGGAACTTCCTGATTTTGCTTTTTCAATCATGTTAATGATATAGGATGTCGAGCCATTATAGTCTGATAAGGCGACTACTTCACGGCGGCATTCTGGATGAACAATTATATTCATTTCCGGTTGCTCAGCCCTAAGCGTTTCAATATTCCCTGTTGTAAAGTTTTCATGAACAGAGCAATGCCCTTTCCAAAGAAGCACCTTCAAGTCTTCTAGCTCCCCTTCATAGATTAATTCATCATTATGAGGGTCCCAAACAGCCATCTGCTTCAACGGGATTCCAAGGTCATAGGCTGTATTCCTCCCAAGATGCTGATCCGGAAGGAAGAGAATTCGTTCTTTTTGCGAGAGGGCCCAAGAGACCATTCCCTGTGCATTTGAAGAAGTTACAGTCGCTCCGCCGTTTTTTCCAACGAAAGCCTTGATTGCCGCTGTTGAATTGACATATGTTAGCGGAAGAATCGTATCACCAAACATGGACTGCAGCTTTGTCCAAGCACGTTCTGTTTGGTCAATATCCGCCATATCTGCCATCGAACAGCCCGCTCGCATGTCCGGCAGGATAACCGTCTGTCCTTCTGTTGTCAAAATATCGGCTGTTTCAGCCATAAAATGCACGCCACAAAACACGATGTACTCCGCTTCACGATTTTGCGCAGAAAGTTGAGCTAGCTGAAGTGAATCACCAGTTACATCCGAAAATTGAATGACTTCCTCACGTTGATAATGATGACCTGGAATATACAATCGGCTCCCAAGTTGCTGTTTAATCTTACGGACCCGCCTCTCCATTTCCTCCTTTGTCATCGATTTATATGTTTCAGGTAATACATTCCCTGCTGTTTTGGCCATCTCCAGTATGTTCATTTAATTACCCCCTCACGTTCTGCAACCTTTGCACTAATATCAAGTGCCCTAACACTGTGCGTTAAACTGCCCAATGATATATAATCAACCCCTGTTTCCCGATATAAGGCTAAATTAGTCAAGTTAATCCCACCTGAAGCTTCAGTGATAATATGTTCAGGCACCAAGTTGATCAGTTGTTTAATTTCTTCAGGACTCCGGTTATCGAACATGATAATATCGGCACCTGCTTCAACTGCTTCTTGCACTTGATCTGCTGATTCCGTTTCCACTTCGACTTTCGTGGTATGTCCCAGCTTAGCTTTGACTGTTTGTAATGCCTTCGTGATAGAACCGGCAAAAGAAATATGGTTGTCCTTAATCATGACGGCATCATACAATCCATATCGGTGATTGAAGGCCCCACCAGATCGGACCGCATATTTTTCAAGCATCCTCAGACCTGGTGTAGTTTTCCTAGTATCACAAGCCCTTGTTTTTGTACCAGCTAAAATCATGGTTGCTTTATGCGCCTGTGTTGCAATAGCGGACATGCGTTGCACTAAATTCAAAACTACTCTTTCCCCTTTTAGAAGCGAAGCCATATTGCCGGTTATTCTTGCAAGCTGTTGGCCTGTTTCAAACACTTCTCCATCTTGAACAAACAGTTCAACCAGTATTTGGTGATCCAGCAGCGCAAATCCCGTGTTGATGACAGCACTCCCACTAAAGACACCATCTTCTTTTGCGATGAACGTCAAAGTACCCTGTTCATCTTGATTAAAAATCGTATCACTCGTTACATCGCATTCACCTATATCTTCTATCAAAAATTGTTGCAGCATCTGCTTAAGCTTCAATGTGTTCATATAGTCTTCTCCCTTTCACTCGGTTTTTCACATCCGTGCAGGCAAGGATAACAGAGTTTTTCAGCCATAAGGAGTCATCTTCCCTTGGATAGTCACTGCGAAAATGACCGCCCCTGCTTTCCGTTCTAGTCAAAGCGGATTCAGCAATCAGCCACGCTACGAGTATGGCGTTGATTTTTGTTATTTCGTTTATTGATAATGCAGTAACTTCCATATGCAGCAATTTTTCTATATCAAAAGATTCAAGATAGTCCTTTAAACGAGTTAAACCCGCTTCATCTCGAACAATTCCTGCTTCGCTCATTAACATTTCCTGCAATGTAGCCAAATCAGGTATTGCGGATAAAAGGGTGTAACATTTGGAATGCTCTTTTTCTAACGGTATGGTTCTTGAGGGCATATGAGCAAGGAAATGACCAAGCGTATTTCCAAAAACAAGCCCTTCTAGAAGTGAATTGCTTGCCAAACGATTTGCTCCATGAACGCCAGTACAAGCTACTTCACCAACTGCATATAAGGAGGCGACAGAAGTTTGTCCCCATTGATCCACTTCAACTCCACCCATCAAAAAATGGTTTCCAGGTGCAACCGGGATTTTTCCGAATTTAAGGTCGATACCGCTTTTTTCACATAATGAAGTCACAGTTGGAAAACGTTTTTTAAAATCCTTAATCATCGAAATATCCAAAAATACCTTTTCACCGCGCTGCAAATAAGAAAAAATCGTCTGTGCCACAATATGTCTTGGTGCAAGGTCTTTCATTCTGTGGACACCTTCCATGATGGGCTTGCCCATTTCATTCACTAATTGTGCACCATCACCGCGGACTGCCTCTGAAACGAGCCCCTCTGCTTTACCATTAATAAAAAGAAGAGTCGGATGAAACTGGATAAATTCCATATCACGCACTCGTGCCCCAGCTTTGAAAGCAAGTGCGATTCCATCCCCTGAAACAGTCTGTGAATTCGAAGTAATTCTGTATAGAGAACCGCAGCCACCTGTTGCCAATACAGTTTGTTCTGCATAGTAAGATACAAATCCGCCTTCCTTTTGCAGCGTTTTGACACCAATACAAGATCCATCTTTTCCTATAATCAATTCTACCGCTGCAGTATCCTCGAGCACCTGTATCGTTGATTTTTTCAAGCCATCTATTAGATGCTCCATAATGTACTTACCTGTAGCATCTCCATGACTATGAAGGATTCTTCTTTGGCTGTGCGCACCCTCCATGCCAAGCATAAGTCCGCCATCTTGATCGCGGTCGAATTGCATACCGGATTGGATGAGTTCAGATATCACCAAGGGAGCCTCTTCTACTAATTTTACGACAGCATGTACCTCGTTATATTTCTGACCGGCTGCCAACGTATCTTTTTTATGATAAGATACTTCGTCCTGTTCAGATATTGCTGCAGCAATGCCGCCTTGCGCTAAATAGGAATTACTGTGACGAATCTTTGATTTTGTGATGAGTATCACATGCTTATGTTTGCTTACTTCTAATGCAGTTTTCAATGCAGCAATGCCGCTTCCTATCACTACGACTTCCGTTCTTTCCATTATTTCATTCCTCCTGTTTATGACAGGTGTCTTGACAACTATATTTACATATTATTAAACTATTATCAAGAGTTTTTTAAGTTTAGAGGATGGAAGTGATATTTCTTGATTTATTTAGATTATGCGGCTTCGACACCGATGGATAATGAAGCACTAGATGTCTTTGTTGAAGCATCTCGGAAGTTTTTCGGCAATGCGAGCAGTTTGCATGATATCGGATCAGATGCAGCACGTTTATTGGATATGTCACGGCAGCAATTAGCGGAAATGCTAGACATAAAAAAGGAAGGGATCGTCTTTACGAGCGGCGGTTCAGAAAGCAATATGATCGCAATAGATACATTCATCGCCTCAAAGCCTGCCTGGCAGAATCACTTAATTGTAAGCCAAACTGAACATGCATCCATAGCCAATTATGTCAGCAAACTTGCAAACAATGGCTTCGATGTTACGTATTTACGTCATTTGAAAGACGGCCGTGTTGACATCGAACATCTAGAAGATTGTATTTCGGGGCGGACTTGCTTAGTCATTGTCCAACATGTAAATTCAGAAATCGGAGTCATTCAACCTATCGAACAAATAAGCAAAATCGTTCGCGAACATGATGCCTTTTTGCATGTAGATTGTGTTCAATCATTTGCTAAATTACCGCTTGAGGAGATATCTGCCGTATGTGATGGTCTTGCTATTTCGAGCCATAAAGTATATGGCCCAAAAGGCATTGGGGCCGTCATTTTCCCGGGCATCCATCATCTAAAGTCTTCAATACCCAATATCACTCATGAACATGGTTTTCGTGCAGGGACTGTCAATGTTCCCGGTATAGCTTCCTTCGTTACGGCTGCAAAAAAATTAGCGAAAACCATGGAAGATGAACGAAACCGGATTTTTCGGATTCGGCAGCAATTGATTCGGCTACTCGAGGGAAAAAAGGTTGATTTTCAAGTTATCGAAGCGTCAAACCAGCAATTGCCTCACATTCTGGCGGTGACATTTTCCGGATTACAAGGACAATACATCATGCTAGAATTAAATCAGCAGGGCTTTGCGGTATCCACGGGTAGCGCTTGCCAAATTGGCAAACAAAATCCGTCAAAAACAATGATAGCTATTGGAAAAAGCGAAGAAGAAGCCCATCAATTTGTCCGGCTTTCTTTTGGAAGAAACACGACAGTGGACGATATTCGTATCTTAGCAGACTGTCTTGCAGGAATAGCTGTGATTCGATAAGATTCTCTATTCTGTGGTAAACTGTTTGTAATTAACGAGGTGAATTATTATGGAAAAAAAGAAATTACTTGGTGAAGAAAGACGGACGAAACTCTTACATATATTGCAAACAAGCGAGCAACCAGTAACCGGTAGCGAGCTTTCACAAATAACGAATGTAAGCCGGCAGGTTATCGTCGGTGACATCACACTCTTGAAAGCACGAAATGAACCTATCATCGCTACTAGCCAAGGCTATATGTATTTACAAACAGGGAACACTCAAAAGCCGGAGCGGACCATTGCCTGCCAGCACGATCCATCTCGTGCCCAAGAAGAGTTATTTTTACTCGTCGATATCGGCATTACGGTGAAAGATGTCAAAATCGAGCACCCCGTTTACGGTGACCTAACTGCCTCCATTATGGTCAGCAGTCGTAAAGAAGTTCAGCAATTCCTCACTAAAGTAACTGCAACAAATGCTTCTTTTTTATCAGAACTAACAAGCGGCATTCATCTCCATACACTTAGCGCGTCTTCTGAAGAACTACTTGACGAAGCCGAGAACGCCTTGAAAAATGCCGGCATTTTAGTTGATTGAATAAACGAAAACATCCTCAAAAGTTATACCTTTTGAGGATGTTTTTTTAGAAAAGAAATGGTCTTATTGATATCCACAACGGACTAATTTCCTTCACATATAAATACGTTTTTTCACATGCAAAACACCTCCGATTATTCGTCCGTGACCAGGAATAATTCGACCTTTAGAGAGATTATTCGTCCATCGCCAGGAATAATTCGACCTTCAGAGAGATTATTCGTCCGTCGCCAGGAATAATTCAACCTTCAGAGAGATTATTTGTCCGTCGTTACAAATAAATCGACCTTCCATCATTTCATAAATTAGAAAAAACAGTATGCGTTCCATAACATGAGTTTTTTTTATCGCTTTTCGGAACAGCCATTTGACGATTTATTAAGGACTATGCCTATCATCATTGGTTCTGCTTACACTAGAGCTATCTCCATCGCCTTTATCTTCATTATTACTTCTCAATTGGCCTATAAGACTAATAATAGAACCCACCGCTTGTATCCAGCCTCCCATTACCTGTATTAATTCCCCTTCTGACTGTTCCTCCTCTATATTCCGATATTGATATTTTTGTTTTTCCTGTTCTTTATCCTTATCTCTTTCCGCTATAAAAATAGCCGTTTCAGTTACCTTCAAAATCCTTCAATGGACATTCATTTCTTTTTGCCTATTTTCTTTATATTTTTAAATGTAAGTATCGTTTTAGGAACTCGTACACGAGAGAAATACGATTTCTATTGAACACTTCAACAAAAAAATGCCCCAGAAAATACTCCTGGGACACTCTTCTTATTCAATATTTTCTCTCATCATTGTATAAAACACATCCGAGGTTGTACCATTTACCACTCTGTGAATACAGGTTGCAACCTTGTGAGCCTAAACGGTTCAATTCCGCATCTGGGTCAAACTTTGAGGAAAGGAACCTTTACTCTCAACCTTAAAGAAATCAACTTTGCGGTACACCATTTTGGACTTTAAAGCATGGATAGCTGCCCATGATTGAAACGGTACATCCAAGAGCCTCAAGCTCAGAAATCGCACCTGGGATGAGAACATCGTCAAGAGCCATTCCGACGTCGATAATGAAAAAGTAATTGCCTAATCCTGTTTTCATTGGTCGTGATTCAATCTTAGAAAGGTTAAGTTTCCTCCAAGAGAAAGCGGAAAGGACTTGGTGCAGCTGCCCTGAATGATCGGCAGGAAGCTGAACCATAAGCGTCGTTTTCTTGTCGCCCTCAGTAGTCAAATGCCCTTCAAAATCTACTTCGCTATTAGATACGACGATAAATTTTGTATGATTATGTTCATAATCATGAATATTTTGTTTTACAATCGTCAAACCATACTCCGCCGCAGCCATGTCATTTGCAATCGCAGCTATATTGATATCGGAATTCTCCATCACCATTTTCGCAGCTGCCGCAGTGGACGTGACATATTCATACGGTATGCCCCTTAGTTCTTTATGTAGAAATTTGCGGCATTGTGCGATAGCATGTGAGTGGGAATAAACCATATCCGGTTTAAAACCAGGATATGCATGATCCGGATGCACCATATAATGTTGTTGGATTGGAATCGTTACTTCCCCTTTAATCGGTAATGTCACTTCATGGACTAAGTAATCCATTGTAATATTTACCGAACCCTCCAAAGCATTCTCGATTGGGACGAGTGCGTGATTTACTTCCCCGTCACGAACAGCATCAAGGCAGTCTGGAATCGTGTTCATTGGTATTTTTATATCATTAGGAAATAGTCGCGATACAGCTAAATCCGTGAACGTTGCTTTCGGTCCAAGAAATGCTATTTTTGATGTCATATTATAATCCCCTTTTCACGGAAAATCTACTATTTATGTTATGTCATTTTCTGATTTTTTACAATAGTTAATCGATAAATCGTCCCCTGATAAAAAAACAGCCTGTACATGTGAAATGTACAGGCTGTTTTTTATGCGCCGTTCCCAATAATTTCGACTTTTTCGACGAACTCCATTTTACGCAGTTTAGTAAGCAGATCATTAATATCCATCGTCATCCCACCCGTGTTTAGAGATAGGGTAACATTGGCTCGTCCCTGCAAGGGAATCGTTTGGTGAATGGTCATGATGTTGCAACCTGATGAGGCGACGAGCCGTAAGAGCTCCGATAGAGTACCAGAACGATCTTCGAGATAGAAGAACAGGGTAATCAGCTTTTCTTTAACAACTGTATGAAATGGAAAAACCGTGTCACGGTATTTGTAAAAGGCACTTCTACTTAAGTCCACTCGCTGTACTGCTTCCCAAACTGATTCTGCTTTTCCTCGTTCAATCATTTCTTTTGCATCCAGCGTTTTTTTCATCGCTTCGGGAAGGACGTCCTCTCGAACGAGGAAAAATTTCTGATCGGCCTTATTCAAACTCAGCACGCCTCCTTTTGCCTGCCATCATGGTATCTAATCAATCAACGAATTCAAATTCATATTCAAGGATACGGACGATATCACCATTTGTCGCACCTTTTTGGCGAAGGCCTTCGTCGACTCCGAATGAACGAAGTTGTCTAGCGAAACGACGGATGGACTCTTCACGAGTGAAGTCAGTCATTTTGAATAGACGCTCGATCTTGAATCCAGAGACGGCAAAACTTCCATCCGATTCGCGTACAATGTCAAATTCATCTGACTGTGATGTATGTTTATAAAGAACACGGTGAATTCCAGTATTCTCTTCTTCATGATCAAGAGGGAACTCAGGTGTTTCTTCGATTTTATCAGCAATCGCATAAAGTAGCTCACGGATTCCTTCACGTGTTACAGCAGAAACCGGGAAGACCGGGAAGTCTTCTTCAAGCTTTTCTTTGAATGCGGCTAAATTCTCTGCAGAATCCGGCATATCCATTTTACTTGCTACAATGATTTGCGGACGTTCAGTCAAGCGCAGGTTATACTCTTCAAGCTCTTTGTTGATTGTCAGGTAGTCTTCATAAGGATCTCTACCTTCAAGGCCTGACATATCAATTACATGAACAATTACCCTTGTTCTTTCAATATGGCGTAAGAATTGATGTCCAAGACCTACTCCTTCAGAAGCACCTTCAATCAGGCCAGGCAAATCGGCCATTACAAAGCTACGGTGATCTTCCGTTTCTACCATTCCAAGGTTTGGTACAATCGTTGTAAAATGGTATTCGGCAATTTTAGGTCTTGCTGCAGATACGACAGAAAGTAAAGTGGATTTTCCGACACTAGGAAAACCAACCAAACCTACATCAGCCAATAATTTCAATTCCATAATTATATCGCGCTCTTGGCCAGGTTCACCGTTTTCCGCAATTTCTGGAGCAGGATTAGCTGGAGTCGCAAAACGAGAGTTTCCACGACCGCCGCGTCCACCCTTAGCGATAACGGCGCGTTGTCCGTGTTCTACTAAATCAGCAATAACTTCCTTGGTTTTTTCATCAATTACAACTGTACCTGGTGGAACTTTAATAATCATATCTTTAGCAGCAGCACCATGCATGTTTTTGGACATGCCATGTTCTCCGCGCGGTGCCTTAAAGTGGCGCTGATAACGGAAATCCATTAACGTACGCAGGCCTTCTTCTACTTCAAAAACGACGTTCGCTCCATTACCACCGTCTCCGCCGGCAGGTCCGCCTTTTGGTATGAATTTTTCACGACGATAAGCAACTATCCCGTTACCACCGTCTCCGCCTTTTATATAGACTTTCGTTTGATCGACAAACATGCTATCACTTCCTTGTTTTCTGCAAGTCATTTCTTGCTGTATACTTCTCTAAAACTTAATATCCATCTTAAAAAATAATTCATCTTCATTACATTCGAGAATATCAATTGATTGCTCCGCGGTTAACGACTTTTCTAAAAATCCCATCACAGCGGCTTGGTCGATAAATCTGCCTTGCATATGAAATGAAATACGCATATCGCTTATCTCTTTCTTACACATAGAAACAGCTAGAATATTTTCAAAAAATGGGTCTAGATTCTTTTCCAAAACTTTAAAGTAATCATTCGTCCAACGATACATCAGCTCGTCCAGCTCAGTAGAGCCTTCAAAAACATCAATAATTTCATATTCGCAATAAAATGATCCGTTATTCCAATTCGACGTCAACAACATCTCGCTGAACTTTGGCAAATTCAAATTGGTAAGGCGTGCTTCATTCTGGGTTTCAATAATGATTTCATCAATAATGCCTTTGACACGATCAATTTTGTTTAACTCCAGATTCCCTTTTATTATTTGAATTCTATTCAGCCAATCATGCCTGGTTTGACGAAGAGTTTCAATAGTCGTCCAATTTTTATCCATTATTAACACCTTCAATTATGATAAAGAAACTTTTTTCAGCTCTATCATGTTGAATACTTCCATTTGTACAGTATATCAAAAAAACAACAAACAGGAAATGAAGCTCGATTCACATGCCTTCACATGAAAGCCCCCGTCCAAAAAATACAGCCACACACCCTGAGTTCTTTGGACGATGGTAGAGCCATTTGAACTTATAAAGAGAATGGGCCTTATTTATGCACCAATTGGAGATATTATAGTTGAATTGGACTGTCTATTTGGCCTAACCAAATGTGATGGATAAAGTAATCTTAGATTTTCCCCTAAAAGGTAAGAAAGCCCGCCTATTGGCGAGCCTTTTGTAAGTCAGAGGTTGTTTTTCTTATACTAATGACTAAAGTCTCCTGCAAAACGCTGGTTATTTATCGTTCCTATAGTATAAATAAAGGGCCGGACCCCTTCTTCACTATATAGCATACCATTATTAAAAATGACGCGATATATAGTGTCTTGTAGAAGGAATCAGACCCTTTTGAGTCAGCCTCTGTTCAAAGATGCCAATTATGCTTCTTGTGCAACTGGATATACGCTTACTTTTTTACGGTCACGTCCGAAACGTTCGAATTTAACAACACCGTCTACTTTAGCGTATAGAGTATCGTCTCCACCACGGCCTACGTTCTCACCTGGATAGATTTTTGTTCCGCGTTGACGGTAAAGGATAGAACCACCAGAAACGAATTGACCATCTGCACGTTTAGCGCCAAGACGCTTAGATTGAGAGTCACGTCCGTTCTTTGTAGAACCTACTCCTTTTTTCGAAGCGAAGAACTGAAGATTTAATCTTAACATTTGTTCCACCTCCTATTGGTTGAGGATAATTTTCATGTATTTACCATAATCACGTTCGATAGTTTGCAGTGATATGAGCATACTGTTCAAGAGCAGCTGCACCTTTTCTTCGGATTCCGGTGAAAGATTCCCCGGAATAACGCAGCGAAGATAGCCGCCCTCTCTCCCTTGCTCAATCTCAGGCTCTACATCCGTTAAGGACATAATCGCATTGACTGACCCGAAGGAAACAGCCGATACACCTGCACAAACGATATCAGAACCTTTTTTAGCAAAATTAGCATGTCCGCTTAAGGTGAACGAAGTAATCCGTTCCTGCGGAGCATCAAAGACAACTTTAATCATCTAGAATCAGCCCTTACGCGTTGATTGCTTCGATAACAACTTTTGTGTATGGTTGACGATGACCTTGTTTTTTACGATTGTTTTTCTTCGCTTTGTATTTGAAAACAGTGATTTTCTTTTGCTTACCTTGTTTCTCGACAGTACCTGTTACAGTAGCGCCTTCCACTAGTGGAGCACCGACTTTCACGTCTTCGCCACCTACGAATAAAACTTTGTCAAATGTAACAGTTTCGCCTGCTTCTGCGTTTAATTTTTCAATGTAAACCGCTTCGCCAGCTGCTACTTTAATTTGTTTACCGCCAGTTTCGATAATTGCGTACATACTTGCACCTCCTTAAATGTCTCAGACTCGCCAATCACAGGCGTCTTGTCAAAAAGACAAAAGCTTAAGACCTGTTGTTGAGCGGTTGTAGCACGGGTGCTACAAACATAACATTAAAATCCTATCATGAAACCGGAAGAGCTGTCAATATATTTGTAAGAATTCTCGTCCATCACTTGAAAGCTCGCTCGATTTCCTGAATGCTCCCGAAGCGCTTAATAGAATACGTATTAATAGAACCGGAGACAAATGAAAGAAATAACTTTTTAGAAATCAATTCTTCCAATGTCGGCCTATATGATTCATTTTCACCTAGCAACACGTCTGCCACCGCTTTGCTTACTTCCACCCAGACCGCTTCATCATCCGCTTTGCGATGTTCCAGCAATTCACGCTCCAACCGGAAGGCCACTGTTTCAGCACTCTCAACTTTCCCGCTTCCGCTGCATACAGGACAAGGTATCGTCAATATTTCGCTAAGTGACGGTGAGGTTCTCTTTCTCGTCACCTGTAAGATGCCTAGTTCTGTAAAGCCAATAACCTGGACGCGCATCTCATCCCTCGCTACTTCCTTTTTGACAATGTCGATAATTTCAAGCTTATGCTGTGGCTTCTCCATATTGATGAAATCTATTAGGATAATCCCGCTAATATTTCTCAATCTCAGTTGACGGGCAACTTCTTTCGCTGCCGCCTGATTCACTGCAAACAGCGTTGCTTCCTTTTCCACTTTACCAGTGAACTTACCCGAATTGACGTCAATTACAGTGAACGCTTCCGTTTCTTCAAAAATTAAATAGCCTCCGTTATCGAGCCAGACTATTTTCTTCATCACTTTCTCAACTTGCCCATCCACATTCCGTTCAGAAAAAATGTTTTTCGGACCCGTTTCATAGGATAATATCCATTCCTTATCATTTTCCTGTATCCATTTTTTCAACTCTTGATATGCCTCGAAATCATCGATAGAAAGTTCCCCTGAACCCGTTCTCGACATTTCAGAGATAATCATCTCTAAGAAATTATCTCTCTCATAGAGGAGAGCTGGAGCCTTTAGAGAGGCTGCCTTCAGTTCAAGATTTTTATAGAGCTGACGCAATGAAGATAACCTGTTCAAAAAAACAGTTTCGCTTTCATTCTCCATCGATGTGCGGACAATCAACCCCTCATTAGGCTGTTTAAACTGTACAGCCGTTTCCCGCCACTGTTTTTGCATGTGCTCGTTTTTGAATTTCTTAGAAACGCCAACATAATCTATTCCATGTATGTAAACGAGGGAATCTGTTGAAAACTCGATCAACCCTGTCAATTTTGCTCCTTTTTTACCGGTTTCATCCCTAGTCACCTGAACTAGCAGCTTTTCTCCTTGGCGGACGTATTGACCAATTGCCGCTTTTCCGTCTCGTTTTGTCAGTTGGAAAGACGGAATTTCGTCACGATGCAAAAAGCCATTCTTGTCTACTCCATAATCAATAAAGACTGCATCCATACCCGGCAATACCTTTGTTACTTTCCCAAGATAAATATTACCGACCGTACTGCATTGGTGAGGCGGCATGATTTCAATTTTACGTAGCACATCATTCTCCAGCACAGCCACTCTTTTTTCGCGCGAAGATAGGTTAGCGATCATCTTTTTCATTAAAAAAAATCCTCTCCTCAATTTGAAGAAAGGATATCATATTTAATAAGAATATAATAGGTCACCTATTTTCCCATTTGTCATTTTCTCTGAAAAATAGGCATGGAGGATTTCCGTTTCATCCAACGAACCACTCTCTTTGCCGTTTTTCATAATGATAACGGGGTGCTTACAGCCGCGTTGAAACATTTCCAGCACCTTATAAATCGGTTCTTGGGAATCCACCATAATCGGCTTTAGTTTCGCCAAATCGTTTGTATGACCATAATGACGCTGTAAAAGAAAGCGGATAAAAGCGTAATACCGCTGCCGCCATTCCATGACAAGTGACAGACTAATAAACAAGATGATCAGCCAGATATTCAAGTTAAGTGGTTCAAGAATGAGCCAAGTTAAAAAAGCCAGAAGTGCGAATGCAGCAGAAAAATAGAGCGTATATTTCTGTGCTTCAAGAAAGGTGCAGTAAAGAGATACACCAATGAATAAAAGCCTCCCTCCGTCCAAAGGCCAAATTGGCAACAAATTAAAAACCAACAACATAAGATTCATATATAAGAAAGGCTGATACAGCTCATAGGAAATAAAGGAAAGGGAATAGAGCAAAAAAGCCGCTCCGATGAGCCAAACATGTTGAAGCGGACCGGCAAGCACGACGGCCAAATCCTCCTTCAAACTTTTATTTCCATACTCCTCAGTCTCGACCGCCCCTCCAAAAGGAAGCAGATGGATTGACTTAATTCGCCATTTAAAGTGCTGAGCACAGGTTGCATGCCCCATCTCATGAATAAAAACGATGAGTAACAACATCATCATTTCAACGAAATGGGCCGTAAGGATGGCGATTCCAATGACGAACCACAGTGTCGGATGTACTCTGATTTTAAATAGTAATTTTCCATACTCACTCAAAGGATATCACCTTTTTAGGATCGATGAAGGCGTCATTTTCTTTTATTGCTAAATAAAACCTGCCCTTGGAACCGTCTTCACTTACTGTAACCTGTCCGACTTCGTTCCCTTTCTTAACAAACTCATAAAGTTTCACATCAATCTTTTCTAGTTGCCCATACCAGGATTCACTTTTGTTAGCATGCTGAATAACAACCGTCTTTCCAATCCCCTCCTTTTCACCGGCAAAAATGACCACCCCTTCATTGATCGATTCAACCTTAGACCCTTTGCTTGTTTCCAAAATGATTCCCTCGCCGTTTGTCTCAAAGGTTTGGGTAATCTTCGCAGAGGCAGGCATCGCATAGCCTTCACCCGAATCGACTGTTTCTTTCCCAGATTCAGTCGGTAAAAAAGCGATAGGTTTACCAAACGCACTTTCATACCAATTGGAAATCGAAGCAAACTGAAATTCCTGCTTCATGTTTTCCGTGACAAAACTCCTTGCAGAATCCAGCCGCGTTGAAGGATGCTTAAACATCACCGCAATAATAAGAAATAGACATACACTGGCCAAGATTTTAAAAAAGAAATATTCTTTCTTAAAGAGCGGATGATCTTTCTCGGAATACCCATTAAATGAATCAAAACCATACGGTTCCTCATTATTGATCTCCGTCCAACTACCATTTCCTGCTGGTTTATCATTAAACTTCCGTCTCTTGGCGATACGATTGCGGATATCTTTCCTGCGATCATCCATTCTAAATCCACCCCCTGCTCATGTCAAAGCGCTATATTACAACGTATGAGCAACTTGTCCAGACTATGACGGAGAAAAGATTTTCTTTCTAAACACCTCTGGATTTTTCATTCTAAAATAAATTTTGGAACAACAATTTAATTGAAAACCATGAGTTTTGATGTATTTTATGCTTTGATTTAGAAAATGAAATCATTGAGAAAAAAAATCCAATTGATATTGTTCTTCTTAATTTGTTATAATGAAGTTGTTTTAACATTATTGAGGGGGAACATTTTTTTATGTCAATCGAAATAGGCAGCAAAGTACAAGGTAAAGTAACAGGTATCACTAATTTTGGAGCATTCGTAGAATTACCAGGAGGCTCAACAGGTCTTGTGCATATCAGTGAGGTAGCGGATAGCTATGTAAAAGACGTTAATGACCATCTTAAAGTAGGCGACCAAATTGAAGTAAAAGTGATTAGTGAGAAAGACGGAAAAACTGCCTTGTCCATCAAAAAGGCTATAGATAAACCCGAAGGGCAAACCTCTTCTTATACTAAACGCCCACCACGCCAAGGGGATAGCCGTTCAAAAGACTTTCGTTCAAAAGGTAATTTCCAACCAAAGGAAAATTTCGAAGATAAAATGGTTCGCTTTTTAAAGACTAGTGAAGAAAATTTATCTACTCTTAAACGTAGCACCGAATCAAAACGTGGCGGTAGAGGCGGAAGACGCGGATAACCTGTCACATTTATTAATACTTAATCAACACATAAAAAAGGCAAGCCAAGATAGATGGCTTGCCTTTTTTATATAATTCTAACTCTCCATCCTTATAGCTGCGATAGGATAAAAAAAAAAGCGAGGGCATTGAATGCACTCACTTCATAATTTATGATTCAAATTTACCGCACGCTAAAGAATTTTTTCAATTTTGACATAAAACCTTTTGGTTCGACGCCAATCGGAGTCAAGGGCACAGATTCACCAAGAATCCTTCGGGCAATGTTCCTATAGGCAAGCGAGACTCTATTGTCCGGATTATAGGCAATGGGTTCCTTTTTATTAGCTGCTACAATGACCTGGTCATCATCAGGAATGACGCCGATCAAATCAATTTTAAGAAAATCGGTTACTCCATCGATATCCATTTCCTCATCTTCATGAAGTAAATGGCCGCGTATCCGGTTGATAATCAATTGAGGCGGTTCAATCTGCTCTTCTTTTTCGAGCAGACCAATAATACGGTCCGCATCCCTGACAGCCGGTCTTTCGGCAGTCGTCACGATAATTGCTTTGTCAGCACCAGCTATGGCATTCCTAAAGCCCTGCTCAATACCTGCAGGACAGTCAATGAGGATATAATCATAGTCGGGTTTCATATCACTAATGAGTTTCCTCATCTGCTCTTCGTTTACCGCTGATTTATCACTATTTTGTGGAGCCGGAAGCAAATAAAGCAGATCCTCGAAATGCTTATCTTTAATAAGCGCTTGATGTATTTTGCAGCGCCCTTCGACCACATCGACCAAATCGTAGATGATTCGATTTTCCAAACCCATAATCACATCTAAGTTCCGAAGACCAATATCCGTATCAATCAAACAAACCTTTTTACCTAGAAGAGCTAACGATGTTCCTAAGTTGGCGGAGGTGGTTGTTTTTCCGACACCACCTTTACCAGATGTAATAACTATTGCCTCTCCCACGATTAGAGACCCCCTTCTAATCTATTTAAATTAGGTCTATATTTCTTTAAAACTTGCAGCTTTTCTATTATTATATTTTCTTCTTCGTCCATGAAGGCACATTCCAAGTCATGCCCCCATTTCGTATATTGGTCAGGAGATAAATTCACTTGTCCAGCAATACGCAACTGAGCGGGTTTCATAACAGAGGCTGCAATAATAGCCTCATTATTCCCCTTATATCCGGCATGGGCTATCCCTTTTAACTGTCCCATAATATATATGTTACCACCCGCACGTACCGTTCCGTCCGGATTAACATCTCCAATTAGCAGTAGATCGCCGGGAACTTCAAACACCTGTCCCGATCTTATCACCTTGGTAACAGTTGTCACTTGGTTTTCATCTTTCCAGCGTTTCGCTTCATCCTTTGTCAGGACATTCGAAAGCATCTCGTCAACGAAAAGTTTCTTCTTTTTATGGATAACCTCTTTAATCTTTTCCACTTGTTCATCATCTAGATAGCGGTTCCCTGTATGTACTTTTACGGAAATAGACGGGTCATTTTCTTGAAACTGATAGTTTGCCGAAAGCTTCGCTTCTAACTCTTTCAATAATTCGGAAAATGAGCAAGAATCATCGAGATGAAGCATAAACCCGTCTTTTGTTCCCTTAATCATAACATTTTGCTGAATTCTTTTATTCATGACGTTTGTTTCACCTCAATGAAATATAATTCGACATAGGAAAACAAATTTCCTTTTTCTACTTACATGGAAAAGTGAAAATACATTTTTAACCTACTATTAGAACACAGAAACGTTATTCTAATTCTCCTTGCAAATCAAGCATTTCGATAATTCTCTTTAATGGATAGCAACTAATAATAATAAATACGAGGTTCAATAATAATGTCGGGACGAATCTCCGGTCCATATATTCCGCAAATCCCATATCTGCAAAAGATAGGATGATATTCATTTGAAAAATAACGACCTCTAAAACTGCCGTAAACAAGAGAGCCACAAGGCAGGAAATAAGTATATTATTTTGCAAGATTTTCATGCATTTTGAAATCAAATACGCAAGAAAAGGGATAAGTAACATGTAAACCCCTAAAATTTCTGTATATACGGCATCATATGTTAACCCAAGAATTGCTCCATAAAGCATCCCTATTTTTCTAGATCCGAACATAGTCAGAAAAAAAACAAAAATCATAATAAACCGAGGAACTAGGATTTTATCAGCGCCAAATACATCACTTGCAAATAACTGGGCAAAGATGCTTTCAAAAACAAAAAAAAGCAAGGCTATAAAAGAAAGGATGAAATGTTTCACTTAACTTCATCCTCCCCATCCATCTCATCTTCTACGCCGCCAACTTCACGTTTGACGACCATTACATTATTAATATCATAAAAATCCGTCGATGGTTCAATATAAGCGGTTTGGTTCAATCCATATTGATCCACTTTAACATCGACCACTTTTCCGATTGGCAGACCTTTCGGGAAGATCCCTCCATAACCAGAAGTAATGACCAATGAATTTTTCTTGATTTTTTTATCATAAGGAATCCGTTTCATTAATAAAAGATTCTTTTCATCATCGAACCCTTCAATCAAACCAAATGCTTTATCTTTGCCTTGAATGATTGCAGAGACGCGGTTAGCTTTGTCGATTGAGCTTAAAAGTTGAACAGAAGCAGTGAAATCAGTGGCTACTTTTACCTTACCAACTAAACCAGTGGATGTAATGACAGCCATATTTTTTTCTACTCCATTACGCTTTCCTTTATTAATCGTAAGCATTTCATGCCAGCGTTCAGGATTACGCCCTATAACCGTCGCCTGAATTGGCGAATACTTCCGCAGATCGTCTTCCTTACCGAGGTTATCACGAAGTTCTTCATTTTCCTCTTTTAAATCTTGCACCTGGGTTTTCAATAAAACATATTCATCCAAACGGGCTTTCAACTTTTTGTTTTCATCGTATGTATGTTGAAGTTCTTTTAAGTCCCCTACAAACCCCGTTATACCCGATACAGGCTTATTAAACACATTTCCGACCCAGCCTGTTGTATCCTTTAAGAATTTCTCGGGCCAAGTTAACTCTTCTCTCTCTCTTAATGAAAAACCGATCAATGCCACGAGAACGATAATGCTAACGAGCAAGAGAAGGAGTTTTTTATTAAAAAACTGTGGCATGATGATTGCACCTCTATTTTTAATTTACTCAATTGTAATGATTAACACATTAATAACAGCTAGCCATCAAATGTTTATAGACAGCTTAAAGAAAAAGCAAAGCCGGCTCAAAATTGCAACCTTTTGTTGAGCCGGCCCTATTTGAGAAGTAATGCTTGTAATGCTTATCTTGAATCTCTTGATTTAGTCTTGAACAAATGAATGTGGTCCAATGCTTTACCAGTTCCGATTGCAACACAATCAAGCGGATTTTCAGCAATGATTACTGGCATTTGCGTTTCTTCACTGATGACTTTATCCAAATTGCGCAGCAAAGCACCGCCGCCTGTTAGTACAATACCTCTGTCCATAATGTCAGCTGCAAGTTCAGGTGGTGTTTTTTCTAAAGTGTTTTTCACTGAATCTACAATCGCAGAAACTGTATCACTTAATGCTTTAGAGATTTCCTCAGCTGTAATTTCGATCGTTTTTGGTAATCCAGTCAAAAGGTCACGGCCGCGAATTTCCATATTTTCAATACCTTCCGTGTCACCTGCAGAACCAATTTCCATCTTAATCGCTTCAGAAGTACGTTCACCGATCATTAGATTGTAGTTCTTACGAATGTAAACGATAATGGCATCATCCATCTCGTCACCAGCAATGCGAATTGATTGGCTTGTTACAATTCCACCAAGGGAAATAATCGCTACTTCCGTTGTTCCCCCGCCAATATCAACGACCATGCTGCCTGTAGGTTCCCAAACAGGAAGATCAGCTCCGATAGCTGCTGCAAACGGTTCTTCAATTGGATAGGCATCACGAGCTCCAGCTTGTCTAGCTGCATCGATAACTGCACGCTGTTCAACTGCTGTAATTCCAGAAGGCACACAAATCATGACATACGGTTTGTTACCGAATACGCCCTTTTTTTGAGCTTCTTTCATATAATACTTCATCATTGTAGCCGTTGTTTCATAATCGGCAATAACTCCGTCCTTCATCGGGCGAAGGGCAACCACGTTTCCAGGTGTACGACCGATCATGTTTTTCGCATCATTTCCGACTGCGACAATCTGTTTTGTATCTGTTTGCACAGCAACAACAGATGGTTCACGTACGGCAATTCCTTTTCCTTTTACATAAACAAGCGTATTAGCTGTTCCTAAATCAATTCCTATATCTCTAGCGCCAATTCCAAACATTATGGTATCTCCCTTTCGTAAACAAAAATCCTTTTTATAAGTTCAAATAATAATTTGTCGTTTTTTGACAATAAGAGTTTTGAAAAAGTTTCCTCTTTTAAAAATCATAAACAATATTATATCGTATCATCAAAAATTTTGATAGTGTCATAAATAACCTTTTTCCTTCAAACTAACATATTTGTGCTCCCCAATAATGATATGATCCAATACTTCAATCCCAATTATTTTACCACATTCGACTAATCTTTTCGTTACTTCAATATCTTCTCTGCTGGGAGACGGGTCTCCGGAGGGGTGGTTATGAAGACAGATGATAGAGGCAGCAGACCTTCTGAAAGCTTCTTTGAAGACCTCACGCGGATGCACAATCGAAGCATTGAGACTGCCGATGAAGACTGTCGTTTTATGAAGCACTTGATTTTTCGTATTTAAATAGAGACAGACGAAATGTTCTTGTGTCAAAAAACGCATTTCTTCCATGCAATAATTGGCACCATCTTCAGGAGAGCGGATCACATAGCGGTCTGGATCATTTAATTTTTGAATTCTCCTGCCAAGTTCGACCGAGGCTAAAATTTGAATCGCTTTCGCTTCACCAATCCCTTTAATCCCGGTCATTTCTTCGACAGAGGCTTCTTTTAACAGACGCAGACCCTCGAAAGATTTGATGAGACGACTAGAAAGCTGAAGGACAGATTCTTCCTTTGTTCCAGTCCTCAACAGCAGAGCAAGCAATTCTTGATTGGAGAGGCTTTGCGGCCCGTCTTGCAGGAATCTTTCGCGAGGCATCTCTTCTTTCGGGTAATCCCGCATTTGCATTTTTTCACTCAAAGCATCCACCCTTCCTTATAAAAGGGAGAGGGCCAGAGGAGAAATCTATTACGTCAAGTCTGATTGCATCACCTTAAGTTCGCGAGCTAGTCTTGAAACCGGAAGTCCGACAACAGTGAAATAGTCCCCATTAATTTGTTTGACAAGAAGTGAACCGTATCCTTGAATACCATAGCCGCCTGCCTTGTCAAAAGGTTCGCCGCTGTCCAGATAACGTTCGATTTCAGCTTCTGACAGCTCCCAAAAAGTCACTTCCGTTTTTTCTGCAAATACTTTGCTGTGCTTACCGAATAAAATAGCGACACCTGTGTACACTTCATGTGTTCTTCCTGATAACATCTCGAGCATTCTTTTTCCATCGGCACGGTTGATTGGCTTGCCCAATATCTCACCATCAAGGACAACAACTGTATCTGAGCCAATTACCCAGCTTTCCTGATGATCAGCCGCAATGGCTGCCGCTTTTCTAGAAGCTAATTCTTTTACCGCCTCTTCCGCACGCATGTTTTCATCAATACTTTCATCGACATTGGAATTCATACTTTCGAAGGGTATTTGAAGGAATTGTAGAAGTTCTTTACGACGCGGTGATGATGAAGCTAAAATCAATGGTTGCATAATAAAAAGTCACCTTTCTCTACATAGGGAGATACATTTCTATCCTATCAAATTATGGTGAAATCCACAATTATTGTTTACTAGGAATCGACAAATGGCCGTATCTTATTTCCCGGAAAATAAAAAAAGTTGTCATAAAGGGGAGCTTGTCCTGTTAAATAACTCCCCTAGATCATCAACTCTCACCCTGCTATTTTTTGGTAATTCAATAAAAAGTCAAGCAGACTTCCTTGAGCCTGTAAAAGATATTCTTCCTTTTTTGATGTTTCATATTCGGTTATCAACTTTGCCGCAGCTGATAGATTATTATTCATTTGGGAAAGGTCTGATGATAAGTTCTCCCCCTTTAGCTTTTCCATATTTTTTTTCAGAGTTTCCTCGTTTACTGTTGTTTCCTTACCCCGAAGCTTGGTGGCGGATGTTTCTGCTAATGAAGAATATACAGCCTTCATAGTGTCTAGTGTTTCCTCATCTTTTTGACTTTTACTCGCCGCTTCAAAATTGATTTCCTTCCAATAAACGTCTACATCATATGACTTTAAAAACAATGCCAGCTCCTTACTTGCAGTTAGGCTCTCCGCTGATCCTAAAAATAAATAATAGCTGTCTTCTAATTTGAAAATTTCAGCAGGAACCTGCTTTTCAATGATTTTTTTTTGAATTTGTTTCGCCGCATCCTCGCTGCTGAATACACCGCCTTGTACAAGGAATGTTTTTAGCTGAGCTCCTTGTTCCATAGTTTCTGGTTTTGTATCCTCAGCAGGAGATGCCGTTGTGATAGAGGTCTCGACTGAAGTATCAGCTGCCTTTTCCTTAGTAATGGTTTTAACGGCAATTAAGCCAAGAATCGACCCGAAAAACACCGCACAAATGACTGCAATCAAGAATGGTTTTATTGGTCTTTTGTCCGCCGGACTATTTAACGTGCCAGTACCAAAACCGATAAGCTTCGGCATTTTCTTCTTTTTCGGGGCAGGGACCAATACAACCTTGTTCTCGATTGAATCATCCGGTAGAATCCATTCAAAACTATCATCAGTTTGTTCCTGCTCCTCACCCGCTGCCTCTTGATCTACATTCTTATTTTTATCGGCAAATACTTTTTCTTCCCCATTTATTTTTATCTTAATACCTTTGCTTTTTTCGGACTTGTCCACTTTTTTTCCTCCTCTCCTGATCATTTTTTCCATCCTATCATAGAGGCAAAAAAAAATAACAAGACTTTTGTCGTCTTGTCATTAATAGGTTTCGTCAAATTTCTCTATTCATATTTCCCTAAACTAAGGACATTCTTCAAAAGGTATGGGTTCCGTTATTTCTGATCCTTTGCCATCGCATAATTTGCGTTTCTTTAAATAAATTCCTAGTAAACTATTTCAGTTAAAATAGTAACCATGTCCTTTAAGAACAAAAACGCAAGATGTCCAGAAAGTTTTTGACAAATTTCATCAAAACAAGGATCGTCCCTTTATGAAATAGATTCCCCTAATTATTATCATCTTAAAAAGTGCACATACCACTGTAAAATGGACTCGCCCCAAAAATAAGCAGTCAATGTCCCAAAAACGATATACGGTCCAAAAGGAATCAGTGTTTTCTTTTTAATCACGCCTGTTAGCATACCGATGATGCCAAAAAATGCCCCATAAAAGCTCGCAAACAGAAACGATAACAGCACCAACTTCAATCCGAGTGCAAAGCCAATCACTGCAAACAGCTTGATATCACCGCCACCCATACCGCCCTTGCTCACCACAGCGATTAATAGAAGCAAACTAAAGCCAACCGTGGCCCCTACAATGGAATCCCACCAAGGAGATAGTGGAAAGAGAACGCGTAGAAATAAAAAAATCACTGCAAAGAAAAGTAGTACTTTATCAGGAATGAGCATATAGGCCACGTCAGAAACAAAGATGATCATAAACAAAGAAATCAATGCCCAGGCAATCCAGAGTTCGTCCACCCTACCAAGGAATAAAGGAGCTGAAGCAAACAAAACACCTGTTAGCATTTCTACAACCGGATAAAGGGGGGAAATCCTGGCCTCACAGCCACGGCATTTACCGCCTTGTATCACATAAGAAACAACTGGTAGTAACTCGAACGACGTCAAGGTTCGTCCACAAGATTGACAAGCAGAGCGCCGATTGGTAAATGAATTTCCTATAGGAACACTTAAGCCGACAACGTTATAGAATGAGCCTAAGATTAGACCTAAGGCGAAGAGAAAGAGATAGAAAGGCATATTTATTTTACTTGCACTCGGAATCTATTTACTTCGATTGAATCCTTAGCATCAATTGTAAAAGTGCCTATATCAGAAATTCTAATTCCTTTTGCAGAACATTCTACTTTGTCATAATTACCAGGGTTCTTCATAATTAAACATTCCTCTCGTTCTTTAATTTGCCATCTCTACTTCTGCCTTCAGTAGATCTCCCTCCTAGTAACTAGTGTATTTCTCTTTAGATTGCCGAACTATTCTTTAGTCCTATAGAATCAATACTTAAACATATTTTAACAAAAATACAGGATAATAGGGAATTAATATATAGACTTTTATTAAAAGTAGTTTTCTTTTTTTAAGGCTCTGTTAAACGATAATGTTGATAGTTACCATAAATAAAAAGGACCCTGAACAGGTCCCTTTTGTGAAAATAACTCATTTTGTCATGAAACCCGTTATTGATTATAGATCTATCAAAATTCAGATATAAATTCCCTCACAAGTGAAAGGAAATAAAGGGAACCTGTAATGACAAGAATCTCTTTTTCCCCTGTTTTCTGTCTCCCTTTCCTTATCGCCGACTGCCAATCCTTATTTATGCTTTTATTTTCATGACTGCATTGTTTATAAAGTTTTTCCGCATCAGCCGCTCGTTCATGGTTGAATTCGGTAATGATGATTTCAATCGCTTCCTTTTCCAGCATATGCAGCATCTGTGAATAATCTTTATCCCGAAATGAACTGAAGATAAATCGGTACGTGTAATCTGGATAATGTGTCTTAAGTGTTTTTATCAGTACTTCGATGCCAGCAGGGTTATGCGCCCCATCAATGATTACCAACGGCTCGTCAAATATTTTTTCAAAACGGCCATTCCATTTCGCCTCCCCTATTCCCTTTCGAATGCTTTTTTCATCTATGCCTTCTATAACTAACATGACAGCAGCGACGGCTAGTGCTGCATTATCTATTTGATGACGACCTAACATCTGAAGGTCAATATTCCGGATAGACCTATTATCAAGTGAGATTGAGAAGCTTTGCCCATGTTTACTTTGCTTCACATCATTCACATAAAAGTCCCTTCCTAATTGATAATAGGGTACGTCTGCTGAAGCTGCTTTTTCTTCGATTACTTTTGCTGGCTCCTCGGCCGTGACTCCACTGATAATCGGTGCACCACTTTTAATGATGCCAGCTTTCTCTGATGCAATTTCCGCAAGGGTGTTTCCTAGAATATTCGTATGTTCCAAAGAAATAGAGGTAATGATCGAAAGAAGCGGCTGGATGACATTCGTTGTATCGAGCCTGCCTCCAAGTCCCGTTTCCATTAGAACTAGATCGACTTCTTTTTTGCTAAAATAAGAGAATGCCATCGCTGTTAGGATTTCAAATTGAGTGGGTCCGTTCCCCGCACTATCCATCTCTTGTACAATTGGCCAGAGTTCCTGGAAGGAAGCGACAAAGTCATTGTCACTGATTTCATCTGTATTTATCTTCAGTTGTTCATTCATGCGTATTAAATACGGCGATGTGAAGGAAGCGACCCGAATTCCTTCTGCCAGCAGGATTTCTTTTATATAATGCAAGGTAGATCCTTTCCCGTTTGAGCCTGCAATATGAATATACTTTAAACCTTTTTGGGGATTACCTAATTTAGTTAATAATGTTTCCATTCGTGATAGGCCAAAATTCATACCTAATTGAACCTGTCGTTGTTCGAAAAAATGATTGATTTCTTTCATGGTCTTTACCATTTATCAATAAGCCTCCTCTTTCTTTACACTGCTCTTATGCGTTAAAATTATTTTATCAATATATTAACGATTTACCTAGATGAAAGGTAGTGATTTACCGTGAAACCTTCTGCATTCCACTGTTGGATTGTCGTCAACGGCTATTTACAACATGATAAGTTTTCTAGTTTAGCTTTATTTATTAAAGAAGCAGCTGAAAGAAAAGAGATTTCGGCAACCCTTGTCCGTAATTCCGAACTTATTCCTGTAATTGAAAAAGGATTGCCTATGCTAAAAGGAAATTTTGAAAAGTTGCCTGATTTTGTCCTGTTCATGGATAAAGACATTCATTTGGCTAGCCATTTGGAATTGCTCGACATTCCCGTATATAACAGCAGCACAGCGATTGATATTTGCGATAGCAAAGCAAAAACACATCAAGCGTTAGCAGGGCATGGCATTCCGATGCCAAAAACCTTATTTCCTCCGTTTACGTATGAAGGAATTGAAAGAATAAATGTGGATGCTTTTAAAGATATCGGCCTTGAACTTGGATACCCGCTTATCATAAAGGAAGCATACGGCTCATTTGGTGAACAAGTGTATTTAATTCAATCAGAGGCTGAATTTTTGAAGACAGTCCATAAGCTTGGACACAAACCATTTATTATTCAAGAATTCATCGAGCACAGTAAGGGCCGTGATATTCGCGTGAATGTCGTCGGAGATCAAGTCATAGCTGCAATGCACCGCAAATCCGAGCATGACTTCCGAGCTAACATGACAGTTGGAGGCCATGCATTACCATACAGCCCCACCAAGAAAGAGGCTGATTTGGCCATCCAATGTGCGTCGATTCTCGGTGCAGACTTTGCTGGTGTCGATTTATTGTTCGGTGAAGATGGCCCGCTTCTATGCGAAGTGAATTCGAACTCGCATTTACTAAATATTTACGACTGTACTGGCATCAACATTGCTGATAGCATGTTTGATTATGTGTTGGACAAATTAGAAAAAGGAAGTATATCAGATGAACAAACAAACAGGTTGGTTGATTTATAACCGTGATGATGCCGAAAAAAACAGAGGATACATAGACTGGATGCTCGACGAAGCTAAAGGGCTTGACCTTGATTTACATTTTCACTTCCGAGAAGACATCAAAATTGGTCATCGTTTCAATGAGTTGTTCGTGGAACATAAGCAACATCCTATTGAATTGCCCGACTTTGCGATTATTCGGACCATCGATCCTTTTCTCACAAAACAGTTGGAGCAAGTGGGTATTACCTGCTTTAACTCCTCTTTCGTATCCGAAATGGCGAATGACAAAGCAAAAACGCATCAATATTTGACCTCAATCGGAATTCCGATGGCCGATACCGTGTATTGCCAAGGAAAGCCGAGTGCAGATGATATGGACTTCCCGTTCATCGCTAAAGAAGCCCATGGCCGCGGCGGGAAACAAGTATATTTGATTGAACACGCACATGATTTAGCCGAATTGTCAGAAGGAAATTGGATTGTCCAAAAGCCCTGTGTATTCGGCAAGGATATCCGCGTTTTTGTGATTGGTAAAAAAGTGGTGGCCGCTGTACTTCGAGAGTCCTCCTCCAGCTTCAAGGCAAATTATACGTTAGGTGGATCAGCTTCATTATATGAGCTGTCTGTAGGTGAAAAAGCGCTTGTTGAAAGAGTAATCGCAGCTTTTGAGTTTGGCATGGTCGGAATCGATTTTATTTTTGCCGAAGATGACAGCCTAATGCTCAATGAAATCGAGGATGTCGTGGGTAGCAGGACACTTAGTGCACTAAGTGACATTAATATTGTAAAAGAGTATCTTATTTTTATTAGAGATAGAATTTCCTCTCAATCGGACATTTAATCACGACTGATTGAAGATTAATATTTATTAAACACAAAAAAGGATGAACCAGCATAATAGGCCGGTTCATCCTTTTGCATTTTACAGCTGTTTCAATTCGTTGATTCTGTGGATCACAGAGTCACGTTTTTCGCTGTAGTCTTTTTCTTTGGCACGTTCTTCATCAATAACGCTTGCTGGCGCCTTTTTAACAAAGCCTTCGTTGCCTAATTTTTTCTGTACGCGTTCGACTTCTTTATTAAGTTTGTCGAGTTCTTTTTCAAGACGTTTCACTTCTTCGTCGATATTGATCAGTCCTGTAAGCGGAAGGATTAGTTCAACACCAGTTACAACTGCCGTCATTGCTTGAGCTGGTTCTTCGACTTCGATGCCGATCGTCAAGTGTTCAGGATTACAGAAACGCTCGATATAGCTGCTGTTTTTCTGTAATGTTGCTAAGATGGACTCGTCTTTCGCTTTTAAAATCAAATTGATTTTTTTGCTTAACGGTGTGTTCACCTCAGCACGAATGTTACGAACGGAGCGGATGATTTCAACAAGCAGCTTCATTTCCTCGGCTGCAGCTGAATCTGTCAATTCTTCGTTCACTTCCGGCCAAGCAGCAACAGTGATCGACTCACCTTCATGAGGAAGGTTTTGCCAGATTTCTTCGGTAATGAATGGCATGAAGGGATGCAACAATCTCATTGTGTTATCTAGCACGTAAGCTAAGATTGAACGAGTCGTTTTCTTCGCTGCTTCGTCTTCGCCATATAACGGAAGCTTCGCCATTTCAATATACCAGTCACAGAAATCATCCCAAATGAAGTTGTAAAGCACACGGCCGACTTCACCGAACTCATAACGGTCAGCGAGTCTTGTTACGTTTGAAATCGTTTCGTTCAAACGCGTTAAAATCCATTTATCGGCTACAGATTTTTCACCGCTTAAATCGATTTCGTCATACGTCATGCCATTCATGTTCATTAAAGCAAAACGGGATGCGTTCCAGATTTTGTTGGAGAAGTTCCAAACCGCTTCCACTTTTTCGGTGCTGTAACGAAGGTCCTGACCTGGTGAGCTGCCCGTTGATAAGAAGTAACGCAGGGAATCAGCACCGTATTGATCGATAACATCCATCGGATCGACTCCATTACCAAGCGATTTGCTCATCTTGCGTCCCTGTTCGTCACGAACAAGACCGTGAATCAGTACATCTTCAAATGGACGTTCGCCCGTGAACTCAAGTGCTTGGAAAATCATCCGTGAAACCCAGAAGAAAATGATATCATAGCCTGTCACAAGTGCGCCGGTTGGATAGTATCGTTTGAAATCAACGCTATCTTTGTCTGGCCAGCCCATAGTTGAGAACGGCCATAATGCAGAGCTGAACCACGTGTCCAAAACGTCTGTATCTTGTTCCCAGTTCTCAGCATCCGCAGGCTCTTCATGTCCTACATACACTTCGCCTGTTTCTTTATGATACCAAGCCGGAATACGGTGGCCCCACCAAAGCTGACGGGAAATACACCAGTCGCGAATATTTTCCATCCAGTGCAGATACGTTTTTTCGAATCGATCTGGAACGAAATGAACTTTTTCATCATCAGACCCTTTTTGAAGCTCAACTGATGCATCCGCAAGAGGTTGCATTTTAACGAACCATTGAGTCGAAAGATATGGTTCAACAACAGCACCGCTTCGCTCTGAGTGACCAACTGAGTGAAGGTGATCTTCTATTTTAAAGAGTACTCCTTCTTCCTGAAGGTCTTTGACGATTTGCTTACGGCACTCGAAGCGGTCCATACCTTCGTATTTACCGGCCTTTTCATTCATCGAACCGTCTTCATGCATGACAAGGATGCGCTCCAAATTGTGACGGTTCCCAATTTCAAAGTCATTCGGATCATGGGCAGGTGTAATTTTAACCGCACCAGAACCGAATTCCATATCCACATAATCATCACCGACAATCGGAATTTCCCGACCTGTAATGGGCAAGCGAACCATTTTACCGATTAAATGCTTATAACGGTCATCTTCAGGGTGTACAGCAACAGCAGTATCGCCAAGCATGGTTTCTGGGCGAGTTGTAGCTATTTCAATTTCACCTGATCCGTCAACTAATGGATATTTCATATGGTAAAATGCGCCTTGAACATCTTTGTAAATAACCTCGATATCAGATAACGCTGTTTTCGTTGATGGATCCCAGTTGATAATGTATTCGCCGCGATAAATCAAGCCTTTGTTATAAAGGGACACGAATACTTCGCGTACCGCTTTAGAAAGCCCATCATCAAGCGTGAAGCGCTCACGTGTGTAATCAAGACCAAGACCAAGCTTTGACCATTGTTCACGGATATGACTCGCATACTCCTCTTTCCATTTCCATGTTTCTTCTACAAACTTCTCACGGCCTAAGTCGTAACGGCTTACGCCTTCTGCACGAAGCTTTTGTTCTACTTTTGCTTGCGTAGCGATACCAGCATGGTCCATACCTGGCAACCATAAAACGTCATAGCCTTGCATCCGTTTCATGCGAGTTAATATGTCTTGAAGTGTTGTATCCCAAGCATGGCCTAGGTGCAGCTTACCTGTTACGTTCGGCGGTGGAATGACAATCGTATATGGCTCTTTCTTGTCATCACCTTTTGTTTCAAAAAACTTTCCATCAAGCCACCACTTATAGCGGCCTTTCTCTATCGTCTGCGGATCATATTTAGTCGGCATCGAAATTTGGTTCTCTTCCATAATCATTTCCTCCTTTTAAGGGCATAAAAAAAACTTCCATCATCACAAAAGGACGAAGGAAGTTGTTCGCGGTGCCACCTTTTTTCCGAAAAAGAAAAGAATCTTCTTCGGCTCTCAAATGGGATAACGGCTCTTCACCGGCCATCGCTACTAAATAACTTTCACGAAAACTGCTCGCGGACGACTTCTGATGCTGCTAACTTAGAAACCTCTCACCAACGGTTCCCTCTCTGAAAAGCGCATTTCATCTTACTATTTCCGGTCTTTGCATTCATTTATATTCATATGTAAAATCACTAAACGCATATAGTATATAGTACAAAAAAAATAGGGCTCCAGTCAATCATCTTTCGAGTACTTTCTTAAAGTATTCTCACTTTAGGCTATTAAATCTTGCCATTCAGTCTTTTTCTTTATTCTATCCTCTAAGATAAGTTCCTGTGACGGCTTTCTCACCTTTTCCACCTCATACCCATAGAATATAAGAAGTCCTACAAAGGAAGGTAATAATATGAAACGAAAATATTCCCCTTATACTTTACCGCCTTGGATGAAAAAATTCCGCGGTGTTTGCCAGCAGTTCATTATCCCTTTTATAGTATTCCAAGGGTTGCGGACGCTGATTTTCCCTACTTTCTTTGATATGCTTCTGCTAATCGTATTTATTTTCTTAGCTATGTCTTTATATTTCGAATGGATTTAATTATTCCCCTACAGAAAAAAAATATACATGACTGGAGGTAATCCAATCATGTATATTTAGCTTGGGGGTGATTGCTCTTCTTTAACAGCTTCAGTAGCCGCCTTTTTCTTCTGTTCAATCTCTTCGATTTTCATCACCATATATTCAATATTCTTCAGGAGCCAAAATTGCCGCTGCAGTTGGGTTACATTATCTAGTTCTGTTCTATGGCCTCTGCCGTCCGAATAATTCTTCACTATATCTAGAGCCGATCCCGGAAAAGCAAGATAGCTTTGCATCAGCAGCAATTCTTCTTCTTTTAACGGGAAATAACGGAGATAGTTATATAGCCAATCAACACAGTCATCACATTGGACAGGATAGGTCCTCGCCGATTTGACTAGGAATGGGAGTAAATCGAAATGAGGAGGTGCCGTATTCGAATTCTCGAAATTAATAAAGTAACCATATCCACGTTCATCATAAACAAAATGCTTTAATGAGACCTTTCCATGCGTGACAACAGTCCGGATTTTTTCACTTTCCTTTGTTTTTTCATACCACGTTTCAAACTTCTTAATCGAGTACCTCAGTGCCTGTGATATATCTGTGAAAAAGGAACAAACCGTCATTTCAAATGGAGACATATACCACTTCTTTTCACAGCTATCAATATACTCATCCATAAAATCCTTCTCGTTATTCCAGGCATCCAATGTTCTCTCATAATGAGATTCTCGTTCCTCAATATCCACATCTATTTCTTTTACAGACAACGTATGCATCCGGGCAAGCTCCCTGAACATTTGCTTATGGCTTTCATCGCGCTCTCCGTTTCTCTCGTTATTCAACCAGGGCATCAGGTAATACAAACGACCATTATGAAGAACCGCATAACGTTGATCCATCGTTTGATAAATGGGAACAATTCGGTTATACCCGCGATGATACAGTTTTTGAACATTTTTGATAAAATCAATGCCGTTGTGCGGTAAAATGGACTTCAAGGCAAATGTACCGCGATCACTATAGACTTTTTTCACTCGTCCGAAATCCTCTATATATTGTACATATAGGGCATATTCTTTCAAAACTTCTCCTGTGTCCCTATCCCAATTATTAGTCTGCTGATTCTCGTTTTCCCTCACGAGACTCACTCACTTTCTCTAAAAAAACTCGCCAATTGGATTCCTATAGCCACCAAAGGCGTAGTCACATTCAATCTTAATTTCTTAGATTGTCTTTCATATTTACCAAAGTTTATTAAATTACAACTCAATTACTATAGTAAAAAACAGGAGCAGTGCCATCTGCTCTGCTCTCTGCCGTACTTAATTTTTATAAGCAATCGCCTTCGGTATATAAATGACTTGCCCTTCATGAACGTTCTGATTCGACTCCAATTCATTGCTGAAGAGTATAGATTGAACAGTAACATCATAGCGCTGTGCCAAATCATCCAACGTTTCCCCTTGCTGAACAATGCAAACCTTCATCCTGACCAGTTCTTCCTCTTGTTTTCGTCCGAATAAATCCATAATGGATAAATGCTTATCCGCGTGCTCTGTCGTCTCTTTATCATCACGTTCCGAGGCTTGTTTTCTGCCTTTATAATTTTTAACTTCTTTGGCTGGTTGCTCTGGATTTTCTTTTCTTTTAAACAAATCCCTTATAGACGATTGGTGTTCCTCTTCGTTTGCTACTTTCACATGCTCATTGAGGATAGGGCCTGCTTCATTAACAGCTTTTTCCTGCCGATCGACTTCCTCGGATCCAAATGGCGATACAGGATTCTTACTAACTGGGACATTTTGTTGATTACTTACATAAACCGATTCTTCTTCTTTCTTAATCTCCGAGTTCTCTACGGCTTTCACCAGTCTGCTAACTTCTGCCTCTAGATTCTCATCTTGAATGGGAGACTCCGGAATCTTATCAACTGGATGACTATGGCGATCAATTAGGTAAATCACTTCTTCTTCCTCTTCGGCTTCTTCCCTGTTTACTTCTTCCCACTGCTCCTCTTCTGGATACGGTGAAACAGGAATTTCAAAAACTGGAGCATTATGCTGTTCACTTAAATAGATAGGCTCCTCATCATCTTCTTCCTCAGTTTCAGACACTCGTTTTGCCTCGGCAGAAAATGGCGTGTATAACTCTTCTTCCTGCTCATCACGAAACACCGGTTGAAAATCTGGGATTGGCGGGACCCCAGCCGCATATGGAATGTATGACTCATTTTCTTCGTCTGTTTCTTCTTGTTCATCGGTTTCTGTTTCCACGACCTCCAGTTCCGTATCGGTACGTTCTTCCACATATGAATCATTATAGATTCCGGTTATCAACAAATCCGCCTGCAATTTTAAACAGTTATGCTCAGGTAGAGCATAATCAAAACTTTGAATCGAGACATCAATTTCATCTAATGAGGCAATCCGATTATTCGGAATCGTTATATCAACCGGAAAACGGTGTGTGAACTCATTGAGTCCATCGAGATTCCTCTCAACCTTTTGAACGGATCTTGGCAAAAAGGTCTGTGAAAACTCTTCTTGTTCACCATTTTGCGAGTCCTTGTATTCACCGCATAAATCTAACGAGCCTCGTATAAAAACATATTGATCACTTTCTTGAATCGTCACATTTGGATCGAGGGAAATGGAATATAGCTCAGCCACTTCCTGTCCCTTCTGGAACCAAACGGATTCCTCTAAAGAAAATCGTAAATACGATTCATTTTCTTGCGACAAGACAACTCCTCCTTTCAACTTCAGTAAACGGTACCTATACCAATAACAATCTATGAAGAAAGGCTGTTGATTATTCCTTAATATCATCGGAAACCATCTTGCCCTTAAGCCCTTCAACCACTTTTATTCGGCCTTCTACCATTTAATTCGGCCTTCAACCATTTATTTCGGCCTTCAACCATTTAATTCGGCCTTCATCCACTTTTATTCGGCCGTTAACCATTTATTTCGGCCTTCTACCATTTATTCGGCCTTCAACCATTTAATTCGTCCTTCAACCACTTTTATTCGGCCTTTAACCATTTATTTCGGCCTTCAACCATTTAATTCGGCCTTGATCCACTTTTATTCGGCCGTTAACCACTTTTATTCGGCCTTCTACCATTTAATTCGGCCTTCATCCACTTTTATTCGGCCTTCAACCACTTAATTCGGCCTTCAACCAATTTTATTCGTCCTTCAACCATTTATTTCGGCCTTCATACATTTATTCGACCTTCAACCATTTATTTCGACCTTCATCCACTTTTATTCGGCCTTCAACCATTTAATTCGTCCTTCTTCCACTTTCGGCCTACAAACTTTTTTTGGGCCTTCTGCCACTTATTGATTGAAATTCTATAAAAAAACAGGCTACCTTTCTCCAAAAGTTTTTGGATAATGGTAGCCTGTTTTATGTGTTTCAATTAGCTAGGTAGTTCAGGAAGTCCTTTTTAGACTATTTTTTTAATTTTGCAAAAGCCTGTTCAGTTGCTGCAATGGTCTTTTCGATATCTTCATCACTATGTGCTGTAGATAGGAATAAACCTTCGAACTGGGACGGCGGCAAGTAGATACCTTGGTTAGCCATTTCCCTATAATAGGAAGCAAAGAACTCTAAATCAGAAGTTTTTGCTGTATCATAATTAACTACATCTTCATTCGTAAAGAAAAGTCCGATCATTGAACCAGCACGGTTAAATGTATGAGGAACACCATATTTTTTAGCAGCTTCTCCAATGCCTTTTTCGAGCATGTCACTTTTACGGGTAAACTCTTCATAAGACTCTGGAGTCAATTGGCTCAGCGTTTCAAGTCCGGCTGTCATGGCAAGCGGGTTTCCAGATAATGTTCCTGCTTGATAGATTGTTCCACTCGGTGCAATTTGTTCCATGATTTTACGTTTACCTCCGAAAGCTCCGACCGGTAAACCTCCGCCAATAACTTTACCAAGACAAGTCAGGTCCGGCTCAATGCCAAAATAGCCTTGTGCACAATTATAACCGACTCGGAAACCTGTCATCACTTCATCAAAAATCAATAGAGCCCCGTATTGGGTCGTCAAGTCGCGCAGGCCTTCCAAGAAACCAGGTTGTGGTGGCACGACACCCATGTTCCCCGCAACAGGCTCCACGATGATACAGGCGATGTCTTCGCCAAATTGCTCAAACGCATATTTTGTTGCTGCAAGATCATTATATGGCACAGTAATTGTATTTTTTGCGATGCCTTCTGGTACACCTGGGCTATCTGGTAGACCTAACGTTGCAACGCCAGATCCGGCCTTAATTAACAAGGAATCACCATGTCCATGATAAGAACCTTCAAACTTCAGGATTTTATCACGGCCAGTATATCCTCGCGCTAATCTTAAAGCACTCATAGTCGCTTCCGTTCCTGAAGAGACCATACGAATCATCTCAATCGAAGGAACCCGTTCAATGACAAGCTTAGCCAATTCATTTTCAATCACGGTAGAGGTTCCGAAGCTTGTACCTGATTCCGCTACCTTTTTCAGTGATTCAACGACACGATCATTCGTGTGACCCAGGATAAGCGGTCCCCAGGAAAGAACGTAGTCTATATATTCATTGCCATCGATATCATACATTTTCGAGCCTTTGCCACGCTCCATGAAAATGGGGTCCATGTCCACAGATTTAAAGGCACGGACCGGGCTGTTCACGCCGCCCGGCATCAAATTTTTTGCTTCAGCAAACGCTTTTTTCGATTTTTCAAATGACCGCATGATTCAGTCCCCTTTTCTCTATCAGGTTATATTTTTTATCTTTTATTATCTTCGTCAATCCAGCGTGCTACCTCTTTTGAAAAATACGTAATGATTAGGTCCGATCCTGCACGTTTTAAGCCTGTCAGCATTTCCATAACAATTGCTTTTTCATCAATCCAGCCATTATTGGCCGCAGCTTTTACCATGGAATATTCTCCGCTCACATTGTATGAAACAACAGGAAGATTAAAGTTATTTTTTACATCTCTGATGATGTCCATATAAGAAAGGGCTGGTTTCACGATTAAGAAATCCGCACCTTCAGCAACATCTGATTCCGCTTCACGGAACGCTTCAAGACGATTCGCTGGATCCATTTGGTACGTCTTCCTGTCACCAAATTGTGGCGCGCCATTCGCAGCTTCACGGAATGGGCCGTAAAAGGCTGAAGCGTATTTTACAGCATAGGACATGATAGGGATATCTTCATAACCCGCTTCATCCAAACCTGCACGAATGGCCGCAACAAATCCGTCCATCATGTTAGAAGGTGCAATGATATCAGCGCCCGCTTCGGCCTGGCTAATAGCCGTTTTAGCAAGAAGGTTAAGAGAAGCGTCGTTTAAAATCTTGTCTCCCTCAACGACTCCACAATGGCCATGGCTTGTATACTCACAAAGACAAGTATCAGCAATGACAATGATTTCCGGGTATTGTTTTTTGATAAGACGGGTCGCCTCTTGTACAAGACCGTTATGATGAAAAGCACCTGTGCCATGTTCGTCTTTATCATGATCAAAAGGGACACCAAATAAAATGACTGATTTAATGCCTAGACTCACGACTTCATCCATTTCTGCTCCCAGATTATCCATAGAAAGCTGATAAATACCGGGCATCGAGCTAATTTCATTTTTTACGTTTTCTCCGTCAATGACGAAAATCGGATAGATTAAATCCTCTTTATGCAATTGTGTTTCACGGACTAGAGCTCGCATGCCAGCACTTGCACGCAGGCGACGGTGGCGATTGAATGGAATGTCTTTCATTTTAAAGTTCCTCCCCTATTATTCTTTTTTACAATAAATCGTATTAATTCCTCAACCATTGCTTCTGTTGTATAAACATCTGGACACACATCGACAGTTAAACCATGTTTAGAAGCCGTTTTAGCAGCAATTGGCCCGATGCAAGCAATGATAATGCTTTCTATGTATGTACCCAATTTATTGCGGTCTATAATCTGTAAGAAGTGCTCTACCGTTGAAGAGCTTGTAAAGGTTATGATATCAATTTTCCGACTAACTATCAGTTGAACAAGTTTTCGTTCACTCTCATCAGGAAGTACGGTATGATAAACAATCACTTCATCACAGGATGCACCAGCTTTATTAATCTCATCCGCAATGACCGCGCGCGCGAGATTTCCTTTTGCCAGCAAAACACGGGATCCGGGTTGAAGTAGTGAAATGAACTCCGAAACAAAACCTTCAGCAACAAACTGAGATGGAATAAAATCCGCTACATATCCATGGCACTTCAGTGCTTCTTCTGTTTTTGAACCGATAACTGCTATTTTTGGAAGCCTAACAGGCTTTTTTCCGAGAAGTGCAAAGAGGAATTCAACCCCATTTTGACTAGTTAAAATAATCCAGTCGTAGCTATCTAATTCATCTAACCGCTGCTGCACTTCTTCCGGACGATCAGGAAGAGTGAACTCAAGCAAAGGAACGAGAAGCGGAGTTCCACCATTTTTTTCAACCGAAGCTTTTAAGCCATCAGCCTGTCTTTTCCCTCTGGTGATTAACACCTGATAATCTTTGAGAGGTTGAAAGGGCTTCATTACTGATCAAGCTCCTCTTTTACACGATCGATTAACTCTTTACCGCCAAATTCACTAATAAGTTTAGCAGCATTATGTCCAACTGCTTCTGGGTCAGACCCTTCAACCATTTCTTTATAAATCAATTTACCATCCGGAGAAGCGACCAATGCAGTTAATGAAATATCTCCATTGTCTTTTGCTACCGCGAAGCCGGCAATCGGCACCTGACAGCCACCTTCCATTTTATCTAAAAAGGCACGTTCTGCTTCAACTGTTCTTTTCGTTTTTTCACAGGTGAATTTCGCAAGCTCAGCCAGTAAATCTTGATCGTCAGCACGGCATTCAATAGAAAGGGCTCCTTGGCCAACTGCTGGTATACAAATATCTTCATCTAAAAATTCTGTTACGACGTCCTGCTTCCATCCCATTCTTGAAAGTCCGGCAGCAGCTAAAATAATAGCATCGTAATCTTCAGTTTTCAGCTTATTCAGGCGGGTATCGATATTACCGCGAATCCACTTAATTTCAAGGTCTGGTCTTCTTGCTAGGATTTGAGCACCACGGCGTAAACTGCTTGTCCCAATGATAGAACCTGGCTTCAGTTCAGAAAGAGTTTCATGGTTTTTTGAAATCAAGGCATCTCGGTGGTCTTCTCTCGGTGGAATGCAGCCAATCGTCAAGCCTTCTGGAAGTACCGCCGGCATATCTTTCATACTATGTACAGCCATATCGATTTCTTTATCAAGCATAGCTTGTTCGATTTCTTTTACAAATAAGCCTTTGCCTCCTACTTTAGAAAGCGTTACATCAAGGATTTGATCCCCTTTTGTGACAATTTCCTTCACCTCGAACTCGTATGGAACACCAAGCTCTTTAAGTTGATTAATAACCCAGTTCGTTTGGGTAATCGCTAATTTACTACGTCTAGAACCGACAATAATTTTTCTCATAATTTCCTCCTATGTATTCCAAAAGTGGAATGTTGAAAGGCTTCCAAAAAGGAAAAAGTTAATTAACACAATCATGAAAGATCCAATATTCAGAAAGGCTAGTGTCCTTCCATACATTTGTTTCCGAATTTTCAAGTATAAAAACACGCTGTAACCGATAAGCAAAATGAATGAGCCGATAATTTTCATATCCAGCCAGGATACTCCAGGTACTTTTATATAGGCCCATTGAATACCCAAGATAAGGGAGACCACTAATAATGGGACTCCGATTACTGCAAGGACATATGACATATGCTCAAGCTTTGTTAAATCTCCGAGACGAAGCAGCCGTTTTCCCCATTTTTTTCGTTTCAATAAATCATATTGAATTAAGTAGAGTAGGGAAAATACGAAAGAAAGTGTAAAAGCCCCATAAGATAGAATGGCAAACGTAATATGTATGAGCAAAAGCTCTGAAACGAGCTGCTGTGCGAGCACTTCTGATTCTATCTGAACTGGTGCAAAGGTATGAATAGCCATAACCATAAAGCCTAATACATTGGTAAAGAAGACCGTAAAATCGACTCTAAGCAATCGATTAATAATTAATGATAACGAAATGAGGACCCATGCATAAAAATATAAGCCTTCAAAAATCGTCAATACCGGAAACCTTCCCGTTTTCATTACATATAGAAACAAAAAAATTGTTTGCAGCACCCAAACAATAGAAAGCAACCAGAAGGCAACTTTATTCGCCTTCTGGTTATTATTAAGGAAGTCAATAAAATATAAAAGCATACTGATGGCATACAACAATACAGTGGCTTCATGTAATCTTGTCATTAGTAATTCCATATCTACCTCATTACTGGACAGGAACTGGATTTAATAGGGATGTCTTGGCGCTGTTCCGTTCATTTTCGTCATCCACTACCAACTGTTCTTCCATCAATTCCTCTAAATGAAAGATCTTCACGAAATTATTTAATTGCTCTTTTGCATTCGGCTCATCTGCAAGTTCTTTTGCATATAAAATCGGATCTTTCAGCATTTGGTTGATAATGCTCTTCGTATGCTTGTTCAGAACTTTTTTGTCGCGTTCGCTTAAGTGTGGAAGCTTTCTCTCAATGCTTTCCATCGTTTCCTTTTGAATCGACAGTGATTTTTCCCGTAAAGAGGAAATAACAGGAACTACGCCAAGCAAATTAATCCACTGATTAAAATCAACAATTTCTGATTCAATCATTAATTCGATTTTCTCAGCTGCTTTTTTACGCTCCTCAATATTCGCTTGCACTATTCCCTCAAGATCATCAATGTCATACAAGAAGACATTCTCAAGCTCAGCTAATTTTGGATCAAGGTCACGCGGTACCGCGATGTCGACCATGAAAATAGGGCGACCTTTGCGAAGCTTGTTCACGAACGTCATCATTTCTTTTGTTACGAGAAGATTTTTTGAACCAGTGGAAGTAATTAAAATATCCGCTTCCACTAAGGCACATTGCAACTCTTGAAGCTGTTTTGCTTTACCATTAAATCTTTCAGCCAAGTCGACTGCTTTCTGATACGTACGGTTGATAACCGTAATACTATCTGCACCGTTACTGTGCAGATTTTGAATAGCCAGTTCTCCCATTTTTCCTGCACCAAGAATCAAGACATTCTTGCCGTTTAGTCCACCGAAGATTTTTTTTGCAAGCTCGACTGCCGCATAGCTAACAGAAACTGCATTCGTATTAATTTCCGTTTCTGAATGAGCCTTTTTTGCTAATGTAAGGGATTGCTTGAAGAGATGGTTAAAAACCGTACCAAGCGTATCTTCTTTTTGTCCTAACATATAGCTTGAGCGAACTTGTCCCAAAATCTGTGTTTCTCCAAGAATCATGGAATTCAAGCCGCAAGTAACTGAAAATAAATGCTCGACTGCTCCATCGCCTTCATAGATAAACAGATATTTAGAGAATTCTTCCTTATCGATGTTAAACCATTCTGAAAGAAATTCCTTGATATAATATCGGGTTGTATGAAGTTGGTCACCGACCGCAAATATTTCCGTTCTATTACATGTTGAAATAATAACATTTTCCAAGATGCTTTTTTTATTTTTAAGAGCTTTCATTGCCTCGGCAAGTTCGGCTTCGTTAAACGACAGTTTTTCCCGAATTTCTACAGGGGCAGTTTTGTAATTAATACCAACCGCTAGAATATGCATCCTTTTATTTTGCACCCCCAAAATTTTTCATGTAAATTTATTATACCATGTACTAAAATTGATTCACGCAAATAATATGAACAGTTTATGAAAACGTATGCTACCATTAAAAAGACTGCCAAAACACCTGAATAGCTACAAAAGGTATTAGAGCGGTGGTTTGTAATTTATATACATACTTCGACATTGTGTACAAAAGTACCATATCAAAAATGCCCAAAAACTTCAAGTAATCGAATTGGATAGGAGGACAAAATGAAAACGCAACGTATTTTCCCTGGAATCGTTTTAATCGGTTTCGGACTCTACTTTTTTCTTGAACATTCACAAATAGAAATCTTTCCAGGCTTTTTTAGCTGGCCCACCTTATTATGTATCGTTGGTATCGCCTTCTTAATACAGGCTTATAGCGGTAATGAATTTGATTCAATCCTTCCCGGCGTCATCTTGCTCGGGTTCGGCGCTCATTTCCATATCGTTGAGAACCTAGATATTTGGCCGGATAATATAGGTATCTTTATTTTAATCATATCTCTAGGATTTATTCTCCGGGCCCGCAAAACAAAATCTGGAATGTTACATGGGATGATATTATTTATCATCTCAATCCTTATTTTATTTTATGATAAAATCTCTACTTCTTTCGGCATCCTCGAAACAAGTACGGCAAACATTGAAAAGTTTTGGCCGTTTGTGTTGATGGGAATTGGGGTTTACATATTAATCCGAAAAAAATAAAGCTGCGAATTTCATGCAGAAAAGGGTATTTCCATATACGGAATACCCTTTTCTTTTTGTTACATATATTTCTTAAGAACGCCCCAGGCCTGTTCTTTTCCTTCGCCTGTTTCTCCTGAGAAAAGAAGCAATTCATCTTCTCTTTCCATATTAAGCGTTTGGCGTGTGACTTTTAAGTGCTTCTGCCATTTGCCTTTTGGAATTTTATCCGCTTTTGTGGCGATAACAATCCTTGGCAGGTCATAATGCTTTAGGAATTCGTACATTGCGATATCATCCTTAGTCGGTGGATGACGCAAATCGACGATTAAGAGCGCAGCACGAAGCTGGTCACGGGAGGTGAAATACGTTTCGATCATTCTCCCCCAAGCATCACGCTCAGTTTTAGAAACCTTCGCATAGCCATAACCCGGTACATCCACAAAATGAAGTGCTTCATTTATGATGTAAAAATTCAACGTCTGCGTCTTACCTGGTTTAGAGGAAGTACGCGCCAAATTTTTTCGATTAATCATTTTGTTAATAAAACTCGATTTCCCTACATTGGAACGACCCGCTAAGGCAAACTCCGGGATTGGAGTGTTTGGATATTGTTCAGGCTTTACAGCACTTATGACAATATCTGAACTTGTTACTTTCATTCGTTCACACCTACCAATGCATGCTCAAGGACTTCATCAACGTGTGAAACTGGAACAAATGTTAATTCTTTACGGACACTTTCCGGGATATCATCAATATCCTTTTCGTTATTTTGCGGGATGATGATTTTCGTAAGTCCTGCCCGGTGAGCCGCTAAAGATTTTTCTTTAAGGCCGCCGATTGGAAGAACTCGTCCGCGTAATGTAATTTCGCCTGTCATGCCTACCTCTTTTCTGATCGGCCTATTAGTAAGGGCCGATATTAACGCTGTTGCAATCGTGATGCCTGCAGAAGGACCATCCTTAGGGACAGCACCTTCAGGAACATGAATATGAATATCATATTTTTCATGGAAGTTCGTATCAATATGAAGTTTCTCGGTTTTCGAACGGACGTAACTAAAAGCAGCCTGAGCCGATTCTTTCATTACATCGCCAAGTTTTCCTGTCAAAATAAGCTTGCCTTTACCTGGTGATAAAGAAACCTCGATTTGTAGCGTATCGCCACCTACCGACGTGTAAGCTAGTCCATTAGCGACACCGACTTGGTTCTCGACTTCCGCTTGTCCATAATGGAACATCGTTTTCCCTAAAAACTCCTCGACATTCTTTTCAGAAATGACGACCCGTTTTTTATCTCCGGATACGATGATTTTCGCAGTCTTCCGACAGATGCTTGCAAGCTGTCGTTCCAGACTCCGGACACCAGCCTCCCGAGTATAATAACGGATGATTTTAGTAAGGGCTTCCTCACGAATTTGCAGTTGGGTCTTCAATAAACCATGGTTTTCTAACTGTCTAGGCAGTAAATGATCCTTGGCAATATGAAGTTTCTCTATTTCAGTATAACCCGCAATCGAAATGATTTCCATACGATCACGAAGCGGCCCCGGAATTGTGCCCAAATTATTCGCAGTTGCAATGAACATAACTTTGGAAAGGTCATAGGTTTCCTCTATATAATGGTCACTGAAATTATGATTTTGCTCCGGATCGAGCACTTCAAGCATCGCTGCAGATGGATCTCCCCTAAAGTCATTTGACATCTTATCCACTTCATCCAGTAAAAAGACAGGATTAATCGTTCCAGCTTTTTTCATACCCTGGATGATCCGGCCTGGCATTGCCCCTACATAGGTACGGCGGTGTCCACGGATTTCTGATTCATCACGCACTCCACCTAAGGAAACCCGAACGAAATTCCGGTTCAGGGATGCAGCGATTGATTTAGCCAAGCTTGTTTTCCCAACCCCAGGAGGGCCCACTAAGCAAAGGATTGGTCCCTTCAACGAATTAGTCAATTGCTGAACAGCTAAATACTCAAGCACCCGCTCTTTTACCTTTTCCAACCCATAATGGTCACGGTTTAGAATTTTTTCAGCTTTATGAATATTCAAGTCGTCTTTCGAAGCTTTAGACCAAGGAAGCGAGATTAACCAATCAATATAGTTGCGGATGACGGAACTTTCAGCTGAGCTTGATGGAACCTTTTCATAACGGTCCAATTCCTTTAATGCTGTTTCTTTAATATGCTCCGGCATATCCGCTTCTTCTATCTTTTCAGTAAGAACGGTAATTTCACCTGTTTTACCTTCTTTATCTCCCAATTCCTTTTGAATCGCTTTCATTTGTTCACGCAAATAATATTCTTTTTGCGTCCGCTCCATGGAACGTTTAACACGCTGACCGATCTTTTTCTCAAGAAAAAGAACTTCTTTCTCGTTATTAATGATCTCAATCACACGGCTTAAACGTTTTTTCATATCAATAGTCTCAAGTACTTCTTGCTTTTCCTTCAATTTCAAAGGCAAATGCGAAGCAATTATATCAGCTAGTCTTCCCGGCTCTTCAATATCGGAAGTAGCTGAAAAGGTTTCACCGGTTATTTTCTTGGACATCTTTATGTATTGTTCAAAATAATCCAGCAAAGTACGCATTAATGCTTGATGTTCCGCATCTTTTTCATCGCTGTCTTCATATATTTTAATCTTGGCACCATAATGTGTCTCATAATCGTAAAATTCGATGACCTCTGCTCGGTTTAATCCTTCCACCAACACTCGGATTGTACCGTTTGGAAGCTTCAACATCTGTTTTACCTTTGTTAAAGTCCCCATTGTAAATAAATCTTCTTCACCTGGTTCGTCCAACGAAACATCTTGCTGTGTCGTCAAAAATATAAGATGGTCTTCCACCATTGCTTTCTCAAGGGCTTGTACCGATTTATCTCGGCCTACATCTAAATGAAGTACCATCGTTGGATATACAAGCAGTCCTCTAAGCGGCAGGAGGGGGACGATGATTTCTTTATCAGTCATTTCCTGACACCTCCATCTAATTAGTATCGTCGTTGTAAACTATTTACCCATGTTCTCAACCTTTTAACAATTCTATCCTATTTATATAGAAGTGTCTATTTGTTTACCTTAACACGTTTCTACTGCTTTTATTATCTCCAATATTAGATAAAAAAGCACGTATGAACAAGCTATTATTTTTCTGTTAGGTTTATTTCGAGAAATTGTTATGGTCCTTAAAATGCCCCGGTCTGATCAAACCGGGGCAATTCTTTTATACACTTTCTTTTTTCGATAGGTCCAAGGATGTGAGAATTTGTTCCGACATCAACTCTTTTTTCAGTGCCCGGTCAAATACTTCTTTCACATTCGAAACGGGAATGATCTCAATATCCTTGATTTCTTGGAGCAATGGCTGCATGTTTTCTGCTGGAATGATTACTGTCTTTGCTCCAGCCAGTTTTGCAGCCTTGATTTTCGGAATGACTCCCCCAATCGGTTTAACGCCGCCATGAATGCTGATTTCTCCAGTCATCGCTAGTGTGTGATCAACAGGGATTTTATAGATTGCCGAGTATATACCTGTAGCCATTGCAATTCCCGCTGAAGGGCCATCTACAGGACTTCCACCAGGAAAGTTTACATGGATATCAAATTGGTCGGCCGGCACTCCCATCGAACGTAAAACCGTGATTACATTTTCAATTGAACCTTTTGCCATGCTCTTGCGGCGAATTGATTTCCCATTCCCCCCGCCGATGCTTTCTTCTTCAACAATACCGGTTATATTTATCGAACCGGTTTCATTGGAGGCCGCCATAACTGTTACCTCAATTTCTAGCAATGCCCCGCTGTTGGGCCCGTATACGGCAAGACCGTTAACGAGGCCAATTTTTGAATTAGATTCAATTTTCCGATCCATTCGCGGTGTCAGTTGGCTGCTATGAGCCATCCAATCAATATCTTCTTCCCTAATAAATGATCGGTTTTCATTAATCGAAATACCCGCGAGAGTCTGAATCATATTAACAGCTTCTCTACCATTTCGGGCATAATCCGAAATCGATTGTAATCCTTTTTCACTAATTGTGATTCCTACTTTATCGGAGGCATTTTTAGCAACTGTAATGATTTCTTCCCGGTCAAGTTCACGGAAAAACACTTCAATACATCTCGAGCGAATCGCAGGTGCAATTTCATTTGGCGTCCTGGTTGTGGCCCCAATCAAGCGAAAGTCAGCCGGGAGTCCATTTTTAAAAATATCATGAATGTGAGTAGGAATATTTTGATTTTCTTCTTGATAATAGGCACTTTCGAGAAACACCTTACGATCTTCCAACACCTTTAACAGCTTATTCATCTGTATTGGATGAAGCTCTCCTATTTCATCTATAAACAATACGCCTCCATGAGCATTGCTAACAGCACCCTGCTTTGGCTGTGGAATACCAGCCTGGCCCATTGCTCCAGCTCCCTGATAAATTGGATCATGCACAGACCCAATTAATGGGTCGGCAATTCCCCGCTCATCGAATCTAGCTGTAGTCGCATCCAATTCAACAAACACAGCCGAATTTTTAAAAGGAGATTTCCCATTTTTTTTCGCCTCTTCTAATACAAGCCTAGCAGCTGCTGTTTTCCCTACCCCTGGGGGACCGTAAATAATCACATGCTGAGGATTCGGCCCACACAAGGCCGCCTTTAAGGATTTAATGCCATCTTCCTGACCGACAATTTCGTTAAACGTACATGGCCTAACCTTTTCGGCCAATGGCTCTGTTAACGAAATCGACCTCATCTTTCGTAATTGATCCATTTCTTTTCGTGAATCACGGTCAATAGAAACCTTTTGCGTCCGCTGACCTTTCAATAAATTCAAAAAATACAATCCAATTACAATCCCAAAAAACAGCTGGATAAACAACGCTATTCCTGTCCAATTCATCGTATTCCCTCCTGCACTCGCCTAGTTTGTCATTTCTGTTAGTATCTCCTAGGGCAGGTCGAAATAATCCAAGAAATTCAGGTTGTAAATTTTGGAGTTTTAATCGTAAACATCAGCAAATTTCCATCATGACATCCTAAAAAGCAAAAAAAAAGACTGCCAGCATGAACTGACAGTCTTTACGTTTTTATTAAGTTAAGCAGATGTTTTCTTTTCTTGTCCTTTGATGGTTGTACCGTCTTTAAGGACTAGCTTTGGAGATTCATTTTTCGAAATCGTGCTACCTGTGATTACGCATTTTGCAACATCGTCACGGGAAGGAAGATCAAACATCACTTCAAGAATGATGCCTTCAATAATAGAACGCAGACCACGTGCACCTGTTTTACGTTCTATTGCCTTTTTAGCAATTTCACTTAGCGCTTCCGGTTCGAATTCCAATTCAACATCGTCCAGCTCAAGTAATTTTTGGTATTGTTTTACAAGAGCATTTTTCGGTTTTGTCAGGATTTCAATCAATGCAGCTTCGTCTAATTGCTCAAGAGTAGCAATTACTGGAAGACGGCCGATGAATTCCGGAATCAATCCGAAACGAAGTAAGTCTTCTGGAAGAACTTTAGAAAGCAATTCTTTTTCTGCAACATCATCCTTTTTCACATCAGAGCCAAAACCGATAACTTTTTGTCCAAGACGGCGTTTGATGATTGGTTCGATGCCATCAAAGGCACCGCCGCAGATGAATAAAATATTGGTAGTGTCGATTTGAATGAACTCTTGATGAGGATGTTTACGTCCCCCTTGTGGCGGTACGCTAGCAACCGTTCCTTCAAGAATTTTTAGCAACGCTTGTTGCACACCTTCACCAGACACATCTCGTGTAATAGAAGGGTTTTCAGATTTACGGGCAACTTTATCAATTTCATCGATATAAATGATCCCTTTTTCCGCTTTTTCCACATCATAATCAGCAGCTTGGATCAATTTAAGAAGGATGTTTTCCACATCTTCCCCTACATATCCAGCTTCCGTTAATGAAGTTGCATCAGCAATAGCAAAAGGAACATTCAGAAGACGTGCTAATGTTTGCGCAAGAAGCGTTTTCCCACTTCCCGTCGGTCCGATTAAAGCGATGTTACTTTTAGAAAGCTCTACATCGTCGACTTTGCTATTGGAATTGATACGTTTGTAATGATTGTAAACAGCAACAGCTAAAGATTTCTTCGCCTGTTCTTGTCCAATCACATATTCGTCAAGAATTTCACGAATTTCCATTGGCTTAGGTACATCCCTGAATTCAACTTCTTCATCAGTACCCAGCTCTTCTTCAACGATTTCCGTACAAAGCTCGATACACTCGTCACAAATATATACACCTGGACCAGCAACCAGTTTACGGACTTGTTCTTGTGTTTTACCGCAAAAAGAACATTTTAACTGTCCTTTTTCATCATTAAATTTAAACATGACATTCACCCCTTTAAATACTCTTCCAACTCTATTACAGTAGCGGTATCTAATTCCTAATAAAAAAAGACACACATCCACTAAAGCATTCCAAAACTCCTAGTATGTTTTGCATTTTATCATGTTTCTTGGAAGTTTAGTAACAATAATGCTCACGCTTGCGAGTTGTTCAATAAGTACAATAATCCAATCAATATGTATTTGCCCTTTACCAGTATGCCCAAAACTTTTGATTTTTAAAATAAGGATTTGTTGTATAAATATGTATATGCGGTATTAGAACTAATCTACACCGAAATCCAAAAAAAATCAATCAGGAAATAACTGAAAATTTCAAATTTCCACAAATTCTCAATATGTATAAAACAAGGCACGATTACTCGCGCCTTGTTTTTTTGAAGAAAATATTAAAATCTAATTACTTATTAAAATTATTTTGCTTCAACTGTTTTGCTGTTTTCAACCAAGAAGTCAATTGCTTTCTTAATTTTAAGATCGCCTTTAATTCCATCTAAGTTTCCAAGAGCTTGTTTGATTGCTTCTACTTCCATTTTGTACATTTCAGCCATTTGACCAAGTTCAGCTTCTACATCTTCGTCAGTTGCTTCAAGTTTTTCAACTTCAGCAATTGCTTCAAGAGTTAGGCTTGTACGAACTTGTCCTTCAGCTTCTTCTTTCATTTGTGCTTTTAAAGCTTCTTCGTCTTGACCTGAGAATTGGTAGTAAAGATCCAAGTTTAGTCCTTGTGATTGAATGCGTTGAGAAAACTCATTCATCATGCGGTCTACTTCGTTTGAAATCATTGCTTCAGGAACGTCCATTTCTGCACCTTCAACAGCTTTACCAATTACAGTATTTTGTACGAAGTTTTCTTCTTCGTGTTTTTTGTCATGCTCTAATTTATGTTTTGTTTTCTCTTTAAGTTCAGCTAATGTTTCAACTTCGTCGTCAACATCTTTCGCGAACTCATCATCCAACTCAGGAAGTTGTTTTGTTTTGATTTCGTGAATTTTCACTTTGAATACAGCTGGTTTACCTGCAAGCTCAGCAGCATGGTATTCTTCTGGGAATGTTACTTCGATATCTTTTTCAGCGCCAGTTTCAAGACCAACTAGTTGTTCTTCAAAACCAGGAATGAAAGAGTTAGAACCGATTTCTAATGAATGGTTTTCAGAAGCTCCACCTTCAAATGCTTCACCATCAACGAATCCTTCGAAGTCAAGAACAACTGTATCGCCTTCTGCAGCTTGTCCTTCTTCTTTAACAACAAGCTCAGCTTGACGCTCTTGCAAAGTTTTTAATTCATTTTCAACATCTTCGTCAGTTACTTCAGTATTGAATTTTTCAACTTCAACACCTTTGTAATCTCCTAATTTAACTTCAGGCTTAACTGTTACAGTTGCAGTGAAAATTAAGTTTTCGCCTTTTTCCATTTTCTCGATGTCGATTTCTGGACGATCTACAGGCTGAATTCCAGCTTCTTCGACAGCATTTGCATAAGCATCTGGAAGAATAATATCAAGCGCATCTTGATAAAGAGATTCTACGCCGAATTTTTTTTCGAACATTTGACGTGGCATTTTACCTTTACGGAAGCCAGGTACGTTTACTTGTTTTACTACTTTTTTGAAAGCTGCGTCTAAACCTTCGTTTACTTTTGCAGCGTCAACTTCAATTGTTAATACGCCTTGATTACCTTCTTGTTTTTCCCATTTTACAGACATGTGTTTCCCTCCAAAAAATCTATATACTTCAATAATAAGCATTGGATGAATATGCTTTGCAAGTGTTAACAAGTCATCCTTCAAAAATACCCAAAAAAATTATTGGGAAATCGTCAAAATTAGACGATTATACATTACAACCACTACATTATACCACAGGATTAATCTGTTACAACAGCTATAGGTTAAATAATGGGATAAGAAATTTCCTCGATTTCTTTAATATAGGATAGAATATCCTCAACTGCTTCCTCATCAGCCAAATAAATGTCCGCTATCTTCCTGCTGATATTTTCTCCTGCCATGTATTCTTCTGCTAATGCATGATAGGCAGCCGCCCAAACTGGCAGGCTTTCTGGTTCCGGTTCAAACGGATATAATAGAAAGGAATGCCGCTCGATTAAACTATGCACCATTTCAAATAAACTTGGGTTTTTCTGACTGATTTCCGCTTCTGTAAGACTGGTAACCTTCTTATAAAATTCCGTCTCCTTCAAGCCTGCTAATTCTTTTGGAATTACGGACTTTGCTTTAGAGAATTTCTTAAGTGTCACTTCTTCGTTATATTCCTGGTCGATAAGGATGTTAAGGAGCATCGTTTTAAAAAACGGATGGCCTTGTTCTTGTTGTAGAAATTGTTCGATTTGAGGGATAAATGGTCGAATATTTATATTCGTCAGTTTTGAAATAACTAAGAATATTTCATTATCCGTTTTCCCTTCAAACAGCTCATCCTCTTTTAATTCCTCTGCAAGCTGCTGTTTTTGCCTGTCCGCTTCCTCTTTTTTATCTTCAAGAGCCCTTTTACTGAACTGAAGCATCTTTTCAAAATGTTCCTCTTTATCAAATGGTATTTGATTTTCTTCAAATAGCATTTCAATAGTCGTAACCATTTCCTGATGCTCGCTTAATTGTAAAAGCACCATTAAATAGATATTGATAAGTTGAAAATAATCACCGATGCCTTTGTTCAACATCTCTTGGCACAACTCTTTTGACTCCTCATAATACTCAAGTTCGACAAGGGAGACCACTAGTCCCATACAGACTTCATCATTTTCAGGCTCAAACTCCCGAGCTTGGCTAAAGAGCAGTGCAGCATCTCTAAAGTTTCTGTTCCCAAGCTCATCTAACCCTTTTACTATCAACCTTTCACCGAGATTTGGAAAGGAGATAATCTTGGTCTCTTCAGCTTTCTTTTGGTTGTTCTTATTATCCATCCTATTTTCCGCCTCACCGTCGCTTTTTGAAAAACAGTTTAGCATGTAATAGTATGAAATACAAAAATTATAAGGGTGAATGAACACTTTCCACCCTTTTTTCTTTACAAAAAAAATCCCGGCCCCTTTCAAATAAGAAAGAAAGAACGGGAGATTTGTTCTTCAATTAAGTACTAGAAACAACCTTTTTTTGTTGTTCATAAGCAGAAATCTCTTCATCATATTGAAGTGTAATAGAAATTTCATCCCAGCCTTTGACTAGCATTTCCTTCCAATATGGATGAATCTCAAAGCTTACTTCAAATCCTTGACCATCTATTAATGTTTGATTAGGCAGATCAATCGTCAACTCATAGTCAGGCGCTGACACTCGCTCCATTAAATACTTCACTTCATCCTGCGTTAAAGCAATAGGAACCATCCCATTTTTCATGCAGTTACTTTTAAAAATATCAGCAAAAGACGGTGCGATGACAATATCAAATCCGTAATCTTTCAACGACCATGGAGCATGCTCACGTGAAGAACCACAACCGAAATTTTCACCTGCAATTAAAATGGACGTGTTTTGATTATGAGGCTGATTTAATTCAAAATCGGGCCGTTCCTTTCCATCCTCATCAAAACGCCAGTTATAGAATAAAAATTCACCAAATCCGCTTCGCTCGATTCGTTTTAAAAATTGCTTTGGAATGATTTGATCTGTATCCACGTTTTTACGGTCAAGTGCCGCGGCTCTTCCTTTATATATAGTAATGGGTTCCATTCTCTGCACCTCCAGCTAATTCGTATTCTTAATGAACTTGTTCAGTTTTTTTCAAGTTTCTAATATCGACAAATTTCCCATAAATAGCCGCTGCTGCAGCCATTGCCGGGCTAACTAAGTGAGTCCTTGCTCCAGCACCTTGACGTCCTTCAAAGTTCCGATTACTAGTGGATGCACAGTGCTCACCAGATGGAACGGCATCCGGATTCATACTTAAGCACATGCTGCATCCTGATTCACGCCACTCAAAGCCTGCGGATTTAAAAATTTCATCCAAACCTTCATCTTCCGCTTGTCTTTTAACACTTTGTGAACCTGGTACGACCATCGCTCGAACACCTTTTTGAACAGTCTGACCATCTATCATTTCTGCTGCTTGTCGCAAGTCCTCAATTCGGGAATTTGTACAAGATCCAATGAATACATGCTGAACAGGAATATTCGTTATTGGCATACCTTCTTCAAGACCCATATACTCCAGAGCACGATTCAGTTCTTTTGAATCGATGATATCTTCAGCAAAGGTCGGCACATTACCGTCAACTCCACTCGCCATTCCTGGGTTTGTTCCCCAGCTGACCATCGGCGAAATTAGGCTACCATCAAGAATTATTTCCTGGTCATAGACCGCATCTTCATCACTGGCGAGCGATTTCCACTCCTGAACATATTGTTCGAATTCCACTCCTTTTGGTACATATTTACGACCTTTTATATAAGAGAATGTTGTTTCATCAGGAGCCACAAGCCCCGCTCTTGCTCCGCCTTCAATCGACATATTACATACCGTCATTCTTTCTTCCATTGACATATCTCTGAATACTTCGCCACAGTATTCAATGATATGTCCAGTACCAAAATCGACACCGAATTTAGAAATCACATATAAAATGACATCTTTCGCCATCACACCTTGACCAAGCTTTCCATTAACCTCAAGCTTTAATGTTTTTGGTTTTGTTTGCCATAGAGTTTGTGTAGCCAAAACGTGTTCGACCTCACTTGTTCCTATGCCAAACGCAATCGATCCGAATGCGCCATGTGTAGAGGTATGACTGTCACCACAAACAATCGTCATCCCCGGCTGTGTAAGACCTAATTCAGGACCAATAACGTGAACGATTCCTTGTTCCGGACTGTCTAAATCAGCAAGGCGGATGCCAAACTCCTTACAGTTTTGGTCAAGTGCTTCTAACTGTTTTCTTGCAATATCATCCTCGATGAAATAGCGATTAACAGTTGGCACATTATGATCCATTGTGGCGAATGTACGATCCGGTCTTCTAACTTTACGCCCTTTTAATCTCAATCCTTCAAACGCTTGAGGAGAGGTTACTTCATGAATATATTGAAGGTCTATATACAATAAATCCGGTTTATTTTCCTCTTCATTTACAATATGCCGATCCCATATTTTTTCTATTATCGACTTGCCCATCTGTATCCACCTCGATTAATTTTATATTTTTTTTAAAAAACACGGCCTAATGTTAGGCCGTGAAAGAAGTTTATGCATAAGCTCCCATGATGTTGGAAATAGCTTCCTGGTCTAAAAGATTCGCTTTTATTTCGGCAATCATTTCTGAAGTAGAAGTAATGTTTGATTGCCCATTTGCAATATCACCTGTTCTTAACCCATAATCGAGTACCGTTTCCACAGCTTGCTCAACAGCATTCGCCTCATTTTCCAAGCCAAAGGATAAGCGCAGCATCGATGCCGCCGATAAAATAGTTCCGATAGGATTAGCTAAATTTTTGCCTGCAATATCAGGTGCAGAGCCATGAATTGGTTCATATAAATTCGGCCCTTGAGTAGATATTGAGGCGGAAGGAAGCATTCCAAGCGATCCAGTTAATACGGACGCTTCATCGCTTAAAATATCGCCAAACATATTCTCTGTTACGACAATATCAAATTGTTTTGGATTTTTAATGAGTTGCATGGCTGCATTATCCACAAGCATATGTTCAAGCTCTACATCCGGATAATCCTTTGCAATTTCTTCAGCCGTTTCACGCCACATCCGGCTGGATTCAAGCACATTGGCTTTATCAACAGATGTTACTTTTTTCTTTCGATCAGATGCTAATTTAAACGCAAGTTCAATGATGCGCTGCATTTCGATTTTTTGATAGAAAAGAGTATCGACAACGGCTTCTTTTCCTTCTCTTTCTACCCGTTCACTCGGCTTTCCGAAATAAAGGCCGCCCGTTAGTTCTCGGACAATAACAAAATCCACATCTTCAATGAATTCCTTTTTAAGAGGTGAAGATTCCGATAAGCTGGAATAATAGCTGATTGGTCGAATGTTAGCATAGAGATTCAAATCTTTTCGGATTTTTAATAATCCTCGTTCCGGTCTTAGGTGTGCAGGTTGATTATCCCACTTCGGTCCCCCAACGGCACCTAATAATACCGCATCGCTGTTTTTACAAATCTCTACTGTTTCATCTGGCAGGGGCGATCCAGTGTTGTCGATTGCCCCGCCACCAATTTCACCATATTGAAATTCAAAATCGTGACCATATCTTTGGGCAACGGCTTCGAGAATTTCTACAGCGCCTCTTGTTACTTCTTTCCCGATGCCATCTCCTTGAAGCACCGCAATATTCCTTTTCATCGAAATCTCCCCTTTCTATTGTAATACTGCTTTTTCTTCTAATTCCTTCATGATGATTACACGGTTCACCGCGTTCAAATATGCTTTAGCAGATGCTTCCAAAACGTCTTGATCGAGACCGCGTCCGCTCGTTTCCACACCGTTAAAATCGATTTTCACAAAAACCTGTGCAAGGGCATCCATTCCGCCACCTACAGATTGAATCCGATAGTCTTTCAAGTTAATCTCGCTACCCAAACATCTTTCAAGCGTGTTATAAAGCGCTTCAACACTTCCTGCACCAGTTGCCGCTTCCTGAATTTCTTCGTTATCGCCTTTTTTCAGCGTAACAGTCGCTGTCGCAACCTGATGTGTACCGTGAGAAATCTGGAAAGAAACCAGGTCGTAAAAACTGATATCTGTCGCTTTTTCTTCAAGCACTAGTGCCACGATATCTTCATCCGTCATTGTCTTTTTGTTATCAGCCAATTCCTTGAACTGAACGAATAAAGAGTTCATTTCTTCATCAGTTACCGAAAAATTCAACTCTTGCAATCTTTCTTTGAAAGCATGTCGTCCGGAGTGTTTACCTAAAACGAGTGAATTAGATGCAACGCCGACAAGTTCCGGTGAAATGATTTCATACGTTGTTTTTTCTTTTAACATACCATCTTGGTGAATACCCGATTCATGCGCGTAAGCATTGGCACCAATTATGGCTTTATTAGCTGGAACCTGCATCCCCGTTAGACGGCTGACCAAATCACTGGATCTTTTAATTTCATTTAAGACAAGGCCCGTTTCTGCTTGATAGAAATCTTTACGAATGTAGAGAGCCATTGCTACTTCTTCGAGTGCCACGTTACCAGCACGCTCTCCAATGCCGTTGATTGTACCTTCAACTTGTGTTGCTCCGCCTTCGATGGCAGCCAAGGAGTTAGCTGTTGCCATTCCAAGGTCGTCATGGCAGTGTGCAGATAAACTCACCTTATCAATAGAAGGAACGTTTTCACGCAGGTAACGGAAAATGTTGCCGTATTCGATTGGAGCAGCATAGCCTACTGTATCCGGAATATTAATAACCTTTGCACCCGCTTGAATGACCGCTTCGACGATTTCAGCCAAATAGTCAAGTTCTGTACGGCTCGCATCTTCTGCAGACCATTGTACGATAGGAAAACGTTCTGCCCCATACTTAACCATCGCAATCGATTGTTCAATCACCTGTTCTTTTGACATTTTCAGCTTATATTCACGGTGAATGGGAGAAGTTGCGATGAATGTATGCAATCTTGGTTCTGCCCCGACTCTTAATGATTCCCAAGCTGCATCAATATCACCTTTTACAGCGCGCGCCAGCCCTGTAACAGAGCTGTTTCTGATTTTGCGCGCGATTTCCTGAACCGAGTTGAAATCTCCTTTGGATGCTGCCGGAAAACCGGCTTCGATAATATCTACACCCAATCTTTCTAACTGATAAGCAATTTCAAGCTTTTCTGTAAAGTTTAAATTTACACCAGCGGATTGCTCCCCATCTCGAAGTGTAGTTTCAAATATATTAATTTTTCGCAACGGCTACCACTTCTTTCTCTTTTTGTTGAGGTTTTACAAATGGCATCATTTTTCTTAACTCACGACCAACTACTTCGATTTGATGTTGGTTTTCACGATTATTGATAGCATTGAAGACTGGACGATTTGCTTGGTTTTCCAAAATCCATCCTTTAGCGAACTCACCGTCTTGGATGTCTTTCAAAATAGCTTTCATTGCTTCTTTAGTAGTTTCTGTTACAACGCGTGGTCCAGAAACGAAATCTCCCCATTGTGCTGTATCAGAAATGGAATAGCGCATGTTTTCCATTCCGCCTTCATACATAAGGTCGATGATTAATTTAAGTTCATGTAAACACTCAAAGTAGGCAACTTCCGGTTGGTATCCAGCTTCTGTCAAGGTTTCGAAACCGGCTTTTACAAGGGCAGTTAAGCCGCCGCAAAGTACTGCTTGCTCTCCGAATAGATCTGTTTCTGTTTCTTCTTGGAATGTTGTTTCCAAGCCACCAGCTCTTAATGAACCGATTCCTCTAGCGTAAGCAAGTGCTAATTCTCTTGCTTCCCCTGTAACGTCTTGATAGATGGCAAACAATGCTGGTACACCTGCTCCTTGTTCATATGTGCGGCGAACAAGATGTCCAGGACCTTTTGGAGCTACCAATAACACATCTACGTCTGCTGGCGGAACGATTTGATTGAAATGAACGTTGAATCCGTGTGCGAACATTAACGCTTGGCCTGCACGCAATACTGGTTTAATTTCTTCTTGGTATACTTTTGGTTGAGTTTCATCCGGTAATAGATTCATGATAACATCCGCTTGTTCAGCTGCTTCTTTAACTGTGTATACATTGAATCCGTCTTCTACAGCTTTATCGAAGGATTTACCTTTTCTGATTCCGATGATTACTTCAACGCCGCTGTCACGTAGGTTTTGTGCGTGTGCGTGTCCTTGTGAACCGTATCCGATAACTGCTACCTTTTTATTGTTGAAGAAATTCTCGTTTGCTTCTGCGTTATAATATACTTTTGCCATAATAATTACATCTCCCTTTTCTTATCCATTAGTTTTTTGTTTTTGTTTTTAGTCTTTAAACGATTGTTGCACTTTTTGCATGTGCTAATTGCATTCCACGTGGGAATGCAGCTGTCCCTGTCCTTGCCAATTCCTTGATGCCATAAGGTTTGATTAGTTCAATAAAAGCTTCAATTTTGTCTGACTCCCCAGTGATTTGAACCGTCAGACTATCTTTACTCACATCTATTACAGATGCTCGGAAAGGTTCAATGACTGAATAAATTTCAGCACGGGTCTGGGTACTCACTAATATTTTAATGAGTGCCAGCTCCCTGGCCACAATCGATTGATTCGTAATATCATATACTTTTAAAACATCAATCTGCTTGTTTAATTGCTTTGTGATTTGTTCAATGACGTTTTCGTCATCAACATCGACCACGAAGGTCATCCTTGATATACCTTCCTGTTCGGATGGTCCGACAGTCATGCTTTCAATGTTATAGTTTCTTTTTGTGAACAGGTTCGTAATCCTATTAAGGACGCCTGGCCTGTTGTTCACAGTGAGGCTAAGAATTCCCTTCATTGATTAAACTCCTTCCATTTCATCAAGCCCTTTTCCTTGCGCTACCATCGGAAAGACATTTTCTTTTTGTTTAACACGGAAATCAATTAATACCGGTCCATCAATTGCTAGCGCTTCATCGAGGCAGTTGCTTGCTTCTTCTTCCGTAGTTACTTTGAATCCCGGAATTCCATAAGCATCAGCCAATTTCACGAAATCAGGGTGCGATTGGAAAATGCTGTGTGAAAAACGGTTATCATGAAAGAGTTCCTGCCATTGTCTTACCATTCCAAGTGCTCCATTATTAACGATGATAATTTTGATTGGTAGATTCATTTCAGCAATAACCGAAAGTTCCTGAAGGCACATCTGGAAGCCACCATCTCCGGATATTGAAAGTACTGTCGCTTTCGGATCTGCAAGTTGCGCCCCGAGTGCGGAAGGTAATCCAAAGCCCATCGTGCCAAGTCCCCCGGAAGTGACCCAAGAATTTGGTTTGTTAAACGGATAGTATTGCGCTGCCCACATTTGATGCTGTCCAACATCCGTCGTAACAATGGCTTCTCCATTCGTTTTTTCATGAAGCATTTGGATGACTCGCTGAGGTTTCAGCACGCCTTCTTCCTGTGTATAACGCAATGGGAATTCTTCATTCCATTTAGTCAGCTGTGTGGTCCATTCTTTAATATCCGGCATTTTACCACTTTGCCCAATCAACTCGGTTAGGGCTTCTTTCGCACTGCCGACTACCGGAATCTTTGTTGGTACATTTTTGCCGATTTCTGCTGGATCAATATCGATATGGGCAACCGTTGCATGCTGTGCGAATTTTGCTAAATTCCCAGTCAATCGGTCATCGAATCTGGCACCGATATTGATTAATAGATCACATTTTGATAACGCCATATTTGCTGCAAAACAGCCATGCATACCGCCCATTCCGATAAAAAGCGGATGGTCAGCCGGAAAGCCGCCAAGACCAAGTAGAGTGTGAACAACTGGAATTCCTTGCTGCTCGACGTATTCCTTTAATAGATGGGATGCCTTTGCATGCAGGACACCTGCCCCAGCAAGAATGACCGGTCTTTTCGCTCCACTTACCGCTTCAACGAGCTTTCTAATTTGCAAATAATTCGGCTTCGTCGTCGGCTGATAACCAGGGAGATCCATTACAGGCTCATCATCCGTTGATACTCCTTCTAAAATGGCCATATCTTTCGGAATATCGATCAAAACTGGACCCGGTCGGCCGCTTGAAGCGATATAAAAAGCTTCTTTTATAATACGTGGGAGGTCTTCCGGCTTTCTTACTTGATAGTTGTGTTTTGTAATTGGGGTTGTAATCCCTAGTACATCAGCTTCTTGGAAAGCATCTGTACCAATTACACTAGTAGCAACCTGACCTGAAATAACAACAAGTGGTAAAGAGTCAATCATTGCATCCGCTAAACCGGTAACAATGTTTGTTGCTCCTGGACCGGATGTGACTATGACCACCCCCGGCTTGCCGGTAATCCTGGCGTATCCTTCTGCTGCATGGATTGCGCCTTGCTCATGTCTTGTCAAAATATGAAAAAGCTCTGAACTGTATAGCTTGTCATAAATCGGCAATACAGAACCACCCGGATAACCAAAAATGACTTCAACATTTTCCTTTTTCAATGCATCCATCAGGAATTCGGCACCACTATATTGTGTCTTTCCACCTTTCCGATCAGCCACTACTGCTTTTTGTGTCATACGTAAAGACCTCCTCCACTTTCTCACTTGATATTTTTTCTTAAAATTCGGAATTTTCTGCTTTTTTAGCATACAAAAAAGCCTCCCCACCCCAAATGTACTTGCACTCTGCAAGTTAAAGGGGTGAAAAGGCTTGATAAGCCACTCCACGGTACCACCCTTTTTCGCACGAACTTCCATGCGCACTTTGAATAGTCTACACTATTCTCTGTTTTGGTAACGGGTACTGGTACGCACCCGTTCAGCTCTACTAGTCTGACGTTCAAGCCGAAACTCCAAGGTGAGTTCATCTTTCGGGACAATACCGGTTCTCAGCAACCCGGCTCTCTGTGAATGCCTTGTAAAAAGACTACTTATCCTCTTCAATGCTTTTCGCATAATTCATATTTTTAGAAACGCTTATGTTTGATGTCTTGTATTTGTGATTATCTTACTTGTATTTCGGGTACTAGTCAACAGGTTTTTAAAGAATTTTTTGATAATTCTAAATTGCAAGTTTTACTGTATACGCTTACATACCTACTATTATCCCATTCTCTAAATAAATAAATTGTATTTATTTATTTTAAAAAATGTTAAATATTCTATATTTTCAAATTACAAATCAATTTAAAGATTTTTCTCAAGGACCTTCATAAAAGCAAATAACTTATTTCGCGAATTTTACCCAATATCCCTTTTTCCTGTAAATTATGTTTTTTCTGAAAGGCGATTACTGCTTTTTTTGTTTTCGCATAAAATCAAATTTCACATCATAACATCTGTTTTTAGTTTATTAGTATAAATACATAGAAAAAGGCTGAATACATAGGATAATGGATGAATAATCATGTTCATCCTCCTCGTATCAGCCCTTTAATTATTTAGCTAAAACATCCTCGTAATCGGCATTTTTTTCAAATTGTTTTTGAACGAATGTACATACCGGAACGACTTTTAGTTTTTCTTCACGTGCAAACTCAATTACCTTTTCAACAAGAGAATTACCTACCTTCTGCCCGCGAAGCTTGTCAGACACAACAGTATGGTCCACCGTGATTTCATTATCACCTGATTTATAAAACGTAATTTCCGCCAATTTCTCGCCAGATTCCGCGACAAAAAAAGAACCTTCACCTTTTTGGATATCCACCATTTTGATGACCTCCTTTTATATCCCTTTATCATATCTCACAAAATGAAAATTAAACAAATATTTAAAACTAAATTAAGATTGAACCGTCCAAATCACATCTTTTTTTCGATAAACACTTAACACAATACCGAAAATAAAAGAATTCAACAACGTACCAGAAACTCCATAAGAGATAAAAGGGAGCGAAACACTAACAATCGGGAGAACCCCAAATGACATCCCCAAGTTGATGAATACCTGCATGGCAAACATAGCCAGGCCCCCGGAAATCAAAAGGGTTCCATAATCATCCTTAATGTTCGTTAATATGAAAAACATTCGAAAGATACAAAGTAATAGAATTCCACTTAATAACAGAGCAAAGATCCAGCCCAATTCATAGGTCAACGAAGTCAGGATTAAGTCGGGAGATCCTTCTGGAAAATAGATTTCCACCTGCTGGGTACCGCCGAATAAACCAGCATTCCCAATAAGTTCTTTTACTCTCACATATAAATACTCCATTCCGCCCCCATACTTTTCAGGTGCAATGAATGAATAGATTCTCGCCAGTTGGTATTCTTTCAACGGAAACCTATAAAACGTTGCTGCAGCTATTCCGATCATCGCACTCGCAAAAAGGATCATTTTCTTTTTGTCCAAACGTGTTTTCAAAATCATTGTAGAAACCATAACGAAATAGATTACGATGCTTGGCCAGTTAACAGCTCTGTATAATAAAAGCATTGGAAAAAAGAAAAGAAGTCCAACTAAGAACATATTGATTCTCTCATTCCGGAGAATTCCTGCCCATCCAAGGAGAAAAAGGGGAAGCGTTATTAAAATATCACTGTAAAAAAAGCCTAGATTTAGACTAGGCATTCCGTTAACCGTAGGCCCAAACTCTGATGTAAATAAAACCACCGAACAACCTAAACCATAAAATACCCATCCAAATTTAGACAATTTCGTATAATCCATAAACATGACTGCACCAGCAACACCTAAACCAAGAAGGCAGCCGACCAATTTAGCATAGAAAGAATAATAATAGGACTCTGAACTTAATACCAACAGTGGAATGAAACCAAGAGACATCACCAATAAAAATAAAGCTGTCAAACGCCAGTCTACTTTCGGCCTGTGCAACCGATTTAACTTTTGGCCGATTGTAATCGGGCTTCCCATCTGTTGAACGGACTTCACTTCGGCCTCTTCTTCTGTGTACCCTTGTTTCTTTAGAGCCTCAGTTGACTGCTTCAGATGGAATTCTAATTCCGCTGTTACGAATCGCTTTGCCTCTTTGGAACAGATGAACTGTTTTACTTCATAAAGAAATTGTTCTTTTTTCATCATTTCACCCCTCTAAAACCGTTTGTAAGATGTAAGAGCCTGCATTTTGTTTAGATTCTGACTTTGCGAGCATTCGGCGCCCTTTATTACTAAGGCAGTATGATTTCTTCTCCGTCTGTTCCCATTTGGCCTCAATGAAACCCCTCTGTTCCAAGTCATGCAGCATCGTATACAAAATTCCCTCCTGCTCGGTGAATTTTTCAATGCCCCGCCTTATTAAGGATGACATAATCTGATAACCGCTTTGTTCCTCCTGGAGAATTCGAAAAATGGCGATCATTACTTCCTCATCACTTTCCTTTGCCTGAACAAGTCGCTGTTTAATAGCCGTCTTTTGTTTGTCAGTAAACTTTACATCAGCAAAAACAGTTCTTTTCATTGCACGTTTGAGCTGATTCAATTTATCTTCCATCGTTATCCCCCTCCAGCTTCTCTTTTAGCATCGCTTTCGCCCTCCGCATCCGGGTTTTTATTGTACCTTGGCTGATTCCCGTCATTTCGGAAATTTCTTTTATCGATAACTCTTGAAAATAAAATAAATAAATCACTTCCCTGTATTTTATCGGCAGATTCATCAGGGTATGAGAAAGCATTTGATCCTCATCAAGCTTAAGAATAGTTTCTTCCACACTCACTGTTGCCTGTGGCTCCACCCGCTCATCCACGGTATATTCGATGTTCCGATGGTACCAGCTTTTCAAATAATCCTTACAGTGATTTATGGCAATCTTCCATAGCCATGTTCTCAACTTGGATTGCTTCTTATATGTAGGCAATGCTTTATAACACTTCACAAAAATCTCCTGCGTTAAATCTTCGGCAACAGTGAGATTTTTCACATATGAGTACACAAGCTGAAGAATATCCTGACCGTATACAGTCATAATCTCATCCAACCATATATCTTCTTCACCAGCCTCCAGATATTCTGTAAATAACTCCTCCATAACCCTCATCCTTTCTTTCTAATTTATAGACGATTGTCAACAGGTTAAAGTTTTCTTAATTTACCCTTTATAATCAATGGAAGGATTCTTTCCATATTTATGTAAGGATAAGTATATAATAGGAAGAAACAAAAAAAACTGCCCTATACTGGATAGGACAGAATGTTAAAATTTTATAAAAAGAAAATATAAAATAATCATCAATAACATAATCACCATAAAGACCGCAATGAGAATTACCTGCACACTAGAGGGTGTGAACGTCTCCTCGTTAATTTGTCGCTTCTTCTGCAAATAACCGAAAGTTGCCAATACAGTAATCACTAAACCCAAAGTACAAGTAAACATCCCCAACACAATACTAATCAAATCAATCCGGTCGTCCCGATACTTGCCAATCGTAAAATGCAAACTCGTGGTTAAAAAACCAACCCCTACAATCGCAATCACCGTTCTGATCCATGCCAAAAAGGTGCGTTCATTGGCCAAATGCTGCTGTGCATACTTTAATTGATTTTTTTCCATATCATCACCTTAGCTTGAATGTTTTATGAATAAATCATATCACAGTGATTGCTTTTTCACATTGACACAGGAGGTAATAAAGAAAATCATATACCCTTTAATAAAAACAGACTGATACACCAAAGACCCTCGATTATTTCTAATACCCCTGGTATACCCTCCTTTTTATTTATTATTTTATCTCTTAAGGAGCGAAAAGGCTCTAAACATAGATCCGACAAACATAAGCCCCGCACCACCAAGTAATAAATATATACATAGTGTTTTATCAATAACATTCAAAGGATAAAGCAAGGCACCCAGTGCGAAAAAAGCCCCTATTCCTGTTATAATCCATCCCAATTTTTTCATGCGCAACTCCTAAAAGTTAATTATTTAGTGAAGCTCCTCTAAGGGTCTCACTATCTATTGCAAAAACTACTCTGTCTTATTCCCATAATAATAGCTTAAACCATTTAAAAACTTACAACAAGTACGAGCTTATAATTATCTTTCTAAAGGGTTTATTTAAAATTAACTAGAACTAAGAATCTCTCTATACGAAAAAAGGAACCATAACTGGTTCCTTCAGACTGTATACAAACTCGATGAAAATCGAGTTAGTCTACAGTTTTTTTGAGGGTTTGTAAAAATTCGAACGTTGATTTCCACTCCAGGCACTCGCTTTCCGCGGGCGGTCAGGGAGCCTCCTCGGCGCCTTTGCGCCTGTGGTGTCTCCCTTGGACACGCTTTTCCCGCAGGAGTCTCGCACCTCCCGTTCCAATCAACTTTGTTTTAACAATTAGAAATAAACACTTTTGCCTACAGTCTTTTTTGTTTTAATAACTGAAGGAACCATATCTGGTTACTTAAATTGAACGTATTCATATTTTGTCAGACATCCTTTTTATCCTTTTCCATGAATTCCTTTATCTTTCTTTCTTCCCATTCCGATCCGAAGTTACCATCTGCAAAAGTTGTTATACCGTGTACCAGAACTCCAATTCCCCATCCTCCAAGTGGATAGAGGAACCACCAATAACTAGTATCCGTTATTAGGTTCATAACAAAAAGCATAGCATTAACCAAGAAATACACCGTTAGATGAATGTAGAATGCCTTAAGGTTCTCCACCCTCTTTTTCGCTCTTAAATATTTATCTTCATTTCCCATTCCCTCGCCCCCTTATCGTAAACACTTAAATATATTATTCTCCACATCAATAATACCTTATTTACCCAATTTTTATTACAAAAAGGAGACGATGTGCATCCTATGATGGAATGCCGGGAATTCGGTTAATAATCGAAGATTGTTTATCTCCTATCTTTGTAAATCCAATACACTTCAGCTGGATTTTACCCTATTGTATCCTCTTTCTTCATATGGCTGTATTTTCTCCAACCATGCTTCCTCAAGTTTTTTCAATTCGCGTTTGGCATCAAAATATCCTGTTTCTTTCGGTTTTAGAACCTCTAGCACCTCAAAAGAAAAGACGTCTTTCCCATATTGATTCCACTCATCTTGCAGCATTTTATTAGTACTTGTTCCCATTTCCAATTCAAATTGTTTACCCTTTAATGTCTTTAGATTCCTAGTGCTCCCTATAAATACTTTATTATTTATCGTGTTTTTTATTTGGTAAACTCCCGCTTCAACTTTTGTTTCCTTATATAATTGCTTCAATTCTTTTTTTCGATCCATCTTCATTGCCTCCATTCGTCATTTCTTCAGCCAATATTGGCTTCCATCAGGCTTTCTATCCAAGAATCCATATTCTATTAAATACCTTCTCAAAAGAACATAGTCATGATAGGCCGCTTCCAATATTTGATTGATTTCTTTTTCACTATATTTCTGCTCATTTTTAAAACGATTCGAAATTTCTTGAAGAACAATAAACCTTTGTTTTTCCTTTGGCGGAAAAGTACTCAAAGCAGCCTGACTACCTTCTGGTAAGAATTTTTTCAATATGACCTCTTTTTCATCCTGCGTAACATTATAACGATCATCCACCATCCTTGCTTTTTGATGAAGAGGGACAAATGCAGGCGCATGTTTATCTTTATCTTTTAAAAGCTCCATCATGGCCAAAAATAACTTAGCTTGACGCTCTTTCTCTTTTAATACAAAGCGATGGTTCCGAATAGTAGAAGAACTTCCAATTCCCATTTCCTCTTGCACCTCTGCATCGTTTTTCCCTTGATAAAAAAGACGAAGAAGGCGATTCTGATGATCTGTGAGACCTGTTAGTTTCTTATCGAGATCAATCAAGTATTCGAATACCGATTGATGTGCATTTTCGATATGAATACGCATATACCTTTCTGCTTCATAAAGAGTCCCATCTATTGGATACACTATCCCTTTTTGAACTGTATTTCCGCACAGCAAACAAATAAACTGATTCTCTTCTTCGATATACCCCTGTTTTAGCTCATCATGCGATGCACTCCAAAACATTTCTGCATCCTGCATAAAACAAACACTCCCTTATAAAGTTTACAATATAATAAACATAATATTAATTTGTTTATATTATGTCAACATTTTATGTGAATTAGACATTTTTATATCGTATTTATTCATTTTCCACATTAGTTTCGTTGCATTTTCACAAAAGGGGTTAGACTTTGGGAACATATAGTTTTGGGTAAAGAGAGAGCTTTTAAGATTTTTTTGAGAAGATGGGTTTATGGGAGTTTATTACTGATGTCTGATTATTTACGGAGTGTATTGGACGTTCTTTGATATGAGGAGGCTACCAACAGGGGATTTTCTTACAAAAGAATCATCCCTTGTCGACGAATATACGTTGAATGTTGACTTTACGAATGGAGTTGCGACGAAAGACGGTAATTATTAAAAATTGCGAAATTATTACCCTTAAACATTAAATAGGAATTGATGCACCAAGTCAAAAAGCATCCAACTAGTTGGATGCTTTTTTTCAAATAATAATATGAAATTGGTTGAATTTAGTATAAATCCTTTGATTCGATAAAGAAGAATAAGTATTAGCTAGGCACAAACTTAAGTATTCCTTCCAGATAAACACCTTGTTCTTTTTTCGTACACGCTCTTAACTTAATTCTTCCCTCCTCTTCTAATTCCTTTGCTAATTGGACTACCTTTGTTCCATCTTCGGCTATCTCTACTGAAAAGAAATTCCCCCGAGTGGAAGTTTGAATGAACTTAAATAATCTATCTTTATTCATCTAAACAACTCCTTATTTATTACAAATTCGACATAAAAGATAATCTACCTGCGATAAATAGAAATAAAAAACTTCCTTGAAGGAATACGAACATGAATAGTCCTGGAATCACAAATCAATAGACATTCATTCTTGTAATTAGAAACCTAATTATTCTCCCTCTGATTTTTCCCAAGGTAAGATATTAACCCTTGCTCACTTGCCCTAAAACGAAAAAAAACTACGACAATGTAACGGACTATGAACATACATAATAATAATAATAATATTAATACCGAAAATAAGGAATCCCCCTAATCAATCATTTTAACTTTATCCCGATAAAACAAAAACAGCCAAAACCTTAAAAAAGTTTTGGCTGTTTTTGTTAGTGTCCCAGGAGAGATTCGAACTCCCGACCGACGCCTTAGAAGGGCGTTGCTCTATCCAGCTGAGCTACTGAGACATTTCGGTATTTTTTTTCTTCAGTTCAGAATAACGGTCACTTTTCGAACTTAGTCCGTAATCGTGATTTTTATTATAACCTAGTATAACACTCATTGCAATACTAGTAATAATAAATTTTGAAGAGTTATAGAATACCCCCACATTCATTCAAAATTCATCATGGTATTTGAATGAAGCTTGCAGTAAAAAAATGCAGAATACACTCTATCGAACAATTCGAAGTGATCATAATAATCAACAAAAGGAGAACACTTTGTTATAAGCGTTCTCTTCTTTTATCATATATAACTTATTAATTCATGATGACCTACCCATGTTTTAAAAGGCAGCTAGACAAAGCAATGTCATCCTGTTTATTTTAGTTAGATAAGTTACAAAACTGACGAATGAATTTCCGGTCATTCCTTCATAAAGCCAGTAATTTGACGATACAGCTTCTCGGGATGGGTGAAATTGACCATATGGTCAGCACCTGGAATTTCTATGATTCGAGCGTCTGAGTGCTTTCGAAAGTAATTGGCAACACGAAGGTTATCGGGTGAATCCTCCTTACCGATTATCAATAATGTTTTGGCCGTCAATTCTCCTAATCTTTCGATGGCCGATGGTTGCGGCCAAATCAACTTAACAGCCGGCCATTCAAACATTCGGTTCATATGGTGCCGGAGCATCTGAACCATCAAATCCCGGTGAGGACTCATTGTTACAACACGATACGATGGATCACTGAGCAAAAGCTCAATCATCTTATCGATATCGGGGGCAGCTCCATGAATCGTCTTCATTCTCTCTTCAAATTCCTTTGAATAGCTAAACCCAGATAATCCAGGCGCAAGCAAAACAAGTTTTGAAACCCTTTCAGGATAATTCAGAGCGAATTCAGTGGCAATTTGGCCACCCATTGAATGACCGATGAGTGTCGCCTGATTGATTTCTAGATGATCAAGCAGAGACAGCAAATCTTCAACCTGGTTGACATCTTCTAAAGGGGACGGTGATTTCCCGGTCCCACGTCCGTCAAAAGCAACGACCTTGTAGTCTTTCGCTAAAAGAGATGCGACAAATGTCCAGTTCCGTACATCAGCACCACCAGTGAGGAGAACCACAGGATGACCATTTCCATTAACTTCGTAATACAAATCCATTGAAATCCCTCCACCCATTACGATTTAATAATTAAAAATATGTTATCTTTCTTAATAATCCTGCCTTTTTCTGGCTTAACTTACAATTCAAGAAGCACCTTTTAATTTCCTTCCTCATTCTAGAATATGGCCCGAGTGCGGAACAAAAATAAAGAAAATATCTTCATCTATACTACACGTTACTTAAAAAAACCAGCCCCATAAATGGGCGTTTATGGGGCTATTAATCCCTTTAATAAAAAAAACAACTTATTTATGTCTATTCATAGAACCAAATCTCATTCCCAAAAACAAAGTAACAGTTTCGATCATTTACACCTTTTTTTGTGCTAATATATGAAAAAAATATATTGGAACGCCCTTGGTTTAGAAGCGATAGAACTAGAAACAGGTATTTCCTCTAATAATCCTCTTACGTCTACTTCAACATCTAATAATCCTTTTCTTTTGGTCATACGAAAAAACCTCCTATATCGTTAGTAATGTAAGTCGATATACGGTGTAATTTCTTACATGACCGTTATACTGACCGTTTCACTAAACGATATAGAAGGTTTTCGTATCGGGCTTTAAAGCCACTTTGTTAGTGTCCCAGGAGAGATTCGAACTCCCGACCGACGCCTTAGAAGGGCGTTGCTCTATCCAGCTGAGCTACTGAGACATTTATGATATAAGTTGCGGTAAAACTTATGTATGTATTACCTTAACTGTTCCCTTAGGACACTTCTTATTATAGTAGGATATCAAAAGAAAGTCAACGATTTTTCATAAAAAAGTTTTTTTCTTTTTTATAAGCCAGGAAGCGTGGAAAAACGCTTCCTGATCATTATACATTAGGTTAGTCGATCCGATAAGCCCTACTTAGCTCCTCAACGATTTTTCCTTCAAGATCATAATAGATGATTTCAAGTTGGTCGCTTCCTATATCCAAAATGGCATATGTTTTCTCTTTTCGTCCGCGTGGCTGGCGTATGCTACCTGGATTGATGAAGAGCTTGCTTTCAATCAACTCGGAACCAGCGGCGTGGGAGTGACCGAAGCAAATAATATCGGCACCGATTTCTTCACTTTTATAAGACAAATTCATTAAAGTCATCTTAATGTTATACAGATGTCCGTGGGTTAAGAAAAAGCGCTTGCCTCCAATGTCTTCAACAGCGTCATCTGGATAGGTAGCATCATAATCACAGTTCCCCCGTACTGCTAAAAAGCCCTTCATGAGAGGGTCTTTGCTTTCTAGCTCTGAATCACCGCAATGAATCATAGTAGCAACTTCTTCTTTGTGACGGTCGGTTATCATGCTGATTTCATGAGTTAAGCCATGACTGTCACTCATTATTAGCACTTTCATCGTCACATTCCTTCTTCCCTTTTTAGAAATTGACCCAGTTTTTCATCCAAAGCCTTCAATGCATGAGCACGGTGGCTGATTTGGTTTTTTTCCTCTTTTGTCAATTCAGCATTTGTTTTCCCCTGCTCTTTAACAAAAAAGACTGGGTCATATCCAAATCCATTCGTTCCTGAAGGCTGTTCGGTAATCAAGCCTTCCATCGTCCCAGAAACGGTGATTGTTTCCTGATTTGGTGACGCTAACGCTAAGGCGCAATAAAACCTTGCTGTTCTTTCCGCTTCTGGTACACCCTCTAGTTCCTGCAGAACTTTTTTCGTGTTCGCTTCATCACTCTTTGACTCGCCAGCATAGCGCGCAGAGTATACACCAGGACGCCCATCTAATGCATCGACAATCAAACCGGAGTCATCAGCTATCACGAAGTGACCTAGTTGATGGGCAATGGCTTCTGCTTTAAGAATTGCATTTTCTTCAAAAGTCGTTCCTGTTTCCTCCACATCCGGGGCGTCCGGTACGTCAAGAAGTGTTTTGACTTCATATCCTTTTGCTGAGAATAGACTTTCGAATTCCTTGGCTTTTCCTTTATTTTTTGTTGCAATAATTACTGTCTTCATACTTTGTCTCACCCTTTTGTATTTTATCGGCAATAACTCCAAGTGCTTCTTTTTGCACCTCGAATAAGGTTTGAAGTCCTTCTTGAGCTATTGAAAGTAATTGCTGTAACTCGTTATATGTAAAAGTTGCCTCTTCCCCTGTGCCCTGCAATTCGACAAATTCACCACTGCCTGTCATGATGATATTCATATCCACAAGGGCTGCTGAATCTTCCTGATAATTTAAGTCTAACACAACTCCTGCTTCTTCAATAATCCCGACACTTGTTGCTGCTAGATAATTTTTCAACGGAAATACCGCCAGTTTCCCCTCTTCATCCAGCCTATTTAAAGCAAGAGCCAACGCGACGAATGCGCCCGTAATTGAAGCTGTCCGAGTGCCGCCATCTGCCTGAATAACATCGCAATCAATCCAGATCGTTTTCTCACCAAGCGCCTCTAAATCGACCACTGCCCGCAGTGACCGTCCAATTAGCCTCTGAATTTCCATCGTGCGCCCTGTTATTTTCCCTTTTGCCGATTCCCTGATTGTCCGTTGATTAGTTGCTCGCGGAAGCATCGAATACTCCGCATTAATCCAGCCTTTCTTTTTACCGCGCATGAACGGCGGAACCCGCTCATCAACGCTTGCGGTACAGATGACCTTTGTGTCACCGACTGTAATTAATACCGAACCTTCAGGATGCTTCAAATAATCTTTTTGGATCTGTATCGTCCTTAATTCAGTATTCAGCCTGCCGTCAACGCGCATATTGTATCCCCCTAATTTCAAAAAAAGAATAAGAGGCAGCGAAAGGCTGCCTCATTGTGTTATATCTATAGTATACAAAATCGTTTCTTTAAAAACTACCTGTGTTCACTTTTTCTGGACGGACCACAGGTTCTGATAATTTCTTTCCTTCTTCGTTAAGAATATCTGCACTGCCTTGCACCTGTACTTCAACACTTTCAATTCCCTTTTGCTCCGTCAAAGATAAAACTAATGCATCAAGAACATCTTGAGAAACCTTTTTCTCTTTAAAACTACCAAGAATGTTTTCGTTAAAATTGAGAGTAACCTTTCCTTCTGCCATTTTCGGCTGATCAAGTAAGGCCACATCACTCATGAAGCCCGTTTGCAGGTTTGTTCCAGAAGGACTCTTCGTTAATTCCTCAATAACTGCTGTTACATTATCGGACACCGTCTCGCTAATACGGCGTGTTACTGGTACATAATAGGTGTACTCCTCGTCCCCGCCAATGTAATAGACAGTCAACGCTTTCGTATTCGAAATATCTACCACGTCACTGGTATCAATATTGATTCCGGAAGACCGTGAGATATTTTCATCTATCGGCGTGCCATTGACTGGCATTTCCGTAATATCTTCCCCATTGATTCTCATTTGGATTTTATCAACCGAGTCGAATTGAGTTAGTGTCCATGTAATAGCTTGAAGAATTTTGAGTTCATCTTCTTTTTGATAATTTTTGAACTCCGGTGAAAAGTCAGCCACAGCCACTCCTTCTTTTATGTTTACACTTATTTGAGTATCGGCAGGAATAACCGCTCTAAACCCATTGGGAAGCTTATCTGTAACTGGTCCATTATCCACGAGGTAGTCAAGGGCCTGTTTTGCGACGGCTTCCGATTTAGGAAGTTCCATTGTCTGTGGAACCACATATCCACTTTTATCAATTAAATACAACTCGGTCTTCACTGTTGCTGTTTCACCAGCAGTCTTTTCCCCATCTGTTGCCGGCTGTTGCTCCCCGTTGGTCTCTTTTAATGAAGATTCATCCTCGACTAATGAAACATCCTTAGGCGGGTCAATCTCCTTTTTCTCTTCACCCCCAAATAATCCACATCCGGAAAGAAAAAGAGAAGATGCCAGAATGGTCACAGCCATTGTTACTTTTGATTTATTGGACATAAAATCACTCCTAGGACAGTTTGTACTCCTATTTATACGAGCCCTAAGGGAAAATAGACCAATTATTTTTCTCTCTGATCATGCAGCTGAGCAATCTGGCCGTACTGTTGTATGTTTGTCAGCTTTAATTTGACTTCAGGATTTCCTGCTTGAAACAAAGAAATCCCTTTACCTAATACTGTAGGAATAATAGAAAGAATCATTTCATCCACCAGCTGTTTTCTCATGAACTCACTAACTAACTCCGCACCACCGACTAGCCAAATCCTTGAGTCACCCTTTAGATTTCCTATGAAATCTCCCACATCTTCATTTACAAATTCCACATGCTCGTCTTTACCTTTCGCACTTCTAGAAAAGACGTAGCAGGTTTTATCTTGATAAGGAAATTCTTCTGCTAGTGTATGAATCTGTTGATACGTTTTATTTCCCATGATCACCGTATCAATATTTTTAAAGAAATCGCCGTATCCATTATCCCCTGCACCTTCTGTCTCTTCAAGCCAACCTATGCTTCCATCCTCTCTTGCTATATATCCATCCATGCTTGTAGCTATATACATAACGATATGCTTTTGTGATACCATTTTTTTTGCTCCTTTCTACAAAAAAAAGACCTCCAAATGGAAGTCTTATAGGTGGTCAATTTTAATTGTTTCTATTGCATTGATATGAATACCGAGCCAACTCGATGCGATTGACCCAAACATATCTCTTGAACCAGTTGTGTAAAAACGATGAACCGGACGCTGCTTGCTTTTATTGATTAATCGATAGTAATCCAAAATAACACTTGCCTCACGGGCTGTCTCTTCCCCAGAGGAAATGACTTGTACTTTATCTCCCATATACTCTGAGATTACAGGCCCTAACAGCGGATAATGGGTACAGCCAAGGATTAATGTATCGATGTTCGTTTTCTTTAACGGGTTTAAAGTTTGAGCCACAACCCTATTCACGATTTTCCCTTGAAACTCTCCGCTTTCTACGATGGGGACAAATTTTGGACAAGCTAAACTATCCACTTTCACATCCGAATTGATGGAGGCAAGAGCGTCGTCATAGGCCTTGCTTTTCACTGTACCTTCTGTGCCAATTACTCCAATATGTAGAGCATTAGAAACCTTCAATGCCGCCCTTGCCCCTGGATGAATAACACCCAATACAGGAATCGGAAGTATCGCTCTAATTTCATCGAGCACCGCTGCAGTCGCAGTATTGCAGGCAATGATTAACATTTTAATATCCTTCTTCAATAAGAACCTTGTCATTTGCCAAGTGAAGGTTTGGACATCTTTTTTTGACCTTGGTCCATAAGGGCATCTTGCGGTATCGCCCAAGTAAATTATATTTTCATTTGGTAGCTGGCGCATGACTTCTTTAGCCACTGTCAAACCACCTACCCCCGAATCAATGATTCCTATTGGTTGTTTCAAAAATCTCGCCTCATTTTTCTTTCATTTCTTGATGTAGTTTTGCTAAAGTCCCACTTAGGGAAACGATATCGGATTCGCTGAAATTGACTAAAACGCCACTCAAGTACTGCTGCCGTTTGTTGATCACTTCTTCGATAATCCGTTCGCCTTCTTCAAGAAGGTGAATGCGAACCACACGCCGGTCTTTCTCATCCTTGACGCGCTGAACAAGCTGATGTTTCTCCATGCGGTCAATCAGTTCCGTCGTTGTGCTAAAGGCAAGAAACATCTTCGTAGACAATTCGCCAATCGTCATGTCGCCCGCTTCAAAAAGCCATTGCAAAGCCAGAAACTGAGGAATAGTAATTTTATAATCACTCAGAATTTCCCGTCCCCTTTGCTTAAGCCATGACGAAACATAGCGCAATTCCCTTTCGATCTCGACCACATGTGCAGCCTGACTCTCTTCACCCATACACCCAGCTCCCCACTTCATGAAACTTATCATACTACCATTTTGGGGGAAAGTGAAATAAATTTCAAGATAGATTATCTAAAGGATATAATGAAACCCCCTCCATTAAAATAAGCAGCATCTAAAGAAGTCAACATGAGAAATTATCTCAGACTTCCTTATATGCTGCCAATGAATGGGAGAGAAAAAATATATAAGGCTTACGTATTAAAGAGTCAACACATTAAAGCTTAAGTTCTCCCATACGAAGGAGCTCTATAACTGCCTGCGAACGTCCTTTGACTCCAAGCTTCTGCATCGCATTTGAAATATGGTTTCGAACTGTTTTTTCGCTAATAAACAATTCACCTGCGATTTCTTTTGTTGTTTTATCTTGTACTAGTAACTCAAATACTTCTTTTTCTCTTTTGGTGAGTAGTGGCTTATGAGTGAATTCGTTCTCCTTCAAGTAATGTTACCCTCCTTGCCTTCACCAGCATAAAACCCGGAGTGGGTGTCTATTTAGTCAAGATATAGTATGTCAGCTGGGGCAAGGGAGTGACTCTTTTACTTGTCTAATTGAAACTTTATTTAAGAATGTTTGACCTTTGTTCGCGCCATACATTCCTTCATCTCTTCCGGCCAAGGAATCGGATTCCCAGTGGTTTTAGAGACTTGGACAATAGTTCCTCTACCCGTCAAGCAAACCGAACCATCTTGTTTGGTTCCCATGTAATGAATGTCCACAGAAGAATTCCCGACATGGGCCGCTTTTACATGGATCATCAATTGATCGTTAAAAAAAACCTGCTGGATATAATCACATTGTAAATCGGCAACAACCGGTATCTCATTGCTTCCATCCGATGTCCAATCCTTCATAAAACCCATGCTATTAAAATACTCAATTCGTGCTTCCTCAAAATAGGTAAATGGAACCGTATTATTCAAATGACCGAACATATCCGTTTCCGAAAAACGGACCTTAATTTCATGTTTAAAAGAAAAGTCGCTGCCCCATTCTTTTATATTATCGATATATGATATTCTGTTCAATCTGTGCACCCCCTTATAAAATGAATGACTATTCACTCATTTTATAAGAAAAAATAGATAATGGAAAGGATTTTATATTCTTATCCTGTAAATATGATGGATTTGACCACTTTATTATTTTACACAACACTATTTTTCAATTACAGATGGACGAGGAGTTTACTAGCTTGAGAGCTATTAAGGAACTTCCTGCAGCTGCTGAATCAAGCATCAGAGAAGCATTAAAAGAATTTGAAAATGAAAAGCCCGCAATTGTTGAAGCATACATACACCCAAATAATAGCTATATTGTATTAGATCCCGGATTGACCGATCACGATATCGTAGAAGAATGCACAGCTGATTTTGCTAATAAGACTATCGTTAAGACCTATTACAACCAAGACGAACTTCTATATCCAATTAAACCCAGAACTGCAAATGAGGTAGTTTGGTATCATAGTCGCCAGATGAATCCAATCATTTCATCGTACTGCAAAAAATTTGGGACATCGATGATATGATTCCATTTACAAAATTCCAATTAACTAATAAATAGATTGTTATCCGGTCCATTGACGTCAATTGTGTCATTTTTATGGGCCGTTTATTTAATTACCTCACTCTTTCTACTAAATTGGTATTATGTTGAAAGAGTGGATTTTAATATTTGTCCCCTCTTTTTCAAAATGTGACACAAAAGTGATGTCTTTCCATGTTATGCTTTTAACAAACAAATAGGAGCTGTAAACATGATTAAAAAATATGCTGTCATTTTACTTGCTGGCTTAATGTTAATTGGTTGTTCTTCTCAATCGAATGTAAAGGCATCTAAAGAAAAGACTTCTAAAGAAGTATCTGAAATAAACGATCCCGCAGACGTTATTTACGAAACAGACAAAACTAAAAATCCTAAACACAAACAAACAGTGATACTTGAAATCGAATCGAAATAATAAATAATAAGAGCGACTGCATTTAATTAGCAATCGCTCTTATTATTTATTTTACCTGGTGGTATAGTAGTTTTCAGCTGTGTAAATAGGCCAGTCCCAAAACACTACGCCTTGTGAAATAATGTAGCGGTCTAAGAAAATTTCGAAATTAAGATTTGGAGTTGCGAGTTCTGTAAACTCCAAAATGTTAAGGTAATTCGGATCCGAACTCTTTAGTTTTTCTGTATCTAATATGAGAAAACAATCTTCCAATAAATGTCCAATCGGAATCCCCAGTCCCTCCATTAACTCAAGTTCTTGAGCTTCCTTTACTTCATCTAAACTAAATAAATGAAGCCCGCCCCCTATGTTAATATCGTCTTCTTCGATCAATTCATATATTCTTGCCCCATTATGGAGTGTTAAGAATGCCTTGTAGTCTTCAGGAAGCTTGATGTTATTTTCCCTTTCAAACATTTCAATTTCAGTTGTCTGTATTGGAGCGTTAAAAGAACAAGAAACGTTACCAACTTCCCCTTCGTGTGATATTGTCTTCATTTGATTTTTGTTATTCAACAATTTTTTAAGTCCAGATAGGGTGTTATGCACGAAATGACTCATTTACTTATCCCTCCAAAATTAAATTAATATGCTTTCCACCAAGGAGATACTGTGTTCCAATGGAGATCTTCTGTCAACGGAAATACATTAGACATCGAATTCGTTCCGCCATATTCTAATGGCAATTCATGATGTGCTTGAAGCCCTGGCCAAGTTGCACCCCAGCCTGGATCTCCATATTCTTTAATATACCATGTCCTAAATTTTCTCTTAAGATTAGTATCCCTCTTAGTTCGTTTATCTTTTGGTACTACCTTTATATTAGCTTTTGTCGGAGTCCACATAGTCGTTTTATTGTGTGAATTGTATATTTCAGGATAAGCAACTGTCTTTTTATTAACTAACACCTCTTCTGTTGCTCCGTCACTGGTTTGTGTTCCACTACCATTCCACCCCGCCGTAGTTCTTGTATAGGTTTGGTAAAAATTCGTAGTTTTATTATTGTAAGTCTTAGACGTTTTTTTGCCGATTTTTATATCTGTACCTTGCCACTTCGTATCATATTTGATTACTTGAGTATATTTACCATACTGATCTTTACCTGCATAAAGTTTTCCGCCTGTCCATACGGTACGTTTGATCCCTCCACTCGCGTCATTAAAAACAAAAAAGGGAAAGGTTCTTATAACCGAAATCGAGTAGGAGGAGGCGCCTAGCCTCCGACCTCTCACACCACCGTACGTACCGTTCGGTATACGGCGGTTCAGTTTAAGTCTGACGTAGTTTTGTATATCGTTCATATAGATTGACTAACCCTTGGTGGTGCCAATAAACATTATTAAGGGTTTTGTCTAGAATAGGACTATGCGCTATGCGCCAATAACCCTTTCTGCTATTTCCCCATTCATATGCTTTTCCAAATGGGACGCCTAATCCTTTGAGTTTCCTCACTCTTGTTCTTGGCAATTTCCATTGTTTCCATAGGCACATCCTGAGTCTTCTTCGAATCCATGAATCTAAATTCTTCAATACGTTCGGAGTATCAATGAGGGCGAAATACCCCATCCAACCTCTAAGGTATTGCTTTAACTTATTTATTCGGAGTTTCATAGGTATCGGTAATTTTCTCGAGGTCATTTCCCTGATTCGTTTCTTTACTCTCTTCACCGTTTGTTTAGCCAGTAGAACCTTCGGGTTCTTCTTTGACTTCGTGANATACTTCGACTTCTCGTAGTTGACCTTTAGCTTCAGTTTATTTTCAATGAAGCTTGAGATATTTCCCATTGCACGTTTGGCGGCTTTTCGTGTCTTCACAAAGATAGTACTGTCATCCGCATACCTTACGAATCGAAGATTGCGTTTCTCTAGTTCTTTATCTAAATCGTCTAACATGATATTAGATAATAAAGGACTTAACGGACCTCCTTGCGGAGTTCCCTCCTCACTTTTATGAAAAAGTCCGCCTATCATAATGCCTGCTTGAAGGAATTTACGAATCAGTTTGAGAACTCGTTTATCTTCAATTTTCCGCTCTAACATTCCCATGAGCTTGTCATGATTCACTTTATCGAAGAACTTCTCCAAGTCCATATCCACTACCCATGTATAACCTTCGGTTATATAGGACTTTGCCTTTCGGACCGCCTGGTGTCCTTGTTTGTTAGGGCGAAATCCATAGCTATTCTCCGAAAAGGTT
>NZ_LGYA01000001.1:3724698-3739961 GCF_001273755.1 Peribacillus butanolivorans
GGACTTTCACCCTATAGATTGCACCCATGCCGGGCGCACGAAAAGAGCAATCCTGTTGAGGATGCTCTTATTTTTTTCTTATTCGATTATTTCTTCATGGCGGTAAGGTAGTTCAAGTTCTCGTAGGATAGGTACTTGATCCCCGGCTGTCTTTAGTATTGTTTTTACATATACAACTTGTAGCGGTTGAAAGATATCAGTTGAGAAATCAAACTTCTCTGTTAGTCCTTCATCAAAGTACAGTTCATGTTTGGCTGTGTAATCATTAAATGTAGGACAACCAACCGGTGTTGTTATGTTTGGTGAACCTACATTAGTGACGCGACGATCTGTCCCCTCTAATGAAAACTTCGTAACAAACTCTGCCGTATCTTGTGAAACTCTTTACTCCACAATATCTTGGAATCCATACAGAAAGACTCTTTTATTGTCATGCCGGAACCAGTAAGGCTGTTTCACCTTGATTTGCAGTTCTGTGATCTTTCTCTTTGGGAAAGAGAATACTAACTTTCCTGCTTCCGTGATTTCCACCGGAACTTCTTTATTATCAACCTGCTTAGTCGGGTACGTTTCAATACGGCGACATTCTCCATTTTGGTCCTTGTATTGAATATCTAAAACACTCATTGAATATTCTGGGGATGGATGTAGTAGCAATGTATTCGTGTAGATATTGTTGGAGATATCCTGAGGAGTTGTTACATGAATGATTCCATACACCTCTGTTACACATTCGTTCTCGTTTTTTTCAGACTGACGAGCTTCCAGCATTTCGTTAGGCTTGTTTTCTATACTAGAAGTTTGTTTTTCCGTATTTTTACAAACGAATAAATGACACAATTAATAAATCTTTAATAAAAAGAACCCCAGAAAAAACAATATAAAGATAATATCCCCACCATTAAAATCCGTTATTTCTCACCTTAGATTTTAGATGTGAAGCTGTTCACATTTTTTTAGACAAAAAAAGAACCTATATCCTAAGATACAGGTTCTTTTCTCATTATTAAACTTCGTCGCTTCCGAAGAAGTTACGGAATTGTTGAATAGTAGTATCACGGTTTAATGCTGCAATCGATGTAGTCAAAGGAATTCCTTTAGGGCAAGACTGCACACAGTTTTGTGAGTTACCGCAGTTTGCAAGGCCCCCATCAGACATAATTGTATTTAAACGTTCAGCTTTGTTCATTGCACCAGTTGGATGTGCGTTGAATAAACGAACTTGTGATAATGGTTGTGGTCCCATGAAGTCTGAATTGCTGTTTACGTTCGGACAAGCTTCTAAACATACACCACAAGTCATACATTTAGATAATTCGTAAGCCCATTGACGTTTCTTTTCTGGCATACGTGGTCCTGGTCCAAGATTGTACGTACCATCGATTGGAATCCAAGCTTTTACCTTTTTCAATGAGTCGAACATACGGCTACGGTCGACTTGAAGGTCACGAACAACAGGGAAAGTACGCATTGGAGCAAGACGAACCGGCTGTTCTAATTGGTCAATAAGAGCTGTACAAGATTGTCTAGGTTTACCATTGATAACCATTGAACAAGCACCACATACTTCTTCAAGACAGTTCATGTCCCAAGCGATTGCTGTAGTGTGTTTGCCTTGTACTGTTACTGGATTACGACGAATTTCCATTAGAGCAGAAATTACATTCATATTCGGACGGTACGCTAATTCAAATTCCTCATCATAAGGAGCTGAATCCGGTGTATCTTGACGAGTGATTATAAAACGGACTGTTTTAGTCTCAGATTTAGTTTCAACCATTTTTTTGCTCCCCCTCTTTAATGTTTCGTAGTGTAATCACGTTTACGTGGTGCGATAAGTGATACATCAATATCTTCATAATGGAATTCAGGTGCTTGATCCAAGCCTTTGAATGTCGCCATTGTCGTTTTCATGAATTTATCATCATTACGTTCTGGGAAATCAGGTTTGTAATGAGCTCCGCGGCTTTCGTCACGGTTTAAAGCACCAATTGTGATAACACGTGCTAATTGCATCATGTTTTGAAGCTGTCTAGTGAAGGCTGCCCCTTGGTTGCTCCATTTAGCAGTGTCATTGATGTTAATTTTCTTGTAACGTTCCATCAACTCAAGAATCTTGTTGTCAGTTTCTTTCAACTTGTCATTGTAACGAACTACAGTAACATGTTGTGTCATCCACTCACCAAGTTCTTTGTGTAGAACATACGCGTTTTCATTACCATCAAGAGACATTACTGCATTCCATTTTTCTTGTTGTTGTTTTTCGTAACCATCAAACAATGAAGAAGGAATAGACTCTGAAGTTTTATCAAGGCCTTCAATATATTTAACTGCATTCGGTCCAGCAACTGAACCACCAAAAATTGCAGAAAGAAGTGAATTCGCACCTAAACGGTTACCACCATGTTGAGAGTAATCACACTCTCCTGCAGCAAATAAACCTTTAATGTTTGTCATTTGGTCATAATCCACCCAAAGTCCGCCCATAGAATAGTGAACTGCAGGGAAGATTTTCATTGGAACTTTACGAGGATCTTCACCCATGAATTTCTCGTAAATTTCAATGATTCCGCCAAGTTTGATATCAAGTTCTTTAGGGTCTTTATGCGAAAGATCCAGGTAAACCATGTTTTCTCCATTAATACCAAGCTTCATGTTCATACATACGTCGAAGATTTCACGAGTCGCGATATCACGAGGTACAAGGTTACCATAAGCAGGGTATTTTTCTTCAAGGAAATACCAAGGTTTTCCGTCTTTATATGTCCAGATACGTCCACCTTCACCACGAGCAGATTCACTCATTAGACGAAGCTTATCATCTCCAGGGATTGCAGTTGGATGAATTTGAATGAACTCACCATTTGCATAATTTACACCTTGTTGATAAACAATGGATGCTGCTGAACCTGTATTAATCATTGAGTTAGTTGATTTACCGAAAATGATTCCAGGACCACCGCTCGCCATGATGACAGCGTCACCAGGGAATGATTTGATTTCCATTGAAGTCAAGTTCTGTGCTACGATACCGCGTGCTGTTTGGTCGTCATCGATAACAGCTCCAAGGAATTCCCAGCCTTCATATTTCGTTACAAGGCCTTCTACTTCATAACGACGAACCTGCTCGTCCAATGCGTAAAGTAATTGCTGACCAGTTGTTGCACCAGCAAATGCTGTACGGCTATGTTGAGTACCACCGAAACGACGGAAATCAAGAAGACCTTCCGGAGTACGGTTGAACATTACGCCCATACGGTCAAACATATGGATAATCGATGGTGCTGCATCGCACATCGCTTTAACCGGTGGTTGGTTAGCTAAGAAATCTCCGCCATAAACTGTATCATCAAAGTGGATATATGGAGAATCCCCTTCACCTTTTGTATTTACTGCCCCATTGATTCCGCCTTGGGCACAAACTGAGTGAGAGCGTTTAACAGGTACTAAAGAAAATAAATCAACCTGTTGTCCCAGCTCTGCTGCTTTGATCGTAGCCATTAAACCAGCTAGACCTCCACCAACGATAATAATTTTACCTTTACCCAATTCTGTCACTCCCTTATTTCCATTAGCAAAGCTATGTTTTTCCTAATACTTATAAATGAACTCTATCTTCTTATACGAAAGCAAAAATTGCGCTAACCCCTACATAAGAAAGAAGAACGAAAACGATCAAAGTAACGTAAGTCATGATTTTTTGCGATTTTGGTGATACTGTTAGACCCCAGCTCACTGCAAATGACCATAATCCATTAGAGAAGTGGAAAATTGTCGAAATGACCCCAACTAAATAAAATGCAATCATAAATGGATTAGAGAAAATCTCTGCCATCATGTCAAAGTCAACCTCTGTACCTAATGCTGCTTGAATTCTAGTTGACCAAACATGCCAAACAAGGAAAATCAACGTAATGATTCCGCTTAGACGTTGTAAAAAGAACATCCAATTCCGGAAAAATCCAAATCTACCCAAATTATTTTTAGCCGTAAACGCGATATAAATCCCGTAAACTGCATGATAAATCAAAGGTAAGAAAATGATGAAGATTTCCAAGAAATAACGAAACGGTATGCTTTCTAAGAAATGTGCTGCTGAATTAAATGATTCCGGTCCCTTTGTTGCCATATAGTTGGTAACTAAATGTTCCAACAAGAACAGCCCGATCGGAATAACTCCAAGTAGTGAATGAAGTCTACGATTCCCAAACTCACGATTTTTTGCCACTAAGTGCCCCCCCTTAATTTGTGAAAAATCATGCAAAGATAAACTGGTGGCTACCTTTTATCTCCGCGTGAAAATAAAGTATAGAGTTTGAAACATCCCTATACTTTCTTACAATTATGTGACATGTCCATTTTACTCCTGACTTCTATGTGCGTCAAGAAAACGGATACAAGAATTCTCTTTTTCAGAATAGATTTTATTGGTTAGAATTGTATAATTTTTAATTGTTAAGATTATAACTTGGAGAAATTACTAATTAATCTATTAATATCCCGGAATAATTTCTCATTTTTTCCCAATTACGATTGAAATAATAAAAAAACAGTATAATTTGCAAAAGAAAAACGTTTATAATAGATTTACAGAAAGAGGCGATAAACTATGAAAAAAAATATTGCTGCAGCGATAGAAGAAGAAGAAATTCAAACAGAAGAATCTCAAGTTCCAGCTTTCGGCTACGAATTAATCAGAGAAGTATTATTGAACGATATTCTCGGAAAAGATTCTAATCAAATTCTCTATTGGGCAGGTAAACAGTTAGCGAGAAAATTCCCACTGAATGGCGAACAGGAAGTTGTTGCATTTTTCCAAAATGCAGGCTGGGGCCATCTTGAAATCATAAAGTTTTCGAAAACCGAGATGGAATTATCCTTAACAGGAGAAATAATCAGCCGTCGCTTAGATCTTCATCCTGACTGTCACTTCCAACTTGAAGCCGGTTTCCTTGCCGAGCAGTTTACACTGCAGAAAAAATTCTTAAGTGAATCGACAGAAGAAATCAAACGCCGCGCAAAAAAAGTGACATTTACCATTCAATGGGATCCTAGAGACCCAATCTAATGAGCCCAAAAACAGACTTACCCTTTTTGTCGGAAGTCTGTTTTTCATTAGACTCCAAGCAATCAAACAAGCACTTTTGCATGCTGTCCTAATTTAAACGCTTCATGAAGTGCTTCGACTGCCTTCACCATTTCCTTTTCATTGACGACAGTTGAGACTTTAATTTCAGATGTGCTGACCATTTTCACTTGGATACCTGTGTTAGCCATCACTTCAAACATTTCGGCAGCCACTCCCGGATTAGATACCATTCCTGAACCGACGATAGACACTTTGGCCAATCCGCCCTCCGTTTCTACTCTATCGAATGCCAATTGGTCTTTATTGTTTTCTAGCACGTTTAAAACAGATTCTGTATCTTCACTTTTTATGGAGAAAGAAAGGTTTGTTGTATCCTCTGCTGTCATACTTTGGATAATAATGTCAACGTTTATCCGGTTTTTTGCAAGTGTCATGAAAATTGTGGATAATGATCCTAGTGATCGAGGCAAACCATTCACTGTGACCCTTGTAATACTGTCTTCAAAAGCAATACCGCGTACAATTAAATTTTCTTCCATAGTTGCTTCCTCCTCAATGGTAGTTCCTGCTTCTTTCTCCATACTTGAACGGACTTCAAGCGGAATCTGGTGGTTTTTCGCATACTCAACAGCTCTTGGATGAAGGACACCCGCCCCTAGATTGGCAAGTTCTAGCATTTCATCGTAAGAAATAGATTGCAGTTTTCGAGCGTCTTTTATGTAACGTGGGTCTGTTGTAAATACACCCGTTACATCGGTATAAATATCGCATCGGTCCGCATTTAATGCTGCAGCAATAGCCACTGCAGTCGTATCAGACCCGCCCCGCCCTAGTGTCGTGATTTCTCCATTTGCATCATTCCCTTGGAAACCTGCAACGACCACAATTTTCTTTGCCTGAAGCTGAGCTTGAATTCTCGAAGCATCAATGTTTAAAATCCGGGCATTCCCATGAACGGATTCTGTTTGCATGCCAGCCTGCCAGCCGGTGAAAGAAATAGCTTCACGCCCCGCTTCAATTAAAGCCATCGTTAACAGGGAAATCGTGACCTGCTCTCCAGTCGTCAATAACATATCCATTTCTCTCTTACTTGGGGTTTTGGAAATATCTTGAGCCATGTAAACTAATTCATCTGTTGTTTTCCCCATAGCTGAAACAACGACGACTACCTCATTCCCATTCTCTGCCTCCTCGATTACTCGATTGGCAACATTTTTGATTTTCTCGACACTACCGACGGATGTCCCGCCAAATTTTTGAACGATTAATGCCATCCTAATGCACCCTCTTTATCTTTTTTAGGCAATAAAAAAAGCAATGAGAAATATCTCATTGCTGTGATCACGTATTTAATACAGTAAACACAGTGAGATAGCTCTCCAGGGTATACCCCCTGACAATCCGCCATTTATTAAATGTCAGACCAGAAAAACAAGGTATGAGTCTTGTCTTCCTTCGGCGTTATCCCCTTTCAAAACCTTTCATCGAAGCTCATACTTCTCCAGGTTTTTACTCTTGAATTCCGCACCTCTATCAGCACTTTTAAGTTGTCTAGTTGAAAATTCCTTCTTATCATAGCATAGAGAAATGTAGGTAGCAAGATTATTCTTGCAATTTTCTAACGATTCCTTCAGCTACTCCTTTTGGCATGCCTGCCTCTATAATTTGTTCTACCGATGCCTCTTTAATTTTTTTCAATGAACCAAAATGCCTTAACAATTGCTTTCTTCGTTTTTCTCCGACTCCAGGTATATCATCAAGCAGCGAGTGAACCGCATTTTTCCCGCGTAGCTGGCGATGAAACGTAATCGCAAACCGATGCACTTCGTCCTGAATTCTTTGCAACAAATAAAATTCCTGGCTACGCGAATCAAGCGGTACCAGTTCCAGTGGATTGCCAATCATCAATTGCGATGTTCTGTGCTTTTCATCCTTAATGAGACCAGAAAGCGGAATATCAAGACCCAGTTCATTTTCTAAAATATCTCGAACAGCCTCCACATGTCCCTTTCCACCATCAATAATGATTAAATCCGGAAGTGGCAGCCCTTCTTTTAAAACGCGTGAATATCTTCTGCGTACAACTTCACGCATCGATTCATAGTCATCAGGTCCCTGGACAGTTTTGATTTTATATTTGCGATACTCTCTTTTTTCCGGCTTCCCGTCAATAAACACAACTAAAGCGGATACCGGATCACTGCCCTGAATGTTCGAGTTATCAAAAGCCTCAATCCGATGCGGCGTATAGATACCTAATTGCACCCCAAGATTTTCCACCGCATTGATCGTTCTTTCTTCATCTCGTTCAATCATAGAAAACTTTTCCTGAAGGGCTATGGCGGCATTTTTATTCGCCAATTTAAGCATATCCTTTTTCGATCCCCGTTTTGGATGAATCGTCTTCACACCAAGCAGCCCTTCAGCCATTTCCGCATCTACTGACTCTGGCAGCAAAATTTCCTTTGGTTTAAAGTGATTGGTAATCTCGTAAAACTGACCTAGGAATGTAAGAAGTTCCTGATCCGGTTCATTATACACTGGAAACAGGGAAACATCCCTTTCTATCAATTTCCCTTGTCGCACAAAAAATACCTGAACACACATCCACCCTTTATCATAGGCATAGCCAAATACATCACGGTCGATAAAATCAGTCGTCATCATTTTTTGCTTCTCCATCGTGATATCGATGTGGGCAATTTTGTCACGGAACTCCTTTGCCCTTTCGAAATCAAGCTCTTCTGATGCCTCTAACATTTTTTCTGTCAGTTCTTTTTTTATCTCAGTATGGCCGCCGTTTAAAAATCGGTTGATATCATCCACCATTTTTTTATATTCCTGTTCCTCTACATCATACACACATGGAGCCAGGCACTGCCCGAGGTGGTAATAGAGACAAACGCGATCCGGTAGGGTATTGCATTTTCTAAGAGGATAGATGCGGTCGAGTAATTTTTTCGTTTCATTGGCCGCAAAGGCATTCGGATACGGACCGAAATATTTACCTTTATCTTTTTTGACTTTTCTCGTAATGATTAGACGCGGATGCCGTTCAGCAGTCAACTTGATGAATGGATACGTCTTGTCATCCTTCAGCATGATATTATATTTTGGATCATGTTTTTTGATTAAGTTTAACTCTAAAATGAGGGCCTCAATATTTGACGAGGTAACGATGTATTCAAAATCGTCTATCTCATTAACGAGTCGGAACGTTTTCCCATCATGGGAACCGGTGAAATAAGAGCGCACACGGTTTTTTAATACTTTCGCTTTTCCTACATAAATGATCGTTCCCTGACGATCCTTCATTAAATAACAACCTGGTTGATCGGGAAGAAGGGCAAGTTTATTCTTTATTTGTTGGTTCATACATTCAGCCTCCTGTTCTCCCTGTTTACAATTAATTATATATCAAGATAGCGAAAAAAGCTTCAAGTCCACAGACTTGAAGCTTTTTTTAGCTAACTTAATATTAAGCGTGTTTTGCAATAAGTTCAGCAAGAGCTTCTTTAGGTTGGAAACCAACAACTTTATCTACTACTTCACCGTCTTTTAGGACGATTAATGTCGGAATGCTCATTACGCCGAATTTTCCAGCTGTTTCTTGGTTTTCGTCTACATCCACTTTTACGATTTTAGCTGTGTCGCCAATTTCAGTATCAAGTTCTTGAAGAACAGGAGCAATCATTTTACAAGGTCCACACCATGGAGCCCAGAAGTCTACAAGAACGACACCTTCGCTAGTATCAGTTGTGAAAGTTTGGTCAGTTGCATTTACAATAGCCATATATATATCCTCCTCAAATTTACTCAAATAACTAAAGACAGTATACCATTGTTACTAGAATCGATGCTAATATTTTGCTTCAGTGGTAGGATGTCCAAAAACAGAGTAAATATACAGGTTTCTTAGCTCTTCCTGATAGCTTAATAATTCATTAAAATTACAACACAAAAAAGAACAAGGCATTTATCAGCTAACTGTCAAATGCCTTGTTCCTTACCTATATTGTTTATACTTTAAATGCTTTCGATTACGCGTTCACTTTTAACTTTTTGAATTCTTCTGTTAGTAATGGAATGACTTCAAAAAGATCTCCGACAATTCCATAATCAGCTACGTTAAAAATGTTAGCTTCTGGATCTTTATTGATGGCAACGATAACTTTAGAGTTGGACATACCAGCTAAATGCTGAATAGCTCCAGAAATTCCGCAGGCAATATATAGGTCTGGAGTAACAACTTTACCCGTTTGGCCGATTTGCAAAGAGTAATCGCAATAGTCTGCATCACATGCACCACGAGAAGCACCGACTGCACCGCCAAGAACTTGAGCAAGTTCCTTTAATGGTTCAAAACCGTCTTCACTTTTTACGCCACGTCCGCCGGCAATGACTACTTTTGCTTCTGAAAGGTCGACCCCTTCACTTGCTTTTCTCACAACATCTTTAATAATCGTACGCAAGTCTTTAATATCTACACTTAATGTAGAAACATCACCAGAACGGGACTCATCTTTCGCTAATGGTTCAATATTGTTTGGACGAACAGTTGCAAACACAATTCCAGCTGTGACAATTTTCTTTTCAAATGCTTTACCAGAATAAATCGGGCGAGTGAAAACGATGTTTCCGCCTTCTTCTTCAATAGAAGTAACATCGGAGATTAAACCTGATTCAAGCTTACCAGCTAGTTTTGGCGCTAGATCTTTTCCTAGTGCAGTATGACCGAAGAAAATGCCTTCTGGTTTTTCCTGCTCTATGACAGCAAGCAAGCTTTGCGCATAACCATCTGATGTATATTGTTTTAATTGATCATTTTCAACTGCTACAACTCGGTCTGCACCATACTGGATCAATTCATTCCCAAAATTTTGAACACTGTCACCAACTAAAACACCTACGATTTCTCCGCCATCCGCTGCAAGTTTAGCCGCACCGATTGCTTCAAATGATACATTTCTTAGTGAACCGTCGCGAACTTCGCCCAATACAAGAAACTTTCTAGCCATTTATAAAAACCTCCTGTGCTCTATTTTATCTTTTTGTTGTGTGTAGTATATTTTGAAAAGAACCGCTTCTATTAAATTACTTTTGCTTCACTGCGTAATAATTGAACAAGTTCGCTAACTTGATCGCTAATCTCGCCGTTCAGCACTTTTCCAGCCTCTTTTTTAGCAGGAAGGTAGATTTCAATTGTTTTTGTTTTTGCTTCAACATCTTCTTCTTCCAAATCCAAGTCGTCCAATTCTAATTTTTCCAGTGGTTTTTTCTTCGCTTTCATGATTCCTGGCAAAGAAGGATAACGCGGTTCGTTTAATCCTTGTTGAGCTGTTACTAGCAATGGAAGAGAAGCTTCGATTGTTTCAGAATCTCCTTCAACGTCACGGATAACGCTTACATTTCCAGCAGCGATGTCCAATTTAGTGATTGTTGTAATATATGGAATTCCCAAAATCTCAGCAACGCGCGGACCTACTTGGCCAGAACCGCCGTCGATTGCTACGTTCCCAGCAATGATTAAATCAGCATTTTTACCTTTTAAGTATTCACCAATAATTTTGGCAGTCGTGAATTGATCGCCATTTTCTATGTCGTCTTCAATATTTATTAATACGGCTTTGTCAGCACCCATAGCAAGCGCAGTGCGCAATTGCTTTTCAGCTTCTTCAGTTCCAACGGAAATAACCGTTACTTCTCCACCTTGTGCATCACGAACTTGGATTGCTTCTTCTACAGCATACTCATCGTATGGGTTAATGATGAATTCTGCTCCATCCTCATTAATTTTCCCGTTAGAAAGTGTAATTTTTTCTTCTGTATCAAATGTTCTTTTCAGCAGCACATATATGTTCACGATAATACCTCCCGAATAATTTGAGTTTTGAAGATTATGAATTTTTTAAACATACTACTTTGTATTCTACAGATTTCACCAAAATCCTGCATAATGTATAAAAATAAGTTATTAATTCACTAGTTTTGAAATGAAACACCACTACTATTTCCCTTTAAATATTGCTTCTCTTTTTTCGATAAAAGCACCAATTCCTTCTTTTGCATCAGCAGTATCGAAGGCTTGGCAGAATAGGACAGCTTCTCTTTCTACACCTTTATAGTAGGAATCATGCTTAGTATAATTTAATAGTTCAATAGTCGACTTTAATGCAAGAGGGCTTTTCTTAGCAATTTTAAAGGCTAATTCCTTCGCTTTCGGAATAAGTTCTTCATCTGTGAAGGCATGATTAGCTAATCCACATTGCACAGCTTGTACTCCTGTAATTGGCTCACTTGTAAATAGCATTTCAGCGGCCTTTGCCGTACCGACATAACGAGGTAACCGTTGTGTGCCAGCAAATCCAGGAATTAATCCAAGCTGTAGCTCAGGCAAACCTAGTTTTGCTCGTTCTGTTACTAAACGGATGTGACAGGCCATAGCCAGTTCCAATCCCCCGCCAAGCGCTGCTCCATGAATAGCTGCAATAACCGGTTTTGGAAAAGATTCAATTTTTTCAAATACAGATTGACCATTTTTGGTCAGTTTCTCGAAAGCTTTACCGTTTTCTACTTCTGTAAACTCTTTAATGTCTGCTCCAGCAGAGAAAAACCTACCTTCTCCATGAAGAAGGACAACCCGTACGTTCTCGTTCTCCTCAATTTGATCGAAGGCTTGTGACAGCTCTCTAATGATTACCGAAGACAACGCGTTTGCAGGTGCATGATTAATCGTTATAAAAGCAACATGATTCTCGATTGAAAGCTTAAGGTATTCCATATATATCCCTCCCGGCATGCTAGTCAAACTTTTTTGAAAATTCAATATGTATCACTTCCCCATAAAACTGGAAAGCTGATTAATCGATTTTTTTGAGGATGACTAAGCCACCCTCTATTAAAATCGTTAACTTTTCAAGCTGCATCCACCCAGTAGAAGGCGGTGAACATCTTTTGCAAGGTCTGAGAGTGAATACTTTTGCTCATTCATCACCCAAGTTGTCGCTGTTTCGTCAATCGTTCCAAAAATCATCTGCCTAGCAAGTAAATGATTTAAATCAGGCAGAAATTCGCCGTTCTCTTTTCCTTCTATAATGATCTGATCAATTAAATTTAAATATCCTCTTAACACATCATTAATTCTTAGGCGTAATTCTTTATTCGACTGTCTTAATTCCAACTGAGTGACGATTGCTAAATTCACGTCTTCTGAAAGGATTTGAAAATGTTTTTGAATGAGCACATACAGCTTTTCTGAAGCTGAGCTCTTTCCCTTAAGTTCTTCTTCAATCTGTTCTACAAAATAGCCCATCTTTTCATGAAATAATGATATTAAAATATCTTCTTTATTTTTAAAATAAAGATAAATGGTGCCATCCGCTACGCCTGCTTGCTTGGCGATTTTGGATACTTGTGCTTGATAATAGCCGTTTTGGGCGATGATGATAACGGCTGCATCAATAATTTGATTATACTTCGGTCTGTTGCTTTTCACTGGATGTCCCCTTTCAGAAAATGAATGAATCATCATTCATATTTCTATCATAAAATGGCGCCCCTTTACTGTCAAGCAAAAACTTCTTAAGGGTCCTACACTTTCCAATATGTTTATTGTACAACTCAGATCTTTAGGTTGTCCAGTTGTTCTGTAAAAACACGGAGCTATATGAACAACTGCTCCGTAAGAAGGTTAAGCTTCTTTACGCTTCTTTTCTTTCCTCTGATATTTTTTTCTTTTCTTCATCAATAAGAACTCTGCGTAATATCTTTCCAATCGTCGTTTTAGGAAGTTCCTCTCTAAATTCATAGCTGCGCGGTACTTTATAGGAAGCTAGACTCTTTCTCGCAAACTTATTCAACTCTTCTTCTGTCACACTTGCATCTTTTTTCAGAACGACATAGGCTTTGACCGTCTCACCACGATATGGATCTGGAATTCCTGCCACAACTACCTCCTGAATAGCCTCATGCTCATATAGTACTTCTTCGACCTCACGAGGGTAAATATTGAAGCCGCCTGCAATGATTGTATCTTTTTTCCTTTCGACTACATAAAAGAAACCTTGCTCATCCATGTAACCTAAATCGCCTGTAAGCAGCCAGCCGTTTTTAAATGTGTTTTCCGTTTCTTCCGGGCGATTCCAGTATCCCTGCATTACCTGCGGCCCTTTTATTGCAATCTCACCAATTTCATTCGGCGGAAGCTCTTCGCCACTTTCTAGTGACAGAATTACTGAGTCCGTATCCGGCCAAGGCAATCCAATGCTTCCTTTAACCCGAGGCTGATCCCAAATAAAGTTGGCATGGGTAACCGGAGATGTTTCCGTAAGACCAAAGCCTTCAACCAGCTTCCCGCCCGTAATTTTCTCAAACTGCTCTTGAATCTCTAATGGAAGTGGTGCTGAACCGCTTATACAAGCATTGATAGAAGAAAGATCATATTTTGCAATATCCGGATGGTTCAAGAGACCGATATACATCGTTGGTGCGCCTGGAAACATTGTTGGTTTCTGCTTTTGAATTGTTTTCAGCGTTGCTTCAACATCGAACCTTGGCATAATGATCATCGTGTTCCCTTCCATAACGGAAAGAACCAATACAGTCGTCATACCGTACACATGGAAAAATGGAAGAATCGCTAGAATCCGTTCTTCACCACGTTTATTTTTATAAAGCCAAGCATTACACATTTTCGTATTTGCAAGCAAGTTCTTATGGGTGAGCATAACCCCTTTAGGAAAACCGGTTGTTCCTCCTGTATATTGTAAAAGGGCCAGGTCATTCTGCACATCAATCGGCTCAGCGACTTCTTCTGGTATTTTTCGTTTCATGATTTCAGTAAATAGATGGTGATTACCCGCATGCTCCACATTGATGACAATACCGTATTCCTTTTTTTGAATAAAGGGATAGATAAGATTTTTCGGGAAAGGCAAGTATTCCTTGATGGCGGTTATAATGATGTGTTCTATTCCTGTTCTTGGGGCAACCGCAGTGACACGGGGAAATAAAATATCCATCGCTACGATTATTTTCGCTCCGGAGTCTTTCATTTGATACTCGAGTTCGCGTTCCGTATAGGTTGGATTAGTTTGAACTATGACTCCCCCAGCCATTAGTATCCCAAAAAAGCTAATGACACCTTGTGGACAGTTAGGAAGCATGACGGCAACTCGTTCTCCCTTTTGAAGACCGATACCTTTTAAATAGGCTGCGAACTTTAAAGCTGATACGTACACTTCTTTGAAGGTTAATTCCTTTCCCTGGAAATGAATCGACACCTTATCAGGAAATTCATCAGCAGACTCTTTCAAAAATGAATAAAGAGGTTTATCTTCATACGACAAAACAGCTGGTATTTGTTCCGGATAAATAGCTTGCCACGGCTTATTGCTCATTTGCCCCCTCCTTCTGAATATTCTCAATACTCTTTTTCATTATAATACAACCGGGATTTTCTTACAATTGCTGAAATTCAGAAAAAGTAAGCATAAAGGCTGATAATCAGTAGTAGAGCAGTGAATATTACCTGAACATATAAGTCGAATGAAGGCAAGTCCAATAGTTTTTTTACTTTTGTTGATAATAAGTTTTTAAAGTATGAACAAAAAAGGAGCAGCTTTTACTCTTTAGTTTTTAATTCTATACCAATATTTATATTTTTCTTCAAACCCTAATTTAGCGTACAGGTTTAATGCAGGGGCATTCGATAATATAACCTGTAGATAAGCATTTTTCGCCCCATTTTCTTTTCCCCAATGCAAGAGATTTTTAATAAGTTTTGCTCCATACCCTTGGTTTCGAAATTTTTCTTGCGTAACAATATTGAACAACCCTAAGTATTCGCCTTCTAAAACACCCAGTCCACACGCTAACACTGTTCCGCTATCATCAGTCAGCAACATAAAGCATCTGTCTGGAATAATATTCTCTAACATTTTATTAAAAATTGTTTGATCATGATCACTTATATGGTTTAACAGACAGAAATTACGAAACCAGTCTTCATGTAATTGATTATAATTGAACTACCCACCACTTATCGACCTTACGGTCTGATAGAAGTGGGGGATTCCTAAGAACATTAGCCTATCGGCCAATTTTTAATTAGGCTACTCCCGTAGTTCCTACGGTTAGAAGCCTTATGGCTTCATTCATTAGATTGAGTCCTGCG
>NZ_LGYA01000001.1:3740172-3902148 GCF_001273755.1 Peribacillus butanolivorans
GATTCTTTTTCGATTTGAAGCGTGGTGACTTGTTTTGCTTTTTATAATATCGACTATAGGAATCTGCTAAATTTTCCACCGATTTCTGTAAGGCAATACTGTCTACTTCTTTCAGGAAAGAATACTCTTTCTTTAAAGCTGGAAGTTCTTTGATTGTTGCGTATTTATTCAGAAAAGAACCTTTCCATTCATTAGAGGATAATTGGCCGTTCTGCTTCATTTCTTCACAAATATACCAGTAGGCATCTTTCTCCTTTTGTTTGCCTAAAAAGAAGTTATAGACAAAACGGGAGCAGCCGATCGTTTTATTGATTAGAACTAGTTGTTCTTTAGTTGGATAGATTCGAAATTTATAAGCTTTGTTTACGATCATTGGTTTCACCCCCTTATAGTTATTATTAACCACAGAACGTATGTTTGTCAAAAGATTACTTTGGCTTATGCCAACCGCCATTCATCTTCCCCTTACCGTTGGGCTCTCGCCCTTCACACGCTTGAAGAGGGAGTCTTCTGGCGGGAAATGATAAATTTGCGTTTGCAGTGCCGGTAAAGCGTTCATTGATATTTCTTCAATCTTTTGTATCAGTTTAGACTGATCCACTTTTCTTCCTCCTCTTCCAAACTGTCAATTAATTAATATTTATACACTCAAAACATCATTTTTTAATAGGAGGTCAAATAAAAGAAGCGACACAAAGGCCGCTTCTATCAGGTGAAGAATATCATATAAATGATTCCAAACAGAAAAAAAATTCCGCAACAAACGATTAAGATTTTTGCAAGTTTCTCCACAGTTTTCTCCCTCTCATGCAGAGCATTAAGAAATTCCAGCGCCGATGACAAAAGATAAAGCGATTGAAATGATCATCGATAGAAATCCAACTGCCCGATTATCTTTTTGTATCTCTTCATCTATTTTAAATCCAGGCGTCATAAATTCAAAAATAAAATAACCGATCAGCAGCAGGACAAATCCGTATACGCCCCAGCCAATCATTGTAATTATCGAGTTCTGAAGGAGAATAGATTGTTGAAATACATAGGCAATCCCAAAAATCTTTCCGCCTGTGGCCATCGCGACAGAAAGATTTCCCTGTTTGATTTCCTCCCAATTTTTGTACTTTGTGACAAGTTCAAAAATGGCTAAAAAAACAATAATGCACAAAATAACAACACTGTAACGAGCAGCTATATATACATATTCATTTTCCCACATGTTCTCCATGGCACAACTCCCGAATGGTAACTGACCATCCGGCTTGGCAGAATAGCCGGAATGACCACTTTCCTTTATTTAAATTCTACCACCGTCACACCTGTTCCACCTTCTGCAGCCTCGCCGAACCGAATTCGTTTGACAGAGCGGTGATGTTTCAAGTATTCCTGAACACCTGACCGGAGAGCTCCCGTTCCTTTACCGTGAATGATAGAGACACTCGAATATCCGGCCAGCAGAGCATCATCAACATATTTCTCCACTCTGGACAGTGCATTTTCGAAACGTTCCCCACGAAGGTCAAGCTCAAGGCTAACGTGATAATCTCTTCCTTTTATCGTGGTAAGTGGTTTCGTTTCTTTTACTTTTGTAGTCTTAATGAACTCTAAGTCAGATTCCTTTACCTTCATTTTCATGATTCCGATTTGAACCTGCCATTCATTACTTGAAGCTTTCTCAATTAGATGACCTTTTTGTCCAAAGCTAACAACCTTAACTTCATCTCCAGGTTTTAAGCTTTTATCCAACGGTTTAGCCACTTTATTTGTTGATTTTTTTATTTTAGGTGCTGCATCTTCAAGTCGCTTTTTCGCGTCGATTAATTCATGCTCTTTGACATCAGCATGCTTTTCAAGACGCAGTTTACGTAAATCAGCAATAATTGCTTCCGCTTCTTTTTTTGCATTTTCCACAATGGCAGCTGCTTCTTTTGCTGCCTTTTCGACCATCGCATCCCGTTCTTCATGGTATTCACCAATTTGCTTTTGAAGGTCTTTATGAAGAATTTCAGCCTGTTTCAGGTGATCTGCGGCTTCTAGTTCCTCTTCTTCGGCCTTCTTGCGGCTATCTTCAAGGGACGCTATCATATTCTCAACTTTATTCGTATCTTCACCGATATGGCTGCGGGCGTGGCTAATAACGCTCTCTTCCAAGCCAAGACGCTTGGAAATTTCAAACGCATTACTCCGCCCCGGTACACCAATCAACAGTTTATACGTTGGACTCAAGGTTTCTACATTAAATTCAACGCTTGCATTAATGACGCCTTCCCTGTCATATCCATACGCTTTCAATTCTGGATAATGGGTCGTTGCAATCACACGTGCACCGCGCTTATAAACTTCATCCAAAATTGAAATGGCTAATGCGGCACCTTCCTGAGGGTCAGTTCCCGCTCCAAGCTCATCGAATAAAACAAGGCTATCATAATCGACATTCTTTAGGATATCGACAATATTGACCATATGGGAAGAGAATGTACTTAAGCTTTGTTCAATCGACTGTTCATCGCCAATATCGGCATAAACAGAGGAAAACACAGCCGTTTCAGAACCATCCAGCGCAGGAATTTGCAGACCGGACTGGGCCATTAACGTACATAGGCCAATCGTTTTAAGGGTAACGGTTTTACCCCCTGTATTGGGACCAGTAATGACGATTGTCGTAAATTCATCACCAAGGAAAATGTCATTGGCCACGACAACATCACTCGGAATGAGCGGATGCTTCGCTTTGAATAATTTCACGCGTCCCTCATTATTTAGAATTGGTTTAGACCCTTTTATCGCTTTTGCGTACTTTGCCTTGGCGACAAGGAAATCGACTTGTGCGAGCACCTTAACATTGTGAAGCAATTCCGGGGTGAACTCACCGACTTTTTCCGATAACTCGACTAAAATCCGTTCTATTTCCTGTGTTTCCTTCACTCGTGTTTCCTGAAGTACATTATTCAATTGAACGATTGCCTGTGGTTCAATAAACAACGTTTGTCCGGATGAAGATTGATCATGAATGATCCCGCCATACACACTTCGATATTCCTGTTTTACTGGGATAACAAAACGGTCATTCCGGATTGTGATAATGGCGTCTGACAACATTTTCGACGCATTGGAGGAACGAATCATACTTTCGAGTTTTTCCCTGACACGGCTTTCGTTCGTACGAATCTGGTTTCGAAGGGTACGCAACTTATCGCTCGCAGAATCCATCACTTCGCCGTGCTCACTAATAGCATAAGTAATTTCCTGCTGCAATTCAATCAACGGATGAAGTGAATCAATATATTCTGCTAAAAGTGGAACTTCGATTTCCTGCTCCGCGATTTCATCAAAGAAACGACTCAGAATCCTGCCGGCACGAAGCGTACTCGCAAGCTCCATCAATTCCATCGGTGAAAGCATACCGCCAATCTGAGCCCGTTTTGCATGTGGACGGATATCAAAAATTCCGCCCAATGGCAAATTTCCTTTTAAACGGACAATTTTGGCTGACTCATCTGTTTCTTCCTGCCACCTCGATACTTCCTCAAAGTCAGTGGAAGGCATCAATTGCTGTGCCTTCTCCTTTCCTATGGAAGAGGATGCATGTGAGACTAATTGTTCTTTAATTTTATGAAATTCCAATGTCTTTAAAGCTTTATTATGCATGGAGTTAAAGCTCCTCCTCTTTTGTGGGCAAATAGTTAGTCATTTCTCTTTAAAAACGTTAATAATCCATCAGTATTCTTTGCATTAAGGACAGTGGATTTTTTAATCCAGCCTTTTTTAGCCGAAGAAACCCCGACCGGCATATGTTCAAGCATGTCAATGCTATGAGCATCGGTATTGATCACAATCGGAACGCCTGCTTCCTGTGCCTTCCGTAAATGCGGCGGAGCCAAATCTAATCGATTCGGGTTAGCATTCAATTCCAGTGCTGTATTCGTTTCGAGCGCTAGTTCAATCAGCATATCAATATCAACATCATAACCAGTTCGTTTGCCGATAATTCTTCCAGTTGGATGGGCGATGATATCAACATGCGGGTTATTTAACGCAGTTTTTAAGCGCTCCATGATCGTATCACGAGGCTGGGAAAAACTTGAGTGGATTGAGGCGATAACCAAATCCATCTCTGCCAACAACTCATCGTCATAATCAAGTGTTCCATCAGGAAGTATATCCATTTCAATCCCTGAAAGCACGGTAAAATCATCATATTTTTCATTCAGGTCATGAATGATTTGTTTTTGCTCACGTAAGCGTTCCACGGTCAGACCGTTAGCCACTTTCAGATATTGTGAATGGTCAGTGATGGCCATATATTTATAACCTTTGGCCCGGCACGCTTCAATCATTTCTTCAATCGAATAAGCCCCATCACTCCATGTGGTATGCATATGCAGATCACCTTGAATATCTTCTACCGAAATAAGTGGTTCATCTGCATCATATTGCTCCACTTCCGTTCCATCTTCACGTAATTCTGGAGGAATAAACGGTAGTCCAAAATGATTATAAAAGAGTTCTTCTGTTTCAAATGTTAATACTTCACCCGTCTCAGCCACTTCTACTCCATACTCACTGATTTTTTCACCGCGATCTTTAGCCAGTTGGCGCATCCGGACATTGTGATCTTTTGAACCGGTAAAATGATGGAGGGTCGTGATAAATTCCTTATCCTTCACGATTCGGAAATCAACAGATATATCATATTCATAATCAAGTACAACTGACACCTTTGTATCGCCGGCTGCAATCACCTGTTTTATGCCCGATAATGAAAGAAGCTGATCCTTCACAGCTTCGGGATGATCAGTCGAAATAATAAAATCGAGATCTTTAATCGTTTCCCTCATACGACGGATACTGCCGGCTCTTGATGAACGGATGATATATTCCATGTTGGTAATAGCCAATTCAATATCATCCGCAATCGGTCTCATGAAGGCAAGCGGAAGCCGATCAGGCCTTGAACCAGCCTCAGCAATCGCAGACAAAATCTTCTCTTCCGTTTTTTTACCGAAACCGGAAAGTGCCGCGACCTTGCCTTCTTCACAAGCGAGTTTCAGGTCATTCACATCATTGATATGAAGCTCTTTATGCAGCTTGGCAATTTTTTTCCCTCCCAACCCTTGAAGTTGTAAGAGCGGAATCAAACCTTTTGGCACCTGCTCCTGAAGCTCTTCAAGAACAGTCGACTTTCCTTCATTGATATACTCTTCAATGACGGCTGCTGTTCCTTTCCCGATTCCACTTAAAGTGGTAAAATCTTCGATTGCCGTCAAACTCCGATCATCCGTTTCTAAGGCACCTGCCGCCTTGCGGAAAGCTGAAACCTTAAACGGATTCTCTCCTTTTAATTCCATATATATTGCAATTTTTTCTAGTAATTTAATGATATCTTTTTTATTTACTGTCATTTTTTTCACCGCCGAAAAAATTAGTAGGGTGTCCCTTATTTACTTTCTTAAAGATACCTTTCTTGGAGGTAAAGTACAAGCAGTCCGATTCTTACTATACGAATCAACAAGAAAGAAGTTTCATCGTTCTCCATACAAAGGGGCCTCACCCTTTCAAAGTATAGGAATCTAGGACTTTGAGAAAGGTAGATAGGCCCTCGTTTACTGTCATTAAGATTATTTCACAAACCAAAGATCTTTAACTTGTTCGGAAAGGAACGGCGTATGTTTCACTATAGATTCTGCCAGAAAAGAGCCGGTTAATGGTTCCTGAATGGAATCCATTGGCAGCAAGGCAGCTATGTATAATATAATAAACATGATAAGATAGACTTCGACAAATCCTAATATCCCGCCACCCCAGCGATTTAGCTGTTTTAAAATCGGCAGATAGGTAATGAAATTGAGCATCGATCCAAGCATTTGCCAGAGAATTTTGGTAGCGAAGAAAATGATTGCAAAGGCAATAGCGTTGTAATACGCCGTTTCAAGCCCTACTGTCTCGAAAAACATATTAATGTTTGAAGAATCACCTATCGTCGGGAATGGGATCCACAATTTCAAATTGGGAGCAAGATCGCCGTAGAACACATAGGCGACAATGAAAGCTACTATAAATCCAGTCATATGAACAGTTTGTAAAATAAAGCCACGCTTTAAACCGATTAATAAACCGATTAAAAGAATGGCCAAAATTGCTAAATCTAGCATGTACTCAGTCCTTCTCTCTCTTTAATTCCAGTTGAAGCTGGTCTAGTTCATCTTTTAATTTAATATATTCGTGGACGGTATTCACGGCCGTTAATACCGCAAGCTTACTCGTATCCAAATATGGATTTTTCATACTGATTTCTCTCATTTTCTCGTCAACCAGCGAAGCAACCTGGCGCATATGACTCGCGCTTTCTGTACCGACGATTGTATATGGTTGTCCGTATATATCAACTGTTGTTTTATTTCGTTTATCGTCTGACAAAATGATGCCCCCAATCTAAACAATCCTAATTCTATCATATCATGAAGTTTTTCGTCATGAAAGAGAGTACAACGTCATTTCTTGCATAAAATTGCAATAATTTGTCAAACGAAATCGACCTTAGGTTGAGGACTCCCTAAAAAAATAAAATTGAGTTAGGAGTTTCTAATTATGTCTCATGTTGTTTTACTTATCAGTCCTTCACAAATAACGGAAATGAAATCTCATTATTCCTCTTCCTTAGCCGCAAAACTGCCACCAGGAAGTATCTTTTCAGCTAAGCCACCCCTATGTACGGTGACCGCCTATAAATCCGGAAAGGTCCTTTTCCAAGGAAAGAATGCTGAAACGGAAGCGAAAAAGTGGCAGAAAGGTGCTGCTGCTCCAAAGAAAAAAGCAGCCTCTACCGCATCAGTCAATGTCCATCGTTATTCACCGCCTGCCCATATTGGCACCATGTCTGTTATTGGTTCGGATGAAGTCGGGACAGGAGACTATTTCGGACCCATGACCGTCGTTGCTGTCTATGCAAAAAAAGAGCAGCTGCCTCTATTGAAAGAACTGGGTGTCCAGGATTCTAAAAATCTGAAAGACCCACAGATTATCGAAATTGCCAAACAGATTAAAGATGTAGTGCCATTCAGTCTGCTTACTTGTGATAATCCGAAATATAATACACTTCAGGCAAAGGGGATGTCACAAGGAAAAATGAAGGCCCTCCTTCATAACCAGGCCATAAAGAATCTTATGCAAAAAATCCAGCCAGAACAAGCAGAAGCCGTCCTAATCGACCAATTCGCTCAACCTGATGTATTTTTCAACTACTTGAAAGGCCAAGAACTATTTCAGGCAAACGCCACCTATTTGTGCACCAAAGCGGAAGGCATTCACCTTGGGGTAGCTGCCGCTTCCATCCTGGCACGCTATGCATTCGTAAAACGCTTTGATTTGCTGAGTGAAAAAGCCGGTTTCAAAATCCCTAAAGGTGCCGGCTTTGCTGTCGATGAAGCAGCAGCACGATTGATTCACGAAAAAGGAATCGACTCTTTAAATGAATTTACGAAAACCCACTTTGCCAATACGGAAAAAGCGAAGCGACTATATCAACAGAAATATCATAAATAAGGAAAGCGGCTGTCCTTAATGTAATGGTCTGAGTATTTTTTTCGCTTTACTCGTGAATTCGCTCTGTTTACTCGTGAATTCGCTTTGTTTACTCGTGAATTCGCTTTGTTTACTCGTGAATTCATCCTGCTTACTCGTGAGTTCGCTCTGTTTACTCGTGAATTCATCCTGTTTACTCGTGAGTTCGCTCTGTTTTCTCGTGAATTCATCCCGTTTACTCTTCATCCTGTTTACTCGTGAGTTCGCTCTGTTTACTCGTGAATTCGCTCTGTTTACTCGTGAGTTCGCCCTGTTTACTCGTGAATTCATCCCGTTTACTCGTGAGTTCGCTCTGTTTACTCGTGAGTTCTGATTATAAAAAGACAGCTTCCCAAAATTCAGGAGGCTGTCTTTTTGAAATTATCCTCGTAGTTCTGCGCCAGCTTTTTCTTTAACAGCCGCAAGTACATTATCATGTGCTTTTGTAATATCCTCGTCCGTTAGTGTGCGTTCCGGATCGAAGTATTTCAGTGAGTAAGCGATGGATTTCTTACCTTGCTCCATTCTTTCGCCTTCGTATAAATCGAAGATGCCTACTTCTTTCAGCAACTTTCCACCGGCTTCTATAATAATGCTTTGAATGTCCCCAGCTTTTGTTGCTTTATCAACAACAAGCGCGATATCGCGTGTGGTCGATGGGTAGCGCGGAATAGTTTCATAGGCAATTGGCGCCACTTCCGCTTCAGCTAATGCTTTTAAGGAAAGTTCAAAAATGTATGTTTCTTTAATATCCAAGTCTTTTTGTACCGTTGGGTGCACCTGTCCGATGAAGCCAATCACTTCACTATTCAACAGTACCTCAGCTGTCCGTCCTGGATGCATATCATTGATTTCCGCTTGGCGATAACTGATTTGATCAGCTAAACCTAGTGTATCGAATAACGCTTCAATCACGCCTTTAGCTACATAGAAATCCACGGGTTTCTTTTCGCCTTGCCATAGGTGGGATTCCCATAGGCCTGTGATAGCCCCAGCAATATGTTCTTTCTCTTCAGGAAGCTCTTGTCCGTCCTGCTTAAAGAATACTGAACCGATTTCATATAAGGCAAGTGAATCAAGTTGGCGAGCATTATTGTATTTCACAACTTCTAATAATTGTGGCACGATGCTCAAGCGCAATTGGCTTCGTTCTTCACTCATTGGCATTGCCAAACGAATGGATTCGCGAGTTTCCAATGCGAATTGGGCCGCTTTTTCCTGGCTCGTCAGTGAATAGGTCACTGCTTGGTAAAGGCCTGCTCCTTCAAGGGTACGGCGAGCTTTCCGACGTTTGATTTGATAGTCCGTCAATTGACCTGGAGTTGCTGAACCGATTGGCAACGTTGCGGGAATGTTGTCATACCCATATAAACGTGCCGCTTCTTCAACTAAATCCGCTTCAATCGTAATATCACCACGGCGGGTAGGAACTGTGATTGTGAACGTTTCATTGTCAAGCTCCACTCCAAATTGCAGGCGTTTGAAGATTGACTCTACTTCAGATACCGTCATGCCCGTACCAAGAAGTGTGTTGATTTTTTCAAGTGTGATGCTTATTACAGCAGGTTCCATTGTTAATTCGTCAACTTCTGCTGTTCCTTGTAGAATTGTTCCGCCTGCATACTGTGCAATTAATTGAGCCGCACGCTCTCCAGCTTCACGTACCCGGGCTGGATCGACTCCTTTTTCAAAACGGGCACTGGCTTCACTGCGTAAACCGTGATCTTTTGAAGCTTTACGAACTACAGTACCAGCAAAATAAGCACTTTCAATAATAATATTCGTTGTATCATTTTTCACTTCGGAATTAGCTCCACCCATCACACCAGCAATCGCAACCGGCTCGTTGCCATTAGTGATTACTAAATGTTCAGGTGTCAAAGTCCGCTCCGCTTCATCCAATGTGACGATTTTTTCTGCATCTTTCGCTCTGCGAATGACAATTTCTTTTGAACCAAAACGATCATAATCAAATGCATGTAGCGGTTGACCATATTCAAGCAAAATGTAGTTCGTAATATCGACTACGTTATTATGCGGACGAATACCTGCAGACATAAGACGAGTCTGCATCCAAAGCGGTGACGGACCGACTTTTACATCTTTGATGATTTTAGCGATGTATAATGGATTATCTGCTTTCGCTTCCACTTTGACACTAATATAATCTGATGCTTTTTCAGCTGCTTCTTCATTCTCGATAACCGGCCATTTTACTTCCCGACCAAGAATAGCCCCTACTTCGTAGGCAACACCAAGCATGCTCAAAGCGTCAGAGCGGTTTGGGGTTAAGCCAAGTTCCAGCACTTCATCGCTTAAGCCAAGCTCTTCTAATGCATCTTTACCTACTTCCGTATCATTTGGAAACACGAAGATGCCTGTTGCATAGTCTTTAGACACAAGCTTGGATTCAAAACCCAATTCTTGAAGCGAACAAATCATACCGTGCGATTCTTCTCCGCGAAGTTTTGCTTTCTTAATTTTGAAGTTGCCCGGAAGCACAGCGCCGACAGTAGCCACCGCGACTTTTTGACCTTTATCGACATTCGGTGCACCACAGATGATTTGAACGGGATTTTCTGCCCCGATATCGACTAGACATTTATTCAATTTATCGGCATTTGGATGCTGTTCACGTTCTAGTACATGTCCGATGACAACTCCTTTAAGCCCTTCACTTTTCTTTTCTACCCCTTCAACCTCAATACCGCTTTTTGTGATTTTGTCAGCAAGCTCTGTTGCATTGATGCCGGAAAGGTCTACATAATCTTGCAACCATTTATATGACACAAACATGGTAGGTCCTCCTTTTTAAAATAAAATTTATGCTTCGTGATGATGGAATTGTTTTAAGAAACGAACATCATTTGTATAGAAGTGACGGATATCATCCACACCGTATTTCAACATTGCGATTCGTTCCACACCGATTCCAAAAGCGAATCCTGAGTATTTTTTCGAATCAAATCCAGCCATTTCAAGTACGTTCGGGTGAACAATCCCGCCGCCCAGCACTTCAATCCAGCCTGTTTGTTTACAGACGCTGCAGCCTTTTCCACCGCAGATTTTACAAGAAATATCAACTTCAACAGATGGTTCTGTAAATGGGAAGAAACTTGGACGAAGACGGATTTCACGGTCTTGACCAAATACTTTTTTCGCAAACACGTCAAGCGTACCTTTCAGGTCGCTCATGCTGATGTTTTCATCGATGACCAGGCCTTCAATTTGTTGGAATTGATGGGAGTGTGTCGCGTCATCGTTATCACGGCGATATACTTTACCAGGGCAAATAATTTTAACAGGGCCTTGGCCTTTATGTTTTTCCATCGTTCTAGCTTGTACCGGTGAAGTGTGTGTACGCATTAGGATTTCATCTGTGATGTAGAAAGAGTCCTGCATATCACGTGCCGGATGGCTTTTTGGCAGGTTCAATGCCTCAAAATTGTAGTAGTCGCTTTCGACTTCTGGACCTTCTGCAACTGTGTAACCCATACCGATGAATAAATCTTCAATTTCTTCTACAACACGTGTTAATGGGTGAAGATTCCCCTTGTTAACCGGTCGTCCTGGAAGTGTAACATCAATGGTTTCTGTTGCTAGCTTTGCATTGACAGCAGCTGTTTCAAGAGCTTTTTGTTTCTCCTCAATTTTTGAAGCGATTGCTTCACGAACATCATTAGCAAGAGCACCGATTTTCGGCCGTTCCTCCGCTGACAATTTACCCATGCCACGTAATACCTCAGTGATAGGCCCTTTTTTCCCTAAATAAGAAACACGGACTTCATTCAGTTCCTTTAGTTCGGAAGCTGCGGCAACTTTTTGCAACGCTTCTTCCTGCAGTTCTAGTAAACGTTCCTGCATCATGTCTTCCTCCTTTATTTTCCTTTTGTAAAAATAAACACAAAAAAACCCCAATCCCAGAAAGGGACGAGGTTTATGTATCGCGGTACCACCCTTATTAGTGCACAAGCAAAAAAACTTCGCACTCACTTCATAAAAATAACGGCTCTTCACCGGAACATTTTTCGGACCCTATGTCTTCCCAATGCCAACTCGAAAGGTGAATTCCCTTAAGCAGCGCCATAAAAATGCTTTCAGTCACGGCATTTTTTCCCTGGTTATGGATATCTTAAGTTACTACTCTTTGTCATCGTTGTTTTCATTATAAAATTCTGTTTTATTATATTATAATTCGTCAGCCGTTTCAAATTGATTTTCGTAAATGGTACATTAAAATCCCAGCCGCAATCCCTACATTAAGAGATTCGCTTTTCCCGTAGATAGGAATATAGAGGTTTTTCGTAGTTTTCTCTAGCAATCCCTTTGCTACTCCCTGTCCTTCATTACCGACAAGCAAAGCAAATCGAGAGGACTTTTCCACTTCTTCAAATGGCGAGGCTCCTTCAAGGGCTGTGCCGTATACCGGTGTGCCTTTTTGCTTCAAATCATCGATGATTTCAGAAAGGTTTCCTTTGATGACAGGCATATGAAACAGGCTTCCTTGCGTCGAACGGACCACTTTCGGATTATACAGATCTGCACAGCCTTCGCCGAGAATGACAGCATCAATTCCAGCCGCATCTGCCGTCCGAATCATCGTTCCAATATTCCCTGGATCCTGTACCGCATCTATCAACAATAGTTTATCCGGATTAATGGACGCCATACTAATTGATTTCTGCTCACATACAGCTGCAATTCCCTGAGGGGTCTCTGTATCACAAATCGCTTTCATAATATCATTTTTAACATAAATGACTTCTGTGCCTTCTAGTGTAAAATGGGCAGGCATTTCTGTTTCTTCATTAACAATCACTTCAATGACGATTTCTTCCTTTAACGCTTCTTCAACGAGGTGAAAGCCTTCGACTAAATATTTCCCTGTTTTGTCGCGCTCTTTCTTCGTCAATAGCTTTTTCCATTGCTTCACTTGCGGGTTTTTTACGGATTCAATATATTTCAAGGTTAAACGCTCCTTTAACTTCACACTGATTGTCCTATTATAACGCAATTTACATACATATTGCATGCCAGTTTGTGAAATGCTATTAATGTGAGTCATTATGTGTAAGAGGAGGAATAAATGTGAATTTAAACCTAAGGAATGCGATCATTCAAAATGTAACCGGGAATACTCAAGAGCAGCTAGAAGACACGATTGTCGATGCAATTCAGAATGGCGAGGAAAAAATGCTTCCTGGATTGGGCGTATTATTCGAGGTCATTTGGCAAAATTCATCTGAGCAGGAAAAACATGAAATGATTACTGTTCTCGAATCAGGATTAAAAAAATAACAGCCCTCGCAGGCTGTTATTTTTTTGTATTCGCTTACTTCGGCACTACTTTATCAAAGCCTGACTTTAGTTCATCGATAGAGACTTCTTCATCGAGCAGTAAGATGAATTTTTTTGCGCTCACTTCTTCAAGCATCGCTTTTGTCTCATCATAAGAATAGCCGTATTTCGTGAAAAAGCTACGTAAATCTCCAGATCCTTCATCTGTGAAGTAGTGGAAGATTCTTAAAAAAAGAGTGTCCTCCTTATCCTGATTGGCGATGATCAGGATATCCGTATGTTCATTTCCAAGCTGCACATCATTTTTTATATTAGCTGCTACTGTCATTTGGGGGCCAGTAACGCCTTTAGCTTGTAATTCTTGAATTGCAGCAAGTAGTTCCGGATTAGAGTCAAAAACACCATATACGTTTTTTTCCATGTTTCTCCCCCTCCTTGTTACTCTACTTAGAATAAATTCCTTTGTAATTATACCTTGCGGCTTGATCAATAAACAAGCAAATTGTCTAATGAGAAATCCTAACCAATCGTTAAAGGAATCCTTTGCATAAAAGGATTTCCACCCATTCCTTAAAAAAATAACAGCCTTGCGCAGGCTGTTATTTTGCGTCTTACAGATTATCGGTGTTCATTCGATTTTTGATGTATTCATCTTTCATGATATCCTTTTCTTCTTGCTGCACACTTTCAACATTCGGGTTCATAGTCCGATCCAGTGCTTTTTTAGTATCAGCAGAAAATGGGTCTACATTGGGGTCGCTCGCTAGTGTTCCTTCATAATCCCCAGGCTTTTTCACCTTATATTTTTCGGTGGAGTTCGCCTTTATTTCTCTTTCTTCAGCTCGATTCGTGTTCAGGTATTGACTTTCAAATAAGTTGGCAGAATTCCCATGAAGCTCTTCGCTTTTTCCTGGCTGGGCTTCTACTAATATCGTCTCCCTCAAAGCCCTTAGCCTTAAGTGCATTAATTGCTTGGATTACTTCTGCATTCGATTCATATACACCATATACTGTTTTATTCATGTTACATTCCTCCTTAGGTTTTGTTAAGTGGATGTTATATATAAACTCTACCCGCTGAGTCCCTAAGTAAACGAGGATGTACTATTTCATTTTTGGATATAACATTACAATTTGTTCTCAAAACAGAACGATATTTTACTTGAAACCAAGTCACAACAAAGGCTTTCGCATATATTAAAATTTAACATTTACCCAAATACTACCATTCCTATACTCTTCATTAACTACTTGAAGTCAATCAATACATCCGCTTTCTTCTACTATAAAACAACAGCCTCTAAAAGCAGATCCACAATATGAACCGCTTTCGTACACTCGCTCAAGTTTTCTCTTTCGATTCCCAATTGCATTTGTAGCAAACAACCAGGATTTGCTGTAACAACAATATCTGCCTGTGTCGATTTAGTGTGTTCCATTTTCGAATCGAGAATTTTCATAGACATCTCTGATTCTACAATATTATAAATCCCAGCTGAGCCGCAGCAACGATCAGCATCTTTCATTTCCCTAAAATCAATTCCTTCTATCGATTGAAGGAGAATTCTCGGCGCCTTTGAAGTTTTCATCACATTCCGTAAGTGACAGGAATCTTGATATGTCACTGACTGTGAGGGCAGTTTCAAGCGAACTTTTTCCTGAAAGCGTAAATCCACAAGAATTTCGCTGATATCTTTCATTTTGTTTTTAAAAGCAATGGCCCTTTCGTACCACTCCGGCTCATCTTGAAGCAAATGATCATAATCAATAAGGAATGCTCCACAACCCCCGGCATTTGTAATAATATAATCGACTTCGTCCGCTTCAAACGCTTCAATATTACGCTTGGCTAGTTGTTTTGCGCCTTCTTTTTCACCACTATGACCATGCAGGGCTCCGCAACAAGCCTGGGCTTTTGGGATTACGATTTCACATCCGGCCAGCTGCAGAAGTTTTAGTGTAGCCTTGTTTGTATCCAAAAACATTGTATCCATTAAACAGCCGGAAAAGAAGGCTACCTTTTTGACTGGATTTCCTATCGCAGGCAGCTCTGTTGGCCGATTTTTCATTTCGGATTTTTTGGGAACTTTCGGTAGCACTTTTTCCATGGTCGCAAGATTATCCGGAAGGATGCTTAGGACACCAGTTTTACGAGCAATGTACTGAAGACCAGAACGCTGGTAAAAGCCCAGTAAACTTGTCATGTTCTGCATCCGCTCTTGATGAGGAAATAATCCGTTAAAAGCCGCCTTACGAATCGCTTTTACTGGAAGACTGTGTTTTTTATTCTGATGGATGATATCCCTCGCTTCTTCTAGTAGATGTCCATATTTAACACCGGAAGGACAGACTGGCTCACATGCCCTACAGCCGAGGCAAAGGCTTAAAGAACGCTCTACATCTTCATCCGGTTCAATCAAGCCATCCGTTACCGCTTTCATAAGTGCAATACGGCCCCTTGGTGAATGGGATTCCTTTAATCCTGATTCAATATATGTCGGGCAATGGGGTAAGCAAAAGCCACAACGCATACAATTAAGCAATTCATCCTCATTCATTTTCTCCGCAAATTGGTCGGCAATGATTTCCCTCTCTTGGACTGTCGTCACGATGACACCACCACCCTTTTCCTACTTTCTTTGGCGAATACCTTGCCTGGATTCATGATGTTATTCGGATCGAATGCCTGTTTAATTCCCTTCATCGCGGCAATGCCCTCTTTTTTCAGCTTCCATTCAAGGTAAGGGGCCTTCATGGCTCCAACTCCATGTTCACCGGTAATCGTGCCTCCAAGGTCAATAGCCACAGCAAAAATGTCGGCAAAGGCAAGCTCCACTCTCTCCATTTCGTCATGATCACGGGCATCAGTAATACACGTTGGGTGAAGATTTCCATCCCCAGCATGACCAAATGTACAAATGTTCACATTATGTTTAGTAGCGATTTCATTAATGGCTCTAACCATTTTGGCAATTTCCGAACGTGGTACTGTAGCATCCTCTAAAATTGTCGTAGGTTTCAAACGTGCGAGTGCAGAAAGAGCTGTCCGTCTCGCCGTTTTCAAGGCCACTGCGTCGAGTTCCGTTTCAGCAATTTCAACAGAGACAGCTTTTTCCTCTAGACAGATATCCGCCATTCTTTTCATATCACGTTCTACAACTTCTGGCGGTCCATCCTGTTCGATTAGGAGAACTGCTTCCACATTGGTAGGCAAACCGATTTTCGCGAAATCCTCAACCACTATCAAGGTTGGCCGATCAAGAAATTCAAGGGTGACTGGAATGATTTTATTTGAAATGATTTTAGCTACAGATTGGGCCGCAGCATCCAGGTCGTGATATAAAGCAAGCATGGTCTTTGTCGTTTCCGGAATGGGAATCAGTTTTAAGATCGCTTCCGTTACGATACCAAGTGTGCCTTCTGAGCCAACAAACAGCTTTGTTAAATCATAACCGGCTACATCCTTGGCAAGCTTTCCTCCTGTTCGAATGATGTCCCCATTCGGAAGAACTACTTCAAGCCCGATAACATAATCACGAGTGACCCCGTATTTTAAACCTCGTAATCCACCAGAGTTCTCATTTATATTGCCGCCAATTGTGGAAATCTTCATCGAACTTGGATCGGGCGGATAAAATAAGCCCTTCTTTTCAACCGCAGAAATCAAATCCAATGTGATAAGCCCAGGCTGGACCGTAGCCGTTAAGTTTTCCTCGTCTATTTCAATCAATGAATTCATCCGATTAAATAAAAGGACAAGGCCCCCTTCTGTTGGGCATGTGCCTCCGCTCAAATTCGTCCCCGAGCCGCGTGGAATGATAGGAACTTTGTGTTCGTTACAAACTTTGACGATTGCGGCCACTTCATTCGTGCACCCTGGTTTAATAACGGCATTCGGCATCGATTGATATCCCGGCGTCGCATCGTATGAATAAACAAGGCATTCCACTTTAGAATCATCGTAATTTTCCGGACCAACAATGCTCAGTAGTTGTTGCTTAACCTGTTTTGTTAACATATACATCCCCCTTATGTAATAAAAATAGTTCACGAATTTTTTATGTAGTTTAAGTATAGAAAAAAGCCAGTCCATCTTCTATGTATGAACATATAGACTTTCCGGCTTTTAATATTATTAATTTGTATGTTTATCTAATATTTGTACAGCTAGATACATAGTGACTAAATCTGACAGCTTCCTAGGATTTAATTGGGTCAACTCTTCAATACGTTTGAGCCTGTAATGGAGAGTATTAATGTGTATATGCAGGGCTGCAGCGGTTTCTTTCAAAGAAAGATCACAGGAAAAATACATGGACAGCGTTTTAAGTAACTCCTCGTTAAGAAGTAGGTTCTCAATCGTCCGAGTTAAATATTCCTGTCTTGTTTCAGGGGTAACTTCATCGAGCAGGACTTCGAGCTTCAAGTCCTCATCAAATACAATATTCGATGAAGAAAGCGCAATTTTCAAGGACCGTTCTGCTTTAAAAAAGGCTTGTCTAAATGCGGAACCTGGTGAACGTGAACTAACCCCAACGCTCACTTTATATCCGGAACTTTCCTCAAGTTTTTTTTGCAATTGGCTTAATTTCGTTAATTGGTGGGTTTTTGAACCGATAAAATCAGCTAATGAAAGAATGACGAACTGGTTCCTTCCCCAACGAACTACGATGTCCTTTGGGTGCTGCTGCCTTATGTAAATCTGCAGCGTCCTCCACACATGCTGTTCAATGATTTTTTCTGTCTGAAATTCACCAAGAATGATAATTCGGTCAACCATAACATCGATTCCCAGCAGCTTTGCCTTCTGAAGGAAAGACTCATTGAACCTTTGAAGCTGATGCCATTCAAACACAAAGAATTCCATCAGGCGGGACTGCGATTCTTCTTGTTCGATATGGTAGCTTTCCTGAATAAACATCTCCGTCATCTTCTTTAAAAGTTCTGCATATGGAGAAACCTGTTTGGGATCACCGGTAATACCAATTACACAAACGGCTTCCTGATTAAAAAAAATGGGCAGGTTGATTCCCGTCTTTACCCCTTTCCAATGTTGTTCATCTTGTTTATTGATAATCAGTTTCTCACGGTTTTTAAAAGCATGGATGGCTCCTTCATGGTAAGAACCAATACGACTTTTATCCGTGCTGGCGATAATCATGCCAACATGATTAATAATGATGATTTCCTCATCAATCAACTTTCGAACCTCATGAACTAATTTTTCTGCCACTGCTGCTAAATGCATAAGTTGCCCCCCTTCGTATAAGATCATAAAAGCATAGAGGACTCTCCCTTTTCAAAAGGGAGAGCCTCATTCAAATTATGGAATCATCCAGGATAGGACGCCATTTTGCAAGAAGGTAATTATACAAACAAGCAGCAATAAGAATAAGCTATGTTTAATCGTGAATCTCAATAATTCTGATTCCCTGCCTGCCAATCCTACAGCAGCACAAGCAATGGCAATCGATTGAGGCGAGATCATTTTACCGGTAACCCCTCCGGATGAGTTCGCCGCAAGTGCCAGAACCGGTTCCATCCCTACCTTAAGTGCTGTAACTTTCTGAAGACTGCCAAATAAGAGATTAGCAGATGTATCGGATCCAGTAATAAACACCCCTAGCCAACCGAGAACCGGTGCAAAGAACGGAAACAAATCCCCTGATTTTGCAAGTGTCATTCCTAATGTTGTCGACATGCCAGAAGCATTCGTTACGTACGCAAAAGCCACAACAGAAGAAATCATCAAAATTGGTTTTGCCAACTCTTTCATTGCTTCGGCAAAAGTGTTAAAGAAAACTTTTGTAGAGATGTGTGCAATAAACTTCGTAACGATTGCAGCCAGTAATATAGCTGTACCCGCTGCCCCGAGCAATTCTATTTTGAAGAAAGCGGCTATCGGTAATCCATTGCTCCCGATAATCTCGTTATGCAGACTTGGTACTTCAATTTGGAAGGTTAATAGTTTTCCAATTTCATTGATGCCGCTCAGTAACATATTGTCACCTTCATAATGTCCAGAGAGCGCAGGTTTTATTGGATTCATCCCCCATATCGTTATGAAAAGCGTTAACAAAAGGAATGGTGACCATGCATGGAATATTTGCCATTTCGTATACCTTTTTTCCACTTCCACTGAATCATCCAATGGTTCAACAGCTGCTGCCGTTTCTTCAGACGCAAACCGGAAAATTGTTTTAGGCTTCCAAAATTTCAGGAAGATTGCTAAAGCAAAAAGTGACACTAGGGCAGAAAGGATATCTGGTAACTCCGGTCCAAGAAAATTCGAGCTAAAGTATTGGGTAATTGCAAAGGATAGACCAGAAACCAAGATAGCTGGCATAACCTCAAGCGATCGTTTCCACCCAGTCATAATCATAATGAGGTACAGAGGAATGAATGCTGAAAGGAATGGCAGTTGGCGACCGACCATTTTTGAAATCTCCATGGCAGCAATCCCCGTAGGCCCTTCCATAGCAATAATCGGTATTCCAACGGCCCCAAATGCGACCGGAGCAGTGTTGGCAATTAAACAAATGCCAGCTGCATATAGCGGGTTAAACCCAAGACCTACTAAAAGTGCTGCGGAAATCGCAACCGGTGCTCCAAATCCAGCAGCCCCTTCTAAAAAGGCCCCGAAAGAAAACGCAACCAATAAAGCCTGAAGGCGGCGGTCTTCGGTAAGCGAAAGAACCGAAGATCGAATAATATTGAATTGTCCGCTTTTAATTGTCATTTTGTACAAAAATACTGAAGTGATAATAATCCATCCAATTGGCAGTAGCCCGTACACCGCCCCTTGCGAAGCAGACATTATGGCCTTTCCTGCTGGCATTCCATACACAAAAACGGCAACTGCAAGGGCCACTAGTAACGTCGTAAGACCAGCAATGTACCCTTTCATTCGCTTGATCGTGAGAGCCCAGAAAAAGTAAATAATTGGGATAAGTGCTACAAGGGAAGATACGACTAAATTATCGATAATCGGCGTAAAGTTTTGTGTCCATGTCATTCATTTCGACTCCTTTTGCTTATTTTTTTAAAATTTCAGAAATTATGTATCAGGTGAAAACCCTTACATATCTAAATATTCAAAGTCATCAGATGACTTGATGAGTATTTATTTAAATTAAATGATAAAAAATATAAAATCAAGATTTTTTTTAGATTTTTAATCTTCGACAAGTGAGAAAGATCGTTTGTGTTATATAATATTAACCAGAGAAACTCATAGAAAATAGAGGTGTTTACTACTTGGTATATAAAAAAATTAAACCGAAAAAAATTTATGAAGAAGTCAGCGAAGAACTTTATGAAATGATTCGGTCAGGCACCCTGAAACCAGGTGAACAATTAGACTCCATTCAACAGCTTGCGGAAAATTTCCAAGTCGGACGACCGGCAATCCGTGAAGCATTAAGTGCATTAAGTTCAATGGGACTCATTGAAATCAAACAAGGAGAAGGAACATTTGTTAAAACATTTGACCCTAGCATCATGAACCTCCCATTAACTGCTGCTCTTTTGATGGATAAGGACAATATCAAGCATTTGCTAGAGGTTCGGAAAATCCTTGAGTCAGGGGCGGCTGAAGTGGCTGCGAAGAAACGAACAAATGAAAATCTTGCTGAGCTTGAGTTCAGGCTTTCTGAAATGGAAAAGGTGACTGAAGATGAAGAACTGAGTGATAAAGCTGATATAGCCTTCCATGTCGCAGTCGCAAACGCTTCCCAAAATGAATTGCTCATTACGCTGATGCATCACGTTTCAGAATTAATGACGGAAAAGATGCGTGATATTCGGCGAATTGCTCTATATTCTGAAGAAATGACACTTAAACGACTTTACCAACAGCATGCGAAGATTTATGACGCGATTGTGGCGCAAGACGAAGCAGGAGCCCGCAACGCTATGCTATTTCACCTTCAAAACGTTGAGGAATCATTAGATAAAGTCATCCTCACTAATCAGCAAACAAATATTTGATTATTCATTAAATTTCAAAAATACTCTATACAACCAAGGAGAAAATTGGTATATTATTTTGAAAACGATTTCTTCATTTATAATCCTGGAATTGGTATTTTCTCTAAACCATTTCCTTTTTCTATTATCTAGTCATCAGATGACCTGTTAACCTATTTTAAAAAGGAGGAGACCAAATTGAAAGTAACTCTCTTTGCAACTTGTTTAGTTGATTTGTTTCAATCCAATGTCGGAAAAGCAACAGTAGAACTACTCGAGAGATTAGGCTGTGAGATTGATTTTCCAGAATCGCAGATTTGTTGTGGACAGCCGGCATACAATAGCGGGTATACAAAGGAATCAAAGGAAGCTATGAAAAAGATGATCCAAACGTTCGAGGATGCTGAATATATAGTAACCCCCTCAGGTTCCTGTGCGGCTATGTTCAAAGAATATCCAGTCCTTTTTAAAGGCGATGCTGAATGGGAAACGAAGGCTGCTGCATTGGCGGCAAAAACATATGAATTGACCCAATTCATCGTGAACGTTCTAAAGGTAACTGATGTTGGCGCTACATTTGAAGGAAAAGCGACTTATCATACTTCCTGTCATATGACTCGGCTGCTTAAAGTGAAAGAAGCCCCTGCCATTTTGTTAAGCCATGTTAAAGGACTGGAAATGACACCTCTTCCGGACGCTCAAAATTGTTGCGGATTCGGGGGAACCTTTTCAGTTAAGATGGGTGATATATCCGGACAAATGGTCGAGGAAAAAGTCTGCAATATTGAAGATACCGGAGCCGACTTTTTAATTGGCGGCGATGCAGGCTGTTTAATGAATATCGGCGGACGTATCCAACGTAAAGGTCAACCTATTAAAGTTCTACATATTGCCGAAGTATTGAATAGTATTTAAAGAAAGCGAGGAGGGATAAAACATGGCTATGAAAACCAGCTCTGCCAAGTTTAAAGACCGAGTGGATGAAGGAATACATAATGATTTTATGCGACTGGCGGTATCGAGTGCCCAAGAACGATTACACGGACGGCGGCTGACTGCCGTTGATGAGTTGGGAAGCTGGGAGGATTGGCGGTCCCTTGGGGAAGAAATCCGACAGCATGTGCTTAGCAACCTTGATTTCTATTTGCACCAGCTTGCAGAAAATGTTTCGAAACGAGGAGGTCATGTCTTTTTTGCTGAAACAGCTGAAGAAGCAAGCGGATACATTAAGGACGTTATCGTAAAAAAGAAGGCCAAAAAAGTCGTGAAATCAAAATCGATGGTCACGGAAGAAATCAATTTAAATGCTACTCTTGAAGCTGTTGGACTTGATGTCGTTGAAACAGACCTCGGTGAGTACATTTTACAAGTTGATGATCATGATCCGCCTTCCCATATCGTCGCGCCTGCTCTCCACAAAAACAAAGAACAAATAAGGGATGTTTTTAAAGAGAAGCTTGCCTATACGAAAACCGAAAATCCGGAGGAGCTTACCGCTCATGTCCGGGGTATTCTTCGGAAAGATTTCTTAAGTGCGGATGTTGGCATTACCGGCTGTAATTTTGCGATTGCAGAAACTGGCTCGATTGGTTTGGTAACGAATGAGGGAAATGCTGATTTAGTCACAGCCCTGCCAAAAACGCAAATTACCGTGATGGGGATGGAACGGCTTGTACCTACATTCGATGAATTTGAAGTTCTTGTCAGTTTATTGACAAGAAGCGCGGTCGGTCAAAGATTGACCAGCTACATTACCGCACTTACCGGTCCACGTGATGAAGGGGATGTCGACGGACCTGAGGAATTCCACCTTGTCATCGTCGATAATGGACGCTCTTCCATTTTAGGAACTGAGTTTCAATCTGTTCTCCAATGCATTCGCTGTGCAGCCTGTATCAATGTCTGCCCGGTCTATCGCCAGGTTGGCGGCCATTCCTATGGTTCCATTTATCCGGGTCCAATCGGTGCTGTGCTTTCACCATTACTTGGTGGCTATGATGATTTTAAAGAACTACCTTATGCATCAACTCTTTGTGCAGCTTGTACCGATGCCTGTCCGGTAAAAATCCCTCTGCATGATCTGCTAAGAAAGCATCGTGAAGTCATCGTAGAAAAGGAAAAAATGGTTCCCTTCTCTGAAAAGATGGCTATGAAGGCATTCGGAATCGGCGCCGCTTCTCCAATGCTTTATAAGTTTGGTTCAAAAATGGCCCCTTCAGCTATGTCCCCTTTTAAAACGGGAGATATCATCTCAAAAGGACCGGGACCACTTAAAACCTGGACCGAAAGCCGTGAATTCCCAGCTCCTAGTAAAGAAAGCTTTAGGGACTGGTTTAAAAATCGCGAGACAGGAGGGAAACCATCATGACTGGAACTATCCAAAATGAAGGCACGTTTTTAAATAAAATTGCCAAAAACCTAGGAAGAGCTCCTATAACCAAAGGCATAACCCGTCCTGTTTGGAAGCACGCCCCCCAATTCGAGGTTCTGAAACATGCGACACCAGATGATCTTGTCAACGAATTACAGGAACAGTGCAAACGGGTCCATACGCAGTTTCACCTTACCGACTCAAAGCAAGTTGCACACCTTTTAAAACAGGTGATTGAGGAACTTGGAAATGGACAATTAATCATTCCAAAAGATGATCGATTCTCTGACTATCAGTTATTTGATGTGCTGAATGAAAAAGGTGTCCACGTTTGGGACCATCAAGCAGGGAAAAAAAATATCGAACTGGCAGAAAGTGCTAATATCGGAATCACATTCAGTGAAATAACACTTGCGGAATCAGCGACCGTCGTCTTATTTAGCAGTAAGAACCATGGCCGTTCCATCAGCTTCCTGCCCGCTTGTCATGTTTCCATTATCCCAAAGAGCACCATCGTTCCGCGAATGACACAAGCTGCAGCGGCCATTCGTTCTAAAGTTAATCGCGGTGAAGTCGTTCCTTCCTGCATTAATTTCATAACCGGACCGAGCAATTCCGCTGATATCGAAATGGACCTTGTCGTTGGCGTTCATGGTCCAATTAAAGCCGTCTATATAATTGTCGAGGATAAGTAACTATCAATGAAAAAGGAGAGGCCCTTTAAAGGAGCCTCTCCTTTTCTAAATTTCTCTATGTTATTCGTAAATAATACGGTCCACTGCTTCACGGTCTAAGCGTTTGATCACTTCGACAATTAGTTTAACTGCATTTTCATAATCATCACGATGAAGCATTGCCGCATGTGAATGAATGTAGCGTGTTGCAATCGTAATTGCCAGTGCAGGAACTCCATTTGCTGTTAAGTGAATGGAACCTGCATCCGTTCCACCGCCTGGAATCGATTCATATTGATAAGGAATGTTCATTTCGTCAGCCGTGTTGGTAACGAAATCCCGCAGTCCTTTATGAGCTACCATCGATGCATCATATATAACGATTTGCGGACCTTCACCCATTTTACTCATCGCTTCTTTATCAGTTACACCTGGTGTATCACCAGCTATACCGACATCAACGGCAAAACCAATATCCGGCTTAATTTTGAACGTTGATGTTTTAGAGCCACGCAGACCAACCTCTTCTTGAACTGCACCAATCCCGTATACAACATTCGGATGGTCGCTATCTTTCAACTGTTTAAGGACGTCAATAGCGATTGCACAGCCAATTCGGTTGTCCCAAGCTTTAGCAAGCAACATTTTTTCATTATTCATGACTGTGAATTCAAAATACGGTACTACCATATCGCCCGGCTTAACGCCCCATTCCTTTACTTCTTCCTTGCTAGTTGCACCAATGTCAATAAACATATCTTTAATCTCAACCGGCTTTTTCCTCGCTTCTGCTGATAAAATATGTGGCGGCTTTGAACCGATAACCCCAGTTACATCGCCTTTATTTGTGACGATCGTCACGCGTTGAGCGAGCATCACCTGTGACCACCAGCCTCCTACCGGCTGAAAACGCAAAAATCCTTTATCATCAATTTGAGTTATCATGAAACCAACTTCATCCAAATGTCCAGTAACGACGATTTTCGGACCGTTTTCATCACCTGTTTTCATAGCGATCAAACTTCCCAAACCATCAGTCGATATTTCATCCGCGAAAGCGGTTATGTATTCAGCCATTACTTTTCTTACTTCACTTTCATTTCCAGCAATGCCTTTAGCATCCGTTAAATCTTTCAGCATCCTTAATGTTTCATCCAATTGAGCCATGCATTTACCTCCCTCTTTTTTACACTACAAGAATAATTATACAAAATATCGGTTGCACAAACAATTAATAGCCTTGTTTTTGTCTTTCGTAATTCACTTCATTTTTGGTGACGTATGCATTTTCCACATCCTCTGCGGAAAATCCTAGCAACTCCCCTAAATGTAGATATTCAGCAAAAACCTTTTGAAACGCGGACTCTGTTAATTGCACACGAAACTCGTTGATGTACCCGTATATCAAAGTGAATTGAGCCGTTAAATCAACATGACCCATTTTGAAAGCCGATGGAACTTTTGGTACAAAACTCTTTTCAATCCCAAGTGACAAAATAAAGTGAATGCCATCCACGTATTCAGCCAAAATCGTTTCTTTATCCGAAGGACCTTTAAGACTCCAGAATTTAAAACATCTCGTTTCGTTAGCCAGCTCCCCAAGCTCCACTAAAAGAGCAAGAGTCTTCCGCTCGACCAAGTTTTCTGCACCCAGATCGTGCTTTGTCTCTATATGCTTATCTAAGGCCGCCTGCATGTCCATCAATTTTGCTATGTTCACTTTTATCACTACTTTCTATCTTAATCCCTTAAATTATAACAAATAAATGAAACTTATTAAAAACCCATACGTAAATGAAAGGAATCACTCTGTTTAGGGAGGTAGCTACATGGTGTTAATATTGCGGTTCTTTATTTTGGCTCTCATCATCTTCTTAATATATACGACTATCAAATATCTATTTAATCCAAAACGAAAATTAGAGCTGGCACATGAACAGAAAAAGTTCTTTCTGCTCGATGATACAAAGAATATACACAAGAATTTTTTATTGACGTACAATGGGGTCATGTTTGAAGGGGAAAAGTATTTAGGAACGACGGAACGCTCCTTCGAGGTTATCTCCATCTTCATTTGGCCTAAGAAAATAGCCGATTTGAAAGGTTTGAAGCGCAATGACTTTTTAAAAATCGAAGCATCCATAAAAAAACAATATCCGGATGCCTTGATTGATTGGAAAAGCCCTGTAAAGGAATTTTTGGATAACTAAAACATATCGAGTGGTGTTACAACTGCGTACTTAAGAGCCTTGAGGAAATTGCACTCAAGGCCCTTTATTTATCATGTGAGCGGAAAAATTCTTTCCAGGGAACGACCGTCTGCTTTTCTCTTAATAAATAAAGCAATAAGGTTAATGATAATAAAATAATGACGATTAATGTCGGGCTGAAATCTGCAATATAATGGCCAAACACTGTATATACGAAGGCTACAGGGATATTCGTCATGAAGGATAAATAAAAATAGTTTTTCAACCCTTTATTGGATTCCAGCAAGCAAAGCGACAATAAATAAAAGTGTATAAACGGAATAAGCCTCAGCACCGCAATTTGTCGGCTGTTAAGCTTTCGGTTTCCAAACAGCTTATTTTTAAGTCGTAGAAGCTTATCCTTCGTTTTCGGAAATTTACCTATTACAAAATAAAAGGCCATACTGGACAACGTCAAACCGATTATGGAATAGATAGTTCCAAATGCTGCACCGAATAAAACACCACCAGCCATGCAAACCACGATAACAGGAATGAATAAAAATTGCCGTAATAAATGAAAGGTAATAAAGATTAATGGCGCAAACACGCTGCCGGATTGAACGTAGCTCATCACAAGTGTCAGTTTATCATTCATGTTTTCCCCCCAGCTACTCTTTGCTGCTTCTACAAGCATATACACTAAACGAGCTACATATGACTATCGAATTAAGATCTTGATAAGTAACCCTATTTGGATGACCATCAAAACCGGCAGTCCCCACTTAAAGGAGGTATGCTTCGTTTTATGATGGAAATGTTTCATTCCAAGAAAGGTCCCAGTTCCCCCACCTATGACTGCCCAAAACCAGAGTGTCTTTTCGCTGATACGATACTTCCCATTGCGTGCTCTCTTTTTGTCGACTCCCATTATGACAAAGCCTACGATGTTAATGATAAACATAAAGGCAAGAATGATCCAAACTCCTTGCATTCCTCTCTCCCCCTTTAAATATGTAAAAAGCCACCCTCTTGAAAAAGAGAGTGGCTGATATCAGTCAGACTTATTTGTCTAATTGTTGTTTAGCAGCAGTTGCTAATTGAGCAAAAGCTTGTTCGTCAGCAACAGCAAGATCAGCAAGCATTTTGCGGTTTACTTCGATACCAGCAAGCTTTAAGCCATGCATTAAACGGCTATAAGAAAGACCGTTGATGCGAGCTGCAGCGTTGATACGAGTAATCCAAAGTTTGCGGAAATCACGTTTTTTCTGACGACGGTCACGGAAAGCATAGTTTCCTGACTTCATTACTTGTTGGTTAGCTACTTTGAAAAGAATATGTTTCGCGCCATAGTAACCTTTAGCTAATTTTATTACCTTTTTACGACGTTTGCGAGTAACAGTACCGCCTTTTACACGTGGCATGTTATTTCCCTCCTATTTAACTCGATAAATCGAACTTATTTAATATTGTCTAGCATATGACGAATACGTTTGAAGTCACCTTTGCTTACAAGGCTAGCTTTGCGAAGCTTACGCTTTTGCTTAGTAGATTTGTTAGCAAATAAATGGCTTGTGTAAGCGTTAGAACGCTTAAGTTTGCCGGATCCAGTCTTTTTGAAACGTTTAGCAGATCCGCGGTGAGTTTTCATTTTAGGCATAAGGTATTCCTCCTCATTACAAATTACTTTACAATTACTTTTCGGCTTTTGGTGCTAAGATAATGAACATGCTGCGTCCGTCCATTTTTGGATGTTGCTCGATTGTAGCCACTTCTTTACATGCTTCAGAAAAACGAACGAGTACACGTTGACCAATTTCCTTATGTGTAATAGCACGTCCTTTGAAACGGATAGAAGCTTTTACTTTATCGCCTTTTTCAAGGAATTTAATACCGTTGCGAAGCTTAGTATTGAAATCATGTTCTTCAATCGTCGGGCTCAAACGAACCTCTTTAAGACTGATAACTTTTTGATTTTTACGTGCTTCCTTGTCTTTCTTTTGCTGCTCGAAGCGGTGTTTTCCGTAGTCCATAATCCGGGCTACCGGAGGCTTTGCATTTGCAGCAACTAAAACTAGATCAAGATTTACACGAGCGGCAATTTCCAATGCTTCGAGTTTCGTTTTAATTCCAAGTTGTTCTCCGTTTTGGTCAATAAGACGAACTTCACGGGCTCGGATGCCCTCGTTTACCATCGCGTCTTTACTAATAGTTAGCCACCTCCAAAGATATTGGCGAATACGAATATTTGAATCAATTCGGTCACGCTCACAACTCGCTTACAGGATATAATCATAATAAAAAAGTGTGGATGCATGCTGCACCCACACTGATAGACTAATTCAGAAAGATCCAAATAATCAAATCATGACCTGTTAACTGCATCGTTTGCGTCAACCAGGTGAGAAGCGGGTGCTTCTTCTTTTCCTCAAACACGTATTCAATTCACTTTAGAAATATATCATAAACACTGATGACTTGTCAAATGCTAATTTATTCGTTTTTCACAACAGAATTAATCTTATCAGACATTTTGTTATTTGACAATACGTTTTTTTAAAGAAATTTAGACAAATAGTATTCGTCATGATACATTTCATCGAAAAATAATGAGTCCCGCTTCGTACCTTCTAGTACAAAACCCATCTTTTTATAAAGGGAAAGTGCTGGTTCGTTGTTAGCAATAACGGTCAATTCAAGGCGCCGGATTTCATATGCCAGTGCCTGCTCCTCCATTTTTTGAAACAGCTTCGTTCCGACTCCTTTTCCTCTCTCTTGTTCGGATATGCCGATGACAATTTTGGCAGAATGCTTTGTTCTGCTAAGTTCATTGCCCAATAATATGAGATATCCTATCAAGTCGTGGCCGCTTGCTGCAACGAGGAAAATGGAGCGGGGGTTATTTTCAATTTGCTCGATTTGCCTCTCCAATTTGTTCTCCGTTGCTTTTCTTTCACCCGGATTGTACAACATGAACCCGGAATCTTCAACATGATTGAACAGAGCTGCCAATTTTCCCGCATCTTGCCTTGTAGCCTTCCGTATCTCCATTTCTCCCCACTCCCTCATATTAATATTTTTTTGGGTAATTAGCTGAATTTACATCTTGGATCTATTAACTAGAGTCTTCAAATGTTACGGGTTTTCTTTTGCCTTTTTCTTTTTCTCAATAGCATCCCACGCAAATAGAACTATCCAAAACAACAGGACCGGGACAATAGCATATTGTCGATAACCATCCAGTAACAATAAGATGATGACGACAAGAAATGTTGGTCCGAATAGATAGGAAAATTTCTTATTCATGCTGACCACTCCTTTTCATTGTTGACTATACTTTCACATGCTGTTGTTATTAATCATGCATTATGCAAAAGAGAGACACAACAATATGTGTCTCTCTTTTGATGTTAACGACTTACTTCTGCTTTAATCGCTGAAACAAAGTCTTCAAACGCGACTGTTTCTGATTTTTGTTCACCGTATTTACGTACGTTCACACTGCCTTCTTGGGCTTCATTGTCACCAACAACCAGCATGTACGGGATTTTCTGCATTTGCGCTTCACGGATTTTATAACCAATTTTCTCGTCACGTGTATCCAAATCAACACGGATGCCTTCTGCCTTAAGTTTTTCTTGCACTTCTTTGGCATAATCCAAATGAACTTCTGGTGAGACCGGAATCACTTGTGCTTGGATAGGTGCCAGCCAAGTTGGGAATGCCCCCTTGTATTCTTCGATTAAGTAAGCAACGAAACGTTCCATTGTGGAAACAACTCCGCGATGGATAACGACCGGACGGTGCTGCTTGCCGTCTTCACCGACATAGTTAAGATCAAAACGTTCAGGAAGCAAGAAATCAAGTTGAACAGTTGAAAGAGTTTCATCTTTTCCTAAAGCTGTACGTACTTGAACGTCAAGCTTCGGACCGTAGAATGCTGCTTCACCTTCTGCTTCAAAATAATCTAGTCCAAGTTCATCCATCGCGCTTTTCAGCATGCTTTGTGCTTTTTCCCACATGGCGTCATCATCAAAATACTTCTCTGTATCCTGCGGATCACGGTAAGACAGACGGAATGAATAATCCTTAATATCGAAATCTTTATATACTTCCAGAACCAAGTTCACAACACGTTTGAACTCTTCTTTAATTTGATCTGGACGGACGAAAATGTGAGCATCATTCAATGTCATCCCACGTACACGCTGCAGACCAGAAAGAGCGCCTGACATTTCATAGCGGTGCATCAAGCCAAGCTCAGCAATCCGGATTGGTAGCTCGCGGTAGCTGTGGATGCCGTTTTTATATACCATCATGTGATGCGGACAGTTCATCGGACGCAGGACCATCTGTTCGTTTTCCATCTCCATGACTGGGAACATATCATCCTGGTAATGATCCCAGTGTCCAGATGTTTTATAAAGGTCAACGCTTCCCATTACAGGTGTGTATACGTGGTCATAGCCCAAACGTTCTTCCTTGTCAACGATATATCGTTCAATTGTGCGGCGAATTGTCGCACCCTTTGGTAACCACATTGGGAGACCTTGCCCAACTTTCTGTGAGCTCATGAACAGGTTCAATTCTTTTCCGATTTTACGATGGTCACGTTCTTTAGCTTCTTCTAGGAAACGTAGGTGTTCGGATAGTTCTTCTTTCTTAAAGAAAGCAGTTCCGTATATACGTTGAAGCATTTTGTTTTTGCTATCGCCTCTCCAGTATGCACCGGCGACGCTTAATAGCTTGAATTCTTTAATTTTCCCAGTAGATGGAACGTGGATTCCGCGACAAAGGTCAAAGAATTCACCTTGCTCATAGATCGTTACTTGCTGATCAGCAGGAATAGCATCGATCAATTCCAATTTATACTCGTCACCAATTTCTTTGAAACGAGATATGGCTTCGTCACGACTTACTTCGATGCGAGCAATTTCCAAGTTTTCATTAACGATTTTCTTCATTTCTTTTTCAATCAAAGGAAGATCTTCAGGTGTTAATGATTCCTCTAGATCCATATCGTAGTAAAAACCGCCTTCGATGACAGGGCCGACACCGAATTTAGCATTTTTGTAAAGACGTTTGATCGCTTGTGCCATCAAATGAGCTGTACTGTGGCGAAGCACTTCAAGCGCATCTGCTGCATCTTGTGTGACGATTTCAATTGTACCGTCTTCTTCAATTGGACGTTTCAAATCATATAATTCACCATTGAACTTTCCAGCAATGGATTTTTTTCTTAAACCAGGGCTGATGGATGCAGCAATGTCTTCAGTAGTTGTACCTTTAGCAAACTCCTTCACCGCTCCGTCAGGAAATGATATTTTCAGTAATTCAGACATTCAGTTTCACTCCTTCTTATTTTTAGAACAATCTGTTTTCAGTTATAGGTATCCGAGCGAGAAATCTAATTACAACACAAAAAGCCCGCCCCTGTATAAAACAGGGACGAGCTTAATAATCATAATCATTAACCCGCGGTTCCACCCTCGTTTCACTTTGCTTTTCACGGCAAAATGACACTTGTAACTTGGTAACGGCAGCTTCCCGTCAACTCATAGTCGCAATCTAATTGCTTTCCGAGCCGAAGTTTAAAGGTGGTAAGTGATCTATGCGAATAGGAAGCTTACAGCCTTTTGGCTCCCCTCTCTGAAAATCGGCGACTAGAATACCCGTGTCCTCATCATAACTTTTGTTTTTAATAGTATGTAGGAAATTATAATTTGTTATACGGTGAAAATCAAGGTTAATTTTCTGTTTTGTTCATTATACTCAAAAAAGATTATTCAAACGCCTTCGAAAATGCTGAAAGCGGCAGGACTGTCGCCCGCTCCTCGAAAATCCGCGCCATTGTTTGAATCAGGCCTTCTTCCTTGTCATCGGTATAGATGTACAAGTTTTCCGGAGCAATCGATAACAGCGGGGCAAGTATCACCGTATCGAGAAAAAGTGAACTTTTGGCAAGGAGCCGCCTGTCAATCATACTATTGATTTTTGGACGGTCAAGCTTGCTGAATTCCTGATCATAGAATTGAAAACCGTCTCGATTGACAAGATGAAGCTTTGGTAATTTCGACTCCTGCCCATGCAGGCAATCACGGAGCGTAGCAATAAAATTTTGATAGTCCTGTTCCAACTTATATTCATCAATCGCCTTGACCACATACTTTTCCAACGTATGCTGAAATGATTTTAAACGGAAAGTCGTAAAAGAATCGAATGAAAAAGACACCTTCCCCGCCAAAATGCTTTGAAGCCCTTCCTCAATCAATTTTTTTTCCGTACTGAATAACATCCCTTGACACCTAGCTCTTTCTCCTTCAATAATCGATGATGCAATTTCGGTAATCGCTTCAATTTCTTCTCGTTCTCTATAGAAAAATTTACTAATTATGATTTGTTCAATCACAGGAAGCATCTTTTCTTCCAACAAAAAAGAATGAAATACTTCACTGAGCAGGATTAGCCATTTATCACCTACTGACTCTGTCATATCCACATACATACCTTGTTGTGGAAGAAATCGAATGTATGGTTGAAATTCTGCCCCTAACGGATGGACAGAAACTAAATTCAGTAATTTTAATGCCTCTGAATCATTTTGAAACGAAATTTGCACTACGACATCCCCCCTTCCCCCTTGCTTCTTTTTTCATGTATATGGGGATAGGGACTTGTTTAGAAGTAGGATAAGGCTTGTAATAGAAAAAAGTGACCTCTAATAAGAGACCACTTTCCACTATCTTCTCCGGTTTATTCCATCAAGCTTGACCGGTTCTGCTAAATATTGAATTCTTTCCAATACTCTGGCCGCTTTCACTTCTTCCTTCTCACCGCGCTGTGAAAAGGTTAAGTGATTTTCAAGGCCATTCATGTCAAAATTCGAAGTGAAAAACGTAGGCAGGTTTTCCAGCATCCTAAATTGCAAAATTGGCCCAAAGACTTCATCGCGTCCCCAGCTTGTCATAGACTCGGCTCCGATATCATCCAGCATAAGAACAGGTGCTGTTTTGACCATTTCAATTTTCTCATTGACGGTATTATCGCCAATCGAGCCCTTTAGTTCTCTTAAGTAGTCCGGTACATAGACGATTAGTGAGGATATTTGCCTTTCAGCGAGTTCATTGGCAATTGCCCCCAATAGATAAGTCTTGCCAACGCCGAACTTCCCATAAATATATAATCCTTTTTGTCTTTTACCCGGCTCATACTCCATAATGAATGACATCGCTTTACCTAAAACGCCTAAACGTTTGTTTTCATCATCCGTTTGTGAAAAGTCTTCAATTGTTGCCTTTAAAATATCCTTTGGCACATAAAGACTGCGAATCAATTTTTCGCGTTTTCGCTTTTCATCCTCTGCCAATTTCCGCGGACAGATTTCATAATTCAAATTAAGGGCCTTCCCTTGAACAACCAGTTTGGGATAATAGCCATGCATCATATTGATACAGCCATCCAAACTTGGACATTTATCACACTTATTACTTTGCGAAGTAAATTCATAAAGCTTCCCTAAGTTTTTATCAATCATTTCCTTCGTAACAGTCGAACTATTGGCATTCAAAAATAGCCGCACCTGTTCGTCTTCAAAAATTTCCTGTTTTAACTTTTCATAACGCTCCTGAAATTGGTTTGTATTAGCCAATTTATTAAGGGAACTATTAATCTTTTCCATCGTTCATTTCACCTCCAGCTTTCCACTGCTTCCATTTCTCCTGAAGCTCGCGTTTCTGTTCATCCAATTCAGGCTGATCCACTTTCTGCTCCTGCTGTGTTTCTTCTTTTTTCTCAAGCCATTCGGGAACCACTTCTTCCCGAATCGTCTTTTTCCGGCCGCCTTTTGCAACGTTTCTGCTTCCCTGAGCCCAATCCTGATATTTCCGGTGCTCATTTTTAGCTAGTTCCATCGCTTCGATGACAGTAGACACCTTCAGACGTGCCCAATGGCCCGCCAGTTTTTCCACATAGCCCTTTGTGAATTTCATATCTGTTTTAAGCATAACATATTCAATTAAGACATTGACGACCCCCGGATTTAGCTTTTGGTTGATCATCACACCTTCTACCACTTTCAAATCACCGCTGGATGGCTCTGCACCGCCTGACAACTGCATTAGCCGGTCGCGCGGGGAAATCGTCTCCAAATGACGGATTAGCTCTTGTTCCTGCGTTTTCGGTTCTTCTTTTTGTGTTCGTTCACGTATCGGCTGCACGCGATTGACAAGGGAAGGCATATCGGCCTGTCGCTCGATTTGGTACCAGTCCCTTGCCGCCTTTCTTAATATTTCCTCATCGATCTCATCATCCAATGAAACGGCATCCATAACTAGTTTTTGCATTTCAAGCGGATCAATGCCATATAAAAAGGCAAGTTTGGCAATCGTACTTTTTATTTTCGGAGTAAAGGCCTTTTTCGGCACGATTGATGATTTTATTCCGGCTAACAAAAGGTCAAAATCAAATAAGCCGTCAAATCCCGATGGCTCGACTCCATCCGCTCGATTGATATATTGCTGTTCGGGCAAAGGTTTCCATTCGTTTTTCGCTTCATCTGTTACATATAAGGAGTCCAAATGATCTGATGAAAACACCTCTGCAAAAGATTTTGTCACACTTTCATACTGATCCGTTAAAATGTGATCATCGCAAAAGAATCTCTTTAACCGGTTAAATTGTACTTTGCCAATTTTTTTGTATAAGTATATATTCAGCATACCATCAGTGAAAAACTGTTGAGGGGACAGCGGCGAATTTAATTCGTAAATAAATTCCTTCGTATCTTCTTTCGATTTCTTATACACATTCAGCAGTCCGATTCCCTCAAGCAAAAGGCGTGCTTCGTAGATATCGCCTAATTTAAGACCAATTGTATTCATTAATTGATAATGTGAGGAAGCTTCCGACCAGAGCCGATTTTCCTCTAACTCACTCCATAAGGTCATGTATAGGCTAATACAGATCGGTCCAATAAGAGGTTGATATAGTCGGGTTAGTATTTTCCGATCATAATCATGAAGCAGCCCCGCAGATGAAACCAAGTATGAATCCGCTGGGAGCAATTCTTGCCAATGCATTGACATCTCCATTCAAACCTTTCAAAAGATGTAGTGAAAAAAGAGCCAAAGTAAATCTTCAGCTCTACTTTCTTTCTTTATTTATTAAATCTTTCAATTCATCAATAAAGACATTAATATCTTTAAATTGTCGATATACGGAAGCGAATCTAACATAGGCAACCTCATCGACTTCTGCCAGTTTGTCCATCACCATTTCGCCGACATTGTCACTTTTCACTTCTGCGATGCCCTGGTTGCGCAATTCCTTTTCTACATAACTGGTAATTTGTTCCAATTCCTTTAGTGGAACTGGACGTTTTTCGCAGGCCCTGATTAAGCCACGTAGGATTTTATCACGACTGAACTCTTCCCGTGTCCCGCCTTTTTTCACTACAATCAGCGGCGTTTCCTCTACCTTTTCAAATGTCGTGAATCGAAAACCACATGCCTCACATTCACGGCGTCGTCGAATCGATTTACTTTCATCGACTGGCCTGGAATCGAGCACTCTTGTTCCATTATATTGACATGATGGGCATTTCATCATTATCAGCTCCGTATTTTATGTAGGACTCCCCTATCTAAATGTTCCCCAAGGATTTACTCTTCTATCTCAATCTTATATTAAAAGGAACAGCCAGTACAAGTAAAAAGTGTAACTTCCAACAGTAGGCACTTTTTTTAAGGAGCGTTATCAAGAGTCGTTATGCTTTTTACTAGTCACAATCTTAAGTTTAAAGCGGGCTTGCTAATTTATTGCATTAAAAAAGAGATGCACCCATGGCATCTCTGTGTATACGTTTTTTATAGGGCACTTATATTGGCTTTTTTCATTTGTACCGGACCTAATCCACGTGGAAGTTCAATGTTTTCACGTGTTTGCGCATTCAAAGCTTCAGCAATATAGTTTGCCGCAATATTCGGATCCAAATTACCACATGTATAGACATCAATGCTTGCATAGCCGTGTTCTGGAAAACTGTGAATCGTTAAATGTGATTCAGAAATGATGACAACCCCACTTACTCCTTGTGGAGCAAACTTGTGGAATGCTACTTCGCGAACCTCTGCACCTGACTTCAAGGCAGCATCAACAAAAATCTTTTCAATCAAATCAATATTGTTCAGTTTTTCAAAGTCACAACCCCAAAGTTCAGAAATGACATGTCTACCCATTGTTTCCATAGTGTAAGCTGTTTCCATTTTAAGCTTCCCCCTTACCATGATTAAAAATTACATAACTTCTAACAACTACCACGGGGGAAAGTTAGTCCAAAGAGGTCCTAACCCTTTAAGTAGCCATCATGCAAACTCTCTTTTGAAGAAGTTCACGATTCATAGTATATATTGTTTGAATTTTTTTTGCAACTGCCATTTTGAATTTTCGGCAAGATAATGTTTATACGAAAAAAATGTAAGGGCTTTCTTAATGGAGTCCTTGCCCTTTGAATCATTTCATAGCAGTTTATCACTTCGCAAAAAAAAATTCACATTAACCGCTAAAAATAGAATTAAAAATTCGCTAAAAATAAACCCGAGCCCGCTAAAAGACTCAGCAGACTCGGGTTTATTCAACTAATTAGCAGATAATTGAACTTCTGTTTTTTTCAACTCGGAAGCTACTAAATTCACAAGATCCACTACACGGTTTGAGTAACCCCACTCGTTATCATACCAAGCAAGAACTTTCACTTTTCTATTCCCAATCATCATCGTTGATAGACCATCGATGATTGCAGAGTGCGGATTAGTTTTGAAGTCACTCGAAACAAGAGGTTCTGTCGTGAATTCCATAATGCCTTTAAGTTCATTTTCTGATGCGTCAATGAATGCTTGGTTCACTTCATCAATCGTTACATCATGATTTAAGTCCACAACAAGATCGACTAAAGAAACGTTAGGTGTTGGTACACGTATTGCCATACCGTGAAGTTTGCCTTTTAATTGAGGCAAAACAAGAGAAATGGCTTTAGCCGCTCCTGTTGTAGTAGGAATGATACTTTCTGCAGCTGCACGAGCACGTCTTAAGTCTTTGTGCGGGTTATCGATATTATTTTGGTCATTTGTATAAGAATGAATCGTTGTCATTAAACCGTTGTCAATGCCGAATTTTTCATCGAGCACTTTCGCAACTGGTCCAAGGCAGTTAGTTGTACAAGATGCATTGGATATAACAAAATGCTTGTCAATTTCTAGCGCTTCCTGATTGACGCCCATTACAATGGTAACGTCTTCATTTTTACCCGGAGCGGATAAAATAACTCTTTTTGCCCCTGCATCTAAATGAAGAGCCGCTTTAGAACGATCATTGAATTTGCCCGTAGCTTCGATTACAATATCTATGTTCATCTCTTTCCAAGGCAATTGCTTTGGATCGCGGTTATTTATTAGTTGTACACGGCGGCCATTCACTACAAGTGAATCATCTTCCGCTACAATTATACCGTCGAATTTACCATGGATCGTATCATATTTTAGTAAGTGGGCTAAAGTTTCAGCAGGATAGCTTGCATTAATGGCAACAATGTCCAAACTCTCATCTAATATGGCCTTTCGGAAAACCATTCTTCCAATTCTCCCAAATCCGTTAATCGCTATTCTTGAATTCATTGTTCGGACCCTCCTGAAAATATTAATGTTATACTTATTACCTCTCATATGTAATTAGTATAACATAATTAAGTGCAATTGTGCTAATAAAAATGCGGATTGTTGTTATTTTTTCAAAATAAAAGGAAGAAACCATAAGGCTTCTCCCTTTTTTCTCATTTATAAGACATTCCAATTGCAAAGTACGGTTTTAACCTGCTTCTTTGTTTCCTCAAGATTCCCATTATTATCAATGACCGCATCCGCTAAAACTTTTTTATCAGCTAACGGCATCTGTGAATGAATTCTTGCAAGTGCATCTGTCTCTGATAATCCATTCCGGTTCATTAAGCGTTCCAATTGAACGCGCTCATCTACATATACCAATAGAGTCTTTTCAACCATGAATGTTAACTTACTTTCGAATAGGAGCGGAATATCCATAAATACCGTTTCTTCCCCTGCAGCGAGTGCCTTTTCCGTTTTTAGACGCATCCAATTCCTAACAGCAGGGTGCACGATACTATTTAAAAGCAATCTCTTTTCTTGATCATGGAATATAATAGACCCTAATTTCACCCGATCAATATTGCCATCCACCAATAAAATATCTTCACCAAAAGCTTTTACTACTTGATGGTAGGCTTCTTCACCTGGCTCTACGACTGCGCGGGAAGCCACATCTGCATCTACAATCGTGAAACCGAGTTCCTGTATATAGAGGCTGACGCTGCTTTTCCCGCTTGCAATCCCCCCGGTGATTCCAATGATTTGTCCCATAAGCTCCCCCTTTTAAATCAATTATTATAACTTGAATACACCAATTAAAATCAATAGCACGCCCGGAAGAAAGGTTAACTGCTGCACAATTTTATTATTTGAAAGCAATTTCCCGCTTTGAAGTCCGCTCCAAATGAAGATTGAACTCATTACAGCGATGCATATTGCGAGAATAATCGGAGAAATCCCGATCATAGCTGCTCCAACTCCAGCTCCGAACGCATCAAGCGAAAGTGCAAACCCGAGAACAAGTGCTTCAATACCAGTAATTGTTCCTGATTTGTCAAAATCGGCATTCAATGGTTTTTGTAAAATATTTATGACTACTCCAAGTGATTTAATTTCAAAGTTAAAGATGATTTTTTCATGATATCTCTCGTCGTTCAATTCCTTCTCAGGCTTAAAATACTGGTATACCATCCAGGCACCAAGAAAAATGAGAATGATGCCCCCAGTTTTTTCAGCCGCTCCGACAGAAATAAGCTGACTGATGAACTGCCCGATGACCATCGCAATGCCTAAACTCAGTGCCGAACAAAATGAGATGACCGCTATTGACTTTAAGGGGATTTTCATCTTTCGCATACCAAATGTCAAACCTACGCCAAAACCGTCAATACTTACTGCAAAAGCAAGAAAAATAATTTGTAGCCACATCGGAATTATTACTCCTTCCCTTCTCGTTGCTACCCTAGTATATGGAAGGAGCCCATCCGATGTGTTTGAAAAAACATTGACTACTTAAGTCGCTGACACAACGGGCATATATGTGTGCCGCGTCCGGCTACAACCAGCTTTTCAAGTGGTGTACCGCACGTTTTGCAGTTCTCTCCTTTACGTCCGTAAACATTAAGTTCTAACTGAAACATGCCGATTTGCCCTTGAGAGTTAATGTACGAACGAATCGTACTTCCCCCTTTTTCCACCGCTTCACCTAACGTTGCTATGATTTCGGAATGCAGCTTTTTAATTTCCTCTAACGTAAGTGAAGAAGCTATTCTCTCTGGATGAATCCCGGAACGGAATAAAGACTCGTCCACATATATATTTCCAATTCCAACGACAACAGTTTGATCTAGAAGAACTGGCTTAATCTTCCTACTGGTTCTTGCCAGCTTCGCACGAAGCCCCTCGACTGTAAACTCTTCTGATAGCGGTTCAGGACCTAAATGCAATAGTGGCATCTGCTCAAGTTCTTCCCCTTTTGTAAATAAATGCATCGTCCCGAATTTCCGGACATCCCGGTACCGAAGTTCACTGTCATCCGTAAAAGTAAAAATAACATGAGTGTGCTTATCATACGGCTCTTCTTTTGGATGCACTCCGTATTTCCCTTCCATCCTTAAATGCGAAACCAATGCATAATCATCCAGTGTGAAAATGAGGAACTTGCCTCGACGGCCTATTCGCTGAATTGTCTGCCCTCTTAAAGCATCCTGAAACTGTTCGACAGGTTCAGGTGCTTTAATAATCTTAGGCCAGAAGACGGACACTTCCTTGATTTCTTTTCCAAGTACGAGCTGCTCTAACGTTCTTCTAACTGTTTCTACTTCAGGAAGTTCTGGCATAACTAATCACCTATCTTTTATTATTTGGCATCAAACCATGTTGGCCCGTAAGCATAATCCACTTTGAGAGGCACATTTAATTCAATAGCATTCTCCATTTCCTCTGGCACGATTTTCTTAAGGATTTCGAGTTCTTCCGGAGGTGTTTCAAAAATTAATTCATCATGCACCTGTAGAAGCATTCTCGTTTTTAGCCCCTCTTTTTTCAGACGCTTATTCATATTAATCATGGCAAGCTTGATGATATCTGCTGCACTGCCTTGAATTGGCGTGTTCATGGCTGTCCGTTCGGCAAAACTTCTAATGTTGAAATTACGGCTTGTAATCTCAGGAATATAACGCCTTCTTTGCAGCAAAGTCGTACTATATCCTTTTTGACGAGCTTCATGTATGCTTTCTTCCATATATTCCTGTACACCAGGAAAGCTTCTTAAATACTTCTCAATGAACTCTCCCGCTTCTTTTCTAGTAATGCCAAGGCTTTGTGAAAGTCCGTAGTCACTTATACCATAGACAATCCCAAAGTTAACCGCTTTCGCTTGGCGTCTCATGTTCGAAGTGACTTCCTCTGCTGATACATGGAAAACATCCATCGCTGTTTTTGTATGGATATCCATCCCTGCCTGAAACGCTTCAACTAGGCCGCTATCATTGGCGATATGCGCAAGTACTCGTAACTCAATCTGAGAATAGTCAGCAGCAAAAATAATCCAATCCTTTTCAGAAGGGATAAACGCCTGCCTGATTTTCCGGCCTTCCTCTAGCCTGATTGGGATGTTTTGAAGGTTAGGATCTGTCGAGCTTAATCGGCCGGTCTGAGTCAATGCTTGGTTGAAACGAGTGTGTACCTTATCTGTTTTCCGATTGACTACTTTGAGCAAGCCTTCAATATAGGTGGATTGCAACTTACCAAGCTGACGGTAAAGTAAAATTTGTTTCACAATATTATGCTGGCTCTCCAATTTTTCCAGCACATCAGCTGACGTAGAATAGCCTGTTTTAGTTTTCTTCAATACTGGAAGCTCTAACTTTTCAAAAAGAATTACACCAAGTTGTTTCGGTGAATTGATATTGAAAGCCTCTCCAGCCAGATCAAAAACTCGCCCTTCGATGGTTTTTAATCGAACGGCTAATTCCTGCCCCATGTTTTTTAGTCGTCCAATATCTACCTTAACACCCTGCCACTCCATATTAGCCAAGATAATGGACAAAGGCAGCTCAAGTTCCGTTAACAGATGGTATTGCTCAAACTCCTGCAGCTTTTCAACCATAGGTTCTTTTAAAGAAAAGATAGCCTTCGCTTTTCTGGCGATATGATCTCTCAATTCAGATTCTTCGGGTACCTTGCGTTTTGCACCTTTTCCATAAAAAATATCATCGGTTTCAAGACGTATGGTTCCTTGAGTTTTTGTGATTTCGGCCACTTCATCCACTGACTCTGCAGGATCTAGGATATATGATGCTAAAAACACATCAAAATCAATGCCTTTTATTTCGACTCCTCGATGGCGCAGTGCTACAACCGTGCGCTTTGCGTCAAAAACCGTTTTCTTTTTTGTTTCATCTTCTGCCCAAGATTTAAATATATCTGAAGTCAGTGCCGTCTCACCATGGAAGTAAAAATGGCCATTTTCATTGCTGACGGCTATTCCAAGAATGTCTGCATGATGATAATTATCTTCTAAGATTTCAACATATAAAGCACTTCCATCAACAAACAACTCTGCAGTCATTTCCGAAGTGTGAACCTCAATTTTTTCTTGTTCAATCGGTACACTTTCTGAAACATCCAATTTATCGAGCAGCGTGGAAAAACCAAGCTCTTTATAAAATGAAATAACCCTTTCCTGGTCCATTCCGTTGTACTCGGTCTCATTGACCATAACTTGAATTGGCGCTTCCCTTGTAATTGTCGCAAGCTCTTTGCTTAACAAAGCAAGGTCTTTATGTTCTTCAATTTTTTCCTTCAATTTTTGACCGCTTACCTCATCAATCGAACGCAGCAGGTTCTCAACCGTTTCAAACTGGTGTAATAATTTAAGTGCCGTTTTTTCACCAACTCCCGGTATGCCAGGAATATTATCGGAAGCATCACCCATCAACCCTTTTAAATCAATGATTTGCAGGGGTGAAAGGCCGTATTTTTCATGTATATGCTTTGGTGTATATTCCTCAATTTCAGTGATTCCCTTTTTCGTGATTGAAACCGTCGTACTCGGGGAAGACAATTGGGTTAAATCTTTATCACCGGAAATGACTTTTACCTCAAAACCATCTCTTTCCGCCTGTAGAGACAGCGTACCGATAATATCATCGGCTTCGTAATTTTCCAATTCATACCTTTTTATTTGGAAACAGTCGAGCAACTCGCGGATAAAGGGGAATTGCTCGGATAATTCAGGCGGCGTTTTCTGGCGTCCACCCTTGTATTCTTTAAATGTCTCATGTCTGAATGTCGTTTTACCGGCATCAAAGGCCACAAGAATATGCGTTGGCTTTTCTTCTTCAAGAATGCGGTTAAGCATCATGGTAAATCCGTACACCGAATTCGTATGTACACCCTTATCATTATTCAAGAGCGGAAGCGCAAAAAATGCGCGGTAAGCAATACTATTTCCATCTATGAGTACTAACTTTTTATCCAAATTCGTCTTCCTCCAGTCACACAGGGTTATGTAGTTCAGCTTCTATTTATAAACGCAAAAAGCCGTTCATTTTCTTTCTCTATTCTACCATGAGTAGAAGTGGAAAGAAAAATGACGGCGACTATGCTATTTTGTATTTCCCATTAACAAGCTAGCGTACGGTGAATCTGATGGCAGAACGATGACCGTTTGATCACCAATCGTTTTTTTATAAGATTCAAGCGTCCGGTATAGTTTATAGAAATCAGGATCTTTGGAAAACGACTTATTATAAATTTTCGCTGCTTCCCCTTCTCCCTCAGCCCGAATTACTTCTGCATCTGCCTCTGCAGTCGAAAGCAATTCTTTTACCTTTCGATCAGTATCCGCAATAATTCGGTTTTTCTTCGCATCTCCTTTGGATAGGTACTCTTGCGCTTTCGATTCGCGCTCGGAAATCATCCTTTTAAAGACGGATTCTTCATTTTCCGCAGGCAGATCCGTCCGTTTTATCCGGACATCAGTTAGACTGATCCCGTAACTGTCCTTTTGTAGCAGTTCGTTAACTTTCTCCGTAATACGGTCGTTCAAGCTTCCCCTCGATGACTTCTCATCATTAATAATTTCATCATAATTCAACTGACCCAACTCTGAACGTACTGCCGAATAGATGAACTCTTCCATTCTCGTTTCCGCATTCTCAAGTGTCCTTGCATTGGTGATCAATTTTTTTGGGTCCTCTATCCTCCAGACCGCATAGTTATCGATGAGCATCCGCTTTTTATCTTTTGTATTGATTTCCGCCTCTGACACATCAGAACTCATTTGATATTTTGGCAGGGTAACCACACTTTGAATGAATGGTACCTTCGCCTTTAATCCTGGGGTTTTATCGATTCTAACCACCTCACCGAATTGGCGGACGACTTTATATTCACCCTCCTTGACGATATACACATTGGTGAAGATAATCAGCAGCAACACGATAAATATAATGAAGAAAATCCCTATTTTAACATAGCCTCCCCAGTGAAAATTACCTTTCCTCATTTCATTAAAATCAATTACTTTTCCGCTCATTGTTTGGTGCCTCCTTCCCCTGTCGCTTTTTCTTCAGGTACAGACTCCTTCTTCGTTTCTTCTTCAGGAATAGGCGTTTTTTTCGTTTCCTCTTTTTCTAGTGAGCGAAGTGGTAAGTACTTCATTGTATTTCCATCATCATTCATGATATAAATCTCTGCATTCGGCAATACTTCCTCAAGCGTTTCAATAATAAGACGGTCTTTTGTAATACCCTTATTGCCTTTATATTCACTATATAATTTTTCAAAGACCGCTACATCCCCACGAGCAGCCTCCGTACGAGCGGCTTTATCACCATTTGCTTGTGAGATAATGGCGTCTTTTTCCCCTTCAGCTTCATTAATACGTTTGTTTTCATATTTATCCGCTTCATTGATTTTCGTATTCGCCGTTTCTCTAGCATCTGTGACATTCGTAAAGGCTTTCCGCACTTCTTCATTCGGTAACTCCACATCCTGGAGCTTAACCGCAGATATTGATATGCCTACATCATATTTCTCCATTAACTGTGATAGCAGTTCCCGGACATCTGCTTCAATTTGTGCTTTACCGGAAGTAAGTGCATCATCAATTTTCGTGCTTCCGATAATACTTCTTAAAGCAGCGGAAGTCGTGTCATATAAAATTTTCTCTGGATCATCTGCATTGTACAGGTATTTTGGAGGGTCTGTGATTTTCCATTGAACCACTAGGTCAGCAAGAACAATATTTTCATCCCCCGTAATCATCTTGGTCTCTCTCGGATAATCTGTTACCTCTCCATTCTCCTCCTTGTATCCAAATTTAAGACTGAATGTTTCTTTCGATAGTTTTTCAACCGACTGAATCGGCCAAGGCAGCTTAAAGTGAAGGCCTGGTTCTGTAATCGTCTGCTCTACCTTACCAAACGTCATAATAACAGCCTGATCGGATTCATCTACCGTGTACCAGGTCGATATCGCAACTACACCAAAAATTAAAATAAGAAATACTAGTCCTGTGATTGTATATATCCTTTTTAAACTGACGATATGTATCACCCCTTATTTGCCGTTATATCTTATTTACGCAAGGAAGGGTCTAAAGTTTCATAAAAATCAAATATTTTCCTAATGAAAATAGTATAGAAGGTAGGTAAAGAGGAAAATAGACAAAAGAAAAGACAGAGACTTAGTGTCTCTGTCTTCGCCTAACTCCTTGGATGAGGGGTTGTACAACCATTTTAACCCCCCATTATGAAGTCAGTTTAAAGAAATTGTAAAGGACATGTAAATTCACACACTTCCTACACTTTTCCTTTTAAGCTTTTATTTAACGTTACCGTAAAAGTCGTACCCGATCCCGGCGTACTTTCTACTTTGATTTTACCTTTATGGACTTCTATAATATGCTTGACGATAGCGAGTCCGATGCCTGTTCCTCCTGAATCACGACTCCTTGCCTTATCAATGCGATAAAACCGTTCAAAGATTCTTGGAAGTTCTTTTTCTTCAATACCGATACCGCTATCTTGGACTACAATATCCACCGTTTGTTCATTTTCAGTGACGTTCACGGTGACCCACCCTCCATTTGGTGTATATGTCAACGCGTTAGTAATCAAATTAATGAAAACCTGTTTGATCCTGTCTGATTCCCCTTCAATAAAAACAGGTTTCGAAGAAGATTTTATCTCAAGAGAAACTTCTTTTTCCTTCAATTTACCAATAAGCATCTCTTGTATATCACCAAGGACATTTGTAATATCCACGTCGCCTGTTTTTAAAACAAATTCCTGTTGCTCCATTTTTGATAAATTAAGAAGTTCCTGAATGAGTTCTTGCAGCCGATCACTTTCTTTCAAGATAATGGATAAAAAGTGCTTCAATGTTTTTTCGTCTTTTAAAGCCCCATCGAGCAACGTTTCTGAAAAGCCTTTGATAGAAGTAATCGGTGTTCTTAGTTCATGGGATACATTGGCCACAAAATCCTTCCGCATTTGCTCGAGCCTTTTCAATTCGGTAATATCATGGAAAATGAGGAGAATCCCCTTCCATTCGTCATGAGTACCGATAATCGGAGCCCCGTATATCTCAAAATGCTTACGTTCAATGGCAAGTGGTATTTTCACTTGGCGTTTTATTGTCTTTTCCGTCCGGAAAATTTCCTCTATTATAGAAATGACTTCTTTATCTTTAATGACCGAGTAAAATACTTGAAACAAAAACGTAGCCGAGTTTACTCCGAAGCTTTTTTTGAATTCCCGGTTAATTAAGGTCGTATAGCCCTTACTGTCGATTAATAGGACACCGCTACCGATATTTTCAACCAGTGTTTCCAAACGATCCTGATTCATTTCCCTAGCCGTTTCTGTTTCCTGTAAATTCCTCGCTAATATGTTTAGCGAAGTCGTGAGCATCCCTGTTTCATCAGAATGCTGCTCGAATGTCCGAGTTCTATAGTTCCCCTTTGCCAATTCAATGGCTGCCATCGTTGCTTCCTCAATCGGCCGGGTATAATAAGAAGTGATTTTACTCGCAAGCATGAGGATAATGATCAAGGCTACCCCTAAACAAATGATCAATATTTGCCACATTTGCTTATTAACTTGGTGGATGGCCTCTATTTCGTTGCTATGAACGACAAATCCTTCAATTTCTCCATCCTTTTCAATCGTTTTCCAATAATAATGGAGATCCGATTCTCCCTCGATAACTTCATATCCTTCTTCTTGCTTAAGACCTTTTTCCAAGATGATCTTTCGAAGGATATTGGCATGGTTTTTATGTAGCTCATTTGACGATGTTGAATCGTATAAAATCTCTCCACTCGCTGAGAGGATGGTTAAGTTGGAATCTAACAAGGGTGTTAATTTTGCCGTTTTCCCTTCTTCCAAAAAGGATGTAATCCCCCCATGCTCCTGAATATATGTAGAAATGAAAAATGTTTCGTTCTGTATACGCTCATTAAATGTTTTAATATAATAACTTTTGAACAAATGTCCCAATAAAAAGCCCACGGCCATCATGACGACCATCACCAACATGATGAGAGTATAAAGAAGCTTTTTACGATAGGTGGTCATTCTTTTTTGGCTCCTCAAGCTTATAACCCAAGCCCCTGATCGTTTTGATATAAAGAGGTTTTCTTGTATCTTGCTCTATTTTTTCACGAAGGTGGCTAATATGGACATCAACGATTCGCGAATCTCCCGCAAAATCATAATTCCAAACCGCACTTAAGAGCTGATCTCTCGTTAAAACTCTTCCTTTATTCTTTGCAAGGTATAAAAGTAATTCAAATTCCTTTGGAGTTAATTCTAATTGTTGTTCATCAAAGAATGCTTCGTAACGTTCAGGATAGACTTTTAAGCCGCCTAATTTTAGGAATCCATCTTCCTGATCAAGATTTGTTTCATTGCCAGTCGATTGAAGCTGGGATCTTCTTAGTATTGCCTTAATTCGGGCAACCACCTCACGAGGACTAAAAGGTTTGGTTAAGTAATCATCCGCCCCTAGTTCAAGACCAAGCACTTTGTCAAATTCATCGTCCTTAGCTGTCAACATCAAAATGGGTATATTGATTTTTTGCTGACGAAGCTGTTTACACACTTCAAGCCCATCCATTTTAGGCAACATCAGATCCAATACGACTAAATCCGGTCGTATATCCACAGCAGCCTGCAGACCTTCTTCCCCATCTAAAGCTGTAACTACTGAATAGCCTGCCTGTTCTAAATTATACTGAAGTAAGGTAACTATTGATTGTTCATCATCCACTACGAGAATTTTCTTTGACATTAGATCCTCCTGAATTATGTATTACCCCTGAGACTTTTTTCAGTCTACTCATCCAACTCTATTATAAAGAATATTATATGAAATTTACACATAAAAAAAACATCATTGAAAAGTAATCCTACCATCAGCAGGGATCATCGTCTTCTTTATGGTTATTAAACATGGATTAATTAAGTCCCGGTTAGAAACGGCCAGAAAAAAACTACCCGGTTGGATGGGAGGATAAGGCCTTAGCTTAGCCTTCCCTTCCATTCTTCCGGGCAGTCATATTAAGATGCTTTCAATGTCTCTTATTGTAAAACTTGCATTACTGCTTTAACTGATTCAACTGATTTAGAAAGTGATGCTTTTTCGTCTTCAGTTAATTCAAGTTCGATAATTTGTTCGATACCATTTGCACCTAGTACAGTTGGCACGCCAAGGTAGATTCCTTTGAATCCGTATTCGCCTTCAAGGTAAGCGATAGAAGGTAGAACGCGACGTTGGTCTTTAAGGATAGCTTCAGCCATTTCTACTAGAGCTGCAGCCGGTGCATAATATGCACTTCCGTTTCCAAGAAGGTTAACGATTTCTCCGCCACCAGTACGTGTACGAGCAACGATTGCTTCTAAACGATCTTGAGGAATCAATGTTTCCAAAGGAATTCCGCCAGCGTAAGAGTAACGCACTAGAGGAACCATATCGTCACCGTGTCCACCAAGAACGAAACCAGTTACATCTTTAACAGACAGGTTTAATTCTTGAGCTACGAAAGTACGGAAACGAGCTGTATCAAGTACACCAGATTGTCCAATTACGCGTTCTTTAGGGAAACCTGATTCTTTATAAACAGTGTATGTCATTGCGTCTACTGGGTTTGTTAAAACGATGATGGTTGTATTTGGAGAATATTTGACTACTTCTTTAGTTACAGATTTCATAACCTTTTGGTTAGTTTGAACTAAATCGTCACGGCTCATACCAGGTTTACGAGCGATACCAGCAGTGATGATGACTACGTCAGAATCAGCTGTATCTTCATAGTTAGAAGTACCGATGATGTTAGCGTCAAAACCTTGAACTGGAGCTGCCTCGGCCATATCAAGTGCTTTACCTTTTGTTGGGTTTTCAGCTTGTGGAATATCAACTAAAACGATATCACCAAGTTCTTTTTGAGCTGCTAGGAATGCTGCTGTTGCTCCAGTGAAACCAGCACCAACTACTGTGATTTTTTTACGTTTAGACATGTTATTTCCTCCTTAAAATATATAAATACTTTCGGAATACTTTTAACGTCTTTATGCACATAAAGCTCCCTGAAAAAGAAGACCATATCGGCTCTTTTCCAGAAAGCATCATAAGTAATTAATTATTTAAGGTTTTTGATAAGTTCGTCAGCGAACTCAGAACATTTAACTTCTGTTGCACCTTCCATTAGGCGGGCAAAGTCATATGTTACAACTTTAGAAGCAATTGTTTGTTCTACTGATTTTGTGATGCTGTCTGCAGCTTCGTTCCAACCAAGGTGTTCAAGTAAAAGAACGCCTGAAAGAAGAACTGAAGATGGGTTAACTTTATCAAGACCAGCGTATTTAGGAGCTGTTCCATGAGTTGCTTCGAAGATAGCATGTCCAGTTTCGTAGTTGATGTTTGCTCCTGGAGCAATACCAATTCCGCCAACTTGTGCAGCAAGTGCATCAGAAATGTAATCTCCGTTTAAGTTCATTGTTGCAACAACATCAAACTCTTTAGGACGAGTTAGGATTTGTTGTAAGAAGATATCAGCAATAGAATCTTTAACGATGATTTTGCCTTCAGCTTCAGCAGCAGATTGTGCTTTGTTAGCAGCTTCAGTGCCTTCAGCTTCTTTAATTTGATCATATTGGTTCCAAGTGAACACTTTCTCAGCGAATTCTTGTTCTGCAACTTCATAACCCCAAGTTTTGAATGCGCCTTCTGTAAATTTCATGATGTTACCTTTATGAACAAGAGTTAATGATTTACGGCCTTCTTTGATCGCATAGTTAAGTGCAGAACGAACAAGACGTTTTGTTCCTTCTTCAGAAATTGGTTTAATACCAATACCAGAAGTTTCAGGGAAACGAATATTTTTAACACCGAATTCATTTTGTAGGAAATCGATTAATTTTTTCGCTTCGTCAGAACCTTTTGCATATTCGATACCAGCATAGATGTCTTCAGTGTTTTCACGGAAGATAACCATGTCAGTGTCTTCAGGACGTTTAACTGGTGAAGGTACACCGTCAAAGTAACGTACTGGACGTAGACATACGAATAAGTCTAATACTTGACGCAATGCAACGTTCAATGAGCGGATTCCGCCACCGATTGGTGTTGTAAGAGGTCCTTTAATAGCGATTAGATATTCATTAATGACATCAAGAGTTTCTTGTGGAAGCCATTCGCCTGTTTGGTCAAATGCTTTTTGTCCAGCTAAAACTTCTTTCCATTCGATTTTCTTTTCGCCATTGTATGCTTTTTCAACAGCTGCGTCTAAAACGCGTGAAGCTGCTGCCCAGATATCAGGACCGATTCCGTCTCCCTCAATGTAAGGAACGATTGGGTTGTTTGGTACGTTAAGAGCACCGTTAGTAACTGTGATTTTTTGGCTTTGTGTCATGTCTCTTTACCTCCGATTCAAATTCAAAGGTTAGCTGGCCGCTTAAATTTAAGCAGAACCACTAACCTTTTTTACTCACATCTATTAATTTACTACAAAATCGATGAAATAAAAAATAAAATTTCGAAAAAACTTTTATCTATTCAAAAATTATCGGTTTTCAATCGGTACGTATTTTTGCATACCTGGTCCAACATACTCTGCACGTGGACGGATCAGACGGTTGTTTGAATATTGCTCTAGGATATGAGCAATCCATCCTGAAGCACGGCTTACAGCAAAGATTGGTGTAAATAGGTCATGCTCGATACCTAAACTGTGGTATACAGAAGCAGAGTAGAAATCAACGTTTGGTGGAAGATTTTTTTGACCAGTTACAATTTCATGAATTTTGATAGACATATCGTAGTATTGTGGTTGACCAGTAAGTTCAGTCAATTTTTGAGACATTTCTTTAAGGTGTTTAGCACGTGGATCACCTTTACGGTATACACGGTGGCCAAAGCCCATGATTTTTTCTTTATTAGCTAATTTTTCGTTGATATAAGGCTCAACGTTTTCTACAGAACCAATTTCTGTAAGCATTTTCATAACTTGTTCGTTAGCTCCGCCGTGAAGAGGGCCTTTTAATGCGCCGATAGCAGAAGTCACGCCAGAATAGATATCAGATAATGTAGCCACACAAACACGTGCAGTGAATGTAGAAGCGTTTAATTCATGGTCAGCATGTAGAACTAATGCTTTGTTGAATGCTTCTTCTTCGATTGCTGTTGGTTCATTACCGCTTAACATATATAAGAAGTTAGCAGCAAAGCTTAGATCAGTACGTGGTGCAACCGCTTCTTTTCCTTGACGGATACGAGCGAAAGTTGTTACCAATGTAGGGATTTTTGCTTGGATGCGGATTGCTTTACGATAGTTAGCGTCTTCACTCATTACATCTGCTTCTTCATCATAAAGACCAAGAAGAGATACTGCTGTACGAAGAGCTCCCATTGGATGTACTTTATCAATTGGGTATGTTTTGAAATGATTAACCACTTCAGCTGGAATTGCAGCATTTTCAGCAAGTTGTTTAGTTAATTCTTCTAATTGGCTTTTGTTTGGAAGAGCTCCATGCCATAAAAGATAGATTACTTCCTCGAATGTTGCGTTTACAGCTAAATCATCGATATCATAACCTACATACGTTAACGTATCATCGATAATAGAGCTTACTGATGAAGTTGTTGCTACCACACCTTCAAGACCTTTTGTTGCTGTCATACTAAATCTCTCCTTTTCCTAAGTATTCCCCTATGCCCTTGCTTATTGCGTATAAATATAGCGCTTCCAAGAAATTAGCTATTGAATACAACCATCTATTTTTTAGCAGAAGACATACATCTTGTATTGGAAGCGTTCACAGAATATGACCCCAACAATAGTAAAATGTACGATAATCCTTTATACGAAATTCTAAAAATAATGCTTGTAGCTATTCCTAGTGAGCGCTTGCTCAATAACTACATCTCTTTTTAAGATTCCTCAAAAATATCAATGATATTCTGAATCCCATTTTCAATAAATCAGAGCAGTTACATGATTATTATAAACAATAAACACTTTTTTGGGAATCAAAAGCACCTAAAATGTGAAAAAATTATTATTTTATTAGAAAAATTAGCTACATATTCTCTTGCTTTTTTTTATGGGATTCAAAACGTTTTTTTGAAAATTTGTTACAAAGCAGAATAATCGAAACATTAAATAGAATTTTTTCATTTCCACTCTTACAATCCATTCTATCATTTACCATTTTGCTCATTTGAAAAAATCAAAGATTTGCATGCATAGATAAGCAATTCCTGCCCCAATTAACGGTCCAACAGCGACACCTTTGAATAATGCGACCGCAAGAATCGTCCCAAAAACAAGAGCCGTTGTAATATGCGGATCATGTGAAAGGAGGGTAATTCCATTTTTCGCTATAAGTGCGACAGCTATTCCAGATGCGAGTGCAATCCAGGCATAAGGTGACTTTATGGCGTCACCGAGTTCCTTGAAACCAATCGCTCCATTTGCAATGGGGATTAGCACTGAAATCGTAATGATGGTGACGCCTAAGTTGATCCCTTTCGCTTCTAAATATGGAAACACTTTTGTATCAAGGCCGATGAGTTTCATGAGTAAAAGAAACCCCGCAGCCGCAATCAGTGATGTGTTTTTTCCAACCCAACCGATAACTGCAAGTAAAATTAAAAATACGACAGGACCGTTTATCATTCTCCCTTCACCTTCTTTCTTTTTGTTATTTTAACATAACAACCTCCACTCTTTCTCAATAGGAGATTGATTTATAAAACGATACTAAAACGGAAAAAAATTAAGCAGAAAGACGAAAGAATCTTTCCTTTCTTTTCCAACGTCGTTACAATTATAATACAAAGTTTATGTTAGAAGGAGGGGATGTCTTGAATCCTGTTTATATTTATCGTTTCATTCGTTCTTTACTGGTCATCGGAGGCATAATTTTAGGTGGAATTGCCTTGTTCTATTTATCTAAATATACATATCCATTCATTATTGCCATGATTATTGCTTTCTTGATGAACCCTCTGGTTACTTTTTTTGAAAAGAAAGGCCGGTTACCAAGAGGATTGGCTGTTTTCGTTTCCCTTTTACTCATTTTTCTTTTATTTGCAGGACTCATTACCCTGCTGGTTACTGAAATTATTTCAGGTACCAATTACCTTGCTGGTGTCATACCTCAACATATTGAAACTATAGTAGATTATATCGAAACATACATCGCGACCACTATCATCCCTTTATATAATCAAACAACCGCTATGTTCAATAATTTAGATATCGAGCAGCAAGACACCGTCCTCAAGAATATCCAAAATATTGGCGAATCCATCACTACTGGTGTTAGTAGTTTTATTCAAGCGTTCTTAAAAAATATTCCCGCAATCATCGGCTGGTTTCCAACTACTGCAACAGCACTCCTCTTTACCCTACTGGGCACTTTCTTCATTAGTAAAGATTGGGATCACTTCGGCCGCATAACGGGAAAGTTTTTACCTGATAAGATTTTTGCAGGTGCCAAGCGTTTATTCCGGGATTTAAAACGAGCTTTATTCGGGTTTATCCGGGCACAATTCACACTTGTTTCATTGACAACGGTTACGATCTTGATTGGTTTACTCATTTTAGGAGTGAATTATTCAATTACAATTGCATTAATTTGCGGATTGGTTGATATCATTCCCTATTTGGGTACCGGGACCATATTTATTCCATGGATTATTTTTGAATTCATTACAGGGAATACTAGCCTTGCAATTGGTTTGTCTGTGCTTTACATTATCGTAGTTGTCCAGCGTCAATTAATTGAGCCCAAAGTTCTTTCTTCTAGTATCGGATTAGATCCACTTGCTACTCTCGTTGCTTTATTCATCGGTTTCAAATTAATCGGTTTTCTGGGACTGATTGCAGGGCCTGTGGTCCTTGTCATATTTAATACACTTCAGCGCGCCCATGTCTTTAAGGCCATTTGGTCATTTATTATCGGAGCGGATTCAAATAAAACCACCTAAAACTTTAGAGTTAACTTTAATTAAGAAAACTCTCGTTCCTATAAAAAAGTCCGCCTCGAGTTTGAGGCGGATTTTTTTATAGTCTATCTATTATTTTGAAGTCTCAAATTGTTCTGCTTCAGTAGAGCCAGCAAGTGCTGTTGTAGATGATGTTCCACCAGAAACTACTTGTGCTACTTCATCAAAGTAACCAGTTCCAACTTCACGTTGGTGACGAGTTGCAGTATAGCCGTCAATTTCACTAGCGAATTCTGCTTGTTGAAGTTCTGAGTATGCAGCCATTCCACGGTCTTTATAACCAAGAGCAAGGTTGAACATGCTGTGATTCAATGAGTGGAAACCTGCAAGCGTTACGAACTGGAATTTATAACCCAATTTCCCCAATTCAACCTGGTAACTAGCAATTTCTTCATCACTTAATTTTGCTTTCCAGTTAAATGATGGTGAACAGTTGTAAGCAAGTAGTTTACCAGGGAACTCTGCATGAATCGCTTCAGCAAATCGGCGAGCATCTGCTAGGTTTGGTTCAGAAGTCTCGCACCAGATAAGATCAGCATATGGTGCATATGCTAGACCACGTGCAATCGCTTGGTCAAGACCTGCGTTTGTACGGTAGAATCCTTCTGGAGTTCGTTCACCTGTGATGAAAGGTGCATCAACTGGATCGATATCATCAGTGATCAAGTCTGCAGCATCTGCATCAGTACGAGCAATTAAAATAGTTGGTGTTCCCATTACGTCTGCTGCTAAACGAGCTGATACTAAGTTACGTACTGCAGTTTGCGTTGGGAGAAGTACTTTACCGCCTAAATGACCACATTTTTTCTCGGAAGATAGTTGGTCTTCAAAGTGAACGCCAGCAGCTCCAGCTTCAATCATACCTTTCATTAGTTCGAATACGTTAAGTGCACCCCCGAAGCCTGCTTCAGCATCTGCTACGATTGGAGCAAACCAATCAATATCATCTTTTCCTTCAGCAAAGCTAATTTGGTCAGCACGTTGCAGTGTTTGATTAATGCGTTTAACAACCTGTGGTACAGAGTTAGCTGGGTATAAGCTTTGGTCAGGGTACATTTGTCCAGCGATATTAGCATCAGCAGCTACTTGCCAACCACTTAAGTAGATTGCTTTTAAACCAGCTTTTACTTGTTGCATTGCTTGGTTACCAGTTAATGCTCCTAGTGCGTTAATGAAATCCTCTGTATTTAAAAGGTTCCATAGTTTTTCAGAACCACGGCGAGCTAATGTTTGCTCGATATCGATAGAACCTCTTAATTTGATAACTTCTTCAGCAGAATAAGGCCGTTTAATTCCAGTCCAGCGTGCGTCATTTTCCCAGCTTTGTTGTAGTTGTTGCGCTCTTTCATTAGTCATTATAATTTCCTCCTAATTTATATTAAACTATTAATTAACTAAATATTAAGATAATTGTTCATATGCCGGATTTGTTAAGAAATCCGCAAAGTCATCTGCTGCAATCAATTCTTCAAATAGTTTAGTAGACTCTTCAAATTTCCCTGATTTGAAAGCTTCTTCTCCTACCTCTGATTTAATGACTGCTAATTCTTCTTCTTTAATCTGATGGAATAATTCTTCGGTGATTTTTCTACCATCTTCTAAAATACCTTTTGGATGACGAATCCACTGCCAAACTTGAGCACGTGAGATTTCAGCTGTTGCTGCATCTTCCATTAGGTTATGAATAGGAGCAGCGCCTCTTCCACTTAGCCAAGATGCAATATACTGGATGCCTACGTTAATGTTCGTCCGTAATCCAGCTTCCGTTATCGTTCCTTCTGGTACTTCTAGCAATTCTTCTGCTGATACTTGAACATCTTCACGTTTCCGATAGATTTGATTCGGTTTTGGAACAAGTAGGTCAAACACCTCTTTTGCTGTACTTACCATGCCTGGGTGGGCGACCCATGTCCCATCATGACCGTCTCTCGCTTCGCGTTCTTTATCAGCGCGTACCTTAGCAAACGCCTCGTTATTTTTGACCGGGTCATTTTTGACTGGAATTTGTGCTGCCATCCCGCCTATTGCCGGAGCATTACGAGTGTGGCATGTTTTGATTGCTAATAAGGAATACGCTCTCATGTTCGGGACAGTCATCGTAACCTGTAACCTATCAGGGAAGATAACATCATCCGAGTGACGGAATTTTTTCAGGAAGCTGAAGATATAATCCCAGCGGCCACAGTTCAGGCCTGCGGAATGATCTTTCAACTCGTACAGAATTTCGTCCATTTCGAATGCTGCAAGAATCGTTTCAATCAAGACAGTTGCTTTTATAGTTCCTTGCGGGACTCTTAAATCGTTTTGTGCATAAACAAAGACATCATTCCATAATCTTGCTTCGATATGGCTTTCCATCTTCGGTAAGTAGAAGTATGGACCGCTTTCTTTTTCGATTAATGCTTTTGCGTTGTGATAAAAGTATAGTCCAAAGTCGAAAAAGCTAGCTGATATTGGCTGTCCATTTAAAAGAACATGCTTTTCTTCTAGGTGCCAGCCGCGAGGCCTTACTTTTAAAACAGCTGTTTTTTCATTTAATGCGTATACTTTTCCATTTGGATTTTCAAATGAAATGGTACCGCTAATTGCATCGCGTAGATTCAATTGACCATCTATACAATTTTCCCAAGTGGGTGAATTGGCATCTTCAAAGTCAGCCATGAAAACATTGGCACCTGAGTTCATAGCATTAATGATCATCTTACGGTCAACCGGTCCAGTGATTTCAACCCTGCGGTCTTGCAAGTCATTCGGGAGGGGCGCAATTGTCCAATCACTTTCACGAATATGCTTCGTTTCTTCAAGAAAATTAGGTAGCTTGCCTTGATTTAGGTCCTCTTGAACGATTTTACGTTGTTCTAAAAGTTCTTTTCTTCTTTCACCGAAATGCCGTTCAATTCTTTCGATAAATTGAAGAGCTTCCGTTGTAAGTATTTGTTCATATCCAGGCTTAATAGTACCTGTAATTTGTAAGCCTTTTGCTTCAGTAATCATGTTGCTTTCCACATCCTTTCAAGCTCTTTTATGTTATAATACAGTTGTTTCTTTTCTTGATTGTATTATATAACACGCTGCGTAAATTTGTCACCAGTTTTTTCTAAAAAAAATTAAAAAAGAGAATATTTAACTTGGAAAAGCCTGGTATAACAACATTTCTCTTAAAAAATAATTAAAAAATTCTGATATTTTATACTAGTTTTACTTCCAAAAATCCATTCTTGATCAGTGAAACAGGCAAAATCTTACCCCAAAAAATTTCTCTCATGACTGGCCGCTATAATTAAAAACGTAAACAATGCAAGAGCCTTTTCAGTAAAAATGCAAAAAAGCATCCTTAGAAATACCGGGGATGCTAATGATAAATTCATTTCTCTAACCAAAAGAGGCTGTCTAAAAAGCTTAGCTTTTAGACAGCCTCTTACTATTTATGGCGAATAATCGTTACTTTTCCTTTATTCATCCTGTTCATAATAAACCGGATAACGATCGGTTTGAGGAGATTCCGGGTTGGCGGAAATACTAGGATTAATCCTATGATATCCGAGATAAGTCCCGGTGATAGCAACAATGCAGCCCCAAGAAAGATACAGATTCCATCAATGATTTCATTTCCTGGCATCATTCCGTATCGAATCTGTTCCTGCGCCTTTTTCCATGTTTCCATTCCTTGCCGCTTGGCCAAATAGGCACCGATTAAACCGGTAACTACAATCAGGAACAGTGTTGGCCAAAAACCAATCACATTACCTGACAACAATAAGACAATAATCTCAATGACCGGCATCGCAATGATAAACAATAAAAAATATTTCATCTACATTCCTCCTGCACAGCCCACGTATGGTGCGGTACACTCATCTTACCTCATTGGACCGAAATCATCCAAAATTTCGTTCTATAAAACGTTAGCATGTCCGTCATAAATGATTCCGCGACTAGCATCGACCGTAATTCTTTGTTTATCCTTAAAGATTTTGGTCGCATCTTCTGCTCCAACGATAACCGGAATGCCCAAAGTGACTCCCACAACAGCTGCATGGCTTGTCAAACCGCCTTCTTCAGTAATCAATGCAGCACACTTTTGAATTGCCGGCATCATATCCCGATCAGAACCAATTGTAACTAATACAGATCCTTCAGTTACTTTTTCCAAAGCTTCCTTGGAATTCCTAGCTATAACCACTTCACCTTTCGCAGATTTCCTGCCGATTCCTTGAGCCTTCAAAAGAACCTCTCCTAATACATGAATTTTCATCAAGTTAGTCGTTCCTGTTTCACCTACAGGCACACCAGCTGTAATGACGACTAAGTCTCCATGGGATACTAATCCGGAATGCAGACTTTCATCGATTGCCGTTTGGAGCATTTCATCCGTGGTCGTCGCTTTTGGTCCAATCTGCGGGTAAACTCCCCAGGCCAATGCAAGTCTTCTTGAAACATGATCATTAGATGTAACAGCGATAATCGGTGCCTTAGGACGATATTTAGAAATCATCCGTGCCGTATGACCGCTCTCGGTAGGCGTAATGATTGCGCCGACATTTAGATTAAGCGCCGTATGGGCAACAGACTGGCCAATAGCATCCGTGACATTATGACGATTCACTTTGCTTCTTACTGATAATATTTCCCGATAATCAAGGGCTGTTTCTGCACGAGAAGCAATGTTATGCATCGTTTGAACGGCCTCAACAGGGTAGGTCCCAGCTGCTGTTTCACCGGAAAGCATGATGGCATCAGTTCCATCAAAAATGGCATTGGCCACGTCACTTGCTTCTGCACGGGTCGGCCGTGGGTTACGCTGCATCGAATCGAGCATTTGCGTAGCTGTAATAACTGGTTTCCCGGCATTGTTACATTTTTTGATCATTTGTTTTTGGACTAGTGGCACTTCTTCTGCAGGAATTTCCACTCCTAGGTCTCCGCGAGCTACCATCAAACCATCTGACACTTCCAGGATTTCATCAAGACGGTCGACGCCTTCTTGATTTTCAATTTTAGGGATGATTTGAATATGTTCCGCTCCATTCTGTTGCAGAAGTTCACGCACTTCTAGGACGTCAGATGCCCTACGAACAAAAGAGGCAGCAACAAAGTCAATTCCCTGTTCAATTCCAAATAGGATGTCCTGTTCGTCTTTTTCCGTGATGCCTGGTAGGTTAACTGAAACACCTGGCACATTTACACCTTTTTTGTTTTTAAGTGTTCCACTGTTTAAAATTTTCGTATGGATTTCTTTTTTGACTTCATCCACCTTTAACACTTCAAGACCAATTAAACCATCATCTAACAAAATTCTGGATCCCGGATGGACATCATAGAGAAGTCCCTCATACGTAATAGAAAATTTTTCAGGCGTTCCAAGGACTTCATTCATAGAAATACTGACTTCATCACCAGCAGTCAACTCGATAGCATCGTTCTCCATATTATTCGTCCTTATTTCCGGACCTTTTGTATCTAAAAGGATAGCAACCTGTTTCCCTGATTTCTCTCCCGCTTCCCTAATGTTACGGATTCTAGCGGCATGCTCCTCATGATTGCCATGAGAAAAATTCAGCCGAGCTACATTCATTCCTGCTTCTATTAATTGAACCAACTTTTCTATACTTTCACTTGCGGGGCCAATTGTACAAACAATCTTGGTTTTTCGCATGGTGTCAACCTCCTCTAAGAAAAACTCGCCGACTGTCCACCTTTTGGCAGACATGGCGTAGTAGTTATAAGCTTACTTTTTCAAATATTTGAATACTTTCTCAGCACTGATTTCTTTCAATAAACCTAAATCTGTACCAATTAAATTGATAACTCTGCGGATAGATCGTACATTTTCTTGTCAATTGTATGCTGTTTCGCAAGTGCTTCGATGATATCATAATCAACTAGTATATTTTGTTCTATCCCGACAGCCTTGCCGCCTTTGCCTTCAAGAAGCAATTCTACAGCACGTGCTCCGAGTCGGCTTGCCAACACTCGATCAATTGCTGTGGGAGATCCGCCGCGCTGAACATGGCCAAGCACTGTAACACGCGTTTCAAAACCTGCTTTTGCTTCAATTTGTCTGGAAATATCAACGGCGCTTCCAACACCTTCAGCGACAATAATGATACTATGCTTTTTCCCCCGGTCATGTCCGCGGTTCAACTTACCAATCAACTCTTCCATATCATATTTATATTCAGGACATAGAATCGTTTCTGCTCCGCCAGCAAGACCTGCCCAAAGAGCAATATCGCCCGCATTTCTTCCCATTACTTCAACCACATAAGTTCTTTCATGAGAAGTTGCTGTATCTCGAATTTTATCGATTGCATCGATTACCGTGTTTAGAGCCGTATCAAAACCAATTGTAAAATCTGTACCTGGAATATCATTATCAATCGTTCCAGGAACCCCGATACATGGAAAGCCTCTTTCAGTTAATGCCTTCGCTCCCCGATAGGAACCATCTCCACCTATAATAACAATGCCCTCAATACCAAACTTATTCAATTGTTCAATAGCTTTTAGCTGACCTTCCTCAGTCTTAAATTCCGGACAGCGAGCCGTATGTAGCATTGTGCCGCCGCGATGAATGATATCACCGACCGATCCAAGTTCAAGTTGCCTTATATCTCCATTTATCAGACCTTGATAGCCATGATAAATTCCGAAGACCTCCATCTCATGAAAAATCGCTTTCCGGACAACAGCTCGGACTGCCGGGTTCATACCTGGAGAATCTCCTCCACTGGTTAATACACCTATTCTTTTCATTATTGTCACCTCTCTACAGCACTAATCAAAATTAAGTTCACATTAACTTTCGTTATTACATTGTACCCTTTTTCTACCTTCAATAAGCAATCACTTTTTCACTTTTGCTTACTTGATGTTCTAAGCCTAACCGATTCTCTTCAGAAATTGAAGTAAAATGGCGTAAAAGTTTGGATTCTTCACTCAAACATATATATATGTATGCTTCCCTAGTAAGGCTGAAAAAAACGTGTTGCCCTTGGCAGCACGTTTTTTCCAGTTGATAAATGCTTATGAATGCTGTCCAACTTCCTTAGGTTTCCCCTCTGGTTGTTTTTCAAATTCATATTCACCAATTTTCTTAAATTTCATATAACGTTGATTGATCAGTTCATCGCTATCCAAAGGAAGCAACTCATTAAATGAACGTTTCAGAATATCCTTAATGGCTTCAGCCTGTACATTAGCATCTCGATGGGCGCCGCCTTTCACTTCAGGAATAATCTCATCAATGACCCCTAAGCGATTTAAGTCAGGAGCCGTGATTTGCATTGATTCCGCGGCCCGTTTAGCCTGGGAAGCATCCTTCCAAAGCAAAGCAGCAGCCCCTTCAGGAGAGATTACTGAGTACGTTGAATTCTCTAACATGAAAATTCGATCTCCAACTCCTAGAGCCAAAGCACCACCACTGCCCCCTTCACCGATGACAATACTGATAACCGGCACCTTCAGTCCTGCCATTTCAAAAAGGTTTTTCGCGATGGCTTCACTTTGTCCGCGCTCTTCTGCCGCTTTACCAGGGAAAGCCCCCTTCGTATCTATGAAACAAATAATCGGACGATTAAATTTTTCAGCCTGTTTCATTAGACGCAAAGCTTTTCGATAGCCTTCTGGATGGGGCATACCAAAGTTACGACGGATATTTTCCTTCGTATCCTTCCCACGCTGATGACCGATGACGGTCACAGCTCGACCTTCAAATTCGGCGATACCAGCCACAATTGCCTCATCATCTCCATAATAACGATCACCATGAAACTCGATGAAGTCATTAAATAAAAGAGGAATGTAATCAAGAGTTGTTGGACGAGCCGGATGTCGAGCGATCTGTACACGATCCCATGGTTTTAAATGATTATAAATATCGACTTCTAACTTCTCGAGACGTTTTTCCAAAGTTTCGATTTCAACCGTCAGGTCTACATCAGCATCCTTCGTTATTTCCTTCAGCTCTTTAATCTTACTTCGAAGCTCTGTAACAGGACGTTCAAATTCTAATTCGTAAATCATAACCATTCACCACCCGGGGCATGGATTTTAAGGATTGTTGTCAAGGTTTCTTTTAATTCCGTACGTTTAACTACCGCATCTAATTGCCCGTGCTTCATCAAAAATTCAGACGTTTGGAAATCCTCTGGAAGATCTTCGTGGATCGTCTGTTCAATGATTCGACGTCCCGCAAAGCCAATTAGGGCTCCAGGTTCAGCAAGGTTAATATCCCCAAGGGACGCAAAACTTGCTGAAACTCCGCCTGTAGTAGGATGTGTCATCATCGAAATAATCAGACCGCCTTCATTACTGAACATCTTTAGAGCAGCACTGGTCTTAGCCATCTGCATCAAGCTAAGAACACCTTCCTGCATCCGCGCGCCGCCTGATGCTGTAAATATGATAAACGGAATCCTCAATTCTCCAGCCCGTTCAATCGCCCGGGTAATTTTTTCCCCAACGACAGAGCCCATGCTTCCCATCCTAAAATTGGAATCCATGATAGCCGTGGAAACTTGGTAGCCATTAATGCTTCCTACCCCTGTGACCACTGCCTCATTAATCTTGGCTTTCTTTTTATCCTTTTCCAGCTTCTCCAGATAATCCGGGAACTGAAGTGGGTTAACTGAAATCATTTCTTTATCAAATTCATTAAAACTACCGGCATCAAATAAATATTCAATCCGCTCATGAGAGGACATTGAATGATGGAATCCGCAATGCAGACAGACTTTCTGGTTTTTCACTAATTCTTTTGTATACATGATTTTTTTACAGCTGGGGCATTTAGTCATAATTCCTTCTGGTACATCTTGTTTCTCACGATCTAAAGGAACCGTTGCATATTTCTTCTTAGACTTCGCAAATAGCTCTTTAAGCAAGCTTAATCCTCCCTTTACCACCAATTATCTATATTATGATACTTGGCCCAAACTATATCAAAAATAAAATTAGTATCGTGTAAAAAGGTGTCACTCGTCCTTCGACATATTTCTAATTCTAATTAGATACGTTTCAATGGCTTTTTCTTCATCTCGTTCGAGCAAATATGTAAGTAATGCAAGATAATCTTCCTTTTTTGTATTACCCAGTACCGGCTCTGATGTTCTAGCATAACTGTTGACAATGCGCCAAATTCTTTCAAGCAATCGATTGCGATTTAATATGGCAATTCTTAAGAAGAAATCATCATCAAGAAACTCGTCATCTTTGACCCAGACGATTAATTGTTTGATTTCTTCAGCTGTAGCGAAAAAGGCTACAATCCGTAAACAGTCAATTTCAATCAATCTTTTCGTCTCAGCTAAATCTTCTTGTACCTTTTTGTCTTGCAAAAAAAAGGTTCCCAGAAGCTCTACTAACTTATGCTCCTGGAAATCCCTGATAAACGTCCCTTCACCACGTCTTGTTTCTATCAATCCTAATAGCTCTAAGGCACGCAATGCTTCACGGACAGAGGAACGTCCCACATTCAGTCGATCCGATAACTCCCGTTCAGAAGGGATTTTATCTCCTGGTATAAGGCTGTCCGCTTCAATCATGCTACGTAGGCTCTCAACAACATCGAGATAAATTTTGGATGAAGAAGTACGATCCGCCAAAATAATTATTCCTCACTTTTTCCAATGATCGCTAATTTTCTTGTTTTTTCTTTAATTTCTTCTGGATCCACTTTAATTCTCGCCACTCCTGTTTCCATCGCTGCCTTGGCCACAGCCGCCGCAACGGCAGGTGCTACTCTTTCATCAAAAGGAGCAGGAATAACGTAGTCTTCGTGAATCTCATGTTCTTGTATTAAACCGGCAATTGCCTGAACAGCAGCTACCTTCATTTTTTCATTGATATGGGTCGCACGTACATCTAAAGCCCCACGGAAGATTCCAGGGAAGGCAAGAACGTTATTGACCTGGTTTGGAAAATCGGAACGTCCTGTCCCAACTACCTTGGCACCAGCTGCTTTCGCTTCCTCCGGCATGATTTCCGGATCAGGATTAGCCATAGCGAAAATGATTGCATCCCGGTTCATGGTGGAAACCATTTCTTTGGTTAACGCGCCAGCTGCAGAAACACCGATAAAGACATCCGCATCTTGAATAACTACTTCTAGAGGTCCTTCAACCCTATTTCTATTGGTTACTTTGGCCACTTGTGCTTTTATCTCATTCATGCCTGTCGGACGGCCCTCATAAATAGCACCTTTCGTGTCACACATAATAATGTCACGTACTCCATAGCTATAAAGCAATTTAATGATTGCAATGCCAGCAGCACCGGCTCCATTTGCTACCACTTTAATTTCTGATATTGATTTATTTACAAGGCGTAAAGCATTTACAAGACCGGCAACAGTTACAATTGCTGTCCCGTGCTGATCATCATGAAAAACAGGGATATTCATTTCTTTCTTAAGCCGTTCTTCAATTTCAAAACAATTCGGTGCAGCAATGTCCTCTAAGTTTACTCCGCCGAATGTAGGCTCAAGTAATTTAACAGTCTCTACAATTTTATCCACTTCTGTCGTTTTTAAACAAATTGGAAAAGCGTCGACTCCTGCAAAACTCTTAAATAAAACGGCTTTACCTTCCATAACTGGCAAAGCAGCTTCTGGTCCAATGTTTCCTAGTCCCAACACAGCCGTTCCATCAGAAATGACAGCCACAGTATTCCCTTTCATCGTATAGTCATAAACTGTCTCAGGCTTCTCGTAAATTTCTTTACACGGTTCCGCGACACCAGGAGAATAAGCCAAGCTTAAATCTTCGGCATTCCTAACCGGTACCTTTGAAACTGTTTCTAACTTTCCTTGATTCAAGCGATGCATATGTAATGCTTCTTCTCTTAACGTCATAATTTCACTCCTAGAACGAATTGGTCAAACCGAATATATATGCTGAAATCTAGTGGTCAGACCACAGCGGCCTATTTTCAATATAACATAACTATTAAAGTTGTAAAACAGTTATTCTCTCTTATAGACTACATTCCCTTTTCCAACCATGTCAATTAATGCCTGTATTAGACTGTCTGTAGGATTGACCCAATCCCAATAAGATAGCTGTACATAGCGATTTTCCCGCTGATAAAAAAGCATGACCTTCGTTTCACCACTATGTTGCATTAAAATTTTTTTTATTTTTTGAAGAGTATCCTTTGTTTGCTTTTCAGCTTCAATTTTCAAGAATAGTGTTCCATTTATCCCCTGTTTCATCTTTTTCACTTGTTCAAGCGGGTATACATGCTGGATAATGAGCTGGGTTTTCCCATCTCGCTCTTCCAATGTCCCTTTAAGCATAACAAGCTGCCCGTGATTCAAGACCGCAGAATGATTTTTATACACATTTGGGAACACGACTGCTTCAATGTCCCCTTCTTCATCACTAACGGTTAAAAAGGCCATAACATCGCCTTTTTTTGTTCTAATGGTTTTAACCGCCGTTATATATACTCCGAGTAGGACTTTTGACTCTTTTTTATTAATTGCTTCGTCAATGGTTAAGCAACCGAAATACTGAAAAAGATCTCTGTAGCTTGTCACTGGATGATTTGAAAGATATAGTCCCAGGACACTTTTTTCCAAGGAAAGTTTGTCTTCAACGGGAATAGGGTCGACATAGTTATATTTTGGTTTGAGTGAAAACTCCCCATCCGAAAACATATCAAATAAATCATCATCTGGATTAACCAATTCGGTATGGCTGATTGCTACGTCCAAACTCGCTAATAATGTAGCACGGTCTTCACCGAATTCATCAAATGCACCTGAATGGACAAGCGCCTCCAACACTTTTCGATTGACAATTTTCCCGGAAACTCGCAAACAGAAATCGAATAAATCAGCGAATTTCTTTTGGCGCCTGGCCGCAAATATTTCTTTTAAAACTGTACCGCCTATTCCTTTGATGGCTCCAAGGCTAAAACGGATCCCTTCCTTTTCTGATAAAAACGGGAAGCCGCTTTGATTAATAGAAGGAGGCAGAACCTTAATCCCTTTCTTTTTGGCCTCACGGGCATATTGGGAAATCTTATCATCATTCCCGACGACCGATGTCATAAGGGCTGCCATAAAATATTCTGGATAATAGGTTTTTAAGTAACCTAGTTGATAGGCTATGACACTATAAGCCACTGCATGACTCCGGTTGAATCCATAGTTAGCAAAGCGAACAATTAACGTATAAATTTCTTCAGCCGTTTTCTCAGTATATCCTTGGTTCAAAGCACCACTTACAAAATGCTGCCGCTCCTGGTCTAGAACTTCCTTCTTCTTCTTCGAGACAGCCCGGCGTAATAGGTCAGCTTCCCCAAGTGAGAATCCGGCAAGGCGAGATGCAATTTGCATAATTTGTTCTTGATAAACGATGACTCCGTATGTAGGTTCAAGGATATCCTGCAAATCTGGGTGCAGGTAGTCAATTGGCGTTAATCCATGTTTCCGCTCGATAAACAGAGGAATGTTTTCCATTGGACCTGGACGGTACAAAGCATTGACCGCGACAATATCCTCAAAACGGTTCGGTTTCAGCTTGATTAAAACCTTCCGGATACCATCAGATTCAAATTGAAATACACCCGTTGTTTCGCCTCGACCTAACAGAGATAACGTTTCAGAATCTTCCATCGGTATGTTAGCTAAATCCAGCTTTTTCCCAGTTCCTTTTTTGATGTTTTTTAAAATATTATCAATGAGCGTTAAATTGCGAAGTCCTAGAAAATCCATTTTAAGAAGACCTAGTTCCTCGAGGATGTCCATCGGATATTGGGTCAGGTGGATGCCCTCATGCCCTCCTTGAATCGGGATATGCTCGGTCAAAGCCTGGTCACTGATGACCACGCCGGCCGCATGGGTCGAAGTATGACGTGGCAGCCCTTCAAGCAATAATGCTGTTTGAAATAGCCTCTGATTTATGTCACTTTCATTAACGAATTCCTGAAGACGCTTGGATTCTTTGAAAGCTTCAGGAAGCGTGATGCCAAGCCGACTCGGAATCATTTTCGATACAGCTTCCTGTTCCTTCGGATTCAAGCCGAACACACGTCCAGTGTCACGCAGCGCAGCTTTGGCAGCTAATGTTCCGAATGTAATGATTTGTGCTACATGAAATTCCCCATATTTTTTCGCGACATAGGTAATCACTTCTTCACGGCGATTATCAGGAAAATCAATATCGATATCCGGCATCGACACTCGCTCCGGATTCAGAAAACGCTCGAACAGCAGGGAATGTTCAATCGGATCGACATCCGTTATTGATAATACGTAAGCAACCATCGAACCTGCGGCAGATCCCCTTCCAGGGCCGGTCAAAATCTGATTGTCCTTGGCGAATTTCATGAAGTCCCATACGATTAAAAAGTAATCGCTGAATTTCATCTTATTAATAATATCCAGCTCATACCGAAGGCGCTCTTCGTAATGGGCGGATGGCTCAGACAGTCTTTTCTTTAATCCTTGGAAACAGACAGCTTCAAGCATTTCTTCAGCCGTAACTCCAGCTTCAGTAGGGTACTTAGGCAGCAGGGAACGATGAAACGGAATATCGAGATTGCATTGCGTGGCAATATGGAGCGTATTTTCGAGTGCATCCGGCCTGTCATGGAATAATTCTGCCATCTCAGCTCGACTTTTTAAATAATACTGATTGGATGCAAGCACCGTCCGTGTCTCATCTGCGAGCTTGTCACCATTTCCGATGGCCAGCAGCACTTCTTGAGCGAGGGCATCACTTTCATTCAAATAATAGACTGGATTCGTCGCTACAATCTTTATCTCTAATTCTTTCGCCAACAGACTGATGGCTTCGTTTTGTTTCTCCTCTTCTGCAATTGAAAGTCTTTGAAGGGAAAAATAAAAGTTATCATGTCCAAAAATCTGCAGGTATTGTTCAGCAGCCTTTTGAGCCTCTTCCGGCTTTTCTTCCCTCAGAAGCGCTTCTACTTGCCCCTCAGCTCCTGGAGAGATGGCTATCAATCCCCGTGAATAGGCTTTAAGCCAGTTCATTGGAAGTCCTGACGGAGATTTTGTTTTTATGGCACTGCTTATTTTAAGCAGATTTTGATATCCTTGAAGATTTTTTGCTAATAAAAGAAGGTGATGTGCTGCTTCCTGTTCATCAAGAACATCTGCAAGAATACCGATAATCGGCTTTATCCCCTGTCTCTTACATTCTTTATAAAAATAGACCGAACCGTACATAACATTTCGATCGGTTAAAGCAAGACTTGTACAGCCATCCGCTTTCGCTTTGGCCACTAGTTCACTGATTTTCACCGTACTTGTCAGCAGGCTGTATCCGCTCTGAATATGGAGATGAGTATACACGTTTTTTCTCCCACCTTTGTAAGGCATGTTTCTTTTCATTATAGTGTTTATTTCAAAAAAAGAAAATATGTTCTCATTGCCAGTATCTTTTTATCCCATGATTTTGCCCCACTATCATATTACCTCTGTACTTCCCATATAAATAGAGTAGAAGAATATAAAGCCAAAAGGATGATGATATATGAATGAAGCCTTTGTTCCGGCATTTATCAACAGCTTTTTTATATCGCTTGGAGTTTTACTTGGCGGGTCGATAATCGGAGGGCTGGCTGCTTTTTTCACGGGACAAGCTCCGATGACGACTGTGTTTCGATTATCAGATAGCCTGCGTATTTGGGCGATTGTTGCTGCCATCGGAGGTACTTTTGATATGGTCTATAATTTCGAACGCGGTATTTTCCACGGGGAAACGAAAGATATTGTCAAACAGGTTCTACTTATTATTTCTGCTCTTGGCGGAGCACAGACAGGAGCGCTGATCATCAACTGGTTCACTCAGGAGCATATATCCTCATGAGGATTCCTCCATTTCACCGGTCCCCCACCTGGCAGCGTTTTTTTGCCGGGGCTGCACTTGGCGGATTGATCAGCTGGGTGATTTTCTTTTATATGTATGGGGTCCAGCAAGAAACACAGATTAGAATCATTCACGACCAAAGAGAAGAGATCAAGGATCTGAACGAAAAAATTGGGATCTGGGAGCAGGAGTATAAAAAATTAAATCAGCAAAACGAAGAGATTTTAACGATTCAAGAAGTGGAAGTAACCATTACGAATGGAAAAATATACAGTCTCGATCAACTTAGTGTCGCTGAAGCAGAGGATGTGATAGAGGACGACCTTTCCTCCCTTCTCGCCAAGGATATCGTAAGCGTATATAACGGAAAAATGCTACTAAAAAAATCAATTGAAAATAAAATCGTGGACATCAATAAAAAGCGTTATAAGCTTGAAGTCGTGGAAATCATGTTTTATACGAAAATGAATATTGAAATCAAACTAAAGAGGACTACTTCTTAATAGGAAGACGAAAATGATTCCGTGCGTCTGTTTGGTAGGTGAATGATGAATCCAATTTTAACTATCCACCAAAATAAAGACCAAATCCATATGTGATTTGGTCTTTAAATGTTATTCAATTATTGCTTTGAAATATAAAACTGTTTACTGTTTTTTATTCTGCTTTATTCAACTCTTCTAAATCAGCAAGGATATTGTCCACTTCATCCCAAGAATAGATGGAAGCCCCTGCTGCAAGCGGATGGCCTCCGCCGTTATATTTCCGGGCAATCGTATTGATGATTGGCCCTTTAGAGCGGAAACGAACCCGAATTTCTTTTTCCTCTTCAATGAAAAAGACCCATGATTTCACGTTTTTAATCGAACCAAGCGAGGAGACAAGCTGAGATGCTTCAGAAGTCGACGCATGAAATTTTTCAAGGATATCTTTCGTGATGATCATTTTCCCTGTGCCATATGGCAGGATTTCGAAATGCTGCAGCACATAGCCATTTAACCGGACGATGCTTTCATTAACGTCATACATCTCCTGATATAACTGCGGACGGGAAAATGAATAGTGAATAAGCTCACTAGCAAAAGCAAATGTTTTTTCAGTCGTGCTTTGGAATAGGAAACGCCCTGTATCGCCAACGATACCTGCATACAAAAGACGGGCTGCTTCATCACTCATCTTCAAGCCTTGGTCTTTGCCGAACAGATATAATTCATAAATCATTTCACTCGTAGAACTTGAAGATGTATCGACCCAACGCATATCGCCATATGGATCTTCGTTAGGATGATGATCAATCTTAATTAATTTATCTCCCGTCGTGTAACGTCTATCACAAATCCGGTCTGTATTTGCGGTATCACACACGATGACCAAAGCACCTTGATACGTTTCATCTGAAATCACATCGAGCCTTCTTAAATAATTCAATGATGGTTCTTCTTGCCCAACCGTGAAAATTTGTTTTTCAGGGAAAGATGCTTTCAGAATTTCCGCCAGTCCCCCTTGGGAACCATAAGCATCCGGATCCGGACGGACATGACGATGGATAATAATAGTATCGTAACGCTTAATATCTGCTAAAATCTCAGCTTTCATATAATTCTCCTTCTATATATGTATTATCGTGCTTAATATAAAGATGATATATTTTATTTAATCAAAAAAATAGAGAAATAGGAAGAGTCATCTTGTTTACGGTGGCATTCTTTTAAGTTTCCCGCTACAATAATAAGGTACATATGTTAAATTGGGGGAATTATTAACAATGCCTATTCTTGTCACCTTGATTGTTCTTTCACTAGGAGTCTATTTGTTTTATAAAATTAAATCGGTGCGTACAAAAATGCCTATGGAGAAAAAGTGGATTTCTGGAAAGTCTTCCATTGCCCTCGGTGCTTTTGTCTCTCTATTCGGAGTCAATCAGCTTTTTCTATTCCACACGACAACAACTTATATCATCTCTGCCGTTTTCATCTTCGTTGGAGTATTCAGCATCTGGGGAGGCTATAAAATGTATAAATTTTACCTTCCACATGCGATTGAAGAAGCTGCAAATCAAAAAGGATAATCGAATTCGATTATCCTTTTTGATTTATTTTTTTACGAACGATCGAGCAATTGGCAAGTAAGCATCGCCTTACCGACAAGTTTGCCTTGGTTAAACACCTCGACATCTACTTTTCCGAATTTACGTCCCACATCAAGCACTCGCGGATGGATTTCAAGCGTACTGTCAATCTGGACTGGCTTGATGAAGTAAATTGTCATATTTTCAACGACTAAGTCTCCACGCTTATAGCTTCTAAGTGCCCGGTTTGCTGAATCGGTAACCAAAGTCGTGAAAACCCCGCTTGAAATGGTACCAAGATAATTGGTCATTTGCGGAGTGACGCCATAGTTATACACTTCCTCGCCCTTCCCGCGATTCGAAGTCATAACAAGCTGACTCGTAATTGTATCGTCAATCGTTTCGCCCACCTGCGGCTGCCTTTGACTCATTTGCAGTGCCTTCAATACATCCTGCCTGCTCACTATTCCCTTTAGAATATGACTGTCGTTTACGACTGGAATCAACTCGATGCCTTCCCACACCATCATATGGGCAGAAGACGCGACACTCATCTTATCGCCTACGGTCATCGGATTTTTCGTCATCACCTTTTCAATGAGCGTTAACTCTTCCTGACCCATAATATCTTTTGATGTGACCATACCTTGAACCTTCATATTCTCATCCACAACAGGGAAACGGCTGTGCCCTGATTCCTGATTAAGTTCATGCCAAGTCTGAACCCGGTCACCTACTGTTAAAAAGGTCGTTTCTTGAACAGGAGTCAAAATATCCTCTACCAACAAAATTTCCTTTTTAATCAATTGGTCATAAATCGCCCTGTTGATCATGGTTGCTACGGTAAATGTATCGTAACTCGTAGAAATGACTGGCATTTCCAATTCATCGGCTAATTTTTTAACAGGTTCTTCAGTATCGAAACCACCGGTAATCAGCACCGCGGCACCCGCTTTTAACGCGTGCTCATGGGCCTGGGTACGGTTCCCTACAATCAGCAGATTTCCTGCACCTGTATATCTCATCATGGCATCTAGCTTCATAGCCCCAATAACAAATTTATTTAATGTCTTATGAAGACCCGTTTTCCCACCTAGAACTTGTCCGTCTACAATATTAACAACCTCAGCGAACGTGAGCTTTTCAATATTTTCTTTTTTCTTTTTCTCAATACGAATCGTACCAACCCGCTCAATGGAACTTACATAGCCTTGATTCTCTGCCTCTTTAATTGCTCGATACGCCGTACCTTCACTTACATTCAATGCTTTAGCAATTTGGCGGACGGAAATCTTCTCCCCAACAGGCAGTCCATCGATATGTTTTAATATTTGTTCATGCTTTGTAGCCAAGCGCTTCACCCTTTTCACGGTATTCCTATTCTCCATTATAAGGTCAAAGAGCCTAGTTTATCAAACAACTACTAATATTGACGCAACCTTTTGTATTCCATCTTCCGTTTGACTTTGTGTTTCTTAGGAGAATATAGAATCCCCGTCAAGTTTCCGGCTACCGCCAATAACGCAAACAACAGCCAAGATCCAGCAAACAAGCTCTCCAATCCGCCGCTTTCCAGCGACAGACGTGGCACTGCATAATACAGCATCACCCCGCACAAAAGCAAACACAACAATAACCTCTGTTTCATCCAATCCCTCCTTTTTTCCATCTATTCATTTTATGCCTGCAAAAGAAAAAAAGAATCTTGACTCATATGTGAATGAACTAGATTTATTTTCTCCTTATGTTCATGACTTCTGCTCAAAATATAATATTATTATTATGAAAAATCATCCTGACCACTTCCAGTTAATTCCAGATAATTCTCTCTAGCTCCTTTTTTGATACCGATATTATCTAAACCTAATTCCTCCACCATCCATTCGGCTAATTTTCACACATATAAAAACGGGAGCCCCTTAAGGCTCCCGTTCCTCTTATAATTCGATTTCATCTCCGACTTTCATGACTAGTCCATTTTCCTCTTCAAGCAAGTCAATGAATTTGTTCGGATCCTGTTTAATGACAGGGAACGTATTGTAATGAATCGGCACTACTTGCTTGGCCTTAAGGAATTCCGCTGCAAGTGCTGCATCCTCCGGTCCCATGGTATAATTGTCGCCGATTGGCAGAAATGCCAAGTCAATTGGATGTCGTTTGCCTATCAGTTTCATGTCAGAATACACTGCTGTATCACCTGCATGATAGATTGTTTTTCCTTCTGCAGTAAGTAACACGCCGGCTGGCATCCCTAAATAGATAATTTGGCCATCTTCTGTAGTGAAACCTGTTCCATGGAACGCTGGTGTCAGCTTCACTTTTCCAAATTCAAACTCAAATGCACCACCGATGCTCATTCCGTGGGTCCGAACGCCTTGAGCTCCTAAATAGTCGGCAATTTCGGCAATGCCGATGACAAGTGCATCATGCTTCTTCGCCAATTCAACCGTGTCACCAACGTGGTCATTATGACCATGTGTTAAGATAATCACATCCGGTTTCACTTCTTCTACCTTCAAATCCGTTAATTCATTTCCTGTAATAAACGGGTCAAATAAAATTGTTTTTCCTTTCGTTTCAACTTTTACAATTGCATGACCATGAAAAGATACTTTCATTTCTGATGCTCCCTTCTGATACCCACTATTTTATTAATCAATAATTTCTTAAGGCTTTGCCATTTACTATTTTTTCATATATTGCTAAGGTAATTATATCTTATTAATGGAGGTATAGTCATGAATGAACGTTTGAATGAATTACAAAATTGGCTGCAAACCAATGAAATTGAAGCAGCCTTCCTTACATCTCCAGATAGCATCTTCTATTGCAGCGGTTTTTTAAGCAATCCGCATGAAAGACTTCTTGCACTTGCCATTTTTGGCAACGCCGAACCATTCCTGGTCTGTCCGCAAATGGAAGTTTCGGATGCTAAACAAGCTGGATGGAATGGAGACATCATTGGTTACACCGATATTGAAAATCCATGGGAAAAAGTTCAGCAAGCAGTTAGCAAACGTGGACTAACCATGAAAAAAATGGCCATTGAAAAAGAACATATGAATGTAGAACGCTATGAAAAAGTTCAGCACTACTTTACTGCACCAAAACTCGTTTCAGCTGAAGAAAAACTTCAAAGGATGAGGATGATCAAGTCAGAAGGTGAAATGGTCAAAATCCGTGAAGCATGTCGTCTCGCTGACGTTGCAATTGAAGTGGGTGTCAATGAAATCCATGAGGGTAAAACGGAAATGGAGATTCTAGCAGCTATTGAATTCGAAATGAAAAAGGCTGGAGTGAGCCAAATGTCATTCTCTACCATGGTCCTGACAGGTAAAAATGGCGCTTCTCCTCATGGCACACCAGGCATTACGAAAGTTCAGCGTGGCGACCTTGTCCTCTTTGACTTAGGCGTCGTCTTTGAAGGATACTGCTCTGACATCACTAGAACGGTTGCTTATGGTGACATCAATGATAAACAAGCAGATATCTATGAAACGGTTAGAAAAGCTCAAGAGGCTGCGGTTACAGCCAGTAAGCCTGGTGTTTCCTGTTCGGAGATTGACTTGACAGCCAGAAATATTATCAGAAATCAAGGATACGGTGAATACTTCCCGCACCGCCTTGGTCACGGACTCGGCATCAGCATCCATGAATACCCGTCCTTAACGGAAACAAATTCACTCGAACTGCAAGCAGGAATGGTTTATACGATTGAACCAGGTATATATGTACCAAATGTTGCAGGGGTCAGGATTGAAGATGATCTGTATATCACCGATACAGGCTGTGAAGTTTTGACGAAGTATCCAAAGAGTCTGCAAATCTTAAGATAGTACGATTGAAACATTCGCTAATTTGTTACAATTGAGACAAGATGCACCTGGTAAATCATTATATAATAGGAATGAAATAGAAGGAGGAGATTCACTATGAATAGTATAGATTATAAAAATATTCTAGTAGCAGTGGACGGTTCGGAAGAAGCAGAGTGGGCCTTAAAAAAGGCAATCTATTTAGCAAAACTCAGTGACGCGACCCTTGTGCTTGCACATATCGTGGACACAAGGAATTTCCCTACTATTGAAGCTTATGATATGACTATCCGTGATCACTCTGAAACCTTTGCCAATGAATTATTGGAAAAGTATAAAACGGAAGCCATTGCATCCGGGATTGCCAACGTTAAAACTGAAGTGGCATATGGTTCTCCTAAAGTTCAAATTCCAAGAGATTTAGCGAAAAAACATACAATCGATTTGATTGTATGCGGTGCAACAGGTCTTAATGCTGTCGAACGTTTCTTGATTGGCAGTGTGTCAGAAGGCATCGTTCGCCATTCAACCTGCGATGTAATCGTCGTGCGTACGAATATTGATAAAAAATGATAGTCAAAAAAGCTCGTTCACCGAAATTGGTGAACGAGCTTTTTTTGATGTTATTTACTAACCAGTTTTTCCGCTTTTTCAATCGCCAGCTGTACTTGCGCAAAGCCTGTACCACCAGCGCTGTTACGACGTTTAACTGCTTCGTAAGGATTTAATGCATCGTAAATATCATTTTCAAACAACTCTGAAGCTTCCTTAAATTGTTCTATGCTAAGGTCTACCAAATAGCAGCCATTTTGGACACAGAATAATACAAGTTTGCCGACAACTTCATGCGCTTTACGGAAAGGCATACCCTTTGAAGCAAGGTAATCGGCCAATTCCGTTGCATTAGAGAAGTCATTTTTTGTTGCTTTTTCCATGACATCTGCTTTCACTTTCATTGTCGAAATCATACCAGCAAAAATTTTCAGTGAGCCAACAGTAGTTTTGACCGTATCAAAAACGCCTTCTTTATCTTCTTGCATATCTTTGTTATAAGCAAGCGGCAGTCCTTTTAATACTGTCAATAATCCTGTTAAATTACCATAAACCCGTCCTGTTTTACCACGGATCAATTCCGCCATATCAGGGTTTTTCTTTTGTGGCATGATACTGCTTCCCGTTGAGAACGTATCGTCTAATTCAACAAATTGGAATTCCTGGCTTGACCAAAGAATGATTTCTTCGCTGAAACGAGATAAATGCATCATCATAGTCGCACTGTTACTCATGAATTCGATGGCAAAGTCACGGTCACTCACAGCATCCAGACTGTTTTCATAGATACCATCAAAGCCCAGTAGCTCGGCACTTAGAGCTCGGTCAATAGGGAAAGTTGTCCCAGCTAGCGCCCCTGCACCTAATGGTGAAATATTTATTCTTTTGTAGCTTTCTGTAAAGCGCTGCTTATCCCGCTCAAGCATCCAAAAATAAGCCATTAAATGATGTGCAAATGAAATCGGCTGTGCCCGTTGTAAATGTGTATAACCTGGAATAAGTGTTTCCACATTTTTCTTCGCTTGTTCCAAAATCGCTTCTTGCAAGTCATTAATGAGTTCCACAATGACTTTCGTTTGGTTACGCATGTATAAATGAAGATCTGTTGCAACTTGGTCATTACGACTTCTGCCTGTATGCAGCTTTCCGCCAACTGGTCCAATTTCGTTAATAAGCATACTTTCTAGGTTAAGATGGATATCCTCCATCTCAACCTTAAAAGTTAATTCGCCCTTTTCTGCTTTTTCCTGTAAACTTTTCAGACCTGAAATAATCTGATCTGCATCTTCTTCAGGTAAAATGCTGCACTGCTTTAACATGGTTACATGAGCCAGACTGCCTTGAAGATCTTCAAGGACAAGCTCCTGGTCAAAGGAAATAGAAGCTCCAAACTCGTCTACCCATTCTTCTGCAGACTTTGTGAATCTTCCTCCCCAAAGCTTGCTGCTCACACTGTCACCTTCTTGTTATTGACCATGCTGTTCACTTTCGTTGGAAGTCCCCATAATTTAATGAATCCAACTGCTGCATCATGATCGAATTCGTCTGCTTTTGTATAGGTCGCTAATTTTTCGTCATATAGAGAGTACTCAGATTTTCTTCCTTCAACAATCGCATGGCCTTTGAAAAGTTTCACACGAACTGTACCTGTTACATTCACTTGCGTTTCTTTCAAGAATGCAGCCAATGCTTTTTGAAGTGGAGAGAACCAAAGACCTTCATAAATCAATTCAGTCATTTTCTTCTCGATTACTGGTTTGAAGTGAGCCAATTCTTTTACAAGTGTGATATCTTCAAGCTCTTTATGTGCAGCGATTAATGTCATAGCACCTGGAGCTTCGTATACTTCACGAGATTTGATTCCTACTAATCTATTTTCTACGTGATCGATACGTCCGACCCCGTGTTTACCAGCGATTTGATTCAATTCAACAATCAAGTCAGCCAATTTATAATTTTTGTCATTTAATGTAACCGGTACACCTTGTTCAAAACCAATTTCAATGATGTCAGCAGTATCTGGCGTATTTTCAAGGCTAGTTGTCAGATCATAAGCCTCTTCTGGCGGAGCTGCCCATGGGTCTTCTAGGATTCCGCATTCGTTACTTCTTCCCCAAAGGTTTTGGTCAATCGAGAATGGACTTGCCAAGCCGATTGGAACCGGAATGCCATTTTTCGCTGCATATTCAATTTCCTCTTCACGAGACCATTTCCAGTCACGAACAGGAGCAAGAACTTTTAAATCAGGGTTTAAAGCTGAGATGGATACTTCGAAACGCACTTGGTCATTTCCTTTTCCCGTACAACCGTGCGCAACTGCTACCGCATTTTCTGCTTCAGCCACTTCTACTAGTTTCTTAGCGATTAGTGGACGTGATAGAGCTGATACTAATGGATATTTTCCTTCATATAAAGTATGGGCTTGAAGAGCCGTTAATGCGAATTCATCAGCGAATTCATCTTTCGCATCAATCACATATGAACTTACCGCACCAACAGTGATTGCTTTTTCTTTAATGAAATCTAAATCTTTTCCTTCACCGACATCCAAGCAACATGCAACAACTTCGTATCCTTGATCTTGTAACCATTTAATTGCAACGGAAGTATCTAGTCCTCCGGAATATGCTAATACAACTTTTTGATTTCCCATATTTTATCGTCCCTTTCGTATGAATAAAAATTCATTCGTTGTTATTTTTATTCAATCTATGATTAGTACTTTATCATTTTTACAAACGGAATACAAGGGGTATTTTAAAGATTCTGCTAAATAATTTGTTAATATTTTAAGGCCCTACACATAATGGATGCATCCGCTAAAATATAGTAAACTAGAGGTATGAAAAATTCGAAAAGGGGGGGAAATATGAAAGAGCTATTTACGTATGATGAACGGCTTGGCATCTCCATTCCTGACCTGTCCCGGGAGTGGGATGAATATACGAAAAGCGAGCAACAGCAAATACTCGTGCAATGGGAAAATATCCGGGGCAACATCCCAGAACGCATTAAGGAACTAGAATCCTTCATTAACCGGAAACAGCTACAGCTCTCAGACGAAAGTAATTTCGTATTATCCTGCCAGCTCAATTCTGAAATTGCCGAACTTGCTTCTATCATCAATGACTTATGGCTTTGGTATCGAGCTAATCAAGGCGTGAGTGAAAAGATGCATAATTAAGGCCGATTCCATGCAAAAAGCCACAGCTTTGAGAGCTGAGGCTTTTTTACATTTTTCTTATATATCCTTCCGAAGTTCACCAACGACATGTCCCAATTCCGGTAGAATCAATTTATTCATCGCCAGCCGAACCGCACCCGAAGATCCAGGGGTGGAAAAAACTGCCTTGTTGTTCACTACTCCGGCAATGGCCCTCGATAAAATGGCCGCCGAACCAATGTCCTCTTGATAACTAAGCATCCGGAACAATTCACCAAAACCAGGGATTTCTTTTGTCATCAATTCTTTAACTGCCTCGATTGTTACATCTCTTTTGGCAATGCCAGTGCCTCCATTAGTTAGGATGACATCTACCTGGCTGTTTTCGCAGCCAGCAGTAACCGCCCCTTGAATCGCTCCACGTTCATCTTTGACAATTTCATATTCCGTCACTTCATGCCCTTTTAATTTCAATAATTCAATCATTAGAGCGCCGCTTTTATCAGTCTCTTTATTACGTGTATCACTAATGGTTATCACCTTACAGCGAATTGCCTCCGTGATGGCTTTTTTGTGTTCCTTGACACTCATTCTTCATCAGCCTTCTTTTCCTGTAAATACCGATACTGATAGAACTTTTGGGCAAATTCACTTACATTGCGGGTCATTTGATAATTGGACCCAGCTCCGATGGCCATGCTGATAAATGGGATGCCCCGAACTAGTTTTTTTCGAAAAATAGTAATGGATACGGCCTTCAGCAACTGCTTAAGTGGCTGTTCCATCCAGGTCGGATTTGTAAGTTCTTCAATTCCCAAATAAAAATAGTCATCTTCTGCAGTCTGAACTTCCCGAATCAATTCTTCCCAAGCTGTTCCTCGAAGCCTCTTCGGCATTGCTCCTGCATTAAATACCTTTAAAGCCAGCATCATTTCAAAGGGCGTATTTACTTCAAAACCATAGGACATCGCAATCAACTGTACGGTCCTAACATTGATGACTGTCATGGCCGGGATATCACTTCCAAGTAAAAGTAGCCCGCCGGACCCGCTTATTCCGCCTTGTGCAAAAGAATATAAGCGGTGCTTAGCAATATGCTGATTCGCTATGTAATTCAACTGATCGATCGTCAAGAGATTTAGGTCACTAAGTGTCTCTATATCTTCATTAAACATCCGTGCTGATGCTAAAATCTGCTCTCTTGCATCTATTTGAACTTGTGAGCTCTGAACCATGGCATGCAAATGAAAAAGCCAGGTATCAAGCTTTTCAAAAAACTGCTGTTGGACGTTTTCTGGGAGCAGTGAAAAACCCTGCTCTAGCCATTTATCATACAAGGCTGCCAGGTCTGTTGGCTCATATTGATAAAGGTTTTCCTGCCATTCACTAATTTCATTCCAAATTGTTATTTCCCGATTCGTGAATTCCATGCATCAAGCCTCCTATGTACAGAATTGGTGGATTCTCCCTTAATTATACCATAGGTAGACTTTTCAAGAACCTTTAGATGATTGGTATGAGGATTCAGTACTCGCGGATATGTTAAATCAAAAAGATATTACGAAGGTCCATGTGAGGATTCAAATCTATTGAATAACCTTTTAACAAATAAGTTGATTGCAATCATAGAAAAATCTCCTTACCCGAAAAATTAATAGGTAAGGAGATTTTCTATGATTCAAGAAGTCACGTTTTCAATGCTTTCACTCAAAGCTATTTTTACAGTATCTCTAACAATCATGATTTCTTCATTGGTCGGAATGACCATCACTTTCACCGGGGAATACGGTGCGTTAATAAACGCTTCCACACCCAAGGTACGATTCAGATCCTCATCCCAGTATACGCCCATAAATTCGAGGCCATCCAAGATTCTTCCCCGAATGGTTTGACTGTTTTCACCGATACCCGCTGTAAAAATGATGCCGTCCACACCTCCCATTTTCGCTGTATAGGAACCTATGTACTTGTGGATCCGATCAGCAAACACTTCAAGTGCGAGTTCCGCACGCTCATTGCCTTTATCTGCTTCCACTTGGATGTCGCGCAGATCGCTGGAAAAGCCAGAAAGAGCTAGAATGCCGCTTTTCTTATTCAAGACATCCAGCACTTCATCAGCTGTTTTCCCTGTTTTTTCCATGATATAAGGAATCAATGCAGGGTCAATGTTGCCTGAACGCGTTCCCATTGTAACTCCGGCCAATGGAGTAAACCCCATCGATGTATCAATCGACTTTCCGCCCTTAATAGCCGTAATGCTTGCACCATTTCCTAAATGGCAGGATATTAAGCGGAGCTGTTCAATCGGCCGACCAATCATTTCTGCGGCACGCTGGGACACATATTTATGTGAAGTACCATGGAATCCATACTTCCTGATTCCATATTTTTCATAATATTCAAACGGTAAGCTATACATATATGAACCTGCTGACATGGTTTGATGAAAAGCAGTGTCGAATACAGCTACTGCTGGAACTTCGCTTAGTATTTGCCGGAATGCCTTAATTCCAGTGCTATTAGCAGGATTATGAAGGGGAGCTAAATCTGAAAGCTTCTCAATTTCCTCTATTACATCCTCTGTAATCAAGACTGAGTCACTAAACACCTCACCACCATGCACAACACGATGCCCGACACCATCTATCTCTTCAAATGAGCCTATGATGCGATGGTGAATCAATTTTTCTAATAAAAGCCCGACAGCTACTTCATGATTGGGTATGTGAAGCGTTTCAGAAACCTTTTTGCCTTCAACGCTTAAAGTAAACGTGGAATTTTTCAAGCCGATCCTTTCTACAAGACCTTTTGTAATTACTTGTTCACTCGGCATCTCAAAAAGCTGAAACTTCAAAGAAGAGCTGCCTGCATTAATAGCCATAATTTTAGACATCCATCCTGCTCCTTTACTCTAAGCTAGTCTACAATTCCTATGATCATCACTTCGAAACGTGCAGTATATTGTATAATCTTATCATGGTAAGCGGATACAACCAATAAAAATTTAAAAATTTAAAATAATCACTTTTCCCTAAAAATAAAAGCCAATGCCTATGGCACCAGCTTTTATTATCTATTTTTCCTCTTTAAACCAATCATCCATCTGTTGCATAACAGACCTTGTCGCTTCGAAATCCGATAACTTCGGAAGTTGTACGAGAAGGGCCTTCTTCGGTGCTTCTATATCCTCTTTTTTCTTTTGAAGAATAAGAATGCTTTTCGCAGCCTCTTCATTTTTAAACATGGAAAGCGGTAGCTGAACCATCCCTTGGATATGTGTATGTTTTTTCAAGAAATCATTCAGCTTAGGGGCTTCTTCCGAGACAAATAAGTTATTCGGAACAATGAAGAATAAATATCCGCCATCCTTCACATGCTTAACACTTTGCTCGATAAATAAATGATGCGCATAAGAATGTCCGTTTTCAGCCTTCAACTCATATTCAGTTGCACGAACATCATTCGGATAATAACCAATCGGCAAGTCACTGACCACTACATCTGAAGGATCAATGAAGAGCGGCTCTAAGCTGTCCTGATTGAAAAATTGCAGCGGGTGTTCTTGTAGATTGGCACCTGCATAAGCAAGCCTAATCAAGGTTTCATCAATCTCAACACCATATGACGCGATGGCTTTGTCCGTTAGTTGGTTCAAAATCGCAAATAGTAAGTTACCCGTTCCGACGGCAGGATCGAGCATGACTAACTCTTTTTGATTCTTCGTAAATTTACCAACTAAATAGCTGACAAACATACCTACTGCATCCGGCGTCATATGGTGATTCGGCTGTACACTCTGCTGCATACCTTTTAATATAGCTAGCTGGTACGCTTTACGAATGGCTTCCTTTTCATATTTCTCCGGTGAAAAATCCGCATATTGCTTTGCTAACCTTTTCTTCGATACTTCACTAATTTCCTCTTGTAGTACTTTCCCTTGGAAGAAATTCTCTCCGGTTTCTCCTAAGGCATCCAGATACGTACATGATAGTTCACTTTGCAATATTTGGGCTGTTTCATCAAATTCATAAAATAATTGTTCAACTGGGGTAGACTTCACTTATTTATTCCTCCTGTTTGCTTCTGTCCCTATTTTATAGGTAAGAAGAAAGAGATACAAGTCGTACGTCCTGCTTATCATTCTTCGCTTGTTTAACGTACTGTTTTCCTATTTGAAAGTCCGCATATAAGGAATCTCGCGCGAGCCATCCTTTTTTTCACCATGAGTAAATATAAGGTAAATATGTTAATTTAATAGTGTTGATGACTGGGGGGGTTGTATTTTTTTGATGATTCTAAAAAAGATTCTAAAGTGGGGATTTTATGTTTTTGTTTGTCTATACGGAATACTTCCTGTTCTATGGATTATCTTTGTGATTTCACTCTCGGATGGTTAGAATTTAAAAACCTATGAACAATTTCCTCCTTTTAAACTTTAAAACAAAAAACCGGGCACAATGAGCCCGGTTTCTAAGAAATCGTATCTTATTTTGCTGCTTTAGCTGCTTCGATTGCACCTTCGTAATTTGGATGAGTTGTACCCTCACTAACATATTCAACGAATGTGATTTCATCGTTGCTGTTCACAACGAATACAGAGCGCGCCAATAGACGAAGTTCTTGCATAACGACACCGTAAGCTTCACCGAATGAAAGGTCGCGGTGATCGGAAAGTACTTGAACATTGTCCAATCCACTTGCAGCACACCAGCGCTTTTGTGCGAAAGGAAGATCATTACTGATCGTCAGTACTTTCACATTATCCAATTTTGCAGCTTCTTCATTGAATTTACGTGTTTGTGCATCACATACACCTGTATCGACAGATGGAACTACACTGATAATGCGGACAGACCCTTTAGAGTCACTTAATGTAACGGGTGATAAATCATTAGCCAATACGGTAAAATCAGGAGCTTTGTCCCCCACTTTTAGTTCTGGTCCTACTAAAGTGACCGGGTTGTTTTTAAATGTAACTGAAGCCATTAAAAATTCCTCCTTTTTCTGCTTTATGTACAAGCCTAATAATATTTGTTTTACCGGAATTTTGCAATTAATTGAATTGAGAAAAGTGAAAATCACTATGCGTTAAACTTAAACGTTCCAAGCCTTTCAATAATTTTGTAAAAATTTACGCAAAAAGAAAACTCGGCGGATGCCGAGTCGCAGTTAGAAATCTAAATTCTGTTTAGGCTCTTGATTTTTCGTTGTAGATTGCTGACTGCTGCCTTGCTTTTGATTACTGTCTTTTTTAGAAAGCATGGACTGAATCTTATCGACTACCTGTGGCGCTAAATCCATCATTTTTTCAAGAAGATGCGTCCCTTCATCCAGATGAATCATTTTCACGCCATGTGAACCGACAATCAGAAAGGCAATTGGTGTAATGGATACTCCACCACCGCTACCTCCCCCAAAAGGCTGCTTGGAAGCGCCCTGCTGGCCTTGATGGTTTTCGTCAATCACAAATTCGCTGCCACCAGCTGCAAACCCAAACCCAACTTTGGATACGGTTAATATGACACTACCATCTGGAGTTTCCACCGGATCTCCGATAATCGTATTCACATCAACCATTTCTTTCAGATTTTCCATTGCCTCTTTCATCAACCCTTGGATTGGATGATCTGACATCTAAATTCCTCCACTCTAAAACGATTGTTTGTTGGAATCACCTGACAGCTTCGCTAATTTCTTAGACTTAAACTTCACTCTTCCGCCTTTCCAGTATCGAAGCAGTTTTATTCCAGTCACCATAGCTTGCCCGATTCTAAATTGTAATATGCAGGAAATCGACGTATTAGCCTGCTTCCTCTGAAAGTCAGGTGTAATTGAATAAGAGGGCATGATTTTAAAATTTAAATAGGTCGTTAATATGCCAATGATGGAACCTTTAAGCGCCCAGCAGCCCCCTGTTAAGACCCCGGTGTGTGCGGCATTTTTAGTACCGACCATACTATGCCAGGCAAATTCTATAACTTGAACTTTGCCTAAGAAATGACGAATGGCCCGATGAAAATTGACTATATGTTGAAGCAGTGTCTTCATGTCAGCCATTCCATCCCGTAAATCTTCCGGTGTAATTTTATCTAATCCTTCTTTTTTAGTTTCTTCCTTCATTCCTTTTTCTTTCTTTACTACTATCGATGCCGAGTCATCGTCCTTCTTGATGACAGGTACCTTGAAGGTATAATGAAAAAGTCCATACCATGCTGATGCTTTTATATGAATTATGTCATTTTTATGAACACGTTTGTAGTCAAAGTGCACTCTTATTTTCGTAAAAACAAGAAGAAGCAGCACCACAATGAGAATAGTCAAAATTAGCAAAAGCCACTTCATACATCCACGCCCTTTCAGCCTATCATTATCGGCTTGGGCAAAAAAAAATAAACCTGCAAAAGCGAAAATTACGCTCTTACAGGTTCATAATTAAAACAAATTATCTTCTAACTAAAACAACACTTGTGTCTGCAAAGACATCATGCAAAGCCTGTTTCTTTGGTAAAAGGCCCGCCAACACATAGCCAACCCACGTGATTTTTGAAATATAGCGGCCAATCAGCTCCCTGAACAATACTGTACCCCAAGAAATAGACTCTGTCTCTTCTTTCAATGCCACAACTTTCAGTCCAAAAATCATCTTACCCAACGTCTGGTTTAAGTATTTGGTCATCAATACGAAGTAAATAAAGAATACAAGTCCCGTTAAGAAAGCCTCTGCCGAAAACCAAAGATCGTCTGTACCATTATAAAACTTAAAAATAGGATGAATCAAAATCCGGTTTAAGCTCCCGATAATCAACAAATCAGCTAAATATGCCCAAAATCTCAACCAAAAACCAGCAAAGTAAACTACCCTCACATCGCCATCATCCACGATTGCCTGTGCCGGTAAAAGCTCTTGCTGAACGATTTCTTCTTCTTGCTTTGTATTAAGATTGGATGAATCGATTTGTTCATTGTTTTCATTTCGTTCCGTCATCCTTCAGCCCCCCTATTCCGCATACAAATACATTAAGCGTGGAGAATTTGAAGAGGAAAGGATTTTTGTCAAAACAGCCGTTTCCACATCATTGCCCAACATTTTTTGCGCTCCCATACTGAATAATGAACCGAAACCTGCCTCATCTGTATAACGGATTACTTGCGCGTCTTTTTTACCGATATCCGTTTTCATCGCGGCAATTACATCATCCAAATGGCCGAAATCATCAATTAAATGGTTTTCTTTCGCCTGACGTCCATCATAAATCCGGCCATCAGCGATTTTACGTACTTCCTTCTCTGTCATACCGCGCCCGTCGGCAATGATTTTAACAAATTGATCATAAGAATTATCAATCATATTTTGGAGGATTTCGCGTTCTTCATCAGTCATTTCCCGAGACGGACTCATAATATCTTTGTGTGGACCACTTTTGATTGTTTCAAACTCAACTCCATACTTTTTAGCTAGTTTCTCGTAATTATACCCATGCATAATGACCCCAAGTGAACCCGTCATTGTTTCTGGGCTAGCATAAATCTTATCAGCTGGAGCAGAAATATAATATCCGCCAGAAGCGGCCATTGAACCCATAGAAACATAGACTGGTTTTTTCACCTTTTTAATATCAAGGATCTTATCATAAATCTCAGCACTTTCCACAACACCGCCGCCAGGAGAATTTACACGCAAGATAATTCCTTTAATATCGTCATTTTCTTCAGCCATTTTCAACTTATCCATGAAGGCTCTGTGATTATATGTTGCTGAACTAAGTAATGAAGCTTCTCCAGTATCTTGGATTGTACCTTCTACATCAAATACCGCAATAACATTTGAGAAATCTTCGCCTTCTATAACTTCTTCGTAAAACTCGCTGTCGGAAGCAAATAATTCATCAATCAAATTTTCCGTATCAGCTGTAAATACAGTCGTAGCCACCCCTACTCCAATAGAGACAAAAAATAAAACGGCTGCGATTCCAAGTGCTGCCCAACGCTTTCCATTCATCTGTGTTCCCCCTTAAATATATGTATCCTTCTTACCATACGAACTGCATACAAAAATGTTTCAATCCATGATAAACTAAGACATATAAAATTGTAGCAAATAATCCTCTAATTGGAAATGCGAAGGTACACTTTGTAATATCGGCTTTCCCTTATACAGAAAAAAAGAAAGCCCTTTCATCACTATACATACTAGGGGGATCATGATGGACACTCGAAAGAATATTTATTTTTTCCATGCTTCAAATGCAGAGATGCTGAACAAGGTCGAACGTCTAGCCAAGTTGGCAAAGCAATATTCATATGAAATTGTCCAAGACTTCACAAAAGCCAACATTATCGTAAGTATTGGTGATGACGGCACCTTTTTGCAGGCAGTCCGTAAAACCGGTTTCAGAGAAGATTGTTTATATGCTGGCGTTTCTACCACAGGAAATTTGAATATGTATTGTGATTTCCACCTAGAAGATACAAACAAAATGATTGATGCCATGACTAGAGAGCAAATCGAGGTGCGCAAATACCCAACTATTGATATTCAACTAGATGACCAACCTTCCTTTTATGCCCTCAACGAACTCAGTATCCGCACTTCTATCATCAAAACGTTCATCATGGATATTTTCATTGATCAAATCCATTTTGAAACCTTCCGTGGGGACGGAATCATTATAGCGACACCGACCGGAAGCACTGCCTATAATAAATCGGTCAATGGGGCCGTTGTGGACCCGCTTCTCCCATGCTTTCAGGTAAGCGAGCTCGCTTCAATCAATAACAATACCTATCGGACCTTGGGCTCTTCATTCATCCTAAGCGGCGATAAAACATTGACTGTTCACCTTGAACAAAACGGACCAAGCTATCCAATCATTGGCTTGGACAATGAAGCCTTGAGCATTAGTTATGTCGAAAAGGTCCAGGTCCGATTAAGCGGTAAAGTCATCAAAACCGTTAAGCTGAAAGACAACTCCTTTTGGGAAAAAGTAAAACGGACTTTTTTATAAAACTCCCTAAAAAGGTACCAGATATAATATCTGGTACCTTTTTATATATGATAAAAATCTTTGGTATTTTGATAAAGGGTTTCATATACAATCTCAAATGGTAAGTTTTTAATTGAAGCAATTTGACGTGCACTGTCATGCATCATGCCCGGATGGGTCCATTCCCCTTTGAAAACCCCTTCAAACGGCCATGGGCCATCCGTTTCAAGCATCATCAGCTTAAGCGGAAAAACCGAAACTAACTCCTGTATTTCTTTTTCGTAACAAACATCAGGTGTGATGGAAATGTGGTACCCGTTTTTGACCATTCTTTCTACTGTCTGGATATCCCCTTTAAACCAATGAAAATGAGCCTTTGTAATTTGGTTTTTCTCTAATAGGTCACAAACAACAGGCGCATCATCATAGACCGCATGAAGAATAACTGGTTTTTCAAACTCTTTCGCAAAAGCAAGGAACCTATCAAGTATCTCTATGTACTCTGACGTATCTATACTGGGATTTTCTTGCCTTAAGTAATATGGCAGCCCTACCTCACCTACAGCAAACATATTGTGCCTATGTTCCCGCATCCAACTCAATAAATCATTCACTTCTTCTTCACTTGGGAGGGACTGCTCAGGATGAAAACCAAAGGCAGGCTTAATACGTGAATCTTTGATGGAAAGCTGATAATTTTTTATGGACGAGGTCAAATTCATGGAAACAGTTAGCAAGGATTCCACTTGTGCCTTTTCCATATCAGTGAGAATCTGCTTCTGCTTCCTTTCATCATACCTATCCAAATGGATATGGCTGTCGATGATCTTCATTTTATATTCCCTCCTAACTTAAGTAGTAAAAGTTGGCTTTAGTGCGGCATATAATTCTCTCTTCAAATTGAAAAATTCATCACTAAGAAGCTGCTCCTCACTTCTTGGCCTTGGAAATGGAACTACAACTTCTTTGATGACAGTTGCCGGTTTTGCTGATAACACGTATATTCTATCGGAAAGGAAAACCGCTTCATCAATGCTATGCGTAACAAAAAGCACCGACCTCCGATTTTCTTCCCAAACAGACATCAGCCATTTTTGCATTTGCAATCTTGTCAGTTCATCCAAGGCAGAAAAGGGTTCGTCCAGGCACATCAATTCCTGTGGACTTAATATACTTCGAATAAACGCAGCTCTTTGCTTCATGCCTCCAGATAATTCGTGCGGATATGCTTTCTCGTACTCTTCTAATCCGGCTTTCATCAATAGAGCTTTTGCCATTTCTTTATCTTTAACACCCGAAAGCTCGCTTCCTAGCAAAACATTTTCTAATACCGTTCTCCAAGGTAAAAGGGATGGCTGCTGAGGCATATAGCTTATATGACCCTTTAAGCCATTTATTTTTTTACTGTCCAGTGAAATGATGCCATGATGCGGCTTCAAAATGCCCCCTATTAGGTGAAACAATGTACTTTTACCACTGCCAGATGGCCCAAGGATGGTTACAAACTCTCCATCATCCACATAGAAATTTATATTCTCTAAAATATTCTGTTTACCATCGAAAGTATAGGAGACATCTTTAATTTGCAGCTTCATCCTTTTCACCCTCCTTTCTCTTCCATGAAACAAAGTATTTTTCAAGTATGGTAATGATTCCAAAAAAGAGAAGACTCAGTCCCATAATGATAAAAATGGCAACAAACACCCGATCTGTCCTAAATGAAGAGGATGCGAGCGTCATATAAACACCTATCCCCGATTTAGCCCCAAGCCACTCCGAAATAACTGCCCCCATTACACTGTAAGTGGCCGAAATTTTTAGTCCGGAGAAAATGAACGGAATCGAGTGAGGAAGTTCTAGCTTCCAAAATAGTTGCATTTTCCCTGCTCCCATCATCTTGAAATAATGCTTAAGTTCATAAGGAGTCTGGCGAAAACCGTCCAATGAAGCAACAGCGAGAGGGAAAAAACATACGAGAGAAATCACAATCAGCTTCGGCAGCATACCAAAGCCAAACCAGATGACTAGAAGCGGCGCCAAAACGATGATAGGAATATTTTGTGATAGAATGAGAAGCGGATAAACCGCATCTTTTACACCAGGAAAAAGGTGTAAGAGAGCAGCAATTACTAAGCCAATACAGCTTCCAATAAAAAAACCAGATAATGCAAGGTTAGTAGTTGATATAAGGTGTCCAAAAAGGCTATGAAACGACTCTATTCCCTCGATAAAAATGGCTGATGGAGCAGGAAGTAGCCATTTTTCAACCTTTAATAAGCCTGTTGCTACCTCCCACACTATTAGCAACAATAATAAAAGAAAGAAGGGAGCCCCCTTCTTCCAAATCTTTCTTCCGCTCATGGCCGATATTTCTCCGTTAACGTATCCATCGTGATTCCGCTAGGCTGGTACAATATTTTCACTTGGGAAATGACATTCGGCGAACCTATTTCAATCATTCTCACATTCATTTTTTCTATAACGGCCAGAAGCTCAGAAAGCTCACCTTCCATTGTTGTTTCAAGCGGGTGCACCTCGTACTTGACACCTGATTCATCGATGATTTTGATCGCTTCATCGACTAAAGGGATGACATTTTCCCCTTTAGGAATAATTTGTATACTAATTAATGAGTTTGCCATTGTAGTTCCTCCTATTGTGGTAAAAATTCATTGGTAAATGCTTTCTCAGGATCGAAATCACCTTCAAGAAGATTATTTTCAGTCATCCACTCACTATAATTCTTCCAAATTTCAAGCTTTTGTTCACCCCATCTAGGAGCATCATCCTGATACTTAGATGCAAGCCACTTCTGGCTTTTCTTCACTAGCTTTTTATCTAGATCTGGTGCAGCCTTGATTAAAATGTCTGCTGCATCATCAGGATTCTTAATCGCAAACTGGTACCCTTTCGAAGTTGCCTCTACGAACGCTTTAACAGTATCTGGATCCTCTTTAATCATCTTTTCATTTGTGGTCAAAACAGGCGTATAGTAATCGAGCTTATCTGAGTAATCAGTTAAGTAAACCATATTTAGCTTTTCATTTCGCAATTCAGCCTCAATACCTGTCCAGCCATAATAAATCCAAGCGAAATCAATATCTCTTTTCACTGAAGTGAAAAAATCCGAGTCGCCTGTATTTACTATTTCCACTTTATTTACATCCGCATTGTCTTTTGTCATGAGAGATTCGATGATAGCCTTTTCAACTGGAGACCCCCAGCCACCATACGTTTTCCCTTCAAAATCCTTAGGTGTTTTAATATTTTTAGCCACAGGAGAAGCGAATCCTGAGGTATTATGCTGGATGACAGCCGCTAACGAAACAATCGGCACGCCTTGCACGCGAGCCTGTGTAATGCCCTCCTGGTAGCTCACGCCAAATTCTGATTTCCCTGAAGCCACAAGCTTATCAGCTCCTGCCTCACCTGGCATGATAATTTCTACATCCAGGCCTTGTTCTTTAAAATACCCTTTTTCCTTCGCTACATACAATCCTGTATGGTTTGTATTCGGTGTCCAATCGAGAACAACCGAAACCTTTTTTAATTCTTTATTGTCTTCATTTTTAGCTGCTTCTTCCTTTTCAGTAGTGCCGCCAGCACCACATCCAGCTAAAAGGAATAACAAAGTTAACAGTGGCAATAATTTATTCACTATTTTTCCTCCTACACGTTATATAAGGTCCATATGCCGAAACTTTATTGGGTGCCAGTCCCCATCCAAATAATAGATAAAAAAACAAAAACGCCCGAGGATGAATTCGGACGTTAACATACAAAACAGAAAGTCAGTCATAATATGTTCCCTCCGCTGGCATCATCCAGATCAGGTTCAAAGAGTCAGCATCTTAAGGACGCAATCTCAGCCAGCAATACCGGCTCCCCTACATTTCTTGCACATATGAACTTTTCTCTCTCATTATATCAATTCATACAGAAAAGGGAATACTAATTTGCTTCTTCTAACGATTGGCCATTCTGATCATCCTCAGTAATAGGAATAAAATTTAATCAGTATTGTTCAGCAACTCATATAATAATTATTACACTGTAGATAGTTCTTGAACTACTAAAATTAATCATTTAATTTTGTGACCAAGAGGTGGATATGATTATGATAAAAATTAATCAAAAATGGTTAGATGTCAGTCAAATCCAACCAGGTATGATATCTGAAAAAGCATTAGAAATTCTCCAATTAATGTGGAGATATCCGAATATTTTTGTATATAAGACAATGGAAGATCTTAAATTCGATATAGAGATGAGGCTGCAAGTCAATAAAGCTGCCGTTTCGTTAGATAAGAGTAATCCTGAATTTACAATAATAGAGGATTCTGTATGCAATGAACAATATTGGCGACTTACAAAAGATGGAGCATTTGAGCTTAAACCAAGGGTACCCCCTCATCTGGCACTTGAGGATATTTTCATAAACGGAAGTCTTTACGCTTTCGAATGCGGGACAGCGATAGTCATTGTTTTTTTAAAAGCTGTTTTAGATACGGTTGGTCCTAAGAATTTTGACCGTCTTTTTTCAGGCCTTACTCTTTATGACTGGCACTATCCGCAGAATTTGATTCTTCGAGTTCATGAAGGGAAAGATTATGTACCAGGCGACTGTGTTTACTTCAAAAACCCAGATTACGACCCGAACACTCCAGAATGGCAAGGAGAAAATGCGATATTCCTTGGAGAAAACCTCTTTTATGGCCATGGGATTGGGATTACCAATCAACAAGGAATCATCGATGAATTAAATAGCAATAGAAAGTCGAAAGCCACCATATCAGCATTTCTAACACAGCATATTATAAGCATAAATAGTTCCCACTATAGTCAATTCAAGCCAAATATCCCCCGTAATAACCCCGTGTCGCTTCATGACTGCCTATCCAATATAATTGTTTCTGAAATAGGCTCGAGAACTTTTCTAGCGTAGGATTAACAGTTTCTCTTATTAAAGATATAGATTTTGAATCTCTTTTCGTTTATTTTAATAGCTTGTGAAACTCGACACTCACTAACAATTTTTTTCAGGGTGACGTGTATCACTATAAAAAAAACGCTTGGGAAATGGATTTCCTCAAGCGTTTTTTCTTTTTATGCACCAAAGTTTCTTTTTTCTTTAAACCTACGTGTCCCTGCCTTCCCCCATTTGGTAATGGATAGCGTATAAACAGCCAAGGCTGACCAGATGAACAAAAAGGCTAAAAGATGTGCTTTAGTAAAACTCTCATGATAGACGAATACCCCGATCAATAATGATAACGTCGGAGCGATATACTGAAAGATGCCAAGCATCGATAGCGGAATCTTCTCCGCCCCTTTCGCAAAATATAAAAGAGGTAAAGCCGTGACAACCCCACCGCCAACTAACAGTAAGCTTGTGCTACCTGCTGTAAAAAATTGTGATTCGGTTTGGGACATTAAATATATCAAGTAACCCAGAGCAAGAGGCGTTACCATCATCGTTTCGAGTGTTAGCCCGATTGCTGATTCGGCCTTAATCATTTTTTTTGCCAGACCGTATAACCCAAAGGTCATGGCCAAGACTAGAGAGACCCAGGGGATCGTACCGAAATGAATACCAAGTATTAATACACCGATTCCGGCGAGTAGGAAAGACACAATCTGTGCCCCGCTCAATTTTTCTTTTAAGACTATTACTCCTAACAAAACACTGACTAGCGGATTGATATAATAGCCGAGGCTCGTGTCGAGAATCCGTCCTGAGTTAACAGCCCAGATGAACACTCCCCAATTAGCTGTAACAAGCAGTGATGCCGTAAGCAATGCGGCGAATAATTTGGGATTACCCATTATGTTTTTGACATAATCCAGAAACGCTTGCCATTTTTTCATGAAAATCAATAAAACAAGCATGAAGACGAAAGACCATAATACCCTCTGCGCCAAAATCTCTGTTGCACCGACTCCCTGAAGAAACTTCCAGTAAATCGGGACAACTCCCCACATCATATAAGAAAGGGCTGCATAGATCGCCCCTTCTTTTTGTTCATCCACTTTCATAACCTGCCTTCTTTCTAATTACATTCCTTTATCGAAATCCTATTAATATTTTGCTTACCTATTTCATGTTTTGCAACTGTTATTTTTTATCATACATTATTCGGTCGTCAATGACCGTCATGACAGCTTCAACTTTCAGAAGATCATCTGGCTCTATAGCTAAGACATCCCGGTTAAACACGGTAAAATCGGCGTCATATCCCTTTATGATCTGACCACGCCGGTTTTCAAGACCAATCGCAGCCGCACTGCCTTTTGTATAAAGCGCGAAAGCGTCATAAAGAGAAAGCCTTTCATCCATGCCGTACACTGTTTCATCATCACTGTTAATCTTTTTCCTTGTAACAGCTGCATGAATCCCCAAAATTGGATTTAATGGTTCAATCGGTGCATCTGACCCTCCCGCACAAATGATCCCCAGCTTCAAATACGTTTTCCAGGCATAAGAGGATTCCAATAATTTTGCTGAAACCTTTTCTTCGACCCATGGAAAATCGGACGGTACGAAACCTGGTTGGATATCAAAGATGACCGGTAGTTTTGCGGCACGCTCCAAGAGTTCTGGGCGAACAATCTGTGCATGTATAAGCCGGTCCCGAAGACCCTTTTTAGGTGGAAAAGCTTCAATCGCATTCAGGACATAATCAAATGCGAGATCACCAATGGCATGAACAGCAATTGGCATATCAGCCTGCCTTGCTTTTTGCACCAATTCCTGTAGTTCCTTTTCAGTGAAAATAGCCACACCATTCGTATCCTTTTGATCTTCATAAGGCTCACTCAACAGGGCCGTATGTCCTCCTAATGAGCCATCGGTAAATATCTTCATACTATCGAATTTAATATATCGGGTGCCTTCTTGATACCGCCCACCGGATGCCAGCATCTCTTCAAATGCTTGGTGATGAACGAGCAAATTGGCACGAAAGGTCATGTTTCGGCCCTCAATGACCGATTTAAACGCCTGATAAGTCGGCATGAAGCCATTGTAGTAAAAAAGATCCTCTGTATGCCCACCAGTCAAACCAAGCTTATATGCGTCTTGTATGGCCTCTGTAAGCGCGTTTTCGATATAGCCCTGGTCAATGCCGGGAAGACGGTCTAACACAAGGTTCTGGGCCTGATTTTCTTTAAACAAACCATTTAGACGTCCATCGGGATAACGGCAGATTACTCCGCCTGACGGTTCTTCTATTTCTTCTGTAATCCCTGCTTCTAAAAGGGCACGAGAATTAACGACCAGGGCATGACGACATACCCGTTTTAAAACGATTGGATGCTCTGTAGATATGGCATCTAGTTCATCTCGTAGAATCAATTCAGAACTAGGCCATTCATTTTCATTCCAGCCCTCAGCAACAATCCACTTTCCAGCCGGTGTTATTTCGCACTTTTTCTTTACGGAACTCATGATGGATTCCCGGCTATTCATCAAAGAAAGGTCTAAACGGAGCAGTCGTTCACCATGCCCGACCAAATGAAGATGACTATCTACTAATCCCGGCAGCATAGTTTGTCCTTTTAAGTCGATTTCCCTGGAAATATTGTCAGCATATTTTTCTTTTATATAGGCAACCCTGCCGGTATCAACGATCACACCATTGTCAGTGAAGACTGCCTCCACTTGATCTTCTTCTTTTATCATCGTATAAATCGACCCATTGAACCATAACGTTCCCATCCCCGTTTTACACTCCTTATTAAATGTTTCGTAATATGCAGTAAGTGTAACATCTCATTTCATGAATTCCCATATTTTTGATTTTGAAAAATCCTCTGTTATTAAAAAAACGCCAGCCGGAGGGCTGACGGTAATGATTTTGATTTAATTATTAAGAAGTGCCTCTTCTCTTTTCCTTAAATCTACTCGTTTGATTTTGCCGGAGGTCGTTTTAGGAAGTTCTTCTAAAAATTCAATCTTCCTTGGGTATTTATACGGCGCTGTCAATTCTTTTACATGCTTTTGCAGTGTCTTGATTAAGTCTGGGCTGTTCGGATCTATTTCGTCTATTAACACGATGTACGCTTTAACCACATTTCCGCGTATTTCATCAGGACTGGCTATAACAGCACATTCTTTCACATATGGATGTTTAACGAGTGCATCTTCTACTTCAAATGGTCCAATGGTATATCCAGAGCTGATGATAATATCGTCAGAACGACCTTCAAACCAGAAATAGCCTTCTTCATCCATTTTCGCTTGATCGCCAGTTACATAGTAGTCACCACGGAATTGCTTCGCTGTTCGCTCAGGATCTTTAAAATATTCTTTAAAGAGAGCAGGTGTATTTACATGCACTGCAATATCCCCTACCACACCAGGAAGACAAGGCTTACCGGTATCATCAATGATTTCTACATGGTTGCCCGGAGTTGGTTTGCCCATTGAGCCCAGTTTAATTTCCATGCCTTTTGTTACACCTACCAACAGTGTGTTTTCAGTTTGTCCATATCCATCGCGGACTTCGATATGAAAATGGTTTTTAAAAACCTCAAACACTTTTTGGTTTAAAGGTTCCCCCGCTGATACAGCACTATGAAGATCGGATAGATTATAGTCGTCAAGGTTATCCACCTTGGCCATCAGACGGTATTCTGTTGGTGTACAGCATAGCGCATTCACTTTGTAGTCCTGCAGCAACTGTAGATATTTTTTCGCTTCAAACTTTCCGTGATAAGCAAGGCCAGTTGCTCCTGTGCCAAGAACCGCCAAAAACGGACTCCAAATCCATTTTTGCCACCCAGGTCCAGCCGTTGCCCAAACCACATCTCCTTCACTAATGCCCAGCCAGTTTGCTGCAGACGTTTTCAGATGGGCATACGCCCATCCATGTGTGTGGACGACTCCTTTGGGATTTCCTGTTGTTCCGGAAGTATACGATAAGAAGGCCATATCCTCACTCTTTGTAGCTGCCATAGGCAGCTGATCAGATTCCGCGTCAGCAAGCTCATTCAAATCAAGCCAATTCTCCATTTGTTTTCCAATTGAGAATTTAAGAAGGTTTTCCGCTCCCTTTACTTCCTCAAATTCATGAGTGTATTCATGATAACTAACAATTCCTTTTACATCACCGTGATGGATTCGAAACTCCAAATCCTTAGCACGGAGCATTTCAGAACATGGAATGACAATCATGCCGATTTTTAAAGCGGCTAAATACACTTGATAAGCTTCTACTAAACGTGGGATGATGATAAGGACGGTATCACCTTTCCCAAGCCCCTTTTTCTGGAAGGCATTCCCGATTTTATTTGCACTTTTTAATAAGTTCTCATATGTAAGTTGTTTTTTATCTCCGGATTCGCTTTCCCAAAGTACAGCAACTTTTTCTGGATTTTTTGCAAAATGTTCCATTTCACTCACTAAGTTGTAATGTTCCGGAGCTAATAAATCTTCACGTTTCATTTTCTTCCCCTCCAATTAAGAACTCTTAGTACCTACTCATTATACAAGATACTCCTCTGATATTTCTATGTATTTTTACAAATAAATAAAGAGAGCGGGTTTAGAACCCGCTCTCTGTAGCCATATTTATTAAATTATCGTTTGTATCCTCCGCCTAATTGTTGTTCAGCCATTTGAACAAGGCGTTTTGTGATTTCTCCACCAACTGAACCGTTAGCGCGAGATGTTGTGTCGGCACCAAGCTGTACGCCGAATTCTGTAGCGATTTCGTATTTCATTTGTTCTAGAGCTTGTTCTACTCCAGGTACCAATAATTCGTTTGAGCTGTTGTTGTTTGCCATGTGTTTTTCACCTCCTTGTGATTATAGAGTGTGTTAAAACACATGGCTTCATTCGTACTTATTTATTGGTAATTGTAGGATATTAAAATAAGTCTTCCATTGCTTCTTCATTATCGAATGTCTGCCCCGGTGTAACAGTCAAAATTTCTGTGTCAGACACCGCTTTTGCAATTAACGATTCGAAGTCAACAAAGCTTTCATAGTAATTGACTTTTTCACGTTTCGGTTTAGTTTTTGGACTTGCTGGCGTAAAGACCGTGCAACAATCTTCGTATGGAAGATTGGAAATTTCAAAGGTATCGAGCTCTCTGGCAATTTTGATGATTTCCGTTTTATCCATAGTAATCAACGGACGTAGAATCGGTGTATTCGTCACCTCATTGATGGCATACATGCTGCTCATCGTCTGACTCGCTACCTGTCCAAGGCTTTCACCGGTGATCAGTGCCATTGCTTCTTCTTTTTCACGGATTTGATCGGCTACTCGCATCATTAAACGACGAGTTGTCGTCATAGAATAGTTCTCTGGAATTTGTTTTTGAATTAACAGCTGAATTTCCGTAAACGGAACGATATGCACTTTCATGCTGCCATTTATCTCAGCAAGCTTGCCGGCCAAGTCAATTACCTTTTGACGTGAACGCTCACTTGTGAAAGGAGGGCTGTAAAAATGGATGGCTTCTACATCCAATCCACGTTTCATGGATAGGAATCCGGCAACAGGGCTATCAATCCCTCCTGAAAGCATCAGCATTGCCTTTCCGCTTGAACCAAATGGAAGACCACCAGCTCCCTGAATGATCTCACCCGTTAAATACACTGCTTCGCGTCTTACTTCAACAAGCAGATTCAAATCCGGATTTTTTACATCCACCTTTAAATCTTCCGTGTTGCGAAGCAAATGGCCGCCAAGTGCTCGGTTAATTTCATCGGTATTGTATGGAAAGTCTTTATCTGCTCGTTTTGTCGTGATTTTAAACGTGCCCACTTCTTCAAGAGTATGATTAAGATAATATAACGCAGCCGTTTTCATCACTTCTAAATCACGTTCAATTTTAATCGCAGGACTTAAAGACTGGATGCCAAAAATTCCTTTTAACCGTTCAATGACGGGCTTATGGTCGACCCCGTTTAAGAGAACATACATCCGTTCCCGATTGGCTGTAAGCACAACGCCCTCGATATCCTTTAAACTCCAGCGGATATGCGCCTTCATCTTGTCCACAAAGCCTTTACGGTTTCTTTTTTTCGTAGAGATTTCGCCATAGCGAATAATTATATGATCAAATTTCATTTTGCAACCCTCATTATTTTTTCTAAATTAGCGACTATTTTCTGTATCGCCGCCAGAACTTTTTCTGCTTCTTCCATTTCATTGCTATAGGTAGTACTGATTCGGATAACACTTTCGGAACGAGCTTGATTATGGAACATTGCATCTACCGTTTTGCTTACCGTTCTCTTTTTCGAAGAGCAGGCACTAGTCGTCGAAACATATATCCCATCCGCTTCCAGAGCATGAAGCAATACTTCTGATTTGAGTCCCGGAACGGAAAAATTCAAAATATGAGGTGCTCCCTCTTCAGGACTGTTAACTAGTACTCCATCTATCTCTTGCAAACCTTTATATAAATATTTATTGATTTGCTGTAGCTTATCATGATACAGCAACTGGTTGTTCATACTAATACGGAAGGCTTTTGAAAGAGCGACGATTCCCGCGACATTTTCGGTACCGCTCCTGATTTTCGTCTCTTGATTGCCACCGTGAAAAAGCGGATCAATCCGGACGCCATCACGTATGTAAAGGATACCTGTTCCCTTTAAGCCGTGAACTTTGTGACCGGATATGGTACATAAATCCACATTAGCATCACGCAGTGAAAGAGAAATCTTTCCAGCCCCCTGAACGTTATCAACATGGAAGAGTACCTGTGGGTATTCCCTCAACAATTTTCCAATTTCAACAATTGGTTGTATCGAGCCCACTTCGTTATTAACATGCATAACGGATACTAAAATGGTATCTTCTCTTAAAGCATGTTTGAGATCTGCTAATGCTACCTGACCATATTCATTTACAGGAAGATAAGTAATTTCATATCCCTGTTTCGTTAATGAATGGCATGCATCTTCTACAGAAGGATGTTCAATTGCTGTCGTGATAATATGTTTCCCTCGGTTAGCATGTGAAAAAGCGGCTCCTTTAATCGCCAGGTTGTTTCCTTCTGTACCCCCGGAAGTAAAATAAATTTCCGAGCTTTTCACCTTTAATAATTGAGCAATCTGTTTTCTTGCAGCAGAAAGCAATTTTTCTGACTGAACCCCAAGCCCGTGAAGCGAAGAGGGGTTGCCAAAATAGTCAGTTGAAACCTTTATGAAAGATTCAATCACTTCTGAATATGGTTTTGTTGTTGCACTATTATCAAAATAAATCATGGGTTCACCTTCCATGTTTTTGTATCTATGATGGTCATACTTCTATATGTCGTTTCAAATGTTGTTGTTGCGACTTCTAATATTAACATAGTTGAAATTGAAAGAGAATGTAAAACGCTGGTCAAACACCTGTGAAAACATGAAAGGCCAGTTGTATAGATATTGTCTTAATAGACATTGATTATATTTTCTTCTCAAAACTCGTTCTGCAAGAAATCTATCACGTTTCACGCTTTTTTTAGTCAATATTTTGGATAACGAATATGAAGTTATCTTAACTTTATGTGTTTCTACCATTAATAAAACACACGAAAAAACCCGCCATAGCGGGTTTTCAGGAAAGAACTTCTTCTATATTCTCTCCAATTTTTTGTAAGCTGCCTGGATCGACCTTTTCTATTGCCGCGGCTGCTGTTTCCAATGCAGCTTGATATTCATAGCTGTGGAATTTCGCTTCAGCTTCTCTTAAGCTATCGGCAACGGTAGCGTGACTGCTGCGGTAGCGATTTCCGAATTGAATCACTTTTTCCGCTAAATACATATGCTCAACTAGCTCTTGTGCCTTTTCGTAGACCTTGTTAACCTGTTTGACTGCTTTTTCTAAAAAGATATAAACAGCTGCCATTTCAAGCGGCTTTTCTTCAAGTTTGTTATGAACGTCATCTATGCTTTCTTTTGCATCAGAAAGCACCACTTTATACTCTTCAGGTAGACCAGGGATATTACTTTTTGCAATTAAACGGCTTGTATCAACCATTTTCCGTTTCAACTCCGCCAGTGAATCACGTGCATCCATTTCATCTTTTCTTAAAGCTTGTAATTTAACAGAAAATTCCTTCTGGTATTCCTGCAATTCGTTCAACTGTGCCGCAAGCCCTTGCATCTCTTCACTGATAAGCGAGCTTGCCATCACATTATCCTCCATCTTCAAGACAAGCAATTGATGGCGTTTCGAAATCTGTACAATTTGCTTTTCCATTTTCCGTTGTGCATCCAACTCATTTTCAGTTAGATGATAGGTGTGTTGAACATGTATAGTCTCAACTTTGAGTTTATCGTTTTCATATTCAAGGTCACTTATCGTTTTCCTGAGGACTTCATCATTTTTCAAGACATACTGTTTGGAAAGCACTTCTTTCTCCAGAAGGTCATAAAGTACGTCAATACTTTCACGCATCTCTTTAATCCCTTTATCAACAGCTTCAGTTTCGGCATTTTCCAATTGTGTTTTATATAGATCCAGTTCTTCTTCAAGCCGTGAAATCTCCTGCTCGAATTGGATATGACTTAACAGATACCCCTGTCCGGACATTTCCTCATATCCATCTTTTAATTCATGAAGTTGAGAATGCAGCTCGGATTGACTATCAACCAATAATTTTGGAAGCATCTCCATTTTAGCAGATAAGACTGCAAGCTTTTCCTTTATGGAAAGTACAAGCTCCCTAGCGTTCAAATAATTCCCATTTTCAGTTTCTTCTTCATATTTTTGAAGGATCTGCAGTACTTCATCCAAAGAGGCCTCTAGCTTTTCAGCAGCTTTCCCATAATTATGGCGGTGTGCAAGCAATGATTTCTTTAATTGACGGTAGGATTCTTTAATATCCTCAATTTCTATTCTATTCTTTTCCTCACTGCCTACAAGTTCATTTAATTCGTAAAGAATCTTTTTAATCATTTCTTCAATTTCATTCAGCTTGACAGTAATTTTCCGCTGTACCTCTTTTGAACGGCTGAAACGGTATTTATCAACAAGCTCCTCGGCATCGAATAAAAGCTCCTCGACTTCCGGCATATGATCCGTGATGATAGCGTCCCATTCAATACGCCAGTTTTCAAACATTTCCTCTGTTTCACCAGTCATGTTCAATTGTTTGACCTTAGAAAGCTCTTCTAGCACGGGGCGGTGCATGATGCTTATTTTCCAGGATTCCAGACGATCAATCTCTTTAAAAAATCTCTTTTTGAAAAAATAACCCCAAATAATAAAAATTAAAATTAATACAATTATCCCAAGTATGTAATCCATGGTAAGCCCCCTGTTCTAGTCCTTACAGCCTCGCTCTTTTATATATCAATTTTAAAAATGTTAAATTTAATGCTTTTATGATACCATGTTAGCAATAATTTTTGATGAGAAAAAGATTTTTTTGTGGAAAATTGCTACAAAATACCGGTTTTTTGGGAGGGAATGGCCATGAAAGCTGACAGACATGTACATACTCCGTTTTGCCCACACGGCTCTACGGACAAATTCGATGAATATATTACGCGGGGAATTGAGCTAGGATTAAAGGAAATCACATTTACAGAACATGCTCCTTTGCCACGAAATTTTCAAGATCCAACACCTGAAAAAGACAGCGGTATGGAAGCTTCCATGCTCCTAGATTACTTTCAAGAGCTCCGCGTCCTGAAAGAACACTATAAAGACAAAATCCTGATCAAAAGTGGTCTAGAGGTTGACTTTATAGAAGGTTATGAAACTGAAACAAAAGATTTTCTCAATGAAGTCGGCGAATTCCTTGATGACAGCATTCTTTCCGTCCACTTCATAAAGCAGGAAAGCAACTGGCATTGCATCGATTTCAGTGATGATGCGTTTGGTGAGATTGCCAATAAACTAGGTTCCATCGAAGCAGTTTATGACAAATATTACGATACCTTAGAGAAATCAATCACAGCTGACCTAGGCATCTATAAGCCAAAAAGGATAGGACATATTACACTTGTTCATAAATTCCAGCACCGATATCCACCTGCAAAAAGCTTTGACGACCGTGTTTACAGGGTATTGGATATGATCAATGAACAACAATATGCACTTGATTATAATGGAGCAGGGTTCGTAAAGCCGCTATGCCGTGAGCCCTATCCTCCTGAACGGTTTGCAAAGCGTGCCATAGACCTTGGCATCCCGCTTATTTATGGTTCCGATGCACACCAGGCTAAAGATTTAGGCCAGGGATTTGAATCGTTGATTCCAGAATTCAACGGGTAAATCACGTAAACACTTCAGGCCCGTCCCGCAAGCAGGGGCTGGAGGTCTTCGGCAATAAATAATGTATCTTGCAGAAAACGAGCGACTTCCTCAGCATATAAATTTGTGTAATAGGCTTCCTGTGGGAACACATGAAGGACCTCCATCGCATAATGGGTATGCAGGACCGGAGCCGATAGCAGGCCCTTTAGTTGCAGCATATACAAGGGGATAGAGACCGACTGAAAACTTCTGCTTTTAATGCCTTGTTCCAAAACATATTGAAAATAAGACTTTTCCTTTGTAAAATAAGTCGAATGAATTTCCCGGTTTAAATTTGAATCGAGTGAAGATTCTCCATATATAAATCGAGCTGCCAGGAAGTTTTCTCTTTGGAATGTAAGAATATCCTTTACCAAATTCATCAAGCATTGCTTTGGACCTTCATGATCCAGCAGCGTCATGTTCGTCTCAAGGACGAGAATATACTCTTCTAAATAGGAAGTGAAGCAGAATTCTAGCAACCCCTGCTTATTTTTAAAATAGTAGGCAATATTAGCAGCATTCACTTTCGCTTTATTCGCAATATCCCGTATGGATGTCGCATGATAGCCTTTTAAATGAAATAAATGTAAAGCAGCTTCCACAATAGCTTGTTTCGTTGGCGTCTGGCGATTCATTAGGCAATCCCTCGCTTTCTTTGAGACAAGTCTTGTGGACTATTTCTGCATTGAAGAGCTTGAATCCTTTAGTAAGTTCTCGACAATTTCTCTCCAATCAATCGGCTTGACTAGAAAGTACTGTAAAAATATGAGGAAGACAGGTGAACCCTTTTGTTTAATGTCGAAATGTATCAAGGAAAAAAAGAAAAAAACTATGAACTTGTCCAAAAACAGCTCTTTGCCTTAATAGAAGATGAACCAAACCAGATAGCCAATTTAAGTAATGCCGCTGCTTTACTGAATCAATTTCTCGTTGAGATTAACTGGGTCGGCTTCTATTTACTTGAAGAAGGCCAATTGGTGCTAGGACCCTTTCAAGGCCTTCCAGCCTGTGTCCGCATTCCAATGGGCAAAGGCGTATGCGGGACATCAGCGGCCACAAAAAAAACCTTGCGCGTCGATGATGTCCATCAGTTCCCAGGACATATTGCCTGCGATGCTGCATCACGTTCTGAAATTGTCATACCCCTTATGAAGGAGGGCAAACTAATTGGCGTTCTTGATATCGACAGCCCAATTACGAACCGATTTGACGAAGTCGATCAGCAAGGACTCGAGAAATTCGCGGACATCCTAACCAAGCGTTTATAGAGTAAAAAGGGAGCGACAATCCATGCCGCTCCCTTTTATTGTTACAGAACTCCATGTACGTGAACTTTGTTTTTCCCTGAATTCTTCGCAATATATAACGCCTCATCGGCCCTTTTAACTACCTCTTTCATGTTATCTAAATGTTCTTTTGACCAACAAGACACGCCGCAGGAAATCGTCACTCTAGGATTGGATTTCTCCCAGACCTTATCCTTTACTCGTTCGGCAATGCGAACACCTGACGCTAAAGGAACACGTGGAAGGTAAATTGCTAGCTCTTCTCCTCCCCATCTGGCCCCGATATCCGTATCACGAATATTATGTTGAATGAGATCAGCGACCTGGATCAGAATATCATCTCCAACCTGATGACCATATGTATCATTAACCCTCTTGAAGTTGTCAAGATCAATCATAATGAAAGTGCCCTCTTCATCTTCTTCCATGGATTGGGACATTTTATCATCGAGATAACTCCTTGAATACAGTCGGGTTAAATGATCGGTAATGACCATTTTTTCAAGTTCTTCACGAAGCATGGAATTGACCATCGCCAAACTTGAGTGGTGGATAAGCGACTGTAACAACTTAAACATTTCAAATGAGAAGAAATAGGCTTCCTTATGCAGAATAACAGCGAATCCCTTAACATCATTACTTTCCATCATTGGAACTGCCATTAGGGAATGATATTTAACATTCTCATTCGGACAATGAATACTTAAATCCCCGATAAACAGTGATTCCTTATCAACATCAATCTTACCTTTCAGGAAAGTTATATACATACTCGCCTCCTCTGAATCAAAAAACTCAGAGCTTCCTGTCAATAAACTCACTTTGTCATCCGGATGGAGCAGAATAAATCCTGTCTGATCAGCATGAAAGGACTTTATAATTTGCTGCTTCATATATTCCATGGTTTCACTCAAGCGCAGATTGGAATTTAAATGCTGTGATGTCTCATTTATAAGCTGTAAATCTGAAACAAGTCGTTTTGATTGTTGATACAGTTGGGCATTCTCCAAGGCACTTCCAGCAGTATTAGCCAACAATGAAATAAACTCAATTTCATTTTCAGGGAACACGAGTGTATTAGGCGCAATAACCTGAAGAACGCCATAGACCCCTTGTTTACCTTTTAAAGGAGCATATAAAATAGAGTGATTTTCAGATGAGTGATCCTCAAATTGTATGCTACCGTTTACATAAGCCTTTAGTGCAGCCACATTCTCACTATCATATTCGAGGTCCTTGATTGGCAGGTTTTCATGGCTGTCATTATCATGGGAGAGCAGCAGGTAATAATCAAAGGTTGGGTAAACAGTGTGCAACGTCGAGATAATTTCCCCTAAGACCGCGTCCATGTTCATTGAAGAATGAAATTTTTCTGTGACCTTGAAGAGTTGTTTATATCGTCTTTCCTCATCTGATATCTTAGAAATTGATAACGCAGCTTTCAAGATTGTGGTGAATTCTTTAGAAAAAGCAGCCCCTTCTTCCGGAGTAAGACTTGTAAGGGAGCCATTTTTCCGTTCTTTGAAGGCCGTTAATCCAATGACCTTACCATTATCCCAAAGTGGTATAACAGTCTGGAAATCCTTTACTTCCTGCTGCATACTTACTGTTACATCTCTATCATCTTTCTGTTCTTTCAAGATCATTTCTATATACTCTTGTACAGGAACCTGCATGTTATAATCGTGAAAACATCCGGTAGAGGTTTCTTTATAAAATTGCTGTTTCCACTCGTCAAATTTAAAGAACATTACCTCTTCCATACCTAACAGGTCTTTCGTCTCAAATAAAAAAGTCTCCAAGAATGTTTCGTAATGGAGTTCACCCTGCATATTCTGTATGTGTTTAAAGAAAAGTACTCTTAATTCATTAATCAACCGAGCTGTTTTAATCTTCATCTCTATCATCCCTATATTACAGCCTATTTTTTAAAGAACCTTTTAAGGTTTCATAATACTCCCACTTTAAAACGAAGCAAAAAAAACTAGATTTAATCGAAACTTATAGTAATAGTTCCCAGGAAACTATTTATTGAAATTCATACTTTTTACTTATTATAACGCTTTCATCGGAAAAACTCTCCCAAAAATAGTGCTTTTTTATGTAATTGTAATTTTATCCCTTGGATTATCTTTAAACTCCCTTTTAATGAAAAGCTAACTGTCCTTGACTCATTGAGCAGAATATTATACAATACTCCTTGTGTAAAATATTGCAGCCTATGTGACAGCTTTTATGTTCTCATTTTGTTCCTCCATACAGAGGTGTATCTCGTAACTCTCTGCTGCTAGGGCGAAGGTACATGAAAACAAAATGGTCATAACCGTTTATTCACACGGTTTTTATTTTACCAAAATAAAAACATTTAAAGGAGGAGTCATCCTATGGCTCGTTATACTGGCCCAAGCTGGAAACTATCCCGTCGTTTAGGAATTTCCCTAACAGGTACTGGTAAAGAATTAGAAAAACGTCCTTATGCTCCAGGACAACATGGTCCTAACCAACGTAGAAAAATTTCTGAATATGGAATTCAACTACAAGAGAAACAAAAACTTCGTCACATGTACGGAATCACTGAACGTCAATTCCGCACAATGTTCGACCGCGCTGGCAAACTTAAAGGTGTTCATGGTGAAAACTTCATGGTTCTTCTTGAATCACGTCTTGACAACCTAGTTTACCGTCTTGGTTTAGCTCGTACACGTCGTCAAGCACGTCAACTTGTTAACCACGGTCACATCACTGTAGACGGAAGTCGCGTAGACATCCCTTCTTACAAAGTGTCTCTTGGACAAACAATCTCAGTTCGTGAAAAATCACGTAACTTCTCAATCATTAAAGAATCAGTTGAAGCAACTAACTTCGTACCTGACTTCCTTACTTTTGATGCTGAGAAATTAGAAGGTACTTTCACTCGTTTACCAGAACGTTCTGAATTGCCTGCTGAAATTAACGAAGCTCTTATCGTTGAGTTCTACTCTCGTTAATAACTTCAAAAAAAACCTCATCCTTGGATGGGGTTTTTTTTGTGCACAGAACTCAACTTCCAGACAAAACAAGGCCCGGCTGAGATTCAGCAGGGCCTTGTATTCTCATTTCACTAATGTATATTTCTTCTTACCGCGACGAACAAGGATGAACTCTCCTTCAATCTTAACCTCTTCAGCCACGACATATTGCAGATCAGTCACTTTCTCTCCATTGATGGAGATTGCACCATTCTGAATATCTTCACGAGCTTGTCGCTTGGATGGAGAAATCTTCGCTTCAACAATAAAATCAACTAAGCTGATATCTTCCTTACTTTCACGTTCAAAGGTCGCAACATCTTTAAAGCCCAATTTAATTTCGGCCGCACTTAAATTTTTCACCTCACCGCTGAATAGAGCTGCAGAGATTTTGATTGCTTGGTCAAGAGCTTCCTGCCCGTGAATCAAACGTGTCATTTCTTCCCCTAAAGCTTTTTGCGCTTTACGTAAATGCGGTTCAGTCTGCACGGATTGCTCTAACTCTTCAATTACTTCACGTGATAGGAATGTGAAGAATTTCAAGTATTTCACGACATCAGCATCCGCTGTATTAATCCAGAATTGGTAAAATTCATAAGGAGTCGTTTTTTCCGGATCAAGCCAGATTGCTCCGCCTTCCGTTTTACCGAATTTCGTTCCGTCCGCTTTCGTCACGAGCGGAATCGTCATGCCGAACGCTTTTGCTTCCTCGTCATGCGATTTACGAATCATTTCAAGACCGGTCGTAATATTGCCCCACTGATCACTTCCGCCAATTTGCAACTTACAGTCATGATTATCGTATAAATGACCAAAGTCGATCCCTTGTAAAATTGTATACGCGAATTCCGTAAAAGAAATCCCTGTTTCCAAACGGGAAGCAACCGTGTCTTTTGCCAACATGTAGTTAATGCCGATGTATTTCCCGTAATCACGCAAGAACGTAACCATGTCGATTTTACCTATCCAGTCATAGTTATTGACCATAACTGCGCCATTTTCACCTTCAAATTCAAAGATTTGGGATAGCTGCCCTTTAATACAGTCGGCATTATAAAGTACTTTTTCCAACGTTTGCAGCTGGCGTTCTTCTTTTTTACCGCTTGGGTCACCGATAAGTCCAGTCGCTCCTCCTACAAGTACAAGGGGACGATGACCGTGCTGTTGGAAACGGCGCATTGTTAAGAATGGCAATAAATGTCCGATGTGCATACTATCCGCGGTTGGATCTACCCCACAGTATAAAGAAATTTTTTCTTTTTCTAAAAGGTCCTTAAAACCCTCTTCATCCGTTTGTTGATAAATAATCCCTCTCCACTCGAGTTCCTTTAGCAATTCCATTTTATAATTCCTCCTTCAAATCCGAAAATATCCCGCAAAAAGCATACAAAAACGCCCCTTCATATAAATATGAAGGGACGAATAAATTCGCGGTACCACCCAACTTGAGGACATAAAGCGTCCTCCGCTCGAGACGAATAACGGTCGTCAACCGTTTCCTGCTACTAATCATTTCACAGCAAATGCTCAAGGAAGTAATTCATCTCACTATATGTACCGATTTCCACTGACCACCGGCTCTCTAAAACAGGGATAGTTTGACTACTGGGTCCTATCATCGCGCTTTTTTAATAAATTTTATTGTTAATAAGTTTTTATCATACATAACATTCATTGTCAACATCACCCTTACAGATTCTAGAAAAATATGAAAGTTCGCCTTTCCCTTCCGTGTTATATGCTATAATATATGTGATTTCAGGGGGTATGATACATGAATAATAATCAAAAAGATAGATTTCAAACAGCATGGAAACAGCTAACCCGTTTTTTTCAAAATGAAAAAACACAAAAAAATGCAAGGGTTACATACCAAGTCATTTGGAACCTAACGTTGATCCTCATTATTGTTGGGGTTCTAGGATTCTCATTCGCCGGCGGCGTTGGAGCCGGCTATTTCGCTGCCCTCGTCAATAATGAGCCGGTACGCTCAAAGGATGATTTAAAAAAGGACATTTACAATTATGAAGAGACCTCTGAGGTATACTTTTCGGATAAAGTATACTTGGGCAAGCTCAAAAGTGACCTTGATCGTGAAGAAGTATCCATCGATAAAGTTTCCGACCATCTTAAAAATGCAGTCATCGCTACAGAAGATGAGTATTTTTATGAACATAACGGAGTTGTTCCGAAGGCTATCCTGCGTGCAATTTATCAGGAATTTTCGAATGCATCCGTTCAATCAGGTGGAAGTACTTTAACACAACAGCTCATAAAAAACCAAGTCTTAACGAACGAAGTATCATTTGAACGGAAAGCAAAAGAAATTTTACTTGCGCTCCGGGTCGAGAAGTTCTTTGAAAAAGAAGAGATTTTAGAAACCTACCTAAACGTCTCCACTTTGGGACGAAACTCTTCCGGACAGAATATCGCTGGTGTCCAGTCGGCTGCCGAAGGTATTTTCGGAGTGGAAGCTAAAGATCTATCTTTACCCCAATCTGCCTTTATTGCTGGATTACCGCAAAGTCCTTTTGGGTATACTCCATATACCCAGCAAGGGAAACTTAAAGATAATCTAGAACCCGGAATTAACCGGATGAAAACCGTATTAAAACGAATGTATAGCAATGAATACATAACAAAAGAACAATATGATAAAGCAATCGCATACGACATAACAAAAGACTTTATCGGTAAAAAGGCGTTGCCATCTGAGAAATATCCATGGCTCACCTATGAAATAGAAAAACGCTCCATTGAAATTTTGTCACTTAGCTTAGCAAAAGAAGATGGATATGAAGAAAAAGATTTAGAGAACGATGATTTAAAAAAGCAATATTTAGCACTAGCTGATCGTAAACTTCGTCAAAACGGCTATAAAATTTATACGACAATCAATAAAAAGATCTATGACAAAATGCAAGAAGTAACTAAAAACTATCCAAATTTCGGATATGATAAAACCGAACAGGTCATCGATCCAGATACGAAAGAAATGAAAACTGTAAAAGAGCCCGTTGAGGCGGGAGCTATCCTTATTGAAAATAAAACAGGGAAAATCATCAGTTTTGTCGGTGGACGTGACTTTAAACGGGAACAAACAAACCATGCAACATCATCACTACGGTCAAATGGATCAACGATGAAACCGCTATTGGTATACGGTCCAGGCATTGAGCTAGGAAAGATTTCACCTGGGAGTGTGACAGCCAACGTACCCATTACCATTCCAGGCAATACGCCGTGGCGGCCGGGAAACTATGGCGGTGGAAGCCTCACCGGCTTAACAACAGCTCGGGAAGCGTTAAAGAATTCGTATAATATTCCAGCTGCCCTATTTTACATGAAAATCATCAACCAAAATCCGGTTTCCTATTTGGAAAAAATGGGCTTTACATCTTTAACAAAAGGGGATTACTCAAATCGTGCCATGTCATTAGGTGCCTTGGACAAAGGTGTAACTGTTGAAGAAAATGTCAATGCGTTTGGCACATTTGCCAATTCAGGGGAATTCGTTGATGCTTATATGATTGACAAAATCGTATCAAAAGATGATGAGGTCATCTATGAACACAAAGCTAAACCAGTAAAAGTATTTTCACCGCAAACAGCTTATTTAACGCTTGATATGATGCGGGATGTCGTAAACAGCGGTACGGCGGCTTCGGTCAGGAACCGACTTGCTTTCTCCAGTGACTGGGCAGGTAAAACCGGGACTGGACAAAACTATTGGGATGCTTGGTTTGTCGCCACTAATCCAAATGTAACGTTCGGTACATGGATGGGTTATGACACACCGAAGTCTTTAAAAGGAACCTATAATGGTCTTGAATATAATAAACGTAATATCTATTATTGGGCAGATTTGATAAATGCCGCATACAAAGTCGATTCAAAACTCGTCGACCCTGATAAGCGGTTTGAGATGCCCGGCGGAATTGTCAGTCGTTCCTTCTGTGGCGTTTCAGGCCTTCTGCCTTCAAGTTCATGTCAAAAGGCTGGACTTGTCAAGTCTGATTTATTCATCGCCAAATATGCCCCATCTAGAGCAGATAATAGTTTCATAGATGGACAATATGTATCAGTCGGCAGCAAACGATACGCGGCTCTTCCACAAACACCGAGCGAATTCACAAGCGGCGGGTTCATGCTGAACCCTGCGTCCTTTGAAGATATCGGATTGAAATATGTGGATGATCCCGGATCCTTAATTCCCGGAGGAGAAAAATGGGGCAATGTCGTCGGGACGAAGGCGACACTTAATGATAATGGAAAAGCGCCTAATGCCCTTTCTATCACTGTAAGTAACAATAAGATTTCATGGGGGCTTCACCCTGAAGGAGATGTCGTCGGCTATCGCGTCTACAAAAATGGTAGAAAAGTGGCGAGCATCAATTCTGGGGGTAATCTTGTTTACACTGCCGGATCGGGTGGATCTTATTACGTAACAGCTGTAGACATAGTCGGTAAAGAATCAGCACCTTCGCAACATGTTGAAATCGGCGCTAAAAAGACAAGTGCAAAAGCGGAAGCTAAAGATAAAGATAAAGACAACAATTCAAAAGATTCCACTAAGAATAAAGATAATATCGCAAATGAAAAAATAGATACCGAAGAGAAAAAACCAGACTCAAAAGAAGAGAACGTTACTGCAGAAAAAGACAAAGATACAACCAACACAGATAAAGAAGATACAGGCAAAGATACAAATATAGACAAAGAAACAGACCAAAATACAGACCAAAACAAAGACACAGATAAAGCTGAAGAAGAGGAAGAAGAATAACACGCTTCTTGAAGTAACTTAGCAGGCTGCGGGGAAACGACCCGACAGCCTGTTTTTTTTATAGATTTATTATTTCCTATGCTATTTAACTTGATTAGCATAGGACCCTTAAACTTTAAACACATGAAAAAGGCATCCATGCCAATGAACATGGATGCCTTTTTTCTACTATTCTTGATTCCAGATAACTCGGCTTTTTAATCTTCCATTGATGATAAATCACCAGTTGGAAGATCAAGTTCCCAAGCTTTCAAGACCCGGCGCATGATTTTACCGCTTCGTGTTTTCGGAAGTTTATCTCGGAATTCAATTTCACGTGGTGCGGCATGTGCTGCGAGACCTAGCTTAACAAATTGACGAATTTCTTCAATTAATTCATCGTTGGCTTCGTATCCGTCACGAAGGGCAATAAACGCTTTAATAATTTCGCCCCGGACTGGATCTGGCTTCCCGATAACCCCTGCTTCAGCAACGGCTGGATGCTCAACCAACTTGCTTTCCACTTCGAAAGGACCTACTCTTTCCCCGGCTGTCATGATGACATCATCTACGCGGCCTTGGAACCAGAAATATCCTTCTTCATCCATATAAGCTGAATCCCCAGAAACATACCAATCGCCTGGCATAAAGTAAGATTCATATTTTGACTCATTATTCCAGACAGTCTTCATCATTGAAGGCCAGCCTTTTTTAATAGCAAGGTTCCCCATTCTGTGCGGAGGAAGCTCTTTACCTTGATTATCCACTATTGCCGCTTCCACACCTGGGATCGGTTTCCCCATCGAACCCGGTTTGATTTCCAGGCAAGGATAATTACAGATGAGTTGAGCACCTGTTTCCGTCATCCACCATGTGTCATGGATGCGGTGATTGAATACTTTCATCCCCCAGCGGACCACCTCCGGATTCAACGGTTCACCGACACTTAAGACATGGCGGAGAGAACTTAAATCGAATTGTTTAACGATTTCGTCTCCTGCCCCCATCAGCATCCTGAACGCAGTCGGTGCACTATACCAGACCGTAACACCAAAGTCTTGCAGAGTTTTGTACCAAGATTCAGGCTTAAATCGACCACCTACGATGACATTCGATGTACCTGTCAGCCATGGACCAAAGATACCGTAAGACGTCCCTGTCACCCATCCAGGATCCGCTGTGCACCAATACACATCTTCTTCCTGTAGATCAAGGACCCATTTTGCCGTTTGATAATGCTGAACCATCGCATTATGTACGTGGAGCACACCTTTTGGCTTCCCTGTCGAACCGGATGTATAGTGAAGAATCAGTCCATCAGCGCGGTCCACCCATTCAATCTCAAATTTTTTGTCCGCTTCTTTTAGTTTTTTATTAAAGTGATAATATTTTCCTTCTTCTTTGATATCTTCCCCCACTAAAAAAATATGCTTCAAATGGGGCAATTCATCCACCGGGACACGAGGCAAAAGCTCAGGAGTCGTTACTATCACACTTGCCTCGCTATCTTCCAGTCGATCTCTTACGGCACCCTCCATGAAAGCTTCGAACAACGGACCGACGACTGCTCCAGTTTTAATGGCACCTAGTAATGCAAAATAAAGTTCCGGGGAGCGAGGCATGAAAATGAAAACACGATCACCCTTTTCCACCTTGGCAATGTTCTTGAACACATTGGCCGCTTGGTTTGAATAATCTTTCATTTCCTTAAATGTATACTTTTCATTTCTTTTTTCATCTTTGTAATAAAGGGCGACCTTGTTTTTTCTGTATGTTTCAACATGGCGGTCAATGGCTTCATATGCGAGATTCACTTTACCTGTTTCAGACCAGGAGAATTCCTTTTCCGCTTCAGACCAGTCAAACGTCTTGTATTTTTCATCGTAATTCTTTAAATTAAAATTACCCTCAACTACTGGCAGCGCTTTCACATTCATACGACATACTCCCCCTTTTTTCAGCTTTATATTTTTTATTATAGTATAAAAATCTAATTTTCTCAATTTTTAAAATACTTATTTTTTCCATATTAGGGTAAATTCATTCGCTATAAATTTTGAAAACTTAAGGCGAATATTGCTAAAGGATGATTACGTATTGGTATCCGGAACATAATGCCATCTTGTAACAAAAGATTCAAATATGTCTCGAACTTTCAGAATTATGTCACTTGTTTTTTATGTATAATTTATGTAAACTTTCCATTTGGTTAGTTTTCAAGCATAATGAAACTTATACTTTGGGATATAAGTATAAAAGATAACTATTTTACGAGGTTGGTGAAAGAATGGAATATAGTAAGACCTATTACGCTAAGGAATTGCAGACATTAAGCGGCACAATCATCATTGAAGGCCCGCTTAATGGACAAAAAATGGCATCCTATGAGTTTCACGAAGACTTAGTCGCCTTTCGCCCACCTGCTCTGCAGCATAAAGCGTTAATCGAGATCGCAGACTTGCCTGAGGGCAGAATCTTTATAGCACGTGAAAATCAGACCATCGTTGGTTATGTAACTTATTTATATCCCGACCCCTTGGAACGCTGGTCAGAAATCAAGATGGACGACCTGATTGAGCTTGGTGCAATCGAGGTCATCCCTAAATATCGGGGTGCCTCCGTCGGGAAGAACTTAATCCGTCTCTCCATGGAAGACGATTCGGTAGAAGACTTTATCATCATTACAACTGAATACTATTGGCATTGGGATTTGAAAGGGACAGGATTGAATATTTGGGACTATCGCAAAATCATGGAAAAAATGATGAGTGCCGGCGGCTTGGTCTACTTTGCAACAGATGACCCGGAAATCAGTTCCCATCCAGCCAACTGCCTGATGGCGCGTATTGGAAAAAGAGTGCCGCCCGAATCTATCCAGAAGTTTGACCAACTACGTTTTATGAATCGATTTATGTATTAAAAAGGTGAGTAAAGAGGAGGAACAAATATGATTGTTGAAAAAATAATGAATGAAGATATTATTTCTCTCACTCCAACAGATACAATCCATAGCGCTGTCTTAATCATTAAGGAGAAACGAATTCGCCATATTCCCATTGTCGATGACAACTTTCAACTTGTGGGATTAGTCAGCGACCGTGATATAAGGGATGCTGCTCCTTCGATTTTCCGCACCTCAGAATACAAAAATGATTTACAAAAACCACTAACCAGCATCATGAAAACGGATATAATCACAGGGCATCCGCTAGATTTTGTTGAAGAAATCGGGGCTGTATTTTGTGAAAACAATATCAGCTGCCTGCCAATCGTGAAAGAAAAAAAGTTAGTAGGCATTATAACCGGTTCTGATTTGCTCCATTCTTACGTTGAATTAACGGGGGTTAATCAGCCCGGTTCCCAAATTGAAATCAAAATTCCGAATAAAGCAGGGGCGCTTTACGATATTGCCCTCATTTTCAAAAAGCGCAATTTGAATATCCTGAGTACTCTTGTTTATCCGGAAAAAACTGAAATAGATTATAAGATTCTTGTAATCCGTGTGCAGACAATGAATCCATTTATGGTGGTGGAGGATTTAAAGAAAGAAGGCTATACCGTTTTATGGCCTAGTCTACCGGGGATTTCTCATGATTGATAAATCACTGTTTGTCTATTCCGATGAACTCCTTACCTATAAATTCAGCGACGAGCATCCTTTTAATCAAAAGAGGCTTAAGCTCACGCTAGATTTGTTAAAAAAACACCATGCCATTAGTGATGATCAAATTATAAAACCTAGAATCGCTACCGATGAAGAATTAGAACTGATTCACGACCACCATTATGTAAACGCTGTCAGATTGGCGGGTGAGGGAAAACTTCCTCTTGAAAAAGCCGTAAATTATGGATTAGGAACAGAAGATACTCCAATTTTTCCTAATATGCATGAAGCAAGTGCCTTACTAGTAGGTGGAACCTTAACGGCCGTGGATGCCGTTATGACCGGTCAGTCTCTGCATGCCCTGAATCTTGGTGGGGGCCTGCATCATGGTTTTCGTGGCAAAGCTTCGGGCTTTTGTATTTATAATGATAGTTCGGTCGCGATTAAATACTTACAAAAAAAATATGGCGCACGTGTCTTATATGTCGATACAGATGCCCATCATGGTGACGGCGTACAATGGTCGTTTTATGATGACCCAGAAGTCTGCACCCTATCCATTCATGAAACAGGACGTTATTTGTTTCCCGGCACTGGCAATATTAACGAACGAGGGCAAGGAAAGGGCTACGGCTATTCATTCAATATTCCCGTCGATGCGTTCACTGAAGATGACTCCTGGCTCGAATGCTACACAGCTTCCTTCAAAGAAGTGGTTGAATTCTTCAAACCGGATGTCATCTTAACACAAAATGGTGCCGATTCTCATTATTATGATCCACTCACCCACCTATCTGCCACAATGAAGATTTACAGGGAAATACCAAAATTGGCTCACGAATTGGCCCATCAGTATTGTGAAGGCCGCTGGATTGCAGTTGGCGGCGGAGGGTATGATATCTGGCGTGTCGTTCCACGTGCCTGGTCGAGGGTCTGGCTTGAGATGACGAATAATGATATATCTGGCCCCCTATCGAAAGAATGGCTTAATACATGGCAGCCTGAGTCCCCTGTGACGCTCCCAAATGAGTGGGATGATATGGAGGACATATACGAACCGATTCCAAGGAAACCAGAAATTACCGAGAAGAATGCCCAAACGCTCGAAAAGGCTCTTTATCCCATCCGAACTTCCAAACAAACATCAACAAGTAATGATAAAAGCTGACTAAAAAGGTCGTTGAAAAACGATCTTTTTTTCGTCAAGACCCTTCATATAGTTTTCAAAACTAAAAGAGAGTGCCCTAAGGACACTCTCTAAGCAGCTTATTTCGTTGATTGCCGCTCTTCAATTCGATGTGGTAAGATCACTATTTCATGACCCTCCTCCACTTGTTCTTTATTCATCAATTTTGTCAGAAGCCTCATTGCAACCGCTCCAATATCGTATAAAGGCTGAACGATCGTCGTAATTTGCGGGCGAACCATTAAGGTCAATCGGGTGTTATCAAAACTGATCACTTCAAAGTCTTCCGGTACATTATAGCCTTTGTCCTGAGCAGCATGGACAATTCCTAGCGCCATTTCATCAGCGCCGACAATGAACGCCGTCGGTTTCTTTTCAGCTTCCAGAAACTTATCAAAAGACTCAATCCCTGAATCATATGTATAATCGCCATCAACAATATAACTCTCATCGAATGAAAGCCCCGCTTCTTTCAACCCTCGTTTATAACCAGCTAATTTCTTTTCATTAATTAGCGCGGACAAGTTTCCAGTTACAAAAGCAATATGCTCGTGACCCTTTTGGGCGAAGAAGGTAACTGCGTCAAATGCAGCTGCTTCATAATCAATATTAACGGATGGGACTTGCCCGCTTTCTTCTACCGAACCAGCCAATACGATTGGAACAGGTGAATTTTTAAACTCTCTCACATGTTCATCCGAAATATTGCCACCCATGAATACGATACCATCTACTTGTTTTCCAAGCATCGTATTCAACAAATGAAATTCCTTATCTATATTCTCATCAGAACTGCTTAGAATGATATTGTATTTATACATAGTCGCAATATCTTCTATGCCTCGTGCTAACTCAGCAAAAAAGATACTAGAGATATCCGGGATAATAACCCCTACTGTTGTTGTTTTCTTGCTGGCAAGCCCCCTCGCCACTGCATTAGGACGGTATCCTAACCTATCAATCACGTCTGAAACTTTCTTTCTTGTTGCAGGCTTTACATTTGGATTCCCGTTTACTACGCGGGACACAGTGGCCATAGAAACATTCGCTTCGCGTGCCACATCATAAATGGTTATATTATTCATTCATCCATTCCTCCATTTCTTTCATTTTTCCCATAAAAGACTCGAAATATTTGAGAAAAATTCTTTTATACGTTTTTCTTCTATAAGGAAGATTATTTTAGGAACAATCTGACTAACAAAAATGCAGTCCTACTCTTTCTTCTCAGCCAATGATTCATAATCTCTACAAGTATAAAATTCACATAGATATCACTTTATGTATGACTCAACCTTCCGAACAGTTCTCATTCTTGTTATTTATCATACGATAGTAGAATCTTTCCTGCAATCCAATAGTGCCTTTTTATAGACTTTTTCTGCAAAAACAAGTATTTTACCATTAAAAATAGCCCTTGCCAAGATGGTAAGGGCCGTAAGTGCATATTTTAAAAACCTTCTAGCTTATACTGTTACCCAGTTCAAACGTTTAATTTCTTCGTAGAATTCATCAAATTGTTTGAAGTCCATTTGCTGTGCAGAGTCTGATAATGCAACAGACGGATCAGGATGAACTTCTGCCATGACACCATCCGCACCGATAGCAAGAGCTGCTTTAGCTGTTGGAAGCAATAGGTCGCGTCGTCCAGTAGAATGCGTGACGTCAACCATAACCGGTAAGTGAGTTTCTTGTTTTAAAATCGGAACAGCAGAGATATCAAGTGTATTTCTTGTTGCTTTTTCGTAAGTACGGATACCGCGCTCACAAAGGATGATGTTACCATTACCTTGTGACATGATGTATTCCGCTGCATGAATGAACTCCTCGATTGTTGCAGCAAGTCCACGTTTTAAGAGAACAGGTTTATTTACAGCACCTGCAGCTTTTAACAAGTCAAAGTTTTGCATGTTACGTGCTCCGATTTGGATGACATCAATATGTTCAACCGCAGCTTCGATGTCGTTTGCACTCACGATTTCACTGATTACAGCTAAGCCGTATTCATCAGCTACACGCTTAAGAATTTGTAAGCCTTCCAAACCAAGTCCTTGGAAATCGTATGGAGAGGTACGTGGTTTATATGCACCACCGCGCATTAGTTTCAAGCCTTTTGCTTTGATGACTTCAGCTACTGCAGCTGTTTGTTCATAAGATTCCACGGCACATGGTCCGAAAACAAAGCTTGGAATTCCGTTCCCAATCAATTCGCCTTTAATGTCGATGATTGTATCTTCCGATTTTTGTTTTCTAGAAACAAGAAGCGTTTTCTTCTGGTCATCTTTTTGAAGTTCCAAGCCTAATTTGAAGATTTCTTTGAAAATATGTTTAATCGAACCAAGATCAAGAGGTCCTTGATGATTAGCTTCGATAAGGTCCAACATTGTTCTTTCACGAACCGGATCGTAACGGTTTACACCTTGTTTTTCTTTTACGCGGCCAATTTCCTGTACAAGTTCAGCACGTTGATTAATAAGATGTAATAACTGAAGGTTCACATCATCCAGTTGATTACGAAGTCCATCAAGCTCTTTGTTGCTCATTACAAATCCATCCCTTCGTTTTTTAAAATTAAAACCGGTTCAGCGATTAAAAGCCCAAATTATCTATTTGAATTTTCACTCATTTGCCCCGATTATTTTATCCAATGAAAAATTTTATAATATTTCATGTATAATTAAATCAATTATAAATGAAGTATCTTTAAATGTCACTACATTTTTCTTTAATAATTAAACGCTTTTAAGCATTAAAGTCATAATTACATAAAAGTAGGTGTTTTCCATGTACGAAAAACTGTTTGCTTTAGATATTGGAACACGATCCGTTGTAGGAATTATATTGGAAAAAAAGCAGGAAAGCTATAATATAATAGATATTTTATCTGAAGAGCATTCTGAGAGAGCCATGCTCGATGGACAAATTCATGATGTCCTTGCCGTATCCAAAGTCATTACTCATATCAAAAGTCAACTTGAAGAAAAACACGGTCCCTTAAAGAAGGTTTCCGTGGCTGCTGCCGGAAGGGCCTTAAAAACGGAACGGGCGGAAATGACGATCAATATTGGAGGCAAGCCGATGCTGACACGTGAAGATATCCTTCACCTTGAATTCAGTGCCGTCCAGGAAGCACAGGCCGTTGTTGCCAAACAAACCACTTCCCATTCCATGTATTATTGCGTTGGTTATTCTGTTTTATACTATCGGCTTGATGGACAGGAAATAGGTAGTCTAATTGACCAGAGCGGTGATGAAGCATCTGTTGAGATCATTGCTACCTTTCTTCCTAAGGTTGTAGTAGAATCACTGCTGTCAGCCTTAAAGAGAGCGGATTTGGAAATGCAGGCTCTCACCCTTGAGCCTATAGCGGCTATCAATGTACTCATTCCGTCATCCATGCGGCGCTTAAACGTCGCTTTAGTAGATATTGGAGCCGGGACATCAGATATTGCCCTGACAGATTCAGGGACCGTCATTGCCTATGGGATGGTGCCAATTGCTGGTGATGAAATAACCGAGGCAATCAGTGACTACCTGCTTCTTGATTTCCCATTAGCCGAAAATGCAAAAAGAGAGTTAATCGATCATGATCATATAACAGTTACAGATATCCTCGGTTTTGCCAACGATGTTTCCAGGGAGGAAATCATCCATAATATTCATCCCTCACTCGATCGTTTGGCCGAGTCAATCAGTACGGAAATTCTATCTCTGAATAACGCAAAACCGCCAAAAGCAGTGATGCTTGTTGGTGGCGGAAGTCAGACACCAGAGCTTCCCCGCCTTTTGGCTGAAAAATTAAATTTGCCTGAGAACCGAGTCGCTATTCGTGGTATAGAAGCCATCCAAAACCTCGGGATTTCAGATACGATTCAAAAAGGTCCCGAATTGGTTACCCCAATTGGCATAGCCATTGCAGCCGATAAAAACCCGATACAGTATATGAGCGTAACCGTTGACGACCGTCCCATCCGTCTATTCGATATGAAACGAACAAGCGTGGGGGATTGCCTGCTCACGGCCGGTATCCGGATGAGTAAACTGTGCGGAAAGCCTGGGATGGCTAAAATTGTACATATCAATGGGCAGCAGATTACGCTTCCAGGAGGACACGGGAAGAAATCTCTTATCACTTTAAATGGGAAAGAAGCCTCCTTAGATAATGAAGTTAAAAATGAAGATGTCATTATAACCACAAAAGGTGAAGACGGTGAGCCCGCTATTTTACGGATAAGCGATGTGCTTGACGACCACTCCAGTAAAAAAGTTATCCTTAATGGAACAGAACATAGGATTTGGGCCTCTATCACCAGAAATGGAAATGCGGCGTCTGGCAATGAACTTGTTGAGGACCATGATCAAATAACCTGCGAAATGCCTGGAACAATCCAGGAATTAATTAAGGCGGTTCAACAGCCTGAGCTCCTTACTCATCTTGAACCTTTTTCCTTTCAGTTAAATGGTAGAGCCATTCGACTCCCGGCCTTAACAGGAAGAATCACTAAAAATGGTTTAGAATCGAAACTTGCCTACTCTTTTGATGATGGAGATGAAATAGAAATCACAAGACGGACCCAGCCAACATTACTGGATGTTGCTGACGCCCTTAATATTCAGCACACCTTCTCCATCCCTGTTTTTTATGAGGGTAATCAAGTTATCCTTTCTAAGAAACTAGCTGAGTTTCGGCGGAACAACGAACTTCTTGAAGAGAATGATTTCATTCATACAGGAGATTCAATCAGCTTAGTCCGACAAAAACTAGAACCATTTATTTTTCAGGATGTATTCCGCCATGTCGAAGTTGACTTGCCCACTCAAGGAGATAAACGCTTTACCCTTATCAAAAACGATCAAGAAACGACCTTTCATGAAGTAATTTCTCCCGGGGATCATTTAAAAATCCTTTGGCCAACTACTGTATGAATGTAGGCGGAATAAAAAAGCCGTATCCCTCAAGCAGAGGGATACGGCTTTTCAACTTATTCAGAGATAGCTTTAGTTAGTGAATCGTATGTAATTCTCCAATGAGATTCATTCCAAGCTGGTTTTCCATTTTTAAAAAGAATAACTTGTGGCGATTGATGTTTAATATCAAATGTTTCTGCCACATAATTGGATAGAGGACGCGCTTCTTGAACGGCCAAATAGGCCGTTTTTAGTTCCTCGTTCGCTGCCATATACTTTTCATATTGTTCATATGCTTCAGCGCTGACTGGGCATGTTAAACTATGCTTGAAAAGAAGGAACGTCTCCTCATTTAAAAGCTCATTGAATTGTTCTTCTGAATCAATTTTATTTATTGTCATTTTTTGAAGTCTCCTTTCATTATTAGCATAGTTTATCATCAAAAAGACGATGAAGCTATCGTACCGCTTCATCGCCTGATTCTTGACAAACTTCTATGCGCCTTCACCAGTAATATATGAATGAAGATTTGAGTTTAATTTTTTAATTTATTTTCTGTTTCATCAAATGCTTTTTTCGCTTCATCAAGCTTTAATTTTGCCGTATTCTTGTTTCCGCTTGTAGGATCGGCTGGAGCATTTTCGGAATCCGTGTTGCTATCGTTCGTATAATTCGTTTCGACCGATACGATTGGAGCATCTGAAGTTCCAGTTACATCAATATCCTTATTGCTCGAATTTGTAGTATCATCGGCAGCATCACCGTTTTCTGATTTACCCACTTTTAAACTTTTCACTTTATTAACAATACCAGATGATTTATTAGAAACAATTTCAGTGACAGAACTTGTTTTTTCTTTGGCAGTATCGGCAAGAGCTGTACCCTTTTCCATTGCCGTTTGTCTTAGTTTTTCTGTTTTCTCTGAAAGATTTCTAGCTTGTTCATTTAAATCACTTCTTAATTCCTTACCTGTTTTCGGAGCCATAAACAGCGCTGTTGCTGCTCCAATCATGCCACCGATTAAGGCGCCAATCATAAAGTCCTTTGAATTGATAGAGTCGCATTCGTCCTCATATGATTTCTGATAGTCCTTTGTCGGAAATTCTTTTTGAGTCATAGTACATTCCCCTCTCAATTTTCAGTTTATTTTTATTTAACTAGATTTTAAGATCTAGAGCGTAAAAACCTTTTTTTAGGTAAGTTATCTGTTTCTAGCGCTTCCCGTTCTAACTCCGCTCTTTCATTTGGAGTCGGGGCAGCCTGCTTATTTCTGGATTTCCATTTGTCCCGAATTTCCAAGGCTACATTACTCCATTGTACAATTTGGGAGATTCGCTCTTGATTATTATCAATCTCCGTCTGCACCTTATGGGAAACCTTTTGGACGGAAGTGTTAAAGCTTGAGATGGATGTGCCGACATCCTTCACAGCATCTACTACTGTGTTCAGATTTTCTGATTTTTGTTGCAAGTCTTCAGCCAACGTATTTGTTTTATGTAATAGCTGGGTAGTTTCGAGCGTTATGCCCTGCATTTGGCTTTCAAGTCCTGTCAGCGTCCGGGCCACGCTGTCCAAGGTAGCTTGAAGTGATGTTAGTACCTTGGTTAAAAAAATAACAAGGACTAAGAAAGCAATCGCTGCAATTGCAGCACTTACGTATAAAATAATCTCCATTGGAACACCTCCGAAAAAAATCGACTATTAAGTAACTGTTAGTTATTAGTTACCCCTTCCCTGTTATTATAAACGTTTTTATTTTTTCAATATACCCTACCAAACCCTAATCTGGAAATATTATTGTCTAAAACCATTTCCTCCATAGGAGTCTATAGATGAACTTATGGCAATAAATCGGGTATGATAGAAAGATAAGTCGAATTTAAACAATGGAGGTATTTTTTATGAAAGATCCTAGAATTGAAACATTAGCAAATAACTTAATCAATTATTCCGTGAAGCTCCAAAAAGGTGAAAAAGTCTTAATAGAAAACTTTGGATTGCAGCGTGAACTTGTTAACGCCCTTGTGAATGAAGCCTATGCAGCAGGTGGTTACCCGTTCGTCCTTTTAAAAGACCACCAGGTGGATCGTGCCTTGTTAATGGGTGCTCAAGAAGAACAATACAAGATGATGGGTGAGTTTGAAGCAAACGTAATGAGCCAGATGGATGCTTATATCGGGCTTCGTGCCGGGGATAATATCAATGAGCAATCCGATGTCCCTGCAGAGAAAATGGCAATTCACGGCCAAACAATCGGGAAAGTACATAGAAATATCCGCGTACCAAAAACAAAATGGGTCGTACTTCGCTACCCGACAAATTCCATGGCTCAATTAGCCAAAATGAGTACAGAAGCATTCGAAGATTTCTATTTCGAAGTCTGCAACCTCGACTACGGCAAAATGAGCGAAGCAATGGACAGCCTTGTTGAATTGATGGATAAAACAGATAAAGTCCGCTTAACAGGTCCCGGAACGGACTTATCTTTCTCCATCAAAGACATTAAAGCCATCAAATGTGCAGGTGAGCTAAACATTCCTGACGGTGAAGTATATACGGCTCCTGTGAAAGATTCAATCAATGGTGTGATTTCATATAATACTCCGTCCCCATATCAGGGTTTTACTTTTGAAAACGTGAAGTTAACATTCAAGGATGGAAAAATTGTTGAAGCAATTGCGAATGATACTGAACGCATCAACAAAATTTTTGATACAGATGAAGGCGCACGTTATGTCGGTGAATTTGCGATTGGTGTAAATCCTTATATTCTACACCCGATGCAAGATATCCTCTTTGATGAAAAAATTGATGGAAGTTTTCATTTTACCCCTGGACAATGCTATGATGATGCCTTTAACGGAAACCATTCAAACATTCACTGGGACCTAGTCAATATCCAGCGCCCTGAGTATGGCGGAGGAGAAATCTATTTTGATGATGTCTTGATTCGTAAGGACGGACGCTTTGTCTTACCTGAACTGGAAAAATTAAATCCAGAAAATTTAAAATAACATTTATAAGTTGTACCGGATTTTAAAAAACCAGCCGCAGTCTATTTTGCGGCTGGTTTTTTTCTATGGATCTAAACTGAAAAAAAATGACCGACCCGCTAACGGATTGGCCATTTTTTTTATTTAACCTGTAGTAACTGCTCATAGGCCGCCTGGAACTTTTGAATGTCCCCTGCCCCCATAAATAGTACGACACTGTTTTCATGATTTTGCAATATTGATGTTGTGTTCTCCGTTATCAACTCGGCACCAGGAATTTTCTCTTGAAGATCTTCAATTGACAGCTTTCCTTGGTGTTCACGAGCAGATCCAAAAATTTCGCATAAGTATACTTTGTCGGCTAAATTCAAGCTATCAGCAAACTCATCCAGGAATGCTTGCGTTCTTGAGAAAGTATGTGGTTGGAATACCGCAACAACTTCACGCTCTGGATATTTTTGACGCGCTGAGTCAACAGTTGCTGAGATTTCAGTCGGATGATGCGCATAATCATCAATGATGATCTGACTTCCGATTTCCTTTTCAGAGAACCGGCGTTTGACTCCGCCAAAAGTCCGTAATTGGGCTTTCACAGCTTCCTTATCCAAGTTTTCATATTTACAAAGTGCAATGACACCTAGTGCATTCAACACATTATGCTTTCCGTAAGTCGGAATAGTAAATGTATCATAATAATTGTTTCTTACATGCACATCGAATGTAGTGCCATCTGGGGTAACGGAAACATTTTTCGCTTGAAAATCATTTCCTTCCGTAAATCCGTAAAAAATAACCGGTACTTTCGCCTGAATATGTGGTAAATGCTCGTCATCTCCGCACGCAATAATGCCTTTGTTGACTTGCATAGCCATTGTTTGGAATGCCTCAAACACGTCTTCAACATTTGCATAATAATCAGGATGATCAAAATCAATATTTGTCATGATTGCATAATCCGGATAATAAGAAAGGAAATGTCGGCGATATTCACATGCTTCAAATACGAAGTAATTAGATTCCACAATCCCTTTACCCGTTCCATCCCCAATCAAATAGGATGTTGGTTTTACGCCACCCATAACATGGGCCAGTAAGCCGGTTGTCGATGTTTTACCATGCGCTCCCGTAACTGCCACACTAATATAGTTTTTCATGAAATCACCAAGGAAACGGTGATAACGGATGATTGGCAAACCTAGTTCCATTGCCTTTACGATTTCCGGATGGGTGTCCGGGAACGCATTCCCTGCAATAATGGTCATTCCTGGTTGTATATTTTCCTCATTGAAAGGAAGGATTTTTATCCCGGCTTTTTCTAACGCTAATTGTGTAAAAAATTCTTTTTCATAGTCGGAACCCTGCACTTCAATATTCATATCATGCAGTATTTGAGCAAGAGCGCTCATACCCGATCCTTTAATTCCCACAAAATGGTAAGCAGTCATAAAGCGAACCTCCACCAATCGTCTACCTGTATGACAGTATATGACGTCATCTTTTATTTGTTTTTTCATTACGAGACTTGAAGAAATGCAATTTCTTCATAGGTTTTTTTATACTTATATTTTCAATCACTCATCAACAAAAAACTATTATATCACTTTTTTATTCATTCATCCATGTCAAGCAGATACCAAATTATCAAATCATTGGCTATTCCGTCATGAAAGGTGATAACACCGCGTTTTCACCTTTAACATTATATACAATTTCCTTTTAATAGGTTCTCTTAATTCACATGCAAAAATTCAAGTTCTTCCTCTGTGATTAATACATCACGGGGTCTGCTGCCTCTTGATTCCGAAACAACCCCCTGCTGCTCCATCATTTCTATTAGACGCGCTGCCCGGTTGTAACCGACACGGAAGCGTCTTTGGACACTTGATGCTGATGCAGCCTGCTGACTCACAACAAATTCACATGCCTCAAAGAAAAGCTCATCTGCATCTTCAGTAACCTGTGCCCGATTTAACAAATCTTCTTGCTCAAATAAATACTTCGGCTGCTGCTCTAGTTTCACATGGTTGACGACTTGATCAATTTCTTCGTCACTTACAAAAGTTCCTTGCAAACGCACCGTTTTTGATGAGCCGTTTTCAGCAAATAACATATCCCCTTTTCCTAACAGCTTTTCTGCCCCTCCGCTATCGATAATCGTGCGTGAGTCGACTTGGGAAGAAACAGAGAACGCGATTCTTGTCGGAATATTTGCCTTGATTAATCCTGTTATGACATCGACTGATGGTCGCTGTGTAGCCACAATTAAATGAATACCACAGGCACGGGCCTTTTGAGCAATGCGACAGATTGCTTCCTCGACATCAGCTGGGGACATCATCATTAAATCCGCCAGCTCATCAATAATCACCAAAATATAAGGAAGCTTGCTTGAATATTGTCCGGCTTTTTCTGCTTGATCATTAAAGCGGCTAATATCACGGACGCCGGCATGAACAAACAATTCATAACGCCGTTCCATTTCCTCTACCGCCCATTTCAGAGCAGCTGTAGCGGCCTTCACATCAGTAATGACTGGACTGACCAAATGCGGAATCCGGTTATATGGAGCAAGCTCGACCATTTTCGGATCGATTAATAGTAATTTCAACTCCTGAGGCGTCGCTTTATACAGCAAGCTAACCAGCATCGTGTTGATACAGACACTTTTCCCTGATCCGGTTTGTCCGGCAATCAGGCCATGTGGCATTTTTCTTAAATCAGTGATAATCGGCTGACCTGATATATCGAGTCCAAGTGCCACAGCAAGCGGTGATTCATGCTCTTGAAATTCAGTACTTTCCAAAACCTCTCGCAAAAATACCGGCTTACTTTTCCTGTTTGGAATCTCGATACCAATTGTATGCTTACCCGGAATCGGCGCTTCCATCCGCATATCCTGAGCAGCTAGACTTAATTTGATATCATCCATCAGATTTGTTACTTTATTCACCTTCACACCTGGTTCCGGATGCACCTCGAAACGAGTCACTGCTGGCCCTTGAGTGACATTGACAACTTTTGCCCGGACATTAAAGTTCTTCAGTGTCTCATCTAGTAATAATGTCTGCTCCTCAAGCCACTCATCATCATGCTCTGCGTAAGTAGGAGGTGTCAGCAAATCAATCTTCGGAAACACATAATAAGGGTTGTCGTCCACTTCTATAGACACCAGAGCTTCTGAGATATTCTTGATGCTTCTTCCTTCTACTTCTGTTGCAGCCTCTGTATTCGGTTCGTTTTGCTCAACATTTTCAGAGGTTTTCACTTCCGGCATGAAAGGCGATACATAGACCCCACTTGATTCCGTATTGGACTCACCGGCATTCTCAGGTTCGGCTACCGCTACGGATTCATACTGCGTTTCCCGGAAGCTTATAGGTTCTGGCATAACCGGCTTCTCTTCCAACACGACTCGGTCTGCCTCTGTTTTCAATTCATGAACGGATCCGGATTGTACTGCTTGTCCAGACCCTGCTTCATCAGGATTTATTGTAGGTTTCTTTCCAAAAGAAACTACTCCTCTCTCTGAATCAGGGCTTTTTTTTTCCGCTATAATCTTATTTAGGTATTGAGTTTTTTCCCGATCCTGCTTAAGCATCATCACATTAAAAGGAATATGTTTTTTTGGGCGTTTAGGCTGTTCTTCCGTAATAGTCGCCGCTGGTTCGCTTTCTAAATCAATCACTTGACTTTCGACAGGTTTCTCGACAAATTCCGGTGTTGGTTGTATAACTTCTTCCTTTGGCGCTACATAAGCTTTGGTCGGTGTCGCTTCCACCTGTTCCATAATCGAAACAGCCACTTCCCGCCCAAAATCATCCTGATCCTGCTCGAAGGCTTTTATTTCTTCCACCTGTTCAGAAATAGGTTTAGAAGGCTCGCTTGCTACTTCCTCAAGGGGTGTTGTAGGCGCGTTTTTACGGAAATAAGCGGGAATCTCCATCTCTTCTTCCCTTTTTTCTTCCACTTGTTCTGGTACAAGAACAGAAGGTTCAATTGTTAATTCCTCATAGGCCACTTCTTTTGTGGTGTTAGGGATATACGCTGGAACTTCTGGCTCTTCTTTTTTGAGAACAGGTAGCTTGCTTTCTAATTCATACTCGACAATTCGCTCAGTAGTGACCATCTTTTTTTCTGGACGACGAAACCCATATATAGGTGAGGGGATTTCCGTCGGACGGAATGGAGTTTTCGATGGAACTATTTTGTTTGTTGATTCACGATCGGCGTTTCTATGCTTTGGTTCAGGTCCCCTCACAGGACTTCTAGCCTTGGTCACTTTTTCCTGCTTAGACTTAGGCTCACGCTTAGGCTCACGCTCTTCCCTCTTTCTTTCCCTAGGCTTTCTTCTATGCTGCTCTTGGTCAGGAATGAGAGGAAACTTAAATTGCCCTTTCGGATATTGAAACAGGATTTTTGTATCCGGATCATTCACCTGGGACATCTTCTCCACTGTTTGATTGTATTCTTTTATATCTTCTTTCCTTGTGTTTGTAAGCTTGGAAAAATCCATATTTTTTAATGTTTCTTCATCTAGCGGTTCATCTATAATAATTTCTTCAATCTCAATAATTTCCTCTGCTTGGAACCATTTCTTCATCTTATTTAGCCATTTCAAACCTATCACTCTTTCTACTATCTGTAGTTATGTAACTTATTCTACCAGTTATTTATAAAATATCGAGAGAATTTAAGCTGAATAGGGATTTGTATGTGCTTTTTTTATTTATTTGTACTTACCCTTCGATTTTCGCATAACTCTTATCCTATTAAACCCCTTTTGAAAAGAGTATAAACCTATTCTATATAAAATATCGTTAGCCCTTAGTCTACTATTTAAATAAAACACAGCTGTTAAATGATGTTTACAAAGAGATTAAGTTTTAATACAAACCATATCATTCCTGGTGAATTCTTCTAATTTTATTAATGTAGTGGCAAGATTCTACAAAACACCGTTCGATTAAACCGAACGGTGTTTTGGGGGTTATATAACTATTTTAGAAAAGTAGGGCTACAGTTGACTAATCTAATTCATAAAAACTACATACAACTTGCGCCACTGATTTGGCCGCAATCAGAAGCGCATCTTCATCGATATCGAATTTAGGATGGTGATTGAAATACACCTTCTCTACCCCTTTTGGTTTACAGCCTATGTAAAAGAAACAACCAGGCGTTTTTTCCGCATAATATGAAAAATCTTCTGATCCTGAGAACATTGGGAATTCTAAGACCTGCTTAATATCTGGGTCATTCATGTTTTGAAGGCTATTTTTCACAAATTCAGTCATTTTAGGATCATTATATAAAGGTGGATAATCCGGCATATATAAAAGCTCACACTGAACATCAAATTCTGTTTCTATCCCTTTAACAATCCGGTGTATTTCCTTGTTTATCAGCTGTTGGGTCTCCTCTGTCATATAGCGTACATCCCCTTCAATCTCTATCCGATCTTTTATGACATTAAAGCTTCCTTTTCCATCGAAAGAACCAATAGTGACAACACCCATATCAAAGGGGTTCAAGCGCCGGCTGATTACGGTTTGAACAGCTGTTACAAAATGGGAACCTGCAACAATAGCATCATTAGCCAAATGTGGGGAAGAACCATGGCCGCCTACACCTTTTATCCCTAACTTGAAATATGTCCTGCCAGCCATCGAATAGCCGCTGCGATACCCCACCTCTCCAGCTGGATGTGATGGGAACAAATGCGTTCCAAAAACAGCATCTAGATCATCTAGCACCCCTGATTCCACGATGCTTTTTGCACCTCCTGGCGGTACTTCTTCAGCATGTTGATGGATGATTTTAATGGTACCAGGAAGGGAAGACTTCAGCTGAATGAGGCAATCTGCCAAGACTAATAGATAAGCTGTATGTCCATCATGTCCACAAGCATGCATCACACCTTCATTTTTAGACCTAAATGGAACCTCGGTTTCTTCTAAAATAGGCAGCGCATCAAAGTCTGCACGAAGACCTATCGTTTTTCCTGGTTTCCCACCTTCGATTGTTACGATGATTCCCAATCCATTTCCAACATTCGTTTGAATGTCCACATCTTTTCCCTTATAAAAATCAATGATATATTGTGCTGTTTTTTCTTCCTTAAAGGAAAGCTCCGGGTTTTCGTGTAAATAACGACGAATTTGAATCATTTCATTTTTACGCATTTCTAACATGTTCATTAATTGATTTTTCATAGTTATTGTCCCCCTTTATATATCGGCTTGATAATTATGTGAAAAGAATATTAATTAAGGAATGTTCCTTTCGTTCATACATCGGAATGTTAACGAATTTTCTTAAAGAAACTTATAATAGTTTAAGAACTCTGTGTATACCAAAACCATAAGAGCAATGATTTTTAATTTTTGGGTTAAGCAATTTGTTTTATTCGGTTCATCTTAAATCCGAATAAGTACATCCTGGCAGCATAAAAACAAACTACCTAACAGTTTCGCTTTAACTCTTCACACTTCCTTCTTTTGTAATAGAATGATTAAAGTCCCTTTTCATCTTTTATCTATTATTACTCTAAACTGATGCTTCCTCTGTTCCTAGCTTGTTTGAAGATTGTCTGGGAAATAATTCTGCGAATCTCTGATATAAGTTTGCTTGGTATCAAATTTAAGGGAAATTAAATTAATACTTTACATTTTTAATGTCAAATCCTCTATTAATGTACAATCAGTGTAGCGAGTATCATTCAACTAAAGGATTGAATATTTGGGGGGCAATTTATTGTATAGTCCAAAATGGAGCAAAGCAAAGAAACGGTTATCGGATCTTCTATGTGAGACATTGCGCTCGAGAGTGGATTTTCAAGTTATCAATTACCGTAAAGCTCATGATCAATTAGGCAGAGCTGTAATTACCGTTGATAAAGTGGAAATATTGAGCATGTGTACAATTACAGCTGCAAGAGAAGAATTTTATAGAGAACGTGACATACGAGATAAATCTAATCAGTATGACTTTGATGATGTACCCAAAAATCGGGCCTTACAAGATCAGGCTCAAAAAATACTAAAAGCAGATGGAATTTATGGTCAATATGATTTTTACTTTGCATTAGAGGAATACTTTAACTCACCAATTGAGGAATTATTAAAGTCTTCGGATGTTTTGATTAACATTCTTTGTCTATTAGATCGTCGTATCGGAAAAAGAACATGAGCTTATTCAATATTTTTTATAAACTACGCTGCGATGCAGAAAATATAAAAATGAACCAATTTATTTCATCTGGTATAGCGGTAAAAAAATAGCCATAAAACATTGTCTCATAAAGCACATAAAAAAATAGGACCCCTGACGAGCTGGAATTTTTCCATACTTGCAAGGGTCCTTATATTTTGTGCATTCTGCTTTATTTATTGTTCACGCTTTTTGTTTTTACCCAAAATAAAGATAGGCTCCAGCTCGTCTTCTTCGTACAGGAAGGATAAAGCAGTAATCGGTACGTGGCCACTGGCAAAAAAGCTCATCGCCATTTGAGCGAGCACATCATACCCAGTATTATTCTTCACATCTGCAATGATAATGACATCCTGATGAGGAATCGCCACTGCCATTGTTCCCTGAATTTTGTCCTTCATTTCTCGAAGCCATGATTCATTAAGGATTCTGCTTGCGTCGTAGCCATCATTTGTGTTCAAAAAGTAAAATGTATTATCCGCAACGATATCCGACTTCATTTCTGTTGAGAGGGAACGGACATTGAAACGGGCAATCTCCCGGATTCGGTCCCCCTGCCAGTTTTCCCGCTGTATCATTTTTTCATCAATCAAACGATAGGTTTTGCCTAAGTCCAGTGCATAAAAGACACGTGTTTCGGCCGTATGCTCATCGAATAAAAAAGGGTTTCCTTCTTCCGATTCCATTGGAAAGGACGTCGAACGAATGACTGGGAAAATGAATTTCTCCTTGCCTTCCATGCTGTGTTCTTCCCCCATTACATTCAGACCCTCTTCCACGTAATAGGCAACTTCATCGATGGCTTTTTCCTGAACGTTTTCATAATTAGCTAGCACCGGTGGCAATTCGACGGTGATACCTTTACCCGTTTTCACATTTTCCACCCGTAACGTATCTTTCTTGCTATCGAATTTAAACGTGCGATTATCGTCTTTTAAACGTTCTTTTAAGATGTTTTTCAGCTTCGTGCTATCCATTTTCAAGGTTGACCCTCCTCTTCATTGAAAAATCCCCAGCGAGAAGGGGATTTTGATTATAATGCTTGAATGAATTCTTCAATTTGTTCTTGTGTTTTACGATCTTTACTCACGAATCGGCCAAGCTCTTTGCCATTATCATAAGCGATAAAACTTGGTATTCCGAATACATCATTGGCTACACAAACATCGATGTATTTATCACGATCTACATAAATGAACGTAAATTCAGGAAATTTCGCTTCAATCTCCGGCATTATTGGTTCAATCACACGGCAATCTCCACACCATGTCGCTGAAAAAAGAAAAATATGTTTGCCTTCATTTTTTAATACATCATATTGTTCTAAAGTCTGTAAATTTTCCATTTTTATATTCCTCCAGCTCTAAATTATTATCTTAATTTTTTATAATTCCATCATACCAGACTCTGCATAAATCAACCATTAATACGGATTAGAGTTGAATTACTTATTAGAAATATTACTAACTCTTAATAATTCTTCAGCAAATAAAAAAACTGATTGCTGAATCACAGAAATTCGAAGAATGTAAAATCGATACAATGCCAATCTATTTCCTTTACTAAAGCAGCCTCTAAAGACCTTGTCGTATTACCGCAAACATAGCAAAGGTTAAGCTGCGAAACGCATCTAATATCAGAACAATCATCAGAAACTTCCGAAGAGGTTAGTACTTCGAGCAAAAATCAGTTACTAGCCATTACCTAAGTCAACGAAGCTCCTTCCGAACTATGTTTCTTTGCAATGGTATACAATCGGTCACTAGCCAGTTTCATCTTTATGATAACGAAGCCTAATAAGTGAAAGCCCGGAATGATACTTCCGAGCTGTTCCTTATTTTTGAGGCACTGATGAAACGATTTCCATCATTTGTTTTGCATCGTGTTTTATTTGATCTTTATCGGTTTCAGTTGTCAGCTTGACTCCACCGATCCCTACCGCAAGCTCATACTTATCTTCCGCTAACTCTTTTATCGTGATAAACCCAAATTTATCATCATTTTGAAAGGAATGCAGCACCAAATATTTATCCCCCTGTTCTTTAATCGCCAGAAATAATACGGAGCTGTCTTCATTTTCATTTGGATTCACAAATAATATATAAGCCTGATTATCACTTTTTAAGATCAAATTATTATCATGTTCTTCTTCTACCTTAAAATCCTCTGGCAGATATACCTGAATGAGACCCGCCTCTATATTTGGCTGTTTCTTATCGTCACGAAATGCCAATTCTGCGACCTTAACTGCTTTATCAGTTTGCCTTTCAATGCCCGAGCAACCAACAACAATCAGACTGCTCATTAACAGGAGAATAAGAATTTTATTAATCGATAGAGCCATCGTCATTCCTCCAGCCTTCTCTTTTCCTAAAGATTGATTACAGAATACACTCTTATGCATACTATTATCCTTATTTATGAAATTCATCCATTTTCTCAAAACATGATACAATGAAAGCAATTTATATACCAAGGGGGAACAATTATGAAATTAACTGTTTATCTTGCTGGGGAAATCCATTCAAATTGGAGACGTGAATTAAGAGATAAGGCAATCGCCTTGAAACTTCCGTTAGAATTTGTCGGACCAATGGAAAACCATGAACGTTCCGACAATATTGGAGAAGAAATTTTAGGAGTACAGCCCACCCCGATTTTGAAGGATGCGGCCGCTTCCCAAATTAACAATTTACGGACAGGTCTCTTGATGAAACAAGCAGACCTTGTCGTCGCACTTTTTGGTGAAAAATATAAACAATGGAATACTGCCATGGATGCAAGCACTGCCATCTCTCTAGGCAAACCGCTTATTTTGATTCGTTCGGAATCCCATCACCATGCTTTAAAAGAAATATCGGAAAAGGCGAGTGTCACAGTCGAAACCGTGAACCAAGCTCTGAAGGTGCTTTCTTATATATTTGAAGATGGATTGTGAAATCTTCCATTTGCCTGAGACTATAGTTTTCCGACAATATACACCATATTCTGTAATAGGTACATTAATGCATTTTAAGGTATTAATAAAACACGGATAATCTAGCCCCAAAGTTCCTTCAAAATAAAAAGCTTGTAGGGAAATTAAACTAAACTTTCTCTACAAGCGAAAACAAATATAGTAGACCTTACTCTTCTATCTATTTAACAGGAATCCAAATCTCGGAGTAGTAATCAGGGTTTGAAGCATCATCGTCTGTGTATACTTCCATTTCAGGAGTTCCAGCATGTTCATAACCGCTTGTAGGAAACCATTCCGAAAAAATTCGTTTCCAAACTTCTTGAATAGCATCTGGCATTGGTCCGTGAACTTCAAATATAACCCATTTGGAGGCCGGAATTGTTAGGCTTGAATACCCTTCTGGCACTTGACCGTCATACTCTGTCGCTATCCAATAATCCATAGTCTCATTTTGTTCCAACATTCGTTTGTCAACACATACTCCCAGTAGCCCTTTTATTTGGCCATTGTTCAACTTCCCTAACTGATCGTCGGTTCCATCCGAATTCACTTTGTCCCAAAGCTTTGGAATTCCAATTAAATTTTCTCCATTAACTAATGAAAACTCTCGCTTGATTCCAATTAATTGAAAGGAATCTCTTTCAATAATATTGTATTTCATCGGTATTTCCCCTTTCAGAATTACCTGTATTACCAGGCGTTCATAGAATGTCAGCTTCCCAATATACTTTCGTGCTTCACTTGGAGATACTCCATGCTGCCTTCGAAAAGCCTTTGAAAAAGCCTCGGGAGTGTCATAGCCATACTTGTATGCTAAATCAATGATCTTGCAATTTGTGCGTGATATCTCCTGAGCAGCTAAAGTCAGCCTTCGACGCCGGACATATTCACCAACGGATATGTCCGTTAATATGGTGAACGTCCGTTGAAAATGAAAGGCTGAGGCATTCGCTTGTCTGGAAATACTTTCAATGGTTAGGTCATCAAGTAAATGCTCCTCCATATAGTTGATTGCCTTTTGGATTGATTCAACCCATCCCATACCACTCACTCCTTGTAATCTATTCTAGCAACCCGGTTAACTTAAATCCTGTCAATTTCTGCTTTGTTGTGACTGTCTTCTTTCTTCACCTATCTTTTCAGTCAATCCCTTCAAAGCAATCCTTTGCATTTGGCACATCGATGGTATTATGGTTAAACCCTATAAAACCAGTGTGTCACTAACTTTTAGATGGCTTTCAAAAGGTCAAAATAGTTAAATCAAAAGCCATTAACAGAATCTCACTTTTGCATTTTTTTCTTATACTCGTGTTGACCTGCTAGCATTCTCATAATATGAAGGAACATTTCAGCTCGAGTGATTTGCTCATTTGTAAACACTCCGATTGCTCCTTCTTTTTTGCTAATATTCGCTTTCTTAGTGAAGTCGTCCATGACCGGACCCAACTCTTCACCGTTTAGTAACCGTTCAGCGACAATTTCCGGGAGTGGAATTCTAGCTCCACCGGCTATGTAGATCTCTCCATCCTTCGTAGCCATCGCCCCCCAGTTGCATACGAATAGGCCGTGATTCATTTTTACGACACCGCCTTCAAGACCGATTCCGATTTCGGCATCGCTTTGGCTCAAGCAATTTTGGGCGCGCGTTATCGCTCCATTCATTGTTTCCTCATCAGAAAATGGCTGTTCCGAGACCCCGCTTTCTACTTGAAGTGAAATGATTTCAGCTTCTTCGTAAACGTCAAACACTGCCTTTACTTTCGCCGGATTTTTACTACCTACTGCTATTTTCAAAATAGTTACCTTCCTTCTATGTAAAAAAAAGCTGCTGGAAAAGGATACATGACTGCACCCCTTCCCATTTCAGCTTCCTCTATTAGCCGTTATTTTTTAATGTCTCAAATGTCGTTTTATCACATGCACGAACTAATTTCCCAATCAGTTCACGAGCTGCCGCATAATCATCAATATGAATCATGGACGCATGTGTATGAATATAGCGCGAACAAATGCCAATCACGCCACTTGGAATACCTTCATTTGCAATATGGACTTGCCCGGCATCCGTGCCGCCTTGGGAAACAAAATATTGATATGGGATATCATTAGATTCAGCAGTATCAAGGATAAATTCCCTCATGCCGCGATGTGTGACCATCGACCGGTCAAAAATACGGAGTAGGGCTCCTTTTCCAAGCTGGCCGAATTCACTTTTACTGCCTGACATATCGTTTGCTGGACTTGCATCTAGGGCGAAGAAAAGATCAGGTTTGATCATATACGCTGCTGTTTTTGCACCACGCAATCCTACTTCCTCCTGTACCGTTGCTCCGGAGTATAAGATATTTGGTAAAGTTTCATCTTTTAAATCTTTTAACAACTCAATCGCCAGTCCACATCCATAACGATTATCCCATGCTTTTGCAAGAATTTTTTTCTCGTTAGCCATCGGTGTGAAAGGACATATCGGTACAATCTGCTGACCTGGTTTGACACCAATTCTCTTCACATCTTCCTTATCATCTGCTCCGATATCAATCAGCATATTTTTAATGTCCATTGGTTTTGAGCGTTGCGATTCATCTAACAAATGAGGCGGGATCGAACCAATGACGCCAATAACCGGTCCGTTATCAGTGATGATTTCAACTCTTTGCGCCAAAAGTACCTGACTCCACCAGCCACCTAGAGTCTGAAAGCGGAGCATTCCGTTTTCTGTTACCGAAGTGACCATAAAGCCCACTTCATCCATATGTCCAGCAACAAGTACAGTTGGTCCTTCTTCATTCCCTCTTTTTACACCAAAGATTCCACCAAGGCGGTCTTGAATAATTTCATCTGAATATTTTTCAAGCTCACTCTTCATGAAACTCCGAACAGCATGTTCATTTCCTGAGGCACCTGGTAATTCTGTCAATGTTTTAAAAAGCGCTAAAGTCTCATGATTCATCTTTCTACCCCTTAACTATGTGTTATTTATTACTATTTTACAGAACTTAGAATAATGTTACACTTGAAAGTTCTAATTTATCAGTTAATGGTTAAAATTTCAAATTATTAGTCAAATAATAAGTTCTTCTGTATACTAGAAAGCGTGATGGAAAAAAAGCAATGGAGGAGAAATTCATGAATTGGAAAACGTTTTTACTAGGTACTGTAGCTGGGTTCGCTGCCGGCTATGCGACAAAACAAATTTTGGATCAATCAAGTAATCCTTCTCCGGATAAAGTGTTAGCCCAAGTGAAGGAAACAGTCAAAAAGGACGGAAACATATATGGCTCATGGATTTTGATGAAGCCGGAAAACTACAAAAAAAATAATTTAGACTATGAAGTGTATAAAGGCGGCATTACTAGAAACACAGAGGGAAAACGCGAGCAATTCGAATTTGTAGCGGATGCCTCTACAGGAACAATTTTGGAGCTTAATGCGCAAAACGATTGAAACAAAAAGGAGGTCGTCAAAATGACGTCCTCCTTTATTGTTATCCTTATCGCTTTCGTTTCAGTTCAGCCGTTATTTCTTTACCCGTTTCATTCCATTTTATGGCACAATAGTGGGCATCATGATAAAAGCTATACCACGACCCGTTTTCCAGTCCGGATTTCATCCACTTTTCCTTCGCCTGGATGGAGGTCATTGGGTAATCATCGTAAGCGAGTACCCAAAGTACATTCGCATGGGCATGTGTCGGCATAATATCAGCCATATGAATCAGCCTGTCCAAACCATCTTCAATGATGATAATCGCATGTCCATCACTATGTCCGCCGGTATGAATCATTTTAATGCCTTCAGTGATTTCTTTCTCTCCATTAAACGGGCGAACAAGTGAAGCAACAGCTTCCCAGTTTTCTGCCCAATATGTACTTTTTGAACGAATATTCGGGTTTTGCATTTCATTCCATTCAATTTGAGTCGTAATAATTTCTGCGCGTTCGAAAACAGGAACCCAAGCTTCACCTTCACGTTTCGTCAATCCGCAGGCATGGTCGAAATGCAGATGAGTCATTAAAATGTAATCGATATCATTTGGTTGAATCCCAAGCTTACCTAAATCCTCAATGAGTTGGGATTCTTCCGTTACCCCAAAATTTCGTTTTTGCTTGTCATTCATCTTCCCGTTACCAATTCCGGAATCTATAAGCATATTTAATCCATTTGCTTGAACTAAAATCGGATCCGTCCGCAACTCAATCTGGTTATTTTCGTTAACCGGATACTTCTTGGACCAAAGCGGTTTCGGTACAACACCAAACATCGCACCGCCATCCAAGTGGGTTACACCACCATTCAGCCATGTTAATTTAATTTCCCCTATTTGCAAAGTTTCCATTTTACCCCTCCTCTCTCTTTAGTTTAACATCCGCTTCCATTTATTGAAATTGATAACATCCAGCTCTTTATTTCCCGTGAAAGGCATTGAAAGAGAATGCAAAAATATGGCTTAACCTTTTTCAAAATGGAAGCGTCATAATCACTGACATCACTAATTTATCTAAATCTGCCCAAAAACAAAAAACCAGATGCTGTGCACCTGGTTTTTCATCAATTATTATTGAAACTTTGCTTCCAACCGGTAAATCCGATTGCCTTTACTCGAGAACTTCTCTTCATATTCAGTCATGATATTTCCTTCAAAGCTGCTGTTATGCAAATCAAGACTTACATATTTTAAAAGCATACCGTACTCGGAAATACTCATCAAGGAAGACTCAAATAGTCCTTGGTTATCCGTTTTAAAGTGGATTTCCCCTTGATCTGGAAGAATGCCTTCATAGACCTCAAGGAAAGTTTTATACGTTAACCGGCGTTTGGCATGACGTGATTTCGGCCATGGATCAGAGAAATTCAAGTAAACGCGATCTACGTCACCTTTAGCAAAATATTCTCCTAAGTTCGCTGCATCAACATTTAACAACTTTAAATTTGGCACTTCTGCTTCAATTAACAAGTCGAGTGCCGCTACAATGACGCTTCTATATACTTCAATTCCAATGAAATTCACATCAGGATGGGCTTTCGCCATTTCTGTTATAAATCGGCCTTTTCCCGTACCCACTTCAATATATAATGGATTATCGTTACCGAATACTTCATGCCATTTACCTTTATGGCTCACTGGCTGCTGAATCACATATTGCGGAAAATCATTCAAACGGTCTTCAGCCCAAGGTTTATTTCTTAAACGCATGATGACACCCCTATTTATAATATAATCGTTCAAACCATAACACGAGTAGATGGATTCCTGCAAGCTGATTTTTTCAGGAACCGCCGGCGCGGGCCCATTCATTAAATAAAAAAACTGCCGGCCATCATGGCGACAGTCTCTGTAGTTTTCATGTATAAAACTTTCCGCAACACACACCATAAATAAGTGAAGGGCAGGGAAAATCACCTGAGAACCCCTTTTATCCAGGCTCACTTTTACAATTTAAGAAAGGAGTGGAATTATATGCCGCTATCCCACGAACATCAAATGGCACTATTAAAAGATATATTAACCAACCATCAAACAGACTGCTGCGGTTCCGTTTCTGAATGCGAACAGGTTGAGAGGCTCGCCAAATCCTTGATGATCAATATGAATATTGATAGTAACGTGAAAACAGTACTGACGGAGATTTACGAATACAGTCAGACAGGAATCGGTGCCGCCGATTTAGAAGCACATATAACAAACCACCAGAACGACTTGTCCCAATGGGTGGATGACATTGATCAATACTAATCAGCCAGCCATTAATAGCGTTTCAAGTTTATGAAGTAAATCGTTTCTTTCCTCGTACCGTTTTCTACGATGATGCCATTGGATGGAAAGCACAAGTTGTGAAACCGTGTGCCATTTCATCCTCATCTCCAGGCCTGCGTCAAGCTTCTTGCCATAACGGGCAAGCCACTCATTCCATTCTTCCCTTGGGACGTAGGAATACAAGAGTATGCCCAGGTCAATGGCTGGATCGCCAATGACTGCTCCGTCCCAATCAATTAGAAACAATCCGTCAGTTTCGGTCATGAGCCAATTATTGTGGTTCACATCACAATGACAGACGACTTTTTCGTCGCATTCAATCAACAGAAGATTGTTCTGTAAAAAATGAATGGCTTGCTTGATAATCGGAATATCCGTAACATCCGAAGATAACCCGGTTTCTATTTCTGTAAGTATACTTTCAGGTCGTAAAGGGGATTTCCCAAGCCTTTTGAGCATGCTTAACAAAGGATCGGATTGATGAATTTTTTGAAGCAGCTTTGCGACTCTTATATTGTTCATTTCCTGCTGAGATAGCTCCCTGCCTTCCATCCAATGCTGGGCCGTAATTACATCCCCATTTTCCAGGCGTTTTGTCCACATTAACTTTGGAACAATGCCCTCAGCTGAAAGAACAGCTAAAAATGGCGATGAATTTCGTTTCAGGAAGAGCTTCTGTCCATCTTTCTCGGCAATAAAGGCTTCTCCTGTAGCTCCTCCAGCAGGGGATATATCCCACTCCTGACCTAATAAATGTTCCAACTGGTTCACCTTCGATTTCCTCGCTTAATTATACAAATGTGGGTACGTTTCACCTAGTGTATGTATTACCACTACTTTGAGTCCATGTTTAATAAAAAACCCGCCTGTTGGCGAAGCTGCGTGTATACGTGCATCGGGATGATACCCCGCAATTAAAAACATCCTCATATTAGAGAAATAAAAAAATAGCTATTGAGCAATTAAACAATAGCCATAAATTAAATTTTAGTTGAAATACCGTTTCTTCGTCAAGTACTATAAAACGATTATACGCATAAAACAACAACAAATAAATCATTTCAAAACTTATAATGAAATACGGCCCTTAAACATGACACAGATTTTCTCTTTCAGAACCTCTACTGCTACTTCATCCATCCCAACAATTTCTCCATCTGACTGAATTTTTACTGACCCAAAATTCTTAATTTGAATCATTTTACCTGAAAAGAAATCAACGTTATTAATGTTTAGATGACCGCCCCATAAAACGGTGATGAATACGGTCAATAATTTCATAATCGAAATGTCATGGGCTGCAATCACATCCAACATGCCATCGTCTAACTTTGACTTCGGTGAAATTTTCATCCCGCCACCAAAGTAGGGCTGGTTTGCGATAACAATGAACCATACCTTTTTTAACTGATGTATGTTGCCATCAACAGTCAAATTCATATAACTAGGTCGATAAGTGAATAGCTTTTTTATAAAAATAAACAGATAAATTAATTTACCCGCTTTCACAAGATTAAACCATTTTTTTAGAGGAGAACGGTCCGCTTCATAAGATATTTCAGCATCAATACCCATTCCAAGGCTGTTCATAAAATAACCAGTCTGACCATTCGTCTCAAACTGCCCGATGTCAATAACCCTGACGACATTATCCTGAAATAAAGAAAGGGCCTCCTCTGCACACTTGGTTTTCTGAACTCCCCGTACATAATCATTGCCAGACCCAGCTGCAAGGGAGCCAATGATTGCATGAGGAAACTCAGCGGCACCATTTACCAATTCATGTAAGGTACCATCTCCCCCAACTGCAATCATTCGGGTTTTCTGATTGGTCTGGGAAAGAATTTCCTTCGTCAACCTTAACGCATGCCCTTTTTCTTTCGTAAAAAAGACCTCATAGGGAACATCTTCTGATTTCAGTATTTCCTCGACCTTTTTCCAGGTTTTAATACTTCCTTTATTTCCGGCCATTGGATTGACAATGAAATACATCGTTTCATTAAGGCGCTGCATGCCCTTTTCCCTCTGCTTGATTATTATCGGTATCCCATTCTGGTCGGACGCTTGAAGTAGTTTGGCAATATTCCAGCAAAGCCTGCGCACCTTTTAACTGCTGAGCCTTAAGGGGAGACGAAATTGTCCGCATCCTTTCAAACCATTCCGGGAATGTCCGTTTATCCAATATATCGATATCATACGGCGTTTCCGGGTAATCCACATATCCATTTCGGGAGAGAACCACTTTTTTTATCGGCAAGTTCACTTCATATAGTTCAAATAACTGGGAGACGATGTTTCCCATCCGATTGACAGCCAATAACGGATTGAGCACTTTTTTGTCAGGATACTTATGATGCCGGCGGACCCAGAATCGATCGCTCGATCCAATAAAAGCCGAATCTTCTTCCGCTTCCAAAAATGTGATGCACCAGGCATCCACAGGCGTTAATAAAATGACATCGACTTCGACAGGCGCATTTTTCAATAGAAAGATAGGTTTGTATAAAACGAGAAACGTATCCGGAAACCGCTGCAGAAAAAAGCGGAGCCTTTCATCCAAAAAGAATGATTGGTCCACAAATGACTTTTCACGAAGCGTCGAGCTGCCCCATTTCATTTGAAATCGGAGCAGCTGATTTAAAAAATTCTGTTTTAATTCATCCAGATTAGCTGGATTAGAGGGAAATCTTAATGAAAAGACATTTTCATTTCTAGCCGGGTTCGGTATTTGTTGCTCTTCGACCTCTAGCGCTTGTTTATCTGAACGGTGGAATAGGCCTTTCACCTTGTTGAACAGGCCCCGTGGCTCCTCTTGAGGTGTATCGTCCTGTACAAGGGTTTCCATTACATCTGGTTGGCTATACAGCAGATTTAGCTCGCCCGCGTGATATGCAGCCTTCAATTTATCCCATTGCTGTTTTTTTAATTTTGCAAATTGTGTTGGATATCGATAAATATCCTGCTCATACCGAGAAATATAATCCTGCATTTTTATGAGCTGTGCCATTCGAACACCACCCATCTTCTTCTATTATTGAAGGTTTATTGTAAAAATCTGTTCGTATGAAGGGGAAGCTCCAAGATGTGTTTGATAAAGCGCAATCTGAGCTGCTTCAAAATGCTTAGTCTCCAAATTTGCTATCTGCCGGACCCTTTCTATCGAAAAGAGACTCTCACCCTCGAATTTTCTTGCCAGCGTTATATGTGGCTTAAACGGTTTTTTATCCAGTTCAAAGCCGGCCTGCACACACGATTCATAGATTTTTCTTTGAATGGTAAAAAGTCTGTCTTGCTGTTTGACACCTGCCCAAAGAATTCTTGGGCTCTCATTTTTCCCAAAAACCCCAATATCCCCGAGTTCCAGGTCAAACATGGTCTCATTGGCAAGCTCGCTTTCCACTCGCCCTAGGGCATCCTTTTTCATAGAATCAGGAGCATTCCCTAAAAACGCCATCGTAATATGATAATCGGCTTGATGCAGCCATTTCTTAAATGGAAACTCCGATTTAATTTGTTCTGTTGCATCATTTAAATAAGTCTTTATATCATCAGGTAATACCAAAGCAAAGAAAAAATGAGTATTCATTCGTCACTATCATTCCTTCCTGTTCTCCATTTAATTTTACCATAATCCCAATTGGGAATACCTGACTTTAATTTGCATTCAGGGAATTCCTTTAAGCAAAAAAAAGACTGAAAGTTCTCAGTCTTTCCTTTACAGCAATTCTTTATGCCATATCGTTATCGCAGGTTCAGTGTCTCAACCAACTTGCCTTTTTTACATACATACCTGCAGTCTGGTTGCCGTCGACAGTATTCTTCACCTGGCAGAATTATAAAATTCTCTGACTTGCCGATATCCACCCAATAATTATGGGTAATCCCCAATGCCATTAACATAATAGGTAAATTTACAAAGGAATTTTGTAAACCTTAACTAAAATTCCTGACTCTCACCGAATTTTACGTAATTTATAATCACATAACGTTCGAATAACCGCATGTATTTTATTATGAATGGTTATTCATTTATTATTTAAACGTGTTATATTTTATATGTTAGACATTGGAAATCTAGATATTTTAGGGAGGTAGAAACATAATGCTGAAACCTGGGGATGTATATACGTGGGAACGGACCTTTACTGAAGAAGAAACGTTACAATTCGCTGAACTTTCAGGAGACCAAGGCAGACATCATATGGAACGCGATGAAAAAGGTCGATTAATGGTACATGGATTATTAACAGCAAGTATAGGGACTAAAATCGGAGGCGATTTGAATTACATCGCCCGTGAAATGGTCAATGAATTCATTCGTCCTGTATTTACAGGCGACACCATTACATGTGAGTTAATTTTGACAGAAGTAGAACAGATGGAAGGTTTCAAAAAAATTGCCCTTAAATTCGTTTACCGCAATCAAAAGGAAAAGGAAGTTTTGATTGGGACAAGTCACGGTATTATCAGGGATTAATCGGAGCCAAGGACGGATTATCCTATGTGAAGGTCGAATTACTGAAGGCCGAATTAATTAATCGCACGGTCGATTTAATCTAGTGAAGGTCGAATTAATTAATCGCACGGTCGATTTAATTAATTAAAGGTTCACATTCAGCCATGTCAGCCTCCATCTGACTGTTAAAAGCAACGGAAAAAGGACCAGTATCTGGTCCTTCTACTTTTCTTTCATTCTAATTAATGCTATGGGAATAAGACTGTACCGAATCATGCTGCTCCATAAAATCGACGTTCCATTCTCCAGACATAATCTTTCCTTCTCTTTAGCTGAATATTGTTTCATAAAGCAAGAACAAATTCAGCCCGATAATAAGTACAGCGATAAGCCCGGCTATGCAGGAGGTGACTTTATGATTGACTAGATTGCCCATAACTTGTTTATTGCTCGTAAACATGATTAACGGAATTAAAGCAAACGCAATTCCAAACGAGAGAACCACTTGACTCATCACAAGTGCTTTAGATGGGTTTACTCCCCACAATATAATGGCTAAAGGAGGAACTGTCGTAATGACTCTTCTCAAATAAATCGGTATATGCCTTTTAATAAAACCTTGCATGACTACATCACCTGTCATCACACCAACGGAAGAGCTTGATAATCCTGCAAACAATAGTCCTATCCCAAAAAACATCGCGACAGAAGGTCCAAGCAGGGCACCAAATTGTTGATACGCAACATCTAAATCCTCAACAAGTATTCCACTTTTATGAAACAAAGCTGCTGAAACAATTACCATGGCGGCATTGATTGCACCTGCGATAAGCATAGCTATAATAATATCAATTAGCTCAAAACGAAAAATCTTTTTTCGTTCTAAATCGTTTTTACCGACAATTCTTTTCTGCGTTAAAGAAGAATGAAGGTAAATCGCATGTGGCATGACTGTCGCTCCAAGCATGCCCGCAGATAGTAAAATACTATCTACCCCCTCGAATTTTGGAGTGAAGAGTCCCAGAACAACTGCAGAAGTATCAGGTTTTGCATAAAAAACTTGAGCCCCAAATGCAATAACTACAACAAAAATCATGACCGTTATCAAGGCTTCGAATGTCCGATATCCTCTACGCTGGATTTCCAATATGGCAAAAGAGCCTATCGCCGCAATAAAGGCAGATGTGATAAGCGGCAGATCAAAAAGCAAATAGATTCCGAGTGCCGCACCTATAAATTCAGCCAAATCGGTTGCCATGATAACCGCTTCAGCCTGCAGCCATAATAAGAAAGATGTCTTTTTTGAAAATCTCTCCCTGCATAGCTCAGGAAGATTTTTCCCTGTGGCAATTCCTAATTTAGCAGACAATGATTGGATTAGAACAGCCATTAAATTAGAGGCAAAGATAACCCATAATAATGTATAACCATATTTAGAACCTGCTGTAATATTTGTAGCATAATTCCCTGGATCAATATAGGCTACAGCGGCTATAAATGCTGGACCTAGATAAGGAAGCAGTTTTTTAATTCCCCTAGAAGAGGATTGATGTAATTCACCATAATCAGACATAGCTATTTCAACCCCTTTTTACACGCAACTCAAAATGTTGCGATAGGTAAACTTTTTAAGTTATAAGCAAGTATATTCCTGAATCTTAAAAATGTCAAAAGGAACAAACTGATAATATTGGAAGCAGTTTTGTGGTAAAAGTTGAAGAACAAACCTGATCGAGGGCGAATAATAAAATTAAAACCGGCTTAGTGAACATTGTCATTTCTCGATAGCATGTAATCTTTTTTTGGTAGCTAAAACAAAAAAACTGAAAACCTCTTGGTGTTTCCAGTCGCAAAGGGGGATAGTTTAGACTCAGTTCCTCAAGCCCAAATAAAAATGTCTTTCAAGAGCTAAGCAAGTGTCTTAAGCAATGTTAAAACGGGGAAATCGTCGGAGAGCCAAGTCTTTTTTTATAAAGCTGCATTTTAATAATATTTAATTCGACCTTATTGAATACAACGCTGAGTAAAGGGTAAGGAAGTTAATAATGAATTAACTCTAATAGCACAAGGTTTTATAACACTTCTCCTCCAACCTTCAGAAATAAAAGGCTCAATAAAACTAGCAATAAAATACTTAGTGTCCAATAATCTAAACTCTTAAATTTTAATCGTTTAAAACGAGTTCTATCACGTCCATCACGATAGGCTCGAGCATCAATCGCAAGCGATAAGTTTTCGGCCCTTTGAATGGAAGTTAATAACAATGGAATAATGACCGGAATATAATTCGTAATTCTTTTAACTTTGCTTTTATGATCAAACTGCACACCTCTTGAGCGCTGTGCATCAATGATGCGGTCTAGCTCCTGAATAATAGTTGGGATAAATCGTAATGCAATCGACAGCATTAAGGCAAATTGTTCTACTGGTACATGCAGTTTTTTTAAAGGTCTCATGATTGTTTCTAGACCGTACGCTATATCTAATGGCTTTGTCGTTAAAGTTAATAATGAAGTCATCAAAACAAGGAGGACAATTTTCAATAGGACGCGGCAACCTTCGACAATTCCTTCCATATAAATATGCAAGTAGCCAAATTGAAATATTAGATTCTCCCCTTTTGTTAAAAATAAATGATACACAAAAGTGAAGCTCAAAATAAATAGAATTGGCAATAATCCTTTTATAAAAAAGGATGGTGGAATTTTTGAACATGCTAGACAACCTAAAACAAGACAAGTTACTATCACATAACTTATATAACTGTGTAAGAAAAAAACCAATAACATAAAAATAGCTATGGCCATTAGTTTTGTTCGCGGGTCTAAACGATGTAAGATGGAATCTCTAGCGACATACTGACCAATAATGACATTTTCAATCATATTGGTATCTCCTTCCCTTTAGAAGTGTTAGCACTTGAGGCATCACATCTAATTCTTTCAAAGATGCCACCTGGATCCTTTGCCCTGTCACCTTCTCTATTGCTAGTAACAATTTCGCTGTATCGGGTATATCTAATCCCATGGATTGTAATTCTTCCCTTTTATCCAAAAACAATGACATAGGGTTCATTTGAAATTGCAGCTTCCCTTTGTGTAACACAATGACTTCTTCAGCATATTCCACTACGTCATTCATTTGATGTGTAATCAATATAACCGTATGATTGCCTTGTCGTCGCCACTCCTCTATGTTTTGTAAGATGCTCTGCCTACCGAGTGGATCTAATCCGGCAGTCGGTTCATCTAAAATAAGAATCTTGGGCTCTAACATAAGGACAGACGCAATCGCAACACGTCTTTTTTCTCCACCACTTAAATGAAGCGGAGATTTTTCTAGGTAACTTGCATCCAAGCCTACTAAATCAATTACTTGCTGTGCCTTATTTACGATAGCGTCTTTATACCATCCTCTATTTCTAGGGCCAAAAGCTAGTTCTTTTAAAACAGTCGTTTCAAATAATTGGTGTTCAGGATATTGAAAAACAAGACCCACATCTGGAGAAATTGTCGGTTTACCTTTTTTATTAGGTTTTATTAGCTTCCCATCCATCGTATTCTGGCCTACTGTCGGCCATAATAATCCTTGCATCACTTTGGCTAAAGTGGACTTTCCTGATCCCGTTTGCCCGATGATAGATACCCATGCTCCAGATGGAATGGTACACGAGATATCTGTTAATACTTGTTTTACTTCGCGAGTTGCAGGGCTGTAATAATCATATTGAATATGCTCTAGCGCGAGTTCCATAAGTATTCTACCATCCCTTCTATATCCGTTATATGCATTGGCACTTCTACTTCCTCCTGCTGCATCTGCATTTTCAATTTTAATGCAAAGGGTAATTCCAAACGACAGTCTATTAGCATCTGTGGCTTATGGAAGATTTCAAGCGGGGTTCCGGTAGACACAATCTGTCCTTGATTAATTACTATCACTTTTGTTGCTGATAACACTTCGTCCATATGGTGCGTAATATGCAAAATGGTAATACCTTCATTATGCAATTGACGCATGATGGATATAATTTGATGTCTCCCATCAGGGTCAAGCATGGACGTAGATTCATCAAAAATAATGAGTTTTGGTTCCATTGCTAATATCGCAGCAATGGCCACACGCTGCTTTTGACCACCAGAGAGTTTATGTGGCTCAGTCTCTCGAAAAGGAAGCATCCCTACTTTTTCAAGTGCAGCCTCTGCTCTTTCTACCATCTCACTGGGAGGATAGGCGATATTTTCAAGACCGAAGATTACTTCATCGAATACATTGGTCGTAATGAGCTGTTCTTCTGGGTTTTGAAAAATAATGCCTATTGATTTGCGGATTATTGCTAGATTTTCCTTTTGTTTTGTATCAAGGCCTTGAAACAAAACTCTGCCTTTTTTCGGTAATATCAGTCCATCTGCCAATTTGGAGATGGTCGATTTACCAGAACCGTTTGGGCCGACAATTGCCACAAACTCTCCCTTTTCTATTTGAAAAGAAAGTTTTTGAATAACATGCTTCTTATTAGGATAAGAAAATGATACATCTTCAAAACATAGCATAATGGAAACCTTCTTTAATCAGTAGTTGTGTCACGATGTGCATGCCATTTTGCTAGGAGCATATCTGCAGTTAGCCCCTGATCATTTGAGAGCATTCTTTGTTTAGGCTTCTCCCAAACACTGATTTTCGAGCCGTTCACACCAAATACTTCGCCTGTTAATTCCGAATCGTCGATAGTCGTTAATAAATATATAAGATGTGCCACTTCATCTGCTGTGCCTACTTGCCAAAAGGGTGGAAATACTTCGTTATTCGCAGTACATTTAGCTTGAATATACTCAATAACAGACTTTGTCATATCAGTGAGTGCTGCAGGAGAAATCGCATTGACCCGAATATGGTCTTTTTTCAGCTCTTCTGCCAAAGTCCACGTCATACCGAGGATTCCCGCTTTTGCTGCACTATAATTCACTTGACCAACTGAACCTAATAAACCAGCAGTTGACGTCATATTGATGATACATCCGCCTTGACCGCGTTCCTTCATAACATTTATCGCTGCCTTTGTACAAGCGAAAGTACCCGTTAAATGAACGTCTATCACATCCTGCCATTGAGCTGCCGACATATTGATGCATTTTTTATCACGCACGATGCCAGCATTGTTCACCAATATATCCAACTGACCAAATGCGTCCATTAGCTGAGGGACGATTATTTCACCGCTGGACACTGATGCTATAGACTCACAGATCCCAATAGCCTGCCCACCCAATGTATGAATTTCTGATACGACTTGTGCAACTTTTTCAGGATTTGTTCCATTGACACCTACAGCTGCTCCTTCTCTTGCTAAACGTAATGCTACGCTTCGTCCAATTCCCCGGCTAGCTCCTGTCACTAATGCCACTTTCCCTGTTAACATCCTGGATCCTCCTCTAAAAACCCTCAGTATCCCATTTACTAGCGTTGAGCATTTAACACACAAATCATAGTGAATAGCTTATTCACTATATACGAAACTGTTAATGAAAATGGAAGGCTTCACTCCTTCGAAAATCGTTCAACTAATGTGGCTAGCCCAAGTCCTCCCCCAATGCCAAGGGTTGCAAGTCCTCTCATAAATGGCTGCCGTTTCATCTCTGCACAGAGTCTGGTCATTAAAATCGCTCCTGATGCTCCATATGGATGGCCAATGGCAATGGCACCACCACCACGATTGACCTTTAATTGCGGAATGCCTAGACTTTGAATGGATGCTAATACTTGAGAGGCGAATGCTTCATTAAACTCAACTATATCGATATCATCGGCTGTTAGGTCATGCCTTGCAAGGAGTTGATTGACGGCAGATACTGGACCTATGCCCAAATAATTTGGGTCTACACCAACTGCTTGCGCATCAATAAATTTCATTAGTGGCTGCATTCCTAGTTCCTCGCATTTTTCTAAAGACATTATTAATACAAGCGCTGCACCATCGTTGATAGGACATGCATTTCCTGCTGTTACAACACCATCATTTTTAAATACAGGCAATAACTGCTGTAACTTTTCAAAGCTCGTATTGGCTCGTGGACATTCATCTTCACTAATAATGATTGACTCTTTACCATACTGAACCGTGATCGGTACTATTTCATCGGTGAATCGTCCTTCACGTTGAGATTTTACAGCCTTTTCATGGCTGCCTAGCGCAAATAAATCTTGTGCTTTGCGAGAAATCCCATATTTCTCTGCAACATTTTCAGCCGCAATACCCATATCTGGATCGCCTATACTGTCTGGTGAAAAACGAGCACGCATATAAATTTCCGGCGGTTGATAGGAATAAAGCGAGGTTGGCTTTTTCATTCGCCAAGGTGCTCGACTAGTGCTTTCAACTCCACCTGCTAAATAAATATGACCTGCTCCGCTTTGAATCATACGGGCAGCCTGGTTCACTGCTTCTAACCCAGATCCACATTGACGGTCGACAGTCACACCAGGTACCGTGTAGGGTAAACCTGCTGTTAATAAAGCATTACGTGCAATATTTCCACCAGGTCCCACTGTATTACCAATGATCACATCATCAATCTCTGAAGCCGGAATATTATTTTCATGGATAAGGTGTTTTATGAGTGGTGCTAGTAAATCCTCTGGTTCTAGATTTTTGAATACACCACCTAATTTTCCTATAGGTGTCCTTTTGGCTTCTACAATAACAACTTCTCTCATCGGCACACCTCTATCATTTGTTGTTTTACAAGGTTACGCGCAATTTTCCCGCTACTTGTATAAGGAAATGCTGTGACTTCGATTAGTTCTTGCGGGGTTTTGTAGGATGCCAGATACTTCCGGCAATGGCTTTTTACTTCTTGTAAGTTGAGTGTGTATCCCTGTTTCCACTGTACAAGTACGATGACCTTTTCACCCCAGTAAGCGTCAGGTAAACTTGTCACCATTACTGCTTCAATTTCCGGTAATTGCATCAATACCCGTTCAATTTCTTCCGGAAATATGTTCAGACCCCCACTTACAATCATGTTTTTTGCCCGACCTTCTATGTAAAGATAACCCTCTTCATCCCGCCTTGCGTAATCACCTAACTTTAACCAATTGTCTTTCAAAACATTATTTGTTTCATGCTCTTGCTGAAAATAACCCGAAAATATCATCTCACTTGAAACAAATAACTGACCCACTTCCCCTGTCTTCACTTCCTGGCCATCCATATCTCTAATTGAAATTTTCACTTGCGGAAATGGCTTACCGACTGTATCTGGCTTTAATCTATTATTTTGAGGCGTTAAATAGGAAATATAACTGGCCTCTGATGAACCATAAAATTCATAAATATCCAGATTCGGAAATACTTCCATTACCCCTTCTTTAGAGGCTGCTGACCATTTTGCTCCTGAAGAAATAACCGCTTTTGGCACATGATAAGGATGCGGGGCCCTCACTGCGTAATCCATTATTGCTTGAATCATAGTCGGGACAAGGAAAATAGTTGTCTCTTCTACGTGCTGACAAACTTTCAGTACATCAGCTGGTGTAAATTTACGTATAATATGAAAAGTCGCACCTATAAACAATGTTTGGATTGCTGCAAATAATGACAATGAATGGACAAGAGGTCCCGGCGCTAATATATGGTCACAGAACTTGAGATTAAATGCCTTATTCGTTGAATAAAAGCTTTCTAGCCAAGATAAATGTGTACGAATATACCCTTTTGGTGTACCTGTTGTTCCTGATGTAAAACCTAAAAATAAAACTTCATTTATCAATGGGGTTATAGGTTCTTCCACTGCATTAGAAGCAAGCCAGTTTGAAAAATCGTCCTCCGTGCCATCTGGCTCAACTATTATAGTTGGAATACCTTCCTCTTCCACTTTATCCGCTAAACTTCCTTCGATAAACAACAAAACAGGCTCACATTTTGTCAATACGTATCGAATTTCAGATGCACTCCATTTCGGATCAAGTGGTACAGGAATCAAACCAGCTTTGACTACTCCAACGAAGATTTGAATGAATTCAACACAATTAGACATTAAAATGGCTATATTCGATTTTGATGAATGTTCCACATTCGATAAGCCATTTGCAATTTGATTCATCGAGTCAACTAAAGCACTGTATGTTAGTTGTCGATTTCCAAGCTGCACTGCCACTTTTTCAGGACAGATGTCTTTGTACATCGTTATTTGGTCAGTTATATTCATGTTATTAATACCTTTCATTCACATTATTCAATCCAAATAAAGAAGAAAACCGTCCCACCATTTTTGTTGTCATTATTCCTCTTCTGCTGCTGCCAGTCGTTCTTGAATTGGACTCACTGATTTTAATTGCACAGCAATTATCGCTGCAATGAATGCTTTAATTAAATCCCCTGGTAAAAACGCAATACTCGCCATTAAACCTGCCCATACCGATGTATTTGTAATAAGAGCCATAATAGGTGCACCAATTAAGTTAATCAAAAGTACCCCGCCAAATATGTTAACGATAACGACTTTCCATGTTTTGACGTTAGACCAGACTTTTTCAGTAAAGTAACCGATGATAAAAGCAGCTAGCGGCCAACTCCAAATATACCCTGCTGATGGCCCCACCAATACAGCAAGTCCACCACGGCCACCTGTTAATAACGGCGCACCAATTGCAACCAATACTATAAAAACTATTAAACTCAATCCGCCCATCTTTCTACCTAAAAGGCATCCTGCAAGCATAACGCCTAATGTTTGTGCAGTAATTGGTACCGGTATGAATCCTAAAGGAATTGGAGGAATTAGCCCTAAAACTCCGATTAAAGCTGCAAACAATGCTGAATAAACCATTTCTTTGGTTGTCATATAATTTCCCTCTCCATTTGCACTATACAAATTAAATCATTTCAATTTTGCATAGTAGCCATTATTAAAATATTGAATTCCTAAATATTCTAAATAAATTGAATTTTTTTATACATACATTTGATTAAGGTTTAGACCGGTCGACCTCCATGCCTTGTTTAAATAATAATAGTAGAAAAGCTTTTTGTAAACCACATTTTTTTTTAGTTAACACATATTATATATCTCAGCTTTTTAACTATCAGATTGGAATACAAAAAAAAATAAAAAGGTTTTAAATGCTTGAATTACGGTAGCGTAAATAAGGAGAAAATGAATGGGGATATAAAAACTTGAAATGTAAAACCCCCCATGCCGCGTGGCAGGGGGGCACTTATTAATTCTCTTTAACGGCACCGCATTGTCTCTCAATTTCTTCAGAAAACAGTTTTTGCAGACTTTTGGTAATCGGTCCTGGTTCTCCATTAGCAATCGATTCTCCATCGATGTTAATAATCGGTGTCACTTCTACACTTGTACTCGTGTAGAGGACCTCATCAGCTGCCATCATTTCCTCGACTGTGAAGGCTTCTTCGACATAGGGAATATCATTATCGGCACATAGTTTTAACATCACCTGACGAGTAATCCCATTCAGAATCAAGTTGGTGGCCGGATGCGTTTTCAATGTCCCCTTCACCACGATAGCAACGTTCGATGAACTTCCTTCCGTTACCGTCCCATCACGATGCTGAATTGCTTCGTCACAGCTAGCTTCCACTGCTTGTTGCTTAGCCAATATGTTACCTAGTAGATTCAAGCTTTTAATATTACAGCGCAACCAGCGGATGTCGTCAGTCGTCACGGCCTTGACCCCAGGCTTCACTTTTCCTGTATAGGGCATTTCTTTCGTATAGGCGACAAAGACCGGCTCCACCTCATTAATTGGAAAAGCGTGAGTGCGCGAGCACGCTCCCCTCGTCAATTGCATGTAGACAATCCCGTTCCGCAGTTTATCTTCAGCGATTAGTTCTTTAACTCGGGCTTCGATTTCCGCTACAGTAAAAGGGACCTTCAGCTGAATCATTTTTGCACTGTCCATTAGACGGTTTACATGCATATTACTCGCAAATACTTCGCCGTTATAAACTCGAATGACTTCATATATCCCGTCACCAAATTGATAACCTCGGTCCTCAATATCAACCTTTACGTCCGATCTTGTTTTAAGTTCGCCGTTATAAATGATTTTTCCCATGTCTTTCTTTCTCCCTCTCAGCCTCTTATTTAGCTAATTCATGAATGGCACGTGCATAAATTGCCGTTGCCTTAAGCATATCTTCAATAACAATATATTCATCCTTTTGATGCGCAATATCTTCACTGCCTGGGAATAGAGGCCCGAAAGCGACCCCTTCCTTCAATGAACGGGCATATGTGCCACCGCCAATTGAAAGGAGCTCTGCTTTATCACCGGTCTCTGCTTCATACACTTGCTGCAGCGTCTTAATCAGGAAACTTTCGCTGTTCACATAGTGAGGCGTTGAATGAGAATTGGACTTCACACGCAAATTATATGCTGCAAGTCTTTCTTCTAATGCCGCTTTTTGCTGTTCCCACTCAAATGTTACCGGGTAGCGCATACTGAAGCCAATGGAACTGTCACCCTGTTTGGAATAGTTGAATACTCCTGCATTAACCGTCAATTCACCTGTTTGCTCATCTGTGTAAGCCACACCTAAATTATTTCCACGGGAATCTTCAAACAAATAATTCTTAATGAAAGTAAAGTAGGATTTCGCATGCGGATCAAGTGTTAGGTCTGCTAAAAATACGGCTAGATGCATACCTGCATTGACTCCATTTTTCGGCTCCATTGCATGAGCTGAAACGCCGTTAAGTTCTAGAAGCACTTGATTTTTTTGTGGAACGGCTTGTCCCTTCAACGAATATTTTTGAAGATAATTTTGATAGTTTGTCACAACTTCAGCGGGATTTACAGCTTCCACTGTGGCCTTTGCGAAATCTGGTACCATATTCGTTCTTCGGCCTGATGAAAATTCAATAACATTTACTTCGGAGTTCGTTCCATTGCCTGCATCGGCTGGATGTATAACTGAGAAATCCCAGATTCCCTTTTCCGCACTGATGATTGGGAAGTCAGCATCTGGCGCAAAGCCCATCGATGGCATTTCTTCCACTTCAAAATAACGGCCAACACAGCGCCAGTTTGATTCCTCATCCGTTCCGATAATCATCCGCACACGTTTGTTCAAAGGCTTACCAATCTCCCTGACAAGCTTCATCGCATGATAGGCAGCCATCGTCGGCCCTTTATCATCGATTGCCCCACGAGCATAAATACGACCATTACGGATTTCAGCACCAAACGGATCCGAACTCCAGCCATCTCCTTCAGGAACAACGTCGACATGACATAAAATACCGATCAACTCCTCGCCTTCACCCATTTCAATATGGCCGGCGACATTATCGACATTCTTCACAGTAAAACCGTCTTTTTCGGCTAACTGAAGCATGTAATCAAGCGCTTCCTTTACCCCTTTACCAAAAGGAGCCTCTTCTGTCGGATGTTCTTCATCCAGTACGCTTTTTATTTTTAATAAATTTTGCGTATCCAGTAGTATGTCCATTTTCCGTTTCTCAACTTCTTCACGCCAATTCATTTCACTCAAAATACGACAACTCCTCTTTTATATATATTTTTTTATTTTATCACTTTTATTATATGATTCGCCAAGCGTTGATACCTTTTTTAAGTATTCCCGTTTTATCACTAACGTCAACCTACTGTCAAAATGACCGTTGCAACTAAAAAACACCCTCTCTCAATTATAAGAGGGTGCCTTCACTAAACTCTCTTCGTCCATTAAAATCATTATTTTTCTGTTTAACCTCGGGATGTATAACGCTAAAAATAAGGAACGACCTAAACTGAATACAAGAAAGGCAAGCCATAATCCATGATTGCCATGTTGTGGGACGGCCAAAAACTGGACAAACAGAAAGGCCAGCAGCGCAAGAAGCATGGAGTTCCGTACAGGAACAGCTTCAGTAGCACCCGTAAACACTCCATAGAAAATGAGTCCGATAAAGGCTGTGAATGGGAATATGACTACCCAAAGTCCGTATACATGGGTCAGTTCAATGACTCCTGGGATATTCGTGAAGAGCAGAATAATTTTATCGCTAAATAACCAGTATAATACAGCAAGTATGAGAGAGGCATACAGGCCCCATTGCGCTGAAAGAGCTAGCGTTTTTTTATAAAGGTGTACATCTCTCGAACCAATGGCTTTCCCAATCAGAAGACTCGATGCATTTGCAAAACCATCAAAGCAATATGCCATCAGATAGTGAATTTGAATGAGTACAGCATTGGCTGCCAAAGTCTCTGTCCCAAAAGTGGCTCCTTTGGCCGTGAAAAGATTAAAAACCGTAATCAAACAAATTGTCCTGATAAATAAATCCCTGTTCACCACCATCATTTTTTTCAAGGAAGTATAATCGAATCCCGCTCGTAAAGAAAAGGTTTCAGGTATGGAAACTACCTTCCTAATCACCAACAAACCAACGAAGAAAGCTGCAATCTCTGAAATCAATGAAGCCGTAGCGACTCCTGATACAGACCAGGAAAACCTATTTACAAAAAGCAAGCACAGGACAATATTGATCAGGTTCATGAAAACTTGAATGAACAGAGACGTTTTTATGCGAGATTTTCCAATTAACCAGCCTAGAATGACATAGTTCATTAATGCAAAAGGCGCACCCCAGATCCGAATACTGAAATAGTCAGATGCAAAGGCAGCAACATCCGACTCCGGCGTGATTGCAGCTAAGGAAACATTTAAAATGGGCTTCTGAATTACGATAAAAAGAAGACCGATAATTGCCGCTATCATAAAAGGACGAATCAAGGCCATCAGGCTTTGTGTCTCATCCCTAGCCCCCTCTGCTTGTGCAGCGAAGGCAGATGTACTAACTCGCAGAAAACCAAAAAGCCAATACATCGTATTAAAAATAATGGTTCCAACAGCTACCCCGCCGATATAAGCAGGATCACTCAACTTTCCAACCACAGCCGTATCAACCGCCCCAAGCAAAGGCGTACTCATTGTCGAAATCGTAAGAGGAATGGCCAAGGATAGATACATTCTGTGATTCATTAATAGATTACCTCCTTTTTACATAAAAGACTTCTCAAACGCCTGAAAAACAAGAAATGGAATGAAGTTATAAAATTTTGTATTGAAAGTACAAAAAGTTTGCAGTATTCGAATTTAATCACTAGAATTGAACATATGGTGCTCATCAACAAAAGTTGCTAGGAAATATATAGTGCTTTTCTCAAACGAGGACCATGATAACGTGCGAAAGGATCTACAAGGTTGCTGGTGAGTATTATCAAATGAACGGTTAAGCTAATTTTGTATATTGACAATTTACGGAATCGAAATTTGAATATTAAAAGGTTGACAACGCTTTCAACTATACCTGTATGTTTTGTTTTTTGAACCAGGGAGTGGGAAGTCTATTTAAATATATCAACTTTCCCAGATTTACAACATCTTTTTTCCCAGCAAGAAAAAGGCAATGTGTAAACGGAAAAATAAAATGCTTGACGGATTCATAAAGGAGTTATAGTATTGCTCGTTGATCATACAACTTTTGCACTATGCGTGGTCATATTGTCCAGCTTTTAAAAATCTATTAGGAGTGATTATGATGGGAAGATTAACTAATAAAGTGGCACTTATTACTGGAGGAGCATCCGGTATGGGTAGAGAAATGGTAGACCTATTCACAAAAGAAGGAGCTCAAGTTATTGCTGCTGACATCAATGAAAAAGCTGTTGCAAAAGTAAACGAGCTAGATAATGTCTATGGTACACTTCTTGATGTATCTTCTGACGAAAGCTGGAAAAAAATGATGGATACTGTTATTGAGAAATTTGGTAGAGTTGACATCCTAGTCAACAATGCTGGAATCTCAACAGAAAAACAAATTAATGATACAACATTGGCTGATTGGCAACTAATGTTAAGTGTTAACGGATTTGGACCTTTCCTTGGTATGAAACATGTTGTTCCTTACATGGTTGAGGAAGGAAAAGGCGCTGTTGTAAATATTTCTTCCTTTACAGCTCAAATCGGTATGGGTTTAAACGCTTATTCAGCTTCTAAAGGTGCTGTTCGTGCTATTTCTAAGGCTGCTGCAACACAATATGGCCGCATGGGCGTCCGTGTTAATGCCATATTCCCTGGTATTATCGAAACACCAATGACACAAAAATTAGAAGAGTCAAAAGAACTTGTGAACCAAATGGTTAAAGCGACTCCATTACAACGTTTAGGTCAACCAGCTGATATTGCAAATGCAGTGCTTTACCTAGCATCTGATGAAGCTTCATACGTTACTGGTGCTGAGCTAGTTATCGACGGCGGATATTCTGCTCAATAAAGAAAGTTAACAATAGACAACCCCGTTTCTGAAATTCAAAAACGGGGTTTTTTTGTTTCATTATTTTAAAACTCGGGCCCACTTAAGGAAGTCAGTTCTCCCCCAAATAATTTAAGTTAAGACACCAATAAAATAGCCAAAAGCTGTAAATACCAAACACCAACTGAAAGCTCCTGCACCTGCGAAAATAATATATTTTCGTTTCCCCATCCCGTTCATCCCAGAAAAATAACTGGCGAAGTGGCGAACACCTGGGATGAAATATGCAATAATAATGGTCCACGGACCGTATTTATTGAACCATTTATCCAGCTTTTCCAGCCTTGCCGGAGTCATCTTAATCCACTTGCCGTGCTTTCTCAAAAAAGGCTTGCCTACCTTTTTACCAATAAAGTAACTGACCAGCATTCCAGAAATCGACCCAAGAAAACTGACAAGGAATGCCCCTTGGACATTTAAAACAGCAATGGACGACAAATAGCCGACAAAAGTCATCATAAACTCATCAGGTACCGGCAAACCAATTATTCCGAGGGCCAGCAGTCCATATATCGCAAAATAACCATAGTTTGATATTAAATCTTTTACCATGTCCATCTCTAGTACTCCATCTCAGACACCCTTTTAATAAAGTAATCCAATTTCTGATACGGGCCTGGTTAACGTGATTACTTCTTTATAATAGGATAACCTAATTTAACCCATATAAGTTGGTTTTAATGAAAAAAGAAAAAAAAAGAGAATACACAAACTCCAAATTGGTTTATTAAGGAAGATTTAAATTACAATGATAGAAACTGAATGTAGAAAGGTGATAAATATGCTGATTAAAAAAGTGAGTCTGTTTGCGAGTGACATTGCTGAAATGAAGAAATTTTATGTCAAATTGCTAAATGCCAAATTGCTAGACGAGAGTCATCATGGTTTTACTATAAAAGTAGGGGCAAGCGAATTGGCTTTTACAGAAACAAAAAACGGAAGTAAATCCTTTTATCATTTTGCCTTCAATATCCCGTCCAATCAATTTCAAGAAGCGAAGCAATGGATCAAAGCACGGACTTCTTTAAATACGGAAGATGGCGATGATGAGGTTTACTTCAGCCACCTCAATGCACACTCGCTATATTTCACCGATCCGACCGGCAATATTGTAGAGTTTATTGCCAGGCATTCAATTGCACCAGAAAGTGAAGTGCCTTTCTCAATGGATTCTTTATTAAACATTGGTGAGATTAATTTAACAACTACCAAAATCGATGCGATCGGTCAGCAACTAATCGACTTTGGTATTTCCCCCCGGGATAACGGCACTTTGAATCCTAATGGCATTTCTTTCATGGGCAGCAATGGTGTGTTCATTTTATTAAGCAAACCGGGACGGCGCTGGTTCTTTTCAGACCGGGCTGCAGAGATTTACCCATTAACAATCGAAGTAGATCCTGGGAAAACGATTCATCAAGATGAAAATGGGAACATTCGGTTCATCTCTTCACCGATATAAGTTTTTCCAACAATAAAGCGGACTCGACAATCGAGTCCGCTTCCTTTTATTTCACAATTTTTATTTCCTTGATCGGCCAATACACTAGATTCGCTTTGCCGACAATTTCGTCGACGGAAATCGTGCCGATTTCACGGCTATCCAAACTATTTTGGCGATTGTCCCCCATAAGGAACAACTGATCATCTGGCACTGTCATGCTGCCGGTTATATCCTCGAGCTTGAAAGAATCGGTCAGCGGCACGCCTGCCATCTGATTCTTATATTTGTCTAGGTAGGGTTCTTCATATGCTTTTCCATTAATATAAAGCGTATCATCTTTATATTCTATATGGTCACCTGGCAGACCGATAACCCGTTTTATATAATCTTTATCTACCGTTGCATGAAAAACAACAATATCAAACCTGTCAATACTATCGATGTTTGTTCCAAACTTATTAAGTACAATTCGTTCGTGGTCTTGTAGAGTTGGCATCATTGACTCACCATCTACGACAATAGGTGCAAAAATATATGTTCGAATTAGAAAGGCCAGAATGACTGCAATCCCGATCGCTTTTATCCATGAAAAAACTTCTTTTCTTTTTTCCAAACGAAGTCCCTCTCTCTGTTTTTTATTCATGTCATTATATCATAATCCATTCATAATCACGTCATACAAATACCCACATTTTTCACTTTATCCATCACTTCCATTTTTCATACTGAACTTCGATGCTTCCCCACTCGATTTCCCGACGTTGCATTTGTGTCGGGCAAATACCATTATATGTACGTACTTTCTCATTAATTTCTTCAATTCGTTTGGTTAATTCTGATTCAGATGAATTCATTTTTTTTAATCGAACCACGTCAGATAGCTCTCCCCGGATTTCTTTTTGCCATTTAATCCAAAGCGGAAGGAAACCGGCGTCTTTGGCCTTCGTTAAGAAATTATCATACATATTTCCCGATAATGCCGACTTCGGAAGCGGTTTTCCAAAGCCAGGATTATTCTTCAGACCGCCGTCCTTTTCATAGTCCCGAAATATCTGATCCATCCAATTTACATGACCCTCTTCTTTGCCCATTACACTATCTCCCCCCAGACAACTTCGATATTACATCTATTTACAATTATAACATTTAAATCAATATTTTCTCATATACACCAACCAAGAACTTCATTTATTAAGCTCTTTCTACTATTATAATTACATTGTTCTGCCGAAAACATTCCAGCATGCATCCGCATTCAAGCAAAAAGGGATTCCAATATTCCGGAATCCCCTTTTTTCTATCTATTTAACTGTGATTTTCCTTTTTACTAATGCCTTGTTTTTGGACTTATCCGTAACCGTATAAGTCAATGTATAGGTACCCTTTTTCTTGGTATTTACGGTCCCTGTGATTTTGATCTTACTTGTTAAACTGCCATCCAAATTATCTTTCGCCGTTACCCCTGACTTAGGGTTAAATTCCGAGTTATAGTTAATGGTTTTATCTTTGGCTCCGGAAATGACTGGCTTGGTGCTATCTATGGTGATCTTTCTCGTAACGGTTGTAACATTCTTCGATTGATCAGTGACTGTATACTTTAATGTATACGTTCCTTTTTTCTTTGTATTTACCGTACCCGTTACCTTGAT
>NZ_LGYA01000001.1:3904729-4036328 GCF_001273755.1 Peribacillus butanolivorans
TGATCTTTCTCGTAACGGTTGTAACATTCTTCGATTGATCAGTGACTGTATACTTTAATGTATACGTTCCTTTTTTCTTTGTATTTACCGTACCCGTTACCTTGATTTTACTAGTCAAACTGCCATCCAAATTATCTTTCGCAGTTACTCCTGATTTAGAATTAAAAGCTGAGTTATAGACAACGGTTTTACTTTTGGCGCCGAAAATGACTGGCTTGGTGCTATCTATGGTGATCTTTCTTGTAACTGTCGTAACATTTTTTGATTGATCAGTGACTGTATACTTTAATGTATACGTTCCTTTTTTCTTTGTATTTACCGTACCCGTTACCTTGATTTTACTAGTCAAACTGCCGTCTGCATTATCATTAGCACTCACGTTTGTTTTTGGATTAAATGAAGAATTAAGTCTGATTGTTTTGTTCGCGGCACCTGAAATGACAGGTTTAACCGTATCCTTAATTGGCACAACAGGACTTGATTGTTTCTTCGCAATGTAAGCTGATGAAACATAGCCCTTCACCTTTTGATCTTCAGTTTGTACGGGGTACCAGACAAATTTATTACCCTTAGATTCGTGATAGTCAAAATTCCCTGTGATGATCAAGCTTGTATTGGATGGCACAGATACGGCACCTTCCGTAGTGATTATTTCTTTCCTTATATTCACCCTGGATGTCGTCACCGCTTTGTCTCCTGCCTTGAACCAATAAACAGAGTCATGCGTTTGATCTGTCAGTGTATATTCCAGATTATTAAAGATGATATTTTCAGTGCTTTCACGATCATATTGAAAATCGGATGTTTTAAAAGGATATTTTGCTAGTTTTGTAACATTCAAATAACTTTGGTTTTCTATCTCAGCAAAAACTTCCTCTTGATAGGCATTTGTATTTATTTTCCCAGTTTCCTGGTAAAGAGGACTGTTCACAGGTTTTGTCCCATTGTATGCCATGACAGGGAAATACCAATTTTCAATAACTTTACGCGCTGCACCTTTGATTTTCGGCAAATCTTTTCTTGAATACATACTGCTCAGTACCTCGACGCCTGCTTCTATATTGTAGACTATATCATTTTCCAACCTTTTCTGGTCATACCCACTTTTATTGGTAAGCTGCATTAGACCGATACCGCCATCGTCGGATTTAATCGGTTGTCCTGCATCATTAAATTGCCTCCAATCCCCGTTTTCCTGCGTAGCAACCGCTTTTAACACCTCAGGGGGGATTTCAGCCTTTATTGCTGCATTCGTCAGTAAGCAGTTAATCTGCTTATGGGAAGGATTTTCATTCGGTTGGATTTCACCAAATGATGAGCATGCATTGGTTAATTCAGACGCTGCAAAAGCCTGTCCATTGAACAAACTGAATGTTAAACAGGTTACTATTCCAGCTTTTACTAAAGGTAACTTCATGAATCAAACTCCAGTCTATTTATATTTAAATTTATAATAATTCTAACATGATAATCTAGTAATTGTAACAATTACTGGAATAAAATTGGTTTTTTGAAATGAAATTCCTAACAAGGATAAACAATTTGTTTATTACCTAGAACAAAAGAAGCTGACTCACATTATCGAGTCAGCTTCTTTCTTTTCCAATCACAAGAATATGTATTTATTATGGTTAAAATTTTTCCTATCTTATGGTTAGATTTTTCGGCGCTATGTGTCTATTCTATTATACAATCACTTCTACCGGTTCTCTCGGTTTCCGCACCAGACACATGATACCCGGCACGATGAAGAAGATAAGGGGCCATACATGAAAGATGGTCAGAATGCCTGTAATGATGAATAAGATTCCGGCTGCCTTCACTTTGCCGCTTTTTACTAGAAAGATAGCAATCAGGCCTCCAGCCAATGCAATAAACAAGGATATAATCCCAGCCCATAATAAGCCAATAAAAAACTTGATTGACATATCCATATCAGACGTTGAAAACTCTGACTCTGTCATTAATGAGTAGTCTACTATTTCTGTTACATCGATACTGTTGATATAAACCGCTGCTATAATCGTCACGATTAATGAAATCGCAGCGATACTCACGCCAATAATACTTAATACAAATTCCCATGTCCGTTTCAATTCATTCGCCTCCCTAGAAAAGTTACTTATATATAATACCCAATCTGGGAAGGAATAAAAGACTTTTCTTAAACATCCTCAGGCTTTTTTTGAGAGCATAAACACGGCTCTGCTATTCTATTATTATTTTTTCTTCACTTCATCAATAAGGCTAATAAGACAAATGCATAATAAAATTAATCCGATAAACGTACCATTGGAACTTGGCTCTTCACCAAAAAATACAGGTGATATGAAAAAATTTAATATAAATATGATTATTGCGAGACTAACTAATACTCTATTAATGAAAAACACCTACCCTTCCATAAGACTAGTTCCGAAGCTACAGGGTTGAATTGAAGAAGACACATAAGGGGAATAAAAAAACGACTCAGATATAGAGCCGTTAATCATCCTTCTTTTTTAACTGTTCGTTTAATTTATCTACTTTATTTTCTAAATGATGCATTTTTGTCATGTGTTTTATAAAGAAACGGAAAACCTTCACAACCATTACGACTAAAAGTACAAGAAGAGCGAGGTAAAATAATTGCCATAATATATCACCAATATTAAACATAATATCACCACCTGAAATAAAATGATTAACAATCTTTTAGTTACAAAAACCTTGTAAAGAAACTAAAAGGACAAATAAAGCTACTAAGATACAAACATACCCTCGAACTTTTCGGTCATTCCGAAGTTTTTCTATTCCCACAAACAACACAAGCAAGAGCTCCTAATAAAAATAAGGTGTATGAAGAGTAGTCTACATTCCTAGTGATCAAACTATAAGATGATAGGGCTATTATACTAAACACCAACGAAATTTGAACCTTTATCAGCAACAAATCCCCTCCAAAGAAAAAGCATATCATTTATCACCATTCTTTTGGCTGAAAAATGGAAAAAAGGCTCTGTATCAGAGCCTAAAAACATTCCTATTCACAATCAAAGCCACCAATTGCTCGACAGACGGTTCATGCGGCATCATATCCGGCGTAAACCCAAAGTCTTTAAGTTTCCTGCCGGTACTTTTCCCGATTACCCCGATGGTAGCTTGATTTAACATCCCGCTAACATCAACGCCTGCCTTGTCCCCATAATCCATCAGCATATCCACTGAATGCTGATTAGAAAAAAGAACCGTATCAACAGCATTTTCTTCTAGCATTCTCGGAAGAATTTCAAGAAATCTTTCATCCACATATTTTTCGATAGATTGAAAATAGTCCTCGTCCCCATAATTTGGATCCAAGTGTTCCTTTTTCCGATCTCCTATAATCAACAGAGTTCCGTCTTCCGTCATCTCTGATTTGAGAGCTGCAATTAACCCTCGTTGCTGTAAGACTTTCTTCGATTTCCTCGATACCACATAAAGCTTGGCCGAAATTTGGCGGAAGTCTATAGCATATTCTGTGAGTAAATCTAAAAACCCATGAACACTCTCTGGTGAGGTAAAGAGCATCCGATCATACAAAAGGAAAGATAGCAGCTGACTTTTTTTAGCTTTTACTTTTGTCGTAATCCATTTAGGAAACTCGATGACATCGCCCCCAAGTTCATAAAGGTTCTCCGCCAAGGAACTTTTTGTCGTTCCCGTTCGAGCTACTAAAAACTGTTGCCCATATAGTGGTTTCTTTTCAAACCATTGCAGCCTTTTTCTTAGTAAAATGATATCCCCGACCAAGGTGATAGCCGGGTTCTGAAGCGACTTTTCACTTACCATTTCCACTATATTGGCCAAGGTCCCCTCCACCGTTTCTTGTCTTCCATAGGTGCCCCATTGAATGACGAGTACCGGCGTGTTCTTTGATTTTCCATGACTGATCAAGTTTTCACAAATATTCGGAAGGTTGGCTACTCCCATATAAAATGCAACGGTATCTACACTTTGTACAAGCCCAGTCCAATCTATTTCCTGTTTGGTACGTTCATGGCCTGTCACCATCGCAAAGGAACGTCCAAAATCCCGATGTGTCACGGGGACGCCTGCATACATGGAAGCGGCAATGCTCGACGTAACTCCTGGAATGATTTCAAATGGAATGTCTTTTTCTTTCAACGATTCCGCTTCCTCCCCAACTCTTCCAAAAACGGCAGGATCGCCGCCTTTCAAACGGACGACATTGTGTCCTGCCAGCGCTTTGGAAACGAGCAGCTCATTGATTATCTCTTGCCTAATACCCTTTGTATAAGGCGTCTTTCCACAATACATCAATTCACAATGAGGAGGGGCAGCTTCCAAAAGCTTCGGATTGAGCAACCGGTCATATAAAATTACATCCGCTTTTTCAATCGCTCTTTGCCCTTTGACGGTAATCAGACCTTCATCACCTGGACCTGCCCCCACAAAATAGACTTTCCCCTTGGCCTTGGTCATCACTTCACCTCTATCTTCTTACTTACTTGAAATGGCATGATAATATTTCACCAGTTCGATTAATGCACTACCCATTCTTTGATCTTCTGGATAGATGACCCGCTTGATTCCTTCATCGATTACGACCTGCGCCGTTACTTTTCCAACTGCAAGAGCAATCACATCGGATTTAAACCAGTCGATTATTTTATCTTCCACACCTTGTTCACGGGCAAATTTCATCAAATTACGAGGCTGCGGTGCGCTCGTGAACACGACAGAATCTATTTTCCCTCCAAGAATTTCTTCGATAAGCTGCTGCATCGTTTCTGTTTCCGGCAGAATATGTTCGTATGGAAGAATTTCTTTATGCTCTACCTTTTGTTCATCCAACCAGTTCATTAAAAGAGGTGCCGGGTCCCCATGCAGTTGCAATGCGACCTTTACATCCCCAAACAAATGGCCCTCTAGATTGCGAACGAGCCCTGCCGTACTTCCATCATCGTCACGGATTAATGGCTGCAGTCCTAGTTTTTTCAGCATATTCGCCGTTTTATAACCCCTAGCTGCGATTTTCATAGACTGCAAAGCTTCTATAAAACGAGCCTCCGCTTCCATCTTCACAGCGGTTTTATATAGAAGTTCCGTTCCCACTCCCGTCGTGAGAATGATCCAATCAAACTCTCCTGCAATTAAGCGGGTGACATCCTCCTCTAGATGAGAATCATCAAGGAAGACCGTCCCCTGTGCTGGACGAACTAGCGGTACGCCCCCAAGATTATGAACAATTTTACTTATTTCTTCCGTTTTCCTCGCTCCCAATAGAGCAATGGTTCTGCCGTTAAGCTTACTCATTCATAACCCTCCATATGTATATTCAATTTTAAACCTCTTAGCTATCTCACCTATTATACAAATTTTCAGTCTATGAAACTATAGAAAACAAAAGACTCTTCATTATCTTTCCATAATTAGATACACAATCCCACCAATCCAAGGTCTTAACATTCATTTTGAAAGAAGTAAAAAAGAGACCCTGATTTCGGGTCTCTGTCTTCATATCTGCTTTATTTTTCCGGTACGTTACAAGAACCGTCCGTACAAGCTTCACCTGTTGCTGGATCATTCACCATTTGAAGCGGATTTTCCTCAGCCCATACCTTTTTCAGCGTATCCAGGAATGCCTCTGTTGGCTGAGCTCCTGAGATGCCATACTTGCGATTAATGACGAAGAATGGGACACCTGTAATTCCAAGCAGGCTTCCTTCTTGCTCGTTCCCTCTAACCTCCGCCGTGAATGCAGTACCTGCTAGCATGGTTTCTGCCTCAGACTTTTCAAGGCCGGCCTCTTCAGCCAAACTAGCCAATGTTGCATGATCACCAATATGTTTGCCTTCCGTAAAGTATGCTTTAAAAAGGCGTTCATTCATTTCATTATCTTTACCTTTTGATTCAGCAAAATGCATCAAGCGGTGAGCATCAAACGAATTCGTTAAGACCACTTTGTCAAAATGATAATCGAGTCCCAATTCTTTAGCCTGTTGGGTCAGATTTTGGCTGCTCGCTTCTACTTCCGCTTGCGACATGCCATATTTCTTCGCAAGCATTTCATTCGAGGTCATATTAATATCACGTTCAGCCTCCGGGTTCAACTCAAAACTGCGGAACGAAACCTCTACCTGATCTTTATTTTCAAATTGGCTCAAGGCCTCCTCGAACCGACGCTTTCCTATATAACAAAACGGACATTGATAATCCGACCAAATTTCTACCTTCATGTAAAAACCCCCTTCATTTAATGCAATCACATTAAGCACATTATATAATCTTGGGTATCCTCTTGCAAGGATATTACCCTAGACACTCTTTTTCAAAATTGGCAAAGTCGACTTTTTTCATAAACTCTTCTAACGTATACCCCTTTAATAGGCGCAATGTTTCCTGTTCTGCTTCTTTCATGATTTCTTCCAAAGCCGTATCCAACTGCTTCCCAACTTCGCCGCATTCACTCGTTTCCATACAAACAAGACATTCTGGGCGTACGGCTTGATACACATCCGCTAAAGTCAGCTGAGCGGCAGGCACCTTCAAACTATATCCACCATCTCGCCCTTCCTTTGTTTCGACAATCCCTGCAACAGCAAGCTGAGCCATCACTCGGCGTAAAAACGTCGCATGTGAATTCACCTTTGAAGCTATCGCTGAACTTGTCAAAAGCTTTCCACTTTGAGCAAGCCAAACCAGTGAGTGAATGGCAATAGCAAATCGCGGCGGGCCAATTTGATTATTTCGATTACCTGAAGACATGCTTATCCCCCCTTACAAATCCTATCTCCACTATTTACATGATATATGTAAGGCCATTATACTATGTTCCGTTCTTCCGAACAAATGACCCCAGCCTCTTTCCTATTTGATAAAGGGTGCATTATTGATATACTTTTATAGTCTGAATTTTAAATCTTTAATGATAGGAGAACGTTCATGAATGGTAAATACCCATATTTACTCGTCATACTTGGCGCTATGCTTTGGGGAACAACCGGAACAGCTCAATCTTTCGCCCCTGATGGCGCCCACCCAATTGTGATTGGTTCCGTCCGCCTGGCTATTGGTGGTACTGCCTTATTGCTCATTGCAATCTGGCAAAAAAAAATAACGTTACACAATTGGCCAATAAAAGAAACCATTTTGGCGACGCTAGGTATGGCCTGTTATCAACCGCTATTTTTCACAGCTGTCAGCATGACCGGAATCGCCATCGGAACCATTATTACACTAAGCAGCGCCCCTATTATCGCTGGCTTCCTTGAATGGCTATTTGGTAAAAAACGTCCATCACCGAGCTGGTGGATGGCAACAGGTTTATCAATTGCCGGATGTTTGCTTCTTTTTTCCAATCAAGGTTCTGTTACCATTGATCCGGTAGGTGCCTTGTTTGCGCTTGGTGCTGGGGCTTCCTTTACAGTATACACACTGGTAAGTAAAAAGATTTTGGATAAACAGCCTCCAGAAGCAACCGCTGCGGTCATCTTTTGTTTCAGCGCCCTGCTTTTGGCACCTATGTTATTTATATTTGATATCAGCTGGATAGGGACCACAAACGGGTTGGCCGTCAGCCTCCATCTTGGTCTTCTCGCTACCGCAGTTGCCTACTTACTTTTTAATAAAGGGCTTTTATCTGTTCCATCATCAACAGCCGTTTCCCTGTCACTCGCTGAGCCGCTGACAGCCGCGCTTCTAGGCGTATTCCTCATCGGAGAGAGCTTGACTCTAATGTCTTGGTTTGGTGTTGGACTACTCTTATGCGGAATAATTTCACTGACGATTTCGCCAAAATCGTCAAAGAGTCCTGCTATTATGAACCAGAAGTTGTCTGTGAAAAAGTGACGCTTTTACAGAGTTGGATTTTGCAGCATAATTAATAAATAAGCTAGGATTTTTCCTAGCTTATTTTTTTGTATGATCGCAGCATAAGCTGTAAATGGATTAATTCGACCGTTGGGAAGGATAATTCGTCCTTCACGCAATTAATTCAACCTTCAAAAGGATAATTCGTCCGTTTGGCGGGATAATTCGTCCTTCACGCAATTAATTCAACCTTCATAAGAATTAATCATCCTTTTAAGCCGACTAAGTAATATAAAAACCACACGGCATGATTTTGCTCATCGGCGGCAGCACGATTGAATGCCTTGATTATGGATCGATCAGCCACACCATCTGCCACTTCTCTATAAAAATCTACGGTTTCCTGCTCATCCTGGAACGCAAATTCCACCCCGTCTCTATAGGACTCAGGGCACGATTCCGTCACTTTAGGCTGTGGCTGCACCCCCGTCAAGCTGGTATAAATCTGAGCAAATCTCTGAAAATGCTTGACCTCATCTTCCCTAATTTCCATAATCCGCTTCCGCTGCCTCTCATCCGGTGCTAATTCAGCTAATTTCTCGTAACACTGGATGGCGCTGTACTCGCCATTTATCGCCTTTTCAAGCTGACGGACTAATTTATTCTGCTGTCTACTCCAATCATCTTCATACGTTTCGTAACCATACATGTATAAAAACCTCCCTGTTCCTTTTCCCATTATGTTATGAAACACGGAGAAACAGGTGCCTAGTCATGTCATTGTAAGCTGTTAAAACATAAACGGAAGTGATGCCTCTTCCCCGGTTTTCAAATCCTTTATTTTAATGATGTTCGCATTCACCTCATTTTCACCGATTATTATGACAGCCTGAAGCCCTTCTTTATTTGCCCTATCCAAGGCCTTGCTTATCTTTTTGCCTGATAATTCGACTTCCACTTTGTATCCCTTTTGGCGGTATTCTTTGGCAACACCTAATGCTTCTTTTTCCACACCAATTGGAATAATATAGTAGTCAAGATTAGAAACATTTTTTGTTTGGTTTCTACCTTTTATAGCAGTTAAAATCACATCCAGACCAAAAGAAATGCCCACAGTCGAGACTTTATCATTGGTACCTGCAAGCCCTCCGATTGCATTGTCATATCTTCCTCCACTTCCAATACTCGACTTTAATTCGCCGTCTGCCAGAAAAATTTCATATACTGTTCCAGTGTATATCTCAAGTCCTCTAGCTAAAAACGGATTAAAGATGCAGACATCCTCAAGTTGTAAGTATTTCAATAACCCTTTTAACTCCGATAATTCCTTTACTCCTTCTTGGAGTAGAATATTATCTGTCGCCAAGTCTTTGAAGAAATTCAAGTCGATTGTTTCCCTTTCATTTAGCCAACTTCTAATTGCATTGATCGTTTCAACTGCCACTTGTTTTCTCTCTAGCTCTTGTGAAACACCCTCTATCGATATTTTTTCAAGTTTATCCAAAGTTAGTGTCACATCAGCTATTTCAGACTTAGGGACACCCAGCACTTCAAGCATGCCCGCTAATAGCTTCCGGTTGTTATATTGAATACGCACATCTAAACCCAACTTCTGAAAGGCCTCAATCGCCATCATCATTAGCTCTGCCTCCGCCGCCTGTGATTCCACGCCAACTACATCAACATCGCATTGGGTGAACTCACGAAACCTCCCTGCCTTAATTGGACCATCACGAAACACTTTTCCGATTTCATACCGCTTAAACGGCTTCCTTATTCCTGGATTCATCGCGACGACCTTTGCAAAAGGAATGGTTAAGTCATAACGAAGGGCTAATTCCCGTTTGCCCTGATCAGTCAGTGTGTACATTTCCTTTAATATTTCCGCTCCTCCTCCATATTTCGAAGCAAGTAATTCTGTATAATTCAAAATTGGTGTTTCAATTGACTGACAGCCATAAAGAAGGAAAACATCCTCTAAAGTCCTTTTAACCTGATTACGAATTGCCTCATCTTGTGGTAAATAATCCTGTGTACCTTTTACATTTTGATAAGCCATCTTCTTCATTAAAACTCCTCCTTTTGTTAGAAAAAATAAAAAACCGCATCTGATTAACTTACTAATCAAATACGGTTCATGATAAATAGCTTTCCTATTCACGATTTTTCAGCAATCGGATAGCAAAGCTACTGTGTATGATGATGAAGTTGTGAATTCATAAAGGTTTTTCCTTCTTCCATTTTCATCCACCCCTAATTACAAAGTATTTTAACACACTCCACAAAAAGGAACAATATCCCCTAGCAATCTATTGAATAATCTCCACATTTTCATACAAATAAGCTTCTTCCGGTGCCTTTATTTTCTTCGATTCTTTTAAATCAATAACCGGTACCGCTTCACCTTTATAACTCCCTTTTTTTAATGTGCCTGTAATGGTGTACCAATCATTCGTCTTCATATTTTTCACATTTCCATTGACCATATAGCCGTATAACGTCGCGTCGACCACACAGCAGGACATGGAGAGGCGGGCGATTGCCATTTGTTTTTCTTTAAATGAATCTTCACGATAAATAAACCCGGAAAGCTCTATTTCCTTCCCCTCGATTGTATCGAGGTTGTTCAGCAAATCATCCAATACTTCAAAGTAATTGTCATCTGTGACAGAAATCTTTTCACTGTTCACATGTTTCCCTGCATCGTATGAACTTACTAAGGGAGTCTGTTGCTGCGCCATTCCTCTTTTTTCCAGCACTTCTCCGCTCAATGTAAAGTCCGTCAAAATGAAGCCAAGCATAATCGGAATGAAGAACAAACTATATTTCAGGACCTTCATGGCCGGTGAAGACTCTCTATGGGATTCACACTCACAATTATGCAGGCTCTGTTTTTGTTTTTTCATACGCAGAAGACTGATTACTAAAAAAGCAAAAAGCGCAGCCAATGCATATGGAACCATTTTGGGTGCAATTAATTTCGTTAAATGACCAGAAACGTACAATTTAAAAATCATAAGCCCCAATCCAAGTAGTAGCAGTCCCTCAAGTCTTTGGATAAAAAAACTTTTCATTAGATGCCCCCCTTACTTATCATTACACCTGCGAGCAGACACAGACTGAAGACGACTGCGAAAACAAGCAGTACATATGTGACGACAAATCTCTGTTTAAAACAGGACAGCATAATCAGAACATTTTTCAAATCCAGCATTGGACCAAATACAAGGAAACCAAGGATAGAACCCGGTAGAAAACTATGAGAAAAGGAAGCGGCAACGAATGCATCTGCTGATGAACAGAGCGAAAGTACAAACGCGATTCCCATCATCAGTGCTGTGCCTTGAATCGGAGTCTGACCGATATCGGCCAGAATAGTCCGATCCATTAAAACTTGAAATACACTGGCAAACAAGGCGCCTATGATAAAGTATCTGCCGACCATAAAAAATTCCTGTGAGGTGTGATCGATGAAGCTTGTCCATTTACTAGGCAAAGAAGTAACGTGATCATGCTCATGAACAAGTTCTATCTTCTCTTCTTTTACCACGTCTTTACTGCAGAAGATATAAATAAATAAACCTATAATAACGGCCGTAATAACACAGAGAATGATTCTTCCGTATAGAATGGACGGGTTATTCTGAAAGGCATAATAAGTTGAGCCGAAAACTATGACATTTAAGATTGGGGCGGTAACGAGTAAAACAACACCTGCATGAACCGGGACACCCTTCACAATTAACCTTCGCACGACCGGTATGATTGCACACTCGCAAACCGGGATAATCAGTGCCGCCGCGATCGCAGCAAAAATAGCCGTAAGAGGTCTTTTTGGAATCATCCGCTGAATGATTTCTTCACTAACAAACAACTGGATAAACGAAGATGCAATTGCACCCAAGAACAGAAAAGGAATCGATTCTAAAAACAACCCCAAAAATACAACCAACACCGAACGAAGCATCGGGTAGGCTGAGAAATCAAGTGCTTTTGGAATAAACACATCGCCTAGAAAAAAGAATGCAAGTAGCAAAAACAGCAGAATCAATAACAGCAGATTGCCCGTGTATCGTTTCAAAAGCATTTTTCAACCACCTTTACAAATCATAATTATTACGATTTGAAATTTTAATTTGGTCTAGTATATGCCTTTGATAGAGTGAACATGACAAAAAACAGAGAGTGAACGAGTCTCTCTGTTTCAGGTTGGAGCTTTCTTTATTTATGGTAAGGTTTACAGATTCTAGCTATGTTCATGCATGATGAACTACAGAAGAAGAAAAGTAGAAGGCATCGTAATACACTTATTTATCTCTTCTATATAAATCCCGACTCTTATAACCCTCTCCAAGAATCATTTTCATTTCTTCACGTCGTTTTACTTTTGTCGCCTCTTGTTTTGCACTATATACATAACGTGCCCAATCTTTACGGTACCCTGGAGTGATTGATTGATAGAACGCAAGTAAATCCGGAGAATCCTGCAAATCTTTCTCAATATCCTGAATCATCGCGATATAATCATCTACACATTGACTTGCTTTGGAAGATGGTTGATTCTTGTTTCGGGAATCTTCTTTTAGACCGACAACCGTAAAGACATCATCTAATCCAACCATACGTGCAAACTTAATGTTACTCGATCCAATATAACCATTTTCATCTGCACCTAGCCCAGCTAATAAATCATCACGATGAATAAACGTTGGATACACTTTATTCCCCTTCTTGGGATAAGCCAAAAAGATATAGCCGCTTTTATTCAAATAATTTTTTTCAATTACCTTGTTTACGATTCCTTTTAAAGACTCCATATCTAATACAAAAGCAAATATAAGATCATACGTACTTTCAGAAAGCTCTGTATCATATTCCGCTAATTCCGCTAAATAATCTGCACCATCAGGTAAATGCACGACTGCCACCTTTTTATATTTTTGTAAATTCAATTTTTCAACTATTGTTTTAGCCATCAAGATCCACCCGTCAAATTTAATATTGTATATCTCATTAGTGTAAAAGTTCCCCATTTCATTCGCAACTTTTCCTGTTCAAATTATGAAAGTATACTTTTATTTTCAAATCTATCTAGTGAAATTATTTATTTAAGAGTCAAAAAAAGACGAGAGAATTAATCTCCCGCCTTTTCTATTATCATTGCTTTAAGGAATATTAACGGTGTTATAATTTAGAGGTAATTAGTTCCAATGCCCAGCTTCTTCGAGTTTCTTTTTACCTTTGAATGCTAGGATAATCAATACTAAATTGATAGTCAACATAAAAGCAATTGCAACCAGTACTGATGTATAGCTACCTGTAAATTCAAAGATATATCCGTATCCTGGTAAAGCGACAATCCCCGCTACTGCTAATCCAATCACAGCAGAAGCATAGATTTCACTATATTCTTTATTACCAAACAAAGCTGTTGTTAGTAGCGGTCCTAATGTACCGATAGATGCAACTACAAATCCATAGATAGCAATTGCTAACGTAAACATCGCAGAGTTTTCTGGAATTGCTAAAAGTATTCCAATTGGAACTAAACCTAAAATCATCGCAAAGAGTGCTGTATTTTTCGCACCAATTTTATCAGATAATATTCCGAAGGATAAAGCTCCTAATAACACACCAATCGACCAGCCTCCCATTGCATTACCCGCGAATGTAATATCATAGCCCAATCCCATTGCGAATGGTGCAACATGTTGACCAAAGCTTCCTATAGCCGTGATAAAGAAGAAAAATAGAAGTAATGCATAAAATGCAGAGGATTTTCTTGCTACAACTGCCGTAACTCCTTTACTTGTTACTGCTTTAGGAATTGTTTTTTCATTACTTTTTACTTCGTCCACTCCAAGTGGTTGTAAGCCTTTTTGTTGTGGGGCCATTCTGATCGTTAAGAGTACGATTGGTATAACGATCGCCATTACTAATACTCCTAAAATAATATAAGTATTTCTCCAGCCTTGGCTATCAATTAAGTTACCTGCCATAGGTTGAAGAATTGCTCCGAATAAGCCACCTGAGGCTACCATAATTCCCATTGCCAAGCCATTATGCTTTTTAAACCAGTTATTGATTAATACTGGGCCTGCCATTTGGCAAACAAAAATGGAACCAATTGACATAGGGATACAGAACAAGTACCAACCCCACACAGAATTCATTAATCCAAACATCGCAAATGATCCTGCTTGTAAAATAACTCCTATTACTAATATCATTCTAATATCATATTTCGCCATCATTTTACCTGCAATTGGAAGGAAAATCATGGTGACAATTGATGAAATACTAAAGTACAAGGATAAGCTTCCCATTCCAATGCTTAAATCCTCTGTAACAGGTGTTAAAAACAATCCACCTGCAGTCATAATACCGCCTTTTGCAATACCGACCATAATAGCTAAGCCTGCTAAAATCCACCAAGCATAGTGAATTTTTTTCTTCTGACTCATTGATGTGTGTCCCCCTACTTCTCGTTTTATGCCAAAATTCCCGCAATAAAAGCCAGTAGCGTTATCGATTATAAATAATACTACTGGTTATTAACTAGTCATTATCTTTATTGTGTAATATATTCACTTACCAAATCAACAATCCATTAACGTAATTTGATAGATCCACCATCAACCATGATTGTTTGACCAGTAATATAATCAGAATCATCGCTTGCTAAGAAAACGGCTGTACGTCCGATATCACTTTCAAGTTCGCCAAGTCTTCTTAAAGGAATTTTAGCAAGCATGTTTTGATAATATTCAGGTTGGTCTTCTGCCCATTGAAGCATTCCAGGTGATTTAGCAATTGGAGCAATGATGTTTACATTGATGCCAAATGGACCAAATTCATTAGCCGCTACACGGGTAATTCCACGAATTGCTTCTTTTGCTGCCGCATATGAACCTTGATTAGCATCTCCATTAATCCCAGCTCCAGATGCAAAGTTAATGATTTTCCCCTGTGTTTCTTTTAAGTAAGGCAATGCTGCTTGCATGAAGTAGAATGTTGGATAGAATCCTGTATTAAAAGATAAATCCAATTCTTTTTGTGTTGTATCAGCAATAGAAGCCATTCTTGATGCATGTGCATTATTCACCAAGATATCTATTTTCCCGAATTTATCAGCCACTTCTTTAACGATAGCACCCAATTTGTCATGCTCAGCAAGATTAGCTTGAATGAAAATGGATTCTGGTTGATATTCTTGTAATTCTTTTATAGTTTGGTTACCAAGCTCTTCGTTTAAATCAATGATTGCAACTTTTGCTCCTTCTTTAACAAAAGCCATCGCCATACCTTTACCAATACCGCCAGCTGCCCCTGTAATGATAGCAGTTTTCCCTTGTAGTCTACCCATTGTTCTATCCCCTTTTTTTACATGTATTTTCTAACAAACTGATCTGCTTCTCTATGCATATATCTTTTATTCAAACTTTTTTCATACGAATCGTGAATACGCACATTAGCATGAACCAATAATATATAACGTTGACTAACAAGTCAATCAAAAAGTTGACTTGTTAGTCAACCAAAAAATGTAATCATGAGAATGCATGAATGACTATTCTTATACTAGGGATGAAAGAATGAGAATAAAAAAAAGACCCCTCATTAATTCTTCCAATTATGCCTAAATAACAAATGATAAGGCTTTCGAAAATACTATAAATAACTAAAAAAAATATATACTGAACTTATTACAATTTTCTACACCAATCATCATCATTGCATTTGTGAATGAATTGACAGCAAAAAAAACTTCGATTTTTTTTGTTATAAAAGCTAAACTTATATGATACGGTATTCATTAAGAGAAGAAAGTGAATCACGAGAAGTTATATTCATTTACCATTCTGCAGATTTCTCTTATAAACACATCTAAATATGCAACATTAATGAAATAATATACAGCAAGCGAGGAATGAAATGATGGCACCTAAGAGTGATGAACAATTTAAAATAATACGGGATCAACGCTATGAAGAAATCAGTAAAGCTGCCTTGAAGGTTTTCGCACGCAAGGGTTTTGCAGCAACTAAAATTAGTGATATTACTTCATCAGTAAAATTAAGTCATGGACTTTTCTACCATTACTTCCAGTCAAAAGAAAATATTTATTTGTCTCTTATTATGAACATACTAGATCAGTTTATTGAAACAGTGAAGGAAGCCGAAAATAGAACAGGCACACCCTGGGATCAACTTGCATGGTTCACTGAACTTACATTTTCCGGATCACCAGAACAAGCACAAGATCGTCGTATTCTTGTTATTGAGGCCCAACAATCTGATTCACTCTCTGATGAAGTTAAACAAGAATTAAACCAAAAATATACCATAGCTATGAATGGGATAGCCCGTATTATCAGTAACGGGCAGCGTGATGGAATCTTTATAGATGGTGACCCGATGGAACTGGCCATTTACTATATATCCCTCAATCAAGGTCTATTATTATGGAATGCCAAAGGTTTCAATCCAGTTAAGATTTCAGTTGAAAAAGTAATGCGCCATTTGCAGGTATAAACCTAGCTTCCCCTTGTTATAAACTTATGGATAGTATATTTAAAGTGAAGTAAAAAGTCTGGAGGAACAGATCTAATACAGTTCTGATTTCCTCCCTCAAACCATAATTGAAATGATGCACCACAAAAACATGGCCTATTCTAAAATCGCCCCCTTTCTTCGTCTCACCTCTAGAATCTTTCACACGCTCTTTATCAGATCATCCTAACAAAACAATCGTTTTATGAAATTTTATACACCCCTTATACATTAGATGTCCGTTTTCTCTATGTTCATTTTACGTTGGTATATGTTTAATCACTCTTCTGTCAATCTATCCATTTTTTCCTAAAAACGCTTTAAATCTGTTAAAATTATTAATGGATAAAAAACACTTTTTTGAAATTTTGACTCCCTGAGAATAAATCAGGGAAACCACCTAATAGACGAACGATTTTTAATATAAAAAGAATATACTTTTCGGATTCAGTCGTACGTATCACGAAAAACGTGTTCTAGTGATACATTCAAAAACGAGGTGTCATTAAAGAGGGAGGTTCGTATGAATTTTATAGAGTATGATTTATTATTCGAATCGAGAAACCAGCTAATAGAGGAAATTACAGAATTGGAGGACAAGACACTAAATCACAAACCTGTTCCTGATATATGGAGCATCGCCCAAATTTGCCATCACTTATATCTTTCTGAGCAGGCAATTACTGAAGCTATAGCCAGAGGTATTCGGGATAGGGATTACAAAAATATCATTCAAAAAAATATTTACTTAATTTCTGATATGAAAAAAAAATTCAAATCTCCAGACAGCGTTTTACCCTCACAAAAACCTTTTGAAATATCAAAGATTATAGATTTACTTGCTGAATCAAGGGATCAATTATTGCAGGTTCTTTATGAAATGGATAAAGATATTGTTTTAAATAAAAAGAAAGCCAAACATCCCATGTTCGGGGACCTATCATTGGATCAATGGATTGAATTATTATCCTTACATGAGCAAAGGCATACCAAACAGATACAAGATATTAAATTCAATATTATGTAATCCCTTCAATCGCAATGTCACCTTATACTCTTCATCAGCTGTATTAACATTCTAATTTTTTGGATTCTTTGTCTATTCAATATACGACCAAATATCAGTTTCCTCTATGTTAATTATACGATGATATACGTTTATGTTACCCCTCTGCCTATCAATTTGTCATAACTTTTCTGAAGTGACACACAATATAACTATTAAAAATTTTGACTTACTGAGAAAAATGATGTACATTACCTAGTGGGCGAACAATTTTAATATAAAAATATAAAAACATTCGTATATAGAGGTGCATATCATGGAAAACGTGTTTGATTATGAAGATATTCAATTAATTCCTGCAAAATGTATAGTAAATAGCCGTTCTGAGTGTGATACAACTGTAACCTTAGGTAGACATACATTTAGGTTACCTGTGGTCCCTGCAAATATGCAAACAATTATAGACGAAAAGGTTGCCATTTACTTAGCGGAGAATGGTTACTTCTATGTGATGCATCGTTTCGAACCAGAAAAGAGACACTCATTTATTAAAGATATGCATTCACGTGAATTAATCGCATCTATTAGTGTGGGCGTCAAAGAAGAAGAGTATGGTTTCATACAACAATTATCAAATGAACATGTTATACCAGAATTCATTACGATAGATATCGCACATGGTCATTCCACTGCTGTTATAAATATGATTCAGCATATTAAAAAACACTTACCTGATACTTTTGTTATTGCAGGAAATGTGGGAACTCCAGAAGCAGTAAGAGAATTAGAACATGCTGGTGCTGATGCTACAAAAGTAGGCATTGGACCAGGGAAAGTATGTATCACTAAAATTAAAACTGGATTTGGAACTGGTGGCTGGCAATTAGCTGCACTTCGTTGGTGTGCAAAAGCAGCAAGTAAACCTATTATTGCTGACGGAGGCATTCGCACACATGGTGATATAGCTAAATCAATTAGATTCGGTGCCTCTATGGTTATGATTGGTTCATTATTTGCTGGACATGAAGAATCTCCAGGAGAAACAATTGAGAAAGATGGAAAGGCCTTTAAAGAATACTTTGGTTCAGCTTCGGAATTCCAAAAAGGTGAAAAGAAGAATGTTGAAGGCAAAAAAATGTTTGTCGAGCACAAAGGATCTTTAGAAGATACTTTGAAAGAAATGGAACAAGATCTTCAGTCCTCTATTTCTTATGCTGGAGGAAACAAGTTAGAAGCAATCCGTAATGTAGATTATGTTGTAGTTAAAAATTCAATCTTTAACGGTGACAAAGTATATTAAGATTATTATATTTCACAACCTGGTGAGCAAGATACTTTATTAAGTACTTGCTCATTTTTATATTGTTAATTAATTCCTTTTTTTAAAATTGGTACCCTCTTTAATCCTATTGTATATCTCAAACGTGATTTATGAATAATTTATCAGACAAACAGAGTTAAGCCATTTCCATATGCTAAAGTTCCCAACCTTTAGCATATGGAAATGGCTTTTTATTTTTATCGGTATCATTTTTTTAAACTTGCAAGACTAGTAAAATCCAGATAATTAAGCTAAAAGAGCAATTTTTAATAAACATCATCTGATAACTAATCATATTAGTTATCTCAGTTTATATACATTATTAGTCTCATAACCAGTGTTTTGGATACTGTCTTGCTTGAAATAAGTTATTATAGATCATTGATATAAAAACTAATAATATAGTACCTATTGCAATCGAAATAAGGAATCCCCATCCAGCTTGAGAATTAACAGCAACAAGGGCACTTGCTGCTGCGGGAGGATGAACAGTTTTTGTAAGAGTCATTATTAATAATACAATAGCTAATACTAGACCAATAATGAATAGACTCTTACCAAATATGCTCCAAATAATAAGTGCTGAAGTGGTAGAAATTAAATGTCCTCCAATAACGTTTCGAGGTTGAGACAAGATACCTTTATGGGCGCCAAATACAATTACACAGCTTGCACCTAGAGGAGCTAATCCCATAGGATATCCTAAATAGACAGCTACAAAACTAATGATAATAATAGCAATGAGTCCACCTATAGCTGAAACAAAGGAATCAATATAATCAATTCTGTCTTTATCTCTAGTTTCGCCCTTCATTTTCTTTAAATAAGCTTTTAAGCCTATGTTTGGTTGATTATTCCAACTTTTCTCAAGATTTTTTTCAAAAGCCATAATTTACGTTTCCCTCAAGCTTCCTAAATAATTTGACAAGAAATTTGACAGAGTTTCTGCCATATAAAGTTATTTTACAGGAAAACAATGAACGTTTAAATATATATCTGGATTTTCATCAATTTGGAAATCGCGACCCTTTTCACCCTCTTTTCATCCTGCATTTTCAATACAAAAAGTTAACATAAGCCCCTGTAAAATGCCGAGTACAAGACTGCCCGCTAGACCATATACTGAGAAGAATGATAGAATCTTCGGAAAATAATCACGCCTCGTTTGCCGTATAGACTGCCATGAAAACTCTCCATCTATTTTTTTACAACTATTCCTCCAATAGTGAAACTTTTCAGAAACTAAAAAAATCCTGGTAGAATTTGAATATCTACCAGAATTGATAATAGAAAATATTTTCGGTTCAGTTGCATAAACAAAAACTGCTTTTATACCTTTTTAACAAATTCAGATTTTAATTTCATAGCTCCAAATCCGTCAATTTTGCAGTCAATATCATGATCTCCATCAACCAAACGTATACTTTTTACTTTTGTACCTATTTTTAGGACTGATGAACTCCCTTTTACTTTAAGGTCTTTAATTACTGTTACAGAATCACCATCGTTTAATACATTTCCATTTGCATCTTTGATAATTTTTTTATCACTATTTTCAGTTTCTAATTCTAAAGTCCACTCATGAGCACATTCTGGGCAAACAAAAAGACTTCCATCTTCGTACGTGTATTCTGAATTACATTTTGGGCAATTTGGAAAATCAGACATAATTTCATTTCCTCCATTCGTTATGGTCCATTCTAATATAATAGTGTTATCCATACAACCGTTAATCGTCGCCCATGATGTCACGGTATTTCTCAATCCGTGTTGATTCGTTCCACAGTCCCTTATCGGCAATACATTCAGTGTTTTTCAAGTGCTGGTAATAAATTGGTCCCACTCTATAGAACCCAAAAAGGTTTTACTATATAATTTTAATGAAAAGCTGAAAAAGTGTGGTGAATCATTTGTTTAAACTCTTATTAATAGAAGATGATACGACGTTATTCAACGAGATTAAAGATAGATTAGCGCAATGGTCTTATGATATTTATGGGATTAGCGATTTTAGTAAAGTGATTCAGGAATTCACAGACATAAAGCCTGATTTAGTCATAATTGATATTCAATTGCCAAAGTTTGATGGGTTTCATTGGTGCAGAATGATTAGAAATCATTCAAATGTTCCCATTATCTTTTTATCGTCACGCGATCATCCTACTGATATGGTGATGTCTATGCAGCTTGGCGCTGATGATTTTATCCAAAAGCCCTTTCATTTTGATGTTCTCATTGCAAAGATACAGGCTACTCTTCGTCGTGTATATAATTACAATACAGAAAAGATCGAGTTAAAAACATGGTGCGGTGCCACCGTGGATTATGAAAAAAATACAGTCTCAGCTAATACAGGGTCCATTGAACTGACAAAGAATGAAATTTTTATATTAAAGAAGCTTATTGAGCAGAAAAATAAGATCGTAAGCCGGGAAGAATTAATCAACAGCTTATGGGATGATAAACGTTTTATCAGTGATAACACCCTTACAGTCAATGTGAATCGTTTACGGAAAAGACTTGATGAACTTGGCTTAGGGCGCTTTATCGAAACGAAGGTTGGACAGGGCTACATCGCTGTTGAAGAGGCAATTATATGATTAAAAAATATATAGTGGAAAGATTCAGCTGGATTATTTTCTATATACTCCTTCATCTTTTTATCATCTTTGTCGCTTTTATTGATACGGCAATTCCACTAAAGCCCATCCTCTATATTGTCTTTTTATCGATGATTATGTTCAGTATCTTTTTAATTGTCCGTTACAAAATAGAAACGAAATTCTATAAAAGTTTAGAAGACCGGGAAGACAATCTTGATTTAACAAATATAGCCGATCCAGACAGCCCTTTTGAAAGAATCATTGAAAACAGCATCATGAATCAAACCGAATTTTTGAAACAGTCTGCTTCACAAGGTCAAATGACGTTAGAACAGGAGAAAGATGAATTATTATCTTGGATTCATGAAGTGAAAACACCCTTGACGGCCATGCACTTAATGATTGACCGCTTAGATAATGAATCACTTAAGTCTCCTTTGACGTATGAGTGGCTACGCATTCATCTCCTTCTAGATCAACAGCTCCATCAAAGGCGCATTCCTTTCATCGAAAATGATTTGTATATTGAGAATACCGATTTAGAAACAATAATCTTTGATGAGATTAAAACGCTGCAATCATGGTGCATTCAAAAAGGGATTGGCTTTGACATTCATTTAGAAGTAACCGAAGTGCTTAGTGATGCCAAATGGCTGGCCTTCATCATGAGGCAGCTCTTGACCAACTCCATTAAATACAGTGAAAACTCAGATATCAGGATATATAGCCATGAACAAGCTGAACAAACGATTCTTGAAGTGAAGGATTCTGGACGGGGCATCGACCCAAAGGATTTATCCCGCATATTTGATAAAGGATTTACATCCACGACAAATCATCGTGACAATGCGGCAACAGGCATGGGGTTATATTTAACCAAGAATGCTACTGAGTCCCTATTCATCTCCATTGATGTAAAATCAGAGCTTGGAACCGGAACGACCATTACCTTGACCTTCCCAAAAAGAAATGATTTCGTGAATATCACAAGCATGTGACAAAAGTGTCACATGCTTTTATTCTTTGTTCGTCCAAACGAAGGAAAAGATATACACAGCCTTTTATAATAAGGATATAGAAAAAAGGGAGTGTATCGTATGAATATATTAGAAGCAAAAAAAATCCATAAAAGTTATGGCAATAAATTTAATAAACAAGAAGTATTAAAAGGATTGGATATTAACATCCAAGAAGGCGAATTCATGAGTATCATGGGAGCATCAGGTTCAGGGAAAACGACATTGCTCAATGTTCTCTCCTCGATTGATAAGATTAGCAACGGGAGCATTATAATCGATGGAAAAGAAATTTCCGGTATGAAAGAAAAGAAACTGGCCGAATTTCGAAAGAACCATTTAGGCTTCATCTTCCAGGAATATAACTTATTGGACACACTGACCGTCAAAGAAAATATCCTTTTGCCCTTATCCATTACAAAAACAGCCAATAATGAAGCGGCACAAAAGTTTGATACCGTGGCGAAGGAACTGGGCATATATGAAGTGAAGGATAAATACCCAAATGAAATTTCCGGTGGTCAAAAACAGCGTACGTCTGCAGCACGGGCTTTCATCCATGATCCAAGCATCATTTTTGCGGATGAACCGACTGGGGCGCTAGACTCCAAATCAGCTTCCGATTTACTGAACAAACTGAGCGAAATGAATAAAAAGCGCAAAGCGACGATCATCATGGTAACCCATGATCCAGTGGCGGCAAGTTATTGCAGCCGAGTCATTTTTATAAAAGATGGACAAATATATACACAATTAAATAAAGGCGAAGAATCCAGACAAACCTTCTTCAAGGACATCATGAAAACACAAGGTGTTTTGGGAGGGGTTCAAAATGAGCATTAATCAACTCATCTTTCGAAACCTGAAAAAGAATCTGAAGAATTATTATCTGTATGTGTTTGCCTTAGTCTTCAGCGCCTCCCTTTATTTTGCTTTTGTCACGCTGCAATATGACCCATCCATGGATAAAGCAGAAGGTTCAGTTAAAGGGGCAGCTTCTATTAAAGCAGCATCTATCTTACTTGTTGCGATTGTTTCTATATTCCTTTTATATGCCAATAGCATTTTCATAAAAAGACGCAGTAAAGAAATTGGCTTATTCCAATTGATAGGCATGACCAAGAACAGGATATTCCGTATCCTGAGTGTGGAAAACCTGATCTTGTATTTCTGTTCCGTATTCCTGGGAATCTTTGTAGGGTTTGCGGCTTCAAAATTAATCATCATGATTTTATTTAAAATTACCGGTGTCCAGGCGATCGCGACCCTTCAATTTTCTTTTCAGCCACTTATTCAAACATTGATCGTGTTTAGTGCCATCTATCTTTTCATCATGTTGATGAATTATGCCTTCATTAAAAGGCAGACCATTTTATCATTATTTAGAGTGACTTCAATGACGGAAGGAAAAGTGAAAAAGGTTTCGATTTTCGAAATGATCATCGGGATATTCGGGATTATACTGATCATCGCTGGCTATGTCGTTTCATCCAAATTATTCGATGGGGCTTTCTCACAAATGACCGAGCTTTTCATAGCCATGGTCTTCATTCTGGCATCCGTCATCATCGGGACCTACCTATTTTATAAAGGATCCGTAAGCTTTATCTTTAATATCGTCCGTAAAAAGAAAAATGGATATTTGAACATCAATGAAGTATTGTCCCTTTCATCTATCATGTTCCGGATGAAATCGAATGCGATATTATTGACGATTATCACGACCGTTTCCGCTTTGGCGATTGGGTTATTATCTTTAAGCTATATCTCCTACTACTCAGCGGAGAAAATGGCACAAAGCTCTATTCCTACCGATTTTTCCATGACGGATATGAAAGATGCAGATACATTCAAAGAAGCATTGACAGACAGTAAAATTGATTATGACGAAAAGGTGATTGATGTCATTCAAGTGGATGTCAATGTAAAGGAAATAATGGAGACTAGCCTGGAAGCTGTGAACTTTGATCCAGACATCATGACTGTCCCCGTCATCAGTGATGAATCCGTTCAAGGAATCAACCTCGCTGATGATGAGACCCTTTTCAGCGGATACAGTAATATGATGGAGAAGATCATGTCCTTGAAGGATTCCGGAAAGATTGAACTGAAAGGCAAACACGAAGTGATTCCGCAAACATATATGGGATTGAATGATGATACCATCTTGTCCTACTATTTTACGAGTGGCGGATTGCCTGTTGCCATTGTAGACCAAACGATATTCGACCGATTGAAAAAGGATATCGACCCGAAAATCCAAAAAGTATCATCGGTTAATATCGGAATTGATGTGAAGGATAAAGCTGAACTTGAAAAGGCGAATGATATATTCAATAAAATGAGTTTCAAAGAAGAACATGTGAATGATTCCCAATTTGAAATGTTCAACAACCAGAAGAAGAATATGGGTCTTATCATGTTCATCGTCGGCTTCTTGGGGTTAACCTTCCTCGTCACATCCGGTTGTATCCTATATTTCAAACAAATGGATGAAAGTGAAGGTGAAAAATCCAATTATACTATCTTAAGAAAACTGGGATTCACCCGAGGTGACTTACTAAGAGGAATCCAAGCAAAACAAGTTTTCAATTTCGGTATTCCTTTAGTTGTCGGGCTGCTTCACAGTTATTTCGCAGTCCAATCAGGATGGTTCTTATTCGGGACCGAAGTCTGGACACCGATGATCATCGTTATGGTACTCTACACGGTTTTATACTCGATCTTCGGGATACTATCCGTTTTCCATTACAAAAAAGTCATTAAAGAGTCGCTATAATAGCGAAGATGATAAAAGCTCCAGGACCCGTGAGGAACTGGAGCTTTTTATTTCCTTTAAAGGGTTCCAACTGGTTTCATCATTTGTTTAACTAATTCTCTATTGCGTTTTTTAAAGATTTCATTATGTGACGAGACCATTCCAATTTCATTAGCGTCAGGCTGGATAAATTGTTTTGCCTTGTTTACAGCATTTGCTGCATCTTGGAAGGTACCTGCTATTAAATTTAACTTCCCATCGTGCTTTAGAATATCCCCAGCCGCATAAATTCCATCTATCGAAGATTCACTAGTAGCATTACCTGCAATAAAGTAATTATCTGCTTTAGCAATACTCACTTTACTATTTTCAAGTAGAGAAGTATCACGCTCATATCCATGATTTATAATCACTTCATCAATGGGCAAGTACGAAACCTCTCCAGTTTCATGATTTGTCAATTCAACATGTTCAATTAATTCATGATTAGCACAGGCTACTAGTTTTGTAATCGAAGTATTTAAAATACAAACTGCGGAACTGTTCATTAATTGTGTTGCTTGTGATTCATGACCTGCTAAACTATCTTTTCTGTATGTTAAATAAACTTTTTTGGCGATAGGCTCTAATTCATTTGCCCAATCTATTGCAGAATTTCCACCACCGGAAATGATCACTGTTTTATCTTTAAATCGTTTAAATGACTTCACTGTGTAGTTCAAATTAGAGACTTCAAACCTTTCGGCCCCATCTATCTCTAGCTTTTGAGGATTTAATATTCCACCGCCAACAGCCACAATTATTGTTTTTGAAAAGTGCTTTTGGCCTGAAGCAGTAAGTAATACAAAAATACCTTCTTCATTACGCGTGATAGACTCCACTTTTTCATTCAACACTACTTCTGGGTTAAATGTTAAGCCTTGTTCTACTAGCTGTTCAATTAATTTTGCTCCCGTAATTGGTGTCAGCCCTCCCACGTCCCAAATCATTTTCTCTGGATATACATGAATTTTCCCGCCTAATTGTGGTTGATATTCAATAAGCTTTGTCTTCATTTCTCTTAATCCACTATAGAAAGTAGAGTAAAGGCCTGCTGGCCCTCCTCCAATAACAGTTACATCGAATAAATCTTGCTGTACCATTTTCACTCACTCCTTGGTAACCAATTGGAATTGATTATCATTCTCATTTAATGGTACACTCTTTTCTTACTTTTTACAATAAGGCTTTGTTAAATAACTCTGTTCATTTAAAAAATCTACAGAGCTATTTATTTCCAATTACTGAAACTTACCATTCATTAAGAACGTATGAATGATAAATGGCGTATTACATTAGAATGAAAAATTAGGTTAAATGGAGTAGGTGGTATGGGACGTCAATGAATATTATTGCTAAATTGTTTTTAATCCTCGGAGTCTTAATATTATTATAGATAGTATTCCCAATAGGTTAGAAATCTTATTTTAATAATAGGAAAATAAAACTTGCAAGTGATGGGTGCTACGACATACTCCTACATGTAAATATCATTATGCTTTTAAAGCATAAAGCTTTTATCTCAAAATAACGTATTAGATTTACTTCTGTAGGTGTAATGTTGAAGTTAACCTGCCATATTCATAGATACAGCAGTTTAACAGGATAGCTCTCTCTATTCGTATCCTTACTCTTAGAAAGTAGACAAGAGATATTGCGGAACACAATGTTGCCTATTCGCCCCTTGGTTGGACAATGCCATCATAAACTCCCCCCTCAACTTCTACTTCCATAATAAATCGATTTCTTCGTTTTAGAATTACACCCTCAATGAGACATAAAAATCATCTTGTTAGCTTGGTGAGCATGTAGTGTTACCTCTTTCATATTTTTTCCGGTAACAGTAAGTTGATTTATCTTCAATATCAAGCATTTTAAGATGGTCACTTTGTTAGCATTCTTAGAGCCATCTATACATTTACTATCATTTACTTTGCGGTTGATAACTACTTCGTAGGTACTCCCCCTTGTTGTATAAGTTGATATGCTTTCAAAGCCATTTCAACGTTTAATCTGTTCTCCGGCATATCAAAATCAAAATCAAGAATCTTTTTTATTTTTTCCATTCGATGATAGAGTGTTTGTCTTACAATATGCAATTTTTGAGCCGTAAGCTTCTTTGAGCGATCAAACTCAAAGTACTTCGTTAAAGTCAGAAGCAATTCCGTTCCATATTCCTTATCATAGTTTATTAAAGGAGAGAGATAGTCCTCAATAAAATGGGCTGTATCTTGATCATGCTGAATTAATTGAATTAGCCGAAATATGCCAAGGTCTTCGTAAAAGGCACTTGTTGAAAATGTACGATAATTTAAAGCTAACTGCGCTTCTCGATAACCAGTATGAGCATCCAAAAGTAACTGGTATTGTCGCCCAACGCCTATACGGATTTGGCTAGATTCACCTTCTCTAACATATAGCAAGGTATCGATCACTTTCAAGAAGCGTGCCTTAGAGGAATCGGCAGTTCCAAGATCAATAGCTAATACAATAATTTGATTTCTTATTGATGTGATATAGGGTGTAAAAGAATATTTTGCGAACCCAGATCGAATTTTTAAAGAATAATGATAAATAGCAGATTCATTTTCTTCATCCGATAAACAAAATGAAGACGGATGAAAAACATCTTCGATATCAATGATTGCAATTCGATAACGTATAGAAGTGCGCTTAGATTTTAACGAAATAAATCCCCTTGCTTGTTCCTCATTGTTGATGCGTCTATAAAGTAAATCATTTAACCATGTGGATTCCAAACGCAATCGTTTTTCATCCAAATAATGTTTACGCAATAAGTCTTGTGAGATTGCTAGAGATGCACGATCAAGGATTAGGAAATCAAATTCATCCGATTCACGATCTAAAACCATAACAAGGTACGCCCAGATTTGATCCATTGCTCCGATCGGTTGGAGAAGAATAGTATGGTCTAATGCCTTCCATTCAACGGGCGAATCATTTGTAATTCGGTCATGCCAGTGTTCTTTATCTTCATAAATGGTTTGGAGTAGCTGTTCCATAAAGTCATTTTTCAATCCTGGAATCGAAAAAGGTGTTCCATCTATAGGAAGATAGATAATTGGTGCTTCTGTCTTCTGTTGCAACAACTTTAAAATATTTGATAACCCATGAGTAGTGAGTGACAATGAATGGAACTCTCTTGAAATCGAATCTAATGTAACCAACTTCTCATGATGAGCATTAATGATAAACGAATGTAGGTCCTGTGCTATTTCAACGAAATTTATGAATTCTTTGAAAATAATAATCGGAAAGTTATACTCATTTGCCATCTCGATCATTTCTTTAGGGATCTCTTCGAAGTAGTGTCCAAGTTCTATACATAAACATGAGGCGTTGCGTTCGATAAGATTTAACAAAAATGAAGTATTAGAGGAGTCTCTCCATTCAAACCCAAATCCGGTGGAGAGTATCAGTTCCCCTCCCTGAAAGATGGTATCATCAAAAAACGGGATTTCAAGGACATGTGTCCATTTGACTTGACGGTTCAACCCGTTTGCCCCCGCAACTACCTCCGTCTTTGAAAAGAGTGAGCGCTTAAGAACATCTTGTACTGTAAGCATATGTACCACCTCATTTAATAATTGTTAGCTGTCTCATTTTATTATAACTATACTAGAAAGTCTAAGCCCATAATATATGGATCCCTTTCTCTGTTCAATCCCAAGAGAGTTCTTTTACGTACTTTGATGAAATACCTTAATCAACCTGAGAATCTTTCATAATAGTATCCATTTAACCTTTTCTCATCAGTTATATGTGCTCATGAACCTATTCTATAGAATAACGGTGGAGTACTAAAACTGAAAACCAACAAAACATTAGATGAACAATGGAAAAATTATTACTTTTTCACCAATGCTGTATTCATGAAAGTTCAAGATTACCTGTCCTAAAGGATTTAAACAATTGTGCTTGGTTAAAAAAAAACTAATATAAATTTAACCTCGTGTCTAATGTAAGGGTTATCATTTTCCTGTAAGATTTTAGAATGTTCAATTAATTAAATGCAAATAAAAAGGAGAATGAATAATGATAGTAGGAGTTCCTAAAGAATTAAAAACTGCAGAGACTAGAGTGGGATTAAATCCAACATGGGTAAAAAAATTAACAGCTTCCGGTCATGAAGTACTTATACAAAGCATGGCAGGTGAAGCTAGTGGTTTTTGTGACGAGGAATATGTTTTGGCTGGAGCAAAAATAGTAAACACGATTGACGAAATTTATGAGATGGCAGAATTTGTTGTTAAAGTGAAGGAACTTCAACCCTATGAATACGGCCTTCTTAGAGAAAATCAAATGATAATGGCATGGTTTCATTTGGCGGAAGATGTTAATCATGAAATGACACAGGCATTACTAGATAAAAAAGCAATTTCATTATCAATGGAATTAATCGTTTTACCTGACGGGACTAGACCTACGATTAAACCAATGAGTGAAATTGCAGGAACATTAGCAATGCTTGAAGCAGTCAAATATGCACAATATGGTTATGGCGGAAAAGGAATACTTCTCCGGAAACTGGCCGGTTTGCCGTCGAGCAAAGTATTCATACTTGGTGGTGGCAATGCTGGACTCAATACTGCGCAAGTTGCTGTGGGTCTCGGATTGAATGTAACAATCATGGAAGCATCAATGAAACGCATTGATTATTTGAACAATCAGTTGCCACAGGTGGACATTTTGTGTTGGGATAAAGATACGATGTTCGAAGAACTTATTCAAAGTGATGTTTTAATTAATACAATTTATCCGATGCCAGGGGTAACCGAACCTCTCATAACACGAGAGATGGTCAGTAAGATGAAACCTAATTCTATTATTATTGATATTGCAGGAACGGGTATAATTGAAACCTCACGTTATACGACTTTAGAAGACCCAGTATATTACGAACAAGAAGTCCTACATTACTGTGTCCCTAATATGCCGGCTCTATGTCCACAAACCTCGACAAACATGATGTTGATGACAACCGGCCCGTATATTATGAACATTGCGAATAGTGGTTTGAAAGAGGTTATAGAAAATGATGTAATCGTAAGAAATTGTATCAGCACTTTGAACGGTGAAATAGTTCATCACGAAGTTGGGATCAATCATAACATGTCTTATACAGATATAAATACAGAGTTACTAGTGTCCAAATAATAAAACGTCCTTAGAGTCATCTCATATTTCTACGTTTCATTTCTATGAATAGAAATCAGTATACAAGTTATTGAACGAGTCGCTACTAAAGAAATTCCAGGAGTCAGTAAAGATGCCAGTGAGAAGATTTTTGAAGGAATTATATAAGATATAATATACATTCCAATGAATTATCCATTCTGCAGACCGAATTCTTTACGAGGAATGGGGAGATAAGTTCTACACAACAAATTCATGGATAATTCAAAGTATGCTCCCTAGCATCTTACTGACTTTTTTATGATTTCTAGAAAACCACGTATTAAAAAAGCTATGGAAGTAATAATATAGATCCCATTTCTTATAAAAGGTTAAATCAGGTAAAGGAGGAGAGTATTTTACATGTCAAATTTAAGGAAAACAGATAGAACACTTACACTCATTCCAGTTGTGTTGTTTGGTTTTTCATTTATGGGGTTAACCACAGCTTTTACTACGTATGGTATTGCGGCTAATATTTCCCACGGTACGGTTCCGGGGGCAATGATAGTTGCTCTAGTGGTAATGATGTTTACTGCTTACAGTTATGGGAAAATGGCAATTGCGTTTCCATCTTCCGGTTCTGCTTATGTTTATACGCAAAAATCGATCAATCCCTCTGTTGGATTTCTTGTCGGATGGGTGATCTTAATGGATTATTTATTTATGCCAATGGTAAATTATTTAGTATTTGGTATTTTTTTCTCAGCAGCCTTTCCTACAATTCCAAGTTACATCTGGATTGCAGGTATGCTGATGCTCGTCACTTTTATTAATATTAAAGGATTGAAGTTTGCCACAAATGTAAACGCATTCATAACGATTTTTGCTTTTCTTTTTATCCTTATCTTTATAGGTTTTTCTATTAAGGAAATTTTTATGGGAGAAAGCACGACAACTCTTTTATCTCTTGAGCCATTCTATAATTCGAAAGAACCCTTTTCTTATACAATAGCTGGAGCAGCATTATTATGCTTTTGTTTCCTTGGGTTTGAATCAGTTACAGCGTTTGCGGAAGAGACAGTGAACCCTAAGAAAACAATTCCCCGAGCTGTTATTTTAATTACTCTTGGTGGTGGTTTAATCTTTACAAGTGTTTCATATTTCTCGTATCTTGTATGGCCAGAGTATAGCACATTTACTAATCCTGATTCGGCTGCCTACGAAATTATTAAACTTGTTGGTGGAAAGGCGATGTACTCAATATATCTTGCGCTTTACGCATTAGCTGTATTGGGTAGTGCCATGTCGTCCCAGGCAAGTGCATCACGAGTCCTCTATACGATGGGGCGAGATGGACAGTTTCCTGAAAAGTTCTTTGGCACCCTGCATCCGAGATATAGAACACCCGTAAATAATATACTGATCATTAGTTCTGTCTCTTTGCTTGCTTTATTTTTAAGTTTAGATCTTGTAGCATCATTTATTAATTTCGGGGCGTTTCTTGCGTATACTTGTGTTAATATTGCCGTAATTGCTCATTATTATATTAGAAATAGAGAACGTTCGGTAAAAGGAACTGTCTTATATTTATTTATTCCTATTATTGGAGCTGCACTTGATATTTTACTACTTGTGAATCTTGATGTGCACTCAAAGGTACTTGGAGCAAGTTGGTTAATAATAGGCTTCATTTATTTACTTGTATTGACAAAAGGACTTAAAAAACAGCCACCAGTATTGAAAATTGAAGAAAATATTGTGTAGATTTAGAATAAAGTCACGATGTTTATAAGAAAGATGAAAAACGGCTTAGACACAACTATTGTCGGTATGGGACCTACAGGTCGTTATGGGATTAATCTATCGAAATGGTTATCTAATTAAAAGATTGATGTCGTAGGTCAATCCTCACCTTGTAAAAAGAAATAAAGAGAATCGAGATAACACTCAGTCCAAAAGTGATAAAAAAGACGCTCTCGTGATTGCGGATATGAAACAATCAATGAGATTGTTGTTACACTCTCGATTCTTCCCAAACAATCCGTTTTTAACGTTGGTGAGCACTACGGTTCTCTTCAACTTCTCTGGAGGAAATCCAGTGGTAGAAAAGGATTTCTTGGCGCTTAATTACTCTTTTTCCAATGATGTTAATTAAGAGAAATCAACTATTTGTTGAACAATGGTGATTGTCACTTGAAATAATGGAAATCTCTAGGTCGGGGAAGTCCCCTATTATTCAATTATTTTCAAACAAATAAAAAAGAACCATAAAAAAGATGTAGCCATACTTCTTTCTCAATCAAGAATAGAGTATATGCTACACTTTTTTTACTGTAATTAATGTTTAGTTTGTACGAGGTCTCTTACCATCTGAAATAAGACTATTAATTCTTTCGATAATATCGGGAAGTTCACTCATCGTTTTAATCGTAAAATCAGCCCCATTTTGCATAAAGGAGTTTGCAGTTTTAGAGATTACATTTTCTTTATCAAATTCTGATAGACTAGTAAACTCATCTAAACTTAATCCCATCTCAGAGCTTCTAATAATGACTCCAACAGACCAAACTCCTGCATTTACTCCCTCTTTAATATCTGTGTGTATAAGGGAGATGTGGTGTAGTAATTATATCAGAATTTTCTGTTTTATTAACATCTGTTTGTTCTGATATTGCTTTTTCTTGATCCTCATTGGACTTATCATCTGTGTTTGCATATCCACTAAAGAAGACGACTAAGGGGATCCCTATATCGGTGTGCTAGCCTTCGGTAAGAGCTAAGTAATACTTTACTTTCCCGTTATATTCAACGATTAGCACGTCATCCCGCTCTTTTGTTGAGTATATTTTTGCTCCTATGGGTAATTGATTGGCCATACCATCTTTTAACGATTTACTGAAACCATTTGAGAATACCTCTGTAATTTCTCCAACAGATTCGTTCTTAGTCAGTTTAAGCTCATTCACCCATTCAATATCCGTTTTATAAATTATTTTTTCCCATTGGAGAATGTCTGCATTTTTATCGAGTTTTAAAACTTCTTCTGCATCTGGATTTTTAGATGTCACGGTTTTGATTTCTGTATTAAAACAACCAGACAAATAAAAAATGCATACCATTAACATGAAAACCACTATATTTTTCTTCATCATACACCTCCATTCAATTAGACGTATGGATTTAACTTTCGTTACTGAATATAGCTATATATTGCGTTTGAAAGTTCCGGCTAATGGCAGCCATCTATTTTTTGGGTTATTCATTCATTTTTATCCGAAAAATGCAAATGCCCTTGTTACCAAGGGCATTCGCTCAATCAGATTTAATTAACAAATAGAAATAACTTCCTATGATATTCCTCAAACGTTTGTTGACTCTTTTCCGTATAGTCCATCCACTTCACCTTTTTACATCTTTCCTCTAATCTTTCATTCAGTTCTTCTTCAATTTCATGCATGAAACGAATGATTTCACCATACGGCATATTAAAATGACGAGCAGCGAGCCGGGGTGGGGAATGCTTTACCAGTAATCTCATAAAGTGATCGACCGTGTCCGCTTTTGAAGCGAGATAATCTTCTTCATTCACGATGAATTCATACACTTGTTTTTTCACGCCAGAAAGTTTGGTCACCTCGTCACGCAATAAAAACTCCATTAATCTTTCGTTCATATGACTCTACCTCGAATTTGATTATATTTAAACTCCTTGAGATTATGTATGAAAAAGCTATACTGCTCAACACCTCATTATGACATCGTAAACGTTACCCATCAAGCAAATCCTATCCTTAAATACAAAGCGTAATAATTACGATTTAAATTCTATATGTAAAATAACATGTATACTCCCCTTAGTCAAGGTACTCAACGGTTATAGCTGAGCAAGGTTTTTTAAGATCGATTAAATGATTGGTTTTTTCATGTAAAAAATATCCCATACCATGTTTTGTTCATTTAATTATGTAAAAATCTACTAAATGTATATTTTGCATTGTTTAATGTCAAAATATGACTATACAAAAGGTGATATGAAATAAAAAATTACCTCTATTATTATTTACTGTAATATTTTTGTTAAAATTTGATATAATAAATGTAATATTTAGTCAATTGTCACTTTTTTATAGAATTTAGTTTTGTAAAGGGGTAAAATATAGCTAATGACATCTTGTTTTTTCTAAATGTTTCCGAGGAGTTATAGGGTGGGTATAGCAAGTACATAGTGACAGCAAAAATGCTGTCCGACATATCGGTTGTTTTCATTTGTTCAGAATAACAATGAAAAGAATAAGGAGTGATTTTTTGAAACCTTCAACAAATCGCATGTTAACCCGTATTAAATCCGTTTATATGTTCATTAGTAATAACGGTACGGTTTCTACTCAAGAGCTTGTAGAAGAATTTGGCATCACTCCTCGAACTGTGCAGCGCGATTTAAATGTCTTAGCTTACAATGACCTTGTTCAAAGCCCAAGCCGTGGCCTTTGGACGACAACAAGTAAAAAGGTAAAGATGTCATCTTAAAAAGAACGACCACCCGAACGAAAATCGATATGTAAAATAAGTTTGAGGCGGACATAATTGTCCGCCTCATTTTTTCTTGCTTATTTATTATTCAGTCGGCTGGGCAGCTTTCAGTTGTTCGAGCTCTTCTGCTGTTAACTCCCTGTATTCGCCAAGTTCAAGTTCTTCATCAAGCTGCAGGCTTCCCATCGAGAGACGCTTTAGATACACGACCCGTTTCCCTACGGACTCAAACATCCGTTTCACTTGATGAAACTTCCCTTCCATAATCGTTAGCTCAATATCCGATGTAAGCCCTGATTTTAAAATATTTAATTCACCTGGTTTTGTTTCGTACCCATCATCTAGGGTCACGCCGTTGCGGAATGCAGCAATGTCTCGCTCCGTTACTTCGCCGTCAATGACCGCAAAATACGTTTTAGGGACGTGTTTTTTCGGGGAAAGTAGTTGGTGGGCAAGCTTTCCGTCATTCGTGATCAGCAATAGGCCTTCTGTGTCTTTATCCAAACGTCCGACTGGGAATGGTTCGAATACCGAATCCTCTGGCTCTAAGATGTCAATGACCGTCTCCTGGTGTTTGTCTTCAGTAGCCGACAACACACCTGGCGGCTTATTCATCATTAAATATATAAATTCTCTATATTCAACCCGTTCACCATGAACCGTTACGATTTCTGTATCAGGATCCACTTGTTCCTTCGGATCCTTCAGTAGTCGTTCATTGACCTTAACGGCTCCAGATTTCAAGAGTTTTTTCACTTCTTTTCTGCTTCCGTAACCAATATTGGATAATATCTTATCAATTCTCATTATTTCCTCCTAAAGCCTATTCAGTAAAAAGCCTTGCCCACTTTTATGACAGGCAAGGCCAATATATTTTAATCAGGGATTACTTCATTCATAATACCCTTTATTTTCCACCGTAAACTTCTATCTTATAATCCCAATTTCTGCTTTAACCTGTCGATCCGACTACCGAATAAGCGATGTGCAAGCTTGCTTTTCAAGGAAAGCGCCGCATAAATGAGGGCTCCAAAAATCGCACTAACCGCACAAATCAAAATCGCCTGGAATCGCCCTTCCGTTGTAAGCCACAGCGATAATAAACTGAACATGCCCCATGCAGCCAGTCCCATTATCGTTGAAAACACTGTGATCAGCACAGTCCTTCTGATAGTAAGGCCGTAACGATATCCAGTAAAGTAGGTAATGACATACAAATTCAGCAGCACAGCAGCCAAGTAGCCGAATGCCGTGGCATAAACGGATCCTTCCGTTTCAAACAACTTGATCATCGGGATATTCAAGCTCAATTTGATTAAAAAGCCAACAAGCAGGCTGAGCACCGTATATTTTTGCTGATTGATGCCTTGTAAAATGGCCGCCGAAACGGAAAAAAGCGCAAATAAAATCGAAACTGGCGCATATGCCTTCAGGACACTGATTCCAAGTGGATCATGACTGTAAAAGGCACTATAGATTGGATCGGCTAGCACCGACATGCCAACGACCGCTGGAATCGTAATGAACAACAAAATTTGGAAGGCTTGGTTCAGCTGGCGGTTTAACTCTTCCGAATCCTCGCTTACATATGCCTTCGTCACCGAGGGAAGAAGCGCCATTGAAAACCCGGTTGCAAGCGTCATCGGAATCAAGACAAGCTTTTGGGCATATACATTCAAAACTCCAAGAGCATCTTCTGCGACATGCTGTAATCCGATGGATGCCATCGCTTTATTAAAAGACAACAAGTCTGCAAACTGAAACAATGGCATCGCGATTCCGACAAATATGAAAGGAATCGACGAAAGAAATATTTCTTTATAGATCTCCTTCAGGGAAATTTCCATCGTCCCCCGGTCTTTCTTCATCAAGCTGTCCAAATGGGGTTTTTGTTTTTTCCAATACCAAAATAACACCACTAAACCGCCGACAGCCCCTACCGTCGCCGCGAACGTAGCTACTTGGATGGCTCTCACTAACTCTCCATCCAGGACATTCAAAACAACATACACACCAGCCAAAAGGAACACGATGCGGACAATTTGTTCGATAACCTGAGATATGGCCGTTGGTTCCATCGCTTCATGACCTTGAAAAAAGCCGCGGATGATGCTCATGAACGGTACAAAAATCAAGGCGAAGCTGACTGCCCGTATGATCTCCGTGACATCCTTGACATCTTCCTGCCTGACCCCAAAGACTCCAGTAAACAGCGGGGCCATCGTATAGAGAATCAAAAAAGCGAGAAAACCGGTGACAACCATTAATTTCAGGCTCGATTTAAATAACTTCTCACCGACGGCGTACTCCTCGAGCGCATTATACTTCGAAATGAATTTAGAAACAGCAAGCGGCATGCCTGCCGTTGCAAAGCTAATGAAAATGGTATATGGAACGTACCCATATTGATAGAGGGTAGCCCCTTTATTCCCAACCATATGTTCAAATGGGATAACGTAAAATAAACCAAGTATCTTGGAAATGATCGCTCCCAGCGTTAATATAAAAGCCCCTTTTAAAAACTTAGATGACATCTAATCCCTTCCTGCCTCTGTCAGTTACGTTTCACACGCTCTTTATCTTATCATAATAATGTAATTTTTCTATAGAAAACTACTCTCAAGTTTATCGTTTTCTAAGATAATACACAAACAAATAATTCCTTTTTTCCTACGTTCGCAATCTGACAGGGTCTTGCTATATAATGGAGTGACTGAAAAAGATAAAGTGGTGATCAATTTGAAATATGATGTAGTGGTAATTGGCGGCGGTCCTTCCGGATTGATGGCAGCAATTGCAGCCGGAGAAAAAGGGTCACATGTATTGTTAGTGGATAAAGGCGAGAAGCTTGGAAGGAAACTTGCGATCTCTGGCGGCGGACGCTGCAACGTGACGAACAGGCTCTCAATCGATGAAATCATTCAGCATATCCCTGGAAACGGGCGATTTTTATACAGTGCTTTCTCAGAATTTAATAACGAAGACATTATTCAGTTCTTTGAAAAATTAGGTGTGGCTCTAAAAGAAGAGGATCATGGCCGGATGTTCCCGGTCAACGATAAGGCGCAAAGTGTCGTAGATGCACTTTTGACACGCCTTTCGAATTTGAAGGTAACCATTTACAAGAACTCTCCAGTTGCTGAGGTTCTCTATGAAAATGGAAAAACAAGCGGAGTTCGGTTAAAAGATGGACAGACATTTGACACAAATGCGGTCGTGATTGCAGTCGGTGGAAAATCAGTCCCTCACACCGGCTCAACTGGTGACGGCTACGCTTGGGCAAAAAAGGCGGGCCATACGATAACCGACCTCTTCCCGACTGAGGTACCTGTACTTAGCCATGAAACATTCATAAAAGATCGAACGCTTCAAGGGCTCGCACTTCGGGATGTTTCATTGAGTGTGCTGAACCCAAAAGGCAAGGCTCTGATTACACACAAGATGGATATGCTATTCACCCATTTTGGTGTCTCTGGTCCAGCGGTTCTAAGGTGCAGTCAATTTGTCGTGAAAGCGATGAAAAAATGGAACCTATCCGAAGTTACAATGAAACTCGATGCCCTTCCGGATCAAAACAAGGAAGAAGTCTTCCAGGACATCATGAAAGAAATCAAAGCTGAGCCGAAAAAGGCTATAAAGAATACATTAAAAGGCCTGGTTCCGGAACGCTATCTACACTTCTTACTTGAGCGGAGCGGCATCGACCTTCAGGAACAGGGAGCGACGATATCCAATGAAAAAATTCGCCGCTTCGCCGAACTATGTAAGGACTTCCAATTTGGAGTACATGGCACCCAGCCGCTTGAAAAAGCCTTCGTCACAGGCGGCGGCGTATCCGTAAAAGAAATCCATCCAAAGGAAATGGCCTCCAAACTAATGGACGGACTATATTTCTGCGGTGAAATTTTGGATATACACGGATACACAGGCGGCTATAACATCACATCAGCATTAGTAACCGGAAGACTAGCCGGCATGAATGCTGCCGTATATGCTCGTTCATAATTTAAGAAGAGGCCGATCCGTTGGGATCAGCCTCTTCTTTTTTGAGGAAATTCGTCCTTCATGTCGAGGAATTCGACCTTCGCGGATTTTATTCGTCCTTCTCGTCGAGGAATTCGTCCTTCGTGGATTTAATTCGTCCTTCACTTCGAGTATTCCGACCTTCGCTGAATTAATTCGTCCTTCACGTCAAGTAATTCGACCTTCGCGGATTTATTCCGTCCTTCACTTCGAGTATTTCGACCTTCGCGGATTTAATTCGTCCTTCTCGTCGAGTATTTCGACCTTCGCGGATTTAATTCGTCCTTCTCGTCGAGTATTCCGACCTTCGCGGATTTATTTCGTCCTTCACGTCGAGTATTTCGACCTTCGCGGATTTAATTCGTCCTTCTCGTCGAGTATTCCGACCTTCGCGGATTTATTTCGTCCTTCACGTCGAGTATTTCGACCTTCGCGGATTTAATTCGTCCTTCTCGTCGAGTATTCCGACCTTCGCGGATTTATTTCGTCCTTCACGTCGAGTATTTCGACCTTCGCGGATTTAATTCGTCCTTCTCGTCGAGTATTCCGACCTTCGCGGATTTATTTCGTCCTTCACGTCGAGTATTTCGACCTTCGCGGATTTAATTCGTCCTTCTCGTCGAGTATTCCGACCTTCGCGGATTTATTTCGTCCTTCACGTCGAGTATTTCGACCTTCGCGGATTTAATTCGTCCTTCTCGTCGAGTATTCCGACCTTCGCGGATTTATTTCGTCCTTCACGTCGAGTATTTCGACCTTCGCGGATTTAATTCGTCCTTCTCGTCGAGTATTCCGACCTTCGCGGATTTATTTCGTCCTTCACGTCGAGTATTTCGACCTTCGCGGATTTAATTCGTCCTTCTCGTCGAGTATTCCGACCTTCGCGGATTTATTTCGTCCTTCACGTCTCAATTTCGGCCTTCGCGATTTAATTCGTCCTTCTCGTCGAGTAATTCGGCCTTCGCGGATTTATTCCGTCCTTCACGTCGAGTAATTCGGCCTTCGCGGATTTATTCCGACCACAAACCCGATTATGAGAGCATTTAATCCACCATTAAAAACTCTCTGGATGATAGCGATATACTTCTAAATCAATTGTGTCCCGATCTGTGAATGTGACTCCTTCGCTTTCTAGCATCCATTTCTGGTGGGACGCGGCGTCTTCTGCTTTTATACCAATCTCACCTTTGGCATTGATCACCCTATGCCAAGGAAGGTTATATTTTCCGCTGCTAGAATGAAGAATCCTAACAACCTGTCTTGCACCGCGCGGACTTCCAGCCAGCTGTCCAATCTGCCCATATGTCATCACTTTTCCGGCGGGAATATGTTGAATAATCGTAATCACTCGTTCAGTAAAACTCTCCAAATCCCTCTCTCCTTATTAGTAATTTCAGTTAGCCAAAATCGTAATTTTTTCATCGGTTATGAGAACTCTATGATATTTAATCAAGTTTGATTTAAGCGCGGCAGGTACTCTGTAATCATCATAAGCACATACAGAAATCAAGCATCGTTCAGTAATCAATTTATCAATACCTTTTTCATATTCACCTATTGCATCCATAACTTGGTCGTCATTTCCCCATTCAACATGGCCCCAGGTTCTGATGAACATATTCCTTTCAGAATATGTATCGATATTTTCCAAGAAATAATTAACCATCGTTGAAGGATGGAAATCGCCATGAAAACAATAAAAATCAAAATTATTAATATGATGCACTTTCGCCAATTGCTCCTCATTTAAATGAAGTTGCAATTTCTTATATACGAAAGGAAAGATTCGATCATTTTCGACGACCAAGATATGATCCCCCTGCTCAACACCGGAAATAATGAACATAGCCTCATTCTCCATGTAGGTTTCCAGTTCATTAAAACAGTATAATATATGGGCCCCGTTCGATTGCTGTATATCTTTAATCAGTTGTTTCATATTGTTATCCAAAATGGATCTCCCCTTTTAATACATCAGTCACCACAGTGTATTATGTCTAACTTTACCTATTATTCGTGTGTTTGTAAAATTCATTGAATACTATAATCTGTTTTTTATACAAAATTTATGTAAAAACTAGTGTGAATATTTACAATATAATAGTATAGCGAACTACCTCTGTCCGCTTGTTACGAAGCAAAGGTAGCCTAATTCAGTATGATATATTGCTTAATGTACAAATTCCGATGTTAAGCGTCTCTCTTTAAACTACTAATTTATTTAGGCTGTGCACTATAATCACAATTTAAATCACAGGATAATAGGGTACATAACGTGGATTACAATAATAAGGCGGTCTAGGTCCTATGAGGGGCATTTCAAAAGTGTAGGAATTAGAATCGTATAACAACTCTACTTTTTCATCCGCCTGTCCGACCAAGAGCAACTTCACTTCTTCGCTAAAATAATATTGCATAATGAGGCCTCCAAAGTCTTTTTTTTCTACCCTTCAGCATATTCAAATTGCACAGCAATGAGCCGGTACTTAAGCTGGTTTATTCGATTTTATCATGCACGGCAATAGCCTATTTGACATAAGGTAAGCCGACTATATTCTTTTTAGGAGGATTCCTCATGTCACAAGACAATCAAAAGAAGGCATCCGATCAAGACTATCCCATGTATCCCAACTATGGAAAGATCACACGTTACCAAGACATTCCTATCACGGTTCCGGAACAGCGTCAATATCTCCAACCCGGTGTAGAAAAACTAATGGTGCCCCAACCAATCATTGAAAACCTTAATTACTAAATTAACAGGAAAGGTCGCACTTAACAGGAGGTGACAGCGGAATTGGTGCAGCAGTAGCGATTGCTTTTGCAAAAGAAGGCGCAGATGTTTCTATTGCTTATTTGGATGAACATGAGGATGCCAATCGAACAAAATCGAGAATTGAAGAGCTTGGACAACATTGCTTATTATTGCCTGGTGACTTAAGAGAAAAACAGCAATGTATCCATATCGTGGAAGAAACCATCGAAACATTTGGAAAGCTAGATATTCTTTGTAATCACGTCGGTATTCAATTTCAGCAACTAAGCTTGCTAGAGATCACGGATGAGCAGTTCGATAATACCTTTAAAGTAAATATCTATTCACACTTTTACACAACTCGAGCAGCCCTTCCGTACTTAAAAGCAGGAAGTTCCATCATTAATACATCTTCCGTTGTGGCCTTTAAAGGTCATAAACAATTGATTGATTACACAGCAACTAAAGGGGCTAACATTGGTTTTACTCGTGCACTGGCAAACAGTCTAGTAGATAAAGGCATCCGGGTAAACGCTGTTGCTCCTGGACGGGTATGGACGCCCCTCATCCCCTCTAGTTTCTCCGCAGACGAAGTTACCCAAGTTGATAATCCAATGGAACGCCAAGGCCAGCCCTTTGAACTAGCCCCTACCTTTGTCTATCTCGCTTCCGTTGATTCACGTTTTGTTACCGGACAAACACTTCATGTCAATGGCGGGGAAGTGACATCATCCTAACGGCTCTCTAAAATCTAGGATTTACGCAACTTAGACGACACGCCCCCCTTTTTCATTTGACTACTCCAATGATTATGTTAGTACCTTAGGAGTATGTCTTTTGCGAATTCTTACAAGATCGCTTTCGGCTTTGAAGGTTGTAGAGCTACAAAATAAGACTACCTCAGTCCGCTCGGTTAAAAGCAAAGGGTAGTCTAATAATGGTTTTATATATATGACTTAAAATGATAGGGCAGTTCAGCCTTTATCTTTTCTTATAAATAATCATCGCGCTAAAGCAGTAAATCTGTTTCTCTTCCTCTTCACCTGTAGTGGCGACATTGTATTTGATATCGACAATTTGATTATCACGGATGTCTTCAAGGAAGACATTCATTTCATCTTCTAAGTCTTGTTCATGCTCATAATCAAATAATTTCACTTGAATCATCGGCTCTCCCCTGCCCTTTTTACTATAATGATAGTTATTGAGCAGGATTCCCATTTTTCCTTAAATTTATACCTGACTGGTTTTCAAAGCGGATAATAAAGCCACTACTTCATTGCCGACTTCTTCTGTAGAAGACACCCCGCCCATATCAGGAGTCAGGGTCTTTTTATCAACCATTACCTGTTCGATCACATCTAATACTTTTGCGCCCCAATTTTCATGCCCAAAGAAATCAAGAATCTGACTCGCTGACCAAAGAGCAGCAAGTGGATTGGCAATGCCTTGATGAGCAATATCTGGCGCTGAACCATGAATCGGCTCAAACATCGAAGGATAGACTCGTTCCGGATTTAAATTGGCACCGGCCGCCAGACCCATCCCACCTGCAATGGCTGCACCTAAATCGGTGATGATATCACCAAACAAATTGGATGTGACAACGATTTGAAACCGTTCCGGCTGTTTGACAAAAAACATGCTTGCCGCATCGACCAAATAGGAGTGTGTTTCTACATCAGGATATTCCTGTCCGACTTCTTCAAAAACCTGATCCCAAAAAACCATCGAATAATTCAATGCGTTCGCCTTACTTATACTAGTTAATGTTCTTCCTGTTTTGCGCGCTAGTTCATACGCATAGCGGATGATCCTCTCCGTTCCTTTTCGCGAAAAAACCCCCGTCTGCAGCACGACTTCTTCTGGCTTCCCTTTGAATAACCAATCACCAGCACCTGCATATTCGCCTTCGCTGTTCTCACGGATGACTACCATATCGATTTGTTCACGCGTCACGTCTTTTAACGGACAAGGTGCTCCCTGAAGCAATTTAACAGGACGAACATTCACATATTGATCGAATTGCTTTCTGATTTTCAGCAGAAGTTCCCTTAGTGAAATATGGTCCGGAACGCCAGGATAACCGACAGCTCCAAGATACACGGCTTCATACTTCTTCAACTGCTCCATACCATCATCGGGCAGCATCTTCCCGTGCTCGAGATAATATTCGCAGCCCCAAGGAAAATATGTAAACTCGAACGAAAAATCCCCAGATAATTCAGCCACCTTGTTTAGTACTTTCACGCCTTCATTGATCACTTCGGGACCAATTCCATCTCCCGCAATGACCGCTATTTTATAAACATTCATTCAGCGGACGCTCCTTTATCTATATTTTCAGATTTCAACATCCTAATGTTAACATATAATCACCATTTTCCTTTTTCAAACTCATCTTCTATTTGAAACAGCCATGAGTTGGGTGATTGAAAAAAATCTATCTCGGAACCACTACGCTATTTTTATGAAAAAGCATGGGTATAAGAGTATCTGCGTTAAGGATTTGCCGGAGAATTCCCTAGTTATAACCTTGATAAAAGGTTCTATAGATATAGGATTGACTAAAGACAAAAGAGCCCTTACATGGTGAAAGGGCTCCTGCGTCATGCCTTTAAATATGCACGTCTTTCCGCATATTCCCGGCATTGTGAACAAACAGTAATCTTTTTTCTTTCTTTATTGTAATAAAACGTTACGTTCTTAGATTTCCGCTTACAAAAGTAACAAGTTTTTTTGAAAAAACCCATTACTTAACGATGACTTCGCCGTCCCATTCAAGCATTCCGCCAACCATGTTTGCCACTTTATAGCCTTGTTCCTGAAGATAATGGCACACATTTTCACTGCGGCGTCCTGAACGGCAGATAAAAATATATTCTTTTTCTTTATCAAAATAGTCAAGGTTGGCTGGGATATCATTCATACGAATATGTTTAGCGCCTTCAATCATGCCTTCTTGCACTTCTTCGTCTTCACGTACATCAACAAGCTCCATAGCTTCGCCTGCCTCAAGCTTAGCTTCCACTTCTTCTGTTGTAATGATTTTGATTTCTTCCATACTTAGCACCTCAAATTATTGTTTAATTTTTCTTATTTATTATAACAAATATTCCAGCCAAACATTACTTTATGGATTATGGACATTTAAGGTTCACATACAACCGACCAGCTAATTGAAAATACATTTTCACTTTTTTCTACCATAGGCATTCCATTATGATCAAAACATTTATTACTGGCATCCATTATACCTCGATGACTATAATAAGAATTAATAAAAAGCATACACATTATCATTAGAAATGTTAAAAAACATGCTAATCCTAGAAATTGTTTTTAATTTCCCCCCATGTTACTCCTCCTTCCATTAACTAAAGTCCTTTCGCGAAGTACATGTCTAATAGTATGGTATATACCCTGGTAAATTCAGCCTTATTTGTAATACGTCCCCATATTTATACTACATGAAAAAAGTCCAGTCCTCCATCCATTTAGCTGGTGAGGAACTGAACCCCTATTTTAAAAAACACTCATCTTTTTATTATATCTATAAACCATTCTGATAATAGCACCTAACAAGGCAGCTAATTTAAAAAATAAAACGCCAGCGAATATCATTTTCGCTAGCGTTTTATTTTGAACTAATGAATCATTCTTAATGTCTGAAACCTAACTCATATTGTTTAGGAATCTCAACTTGTTTATTCAAAGTTTTAGATGCTTCTAGAGACCAGTAAGGGTTGCGCAACATCCCTCTTCCTACGGCCACCAAGTCTGCTTCTTCATTTCCAATGATTGAGTTTGCAAGAATTGGATCATCTAATCTACCTACAGCAATCACTGGAATATCCAAAGCTTTTTTAATTTCCCTAGCCAATGGCGTTTGATAGCTAGCATGCGTGCCCGGTCTTCCGTCTGCTCCAATCGGTCCTTCTCCGCCAGAGCTGACATGGAACATATCCACACCGGCTTCTTTAAAGACTTTGGAAAACTCAATACTTTCTTCCAGACCGTATCCGCCTTCCACGTATTCTTTTGCAGAAATACGCATAATTAAAGGCATATCAGCCGGCATTTCGCTTTTCACTGCTTTAATTACTTCTACTCCAAATTTAGTTAAGTCTTTTCCGTATTCATCTTCACGTTTATTCGTAAGTGGCGATGTGAATTGGTGAATTAAATATCCGTGTGCCCCATGCAATTCAATAACGTCAAAGCCTGCTTGAACGGCTCTTCTAACTGAGTTACGGAATTTATCGACCATTTCCCTAACTTCTTCCGTCTCCAAAGCTCTTGGTGTCTTAAACGTTTCGTCAAACGCGATGGCTGATGGTGCTACCGGCGTTTCTGCATCCTGTGCTTTACGCCCTGCATGAGCAATTTGGATACCGATTTTTGCACCGTATTGATGAACTTCTTTAACAATTTTGGCGAAAGCTTCAACTTGATCGTCAGACCACAATCCAAGATCACCATTCGAAATACGTCCGTCCGGCTCTACATCGGTCATCTCCACTATAATTAATCCAGCTCCGCCAACTGCTCTGCTTACATAATGATGAAGATGCCAATTTGTAGGGATACCATCCTCGGCTTCGACAGAGTATTGGCACATTGGTGGCATAACAACCCTATTTTTAAGTTCAAGCTCTTTTATACGATAAGGTGAAAATAAATGAGTCATATTTTTTATATCTCCCTTACAGATTATTTTTTAATGCATGCACATGCATTTATATCATCTTGATAACTTTGTGTCAATTAATCAGATTCTCTTGAACACCTAATTCTGATGTTGTAAACGTTATCCTCTGTTGGTACATTTATTTTTATTTATGTTATATTTAAAATAAGTAAGCAGAGGTAGGCGAAAATAATTGTCCAGTGAACAAAACCTTATAAATACATGGCTATCCTTTACACGTATTCATGCCGAGCTCTCAAATGAGCTAGATCGAATATTGCAAGCAAGACACCAAACGACTTTAAATGAGTTTTATGTTCTATTATTTTTATCGAAAACACCGGCAAAAAAACTGAGGCTATTAGAATTGCAGCAGTTAGTAGGCTTAAGCCAAAGTGCAATGTCCAGACTTTCTGTAAGAATGGAAAATAAAAGTTGTGGTGTCATTCAAAGGCTTGGATATGAAGATGATCGCCGTGGTGTATGTGCAACCATAACAGACCGGGGAGAGCTTCGACTTAAAGAAATACTAACAACGGTTAATGAAACACTTGAAAAATCATTAAAGACCAGTGATATCGACACTGCATTGAAATTCTTTATTAATGTAAAGAACAGTCTTCAGGAGAATGAATGACTCATATGGAAAACGCTGTATAGGTTACATGAAATTTTGCGCCCCATTCATCAGAATGTGGGCTTATTTCCTATGTCCGACTTCCTAAATAAGGTTATGAGAAGAAATAATAACAGTTATTGAAAAGGAGATAGACGCACACTCTCGTCTATCTCCCTACATTAATTAAAAGTCGAAATTGTCAGGATCTGGACCAACCCGATGATTCTGATTCAATTCGCTGATTCGATTCATATCTTCTTCAGTCAATTCGAAATCAAATACTGATGAGTTTTCTACTATACGGTGTTCTTTTGTTGATTTTGGAATCGTTACAATCCCATTTTGTAAATCCCAACGTAAAATGACTTGTGCAACAGATTTGCCATACTTAGTCGCAATTTCTTGTAATACCTCATTATCCAGTAATTCACCTTGCATTAATGGAGACCAAGCTTCTAGTTGAATGCCTTGTTCCTTACAGAATGCTTGTACTTCTTTTTGAGTCAAGCGTGGATGACATTCGACTTGATTGACCATAGGCTTCACTTCTGCGTCCTTTATTACGTCTTTAAGATGATGAATCTGGAAATTACTTACTCCGATTGCTTTTACTTTTCCTTCTTTATAAAGAGTCTCTAATGCTTTCCAAGCTTCTTTATATTTTCCTTCGACAGGCCAATGTATAAGATATAAATCTAAATACTCTAAGCCAAGTTTCTTTAAGCTTGTTTCGTATGCTGCGATTGTGGATTCGTATCCTAAATCTGCATTCCAAACTTTTGAAGTTACAAATAAATCCTCTCTTGAGATTCCAGCTTCTTTTAGCCCCTCACGGATTCCTTGCCCAACTCCTTCTTCATTTTCGTAAATTGCTGCCGTATCAATGCTGCGATAGCCATGTTTAATCGCCACTTTGACCGCATTTACTAATTCAGGACCTTCTTCTACCTTAAATACGCCCAAGCCGAACCAAGGCATTTTAACACCGTTGTGCAACGTTGTTGTATCTTGTAAATTTTTCACCATAATCAATCTACCTCCAAATTTCTATTAATTGAATTCATATAATGCCCTAAAGGATCATTACATCCCTTCAAGGAATCTTCCGCATTCACTGAAGGGATGCAATGATCCCTTGACATATTATTTGACCGTGGAAATTATTAATAAGTTTCTTACCCTAACACGCTTCACCTTTCTTACTATTCCCTTCTTTCATTCCTTCCCACTTTCTATCTTTACTTTCGAGAGCTCGACTCCAACCTGTTAATATTACGGCTACAAACACCATCACTCCACCTATCCAAGCTGTATGGATGAGCCCGATAGAATCCGTAATGATTCCACCTAAGTAGGCACCAATAGCAATTCCTGCATTAAAGGCAGCAATATTGATAGCAGACGCCACGTCAACTGCACTCGGGACAAAACGCTCAGCTAAGGTCACAACATAGACTTGAAGTCCTGGCACATTCATGAAGGCAAATAACCCCATTAAAATAATAGTAATTAAACCAGCTACCTTAAACGGAGCCGTGAAAGATAAAATCACAAGTACAATAGCCTGTATAAGAAACATATAGAATAGGGCATTAATAGGATTGCGATTAGCTAGCTTTCCGCCAATTGTGTTCCCTATAGCAATGGCCACTCCATAAACTAGCAAAATTACGGCAACTGTTCCTTCTTTAAATCCTGTCACCTGCTGTAACAAGGGAGATAAATAAGTAAAGACAACGAATGTACCTCCATATCCTAATGCTGTAATAATGAATACAAGCAGTAAGCGACCATTTGTTACTAATTTGATTTGATCACGGAACGTGGTGCGAGTAGCTTTTTGTAAATCAGACGGAACAAGAATGCTGTTCCCAAGGAAAGCAATTATGCCGATTGCCACAATAATAATAAAAGCAAATCTCCAACCAAAATGTTGCCCTATAAAAGTTCCAAAAGGAACACCTGTCACAGTCGCTACCGTTAGCCCTGTAAACATAATGGCAATCGCACTCGCTCTGCGATTTTCAGGTACTAAATCTGCTGCAATCGTAGCACCTATTGACATGAAAACACCATGAGCTAAGGCAGAGATGACACGGGCTGTCAGTAATACCCCGATGCCAGTAGCACTAGCCGCAAGCGTATTTCCAGCTATAAACACAATCATAATCCAGAGTAATAAAGATTTGCGAGACATATTAGATGTTAGAGATGTCAGAATAGGTGCTCCGAACATTACTCCTAAAGCATATAAGGAAACTGTTAATCCGGCAGTTGTCACTGTAATGTGTAGATCTTTTGAAATTAGTGGTAACAGTCCCACACTAATAAACTCTGTTGTTCCAATTGCAAAGGCACTGATTGCTAATGCCAGCAATGCCAACGTACTTCTTTTTTTATCTATAATCATAATATCTTCTCCTCCTAATGATTTGTTCTATCATGAAATTGCTTAAAGCAATAAAATGTACCGTGTTAATCGGTGACAAATGTTATTATGATATATAATAGAATTAAAAAACAGTACGTACTTTTAAGTGATATAGGCACCTTAAAGTTCCTATAAAGTAAGGAGAGTTAATAAAGTATGCAGAAAAAGAAGTACAATATTTCAGTCGAAGCTACACTAGAGGTACTAGGTGGAAAATGGAAATGTGTGATTCTTTGCCATCTAACACATGGTAAAAAACGTACAAGCGAATTAAAACGTCTTATGCCAAACATTACGCAAAAAATGTTGACCCAACAATTACGTGAGTTAGAAAAAGACGGAGTGATCAATCGGATCGTTTACAACCAAGTTCCGCCCAAAGTTGAATATGAACTTAGTGAATATGGACAGAGTTTAGAAAGTATTTTAACCGCGCTATGTACGTGGGGAGAAAATCATATAACCAAAGTATATGGGGATAAATTTGCCGTTCTTGAGGAAAGTATATTAAATGATTAAAGTAATTCACTTAAATTAAATGTGAGTGTACTTAATTAAGAATCTAAAAACACCAAAAACGAAATCCACTATAGGGGGATTTCGTTTTTGGTTAGGGAAAAATGAGTGCCAAGTAAATGAGTCACTTCCTGATCAAATAAATAAAGCCACCCTAGATTGAATCTAGCATATTCCATATTCCATATTCCCATATCGAATCAATCAAACTTAGCAACACACTGGATTGCCATTTTTCCATGGTCATGAGATTGCCTAACATGCTTTTATTAGTTCTTTTTCTTTTGGTATAATAGCATGATCGTATAAAAACCAAATCAATTAAAAGTCATAAATAAACTTATGTTATTAATATTAGGATTAGGCGGAGCGATTATTTCCACCGTACTAATCGCCATATATACAAGCATAGGCGTTAACATGAATCAGTATGGCTGGCTAGGTTCTATTGCGATACTTATCTTTTTATTTGTTTGGTATAGAAACAAGTTGCAGTTCAGTGGATGGTACACTGGAAATGGGAGAGAAAAGCTGCCCAAAAAGGTCTCACAGGCACTGATCCTGTGTTAACCAACAATAAACAGGAGAATAGTTCCTGAATTTCAAATAGAGCAGGAGTGAACGATTTGCGGAAACTGTTTAATATTGTTGTTCTCTTACTCCTACTCGGTGGATTTTGGTACGGATATGGTAAAGACATTCAGGAGTCTGGGCTTAAGGCCGGGGTTAGATCCTTTGTATCCGATGTTCGCTCCCTTATAAACGGACCAGAGGTTTCGACTGCCCTGGACAAGCTGAATACCGGAGTCACCTACCTGATAGGCGAGCTAACAGAAACGTTGGATAACGCTTCTAAAGAAGAACAACCTGAAACGGAACAAGTGAAAAAACCAACATTGGAAGCACCCGCTGAGGCCTCCTTTTCAGTCCGTAATGTCGAAATTGGCGACACTAAGGCTGCTGTTGAAAAACTGGCTGGTGAAGCAAAGCGGCAAACCCGGAATGAATATGGCGTAGACTGGTTCGCTTATCACGAAAATTATCAAAACTTCTTCATGGTTGCCTACGATACGGACGATAAAGTTGTTGGATTATATACGAACCAAGATTTAATCTCCTCAAAACAAGGAATTAAACGCGGCACGCCTAAAGAAGCAGTGACTGAAAAATTAGGAGATCCTATAACAAAACTCCTTAAAGGAAACGTCTATTACCAGATTCGAAGCGATGGCGAATACGGTATGTTTGAAATGGATAAGAGCTATGTGACTATCTTCTATGACAAACATGAGAAAAATACAGTTACATCAATCCAAATTATCGACGCAAAATTGGAAAAACAAAAGAATGCCTATTTTGCAGAAGCCAGTCCGGAGTTAAAGAACGGCTTTGAATATCAACTATTTGACCTGACTAATGCATCAAGGGTCAACCATGATCTCTCGGTCCTTTCTTGGGATAAACAAGTGAAAGTGACCGCTCAGGATCACAGTGCCGATATGGCAGTGAATCATTACTTCAACCATAATAACCTTGAAGGAGAATCCCCCTTTGACCGAATGGAAGATGACAAAATCACTTTTCGAATGGCTGGGGAAAACCTCGCAGCCGGTCAGAACAGCAGTATCTTTGCTCATGAAGGGTTAATGAACTCCATCGGACACAGGGAAAATAAATTACAAAAAGATTTTGAATCTCTCGGGGTCGGCGTCGCCTTTGAAGATAATGCAAAACCGTATTATACAGAAAATTATTTAACGAAGTAATAACAAAAAGCCGTTTCTGGAGAAATCCCGCACGGCTTTTTTTGATTCTATCCTCCTGATTTTAAAAGAATCTCAACACCGTCCTAGAGTTATCTTCTTTACTTTATAGTTGTTTTTGTTTTTATAATATTCAGTTTATTTTACTTGACTGGAACTTTAACACTATAAGATAATACTTAAGAGTAATATAATGACAAATTAAACGTTGGGGTAACCGATTTATGATTAAAAGAGGTAGAAAAAAGGGTGCCAACGGTGAACAGAGTCGAGCTTTACTACTCTTCATCGCGGCAGATGAGTTTGCTCGGAAGGGTTATTTTGAAACAAAAGTTAGTACAATCGTTCATAGAGCAAATTTAAGTCAGCCTACTTTTTATCTGTATTTTGAAAGTAAAGAGGCTATTTTTAAGGAGTTAGTTAAGAAATTCCGATATGAATTATTTAATCTTACTATACAAAGCCGGCTTGAAACTGGGCTTGATTTAAACGCTATTCCCCGCAAAATCACCCAAGGATTAGCCGCGATATTTCGTTTCTTTGCTGAAAATCAAAGTTTAACTCGAATTGGTTTTTTTCTCTCTCAAGAGGCTGAAGAAATAAAGAAGCAGTTAGCGGCACAAATAAAAGAAAACCTGATTTATGAACAACAAAATGGCTATTTCCATCCAGATGCTAACATGTTGATTATAGCTGAAAGCTTAGTCGGAATTATTGAACGTTTAACCATAACTCAAATTTTTGAAGAAAACATTCAGCCTGAAATATTAGCGAATGAAATTGTACACCTTTTGTTGGACGGATTGTTAGTTAAGACCTAATAATTCATTTTACTTTTCTAACTATTATTCCTCTGCGAAATTTAAAATATAGTTGATAGGGAGTATTATTATGAATTCTTTAAAGCAATCGCAGCAGGAACCGCTCGAAAGAATGTGGATTGCACTTATGATTGAAGCCAAACAAAGCGGAATAACAAAAGAACAGGTCAGAAAATTTATTAGACAGCATCAAATGAATAATGCTTTCGAAACAGATTTACAGCCGCAAATGGACTCAATGGAAGATTAGTTATTAGGAATAATAATTTCAAAACGAATAAAAGATGGACTCCATATGGAAGTCCATCTTTTATCTGAAAATCTAATTAATTTGTACTTCATCTATATTATTGATAATCATTGGTCAAAAGCTCCATACTAAACCTTAAACCCCATTAAACAAGGATGTGAGTTTAGATGGACTTTTTTCACGGCCAAGAAGCACTTACTATAATTCAGTGGATCTTAAGGGCCATTGTGTCTTACTTCTTTTTACTTTTTGCAGCTAAAATAATGGGGCAACGAGCTATTTCTCAGTTAAGATTACTTGATTTTTTAATAGCATTAATTATTGGAAACATCCTTGCCCATCCTTTATCTGATGAACAGTTAGGTCTAAAGGGACCATTGATAACGACAGCCGTATTAGTACTTTTATATATTTTTTGCGTTTTTTTGAGCCTAAAGTGGGGAAAACTTCGAAGTTTTTTTGAAAACTCTCCTTTTCCCCTTATAGAAAATGGGCAAATTGTTTATAAAAGCTTAGCCAAAGCCAGAATCTCTATCGATTTTTTATTATCTGAATTAAGAAAAGAAAAAATTGAAGATATTCAAAAAGTTGCGCTTGCATTATGGGAACCAGATGGTACAATTTCATTTTTTTTAAACCCTCAATATGAAGCCGTAACCCCTGCCGATTTAGAACTAGTAACAAAAACCTTTTCTTTTCCGAGAACGATTATTAAAGAGGGAAAAATTGATTTTAGTGAATTAACCCGCATTGGTAAAGACGAAGAATGGCTTAAAAACCGAATAAAAACTGCATACAGTGAGGACGTATATGATATTTTATTAGCAACCATTGATAATAACGATACAGTGAAAATCTTTTTATACAAATAGATTTTGAAGCTAAACCATATAAGTCCTCTTAGCTATGCCTTTATTTAATACGATTTACTTTTACTTAAAGAAGAGAGTAGTTTTATACCCTGAATATGTTAAAGGCCACCAAATTGGTGGCCTTCTTAGGACAAGATTACCCCTGTTTATACATAGAGAAAACTTCCCTCTGCTTCTACCAAAGTAGTGTATTTAAGAACTTATACACATCCTCATAAACCTGCTCACGCTCTTTGCCTAATGTGATTATATGGCCAGAGTTTTCGTACCATATCAAGTGTTTATGCTGCGTATCGACTTCACTGAAAATCGCTGTAGCACTGTTCGTATAGTCCGGATCATCCAAGCGCCCTTGTAAAACAAGAGTTGGTGATGTGATTAAATCTAAATTTTCACCAGTCTCATTTATTATATTCACCACATCTTTCAGTTGAGTCATAGGCTCTTCTTCCAACAGCTTCACTTCGGCAGCAATTTGGTCTGCATCTTTGCCTTCAAACTTCTTATATGCCTGTGCATAATTGAGCAAGCGGTTTTTTTGTCGATCGATACTTTTTCCTTGCGTCGGAGCGCACATTGAAACCACCCCTATCACAGGAAGTTCAATTCCTACTTTTAATGAGAACACTCCTCCTAAAGAAATTCCTACAACAGCAATTTCCTCGTAGCCTTCATCTTTAAGGAATTGATAACCATCCACTACGTCTTTCCACCATTCCTTTGGACCTGTTTTAGCAAGTTCCTCGGCTGATACTCCGTGCCCTCTATAAAGAGGTCCGTGACAGGTATAGTCGCGATCATTCAGGTATTTCCCTAATTTTTTCATATCTCCCGTACTTCCGGTAAACCCGTGAAGTAAAAGAACAGCTCTATTTCCACCTCTGTATGTGAATGACTCAGGTGCTTTCACTTTCATCTATCTAGGACCTTCTTTCTGCTCTTGTTGATAAATAGAATCTAAATGATTTTCAAAAAAAAATCAATTAATACCCCTTGAGTGGGATTTCTTCTATCCTATTCCGTATTTTCATTAAAACAGATAAATCAAGTATATAGTATCCTTACCACACTCTTTACAACTCATCCGTTCAGAAGCACATTTTACTATGATTGATTTTATTTAGCAATCGTCATTTAACCATTTTTTTTTAAAAAAGTAAAATATACCTTGTAATACGATGTACATCGTATTACACTAAAGCAAATGAAAAAAGAAGGTGATTTTTTGGATAAAGAATTGATGAAGGGAAGTATTGACCTCCTCCTGCTTTCACTTCTTTCACAAAAAGAGCTGTATGGCTATGAAATGACGAAGATTCTAAGGCAAATGAGCGAGGGGCAATACGAAATCAGTGAAGGCACCCTATACCCGGCTCTTAAGCGTCTAGAAAGAAAGGAATTTATAGAAGGGTATTGGAAAGAGTCCGAGTCCGGACGCAGGAAATATTATCGTATCACAGACAGCGGCCAAACCGAGCTTGAACGTAAACGCAGCAGCTTTACCTTCCTTGAAAATTTAGTTCGGAAAAGCGCAGAGGATTTCTGATGAAAACAGCATTTGAAAGGTATGTAAAAAAAATAGTCAACCAAACCGATTGTACCAAGGAAGAAAAAGAAGATATGTTTGAAGAACTGCTTCTCCATCTGGAGTTGAGCCGGGATGATTTAATAAAGCAGGGGAAGACCCCAAAAGAAGCCGAGAAAATGGCATTAATCCTTTTTGGCGACGAATGGGAAATCGGCAGTCAAATTCAGCAGGCCATTTTTCCATACCGAAAAGAGCTTATGCTGACTTTATCCATTGTTTCAATTCTTTTTACGTTTTCGGTGTATGCGCTGCAACTTTTCCAAGAAGGAGATGCTTACATCGGCTGGCTTCTTTTTTCGATACTGACTAGTGCAACTTTACTCTCTCTTACACTTAACCTCCTAGTCTCTATCAACCGGAAAATCATGGTCAACACCGTGTTAGTGACCCATGCCCTTGTCTATATATATGGATGGGGAATCGCGTCCGCCCTTGACTTTACATTATTTCCTTTATTCAGCCTGATTATGGCAGCGATTCTCCTACTATCCCTTTACCTCATTTACAAAACAGCCTTGGTTCTTCCAGGATATAGTGGAAAGAATTTAAAAAAAGCAAAACTCCTGCACATTTTCAATATTACACTCGGCATCCTGATTTTGTCAGTTACCTTATTTTTCTTATATGCTTTTTTAATCTTCTCAAGTGAAGTCCAGCCGTTTATGCTATTATTTTTCATCCCGACTGTCTTATGGATTTCGTTATATATCCTACAGATTAAACTGTTAAAAAAGAAGCCTACGGCATCAAATATATGTGCTGTTCTACAGGTATTACTTGTTCTAGCAATTATTTTTACGATGATGATACTCTACCGTTAAGGAGTCCTTCAAATGAAAAAGAAGCACATCTATCTCATTCTGACCACGCTTGCGATTGTGACTGTCCTGTTTGTCATCGCCGGCTTGGTCTTTAAAAAAGAAGAAAATGAAAAGCAGCAGGGCTTAACCAATCAATACGACGTATCCACTCAAGGTACAATTGCATACGTCACACACTTTAAGGGAAAGCCACAATTAAAACTCTATAATCCTACATTATCCGTTGAAGAAAAAGTCCTTGAATTGAGCAACGATGAACAAATCCTCGACCCGACTTATTCCTACAATGGAAATATGCTTGCCTTTATTGTAGCTAAAAAAAACCAAGAAGAAGATTCAACTAGTTCCATTCAGCTTCTTGATTTGAAATCACAGAAAATCAGTGAATTATTCAAAGCAGACTTCCTGATCACAGAACTCGATTTCACAAAAAGCGGCCGCTCTCTCTTTTATATTGGAGCCGGTTCGTTTAAAAACTATTCGCCGATCACGGGTCCCCGTCCTCACGATCTCGATATTTATGAATTTGATATAGAAAAAAAAGAGTCCACCCAACTGACCTCTTTTAAGAAATATGGTCTTAGTTCCCTAAATGTCACCACTGATGGAAAAGCCGCTTATTATCAAACCGATGATGATGCGGATGCTAAAACGGCTGATGAGATTTTCGAAACGCATCAACGGATTTTCAAAGTGAAATTTGACCAAACAGGTATCGAAACCGTCACAGACTCTAAACGTGATGTCGATATTTTTGATTTCACAATTACCCCGGATGAAAAAACGATGATTTTCCAGTCCATCTCCAACGAGCAATCAGGTAGTACCTATATTTATGAGCTTTATAGCTATGACCTCAAAACCAAGACCGAAAAGCAGCTGACCCATCTTCAAGAATACACAGATCGCCCAGTCATCAGCAGCGATACAAAAACGGTCTATTTTATGGTAGATAAGAAATTCGGCAAAAGCGATCCACAGTATCATCTATATAAAGTGGGGATTGATGGAGACAACCCGGAAGAAATTTTGTTACCTAATTAATAAGAAAGGCTTCCGACACCAATTATTGACGGTGCCGGAAGCTTTTTTTATGGGGTTACTCGTGAGTTTGGCTGGTTTACTCGTGAATTATCACGATTTACTCGTGAGTTTCTGGCTTACTCGTGAATTTTCACGATTTACTCGTAAGTTTGGCTGATTTACTCGTGAGTTTTCACGATTTACTCGTGAGTTTCTGGTTTACTCGTGAATTTTCACGATTTACTCGTGAGTTTCTGGCTTACTCGTGAATTTTCACGATTTACTCGTAAGTTTGGCTGATTTACTCGTGAGTTTTCACGATTTACTCGTGAGTTTCTGGTTTACTCGTGAATTTTCACGATTTACTCGTGAGTTTCTGGCTTACTCGTGAATTTTCACGATTTACTCGTAAGTTTGGCTGATTTACTCGTGAGTTTTCACGATTTACTCGTGAGTTTCTGGTTTACTCGTGAATTTTCACGATTTACTCGTGAGTTTCTGGCTTACTCGTGAATTTTCACGATTTACTCGTAAGTTTGGCTGATTTACTCGTGAGTTTTCACGATTTACTCGTGAGTTTCTGGTTTACTCGTGAATTTTCACGATTTACTCGTGAGTTTCTGGCTTACTCGTGAATTTTCACGATTTACTCGTAAGTTTGGCTGATTTACTCGTGAGTTTTCACGATTTACTCGTGAGTTTCTGGTTTACTCGTGAATTTTCACGATTTACTCGTGAGTTTGGCTGATTTACTCGTGAATTTTCACGATTTACTCGTGAGTTTCTGGTTTACTCGTGAGTTTTCACGATTTACTCGTGAGTTTGGCTGGTTTACTCGTGAGTTTTCACGATTTACTCGTGAGTTTTCACGATTTACTCGCGAACCTATAATTCACACAAAAAAAAAGAACCAAATTTGGTTCTTCCTTCTCGACTTATACAGATCGTTTCCTATTTATATTAATGTTTACGTTTCTCATGATTGTCTATTCCCTTATGCTTCCGATAATTGGCGCAGGAGAGCTTCATACAGTCTCCTTGGACATCCGGACCATATTTTTCACGAAAAGCTTCCAGGCAATAGCATCTATCTTCTTCCTTTTTTGGTCCATCCATTGAGTGCTTCCCTCCTACTATTTAACCGGAGATAACGCGCTTCTCCAGTCTTACATTGATTCGGCCCAACAGCGCGGCACCGATTGACTGAATGACTGTTTTAACAATGATTTGGCCAAAAATCGCAGCGGGGACGGCTTCCCATGGCAGAACGTTGGCACCCAGTGGGCTAAGTCCAATCACAACAAATATCACCGAATCGAAAAATCCTCCGACAATCCCGCTGTAAAATACTCTCCAACTCATCGGAAGTTTTAACCGGGTATATATTTCAGTATCAGCTGTTTCTGCCACCACGAACGATAGTGCGGAAGCAAACACAATTAATAGGGTATCTCCTAATAAAAATGATACGCACGCTGATAAAATTAGTGCCGTGACAATGCACACATACGTCTTCACTCTGCCAAATTTATTCTGAACTAGATCCCGAAAGATAAAGGTTCCCCCGATTAGTAATGTCCCCATCGGAATAATAAACACACCAAGCTGTAATGGTGCAAAAGCTGCTGTAACCACATTCGCGGTGACAATGGACACTAAATACAATATAATTCTTAACATTTCTTACATTCTCCTTATACAGAAAAAACAGCACCCTAAGAAAGAGCACTGTTCTTCTTAGTTTTTTTGAGAGGGTAGCTAGAACCTCTTCCGCATGAGCGGATTATCTTTTTCCTAATTTATCGTAGCTTGAAAACGAATGGAAATCAAGAAGTTTCCACATTACCTATTTCTAAAACGAATTCAGTAAATACTTTATTAATAATTAGACTTATGGCTGATGTTTCGAATTTTGTTACTACATATGTGAATTGGAGTAGATCCTGTTAAATCATTTTATTCTAATATTTGACAATTACAAAACACTGCTATATGATGTTATTAACCACTGGTCAATAACTATGGAGGTGATACTATGTCCCCAAGGAAATCAGAAGGAAAAGAATTATCTAAGGAAATGGTATTGAATGAAGCCCGGAAACTTTTTGCATCCGTTGGGTATTCAAAAGTTTCAATGCGGCAATTAGCTAAAACATTAGATTGTAGTCATGGCGCCATTTATTATCATTTTAAAAATAAGGCCGAAATATTTTATAGTTTGGTAAAAACGGATTTTTCTCTATTGAATAATAAAATAGATGATATCATCCTAACTGAAAATAATGCTTCTCAAAAAATAGAGAAGATATTACTATGCTTTATAGAGTTTGGGTTAACCCAGCAAAATCATTATGCAATCATGTTTTTATCTAAAGAAAAAGAAATTCAACATTTACTTCAACTTGATTCTAATAAAACATATGAAAAACTAATCAGTTCTCTGACTGACCTTACAGAAAATAAACTAAACCCCGCATCAATATGGTCTATTTTCCTTTCGCTCCACGGCTTTATAACTTTTTATATTAATACACAACTTTCATATCAGGATGTAAAAAGCTTAGCTAATTTTCACGTTAAAAATATTATGAAGAGTATTGAATAATTTTTTTCACATTCATTGACCAATGGTTAATAAAGAATAGGAGGCTTAAATATGGTGAAAAAATTAATACATTCTGAAGGGCTTATGGTTCTTATAGCGATAATTTATATCTATTCAATAAATGAATTTAGCTGGTGGATTTTCCTTTTATTACTATTAACACCTGACATTTCTATGTTAGCCTATCTAATCAATAATCAAATTGGTGCCAAGGTTTATAACTTGTTTCATACTTATACAATATCAATACTCGTCATTTTGCTAGCTGTTTCTCTAAGCCAGGATACAATTTTAATGGTAGGTTTAATTTGGACGGCTCATATTGGAATGGATCGTTTTTTAGGATATGGCCTTAAATACACAACGGCTTTCAAGGCTACACACATTCAAGAGGTATAATCAGTGGTATTTAGCTTATTGTCCGCATAAAAAAGCAGTGTGATTGATCTTGCGCATCACACTGCTTCTTCCTCTCTTACTTTACACTCCCCGCTTATTTCCCCATATATACGTATGCAGCTGCGGCAGCACTTTCACATTTCTAAGTTCATCATCAGCTATTACTTTATCAATTAGCTCTTCATATTTTTTCAAAAGTCCGCTAATCAGCTGTTGATCATTAGCCGTCCTGCTGTCATCATTGCCAACCTGCAAATAAAAAGGAATATCCGGGTACCGGAAATGTACGTTTTTGGCATACTGATAATCTTCATCATCAAAGACTACAACCTTCAACGAGACATGATTATCGGGATTTCGATTGGCAAGATTAGATATTATTCGATCAAGCACCTCAAAGTCCGTGTTCATCCTAGAACTCGGCGGCTTAGGTGAAATAGTCAGTTCATCAATATCGAGAAACCAATCCTGCCAACGGCTTCCCTGTGTTTCCACGCCGATTTTCATTCCATTATCTTTTAAAATTGCTATCAAGCCATCTAGATTTTTCAGCAGTGCTGGATTTCCACCTGATATTGTAACGAAGGAAAAGCCCTCACCGCCAATTCGCTTCAGCTCATTCCATATTTCTTCGGCAGTCATTTGATCTGTATCTTCCTTACCAGTGCCGTCCCAAGTAAACGCGGAATCACACCAGGCACAAGAATAATCGCATCCTGCCGTCCGAACAAACATGGTCTTTTGTCCGATGACCATGCCCTCCCCTTGGATTGTCGGACCGAAGATTTCCATAACAGGCAGCTTACTCACTTTCCATCCACTCCCGTCTAGCTTCAGCATAACTCGTCGGCGTTTCATATAGACGAACAAATTCGACTCTAGCACCCTCATAATTCTTGGTTAAAAGGGCTTCGGCCATTTTTTCATAAATCCAGACAACCATATTTTCAGCTGTTGTATTCATGAGCGGCAGTGTTTCATTCAAATAACGATGATCAAGGTGTATTTCAATCTCATTTTTCCAAATTTCTTTGATGTCACCAAAATCTATCATCAAACCGCGTGAATCCGTATATCCGCTCAATCCGAAAATGACCCTATACGTGTGGCCATGTAAGTTCTTGCATTTGCCTTCATAGTCATGAAGATGGTGAGCGGCATCAAAGGTGAATTCCTTGCTGACCATGACCCGCTTACTTGAGTAGTTTAATTGATTCCGCTGAATATCTTTATCTATTTTTTGAAGCTTATCCACGATAGTAAAACCGTACATTATTTAAGCACCTGCCGTCTGCTTACATAGTCATCCAGCCCTTTTTTCCGAAGCTTACATGCCGGACACTCACCACAGCCGTCGGATATAATCCCGTTATAACAAGTCAGAGTCTTCTCACGGACGAAATCAAACGCGCCAAGCTGATCCGCAAGCTCCCATGTTTCCTCTTTATTCAGCCACATAAGCGGCGTATCAATCACAAATGACTGGTCCATCGACAAATTCAAGGTCACGTTCAACGATTTAATGAATACATCGCGACAGTCTGGATATCCGCTGAAATCCGTCTCGCAGACACCAGTGACAATATGCTTAGCCCCAATTTGGCTTGCCAATACACCGGCAAACGAAAGGAACAGCAAATTCCGCCCTGGTACAAACGTTGACGGCAGTTCCCCGTCTTCTCCGTCCTCTACTGCGATATCACTTCGCGTTAACGCATTCGGCGCTAGTTGGTTCAACAGCGACATATCCAGAATATGATGGGTAATGCCCAGTTCCTTAGCAATCTTTTGCGCGCATTCGATTTCCAAGCTGTGCCGCTGATTATAATCAAACGTAACCGCTTCTACTTCCTCAAATCGCTCCATTGCCCAGAACAAACACGTCGTACTATCCTGTCCCCCGCTAAACACAACCACTGCCTTTTCCTTCTTCATCATTTCTATAAAACTCCTTTTTACGGAAAAAAACAGCACCCTAAGAATAGAGTACTGTTTCTCCTTAGTTTTTTTGAGAGGGTAGCTAGAACCTCTTCCGCCTAGCGGAATATTATATTTTTCCAAATTAATAGTAACTTGAATATGAAAAGAAATCAAGAAGTTTATATCAAACTGATTATTAGACGAAATGGTAAAGTTTGTTATACAACATATCTTCCTTTACCTCCTTAAATATCCTATTATTTTTCCGATAAAAAAGGGTAAACAAAAATATAGCAAAAGGGGTCCATTAACGTGAAAAGTATTAAAGGAAAGATATTGGTGGCATTTTCACTCATTATATCTTTGTGTATCATCTTAGGAGCATTTAATATCTATAGTAGCAATAAGTCACTTGTGCATTCCAAAGATATTATTAAACATGAATTGCCGGTTCTTATTGATGAAGAACAACTACTCAATAATCTTGCACAAAGAAGCGCATTCGCAAGAGGCTATATTCTATTTGGCGACGAAAGTAATAAAGAGAGGTTCTTAAAATATACCGAAGAAAGCAAAGTCATTCAGGAGGATCTTTTAGCCTTAAGTGATTCTGACAAAATGAAGGAATTGATTCAGAAAAGCGTGGATTGGAGAACGATTATTATTGACCGCGTATTTACACAATATGATCAAGGAAATGTAGAACGCGCTAAAGAAATACTAAAGGATGAAGTTGCACCAATAAGCAATGAATTGATGGATGGGTTTAGGGAGCTAGCTTCCGAACGCGAGAAATCGATTGTCGCTTCCGGAGAAATCGTCATCGCAAGTGGAGAATCAGTTAAAACGACTAGTATCATTATATCCATTGCCGCGGTCATCATAGGCCTTCTGCTTGCGCTTGTAACAGCCAATATTATTACAAAACCTCTCCTTAAAATTAGGGACAGAATGAAAGTAGTGGCGAATGGTGAGCTGAACCATGAACCTTTAGAGCAAAAGTCAAATGATGAAATTGGAGAATTAACGCTGTCCTCCAACCAGATGCAGAAAAACCTTAGTGATACTATCGAAAAAATGCTAGTTGTATCTGAATCCGTTTCGAACCAAAGCGAAGACTTAACTCAATCAGCAAATGAGGTCCAACAAGGCAGCAGACAGATTGCGACAACCATGTTCGAGCTATCGGAAGGTTCAGAGTCTCAAGCCAACCGAGCAGCTGATATGGTCCATATGATGGAAGAGTTCACCAGAAAGATCCAGCAGGCCTATTCTTGCGGGGAAGAAGTTTCCCAAAGCTCCACCGAGATTCTATCCTTGACCAAGGAAGGAATCATATTAATGCGCAACTCGGTCCAACAAATGAAAATGATTGATGAGATTGTCAAAAATGCTGTCGAACAAGTGAAAGGACTTGACTCACAATCAAAGGAAATCTCACAGCTTGTACAGGTCATCAAGGATATTTCCAATCAAACCAATTTATTGGCCTTAAATGCGGCTATAGAAGCTGCACGAGCCGGCGAACATGGAAAGGGCTTTGCCGTCGTTGCAGAAGAAGTACGAAAACTCGCAGAAGAGGTCACACATTCAGTTGGAGATATCACAAATATTGTCACAGCTATCCAAACTGGTTCAAAAACCGTCGTCCACTCTTTAGAAGATGGATACACACAGGTAGATGAAGGCACGAGACAGATTACCCTCACCGGCCAAACCTTTGAAACAATTAATAATTCGGTCGGGAACATGGGTACAAAAGTACAACATATTACAAATGACTTAAACTATATCACTACCAATAGTATAAAAATCAACCAAGCTATCGAAGACATCGCAGCCGTGTCTGAAGAGTCTGCGGCAGGTATTGAACAAGTCTCCGCCTCCGCCCAGCAATCCAGCTCTTCGATGGATGAAATCACTAATCATGCCCGTGAGCTCGCCTCTGCTGCTGAACAACTAACTGACCAGGTTAAAAAGTTCCAATTATGATACTAGCAATTTCCTGCGTGTTGCACGAGGGAAATTGCTTTTTTTGCTTTTCTTTCCTTTCCCCCCTCTACCTTCTATTTCCCTAATGTCTCTATAGATTGTGTTTCGTTTTCGTTAATTTAGGGAATATATTACTAAACACATTAATAAAAAACATATGGATCTAGGCACGTATCAAACAAACATTTTGATTTATTTTCAGAATATTTAGTGTATAATATATATAACTACAAGAATATTTTTTTACCACTAAAATTAATAGTATCATCTACTTCCACTTCACCTACTTACTGGCAAGTTCCAGTATCAAACGCTCATGATCCAAGCATCCCATTTTAACCAATTGCATAGGAACTTCTTCTCAAGAAGGTTCTTTAGTTATTATTCTTTCAAAAGTGAATAAAACACAACCAAATAACTAATAAAACGTACTTTTCTCTCCATTATTGTAAAAAAGGGTTAGGTTTCACCAAACCTATGTTACTATTAAACTAAGACCTTTTTAACCCCACAAGGAGGAATTCATATGAAACGTTTTTTCAAATTCATAGCAGAGTTTAACGAACGGAAAGCCCTAGAACGAGAAACGGACGAGTTCTTTCGCAAAGAATACGAAAATTATATGAAGATGAATTCTGAAAAACAAGGAAAAACGAGATTAGCTCCTAAGCTTTATGTTATTGATGGTGGTAAAAAGGACTCCAATCCTCAGATTTCTGACAGAAAGAAATCCAGTTAACCTTAATTATTCCAGAATCAGCTACTTTCGTCGTGGCTCCTTTCCCTCAAATTACGAATACTCCATAACTAGCGGAGATTTCTTACCCATTCTATTATTCTAAAAAATACAAACGGAAAGCTCAGATATCCTTCTGAGCTTTTTTTCTTTTCATTCTTCTATTAACACTATATTAATAGAAGAAACTAGGCATTTTTCCAAAAAAATTTGCTTGAATTTAGTTTATTTCATTTTAAAGAAAGAAGTCACACTATAGCCCCATGGGTATTTCCCATCTAAAAAACCGAAAATCATAAAAAAAAGAGGGGTGTTCTTTTACTCATCTTTGTTCATATTCAAAAGAGTCCAACTATTTGAGTCGATAGATGCAATCTCTTACATTGAATGACAAATGCATGATTATTGTTACGTAGAAGTCAAACAAATGGGTATAAACAATTATTAAACTGTAATAAACCTTACTTTCAGAAACAATTCATTATACAAATATAGCCATTAAGAATTGGGTTCAAATACTCACGAAACTATTTTGATGCTGTTCAAAATGAGTTTTTATTTACACTTTCCATATTTTAGTGTGAATAAGCCAAGGTTTTACTGGATTTTCACCCATATCTTTGTACTCATAAAACATTTAATCATTTAGATACTATTACACTTATATATACATTTATTTGTAAAATACGATAATAACTATATTGCGATAGAATTTTTGACCCTTGCCTATTAAGTTTAAAATCATGTAGTGTGTATTCAGTAATTCAATATTTGAAAAAAAGAGAGGTTAAAAAATGGCACCAATATTTATTTGTGCGATCTTTTTGCTTGGCTATGGCATTTTCGAACAAAAACGCCATCAGAAGCGTCTCGACTCCATCCCGGTACGTGTGAATGTGAATGGGATTCGAGGGAAATCGACTGTAACGCGTCTAATTACAGGTGTGATCCAGGAAGCTAAGTACAAAACAGTAGGTAAAACAACCGGAACATCAGCAAGAATGATCTATTGGTTTACGGACAAAGAAAAACCGATTAAACGCCGTCCAGAGGGACCGAATATCGGAGAGCAACGCCGTGTAGTTAAAGAAGTTGCCGATTTAGGAACAGAAGCACTAGTTTGTGAATGTATGGCTGTACAGCCTGACTATCAACTAATCTTCCAAAATAAAATGATTCAAGCCAACATCGGAGTTATCGTAAATGTACTAGAGGATCATATGGATGTCATGGGACCAACATTGGATGAGGTTGCACAAGCCTTTACAGCAACTATTCCCTATAATGGGCATTTAATAACCATCGAAAGTGAATATTTGGAATTTTTTAAACAAATTGCAAAGGAACGTAATTCGAAAGTAATTGTTGCTGATAATTCAAGAATTTCGGAAGACTTTTTACGCGAATTCGACTATATGGTATTCCCGGATAACGCATCCCTTGCTTTGGCCGTTGCAGAAGCATTGGGCATTGATGAAAAAACGGCTTTCCGTGGCATGTTAAATGCACATCCGGATCCAGGTGCCATGCGTATCACTAAATTCGGAGACCCAATTCAGCCATCTTTCTTTGTAAATGGCTTTGCCGCAAATGACGCGTCATCGACGTTAAACATCTGGGAACGTGTAAGTACGTTTGGATACAGCACAGAAGCCCCTATCGTCATCATGAACTGCCGTGCTGACCGTGTGGACCGTACAGAGCAGTTTGCAAGAGATGTATTGCCGTACATTAAATCTGAAATCGTCATTGCCATTGGTGAAACTACATCACCGATTACCCGGGTATTTGAGCAAGGTAAATTAGATACAAAAGAGTATTGGGATTTAGAAAACTGGTCAACAGAAGAAATCGTAGCCCGTCTCCGCCCATTAATGAAAAACCGAATCGTATACGGAGTCGGTAACATCCATGGTGCAGCAGAACCATTAATTGAAGCATTTATGAAATCTAAAACGAAGCAAAAAGCGAGTTAAGTAGGAGGAACCTTAATGTTTGGATCGGATTTATATGTAGCCCTAGTACTAGGGGTAACGCTTAGCCTTATTTTTTCAGAAAAAACGGGTGTCGTACCCGCAGGACTTATTGTGCCAGGTTATTTGGCATTAGTATTTGATCAATGGGAAATCATGCTGGTCATCTTGATCATTAGTGTAGTAACTTATTTAATCGTCACTCACGGCCTTTCAAGATGGGTGATTTTATATGGAAGAAGAAAATTTGCAGCTATGATGGTAACCGGAATTTGTTTAAAGCTCCTATTAGATTTCGTCTACCCTGTCATGCCATTTGAAATTTTCGAGTTTCGAGGAATCGGTATAATCGTACCAGGTTTAATAGCGAATACCATTCAAAGACAAGGAATGCCATTAACACTTGGCAGCACACTTCTATTATCCGGTTTAACTTTCGGCTTAATGAACGTGTACTACCTATTCTGAGGTGCATAAAATGAAACGAACTTTAAATGCAAAAGAAAAAACACTTATTTTTATTAAACATACGAAAACAAAGAATCTTAAGTATGCTGGAATCATTCTCCCTATTTTACTTATAGCATTAGTCATTACCACTTGGATGGGACGGGCTGAAGAAGTGAACACAGTCGCTTCAAAATCGGATCAAACATTAACGATGACAATGGTCGGTGATGTGATGATGGGACGATATGTTGAAAAAGTGACAGATAAACACGGGTATGATTACCTCTTCCGTTACATGAAGCCCTATTTTACTGCTTCAGATTATGTTAGCGGAAACTATGAACACCCTGCTTTAAAAGAAGATGTATCTAAATACAAAGAAGCAGACACAGCGATTCGATTAAACTCACATCAAAGTGGTGTAGAAGCTGTAAAAAATGCTGGCTTCTCTGTAATGACCCTAGCCAACAACCATATGATGGACTTTGAAGAACAAGGCCTGCTTGACACAATTGATGACTTCAAAAGTGCGGATATGGATTACGTCGGTGTTGGATCAAATACTACAGATGCTAAAGCAAGTATCAATTATTCAGATGTTAATGGCGTACGTGTGGCTACTCTTGGCTTCACCGATGTTTATGGCAAGGATGCAGTATCCAAAAATAATCAAGCTGGTTTATTAAACTCTAATCCGGATTTATTATTTGAAATGATTGGTAAAGCTAGAGATGCTAAGCAAGGAAACGCAGACTTAGTTGTGGTAAATATGCACTGGGGACAAGAATACTCTACATCTGCTACATCACGTCAAACAGAATTGGCTAAAGCAGTCATTGATGCTGGTGCGGACGTTATCATCGGTCATCACCCCCATGTCCTTCAATCGTTTGATGTATATAATGACGGAATTATCTTTTATAGTTTAGGAAACTTTGTATTTGACCAAGGTTGGACACGCACAAAAGATTCAGCCATGGTTCAATACCATTTAGCAGAAGACGGACAAGCTACCATTGATGTCGTTCCCCTGCAAATTGAGGAAGCAACACCAAGACCAGCTACCTCTTCGATCGACCAATCACGAGTTTACCGTCAGTTGACGAAGGAAACTAGTGAAAAAGTTCAATGGTCTAAAAAAGAGAATCATATTGAGATTACCATGAATCATAAGAAGGTAATCGACCATAAGACACAACGTGAACAAGAAGAAAAAGTAGCGCAAGAAAAGAAAGCTGCACAACAAAAGAAAGCTGCGCAAGCAGAGAAAACTGCTGTACAACAAGATATCCAACCAATACAGTAAACAACTATGAACAAACACGTGAATAAGAATCTTATTAGAGACGCACGACTTAGATGCTCACCGAAAAGAGGGGATCAATTAGTGATTAATCGTATGACGAGGAAAGTACTTCTTTCCCTATGTTTGCTTATATATTTAGCAGGATGTTCGGAGCCATCCCCTCTTTCTGACACGAATAAACCGATAGACAGTAAGTCAGCCAATCAATCGTATGGAGTTAGTTCTTCCAGCCCTTTCGCAATAGATGTTGGAATGGAGATTTTGGATAACGGCGGAACAGCTGCAGATGCCGCTATTGCCGTATCTTATGTATTAGGTGTAGTCGAACCTTATGGATCTGGAATTGGTGGCGGCGGCGGTATGCTGATTGTACCCGAATCCGAAGATCCCAATTTTATCGATTACCGTGAAACGTCACCTGAAGACCCAAGTTCAAAACACAATACGGGCATTCCTGGCTTAGTAGCCGGCATGCAGGTTGTTCACGATAAGTATGGAAGCGTACCGATGGAAGATCTTCTTCAGCCGGCGATTGACCTGGCTGGAGAAGGATTTACAGTTGATGAAACGTTAACATCACGATTAATTGCATCCCAATTCAGAGTTTTTTCTGAAGATACTCAAATATTTTATCCTGATGGTGAGGCCATTAAACCAGGCAAAACTCTTACTCAAAAAAAGCTTGCTGAAACATTGAAACTTATTCAGCAGAAAGGCCCTGATGGTTTTTATAAACAGGACATCGCACGAGATATTAAAAGAAAAACAGACATCGACTTGATGGATTTAAAGCACTATGAGGTTAAAGAGCGAAAGCCGGTTCAAGGAACATTTGCCGGGTACGACATTTTGTCAGCCCCTCCTCCCTTTTCTGGAATTACAGTTCTTGAAATGTTAATGCTTGCTGAGAAAACAAACCTTGGTGATTCTTCCGGCAAATCAGATTACATGAAGAAGCTAGGGGCCATCACAAACATTGCCTATCAAGACCGAGTTTCTCATACTGGGGATGGAATCAGTGCCTCTAAGGCTGAACAACTTCTATCCCCCATTCACCTAAACAATCTGGAAAATAAGATCCAAGAGGGAGAATGGAAAAATATAGAGTCTGGAGATTCCGAAGAACATGAAAGTACGACTCACTTTGTGATTATGGACAAATATGGTACTGTCGTTTCTGCAACAAATACGCTCAGTAACTTTTTCGGTTCAGGTGATTATACGAATGGTTTCTTCCTTAACGATCAATTGAAAAATTTCCGATCCGGTTTGAATTCTCAAAATGCGTATAAACGGTCAAGAACCTTTACAGCACCAACAGTTCTCAAAAAACCTGGCGAAGAAACGATTGGCATCGGTTCACCAGGTGGTGACAGAATACCTCAAGTACTGATGCAAGTCCTTTATTCATATACACAGAATAAAGGCTCATTTCAGGATATTATTGACCGCTATCGGTTCGTCTTTGATGGAAAGACCATCTATACGGAATCTCGGCTTTCAAATGAAATAATCTCATCATTAGAAGATTCAGGGTATAACGTCGTTCAAAAGGTTTCCCCCATGTATTATGGCGGAGTTCAAGTTCTAGTTAAAAACGAGCAGAACGGCCGGTTATCCGGAGCTGGAGATCAAAGAAGAAATGGTAGCTGGAAAGCACAGCAATAAAAAGAGCATCCAGCGTACCAGTTCATCTTTAAACATATAAATTTTTAAAGATCTATAAGGGGACGAGAATATGAATATTGTAAAAAAAGTAGCAAGCTGGGTTATCCCTGTTATTCTTATAGCAGGCCTGCTTGTAACTATGAATACGTTTAAACGGTCGGAAACATTAACACCGGATGAGCAAAAGAAAATAGAACAATATACTAATTTCCAAGAATAAAAAAAGCCAGGGTTCCCCCCTGCTTTTTTTATTTTTGATTTCAAGGGGTAATAATCTAATCTACAAATTGGGAGAGGAAATCATGCTGAAAAATAGCTATACAAATTTTGCTGAACTGCAACAGAAAGAACAAGAAAAAATTGATTACAGCATCACCGCTTATTACAGAAATCCTGATATAGCAGTCCTAGCCATACATGGAGGAAATATCGAACCAGGCACAAGCGAAATTGCTGTAGCTCTTGGAGAAAAACTGAATGCTAGCACCTATCTATTTGAAGGTCTGAAAAAAAGAAATAACCAAATCCTCCATATAACATCCAACTTATTCGATGAACCAATCGGTGTTAGAATAGCATCTAACGCAATGACCAATCTCTCCATCCATGGTCATTATGACATTCATAATGCGCTAGTCTATATTGGCGGGAGAGATGAAGCCTACAAGAGATTGATTGAACATTCCCTAAATTCAGCCGGATTTCAAACGGATGACGCACCTAGGCACCTTTCAGGCATGGGTGAAAGGAACCTCACAAACTTATGTAAAACTGGGAAAGGCGTTCAATTAGAGCTCTCGACTAAACTACGAAAAAATTTTTTCAAAGAAGATAACTTCACTAGAAAAAACAGAAAAAACCAATCGGAACTTTTGAATCGATTTGTCAACGCATTAGAAAAGGCGACTATAAGTTATAAACAAAACTTTTATTCATAACATTTTTTAAATGTAAAATTAATTCAAAAAAAGACTACCCAGAAACATCTAAGTTAGTCTTGTGATCACTCGTATATATCATTAGTTCATAAGGTTTTCGACTTGACCAAAGCTTTCGAACTTCTCCGCAAAATAAGCTGACTCAAGATTGGATATATGAACACCAGCGTTTTCTGTTGTATTGATAAAACGGCCATCCCCTAGGTATATGCCTACGTGGGTCACGCCTAGTCTTGTGCCTGTATCCCTAAAAAACACTAAATCCCCTGCCTTTGGATTTTCGATTTTCGGCAGCAAGGAAAAGTAGTCCTCTGCTGAACCGCGTTTTACTGAAAGGCCCTGCTCCTTCATGACCCAATAGATGAAACCGCTGCAATCCATTCCAATCATTGGATCATCTTCTCCGAAAACATAGGTAAATCCACGTAGAGTGTAGGCATACTTAATGACATCATAAGCTTTATCATAGGAAGCCTCTTGATTTTCATAAAACGGATACAAAGTATTGCTGTATACTTGAAGATACTGCCCCTGCATCAAGCTATCAGTTGGTAAAGCGTTACGCTTTTTGATTGTCTTAATCGAAATACCGTAATTAACCGATATGCTATTAAGTGTTTCCCCATTTTGGACGATATGCTCTCCCTTAGGTGTATACGTTTTATACACGGCTTGGTATTTTGCAAAATATTCTTCTGTGGTCGATCTCACCTGAACTGTTTCTGCTCCATATCCAGAATTGACAAACTGATCTTTCCCCAAATAGATACCAGCGGTCACGACTTTTGAACTGCCTCTTTCTAGAAAAAATATAATGTCTCCATCCTTAGGTGTATCTGTATCCATTCCTTGCTTATAATAACCTTCTACTGTCAAACGGTCGATGGGCACATTTTGTTGGGAGAGTACCCAATGAATCAATCCGCTAGAGTCAAACCCTTTTTTAGGCGTCTCTTCTCCAGCTGTTTTTTTAAATCCTGTAAAGGTTTTCGCGTAGTTTGCAATTTGTTTTCGTCTCTCCACCCATTGATAAATTGAAGGGGTATAAACCGTTTTAATGATTCGTAACTTCTGCCCCGCATATAACTTACCATCCGGTAAACCATTCGTCTTCATTAATTGCTCTTCCGACATATCATAAGTCAATGCAATCGATTCTACCGTGTCTGTAGAGGATACAGTATGAACTCGATCAGCCGCTTCAACTTTTACACCAGGGGAAAAAGTAAAACTAAACATGACTAGTAATAAAAGCAAAATACTTCCTAATGTTCTTTTACCCATTTTAACCCTTCCTTTATAACCAGAAATATTTATTAAAACATGCAGTCATCTAGTCAAAACACTTGATTACAAAGATGTTTTTTTAAAATAAATCAGGTATATATATAACTTTTATCTCAATACCTTATTCAACATTACAACTTAATACTCACCCTATTTTATAATATCGGTAATTAGCCTATGCCTTTTATCCTGTTATCAATAAATATATATTTGTTTAGTTTTTTAACAAATTCCCACACCATTAATAGTTTTTTATACTCATATCACATGATAATAAATCAACATCCAGTCGATTTTTAATTAAACATAAAAAAGGAGCCTCTTCTTCTGAAATTCAAGAGACCCCTTCTCTTACCTTATCAGAACACTTCTTATGAAAAACGGATATAATTTAATGGGGAGGGATTTAGTTGAACAAAAATTCATTAAAACAAAAGGCTATCGAAATAGGGAAGGTACATAGTGGATATACATTAGAAATTGAAGATTTTCATAAAAAAAGTGGGACATTGATGTTCGCCTGGAAATCAGCTTGCGGATATAAGGAGATAATCGTAGAGCTGGATGTATTCGGCAATCTGCTAGATTTTCATCTTGATAAGGAGTCTGTATCTAAAGTGGTATTAGCGGAAAAATCACTTCATGAGAGGGCCTTACAATATGTCATGGTCTACTATCCCGAAGCACTGGATAATTTTATCCTGGAAAAAATAAGCGTGAACAATGATAAGAAATCTATGCAATTTACCTATGTTCAGCAGCAATTAAATTTACCGCTTCCTCGTACTGGATTTTTCGTGGAAACTGCTCTAGACGGCGAGGTTATCCACTTCCATTATTATGGAGCTGTAAAAGAAATCACCCTGCCAGAAAACCTTCTTGCTAAAGAGCTAGTGATGGAAAAATGCCTGAAAGATCTCGATATGAAGCTTTCTATTACTATGATTAACTCGGATGTCCATGAAAACGGCAAGGACTTGCCTCGTCTAGTATATGAACCGGTTCTCCCCTTTTATAGCCACCCTGCCAACCCTTCATCTGTAAAGAAAAGGGATGAACAAGTGGATGAAAATGAAGAGAACTCATTAGTACTCCCGCTTCCTCAACAGGAAATGCCATTACCTGATATTAATAAAGCTATCGGTTTTGACCTCGATGCCTATACGAAAGTACGGGAAGTCGATTTAGGTGATGAACTTGTTACAGTTTGGAGACAGGGAGAACCGCCAGAAGTTCAAGATTTAAGTGTAGACAGCTATTTCATTACTCAGAATGACCAGGCCTTCAAAATCAAGACAAACAAAGAAACTGGCATGGTATCATCGTTTGCCAATTTCGAAGACACGAGGGGCCCCCTGTCCTTATCCATCACAGAATGTAAAAAAATCGCCAGCCAATTTCTTTACAAGTTGTATCCTGATGCTAACCGTTACTTTTATATTAATGAGGTTATATCGGATACAGAGAATCATAAGGTCGCTTTTCACTTTACGCTGAAATATGAAGGAATACCTTTTGGGCTCGCTTATCTATCAGTTAATGAAACAACCGGTAACATTGATTCCTTCTTCGGACCTGATCTTGATCCACTTACCCTGTCGCAACTCCAAACGCTGCCTGCAATTTCCCCTGAACAGGCCAAGAAACTATTCATTTCGGCTTTCGAGCTCGAACTGCTCTGGGATATTAACTACAAAGAGAACAGCGATGAATATTATGAACTTGTCTATAAACAATCCTCTAGGAGAATATCATACATTGAAGCACAGACTGGTGAAATCATATGGGCGAAGTTACATTAGAGACATTCCATATCCAAAGATATCACTACTAACGCATTTATTTAAAAATTTCAAAGGTGTAAAAAATGCATACCACTTATTGAATTATTGTCATGAATTCAAATTTTTTAAGAGGTTCTAAAAATCGGTTGAGTAAAGAGTAAATGGTATCGATTGTAATGTTTATCATGATAAAGTGAGCCTAATGTATTGGAGTGAACATCTTGATAACAATAACAGTTAAAGCCCAGGAAGTAATTAAAGGCATGCAGCAAAGTATGGAAGAGGAAACATTTTTGAGATTTGGTGTAAGAAGAGCATGTTGTAATCAGATGAACTATTCATTAAGTTTGACAAGATTTAAAACAGAACAAGAAGAAGAACTAGTTTTACATGGTATTAAAATTTTAATCGATCCATCTGATGCCCGATTTACGGATCAAACAGAAATTGATTATGAAGGTGATGGTTTTTTGATAAATAACCCTAATCCGTTAGTTTCACCATTAATCTATTAGAAGAAAAAGGGGGAACCACATTTGTAGCTTCCCCCTTTTCTCTAAATCTATGTCACTACCCTGAGTAAATCTATGCACATGTAACATCGGAAAATATAGAAACTGTTGTCCATTAAATAACACAAGAATATCTGAACTTAGATCTGTAAAAATTCCTCTATAAGATTTACTTCCTGAGAGTTGAGCATCAATCTGTTCACCTAGTAATGCACCCTCAACACTAATTACTAATTCCTCCTAGGGTATTATTAGCTAAATACCATTTGCACCCAATAGTATAATAAAAGCAGCGTCACCACGGTAGATAATGGTATGACTATTAGGGATACGTTTAAATAATCTTTCCAACTTATTTTCATTTTATTTTGTTTCAAGATATGCATCCAGATAAGGGAGGCAAGCGTACCAATAGGTAATAACAATGAGCCCATGTCACTCCCAATTATATTCGCGAGATAGATCGTTTTTAACGTGATTGGATCAAGTCCCATTTCTGTTAAGGTAATGGTACCAATCATTAAGGCTGGATGATTATTAAAAATGTTTGATAGAATCGAAACTAATCCTCCCATGACAAAACTCGCACTTAATAACCCCTGGTTTACAATTGGTTCACATATTTGCACGAGTATTGCTGTAAGTCCTACATTGTGGAGGCCATAAATAATGACATACATAGAGAATGCAAATATCAGAATATGCCATGGTGTCTTTTTTAAGATATCAACAGGATTGGTTCGCAAATGATACCATCTCCACACCAGTAAAGATAAGGACCCAAGTACAGCAACCAATTCAATTGGTATGGAAAGATACGAAGCAACAAAGAGTAAACAGCGCACCACAAAGACATAGAGCAATACCTTTAACATAAATTTAGTACGTTGACGTTTTGTTTTAACCGACATTTTTCCCTTTAAAGGATGGAAATTCTTAGTAAAAAAACTATCCTCAATGTCATAAGTCAGATCGGGCAACTTTTTGGGCAATTTTTTCTTTACCACTACGAACATCAACCATGACATAAAGATTAAACCCAATGTTGCAGGTACAAACATCATGGCTGTATGCATATAAAGTGTCATATGCACAATTTGCAATGCGATTAAATTGACAATGTTACTAACCCCAATAGGAGCGCTAGAAGCAGTTGCAATCAGTGCTCCGCTCAAAAGATATGGAATGGCTTCATGCGGTTTCAGTCTAAGATTTTTCAGAAGCAATATCAATATGGGTGTCGTAATCATGATGCTACCATCGTTATTAAATAACAGGGTCATTAAAAAACATAATAATTGAATGTACCAATATAGGCGATATCCTGAACCTCTAGCAAGGGTAGCAAGTTTTGCAGCCGCCCAATGAAAAAAACCAAAACTTTCTAGTATGACAGCCATGACAATCGTTGCCATGATGGTGATCGATGCGCCCCCGATTTTATTGATAATATCCAAAATATCTCCACGTGATACTATGCCAGTTAGTAAAATAATACCCGCACCGATTGAAGCTGGCCACGCTTCATTTATACCTCCTGGCCTCCATAATATGACTATCATTGTCATGACGAACACAAAGATAGCCATTCCAATTTCGATATGCATGTTATTCTCCCCTTTTCGGGCCTTGAGCCATTGGACCCTACTTGTCCGATCCCTATATATATATTCCTCCTTATTAAAAAAGCACAAGATAGTAAACCACTTCTTCTAAATTGTACCTTTGTCCTTCTAGTAAAAATGTCCACTAAAGAGAGAAGTCTAGACCTTTTAATCATGGTTAGGTACCTACTACATTTCACATATCTTCTAATAAGATCTATAGATTCCACTATTCCGGTTTGAAAAGAGAGAAACCACTATAGTGCTTTCCCCCTTTTCAAACCCTATATGGCCATCTGCTATTTCTACATCTAAAATTCTCCCAACATATGCTCTAAGTCATTTATTAATTGTGTAAGCTAATTCGTATATTGAGCAAATTCAATGGCTGAAGCCGCTTGTTCCTCCATCGACGATGCAATCTCTTCAGATGAAGCAGTTGTTTGCCGAGATACAGTATTTCTTCTATCATTCTTACCCCTAATGGAAAAACCCTTGAATTCTATAGAATCCAAGGGTTTCACATGGGGAATAATACGATTTATGTTGTAAGCAAAGATTTAGCGTAATGCTGCAGCTAAGCTTTCACCAAATTCTCTAGCTCCATCTGGGCCGTCACCTGTGATAATATCATCATGTGCAACAACATGTTGTTCAACATATTCAACATGATTAGCTTTCAATTCGTCAATTTGGACATCAACTGGGTAACACGCTGCTTTTCGTCCAGAAAGTAAACCTGTTTTAGCCACAGTTACAGATCCTGCACAAATTCCTGTGACAAGAACCTTTTGCTCATGAGCTTGTTTCAAGTAGCTTTGTAATTCTTGATTGCCCCATAGATGATCGTTCGTACCAGATCCTCCAATTACAGCTATAGCATCAAAATCACTAGCTGAAACGTCAGAAAAGATCACTTCAGCATTTGCCTTACCTTGATAGTCACCAGTAATCTCACCTGTCTTTATACTTGCAATCGTTACTGTAACGCCTGCATTTTCTAATACTTCTTTTGGTTGAAATAATTCATCTTCATTAAAACGTTCTGGTGGTATAATAAGTAATGCTTTTTTACTCATATATGTCTTCCTCCTAATAATTGAAAAAGATTGTCTGTCCGACTACTCATATTGTAGCGCTGGTTTTAAACGTTGTGAAGAACGCACTTTTATGTGCGGAGGTTACCTAAAAGTTACTGGTAAAATAAAAAAGGAGTTAAATATCCATGTCAGAAACATTAAGAGATGAAATCAAAGAAAAAATCTTAAATGGCTATTATAATTGCGAAAAAGAACTTACTTTATCAATTTTCAGCGGCAAATGGAAAATCGTTATTTTATGGCATTTAGGTGTAGAAGGCCCACACCGATTCAGTGACTTACAAAGACTTTTCCCAAAAATATCTCATAAAATCTTAACGAATCAGTTGCGTGAACTTATAGAAGATGGTGTTGTTCACCGAGAAGTTTATCCTGAAGTTCCTCCAAAAGTTGAATATTCCATGACTGAACTTGGAATGACTTTACTGCCAATTGTTGAAATGATGTATGAGTGGGGAAAAAACAGAATGAATGAAATCAAACAAGAAATGCATTCTGAAAATGATAAGAACAATTAATGCGTACGTTTTTTTCACATAAAGTAGACCGACAATGAGATGTGTCGGTCTTTTATTAACACTGTGCAATTGGATATTTCCGAAAGTAAATGAATAAAGTGATTATATATAAACCAACTATTGCTTAAAAAAATCAATTAATGACAAAACATCACTGATTGACTACGATAATATACTTTTCATGCAATTTTTCCCATTCTCCTTTTGGAAAGTCCATATAATGACCATTCAGTAAAGCACTCAGCATATCAAGACAAACATGCCATCCTGCCAAATCTTTTGATGTATGGTCACTTAATGTGGGGATCGATTCTTTTAATACTAATAAACAACCATCAGTTTTAGGGGATAATTCGAAACGAACCCAACCGTCACCCCATTCGAATTCTAGGACGGAATGTTTTTGGAAGTCTCTTATCTTCATATCAAAAGATGAGCCAGTCCCATCATTCATATTAAATTTTATTGTCCCTTCTTTCTTAAGTTCCTCAATTTCAAGATTCGACATCCATTTTTCTAACTTATCATTTTCAGTTAAAGCAGCCCAGACCTGTTCTACTGAATGCTTTAGTAGACGTTCAAAGCGAGCGATATTTCCACCTTCAACTTTTTCTATTACTGCTAGCATATGTAATTCCTCCTCATTCAAATTTTTTAAGTGTATCAATCCTGCCGGTCAATAGTTACTTTGTACCCAATGCGGTTTTTAAAATAGAAAATAGTTGAATGTAATTTACCATCCCTTACGATTCAATAAAGAAGTAATATGCGCAAGATGATGTCGACCATGCCACGAGTAAATACCTATATTTTCACCTACTGAAACTTCTCCTGAATCCGGATGGATGAATGTTTTTTTTAGATCAGTTGAATTAATACTATATAAAAGGTTAGCCCAGCGTATATGTAACGCTTCAAGTAGGGATAGCGAAATATCAACCGGCAATTTTTTATCAGGTAGCTCTGCCCATTTTCCCTCATCATAAGGCTTAATGACAGGATTATCTTCCGTAAGAGCCAATTTAAAGCGAATATAAGCATTCATATGGCTATCCGCAAGATGATGCACGACTTGGCGAACAGTCCATCCTTCCGTACGATAAGCCGTATCAAGCTGTTCTTCATCCATGTTTCGTACTGCCTCTCGCAGCAATCCAGGCAAAGCTTCAATCTCCTTAATCCAGCCCTCAGCCACACTATTCGTTATCTCCCCATCAAACTGAAACTTCCCTATTGGGTATCTTGCTTCCATCTTTATTTCCTCCTGGTGTTTTTATAGTACCTTTATTTATTACATTCTTTATCCTTACCAATAAATCCTTTATGCCTACATATCTTCTCTTCTCTTCTCTGACTACCTTTTCTTTTCGAATCCAAACCAAAAAGGCTGGCGCAGCAGCCTTGATATTTTAGTGACACTATTTAGAACTACTTCATAGACCCGGCAATTTCTATCATTTTCTTCATAGGACCCGCGAACTATACATTTCTATATACGTTCCTTCTTGTACCCAACGAAGTAAACAACCAGTAATCTTCCTCATCTAATTAAATAGCCTAATGGGCGTTTTATTTTTTGTCTTAGCATTTGCACCCTAATTTCTAGGTTGATTCGACGTCGTTTTCATTTCATGTCTCCCTAGCCAGTCTTCCTCTATCAAGATAATACTTTTAGTTTCCTTTTGATATGCGTTGCGAAGATTTCAAGACAGATTGCAATAATTAGGATAAAATAAGTGATTGCTCCAATTTCACTCAAGTCAAAGTAAAATCCACTTGCCATAAACATATCGAAGCCGATTCCTCCCGCGCCTGCAGCTGCGCCCATTGCGACTGCCACTGCAAAATTGATTTCAAAGCGCATGAAAGTCCATGAAATGATATAAGTAATGGAAGATGGAATGACTACTTGGAAAACGATCTGCCACCAATTCGCACCGCTTGCTTGTAGGGCTTCAATAGCACCTTTATCAATTTCTTCGAAGGATTCTGAGTAGGCCTTTACAAGGTAACTTATTGAGTGAAACGTCATTCCTATAACTGCAGCTACACTACCTAATCCTGCTGCGACTGCAAAAATGAGGACCCACAACACAGTTGGAACGGCTCTAATCAAGGCAACCGTTCCCTTTATCACAATCGATAATGGCTTAGTCGAGATATTTCCAGCCGCTAAAAGTCCCAACATCAGGGCAATGATTGCACCAAATATTGTCGTTAAGAAAGCTAAACCTAATGTAATCGACACCTGATATAGTGCTTGAGTAAAGGTAAAGTGCTTCAGATGCGGCTCAAAAAACATGATCTTCAAATTGTCCATAGTCAATAATAGTGCGTCCAGAAGTTTAACATCCTTATAATCAAAACTGACAAATGCGTACATAGTCAAAATCGCAAGGATCAGAACACTCAACCTTATAACGATTGTAGATTTTGAGAAGGGCTTTTTGGATAGTAGATCAAGTAGCCGTTTATCTAAATCCTGGCCAGTATGAGAGGGAAATGGTTTGATAGGACCTTCTGCCTGCATTATAAAATCACCCTCCTCACGTAATTTGAGATATATTCAATACATAAAATCGAAATAATAATCGTGATGACGACAAGACTAGCAATGTCATAATTCAAGTTTTTATAATACAGATTAAACGTAAAACCAATACCTGATCCTGTAAGCAGTCCGACTAATGTTGCATTTCTTATATTTGTTTCAATCATAAAAAGAACCCAACTAATCATTTGCGGGATTGTTGAAGGAATAACAGACTGCGAAATAATAGTTAGATAGCTTGCACCCGTTGCCTGCAAAGCTTCTACGGAACTACTGCTTACTTCATCGATCGTTTCTATAAAGGCTCTTGTTAAAAAACCGAAAGATCCGAAAAACAAAGCAAAATAACCGGTTAAGGAACTTTGTCCAAATGAAAATAACAAGACCAGCGCCCATATTGAGACATCAATATTTCTAAATAAAACCGCTATCCCACGGCTAAAACCTCCGAAAAAAGCATTCACTCTTGTAGTATTAGAACCCAAAATAGCAAATACAAAGGCCAATATTCCAGCGAGTGTCGTTGCAGCAATAGAAATTAAAAGTGTTTCTTTCAGCTTTATCAAAATGTCTGGCAGTTTAGTCAGGGAATCCTTTGTTGGATAAAAATTCGATAACGACCATTGTATAGCCTTAGGAACGGAGGTAAATCCTTTTGCCATGCTGAATTCTGTAATGATAATAGAAACAACCGTCGCAGCCCCAATAATCAAAAACAATACAAGCGAATTTCTTCTCTTTTTTGCAAAAATATCAGCCGACATGGGAACCTCCCAAATCAAAAATCAACTTTCCTTCATCTGACCCATAAATCTGATGGATATCACTCGAGGTTATATTTTGAGATGTGCCATTGAAAACAATCTTGCCACTATTCACACCAATAATTCGATCCGAATATTTTAGCGCAACATCGACTTGATGCAGATTAACTACTACTGTGATTCCCATGGATGTACAGATATTCCTTAAATGATCCATGATCACTTTGGATGAATTCGGATCTAGAGAGGCAATCGGTTCATCACATAAAAGCAATTTAGGATTTTGGATAAGTGCCCGCGCAATACCAACACGCTGTTTCTGGCCTCCGCTCAATTCATCAGACCTTTTATAGAGCTGATCTTCCAGACCGAGAATTTGGAGAATATTAGCAGCCTGAAGTTTCTCATCTTCACTGTGCAGACCAAGGATACCTGCCAAAGTAGATTTATAGCCTAATCGTCCATGCAGGGTATTTTCAATCACGCTAAGTCTATTTACCAGATTGTAATGTTGAAAAATCATCCCTATTTTCCTCCGTACTTTCTTTAACTCCCTTTTATTTAACTCGTATACATGATCATTATCAAAAATGATATCTCCACTAGAAGCATCAATCATCCTATTAATGCACCGAAGAAGAGTTGATTTTCCTGCTCCAGATGGCCCTATGATAGAAACGAATTCTCCTTCTTTCACAGAGAAGTCAATATTGGATAACGCTTTTGTATCATTTCCAAAGTGTTTTGAGACATTTTTCACTTCCAATAATGTTGTCATGTATTATCCCCCTACATTTTACTACTTTAGGATCTGCAAATTATTTAGATAATTCCCGAATTGGATTGAACCAGTCATCCTCAACTTGCACCAATCTTTCTTTTCCGCTTGCCTTTTTAAATAGACCTGATACCTTAGAGTCCTCTGGTACAAAAACTTTCTCGTTATTTGCTATCTCATCAGACATCAAAGTTTCAAGAATTATTTCACGTGTTTCCTCACTAACTAATTCGGTATTCACCACGAAGGGTGCATTCAAAACTGGAGTCACTGAAATGAGTGAGAATTCTTTGTCTACAACTGTGTTAAAGGGTTCAGCTGCATCCTTCTTTACCTTATACACAGCACCTGCTTTATTCTCTTCTCCATCTGCCAGCTCCACATAATTATTAACACATGTGTCACAAAAAGCTGCCACGTCTGCTCTCCCAGTCAAAAGATTTACAGCCGAACCTTGGTGGGAACCACCATAAAGTACTTCACTAAAGAATTTATCCTTCCCGCCTTCTAATAAATCCTCGGCCTTTAATTCCTTAAACTTATCTTTTTGAGAAAAATAATCAACGATTCCTGTGGAAGGAACTTTGAAACCAGATGTAGAGCTATTTGATACGAAAGAGAATTTTTTTCCTTGGATATCGTCTATGGAATATTCGTCGTTCATTTTATAATCCTCTGCATTTTGAACAGCCAGCCAGCTATTGTAGACTGCATCATCCAAGGTTCCTGATTCACCGCTTGGAACAACTAGAGATTGAACCTTATCATTTTTGTTTTTTGCTTCAATATATCCTTGTGCTCCTAGGAATGCTAAATCAGTGTTTCCATTAGCAATTGCCTCGATTGCAATATTATAATCTGTTGTGGTCTTATGTTCGACTTTCTTTCCTGTGGCTTCTTCTAAGATCCGCCCGATTTCATCGCGGGCTTCCCCTAAATCTTCCCCAGATTCATTTGGCAGCCACGCTATTGTTAATGTATCATCTTCTTGTCCCTTAGCATTATCTCCTGTTGAACTACTAGAAGAGCAGCCTGTAAACACCACCAAAATTACAAACATCAAGATGGACATAATCGATTTTTTCATGTTAAATCTTCCCTCCTATTTAAAAAATCATTTCTTATTTCAATAACTATCAATTTAACAATACAGGTACAATACTAACCTGCCATTAAGCAAACCGAATATTCAGTAAAGTTTCCGTGAAGCAATCGTTAAATTTTTTGAATAGCTTGATTAAAACATCCATTCTGTATGCTATATTCTTTATTTACTAACCGATTCATGAACTCCAAGTCATGAAAAATACCTAGCATGGTCGTTCCTTCTTTCATTAGCTGTTCTAGCAGGGTTTTCACCTTCAATTTAGAATCGTGATCCAAACTTGCTGTTGGTTCATCCAACAAGAGCAGCCGTGGCCTTTTTACCATTGCTCTTGCTATATTTAACCTTAGCTTCTCTCCTCCTGAAAAAGTAGCAGGGTAACTGTCCCGCAGCTCTTTTCCTATTTCAAAGTGGTCGAGGATTTTTTCTGTTTCCATATTGGCTATTTCTCTAGATTGTCCCATTTCAAGGATAGCCTCGGTTACGAGCTGCCTTGCTGTAGTTCTTGGCATGACATTTAAAAATTGAGAAACATAGCCTATCTCATGCTTACGCAGGTAAATCATTTCTCTTTCTGTAGCTTTTGCTAGATTAATCGGACCATAGTGGGAAGACTCATACCAGATATCTCCTTCTTGAACCCGATAGGTACCATAAATCGATTTTAAGATCGTCGATTTTCCACTGCCACTCTTGCCTGTAATGCCAATAAATTCACCTTTTTTCACTCGAATCGTAATATTGTTAACTGCTTGAATGTCTTTGCATTGATTATGTAAAATAAAAGACTTGGATAAATCTTTAATATCTAATATGTTTTCCACTTTACCACCCGCTTTCTAAAAAATTTATATCCTGTAATTAGTCTTTTGAATCAATTTTCCATCTACAATCACACTTGTTATCACAGGGAAATCACCAGAAATTTTTTCAATAATAAGTATGTCAGCCTTTTTCCCTTCATGAATCGATCCAATTTCGTCATCCATTTTGACTGCCTTTGCGGGATTAATCGTAACTAGCTTAAACATGTCAACAAGATCCATCCCATGGTTATCCACTAATTCAAACATTGAATGTAGGAGGGCTGCAGGGTAATAATCACTGCATAATATGTCTATGCTTCCATCTTGAATGGCTTCAGAGGCACTTAAGTTCCCACTGTGAGAACCTCCCAAAAGCACATTTGGTGCACCCGCTATTGTATACATCCCCATCTCATGTGCCTTACGGGCAATCTCAAGTGTGATTGGAAATTCACTTATATTCGTTCCAAAGCTGTGAACTAATTCAAGCTTCTCTTTCGAATCATCATCATGTGAGGCAACTGCAATATTGTTTTCTCTTGCTAGCAGTGCAATTTCTTTCATTCTTTCAATCGTCAGCTTTTCTTTCACTTGATGAGTCTGGATCATTACATCAATAGCTTCATCACTATAATCGTTATACCCTCTTAAAGTGTTTCGATAAATCTCTAGATGTCTATATTGTCCTTGACCTGGAGTGTGGTCCATGAATGAGACTAGATGCACTTTCTTTTCCGAAATATATTCTTTTAAATTATCAATATCCTCCAAATTATCTATTTCATAACGGGCATGAAACCGATGACGGACTAGGTGCTTCATCTTATGTGTTTGATCAATTAAGTCAATTAGCTTTCTTACATTCTCAGGCTCCCGAATTGGCTTATATGCGTATTCAGTTGATTTATAGAGAGATAGAGAGTGAAACATGGTCGTAATCCCATGCGTAATCAGTTCCTTTTCTGTTTCTCTTAAGCTCAAATGAAAATTCATTAAAGATGTAGGGCGCGGTGCAGTCATATGTTCAATGTAATCCGAATGGAGATCAATAAAACCAGGTGTAACATATCCACCCAAAGCGTCCAGCACTTCCATCTCAGGACTCGTTTCGATTTCTCCCACAGGTGCAATTCTGCAAATTTTATCATCCTTAATTAAGAGATCATGGTCTATCAATATCAAGTCTTCCGTTATAATTTTTCCATTTTTAATCAGCAACAATATCTCTTCCCCCATTTTCCTTTAGTTTCTATTACAGCAGCGAATGTACTAATTGTTGGGTATAAGGATGCTGTGGATCTTCGAGTATTTGATCTGTTAATCCTCGCTCGATTACTTTACCCTCCAGCATAACAAGCGTACGGTCTGCAAGCATTCGGATTACACCCAAATCATGAGAAACCAGTACAATACTAATATTCAAATCTCTTTGGAGGCCTTTAATTAAATCCAATACACTTGCTTGAACTGATAAATCTAAACCTGTGGTGACCTCATCCAAAAGCAGTATGGGTGGATTGTTAGACAACGCTTTGGCTATCTGGACCCTTTGCTGCATACCACCAGAAAAATTCTTTGGTTCTTCTTTCATTCTATGAATGGGAATATTCACTTCTTCAAGGAGCTCGGCACCTCTTGTTTCCATGCTGCCGACATGTCTATTCCCAGCTGAAATTAACTTCTCAGCAATATTGCCAATCGAGGAGAAATTCATTTTCAATCCTAGAATAGGGTTTTGATAAACCTTCCCCATTAGGTGGTTTCGAACATATCTTTTTTTCTGAGCAGACTCTATGAATAAATTCTTTTTTCCATCCTCAAAGCCAGCCACATACATTTCTCCATCGGTTACTTCTTCGTCAAAATACAAACTTTTCATTAAAGTGGATTTGCCACTGCCACTCTCTCCTACAATTCCAAGAACTTCACCTTGATACAAATCAAACGTCACATCTCTACAGGCATAAACCGTTCCACATTTGTGACAATAGTTTTTAGTCATCTTTCCTAATTTCATATTTTTGCATGTTGAACATCCGTTTCCAAACTGTTTGTTCATCTGTTTAACTGATAATACGGGTACTTCAAGTACAGACATTTATTTCACTCCCAATGATTGTTTTTGATTGACTATTTCAAGACAATTGCTTGTATCATTACATTGGAAATACGTTTCTCCTGTATCCTCATCAACAAGTTCATCAAAAAACACATCATTGGAACCGCAGAGAATACAAGCTTGATTTGTAAAGGACTCTATTTCAAATTCATAATCATCAAATGCTAAAGATGATACCTTTGTATAAGGAGGTACAGCATATACCTTTTTCTCCCTACCTGCGCCTAACAAAATGAGCGCTTCACTATTGTCTAGCTTTGCATTATCGAATCTCGGAATTGGACTTGGTGCCATGACATACCTGTCGTGAACCATTACCGGATGGTCTGCATCTGTCGCCATTATTCCGTACTTCATAATTTTTTCAAATAACATAAGCCATGCTCCACTATACTCTCTCTCAGCATGTAGCTTTTTCGTTTCATGTTCGCTTGGCTCAAAACCCCTTAAAGGTTCCGGTAATGGAACTTGAAGAATTAAAATCTGGTCTTTTTGTAACGGCACTTCAGGCACCCTGTGTCTAGACTGGATTAAAGATGCATCAGCTGTGCTATCCGTTGTCCTTACCCCAGTAGTGTCTGATACGAGTTTTTTTATGTTAACGGCATTAACGGATTCATCCGAGCCTTGGTCGATCACTTTAAGAACGTCATCCTTTCCGATTAATGACAATGTCAACTGTAGGCCACCTGTGCCCCAACCACGCCCAATCGGCATTTCCCTAGAAGCGAATGGAACTTGATAACCGGGAATAGCAATCGCCTTTAAGGTTGCTCTTCTAATTTCTCGTTTCGATCCTTCATCAAAGAATGCAAAATTATAGGTTTTATTCATGCAATCCCACCTCCTGCTCTGTGGTCTGATCTTTCGACTTTCGAATACTATCAAGTTTGGATTGAAACGTAACGTAATGAGGCATCTTCAAATGGGAGATGAAGCCCGTTGATTCCACTGAATCTATATGATAAAGAACGAATTCCTCGTTATGACTTGGAAATTCATTGTTTGGTCTTTCAAGGCAATTATCTAAAATTCCCATTGCTATTGCTTTTGTTTCATTTTGTCCCATACACATGCCATAGCCAACTTCAAACTCTATTTCTTTTTTGCCTTGTTCTTTCTCTACCGTTAGCGGAATGAGCATCTCTACTTCCGTCGCTGTGAAATCTCCAATATAATAGCTATCTTCCTCTTGACCATCGTCCAGCGGATGATCGAGATAGACAGGCAGCTGACCTACGCGTAACTCTCCTACTGTCGGGTGCAGGGCACCATATCCACGAATTACTGCATAAGCTAGTGATGTTACTGCACCTGTTTGGCCTCTTGTTAGAATTTGTAAGCGTTCACTCCGCTTTGAAGGAAACTCTAGACTCTTCCTTGTAACATCTCTAGGCTGCAAATCATTGTTTTCACAGCTTGCTAATAAGCCTTCACTTCTTAAATAGTCCAAAACTTTAGGTAAATTGTTTAAATCATCCATGTGCTTCTGATTATATTCTGTTGAACGATTCTCTTCTTGATAAGCCCGTAACCAATCTTGAATGCTTTTATCCGATTCTTTTTCCAACTCCGAATCTAGTAACCGATGTGTATAATCTGTCGTAGCACCCAAAATCTGTCCGCCAGGTACATCCTTAAAACTGGCTGAAATCCTGCGCACTACTTTCATATTTTCAGAACTGATAATTCGTGAAACATGTTTTCGCGGCAAAGTTGATCGATAGGCTCTTAAGAGGAAAACAGCTTCTTCCGGATTGCCTTCAGCTTGTTTAATTGCAATTGCAGACAGTGATTGATCATACAAACTGCTTTCGGACATAACCTGATCAATTAACCCTCTCATGCCAGCTTCTATCTTATGTAGCTCTATTGCCGTCCCTTTATGAACTCTTTCATACTTTAAGCGTTTTATGGATTCCTCAATGGCCTTTGTTCCGCCCTTTACTGCAACATATCCCATTTAATCTCACCCCCATTTTCTTTGATTTGAGTAGTTCTCGGTAAAGCTATTAAACGATCTTGTTCATCCACAAAATACATATCGATTCCTAAAGGGAATTCTATGTTTTTTTCGTTTCTTACACTCATCCAGGTGGAGACATTTGGGAGACATATAAAAGACTCCTGATGAATTCCTGGTCCTGAAAGGATCATTGAGTTCCCTTTTGTTACATCCGAGACTTCTAGAATAATCATTGCTGATTCATGAGGATTCAACAGATTTCCTACCTTTGCTTTATTTATTGCGTCTTTCCTTTGCTCGTTGGAAGCATCCTGTAAAATAAAGATAAAATCTGCTTCTGACAAATCAACAGCCTTTGAATAGGTAAGCTGATTAATCATTCTTGACACTATCTCCTCTTCCTTTGAAATAATCTTAAAAGTGACTTCTGGGTCAAGTACCGTGAGTGCAAGTAGGATAGTAGAAGATAAGCATTCCATTTGAACATCCAACATCTTAGCTTCCCTCTCCAAAACCACTAAAGTACCAGGTCTTGAAGTCGCCGCTACAAGCTTTTTATAAACAGTCTGTATATCATGAACTACATCCAAATTCATCGCTTTTCCCCCCTTATTGAACATCCATTGTTTCAAAATTCACCTTGGTTCTTAAGATTGATTGATTTAACTCTTGAAGATTTTTCTGTATATTCTTCTTCTCATTTTCTAAAACATGTGACCATAATCTTGTTTCTACAAGATCAGCCTGATATGCCGCATCAATGATAGCTAAACAATGAGCCAGCTCTTCTCGATGCCCTTTAACGATACCAATACCGATTGAATCCTGGATTTGGACAGTGCATTCTGTCACCAGTAATTCCCCTAGATAAAACAAACTCTTTTTTGCCGTTTCCCTTGCCTTTAGCAAGACAAGAGCACTCTCTGGCTTTTGAATGACGTTTACTTTATATCTCATTTCTATTTCCTTGGCAAAATCCTTCGCAATGTCTGCAGTGCCTTGAATCAAAATCTCTGTTCTTTCCTTTCTTCTCATTCCATTGGCCTCCAAATGTTTTAGTTTCTCTCTACATCTTCAATGTATCTTGTTGCCAAGTGAACCTACGTTAAGAATGAGTAAATCTTTGTATGTAATTTGTAAAAGCACTAACGTGAACGGGCATATTCTATTCAAAGTTTCGTGCTTTACTCGTGAATCTGGAGCATTTACGTGCTTATATTCGTGAATTCGAGCGTTACTCGTGAATTCGGAGCATTTACTCGTGAGTTCCGTGCTTTTACCCGTGAATTTGGAGCATTTACTCGTGAGTTTCGAGTATTTACTCGTGAATTCGAGCGGTATATGGGATGGAAGTTTTTTACATAACATAGGTGAAACAATCGCTGCGATAGACAATGACCGTATGCTCAAGGACTTGATTACTCCCCTTATCCACGCATACTGATTCCACTTGCAAAAGTGGAATTAAACTTGAACACTGCAAAATATCTCGTTCAAATAGAGTTGGAAAAATAACATTCAGCGTGCTGCTACTGGATCCGAATTCTACATAACCACGCTGCCTATAGTATAGAAACATAGAGGTAATATCAGGACCATCCTTATCTATTTCAGGAAAAGTTGATTTTGCTACATAAGATGTATGAAGAGCAATCGGAAATTCGTCTATTAACCTCAGCCTGCCAATTTTATAGACTTTCTCATCACTTTCCACATCGAGGCTTTGAAAAATCTTCTGATCATAAGAAATTTCTTCGCAAAAAATAGTAATCGTTTGAAAGGCAAACTGGAATTCCTTCATTTTCTCAGTGAAACTTACATCTCCAGACAGAATTAACGGAATTTGCTTCTTGCTGTCCTGGACATAACTTCCCTTCCCTTGCTTTGAATAGATATAACCTAAATCTTGAAGCTGTTCATATGCCTTTCTAACAACCATTCTTGGAACATTAAATTGATCAGCGAGTATATGCTCTGAAGGTAACTTTTTATCCAATTGAAAGGTCCCTCTCTTAATTTCTGAAATCAAATGATCCACTAAAAAGTTTTTTTCTGCCAACAGACATCTCCCCCTTTATTTATCCGGTCTGCCTTACACCTGTACCTTTTTCTTATTAGTGTTAGTGTAATGAGAAAATATGAAGCTACCATGATTTTCTTGTAAAAAAAAATAGTCCTGGTCAATTACCAGGACAAAAGGAATACCTATTTTCTGAATCTTTCCATACACTACTCTACATTGTCTCTTTCAAAATTTAATAGCCATGCTTTTTTTCTTTAATGTCAAAGCATTCACACATTCTGTTCCAGGGCTATAATTACCTAGCCGAATCGGTTTATCCCCATACACCCCATGAAAATCTGAACCTCCTGTCTTAATGAGTTTGTATTGATCTGCATATTGAATCGCTCTTTCTTCTTCTGCATGACCATGATGTGGGTGAAGGACTTCAATCCCTTCAAGTCCTGCTTCTACAAGAGCTGGAATAATTTCGAAGCTATCGTATTGTCCAGGATGAGCAAGGACCGGAACGCCTCCGGCAGCACGAATCGCCTTTACAGCTAGAACAGCATCCACATACTCCATAGGAATAAATGCAATACCTGGCTCTTCTCCATTTTGACCGCGACTGAAGATTTTCTTATACAAATCTCCATAGATAGAATCCGTATATCCCGCTTCCCTTAGCGCTTGCATAATATGCTGTTTATAAACCCCGGTTCCCCCCCTAAACTTAGAAACCTGCTCCCAAGTTATTTGATATCCTGCATTGATTATTCGCTCCACCATTTTTACAGAGGCTGCATTCCTCTTTTCAATCAATGGATTACATAGCTCCTCAAGTGCCTTATGACCATACTCAACAAAATATCCCAAAATATGTACACGTCTACCTCTTGCAAAATCATAACCAGAAACTTCTATACCAGGGATGATTTCAATCCCTTTTTCTTTTCCCTTTTCCACCATCTCTTGCAACCCCATCGTAGTATCGTGGTTGGTAATCGCTAAATGACCAATACTCTCCCTTTTTGCAACCTCCAATAGTTCTCCAAACGAACAAGATCCATCTGAGATATTCGTATGACAATGTAATTCAACCTTCATTGTTAATCCCCCCCCATTCTTATTGGTTACCTACTAGCATCCTAACTTGGTGCCAAGTTGGCCACGTTAAGCTGATGTAAAAAAAACGTAAAAGGGCATGGGATTTTGTATGGACTCTAATTCCTAAGTCACTTCCTACATGCAGAAAATCTTTTAAAATGACCGAGAAAAATGGAGTCTTTGAGGAAGGCTTCATTTTTTCATTATTAATTCTATCTCACTGCTTACATGCTTAAAAAGTTCTTCATAAGTAAAATGAAACCTAATCATTGAGCAGTCGTATATGTATTTATATGTAAAAAGGCAGGTGTTATTTTGAAAATATTACTCTTTTTAATCGGAGGTATTGGACTATCTCTATGTTTGATTCTAGGAATTGGGATGTGGATGTTTAAGAAGGATATCAACAAAGAGGATCCAGAATATATAGTTCAGTTTATCAAGGAGAATGCAGAGAACAAGAACGTTTCTTTATCCATTCATCTTAATGATGAGAAATGGGTACATGTTAATGCCAACACGCCGCTTCCTTTAGCAAGCACCGTCAAAATCATCGTAGCCATTGAATATGCACAACAGGCGGCAGTGGGGCAAATCAATCCAGAGCAAGAAGTGAAATTAGCCGACCTAGACAGATTTTATGTTCCTAAAACAGACGGGGGAGCACATGAGGCATGGATTACTCAGGTCAAAAAGGATAAAGAGATAGATAGAGTTCCTTTAAGTGAAGTAGTAGATGGAATGATTGCTTACAGTTCTAATGCGAATACAGATTACTTAATAACTATGCTTGGCCTTCAAAACATCAATCATGTTCCAGGGAGCTTAGGCATTACCAGTCATGAGCCAATGTATCCCATTGTAAGTTCGCTGTTCATACCTGACCAATTAATGAAAGAAAAAAAATTAACTAAACAAGATACCCTAAAGGCCCTGAAAAATATGGACAAAGGTGAATACCGTGATCGGGCGATTGCTATTCACAAAAAGTGGCAGACTCACCCCCCAACAGATCAGGAAAAGAAACAAGCAATGAAAATGATGGGTAGTGATTTTCAAAAAAATTGGTCTGATCGTTTGCCCCGAGCAACTACAGAAGACTATGTCTCCATAATGAAAAAACTAAATAGCAAGACGCACTTTGATAAAAACGTTTATGTGTATCTCGATCCGGTATTAGAACAGATAATGAAAAGTCCAAGCAATCGTGAGTGGCTTGTTCATGCAGGTCAAAAGGGAGGCTCTACTGCCTTTGTTCTTACGATTTCGATGTATGCGAAGGATAAAGATAATAACCAAACAGAGCTTGCATTTTTTGCAAACGATTTAACCTCTATTGAACAAGCAAAACTTTCCAAAAATATGAATGCGTTTCAGCTTAAATTTCTAACAGATACGAAATTTCGAACATACGTCAAAAAAGAAGTATCCAATCTATGAAGCATTAGGCAATGAATCGAACAGTTTATTCACAGCCACTTATCAATAAATGGTAAATTAAGAGTATTCTATAAAATAAACACTGGAGGTTCATTACATGGGTATTCAAAAAGCTACTTTAAATGAGCTTGATTCCTTAACAGAACTTTTTGATTTATACAGAGTGTTCTATGAGCAAACGTCAAATCTTGAGGGTGCAAGGGAGTTTTTAAAGGAAAGGTTAACGAACGAAGAGTCGGTCATTTTTATGGCCTTTGATGGGGTTAACCCTATTGGTTTTGTTCAATTATATCCTTCATTTTCATCAGTGAGCATGATGCGGTCATGGGTGTTAAACGATTTATTTGTGAAGGGAAATGCTCGCAAAAAGGGATTTGGTGAGAAGTTATTAAAAGCCGCTATTGCTTTTGCAAAAGAAACTGGTGCAAAAGGAGTGTCGCTTGAGACAGATAAGGATAACGGCAATGCGCAAAAACTTTACGAAAAAATTGGTTTTATTCGAGAATCTAATTATTTTTATTACTTCTCCATATAAAATGAAAAAAGTGTAGAGAAAATAAAATTTTCTCTACACTTGAATGCTTTTTATTTAAAATGAATTATTTAGCAGTTTCATAGCTTGCTTGAATTTCTTTAATTAGAAGTTCAGCACCTTCACGGCTAAGTATTAATTTACCGTTTGCAAGTTTCATATTGTCATCAGATATATCGCCCGTTACCTGACAAGTCATGTTTGCTTTGTATTTTTGAAGGATTATACGCTCTTGTTCTACGTAGATTTCCAAAGCATCTTTCTCTTTAATTCCTAAAGTACGGCGTAATTCGATAGGAATTACTACCCGTCCTAATTCGTCAACTTTACGTACAATACCTGTAGATTTCATTTTTATTTACCTCACTAATTTTCTTTCAAATTTTACATCTATACTTTTCGTCAACATTCGACATAATTTGCACTCCTATAAATATACCACTCCCTCCCAAATTCGTCAATTCTCGTATCTTCGTATATTATCTACCTCTATATGATTATTATCTTATAACTCAATAAAACCTCTATAAATAGCGCTATTATGCTATTTTAAAGGTTTAAATTAGGTATTTTTTGTATGATAAACATAAAATTGGCATATTAATTTTTTCCATATCCAAACATCAATACTCTTATTTAAAGATATAATTTATGTCGAATATTGCAGAAGACATATTCACAGTCTTAAAGAATGCAGTTGATTTTTTTGTATAACTGAAGGACAATTTAGTATGATTGTTAGATTTAATATTTAGAATATTCACCTTATCTTTCCGTAACAAATCTCCTCATTAGCTCTTGAAGGGAAAGTACGTTAAAACATGACAACCTGGTTCGTTACTCCAACCCTAAGGTTTGAATCTCGTAAAAGGTATGTTCTAAATTCTTTTCTAATCATAAGAAAGCCGAAACGATTGCCATACTTCAGAGGCTTGGCTAATTATTGGCTCATAAAACAGATTGAGGTGAGTCGATTGCGACCAATTATATTAGGTATTTGCTCTGCTTTCTTTTTTGCATTTACGTTTGTGTTAAATCAGTCAATGGAATTATCTGGTGGAAGTTGGATATGGAGTGCTTCGCTTCGATATATCTTTATGGTTCCTTTTCTAGTATGTATCGTCCTAAGTAGAAAAAACCTCCGACCACTCTTGCAGGTGATGAGAGAACGACCAGGGCCTTGGTTGCTATGGAGTTTTGTAGGGTTTGGATTGTTCTATGCCCCCTTATGCTTTGCATCTGCCTACTCACCTGGCTGGCTAATCGCCGGCACTTGGCAAATCACGATTATCTCAGGTGCTTTACTTGCTCCGTTATTTTTTGAAAATGTTCAAACACAAGATGGACTCGTAAGGAAAAGAGGAGAGATTTCTTTGAAAGGTCTTCTCATGTCCCTTATCATTCTGTTGGGGATCATACTTATGCAACTAGAACACACTAAGCATATTTCTATGGCAAATCTCTGGTTGGGGGTAATCCCAATCGTCATCGCCTCATTTGCATACCCTTTAGGGAACCGCAAAATGATGGAAGTGTCTCAAGGACGTTTAGATGCTTATCAGCGTGTGTTAGGGATGACTTTAGCGAGTCTGCCATTCTGGTTCTTACTTTCGTTGTATGGTTTTTTTACGGTAGGAGCACCAACGAAAATGCAGAGTTTTCAATCCCTTTTGGTAGCACTATTTTCTGGAGTTATTGCAACGGTCCTTTTTTTCAAAGCGACCGATTTGGTAAGGGGAAATATGCAGAAGTTAGCTTCCGTTGAAGCCACACAATCAATGGAAGTCCTTTTTGCTCTTGCCGGGGAATTACTATTTTTATCTTTACAATCCCCTTCTCCTTTATCGTGGTTCGGCATCTTTATCGTTATTATTGGGATGATTTTGCATAGTTATGTTTCTCATATAAAAGAAGTCAATCCTCGAAATCAGTCAGTGAGTGACTAATATAAGAGTAAGGCAGGACTATAAATGCATCTGATAAGACCAATGTGTTGGTACTTGTCAGATGCATTTTTATTGGAACACTAGAGAAAGTATGTAATTTAAAATCTTAATTAGCGGTAATTTATTGAGGTTTCATTCGAGCATTTTATTTGTCCTCATCCTGTTATCGTAATTATAGAAGGCTGGAAAGGATTTGGATGCCTTTTTCGAATAGATTCATACATTCATTGGAAAAAGTAAATAGCCCTTTAACCTTGAGTAAATTTAAAATGTATGTATAATATAACTTAATTGTATATGTTAAATGTTTTCTAGGGTTCCGTTGCAAGTGTCTGTGCTAGTCTGGTCCGAGAGAAAACTCACAGTTTTGCTGTGTCACGGAAGGATAAAAGCCTGGGAGAAACTGTTTTACAGTTATCTCTTAGGCTTTTTTTGTTTTTTGGTAAGAATAAAATTGGAGGTGTTATTTTTAATGAGTACAAACTGGATTAAGGTATTTATTGCTGCTTTTTTTGAAGTTTTTTGGGTTATTGGTTTAAAACACGCAAATGACTTTTGGACTTGGACTGGAACTGTTATTTCTATCATCATCAGCTTCTATTTAATGATAATGGCTGGACGAAAACTTCCCGTTGGAACCGTATATGCAGTATTTGTAGGAATGGGGACAGCAGGAACCGTTTTTTCCGAAATCATATTCTTTGGAGAATCATTTAAATTGAGTAAAACACTTTTGATTTTACTGTTATTAGCAGGGGTAATCGGCTTGAAACTAGTGACTAAGAATAATGTTGAAAAAGGAGATGAATCCTAATGGCTTGGGTCTCTTTAATCTTAGCTGGGCTATTTGAAATGTTTGGTGTTGCGATGATTAATAAATTGCACAAAGACCGTAATTGGCAATCCTTGGCGCTGTTGTTTTTCGGATTTGGGGCAAGTTTTCTATTTCTTGCTTATGCCATGAAAACATTACCCATGGGGACGGCTTATGCAATCTGGACAGGAATTGGTGCGTCTGGTGGAGCAATAATCGGCATGCTTTTATATGGGGAATCAAAAGACTGGAGAAGAGTCGTTTTTATTGCAATGGTGTTAGGTGCAGCAATAGGATTAAAACTTGTTTCATAAGAAGTTTTCACTCCTTCTTTGTATAAAAAGTTCTTATATCAATTTAGAACAAATCGATTTGGGTTTTATCACTTACCTACCTACTGCTATAAAAATTTGGTATGATAAATTAGTTAAATAAAATAGTGAAGGTGATTTTACTTTGTCTGAAGAAATTCCAGAAGAAAAAAAGGAATATGACACCACAATTATTTATGACTACGCAGATTATCCTGACATCGTTAGTGGTCGCTGTGACAATTGCGGTAAAGCTCAATTTGAAAGTTCGGTTAAGAACTATGTATATATTCGTAAATGCAGAGAGTGCGGCATGAAGAAATCGATTTGACCCTATATAGTTATAGGGTTTTTATTATTTTTTACTTTTTGTTCGTTTGGATTTATCACATATACTCTTTCCTTTCTTCGGAGATCAAAATCAGAAAAGGTTATAGCAATAAATGAATTCCTTCAGCGAATCATGGTAGATGCCAGATTTCCCTCGCAGTATGACCTGATCTGATTGTTTTCTTTTTAATCAGCTTTCTTCTTTCATAGTGGCGCCCGGAACGCTCTCAAATTTCATGTTACCCTTCAATAGTCAAAACTTAAAAGGCCGCCAATTGGAGGGCGGCCTTCTTGGGCTAACACTATAATTGACTAGGAACGCCGTTAAAAGTCCTACTACATTTTGTATAGTTGGAATGCTATATATAGCGACAATCCATATCATAATTGCAGATACTTTGTTGATTTCGTTTATAAATCTCCCATCGGTATCGATATCTCCTACCTTTTTCCCCACGATAGCCAGACTGAAATACCAAATCCAAGAAATTAATATAGTTGCAGCGGTAAACGTCATTTTCTCTATCCCGGTATAGCTAAGAGAACTGATTCCAATAACCCCAACGGTATCAATAATCGCGTGGGGGTTTAGTAATGAAACAGACATAGCAAACATAATCTGTTTTTTAGAACATTGCTGCTAACATTCTGTAATTCCCCTAGCTCTCTATATCATCAATATTTCCCGAATGTCCTCTTCAGTAAGAGCAGATGACGATTTCTCCTCAGGGTCGATGATTTCTTCAATCAGATGCCTCTTTTTCTCTTGCAGTTCATTCATTTTTTCTTCGATTGTGCCGCGGGCAACAAGTTTGATGACCTGAACAACATTTTTCTGTCCCATACGATGAGCACGGTCTGTTGCTTGTTCCTCGACTGCTGGATTCCACCAAAGATCATATAAAATGACAGTATCGGCACCCGTCAGGTTAAGACCTGTACCGCCTGCTTTCAATGAAATGAGAAATATATCACGTTCACCTGCATTAAATCGATTACAGATTTCAACGCGTTCTTTTGATGGTGTTTGTCCATCTAGGTAGAAAAAGGGCTGCCCTTGATTCGCTAAATCTCTACCAATGATCTGAAGCATTTTCGTAAACTGTGAGAAAATCAGTACCCTTCTTCCAGAAAGCTTTGATTCCTCAACAATCTGCATTAGTTGCTCATATTTAGCTGAGCTTCCTTTATAACCGTCCACAAATAAGGCGGGGTGACAACAAATCTGTCGTAACCGAGTCAAGCCAGCGAGGATTCTAATACGATTTTTCCGAAGTGTATTTTTATCCAGATGTTTCAATGTGTCTTGTCGCAGCTTTGCCAAATAAGCAGCATACAGTTTCTTCTGATCAGGTAGCAGTTCCATCGATTCCATCGACTCGATTTTTTCTGGAAGCTCCGATAATACATCCTCTTTCAACCTCCGAAGTAAAAATGGCCGGATCCTACGAGCAATTTTTTCCCTTGAGAGGTTACTGTATTCCTTTAACCCCATGAATAGTTCAGGAAAGACAACGTGAAAAAGGGACCACAGCTCTTCTAGTGAATTCTCAACCGGGGTACCAGTGAGGGCGAAGCGATGATCCGCTTGTATCTTCTTCACCGCTCGTGCCGTTTGTGTCCCTGGGTTCTTAAATGCCTGTGCCTCATCAAAAAACACCGTGTGAAAATCTTGTTTCTCAAACCACATAATGTCCTTACGTAATAACGGATATGAGGTAATGACAACATCTATGCCCGTTATTTCCTTCTGTATCTTTGACCTTTCTGTTTTATTGCCATCCACGACGATGGCTTGTATATCCGGGGAAAATTTCATGAATTCACTCAGCCAGTTATATGTCAAAGATGATGGACAAACAATAAGAGCGGGGAGGTTCTTCTTACGGATGTCTGGAAGCTCGGATAAAATGAATGCGATGCTTTGCAGAGTTTTACCCAGTCCCATATCATCTGCGAGAATTCCTCCAAAGCCATAGCAAGCAAGTATTTTCATCCATTTGTAGCCGCTTTTTTGATAGTCCCGTAATATTGACTCTAAACTCTTTGGCACCGCGAACTCCAGGTTACTTGGATTGCGGATGTTTTCCAAGAACTTGCGGAATGACTCCTCTATTGTAAATGTATTGCTGTCATTTACAGAATCAAGAAGCTGAAGCCCTCTTACGATTGGTACATTTAAGCGACTTTCCAAATCTTCATTCTGGACCGGAAGTGCATTCAGAAAACGATTGATTTCTTCAAACTCCCTTGTCTCAAGGGAAAGCAACGATCCATTCCTCAAACGATAATACTTCCTTTTTTCCTCTAGAGCTTCTAGAACTTCTCGTATTTGTTTTTCAGGAATGCCATCCATTTCAAATTTGAATTCCAGCCAATTAGTCCGTTCTTTTTTGATTTTCACCCTAATTTGCGGAGCAGCATTCCCTCGGGAAATCCGATTTCTTACAGCAGTCGTGGCATATATTTGAACAAGCTTTTGAAGTTTCGGAACGACATGGTACAAAAACTCATACTCCAACTCTTCATTATGTAAAAAATATCCACCGTCTGTCTTGGCAAACATGCTATCATCCATCAGTTGCAGGATCTCTTCCTCTTTATCCACATCTCTTATAAGCTTGGAAACTGACTTGAGTTCCTGATTTTCCAAAGGATTAATCACGATATTTTCATAGTGAAATTCCAACCCTGCAAGCAGCCTATTTTTTACGCGATCTAAGTATAGCTTAGCAATCAATGGTGTCTTCTCGAACTGCTCAGAAATGGCCCCCGAGAAATGAACATCACCTAGTTTTTTCAAACCTGGAACCACTTTTTCCAGGAATAACTCTAATTGCTCCTGATGAATTGGAATTTTATTCATTCCTGAATCTTCCAACATCTGTTTTAAATCTGAGAGACGTTGGCAGTCTTCACTTTCGAGGGGAACCAATTTCCCTTCAGATAAAACAGATCTGTATGCATTCATCACAATTATTTCATTCAACCCTTTAATATTCAGTTTATATCCTTTGCCCTCACTTTCGGCAAATTCAAACTGTAAAGGAAGCGGTTCGCCGGATATCTGAAAACTGTCAAACGTATTCCCGTCATACGCAAGCTTCACCAATGGTGCGATTGTAAGGATAGGGACAAGCCTTTCAAAAGAAGTTGGCGGAATGAGTAACAGGTGATTGCTCATTGTATAGTCAGATTTGTACGGAAGGGCGTCAAGATAGACCTGTTCATCATAAGTCACTTGGATAAGCTGCTGAATAACTGCATCTGTTTCACGCTGAAAACAATGGAGATCAGGATCATACAGAAATGAAAGGGACACTTGGGCAGGTTTTCCTTCTTTTACCTGCTTCAGAAAATCCCTGAGATTTAGTACATTTGTCGGACCAATCTTCACTTCAATTCCGAACATGTATCTGCCCTGGCCTATCGTGATGGGCTTACATGTAAACTCCGCATCAAGCACCTGCCTGTTTTCAAAGTGGAGCTGATGGCCACTTGAGCGTACAGGCTGATTATTGAAAAGCGTAAGCAAACCATCTGTCAGCTTCATATTTGCTGAAGCGTCAGACTGAGGTTCGTTTAGACCTTCAGGAATTGTTCCTTGACGCTGGTGTTCGTATACCGACAGTAATACGGCCGCAATATGCTGACAATCCCGTTGAAAAGAAGCAAGCGTTGGGCAGCTGCATTTCGTGCGAAAGCCTCCGGCAGCATCCACTTCAATAGAGACATGGAAATCTTCTATTCCTTTAACAGTTGCTTCACAACCATCAGGACGGTAACTTTCAAATGTCACTTTATTAGCACGATAAAAAGCATCTCCTCTTTTGAAGGAGACTGTCCCGCACATATCTTTAATGATTTTTTGATTTAATTTGATATTCAAAATGCCGTTCTCCTTCCTGAGGACCTCTGTGCTATTGTTATTTATGTAAAGGTGGTTTTCCATTCTATATGAAAAATAAGCTCATTTTATCATCATACTATGAAATGGGAATCCGAGGTGGTAAAAAAGCAAAAAGACAAACCCCCTTATTCAAATCAGATTTGAAATAGAGTTCATCTATAGTGCAGCAACGGGAATATGTAAATCTTTATTGTTGTCCTTTGGCTTTGTTTCCTTTCTTTTTTTTTCGATAAAAGAAACTAAACAAAAGCATAACAAGAAGAAAAAGAAAGAGGACAAGTTCAGTCACATCCTTCACCAAAAAAGGATTAAATGCATGTTTAATGGAATTATCCAAATCAAACCCTAAAAGATTATCTAGGCCTAAAGACAAGGCCACTAAAAGGATTAGCATCAAAATAGTAATACCGAAGATTTTCATTTTTATCAGCTCCACCTTTTAGGGTTTTGGTGGTACAAAGCCCTGCTTTTTTTTTCTATTCTTAAAATAAGCAATAACCAAAAGAAATACTGGAATTATCACTTGAAATGGTAAATGAACGTAGATGGGCACAGCACCTAGCCCTTCATGGATATGTTCCGAATAGCTACTTGCAATCACAATGGATATTAGTAAAATGACAAAACCAACTGGATAAGCCAGCCGAGAAGGTTCTTTAAAGTTGAAAACATTTGCCGTACCCGTTACCGCTACATATGTAAACACACTTATTTTGATGAACCCTCCAATCATGAGTTTAACCAAAAAATAAACATCGAGTCGTTCCAAAAAGCCAGCGATCTCAATTGACTGAATGAGGGAAAGAAAAGGATATTGCGAACGTATTGTAAGATCCACCCCAAGCACAGCTACATTCAAAGCCATTATAAACGCGAGAAAAATACCGCTTGCAGCCAAACTCCCTATACCAATTTTTTTTAGCCTCTGAGGTTCGTTCAAATAAGGAAAAATCATTAAAAAGACAATGATTTCGCCAAATGGAAAAAATAAGGTTTCAGTAAAGGACATTTTCATCATCTCTACCCCACTGATTTCAAAAACAGGTTTTAAGTTGTTTATATGGATCATTCCTGAAACAACAATCAGAAGAATGAATGTCATGAAAAGTAAATTCTCTAACACAAAGAAAAGTTCTCCCGTCCTTGCCAGTACCTCTATCCCTTTACGAACCGTATACACCACCACCAAAATAAATACTGCGTTCGCAAAAAATAACGGAACATGAGGATAGGCGAAGGTAAGCAGGGTCTCTCCGAAATCCCTCAACACTCTTGCAGCAAGATACATGAAATATAGAATGTATAGAAAAGCTACTATCCTTCCTAAAAAATTCCCCATTATATGTCTTACATATTCAGTTAGCAGCTGATCAGGGTAGTATTGAAAAAGGCCATAATAAACGAAAAATAACAAAAAACCGCCTATCATCGCAATGAGAATGACTAGCCAAGCGCCCTGTTTGGCTTCACCTGCAAGCGGAACCAAAAGTGCACTTCCTATTTCAAACAGGAAAATAAGGACGAATAGCTGGAAGCCGCTGATTTTTGCCTTTTCCACGAGGATGCCACTTCCTTTCCATTATTGATCGCTCTTTTTTAAATTTGAAAGATACGGCTTGTTACGTAATCCTGTACGGCGAATGAAAGTCTCTACCTGTACATCTACTTCCAGCTTAGGAAAAGAAACATCGTCCCAGTCCTTTTCGATTTTTTTCCATTCTTTCGGATGGGATTCGTGCATGATTTCACCAAAGCCAAAAATATCGGATTTATTTTTTTGTGCACGAACGATCGCATCTTCCATCTCCTTCTTTAAGTCTTTTGCTAACCTCTTTTCAATGTCTATCAGAACGTGCGGACTGTTTAGATTCACGGGAATATTTGCCTCGCGGATATCTCCTTCAACAAGGACCTTTATCAACATTTTAGGTTTGCCATTTTTCATTTTTGCCGCGACGTTGGTTTTTTGGCGTTGCACTTGATAGGTGATTGCGTCTTTTTTATCATTCCAATCAATGTTTAAATTGGTATGTGCAATCCTATCTAAAACCCACATCGAGCCTATTGCCTTATTACCATCCAGCCAGTCAATCAATTTACCATCTTTAAATACACCTATTCCAGCGGTAGTTGGGTTAGCCTCAATATCAGAGGTCTGAGTATTCTCCATTTTATCCTCTTTATCTGTGTTACCCTTCACGGTAAAACCACTAATTATCGGTTCTTTTCCGGTACTCACAAGGTTTTTAATCACTTCTTGAAGATTGACACTGATACTTCTCCCCTGCTGTTTTTCCGAAGATTCAATCGTCCTAATGACTTTTTCAGCTGATACTTTATCGATTGCCGTTAATGTTTCGACTATATCCCTGGCTTTTACACCTCGGGCTATCACGATCCTCGAAGTTGCCCTAAATTCAGGGGAGCGCTCAAAGGCATCGAAAATAGCGTTAATGCCCTCTTCTTTTGCTATTTCCTCACCTATGACGATCAGGTTTGCATGAGCGAAATACATATCTCTTGAAATTTTTGTTGAAGCAATACTATCTAGTCCAAGCACATTATTTCCAGTGGCCCTATAAACGGATATGGCGGGATTTGTCCCGCCGCCTCCCTGAAGAGACCCCGCAACATTGCCTGGGTTAATGATTTGAAACGTTCCCACTAACTTTCCTTCTTTATCTTTATCGATTCCCATTGCCGAGACGATGGCTATCTCGTTTAACTCTTTTTTATCCCAGCATCCAGAGGTGAACGTGGTGCCGATCATCAAGAGCAGAACGAGCCATTTACGATTCATTGCCTTCACCTTTTTTCTTGTCAGAAGTTTTCATTCCCCGCGATTCAGGAGGCAAAGGTCTTTGATTATCGCCTTCCCGTATCAGATTATTATTGGAGCTTAATAATTTTGGTCTTTCTTTGAACGCCCACATAGGTCTTCTAAAGAATGTGTCACCTAATCCTTCTGGGTTAAGAGGGGCGAGAGGTGACATATAAGGAACGCCGAATGAACGGAGGCTGCATAAATGGACGATGAGGACGATAAAGGCTAAAATCATGCCATAGAAACCTAAAACGCCGGCACAAATGATAAATCCGAACCGCACTATACGTGCAGAAATGGCGATGGAATAAGAAGGAGTCGCAAAACTGGCAATCGCCGTGATCGAAACGATGATGACCATTGCCGGTGATACAGCGCCAGCCTGGACTGCCGCCTGCCCAATCACCAATGCTCCGACAATGGACATGGTTGAACCAACCACCTTTGGCATCCGAAGGCTTGCTTCCCTTAAGATTTCAAAGGTTATTTCCATGACGAGTGCTTCAACAACGGCCGGCAAAGGAACCGTTTCCCTTTGCGCTGCAACAATGACTAGCAACTTGGATGGGATCATTTCCTGATGAAAAGTTGTGGCTGCAACATAGACAGCCGGTCCCACTATAGAGATTATAAAAACGATGATCCGTAAAAAACGTGTGGCTGAGGCAATGTCGAAACGATTATAATAGTCTTCGACAGATTGGAAAAACTGTACGAATAAGGCTGGGGCCACCAAGACAAAAGGCGATCCGTTAACAAATATCGCCACTCTTCCTTCAAGAAGATTACCCGCAACCATATCAGGTCTTTCTGTATGATTAAGGGTAGGGAATGGGGTCATGACCTGATCTTCTATCAATTGTTCAATGTATCCTGATTCAAGAATACTATCGATATTTATTCCTTTTAAGCGCTTTTTGACCTCCTCGACGATTCCTTCTTTAGCAATCCCATTTATATACATAATGGAAACATCCGTCTTTGTCACAGTACCTATTTTCATAGACTCAATCCATAAATCCTGACTGTTAATAATGCGGCGTAACATGGCGATGTTTGTTGCATTCGATTCAGTAAATCCTTCTCTTGAACCGCGGACCGTCAAATGTGTGCTTGGTTCCTGAATGGAACGCCGTTCTCCCCCTCTTGTACTGGCAACCAAGGCTTTGTTTATGCCGTCAACAAAAATGATGCTATCCCCTGATAATAATGACAAAAATAATTTTTCCCAGTCCGTGACAGATTCTACACCACCGAGAGAAACTACTTCTTCAGAAATCACGTCCAGTGCTTCTTTAGGAAGTAGTTTTTCTTTTAGATGAGGGTTTTTCATGATTGATTCAATTAAAAAGTCCGTAACGCTTGGATTATCTATCAAACCCTGCACATACAAGATAGTCGTTTTAATTTCAGGGTTTTGACTGATTTTCAACGTTCGGACAATAATGTCCGGGCTGTTACCCGTTTTCTTTTTCATATGGTCTAGATTGGCTGAAATAGAGCTGTCAATATATTCAAGTTTTTTACTTTTAGATTGATCTTTATCATCTATCTTTTGCTTCTCACGTTTCTTCATTTGTCCTTTATTTTTGAAAAAAGAAACCATCGCGCCGAACCTCATTCCTTTTTCGTTTCACTCATTTTGTCCAAAGCACATTCCCTTTATTCTACGTTCAAAGCTCATCCTCTCCGCTTTCCCGTTTGAATGACATATGAAAAAGGCTGTCATAATGACAGCCTCTGATGTTTATATAAGATTATGTAATGAAAGTTCAGACTTGAACGGTCCTTTATCATTTTTTAAATCTACTATAATCACTTTCTTTTTCCCTTATTTCTTCTAAAAATTAAAACAACGAAAAGAATAAACAGTAATACAAATATTGCATATACGATGTTTGAATAAATGTCCATATACCCTACGATGTTTTCCCATGAAGAACCTACAGCTGCTCCAACATTCACCAGAATCACGTTCCAAATCAATGTTCCGGTTGTTGTGTATAGTAAAAAAAGCCAAAAACTCATATGAGACATACCTGCGGGAATGGAAATTAAGCTTCTAATCAACGGAACGAGTCTACAGAAAAAAACAGTCCACGCTCCGTATTTGTCAAACCAAGAATTTGCCTTATGGACGTCCGTTACTGTTAACCGAAAAATATGTCCCCATCTACCCACAAACTTCTCTATCCTTTTCACATCAATCAGTAAACCAATCCCATAAAGCACCACAGCCCCTGCCACTGATCCAAGAGTTGATGCAATCACGACTCCGAATATAGTCAAATTTGTTGATACCGTGGTCATAAAACCTCCAAAGGTTAGAATGACCTCTGATGGAATAGGCGGAAAAATATTTTCCAATGCTATTAATAGAAAGATTCCAATATACCCAAAATTATTCATAAATTCCGTAATCCAGTTTTCCATTTAAAAGCTCCTAACTATTTCAATCATTTGATATAATCAGCAGATAACTTGTTTAGTCCCTAGCTGCTTTCTTATTGAATTGCCTGTCCTAACTTTAGTTAACTTCTTTGTTTTTCTGGCTTTCTTTATACTTTTGGAAAACCCAAATGGAAATGGCAAGCCAACAGCCACTCGCTAAATATCCTCCAATAATATCACTAGGATAATGGACCCCCAAGTATATTCTACTTATTCCTATTGTAAGGATCATCATCACGCTGAACAAAATCAACAGAGTTCTCCCCCACATAGTCGAAATATGCCGCCATAGTAGAAATGTGAGAATACCATATAAAGTGAATGCATTCATCGCATGTCCACTTGGAAAACTGTATCCCCCTATCTCAATGAGTCGATGTAAATCAGGACGAGCTCGTTGAAAGAAAAGTTTCAATATCAAATTGAGGAGAGTTGAGCCAACCACGACAGCACTAAATAAGACTAGCTCCAAACGATGTTTCAATACCTTATACAAGTAAAATAAAACAAGTAAGGAAAGTATAATTATGGAACTAGATGAACCAATAAACGTAAAGACCTTCATGATGGTTGTTAAAAACGGAGACTCTAATCCTTGAACGAAGGAAATCACCGCTCTATCAAAATTCAAGAATTCATATGCACTTATTGTAAATGCCATTATACTGAATCCAATTAAAAAAATTACACTTAATACAAAGGCAATAGACAACTGAAACTTTAATTTCATAATAACATCCTTTCACTTTTTAAAACCGCTGTTGCATGATTAAAGTAAGATCTCAATATAGAGTTTTAACTTCATTCTATATGATCTAAACCATAACAAAGAACGAAAGGAACTTGCATTTCTTTCTGTTTATCCAGTGTAAATACTAATAATTCATTAGTTTAATTCATTAGTTAACTCATTTATTCTATCTGTTTCATTTATGATTATATGTAGCGAGCTTTATAAAACGTCTTTTTGATTTCCCCCCATCTTTGTATTAGAGAAAGATTTCTGTTAATAATAAACAGTGGATTCGGAAGGACATATGATGCATCTTCAACGTATCCATTATTAAAGTATACATACTGAATGAAGAAGGAATAAGATTTTGATTAGATTTTGATTAGATTTTGATTAGATTTTGATTAGATTTTCATTAAAATTTGCTAATCTTTCTACAAAAAAATAAACAGGTCGGTTATCTTCCTCAATTAGCTCCACAATTTATTCAAATAATAGGTAAAGAACCACTCGTGAAATGAAAATCCCTGCTCCCGCTACATAATTTAAAATCATTCTATCTTTTAATACTACTCTATACAGCTTAACCAACTCAACTTAAGGTTACGGTAAATATATCTCCTTATCCAACTTCAACTTGCTGGATTCTACACCAACATGGTCTTAACCTTAATGATGAAAGTAATATCTATATCGAATAACCCTTATGTACTTAGTCCTCTTTAACATTGGTGCTATCTAAAATACTTCTATTACATTTACATAATTACCCATTATGATACAATCAAAGATATACATATTCTGTCATCCGTATTTGAAAGGTAATTATTATGGGGGATTTTCTTTCTAGCTTTCTACTTATTACGGGTTGGCCATATTTGTTGATATGACTTTTTGTATGGTTAATAAAGCTTGATAAACACAAAATTGCTTGTTTCTTTATAGCTCAATCCTATCACTATAGATCACCTGAGTCTGAGCAAAAAAAAAAGAAGGTGGAAAATGAATGAAAGTGAATTTCGGAAAAGTAGCTAAAGATTATGCTAAATGGAGAAATGATTTACCTGGTGAATTAATAGAAAGCTTAAAAATCAGAGGAATAAACTTTGCTAATGTTCCGGTTGCAGACTTAGGTTCTGGGACTGGCGTTTTGAGTAGAGCTTTATTTAAGGAGAGAGCTAAGGTGGTTGGCGTTGAACCATCAAAGGAATTGATAGAAGAAGCGCATAATATTGATAGACAAGAAAATAGTAGAATAAAATATGTTAATCGATATTCAGAGGATACAACTTTAGAAAGTGATACTTTTGACTTTGTAACCGTTTTAAGGGCTTGGCACTGGTTTGATCGAGAAGCAGCATTGAATGAAATAAAGCGGATTATTAAAGAAAATGGCACGTTAATAGTGATGGATTCAGGATTCGTTTCTAAAAGTAACGTAATAAAAGAAACGCTTCAAATCATTAAACGTCATATGCCGGATGGCAAACTAACCTCTGCAGGATCTAAAGCGAATGTCCAACAATTTATTAACGGCTTTCCGGTTAAGTGGTTTAACGAATGGCAGGAACATCAATTTGATTTAACAGATACATATAAATTCTATTACGATGTGACATTTAAAAACGAAGAATGGTGTGGAAGAGTGGGGTCATTATCCTGGCTTTCAAGTTTTTCCGAAGATAAGCGGGTACAAATCCTCGATGAAATCCACTCACATTTGGTAAAAGAGTTTGGGAACATTCAGCATACCATTCAACATGTATGCAATGTAGTAATCTTAAAACGAAAAAAACCTTATGCTGGTTAATGGCATAAGGTTTTTCTTTTTAATGTTTACTGAATGCCTTAAGTGGTAAGCTAGTTAGAGTTTGCCCGGTCGCTGAATCGGTCAGATTCTCTTCCAACTGAAACGAATCCACTGATTCAATATGTGAGTATTTCTCTAGAAATGTGGTAAGGGCAATTTTTGCTTCCAGTCGTGCTAGCGGAGCACCTAAGCAGAAATGCGGCCCATTTCCAAAGGCTAGATGTTTCTTATTATTAGGACGGTGTATATTAAGAGTGAATGCGTCTTCAAACATATCCTCATCCATGTTTGCTGCACTCATCCAGGCAACCACGACATCCCCTTTCTTCAAATCTACTCCTAATAAATCGTTATCTTCCTTTACTGTACGATCTAATTTGGTTAAATTGAATCGGTAACGCAGCATTTCCTCAACGGCTTGTGGTACTAAATCCAGGTTATTACGTAACTCTTCATAGACTTTATTGTCATCATATAATAGTGAATAAAAGGTATTGGCAAGTAAATGACTGGTTGTCTCGACTCCCGCTCCTAAAATCAACATGGTCGTACGCACAACTTCATCATCTGTAAAGGTTTCACCATCTACTTCAGCCTTCAATAGATCGGATATGATATCATCAGCTGGATGTAACCGTTTCTGTACAACAATTGGATATAAATACTCATAATATTCTCTTGCTGCCACTTGCTTCATTTCATTAACTTTTTCTTGTTTTTCTTTGTCAAAGGGAAGGAATAAGATATCTACCCATTTTTTAAACAGTAAACGATCTTTTGAGGGAACGCCCATTAAGTCTGACATGACAATAATCGGAAGCGGACTTGCCAATGATTGCACAATATCAATTTCCTTGTCTGCCCCCATCTGTTCGACTAATTCATCTGCAATTTCCTGAATGCGAGGTTCCCAGTTTTGGAGACTTCTAGGTGTGAATGCTGCGGCCAACAGTGAACGGCGATTTCTATGCACAGGTGGATCCGCTTCAGTGATTTTGATCTTTTCAGGTGCTGAACCTTCCTTGCTATCCGTTCCAACCGATATGGTAGTCCGTTCCCGCACACTCGTAAAATATTTATAATCACTAAGAACACGCTTAACATCTTCATATTTAAAAACATTCCACGTATTTGTTCCTTCGTGATAGCTCACAGGGTCATTTTCTAACATCTGTTTACACCAGGCGTATGGACTAAATTCCTCTGCACGGGACTTAAACTGAGTGACTTCTTTAATTGCAATAATTTCTTTCATGATACCGACTCCTCCTACTTCTCAAAGATACCTAACAAAAGGATTGAATGTTTAGCATTCTTCATCTCCGACACTTAGTTATAGGGTCATCATTCATGTACGTAAATTTTTGATGGTTTGTTTGTATTTTCTTTATTTCCCTTAAATATCTAACCCACTCCATTATAAGATAAGAAGCCATCACAAACCATGCATCATCTATACCAACTCCTTAACATGCAGTTTGCCCAACAAATGTCATGCATTCCATCATCTCGCCATGTAAAACTGCTTATTTTTAACAAATCCTATTTCTTTTTATGATTCGTTATGTCTTTCAAAAGATGAAAAAAACCTATCTTCTTTTCAAATTCTGAGACAGGGGTTTTTCATTAGCTATTTTAATTGATGATTCCCTGACTAACCTTCACAACCATCAAAGCGGTAATTAGACTGTACCCAATGACTCCTTTTGCATAGAAAAAACGGCCACAGAATGTAGCCGTCAAGCGCTGTCCTTTTTAATTAGTTCATATAAATCATCCATTTTCTTTTCCATGATATCCAGTCTAGTTTTGCGTTGCTTGACAGAACGGAAAAGCGATACGATACCTACTATGATCAGGATTAGAAATACAAGGCAAAACAATTGGTATATCATATCCGCCATATTAAAACTACTCACTATGTAATCCCCCTAAATAGCATTCTAAGTTTTCTATTATACACCTTAAAATTAACAATTTAACCTTTAAAGGGGAATTAAGAATGAAAATCCATTTTTCTTTCCTGATCTTTTTTATGTTCCAAAAACTCCATCGTATATTGTATGAAGCTCTTTACAATATCATTACATGGCCGGCTTTTATGCCAAACCAACCCAACTTTTCTTGAGCAGTGAGGCTCAATGATCTTCAATTTTGCCGTTTGTAAATCATGTAATCTTTCATTTGATAGCAATGATGGAAATAAGGCAACGCCGAGGCCTTTTTCTACGAGCTCATGAGTGATTCCCGTTTCGTCTCCTTCAAAAGCAAAATCAGGATAGAAGCCTGCTTCTCTGCAAAATCGTTCCGTCATATCGCGAAAATCATAACCTAATGGCATAACGATGAAAGGAGCATTCTCCACTTCTTTTAGATAGATGCTCTTTCTATTAGCCAAAGGGTGGGAAAGGGGCACGGCTAGAAGTATTTCTTCTTCTAGGATGGGGACCCACTCAATATGTTCCCCTAGCACAGGTACTGTTGAGATACCGACGTCTATTTCCCCTATTTCAATCTGTTTTTTGATTCGTTCGAAGGAAGCCTGATGTTGTCTAAATCGGGCATTGGGATGTTTCTTTAGAAAACCGCCTAATAACTCTGGCAGAATACTCGGAATGGTAACAGCTATGGAGATTAATTTATCCTGCTTATCTGCCAGGAAGGCTAATTCCTTTTCCCCTTCTTTTAATTGTAAAAAGACCTGTTCGACAGTTCGCAAATAGGATTCACCGAGTTTATTTAATTGAATTTGCCTGCCTCTTCGATCAAATAATTCATAACCAAGACTATTTTCCAATTTACTAATCATTTTACTGAGGGCTGGCTGAGTGATGTTCAATGCTTCCGCTGCTTTTGTTAAATGTTGATGTTTTGCAACGATTTGAAAGTATCTCATTTGTAAAAGATCGATCGGGGACGCCCTCTTTCTACGTATTTTAAAAACCCATTATATACTATAAGACTTTTCATCACTTTTTTGGATTTTCTTCAAAGCAGGTTTCCTTTGACCAACAAAGGCACCGGATATAATTAATAATACAGTAATGAAAATCAGGATCAGTTTTGGTAATGCCCAACTATGAGTAAGATCATGAATCAAGCCAATCAAGATTGGTCCGATCGCGGCAAGTAAGTATCCAATAGATTGTGCCATTCCTGAAAGATCAGCTGCTTGCTGTGCACTTTCCGTACGTAATCCGAATGTGATCATGGCAAAGCTGATGGCCATACCGTTCCCTAAACCTATCAAAACCATACAAATTGGTATCAGCGAAAGCTGACCGAAACCCACACCCACCATACCGATGGTCATTAATATCCCTGATATGATTCCAAGAATGCTCCTGTTTGGGATGCGCATCGCGACAATTGGGGTAATGATGGTCGCCGGAAGCGAAGTGAATTGATTAATGCTTAGCATCCAGCCGCTTTTAGCCTGATCCATGCCTTGAGCCATCAACATATCAGGAAGCCATGCTGACAAAATATAAAACGGTAATGATTGTAAGCCCATGAAGAGTGTGATGTTCCAAGCTGTCGGCGATTTCCACATTTCAAAGGAAAAAATCGATGTTGTTGATTTTGAAGCGCGATTCTTTCTTTCTCCCCGCTTTCCCTTCACTTGGGGCAACCAAAGAATCAATGTGGCAATAGCTAGAATTGCCCAACATAATAAAGATCCTTGCCATCCTAAGCCTGCTTCTTTGGCTAATGGAATACTGATTCCAAAACCGATGGCTGATGAAAGGTTCATGCTCGCTATGTAGGCACCAGTCAAGATGCCTGCTTTCTCTGGATGTTTCTGTTTGATGATACCTGGAAGTAGAACATTCCCAACTGCAATGGCAATTCCCATAAAAGCCATTCCGGTCATTAAAGCCGTAACTGATGAAATCGATCGAAGGAATAATCCCACTATGAGTAGCAGTAATGAGTATAGTAAAGTCCATTCCATTCCAATTCGCTTTGCAATCAATGGGGCCACAGGGGAAACCAAAGTAAAGGCTATCAGCGGAATCGTCGTCACCATCCCTGCGACTGCATTATTGATTCCTGTATCATCACGAATCAGGCTAATTAATGGACCTATTGACGTAATAGGTGCACGAAGATTGGCCGCTATGAACAGAATGCTGATTACCCAAATGATGCTGATCTTTGCATTATTGTCTTTGATTCCTATGGTTTTTCTCATTTTTCCGTTTCTCCCCTGAACGCATAGAGCCATTATTTTTCGATTCAATCTCATTATACTCCCGCTCTCGTGAGGAAAATAATAGAAATTCAATCATCATTTCATAACCAAATGGTTATGAATGGCTGTGAAATAAGATATGCGGTAGGTTATGAGTAAAAGCCAAAGTCCTCCCTTGGATTCGTTCCATCCTTTATCAAAACAAAGCAATAGTCTACAATACTGTCATTCTCATATATGACTAAATAGGAGATACTAAAAATAAAAAAACCGATAGCAATTTTGCTATCGGCCAAGCGTTTATGCTTCTATTTGATCGTTGTCAGAATCATCTTGAGGTACAATTAATTCATTATAGAATGCTGCCATTGTTGTTCCCGCATAAGGGGCCAACCATAAAAGTCCAATCCCTAAGGTGAATATACATAGTATTCCCCAGCCTATGAAGCTTAAGTGCATTAGAAAATACTTCCATTTCAACCCTTTCATTCGTTTCTTACTTTCTGAAAATGCTTCAAGCACTGTTAATTGAGGGTGATCTTTTAATAAGAAAAATAGTTGGGAATATGACAGACTCTTGATGATTCCTGGAATAATAAATAATAATGACCATAAAAATATGAAAATAGCTTGTAAAATTGATGCACCGATAATCTTAAAAGAGGTTTTTCCTTCTTTATAGATAGCGAATACCTCTGGAATATCAGGGTTTCCTTTCCTGACTATATTCAGGTAAAACCAAGTGGTTGCTATAGTCAGCGGGATTAAGGCTATAGATAGTACGGTTCCGAAGATATCCGACCATACCGGTGTTTCTTCTTGCGCGAACCACTGTGTAAACCCACCGCTTCCGATCACTTCAACAATCATAGGTAAAATGACATTGATCAAGAACAAGAGCAACATAAGTGAAACGGCTACTCCCCATTTACCTTTCAAAGAAAGTAGGGCTTCTCTTTTTAATTCTGAGATTCTCATACGTTAATTAACCTCTCCTTTTTTAAATAGCAGAAATCTGAAAATACACTCACTTAACAAGTATGGGTAAATTCAGAAAAACTACTATTTATTTGATGTTTAAATCTCCTGTTGTATTCTAACATAATATTTCTAACTATAGGCTTAAATTCCTATAAACTTCTCTCAGAAAAATATCCCTATGATAATAACCCGACTTTTCTAGAAAAAAGAGAGAGAGAATCTGTTTCGAATAATCCTTTATCACCTCCCAAATTGTACTCAAAAAGTATAGTACAATTCTTTTTAAAATTTCCTGCCTTGTCTTTTATCATAATATTTTATACAGTTTATGAAAGGGAATATAACAATATTCCATCTATTACTTAAGGCACAATGAAAGCCTCGAACTTCAGCAATGTGAACTCCGCGGATAAACGTGCTCTAAACTAAGTCGGATTCCTTTCAAATGAAAAACACCTTCGTTGAATATACAATGAAAAAAAGTACATGCAGCAAAGGTGTTTTTATTTATAATGCAAGGAATCCGCTGATCAATATTCATGCATCCAATGTCCTGTTATTTTGCTATTTATTTCATTATCTTCAATAGTATTAAATCCCTTATAATGCGTTTACTTCACCATCAATAATTGTCATTTCAACTTTTGTTCGTAATAGATCGTCCGGATTTTCCATTGAAAAAAGATCGTTCGAGTAGACCGTCATATCTGCTAATTTCCCTCTCGTTATTGTCCCCTTTAGATGCTCTTCATTTGTTGCATAAGCCCCGCCAACCGTAAATAACTTAATAGCATCCATCATGGATATCTTTTCATTTTCATTCCATCCACCATTGGACTGTGAAGGTTCTCTTCTAGTAATCGATGCATGAATGCCGAGTAGTGGATTAACAGGTTCTACTGGGGCATCCGATCCGCCTGCACACAACACACCAGAAGAAAGCAGCGTTTTCCAAGCATAAAGATTCGCTTCACGTTTCTCACCGAGTCTTTCTTTCACCCAGGGGTAATCACTAACTACAAATCTTGGTTGGATGTCTGCAATCCTGCTAGGATCCGCTAGTCTCTGAATTAAATCGTTACGAATGACGGACAAATGGATTAATCGATCACGGTGCTTTACTTTTGGAAGTTGTTCAAGGATTTCTAAAATGTTTTCCAAGGCTTGATCACCAATTGTATGCATGGCAATTGGCATCATGTGATTTCTTACCTCTTTTACCATTTCATAAAGGGTGGCTTGATCATGCATCGCCTCCCCAAATTTTCCCGGCGCATCATAATAAGGTTCAGAAAGTAAGGCAGTTCTTCTCCCTAACGCTCCGTCTGCAAACATTTTGATCGCCCCTATTTGCAACCTCTCATTACCATATCCCGTATACATCCCCCTTTCTTTCAATTGGTTAAGAAATGGATAGTCTATAAGGAGATTGCACCGTAATCCTTTTCTTTCTTGATTAATTAACTCATCATACATCTTATATGTCTGATTCAAACCACCAAGATATAAAGGATCATTTGTATGGACACTTGTTAAACCATTTTTTACAGCATGGTTCATTGCTTGCTCCAGCCCGCATATTAATTCATCATACGTTTTTTCAGGAATAGAGGCCGTAATAAGATTTGAGGCTGATTCAAGAAGTAATCCCGTAGGCTTTTTGTTAGGATCAAGAACAACGCTTCCTCCCATCGGAACCTCAATTGCTGAATGATAGCCGCTCATTTCAAGGGCTTTGCTATTTACTAAAAAAGCATGGTGACATATCCTTTTCAAAAATACAGCACAATGCGGTGCCACATAATCTAATTCAGCTATTGTTGGAATTGTACTTTTGTCTTCAAACAGATTCTCATCCCATCCCATTCCGATTAGCCATTTTCCAGGGGAAAGCGTCATTGCCTTCTCCCTTATCTTATCTAGCATTTCTCTTTTAGATGTAACACCACATAAATCAAGGTCTAAAAAATTGAAAGCAACACCTGAAAGATGAAGGTGGCTATCTATCAATCCAGGAGTAGCCATCTTTCCTTGTAAATCAATGATGTTTGTCTTCGCCCTGCCCCATTGCAATATCATTTCTTTGTGAGACCCGACATCTACAATCCTTCCGTTCTCAACTACTACTGTTTCAACCTTAGGATGGCTTGCATCTAGTGTATAAATCATTCCATTCGTATAAATGGTTTTTGTCATAGAAACCCTCCATTGCTTACTTGTCCATCGTAACTTTCCTAATAGGCTAAGTTATCTTCTATGTAATACACATCCTATCTAATAACCGTTAGACATATCAAAAAGCAAAAGGGGGAATTCCCCCTTTTGACCTTCAGCTAAATATAAATATTTCAATTTTTAGAATTTTTAAAAATGGCTATTCCCTATCTCTCAAACATGCATATTTCTTCCATCTAAAACCTTCAATTATAAGTTAGCTCCCCACCCTATAGATTGGGCAATGATTAAGGAAGCAGCCGCTACTCCATACCAAATTAGTAGTAGTGGAGCAATAAAGCGAACCCATTTTGTATAAGGCACTTGAGCAATAGCTAATATTGCCATAAACAAACCGCTAGGGTAAAGAATGTTTGTAAAGCCGTCACCATACTGAAATGCCAAAATCGCTGTTTGCCTTGTGACTCCGAGTAAATCGGACAACCCGCTCATAATAGGCATGGTAATCATGGCTTGTCCACTTCCAGATCCAACGAAAAAGTTAAATAAAGATTGAAAGACCATCATAACCAGAGCAGCTATCTGACTTGGCATGGAACTCACCACTACGCTAATACCATTTACAATCGTATCCAAAATATTCCCGTTCTCAAGAATAACTGAAATGGCCCTTGATAGACCAATAATCAAAACACCTAGGAGCACTTTTTTAAATCCTTCATTAAATACTTCAGCAATAGTGCTTGGATTGAGACCACAAATTAAGCCGAGAACAATCCCCATAAATGCATACCAACCACCAATTTGAGTGAAATACCATCCCCAGTTCAGCAAGCCATAAATCATAACACCTATGCCAGCGAGCAAAAAGAGAATGGCAAAGATTTGCCTTTTTGAAGCTTTTTCTTCTGTTTGCTCATCACTATTAAGATATTGAGCATCCAAACCATCTCCATATAAGTATCCGAGCGAGGCATTTCTCTCAATCTTACGCGCATAACGCCACACATACCAAATCCCAATTAATACGGTAATCACCATGAAAATCGCCCGAAAGCCAATTCCTGAGTATAGTGGCAACTCCATTAATGTCTGGGAAAGCCCAACTGTGGCAGGGGAAGTAAGTGCAACACTAAACCCAGCAGCCGTACTAACAAGCACCATCGCAGTTGCTGTGAAACGATCATAACCTAAATTCAACATTAACGGGATCATGATGGGTGCATACATAAGCCCCATCTCCATGGCCCCTGTAAATGCCGTAAAAGTAGCCATAGGAATCATCAATACGGGAATGACCCATATACTTCTTGTTTGAAATGCCTTATTAATTCTTTGAATGCCTAAGGTTAGAAGGCCTGTGCGTTCAATAACACTGAACAGCGCCCCAATCATTAAACCACCAAAGATGATTTCACCTGCCTGAACCATCCCAGTAGGTATCGAAAACATTAAATCAAAAGGAGTCAAATTGGGAGCATCCACAAACTTAAACGTCCCCGGCACCAAAATTGGCGCTCCTGTCGGTCCTTCCACTCTTTCAAATTGACCTTTTGGCACCAACAATGTTGCAGCATAACAAATCAAAAGCATGGTAACTAAAATAACATATACATGTGGGAGCTTCAGCCACTTCTTATCTGCTTTAGGCTTGTCCCCTTCGTTGATTTCATTTAATGTGAAATCTTCGTTGCGTATCCCCATCTCTTGCCCCTTTTCCCCGTTCTAGTTTTTATATGATTGATATACATTCAATTTTGAACGTTACAAGTAGCTAATTTTGCATACAATTCAAGGTATTCTATACTAAAATCTTACATACAGCATTAATAAAAATGTTTACTCCATATTCCATGGCGTCTTCATCAAAAGTAAAACGTGGATGATGGTGAGGATAAATGATGCCCTTTTCCTGATTCCCAGCTCCAATTAAGAAGTAATTGCTAGGTGCTTTCTGTTGGAAAGCCGAAAAATCCTCAGCTCCCATCTTCGGCCCTTGAAGATCGACAGCCTCTTCGCCATAGACCTCACGAACTGTTTCCTCAATAACCTTGGTTACTTCATCATCGTTTATGACTGGACGATATCCGGTTAGATATTTAAACTCATACGAGGCGCCATGTGCTTCTGTAATTCCTTTGATGACCCTTTCCATAAGAACTGGCGTGGATTCACGGAATTTCAAGTCAAAACTGCGAACCGTCCCGCTTATTTCTACAGAGTTCGCAATGACATTTGCCGCTTCTCCCCCAGAAAATTTCCCGATAGATAGTACCAAATTATCTAAAGGATCTGTGTTGCGCGAAACAATATATTGAAGATTCGTAACTACTTGTGCACCGATTGCGATACTGTCAATCGTTTCATGCGGCGCCGATCCGTGGCCTCCCTTTCCTTTAATCGTAAGAAAGAAACCATCTGGCGCCGCCATCATTGGACCATATACGATGCCAACTTTCCCGACTTCAAAGGTTGACATGAGGTGAGCACCAATAACATAATCCACACCTTCCATCACGCCCGCATCAACCATTTCCTGCGCTCCGCCTGGAAAATACTCTTCAGCGTGCTGAAAAAAGAAACGTACTTCACCCTTAATTTGATCTTTCATCCCAGAAAGAATCTTTGCGGTGCCAAGCAGCATAGCTGTATGACCATCATGGCCACATGCATGCATGACCCCCGGAGTTTGCGAAACAAAATCAAACGAATTCTCTTCCTCAATCGGCAGCGCATCCATGTCTGCACGGATGCCCAATGTTTTTCCCGGTTGAGAGCCAATTAAGCGAGCCATTACACTATATTTTGTAGGACGTGTTACTTCAAGATTCCCAAAGGATTGAAGGGTTTCGTAAACAAATTGCGAGGTTTTCTCTTCGTGATAAGACAATTCTGGATGCTGGTGAAGATAACGTCTCCAATCAATCACTTCCTGTTTTACACTCTCTACTTCCGGATATAATTTCAAACTTTGCATAATCTGTTCCTCCTCAAATATCAATCTAGAAATAATGCCTGCATCTTTAAATATGTAGGCAGGCCGAATTCCTTAGAGCAAAAATTTAAATACAGCGTTAGTAAAAATTTTCACGCCATATTCCATTGCGTCTTCATCAAAAGTAAAACGAGGATGATGGTGGGGATATACGATTCCTTTTTCCTTATTACCTGCACCGATTATGAAATATGAGCTGGGCGCTTTCTGTTGAAAAGCAGAGAAATCTTCAGCTGCCATTTGTGGTTTAGGAAAGTCAATCGCTTCATCACCATAGGTTTCGCGAACCGTATCTTCAATAACCTTCGTCACTTCATCATTGTTTATTACTGGACGATATCCGCATAGATATTCAAATTCATAGGTTGCTCCATGTGCTTCTGTAATTCCTTTCAAGACCCTTTTCATAAGGCCTGGCATGGAGTCACGGTATTTCAAGTCAAAACTGCGGACCGTTCCGCTAATCTCTACAGAGTTGGCAATTACATTTGCCGCCTCTCCCCCGACAAACTTTCCGATAGAAAGAACCAAGTTGTCCAGAGGATCTGTGTTGCGCGAAACAATATGTTGAAGATTTGTGACCACTTGTGCACCGATGGCGATACTGTCTATTGTGTCATGCGGCGCAGAGCCATGCCCGCCTTTTCCTTTAATCGTAATATGAAAGCCGTCAGGAGCTGCCATCGCCGGACCATATAAAATGCCAACCTTCCCAAATTCGAGTGTTGATATAAGATGGGCTGCAATAACATAATCCACACCTTCCATCACGCCCGCATCAACCATTTCCTGAGCTCCACCTGGGAAGTATTCTTCTGCGTGCTGAAAAAAGAAGCGTACTTCGCCTTTAATTTGATCCTTCATTCCAGAGAGAATCTTTGCCGCGCCAAGTAGCATAGCCGTATGACCATCATGCCCACAAGCATGCATGACCCCTGGTGTTTGAGAAATAAAATCGAAAGAATTCTCTTCCTCAATCGGCAGCGCATCCATATCTGCACGGATGCCCAATGTTTTTCCTGGTTGTGAGCCAATCAAGCGGGCCATTACACTATAATCCGTAGGACGTGTTACTTCTAGATTTCCAAATGATTCTATTGTTTCGTAAACAAATTGCGAGGTCTTCTTTTCATGGTAAGACAATTCTGGATTCTGATGAAAGTGACGCCTCCAGTTGATCACGTCTTCCCTTACACCTTCAATTGCAGAATTTAACGTTAAAGTGGACATATCTATACCTCCTCAAAAAATGAAAAAACTAGGTAAATAGAAACTATAATTGAATACCTTATAAAACTTATCAAAGCAATTTATGTGCCAATTATTAATTTTCCGTCCACAATTTAGTTCTCAAATTGATATTCCCTAAACCCATCAAGATTTTTAACCCAACATTTTTTTCATTTTTAAAAACTATTTAGTAATTTGATACTCAGTGCAATATCCTAAACAAGCATTAAATCATAAAGGGAGTAAAATTTTTTACCCTCTACCGTAAAATTTTTTTTACACTTTATTTAGAACAGAAGCTTTTTTGTCTTCTGTACCTCGACACCCACAAGGATAGGATCATCTATTTAACTAAAATAAAAATGGGACGAAAAGGGGTGTATGCTCCCTAATCGTCCCTAATATTTTAGTTAGTTATGGCCGTTTCTTTTTGAAAAACCAATTGACCACCCATATAAGTTTCTTCTACTTGAATTCTATCTATTTCCTCTGGGCTAATATTCAAAATATCTTGGTCTAGCACAATAAAGTCTGCATGATAACCAGGTGTAAGTTGCCCCACATTTGGAATCCGTGTGATTTCTTGAGCGGCTCGGGTGTAAAGCGTAATAGCCGTTGGCACATCTACACGTTGATCCTGCCCTGTATCCGTACCATCATATGCAATACGTGTGACAGCTGCCTTAATTCCTACAAACGGATTAACTGGATCAACCCATGCCGTTGCTGGTGCATCAGAGGAGAACGCTATCTTAATACCTGCCTTTAACATGGATTGAATTGGATAGGTTTGCTTCGTACGTTCTGTACCTAAGTTATTAAGGTAGCTCTCGATTTCAGCATATAAAAAGATTGGTTGGGGAACAAAAGCGATTCCCGCTTCAGCTGCCCGTTGAAGAGCTTGCTTTGTAGGCATTGCTGCATGTTCAATTCTTATGGATGGCCCATCAGTGATCCACCCCTTCTTGCCGTAGAAAGTATTCACAATTAAATCAATTGCTTGCTCACCCATTGCGTGTATTACCAGTTGAATATTGTTTTTCTCGGCTGCTTCAGCTGCACTTATTAATTCCTCCTTAGAGGTCATTTGAATGCCATAGTTCTCTCCTTCTCCTAAAAATGGAGGATTGATCCACGCTGTTTGGCCAGATACGCTGCCATCTGAGAATAGTTTAACCCCTCCAATATGATTTTGGAGTTTTCTATTTGTTTTGTCCTTATCTAAGATCGGGTCATTCTTCATATCTTCCCAAATATAGTACAGCACTGTACGTTGCTTGAGGCCCTTTTCGTGTGCTGCATTATACATTTCTAAGTAATCTCTCGGTTTGGTTCTTGCTAAAAGCTCAGTAATCGCAGTAATTCCATGTGAGAGTAATTTTGGACTTAGTTCCACAAGAGCATCTGTTTCTTCATCAAATGTTTGAACCGGCATCACTTTATTGACCAGTTCTTTTGCATTTTCTCGTAAAACCCCAGTTGGCTCACCCTCTGAATCTCTATCAATTAACCCTCCTTCTGGATCTGGAGTGTCTCTTGTAATTCCCGCCAATTCCAATGCCTTACTATTCACCACTACAATATGGCCGCATGTTCGAGTTATAATAACAGGGGCATCATTTGTGGCTTTATCTAAATCCCAGCGTGAAGGTGAACGTCCTTCCGTTAATTTCCCTTCATCATATCCCCAGCTTTCAATCCAATCCTCTGAATTCTGAGATTCACGCTGTTTGCGAACCTCTTTAATCAAATCTTCAATCGATTCAACGACTGGTGGCATACATGGGATTTGCTTGGAAGCTTTAGCTAGAAATAAGGGATGCAGATGCGCATCAATGAAACCCGGGAGCACCCGTCGCCCTTGAAAATCTACACGCTCTCCATTCATTCCCTCGGTTTCTGAATGTTCTCCAACCCATTCAATGCGCCCATCACGCACTACCATAGCGCTTGCATAGGGCTGTTCCAGATTTGATGTAAATATTTTCCCATTAACATAAATAATATCGCTATTTTTATCCGTATTCATACTTTCTCTCTCCCTTAAATTTGAGTTTTTAACTAGTTAAAAAAATTCACTTCATAATTTCCATTTTTCCGATTATTCATCACATTTTTATTTTGATTGCAATTTTCATGCCAACTTTTAAATTCCGTTCTATTTCTCTATCAACATGCTTAAAGAGAATTGAAAGCCCATTTTTTCACACTGAGATTAAGGCTTTTGCTATTCAATGGAGTTCGAAGGGATTTCATGAACCTGTTTTTTAGAAGTTCGTTTATGAATAAGCGTCCCTCCAATAAAACCTATTACAGCTGGAATGAGCCATGCAAACCCATTTGAACTGAATGGAATTATGGAAATAATTTCGTTCATAAATTTGATGTTGATACCCATACTTCCTAATGTTTCAAATAGGCTGATAATAAATGTTAATAATATTGATCCCTTATAGGCTCCTGCGTTTGGTATATATTTACGGAATACACCGAGTAGGACGATGACTATCGAGACAGGATAAATCCCCATGAAAAGCGGCACGGAGTAGACGATTATCTTTTCAACACCAAGTACCCCCATTAAAACACCTATGACACAAACCACGATCACCCAATTGCGATAACTCACTTTCTGGTTCGTCAATCCACTAAGAAAGTCTGCTATCGATGCAGTAATACCAATTGAGGTAGTGAGACAAGCTAAAGAAACCGCTATAGCTAATGCAATCGTACCGTAGTCTCCGAGAAGGTTATAAACCAGCCCTGTTACGAGCTGCGAACTCTCCATATCCTTCGGAAATAGACCACTTCCAGTGGCACCAATATACAGCAACCCCCCATAAATAATGAGTAACCCAAAACCAGCAACTATAGTTCCATTCAGCACTATTTTCTTCATTTTAGAAGGTTCGTTGTACCCTTTAGCTACAATCGAGCCAATGAAAACCGAGGCACAAAGAAGACCCGTAAAAACGTCGCCCGTCTGGTAAGCGCTAAAAAAGGAATGGGAAAATGGATTGGAAATCTCTGTTTTTATAGGCGCTCCAATAGGATCGAATGTACCTTTGATGACGATAAAGAGAAGAATGGCAAACAAGGCCGGCGTTAGCACTTGTCCAACTTTATCAATAAGATTGGATCGATCACTTGCAAAATAAAAATTCAATGCAAAAAAAACAATCATTGTTAGGAAAGATGGGACATGAGGGAATAAAGTATGAACTCCCATCTCATGAGTGGTTGCAGCCGTCCGGGGCACAGTAACGAGCATCGCAATCCCTATCATGACAACAAGATTAAATACCTTATAAAACCAAGGACTAATTGGCTTTGTCAGTTCTTCAAATTCCCCATTTGAATTTAATACTGCAACAACTCCTAATATAGGAAGTACGACTCCTGTTAGAGTGAAACCTACTAGCGCTAGTGGCCAATCCGCTCCAGACACCAGTCCGATTGACGGAGGAAAAATCAGGTTACCTGCCCCAAAAAATACGGCAAATAAAGCAAAACCAAAAATAAGGCTGTCTCGTAATATCTTGTTTGTATTCATTTCACACCTCTGTTTTCAAATTTTCACTCACTGAAACCGATTGATAGATTGCATCGTTTTTTTAATAGGTTTCTTTTTCTACGCCCTTTATTTTATTTAAGCAATTTACGTGCCAGTTTTAACAATATTTTAATAATGATTAATATTATATTAATCATTCACTATATCCTAAGCGTTACAAACGACAAAAGGGTCACCATTCTATTATCTATCCAGAATGGTGACCCTTTTATATTATATTTAATTTCCATATCCATTGAAGAAGGAGTAAAAATTTTCACTCCCTATGGTAAAGTTTTTTTACCTTAGTTTATGCTTCTCCATTTTATATTTTAATAATTGTTTCGATATCCCCAACTGTCTGGCAGATTCCGCAATTTTCCCGTTTGTTTTGGTTAATTGGTGAACAATAATCTCTTTTTCAAATTCCTGAACCGCATCTTTTAAAGAATCTACATCCATTTTTTTAAGATCAGTCATTGGAGCTTCTGCATAATCTTTGATTCTGCTAGGAATATCATCCAATGTGATTTGATTAGAACTAACGTGATTATAAGCCGTTTCGACAGCGTTCTTTAACTCTCTGATATTCCCGGGCCATGGGTACCTTTTAAAGCACTCTAGTACTTCCCTTTGAACACGATCTATATATATATTCATCGTATTGTTGTAAAAATTCAGATAATGTTCAACAAGCACTTCGATATCTTCTTTTCTTTCCATTAAGTTCGGCAGGTCAATCTGCACAACACCAATTCTATAAAATAAATCCACTCGCAACCGTTTCTCAGCAAGTAAAATGTCTGGGACCTCATTGGTTGCTGAAATCACCCTTATATCCAACCGGATATTTTTTTTTCCACCTAATCTCCTGATTGTTTTTTCTTCAATAGCTTTTAGTAACTTCACCTGAAGGTTAATATCTAAGGAATTAATTTCATCTAAGAATAATGTTCCACCTTCAGCTTGTTCGAATAAACCCGGCATATCTTCCGATCCAGTAAAGCTCCCCTTATTCGTGCCAAATAAAGTACTTTCCCATAAGCTAGCGGGAACTGCACTGCAGTTAAGTGAAATAAAAGGCTTTCCAAATCGGTCACTTAAATTATGAATGGCCTGGGCAATAAGTTCTTTCCCTGTACCCGTTTCCCCAACAATTAGAACATTTGAGTTTGTTAGAGCAATTCTTCTAAGTTTACCTTTAATACTTTCCATTTTATGGTTAACCGTGATTATATCATCAACCGTATAGACTGTATTATTCTTTCTAAAAATCTTATGGCTCGAATATTTATCTAAATATTGAATAGCATCCTTCGAAAAATAGCGCTTAGAGAATTCTACGGCCCCAATAATTTTATCATTTTCCGCAATTGGGTATGTGGAATTGATGGTCTCAATAACCTCTCCCGTTTTGGTAATCATCTCTTGCTTTATATTACATAATGGTTTCCCGGTTTTTAACACATTCATCAATGTACTATTTTCGTTCGTAATGTTTTTATAAAATGAAGTTACATTTTTCCCCATGAATTCTTCAGGCCGTATTCCAAGTTCTTTAAGAACATTTAAATCTGCCATATCATGAAAAATAATCATCCCTTTATCATCTACGACCAAAACATTATCAAAATCTGATAACCGACTAAATATATCTAAATCCTTATTCACCCTTCCAGCCTCCTATACAACTTAAAATATTTCATAGCCTAACAGTCCCTGATGATTAGTCACACCACTACGTCTAGCTTCTTTTTGGAACTGCGTGGCTTACTCATGAGAATATTCAGGAGCCTTGAAAAAGCTACTAGGGTGTATAGTCTAATCATTCTGATATTTTACCATGAAACAAAGAGCTTTTCCTTAGCAAGCGTGCTCTAGGAATTCTCTATATCCAATTTAACTATGCTATCTGTTTGAACAACAACAAAAAAGAGCATCCCAAAAGTCGAATTGCCTACACCTTTGGAACACTCTCTTTTCTATAATTAATCAGAGCCTGTTATAACAAAATCGTCTTGGAGCAAAGCTAAAGGAAGCTTTCTATTAATAGGATCCCCTGCCGCAACATTAATTTCAGTAATGTGACCACTGGCACCTATTGAAACATCAATCAATTTCCCATCTTCTGTTTTCACTAAAAAGAGCCTTTCCCATTCATAAACATAGGAATTCTTTTGAACAAAAACTTGTTCGATGGTCCCATCCTGAGCACACTCGATGGTATGAATCGGTTTTAACACGGAATCACTCCTCCACTCCCCATTATTAGACTAAAGCTTATACCCAGCCACGGAATATCGAGGCTTCTGCCATTTTTCTGACACCCACCATATATGCTGCCAGCCTCATATTCACTTTTCTTGTCTCGGACATTTCATATACTTGATTAAATGAATTGACCAATAACTCTTTTAATTTGGTTTGAACCTCTTCATCTTCCCAGTAGTAACCCTGATTATTTTGAACCCATTCAAAGTAAGAAACAGTTACACCGCCTGAACTTGCTAATACATCAGGTACAAGAAGCACATTGCGTTCTGTTAAGATTTTAGTAGCCTCCAAAGTGGTCGGACCATTCGCTGCCTCTACGACAATTTGCGCTTTTATAAGATGTGCATTTTCTTGCGTGATTTGATTAGAAATAGCAGCAGGCACTAAAATATCACAATCTTGTTCTAGAAGCTCTTGATTGGTAATTTTATTTTCGAATAGTGTTGTTACCGTTCCAAAGCTATCCCTTTTATCAAGTAAGTAATCGATATCGAGGCCATCTGGGTTATATATGGCACCATATGCGTCAGAAATACCAATCACTTTCGCACCTGCATCATGCATGAATTTTGCTAAAAAGCTTCCCGCATTCCCAAATCCTTGGACAATAATGCGTGCACCTTTCAGTTCTATGCCCTTACGCTTTGCGGCTTCTTCGATACAAATCGTGACACCTTGTGCAGTTGCCTTTTCCCTACCGTGTGAACCGCCCAGCACTAGTGGTTTACCTGTAATGAATCCAGGAGAATCGTGTTCTCTTATTCTACTGTATTCATCCATCATCCATGCCATGATTTGAGAATTTGTATAAACATCCGGGGCCGGAATATCTTTAGTCGGCCCCACTATTTGGCTAATCGCTCGAACATACCCGCGGCTAAGCCTTTCTAATTCACCCATAGACATTTGGCGCGGATCGCAGATAATGCCACCTTTTCCTCCGCCGTATGGCAGATTCACAATCCCGCATTTTAAACTCATCCACATCGAAAGTGCCTTTACTTCTTCCTCATCGACTTCAGGATGAAAACGGATTCCACCTTTTGTAGGACCAACAGCATCGTTGTGCTGGGCACGATATCCAGTGAATATCTTTGTTGAATTGTCATCCATCTTAATTGGAATTCGGACGGTCAGCATACGAAGAGGCTCCTTTAAAAGCTCAAACACTTCTTCCGAATAACCAAGCTTACCCAGCGCCTCCTTGATTACGACCTGTGTGGATTCAAGCAAGCTGGCAGTTTCTTTTTCTTCTTTGATCGTTGTACTCAATGGAATTCACCTCATAGGGATATTAGGATAAAACTCTTTTAATACGTTCAATTGCCCAATCTAGCTCTTCTTTAGTGATCACTAGCGGCGGAGCAAAGCGGATAACTGTATCATGTGTTTCTTTACACAGTAATTTTTCTTCTTTTAGTTTTTCACAATAAGGTCTTGCCGCTTCAGTTAATTCCAATCCAATAAATAAGCCTCTTCCACGAATATCTTTAATCATAGGATTATTGATTTCTTTTAAACTATCCATGAAATATTTCCCTAGCTCTAATGAACGTTCTGCCAGTTTTTCATCTTCAAGAACTTCTAATGAAGCGATAGAAACTGCACATGCTAATGGATTACCACCGAATGTAGAACCATGTGAACCAGGATTAAATACGCCAAGAATTTCACGGTTTGCTGCGACACATGAGATTGGAAATACTCCACCACCAAGTGCTTTTCCTAAAATATACATATCAGGAATCACTTCATCCCAATCAGAAGCAAACATTTTTCCTGAACGGCCAAGTCCTGATTGAATTTCATCCGAAACGAATAGAACATTATTTTCTTTACATAGTTCGTAAGCTTCTTTTAAGAATCCTTGTGGAGGGATGATGATTCCCGCTTCACCTTGGATCGGTTCAATTAAAAATCCAGCTGTTTGAGGTGTAATCGCTTCTTTCAAAGCTGCAAGATCTCCATAAGGAATAAGCTTGACTCCCGGTAGCATTGGTCCAAAACCTCTTCTGTATTCTTCGTCTGAAGACAATGACACAGCTGCCATCGTACGGCCATGGAAATTGCCTATACAAGCAATAATCTCCGCTTGATTTTCAGCGATTCCTTTCACGTCGTAGCCCCAGCGTCTAACAGCCTTGATAGCTGTTTCAACTGCTTCAGCACCAGTATTCATAGGCAGCGCCATATCTTTTTGTGTAAGACGAGCAACCTTTTCATACCAAGGGCCTAATTTATCACTATGAAACGCACGAGAAGTTAACGTTACACGATCTGCTTGTTTTTTTAGTTCATCGATAATTTTTGGATGTCTGTGGCCTTGATTCACTGCAGAATAGGCACTTAGCATATCCATATATTTGTTTCCTTCAGGATCTTCCACCCAAACTCCTTCTGCCTTTGAAATGACAATTGGAAGTGGATTATAATTGTTTGCACCATATTGTTCCGTTTGCTCGATTAATTTTTCTGTTACTGTTGTCATGTTGATTCCCCCCTATGATTTATAGCGTTTCAGATGTTGTTTTTCCTTGAAGATGCAGAACTAAATAATCAGGACCGCCCGCTTTTGAATCTGTACCTGACATATTGAATCCGCCAAATGGCTGGTATCCTACAATGGCACCAGTACAGCCACGATTGAAGTACAAGTTCCCTACGTGGAAATCCTCACGCGCCTGCTCGATATGTTCAATATTGTTCGAGATGACCGCACCTGTTAATCCATAATCTGTGTTATTAGCAATCTCAATCGCATGATCGAAATCTTTTGCTTTACAGAATGCTACTACTGGTCCAAAAATTTCTTCCTTCATAACACGAGCATTTTCATCCACATCTGCAATAATTGTTGGTTGGATAAAGAAACCTTTTGAATTGTCTCCTTCTCCTCCTGCAACTAACTTCCCTTCTGTTTTACCGATCTCTACATAGCTCATGACTTTGTCGTAAGCAGCTTGATCGATAACTGGACCCATAAAGTTATTTACATCTGTTGGTTCTCCAACTGTTTTTTCTTTTGTTAATTCAATAACACGATTTAATACTTGATCATACACATCTTCCACTACGACGGTACGTGAACAAGCAGAACATTTTTGACCGGAGAATCCGAATGCAGAAGCGACGATTGATTGTGCCGCCAATTCCAAATCAGCCTCTTTATCAACAACGATCGTATCTTTACCGCCCATTTCAGCGATGACACGTTTCAACCAAATTTGGCCTTCATGAACCTTTGACGCACGCTCATAAATACGGATTCCAACATCACGAGATCCGGTAAAGCTGATGAAACGTGTACGAGGATGATCTACCAAATAATCGCCAACTTCAGCACCGCTTCCTGGAATGAAGTTCACAACTCCTGCAGGTAAGCCCGCTTCTTCCAACACTTCAATGAATTTAGCTGCAATGACCGGTGTTGTACTTGCTGGTTTCAATAAAACGGTATTTCCTGAAACAAGAGCCGCTGTCGTCATGCCTGCCATGATCGCAAACGGGAAATTCCAAGGTGAGATGATGACACCGACACCAAGTGGAACATAGTTGAAAGCATTGTGTTCAATCGGACGGCTTTCTACTGGCATGCCGTCTTTAAGCTTCAACATTTGACGTGCGTAGTATTCCATAAAGTCGATTGCTTCCGCTGTATCAGCATCCGCTTCATTCCAAGGCTTCCCTGCCTCTTTTACCAATAGAGCTGAGAAGTAGTGTTTTCTTCTCCGAACAATGGCTGCTGCTCTGAATAAAATATTTGCACGCATTTCTGCTTTTGTTTTTCTCCAAGTTTGGAATGTCTTATCTGCCGCTTGCATTGCTTGCTCTGCAAGGTCTTTGTTTGCTTTTGACACAATCCCGATTACTTCTTTTTTGTCTGCTGGGTTTACAGAGGTAATGACTTCATCTGTAAAGATTTTTTCACCGTTAATAACTAATGGATATTTATTTCCTAATTCTTTAGCTACATCATTCAAAGCTACCTGAAATGCTTTATTGTTTGCCTCATTATTAAAATCAGTAAATGGTTCGTGTTTGTATGGTTGGACCATTATGTCTCATCTCCCTAAGATTTATGTTTTTGCTTCTCTCTTTATAACTAGCAAGTTCCGTGCCAACTTTTCAACTTTTTTGAAAAATATAGATTTTTCTAAAGGAAATGCAAAGAAATTCAGCACTTTTGGTGAAAAATAGCATAGTGTGCCATTATTTTTTGCTTTAATTCTTATATTTTTGGCTTGAACGCTATAGTTTTTATTAATGCAAGATTTGTGCCAACTTGTTTTTTCACGAAAAACAAGGATTTTTTACCTTTTGTGCAAAAAAAATTTGCACTTTAATGCAAAATAATCTTGCTGTGCAAATTTTTATTGCGCCTTTTCTGCAAATCCTCTACAATAATCTCTAAGAAATGAATAAAAGTAGGAGGCATTAATGAATTTAGATCAGATCATAAAAATAGAAGGTTTTCAATCTATCCTATATTCTCTCGTAGATGTAATTGATATTGGGATACATATAATAGATACAGAAGGTCTAACCATTGTTTATAACAAGAAAATGGCTGAAATTGAAGGAATGGATTCAGAAGATGTATTAGGGAAAAAGATCCCTGATATTTTTAAGTTCCAAGAGGAAACTGAGAGTACGCTAATACGGGCTCTTCATTCCGGAAAAGCAACTGAAAACTCAAAACAGACCTACTTTAATAATCTCGGACAGGAAATTACAACAATCAATAATACGTTTCCAATTTTAGATCAGAAGCAAAATATTATCGGTGCTATTGAAGTAGCAAAGGATATAACAAATCTTGAAAGAATTATTAAAGATAATATTTTAAATAAGGGCGATACCAAATATACGTTTGACAGTATCATTGGAACTAGTGAGAATTTCTTAGACGTCATTGAAAAAAGCAAGCGCTCCACAAGAACCACATCCTCCATCTTGATAGTCGGGGAAACAGGTACCGGAAAAGAACTCTTTGCCCAAAGTATCCATAATGGAAGTAACCGTTCAACACATCCTTTTATTAGTCAAAACTGTGCTGCACTGCCAGATAGTTTAATTGAGGGAATTCTCTTTGGAACGAAGAAAGGGGCTTTCACAGGATCCATTGAAAGGCCTGGGTTATTTGAACAAGCACAAGGCGGAACCATCCTTCTTGATGAAATCAATTCTTTAAACCCGAATTTGCAAGCAAAATTATTACGGGCCCTTCAAGAAAGAACGATTCGCCGAGTAGGAGATACAAAAGACAAAAAAATTGATGTTCGAGTCATTGCAACGATAAATGAAGATCCAATAGATGCGATTTCAAATGATCATTTACGAAAGGATTTATATTATCGATTAAGTGTTGTATCCTTATTTATCCCACCACTTCGTGAGCGGAAAGAAGATATACCATTGCTGGCTCAATCCTTTATTGAAAAGTTCAATGCGTTGTTTGAATTGGATATTGAAGGAATCAGCGACGAGGTCTACTCTCTTTTTTATGATTACGAATGGCCAGGAAATGTAAGAGAACTTGAGCATATTATTGAAGGGGCTATGAATTTACTAGAACCCGGGGATACAAAAATTGAGATCCCGCATCTTCCAACTTTATTTAAAAAGAAAGCTCATATGGAAGAAACTCAACTGGATATAAAAAATGACCTTATTCAAAATGAAGAATTACAAGACACAACCCTATCTCTTGATGATTATATTGCTAATACAGAAAAGATTTATTTGGAGAAGATATTAAAGGAACATGGCATGAATATCTCTAAAGCAGCTAAAGCCTTGAATATAAGTCGCCAAAGTCTTCAATACCGCTTGAAAAAGCATCAGGTTAAATAACATCATTCCCGCACAAAGAAGGCCCCCATTAATATGGCGGGCCTTTTGTTTATCGACAAAAGGGAGTTTGGAATGGTCACATCCCGAACCGTGATTTTAAAAAATGGTTTAATTCTGCTTTACGGAATTCTCAATGGATGGAAGAAATTTGCGACACTCCTGCCGAATAACTGGCTAGCCGAGACCCCACAGACGCTTGCGGCGAGGAGGCTTGGCAGACAGTCGGCGGAAAGGGAGCGGATTTCTGAAATCAACTGAAACGTTTTTCAATAAAAAAACTGCAGGCAAACTCGCTTTCTACGAATTTGTCTACAGTCTGAA
>NZ_LGYA01000001.1:4041763-4064193 GCF_001273755.1 Peribacillus butanolivorans
GGATGGAAGAAATTTGCGACACTCCTGCCGAATAACTGGCTAGCCGAGACCCCACAGACGCTTGCGGCGAGGAGGCTTGGCAGACAGTCGGCGGAAAGGGAGCGGATTTCTGAAATCAACTGAAACGTTTTTCAATAAAAAAACTGCAGGCAAACTCGCTTTCTACGAATTTGTCTACAGTCTGAAGGCCTCCGATTGATATGGAGGGCCTTCCTTTGCCTGCTATTCTTTTCATTTCACAATCAGAATGTTTCAGCTGCTTTTGCAACGTTTTCCAAACCATCCGCGATGATTTTTTGTGTGCGATCAGGATACTGATTATGTCCTTCAATAACCACTTCTTCTGGATTTTTGATGCCCCATAGGCTAATGATGGTTTTCACTAAGTTTACAGCCATTTCAGCAGAAGCCATTCCTTCTACGGAATAATCTGAGCCACGAGCGTTTAAAAGCATGACTTTTTTATCACCAGCATATCCAACAGGACCTTCCGCTGTATAATTAAACATTTTTCCAGCTTGAGCCAAATAAGAAAGGTACGTGATTAGCGGAGCAGGTACCGTTGAATTCCATAAAGGAAAAGCAAATACTACTTTATCCACAGCAAGGAATTGATTTAAATATTGATCAACTAAACTAGCTGCTTTTTCTTCTTCAGGTGTCAGTTCAAAACCTTGGTTTCGTTTATACATCCCAGTTATCGCTGTATTACCATAGTACGGTAGCTCTTCTTTAAATAAATCTAACTCAATCACTTCATCCGTACCATTCGCTTCTTTATAAGTTTTTACAAATGTATCATACATTTTTGAGCTAATTGCCTGGTCTGCTGGACGATCGTTTGCTTTGATAAATAATACTTTTGTCATTTTTTTATTCTCCTCTGCACTTGTATCTTTATTTCCAAATAACTTACTGAAAAATCCCATTTTTTCTCACCAATGCTTTCTGAATATACTATAGTTCCAACCCTAAAGGCTTTAGATAACTAAATGAATCTCATTTCCTGACGGATCTGTGATGACATAAAAATCGTCTTCTTTTGTAGCTTCAGCACCAATTTTGTTTAGGTTTTCAATCACTTTGTTTCTCGCTACTTCATCTGCAAAAACAAGTGAATACCAGTTGAGCCCTACACTGTTTTTCTTTGGAGCAGGAGCGCCAACGCCATTCCATGTGTTTAATCCGATATGATGATGATATCCGCCGGTTGAAGTAAAGAGAGCCCCTCCAAATCGATTCACAATAGTAAACCCAAGACCCAACATGTAAAACTCTTCTGTTTTTCGTAGATCCGCTACATGTAAATGAATGTGTCCCATTAACGTACCAGCAGGCAGTCCGTTCCACTCGGCGTCACTTTCTGCCAGAAGGCTGTTTCCATCTAACGGGTCCGTTCCCATCGCAACTTCTCCATTTGACCATTTCCAGTCAGAAGATGGACGGTCCCAGTAGACTTCAATGCCATTTCCATCCGGATCAGTAATGTACAGCGCTTCACTTACATCATGATCCGAAGCTCCAAACCGGTATTCTATTTGAAGTAAATGACGTAAAAAGATCGACAAGTCAGCACGGGTTGGTAGCAAAAGAGCAAAGTGATATAAGCCTGTTGTTCTTCCTTCTTTTGGAATTACATCAGCGGGCTGCTCAAGCGTAAGCAACGGGGTTTTACCATCTGTTGTTAAAACAGCTTTACGATCCGTTTTTTTCAATAATTGGAGACCTATGATATCTTGATAAAACCTGATGGCATTATCCAAATGCATGACATTAATACTAACTTCCCTAACAAACGTAACGGGCTTTTGATGAAATTCCCCCATCATATTGTTACTTCCCTTCTTTATTAAAGAGTTTATTATCTAAAGAAAAAAGCGAGCGATTTGCACATGCTAGATAAACGGACATAGCAAGCAGTGCTAAGTCCAGCTCGTATCCTGCCATTTGTCCATTGCCAAGAAATCCAGCAGGTAATTTAGCCGTGAAAATGGCACCCAGCATAATAACGACAAACAAGATAGAAACGATTCGTGTTCCAAAGCCAACTATTACTGCAAGACCTCCGACTAATTCGATAAATGCTACCACATAAGCCATGAACCCAGGAATTCCGAGGCTATCAAAGAAGCCTGCCGTGTTACCTATTCCACCTTGAAACTTTGAAACTCCGTGAATGAAAAAAGTAAGACCTAAAATTATCCGTAAAAAAACTTGACCAGCTTCATTTCTATTCATGTTATTTATTCTCCTTTTTTGTTGGTTACTTTATGTAAGTAATTATATTTTAATAAGCTTATATTGTCAAGTAAGTTTAATAGACTTACATTAAACTTAACAAATCCCCCTATGTATCTTTCAATATATCGAATGAATTTCGAAGGACTATCTTGTCTAGAACAGCTGAATTAGTTGGGATCTTATTGGAGTTAATAAGTGTCAGTACATATGAAGGAAGGAATAGTAGAAGTAAATAAACTTATTCCTTAGAAAAAGTCATAAGGGTTTTTAGGAGCTGAACTCATAAATCATGAAAAAAATAAAAAAACCTGAATACCTCAAAAAAAAGTGAGGGATCCAGGTTTTAAGGTTAATTTTTCTTTGATAATTGCAATGCATTTTTGATGCTTTTTAGTGATTTTGAGCTTCCATACATCAGGACTCCACCACGATAGATTTTCGCTCCGATAATACCAAGTAAAATAATTGTTAAAATCAATACAGCAATGCTTATTGCGATTTCCCAGAAAGGGACATCAAGCATTCCTACACGCAAAAACATAATCATTGGAGTGAAAAATGGAATGAATGATGTAATGGTAATATAACTAGCTGAAGGATTCCCTAGTCCAAACATCGCAATCATAAAGGCAATGACAACAAGCATGGTCATCGGTGAAATCATTTGCTGGACATCTTCAATTTTGCTGACAACGGACCCAAGACAAGCCGCAAGTGTCGCGTACAGAAGATAACCAAGCAATGCAAAGATGATCGCATAAATGATCGTTGAGATATTGATGCTGCCGAAACCAAAAAATGCGAAAAATCCTTCATTCATGCCTGTCAAGTTTTGCTTAATTGATAAATAACCTAATCCAAAAAATAAAATCATTTGTGTAAGACTAAGCAAAGCTACCCCCATTATTTTGGCAAACATCTGCGTGACTGGCGGGACACTTGAAATCAGGATTTCCATGACCCTTGATGTTTTTTCAGTGGCTACTTCCATTGCAATCATCGTTGCATACATCAACACACCAAAGTAAATAACGAATAAAAGCACATACACGAGACCACGGGCTTGATTGAGGTCTTCTTCTGTTTTTGCATTTTCCTGAAGTGCAATCGTTTCAAAGACTGGCGGCGTATTCAATTGAGTGATTTGCTGCTCTGTCAATTTCAATTCATTCGCTGTGATTTGGCTTTTCAGTTGGGTAAGTGCGAGAAGCAAATCATTACTTACCATTGAATCTGAAATTTGATTCGCTTTATACGTTCCCTTAAAACCTAGGCTGTCATCCTTTTCGATTAACAGATACCCAACGATTTCTTCTGCGTTAACCATTTCATCCGCTTCCTTTTCATCTTGGGCGGATATTATCGAGAGCTCATCGTTCACACCTGCTACCGCAGTCTTATAAGAATCAAATAAACTACCTTCAGTCAGATCGATAACGGCAACCTTTTCCTGATCATCACTATCGAATGTATCAATAAACTTCGAAATATTTGTAAGAACAAGAATCAATGCCATCATAATGACTGTAGAAATGATAAAGGATTTCGTTTTTAATTTTGATAGATATGTATGGGACAGAACAATCCAAAATTTATTCATAGACTGCACCTACTTTTTCAATGAAAATATCCGTCAGCGATGGTTCTTCCAATTCGAATTTTCGAACGAACCCTTTTGGAACAAGATCACGAATCATGCTCTCAGCTACATCTTCACCAGTGACTTGAAGAATTTTCCCTTCCATCGTGTCCTTAACTTTTGTTACACCAGGATAAGCATCCAAGAAAGATAAATCAAAATCAGCTTTAATTGACACATTCTTTTTTCCAAAAGAACGCTTAATTTCTTTCAATTTCCCAGCCACTACGGGGGATCCTTTATGCATAATGCAAAGATGCTCACACATCTCTTCAACATGCTCCATACGATGACTTGAGAAAACAATCGTCGTGCCGCTGTCCCTCAAGTCGATGACCGCCTTCTTCAGCATTTCCACATTAACAGGATCTAGTCCGCTAAAGGGTTCGTCAAGAATAAGCAATTCCGGTTTATGAATCATGGAAGCGATCAACTGGATTTTTTGCTGATTTCCCTTTGAAAGCTCTTCAACACGCTTATCGATGTACTCTGGCACCATAAAACGATCAAGCCAATATTCTAACTCTTTCAATGCATCTCCTTTTCTCATGCCTCTTAATCTAGCTAAATATACAATCTGATCGCGCACCTTCAGCTTTGGATATAGTCCGCGTTCCTCAGGAAGGTAACCAATTAATGAACTGGTCGTATAATCGATTTTCTTGCCATCCCAAACTATTTCTCCTTCGGTTGGGTCAAGCAAGCCAAGTATCATACGAAACGTGGTTGTTTTCCCTGCACCATTCCCTCCTAAAAAACCAAACATTTCTTTCTCGGGGATAGTGAAATTTAGATTATTAACAGCTGTGAAATCTCCAAATTTCTTTGTGATTTCTTTGATTTGTAAAGCCAATGTACAACCTCCTATGACATTATTCATATTCCATATTAATAGAAAACTTTTCCAATTACAACTACCTTAGAGGAGCAAGAACATCTCTCCGCCACCATTCCGTTTGTAATTATATGCAAATTTCCACAAATAAAGTTCCAATATTTAACCCCAAACGACTGCCACATAGACAACCTTTGGACACTTCCCGTTTTTTTCTACGAATCTTAAGAAAAAAATTCCTTTCCTCTTATTGCTACAGATTAGGCCAATGATAATGACTTCATGGAAATGCAAAGGCGATTTTCACATCGATATATAATAGACTCTCAATTCAAGTATTACTCGCAAATCAAAATAAACTAGTCATGCAGGAGTGCCTTATTCTTATCCTAATTGGCTGTTCACACCTGCTGGGGTAACTACTCCCTCCCGAACCTTTTAGTTTAATAACTTACTCATATAAAAAAACGAATTGCCGAAGCAACTCGTTTGATGGGTTTTACTGTTTGTATGTGTATAATATTGTTGAATTAATGATGAAAGAATCTGCAATAGTTCTGCCGACTTCTTCACATGCCACTTTGTGAAACTTTGTTGCATCGACTTGTTCATATAATAATTGATGTATGCCATCCACCGATCTAATGGCCACTATAGCCTTTGGATTCGTCTCAAATATTTGTTTTAAAATATCCTCTTTATTAGGAACAAGGCTGGCAATCCAGATAAGATCATATCCACTATAATCATGTAGAGCACCATCTTTTAAAATATAGCTTGAGTTCCTATCAATATCTAAATCTTGTATGAAACCCTGGCCATATGTATAAGCCTGCTTATCAATATCGAGACAGGTCATTTTTGAACCCAATTCTTGTTTAAGCAGTAAGGGGCTTAAAGGTAAAGGACCCGCTCCTATAAATGCGAACGAATGAAAATCATTTTTTACTTTTTTTAGTTCATGTATTTCTGTTTTGATCAGTTCTTTGTAGTTATCCCAATAAATAAATGAACGAAAGTCATCTAAGGAATTCACCTTGCCAATAAATAATTTGGCATAGTAATCCTCCATTAAGGTTTCGGCAATCGTCAGCTTTTCAAGCATGGTTCCCCTAATTGATTTAATCTCCTTATCGTTAAGAATATCTTCTGCTATGGATTGATCTATTGGTTTAGAAAGAATGGAAACTAGTTCAGATAAAACGTGATTAATTATCTCATTATTTGGTGATAAATCTTGTTCTGCTAGTAAGATTTTATATGTTTCTGTATATGTATTAATGATTTTTTCTTGTTTTCTAGCTAATTCGATTGTCTTCATGTCTAACACTCCTCTTAGGAAATAATTTATGACTTAACTGTGGTATATGCAGTGCTAAAAATACTGAACGCCCTAAGCTAAATACAGTAAAGGCCAACCATAACGCATGGTTTTGAAACGAAGGCACAAAGATATATAAGGTTATTAAAAAAACGATTAAGGAGTAAATCATTGAGTTCCGAATAGGCCCAGCTTCTGTAGCCCCTGTAAAAACACCGTAGAAAACGATGCCTACACTTGCCGAAAGAGGAAACAAAATAAGCCAGATTCCATAATCATTTGCCAAATCAATGACACTAGGTATGCGTGTAAATAGTGAAATGATGTAATCACTAAATAGATAGTAACTGGCAGCAATCATTAGAGAGGATAGGCCCCCCCCACTGCCAGGACAACATAAGGGTCTTCTTATACAAGTGCTTATCCTCCGAACCAATGGCTTTTCCAACAAGAATGCTAGAGGCATTTGCGAACCCGTCAAAGAAGTAAGCCATTATATAGTGAATTTGAATAAGGACGGCATTGGCTGCCAATATCTCCGTTCCATATGACGCGCCCTTTGCCGTAAAGATATTAAAAACAGTTAGCAAACAGAGCGTTCTGATAAATAAGTCTCGATTCACCGCCATCATTTTTTTAAAAGACAACGGGTCAATCATCTCTTTAAAGGGAGGTATTTTAATTCGATAGGGCGTCGCTTTCCAAATAATAAATAGCCCAATGAAAAAGGCTGTTACCTCTGATAGAAGAGTTGCTATAGCTACTCCAGATACACCCCATGCGAAAACATGGACAAACAACAAATCCAGAACAATGTTCATGAGGTTCATAAACACTTGTAGCACTAACGAAACCTTGATTTTGGACATTCCCATTAGCCATCCTAAGATAACGTAATTCATTAAAGTAAATGGAATTCCCCAGATTCGAATGCTGAAGTATTCAGAGGCATATAAGTGAACGTCAGTGTCCGGGTTTATCAAGGTTAATGAAATATGTTCAATCGGACCTTGAAGCAGTATAAAAAATATTCCTACCGCAATCGCTATTAATAACGGCCTGATAAAGGCTAACATTCCTTGTTGTTCATTCTTTGCACCAAGTGCTTGTGCAGCAAATCCAGATGTACTCACTCGCAAAAAGCCGAACAGCCAATACATGGTATTAAAAATAATCGTACCTACAGCTACACCTCCCAAATAAGCCGGATTGGGTAACTGACCCACTACTGCCGTGTCCACCGCACCTATTAGAGGTGTCGTTATCGTCGAAATGGTCAAAGGAATGGCTAAGGCTAGATATGATCTGTGATTCACCGCATTTCCCCCCTTATGGTTCAAATCCTTATCTGTCGTTAATCAAAATCATTACGATTTATATTTTAAACAGATAGAGCGGTTTTCCTGATGTTCTTCATCATTCAAACATGGTTAATAATTCTTGTGTGTATGAATGACGGTCCATAGAAAAGAGGTTTTCCCTCTCGAATGAATCAACAATGACACCCTCTTTCATCACCATGATTTTTTGACTCATCTCATGCACAGCCGCCAGGTCATGAGAAATAAAAAGATATGAAATATCCAACGTCACTCGTAGTTCATCTAACAAACGCAATACGGCTGCTTGTGATAGCACATCAAGACTTGAAGCCGGTTCGTCTAAAATTATAAGCGCTGGTTCAATACTAATAGCGCGTGCAATGGTCACTCGCTGCTTCTGTCCTCCACTTAGTTCATGCGGAAATCGTTCAGCAAGTTCCGTTGGAAGTTCTACAGCTTCTAATAGCTGGGCGACAAAGTTTTCTTCACTTGTATACTGAAATTGTTTCATCTTAGCTTGACTGCTGTATTGCAGGTAAGGATCTATTAGCGAATCTTTTATCCTTAGTTTTGGATTCAACGCTGAAGCAGGGTTTTGTAAAACCGCTTGGATGTTTTTTCGGTACGGCTTTAAATTGCGCTCGCTTTTGTTTTGCAGAGGCGTCCCCTCGAACATGATTATACCTTTATTAATAGATTCAATCTGTAAAATGCAGCGAGCAAGCGTGCTCTTCCCGCACCCACTCTCTCCTACTAAACCTAGGCACTCTTTCCTCTCCATGCTAAAATTCACGTTTTTAAGAACTTCCACACCGTTATCGTACGTTTTATGGACATTTTTCACTTCTAATAAACTCATCCTGACACTCCTTCAAGTGTTAATGAACTCCTGCTTCTAAGTGATGGCGATGATTGAATCAGTTTATCTGTATAAGCGTGCTGCGGATGATTCAGCACCTGATTTTTATCACCGGTTTCTATGATTACTCCTTCTTTCATAACAGCAATTCGGTTCGCATATTTCTTCACATGACGCAAATCATGGGCAATGAACAAAATTGCACAGCCGGTTTCTACTTGCAACCGGGATAACAATTGCAAAACCTTAAAAGAAGATACACTGTCCAAAGCAGTAGTCGGTTCATCTGCTATCAATATATCTGGTTTAAGCAGCAGTGCTATCGAAATGGACACACGTTGAAGCTGCCCCCCGCTTAATTGAAACGGATATCTTCTATAGATATCTTCATAAAGGCCAACGGAAATAAGCGCTTCCACAGCTTGCTGCCGTCTTGCTTTTTTAGACAGTTTAAGGTGCGTCCGCTGATACTCCTCGAAGTGTTGTCCAATGGTAAGAAACGGAGTAAATGAACCTTGGTAATCTTGAAAAATATAAGCTAGGTGCTTTCCGCGAATTTTCCGCATTTCAGAGGAAGACAGCGTTAATAAATTCTTTTCTTGATACCATATTTCTCCCTTTGCTTGGAGATTTGGCGCTAGCAACTGTCCGATTGCCATTGCTGTCATGCTTTTGCCGCTACCACTTTGACCAACAAGTGCGAACCACTCTCCTTTATGGATGTCTAACGAAATATCTTTGACAATCCTATTTTGTTTTCCTATAACAGATAGATGATTAACGGTTAAAATACTCACGATTCCACCTCCTTTTTCACATCAAATTTATCACGCAAATAATCACCGAATAAGTTTGATAAAAGAACGACAAATCCAATAGCAAGTCCGGGATAAATCATCAGAAACAGATTGGATTGAAAGTAAGGACGGGCGTCATTGAGCATTGCTCCCCATTCTGGTGCTGGAGGCTGCGCACCGAGTCCAATATAAGACAGGGAAGATATGAGTAAGATGATTTTCCCTAAATCGAGACTTGCCAGTACGAGTACATTCCCAATAAGGTGCGGAAATAGATGTTTTCGCATAATTCGGAAGGAACTAACTCCATTAATTTTAGCTACCGTCACATAATCTTTCTGACGCTCAGTAATCACCGTACTGCGCACAAGCCGAGCATAGTTCACCCATTTCACTACAACAATGGCCAACAGCAGGTTCTCTATTCCCGGACCTAATAGACCACTCAACACAATAGCTACAATCGTATCTGGAAACGATAAAAAAGCATCTGCAATACGCATGAAAATTCGATCGATCAGACCTCCTTTGAATCCAGAAATCACCCCAAACGGGACGCCGATTATAACAGCAACTAACAAGGATAAGAGCCCATAGCCAACCGTCAGCTTTGTACCAAGCAGCAGACGCGTTAATACGTCACGCCCTAAGTGGTCCGTGCCGAGCGGATGTTCTAAGCTTGCTGGCAATAATCTTTCAGCCAGATTGACTAGTAGCGGATCATGTTTCAGGCCAAGAAAGGTGTACGCTGCAACAGCAAACACAAAAGCCATCGTTGTATAAATAGCAGCAGCTTTCCATCGTCTTTTAATTTGTTTTCTGAACACTAATTCCATCATCTATTATTCCTTTCCTTTAGTCTTAGCTCAGGATTCAAATATCGGTAAGTTAAATCCACTGCGCTATTTACCATAAATACAATAATAGCCATAATTAAAATGTATCCTTGGATGACTGGGTAATCACGAGACCGAATGGAGTCAACGACCATCTTCCCAATACCAGGATAGGCAAAAATCACTTCAACCACGACGACCCCGCCGATCAAGCTGCCAAGGCTAACGCCGAATACAGTTATGACCGGCGGTAAACTATAGCGAAATGCGTGGGCAAAGAAGATACGTATTTCTGAAATCCCCCTTGACCGGGCGGCTCTGATAAATTCATGACTAAGCGAGTCAATCAAGCTCGAACGCAGCAAGCGGACGTATACACTTGTAATGGCAAGGCCCAAAGTAACCGACGGCAAGACCATTGAAATGAATCCGTCCCTTCCCATTGTTGGAAATACCCCCCATCTCACCGCGAATAAATCAATCAAAAGTAGTCCCAGCCAAAAGCTAGGGATAGCTGCGCCTAATAATGAGACTCCACGACTTATCTGGTCAATCCAACTGCCTCTATATAAAGCAGCAAGCGATCCTAAAGGAATGGCTATACTAAGCATGACAAGTAAAGCACCCATTGACAGTTCAAGTGTCGCTGGCAGACCGCTTAAAATCATTTTCATCACAGGCTGATTCGTAATATAGGAATTTCCGAAATCTAATTGAACAAAGTCCGCAAACCAATGGCCATACTGCACAAGCAACGGATCGTTGAATCCCAATTCTTCACGAAGCTCATAGACTTGCTCGTTTGTGATCGATACATCATCCACTTGAAGAATTGATAGTACCGGATCACCTGGAGCGAGCCGCACAAAAAGAAAGCTGATAAATGTAGTAACAAGGATAAAAATCACAACCTCGATAAATCGCCTGCCTAGAATGCGGAACATTTACTTCACATCCAGTTCATTCGTCAGCATGTAGTATTCACTTCGCGAAGTGATCCAGTTTTCAACTTTATTGGAGTTATATGCAACAAGTGTGTTGGGATGTAAAATAAATGAGTTATATACTTGTTCATCCACATACATCGCAATTTCTTCAGCTAAATCTGAACGTTTTTTCTGCCCAACCGTTACGTTTAACTTGTCAATAAGTGCCGTCAAGTGATCGTCATCCGCACCACTGAAGTTTAAGGCGCCATTTGGATGATACGTTGCATTTAAATAGTAACCGGCATCTCCGCGCGGTGCCGTTAAATTACTGTACGTTGTTAAATCCCAATCCCGATTGGCAGCCATATACTCTTCCGGGATTTCAATCTGTTTGATTTTCACATCAATTCCTAGCTGCGCAGCATCCGATTGAAATACTTGAGCGATTAACGGTAAATCGGCACGTGAACTGTAAGTAAGAAGCGTAAACGAAAGCGGTTTGCCGTCTTTTTGCATAACATCATGTACTTTCTTATATCCTGCTTTTTCAAGATATTCTCTAGCCGCTTCCATTCCGTTCTCTTTTTTTGGATAGTCTGGAGCAAATGAGAACGTAGATGGAAAAGGTCCTGTGGCAACTTCTGCATGACCTTGTAAAATCGTATCCGCAATGGATGAACGATCTATCAAAGCATCTATAGCCTTACGAACGTGTATATCTTGCAGCGCTTTCCGTTCTAAGTTCATCGTCATTTGATGTACACGGAAAGTAGATGTGGACTCCACAGTTACCCCATCTATAGCTTCTAAATTTGCTAGGCTTTCAACTTCTGGACGGAAGACAATATCAGCATCTCCTGATTCAAGTGCAAGAGAGCGCGCGTTGGCATCTTCATTAAACGAAAATCTGGCTTTCTCCAGTTTCGCGGCTCCAGCCCAGTAAGAATCGTACCGCTTAAGATCCACTGCAGTTCCTGGTGTGAATTTCGACACGGCAAAAGGGCCTGTCCCAATTGGTTTGTTTATAAAGTCACTTTCCGTTACGTCAAGAATCGATGTGTTTGGATGAACCAATTCAGATGGGAACTCCGGAAAGGGAACTTCTGTTTTAATCATTAAAGTATTTCCTTTTGCTTCTATCGAATCAATGCGCAAGGCATTCTTAATCGCTAGACTATCTTTCATCGCCCTCTCTAAAGATGCCTTTACTGCCTCGCCATCCATAGGTTTTCCATTCTGAAACGTCACTCCCTCCCTTAGATTGAACTCCCATAATTGTCCATCTTTACTATTCCAGCTTTCAGCCAGCCAAGGCTCAATAGTCAAGTCCTTATCATTGAGATGTACCAAAGTTTCAGTAATTCCTGCACGAAGTGACACATAGCTTGTATCAACATTAGGATCAAGCGAGCTAGTGGCAAAATTAAAAAGTAAATTCACTTCTTTTTTCTTTTTCTCTTGTTCTTTTGCAGTCTCGGAAGAACATGCTACCAAAAGAAAGAAAAAGACTGCTAGAAATAGAATAAATAATGATTTGTATTTCCTGAACATAAGATAATCCTCCATAAATATTTTTAGTTTTATATCAGTTGTCGAAAATCGTATTGATTACGATTTATATCGCAGTTTTACTATCATGATTTGACAGGAAATAATTTCTTGATATTACTAGTGAGAGATTTCTCCAATCAGAAATCATTCAAATTGTCCCTTGTTTATAGGTTCCTTACTATGTATGGATTGGATAATCTTCTACCTTCTTTCCTGCTTCTCCTTTCTCCAAACTTACGCGAAGAGGACTAAACTCGAGTTAATGAACGAACCCATGAGTAAATGCACTCAATTCACGAGTAAAAGTACCAAATTCACGAGTAAAAGTGCCAAACTCACGAGTAACTGCGCTAAACTCACGAGTTAAAGTACCAAACTCACAAGTAACTGCGCCAAACTCTCGAGTAACTGCGCCAAACTCTCGAGTAAAAGTGCCAAACTCTCGAGTAACTGCGCTAAACTCACGAGTAAAAGTAATAAACTCACGAGTAACTGCGCCAAACTCTCGAGTAAAAGTGCCAAACTCACGAGTAAAGGCGCTAAACTCACGAGTAAAAGTACCAAATTCACGAGTAACTGCGCTAAACTCACGAGTTAAAGTATCAAATTCAAGTAAGTGCTATATTCTCAACATAAAAAGACCCCTTCATCACACAAATCAAAATAATTACGATTTATACTATAAAAAAATCCTTTTAGTTCAAGAATTATCACTATAGATGTAACTATTTTCTTGACTGTCTCTCATTATAAAACGTAATGATTACTATTTACAAGCGTTAAATTTATATTCCTAAGAAATATCCTTTTTCTTATTCCTTTAAAAAAACATAAGCACCGTAGAGATTTCTCCACAGTGCTTTTGAAAAGTTAAAGGTAGTTATTCTCCTTGGTTTTGATCAGTAACTATTTTTGCTTGTTCTTCCCCATTTAAAATCAGCCGGAATGAGATATCGGCTTTCAAAGAATCTGATACCGCACAGTATTTTTCTTTGCCCAGATTAATTGCCCTCCAGATTCGTTTACTGTCCACTTGCCCATCAATGATGAAAGTCACAACAATGGATGTGAATCCTTTTGGCAATTCTTCTTTTCTCGTACCATCTGTTTCAATTTCAAGCTTGTCCACAGATGACAAATAAGGTTTCAGTATCATCGTGACATCAATTCCAATGCAACCAGCTAGAGAAGCCAGCAGCATTTCAGTTGGTGTACATCCTTTTCCTTCGCCTCCATATGCAGGAGTTGCGTCCATACTTACTTCATAACCTGAATCTCCAACAGCCGTGAAAGCGCGCTGGCCATTCCATTTTGTTACCACTTTCATAATAATTCCTCCAGCTCTCCTTATATTAACTACATTTTCTTCAAAAATTTCTTGGCTCGATCGGTTTGTGGTTGTGAAAAGAATTCCTCTGGTGGACCTTCTTCAACAATGACACCATCTGACATGAAGACGATTCGATCAGCAACTTCCTGAGCAAAAGTCATCTCGTGTGTAACGATAGCCATGGTCATTCCATCTTGAGCAAGTTCTTTAATTACAGCCAACACCTCATCTACCAACTCTGGATCTAATGCAGACGTTGGTTCATCGAACAATAAGATATCCGGTTCCATGGCAAGTGCTCTTGCAATCGCAACCCTTTGTTGCTGACCTCCAGATAATCGGGAAGGATACACATCTTTTTTATCAATCAAACCTACTCTTTTTAACAGCGTTTCCCCTTTTATCTCTGCATCATTTTTCGACCATTTTTTCACAATTAACAGTGCTTCGATAACATTTTCCAATACCGTTTTATGCGGATATAAATTAAATTGTTGAAAAACCATTCCCGTATGAAGACGGACTTTTTTAATTTGTTTATTGCGCTCTTTATGACTTTTTTTCGCATCAACGACAATGTTGCTCACTTCAATAGTTCCACTCGTTAATTCTTCGAGACCATTTATACATCGAAGCAATGTACTTTTACCTGAACCACTCGGTCCAAGAATCACAACAACTTCGCCGCTGTTCACTTGTAAATTAATATCCTTCAACACTTCTAATGTTGAAAAACTCTTCGATAGGTTGTTGATGTTTATCATTCTACTTCACCATACTTAGTCATATATTGATAACCGTTTTTCAATTCTTTCCAAGACAAAGGAAAATCCTGTACTCATGATCCAATACATTAGCGCAATTGCTAAATAAAATGGCATGTACACATAGTATTGAGCGATTAATAATTGAGCTGAACGCAATAATTCGGTAACCGTTATAACGGAGACAAGTGATGTCTCTTTTAACATCCCAATAAATGTATTGCCTGCTGGCGGGATGGCCACCCGAATCGCTTGAGGGAAAATAATCCTGCGCATCGTTTGATATGGCGACATTCCAGAAGCATATGCCGCTTCATATTGTCCTTTAGGGATAGATTGAATCGCTCCGCGTAATGTTTCAGACAGGTAAGCCCCAATGCTAATGCTTAACGCAATATAAGCCGCTGTTAGTGGTTGAAGATTTAATCCGTAATCAGCCAGTCCATAATACACAATAATAATTTGGACCAAAGTGGGAGTACCTCTTATGATGGAAACATATGCACGAGCCATCCACCTAATAAACTTATTACCTTTTAGTCTTGCAACCGCCACAATCACAGCAATAATCGATCCAAAAAACATTGAAATAATGGTGATAAGGAGCGTATAATACGCTCCCTTCAATAAAAATGGTAGGTTAACCCAAATAACATCCATAACTTTGCTTGTATCCTTTCTACTACTAAAGGTTTATTCTTGTGGCTCTTCCCCAAACCATTTCACAAAAATCTCATTATATGTGCCGTCTTCTTTCATATCAGCTAGATGTTTATTCAATTCTTTCAATAATGATTCATTGCCTTTACGAATCGCGATTCCTGCTTTATCAGATTTTACCGGTTCACCAACTGCTTTGATCTTAAATCCATTACTCTCTACAACTGGTTTCAACGCATACATATTATTAATGGTTGCATCGATTCTTCCAGAGTCCAAATCCTTTAATGATGTAATAACATCATCATATGCTTTAATTGTAAAATCCCCCACCTCTGGAAGCAGCTCTGTACGAAGATATGTTTCGTCATTAGTACCTAGCCCTACTCCAATGTTCTTGCCTTTGAAATCTTTTACAGACTTAATCGAGTTATTATCTTCTTGAACGATTACCTTCACATGGTTAGTGATATACGGTTCCGTAAAGTCCATTTGTTTTTTACGTTCATCAGTAATGGTCATTTGACTAATAACTGCATCAAATTTTTTTGTTTGTAATCCTGCCACCATACCTGAAAATTCTTGAGAAACAAATTCAACATCCACTCCAAGACGTTTGGCCATTTCTTTCGCGATATCAGCATCAAATCCATCCATCTCTTTCTTATCATTCAAGAAATTGTATGGCTGATATGTACCCATAAGCCCTACTTTAAGTGTTCCGCGATCTTTGATTTGTTGTAATAAATCTGCACTGCTTTCTTTATTTTCGCTTGCCTTATCATCTTTCGAACCACAAGCACTTAATATCAAAGTAAAGGCTAATAATAATACCAATGTAAGGTATGAATATTTTTTCTTCATAATAATCTGTCTCCTTTATATGTTCCTAATAATCCAAAAAATTCGAATCTGACCATTTCTTTAGCCAGTTCCGCCGTTGTTTTGTTTCGTATATGCGAACCCTCTGAGACCGGTCCGAATAACCATCTAGATAGGATTCCTTCAAATAAACTCATTAATAATGCAGCTTGTAAACCAGGATCCCTTTCCGGTAGAATGTTTAGCTCCATCGCTCTTTTGATATTATTTTGAAAAGCTTCTTCCACCTTCAATCGAGTTTCAATAATCACCTGTTTAAGTGACTCTTCACCGTCAATTCCTTTGAATATCATTTCCATCATATATCGATTAGATGCGGAAAAATCAAACAACTCTTCAAATAACTTTTCAGAGGAATTCACAACATCCTTAACAGTTCCAGGAAATTTTCGATGTCCGTGCGCTACAACTTCCAGAAGTCCGTTCCGCCCTTGTTGAATAATTTCTAAAGCAATAGCTTCTTTACTTTTAAAATGCCAATAAAAAGTTCCCTGCGCAATACCCGCTTCTCGAACGATGTCAGAGATCTTCGTTTTATGATAACCAAGTGAAGCAAAAAGTTGTTGCGAAATCTCTAATATTTGCTCTCTTCTATCCACCTTTTCTGTAGAAATTCTTTCTCACCTCCCGATTGATTAGTCAGTCAGTATTATCATATAAAATTACTGTTCTGTAGTCAATTATCTTTAGTGGTTTAGTTGGTATTAGGGGGAATTTATTTTATCCTTTTGAGCATTGTATAGCGTAAAGCAATTGATCACGTAAGTACTTTGCATCCCCTCAGCAATATTCTTAAGTTAAAGAGCTCCTGAAAATTCATTTCAGGAGCTCTGGTCATAAACTATTTATTTCTTTAACTCATTGTAATGACTGACAACTTCTTTGGTAATTTCGCTATTTTCGTCTAAACCACTAACTTCTTTAAGAACAGAAGGTACACCGTTTTCTTTCACCATCGCTTGCAGCCTTAGTGCTTCTTCATCCTCGTTATAGTTAAAGAGTAAAGCTGCCGCTATTGCCTTCGCTAGATGTGTATAGGAAAGTCCAGCTTTCTTCGCTTCTACTGCAGGGCGTACAAGACGGTCGTTTGGTCCAAGCTTACGAAGAGGTGAACGGCCTACTCTATTTACTGAGTCATTTAAGTAAGAATTTTTAAATCGGTTAATAATCTTGTTAATATATTGCTGATGCTCGTCTGGGTTCAACTGGTATTCCTTTATTAAATAGGCTCCAGTTTCATCTAATGTGTTCTTGACTTGCTTTACAATGCCTTCGTCTTCCAATGACTGGTCAATCGTCAATTTGTTATCCTTAAGATAACCCAAGTAAGCAATGACAGCATGTCCTGTATTAACGGTAAAAAGTTTTCTTTCAATGAATGGAGCGAGTTCTTTTACAATGGTCATCCCCTCAACGGCAGGAATGTTTTCATTCGTTTCAACGACCCATTCATAATAAGGTTCTACCAAAACATCGAGGGAACCCTCGTTATTTTGAATCGGAACAATTCGATCAACAGCTGAATTAAAGAAGAATACTTTATCAGCTAAGTTTGCCTTTGTATCTTGATCTAAGTTTTCTAGAATGTATCCTTCTAAAAGATCTGTTGCTGATATTTGGTTTTCGCAAGCAATCACATATAGTTTTTCATCGGTTTCCTTCACTCTTGAAGTTAACCCTTTTGCAATTAAAGGTGCGATGTGAGGCAAAATATTCGGACCGATTGCAGTCGTAAGGTATGTTGCTTCCTTAATTGCCTTGATGATTTCCTCTTCCTGCTTTAAGCTGTTTAAACCTGATACATTTTCTACTGTGACCGATTCTTGCTGATCAGTCGCCAATTTGACTTGGTATTGCTTTTTATCATTTAACTGGTCGATGATTTGATCAGCTATATCTACAAATGTTACATGATATCCAGATTGTGAAAAGAGTGCCCCAATAAATCCTCTTCCAATATTCCCTGCACCGAAATGTACTACTTGTTTCATTTCTATCATCCCTTTATCAAGTTAGTATATAAATAATCCAAAAATATGGCTTCCATTCTACTGCGAATTACTTCTTCGTCTGATGATGAAAAAATCATTATAGATTCATTGCTTTCAATTAAACTTGAACTGATTAAGCTGACGATTTCCTGCTGCTTCGCACTTAATTCTTCAGGAGCAAGCATCAGCAACAGGTTTTTCATATACACGTCTTTTCCGTCCATTCCTCTTACCACACAGAGTTCATCTAAGTGGGCCACCTGGAAAATCAGCTCTTTCACATTCTTATGTCTGGTATGAAAAAGGCCCATTCCAGTGCCTGGAATACCTAAACCACCTTTTTTTTCCCGTTCGTTAAGGGATCCAATCACATCATCCGCATCCATTAGCAGATCTTTCTTTTCAGCCATCCGAACCATTTCTTCGATGATTCGCGGATGTCCTTTCAGATGAGGCAGCCGATAAAACCGGAAATTATTGATAACAGCGTCTATTGCTTGTTGGACGTCTTTCAGTTCCTGCAATACTTCTTTCAATTCGCCATTCTCTTTTTTTGGCAGGGAATCCTTTTGGGCTGAATGACTGCTATAACGCTTATTCTTAGTGAAGTTTTCAATATTCTTCCTTAAATAATTCCTGATGTTCAATATATTCTCTTCACTCAAAAGAGGGGATACGAGGATATAATCCATATCGATATACGGAAGCCGAACGGTAGAAATGATTACATCATAGTTTTTCAGGCTTCCCTGCTGCTGGATATCTTTGATCGTCTTGATTTCTACAGTCTGGATTTCTATGATTTCTTTTTTGATCCGGCTTGCAAGCATCTTCGACGTACCTATACCTGTCGGACAAACAATGAGTGCCCTTATTGATATTTCTTCCTCCCGCATCACTAATGCAGATCCGAAATGAAGGACAATGAAGGCTATTTCATCTTCAGGAAAATCTTTAATTTCTTTGAATCCCTTTTCCAGACTGGTCTTTACTGCTAAAAAGAGAACCGGATACTTTCGTTTAATATCTTCCGTTAAGGGATTATATAATCCCATTTCCTGTTTGATCCGGAAAAGCGATGGTTCCATATGGGCAAGGAGCCCTTGATACAATGGGAAATCCTTGGTCAAATCGATTTGCAATTGAGCAGAAACATCTTTTATCAAGTTCCTTATCAGCTGGCCTAGCACCACACTGTCATATGGAACGGCATCCGCCGCATGAAGCTTGGAACCTTTAAGGATGGCGGCCAGGTAGCTTATATCATCGATGGTAAAAGAGACATCCAGCATGATGCTGAGTTCCTTGCCTATTTTATTCATAAGATTATTCTCATCCGAAAGTTCTCTTATTTTCTTGAAGTCCTTCTCCAAAAAAAATTGGCTTTCATTCCTTTGCAGGGTTACATAAATATGCACAATTAACCCTATATACCCGCTATCCGCCAAACGCGAATGGACACTGTTAAAGGTCGAGTTCAGCACCCCATCAATAGCCAGAAGATAATCGGGATCGAAATAGTCGAGGATTTTCCCTTCTGGGAATTTTCCTTCTTGCAACAAAAATAAACTTTCAATCAGCTCTTCATTAAAGAAGTGCAAGAAATAGGCAGCCTGAGCTTTCCGTTTATTTTCTTCAGTGCCGGTAAGCTCTATTCCGACTCCCCTTTTTCTGGTAATCACGATATTAAAATTTCTTATCCACTCAGTCAGTTCGTCTAAATAGGTTGAAAGAGTGGTTATGCTCATACCGAGATCCCCCGCTAGAGCTTGAGTTTTATATGATTCTTCCTGCAATAAAGCTAAAAGAAGATGCAACTTTCTTTCTTGTGGCGTTTGATCAATCGGATGATTACCCATCAGGTGCTGTACGAGCCTAAAGATTTGTTCATTCTTCCCATCGATGGACAGCCCTTCATGTGTATTGCGTGTTAAATGCAACTCAAAAGATTGCAGGATTTTTTCTATGGCCTTCAGATCACGTTGAACCGTCCGGACACTTACATTCAGTTGTGTTGCAATGGATATCGCCGTATGTTTTCCTGAAGTTTTTATGATCAATTCTATGATTGATTTTTCCCTTGAAGTAATATACATGCTACCAACTCATTTCAGGTGGAGTAACACGAGAAAATACTGAATAGAAAAGCGTAAAACGCTTTTCTATTCTTGGTTAAGAGTATTTAATTATTTTTAACGTTTATAATATCCATCAATTCCCTGGCTGATGTGGCTTTAACCATCTTTTCAATATTCTCCATCTCCGAGCAAGTAACCGCTATGCCAGATAGAATTTCAAGATGTGTGCCATCCTTGCCGGCTATCCCGAATATTAACCGAGCCTTTTGCCCGTCAAAATCGACACCGTTTGGTATCTGTAAAACGGTAAATCCAGATTTAAGGACATCTTTCTTAGCTTCCTCAGTTCCATGTGGAATGGCTACATCATTTCCCATATAGGTTGAAGTCATTTCATCACGTGCAATCATCGCTTCAATGTAGCTTTCCTTAACGTATCCTGCATTTACTAAAGCTCTTCCCGCAAAGCGGATTGCTTCTTCCTTATTGTTAAAATGTTGATTAAGGAAGACATTTTCTTCGCGAAGCAGATCATTATCATCCGGTGCATCTTCTTCACCTGCATCGATGCCAGGTTCAATTGAATGTTCACGAACACCTGGAACTTCCTCTTCAGCATCTTCGACAATCTCATGAAGCTCGTCAGTACCATCAGCCTGAAGCCGTGCTAGCAATGAATCGTATTCAGGACTTGATAAGAAGTTATCGACAGATACATGAAAAGCATTCGGCACTTTATTTTGTGCTCTTGGAGTTAACTCTTCCTGTGTAATAACAATTTGTGCGTCAGAAGGAATGTTGCTGATTGCTGTATTTGTAACATCAATATTCAAACCAGCTTCCTTTACCTTTTTGCGCAGGAGGGAAGCACCCATTGCACTTGAACCCATACCAGCATCGCAAGCAAAAATAATTTTACTGACGTTTGTTGGCATAGTACCCGGATCTGAAGCAAATACATCAGCAACAGAACTTTTCTTCCCTTTCATTTCTTGCATTTTTTTCGCAGCATCTTCGATATTTTCCTCCGTCTGTTTACCTGTTTTCAAGACGAATGCAGCTACGATGAATGATACAATTGCAGCTACGATCACACCTGCAAAGTTAGCAATATATGCGCCCATATTATGCGGAGTTACCGCTGTAATGGCAAGAATACTACCTGGCGAAGCGGGAGCGAACAATCCGCCGCCTAAAAGAACTAAAGTGAAAACTCCGCTCATGCCTCCAAGAATGACCGCTAAAAATAACATCGGTTTCATTAGAATATAAGGGAAATATATTTCATGGATACCACCGAAGAAATGAATGATGGCAGCTCCAGGCGCCGATCTCTTCGCAGTACCTTTTCCGAAGAAGCAATAAGCAAGCAGAATACCAATACCTGGTCCAGGATTTGCTTCAAGCAGAAACAGAATGGAAGATCCAGTTTGTTTAACTTGCTCTACACCGATTGGTGAAAGGACGCCATGATTAATTGCATTGTTTAAGAACAATACTTTGGCAGGTTCGATTAGAATACTTGTTAATGGCAGTAAACCTGTACCTACAAGCCAATCAACACCTGCTACAAGCCATCCTGTAAACACGTCAACAGCAGGACCTATCGCTAAGAAAGATAGAATGGACAGCAAGCCGCCAAGAATCCCAGCTGAGAAATTGTTAACAAGCATTTCAAAACCGGCTTTTATTTTTCCTTCAATAAATTGATCGAATTTCTTGATAACATAACCGCCAAACGGCCCCATGATCATTGCACCAAGGAACATTGGAATATCAGATCCAACAATAACACCCATAGTCGCAATAGCACCAACTACGCCCCCTCGGTGATCATGAACTAACTTACCACCTGTATACCCAATTAAAAGCGGAAGCAAGAAAGTAACCATTGGGCCAACCATTTTGGCAAGGCTTTCATTTGGGAGGAAACCAGAAGGAATGAATAGTGCAGTGATTAACCCCCAAGCTATGAAAGCTGATATATTCGGCATGACCATTGAACTTAGAAAGTTACCGAACTTTTGAACAGCAACCTTTATATTAAAGTGAGCCATTTTGCTCTCTTCCCTTCTTATTATAGTTTCACCTAATGTTAAGGTACGGTACATCTACATTCAATAAAAGAAAAAGCTAACTTTGTCGCGAGAGAGAAGACAAACATAATGTTTCTCTTAATTCTAGTTTTATCATTTCCCGCCAGAATACTCCCTCTTCAAGCGTGTGAAGGGCGAGAGCCCAACGGTAAGGGGGAGATGAATGGCGGTTGGTATAAGCCAAAGTAATCTTTTGACAAACATACGTTCGATGATTAATAATAACTATAAGGGGGTGAAACCAATGGTCGTAAACAAAGCTTATAAATTTCGAATCTATCCAACTAAAGAACAACTAG
>NZ_LGYA01000001.1:4064667-4148493 GCF_001273755.1 Peribacillus butanolivorans
AAACAAATCGTGACCGTATCTAAAACGTTTGCTTCTAGCCAATTGTGTTCTAGCTGCGGTTACCAAAATAAAGACGTTAAACATCTGAATCTTCGTGAATGGGATTGTCCTTTTTGTTCTACTCACCACGATCGAGATATTAACGCAGGACTCAATCTAATGAATGAAGCCATAAGGCTTCTAACCGTAGGAACTACGGGAGTAGCCTAATTAAAAATTGGCCGATAGGCTAATGTTCTTAGGAATCCCCCACTTCAATCAGACCGTAAAGTCGATAAGTGGTGGGTAGTTCAATCAGCCAGTAATAAATATCATTATGAGCTTTGATAGATAGAGTGTTAGTGAGGAAAGCGAGCAGTAGGATAGAGGGCCACCTTTCAATCGAAATTAAAGAGCCCCATTCGTACTAGTACTAGTACGAATGGGGCTCTTTACAATAAAAGGGTACTTTAAAAAATCGAGGAACTACTTGCTATATCTCTTATAGTGGGATTATTCCTAATACAAGAGATACCAAAATCATGACAAGTGTCGATCCGCAAGCCCACTTCAAGAAAGTACGCTGCAGGGCTCCAAAATCTTCTCCTACCATCCCAATCAATAGATAGGTAGATGGAACAAGCGGACTTAATAGATGAACTGGCAACCCTAAAAGAGAAGCTCTTCCTATCATGGCAGGATCAATTCCATAAGCAGCACCTGCCTTAGCAAGTAATGGAAGTACGCCATAATAGAAGGCGTCATTAGACATGAAGAAAGTAAAAGGTGCGCTAATGATAGCTGTGATAACGGCAAAGTGTGCACCCATTTGGTCAGGAATGTGCTGAATCATAGAGTTTGCCATAGCATCTACCATTTCCGTTCCGGAAAGAATTCCGGTAAAGACACCTGCTGCAAATATCATCGAAACAACTGATAAAGCATTGTCAGCATAATTGGCTACACGTTCTTTTTGATCACTTACTTTCGGATAATTAATCGTAATAGCAATGGCAAAACCTATCATAAATAGGACCGCTGAAGGCATAAGTTCCATAATCAGCGCCACTAGCAGGGTAAGTGTTAACGCATAATTAAAGACAATTAATTTAGGACGCTTAATGTAAGCATCTTCGGTTGCAGCCGCATGTTGAGCTACAGCATGATAATCTACTTCTATTATCCCAATTCTTTTTCTTTCTTTTTTACCCATACAATATGCCATGAATAGAACGAATAGCACACCGCCAATCATAGCAGGAATAACAGGCGTGAAAACATCGGACATTTCTAGTTTCAAAGCAGTCATCACCCTTGCTGTCGGGCCTCCCCAAGGAAGAAGATTCATGACTCCAGATGCAGAAACCGCGATACCAGCTAATATAAGCGGTTTCATTCCAATCCGTTTATATAGCGGAAGCATGGCAGAAATCGTGATCATATATGTGGTTGTACCATCTCCATCTAACGAAATAAGTAAAGCCAAAACTGCTGTACCGATGGCAATTTTTACAGGATCTCCTTTTACAAGTCTAAGGATCGTATTAATGATTGGATCAAAAACTCCAGCATCAATCAAAATACCAAAGAAAAGGATTGCAAATAAAATCATGATTCCTGTTGGCGCCACACTTTTGATTCCTTCTAGCGCCATTTCACCCATTTGACTACCGAAACCACCAATAAGTGCGAAGGCACTAGGTACTACGATCAAAGCTATCATGGCTGAAAGTCGCCCTGTCATAATTAAAATCATAAACACTAAAATCATCAAGTATCCTAATAAAGCGAGCATATCTATCACTCCTATCTTCTAATAAAGTAAATTGTATATGAAAACGCTTAATCTGTAAGCGTTTTCAATTTATTGTGTTTTAAAACTATTTTGTTAATTGTGTTCATTGTGTTCACGGAGGTACTTTTCATCTTCAATTTTCAGACAATACCGGATGCCATGCCGGGGTTTGAATCGTTGGTTTTTAAATGATTTTAACAATATTGGTAATCTCTCAAGCACTTTTCTACCCACCGATTTTCCCATCAAAAAAACACCTCCATTTACGAAGGTGTTTTTATATTTCCTAGGTTATCTTTCTCTGAATCAAATCTTATAATATCTACGTTCTGGTCTCCCCACTACTCCATATATTACTTCTGCCTTACATTTCTTTACGGATATCAGGTATTCCAGATAACGCCTTGCTGTTGTTCTAGAAGCGCCGATTTGAGAGCTCACTTGCTCAGCTGACAAACCAATGTCGCTTATTTCAAGAACTTCCATTACTTTCGTTAATGTGATTTCGTCGACTCCTTTTGGTAATGCAGGTCCATCATTGGTTTCCGGCGTAGCCGATCCCTTTTTTAAAATAAGATCAACAAAATCCTGGTCTATATCTTGTTTAGATTGCATCAGGTGGGCTTTCTTAAGATACTCCTCTATGACTTGGTTGAAGCGCTTCATTTCTACCGGTTTAATTAAATAATTCTCTACACCATAGTGAAGGGCCTTTTCAAGTTGTTCTTTTTCTGTGGCTGCCGTAATCATGATAATATCCACATTCGGGAATTTCTGACGAATGCTTGGAAGTAAGTCTGTACCAAGCTGATCCGGCATATAGACATCAAGCAGAAGCAGATCAGGGCTTTTTTGTTCCAAGATCCGAAGAGTTTTTTTGGCATTTACAGCTTTCCCGACCACTTCTATTTCTTCAAAGTTTTTTAAAAATTTTTCATGGATATCCGCTACACGAAAATCATCTTCTGCAATGACCGCTCTTATTTTTAGCATTCTTTCCCTCCTGTCTGCTCTTTAGGAAGATACACGGTAAATACGGTGTTTTCTTCCTCGCTTTGAACTTCGATGATGCCACCCAACTCTTTTACAACATGATCAGCATTTGATAGTCCATATCCACTTGGATTTCCACTTGTTTTCGAAGTGAAACCCCGGTCGAAAATAAACGCGATATCATTCTCGGGTATTCCCTTTCCATTGTCACTTACTTCAAATACCATATCATTTCCGATATCGGTAGCGAAAAATTTCACTAGTGGCTCATCCATGCCAGAAACCGCTTCCAGCGCATTATCGATTATATTGCCAAGAATCAAGGTAAGTTGGGACAATTTTATATGGTCCGGGAGTTTCTCTAAGTAACTTTGTGAGTCTATTTCAAAGGGAATCTTCTTTTCTGATGCTTTTCCTATCTTCCCAAGTAACAGAGCTTGTACCTTTGTATCTTTAATCTGTTCGAACACAACACGGTTCAGAGAGTACAATTCGGATGTTTCGCTTTGAATCATATCTATTGCTTCATCATATTCCCCTAACTGTATCAATCCGGATAGAACATATAATTTATTGGTAAATTCATGGGTTTGTGCCCTTAAATCCTCTGAATGCATCTTCACTTCCGATAGTGTGTTAACCATTTCCTCTATTTCTGTTCGATCACGGAACGAAGCGACTACACCGCTTACACCTTCACTATCGAAGATCGGCGTGCAATTCACAATAACAGATTTATCTTTCCATGAAATTTCTTTATCCACTTGCGGTTCCCCTGATTTCAACACTTCATATAAATATGTTGAAGGAAACAACCCATCTACATTCAAATGGCGAACAGGTTCTTTTATATCCAGCAACTTTTTTGCCGGCTGATTCATAGATGTAATCAAACCATTTTGATCAATGGCTAAAATACCTTCTTTCACCGAGTGAAGTACAGCATTTTTCTCTTTATATAAATTAGCAATTTCAAATGGCTCTAACCCTAATGTATCTTTACGTATGCTTCTTGCCAGCATATAGCTCCCGACGATTGATATCATAATGGCTACTAAAGACACAATCATCTCTTTAGATAAATCCTTAAAAATTTGGGCACGAACATCGTTCACTAAAAAACCGACCGAAACGATTCCAATTATTTTTCCATCCTTATCAAATACCGGTGACTTTCCTCGAATAGAAAGACCAAGCGAACCAGCCGCTTCAGAAACGTAATATTCACCATTTTTTATAGCTCGGTTGTTATCCCCACCTTTCATTCGCTTCCCTATTTCAGAGGCTAACGGATGAGAATAACGAATTCCCTCTTTATTTCCTACAACGATGAATTCAGCCCCCGTTTCCTTGCGAATTTTTTCGGCAATCGGCTGGATCGTCCTAGCAGGATTTTCGGATTCAAATGCCTCCGTGACGGTAGGCATAAAACTAATGGTTCTTGATAACTCCAAAGCTAACTGACCTTTATCCTTCGCTATTTGTCTTCCTTCCATATAAGAAAAGGAGGTCGTTAATAGGAGAATCAAAAATAAGCTCAATGATAAGACTAACCCAAGAATCTTGGTTTCTAGCGATACTTTCTTCATATTCAACAGCATCCTCTATTTTCATTTCCACTTTTTAAATTTTATAGGAATATAACGATTTTACCATTTCTAATAAATAATGAACATTAACCCTGATAAAAAGAGAGAGCTTGTTTTGAAAAAGATTTATCAAACCAAGCCCAAAACCTGTTCAATACTAAATGGTATTTACTTGATTTATTTCTTATAAAGCTTGTGGAACTACTTGTTGAGTTTTACTAAAATCAGCCTTTTCTACGGGATAATTTAACCAGAGAGGAGGACAATCAACAGTAGGATTTGTTGAATAATGGTTTTCTTTGGCTTGTCCTGATTCTATCTTGCTTTGAAACCCTTTCTAATTGGAAGAAAGCAAAGCAGTTTAAAGCTTAGATTATCAAATTTCTCCAATGTTCAAAGGAGATATTCTGACTAACATCCCCTTTGAATACTTTATTTTCAAAAACATGTAAATGAATTAATTTGTCTTGTATCAATGCCAAAGACCGTCCAGAACCTGCCATTCCATCTGAAGCCTGCAACAGATCGCGGACCGACAAAAATGGGATAATACCAGAAACTTGCACCATTATTTAACCATATAAATGTATTCCGGAATAAGCAAAATGAAATGGCTCCTGGATCTACAGCAAATGTTGAAGCCGATTGTTGGAGAGGGATAAACGATGGCGGAGGGGCCGTTGGCGCTTGTGAACTTGGTGGTGATCCTGGTTGGCCCGGAAATCCTGGTGCACCTGGAAATCCCGGTTGGCTCGGAACCCCTGGTAAACCAGGTAATCCAGGTATACTTGGAAAGCCGGGTAGACCTGGAAACTGTCGTACAAGATAATCTTGATCTTCATAATGATACATTGGGTACATATACATAGCCATTCACCTCTACATGATTGAATGTAATAAGATATGGTGAATAGGCTTGAGATGGTTGGGCAACTTTGTAATTATTAGGGGGATTCTCACTTAGTACGCTCTGTAAAACATTATTGTAAGCGAAAAGGGAAAACATTTTTGACTCAATATATCTATATGGCTTCTCCAATGAAACTTCCTGAAGGTTCGTTTGACCTTAAGCCAGTCTCACCTGAACAATCAAATGTTTTCAAAGATGAATTGGATTTCACACATTTACATTTTGAAGATATTACGATAGGGCATCAAAAACAGGATTTTCATATAGTTCCCACATTGAAAAATGAACATTCAAAAGCCCGCTTGAACCCAATTCAAGAGAGCTTTACCATGACTTTTCAATATAGCAATCTCCATAAATAGAACGTCGCATAAGACTCCCAATTGGCCCACGCTCCTGATAATTTGAGAATTTCTTCTTTCGTAGGTTTTGCTTCAGTTTCCATAACCAATTTCATTGAATTATGCAACCCGACATCATCAATTGGAAAAGCTGCTGGAAAACGTAAACAGCGCATCAATACATAGTTCGCTGTCCACGGACCGATTCCACGAATTTTGGTCAGCATTTTTTCAGCCGCTTTAACATCCTTAGCATTTAACAACTCTTCTTTTGTGAGATCTCCTCGAACCATCAGTTGGGCCACGCCAATTAAATATTCGCATTTCTTCACGGTCATCTTCATTTCTACTAAATCTTCTACGGTTAAATTCGCGATCACTTCAGGCGTTGGGAACAGCCAATATTTCTCTCCTTCATATTCTACAGATTTACCGAATCTCTCAACAAGTCTCCGTTTCAATGTATAAGCATACGTCAAGTTGATTTGCTGTCCAAGAATTCCCCAGGCAATAGCTTCAAATAAATCTGGGATACCTATATTTCGCAGACCATAAAATTGACTTACTGGCCTTTGCAAGATAGGATCATTTTTTGCTAACTCATAAAATGGAAGCAGATTCCTGTCCAGATCAAACCATTGTCGAATGTATAGGGAAACGGCTTCATGAACATGTTCTTCTATTGAAGTAGTACGACCTAAAAATCGAACAAAAATCATCGTGTCGTTCTCAGCTCGGATTTCAACTAATATTGTCTCGTTTTCTACGAATAAGGCACGATAAATTTTTTGATCAACAATTTCGAATAGACATTCATTGGAGGATCGTGACAGGTAGCTCAAGTTTTCCGAAAAGCTAAACTCTTTGGGGGCGTGGATGATCAATTCAGCCTTCTCTTTATCAAGTAATTCTTTGTTCATTTTATATGGCTCTTTCATATTGCCCCTCCTTCTTCACATTCTCTTTATTCTAATCGTATTTCCAAAAAATTAATTACGTTATCTTGCACTTTCCTTCAAAATTTGGACGGGGTATGAAAACAAACAAAAAAAGTAATGAATCCTAGAGGCTGAAAGTTGAGAAATCATAAGTAAACCAAAAGAAAAAAGACCATTATTTTTGGTCCTTCTTAGTGTCCATCGTCCATATATTAGGTTTTCCTAAGACCCTCTCATTGTTGACGGATTTGCAAAAGGGAGGAATTAATTTAATAAACCTAATCGAAAAGCAAGGGCAACGACTTGCGTCCTATTTTTTGCTTTTAGTTTAGTCATTAAACTGCTCACATAATCTCTCACCGTATGCTCGCTTAAGAACAATAATTCACCTATTTTTTTATTGTCGTACCCTTCCGAAAGCAAATCAAGAATCGTGGTTTCTCTTTCTGTTAAGTGAAGATCGGAAGTTTTTGCCACTTCTTCACCTTTTCTTGAAAAATATAAACCAAGACGGTTCCCGACTTGTTCTAGTAAATCTAGTTCACCTTTTGAACAATCAAATTCTTCACCTAATTGATCAAAAGTAAGCCATCCAAACAATTGATCTTGATGGGTGATCGGTATAAAGATAACGGAAGACAGATTAAATAATTTTACATGTTCCTCTTTCACATAATTTTTTGGATTTTTTAAATAAATCGGCTTTTTGGAACTTAAAACTGTATTCTGCTCACTAAGCTGTCCTTTCATGCTCTGTACCTTTGGAAGCTCTGCACCAATTACACCATAGAATTGATTCGACCATGGGATATAAGCGTAAAAAACACATCGTTTATAGTGAAAATACTCTTCACATTTTTTTAATATATAGGCTAAATCATAAACTCCTGAAGAGCGAATCAGGAGTTTGTTTAATTTGTCTAATAATTGTAGCCTTTTAAGTTCCCTATTTTCATGGGGATTTTTCTTGGTAAGATCTGTAGTATCTGCATCTACCCAATTGTTATAACTATGGACAAGGTAAGTAAAAATAGATAATGAAAACATTAATATAGGAATGATTCGGTTATGTTTTATTTGGATCATGAGTGTAATCAAAGATTTTTGGAAAATCAATTGAAACAGGTTAAAACTTTTCATATTTAATATCGATAGCTGAGATTGAAGCCAATTGTCAAAGTGGCTAGCTAAATCTTCATCGATACCTACAATATTCGATTGGGTTAATAGTTGAAAAAATGAATGCAGCAACGTATCAGTTATTTTTCGATCTGACTCGGAAATGGAAGGTTCTAGACTGAGATAGATATTTATATTTTCTTCAATCTGTTTGCTATGAGTTTTGATGAACAATACGAATTGTTGAAACGTAATTTCTTCATATGGATGAAATGGCTGAGTCATAAGAAATTCTTCTCCTTCAAACAAAATAACCCTATAAATGGAGGATATTCACTCTATTATTATACATCATCTTATAGGATAGTATTTCAAACTGAACGTAGTAAGATGAATGTGTAGCAAGTTAGTAAATCTTTTTGAATCCGATTTCGAATAGTAAAAAGGTTCTTTGTACACAATTTTATACATGATTTTAATAAATATTGAAAGGATGCGTACTTGTAATGAGACTTGAAAATAAAGTAGCCATCATAACCGGTGGAGGTACAGGAATCGGTAAAGAAACAGCCTTATTATTTGCTAAAGAAGGAGCAAAGGTTGTTATCACAGACATAAATCAAGAATCTGGAAATCAAGCAGTAAAAGACATTCAAACAAACGGGGGAGAAGCACTTTTCGTCCAACACGATGTTAGCAAAGAGGAAGACTGGAAAATGGTTGCAGAGGAAACCATCAAGATTTTTGGCAAAGTTGATATTCTTTTCAACAATGCTGGAATTTATAAAATAAAACCTCTTGCAGAGATTGAAGTAGAAGAATGGAATCTTTTAATGTCTATTAATGTGACTGGCGTATTCCTAGGAATGAAACATATCATGCCTTTGATGGCCAAACAAAATAAAGGTTCAGTGATTAATGCTTCCTCCATAGCAGGTTTGATGGGATCTCCAGGACATGTTCTATATGGTGCTAGTAAAGGAGCCGTACGTATTATGACAAAAGATGCGGCGATGGAATATGCTTCTGCGGGGGTTAGAGTGAACTCTATCCATCCTGGATACATCGATACTGGAATGGCAGACTATGCTTCTGAGGTAACTGGAAATTCAAAAGAACAATTAGGTGCAAATTTATTTCCTTTAGGACATCTAGGATCTGTAAAAGATGTAGCAAATACAGTACTATTTCTTGCTTCTGATGAATCAGCTTACACGACAGGTGCAGAATTTGTGATTGACGGTGGGGCAACAGCAAGATAAAAGATTTAGCAATGTTAACAATAGGATATCGACTTGAATTAATTGCAGAATGGAGAGATTGATATGAAATTAAAAGACAAAGTAGCAATCGTAACAGGTGGAGCAAGTGGAATTGGTGAAGCGACTGTTCGCCTTTTTGCTGAAGAAGGAGCAAAAGTGGTCATTGCTGACTTTTCAGAACGTGGTAAAGACATATCAGTAGAATTGAATACGAATGGATATAATACATTATTTGTTAAAACAGATGTAACAAATGAAGAAGATATTAAACAGATGATCAATGAAACCGTGAATAAATACGGCAAGCTAGATATTATGTATGCAAATGCTGGAGTTGCTGATGATGCACCAGCACATGAATTGTCCTATGAAAAATGGAAACGAACCATCGATATTAATTTGTCAGGAGTATTCCTTTCTGATAAATATTCGATTGAACAGTTTCTTAAACAAGGTACAGGCGGTGTCATTGTTAACGCTGGTTCTATTCATAGTTTTGTTTCATTACCAAATCCAACAGCCTATTCCTCTGCAAAAGGTGGCGTGAAGCTACTAACTCAAAACTTATGTACTGCTTATGCAAAAGATGGTATTCGTATTAATGCGGTCTGCCCTGGTTATATTGACACTCCTTTACTTGCAAGTGTTGATCCTCAAACGAAAGAATATTTAGTTTCTCTTCATCCACAAGGCAGACTTGGAAAACCAGAAGAAATAGCAAAGGCTGTCTTATTTTTAGCAAGTGATGATGCTAGTTTTGTTAATGGTACAACCCTTCTTGTTGATGGGGGCTATACCGCACATTAATTTAAATTAAGGGATATCTTTTAATAACCAAGCAGTCTAAATCGTAGATCATTTAGAACTGCTTTGTTATTTCATTTTGTATAAAAAAAGTGAACTAACTCTTTCATCAACTGATAGACCCTTTTGTGATTCACAACCAAACTATGTTTGCGAAACAGCCAAGTTATCACTCTGCCATAAATTAATTCTATTTGTCGCAAATACTCCTGGAGCTTTATCTACCTTCCTTAACAGATTCAACCTATTTATAGTCACACAAGAAAAAAATCGATCACTAATATAGTGAAAGGCTTTTTTCTTATTTTTTCGGTCAGCCATCTTCGGCGTCTTTTCCTATTCCTATTTGAAAGAAATTACGTTATCTTGCTTTTATATTATCGAAATGTTTGTATATCAATACTTTCTTGTATACTAATTGGAGAGGTGAATGTGATGAATTTGAAAAAAACAGACATTCCGAATGATTACTGGAAAGCTATTGTAGAGTGTGACACAGCGTATGATGATCATTTTTTATATGGCGTAAAAACAACAGGCATCTTTTGTCGGCCCTCTTGTAAATCCAGGGTGCCCAACAAAGAAAACGTGCAGATTTTCAAAAATGCCAATATGGCTTTAGAAGAAAATTTCAGGCCTTGTAAACGCTGTAAACCCGAAGGCTTGAATCTGCCAACAGATGAGTGGATTGAGCAAATAACTGAATGGATTGAGCAACATTACAGCGAGCCCCTCACCTTGAACACATTGGCGGATATTTCTCATGGCAGTCCCTACCACTTACAAAGATTGTTTAAGCGTGTGAAAGGTCTATCGCCTACTGAATATATTCAACAGCTTCGCCTTGAAAAAGCAATTAGAATGCTTGAAAGCTCCGAACAGCCGGTAACCGAAATAGGATTGGCTGTAGGATTTTCAAGCACCCCCTATTTTATAACGTTATTCAAAAAGAAAACGGGATATACACCATCAGGATATCGAAAAGCTTACCATCAAAACTTGAAAAAGGAGCGTGAACAACATGATGAATGTTAAAGAGCAAACAATAGATTGGGCCATTTTAAAATACGATAAGTGGCAATTATATGTAGCCAAGTCTGAAAAGGGCCTTTGTTATGTAGGTTCACCTGGTCAATCGTATGATGAGCTGAAAACTTGGATACAAAAACGCTTCCCCTTGACGAACCTTGTTGAAAATGAAGAAGCCTTAAAGCCCTATCTAAAAGAACTGTATGAATATTTCGAGGGAAATCGACAAACTTTCTCATTACCCGTAGATGTTAAAGGAACGCCATTTCAACAAGAAATTTGGGCAGCATTGAATCAAATACCCTATGGAAAAACCTATTCCTATTCTGATATTGCCGAGCACATTCAAAGACCTAAAGCTGTTCGCGCAGTCGGAACGGCTATCGGTGCCAATCCAGTTCTGATTACAGTGCCCTGTCATCGGGTAATTGGAAAAAATGGAGCCATAACTGGGTACCGCGGAGGAACGGAGATGAAACAATATCTGCTTCAATTAGAAGCACAAAATGGAGGGAGATAAATGAATAGGGAGTTGAATTCACCAATCTACACACTTGACTGGGGCCAAATTCATCAAACATTGGACGACCAAGGCTTTGCAAAATTGCCTGTCCTGCTTACTCCTGAACAATGTCAAAACTTTATCAATTTGTATGACCAAGAAGAACTATATCGAAACACAATCAACATGGGACGTTATCGCTTCGGTGAAGGCGAGTATAAATATTTCGATTATCCTTTGCCTGCTTTATTGCAGGAGCTACGTACAGCATTTTACCCTGAACTCGCAATAGCTGCTAATCGATGGTTGCACCAATTAGGGAAAGAAGCCATTTATCCTGATACGTTAGCTGCTTTTTTAGAAGAGTGCCATGAAAAAGAACAAACCCGTTCAACCCCTCTTATTCTTAAATATGAAGCAGGCGGCTATAATTGTATGCATCAGGATCTATATGGAGACGTTTATTTCCCGTTCCAAGTTGTATTTACACTAAATCAGCGGGGAGTCGATTATACAGGAGGAGAATCCATTCTTGTGGAACAGCGCCCCCGAGCCCAAAGCCGAGGGCATGTCATCACGCTAGAACAAGGAGAAGCACTCCTCTTCCCTACGAACCACCGGCCAGTAGAAGGTAAACAAGGATATTACAAGAATACGATGCGTCATGGCGTAAGCACTCTTCAATCTGGAATACGCTACGGGATGGGAATCATTTTTCATGATGCAAAGTAACGGTACAACACAATGACATTGAGATTTTCAGCTTTTTGAACACAACTTAAGCCCCAACAAAACTCGAATTGTTTTGTTGGGGCTTAAGTTTTAGTTAGCTTTGGTCAGAACCTGAAAGCTATGATAAGTTTTCTCTGATCAACCTAATAATGCTTTTATAATAGGAAATATCATGCGGCACAAATTTATCTCTGCCAACATATTGATCTATCATCATTCTATGGTCATCTTGATTGATTTCAAAGCCTTGGATATTCACTTCTTCTTTTGTTCCGTCCCACAGGTCTTCAAAATCAGCCAATTCAACTTTTACCATCCCTGAAACTTCTTCTTTTTGTAAGGTGAAGTCACTGAAACACTGAGTACTTTCATATAGAAATACGTTAGCTAATTCTTTGTCGATGAAATTTTCTTTTGTTACATGATATTCAATAATCCCTAGTGGGACCAACTCAGCGAATGAAACATCGATGCCTATTTCTTCTTTAATCTCCCTTACACCGTCGTATATCGTTTCATGAGCCAGCAAATGTCCGGCAGCCGTAATATCCAATAGGTTCGGATAATCTTTTTTCATCGCACAACGATGTTGGAGATAAAGATAATCTACTCCCGCTTCTCTACTAACGAACCAACAATGGAATACCTCATGCCAATATCCTATTCTATGTACTTCTTCACGAGTAGCCACGCCGATTTGTTTACGATCCGCATCAAATACTTTCAACATCTCATTTTCCATATTTCGCTTCTCCCTACTTTTTATTTTTTACTTTTCGTCTCCAAACATTAAAAAGAAACTGCGACATAGAGGACAATATGGGATGCAGGTTAGATATAGGTGGTGAAAAAGAGCCAAGATTTAATGTGGTTCTATACCCTCACTCTTTTTTACACTACCTTCTAAACTTTTATTTTTCATTTTCCTGCTTTTTCTTTTTTCCAATTTTTCGGGTTTAAGTAACTTTTAAAGTTAGCAGCTACTTCTTTTCCGACTAAAAGTGCACCTACCCAGAACATTACTTCTGCAAAGACTATTGCACCTGTTATGACCCCCGCTTTTACCGCCGTTGGAAATGGCGTAAAAGGAGCTATTACAGGAATAATCCAAGTGAGAAGAGACACTATTAGAAAACCCATTCCTATTTTGTAAAACTTCGATTTCGTTACTTCCTTACCTTCTTTATCCAATTAAATAACCTCCGTTATGATTATGCTCATTTAATTTTTCCGGCAACCATTTTACTTTCAATATACCATTCTCTAAATATATTCTTTTTTTATACGTTTGAATGGACATTTCGTTTCATTATAAATGAAAATAAAAAAATAGTTGATAGTGAAAGCATAATCAATAAGCCACTGAGGTTACCTGGGATGAAAAATAGAGTAGCCAAACAGGATGATTTATAGGTAACAAATGTACAATTCTCCTCCACAATTGGGCCATATAACATCATTGTTACTCGTGTTATAGGCCAGATTCAGAAAGAGTAATGCTAGTATTTGTAAGTTGTATAAATAATAAATATTCATTTTCGATTTCCATTGTTTACCAAACTTGTATATGATATAGTATCATCGTAACTTATTAAAGATCTTTAATAAGTTTTTATATTAGGTGGTGAACATTATGAATGAGTTATTCGTTACTCCAAAATCTAGGAAGAAGGTTATCCTTAATGGTATTCGTACAACTCTTTTAGAACTTGGAAGTGCAACAAAAGTTGAACTCAGCGATAAATTAGGAATTAGTTTCCCGACAATAAGTAAATTCCTAGCGCAGATGGAGAAGGATGGCGAACTTATTTTAGTCGGCCTCGATGATTCTAGTGGTGGAAGAAGAGCAAAACGATATGCCTACAATCCTGAACATATGTTAGGTTTAGCACTATTTTTAGAGAGAACAGAGACAAATTATACAATTTTTAATTGTTTGGGTGAAGTGAAGGAACAGGGAAAAACGTCAAGTGTATTAATAGATGATGATCTAAAATTATTAACCAAGTATATTGAAGACATAATAGCTAAATACTCAAAGATTAGTTCTATGGCAATTGGTGTCCCTGGTTCGGTTGATAATGGTCGGATTTTTTATATACCAGGCTACGAGCATTTTCAAAATTTTGATTTAAAAGGATACTATGAGGATCGTTTTTCTATACCTGTGGTAGTAGAGAACGATATGAATGCCGCAGTTCTTGGATATCACAATAATAAGGGGAATAATGACAATCAATCTCTTATATATTTGTATTCCGGTCAGAATGGTCCAGGTGCAGGAATTATGATAAATGGAGACGTGGTGCGAGGAAGTACTTTTTTCTCGGGAGAGGTTTCATTCGTCCCGCAGTATGATGACCGAAATTTTCTGCAAGCTTTAGAAAATGGAAGTGGACCTAATAAAGCAACTATCCGTGAGGAATATGAGATTGATGCAATTAGCCGTTTAGTAGCTACGTTTGTAGCAATCATTAACCCTCATACGATCATCTTTTGCAATGATGAAGTGAACAAATTAATAATAGACCAAATTGTAATAGGGAGCTCAAAATATATCCCACTAGAACATCTTCCAGAGATAACAATGAGTGATTGGAAACAAGACTATCTATATGGATTACAAAATCTTGGACTTGATCTCATGATCACTGGAACAAGCAGGTAAAACGAATCAGAAGTAAAATGGAGCACCGCAAAAAAAATTAAAGGCGGGTTATATACATGGCTACATTCTTTTTAGTAATCATCTATTTGGCTTTCATCAGCTTAGGTTTACCTGATTCATTGTTGGGAGTTGCATGGCCTGTGATGCAATTGGAATATGGAGCACGGCTTGAGACTGCTGGCTTGCTTTTTATGACGATAGCAGGTGGTACAATTATTTCCAGTTTAGCAAGCGGAACTGTGCTTAAACGGTTCGGAACTGGGAATGTTACATTTGTCAGTTGCTTAATGACTGCTGGGGCTTTGCTAGGTTTCACTTTTGCACCATCGCTTGTTTGGTTAATTATTTGTGCCATACCACTTGGATTAGGTGCAGGTTCTGTTGATGCAGGATTAAACAATTATGTTGCTACACATTACAAAGCACACCACATGAGTTGGCTACATTGTTTCTGGGGAGTTGGGGCTACACTTGGTCCCATCATTATGTCTCAGTTTATTTCAGAGCAAAATTCTTGGAGACAAGGATATCTTGCTATTGCTGGAATTCAGTTCGCATTAGTTGTAATCCTATTCTTCACTCTGCCTTTATGGAATAGGGTCGCAAGAAACAGCAATGTTACTTTAAGTGAAGAGCCGGAAGATTCAAAAAGTGTATTTTATGATGAAGATGCTAAAGATATAAAACCTTTGAAGATTAGGGGAGTTAAGCTAGCTCTGATATCTTTCTTGTTTTATTGTGGTGTTGAAGCAACAATGGGCCTATGGGGAAGTAGCTTTCTGGTAAATGTTAAGGAGTTACCCGTAGCGGTAGCTGCACAATGGGTTTCCCTATATTACGCAGGAATAACAATTGGCAGATTTATTACAGGTTTTATTACTTTAAAGGTCAGTAACCGTACTCTCATTCGGGTAGGCCAAATAACAGCATTGGCTGGTGCGGTACTTCTATTCTTACCATTACCGTCTAGTTTCTCACTTGTAGGCTTTATCATGATTGGATTAGGATTAGCACCGATATTTCCGTGCATGTTACATGAAACACCAGCACGCTTTGGAAAGGAGCATTCTCAGACAATTATGGGCTATCAAATGGCTGTTGCCTATACAGGTAGTACGTTCCTGCCTCCTCTTCTTGGTTTCATTGCATCTCAATCAACAATAGGAATCTTCCCGTTTTTTATTGTTGTTTTTGTTGCAGCAATGATATTTGGTTCAGAAAAATTAAATTCCTTATTGAAAAAAAAGGATTTATCAAAGGGGAAAAATACGAATTCTAAAGTACTTTAGTGATATAGAGTTTGCATTGATAACTACGTTGCTTATTTTTATATTAATGAGAATAAAGATTTGTAGTTGTTTAGTATGAAAAAAAACTGATAAAGAGACAATGTTGAATGATTATGTGAAAAATAATAAAGCAAAGCGTTAATTATACAAACGAAAAGGTGAAGATGATGAAAATTGAACATGTAGCTATTTGGGTGAATGATCTGGAATCAATGTGTGCGTTCTACGCGCAGTACTTCAAGGGCACAGCCAATCGTTTATACCGTAATACGGAAAAGCAATTTGAATCCTATTTTATTACTTTCGAAAATGGAGCACGTCTAGAAGTTATGCGACAGAAAGGAATACAAGATAAAATGACTACCCCAATAACAGGATATGCTCATATCGCTTTTTCTGTGGGAAGCAAAGAGAATGTCGATCAATTAACAGAAACGTTAAAAGCAGCAGGATACCCTGTGTTGAACGGCCCACGTATCACTGGGGATGGTTATTATGAAAGCGTAGTAAGTGACCCTGAAGGAAATCAGATAGAGATAACAATCTAACAGAAAAGCAGACCGCATGATAAAATTGATTGTGACTGTAGTTACATAGGTTTAAGAAAGTTTTTTTGAGAAATGAAATGCTTATTCTTTTGTAATGAAACTTACTTTTATAAACAAGTTTAGTGTCACTGTTCTTCTGACACTTAAATTGTTTTATCCAAAAATTAATGAACAGCAACAAAATGATATACTTTTATTATTCTGATTCCTATGAAGGATACCAAAGAACTTGTCAAGAAAGGAAAATCTAATGTACATTGAATTTATTGCCACAACCATAGAAGATGCCCTTTTAATTGAAAAATCAGGTGCAGACCGTATCGAGCTCGTTTGTGCTTTAACTGAGGGTGGTTTAACTCCCAGTTACGCCCTGATAGAAGCTGTCGTCAGTTCGGTAAGCATTCCAGTCAACGTGATGGTAAGGCCTCATAGCCAATCATTTCAGTATTCTCCTGATGATTTAAGTATTATGAAAAATGATATAAAGATTATTTCCTCATTGGGGGCAAACGGCGTCGTATTGGGTGTATTAAATGAAAAAAATGAAATCAATCAAATATACCTGGAAGAACTATTAACAGCATGTGAAGGTTTGGAGATTACATTCCACCGAGCCATCGATGATACTCCTGACCCAGTACGAGCTGCTGAAATGCTAGCACAGTATCCGGAAATTACAACGATATTGACGTCCGGTGGACATGGTGATTTCTCAACCCGCATGCAAACCATTCACCAAATGAAAAAAGCCTGCGGCGACATCTCGATTTTAGTCGGCAGCGGCTTAAATAAAGATAATATCCTTTCTATCCATTCCGAACTAAATACCGGTTACTATCATTTTGGTACAGCTGTTAGAAAAAAAAGCAGCTTAATTGAAGGAGTTCAATTAGATAAAGCGAAAGAAATTGTAAACATGCTAAAGATTTAATGAAAAGATTCTGTTATTTTAATTTCATCATTGGGAAAGGGACCATTTTTTTGGTCCCTTCAGTTTGTCGACAAAAGCGGTTATATCTAATTGTTAAAACAAAGTTGATTGGAATGGAAGGTGCGAGACTCCTGCGGGAAAAGCGCGTCCAAGGGAGACCCCGCAGGCGCAAAGGCGCCGAGGAGGCTCCCGGACCGCCCGCGGAAAGCGAGTGCCTGGAGTGGAAATCAACGTTCGAATTTTTTTGGTCCCTTTTATGATTGATTCATTAAATTTTTGATTCATAATAAAACCCAATTCATTGAACAGTTATATACTCCATTCAACCAAATTATTGTATGATTAGGAAAACATTATGAAAGTGAGCTGAAATCTGATGATGTATTCACCACTATTTGAAAATGATGTACCTGTAGTTATTCTCCCTTAACGGTAGAATACTACAACTCCGTTAAGGACAGAATTATTTGTCTAGAGAAAACGGAGGGCGCAAAATGAAAAACACCTTATTAGGTTCTTTATATTTATCACTCGCTGCTAGTATTTGGGGCGGGATGTATGTTGTGGTAAAGGTTGTGGTAGACTCTGTTCCACCACTTGAATTAGTATGGTTCCGCTATGTAATTGCAATTGTTGCATTGCTAATTATTGGTGTTGTAACAAAACAATCATGGCGTATTGAAAAACGAGACTGGTTGTTAATTTTCATGATTGGGCTTATTGGAAATACAATTTCCATTGTAACCCAGGAAATTGGTACAATGCTCTCTACTGCACAAATGGGTGCCATTATAACTTCAACAACACCTGCATTCATGGTGCTATTTGCGCGAATTATTTTAAAAGAAAAAATTACGTTTAAAAAAGCACTTTCAATTATTCTAGCTACAATTGGTGTCTGTATTATAGTCGGAAATGCGCATATCAATTCATCTAATCAACTTGGTGCGGTATCGTTACTTATTGCAGCACTAACATGGTCGCTTATGTCTGTTCTTATTAAGCGTGTCCCCGGGCAATATTCACAAATTGTGGTAACAACCTATGCTATTCTTGTTTCAATTGTCTTACTTACGCCTTTTACAATTAATAGATTAGATAAACTCGACTTCCAAGCCATGATGCATCCAACTATTTGGGGCGGTCTTTTATACTTGGGAGTCATATCGACAGCATGTGCCTTTTTACTATGGAATCGCGGATTGCAAATGCTTAATGCTTCAAGTGGCGGATTATTTTTCTTTTTCCAGCCTATAGTCGGTACCTTTTTAGGGTGGTTATTGCTAGGTGAGCAAATTGGCTTGCTTTTTTGGATGGGTACTATATTAATCTTTATTGGTGTTATCTTTGTCATTCGAGAAGAATAAGCATCAGGAAAAAGCTGATTGGTGTTATTGCCGATCAGCTTTTTATATAACTTTTAATTTTTAAACACTTTATTATTTTCTAAACGACTTTATTAATAGATAAATGAGTCACTTAGTAAGTAATTCTTCCCATTCTTCAAGTGAAAGTTTATTGGTCATATGCTTATATGCATCAGGTACTTCTATTGAACACATAAGCTCCAAACTATTACCATCTGGATCATTAAAATAGACGGAAGCGTTTCCTTGATGAGTACGAACAAAAGGTTCAATGGACGTTCTTTTTCCAAAAGGGACAACTTCAATTTGCAGGGATTGAAGCCAAGTCAAAGCATTTTTCATGTTTTCATAAGATACTCGAAAAGCGATATGCCGTAGTGAAGGGTGATATGGAGTTTGATATTCTTCCCCCTCCCACAGACCTACCCAACTTTTGTTTTCCTCGATCCAAAAGAAGGCAGTATCTTCATCCTTCCATGCCATTTTCAAGCCTATTTTCTTATAAAATTCCATTGAAATGGCTAAGTCTTTAACAGGTAAATGGGCTTCATATAAACCTTCTATCATAGTAGATTCTCCGTTCTCATTCTAAGTAATGAAAGCTTTTACTATTCTTGCGAAACATAAATGCCGGTAATATATTTTGGGAATGTTGTATGTTCTATCATTTTTTTCATTGGTTCATCTCCTGAATATCTCAATCGTCTATTTTTCAGTCCGAATTTTTATAGTGTCCTAAAATAATAGATAAACGTTTCCTTTTGACCGTGGTGTTCATTTTTTTCCTCATTAATTGAAATCCGTTTAAATCCGTTTCTTTCTAAAACTTTTTGAGAGGCAATATTGTTACTTGTTGTTTTCGCATGTATCTGGTTTACACTTAATTCTGCCGCTGTGTTTACTAATAGCTTTAATGCTTTATTGGCTATTCCCCTTTGCGTATACTTCTCTCCAATTCTATAACCCACATGTGCCGAGCCATTGGTATTATCAATATCAACCAAGTTAATTCTTCCGACAATTGAGCCTGAGTCATTCTTAATGAGATAAAAATATGAAATATTTTCTTCTTGTTCTTTTAATAATTCCCTATGTCTATTTTTAAACGTTTCGAAGGTATAATAATCATCTCCACGACTTGGGACCGTTTGTTCAAAAAACCTTCTATTATTGCATTCAAATGTAAATAACTCTTCCGCGTCTCGTTCATTTAGCCTATTAATAAATATTTCCATCACTACTCATCCCTTTCCAAAACACTTGGCTCATCTTTACAAAGTTTGATAACTTCAATACCCTATAATTCAAGAAACCTATTTACATATCCTTCCTGATAATACCTGCCCTATCAAGTTCCCAAATCTTTTTGAGAATAAATATTTTTCCATACGTTGTATAAAGTGTAAAAGCTTTTACAAAAAAACAAGGGGAATCATTACATGAAGTCTACTGATAAGAATTTTATCGAGCGGTTACAACGACAAGAAGAAGACGCATTAGAATTTATAGTTGATAATTATTTGCCATTGATTAAGGGGATCACAAATAAAATTCTCTCCCCCCTTAAGAACGAAGGAATTATTGAAGAATGTATCAATGATATTTTTCTCTCAATCTGGAACAATTCGAAAAAGTTCCATGGCGATTCAACAGATTTCAGAAAATGGATTTGTGCGATCGCTAAGTTTAAATCGATTGATTCCTACAGAAAAGCTACTAAGAAAGTGGAATTTACGTCAAGTTATACCGATGTGAATCTAGAAAAATCAGCAGAAGACGAACTGATTATGATGGAAGATAGAACGGAACTACTTCAGTTAATCGAGCTTTTAGAGCCTGTTGATCGAGATATTTTTATCTTGAAGTTCTTTCTAGGTTTTAAGAATGAGGATATTTCGATAAAACTCGGGTTAACCAAAGCTTCGATTGACAATCGAATTTATAGAGGAAAGAAGAAACTAAATCAAAAAGCTACGAATCTAAAGTTAGGAGGTAGCGTAGTATGAAGGATATTTATGAATTATTAAATGATATAGACATAGACGAAACTGAATTTGAGGAAATGGAAGTTACTGAACTAGAAAAAGCTAAAGTCAAAAGAACTCTTAAAAAATCAATAAGCAAGAAGAAAAAAATGAAGGGTTGGCAAAAGAAAGTTCTGGTTGCTTCCATTATATTCGGATTATCCACCGCAACCATTGGATTATCGTTCACAGCTTCTGCTAAAAGCATTCCTTTGATTGGAGATATTTTTAGCTTTTTTGGTAATGGAAATACTGGTCTCTATGATGATATCAAGAATGATGGAAAGGGTCTTTATAGTGATTATAAGAACTACTCCAACGAAATTGGCCTTACCGAAGAAAGCAATGGCCTTACTTTCACGATAAATGACGCCATTTATGATGGAAAAACAGTAACCATCACTTATACCATTGAAAGTGAAGAAGATTTGGGTGACGGATCATTCTATATTCCCGGCCCACAAATAAAAGAAATGAAAGCCCAAGCAGGATCAGATGGAATTACAAAAGTAGCAGATAAAAAATATGTAGGCTTACTAACGGCTAGTAACTTAGATGAGCTTAAAGAAGATACGGTAAATATAGACTGGGATATAAACAGCATTAGTATTACCGACACGAATAAAGAGATAAAAGGAAATTGGAACTTTGCCTTCTCTCTAAAAGCAACGGAAAGCAACGAAAAGGTTATCAATAAAAGTGTAGATCAATATGGAGTAAAGGTGTCCGTTGAAAAAATCGCGATATCACCGATGTCCTTTGTCGTTCATTACAATCAAGAAGTTTCCGACTTGGTTAAAAACAAGTGGGATGAGGTCTATGTTGGATTGACCATTAAAGATGACTTAGGAAATGTGTACGCTGGACAAGGCAACGGAGGAAAAGGTTTCGGTTCTTATAATATGAGCTGGAGTAAGACCTTCCAAAAAATTGATCAGAACGCTACGAAACTGATTGCAACTCCTCATTTGTCCTTACGTAATTTCACTTCAGAGAACCATGGGGAAGTAACCATAACGGAAGATGGTAAAGAAAAGGTGTCATCCTTCCCAACAAAACCAAGTAGTGCTCCCAAAGAGTTGGTATTGGATGATATCGTGTTTGATTTGAAGAAGTAATAATTGTATCTATGAGAGGTATACTGAAACCCTGATCCGTGAGTGGAGAAAGGTTTATGTATATCTCTCTTTTATTGTTCCTTCTTATTCAGTTCTTGAATATGGATAAATACATGAATTCCTCTCCAAGTCAAAAATAAATAATTTTCTTCTGGTAAATAAATAAAAAATGATGTATTATAATTTCAGATATTAATTAATCTTATTTGGTTAATCGGAATTGAGGAGGGAAATATATGATTGGTTATGTATTTTTAAATCTTGCTATTATGCTCGTACTTTTAGGCGTTTTATTTTATATGAATAAGAAACATGTTTCTTTTACAAAAAGGGTCTTTACTGGACTTGGATTAGGGATTGTATTCGGACTTCTTTTGCAGTATTTCTATGAACCTCAATCAGAAGCGATTGTTAAATCAGTCGATTGGTTTAACATTGTAGGTTCTGGATATGTTAAGTTTCTGCAAATGATTGTTATGCCGCTTGTTTTCATCTCTATCTTGTCAGCCTTTACAAGGTTGAAACTAACTAGCAATATCGGAAAGATCAGTGTCCTGATTATCGGGATCTTGCTTGGAACGACTGCGATTGCAGCAGCCGTGGGGATTACATCCGCAACTGTGTTCAATTTAGAAGCCGTTCAAATTGAGCAAGGAGATGCAGAGTTAAGCCGTGGGGATCAAATAACGGAAACATACGGTACCATTCAAGATAAAACGATGCCGCAACAAATCCTTGAATTGATTCCGTCAAATCCGTTTCAGGATTTAACTGGAGCCCGTCCCACTTCAACTATTTCTGTTGTGATTTTTGCTGCATTTCTTGGGATTGCCTATTTAGGGGTCAAAAGGAAGCAGCCTGAACATGCTGAGTTTTTTGCTAAAATAGTAGATACATTGCACAGCATCATCATGCGCGTGGTAACGTTAATTCTACGTTTAACGCCTTATGGAATCTTGGCGATCATGACTAAGACGGTAGCGACAAGTGATCTGGACGCTATCCTGAAATTAGGAAAATTCGTGGGAGCCTCTTATGTCGCCCTAATTGTCATGTTCTTGATTCATTTGTTATTGTTGACGCTTGCCGGATTGAATCCAGTGGTATATTTGAGAAAAGCTTTCCCAGTATTATCGTTTGCCTTCACTTCAAGAACAAGTGCGGGTGCTCTGCCATTGAACATCCAAACACAGAAACAATTAGGAGTGTCTGAAGGAATTGCCAACTTTGCTGGATCCTTCGGTTTGTCGATTGGTCAAAACGGCTGTGCCGGCATCTATCCGGCTATGTTAGCCGTCATGATCGCTCCAACAGTGGGTATTGACCCTCTAACACCATCCTTTATTGCCATGTTAATTGCCATTGTAGCCATTAGCTCTTTCGGGGTTGCTGGCGTAGGTGGAGGAGCAACTTTTGCTGCTATTCTAGTATTGTCAGCAATGAACTTGCCAATTGCCTTGGCGGGACTGTTGATTTCCGTTGAGCCATTGATCGATATGGGAAGAACGGCTGTGAATGTCAGCGGAAGCATGACTTCAGGTATTCTAACAAGTAAAATAACGGGTGACCTGGATAAGGAAAAATTCAGCGAAGAATCATCATTGAAAATAGAAGCTGAAATGTAAAAGCAAAAGCACCAATCTTCTTATTTCTTGAAGATTGGTGCTTTTTTTATTGTCTGTATAATGATTTTACTTAAGAAGCCTATATAAAATGCCACTGTAAGATATACGCTCCTTAGAGCTGGTATCTTACAGTGGCATTTTTCTGTAAACGGATCAAGGCATTTTCTCAAAAGACCTATAAATCCGTATTTTTTATTTCTTTTTTTATTTGTCTCCCTGCATAATGATTGATCTGATAGGCTGATAGTGCTTGGAACATATACTGTATCGAAACATACACCCCACATGCAAGGAGTATTCCTGCTAGTACATCTAAAACAGCATGCTGTTTCGTAAATAGCGTGGATAAGATAATCAGTGTTCCAAATGCAGTGACACTAGCAAACTCCCATTTATGCTGGTCTTTCCGTTTATACACAACGATCATCATAATAAATGTTGTCAGTACATGAATACTAGGTAAACAGTTAACAGGTTGATCATGACTATAAACAAGTCGAACTAAATTGGCAAAGATATCGTTCCCCACCACTTCTGGACGAGGTACGGTCGTTTGCCAAAAACAATATACAATAAAACAGATAAGTTTTCCGCTAATCAAACTACCTAATGCAACAAAATAATGCTTGCGGTCAACAAAACAGTAATAAATCATCAATCCATATATATACGGATACCAAAGTAAATAAGGAACGACAAATTCTTTAATGAAGGGAATCTCCCCATCTATTAGAGTCGTAACATCGACAGCATGACCTGTTGATTGATTGATGATCGAGTAAATAGAACTAGTAACTACCAAAAGTAATAAATAACATAATGGGTGAAAAGAGAAAAGAGTATTGTTTTTCATAGTTCGCTCCGGCTTTCAATATATTAGTTATTTTCCAAAGATTATTATACAACATTTAGCACTCAATTGGACTCATAACATGCTAGATTTAATGATTCCCAGGAACTATTAAATGGATATCTTTGACTCTTTCTAATAATAGACCTTCTCATGATAAAAAAAGCCATGGTATGTTAATATATACCATGGCTTAAATAAGTTGCTTAATCCAACTCTCTCATTCGTTCGATAATACTTTTCTTGACCATATGAAACTGGAACTGTACCTATAAGAGAAAAAGGGTTATTCATCCCTCTTCCTTCTAGATTTTATTAAAGCGTCTTTTCCATACATAAGTTAAGGTAATAAAGAAGTAGATGCTAAGTGTAATAATCGTTACGATGATGGATGTCGTGAAAATGATTCCAATCAGGATCGTTATTAATGCGATGATCGCAGCCCAAGTTGTATAAGGGAACCATTTAACCGAATAGGCACTTGTTTTTTCAGGATGCTTTTTACGTGATTTCAAATGAGCTATAGCTATGATTAACCAGATAAATAATACGGTATATCCCAGCGATCCCATTAGGAAATCGAAGGTCTTGCTTCCAGCAAATAAGGAAATCAGTACACCGCCATATAAAGCTGAAGTACACATTAATATTGCGTAAACAGGAACTTTCTTCTTGGATAAACGTGAAAAGATTTTCGGAATGCGACCGTCCACGGCTTGTGTATACAAAACGCGAGATGAACCATACAGTCCAGAGTTCATCGATGAAATGATCGCTAGTAGAACAACTGCGTTCATAATATGGTCGGCACCTGGAATCCCTATCATTTGAAAGACCATCACAAACGGACTTTCAGGCACCCCGTTTACTTCGTTCCAAGGAATTAAACTAACGATGATGAAAAATGGAATGATATAGAAAGATATGATCCTAACCAATGTACTGCGAACGGCTTTTGGAACCACTTTTTCGGGATTTTTCGTTTCAGCTAACGTGACCCCAATAATTTCAGTACCACCATATGAATAGATCACAACAAGCATCGCAGTGATTAAACCTGTTGATCCATTCGGAAAGAAACCACCATGGTCAGTCAAGTTAGAGAAACCGACGGCTGTATGATCACCAAAAGTTACGAGCAGTAACAATAATCCAGCCATGATGAACACAATAATGACGGTAATTTTAATTAACGCAAGCCAGTACTCCGTTTCAGCAAAAACCTTTACCGACAGCAAGTTAATCGCTGTAACTAACACAGAAACAGCTAATGCCAGTATCCAAATTGGATATCCAGGCAGCCAATATTGAATGAAAATCGCTGCAACGACGGATTCTGCCGTTATGTTCAATACCCACATTTTCCAATAAATCCAATCTAGAAAATAGGCAGGATACTTTCCTAGGATCGATTGAACTAAGTCCCTGAATGTTCTTGCACCGCTATTGCGGACCGCCATCTCAGCTAAACCTTGCATAATGAATAATAAGATGATTCCACCAATTAAGTACGCAATAATTACGGATGGGCCTGCCATATCAATGGCTGAACTGCTTCCTTTGAATAAACCTGCTCCAATAGCACCGCCTAATGCCATCATCGTAATATGCCGTGAAGTCATTGTCCTCTGTAAATTCCGTTTGTCCGTTTCCATATCCTTACCCCCCAAAAAATCAAAAAAGGCATATCGTCTCTTCCTTCATAATCAAATGAAGAAAGAGACGATATGCCTTAAGCTTACCGCGGTACCACTCTTATTGGTTCTTTTGAACCCTGCTTTAAAAACCTTGTAACGAAGGTTAATCGTTAAAACAAGAGAATAGATTAAATCTAATCTTTCGCTTTACCACTCCCAGGCAAGTTCAAAGTATTATTGGACTGCGTTACACCACCCCGCAGCTCTCTTTACCGAATAATTTGCTTTTACTACTCCTGATCTTTGCGTTTTGAAAATTATATCTGAATATTTTTAATAATATCCAATACTATACGGATTCGATGTAAATTTGTCAATAATTTTTTTAGAATAACATTTTAAAAGAAACAAATCTTAGTGAATTGTGGTGAACTAGCTATATAAAATCAGTAAAATACTATTTAAAATTAAGTATGATTCGTTATCACAGAAACTTTAAGATTTTGTTTGCCCAAAGGATAGTATAAAAGAAGCCTACCAACCTTCTGGGGAAAACGGGAGATTATTGATTTGCTCATTTGATCACTCTTTTACATATATGCTAATTTAGTATCCTACCTCTGTAGCTTTTAGGCGTTAAAACGTAACACTATAGCAGATTAAAAGTATATGGCAAACTGATTTTTGGTTAGATGGTGCCGGATTTACAGATCATCAACTTCCCTAGAAATTAAGCATTTTCACCTAAATAATAGGGAGTATATCTGCAGTTTGATTGTCTCCTAAACGTAGTGCTATCCCAATGTGACTCACTTCTCATTTCTTTTTATGAACCTTCTAAAGTTACTTGCAAATCACCGATTAATTCTATATCAAATCTTAACACCCTATATGAAACTCATAACCCAACAGAAATATTGAAAATCTAACCATATATATCAATATAAACTTTTGAAATTTTATGAATTTTACAAAAAACATAACTAGTTAAATAGACCTATGTTATCATGAAGTAGAAAATAAAAATTCTACAGGGAGATGATAGAATGAGCAAATGGTTTATGAGTATCTTAGTAGTATTTATGATTATGGCTACATCATCAGTTTTTGCAGAAGAACAACAAAATTTTGGTTCGTCTGACTTGATATCGAACGATACAGTAGAAGGTAAAAATTCAGGTGATGACTATTCTTTCTCTGTTGATTTATCAGAAATTAAATTAGCTGAAGGTGAAGTAGCTACTATTCCTTTAGTTCTAGTTCCTGCCAATTCAAGTAACAACCTTATCCAACCAACAATAGCCTTTCCTGGCCCCGGAGGTGTTCTAAATTTATGGGCCGAAGGAAGTAAAGTTAGATACAAAATAACTATGTCTATACCAGCAACTGGTTTTACTGGTACTATGCTTATTACAAATCTTACTTCAGGGTTATCCTCTGGGAGAACTTCAGTTTCAGGGTTTAGCGGGGCTGTTTCATATAAAGCGCTATATAATAATAGATATAGTGCACAATTAACCGGATCAGCAACTTTCCTCGGTAAAGTTGTTTCTTATACGGTTCCAAATTACATTACTTGGGTTTCTAAATAAGGGATATTTTTCAAAAAATAAGTAGACAATATATTATTATATTGTCTACTTCCATATATAATAGAGTTAAAAGTGAAAGAGGGTTATTCAAGATGATTGGTCATGAACCTAAAGAGTTATTAAAAACTCTTCTAAATGATTATAAAATGCCCGCAGCATCATTAAGTAAAATTACCGGAATATCTGAACAAGTCATTTTAGATTTTGCAAATGGTCATAATATTCAATCCTCGATAACTCAAACAGAAATGATGGACCTAATAGATTTAGTGGGCCTTTTAGTCATAGGGATTCCTTCAACCGATGCAAATGAAAGGGTCACCGCTATAACTCAAGCACTGAACAATGAATTTGGTATACCAGTAGAGACGATCTCCTTATTCTCTAATCTTGAGTGTGAAGATATCGAAAAATTCATGAAAGAAAATGATTCTCTTTCAATCGAGAAAAGATACAAACTTGCAGTAACAGTCCTTTTTTTGCATTATATATTTAAATGATTTGTTCTTAACTTTATCCTAATTCTTCCGAAAAGAGGATATACCGCCGAATAGTTAGGGGCACCCTCTTTTCTTTATTAAAATTAGCAAATCATTAGCTCATTTAGTAAGTATGATGCATGATACTCAGAAACCAGTAAAGCCTCCAAATACATAATTTGTTAGGAAAGAAGTCATGTTAGTCATCCAATCAAAAAACAAGAAAACACCCATAACAATCGTGAAATATCCGCCAATTTTAGTGAAGTTATGATTATACTTCCTTATCCAGCCTGATTTTCCGATAAAAAATGACATGATAAAGAAAGGTATTGAAAATCCAAGGATATAAGCAATCATATATAATAAGCCTTGTCCCGTATATAACCCAAGGGTCATTACGGCACCTAATATCGGACCCACACAAGGAGTCCATCCAGCTGCATATCCTATTCCGATCAAAACAGAACCTAGATAGCCAGATGGACGGCTTTTAAAGGTTATTTTCCTATCCATCATTAAAAATTTCGGCTGAAAAACTCCGACAATGATTAGTCCAAACATAACGATTAAAATGGCTCCTGCTTGTCTAATAAAATCAATATATTCATAAAACAGTTCATAAAAAAACGATGTCGAAAGCCCTAGCACCACAAAAATGATTGAAAATCCGACCAAAAAGAAAAAGGTATGAAACAGTGCCTTACGATTTAATTTGTTACTTTCTTCTTTTAACTCACTAACTGTAAAACCTGTAATATAAGATAAAAAAGCAGGATATAAAGGCAAACAACATGGAGATATAAAAGAAAGTATTCCTGCGCTAAATGCTAAAAAGATATTTAAATCTACCAATCTATTTTCCTCCGCTTCTAAATTTCCCTAATACTCACCTCAAGTATTAAAACTCTGTCCCTAACCATGATGCAACAACCATTAAAACCCCAACGACGACCACAACAACCGGTCCAACAACAATTAAGCCAAATAACAAAGATACTATAGCATCAATAAAGGTACGAACTGGTCCTACCTTCTCTTTTTTATTCGCTTGCTCCGTTAATAAGTCTTCAAGATGACCGACTTTTTGCTTCAATACCTGCAACTCTTGAATCACTTTTGTGTCTTGATCCATTATTTATTCCACTCTCCCTCATTAACAATAAGTGTTAATTCTATCATTTACATCCATTTTCAAAAAGTAAAAGTGACGATTTTCCAAACCTCGAAACCAACTCTATCTGTCTATTTCCATCCATAAAAATAAAATCTATTTTTTCAAAAACTGTCATCAATGTTACAATAACAAAGTTGAAATTAAACCAATCTATAGAACACGTGAGGTATCATACTTTTTATGAAAGCACTACGATTATTAAAAAGTTTTAACTTTTTATATTTTGGCCTGCTTGCCATTTTCATTCCGTTTCTCCCAGTCTATCTGGCTGATCAAGGTTTGCGTCCAGCCCAAATCGGATTCATCATTGGTACAGGAGGTTTTGTCACCCTCATTACCCAGCCTTTATGGGGAATGATCAGCGACAAAACGAGGACTATACGTAAAGTCCTGTTGTTACTTATCTTTTTCTCGAGCGTAATCGGATATTTTCTATATGACTCAAGCAGTTATCTTCAACTCATCCTGTTTGCCATGCTGCTTTATTTCTTTCTGATGCCGATCGATCCCCTGACGGAAAGCCTCAACTTTACCATTGCGGAGAAATCTGGGATCAGTTACGGTTCCATCCGGACATATGGTGCATTGGGTTATGCGGTCATCTCGCTGATCACTGGCTATGTTATGTCATATTTCGGAGCAAACAGCCTGGCCTTCCTTTTTGCCGTCATAGGTTTGATCAGTTTCATTGTCAGCTGGATGATGCCTGATGCACCCGTTTCAGGGAAACCTGTCACCTTAAAGAGCCTTAAGCATTTTTTCAGTAATAAAGAGACTCTTCTTTTCTTGTTATTGGTCTTTATCTGTGCTGTTCCAGCAAGGATGAATGATACTTTCCTCGGAGTATATATCCGTGAACTTGGAGGAAGTGCCAAGCTTGTGGGCTTAACCTGGTTCTTAGCAGCAGGAAGTGAAATTGTTGTTTTCGCCTTAAGCTTCTGGTGGCTGCGTAAAGGTAAGGAAATCATTATTATTTCGTTCGCAGCTGCGTTTTTCTTTATTCGTTACTTCGTCTCTGCCTGGATTACCGATCCACATTTATTAGCTTATTTGCAAGTCATGCAGATATTGACTTTCCCGATCTTCTACTCTGCTGCCATTCAGTACCTGTATCGGATTGTTCCGGTGGAGTGGCGTGCCACAGGCCAGACCGTACTGGCGCTATTGTTCTTTGGAGTTTCGGGAATCATTGCTTCTTATATAGGCGGAGCAATATATGGGGCTTTCGGAGGCAAGACTCTTTACCTGTTCATCTCCTCCATCTCCTTTATAGGAATGGTCTTTGCTTTGGTTCTTTATCGGATATATGGCAAGAGGCTCGATACTGCAGAGGAAGCTGTATAATCTGAAAACATAACTGTATAAAAAAGAGCATGTTTTGATTAAACTTAATCAAAACATGCTCTTTTTGCATTCCGTTAGCGAAATAAAGGGGCAACCGTTAACATTAGCACAGAGGAGCAAAGCAGTAAAGTAGTTGCCCTGTTTGAGAGTTTTACTTGTCCGCCATTTTTATAGAACCCCGAAAATTGAAGCCGGTTTTTATAGAGTACATAAAGTAATGGAAAAATTCCCATAGCAACAATCCATCCACCCGTGGTATTCTCTACGTTTATACCAAAAATCGCATAGATTGAATTAATGATGAACCCCATTATCATTCCAATAACAAAAATAATGGTGATTATACGAAATAATTCTAAGATAACTCTTAACATCATTTCACCTGCCTTCTGCCTACTTTCCCGTTATCCGAAAAAAAAAGGCTGCAATCAGCAACCTTGAAAGAACTTTTACAAGATGGGATAATTCCCTAAATATAACAAACTTTCATCTTTTCGTAAATAGACGCTCTTTACTCTACTTCTTGAACGAGCGAATGTTTAAATGCGTAAATCACTGCTTGGGTGCGGTCCTGCACCGCAAGCTTACTTAATATATTGCTGACATGTACTTTGGCTGTTTTCAGGGCTATGTATAGTTCATCCGCAATTTCCTGATTCGTTTTCCCTTGTGTCATCAACAATAAAATTTCCATTTCACGGTTTGTCAATTGTTCATGAAGCTGGGTTTTCTGAGGGCGACGTAACTTTTCCATCATTTTCCCGGTCACTTCAGGTTCAAGTACACTTTGCCCTTGAAAGGTGGAACGGACGGCTCTCGCAATCTCGCTCGCCTTTGATGTTTTCAACATATAGCTTGTCGCCCCGGCTTCCAATGCCGGATACACTTTTTCGTCATCCAGGAAGCTTGTCACAATGATGATTTTTGCTTCAGGCCATTTTTCAATAATTCGTTTAGTCGCTTCTATGCCGTCCATTTCCGGCATGACCAAATCCATCAAAATGATATCTGGACGTAACTCCATTGCAAGTTCAACAGCTTTCAAACCATTGTCCGCTTCACCAATCACTTCGATATCTGCCTGTGCGGATAAATAGGCAGATACCCCTATTCTTACCATTTCATGATCATCGACAAATAATACTTTAATCATCATGATCACCTCCAGTATTTAATAATGGGATTTTCACTTCAAGTTGTGTTCCTTTATTCGGAACACTTACCAGCTTCATCGTTCCGCCTAATTCAACAGCCCGTTCATGCATGTTTTGCAGACCATATGATCCGGTTTTCGACTCCTCGACGTTAAAGCCGATGCCATCATCCGTAATCCGTAAAATGATCAACTCATCACGAACGATCAATAGCACTTCAAGCGAGCTCGCTTTTGCATGTCTTAGTGTATTGGAAATCGATTCTTGTAAAATCCGAAACAGATGGTCCTCAATCCCCTTATCCAGAGTAACGGGCTCCATCTTCCAATTTATATCCATCGTCACTTTTTGGGCCAATTCCTCGAGGAGCTCCTTCATTCCTTCCTGCAATGATTTTCCCTTTAACGCAACGGGTCTCAGGTGCAGCAATAAAGCCCTCATCTCGAGCTGAGATTGATGGATCATCTCTTCCACTACCTTGAATTGTTTCATTTCTGTTTTTTCCATATTAGATTGTGACTCTGTAATGGCCGACATGAACATCGAAGCGGCAAACAATTGCTGGCTCACTGAATCATGCAGTTCCCGCGCCAAACGGTTTCGTTCCTGTGAAACAATTTCCTGGATCTGTTTCTCCTGATCAATGGCCTTTTCATTCGCCATTTTTTGAGATAATTTTGTCTGCTCATTGATATGCTTTTGGATCTGATTCATCCGTTCAACCATTTTAGCCATCTCTTGGACTGGATACATTTCCTGTTGCGAAGGTAAGCGGCCTTGTTCAAGTAAATAAAGCCCTTCATCCATCCTTTGCAGCTGCCTCTTCCAAAACATCCCTGAAACGACTCCATAGATCAGCCCTACCGTAATGACCAGACTTGGCAGGAATATGACGAAGGGTAACCCCATAACCACTTTATCCCACAATAATCTCCAGTCAGATAAAGGAAAAACAAAGAAAACCGCTGCCGGCAAGGCAAGGGATAGGACGAAGGAAACACAAAGGGCACTCAATATCTGACGTGTCAGTATACTCATACCCGCTTCACCTCTAAATCCCCAACTAAGATAGAAGTGATGATATGAACCTTTTGATCCGTTTCATTGAACCCTTCCGTTTGATAGGAATAGATTTGATTAAATACCCTGGATTCAGGCTTATTATCAAAAATCCGTGCTCTACCTGCAATGACCGAATGATGGACTCTGATTTCAATGCCATACGGTACTAGGATTGTGATATTACCAACTATATTTCTGATGGAAATGACAGCGTCGTCTTTCGGTAAAATCGTCCGGCTTAAATCAATAACTGTATCACCGACCCCACCCTGAACATTTACCGAATTCCATTCATATACATGTTCGGCCGTTTGTTGATGACCGAACAACCTATTTTGAAATAGATAATTGGTTTTCAATAATCGCTCTTTATTGATCCGTTCTTCGTCAAACCCCTCATTGGTTAAAATGGGATTGATCCAATCAGGATTTTTTTTCGATTGATAATAAAGAAGTAATAGATAAATAAGAATTGCTATTAGGAAAAATCTAAAGACGAACATATTCAGGACAGTAATAATAAGAGTTATTATTCCTATAAAAAAAAGGATTTTCCCGATTGTCCGTTTTGAAAATTTCCTTCCTAAATAGATAAGTCCAATTGAAAATGCTAGGGAAAATAAGAGACCTCCACCCTTAAATGAAATCTCTAAAATAAGCAGGACGATTCCGATGAGAAAGATCCAACCCATATAATCTGTTTTCATTTTGTTCAACATCGGTTCGCCTCCTCTGTAAGTTATCATGATATTCTTAAAAGGCACAGGAACCCGTGCCTTTTAAGAATACCATGAATTTATCACGTTATAACAGACTGTTTTCCCCCACCTTCGATTCCAAGTAGTTGGGGGATAACAGCAAAGCTTTAATAAGAAATCGACTATGCTTCTTTCTGTTCCATTTCCTTTTCAAGCTGGACAATCCTGGCATCGATAGTATGTCGATTATAATCTGAATGGACTTGATTCTCAATACGATCGATATATTGCTCCATTTCACCAAACATCGCTATCGGTTTGGCATCGGAGCTACCAGCATTTAAAACCCGATTGATCCGGTGGTTTGCCCGGGCAATATTCTCCCTGCCCATCAGTTCCATTCTCTTAAGATGCATATCCTTGAGCTTATGCTTCATTTCTTCATATTTCCGCTCCAGTTCATCTAACTGAACTTCTGCACTTTTTTGCGCTTCCTTCAAACTTAGCGCCCGATCTTCATAGTGCAGGTTTTCCTTTAAGGCGAATTCCATTAAATCAATTTCTCCAGCCTGCTTAGCAATTTCAGCCTGATGTTTACGCTTTTCAGCTAGATTTTGCGCTTGACTATATTCACGAGTGAACTCTTCTTTCAGTAGATATTGACGTTCAACCAGCTTTCCGACCTTCTCTGCCTCCTGCTCACATTGACGCAGATATTGATTTAACATTCCAATTGGATTTTTTTGCTCCTTTTTATCCAACAAGTCGTGAAAATCCGCTGAAATCGTTTGTTTCATTCTTGAAAATAGATTACTCATTCCAATTCCATCCCTTCTCCTAGTTTTTATTTAACTCTTTCCACTCTCTTTCAAAATTCGAGAATGGGTCTGTTTCCTTCGATACAATTTCATCATTTTCATTCCATTTTTTATAGACGAGGTAAAGAACGTAAGCTGCTACCAGTCCTAATATCGCTGGGATATGAGAAACAGCAACTATTAGCACGATAAGGGAGATTGATCCCCAGGCAATTTTGGCTCCTGTCGATTCGGACTTCATGAACTGTTTGAATCCAAAATATAGAATAGCCAAGCAAATCGCCAAGCTGATTAATGGACCCACATTCGCTAGCAAGATAAATAATGCGATCAGCCCTACAATAAATAAACCAAATTTCTTCATTGTTTTCGTCCTCCTTTCCTTGTTTCTATCTTATCTAGTTTTGCAAGTTCGTATAATGAGCCTTAGCTATATTTTTAAATAAGACTTAAGGCGTAGTAGTACTAAGCCCCACACTAACGAGGGCGTTTTGTTCCTGAATTTGAGAGGTTTACTCGTGAGTTTGGCGTTTTACTCGTGAATTTGAGAGGTTTACTCGTGAATTTGGCTGCTTTACTCGTGAGTTTGGCTGCTTTACTCGTGAGTTTGGGCGCTTTACTCGTGAGTTTGGCGTTTTACTCGTGTTTGGCGTTTTACTCGTGAATTTGGCTGATTTACTCGTGAGTTTGGCTGCTTTACTCGTGAGTTTGGCTGCTTTACTCGTGAGTTTGGCGTTTTACTCGTGAGTTTGGACGTTTTACTCGTGAGTTTGGCGTTTTACTCGTGAGTTTGGCGTTTTACTCGTGAGTTTGGGCGCTTTACTCGTGAGTTTGGCGTTTTACTCGTGAGTTTGGCTGCTTTACTCGTGAGTTTGGTCGTTTTACTCGTGAGTTTGGCTGCTTTACTCGTGTTTGGCGTTTTACTCGTGAATTTGGCTGCTTTACTCGTGAGTTTGGAGTATTACTCGTGAGTTCAGCTGGTTTTAGTTATAAGAAGTTTCCGATAAGAGGTGTGTAGTGGGAAAGCCTTTAAAGTAGCTGTAAAACCTTGGTTAAATAAAATAAAATCTTCCGACTGTATAAAACCGGAAGATTACTTGACATGCATGCTTTTAGTAAAATATATATTCATTGCTTATTGTCTAAAAATAAAGTTATAGATAAAGACCTTCGACGTAAACAGACGTGATGGTTTTAGCAATTTCTTCGACAGAACTCTGATGTTCGTTTCGGACAATTTCCCAAAGATACATTTCATTTGCGAAAAACCAACCTCTTGCAACAAGCTCATGGTTTAATTCAGCTCTTGCTAGCCCATTTTGCTGTGCATAGGCAACGTCCTTTGAAATTCGCTGTATAAACTTTACACGGATTGCCTTCCATTTATCTGATATAACAGTTGAAATCCCAATAGCCTGCTCGAAAACTTGCATCATATTGCGTTCAGCCTCTGCCATTTTTAAAAAAGCATTAGCTTGTTTATTTATAATACGTTCTGCTTCGTCCTTCGATTTTGGAAAGAAAGAGGTCTCGGCAATTTCATAAAATTGATCCATAACATTCTCCATTAATACAATTAAAAGATCCTCTTTTCCTTTAAAATGAACATAGGCCGTTCCATACCCGATGTTTGCCTTTTTGATCATTTGGGAAATAACCGCAGCTTGAAAACCTTCTTCAAGAAATATTTCCTTTGCAGCTTCTAATAACTTTTGACGTGTCATAATTGAGCGCAAATGTCGCTTATCCCCTACTTTACCATTATCCATGCCTATTCCTCCCCTTATCTTCTAGCATAAAGGATTTCAATAAAAATAAAAAACATTTGAATAATTTAATGTTTATAATTTTCTGAATTAACTTATTGACATCATGTCATATTCTTTGGTACGATTCTCCTAGAATTATAAGAAAAATAGAATAAGGGAGGATAATTATGCTTTCAAACGGCTTTCAACACACATTAGATTACGCAAAACAAATGGATAAAGAAGATACCCTTCGTTGTTATCGTGAAGAGTTTTATTTAAAGCCAAATTCGATCTATATGGATGGAAACTCATTGGGGCTTCTTTCGAAAAGAGCGGAACGTACTCTTTTGGAATCTTTGGAAGATTGGAAAGAACATGGGATTGATGGATGGACACAAGGGAATCACCCATGGTTTTTCATGGCCGAGAAATTGGGCGCGAAGATTGCCCAATTAGTGGGAGCTTCTCCTGAGGAAGTTATTGTAACAGGCTCGACAACTGTAAATCTGCATCAACTTGTAGCTACTTTTTATAAGCCGGAAGGAATGCGCACAAAAATTTTAGCAGATGAATTAACCTTTCCGACTGATATTTATGCTCTTCAAAGTCAGCTGCGTACACATGGATACGATCCGGAAACCGATCTCATCCGCGTGAAAAGTCGCGATGGAAGATTTCTTGAAGAGGATGATATTATCGAAGCAATGACCGATGATATTGCCTTAATCGTCTTGCCAACAGTACTGTACCGCAGCGGTCAAATATTGGATATGAAACGATTAACTGATGAAGCTCATAAAAGAGGAATAGTAATTGGATTTGACGGATGTCATTCTATTGGTGCGATCCCGCATTCATTCAGTGAATGGGGTGTGGATTTTGCGTATTGGTGCAATTATAAACATTTAAATGGCGGTCCTGGCGGTGTTGGCGGCTTATATGTAAATCGAAAACATTTTGGAACGATGCCTGGATTGGCTGGATGGTTCGGCTCCAAAAAAGATAAACAATTCGATATGGAACATATTTTAACACCAGCTGAATCAGCAGGCGCGTATCAAATTGGAACGCCACATGTATTAAGTTGTGCACCTTTGATTGGGTCTTTAGAAATGTTTATAGAAGCTGGTATAGAGAATATTAGGGAAAAATCTCTTAAAATTAATCAATATTTAATAGACTTAATTGAACACGAGTTGAAGGACATGGGGTTTTTCATTGGAACTCCTAGAGAAGACGTACGTCGCGGAGGTCATGTGAGCCTAGAGCATAAAGAAGCTGCACGCATTTGTAAGGCATTGAAAGAAAACGGTGTGATTCCGGATTTCCGAGCACCAAACATCATACGTCTTGCTCCAGTTGCACTCTATACTTCCTTCGCAGAAGTTTGGGAAGTGGTACAAATTCTCAAAAAAATCATGACAGAAAAACAATATGAAAAATTCAAGAATGAGCGTGAAGTGGTCGCATAACATGGAATTCCACCAGATGAGGCTCATCCCTCTAATGGTTAGTATCGAATCAGTCGGTTATTATATTCGGTTAGCCTACGCTTAAAGAGGTGGAAGCTCACTGCCTATTAGGGTAGGATAAAATCTTTTTGGATAAAAAGGGGATGAACTATGGAGAACAAAAATACTCAATTGAACTTTAAAGATGGGCCAGAGAAAGGGTTAAAACGTGATTTAGAAACAAATCAGCTTTCCATGATCGCGATGGGCTGTGCCATCGGGACAGGGCTATTCCTTGGCAGCGGGCTTGCCATTCAAGCGGCAGGGCCAAGTGTATTGCTCAGCTATGCACTCGGGGCGTTCATTGTTTTGCTGTTGATGGGCTGTTTAGCCGAAATGACGGTTGCCCATCCTACTTCCGGTTCTTTTGGAGCTATTGCTGAAAAGTACATGACTCCTATGGCAGGCTATCTTGTCCGCTATTCCTATTGGATTGGCAATGTTTTGGCTGTTGGGGTTGAAGTAAGTGCAGTCAGCGTGTATATGAATTATTGGTTTCCGACCGTGCCGGGAATCGTATGGATTTTGTTGTTTGCAGGTATCCTGATTTATGTAAATGCTACCAGCGTGAATACATTCGCTACATTTGAGTATTGGTTCTCCTTTATTAAAATAAGTGCCATTGTTGGTTTTATTCTCCTTGGAGCCTATGTACTATTCGGTTCATCCGAACAGCCACATATAGGGCCGGAAAACTTTGTGAATGAAGGCGGTTTTTTCCCATTTGGTTTAAAGGGAATGTGGATAGCCGTATTTATTTCTTTATTCAGCTTTCTTGGAACTGAAATGATAGCGGTTACATCAGGAGAAGCAAAAGATCCAGATGCAGCTGTTCCAAAAGCATTGAAAGCGACTGTCTTCCGTTTATCCACCTTCTATGTGTTGACAATTGGGATCATGTTGATGATCGTTCCGTGGAAAACGGCTGGGATCGAGGAGAGTCCATTCGTAAAAGTGATGGAAATCTTGAACATTCCAGGTGCATCTGGGATCATGAACTTTATTATTTTAACGGCTGCTTTATCTGCCATGAATGCTCAGCTCTATGCTTCAACACGTATGATGTTTTCATTGGCTCGTGGAAAACATGCACCCAGCTTTTTAGGAAACCTAAACAAAAGGGGGGTTCCGGCAAAAGCACTTGCTGTCTCTACAACCGGGATTCTTATTGCTGCAGGCGTTCATGCGTTACTTCCTGGTTCCTCCTATGCATTCATGATGGGAATTTCCATGTTCGGTGCTATGTTCACATGGCTTATCATCTTCATTTCTCATTTGTTTTTCAGGGTGAAATGGGAGAAAACAGGCGGACGCAAATTACCGGTAAGGATGATCGGCTTTCCCTATTTAACGATACTAGGAGCCGTTCTTCTATTTAGCTTAATGATTACGACATGGTTTACAGATTTCAAAATTATGCTTCAATTCGGGATTCCATGGTTACTATTTTTATCGGTTGCTTATTTTGTTTCGAAAAAAAGAAATAGTAATCATAATGTAGTGGAGGAATCTCTGGAAGAGAAGATAGAATAGAATGACGGAATAACTAGTATGGAGAAATCACAGTTTTTTGAATATGAAAAGTGAGGGGATTGCGGAATGAAGAATATGGATACCAATGAACAAACAATAACTGGGCTAGAGAAAGAAATTCAAACCGATTTTCAAAAATCGATGTCTTACGGAGATTATCTCCACCTTGATAAGATTTTAACTAGTCAACATAGATGTTCTGATCATCATGATGAAATGCTTTTTATCGTTATCCACCAAGCGAGTGAGTTATGGATGAAGCTCATTTTACATGAGTTGACAGCTGCTACTCAGTGTATACGCAATAACAATTTGGAACCATCATTTAAAATGTTGTCGCGCGTTTCGAGAATTCAGCAGCAATTGATTCAGTCATGGAGTGTCCTTTCAACTTTGACACCGGCTGAATACATGGAGTTTAGGGATAAGCTAGGACAATCTTCTGGATTCCAATCTTATCAGAATCGTTTGATTGAATTTGCACTAGGTAACAAAAATGTCCATACGCTATCAGTCTATCAACATCAGACAGATCTATACGAGCAAATGCAGCAGGCTCTTCATAAGCCAAGTATTTATGACGCGGCGATTAATGCTCTTGTGGCCCGTGGACTACCTGTTGATCAAGAAGCTATTAATAGGGATTGGTCACAAAGATATGAACCAAATACCAGTGTAGAAGAAGCGTGGCTGACAGTTTACCGCGATGTCGAGCAATATTGGGACTTATATGAGTTGGCCGAGAAGTTAGTGGACATTGGCAATCAACAGCAATTATGGCGTTTTAATCATATGAGTACTGTGGAAAGAATTATTGGTCATAAACAAGGAACTGGTGGATCATCAGGTGTTACGTATTTAAAAAGAGCTCTAGACCAACACTTTTTCCCAGAACTATGGAGTCTAAGAACGAAGCTATAATAAGGAATTAAGTAGGTTGTTCTTTTTGAAAAAGCGGCAAAGAAAGCAATAGCTAGAAGAGACGGAGGTAAGATGCATGGGTACATGGATTGATATTTCACAACGTCTGGATGAAAATGTCGCAGTCTGGCCTGGAGATACACCTTTCTCATACAAAGTCAATTGGAGTAAAGAAGAAAGTGGATCTGTCAATGTAGGTCAAATCAATATGAGTATACACACTGGTACTCATATTGATGCACCTTTTCATTTTGATAATGATGGAAAAAGAGTGATTGAACTGGATCTCGATTTATATATTGGAAGTGCCCGAGTCATCCATTTACCAAACAAGACAAGCATAGGAGTCCATGAATTATCCAGTATAGATTTAGAAGGAGTGACCCGTCTGTTAATTCGCACAGATGCCTGGAAGGATCGTCGTGTGTTTCCACAAACTATTCCTCATATCCAACCAGAATTAGCGGCTTATCTTTCAGAACTCGGTGTTCGCCTTATTGGTCTTGATTTACCATCAGTAGATCCATTAGATAGTAAAGAACTGTCTGCCCATCATGAACTTGCTGAGCATGGAATTCACATTTTGGAGGGGCTTGTATTAGATGATGTGTTACCAGGGGATTATGAATTGGCAGCCCTCCCACTTCCATTAGTTGAAGCAGATGGAAGTCCGGTACGTGCTGCGTTGAAAAAATCACCCTAAAAAGAAATAGATTTTCACTAGGTTTAAATAAAAAACAAGCCGAGTCACAAAATGATTCGGCTTGTTTTTTTATCTTTTTTAATTAAGGTGCCCATGGAGAATTGCTATTCATCCCCTACTTATAGAAAATTTCCCATAACATTTTTATCTCCTCCCTTAGTTCGATAAAAAAAAATCAAAATCATAGATAGATTTCAGTTTATTCTTTATTTAAGAGGTTATTAATGCTGTGTTTCATAGTTTTTTCACATGATCATAACTACTACTTACAGGAATTCGGCTTACTTATTTACCTCCCCAAACTACGTTCATTTATGTTAAATTAAATGTAACAATTTTTAGAATTTTCATCTTTGAATGGAGGTCCATAAATGGAAAACTTTTATTTGTTTGTGATTATGTGTATTCTTCTCATTATTCTACCTGGTCCAGATACAGCAATAACAACAAGGAATACCGTTACCGTTGGGACAACGGGAGGTTTTAAAACGATGTTTGGTACGTGTTGCGCACTTCTTATTCATACATCAGCTGCAGTGTTTGGCCTTTCAGCAATCATTGTAAAATCCGCTTTATTATTTTCAATTTTCAAATACGTCGGTGCCGTTTACTTGGTATATCTAGGTATCAAGACGTTATGGGGATTAAAAAACAAGGAAGTGGCAGCAACCACTGAAACGGCTGTCAAAAATAAGTATGAAAACCAGTCTTGCTTTAAGCAAGGGTTCCTTACCAACCTGCTGAATCCTAAAGTGGCAGTTTTCTTCTTAACTTTCTTGCCACAGTTTGTTGACCATGGAACCAATACATTTTTACCGTTTCTTATAATGGGTTTAACGTATACCGTATTAACCTTAGTGTGGTTTGTATTTTATATCTATTTATTGAATCAGATTAGTGCTTTTATGAAAAAGCCTAGAACACAAGCGATTTTTGAAGGAATAACGGGTGCGATACTGATAGGTTTTGGGATAAAACTAGCTCTAGAAAAAGCTCATAATTAATTGGCTGTTTAAGCCCCTTCGTTGATAAAACGAAGGGGCTTTTATTGAAGGATAATTAGATGACTTAGAGATACACTGACTTCAAGTTCTCTATGAAATTTCCCATCTAATCATTACAAAATGCAATCGGCCGTAACGTCGGACAAAAGCGATTGTCTGGCCCTAGAAAATAATCAGCTGTGGATTTGAAATAAATTCGTACCGGTTATAAAAAAGTTGCACCGTCCGCCATCTGATCTAGCTCCAAGGGCAAAAAAGCATATTCTCCGTCCTTAATAATCTCACATTTACGAACTGGAATAGGATATTTAAAAATGGGCCCATCTATTACTGTGGTATGGAATTCTCCACCTTCTCCGCAGGGGTCAATACCACGGGCTTCAAGCTCCTTCACGTATTCATGGGTTAATGTTCGCCCTAAATCGTTCTCTCGCATTCCCAATGATAAATTAACAGTTATAATTATCGTTACAAATCCTAGATTTATGAACTCTTCGACAGCTTCACGATGGTTCATTTCCCATAAAGGCATCCCAAGCTTTAATCCAGCATTCTTCGTAACCTTTTCATGCCAACAGCCATGAGCAGGCATATCTAAGTCTCCAGTTACTAACACTTCTGCTCCTTGATTTTTAGCTTTGTCTAAAAGGTACATAAATACTTTTTCATAATCTGTCCAACTTGCAGCTGCAGTATATACGGGCAAACCTATAGATTTAGCTTGGGCACGAATGAGTTCCGGAGGCATTCCATGGGATCTGGAACGTTTCCCTTCTTCTTCCAGCATGACGATCAATCCAACTGCTTCTCCAACCTTCACTGCTTTATATAGAGCTAAGACACTATCCTTTCCTCCGCTAAAAGAAGCTATAAATTTATGCCCGCGAGCACTATTTTTCCAATCCATTAATTCTGCCATTCCTATCTTTCCCCTTTATTCTAATGACTTTTTTCACGATGCCTGTTATTAGCCAATTTCATATTTTATATATGAGGTTTCATAGCTCTATTTGTTTGATTTTATCACTATTGGACCTTACAGATAATATATTATTGCACCCTGATACAATAAAAAACTTGAAATCTAATGATGAAGAAAAGAGAAGATTATCTCAAAGAAACTACTTCATTGTCGACAGAGAAAAGATAAGTCATATGAGGCTTTTCTTGAAATTACTACTGCAATAGTGATCAGGACGATCTTTCATTAAAGGGCGCGATTCTTAACGGGTGCGTTAGCTCGTTAAGGAACACAAAAATGATCAAACTTTTTTATAAAAGAATAATCCAATTAAATAGTATAAGGGCATGTTTTGATTAATCTTTTTTCAAAACATGCCCTTTCTATTTATACATTTATCTGGGTTTCTTGTATTAATTTGATCAAAGCTACATCAGCACCATATATTGCCGCTTTTAGTCCTCGTAATTATTCAGCATATCCGTTTACAAAAAAACCAACTGTTTCGAGTTCACTTTCGGTTAATTTCCGGTTTAGCTGCTTGGCCAATTCCTGCTCCATTAAATCACGACTTCCCTGATAGTTGACGACAAGCCTTGCACAATTTTTCATTAGCTTTAGCTCTGTCTCCATTTCCTGCTTCGTGCTGGGCTTTTCGTGATGGGAGAGTATATATGTATCGGCATCATAGGCTTCAATCTTCTTAATGAGTAGCAAAGCTTGTTCAGCCGTATAATTCCATTTTTCAGCATAAAGATTGGCATAAAGACAATCTCCTAGAAATAATGTTTTTTCCTCCGGAACATAAATGATACAAGAGTCTGCTGCATGATCACCGCCAACGTGTTCAATTACACAGGTTATATCGCCAAGATCAATGGTAATCGCTGTTTCAAAAATAATATCGGGCAACGGCAGGTCAATATTTCTCTTTGTCCCGAGTTCCAATTTGATTGCATCGGCACAAAATGGAATCTCAATCCCAGCATCGACCCGTTGATCAAGATCGAGATCTTCCCATGAAAGCTGCTGCATATCCTTAATATTGTTGTAAGTTTTCTCCTGACAAATTACCGGAATTCTCACATTCTCCAGTCCAAATACATGGTCCCAGTGGGAATGGGTAAGAACAAGAAAATCCCCGCTTATATTAGCCTGTAGTAATTCGTCCTGAAAAAGCTGTGCATGCTGGACAGAGTTACCGGCATCAATGATGATAGTTTTCTTAGTTCCAGAAACGGCGGCGAGAATGGGCCGATCAGTTTCTCCCACTGGAGTCAGGTAGACAAGATGTTTCGATAGATGCTGTAAAGTTTGCATGTTTCTGTTCTCCTTAGGATAGTTTAATTATCTGACCAAAACATCAATCAGCTTGCTTAAGTATAGCAAAATTACACATCTGTTGATTAGCTAATTATCCCCATAAAAAATTTACCTATTCTGTTACGATGATAAGCATTGAAATCATCCCTTTTAATTAGCAGACACACCACCATGTAACTTCCATGTTCTAAGCAACTTGATTTGTGGATTAAACTTCTGAATCAATTGTTCAATCTTTCTATCACATTCATTTTGACTCATAAATCTCCTGCTATACATATATTTTTCAAAAACTCATTTTATCGCGTTAGCTTTATTTCTATCATTATAATAATTAAGGTTTCCAATATGTTGAATTTTACATAATTTCCTTTCCTTAGTAACCATACACGCTAGTGTATCTTTGAAACAAAGTTTGATCAAATTAATACAAGAAACCTTGATAAATGAATAAATAGAAAGAGCATGTTTTGAAAAAAGATGAATCAAAACATGCCCTTATACTATTTAATTGGATTATTCTTTTATAAAAAAGTTTGATCATTTTTGTGTTCCTTAATCAACTAACGCACCCGTTAGTTCATTAAGAAAAGCGCTTCTGGAATATTGAAAAAAAGAGGCCATCCTTTTTGGACAGCCCGCTTTCCGCTAATTATAAAATTTCTAGTAGAGCTCGATATCATTATATTGGTCACTTCAGAATGTTACCATCTATACTTCAGAGAAGGTATCTCCAAAATGAATTGGCTTTCAATCTTTGAAAACTATGAGAATACTGCAATTTTACGTGCGATAGATTCTGTTAAACGAGATGCTACTTTTGGAACAGCCCATTTAATAATTGGTGTTAACACCGCACCAGATAATCCGCCTGCATGGATTTCCACCGTACAAGTCATTATTGTTTTACCATTAACATCTTCTGCAGTAAAGTGACCGCTTCCTGTAAAATTATCTGATAAACCTTTTAGTTCAAACTTAATATTTGAAGGTTCATTCCATTCGGTAATATCTACCTGCGCTTGTATTGTTTTTTTAATACCTTTCACACTACCTTCAAATGTCCAAATAGATTGCTTGTCATTTATGATTTCATGTTCTTTATAGGCTGGTACTGTCGTTGCCCATTTTTCGAGATCACTGACATAATCCCAAACTGCTTGTACATCTACTGGAACTACTACTGTATGCGTTCCCGTTGCCATTATGATCCCCACCTTCACTATGTATGAATTGTAACTTTACATTTCTACAAAATAATTATTACATAAAAAGCATAAACTTACATCACTAATTATACATAGCTTTCCTTCTTCCAATCCCCCAATTATTTGTAGAATCAAAATTTTCCAATCCTCCACAATCCTGCCCTTTAATGGAATAACAGGACTGACGTTTTTAAACGACTTTAATGTCACTTAACAGTATTCCTTATGGAACTATCCTGCCCCGTTAGTTGCATAAAGAAAAAGAGAGCCGAAGCAACTCCCTTATTGAAGTAAAGCACCCGTTAGTAAATTAAGGGTAGTTTTTAACTTGAATTTGAATGTATGATTATATATGACATTCAAATAGCCGCCAATTGGTGGCCTTCTTATGACGCTACGCACCCGTTGCCAATTAATCATTCCTTCGAAAAACTGATTAGTTCATATAGATTACTACAAGCATCCATAAAGCCAAAGCACCAACGATAGCAAGTGCTATACGCGTAGATAGTATCCGCACTTCAAAGTCGGTTTTCTTGGATGGTTCAGGATATGCAATTACGTAAATTCCCTTTAATAGTGCGAGCCATGCAATGACTGTGGTGAATCCCTGCCAGTTTAATGCCCATACATTATGCAGGATAACAGTGCCTAAGCCTAGGAAAATTGATAGAAAGCCATACATAATCCCAAATCCTCTGTCCTCGACCACTAATTTTTTCAGTTCACGTAGTACTGATGGACGTACGAAAAGTATTCCTGATACGATAACCGTCATCCATCCCCAAAACAACCCTAAAAAGGTACTTACTTCCATTATCATCTCACTCCTTTCAATTATATTTATATTTTTTCTAGTTTGAAAGTATGATTATTGTAAGAATCGTACATTTTTTCAAATGGGACGATATTCATCAAGTCAAAAGATTTTGCAGTTATTTCACCTTCAATAAATAGTTGAATTCCTTGTTCAAAATTTTTTATATGTATTTTACAGTATTTCTTCATTTTTCCATCCCTCTCTTTGGATACCATTATTGAAGGTGACCCCTCGTCAGTTTCAAGTTTTATATAGATTAATTAATTAAAAGTCTAAAAAAACTTGAAGCTTACGTTACGTCATTTTGTATACTGTTTAGTAACTACTTTTTTGAAATATCTAGATAGATTAGAAAAATAAGGGGGGGTTAGATGAAACAGGGAGATATTATTATTTATGGATGTGTCATTATAGGTGCTGGTGTTGGACTGACTCTGGATAATGCATTTCCTGGTGTACTGATTGGATTGGGAGCAGGGTACTTACTTAAAACTTTTTTTCGTAAAGAAGAATAAAAGTGGAATTAATAAACAGTTGTTAACGATAAGGTTTTAACGTACAGGAAGGTAGGTTTATCAGTTGATACATATTAACAAAGTTGGAGAGCTGACAGGTGTTACAGTAAGAACACTGCGTCACTACGATAAAATCGGATTATTAAAACCAACATCCAAAACAGAAGGTGGTCATCGTTTATATACGAATAAAGAAATAAAAAAACTACAGCAGATTCAATTTTTAAAAAAGATTGGATTTCGCTTAAATGAGATTAAGGATATGCTGGCTTCCAGTGAGTGGAATTGGTCGGATAGTTTAAAGAGTCAATTATCTTTTGTAATAAAAGAGCAGGAAAACTTAAAGAAAATAGAGCAGTCGTTACGGGAATTGATACATGGAATTGCTATAGAAGGAGAAGAAAACTGGATTGCGATTCAGAAGATCATGGTATTATCCAGTAAAGATAAAGAAATACAGCAGGATTATCGCGAATCTGTATTTAAAGAAAGAGAAATAAAGCTATGGAAAAAGGTGCCCAATATGACAAGTGACAGTTCTGATTCACTAGAATGGATTGCTCTGATAGGTCAGTTAAAGTGTTATATAAAGGACGGTCCCAAAGCAACCAAAGTTCAAAATATCATTAGAAGAATGGATGAAAAGCGTTTAGAGGAATTTGATGGTGAGAATGAATTTTTAGATAAGCTGTGGGAAATAAGGATGTCGGAAAAGCAGTCAGAGAAACTGGGATTATATCCGATTGATCAGGATGTGCTTGAGTTTATGAATCAGGCATATGTATTTTTTATGGCTGAAAAGAATAATCCTCAACCGGAATAGGGGGGAAAGAATGGTGAGTACAGAACTACTTTTCCTGATAGGAGGTTTGGCTTTACTGGATACGCTAAGCCCTGCCACATTAGGGGTAACGGTGTATCTACTTTTAACAGATAAAGAGAAACTTACCCAACGTTTATTGGTTTATTTATTGACGGTAGCAGGATTTTATTTTACTGTTGGGGTTTCACTCATGTTAGGATTAGTTTTTTTGCTTGAGATTATTTCTGGCATATTTCAAAATCGAATCGTAAGCTGGACAGTCTTTATTATTGGAGCAATTTTGTTCATCGCAAGTTTTTATGTTCCAACAAAGAAAAATTCAGACCTGCCTTCTCCAAAATCAAAAAGCATTCTTTCAATTGTGGCTCTGGGATTCACTACTTCATTAATTGAAGTAGGTACAGCATTTCCTTATTTTGCAGCAATCGGCATAATGACTACTTCTAATCTATCATGGATGGAATGGTCTTCTATTTTAGCTGGATACAATTTTATCATGGTGATGCCTTCCCTCTTTGCTGTTTCTCTTTTATCTCCTGTTTGGTCGGAGGATGCAAAAACCTCTTAAGAAACTTCGGGTGAAAATAGCCAATAATACAGGATCGGCTTTTTCTTGGATAATGTGTATTGTTGGAATCATCCTAATTCTTAATAGTCTGGATTACTTGTAGGGTGTTTGACTTGACCAAAGTATTAAATAAAGGCAGAAAATGATCAAACTTTTTTATAACCGGTACAACTTTATTTCAAATGTGCTGTTGGGGTTTGTGTTTTATATCTATTTTCTCAGCTTTCCCAACGTTAAAAAAGGCTTGATCTTTCTCCAACCTACCTTTATCCAGTGTCTTCGTTCCATCAAGCTTGGTATACTATTTCTCCAAACAAAAAGAAAACAATCACTGGATTGCTGTCTTTTCGTCATCATTCAAATGAACCTTTTCCAATATACCGTTATTTTCGAAAGGGCATTTAAAAAGGTCGCTTTAAAGAAAGATTCTTCCTTTTTCTGATCTTCAGGTGGTTCTATATATCTTTTATTGTCCGCGACGAGTGTACTATCTGAGATTTTCGACTCGATGGCCCCTATCAATTGCGCTGCAAATTCTTCACCATCGATTATCACTATCGATTCTGTATTTAAAAAGGCCGATCGCGAATCCAGATTGAAGGAACCAACTGCACTTAATCGCTGATCATAAACAGCCGATTTACCATGCAATGAATAAAGCTTTGAATATTCATAAAGCCTTGCTCCTGACTCAACGATACTATCCCTAAGTGCCAAGTAACTGGAAAAAGCTATCACATTCGGGGTTGATGTCACCGAGTTGGTAAGTATGGTCCAATCAGCTTTTGAATCCATATTCTTTGGTACATATTCCTTCATGGCATCCGCAGGAACAATATAGGGACTCTGGATAAGTACCGACTTATTGGCGTTCGCAGCAATATCCACTAGAGATCTCCACACAAAAGGGTGTTTATTGAAACGTTCGATTGGATTATGAATGAAGGACACTTTTTTAGTAGGTGTTGTAGACTGGCTCCAATCGACGGCCGGGTTAACGAAATCGGCATTATTTTGAATAGCTTTGCTGTATTGATTTAATAATGTATTTCTGACGCGTTTTCCTTTTTCCTTTTGCCTTTTCGAAAGGTCCGCAAAGACTTTGCTCGTATACGGATGAGTCCATAATTCATGTATATAGCCCTTCATTTCAACGATAACACTATCTTTCTCCTGTTTAGCATTGAAAATGAGTACATCCCGGTCATAGACATAATTCTTGGGCGGCGGATTGCTTGCTAAATACTTATCGGCGATATTCCTTCCTCCGATGATGCCTAACTTTCCATCTGTAGTGATTATCTTGTCATGGAGGCGGTTATGCCAGGTCCAGGGCTTAAATGGCTTAAAGGTTTCGTAGTACCTTAATTCAATGTTTTCATGCGATGCCAGTGCATAACGGACACTGCTTAATTGACCTCTGAGTCCATGAGAAATTCCATCCAGAAGGATTCTAACTTTGACACCGCGGTCAGCAGCTTCGAACAAGGCTCCAAGAATAAGTTCAGTTGATTTACCTTTTCCAAAAGCGTAGTAGGCAATATCGATTGAATGCTGGGCTTCCTGGATCATTCGCATTCGGGCTAGTCCCGATTCATAACCATCTTCAAGAAGCAGGACACGATCCACGGTGGATTCCTTCTCCCCCATATATGCACTAATATGTTTAATCGGCCTATCTTCTTCTTTTTCCTTGAGGAAGTAGAAAAGGACAACTGCCGTCACCACTATATACAGGAAATATAATAGAAGAACGAGCAGAAATCCTTTCATCATCGTTTGTGCAGTCATAGCGCTCTCCCCCTTTACCCGATATTTTATTACTATTCGTAATAAGTACGGACTCTATTCAACATCTTCAAGCTTAAATAAATCCTCATAAAAATAACCCCTCTGACTAGTTAGCCAGTGGGGCTTATTGATATTCATTTCCTTTTTCCACATACGGATACATTTACCGGTCTTAAAGACTCTTGAATCCTAGATGAAACTTTATTTTCCTTTTAAATGTGACAGAGTCGTGAACATGAAAGCAGTTGCATAATATATATATAGAAGGAGGGATTTCATGCTTAAACGACCTGATAAGATAAGTATTTTCAATTATTGTTTTGCATTAGGTGTTTCCGAGGTGTTCTTTTTATCTAGCTTTTATCTTTCCATTCTAGACGTTTCATTATTTGCTCTAGCTTTACCATTTTCCGCTTTATTTCTCTTAGTCTCCTTATACCTATTCCTTCGAACAAACAAAGCTGCAAAGACTTCACACAATCAAGAAGAACGAAGAAGTGAAATTTATGCTTTCTATCATCAATCTTTCGGGATCTTCACAATCATTTTTTTCGTTTTGCTCTTTGCGGCTTTAGCGTATATCCCCTTGCTGCAAAATGGAGGACATGTCTATATACTTTATTGTTTACCCATGGCGCTATTTTGTTTGATTCCTTCGATTACCTCGTACAAGGGAATGAAATTATACAAACTGGAATCTGACAAGAACTTAACAAAAATCTAATCTGGTTATACATGGCCCTAAAGTGGCTCCTCTTGGAATCCGAAAGCTTTAGTGCTTTTTTTATTTCACTTCGGGCATTTTACCAAGCCTTCAAGTTCCTAGATACGGCCTGGATAACGGGCACCGGCGGCAAAGCCTTTCGTTTTGTGCAAGATCTGCTTTGAAATAACTTCAAGATTTAATGAAAATGAATTAAACTTCATGTCCGTTACCGTTAGGCCTAACTCCATTTGCCATGTTTTTTAGTTGAATGTATAGGTAAAATGAGGATATAATAAAGATAACTATCATATATAAAAAAAGACACTGGTAAAAACCAGTGTCTTAATGAACAGCAAACTGCATAAAGAGCAGCGGCTTTCTGTGGTAAGTCAGTAGCTACTCGATCAAGAAAGTAACCCTTTTCCTACATACATCTGGCCGGATGGTATGGAGGGGGTTACTTTTTTAATGTAACCGCGATTACTGCGACGATTAAAGAGGCGAATGAGATCATAAGCATCAAACCGTCCATTATAGAAATCACCAGCGACACCCCCTTTCTTAAAGGAGTCACCGCTGCCCACTATACCAAATTGCTGTCCATATCCATTATATCTGTATTTTCTTGTTATTTATAGAAAAATATAGATATATTTATTTTCAGTATTACTATCCATGTTTTTTTAATAAAAAATCCCACCAGAGAACAAATTTTACGTGATTTACCCCTTATTCTTCCACTACACGACCATCTTTATAAATTTTGAACCACCCAATCGTACCTGCAGCACCTTGATCCATCCAATGTATGTTACGCCTAACTCCACCAAAAGTTTTCCAACTTTCCTATGGTGTCGATTCAAAGAAAATAGCCGATTCATTATCGCCAGTTAAAGAGTCGGTCGTAATTAGTCCTCCTACAAAAAATCCCTCTAATAATAGAGATCCTATCTCACAAAATACAAACCGTACCGAACCTGCTTACAAATGAAAGGCAAAATGGGAAAGGGGAAAGAATATCCATAAATATTAATGAGAAACCAATTCTTAATGTAACTAACCTGGTCCTTTCGTTACACAACAAAAAGGTTGCCGCAGTAACCCTGATTTTTGAAGTGGTTCATTCAGGTCGTAAAAAATACACTAATAGCTATATAACTTAAAAACCCTGAAGCTCATTAACAGTTACAAATGTATATCCTTCTTCTGATAACAATTTTAATACACCTTCAATCGCTTGAAGTTCTTTACCAGTATCATCATACATGGGATGCATTAAGATAATCGAACCTGGTTTAATATGATCCTTCACATAATTTACTTTGTCAGCAGCAGAAGTGTAATAGCTATCTGGCTCAATATTCCAGGTTATAGTGTCCCTATCATTTTTATTTAAGTAATAAGGCAAGCCTACAAGTTTTTTTCCGTTGGGTGGTCGAACGTCAATTTCACCCTTATATCCGAAGTTTTGAATTAATTTATCCGTTTTCTCGATTTCCTCTTTGATATAGGAGGACGATTTAAAAACCATTCGCTTGTGAGAATAGGTATGATTTCCAATTTGATGTCCTGCTTCTACAATTTTTTTAGCTTCCTCTGGGTATCTTTCTATTTCATTACCGATTAGGAAGAATGTAGCCTTTACATTGTATTTATCTAATAGTGGTAGAATCTGATTTACATTCTTCGATGGACCATCATCAAAAGTCAGAGCAACCACTTTTTGATTTGTCTCAACTTTTGCTGTTAACCCTCCGAATAATTGGTGTGTTCTAGAATTCATTAATTTATATGTACTAAATAATAGAATGAAAACTAACAGTAATCCGATTCCAATAAATATTAATTTCTTTTTCATAAATACAACCTTTCTTTCTAAAAGTTTTTTTAATTATTTATTATAACAAAAACCGTTCCCCCCTCTTAACCAGCTATTTTTACTATCTAACCTTCTTTAGTTCAAAATCGAGTAGGGAGAAAATAAGTGTATTATTTTCGCCCCTCTCACAACACCGTACGTACGGATCTCGTATACGGCGTTTCAATTTATATTACAGTGTGTACTTTTAAGTAACGTTCTAAAGCAGAGGGGACTCCCCTCTGCTTGAGTCGTTTATTTGAGATTGCTCTTTGAACAACTTTCGATAATCCGATATACCGGTAACCTTTTCGACAGTAGGTTAATCCTTTCGCTTCTTCCTCCGGAATTCCTAGTCGAATAAGCGATTTAATTTGTTTCTTCGCTACTTTCCATTGTTTCCATATGATGACCCTAATTCTAGAGCGAAGCTTTGTGTCTATTCGTTCCGTCGTTTTTTTCATGTTTGCCACTCTGAAGTAGTTTACCCATCCAACTATTACTTGGTTCAATTTCAATATTCGGTAGGCTAGTGGAACATTCCAATTTCGCTTTGTCAGTTGTCGGAGTTTCCTTTGAAACTTCTGTACAGAACTTGGATGAGGTTTCACTTTATAGTTGTTGTTATTAGCGTCGTAATAATACCCAAATCCTAAGAATTTCAACTCTTTTGGACGTGAGATTCTACTCTTCTCTACGTTGACTATCAGGCCTAATTTCTCTTCTATAAATCTCACGATTGTGCTCATTACTCGGTTCGCTGCCTTTTCACTTTTCACAAAGATAAGGGCATCATCAGCGTACCTCACGAACCTTAGTCCTCTTTTCTCCAGTTCCTTATCAAGTTCGTTTAACATTATATTACTTAATAGTGGACTGAGGTTGCCTCCTTGCGGAGTACCGACAGGTGTGTCTTCATATTTTCCATTCACCATGACTCCACTAACTAAGTATTTTCTGATTAACGATATGACATTTCCGTCTTTTATTGTGTTGGATATGATTCTCATGAGTTTATCGTGATGGACGGTATCGAAGAATCTTTCAAGATCAATGTCGACTACCCAATCATGTTCATCATTCAGAAACTCCAGGCTTTTTATAATCGCCATTTCACAACTTCTTTTTGGTCTAAAACCGTAGCTGAATTCGCTAAACTGTTCTTCAAATATCGGACTGAGAACCTGATGAATGGCCTGTTGAACGACCCTATCCACTACTGTTGGTATTCCCAATTTGCGCATCTTTCCATTTTCTTTTGGGATCTCCACTCTTAAGGCAGCTTGTGGTTGGTATTTTCTTGTTCTGATGCGCTGACGCAGTTCATCTTTGTTCTCTTTCAGGTATTGCTTTAGTTCGTCGACTGTTACTCCGTCGACCCCACTTGCACCTTTATTTTTATAGACACGTATGTAGGCTTCGTTCATATTTTTATTACTTAGGATTTGTTCTAAAAGTTCCACACTCGTTTCTCCTTTCCTCTCACGTAGTAAGTGATATCTCCATTTTGGTTATTCTTTGAGGTACGCTCATACTTTCACCATTAACACATTCGGAGTTCGTCACTTACGCATTCGTGGCGTTGAAACACTATAAATTGTTCAGCCCTTCATGAAATTATTTCATTACTATGGCTTCTGCTGACTTCTTGCGACTAACCTTTTTCGACTGTACTTCTGTACATCCGCAAGACCTCCCAGGGTAAGACACCTATCTTTCCTCTTTTACTCGCCTGATTTACTCTATAAAGTTACGCACATCTTTTGGACTTTAACTTGTCTTGGAGTTTAATCCCTTTATAGAGCCTTAGTATCAGATTCCTGTTCGTCGAGCCAAGATTTTATTCCACGCTTCCTCCAGCCCTTACCTCACGATAAGTACCTTGCGCTTCCTTAGTGGTTGGTCGATGTGTACCCCCACAGTGGACTTTCACCACCTAGATAGTTGCCATGCCTGGCACACAAGAAAAAGGTTGCCGCAGCAACCCCTCTTTTTAAACTCAAGTACCCCTTAAGTGACGAAGAACCTGAAAAACATACTTCCTCTTACCTATCACAATCTGGGATCCACAGGATCCGATTCCATGGCCAATGTTCCTAGAACACATTCATGGACTCTCTCAATCGATTCACCTTTTACATATCTTTGAATGCCTTCGATTCCCAGAGAAAATTCTCTCAGCGCTAGTTTTTGCTTTTTGCCTGTATTCCTGCTTTTCAGCCGCTCAAGATTTTTCGGTAGCAAGTAGTCCATTCCATAAATAATGTTAAGGTACTTTCTTCCCCTTACTTTAATGGCGGGCTGCAATAGCTTGCCTTTATTTCTTGAAATGTAGAATTCCGGCTTGATTACAATGCCTTCATGGCCTTCGCTTGTGATATCCTGCCACCATTTAATGACCTCTTCTTCACTTGCTTCACTCGTGATTAGTTTGTATTCCGTTTCTACAAATAAACTAGATCGGATTGCAAACTCCCTGTTCATCTCCATATGCCATGTATGTGGCTGATCAAAAAAGGTTTCATTGCTATGAGCAAGCACGTGGAATGGAGCGATTTGTATAGAATTTATATCTTCAATCTCCCAGCAATACTTTTGAAAGACTTCTTTGAAAGTATAGGCATTTTCCAGTTTTTGCTCATACTCTTCCAACCATCCTTTTAACTCCATGTTCTCACGAGATGCTTCCGCTATTTTTTCCTTCAGCATCGTTCGATCAAGAATCGCATTTTCAGAAACGTGGGCATATTGGCTGCTGATGAGCTCTTTTGCCTTCAGGTTCCAGGGCATGATTTCAGCGTCAAGGAGCACATAGTCCGTATCGTACTTTTCAAAATAGCCGCTTTCATGCAAATCTTGATTGATTTTCAAGACCAGTTCTTCCTCCGTCGCGACGTCAAAGAAACGTCTGCCCGTTCTGGTATAAATAACTCCCAAAGATTCGAAACCTGTATGCTTCTTAGCAGCTTCAGTATCTTTAAATAGAAAAAGAATTGCCCGGCTCCCCATATGTTTCTTTTCAGCAATCATGGTTTGAATCCCATGGCTTCTGTAATAGTCGATTGCCTCTTTGGGATGCTCTAAATAATATTCCAATGCGGATGGACTTGGTGTTGGACTCATTGTAGGCGGGATGTATATTAATTGTTCAATCGGTATCGTGAAATGTGATACCGTATCAATCGCAGACTTTACAATATCCTGATGAATTTTAATCTCGCCCATTTTTTCTGTCAATACTGAATACCCATTGACGAACTTGCCAATATTCGGCGGATTCAAACGGTTTTTCTCCCATTCTCTTAGAGGATTGTCATCGGCTCCTGAAAAATCTTGACTCGCTTGTACCGAAATGAATTCTCCCTCCGGATAGCGAAAAGCTGTTAATGCTCCGCCAAAGACAACACCTTGATCGATGTTGATGGTATTGTTAATTAGCAGCGGTTGTGGCTTCGGATCATGTCCCCAGACAATCAGTGAGCTTTTCTTATGAGAAATATACCAATCTTTACGCACTGGCTTTCCTTTTTCATCAAATCCATTCGTATCACCGTAACGGCAGAAGTCACGCACAGCTTCAGACTGCTTTCCGATGAAAGCGTCTTTGATTCCGGCATGAACACAAACTAAAGTCTGTACATCATTCTTGGTAAATACATAATGGGAAGGAGCTTGAAGGAGGAATTCTTTAAGTGTCTGTTTCGTTTCCTCTGCTTTTTCGCTTCCATACTCCTCTTCGTACGCTTTAAATTCTTCTTCCACTTTTTCATCACCATGATTTAATGTTACGTCTCTTCCATCTAGCCATCTAGCAATTTTCCAGCCGTGATTGCTGTCAATCATATAGGCAACGTCCTTTTGAACATGTTCATAGAAAAAGAGCATCGTTTTAAGTGACTCTGGTCCTCTGCTCATGACATCCCCAATGGAAACAAACTTCCTGCCTTCAGGGTGAAGATAGAGGCCTTCCTCATTTTTTTGATAGCCTAGTTTTTCAAGGACGAGGATCATTTCCTTATAGCAGCCATGAATATCCCCAATGATGTCGATCCCATTCTGGATGTCTTTTTCAATTGGATTTGTACGTCTGATTACCTGAATATCTTCTGTTCCCTTTAACGTGTAAAGAGACAAATACCCTTCTTTTTTCAGGACGCGCTTTTCCCTTTTGAACGTCTGGTATTGCTGTTTAATACGTCTTTTTCCGCGTGGATAATCTCTTTGTTCATCTCTGACAAGCAGATCCTCTTCAGGTATATCCAGAACAATCGATAGGATTGGGACATTATTTTTTTGAGCTAAAGAGATATATCGTTTCCGATCCTCTGGGTGAAGATTGGTCGCATCAATAAAGGTTAATTTATTTAAACGGCATCTTGCTTCAATGACGGAATCCATCATGGAAAATGCTTCGCCTGAAATGGACTGGTATTCATCCATCAGATTGTCCGCTTCATCCTTTGGTCTGTCCCGCCAATCAATAAATTCAATATCACTCACCAATACCCGAAAGGCATCTGAACTAACGACCTCTGAAGGCAGAATCTCTTCTTTTTCAATCATGCTTTTTAACCATGTTGACTTACCGCTATTGGATGGTCCAATCAGCAAGACAATTCCTGCATGGGGCAATACGATTTGCATAGTTAGTCCTCCTTTCTTTCGAACACACACATTTGTGTCGGATAACCATATGTATCATGCTCTTCACCAATTCCTTCAAATTTAAGGCTATAGATATCACGGTGATTTCGCTCTGTACACCACTGACGAAATTCAGCTCTTGTCCACTCAAAACGATGATCGTTGTGTCGAAGAACATCCTCCATATCGTATACCTCGTTATATTCACGGTTTGGCGTTGTAATAATCAGGGCATTCGGTTGATAGTCATGTAATATCGTATCCAGCACCTTAGGCAGACGGTACTCGTCGATATGCTCGATGACTTCGCACAAGATAATGACATCCTTGTTCTTTAATCTTTCATCATAGTAGAAGAGTGAGCCCCATAGTGTTTCAGGAACCACAAATTTCTCTTTATTCTTCACTTTCTCGAATCGTCCTAAGGCTTTAATGGCAGCAGTTTGGGACGGTTCAACAGCCAGGATTTCTTTTATCCCTTCTACAAAACCAAGGCGTACTGAAAGTTTCCCTTCACCAGAGCCGAAGTCCACGATGCTTCTTGGATTCATTTGACTGACTGTATCAACGATTTTTTCATAGCGAAGATCATTCAGCCGAACCTTGCTTTCTTTTTCTTCCTTCTTCTCTTCAGGTTTCCTGTTCTCGACGATGCTGTATACTTCCTTAAATCTAAGTGATTGGCGATAGATATAATCTCGCATCGGATGATCTTTCAGCCACCCGTCTCCATATCTCTCAAGCTTTTCAATTTCTTTTTCATCAATGTAGTAGTGCTTATAGTTATCGATGACCGGAATCAATACAAACAAATGCCTTAACCCTTCTTGTAGTGTTTTCATTCCTTTTAAAGAAATGGATCTTGCCGAGCTTTTATCTTTAATTTGGAAAGAGTACTCAATTTCCGGACGGGTAATCATCACTTCATAACCAATCGGCTCAAATAAATCCTTTAATTGGTTATCAGAAAGAGAAGAAACCACAGGGCCAAACTCGAACTGAAACGAAAACGGATGATTCACCCACTCTGTATGCTCTTCCTTCGGCTGACCGTTCAAAGCTGTCCCCAGTGCAGACCTAATCAATGAACAAAAAATGCTGCTTACCGCAAACTCCCGATCATTTATGTAATGAGTAATGTCATAGGAATTGGAATTGCCTTTTACCAATTCGATCGGGTCCGGTGTAACAAAAATCGTCGCTTCCAGTTCTGTTTCTGTAAACTTGCTATAAAAAAGGCGCACTAAATGACCTTTATGATTTCTCTCATATAAATTTCTCGGGTTCTTAGACAATAAATAAGATATAGCTTGTACATTGTCGCCCGAAGCCTGAATCGTTAACTGCATTTGGAACACTCCTTTCAAACACTTCATTCATTAAAAAAGCTAAAGTAAAAGTCTTTCTTAATTCCCTATTATAACAACCTAATATTACCACATAATGAAGACTTATCAGCTTCAACTACCGACATTACACTCTGATAGGGAGCATTTTTTAGAAGCATGTAAAAATAGGCTCTGGTCATGAGGAAGGAATTTTTTATTATCTAATGGAATATTTATTACCTATCATAAAAAAGATTCGGAGTTGAAGAGAAAAGAATGAAAAAAATACATATTATCGGTGCTTCAGGTTCAGGAACTACAACCCTCGGAAAAGCATTATCAAACTCAATATCGACAGTTCATTTTGATACAGATGATTATTACTGGCTGCATAAGTTTAGTGAAAAAAGAGAAGTAAAAGAAAGAAAACAAATACTCCGAAAAGATTTATTAACTTATGATGAATGGATACTATCGGGTTCGTTATGCGGGTGGGGTGATGAATTTATAAGTTATTTTGATTTAGTTATATTTTTATGGATTCCAAAAAATATAAGAATAGAAAGGCTGCAGCAAAGAGAGGCACAAAGGTATGGCAAGGAAATTTTAGTTGGAGGCAGCCATTTCGATCAATATAATAACTTTTTAGAGTGGGCCTCCCTATATGACGAGGCTGGAATGGAAGTCAGGAGCAAGTATTCTCATGAAAAATGGATGTCAGGCTTAACTTGTCCTTTATTAAGGATTGAAGGAGATTATACCGTTCAAGAACGGGTGAAAATTGTTTTAGAGTATGTGCAAAATCTGCGAAAGAATTAATTCGGCCGACAGAAAGATAATCCGACCGTTGGGCAGGATAATTCGGCCTTTGCGCTATTTATTCGTCCCTCGCACATTTAATTCGACCTTCACGCAGAATAATTCGACCGACGGGCTATTATTTCGGCCTTCACACATTTAATTCGGCCTTCTCGCTATTAATTCGTCCTTCGCACATTTAATTCGACCTTTGGGCAATTTATTCGTCCCTCGCGCAGAATAATCCGGCCGACGCGCTATTATTTCGGCCTTTACACATTTAATTCGGCCTTCTCGCTATTTATTCGTCCTTCGCACATTTAATTCGGCCTTCTCGCAGAATAATTCGACCTTCCCAAAGAATAATTCATCCCTCGCGATTAATCGGCCTTCGCACATTTAATTCGTCCTTCGCGCTATTAATTCGTCCTTCGTACATTTAATTCGGCCTTCGCACATTTAATTCGTCCTTCGTACATTTAATTCGGCCGATGCGTCATTAGTTCATTAGGCGGCACATATTCTACAGTGAATCCTTAAGCTCCTTAGAGATTGTAGAAAAATAATCCATGACAAATAACCGAAATTGCTTGGCAACTGGTGTAAAGTATCGTTTTTCCGACCATCCCAATCCAATCGTCCTTTGGCAAGCAGGTTCTGTTATTCGAATTTTATGTGACAGCGACCCGGTTTGGTGCAGCCAAGTTAACTCTGATACAAAAGCGACACCTAAGCCCCTTCTGACAAGGTCTGAGATAACAGCCGGCTCATCGCCTTCAAATGCGATATTCTGAATAAATCCAGCTTCTTGGCAAAATTGATCCGTTAAGTTGCGGAATCCAAAACCTGTGTTCATGCTAATGAACGCTTCGTCTTTCACTTCATTAAGATGAATGCACGCCCTCCCTGCTAGTCGATGATCGGGAGGCACAATCAGAAATATTTCTTCCTTTATCAGCGGTTCCCACTTAATATCGGGGCCTTCAATCGGAACGGACGAAATGCAATAATCAATCTCCCCTTCAATAAGCAATTGTTTCATGGAAGATACAGATTTAAGAAATTGTTGAAAACGAACATCTGGATATTCTGATAAAAATGTCCCCAGTAAATCAGGCAGCACTCTTGGAATGGTAACAGCCAACGTAATATTCTTTTGATCCTGGTCCGCTAATTCCACAATCTCGCGCCTTCCTTCATTTAATTCTGCAAAAGCTCGTTCGACACGGTTCAAGAATATCCTTCCGGCCGCATTCAGCCTGATTTTTCGATGTTCCCGATCGAACAACGCCACTCCCAAATCTTCTTCAAGTCGAGAAATGGTTTTACTGAGAGACGGCTGAGCAATTTGAAGTTGCTCCGCAGCCTTCGTCATATGTTCTAGGCGTGCCACGGTTTGAAAATACTGCAGCTGTAATATTTCCATTTTTATCACTCGTTTCGTATAGATTCAAATCTATTATTATATAACTAATTATGTATTATACAGTATTTAAAAAAGCCCTTATGATGAAATAATCTCATTTAGTTAGAAAGGACAGGCTCATTAATGAAAGGATTACAACTCGTACTTCAAGACATAAAAGCAATGTGGAAACATAAACACGGAAGAATCGCCTTGATTTTTCTTTTAGTCGTTCCATTGATTTACTCAGGTTTCTTTTTAGCAGGGTATTGGAATCCTTACGGTAAGTTGGATCAGCTACCTGTTGCAGTGGTCAACCTCGATACAGGTTCCGAAATGGACGATAAGCCAATCGAGGCAGGAGATGACTTTGTTAAACAATTGAAGAAGCAGAAAGAATTGGACTTTCACTTTGTATCGGCAAAGGCGGCAGATACAGGGCTTAAAGAGGAAACCTACTATATGGTTGTCACGATTCCAGATGATTTTTCTGAAAATGTCACCACTTTAATGGATGAAAAACCGGAAGCCGCTAAACTTTTATATAAAATTAATCCGGGTAAAAACTTCGTTGCCTCACAAATTAGTACAACTGCAGTTGAAAAAATGACCACCAAAATCAATGCAAGCATCACTAAAGGCTATTCGGAAGGCATCCTTTCCAAATTCCAAGATGTTTCTAAAGGCTTAGCAGACGCCGGAAATGGAGCCGAGGAGCTTCATCAAGGAACTGTCGATGCGAAAAGCGGCAGTGAGAAATTAGCAGATGGTATTCAGAGATTAAATGATGGTGCCCAGAAGCTACGTACAGGAAGCACCCAGCTTTCGGACGGACAAGAAGCCTTATCTACTGGCGCGGAAGGTCTAACATCAGGTTCCCAGACCTTGTATACCGGCATGAAACAGCTAACAGATGGACAACAAACATTAGAAAATGGTATGAACAAGGTGAGCAAGGGAGTTAAAGACTTGTCAGCTGGCAATGCAAAATTGGTGCAAGGACAGGAACAGGCGGAAAGTACAGCAAATACCCTAAAGAAGCAATTGGATGCGTATGTCCAAAGTCATCCTGAAGCAAAGCAAGATCAAAACTTCAAGCAAATCCTTGCCTTATCTGATGGATTATCCAATGCGGCCACTACTTTAACCGCTGGGCAAAAGCAATTGGGGCAAGGGGCGGAAAAGGTGTCAGATGGGCAAGTCGCCCTTCAAGCTGGTATGAAAACGTTTGGTGATAAAATGGCGCAGGCTACCTCGGGTGCTAAGCAATTAAACGAGGGAGCAAGCCTTTTCACAAACGGATTTATAAAATGGACAAGTGGCTTTTCCACTCTAAACACCGGAATCACTTCACTTGCTGGCGGAAGCAGTCAACTAGCCAGTGGATCAACGGAACTTCAGGATGGACTTGCTTCACTAGAAACGGGCTCAAACAAGTTATCTTCCAAACTTAATGAAGCCGCGGATAAAACAGCAAGCCTTCAGTACAGCGATTCTACCACTTCGATGTTCTCTGAACCTGTGCAATTGGTCCAATCCAATCTTTCGGAAGTTCCAAACTATGGAACCGGAATCGCTCCTTACTTTCTGTCTCTAGCCTTTTATGTAGGCGGCATTATGGCTTCCAATATCCTGCCGCTAGGCCGTAGACAGAATCTTAAGGTTACCGGAACCGTTCATTTTACGAATAAATTAGGGCTAGTTTATGTTATCGGCTTGATTCAGGCACTTCTCGTGGATGCAGTTGTGCTCCTTGGATTCCATTTACATGTGGCTAGCGTTCCATTATTTATTCTATCAAGCATCATCGTTTCGTTTACCTTCATGACTTTCATACTTATGCTGGTAACCGTATTCGGAATCGTCGGCAAATTCGCAGCCGTGACCCTTCTTGTATTTCAATTAGCCACTTGCGGTGGAACATTCCCGGGTGAACTTGGAATGTCGATTTTAACACAAATCGGTCAATTTTTACCTATGGCTCATTCCCTTCAGGAGCTACAAGAAGTCATTTCAATAGGCGGCTGGTCAAACTTACAGACCCAGATTTGGATTTTACTTGCCTATCTCGTTTCTGCAGCAGTAATTGGCTGGATTACGAGTCATATCCAGCATGCAAAGGTGAATTCAGAAGATATAGCGTCATAACTTAAAAAGCAGTGCCATTCGATTAGAAATGGCACTGCTTTTTTATCTCTCCGCTTTTACTTGCAAAAAAAGCATGATCACAAGCATATTCCGAAAAGGAAACCGCCATGACCATGCCTTAATCTATAACCTATTCTAAAATTATTAACTGCACCATTTAGTCATTCAGACATTACTTATGATTAAGCGGTCTGATCAGCTTTTTCAGCTGGCTTATCTTTTGCCGGCCATGCGCGCTTAATAAATAATGACAAAATCAACGCCACAGCTGCGATAAAGGTAGACACAAAGAAGGAAAAGTTAATCCCATCCAGCATGGCCTGCATCCCGATTTGGGCCTGCATTTGATCCATCATCTCAGTAGTAGGCTGACCTGTTAATTTGCTCATCGCTTTAGTCATAAGATCCTCACCAGTCGAAGCTGACCGGTTAGACATGACCGTAACAAGTAGTGCTGTACCGATTGCTCCGGAAACCTGGTTCAGCGTATTATTCATCGCTGTACCATGTGGGTTCATACGGGCTGGCAGCGAGTTTAAACCATTTGTCATGATAGGCATCATTGCCATCGACAACCCGAATGACCGGATTGAAAACAATAGTACAATATGTGTATATGAAGTATCCATTGATAATTTACTGAAGAAATACGTTGTGACCACGGTGATAAACAAACCGATTGAAGCAAGCACGCGTGCTCCGAACTTATCGAAGAGCTTACCTGTGATCGGTGACATGAGGGCCATTAATAGTGCTCCAGGCAGCATCAGCAATCCTGAATCAAATGGTGAAATGCCACGGACTGTTTGTGTATACAATGGCATTAGGATCATTGCCGAAAACATTGCCATATTTAGTACGATCGAAATGGTTGCAGATAAAGCAAACATTGGATGTTTAAAAATCTTGAATTCAAGCATCGGTGTTTCCATTTTAAGCTGGCGTGTAATGAAAAGGACCAGTGAAACGGCACCAACTATTAATGTTCCGTATACCAAAGGACTATCCCAGCCCTTGCTTCCTGCTGAGCTAAATCCATACAACAAGCCGCCAAAGCCTAAGCTTGATAAAATGACAGATAGAATATCAATTTTGATATCAACTTTTTCTTTCTTGTCTTTAAGTTTAAAGAACCCAAAAATAAGAACCAGTAAAGCAAGAGGTGTAATAAAGTGGAAAAGCATTCTCCAATCATAATGTTCGATAATCCAGCCTGAAAGCGTCGGCCCGATAGCAGGAGCAAACATCATGACTAAACCAAACAATCCCATCGCCGAGCCGCGTTTTTCAACAGGGAAGGCAGTTAAAAGAACGTTCATTAATAATGGCATCATAATCGCCGAACCAGCAGCCTGAACCATCCGCGCGCCTAATAACAGCGGGAATGCGTGTGCTACACCTGCAACAATCGTCCCGATTGAAAATAACAGCATGGCTGTCAAGAACAGATTACGCACCGAATACTTTCTTATTAAGAAGGCGGTTGTAGGAATCATGATTCCGTTCACAAGCATGTATCCTGTTGTCAGCCATTGGACCGTAGACGTCTCAATTCCAAGGTCTGTTTTAATTGATGGTAGTGCAATATTCAATAGGGTCGAATTCAGTATGGATATAAATGCCCCGACCATTAAAATAATCAGGATACCATATGAGCCCTTTTTTTCAGTAATTTGAGCAGTACTCACTTTTTATCTATTCCTCCATTCAAACTAATAGTTCATTTTATTGTACGATAGGTATAACCCAATCTGCATAAAATCTATAATATACCTCTAGTTCAATTTTTGCAATAAAAATATACTGGTTTAAATAAGGGTTTGTACTGTAATAAAAAATAGAGTACGATTACATTTATACAGGCAGTATAATGGAAATTAGGTGATTTGATGAATAGTCGAAGGCAGAATGTCATCGATACAGCTCATAAGCTGTTTATTGAAAAAGGATATCAAGCCACGTCCATCCAGGACATTTTAGACGGCAGCGGCATTTCTAAGGGTACTTTTTATAATTATTTCCCTTCGAAGGGTGAATTATTTATAGCTATATTCCGTTCCTACCATAAGAAGCTACGCCAAGCCCGTGAAGAACTATTAATTGGTCAAGATTTAGCCGATATTGAAATTTTTATTAAGCAGTTGGAACTGCATATGATGGTGAACAAACAAAGTAAATTACTTATCCTGATCGAAGAAGTGCGTGTGTCTAACGACGATGAATTAAAACAATTCATCAACCGAATCCAATTATTAAGCATACGCTGGGTGTATAGTCGGTTCCTCGATATATTTGGGGAAACCAAAAAACCGTATCTGTTAGATAGCGCCATTCTCTTTCTTGGGATGATGACCCACTTGAATCATTTTAACTATAAAGCCAAAACTATCAGTTCACCGGAAATAAAAGTCATCCGTTACTGCATGAACCGAATCGTCCATATAGTCAATGAGGTAGCTGAAAGCGGAGAGCAGATTCTTGACCCAGAGCTAATTGATACATGGATTCCTAATTTCAGGTGCAATCTTCATACAAGCCACAATGATCTGCTGCAATCCACCTTGGCATTGAAAAAAGCAACAAACAAAGCTCTACCTTGCAGCGAAGATCGAACCAAAGCAATTGAACTGATTGATTTCATCCATGAAGAGATAACGCAATCCAGCAAACCACGCCAATTTTTGATAGAAAGTTTGCTGAACACCTTAAAAACCCAATACGCAACAATTGCCCAGCAATATGTTGAAAATTTCGAAGAAAATATCAACTTCTGCTTGAACCAATTAGAAAATGAAATATAAAGTCTGATGAAAATGAATGGGCTAACCTAAAAACTAAATACAAAGAAAAAACAGTATGTTATTGAACACATACTGTTTTTTCTATTTTATGAAATGGTGGAAGGTCGATTTATTTGTAACGACGGATGAATTATCTCTCTGAAGGTCGAATTATTCCTGGCCACTGACGAATTATCTCTCTGAAGGTCGAATTATTCCTGGTCACGGACGAATTATCTTTTAGAAGGTTGAATTATTGGCCACGGACGAATTATCTTTCTGAAGGTCGAATTATTCCTGGTCACGGTCGAATTATCTCTCTAAAGGTTGAATTATTCCTGGCCACGGTCGAATAATCGGAGGTGTTTTGCATGTGCAGAAATTGTGTATTCATGTGAAGGAAAATGGTCAGTTGTGGATATCAATAAACCAGTTCTCATCATCTGTAACCCACTTGCTATAAATTCCGTTTTCTCCATACACTCAGATACCCAACATTTTCCCACCCCGCTGCCACTGCTGCACTAAGATTTTCATCCTGCTCATAACCGACTAAATGCTTGCCTACATGATTTTCACTGATTACATGAACAATATCTCTCCATATGGATGCAGCAGCATTTCCAGAGGAAAAAACATTTGATACGCCAATCGTGTCTCCACTGACATTAGCAATAAAACCGGCAGTTATTTCATCTCCTTCTTTTGCATATACAACAACATCAGGCTGAAATAAGATATCCGGTAACAGAATGCCGTTTAATCCGGAAACCGATGTCCAGCACTGAAGTTCCTCTTCTGAGATGATTTTCCTGTATGCTGCCTTTTCAATATCTTCAATAATTTCAAGTTTATGGTAAATCCAACTAGCTTCATATAAAAGTTCAAAGTTATCTCCTAGTTTTAAGGATGAAAAACTGTCTTTAATAAACTCTGCTTGTGAGTCCTCTATAAAATTAAAGAATTCATCGTTACATACATCATTACTCAATGTAATGACATCGGGATAATAGGTCGGAGCTTTTTTATCCAAACCCCAGAGGTTATTTCCACTCCTAATTCGACATCCATGAAGTTTACTTATAATTCCGCACCAGACAACATTGTTCTTTACAGCTAATTCTTGTTTTGATGTCAACTTACCCCTCCTCTTTATCTTCCGCTGAACAAACCACTCTTAATTATATTCGCTGTTATACATCGGAAACCCCCGTCAAACTCATATGTATAAAAAAAGTGTCGATCACTACCAGATGAAATTTAGAATAAGAATAAGGACGCCTACTTCTATAACGCTTTTAAACTTTCCAGTAAAAGATAAATCCCTGTAAAAATTAAAAGGATATATGTAAATATTCTAAATACCCTTTGGTTTAGCCGTTTGAAAATAATTTGACCTATATACAAACCCAGAAATACAATTGGAATTGCATAAAGACTTGATTCCCATATTACTTTGTTGGTTCCAGTAAAGATTATTTGGGTTATGAGACTGATGAAATAAATAAAGAGATAAAATGCTAAGGTAGTTGCTCTTAACTTTCCTTTTTCAGTATCTGTTCCTGTAAAGTAAAGCAATAACGGAGGGCCAGGCATACCGATACTTGTCGTTAAAACACCTGATATCCCGCCAACTATGAAATCTCTAAATTGTGTTGGATTAACCCTAAAATTGCCTATCAGTAACAATGTTAATATTAAAAGTAGTATGCTAACCCCTAATTTTAAAGCATTAATGTTAATTGAAACAAAGATTAAAACACCCAATGGTACGCCAACTATACTTCCTAATATAAATCTTTTTAATAATATAAAATCAATGTCATTTCGTATCTTCAAAATTAATGATATTGAAATAACTAAAGATAAAATAATATTTATTTGTATGGCTTCTTGCGGTTGGAATAACATTAGTAAGAAAGGTGTCGCCATTATGGAAAAACCAAAACCTGTACTTGATTGCAGTATAGAAGCCACCAATACAATGCATATGAAAATTAGTGCAGTTCCCAAAGTACAAACCCCCTATTTTATAAATTATCTCTTCTTTTCTTTGCTGTACTTTTTCTTTTTCCCTTCTAATTTCATATACCCTCTCTTAGATGATTAATAAGCACTTGACCCTCTCGTTACGTAATAGCTTACATTAAATGTATCTTAATTAGAGGGGAACAATAAACCCAAACCCCATTTGAATTAACATCTCAAAAACTAAAGTTTCATTATATAGTGCAATTTTTTAGGCTTCATTTCTTTAGGCACGCTTACTTTGGTATTTGTAACCGATGTATGAACAAGAAAGACCTTCATAATTGAAGGCCCTTCCTTTTTTAGTATCAATAAGACCATTTCTCATCATCTGTAACCCATTGATTTTTCTTTAAATCAAAGGATTCATAATCATCGTGAAGAGAAAAGTAGGTTGGCAACGTGATTGCTTGTCCATCTGCTTTCTTCCAGCAATCTGCGACATAAGTAGCAAACGCTTGTTTTTCTGCATGGTTAAGTTCTTCTTGATTGTGTTCGTAGAAATCCCAAAAGTCATCTGTTTGATTACCTAACAGGTGGGTGTATCTTACATTTCCAATCATACCCAGACTACCTGCAAAGATAGTAGAATCCGTACCCTCGTTAAAGACTTCATTAGCTTGTCTATCCATTGAGAACATAGTAATGGATAAGTCAAACTCTGAAGGGTCATCTACAAATGCTACAAAATCCAATAATTCCACTTTAGAGTAAATGGTGTATTTATGTAACTCCTGCATGTTACTGATTAATGTTTCCGATTTTGCTTCAAGGTTTTCTTCTACTGACTTCATATAACTGTCGACCGTATAAAGTGATTTAACTTCTTCATCTTCTTTGACTGTTTTTTCTTCCTAAAAGCTAATTTTCTGTTTCGATGGAATAACTGATTTAGCTAGCCATCTGTTTTTGTTGTTTATATGCATTGTATTTATTCGTCATTTTATGAATAGGCCTATTTTGTCCCCTTCTTTAAAAATGGAGCATAATCCTAAATTCCCTCACAAAACAATTTTCAGTAATTATAAGGGATACATAAGGAAAGACTAACCAATATTGCTTAAAAAGGAGGGCTAAAAATGAGTTCGAAAGATAATGCTTTGTCCATATTAGCTTTAGGCGGAGTGAATGAAATCGGTAAAAACATGTATGTGATCCAATATTCAAACGATATTATTATTATCGACTGTGGTGCAAAGTTTCCAGATGAAAGTTTATTAGGAGTTGATTTAATTATTCCTGATATTACATTTCTCCAGGAAAATATAAATAATATCCGCGCTTTAATTGTGACTCATGGGCATGAAGATCATATAGGGGGTATCCCCTACATCTTAAAAAAAATAAATGTACCCATATATGCCACACGTTTAACACTTGGTTTAATTGAATTAAAATTAATAGAACATAGACTATTGGGTGATACTGAATTAATTCAGATTGACTCTGATTCAAAGATTGAATTTGGGAATATAAATCTAGATTTTTTCAAAACTAATCATAGTATACCCGACTGTCTAGGAGTCATCATACATACCCCAGAAGGTACAGTGGTTCACACAGGGGACTTCAAATTTGATTTAACTCCTATGAATAAGCAATATCCTGATATTCATAAAATGGCCAGAATCGGGAGTGAAGGTGTCCTGGTTTTATTATCTGAAAGTACTAATGCTGAACGACCTGGCTCAAGTCCTTCAGAGCATCTTGTTGGTAGCCATATTGAAGAGGCCTTTATGCAGGCTAAACAGAAAGTTTTTCTATCTACCTTTGCTTCAAATGTTAATCGTGTCCAACAAGTTGTGAACGCTTGCCGGAAGACAAACCGAAAACTCGCCTTATTAGGACGAAGTATGGTTAACGTCGTATCTGTCGCCATGGAGCGTGGGTACCTCGATATTCCTGATGGGATGCTGATCCAAGCACATGAAGTCGATAACTTTGCTCCTGAAAGAGTCGCGGTTTTATGTACGGGAAGTCAAGGGGAGCCTTTTGCTGCCCTGTCTCGCCTTTCCAGTTCGAATTATCGCGATATGAGTATATTACCTGATGATACAGTGATTCTTGCCTCTACTCCAATCCCCGGAAATGAACGGGATGTTTCACGTATCATCGACAACTTGTTTCAGCTGGGGGCCAAGGTCATTTACGGATCAGGAAGTGTAACAGGCATGCACGTTTCTGGACATGCCTACCAGGAGGAGTTAAAACTCATGCTTACCCTGATGAAGCCTAAGTATTTCATACCCATTCACGGTGAATATAGGATGTTGCACCAACATCGAATATTAGCTGAGTCTGTCGGGGTAGAGAAGGACAATATTTTCGTTATCAATAATGGCGATGTCGTGGATATTGAAGACTCGGTCGCCCGTCAAACCAGAAAAGTTCCTGCTGGCAATACCTTTGTTGACGGTATGGGCGTTGGTGATGTTGGAGAAATCGTACTGCGGGACCGTAAGCAGCTTTCCGAAGACGGGATGCTCGTAATTGTCATAACACTAAGCAAAATGGAAAGAAAAATAGTGTCAGGACCGGATACCATTTCCCGTGGATTTGTATATATTCAAAATTCCGAAGATCTCCTTAGACAGGTAAATCGCCTTGTCACGAAAACAGTCAACGAATTACAAAGTGATAAAATATACCGTTGGAATATCATTAAACAAACTATTAAGAAGGAAATAGGACAATATCTCTATAACCAAACGAAGAAGAAACCAATGATCCTTCCAATAATCATTGAAATTTAGCGTCAATTGAAAGCTCCACAAAAATGGAACTCGACTACATATAGTCGAGTTCCATTTTTTTAATCAAGTTCTGATTTACTTGCTTTTGCCACCATAACTGTTTTTATGATATTTGGTTAAAAAATACCTCTACCATCCGCTAACTCCTTCAAAAACCACAGCCCATATTTTCCTAAAATGTCCATACAAAGAAGGAATGGAAGAAACTCTGCGACTTTTAATGATGGAAAACTGAGTTCTTTAATTCCGAAGATATAATTGTGGTTTTCGTCGATATATTCTTATTTTCGGAGATATACTGAGGTTTTCGTCCAATATGGTCTAATTAGTGCATTTCTATTCTATTAAAACGCTGTTTTTTGGTAAAAAACAGCGTTACTTCTCATTACTTCCCTTTATTCATAGAATTCAATTCATCTTCAACTCTAACAAGTCTGTTTTCAATATCTAATTGCTTACTATTCTTTATGTTAGAAATCGTAAGCAATTTCTTAATAAAGTAATGGCAACAACGATAAAAAAGCATCATGAATGATAACATTCACAATGCTCGTTGCGATACTGACTTTGAAATTCAGGTTACTTTTCCTACGCTGATTTCTCAAATTGACAATCTTTCAATGGAATTACCTTTGTCTTATGAAAAACCTTGTACCCTAACCATACCGCTAAAAATATTGGTAAACCAATATAGGAGACTGCGACCCCATACCAGTCAATACTGCCGCTTAGAAACGCCTCGTAATTCTGCCCTGCAATGACAATCATACAGAGGAAGAATGAAAGAATCGGACCGAATGGAAACCATTTTGCTTTGTATTTTAACTCGTTTATGTCACCACCCTGTGCTACGTACGCACGTCTAAAACGATAATGGCTTACGGCAATCCCAATCCAAGCGATAAATCCCGTTAATCCTGAAGCATTTAATAGCCATGTAAATACATGATCCCCAAAAACAGATGTTAAAAAAGCTAGTCCTCCAATTATTGCTGTGAGAATTAAGGCATTCATCGGGATTCCCCTGTGGTTAACTTTGGCTAGAAACTTTGGAGCCTGATTATCTTTTGCCATCGACCATAACATTCGAGTTGATGCATAAAGCCCCGAGTTCCCTGCAGAAAGTAATGATGTCAAAACAACAGCATTCATGACAGAAGCAGCGAACGCAAATCCTGCCCGCTCAAAAACGAGCGTGAAAGGGCTTACAGAAATATTATCTACATCCCCGCCTAATAAACTTGGACTTGTATATGGAATTAACAGCCCGAGTATCAAAATGGCTCCGATGTAAAACAATAAGATGCGCCAAAATACTTGGCGAATCGCATTCGGAACATTTTTTTCAGGATTCTCACTTTCACCAGCGGCTATACCAACTAGTTCTGTACCTTGAAAAGAAAACCCAGCGATAAGAAAGATACTAATGATTGATAAAAACCCACCCTTGAAAGGCGCCTCGCCCATGGTGAAGTTTTCAAATCCAATCACCTCTCCACCAAAAACGCCTAAGATTGTTAATAATCCAATAATGATAAAGAAAATAATGGCCACGACTTTTACTAGAGAAAACCAATATTCTGATTCACCATAACTTTTAATAGATAAAGCGTTCAGCATAAAGACGAGTCCAAGAAACAATGCACTCCATATTATGCTTGGCACTTCAGGCAGCCAGAATTTCATGATGATGGCTGCCGCAGCTATTTCGACAGCAAGGGTAACCGCCCAGTTAAACCAATAATTCCAGCCAAGTGCAAAACCAAATGCTGGATCTACAAAGCGTGTAGCATAGGAAGAAAATGAACCCGATACAGGCATATATGTCGCCATTTCCCCCAAGCTTGTCATAAGAAAATACACCATTATTCCAATGCATACATATGCAGTGAGAGCACCACCAGGTCCTGCACTTTGGATAGTTGTACCACTTGCCAAAAATAGGCCAGTTCCGATAGAACCTCCAATTGCGATCATGGTCATATGCCTTGCTTTTAGGTTTCTTTTAACTGTCGGTTCTTTATTTTCAATGAGATTCATGTCCATTGGTTACTACCTCATTTTCTATTAAAATTAAAACTTTAAGAAATATTAAAAGAGATTTGTCTTAACAGCCGTATTGTTGGTAATAGTAGAGTTCATTAGAAATGAATAGTCTCCCACAACCTCTTTGCGGAAGACTATGTATTTACCCTTGTCTATCTGAAGGTAAGAACCTGATACGTTCACTACCAAGGTTACTTCACCAATTGAAGCTTCACTTTACTGGCTAAAAACAAAATAATTTCTTTTAAGTAAACGGGGCTTAGACATCAATTCATCATTATTTGATTGTTTCTCTTTCTTTCGTGTGTTAATCTTCAATTTCTTTCACTGTTCCAATTAGTAAATGGATGGGGCCTTGTTCATTTAATAGACATTGTCCTATCAGGTAACTCCCAATATACGAGATTATTTGTCTTCGTTACTTGCCAAGGCCACATAAGGCTCATCCTGCAATTGTTCAATTCCACACCATTGAATTAAAGTAAGGGCAATAATCTCCGCTGTCGCGAACACATTGTCCAGTAAGATATATTCATTTGGATAATGGGCAACCTCTGTTACTCCAGGACCAAAAACAATTGAAGGCGTTTCACCGACATGAGTGAGCAATCCTCCATCAGTCCCCCATGGAGAGGCTTCAATGACCGGATCTTGTCCAGCAACTTGCCTAAATTGATTGACGAGCGTATTCATTAGTTCATGTTCTACATCAATTGCCCCTGGAACCCAGCGTGCTCCGAACCATTCTAAAACGGGCGGATGATCCTTGAACCATTCATCCACTTCTTTGATCTGTAACAGCCAATTAGCCATTTCGTTTTTCGCCTGCTCCATCGTTTCCTCTGGCGCAACACCCATTCTACCTTCAATTTTCACGAGGTCAGGGACGGAGGAAGGCCAATTACCGCCTTCAATGACGCCTAAATTGATTGGAATCGGAATAGGTGTGTTCTGATAAAGCGGATCACTGATACGTGCATTTCGCTTTTCTTCCAGAGCACGAATATGATTTATTACGGTCATACTTTTTTCAATGGCACTTACACCTTCATACCTGGTTCCGCCGTGAGCTGACCGGCCTTTTACCAGAACTCGGAACCACATCGACCCCTGCTGTTTGGGAAAAATCCTCATATTCGTTGGTTCAGGGATAAGGGCAGCATCGGCTTTGTATCCCCTCAAGACGGCTGCTAACGTTCCGGCTCCGCCGCTTTCTTCTTCTATCACACTTTGAAATATGACATCTCCCTTTAAATGGATGCCATTTTCCTTTAGTGCCTGCATAGCAAGGATAAGGGATACATTGCCTCCTTTCATATCTGTTACGCCACGTCCAAACATTTTACCATTCTTTATGGCTCCACTATATGGATCGTCATCCCACTGATCCCGATCACCATCCGGAACCACATCGATGTGTCCGTTCAAGATAATGGAGCGGCCGCCTCCAGTTCCCTTCATAATTCCTACCACATTAGGACTGTTGGAAAATTCGCTGCGAGGAGAGTAGAAATAGGAATGCTTTTTCAGTTCCCCACCGTTAGGCTCCCAAATATCAACCTTCAGGCCCATTTCCTCTAGTTTTTGGGCGACGATAGCCTGAGCGTCTGCTTCATTTCCTTGGGTACTCGGTGCTTGCACCAACCTTTGCAATAAGTCTGTTCCTTCTTCCCGATGATCCTTGATCCATTGGTTAATTCGTTTTTTAAAATCCGGCACTTTTATCCTCCTTTTATACACATATTCTCATAGATTACCGAAAGTCCCATTCCACCTGCCATACATAACGTTACCATTCCGTACTTAACTTGGGAACGCAACATTTCATGCATCAGTGTGACTGTCAATTTTGCACCTGTTGCTCCTACAGGGTGACCAAGTGCAATTGCCCCTCCATTGACATTGACGATTTCCGGATTCAAATCTAACTCCTTGATCACTGCAAGTGCTTGGGCAGCAAAGGCTTCATTAAGTTCAATCAGTCCGATATCCTCTAACGATAGACCTGCTTTTGCCAATGCCTTTCGAGTCGCTGGTACAGGTCCAATCCCCATAACTCCAGGTTCAACACCTGCACTGGCGAATGCCTTAATTTTCAAGAGCGGTTTTAATCCCTTTTCTTCTGCTTGCTGCTTGGACATTAATAGTACAGCTGCTGCTCCATCATTCATGGGACAAGCATTTCCTGCCGTTATGGTTCCTTCATTTTTGAATACTGCTGAAAGACTGGCTAGTTGACTCAGATGAATGTCCTCGCGTACCCCTTCGTCTTGATTGAAGATTTGAAGCCCTTTTCGATCCTTGATTTTGAGCGGAATAATTTCTCGATCAAAGCGACCCTCTTCTATAGCTTTCCAAGCCTTCTTGTGGCTTTGATAAGCAAATTGATCCTGTTCTTCACGACGGATACCATATTTTTCAGCCAGGCGCTCGGCTGTTATTCCCATATGCTCATTTCCCAAGGAACATATTAATCCATCTGCCAGCAGAGCATCCTCCATCGTTACGTTTCCAAATTTACCGCCCCATCTATTTTTCACGATATAAGGCACATTGCTCATGCTCTCCACTCCGCCGGCAATGATTATGTCTTCTTGACCAGCAGCAATAGTTAATGCAGCATTGGTAATGGCCTTTAAACCTGATCCACATGCTTTGATTACAACGTGGCCTGGGACACTATGCGGGAAATTTGCCATCTGCGATGAAATTCGGGCCGAGTTAAGTCCGCCTCCATGGACATAGCCATGTCCGAAAATCACTTCATTGACCTTTTCTTTGCCTAATTCAGATTTTTCCATTAAGCCTTCCAATACTTGACGGCCTAATTCGGTAGCATTAACATTCCGGAGTGATTTCCCAAAGGATCCAACTGCAGTTCGCGCTCCAGCAACGATGACGACCTCATTCATGCTTCTTCCTCCTCTTACCTATTCAATGCTGTTGACAGTAGCCCCGATTTTCAACGACGCCTCTGTATTCGCAATCACATCATCAACTGTATAAGGTGCCATAACTTCCTTCAACACCAATCCCTCTTTTGTAACTTCCATGACAGCCATATCAGTAATGATTAAATCTACACTATGTCTTGCCGTTAAAGGAAGTGTGCATTTCTTTAATATCTTCGATTCACCCTGCTTGTTTACATGATTCATCAAGACAATCACCTTTTTGGCTTTTTGGGCAAGCTCCATTGCTCCGCCCATCCCCGGTACCCGTTTGCCTGGGACAATCCAGTTGGCCAAATCCCCCGTTTCACTGACTTCCAATGCCCCAAGGATGGTAATGTCGATGTATCCTCGACGAATCATGCCAAATGCAGTTGCACTGTCAAAGTAAGAAGCCCCCATTACAGACGTAATCGGGAACCCTCCTGCGTTACAGAGAGCAGGATCTTCTTCCCCCTGATTTGGACTGGGGCCTGTTCCAAGAACACCGTTTTCCGCATGGAACAGCACATGGATATCTTGAGGTAAATGATCGGCCACTAAGGTAGGGATGCCAATACCTAAATTGACGATTAATCCGTCATGGATTTCCTTGGCAGCGCGTTTGGCGATGCGATTTCGTACATCTACTCCCATGCCCATTTCCAATTCACCCCTTTTGTTGGAATCACCATATCTACATAAATACCTGGCGTGGCAATACACTCCGGATCCAATTCGCCTACCGGAACAATTTCTTCAACTTCTGCTATAGTAAAGGCTCCTGCCATCGCTACGAGCGGATTGAAATTGCGGGCACTCTTGTCAAAAACCAAATTCCCTAACGGATCTGCCTTTTTGGCATAAACGATACTCACTTCCGAGGTCAAAGCGGTTTCGATCAAATATTCCTTTTCGTCGATTACCATTTTGTCCTTGCCTTCTTCAGCTATCGTTCCAATCCCGACATCAACAAAAATCCCGCCCAAGCCTACTCCGCCTGCACGAATCCTTTCAGCTAATGTCCCTTGCGGAGAAAATTCCACTTGCAGCTTTCCTTCAGTCATGAGCCGACCGGCATTAGGATTAGATCCGATATGAGAGGCAATGACCTTTTTCGCTCTTTCAAGAGTCACTAGCCGACCAATTCCAATATCAGGGAATCCCGTATCATTGCCAATCAATGTTAGTTCCTTAACGCCCTTGTCCAGGATGCCCTGTATGAGTGTTGGCGGAGTCCCCACTCCCCCAAACCCACCGTACATGAGAGTACATCCATCAGTAATATACTCGAGTGCTTCTTCCAGGGTCACAATTTTGTTTTTTTTCGAAATGACCTGCTTCATATGGTTCCTCCTAAATAGCCTGCTTGTTCTCTATCAGACCTTCCGAGTGCAATTCATGCTGCAATTCCTCAACTGAAGCTTCCAGTATCTTTACAAGACTATCAATTTCTTCATTTGTAATAACTAGTGGCGGAGATATAATAACTGCATCACCCGCGATTCCTTCGATTGCGCCTGAAGCAGGATAGATCAACAATCCCTTCTCAAATGCCTTATTGACAATTCTTGTGGTTATGCCGTCTTGCAAGTCGAATGGAGTTTTTGAACTCCTATTTGAAACAAACTCAAGTCCCAGGAGAAGCCCTTTTCCTCGTACATCACCAATAATGTCAAATCTCTCAGCCAGCCCATGTAATTTCTCCAATAGATACTGTCCTTTCTCTTCCGCTGCCTGAACCAGATTCATTCGTTCAATGTAGGCAAGCACTTCTAAAGAAACGGCAGCAGATAGAGGATTTGCACTATATGTGTGTCCAGCCATGATTGACTTTGAACCTTTTAAAATGGGTTCCATAACCCGATCACTAACCAAAGTGGCTGCAATTGGAGTATAGCCAGCGCTCATACCTTTCCCCAATGCGATGATATCTGGGGTAACTCCCCAGTGTTCCATGGCAAACATTTTTCCTGTACGACCGATTCCAGTCATAACTTCATCGGCGATAAAGAGAATGTCATAGCGTTCGCATATTTCCTTAATCCTTTGATAATAACCATCCGGTGGAGTAACAGCACCAGCGGATGCCCCAATAATTGGTTCAGCGATGAAGGCGGCAATATTCTCAGAACCAAGTCTTTGAATGGACGTCTCTAATTCATTTGCACACTGCAGTTTACAGCCGGAAGATTCATAAGGGCATCGATAACAATACGGAGCAGATATACTAGGAAAATCCTCTAATAACGGAACAAAACGTTTTCTTCTTGACACATGACCGGACATCGATAAAGCACCCATCGTAATCCCGTGATAACTCGTCCAGCGGGAGACGATACGATTTTTCCGCTCAAATCCTTTTTCTTGCCAATGTTGAATGGCTATCTTCATCGCCGTTTCGGTTGCTTCCGACCCACTGTTCACAAAAAACGACCAATTTAAATCTCCTGGAGCTAACTCACTTAGCTTTTCGGCTAAAGTCTCTGCGGCTTCACTTGTAAAATGAGATCGGTATGCAAAAGAAACTTTACTTGCCTGCTCTGTCATTGCCTCAACAACATCTAATACTCCATGACCAATACTCGCCGTAACCGCACCTGAAGATCCGTCGATGTATTGTTTTCCATCTGTGTCATAAAGATATATTCCCTTCCCATGAGAGACAGTGGGATAGTTATGATCTAGAATGGGCTTAATTAAATGATTCCGCTTCATTTCATCTCTCCTTCATTTACATTTTTTATCGACTACACATCTATGAAGTTCTAGTACACTAAAACTCTTAAACTATTGGAAAAATCCTATTAACTGATTGAAAGAATAGATGGCAAATATGAATCCATAAAACCGAGTTTACCAACTAAAAGGTTCATCCTGAATCAGGATTGATTCTGTAGGGCAGCCTTCCATTGCATCATGCATGTCATCATACAGATTCTCAGGAACTACGGCATTCCCCTGATTATCATCCAAGATAACGAAAGCGATTCCTTGTTCGTCATAGTCATAAATTTCAGGACCTGTTGCACCGCATGCCCCGCACGCAATACAGGTATCTTTATCAACCCATGTGTATTTAGCCATAAACTTTTCCTCCTATTTAAAGAATCCATTTACAGAAGATAAATCTTTACCCCAAATATTCATGTCCTCATACTTATCCCAAATATTGCAATTCTTCGTAAATCTTCCTCCATATTCATATCCCAGCTGGTGAAAGACAGCGTTCATGCCCATTGACAAGGATCGCGCTAAAGAGTAGGAACAATAAATATTTTTCTTGATAAGTTCTTGTTCTAATGCTGAGATAAGTACCTTCATAAAACCATGTTTTCGATGATGAGGAATCGTTGCACAGTCTGTAAGTTCAGCATTATGATACATTTCATTTACTTCCGCAGATGCGGCACTAACGATGGATCCTTCATATTCGATAACACTAAAAATCGTACCTTCTTCCATCACTTTTTTGATATAACCCTCATCATTCATTGGGGTTGGATAGGTTTCAAAAATTGCACCGTATAAATTTGCCAGCTCAAGTGCATCTTCAATCTCAGCAAATCGAAGGGTATAATTTTCAGGTAGTTGCTGCTTTTCTATTATTCTAGGAATATCAATGACATCTTGGAGAATTTTGTCTTCCTTCATCCAATAGTCGCTTGTTCGCCTTTCATTGGTTAAATACAATGCCATGCAATAAGCGTCATTCCCATTAAAGTACTTACTCAATATTCCTTCCAGCATAAATCCATGGACCCATGTCGCAGATAAATCTTCTTGTCTAGCTTTAAGTATCACTTTTGTAAAGCCATGCTCTTGAGCGATGACTAGAGCTCGAGTTATCGCTTTTTTGATATTCCCCCGATAATCATCAATGCGTAAGCGATGATTTGCATGATCAAGATAGAGTTCCATCGTAAAACATTCCCCAGTCTCAATTCGGGAGAAAAAAGGCAGCTTTTGAACAGTCATTATGTATACCCTCCTTAACTAAAATTCGGGAGAAGTGATGCATCATCATCTACTTCTCCCGGCATTCTATTTCCAATTAAACAATTTCTTTACAGGGGCCTGAAGAAGCTGTTCATACGTAAACTCATCAGGATACTCACTCACGTCATATATAGATAAGGATTCATCCACCTTTTGATTCATCGAATCAGATACATAGATTCCACAATTTGGACAGTTCAGGGCTGGAACCTGAAGCACTTTTATTGATCGTTTACCATCTGGCATAATCCAGTAACAATCCTTCTTTTCACTTTCCTCAACGTTGGGGGCATTACACCACAAGCATTCCATCTTTATTCCCCCTTGCCTTCAGAACTTCCGACCATGGCGTTCTTTTTTTCTTGGGATAATCTTAATTTTTCCTTCATTTCATCCCGTTTATCACGGCGATCCTTCAAAGAAGCATGTTCATCAGTAGTTTCATACGCTTTTCTCTTGTCAAGGCGACGTAGGCCTTCTGGTACCAAATTGAATTTTTCGTCTGTCATCAGAGCAGAAATCCCCACAGCTCCTTTTCTTCCTTCGGTACCATATACTTCATCAAAGTAAGCATCTGCACTGCCGGCAACATAGTTCTTCGGTTCTGGATAGCTCGTGATAACTCCCTCAAAGTTCCGTAAGACCACTTTATCCGGACTTTGCGAAAGAAGGTAATTCGGAGTCAAGGCAATCTTTCCGCCTCCGCCAGGAGCATCCACCACAAAAGTTGGCACTGCATATCCTGATGTATGGCCACGTAACGCTTCAATGATTTCCAGTCCTTTTGAAACCGGGGCACGGAAATGGCCGATCCCTTCAGATAAATCACATTGATAAATGTAATAAGGTCTAACCCTTGCTTTAACACAGTCGTGCATAAGCTTTTTCATAATATGTACACTATCGTTAATACCAGCAAGAATAACCGCCTGATTACCAAGTGGTACTCCAGCCATCGACAACATATCACATGCCTTTTTGGCTTCTTCCGTCAGTTCAAGTGAATGATTGAAATGCGTATTTAACCAAATTGGATGATATTTCTTCAGAATATTGCATAAATTTTCTGTAATACGCTGCGGGAAAACGACCGGTGCACGAGTACCAATCCGAATGATTTCCACATGTGGGATCGCACGTAAATTACTTAATACGTATTCGAGAATCTTATCATTGATTAATAGGCCATCTCCTCCAGAAATCAAAACGTCTCTCACTTCCGGAGTATTACGAATATATTCAATCGCCCCGTCTAATTGCTTCTTAGGAACGCCCATGCCAACCTGACCTGAAAAACGACGACGAGTACAATAACGACAGTACATAGAGCATTGGTTCGTGACAAGAAATAGAACGCGATCCGGATAACGATGCGTTAGACCTGGAACAGGAGAATCCTCATCCTCATGCAGCGGATCTTCCAAATCATATCTAGTCTTGTTCATTTCTGCCGAAAGCGGTACAGACTGCAAACGAATCGGGCAGCGAGGATCATCGGGATTCATCAAGGATGCATAGTAAGGTGTAATATTTAAAGGAATTGTTTGAGTTGAAATCCGAACCCCTTCTTCTTCTTCTGGTGTCAAGTTCACAACTTTTTTCAGATCATCCAAAGTTTTAATTGTATTGGTTAATTGCCAGAGCCAATCATTCCATTGCTCTTCCGTTACATCTTTCCACAATTCAATCTCATTATAATGTCTACGTCCACCAAGGTATTCCTCATGTTTTACTTCCATTCCCATCAAACTCATTTAAATGCCCCCCTCTTTATCTTAAGAAACTATATCTATACTACTTGCAAGAATGATGCCAACATCCAAAACAAGAAAAACATAGGAAAAAGAGGGCAGATCGTCCCCTTAAACCGCAAGATTTTTTTCGTAATGCCTAATTTTTTGCAGCCAATTTCTTTGCACCAAAGAGATACGGATTTAATGCTTATCCTTTTGATATTGAAAAAAGAGGGTCTCTATTCGCGAGATCCCTCTTCAAGTTACATACTTATTCTATTGAACAACAATTCGCTAAAAGTATAAGTGAATGATAGCGTTTTCAATTACTCCCCTTTCATTTTGATTCCTTCGATCCTGCGGCAAAAACTTTTTCTATACCGTACTTGTTTAACTTATATTGTAATCCTTGTCTTTTAATATTGAGGGCCTCAGCTGTTTTGCTGATATTCCCATTATATTTCTCAAACATATTTATTATCATTTCCCTTTCCATTTCTTCAAGTACGACAGGTAAATCAATCTTATCTTTTAATGGAGGATGATGGCTCTGCGCATTTGATGCGGAATATTTTCCTGAAGGGAATAAATAAGCAGGAAGATGATGTTCATCAATCATAACTTCCCCTGCATCCATGACATTAAATGCTAACTCGATGGCATGTCCCAGTTCACGAATGTTTCCAGGCCACGAATATTGAAGCAGCCGTTGCATCGCCTTTTGACTGATCCCGCGTACATCCGAAAAGAATGATCTATTGAATTTTTGAATAAAGTTATTTGCTATTTCCGGAATATCCGTTTTGCGTTCCAGAAGAGAGGGCATTTGAATGGTTACGACATTCAAACGAAAAAATAAATCCGAGCGAATAATTCCTCGCTCTAACGCCTCATCTGGAGAAATGTTCATCGCAGCAATGATTTTCACATTAATTTTTTGCTCCTTCGATCCTCCAACACGGCGTACCTCGCCTTCTTGTAATACTCGCAGCAATTTTGCCTGCAGACCAAGGTCAAGGCTATTCAATTCATCAAGAAACAGGGTACCGCCATTTGCCTGTTCAAAAATCCCGAGTCGGTCCATCGCTCCGGTAAAAGCCCCTTTCGTTGTGCCGAACAGTAGCCCCTCCATTAATTCCTTTGGAACAGCCGCACAATTTTGCGCAATGAATGGTTGATTTCGCTGAGCACTTACATTATGTATACTTTGAGCAATAAGTTCTTTTCCTGTCCCTGTAGGTCCATAAATCATGACTGGAGAATGTGTACGAGCCGCTTTTTTTGCTAATGAAATAGCTTCTTGAAAAGCAGGACTACTCCCAATTAAATCACTAAAATGATAGGTGGCTGTCCCTTCAAAAAACTTATTTTTCTTATGGGTCTCGGCCAGCTGGGAACGCAAATCAACAATTTGATCGTACATGCTCATGACCTTAGTAATATCCTTTGCGATTTCTACTGCCCCAATAATTTCACCGTCCTCGTATAGAGGATACGTGCTATTAATAGAAGTTATTTTTTTCTCTTTTAAATTAACATATGTTTGAATGGACTCAATCGTTTCGATGCCTTTTTCCAATGCTACATGCAGCGTACTGGATTCATCAGTCAATGATGGATACAGTTGAAAGATATTTTCTCCTAACACCTGTTCACGATCCAGCCCGTCGATATGAGCCATCATTTTATTATAGAATACGGTATCTCCATCCTTATTAACGATATGGACACCAACATTAATCACATTCAATATCCATTCAAATTGAGTGGAAAACTGATTTACTGAAGATTTCATTTCATCATCTCCGCCCCTGTCATTGATAGAACCACCTGTAAATTATAGCATTTAATGGGAAACATTCATCTACATAATCTGAAAACTCACAATTTAATAATGATCGATAATTTCCATGCCGACTATCGTTGATTCTAGGATTTTCAAGCCGGTTAATAGATAGAACAATAAATACATATAAATAAAGGAATCTCACTCTCAGCAAAGAAAGTATTGATTAAGAGTATAATATAATGTCAGGGGTGAGCGAGATTTCAGAACGAAACAAAGAAAACGGGTTACAGATTAAACCATGGGAAGATAGAAACCTTGATTTACTTTTTCACCTTAATGCTCCAGAAATGATGGAACATCTCGGAGGACCAGAGAGTAAAGAACAAATTTTGAAACGCCACAAACGTTATCTTGAGATTGGAAGTAAAGGGTGTATGTTTAGCATCACCCTGTATCCAGAGGAAGAGGCTGTTGGCTCCGTTGGCTACTGGCGAACCGTGTGGAATGATGAAACCGTGTACGAAATTGGGTGGAGTGTCCTCCCTTCATATCAGGGGAAAAGGATTGCGTCCCGTGCAGTGAAGGCTGTAATAGCAAAAGTCAAAGCCGAACGGAAATACAAGTATATTCACGCATTCCCGTCCATCAATAATCCTGCTTCAAATGCAATTTGTCGCAAGCTTGACTTCAATCTTATTTCCGAATGTGAATTCGAATACCCTCCAGGGAGCTTTATGCGATGCAATAATTGGCGTTTGGAACTTCAACATCAAGCAAGGACGGAATAATTAGTGTGTAGGACGAATTATTTCTCTGTAGGTCGAATTAAATAGTGTATAGGACGAATTATCTCTCTGTAGGTCGAATTATTTTGTGTGTAGGACGGATTATTCGATGTAGGACTAATTAATTTGTGTGTAGGACGGATTATCTCCCTGTAGGACGAATTATTTCGTTTGTAAGACGGAATATCTCTCTGTAGGACGAATTATTTCGTTTGTAGGACGAATTATCTCTCTGTAGGTCGAATTATTTTGTGTGTAGGACGGATTATTCGATGTAGGACTAATTAATT
>NZ_LGYA01000001.1:4151170-4444802 GCF_001273755.1 Peribacillus butanolivorans
GAATTGAATTAAATAGTGTATAGGACGAATTATCTCTCTGTAGGTCGAATTATTTTGTGTGTAGGACGGATTATTCGATGTAGGACTAATTAATTTGTGTGTAGGACGGATTATCGTAGGACGAATTNTTATCTCCCTGTAGGACGAATTATTTCGTTTGTAAGACGGAATATCCCCTGTAGGACGGAATAATTAGTGTGTAGGACGAATTAGCTCTCTGTAGGACGAATTAATTTGTGTGTAGGACGGATTATCTCCCTGTGAATTAATTTGTGTGTAGGACGGATTATCTCCCTGTAGGACGAATTAATTTGTGTGTAGGACGGATTATTCGATGTAGGACGAATTATTTGGTGTGTAGGACGGATTATCTCCCCGTAGGACGAATTATTTGGTGTGTAGGACGGATTATCTCCCTGTAGGACGAATTATTTGATTTGTGCGTCGAATTATTCCGTTTTAAGTCGATTTGATCCAATCCACCCATCATTCACCATTCACATTAGAGGTTATTGGTCTCATTCTTTATCAAGCAAACAATTCATTCCATGTTTCTTTGCCTGCTTCCTTATCTGCAGAAATCTTTCGTACCTTGTGGTATTTAAATAAGCCCTTTCAAGGTCATTAATGAGTTAATTTAGTTGTTCCTTCAAATAACATTTCATTTCCAAGTATAACTAGCATTATATTCTTCTGGAGTCATTTCTGTTTCTTTGAAAGTAACTGGTTTTTCGTTTGGTAATGTAATAGTCAATTCCGTTTTATCTTCGCTTAATTCTAACGTAAATAATGAAGTTCTATTTTGTTTCTCAACACTATAAAGTACACCAGTAATCTTGTTATCGGTTGGTTCAATTATTTCAAAGTGCCTAATTGTTCCTATGTCATCTTTTGTGATCCTCTGCATTGTAAATGTGCTAATTTCATCTCTTAGAATAACAAGGAACGAACCTTCCGCTACCCAATAGCTATACAAATATTTCCCCAAATACTTCGGTGCATTGTAAGATGGGAGATTACTGGAGGATGTATCTTGCACTTCTGTTTTCTTTTGTATCTGAATCATTTCTTTTTTGATGATTTGTTGTTCGTCGCAAGCAGCAAGGCAACATACCACTAGGAATCCTACAGTCATTTTTTGAAAAAGCAAAGGTTACTCCCCCTAAAAATTACTTCAACCCTTTTGATCATTTAGTAAACAAACCTATTATTTGTAATTATATCGACATTTCCTTTTTTTAACTACTAAAAAAGCTATTCCTTAACCTTAATTACTCCTTATTAAACATGACATAATATAGAAGAGACAGTTAATACCCCAAGCAATGTTCCATACGTCTTCGCCTTACCAAAACGGGTAGTGTATGATAGAAGCATGAGTATGATAACGTCTCTCTTTAGGAGGAATGTTCATGAATACGGTCATTTTATTTGATGGTGAATGCAATTTTTGCGATTCGAGTGTACAGTTCATTATAAAGCGGGATCCGAAAGGGCTTTTTCATTTCGCTTCGCTTCAAAGTGAAGCTGGACAAGAGTTGCTGAAAAAGTACGATGTTCCTGCAAATATTGATAGTATAGTGCTGATCGAAAAGGATAAGGCCTACTATAAATCGACTGCAGCTCTGAGGATTTGCCGTCGCTTACAAGGGGCATGGAAACTGTTTTACGGTTTTACCATCGTTCCAAGCTTCATTCGGAACATCGCTTATGACTTTATTGCCAAGAACCGTTACAAATGGTTTGGGAAAAAAGAAGAAAGCTGTATGCTGCCATCGCCAAGTGTTCGAAAGCGATTTTTATAAAAAAAGAAAAAAGGACGATAAGCTGCCATGGCTTTTCGTCCTTTTCATTTTGCAAAAGTAGAATACCTCCATAAATGATTGGCCGTAGGGTGGGCCATCATTTCGAGTCCTTTGTTTTTTTGCTTGGTAAAGGGTTTGCCAGCTTGGGTCATCTAACTCTTTTAAATAGACTTCATGATGTGGTGCTTGATCATGATACCCTGCTATATTGATTGATTTCCCCATTTCTATGAAAGGTTCATTTTACCTTATATTCCACAGCAGGAGAAACGATAATAGGATTTCCTACAGAGTGTGTCAGCTGAATTGTCTTTTTCTCATTGGTCGATAACATCCATAATGCTCCCTACCTATCCTCTGAACTGACTTTGGAATCCCTCTTGCAAACGATCCGGCAGCTCAACAAGGGTTCCGTTCAATGTATCCAATTTTGTTTCAATCCGATGAAGCAAATAAAGGGTAACAATAATCGGAAATCCGATATCACTGATAAATGGCAGGATTTGATCCACTTTTGTTCACCTCTCTTCTGGTATGGTGAAAAACAGGCTCACCCATTTCAGGACACGTCCTTCAAAGATGAGCCTGCCTGCTGACAAGTTAGATAAGTTCAACATCCTCGACATTACGCTCGACAAGGCGTGCTCCTTTAATACTGACAAAGTCGCCCGATGATGCAACGAAGGCATTCCCCGCAATCATTTGCTCCATTGCCGATTTGACTGTATTCGCATCAACCGGCTCCTTCGGATTTTCAACGGAAATCGTCGCAGACTTTCCTTCCTCTGTTACGAAAATCATTTCCAATACTCTAGCCATTTTGTATCACCTCCTGTTTTTCCAACCTTTTGCTAAAATCCGATTTAGCTTATCAATGAATTCGTATCCACTCGGGTCACTTCACCCATTGGATAATTCTGCACGCTTGCAATCGCTGTAGCTGCCGAAAACAACTGATCCGCCGTCGCCTCAACCTTGATGTTCGAAAATGACCTACGCTTGAAAACAATAGACCCCTTTTCATTTAACCCCGTCTCAAAATCAATCCGTAACGTACTTGATACTGGAATTTGGTTTGCCATGTCGCTCACCTCCTTTCACACTCTATATAAACTTTTACGAGGTGAAAGTAGCATGGTGGTGAAAGTTTTTTTATTTTCTTTGGTAAACGTAAAAAAACTGCCCAAGTATATTACTTGAACAGGTTTATTCAATTTTCTTGAGATAGTCTTTCTTATGTTAAAGGGCACAAAGGTTTATTTATATGAAACAAATTTTTCTGCTGCCATATGCGGCCAGCCGGAGTTACAGAGAAGGCCGCCTTCAATAACTAAATAAGAAAAATCTAATAGGTAGTTTACGAACTAAATATTGATTAGAGTAAATTGTATTTCTACCCTGATATGTGCGGAAAATCCTGTTTAACTATTCCTGACTTCTAGGAGATATATCAGTATTTAATTTTCCTTTAAATCATTTTTTTTATGACTAATCAGCTCGAATTTTTTCATTTTATTTTACCCTAGATTTTAACTCCATCTAACCACCAATAATCCTCTTCCATTAAGCTTCAACCTTAAGAAACCCTAACTTAACGACGAGACAAAATGCATCTGGCTTTAAATGGAATGACAGGTTCGCTTTTTCTGGGAAATAATAATCATGAAAGGATGTGGATGTTGGATGTCTTTAGAATGGTTCGACAGAGTAAGCGGGGAATTACAGGATCATCTTAAATCAATTTGTGAAAAATACGATCGAAATGGCAGTTTGATCGTGGAGCGAGGAGCTAAACATCCACGTATCGAATTTTATACAGAGTTGGATGACAATGAGAGGGATTATTTTTCCACTCTGTTTTTCGATCCGCATAATGAAGAATTTTATATGGAATCCTTTGATCCGGATTTAGGCCAAGTTAGCAAGGTGATCTTATCTGATATTGAAGATATCGTTGATGCTGTCCATGAAAGCTTCCATAACTATTTAGAAGGGGATGGCATCGAATATGAATATGATCTCGATGATGAATATTACGATGAAAATGAACTAACCGAAGAGACTGAGATGTACGAAATCGATGTGGAATGGGAAACGCCTGAAGTGACAGCCTATATTCAAGAAAATGAAGTGGAGGTCACCTATCAATTTGGAGTTGTTCAGGAAACTGGTGATGGAGTGCTAAAACGGATTAACCGCATTCGGACAGCAGATGATGATCTGATAAAAGATGAAACAAACTTTATATTCAGTAAGGAAGAAGCTAGCACAATCATCGCTATGATAGCGAGTCATATGGATTCCCTCAGCGAAATGGATTAATAAAAAAATCTAAAAACCTTGTCCATGTTGATCATGGACAAGGTTTTATTAAACAAGAATAAGTTCGTATACCTCCGATAATTGAGTGACCCGTTCTGTATCACTAGCTTCCTTTGCATGCTCAATTTCCTGAGGCAGAATTCGATTAAGGAGTCTCGACTCTTTGACGGTAAGCTTATTGATGAGTTCTTCTTCAGAATGAAAGTGTCCATCCTTGATTTTATTATAAATTTCCTGCGCTTGGGGATATTGATCCGTATAGTTAGACAATATCTCACGTAAGTAACCAATCGTACGATCCATCATACCATCCCTCTCAACTATTAGGTTAAAGCTAACAAACTGCCTTTATACCTTCCCCCATTTTGTGATGAGAAATTCCTTGTTTTTTTGCCTTGAAATGAAGAAGGGGTATCCAAATCAATGATTAATCTTTTATTTCCTCATCCCAAAACAAATCATTTAACGTACGTGATAATGCTATACAAATACCAATGCACAAACTTAATGAGGGATTATACTTTCCGGATTCAATCAATCCTATCGTTTGTCTGGAAACACCGACAATCTTGGCTAGCTCATCTTGTGACAAATCCTTTTCCACTCTTGCAAGCTTCAGTTTTATATTTTTCAAAGGAACGCACCTACAATTTCTTATTATCTTCGCTATTTTTCATTCCAATTTTCTTCGCTAGCAAGTATATACCACCAAAAAACAGAAGTAAAATCGGCAAGTAGATCATAACCGAAACACACCATACCAATACAAAATACCACAACCCTTGAGAACTGCCATCCGCATAGGATACAGCACTATTCACCCCCATGATCGTAGCGATGATAAGAGCTAAACCAACCGTACCAAAAATGGTCTTCTTGCTCATCTGTGTTTTACTCGTACGGTCATGCATTTCTACTTCATCCCAGAATACGCCTAAGAAAATGGAACGAGCTAAATAATACACCCCTGATGCCAAAAGGATCACCAATTCCAGATATAATTCCCCGCTGCCTACACCATATTTATATATTTTAAAAAGTACGCTCAATAGACAAATGGCCATAATGACATGATACATTTCTTTATAAATTTTATTTCTTACATTCTCGATTCGTTCATCCGTGATTTTTTTAAATACTTTCATCATTAATCATCCTCCATTCACTCTTATTATATGATTTATTTTACATTTTGCAACATATATATTACATTTAACACTGTATAAATTGCAAAGTGTATAAAAAAAGGGACCTATACTTATGTATGGGTCCCTTTTTTAGGGGTTTACTCGTGAGTTTTGAGGATTTACTCGTAAGTTTCGGACTTTTACTCGTGAGTTTTCACCATTTACTCGTGAATTCATCATTTAAACAATACCAAAGCAAAAACCCCATTTTTCCTTTATCCTCCCCTTCCCAAACACGAACATTAAATCATATTCCTAATTTAATATTCACCTTTTTGTTGATTATCTATGATAAGTTTGCTATATTAACAAAGTAATAATCTTAAATATCATTACTCGTATATCCTCAGTAATATGGTCTGAGTGTCTCTACCTGGTTCCCATTGAAAGAACTAGACTACGAGTTAAAGTATTCGGCTGTTCGGCTTTTTTAGCAGCTTATGATTTAGCATTAGCTTCATTTTTGCTTTATCTATACTTTGACTTTTGTAGGTCTAGAAGGTAGAAATCATTCTACAGTTTCTAGACTTTTTTCTTTTGACCAAAACTACGAGGATAACAAACAACAGGGAGGAAAACATAAAGCAACAGTTTTAATAAAGGAAAGAAGCAAAGGAATATGTAGCATTATTAAACCAATTTTTAATATTCGTGTTAAATAATAATAATAATAGTATTGATATGTAGGAAGACATAGCTTTAGCTATTTGGCACTTTTCAATTTTTTATGTTAGAGAAAAACTATCACTAAGGAGAATATTTATGAAAAACAATATGTTAAAAAAATACTCTTTATTAGGCATTATTACTTTACTGTTATTATCAGTAGTTGCAGGTTGTAATTCTACTTCAAAAACTGCAACTGAACAAAAAACTGCTCAAAGGCCTATTATAATTCAAGGTCCAATGCCAATCGAAGCAGAAAATTTCGCAAAAAGATTAGAAAATGTTAAAGAAGAAAAATCAGGAGATTTTGTATTTTACATTGGAACGTTAGACAATTATCCTGTAATAGTTGCAAAAACAGGCAAGGGAATGGAAAACACAGCAGCCGCTACAGCAGTTGCTATTGAAAAATTTAACCCTATAGCAATAATCAATCAAGGAACATCAGGGGGACATGATCCAAGTTTAAACGTTTTTGATATTGTTTTAGGAAAAAGAACGGTAAACATTGGTTCATTAAAAACAGCAGATAAGGCTGAAAACCAAGGAATTGATCCAACTATATGGAAACCTATGGACCTAATGGCTTCTGAAGGAAGTGCAGGAGAAGATCCTAATGCTGAAAAACCCCGTTTCTATGAGGGAGATAAGGATTTACTAGCAGCTGCTAATGCAGTTAAAGATAAATACACTAAGGGTAAGGTTGTCGAGGGTACTATAGGTTCTGCAGACGTTTGGAATAATGAAGTTGATAGAATTAAATGGTTCCATACTAAATACGGTACATCTGTAGAAGAAATGGAAGGTGCCTCCGCAGCACAAATTGCCAAAGCTTATGATGTACCATTCTTGGGTATTAGAGTACTATCTAATAATAAAGTGAATGGTGGTAAATACAACCCAAATACAGCAGCAGCAAATCAAGAATATGTTTATGAAGTAGTTAAAAAATATATCTCTACAATGCCAAGCAAATAATAGCTTTAATTGAATAAAAGAAGAGCACATATTGTACATGACAATATGTGCTCTTCTTTATTTAGGCCAATAGTAGAGTCGTTACGATTATCATAGCTCCACTTATTATTAAATAGCGGGTACTATTCATTTCTTTTTTCTCATCTATTTCAATGGGGGTTTGTCATATATTTTCCTAAAATTCTCTTTCATCCCTGGTAATCACTCCATATTTAGAGCCAATAATTCATGCAATCGATTAAAAGACTCTTGATCTTTAAAAGTTCATGAAGTCTAAGGTTTGCAAATTTACAGGACAATACGATAAAGCGAAGCAAAAAAACACCACAAATATCGATTTGCTTGTCTGCAAAAACGGATTGTGGCTCTACCATGCTAACAATTCCCACTATTTCTTATATTACGGATATATGAGGTTTTCCTTCCTCTTTTTCACTGACCTTTTCAATTTTCTCAACAAACATTTGGAAAACTTTTCTCTTTTCTTCCAGTTCTTTTATTAATCCTTTCAATTCGTTCACTTTTTGTTCAAAAGGTTTATGATAGAGCTCGCGAATGTTTCGAATAATTTCATCATTAATAGTGGATTGTACAACTTGTTTGGTGATATTGAATTTGTAGGAATAAACCTTAAGCTCAAGTTTAACTTCTTCATATTCTTTTTCTATAGCATTTAATAATTCACTAATTTCTTCTTTCCATTCACCTAAAGACTTTTTCACATGTTCCTCCAACTTTACTCCCCCTCTTTCACTGTAAAAAAACTTCTCCATAAAAACTCATTTTACCAATTCTTCATTTCGGTTTCTTTTCTGGTTAATTACTTAACAAATAAATTTTCATTAAAAAAAGATAACAGCACACCCCAGTCTTTAAGAAAATGGAAAATGTTGAAATCCTTTTTATTTAAAATAGTACCTGCCATTTCATTGGGTACATTTGGGGGGATTTTTTATATAGAGGGACACCTTATTCCTCCTTGCTAAATGTTAAGCTGAGGCTATTTAATGTGTAAAGTCTAGCGGTAAAAATGAATAAATCATTGTAGTTATTTTCTACGTACTCTTCTATAATGCTCATCCCTTTTCTAAATCTATCAACTAATAAATGAGTGTAGTTTTCATCCCAGGTAAACCGATTGATTCTCAGAAGTTCATCTGCTAATACTTGAAACTTATACTCCTCAACAAGAAGTTTTAATTGATACACTTTATCTGTATTTAAACAAAAGATATTGTTTTTATTTTCATAATGTTTATGAACAAATTTAATGAAACCTTTTATATTTTTAGCCAACATATTCGCTATTTGCATCTCGAAGTTCATTTCTCCATCTCCTCACTGTCTAAAATCTAATACATTATTATGAAGAGTGTATGTTTTGAGATGATATTTTAACACCAACAATAGGAAAGTAGCAGTTTATGAACTGACCAGTTGAAACTATTTGGAGTTGAAAAAATCGATTCTAAAAAATTTAAAGCTGTGACAAAAAAAAAGAATAAGAATTTAATAGAGTGGATAGACTAATAAAAAAGGAGTGGGAGATTATGGAGATGAAAACTAAAGAAGCAACGAAAGAAATGTGGAGTGAAATTAATGATTGTATAACTCGAATAATTGATGAAAAACATGATTTATCTTTTCAGAAGAAGAGCAATGATAATTATATGAATCTATATATTCAAACAGCCGTATTACACACCTTATTTGGACTTTTAGATGAACTTAGGAAAATTGAAAGGAAATATACCGAATTGTGATGTTTCTTGAAAAGTCATGGCTAAATTTAACTTAATGGTGGATTAGGATAAAAAACTCCCCAAGGGAGCCTTTAATACCAAAACAAAATCCTTTCTTTCCTAATCCACGTTTTCTTTTCGTCCCTATATATACCTCTTTGTTATCCCATCCAAAATCCATTTTAATTTCCTCCCCTTTAATTTATTAAGTGCAGTATATGCTTTTAAACGAAACCAAAAAGGCCCTTATTTTTTCCCTTAAAACCGATGTTTTTGGTAATATCTTATGAACAAAAAAAAGAACCCCTCAACAGAGTTGTGTGAGATTCATGAACATTAGTATTTATTGCTGCCAACTAAACTTTTTTAGGTTTTCCTTTTCCAAACGAACACTCCTTTCTGCATATATTGAATCAATATATTCTAGTGAGGCCTATATATAAATCCAGATCTGCACGAACTCGTTCGGGTTTTTTCGGATAAACTAACCGATTCTCTTTAGAGTTTGCATAGCGATTTCCTGAAACATTTCGTATTGTGCATCTCTAGATGCAAGAAGCTAAGAATCTTCGTTAAGCTGTAAGTACGATAACAAGGGCTGTCTCAAAAGTTCATTTATCTTTTGAGACAGCCCCCTTTAAAATTAGGTTTCAACGTGATTAGATTCCCGGTGTAGATGAACTTTCAGGAATATTTTCATAGTCTGATGGATTAAGATTATGAACCGATCCATCTGTTACACCATTGATAATGCCCATTAGACCCGTTTCAACTGTTTTTACTAGCTGGCCTTTCTTTTTTTGCCCAAAGTTTTGTGTTTGTCCACTAACTTCAAATAGAACCGTACCACTTCCGTTTAAAGCAAACGTTCCTAAAGCAGTACCTGGCAGGTCAATAGATTGATCGTACAATGAAATATTTGTAAACACGGAATTCCCTTTTGCTTGTAGTGCGTTATAAGCAGTAAGTGTCAACTGACGGGAGAAATCATATTTAAAATTATCTGCATACTCTGCATATTTAGCCCCTGCAGGAGTGCTTGGGTTGGCAACAAATTTTCCGGAAATTGACATCGTTACACGATCATCAGTTCCTTCGATATATGGGAACCCTTGGTGATGAAGGTCGATAAAAACATCCACTTTACCGAATTTCGATTTTAACCCTTTATATATGTCACGTACCGTTTGCGATTCAGGTGTAATAAACCAGCCCGGCTTTTCAGATGCCCCCGGGAAGTCTTGAGGCTTTGGTACATAGTTTAGGTTTGGATTAAAGTCACGATTAACATCAAATCCCGGTTTGCTAGCATAGTCGTCTCCAGACCTAGGAGTCGTGTAATAGTTCCAAGCTGGTTTCACATTTGAAAGTTGTGGGAATTTCCCTACAACCTCTGACCATGTCATCTCATTTCCACGACGATCAAGCTCTGAGGCGTCTACGTTCATCATTGGTATAGCAACAATTGTTAATTCATCAAGCATTTTCTTTACCTCAGGTGAGTTACTTTGACCAAGGTTTTCAAGAATGTTCAATAACGCAACAGTTCCTGTTTTTTCATTTCCGTGAATTTCACTTTGAATAAGAACGACTTTGTCACCATGACCGACCGTTACTTTGTGAATGGAACGACCCTGATTTGTTTGTCCAGCCACTTCTACTTTTACTTTCCCCTTACTCACTTGCTCAAGTTGATTTAATTTTTTTACAAGCTCGTCATAATTAAGGAATGCTTCGGTAGAAAGATTCGTTCCACCTGTCGGATTTGGTCCTCGTTCAGCGAAGCTGACATTTGGGCCAAGTAATGCTGCGGCTATTACTGTTGAACTTAAAACCTTTAAAAATTTCTTTTTCACATTCATTCTCCTATTCTAAAAATATTCAATATTCAGATAAATTCCTCGTTTTCCTCATTTTCCCTACTTAATTATTTAAAATACCTAAAAAGGCCTACAAATTTTAGCATCACTCTACATCTTTTTTCACAGAAACCAAAACTATTCGGCATCATTCTACACCCTAATTTCCCGTTATTATAAAGAGACCTTTGTTCCAAAACTCTGAGAAAAAAGAGCAAAAAAATCAAATAATTGTTTTTCTATAGGGGTTTATGCCTGGAGAACTGGCTGGATACTCATACCAGGTTGGTGGTAAGAAAACTGAGGAACTTGAAGAGTTTATCAAAGATTCTAAATAAGCTAGAAAAGAAGCTAGTGAAGCAGCTATCACTCCAGAACTCAAAGAAGTGGTTAAAGATAATTTCGAGTATTTTGACAAGATTATCAATAACGATTACTTCTACAAATCTCGAAATGCTGAAGATCCAAATGACCCGATGTTTGACGAAGTAAAAGAAGATGATTGGGTAACTGAAGAAATCAAAACAGTAATAGTGGTGATTCAGCAACACCCATAACAACACGGTTCCTGTTATATGACTAGATCTTTAGATAGCATGGTCTGTTACTTCTAAATATAACTATCAACTCTAGATATTTTTCGTAAACTTCTATTAAACTTCGTGAGATTTAAAAAGCAACTGCTTGCTGCGTGCAACGGAGGACAAGGTTATTAACAAATTTAGTAAATCTTGAAAACTACTATGATTGTGTGTCACAATCAAAAAGAGATACGCAGATTTACTTGTGATGTTAAGACAGACCTGGGCAACCCGCTGATATGAAAGGTTGAACCATTTCTTCTCTGTAGGTGACGGACACACACACCATGTACTCAATTACAAATAAGGGGGACATAATTAATGAGGACAATGAAACTTGGAAACAGCATATTAGAGGTGCCGGTCGTATCAGTCGGCTGCATGCGAATCAATTCGCTGGACAAAGCGGAGGCTGAGCACTTTGTCCAAACGGCGATGGAAGAGGGTGCGAATTTCTTCGACCATGCTGATATTTATGGCAGTGGCGAATGTGAGGAAATATTCGCGGACGCCATCGGAATGAACGCGGGCATTCGTGAAAAGATCATCCTGCAATCCAAGTGCGGCATACGTAAGGGGATGTTTGACTTTTCCAAAGAACATATCCTCGAATCGGTGGACGCAAGCTTGAAGCGGCTGAATACGGATTATCTGGATATTCTGCTTCTCCACCGTCCGGATACGTTAGTAGAGCCGGAAGAAGTAGCGGAGGCCTTCGATATTCTTGAAAGCTCAGGAAAAGTGCGCCATTTTGGCGTTTCCAACCAGAATCCGATGCAGATCCAGTTGCTGAAGAAGTCAGTGAAACAGACGATTGTTGCAAACCAACTGCAGTTAAGCATTACCAACGCCAACATGATCTCTAGTGGATTTAATGTGAATATGGAAAATGATCTCGCTGTGAACCGGGACGGCAGTGTGCTTGATTATTGCAGACTGAACGATATCACCATTCAGCCTTGGTCACCTTTCCAATACGGATTCTTTGAGGGAGTATTCCTTGGAAACGACAAGTTCCCTGAATTGAATCAAAAGATTAATGAAATTGCGGACAAGTATGAGGTTAGCAACACGACTATCGTCATCGCATGGCTTTTACGCCATCCCGCACACATGCAACCAGTCATCGGTACGATGAATGAAGACCGCCTAAAGGATTGTTGCAAGGCAAGCGATATTCATCTTACACGCGAAGAATGGTATGGTATCTATCGTGAGGCAGGCAATGTGCTGCCTTAAACACGCAGACTAAACTTTATTCTGTGCTATGAAGATCAAATCTAAGCCCCGTCAAGGCCACATAACAAAGCACCCTCAAGTCTTCATTGACCAAAGGGTGCTTTATTTTGACTAGACTTAGCTGAACAATCGATCATTAGAGAATTCCGTGTTCCAGTAATCACTTGGAGCCCACATATCTGGAAACAGTCATCATATGCTCTTATATGACTTAATCCTTGATATCGTTAAAACCAAGTCTTGGTTTGTCCGACACAGGTATGAAACCGTTTTTAATGGCGGCCCCTGCTATAAAACCTATCGACGTTGCCCAGATTCCTCCATCTCGTACCGAATCAACAGGCAATTCATAAGCTGCCGCACCAATCAATACGCCCGTTCCAAATGCCATAATATAGCCAATGTTATTTTTCTTTATCGAATAAAGATGGCAGCAAGGGCACCGAGCAAGACCGCAGAACCCGAAACCCCTCCCCAAAAGACCGCATTACACATCTTTCTCCATCATTTCCTTTTTACGGATAGTACCCAGGTTGTTCTTGGGGTAAAGAGAGGAGGAAGTGTTTAACCTTACTCTGTAATGTATTACACCTCTTAATCATGATATTATTTAATCATAGCAAACCAAACCTATAGGAGGATAACATGGAAAAGCAAGTTAAAGTAGTTGCAGCTGTCATTGAAAATGAAAAAGATGAAATACTATGTGCGTTACGCTCTCCAGAAATGAGCATCCCTAACATGTGGGAGTTCCCAGGTGGAAAAGTAGAAAAAGGCGAAGATATTTTTACAGCTTTAAAAAGAGAGATTAATGAAGAATTGCAATGTAAAGTTGAAACGGAAGCTTCAACATTTAATGATAATACGCATGAATATGAAACCTTCATTATTAACTTACTGTCTATAAAATGTAAGATCATTGAAGGTACCCCAACTGCTAATGAACATTCTAAACTGATATGGTTAAAGCGAGAGAATTTAAGATCTCTAAAATGGGCACCTGCTGACATTCCAGCTGTGGAACAATTAATAAATGAAAAAAATAGTCTTCTAAAATGAGAAGACTATACTCTTTTAGTGAACTCTGTACATAAACTAGCTAGGACATCATTCTCTAATTCCATTGTAACGGTAATCAGCTTTTCCCCTTCATATTCCACCGTGTTACCCTTCCCTATATAGATATAGGGTTCTGTCTTTCCATCCATTTCTTTATACTTCCTAATAAATAAATGTAAATGTATCCCTCTATCCTGGTTGAATACAATATTCTTTCCTCTCTCAGAACCTGGGGCTGTACTATTTGGAGTCTGCCATTGAAAATAAGTTATTACCCCATAGTTCTATTAATAGCAACATTGAATATTAAAAATAAAAAAAGACCCTTCTTTCGAAAGGTCTTTGCAAAAATAACTTAGAAAAACAAGTTTTATCTTTCACAGGCGATCAAGTCTTTATCACGATCGCTTTTTTTATTTGCATCATATAGTGCTTTTGAAACATAAGGTTTGTATTTCGTTTTTCCTCCTTTGTTTTTAACGGAAGATGAACGAGCTACGCCCCCTTTATAATCTTTATTCAATGCCGTACAGTTTTTATAGGTTTTAACCTTTGTTTTTGCACCTGCAACCTCATTTGATCCAAGAGAAAGACCAAAAACTAGTCCTAAAGATAGTAAAATAGTAAATAAATGTTTCATAACATGTAATTCCTTTCCTAAAAATTAACTTTTACTAATCATAATGTATCATTCCATTTTTTACAATAACAATATTTCCACATTAATTATATTTTTATGTATTTATATTAAAATTCAAATACTATTCTGCAGCCAAATCCCGCTCGAAGTAGACATCTTGCATTATAATAAAACTGCATAAGGGAAAACCACCGGGGGCCGGTGGCTTTTTTTATTGGTGGTTGGATATTATAAGGAGTGAAAACAAATAGAGTGTGAAGACGACAAACCGTTTAGCCATGCGAGGCGAAACTATTTATATTTATAATAACGAAGGAATTTATAAAACAAAGTTATCGGGAATAAAGTGAAGAATGGGCCCTAGAGTGGGATGGTAAAATAGTGAATCCTGGTTTAAGTAACATTTCTGATTGGTCAGCCCCTTAGATTTCCCTTTACTAAAAATAGCCAAAGAGCATGATTTCAATAGAGATCATGCTCTTTTTTCTATATTGGGGATAGCCCCAAATAATTACATTCCGTCTGTAACGCTTATTTCTTCACCAGTGATGGCTGCTGCACCGTCACTATGCATACTGCTGTACAATCAATTTCTGATGGTTCTAGTAGTTTGATTCCTAGTTCGGCTAGGATGTGGTGGTTTAGTGCTTCTTCTACTGTTGTTCCATCTTGTTCTACTCGTACTGGCAGTTGTTTTTCGATTAATTCTGTACGTACTAGTCCAGGCATGATTGTGTTACATGTGATGCCATTCAGTGCATTTTCCAGTGCGGTTACTTTCGTAAAGCCACCTTGGCCAAATTTTGCGGCACAATGGGCGGATTTGTATGCATCCGGGTTCTTGCCGTGTGCAGACGAAATATTGATGATTCGTCCTTTTTTGTTTTTGTATGACTGGCACTCCTGCAGGGGTAGCGTTTCTAATTTTTTTATTGATTGGAACATTTCGATTCTATAATGATTTCATTTCAGGCTATGATATTTTAATCGGAGCTATTATTTCAAGTTTGTTGGTTTTTATGATTTCTCAGATTGTTCAACGTTTTGCAAACTAATCCAATTTTTTACAAGTTCCACATTAAAACAACAAGCTGTTCATTTTTTATTAATACCAAGTTAGTGAAATCATTTCACATCATCTAAAGGTTAATTGTGATGTACTTGCCATCCTTTAGGGTTTAGATCATCCTTCATTCTCGCTATATCATCTTCACCTAAGCCAACTTTTCTAAAAAAAATGGATAGTCCCTTTGATTTTCGAAAGGCTCTATCCACTTCTTTTTATATAAAATTATTTCTTTCTTTATAACAAAGCAAGATAAATAACTATTACCATCAGCTTTTACCAATCTTCTTCATCTTCATCCCATTCTTCTTTTGCCAATTCAAGGCGTTCAATAAAATAGTCTAAAAAATTATCAGCAAGCTTTCGACCATAGCCTTCTTGATTATCCCACATTATAACTGGACATTCTCCATCTTTCATTTTATTAGTATCTAGGCAATAGGCAAATTCATCAATATCTTCTATAACTACAATTCCATCTATTAAATCATAATACTTTTGATGATCTTTGGTAGCATCTACTACTGCTGGACCCGTAAAGCCATATCCAATTATCTCCACACCAAACAGTCCACCATAGCCATAATTTCTTAAAAACCACTTGTAACTTTCCGGTAATGAGACCTGTAATTTTTGTTCAGTCTCTTTTACTTTGTCTTCACTTACTCCACCTGTAAAATCATCATCTTCGCCATACTGCTTAATAAATTCCTGTAAAGCTGAATATTTCACCAAAATCACCTACTAATCTTGAGTTTCGTATCGCACGGGCAAGTATGAAGAATACACTAAGGTAATAATCCTTAAAATTCCAAAGCTAATTTATCGGGCATTGATGACTTCATTTAATTTTATGTAAGAAGGCCCTAAATAACCCCTAACACCAAAGGTGCCAAGGGTTTGAAAGATTAACACATTGACATATAATGTTCGCGTTCCCATGGGTGAACTTATGTGGAAATATTCTTCGATCTTATTCACTAAAACACATATATGGCTTCACATAACCTTTATAGTATTACTTTTAAGTTTTTTCGTCTTAAAATCTTTTATGTGGTCAGTTAGTGATTAATTTTTTTTCTTCATTTCAACAAATAATTAAATTAAAAACATAAATTCAATTCTCATTTTTCTTGAATCTTTCTGGAATTTTACTTTTCCATATTAACATAAGTTCTTTAAATTCTTTAGTCTCCATTTCGTTTTCATAAGGCTCTTCATATCTAAAAAAATGTTCAAGTACTGTCATATCTTTTTTTATTAGCACACTTGTGGCATTAAGTTGAATTTCAAACTTTTCGTGTAAACCATTTAATACATTATCAACTATCTCAATATATTCATCTGCTTCTTCCTCTGTAGGGATGTCTTCAATAAAATCAGCGAATAATTTTATTTCATCCGATAATTTTATTCTCAATGTCCCAAAAGGGTCTCTAAAAAACTCGTATAAATATTTCATACTCAACCTCCTTCATAAATTGGATAAGCAGTGGCAACTGATCCGTCTGTTTTAAGATACATATCTATTTGTAATCCAGAAGAAGTTAAACCGGAATATTTATTTTCACCAATTTGCGTTTTGTTTTTAAAAGCCTCATCAATAGCTTTTAATACTTGTACCCGGTCCCATTCTTTTGGGAAAAAACTTGATTTTGCTCTCTTTTCTACTCCATCTATTACCACCTTAGCTCTATATACTCCATTTCTATCAGGCCTTGTTTCTGTACCTGGAACTATTTTACCACCCATCATACTCTCGTGATGATAACCAACAGCTTTCCCACGTCGATTAATCTCTCCATGATAAACATGCCTCATAGTATCTATAGTAAACTTTTTCCCACCATCTCCATTGACTTGAGACTCCACTCTCGCCATAGAAATCAACTGATCCTTCAACCCCACACCATTAATCGTATTATAAGGTACTCCACCTGCCAACGACAGTTGGTTTTTAGGATTGTATGGCAATAGGTTAGGGATAGAGACTAGTTCTTTTGCCTTCGTAACGCCTTTTACTGCAGCAGCTTTTGTAGTGGCTACCCCAGTCTTCGTTACGGCTCCCGCGCCTTTTGTTCCTACTACTGATGTGACGATTGTTCCGAGGGCATAAGTTACCCAATGAGACCGCGAATAGGCATCACCATTTACCATATCCCGTTCATATGAATCAGATATTGCCTTTGAAATATATTTATAGGTTTTTATCGGGTGCATGATTGAATTTGCTACACCTTCAATCGTTTCCCCAGGGTCTGTGACAAGATCCCAAATGCCTGTGACAAAGTCTTTTCCCACATCAAAAAGTCCTACGCCGATTCCCTTTGCAATTTCTGCCGTTTGCTTGGACGATTCTAGCTGCATAACATATTGCTGCTGGGTGGGCGCTAGGTTTTCGTATCCGATTTGCTTGGCGATTTTGAGGAATTCATCTGGATCGGTTACATGATCGAGTTGTGCCTTCAAATCCTTGATCCGGCGATTCTCTGCTTCCTCTTTCTTAACCTTCAGATATTGCGCGGTCTCTTTTTTCCTAACTTCTAGGTTTTTATAGGCTTCACTATTTTTATAAGCTGTTGCATTAAAATAGAGAGGGGATACTTCTCCTCCCCTTGTACTGGATACTTTCAATTGCTCCATGAGTGCCGCCACTGCCGCTTGGTCCGCTTCGGATTTAGCATATTCAGCCGTCCACTTATGGTCGATTTCGTTTACTTTGTTTATCGTTTGGGTCCGTTTCTTTTCAGCTTTCTCCATATTCTCAAAGAACCCATCATCGGAAAAAGGCTCTAACTGAATGATATCATCAATTTCAGCAAATATTTTTTTCAGGTCATTTTTTTGGGCTGTGACCATTTCCTTGGAATTTCGGCTGGCGTTTTCCAGCTCTCCCTCTAAAAAAGGGACCGTGACCTCGGTTTCACTAAGGTTCGCTTCGATTGTATCTCCTTGAATTCCACTTAAAAAGGCAACATGTCGATTGATCAGACGCAGCCAAGTATCCACGACATCGATCTGTGCTTTGTAAAACCCTTTAATGGCCTCTGCGCCTTGACCCTGTAGCTCATCATCCAAATTAACGATACTCTCAAATCCTTTTTTTAATTCCGTGAGCTGTTCTTTTAGGTCTTTATATTGTCCGACACGCGTTTGCATGGCCGAAACTAGTGTTTGAGATTCGTAAATCATAGACATTATTGAAAGTCCTTTCAACTACTTTTCTTTTAAAATATATCAGATTTCTTTTTATGTAATATTTTTATCTACTGTAAAATTATGACTAAATATATTTTAGAAGAGTTTCTTCATTTATTCAAGAATTGAAGGGGTTTTCACTAAACAATTACCCTCAAATACCCAGGATTTAATGTCACACATTTTATAAGGTAAAAAGAAAGGATGGATGAACAGTGAGGAATACCTGTTTACATCCACCCTTTTGTACGACATTTTTCGTTAACTGGTTTACTTGAAAATTTCATTGATTCTTTACTTCCGTTATTTCGACGACACCACCAAAAACCGGACAATTTGACCCGAGAAGTTAAACCAGTAATGGGCTTTTCTAGCATCGAACATGAACGACTGCTGTTCATGGAGTTCTATTCTTTCTCCCTCTATTTCCACTGTTAACTTCCCTTCGATAATGAATAAAAATTCATGTCCGCTATGAGAAAAAGCGCTTCCTTTATTTTCCCCTGGCTTTAACGTGACAAGAATAGGCGAAAAAACAGCATCACGAATGTCGCTGGATAAATTCTGATAATGAAATTGTTCATGATTCGAATCTGAATTTTCTTGGGAGCGGTCCTCAGAAAAAAAGAAACTTGGGCTGACATCTAATGTATCAGCGATTTTTTTTAATGACTCTAATGTGACGCTTGATTTTCCCCGTTCTACTTGTGATAAAAAGCTGATCGAAACGCCTGTTTGTTCGGCCAGACTCTTTAATGTTAGTTTTCGCTCTTTCCTCAATAATCTTAGTTTTTTCCCGATTGAATCAAAAGGCATACAGATGCCCCCTTTTTTACATAATATTTAGCTTCATTATACATGACAAATTTTGATGAATGCCCCGTCATTAATAACTTATTAAAAAAATATTGACAGAAAATTTCTAATTATTTAAAATGAAGGAAATAATAAATTGAAGTGATACTTCAATTTTGAAGAGGTGACTAAAGATGGAAAAGAAACAAATGCGGCGAATATTAATTGCGAGTTTAGTCGGAAGTTCGATTGAGTGGTTTGACTATTTTTTATATGGGACCGTTGCAGCACTCGTGTTTAACCAGTTGTTCTTCGTGAATGAGGATCCGACAATAGGGCTGTTGCTTTCCTATGCATCCTTTGCGTTAGCATTCTTCATCCGCCCTTTTGGTGGAGTGATCTTTAGCCATATTGGCGATCGTATTGGGAGAAAGAAAACACTTGTTTTAACACTTAGTTTAATGGGGGTCGCAACATTTGGGATGGGGCTTCTTCCTACGTATCAAGCCGTTGGCATTTGGGCGCCGATTTTATTAATCACATTGCGCTTAGTTCAAGGTCTAGGAATTGGCGGTGAATGGGGAGGCGCGCTTTTATTGGCCGTTGAATATGCCCCCGCTGAAAAACGGGGCTTGTTCGGAGCTATTCCTCAGATGGGTGTTACTATAGGAATGCTGCTTGGAACCATTGCCTTATCTATTATGACACTGCTTCCTGAAAGCGCATTCATGACTTGGGGATGGCGTTTACCATTCATTTTTAGTGCTTTGCTTGTATTTTTCGGCCTATGGATTCGTAAAGGAATTGATGAAACACCGTCTTTCAAAAAAGTAAAGGAATCAGGAGAAGTTCCAAAGCTACCGATTGTAGAAACTCTTAAGAATTATTGGCGTGAAGTGCTTATCGCCGTGGAAGCCAAAGTGGTAGAAACAGCACCATTTTATATTTTTAGCACATTTGTCGTATCATATGCTACCTCAACTCTCGGTTTCTCACGGACAGCTACATTGACTGCAGTCATGATTGCAACAATTATAACGACGATTTTAATACCATTCATGGGGATGTTATCTGATAAAATTGGCCGCAAAAAGCTGTTTATAGGCGGAACGATTGGGATGGCACTGTTTGCATTCCCTTACTTCTGGATGCTGCAGCAAAAATCGGTACTCTTATTAATCATTGCAACAGTGATAGGCTTAGGGGTTATTTGGGCTCCCATCACAGCTGTTCTTGGAACGATGTTCTCGGAAATTTTCGATGCAAGGATTCGTTATACCGGCATCACGCTTGGATATCAAATCGGGGCAGCTCTGGCAGGAGGAACGGCGCCGCTAGTTGCAACGGCTTTACTTAATAGGTTTAATAACTCCTATGTTCCTGTCGCCATTTATATTATTTTTGCATCTCTCGTGTCATTAGCAGCGATTTGGGCAGTTAAGGAACGTAGCAATCAGAAATTAGATGAAACGCATAATAGTAGAGCCATGTAATCTATGGTTCTTTTACTTTAAGGAGGACAATTGAATGTTGGTTATAAGTGAGAAGGAAATTCAACAATCATATGGAATGAAAGACGCAATATCGGATGTAAAAGCCGTATTACGTGCACATGGTGCTCGAAGAATAGACAACCCTCATCGTACAGTTCTTGATTTCCCTCAACACGAGGCATCAGCACTTTACATGCCAAGCGCTGATTTATCTGAAGAAGTTTCGGCGGTCAAAATTGTTACCATTTTTCCAAAGAATCCTTCAAGGGGGATGGCAACAACACAAGGAGTCATCTTGCTGTCAGATGCAGAAAATGGCGAACATTTAGCATTGTTGAATGCCTCATATTTAACACGTCTCAGAACGGGGGCATTGAGCGGCATTGCCACAGACTTTCTTGCTCGTAAAGACGCCCGGGTTCTCACGATTATTGGAACAGGAGCTATGGGATTTGAACAAGCAATTGGTGTGTTAGCCGTAAGGGACATTGAGCGTATTTTATTAGTAAATCGTACACCAGAGAAAGCGCAGAAATTCGGTGAAAAGCTGCGGGCATTCGGAGTAACCATTCCTTTTGAAGTTTTCGAAGATGTTTCAGCAGCTGTTCGTCAAGCAGATATTATTTGCTGTGCAACCCGCTCGAACGAGCCTGTATTTAACGGGATGGATTTAAAGCCGGGCACACACATTAACGGGGTCGGGTCTTATTTGCCGCATATGAAAGAAGTGGATAATACCACGGTATCACGCGCTGCTAAAATTATCGTCGACGATTTGGCGGGCGTGAAGGATGAAGCAGGAGAACTCATTCATGCAGCCAAGCGGGGAAATTGGTCGTTCAATGATGTTCATGGGGAGCTTTATGAACTTGTTATGCTGACCAAAACAGGCAGGGAAAATGAAGAGGAAATTACCTTCTTTAAATCAGTCGGTGCTGCTTACTTTGACCTCGCTGTGGCAAAAGGTGTTTACTGCCAATCGAAAGAACGGAACATCGGGATGGAGATTGAGGTATAACAGAAGCCAATACATTTTGCTATCGCTGAATGAAATAACAACCCGATTTTTAAAAAAACAGGAGACGTTCAGCATGGACCTAACGCGTTTTTTTGTTTTAGGGATAATCATTTGCCTTAACTTGCAGTAACATTTCACCTTTAAAAAAAGAGACCCTTCTTGCGGAAGGGTCTTTTGAATAATCCTTATCTTTCACAAGCGATCAAGTCTTTATCAGGTCGCTTTTTTTATTGGCATCATATAGTGCCTTTGAAACATGGGCTTGTATTTCAGTCTGAATCCATCTTGAAAAAAGATGGATCATTTTCTATCTGTGTTATTGTGTCGATTGCGGAAGATTGACTTAACAAAATCATTATCTACTTGTTTCTGCTTCAGCTACATTTTTGACACGTTCTAAAAATTCAACTACCACTTTATCGGTAGCAAACAATAAAAATAATTTCACAAACCACTTTAAAGGGCGATTGGTGACTGTATATGTAAAGGAAGTCTTATTATCATTGATTTTATTTAGTTCATAAAAAGCTGTAATTTCAAACATTTTAGCAAGTGTAAAGCCTACTTTTAGCTTTTTCTCATTCGTTGCATTCGAATATTCTAATGTTTCTATATCATACTCTTCTGTTCGTTTTCCTTCTCTATATTTTTGGCGATATACACTTCCAACCACTTCTTCCGTTATTTTAATGGGCTTCTGTTCAACTACTTGAGGCATGATTTGTTGCATATTTTCTACAGAACCATCAAGAAACTTCCAAACCTGTTCAATTGGAGCGTTTATTTCTATTTCTTTTGTCCATTGTTTCAATGAGAATCACCTCTACCTATATTATATTTACTTTACTATGTAAAACCAAATTAACAACTGAACTTATATATTCTTGGGTCCATTTGAATAATCTAGGATCACCTGAGCTTCTAAAAAAAGTCCGCCATTATCGGCGGACTTTTTATCAATAGAGTGCTGCTAAGTCAGTAAAATTTATTTATTCTGTTCAAGGCATTGATAAACCGCCATCATATCTCGTTTGTTCAATTCACGGATCCGAGCGAAAATGGGAATATCGGCAACGGCGTCAGTACGTTCACTTTCAGCCACGGCATCTTTTACTTTTCCCGTCAGCCAGGTCTGCACGTTGATGTCCTCGACGATTGCTTTACGACCTTCATCATCGATGCCACTGGCATGACAACTCACACAGGGTATCGTTAATTTATACACACCGTCATGGATGTTATCTTCTGAAATGACTTTCTTGCCATTACAGAATGGGCATTTATGACTTGCTTTAATTTTATTGATTTGGGTAACGATTTTTTTGTAGCCAAATGCTTCATAGACATAGGTTAGTTTTTTGTATTTGCCATTGGTGAAATATTTATCAATAATGGTTTCTCTTGTTTCGTTAATATTGGCAAAGTCACAGATGGTGATTTGGTTTTTGCTGCTGATTGCTTCGATATTGCCTTTAATGCTGCCCCAGAATGGCAGGGTATTTTGTAAAACCACTTCATACCCGACGAAGCTTGCCAGTTCCAGTTCGAGCATTTTCAACTCAGCTTTTGTTTCCCGAGGAAGGAATGAGACATCATCTGTAAGTGCGATATCGCCGCCCACAATCGTTTTTAGTTTTTCCAGTTCTGGCAGCTTCCCTACAATTTTGATGACTTGATCAATCGGCTGTTGGATGATCTCGCGAATGTCTGTATCACCAAACGTTAGTTTTTTATGATGGTTCAGGACCGTTCCTTGACAGACAGGACAGGCGATCATCTCTTTTGATGCTTTCATCTGCTCTTTAATGATCGATTTCGATATGAACATATAACGTCCAATGATGAAATTGAATCCTTCCCATGTCCTTGATGCCTTGCCTACTTTATCGTAAAAGGACTTTTCCCAATACCCATATAAGAAGGTCTGCTTTTCGGCATCTGTCATCTCATTATAGCTTTTACTAATGTCGTGACCGAGTTCATTCTTGATCTCATCAAACAGGAATTGCAGCTTTGAATGTTGATAAAACTTTAGTACTTCCATCACGTCTGGATGTAATAAGCCATCCCAGAATGGCACGTTTTTGTCTTGAATGACGACATCAAAGTCAAATTTTTCAATGACCCTGCGGCCAGAACAGCTTGGACAATGATTTTCTGCAGAATAGAAATCGAAGCTTCTTGTATCTTTATTGGTCGGATGTGCTGCCACTAGATGGTTGATCATTCCGCCCAATTCATAAAGAAACGTATATTGACTGTACAAGTGCCGTTCAAGATCGATGGCAATCACAGGTGCGATCGTGTCTGACTCGTATTCACCATAAATCACACGAGCAATTGGTGATAAGCTTTTTAAAATGCCGCCCTTATAGACGTTCTCTGCCTTTTTAAAATAGTCCAGATGATTTTCCTGTAAATAATTGATGCCATTTTTTGACCGAAGTGTGGAAGAGATTTGCAATGGCTCCACTCGATCTTCACTGTTTTTGTGTCGATAATGCTCATCATGACTGACAACGTCAAGATGCTGGACAGGCGCAAGCTGTCTTTTACCAAAATCAACGATATAATCTGAGCTTTCCAGCATATAACCATTATGTTCAATCATGATGATGGAGACTGATTCATCCTCCAGGATGACCCTGACACTATCAATGAATTGGTTTAAAATATTTTGCGATAACCCTTTTGAAGGCTCGTCAAAAATAAACAGCGTGTGTGGGTTTCTTGTCTTCGCGAAAAGCTCGGAAACTAAGTGGACACATTGAAATTCACCAGTCGATAGTGTTTGTGTTTTTCTTTCTAACGTCAAATAACCAAGTCCAAGTTTGATCAATAAGCTCAAGCGTTTATGAGCGATGTCTTCCTTTGGCAATTCTTCGATAATATCTTCAATCGAACGCTGAAAGATATCATCAATTTCATCACTGTATTTGGTAAGTTTCTTTTTAATATCAAGAAACGTCGCAACGGTTGATCGACTGGTAATCGATTTGTTTCGGTCCTGCCCGACCATGACCAGCTTATCCTTTGGATACCGCTTCTGAAAATCCTTGGAGATACATTCATTGACAAGTGTAGATTTACCGCAGCCTGACTCACCCGTAAAGGTAACGAGCCTATTATTAGGAATCCGGATTTCTTCCATTTGAATATTACGGCAGTAAAGATCCTGAAATTGATAGTATTCCGTTGGCGTTGCTTCATTTCGTTCCCAGCTGATTGGTTTGGGACGTGGTGATTCCTCAACAATTTTCCCGCCATATTTCCCGCTGCCAGGTCCAAAGAACAATTGTTCATCTGTGCTATCTAACACCGTGTCTGAGTGATCAATGAGCCAAATTTGATTTTTATAACCTAATTGCTTAATCTGTTCTAAAATCTTCAAAAGGGTTTGATGATCAAGACCGACGGAGATCTCATCAATGATGATCACGGTATTTTCACTTGTTGCCATGAATTCGGCCAAATAAAGCCGTGTTAATTCTCCCCCTGAAACTGTCCCCATAATACGATTTAAGCCTAAATAACCAATATTCATATTGATTATATTTTGGAGAATATGCTGTTTAGCTTCACTAATATGTAATGTCTCTGCAAGTGAAAGGATCGTTTCAATGCTTAAGTTGTTAATATCGGAAATAGTATGCGGACGATCTAATAATTCAATGGTATATTGCTCGACTTCTTGATTGTAGCGCTTCCCCTCACACTTTGGACATTCGACATTTTTCGTTGTACCGCGTCCTTTACAAGTGGGGCACCAGCCTAAGGCATTATTAAATGAAAAAACTTCCGGAGAAAGATTGAATTTTTCTGCAAGACAAACACGAATCTCTTTAAACACACCAGTATGTGTGCCAATGGTTGAACGGGGATTGGCTGAAATGGATGATTTGCCGAGAAAAAGGACCAGCGGCATTTCTTCCATCTTGATGGCGCTGAAGTTGGTTTCCATAATATTAGGAAATAAATACTGATATTCAGACTTGGGCAATAAGGAAACGAGACGCTTCTTGGATTCTTCCCCAATGGTTTGACAAAAAGTCGTTTTCCCGGAACCGGATAACCCAGCAATTCCTAATGATTGGTCGTCTGGTAGTGATGAATCTAAATGGTTTATATTGTTCGCTATTAATCGATTTATTTTCATTTGTAACTCCTCTCCATTTTATTAAGCTCAGTCTTTCATATTAGCACAGCGACAAATGTATTTGGTGTTTTTTTAACGGTAGCATCCTTCTATTCTTTCACATTCCACTGCTCCAAAAACGTATGATTCATCGACAAAAATCGTAGACTTAGGATAGGGGTTTTTTCCATAATCAATAAAATGATTAGAGCCTTCTTAGATTATAAAAGCCCCTCTCGATTAAGAGAAGGGCATTCTTTACGAAGTATGACCATATTTTTCCCAATACACTTATTTTGTATTGGACTTTTTTGCCTTGTTTTCAAGCTCACTTTTGGGCTCAGTGGCGAATTCGACATCTTTTCCATGTCCCTGCGGGTTAGCACTTGGTGCGATTTGGCCTCTTCCTGCTGTCTTTTTACTCATTTCCTTCACCTCCAAGTATATTATGTCCGAACTGTTGTAAATTAAAATGGAGGTCGTTTCTTTCTGTGAACGTATCCCTGCAATCAGGAACTTATAAAGTTTTATCCCAATAAAAAACCTGCATAGAACTAAAGTCTACACAGGTTTCAAAAAGCTGTTTTCCATATTTGGGGCCCTCTTTGTTAATCCAATGTCAGAAGTAAACTATCCGTTGCAGCGTTGAACAAGAAAGGACTGGGTTCGCCCACAGTATAAATCTGCAAGTTATGCATAGCCCTGGTACATGCGGTGTAGAACAATCTTCGTAAGCTCTCATCACCGTATGATTGCACAGATGCATCATAAATGATGACAGCATCAAATTCGATGCCTTTAGCCAAATAAGCCGGAATGACAACAACACCCTGTTCATATTCATTTGTGCCTTTCTGTACGAGTTTAATTTCACCGATAGTACTAAGGGCATCGTATGCAGCGGCACTTTCCGCAGCAGATTTACATATTATTGCGATTGTATTATACTCACGACCTTGAAAGTCTTTGACTTTAGACACGATTTTGTCGTGCAATTCATCACGGTTCGACACTTGAGTCAGTACAGGTTTTTCGCCTTCACGGTCGAACGCCTTAATTCGACGGCCTTCAGGAACTAGTTCACGTGTAAATTCTATAATCTGCTTTGTGGATCTGTAGCTTTGAGCCAAGGTTATACTCTCGGTTTCACTTATTCCATATAAACTGGTAAGAGTCTGGAAATCTACCCGTTCGCTGGCATGAGCGAATATTGCCTGGTTAAAGTCACCAAGCACGGTCATCCTTGCAGAAGGAAACAACCTTTTCAAAAACTCGAATTGAAATGGAGAATAATCTTGTGCTTCGTCTACAAGTACGTATTTTATAGAGGTATTTGTCTGAAATCCTAGGATTAGCTCCTTCAGCAGCAAAAATGGAGTCGCGTCTTCGTAATGCAGTTTACCTTCGTCCAGCATTTTTTGCGTTGATAAGCAAATTTCCCTTTCGACAGGTGTTTTACCCTCGTTCCACAGATCGATACGTGTTTGATCGTCAAAAAGTTGCTTGTATATTCCCTTAATGTCGATAAAATGAAGTGCTTTTATCCGTTTTCGTAACGTCTTCAATTTCTTACGAACAATCATGCGCGCGAGCATTTTATTCTCTTTCTCATAATCGTCAAAGGAATCTTCAGTATGGCCGCGTTTTTTCTCTAAGTAGGTGTATACCTTCTGATAGTCTTCTTTGCTAAGATACTCGATTTCCTCCTGGACCCAAGGTTGTTTCAACTCAACCTTTTCCCTTTCATCAAGTAAGTCACATAACCACTCTTTCAACTTTTCAATCCTATTGTGAAAACGTAGGGTGGTGTCTGTGTTATAAAATCTTTCTGAGATTTGTTTGGCGGAGACGAGCATTTCCCCTCGAAACCTTAACCCTTTAAAGATCATTCCAGATAATTCTAGTGATTGACTGTATGTTTTGATTATCTCAAAGAAGCGAATTGAAGCCTTAAATCGGATACTCGCTGTCCTAGTGCTATAGGAAGGATCATCCGCTGCAGTTAACAAAAATTCTAATTGCTCATAAGGGTCCTCAACTTGAAATGAGTCAGTCAGACGATGATCCAAATATTCCTGGAATGTTACCTGCTGCATATTCTCTTCGCCAAGTTCGGGTAGTACATTGGATACGTAGTTATTAAACATTGAGTTAGGAGAGAATAGAATGATTTGATTGGCTTTTAGCCTATCTCGATACTTGTAAAGCAAGTAAGCGATCCGTTGGAGGGCAGCAGATGTCTTACCACTGCCAGCGGCTCCTTGAACAATGAGCAGACGTCCGCGATCGTTCCGGATGATCCTATTTTGCTCCCGTTGAATAGTGGACACAATACTGTGCATATGCTTATCCGTCCCCTTACCAAGCACCTGCTGCAGTATCTCATCTCCAATAGTGAGACTCGTATCGAACATTGATTCGATAACCCCTCCCTTGATGATATATTGCCACTTTTTCTCTAACATCCCCCGAATTATGCCTCCGGGAGTTGAATATTCTACAGGGCCGGGAGGATAGTCATAATAGACACTCGAAATCGGAGCCCTCCAATCGTAGACAATGAAGTTTTCTCCTGTTGTATCAGCAAGAGTGGAGGTCCCAATATAAATATGTTCCGTAAGGGAAGACCCTTCTTCAGTTAAATCAATTCGGCCGAAATAAGGCACTTCCTGCATGCGGCGCAGTGTTGACAACCTCTTGAAGGCATATCTATGTGCGCCTTCGCTTTGTGACAAGTCTTGAGCCTGCTGTCTTAAACCAATGATCGTCTCGAGGTAATCATCGAAAGTATCCATATTAACCTTGAGGTCATCCCAAAAGTGTTTACGGATATTAACAACTTCTTTTCTACGCTGGGAAGTTTCACCTTCTATTTTGCTGATTTGCTTCGTAATTGTTTCTATCACCTCATCCAAACGTTCTTGCTCCTGCCGAATTTCATTGTTCATATCAGACACTCCTTTAAAAAATGAGAAATTAGGGGTTGACTAGAGGTGAGTTTTACCTTATACTTATAGTAAGGGGTAAACTGTTTTTATATATTTATAAATGTGTTTCTATACTAATTTATCACAATCTCTGAATTATATCAATGTATATTGCACATCAGTTGCCATATTAAATCGTCGTTTTTAACTCTAATTTAACATGTAAAGTCAGTAACCAGTTGAGCAAGTAGCTTGACTGGTTATTTTTATGACTATGTACATATTTGAAAGCCTCACTGATTTGCTAGTCACTGATTTCATGGCAGCTGTGACACTCTCATCAACGGCGATTCGTAGCATCCCATGACATAACGGCAGATCCTATCCACCCATACCGATCTTTATAGAGAGGGCTTCTAATTTTTAAAACAAATGTGATTGAAACGGAAGGCGTGAGACTCCTGCGGGAATAGTGCGTCCAAGGGAGACCCCGCAGGCAGCGCCGAGGAGGCTTCCGGACCACCCGCGGAAAGCGAGTGCCTGGAGTGGAAATCAATTATCGAGTTTGTCTACAGCCTAAATCCCCCCTTTATAGAGAGGGCTTGTTTGTTCTGCAGGGTGAGTAAAATACTGAATAATCCAGGATTAAAAAATGGATAGCCCCAAAAAGACTATCCAGCGTCATTCACTCCACTACTCTCTCATTTATATGCTGTTAAAAAATCATTTTACCCTTACCCCAGTTTTGATCAAGGTAGGTGGAATCCCCCCATTTTTTGCTTACCATCACCTGTGATCCGGTTCTCCGTGCCCATTCTAACTGCAAATTCCAAAAAAAGAACCTTCAATCCATATATAGATCGAAGGTTCCATGTTTTATTTTTCATTCATTGCCTTTTCAATCTCTTCATCAAGAAAACATTGTCCTTTGATGAAAAATGTTGCTTAAGCTTTTTGAAGTGACTTTGTTTCTGCATCTAAAGAATTAACTTGGTTCGGCAAGTCTTCGTTTAGTCCAAGCGCCTGCGCTGTTGAAGTAAGAAGTTCGTGGAAAAGCTCTGGGTTCTCCACTAGTGACACCCCATAAGAAGGTATCATTTCTTTTAATTTCGGTTCCCACTCTTTTAGATGTTGCGGGAAGCATTTTCTCATTACTTCAAGCATAACGTGAACAGCGGTAGAAGCACCAGGAGAAGCGCCTAGTAATGCAGCTATCGTGCCATCAGCGTCACTAACCACTTCCGTACCAAATTGAAGTGTTCCTTTGCCGCCTTCAACAGTATCCTTGATAACTTGCACACGTTGGCCAGCTACCACTAAATCCCAATCTTCGCTTTTGGCGTTCGGAACAAACTCACGTAATTCTTCCATGCGCTGTTCTTTCGATAACATAAGTTGCTGGATCAGGTATTTTGTCAATGACATCTCTTTTGCGCCTGCTGCCAACATAGTTACGAGATTATCCGGTTTTACTGAAGTTACCAAATCGAGCATTGAGCCATTTTTCAAAAACTTTGGTGAGAAGCCAGCAAACGGTCCAAATAGCAACGATTTTTTGTTGTTGATATATCTTGTGTCAAGATGCGGAACAGACATTGGCGGAGCACCAACCGAAGCTTTTCCGTATACTTTTCCATGATGCTGCTCTGCAATTTCCGGATTGTTACATACCATGAATATTCCACTTACCGGGAATCCTCCAATATGTTTTCCTTCAGGAATACCGGTTTTTTGCAGTAAATGCAAGCTTCCTCCCCCGGCGCCGATAAAGACGAATTTTGCAGTATGGCGTTCGACAGTACCGCTATCGAGGTTTTTCACTTTCAATTCCCACAATCCGTCGCTAGTACGTTTAATATTATTAACACTATGTTTATAGTTTAAATCGACATTCTTAGTCTTTAAGTGGTCAAACAACAGACGCGTTAAGGCGCCAAAGTTGACATCTGTTCCAGAATCGATTTTTGTTGCTGCTATAGGTTCATTTAAAGTTCTGTCTTTCAACATAACTGGAATCCATTCCATCAGTTTTTCCGGATCATCGGAAAATTCCATTCCTTCAAACAATGGATTGTTTGACATTGCTTCAAAACGTTTTTTCAAAAACTTTACATTTTCTTCCCCATGTACGTAACTCAAATGAGGCAATGGCATGATAAAGTCCTGCGGATTACGTATCAGATTGCTATTTACAAGATAAGACCAGAACTGTCTTGAAAGCTGAAACTGTTCATTAATTTTTATAGCTTTGCTAATATCTACGGATCCATCCGGTTTTTCGACAGTATAGTTAAGCTCGCAAAGTGCAGAATGCCCGGTACCCGCATTATTCCACTCGTTAGAGCTTTCCTCTCCTGCGTCTGCGAGTTTCTCAAACACTGTAATTTTCCAGTCCGGTACTAACTCTTTTAGCAATGTCCCCAAAGTCGCACTCATGACTCCGGCACCAATTAAGATAACGTCTGTTTCAGTTTGTCTGTTACTCATTTTTACCATATCCTTATACCCAAGATTTGCAGAAAGGATGTAGACGCTCCTGCTTAAGCGTCACGGTAAGCCAAGACGCAACCAAGGAACACACCTTTTCTGTATGCATTTTTAACCCTATATAGTATATCACTATTATTTATAGATTTAAATATCAACTATTATATAACACCAAGATCTTTATCCAGCTTCTTGCAAAGGTTAAGGCTTTGGTTTGCCGTTATCAGTGAACCGCCACGCTTCTTAGTTGCACTGTGCTGGATTATTTTAGACATGAAAAATGTTCCCCCTTCTTTTGCAGATATTTCAAAATAACGTCAGATTTTCGAACTCTGGGAATATCCCCCGTTTTAGTTATTTTATTTAATCAAAAATATGCACTTCAAACATTATATAACAGTTTATGACGTAGTTGGATACTTTGTCGTTATATTAGATGAACTTTTTTAACTACCCTTTTTAATAAAAGGAAATCCCGGGTACATTTTCCACAGAAAAGGACAAACATTTAAAAAAGGCAGTCGTATTCAATATGTTATGAGAATCGTAAAAAAATTATCCGCCGTATAGCCATACGGTGAAACGATATATATTTTTACGAACGATGGAATTTATAAAACGATGTTATCGCAAGTAAAGTGAGGAAACGGTACATAGAGTGGGATGGTATTTGTTTAAAGATTCCCATACAAGTAAAGTAACCAAAAAGCATGATTTCCGCGGAAATCATGCTCCTTTATATTTATAGGGGATAAGTCGGTAAAATTAAATCCCGCCTGCAACGCCTATTTCTTCGCCTGTGATGGCTCCTGCACCGTCTGAAGCTAAGAATACAGCTGTAGCACCAATTTCTGAAGGCTCTAGTAAACGTTTGATCCATTGTTTACCTAGGATGTGGTGGTTTAGAGCCTCTTCTACAGTTGTTCCATCTTGTTCTGCAAGTTTTGGTAGTTGTTTTTCGATTAATTCTGTACGTACTGGGCCTGGCTCAATCGTATTACATGTGATACCTTTCAATGCGTTTTCTAATGCTGTTACTTTCGTAAAGCCAACTTGGCCAAATTTAGCAGCACAATAAGCAGATTTATAAGCATCTGGAATTCTTCCGTGAGCTGAGGAAATATTGATAATACGTCCTTTTTTCTGTTTTTGCATAGCTGGTAGTGCATGTTTAGTCAATAAGAATGTTCCTTTTAAAATAACATCATTTACAAGATCCCATTTTTCTACAGGGAAGTCTTCGATTGGAGAAATGAATTGAAGTCCTGCATTATTGACTAATACGTCAACTGTACCACGTTCAGCAATGACTTGTTCGACAGCAGCTTTTACGTTTGGTTCGTCTGCTACGTTTACTTTGTAGCCTTTTGCATTGCCTAGTTTTTCAGCTGCACTTATAGCTGCTTCTTCATTTAAATCAAAGATTGCTACAAAATCTCCATTATTGATGAAAGATTCTGCAATAGCGTATCCAATCCCTTGTGCTGCCCCTGTTACGATTACTGTGCGTTCGTTTGCCATAATCCCTATCTCCCTTTGTTCATATTTTCGATTTAACTTTAATGTTTAGTTACTCGTTTCCAAATAAGTTTGTCTTCTGGATGAAGACCATTGAAAATAACCACTTGGTCTCCCTCAATTTTCGCGATACGAGGCTGAGCCTGATTAAGCCAAGTTGGATTCAAACTGACATCCATATGATGTATTAACTGATGGTTTTCTTCATCTACTTCAAACTGTCCTGAATAGGCCAAATACCCATGCGCAGCTGTAGCCATTTCTTCTAGAGTCCCTGAGTGCAAGTCTCCAGATTGATAAGCAGGACGCCCAGATGCCATGAGTTGAGCTGACATATAGCCATCTGGATTATACATAATGAAACCTTTTGCATCTTTACCCAAAGGATAAATCACGTGTCCATCAGCGTCTTGCGTTTCGTATGAAACCAATGACCATGTACCAACTACTTGATCACGCATTGATTTCTCCATTCTTAATCACCTCCTTAAAATGTGGTAGCCTTCTTACATGTAAGCTTGTCCTGTACTCGTTTTTCGATTTCTTAGTAGTAGATAGACTTTTTATCACTAGATTTTTGTGATCAATAGAACATAATACCAATCACCAATGCGACGATTAGTCCGATTATGTTTGGTAATGTCATGCTATAGAAAGAATATTTAAAGGCATTTTTATGATTCAAGCCTGTTAATGCGAACAATGAAAGAATAGCACCAGCATGTGGTAAGCCTGTAAATACAGATGAAGCAATCGCTGAAATACGGTGCATCGCATCTGGATTCACACCCATAGCTAGATAAGACTGCGCGAATGCCTCCATCGCAATTCCTAGTCCTCCTGATGAAGAACCTGTAATGGCACCAAGTGCGGCTGAAGCGACTGTTAAGCTAATTAATGGGTTACCCGGAATTCCTAAAATGAAATTTGAAATCACTTTAAACCCTGGTGCCATGGTAATCACTACACCAAACGCAACAGTTGTTGCTGTGAAGAAAATAGGCGTGATTGAACCATTCGCACCTAAGCTAAGTGCAGCCTTGTGTGACGGAATGTATTTGTGGAAAAATGCAGCCGATACTATAATTGCTGCCGCCAAGCCAATTAATACGATATTGGCAACCTTCATTGCACTCCCTGTAAAAATAATAATAATTAATATAAGAATCGGTAAAATACTTATAAAGAATGAAGGGATTTTTTCTTTTAAAATGGCTTTACCCTTATCTTCTTGTGCATAAGTAGCAAAAGTTTCACCATTTGCCAAGCTTTTATTCAACGCATACCTTAAATAAAAGATCCCTACTACAATGGCAACAATTGTTGCGGCAATCCCCATTAAAGGAGCTGCAGTTAAAGTAGTGCCTAAGTAAGTCGTTGGGACAACGTTTTGAATCGATGGTGTCCCAGGAAGCATCGTCATCGTAAATGTCCCAATCCCCATAAATACGGGAATAACGACTAAATTCCATCCGATATTTAATTGCTTAAATAAAGGTTTCGCTAATGGAACCACCACAAATAAAACGACAAATAAACTAATACCACCGAAAGTTAAAATAGCGCTGATCGCATAAATTGCAATTAATACGGAAAAGGGTTTTTCTGTACCTGTGATGGATAGTACCTTCTCTGCGATTGCCTGTGCTGCGCCACTTTTCTCTATATACTGTGCTAAAATTGCACCTAATAAAAATACGCCAAAGAAATTTATTAAAAAGCCCGTTAGCCCTGTCATAAATGATGTTTCATTTCCAATTAAAGAAGGAAAGAAATTCATGCCATTCGTCACAATGACGACAATTGAGGCAAGCGGGGCGATAAATACGATGCTAAAACCCTTCATTGCTAGAATGACGATTAGAGCAATCGCAATTAAAATACCGATTGTACCCATAATGTGTTTTCTCCTGTCTCTATCTTTATTTTGTAAGATAAATTCGCATGTAGTGTATATTGCTATAGAGTGACCATTTCAACTCAATAAGAAGTATCATTCATAAAAAAACACCAATGAAAATTTTCATTTGGTTTTCTTTGGATCACTACTTCATTATTTTGTTAAACAGACGAAGATTAAAATTTCCCCTTAACAAGTGCGTGCAGCACCACCGTTTTCAGTTGTTTCATGAACCATACCACTTTCATTTCCCCCTGGACATAAGCATTTGTTACGTTCCCGTTTCCCCATCCCCCTAAATTAAATGCGTTACGAATTGTTTTAAGCAACAACTACTATTCAAATATAATATTTTAAAAAATATAAGTGAAATATATAATAATGATATATTCTATAAATTTTAGTAATAAATAAGGGCGTGATGGTATGGATTTTAAACAAATACAGTATTTTACCGAAGTCGTTAACCAAGGAAGCTTCTCTAAAGCTGCTGAACACTTATTTTTATCACAACCAAACATCAGTAAAACAATAAAAGATTTAGAAAAAGAACTGGATGCTAAGTTGTTAACTAGAACCACAAGGAAGATTGAACTGACCGATACAGGAAAATTACTCTATCATTACGGGCAACGCATTTCCCAATCGATCGAGCATTTTTATGACGAATTAGATGATATTAAGAATAGTAAAAAGGGAAATATAAAAATGGGCATTTTTTCAACGCTTGGAACGGACATTTTCTCTGAACTCATGGCTCTATTTCACATAGAATATCCTCTTATCACTGTCCGATTCGTTGAGGATGGTGCCCTTCATTTAAAAAATACATTACTTAATGGCGAACTAGATTTAGTAGTAATGCCCTTACCCATTGAGGATGAGTTTGAAAGCATTCCATTCATGAAAGGCGATTTACGTCTTGTTGTTCATCAGAACCACCCGCTTGCCAATCAAGAGACCGTATCCTGGGATAATTTAAGAGAAGAAAGTTTCATCATCTTTCGGGAAGGCTACCAAGTTCATGAATTAATCATGCAAGCATGTAAGCTAAACGGCTTTGAACCAAACGTTATTTGCGAAACATCACAGTGGAAATTCATTATGGAAATGGTCTCCTTTAATCAAGGAATAACAATCCTCCCTCAAAGTGACCTAAAGGAAATTGATGTAAGCGAAGGAAAGATCAAAGTTATTCCACTTATCCCCCATATAAATTGGCAAATCGGTATCGCTTGGAAAAAAGACAGCTATATCTCCTACGCTACTAGAACTTGGATCGATTTTATTAAAACCAAGCTTGAAGCCAGCAGAGATCAAACCAAGAGATGAGTCATTTCCAAATGAAAAAGACCACCAATTTGGTGGTCTTCCTCTCATTGATTTTACGATTCATTCCCTTTCACCCTGTAATGAACCTCCCCAGGTTCTTTGCAAAAGGTAATTCCGCTTCCCGGTTCGTAATAAAAGGTCTTTTTGCCCAAAGAGCGTTCTTGAAAGGTCGTATGCAAATAGGATGCTTGGTCCCTTTTGAAGGCGAGCTGATTTTTACTCAAGGATACAGGAAGGCAATGCCCATAGTTGGTATGGACTAAGGTTTCTTTATCGTTCAGTTCCTCTAAGTCACGAATGTGGATGTAGGAAAACCAAACACCTCCGCTTTTTCGGAATGAGCGGGAAGAGAACCAGACCATTCCAAGCTGGGCGTTTATACAGACTGGCAGCCTGTATTTTCCACCAAGCACAGATTTGGCTCCTGCAAGCCCGCCATCAAGATCCAATCCAAAATAATTTAGCGTATTATTCAGGATTTCTTGGCGTGTCTGTGCAACATGGAACGTGTTCTCTCCTTCCACTATAGTGGTCATCTCTATCCCATTTGAATCATACCGTTCCATCATTGCAACGGTTTCCCTATTCATTAAATAATTCTTTCGAATAACCATTCCGTCCCCCCCCCATTTTTGTTGTTTTTCAAAATCACATTTTCCTCACCTCCTAAAAGAAGTGTAAAGCCATCTTACTAGCCTTTCGATTTTGTTTTGTCATTGATTAAAATGAAATAATAGTGGACGCTCTTTTTAGGGTCATTGATGAGTGATAACAAGGAATCATCTTGTTTCCAAGGTGAGGCGATTTTTGATAGCAGTTGGTTGATTGCTTCTTCAGGGGGGATATTATGATGTTTGTAGAGTAGATAAACGTATGAGCAAAGAAGATTCTAATGTTGAGATTTGGACTTGCGAGATTAATATTTTCTTCCCAAATAGGATAAAACTCTTCCCTGAAGTTGTAACTTTCATATCTTGATTTGCCATTCATTTCACCTCTTCGACCATTATCCTTTTTTTTGCTTTTTTTGTAAAACTTCTCTCGTTTTTATCTCTTCCAAATTTCGTTCTCTTTCTGACTAAATTTCAAGTTTAATTGGCTTACTCTTTATAAAATCCTATTAGAAAGTTATAATGATTGATTTCCTCATGGAAACTGTTAGTCAGTTTCAACATATAGTGGTTAATTTGTGTCTATTTATAGAAATAATAAGTAAAACCAAAGCGAAAAGTGAGTAGAGATGCAATTTCGGTGAACATTCGGTGAACATATGATTTGAACGCAAAAAAGCCTATTTTTTGATAGACTTTTTTATTGGTTTCTATTATTTTTTTCCACTCTAAGAATCTTGATATATGTTTTACTTCAAAGAAATATGGCTTAGTTGGCGTCAAAAATAAACCAGATAACTCGCTTCACTAGGATACGGATCGTCTGGTTTATTGATAAAGAATATGAATTGGCTACCACTTAATATGCTGTTTCGTAGGTTGTGGATCATTTTCAAGCAGGTATTGCTGTAAGGCTGGAAGGTCATCTGTGTTTACAAGGTCTACTCCTGCTTTTAGCATCTCATCCCATACAGCTTCACGGTTTGGTAACGCTGCGTCTGGAGTTGCCCAGAAACGAACCATTTGGCCGTTAGCATGCGCCGTTTTGACAACATGATCCAGCTTTTCTCGTTCAGCTTGAGGCATCTTACCAACACCCTGCCATGTAAAATACTTTGTCCAGTTGTCACTGATTACAGGTATGAATTCATTAGGTGCATCAGATCCCAGGTCACTCATTCGGCCATCGAATGTGGCATAACGTACCTTCTGGTTTTCCATTAGCTCACGCGGTCGGTTTCCAGAAATAATGACGGTAACAGCACCTTGGTTTACCTTTGATTTTGAAAATTTTGTAACCATTTTCTTGTATTCTACAAGTTGTTTATCGATTTCTTCATATGTAGCTTTGTCCTCGGATTTAATATCGATCCACAGTAAGAAATCTTGGTCACGATTTTTGTAAACAGAGCCTCTGTTTTGCTTCACTTTTTCTTTTAATGGATCTAAATAAAGGGACTTAAGTGTCCGCTCTGGTTTAACATTGATTTCATCATGGGCTACTAGTAATTCACCGTCTTTTAGCCAGACGTCCGCTTCTACACTTGTGAACCCATGATCCAGTGCATCATAGAGAGGACGTGCATGCTCATAATCATTGTGTGCGTGCGCTTTTGCAATCGGCACTATAACTTTAGGTTCCTTCTTAACCTGTTCAGCGGAAGCATTTGTTGATGAAAAGGGCATAGCAACAGCAACAGCTAAAGACATCGTTAGCCACCATTTATTCATATTCATTTTCCTCCTCTTTATTATTTCACCTCTATCGTAGCTTTTTATTCTGATAAAACAATGGTATTTACAGAACCTTAACGGAATTTGAAAAAAGTGTTTACATGAAATAGTTCTTTTACACAAAAACAAGCGTAACTGAAATGCTCAGTTTCGCTTGTTTTTTAGGTTAATCTAGGTACACCTTTCCTCAATCCACCCTTATTAACTCCAAAATTTGATTAAGGTTATTCTGCCATTTTTATTTCAATGGCCAAATTACGTAAATAATCTAATAAGGGCCGTACTTCCTCTGGAGCTGTTGTGTCAGTAAATGAGAAGGACTGTTTCTTTTTTTCATTTACTATATCCAGCTGATATGAAAACGCGTCCGCTCCTTGAGATTTAGCTCCGACTATTTTACTTAGATGAGGATTAGAAAGATCAGCTGTCTTCATTAAATTCTTTAATTCTTCATTTTTCTCCTGCGGCAATTCATTTGTATCTATTTGAAAATTCAAGTCGAGGTTGGCAAATCCCCCTATGCAGCTAAATTGGATATGCATGTTGAATGAAGCCTCCTATTCATAGAATATAACTACTCAGGCAGTCCAACTGCTTTGAAAGCATCTTCAATTGTTCTTATAGCTGTATCAGTAACTTCTCCACTATCAACAAGTTTTTGTGCTGCCTTGAGAACAATTTGTACGAATTGATTGAAATTCGCCGTTGCAAATAAATTCTGCATCGCATTGAACCAAATCAAAGCTGCTTTGTCCGTTCCGATCTCCATAGATACAAGATAAAAAGCCTTGTTTGGTATCCCACTATTGATATGGACACCATGATTATCTTGCTCTCCTCGATAGAAGTTCTTCATATGATCAGGTTGCATATCTTTCCCCATTAATTTATTATCAAATGCAGTACCTGGAGCTTTCATGGAACGGAGAGCTTGTCCTTTTAGTGTTGGTCCCATTATATCAGCACCGATTAACCAATCCGCCTCTTGTGCTGATTGCTTTAAATGAAATTGTTTGATAGTCACTCCAAACACATCTGAGAGATGTTCATTCAAAGCCCCTGACTGGCCTTCATACTCCAATCCACTGGTGAACTGCGTAACACCATGTGTAAGTTCGTGTCCAATTACATCAAGTGAATTTGCAAAATTGCTAAAAATAACCCCATCGCCGTCACCAAATACCATTTCATCTCCGTCCCAATAGGCATTTGTAAATTTATCCCCATAATGAACGTTCAGAATTAGATCAAGGCCTTCGTTATCTATTGAATTACGGTGTAAAACATCCTTAAAATAGTCACGCACAACTCCACTATAATCATATGCATGGTTAACTACAGAATCCCCACTTGATCGATCTCCTTCTTTCCTAGCCTCATTCTGTCGGAGTTTGGTCCCTCCTTTACAATCATAAACATGGCGAGCAGATTCACCTTTACGTTCTGATCCTGCATCAGTTAAAGCAACAACACCGTTAATATCATATTCTTTCATGATTCTACGTCTGCGCACTTGACGGCTTTTCGCTATACTGATCCGTGCTGCTTCTACTTCATTTTGTGCCAAATTCTCAAGAATGTAGTTAGGTACAATGAAACACTGGCACTTCATTTTCGAACAATCTTTTTTGTGCATATTTGACACCCCTTCATGATTTTTTTTACAAACAGCGCGACTAGTCTTCACCGTAATTCATGGTAATTAGTAGATTATCTGATTCGTTAACATTTGATTTTGCTGCTCTCCTTTTATCTACAACACATTTCTATAGATTACTTTCGCCGTACCTACCTCATTTCCCTCCATTCCATCCTTAGTTCCAGTGTTCTTGTTTTTCGGTTTGATCACTCATTTTCATTTCCTCTTAAAATAAGACTCTTAACTCCCATGAAAATTAAAAAAGCTCAAAATCCAGAAAAAACCACAACAAAATAGACCCAGTAAAAACGCTTTTTAAAAAAGGCTGAGCCTTATGAGTGATCTGATTGAGTTTGGTAAATCGTTAAACAAAAACCTCCAATTATAGCAAATTAAGTAGAGGCTAGCGCGACGACCAAAAAAGGATTAATCTCCCATGAGTGCTACCCATAAAGGGCGCGACAGTCGGTGGTACACCGTGGTCGTCGGAGTCAGACTAACGGATGGGCTCAAAGGCACCATAGTTCAACGACCTTCTTCGCCAGCCATTAAAACATTATCGACCTAGAAACCAATTTTCATTCTCTGTGGTGAAGCGCTGATTTTTGCGCTTCATGGATGGCTAACGGGAGAGTTTAGTTGAAGTGGGAAATTTGGATATTTGCTTACCGTTTTAAATCCGTTTTTGTTGTTACTACTAATAAAAGGGGTAATAATTTTAGCTATTATTTTTCTTTATTTTAATAAGTGATTAACTGGAGCATCAGAAATTTCCGGGGACATCGGTTGAAACAGTATATTCCCTCCTGTAGAGTACTGCTGGATTAACAAAAATTTTCAGTGTTCTTTTTTTTTGAAAAAGACGTATTATATTTAGGGTGATTCGTCAATTCCTGTTTAGAAAGGGTGTTTAATTTTGAAACAAGTGAAAGGTTTCATCCGAAGCTTCACCATTTTAACACTTGCTTTTCTCATGTTTAGCGGAGGGGCAGCTTTTGCTTCTGCTGCTTCAGAATCATCGAAGTCCACGCCAGATCTCTTGATTCGAAAAATCATGGGTTTAGCTTATGAATCCCAACAATCGATTAACAGTGAACCTTTTTCTGTTGGTGATTCGTTGAAAAAAGTAGAAAAAGCCTGGGGTCCACCAGAAGATCTAAGTACCGTTGCAGCCAATTATTGGAGCCGTAATGTTCGATTCCTCTATGACGATTCAACAGGTAGAAAAACGATTACCGGCATTGATGATTTTGATCCTCAGTTGCAAACCATTCATTTATCTGAGTTGAAGGGATTGATTGGTAAACCTGTAAGTGAAGAGGAGCAAGAGGGAATGTACTATGTCACCTATACTGATAACAAAAATTATAAAGTTGTTTTCGTGTTTGAAAGCGCCTGGATTAACCCCGTTCCAAAATTGTATATGTATACGCTTGAATTGGCGGATTAATCATGTAAATAATAAGTAACAATCCACATAAGGAATCGTCTTTGTAATTCATAGGGGACGATTCTTTTACTTAGAGCAAAAAAATCATGTTGTTTAAGACAAGATCGGCACTTATTCTTACGCAACCAACGGGTCAGGTTAAACTCAACAAAAAAAGTGGAAGGTAAATCCAATTAATAGTCTTTTTATGTTAAAGTTGCAATGTGCTAAGAAATAGATTTAATTATGGAACGATATACAGGGAGGAATGGGACAATGGAAAATAAATGGCCAAAAGAAATGAAAGTAGCGCAAATCCGAGTTGCACGTCCTACTGATCAACTAAAAAAGGTTGTAAACTTCTATTGTGAGGGATTAGGCTTGAAAAAAATCGGTTCTTTTGAAGGACACGAGGGATATGACGGTATTATGATTGGGCTTCCCAATTCAAACTATCATTTAGAGTTTACTCAACATAAAGATGGGAGTCCTTGTCCTGCTCCAACAAAGGATAATCTGCTTGTCTTCTATATTCCTGAAAGTAAAACCATTGAAGAAATCACAAATAGATTGAAAGGTATGGGTTATGATTCAGTATCTCCAGAAAATCCATATTGGGAAAAATCAGGTGTTACAATTGAAGATCCAGATGGGTGGAGAATTGTATTAATGAATTCGCCCGGCATAGGAAATTAAAATAATAACTGCAAATAAAAAGTAAGGTTATCTGAGCATGTCACTAAAAGGATTACATCTTTTCCTCATTCAACCAACGGGTGCGATTCTTTAATAGGAATCGCTTTTCTTATACTAACAGGTGCTAGTTCTATAGAAGACCACAATAAGTAGTCTCTTATATTTGTTCAAAAATCAACAGCATTACTGTTTAACAAAGCCTAAGTTAAAAATAGCCTCAACTCCTTAAAGGAATTGAGGCTTGTACTAATATTTATCATTTGAGCAGGAAAGTATGCTTTCTTCCTGTTCCATTAAAGTATGTTAAATAATACGAGTTGTAACGATGCCTGTGATTTGTTTGATTTTTTCCTCTAAACCAGGAATGATATCGCCGTTTACTTCACCGTCAATGTCAATCATCGTATACGCGTATCCCCCACGGCTTCTGTTAACCATGTCAGCGATGTTCAAATTATAGTCTGATATAGCCAGTGTGATCTGCCCAACCATGTTTGGAACGTTTTCGTGGAAAGTTGCCACACGACGCTTTCCTGTATAAGGAAGGGAAGTGTTTGGAAAATTCACTGAGTTTTTGATGTTCCCTGTTTCTAAGAACAATTTCACTTGACGAGCTGCCATAATAGCACAGTTTTCCTCTGATTCTTGCGTAGAGGCACCAAGATGTGGGATTGGAACTACATTTTTCATTTTCAATACATTTTCATTCGGGAAGTCTGTAATAAACCTGCCAACTTTCCCGCTTTCAAGTGCAGCTTCCATATCCGTTTCATTCACAAGCTCACCACGTGAGAAATTCAAAATATGTACGCCCGGTTTCATGATGCTAAATGTTTCTTGGTTAAACATTCCTCTTGTGTCATCAGTTAATGGCACGTGTACAGTAATATAATCAGATTCAGCAAACAACTGTTCAATCGTCATAGCGCGCTGTACATTGCGGGACAAGTTCCAAGCTGTATCGACAGAGATGAACGGGTCAAATCCAATCACATCCATGTCTAAACCTAGTGCATCATTCGCTACAAGCGCACCGATCGCTCCTAAACCGATTACACCAAGAGTTTTTCCCTTGATTTCTTTTCCAACAAATTGTTTCTTTCCTGCTTCTACAAGCTTTGGAACTTGTTCTCCTTCACCCTCTAACGTCTTTGTCCAGGCCACACCGGCAAAAAGGTTACGAGATGAAGCCATTAAAGAGGTTAGTACCATTTCTTTTACAGCGTTAGCGTTAGCACCAGGGGTATTAAAAACAACAATTCCTTGCTCTGTGCATTTGTCGACGGGAATATTATTGACACCCGCTCCGGCCCTTGCGATTGCTTTTAAATTATCGCCTAATTCTAATGCATGCATGTTAAAGCTACGAAGAACAACAGCATCAGGATTTTCACTGTCATTGTCGATAGTAAAGTTATCCTTATTGAATACATTTAACCCGCTTTCAGCAATATTATTTAAGGTTTTGATTGTTTTCAGTTTTTCTAAAATTAATGTGCTCATATTATTTCTCCTCTTTTAATTTATGATAGTTTTTAAATTCCTAAATTAATTAACAAGATGTTAAGCAAGCTACTAATCAAATTTCATAAAAATCTGTGTATTCTCTAATAATGGATTTAAGTCTTCACTATCCTCTCCTAATAAACAGAAAGAGGCAAGGGATAATTTCCCTTACCTCTGCCCAGGCGAACGGCTACGACACTATATGCTCCCTCACGGTTATCCGCGTTTCGCCAGTCACACATAGTCTTTTAAATTAATTATATTTTATCAAATTCTCCATCAACCTTCAACTACAATTTTAAAAGGTTATCCTATTTCAGTTCCTTTGACAGAATTATTTAGTAGAATTCCCCATTACTCAGTCCCCTCAGCAAAAGAATATTCTTCTAATAGATGTTCTTCTGTTAGTTCAATATTTATCTTTAGTTCTTGTATTGGAAGGGTTAAACCCTTAAGCAGGTTTAATAGCTTTTTCCATATCTTGCTGACGCCAGTACTCTTCAATTTCTTCTAAAGTTTTCCCTTTGGTTTCTGGTGTTTTATAGTGAATAAATACGCAAGCAACTATTGATAATACCGCGTATATTAAGAAGACATTATTTCCAATGACACTTAACAATGGCGGGAAAGTATACGAAAAAAGAAAATTCAATGTGTACTGTAAAAATGTAATGACTCCCATTCCGATCGCTCTTGCTTGCAAAGGTAACACTTCAGGTATGAATAGCCAGAATACAGGACCTAGACCGATTCCAAACGCGAATACATATAAAAACACACAAACCATACTAAATATCGTAAAATCTGAAAATAGTGCTAAACCGATTAATGGTAGGACCTGCCCGCCAATACTATAGATTAATAATGTTTTTCTTCCCAGTTTATCAACAATGAATAACGATATTGCCGTGGAAATAACTAAGGCGGTACCTATCCCGAAGTTGGCTATATTCGATCCGCTCCACCCGTTAATTTCCACTCCTTCAAAGATGATTGGAGCAAAGTATACTACAGCATTAATCCCAGTGAAGACCTGAAAAAACGTTAATATGAAGTTCATATTTAGAATCTTTTTATACTGGCCAACTAAATGTTTGAATCCGACAGTTTGCTGTTTTAGTGAATAATTAATATCGCTTATTTCATCTTCCACTTCTTTCTTCGATCCTCTTAGTTTCATTAATACTTTTCTTGCCCGTTCTTCTTTTCCTGCAGTCATTAGCCAACGTGGACTTTCGGGTGAGATTAGCATCCCAATCGTAAAGATTGCAGCAGGAATAATACCTATTCCTAGCATGATTCTCCAAGAACCACTAGCAGAAAAGGAAGCTCCTACAATGTAAGCACTTAAAATTCCGACATTTACACTTAATTGATATAATGCACCAATTAATCCTCTGATTTTAGGTGGAGCTAATTCAACCAGATATATCAACGAACACATATTGGCTATTCCACATCCGATTCCAAGGATAAATCGCGATCCTATTAAAACGCTTACATTAGTAGCGAAGGCACAGCCAATAGACCCAACAATAAACGTAATGCCTGCTCCTATTAAGAGCGATTTCCTTCCTAATACTTTAGATAAGGAGGTTGAAAGAACAATAGCAGGCAATGCTCCTAAAAGAAGGAAACTTACAATCAATCCTTGGCCGGCCGGGCTTAATCCAAATTCCTCGGTAATAAAGGGAATCGCTGGTGAAATGGCACCAGAATCAAAACCATATAAAAGTCCAGCCAAGCCACCAAAAATCGCATAAACATACATAATATTCGGAATTTTTTGCAAATAACTCACTCCTTTTAGATTCACTAATTAAAGTACACCTTTTTTCAATATAAGATTCGCATACTGTGCACGTTCACTTGTAGCGATAATGGCATATGCCGCCTTACTTCTTTCGTAAAAATCCATTCTTTCGATTTTTTCTATTTGGACAGGAAAGTCGCTCGTTTTTTTTATTATATCTTCATAGGTCTGCCAGATTTCAGGGTTTTTTTCATCACCTTGAACAGGATTCATCAGCATGACTGGAAACGTAACATACGTATCTAGTGGAAAAAATTCTAATATGGCCCGTAAAAAATCAGCAACGCCATGTCCATGACCATTGATTATCCGGTTGGAATGACTTGCAGCCGGATAGTTTCCGTCTGCAAGTACAATCTCATCACCGTGCCCCATCTCCATCATAACTTTCATCAATTCTGGAGAAATAATAGGCGGGATTCCTTTAAGCATTAGTCAAAACCTTTTCACTTTCTTGAACAAATTTGTTCGTTAGTGTTCCAAGCTTTTCGATTTCAACAGTGACCACATCTCCTGGCTGAATATAAACGCGCTGATCAGCCGGTAAGCCTAATACGACTCCTTCAGGTGTACCTGTTAAAATAAGATCTCCCGGCTCTAACGTCATGTGCTGGGAAATATAACTTACGATTTCTGCGCAAGAAAAAATCATATCGGAAGTATTAGAGTTTTGTCTTATTTCATTATTTACGTACGTTTTCAAATTAAGGTTGTTTGGATCCCCTACTTCGTCCGCTGTCACTAAGAAAGGTCCTACTGGACTAAAATCATCACAGGTTTTTCCAAGTAGCCACTGCTGTGTTCTCATTTGCAGATCTCTTGCAGACAAATCATTGACTGTACAATAACCAAAAACATGAGAAAGAGCAGCTTCTTGTGTTACGTTTTTTGTCTTTTTGCCAATTACAATTCCCAGTTCAACCTCATAGTCCAGTTCATTCGTTACATTTGGTATAACAATTTCACTTTGATGACCTGTTAACGTATTATCAAATTTGTTAAACAAGATAGGCACTTCAGGATACGGTGCATTGGTTTCATCTGCGTGTCTTCTGTAATTCAATCCGACGCAAATGATTTTATGAGGTTTTGTAACACTAGGACCGTATATAATCCCTTCCTCTTCAATAGCGACTGCACTTCCATTTGTGACAGCTTCATTAACCTTTATTTCAAAATCTTTTAGTTCGGATTGATTGAATTCAATTACTTGCATCACATCTGTTACTATATTGTTCCATTCATTCTTCTTAGCAGTTTCTTCGATATCTATTAAGTTATTCTCAATCTGAACAGCCAATTTCTGATTTTCACCTTTTATAAAAGTAGCTAGTTTCATAGTTTCATTCTCCTTTTATGCATTTTTCCCAAAAACAACTCCGCCATCAATATATAAAGGCGATCCCATCATGAACGTAGACTCATCTGAGGCTAGAAATAGTGCAGCCTTTGCCACATCACTAGGTCTTCCTAATTCTCCGCTTAACTGTCTTTTCTTGATCGTTCCGATTGCGATTTCAGGATCGTCATATGAATTTTTCAAATAATCTTCAACAAATGGAGTTAAGATGGTGCCCGGCAATAAAGCATTTACTCGAATATTATAAGGGGCATAGTCCACTTGCATGGCTTTTGTCAGAGCAAGTACAGCGCCTTTCGTTGCTGAGTATGCGGCACGTTTAACTAGACCCATTTCCGCAGCGCAAGACGACATATTAATGACTACTCCACTTTTTTGTTCCATCATATAAGGAAGCGTGTATTTAGAGGGTAAATAAACCCCCTTCACATTTACACTCATAATTCGGTCCCAGACATCTGGCTCTACTTCGTCTACTCTACCCACATTGCTGATTCCTGCATTGTTGAATAGAATATCTATTTTTTTATACGTCTCAATAATCTGATGTATGGCAGATTGAACCGCTTCAGGATTCGTCACATCTACTTCGTAAAATGCTGCTTTTCCGCCATTTTCTTCTATTTCAGAAACTGTTCCTTGCCCATTTTCAGCATGAATGTCTGTGATGATAACAAATGCGCCTTCTTTTGCAAATAAACGGGCTGATTCCTTGCCGATACCGCTTCCTCCACCAGTGATAACTGCTATCTTGTTGAGTAGTCTCATAATGTTACCTCCTGTTCATGATTCATATGATCTTCAGGCTGTGCCGCTTTAACCGTTAATCCGCCATCTACCATTAACAGATGCCCATTGATTTGCACGGCTTCATCAGAGGCTAAAAAGACAACAGAATCACCAATTTGTTTTTCTGTTCCAAGTCTCTTCATTGGATTCGCTTCAATCTCTTTTGCTAGAATTTGAGGATCTGCCAAATATTCATCACACATATCCGTTGCAACGGTGCTCGGTCCGACTGCATTTACATTAATATTGTATTTTCCTAACTCAATCGCCAAGGCCTTTGTTAAATGCGAAGCTGCTGCTTTTGATGAGATATAATGCGGGATTACTGGACTTGTCACAAGAACACTCGCAGTTGATGTAATATTAATGACTTTTCCATATTTATTTTCGATCATTTTTTTCGCCGCTCTTTGGGTTGTCAAAAAGATCGATTTTACGTTCGTCTGATAGGTATCATCCCATGTTTTTTCTGAAAGACTCAAAAAAGGTTCAAATGGAGCAATACCAGCATTATTCACTAGGATTTCTACCGATCCTAACTCTTTTTCTACTTGGTCTATCATTTGGTCAACTTCTTCTTTCACCCCAACATTTGCTTTCACAACAATCGCTTGAATATGAAACTCTTTTTCTACTTTTTCTTTTAAAGCGTTTGCTTTTTCAAATGAACCGGGTGATGTATAATTGATAGCCACATTAGCGCCTTCTTCAGCTAATCTCATGACAATTGCTGCCCCAATCCCTCGGCTACCACCTGTGACAAGAGCTGTTCGATTTTTTAATTTACTCATATATATAGATCCTCCTTCTCCTATTTGTTTTATAGGCTGATGCTGATTCGGCTGATACTAAATTCTTGATGGCCTAAAATTTCAGCTTTTGTCAGCTCACCTTGTGCTGTTTTAAGAACCGTTTCGAAAATACGATTTCCTGCTTCTTCTGTTGTTTCTTTTCCTTTCATTACAGGACTTGTATCTATATCAATGTTATCGATCATTTTGATGGCAGTATGTTCATTTCCCGTTATTTTGATGACCGGAATAATTGGGTTTCCAGTCGGTGTCCCTCTTCCTGTCGTAAAGCAGACCATATGAACACCAGCGGCAGCCATACCCGATACACACTCGATATCATTCCCTGGTGAATCCATGAAGTAATAGCCGTTCCCTGGAATTTCGTCTGCAAAAGATAATACATCGTTCAAGGGAGCAGTACCTGCTTTACTTATACAGCCAAGAGATTTTTCTTCGATAGTAGACAGGCCTCCCTCTATATTACCCGGGCTTGGATTTCCGCCACGCATATCTGCCCCAATGCGTTCTACTTCTTTTTCAAATTTATTAACATAGGCATATAGCTTATTTGCCACTTCTTCGCTCACAGCTTTTTGAGCGACAATATGTTCAGCCCCGATAATTTCAGTTGTTTCACCCATTACAATGGTTCCGCCCTGATTTAAGAGCTGATCAGCTGTTTTTCCTAAAGCGGGATTGCTGCACAGACCAGATGTAGCATCGGAACCGCCGCATTTCACACCTAGTATTAATTCTGAAATAGGAACATCTACTTGTGGCACTTTTTCGATTTCCTTGAATAAGCTTTTTGCCAATTCAGACCCTTTTTGAATAGCTTTTATCGTTCCGCCTGCATCTTGGATATCAAGCCACTCAACAGGTTTTCCTGTTTCTTCTTCAATTTCTTGTTTCAAAACTTTAGCATCAATAACCTCACAGCCTAAGCTAATTAAAAGAACTGCACCTACATTTGGGTTTTTCCCCATTCCTCCAAGAAGTCTGTGTGTACGTTCCTTGTCATCACCAATCTGGCTGCAGCCATGCTGATGCGGAATAGCTACAGAGTCTGGTACAGCTTGCTGGATTCTATTGGCTACGTGATTTGCACAAATGACAGTAGGGATAATTAACAGATGATTACGTATTCCAAATTTCCCGTTTGAACGACGGTACCCTTTTATCATGCTCATCGTTGTTTCTCCCCTTCCGCCTTATCTCCTCTTCCTCTGATTCCTTCAATATTATGTACATGGACATGTTCACCAGGTTCGATATCAATTGTCGCTGCACCGATTACTTCTCCATATTTGATAACCGTTGCTAATTTTTCAATCGGTTTAATTGCGATTTTATGTCCAAATGGAATCGATTGCTTGGCTGTCAATACCGCTTTTTGGCCATTGATGACGTATAGTAATGTTTCTTCTTCTTCTACATCTTTCAAAAGAGTCGCTACATTATCTTGATCAGACATAACGATGCTCGTAACGTCCTGTTCATAGCCTACCTTACTCATGGCTATCTCCCCTTTCTTTTAATTTGTAAAAGGCTTTCGTATTATTAGAAAATATTTTATCCATTTCCTTATTAGTTAAATTTTCCGGTACATTTCTTTTGATAATCTGCAGTGCGTCATCATAGCTTCCAGCTGATAAACATACAGGCCAATCGCTGCCGAAAAGCAAACGGGATGGACCAAATGTTTGCACAATATGATGAATATATGGCTCAAAATCTTCAGTTTTCCACATAGCTGGATTCGCTTGCGTCATTAAACCCGACATTTTGCACCAAACATTCGGAAACTGTGATAGAGCGTTCATGTCCTCTTTCCACTCGCTTAAATCCCCTTTAGTAATATTCGGTTTAGCCATATGATCTATTACTGTCATTAAGTTCGGAAGCGTTTTCAATAAAGTTAAAATCGATGAAATGTGCTTATTATTAATTAATAAATCTAATGGAAGATTATATCTAATAAGCCATTTTAAATTTTCTATCACTTGCTCTTGTAATATCCAATCACTATTTTCTAAATCCTGGAGCATTGGACGCAAACCAACAATTCCCGGTCGTTTCATTAACGAATCTAGTTGCTTTGGAAAAGCTGGAGAAGATAAGTCTATCCAGCCGACTACACCATAAATCCAGTCATACCGTTCATACAATGATAAAAGAAATAAAGTCTCTTCATATGTAGGAGCAGCTTGGATAAGAACAGTTCCAGCAATACCATGTTTTTCTAATAAGGGATTTAAATCTTCTGGAAGATAATCTTGATAGAGGACTCCCATATCTTTTGAAAGCCAAGAATAGTCAGCTCGGTCAATCTTCCAAAAATGCTGATGAGCATCAATAATCATTTTGACCTCCTCTTGTTACTAGTATGTTACCGGTAACATTAAAATAACAACAATATTTTAAATTGTCAATAAATTAATTGCAACAATATCAAAATAAGGATTTGTTAAACAACACTGTTAATATTTAGAGATAAGAAAAAGGACCTATAGCGAGGATAGTTCAGTGGAACAATCTAAAAAACCTGTATACATTTATACAGGTTTTTAATCAAACTTTTTATTAAATGGTCTTGTAAAGTGACAACAAAGAAATTCATTTTTAATACCTCAAACAACTTGTAACCTTATCCCTCATACGCTTGCTTTAATGTTTTGATGTCAATTTTTTTCATTTGGAGCATTGCATTCATAACTCTTGCTGATTTTTCTGGATCGTGGTCGCTTAGCATCTCAGTTAGGGCCGTAGGAATAATTTGCCATGAAACACCATACTTATCTTTCAGCCAACCGCACACTTGTGCCTTCTCGTCTCCGCCTTCGGAGAGTTTTTCCCAAAAATAGTCCAATTCTACTTGTGACTCGCAATTGACGATAAATGATATTGCCTCTGTAAATTTGAATTGCGGACCGCCATTTAATGCTACGAATTCCTGGCCTTCCAGTTGAAATTCCACGGTCATTACTGTTCCTTCTAATATCCCGTGGATTTCATGCCCCTCTTTTCCATAGTGAGTGATTCTTCCAATCTTGGAATTTTTAAAGATAGAAGCGTAAAACTTCGCTGCCTGTTCAGCTTGTGTATCAAACCACAAGTTTGTTGTGATTTTTTGGATTTTGCTTTTCATGATTTTCTTCTCCATTTCCTAAAAAAAGATTTTTGGCAAGACTATGCTTTGTAGCTTACGAATAAAGAGGCTTAAGATCCAACCCTTTAGCATCAAGTTCATCCCAAGACTTTTTTCCGAAGAATGACCAATCAGAAATTAGCTGAAGTCATACCCTGTTTTGTGACTGTCTTTGTTACATGATTTAGCATAAGATTTTCATTACTTATTTCCATTTTTCAAGGATCTCAGTTTGTTCTATTGGAACTTTCATTTCACCTATAAAATCTTATTCTTGAGGACTAAAAGCCTTGAGATATAAAATCTCTAAGCTTCTTTAAATCGGTTATTCAATAAAGTACATCTTCCCGTTCACTTCAAGAGACACAGATGATTGTTTCATCTCTTCCTTTAGAGACTTGGTATAAGCAACTACTTGATTAATTTTTTTCTTATCCAAGTCTTCTACATAGCTATATACAATCGTTACTTTCTCCTTAACCAATTGATTATCATCAGATAGCCATGATCCTGTACCATCGATGGCTGTTGCTCCTCCAAACATTCTTGAGAATTCTTCTAATGACTTGTTTACATATGGAGTATTATCAATTGGTTGATCAACATTATATGTAGATGGTACGTAAATTTTTACTACGTCTTCAAGGTAGAATTGCCCCTTTAATGCAGAAGATTCTTTCACTTTAGATGTTTCTTGTTGTTCTGTAGCGTACACAGCATTGCCTAAAAAGACAATTAATAGAATCGGGATGATCCAATAAAAGATTTTTTTCCTTTCCATCATTGCCACTCCTTTTTATTCAACAGTTTGGCTAGCAAAACAATGGTGAGTTTTCTATCAATTATTATACATGTAACTATCAGATTATTGTGGAAAATTTTGACTTATATTTCAATTATAGTATTTTTTCTATCATTGAAAAAATAACGATAGAATGTTATTTTCGTTGCAAATAACTAAACGACTTGAATTAGCTGATAATGCGTAATAATAAGTACTTAAACAAGCCTTCGCTTATTGGTTTGTTAATTAACTGGATCACGTTCAAGATGGATAAAAATTCCCCACTCTTTAACATCTTAATCATTCCGTAAATTGCTAAGCAATTGGAAAATCTGCCCCCTATGATGTGATTCATGTTCAATCAAATGATACACAACCCACTCAGGTGTGACATCATATTGTTCAAGTACTCTCGGTTTACGCCAATTCGTTAGGTCCATTGAACGAAAGTGGGAAAGAAATACTTCACGTACCTTATTAAGGCGGTAAACATGTTCTTCTAAACTTTGTCCCTCAATATGGGTTAAAGAGCCCTCCTCAGAACGGCATTCTAACGGAAACAACGAGCGTATTTCAGAATCCCATTCAGTAACAAGAACCTCTTCATATAACCAATCTGCCTCGACCAATGCAATGTGATATAACAGCGAGCCAATCGTTTGTCTTTCATCCATTTTTGTGTCGAGCATCCTTTGGCTGATTCCAGTTAATTCTGTTAAAAGAGTACGGCGAACATCTTCTAAACACCATAGCCACCGGCCAATTTCTTCTTCATATTCTGCTAATCGAGATACCAGTAAAGCTCTTCTCTCCAAACTGATCATCCTCCTCTTATTTAAAGTCTTACATTCTATTAAAAATGGATGTTTCCTTCAATTAAAATGGCATGTTAAATTTTATTGTGGATTTAAGGTAAAATAAATTGAGTAGTTTCTGCGGACGTGTAGACATCACTCTATTATTCCTGTTATATATCGAGAACCAAATATTCTCACTAAAGCCCCCATTTATTAATTTATTTGCACATTTTCTTCAAATTCTATACCTAAGTATTTATAAAGAATAGTTACAGAATTAATTTCAACATCATCTTTTACTGAAAGCCCATATTTAGATTGGAACTCAACATCTTTGATTGCTGTTCCAGTTTCTATCTTTACCGTATCATAGTCTTTAAAAATATAACCTTCATCCATAAATGTATCGGAAAGAACAAAACCTTTTCCCGATTCATCTACTTGTACTTTCGCTATTTCAGGTTTCTCTGCTCCATTTATTCGAATATCAAGCAATTCAATATCTTGAAATCCATCATTTCCCAAAGTGATTACCACTACTTTTTGTTCCAACCCAGTCCCTAATAAATTTGCTTCAAGTTTCGGTTGTGCAAGTACAAAATAAAGTACAACACCAATGATAACTATTAATCCCATAAAAATTCCTGTTCTTTTCACTACAAATCTCCCCTTCAACTACCCTACCCTTTAGTTCAATAACAGACAATGAATTTACTTTATCTATTATAGATGTTTATTCTACAAATATTTCCAAAAACCTTTATCCCAGTGGTATTAGGCACTAAATTTCCGTTTGCGTAACCGCACCACCGAACCTATACTCTTACCCTCGTTATAGAATTTTTTTTCGGTTAAAAACCCGTGTCACGTTATTCAACAATAGGGACAGATTATTGAATAAGGGAAGAAAATTTTTTATCTAAAGGCTGTGTTAAATAAAACTATTAATACCATCATTTTAAATGTTATGGTGAACCTAAAAGGCACTCAACCTCGTTAATTTTCGTTAATTAACTTTAGTTTTTAAAGAATAATAATTACATTTCTACAATTTACGACAACATTAGCACTATCTAGATAGTAATATATAACTATAATAAAATGAGAAAACGGCAAACTAATCGAAAGGTTAGGACGCAAAGCTAACAGGTCTAAGGTCAGATTGACTATGATAGCTGGGCTACCTCTTCAACGGAGGAATAGGTAATGTTACTTCAGACAAATGACAGAGTAGAAGAATTAGATACAGAATGGATTGAACTCATTCAAATGGCTATCAATGTAGAAATACCGTTAGAGGAAATTAGGGGATTTTTATTAGAAGGTAGACAGTAGGCCTATGCTTGCTGTCTGACACATTTTTACACATTAACGCCTTCTTTCTATTTCTTTACTTTATCAAAATAGAAAGAAGCTAATAATTCACCTTTAGCTGTAATAACTAGGATGGTTTGCTACGGTAATTATTTTCATTGCTACCCTATAGGCAGATTGCCCTTCAAAAATGGCTTTATGGTAATGATGTTGATTTTTCTTATTTGTCCAAGAGAAGGATTCCACAACAAGACAGTCGAATATTCTTCACCAAGGGGTAAATTGGAATCCCTATAATTTACCTAGCTTGATAGGAGGGCAAATATGCAAATTCATGAGTTAGAACTTGTAATAAAGAATGCAGACCGAGCAATAAATAATGAGGATTTCGATCAATTAATGGATTTCTATTCAGAGGATGCTACCTTAGTTGTAAAACCTGGAACGTTAGCTAAAGGCAAAGAAGAAATACGTCGGGCATTCGTTGCTATCGCTGATTATTTTAATCATAGTTTAATTGTTAATCAAGAAAAGATGGCAATAATTGAAACAGGTGATACGGCATTAGTTGTAGCAAAAGCCCTTCTGAGTGCCAATCAAAAGACTGATTCGGCATTCTCAATGGAAAGAATGGCTACCTATGTTTTTAAAAAGGATTCGACAGGTACCTGGCGTTGCATAATTGATAATTCTTACGGTGCTGAATTACTTGAATAAGTCATGTACAGATATTTGAATAAATAGAAAAGGCTCACCTTCTATTAGGTTATTAGGTGGTTTTTTCATTTGTGTTAATCTCCACAGCAGACGTTAATAGAGTCAAAAATAAAAAAACTCCTATTATTTTATAGGAGTTCCAGATGATTTTCTGATTACCAATTCAGGCTTTAAATTTATTGTTCGATAATCAGCTGGACCGACTTCATCTACTCTTTCAATCACTAATTGTGTTCCTAAATATCCAAAGTCATAGGCAGGCTGCGAAGATACAGTCAAAAAAGGATCAAAGTCTGAAAATAATTCTAAATCGTCAAAGCAAACGACGGCAATGTCTTCTGGAACTTTAATCTTTTTTTCTCGTAAACTTTTTATAATTTTAATGGCAATGAAATTATTCGCTGCAAAAATCGCTGTTGGACGATCAGCAGGAGAAACATTAACCAAATGAGCGATTCCATTCCATTGCTTTTCTTGTTTATAATGAGTCTCTACTAGGAAAGCGGGATCTATCTTTAAATCATTAATTTTTAACGTTTCAATATACGCCTGATACCGTTCTTTCGAAGTGGAAATCGTAAGTGGGCCATGAACCATTGCTATTCTTTGATGACCATAATCAATTAAATGCTGAAGAAGCAATTTTGTCCCTTCATAGTTATCTCCAAGTACTCTATCACACGAAACATCTTCAATTTGCCTATCTATTAATGTAAATGGAATTCTGTTTTTAATAAGTTTCTTTAAGTTTTTGGTCGATTGATCACCTGTAGGAGCAATAATTACGCCATCTACCCTTTTAGAAATTAATGCATTGATATACTCACTTTCTTTTTCGTAGTTTTCATCTGTATTACATAAAATAAGCTGATATCCCATTTGATTAGCCTTATCCGCAGCGCCTCTTGCAACCTTTGTAAAAAAGGGGTTAGTGATGTCAGTTATGATTAATGAAAGTAACTTGGTTTTTTTAATATTCAAACTTTGAGCAGCTGAATTCGGTATATAGTTTAACTCTTTTATAACAGCTTCTACTTTTTCTCTAGTCTTTTCACTGATATTTCCTTTATTATTAATGACTCTCGATACAGTCATCGGTGATACATTCGCTTTTTTTGCAATATCGTAAATTGTCGTCACTTTTTGTACCCGCCTTTACATTTTCCCTTATATTGTATCATAAGTATAAATTGTTATTTTATACTTCAACAAGCAGGTAATCATGTTGACTCAGGTACGACACTGAACTTCAAAAAAAGACACAGTCCTTAGTGAAGGATTGTGTCTTGAACTAGATTTAATTTTGATTAAATCCGCTTTCATCCATGTAAAATATCTCCCAAAGATGTCCGTCTATATCCTGAAAGCTCCAACCGTACATGAACCCATGATCAATGGCTTCATTAAAGGGCTTTCCTCCAGCATCCAGGGCTTTATTCACGATCTCATCCACTTCTCCCTTACTTTTAACCGATAATGCCACAATAGCTTCCGTACTTTTTGCTGTATCCGGGATTTCTCTCTTGGTAAACGTTTTAAAGTAATCTTCAACCAATAACATGACATATATAGTCTCACTGATAACCACACACGTTGCATTTTCATTGGTCATTTGCTCGTTAAAGTCAAAGCCAACTTTTGTGAAAAATTCTATTGAGGCATTCAAATCTTTAACAGGCAAGTTAACAAAGATCTTTTCTGCTTGAACTCCCATCAAATTCACCCTCACTCGTTTATTTTATGTTCATTACCCTACTATTCGTTGCTTTTTTCGATAATCCTGCTCGCAACAAAAAAAGGAGATACCCAGTACCTCTCATCCTAATGTAATAAGTACAACAAAGGTTTTTCAAGAACCGTTGGCGAACGCTAACCCTTTCTCAGAAAGAGAACGACGAATTTGCCTTTAGTTCCCATACCATGTAGCTGCAAGACCTCTGCTTCACTTAGCTTAGGAAACTGCTCAAGTTACAAGTACCCAGCTCCAGCGAGTGCTCGTTGTGCAGGTTTAGCTAATCCTGTCGGGAGATCGCTTTCGTTATTCTTCATAATCCTTTCTCCTTCTTGTGTTATTAATAAATAGTATTTCCAGACTTCCCTTTGTTCTTATTAGCCATGAAAAAGGACCTTCTATCAAAGACCCTTTTTATTCACAAATTTAGTTTACTTATTTTTCTCCTAAAATAGCGAGTGGACTAAATACTTCATAATGAATATGTTCTTTCGATACACTCCATTTACTTAGGGCCTCATTGATTGCTTCCATAAAAGGAATAGGTCCGCAGAAATAAAAATTAGCTTCTTTTGATGGAACGATAGATTGCAGGAAGTCTAAACCCATGTATCCTTCTTTATCAAAATGTCCAGAGGTTCGATCGGCTTCTGTTGGTGCAGCATAGACTACAAATGATTTTATATGTTGATGATCATTCGCTATTTGTTGCAGATGCTCTTTAAAGGCATGTGTTTGGCTGTTGCTTGTTGCATGGATAAACGTAACCTGACGTTGTGGTTGTTTTTCTATAATGGTATTTAACATGCTAAGCAATGGTGTAATTCCAATACCGCCACTAATTAGAACGACAGGTAAATTTGTGTTATCAAGTTCGAAGTCACCTGCAGGAGCAGAAAATTGCAGCGTATCTCCAACTTGCAGCTGTCTATGTAAATAGTTAGATACAATTCCAGATGGAGCATCTCCATGGGCATCTTCACGTTTAACACTGATTCGGTAGTAATTCTTACCAGGTGAATCCGAAAGACTGTAATGGCGTATATGCGTATATTTCTCGCCAGGAATTTCCGCCTTTAGTGTTAGGTATTGCCCAGCATGATAGGAGGCAATGGGTTTTCCGTCTGTAGGCTTTAGGTAAAAGGAGGTTACCGCATCACTTTCTTTTATCTTTTTATCGATATTGAAGCTTCGGTATCCTTCCCATCCACCAGGCTGATGTTCTGTTTCCTCATAGAGGTTTTTTTCAATATCAATAAAGGCATCTGCAATATAGCCATAGGCCTTTCCCCATGCCTCTATGATTTCATCTGTGGCTGCGTCACCTAATACGTCTTTAACTGCTTGAAGCAACGTTTCACCTACAACCGGATACTGTTCAGGCTTTACCCCTATGGCACGATGTTTCTCAGTAACTCTTTTAATTACAGGTTTTATCGCTTCAAGGTTCGTAATATGTTCACCTGCAGCATAGACCGCATACCCTAAGGCCTCCTGTTGAATGCCTCTTTTTTGGTTCGTTTGGTTAAAAAGGTTATACAAATCAGGAGCTTTTGAAAATAGTAATTCATAAAATCTCTTTCCTATTGGTTTACTATGTTCCTTGAGAACAGGTGCTGTTGACTGAACGATTTCTATGGTCTTAGCATCAAGCATGTTAAATTGTCCTCCTCAAATTTCAGGGATATTTACTGTAAATAGCATTCCCACTAAATATAGGAGTAAACATGATATTTTGGCCCCATTCAACTTATCACTCACCAACCCAAACATCTTACTAAAAGCGGGCTTCCGTCCTTTTTGGAGATTTTGAAATTCCCTTAAGATAATTCAAAGACACCATACCTAATAGTACGATGTCTTTGTTTAGTATCCTTGTTAAATTAAACGGGCTCCATTAGCTCAATAAGAAAATAAACTGCTGATCAGTAGCTCTTGATTTTTAAGTAAAGCACCGGTTAGTTGAAGAAAAAAAGCGTTATAGGGTCCAATTGATAAGCAATCCTGCTTGTGCTAATCCACCACCGAAACCATATAATAAAATCTTCTCACCATTACTGAGCTTTCCTTCACTTACTCCTTTATCTAAAGCTAATGGTATTGATGCTGAGGAAGTATTTCCATACTCCACTAAGCTATATAATGTACGCTCAATTGGAAAACCACTTCTATCACATATTGACTCAATCATTCTTAAATTTGCACTATGCGGAACAAACCAATCAACATCATTCAAATGAAATTCAGTATTTTTCATCACAGTTTGCATTCCTTTTGGAACAGTAGTAACAGCCCATTTATAAACCTCACGTCCATTTTGTACAAGGTTACCACTATTATTTAAGTCTTCACCATTTATACGTGTCGATAGGTTTGTACTATATAAATGTTTTCCGCCTGCTCCTTCCGAATATAAATGTGAAGAAATAAAACTTGGTTGTTGTTCATCATATTCTACAAGAACTGCTCCTCCACCATCTCCAAATAAAATACAAGTGGCTCGATCTTCATAGTCCATAATTTTAGATAAAGTATCAGCTCCAATAACAAGAACTTTCTTGTTTAAACCAGATGTTACTAATCCATTAGCTACATGCAACCCATAAGTAAATCCTGCACAAGCAGCGTTTAAATCAATAGCTCCAGTATTCTTAATACCTAGCTTTGCTTGGACTAAAGAAGCTACACTTGGTGTGTTGAAATCAGGTGAAAAGGTACAGACAATAATCATATCAACATCTTCGACTGATTTATCATACCGTTCCATTAAATCCTTTACAGCTTTATAACTTATATCACTAGTAAACTCTTCTTCATGTGAAATTCTTCGTTCTTTAATACCAGTACGTTTAACAATCCATTCATCATTGGTTTCAATCATTTTTTCTAAGTCCTTATTTGTTAACCTTTTTTCTGGAACATAAGAACCTATCGCAGTAATACGTGCTTTGGATTTGAACATAAAATAGCCACCTCGTGTTATGAATTGCATCAATTTTATAACTGATATTAATACCTGGTACTAATTATAAAGTAAAAAAAATCTTATGCAACTACCCTTAACCTTTAGCCCCATAAGAAAAAGAGTTGCCCACGCCACTCCCTTATTGAAGTAGAGCACTCGTTAGTGAAAGAACTTTTCCAATTAATGAGGATTTTGTGCTTGAGCTACTCTGTTCTAATTGGAATATAGGTAAAGTCCAAAATCTTGCATAACAGAGGTGTGCCCCCTTTGACGCAACATGGTAGCTATATTGCCACGGTGATATGATCCGTGAGTAACAACGTGTAGTACCGATTCAGAAATAGAAGTTTCAAGCAACCCAGCATATGGATTATCCACCACAATCAATTTTTCAAAATCTTTTTGACTGTTCAGAAGTGCTTTGTTTCGCTCAGATAAGTCTAGAAATATTTTTTTCATTTCCTCAATACTTTTCGTTTCCACCTCTTTTCTTAATTGATCCGTAGACCCCATTGCTTCATTCATACTTTTACCTGATATTATGTCAAACCATGCGTAATCTGTGAGATAAATGTGAGACAACACCTTTGATACAGAAGAAAAACCACTTTGAATTTCCTGATGATAAATTTCCTGTGGAAGTTCTTTTAAACGATCAATTATGACTCCATTTGCCCACACGTGGTAGTTGTACATTTTTAATACGGATTGTGTCATATTTATTCCCCTCCATTTTCATAAGTTATTTCGTGTTAAACGATTGATGCCTAAATGTTAAATAATTTTCCGGTAAATTATTTAAGGTAATTATCCCCAACTACTCCTCTTATAGCGAATCATCGAATAATACTCATAAGTTTGTACAAAATACTTATGTTCAAAGGAGGTGTTTATATGCCTAATCTAAATGATAATAAGTTCAAAAAAATTCAATCTGAAAGTCAAAAGCAAGGAAAATCACAAGAAGAATATGCTGCGGAACTTGAAATGAACAAATTGAAAAGTCAAAAAAGGAAGTAACCACACCAAATAATGATCATTGGCAGGAAGTTGTTTCCTGCCTTTAATTTACCTTATTATTGGAATTTATCTTGCAACGTTTAAACTTCAGTATTTCTTAAACTCCCTCAGTTAAATACGATAACGCTCACGAATACTCGTTAATTCGCAGTTTTTTTTAAACCATTTGGAATAGGATTCATAAACGAACCCTGCTCTGTTATTCAAGTAGAGCACCAACTAATTCAACAAGAAATTCAACTGATTATTTTCCTTCTGATAACTAACTAACCGCCCTGTTTGTTACATACAAAAAAGTACATTTCGTCATATCTCTTTAAAGAATGATTGCACCCGTTAGTCGTATATTAATTTTATTTGTACCACTTTACTTATCCCATTCCTTTAAAAGCTCTTGGTCGATTTCTTCAATGATTTCTTCAGCACCATCTTTTTTTACTACCTTTACTTCTATATCTTTGACATCACTGATGGCATACCAAAACCTTCTATCACCTTCGACCTTGATGATTTTCGCTGGTTCATCACCTGCATATATTTCAGAAATAGAATTATCACTAATTGCTCCTGAATAAATGTATGGAACTTGGTTCATTGAAGACCATTTAACAGGTGTATTCCATTCTGCTCCTCTTGTTTGTTTCCATTCCCATTTATCATTTTCTTTTTCAAAGTAAGCAATAAATATTTGTTCCCCTTGTGCATTATTCTCTTTAAATACTGCAATGGCATCATCTTCATGCACCACATTCATTTGCTTATGAACGAGCGAATAAGAATAATCCTTTTCCCCTAAGTGCATTTCATCTATCGATTTGTGAAAGAAATCTTCAAATGTTTGTTCTTTTGAACAACCAATTAAAAATGCTATACAAATTATAAACGAAAAAAATATCTTTATTTTCAATCTTATCCCCCTTTGAAATCGTTCTCTTTAATCTATTTTAACATCAGTTCCTAATACATTCTCTCGCTCAAACTTTCGATATCCATCTAGAAAATCAAGCAAATTACCTCCTATTTTAAATGTTTTATTATTATTGAAAAAAAATTATGCCGCTCTCGGTTATAAAATACTGTCAACTAATTCCTAAATGGAATCAACGTAGACTATCTAGTCAATAGGGTATATAATAAAAATTAAATTTTATATTGAAATATTAAAATTATCTGGTTATAATACGATACGTTCTAATTAATTTTGTTCGTGTTTAATTTTTAGAAAATTTAATATTTTTTAAAAATAGTAAATTTTAGTTATTATGGAGGTTTTAATTTGTCTAATAAAGTACCATCTTCATTTATAGTAGTGATTGGTTTCATGTTATTCGCACTATTCTTTGGGGCAGGAAACTTAATTTTCCCGCCGATGCTTGGTCAATCAGCAGGAATGAATATCTGGACTGCTAATGCCGGGTTTTTAGTAACAGGGGTTGGATTACCGTTACTAGGTGTGTTGGCACTTGGTTTTTCTGGGAAAGATGATTTACAATCATTAGCAAGCCGCGTACATCCTGTGTTTGGGATTGTATTCACAACCGTTCTTTACTTAGCAATCGGTCCATTATTTGCAATGCCTAGAACAGGAAACGTTTCTTTTGAAATAGGTGTAAAACCATTCTTACCCGAAAATGCTGGGCCGCTTCCTTTGCTTATTTTCACAATCATCTTTTTTACAATTACGTGTCTTCTTTCGCTCAATCCCGCGAAAATTGTCGAAATTGTGGGGAAAATATTAACACCTATTAAGTTAACGTTCATCGGAATCCTGGTAGTAGTAGCTTTTGTTAATCCAATTGGGGATTTTCAAGCACCTGCTAAGGACTATACAGTTCAACCATTTTTTAATGGGTTTAGAGAAGGTTATTTAACAATGGATACTCTTGCATCTTTTGTTTTTGGCATCATTATCATTAATGCCATTAAAGAAAAAGGAGCAAAAACAAAAAAACAAATTATGATTGTTTGTGGAAAAGCAACTGGAATTGCTGCCGTTATCCTAGCAACCATTTATACAGCTCTTTCTTACATGGGTGCTTCAAGTGTAGAAAAACTTGGACACTTGGATAATGGAGGTATTATCTTAGCAAAAGTCTCGGATTACTATTTTGGAGCTTATGGTGGGATATTATTAGGATTAATGATTACAGTAGCTTGTATTACAACGAGCGTAGGACTTGTTACATCTTGTTCTTCGTACTTCCATAAACTATTTCCAAAGCTACCTTACAAAACAATTGCTATTTGTTTATCGATTTTTAGTGCAATAGTTGCCAATATTGGACTAACACAGTTAATTGCATTTTCTGTACCTGTAATGACAGCTATTTATCCATTAGCCATTGTATTGATTTTCTTAACATTCCTTCATTCTTTATTTAAAGGGAAGGCTGAAGTTTATCAAGGTAGCTTACTTTTAACTTTTATTGTCAGTTTATTTGATGGATTAAATGGAGCCGGTATACACATTTCATCCATTAATAATTTCTTTAATACAATTCTTCCTTTGTACGAGGTAGGACTAGGGTGGATTATTCCAGCTATTGTTGGAGGATTCATAGGGTATGCCGCTAGCATATTGAAATTCCGTCTTAATCATCAAGTAGATTAATTAATTAAATCATGTATTTAAAAAAGCAGTCTAGGATTAATGCCTAGACTGCTTTTTTATGAATATGGATATAACAAATGATCTCAAATTAGTCGACCACTTTGCATCAGAACTAATCTACGCATTTCATTTCAAAAAAAAGGGCTGCCGTAGCAACCCTGGTTTTGAAGTAAATCAATAATTTATAATCCAAAGTGAATTATAGATTAGCCACTTTATCATCTGTCTGAGCAGCATCTACTGGTATACGTTTGTCTATTCCAAAAGCGTAATAACTAATTACAACGATACCTAGAAAACCAATTCCTACAATAAGCGATATACGTGTTTCATCATTAAACCACATTCCGATTAATACCATAATTAAGAAAGCAATGGTCAAATAGTTTGTAACAGGTGCAAAAGGCATCTTGAATGGATGATTGACCATTTCAGCACTTTTTACTTTTCTGAATTGAATTTGACTAATCAGAATGACAAACCACGGAATCATACCAGGAAGTACACTGGCACTGTATACATGCACAAATAAATTTTCTGGTGCAATATAACTTAAAACAACGCCAATTGCTAACCCAACAATCACACCGAACGTACCGAATAAAGGGACACCACTATTAGATACTTTCGCAAAGAATTTTGGCGCTTGTCCATTTATTCCCAAAGTATAAAGCATACGTCCTGCACTGTAGATACCACTATTGCAGCCTGACATTGCAGCTGTGATTACGACAAAATTAATAATTCCAGCTGCTGCTGTAATACCAACTTTCGCAAAGGTTGCAACAAATGGGCTACCAATTGAACTTAGTTGATCCCACGGGTAAACGGTTACAATAATAAAAATCGCACCGATATAGAAGATTAAAATACGCCAAATGGTACTTTGAATCGCTTTAGTTATCGTGTTTTGCGGATCTTTCGCTTCCCCAGCTGTAATCCCGATTAGTTCTACACCTTGATACGCTGCAACAACTAGTGAAAGAGCAAAGAAGAACCCTTTCCAACCGCCTGTAAATAAACCACCATGTTCCCATAGATTTGATAACCCTATCGCTTCTCCTCCGTTACCAATTCCAAAGAAAATAAGTCCAAATCCTGCAACAATCATTAATATAATTGTTACGATTTTAATCAGTGCAAACCAAAATTCAATTTCACCAAAAGATTTAACAGAAATTAGGTTCGCTGCTCCTAGAATAACCATTGCGATCAAACCTGGAATCCAAGCAGGAAGATCAGGGTACCAATACTGCATGTACGTCCCAACTGCAATAATTTCAGCCATCCCAACAATAACCCACTGGAACCAGTTACTCCATGCAGTCATATACCCTGCTAATGGATGAATATACTTATAACCAAATGTTGCAAATGAACCTGTACTTGGCTCTAAATACAACATTTCCCCCATTGCACGCATAATCAAAAATATAAAAATCCCTGAGATTGCATAAGCTAACATTACGGACGGACCTGTCCATTTGATTGCGCTGGCTGAACCCATAAATAAACCAACACCAATTGTACCGCCCAAAGCAATCATCTGAATATGACGACCTTTCAACTCCCTGTTCAAATCTTTGTTGGCCATTCTAATTCCCCCTACACTACTAGTTGTTGAAATTTGATGCACGGCATATCGACCGATTGTTTAATTTTATACGCCAATAGAAAGCGCTTACTTTTTAATGGCTGTAAAAGGTGCATCACATAACGTTTAAAAAAAATTCAAAACATCTGAATATAGTAACTCGAATAAAAGAGTTTTACAACTCTTTTATTCGGCTAGTAGCTTATTTATGCGGTAACTAAAAGTGACTTTACTCTCAGCTTTATCAGCATATCCCTCGTCATTTTCTCCAAATCATATTCCGCCTTAAATCCCCATTCTTCCTTTGCACAAGTTGAATCTATTGTATTAGGCCAACTGTCGGCAATAGATTGTCTTGCAGGATCGACCTCATAATTCATGACAAATTCCGGAATATGCCTTTTAATCTCGGCTGCAATTTGCTCCGGATCAAAGCTCATAGCAGACACATTGAAAGAATTCCGATGTTTTAATTTTGAGGCATCTGCCTCCATTAATTTAATGATGGCAGCTAAAGCGTCAGGCATATACATCATATCCATATACGTTCCCTCAGCAATGTAAGAAGTATATCTTTTGTTTTTAATCGCTTCATAAAAAATTTCAACTGCATAGTCGGTTGTTCCACCGCCAGGAGGTGTAACATACGAAATCAGTCCCGGGAATCGAAGACCTCTCGTATCAACCCCAAATTTATGATGATAATAATCACATAATAACTCTCCGGATACTTTATTCACTCCGTACATCGTATTCGGTCGTTGAATGATGTCTTGTGGAGTCAAATCTTTAGGCGTGGTTGGACCAAACGCGCCAATAGAACTAGGTGTAAATAATTGGCAATCGAGTTCTCGTGCCGCTTCCAAAGCATTAACCAATCCGCCCATGTTTAAATGCCAGGCTAAAAGAGGCTTCTTTTCAGCTGTTGCTGACAATAATGCAGCTAAATGAATAATCGTATCCACTTCATGTTTTTTTGCCATATTAAACATCGCTTTTTCATCTGTAACATCTAAAATCTCAAATGGACCTGATTGAACAATATCGCTTTCTGTTTTTCGAATATCTGTTGCAATGACATTGTCAAATCCATAAATCTCTCTCATTTTCAGCGTTAGTTCTGAACCAATTTGACCTAAAGCCCCTGTTACTAAGATCTTTTTCATCAAAAATCCCTCCCCTTTTTCACTCTGCAGCAAGCAATTCCTTAAATAATCGACATCTCTTTTCCTACTTTTTCATAAATGGCTAATGCACGATCCAGCATCTCTTTTGTATGAGCAGCTGTCGGCATATTCCGCACTCTTCCTGTTCCCTTTGCAACAGTAGGAAATACGATGGATTTAGCATACACACCTTCTTCATTCAGCCTCTTACTGAATTGCTGTGTTTTTGCTTCATCTCCTATTATGCAAGGCGTAATCGGTGTTTCGCTCTCTCCAATATCAAACCCTAATTCTTTTAGGCCCTTTTTCAAGTAATTGCTGTTTTCCCACAGCTTATTTTGAAGATCTGAGCTATTCATCAAAATATCAATGGCTTCTAAACAAGCTGCAACTGCTCCTGGTGTGACAGCCGTTGAAAATAAAAACGGACGGCTTCTCACTTTTAACCAATCGATTAAATCTTTCTTTCCTGCTACATAGCCTCCTACAACACCAATGGCTTTGGATAATGTTCCAATCTGGAAATCCACCTTATCCGATAACCCAAAATGTTTTACTGTTCCTGCACCATTGCCTAATACACCCGAACCATGCGCATCATCAACATACGTAATTAAATCAAACTCTTCGGCAATCTCCACAATTTCAGGAAGCTTGGCAATATCCCCATCCATCGAGAAAACTCCATCGGTAATGATCATGACTTTGTTATACAATCCGGACTCCTTTGCTTGACGTGCTTTTGTCCGTAAATCGTCCATGTCGGAATGTTTAAAGGGAATGATCTTTGCTTTAGATAATCGACATCCATCAATGATAGAAGCATGATTCAGTTCATCTGAAAGAATGGCATCATGTTTATCCATCACTCCTGAAATCGCTGCCATATTACAATTAAATCCAGATTGGTAAGCAATGGCTGCTTCTGTATGTTTAAATTCGGCAAGCTTTTCTTCTAATTTGACATGAATATCTAATGTTCCGTTGATCGTACGAACCGCACCGGATCCGACACCATATTTTTTCGTTGCTTCAATGCATGCCTCTATTAATCTCTGATCTGTTGCTAAACCTAAATAGTTATTGGATGATAAATTAATTAACTCTCTGCCTGCAATGGTAATTACCGGACCATTTGGACCTTCTACCGGATCAATAACGTTGTAAAGTCCTTTTTCTTTTAAATCTTCCAAATTTTCATTCAAAAATTGATTTAATATTTCACTAGACATTTCATATACCCCCTTATTGATGGTTGGAATAAATGCAGGATTTTTTTATGATTTACCTCTATTCTCAAACATTGCATTTAAGAATATTGAATTTTACTCATTTTCAAGAAAATACATGTGTCCTCTCCAAAAATACACGAAGAAGTAACCTAAATCCTTTTGTACTAATAGTTATAAGAATCATAATAATAGATAAAATTATAGTTGTCCATATTGTGTGGACAAAAAAATTTTGGAATTTTTGTAGCTTTGTAATAAATCCCGCTCAAAAATGCGTTTAAATCGTAGAAAATACGAAGAGAATGCCATCATCAATTTCGTAGTTAAACATGGAGATAGATGTGAAAAATGAATACTAAAGGCAGTTTTCTTGTTTATTAAAGTGAACTTCGAAAGAGCCCTGTTCAGTACATGTGTCATCGCATATGAAATATGTTTTAAAAAAAAGAGTTGACATGAAATTTGTACCTTTCTTAAACAAAAAAAGTCCCCAGAAGGAAACTTTTACCAAAAAAATAATAACTTTTAATCACCAAATGCAAATATTATTTCTGTTTCGCAAACTAATTCCCCATCAACTGTAGCTATACCTTTGCCTTTCCCAATAGGACCTTTTAATCGCCTGATTTCAACTTCAAGAAGGAGTTGGTCTCCTGGTTTTACTTGCTGTTTAAAACGACATTTATCTATACCTGCTAAAAGCCCTAATCGTCCTTGGTTTCCTTCTTTAGTTAACATCACAACTGCACTTACTTGAGCTAATGCCTCTACAATTAATACACCTGGCATAACTGGATAATTGGGGAAGTGCCCGTTAAAAAAATCCTCATTTGCTGTAACATTTTTTATACCAACTGCTCTTTTTCCTTCTTCTAGTTCCAAAATCCTATCCACTAAAAGAAATGGATAACGATGTCTAATTACTTCCTTAATTTTTTGAATATCTAACATCATTAAGGCCCCCATAACAATAATAATATTTTATTACTAACTATTCATTTAATTCTATCATCTGGTATTAATAGTTGGTACTAAAATGATCCTTCTTCAACCTATACTTCCCTTTAATCCATAAGAAAAGGAGCTGCTGATCAGCTCCTAATACTGAAAAAAATCACCCTAGTTGAATAGCTTTAATTTAAGGTGCTTTTGTTTGAAATAGCTTTATTCCTAATCCAATAAAAATGATACCCGTTAATTTATTTAATAAATATTCAATTTTAGAATTATTCCTTAACTTTTTAGTTACATATGAAGAAAAATTAACGACTATTAAACACCAAAAAGTTCCCGTCATAACAAATGAAAGACCTAAAATGATAAAAGGAAAAGGACCATAGGAATTATCTGTTGCAATAAATTGAGGCAGAAAAGAAATAAAAAACAAGGCAACTTTCGGATTAGCAACGTTTGTGATAAAACCTTGCATATATATCTTTTTTATAGATAAATCTTTTGTAGCAGAAAGCTTCATATTTGATGAGGATTGAAATAACATCTTCACTCCAAGATATACTAAGTAAGCTGCCCCTATTATTTTAATAGCAGTAAATAATACAACCGATGTTGTTAAAATAACCGATAAACCAACAGCTGCTAAGAAAGTATGAACTAATGAACCAGTAGAGATACCCAGTACAGAGTATATCCCTGCTTTTCTTCCTTGCGATACACTTTTACTTACTATATACATAGTATCGGTTCCAGGAGTTATATTCATCAGGAATGCTATTAATAAAAAAAGTCCAAAACTCGTAATGCCAAGTATTGTCGTCCCCCCCCTTTTAATTATTAGCTAACTACACTTCACCAAAATCATCCTTATTGAACTTAACTTCCCCTCTAGCTCAATTAGAAAAAGGTTGCAGTAGCCCCCCTGTTAGTAAAGCACTGGTTTGTTGAATAACTTATTTTATCTGAATTTCTTCAAACTACTCATTGCATCGCTTTTACCATGGTTTCAAGCTTTTTGATCGTTTTCCAATTACGTGCTGTGGCTGGAACACCTAACTTTTGAAGCTGTGAAGAAAGCTTGGAATTTCGAACACCTTGACGTAAATATAGATAAACTTCTTTACCCTTTATATAACATTCTTCCATTTCACTTTTAAAGTCGAGTAAATGATTTATACCTTCCATTGAAGGCTCTTTTGCCAAGAGAGAAAGGTGCACACTCTCACCTTCCAATAACAAGTTAACTGGGTATGGACAATTGTTAATAATCTGTTCCAACTCAGTAACCGTTCTCAAGATAACGGTTACTGAAAAACCAAAATAATTTCTAATCTCTTGCTCAATTTGATGTTGTAATTGTTCTGCATTTTCCTCAGACTGAAATACAATATTTCCACTTTGAATATAAGTATTAACTTTATCTAACCCCATATTTGTTAATAAGTTCCTTAATTCTTGCATCTTTATCTTATTGTGTCCACCTACGTTAATCCCTCGCAGAAAGGCGATATAGATAGTCATTTTTGCCCCTCCTTTTTTTCATTTCACATTTGACCTATTTCTAGCATTAACCCCTACCTCCACCAATCTGCCCTTCTAGCTATATTAATTTAAGTGAGATGTACTATTAGTAAATCGGATAAGTTGCACGTTCCTAATATATTCAAGGAGATGAATTCCTGTATTATCAGAATTAAACCATACATTATTATTAACTGTTGGTAATTGCAGAAAACTTTCAATAATTTTAGTTATCATTCCACCGTGTGAAATGATAGCAATTCTATTGAACTCTTTACTGTTTTCTTTAATAAAAGAAAAAATTTGTTCACCACGAACCTTAAATTCTAGTTTACTCTCAGTTTCTTGCTTTTCTATAAGGTCATCTAAGTATTCCACTGGGCAACCGATAGTATTGGATAGAATCTCAGCTGCTTTACTAGCTCTTTTCAAAGTACTACTCCAAATAAAATCTGGTGGAAACTCGTTTAACACACGATTAGACATTTTCTTAACTTGAATGAGACCTTTACTTGTTAATGGTAAATCAGTAGAACCTGTGTAATCCTTCTCTAAAAAGTCATCTTCTGATTCACCGTGACGAATCAATAAAATTTGCATTTAATCACCTCTACTTTATTTATATTCCTATATAAATTCTTCAAGGTACTATATGATTCCTCTTACTGGTTCAACTGCTTAACTTTATCAGGTTACTTAATTATGATTCTATACGCTATTCGCATTAGAATAGCGTTCAGATAGTTTCTTTTTATGGGCATTAAACACTTCTTCTAAAGGGATGTTGTACTTGTTCGCAATCACAATTAAATTACCTAACACATCTCCTAATTCTTCGGTTAACTCCTGTTTATTCTCCTCAAACGAACCACTTACTTCATCTGGTCTATCCCTGCCAATCTCAAGTGAGCGAATAGCCCGTGCGACCTCGCCAGTTTCTTCTGCTAAAAAGCCAATTCGAATAAAAATGTCTAATTCAGACCAGCCCCTTGCTTCATAATAATCTCTTACCCATTGTTGAAATTCAGTTACGTTCATATTAATCCACCTTCCATTTTAATAATTTAAGTTTAACAAAATTCCCATATTTCTGTATGATAAGTAAGGAAGACTACTTAATAGGATGTGATATTAATTGAAGACTCTAGCTGTATTTTGTGGATCAAGTAAAGGAGCATCTAATGTCTATTTAGAAGCTGCAAAAAAACTGGGTAAAGAACTGGCTAAACGTCATATTACACTGGTATATGGGGGAGCATGTGTAGGAATTATGGGGGCAGTTGCAGATTCCGTTTTGGAAGCGGGTGGAAAAGTAATTGGAGTAATGCCTAGTTTTCTAGAAAAAAGAGAAATCTCCCATAAGAACCTAACCGAACTAATTGTAGTGGACTCCATGCATGAAAGAAAAGCAAAAATGGCAGAACTTGCCGATGGTTTTATAGCTTTGCCAGGTGGGCCAGGAACATTAGAAGAGTTCTTTGAGATTTTTACCTGGGCTCAGTTAGGACTTCATCATAAACCTTGTGGACTGTTAAATATTAATCATTATTATGATCCTCTTGTTGCTTTATTTAATCATATGTCAGATGAACAGTTCCTGCATGAAAAATACCGTTCTATGGCGCTGGTAGATGTAGAACCAAATGGCCTACTGGATCAATTTAATACATATGAACCACCAACCGTAAAATCTTTTATTACTGAAAAACAAACCTGATTATTCAAAAAACAATAGGCCCGCACTCTTCTGCCCCTTTAGTTGAAGAAGTAAAAGTCCTGGTTCATATCCAACAGGATTTTTATCAAACTTTATTCAAAGTCCACAAAAAGTCCCTATCAACATAGATAGGGACTTTTATTATTTTGATTTAGCAAACTACGATTCTTTTGGTTTTTTGAAGAGCTGCCTAAATATCCAAAAATGATAATGGGCACTTGGTTTACTTTCCTGTTTGTCAATTCACTTCATATTATAAGAACAATTATCAAAAATCATTTTAGTCATTACAAACTCATTTCACCTTAGTAAGTATAACCTATTATATGACCTGTTTTATTCTACAAGAATCGAAATTGCACTATACACTAATAACAAAGCCATAATTAGATTAAACTGACTTCTATACTTTTTTAGGAACCTTTGAAACAGCGAACCAAACACACTCCAGCTCATAGTACTAAGAAAACCAACAAAAGCTAGAAAAAATGAAAAAAATAGTAAGCTGAAATTTGAAGTATGATATGGAATGATAAAGGTTGATACTGCTGTTATGCCATATAAAATACCTTTCGGATTTACGAATTGTAAAAGCATAGCTGAAAGAAAACGGTTATTTTTATCCCCATCATCGTCTTTAGTATTATTTTTACTACTTATTATTTTGATAGCCAGATACAACATATAGATTGCAGCTAGGAACGTCATAATAAATTCAATTTTCGGAATGAAATTTTTAAGCAAAAGATTAAAATAACTGGACAATATCATGATTACAAAGAAACCTGCACCTACTCCTAAACAAAATCCAAGTGTCTTTTTAAACCCGTATTTGTTAGCGAATAACATTGCCATAATATTATTAGGACCTGGTGTAAAACTAGTAACAAAAACAAATAGCAAAAACGACAATAAAGGCATATTGGGCCCTCCTTCTGTGATGTATGTTATAATGTCTAAAATGAACAATATAACGATTTACTTTTTATTGTACAATACAGACGTTATATTGTATATAAAGGAGTGTATTTATGGAGGAAATAAATCTTATCCTTGCAAAAAACTTAAAAGCCTTTAGAGAAAGTAAAAAATTAAGCCTTGAAAGAGTCGCAGAGCTGACCGGAGTAAGTAAAACAATGATTGGTCAAATTGAAAGAGGAGGATCGAGTCCCACTATTACAACGATCTGGAAAATTGCAAATGGCTTAAAGATCTCTTTTACTTCTCTAATAAATAATCCGCAGCCAGATACAAAAGTTGTTCTAAGAAGTGATATTCAAACATTATCTGAAGACAATGGAAAATATCGAGTCTATCCCTACTTTCCCTTCGAAGATGATAAACGTTTTGAAGTTTATTCAATCGAGATAGAAAAAGGTGGATTCCTAAGTGCTGATTCGCACAGAGAGGGAACTGAAGAGTTCTTAACTGTTTTTGAAGGGGAACTAACTGTACGTGTAAATAACAATGAATACACAGTAAGAAATGGTGATTCTATCAGATTCAAGGCTGACAAACCCCATGACTATCTTAATTCAGGGGAAACATTAACTCGATTAAGTATGATCTTATATTATCCAACTTAAAAAACCCCGTCTTACAAGAACGGGGTTTCAGACTGTAGACAAACTCGATGAAAATCGAGTTTGTCTACAGTTTTTTTGAGGGGTTGTAAAAATTCGAACGTTGATTGGAACGTAGGGCACTCGCTTTCCGCGGGCGGTCAGGGAGCCTCCTCGGCGCCTTTGCGCCTGTGGGGTCTCCCTTGGACACGCTTTTCCCGCAGGAGTCTCGCACCTTCCGTTCCAATCAACTTTGTTTTAACAATTAGAAATAACTTTTGACTACAGTTTTTTTGTTTTAATATAGGAGTATTAAAACTTGAGGGGATGACGATGCTTTCGAAACATAATTCTATTCAGCGGGATCAACTTGAAATGATTACTTTGGATCAACTGGTGCCAGCGAACCATTTGGTTCGTAAAATTGAGGGGGCCATTGACTTTACTTTCATTTATGACTTGGTGAAAGAGATGTATTCTGAGATAGGCCGCCAAAAAGGCGGCCTTTTTATGGCGCTAACGCACCAGTTAGTTGAAGAAGAAGGTGTTATTTTCTACTTAAATAAAATGTAAACCCTCTCTTAGAGTCTATAATCCAAAATTTATTCCCTGGTTTTACTCGTCTGATTCACTTTCTTCGAAATCCTCAAATTCATCATCATCAACTACGATAGGGTGAGGATTATTTTGAATGAATCTTACAGCATTTAAACCGATCATCTGAGCAGGTATTGAAGTGTTACCGTCTGGTAAAATAGGAGCGACAGAAAGATCAGCGACTTTAAGATTTTTGGTACCAAAGACATTTAGGAATTCATCGACAACTCCTTTTTTAATTTTCTTCGCCATCTTACATTGCCCGCCATAATGGAAGAAATTCGAATAAGATGCTTTGACATAATCTCCAAGCTGCTTTCTTTTTTCTGCCTCATCCGTTAAAGTGAAGATTTGCTCCGGAGGGTATACCACTTCATGAATGCCGCTGTTATTTTTTCTAGCCTCTTTAATAATATTGTAAGTGTTGATATATTGATCCACCATGAAATCTAGATCATTCGTATCTGGCTGTAACGGATTGAAGGAAAACGACGGAAGAGCTCCTGGATCGCTATGGGAGGCCATAATTGTCCCCTTACTTCTTGGGTTAAGGTCTATAATGCCAAAACTCATGATATTGGTAGGCTTGGTTAAATCTTGATTCCACGCATTACTAGCTATATCCGAAGCAGGAATAAATAGGGGTGCTGGGGCTCCTATCAGTTGAAGGCGTCGGCCCTCCAAACTATCCTTATGCTCTGCTTTAAAAGCACCTAAGGCAATAGGCTGATTAGGATCGGCTACAGCTATAGGAATTATCTGAGATGTATCCACCCTGACTCCCAGGCCGGCATACGCTTGAGTTTGCAGATTGTAACCAACATTTGGATTTTCAATCAATGGTGTAATCCCTGCGTTAATCAAATCACTGGATTTGCCAATCCCTGATCGTTGAAGGATTACTGAGGAGGAAAATCCTGCCGAAACGATAATACCTTTTCGGGCAAACGTTTTATAAGAAACACCGTCCTTGATATATTCAACTCCGATCGCAATCATCTGCCCTTTCTTTTTCTTAAATAAGATTTTGTTCACCGTTGTTTTAGCGAAAATGACCAACTTTCTCTTTCCAACTCCAAACTCATCTGGATGAAACTCGTTTCCCTGACTAACAATACTCTCATTTAAATATCCTGTTGCGGTCGAAGAACGGGTAGTGGTATTACCAACCTCCTTCTGGTTAAATTGGGATTTGTAAAAAGTACAGTCACGTGCGTCTGTGTTATAGTCCTCAACAATGTCAATGTCCAATACTTTGGCTGTTGCATTTGTCAACGTTTGTATGAGCCCATTCGGAGGAATATGCTGTTGTCTAACAAATATTGGCCCCTTACTTCCCCTTTCGTTCGGGCTTTGTGTTTGTCCAGTAAAGGTTTCATTTTCGATAAACAAAGGACGAATTTGGTTGTAGCTCCATTGGTCGTTATCAACAAGATCAGCCCATTCGTCATACAGCTCTCTACTCCCGCGGACAGAATACATATCGTTAACTTCTGAGCTTCCACCAATGGCCCGCCCATTAACCGTAATAAGCTGCCGTAGAATGGATGACTCTATTCTGGATAGAAGGTTAGAGGCAAACTTATTATCACTGGCCAAAATAATGGCATCTAAAATATTCGGGGTGCTTAACTGAGCAGTCATATTTGTTCCAGGCTCAAACACAAGTACGGAAGTTTTTCGGTCATCCGTTAATTTCTTAGCGACTACCCCACCTGCCGTTCCAGCTCCTATGACAATATAATCAAATATATTGAATTTATCAGTACCAGGTCTTATACCCATACGTATCTATCTCCTTTCATTAAATTAGTTTATGTTCATAGAAGTCCGAGGTAATGGGGTATAATCTATTTTTCATAAATTGTGTCTTATCGCACTATCCTGCTCCTTTAGCTCCATAAGAAAAAGAGCTGCCGAAGCAACTCCCTTATTGAAGTAAAGCATCCATTAGTTCATTAATATGTCTATCCCCATTCCACAAAACATTATAGTTAGTATGAACCAAAATATATAATCTCTTTTTTTAACAATGTAGTTTTCAATTCCTGTTAGAAGGATGATTATGCCTGCAATTAATCTTAAAATTCCAGAGTGAATATAATCTATACTGTCATAAGTTTGGAAATATAATATTATTGCAAATATTATCAATACCCATTGTATAAACAGAATAGGTTTATTTCTGTCATCCCAAAATTCTTTTCTCAAAAAAGAACGCATTATTTTATCTCCTCAATCTAAATCAAAGTCTACTCGTATTATAAATTGTAATAAACTAACCTTCCCCTTTAGTTCCATAAAAAAAAAGAGCTGTCAAAGCAACTCCCTTTATTGAAGTAAAGCACCTGTTAGCTAAGTACTGTTCTTCACAAACATCTAACTTCCCAGCGTCTCCAACTAAAATTAAGCAGTTATTTTTTGCGGAAATTTTTTACTTATTTTACTTAACCAAATAAATAAAACCACAATGATTAATATAACCGGGGCTAACTCTTTTGGGAAAAATAGCATTAGAGACAGCCCTACTAATAAAGGTGTCTTTAAAATAGCAATCGAAGCACTACTACCTACAACAGCTACAATAAAGAGCATATCTAGTTGTGGAAAAAAAGTCGCGATAGCGTAGCCTTGTAAAATGGAAGCAAATATAACTGGTAAAATACTCCCACCAATCCAACCTGACTTTAAACAAAACTCCATAAAAATCAGTTTTAAAACAGAACCCAAAATTAAAGTAGCAATCGAAAGTGTCGGTACTAAACTAGGTAAATCTCGCATAGAAAGCTGGCCGGAAAAAAGTAGATTAGGAGCGATTAAAGACATCATACCAATACCAATACCACCGATAACAGCACTTAAAATAATTTTATTGTTCAATTTAGAAAAGAATTTATTCATTGCTCTTTCCATTAGTTCATAAAGTTTACTAAAAAAAATACCAAACAATACAAAAGGAATAAAAAGAAACAATTCATCCAATCCCCAACTAGTTTCCCCTAACTTTGTCACAAAAGGGGGTTGTTCTGATATTTTAATTAAATACATAAAGGTCACCATACCGTTAACGATAAATAACATATATAATAATTTCTTAAATAAAAGCAGTTTTTTCTCTTGAGGAGCCCGATCAGGATCATAGGGAATAAGGTAGTTATGAGGTAAAGCTAATTTTTTTAGTCTAATTAACCAAGATTCCTTTTTCCATTCGTTGTAGGAAAAATAAAAGTAACGCATTTTATCTCCCTGCCATACCGATAACGCAATAACAGAACTTAATATGGCTGCTGCAGGACCTACACTTGCACCAAAGATTAAAATTAAAAAAGCAATTAAAAAATTGAGACATACATATGAATAGTCAATTCTTTGAGTTGTTTTTAATTCAACAATAGAATCAGAAGCTGTTTTAGGTAGATTCCCCCACTTATACCTGCTAACACCTACTAAAACACCACCAAAAATACATAAAAATAATGTATAAATGGAGGGTACTTTTAATTTATTGGATATGTCAGTCCATAAAAAATCTGTCAAGCCATTAACTAAAATTAAAAAAACAGAAGAAATAAAACCGATTATCCCACTTAGAATTAAGCCATAAACAAGTAATCTGATTATTTTAATATACTTCTCAGTCAAAATAAAATTCACCACTTTATATATATATTAAGACTCTCTCTTGTTGCATTAAGTAACTATATTCATTTGAAATACTAATAATTTTAATTATGTCGAAATAATTATACTAGACTTTACAATGAAAGGGTTACTTTAATGTGTTCTCTTTTCGGAGAGAACACATTAAATTTCAAGTGAAATAACACTTCAATTAGCAGCTTCATTGGAGTGCTATTTTTGTTTTATCTCATAAACTTATCTATTAGAAGTAATTTTGTTATTCAACTAGCCTGCCCGTGGGACATGATCTGAAAATTTTAGAGAAAGATATTGACATCCTATTAGCTGGTATCGTTTCATTAAGTAGCGTGTGCGTTAATGGATGTAAAATTCATACATAAGTTGTTTAGAATTTCATCATAATCAGTTTTTTTGCACCAGAACCCTTAATCTGATAGACACTGTAGTGATGAAAATAAGCTTGGTTTGGCGATAATTAATAAGAAAAAATCTATTATTAAGGGAGTACCTGTATGGTTAAATTGTTAATTGCTGATCGCGATCAAAATGAACGAACAGGGATTGGCTGGCTAGTTTCTTCGTTTTCGATTCCATTTGATCACATTCTATTAGCAGGCTCAGTATCTGAGGTATTTCATCTAATAGAGGCCGAAGTACCAGATGTTGTTTGCATTGAACTCGATATGATTCCAAAGGATGCGTGGGACAGCTTTAAGGAGCTGACCAAACGGTACATACAAAAGGTCATTGTCATGACGGCTGAAGCCACATTTGAACGTGCGCTTCAAGGCATCGAGCTTCATGCCTATGATCTATGGGTAAAACCTCAGTCGCCTGACCATATCAAACGAGTATTAACCCAGTGCTGCAAGGCCGTTTCAAAAACTGAGGAGAAACAAGAGCCATCGGCTCAAATTGAGGTTCCTTCCGTATCTTACAGTTCTCTATTCGTGCATCAAGAAACGTTAGGCGCCAATTTCCGATTAATGCTGATGCAGTTGGAAAATTCGAAGAAACAACCTATACTGCTATCTTTTTTACAAGAATATCCATTTAAGAACCGACCGGTTGTCTTGCCGCTAAGCGACATGATCGTTTCTGTTTTTTCATTCGATAACCAGCAGCCACAGCCACTTAAACAATTAAAGCACATAGGCAATCGGATTCTAACCGAATGGGAAGAGCAGTTTTCGGAGCCCATGTCACTAGTTTTATATGATACTAATGACCCGTTGCTTTCGTTAAATGAAAAATATCTTCATGCGAAGCAAGCGCTAGAAATTCGTTTTTTCAAAGGGTATCGGCAGCTTTCGGTCATTGAGGATAAGGTGAACTGGGTTATGATCGATCCGTTTTTAACCCCGTCTGAACAGCGCGAATGGATTGACATGCTGAACGAAGGTGACAGGGACAAAATTAAGCAGTGGATGTATAAAGAATTTTTGAATAAGGCAGATCCCTATCCCGAGCCAGGTTTATTGCGAACCCGGTTAACAAGCTTATTAGCCCAAGTCCGACGCTTCATGAAGTCATTTTACCTTGATGAAGGGATGCTTGAGAGACGTTATCATCAAGTATTTGAATCCATCCTATACAATCCGATTCTATATCGGATCGTCCAGGAGTTATTGCTGTTTTTATATGAAGTTCTTGATCGGGCAAATAACAATCAAGAAAACGCTCGTACAGATGTGATAGAGCAGGCCATCCGGTACATTGAGGAGAATTTTACTAACCCTAAGCTAAGGCTTGAGGACGTTGCGAACCAAGTAAACAGAAGCGCAGCGTATTTTAGCTCGCTCTTAACAAAAAAACAAGGAAGCTCGTTCCGACAGCTATTAACAAAGACACGGATAAACGAAGCGCAGCGTCTATTGATAGATACAAAACTCTCGATTCAAGATGTAGCAGATAAAACAGGATTTATAAATGCAAATTACTTTAGCAAAATTTTCAAGGAAAAAACCGGTACAACCCCTCGTTCATTTAGAAATCGTAAAAAAGTATAGAAATCTAAAATAATTATAGTTTTCAAATGTAAGCGTTTTACATTACACTTTAAATTCGAAAAAAATTAGAAAAATTCAAAAAATAGACGTCTGTTTTCAATCGCTTTCCTTCTCTAAACTAGAGAAGTAGGAAGTGTCCCAAAAATCAAATATTGAAAAGGGGAAAGACGCTTATGACCGAACAAAAATTTAAGATGGATGACGCTCCACTTAACAAGTTCCATATGAAAATTACAGCGCTTACTTTTGGCTCTAATTTCTCTGATGGGTATGCTCTTGGGATTATTGGAGTGGCTCTTACACTCCTTAGCCCACAAATGGAACTCAATTCGATGTGGGTAGGACTAATTGGAAGTTCTGCTTTGGTCGGGCTCTTTTTCGGTAGTCTAGTACTTGGAGGGTTATCTGACCGCATAGGCAGACAGAAAATATACCTGCTTAACTTCTTATTGGTCACTATAGCTTCGTTGCTGCAACTATTTGTGGATGGTCCCGTAGAGTTGTTAATTTTGCGGTTACTGATAGGGTTTGCTCTCGGAGGCGATTATGCAGTCGGATCGACTTTACTTGCCGAGTTCTCGCCTAGAAAGTATAGGGGGTTCTTACTGGCTTCTCTAAATGTGCTCTGGACGGTAGGTTACGTCTCTGCAACCATTGTCGGATATTATTTAGGACAAGCTGGTCCGGAATCATGGCGTTGGATGCTTGCTAGTGCTGCAATCCCTGCATTCATTGTGCTGATACTGCGAATCGGAACGCCTGAATCCCCACAATGGCTCATCAGCATGGGACGTATTGATGAAGCACGCCATATCGTAAAGAAGTATATCGGGCCGAATGCGGAAATCGACGAAACTGTTATGGAGACTCAAAATAAAAATGGCTTTCGTGCTCTTTTTAACAAAAAATTCCGGAAGCGAACAGCTTTTGGAAGTCTATTTTATGTCTGTATTGTCATTCCGTACTTTGCCATCTACACATTCCTACCGTCTATCTTAAATAGTATGGGTTTAGCAGAAAACTTCACTGTAGACTTGTGGTTAAACATATTCCTAATCTTGGGTTCGATTGCTGGTCTTTGGCTTATGGAGAAATTTTCTCGCAGAGGTTTCACGATTAGTACGTTTGCAATCCTGACCGTCTGCTTGCTTATGCTTAGCATTTTTCACGAACCTAAACTTTTAGTAATTCCGATTTTTCTGGCTTTTACTTTTATATTATCAGCAAATTCAAATCTTACGCTAACATATCCGGCCGAACTTTTCCCAACCGAAATTCGCGCATCTGGGATTGGTTTTGTGACAGCGTTCAGCCGAATTGGTTCTGCTATCGGGACATTCCTCCTGCCCCTTAGTATGAACACTATAGGGTTGGATGCCTCGATGATTGGAATGACGGCTATTCTGTTAATTGGAACTATCATTTCGATTGCCTGGGCACCGGAGACAAAGTCACTCTCTTTAAGTGAGGCAAGTAATCCTTTTAATGAAGCAAGTAATTCAAACTTAACCCCCTTGAACCATAAGAAGATTAATTGACATGAAAAAAGGAATACCTCTCCAATTCTCGAAAGAGAGGTCTCGTTGCGAAATTTTACTAATCCAAAGGCTTAAACATTATAAAAGTTAATGTTTTGTCAAGCTGCACAATATAGGAGATGAGTTTATTATGAAAACACTAGAAAAAGTAATGATAACTGAAGATGATTTTAGTATCGGGGATTTGATTTCAGTAGCAAGGCATCATGCCCCTTTGGAGCTGTCTATGAGTGTAAAGAAAAGGATTAGCCAAGGAAGGGATATAGTCGAGCGTTTTGTCGAGGAGGAGCGAGTCATATACGGAATTACGACCGGAGTAGGTGAGAATTCAAAAATAAAAATTTCAGCCTCTGATTCGAGAGAATTGCAAAAAAATATAATTATGAGTCACGCTTGCGGTATGGGCGATCCGTTGGAGAAGGAAATAGTAAGGGCAATTATGGTGATGATGATCAAAAATTTATCCCTTGGTTATTCTGGAGTAAGACTTGAAACGGTAGAGAGATTAGCAGAGATGGTGAATAAAGATGTCATACCATTCGTCCCTCGAGAAGGTTCCCTAGGTTACTTAAATCATCAGGCACATATCAGTTTGGTCCTTTTGGGGATGGGTGAGGCCTATAATCAGGGCGTACTAACAGATGGCGAGACGGCTTTGAAGAAGGCCGGAATCAAGCCAATCGAACTGCATGAAAAGGAAGGGCTTTCTTTGATTAATGGCACGGTAGATATGACTGCAATTGGCGCTCTAGCTGTTTATGATGCCATTAATGTTCTTAAGGCGGCAGACATTGTTTCGATAATCAGTTTTGAGGCGCTGAAAGGAACATACTATGCCTTTGATCCCAAAATTAGTCAAGTAAAACGTCATCCTGGACAAAAAAAGACAACTGATAATATTCATAAGCTGATAGAAAACAGTGAGATCACGGAAAAATATAAAGATTACCGCACACAAGATGCTCTTAGTATTAGGTCCATTCCACAAGTGCATGGAGCTTGTAAAGACGCTGTTGATTACGTTCGGACGATTGTGGAGAGAGAAATGAATTCAGCCTCAGATAATCCGTTGGTGTTTGATGATCAAGAGGGTGCAAGAGCGATATCCTCTTCCAATTGTCATGGAGAAGCGATAGCCTTAGCCATGGACTTTCTGGCAATCTCTCTATCTGAATTGGCCAATATTTCTGAACGAAGGATTTTTAGACTCGTCTCGCCTCAGTATAGCGAGCTGCCACCGTATTTAATCGAGCAAAGTGGGCTTAACTCGGGCTATATGATTCCGCAATATGTCGCGGCGTCATTGGTTTCTAATAATAAGGTTTATTCACATCCGTCGTCTGTGGATTCCATTCCGACAACCGGGGGACAGGAAGATCATGTAAGCATGGGGACATCTGCAGCTTTAAAGGCACTGAAAGTAATCGCCAATACTGAAAAAGTGATTGGGATCGAATGGATGTGCAGCTGCCAGGGGATTGAATTCCATCAGCCGTTACAGCCTGGAACAGGAACGGCTGCAGCCTGCGATTTGTTTAGAAAATATGTGCCTCGCCTTGAGCAGGACAGAATTTTATACAAAGACATGCGTACAGCTGCGGAACTGGTTCATTCAGCAGAAATTGTAAAGCATGTAGAAGCAAAAATCGGTCCTTTGCAGTAGCTTTGAAACAAAGTTTGATCAAACTAATATAAGAAACCTTGATAAATGAATAAATAGAAAGGGCATGTTTTGAAAAAAGATTAATCAAAACATGCCCTTATAATATTTAATTGGATCATTCTTTTATAAAAAAGATTGATTATTTTTGTGTTCCTTAATGAACTAACGCACCCGTTAGTTCATTAAAGCTAGTTTTTTATTTGTGATTATTTAATTTGCGAAGAAGTAAGCCGCAGTGTTGGAAGAACAAAAGAGGAAGAGGAATATATTTTCAATGAAGTTTTATCCCCAATGTTAGTAGGAGGATTTACAACAGTGACAATCGCTTCTGTTTTCATTGCAGGAATTGTTATGAGTACGCTTTAATCAAAGAAGTGGCCATCTAGAGGGTAATAAATAAGCTTGCAGGCCGAAAGTTCCAGAGTGATGGAACATTTGGTACAGTATTACCTTTTATATTTCTTAATATGCTGCGTTTTCTTGGCTACAACTATATGACAATGTTGATTAATTAAAAAATTTGATTGGAGGTAGAAGATATGAATAAGAAGGGTTTTTTGATAGCAGCCATCGCAATCATTTTATGGGGATCTTCATTTGCCGCTATTCGTGCAAGTTTACTTGGAGGTTATTCTGCAGGACATTTAGTACTCATTCGTTTTCTTATAGCTTCTGGAGTTTTTATCCTTTACGCTCTGTGGCCTAGCACCCAATTCCGGTTACCGAAAAAAGAGGATATTATTAGAATATTAATTCTTGGATGGATTGGTATAAGTGTCTATCAGTTAGGCGTAACATATGGAGAAGAAACAGTTTCAGCGGGTACTGCCGCTATGCTAATTGCATCAGCACCAGTTTTTACCGCGGTAATAGCTGTTCTAGTATTAAAGGAGCGTCTAAGTTTCTTTGGATGGGTTGGTTTAGTCATTGGGTTCCTTGGCATCTTTCTTATTACATTGGGAACTGCAGGTTCAACCTTTAACATCTCAAAAGGGGCCTTTTTAGTATTAATCGCCTCTGTTGCAACATCAGTTTTTTTTGTTTTTCAAAAACCGCTTTTGAATCGTTATACACCAATTGAGTTGACGGCTTATTTTACTTGGGCTGGTACCTTACCATTTTTCATATTCTTTCCAGGGCTCTTTCAAGGTATTCAAGAGGCTACAATGGTAGCAAATTTATCAGCATTATATATCGGTATTTTTCCAGGAGCCGTCGCTTATGTTACTTGGGCAATTGCTCTCTCATTAGGTAAAGCGAGTTCTGTTACCAGCATGATGTATATTGAACCAGTATTTGCTATTATCGTTGCCTGGATATGGCTTCAAGAACTGCCAAGTACTCTGTCCATAATTGGAGGAATTGTTGCTATTTCGAGTGTTGTTATTGTCAACGTGTTAGGTAGAAGGAGCAGTCCAGTGCTAGAAAAAAGTGCTTAGTGTAGGAAAATTAGCATTTTCTCTTCTAGAAAATGTCTTAGCGTATAATAATCCGCGAAATGTCGGCGCTACCCCAATAAGGGGTACCAGTGTCTCATATGACTTGTCTCAAAAGTCTTATCGTTGTTAAATCATTCATTTTTAACCCTATAAATAGCTTAGCGTTGTAAATCCGCATTTTCGGGACTGGACCCCTCCTTAACCATTCTGTAAATAGTAGCCCTGGGGATCCCTGTCATTTTCACAATATCATTAACGCTCATTCTGTTTGTTTCCCGGTTATTAAATAGCTTAACAGCTTGCCTTATTTTCTTTTCGTCTTGTCCTGGCCGTCCCATGTGCTTACCTTCTGTAGGGATTGATCAAAAGGTCCTCCTGAACCCCCATATTAGCGTAAATAAAAAGAATTCATTTTGAAAAAAATGATCAAAATGGATTTTTTTCTAGTGATCCTTAATGAACTAACGCACCCGTTAGTGCCATAAGAAAAAGCTGCCGCAGCAACCTCCCTTATTGAAGTAAAGACCCGTTAGCTTAAAAACTTTCTCTAAATAAACGGTTTCCAATTAGGGTCTTTTATATCTTTCTCATTTGGCTTTCTTACAAACTCAATACAGCCTTCTTCGCATGCCCCAAACTTAGCGAAGTTTTTTTGTGCTTGGCTTAATGAAACTTCATTAGCCCCGCCTTCGTAATCAGGGTCTCGAAATTGAACACCGTCATCTTCCCAAAAGCATATTTTGCAAATTGCATATGTATCGGTTGGTTCTTCATCTAATGTTTTATATCCACAGCAAGGACAAGTATATTTCATACAATCACCTCGATACTTTTTATGAATTTTACCATGCTTTCTTGTTCAACTAAACTGCCCCATTAGTGCCATAAGAAAACGGCTGCCTCAGCAACCTGCCTTATTGAAGTAAAGCACCCATTAGTTTAAGTACAATTCTTCACAATCTGCTTCGTAAGTCAAAAAAGCAAAAGGCGATGCCCTAATTCAAGCATCGCAACCGTAAATTGAATAAACGTTTATACTCTTGATACCGAAATGATTCAAATACACTGTCTGAGGGATAATTTAAACTCATAAAAACTTTTTTTCAATTTCATTAAAAAAACCTTCGGATATTAGTTCAAAATCTTTCGCATACAATTTAATTTCATCTCCAACTTTATACTTTAAAACTGACTTAGCTGGTTCATACTTGATTGTTTTATCGGATCCCATTTTACTGTTGTTATTCATTATTGAATCACACAAAATTCTAACTTCATTCAATGGATTGCCATCCTTCTTTTCTAACCCCCTCATTCTATGTAAAAAATAATCGTTTAAGGCTAAAAGCATGTTATTAAAGAAGTTGGGTTCAAACATTTCAATTGCAGAATTAAGTTTCGCATTATCAGACCCACCTTGTTCTTTCGATGTTGTAACCAAGTCTTTATATGTTGAAAGCAGTAAATTAATTTTTTCTCGGCATTCATCTATATATTGTTGAGAATAGTTTTTCACAGCAAGCATATTTTCCATCCCTTCAACGTTTATAATAAATATTTTACAACATTTCCCTTATGAACAATTATAACCCATTTAATGAAAACATATTGCTTTTCTGTTCCTTTAGTCGATTAAGGAAACGGAGAAATATCCTCGAAGGTAACGCACCATATAGTTTAAGTGAAATACTTCACAAATTATCTGGTATAGTGAAAATATTAAAAGGCTGTCTAGTATTTTCGACATTTGATATCGTAATTCCTTGAAGGGGTTACTTGTGAAGTAGCGAAAGCTTTAGACCTATTAGAATAAGGCTAGATTCGACATTACTTTCTCTCGAAACGCAAATGAACAAACTTCATCATCTTTAATAAATCTACAGCCCTCACCATTACACGAGTTCCACTTTCCCACTTCTTGCTTGCGGGTATACCTTTGAAGTACGATTCGCAGGATAATACCTTGATTTTTGACGACCAGCCTTCAAATACTTTTGGATTGTTGACATAGAAATACATTTTTGCGCCCTTGTTCCCCGTTTTTTCCACCGTACGATTTGAAGTCTTTAACGCAAATTTTGATTCCGCATCGAAGTACAACTCCCCGCCTGGAAAGCGAAGCCCCATTTCCTGAAATATTCCTTTGAGTTCACTCTCCTGAAAATAGTAGAAAACACCGGCAGATACAAAAAGTATGCCGTCTTCCTCATTAAAAATCACATCATCAAACCACGAAACATCAAAAAATGATTTGGCAACGCTGATATTCCTCGGAGAGTCTGCGATAAGAGTTTTGCGGAAAGCTATCGCATCTGGTAAATCAAGGTTGTACCAGTTAAGTGTGCCATTATCAACTCTTGAAAATGTAGTATCAAGTCCCGCGCCGATGTTTACAATAGTGGCCCGAGGATGTTTTTCTATAAAAGCTCGGATGGTATCGTCAACTTTTTTTGCTCGGACTATATAGCTTATGCCTCCGTACTCTCCAAATGTATTGGATATTTCGGTAAAATTAAAATCACAACCTGCAATGATCTCTATCGCTTCCTTGTCGTACAAAATTTCTGGATTCTTCTCACTGGCAGTGGCGCGTCCCCAAAGAGGTATTAGCATTGTACCTTGAACAGATTGTAAATTTAATGACATATTTATCTTTCCTCCTTATTTTAAGCTATCATTACGAATTCTTCATACAGAAGCGATTTCGCCGAATTAATTAATAGAAGGAATAATTGAGCCGATAATAACTCCTAGACTTATCATTGAAGGCACGCTCACGTTCAGTCATATATATCAATCCTCCATTTTTTTAAGCAGGTAATTCACTTTATGCAAAGCGTATTGAAGATCCAGTTGCTCTTCACTATCTAACTTGGATAGGTCATTGACGAAGTTCTGATAAATTTTCGTCCATTTTTCTTGTTGTGAAGTTTTTCCTTTCTCTGTTAACTCAATTACAAACGACCTCTTATCATTCTTATTTTGACTCTTAGTAATGTAACCCTGATCAAATAAGCGCTTAAGCAAGTCTGTCATTTGCTGTTTGGGTACATCTAGGCCTTCACTTATTTGTTTGATAGTCCGGGGATTATGATTCATAAATACGAATTCTAAGATTTGGTTCTGTAAATGCGTTAAGTTACTAGATTTTTGATTCATTCGCTGAAAACTCTTAAACAAATTAGGGATTAACTCGATATATTCTTTACTAACCTGTTGAATAGTCATTGATTACCTCCTAATATAGTAATGTATTATATACCAAATTGATTAATAAACAAACTTTTTTTCGTATTTAGTAAATAAATCATTTACTAAATGTTGATTTTTTTGTATAAAAAACTTATGAAAATACAACTGCACTTTTTGTCCAATAAAAAAGAACTGACTAATATCAGTTCACGAGTTCTTGTACACGTTAGCTCTAAAGGAAATTCAAAATCGTTTAACAACCGTTGTTTAGTATTATACTTCCTCAAACAGTATTATTTATTGAAATCGTTCCTTATTAAACTAACTGCCCCTTTAGTTGCATAAAGAAAAAACTGCCTTAAAGACAGCTCCGACCTTCAGCTAACGCACCACGTTAGCTAATTTTCTTTTGTAAGAAGACAGAGTCCCAAAACCAATAAATAGCTGCTGCTGCAAAACTTAAACCGTAATATAGTTGGGTTTTAACTAAATATGTAGGTTCCCTTTCAAATAATATTCCATTAAACAAAATTACTGCTACAAAAGAAAGTACCGTGTAAATTAAAAGATAAAATACATTAAATTTTCTCGGACGTTTATTACATGTAATTTGCAATGGTACTGCAAAAAGTAAGTAAGGTATGACAACATAAAAAGAATAAATAATAACAGGCAATGGCCGCAACCAAGAGATTTCTCCACTAAAAAGAATTATAGAAACAGAAAAAGAGATACAAGAAAAGAATAGACAAAAGAAATAATACGGTATTACGTCGCTAAGTTCAGATACTTTTTCGCTTAATTTCCCAATCCCCAATTTTACTCAACCTTCCAAAATGATAGGTATATTTATTCCATTTTAACATAATTCTTCAACTAACCTGCCCCTATAGTTGCATAAGAGTTACTGTTGCTCCTTTTTGGGTGATCATGGTCATATACGGCAGTTAGAGAAGGGTTTTTGGCATACAAGGTTGCCGAAGGAATTCAAGTTACAAATGATCTCCCTAATAGTTACCCCCAACAAAGTAGAAGATTTGACGTCCTGCTTTGTTGGGGGTTTTTTCCTCTGCATAAAATTTTTCAATTGACTTATTGAAAAAAATAAAATAGAATTCAAAGTACTTCTTTTAAACTACTCTAACTTGAGTACTTTGAATAAAGCAACACGTTAAAATTAACTCAAAAGGATGGATTCAACAGATGAAATTTACTAAATTCTTAAAAACAAGAGGGGCAACTGCGGCAATCTTTATGGGGATTTTCTATGCTGTTGCCATGCTAGGCATCTTCTTGCCTGGGTATACAGCCATTCCAGGAAATGTCGATAAATTACCTATCGCTATCATCAATGATGATGCCGGTAAAAATGGTGCGATGATTGCCGAAAAGTTACAAGAAAATTTACCCTTTAAAGAAATCGAGACGGATATAACCAATAAACAAGCCTTAAAAGATTTAGAGAAAAATGATTTGGCATTAGTCGTACACATCCCAAAAACCTTCTCTGCGAATATGCAAAAAGGTGAAGCGTCATCAAGCATTGACTTTACAATCAATGAGGCAGGGGCAACAGTCGTTTCTTCTACCATGAATGCTATCGTAACTGAAATTAACAAGCAGTTAAGCACACAATTCTCACAACAAACAGCCCAGGGCGTATTGATGAACTTTAATGTACCAGAAAAGCAAGCCGCTGAATTAGCGGAAAAGATTGAGAAATCCTATGTCGGAAATGTAGTTACAATCAACGAAATACCAGATGGTATGAATAATAATATGCTGCCAATGTTCTTAACAATGGCCGGTTATGTTGGGGCGATGATTGGAGCGATGCAATTAGTAGGTACATTTAAAGCCAGTCGAGGAAAAGCAAGTAAAACACGTTTATTCATTTATGTGCAATTAGCTGCGTTATTGATTGCAGTTATTTCATCACTCGTTGCTGTAGGTGTAGCGTATTTAATTGACAAGCCAAGCGGTGACCTATTCTTCAGTATAGTAGGTCAACAAATTTTAAACTATATGGTATGTTTTAATTTCACAGCGATTTTAATCTTCTTATTAGGTGAAGGCGGCATGATTTTAAACTTACCGATTTTATTAATTCAAACAATAGCAAATGGTGCCACTATCACACGTGATATGATGTATTTACCATATGAATGGATGAGCCACATTTCACCAATGTATTACTCGGTGCAAGCGTACTTTGCAAACCTATATGGCAGCATTAGTCCAAGTCCGTATATTTGGTCAATGGTTGCGGTTGGTGCTGTTTCGATGTTAATTAATATGGCTATTGTCGCATTTATTCAAAAACCAATGCCAGGACAGGTTTCTGAAACAGAAGTTGAAAAGAATGCGGCTGAAATCACAGCTTAGGTTTTGCTACAATAAGGAGATAATACTTCTTAAAGGAGCGTAGGAAATGTCTATTCAAATTTTTATATTGAGCAAGCTGATGGAAGATAAAAATTATCCTTATAAATTAAAAAAGCAGCTTTCAGAACCCATTCCGTTGGATCGCCTAGGCGGGTTAACTGAAAGTAAACTGTACTACCATTTTGAATCATTAGTAAAACAAGGTTTAGTCGAGCCAGTTGAAGTGATAAAAGAAGAACATCGGCCTGATAAGCAGGTATTTGCGATTACGGCTAAGGGTCGCGAAGAACTACCAAATAAAATCTATAAATTATTTGAAAGTGCGGATGAAATTAAGGATATGATTGTTGGTTTAGCCAACATCAAGTATGTAGACCGGGATAAAGTAGTAGATATATTGAAAAAAAAAGTAAAGTCCATCAAGGCTATTTGGGAGCAGCTTGAGAATTTCGAGCCAGACCCTAAAGGCAACGAGAATATTCGTGAATTTTTGGATGGTTATTTTTCGACCAGAACAGATCACACAATATATTGGTTTGAAGAGTTAATTAGAAGGATTAAGACTAATGAATTATAAGTTTACTCAAGAGCAGGATTTTTGGCAGGAGTTCCATACTTTAGATCAAAAAGTAATTAGAGGTTCACAAAATGAATAATGTATATGTCATTACTGGTGGTTCAGGTGGAATGGGCAAAGTGATTGCTGAATTAGTTGGTAAAAAAGGAACACTATTATTAGCTGATATAAATAAAGAACGACTAGAGTAAGCAAAACAAGAATTAGCAGTCGCAGGGGTTACTGAATTATAGATGAATTAAACACCTTTGTTAACCCATTGAAAATTAAAAATTTTAAAGAGCCTTACTAACATTCTTTGTAGTAAGGCTCTTAGTTTTCTATTCATAATTAAATTGTTTCCCTATATGATTACAAAAGATTAAATTAAGTTTTCCCATCATGAAGTTTAATAAAATGGAGTGCCTAGGCGCTTTTCCCTTTAGCTCCATAAGAAAAAAAGAGTTTACGTGTACTCACTCACCAACTTTAAATTTTCATTCTAAATCTTAAGGCTGAATTACTTAAAATACCATTTTAACGCATTCGTGTACAATATATTATCGGATGCTTTTTCATCAAATAGACGCTGAATCAATTCAATGTCTGCATACTCAAAAGGTCTTTTCGCCCTTGTAGATGGCAAATCTGTTCCGAACATAAGAGCGTCTGGATTAATATCATAAATAGAGTGTAAGGCATTCTCAATATTCAATTCTACACGACCAAAACCAGTTGCTTTAACTCGAATGCCTTTATCCACCAGCCTTAATAAATGAGGTAATCCTTCTTCAGATAATCCTAAATGGTCAATTGATATGGCAGGTAATTTTTCAATAGTAGATGCAATTTCGGGTAACTCTTTTGCATCAATATAAAGTTCGCTATGCCACCCTACTAAATCATAAACTCTCCTTGCAAAGTAATCGAGCTTCGATAAATCTTCTGAACCACCTCGTTTTATATTAAAACGTAATGCTTTTACCCCATTTTTATTTAAACTTATAATCTCTTCGCCCGTCACAGTAAAAGGTAATTGCGTAACGCCACAAAATGTTGAACCCATTTGTTTAAGTGCCTTCAATAAATATTCTTGGTCAAACCCTTGGAATGACCCAGATACAATCGCTCCACCTAATACATTCAAATCAGCAGTTTCATTTTGATAATCTTCTACAACATAGCTGGGTGGCAAATATCCTTGGTTTTCGATGATTGGAAAATCAAAATCAATAATATGAAAATGCGCATCAAAAATTCTCATTTCAAATCCCCTTTCTTTTCTTTAACATATCAATTATGGTACATAAATAAAATTGCGGGTTATTAATACAGATTCATAAGTTTATCTTATTGCACTACCCTGCCCCTTTAGTTCCGTAAGAAAAAGGATGCCGCAGCATCCTCCCTTATTGAAGTAAAGCACCACCTGTTAGTTCAACAAGGTTTACATTATCCCTGACGTAATATTTTTTGAAACATTTTTGGTTGATGTTTTTCAAAAACCTTTATCAATTCTTTTCCAAAAATAGTTATGGTTCTTTCCCAAGGGTGTCCTAATAATCCCCATTCAAAATTCTTATGAATAAAAAAGTAATAATCACCGTTTGGAAAAATAGGTACTGTCCATTCATCAAATTCACTTTTCGGAAACTCCAAACGGGGGTTTATCCAATAACCTGGATGTTGCCAATCTAACGCATACATATATTCATTTTTCTGTGTGAGTTCTTGAAAGACAAGCAATGATTTTTCCTCTAGGTCATTATAAATCTCATCATAAGTATCTAAATCTACGGACACATTTAAATACTTGGATACATCATAAGTGATAAATGGATTTGGCACTTCAAAAGATGGAAAGTCTGACATACCTGGTTCAAATTTAAATGCATCATATATCCTATCCCATACCTCTTTATATTCTAATGTAGATAATTCAATCCAATTTCCCATTTGAATAGCCACCTTTACGATGCTTTTAATGAGGATTCTTATATCATTTCTTGTTCAACTAACCTGCCCCGTTAATCCCATAAGAAAAAGGCTGCCACAGCAACCCATGTTTTTGAAGTAAAGCACCCGTTAGTTCATTAAGAAAGTCTAGGAATCTCCTCATTCCAAGAACAAAATAGATAAAATTAAATAAAATGCATCCCATTAAAAAGGGGTTACATTAATAAATCTTAGCATATATAATTCTAAGTTTGTGTTGTAAGAGAAAGATAGAGGATCTAGCCAGGGAGGATTTTATTCATATAATTTCAGATGCAATAATAATGAGATCTACTTCCTATTCCAAGATAAAAATGGCAATAGAAAATCTAAGCTCTGAAGGATGGTTCAGGGAGCTATATGAGGAGGCCCAGTATACTAAGGTTATTTGGCATAATGGGGTCCTCTCAACAAAACTACGCTAAGAGAATTTTGGGAAGAAAAAAGCCGGTTTTCCATACGCTAAGGGGGTACGACCGAGATACGTGGAAAAATGGGTCACGTGCTGGATATATTGATCCCAGATGTGATCTTTTTCTGTTTTAATGAGGGCTTAAATAAAAAATAAAAAAAGCAGATTTTCCTACGTGGAAAGAGCCCTTTTTTTGGATTTCATCTCATTAAACAAAGACGTGTAGCCAGTCACTGTTATCCGTTGGTTATGCTGTAAAACCTCGAAAGTTGACTTGTTTGTTGAAGTTAAAAAGACTGGGCAAGACGGAATCCAAGGTCGTCTATACAAAATGACGGATGGCTACGACGACGACACGAAGCCCCACAACCCCTGGCCTCTTCAGCCCAGCTACCCCCTCGAAAAATTCGGTAGGAGCCGTACACTTGTTCATCATATAAATCCCAACACCACTCCCAAACATTCCCTAACATATCATACAGACCCCATGCATTCGGTTCCTTTCTTCCTACTTCATGGATCTTGCCACCTGAATTTTCGTTATACCAGGCAATCTTATCAAGATCTCCGTATCTATAACCAGTAGTCCCTGCTTTACATGCATATTGCCACTCTGCTTCTGAAGGAAGTCGATAGCCGTTTGATTCCCAATCACAAATAACGTTTTCACCATCATTACTTATAGAATAACACTCTTTCAGTCCAGCTTTCTGTGAAAGTAGATTACAAAAAGAAATTGCATCATTCCAAGAAATATTCACAACCGGTTTTAGATCTCCGTCAAAAGTATTAGGTGATTTATTTGTAATAGCATAGTATAGACCCATAGTTACAGGATACCGGGCAAGAAGAAACGGTCTTATTTCAGCTTTCCATTTGCTTTTTATTCTATCGTCTCTTAATTCTATTTCTCCCCCTGGAATTTTTACCATTGGATAGTCAATGTAACTCTTTATTTTATTAGACACACTACCTTCCTCCTAATGATCTTGATTTTATAGTCTGATAACCTTATTTCATCTTTTTTTAATCCTAATCTCATTATTTCAACTCCTTTAACTATTAAATTCACTCATTCACTAAGAAATTCCTTCTTAAACTAACCTTCTAGTTCATTAAGGAAAACCAATATCAAGTATTGATTTCGGTTTATCATTTTTATAAACGATTAAACTTTATTTAAATCGGTACATCTTTTTTTAAAACAGTACGACTTTATTTTAAAACTACAACTAAATAAAAATAAACTCTTAAACACATGACAAAACCCCACCTGTTTCCATTTAGCAACTGGTGGGGTTTCTATTTGGCTTCTACATCTACATCAACCGGGAGGTCCATCTTGTGCAATCACGCCCTTTCATTTAAACGGCTAATTTACTGTATTCATCCAACTGATCTTTGGTTAAATTTTTGATGAAGTGGTCGAAGTTGATCGACTCCATTTCATACCTTTCACAAATCTTTAAATAACTTTCATAGGCTTTATCATAAATGTTCATCATCTTGATTCCTCCTTCTGTTATATAACAATAAATTTAACTTATAAATAATATATAACAACGTCATTTTATTGTCAATATAATTTTCTGAAAATTCTAAATAACCATTCTTCCCTTTAGTATTTCCCCCATTGTTCTTCGCTAACCGTCTACTTTAAAAAAAACCTGACACTGCTCTTTAATTGGATAATTTGCCTTCAATGGGTAAAGTAGTTTTATGAATGCCCCCCTTGTGTAGCTTTAAAATAAAGTTTGCTTAAATTAACGCTTTTAACCTGGATAAAAAAACAAAAATGAAGAGCATGTTTTGAAAAAAGATTAATCAAAACATGCCCTTATTAATTGGATTTATTCTTTTATAAAAAAGATTGATCATTATTGTATTCCTTAATGAATGAACTAACGCACCAGTTAGTTTATTAAGAAAAGCAATTCTTATTAAAGAATCGCGCCCGTTAGCTTAATAAGAAAGGTTATCTTCTTCTCTCATTTTAATTAGAAAGATTCCTAACCATATAAATCCACCACAAGTTATTGCTGAGCCCAAAACTGAAATTATCGGTTCTGCATTTCCTGCCACGCTACCTATTGCGAAAACTACATTCCCTATAACAAGCAAGGAACCTCCCCATCGAGGCAATATTCTAACTAAGATTGTTGAGATACCTAAACATAGCATTCCAACAACAAACATCAACGGCCCAACTATCAGAATGATTCTTGGAACACCTTCATTAAAAACTGAACTAACATTAACTCCAGATGCACTGGCAATTTCCACATAGACGACGGCAGAAACAATAATAGTTCCAACTGTACTAAGAACCATCCCTAATAACCCTAATGTTCCGTTTTTTCGTCCTTGCGAATCATAAATTCCTATAAAAGCAAAAACAGCTATTATGTGAGCGATAAAAACCAGACTTTGCCCTAAAACTGTGCCATAATCCGAACCAGCAATAAAGTTTAATACATGTGCAATAAACAGGAATAGCCCCGTTAAGATAGCTGCAACTCCACCACCAAATTTGAATCCGTGAGATGAAACCATTTTTCTCCCCCACCTTATAGAATATTGTTCTATCACAAACAAATAATACCAAGTCCCTCCAACTTACGTATATAATTCCTCATATTAAACTTTTGTGAATTTGTAAATGAGCAGGCTTTTTCAACAATATGGCCCTATTGTTGAACAAAGATTAAACAGCACTCTTCAATTATCCTGCCCCGATAGTGCCATAAGAAAAAGGCTGCCTCAGCAACCTTCCTTATTGAAGTAAAGCACCCGTTAGCTCATTAAGCAAAAAAGCCACCAAATGGCAGCCCCGGATCTCAACTAACGCACCTGTTAGTGAAATATTGTATGTTACACTTTTTTTGCTAAGAAAGGCTTTTTATATAGTTCGTAACATTCCCCAAACAGCAACTTCCTTGAGGATTGTTTACCTCGCACCCACATCGATTTTCTTTTATATTTTTACGAATGTGTTCAATAGGTTTAGGACTAAGTTCTTGTTTTATATATTCCTTAATTTTCTCTTTTGTCCAACCAAAACAATAGCAAACAGGCACAATAGAGGATTTATCTTTTTGATGAACAGAAACCTTAATTTCTGACGTTAGATACATTTTTTTACCTGTATCAAAATAGACAACATTACATCCTTCTGTTGAACAAAAATAATGAGTTAAACCTGCATTCAAAGAGTCTAATACTGATGGTTTTAGCATTGATTTTAACGTAATTATTTTTACATTTTTCCCTTTTACATTACAAGACGGACACAAATCAGAACCACTATTTTCGGAAACTTGTTCTTTTGTTGCACAACAATCAGACATATTCAATGCCCTCCCTTCGAATGTCCTAATATGAAAATTATAACATTCCTACTTCAACTAACCTGCCCCGTTACTTTAAGTACAATGCTTCACAATTCATGCTGAAAATTATGTTGTCTCATAACAAAAGCCGCCATTATGTCGGCAGCCTTGTTTTTAAAAATCCCTTTATTTTTTATTCCACCAAATATAGTGAACTTAATAAAATCAAAGAATAGCTAATCCTTGCGATCCAAGGTAAGGAAAGTTAGTCCAAGCAGCAACCTGCAATCTAACCAGACTTCCATCACCTTGAATAGTAAATACGGAGACTGTACCCTGGTTTCCGTTAAGGGTGTAAAAATGCCGTCCATCTTTACTCACTCCAACATCCATCGGCAGTCCTGGAGCTGTACCTGGCGGTGTACTGGTAATATGCCTTACCACCGAAAGTGATCCATTGGGATCGATTCGGTAAGTGGAGATGGTGCCGCTTAAGGTATTGGTAATGTATGCAAGTGTGTAGAGATAATAAAGTTATTTAATTTTAAAAGCTTAAACAAGCATAACCTCGTTCTAAATTTAGGACGGGGTTAAAAATATAGTTGTTTAATTTTTAATGTAAGATACTTCACTACACTAAAAAATACAACAATAAAGTTGTATAAAAATCTAAGTTTTATTCAACAATAGCACCCGTTAATGGAATAATATTTTTATCTTGCAAAGAACCGTCCCTTACTTCCCAATAAACTTTATTAAATCTGTACACTGAGTTTACAAGACTTTAATAGTCAGATGATATGATTGGTTTACCAACGATGAGGAGGCAGTATAAATGAATGTGCGTGCAATATTTATTGATATGGATGGTACACTACTAAAGGCCTCAAACAACATTTCCCGCCGAAATATGGAAGCCATTTATAGGCTCATTAATCAGGGAGTCAAGGTTTTTCTAGCTACTGGTCGACACTATGAAGTAACCGCTCCCTACCATAAAGAAATTGGATTACAAACTCCAATGATCTGTTTGAATGGTGCCGCTATTCACGATGCAGAGACAGGAAGAGCTATGCAAATGAAAACCGTCCGACTGAACGAAGAACGATTCCACCAGCTGACCGCTGAAAATTCTTGTAATGTTATTATCCATACAGCAAATGGGCTTTATTGTAAGGAAACAAATGAAGAAATCGATTATTGGACAAAAGTTGGGCAAATTCCGCCACGTTATATTGGAGATTTAAGACAGGCAAATTATCAAGATGTTCTTAAATATAGTGTTCGAACAGGTGCACCAAGACCTGAATTATCCGCTTTGTTTAAAAAGGAAGCAGAGGTCATCAATTGGAATGACGGGTTTGAAATGGTTGCTCCTAATGTTTCCAAATGGTCTGCTATAAAAAACTTACTTCACGCATTTCGAATTAGTCCAAGCGAAGTCGTAGCCATTGGAGACGGACCCAATGATATAGAGATGCTTCGTCATGTCGGTACTGGCGTGGCAATGGGGAACGCTAGCGAAGAGGTTAAAGCAGCAGCTGATTTTGTTACAGGACACCACGAAAATGATGGATTGGCTGAGTTTATAGAAACTTATCTTCATAAATCATATAAATCATATGTGATTTAGAGGTATTTTAAAATAACTTTTTTTTATCATCAGATAGTGTATCTTCATTTGAACATTTTCATTTATGTTGGTTTTTAACAGTATCAACTGTTCTGGGATTGCCAATTACTCCTAATTATCAATATTCGCACCCTTTAATTCAATAAAAAAATAACCTCTATTAGCTGGTGTAGTAAAAAAGCATTTCTTCTTATTGAAGTTATGCACCCGTTAGCTGAATAAGCATATATCTGTTGTAACGTTAAAAATCATTATTAAGTTATCGAAGCCCATCTTCTTCTAAACCCGCCAAATAAGCATTTGTAAAAAAATCGAGAAAATATGAATTTTCCTCAAAATATCTTTTGAATCCCTCTAACACATCCTCTTGAAATTTTTTATCCCCAAACCAAATTGGCATAGCACCTAAATCATCAACAAATTGTTTTAGTACCATATGGAAAGTATCATCAGAAAAAGCTTCTCTCTTTAATAATAATACTTGTTTCAACTACACCAATAATAATTTAAATTTCTTTTATCAATCCCATATCCAAAAAAGAACTACCCCAGCTATAAAAAGAATAGGGAATATAATGATTAATACTCCTATCGTTGCAAATTCACTACCCACACTTATTCTATAGAGAGTAACGACTATCCCGAAAATAAAGGGGCTATTACGAACATTGTAGTTATCCCCCAAATGCTGTACTTCAATCTACAAACAATCAGACTTAATTATAAATTATCAAAATCCATAATAAACGAAATAGAGTTGATTCTACTGTATTGTAGAATCAACTCTATTTTTAATTTCTGACTAATCAACATTAAAATCTGACATAGACTTTATAAAAAGTTTGATCATTTTTTCTATGCACTTACAAATCTATTTATTTATATGACTCATAGCTTGTCCATTAAAGACCTAAAATATTAAAACGCTTAAACAAGTTTTTTCAAACATAAAATACTGCTTTTAAACTGAATCAGCAAGCTGCTAATAAAAAGAATCAACTATTTGGAATGGCTGCATAAAACCAAACTCTATAATAAATATAGACTTCTTTCAATAAATGCAATCTTAACACCAGAACCGGATATTACCTTTCACATCTTTCTTTTTGTTTTAAATTTCAATAAAAGAGAGAAGTATTGGCATATAGCGATGAGGCGCCGCCAGAGTGTACAAATAGTATATTATCATCCGGCTTAAAGGTGCCTTTTTGTATTAAATCAATGAGTCCCGCTGCCGCTTTACCCGTATATACCGGATCTAATAAAATCCCTTCTGTTCTTGCCATGAGTTTGACAGCTTCCACCATTTCTGGCGTAGGTAAAGCATAACCAGGTCCGACATACTCATCAAAACACATAACAGCCTCACGAGGGATTGAATTTGGAATGCCGATGTGTGTTGAAGTTTCTTTAACAAGCTGAAAAACTTTCTCTTCTTGTTCAGCTTTTCCTCTGCTTACGTTTATTCCAATTACCGATATTCCACTTTGATTTCCATGAAATCCGGTCACCAAACCAGCATGCATTCCCCCACTGCCGCTTACACAAACGACTGACTTCATATCGATTCCTTGATTAAATGACTGTGCCAAAATTTCCTGAGCGCAAGCAGCATATCCCGTTGCACCAATCACATTGGATCCCCCGACTGGTATTATGTAAGGTCGATTCCCTTTCTCCGTTACCTCATTAGCTACTTTCTGCATTTCTTGCATTAAGTCCGCTCCATTAGGCACAATTTTGATTTCTTCAGCGCCCAATAAATGATATAAAAAATAGTTACCGTTAAAATCTGGCTCAGGACTTTCTGAAAGTCCTTCTTCCAACACAAGGATGCACTTCATTTTCTCTTTAACTGCAGCAGCTAGTGTTAAGCGGCAATGATTTGATTGAATGCCTCCACATGTAATTAACGTATCCGCACCTTTTTCCATTGCATCGGCAACAAGGAACTCTAGTTTTCTTGTTTTATTTCCCCCAGCCGTCAGACCCAGTAAATCATCTCGTTTAAGATAAATGGATGGGCCCCCAAGAAATTCAGAAAAATGATGTAATTTCTCAATAGGTGTATCGGTTGGTGTATATCGCCGTCTAGGGAATTGTGCTAAATTCATATTAAATCTCCTCCATATTTCTCTGTTTAAGACTAACCATATGTAAATTAAAGAAAAGAGAATATCATTCTAACATTCTCTTTTCAATTATTATTATTATTATTATTAAATCATAGCAATGGCTTCGATTTCAATCATAGCATCTTTAGGCAAACGAGCAACTTCAATCGCACTTCTAGCTGGATAATTATCTGTAAAAAATTCTCCATATACATGATTCATCGCGGCAAAGTGACTCATATCACTTAAAAAAACCGTTGTTTTTATTACCTGCTGTAAGCTTGCTCCCGCCGCTTCCACAACCTTCTTAAGATTCTCCAATGACACCCTTGTTTGCTCCTCAATATTATCAGGCATTTCTCCAGTTTCAGGATAAATTGGAAGCTGCCCTGAAGTATACACTACATTTCCTACTTTAATGGCTTGTGAATAAGGACCGATAGCCTTGGGGGCTTCTTTGGTCATGATTGTTTCTTTTAACATATAAAACACCTCTTTTTTTTTTGTAATCCTATTTATACGGAATTGAATTTAATTTCCCTTTGAATAAAACGCTTACATTCAATTACAGCCTTACCTCTTATTCTTTGCGCTCAAAATCACACTCCATAAGCGGAACTATTTTTGTTTTCTTAATGATTTTATAACCAAGCCAGAGAAGCAAGAAAATAGGAAGACCAATGTACGTCGCTATAATTTCTGCCCAGCTAATTTGATGTCCAGAAAAAAGAGTCTGCCCAAAAATGAAAACCACAAAAAATAACAGCGTGATTACCGGGCCCAACGGGTACCATTTGGCTTTAAACGGCAATTCATTTAGATCTCTGCCTTGGGCTACATAGGCCTTACGGAAGCGGTAATGACTAACGGCAATCCCGAACCATTTGATAAATCCGGTAAGGGCTGAAGCATTTACCAACCAAATAAACACTGAACCATTTCCAAAAAGGGAAGCCAAAAAAGAGGCAAGTCCTATAATAGCAGTTGTACAAAGGGCCAACATGGGAATTCCCTTTCTGTTAAGCCTAGCAAAGATTCGTGGTGCCTTTCCTTCTTTCGCCAGTGCCCATAGCATACGTGAAGAAGCATACATTGCTGAATTTGCTGCTGATAAAACAGATGTAAGCAGCACGGCATTCATGACGGAAGCGGCAAATGCCAACCCAGCTCTCTGAAGAACAAGCGTGAAGGGGCTGATAGATACATTTTGAACACCAGATTTAAGCAGGTTTGGATCCGTATAAGGGATAATCAAACCGATAACAAAAATCGTCAACACGTAGAAAATAAGGATTCGCCAGAAGATTGACCGAATCGCTTTCGGTACATTTTTCGATGGATTTTCGGTTTCACCGGCTGCCGTCGCAATAACCTCAGTTCCCTGGAACGCAAAGCCCGCGATGAGCACTACACTAAAGATAGATACAAGCCCGCCATTGAAAGGAGCATCTCCATGGGTAAAGTTACTGAACCCAACCGCATGTCCTCCCATAATTCCAAAAATCATGGCAACCCCAATAACGAGAAATACGATGATCGAGATGACCTTAATGCCGGCAAACCAGTATTCACTTTCCCCATATGCCTTGACTGATAAGACATTTAAGATTAGCAACAAGCCCAGAAATAGTGCGCTCCACAAGATAGAAGGTGAGTCCGGAAACCAATACTTCATAATAAGAGTAGAGGCCACCAAATCTGCAGGAACCGTTATAGCGGTTGTATACCAATAGTTCCAACCTAACGCAAAGCCTAACGCAGGATCAATATACTTTGAGGCATAGATATCAAAGGCCCCCGGGACCGGTAAGAAGGCCGATAGCTCTCCTAAACTATTCATAACAAAATAGACCATGATTCCTACAAGTATGTATGCTGCAAGCGCTCCTCCCGGCCCCGCAGTGCTAATCGTCGATCCACTGGATACAAACAATCCAGTTCCAATAGCGCCACCAATAGCCATCATCGTTAAATGTCTGGGTTTCAGCTTCCTTTGTAAGGATGCTTCAGAAGTTCTCTTTTCTTGTACGCTACTTACCTCTGCTTCTAATTTCCCCATAGTATATCCCCCCTAATTGCTCATTGTTCAAATACAATTTGTATGCAAGGCTCATCTGGCTGTTCTTAAGAAAAATCTCTTTATTGATTATTTCTAGAACTTTCAGTCAATTTTTAAAATACCTCTACCTTCTGCTTTTGTCCTCACCCCTCTCAAATTCAGGCGGAAAAAATGATATGAGCACTCTCTCTTTAATTTCAAGTAACTTAATTGAGTAAAATAGAAATTTTTTATATGAAGTTAACATAATTTATATTTTTCCAACTTGCGATAAAGAGTAGACAAACTAATCTGTAGTTCCCGGGCAATTTGTTCTTTATCATGCCGATATTTTTCAGCTAAGAAATAGCTCTGGATTACGTCTTTTTCATATTCTGAAATCATTTGTTCTAAACTTAATCCGCTACTCTCCACAGTGAGATGATCCTGTTGAAATAGATAGTCAGGTAAATCATGGAAGGATACAATATCTGATTCAGCCATATTTGTCATATATTCTACGGCGTTTTCCAACTGCCGTATATTCCCCGGCCAATCATAACGTATAAGCCATCGCTCCAGCATTGGGTCCAGTCTCAATGGGTGCCTTTGCACGATCTTACAATGTTTATGCATGAAATGTTCAAGATACAAAGCGATATCATCACGCCGCTCTCGCAAGGGTTTGGTATGGAGAGGGATGACATTGAGACGATAATATAAATCCTCGCGAAAAGTGCCGTTTCGCACCATTTCCTCCAGGTTTTGGTGAGTGGCTGCAATCACCCGTACATTAATCTCGATTGCTTTTTTTCCACCGATTCTTTCAATCTCTCTTTCTTGTAAAACCCGTAATAACTTTGGCTGCAAGAAAAGCGGCATATCTCCAATTTCATCAAGAAAAATGGTTCCGTTGTGCGCTAATTCGAATTTCCCCATTTTCCCATTCCGACTTGAGCCGGTAAATGATCCGCCCTCATAACCAAACAACTCACTTTCCAACAAGCTTTCAGGTATGGCAGCGCAATTAACTGCTACAAATGAATGCATCCGGCGTTTGCTTTCAAAATGAATCGCTTTGGCTAATAATTCCTTCCCCGTACCGCTATCTCCCCTAATCAGGACAGTGGATGGGCTGTTTATAATCCGTCTTGCTTTTTTAATAACATCTTGAAGCCCGGAATCTTTACCAAGAATGTTTTCAAAAGTAATAGATTTCGGGGGGATCGGGATATCTTCTTGAATTTGGCAACCCGGTTCTTTATCAGGGTCCAGCATTGCTAATTTATTGACTAACAATGTACTAACATTGCGTAAAAACTGGATCAGATTCTCTGATTCTATAATCATTTTCTCCTTTTGTTCATGGGAAAAACCAATCATGCCGATGACGCCAACTGGTTTGTCTTGCTTTACAATAGGAAACCCGATGGTAGCGAGTTCTTTGCATTGATTTACGAATTTACAACTCCTACACTGCGACTCATCTTTTTTCACATCATAAACCACTCCAGGCTCCCCTGTTTCCAATATCATTCTGAAAAAGGAGCCTTCCGGAGCCGTTTTGCCAATGAGATCTTTATAGTAACCAGTTCCGCTAATACGAACGCCCTTTTCATCAAGCACGGTTATATCCAGACCAAGGATTCCTGCTGTGTTCTCAGCGTAATCTTGAATAAACTGCTGCATGCCGGTAAAGCCTGCCATATTATCCTCCTCTGCTATTGTGCTATATGAAATAATAAAATAAATTTATTATAAAATAAATTCTTACACTTTGCACAAAGAGGAGACAGCTTTTTCTATGGCACCCAAAGCATTTTTCAACATCGAACGCGGGCAAGCGATATTAAGTCGCATAAACCCTTCACCTTCCATACCAAAAATGTGCCCCTCATTCATTGCAACCCTTGCTTCTTGCAACATAAATTGATCCATTTCTTTAACCGAAAACCCTAATTCCCGGCAATCCAGCCATACAAGGTATGTGCCTTCCGGCTGGATGACTTTGATTTGAGGGATGTTTTTGCTGAAGTAACTCAGAGTGAACTCCAAATTCTCCTGCAAATATTCAAGGAGCTGATCGAGCCATTCTTCTCCGTGTCGGTAAGCAGCCTCTAACGCAACAACGCCAAATATGTTCGGCGAACCAATGGATAATGTATTAAGTTCTCGATCATACCTATCGCGCAGTTGCTGATTTGGAATAATGATACTTGACGTCTGTACACCCATCAGGTTAAAAGTTTTGCTTGGCGCAATGCAAGTAAGAGAATGATTCGCAAACTCTTCTGATATAGAGGCAAAAGGAATATGAGTATGTGTCTTATAAACAAAGTCAGAATGAATTTCGTCTGCCACAACGAGAATGTTATGCTTCATACAAATCTGTCCCAATCTCGTCAATTCTTCTTTGCTCCATACCCTTCCGATTGGGTTATGAGGACTACACAAAATCAACATTTTTACCGTTGAATCTATCTTTGCCTCTAAATCTTCGAAATCTATGGAATAATGCCCATTTTCAAGCTTAAGCGGGTTGTTTACAATTTCACGGCCGTTCGCTTGGATCACCCGGGCAAAATGATGGTATACAGGAGGTTGGATAATTATTTTGTCACCCGCCTGCGTGAAGGACTGAATCGCCAACGATAGGGCTGGAATCACTCCTGGGCTGTGGGTAATCCATTCTTTCTCAATGGACCATCGATGTCTTCTTTTTAGCCAACCAACAATGGATTCCATATACGAGTCCGGTCTAAGCGTGTAGCCATATACACCATGCTCCACACGTTGTTTTAATGCTTCGATGATAGGTTGTGGAGACTGAAAATCCATATCGGCCACCCACATCGGTATAACATCCTTTACGCCAAAATGATTTTCTAGATCATCCCACTTTTCGCAAGCTGTACCCAGTCGACAGATTTCTTGGTCAAAATTATATTTCATCGAGTATCTCTCCTTCTTATGTTTGTTTGCACTATGCCTCATTACTAATTTATATAAGCAATTGTCATGCCAACTCATTTCACTTATAAAATCTCCTTATTTTTATAGAGGTTCTTGGTTGAATCCCCTAATGCCGCGGTCATTATTTAAAAACCCTTTCATCCTAAGCATTACTACATTTGCAATTATGGTAAGTATTTTCGCATAGATGATAAAATTCAAAGATTTCATTTAGCATCTCTGGTGGGTCGTAACTTCTTCTGTTTATTCCATTCCTCATAACCACCTACAAGGCTTTGTACTTCTTTAAAACCATGAACTTGTAGAAGGCTTGCAGCGATGGCTGATCTTCCGCCGGTTTTACAATAAACCAAAATTGGTTTATCATGCGGAATTTTGTGTGCCTGTTCCTGTAAATGACCAAGCATCACATGCTTCGCCTGCGGAATATGGCCTTCCTCCCATTCGCCCGAGCTTCGGACATCAAGCACATATATGCGTTCTGTTTGAATAGAGCCATCTATCTGGTCCATTGTCACTTCTTCATACTTCATAACACGTGAATCAGATTCTCCTTCCTGCTCAATGATATATGGTTCCATTGTTGCAACGACGCGATCCAAACCAATGGACTGGAGATCATTTATCATATCTGCCACATCAGCATTGCATGCCAGAAGATATATAGGTCGGTCATAATCCAACAGCCATCCCGCCCAAGTTACAAATGATTTGTTATAAGGGATATTAATTACCCCTCGTATATGCTTGGTGGCAAATTCACTGGCCGAACGTGTATCAATGACAATTCCCTGTTCCGTCCATTCCTGCACAATATCTATTGAAACCTCCATACAAAGTGGTGCTGCTATACTTCGAATTTGCTGCGATCCCTCTTTATTCAACCGCTTCATCATTGAAAAATAAGGGGGTGCCTCCGGCTGTCCAGCCAACAGCGCTTCTATAAAGCGATCCTCATTATCATATTGCAGTGCCCAATTTGTCCGTTTTTCATATCCAATGGTTGACGACGGGATTGCACCTAGCGCTTTTCCACAGGCACTGCCCGCTCCATGCCCCGGCCATACTTGCAGATAGTCAGGAAGGTTTTTAAACTGCTGTAAAGACCGATACATCATGCGTGCCATTTTTTCCGAGGACCCGTGCACCCCTGCGGCTTTTTCTAATAAGTCGGGACGCCCCACATCACCGACAAATACAAAATCTCCGGTAAATATGCCGAGTGGATCCTTGGTAGATGCACCCCCATCTGTTACGAGCAGCGATATATGTTCAGGTGTGTGTCCTGGTGTATGTACCACCTCAAAATTGATATTTCCAATGGAAAATACATCTCCATTTCTTAGAAAGCAGTGTTGATATTCAGTTGCGTACTCATATTTCCAGTCCGCCCCTCCTTCATCAGACAAATACAATGTGGCCCCAAGCCTTGAAGCTAGCTCCTTTGAACCAGACAAAAAATCCGCATGGATGTGTGTTTCCGTTACACCCACGATCCGCACACCATGTGCTCTTGCCGCTTTTAAGTAAGCTTCTATATTACGTGACGGATCAACAATGATCGCTTCGCCAGTAGCCTGACATCCCACAAGGTATGAAGCTTGAGCCAGTTTCTCATCATAAAAATACTTGAGTAGCATAAATCATCCTCCTTTTAAGGGCCTTGCTTACTTTTGTTTTGTTATGCCTATCAGAAATGTTTTTACATCATACCTTTAAGCATCCCGTTCCAATACATAACGGGAAGCAAGTTTTTCTTCAATACATACATACTGAACCTCTCACGGGATTGATCGATAGGAAAAGTTTCTTGCGGCTGTAAATCATAATTGAATTCAGCCAGTATAAGCCGCCCGTATCCAGTAACAAGTGGACATGATGTATAGCCGTCATATTTATGAACCATTTGTTTGGCACGCATCCGATGAAGTAAATTTTGCACAAGCACGGGCGCTTGTTTGCGAATTGCAGCTCCTGTTTTTGAAGTAGGCAAGTTTGTGCAATCCCCTATGCCAAATATATTGTCAAAGTGTTCATGCTGCAGCGTATATTTATCTACATTCAGCCAACCATTACTAGCTGCGAGGGAACTATTCTTGATAAAATCAGGGGCGCTCATCGGTGGTACCACATGAATCATGTCATATTGCATATCCACACGCTCTTTTGTGTTCAGATTTTCAAATGTCGCTCGTTTCTTGTCACCATCAATTTCAATGAGATGATGCATAAAACATGTCTCGATTTCTTTCCGTTCAATTATTTTATTTAGTGCCTGTTCATATTTTTTTACATTGAATATGGATGGGCTGCCTGAAACAAAAATAACCGAAGATTGCGGGCGAACTCCTGATTTTCTGAAATAATCTTCTGCCAAATACATAATTTTTTGAGGAGCTCCACCGCATTTTACCGGCGTGTTCGGATTGGTAAAAATGGAAGTTCCCCCCTTGAAGTTTCTGATCGCCTCCCAAGTGCTATCAACATAATCATAAGAGTAATTACTACATACCCCATTCTTTCCAATACTCTCTTTTAACCCCTTGATTTCATGCCAGTTAATTTGAATCCCGGCAGCCACAACTAGATATTCGTAGTACAGTTTCTTTCCGGATGCTGTTACAACAGCATTTTCATCTGGCTGAAATGTGGTTATCGCATCCTGTACCCACACGGCTCCGCTCGGAATAACGGATGCTTCCTCCCTTTGTGTCACAGTTTTGTCAGCTTCGCCAGCTCCCACAAGTGTCCATAATGGCTGATAATAATGTTTCGTCGCAGGGTCAATGATGGCAATGTTTCCGCTCAGAGTGCGAGATTCACGCAGGAGACGGGCTGCAACCGTAATTCCGGCACTGCCCCCTCCTACAATCAAAACTTTGTAATGTGTCTCATTCTTCATCTTTGCCATTCTAATCTCCTCATCTCATTTTTATTAAGTAGCTCACCAATCTAACGCTTCAGCATTAATGATTAGCATGTAAATGGCGACAAACATAACAACACCGGAAAATACATAATGGAGCGTACGCTGCTGTTTGCTTAAGCGCACTGCCAGCCAAGCTCCGACTGTTCCGCCGACAACTCCCCCTCCAACAAATGCGAACACAATCCACCAGTTTACAAGGCCAGATAAGCTATAGCTTATAGCTGTCATAAGCCCAAATGTGCCCACAGATACCAGAGAAGATCCAATTGCTGCAATCATTGGCATCCTTGTTACAAAAATTAAACCGGGAACAATCAAAAATCCGCCGCCAATCCCGAAAAAACCGGATAACAGCCCCACTAGAATGGCCATGGTGATCAACAGTGGAAGCTTCACTTGATTTTGAAAATCATCTGCCTGACTCTTCGTTTTCTTTGGCATAACCATTTTTACAGCTATGACGATCATCAAAATGGCAAAAAGAAATAACAACTGTTTACCAGGTACCAACTTTCCGATAATCGATCCCGTATAAGCACCTAGTGCACCAGATAGGGCAAAAGTAATCGCCGATTTCCATTGCACATGGCCGGCTCGTGCATGTGGAATAAGGTTTGCATAGGCATTTATAGCAACGGCTGACGCTGTCGTGCCAATTACCACATGCGGATCTTTCATACCAACAACGTAAAGCAAAAGTGGAACAGCAAGTATTGATCCACCTCCGCCGAGCAAACCAAGTACGAATCCGACAATAGTTCCTGAAAAAATGGAGAGGAGCACTTGAATCGTTGTCATTCTTTTCTGAGACTCTCACCAACAAAGCAGAGTAGACGGTGATTTATCTCCTCCCTCCTTTCTCTATTTACTTATCATTTATATAAGCAAAAACCATGCCAACTAATTTCTCCTGTAAAACCGCTTGGTTTGCGCACCCCACTCTATGGAAATTCCCAATTTTGCTATCAATATATATAAAAAGCCTTTATCATCAGGTTTAAATTCTTCCTAGGACTAGGAACTATTTTTGCATCTGTGATAAACTCTTCAAGCTATTTCTATAAAGTGTTTCAACTAACATATCTGTTACCAAAATTTTTTTTTAGATTTCGTATAACTGAAATAGCGTACAGGAACTTATTAATGTGTTACCTCTGATATGGATAGCTCCATATACCCATCAAACTAATATTTCGAAGTACCTTCAAAACAACAATTTTATTCTCTACATTCATTTATGGGAATTCAGTCCAATTTAACTTAATGGCGATGTAGTACCTCTGGATATTTAGTGAGATTTCTATTAATTGCTTTGTGTTTTCTATCATTTTAAAGTTGTTAGTTAGCCTTGTATGCTAGGTTTACTTGTTTTTACAATCATTTTTAAAAACGAACCCTCTGGAATCGGCTTTCCGATCAGACCTTGATAGTAACCGGTTCCACTAATCCAGGTTCTATGCTTATCCAGTATCGTCACATCCAAACCCAATACTTCTACTAAACCCTTGGTGCATGAGTCAACGAACTTCTAGATATAGTTTAAATTTGCCATGTTCCCCTCCTGTTTCGTAGCAAAAATTCTTTCAAGGGATTATTTATATTACAAGAGAAGCTATTTTGAGGAATCAATTTCCATATAAACTTAGATTAGTTCAGGAGTATACCCTACATTGTAATCATGGGCTGAAAAAATACCTTCTTTTTGTAAAGGCTTAAATACCCGAAACTTGCGGAGTTGTTTTCCATAAACATGGATGGTTATCGCTGTTTGATCGCCCTCCGTTTCAAGGATGTGACAATCCGCTGGGGGCAGAAGTTTGCAAGTCATTTGCTGATTTACAATCAATGTATCAGTTTGTTGAAGTTTTACTAAATTTTCTGAAATCTCTCCCACTCGAAGATAGTTCTTCAACTTGATCTTTCCAGCCACAACCCCTTCAGCTCCCCAAGTACCATCGTGATCATGGAGTGAAGTTTTCTGCCCCGGCTTCCAGACAAGTGCCATGATCTCAAAACGATCATGCGGATCGCAGTAAAGGGAATGACGGGCATATCCTTCCGAGCTGGGCTTTCGCTTTTCGGGAGGGAACCAGGATGTGGTACGAAGCAGCTCACCGAGTAAACGCTCTGCCTCTTCCACCCGAACGGCATTACTCTCAGTTTTCTCGATTACCCATGTCATATCTCGAATAAAGTCGATCAGTGTATAGTCCTTCGTTTGTTTTGTCATGATACAATGTCCTCCTATTATGGATAATTTCTTTAATGTTTTTGCTTTCATATAACTATTTAGCAAAAAACAAGCCACCGATAAAAAAACACAGGAACGCTAACTATATTCCGCTCTTTTACCTGATATTATTGAAATCTTGGGAAAACCTTTCCATAACCACTATCGAAAACCTTGGTTAATTCTTTAATAAGAGAAATCTTTATCTCAGGTTTGAAAAACAATTCACTAATACCAAGGAAGAAAAAGACCTTATGCAAAGGTCTCTATTACACTATAGATTCAATTCTTTACATGACCGAGCGATAAGTTCAAAAAGCTGGTCCTGATCAGTTAACTCAACAAAGGAAAATGCGATTCGAAGATCCGTCTTGGCAAGGGAGATCGTCGCCACTTGGACAAGCAATATTCATACGCTTGAAACCCTCCCCCCTGGCCAAAAAGATATCCTTCGTTTTTCGCGATTTTCGCATTGTGCAGCATAAAGCGTCCAATTCTTGAACTGTAAGTCAGTCCTAAATCCCTACAATCTAGCCGTACTAAATATGTGCCTTCCGGTTTCACCACTTTTATTTGTGGTATGAACTGTTCAAAGTAATTTTTCGTGTACTCCAAGTTTTTTTGCAGATACTCCCTCAGCTGATCCAGTCATCCCTCTCCAAATAGATATACGCTTTCCAAAGCTACCACCCCTAATGGATTGGGTAATTCAATCTAGAGACTATTAATCTCACGATTATACATTTCCCTTTGCTCCCTATTGGGAATAATGGTGCTAGAGGTTGCATCCCGGCTCTACTTGAGTTTCAGTATTGGATTTATTGGGAAGCATTGCCGATATCTTTTTGGATAGGCGCCCTCCACATGGACATTGAAGCAAGAGGATGGAACAACCTACTTACATCTTGAACAAACAGGATTCGAAAAAGAAGACCAAGCGTTCAATGGTGCGAAACATGGTTGGACGAGAATGGGCGAAGAACTTAAAAAAGTGTTAGAGGAAATGTAAGACCAAACCTCTGAACCTGTTTTTTTATTAAGCTAACGTATAGGAAAAAGCAAACGGCTCAGTATAGGACTGATGCGTTTGCTTTTTTAGTAAAAATATTGATACAAAACACATTACAAATTCAGATGCAATTTTGATTACAATTTCGGATTTTGCAATAGGATACGGAACCCGTCCTCTTTTATGAACATAGATTTCAAGAAAAGACAATATAATAGGGGTACCCCTAATAGTAGATATAAACTTCTACGGCTTGAATCAATTCTTTTTCTGTTTTAAAATCATTTAGGTGCAACATCTCCAATTTAACATGGGAGAAGAACGATTCCACACAGGCATTATCATGGCAGTTTCCTTTACGAGAGTGGCTGCCTATGATACCAAGCTGTTGAAGTCGTCGATTGTAGCATGGGATGTGTATTGGAAGCCTTGATCCGAATGGAGAATGGCCCTGTACACATCCCTTTTTTGGATTAAACCATCTAAAGTGTCTACTACAAGTTTGAGGTCGTTACGGTTGGAGATTTTCCATGAAACAATCTCGTTGTTATAGATGTCTTGTCCAACGGATAAATAACGGAATCCATCTTTAAAAGGCAAGTAAGTGATGTCTGTCACGAGCACCTCATTTTCATATCGGCCTTGAAATTCGCGATTTGAGACATTTGGGTACACGATAGGAGGTTTCCCCTAAAAGAAGTGTCGCTTCTTTCGAATAATAGACTATATACCAAGGTCCCGCATTAAGCGATACACCTTTTTATAGTTAACGAAGAGAACCTCCCTCCTTCAGAGCGATTTTCATGATCATTAGCTGCATAAATTTTCACGGCAAAAACGCTCGTTAATGGTATATCCCTTTTATATCATTTGAGGAGGGCTTTTTCTATTTGCACGCATTTGTAATACATTCTGATAATTTACTTCAATCACTTTTAGATTGACTTTTCCTCGACTCTCTTATTAATTCTTTTTTTAACAGCTGGTTATGTAGTTTTGAAAAAAAGAGTAACGCAAGAATCGAACCAACCAAGGCAAACGACATATCCCATTGTGCATCCCAAATATCACCTTGCATACCTAAAAAGTTTTTAACCACTTTTCCTCCTTTTGTTATTTTAGTACTTAACCATTCGATGATTTCGTACAGGGAAGCGATCGCAAGCGCGATACTTATAGTGAAGGAAAATAACCAAGGGCCTTTGGTTATTGGAGTTTTTCGTAATAATATTTCTCTTATTACAATCGCAAACAAACCCTTAAGAAAATGTCCAAATCGATCGTAGTCGTTTCGATTTAAATTTAAAACATCTTTTATCCAATTAAAAAGGGGTACTTTTGAGTATGTGTAATGGCCGCCGACAAACATCAAAATCATTAGAATGGCAATAATGATATAAGAGAGAGTAGTAAGGCGAAGTTTACTGTATGTTGCAATTACGATGATTAGTCCGACAATGGCAGGACTAACCTCCAATGCCCAGTTCAAGTATCCTGCTGGATTTATAACTGACCATATAAAAACTGCTGTAACAACCAAAAGTAAAAATAGATGAATCGTTGTACTTTTATCTCTTATCACTTTTTTCACTCCTATAGGGGGTTGTTTTTAGCGCCGACCTAACAATAGTTCATAACTTTTTGTGTTCTTCAGAAAGCCGTTCATAACTTTGCTTCTTACTATAACAACTTAGAAACTCTCTTGTATGTAATGTTCTCTATTAAAAATCATAGGATTTCATTTTCCTTGTCTCATTCATAAACACCCCATTGATTTCTGGAATTCATTATTTTAATTCTTAGCCATTAGCATTTTCTCCTATATATATACCTGGTAAGTTAAACCTAATGTATAGTATGCGTTCTATTTGGTTTAAACTGTGTGTGATCACCTCTTAAAGCAAAAAAAGACCGTTCATCTTTGTACGGTTGCACCGAAAAGATTAATTTTTTATGTCACTATAAACCTTACTTAACATAAAGTGCGCTATCTATCGGAACCAATAATTCTGGTTCCTATTTAGATACCAAATCATGATTTCTTGAACCGAGTATTCTAAATAGATTCCTTTGGATAGGATTTCTAGTTGTATGCAAAAAAACGGATGTTTATAAAAAAAGAACCTGACTATAATGATATAAGAAATAAAGAAATAGTTGACTCATCTGGAGGAAGAATATGCCTGATTATATTGAAATCATCCTTCGTACGTTCGGAGCATTTTTTATTTTGATAATTACTACCCGTTTTTTGGGTAAACAAACTCTAGCTCAAATGACCTATTTTGATTTTGTTATAGCTATCACAATGGGTGCAATTGTAGCGAATTTAGCGTTTAATACTCATATTAAAGCCTACCATCTCTTGCTTTCTTTCGGTATCTTTGTTGGTATAACTTTTCTTATTGCCTATATGTGCTTAAAAAGCCAAAAGGCTCGTAAGTTTTTTGCTGGAGATCCAACCATTGTCATTCAGAATGGAAAAATATTAGAACATAACATGAAAAAGATGCGTTATACCTTAGATTACTTAAATCAAGAACTACGAGAAAAAAATGCATTTGATATTGAAGAGGTTCTTTTTGCTATTCTTGAAATCAACGGAACATTAACTTTATTGAAAAAGCCTCAGTATCGTACCGTGACAAGACAAGATTTATGGATCGCGTCCAGTCCAGAATACAGGCTTCCTATTGAATTAATTATGGATGGAAAAATCATTGATAAAAATTTGAAGGAGAATAAAATTACTCTCTCGTGGCTAGAGAAAGAGTTAAAGAAGCGCAATTTGTGGGTAAACGACGTGACCTATGGAGTTTTAGGTGCAAATGGACAACTTTACCTTGATACATATAATGACCATTTGCAGTCTCCAATTGATCAAGAATGAGACGATTTTTATCTTTTAGGGATACCGCCAATGGCGGTACCTCCATTGCCATCAAGTTAAAGTTTTGTAGTACCCCAGAACGAAATTTTGGACTTTCTTGTAACTTCTAAGTTCAATTTATCGTTTTGAGGGTGACCGATTTTCTTGGCTTGATGGGTAGTATGTGGCTGAACCGCAATAAGAGAGGTTGCTGCAGCAACCTTTTTCTTACGTAACAAACTGGGCAGGATAGTTCAAAGTTGTGTTATTGGTTTAACTGTTTTACTATTTTTTAGATGAAAAAGCCGATGATTCTTTAGAGTGAATCATCGGCTTCTATTAGGGGTTTATCTGACGGACTAGAGCAGAAACCCTGTGACTAAGCCATCTACACTAGTTAATCTAAATCTTCGCCATTCGTGGAAATAACTTTTTTATACCAATAAAAGCTCTTCTTTTTACTTCTTTTTAATGTTCCATTTCCTTTATTGTCCTGGTCAACATAAATAAATCCATACCGCTTGTCCATCTCGCCAGATCCAGCACTCACTAAATCTATAGGTGCCCATGTTGTATATCCTAAAATATCTACCCCATCAACCTGAATCGCATCTTTCATCGCTTGGATGTGTTCTCTTAAATAATCAATTCTATAATCGTCTTCCACATAACCATTTTTGTCCACTTCATCCTTTGCCCCTAACCCATTTTCTACAATAAATAATGGCTTCTCATAACGATCGTAGACATGATTTAGAGTAATTCTTAGCCCCAATGGATCGATGGGCCATCCCCATTGGCTGTACTCCAAATAAGGATTTTTGGTGGATGCAAATAAATTTCCTTCTGCATTATCTCCCTCATCGCCATCTGTTCTTACACAGCGACTGTTATAATAAGAAAGGGAAATAAAATCTACTGTATATTTTGCGAGGAGCTCTTCATCCCCCTTCTCCATTATTGGCATCGTCCCATTACGTTCCATTTCTTTTAGAGCATAGTTTGGATATTTTCCTCTTGCTTGTACATCAACAAAGAAATAATTTTCCCGATCTAATTTTGTTGCTTCCCAAACATCATTTGGATTACAACTATAAGGATATACACTCCCTGCCGCAAACATACAACCGACTACATTATTTTCATCTATTTCACGAGCCATTTTAGTTGCCTTGGCACTTGCAATAAGTTCATGGTGTGCAGCTTGATATTTTATCTTTTCTTCATTCTCACCTTCTTCAAAATAAATTCCCGCCCCCATGAATGGCGCATGTAAAATCATATTAATCTCATTAAATGTTAACCAGTATTTAACTAAACCCTTATATCTTTTAAAAATAACTTGGCATAGTTGTACATAGAAATCAATCATTTTACGGTTACTCCAGCCACCGTATTCTTTAATCAGGTGCATCGGACAATCAAAGTGAGTAATGGTTACGAGTGGCTCTATATTATATTTACGGCATTCTTTAAATAAACTTTCATAAAATTGAAGTCCCGCTTCATTTGGTTTTTCTTCATCACCTAATGGAAAGATTCTACTCCAAGCAATACTCATTCGATAAACCTTAAAGCCCATTTCAGCAAATAGTTGAATATCTTCCTTGAAATGATGGTACATATCAATACCTTTTTTAGCTGGGTAATAGTAATTTTCATCAAAATTATACATTTTCAGCTTTCCTGTAATTACTAAAGATCGAGCTTCTCCTGTTGGGCACACATCAACATTCGAAAGTCCTCTCCCATTTTCGTCATATCCCCCTTCACATTGATTGGCTGCGGTAGCCCCACCCCATAAAAAATCATCACTAAACTTCATCACTCATTCCTCCAGTATCGAAGTATTATCCCTAATGACCGTGTACAGAAAACTTTTTTGCCTAGATTAGGCCGTCTTTGATATCAAAATATAACCGTAATTAAATTCGTTCCTCTATCCACGTTACCCTCTTTATACTCCGCAACCTCCAAATAATCTGCGGAATTCGTAATAACTATTGGAGTAACAGCACTGTAACCAGCTTGTTCTATTTCTTCAATATTGAAATCTAACAACCTTTGACCTTTCCTCACCTTATCGCCTTGTTTTACATAAGCTTTAAATCCTTTACCTTCTAATTGGACTGTGTTTAGACCAACATGAATCAGAATCTGCACTCCATTCTCCGATATAATTCCAATCGCATGTAAACTAGGGAATAACGCTGTTACTTCCCCATTAACAGGGGCCACAACCACTCCTTCTGCAGGTACGATTGCAACTCCACTACCTAATACACCTGATGAAAAAGCCGCATCTTCTATATCTTTTAATTGCATCACTTCACCTTTTATTGGGCTTTCAATTATTTCTTTCTCTAATCTACTTTTCTTTTCCTCTTGGATAACTTCAATTTGAGCCTCATTCACACCTGCGTAAACAGTCTCTTTATCTTTATAGACAATCATCGTCAATATAAATGCCACTACCATCGAAATTGCAATACCGATAACCGCGACAATTAAATTCCCCATTGCTCCATCCGGTTCAATCATTGCGGGTAATTCAAAAATACCCATTCCACCAGCCATGAACTTTCTTAAATTAAAGAATCCATAGAATCCTCCACCGATCCCACCAGCAATACAACTTATAATAAATGGTTTCTTTAAGGGTAATAGAATTCCATAAATAGCTGGTTCTGTTACCCCGAATATACTGGATAGGAAATTTGGCAAAGACATTTCCTTCATCTTCTTGTCTTTTGTTTTAAGTAAAATTGCTAGGACAACTCCCGCAGTTGCAAAAGTACAAGCAAAGAAAGGCATCATCACATTATCGTATCCCATAGTCATAATGTTATTTAGATATACAGGTATGAATCCCCAGTGCATACCAAAGATAACTAGTATTTGCCACGTAGCTCCTACGATGATGCCAGCAAACACTGGGCTGAAGTCTCTAACTGCAAATACAAATTCAGAAACAACCGTTGAGCCAAATGTTGCAAGTGGGCCAATTACAATAAATGCAACTGGTAATGCAATTAATAATGTAAGCATCGGAACAAAGAAGAATTTAAGTAAATCTGGTACAACCTTATTACAAACTTTTTCGCATTTTGCAGCAAAATATACAGCTAAAATAACAGGAATAACTGTCCCTGTATAATCTATCGAAATTAAAGGTATGCCAAAGAAGTCAATGTAAATCGGCGCTTCAAACATGGAACCTTGAAATAATGTATACATTGCATTAGTACTTGAAGAAACAACACTAGCTTGTATGTTTGGGTAACACATAATAGCCCCTACAACTAAGCCTAACATGGGTTTCAAACCAAACTTTTTAGCTGAAGTATAACCTAAAAACAATGGTAGAAAAGTAAATAGGGCATCACCGATTGCGTTAATGACCATTGAGCCACCCGAAGTTGGGCTATATAATCCTATAGCAACGAACAGCGCATCTAGTCCTTTCAACATACCACATGCAGCCATAATACCTAATATTGGCTGGAATATGCCTGATATGATGTCAATTGCCTTATTTAGTAATTTTTCAGGCTTTTGCTCACCTTGATGGGATGCATTCAGTTGATCTACGTCAATCAGTGCACTAATGTCATCATATACTTGTGGTACATGGTTTCCGATAACGACTTGATACTGCCCACCACTTTTCATGACCGTGACAACACCATCTATATTTTTTAGGATGTCATCATTTGCGATGTCCTCGTCCTTCAATTTAAACCGTAGTCGAGTCACACAATGTGTTAAGCTATTTATATTTTCCTTTCCACCTATATTTTCAATAATTTTTTTTGCTAATTCGTTGTATTTCCCCATTTTTTAATCCTCCATTTTTTCTTGTATTTATTAACAAAAATAGTGAAGGTTTGGCCAACTTAATGTTACCATCCAGCTATGTATTGCATGTTTACAGTCATCACCACCTTTAATGTTCCTTTACCTATCTACTCGACTCCCGAACTACCTTTGCTACATGAATGGTCAGATAAATTATTTCATTTGAGGTTAAATCGTATCCGTATTTCTTATGGATAAATAGTTGAATCTTCGAAACACATTCAAAATCTTTCACGTACTTGTTTTTAATAATCTCAAGTAACTCTTCATCAGATCCATCACTGTATGTGCTATCCGTAATTAGCCGGGAAGCGAAAAACTTTAAATGGCTAATAAAACGATAAGAGGAAACCGATTCTTCCATAATCTCAATACCAAAATGAACTCTAACAATTGTCAGCACTTCTTGAATCAACTGTGTAATCTCTTGTACGATTGGCTGTTCTTTACCCAACTGAGCATTTACAATATGAAAAGCAATAAAACCTGCTTCATCGTCAGGTAAACGGATATGTGTTTCTTTTTCTATAATATCCAGTGCTTTCATTCCAATATTAAATTCATCTTTATAAAATCGTTTTATCTCCCAAAGAAGTGCATTTTTCATCTGAATTCCTTCTCTAATTCTTTGAATTGCAGTATGGGTGTGATCACTCAATGAAATATAAATACCTTCATTGAGTTTTTTACCTAATTTGCTTTGGGCATATCCAATAATTTCATCTGTGAGTTTCATATGCTCAATGGGTATGTTATTTAGCAGTTCTTGTAATTTAGTAGATATATCTTGATTGGCTATGCGAAAAATTTTGTTTACCTTCCTTTCATCAATCACATCACCTTTTGATTTTTGATAGCCTATTCCTTTTCCCATAACAATTATCTCTTCACCGTTTTTATCTTCCGTAATAACGACATTGTTATTTAGAAGCCTTTTAATTTCCATATATTTCACTCCAATCAAGGATATTTTAGTATGGATTCATTGTATATTTCATTTTAGGGGGATTATCTATCATCCCAATATAACAAAAAAAAGCCCATTCATTACAATGCATAGAAGTACCTAAAGTCTTCTCTGCACACTAATGAATAGGCTTAGCTTGTATTTAAACAATTACTACCCAATTCCAATAATATACGTACATAATAGCCTACATTTAAAATTTCGTCAACGCCGTTAGGGGACATATCTACGGTAGGACCCCATCGCCATCAAGCTAAGGTGAATTTGTATCATCATAACGAAAAAAAACGCTATTCTTTTTGTAGAAATATACAGGAAGGATGGCGTTTTCTATGAGTTTTTCTGTTTCAGACGAAATGAATCTCTTTTCTCAAGAACTTCAAAACTACTTATCTCCGTCTTCTCTACAACAATTAGCTAAAGAAGTTGGTTTTGTTCAACGTACAAGTAAATATCAAGCACAAGAATTATTTGCTTTATGTGTATGGCTTAGTCAACAGGTCGCGAGTACGCCACTCACACAATTGTGTAGCCATCTCGAAGCATCTACAGGTGTCCTTATGAGCCCCGAAGGGCTTAATCAACGATTTAATGGTTCAGCCGTACAGTTTCTTCAACAAGTTCTAGCTAATCTTCTCACTCAAAGAATTCATTCAACACAAGAAATACTTCACCCATACTCCACGACTTTTAAACGTATTCGGATCCTAGATTCTACAACATTTCAACTTCCAGATAAGTTTTCCTCACATTATCAAGGTTCTGGCGGAAGCAGCCATACCGCAGTTGTTAAATTCCAACTTGAATATGACTTATTGAGTGGGAAGTTCCTCCACGTTTATGTAGGAGAAAGGAGAGAAAATGAATGATGAAGGCGCTTACTATGTCTCACGTTTGAAGTTAAATTCTCGTATCTAAGAACGATGAACCAGAGTTTTTTCGAAATGGGACTGTGAAGAAAGGTACTCTCTTTATTCAGTTAGACAGGGAAGAGCTTATGAATCAATTACAACCTGGTCAAACACTCGAAATTTCAGAAGCATACATTGGGCTGTATCAAAAACTACCCGCACGAGTGGTTATTCATCGACTAACTGAGGCACAAACAGAGAAAAGATTGAAAGAACAAGCAAAAAAAGAAAAGAAGAAGGGCATTACCTATAAAGACCGAAGCAAACGATTAAGTGGAATGAGCGTATATATTACAAATCTTTCTTTAGAAGAAGTTCCAACGGAACATATCCATGACCTGTATTCGTTACGTTGGCAGATTGAAATTCTATTTAAAACATGGAAATCTTTCTTTCAAATTGACAAGTGCAAAGAGATCAAGAGGGAACGCTTAGAGTGTCACTTGTATGGCCAACTGATTAGCATTTTACTCTGTTCCTCTACCATGTTTAAAATGCGTCAGTTACTTTTAGACAAGAAAAAGAAGGAGTTAAGTGAATATAAATCTATCTATATGATAAAAGACTATTATTTATTGTTTTATCAAGGATTACAAAAGGACACCCAAGAACTATCAACGACTTTTCTCCGTCTGTTTTACCTTTTGGAGAAGACGGAAATGTCATCGTTATAACAAGAAAACGGTCTTTGATATCTTAGGTGTTGTCTATGATTATTCGATGTCACAAAAACTCAAAGTTTCCTAATATTTTAAAAAAAACCTATTTAATAGGTTTTTTTGTCATGCACAATTTTAGTATTACTGTAGCAAAATAAAGAGAACACACTTTCATATTAACTCTTGGCACGATTAGCTTGATGGCGATGTGGCGGTACCCCATAGCCATCAAGCTAAGAAAATAAATGCCCCCAAAATGAAAATTTTAGTTACTAGCTAAACAAAGCTCGACTTTTTCACTTTGGGGGACATAAAAATATTAACTTGATGGGCATGTGGTGGGACCCCACTTAGCGTAAGAAAAGTCGGTTTTTTTATTAGGATATTGCTTAGCGTATGTTTTCCGCGTTTTGCTACTGGGACCCCATATAAGGCAAAAAAAAGAAGGATAGATAAAATTTGCTTTATCTATCCTTCTTTGTACTACATATGACCTCATTTACTACAACAACATTAAGATTTACTACAATAAAATAAAAAATTCGTTGTTCAATTAATGCGCCCTTTAATTGAATAACTAATAAGTTTTTTATTAGCTAGTATTGGAAATTTTTGTTTATTAATCCTCATCAATCTCATCTTCAAATGCAGAATTCAATACATTAAATTCTTTTAAGTTAGAAGCTAATTCTTTACAGTTTTTGTTGCAAGGACGCTAATCTCCGCAGCCGATGCCCAGCCGTTAACACCCGCCGTTGCTTCGAGCTTTACATATGATGCATCTGTCGAGTCAAAAATTGCTTCTTTCTCCACATTGTTATTTGCCCAACTTCCGCTTGCAACCTTGGTAAAGGTCACTCCATCCGTACTTACATATACATTATAGCTTGTTATATTTCCGTTTAGCCCCGATTGCCTTGGTAAATACGTGACTTTATTGACTTTGTAAGCTCCTCCAAGGTTTAAAGTAATCGATTGAGGGAGAACATCAGATTTATCCCACTTTGTATGCCACAGCGTTTCTGGGTTTCCGTCAATCGCCATGGATGCAGCACTATTTTCACCACTTGTTTCCTGACTTGTCGCCGTTGCCTTCATTTGTGACTGAGGGATCTTATTAACAGTTACTTTAATGCTTGTTGTCAAAGGCACGTTATTTGGATTTGCCACCCCAGTTGGCAAAGTTACAGCTCCATTTACATTGAAGGTCTGTACAGTCGTTACAGCAGGATCATAGTTTGAAGCATCTACATCCCATGTCACTTTGGCATCGCCACCACCACCATCGGTAACCAAGGATACTGTCTTTGGCAATCCAAGGGCGTCTGCTGTCTTCGCCGCTCCGATTGCCACCCCTGTTTTGTCAGCAGGTGCAGTGATGCTCTCTAAATTAACACCTTGAGGCGTAATGTCAATGTCCTGCGACGAACGGTTATACATGGAATCCGCAGCGAATACTCGGAGGGTATATGGAGTAATCGGCGACAAACCTGTAATCTTGTATTCCCTGTGTTCATCGAATGGCTTGTCTAGCGGCAGCGAAAGACTGTTAAACGATTTGTCAACTTCCCCGGTAAGCTTGTTGATAAGCTGAACATTGTATTCCAACACACGCACATTGTCATTGGCTTGCTTCATTGTAAAAGTAAGTTCGTTGTTTTTGAAGGAATTGATCGTAATACCCTCATCAAACTGCGGAGCGATGAGTTCTCTTGTATCGCTTTTGCTATACGTAAAGGCATCTTTGCCTTCGCCAACGTAGACTACAGAAGGTATGCCTACAAATTCTTCTGTGCTTAAATTATAATGTTTGATGATAACTTTTGTACCATAAACCTCTATGAAATTCGAGATGCGAGGTGTGGTATTATAATTGATATATGCACCTTCAATATATCCGCCGGACGGACCGCCATCAATATAACTAGAATAATTCGTCGAACCAGCATCGAAATACGATGCCGCACCTTGATAGAGTGAACGTTCGTCGGTCGGATCGTAATGCGTATGACCTGACAGATAGACTACCTGCGACAAATTATTGTCAGCAATATATTTACCTACATTATTACTTCCTGCGGTGCTCCATGCCGATCCCCAATTGGTTCCGCTGATAGGGAAATGAGAAGATACAAATATCGGTTTGGTTGGATCGTAATCCGCTTCTTTTTTAATTTGGTCAAGGAAATTTTTAGCTTTTCCAGACGTGTTGTTGTTGTCATAATTTCCGTCAAAAACCACAAGATTATATCCTTTTATCTTGACCCGATAAGCATCGTTAAAGAAATTGTTATCGTACGATTTCGTAGATTCGTTCCAAGCGCCCGCCGAACCAACAGGAATTAATTTTTCGGCGCCGCCCATATCATGGTTGCCTCTTACTAAATAAAGCGCGATATTGTCAAATAAACTTTCATCTTTAAGTTTATTGTAGACTTTTGTCAGCTCATTCATCCACAGATATTCGATGGCATTGTTACCGCCGGTAACGTCGCCGGGAATCAACATTACGTCGGCTTGCGAGAATATTTTCAGGCTTTTTCTGAAATCATCTTCCACTCGCGCGATTGCAGCAGGATTACCACTGATTTCCGTATCGCTGTTCACAATCATATTTAAATCGGCGGGCGTTGCTGTTTTATTACTTTTTTGATAGATGAAGATGGCATTGGTTAGTTCACGTTCGTAATAATTGATCGTTTCCTGTGTAAATAATTTTTCTTTTTGCGTTGTTGCAACCGTAGTTGCCTTATTCAAAACCTTTTTCAAATAATCAAAATCGGATTCGCTGAAGCCGTTGCCGAGACCGCCTGCTTTGATTGCATTTGCTTCTGATATTGTGTCGTTAAGTGCGTTCATATCTACTTTATTTACAGCGTAACTATTATAATTCGCTTGAACTACATCACTGCTCAAAACACCTTTCCAAACCATCAGATCAGCTATATCGAATGAATTACCGCCGAGGTTGCCCAAACCGTCGACACCTATTTTTAATGGGTTCGATGTATCTAAAGTTCCAAGCTTCAGCGTAGTTTCAGCCATTTCGTAACCATCAATATACAACGACGCGAGCATTTTATTTCTGTCTACGGCATATGTCACGTAACGCCAATCGGAAGCATCAAACGTATTGCGCCCAAAGGAAATGTTCTTATCTTTTGCGGTCGGGAATCCTAAATTCATGTTGACCGAATTGGCTGATGTGTAAATCGCCCAGCCTGCGTTAGAGCCGTTACTAAAATCCTTGTTTGATAATATTACCTGATTATTCTTAGTGTCGCCCTTATACCAGAAGGATATGGTAAAACTGTCATTACCAAAATTCAAGCTATGCTTCGTACCGACATAATTGCCGTCTCCGCTTTCTAAGTGCAGAGCTTTGGTCCCAGGTAATACACCGTCTACATAACTATAATTTCCTTTCCCTTCCAAGTTCTCTTGATTAGCATCGTCCTTTAAATTATTGTCGAATTTCATCGATGCAATAAGGGGGTTGGCATTTAATACTGCGTTCGTGGGCAATGAAGTTTTTTTGTCACCATTTGATGGTAAACCAACTACAACGCGCAATTTTTTACCAATATCATTTAACGTTACGGTGTAGCTTTTGGATTTACCACCCGATTTTACATTAATATATTGATCGCTTATACGTGATTCCTGTACTTGCCATTGAAATGTTAGATTTTTGCCCATTGAACCATGATTCATGATTACACTGGCGGTGATCGTTTGACCGTAAACCGGCTGCATATTGTCGATTTTGACGAGTTTGTCGCCCGATGCGTTTGCAAGTGCGTCTGTGGTGGTCGATAACATAACGAATATCATCGTTAATACGACGGTAATGGATAAAATTCTTTTCATTACAGAAAACCTCCAAATTTTATGTATTTTAAGAGCCTATTCAAAAATCTCGTAAAATTAAGTAAAAAAACAAAAACGCACCGTAGCGAAACTTTGGTGCGGAACTCATTGATTATATCGATCATGTTGACGACTCCATTGTGCTAGAGAAAGTCGCCCCGCTTTACAAGGATGGCGGGCATCCTCCCATCGATCGGGATGAGAGGAGATTTTTCGTCACGGAAATCCCCCTTTCGTTTCTAATATTGGAACCTTGATTTTCTCCTTCTGCTGCTCTCATTAAACTAAAATGGTGCTTTTTGAATAGGCTCTTTTTGTATTCTAATGTAAAAATATTATATTTATATTTTCTCAGAGTAAATTTATAGTAAATCTGGCGGGCAACTATAAAGGGCCTTATTATCTTTAAATGTAGAATAAGGTAAATGTCTACCTACATTATAAAATGCCTCCTACGGCACCACTCCCGTATAGTATTTATAAATAATATATGAAAATTTCAACTTATATAAAATAATGAGATTATAGATAAAAGTATCTAGTATATTCAAGGAAAACTTAATAGTTCATCAACCAAATATTTTATTTAAGGGGTACCGCCATTGCCATCAAGTTAAAGTTTTGTAGTACCCACAGAACGAAATTTTGGACTTTCTTGTAACTTCTAAGTTCAATTTATCGTTTTGAGGGTGACCGATTTTCTTGGCTTGATGGGCATGTTGCGGTACCCCTTTTTTTCAACTTACTACCGTTTATAGTCTGATACAAAATTTCTGATTTCTTTTATCGGTATTTCCAAATTATTAACCATTTTAATGAGTTCAACCCATTCTTTATCAAGTTCTTCTACTGTATCGTTTGCCTCCTGACTTAGCATTACTATTCCCCTATCAGAATCAGAGAGTAACCCAACTATCTTTCTTACACCAGATTCACCTTCTTTTTCTTGATAACCCTGTGATTCTTCGTGTAGCAGTTCCCGCTGCTCATATAGGCTTTTAGCTGTCTGATAGTCATCGAAGTAAGATTGGTTCACATTGAATTAGAGCAAAGGTTTTAACAGTAGAACAGGCTATGGACATAGGCTAGAAAAGAACATAAACTATATCAATATTGGCAATATTGGGCTAGTATGAAGCTTATTTATTCTGCCGTTATATTTCCCTCCGTATTAAAAATTATTATCCAACCTAAAGGCGAATAAAAGATGGAAATAAAAGAATTATTAGAATAACAAGGTACTTTTTTGTTAATAGCCAACACGAGCTAAACCCCACATATTGATTACAAATAGTTATTATAGTGATTAAAATACAGCGTTTTTTTCGGTATTTGCCTTAGCTTGATGGGCATGTGGTATGACCCCTGTAAGATTCAGAAACAGCAATTATTGAAATAAAATTAATATCGTTTATTCCCCGTGAAAACTAGGGCAGTATCCATAGCGATTATAAAGTTCTTTTTTTATGAATATTCTCGGAAATACAGCAGATAGTACTAGGGTAAATACTTTTAAAGGAGTGACTAACATGAAATACACATTTTTAACAAGCGCCTTGATTGCTCTATTCCTTACGGGCTGCGGGGTAAGTGATAATAATGATAATGGAAAAAATGTAGGAATGAATACTAGCAATAAAAATAATGCCATGGACAATACCTTGAATGTAAATGACAGAAACAGGGACAACGATTACAATACCAGGCAATTAAGCAATGATGACAATGATAATAAAATGCGCGTGGCTGATGAAGTAGCAAATCGGCTAGAGGACATGGATAATGTAGACGGTGCCTCTGTCATTATTACAGATAATAACGCATATGTCGCCGTGAATCTGACAAATGACAAGAACCTGACAAATGACTTAGAAAAGAGAATTGTTGATCATGTAAAAAAACATGATGAAAGTGTAGACAACGTTTATGTCTCTGCGAATCCTGACTTTGTTAAAAGTATGAATGATTACAGGAACGATATTCAAAATGGAAAGCCGATTGGCGGACTATTTAATGAGTTTGGTGATATGGTACAAAGAATGTTCCCGGATGCCAAATAAAAGAGCTTAAAACCTCTGTTTATAATCGACTTGAGCTCATATTGCTTAGGTTCACTATCGGATCAAGATATCGATACAAATTGTTAAACGAGGAAGCATTTTGGTGTTTTTCGTTTAGACCTGTAAGGCTTTAAGGTCAAGAAGAGGTGCTACCTATTGTTACAGGTAGCACCTTCTCATACTTCTTTAATCCCTAAAAGGGGTATCTTTAGCAAAACGCGGATTTACAACGTTATACTATTAAAACTCCCAATCTTTCAGTGATATAAATGAGAAATTGGGATTTAATTATTCAACAATCGCGCCCTTTAACAGAAGACTCGATTTCAAGATAATCTTAACAGACATTAATATCGATCTTCAGTTACTGCCCCCTTATATGTCCTAGTGACAGGGTTCTTAACATAGACCGCAAAGCACCATGATGTCAATAATTCTCCTAATTCGAATGCTCATCTTTTATGATTTACATGTAATGAATTATAGTATTTCTATATAACCTTCTGTTCCATTTACTCGAATACGTTGCCCATCTTTTATCAGCTTGGTGGCATTTTCAACACCGACAACGGCAGGTAAGCCATATTCACGTGCGATGACTGCTCCATGGGTCATCAGTCCGCCAACTTCGGTGACAAGTCCTTTTATGGATACAAACAATGGTGTCCAGCTAGGATCGGTGAAGGTTGTAACCAGTATATCTCCATCTTCTAGATCTGCATCTTCCATTTTTAAGATGACGCGTGCTCTGCCCTCTATAACTCCGGAAGAAACCGGTAGACCTACAATAGCTTCGGCTGTGAGATTTTCTCGTTTGTACTCACCTACAATGATTTCACCATCAGACGTGATAACACGTGGTGGAGTTAGTTTTTCATATAATTTGTACTCGTCTTTTCGTTTGCTGATGATCTGGTAATCTAGTTTATTTGTGCGTACAACTTCGTGAAGTTCTTCAAAAGTGAGATAGTATATATCTTCTTTTTCATGAATAACGCCCGCTTGTACGAGTTGTTCGGCTTCTTTCAGTAAAGCCTGCTTATAAACGAAGTAGCGATTAACCATGCCGTATTTTGGATATTCCCGATAACCGATGAAATTCCGGATTAGGTCGATCATTCGTTTTGTTTCTTTGGCTTTTTGTTCACCATCCGGTAATTGCTTCAATCGATCTAATAACTCTTGTTCTTTTTTCAAAGCTTCCTGTCGCCCTTGCTCAAATTTCCGATTGCTAGCATTAGGCTCAAAGTTTTTGATATTACTAAGAATCACGGGGACAAGTGTAGTTGGTTTTTCGCTCCAACGAGTTTTAGTAATATCGATTTCTCCGGTACATCGCATTCCGTATTTGCTGAGAAAATCATAGATAGCGTCTTGGGTTTCCTGTCCACCATCAAACTTAACCAGTTTATCCAAAAAGTTTTCATCTTTAACATGTTGTAAATGATCAATTACTTCTGGATAAGGACGAATCACATCTGCGACATCCAATAGCGCCAGACCCATTTCTGAAGTAATATTGTTTGGTACAGATTGAGAAAGGGTGTCGGCTGCGTTTTTTTCACCTAACCACTCGTTCATATTTTCATTGATCCATGATGAAGCATCTATAGCAGCCATAAACACAGCTGAACTTTGTGGGTCAAATAAAATCTTCTTTAATATCTGGATATCTTCCAGAATAAAATCAAATAAATCCGATCCTAATTTCGTTTGGATGTTTTGTTTTAACTCTTCTATCGATGTTTGACTACTCTTAATCAAATCAGAAACGATTGTCGGGTCGTTTTCGATTTGTGCCCTAGAATCCGCAGACGACACACTTTTATTGCTTTTACTGGAACTCTGTTCTTGCTTATCATTTGGTAAAGATTTTATGAAATCTCCTCGCTCTATTATGGTAATGAGTGCGTCTTTCATGAGCGGATCGTGTTGTCCCATGGCATCTAATAACATTTTTCTGCTGACAGGTAAAGCCAGATTATTTATTACATCAACAAACAACCTTCCGCCAGCTTTAAATCTTGGTCCAAAAGATGTCAACTGAAATAAAGACATTCCCAATGGTTTCATGGGGTCGGTCATCATTTGTTGATGACCAACAGATACGTAAACGTGATTTTCTTGATCATTCGCTTCAGGGATCGGGTATAAAGTAGTGATTGGCCGACTCTGGACAATATAAAATGTATCATCAACCAAACACCATTCGATATCTTGTGGGCAACCAAAATAAGCTTCGATCTGTCTTCCTGTGCGTGCTAGTTGTAAAATTTGTTGTTCATTAAGTGTTTGAGTCTTTTGCTGATCGGGATCGATCTGCTGGGTCTCTGTTCCGCCTTCTTTTAGTCCATAGATAGCCAATTTTTTGGTTGCTATCATCTTATCGACGATTTCCTCTTCCTGTACTCTATAACAATCGGCAGATACCAAGCCAGAGACCAGTGCTTCTCCAAGCCCAAAACTGGCATCGATTGATAGCAGTTTTCGGTTAGAAGTAATCGGATCAGCGGTAAATAAAATCCCTGAAGCCTGTGGGAAAACCATCCTTTGAACGATAACGGATAAATAAACTTGTCTGTGGTCAAATCTATTTTGCATTCGGTAGATTACCGCACGATCCGTAAATAGGGAAGCCCAGCATTTGCTGATATGCTGTAAGATTGCTTCTTTTCCGATGATATTTAAATAGGTATCTTGTTGACCGGCAAAAGAGGCGTGTGGTAAATCTTCAGCAGTTGCACTGGAACGCACTGCATAAGCATGTTCATCGCCAAACTGGGAGAGATAGTGAGCAACAGCCTTCACTACATCGGAGGGAATCTCTACTTCCATAATGATTTTCCGAATCTTCCTGCTGATTTCACCAATTTGATCTCGATCCTCTACTTTTAGCAGTGTTAGTTGATCCAACAATGCGTAGAAGGCTTCGTTTTGTTCGAGGGCTTTTTGATAAGCTTCTGTCGTAACACAAAATCCTTCTGGCACTTGTATTCCATGAATCTTCGATAGTTCCCCTAAATTCGACCCTTTTCCTCCCGCGAGCAAAAGTTGCGTTTTATCGATCTCCCGAAACTCTAGTACATATGGTTTCATTTCTTTCCCTCCCATTTATCGCTCAATACCAAGACGAATCATATTACAAAAATTGTTCATCTGATCAACCAATTACGCTGTCCACTCGTTCCTGCTCCTGGCGAAGTTCCATGTTCCCTAAAAAAAATAAAAATAGTAGTTGACTGAAAAGGATTTTATGAAGTATAATTAAAATAGGGATAATTTATACAAAAATACATAATCGGTGTATCTATATAAATTTACCACAGTTTCTCATTTTTATCAATGTATTTACACGACCATAATTGTTGCAAATTCAAAGGAAGAAAAACTCCTTTTTACAAGACAAATGACTCACAAAAAATGATATTCAAATATCAAATCATAAAGTGTAGCGTCAGGAGAATACGGATTTACAACTTTAAGAAACTCCAATATTAAAAAGCCCAATTTCTTAGTATTAATATTAAGGAATTGGGCTTTTTTCGTTCCCCATTAAAGCGCCCGTTTATTGAGAATTTATAGTCCAGTTTTTGAGGTGTAATAGCCCAATTGTTATTCAACTAATATGCCCCTTTAGTGAAATCCACTTTATTCCCCCTAAAATAAAAATAGTGCCAACTTCTCTTTAATAGAAATCGGCACTTCGTTTATTCGCTATACATTATCGTGCCGCTTTAGGCGGTTGGCACACGTCACATTTACGTTGGTTATTATTTTTAAATTTCGTAAATGTTTTTTCAAAGTTGCTACCACATGTACATTTAAATAGTAACTTTTGAGAAAAACCGTGATATTCCGTCGTTAGCAACTTACTTTCCGAGTTCTTCTCAACAAATTCTTTAATTTTACCAATCGTCCATTGTTTATTCATTCTTACACCTCCATATTTTATCGCTATGCGGAGGCTTTTCTTGGCATCCGTTCAATTATAGGTAAAAATAGTAATTATCTTAAGTTATCCATTATAACATGAGCTGGCACTCAATTAAACAGATGGAAGATATCTTATTAAACTCCCTCAGTTTAATAAGATTTTCTCACAAATACAGCTACTGTCATAGATAATATTTTTTTATGTTTCTTTTTCATACGATTTCTCCCTCCTTAAAGAAACTATCATTTTACGTTTTGTGTAGAAGCGAACATGATCAAATCATTATTATCTTTTCGTCCATAATAATGGCCAAGTAACCTTTGTAGCTTTGGTATGCACGTACTGCCACTCAAACGTAGTCTCCTCTATCCTCGTCGTAGTATTTTTTTATATACTCGATGGAGTCTTTCCTTGGATGCTTAGCTACATAATCCGGTTCCTGAAGGATTTCAGGTCAAAGAGGTATTCATTAGACACGAAATAAAACATATACTGAATGATACTTATGATCAGATTAGAAAGGAGAAATCAGCTTTGACAAAATATCGGATCATGACCTTTGATGGAGGCGGCACCTTAGGGGCTTTAAGTTTACAACTTTTGAACAGACTGGCTCAGCAAAACCCAAAATTAATTAGTCGAACCAATGTTTTTTCGGGAAATTCAATCGGTTCATTCACTGCCCTTGCGTTAGCAAGTGGAAGATCGCCGAAGGAGACACTCCAGTTTTTTAAGGATAAAATCCTGCCGGCATTCAGCGTTTCCCGACCAGGTGGACCTGTTTATAACCAACAATTACCTTATTCTGGTTTCATTAAAGCGGTAGAAACCTTTTTCCCACCAGATCTTCTCCTCAAAGACTTAAAAAGACGAATTGTTGTCCCTGCATTTCATTTATTCTCACCGGAGCTGAATCGTTGGACTCCTGTGTTATTCCACAACTTTCCTGGCTCTCCCTATTTAAATGAGAAAGCGAGTGATGTAATACTACGGAGCAGTGGTGCTCCTGCGACACAACGAGCCTATCAGAACTACGTGGATGGGTATACAGTAGCAACTAACCCCAGTACAGCCAGTATTGCGTTTGCAGTGGGGAAAGCCAAACAGCCTTTGGATCAAATTGCGGTATTATCCATTGGAACAGGTGAAGAGCCGACTCAATTAAGAAGAGATACGAAGGGGTGGGGGATGGTGAGTGCAGATAACATACGCCCCGAAAATATGAAGAACCTTCCCCCAAATTGGGGAGTTCTTTTGGACCGATCTCCCAATGAACCCTTACTGCCATTTCTTCAAATAGTCGCTAGTGGATCCGGTTACTATGAATCCATGGTCAGTTCTCAGCTTCTAGGAAATCGTTTTTTTCGGTTAAATCCACGGATCCCTAATTTATCCAAAACGGACCCTTCTGTGGTTCCCACTGTCATTTCAATTGCTAACAAAACAAATTTACAACCTGCAATTCAATTTATAGAGAAAAACTGGAACATAAAATTATCCCATAAATCTGATTGATTTTTTTATTTTCAAGAATTTGGATTTTTTATAAAAAAACAGCCAGAACCTGGCTGTTTTTATTTATTTATTTATTTATTCAGTTCATCTTCAACTAAACTGCCCTGTTAGTGCTACGAATAACAATGACATCCTTTTAAAGTAGATTACCTTAAATAGGATGATTTTTTATGCAAATGTGAATAAGGTATGCAATTTTACATGTTTTTGGAACTTAATTGTGGTTTCAAGTACAAATTTCTTCTCATTTGATAAAGGATTTCTTAAGGCTTGTGTCACCACAAAAGACAAAATGGCATATTTTTTGCTTTGTTTTATGTGTAGAAACTAAAAAGAAATAAAGGGGGTTGTTATGTGTCAGATTCAAAAGGGATGAAGAGGTCGTTAACGGTTATTCCTGTCGTTCTATTTGGTTTTTCATTTATGGCGTTGGCCACTGTGTTTAGTACATATGGAATCGCGGCTCAATTATCTCATGGTATGGTTCCAGGATCCTACTTACTCGCTTTAGGTGTGATGTTCTTTACGGCATACAGTTATGGACAGATGGCAAAGGTTATACCTTCAGCAGGTTCTGCTTATGCGTACACACAAAAATCAATTAATTCTTATGCTGGTTTTCTCGTAGGTTGGTCGATTTTAATGGATTATTTATTCATTCCAATGGTCAATTACTTATTATTTAGCATTTTCTTCTCGGCAGCTTTTCCATCTATACCGGCTTATGTTTGGGTATTAAGTTTACTGTTGATTGTGACAGTGATTAATGTGATAGGCGTAAAAATGGCGACGAAAGCAAATGCTCTCCTTACAATTTTAGCCCTTCTTTTCATCGCTATATTTATCGGATTATCCATCCGTGAAATTACCGGTGGCACAGGAACGGGTACACTTTGGAGTTTTGAATCTTTTTATAATACGAATGAGCACTTTTCTTTCATAGTCGCAGGAGCAGCACTTCTTTGTTTCTCATTTCTTGGATTTGATTCTGCTACAGCATTTGCTGAAGAGACGATTCAACCTGAAAAAACCATTCCCCGCGCAATCTATATCATCATGTTTACAGGAGGAATTCTATTTATAGCCGTTTCATATTTTGCACATAACGTATGGCCTTTATATGATACGTTCAGTAATGCGGATGCTGCAGCTAATGAAATTATTACATTAGTTGGCGGAAAAACATTTGCTACTTTCTTCTTAGCTGTTTATGGATTCACCGCCTTTGGATCTGCAATGTCTTCTCAAGCAAGTGCATCACGTGTCCTCTATGCAATGGGGCGTGATGGACAATTACCGAAGCGATTCTTCGGAACTCTCCATAAAAAATATAACACTCCTGTTAATAACATTCTTGTAATTAGTGGGTTTTCACTACTTGCATTAGTTTTAAGTTTGACATTAGTTGCTTCATTTATAAACTTCGGAGCCTTCCTTGCCTTCACTTGTGTTAATCTCTCTGTAATTTTTTATTACTTTATCAAGAACAAACAGCGATCTTTCAAAGGAACCATTCTATATTTAATCATCCCACTTATTGGAGCCGTTCTTGATTTATGGTTACTTGTGAACTTAGATATTCACTCAAAAGTACTTGGAGGGATTTGGTTCGTGCTGGGGTTTGTATACATGCTGGTATTAACAAAAGGATTTAAAGAGTCACCACCAGAAATAAACTTATCAGGTGAACATACTTAAAAATAAAGGAGAAATTATCATGATAAAAGAAGATACAATAATCAAAAGTAATAGGATTAAGTGAACAGCCAGAGTTAATTTGGCATAGAACTTGCAATTTTTAAATAAAACAAGTGGCATGCGAAAATAAGATTTTACTCTATAAGGAGAGGTTACAATGCCGATCATAGCAGATATTGTTATTAGTGGGAATGCAGTTTTAACTGGGTCAACAGACTCTCCCGTTCCAGCGTCTATATTAATCAAGGAAAATAAAATTATAGAAGTTTTAGAATTAGGTTGTTTTGCTGAATATGTAGATAGTCAGACGAGGATTTACCATTTTGGTGATCAACTGATTATGCCGGGTTTCCATGACTTCCATATCCATTTGTTGTTAGGAGGTTTATTGAATGATAGCGTTCGGCTCAATTCAGCGAAATCGGCAAAAGATGCCGCTGAGATGGTTAAAGCATACGCAGACACCAAAATAGATGACCCCTTTGTCATAGGATGTAGCTGGGAACAAAGCCTTTGGGAGGATGGGCAGCCGCACCGATCCTTCTTGGACGAAGTAATTTCGGACAGACCTGTACTGTTATATCAGGCTGAATTTCATAGTGCATGGGTGAATTCCAAAGCGTTGGAATTGGCAGGGATCGATAAAAATACGAAAAATCCTCCATACGGCGAGATTGTTAGGGATGAAAATGGGGAGCCTACAGGATTATTACTTGAGCACGCTGTAGGTTTTGTCACGAAAGCATTACCTATTAATCTTGAAATGCAAGATAAGTTACTCAATAATTTCTTACGTGAAGCAGCTAAATGCGGAGTTACTTCTGTTCACGATTTATTAAGGATCCCAGAAATGGGTGTGGAAGAAGCTGAATTGTATGGTGAATATGAAAAACAAGGTAAGTTAACAGCAAGAATTCATTTTGTTGCTCCCTTAAACGGAGATTTGGGACTGGCAAAAAGTTTACGTGAGAAATATACATCAAATTTGGTTCAATTCTGTGGCTTCAAGCAGTTTGTCGATGGAGTCACCACCAGTCATACTGCCTATTTGCTAGATGAATATGCAAACAATCCAACGACAAAGGGGAATACAGTTTTTCCTGAGGAGACGATTAAAAATTGGACAGTAGAAGCTGATGAAGAAGGATTTCGGGTTCGCTTCCATTGTATTGGGGATGGAGCGGTTAAATTAGCCTTGGATTCTTTTGAAGCAGCACAGCGGAAAAACGGGGTGAGAGATTCCCGTCATGTAATAGAGCATGTAGAAATGATTCATCCTGATGACATCGAAAGGTTTAACAAACTAGGAGTACTTGCCTCTGTTCAGCCAGAACATATCAACGTTTCACAAAGGGAGGTGTACGAGGACTTAATCGGGCAAGAGCGAATGAAATATACCTTTTTACTAAAAACGATGATAGATAATGGCACAAATGTTGTATTTGGCACCGACTATCCAGTTGTAAAGTTGGATCCGTTGTCAGGGATTTATCGTGCTGTTACAAGGCTAGATGATGAAGGTGTAACATGGGATGAAAAGGAACGAATTTCATTAAAGGATGCGCTACTTGCTTATACTGCGGCTCCGGCATATGGGTCTTTCCGTGAAAAAGAACTAGGAACAATTGAGGCTGGAAAACTTGCAGATATTATTGTCCTTGACCGTAACTTATTTGATGTCCCATATGAGGAAATCAAAAATGCAAATGTTGTTTTTACCATGGTAGACGGAAGGGTTGTCCATGAAATTGTTGGGGAGGTATCCATATGAGCAAAGTGAAGATAGGATTAATTCAATTGACTTGTGATGAACGAATTGAAGTGAATGTAGAAAAAACAAAAGTGAAGGTCAGAGAAGCTGCAGCTCAAGGAGCAAAGGTTATTTGTTTACAGGAACTCTATCATTCTGAATACTTTGCTCAAACAGTTTCTGTAGAGAATTATCAATTAGCAATCCCTTTAGACCACGTAGCTATAAAGGAGATGCAGGAACTTTCCAAAGAGCTAGGAATCGTGTTAATCGTTCCTTTCTATGAATGGGTAGCAAAAGGGATTTATTTTAATAGTGCGGCGGTTTTTGATGAAAATGGACAACATTTAGGCACAACACGGAAAAACCATATCCCAGACGGGCCTCAATACCATGAAAAATATTACTTTACGCAAGGAAATACAGGGTATCCAGTGTACGATACGAAATTTGGGAAGATTGGAATCGGCATCTGCTGGGACGAGTGGTTTCCGGAGGTAGCCCGTATTTTGACATTGAAGGGAGCAGATATACTATTCTATCCCTCCGCAATTGGTTCGGAGCCGGATCATCCAGAGCTATCCACTAGAAGAACCTGGACCAAAGCCATCTCTTCACACGGCATTCACAATGGAGTATTTGTAGCTGCGGTTAACCGAGTCGGCCAAGAAAAAGATATGAGATTCTATGGTGGAAGTTTCATAAGCAATCCAATGGGGGATATTGTCCAATCATTAGATGATGAGGAAGGAATCCTGGTCCAGGAAATCAATATAAAAGAAATCGAGATTGCAAGAAATCTCCTACAATTTTTAAGGGATCGACGAACGGATACATACGGGCCGATTTTGGAACAATGTTAGGGTTACCTGTCCTATGTATAAGTACGTACTAATCATTTAACATTTTCTATTAGAAAATGTTGAATCCTATAAAACACTAATTGGTAACTAACTCTTTTGAAGTTAGCTCAAATAAACCGAATAAACGTTATGTAGATACAAGAGCATAATGCAACTCTTGCTATATTTCGTTCGGTTTATGTATATGAGGAAGCAAATAATAATCACGTTTTGGGGTCCTACCAATTTATTGAAATAAAAAAATAACATAATAAACTGAAGGGACTGCCTTATTTTATATAAGACAGTCCCTCTTCCTTTAAGTCATTCGTTCGTCATCCTTGCTTTTGATAATGACTTCATATGGATCGTCCTTCACCTTTTCTCAAATTTCATCTGTCATGATAAACTCTTCAATCATCGTGTTTAGATCGCCTGCCAATTCAGTGGCTTTTGGTATGGCGCTAGGAAGTTTTATTCACGCCTTCCCAATTAGCTGTATAAGGAAATTACTCTTCATTTCACTTTTTTGTACAATAGACGCACTTTTTCGAAGTAAAGTCCTGTCTCACTATTTAGGTTATAATTGCGGGACGATACCTAGCAATTTTTTAGCCTTTAGCCATATCGTCAATCCAGTTGTCCAAAGGATTAGTGCGGAGCCGAAGCCGATTATCGACAACGGTGCAATGATTTGATGCTCAAACAGCGTGACACTCTCAGGCACAACCAGTAATGTAATAATCGCAAGTAAACAGAGAAGTAATCCGGTAACATAGTAGATTCTTAATTGAAAAAGATGCGCCAAAGGTAAAAAATGAATACCCACAATTAAGGCGATAATTGCCGGTATTAGATCAGTAAAATTAGTTGCGTTACAGATGGCAATTGCAATCCCGATTGCCAAACCTTCCGCAATGAAGGTTATGTTAAACCAAAACCTTATACGCTTCCAGCGCCTGGCATCTTCTTGTGAGACCTGATTAGATAATCGTTTTGATGCTCGTATTAATGAAATCCCACCAATAATCAACGTAATACCTACGAAAACAGCAGCTAACTCCACGTAAGGAAATCCCCAACCTTGCAATCCCATTACACCTGTGCCTGCCCAAAGCGTACCGAAAAACGCCATGAATAGTAAACCACTTGCAGATCCGCGAACAGCAGCTCTAGAAATGAATCTTGAAGTTTGTACCATAAATAAAGGTTTCCTTTCATCTTAAGTATTTGATCATTACACCTTTCATTGGCATTGGCGATAAAAAAACTACATCCCTTTTTCATTATATTCGAGCGTGCAAATTACTGAACTATTCACTCCCATTTGCTCTACAAGAAAAAAGCGACACTTCATTATTGAAGTATCGAAACAGTTCGTTTAAGAAGAATTAGTTTAGGTCAGCAGAAGATATTCAAAAAGCATATGCTGAAATTTTTCCATCTATACAAAGCTATGGATATCAAATTGATAACAAGCCCATCTTGGAAAGATACACTGGTGATATAATTAATAACCCTTATTGCGAAATATGCGTACCAGTAAAACCGTAATAGTTGATTAGCTTTTTTCTAGTTTGATACTTTATCAATGGATAATTTCCCAATTAATAAAGGGTAACCCTGCTACTTAATCAAGAACGTCTCTCCTTTTTCATCAAATGCATGCTTAAAATCAAATGCAAAAGGAGTGGGACCATGCTGAATATAATAGTTATATCTCTTGAAGGCCTCCTCCCATGAGACATCCGTCTCCTTTTCTGTCCACCAAACTACATAAGAAAGGTGTTTCTCTGGATATGGCTCGATCCATCTGCTTCTATCTCGTAATGCTTGCATATGCTGTCCTGAATAGGTAAAGCGATATAAGGATTGAAGGCTTCTCCATACAGTTAGTGTGAGAATAGGAGAACCATTTCCCTTTACGGTTTCGTCTGGGAAAGGGACTCCTTCAGGTGAAAACGCCTCTATAAGTCCTGATTTAGTTGCCTGACGATATACTTCATTTCCCACTTGAAAAAATTCACGAGAGGCAGGGTGGTCATAGGGGTGGTTTAGCCTACCAACAGTATAGATTGAAACTAATGCCATAAACAGCCCTCCATCTATAGTCTTTTCCTAGATATATTCAAGTAAAAATGTGAAAATTCCTTCTTCAGCTAACCTGCCCCTTTAGTTGCATAAGAAAGAGGTCGCCTCAGCAACCTCCCTAATTGTAGTAAAGCACCCGTTAGTAAAAGAACATTGAAGCTACACTTATTGGAATAGATGATGAAGCAACCGATCTTTATCTTCAAAAAACTGTTTCATTAATAAATAGTGATTGGACTCCTCTAAAGTTACTTCACTCAATCCACCCTCTTTTATTTCAATAATTTTAGCATCTGGATAGGCCATAATTATCGGAGAATGGGTGGAAATGATGAACTGGGACCCTTGATTAACAAGTTCATTTATTCTGGCTAACATCGATATTTGTCTCAGTGGTGACAAAGCTGCTTCAGGCTCATCGAGGATGTACAGACCATTGCCTTGAAATCGTTCTATAAAAGCTGAAAAAAACGATTCACCATGAGATTGTTGGTGAAGTGATTTTCCTCCAAAGGAATCTATAATTTTCCGACCACTCGATGGCTCCTTGTCTAATTCCTCTATATTTGTAGCTAAATTATAAAAGGTTTCCGCCCTAAAGAAAAAACTATCCTTCGGCTTATATACCCCCTTTTTTAAACGGAGATATTGTTCTAAATTCGAGTGTGAATCATAACTGGAAAAGTTAAAATTTAAAGTTCCACCTTCTGGGTTAAATCCAAATGCAATAGCAATCCCTTCAAGCAAGGTTGACTTCCCCATTCCATTTTCACCTATAATATAAGTAACATTGGGATGAAAAGTTAATTCTTGCAAGTGCTTAATTACAGGTAGATTAAGTGGGAAATTTTCATATGAGGAAATTTGATCTCTTTTAAGGTAGGTACCCCTGATAAACTGTGAATCATGATATAGCTTCATTATTAATCACCTCGTGTCAAATACAATTCTTTAGCTATAAACAAATAAACTTCTAGGAACCTTTACGACAAATAAAGCGAGCTTCATACGTATCTTAATAATAAAGTATAGCAGATCTATTTACACGATACTCCCTTAATATAAAGTGTAATCTCCCGTTTTCTCAGAATTTTATAGAGGTTTAATTTAGCTAGTTATCTTCTATTCTTTAGAGTTATTCTGCTTTCTAAGACTGCTCTTCACCATTCCCAGAAACAGATTCTAAATTAGGTCCTTTGAGTTAATTAGTTGTCACCTAGTCATATTTTACATAAATTTATATAGACATGTTTCTCTGTTTAAGAAGTTTCCTAATAGAATCGGCAATTTTTTGTACACCAATACTGATAGAATCATCTTCAATTTGAGAAACACTAAGTCGAATAACATTTTCTTTTTTACATTCTGGCATGTACATTTTTCCAACATCGTCCACATACACACTTTCCATCATTAAATGTTCAATGAGATGTTTAGCTTTTAGAGGATAAGGTAATTCAATGGTTGAATAAAAACCCGATAATGAACCGGAAAAAGAAGCAGAAGATGGCAGATGATCTCTATAGGCTGTTTGTAATAGCCTCCCTTTGTTTCTATACATCTCCCTCATTTTTTTTATATGTGCATGAAACATTCCATTTTTGAAGTAAATTTCTAGTGCACCCTGTGTAAGAACCGGGGTATGTAAATCTGCAGCAAATTTGGCCTGCAAAAATACTTCTTTCATCGAGTCAGGTATGACTGTCAGGCCCAGCCTCAAACCAGGAAGTAATATCTTAGAAAAGCTTTTTGTATAGATAACCCTTCCTGAGGTATCATAGGCAAACATCGGGTCCTGCTTCAAATTGAAATCAAGATCTCCCATATAATCATCTTCAACGATATAGACATCATATTGTTGTGCCAATTCCACAATCTCCTTTTTTTCAGCATTCGAATAACTGTAACCAGTTGGGTTATGAAACCTTGAAGTTATGTAAAAGAACTTGATGCTATTCTGTTTAAATATTTGTTCCAAATCATGCAAATCTATCCCAGTTTTCGTTACCTCTATTCCATAAACAACAGCATTCTGATGTTTTAGAGATTCAATGAATCCAGTATGTGTTGGCTGTTCAATGCAAATATTATTCTTTCCGTTGGGAAATGGAAGTGAGACAAAAAGATGAAGGGCTTGTTGAGATCCAGTTACAACAAATATTCTTTCGGGTATGGTAAAAACCTGGAGGTCCTGTAAATGCTTCACTAGCTCTAAACGAAGCGAACGCAATCCTTGAATCTCTGAATAGGAAAACATTTCTTCTTTATATAAATCAATCGCCTGGTTAATGCAATGTTTAAAGTCAAGATATGGCATTGAATGTTTATCGGGACCTGCAGACAAAAAATCTATTTTCTTATTCTCTATGTGATCCTTTTGGCGAAAAGAGTAGTCCTCGACAACATAATAACCGCTCTTGGGAACAGAATAGATTAAATGTCTATTCTCCATTTCCTGGTACGCCTTGATCACACTGTTTTTACTGCAAGAGAGCTCGTCCGATAAAGCCCTGATAGAAGGCAGCTTGCTCCCTGTCCCCAATAAACCTTGCGCTACCCGATGATTAATGACCTCGATAATCTCCTCGTATATCCTCACTATTTTCCCCTTCCCTTCTAATCTGTATGGGCACAGCATAAGAAAAACATCGTTTAGTTTCTCAACGGAAATAAGTATACTTTAGCTATCAAATCTTGTTAACTATTTTTGATTGCAGTAATGAAGGCCTGCATTGCTGCTGATCCATCAATCCATGACTTTAAGGAGAGTGTGAAATGAAAATCCTAAAGGTATTTCTAATGCTTATTGTACTCCTATTTAGTGGTTCAATGAGCAGCATTCAAGTAAGTGCAAACAACCAGAAGGTGAAAGTACTGCAAGTTGGGGAATCGTTCGATGGGGTACAAGGGACAACCGTAATACAAAACATTAAATCTGATACGGTATATATCTATAACAAAAAGAGAAGTACAGTGCGCTTTACTCCAGAATCGACTTTTAAAGTGCCAAATGCATTAATCGGCTTACAGACAAAAGCCGTACATGATGAATATGAAGTGAAGCGCTGGGATGGTGTACTTAGGGAATTTGAGGATTGGAATAGGGATCATACGCTGGCTTCAGGCATGAGACATTCAGTGATCTGGTATTATCAAGATATGGCCCGGGATATTGGTGCAGAGGATATGCAGAAATACGTGAAACGAATCAATTATGGTAACCAGGATATATCCGGTGGGATTGATCATTTCTGGCTTGACAGCAGCATAAAAATATCTGCCCAAGAACAAGTTCATTTTATGGAGAACCTCGTAGAAGAAAAACTGCCCCTTGATAAACAGCATATGAGAACAGTAAAAAGAATCATGATTAATGAAGAAGCAGACTCATATGTTCTCCACGGAAAAACAGGTACACGCCTTTCTGACCTAGGGTTAGGCTGGTATGTAGGTTACATCGAAACAGAGAAAGGAAAATGGGCCTTTGCAACGAACATTAACGGAAGCGGAAGCAAAGCAAAGACGATTACAGTAGATGTTCTGAAAGAGTTGAAAATTATTAACGAATAAACCTTCACGTATGCTCTTAATCAGATTTTACAATATGAGGAAAAATCAAAAGGAACCGATTGATTCAGGTTCCTTTTAATTTCCTTTATGTTCTGCCATCTCTTAATCTGATATTCCAACCAAAACAGAAACCTTTTTCATATTACCTAAGCTACAACAATTTTACATAAGTGTATGTATGGTAATGGATGACACATTAAGCAAAGTGTTGGACAGCATACATGCGGTTTTTTGAAGGATTTCGACCCGTTATTCTTATCCTTTGGTCATAAAAAAAACAAAAACTCCTTTCCACAATAGAAAAAGAGTTCAAAAAGAATTTTTAATCTATTACAACATAAATCTCACAAGTAGATTCCTGAGAAGTTGTTTATTTTTGGGTGAAGTTAATAATTTCTAACCGGTTGGTAATTTCATTTTATCTTTGATTGTTGAAAAATATTTTCTTACAGTCCCAATTGTGTTACTTTGCTGATTAGAGGGTTCAATTGTGGTTTGAGCATCGGCCAACAGTCCTAACACTCCCATTTCCTGTTCATTATAGTTGGAAGCATGATCTATAAGTTCGGGGGAGTAAATTCGCTTTCCATCCATTATACTGCGAATCGAACAGGCTAACTCGTCGCTTGGGCTGTCCTTCAATAAATATCCTCTTACATTAGCTTTTAACGCACGTTGAAAATAACCATTTTTCCTGAAAGTTGTTAAAATAATTACTTTGTAATCAAATGGCTTTAAAGCTTCTGCTGCCTCAAGTCCACTCTTTTCAGGCATCTCTATATCCATGATACAAACATCCGGCTGTAATTGGTGCACAAGTGTAAGTGCCTCTTCTCCATTACGCGCTTGCCCGACAACTTCAATATCTTCTTCAAAATTAAGTAGGGAACTCATTGCCTCTAACAGCATTTCCTGATCCTCTGCAATTACAATTCGAATCATTTAAGTTCTCTCCTTACCGGGCAGTAGTTTTATATTAATCAAAGACTCCCCCTATAATCAAGGGGAGTCTGTCCATAAATGGGGCAGTTATATCTCAGATTTCACTTTAGCAGAAACACTTTTTTCCGCTACATATCTTAAATCTTTGAAGCCAATAAAATTCTTATTTTCCTCATCCCACAGGCGGAAACGGATTGACCGCAAGCTTGTAGCAAGAGTAATCGTTGGTACGTTCTTTAAAGGAAGGGTATTATTATGTGCCTCTTCTAGTTTATAGTTAGGTACCCTTGGACTTAAATGGTGCACATGATGGTATCCGATATTACCAGTAAGGAATTGCATCAGTTTTGGAAGCTTATAAAAAGAACTTCCTTCCACTGCTGCTTTTACATATTCCCATTCCTTATCTTCTTCAAAATAAGAATCCTCAAATGTGTGCTGTACGTAAAACAGCCAAATGCCTACTGAACCTGATATTAAGAATATGGAACCTTGTACTAAAAGAACCGACTGCCAACCAACTGCCAAGCAAAGTAATCCTACTAAAACAACGATTAGTACATTCGTCAAATAGGTATTCATTTTTTCCTTCTTTCGAGCACCTTTTCGGTTAAATCTATTTTTAAGAAGGAAAACATAAATTGGACCTATTCCGAACATTACCAATGGATTGCGATAAAAACGATAGGCTAAACGTAGTTTAAGTGGTGCTGCCAAATATTCATCCACCGTAAGTGTCCAAATATCTCCCGTACCTCGCTTATCTAAATTACCACTTGTAGCGTGATGAACAGAATGCTCATGCCCCCACTGATCAAACGGGAATAACGTTAAAACACCCATAGCTGTCCCCACTATTCTATTGATACGACGGCTTTTAAAAAATGAATGATGGGTACAATCATGAAAAATAATGAAAATTCGTGTCAAGAAGCCAGCAGCTATCACGGCTGGAACTAATGCTAGCCAATAAGAAACGGAAAGGCTTATATAGGTTAAGTACCATAAGATAATAAATGGCCCCAACGTATTGATAATCTGCCATATACTTTCCTTTGTGGTTGATTGTTCAAAAGGAGCAACTTGTTTTCTCAAGTTTTTAGTATTTTGTATGGTCATTATTCAAATGCACTTCCTTTTGTTTTTGTTGTTACTTCATATTATAAAGGAAGGAAAATGACATTGTTAGTACCTGGTGTCATGACTAGCATATGACAAATGTCATGTACAAGTTAAATTTATACTACACTTGCCTATGATATTTCCCTAAATTTCTGAACAAAGGACGTAATATCAGAAACATCCTAGTTTCCTTAGCCTTTAATTCTAGGAGTAGTCAATGCGTTTCTATGGGGTCTTGGTAGAATGCTGCCCCCAAAATAGCTTCTAAATCTAAAAAAAAGTTAGCCTTCACTAAAGGCTAACTCAAAAGTTCAAATTAAGAATAAAAAATCAAGAACTATGCCTTTAACCTTTAGGGCATAATAGGCATAGTTCTTCCAATAAAAATTCTATATATTAAAGTTATTCTCGATCGAAAAGAGAAGCACCCGCAATACCAGGCTTTGTCATCTCATAAGGGTTTAGAATTAAATCTAATTCTTCTTCTGTTAACACATCATACTGTAAGCAAAGTTCGCGAACTGATTTGCCTTTTAAAATCGCTTCACGTGCAATACGTGAAACCACTTCGTAACCAAGGTGCGGGTTGACTGCTGTAATCACTCCAACACTTTGTTCGACATAATCTTTTAAATGTTGCTCATTCGCTTCAATACCTTCTAAACAATAATCTGTAAAGACATTGAATGCATTATTCATAATGCTAATTGATTGCAATAAATTGAATACAAGTACAGGCTCCATTACGTTTAATTCTAATTGTCCTGCTTCTGATGCTAAGCAAATCGTATTATCATTCCCAATTACTTGGAAAGCAACTTGATTAATTAATTCTGGCATTACTGGATTTACTTTTCCTGGCATTATTGATGAACCTGGTTGACGTGCCGGAAGCGAGATTTCACCTAACCCAGCTCTTGGCCCTGATGCCATCAAACGTAAATCATTAGCAATTTTAGACATATTCATCATACATACTTTCAATGCAGCTGACACTTCAGTATAGGCATCCGTATTTTGTGTTGCATCTACTAAATGTTCTGCACCTACAAGTGGCAATTCACTAATTTCAGCTAAATAAGTAACAACATTTTCGATATAACGTGGATCTGCATTTAATCCAGTTCCAACAGCTGTTGCTCCCATATTCACTTCATATAAATGCTGACGTGATTGACTAATTCTTTTTATATCTCGTTCTAGCACGCGACTATATGCTTCAAATTCTTGGCCGAGACGAATTGGCACTGCATCCTGAAGATGTGTACGGCCCATTTTGATAACATGATCAAATTGTTTTGCTTTTGCCTTTAATACTGACGCCATCTTTGTCATTGTTTTTATTAACTGCTCTAATAGTCGTAGTGTTGATAAATGAATAGCAGTTGGAAATACGTCATTGGTTGACTGCGACATGTTAACGTGGCTGTTTGGACTAACTTTTGCATAGTCACCTTTTTCGTGCCCCATTAATTCTAACGCTCTGTTCGCAACGATTTCATTGATATTCATATTCATCGATGTACCCGCGCCACCTTGAATTGGATCAACGATGAAATATTCATGCCATTTTCCATCGATCACTTCATCTGAAGCTTTAACGATAACGCTTCCAATTCCTTCATACAAACGTTTTGTGTCCATATTTGCTAAAGCGGCTGCTTTTTTTATCATGGCTAGTGCACGAATCATTTCTTCATTGACTTTGTAACCGGTAATCGGAAAATTTTCTACAGCGCGCATAGTTTGTATTCCATAATAAACATCTGCTGGTATTTCCTTTTCACCTAGAAAGTCTTTCTCAATTCGGCATGTTCTCTCGTCTATCATCATTTCCCCTGCTCCCCCATGTTTCAAAATGTAATATCTTCTGCAATTGGTGTTTCCATCATTTCCTTCACCTTTTGTGGATCCTGTGTCTTGCCTAATACCCACATCAATTTAGGAACGATGGCTTCTGTATTCATATTTCTGGAACGAATGATTACATTCTGATTTACTTTACGCCCCACTTCGTATATATCCATATCCTCCCCTTCCTCTAAACATTGAGTAGTAATGACAACAGATATTCCACACTCTGCCAATTCATTCAATTTCTCCAAAATGTTTCTTCCGTGAAATGGAATACCGCCGCTTCCATAACTTTCTATTACAATCCCCTGATATTCGTTTTTCAGAAAATCAAAGAATTCTGGCTTAATTCCAGGATGTAACTTTACCAAAGCAACATCTGTACAAAGGGAAGTATCTAATTTAACTTCCTTATTCTTTGATAAATGAACAGACTTATTATACTCTATTTTATCTTTATATATAGTAGCAACATAAGGGTAATTAATACTTTCAAACGAGTCATAGCTTTTCGTTCTCAATTTAATAGCCCTTGTTCCCTGAATGACTCTACCATCAAAAACTACATATACTCCTCCGATCCCTTCACAAGCAAACCGAATTGCGTCCGAGATATTTCTTTTGGCATCTGTTTTTTTAAAGGCAATTGGGATTTGAGACCCTGTAACCACAATTGGTTTCTCTACATCTTGTAACATATATGAGAGCGCAGCTGAAGTGTAGGCCATTGTATCTGTCCCATGGGTGATTACAAAGCCATCGTAATCATGGTAGTGTTCATGGATGGATTTTGCCATTTCAGACCAATATTCCGGTTGCATATTTGTACTATCAATATTCATCAAAGGCTTACTATCAATCTGACAGAGTAAATCCAAACCCGGTAGATGACCTAAAATTTCATCAGCTTTCATCTCTGGAACCAGTCCATTTTTCCCTTCTAACGAAGCAATTGTACCACCAGTCGTGAGAAGCATCAACCTCTTCATAATTATACCTCCTCTATAACTTACCTATATCGGTATTTACAATTACTATAAGTATAACGACAGAAATAAATGCATTTTTCATTAAAATTCGCGTTCCGCGAACGCTATTTGTATTATAATTTTATAAAAGAGGGAAATCAAGCAAAATATTATTCGCTTCGCGTACATTTTATATTATTATAATGGTATAAGAATAAGAAAAAGAAGGAGTACTGGAACATGATATTAAACAGAATTATCTCATTAAGAAAGAAAAAAAGATGGTCATTGCAATACACCGCTGATCGACTCGGGATTGCCAAGAGTACATATGCAGGTTACGAGTCCGGATATCGTCGTCCATCATTAGAATCTATTAAGTCAATGGCTGATTTATTTGAGACTTCGATTGACTACATTCTAGGTAGAGTTGAACATTCAACTTTTCTGCCTAAAGAGATTTCCACAGAGTCCGTTCAATTCATGGAATTAACGGATCCCTTAAATTTGGAGCTGGCTGTCGATGGAATATCTCTTTCTGAAGAGGAAATGATACAATTTATTGCTTTTATTAGAGCTAAGCGAGAATTGGAAGGAAACTGCTATAAACAATATGTGACAAGAGATTCATTGGGCTAAGGCCGTAATGGATTCTTAATCAACCTCAAATTTTTTCAACAAAATAAATAGATATAACCAAAATACAGAATATTCTAATCATAAAAATTCAACTTTAAGTATGATTATATAATCCATTAACTGAGATTATTTTGTTTTTGCTATCTGTTTATTTTCGCTCCAGAACCACAAAATAATTATTTCCCTAAAAGTTTATCATCAGGAACAGTAGGTGGTTTATCTGAATATTTCAAGCTGAACCACCGTAAACAGTGGTTTTGCTTGAAGAATCCCCTTTTTGTTGGTTATATTATCAAAAAGATTAGAAAATCTTTGGAATCAGATAGAAATGGTTGCAATTGATGAGCATGATCCTTAAGATCACTTGGTGAGATGCTGCCTTTTGCAAAGGATTCTTTTTGACAAGTTTCTTCTATTGTATGATGATTTTTTTAAGATTCCTTGTCATATTCCCTAACCAACTTATAAATAGTCTGATCATTTAATGAATTAAGTTATCCACTCTCTATAACAGAACATTACAATTTCTGAACTTCGATTTTCTCCATTTCTTTCTTCCTCTTCTTTGAAACACGTTCACGGCCATCCAAATCCCCAGTAAGATTACTGTCCCAAATAAACCTAGAAAAATTGCCCCCTTATCATCAAACAGAAAGAACCCATTTTGAAATAGAGCTAATCAAAATAGGTTCTGTACTTACATATAAGATTGTGATTTTTATCCATCTTCTTTTAGAAGTCCCATGAGTAAAACGCGGAAAAGATACCTGGACTTCATTGGTAAAAAAATTTAAAATAATCGTTCGTGTTAACTTCATAAGCTAGCAATTTTATGGAAACTGAGAATCTATGTTTCTAGGGAGTAGATTTTGCAAGATAGCCATTCATTTTCTTCGACTGTTGCAGGCTTGTGCCCCATACCCTGTTTAACCATAAAGACTTTATCTTTAAGTAATGCCATCCGTGATCCATTGTTAGGATGAACTTCGTAATAAATCTCTCCCTCTCCTGCTTTGGCGACCAATTCTTCCACAAGTTCAGGCGACAGAGTGTGTTCGACAATCTGCTTCTTTCCAATAAATGCAGACATTCCATTCGCAGTTACCATTCCATCCACTTTCAAATCAGCCGGCAAAACGTCTCTTACTTCTTTTAACGTTCTTCCCGTTGCAATAAAAATCAACTTTCCACTTTCTCTAAGTTCGATTAAGTAATTTTTCAGTGTCTCATTCACTGTATTCATTTCATTCAGTGTCGTGCCATCCAAATCTAGCACAATTACTTTATAATCCATACCATCACCTCATACATTTCTATTATGTAATAAAAAAGCCAACAGCCTACTATCTATAAGATCTTAGGCTGTTGGCAGATATATGATTTTTTCCTTATTCAATATCAGATTAAGATAATCCTAATAGTTTCATAATACTTAGAATTAAGAGTCCAACCACACCGAAGTCTGAATCACCAAATGTGGTACCTTCAAACCCTACATCTCCTAAGAAGACCAAGAGAACCGCAGGCAGAAAACTAATAATGATACCGTTGGCAAATGATCCTAGCATCGCTCCACGTCGGCCACCCGTAGCATTTCCAAATACACCGGCAGCTGCCCCAGTAAAGAAATGTGGTACGAGCCCTGGAACGATAACTTTTAATCCTATTGCCGGAAGAAGGAACATGGATAATAGTCCAGCTAAAAAACTGAATAAGAACCCGATGATCACTGCGTTTGGAGCAAATGGAAAGATGGTTGGACAATCTAACGCAGGCTTTGTATCAGGCGCCACTTTATCCGCAATCCCTTTGAAGGCAGGAACGATTTCAGCAATTAACATCCGCACCCCTGCAAGAATGATGTACACACCGGCCGCAAATGTAATGGCCTGGATGAATGAAAATACGATGAAGTTAGAACCACCGGATAGTTTCGTTTCAATATAGTCTTGACCCGCAAACAACGCAACAATCACAAAGAACAATGTCATCGTAAGTGATACAGCGACTGAAGTGTCCCTTAAAAATCCTAAAGATTTAGGAACCTTAATCTGCTCCGTCGTCTTTTCCTTATTTCCAAACCATTTTCCAACAGTCGCGGAAACAAAATACCCGATCGTCCCAAAGTGGCCGATGGCAAAATCATCGCTTCCGGTAATCTTCCGTACGTATGGTTGAAGGATAGCAGGGAACAACACCATGCATACCCCTAATATAATAGAACCGACCAGGATAAGCGGAACACCGTTAAGCCCTCCGACCGACAGGGTGACCGCAATTAAACAAGCCATAAATAATGTATGATGGCCAGTTAAAAATATATATTTAAATGGCGTGAAACGAGCTAGTAAAACATTGACAACCATACCAAATACCATAATAAGTGCAGTCGAAGTACCAAAATCACTTTGTGCTGCTGCGACAATGGCCTCGTTATTTGGTATGACGCCTTGAACATTGAACGCATGATCGAACATTTGACTAAAAATATCAAGGGCGCCAACAAGTACTGTCGCTCCCGCTCCAATGATAATGAAGCCCATAACTGTTTTTAGCGTTCCAGATACAACATCAGCACTGGACTTTCGCTGTAACAGCAAGCCAATGAGAGCAAACAGCCCTACTAGTATGGAAGGTGTACCTAAGATGTCATTCATGATAAGTTCCAGCATTGCCTCTCCCCCTCTTCATTCTGTTTTTTATTATAAATGTGACGCTAATTTCGATGTAATTTCAGGAATGCTCATCATGTTTTCCAGGGTAACAATTGTACGGGTCCCATCATCAAGTTGACCTACAATATCCGCTGCTCCAAGGAAAATATCCGCCTGTACCGTTTTTGCGGATGTTAGATCTGTATGATCTACCTCCGCCGTTTTTCCCATTTCCGTTAATGCCTTTTTCACATTCATCTCCATTATGAAACTGCTGCCTAATCCGTTCCCGCACACTACCATGATTTTCTTCATATCAATCTCTCCTTTTTTTATCCTAAATGCGACTCTAATTTAGATTTGATTTCAGGAATGCTCATCATATTTTCAAGCGTAACGATTGTTCGGGTTCCATCATCTAGCTGGCCTACAATATCCGCTGCTCCAAGGAAAATATCCGCTTGCACTGTTTTTGCAGATGTAAGGTCTGTATGATCTACATCAGCTGTTTTTCCCATTTCCGTTAATGCTTTTTTCACATTCATTTCCATTATGAAACTGCTGCCTAATCCGTTTCCGCACACTACCATGATTTTCATTCCGCTTCCTCCTTTGAATATTTATGAACATACTCCATAAGCACAGATTTATCTGCAGTCTGTAAAATCTCCTCAATATTAGCTGGTTCATTCAATAATTGAGTGAGCTGAATTAATGCCCGTAAATGCGAATCGTTATCTACAGCTGCCAAAACAATAATCAGCCGGACCGGTTTATTTGGTGCGAAGTCCACAGGTTCGTCCAATTTCAACAGACTCATGGATAAAGAGCGAACTCCCTGCTCCGGACGCGCATGAGGTATGGCCACTCCAGGCGTGATGACCACATATGGTCCATTCGTTTCTATAGCCTTAATCATGGCTTCCACATATCGCTCTTCCACAGTTCCTAAATCTACGAGTGGCTTGGCTGCGACTTGAATGGCTTCTTTCCAATCTGAAACATGCGACTGTAATTGAATCGTTTGTAAGTTGAGTAATTCTTCTAACACAGGCTTCTCTGCCTCCTTTAAAGAAAATTGGGTTACTTTTGGTGTGTGATTATACACATTTGATTGAAGTGCCTTTTCAAGCTGATCCGGTTCATGAATGGTTGCATACTTGGAAATGACTTTTAATAATGCTGCAACATCTACATTGTCCGTCGTATACCCATACAATTCCTGCATGACTTGCTGACGCAGCTTATGTTTGTCCTGCATTTCTAATATAGGCGGTACAACAAATAAAGTTGCTTTTGTTCTCATATGCACCGTTGAAAAAACAAGATCGTACGACAGTCGATAATCAGCGGCATCTCGAACAGACAGAACATCCAAAAATAAAATATCCGGAAACAATTCTCTCAATGTATAAATGAGAATATTGCTGATTCCTATACCATTCGGGCATACAACAATCGCCCTTTTTCGATCATCCAATGTTGTCCCTTGCTTGCGCAGCCATCCGCCAAAATAAATAGTAAAGTATGCTATTTCTTCTTCAGATACTGAACGGCCAATCTCTTTTTCTAATAACCATAGAGATTTTTTGGTCAGATGATGCAGTTCAGGATAGACCTTCTGCACCCGTTCTGTCATCAGATTCATTTGTGGGAGCCCATATTTTAGACGATGATAAGCCGGTTTAAAATGAACGTACAATTGTTGGCATAGCTGTTCTTTATCATGTAAATGAACAAAAGCCAATCTCTCAAACTCTTCCACAATCTCCTGCAAAAGATGTTGAATGACTTCATCATCCTTAAGAGGGGAAATATCCTTCGTTCTATTCATACTTAGTAAATGTAAGGTTGCGTATAAATTTTCCGTTTCGCTCCATACTGATTGAAAAGCATCGGTTTTGGTCATTTCCTCAACCATTTTATATTCTTCAGTTGTAACAAAAGGCGCCCAGCTCTGATCAGATTGTAATTCTTCTCCTTTTCCAATGAGCTGATCTGTACATAAAAACAAATATGTCAGTTCATGAAGCCGCTCATCCGTAAAGGTAATGCCCAATTTACGCTCGATTCTTTCAAGCTGTAACCGGATTGAGCTTATTTGTTTTTCTTGATTTCCCCATATGCACTCCAAGATCAATTCACTATTTGGGCTGTTCAGTACATCATGTACGAGATGTTCGATGATATATCTCTTTAATCGACTTTCACCCTTCATCACGTAACCATCTTGTTTGGAATACTCGATCTTAAGCGCTATGTTCCTGTTTTTCTCCTTAAGCCGCTTTAAATCTTTCAACACAGTATTTCGAGAAAGCCCTGTGATCGATTGGAAATGATAGACGGATAATTCTTCCTGGCTTAGTAAAATCATGAGGTAAAAAACTTTTTCTCTATCTGTCTCTGAAAATATATAATTGCGTTTTGTCAGTTTTACGTTCAATTCTTCATCTCTGATGTTTCCAGAAAAGGAATAGCCTGTTTCACGTTTATATTGAATGGGCTGATATCCTTGAAATTGGAGCCAGTCATTCGCTTTATTCAGGCCATATTGTATTTGCCTTCTTGTCAGACCGGTTTGTGCTTCAAGTTCTTTCATTTTTGAAATGGGCGAATGCTGTAATAGTTTTAGTAAATTGGCGCTTCTTTCATCTAAAAACATTCTCTTATCCCTCTCCCTGCTTCTACGATATCTTACTTCTTATTGAAAATGAATCGTTTCTAAGTCCGATTGTTGTCACATGGACTGCACAACAATATACTCTATAAACATTTGTGCACATTACGGCATTCACTTGTTTAAGATTTTTTCGTTCATGTACGTATGTAGGTTTAATAAATAAGACGTATATTTTTTACTTCCCTTCACTAGACTACTATAGGATTATTCTATGGAATTCATTTAGCCTGTTACCATTACTTTTTATAATGATGTTTTTCCAGAAGATATAAACGGGTTCTTTGTTTAACTGGACCTTATAAATAAAAGAATTACATGTAAGCTTGAAGATCATACATTTCTTAATATTAAATTTACCAAGCATACCACGATATGCGTAAATATTTGAATCCAAATTGACAATATGTATACGATTGTATACGATAATAAACATAACGATATGTATACAATCGTATACACAGAAAGAGGTTTTAACATGAGAAATGAAAAATTCAAGGATTCTAAGAAAGATGGACATCACAGAGAGCATTACAAAGGAAAAGACCATGGTTCACACCATCGTGGTCCAAAAACGTTTCGCCGTGGAAGGGCAATTGTTTTTTTAGAAATGATGAATCTTAAACGTTCGACCATCAAGGAGCAATTAGATAAACCAGAGTTTCAATCCATAAACCAAATCTTAGTCGGTGAATTGAAAGCCATTGATATGTTAATCAACGAATTTATTCAATTATTTGAAATACAAGAAAGTGAGGCAGCCTATAAGAAAAGTGAAGAAAAGGAAACTTCCAATAATGATGAGAAAGGAATTGAAATGAATGAAACAAATTAACAGTTATATCGATTCATTGTTTTATACCCAAGATGCTCTTTTGGAAGAAGTCATTACGACCATACAAGAAAATGGAATGCCGTCCATATCGGTATCTCCCTCATCTGGAAAACTTCTTACCATGCTTATATCCATTTCAGGAGCTAAAAATGTTTTGGAAATAGGAGCTCTTGGGGGCTATAGCGGAATTTGCCTTGCCAGGGGATTCGGCAGCGAAGGAAAATTAACCTCCCTTGAATTAAAGGAGTCATACGCAAAGTTAGCTTATGCCAATCTATCCAAAGCTGGCTTTGGCGATCAAGTATCATATATGACCGGAGCAGCTTTGCAAAGCCTTGAAAAACTCGTTGGTGATAACCAGCGATTTGATTTTTTCTTTATAGATGCTGACAAGGACAATTATGAAAATTACCTGCAATATTGCATTAGACTGGCGGAACCGGGTGCTTTAATCGTCATGGATAACGTACTTGTGGGAGGCAGTGTGGCGGATCAGGATGCTGAACCTAAACATTATACTGCATTTATGAAGACATTCAATGAAACTGTGGCCAATCATCCTCAATTAGAATCCCTGCTGATTCCAATCGGTGATGGGCTGACCATTTCAAAAGTAATCGATCAAACTCACGAGTAAAACAGCTATATTCACGAGTAAACAGCTCAAACTCACGAGTAAAATAGCTCAAACTCACGAGTAAACAGCTCAAACTCACGAGTAAAATAGCTCAAACTCACGAGTAAATTGCTCAAACTCACGAGTAAACAGCCAAACTCACGAGTAAATTGCTCAAACTCACGAGTAAATTGCTCAAACTCACGAGTAAATTGCTCAAACTCTCGAGTAAAACAGCCAAATTCACGAGTAAACAGCTCAAACTCACGAGTAAAACAGCCAAACTCACGAGTAAATTGCTCAAACTCACGAGTTAACAGCCAAACTCACGAGTAAATTGCTCAAACTCACGAGTAAATTGCTCAAACTCACGAGTAAATTGCTCAAACTCACGAGTAAACAGCTCCAAACTCACGAGTAAAACAGCCAAACTCACGAGTAAATTGCTCAAACTCTTGAATTTATCGCCCAAACTCAGAATTTATCGCTCTAACTCGAGTTTATCGCACTAACTCTCGAGGATATCGATCAATCTCTCGAGGATATCGATCAATCTCTCGTGGTCATGAAAAAAAAATAAAATGAATTTCTATAATCTTGAATGAAAATGATAATTATTATCAATAATATAAATAAAGAAGGGTAACCAGTATGATGGTTACCCCCAATGATTTAAATTTCTGGATCAAATGTTTTGCAATCAGTTTCTTCGCTATTAGATGCTTGTTTCCCTTTATTACTAACTACATAAATAGCATCTGCACTACATTTGTTTCCAGAATCCCAAAATTTACAATTATTCACTTCACATAGAACATCTTTTGCCATAGTATCACACCTCCTCATCTGCTATCATTAACAAAGTTGGAGTTATTGATACTTCCTTTTTCAGGCTCAAGTTCCTTCACTTTAAAATAAATGTCATGAATCGGGAAATAAAAGCTTTTTAACCAACAAAGGACTTTTTTCTCGTTAAACTGTTTAGATATTAAGACATTAGGTCGTTTTTTTTCTGAAGTTGATGGGATATAAATGAATCTGCCCGGATTCTTTAACATTATGCTGACTTTTCCAAAAGTTCGGCTTGTGGGATCTTCCAAAGCTCCCGCCATTTTTTCAAGGCTGAAATAAGAATGACTAATCCTAGGCATAACATGGTGATAGATAATACACCATTTAAGATACTAAATCCTGCTGATTCTGGATTTAAGTATACGTTTCTTACCATCCAGTACCCCGCTACATTAACCGTTACATATAAGTAGGCAAGAGGTACGAGGCATGTCCATATATACCAACGTTTGTCTGCAATTTTTAAGACGACAGTCGCACCGATGATGAGTCCAATCGAGGCCATAAGCTGATTTGATACACCAAAGAGTGCCCAAATTGAACCAATGTCACCAGAGTAGAGAAGATAGCCCCAAATAAAGCAGGCTAACGCACTGGCGAAGATGTTACCCGGTAACCAGTCGACTTTCTTTAATGGTTTATAAAACTCTCCGAAGAAGTCCTGGATTAAGTAACGGGCAACACGTGTCCCAGAGTCGATTGCGGTTAGTATGAAGACCGCCTCGAACATGATGACGAATTGGAAGAAAAATGAAGCCAGCTTGTCAAAGAAGGGAATTGCGGTAAAAATATAGGTCATCCCAACAGCAAGTGTAACTGCCCCACCTGTTCTTCCCTCAAGATTAATGCCAATTTCCTCACTAAGTTCGTTAAGATGTACGGTTTCCATGCCTAATGTTTGAAATACCTCAGGTGAGGAGTTAATGGCAAAATAATCGCCTGGTTGTAACGAAACTGCAGCAATCAATGCCATAATGGCAACTACACATTCTACAAGCATCGCACCGAAACCAACGGATTTTATATCACTCCAGCGATTTAACATTTTTGGAGTTGTGCCTGATCCAACAAATGCATGGAATCCTGAAATGGCACCACAGGCAATGGTTATTGAAATAAATGGCCAAACCGGACCGGCGACAATCGGACCTCCGCCATTAATGAATTCCGTAACCGCAGGAAATTGTATCTCTGGATTTACCACGAAAACGCCGATTATCAATGCGGCAAACACACCAATTTTCATAAATGTACTCAAGTAATCACGCGGTGCGAGCAGCAGCCAAACCGGTAATGCGGCCGCGAAGAAAGCATAGATTGGTAGAATAATAGCAAGTGTGCTTGCTTCTAGTGTCAATAATTCCCCAAGTGCTGTACCTTGAATGTTAGGCCCAAGTAAAATCCCGGCCATAATGAGCCCGAACCCGACAATGGTGGCACCTTTTAGATTGCCAGTTTTTTTATGGTAAAGCCCAACACACATTGCGATAGGAATTGTAATCCCAACAGCAAAGGTCCCCCATGGGTTATTTTCTAAAGCATGCAGAACGACCATTGAAAGTCCTGCCATCGTAATAGTAATGATAAAAAGCATCGCTAGTCCTGTACAGAAGCCTGCTACAGGTCCAAGTTCTTCTTTCGCTACTTCCGATAGGGATTTACCGTCTTTACGCATGGACGCAAAAAGCACCACGGCATCATGGACGGCTCCCCCGATTACAGCTCCGATTAAAAGCCATAATAAACTTGGCAAATAGCCGAATTGTGCAGCCAAGATGGGGCCTACAAGTGGACCAGCAGCTGCAATGGCTGCAAAATGATGGCCAAATGCCACCCATTTATTTGTTGGTACATAATCTTTTCCATCTTCTAATTTATGAGCCGGAGTCGGCTTAGAATCATCGAGCTTTAATACTTTGAGTGCTATGAATGTCCCGTATAAACGGTAGGCAATCATTAAAATACAAATGGAGCCTATGACGATTGGAACCGCATTCATTTTTGAACCCCCTCTATTTCTTACATCGTAAAATGATGATATCACAATGAAAGCGGATTCAAACGGTTTTCAAGTTATAATGCAAATAATGAGGGATGGGTTGCAAAATAAAGAAGTTAAAATGCAGAATTGTTAAAATATTAAAAACCAATAAGCTGCTTTAGCTCTTTCACATATGTGCGACTTACTGGAATGTTTGATCCATTACTCATAATGAGGTTATAAGTCGAGTTGAACCAAGGTTGTATTTCTAATATATGGACAATATTTACAATGAAACTACGATGCACGCGTAAAAAAGAGCGATTGTCGAGCTTCCTTTCAAGCACAATGAGAGGGTCACCTATTTTATATTCATTATCTTCGGTTTTAATGATTGTCTTTCCTTCTATGAATCCTAAAAATATAATGTTATCCCGATCAATCAAGACAATCCGATCATCTATTACAACAGCCAATTTACTTGTTTGTTCAACCGCGGTTCGATTATCAGGAGATTTTATCCTAGATTCGTCTTCCCCGATCTTATGGAGTTTCATAATTTTATCCAAAGTTTGACGAATTCTTTTTTCATTAAATGGCTTTAATAGATAATCAAAAGCATATAATTCAAAGGCTTGAAGGGCAAACTCGTCATAAGCCGTCGCAAAAATAATCGAAGGCGCAGGGTCAAGTTCTACTAATTGTTTAGCCAATAGTAAACCATTTCCCTCCGCAAGCTCAATATCCAAAAAGACAAGATCAGGATTCAATCGAGGGATATCCCTCATGGCTTCTTCTATCCCATCAGCCTCGCCCACAACTTCAACCTGTCTGCTTCTCTTCAGAAGATATTTCAATTCATCTCTTGCCAGTGGTTCATCTTCTACGATAAATGCTTTCATCATCGTTGACATATACTCCTTTTTCGTTAAGTGGTATTGATATTTTCACTTGTGTTCCATGACCAGTTTCACTTTCAATAGAGAGGCTGGCATGACCATTATATATACCTTCTAGCCGTTCACTGATATTATAAAGGGCGGTTCCTGTTCCTTTATTCGATTTTACAGCATGTTTACCTAATTCATCTAATTTCTCGCTTGAAATCCCTTTCCCGTTATCTTCCACAACAATAAACATCATTTCGTTTTTAAAATATACATGAATGATAATTTCACCTTTGCTCTTCACATGTAGAAAGGCATGGTGTATCGCATTTTCAACAAGTGGCTGTAACGTAAATGGAGGCAATAGAACTTCTTTAAGACTTGGCTCAATTCGATACACGATATGATATTTATTTGGAAATCGGGCCTGCTCTAGTGATAAATAAGCGTTGACATGCTCTAATTCTTTTTCAAGCGGAATTAGTATTTGACGAGCACCTTGTAAATTGCTACGAAAAAAGGCACTTAGCTCCAACAATAAATTTCTTGCTTTCTCCACATCAGTCCGGCATAAAACAGATATCGTGTTGATCGCATTAAACAAAAAATGAGGGTGGACTTGGGCCTGTAAAGCCTTGATTTCAGCATCCTTTAATAATTTCGTTTGCATTTCCGCTTCGGCTAGTTCCAATTGTGTGGAAAATAGTTTCGCCAACCCCTCAGCTAACTCTTGTTCTACTTGGCTTAATTTATCGGGATGCTTGAAATACATCTTCAAAGTTCCGACCGTTTTCTGTTGGACTTGCAATGGCAGGACTACGGCAGCTTGCAATGGACAAAGTTCATGGAAACAATAAATATCCTTTCTTGTTTTAGCAATAATGATTTTGCCTTGTTCAAGGGCTTTTCTCGTTAAGCCTGTAGCTATTCCCTCCTTTGGGACATGGTGATCAGAAGCAGCACCCACATGAGCAAGGACACTATGTTCATTGGTTATGGCCACAGCGTCGGCTTCAGTCAGCCCCAAAATGATTTGTGCTATTTTCTTACAGGAAGTTTGATTTAATCCTTGTCTGAAATAAGGTAATGTCTGATCAGCAATCAAAAACGCAAGGTTCGTTTGTACAGCCCGTGTCCGTGCTTCATCCCTCATAGTGGATTGAATGATGAGCATAAATAGCAAAGTGCCAAACCCGTTGATAATAATCATAGGGAGTCCGATTACTTCTACGAGCTCCCACGCCCTTTCAAATGGTTTAGCGGTTAATAGTATAATGACCATTTGAATCGCTTCTAAGGCCATACAAATAGGAAGAGCAAACCAGGGAGTGATCATCCCATACTTTCGGCGCCTTTTACCCAAAAACCCCGATAAGACTCCAGCCAAAATTGCTGCTATCGCACAAGCCCCCGCTGTAAAACCTCCAAGTGAATAACGGTGCAACCCAGCAATCAAACCGACACCTAAACCAACAAATGGTCCCCCTAGCAAACCACCGATCGCTACTCCCATGATCCGCGTATTCGCAATAGCGTTATCGGGAGCTATCTCAGTATGCCAAACACTTTCTGGTATTACATGATTCCCAATTTCTATTCCTGTATAGTTACTTATAATTCCGAATGCCCCAAAAAGTGCTATGAGCATGATTTTCTTTGACATTTGATGTTCATGACCAATCATTTGTCGAAAGGGTTTCATATAAGAAAGCAGGAATGCAGCTATCACAATAATCCCTACTTTTTCAATAAGCGACGGTAATAAATGAACCAAATCATTCACCCTTTTCATGGTTTTTTCATTCATCTTACAATAGCTAAGAAATCATTGTCGAATCTGGTTTTACGTTAGCTACTTAATAGTCATAGGGACTCCCCCATGAACCTGAGACCAGTTATTCCTCGGGCACACGCGATTCCTAACTTCCTAACTACGTGCATACATAAAACTCCTGCTAGTATTTTTGGAATGGAAAAGACGATTTTACCTAATCCAAGGGGAAAATCGTCTGTTTGCTATTATTTCTTGCATGTTCGGGACAGGCCCAAGTTTCAGCGATCCTTAATCATTTTATGTAAAGAGATATGATACCCCCAGACCTCCATATTGGCTCAGGAATGGTTCCATGCTTTTGCTTAAATCTGTTTAACCGTACATTCATGATGAGCTTCAATTGTTTGTAAGAAGCTTTGCATGGAGTTTGTCAAATAAGCATCTTTACGGTGAATGAAGACAGTCGAAATATTGCCGTACTCTTCTGGAATTGCATGAACATGCACATTTTCATTGGCTGCAAGGTGATTTACCGCTGATTGTGGTACGAGGGTTATGCCAAGGCCGAGTGTTACGCTGGTTAAGATGGTCTCTAATACATTGAACTCCATAATCCTTTTAGGCATCACTTCTTCTTCTTTCAACCATTGTTCTAGTTTAGAGCGATATCCACACCCCTGACTGAATACTAAAATTGGTTCTGTTAAAAATTCTTCAAGGTTGAATGTTTCATTTCTTGTAACTAAAACAAGTTTTTCTGTACATACATCGTACGGCTGAATGAGTGGATGTTTAATCGGCCCTGTAACAAAAGCGCCATCTAGCCTATGTTCAATTACATCTTTAATTAAATCCTCTGTTAACCCAGCCTTTATGGACAAATCGACATTTGGGTACTGTTTATGATAAGAGGCTAGAATCTTAGGAAGACCGCTGACCGTTTCAACTGTACCGATGTTCAATATCCCTGTAGGTGTTTCACTATCCAGGAATACTTGCTTGAGTTCTTCCATATCAAGCAAAATTTTATTTACATACTCTAGCATTTTTCGGGCCTCTGCAGTTAAAGACATACCACGTTTATGCCTATTGAATAAAGGCGTCCGTAACTCATGCTCCAGATGCTTAATCCTCGCCGTTACATTGGATTGGACGTAATTCAACTCAACAGCTGCCTTACTTATGCTTCCATATTTAGCGACGCACTGGAATATTTGCAAATCCCTCATTTCCATATAAGTGACCCCCCTTTCCAAAATATCATTAATAATGATGGTTATATTCATTTTAAGTCATTTTACATGATAATGACTTTATCATAAGGTGTGTATAGGAATTTAATCAATCATTATTTTTTTGAGGGGAAGCTTTTAATGAAGAAAAATCAAGTTTTAATCGGTGCACTTTTATGTTTGACAGCCAGTATTTCTTGGGGAGCCATGTTTCCAGTTGCAGAAAGGGCACTAAGGTATATTGATCCTATTTATTTCTCTTTTCTGCGATATTTAGCTGTTAGCATAATTTTAGGGATATTGCTTTTAATTAAAGAGGGAAAGAAGTCTTTTTGCTTGGAAGGTAAAGGAAAGAATTTATTGTTTTTTGGAACGATGGCGTTTACAGTATACAATTTTCTCATTTTCTCAGGTCAAGACTTACTGGGCCATAACGGGGTAATTGTTGCTTCCATCATGGAATCATTAATGCCTATGATTTCAATTATGATAATGTGGGTTTTCAAAAATGCAAGACCCATGAAATATACCATCGCCAGTATGCTCCTTGCCTTAATAGGGGCCATTCTTGTTATTACCAATGGAAACTTATCATTCCTTTTTTTATTGAAAGACAGCATCATTCCTATCCTTTTCATTCTTATTGGGGTTATAGGATGGGTTATATATACGATGGGCGGCAACCAGTTTAGTGGATGGTCAACACTCCGCTATTCAACTTTAACGTGCATTTTAGGAACATCTGTATCAGGAATCATAACATTCTTTGCAACTGTCCTGGGCCTGTCCGTCCCTACAGCAGAGGTTATCCAATCCATTTATGGCGAGATGATTTTTATGATTATTTTCCCCGGAGCCATAGCACTATTAAGCTGGAATTTAGGTATTAAACTTTTAACTCCCATTAATGGAATTCTATTTATCAATGTAGTTCCGATAACCACGTTAGTCATTGTATTTATCCAAGGGGGATCACTTTCATCATTCGAATTACTGGGAACTTTTTTAGTGATATATGCATTGATTCAAAACAATTATTATCAAAGAAAAAACTTGCCTTCCCAAGTTGAAGAATTGAATCCAAGGAAAGTAAAAAGAATCGCTTAATTATAAAGGTACAAAACATCAATTGGGAGGACAACAATGGATTACTTAACGCTTATGATAATCTTTGGATTAGCTGTACTATGGGAATTGGCAACGATTAATAAGAATGTTAAAAAAATGAATAAGCAAAATGCAGAATTAATTAATCTATATAATGATAGAAGTAAAAGAAATCAGTAATAATCAAAAATAGACTTTTGGTAGTGCCTGAAAGCAAAAGCACACGAATAATATGCAAAAAAGCCTATCATTTAGAGAGGCTTTTTTGCACTTTGGTTTGATATAAAATGGTTTATTTACTGTCTCATGACCGTACTATTCACCAAGTTTCTTCCGTATATCCGCTGCTACATTCTTCAACGCCTTTTTGGATCCTCTTTCAAGGTCCCGCTTCAATTTTCTTTCTTTGTAACTGACAAATAAAGAATTCAGATCATAGCCTTCAGGATATAAATCGATGGCTTTTATTTCAAGCTCCATTCTATTAACGTGAACCTCTATGAATGTATCTTCGAAAAGCACAACTACATTATTGTAAGAATCCATTTTTTTATATACAATGCCATAACCATTCAGTTCAGTTAACTTTACCTTGTCTCCAACTTCAAATTCATACAATGCTTCCTTTGGAACCGCCGCTACTTTCGGTTTTTTGATTTTACCTTCTTGGATACGGTTCAAGTCATAGTCTTTATTCTCGATATAAAGCTTTGCCTTTTGCAAAACCTTTTCGCGCACATCCATTTTTTTCGCTATCCAAAGTGCGTTACTATCCCCTGACTTACCAATCACTATCTTATACATGGGCTCTAGTGTTTCACTATTGAACTGCATGGCCGCATTCATAAAATCACTGTGTATTTCCGAATATCGTTTGATTTCACCATAATGGGTTGTTGCAACTGTTATGCAGCCCATTTGATAAAATTCCTCGAGTATTGCAATAGCTAGAGCTGCGCCTTCATTCGGTTCCGTCCCGCTCCCTATTTCATCGAATAAAAGCAATGAATTATTGGTTGATGCACTCATAATATCTGAGATGTTTTTCATATGTGATGAAAAAGTACTGAGCGCATTTTCAATACTTTGATTATCGCCAATATCGACAAATACTTGATCAAAGACTGCAAGTTCCGTCCCCACGTTTCCTGCAACATGAAACCCTGACATAACAGCCAATGTAAGGATACCGATTGTTTTCAGGACCACTGTTTTACCGCCGGCATTAGGACCTGTAATAATCAAGCTGCGATAGTCCTTACCTATCTCAAAATCCAAAGGTACGCTATTTTGGGGCAAAAGAGGATGTTTACAACTTTTCAACTGAATATAACCATGATTATTGATCTTCGGTTCAATGGCATCCATGCTTTTACTGAACTTTGCTTTTGCGAAAATCATGTCGTATTGACTGATTAGTTCTATATTTATTTTTATTGGTTTCAGTTCCTCGTAAATCGTACCGGATAGAGTTGCTAAAAGTTGATACACTTCCATCGATTCTTCAGCTTTTAAACTCGCTAATTCTACATTTAATTTGGTCACAGATGCTGGTTCAATGAACACTGTTGCCCCTTTAGATGATACTTCCACGATTGTTCCAGCCACCTGATTTTTATAAGAAGCTTTAATGGGGATCGTAAAGCGATCATCTTTTTTACTGATAAAAAACTCCTGAATGAACTCTTTGTTGGCTCCACTCTTTAAGAATTTATTTAAGCGTTCCTCTATTTTAGATTCTGTCTTAACTATTTGGTTTCGAATTCGCTTCAAATCCTTACTCGCTTCGGAAACAACCATATTTCCTTTTATAACGAATTGAATATCTTCTTCAATACTCCTGAATTCAGTCATGGAGTGAGCATAGGCATGCAATGTGGGTGCGAAGAATTCTTTATCGTTCATAAATTTCTTAATATTCCTGCAGCCTCTTAAGAAATCTGCTATTGCAACTAACTCTGATGGTTCTAAAATCATTCCTTTTTCTAGCTTTTCAATTTGGTATCCAACATTAGATATGCCTTTTAAGGGAATATGGTTTTCAGCATTCAGTAAATTCCTCGCCTCAGTCGTCTCGTTTAAACGAATTTTAACCACATTCAGCTGAGTACTTGGCTGAAGCCGATCCAACAACGCTTTTCCTAAACCACTTACGCAATGGTTTTTCACCATTTCTTTCAGTTCTATATATTGTAATTTTTCATATGTCATCTTATTCATTATGATTGCCTCCTTGAATGAGTGAGAGATTAAAAATCCTCGATTCCAAAAAAATGCCCGCAAAAGTCCTCCTACCTTTACAAATGAACAGGCTGCATTGACAGCCATTCATTTGAGTAGAAAGCTCCTGCGGGCATCGGCCTTATAGATAATAAGGACCTTTATCGATAACAAAATTGGCAGATCAAATAGACCTACTTACAACGAAAAAGCATGGCAGGACAAATCCCACCATGCTTTTCGTCGTAACACCTTTATGTTACACGATTATGGAAAAGGAAGCAGTCTTAAGGTAGGTATTTACAGTGCATATTTACACTGTAAAAAAAGGTACACTTAATGCACTGATAAACCAGTGATTAAAAAACCTTATTCAACTAAATTAGTTGATACCTACTCCCGACATAAAACACCACACCTTTTCTTAGATTGGAAAAATTATACCATATCAGTAAAAAAGAGTCAATAAAATTCAATAACCATACAGAGAAAATATTTATTACCGTAAATTTACAGCTAGATAGGAAAGCCAAATATTCAGGCAAAAAAACTGATGCAGTGCAAAACTTATCAATTACAAATACAATACTGGATTAAAAAGAGAAAAAACTGAGCCAACCCCACTTTATATGGTTTTTGGTATCAGTTTTTTCCCTGATTTAATGTTGAAATGATTTATATACTAAACTAATCCTCATCACTTACTATAAGAGGGACAATTTTCCCTTCATTTACGTTGATTAATCCATGGTCAGTTATTTTTAGAGCCGGGCTGACAGGAAGCGATAAAGTGCTCAAGGACATAATTACATTGTAATGTTCATATCCTAACGACTTAAGTGCATTAGTTAGATGCTGAACCTGTTCCGATACAATGTCTAATGGCTCTTCCGAAAGAATTCCTCCTACCGGGAGAGGAATCATGGAAAGGACTTTACCATCTTCTACGCAACAGACTCCGCCTTGCTTCCTTATTACTTCGTTAGCGGCAATCAGCATATCCTGCTTATTGCGACCAATCACCAATAGATTATGGTTATCATGGGAATAGGTGGTGGCGACTGCTCCCCGCTTTAAAACATCCCCTGTGATTAACCCATGCGCACGATTACCGTTTTTTCCGTATCGTTCAAATGTTGCGATTAAACCGTAAGAGCTTTCTTCCCAGCATAACTTACCATCTCTTATATCAAGCATATCATGTGTTTCACTTGTAAAAGTTGAACCATTCTGCACGTTTATAATGCGGCATTTGCAACGGTCATGCTTGTGTGAAAGTGGGACATCAAAATCGTCTTCTGTAAGTGCCTCAAGCTTCACACTTTGATAAAACTCCTCAGGAAATTGTCTCTCCTTTACTACTTGCATATATGGCTGTGAAGATTCATAAACAAGCTCACCTTTTTTGTATACTTGTTCAATGTCAAAGTTTTCCAAGTTTGATACCAGCAGAAAGTCAGCCACTTTCCCTGGTGCAATGGTACCCCGGTCATACATTCTCATCCGCTGTGCAGGTGTGTAAGTGCACGCATAAATGGCTTTTTCCGGAGACAAGCCCATTTGAATCGCTTTCTTTAAAAGGACATTGAGATGTCCTCTTTTTTGAAGAGAGTCAGTCATAACATCATCGGTGACAAAGCAGAAATGTTCATCTACTTGTTTTTCCTTTAAGTAATCGATAACTTCTTTAGTCATTGATTTTTCTTGAATCTCAAGAAACATACCAGCAGCAATCCTAGCATCCATTCCTTCCACTGTTTGGTGGGTGTGATCTGAATTTACTCCGGCATATGCTATCTTTTGTAAGTCTAAATCGAGCAGTTTCGGAACATGCCCCTCTATTATTAAATCGGGATAACGAGAACGGATATGAGACAAAATCTGATTCGTTTTACAATCCGGGTCGGAAATAATCTCATAGTAGTTCATGATTTCACCCAGACATTTAATGTCTTCTGTTTGGATCAATTCATCTATGTCGCTAATTTCAATAGAACCGCCTGTTGTTTCCATCGACGTCGCAGGAACAGAACTCGGGATTGCATAAAACATATCTGCTACGCACTCTTTACTCGCTTTAATCATTTCCTTAACACCTGATATTCCGAATATATTGGCCATTTCATGTGGTTCCGGCACAATAGTGGTCACGCCATTTTTGATTACCCCATAGGAAAACGTGGACGGCGTTACCATCGTACTTTCAATGTGTAAATGGATATCAATCAGACCTGGAACCATATACTTACCATGCCCATCAATAATCTGATCCGGCTGGAAGGTCTCTATTTCCCGATCTCCAATATAATAAAACTTCCCGCCTTTGATAGCTGCATTTCCTTTAATAAATCTTTTAAAATAGCTGTTAAAAACGTAGATATCTCTTACCAGCACATCTATTTGCATAACTTACCCTCCTAAGCTAATCAACAAGCACCATCTGGTTTCTCGGAATTTCAAGGACAATTTCCTGACCAGCACGATAAGATTCTGTCATTTCCTTGTTCACAGTGAAATCTCCTATTGGAGTTTCAACAACATATTGAAAGCTTCTTCCCAGATACGTGCTAACTTTAACTCGGCCAGATATACTATTTTCCGAAACAACTTCAGAGATATCTTTTGCCCGAATTAATAGATCGTCCGGTCTGATAGCTCCTATTTTTCCAGATAAATTGATCATTTGTGCGTCCTTTTGTATCACAAAGACATAACCCGACTTACTAAGTTCAATTTTATCCTCGTGATCCACGCGCTTATCAAAATCAATGAAGTTTTTAAAACCGATAAAGTCAGCAACAAATTTGGTTTCAGGATATTTGTAGATAGACGCAGGATCGCTAAGCTGCTCAATGACACCTTTATTCATAATCGCTACCTGATCAGAGATGGAGAAACATTCTTCCTGATCATGCGAAACATACACCGTTGTAATCCCCAGCTCTTGTTGGATACGGCGAATCTCAACTCTCATATTCACCCTCAAATTTGCATCAAGATTACTCAAAGGCTCGTCAAATAATAGGATATCAGGTTCAATGACGAGTGCCCTTGCAATCGCAACTCGCTGCTTTTGTCCTCCAGAAAGCTCTTGTGGATATCTCTTTTCAAATCCTTTTAGATTAACAATTTCTAGCACATTCATAACACGCTTTTCAATTTCACTTTTAGAAATCTTTCTAAGCCGAAGACCGAATGCAATATTATCGAAAATGGACAAATGCGGAAATAATGCATAGTTTTGAAACACAAAGCCAAAGTTCCGCTTGTTAACAGGTACTTTCGTATAATCCTTATCTTTAAATAAAAACTTCCCTTCGTTTGCCTGTAAAAATCCAGCAATCAAACGCAAAGTTGTTGTTTTTCCACAGCCGCTAGGGCCAAGAAGAGAAACTAGCTTTCCTTTTTCAATCTCAAGATTGAAGTCTTTTAAAATATTTTGTTTATTATAAGCTACAGAAATATCTTGTAATGTAAATAAAGCCATCCATTATTACCTCCTTATCGTTTTGTGAAATAGGACAAGCCCATTAGCCGTTCAACTATAAACATGAAGAAAGCCGTAATGATCATGAGTAATACCGAAATAGCTGAAATGGTAGGATCAAAGTAGTTCTCTACATATGTCAGCATCTGAATCGGAAACGTGCTTACCCCAGGACCTGTCATATACACTGAAATGTCTACATTATTGAAGGATTCTAAAAAGGCAATCATGACAGCTGCTAAGATTCCTGATTTTATATTCGGGAGGACCACTGTAAAAAAGGTTCCCACCTTACTCGCTCCTAGACTCTCAGCCGCTTCTTCAATTGAAAAGTCAAAATTTGATAAGCTTGAAGAAATCACACGTATAATGAAAGGAAGCATTATGACTGTATGTCCAACAAACAGTGCCGCATAAATCGGTAGCTGATACGTCCCCACAATGTATCGTAAAAACGCAAAGCCCAGCACAATTCCCGGAACTAATATAGGAGAAACAAAAAATGCATTTATGATTGTTTTCCCTTTAAAATCAAATCGGCTTAATGCATAGGCAGCTGGCACTCCTAGTAAAAGAGCCAAAAGATTGCCTGCAAGTGAAACTAGAATGGACGTTTTAAACGAAATTAAAAACATTTCCACATTAAAAATATTTTCATACCATCTTAAAGAAAATTCTTCTGGCGGGAATTTTAAAATATTGCCGCCTTCAAATGACGTAACGGATATGATAAGTAAAGGCCCTAGTAAAAAGAGAAACACCAGGAAGGTAAACAGGGCCAATCCTCGATTTTTTTCCTGCATACACCTCTACCCCTTTGGATTTAATTTTTTAGCCAAACCATTCATTATTGATATGATAAGAACCGTAACTGCGATCATTATCGTAGCGACAATTGATGCCACTTGCCATTCATTCAATGTAATGGCATTTTGATAGAGAAACGTCGAAATAACACGCTGTTTCCCACCAAGTAATGCTGGCGTTGTATACGCAGTAAAGCTCCCTACAAAAACAAGAATACTACCAATGACCAAACCTGGAACCGAAAGCGGAATAATCACTTTTGAAAATACCGCTAATCTTGAAGCACCTAAACTCTCCGCTGCTTTTAATAGATCCGTTTCGATATTTTCCATCACTCCTACCAGTGTTACAATAATCAATGGCAAAAATAAATGGACTAATCCGATAATAATAGCCGTTGGCGTGTACAAGATGTCGAGTGGTTTGTCGATCAAGCCCATACTCAGCAGCAATTTATTTATCACGCCGTTTTTACCGATAATCACCATCCAGCTAAATGATCGAACAACCGGACTTGTTAATAGTGGGAAAATTGTAAACAAAAGCATGATAGCTTTTGTTCTTTTTCCTAGCTTAGAAATATAATAGGCTGCTGGAAATCCTAACAGAATACAAATAATAGTCGTGAACAGACTCACTCTAAGTGTCGTGAGCAGAATTTCAATGAAGTATCGATCTTTGAAAAAATCGAGGTACCCTTGGATAGTAAAGCCACTTTCATTAAAAAATGTCGTTCCAATCGTTAAGAAGATTGGAACAATCATAAAAATCGTTAAAAAAAGAACACCTGGCAACAGCAACAGGTATAGATAACGTTTTTTCACCTCGTAACCCCCTGTTCATATTATTTATGAATTGATTATGCGAATAAACAGGTTGAAAAACGCCTCCGCATTGACGTCTAGACAAACATTTGCATTTGCTGGCTTCATCAGCCGGTTTTGAAAGTCGCAAACCATCTGCCCGTCACAAATCTCACTTTTTATTTCAACATCCACATAGTATTCTTCACTAGTGACAAGATCTTTTTGCAAAGCAATACCTACAGCTAATGGATCATGCATTGCACACGCCCAAATATTATTACGTTCAAAATACCTTTTCCGATATTCAGACGTACTGTCTCTTATATAGTCAGCAAGTGTACTGTTTTGAATCAATTGTATATGCTCTTCTGTTAGAAGAACCTTTCTTGTGACATCAAGACCAACTTGTGTAATCGATTCGAACCCCGCTTGTAATACAATTTTGGCTGCTTCAGGGTCGACAAACGTGTTATACTCCGAGGTTGGTGTGACATTGCCCACCCCTTGTACAACTCCTCCCATAAAGATAACTTCTTTCACAAGCTTGGTAATTTGCGGACATTTTTTAACTGCCAGGGCCAAATTTGTAAGAGGTCCCGTCATGACAAGTGTTACTTCATTAGTGAAATTTAAAATGGAATTAATAATAAAGTCAGAAGCAAAGCCATCATCAGGCTGCTTGTTAACTTCAACATTCTTTAAGGCACCTCCAAGACCGTCTTCCCCATGAACTCGATGTTCAAAAAAGGAATTCCTGATAATTGGAGTATCTGCCCCCTTAATGACTGAAATTTCTTGTTCACCCAACAGATCTAGTATTTTGCATGTATTCCGTGTGGCAGTATCAAGTGATACATTCCCGTTTACTGTTGTAATGCCTAATATGTCAAATTGACGGCTTTTAACAGCAAGAATGATCCCGATTGCATCATCTATTCCTGTATCCACATCGAGAATCAATTTTTTTTTCATCGATCAAACCTCTTTTTCTTAGTGTGCAAGTTCACGATTCCAACGATCAATCCATTGTTTAGAGTTTTCATTAACAAACTTCATATCTAGTACAAATAATCTGTTAACAACATCTTCTCCATACGTTAAGCCTTTTGCTTCTGTTTTAGATAGCTTAACTTCTGTGTTAACTGGAGAGTCGATCTTCGCTTTCGCTGATTTTTCCTGAACTTCATTACTCAAGATGTAATTAATAAATTCTTCAGATAATTCTTTTTGATCGCTTCCTTTTACGATATTCATCGTATTCATGACTGCGTATCCGCCTTCTTTAGGGGAAACGAACTTAGCATTAGGAACGGCTTCCTGTAAATCGCCAAAGTACATTTCCATTATTGGACCTGCAGCAATTTCTCCTTGCGAGAACATGTTGACAAACTCAGATGTTTGTCCATATTCTTTAACAACATTTGGCAATACTTTTTTCATTTGACCAAAGGCTTTATCTTCATCAAACTCATTACTTCCACTGACTTTTGAAGCAGCATCTAAAAACATTGGTCCAGTTGTTGAAGTAATTGATGGAATTGTAATTTCACCTAAATCCTTACTCCAAAGATCTTTCCAAGAGGAAATTGGTTTACTCACTTCATCAGGGTTATACGCAATTCCAAATTGCGCAATTGTATAGGCTGGTCCATATTCATCGCCATTTGGGGCTTTTGCTTTGTCATAAATTTTATCAATATTCGAAATCTTGCTATGATCAATTTTTTCAAACAAACCATCATCGATTCCCTGTTGTGCATAGTAGTCGGATAGATAGATAACATCCACATCGGTGTTTGCTTGACGCACTTTGTTCAATCGATCTGCATTGTTTCCTGAATCTATTACAATTTCAACATTGTGTTCCTTTTCAAATGGTTCGTAAACTTCAGGTCGAAAGAAATCCTCAGCAAATCCCCAAGTTGAAATGACTAATTTTGTTGGCTTTTTCCCATCAGAAGTATTTTCATTTGAAGAGCATGCAGCTAAAACTAATGCAAAAACCGATAACATCATAAATGAGCTAATTATTTTTTTCATCAATTAAACCTCCGTTTTTTATATGTTTAAAGTTGCCTTTCTTACTAATATAAATGTAAAAAAAGACAATCTTAAATAGAATAAAAATTCTACCCAAGATTGTCTTTTCTTTGTAAACAAAGATAAAACCTATCATTTGGTTCTTTTGTGGCGTTCCCTCCAGATAAATCCGAAGTGGAAATCCATTTATATTATTATATTATTTTTCTTTCAATACTATATTGGTAAATGCCCGTTGCGTCGCTGAGTCATAATCTCTTAGAACGGCTTCAATATCCCAATCCGTTTGCGTTTCTAACTTTTGTCTTAATTTCTTTTTATAAAGCAGTGACATATGAAAATCAACCTCTTGCTTTAGGCTAGGAACTTCTCCCTCTAAAGCTTCAGAACGTGGGGCACGTCGATGTTTGGCCTGAAATGTAATCACATTCAGCTCAACAGTAACCTTTAGCAACGTCGTACCAAAGCCGAACAATTCCTTCGATACCTCATTATACATATGAGAAAGCAATTTCTTCGTTTCGTTAGAGTTTATCGGTAAGATGACTATCACCTGCCAAACCTGTTGTTTGTGGTAATTATATATACTTTTTGTGAATTACACAAGATAATATTCGGATTTTCAACAAAAAAAATGTTTTTTCTTCAGAAAAAGAACATTTACCAACCAATACCCGAATTATACTAAAAATCATTTGGGTATTTTTGTGATTTTATTTACAACTATATATCAGTATAATCACCCAAAATGTGGATTTCAACCTTAATCATAGCGAATCCCCCCTATAACGTCCATACAACTACAGCTTTAAAAATTGTAGAAAACAGGGCAATTGTAGTTGTTAGTGATATGTATCATAGGGCTGTAGGTTTTCAGTATGTTTTTGTTAGCTAAACCTGACAGAAGGTCACATTCGATACTATTCATAATACTGGAGTTAAACTAACATTAAATATATTTACGACGGATTTTAATGACTCCGTTCCTTCTAAATAAGCAAAAACAGCTTTAATTTTCAAAAAATGAATAATTTGTCATAAAAAAACTACACCTCCAATTGTTAGACGGTGTCTAACAATTGGGGTGCAGTTCCTTTTAAACTATATCCCTTATTACTGGCATAGAACGTTCTTGGAGGCTATCGGAAAGCAGACTATACGCAATTAATTTCTTCTTGTACTGTTTAACTACATCCACGTGGTCGTTGTAAATGTACACAAATAATCTAACATCCATTTTGCCTCTTTTAGTATCAATGACTAATGGAGTCCCACCGTTCTCTGGATGCAAAAATAATTGCTCGTTCCCTGGAAATATATGATTTTTTTTCAAAAATTTCGCTTTGTTAAAATAATTAATAACTTGAATCTTGTCTTCACCTTCCAAGCGTTTTCCGTCAATGGTTACGATGGCATTCGCGTCACTAAGTTCTGAATGCAGCTTAAATTTGCTGATAATCCAATTCACTGCATCGGTTGGAAGACAGGTAACTAATATTTTTAACAAGGCTAAGAGAATTGTTAAAATCAAAATAGGCAATGTCATATTTCATCATCTCCGCTACGTAATAAATTAATTGTTATATCCAAGAGGCGGACAGTTTTTCTTAGAAGTGACCGTTCTATTAACGTTTCACTTTTAGTGAAAAGTTGTACTTAAACTAGAGACCAGTAAGTTAAGTTCACAATTTTGTCACATTTGTGAACTAATTCACAAATACTCACAAATAGTTAGTGTCATGTACTTCACTCGAACAAACATGACCTTTATACAATTAAGCCTATATTTCTCTCCTGTCTTTTCATCTCCATTCTGTCAATAATCAGCAACTAGCAAGTTGGTTATAAGTTGATAATTCTATCATAATAAAATTGGATGAAATTAAACCATCCACTTGGCTGGTATTTTGACCATCCACTTTATTTTTTTAGAAAAAATCCAAATTAGTTAACCTCTGCTTCATGCTATTAATCCAAATCTTAGCCATAAATGAACTATAAAAAACCTCAAGATTTGATTTTTTAGAAGTGCTTTATACATTTATAAAAATACTTATTTACGGTATACCTTAAACAATAATTCATGCTAATTTTATTATGAAGTAGAAGATGCCTACAGTTAATACTAGTGCAAGACCAATATAAATATAACTAAGATTCAACAAATTCCCTTTTGTAGCTGAAGAGTAATTACTATCACCCTTCCCCATTAATGAAATGGTACTAACTAAGGCAACTAAACTAATGGCTACTACTAATATTACACTAATCATCATCGTCATACGCCTCCAATATTATTAGTATTTATATCCTTTAACCATTTGACATTATTCCGATTCTCATTATTGATGTGTAATGTAAATATATCAGGTCTGCTGTAATGACCAACTGGATCAAAGTCAAATTGGCTGTATGCTATTTGTTTAAGGTTCAAATCACTAATTAGTATTGCTTCTTCACCATACACTGGTTCATAGACATATTCACCAAAAGGATTAATAATTGCGCTTCCTCCCCGGCACATTTCATTGGGGGAAGTCTCTAATTCATCATAGCAGGCCAAGTCCTTAGGATACATATCCTTTGTTACATATTGATTACATGACAAAACAAAGCACCTTCCTTCCATAGCAATATGACGAATAGTAGATTGCCAGGAGTCCCTTGAATCAGCTGTTGGAGCAATATAAAGTTGTATGCCCTGTGCATACATGGCGCTCCTTGCTAATGGCATATAATTTTCCCAACAAATAAGCGCCCCAATCTTTCCATATGGAGTATCAAAAACAGGTAAAGTGCTACCATCTCCTTCGCCCCATACAATTCTTTCTGAGGCCGTAGGTTTAAGTTTACGATGTTTTCCTAAAATCAATCCGTCCGGACCAATAAAAAGCACTGTGCAATAGAGAGTTCCACCGCTATTCTCAGAATCCCTTTCTATTACTCCAATAACAAGATAAATATTAGCTTTACGGGCAGCTGAACATAATAAATTCGTTTCTTCCCCTGGTACAAGTATAGAATTATCCCAATAACGATACCAATCCTCTCTTCCTGATTGAGAACGGCTGCCAATTTTTGTTCCGAATGAAAGCCCTCTTGGATACGCAGGGATGAACGCTTCCGGGAAAACGACTATATTAGCTCCTTTACTTGCAGCCTCGTGAATAAGATCAATGGCTTTTTTCACACTTGCCTTTTTATCCATTATGACGGAAGCAGCCTGGACAACAGCTACTCGGACATTCTCTTTGTTCTCCATCCCTGTACCTCCTCTACTAAAGTGCAACAATACCTTTGTTATATTTTCTTTAAAATTTGATCATTTATAAATAACATAAAACATTCAGTGTATATGAAATAATTTACAAGCTCTTAGCTTTTACGGTGTATATATTTTAGAATGAGCCCTACTTCTCTATAATAAAAGAACGACCGAATTTATGACCATCCAATCTTGTAATATTTCCACCCTCCACTTGTTGAACTCTTTTATTAATATACATAAAAAGGTAAAAGCACCTCTGAAGGAACGGCTAAGATACCACGGCTTGTGGCACCTCTAACCTAACTTACTTCTTTGAAAAGACAAAAAAAGAATCATGACTTTGTCATGATTCACTCGAGAGTATTTGAGCACACAGCTATAAGCTCCTTACAGCATCTGCAAATCTTTTGATCCCTTCTTGAATGGATTCCTCGTTTTCTCTCGCAAAGGTAAAGCGAATATATTCCTTGTTTGTTCCCAATGTTGAACCGGGAACGTAAATGACTCCTCTTTTGATAGACTCCTCTAGTAATTTTATTTCGTTTAATTGTACTTTCAACTTACACCACAAATGAATACCACCATTTGGCGAATAATACTCAACTTTGTTATTTAGAAATTGTTGAAGACTCGACACCATTGCATCCCTTCTTCTTTCTAGCTGCTCTCTTAAGTAGGTAATATGAGTAGGGAAATGCTCTGATTCAAGAAAATCGTTTGCTATCCATTGAGTGAATGAGCCATGGCCGAAGTCAACCTGTTGCTTAGCATCAGAGAGCCTCTCTATTACTGATTTCGGTCCTATAATCCAGCCAATTCTTAAACCAGAAGCAACAATTTTTGACAAAGAGCTTATATATAAAACATTTCCGTTGTTGTCCATCGATTTTAGAGTAGAGATTTCCTCCCCAGTAAAGGAAGTTAAACTATAAGGATCGTCTTCTATAACCGGTATGCCATATTCGGATGAAAGCTCTAGAATCCTTTTACGACGGTTGATATGAAGTACAGTTCCTGTTGGGTTTTGAAAAACAGGGTTCAAAAATATCATCCTGATTCGATGTTTTTTATGTAGTGCTAGTAAATCCTCTGGGTTGATGCCATCCTTATCAACTGGTAAAAGAAATGTTCTTAGTCCTGCGGATTGAAAAATGGGAAGGTTGTAACTGTATGATGGATCTTCCAACGCAACGGCATCGCCTGGTTTTAACAAGCATTGGACAACGAGATGTATGGCTTGTTGTGCACCAGAAGTAATTAGTATGGAAGATGGATGAGTATCAATTCTTCTATACTGTTTAACATGATTGGTTATTGTGTCCCTTAAAATCGCATTACCCTGGGGATGATCATAACCTAAACTACCAATAAAAGACCTATTCGAAATGATTTCACGTAAGGATTCGACTGGAAATAAGTCTTCTGATACCTCTCCACTAGCTAAGTTTATAAGGTTATGCCCTTCCGTTTCTTTACGTATTCTTTGGGTTACCGGCAAATTGGGTAAAAATGAACCAGCTTCGATATATCTATTCCAACTAGGTATACGTTTTCTGTTGATTCCCCATATATCCTTGCTGATCATCGTTCCGCTTCCTTTTTTTCGTTCAACCAGCCCATTTGCTTCCAATTCATCATAAGCTGCTACAACTGTACTTCTGTTAACCCCCAGTTCATGTGCCAAGAAGCGCTCAGAAGGTAATGGCTTATCTAGTAAAAATGTCCCATCAGCAATACCACTCTCAATATAACCAGCTATTTGTTTATATAAAGGCTCCTTGGATTTCCTATCCGTTCTCCATTCCATAAGCTACATCCTTTAAAATCGTTTAGTTAAAAGCGTACTAAATCCCTCTTTATTCCCTTAAATGGAAAAACCATTTATGTTAGTATAATCCTCTATCAAGATTATTGCACCCTTGGGATAGAAGTTCGAAACATTTTTCAAATTTCATCCATTTTCCCAAACTCATTGGATTTCCCTCCCAAAACAAAAAATGGCCTCTATCCCTTAAAAGGAATGGAGGCTTTAGCTTATTAAGAATGATACATTCTATTAACTACGCAAACTTCCTTTCAGCCATGGGCGCTGTCGATAGGGACCGATTGGAATTTGGATGAGGCTTGTTTTTCCGTGATTTTCCATCTTGTAAATGTCATCACACACGTTCACATCAAATCCGAGTAGGGGGTGACCATTCATCCCGAGTGCTGAAGCCGCTATAAGTAATCGTTGTACGAGCATACCTGCTTCCATTTGCTGGATTCGATATCCTCTATAACCTAGTTCCGGTTTGTAGTGATCCTTATTACCCGCTACATGAAGGCAGAGCGGTATTTGCTGCAAATTCACATTATCCAGCGACATTCCGTATTGCAACGGAATCCGATGATCTCCGGGCTGTATCTGACGTAACACATGATCCATGCTGTCATATTGATAAGCTCCATCAGGTATGTCTTCTACATTATATAAACAGCCATACAAGGAAACACGCGGATTTTGCTTTGTATCTGTTTCATCCAAATCATTTCGATAGGAAAAGGAAGCCGTCGCCTCCTGAAGAAGTGTGGCTAGTTGTGTTTGACTTACCTTTCCCAAAACGAAATCCATTTCCGGTGAAAATCGCTTTCGGCAAACCGAAGCCAAATCATACGACAATCGCTTCGTAGATGGCAGATCGATCTCGATTCCCTCACAATTCCTACCTTTCATTGCTTTCATTGGTCGAAACGACTCTGTTGACTCCATCATGGATGCTGCATTCATTTTGGTTAACATCGGATACTCTTTAATCTTCAGTGACCGAACATAGTGATTACACTGAATCGTTGTCAATTCCCTGTATAATTCTTTTGAAGAGACAAACCCGCCTGTGTTGCCTACATTTGCAAACGAGTGAATCGGTTCCACAGATAAGGGAATCACCGCATACGTGCTCTCTTCTTCTTCGGATAACCCAAGCAAATGATTGATGGCACGATCTAAAAATTGGAAGTATACCATGGATGTAAAGCCAAACCGTTTTGCCACTTCTAGCAACTGTCCAATCAGCACTCCAGCATCCAATCCTTGCAGACGGTATGAAAAATTATTGTATTTATAGAAATTTTTCCAAAACATGGTCGATACAAAAACAGTGCCAAAACAGGATGAGATGTCACACCGATTCCCAAGAGCCTGTTTTAAATATTCATCAAAATTGCCTTCGCGCAACAACACCAATCGATGATGTGCCACATCATAATGGTACACACCTGCAGGCAACTTCTCCATCTTCAAATACACGTATAATTCGTTTGGATACAACGCTCCTCCTGAAGGAGCAAAACGCCGAAAGGATTGCATGAGATCCGCCTGATCTGCAGAACCCAAAGTCTGACTTACTTGTGTAAGTCCGAATACATACCAGAGAAAATGACCGATTCTATCGCAGTCAGGGATCGAAGGCGTTGCCCCTTCTTCAAGCGTCAGCGGCACCTCCATGGATAAAGGAAACACTGGTCTATCACGGTAGAGCTTATACGTAAGCGGTGCATCATTCCAATCCACCACCCAATCTGGTGGACTTGCCTTCTCAACGTCAAAATGTAGATTGTGAAGAAATGTGTCTAGACTCATCCTCCTACCTCCTAGTCACCGCTTAGGGAAACGGGTGCGGATGTGGGTTGAGCTGTTCAGGTTTTAGCGGTTGTTTTGCATATCCGAGTTCCATTGGAACCTTCAATACCCTCTCCAGCCCAGTTGTACGGGTAAGATGATGTCCGAATGTCATCGGCAGCATTCCTGGAATCAGCACCTTTACGCAATGTAATCCGTTTCGTTTGATTTCCGGAGTCGTCTGATCTACCACAATCACCTCAAGTTTCAATCGGCGAAATTCTTGAAGAATATCTTGCAAATCATCAGTCAAATCTGGATGATTCGCCTTTTGCTTGAATTCCTCATCAAATGTTCTCAATGGACGATTATCATCCAATAAGAACTGCAAGCGTTCTTCAGCTTGTAGCAAGCCATACAGCATTCCATGATCATCCATCTTCTGCACCAGCGAGGAATCATGCAGCATTTTTTCAATCTCCTCTTGGTCCTCCTCCATTTTCTCGTCAAGAGTCAGCATCATGCCAGCCAACTCGAAAACTGCGCTTTTCACCGCCCTTATCGGATCAAGATGAGCTCCGGCCGCACATATGATATTCAAGCCTTTTTGCTTCCTGTTTTTCGCCATCGCCCATACGCTTGGAATGCCGTGTTCCATTGTCGAATTATACAAATAAATATCATATCCCGCCGCAGCCCTTGCCCGGTCAATCATCAACTCCAGTTCTTTGTCATTTGCAGAATAAGGGTCAAGACGCGGGAGAGACAACTGCGCGTACCAAGTCAACAGAAACGAATCACGCTCCACCACTTCCATAATGCCGTAGAAAATAGCCTCCTCCAAACTTCCACCTAAAGCGCAGCCATTGGAGGTTTCATAAACAAATCCTTCCCCGCAGCCTAAGCTGTAATAAGAAAGTAACTCCGGAACAAGGATCGGACGCTCCTGCAGAAATGAATGGCCCCATACCCAATCTATTGAGCGATCAGGATTAAACGGTGGAAACGGAAAATCAGACTTTGCATATTGTTCCTTGGCGTGTACGCCTACCTTGGTAGGATTAAGTGCATGATCTTTCAAATTACGATAGCTGTCATGGATTACTGTCCGTTTGCCACGGGGCTCCATCCCACAATACCTTTCCAAGCCCTCCAATATAGCCGTCATCTCACTTACGGCGTATGAGAGAGTCCGACCTGCAGCTCCCTCATCTCCAATGAACAAAGGCAGATTAACACTTACATCAGCAAATGGAGGCACAAGATCATACATTTTATTATTCAAAAATCCCATGCGGTGGTCCAAATAATCTTTGGCTAATACTTTACTCAAATCCTCCATCGAACGACAGCGGTAACTGTCGGGACTGATTTTCGGACTTGATTGTAATGAAATACGAGCCAGTTCTGGCGAGTCTTCAGGTAATTCGCTGCAAACTGCACACAGCGGATCAGGTAAAAAAGAATGCCATGAACTATTCAGTGTTTTCAGGTTGATTAATGCAACCCTTCCTTCCGAATGAGGGTGATCACCTTTCATTACCCTCCCTACCTCGGCGCCTATCAGGTGAGCCATCTGCATAAGTCCTGTACGTGATGCCGCCACATCACGCTGTATTCCTCCTTTTTCTTGTAACTGCTTGCGAATTTCCCACATCTCTTTACGATCACGTCCTGCCATGAGATGCCTTAAATCTGCACACTGAGAACACCCCTGAGTGTCCGGGCGTACCAGCGGACCGATTATTCCTTCTCCAAATGAAACGAAGCCCCGCAGCCAAGGAATGCCCGTTGGCCGTAACATCTCTTCTGCCTTTTGATGGGCAATAGGATTCCAAGCATCTTGTAACACCAGAACCATAGCAGTCGTTTGCGGTATTCCTGCCTCGAAATCGGTTTGGTGAGTGACCTGGTATTGGCCGGACAGGTCTCCATAAACATGGTCAGCCAACACTCCTTCTCCGACAACCAATACGCCAGCTTTCACCCTGATTCCTCCTCTCGCAACAACACCCCAAACACCCCTGCCAGTTCTTCTTTCAAAAACGATTCCAACTCTAGTTCGAAAACACAGATTCGCTTTTTATTCCTTTCCAAAACTTGCATGGCAGACTGAAAAACCTCAGAATGCGCTGTCACCTCGTACGCAGGAATCACAAGCTTTAGCGGCGGTTTGCCTTCCTGAAGCAAGCGTGAACCTTCTACCTCTTCCGTTGTGGGGCAAACTGTTTGATTTTGGGCTTTCGTAACGGCCTGCTGTAACGCATTTCGCAATGCCATTGTTATATTCAAACCGACAGAACCAGACCAGTCATCACCCGAAAAGACCCATACCACAGGGAAACCGGATATTTCCCCTCCTAAGCCAATGATTGGTTCACCTTGCAGCGTGGTCAGTGCCTGCAAGAAATACCGGCAGCGTTCATCTTTTACCGCGTCCAACTTCACCTTGGCAACAATATTCTCTTGATTGAATGGCTGCTTGTTTAACTCATCATCTAAACACCTTTGCAATCCTCGGCACATGCATTCCGCGAACGTTTCCCCTGCACCAATACCGACAAACCCCTGCACTTTCTCTACTCCCTGGAACGGCGATAAAGTCGTTACGAGCTGTTTGACTGTTGGGGACACATACGCTTCAATCCCTACAAGGCCCGCTTCCCTCCTTGCTTCTTCATGCGTCAAATCGGAACAGATTATTTCTGGCTGCAGCTCGCATGGTCCCTCTGACAATGGATCAGCCACCTGAACTCGGCATTGAGCCAGCGGCAACTGCTTAAGATCTCCCTCATCCCAACGATGGAAAATTCCTGACTGTACCGATGTCAATCTGCTGAAACCCAAAAATAATTTCCCCTGCTCATCGCTACCCAATTTCTGTTCGAGACGCTGACCGAAATCCTGAACCCATTTTGCTGCCGTATTTCCAATCACCAGCGGGTGAGGCATGAACGAATGCCAGTTTCCCTCCAATGTTTCCATATTAAGCAGGTAGAATTGATTATTTTGCCTCGATTCGTTCACTTCTGTCGTTTCTTTAAAAAATTCAAATACCATCACATTGGCCAACATCGCTCCTGCTGTGGATGAAAAGGCGGTGACATGCTGATTTTTACTCAGTACAGACTCGTGTATTCGACGCCATGAAGACTCCCAACACGCAATAGAATCCGGATTCACCAGCGGGCCTGCCAATCCTACTTGATTTAGACTTATTGCAGGGAGAAACATTTTTTTCTCTTGCCTACAAACCGAATGAAGTTCTTGTAATTCCTCTACAGCACCTTCTTGTGACACATACAATATCGAATCAAACGGCTGTACAATCTCTTGCCAAGAAGAACCGCCCTCTCTCTCCAGCTGGACCTCATCTACGGCTACATCGGAGTCTGTCTTCCGTGCATGTGCCACGAGCTCCTTCAACCGCTGTCTATCAGTTGGTACCGAGTCTGTAATGAAAACATGGAATGTGGGTAATCCAGCTTCCATTAATGCAGAAACCAACGAAATAAAAAAGGAACCAGAACCAATAGCCAATACTTTTACTTGGCGAAAGCCTTGAAAACGGTATGTGCCCGAACCCCCAAAACTGTCCAAAAACTCTATTTGAGAATCATACTTTTTAAGAACCTGTTCCGACAGTTCATGCGGTCGATCTTGACTTACATCCCGAACAAACCCGTTTTTATATAAAACCTCTGCAATTTCGAACACTCGATTTCGGTACGGACCTGGCAATCCTTCAGTCAATTCACTCAATGTATGGTCCCCATTGAACATCGGTAATAGCTTTTCAATCCACGGAACAATCGTACTGCCCTCCATACGGAACGAACTTATGTTATTCCTGAAATACACACCTCTGTTTGGTTCAGGGAGAAAAAACGTGTCCCTTTTCACTTTCAGACGCATAGAAGGGGTCATATTTTCCATTCCGGTCCTCCTAACCCGAAGCTTTTCTAGTTCTGCTTCAGCACTTCACTTTAATCCTATGTATGACAATTTGTCTCTTATGTCTATTCTTTCAAAGAAAAGTCCCTGCAACATCAATGCAGGGACATCTCCTTCTCTTTAGAAAACCTGAACTCTTAACGACCGCAACGTCCGCAGCCGCCGCAACGACCGCAACCGCCGCAACGAAAACCGCAACCACCGCAACCACCGCAACGACCGAACCCACAGCCCCCAATAAAGCAACCAAGACATCCAAAACAACCAAAACCGAAACCAATGAGTCGAGAATCGTCCGCAGAATACGGTTGCTGGAACTGGTTTTGATCCCAAAGAATTGGCTGGCTTACCTGAAAATCGTCAACATTCAACATTTGCAATTGATTTTGAAACTCATACATTTATATAACCTCCATATATTCATTAATAAGGTAATGCTTAGTACTTAATAACAGGAAAGAAAATCGGACCGAAATTGTCTGGGAATCCACGTCGTGTACTCCCTCCAACAAAATATGTAAGGGGAATGGGGATTGTTACTGATTCAAAAGCCTATTTTTATTGAATCTTTATAAAACGGTTCAAGAGGAAACAGGGATAATCACTTTATTAATACGTGGCTTAGTACAAATGAAAACTTAGAGACAAAGCTAAAAAAGCTGGGACTAAGTTAGCAAGCCTAGAGTAGGGACTTAGCTTATCAACTCGAAAATCGCTCTGGTGCAAGTTAGAAACATAGAATCTCAATATCCTTTTCATCTATGAATAATGATGGTACTCAAAACAATTTATGTATGAATTCAATCTCGCTTCGGACCAAAATAAAGCCCTTGCACTAACTTATGCAAGGACTTTATTTAATCATTTTGAATTTTCTTTTGGTAAATCTAATGTTGGAGTACGATCAAAGAAATTCCACGGTTTTAACATGGCGTGTACCCATTCTGTTGGCATCATTGGCCATTCTTCAGCTCGTGCTATATGAGTTGCACCTGTAGTCATCCATACCACATTATCTGTATTTTCAATGGAACCGTTGTCTGCCGAATATTTTCCTAATCCTGTATCGGTTTTGCTGCGGTTCGGATATTTACCTTCCGGATATCGCTCATCCGGGTCATAATTTGTGACCCACAACTGCTTATCCATGAAGTTAACTCGTTTGAAAAGCCAGTCATCATCACTAAATAAGGCTCCTTTGGCAATCGGGTGGGTGCCTCCTGCAAAAGGGATGATTTGATAGGAGACAGGATTTCCTACCTTATTCTCCTTGTTAAGATTACTGAACAGTCGAATAGTGGAAGAATCAAATTTTTGAATCGACTCTTGCTCCGTCTTTACTGTTTTTTCTTCTGTTACCATAACACTTTTGCGTGGACCGCCCTCTTGATTTTTTTCTACTTTTGGATTAATTTCCATTAGGGAATTACTCTCGCCATCAACATCTAGGTCAAGCCTGAAATTGTAAATGTGCTGGTGAGTTGTTCCGACAATGTTATTATCAAGCAAAGTACCATATTTTGTATCCTCTTTTGCAGTTTTGTCATGCATTGTTTTTGATTTAACACCTTTTACTGCTTCAATACCGGATGCTCCTACATCAATATTAATTATTCCATTTTGTGATAACTTCCAATCAAAGATATAATCATAGTTTCCTATTGTACTAACCCAGCGAACCACTAATTCACGGCGTTCACGGCTTTGATTTTCTTCTTTAAATGTCGCAAGGTCGGCATGTTTATATTCTGGCCCCGCATATTGTTCAAATACAGCAATGGCATTTTTAATAACGTAAGGATTGCCCGAATTATCTGCAATTGTTGCATCTAGCAGCACGGCGTTTTCTGGTACGTCAGCTCCAAGTTCTAGCGGTGCAGTTAATGTACCCATTCCATATTCACCAGCGTCTAAATAGGACTTGAAGTACCAGCCAACGTCCGGATCTCCGTAAGGAACTATCATCCCACCCAGCGATCCTTCATACATAATTTTTCTTTTTTTCCCTTGGTCATCATAAGTAACAGTTGATAACACAGGTCCTACCCGCGTATCCAATCGCAAGTGGAAATCCCAATTTTGCCAGCTAATCGTATTTCCTTTTATTTCATAGTTCTTGCCTTCAGGCTCGGTAATATTAAGCGGTTTTACATCGGACTTCTTCTCATAATCTCTACCATCATATGCGTTTAATTGCATCGGGATTGGAATGACACCTTCATCTTCTACTTTAATAACCGCTTTCTTTTCAAGATCTACAACAGCGACCAGATTTTCAATTGGATGCGCCCAAAAATTCCCATCACCAGTATCCAAATAAGATACTATTTTCAATAGACGCTTATCATGTTCCAATTTATCTTCACCATCGAAATAACCTACTGTTAACGGGGTCGCGACGACCTTTTTAGGGTCATCTATCCCCCGCTTTTTTAGCGCTTTTGCATATTCTTCACTTGCTTCAATGGCTCCTTGAACAGTAGCAAAATCATCCAGAATAAACATGCCATGAACGCCGTCCATTTCATTCCATGAAACTAGTTTTTTTGATGATATATTCACTTCACCCTCAATAACTTGTTTGCCATTCAATGCAATGAACTCTGCTTCTCTTGTAAATGCGTTGTCTTTTTTCTCTTTATCGTACTCCCACTCCCACACTTTCTTTTTTTCGGGAAGCTTCAGTGTAATTTCTGTAAAACGAAGAGTATCTTTATATTTCCCTGCCTCTTTGATTACATTAACCACCGCTTTAATTTCTTTAGGAGTTAAAGGATCTAAAGGATGATAAGCTTCTTTTATTTTAGCTGTTTGCTTGATGTCAGGGAGAACTTCATTCACAAAATGATCAGTTACGTAGATTTTCTCATCTTTTTCTATCACGTTTGATTCAAGTGTAATCGCTTTTCCATTAATATACGCTTTATCAGAATCAGGTTTTATTTTTATGACCGTATCATCTTTTTCGATGGTAATTTTTTTTGTAAAAAAACTCCAAAAATCAGATTTAACAGTTGCACCTGTACCGTCTAAAGCTGTTTCTAACTTAATTAATTCCACTTCACCGCCATGAGCAGAAGCATTGTTTTTATGAATTAGTGAATAAGGAGAGAATATGAAAGTTAGTGCAGTCATTACAATAATTGCTGCTTTGAAAGTTCTTTGCTTTGTTTTCATAGAATGTTTCCTTTCATTTTTTATTTTTAACTTTCATTAGCTAAATAATAGTCTTAGCCACCGTACCAATTTAAACCTTTTTCAGCTAAATCAATCCATACACTCTTTGAGTGTGTATACATATCCATGGCTTGTACCCCTAACTCTCTACCAAATCCACTTTGCTTCATTCCTCCAAAAGGAGTTGTACTATCTAGCATACTGTACGTATTCACATAGACAGTTCCTGCTTGGATACCACGTGCCATACGATGAGCTCTTTTTAAGTCATTGGTCCATATCCCTGAGGCTAAACCGTAAATAGTATCATTTGCTTGTCGTAGAGCATCCTCTTCATCTTTGAAGCGGATAACCGACACAACCGGTCCAAATATCTCTTCACGAGCAATCGTCATTTCGTTGGTTACATCTCCAAAGATGGTAGGTGTGAAATAATATCCATTTTTATTGCCTCTTTGGCCACCAGTCACTAATTCCGCACCTTCTTCAAGACCAACCGCTACATACTTTTCAATCGTTTTTAACTGTTGTGCTGAAACTTGTGGACCCATCTGTGTTGTCGCTTCAAGGGGATTTCCTACTCGTATTGATTGTACTTTACTAGCAAATAGATCCATAAATTTATCATAAATACTTTCTTGGACAAATAAACGAGAACCAGAAGCACAAACTTGGCCTTGTGCAAAGTAAATGCCAAACATCGCTCCATTAACTGCATCTTCAAGGGTGGCATCGTCAAATACAATGTTAGGTGATTTCCCTCCCAGTTCTAACGAAACTGGTTTCAAGTTTTTTGTAGCTGCTTGCATGATTAAGCGACCCGTGTCCGTTGACCCCGTAAAAGCAATTTTATCGACGTCGGGATGAGAAGCTAAAGCAAATCCCACGGTTGAACCTGGACCGGGTACAATATTAATCACCCCATCAGGAATACCGACTTCTTGGAACAGTTTAGCCAGTTCTAAAATACTTGTTGATGTTTCTTTTGCTGGCTTAATAACAATTGTATTTCCAGCAGCTAAAGCAGGAGCTAATTTCCACATCGTCAGCATTAAAGGAAAGTTCCAAGGGACAATGGCGCCAATTACACCTAATGGTTCTTTTAGTGTGTAGTTGAAACGATTGTGAGGCGATGCTAATGTATCACCCTGAACCTTATTTGCAAGTCCTGCATAGAACTCCAGTACATCTATGGTAGAAGGAAGAGCTATATGCTTGGTTTCATTGATTGGTAAACCATTATCTTTTGATTCTACTTCCGCTAAAAAGTCTGAATTCTCCCACATTTTCTGAGCTGCTTTATACAGAAGTCTACCTCGGTCACTTGGAGACATAGTCGCCCATGGTCCGGATTCGAACGCTTTTCGAGCTGCTTTAACTGCATGGTTTAAATCTTCCTCGCCCCCTTGTGAAACAAGGGCATGAACTTCTCCTGTGCCAGGATTAATCGTTTCAAACGTTTCCCCTGAGAGTGAATCTGTCCATTTTCCATCGATAAATAGTTGATATTTTTTCATTTCTCCACCTCTTATTTATTTTTTTGATGAAACTTTGAAATTACTAACCATACAATTTTGAAAAACATAGGTTGCTAAGTTTCCCTATGTGATGCATATCTTGAGTAAACGATAAGCTAAAAGCTCCTAACTTTGTTTGCACGCAGCATTGGAAAGCGATTACATTTTTATGATTTTTAAAGATGGATAATGAACTCTTAAGTCTTGTTTTTTGGTAAATAGCTGTTTTGTAACATCAATTAAAATTGAATGTCATCAGGAATAATCCCTAGCTCTTTAAACTTCGTTCGATAAACTCTATATTCAGATAGATATGTCTTAATGTAGTCTGAAGTCTGCTCATTTATAGTGCTTCTATTTCAGCACGAGTTAGCGTTTCAATTTCTGAATTGTACATGAAAGCATACCTCTTCCATTATTTTATTGATTTTTTTCAAGAGATAGAGTAATTAGTAACTCTAAAAAACACATAAATATATCAAAAATTTTACAGCCGTTACAAAAACGTTATATAAATAAACATTACTCTCCTTCAATTAACCTTAAATCAATAACTTAAAAGTGTACTACGCATCCACTTATTCAGTTTTGATAAGGAGGTGTTTATTTTCCTACCTTACACACTTCCGTTTCTTTCATCTCCTTAGATTAATTTTAAAAAATTATTAACTATTACATTGTAATTACGTGTAAGTATTTTATATTATCCAGAAAAATCAAAAAATTTACTATTACCCAAATGGGTCATTTTATATCAAAAAGTAATTCATTTTATTAAATAATGTTATATAATCAAAAAAAAGTTAACATGGAGGAAAGCCTATGAAGGATATGTCTAACCCCAGCTACAAAAAAATTTTATCTTTTATGGATGAAATAACTTTTTCAAATGAAAATTTCCGTGAAAAAGTACTACAGACCTTTGAAAATTTATTTGGTTACTGCCAATCTATTTTTTGGTTATGTGATGATAATAATGACTTGTTCGAACCTATTACGTTAAATATAGATAAATATGTTGTGGATGATTATCTTAATAACTTTTATCAATTAGATTTGCTAGTCCCAAAATATAATATGCAAAAAGCAAGTAAACAAACGGTTATAAAAAACCTTGATTTACTTCCGCCTGAATTATATGAAAAAAGTGTATACTACAATGATTTCATGTTAAAATATGGATTTTATTATGATGTAGGTGTTTTTTTATATGATAGAAACAGTATTAAAGGTGTTGTGAACTTCGTTAGATCCAAAAAGGAGAAGCCTTTTAGTACGTCCGATATTATGTGTTTAGAGGTTATTTCTAGGTTCTTATCGCAACAAACAAGCGAGTTCCCTCGTTCTTTTGTAAGCGTTTCCAAAGAAAACCTAATTAATCCTGTGAAAAATAAGATTCTTGCTAGTTCTCAAGATCTCAGACAACCAGATTTAACATTAAAAGAAGCAGAAATATTACAACTGCTTCTAAAAGGGCATACCAATATCACCATTGCCAGCGAGCTATTTATTAGTGTTAATACAGTAAAAAGACATTTGCAAAATCTTTATAGAAAGTTTGATGTCTCAAACCGCACAAGTTTATGCTATAAAATTGTTAAACCTTAAACACAATCAAAAAAACCAGAAGGTTCCCCAACACCCTTCTGGTTTTCATGCATATGTAATTCTTTAATTATTTGTCTTACAAGTATTCCAATTAGTTCTGTAGTTGTTCATAACTCTTCCAGTTTACCGATTTTTCTAACACTATCGATATTAATACTCCCATTATGAGCCCATTTGTTAAAAAGGGCTGTAAAAGCATGGGAACGTTCGCAAATGCGTTGGGCAAGATGTTCATCAAACTCACTCCAATCAATACAGGTACTGCAAGCCTAAATATCGTGTCTGAAGTAAAATGCTGACCCTTGACGCTATTGAAAGCCGTTCCAAACAGTTGAAGGTAAGCAACAAACAATACAGCGTTCCCGACGGTTATTGGCATGGTGGCCAGGAAAGAGATAAAAGGAGGAATGAGTCCAATTATGGTCAACAACATGCCTCCAATTAGAAAAGGCCTCCGCTCATAGATTTGAGTACTTTGCAAAAATCCGATGGATGAGGTAAAAGGCGTATACGGAACAAGGCCCAGTACCGGAGCGAAAATGGTAAAACCGCCAGTCATAAATAAAGAATTTCTATATTGCTTGTGGCTAGCATCATCTCCCATTAGCTCGGATGCGGCTTGAATGGAAGCGAATGTGTTACACAAATTCAGTAATCCTGCAAAAAAAGCAATCGCTATTATACCGAATTCCAGGTTTGGAACACCTAAAGGGAAAAATGAAAAAGAGACACTTGTTGACCCCATTTCAGAACCAGTATTTGGAAATAGCAACGAGTGAAAAATCCAACCCACAATAATTCCGATCAAAATAGAGAAATTGCTAATATTTCTGGATCCTTTTAACTTTAATATACTTACTAAAATGACAATTCCTAATGATAGGAAACTGACAGGGATGTTAATTTCCCCTTCCTCTGTAATTCCCAGCATCCCTTTAAAAAAGACGAAAATGAGCTGAAATGTCAGAAGGAATAAGTAAACGGTCATGACCATGGGGGTGAAAATATTCTGGACATAAGAAATCAGGTTAAAGGCAGAAATAATTAGGGTCACGACACCAGCTGCAAGTAGTCCTGTAGCTATTCCTCCTCCTATTTCGGCATAACCGAGCCCTAGTGATGGTGCAGATAATCCCAAATTCAACATCACTCCCCACAATAGACCAGAGTGCCCTTCCATAATTGGATACTTATGTCCCTTCCAACCCTGTATAACACAAGCAACCCCTGTGAAAATAAGCGAGCTTCTCATGGTCATTTCCGTAACATCAGAGGGAAGATGAAAGGCAGCTCCGATTGAAATGGGCACTACTACGGTATTTGCAAAAATAAAAAACAGCCATTGAAAAGAAGAAAATAGAGTCACAGTTGATCTCAAGCTTTGCATTGTTTCCATCTCCTTTGAACTTTGAACACGATAATTTCTAAGCTTCTTGCGAATATATGGCTTCCTCCATAACTCTTTTCCCCTTAAAGGCAGTTGAAAGGACTACACCAATGATTATTAATAGCGCACCGAATAGTTGTGATGGTGTGACGCTATTTTTCAGCACAACCAACCCGACCAACATGGCAACAAAGGGCTCTAAGTTAAGAAACATAGATGCTTTAGATGCCCCTACAATCTGAATTTGATTATTCCAGATTAAAGTGCAAATTCCATGCATAATGATAGCGGTTACTATTAAAAGGACCCAAGGCCACGGCTCCCTGCTCATTTGTTGGGGCGACTCGGATAATAGAGCAATGGGCAACAGACCGCCAAATCCAATTAAGTTTGAATAAAGAGTTATAGTAATGGAATGGTTTCTCTCAGTAAGCTTCCTAATCATGATAATGGATATGGAAAAAGAAAGCATCGTAAGAAATATCCAAATTAGACCAATTGAAAGATGGAGCGTTCCACCACTTGCAATAACTAAGAAAACACCTGCCAATGCAACGATTGATCCTAATAAAAATCTCTTTGTTAATCTTTCCCTCAGAAAAACTGCAGCCAAAAGGGCTGTAGTAATAGGGGCCAGGGCAAGTATTAATGCCGAAGTTGTCGGATGGGCTGTTTCTAGAGCGGCATAAAAGGACCATTGATTGATAAACGTTCCAATGAATCCTAGCAGAATCATTGTTAACCAGTCCTTTTTTTGAATCGAATTCCATTTCTTCTTCTTTAAAGCGTATAAGGCAATAAAGATAATGATAAATAATAACCTTGTTGCTGAAAGCAGCATAGGAGGGAAGTCCTTGACTAGTATAGCCCCAAAAACAAAATTACTTCCCCAGCATATTACACAAATAAGCAATAGTAAATAAGACCCGATCATGTTAAGCAGCCTGCTTTCTTTGTCTTTCATTAACCAAAACGAAAAAGGAAATCTGGACGTGTCCAGAGATCCTTTTTTTGGGTTAGCATTACACGTTAATTGATTGATTTTGCAGATATAGTGAACCGGAAACTATATTTCCCTTGTAAAATACCGCTTTACGCTCAGAGCGCCTTGCAACTGCTTCAGCAGAACAGCTGGCATCAATTAACACCAGGCTAGCAGCATCCCCTACTTTTGGCCATACCTGGTTACCATCTTTATCTAACGGGGTTTTGCCGCCAGTTATATACCTTAGTGTTTGGGACAGAGAGACTTCATCAACCCACTTGAAACGTTCTGCTAGCCGTCCAGCTCTTTCTAGAATATCACCATTTCCTAGAGGTGACCATAAATCAAAGATATTATCGTTCCCTACTGATACCTCAACCCCTCTTTCATGTAACAAATCAACCGGAGGCATTTGTCTGTTAATAGGTACACTGGTAACAATGGAAATCCCTGCATCCCTTAAAATATCAGCAAGCTCATAGGCTTCTTCTTTCGAAACATCTCCTATACCGAATGCATGGCTTACAGCTACTCTGCCTTCCCAGCCCGCTTCCTTAGTAAGAGCCGCTAGCCGTTTCATAGTAAACGTTCCCAGGTGACCAGGGTCATGTAAATGCAGATCAACATCAGCATTTGCTTCCACTGCTAAATCTATTAATTGTACTAGTGAGGCTTCAATATTGTTATCGATTGTGGCTGGGTCGACTGCCCCTACTATTCCTGCTCCATTTCGCAATGCCTCTCTGACAAGCTTTGTAGAACCTGATCGCAACAATCCGTGCTGCGCAAATGCGACTATTTCTGAACTGAGTCTATTAGAATAGGTTTCTAGTGCCTGTTGCACTTGCTCTAGGTTTTGCAATCTTACTTCTGGGTAAATATCAACATGAGTCCGTACATGAGTAGAGCCAGAAGCTAAAAGTATTTCAAGTAAAGATTCAGCACGTTTACGTGTGCTGGTTGCTATAGTAGGAAGCACTTTTTTTTCATTTTCAAAGCGTTCAGTGACACTTGAAGAAGGGGTACATGCTCTCCATACATCCCCCATTAGGGTCTTATCAAGATGTACATGCTTTTCAATAAAGGAAGGAAGCACTAGCAATCCTTTTGCATCTTCCACCGGTACATCATTAGAAATGGGCTCCCCATCTTTGACAATCTTCGTGATCCTCCCATCCTCTATTAACAGATGAAATAGCCCAGTTATTGTGCCTGTAACTCTTTCATTCTCTTTTTGGTAACCACATTCTAAACGTGCATTCTTTAACCAAAAGATTGTATTCATGCCATTCATCCCTTCTTGTAATAGACATTCAATTTGCCTTCAAAGCAGATTCACAGTTGAGTCCACCGTAAACCAAATTTCCATTGACGATAACCGCAGCACGCCTTGATCTTCTAGCAACTGCCTCGGCAGAGCATGATGCATCTACTAATACCATACTTGCATCATCTCCAACATTCGGCCATAAACGATTTCCTTCATCGTTTAGTGTCTTAACCCCGCCCGTAATGAATTGGAGGGATTGAGTCAGTGCATACTCATCCTTCCAGTTGTACCTCTCAGCTAATCTACCTGCCTTTTCAAGCATATCTCCTGTACCGAATGGAGACCAGGAGTCATAAAAACCATCACATCCAAGAGCTACGTGTACACCCTTTTCATGAAGTAAATCAATGGGGGGAATTACCCGGTTTATCGGAACAGTAGACATGATGGCTATTCCTAAGTTTGATAAAATACTAGCCAGATCATTTGATTCTTCAATTGGGACATCCCCAATTGCAAATGCATGACTAACAGCCACTCTGTTTTTCCACCCTGCTTCTTCGATTAAAGAAGCCAGTTTCTTGATTGTATAAAATCCAAGATGACCTGGATCATGTATATGGATATCAATATCTGCATCAAACTCAACAGCTAAATCCACCATTTCATATAGTGAAGCCTCTATATTATTATCAACTCCACCAGGATCTAAGCCTCCCACTAAGGACGCTCCTTCTTTCATCGCCTGTCTCATTAATGCAGTTGAATTTGTTCTTAGCAGCCCATGTTGGGGAAAAGCCACTATCTCGTGTGTCATTTTCCCTTTAAAACTCTCTAGTGCTTTCTGAATTTCTTCTAAATTCTTCAAACCAATGTATGGGTCAATATTAACATGAGTTCTGACATGTGTGGCGCCACCTTTTAACAGAAGATGAAGCATCTGCTCAGCTCGGTGTTGTCCTGTTTCGGCGAGTTCAGCGAGCTCCACCGCTTCTAAGTTTAAGCGCTCCATTAAATTCGGAACCGGAGTGCATGATTTCCATGGCAGTCCTAAGTAGGTCTTGTCAAGATGGTTATGCATTTCTTTAAAAGCAGGAAGAGCAAGTAAATTTCTTGCGTCTTGAACTGGTAAATGAGTTTGCAAAGGAACATTAGCCAATTGAATTTCCTTAATGATCCCGTCATTTATAAAGATATTGTATAGGGCAGTCTTTGTTCCATCAATTCTTTCATTCTCAAATACATATCCGCTATCAAGTGTAACGTTAGTAAGCCAGTACGCTTTATACATTAAATCACTCTCTTTAATAGAAGATTAGACACCTGTCGTCTCAAAAGATGAAATAGATCCACTTACAACATTCCCTCTAAAGATGACAGCGGCACGTTTTGACCTTCTAGCCACCGCTTCTGCTGAACAGCTGGCTTCAACCAGAACTATATTCGCTTCATCCCCAATATTAGGCCATGTCTTGACTCCTTCTTGGTTTAATGGAGTCTTTCCTCCTGTAATGAATTGTAGGCTACGAGCTAAAGATCTTTCGTCAATCATGCGAAATCTCTCTGCAAGGCGACCGACCTTTTCAAGATTGTCCCCGATACCAAAAGGTGTCCAATGATCAGTAATGCTATCATTACCCAATTCAACTTTTACGCCTTTTTCATGTAACAGAGGGATTGGGATCGTTCTGAAAATAGGCACTGTCGATGTAATGGATATTCCTAATTCCGAAAATCTTTCGGCTATACTCGTTGCTTCTGGAACTGAAAGATCGGCCAAGCCGCTGGCGTGGCTCACAGTTACTCTTCCTTGCCATCCTGCGTCTTCCGTTATGGAAGCAAGGCGTTGCATAGTAAAGAGTCCAAGTTGATCTGGATCATGTAAATGAACATCAATATCGGAATTCGATTCAACGGCAATATCCATGATTGTTTCAAGAGACCGTTCTATATTTTCATCAATGGAGGCAGGGTCCACTCCCCCTACAAGATTCGCCCCATTCTTCATGGCCTCCCTAATTAGCCCTACGGAGTTGCTGCGTAATAGTCCATGCTGTGGAAATGCGACTATTTCATGAGTTAATTTATCTTTATATCCTTCTAGCGCTTGTAATGTAGCCTCTAAATTTTTCAAGCCTATAACGGGGTCTACATTACAATGGGTGCGTATATGAGTAGATCCGAAGTCCAATAATAAATCCAACATTTTTTCTGCTCTTTCTTTGGCAGTAGGTAATAATTTAGGAAGTAATACCTGTTCTTCTTCTATCCGGGTTTTCACACCATTAATTGCTGGCATACAAGCCTTCCAAGGACCACCATAGTAAGTTTTATCAATATGAATATGCATTTCTTTAAACGAAGGGACCATCAGAAGGCCACGAACATCATATTGTGGGTTTTGATCTGTTATAGATTCCTTTGCTAAAATAATAGAAGAAATTTTTCCGCTTTCAATCCTAACGTGGTAATTTCCGGTTGCGGTACCAGTAATCGTTTCATTTTCATTATAAGTAAATCCATTTTCCAAACGTACATTCGTTAACCAATACGATTGTGACATTAAACTCACCCTTCCACTCCAGATTGAACATGCATCTATTTCATTATAATTCTAAAGGACATTTTATAAATTCAGGATTTTTACTCATTTTTATGTTATTTTTACTTTTTCATCTCCAACGAAAAAGCTCATCCTGGACTGGATGAACTCTTTCTTCATATATTATTATCACTTTAATGTTATGTCATTAATCTCTAGATAGCCTGAAGGACTGATTGAAAACCCTTTTACCTCTTTCGAGACTGCAGCAACATTTTCAATGACCCTTACAGGAATGTATGGGGTATCACTCAGCTCAATCTCTTGTGCCTCTGCGTATAGATCTTTGCGTTTTTCCTCCTCTTTTTCTTTACGGGCAGCATCTATTAAATTATCAACCTTTGGATTGCTGTAAAAGAAGGTATTTCCAGCCGCTCCCTGTGAATCCGTATGAAAAAGATTATATTGATTATAATCAGCATCTCCCGTTGCATTTCTCCAACTGATTATAAACATTTCCGATTGCCCTTTATTTACTTGTTCAACGAACGAACCGTACTCCATGACCTGAACCTTTATATTAATCCCGATACCTTTTAACTGGGATTGAAGTACTTCTGCCAAATTAACTCTTTCTTTACTATCCATTGTTAGAATAGTTGCATCAAGACCTTTAGAATAACCAGCATCAGCCATCAATTTCTTGGCTTCTTTAAGATTGTAATCATAGGTTTTTAGATCAGCGTCGTACCCGAATACCTTAGATCCCATTAAGGAATTTGCCTTTACACCCACATTATTAAAGACACCCTTAATAATGGAATCCATTTCAATGGCATGGGCTATAGCTTTACGGACACGGACATCATTAAACGGTTCTTTATTGACATTAAATCCTATATATTCGGTACCATACCCTTCATTGCGGTAAACATCCATAGCCGCTGAGGATTCTACCTGGTCCATGACAGCTACAGGAAGAGGTTCTGCAATATGCGCTTCTCCCGTTTCTATCATAGATATTCTTGTAGAGTCTTCTGGGACAACCTTGAAGATAACTTTGTCTACCTTTGGCTTGTCTCCCCAATAATTTTTGTTTTTCATCAATGTAATTTCTTGGCCTGGTGACCATGAATCGAAAACAAAAGGACCGGTTCCATTCGGTTCTTGGATAATTTTTTTTCCATACTTTTCAATAGTTTTTGGACTTATAATCCCTCCTTCATGATTCGCTAAGATAGAAAGCAGTGGGGAAAAAGGTTCCTTTAGAATGAATTGCACGGTATATTCATCAACTGGTTTCACTTCTTTTACCATATCAAATACTACGGCTCTAGGAGAAGCAACATTCGGATCTAATAGTCTGTCAAACGTCTTTTTTACTGCATCCGCATTAAATGGTGTGCCATCATGAAACTTCACATCATGTCTAAGCTTAAATTCCCAGGTTGTGTCATTTATCTGGTTCCATTTTTCTGCTAGCATAGGCTGTATCTCACTATTTTTATCTCGTTGCACAAGCCCTTCATAGATTTTATGGTGAGTAACACTAGCGGCATTAATCGTGGACATAAATTGCTGATCCAAATTCTCAGCATCTGATAAACGAGCAATAACTAAGGTTCCACCTTCCTTTGATGCTTTGTTCGGATCACTTGCTTTTGTGCTTACGTCATGATTAGAAGAACAGCCAGTAATTACGATAGCCACAATTATGACCAGAAAAAAATTCCTTATACCTCGTTTTAACCCCATGGACTTCGACCTCCTGCTTTTATTTTGTTTCCGTGACCATTTATCTAATTATAGGAAATATTCAGAAAATTTATTTTGAAAATCTTTACTATATTTTTCATTTTCTTTACTTGTTTTTAATAAAATAATGTTCATGCTTCTGTATGATCTATCGATTCTACAACCTTAAACGACGGCTGAAACAATTCCTTCTCTGAAAGCTGCTGATAATCTCTTTCCATATATCCTCTTCTCATCTTGTTAAAATATTTTTGTCCCTTGTCTTTGATTACTTCCATATCAAGATTAGGTATATTTTGATTTTCCATGACTATCCTGCCATTAATGATAGATAATTTAACGTCTCTTCCAGATCCACTAACGAACATGGTTCGAATAGGATCATCTATTACACCCATATGAAAACTGTCTAAGTCAATCGCAATAATATCTGCTTTTGCACCTACAGCAATACGGCCGAGGTCGTTCCTCCCAAGGAAAGCAGCCGCACCAAGAGTGGCTGACCGAAAGAGATCGGCATACGTAGAGCCTTCAACCTCTTTTTCCACCAGCCGTGAGAGCATGCTCCCTGTCCTAACATTCTGAAACATATCTGGAGGGAAGGTATCCGTTCCAAGCGCTATATTTATTCCTGACCTTTTATATTTTGCAAAGGATTCTAAAGCTGAACCATGCCTCCCGATAATTAGAGGGCAATGAATCACTGTTGTATTTGTTTCTTTTAGAAGCGCTAAGTCATCACCCTTGCCGTATCTCGCTTCACTATATCCTGACACAAAATGGGCATGCGGTATCCCTGTTCTTGGACCCAGAAAACCAAGATCGTACAAATACCTAATAGGTGTTACACCATGTTCTTCCAATATGGTGTTGAACTCAAAACTTCCTTGTGCAGCATGAAGCTTTATGGGAACCCCTAATTTTTCACTGTAATATTTTGTCTGAAGCAAATTATCTTCAGTTTGAGACTCGATACGTTCTGGGGCAAGCATCCCTCTAACCAATCCTTCAAAGGCTCCATCAAATTTTTCTACAAACTCTACAGCTCTCTGTAATCCAGCTTCCCCCGCTTTTTCATCCCAGTGCAGTTTTATATTTCCATCAGGCTGGACGACTCTAATCCCGGATTGATAACTGGGTCCTAGGTAAATTCTTAACCCTAAGCTAGCCGCATGTTTCGCTGCAGATGCTAATTCTTCATAGGTTTCAGCCCAGCCTTTATAAAAAACAGAAGTTATAGGCATGGCTGTTGTTACCCCATGAAGAATGAGCTGTGAATAAGCATATAAAGATTTAAAGGACTCTTCTTCCTCGGTCATTAATTCATGATGTCCCCTTTCTATATATTGCTCTGACCAGAGAAGGTTTTTCTGTCTATTAGAACCAGCTTCTAAATGTAAAATATCATGGTCAATGTCCCCTAATGCATTTAAATCTATAAACCCAGGACTAATGATAGCATTACCAGCGTCTATCACCTCATCTACTTCTTCAGTATAATTTTTTCCAACATACACAATCGTGTCTTTTTCATAAACAATCTCCGCATTTTCCAAAATGACATGGTCGCACCCATCATAACCAATTACGTATCTTCCTTTAAGTTTGATTTTCATCTTATTCTCCTTTCCACATAGCAGCAGTGTTTTCTCTTTCGTCATATCTCTTTTCATCTACATATGCACGGGCATGTCCCCAGAAATATTTCGTCGGCTGCATATATTTTTCGAGTCCAGCACGCTTTATCGTTGAAAGCGCCTCTTCATTTGCCTCATTTAGTACTGTACTTTCATGAACTGTTCGTACATTTCGCCCTTCCATAATTAATTTGCCGTCGACAATGACATGCTCCACATCATTCGCCACTGCTTGAAATACAAGTCTATGAACATGCATGAATTCTGGAGTCAGATGCGGCTGATGCAGATTGACTGTGATGACATCCGCTTTTTTCCCAATCTCGAGGGAGCCTATTTCATCATCCCAGCCAATGCATTTCGCTGCATCTATCGTAATCATTTCTAATAGCTTGCCAGGGGGTAAATAATAATAGTCTCTAAGTGCTGCTTGGTGAACAAACTGTGTTTTCCTCATTGCCTGAAACATATCAAAACTTGTAGAAGGGGAAGTCCCATCTGTAGAGATTGCTACAGTTGCACCCATTTCTAATAATTCAGTTATGGGGGTACGTGCATGAACCTGCCCAAATCCAGGAGATGCACTAACATTAGTACCTGTTTCTGCAAGTATCCTTGCCTCATCAAAGGAAATACCGCGACAATGCTGTAAATGGACATCGGGACCCAACAAGGCATTTTCCTTATCCTGTATCGCTAAATGAATCATCCCACCAAAGGCATCAGAGTGTATCCTTGTGTCATATTTCCTGGCAATTTCTCTAATTTTTTTCGCTTGATAAAGATCATGATTATTTAACCCATAAAGCCTGTCAGGAGATGTGGGATTGGAGGGATCAACGGACGTAACAATGACAAATGGTGTAATAAAGGCTCTCGTGCGGTCTTCATTTGCATGATTCAACGCTTCAATTACAGCTTCTGCCCCCATTAATACTTCTTCATAGGAAACTTCCTTTACAATTCTTTTTCCGTCAATCCATCGGCTGAATGAATGAGGCCATGGAGGGTTGCAAGGACCCGTGCAGACAACCTCTCTAACACCTACTTCAGCGTACGCTTTCGCATGATTTATTGCGAAAATTGGATCATCGGATCGTGGCATGGAGCCTAAAACACTTACACCTGTTGTCACGCCAGCCTTTAATCTCTCTAGAGAGGAGAGTTTTCCTTCGTAGTACCAAAAGTCATCTGTTACAAAATGTTTATACGTGTTTGTCATAATAGGCATCCAAAAATCAATATTCTCCATAGCAATTGTTTTAAACATAGAATGTCCCCCATGACCATGAACATCTATTAATCCAGGCAATATACATTGATGGCTACAATCAATAACTTTTTTTGCCTCATACTTCGATTTCAGTTTTTCTGTTAAATCAACGTCTAAAATTCTTCCTTGGTTTATGGCGATGGCACCATCTTGAAGAATTCGTCTATTTTGATCCATGGTTATCACAGTCCCATGAATGAGAAGCAAATCAATCATATTTTCCCTCCTAATTGAGAAGACAGCATAACGGCCGTATGCTGTCTGCCCTTTTTGATAAATTCTCTACTGCACAGTTATGTCATCAAGCATTAAATAATTTGCTGGATTCAGCCAAAGTCCTTTAACAGTTTCTCCATAAACGGCAAGATGTTCATAGTTACGGATTGGAACATATGGTACTTCTTCTCTTTCAATTTCTTGTGCTTTCGAATATAGTTCCTTACGTTTATCTCCATCTGATTCTTTACGTGCTGTTTCAATCAATTTATCCACTTCAGGATTACTGTAGAATGAACTATTTCCAGCAGCACCTTGGGATTTGCTATCAAAAAGATTGAATTGATTATAATCTCCATCTCCCGTAGCATTGCCCCAACCACCTATTGAAACCTGATGTTCACCTTTAGCAGTCGCGTCAATATAAGCCCCATATTCAAGAACTTGAATTTTGACCTTAATTCCAATTCCTTTTAACTGGGATTGAATTACCTCTGCCATATTTATTCTTTCCTTACGATCACTCGTTGTTAATGTAATCTCCAAGCCATCCTTAATTCCGGCTTCCTTCAACAGCTTTTTCGATTCATTTATATCATAGTCGTATCCTTTTATATCTGGATCATAGCCAAAAACCTTCGGGCTCATTGTGGAATTTGCCTTCGTACCAACATCGTTATAAACGCCTTTAATAATAGAGTCAACCTCAATCGCATGCGCGACCGCTTTACGAACACGTACATCATCGAATGGCTTATTCTTAACATTAAAGCTTAGGTATTCAACAGCAAGTCCATCTGTGCGATATAAATCCATCGTGTCTGATGCTTCAATCCTATCAATCTCAGTCACGGGTACTTGATCAGTCACATGTGCTTCACCTGTTTCAACCATCGCAATTCTCGTAGCATCTTCAGGAACAACCTTGAATACTACCCCATCAATCTTAGGTTTATCTCCCCAATAGTCCTTATTTTTTGATAGTGCAATCTCTTCTCCTGACTTCCAAGATTTAAAAACAAATGGTCCTGTTCCAACAGGATTTTGGCCTAGCTTGTCACTATTTTCTGTAATGGCTTTTGGACTTAAAATGCTACCTTCATTACTTACTAATATGGATAATAGTGGAGCATAAGGGTATTTCAGTTTAAATTGTACAGTCGTTTCATCAACTACTTTGATTTCTTTGATCATTTCCAATTTACCCGCCTGAGGAGAGGATGTTTTTGGATCTAGTAATCTGTCAAAATTAGTTTTTACCGCTTCAGCATTGAATGGTGCTCCATCATGGAATTTCACTCCTTCACGCAGTTTAAACTCCCACGTTACATCATCGAGCTGTTTCCATTCTTTTGCGAGCAGAGGTTGTGGTTCCATGTTTTTGTCGGGAACGACCAATGTTTCATAAACCTTTTCATATACAACATTTGCTGAAGGAATATCTGTAATGAAATGAGGGTCTAGGGTAGTCGCGTCAGATAGCCGGGCGACGACTAGTGTTCCCCCTTCTTTCGCTTCTCTTTCTGGTTTCTTGCTGCTTGTTTGATCTGATGTACATCCAGATAAAACCGATGAGATACCTAATAACGATGCAAATAGTAATCCAACCATGCCTTTTCTCATTATTTTTCCTCCCTTTCATACTTCCCTTTGTTTTCCAAGTAACTTTTAACTATAGTACATTGGGCATAATCAAATTATAAAAAAAAACAAAATTTTATATTTTCAGAATCTTTACTCATTTTTTTATTATCTTTACTGCTTTTCTGCATCATATTTACTTCAATACCTATTTTGAATAAATTTAATGAAAGAAAAGGAGGAAGTGCCATGAAGCCAGAGGTCGTTATGAATAATACCGAATTGAATGTAAACAAAAAAAAATCTTCAAAACTACAACACTGGAAAGCCTTTTATAAAAAGTTTAAGAGAAATAAATTGGCATTGATAGGCGGTTACATCGTACTTTTTTATATTTTATTGGCCATTTTTGCACCTTTAATTTCACCACAGGATCCCTATGAAATTGATTTAGTCAACACACTCCAGCCCCCCACAACAGATCATTGGATGGGAACAGATGATAAGGGAAGAGATATTTTAAGCAGATTATTATATGGAACCCGTCTTTCATTAGCTGTTGGATTTGTCTCTGTGTTCTTCGGGGCGTTTATTGGCATACTCTTAGGATTAACAGCAGGCTATTATGGAAAATGGATTGATACCGTCATTATGAGGATTGTTGATGTTCTACTTGCTTTCCCAGGAATATTGCTTGCCCTTGCAATTATAAGTGCTCTAGGGCCAAGTTTAATTAACGTAATGGTAGCAGTTGGTGTCTTTTCAATTCCTATGTTTGCACGTATTGTACGGGGTTCCACACTTTCAGTCAGGAAGCTTGAATATATTGATGCCATTCGTGCATTAGGTGCCACTGACTTCACGATTATTTTCAAACACATTTTCCCTAATATTCTTTCACCTGTCATCGTTCAAGCTACATTACGTCTAGCTACAGCCATTCTATCAGCAGCCGGCTTGTCATTCCTAGGGCTAGGAGCTCAGCCTCCTTCTCCAGAATGGGGAGCCATGTTAAGCAGCGGACGAGATTATTTGTTCAGTGCCCCTCACATCGCTTTGTTTCCAGGAATCGCCATATCAACACTTGTACTCGGATTCAACGTATTCGGTGATGGACTAAGAGATGCCCTAGACCCAAGAATGAAAAAATAAGGAGGAGAGAAAATGTTTGTATTTATTGTCCGGCGAATTTTGCAAACCATACCGGTATTACTAGGAGTAAGTCTTGTGGTTTTTCTCATCATGCAGATGGTTCCCGGAGACCCGGCAACCCTGCTTGCAGGTGAAGGAGCAACTAAAGAAACGATAGAAATGATTCGACATCAGCTTGGCTTAGATCGTCCAATCCTCTATCAGTACTTCGACTATGTAATCCATGCTGTACAAGGTGATTTTGGAGAATCACTTCGTAGTAGCCGCCCTGTTTTGGACGAGATTTTGGTCCGCTTGCCAATCACCCTAGAACTTGCCCTTGCAAGTATTTTTATAACCGTTGTCCTTGGAATGGTGGCGGGAATTATCTCAGCAACTAAGCAATACTCAGCAGCTGACATTTCTATCATGATCGTTGCTTTATTAGGAATCTCTTTACCTAGTTTTTGGTTAGGTCTGATGCTTATCTACTTTTTTTCCGTTAATCTTCAGTGGTTTCCTGTTTCAGGTTGGGGAACTATTAATCACATGATTCTCCCAGCTATTACCCTCGGGGCGGGAGGAGCTGCAATTGTAGCCAGAATGACCAGGTCAAGTATGCTCGAAGTTGTTCGTCAAGACTATATTCGTACAGCAAAAGCCAAGGGATTAAAAGAGCATGTCATTATATATAAGCACGGTCTAAAAAATGCGCTTATCCCTGTTATTACAGTCGTTGGTCTTCAGTTCGGTGCGCTCCTTGGCGGTACCGTATTAACAGAGTCCGTATTTGCCATCAATGGACTTGGTAGGTTAATAGTTGATGCCATTAGAACGAGAGATTTACCAATGGTACAAGGCGGGGTCCTTATTGCATCTGTTATCTTTGTATTTATGAATCTAGCTGTAGATGTCCTCTATCGATACTTTAACAAGCGAATAGACTTAAATTAGGGAGGTACTAAGATGAAACAGTTTGAAGAAAAAATACTGGAAGTTAAAAATCTGCAGACCTACTTTTTTACTGATGAAGGAACGAGTAAAGCAGTTAATGGAATTAGTTTCACCCTAAACAAAGGGGAAACGCTTGGAATAGTAGGGGAATCTGGGAGTGGTAAAAGTATTACTTCCTTATCACTATTAAGGTTAATCCAATCCCCTCCCGGAAAAATTACCGGGGGCAGCATCCTTTTTAAAGGTGAGGATCTACTTACAAAGACTGAAAAACAGATGCGATCCATACGTGGTAATGAGATTTCTATGATTTTTCAGGAACCAATGACATCATTAAATCCCGTTTATTCAGCGGGTGAGCAAATTGCAGAAGCAATAAGACTTCATCAAAAGCTAGGAAAAAAAGAAGCTTGGAACAAAGCAGTTGACATGCTTCGGCTTGTCGGAATTCCCTCTCCTGAAAAAAGGGCAAAACAGGAGCCGCATGAACTAAGCGGCGGAATGAGACAAAGGGTCATGATTGCAATGGCACTTGCATGCCACCCTGAGGTACTAATAGCGGATGAACCTACAACAGCCCTTGATGTGACGATTCAAGCCCAAATTTTAGAGCTAATAAAAACCCTGCAAAAGGATTTCGGTACGGCTGTCATTTTGATTACTCATGATTTAGGGGTCGTATATGAAACATGTGACCGAGTAGCTGTCATGTACGCAGGGAAAATTGTTGAATACACACTGGCAAAAGAGATATTCACAAATCCTAAACATCCATACACGATTGGTTTATTGAACTCCCTACCACGTCTCGACATGGACCAGGAAGAATTAACTACCATACCCGGGACTGTTCCAAGTCCATACAATATGCCCAAAGGCTGCAGCTTTGCACCCCGTTGTGCACATGCGAAGAAAATTTGTGAACAGGCTGTACCGGATCTTCAAACAACCGGCCCAAGTACCCAGGTCAGCTGTTGGATGTTTACCCCCCAATGGGAGAAAGAATATGACGCTCAAGAGAAAGTAGGGGTTTAATAATGGTATTACCAGTTGTAGAGAAAAAGGTTCTTCTAAAAGTAAATCAATTGAAACAATATTTCCCAATTAAGGGTGGGTTTTTCGGGAGAACTATTAATCATGTAAAAGCTGTTGACGACATTAGCTTTAATATCTATCAGGGAGAAACCTTGAGTATAGTAGGTGAATCTGGCTGTGGTAAATCGACAACTGGACGGGCCATTCTTCGATTAGATGAACCTACAAGTGGGAGTATACACTTTCAGGATAAGGATTTACTAAGTTTAGGAAAAAAAGAAATGAGGAGTACAAGGAAGGATTTGCAAGTTATTTTTCAGGATCCATTTGCCTCCCTTAATCCTAGACAGACTATAGGACAAATTCTCGGAGAAGCCTTATCCATACAAAATGTAGTGCCTAAAGAAAACCGAAAGAGCAGAATTGAAGAATTATTAGGCCATGTCGGCTTGAGACCAGAATCCATGGAAAGATACCCACACGAATTTAGTGGGGGCCAGCGGCAGAGAATCGGTATTGCACGGGCGCTTGCAGTAGATCCAAAATTGATCATTTGTGACGAAGCTGTATCTGCACTTGATGTCTCTATTCAAGCGCAAGTACTAAATTTATTAAAATCATTACAACGACAATTCGATCTTACCTTTCTTTTTATTTCACATGATTTAGGTGTGGTTAGACATATCTCGGATCGTGTAATGGTCATGTACCTAGGAAAGATAGTCGAAATTGCTGACAAAAAGTCCATTTTTGAACAGCCGCAGCACCCATATACACGGGCATTACTATCTGCTATCCCAGTTCCAAATCCAGTGCAAGAAAGAGAACGAATTCTATTAACGGGTGATGTCCCCTCACCTATTGATCCTCCAAGCGGCTGCCGCTTTCATACACGGTGTCCTTTTGCTATAGATATCTGCAAATCACAGTTACCTGAATTAAAGATTTCTGCCCAAAATCATCAAGTCGCTTGTCACATCGTGTCATAAATTGTAATAGATTTCCGAAGGAGTCTTTAGTAAGATACTAATAAGCAGAATTATTAAAGTTATATAAAAATATTATCATTAGAGGTTCATAATGCTTAGTTACGAGGGATTTACATTACTAATCATGCTTTTTATTTTAGCTCCTATCATGGGAGCTATTGCTCTTTTATTTCTGTTTGTATTTGAGAAGAGAATTGATCTTCTTGAAAATAAAAACAAAGAGATACGGCTGGAACAAGCACTCCAAGAAGCCCAATATAATAAATTAAACCAGCAAATTCAGCCTCACTTTTTGTTTAATACACTAAATGTCATTTTAAGCTTGGCACGTTTAAACAGAACGACAGAATTGATACGTGCCTTAGAGGCATTTTCGCAATTCTTAAAATTCAAGTATAAAGCATCTGAACCATTAATTCCCCTAGCTCAAGAAATTCAGTATACTCAGCATTATCTAGATATACAAAGTCTTCGCTTTGGTGATCGGCTTAAGATAGATATGGAGTGCCCCGACCAATTATTAATAGCACTAGTTCCACCCTTCATTCTGCAGACTTTAGTTGAGAATTCGTTTAAACACGGTTTAGAAAAAAAAGTGGGAGAAGCACTTCTTAGTATCCGATTCTATCAGGATTCCCAGACGATATATTTAGAAGTAATAGATAATGGTTTAATGGTAAAAACCACTTCCTTTACAGAGAAAGTCGGTCATGGCTTAGACAATATCCAAAAACGTTTAGATTTGTACTTTAGTAACCGTGCACAAATAATTATTTCTTCTAATGAGTCAGGAACAAAGGTAAAGGTAGTTTGGCCACTGGTTTATGATAAGAGAGTTGAGGAGGGAGCTTCGGAATGAATGTTTTATTAGTTGATGACGAACCATTAGAACTTGAACAAATGGAATATATGATTCAGTCTATATACCCTTTTTGGAAGTTTCACAAAGCCGCTGATGCCTGTCAAGCACTTACCATCAACCAAAATTTCAAAATAAACCTCGCTTTTTTAGATATTAATCTACCTGGGCGATCCGGTCTTGAATTTGGTGAAGATCTGAGGGCGGTAAACAAAGAAGTAGAAATAATAATGGTTACAGCACATCAAAGTTTCGATTATGCCCAACAATCCATAAGAATAGGAGTGGTTGATTATTTAACGAAACCTGTAATTGAAAGTGATTTGCATAAAGTTCTATCTAAGTATAAAAAACAAGACTCATCTCATGATTATTCAAGCCTAATTCATCATTCGCTTTCATTTATTCATGACAATTTTGCTGAAAAAATCTCTCTTTCCGACATTGCTCGTGAAGTACATACAAACCCGACCTATTTGAGTAGGAAATTTCACGAAGAAGTCGGCGCTTCTTTTACAGAATATTTAATACATTATAGAATACAAGCCGCTAAACGATTTTTAACCAATAACACGAGTTGGAACATATCAGACGTTGCTGAAAACTCAGGTTTTAATAGTCAACATTATTTCAGCACTATATTCCGTAAGACAGAAGGAATAACGCCAAAAGAGTTCCGTGAGAAAGGAAAATAAACATTGCGTCCTCGTTCATTTCAAGAATACGTACAAGGCCCAATTCAAATTGGGATGGGCTTAGGAATTATCTCCCTCCTGGCACGTTGGGTGACAGGAACCACGATATTATCCTCTCCTGAGTCCATGGTAAAGTATGGAGTTTTCGGAGGAATTGGCTATGCTTTAATGGGAGCGATTGCTCTATTTATGTTCAGTTTTATCGGGAGGAGAGTTCGACAGGATTTCCCTGTGGGATTGACTATGGGAGACTATTTAAAAACCAGACTTCATCCCCTTGGATATTGGATATTGATAGTGATTCTGGTATTAACTAGTTTACACACTTTATTCATTCAGGGAATGGCAGCGTCTACCCTTTGTCAATTTCTTTTTGATACGCCACTTTATGTAGGGTTGTTCTTCTTTTTCTGTTTTTGTGTTCTTTTTGCTGGATTCGGTGGGTTAAAATTTATTCACGGAGTCGCATCTTTTCAAGTCATTTCTATGTTTGCCGCCGCTATCTTAATTCCATTATACTTTTTCGTCAAGGAAGGGATTCAACCTGTTTATGATGGGATCCGTCTATATCACCCATATATGCTAGTAATCAATAAGTATGATTTATGGAATTTTATTTTTGCAGGGCTTCTAGTAGGATTCGGTCAGTTTTTCTTTGACCTCACATCATGGCATCGTCTATTTATGATAGAAATAAAAAAAGTCCCCTTAACATTTTCCTTATCTGGTCTTATATGGATTACATTCCCATTATCCTTTTCATCTCTTTTTATTATGGTTATCTTTACAGGTGGGTTCACTGATATACATTCTATTTTAGTTGGATTAGCTAACAAGATTACGACACCTTTCATTTTTATTCTTTTCATATTATGTGCATTTAGTGCAATCACCTCCACATTTGGTGCCTGTCTACATTCATTAATAAGCTTAATTGTAGCCAATATTTTAGAACCTTTCCAAACTAAAAAAAGTGACCAGCAAAAAATAAGAATGGCCTACCTTCTATCAATCTTGATTGGAGGAATGGTTTTTGTTGCTACACTCTTCAATTCTCCAACCTTATTAGAGCTTTTATTTTATTCTGGAAATATATATTCAGCATTGCTAGCACCATTTCTAGCAATAGTATTTAGTAAAGGGAAAGTTGCGAATTTCATTCCAATAAGCGCCGTCTTAGCTATAGTTACCTCATACATTATTCAACCTTACGTAAGTGATTTTCAAAGCATTTGGTTTAGTGGGTTAGCTTCATTTACCATTATAGTGATTTGTACGATTCTTACGTTCATTAAGACTAAATGGAGATTTTTTAAAACTAAACTGAACTAATTACGAAGTAAGATTTATCGGATTCGGTGCAATATTTAAAGAACGTCTAAATACTACCAACCCCATTCATGTACATTACGCTGTTCCGTACATGAATGGGGTTTCTCTATTAATCTCGTAAAAAGTAAAGAAAACGATTATCTTAGCTTTCCACCTTTTTGAAATACCGATATACCTTATCTAGTCTTTTTGTTTGTTTTCCATTTGAACTTTCCATATTACCAAATTCAAAAAACTTCACTTTTTTGATACCCACAAAATTAAATAAGGCTTTTTTCATCAATATTTTATGCGCATTATTCAACCAGAGAAGTGGATATTTTGTAGGTCCCTTCATAGTGGAAACACATACAACTGACTTTCCTTTTAAAAGTCCTTCTGGTAGAAGTCCCTTCTTATCCCTGTAGGCAAAATTTGCAGCAAATAATTGATCAATATATCCCATAAGCATTGCGGGAGGCCTCCCCCACCAGATTGGATAGACAAAGACAATCTTGTCAGCCCAAGTAATTTGATTTCTATATTTTTCAAGGTGAGGATCACGGTGCATATCACGCCTTCGTTTATGCTCATTGAACACTAGGAGTGGATTAAAGCCCTCTTCATATAAATCTAAGACCCGCAACTCCTTTATGTTAGGGTTCTCATTACTACCTTTGATGATTTTTTGTAAAAACGCATAACTTAAACTTTTGTGATTAGGATATGTGTAAATGACTAGCATGTTCATGGCGTACCCCCTACTTACTTATCATTTGATAACAAAACTATAACACTCTTAGATTTTTATTGTCAAATGATAATTGTATTATGATAATATTTTTGTTATCTTCTCAGTAAGAGGTGAAAGTTATGGACAAAAAAGCTCTTTTTGATAAATGGGTGTCATTTACAACTTCTGTTCATCAGGTGACACACGAATTAACACAAAATGCTAAATCTGATTCCATCACGCCAGTTCAATATAATATTCTTGAATATATAACCGTCAGTCAGCCTGTCACTCCAAGCGAAATCAGTGACTGTCAGCATATATCAATGCCAAACACGAGTCGTGAGCTTAAGAAATTAAGCGAAAAGGATTTAATCGAAAAATTAAGTGATACTGAGGATCGACGAAAACAATATATTCGTCTCTCGAAAGAGGGGGAAACCATGATGAACGAAGCCTTTGCAATCGTGGAATCTCGTTTCCAAAGTCGAATACGAAATGCTTCGAAAGAAGATATAGAGGATATTGAGCGTGCCATGGATATTCTTCAAACAAAACTATTTTACTAACGGACCTGTAGTACAGAAAAATGGCTCCCTCGATTGAAAGATAATCGTTTACAACTGATCATCTTTCAATCGAGGGAGCTCCTTTATGATCTCCAAACACTAGCGGGGTTTTAATCCAAAATCCATTTCATCCTCATTCACGCTTAATGAGGAGAATGTTCTAGGATCCTTCTTTTGTCTTTCAGCCTCACAAATTGACTTCTCTAATCCTATAATCAGGTACCGCAAAAGGTCCGGTAAGGTGTTGTTGACTCAGGCAGCGTGGAATATTCAGCCTGTTCGCCGGAGTGCGCGTAAGGGTTTGAAAGAACATCTAAAAGCCGTTCCATCACGCTGTAGTCTCCTTTTTCCACTGCTGCTTCCAGTGCCTCTTCTACCCGGTGGTTTCGTGGGATAACCGCAGGATTGCTGTTTTGCATCAACTGATTCGAGGATGCTTTCGATTCCTTCTGCCTGCCTAGTCTCGCCTGCCAGAGCTCCTGCCACTGAGCGAATTCCGGTGTCCCAAATAGGGCAGTATCCCTCGGTGTATCAAAAGTTAATGTGCGGAAGGTATTGGTATAATCGGCACCATGCTTCTTCATCATATTGAGGAGGTCATCAATAAGCGCTTCATCCTGTGACTCTTCGTTAAATAGCCCCAGTTTTGCTCTCATTCCCGCTAGCCAATTAGATTGATACAACTCATTAAAAACAGAAATCTTATCCTGGGCCAGTTTAACAGCCTGCTCCTGATCATCATGCAACAGCGGCAATAATGCTTCAGCAAATCGTGCAAGATTCCACCCGGCAATATAGGGCTGATTGCCATAAGCATAGCGGCCTTGGGTATCAATGGAACTGAAAACCGTTGTCGGATCATACGCATCCATGAAGGCGCAAGGACCATAGTCGATGGTTTCTCCGCTAATCGTCATGTTATCAGTATTCATTACCCCATGAATGAAGCCGACCAGCTGCCATTGTGCAATAAGCTCAGCCTGGCGCTTGATCACTTCCTGAAATAGCGAAAGATAGCGGTTCTCATCTGCTTCAACGTCTGGGTAATGGCGCTGTATTGTATAGTCGGCAAGGGTCCTGAGTTCTTCGACCGTGCCCCATTTTGCAGCGAATTGAAAGGTTCCGACGCGCAGATGACTGGCAGCCACACGGGTCATGATAGCCCCAGGCAGCCTGGTTTCGCGGATTATCGATTCACCTGTTGTCACCACTGCCAGACTTCGGGTGGTAGGAATGCCTAGTCCATGCATCGCTTCGCTGATGATGTATTCACGCAGCATCGGTCCAAGTGCAGCCCGGCCATCACCCCCGCGGGAGTATGGAGTTCTTCCTGGACCCTTAAGCTGAATATCGACCCTCTCGCCTTGAGGCAAGACATGCTCGCCCAGCAGCACCGCCCGACCGTCCCCTAACATGTTAAAATGCCCGAATTGATGTCCCGCGTATGCTTGAGCAAGAGGCGAAGCACCTTCTGGAATCCGGTTTCCAGCAAACACCGCTACGCCATCTTCACTTTGCAATGCCTGAACGTCCAAACCAAGGGATGCTGCCAACTGTTCATTGAGAATGATCAACTCCGGTGAACTTACAGGAGTCGGGTTGGTACTTGTGAAAAATTTTTCCGGAAGACGGGCATAACTATTGTCTAAATTCCATCCTGTTTCATTACTTTTTGTCATAGTTTCTCCTTTTCTTCTTTTGTCTTTTTGTATAATGGTTCCTTCTCTCATCATTCAGTTATATACACGCCATTAAAATCAAGTGCAGTCCATTTTAATGTCTACTTCTGCCAATTTATTATACCGTTTCCACATAAAAATGGCTCTCTTTAAGTATGGATGATTGCCTGTCGCTGATTAGGATTTTACGAAAACATCGGCATACTCCCACCATTATCTCTTCACACTGCTCCTAGAATTGAATTGAAGCAGGTACCCTTAATGGGTTCCTGCTTCTTCTCTAAAGTCTATCTTTGTTGATCTTTTACTTTCTTAATTACAACGCTTTATCACAACAGTATACATCGCCCCCCATATTATAAACTCTGATTTTTTTTCAATTCATTTGTACTATTGGTAATTTCCATCTTCCTTTTTACCATCACATGTGATACGTTTCATTCTAAACAAAAAAAACCTACCTATGATTTGGCAGGCCTTGAATGGATTTTTACATTCTCTATTATCTTCCCAAAGAAAGACATGCAACTCGAGTGGAGGCTTCATGTTTTCAGTCATGCCGCCTTCACCTTTTTTATAGTCCTCTCTCTTTCCTACTTTGCCTCCCACATCCCCTCTCGACTCCAGGCTATGCTCAATTCAGTATAGTCAGGCTGATAAAGGCAATGCCAAATATGCAGTACAGGCCGAGGGTAAGGGGCTGAGGAATAATAATGTATACAATCATGCTTACAATCACCATCAGGATGCTAAAGGCATTTATCTTATCTCTCCACATACTCATCTTTGGTCAACTCCTTTTCTATTGCTTTTCTATTTAAAGATTCAGAAACTCTTTTTGTATATTCATATTCAAAAATGGTTTTGTACCTAATTTGTATTTTTTTCATTTTTCGTTAGTATGTCAGCGTCAGATAATTTATAATTATAAGATTGAATCTACTAAACAGCCATGTAATGAAAATGATAAATCCATGAAAATAATCTAAATATTTAGACTCTTAAGGAGATAAGAAGTGAATGAGCATCAAAACTTTTAAGGTTGTATTGAGAACCATGAACAAAGGCCAACCTGAAGAATTCGCCTATGTCTTTGAAGGAAAAAGCCTACTGATTGGCCGTGCCAGCCAACATTCCAAAGCTGATTTCAAGCTTTACAATGATTTCGTTTCCAGGGAACATTGCCAGATTTATATGAAGGAAGGAAAGCTTCTTATTGAGGATTTGTCGAGCAAACATGGCACCTCAGTGAACCAGATGCCACTTGTGCCGGGGCAGCCTTGCCTAATTGAACCGGGGGATACCATTACTTTGATTAATGGAATGATTGAATTCATGATTTCCATCGACAACGATTTAACACAGGATTTCACTCCGTTGAACATCACTTTTCACCAAAACGTGGTTATTAAAGAGCATCTTCAGACTGTGATCATCAATGAAAAAGCTCCCATTAAAATGCCTTTAAAGGAATTTACTTGCTTTAAGTTGCTTTATGAGAATTTGGAGAACCTTATTTCAAAGGAAGAGATTGTCCGACATGTATGGCCCGAGAGAATTGGGGATCCCCAGCAAATTGTGTCGGCGGAAGAAATCGCTTCACTTCTGTACCGGGTACGAAAACGGGTAAATGGCCATTTCGCAATAAAAGCTGTTGTTCAAAAGGGATATTATATGGAATCCACCCTTTCAATCAACCTATCGGACCTGTAATGAACAATGATTCGATTTCATGAAAAAAAGCATTGCGGATAGCAATGCTTTTTTTCATGCTTTTATTGCTTTGGTAAGTCCAGGTTAGTGAATTGATCGACCGGGACGATGTCCTCGTCCATATCCATCACTTTCAGCACAACCCGGTCTCCTACATTCGTCAATACAATATCAGAGAGTGCGCTGACTCCAGGGTCAACTGAGAATCTTTTGGCATTGCCTTCTACAATTAAATAGAACACGTAGCCATTTGAGAGATTAGCATCGTTGATCCTTGTTACTTTCCCTTTGATTTCTTTCAGTTCAAATCCTTTTTGAGGCGTTACACCGCTGACTTTCCCTAAAGAAGCAATTAGCTTTTTATAGTTCCGGAATGCTTCATCTTTTGTTTTTCCAAAAACTACTTGGGGATTATCGCTATTGGCATACACGATCGCTACCCCTTGAAACTTACTGCCCTTTGTAACGGGAATTACATAAGTGGGTGCACCGTATATCGTATAGAAAATTCCATTAGTGGCTTTCCACCCTGGATATTTAGACAGAAACTCACTCGCATTTGCGTTGGATTTTGCTTCTTTTCCAGTTAGAACGGAGGTGACGCCTTTGTAGTACGTCATTTCACCGGTTTTAGCATTGAAAACACCGTAACCTACTAGAGTTTTGGAGTTTCCTTTTGATTTTGCTCTTGTAAAATCAACTACATATATTAATTCGCCTTTTTCGTTAAAAGTAACTTGCATATTATCCTCATTAGGAATCAAAACATCTTTCTTCGCTCCAATTAAGGACTGATTTTTCCACCCGTGAACATATTTCCCCCAGTAGGTCCAATATTCCAAGGCTGTTTCTAATGTAAATGTTCTATCAACCCATTTAGGTTCTTTTCCTAACGGATAGTATTTTGTGTCGCCCGTTTCCGGATTCACTAATACCACTCCGTCCACAACGGACCCACTGCGGTATTTCAGGTAATGCCCCACTGAAGCTACAAAGAAGGGCTTTCCATCTTCGTTTGGTTCTAGGTATGAATCATGTATGATTTTATTCGGATATGCCTTACGAATCGTTCTTTCTAAATCATAATCAAGATATTGTGATGGAGCATACAACAATTTTCCTTTTACAGTGCTTGCGCCTTTATCTGTCGAAACGGCAGAAATAAGATTATAACCGGGCGTGTATTCAGCTTTCCCAGCTTTCAAAAATCCGTCCATTTCAATTGGTGAAGTATATGTTAATTCACCGTTTATATTGGTTAGACGGTACTCGCCTTCAGTGAAATACGATGCGTTTGCTATTTTATTAATAGCTGCATCGCCTTTTGCGTCTGCCATTTTTACTGTTACAAGCGGCATTGTTTTTATGTCTTGAACTTCTTCTAGCTTATTTTTCTTTTCAACTTTTGCTAAATCATGAAGTTTCTCGGCAAATGTTAGTGGATAAAACAACATGATAACCCAAGCTGCGATCAAAGCGATTCCCAGCAAACTGTTGAAATGTACATTCCAAGGTGTTCTTGTTGAATGTTTTGACCCCTCATTTTTCCGATTGCGGCGGGGTATTGAAGACTCTTTTGCACTGTACATGTACATTCTTGAATCAAAAATAAGAATAAGTCCAAAAATAACGGCAAAATTCGAAAAGAATGCAGTCGCAGTAAGATCTAGTAACATAATATCAATAACAAAAAATAATACGATAGCAGAAAGTAAAAGTCTCAGCACTTGCTCAATGAAAAAGAGTATATCCTTTTCCTTGATTGAGTTAGTCCATCTTTGTGGAATTAGGGAAAGTCCCAATACAGCAAATGGTATTTTCGTTAAAACCCCTTTTAAGATAAAAGCTATTAGTGAAAGTATCATGGTTTTAAAAATCTCCCCTTGTAGTATATGTTTCTATTTATTTACTAATTTTATCATTTTTTGACCAACTAATTTACTATCTTCTTCATCTCGTCTAAATATATCGATATAGCATTTTCTCCTAAAATATAAGATTCCTAAATTTTTTTTTCTACGATGCTACTTTTTCATATGTAAAGTTTATATAGACAGTGAAGATTGTTCCTTTCGATACAGCTATCCCAGACACTCGGAAGGTTCAATCCAGACCATTTAGGAGGAATAGAAATGGAATTGGAAACGTTATTGGATCAGGATTACAGCTTGGGGTTCAACCCTTATTTAGCAGAAACAATCGGCATACCAAAGGCGCTGATGCTGGCACATCTTCACTCAACAATAGAAGCGTATGGAATGGAAAGAGACGGAAGGGACTGGATTTACTCTACATATGATCAATTGCACACGCAGCTGCCGTTTTGGTCAAAAGGGACCATCAAGCGGATAATCCTTAGTCTCGAAAATGAAGGCTTTATGGTTTCCTGCAACTATAACAATTCGAAAATGGACAAAACGAAATGGTACAGCATCTGTTATGAAAAGTACATCGACATGCGTGAAGACCCAGACGGATTTTTGCTTGATTACTAAGAATAAAATGCCCCCTGCCTCATAGAAAAAGGCGGATAATAAAGGAGACGAAACCGTATGATTCCGTTCGTTTCTTCAAGATGTGAAAAAATCAGGCATTTCTATGGATATACAACATGAACTGCTGAAGCTAGCACGGTTCGTCTATACCTATTCTCTTAAAAAACTCGGTCTGGCTCTTCCTGCCAATAAACACCTACTTGCGGCTCCTAAACAGGCATCCGCTTATTTAAGTACAATTATTTACCATGAAACGTTAGAACAGATGGCAAAGTATTCTCACCAAGCAGAATCGATCAAAAGCCTTCTTGACCGTGACCACTTTCATAAAAGCATCTCCGAGAAGGCTCTAGGCCGGGAAGTGAATTATCTGGAAGTAGATCAACATATCGAACCCATTCGCGTCAAGCTCAAGCAAGCCGATTTCATCCACAATGTGCTGAACAACTGGTGCGAGGAGTGGCTCATCTCCCGCGTGAAGACAGTGACAGAAGAAGGCGAAGAAGGGATAAGGAAAAAGACCAGAGATAATAAACGTACCGCATCCGAATTTATAACGGACCTTAGAAACGATACATATGATAAGTTGGACAAGCTGATGACACTAATCCGCAAGTTCGGCAATCATGCGGTTCCTCCATCCAGTCAAAATTCTTCCCTCACAATGAAAAAGGCAACCATTCAATCCTACTTTGCTATTCAAAAGGAGCGTCTCGACGTACTCTCTATATCATCTTCCTAACATTCACACTGAATGTATTCGTTCAGTGTGTTTTCCCCTGCCCTTTTTTATTAATGGTTCTATCACTTTTTTAAAATCATCATGAGAGCTGACCAGTTCTCTTTTTTTTGCCCTCATCGGGTTCTGTGGATAATAAATGCAGTCTGTGAATTGCAGATTTCCATTTGTAGATTGTGAATAACTTACTGTGGGTTTTACCTTTCAATATGTAGGTTGCAAGTTCGCCTTGTTAATAGCGGTTATAGTCGGCAGTTTGTTTTTAAAGTAGGGGCCCAGCCCTGTGATAGTAAGGGTTTCCATTAATAATTTATCTAAGGGTCTAAAGAAATGGTCTGTAAAAAGGAACTGAAAAAGATTCTGAATATCATTATTAATAAGGAGATGAATCGCCGAACCCTTTACGAATTAATAAAGAATGAATGGAAGCAGCCTAAAAAGAAGTATTCGAGGACTACCTATAAATAAGCTAGCCCTCGAATACTTTATGGTATTAATAATATTTTCCCAGTACTTTTACGGCTTTCTAGAAGTCTATGTGCGTCTGCCCCGTCTTCTAAGGAAAAGAGAGTCGGTTCTTCGATTAGGATCTTCTTAGACATGATCCATTCAAACAACTCTGCTGCTCTTTTTTTCCGTTCATCATGAGAAGTTAATACATTCCAGAGATCTCCTCCTATTAATGCTTTTGAAGTATCCATTAACATTCTAGGATCGATTTTCTCTGGATCCCCACCTGCCATTCCAAAGAATACGACAGTCCCTCTAATCTTAGTTGCTTCGAAACTGTCTAGCAAAGTTTTCCCAACTGATTCATAAACAAGATCAACACCTTGTCCATTCGTTACATCCTTAATGGATTTTACCCATTCTGACTCATAAAGAAAAACATGATCCGCACCAGCTTGTTTTGCTACAGTTGCTTTGTCATTTGATGAGGTTAAGCCAATAACTTGACCACCCTTCATCTTGATTATTTGTGTCAGTAATTGCCCGACTCCACCTGCAGCAGCATGAACAAGGACGGTCTCTCCTTCTTTAACTGAATAACTGTCTTGAGTCAAATATTGGGCAGTTAATCCTTGAAGTAAAACTGAAGCGGCAGTTTCAAAAGAAATGCCATCAGGAAGCGGTAACAGCTTATCAGCAGAAACAGAAACTAGTTCAGCGTTGGCATGGGGAACATCAGCAAACCCGACACGATCGCCAACTTTCACACAATGAACATCTTCTCCAACATATTCAATGACTCCTGCACCTTCATAACCTAGAATAAATGGCGGATTACCCACTAAGTGATAATTCCCTTTCCTTCTATATACATCAGCAAAATTCAAGCCGATTGCTTTCATTCGAACAATTACTTCTGATTTTGAATGTTTAGGTTCCTCAATTTCTCTTATAGATAGGACTTCTGGTCCACCAAAATTATCAAAGACAAGTGCCTTCATTTTCATTTCTCCCTTCAAACGTTGTTCCTTCTTTACGATATCGAATGAAGCCTCTGATAGCAAGAAAGTCACTACCTTGAAAGAGAACTTTTCAATTAGTTCTTTTACTAGACTAACCACATGGTACCTTTTTAATCATTACAAAAAATACCGCTATGCCCTAAAGGCATAACGGTTGTTGGAAAATGTAAGAAAGGATAGAGAGAAACTCTCCTCTATCATTCAGTATTGGAACCAGGACCATTTTTTCGTTTTTTCGGAGAAAATTCTTCACCATGTGCTTCTTGTTCGGCTATAATGGCTTCTTCAGGAATATGATTATTTTTTTTCGGTGCATTGACGCGGTTACGGTTTTTTTTACCCATCATTAATCTCCCCTTTATTATTTGGGTTGAACTTCTGCGACTTATATTTAACCTATTGTGGAAAGGCTAATGATAGCTTGTCCGAAAGCCCGCAAAAATACCTGCAAAATGAACATTTCAAAAAAAAGGAAATACCTTCGATTTGAACGATCTAATAGACCATAAATATTTGTTATCTAATCTACTCCATATTTTTCTAATGTTCTTCCATATTAAAAATTATTTCTTCATTATTATTTTGCTCGTATTCTTTTCTTGCTAATTTACTTATTTCTTCTTCATTATTTAAATCAATATCATGTAAATTATCTTGCTTATTGTCCATTATAAATATCATTTCATCCGTAATTACCTTCACTGTTGGATTCACTTGAATAAAATCTTCTATAGGCTTCGTTTTATTTTTATAGGGCTTTATGAATAAAAAATATCCGACAAATAGTATAAATATTGAAGTTAAAATACCTAATTTTTTTTTCATTTATTCATCCCTTTCTATTTTCCCAAAAATCTAATTATACTTATTTTATCATAAAAGGTTATTTTTACCTTTAAAAACTTTCATTCCTAGTTAATGGAACACAACAAAAAAAGGCTGCTGCAACAGCCCTCATTATTTAAGTAAAACATCCTTTAGTTTAAGAAAACCATACCTTTTATTGTGTTAAATTAGGTTATAATAATTATATAACCTATTAATGAGTTTTTTTATGGTTAGAATAAAAGGTGAAATGAGAGATAAACGTAATGACTAAAACAAATAAATTTCCACTTATATCAGGAAATCTTTCTCTTGATTTAGTGAACACAGAACTAGTAAAACGTGGACAGCGGCACGATTTATTGCTCTTGGAAAGAGATGTGCTGGAGTGGCTTCATGTAATAAAAGTGGAAAACGCATTTTGGGATGATCGGTTATTCTTAAAGATTGAAGAAAGAATCGGACAAGTATTTTTATGTATTCTAGAAATGCGTGCTGTTTTAAGAGAGCGATTTGAATTAATAGCAGATGGACAATCAATTCCAGATGAATTTATCTCTTTTTTAGAAAATAAGATTGAAAAAGCGCCATTCATCTATAAATTAATAAATCAAAAACTGATACCCTCACCTATTGGAGAGATAGAGGATGTTCTTTTGTCTCTAATTGCCTTTGACGCTTTAACGTTAATTGAAACAAACAAACTTCCCTCCCTCAAGAGATGCTCTAATCCGGACTGCGTACTTTTATATATTGATGAAAGTGGAAGACGTAAATGGTGTTCAATGAAAATATGTGGCAACAGAAAAAAGGTAGCCCGCTTTCAACACCGGAAGTCTGATGATGAATGAAGAGCCAACTTATTTCAGAGTTGGTTCTTTTTTTCACACACTTTAACTAACCATTAAAAAATACTTTGACGGGTTAGTTTATTTCGTGTAAAGTGAAATATGAATAAAAGGAGCGTGAATGATGGACAGTACAAAAATAGCAAGCCGAGAAGAAAAACATTTATTTAATGTACGATATTTATCTAAAATGAAAGGAAAAGGGAGAAGTCCATTACAGGTTAATGCAAAGGACTCAGTAACAGGTTTGATTGGTGGATTTTTAACCATTTTCGTTCTAGTTTATTTAACAAATATGACATCTGCCATGTGGTTAATGGCTCCATTTGGTGCAAGCTGTGTACTGGCATTTGGTGTTTGGAACGCGCCATTATCACAGCCACGAAATATTATTGGTGGCCATTTTGTTTCTACATTTGTGGGTTTAGCTATATATCATCTTTTTGGTGATGAACCTTGGGCAATTGGCTTAGCTGTAGGCTTAGCAATTGCGGTGATGATGCTAACAAAAACAACGCATCCACCAGCAGGAGCCGACCCTCTCGTTGTTATGCTGGGCGCATACAGTTGGAGTTATTTAATTACGCCTGTTTTAATTGGCTCTATCGTGATCGTTTTCTTTGCACTAATCATCAATAATTTGCGCAGCAACCGGGAATATCCAACGTTTTGGATTTGACTTTTATTATTGGGGAGGAAAAAGTATGAAAAACTACATCTTCAAACAATTAAAGTTTGTTCGGGAAAACACTATTAGGTACGTGGCAAATATGAATGATGAGACATCACTTTTCATTCCAGTAGGATTCAATAATAATATCAAATGGAACCTAGGACATATATATGTTGTACAAGAAAGGTTCGCCTTTGATATTATTGGAGAAAAAATGACAATGCCGAATCACTTTACGGAATTATTCTCTACTGGTACTAAACCAAGTGAATGGGGAGAACAAAAATCACCCGCGATCTATGACTTAATCCAATTGCTCGATAATCAAGTCAACCGGGTTGAGCAAGCATTGGAATTTCGGTTGAACACAACGTTAGAACAACCATACACAACATCTACAGGTCTTACTTTATCATCAGTAGAAGAATTACTAACCTTTTGCTTATACCATGAGGGAATGCATTTTGGTGCGATTAAATCGATCTCACGAATGTTTCAAGATGGAGATAGAAAATGAAGTATTTTACTAAGAACTGAAATATTTTAGTCCTGCCTTTTTATACAATAAGTTTTATAGTATTTTCAAATCTGTTTTTAAAAACCATTCAGCCACATTTCAAACGAAATATGGTTAGCAGCTTTAAATAAAGTCTCCAGAATAACTAAGAAAAATAAAATTCATTTACAAACGTTCAAATTTTATTTTAATTGATCAGTCTATTAAATAATGAACATGCAACCAATTGGATGTTCATCGCAAAAAGGGCTCTGAAGCAAAAATTACAATGAATGCAATCTGTGCTCCAGAACCCGTATATTATTAAACCTTAGTATTTATTCCAAGTTATTAAAGTATCAAGTGGTAAACGTACTTTTTCAAATCCTGCTTTCATTCCTTTTCCAATGGAGATTAACATGACAGGTTTGAAGTTTTCCGGTACATTGAATGCATCCACAAATTTGTTTTCATCGAACCCTCCCATAGGGACTGTATCGTATCCTTTTGCTTTTGCAGCTAACATGATCTGCATGGAAACTAAGCCACCGTCAATCATTGCTACACTTAAAGCTTTTTCAGCAGAAAAGTTACCATAATTATGCATAATTGAAGCTACATATGGCTCTTTGATTTCATTCTTCATAATTCCTTTATTAACTAATTCACCATAAATTCGTTCAGCATTTTTGTAACCTTCAATATCAGCTAAAACTGCAATGACAGCAGAGGCATCAACAATTTGTTGTTGGTTATGTGCGATGGGTAGCAATTCTTGTTGGGTTTGCTTATCTTGAATGACAAGGAATCTCCATGGTTGTAAGTTAGAAGAAGACGGTGCTTGAATCGCAATATCCAGGATTTCACGAATTTCTTCTTCAGTCATCGCGTATTCTGCATCATATTGGCGAACTGATCTCCGTTCTTTCGCTATCGTAATGAAGTCTGTATCAGTAAGTACCTTTGGCTTTTCAAGTGATGTATTTATTTCATTTGATTTAGTTAGGTACTCTTCTTTACTCATTGTATTTTTTGTCATTTATAATGACCTCCATTTAACTGTGTTTATTACAAGAACAGTATATATCAGATACTGTTCTTATGTCAAATACAGTTTATAAAAGACGAAACCCTATTAGTTTCGTTTTTTACATTATGATTTTGATAGTAAGTCAGCAATCGTCTTTTGTTCAAGACCTTGTATAATCCAGCTCTCCATCTCATTTTTCAAGCCGCATAAAGCATCACGAGAAGATGGTTGAAAGCATTTTTTATCATTCACATCAAGGAAGCCTTTTGCAAAAGGTTCAGATTTTATTGCAGAGTAAATATCGGCAAGTATGATTTGATCAGGATCTTTGGCAAGTGAATATCCACCATCCCTACCTTCCTTAGCTTGAATCAGCCCTGCTTTTACTAAATTACTTAATATTTTTCTAAGAAAACCAGACTCCGAGTTAAGCTTTGTTGCCAACTTACTACTGTTACATAATCCCTCATGATCTGCAAGAACAAGTAGAGCTTGTAATGCAAGACTGAACCACATTATACTTGAAACCTTTTCGGTCATTTCTTTCACCTCTCCTCTACTTTAAACTATTTTAATGCATATACAACGAGGTATCAAAGAATTCTGCCGGAAAGCCACTCTTTTTCAGATCTATCTGGATACGAATTTCTAACCATATTGCATTGTATATAACCACTGCAGTACTAGTCTATTAACACTGAGGTTATTTTATTATCCTCGTTGAACTTACCTTTGTTTCATACGATCTTTAAAGAACCATTGCTCCATTAGAGGGAATATGTGTTTATTTGCCATTCCATTTTTCTTTGTATTCTTCATAAGCTGCTGTCCAGTGATACGGTTGTACTTCTGATAATGTTTTAAAAGTTAGGTCTCGTCCGGGTAAAGTAACAGCTACTTTAACTGTTGGACCCCAATTAAATAGTCTTTCTTGGCAAATTCCACAAGGAGAAAGCACTTTAAACTCTGACTTCTCATCATCACGAACTACACATATCGAATGCGTAATCTTTTTATTCAATTTATGAGCCTCTAAAATAGCTCCTGTTTCCATACACAGATTTGTCGAATCGTTTATTATATCAGGAGCGACACTTGTAAGTATTGAACCGTCTTCTAAAGCCATTGCTGCTGCTCCGCCCCAACCTTCGGGGTATCTTTTTTCTATTAAGTTAGTAACTGCATCAAATAATTTTTGCTCGGTATTCAAGTCATTACCTCCTTTAACATTAGTTAAATTCTAACAACCAATCTATTCGAGGTATAGTTTTTTTAAAGCGAACCCCTTTAGTTGCATTTGAAAAGAGGCTGCCTCAGCAACCTCCTTTACCGAAATAAAGCAACCGTTTGTTCATTTTGATCAGTTTAAGTTCGTTAAAATCTTACTTCCCTTCCAATATGGTATCAGATATCCGGTAAATAAAACTTTTAATAAACTGAACATCATGGTAATTACAGGTTTTTTTTAGTTTATCGTGAAAGGGTACCCTGCAATCGATTCACTTCGGCAATTACTTTTTCTTCATCAATCGTTAAGCTGCAGCCGTCTTTCACAACCATCTTGCCATCAATGTATACATCACATACATCATTTCCGCGTGCCGCATAAAGCAAATGCGAATACGCTTCACTAAGCGGTTGTAGATGCTCTTTATTATAAGGATAAATAGAAATGAAATCTGCTTTTTTATCTACTTCCAAAGAACCCGTATGGCCCATGCCAATCGCTTCGGCTCCCATTCTTGTTGCCATAGCCAGTGCCGTTTGAGCAGGGAATTTGGTGGCATCTTTATAAATGCCTTTTTGAAGCAATGCAGCCGTTCTCATTTCCTCGAACATATCGAAGTTGTTATTGGAAGCTACGCCATCTGTTGCAACCCCTACTTTAATCCCGGCGTCCAAAAGACTGACAATATCTGCAATCCCAGATCCCAGCTTCAAATTACTAATTGGATTATGGGCAACCCTTACATCATGCTGTTTTAATATCGCTCGCTCTTCATCGTTGAGAACCACTCCATGGGCCATCACGGTTGGTTGATCGAAGAGACCTAAACGGCGAAGGTGCTCGACAGGACGAAATCCGTATCGCTTTTCAATGTCCAGAATCTCAAAATCCGTTTCCGAAACGTGAATGTGCACCATCAAATCATTCTCTTTAGCAATCCGTGCACTCTCAACAATCGCCTCAGGCGTACAAGCATACGGGCTATGTGGCGCTACCATGGTAGTCAGGCGGCCATCGGCAAACGTTTTATAGTTTTTAGAAAACTGCTCAGCCCCCACGAGATTCGCTTTTTGTTCTTTTTCCGTACCTAAGCTAAAAATCGTGTAGGAAAAGGCTCCGCGCATTCCTGTTTCGCCTATCGTCTCCATAACAGCACCCGCATCTATTCCATTAGGATTAAACATATCCGAAAATGTAGTTGTTCCTGATTTTAACATTTCCAAAATGCCAAGCTGAGTACTTACAGAGGCGATTTCTGTTGTAAACTGGCTCTCAATCGGCCATATTTTCGTTTCCAACCAGGGCTTCAGCAACATGTCGTCTCCGATCCCTCGTAAAAGGGTCATCACAATATGCGAATGAGCATTCACAAGGCCTGGCATAATCCATTTTCCGCCAAGGTTGACCACTTGATCTGCATCTGCCAATTGCTCTTCAGAATGCGGTCCGATGTAGGATATGAGTTCATCTTGCACAATCATCATGCCGTTTTCAAAGATTTGATTTTCCTTGTCCATGGTAAAAAAGGTACCGTTAATAAAAATCGTCTTCATTTGTATTTCCTCCAAAATTATTACGTATCATTAGAAAAACTTGTTTCTATTCCGCTTTATTTAAAAGCTTCTTTGATAATCCTCTGTATGCCTTCAAGCTGTGATTTGCCAAGTCTATTGCAGATAACATTAGCAAATGTTCTTTTCTACCACGCTTATTATTCTCTCCATATAGTTAGTAAACGACAGATATCTGTCTATATATCCTCACCCATAAAATATTAATTACTACTTCTTCTACATTTAAATATTTTTTAGGCTGTGAACTTTCCACAATGATATCTGCACTATCATCTGGATCCATCAGATTCTTCGTCTTTTTTAGAGTAAAAATTCAGTTCCAAAATTCGCTAAGATGTACTTTTACGAACGGTTTAGAAACTCACTTGAGACTTCCAAATCCACATGGAACTTCAAAAAAAACACTTCAAACAACAAAAAAAGCTATCGCAATGACAGCTCCGATTTTAAAGTAAAGCACCCGTTAGTTCAAGAACAATATGATTTTTTCATAAATCTCCCTCAAATAAAAGGTTCTTCAAGTTGCCGTAGGCTGCGATAACACGACCTCTATTAAATTGATTTTAACAAAGGGTAAACGTTCGTACCTTCTTTATTGAAAAATTGTCCCATTAGTTGAATTAAAGCTTCATTTTTAGACCCTCATGAGTCGCTTTAAATCCTAAACGTTCATAAAAATGCAGCGCTTCTTCGCGGTTTTTATCAGTTGTTAGCTGAATAATATGACAGTCACGCTCTTTTGCACGCTCGATTGCCCATAGGATTAACTTGGTTCCTATCCCTTTTCCCCGTTCTGTAGATGCCGTTCGAACCCCTTCAATAGTAGCTCTCCAACCACCTTGATGTGTAATATATGGAGTAAAAGTAATCTGTTGAACACCAACAATTTCTTCACCAAGGCACGCAACAATCAATTCATTATTCAGGTCTGAATCAATTGATTCAAATGCTTTTAGATAGCTTTCAGGAAGAGGATTTTCGTAACGTTCTCTCGTCCTCCCCAATTCATCGTCCGCAAGCATTTGTACAATTTCATTTAGGTCTTTTGCTGTGGCCTTTCTAAATTTAACCATACTACCCCTCCAAGATTTAAGATAAGTTACTTTAGTACCAATCATCATACCTAACGATTAGATAATGATTAAATTTCAATAAATTATTTACATTGATGACTTTTCCTTAATCAACTATCCAGCAACCATTTATCACATATCCCACGCTACCATAAAAACGTTGATACTTAACGTTTCCTCTTAAATGTTCATAGTTGGTACATTATTTATACCAACTATTTCATACCTGCCAATACTAGAAAAAGGCTGCCGCAGCAACCTTCATTATTGAAGTAAAGCACCTGTTAGCGAAATAAGGGAGCAATCGTTATCATTACCATTGAAAAGCAAATTAAGAAAATACTTATTTTATTTGAGAGTTTTTCTTTTCCTTTACCTTTATAAAACCCTGAAAATTGAAGACGATTTCTATAGAATACAAAAAGTATAATGAAGATCGCTACACCAACAAACCATCCACCAGTAGTATTATCTACGTTTATTTCCATACTCGCATAGATTAAGTTAACTAAAGCTCCCATTAAACTGCCAAGAATAAAAATGATAGCTACGATGCGAAGTAATTCCAAGATTACCCTAAACATGATTCATCCCCTTATTCAAAAATTATATCTGCTTTTGCAACTCACTATAATGACTGTGTGGTGACTATCTTCAATTGCACTCTAATCATACAGTGTCTGCCCTACTCTTCTACATAACCTTGTTTTCGGATTCTGTAAGGGTTTTAGGAGCCTTAAGTACATAAAACAATCCGCTGAAGATTAATAAAATTCCAAGGCATTGAAGCAAATCTGGATGAAATCCAGTAATCAAGATATCTAAAAGTATAGCAACAAACGGGTCTACAAAAATCATAAAAGAGACTATGTTTGTAGGCAAGTGACGAATACTATTAAAAAACAAAAGGTACACAACTCCTGTATGAACGATACCAGTGAAAATGGCATAAAACCACTCCGCTGAATGTAGGACTGTGTAGGTTGAAAAATCAATAAACGGAACTAGTAATAGAATACCTATAAACATTTGAAGAGAAGTGGTGGCATACACACTTGTCTTTGTAATGCTCTTTCCTAAAATCATTGTAGCTGCATAGAAAAGCGCCGCAAGCACTCCATATATAATTCCTTCCCATTCAGGAGATGATGACCGGAACCCATCTGTTCCCATAATAAATAATGTTCCTATGAAACATAGAAAGATTGCTACGATAGAGAACAATGTCAATTTCTCTCTAAAGATGAAGCTCCCTATAATAAGAACAATCATAGGAGCTAAATGATAAAGTGAAATAGCAATCGTCACGGATATCAATTCAAACGATTTAAAGAGGAATATCCAGTTTAATAAGTTGGTTCCCCCGCAGAGAATGATCAAAGGTGTCTCTTTGAAATTCCATATCTCTTTCTTATAATTCCCTGTCAATACCCAAGCAGTACATAAGAATACTGCAGCACAAATGCAACGAACAAAAACCAGTTCCATTGCCGGAAGGCCTGTGAGTTCAGAGAAAAAACCGACAGTTCCAAATATGGTCATGGCCAAAGAGAGTTGGAATAATGCATTTCTATTCATTGTTAATTTTCCTTTCTTCATTTCAATAGTAAGCTGGTCATGCTATCTTTCTCAGGCATGCCATCGTGCGTGACAATATTGGCCCACATTTGTTCTAGAATTACTAATCTATCCAGGTTATTGCGCGGCAAGACTGTCACAATATCATCTTCCATACCTTTCATTAATTATTTAGCCTAGGCGGGTTCTATCAATAATTCCCTACAAAGTGCCGAGGCTTTTTGTTCTAAATCCAGTCATTCGGTTATGTATATATCTGGGGCTTAATTCTAAAATAGAATTAAGGGTTCGCCCATTTTTATTGTATTTAACAATTCTCATTATATACTCTTGAATTAGGTTAACGGATGTAGTTTCTCCTTTATCAACTAAAGCTGCCAACTGAAAAATGGTTAATTTCAACAGCTTGGATTTACTCAGTACCCAAACTGTTCCCTTCCTTGCAGTACACATTGCAATACATTATGTGTTATACCTCCTTCCTATTTATTTCTACTTACTTCAGTTCGACAAAAGCAATAAAGAACCTCCCTTTATATTCCATATTACCCACAAAAAAAAGTCACCACTACATGGCGACCTTTGACTGTTACGATTTAACTCACAACCATATAATCCCTTAAGGCCTGCTGTAGCGTTCCCTTTATCTCTGCTTTATTATCGAAACAAAGCCCTGCACGAATCATTTTTGTAACAATTTCTGGGCGTAATCCAGTAATCACAGCTTTACACCCCATCATTGAGGTCCCATCAAGAATCTTCATTAATTGATTAATGATCTCAACCTCCATTTCAAGAATACCAGATAAATCCAGGATCAAGATTTGAATCTTCAGTTTACCTATTCCCATCAATACCTTTTCCTCGATTATACGCATACGCGATTCATCGATCGATCCAATTAACGGAAGAACGCAGGTAGAGGGAGTGATTGGGATGATAGGAACAGATAGATTTTCTACCAAGTTTTGCTGAGCTAGAATCAATTTGTCTTTATAATCAGAATAACTGATAAAAAAAGATTTAAGGAAAACATCAACCTTTTCGTTCACTTTTTTCTCTAAATCGAAAAAGACTTTCGAATCGTTAAACACATCTTTTAATTTCTCAAATTCATAAAGAAAATTCCACAGCGTTCTTCGGATAGCTTGGATCCATTCCAATTTGAACGAGAGAGTTAAGGAATAAGTTGCCCAGACTACTCCTTCTTTTTCTGCAAAGGCAATCATATCATCCTCATTCTGCTCCACGATATAACGGATCAGCCTATGTGCATTATTCAAAAGGTCGACATGTCCAATCAACAAGATTTCTTCAATTTTCTCTCTGACATTGACTGCTTCCGACAAAAGCTGTTCCTCAATCTCACTTTTGTTTTGCACAAGGAATTCCATTATTTTATCTTCCTCATTTAAAGAGAAACTCACTATTCTCCACTCCCTTTTTGGCATATTTCCCCTGTGATCTTTGTTACTAATACATTCTCTATAGTCGAAGTTTTATCCTTCTTAATTAGAAAGTTCCCCTTAAAGCTAAAAAAAGGTTCCGAATCTAATCGGAACCTCTCATTAACGAGTCATAATAATTTTTTATTAGCTTGGTAGTATCAGCTTATTCCAATAAGCTAGTGTACGTATTCGCTTTGGATTTCGGAGGATTTCATACAAAGAAGAACAAAATTAAGTAAGCATAACTATATAGCTATGCTTACTTACAATCATTATTTATTAGGTGTTTCTTTTTCATCATCATCATCCATATTAGTGAGATATGCTTCTTGAATTCCATTCATCCCGTTCATTAGTTGTTCTGTGGTATATTCAAGACTTCCGACTTTACTACTTTGCTTATTTTTATTATTCTGTTCGACCTTTTTAGAATCTGAATTATCCAAGTTTTTCACCTCCAATGTATAGGATGTCTAAACATGGAAGAAGTATGTATGATGGCTGGCCTTCTAATGAAGGGGCCAGCCTTGAAATTACACTCTACTCTACATTACTATGCTTGGAATAAGTTAGTTCATGGCTTATAGACTGGCTTAATGAATAATTTAGACATACTGCATCACACAAAACATGTACGCACTGATCAAATAATGAACTTAAAGGCTGGACACTTTTCGTTTCATGGTTTAAACGATTTTTCGTTGCAGCCGGAATCACCAGAACCTCATTAGAAACATTCGCTAAATCCGATTGATTATTCGTAGTAATGGAAAACACCTTGCATCCGATGTCTCTGCCTTTTGCAGCAACGGAAATCACACTATTCGTAGAACCACTCCCGCTAATGGCTATGATTAGATCTCCTTTCGCAAGAGAAGGTGTAATCGTTTCCCCGACTACAAAAACGTTTAAGCCAAGATGCATCAGTCGCATCGCAAAGGCTTTAGCCATAAAGCCCGATCGTCCTTCACCTACAATAAAAACTCTAGTAGCAGGCTGTAGCTGCTGTAGGAGCAATTCCGTTGCTCCTACATCCATTTTGTTAAAAACACCGTTCACTTCTTCTAAAATAATCGAGATTTCCTTTTTCAAACTTCATTCACACCTTTCACCATATTTATCGTTTCCTTAAACAGACGGGCAGCTTCTGCAGGATCTTTTGCTTTTGTAATCGCCGAGCCAATAATAATAACATCTGGACCCTGCCTGATCATTTCTGGCAAGGATGCAAGTGTAATCCCCCCTGCTACTGCTCTTATTAATCCATCCTGCTTCCTCATTTTGGCGACGGCATGATCAGCGATCTCCTGGCTATCCTTACTTACATGCTCACAAAACACTGCCTGATTGTATATCTGTAATTGTTCAAACCGGGAATCAGATACATTCAATAAATCAATCATGATCTGCCCTTTGTATTCACTCGCTTTTTCCAGGCATTTTTGTATGGTTACATCGGGTGCAGCTCCCATCACCGTAGCAACATCTGCACCCTCCTGAAAACATAAATCCATTTCGTAAGCCGCATTGTCCATCGTCTTCATGTCTGCAACGATTTTTTTATCCGGAAATTGATTTTTCATTTTTTTAATACTAGTCGCTCCAAACTCTTTAATAAGAGAAGTTCCTACTTCTATCCAATCAATAGAGGATTCCACGGTTCGAGCCATTTCAATGGCTTCCTTCATGTTCATGCGGTCCAGTGCTAGCTGAATGATCATGACGAAACTACCTCCCTTTGCTCGACTGATGCAACCACTGGCTTTTTAACCGTCAATGTGAGCAGAGCTGAAATCAATAAGGAACCGGCCATAAAAATATAGGATGCTCCTGGCCCTCCAGTTAAGCCGTTCAAATATCCAACAAAATAGGCACCTACAAATGAACCAAGCGCCCCCATACTATTAATTAGGGCCATTGCTCCTCCAGCCACATTCCGCGGAAGAATTTCAGGAATGATGGCAAAGAAAGGGCCATAAGGGGCATACATAGCACCGCCAGCAATGACCAACAGAGCATATGAAAGCCAGAAATTCGATGTACCGATCATGAAGGATCCGAAAAATGCGACCGCCCCTACAAGCAGAGATGTCCAAACAAACGTTTTTCGATTTAATGTTTTATCTGAAAAATAGGATAATGTCAGCATCGAAATAACAGCTAACAAGTAAGGCCCAGATGATAACCAGCCCGTTGCTACAATATCCATATGGGAGGCCTTTTTAATAATAGATGGCAGCCACATAACAAACCCATATACTCCAATGCTCCACGTAAAGTATTGGATGCTGAGTACGATGACCTGTTTTGATTTAAAAGCTTCACGATAATCTTTTACAGGCTTTAATGCAGCCTGTTCTTCTTGAAGGACAGACTCCATATTTTTCTTTTCTTGATCCGTAAGCCATTTAGCATCTTTTGGGCGGTCATTAACAAGCTTATACCAGATAAACGCCCACAGGACGGCCGGAAGTCCTTCAATTATGAACAGCCATCTCCAGTCAAATGCCTTCAATAAATAACCGGAAAGTATCGACATCCATAATACAGTAACTGGATTTCCTAAAATCAAAAAGGTATTGGCACGAGAGCGTTCTTCTTTTAAAAACCAGTGGCTTAAGAAAACGAGCATCGCAGGCATAACAGCGCTTTCAACTACTCCCAGCATGAAGCGAATGGGATATAACCACTCCACACTTGTCGCCATTCCCGTTAATGTGGCTAGTCCTCCCCAGAGAATCAAACTCCAGAAAATAAGTTTCTTTGCACTTTTCTTTTCCGCGTAATGTGCTCCAGGAACTTGGAAAAAGAAATAACCAAGGAAAAATAAGGCGGCCAGAAAGGAAGATACTCCTGCTGTAATATTGAGGTCTTCCCCCATCCCTCCTGCTACACCAAATCCATAGTTGGCACGGTCGAGATAGGCGAGACTGTATGTGATGAACACCAAAGGGATTAATCTCATCCACCTTTTCCTCGAAGCTACCTGTAATTGAGCAGATTTCATGATTGAAGCACTCCTTTTTTCATAAAGTGTTCTAGCTCTACCATATTAGGAAACCCCTCATGATCTCCAGAAGACATCACGGCTTTTGCTCCTATCGCATTTCCTCGTACAACAGCTTCTTCATATGACAACCCTTGCAATAATGCGCTGATTACCCCGACAGCAAACCCGTCTCCCGCCCCAACTGTATCAACCACTTTCGTGACAGTAAAACCGGGCACCTGTTTCCTTTCATTTTCTGTAGCAAGATAGGCTCCTTCTTCCCCCAGTTTAATCACCACAAGCTTAACCCCTCGTTCTAGATAATAACTGGCGATATCCTCTTTGTTGCTATATCCTGTAAGAATTTCCCCCTCCTGAATTCCGGGAAGCAGCCAATCCGCCTTTTCTGCAAACTGATTGACGACGTTAATCATCTCCCTCTCATTCGACCAGAGGGTAGGACGAAGATTTGGATCGAATGATATGGTTACATCCTTTAGTTTCAGATGATTCAACACTTGCCACGACAAATCTCTGAAACTACCTGAAATGGCAGGCGGTATCCCTGTTAAATGCAGGTGCTGAGTTAAAGGGAGCTGTTCTAATGGAAAATCCTCTAGGGAAATCTTACTGGCGCTTGAATTCTTCCTAAAGTATTCAACGACCGGATCTCCTTTTTCGACTTTCGATTTCAGCTGGAACCCTGTTGGATTTAGCTCATCTACTAAAATATTCGAGACATCTACTCCTTCAGTTGTGAGCGTTTTCATAATCATTCGCCCGAATGAGTCATTTCCGACCTTGCTCATCCATGCAGTCCTGATTCCTAACCTTGACAAGCCAATGGCTACATTGGTTTCCGCCCCCGCCACAGAACGTTTATAACTTAAGCAGTCTTCAAGGCTCCCCGGCTCATCCGCTATGAACATCGCCATTGCCTCTCCCATCGTTAATACTTTAAGCTCGCTCATTGGTTAACCCCCTGTTCCATTTTCATATGTGAAATATAGGTTGCTACATTTTCCAGGGTTACCGGGAATTCAATCGCTCTCGGATAGGTACCACTAAACCTTTCTAATAACTCATTCACATCAGACTGCAGTGGCAATGAAATCGGCTCAGTTATCCATTCCTCTTTCTCCCTCTTCACCTGTTTCAAATGAACATAGACAACATATCTCCCTAACTCTTGTGCAGCCTTCATTGGAACCTCATCTGTGTACAGCCAGTTGCCCATATCAAAAGTCAATCGAATCGGAATGCCCAACTTCTCAGAACGATTCAGAAAATGAGCGATTCGATTTAAATTTCCACCTTCAAGCGTTTGGTCGTTTTCGATGGTAATCTTTAATCCACTGTGGCTTTGCATCTCTTCTACTAAAACCTTATTTACTTGAGTCATATCAGTTTCCGTGAAATGATAGTGTCCTAGAGGCAGCTTTAGCAATTCAGCTCCCAGTTCATCCGCTTCCCTAGCCAGTTGCTTAAAACGTTGCTCATCCATTTGATAGTGAGGGCCGATCAGACATTCAGGAGCAGAATAATAAATGTCTAAGTTAAGCTCTCTGCATAAGGCACCTAATTCTTTCAATGAATCATCTTGGCCCAATAGCTCTCTTCTGATTTCGATTCCATCTGCTCCAGCGGCTGAGATTGATTTTATGATTTCAAGATGCCCGAGTGTTTGAAGTATTTCTAATGGTATTGAATTCATGCATACAAAGACTTTCATATTACTCCTCCTAATGAATGCGTTTTCACCAAAATGGTATCGGTACCATTTTGTGATGAAATAAGACTTCCTTTCTTAGAAGACTTATTTCTGGATATATGGCGTTGTTTGTCTTATGTTCAGTTTCGCTTGATACGCCATTGTTTGGGCTGGAGACTCGTTCCCGTCAATACGACGCAATATCATTTCCATAGCAGCCACCCCGATTTGATACGTAGGCTGTTCAATTGTTGTAATTCCTGAATAAACAATCGTACTCCACTCTGGATTATCAAAGCCAATCATTGCTAAATCTTTTGGAACCGACAGTTTCTTTTCTTGTAAAAGCAAAATTAATTTTAATAGCACCACACTATTTGCGGTTAATATAACTCGTGCCTTGCCTTCCGAGTCATCTAAAAAGTGCTGAAGCTTGGAATCTACATCATTTAAATCGTCGACATTTACCTCATAAACATCTTTTGAACTCGGATGACCGTGGCTCAATAACGTTTGCTGAAAGGATAGCCGCCGTTCATACCGGGTACTTACTTTGCTTGCTGGTTCGCTGAAAAACGCTATTCGTTCATAGTTTTGGTTGACCAAATAATTGACCGCTTGCGAAGTGGCCTGAAAATTATCCAATCCTACAGTATCAATTTCAAGATCAGGTACTTTCCGATCCAGCAAGATAATCGGCGTCTTCTGGTCTTGCATCTGTTTTAACATGTCGTGATTTCCGCCGGTTGTATGAATAATGAGCCCATCAATACGATGGGATAGAAGCATTTCAAAATATCCTCTTTCCTTAACCGGATTATTATCCGAGTTGCAAATCATCAGATTATAACCGTTCTGGCTGCATATATCTTCAGCCCCACGAAGGATAGCCGTCGTGTATGGATTGTTAATGTCTGCAACGATAATTCCAATCAAATAACTCTTATTGCTTTTAAGCCCCCTGGCCATGGTACTGGGGCGGTACTCCATTTTGTTGATTGCCAGCTCGATTTTCTTGCGGGTTTTGTCAGAGAGCTCATCATATCTCCCCCCTAAATAGCGGGAAACCGAGGTTTTTGAGACACCCGCTTCTCTAGCGACGTCGTAAATTGTAACTTTTGAATTTTCTCGTTTAACCATTTCATTCATCCATTCGCGAATTTTGGTACCGGTTCCATTTTTATAAATATTAACACATTACCAATGAATGTCAATCTATTTTCAATCATAATACTCTTTCGAATTAAAAAAAGTACATTACATTAAATCACTTATATTCTTTAGAGTTTTCCTTTTTAAAAAGTTTATTTTCAGGTAGTTGCATAAACAAAAAAAGCGGCCAGAGGGCAGCCGGATCTTCAATGAAAGCAAGTTTTCAACCTAAAAAAGCCGATTAGTGTACGTTAAAGTATCGACTTCCTTAATTAGTTTAGTTAAACTAACTCCACCATTAGCTTAAAAATAAGTTATCCGCAGATTAATAGTTAAATATGTTAAGAAGCATTCATGTGGCGGACTTTCCAAAAAAAATTGTAAATATTAAAATCTGTCATAGGAGCATCGGTTAAACCAACATTTCGTCCAATAGTTATAATTTGCCCTCGATGATAGGTACTATGATTCATTACATGGAGAATATATTCAAATCTTGGACGGGTTTCATTAAACCATGGAGTTTCCACATGGCAATCTTTTGTTATTGAACTTTCGGTAAGTGAATTCACATATAGGGCCAGTTCTTTGGAATTGTCCACAATAACACTTCTTCGACAGTCTTATTTGATCGATCACTGAAAACCCCTATATCCGGTGTTGACTCCTGCTTTAACACTTCCAACCAAAATTTCTCACCAACAGAAACATGCTTGAGTGTCCATTTGATACTCGGAAAACTCGAAAGTATTTTCTGTTCTATTATTTCAGATGGCTTTGTTTTCAGCCAATCTATCAATTGGGCATTTGCCCAGAGGTTGTAGTTCACATAGTCTTTCATGAGCGATGTTAAATTCATTTCTTTTGTTTCTGGTTGTTTTTCTTTCATGTTTACCTCTCCTTTGTTTTAAGATTTTTTTCTACCCTTCTTTCTTACGTTGTTACCTTCAATCATATTCTTCCATATCCCCCTTTGACACCAATTATTGTAAGTTGAAAGAGTGTTAAACTAAACGGCTACGTTAGCACAATAAAAAAAGAGTTACCGCAGCAACCCCCACTTTAAACTTAAGCCCCCGTTCATTAAATCAGAGGTCATATTCAAGTCTATCGTTTAATAGTCATCTATCTCATCACTTTGAAGAACTGGACATTTGAAATAAAACCTTAATAGGGTCCTAGTGAACCCCCTGGTATTTTAGGAACCATCCATATCTAATCTTAGTTCTATGTTTTCTTAACTTGGAAGCATTTCAATTACAACATGTATATTTTAGAAATTTGGAACAAATATTATTACAGTTGCAAATCCAAAGGAGGTGGCTAAAATGAACGCACAACGAGCAGAAGAAATTGCTTCTTCGCCAATTATGGCTAATGTGACCTATAATGGGGAAAGTATCTACATTGAGCACGTGGATGAACAGAATGGAATAGCTACAATCCATTCCCTTGATGAACCAAATAATAAACAAAGTGTTTCTGTAACCATCTTAGAAGAACAGTAATTTGTCGTGTATTTCCTCGATACAATAAGAAACCTTCACCTTCGGGTGGCGGTTTCATTTTAGATTAAGTTCAGTTGCCATCTTCTTCTTTAACAATCTATCTCCTTGATTAGAGCCTTTTCAATAAACTGCCAAATATGTAGTCATCCTCTTGAACTCCGATACCAAGATAAGGCTTTTCGTTCAATTTCCAATAATACCTTTTCTTTTCCTTTAATGTACGAATCCATATCGTAAGGAAATATATATGACAATTCCTCTTTAAGATCACCATATTTTTCTGCAGCAGAAGGATTTTCTCGTAAGTAATTTCGAAAAGCAAGATGACGTTCAATTCCGGGATTGCCTAATTGATAAATATGAACGTGATGAGTTCGGTTATCTCCTCCTTTTTGAAAGAACCTACGTCCAGATAATCCGTTTTCTCCTTTCGGCTCATAACCAATCCCTAACATATTCTTGTTAAACTCATCTATTAGATGGATTTTTCTTACCACAGGCATTATGTCAATAACAGGCTTTGCCTTTAGTCCGTAAACAGAAGTACTTCCTATATGATAAATTTCAATGATTTCAGGCCCGAAAATCTTATGTATTACATTAGCCTCTTCCTTAAACATAGAAGGCCATTGGTTATTATATTCAGTTACTTCAACTTTTCTTATTTTTAATCCCTCCTCATATATTTCCCATCGTTTATTTTACAATATATTAGCTCTGCTGATCTTATCTATGCTTCGTACAGATACCGTCTATATTGAAGACCAACAAAGATCTAAAGGGTTTTGGGCAGAAAAAGTGGATTTTGAAGTTGTCGCAGACCATCCAATGGGTCCAAAAGAGAAAGCTTATGTAGTTCCGATTTTTCAATAAGCTTAGCTTCTAGCATTAACATAAAAAAACCTCCTATCATTTTCTTAATAGGAGATTTTATAAGGTAAGTCTATAATACTCATTAATCTAGACTTTTTTGCTATAAGAATATACCTTCAGAATCCTTCGTTCTTCTTAACGAATAGTGTTCTTGAAATAGGATTATTAAATCATGTACTATCTGCACTCTTTCAGACGGTCAAAATTTGTTATGCCCCTATAATTTACGAAAACTAATAGAAAACTAGTGTAGGTATATTCATATAGCCTCATAATTTTCTGATTCTTTCCCCCGACTTAATGATAATATTCATATTCCATGAATCGCCACTTTCAATATGACTTTCCATCTGTGATACATCAATATCTGTATCGATTTTCACCCTTTTACGCTCTTTTCCTCTTAACCTTACCTCATATGGAGAATCGGTATTCATAAGTGAAATCATTTTTACATCATCTTCGTACTCGTCAAAAAATTCAATAGTGAATTGTGCATCATCCTTGCTGTAGTTTTCAAAAGGAAGTACACATTCCCCATGCAATGTTGTCTCATTGGTCATTTCAAAACTACAACTACTTATATCACGTTCATAGGAAATGGCGTAAATGCCAGTTGCAAAATATTTTTGAAACGAACTGGCTAAGAAAGGAGGAGTAAACATTGCAACCATAATAGCCAGCACTACAAATCTACCATGATATTTTTCCAATGATTTCACAAGAAAAAATAGGCTCATAATTAAAAAAATTAATGATGTAATTCCTATATACTGTAATCCATTTACTGATTCAACAGGTATATTTAAAACCAAAGCAACTGTTTCACCATAAGGACTTTCATGTGGGAAAGGGAAATTTAATGCCATAGACACAAATAAAAAAATGAGAGCAAAATATATAAATTTTTTATCTTTTATCAATATGAACCACACCTATTCATTTACTATTATTCAGAACACTTCTTACAACAGGTTTTATTATCTTATTTATCTTGTCACAACACAGGATAAAATCCCTATCTACCCTGCCCCTTAGTTCAATAAAAACCCCTGTATAGAAACAAAGAAAGCATATAAAGAGACAATAATGCTCATATACCCCCAAAATCTTTTTCTATCTTTTTGAAGTTCGGCTAATCCTATCACCAACATTAACGCTCCTAAGAAAAAAATCATATATGAAGATAGCTCGAAATTGTCAGTGATTAAACCATATCCTGATAAAATAAGAACTATTATCGAAAAAACGATTCTTAATATTTTTAACAAGGTACCCCACCTTCCTTCCACATTAATCCATTATATTAGAATAAAAAAGCTATCTTTTATAAAAAAAGGCCTAAGCTACTTCAATAACTAATGAGAAAATTCCACCGACCTAATCCCCATTATAATCCCCCCACCAATTCCAATCACTATGCCAAAAAGTGTCCATTGGGATATATAAATTCCTAATAGAAACAACGATAACCCTACTAGCCCCATTAACAAACCAATTTCATAGGAGCCCCTTTCATAATCTTCTAATAGATATTTACGGATATAATTGGATAAAGTTCCAATTATATTAATTTCTTATTAACCTTTTAGCTTAATAAAGGACTGTTATTCAACTAATGCTACCCATTTAGTTGAATAGAAAAAGGCTTTACTCCTCATTGAAATAAAGCCCCCATTATAAAATAAGACTGCTAATAAATTTTAAGGTGTAAAAACATTCCAGTTATGTTACGATACAACAGATGGGTAATTTTAACATTTTCAACACCCGTAAAATGAGAACATTAAAGGAAGTGATATATTATGAGAAAAAGAAAGGGAATTATATTTATGACTTTGCTTTCAGCGGCCCTTTTTTGTGTTTTACTGATTACAATCTCACTATCCCCGCTTGCAGATATAGGACCGAATGCTAATCAATTCGGGTCTTCAGGAATGTGGATATCAATAGGAATGGTACTTGTTTTTTATCTAGTGCCCTTAATAATATATTGGATGGGTTTAGATGTAATTAGATTCGTTTTAGCCTTGTTTTGTTGCGGCGGTCTACTGATAAATTCTTCAATAATTGTAGCCGTTCTAGTAATAGCAAAATTTAAAGACATTAGCGCTATATATATTGCTAGTATCACAGGTCTTTGTCTTGCTGCAATAATTGTAAATATTTTATGGTTCTTCATAGCTTTTCGTTCACCTTCAGCTAAGAATAATCCAAATCAAACCGTATTACCTTAAAAGCAAAAAGCCTACAATAAATGCTCTTCATAATGGAGAGCTTTTTATATGCTTATATTTATTCTTAATTATCCTGCTCCGTTAACTGCATAAGAAACTCCTATGGCGGGAAATCAATTATTCAAGTTCAGCGGGTATTAATTTAATTTTTTTCCCTTGTTACTATAAATATTGATCTCATATTGATCGTTTTTAATTATTTTCTTTACTTTCTCTGAGTTAAGATAATCTTGAACTGTTTCTTCAATGGCTTCAAAATCAAGGCCTTTACCAATAAACTAAACGCATCTTTATCGCCCCTCCTAATTTTATTGACTAATTCTTGATCATTCTTCAAATGTGGGACCTCCCTTTTTTCGCTGTACATATGTATAACGCTAGGAACGATTATTCGGTTTCACTTTTTCAAATAAAGATGGGTTTTTGATATTTTATTTATTACAATATTTGTACGTTTTTGTAGAAATTTGTACTGAAAAAGCAATAAAAAAAGGCGACCCCTTTTATTAAAGAAGCGCCTATTATCAGTTCATCCCACTTATAGCTCGTACTTAATAACCTTACTCCCTTATTGAAGTAACACACACACTAGTGCAAACCGTGAAAATGCAAGCTGTAGAAAGTTCATAATGGATCTTTGATCGACTTAATCACTCTAAGAGACTAGTTCCATTTGCCGGAATCGATCCAAGTGTCTTTGAATCTGGTACATTCAAAGGGACTTTAATTCGGATTATCAAAAAAAGGTTCTAGTAGGCTATGACACACCTTGTACATGGCCGTTAAATGTGCCATTCGTGATTGTCGCAAGAAGAAAATGAGATGAAATCATCCCTCGGAACAAGAGATTACGAGAGTGTTACGATAAGAAGCGTGAAGAAGAAAAGCCCTTTAAAGTAGCTGTGATAGCATAAATAACTCAGGAATACACTTTTCCTCAGTTTCTTCCTGTAAAGTCTTTTTTCGCAACCGCTCCAGCAGCCGTAAATCATGATTGACGATCTTCAAAAGCGCGCTAAATCAGGACTATTTTCCATCAGACTTGCCTTTTCAGACTTGACTTGACTTGCCTTCATTTGACTTGCTTTCATTTGACTTGCCTTTTTCAGACTTGCTTTCATTTGACTTGCCATTAGCCTTTTTCCCTTTCGGCATACATACCCCTCCTTTATATAAGAATAAAATATAATATGCAAAATAGCTCTAACATGTACGTTAGTTAACAAAATCGAGCTAAAAAAATTATATTATTATATCTTTTATAAATCGATTTTTCCGAGAAGTTTCAATTTCACGCGACCAACATTGTGAATAGAAGTCAGCTATGGGAGATTTTGAAACAATCCGACGATGATTTCCTTTATGAATTGATCAAAAAAATCAATACTAGACCACTATATTAATTCCCTGATGAAGCCTCGTAGCATATTAATATTGATAAATACCTACGCTATCTCGTTGGAACAGTTTGTACTATAAAGAATGACGGATTTACTCACATCTTTGCCCTGTATCATCAATAGTGAGTTGTTCGAAATTATTCCTCGGAACTATGATGCTTGGGTACAGAAATTCAACAAGTGGGAATCATGGAGTACACTTACGTCCCTATATTTAAAAAAGCGCCTAGGAAATTTAGATTAAAATAGTACATTAATACTAGACTTTACACTTGAAAAGCAATCAATAATTTCAGAAAGGAGCTACTGCTGTGGCACCAATATGTATTAAAAATACTGGAAAGTATGGTAGAGGGGTATATTCTACACGTGATATTAAAAAGGGAGAACTCATTGAGGTATCACCTGTTTTAATATCACCTGAAAAAGAATGGGAATATCTAGAGAAGACTATACTCTTTAATTACTGCTTCTTTTGGGGGGATCATAACGACATAGCCATTGCACTAGGATATGGAGCACTATTTAATCATTCATACACTCCGAATGCGACGTTTGATAATAATGAAGATAATTTATCAATAGACTTTTATGCAATAACTAATATTAAGGCGGGTGAGGAAATCACTATAAATTATAATGGTGATCCTGATGATAAATCTCCGGTATGGTTTAATGTGATTGAGTGAACTACTCGCTACCTCAAGAACCGTCGGAAAGGTACACTTTTACGAACGAGGGATTGATAGCTATTTTGAACAATGTTTCTATATGTCAGGTTGTGACGGTGGTTTTGGATTTAGTGGAGGTTAATAAGGTAAAGAACATAACAAAATAGAAATCAAAATTATTGATAAAGCCCATTACCAACACGAACAATATTGCTAGGCTCATTAAGATTTTTATTATAATAAATGATTTTGTACTTTTCTTTGCCCTTTTTTCAAAAAATACCCCCAATCTAAAACACCATCCTCATTCATTACATTCCTTTTTCTTCAAGCATAATTTAATACGAAATGAATTTGGTATAAATTCTCAATGTTCTTGTTTTATTAAAGCCCTTTGTCTGAATAAGAAAAACCGAAATCAAAGATCGATTTCGGTTCATTCTATTTATAAATGGAAAAATCTTAGTTTGAAATATCCTTCTTTTGAAAGAAGAAAAAGGTTAATGCTAAGAAGATAAGATAATAGATTGCTAGTACACTTATAGAAAATCCAAGAGTTGCTCCATCAAACATTGAGAACGATTCAGAAATGTAACCTCTTAAATTGAGATGAGGGAATAAGACGAACTTTAACCACTCGTTTTTTTCAATAAGTGACTGTATAACTAAATTTAAAGGAGTTGAAGCAAATAAAATAGATATTGAAACGCCTACTGCAAGTGCTTGGCTTTTAAATAATGTGCTTAACATAAAAGCAATGGTTGTGATAACTAAAAATCCTGGTATCCAATAAACCATCATATCTACAAAATAATCGCCTACTATTACAGGACTAAAGCCAAAAGATGCAGGATCTAGAATTTTATCTGAATACGACCCACTTCCAAAGAATAAAATTCCTACTATATAACTGAATATAAATAGACTCACAAGTAATAACGCTGCAAATAATAGTGATGTTATATATTTAGAAAGGAGAATTTTCCAACGTTTATAAGGCCTGATTAACAATTGCTTAATGGTGCCATCTGAAAATTCAGATGAAACTAAGGAGCTGCAAACAATCACAACAAATAGAGTAACAAATGATGTTAATGATGTAGTCCAGTTTGCCATATACGTCCAGTTCGTACGCAAGTCAGGGTTTATATTAGCGTCTAAAAGTTGTTTATTTAAATCGATTTCTTCCATTATCACGGACTTTTCATCTTCACTAATTTTAGAAGTTTTTAATTCATTCTGCTGTTCTTGTATTTCTGCTTGTAACTCTTGCTTCCAATCTTTACTTGATTCGACTGGATTTAGTTTATAATCAATCAACGCTGTTCCTACAGCTGCCAATAAAAGAAAAACGATAAACAAATATGTAGATCCTTTTGAAAAGATTTTCATCCATTCATTTCTTATCAAGGACATCATACAGACTCCCTCATTTCCTGCTCAGTTATTTCAAAGAATTTATCTTCTAGTGATTTTCTAGTAATGCCTATTTCATAAACATCTAATTGATTACCATTAAAACTTCTGTTTATACTAGCCGTTTGTTCACGTGTGGCTGATACAGAAATTGAATTCGCCTCATATTTAAGAATAGGTATATTACCAAACTGTTCTTGAAGGATTTTTTTAGCTAGCTCTCCATCACTGACAGTAAAAAGAACTTCACTAATTGCTTCAGTTTTTTCATCTACAATATGTTCTTTCGTATGTATGAGTTTTCCCTTTTCAATAACGGCAAAGCTATCACACATTAATTGCATTTCTGATAGTAAATGCGATGAAATTAAAATACCCACGCCCTCACTTGCCAGTACCTTCAAATAATCACGAAACTCGCGAATCCCTTGTGGATCTAAGCCATTAGTTGGTTCATCAAAAATCAGTAAAGACGGTTTATGCAAAATTGCTTGTGCTACACCAAGGCGCTGACGCATTCCTAATGAATATGTTTTAACCTTTTTATCTATGGCATGATCTAATTTAACAAGCTTTATTACTTCTTCAATTCGCTCATTAGATATTTTATTAGGTGACATACGAGCATAGTGAAGGATATTTTTTCTGCCTGTCATGTATTTATAGAATTCTGGATTTTCAACAATGGCACCTAATTGATTCATGGCACCTTCAAAATCTTTATCGAGGTCATATCCATTAATCATGACTGTACCGCCCGTACGATTAATAAGACCCGTAATCATACGAATAATAGTGGTTTTACCAGCTCCATTGGGACCAAGCAAACCAAATATTTCCTTACTTTTTATTTCAAAGCTAACATTATCTACAATGGTGGCTTTTCCAATTTTTTTAGTTAAGGATTGGACCTTAAGAACAGTTTCAGACATATAATACCTTCCTTTTTGTATATTTACCAAAATCACACAAATGTAATATTACCATATTATGCATATTATTGCTATGCTGATATTTTTCCATATTGGCTATAACATAGTCTCTTAGGTGAATGAACATAGAAAAAAGTAAATCTAGTGAAGATAATCTATTATAAAAGTATTATCTTATTCAAATGTTTCTATTTATTTGCCTTAGAGGTACATGGGATATATTAAATGAATATTCAAAGCCCGAAATGTTGCTTAATATGGAAGTTATTAATCGACTTCCAGATATTCCAGATGAATTGATTGGAATAATGAAACAAGGATAGAATTAAAAATGCAGGAGCAGCAATGGTTTGAACATCAATTTTTAATAGCAAGAAAAGAATAATTCATAAAAAAAAGCCCATATAGGGCTTTTTTTAAAAAACTGCATTTACCTGACGCTGCCCCAGATAGTAGTTATTAGAGAAAGGGATATCTATTTGCTCGTTTTACTTAACCAATTTTCAACCTTTTTCTGTAGTTGTTCACCTAAATCAGCACCATCTTCTGTATCTTTGAAAATTTCAATTGAAAACCTCCTGATATCCTAATAACAATTTCCTAATATTAACAAATTTATTATAACATTTTTTTCATATATTATTTTAAATGTTCATTTTTTAATATAGGTTAATTGGTTTTGCGTAACCAATTGATTGTGCGGAGATACTTCTAAATACGATAGAATAGTTGTCTCTAACGAAAAATTAAGAGGAAGAACCCTATGTAAGTTCTTCCTCTCAAAACTAAATTATCATTTTAATGGTAGTTCAATTATTTGATTGCTAAATGAAGTTATTGTATATCCTTCAATTTCTATACCAACTGGAACAAAATGCTCCTTTTTATCATCCCTTGACAATTCAATATGATGCTCAGTAGAGAAGAATCTAGGCTGTTCAAGGTCATTTAAACGGTAAAACTTTTTCATAATCCCATTCAATCAGTAGAGTCTAGTAGTATCTTCGACTTTCATTTGAATTTCCCCGTTCTTATTAATAGATTCTAAAGTGATTTTTCCCTCACCTGAATATCCTTTTTCAAAATACCCGATTACATATTCTGTATGTTGTTTTCCTTTACTATCTTTATATTGTAGTTTCATCGAATTCTCTCCAAAGTCTTCAGTTGGCGTTACATGTAACTTAGTTTCTTCGCCTGGCTGGATTGAGGGAATTTTAATATCAGAGTTTATATGTTTATAGGTCAAATATAAACCTGTAATTTCTTTATTCGTTTGATTTTTTACCGTGAATTCAAATCCTTTTTGCCTTAATAATAGAAAATAACTTCCCAATCCAATAATCCCCAATACCAATATTACGCCTATAACTTTTTTCATTTAGCCAACCACAACTCCTAAGATTTTGTCGCATTTGATACGACTCTGAATGTTAATTCGTCCTTCAGAAAGATAATTCGTCCGTTGTGCAAAATAATTCGTCCTTCAGGAAGATAATTCGTCCGTGTGTCAAACTAATCCGTCCTTCAGGAAGATAATCCGTCTTAAAATAAGAATTATCGAAAATATCTTCCCACCCATTTAATTCAATATTTCAACAAAAATCTTTGAACACTGTAAGTTTAAAGATTTCCCGCATATTCATATCTAGAATTTAGTTGATTCAAGCCTCAAAATATATTCTTCAACCTCTTCGCCTCGTGCATTTGAATATCCTTTGTCCTCATCGGTAATTGCAAACCCGCATTTTTTCAATACTCGAATAGATGCGATATTATCCTTAGCCGCTCGGGCACAAAGAGGCCGAACATTTATTTCATGGAGGAATTTACTCAGTGCATCAGTGGCAATCCCCTTGCCCCAATATTGCTTTCCAATCCAGTAACAGACTTCTGGATTGCCAAACTGTTCAAAGTTTAGAATGTTGCCCACCACACACCCTTTATAAAGTATGGTCTTTTTCAAGATATTCTGGTTCGCTAAAATATTCGTCCAGTGTTTCAAAAAAGCCTTTCTGTCAGTAGGATCTTTAGATGTGAAAGCAGCCATATTGTTTGCAGTAGAATCTAATTGATGCTCGAAAAAGATGGATAGATCACTCTCTCTGACATCTTGCAGTTGGACTTCTTCGTCATTTTTTAGGAATCCCATAAAATTCACACTCACTCACTGACAGATTTAGTGTCTATCTTTTACATTAGCATTAGGAAAAGGTTTCTCAGCAATCAACCTCATTGAAATAAATCAGACCCCATAGTTCAATTAGAACTATTTCTTTTCGGTAATTGCTCATTCAATAAGGTTCGTACTTCATCCACTCCCCCTATTTCAGTAAAGAGTATACGTTCGTATCAAATGGTACATCATTTTGATACATATAATTCTTTAAAACCCCTTCCTTCTCAAAGCCCAATTTTATTAATAACTCATTAGATGCTTTGTTTTCTACAAACACAATAGCTCCAATACGCTTTAGATTAAGTTCTTTAAAACCATATGATATGACTTCTAAAACAGCCTCAGTGGCAAGCCCTTTTCCCCAATTCTCTGGAAAAAGTGCATAACCTATTTCAGCCCTCTTATGTTCAGAAGACCAATCGTGAAATCCAATTGTTCCGATAATGCCTTCCTTTTCTTTACTTTCAATTCCCCATTTAATGCCGCGTTTTTCATTGTAGTTATTAGAAAAATTCACAACAATATTTTTCACCTGATCTAAACTGGTTAACGGTTTTTGTCCATAATAACGCAATACATCTGGATTCGAAAAACAGTTTAATATATCCTGTGCATCATCTACAGTAAGTTCTCTCAAGATAAGCCGTTCTGTTTCTAATTTAGGAAACATTCTCCCACCCCTTTTTTCATAGTCTTTCACGTTAATCAAACAACAAGCTAGGTAGATCTAATTTTTCAACTGGTTATTTACTATCTTTTCTAAAAGGGCCTTAATTTCTTCATTCTGTTTTGTATGTTTGTGTAAGTCCTTTGCTATTAAAGGTAAGTAGTAAAGGAGAAAAACAGTAATTGCTATAAAAAAGATTATGGATAAAAATTGCTTGAGTTCACTCCTAATGGTCATTTACAACAATGAAAAAATAACATTAATACAATCAAACTGCCTCGTTGAATAAAAAAGAACTGTCATATAGACAGCCCTGATCCACTACTTGACTAGCAGTTAGACAAGTTTGTCGTTATCTTTTTTTCCTAATATAAATGTAAAGTAAGTTAGTATAAGTGTTAGTATTCCAGTGCCAAATAAGACACTTCCAATTATTATAAAATTATTTTTATGAGTCTCAACCACCATATTGTATTGGTCAGTATCATAGATTCCATCTTCCTGATTATTAAGCCAAGAATCCCCTAGTGAAATGCCAAAATGAATACTTGAAAACATCAGTGCTAGCCCTGTTATTGCTAGTAAAGATGAAATAATCAATAAGTTATTACTATGTTTAGTTAACATGTATATTTCCTCATCTCTAAATCTATTTCCATAATAAATAAATATTACCATATTTTTCTTCACAATTGGGAGTTAATACATGACAGGACCTCAATAAATCAAAGGGTTTGTTTTACTATGAATTGATGGATTCCACCATTAATACTTATCGGTTGTAGCACCAAGGATAGAGGCGCGGATAAAATCAAGGTTTTGGAAACGTTTGAGTTCCTTCGGTGTACCTGTCACGACCGCTCCATTTAATCAACCTCAATCAAAACCAGCACTTGATGTCATTCTGCATGGAGGAGCCACTGGTAAAATCGATTTCTTCTACTTTTTTTGATTCATTGATTATACGGAGAGCTAGAATTGAAAGGGATTAAGAGTTTATTATATTTAGTATTATTTTCCTAAGTGGTTGTGTAAATTAAGAAAAAATCTTTCTTTTAAGTACGAATGTCCGATAACTGCGTATATGCCACCTCTTCTTCTTCTTCAAAAATGAACTACGCTATTACAACTAAGGATATTGGCATCATATATCCTCCCTATTCGTTTCTCTGTTTGTTACATGTATTAACAATTCTTTAGTGCCTTCGAGGTGTTTTTCCTTAACTGCGCCTGAAAAAGTGATAGTTTAGCGAATTGTTTAAGGCAAGAAACAACGAGGAGGACAAACATGAAAAAAATATTATTTACGATCATAACGGCTTCTATATTCATTATGGGAATTTGTATGCCAACTAGAGGTGAAGCTGCCGTTGGAGATCGCACACTTTCGTATGGAACGAGTCATAGTGATGTAAAGGAACTACAGGAATTATTAATGACAAAAGGGGTCTTCCCCTATCATGAAGCAACAGGCTACTTCGGTCCGATTACAAAAGAGTCTGTTAAGAAGTTCCAGGAAAAATCAAGACTAAAAGTTGATGGAATAGCAGGTTCACAAACGAACCAGAAAATAAAAGTCCTGCGCAGTGGGGATATCGGTAAGCCTGTAGCTGAACTACAAAGGCTATTGAAGGTATGGGGTGTTTACACTTCAACGGTCGATGGCATATATGGCAATGGTACAAAGCAGGCCGTTTCAAATTTTCAAAAGCAAAAGAGTTTATCGGTTGATGGAATTGCAGGGGCAAGAACTTTAGGCAAATTAGAGGAGAAAGCCAATTTAGTAAGCCAAAATGTTAAGGAGCTGACCGTTGCAAGCACAGCTTATACGGCAAGCTGTTCTGGATGCTCCGGCACCACGAGAATGGGCGTCGATTTAAAAAAGTATGATGATGCAAAAGTGATAGCAGTCGACCCAAATGTGATCCCTTTAGGTTCTACCGTAGAGGTTGAAGGTTATGGACAGGCCCTCGCTGTAGATACGGGCGGAGCGATCAAAGGCAATAGAATTGATGTTTTCATTCCAAAAGAAGCGGATGCTTTAACGTGGGGAAGAAAAGAAGTGAAAGTAAAAATAATAGAGTGATTGAATACGGCTCCAGCGTTTCAATCTGAATCTGCTAAATAAATAGAGAGAAAGAGCATGTATTGAAAACTTAAAATACATAAACAATTATTAGAAATAAAAAATTAAAAAGAGCATCAAGTGTTGATGCTCTTTAATTTCTTATACTACATATAATATCTCTAGGAAACTTCAGATTAACCTATTTCTAATTCCATTTAAATATTCGTTAATCCTTCAAGAATGTACCTTGCCGATACTCTAGGTAAGCTTGATCAATTTCCTCTTCTGTATTCATGACAAATGGTCCACGGGCAACAACTGGTTCCATCAAAGGTTCTCCCGCATATAAAACAATACGCAATGGTTCAATTGCTGTTATATCCACTTCACTTTCCTCTGATTCTTTCCCTGCACCCAGCCACAACACTTGACCCTTTGAAGCTTTCATTTCGTTTTTACCGAATAATCCACTTCCTTCTATTAGATAGATCATTCCGTTGTAGCTACCCGGCAAATTCTGTGTGACCGAAGCTCCAGGCTCTAGAAGCATTTCCACCATCGTAACAGGAACATGGTTTTTCGTCGCAGAGATAACATCCTTTGATGAACCAGAAAAGACGCGGATGATAGCTCCTTCTTCTTTTCTCACTGGCATATCTTTTCCCATTAAATTTTGATATCGCGGTGTTGTCATTTTTTTATCACGGGGAAGATTGACCCAGAGTTGAAGCGAATGGGCAGTAACACCTTCAGAAGGCACCTCATTATGCACAACGCCGCTTCCGGCTGTCATCCATTGGACATCACCCGGTCCGATTATTCCACCATCCCCGGTATGACTGTCATAGTGCTCAATCGTTCCATCGATAACAAATGTGACTGTTTCAATCCCTCTATGTGGATGAATATCAAATGAACCTTTTTGAAATTTATCCTCCATCATTAAAAGAAAGGGATCACTCTTCTCCCAATTTCCTGGTTCAATGACTGGACCCGCAGTATGAATCGGACTATATTTTTGAAGTTTCACATCTCTTACCTCAGCAATATCACGTTTGAAGATATTTTTACTTTCCATGCCTCTATTCATCCTCCTTGAAGTTACTAGTAAACTGATAAAGTGCCGTTACGATTATTTCTTCCTTTTTAGCTACTCAATAACTCTCCTCAACGCTTTGAAAACAAGTTTCGCTCCAATCCCATACCTGATTTAGGATTCCTCTTGTATTGAATTAGGCACTTCCGTTTGTAAACTATATCTATGAACCTTTATCATCATCTCATGCAGGTTCTTCTTTTCAGTGTCATCCAATACATCAAATAATGAAGCTTGAAAATCTGATTGAATTGGCATTACTTTTTCCATTAAATCTTTCCCTTTTTCAGTTAATGAAATATATTTAACTTTCCATTGTTGATCCCGAACAATCAGATTATCTTTTTCTAACCTTGTTAACATATGTGATACGCCTCCACGACTGATCGTAAGGTGCTCCGCCAATTCCAGTTGTGAAACAGGTTGATGAATAAGCACTTGTGCCAACATATCAAATTGCGCAGCAGTGACGCCAAAATGTTGTAAATGATCATTCGTAAGCTGGTTACTTCTTTGATAAAAACGAACCATTCGCAGCCAAATCAACAAACTCAATTTATTATCATCGGTAAACCCCCGTCTATCCATGTTTGACCATCACCTCTCCTCTTGATACACCATCAGTTTACTAGTAACTTGATAACTAGTCAAATGGCATTAGTTTATCATACAAATTCCCCCATATAGTATAGCCATTCTGTTTCTAATATAGAAGATATTCTCTCATCTAATGAGAGATTTTGGGAGAATTATTGTAGTAGCAAATAAAAGAGATTGTTAAACCTAAAATAATATCAAAAAAACACCTCATACCTTGGTTTGAGATTTACGAGAAATCACTACCAAACTGCTAAGGTGTCCTTATAGGATACTATAATTTAATGCTACATCTCTAACCTCTATACTTCTTATCGTAATATTTTTCCTTCTTGCAATTCCAATAGTATTGAACGGGTCTGGGTAGTTTTTAATATTGCCATTCAAAATACCACCCTCAATCATGATATTACCAAGTCCATAACTGCAAGCAGCAGCTCTTTCTTCAAGGAGTAAATGATGCTTACAGACTAGGCTTCGATAATCAAGATACTTTTATAATTGGCTTACTTGTTAATACGTCTAAAATCCAAAAAACGGGACGTTCCACTGACAAGCATATAAACCTTCAATAAGAAACCAGTAAAAAATACTGATTTTCTATGTGGTTCTAATACTTAATTCATTTGAGATTTATGCCATTTCCATGCACTTTCAATAATCTCGTCTAAATCTATTGCTGCTTTCCACCCAAGATCTTCATATATCTTATTGGCTGAAGCAACCAGTCGAGCTGGATCTCCTGGCCGACGATCTGCATATTCTATATTCGGTTTTACCCCTGTGACTTTTTCACATGTGTCTATTACATCTTTAACCGAAAATCCTTTTCCATTCCCAAGGTTGTAGATTGCCGTATTCTTCTTCCCAGACAATAGGGCTTGAAGAGCTAATATATGTGCTTTAGCTAAATCCGTTACATGAATATAGTCGCGAATACAAGTACCATCTTGTGTATCATAGTCTGTACCAAACACGGAAATTTTCTCACGTTGACCTAATAAATGCTGTAAAATAATAGGAATTAAATGTGTTTCTGGATCGTGACTTTCACCGATTTCTGCCGACTCATGTGCTCCAGCCGCATTAAAGTATCGCAAAACAACATAATGAAGTCCATATGCATGGGCAAAGTCACCTAAGATTTGCTCTACCATCAATTTCGAGCGACCATATGGATTAATCGGATTAGTTGGCTGTTCTTCATCAATTATATCTACATTTGGTATCCCGTAAGTAGCTGCCGTAGATGAAAAAATGAAGTTCTTAACATCATGCTTGAGCATAGTATTTAATAAAGTAATAGTTGAAGCAACATTATTTTCATAGTATTTATAAGGGTCTTGAACAGACTCACCAACTAAACTATTAGCAGCAAAATGCATAACAGCCTTAATTGGATATTTGAGGAATATATCATTTAAAACCGCTCCATCCCCTAAATCCCCTTCTATCAAGATGGCCTTCGAATCCACCAGCGAACGAAAACCCGTTGAGAGATTATCTAGAATAACCACCTCTTCTGTATTTACTAACTCTTTTACAAGATGACTTCCAATATAACCTGCACCGCCAACAACCAAAATCATATTATTTACTCCTTTCAATCTAAAAAACCTTTAACATTAAAATTAAGGGTATACATTCCTTTTCATAATCCATGAAAAATGAAAAAGTCAATCAAACAAGACATATGACTTTTGAACCAGCAAATCTAGTATCTTTCAGTATATCAAGGATTGGTATAACTGAAAACGAATTCATGGCAGCATCAGTTATATGGCGCTTCAAACGATTGAACTATTAATTATTTTTTCAAGTCCATGATGAAATAATTAATATGTATCCCGAAATCAATTGTGCTTTTTTCGTGTCCTTTGATTATTCATAGAGTGGGGCAGACTCCTTTCTCATTGAATTTGAGAAAAGAACCTGCCCACTACTTTATAAGCATTTATTAAATGTTTCCATAGCTAAAGAATTATATTGATTGTAATCAAATTTTTCTATTTTGAGATTCTCTTTTCTTATCATAGAGTATAAACCTTTTTCAAGTCCATTAATGCTATCTTCAACAAGCAAACCATATTTCCCGTCTTCCAAAACGGTTCGATTAGCAATTATATCAGTAGCCATAATTTTCATTCCTAAAGTCATCGCCTCTAACAAAACCATAGGTTGACCTTCATAATGTGAAGAAAGAACAAAACAGTCACATTTTTTCATAAACGAAAAAGGATTTTCAAGTTGTCCTAAAAGATGAACTGAGTTATTCAAATCTAGCTCATTGATTAAGTCCTGTAAATCTTCCTTTAAAGGACCCTGTCCTAAGATATACAACTTACTATTTTTGTGTTCCTTTTGGAATCTTGCAAATGCATAAATCAAATTATCTTGTCCTTTTTCTGGAGATAATCTTCCCATGTTGACAAAATTAAAATTATCTTTTCTGGGATACGGGATAAATTGATTATCCACCTCCAATCCAAAGACTTCTTTTATTTTTAAAGCATTATTATCTAACCAGCCTAGAGATACACCATCCTTTATTATATGAGAATAAGTACCCTTTAGAGTAACTGCTTCCCTATCTACACTGACTATACTTCCATTAAGGCTTTTTAAATTTCCAACCGTCGTCTTAGCACCTTGTAACCCAAACGGTTTATTCCAAATATAATCCTTTTTCCCGAAATTAATTTCTGAAGTGCTCTGTACTTCTCTCTCTTTTAACTTTATTGGTGTATCTATAATTTTAAATGCTCTGGTATCCAGCCACCCAATTTTTTCATTATCTATTTCAAAAAGATAATAAATACCTTTTATGGTTTTATTTACTGTTATAATGTTTGCAATTTGTCCTTCATACTCTTTTGCTTTAGCTATTTTTTTAGCATTAAAATTTGGATAAGCTTTTGTCCAAATTTTATGGTTTTCTGGTTTAGTTATTACTCCATACATCTGCGTACTAATGTTTATTTCTTTCAAAGTTCTATTTTCAATATTATCAATTATATTCTTATTCTTTTTATAATTTCTGGATATAATATACTTTCTTTTTAAATGAATTTTCTTCTTGTTTATATTGCTCAAATTTTCATAAATTGAACAATGTTCAAGAATAGATAAAGCTGAATTATCTATCCACCCTATTAATGTATTATTAATTGAAATTCTACTATATATCGAATGTTGTGTTTTTACTTCCTTATCAACTTTCACAATAATACCTTTAAAATCTAGACTAGTAGAAACTTTGTATGTGCCTTCAACCTTGTATGGTTTAGACCAAATATGGTTTCCCCCTGGTCTTACCAGTTTTGCGATTTTATCAAGATCTTTTTCGTAAATAATACTGTCTGGCATTAACTCAATGGCCTCATCGGTTATCCAGCCAATAATTTGATTGTTAAAACTGAATTTGTAAAAAGTATTATACTCATCTCTTGCTTTTCTTGAAATCACAATTTCAGCATTTTCAAATCGTTTTCCTAGACGAAACTTAGTTGCACCCAAATTACCAGGAAGGATATTCCAAGCGTAGTATTTATTAATACCCTTTAATATCGCTCTGGCTTTGAAATTTTCTGTAATCAATGACTTTTCGTCATTTTCTATAACTTCCAGTTCCTTTGATTCAATTTGAAGGATTTTCTCTGGGTTGATAGAATTCATAACATAATCGAATTTATCATAGTCTGCATACTCTAACAAATTCTTTCGGTTTAATTCCATTGTTCCCTTGGAAACACTTACAAGTTTATCAAATCGATTATATACGGAAAAAAGTCCCCTCAGATTTATACGATGAGGTCTCTTTCCATTAATAATTTTCTCACTCTCAGAGAGCAAATCATTATGCAAATAACAAATTTTCTTTTTTGCATCTGCGGACAAGAGAAATTTAGCCCAATAAAGACTATACCCACTAAAATCAATAACAAAGTCAAATTTAGTTTTACCGAATAAGCGTGCATGTTCTCTAACATATGCATTTTCGGGGTAAAGCTTTTTCCCTAAAAAACCTCTTTCCCCTCTATTATTAATAAATTTATTCCTATATACTTCAAAAAATTTATAAGCAGGTAGTCCAGGTTTAAAAAGAAAACGCACATTCTTATTTACCCTGTCCAAATTTTTCAAGACTTCTTTAGAGTGAGGAGTAGCAGTAAAACAACTAACATCATATTTCTCATAATCTATGTTATTCATTAAATTGAGGAAAGAAGATGTAATCCCGTTATTTCTCATGCCTCCCGGATATATTAATATTTTTTCCTTTGAGGAATCTAGACCAGTAATGGTGTTGAGTTCTTTCGAAGACCTATTGAATATATTAAGGACAATTCTCTCTGTTACTTTCCCATCTTCATAGTTCGTGAATTTCTCCTGCATCATTTTATATTTTTCACAATAACTCATTTTCACATTTTTAATATCCTTAATTGCATTAACTAATTCTTTCGAGTTAAAAAGCATTGGGCCAGGAAGTTCATCATTTTTAAGATATTGCCCTCTTTGCTCTGTATAAACATCAGCATCCCAAGTGTAAAATAGAATTGGCTTATTGGTAACAAGGAAATCAAAGAAAATACTAGAATAATCAGTAATAAGCAAATCAACAGTAGCAAGCAATTCATTTGTATCCACATAATCAGGGATCAATCTTTCCTTGATTTCTGTGTGCTTATTAGCTTCTTTATAAAGATAAGGGTGAACCTTAATCAAAATATTATATTGATCACCGATTTGACTTTCTAAATAATTTATATCTGCAATGATTTGAAGAACATCGTTATTCACTTTAGAAAGATTTGTTCCCTTCCAAGTTGGAGCGTATAAAATATTCTCCTTACTACCATTGATTCCTAAACCTAAAGTTCTTAAATAATCATTAAACTCTTCAGGATTTGTATTCAGAGTTAAGTCAATTCTTGGATATCCTTCTTCGATAATTTTCCCTTTATACAATCCGTTTAATTTATAGCTTTCAGTAAATATTTTGGTAGTATGAGCATTAGGACTCAAAATGTATTCTGTGCTTAAAAAGTTCCTTAAAACGTTTTGAGAGAGTGATGGATTACCCGGTATATCAAAACCCATATTTTTAAGTGGTGTACCGTGCCAAGTATTAATATAAACTTGATCATTTTTTGGTATAAAAAAAGACTGGAATGTTGAATTATTAATTAGATACTCACTTGTTGCTAAATACTTAAAATAGTCCTTTGAGTTACGTTGAACAAATTTAACATTAGGCATGTCTTTATACTTTGATATTACACCTGAAAGCGGACTAAAATCTTGAATAGACCATATATGCACAAAATCTTTAAAGTCTTGATTTCCTATCATATATTTAAACATCGCGTATGGACTGTCAGTGATACTATTCCCATCGCGACTCTCATAAAATATAGTGTTTTTTTTCACAATTAACTTATCATAAAACTTTGCATAATTATTTACACGCTGATGATTTTCCTTTGATAAGTAATTAGCAATTGGTTCTTTAAGGAAATCGATTTTTCTTTTTAATACCTTCTTATTCACTAACTGGGCATCCCCTTTTTTGATTAAATTTTCCCCTGATTCAAAATCACAATTATCTTTCCAGGGATAAATAATAGCAACAATAAATTTTCAATAGTTGGTGACTTTTTATTACTACTTTTATAGAGCTTTACTTTGATTATTAAGCTATATATTCCCTCTGTCTTAGTAAGTATATTACTTCACAATAATCTATATGAAAATAGCACTTTCACTTCTAAATATACCCATGATAAAAATATCAACTTTATTATCTAACATCTCTTGAATCTTTTGTTCTCAATTATCTTTAGGGATCACTTAATACACATTACAATAGTTTATATATTAAACTATTAAATAATCGCAAAGGTCTATGTCACGCCTGATCGATATTTTAAACTTTTTCAATTTAGATTCATCATTTTTAATAAAAATGCAGCAAACAACAAAGCAAATGATTAAACTATCCTTTGCCCTTGTTTTTATAAATTCCTATCCATAAGCCTAGTTAAAGTTAAAGAAAATCTCATAAGAATTAATGTAAAAAAACTACTTAACTGCCTTATGTTTTTTGAGTATACTTTCCAATTCTCTTAAAATGTCGTCTCTCAATTCAGGACGTTGTAAGGCAAATTCAATGGTAGTTTTTACAAAGCCATCTACAACTCCGACATCATGTCTTTTTCCTTCAAAATCATAGGCAAATACTGTTTGGATTTCATTTAGTTTTTGAATGGCATCAGTTAACTGAATTTCACCACCAGCACCAGTTTCATGTTTAGCTAAAAAGTGAAATATTTCTGGAGTTAATATATATCTCCCCATAATCGCTAAATTAGATGGAGCTGTTCCTTGTTCTGGTTTTTCAACAAAGTTATTAACTTCGTACCTTCTACCATCTTGAGTAAGCGGGTCAATGATACCATACCTATGCGTTTCGCTTTCATTAACGGATTGTACTCCAATAATAGACGAACCTGTCGCATCATATTCATTTATTAATTGACGTAATGAAGGTACCTCGCTTTGAACGATATCATCACCTAAAAGTACGGCAAATGGTTCATCCCCAATAAAATTACGGGCACACCAGATAGCATGTCCAAGGCCTCTCGGCTCTTTCTGCCTAATGTAATGGATATTGGCTAAATTAGATGGATATTGTACTTTCTCCAATAAATCAAATTTTCCATGATCCCTCAAATTATTCTCTAGCTCAAAGGCATTATCGAAGTGATCTTCTATCGCACGTTTATTCTTTCCTGTGACAATAATAATATCTTCAATGCCTGATTCTACAGCTTCTTCTATAATATATTGAATAGTTGGTTTATCCACGATTGGAAGCATTTCTTTTGGCATTGCCTTTGTAGCAGGTAAAAAGCGTGTTCCCAATCCCGCTGCAGGTATAATTGCTTTTTGTACTTTTTTCATTAATTTGTAGCTCCTTCATACTTTAGAAAATGTAAAAAAAAAACCTTTCAACAATTACAATTGTTGAAATTTTTTTAATCAAATGGATACCTCTTATATTAAAAGAAAATTCATAAAGGTAATTAACTAATGTTCATTCCAGTGTTAATAATAAATTGAAAAAACACTAAAAATTTCTTAATCACATTATTGATAGTAACATAGACTCATTTTTTGTAAATATTTCAGAATAAATACAATAAAATTTGTAATTATTAATATTTTGAGGTAATTTCATATTTGATTTTTTTAAAAATAAAAAGACCTACAGAATTTGTGTTTCTGCTACCCCATTCATAACTTAACTTCTTAATCTTATTATGAATGGTTCTATCACTTACATGATGATGTATCGCTATCTCTTTAATAGTCATTTTTTGTTTGCAATTTTTTTTGATGATGTCTTTTACTAGCATTTCTCCCCATAGCTTCTAAGTATAATTATGGTGGAAATGCACCTAATCCATCAGAAATTGATTTAAATTCATTTAGTTAGTAAATTGGTAGCAAAGAACGGGGCTCTAGAGGGTAAAAGGACGGATCATCCATAGTTATATTGACATACTACTACATGGTAGTAATCCCAAAACAAAAAGGAGTATCGAGGATTTTCCTTTGATGAGGATATTTTTGATAGTGTAGACAAAAGGAAAAAAGTTAGAATTAGTAATCCAAGCACTGAGTTTGTCCAATAGCGGTATTCGCCAGTACAAGTTGACTCTATTATAGAATGGAAGAATATTGATTTACTTGTAAATATACATACACCTATAATAGAGTAAATCTTTGCCATTCCTTGTTAGTCAGGTACGTTCACCCTTTTTATTTTAATGGATATCCCTGACTTATTAGGCAATATTCTGAGATGCTCTCATTCTCTATTCTAGATAATCAAAGAGTTAAGTTTCCTTCGAATATGGTCACTGCATTTCCAGAAAGTTTAACTATATCTTCTACTACTTCAACCTTTATTACGCCCCCTCTTTCCGACGCTTGATAAGCTTGAAATATATTTTTGTTCAGCTTACTTTTCCAATATGGCCCTAAACAACAATGTGCAGATCCTGTTACATAATCTTCGTTAAGGCCTTGGGCTGGAGAAAAGAAACGAGAAACAAAATCATATTCACTCGAATCTGATTGACTCGTTACAATGATGCCGCGAATCGGTAACTGAGCAATTAAGTCTATATCGGGATTTAAGTTTCTTACGATTTCTTCTGATTGAACTTCAATTAGGTAATCCCATTTGTTTTGACCAACATAAGTAGGAGCAACGCCTAAAGCCTTAATTAGTAAGTCAGGAGCAATAGCCTCCTTCTCTATTAATGACGGAAATTCCAACTGTACCATTCCATCTACCAATTTTGAAGTAAGAACTCCACTTTTCGTTTGATAGACAATTGGTTTATTTTTTTGTGCGTATCCTTTTCCCCATAAAAAGAAAGAACTTGCTAGTGTTCCGTGACCGCAAATAGGTATTTCAATAGAAGGAGTAAACCATCGTAAATTACATTCATTTTTATGAAGATTAATAATAAATGCAGTAACAGGTAAATTAGTCTCTTTAGCTATCTGTTGCATCCACTCTGTGTTCTTTTCCTCGCTAAGAAAACAAACAGCAGCTGGGTTCCCTCTAAACGGTTGGTCTGTAAAGGTATTGATAATAGTTAATTCCATCAAGTAGGCCTCCGGTAAAAAGTATTGTTAGCTACATATTTCTACTCCAAAGATCACAATCCCTTTGTAAACCTTACTCAAAATTTTGGTTAGTTGTACAAGGGGGCTTGAACACCTTCTCCAACTTCGTTACCACATTACCACTTTCATCTTTCATAAAAAATCCTTCTACCAATGGTATCGACATAAACTGCTCGTTATTGACCTCCTTTATAAAAATAATAGAAACACTTATTGGGCAATTCAGCTTCAAATGATAAATACAAAAAAAATAACATTTTTTTCAAACCGTTTTGAGGTTTGTCTCGTTACCTATAGTACAAAGAATTTTTCCTGAAAGGAGAGAAGAAAGACGTGAAGAAAATTTTTTTTGTTGTTGGTTTGATATCAATAATGATTGTCGTGTTAGGATTTTCAACCGAAACGGATTCTAAACAGAGTCTAGCTGTCAACGATGTTGTAAAAGTATACGGCCCAGGTGGACCTCTTGGACCAATCAAGGAATTGGCGGATCAGTTTACTAACGAAACGGGTATAAAAGTTGAAGTAACTGCAGGTCCCGAAGCAAAATGGATTGATCAAGCCAAAAAGGATGCCGACATTATTTACGGAGGGTCCGAATATATGCTAACTGATTTTATGCTTAATCATCCGGGTATCATTAATGAAAAAACCCGTACAGAATTGTATTCGCGCGCAGCCGGAATTTTGGTTAGAAAAGGGAATCCCAAGAATATACAGTCTTTGGAGGATTTAACGAAGAGTGGCGTAAAGATTATTGATGTTAATGGAGCCGGACAACTGGGGCTATGGGAGGATTTAGCAGGAAGAAAAGGACTTATTCCTGGAATTAGTAGCAATATTGCTATTTCAGTAAAATCCAGCGCAGAAGCAATCGATTTATGGAAGGCAAATTCTAAATACGACGCCTGGATTACATATGAATCCTGGCATTACCGTCTGTCAGACGTGACAGAACTGGTTCAGCTTCCTGAAGAAGATAAGCTCTATAGAGGAACTCCTGTAAGTATAACAAGCACAACCAACAATAAGAAAGAAGCAGAACAATTTATTAATTATCTAAAATCTGATGCATCCCATCAAGTGTTTCAAAAGTGGGGATGGAAATAAATAAATGAGGAGTGGGATTATATGAAAAAATGGATGTTTATTTTAATGACTTTGACAATGGTGTTGGTTTTAGGAGCATGTGGAAATGACGCTAAAGATCCTATCAAGAAGGATCAAGTGGTGAATAGCACAGCTGATGATACCGCTGAGAGCCTGAAATTATTGGAAAGTGGAACAACGAGCGAGTACCTGGCTGATTCCAAAGGAATGACACTGTACTATTTCAAAAAGGATGAATCAGGAAAAAGCAATTGTGCTGGTGAATGTTTAGAAAATTGGCCGCCGTTCATGGCAAAGGATTTCAATGTGCCAATGGGCTTTGACAAAAAAGATTTTGGAACAATTAAAAGAGAAGACACTGGGGCAGAGCAAGTAACTTACAAAGGATTTCCACTCTACTATTTTGTAAATGATAAAAAAGAGGGAGACGTCAATGGTGAAGGTGTGAAAGATGTTTGGTATATTGTAAATAATGAAACAGTTTTTCCAAAATAAGAAAATAGAGGGAACGATCAAATAAAAGTGATCGTTCCTGTTGTTTGTTTTCCAAATTTACTTGGTGAGGAGTTGCAGGTGCGATTGGAAGAAAAACTTGATAAAGAATTAATGGCATTAGTAAAGAAAAAGTATCGTCCTGCTCTTGAAGAACTTTATGACCGGTATATTAAATTAATCTATGGCTTTATTTTTAAATTCACAAATGGAAATGAAGAAAAAACAAAAGAGATTGTGCAGTTAGTTTTTTTAAAGCTTTGGACGACAAAAAGCAGTTATAACCCCGAAAAGGGAAACTTTGTGAATTGGCTTTTGACTGTTACACGGAATGTATGCGTCGATTATGTTCGTAAAGACAGTATTCATATTCGGAATAACAAACAAATGGATTTGAGCAAGCCCATTGATATAGAAGATCCGAATAATGATATAGAAAATGGACTTATAAACAGTGAAATTGCCAAAGCAAAAAATAAGTTAAGCAAGCCGCAAAAAAGACTAATAGATTTACTATATTGGAAAGGCTATTCGCTAACCGAAATTGCCAAAATTGAAAATGAACCGATTGGAACCATCAAGAGCAGACTACATCAGTCTCTCAAGCAGTTGAAAAAGTATTTGGAAGTAGGTGATTTGTAAATGAGTATAGAATGCGATAACCTGCTTTCATTTTTATCAGATGAACTAGAAGAAAAAGAAAAAAAGGCATTCGCGGAACACTTAATCCACTGCCCCGAATGCACCAGGGAGTATGATCAAATGACGGAAGCCTGGAATTCATTGAAGTGGGATTTCGAAGAATTTGCCCCCCCTTCTTCCCTAAAATCGGAAGTTATGAATTTTGTATTTGAGAGTAATCCTGAAATTCCTGTTCCTGTACGAAAGGTGAAGAAATGGAGCAGTTTTTTCCGTAAACAGTTTACTCCTATTACTTCAGGCCTCTTGCTGGCCACTCTAGTTTTGGTGATCGTTCTGTTAAATTCCAATGTGCAACTAAAAAAAGAACTCTCAGCTATCAATCTGCCTGTAGAGGTTGAAACGACACTTTCTTTACAGCCTGCTGATAAGACGGCTGTAAATATGAATACTGACGGAGTTGCATATGTTTTGCAACAAGGTGAAGAAAGAAGATTAGTCGTACAGATTCAGAATTTGCCTACTCTTAAAGAGTCAGAGGTTTATCAAGTATGGCTGCTGAATAAAGGCGAACGGGCTAATGCAGGAACTTTCAAGCCTGATGAAGCTGGCACAGGATTGTTGACATACAAGCTTATATTAAATGATCAATTCAATCAAATCGGAATCACAAAAGAACCAGACCCAAATGGTACACAGCCGAGAGGTAAAAAGATAGTTGGATCTTCATGACAATGAGAGACCTGCCTACATGAGGAGTCTCTTTTTTGGGATATTTTTCAGACCATACCTAAAGGAGTTTAATCATCCAATTGGCAGTTTCGATATTGTTCGATAAAATCGCAAATACTAAAGAAAGTACATATCGGATATGTACTTTCTTTTTTTATACTATTGAACTAAGCTGACGAACACCATAGAAGAATGGATATTCATCTACTACGTTGTTCCTTTCGTACAAAGAAACAGCTGCTTAAAGGTCCTTCATCCTTTTTAAAGTATAAACTAAATACTCCCAGTTATTTATTGCTGAAGGGATACTTAGGTGTTCATCAGGTGTATGTACGGCAAACATATCCGGCCCGATTGAAACAGCATCTAATCCTGGTATCTTATCTATGAATACCCCACACTCGATCCCTGCATGCACAGCAATGATTTCAATCTCGTTATTATACTTTTCATTATATGTTTGTTCAAATAATTTCTTGAGCTTCGATTCAGGATTATATGGCCATTCCGGATAATCCGCATCTATTAATAGTTCACATCCAAGCATTTCCGCTAACACTTTTGCCTGAGTAACCATATTGTATTTCATGCTTTTGACCGAACTTCTGATTTCACTTTCGAATTTCATTTCTGTATCCGTTGTTGTTACGACCCCTAAATTCGTCGAGCTCTCAACCAATCCTTCTATTCCCATATTCATCCCCTGAACACCATGTGGGATTAACAGTAAGGATGTAATGGCTTTACGCACCGTTTCTTTGGACAAAACTTTTGTAGAGGAGCTATCGCTTTTTTCAAATCCAATCCATACTTCTGGGTCGGAAGATTGTAGTTCATTTTTAAACGTTTCATCCCACTGCTGGATTTTCTCAGCAATCTTCTGAACATCGTCTAAATGAATTAGAACACTGGCCTCTGCTTCGCGAGGAATCGCATTCCCTTTTAGACCTCCACTAATTTGCTGTACAGAGCAAGGGAATTCTGTTGTTAAATCCTGTAACAATCTACCCAATAGTTTATTGGAATTCCCTCTTTCCTTATTGATTGATATACCAGAGTGACCGCCTTTTAACCCTCTAATACTGATACAGTATGTTACTTCAGTATTTGACGCAGGTTCCCATATAATAGGAAGGATTTGCCTAACGCGTATTCCTCCTGCACTGCTAACTAGCAGCTTCCCATCTTCTTCTGAATCAATATTTATCAAAATTTTACCCTCAAAGTGAGATGCATCAACATCAAGAGCGCCGTTCATTGTCGTTTCTTCTTCAGTAGTGATAACTACTTCAAGAGAAGGATGCGGAATATCATTTGAATCTAATAAAGCTAAAGCATAAGCAACTGCAATTCCGTTATCCGCCCCTAATGTTGTACCCGTAGCATACAACATGTCCCCTACAATCCTTAATTGAAGAGGATCTTTCTCAAAATTATGAATAGTATCCTTATTCTTTTCGCAAACCATATCCATATGCCCCTGGATAATTACGGTGGGCGCACTATTATAACCAGCTGTAGCGGGTTTTTTTATTATGACATTTAATGTGTTATCCTGTACTACCTCAAGGTTTCGATCTCTTGCAAAGCGAAACAGATAGTCACTAATCTCTTTCTCATTACCTGACCCTCTTGGGATATTGGATATCTCCGCAAAGTAATGAAACACTGGATGGCTTGTTAACTCTGCTAAATTGCTATACATAGGATACACCCTCTCATTTATCTTATTTGTTATGCCCAAATTCAATATCTCCATCAACTTTTTAATTCTTCACAAAATCATATTATCCTTTTCATTTTTCCTGAACGGAACGCAACCACTTTTGTAAACAATGGATACAGGATGTAACCCAGGTAAACGCCAATCATATTCAATATAAGGTCATCAACATCCAAACTTCCTCGTCGAAAAACATACTGACAGATTTCAATGCTCAAGATTGAGAAAAATGGATAAAGAAATTTCCGAAAAGAGGACAACTCTTTCCCCTCCCTGGACATCAAGTACAGCCCAAATGGAATAAACAATCCTACATTGGCGCTAAGGTTATAAAAAGACACAAGCCAGTTAGTTTCGTTCGACAAATAAGAAAGAATCGTAGAAAAAGGGATAAAATTATACGAATAATCCTGCCCATTCGGTCGAAAGAACAGCAAAACCAATAATGAAAAACTGTATCCAATCATACCTGCCTGCCACCAAAACCGAGGAAGCATGATCGTTTCACCTCGAAACAAAAGAACCAGCATCGAGACAACAACCAAGATACAAACCCACACAACCACGATAACCAAAGGATTCAAATATAAAAGGAGCTGAAGAAAAACAGACAGCCCACACAAAAATAAAGCTTGCGATAACAAAAGGGAAAGAATAATCGATTTTAGTGACATGTATTTTTCTCCCCCTTCTATTTCTTTCCAAAAATAACTCATATCTTTTTATCCTAGGACATCTTGTACAAGGCGTCAACAAACTATATGAAAAAGAGACAGAACATAAAATTCTCTCTCTTTTTCCGTTTATATAGAAAACTCTTAGTATACTAAGAGTCGCTAATATGAATGTATGATAGTAAACAACTATTTAAATAAAAGGAAGCAGCTTCGCAATAGAAGTTAGAAACATGGAGAACATATTATGGCTATTATCTGACATAAAAAGGCCTTCTCTATTCGCTAAATTACTAGGTTGTCTATTTAACTCCTGTCTTCTTGACCGAGTCACATTAAGGGTAAGTTATTATCTGCTCAACTTTATCAAGAGTAAGCGCATTACTTGGTATAAATTGAGCAGTTAATTGATAGTCACCTTTTGAAAGTAACTTCGAATTAACCTTTATTGTATACTCCCAAGTATCTCCTTTATTAAATTCTTTTTTGTGTTTTTCGGTCGGTTGAGATTCAATAGTAATAATATTGCCCTCTTCAATTGGACTATCAGTTAATGTGTGGAATTCTACGTCTATTTCATTACCTGTGCCAAATAGCAGATTAAAATTTTCATTTGTATTATTGGTAATTTTATAAGTAAAACTCTCGTAGTCTTTGGTTTTTAATTGATGTTCAATGGATTGTTTGACGTTAAGATCCATTCTGTTGTTCTTTTTGTCACTTTGAGCTATATAGTCAAAATATAAAAAGACGATAAGAAAAATAGCAACAATACATAAAACTAACTTTTTCATATATAACCCTCCGCAATGTTTCTTACTGTTCATGTAGAAATTCCGTTCTTTTAATTTCGAGCTTGTACATCCCCACTAAATCATCTTCCTGAATAACGTATATGTGGCAAAAAACCTTCCCTCATCCTACTTCTACCATTATTTTTGTTAGGTAATTTTCGTAACCCTTTACTGAGACTTCATCTAACATATACTCTTCGTATGAAAACGTTTTGAGGTTCAAGTTTTGACTTTGCATAAAGTTTACTATTTTTTCATATGTTTCGGAAATACTCTTATAACTCCCTTTATGATAGGCAACAATATATTGTCCCTTGGGCTTTACATATGTAAAAGAGCTCGCATGATTGTCCATAACTTTCGTGTACAAATATGAATAGTTATCATGGTCTCCTTGAACGATCTTTTCTTTGTTTATCATGGCCCCAATAGGGAAACCCGTATAAAACTTATTTCTATTACAGTAATCGATAAATTTAGATGTTGATCTTAAAAAATCAGCATCAGAAGAATTCAAGATGGAGTCACTAAGGAAAAGTTGTTCTTCCTCCTGAAATTCTAATGTGATTTGAGAATAATCAATACGTATCGCTTTTTCAGTGAGGGATATTTTCGTTTCAATAATCTTCTGTATTCGATAAAGATTATCTATTTTTTTTTCTAATTCTATGGATTTTTCTTTAAAAAGGTTAATTAATTCTATAGGTGATCTGTTAGTAAGAAACCATTTAATCTCTTTCAAGGGCATTTTAACTTCTTTTAAAAGTGTGATTACAGAAAAAACTTCAAATTGTTGATAGGAGTAATACCGATAGCCTTTTTCATTTTTAATATCGGGAGAAAAAAGCCCAATCTCATCATAGTGAATTAGCGTTTGTTTTTTTACATTACATAGTTTGGCGAATTCTCCAGTAGTAAAATATTTGCCTAAATTTCCATCGACCAATACAATCTCTCCCTTGACTATATGGTAACCATATACCTTAGGCTATTAGTATATCATGTTAACAAAACGGCTAAACATGAGGAAAATGAGGAAGGATTAATATTATGACCATCACTATTAATGAAGTCACGAACGAAAATGTAAATGATATTTTAAAGTTGGGAATAAACACAAAGCAAAAATCGTTTATTGAAACGACAGAACAATGTTTAGAAGAAGCCATGGAGTGTAAATATTATAAGCCAGTGGGACTTTATTCAGACAATAGCTTGGTCGGTTTTGCTATGTATGGATTTTTTCCCGAGGAAGGGGAAAATGGAAGAGTGTGGTTAGATCGTTTTTTAATTGATGCTAGATATCAAGGTCTTGGGCTTGGAAGTATCATGTTAAAAGCTTTAATACAACGATTAACTAAAGAATATAATTGTAATGAAATCTATTTAAGTGTAGTTGAAGATAATCAAGCTGCACTTCACTTGTATAAGAAATTCAACTTTACATTCAATGGTGAATTAGATATTAACAAAGAAAAGATCATGGTTAAAAAAGTATAATACATCAGAATGGTATAAATAGATATATATGTAACATGCCACCTAATTGGTGGCATTCTATCTTGATAAACGCAATGGACAACAACTTGTTTTATTGATCAAGAATTTCATGCAAATAATCACCATGTCCTCTAACCAATTCTACTTCGCCCAACATAGATACCCAAAAGAATCGGAACGTTAAACCAGACTCTGCCCCACCACCTGTGGGATAGTGATTAAAGAAAGAATTCATACTTATCTCAGCAAGTATGCTTGGCACTAACTAAGTTATGAGGTATTTTAAAATTGAAGTCTCCACATATTCACCCCTGTACTTTATCTTCAGTAGCAAACTTATAATGATAACAAGTATGATACAACTCTTCTAATTCTTGTTTAGTTGGGACCCTCGGGTTATTAGCAGGGCTCCCGCTATCTATGGCGTCTCTTGCCATTTTACTGACTGAGAGATTAAATTTCTCCTCTTCTATTCCCCATCCTTCGAGATTAGGAATGTTCAGCTTTTGGCAAAGTGCCTTAACAGATTCTACCGCAACCAAAGCTGCCCTTTCTATAGAAAGGTTTTTATATTCAGTTTTAAAAATTCTCCCCAAATCCGCCAACCGCTCCATACAGGCTTCCTTGCTGAATTCCAATACCGCTGGCAATAGCATGGCATTCGAGTATCCATGAGGTACATGGAACAAAGCTCCAATTGGTCTCGACATTCCATGAACCAAACAAACGGAAGAATTCGAGAATGCTATCCCTGCTTGAAGGGCTCCTAATGACATCTTTTCACGGGCATCTATGTTATCCCCATCATCGTAAGCGTTTTCAATATTCTCCACAATCAATCTCATCGCGGACAGAGCCATTGTGTCTGTCATTGGGTGAGACCGTTTTGATAAATAGGCCTCAACCGCATGACTTAATGCATCCACACCCGTCGCAGCTGTTATATGTGGTGGAGAAGAAACTGTCAGCAACGGATCGACAATGGCGACTAAAGGCATAAAATTCGGCTGTTTAATCATCATCTTCACATCATCATCGGTGTTAGTAATAACAGTAGCATCCGTCGCTTCTGAACCCGTTCCAGCAGTTGTTGGAATAGCAATGTGCGGTATTGCCGCTTTGTCCGCTATTTTTCTTCCACCCATATATTCTCCAATATATCCACCATTCGTGGCAAGGACAGCAATTGCTTTCCCAGTATCAATACAGCTTCCTCCACCAAGGGAAATGATTAGATCACATGACTCCTTTTCAAAAAGTTCTAATGATTCTTCCACATATTGGTCTGTTGGTTCTGAATCAACTCCAAGATAAACTGCACTTGCTACTCCGTTGTCATGAAGATACTGACAACATTGATTGACGCAACCGAGTCGGCTCATTACCTTATCACTTATAATGAGTGCTTTCTTCCCACATAATGCCGCTTCCGCTCCCACTTTCTCAAAAGATTGCCGGCCATATATAATAGTCTGTGGCATTCTGAAAAATTCAAATCCCTTCACTTGATAATCCCCCTTTTGTTTTCATACAAATAAATAAAGCAAAAACCAATACCCCACATCCTTATTGAAAAGTACTGAAGAGAGTTCTAGTATCCCTGCAGAAAACATACAGAGCCTTGCATCCGAAATGCTTGACCCTGGAAGATATCATTCTCCATTACCTTAAAGTAAAAGAAAATGAAAAGGCAGCTGACATAACAGATTTATAAAACTACCAATGTACTAATTGATTCTGCTTCTTTGTTTTTTATTTAGATAATACCCGTTTTTTATCCTGATTATTATCTATAAATATCATCTGATTAACTCTTGAATACATATGCATCTCTGCTAGTGAATACAATGTAATAAATCTTTTTCACTAGGGGCGAAGATATGCCTAATAATCAGTTAACGACTCAACAAATGATTAGCATTATTAAAAATGGTCTTAAAAAGTCGCAAGTTCCCAAGAATATTACTATTGTGGGCGCAGGACTAGCAGGACTGGTTGCATCTTCTCTATTGAAGGAGGCAGGGCACAACGTCACCATCCTTGAAGCAAACAACAGGGTGGGCGGACGCACCTATACAATACACTCTCCCTTTAGCAATGGGCTTTATTTAAACCTAGGTCCAATGCGTATTCCTGAAGGTCATTTTTTGACATTAGAGTATATTAAAAAATTTGGACTAACCGTAAACCAGTTTATTAACCGAACTCCAATGGATATTCTTTATCTCAATGGTATTAAAACACGTCTTAACATCTTTGAACGGTCTCCTGGTATTCTCAACTTTCCCGTTGCCCCGAATGAAAGAGGTAAAAGCGCAGAGATGCTGGTGAATTTAGCTACACAGCCAATTCTCGATTTTATTAAACAAGATCCAAAGAGAAATTGGGATCTCGTAGAAAAAGAATTTAAAAACTACTCACTAGGTACTTTCTTAAACACTTACCATTATCAATATGCTACGACTTTTTCAGATGGCGCGGTCGATATGATAGGTTTACTCCTTGACTACGAAGCATATATGGGGATGTCATTTGTTGAAGTTTTACGAGAAGCGGCGTCCTTCGGAGCAAATCGTTTCTATGAGATAACCGGTGGTATGGATCTGCTTCCAAGGGCATTTCTGCCGCAATTAAAAGATGTCATTATGTTCTATCAAAGGATGACTAAAATTGTTCAACATAACAACCGTGTAACCATCCATTCCACTCATCAGCACACCTTAGAGCATTCCACTATAACTGGTGATCTTGCCATCATAACTATCCCCTTTTCACTGTTACGATTTGTGGAAGTTGAACCATACCATTCTTTTTCCTATTATAAACGGAGAGCGATTCGTGAGCTCAACTATATGGAAGCTACCAAAATCGGAATCGAGTTTAAAAGCAGATTTTGGGAAAGGCATCATCAATATGGTGGTAAATCCATAACTGACCTTCCGATTCGATTCACTTATTACCCAAGTCAGGGGATTGGTACAAAAGGACCTGCTGTGGTTTTGGCAAGTTATACATGGGCGGATGAAGCTTTAACATGGAACGGTTTATCAAAGAAAGATCGCATTCAATATGCTTTAAAGAACTTAGCTGAAATTTACGGTAACCAAGTCTATTCTGAGTTTGTTTCAGGAACTTCCTTTAGTTGGGTAGATAATGAATATTCTTGCGGAGCTTTCACTGCCTTTGAACCGGGTCAGGAAACCGAGCTTTATCCTTATATCTCTATACCTGAAGGAAGAGTGCACTTTGCCGGTGAACATACTACACTTACCCACGGTTGGATGCAAGGGGCGATTGAATCTGGAATACAAGTAGCATATGAAGTAAATGATTTGCCAAAATAAAACAGAAAAAAAGGTAAAATCAGCTGTTTACATAGGGACTTCTCATGTTTCCTAAAAAATTTCATAGAGTCCTAAGTTTATTACCATTTAGGACATTGAATATAGATGTATTTAAGACTATTATTGGAGTAAACGAACAAAAAGTCAATAACTTCCAAACAACAAACTATCTAAAAAATGGATATTAAGTAAAAGTATTGTCGCCCCAGTATTACCACATGTGTCATGGAGGTTCCCCCCCATGTCTTAGAGAATAATCCAGGGCGAGGTTTCCCCCGAATACGATTAAACCTTCTTATCCTCTATGGATGTGAAAAATGAAAAGATTAAAAGAAGATGTTTAGACTAAGAATGTCTAAACATCTTCTTTACATAGGACCTAATGATCTATTCAAAATGTTAGTAGCAATTTATTTAAAGTTTGTAAAAGTGTCCTTTTATGATGCTATAAATAAAATGGTTCTAGGGGCGTACCGGGTACTCCACAATGAACTCTTTGAATAATACTGACATATACTCTAACTTCCTCATATATTGCATTACATTTTCATGGTAAGTTTGCATAAACCAACTATCCGAACGAATGCAGAAATATCCTTTGATCCATATGATATAAGGCATAACTTTTTCCTCATCGGTTTTCAGTCTTCCAGGATTTTTCACTCGTTTCTTTTAGAGCCATTTTCGAAAACACTTTCTATTACATCCAACTCTTTTAAGCTTTTTGGAGTATTTCCATCCCAACAATATACACGCAAAAAAAACTCATTCAATATAAAATGAGTTTGAAAATAAAAACGCATTATGGATGTTTAAGCTTCAGGTTGCGTGATTAACTCAGGAATTACATAGTTGAAATGCTGCAAAAGGAAATGATGAGTGAATTAATTATTCAATATACTTGACCCTCTACTATCTTTTAATGTTCAATTATTTATTCGCATGATCCAGTTAATAAGGACCTCTGGATTCAGATGATATTACCTTTGAAAAAAAAATTTATCAATGGATTCTTTTTCTTATCTGTTATCCTTAACTCATTCATTATTATTTGATCCTCATGATCGGCTATCCATTTCCTTAGTGCATCTTTATCCTGGCATTGAGTTAAATACGTCTGTCCACCTTTACCTGTAGCGTTAACAACATATCTATTAAACGTCTTCTCCATACTTGCCCGCCTTTTTTATATAATGTATTAAAATTTCAAAATTCGAATGCAATGAAATTTGAGCTTTTCTGTATCTAATTCCAAAAGGAAATACCATATATATATTAGAAACATAGATTCGCAATGACATACGCTTCAAGAAATGATGTATAAAATTACTGGTGTCATTTTTCAAATTTATCGAACCTATCATAATGTCCCAACTAATTTTTGTCAATAAGTTTTTAATATGTAAATAAAACGTAAATTTTCTGTTTTGTTCTAGCAATATTTTTTTACAATTTAGGGGTTTACAACTAGTAAATGATGGGAGTAGAATACGTTTATCAATTTAATACATTTCGGCCTAAACTCAAGGAAATTGAGTACGGAGGACCCAATCATTTGGGGTTAATTCTGCCATGCAGAAGGGATGAGATCAGCTCTTTTCCTACCCGTCAGCTAACTTCGTCGGCTAAAGCGAAGGAGGTCATAAGACCGCCGATTTCAGGGGCTATTTTGTTAGCTTTTTTGTGGCAAAATAGCAGCCAGATGTTTACGTAGGTCTTTTTATTATGCATTAAAAAGGGATTTTCCAAAGAGAATTTCCTAAGCTCGACTCAATTAGGGATTAAGGATAATAAATACCTTTATCACACATAAAGAGGCTTGTGCCAAATGGCTTCATGTACAGGAAAAGTAACTTGGTCCATTGGTTGTACGAATAGAATGAAATACAAGCGAAATACTAACCCTACCACTGGATAACGATTTCCTGATGGAAACATCAGAGAGGTATATTTCGTTTTGTTATTATTGTAGCTTACTAATTTACAGGTAAGGATGATCATTTTGATAAAAGCAAAAGATTTGTTAGATCCGCCAAAAATTCTTGTACTTGGCTTTGCCTTCCTGATACTTGTTGGAGCCTATTTATTAACCCTGCCGATTTCCACTGAAAATGGGAATGGTCTTTCTTTTCTAAATGCTTTATTTACCTCAACCTCTGCTACATGTGTAACAGGACTTGTCGTAGTGGATACGGGAACCACTTTTACTAAATTTGGAGAGCTAGTCATTTTATCACTCATTCAAATAGGCGGGTTGGGGTTTATGTCATTTGCGACGTTTTTCTTTTTCCTATTAGGCAAAAGGATTTCTTTAAAAGGCAGGTTACTCTTGCAGGAGTCCTTAAATAATCTATCCATGGCAGGTGTAGTCAAGTTAGTAAAACGGCTTTTAATTTTCACGGCCATCATTGAAGGCATGGGTGCCCTTATCTTATCGATTCGCTTTTCTTTTGACATGCCAATCGGCAAAGCAATCTATTACGGGGTTTTTCATTCCATATCGAACTTCAATAATGCCGGCTTTGATTTAATGGGAGAATTCAGGAGTTTGACTCCTTATGTATCAGATCCTTTCGTAACCCTTACAGTCGCTTCCCTGATCACATTAGGCGGAATAGGATTTATCGTGATGAATGAAATTTACGAATACCGTGTTACATATCGTTTGTCTGTACATACGAAGGTTGTACTGATGGCTAGCTTAATCCTTACAATTGGAGGGGCCATTTTAATCTTTATATTTGAATTTGGAAATGCCAAAACATTGCAGCCTTTATCTTTCATGGGGAAAACGTTGGCTTCTTTGTTTCAATCCGTTACTCCGAGGACAGCAGGTTCTAATACATTGAATATCCCTGATTTAACACAACCCACATTGCTGCTTATCATTTTCTTGATGTTTGTTGGGGCTTCACCGGGATCGACTGGCGGCGGGATTAAAACCACCACATTAGCCACGCTGATTGGAACGGTTTGGTCACAGATTAAAGGAAAAGAAGATGTGGTATTGTTTCGGTACCGCATTGTGAATGAAACGATATTTAAAGCATTATCCGTTACTTTCATAGGGTTATTTATCGTTTCAACCATCACCATTCTGCTGACTATTACAGAAACCGGAAGTGATTTCTTGACGGTTTTATTTGAAGCCACTTCAGCATTTGCTACCGTGGGTCTCTCAATGGGATTAACCCCTGAATTATCCCCCATTGGTCGGATGCTCATAATTTTCACAATGTTTGCGGGCCGGGTTGGACCTTTGACTTTTGCTTTTGCTATCGCAATGAGACGTAAACCAGATCCATTCCGCCGTCCAAAAGGCAAAATCATGATTGGTTAATCATTAATGAGGGAGTGTTAAAGATGGGAAAACGACAATATGCCGTTATCGGTTTAGGAAGATTCGGAACGAGTGTAGCTCATAGATTATATACAGCCGGACAAGAAGTCTTGGGTATTGATGTAAGCGAGGAAAGAGTCGAGAATGCAGAATTAAGTGTAACTCATGCAGTTATGGCTGATACTACCGAAGAAGAGGCACTAAAATCCATTGGTATCCGTAATTTTGATTGTGTCATCGTAGCCATCGGAAATGATATGCAGTCAAGCATTTTAACTACATTGCTTTTAAAGGAACTAGGAGTGAAAAAGGTAATAGCAAAAGCTCTAAATAAACATCACGGTCAAGTGCTCGCTAAAGTTGGTGCTGACTGGGTTATCTACCCTGAAAGAGATATGGGTGAACGGGTCGCTAATCAACTCCTATCACCCAACATGCTGAACTATATAGAACTCTCAAAAGAATACAATATCGAGGAAATCATTATACCCATAAGCATGACAGGAAAAAGTCTCAGAGAGCTTGATTTACGTGCGAAATATAATATCAGTGTAATTGCCATCGTGAGTAATGGAGAAATTATCATAGCTCCGTCACCTGATCAGAATATCCTTGAAAAAGATATGCTTTTAGTGGTTGGTAATAAAGAAGATCTAGCCGTGTTTGCAAATATTGAATAACCTAGGTCCCTAATCAAGGAGCAGGATACCCTCTCATCGGTTCCGGCTTTCGCTGGACGAGATGACCTAAAAAAGATTGGGCTTATCGGCCAATTAAGAATGACTCATCGTATGACTTCGTGTCATATATATCAATCCCTATAAAATCTAAACAGTCAGCATCCGAAAAGAGAAACACTATTTTCGCAGTATCTGGATGAGTAACTGACTGTTTTACTGATTTATCATTCAATCTGAAAGAGTAAAAAAGCTCATGATCTGGACTTTTATCACAGTATCTCCTGCTAATTCAATTCCGATGATCGGAAGGTCGTTACCAAAATCTAACATTATATCATTATTTTTTGGGAGCTCATCCGTATTTGAAATTTTGTACTTATATGGTTCAGCCAAGTAAATATAGCCTATTTCTGCTTCATTATCATATGTTACTTGTTTATCCAATGGTCCACCGTCCAATCTATTTTTCTCTTCTACATGAAAACCAAATCTCCTTAATACTTCCTTACCATTCACGTAAGAATTCCCCCAGTTAAACCATTTTTAGCTTTATGGCCTTGTGTCCCAGCCTGTAGATAGTTTATTCATTTGTATTAATCGCTTGGGCCAGAGTGGATTTTATCGTTACTTTATCAAAAGGCAGTTGATGTTGCACAGCAGTAATAGCTATGTCTGGACGAAGTCCCGAAAGAGTTGTATCAACCCCAATTAGATGCAAGGATTCAATCAATTTTGACAGTTGTTGAGCAGATACACTGTCGATTGCATGAACACCTGATAAGTCTATAAAAAGCCTAGTAACATTTTTTTCTGCACATTTTTGTAACGTGTTTTCAAGCAAGAACATCCCTCTCATTGTGTCAATATCACCAATAAGGGGAAGTAACGCGGTGTTATCGTTTAGTGATATGACAGGAGAGCCTAATTCATTAATCGTATCCTGTTGAGCTTTCATTATTTCATTAGAATATCTATTGTTAGCTTCAGTAAACCTCTCTAGAACTTCACTGAACACTTTGATAACAATCCGATACCATGAATTTATTTCCTTTTGCGAGTATTGACCTTCATTTAATGATACAAATTGCTCAATAAAATCTAGATATTGCTCCTGCGTTCGAAAAAATTCTCTTAATATAAAATAGATGGGTGTTTCTAAATGCTGCCCATCCTGTGCGATTTCTTCAATCCACTCATCAAAATGCCTAAAGAATTCTGATTCCTCTTTTATAAACACCTGAAAAAAATGCAAGTGAAAATCGTTATTTTGTAGCTTTAGTTTTTTAATTACTTCGGGATTAGCTGAGCTATAAACGCCTATCTCATCATTTTTATTTAATGTTTCGTACCATTCCTCTGTCAATTGTGCTGCTTTGTCTAATAGAAATGAATGTAATTTTTGGTTTCTATGCATAAATTTCTCCACCTATTTAATTTTTTATAAAAATAGCAGTCTAGTACTCGCTTCTATTTACCTCGTATACTTCAATAGAAGTAGGTCCTCATTATATTCCCAACAATATCCACAACCTCATTGTTGTTATAGTTTAACATTTATGTTTTTTACCGACAATTTTTTCGCCATCCAATATATTCAAGATACCTTAAGGAACCTCTATAAAAATTGAATTCTTCACAAAGAAAAAAGGATCTACACTCAGATCCTTAAAGTTCAATTTACTATTTTCATCATAAAGTTCATCCACACTATCTACAAAATCTCATCAGAGATCTTCATTATTATCTGAATGCCATCGCCCTATGCTTCCTTGAATTGCAGGGTCTAGTTCACAAAAATTACTTTTTCCTAAATAAAGCAGTCCATAAACCAGATACCCCAAAGACTTCATTAGACCGCTTAAATTCCTTCATTTTACGTATTTCTATCTCTTCAAAATCCTTGAAAATCGTTCTTAGTTTTTCCTCAGTAAAACCTAACCCGCCTCTAAGACTTCCTAATCTATATACTTCCCAATCTGAAATATCTGCACCACCTAATATTCCTCCTTGAACAAAACAAGTAATCGCATAGAAACCCTTAGGCTTTAACGCCTTTTTCACCATTTCTATATAATTCATTCTTCTATGTGGAGCAATATGATGAAAGCAACCTGAATCATAGACGGTGTCATATTTTCCTTCTTCAATTTCTAAGTCAAAAATGTTTTTTTGAATAAAATTGATGTTCACTTTCTTTTCTGTTGCCCACTCTTTTCCCCATTCAAGAGCTTCTTTTGAAACGTCAACAGCATCAACTGAGCAGCCCTTTTGAGCAAAATAAATGGCATTCCTTCCAGGACCACATCCAAGTTCAAGAACCTCCCCTGAACCAAGTAACTCTCTGTCAAAATAATTAACTAAATTCTCGTCTGGTAGGTTTTCAAAAAAGGGAATCTCCTTTTCACGATCTTCATAAAAATCATTCCAGAATTTAGTTGGTTCACGCAATAACGAGTCCAGCATTTCTAATAAATCTTCATAGTTATAAATCGTTTCAGACAAAATATCCCCTCTTTTCAATTAAATCCTTCCAACTAATTGTACTGAATTCCAAAAAATTTATTCACCTGAAGTTATTTTTGATTAGAATCAGAGTTAGCTAGACAACTTAGAACAACCTAAGTCGATTTGACAGCTCTTCCCCTTTTTCTTGAACTTCAAGACGGTTCTGTAAATGAATGGGTAGAATACAAGTTGTTTTTTCTAAGTATTCAGCGGTAATGTTTTCTTGGTTTGTATCACCTGAAATTTCTTCCCCTATCATTGCTAAGACAAAAGATGATTGATTATATATGTTTTCTGCTATTTTTATAAATATCTCATCAACTTTATTTAACCAGGGGTTAAGTTCTTTTGTAAGCGGATATTTATAAGGATATATCTGCTCGAATATTGCTTGTGGTATTGATATATCTAACCAATCAGATTCGCCATCGATTCTGATGATAGTGATTGCACAGGGCAAAGTATTTCCATCAGATATAAATAGTGTTCCATAAAAATGATTCACACTGTCATCTTCTATTTTTATTGGTAAAGAAATTGAATGCGTTTGAAAGTCCTGCCGTTCTTTCCAAATCCCGTTGAAAAATTTGCTTTTCTGCAATGAAACAAGAGCGTCATTCAATCTTTTATTATCTCCAACTGGGTGAAACTCAATTGATAGTTCATAGAAACCGCCAATCCATTTATCAGGGTTAATAACTTCACTATAATTCATATATTTTCAACTCCATTATTAACTCTTTAAGAGTTCCTTGTGATGCAATTGGATTTTTGGCAAGCCGAATTAAGCATTTGTAAAATGCGATCTGTGATTAACTTTCTAATCTCTTCTTCAAGATTATCAACATTTTGCATGTTTATAATTATATATCGGACAATTTTCTGATTTATATATATATTACAAAAATTTAAATTTAATGTATTATTAATAAAACAATGACTATAAAAAATAAGAAATGGACCTATTATGTTGAATTATCTTAAATTTAGATCTAAATCATATATTGTTATTCTTTTAGGATTTCTTATTGGTATAACAATTTGTGAAATTTCATTTGAAAACCCAGATCATTTTACAGGTGTTACTTTCTTTCTAGTAGGTATTTTAATTGGAGAATACACAATGATAAAAAAGTGGCTAAAAGAAAAGTAAACAAACATGTTCGCTAATAAGTCCAAGAAGTTGGAATTATTAAATGGGTACAGGCTTATTTTGTTTTTCTTATTAACCTTATTCACTGGTGGAGTAATATTCTTTGTTGTTAAGCTGATTAACAAAGTGCTTTGTTGCTGCCTTTTCTTGATATAATTAGTTCTGTAAATAAGTACCCAGCTGGAAAGTATCTCGTTTGGGTTTCGTATTGACTTCTTCCAAGCCACTTCTGAAACATACAACCACCAATTTAGTGATGTTATTCCGCGTTCTTCTATTTATCTCATATTTTTTCCAAAAGCTCTATAACCAGTTTATTTTGCTTTTCTACCGGTTTTAACGTCTTCTCAATTGTATTCGTAGCTATAAACAAAACAAATAAGATAGGTATTCCAACAAACAACTAGTACTTCCCCTCACAAATGCATACTTGCAATCGTTCACCATTTATATCTTTTCACCGACAAACTATCTTGTATCCCAATCTTCTAATGACATCATTTCAAAGTATTCCTCAAAGTCCAATCTTAAGGGAGTAATTCATTCAAGGGAATTACCTTCAGGATCTTGAAAATAAATAGCAGCGTGAGCTTGAGGGTTATAGGAAGAATAAGTGGTTGCTTTTCAGGAGGAAATCCAAACGCAATCTTTATTTGTATTCCCTTTCCTTCAAGCCAATCCTTTGCATTCTCGACATCTTTTATGTCTATACTTAACGCAATATGCCTTAAAGAAGGGTGATATGGTGTGTCTACTTTATCTGTTTCCCATAATCCTAACCAGCTGTGTCCTTTCTCAATCCAGAAGAAAGCTAATGTATCATTTGATAGGCTATTTCTCTAACTTTTTATAAAACTCAATTGAATTAGCAAGATTACTCACTGGTAGGTGTGCTTCATAAAGACCCTTATTCATTGTTTCCTACTCCTTAGTTAGGCACGCCATCTTCATTTACAAATTATTATCTTTCTATACATTCCATTCATCATAATCGATTGATCTTCTACGATTTTTAGATTTTTACCATGTCTACGATACAAGTCTTCAAACCGCAAGCCAATATCTGTACCTAAAACTCTAATAAAAGGTCTAAGAAGCTTCTTCGGTAATGATAGCTGTTTATTTTTAGAAATAAACTTATCGAATATAATTATTTTCCCATCTTGTTTTAAAACCCTAATCATTTCTTGAAAACATTTATTTGCATCAGGCACTACAGAAAGGACCAAATTTCCAACTATATAATCAAACGATTCATTGTTGAATTCCATATTTTGTGCATCCATTTCTAAAAACGTGATAGAGGTATTTTCATATTTCTCCATTGCTTTTTTAAGCATATCAGTTGAAAGATCCATTGCTGTTATCTCTAAGTCAAAGTGCTTGATTAACTCTATGTCAGCACCCGTTCCTACGCCCACAAACAGAACTTTGTCTCTGCTATTAAACGATATCTCATCAAATACTCTTCTTCTGGCATTAAAAAAAAGATTTGAATTGAAGATTTTGTCATAAATTGGAGACCAAATCTTATATATCACTTTATTCCAAGAATTATTCAAATTCTCCCCTCCTAGATATCCCTTAACACTACTTCTATAGATCATAATAAATTCCTTCCAAGTATGCATTAAAGTTACAAATACCCCTTATTACACCAACTGTTTTTCTCGACAAAGTGTAGTAAAAACAATTTTCAACTCACAAAGCTAAGAAAAAAACACCAATAGCTAATAAGTAGATGATTCCGGATCAATTTCAGGGTCATTTTTCTTATATAAAAGGTTTTTTTCTTGCGTACTAAATGACCTAAAATTCTTATGCTCCCCCTAATGAATAACATTACCTTGACTGTCATAGTAATATGTTATAAGGTATACCAAAGGAGGTGAGGATTTGGTTCAACGAAAACTATCCTCTGACCTGCTACGCGGACATGTTGATACGATGATTTTAAAACTCCTGCAAAGTGGCGATAAATATGGTTATGAAATTAGTAAATTGATATATGTGAGTTCAAATGAGCAGTACGAAATAAAGGAAGCAACGATGTATTCCAGCTTAAAACGTCTTGAAAAAGACGAATGCATCATCTCCTATTGGGGAGATGCTACACAAGGTGGCAGAAGAAAATATTATAAAATCACCCCAATCGGAGAAGACACATATACGCAAAACAAAAATAACTGGGAGCAAGCCAAGCAAATACTTGAACGCCTCTTGTAGAAAGGAAGAAAAAATGTGATTGAAAAACTAAATGCACATGTTCACAGCATTTTTGCTCCGTATCAAAATGCCAAAACAGCAAAGGAACTGGAAGAAGAACTGCTGCAAAACTTAATAGAGAAATATAATGACTATAAACAAAAAGGTTCTAGTGAGCAGGAGGCTTATAGATTAACGGTGGATTCAATTGGAGAAGTGTCAGAGCTCCTAGAAGCATTTAATCTCCAATACAGTGAGCTTGAACAGGCGATAAACATGGACTATTCTAGGCAACGCTTATTGGATTCCGACTTCCGCTCGGTTTCGGTGCATGATGGAAAATTTAATTCCTGCGATTTAACCCGTTCTGATTTCAGCCATTCCGACCTAACGAACAGCACATTTAAAAGCAGTAACTTAAATAATTGTATCTTTGAAAACGTCAATTTAACGAGTACCCTATTTAAAAGTTCAAACTTAAAGGGAGTCATTTTTAAAAATAGTAACTATAACAAAACCCACTTTAAAAGCTGTAATTTAGCTGGTCTTATCTTTGATGGGGAAACATTTAACCAAACCATTTTTGAGGGCTCAACATTGAAGAAAGCATCATTTCGCGACGCAACACTCAAGAATGTTCAATTTCGAACGTCTGATTTAAAGAAAATCGACTTTGAAGGTGCGTCAATGGATAAACTTACTTACAACTTTTTAATTGGAGCTAAGGTTGATCTTAGCAACGTAACAATACTTTAAAGGAGGGATTTTTTATGAGTTTACCAATCGCCATTGTAGTATCTACCTCAATCATATGTGTGACTGTGTTCATAACTGCTGTGACATTAAAAGGGATGAGCATGGGAGACTAATCCAGCAGCAACTTTTTATCAGATTCCACTTGCCCTTGCTAAGACTGAAAAAGTGTAAGTAGCCTTTCTTCTTTCCTTAAGTAGTGTGGCTTTACACAAGATTTCATCTTAATGGAAATGTCTTAGCTTGGTTTTTTATGTTTATTTAACATTTCCCCACTAATTTAAGAAACAGAACGTTCCCCTTTATTCGAGTTATCAATGAACTTAAAGAAAGGAAGTAATATTCCTAATAAAGATACAGTGCAGATAATGCTTCCTATTAAAAAGTACAATGGACGTATCCCCCAGATATCACTCAAAAATGTACCTGTTATTACCCCTAATAGCATCGTCCCTCTAATAATAAACAATCGAACCGAGGATATTTTCCCCATTATATGATTAGGTACGCTTTGTTGAAAAATAGTTTTATTATGAATACTAAAAATAGCCATAGCTATTCCAGCAAGAATTTCAGTCAAGAATGCAACAACTATACTATTGCTAATACCTAAGGAGATATATGTCAGACCTCCGATAATTAATGCTCCTAACATCAAAACCCTGCGACTCTTATGTTTTATTTTACTTACAAGCATGGAACCAATTACATACCCTAAAGGGAAACTAGCCATAAAATATCCGTACTCTGCATAACTACCAGATAACTCACCAGTGATATAGGGAAGAGTGATAACCATCGTAACTCCCACTCCAAATTGAACAAACGCCAAAAAGACTCCTAACCAAACGATGAGGGACTGTCTGAAAAAATAGGATAGACCCTCAATAAATTGGTTTAACCATGATTTGCGTATAGATAATGAGACTCTTGATTCTTGGATGAACAGCAGTATAAAACCACTTGTAATAAGCAATAAGCAAACAAGTGGTAATGTGGTTTTAACACCTAAGTACTCTACAACGACTCCCCCTCCAATTGGTGCCAAGAACGTCATTAATCGAATCGTTCCATCTAAATAAGCATTTGCAGCGCTTAGCTGGTTTTCAGGAACAATTGTAGGCAAAATTGATTGATTAGCGGGTGAATATAAGGGCGTAATTAAACCTACTATGATTTGGACTGTGAAAATGTGCCACGCTTCAAGATTCCCCGTTATTAATGAAATAAGTGGGATAAGAAAAATTACACCTCTACTCCACTGTGAAAGTATCATCGTCCACTTACGGCTCCATCTATCAATAAAAGGGCCAATAAATAATTGCAAAAGCAAGGATGGAACAAAATATAATATCCACATACTTCCCAAAGCCATAGTGGAACCTGTAAGTTGATAGATAAGAATTGAATTACAAAAGGTTCCAAAGGCAGCGCCTAATTCAGAGATCACATTACCAATCCATATGAAGAGAAATGAACGGTTCTTTAAAATATGCTGATTCATTTAAACGCTCACCTTCCTCTTCATCTGTTAGTCCATCCTCATTCTAAGACGACACCTGCTGGACTTCCTTTATTCGGTTTATTGCTAAACCAATGTATGACGTCTCCTAACAAATGAATGATAATCCTATTAGTTAGTACTTCTATATTCTTATTAATATCCCTTTTACGACCAGTTAATCTATATTAAGAGAAAGACTGAAATGATAGGGGTTTAATTTATTTTTGAAATGAAAACGTTTATCTAAAAAGGAAATGGAAAATTCGGGGCGAAAGGTAGAAGCCTAACTCCACTAACCGTGCAGGATAGTGACACCTGAAAAAAATAAAAAAAAGAACGACTTTTAAACAGAGTCGTTCTCTCAAATAAAACAATCGAATTTTTAATCTTTACTCCAGTATAGTGAACTAGTAAGACCTTGCTGCTCTATTGGGTGTGTATTCTTTTAATTCATTTGAGATTTATGCCATTTCCATGCACTTTCAATAATCTCGTCTAAATCTATTGCTGCTTTCCACCCAAGATCTTCATATATCTTATTGGCTGAAGCAACCAGTCGAGCTGGATCTCCCGGCCGACGATCTGCATACTCTATATTCGGTTTTACCCCTGTGACTTTTTCACATGTGTCTATTACATCTTTAACCGAAAATCCTTTTCCATTCCCAAGGTTGTAGATTGCCGTATTCTTCTTCCCAGACAATAGGGCTTGAAGAGCTAATATATGTGCTTTAGCTAAATCCGTTACATGAATATAATCACGAATACAAGTACCATCTTGTGTGTCATAGTCTGTACCAAACACGGAAATCTTCTCCCGTTGACCTAATAAATGCTGTAAAATAATAGGAATTAAATGTGTTTCTGGATCATGACTTTCACCGATTTCTGCCGACTCATGTGCTCCAGCCGCATTAAAGTATCGCAAAACAACATAATGAAGTCCATATGCATGGGCAAAGTCACCTAAGATTTGCTCTACCATCAATTTCGAGCGACCATATGGATTAATCGGATTAGTTGGCTGTTCTTCATCAATTATATCTACATTTGGTATCCCGTAAGTAGCTGCCGTAGATGAAAAAATGAAGTTCTTAACATCATGCTTGAGCATAGTATTTAATAAAGTAATAGTTGAAGCAACATTATTTTCATAGTATTTATAAGGGTCTTGAACAGACTCACCAACTAAACTATTAGCAGCAAAATGCATTACACCCTTAATTGGATATTTAAGGAATATATAATTTAAAACCGCTTCATCCCCTAAATCCCCTTCTATCAAGATGGCCTTCGAATCCACCAGCGAACGAAAACCGGTAGAGAGATTATCTAGAATAACAACCTCTTCTATATAACTCTTTTACAAGATGACTTCCAATATAACCTGCACCGCCAACGACCAAAATCAAATTACTTTTCTCCTTTCGAAACTACCTTCACTTACCCTTACACTGTGAGAGGCTTTTTTCTTACCAAATTTGCGAAATGGGCCTCCAATTTTTTTATAGGCATTTCTTGAAGGTTTCCATGGCTAATGCATTATATTGATGGTAATCAAACTTTTCTAGTTTAGAATTATCATTACTAACCACAGTGGATAAACCTTTTTCAAGTCCATTTATGCTATTTTCAACAAGTAAACCATATTTACCGTTTTCCAAAACGGTTCGGTTCGCAACTATATCAGTAGCCATGATTTTCATTCCTAACGTCATTGCCTCTAATAAAACCATAGGCTGACCTTCATAATGTGATGAAAGAACGAAACAGTCACATTTTTCCATGAACGAAAATGGATTTTCAAGTTGGCCCAAAAGATGAATAGAATGATTTAAATCCAGCTCGTCAATGATGGCCTGTAAATCTTCCTTTAAAGGACCTTGGCCTAAGATATACAGCTTGCTATTTTTGTGTTTCTCATGGAAGCTAGCGAATGCACGAATCAAATTATCTTGACCTTTTTCAGGAGATAATCTTCCCATATTGACAAAATTAAAATCATTTTTATTAGGATATGGGACGAATTGATTATTTACTTCCAACCCATGCACTTCTTGTACGATTAACGCCTGTTTATCCAACCAACCTAGGGATATCCCGTCCTTTAATATATGAGTATACGTACCAAGTTGAGTAACTGCTTCTTTATCGAATTCAACAAGGCACCCATTAAAGGTTGGCCCATCTTCCACGATCATGGCATCTTGTAACCCATACGGTTTATCCCAAATATTATAATTTCCTAACTGGATTTCTGCAGTGCCGCGCACTTCCCGTTCTTTTAACACTATTGGCTCGTCTATCATTTCAAAGGCGCCCGTATTTAGCCAGCCAATTTTCTTATTATCTATTTCGAAAAGGTAATAGCCGCCTTTTCTGGTTCTGTTGTATTTTGTGATTTTGACGGTTTGCCCTTCAAAATCGATTGCCTTAGTTACTCTTTTAGCCTTGTAATTCGGATAAGCCTTTGACCAAATTGTATGGTCTTCCGGTTTAGTTATTTTTCCATACTTCTGTTCACTGGTGTTTACTTCCTTCAACGTTCTATTATCAATCTTATCAATGAATTTTTTATTGCTTTTATAGTTTCTGGATATCATATACTTTCTTTTAAAAATGATTTGCAGCTTGTCCTTAAAACTCGTGTTTTCATTGATTGTACACTGTTCAAGCATGGATAAAGCTGAATTATCCACCCAGCCGATTTCCGTACGATTCACGGATATTCTACTATAAATCGAATGTTGGGTTTTTACTTCCTTATCGACCTTCACGATTATGCCTTCAAAATCTTGACTGCCAGAAACTTTGTATGAACCTTCAATCTTATATGGCATCGACCAAATGAAGTTTCCTCTTGGTCTTACTAGCCTTGCGATTTTATCAAGTTCCTTTTCGTAAATAATACTGTCTGGCAAAAACTCTACAGCCTCTTCGTTAATCCAGCCGATTATTTGATTGTTGAAGCTGAATTTGTAAAATGTATTATGATTAACATTGGCTTTTCTAGAAATCATAATTTCAGCATTTTCAAATCGTTCTTCCAAAGGAAATTGAAATGCTTTCGCATTCCCGGGAAGGGTATTCCAGGCATGATGATTCCTGACGTCCCTTAATACCGCTCTTGCCTTGAAATTCTCTGTCGTAATGGATGAATCTTCGTCTCCAGCGAATTCAGTTTTCTCGGTATTGATTTGAAGAATTTTCTCAGGGTTGATAGAATTCATTACATAATCGAATTTATCATAGTCTGCATACTGCATTAGATTCTTTCGGTTCAATTCCATTGTCCCTTCAGATACACTTACAAGTTTATCAAATCGATTATATACGGAAAATAGTCCTCTTAGATTTATCCGATGAGGCCTCTTTCCATTAATCACTCGCTCACTATCAGAAAGCAAATCATTATGCATATAACAAACTTTCTTTTTTGTGTCTGCAGCTAGGAGGAATTTAGCCCAATAATGGCTATATCCACTAAAATCAATAACAAAATCAAATTTAGTTTTACCGAATAAACGTGCATGTTCTCTAATATAGGCATTTTCTGGGTAAAGCTTTTTCCCTAAGAAACCTCTTTCCCCTCTGTTATGGATGAATTTATCCTTATACACTTCCAAAAATTTATACACAGGCAATCCAGGTTTAAAAAGAAAACGCACATTCTTATTTACCTTGTCCAAGTTTTTCAAGGCTTCTCGGGAGTGGGGCGTCGCGGTAAAACAGCTGACATCATATTTCTCATAATCAATATTGTTCATCAAGTTGATGAAGGAGGATGTGATCCCGTTATCTCTCATACCGCCCGGATAAATCAGGATTTTTTCCTTTGAGGAATCTAGACCGGTAATTGTGTTTAGTTCTTTCGTAGACTTATTAAATAGATTAAGGACAATTCTCTCTGTTACATTCCCATCCTCGTAGTTCGTGAACTTTTGCTGCATGTTTTTATATTTTTCGGAATAAAACAATTTTACATTTTTAATATCTTTAATTGCATGAGCTAATTCTTTCGAGTTAAAAAGCATTGGGCCTGGAAGTTCATCATTTTGAAGATATTGCCCTCTTTCCTCTGAATAAACATCCGTATCCCAAGTGTAAAATAGAATTGGCTTATTAGTAACAAGGAAATCAAAGAAGATACTAGAATAATCAGTAATAAGCAAATCAACAGTAGCAAGCAATTCATTTGTATCCACATAATCAGGGATTAACCTATTTTTAATTTCTGTATGCTTATTAGCTTCTTTATATAGAAAAGGGTGCACCTTAATCAATAAATTATATTGTTCACCGATTTGACTTTCTAAATAATTTATATCTGCAATAATTTGAAGGATATCGTTATCCACTTTGGCAAGATTTGTTCCCTTCCAAGTTGGTGCGTATAAAATATTCTCTTTACCATCGTTGATTTTCAAACCTAGAGTTCTTAGATAGTCCTTATACTCCCTCGGATTCGTATTAAGAGTTAAATCTATCCTAGGATATCCTTCTTCTACAATTTTCCCTTTATACAATCCGTTTAACTTATAGCTTCGTGTAAAAATGTCTGTAGTATGGGCATTAGGGCTCAAAATATAATCTGCACTTAAAAAGTTCCTTACAACGTTTTGAGAGACCGAGGGGTTACCTGGTATGTCAAAGCCCATATTCTTAAGGGGCGTACCATGCCAAGTATTAATGTAAATTTGGTCGATTTTAGGTATGAAGAAAGATTGGAATGTTGAGTTATTGATTAAATACTCACTTGTTGCTAAACACTTTAAATAATCCTTTGAATTACGTTGCACAAATTTAACATTAGGCATATCTTTATACTTCGATATGACACCTGAAAGAGCACTAAAATCTTGAATAGACCATATATGCATAAAATCTTTAAAGTCTTGATTTTCTATCATATATTTAAACATCGCGTAGGGACTGTCAGTTATACTGTTTCCATCACGACTCTCATAAAGAATTGTGTTTTTTTGCACGTTTAATTTCTCATAATACTTTGCATATCTATTTACACGTTGATGATTTTCCTTTAATAAGAAATTAGCAATCGGTTGTTTAAGGAAATTGACTTTTCTTTTTATTACCATCTTATTCACTAAATAGGCATCCCCTTTTATGAATTAATATTCACCATTCAAAATTACAATTGCCTTTCATTAACAAAAATAACAACTATGAATGATCAATAGTTGGAGATTTTTTGATATTAAATTAAAACGATAAAATTTGATAATTAGCAGCAAATAAAAATACGAACCCCTTACTTACTCCTTTTTCGTTTATGACTTTCAATAATCTTTGTTGTGTAGAAAGATACTTCCTTTATCCTTGGCAAGTAAATTATTTCACAAGACCCTAAAATAAGAAATTGAAGTGTTCCATAGTAATGATAACAAAATACTCCTAAAAACTCTCGAATTTGTGACCATTATTTTCATCAAAAATTTTTATCTACCAAAATGATTGACAATTCCGTCATGGTTATGGGAAGCAATCAACGGACAATTTATTAAATTAATCCGTTGAAATGACATCGATAAACAACCAATATCTTTGATAACATATATAAATTGCTGAAAAGATATTCATTTAATTTTATTCAGAGAGTGAAATTAAATAATCTATTTGCTTACTGCCTTATGCTTTTTAAGTATACTTTCCAATTCTCTTAAAATGTCGTCTCTCAATTCAGGACGTTGTAAGGCAAATTCAATGGTAGTTTTTACAAAGCCATCTACAACTCCGACATCATGTCTTTTCCCTTCAAAATCATAGGCAAATACTGTTTGGATTTCATTTAGTTTTTGGATTGCATCGGTTAATTGAATTTCACCACCAGCACCAGTTTCATGTTTAGCTAAAAAGTGAAATATTTCTGGAGTTAATATATATCTCCCCATGATGGCTAAATTAGATGGAGCTGTTCCTTGTTCTGGTTTTTCAACAAAGTTATTAACTTCGTACCTTCTACCATCTTGAGTAAGCGGGTCAATGATACCATACCGATGCGTTTCGCTTTCATCTACGGATTGTACTCCAATAATAGACGAACCTGTCGCATCATATTCATTTATTAATTGACGCAATGAAGGTACCTCGCTTTGAACGATATCATCACCTAAAAGTACGGCAAATGGTTCATCCCCAATAAAATTACGGGCACACCAGATAGCATGTCCAAGGCCTTTCGGTTCTTTCTGTCTAATGTAATGGATATTGGCTAAATTAGATGGATATTGTACTTTCTCCAATAAATCAAATTTTCCATGATCCCTCAAATTATTCTCTAGCTCATAGGCATTATCGAAGTGATCTTCTATCGCACGTTTATTCTTTCCTGTGACAATAATAATATCTTCAATGCCTGATTTTACAGCTTCTTCTATAATATATTGAATAGTTGGTTTATCCACGATTGGAAGCATTTCTTTTGGCATTGCCTTTGTAGCAGGTAAAAACCTTGTTCCCAATCCCGCTGCAGGTATAATTGCCTTTTGTATTTTTTTCATTAATTTGTAGCTCCTTCATATAACCTTTTAAAAAACTACTATGTTTTTTAATCTCATATTTATAGTAACATAGACTTGTTTTTTGTAAACATTTTCCCCTAAAAAATCCAATTATATTGTAATTGGATACATAAATGTAATTTTAATCTAATAACTACATCCCAATTACTCATACTTAGGTACTTTAAGACCCATACTTAAGAGTAATCCTTTTAATTGGGGATGACTGCCTGTCTAATACTATTTCCAACTATATCACATGGTTCAAACCCTTAATGAGCTACTCCTTTGACAAATTTGGAACTGCACTCCCCCTCTTCCCTCTTTGACAAGAGAAAAACATCACATACTCCATTCAGTTTTTTGTTTATCATTCACCTGCTACACTGAAATATCATGATTGACATATAAATGTATGCTAAATTTCTTAAAGTTCATAATGCTTTTAACACTAATTCATCAACTATTCTATCCGTTGGTCTCTAAACCAAATACAAAAACGGAGAGACTGAAAATCCCTCCGTTTTTGGACTATATTTTAATTAAGCCATTAATTTTTTCTATCTGAGTTTACACTTATAAATCGTTACGAATTATTCAGCTTCCGAAACAACAGTAAACCGTTCATTTATGTGCTGAGGGCTTTCAATTTCATCTAATACTGCAATAGCAAAGTCAGCATAGCTTACATAACTTTCGCCTTTTGAGTTTACAAGGATGTTATCTTTCCCTAGTTTATACCCACCTGTTCTTTTGCCTTGTGGATCAAAGAATGCAGATGGACTGATAAACGTCCATTGAATTCCACTAGTACTTTGTAAATCCTCAAGGTTTTTAGATTGATTAGATGCTGTTGCAAAGTATTCTTTAGGAAAATCCGGTGTATCTAGTACGCGAGTTGTTTTCGCTTCATCAACAAACAGACTTCCTGCACCACCAACAACAAGCAATTTAGTATTAGGTGCATCTTTCATAGCTTCAATTAAGACTTTACCAGCTTCAACATGTAGATGCTCATGCCCTGGAGCAGCCCCAAACGCATTTACGACCACATCAAATTCTTTAACATCATCTGCCTTCAAAGCAAATACGTCTTTTTCTAAAACTGCAGCTCCTTGATTATTTTGTACTTTCGCTGCATCTCTGACAATAGCCGTAACCTCGTGGCCTCTAGCTATAGCTTCTTTATAAATCAGACTTCCGGCTTTTCCACTTGCACCAATAATAGCTATTTTCATTTTAAAACTCCTCCTATAATCGTCTTTATATTCAACTTGTAACTAATTTGTTTACATGTAATAATATAAGTTACAGGTTGACGTTTTGTCAATTTATTTTATCCAAACTTTTAGTTTACTAATAACTTTTGTGAGCAATACTAACTTGTAACTACTCAAATTACATGTTAAGGAATTTATACTTAAAAGTAGAGATTTTAAAGGAGAGAAAAAAATGTCTATCAGTACCCGCTTTTCAGTAGGAATCCATATACTATCTCTTTTAGAAGTAAATAAAGAGGGAGTTAATACATCTGAATTTATCGCAAAAAGTGTTAACACCAATCCTGCTTTAATAAGAAAAATCACTGGAATGCTAAGAAATGCAGGTTTGGTAAATGTTCGGCCAGGTATTGCTGGAGCTACTTTGGCTAAGGAATTATCCGATATTACATTACTCGATGTTTATCAGGCTGTTAACGTGGTGCAGGATAAAGAATTATTTGGGATTCATGAACAGCCAAATCCAGCATGTACCGTTGGAAGAAACATACAAGATACAATTGGACCCATTTTTTCCGTTGCAGAATTAGCCCTAGAAAAGGCATTAGGAGTAGTAACTATTGAAGATGTTGTAAAAGATATTTTAGAAAAAGAAAAATTTAATAATCAGTAATGTATATAGAGGATTTTGGGGATGTACATCAACTTTACGAAATGGTGCAAATTAAATAAAAGCACCATTCATTGTAGAGGTAAAGTGAAACCATTTCCACAACGAAAGATGCCTTTATCAAAGGGTGTATTAATATAAAGATTACTTACTCAATCATTATTGTTCTTACTCATAAGTATTCCCATACATACAGTAATAAATGAAAAAGCAGTAAAAGCTAACAACGGAATGGTGATAAATCCAAGCCAGTTAATATATTCTCCTGAACAAGGAACACCACTTTGACACATTTCGAACTGTTGAAGAGCAGGGATTTTTTGCAAGCTATAGTGATATCCTGAAACCAACATACCTAAAATCGACAAAGGGAGAATATAACGATAAATTTTTAGTTCCTGGTCATAAAAAGCACGGCCTAATAAAAAAACCAATGGATACATCAGGATTCTTTGATACCAACAAAACGTACATGGTACATAATGAAGAACCTCACTAAAATAAAGACTTCCAGATGTCGCAATGATAGATATTATCCAGGAAAATAACAGTGGCTTATTCATGAACTATTTCTCCTTCGCAGCTTCGTCTACCATTTTCACTAAATCCTCAATTGTATTTCCTTCAAACTTCTTGCCATTAACAAATAAGGAAGGTGTTCCAGATACTCCTAATTCGGCCGCAGTCTCCATATCTTTGTTCCATAAATCCTCAGAAGAATCTGCTTTAAAAGATGTAACAACCTTTTTGACATCACTAGCATTTACGATTTCTTTCAAGGTTTCTTCTAAAAACTTGTCCGTAAACACATCTTCTTTTTCATATTTCTGATCATCTGGCTGTTTACTGTATAACAGCTCATGAAATTCCCAGAAGGTATCATTTCCTAATTCCTTATAAACAGTCTCCGCGAACTTAGCGGATCGTATTGAATCTACGTTAATAAACGAATAATTCATGAAATAAAATTGTGCTTTTCCGGTGTCAATCAATTCACTTTGAATAGAGGGAAAGAAATTCTCCTCAAATGATTTACAGACTGGACATTTATAATCACCAAATTCAACAATTTGAACAGGAGCCTTTTTATCTCCTAAATAGGGTTGTCCTTTATAATCAATTTCAAAGGCTACATCTTTTTCTTTTCCATTTGCTAAAAATATAAAGCCGATAATAATAACAGCAATTAATCCTATGATCCAAAATGTGAATGTAGACGATTGTTTTTGTTTATTATTTTTTTTGTTTTTATTGTTTTTATTGTTTTTAGTCATCTTATACCTCCATACTTATGTATTTGGGCAGAAACACTTCGTGGAGGTTCGGTTTTCAAACTCCATTTTGCTTCTCCATTTATTGATACTTACTACATGTCACGAAATAATCAGCTTCCGAAACAAAAAATTCTTTCATGGATATACTAAGGTTTTTCTCTTTCATCTAATGCGGTACTACCAAAATTAGCACCTAAAATGCCAATTTCCCCCCTTCTACTTTTCCGCCCTGTAACTAATTCATTTACATGTAATAATATAAGTTTCAGGAGAGTGTTTTGTCAATTACACGTAACTTTTATTTTGGCTCTTAACATACCTTCCATTTTTACACACCTTTCAAACTAAAAACTGGGTTATCTCTCTAATTTATTTAACTTGTAACTACTTGTATTACATGTTAAATAATTTATACTATTTAAGTATAGAGATTTTAAAGGAGAGAAAAAGATGTCTATCAGTACCCGTTTTTCAGTTGGAATCCATATATTATCTCTTTTAGAAATAAATAAAGAGGGAGTTAATACATCTGAATTTATCGCAAAAAGTGTTAACACCAATCCTGCTTTAATAAGAAAAATCACTGGCATGTTAAGAAATGCAGGTTTGGTAAATGTTCGGCCAGGTATCGCTGGAGCTACTTTGGCTAAGGAATTATCCGATATTACATTACTCGATGTTTATCAGGCTGTTAACGTGGTGCAGGATAAAGAGTTATTTGGAATCCACGATAACCCAAATCCAGCATGTCCCGTTGGAAGAAACATTCAAGATGCAATTGAACCTATCTTTTCAATTGCAGAACTAGCTTTAGAAAAGGCATTAGGCGTAGTAACTATTGAAGATATTGTAAAGGATATTTTAGAAAAAGAGGAATTAGGTAAACGGTCATTCTAAGGAAGATCAGCTTATCCCTTAGTGATATTTGTTTATTTTTGTAGAAAAATCGATATAGAGATAATTTCGAAGATATTATGCTTTTTTCGTAGATATATTCCTTAATTCGAAGATAATATGCTTTTTTCGTAGATATATTCCTTAATTTCGAAGATAATATGCCTGTTTCATAGATATATCCTCTCATAAGGAACAAAGTAGTCTGCGAATAATTGCTTAAAGTAAAAACACATGAGATATTCACATGTGTTTTTACTTTTTTATTTATATTTAGGAATTTCAATCGTCAATTTATATGAATCTAACAAACTATACAAATTATAAATCTGTTTCACTTGTTTTGTTGCCCAACCAATATCAGTTGCGTACTGGTGTGAAGCATATCCATATTTCTCTGAGGCTGTGGGATTCCATCTCATTTTGTATAGCGTATCCTGTCCAGCAGAGATATATCCTTTGGCAATGAATTCAGCACCGCCAATGATGGCCGCTTCTGGAGTGAACCATCCTGCATTATAAGCATATTGTGCACCACTGCTTACCGCTGATCCATCATATGCTCCTACTCCATACATATTATAGACCGTTCTTCCATTCACCTTGACACCTGTCGCTAACGGTGAAGTCCCGTTCCCTGTCTCCAACAAAGCGTGTGAAATAAGATAAATCTCATTTACCCCATATTTTTCTCCTGCCGAAGTGAAGGTTGCAGCATGGCCTTGTAAGATACCTTTACCCGAAAGGATTCTATCATTCACTTCAGAAACATTCATGTTGGTCAATTGAGAGAGCTTGACGAATTGGAACGAATGGACTGGATCATTCACAAAATTATCAGGGTTGATATTATATTTTATATCTTCTGGACTAGCATTTACCCATGTCTTGTTATAATTCACTTCATACCAATAGTATCCGTCAGAGCCCTTTACTTTTGATTTAATATCCAATGATTGATTATTGCTGACAGCCCCCACTACCCAATAATTAGATCCGGCTCCGCCCCTTACACGCCAATTGGTTCCTTTTACCGTGCCTTTTGTTGAATTGATTAAAGTTAACCCATCCTCACGTATGTAGGTTTTATACTTTTTATCCGTTTGACCATTTACAGCCATTTGAATTTCAACCATCTTGTCCAGCGTAAGATTATACTCTTTATCAACCCTGATGATCGTTCCATTCGAATTCCCTGGACTTTCTGGTGCTTTGGCTGATAAATATTGCGAACTTACATATCCTGTCTTTCCATTCGCCGTGATTCTTGACCACCCATTAGACTCCGAATAAACTGTTACCGCCGTATTGTTTACAAGTTTAGCTATAATCGAAGCTGAAGCTGATGCTGAAGAGCGCATATTTAAATTAGAGCCATCAACCACTTTTACATATTTAACTACCGTGGTTTCTTCATCGTCTGGATCCGGATCCGGGCTTTCCGGGATAGAACCAGGCTTCGTTGTTGATAGATATTGCGTACTAACGTACCCTTCTCCACCATACGCTTTAATTTTTGACCATCCATTCGATTCCGATATGACTTCTACCTCTACACCTTTTGCCAATTTCACAATGATGGAAGCGTCTTCTGACGGTTTATTCCGCATATTGAGCGTCCCTGAACTTACATTTACATATTTCGTCGTCGTTTTTTCAGGTATGGATGGTGTGGATTCCGTTTCTGGCCTTGTTGTCGATAAATATTTGGTACTGACATACCCGTCTTTTCCATCCGCTTTGATTTTTGCCCAACCGTTGGATTCTGAATACACCGTTACCTGCGTGCCTCTCGATAGCTTCGCGACTATGCTGGCACTTTCCGTCCCACTTTTCCGCATATTGAGCGTCCC
>NZ_LGYA01000001.1:4447423-4448003 GCF_001273755.1 Peribacillus butanolivorans
TTCCGCATATTGAGCGTCCCTGAACTTACATTTACATATTTCGTCGTCGTTTTTTCAGGTATGGATGGTGTGGATTCCGTTTCTGGCCTTGTTGTCGATAAATATTTGGTACTGACATACCCGTCTTTTCCATCCGCTTTGATTTTTGCCCAACCGTTGGATTCTGAATACACCGTTACCTGCGTGCCTCTCGATAGCTTCGCGACTATGCTGGCACTTTCCGTCCCACTTTTCCGCATATTGAGCGTCCCTGAACTTACATTTACATATTTCGTCGTCGTTTTTTCAGGGGTGGATGGTGTGGATCCCATTACAGGCTTTGTTGTCGATAAATATTTGGTACTAACATGTCCTTCTTTTCCATTAACTTTGATTTTCGCCCAACCTTTAGATTCCGAATACACCGTTACCTGCGTACCTTTCGACAGCTTCGCTACTATGCTAGCAGTTTCCGTTCCACTTTTTCGCATATTGAGCGTCCCAGAACTTACATTTACATATTTCGTCGTCGTTTTTTCAGGGGTGGATGGTGTGGATCCCGTTACAGGCTTTGTTGTCGATAAATATTTGGTACTAACAT
>NZ_LGYA01000001.1:4450363-4473718 GCF_001273755.1 Peribacillus butanolivorans
CTTTTCCGCATATTGAGCGTCCCTGAACTTACATTTACATATTTCGTCGTCGTTTTTTCAGGGGTGGATGGTGTGGATCCCATTACAGGCTTTGTTGTCGATAAATATTTGGTACTAACATGTCCTTCTTTTCCATTAACTTTGATTTTCGCCCAACCTTTAGATTCCGAATACACCGTTACCTGCGTACCTTTCGACAGCTTCGCTACTATGCTAGCAGTTTCCGTTCCACTTTTTCGCATATTGAGCGTCCCAGAACTTACATTTACATATTTCGTCGTCGTTTTTTCAGGGGTGGATGGTGTGGATCCCGTTACAGGCTTTGTTGTCGATAAATATTTGGTACTGACATGCCCGTCTTTTCCATTAGCTTTGATTTTCGCCCAACCTTTAGATTCCGAATACACCGTTACCTGCGTGCCTTTCGAAAGCTTCGCGACTATGCTCGCAGTTTCCGTCCCACTTTTTCGCATATTGAGTGTCCCAGAACTTACATTTACATATTTCGTCGTCGCTTTAACAGGGGTGGATGGTGTGGAACCCGTTACAGGCTTCGTTGTCGATAGATATTTAGTACTGACATATCCTTCTTTTCCATTGGCTTTGATCTTCGCCCAACCTTTGGATTCCGAATATACCGTTACCTGCATGCCTTTCGAAAGCTTCGCAACTATGCTGGCAGTTTCCGTTCCACTTTTTCGCATATTAAGCGTCCCAGAACTTACATTTACATATTTCGTCGCCGTTTTAACAGGGGCGGATGGTGTGGAACCCGTTACAGGCTTCGTTGTCGATAGATATTTAGTACTGACATATCCTTCTTTTCCATTGGCTTTGATCTTCGCCCACCCTTTGGATTCCGAATATACCGTTACCTGCATGCCTTTCGAAAGCTTCGCAACTATGCTGGCAGTTTCCGTCCCACTTTTTCGCATATTGAGTGTTCCGGAACTTACGTTTACATATTTCGTTGTCGTTTTAACTGCGGTAGTAGCTGTGGTTACCGTTACAGTCTTCGTTGTCGATAGATATTTGGACATATCCTNTTACCGTTACAGTCTTCGTTGTCGATAGATATTTGGTACTGACATATCCTTCTTTTCCATCGGCTTTGATCTTCGCCCAACCGTTAGATTCCGAATACACCGTTACCTGCGTACCTTTCATCAGCTTCGCTACTACGCCGGCGTTTTCAGATGCACTTTTCCGCATATTGAGCGAGCCTGAACTTACATTTACATACTTGTTACTAGTTTCTATAGTATTTATTTGTTCTGCCGGTAGTGGAGCTGCAGATATTTTTTCTTCGAAAGCAACTGTAGACAATACTGCAAAACAGAAAGTCGGTATAATTAATTTCTTCATCCCATTCTCCCTACTAAAGAATTATATTTTTACCATTTTTTTAAATATCGGTTAGAATCATAGTTGCGTTATAGGTATTTATACTTATTCCTTTAAAAATATATCATATTTCCTAGTGTCTTCAGATCTATAGAATCGATTTTAACTAAATAGTAATCTAACAGACATTTAAGTAATCAAATAGATATAATTGTAATATAGTCCACGTCCCAAAGTTAAAACGGAAAAAATACGCTATTGGATGACAAATAAAAACCGAGCAGAATTAATGATGAATGCAAAAAAAACCCACTTCCAGAGGAGTTATTTAGAAAAAATATGAAGATTTAGTTTTGAATTTAATACTTACTTCAGAACAGCCTATCTCCAATTGAAATAATAATTAACGTTCGACTAAATAAATGCACATTTTTAAAAAAAGTCCGGAATATATATGTAGAGTAAGACGTCCAATCCTTTTGTTTGACGCTTTGTCATAATAAACTATATAATTACTTATATATACTTATAGGAATCCTTCTGTTAAGGGGAGTAGCTATACAATAAAGTCGTCAATACAGGATTTTATCCTCGGCTTTATTGGCAACTAATTTTCAGTTGTTTGCAAGACCTTGCCGATTATTTGGTGAGGTCTTTTAATTTTTAAAGACGGTATAACCAACAATCGGTTATACCGTCTTTTTTATTGAAAAAAATTTGAAGCGATAATACTACTAATAGAGGTGAAAAGTATGCAGCAATATAGTGAATTAGCTCAAAGTGTCAAGATTTCTCATGATAAAAATAATACATTACTAGATGCCGATCATTCTTTATCACTTATTGGAAAAGGCCGAAGTGCTTATGTATTTAGAATACATTCTACCAATAAAGCAATGAAAGTGTTTTTTCCGAACCATACTCACACGGCTAAAGTAGAAGCTGAGATATACCAAACTGTTCAATCTATCGACTACTATCCTACTCTTTATGATGCGGGTGAGAATTATTTAGTTATAGATCACATCGAAGGCAACACTCTTTTTGAATGTTTAACATTAGGAATCCCGATAACGGAAGAAAACATAAAAGAGATTGACCATGCATTACAATTAGCAAGGAAAGAGGGATTAAATCCTTCAGATATCCATTTAAGAAACATCTTTATCACTTCTGAAAAAAAGGTGAAGATCATTGATGTTGCAAGGTTTAAGCAAGTGAAATCCTGCAATCAGTGGCACGACTTGAAAAGTGCTTTTCATCTCTTCTATTCGAAGTCATTTTTCCCGAAGAAAATCCCTAGCTTTATACTGAATTCCATAGCAGCGATTTATAAAAAAAGATTCTTACCCATCTAATCATCACTATAAAATCACATTGGAGGAACATATGAAAAAAATTATAGCCATTGCTTTTATGTCCATCCTTACATTAAGCGGGTGCTCGCTTTTGGGAGAAGTCAATTCATCATTGGAATATGCAGATAATGCGACAGGGTATGTAAGTACAGTTAAGGAATTTGCCAATGAAGTGCCCGCATTGTCCCAAGATGCCGCCACTGATACCGAAGCAAGAGAAAATCTTGAAAAAGAACTACAACTGATGAAAACGGAGATTGAAGAATTCAATGCAACTGAACCACCCCAAATAGCAGAAAGCATCCATGAAAAAATCGTCAGTTCTAACCAACAGCTGTCAGATGGAATTGATTTATACCTAAATAATATTGAAAATGGTCAATTCGACCCCGAGGCACTAGAAAATTCAGAGATAATGAAATCCATCGAGAATATAACAAGCCTGGCAAACCAAATTGAAGAATTGGGTAATTAAGCAAACGGGCTGGATTGTTTTAAGCGCAGTATTTCTCTAAAATCATGAATAAAAATAAATGCATGGAGACAAGTTATCATTGACATGAAACCAAATGGTTTTATATAATCAACAAAAGCGAAACCAAATGGTTTTATATTTATGATAAAAAAGGAGAATTATTATGGAATCAAATCAGAATACACTACAAGATGTCAAAAAGACGGTTATTCTTGAAGCGCCCATCCAAAAAGTTTGGGATACAGTTTCGACTGCCGAGGGTATAGCTTCATGGTTCATGCCAAATGATTTTCAGCCGAAAGTGGGACAGGAGTTCCATGTACAATCACCTTTTGGCCCATCACCTTGTAAAGTATTAGAGATAGATGCTCCACATCGGCTCTCGTTCTCCTGGGATACGGATGGTTGGATCGTTTCGTTCATTTTAAAAGAACTGGATGGCAAAACGGAGTTTACCCTTATTCATGGCGGTTGGAAAGAGCCTGACACGATTCTTCCGAAACCGAACGAAAAAAGCTCGATCATTCGCGATAGAATGGCACATGGCTGGGAACAGATCGTTAATCAAAAACTTAAAAAGGCTGTTGAGGGCTAAGTGTCTGCAGCAGAAAAGCATGATGTATTTCAGGCTATTGCAGACCCTACCCGCAGAAAGGTCCTGCAATTGCTTGCTGAAGGGGATTTACCCATTTCAGAAATCACTTCTCACTTTTCCATGAGCCGTACAGCGATTGCCAAGCATCTTCATATCCTTTCTGAAGCTGAATTGGTCAGTGGCCGGAAGGTCGGAAGAGAGAAACGCTTTCGGCTTCAGCCAGAACCTTTAGCGGAGTTGAAACAGTGGCTTTCTTTTTACGATCAATTTTGGGATAACAAACTATCCATCCTTAAACATGTGATTGAAAATTCAGGGGAAAATGGATTGAAAGTCATTGAAAAAGAAAAGGACACGGATGAACCATCATAATGAAGAAAACCCCCGGCGCATTGCACCGGGGGTTTTCTTTATAAATTTATGCATCCAGCTCAACATTGTGTTCTTTGCGCTTCCTGATGACCATTGTTAGCAATAAGAGTAGGTTAAATACAATTATGCATCCAGTCAGGAACACTATACTGGTTGTCAATGCACCGGCTCCAAGGCTCGTACTCATCGCTTGACGGAAGCCCATGACAGAGTATGTCATGGGTATGAACGGGTGAACCGAACTGAAGAAGTTATTGGTCAACTCCACAGGGAACATTCCTCCGCTTGCACCTAGCTGTAATACAAGGAATATCATCGCCAATAAACGACCTGGATTTCCAAATCCTACAGTCAAGAAGGTAACGATGAACATGAAGGTAAGTGAAGTCAGTATGGAAACCCCAATGAATTGCCCCATATTTTCGACCTGTAAATCCATTCCCCAAATCATGATCGCATCCAACACTAATGCTGAAAGCGTTGCTTGGATAAATAGGACCGTAAATTTACTGAACCACCATGCCACTCCTGATGTAGGTCTTGTAGAAGGCAACCCTGTCGGGAATCCCATATTGAAGGCAATAGCTCCTACAAATAACCCAAGAGATAATACATAAGGAGCCAGAGCATGACCATAATTAGGAACGTCACTGCTTTTTTGTTCTTTAACCTGTGTCGGTTCAGCAATCATGCTGTAATTATCATCGGTTGTTTTATTTTCACTTATTTCTTCTGCACCATCACTTAATTTTTCCGAAAGTTCAACCGTTCCATCTTTTAGTGAGGAGATTCCATCACCCAATTTACCGGAACCTTCAGCAAGTGCTGATGAACCTTTATTGATCTTACCTGCGCCATCGGCAAGCTGGATGACTCCATTGCTTAAAGTAGGCAGATTGCTTGCCAATTGTTCAGTGCCTTTAACAAGTGCTGATGAGCCCTCGTTCAAGGCCGCTGAGTTGGCATTCAGTTGATTGGCCCCATTAGCAAGTTTGTTTGCCCCTTCGCCAACTTGGCTAACACCATATGCATACTTCTCAAGACCATTCCCAAAGGAGGATGACCCTGCTTGAAGTTGTGAAACTCCATCAACCAACTGACCAGAACCCTCAGTTAGTTTTGATAGGCCATTATTTAACGAGGAACCGCCTTGTGCTAACTGGTTGATCCCCTTCACTAGTTCTGGTGTCTTTTCATTTAGACTTTGTGTTGCCGCCGTTAATTGATTGCTGCCTTCAACAGCTTCATTCAAGCCGCTATTTAATTGGGTTGCACCAGGAATCAATTGTTCTTCCAGCGCGTTCCTTATTGCCGTATATCCGTTTAACGCTGAAACGGCGTTTGGATTGACTTTATTCACCGCATTATTTAAATTGGCCACTTGTTCTGGAAGCTGGCCTAATCCATTCAATACTGGCATTACTTTATCTGTTAATTGCGTTGATAAGTCGGATACACTTGCAGCAAGAGTCGATGCAATTTGTTTTTGTGCTTCCGCCTGGGTTTGAAGTTCATTTTGAATGGCTCCGATTAATTCGGATTGTTGTTCACTGGTCATGCTTTTGAATGCTTCCGTGTTTTGAACGGCATTGATTATTCTTTGTCCATTATTCGCTATCGTTGATTGAAGTTCCGTTAAAGCTGCTTGGCTATTCTGGAGATCTTCAGTAATGCCAGATACGGTACCGGACGTGCCGCTTCCTGCTGGAACCGCTTCTTGCAATTGATTTACACCGCTTTGAATGCTTGTCAGTCCTTGCTTAAGCTGACTCAGCTGTTCTTCTCCAGGCAATTGGCCATCCATTTTTTTCAGGCCGTCATTTAACGCCTGGCTTCCTTCTGCCAATTTATTGATTCCCTCATTTAAACTCTGCTGACCTGCTGCCATTTTTGGGATTCCTGTCGATTGGTCTGTCAGCTGGCTTGCATTTTGTGATAATTGATTCAACCCATCATTCAAATTCGCACTGCCTGTTTGCGCTTGTGCCAATCCAGTATTTAAAGTTTGGGCTCCTGGAACCACTTTGGCCAGCCCAGTGGAAAGTTGGGATGAACCTTGTATAAGTGCTTCACTATTATTAGTTAATTCCCCTGTGCCTGATGCGAGTTCGTCCGCACCCTTTTGCAACTGACCGACACCGGAAGTGTATTGTGAAATTCCTTTATTTAATTCCGACGCGCCACTTTCAAGTTTATTGGCTCCTTCTAAAAACTCGCCAACGCCAATTTGAAGCTTATTCGCTCCATCTTTAAAAGTTAATGTACTGGAAGCTAATTTATTCAGATTTTCCGTCACTTCTTTGTTTCCATCATGCAGTTTTTCAGCACCCTCATCCAGTTTTGATGCCCCGTCTGCTGCATCGCCGAATCCATCTCCGATTTCATCCAGTTGTGAGAAGATCGCTTCAGCATATTCTTTTGTGACACTTTCAGCAATTTCCGTTTTCAAATTATTCGTTGCCTGTTTTCCGACCGTTTCAGAAACAAAACTGCGACCAGGATTCACGTCATACGTTAAATTCATTTTTTTTGGCTTATCATCCATGACGGTTGAAGCATTTTTCGAAAAGTCCTCTGGAATGGTGACGACCATATAATATGTACCATCATCAAACCCTTTTTTCGCCGCTTTTTCCGTTACGAAATGCCATTCTAAATCATCATTGTCCTTTAATTGCTCGACTAGCTCATTACCGACAGTTAAGGTTTTACCCTCATACTCCGCCTTCACGTCCTTATTCACGACTGCAACAGGCAATTTACCTGTATTTCCGTATGGATTCCAAGCAGAACTAAGGAATAACCCCCCATAAATAATCGGAACGAACAGTAAAACGATTGCGACACCGACCAGTTTTCGATTTGTAAGGAAAAGCTTCCATTCTTGTTTAAGCATGTTCACTCTTTTTCACCTTTCTTTTTCCGCAGTACTTCACTCAATGACGCCGAATTCCAATTAAGAGTCGGTATGTCCGTGGTGCCAAAGCTCTCTTTAAGCAAATCTGCTACTGTTTGTCTGGAAAAGAACTCCATTAAAAGTTCATCCGCCTGAGAAAACATCCGTCGAAGGACGTCCATCCCCTTCTCTGCATACTCTCCATCTTTAAACGCTTTTTCTATAAGTCCCGTATCCGGAAACATCGAAATGGGTCCTTCCATCGCTTCAATAATTTCAAGGTTTTTAATCTTATCTACACTTTTGGCAAGAGAAAGGCCGCCATTATTACCAGGAACGGAAGTGATTATCTGCTTAACGACCAATTTCCTTATGATTTTTTTCAAATAAGAAGGAGACACCTCTAATCTCCTGCTGATCTCATTAGACGAAAGCGGTACATTTTTATCCTGGGTAGAGAGTATAACAATGATGCATATAGCTTGCTCGACCCCTTTTGTTAATTGCAAATCAGTTCACCTCTTCAAGTATGTATATGGATATTTAATATCCATAATGGATATTCGGTATCTATAATTAAAACTCGTTTCATTATAAAAATCAAGTTATTTCTAGAAAAAATTTCTAAAAAAAAGTAAACCCCACATAATAGCATCATGCGGGGTTTACTTTACCATGTTTTTATAGGTTATTTAAAAATTCGTTCACTGCCTCTGGAGTTTTAGCGTTTGCACTATGCAAATGAGCAATCTTTTCACCATTTTTAAATACTAATAAAGATGGAATTCCCATAACCGTTTGCTCTTCAGAAATCTCTGGGAACTCATCACGATCGATTGTAAACCACTGTTTATCTTGATGTTCTTGAGTGATTTCATCGATGAACATGTCTAAACGTTTGCAGTCTGGACACCATGTAGTCGTAAAAATCCCAACTGTTAGTCCCTCTTGTTTGATTTGTTCACGGTATTCTTGTTCTGCACTAATATTTTTCATAATTTCTCCTCCGAGCTTTTCTTTTCTTACCCATCATACTTTAATCCATGAATAAAGGTACTCTAGGATTAATATATAATTAATTCCTTCACAGTACAAACGGTTTATCTTGGATCTATCTTACTAATGCTCGGTTTAAGTTGATTGTCTAATGCCTGCTTATTGAACCTTCATATTTACTAACCTCAGTGTTCACAATTTTTTGCAGTCCAAATCTTTTATTTATGAATGAGGAAATTCTCAAGATGAATTCGCTATTTTGATCAATGAACAGGTAGTGACAGCTTTTCTCAAAAATAACCAACTCACTGTCAGGAATCTTTTGGGCCATGAGAATGGATGCCTCTACAGGGGTAATCCAATCATAACGGCCACCTGTGTGACAAAGTGCTAAGGAATGGAAAAAACCTATAAACACGAATCCTTATGAAAACACTTCTATTATTCCATGAAAAAAAGCCACTAATTTAGTGACCTTTTCTACATCAATCATTATTTATATTGGAAGAGTAAGTTGCCAAGAAACACCGAACTTATCAGCTACCCAGCCGAATTTCTTACTAAAGGAATAATCAGCTAATGGCATTAGTACTCCTCCACCATCTGTTAAACTCTCATAAATCCTGTCAATTTCTTCTTCAGTATCACATGTAATAAACAATGAAAAAGAAGGTGTAAATGTAAATTCATGCTTGATATTACTGTCGATGCACATAAACTCCTGACCCTTTAACGTAAAGGCAGCTTTCATGACGCTTCCCTCAGCACCTGCTTCATTTGCTCCATACCGAGTAATGCTGGTTATTTCCGAATCTTCGATTAAAGATGTGTAATAATTCATGGCTTCTTCTGCATTTCCTTGGAACATTAAGAATGGTGTAACCTTTGTCATTTATCATCAAACTCCTTTTTATAGCTTCTGTTATTTTAAACAATGGATTTTCCAATAATCATATTTAGGGTGCTCTTTGAAGCTTCCTCTTAAACTAATGTCCCAAGCACCTTAGTTGAAAAAGAATCTAAAATGTTAATTTATATATCGAACTTCTTGTTACATTTATGTGTTGGATTCTGGGGCCCACCAGTTACCCGAAACCACAATCATTGTCTGTAATTTAATCGTATTAGCAAAATAGTCATCATCGTCGTGTTCCTGAATCGTTCTGCTCCATAATTTGTTGATCCATAGCTGATTAGATGAATCAACCATGGCGCTCACCATGAATGGAGCAACAAAGCTTGTACTATTTCCTTCCTCAACCGCTTTTCCATTTAGCATATAGCCAGATTGAATATTTTCTGGATTTCCATGTGTTTCCTCTTTAATCCAATTGTTCATCCTTTGTATTTGCCCCAACGCTCTAGTGTCACCGGTTAGTAAGTAATCAATCGTATAGCGCCAAGGAATTCTACTGCTGTTCCAGCTATAATTACCGTCATTTGGCCCCTCTAGAAAATCAGCTTGAGCCGGCTGATAAACTCCCTTAGATTGTACAATGAAATCAGGTATAAGACCGGTATTGTCACTTTTTGTTGTATAAATAGAATGAATAATCGTATAAGCCTCATCCGTTACATCTCTCCATTTATGATTCCCTGTTGCGGTCTCAAATGACTTCAAATGATTTAGAAGAAGGTCTGATGAACGAGTTGATTGCCCGTAAACATGATCTTTATCTTCCGCCCAGTCTCCTAGTTTTATAAGAGACTGAGACTGATTTATTTCATTCAACATGATGGCCTCAATAATGTCTTTGGCTCTAGCAAGATAGTCGATATCCCCTTTACTTCCCCACTGCTGATCAGCCAATAATAACGCATAAGCGATGTCCATATCACCATCAGTTGCTGAATCGGCATCCCCTGGCGTATTAATAATTTCTCCCTTTTTATTCTTTACCTGTTGCCAAGCCATTAAAGATGGATTATTTTTGCTGCTATGCGCCTTGTAAAATCTATAAAGACCATCAAAGTTTTGTTTGGCCTTATGATCCTTTCCCGCCATGATTGCGGTTATCATCATCCCATAACCATGCGCTTCGGAAACGGTAACAGCGTTTTTTGGCTCTGCATACCCCTTATCATTGTAAAAAATATAATACTCATCATTTTTATCAACAGGCTGCTTAAGATATTTTTTTTTCCATGTTTTATAAAAATCAGCTACTTCATCATCCATCTCCTCTTGTGACACATGGTCTGGTTTTATTGTTCCAGATTGATAGACTGTATGTTGAGGAAACGGCCTTTTACTGGCAACCTCTTTTTTTGTATTTTGATACACTAATGCTATCGAGGCAATGATACCGACTACTATCACGCCTATTAATAAGCTAACTCTTTTTTTCATGTCTGGCTCCTTAGATTATGGTGTTATATTTACTTTAGAATATTGAGCGAGCCGTAAACATTTGTATGTAACTGACAGTTTTCCATGTATTCAAAGAGATGTTAGAATTTCCAATCCCCTCAAACACCGATTAAGTAAAATACCATTGATTTACGATTATTTATTAAACTAATCTGCTCCGTTATATCAGTAAAAAAAGGGTGTCTCAGCAACCACTCTATACAGTACACCTGTTAGTTTAGCTAGACAAATCTATTATTTCTTCTTACCTACTTTAGTTTCCGTACCCTTCAATATTCTCTTAATATTTTCTCTGTGAAGAATAATGACGAATAAGCTAATAAATAATGAGAGTGCTATAATTAGCTTGTCTTCAAATATAAAACTGTAAATACAAATTGAAATACTAGCTAAAATTGAACTAAGAGACACATATTTAGAAGTTAACAAACTAATAAGAAACACAATAAATGCAGTACATGTACCTAATGGAGATAAAAATATAAACACTCCTGCTGATGTAGCCACTGCCTTACCACCTTTAAAGCCTGCGAAGATAGGAAACGCGTGTCCACATATGACGAGTATGCCACACAATATAGGAGAAACCGTTGAATTAAAGATTTGTGGGAGTAGGCAAGCAACAGTACCTTTTAATATATCCGCAATAGCTACTGCAGTTCCTGCTCTTTTTCCTAAAACCCTAAACGTATTAGTGGCTCCAAGGTTCCCACTCCCATATCCTCGAATATCGGTTTTATAAAACAATTTACCGATAACCAAAGCAAATGAGATTGAACCAATTAAATAACTTGAAAGGAGAGTTATTATATTCAGCATAAGTTACCTTCTTACTTGAAATTTTTGTTTCAATTATATATTAATATTCGTTTTATTATGCTTATTTCCCTGCTATTTTTCTTAACTATTCCCCCAGTGTTGAACTAACGAACACCCTTCACATTAACGTCTTTGTCATTATCTATTATCTTTCCATCGCGTATTATTACCATAACAACTTCTTGAAGGATATATTTGAAAAATATAAAAAGGTCATGCATATTAGTCAGGCTAATATATATGATCCTTTATTTGTTATCCACGCAAAATAAATATAAAAATGACATTTTGATTGATTAAGGGTTATTCAAAAGGCTTCGGCACAAAAAAAGCTGCTTATGAATAGCAGCTAATTCGTCCAATAATGCTCAGTTAACTCCAAAAGACATAAAGTACATTTATACTCCAGTCTTATGTCTTTCTGGCATTTGATAATAATATAAGGCAGCAATTAGTACGGATATAATTCCACTTGTCAGAAAAAAAGTATTGAAGAAACCTCCCCCTGCAGTCGGGGAATTAGATACCAATCTGCTTAAAAGTAGTAAAAGTACTCCCAAACCAGAAAGAAATAAAGCTATTTTTTTGGCACTTCTTTTAAATAGCATCGCTCCCAAAAGAATGATTATATATAGGGCTGTAATTATCATTAGGCTAGGAAATAATGGTTTGAATTTAGCTGCATATACAAAATAATCTAAATCTGAAATATCATTTGCATCCACAACTTGATCATTCAACATCTGTGAAAAGTGAGTTGAATTTTTCCATTCCCGCGGGCTATCTAAAATTTCGCTTCCTTCGTACCACGTACAAAATGTAAATAACAAAAGAAACAGCGTAGCAATTACTATTTGAAAAATGTATTTCACTTACAATTTCACCACCTCTAGACAATTGCCTACATTATACCAATAATTTGAAAGTTAAAATATAACTAACTTTCCTCATCTTGATAACAATTGGCTCTGTATCTGGTAAAGGATGTTGTTGATTCTCTTGTTGTAGTATTGGAGTAGGATAGTTCTAATAGAGATAATATTTTGTTTTTGAAGGGAATTATGAGGGGAATTACTTTGTCTAATGGAAAAACAGTTGAAGTCAAAAGTTTAAGTTGTGCTATAACAAGTGGTGAAATAGAACCGGATGGAGGTGCAATAGTTGAAACTGAATATTTTCATGCTCACCAAGACGTTGCATATCCAATTGAAGGTTTAGTTATTTTAGCCTCTAAACGCCATATTAAATGCTTTGATGTATTAAATGACTTAGAAAAGGCTGAATACATAAACTTATTATCTAAGATTAGAAAAGCTCAAAGGGAAGTGTTAGGAATAGAACATGTTTATTACTTTTACAATGACTACCCACCANTGGATGGTTCCAAGATATGAATGGATGTACGATTTTGGACGTTCGGTGGAATCTGTTAGACCAGTTTTGCTCCATGCAAGAACCAAATTAAATAATGAGGAAAATATAATAAGTGTAATTGATGGGATTAAGGCTCTAAAAAAAGCACTAAACACTTAACCCTTCCTTGTTCCGCTCTATGGAAATAAAGGGGCAGATTAGTTCAATATAAGGATTCCATATTATGCCTAAAGTGCATACAAAAGTTCCGGTATTCGATTGCATACCGGAATTTAATAGATTTAGTGGTGATGATTATGTTATTGTCTTTGATTTGATTCTTATTTAATAGAATTATTTCCTACATTTTCTTTACCTTGTAATACTTTAAACTTTAATATACTTTCATGATTTAGAGGAAATCTCTTTTGTTAATAAAATATCAACTTCTATTAGTTAAGGTAACGCACGGTGTTCAATTCTTAATAAAGATTAATTTGCAATTGTCACTTTCTTTCTTTATTGAGAAGATAAATAATCCCTTCAATAATAACCACCACGATTAAAGAAATCCCGAATAATGGCATAGCTAACCCTAAAACTACCATAAAGATAATAAAGCCAACCGAAAGACCACTTGAAGCTTTTGGTGGAGCTGAGAATTTACCATCTTTTTTACGAGATAGCCACGTTTTAATTCCCCAAAAAATGACGAATAGGAAGGAGAGACAAACTGATAAGTTAATCAGTTTATTTGGCCAGCCAAATAAATGACCTTCATGTAATGGAATCCCCCATGTAAACCATTTTGCTAAAATGCCATAATCCTGATAGCTCACTTTTGAAATCAAGTTTCCACTATATTGATCGAAATAGGTTGTCATTTCATCATACGGGCTAACGTCTAAACCGGTCACACCAGTATTACTACCCTTAGATACAGTGTATACACCATCTTCAGTCGCTGGATATATAATTGAATAAGGTTTCGAAATATGAGCTTCCTCAACCTTATTGATCAATTGTTCGACACTTAACATACTGCTGTCATTTGACATACCTGGCATAGCAGACATATCACCATGATGTGCATGAGACTCGCTTGATGTGGGTGCCTCATTTTTACGAGTAGCCCATGGAATTTCACTCATATCCGAAGTTGGCGGCTGTTGTTTTAGTGTTGGAATCCCAATAGAAGGATGCTCTTGAGCTGCTGAGTATATAAAATTGCCCATAAATGCTGACCAAGGTAAGCCGGTAAAAATAACGATAATCATGGGAATTGTAATAATTGTTCCCACTAACGCATGCAATTTTTTATTTTTTTGTCGCTTCGTTGGATTCTGTATCTTCTTCAATGCCCTTCCCTTAAAGGTCATGTAAAGACCAGTAAACAGCAAGAAGATTGCCCAGCATGCAGCTAATTCAACTAAATAATTTACAACAGTTCCACCTACAAAAAGTGAACTATGTGTCTCTCTCATAACATTTGAAAATGTATGTTTCGCACTTTGACTACCGACCATTTCATAATTATCATCTAAGAATACATATTTTTGGTCGCCATCTTCATTTGTCATCGTTAAGCGTGTATTATACGGATCATCTAATAAAATAACTTTCGAGACAGAATAGCCTTTGTATTGCTCTACCGCCTTCTTAATGCCTTCATCAATCGTTAATTGTTCCGTTTTTTCGCTTTCTCCAAAGAATAAATCATCGTAAGCTTTATTTTCTACATCTGTATAAAATAAATATCCAATGCCACTTAGTGTTAATGTAATCAGTAGTGGTGCGATAAATAATGCTGCATAGAAATGCCATTGCCATAACCGATTATAATTGCCTTTTTTCACTTCTAAACCCCCATCAAGAGTATAACTCAGTATGTTTTTTGTTTTGTATCTACTTTTTTATTGCTGCTATTCTCTTCCTACTGTTTCAGATAGCAGCAGTCTTTGCCATGCATTTATATAGTTATAGTTTGAGATTCTTTAAAACCTTACATTTTCCCACAAAATCCCAACCGGGATTATTTTGCTTGTTTCAAAGAATCAAAAGCATGACTTATGGATGGCAACAGTTGAGATTAATATCTGCACTCAACAGGAATGTCGTCATCTTTGCACTTATAGTTGTATCTTTAAAAAAATCCTGACAAATTCTATTTTCATTGGCGATGAAGCTTCAACAATTTCATCGTCGTCTCTTCTACTTTGTTTTCATTCTTGATTGTCTGAATGACTTCCCCCTGTTTCATAAACAGAATAACGTTGCCCGTCTCGGCTGCTACATCCATCATATGGGTAGAAAAAACGATAATTGTACCATTTTTTTTAATCTGATTAAGAATTTCAACGAACCGGTTTACCCAGTAGGGATCCAATCCATTTGTCGGTTCATCCAGTAGCAAAACGTTCGGTTTGGCTAAAATTGATTGACCGAATAATAGGCGCTGCCTCATACCCTTAGACAAACTTTTTACTAATTCACGTTTCTTATCACCAAGGCCTATTAAATCCATTACTTCATTAATCCTATCTCTTTTCACTTTCCGTAAAGATCCATAGAAACTAAGGAACTCTTCAACTGTCATCATTTCCTGGGCATGGAAATCATCAGGCATGAAACCGATTTCGGTTAAATAGTTCTCTCGATCGAATTTAATTACTCTTCCGTTTATAGAAGTTGTACCACTTGATGGATAAAGAATACCCGCAATTATTTGCAGTAATGTACTTTTGCCAGCACCATTTCCACCGCATAATACAACGCAAGTTCCCTCCATTACTTCAAAAGAACATGGATATAATGCCGTCTTTTTCTTATAAACCTTCGAGACACCGTCCACTTTTAATCCTGTCATCGCCTTTTCCTCCATTCTAGCATGAGCATCGAAAATAATAACGTCAGTGTCAAAAATCCAATGACATATAAAATATAGATAATGATTCCGAAAGGAGAGTCTAAGAAAGTCACAAGTGAATCATATGCTTGTCCAAAAACTGCTCCTCCATCAAGTGACATGACAAAGGACACTCGAATGATTTCAGCAGGATTGGCAAATAAGGCAAATTTCATCAATGGGGCAATCCATGGATAAGGGAGCAAACCTAAAATACCAATTAATGCAGTCGGCCAAATCATGATTAGGAAAAACCAGATACTGACTGAAATTGATAACGCCTGCCACCTTGTCGATACGATACACCCTACTGTTATACCAAGGATGAGAAAGAAAAAAATAAGAGTAATAGAGAAAAAGTAAATAGATAAAAGCCATTCACTGGAAAAAACACTCCCACTCACTAGACCTATTGCTAAGCTAATTCCATAACTGAACGTGAATACGATCGCTTGAGCCGTGAATTGACCACCTATTTTCCCTACTATGTACGACAATGTAAATAACGGATAGGTATTCAACAACCGCCATTGTCCATTTTCCATTTCATTGGCGATTGAAAAGGAACCAATGATCAACATGAAAAGCGGAATGATATATAAAGCGACATTGACTACAGTACCAGTCGTATTGGTATATCCAGTTAAGGAGGGAGCGCTGCTTTGCAATAAAAATAAGAGAGATAATACAGCGACCCATAAGCCAAAAAAAGAATAATAAGATCGCTGTCGTACCGTCATGCGCAGTTCAGAGCGCCAAATATTCCACATCTTCATTCCTCTTTTCGAACATTCTTCTACCTAAGTATCTTAAATGTCTAAAATTCAGTTCACAATTTACCTCATATATAACAATCTGATACCTGATAAAGTAAAAGGGACCGCCCGAAAACGGAGCTGGCCCCTATTCTTTTAATGAGAATCATCACTATGACTATCTTCAGCACCGTCTGAATGTGAATGGTCCTTCATATCTTGTTTCTGCATCATTTCATGGTTTTGCTCCCAACCATAGTCAGCTAAATCGTTTGCCGTCATTAGCGTACTACCTTCATTTGCAGTAGCAAACTCCTCAGCGGAAGCTTTATCTTTAAACGATAATACATTATAGGCCATTGGTGTTTTAACCGATGGATTGTATACATAAGTTGCATCTTCCCCTAAAATCCACTCTTTATCGTTGTAATCACGGACAAATTGAGCATCAATTTGTTTATTTTTATTATTATGAACCCATTCATACATACAGCCTACATCATCAAAAACCATAGATTTACCATTTTTCAAAATAATTTCGGTAGCATGTTGGTCGTCAATAACAGCCATAGTACATGTAGCACAAGTGTCCGTTGTTTCATTAATCGCAACAGGTTTAACCTCATCATTTCCACATGCTGTGAGATTCATAATTATTCCTGCCAATGCAATAAAACTAAATAGTTTTTTCTTCATCTTCTTTTCCTCCCAAGTATAAATAGACTAAAACTGGCTAAAATCATCACTGCACTCATAATCCATAAACTAAAACTCGATGATTGTTCTTTTTCTACTTCCATTGTCATGTCCATTAGAGGGGCTGAATCTATTAATAACTGTTCAGCCGGACTTTTCAACATATTTTGTAACAGGATAATTCCTGGTGCTTGAAAAAAAAGCTGATATTCCGGAACATCGGCCGTCAAGGTAAGAAAATATGGGTCAGCAGTAAATACAATTTCGCTCTCGCCATTTCCATTTACATCAACCTTGCTTGCGGCGTCCCAATAATTCCTATCTACTTGATTATTTGAACTTTCTATTGCCTGTGCATCGTTGACGTTTCCAACGAATGTATTATTTACTGCCTTATTACCATTCGATTTTAAAAACTGAACTCCGGTAAAATTATCCATGATTTTATTGGAATCCAATCGGTTATTTTCAGCTTCTTCGATAAAAATGCCTACTCGATTGGAAATAAACTCATTTCCAGTCACCTCAGTATCAGAAGCCAAATAAATTAACAGTCCTTGAGCATTCACACTATTGTTATTAGAAGAAAACTTATTATTACTAACGACTGTCCGTTTTGATTCCATCAACTCCGTGCCTGTTGTGTTTGCTCTCGATACATTTTCGTCAAGTATATTATCATTGGAAAACATGAGATGCATACCGTAACGGGATTTTTGAATGTTATTCTCACGTAAAGTATTCTCATTGCTTTGCTCTAAATAAATTCCGTCAGAAACATTGGTTATATTAAGGTTTTCAAACTTATTTCGGTTGGATTTCCATAAATCGATTCCATTACCTCGATTTATGCCAACAATCTCGCTGTCTTGGATTGCCACGTCATTCGCATTGTCAAGTCTAATGCCGAAACGCTTAGTCTCAATATTAATGTCTTCCAGAATATGATTAGAACCAGTAACATAAATAGCTGTGTCTTCTTTTTCATCCCCACAGTGTTCCACTTTGATATTTTTTAGAGTAACACCCTTATCGCGAATGGTTACTACCGGATCAGCTCCACAAGAGCGAAGAAGGACTTTACCCGTTCCTTCCAGGGTTACTGGCTTGGAGATTACCACTGTTTCCTCATACTCTCCCTCCTCTATTTCAATTGTGGCACCTTTTGGAGCTTCATCAATTTTAGATTGCAAAGTGCTTGCTGCTTCAGATACAGCTGGCATGCAAAATGATAATAAGAGGAGAAACATTATGTAATGCATTATTTTCATTTCTTTTGTATCCTCTCTCTCAAATAGATTCACTTTGTCAGTCTAGCCAATCAATGTAAAGAAAATTAAAAAAACTTTTATACTAATTTAATGATGATAGCCATGATCATGTCGTTTCTCTTGATTTTGGGGTCCTTCAATTATGAAATTTAGTTCCTATTCCAAAACATTCCAAAAAGGGATGCAGACAACATTTTATCGAATTTCCCACGTAAAGGCTTAAGCCGTTGGAATTTAAGGGTATCCCGGAAATTGTAAATTTACCCCTCTGATAATAAAAGTAATTAGGTGTATTTTCGTTACCTCAATCCAAAATCCCTTTTTAGAAAGTTATTTATTTAAATGGGGAACAGGGTCAGAGTAAGAAAACACAACTATCATTACCAATAAATATGCTAGATTGGTGTTTTACGACAAAATGTTGGTGGCACCACTAATAACATGAATAAGAATCAACACTGGATACATGTGCGTGCCACCTGCAGTATCGACTTAATAATTTCACTTTTAATTAGAAAAAGTCATTCCGAAAGATAACCTTTCACCATTCGAGCCGTCCTTTACATTATTATAGGCAGAATGAAAAGATTAAATAATAACTCGAAAGAGTGATTTTAAAGCAAAAGTGTAAAAAATGTTCGAGCAGATGATAAAATATAGACACATTTTATGTAGAAAAAAGGTGAAGGCTTGAAGTATAAACAAATTAAATGGCTCATTTTAATTCTACCAACTGTTACAATCACGTTATGGGAGTACATTCGACATGCATTCCTTCTTCCTTATATCTCAATGGATATGGGAAATTTTCTTTCGCCTGTACTAGTATTTGTCGTTACACTCATCTTCTTACGGCATTTATTTTCAATTTTAGAACGATTTCAAGAAGAGCTAAGATCGGAAAAAGCCAAGAAAGCAGCCCTTATTGAGAGAGAAAAGTTAGCAAGAGTACTCCATGATGGAATTGCCCAATCTCTATTTCTCTTATCCGTAAAAATGAATAAGTTTGGAAGAAAGAATCATCTCGAACATGATTCGGATTTTCAAAAAATTAAGCAAACGTTACAGCACGTTCACGACGATACTCGTCAAGCTATTACAAACTTAAAATACTTACCGAATGAAGATCCATTTAGTTGGACAGAAACTATCTATCAGTATGTAACAGAACTTAAGAATAATAATTTGATGGATGTTAAGTTAGATTGGGGAATACAAGAAGATACGCTATCAACGAAAGAAAAAATAGAACTATTTGCGTGTATAAAAGAAGCTGTTGTGAATGTCATCAAACATGCAAAAACAAATCAAATATGGATTCATTCAAAAGAAATAGACAATGGGTGGATTTGTGAAGTCAAAGATCAAGGAATAGGGTTCACAAATGAAACGATTCAGTCTAGCAAGGGCTATGGACTACAAATCATTAAAGATAGAGCCAGAGATATGGAATGGGAATTTTCTATGAAGAGACTAGATAATGAAACCATCATTGAATTAAAAAAGGAGAACAAGTAAATGCAACCTTTTCGAATACTAATTGTTGATGATCACTCTCATGCAAGAGAAGGAATTCGAGAAATCTTAGAAGAATATAAAGACTTTCTTATTATAGGAGAAGGGAAAAATGGAGAAGAAGCGATTAAACTTACCGAAGAATTAATGCCTGATATTATTCTAATGGATATTCAAATGCCAGTAATGAACGGACTAGAAGCAACTAAGAGAATAAAACTTAAATTTCCATATGTGAAAATTGTGATGATTACGGTTTCAGATGATATCACAGATTTATTTGATGCGTTAAAAAAAGGAGCTCAAGGCTATTTATTAAAAAACATTCAATCGGAGGCATGGTATGAATATTTAAAAGCTTTTGCTTTAGATGAGGTACCTATGTCAAAAGAAATCGCCTTTCAAATCTTAAAGGACTTCCCTCAAAGCACAATGACTAAAGAGAAAACACCTTTGTCTACGCGAGAATTAGAAGTACTACAATTAGTGGCCAAAGGTTTATCAAATAGAGAAATTTCAGAGACTCTTTTTATTTCAGAACATACGGTTAAAAGTCATCTGAAAAACATTTTAAGTAAACTTCATTTAGATAATCGAGTTCAACTAACAAGTTATGCCTTTCAACAAGGCTTGATGAATTAATTAGGGTATAAACGATAAAGGTACACCGGTAAAAATCGGAACCAAAGAATAATAAACCATTTAGATAAAGACTCATCTTTATTATTTAATATTCAAATTTTGGTTAAGAACCTACATTATTTGATACTACCGCGAAAGGTTTACCGTTTTATTACAATAAAACAATATTAATTTTCTATTGGAGAGGAAGACTTTATTGTTACACTCTCTCCATCTTACCGTGAAGTAAAAAGGCAAGTAACCCAACCGACTTCAAATAAATTGTTATCACTTGGTTTTAAAACGAGTTGACAAACTTGAGATTACTGCAGACAAAAAGGAACTTTCAAGTGTACTTTTAACGGTTATTAATGAGGACTCCCAACAAACACTTGTTAGTTGAACAAGACTAGGTTTTTACCTTCTATTAATAAAAAACAATTCGGTTAATTTCAAACGATGGGCTACCTATCATTCCTAAAACGTGGGCTTTGAAGGTTTATGTAAACATACACTGGTTTATGAATAATATAAAATAACCTCTTTTAAGGAGCGTTTGGGAATATGACATTTCGTGGAGAAGACCTCCTTCTTTCAGGAGCATGGGTACTAGGTATTGGTTCACTTATTGATACAATCGGGCAGACCCAGCAAACTTTTACCCATAGCGATCAGGGGAAAGATTTAATCGTAAAAGGAAATGGGATTGAAGCATTCGGAAATTCGTTGCAAGCCATCGGGAGAACTAAGCTTTTAAAACCAGAGAGGGAGCTAGCACAAATATATACTATCTTCGGTGCTTGGCTTGAGGCCGCTGGTAATAGTACAAATGCAGTTGGAGTAAGTATTGAACTAAATGGTGCTGAGGAAGAGGGAGTAAAAATAGATACCCTTGGCAGTGGAGTCCAAGGTCTTGGCGCAGCTTTTGAAGCAGTAGGTGCATTCCTTGAAGAGGATTCATCCTATAGGGAACTTGCGATAATAGGAAATAGCTTCATTTCTTTAGGATCTTTTTTAGCAGCGATCGGTAATATTTACGTTTTAAACGAAAAAAGTATACTTGGAGAACGGATTCTATTGGTCGGTAGCTGGATTCAAGTTATTGGTGCATTTATATTACTTCATGCTATTACCCTTGAGGTTGAACACATTAAACAAGAGGAACACGAGAAAAATCCGAAAAACGGAAGCGGCAATTCTCATCCCTATTCTTATAATAATTATTCCTTCTCTAATACCTGATAAAGGGCTACCTACAGCTAAAGATAGATGTCGTTAGCTCCTTATCATATAGTGCGGTTGCTTAGCAATTCTCCTTCATCTTATCAAACTAACTCCCCTATAATGGAAAATACTTAAGGTGCCACCAATTCAACTTTCATTCTATCTGGGTCTTCAAAGTAAACAGCATAATGCTCCTTTCCACCAGCGAATGGGTGAGTGTCAGTATAGAGAATGCTTACTCCTTTGTCCCTTAATTTTTGAGTCATATCATCAACCTGATGACGTGAAATCGCGTGAAATGCTAAATGGTTAAGGCCTACTCTCCCCCTATGATAGGGAACATCAAGAAATCGTTCCTCTGCTTGGACAAAGACTATATACATTTCACCTATGCTCCAACTCTTCCCGCTTTCCCACTCTTGAAAAGGTTCATAACCTAATTCCTCTAAAAACCAGCCCCAAATCAACAGTCCTTTTTAAATCAGAAACATAAAGCTCAATATGATGAATAAGTCCTTTTGACAACTGTCATCCCCCACCTAAATCCTAATAAACACATCCCACAGACCATCTTTACGTTTATACGGTATTAACAATATTAGAAAAAGATCTTGAAACCACTTTAGTTTGATAGAATGATTTTAAGTGGTAAAATATTCAAATCAAACAACATGGACAAATCAAAAAGTACAGTATAAACGATTCAGTGTGCGAAAGTATGGATCTCTTATAACTTAAAAATCTATGTATAGTTGCAAATTCAAATAATTCTTTAAGAAGTCAAGGCTATATGCAGTATTAAACTAAAGAGTAAGGCACAAATACTAATCCAATAGTAACTTCTTTTTGATAAAACATTCTGGGATCTTTCAATATAACCAATTATAACACTAAGCCCTAAGACACCTATATAGGGTTTTAAATCATATAAATTATCATAATTCCAATTTATTTTCACAAAACTAAAAAAGAACAACATGAGAAATGTATTTGTTCCAAATACAAATAAAAACTCCTTGAATTTTTCACCTTTCAAAATCACACCCACTTTTTCTCTATGTATTTATCTAAAGTTGGTTTTATTCTATTAATTGAAATGAGTTGAAGTGTCATGTCTGAAGTCAAAATACTGAAGTCCAAACGAGACTATCAAAAGCAAATACTCTAGGAAAGCAATTTTTCAAATTATTTATTATAGTCGTCCTATCTTGAATCATACCTAAAAAGTATTATCAGCATTATTTGGTATAAATCGTTGTTTTTTCACTTCATTTTTTATCAAGGAAATGTAGGTTTTGGATGTGGTTTACTTTGCTTTAAGATTTAGGAATATGATCCTTCTTATTATAAATCATTATTTTAGTAACTTACTTGTAAGTTTTTTTGAGTGGGTATAAAAAGGTTTTTGTTCATATAGATAGTATGCACTCGAGATTTTATTATTTAGGGGTGATACCTTGAGGAGTAAATATAGTTTGTTTTCACTTGTTTTAAGTATCATAGGAGCATTACTGATTATTTTACTTTTTAGAGATGTTGGTGAATCCCGAAGTCAGATAGTATGGGCTTATGTATCCTTCATCTTAGGTCCTATCCTTTTGATAACTAGTATTATATTTGGGATTTTAGGTTTCAAATCTAAAGAAAAAGGACGGTTGAAGTATGCTGGAATTATAACCACAATACTCGTTATAATAGGACTCGCCATAGTGATTGCACTTTTTACTATCGGTTTTTAATTAGTTTTCTTCTATTACAAATGACAAAAAGGGCTGTCACATTGAACTGC
>NZ_LGYA01000001.1:4474215-4577047 GCF_001273755.1 Peribacillus butanolivorans
GCTGGCATTATCAGATGAAACAATACTCTCATGATTTGAAAAGACATAACATTACACAAAGCATGTCCCGCAAAGGAAATTGTCTCGATAATGCGGTCATTGAAAACTTCTTTGGCTTATTAAAATCCGAATTACTCTATCTTCAAGAATTTGAAAGCATGGAGCATTTCAAACAAGAATTAGAGGAATATATCCATTACTACAATCATCAACGAATCAAGGTAAAATTAAAAGGCATGAGCCCGGTAGATTACCGGATTCATGCCCTCAAGGCTGCCTAATTAAATAAAGTGTCTAACTTTTTGGGTTCACTTCACATTACAGCCCTTTTTTCCGTGATTTCAAACAGCTCAGTGTAGTGACTTTTTATTTAATGACCTCATTAAAAATCTCTCCGCCACCGTTTATTTTTACGATTTTAAGGCGATTGGTATTTTTAACGAAAATGGTTTTATATAATTTTTCACCCTTTAGGTCAATAAGAAAAACGCGTTTATTGTCATTATCTGTTTCCTTATTAAAATTATAATCTTCGTTGCCGATTTGCTCGATTATCTTTCCATATTCAGGTAAAGAAGACCACTTCTCATGATCCGCTCTTGGAGTTGTTTCGTTTTGTGCGGATTCATTTTGTGTTCCTTGTTCATCTGCTGTTTGCACGGGCTGTTCACTTTTTTCTGTAACCTCTTTACTGTTTTCATCTGTTTCATTACTGTTACAAGCAGTTAGCATTGTTACGGCTGCAACTAATGCAATCATTGATTTGTACATGCTTCACATCATCTCCTCTAGGTGTATTCCCCCTTAACTCTGGCAAAAAACCTAGCCGAGTTCATGAAGTGGCTTCTATACCTGATTAATGAACTTACCTATGATGTCTGATCCTTAAAAGCGACTGGACAAACTGCTATAATTTCTGTTATTATAGTTACTCAGGGTAACAATTACTCTTGGTAACTATATATTATAAGGAGTGTTTCTGATAAAGACTTACCAAAAATTCTTTCAAGAACTATTGCTGCTGTACCGGCCTTTTGAAAATAATCTAAATTTACAGCTAAACAAGCATAATTTGCACAGAGCGCAATGGTCAATTTTGCATTACTTATCCAATTATGGTTCTGCAACGCTTGTAGAGCTTGCAAATTATCAGAGTGTGGAAAAACCCACAATTACCAGGACCATTACCCGCTTAGAAGAATTAGGATATGTAGAGCATGTTCCGAGCAAAGATAGACGCGAAAAAAGAATGCAGCTTACAGAGCTTGGAACAAAGTTATATAGTGATGTCCGTGTGACCATTGACCAATACGAACAGGACATTTTAAAAGGAATCACTGAAGAAGAACAGCTCGTAGCTATCCGCATTATGAGCGAAATAAGAAATAATATTATAGAGTAAGGGGATAATAAAATGAATCAATCCAAACCAAAATTGTGGACGAAAGATTTTATTATTGTTTCCTCCATCAATTTTTTCATAACATTAATTTTTTATTTATTAATGGTGACATTGGCTATCTATGCAGTAAATGAATTAAATGCTTCTACAAGCCAAGCCGGCCTTATATCTGGGATATTTATTATTGGAACTTTAATTGGGCGACTATTCATCGGCCGCTTTATTGATTCGATTGGCCGCAAGAAAACGTTATACATTGGCCTAATTTTTTTTACTTTGACAACACTTTTATATTTTGTGGATTTCGGCATTACCTTCCTGCTTGCTAACCGTCTAATTCATGGTATAGCAATGGGTATGGCCAGCACAGCGACAGGAACGATTGTAGCTCAGATTATCCCGGCTACACGAAAAGGGGAAGGAATCGGCTACTACAGCATGAGTGCAACACTGGCCACAGCAATCGGTCCTTTCATCGGACTTTATATGACACAACATGCAAGCTTCCAAACGATTTTTAGTTTTTGCCTTGCTTTAGGGATAATCAGTTTGATTACAGCATTCTTCCTTTATGTACCTGCATTAAAAGGAACGATCAAAGTATCTGAAAGTAAGGGATTCAAGCTATCCAACTTTATTGAGCCAAAGGCACTGCCCATCTCATTTATTACTCTATTATTAGCTTTCTGTTACTCAAGCGTACTTTCTTTTATCAGTTTCTATGCAATGGAAATCAACTTAGTTAATACTGCAAGCTTCTTCTTTGTAGTCTATGCAGTAGCAGTATTGTTATCACGCCCTTTCTCAGGACCGTTAATGGACCGGAGAGGATCGAACTATATTATGTATCCGGCCTTTATTATCTTTGGAGCAGGACTGCTCCTTCTAAGTCAAACAAGTAATAGTTTCACTTTATTGGCAGCCGGATTCCTTATTGGACTTGGATTCGGTAATATGCAATCAAGCTCGCAAGCGATCGCCGTTAAAATGACTCCGCCTCACCGTATGGGAATGGCAACGTCAACCTTCTTTATCATGCTTGATGCTGGACTTGGATTTGGTCCTTATATACTAGGTTTAATCATTCCATTAACAGGCTACAGTACACTTTATGTCATCCTAGGTGTTGTGGTTATAGCAACTTCTCTTCTTTACTACTTCTTGCACGGCAAGAATGAAAGTGCAGCAAGAGCAAACATCGCTTCAATTTGATCGAAATTAGAAAGGGATATCCTATAATGGGATATCCCTTTTTTTAATGCTTTTATGTCATGAGTTCGTTCTAAAGAATAAGTCTGAGATAAGCAAATAGTTTAATTGCACAACGGGAGTTCGTCCGTTGTTGGGGATAATTCGACCATTGCTGGGGATAATTCGACCTTCATGAGCGATAATTCGACCTTCATGAGCGTCGACCTTCATGAGCGATAATTCGACCTTCATGAGCGATAATTCGGCCTTCAGAGCGATAATTCGACCTTCATGAGAAATAATTCGTCCTTCACTAAAAAAAGAAGCTGTCTCAAAAGTTTTTGAGACAGCTTCTGGTGATAGTGGTCATTATTGAACGATTATTTCCTCGATATAAAAACCATGATTTTTGGTTTTCTTTTGATCTGCTGACTGAATAACTGTTTCACCTTTATATAAAGTCTTTCCAGTCTTTAAATCGGCAATATGAAGTTGAGCAGGTTTGTATGCCCTGTCCTGTTGATTTGTTCCGTTACCTAAAAGGAAGTATACACGCCCATTTTTAATGGTGGCGAAGTATTGTTCATCCTTATGAACAGCTAGGTCTAACTCAAGGTCATTCGTTATCTTTTGATTGCTTAGATCAATCGTCTTAATGTGATAATTATTGGATTTGATATCAACTACGTAAAGGTTTTTTCCATCAAATTTTCCGCCTCTTACCATGTCCGTTTCTTTTTTCGGCAATTTAACCGTTTCTAATTTTTCCGTTTCATAATTATATGATAACAGTTTGCCTTCATTTGGTTTTTCCTCATAGGGACCATCCTCATGATATATCCCTTTAACTAAAGAAATTAAAATCATGTTGTTTGGCTGAATGCGTGCAACATCAATCGGTATCTCAAGTTCGACCTGATTCGGGTTTTTAAAGGATTCGGATAAAAGGATTTTATCGCTTAAAACTTTCTTATTAGCTAAATCGATCGTATAGAGATGAACCTCTTTCGTTTGCTTTTCATCGTTTGAATTCACATCATTAGTCGTTAAAACCTGTAGTTTTGAATGGATCAATTGCACATCCCGGATACTAGTATTCATTATTCTCTCTTGATCGGGAAGTTCAATATTGAAAGAAGTTTCATCCTCGCTTTTCTTCTCTAGTAAAGCGATATCAAACTCCGCTTCCTTTTTTCCGCTCTTTGTGAAATCTTCATTCACTGAGGCGTAAGCCAGGAAATCATCGTCTTCATAAAAAGAATCGATGGAATCCTTACCACGCATAAATGAACGATATTCTTTTGTTAATTTTTCCATTTCGAGATCTATTATTCCAGAAAAGTTTTCAAAGTAAGACTTTTCGCTGCTATATGTGGTTTGATTGGATTCAATCGTTAATGGTTCATATATGGGATTCCCTTGATGTGTACCATTAATAATAACTGGATCAAGCTCTTTATCACTGCCTTCAAGCGTTTTAAACGTATACTTCGGAAGGTCTGAAGCGGAGGAAGCTACTTTGACATAATAGGTCCCGATGCTTAAAATGACAACCATTACAATAATGATGCTGCAGATATAACGTTTCACCTTATTCACTCTCCTTTAATAGTTGTTGTTATACGGTAACGCGATTTTTCAATAACCAGGAACCAAGCCAAATCGATAGTCCTGTCACAATGATTCCTAAAGCAGTCATTATGCCGAATAATTCATTAGGGTAAAAATAGAAACTTTCACTTGCCATTATGAAAACAGGAGCTAAAAACAACGCAGCGGCGATTCCGGTAAACACCAAACCCAAAATGATACCTTTTATGCGGAAACTCCTTTCAAACATGATCGCTGTGAATAATATCGACATGGCCATAAGACCAATGCCATAGGAAAGCAGGAATTGCGTGAAGGTGCTTGGGATAACCAAATTCAAGACACTATTCATTTTAACTATGGAAGAAGTTGACATTTCCGTATTCAAGAGCGATTCAGGTACGTATGAATTAAATAGGGCATTTTCCATGGGTAAAATGATAATCTGCAAAGCAATCAACCCTAACACCATCAAGAAGATGGCCGTAGCTTTAGAAAGGTAAATTGACAATCTCGATGTCGGTAACATCAATAGGCGATAAATGAAGGTATTCTTTCCAAACCAATCACGATACCAAATCAGAAAAATGTAAAAAACAAGAGCAACTGCACTCAACGCGATCGGTCCTTGGAACCAGAGAGAATTAGCAATTTGGGTAAAATCAATACCACCATAATTAGTAACATAGGCGGCTTCTGATATTTTTTCTTCCAACATGATATCAAGGGCTCGATTAAGAAAACTCTTTGTTCCAATGATCACTCCAACTAACTGCGACACCAATGTTATCAACAATAAAGAAATATATATTTTACTAAAACGATTGATTTCAAAATTCACTAGTTTTATATATCTCATCATGATTGATACACCTCTCTCATTACATCAACAACTGATTTCCCTTCATCCTCACGCATTTCTTCTGTATTGAACTCCTTTAGTACTTTACCGTTATCCAATAAAATGACCTTATCGATTAAATGTTCAATATCACCGATTTCATGGGTCGTGATGATGACACCTCTGTCTTCAATAAGGTGGCTTGCAAAAACATCGGCAATTTGCTCGCGGCTAAACATATCGATGCCTGAAAATGGTTCGTCCATCAGTACATAATCCACGTCAAGGGACAGACCCAGCATTAGGTTAAGCTTAGCTGTGTTCCCTTTTGACAATTCCGAAATGGGGGTCTCCTCTTTAAGTTTGAAGAATCCCATTAATTGGTTAGCTCTTTGCGGATTCCAAGATGTGTAGAAATCTTCCATGAAAACCATTGCCTGTTTAACCGTCATTGACGGAAGCATGGTAGGTGCGTCTGGAATAAACGTGATTTTTTCATAACTGTTATTTGTCATTTTTTGATCATCAATCAGGATTTCACCTTTATAAGGCGTCAATCCCATAATGGCTTTGAGCGTAGTCGTTTTTCCGACACCATTTATCCCGATCAGACAAGTGACTTCACCTTTATTAGCAGTAAACGAAACACCATCTAAGATTGTCTTCCGTCCGTATTTCTTAGAGATTTGTTTTACTTCTATCATTTTTCTTCCCCCTCCCTTATTTCTTCCGAATATTTTTCTTTAACCACTTGAAGCAGCTCATCAACTGGCACATTAATGGGTCGAATAGCATCGACAAAAGAATCAACAGCTGCCAGAATTAGCTCCTGTCTAACAGCCTGTAAAATCGTTTCATTTGTTGTGATTTGACTAGGAAAATTTCTTTCTGTATGAATCAAACCCTGTTCCTCCATTTCTTTATACGCTTTTTGAGCTGTATTAGGATTAATGTTCAGTGAAGCAGCCAATTCTCTTCGGGAAGGAATTTCCTGTCCCGCTACGAATTTACCAATGGCAATTTGTTCTTTAAAATGTCTCACAACTTGCAAATATACCGGTTCTCGGGTATTAACGTTCATAAAACCACCCCCTATTTATTTAGGAAAAAACTCTGATTTGAAATTGAATAACAAGTGTATGTATTAAGTAGTTCATACACCTCATAGATGTACTATACTCGTAATACACCTTCACTGTCAATATAGAATTTCCACATATTAAAAAAACCGATTGCGTAATGCAGTCGAGGTTTTAGTAGCTTATTGGTGATCATCGTAAAGTCGGCGATAATTTTTTTGCTCATTTTTCTGTTAAGTCTCTTATAGAGTAAAATCTGTAAATTAATCAAATAATAATAGAGCATGTAAATTTCTATAAAGGGGATGGTTTTTATCAAAAAACGATTTTTAACGTTAATGATCTTGTTTATGTCTTTTGCTTTGATTTTTTCTCCTCTAACTACTGAGGCAAAAGGAAAAGGGGCTCAACAAAGACAATGTATTAGTAAATCATCGGAACAGCTAAAACATACTTTACAGAAACTTTGGATCGACCATACTATATGGACAAGAAGCTATATGGTAAGTGCCTTATCAGATTTGGATGACAAAGAAAAGGTACTGACTAGGTTATTAAAAAATCAGGATGATATAGGAAATGCAATCAAACCTTATTATGGTGATGCAGCTGGCAACAAACTAGCTGAACTGTTGAGGGAGCACATCGTTCTTGCAGGAAAAGTAGTGGATGCAGCAAAAAGTGGAAACCAGGATGATCTGAAAAAGGATAATACTGAATGGTATAAAAATGCTGATGATATTGCTCTTTTTCTTAGTAAAGCCAATCCAAATTGGAGCAATGATGAATTAAAGGAATTGCTATATACACATTTAAAATTGCTAACAGACCAAGTTGTATCAAGAATTAAAAAGGATACAGATGCGGAAATTTCTGCTTTTGATAAAGGTGAAGATCATATTATTAAATTGGCAGACACCCTAACAGAAGGGATTATCAAGCAATTCCCAAATAAGTTTTAAAACATCTAATAAAAACAAATCCCGATTCTATCTCTTTCTTTCAAAGATAAAGTCGGGATTTAATATGATGGGATACTTTTTTATACTTGAGCTAAACCCCGTTTATCTGTTTCATCTCGTAAACTTCGTAAAGCTTGTTGAACAATAGCCATTGTTTATGGACAACTTAGATTCAACCTGAACCTACTTTGGATTTAAGGAAACATCCCGATCATTCAAAAAACGATCCATTTTGGATTAACTTTTATTAAACTTCCTGTAATTCTTATTGCAGGGTCCTTGACTCCAGAACTTTGAATTAAGGCAGGCAATTTATTATCCACATACCATTGATGTGAACGATCATTTTCCCATAATGAAGCGACCAGATATCTTCCATTTTTCTTTTCAGCAAATACTCCAGCAAGCATTCCTGGTGAAGCCTTCATCCCTTTGTTCCATACTTCTTTTTGCATGTGCTTAAACTCAAGTTGTTTATTTGTTTCTACAAAACAATCTGCCACTCGAAGAAGACTTCCCTTACTTAAAAAATCTGTCATGTCTGTTGTGCTTATATTAAACATTTTCTCGTAAATATGAACAGAGATATTGGAATAAGTATTTCTTTGGTTACTCTTCTCGAAAATTTCATCATGCTGTTGCTCCATGAATGCTTGGTAAGAACGATCATCTCTCCAGAAAGAAATAATGCCTGCTTCAAACGGATTGTTTTTATCCCATCCCCCGATTTGGCCTATAAAACCATCTACCTGTTTCAATTCTCCCCAACCCTCTTGTGCGTTAGAAAATGAACTCTTGTTTTTCTCATTCACTTGGCATTTTATCCACTTTATTAACATAATTGATCCACCTACTTATTTATAGATTTCACCCAACTTTTGCTTTTTTATCTATCTCTTTTATTAAATCATTTTTACCGTTTATATTATCATCGATGGAAATTCCGCAGCCAAACTTTGATTTAGCTTACTATGCTTTTGTGCATCAAAAGCGCTAAGGGTGTTTCTTAAATCCAGTGTATAACAAAATAGATCCATGTCCATTTTCATGTTAAAGAATGGCGTTGGAATCATTATGCTCCTTTGTTATGATGAAGGTATCAATTTTCAAGAAATAATATCCTCTAGGAGAACGCCATGAATAAAAAAAAGAAAACTACTATATCAGATGTTGCGGAGAAGGCCGGTGTTTCCAAAAGTACGGTTTCTCAATATATCAACCAACGTTTTCGTTATATGAGTGCTGAAACCAAAGACAGAATTGAGCAAGTCATCCAAGAACTTGACTTTCGTCCCAATGATAATGCTAGAAATTTAAAAGTAAAAAAAACAAAAGTCATAGGCATTCTCGTAGCTAATATTTTACATACTTTGTCCACCGAAATTATTCGTACCGTGGAAGAACAGTTTCGGCAGCACGGCATGAAGGTATTCATTTGTGATTCTGCTGATGATCCAGAGAAAGAAAAAGAATACCTTGATTTGCTGGTTTCTACGCAAGTAGATGGAATCATTATTTTTCCAGTAGGAAATGATTTTAAAGTCTATAATTATCTAATCGATCATTCGATTCCTATGGTATTCGTTGATCGGTTAGTTGATGGCGTGACATCTGATTCCGTCCTTTTAGACAATCACGCTGCAATCTTTTTAGCGGTATCCATGCTAGCTGAAAAAGGACACGAAAATATCGCGTTTTTAACCTTACCGATTGATATCCCTATCACGCCAAGGTTGGAGAGAATCGAAGGATTTAAAAAAGCAATGGCATCTTATGATTTTGAAGTCAGAGAAGATGATATCTATTCTTTACCCAGAAACCAAATTCAAGAAAAATTGGCCCAAATATTCGATACAGAAAAGCCTCCAACAGCCATAGTAGCAGGAAATGATTTAGTGCTCCGTGAAATCCTTAGCTATTTGAAAAAGAAAAAAGTCTCGATTCCTAATGAAGTAGCCATTATCAGTATTGATGATGTCGCCTATTCGGAATTTTATGAACCTTCTATCACGACAATTGGACAACCTATACAACAAATGGGAATCAAAGTAGCAGAATTATTATTGGACCGGATAACTAATCCTGTTCAGGCTCCGTTCATTACATATCGGTTTGCCCCGGAACTTATTGTTCGAAGTTCATGCTAAAAGGCTATTACCCTAAGATTTCACACACAAAAACGGCAGTTTATACACTGCCGTTACATCTGCCATGGAAAAATAGAGATCATGTAAAAACCGAAAAACGAACGTCTATTAGATTTGATTTTTCTTTCAGTACTCTTCATATGCAGCTTTTACTTCATAGACTTTGACAGTTCAAGTTTTATACTGATCTTGTTAAGTGAATATAACCTCTAAAAAAACAATCTACGACCATCCCTCCAATTAATTGGTCCCATCATTAAGGAGAAGTGAGCCTAAAATGGTCACTAAAAAGATTGAAATGATATACCCCTTTTAATCACATACTATTTATCTTTTTTTTTGCTTCTTCTATGACATATCGGATAAATGGGGCTTTTGCTTGAGTATATCCCACTCTATCTAAATGATGCTTTTGTGATAAGTTTTGTTTTAATTGCTGGTATTGTTTACGAATATCAGGATGAGTGCTTAAATAATCCCTAAATAATAGATGATTATTCCACTCTTCACTTCCGAATTTGTAAATATGTAAATGGTGTGTACCCGCTCTCCATTGGCCTTTTCTAAAAAAACGCCTTTCAGGAAACTCCTTATGTGCGACAAACTCATAGCCAATTGTTTTTAAGGGATCAATAAACTTGTCCACTTCATCTAAATGTTGAACGCCTGCCATTATATCCAAAATTGGTTTTGCGCATAAGTCTTTTACAGAGGTACTCCCAATGTGCTCAACACAAATAGGTTTGTCCTTTAGGACTTCCTTAATCTTCGCTTTTTCATGTTCGAACTCAGTAACCCAATTTGGGTTGTAATTCTCAATCGTAACTGGTTTTTCCATTTTTCCTCCGACTTTCATGTTAATCATGTTCATTAATTAAAAATATCCCCCTAGAATGGGGGGCTTGTTTTAGAGTATCGTTTTTATCTATAGTAACAATGGGATAAGCGTAGTAATAAGAGTTGTCATATGATACCTTTTTTACTTTTTGTCACGTGACCACGCGATGATAGGATCCTGAGCACTCGGTTCATAGTACGTTCCGGCATACTCATTTTCTTTTCCAGTTATTTTATTAGTCCGAATAACTGTGTAAGTTCCTTTATCGTAATTTTTGGTAAGATAATATTTCCGGTGGGTAAACCCTTTTTCGGGGCCAGTTAAGGTGACTTCGTGTTTGTACTCTTCTGGCTTATTTAGGTTTTCTTTCACTACACCCTGAATATTCAGTGGTGTTTCTTCAAGCTGAACATCTGTGCGGATATTAACATCTTGGGTCTTTACTTTACCCAGAGGTACAGATGCTATTTCGATTGTTTCTTCGGTTTGTTCCAAGAATGACTTTGTAACGCTGTAGGAGTATAGGATTTTCATAGAGCTTATATCGTTTTTTACTTTGCCTGCCAACTCTGGCATGGCAAAGCTTAAGACAAAGGTAATGGATATTCCGATTATTAATAGTGTTAGCGGAATTTTTTTCATATTTCCTCTTTCTTAATAACGTATTTGTATAACAAGAATATTAATAGTGAACATCCTCTGACATCATTAATTCTGTAAATCTCTCTGTTTTGAATCATTAGGAATAATTCCAAATTTCGCGATCAATAGTAAGGCAAAAAAAATAAAACAACTGAAACTGGTGTTATCACTTGTGAAAAATACATTAGGTATAATACGAGATGCAAGAAGTACATTTAAGATATAGGCAATAAGAAAACCCGCATATGAAATGCAACTCAGATAGTTTCCAACTACTGTTCTTTTGTAATGAACATAATCTGATTTATTTCCTTTTCTGATACTAACTATTTGCCGTATTTGTCTTATGAGACCGTATGTGAACGCAATGATCAACATTACAATAATAAGAAAACTAATTATTGCTTCATTCACTTTTTTTATCCCCCCTGTAAATAGGTCTAACACTAATAGATAAAAGCTTTAGGACGGTTAATTACTATCCTTTTTTATGTAATAAATTTGCTTTTTTATCAGGATTATCAGCCCATAGTCAACTAAGATATCCTCCAAGTACATATTCCTTTATTGCGAAACATCCACTGAAAGAGTCATAACGGCAAACTCATCGTAATGGTTCTGATGTTAAAGCCCATTTTTTCGTAGAGCTTAATAGCTTTGTTCTGGGCAAAAGCACTTAGACGGACTTCAGAATGCCCATCTTGTTTTAGAAAATTAATTGCTGACTCCATTAATCTCTTAGAAATACCTTTCCCTCTGTATTCTTCTATTACAAACAGTTCATAAATAAATCCATTCATCTTATCCGTAAACTGATCTTTACCTGCTCCTAATAGAATCCACCCCATTAGTTGATCTTCTTCTATCGCAATGACATAATAACCCCCTTTTGCAAGCAGTGGTTCAACAAGTTGTTTGATTTTTTGATTAGTTGGCCTCACTTCACCTAATGTGCCGTCAAAAACAGCTTGTGACGAAAGTGATAAAACCTTTTGAAGTTCATAATCAGTTGGTTTCCTTATTTCCATGAATGAAAGCATCCTTTCTAAGGGCTAGTACATGTTAGTTAAGTAGTTCCATTGCCATTTGAATATTTATCCTATTTAAAAATATTACTAATACATTTTCTATACTATTTATAAGTATTCTATTGCTTCTATATTCCTTCCCTTAATCAAATTTACAAATAAAAGAATCTTAATATTATGAGGTAACCTAACAACGACCGTTAACCCCATCCATTTCAAATGGTGTTTTCTTAAATGTGGCTTTGTTGATTTTTCACTTTCACTACTATCGTTCACATTATATACGGATTACGGATGATAAAGTTTCAAAATAAAGGAAGAAATACCAATCTATTTCCCCATAAATTATAAAAAAAGACCACCAAATTGGTGGTCTTTTTAATTAATTCATATTATAAAACCCAACTGCTTCCATTGAATGAACCCTTGGAAGGCTATTACCATCATTATCGATGATTCGTTGTGAAGTTTTTCACGTTTATCGGTTCGGTTCCTGTTGTTATAAAGGCTTTTGTAAGTATCCTATTATGTTTCATAACAACCCTTCCTTAAATCCATAAACTTCATAAGGCTTTGTTTTTCTTTTTTTTCATGTACCCGCGAATGAACATTCCTGCAATAATAAGAACCGCAACTACTGCGATTGGCTGGATATAGGGCTTGGCCATCTCATTAATCTGTCCCCAATTGCTTCCTAACTTCATCCCGAGAAATACAAAAAGCACAGACCATGGAAGTACGGCTAGTAGCGTATAATTCGTGAATTTTATTAAAGACATTTTAGAAATCCCTGCTGGTATCGAAATAGCATGTCTCACAACCGGAATGAACCGAGCCGTAAAAATGACACTTGGTCCATATTTAGTAAACCAAGATTCCGATAGCTCAATATGTTTCTTGTGTATAAAAATATACTTTCCGTATCGTTCTAAAAATGGTCTTCCACCATAATATCCGATTAAATAAACAAAGATCTGAGCGATGGTTCCACCAATTGTTCCGGCAATAACCGCCCCTACAAAACTGATGTTTCCTTGGGATACTAAAAAGCCTCCATAAGATAATACAATTTCACTTGGAATGATTTCAATCATAAGACCGAGGGTAATTCCAAGGTACCCATAATCCATAAGTGTAAGTAGAATAGATTGGATAAAGTCGTTCATAAATCAGCTTCCCTCTTTCATTTTCAGCTTTATTCTCTTAAAAAAATCTCGACCGTTGTTGATAATTCCCCTTGTCGATCACCCAATGGCGCCCACTACAAATTGCTGCTGATTAAACGAATCTTCCCGTCGATTCATCAAATACAGAACAGATAATTTTAACATCATGTTACTTGAACTGAATTATCCCTAGCTATAAATAACTTTTGACTGATTGGTTAGGTATGACGGCTTACTTGCTTGTTTAAGATTAAGGATCAATTTCATTACTTCCACCATTCTCTCAGGTTTTTCCAACTCTATTTCCCTTTGATAAGATTCGATGGATATATCCCACTGATCCATTTTTTTATGGTCCTTTAATATACTGAGTATTTGTTTTTCAAATGATAAATTGTGATTGAGTTCAAATACAAGTTTATGGTCTTTTAAATACTGTAGATTAATTTCCTCCTGTCCTGGAAGCATTGAATGAACAAAAATCGGTAGCCTTTTTCGAAGTGCTTCACTAATGGTGACACCGCCGGGTTTCGTTACGATTGCGTCCACTTCTTCATAAAGTTTGTTCATTTCTGACCTTGATGAGATATAAGGTAATGGGTTAATATGAGCTAAATTCCACGTATCGATTGCATCATATAGCTTTTTGTTGTTACCACAAAGTACAAAATAATCACAGTCGGTTGATTTCTTTAACTCATCTTCTAAATTCAATATCCCACCCAGACCACTGTTTCCTCCTGAAATTAAAATTTTGGGGCGATCTGCGTTTTTTAATCCACGGGCTCTTTTAGTGATTTCCTCATGCACAGGAATACCAGTTACCATCATACTATGTTTCGGTATTTGATTCTTGATTATTAGCTTTTCTTTCAATTCCTGGGTAGGAAGAAAATGAAAATCAATCCCCTTGCTTCCCCACACATTATTAATAAAGAAATCCGTATACACGTTGATAATTGGGATATTGCATTTCCCTTTTATTTTCAACTGGCTTAAGAGATAGGAAGGGAACCCGTGTGTACACACAATTAAATCTGGCTTTTCCTCCGCTATCAATTGTTCCATTTTCTTCAAGAATATATGTTGATACCATTTAAAGGAACGTTCCTTCGGCAAGGAAACGTAAAAAAGGTTTTTATAGGCGAGATTATAGGTTTCAGGTGCATAACGGATCCATTTCAAATAACCAGTTGTTATCATTTTTTCTAAAGAGTTACTTGTATAACTTAACAGATCCACTTTTTTCAAAGTAACTCCGCTTGTATGTTTTTTTAACATATCCATTAAGGCCTCTGCAACTTGATGATGTCCTGACTGCATGCGAAAGAGAGGTAAAAACAAAATCTTCTTCATATATGTCATCTCCTATAGAAATCATTCTTTTAATACGATGATTACATACTAAGAAAAAAGACTATTTGCATGTTCAAGAGCTTTTTTCCTCTTACAATATATCACTGATTTTGTTAAAAACTTTCTTTTTAATCAATTTTTAATGATACGTTCAAGGTATCTTAAGTCCCCATCTCTAAACTTAATAGCCCGATTAGAAAACCAATTGTAGAAACTGGTTATTCCAATCGGGACGGGAATCATCCTTATGAAGTGGGCCTATTTTTGGGCATTCTTTTTTTTCTTTTTCATATAATTGATAGAAACGTACATCAATAAAAAAACTATGAATACGACACCTAAAAGTGGAACATATTCCGGATTTATATGAAAGGCATTGCCCAAATAATACCCTGCCACTATAAAAGGGACAGTCCAGAGAACAGTGCCTAGCAGGGAAAAGAGGAGAAATTTACAGAAGGGGATATGATTGATTCCTGCAAAATACGGACTAATTTGTCTTATTCCTGGTAGATAAAATCCAAATACAATTGTTTTTTGGACATTTTTCATATACTTTCCCTGTACTTTCTCCCAGCGATCATTTGTAATGCCCACGTATTTTCCAAATTTATTTATAAAATGATACCCAACGTATTTCCCACATACATAGGCGATAAGCATCCCTATAAAGGCTCCAAGAAATGCACTCAGCGTAGCTAAACCAAAAGAGAGCTTATTTTGTCCAATCAAGACTCCGATTAGAAATAGAAGAGATTCTTCTGGGGCGGGAATTCCCACAATGCCCATGAATAAAAAAAGAAAAATGATAAGATAGCCATATAAGTCAATAAAATGTAAGATACTATCTATATTCATAAAATCCCCTCGAATCAGTTTATAAGTCTTTTAATGTAATAAATTGTGTTCCCTTTTTTATTGTTTCTTGTAGGTAAACTTCCAAGGCTTCAATCATATATCGAGGTGCTTCTTTATCCGCCCCCAAGGTTTCCCCACAGTCATGGAGCAGGAGAATGGAACCTTCTGTTGACGTTTTTCGCAATTGATCAAGTAGGTCATTTTTGCATGTTTCCACTTTCCAATCTCCGAAAATGTCTGACCACATAATCACTTGATATTTCTTACTGGCTATTTGCGTAAACATATTAAAATGGCCCCATGGAGGTCTGTAAAAAGTGACTTTTTCATGGGTACATTCCATTATGGCCTTTTCAGTCATATCTAACTGTTTCCTTAAATGAAATGGCGAAAGGACCCAGCTTGAAATATGATCAAAATGATGGATTCCAATTGTATGTCCTTCTTCATGCATTCGTTTAATGATATCAGGGTTGTTTTTCACTTTACTGCCCACAACAAAAAACGAACCCTTTATCTTATACCTTTTTAAAAGGTCAAGCAATTGTGTCGTATATTCAGGGTTAGGTCCATCATCAAAAGTTAAGGCTATTCTATTATTCCTCTTGATATTTTTGGTTATGCCCAGTCCGGATACACGAATAAATACCGTTGGGACAATCGTATAAACGAGAAATAGCAATAATAAGATACTCAAGCTAATCATCATATTAGTGTTACTCACAGAACACCTCATTCTTGTATTTAGCGGCAAATTATCTTGCACTTCATCCATTCAAGTCTGAATTTAGCAAGAAGCAGATTACCTTTTGGGTAAGGACAATACCACCTCTGTTCCTTTTCCATCAGTACTAACCACTTTAATTTCCCCATTATGTTGATTCATTATATTTTTGGCTATCGACAAACCTAGCCCTGTTCCACCTGTCTCCCGGCTTCTAGCCTTATCCACCCGGTAAAAACGTTCGAAGATATTTTCTATTTCATTCTCAGGTATTCCAATCCCATAATCTTTTACCTTAATGACCGTAGAGTCTAACTGATCCTTTACATACACATCAATTTTGTCTGTACTATATTTGATTGCGTTATCTAAAATGATAATGATCACCTGTTTTATCTTCAATTCATCTGCTATAACCATAATGGAATCTTCTTGATAATGAAAATCTATTTCCCGATCATAGACTTCTTTGAATTGATTAAACACGTTCTGACATAAAGTTATTACATTCAAGGATTTATAATCTAAAGTATTTTCCAATTCTGTATCGGCTAATTCTAGCAGCCTTTCCGTCATTTTCTGTATACGGGTTGCCTCTGAATGAATTACATCTATAACATCAAGTGCTTTCTCTTCGTTTTGTATACGACGTCTTCGCAGTAGATCAGCATAACTTTTTATAATCGTAAGCGGGGTCTTTATTTCATGAGAAGCATCCGAAATAAATTGCTTCTGTTTATCCAAATTTGCATCCAATCTGCCCATCATCCGATTGAATGTAACAGCCATTTTTTGCAGTTCATCCTTTGTTTCATGTTGGATGATGATTTTTTTTGGTATACCGCTTTGTTCAATATCCTCCATCGTATTAATCATATTGGAAATAGGTTTCATAATTACATTCGATAACCACCTGCCGCCTAGCAACGATAACCCCGCCCCTAATAGCGTACAAAATGTCAGAATGGAAAGTAATACATCCTTCCCTAATTCCAGTCCTAGTAATCTATCTCCAATTTCTAAAGTTTCAACAACTTTACCTTCGGATAGAATAGGAACCCTAACAATTAATATTTGCTCTTCTTTATGCGCTTGTCTAATTGTACTTCTTTGCGATTCTTGTTCGCTTGAAAATTCTCCTTTAAATTTGGTAATCAAATAAGGGTCACTGGATACTTCGCTACTAATTTGAGAATCAGGTTGAATGATCCGTATAAATGAATGATTCGTTAAATATGTCGTTAATTTTTTTTCTATTTCTTGAGGAGAATCATCCATTTGAATTTCAGCAACAATATTTTGCGCTTTGTGAAGTAATATATCCTCTTCCATGTTTACAGTAATTTTCATAAAAGAAATAAATACAACAGCATTGACTGCAACCAACACACAGAGTATCCAAGCTGTCGTAATCAGGTTAATTTTTGTTGTAATTTTCATTACTTAATTCTCCCTTACTGTATAGCCAATTCCTCTTACCGTCTGAATAATCGTCGGATCAGAAAAACCTTCTTCTGTTTTCTTTCTTAAATGACGGATATACACATCGATTACATTGGTTTCCCCTTCATACTCATAACCCCATACATTAATCAGGATATTTTCTCGTGTCACTATTTTATTTTTATTGGATAGTAAATAAACGAGCAGATCAAATTCCTTCGGGGTTAGCGCGATAGAAAAATCGCCCCTGTTAACCTCCCTTGTATCGAGATTAATGAATAGATCCTTAATTGATAAGATCGATTCCTCTTCTTTTGAAGCTTTGGCAGCTATTGAATTCTGACGAATACAAGAACGTATTCTTGCCAATAACTCCTCGATTTCAAAAGGCTTCGTTATATAGTCATTGGCTCCCTGATCTAGTCCCGTCACCTTATCCATCGTAATATTACGAGCTGTTAATAGGATGATTGGCAGTAAGGTGTTCTCATTTCGTATTCTTCTTAAAACTTCAATACCATTCATCTCAGGTAACATAACATCTAAAAGTATTAAATCTAATTTTTCCTGTAATGCCGCTTCCAACCCCGCCTTACCAGTATGGGCCACAATCACTTCATACCCTTCGTACTCGAGTTCTATCTTTAATATCGTTGCTATCTGGACTTCATCTTCTACAACCAAAATACGCTGTTTCATTTAAAACCCTCCTACTTGAGTGCAATATGGAAAGTAAGCCACATCCACATGTATTTATCGAATTTAGCTAGGAACATTAGTTCCATCCTAAATACAGAAAATTGTCGTCCACTTATAATTCAATACCCTTCTATATTTGCTCCAAATTCCTGCATTTTACTCGCATCCATCAATTATTGAAATGCTCTTTCTACAATTTAGCATTATTTTGCTTTTAATTTCGCTTTTTAATTGATTTTTAATCCTTTTTTCAAGTTGCGTTAAGGTTGACTCGATATAGTGAATCTAGGGAACAATAGAACCAGCCAATAAGGTTTTATCGAAAACGAAATAAACCAAGAGAGGATAAGGAGGATTCATAAATGAATGATACAAAAAGCCCATCCATAGGGCGGCAGATGTTGAACAAGGTTCCGGAAGTCACCATTTACTTCTGGATCATTAAAATAATGGCAACAACTGTGGGTGAGACGGCTGCAGACTTCCTGATCGGAAATCTGAAATTGGGATTGACCAACACGACCTTAATCATGGCTGTCCTTTTGATCATAACGCTTTTCTTCCAATTCAAAGCGAGTAAGTATGTGCCAAGGGTTTACTGGTTCACGGTAGTGATGATTAGCGTTGTAGGCACGCTGATTACCGACAACCTCGTGGACAATCTCGGAGTCAGTCTGGTGACGACAACTATCATCTTTACAGTTGCGATGCTTGCGACGTTTGCGGCTTGGTACTCGAGTGAGAAGACACTGTCCATTCATTCTATCTACACGACCAAACGAGAAGCATTCTACTGGTTGGCCATCTTGTTCACCTTCGCCTTGGGTACGGCAGCTGGTGACCTCATAGCAGAAGGGCTCAACATGGGCTATTGGAAGTCCGCACTTATGTTCGCGGCATTGATTGGGGTGGTGACCATCGCCCACTACGGTTTCAAACTAAATGCAGTGCTTTCCTTCTGGATCGCCTACATCTTGACTCGCCCTCTTGGCGCCTCTCTTGGCGACTATCTGTCACAGCCTCGTAATAAGGGTGGCCTTGGTCTAGGTACGACAGGAACCAGTTTGGTCTTCCTCGTTATAATCTTGGGCTTGGTCGTCTATTTGACCAAAACCAAAAGAGATGAGAGCAAAGTTGTAGAGTAGAGGTAGGTCAAGTTCTGATAATTCAGCTGTCCATCACTGAACAGGTTATAGACCTCGTGGAAAGAGTACAATCATTTACTTTATACACCCTTCATGGTTGATTGCACATGCCGGGTGCACAAAAGAAAAGGCCACCAAATTGGTGGCCTTTGTTATAGAATGAAATTTATCTTTATTTTACAAAACTGCGGCATTAATTCAAATCTTCAAATCCATATTTTTCAAAAACCTTGATAGAATCTTCGCTTTGAAGATAGTCGTAAAATAGCTGCGCTTCTTTTGGATGAGAACTATCCTTAATCATGCCTAATGGATAGATAATCGGGTCGTGTAAATCTTCCTTAGCTGTTGCGACGATATCAACTTTTTCAGAGTTTAAGGCATCTGTTTTATAAACTAGTCCTGCGTCTACATTTCCTGTTTCTACGTATGTAAGCACTTGGCTAACGTCCTTGGCATATACCAATTTACCTTCAATCTCTTTCCAAAGGTTTAGGTTTTCTAATGTTTGCTTAGCATATTGTCCTGCTGGTACTGACTCAGGGGTACCAATGGAAATTTTGGTAGCCTTTGTGATGTCATTTATTGTCTTGATTTCTTTATCCGATTCCTTTGGGACCACCAGCACCAGTTCATTTCCTACTAAGTCGATTCCATTTTTCTCTTCAATTAGGTCTTCAGCTACTAATTTTTCAAATTTATCTTCTGCAGCAGAGAAAAACAGATCCACAGGTGCTCCTTGTGAAATTTGTTGTTGAAGAGCCCCAGAAGCTCCTAAGTTATAGTTTATTGTCACATTTGGATTTTCTTTTTCAAAAGCAGTTTTAATGTCATTTAAGGCAGCTTGTAAACTCACGGCTGCTGACATCGTCAATTCTACTTTCTTGTCAGCTTGTTGCGTCTGCTTTTCTTTGCCTTTTTCTTTATCACTTGAACAGCCTGTGCCAACTATCACAAGTAGCATAATCGAGAAAATCATAAGATATATTTTTTTCAAAGTCTCTCTCCCTTTCTGACTAGTTATAACTAGTTATATCTAATTATAACTAGTATAAAGCAGATAAAAGGTTTTAATCAATGCCTTTTTTTGCTGTGAATTTACTTTTCAAAGGACTCTAAGCTACAATAAAGAATGGAGGGATGCACATGTCAAAAGAGCTTTCCTATACGATCGAGGAAGTGTCACAGCTTTTAAAGGTATCTAAATTGACGATTTATGATCTTGTTAAAAAAGGGGAACTGCCTGTATTCCGTGTGGGAAGACAGATGAGAATGGATGCAAAAGACTTGGAGATGTATATTAATAACAATAAGTCTAGTACATCCCCAGTTCCTGTTGCCGAACCCTATAAAAACGATGTGAAGGATTCTCTTAACCTTGTCATTAGCGGGCAAGATATGGTGTTAGATATACTAGGGCAGCACATTGAAAAGGACTCCAGCTATAAAACATTACGCTCTAACAAAGGAAGTCTAAGCGGGCTTATATCCATGTACAATGGGGATTCCGACATCGTTAGTTTACATATGTTTGATGGAGATACTGGGGAATATAATCTTCCTTATATAAAAAAGATTTTGGTAGGCTATCCTTATATTTTACTTAATCTGGTTTCAAGGAAAGCAGGTTTATATGTTAAAAAAGGAAATCCTTTAGACCTCACAAATTGGACTGATTTAAAACAAAAAGACTTGGCCATCATCAATCGAGAAAGAGGATCAGGAGCTCGAATTCTTCTTGATGAGCAGCTAAGGATTCACAAAATCCCTTCAAAAAATCTTAAGGGATATGATAACGAAGAGACCAATCACTTAAGTGTGGCTTCAGCTGTTTCTGCTGGGATAGCGGATGTAGGTGTGGGAATTGAAAAAGCTGCAAAAGTCGTTGGAATCGACTTTGTTCCATTAATTACAGAGCGTTATGACCTTGTTATTTTAAAATCTCCGAAAAACGAACAGCTTATAAACATTGTTAAGCGAATTTTATCATCAAATCCATTTCAAGCTGAAATCAAAGCTTTAGGTGATTATGATATTTCCCAGACAGGCTCTATCATTTACGAGACATATTAAACAGGAAGGCTACTGATTCAGCAGCCTTCCTGTTTAATATGCAGTTTTTTTACTATGTTAAAGAGCGCATTCTTCAATTTCAAAACCAAGGTCTTCGATAATGCCCCAATCCGCCGTAGGTTCTTGTCCAGCTGTTGTTAGATAATCGCCGACGAAGATAGAATTGGCTGCATAAAGTGCCATGGGTTGCATGGAACGGAGGTTCACCTCACGACCTCCAGCAAGACGGATTTCCTTACTTGGATTAACAAATCTCATCATCGAAATTAATTTCAAACATTTAGTTGGAGTCAACTCGGAAGTTCCCTCAAGTGGTGTACCGTCAATCGCATTGAGGAAATTACAAGGAATAGAATCCGCGTCAAGACTACGTAGGGATAGGGCAATCTCTACTGCTTCTTCATTAGACTCATTCATACCAAAAATGGCACCCGAGCATGGAGACATTCCGGCCTCTTTTACAGCTTCGACTGTATCTACACGGTCCTCATAAGTATGTGTGGATGTAATATTCTTATAATTATCTTGAGATGTATTTAAGTTGTGATTGTAGCGATGAACCCCAGCTTCAGCTAGCTTACTGGCATGCGTTTCATTTAAGAAACCTAGACAGCAGCATATTTTAAGATCCGTTGTCTCACGAATTTCTTTCACGGCTTCAATGACATGATCAATTTCCCTATTGGTTGGACGACGGCCAGAAGCAACGATACAATACGTGCCAGCTTTGCGACGAATTGATTCTTGAGCACCTTCAACAATCTTCTCTTTGGTCAGCCAAGCATATTTATCGATAGGAGCTTCCGACACGATTGACTGCGAACAATAGCCACAATCTTCAGGACATAGACCTGACTTCGTATTAATGATCATATTCAACTTAACCTTTTTTCCATAATAGTGCTGACGAATAAGGAAAGCTGCATTCAAAATCTCTAAAACCTCGTTTTCAGGTGCTTGTACAATAGCAAGTGCTTCTTCCGCTGTTACTTTATATCCTTTGATTACGTTTTCCGCTAGCATCTTCCAATCCTTTTTCACCAATGTTTCCAAACCTAATCCCTCTTTTCTCATATGTTGTACATTCCATTCATCCTATGAATCTAGCTTATGTCTTTATTTAACGTCCTCGCCGCGATAAACTTCCTTGAAAATCAAACAACCTATTTGTATCTATTGGTACGGATTGTTCTGAACACGTCGATAACATGATTCATTTGTTCTTCTTGATGTGTCGCCATTAACGTAAGTCGAATGCGCGAAGTTCCAGAAGGTACCGTTGGCGGACGGATAGCTGGTGTATAAATTCCGTGCTTATGTAATTCTTTCGAAAGGAACATGCCCTGTTCCGGTTCTCCGCAAATAATGGCAAGAATCGGAGTTTCTCCCCCCGAAACTGTGTAGCCAAGGGAGGTTAATTCATTATAAAGACGCTGGCTCATGGCTCGAATGCGTACTCTGCGTTCAGGTTCTGATTGAATGATATCGACTGCTGTAAGTGCACTTGCTACTACTCCTGCTGATAAGGCGGTAGAGAAGACAAACGGTCTGGCTCGATTTAAGACATAGTCAACTAAAGACCTGCTTCCAGCGATATACCCTCCTTCTGCACCAACAGCTTTGGAGAGTGTCCCCATCTCGATATCTATCTTCCCCTTCAGTCCAAAATGTTCAGAAGTTCCCCTTCCGTCTTTACCTAAAACCCCCGTCGCATGTGCGTCATCCACCATAACAAGTGCATCATAACGCTTGGCAAGTTCGACAATGCCTGGCAATGGCGCAATATCACCATCCATCGAAAAGACGCCATCCGTTACAATTATTCTTTTCCTGTAGCGGGTATTAATCTGGAGTTTCATTTCCAAGTCAAGTAAATCAGCATGACGATAAATGATAGTTTCCGCACGTGATAAACGACATCCATCAATAATACTGGCATGATTCATCTCATCGGATAAAACGAGATCGTCCTTACCAACAAGGGTCGTTAACGCTGCTATGTTAGCCATATACCCTGTGTTTAATACTATCGCTGCATCCGTTTGCTTAAACTCTGCCAGTCTTTTCTCTAGTTTTTCATGGACAATTGTATTGCCAGTGGTTAATCGTGAACCAGTAGAACCCGTACCAAATCTTTGAGTCGCTTGGACAGAAGCCTCAATTAATCGTTGATCATTGGCAACCCCTAAGTAATTATTGGAGGCAAACATCATCATTTTTTTCCGTTCACCATGGCATACCCTTGATCGCTCATTGTTTCAACGGTTTGGAGTTGTCTGTAAAGCCCTCCTTCTTTAATCTTTTCTAGTTCCTTCTCCCAAATCATCTTTCATGAACCTCATGAAGCGATTGATATACATGATTCGTATATTCGTTACCAAGGAGTGGAGCTACATCCGCTTCTTTCTGATGACTGGATTTCCCTCGAAGAAATGTTTCTAAAATGGGCGTCACTAATATAGCTGTTTCTCTGGAAAGTTCATCCTGTATTAGCATTTCTCCTGTCATATTTGTTCCCTCCAAGCTTTTATATGTTAACTATATTTTAAAATAGTTAACATATAAATTGAATAATAACACACAAACAAAATATTGTTCAATTACTAATTTTCAATATTTTTCTAAGTCTGTCATTTTAATTGCGTTTTATATGTTAACTAAAATAATAAATGGTTGACATATAAAATATAAATCATGCACACTAATAGTGGGCATTTTACCTACCAATTTCAAAAAAAGGAGGTTGAAAACTTGAAAGCTAAAACGATCTCTTATGTTGCCCTATTTACTGCGTTAACTGCCATTGGCGCCTTTATTAAGATCCCTATTCCCTACATACCCTTCACGTTGCAAATTCTAGCAGTCTATTTGGCAGGGGCGCTGCTAGGACCACGTCTCGGGTTACTTAGTCAATTATGCTACGTCTTAATCGGCCTTATAGGAGTGCCAGTGTTTGCCGAGGGCGGTGGTTTTGGCTATATATTTAAGCCCACTTTCGGCTATTTGCTTGGTTATATACTCGGGGCCTATGTGAACGGATGGTTGATTAACAGGTTTAATCTCTCCACGATTCGTTCCATTTTCTTCGCTAACCTAGCATCATTGCTGACTGTTTATTTATTTGGCTGTATATGGCTTTATGGAGCGATGAAGTGGGTTGTAGAAACGCCTCTTTCAATCTACCAGACAATTTTTTACGGCTTCTTATTACCTGCACCCGGTGATTTGTTGCTGTGTGTTCTATGTGCCATCATCATTCAGCAAGTAAGGCCGCGTATTGCACGATTTACAAACATAAAGGAGCTGAAACACCCATGGGCCAAGCCTACTTTATAACCGGAACTGGCACGGATATCGGAAAAACCGTCGCCACGAGTTTACTCTATATGTCTCTTCAAACAATGGGAAAAAGCGTCACAATATTTAAGCCGTTTCAAACAGGATTGATTCACGAAACGAATACATACCCTGACATCTCTTGGTTTGAGCAGGAACTTGGTGTAAAGGCACCTGGGTTTTACATGCTTGAACCCGAAACATCTCCACACTTAGCTATAAAGTTAACAGGGCAACAAATCGACGAGCAAAAGGTCGTGGAACGAGTTCACGAACTCGAACAAATGTATGACATCGTGTTAGTCGAGGGCGCTGGGGGATTGGCCGTACCACTCATTGAACGAGCGAACAGTTTCTATATGACAACCGATTTAATTAGAGATTGCAACATGCCAGTCATTTTCGTTTCTACAAGCGGTTTAGGATCGATTCATAATGTCATAACTACGCATTCGTATGCCAAATTGCATGATATTAGCGTTAAAACTATTTTATATAACCATTATCGGCCCGACGATGAAATTCATCACGACAATATCCTAACCGTTGAAAAGCTCACAGGACTCGCTGGCCTCGCCTGCATACCAACATTTGTCGACGTAAGAAAAGATCTGAGAGTCTACATACTTGATTTACTTAGTAATCATGAATTTACCCAACAACTAAAAGAGGTGTTCAAGAATGAATAGTCATGACTTAGAAAAATGGGATAAGGAATATGTATGGCATCCGTTTACACAAATGAAAACGTATCGAGAAAGTAAACCGCTAATCATTGAACGCGGGGAAGGGAGCTACCTTTTTGACGTAGAAGGCAATCGGTACTTGGACGGTTATGCTTCATTATGGGTCAACGTACATGGCCATAATGAACCAGAGCTAAACAACGCTCTGATTGAACAAGTTGAAAAAGTCGCACACTCTACACTACTAGGATCTGCAAATGTACCATCCATATTACTGGCTAAGAAATTAGCAGAGATTACTCCTGGTCATTTATCGAAAGTCTTTTACTCGGACACTGGATCAGCTGCTGTAGAAATCGCCCTTAAAGTCGCTTATCAATATTGGAAAAATATCGATCCTGTAAAATATCAACATAAAAATAAATTTGTCTCCCTGAACGAGGCGTACCACGGTGATACAGTTGGAGCAGTGAGTGTCGGCGGAATGGATTTATTCCATAGAATCTTTAAACCACTACTATTTGAACGGATTCCAACTCCTTCTCCTTATACATATCGCATGACTGAATACGGGGATCAAGAAGCAGTGAAAAACTATTGTATTGATGAGCTGGAAAAGTTGCTTCAAGACCAAGCAGAGGAAATTGCAGGATTGATTATCGAACCGCTTGTTCAAGGAGCAGCAGGCATCATTACCCACCCTCCTGGCTTTTTAAAAGCGGTCGAACAATTGTGCAAGAAGTACAATATATTATTGATTTGTGACGAAGTAGCGGTAGGATTTGGTCGCACCGGTACATTATTTGCCTGTGAACAAGAAGATGTCGTCCCTGATATTATGTGTATCGGTAAAGGAATTACTGGCGGCTATATGCCTCTGGCGGCCACTATCATGAACGAACAAATCTTTAATTCTTTTTTAGGAGAGCCCGATGAACATAAAACCTTCTATCACGGCCACACCTATACAGGGAATCAACTAGCCTGTGCCCTGGCGCTGAAGAATATCGAACTAATAGAAAGACGAGATCTCGTCAAAGACATCCAGAAAAAATCCAAGCAGCTATCTGAAAAACTGCAATCGCTATATGAACTCCCGATTGTCGGTGATATCCGCCAGCGCGGCCTCATGATTGGAATAGAAATCGTTAAAGATCGCCAAACAAAAGAACCGTTCACAATCCAAGAAAATATCGTTTCAAGCATCATCCAAAACGCTCGGGAAAATGGCCTGATCATTCGGGAACTTGGCCCCGTCATCACAATGATGCCCATTCTTTCCATGTCAGAAAAGGAACTCGATATCATGGTCGAAACAGTCTACCGTGCCATTCAGGAAGTCTCCATGCATAAAGGATTGATCCCAGCAGCAAACTGATATAAAAAGAACCGGAAGAGCATATCTCATTCCGGTTCCTTTTCGATTCGATTTTCAGTTCTTCGCAGGAGACTTCGTGAAATACGCTGCCATTAAAAGAAAAATCACAGATAATGTCCACAGTGTGATTCCCTTCCATGGAAAATCAACTGTTAACCCAATCATCTGCACAGCTGCACTTAATAAAATGAAAATCATCACTAGCCTCTTTTTCATCCTGCACCTCCTCTGGTTAATTCCATACATACTTCACGTTTTTGCAAAGTGATTTTTTCACCTGATACGCTAAGCACATTTCGACACGAAAAAGCCAAGTTTCCTTAGCGTATATTTTCCGCGTTTTGTTAGCAGGACCTCTCAAAACACTGAACAACTGGCGTATGGTAATGCCCGTTGACTCCATAAAAGAATTAGCCTGAAGTGAAAACATTCTAGGCTAACTTCCGGATTCTGCAAAGGGTTACATTGGATGCCCTTTTTTTCCGACAATTGTTGAATGATGTCACTCTACTCAAACATAGGGATTTCCGGCGGATGCACAAAACATGATAATCATTGTAATAAAAAAGATGACCCTTTTCAAAGGTCATCTTTTTTTTATAGTCTATTCCTTTTTTCCTTACTGCTGGCTAAGTGTTAGCGAATGCCTTTCATGTAACCTTGAATCTTAGGTGATAAGGCCATCAGAGCCAGTCCAAGGATCATTGAAGCAACGCCGATCACTCCAAAATAAGCCATTTCGGTTTGAGGAGTGTAGAATCTAACGATTTGCGCGTTTAGTGCTTGTGCTGCTGCACTTGCCAGGAACCACAGGCTCATCGTTTGGGCCGAGAATGCAGCCGGAGCCAATTTTGTAGTTGCTGAAAGTCCAACAGGGGATAAACAAAGTTCTCCAAGCACTACAAGGAAATAACTAAGTACAAGCCATAATGGATTGACTAATGAGTCTGATCCACCGAAATAAACAGGAAGCAGGATCACCAAGAATGATAAACCGGCGAATAGCAAACCTAATGAGAATTTTTGAGGTACGGTCGGCTGACGCTTTCCTAGTTTAATCCATAACCATGCGAATACTGGTGCAAGGGTAATGATGAACAAAGGGTTCAATGATTGGAACCATGCCGGGTTTATTTCTATTCCAGCAAAATTCAACTGTGTCCGTTTGTCTGCATAATTTGCTAATATAGTTGCACCTTGCTCTTGAATTGCCCAGAACATGACAGCTGCTATAAACAAAGGAATATAGGCTATCAATCGTGAACGTTCAACAGAAGTTGTTTTAGGGCTGCGATACATGAAAATGAAATATAGGGTCGGGATAAGGATCCCTAGGATACCTACAAGATTAATAAAGGTTTTAATCGTTAAGATACCTTTAGTGGCAGTGATGCCGATGATGGCAGCTACAATCAATGTAGCTATTCCCAATTTAGTGAATACGGTTTTCTTTTCATTTTGCGATAATGGGTTAGCAGGAAGAGTTCCAGCTAGGCCCAGGTTCTTTTTCTTTGTTGCAACAAAGACGATAAGCCCAATTAACATACCGATTGCCGCCAGCCCAAAACCAAGGTGGAAGCTGTAGTTCATTCCGACTGTACCGACAAGAAACGGTGAAAGGAATGCCCCCATGTTGATACCCATATAGAATATACTGAAACCGGAATCCCGGCGATCGTCATTTTCCGCGTATATTTCCCCGACAATGCTGGAAACATTCGGTTTTAATAGACCAGTACCCAGAACAATGAGTACCATGGAAACAAAGAACATAGAGAGACTGCCTGGTACAGCAAGGACAATATGCCCGAGCATGATCAAGATACCACCGTAAAATACAGCTTTGGAAGTCCCGAAAATCCTATCGGCAAGCCATCCGCCAATTATGCCGGACATATATACTAAAGATCCGTAGATGGATACAAGGGCAAGGGCTGTGTGTTCATCAAGACCTAGTCCCCCTTTAGAAACTTCGTAATACATATAGTAAACAAGAATGGCCTTCATGCCATAATAGGAGAAACGCTCCCAGAACTCAGTAAAGAAAAGGGTGAATAGTCCTTTTGGGTTTCCAAAAAAACCTTTTTGAGGTACACTATCCACAATTTTCTGTTTATTTATCGTTGCCATACCAAGCCCTCCTTTTATTATTGTATAATAACTTTTATTTGCTCTATTGTAAATAAATATTTAGTATATTTAAATAATTTATTTCAAAATAATCACCTTGAAAACCGATCTTACAATCTCCAAAAGGGTAAACCACATTCAGTTTTGCCTATAAAGATGAATCCACCAATGATATAACACCTAACTTTCCCAACCGCATCGCAACAGATACACTGTGCAAAAAAAAGAGGGTTCGAAAAATATAAGAGCAAATAAAAAGAGTGTATTGTAAAAAAAATCCAACCAAACCAATTCAATACACCGTATAATATATATAGAAAAAATACTTTTTAAAAACGAGGAGGCACAAGTATGATAGGTCTAGTAACAGTTGTAATGATATTTTCCATTCCCATTATTGGAATCCTGACGAGCCATTTCGAAAAACAAGCAAAAACCAAACACAATATGATTAAAGACGAATTAGAACTCGAAAAACTTAAACACGAAAACTTTCTTATTGAAACGGAAAAAATGAGGCTTGAACTGGATCAGATGAAATTTGGAGAATCAAAAGACGAACCAAAGTTACTGTGATCGCGTAACTTTGGTTCGTCTTTAATTAACGAGTATTTTAAGTTCTCTGTTTTAAAAACAGATCGCTCTTCATACATATAAGTTTAAATAAGTAAGTTCTTAATGAATATATTGATCCCCAACTAGAAGATCTGATATAACCTTGGTCGGGATCGTAAATTCAACTGCACCCATATATCCTGGTGCTGCTTCATAGCTGTTAAAAGCGATCACAAGCTTGCCATCTTTGTTGATATAAAAGTTTTGTGTTGCATCGATACCTTTAAATTCAACAAATTCATCGTCTTCCACCCAATATATTTTATTTGGGTCCTCAGCCATTTGCTGTTTCATCTGTTCCATAATATTCTCGTTTATTACCTGAAGATAGCGGTCATCTTTAAACAAACTATTTAACGTTAATAGCACTTCGTTTTTCTTGTCAACTGTATCAAATTGGCTCTCTGTAGAACTGGAAGCTTGAATCTTGTCTGTATAACGCTGGACGGATAATATCGTGTCATTATCGGTTAATATCTTATATCCACTTTCCACCGAGATATTTCCATTTTCTCCTTCCTTCAGAGTAGACATGGAGTCCGTGAATTCCTTATAGAGCTGTTTGCTCTCCGCTATGTATTTATCATTTAAGCTATTTTCCAGCTGTTTATTTTCCAGTCCTGTAATAGCTGGTGTTTTGATTACTGCTGAGGAATTATTTTCTTCTTCATTCCATTCAACGAATGTAATCACTTCGATGACTTTTTCAACTATCGGAATGTCGCTCATTGCTTTTGCTACTGCCGGGCTCATGTTTACTGAGGCTGTCACAATCAGCAGGGCCGCTGCTGCTGTAATCCATATGGTTCTGGCAACCCTTGGCTTTTTCCTGGGTTTTTCATTCAAGGCCGCTTGAACGACATCGTTTAATTCCTTAGGGATTGGTGTTTGAAGATACTCTTCTCGCAGATCCTTTAATTTTTTTTCCATTTTTTCGTTTCCTCCTGTTCAGTCATGTTGATCCGCAATAGTTGCAGTGCTTTATATAATCTCGTTTTAATTGTGCTTACGTTCTCTTCCAACACTTCCGCTATTTCTTCCAACTTCAAGTCCTCAAAGAAACGAAGAATGACTACCGTTTTATACTTGATCGCAAGTCCCTCCATGGCCCTTTGCAAATCCAGGTCCCGATAGTGATCTTCCTCTCCACTACGTAAGTATTCTATTGTTTCGTCATCCGCAATTGTCAGTTTCTTATTCTTTCGTAAAACATCAAGTGCCGTTCTGACTATGATCTTATATAACCAGCTGTCTATAGAAGCAGCATCTTTAATTTTGCTGCTCGAGGCTAGCGCTTTTCTGATTGATTCCTGCACGATATCAAGCGCATCCTCTTTATTTTTCACATAGTAAAAAGCAAGTCTGTACAAATTTTCTTGCCGTTCGGTTATCCGGGCCGCTATTAATTGATTTATATCTAGATTTTTCATTGCCTTAAAGAGCTCCTTACATTTAAATTACGTATCCTAGGTACAAAGGATAGACGCTCGACGGGTCTTAAAAGTTTGAAAATGGCAAAAGAAAGATTTTCATATAAAAAAATGAAATTTTTTACAAACTATTAAGGCTTTTGGCGCGTCTATATAGTAGAATGATTATCGAGGTGGAATGCATCATGAAGAAATTAAATTATAAAAAGGTCTTTATTTTTCTATTTTGTCTAACAGCTGCAGTGGGAGCAATGGGTTTAGCTATAAAAAGCCTAGCTTTTGATAAGAAGAAAACTGTTTCGGCTTATTCAAATGATCAAAATTACCCAGAAGCTGATATTCAAACGTTTGTAAAAGATGATACGAAAGGCGGGTATTCAGTAAGCAGGCCCGTTCTTCATATAGAAAATATCGACAAGCAACTAGAAGCTTACATAAAAAAAGAAATAAAAGATTACGAAAAGAAATGGAAAGCCATTGGCGGTAAAGCATCTTCTGAGCTTAACCTCACTTATACGATACTCCATTTCAGCAAGCAAACCATTACCATTTCCTTCGATAAATATGAACAAGTAGGAGGAAAGAAGCAGTCCGGATCCCGGATCTTCACTTATGATATTCCATCTCAGAAAAAACTCTCTATAGAAGACATTTTTGCCACGGATACTGATTATTTATCCGTTTTATCTGACATTGTTTATGAAGAGTTAACCGAGAGTAAAGAAGAAGGCATTTCGAAAAGTCTTATTAAGAAGAAAAACCAACTAAAAGCAGCCAACTTTGATTCTTTTTCAGTGCTGAAAAATACGCTTGTATTCTATGTAAAGACTGATGAGGATGGAGACTCATCTAAGACTCATACCATCGCTATTAATAAAGAACTTTTCAAAAATAGTTTGCTAGATTCATATCAAAGTAAAGATTTAAATCAGGATCGTGTAAAGGAATGGCAACCGAAACATGTCGTCGCCAAGCTCCCAGTGAAAAATGAATGGATTGACCCTTCACAAAAGGTAATCGCCTTAACGTTCGATGACGGGCCACATCCAAGTCATACTATGTCTATCCTGGAAGCCCTAAACAAGTATGATGCACATGCTACCTTTTTTGTGCTTGGAAGCCGCGTGCAACACTATCCAGAGGTGCTGCAAAAGATGACTGAACAAGGTAATGAAATCGGCAACCATTCCTGGGATCATCCACAATTGACACGTCTAAGCAAGAAAAAAATCAAAAGTCAAATTGAGCAGACTCAAGACGCTATTGAAAAAGCTACCGGAACTGAGCCAGACCTTATTCGTCCCCCATATGGAGCGATTAACGATAATGTCCAGGAAAATATGGAAGATATGAAGGTCACACTTTGGGATGTTGACCCGGAAGACTGGAAAAATCGCAGTAAAAAGAAGATTGTAGGCAAAGTAATGAGCAAAGCCAAAGACGGTAAAGTCATTCTTATGCATGATATTTACCAAACTAGCGCCCAGGCTGCAGTGGAAATCATCAAACAACTGCATGACAAAGGATATCAACTAGTTACCATTTCCGAACTAGAGCAGGTAAAAAAAGACCGCGAACTTTACGGTATCGACTTACAAGAATAATAGATTGTTAGCAGACTAAACGAAAAGAGAAGGATAGATAAAAGCCAAATTAATTTGCTTTTATCTATCCTTCTCTCCTTTTATTTTCAACCTTGTTATGCACCTTCATTAAAGCCTTTAATATCTTCTTTAGTAGGCTGAGGTTCAAAATGGAACTGCCAATGATTTTTCAGTCATAAAAGAAAACAATTCATCAAGTCCGTCATTTACATACCAGGCTCTCAGTGCCCCATGAATGCAAAATAAGCAGGCCTTTGATTACATAGCAAAGGTCTGCTCAACTTTTTTATTCCCCAAGATCCACATTGTGATAGACCTGTTGAACATCTTCTAAATCTTCTAATGCATCGATCATTTTTTCGAATTGTGCTTGTGCATCTTCCGGAAGGGTTAGGTCATTTTGTGCAAGCATCGTTAGCTCTGCTACTGTAAATTCCGTAATGCCCGCATCTTTGAATGCTTTTTGTACAGCATGGAATTGTTCAGGTTCAGCATAAACGATAACCGCTTCTTCTTCTTCAATAATGTCACGTACGTCAACATCCGCTTCCATTAATAATTCAAGCACATCGTCTCCTGTTTTACCTTCAATACCGATAACTGCCGTTGCATCAAACATATAGGCTACAGATCCACTGACTCCCATGTTTCCTCCGTTTTTACCAAATGCAGCACGCACATCTGATGCCGTCCGGTTCACGTTGTTTGTCAGCGCATCTACGATAACCATTGATCCATTTGGTCCGAAGCCTTCATAACGAAGTTCGTCATAGCTTTCTTCAGAACCGCCTTTTGCCTTTTCAATCGCACGGTCAATAATTGCTCTCGGCACATTGTATGTTTTCGCACGTTCAAGTACAACTCTCAAAGCCTGATTGGATTCTGGATCTGGTTCACCTTGTTTGGCCACTACATAAATTTCACGTCCAAACTTAGCATAAATACGACTTGTATTTGCATCTTTTGAAGCTTTTTTTTCTTTGATATTGTTCCACTTACGACCCATTATATTCCACTCTCTTTCATCATTGAAATATACACAAATTGATTACTATAATTCTTGTCTCTACAGCATTTTTTCATATAACTACAAGGAAATCCATAAATAAATTCCACGGAAGATATGCTATACGATTACTAGATTATATTATACATCAATTGTATAAATTTGAAAAAGTCCTGCACACCATCTCTAGGGACAAATTGAATCCAACCTGGCACTTTGTTTTTTTAATACTATGGAAAACGCCAAGAGTAGTATAGTATTAAATGATTACAAAGGAGAGATGCTACATGACGGATACTCAAATTATTATCGGGATACCTGGAAAGTGGAAGAACCGAACAGAATTGATTCAAGCTGTAGCTTCTCAAAGTGAAGGGTACCTGCTCGCCGGTCAAATTTTGCATAGCAAGGATAAAAACATAACTTTCCAAGTGGAAGTCTATGATTATGAACCGAATTTGAAAGAAACCTTTTCCTATGCCAGTAAAGGGGCCTTTTCGGAGCGTTTATTAGAGGAAATCAATAATCATACTTTTACGGTTTATATAATTGCTGATGTATCTGACTTTGGAAATATTACAGATTTGATTGATGCTGGGGCAGCAATCCTGAAGGCTGGCGGAATGGCTGTAAAAATAGAAACCGCAGGCATTGCACATTCAAAAGAGGATTGGCAACAACTTCATCATACCCCGGATATTCTCTCGGTTTATGCCCATTTTGTTACGATTATTGGCGAGGAAGATTATTATTGTTCATTTGGACTGAAAGCATTTGGTCTACCAGATGCCGTGACACTTAACACGATGAGACCAAAAGAGGCAGCTGATTTACTTAACACATTTAATTATTATCATGCAGGAGAAAGACCTATCTTTACAAATGGTGAAACCTTTTGTGTACAACCAGATGCACCCGCCTATATATTGACGAATCTTCAAGACTTTAGATACGAAGAAGACCATCCTTTCTACAACCCATTTGGATTATGGAATTTAGGGACAAGTAAATAGAGGAGCTATAAGCTCCTCTATTTTTGTTATTCAAGCTGATCCCGTACTCTTTTCTTCCTCATTTTCTTTCTTCACGAGTGACATACCGCTTGCTTGGTATTTAAGGATTTTTTGAATGACCGTGCCGAGATGCGCTCCCGCTTCGACCGGTGGAATGCCGCCCTTATGGATGTTAGAGATGACCATCCGCTCTGCTTCAATGGTACCCAAACGAGGTTCGTAGCAAAAATAGGCGCTCAGTGATTCAGCACTGACAAGTCCCGGTCGTTCACCGATCAACAGGACAATGACCTTTGGTCTAAGAATTTCACCGACATCATCCATCACAGCAACTCTGCCTTTTTCAATATAAAAAGGCGTACCGACATCCAAGTTTGCCCTTAGCAAAGATTGTTTAAAAGATAGATAGACGTCTTCCACATTTTCTTCGACTGCCTTGGAGCTCAAGCCATCTGAAATGATGATTTGAACCATAGGGCCCTTTATGCACTTGGCTTCAATCATTTGCTTTGCTTCGTCCGAAAGCTTTCGGCCATAATCCGGACGGCGCAAATAGACTTCCTTATCACTCGCCCTCGTTTTCACTTTGAACAGATCCAACCGTTTCAATAAAACCTCACTAACGTCACCATATACTGCATCAACAGCAGCAGCGTGGTCAAACCTAAACTTCAGCCATGAATCCGTCCTCGGACGTGTCCCGGCTCTGCCTATCCCGATTCGGGCAGGAGTTTTCGTTATCAAGTCTTCTAATTCTTCCTTATTAAATGGTTCGTTTATTCCCATATCATCCACTCCTAACGGTTAAAAATAGTCGGATCACCCGCGCGTTTCGTCAACTTGCCGTTTTCCATGATACCCATCTTCTCTAGCCAAGATTCGAATAAAGGCGCAGGTCGCTTGTTCATCGTTTGCCTCAATGTTGCTATATCGTGGAAACTCAAAGACTGATAGTTCAACATACAGTCATCCCCCATTGGAGTAGCGATGATAAAATTCACACCAGCCGCGGATAAAAGAACACCCAGGTCCTCAATATCATTTTGATCCGCTTTCATATGATTCGTATAGCAAATATCCACTCCCATCGGCAGGCCATGCATTTTCCCCATAAAATGATCCTCTAACCCGGCGCGAATGACCTGCTTGCTGTTATAAAGATATTCTGGACCGATGAATCCGACGACCGTATTGACGATGTACGGATCAAAATAGCGTGCAAAGCCATAGTTCCTGGCCTCAAGCGTCACTTGATCAATTCCAAAGTGGGCTTCCGCTGATAATTCTGAACCTTGCCCCGTTTCAAAATAAAGATGTTGTGGACCTGTGCCGGTTCCATAGGACTTTGCTACCTCATTGGCTTCTTCAAGCAATTCAACGCTAATTCCAAAAGAACGATTGGCCGCTTCCGTTCCGGCTATGCTTTGAAAAATCATATCAGCAGGTGCTCCCTGCTGTACGGCTTTAATTTGAGTGGTCACATGAGCAAGTACGCAATTTTGGGTCGGGATATTCCATTTTTGAATTACGTCCTGAGTGGCATTTAACAACCTTTTGATACTTTCCACTGAATCATCGACAGGGTTGATTCCAATGAGTGCATCCCCAATTCCATAGGAAAGGCCCTCCTTTAATGAAGCTAGCATCCCTTCCACATTGTCAGTCGGATGGTTAGGCTGAAGACGGGAGGCCAGTGTTCCTTTGTATCCGATCGTACTATTGTTTTTGGTAAGCACTTCGATTTTATTGGCTGCATGGATGAGATCGAGATTCGACATGAGCTTTGTTGCAGCAGCAATCATTTCACTATTCAGTCCTCTACTTATCCTCATTAAATCTTCGCCAGTCGTCTCATCACTTAAAATATATTCCCGCAGCTCGGCAACCGTCCAATTTTTCACAGATTGATAGATGCTACGATTGATGAGTCCATCAATTATTCGGGACACATCATCCTCATCCGGAGAGAGTAATGGATAGTTTCGAATGTCTGCTAAAGTCACTTCGCTTAGTACCGATTTCGCAGCAATCCGTTCCTGGACCGATTCGGCTGCAATCCCTGCAAGTCTATCCCCTGATTTCTCTTCATTTGCCTTGGCCAATACGTCTTTTAGCGAAGTAAATTGATAGGTCTTCCCAAAGTATTGTGTAGATAATTTCATCATATCCTCCTCCATTTCTTAGTTGTGGAAAGTTAGTGTTTTAACAACAACCGGCACAACCCCTGACCGCAATAGCCTTCCTATATCTAAATAATCACCATGCTCCACCTGTGTTTGATCGATACAGATAACCGGCTGATCCGGCTGACTCGCTAGTAAGGTCTGACCAAGCACCTTTCCATAATCACTATCCATGACGATTATCAGCGGCTGCTGCTGATTTGGTTTTTGCTTCAGTGCCTCAGTAAAAGCAAACGTGAGCAGCTGAATGTCCCGGAATGATAGATATGGTAGGTTCGTTAAATAAAAGGCAAAATTCTGGCCTTCCCGCTGGGGGTCATATATCGTAATCGCGTCCTGAACCGCTTTTGTCATTCCCTCGATACCTTGCTCTAGAACACCCTGAAAATCGATCCGATAGACTGGGATATTTCGTACCGGTAGATGGGAATCATTCACTTCAATTGTTGCCCCGCTGATCTCGGTTGTATGGGTGCCGGCTCCAAGAACAGTCGCACGAATCGTTTCAACTGGCTTTTCCCACTCCCAATAAGCCAATTCTTTATTTTCTTTTATAGAAGTGGCAAGAGTCATGCCAATATCCTGAAAGCTGGTGCACATCAGTTCTTCATGATACATGCAGTCACTGACTCCACCCGAGAACATTAATCCTTCAATGCGACCTGTCCAAGATGGCACCTTTCCTACTAAAAGCTGTTCGTCTTCTTTCGTATATGAATTGTCCAAAAACCTCGCCAGCACCTTAGCCATCTCATCTGTAATTATTCCCCTATTCTCTTTCGAAGGAGAATACCCCTTTGTTTTCAGCCATTGTTCAATCGAAGGAGCGACTTTCATCTCCGCCCCCTCCCATTCCATCAAACGGCCTCCGATGTGTAAGGTGCATGTACCGCAAAGCGTACCCGAACGGTATACGGCAATATTTGCCGTTCCGCCGCCAATGTCAATGTTTGCTATAGTTTTTCTTGTCTCTATTGAATGTTGATAAGCACCGGAACCCTTTGCGGCAATGATTCCCTCTAAATCCGGTCCTGCTGCTGCGACGAGGAATTCCCCTGCCGCTTTAGACAACTGGTGTACCATTTCTTCTGCATTTTGTTTTGTTGCCGTCTCGCCTGTGATGATGACTGCGCCTGTTTGAATCTTTTCCATCGTGATGCCTGCATGATGATATTCACTTTCTACTATTCTTTGAACCGCCGGGATATCAATCACTGTATCCGATAAAAGTGGGGTCCTGAAAATCGGGCTTCGATACAGAACTTTCTTATCGGTAATTTCAATTTTCGGGACCTGTCCCCCGCCCGCCACATTCATAAGTGAAAACTCGCTGATAACAAGCTTCGTCGTGCTTGTGCCAATATCAATTCCTGCACTTATGATTCGCTCCAACTGTTTATTTAGCAAAACCTCACCTCAGTTTTAAACCACTTGAATTTTATTGTCCTCTTCTTCTTGGTTTTTTTCTTTATATTCATTCAAACCGATAACACCTAATTCACGATCCTTTTTCTCTAATTCCAAAGCCTTTGGAACTGACAGCCAGTAAGCCAGACCGATTCCGATAACACCAGCAGATAGCTTCCCTACGATGATAGGTAAAATTAAGGAAGGTTGAAAGTTTGCCGTGAAGGATAAGTGATCCCCTAATAAGAAGGCAGCACATACTGAGAAGGAAATGTTAATCACCTTATCCTTTGGGGGCATATCTTTAATAAGTTTGAACATCGCTAATATATTGGCAACCGTGGCTAGAATTCCTGCACTCCCCTCCTTGCTCAATCCAACTTTTCTACCCATTGCTTCAAGGGGCTTGCCTGCATATTTCTGAATCAGATAAATCATTGGAAAAGCACCTGCAAGCATTATTCCGATATATCCTGCCGTCTCCAGGGCACGAAACTGATCCGCCTTATCGGCCATGATTGGATGAAATCCCCAAGCACCAAATACCTTAGAAAACAGCCCGGTGAAAATTTCTACAATCGAGAACACTAATACGAGTTTAATCCCCGCATCCATTATTCTCCCAAACCACATAAATCCTTTAATCATCATATCTGGCAAGAAATAAAGACCTAATGCAAGCAATACAACAAAAATAAGAAGCGGTGAAAGATTCAAGACGATTTTCAAATAGCTCAATGTGAATTCATATGTAGAATCCGCATTAGTAGAAATCACTTCGCGTACCTTTGAATTCGTTGCAACGACTAGTACGCTTGAGATAAAGGCACCTATTGGAATCGTCAAAATTCCAGACATGACGCCAAGTGCCATATATTTATGATCACGTTTCTCTAGCATTGCCAACCCCATCGGAATCGAAAAGACAATCGTTGCCCCGGACATGAAACCTACAATCATCGCCATGATCCAGCCTTCATATGTCTCCTGTAGTTGAGCTGCTAATTGGTAACCGCCCATGTCAGTTGCCAAAATCGCTGTGGCAGCGAGGGCAGGGTCTGCGCCTATCGCGGCAAAAATCGGGCCGCACACTTTATCAATGAACCATGATAAATAAGGAATCGACGCCATAATTCCAGCTGCAGGAATGAATATATGGCCAACGGTATGCAAGCCTTCCATGAACTGCTTACCCAAGCCTTGCTCACTGTCTTTAATCGACGCAAAAGCACCTAGCACAGCACAAGTCATAATGATATAAATAACGAAATTCCCAACCATCTCCATACGTTTTCCCCCTTGAATTATGATTTGGTTTTGCACATTTCAACTAGAAAAAAGAATATAAAAAAAGACGCATCGTATAGCCCAAACTAAGGTTTTTCCGTAGAAGTTTCTACGATACAACCATTTGGTCTATCAAAGCGTCATTGCTTCATCTATTCACTTGTTTTTGATCATTTATAATTATTAGTTGTGCAACTTTTTCAATCGATAGTTGCTTATTCATACTCAACCTTCGTAGCTTGTTATATGCGATTTCTTCGGTTACATTCTTTCTCTTCATGATAATTCCTTTTGCTTTTTCAATGGCTTTACGATTGTGGAGGGTTTCATCCAGTTGAGCCATTTGTTCCTGATACTTTTTTGTATTCTCAGCTTGCAGTAAGGCAATCTCTACCGCTGGGATTAGACTTGCTTCGGTAATTGGCTTTACAAGATATCCTACGATATTGGCTCGTTTCGCCTGGTCGATATATTCACGCTGGCTAAATGCCGTTAACAAAAGGACCGGAATCTGAAAAGTGTTAGAAATCACTTCACTCGCCTTGAGCCCATTCAGTTTAGGCATTTTTATATCCATTAAAACGAGATCGGGTTGCAAAGCATGTGCCAGCTCAATCGCCTTCTCACCATCACGTGCCTGTCCAACCACATCGAATCCCGCATCCTTGAGCATATAAGTAATATCAAGAAGAACAATCGATTCATCTTCCACGACCAAAATCCTCTTGCCCATGTCTCACCTACCTATTGTATGGAAATCTTATGGAAGCCAACGTTCCTTCCATGATTCGACAAACCGAAAATTCTCCATCCAAATCATTCTCGACCGTCATGCGGATAATATCTAACCCTAATGAAGGCTTAGCTGCCGGAGAATAACCAATGCCATTATCCAAAACTTGAATCTCTAATTCAGAACCATCCTTTTGAAAAGACACGGTAATCTTTCCAGTCGTTCTTCCACTGAAAGCATGCCTCACACAATTATAAATGAGTTCATTCTCCACCAACGCAACTGATACAGCTATATCGGAGTCAATGGAATGAAGCTCACCAATATATTCAATACTTAGGTTTTTACTTTCTTGATTCTCACTATACACAATCATATCACCGATTTTTTTAATGAGCTCCAGTAAATCTACATGATCAACATGGCTACTAGCCAAAATGATTTCATAAACCGACGATATGCTTAATACTCGGTTTAAACTGACCAATAAATGAGGTTTACTTTCTTCGGGAACCTCCATCCTCATCTGTAGCCGAAGCAAACTGGCAACCGTCTGCAAATTATTTTTCACTCTATGATGAATTTCGCGAATTGCAACTGACTTACTAATCAGTTCTCTTTCTTTTTCCCGCAGTTCAGTCATATCCCGGATGATGATAAATGCTTCCTTAGATTTCTTGCCGCGTATATGAAATTTCTTTACTTGAAAAATTTTTTTCCCAATGTGCAGCTCCTTCATTAAAACTTCTTCTGTTGAAGCAAGTACATCAGCAAAGCTAGGAAAATAGTCGAAAATGCAGGTACCTAGTACACATTCGGTCAAACAGATGTCCGTTACTAGATTAATAGCCGCCGGATTAGTATAGACAATTTGATTTTGATTATTAATCAGGAATATCGACTCTTCAATAAATTCAGGCACTAAAGAATTTTGTTCATCCTGTCTTTCAAAAAAATTTGAAGTTTCGGGTTCTTCTTGAATCGCCTTCTCCATAATCAATACGGCAATGACACGATTGCATTCCCCTCTAACCGGAACAACACTTTGTTGGACCATGACTCCCTCTTGAGTCAATGCTCGATTCACAAACATATCCTTCCCCGTGCGTAATACATAAAATACTGCCGGCTCGAAGGCTTCATAGGCGATCTTACCGATAACCGAATAATTATAAACCGACTTTACAGAATGGGCGCTTTGCTCCGCCACGACAATCGCATGCTTTCCTTCCCGTACCGGACAATCAATAAAGACATTGGCTTGATTCAAATTAGCAATCAATGTTAGATTATTCGACAGATTTTCAAGTATGCATATATCCTTGTCTATTAAGTTCGTATGCATTTCACATAATTCTCGGACCGAAGATGTCTTCTCCATTGGCAAAACTCCAATAAAAGTTTAATCATGGATATTATTATAGATACCGCTTTCATTTTTGTCAATATTCCAAATATTCTAATGTTATATATCCTAACATCAGAAACAATATTTTCATAGGAGCATAATACTAAAGCAAATATCATACTAACGTTGCTTTAGTATTAATTTCAAGCAATTAAATAAACCCTCCATTGACTCTGATCGTTTGTCCCGTAACCCACTGTGCTTGTTCACTCACTAAAAACGTGATCACATTAGCGATGTCATCCGTTTCACCTAAACGTCCGAATGCACTCATTTTTTTCATCCCTTCGATTTGTTGCTCGGATTTTCCAACATTAAACAACTCAGTGTTAACGGGACCTGGAGCAATTGCGTTAATAGTGATCTGTTTAGAGCCAAACTCTTTAGCCAGTTGTCTTGTAAATTGTTCAACTGCCCCTTTTGTTCCTGCATACATACTATACGTAGGGAACATTTGGCCTAATACAGAGGTAGAAATATTAACGATCCTACCTTTGAGCTCCATATATTTTAATGCTTGTTGACAAGCAAAGTATGTCCCCTTAACGTTTACTCCAAATTGTTTATCAAAGTCTTCTTCCGTTGCCTCCGCTAGTGGTTTATTAATCATCAGTCCAGCATTGTTCACTAAAATATCAATTTTCCCATACGCTTTGACCGTTTCTTCGAAGAGATTGACAATGTGAGTAACTTGGCTAATATCTGCTTGGATAGCAATTGCTTCTCCATCATTTTTCTTTATGCCTTCCACTACTTCATACGCATTTTGTGAACTGCCTGAATAGTTGATTACTACTTTTGCACCTAAATCCGCGAGCTGTTCTGCTATAGCCCGGCCAATTCCTCTTGATGATCCTGTGACCAAAGCAACCTTTCCATCTAACCGATTATTCATTAATTTCACTTCTTTCTTTTCATAATAGTTATTCAATTTCACACCAAAACTTATTAGTCCATATTTTACCACCATTTCCTCGCTACCGTTTCTTTTGTTCAATAAAAAAAGTTCCTCAGATTATATTTTCAATAAAAGAAAATTTAAAAGTGCTTGTCCCCATCAATGCTCATGAATTACTCCTCTTCTGGTTATAGTAAAGAAGAAAATAACTGAGGAGGTTTTATCCATGAAAAGTTCAGAAGAGTTTGTAGAGAATATTCAAGAACAGCAAAAGAAAGATGCAGCCAATAAGCGTCGTCAAGGTAACGGCAATCCCGCCCAGAAATTACCGAATAAAAAACATTAATACAGCAACATTGTATTAGCTACGCATCTTCATATTCATTCTCCGCTCCTATTTTAGAGCGGGGAATTTTTCATGGCTCTTTCTTGTTCATCGCTTCGATTTCTTTTGAAAAGGTCTCTTCTATTTCGTTTTTATTTCCATACAGAAAGAGATTATCACCAAGTAATCTATTATTTATGAATGGTGTTTTAACGGTAATAGTCTAGATCGTCAATATCCCAATAATAATGCTTAACTCCATTAAGCGTAAATCATCTGTAAGCAGTGTACTAATTGATGAAATAATAACAGCAAGAGAAAAGGCTCCAAATAAAATTAAAAACATGCTTATTTTTCTTCGAACAGGATGATCAATAATAGACTTTGGTTCGTCAGTAGTAAATCCAGTACCTTTTAGCATGGAGATAACTTGAAATCTAGCTACAGTGTTCTTTAACCCAGTCAGTTTTAATAAGGTAACCGATATTTCAATAACAAGACCAATGATTAAAAAATAAAGCACCATAAACACTACATTCATCATACTGATTATTACCTCCATCCATCTTTCTTCATTTATGGTTTACCCTAATTATTCTAAAAAGAATCCTCATCATTATTTCTTCTAATAGTTACATCTGATGATTGGATTCATGCGAATAACTAGCCTGAAATACAAAAAACACAGTAGAATTCATTGCTGAATCCTACTGTGTTTTACGTACCTCTTAATGATCCTGTTAATCAAATTGGGATGTATTTTTCCGTTCAATATTTATTCAACCTACTTTAATGTTGCTGAATTCCACCGCCTTGTATCGGAAATTCAACATATTGGCTTTAAAATCCTTGCATCGGGAATCTTCCGGGCTGACCTTGACCTCCCGGCATCATCGGGTATCCTCCAGGCTGACCTTGACCTCCAGGCATTGGGTATCCTCCAGGCTGGCCTTGACCTCCCGGCATCATCGGAAATCCTCCGGGCTGGCCTTGACCTCCCGGCATCATCGGAAATCCTCCAGGCTGACCTTGACCTCCCGGCATCATCGGAAATCCTCCGGGCTGGCCTTGACCTCCCGGCATCATCGGAAATCCTCCAGGCTGACCTTGACCTCCCGGCATCATCGGAAATCCTCCGGGCTGGCCTTGACCTCCCGGCATCATCGGAAATCCTCCAGGCTGACCTTGACCTCCCGGCATCATCGGAAATCCTCCGGGCTGGCCTTGACCTCCCGGCATCATCGGAAATCCTCCAGGCTGACCTTGACCTCCCGGCATCATCGGAAATCCTCCGGGCTGGCCTTGACCTCCCGGCATCATCGGAAATCCTCCAGGCTGACCTTGACCTCCCGGCATCATCGGAAATCCTCCGGGCTGGCCTTGACCTCCCGGCATCATCGGAAATCCTCCAGGCTGACCTTGACCTCCCGGCATCATCGGAAATCCTCCGGGCTGGCCTTGACCTCCCGGCATCATCGGAAATCCTCCAGGCTGACCTTGACCTCCCGGCATCATCGGAAATCCTCCGGGCTGGCCTTGACCTCCCGGCATCATCGGAAATCCTCCAGGCTGACCTTGACCTCCCGGCATCATCGGAAATCCTCCGGGCTGGCCTTGACCTCCCGGCATCATCGGAAATCCTCCAGGCTGACCTTGACCTCCCGGCATCATCGGAAATCCTCCGGGCTGGCCTTGACCTCCCGGCATCATCGGAAATCCTCCAGGCTGACCTTGACCTCCCGGCATCATCGGAAATCCTCCGGGCTGGCCTTGACCTCCCGGCATTGGGTATCCTCCGGGTCGATCAAATTCACCAAACTCTCCCGTCATAGGGGCCCCATCAAAACTTCCAAATTCACCATAGTTTTGCCTTGTATCTTCCATTTTTCTTTCACTCCCCATCTAGGTTACAGTCTAGAATATGAATGTTGAGCGAAAGAGTGCAGGTACATGGCTTTCTCAAATGGTCTTCAGTAACAGCTTCTTTAATAGCGGGGTAAAATGCTCTGGCAATTCAGCTACACTCGGAATCATCAGCCGTTCTTTGCCGTAGATGTTTTTCATCGTCAGTTCTTCACTTTCATCAACGCTTCCATCCGCTAAAAACATGCCAATGATTTCGATTCCTTTTTTCCGGGCTTCGGATACGGCAAGATGCGTGTCGACGATTCCATTTTGGTCATAATCGGCTGCGGCCGGTTCACCATCGGAAAATACGAGCAAGAAGCGATTCTTTTCTCTCCTTTTCTCCAATTCTTTTGTTGCAACCCTGATACTGTAGCCATCTCTGTTGTCTTCCTCCGGTTCAAGCTGCATGATTTTTGCGCCTGAATTTTGATAAAGCGAATCAGAATGGGATTGGATCACGTGGAAGTAATTCGGCTGATAGCCTTCTTTCACCTCATTTGCATCCTCCCAAAAACCGACAATCGAGTGAGGAATTCTTAATTTTTTCAACACTTCATGAAACAGCACGATCCCCCGTTTTGTTTCATCCATCTTGTTATGCATAGAGGCCGAGCAATCGATCAATAGCGTGAACACAGCATCTATTTCATTGGAATCCCTATTCTTTTTGTAAAAGACTCTTGGATTTTCGTCGAGTACAAGCGGCAGTAATTTCTTTGATAAGCGGCCATAGACCAAGTCTTTTCTTGGTGCATTCTTTTTATTTTCGAGTGTTTTTTCAATCGTACTTGAGAGTTTTCTCTTGAACGGTTCAATATCTGCAACAAACTCGCGATAGCGTTTTTCCTCAATAGGAGTGGGCATTTTTGCTTCCTTAATTATCTGAACGACGTCTTTATTTTCTTCGCCAAATGGATGTTCACCACTTTTTCCGATATTCGTTTGCTTCTTTTCGAGCGTTTCCTGTTGCTTGTATTCCTTTTGTTCACTTTCTCCTGACGAGCCTTGAATCGAGGCCAGCGCCTGGTCAGCATCTTCCGCTTCCCGAGCTCCGCCGCCCATCAAGCTTGTTTTCGTTCCCTGCTCCAATTCAAACTGAAGGAAGGTCGAATTATTCTCGCCATTTTTATTCTCGCGATGCCATGTCGAGAATTTTTCATCAATAAACTCACTATTCTCTTCACTTACATCTTCTGCGTCATCGTTCACCAGTTCATCATTTCTTGTTAGTTCATCAAATAACGTATTCGCTTTATACTTCTCCACATTAGCAACAGGAAATATGAAATATTCATTCATCGTATCCTGATACTCTTCGTTCAACCTAAAAACGATTTGCTCACAAATTCTAGTGATATCACTCGTTTTTGTTGCTTCAAAGACCGAATGAATAAGCGATTTAATTTTTTCCAGTTCCTCTAGTTGGCGTTCATTAGCTCTCGGAAAAACAGGATCTGGCCTATCCGAATGAATCAGTAAATAAACGAGGCAGAACAGCTCATCTAACGCAAAGCTTCTTGTGACATTTGTCGCTAATTGGCTTTCAAAATATTGTTTTAGGTAAGCTCCCCGTACAGAGAACCACTTTTTCGTGCCAGGACGTTCTTTTTTCACCAATTCCTCCAAACGCAGATCTTCGAATATGGTGAACAACTGGGCAGCAAACTTTGGAAGCGAGCATTCTTCTATGATGTCCTGGTACTCTTTCATGCTTAGGATTGTAGAATGATGCAGCGTCCCAATTGTTCTAAGCAGCACATCTGTTTTCAATCCCGCTTCTTTTACCTCCTGATTCCCATTTTCCCAAAAATGGCTGGCTGTGACCTTAGTCTGAATCAGATCAATAAAGGAACCATAATTATATTCAAATTCCAGGTCAGGAATACCTGATAAGACAGTCGATAGATCCTGCAGCTGCAAAAAAAGGGCCGTATCAATTATTGAATCATTGAATCGAATATACTTCATGCGGCATTCTCCTAGTTAGAATAATGTATCTGCCAAATTCTTCACAAACTCCCGCTCTCGTTCCTCGTCCAACTTATCCACGATGGAGCGAAGAATCGCACGTTTCGGGGGAATCAATACACTGAGGTCACAGGCATCAAGCAAAGCCCGAATTGATGCTGCATCTTCAGCCACTTTTCCTTGATTAACGGCGTTTATTAAGTCACCTGACAGCTTAACGAACAATTCGATACTTCTTGAATCCTTCAACTGTGTATTCGATTGAATCAATTGCTTTAACTGCTCTCCTTCGATATAAGGAACCTCGATCACGACAAACCGGTTTTTCAGCGCCTCATTCAGCGGTACTGTACCGACATAGCCTTCGTTTATTGCAGCAATTACGTTAAAACCATCTTTCGCAGTGATGACTTCGTTCGTGAACGGGTTCGTTATCGTTCTCCTGTAATCGAGCACCCCATTGATTAACGGCAGTGTTTCCGGCTTCGCCATATTGATTTCATCTATGTATAAGAAATGTCCGTGATTCATCGAATTGATAACAGGACCTGGAACGAATTCAATCACCTGTTTTTCCTCTTTGTAAGCAAGCGTCTTGAAGCCCAATAAGCTTTCAGCATCCAAATCGACTGAGCAGTTGACACTGAACATCGGTTGGTTGAATAAATTCGATAACGTCTCGGCAAATTTCGTCTTCCCTGCCCCTGTCGGTCCTTTCAAGAGGATGTTCTTCCCCATACTTAAGGCTGTAATGGCATCCACCATCAACTCCATCTCAGGAGGCAGATATCCACCTTTCCTTATCAGTTCCTCAAATTGAGAGGAATTTTTTTTATTTGTATGTAAAATATTAGCTATTTCTTTTGGTAAACGATTAATCATTGTCTCCATACACCCCTTTTTCATCATTTTAATGCTCTTTACCGGTAAAAACAAACACTAAGAAAAAGAGCCGTCATATAGACAGCTCTAAGAGTAATCATTTACATTCAACGTTCAAGTTCTGATGCCTATTTTCATAAAGTGAATAACTAGGCTTAATACACTTCTTCGGGACTCCTTTTCATTAAGCTTATCGCAAAGCCTAATACACCACCAAAAATGGCTGGAAGCACCCAACCTATTCCTACACTATATAATGGAAGAAAATCGGTGAAAAAATCGGAAACAGCATAAATTTTAACACCGGAAGCCATTAATCCATCCAAAATACTGATGATGGCTGTTAATAATAAACTCCCAAAGTATACCTCGGATTTTCCTTTGAAAAAGGAATGCAAGAATGTTAACACAATTAAAACGATGGCCAATGGATAAATCGCGGTTAACACAGGCACTGTAATCGAAATTAGTTTGGTCAGACCTACATTGGCAACAGCTGCGCTAAAAACTGAAAAAATAATAACAAATGACTTATACGATACAGCAGGAATTACTTTATTGAAATAGGAAGCACAAGCTGTTATCAAGCCTATACTAGTAGTTAAACAAGCTGCGATTACAATTAATCCTAACAGTACTGCACCTGCAGAACCAAAAAAATAATTCGAAGCTTGCGCTAGAACGTCTCCACCATTCCCTAAATAACCAAGTTTTTCCACACTAGTTGCTCCGACATAAGTTAAAGCAGTATAAACAATTACTAATAGAGAAGCTGCTATAAGGCCGGCTTTCATACAGAAACCTAAAACTTCTCTTCTTGAAGTAATTCCTTTATCTTTGATTGCATTAATGATAATAATACCAAATGCAAATGCAGCAAGCGTATCCATAGTTAAATATCCTTCTTTGAAACCTTTGAAGAACGAATTATCTGAATAATCTGCGATAGGAGATTGTATTTCGCCCATTGGATTTGCAATTGCCACTACAATTAGTATCCCGATAAAAATCAATAATAGTGGAGTTAGAATTTTCCCGACAATATCCAACATTTTCGATGGGTTAATAGATAATAAACAGGCAAGTCCAAAGTATATGACCGTAAATACTAGCAAAGGTAAAAAGCCGACTCCATCTGGAAGAAAAGGTTTAATCCCTATTTCATAAGACACACTTCCCGTTCTTGGAAGAGCGAATAACGGCCCGAGCGATAAATATAGAACGGCTGTGAAAATAAAACCGAACATCGGGTGCGCTCTGCTTGCAAGCGACTGCACATCACTTTTACCTGAAAAACCAAATGCTAATATTGTGACAAATGGCAATCCAACACCTGTAATGATAAATCCTAAACTAGCAGACCATAAATTTGTCCCGGCCGATTGACCGAGCATAGCAGGGAATATTAAGTTTCCTGCACCAAAAAATAAAGCAAAAAGCATTAATCCTGTAACAATAACAAAAGAAAGTGGTGCTTTCTTTGACATTTTGAAGCCTCCAATATTTTGATTCTCTTAACAAAAGAAAAGAGATGTTGTCCATCTAATTTCGATTTAAAAGTGAAATAAACTACGGAATTTACTTATTCCATTGTCATGTATCCACCTGAAACTTAAACACAACAACCCTTACTATAAAATGCACTGGAACGTTTGTCAAAAATTAATTCTTTCATTATTCGGAAAAATCTTTCTTTTTCTTTTCTCTTTATTAACATGAGGGATAACAAAGCAATATATATAGCGATTTAACATAGAGGGTTATAAAATGGGTACAACTCATTTCCTATTAAAATTATTTTTATATTCAGTGATATTTTCACTTTTAAACGAAACATATTAGAAAGAGGGTTGAAGTATTGAAGACAGAAAAAGAAAAAATGGTGAACGGAGAACTATATATTGCGGCGGACCCAGAATTAGTAAAAGATAGAGAGAATGCACGAAGGTTAACCCGACTATACAATCAGACAACGGAGACCGATGAGTGTAAAAGAATTGAACATCTGAGGGAGCTTTTTGGTTTCAGTGGGAAAAAGATATACATTGAGCCTACTTTTCGTTGTGACTATGGGTATAACATTACTGTAGGGGAAAACTTTTATGCGAATTTTGATTGTGTCATCCTGGATATTTGCGAAGTCCGTATAGGAAGGGATTGTATGTTGGCTCCTGGGGTACATATCTATACAGCCACACATCCACTAGACCCATTCGAACGCAGTTCAGGTGTAGAATACGGAAAGCCCGTAACGATTGGAGACAATGTTTGGATTGGCGGCAGAGCCATCATCAATCCCGGAATTACAATAGGGAACAATGCTGTTGTTGCTTCGGGAGCTGTTGTAACAAAAGATGTCCCAGATTGTGCGGTTGTAGGCGGAAACCCTGCGAAGATCATCAAATATATAGAAGGAATAAAATAGCAGAGCACATTCACTTCTGAATGGCTCTGCCTCTATTTTTCTTATTAAATTGTTTTTAACGCTTGAGGAATCGGTGTATCCCCTGTTATTAAGTCAAAGGAACGGTTATACGTATTTTCTTCGATTAATGAGGCAAGAATTGTTTGAGCCACATCCTCCCGCGCAATCGTCCCTCTTTCCAGTTCCTCAGCAGCGGCTACATGGCCTGTGCCAGGTTCGTTCACAAGTCCGCCCGGCCGGATGATGGTATACGTTAAACTGCTTTGTAACAATGCTCTATCCGCATAGTGTTTGGCCACATAATATGGTTTGATGGCTTCATTCCAGTTTTCCCTATTATTCGCCTGAAAGGCACTGACCATGATGAATCGGTTGATTCCTAGGTTTTCAGCTGCTTCAATCGTTTTAACAGCACCGTCTAAATCAATCAAAAGCGTCTGATCCGCGCCTGTGCTGCCTCCCGATCCTGCCGTAAACACGATTGCATCGCACCCTTTTGCCGCTTTCGAAATCTCATCCACCGATCCCGTTAAACTTACGATTACAGATTCGACTCCGATTTTCTCAAAATGCTTCCTCTGTTCTTCTTTGCGAATCATTGCTCGTACAGTATGTTCCTGGCTATCTTTTAGCAAGTCAACCAGGTGTTTACCGATCTGCCCATTTGCCCCAACTACGAATACTTTCATAAAAGTCAGCTCCCATAATGGTTAGTTTGGTTTCTATATTCAATTATTTCATGTACAAAGTTCATTATCAAACAATCAGCCCATCCTTCTATCCATTTGGGTCCTTTCAGTTTGTATTATCATATATTGGAAATAGTTTGCAATCACATTTATATATTTTATAATAATTAAAATAAGTGTTATTTATAACACAAAGGGGAGGTGTAAAGATGGCAATAAGACTTTTAATGCCACCTTCTGCAGCGTCTCATGCAAAGCCTAGTATTGGAGGCGATACTTTGCATGGGGTAAAATTAATCTAAACTAACATCGCCCAGCTTATCATTTCTATATATTTGGCTTTGCACCTTATTTTGTTCTAAAAAAAGAATAAGGGGCTGGCAGAAATGAAATATGTAAAAGCAACGACTGTTTTACCTGAAAAGCTGATTGTGGAAATTCAAAAGTATATACAAGGTGAAACAATATATATCCCTAAACTAGAAACGACTTATCAAAAGTGGGGAGCTAGTTCGGGATCAAGGAAATACATTGATGACAGAAATGCTTCTATTAAATATGCATTTAAAAAGGGGCATACAATTCATCAATTAGCCGAGGAACATTTTCTCTCCATAGAAACCATCAAAAAAATCGTTTATTCTAAATAGGTAATAAAATGGTAGCGCTGATAATATTATCAGCGCTACTCATATGTCGAGTATGTTTCTTAGTCGTTTTCTACCTTTCAATGTTGATGCAAATTCTGTAAAGTAAATAGAAACGGTACCAAGTTTAAAAGGTATCGTAGCAACATGAACAGGGGTGGAAAAATGGAACCTTTTATCAGAAGTGAGCAATATAACTTTATTAAGTCTCAAACTCAGATTCTCATAAATGGACACGCGACTGCGAATGATAGGGATGTTATTCATACCCTGAAAACAGTCGCGAAAGAAAGAGTGTTAAGCTTATTCAATGAATTGAGTGAGGAGCAAAGGCAAGTATTAGACCCAATTGATACCATCAAAGAGCCTGCACAAGCTGAAGTGTTTCTATTGAAGATAAAGCCATTTGTGATTCCTTTTAAAGAAGTGACTGAAAAAACAATCAAAAAGCTATTTCCTAAAGCGAAGAAGTTAAAGAACCCTATGTTAGAGAACTTAGACTTGAGAGAGATTTCATATTTGGGATGGGATGATATCGGCTCCGGAAAAAAATTCATCATAGCACCTCATCACAATAAGCTATTGGGGTTGCATGGGACAATTAAACCTTCTAACAAAAAAGGTATCTGTGCCATATGCAGTCGCTTTGAAGAATTAGGAATGTTTATGTCCGAAACAAAAGGAACAGTACAAGGTACATTCATTAAAAAAGGTAATTATATTTGCTTGGATAGCTTAAAATGCAATCAAAACATCACCACATTGGATAAATTAAATGATTTTATCGTGCGAATAAAGTAAATATGGTATCCGAATAAAAAAGCAATCCTTCATTATGGAAGAATTGCTTTTTGTGTCTTAATTTTAGTTATAGTATAGGATCAAACTCAACTTTACTCGTGAATTTCGTTCCTTTACTCGTGAGTTTCACTAATTTACTCGTGAATTTTGTTNTACTTCACGGCCTTCATTGATGGCCCAAACAATTAGGCTTTGCCCCCTTCTTGCGTCTCCAGCAGCAATTAAATGATAATCGGATTCATTTAATGGATAGGTTTTCATGATGATATGCCCCCCCCTTCTCTTTTACTTCAAATATTTCATTTAGTTGACTGGTTGTGTACGATTTTACTACTTTCATTGGATGCATAATAAGGTCACTAATTTGGTGGCCTTCTTATTTAGCTTGTTTCTTCGCTTGTTTAACAAATTGTGTTCGATTTACTATCAACTCTTTACTTTTTTCACCGCTTCTAAAGCCAATAAGCGGAAGTAGGAAGCGGCTGGGAAAAGTGCCGTTTCATCTACAATAAACTTCGGATGATGCAGGTCATACGGACCGCCTGAACCTATCATTACGAAAGCACCTGGTATTTTTTCTTGGTAAAAAGCGAAATCTTCACCTATTGAGCTAGCTTCTAGCATTTTTGTCGTGTAGCCTGCTGATTCTCCAACCTGAAGCATCAAATCTGCCCATTCTGGCGTATTATCAACTGATGGGGGACCTGGATGCCAAGATAATTCAACTTTTGCATTGAATGTTTCACTTATACCATGTAAGACTTGTTTCATACGTTTCTGTATGAACTCTCGTTGGGTTTTACTGAAGGTGCGGACGGTCCCTTCTAAATATGCACTATCAGGGATAACATTCCACGTTGATCCACTATGAATTTGAGTGATGCTCAAAACGGCAGTCTCTTTTGGTGCAACATTTCGGCTGATGATGGTTTGCAACGTTGAGATAATTTGTCCTGCTATGATAATCGGATCATTCCCCTCTTCCGGTTTAGCCGCATGTGAGCCAGTTGCTTTAACATGCACTTCAAAGCGATCGACTCCCGCTGTCAATGCACCATGTTTTGTTCCTAACTCTCCAACTTTCAACGTCGGATCATTATGAAGACCAAAAATCACATCCACATCATCCAACACACCGGTTTCCATTAAAGCACTTGCACCGTGTCCCGTTTCCTCTGCAGGTTGAAATATCAAACGAATCGTTCCGGCCATATCTCTTTCTTCTTTTTTTAATAAAAAAGCAGTTCCTAAAATGACAGAGGTGTGAAAATCATGACCACATGCGTGCATAACGCCAACGTGCTTTGAAGGGAAGCTCACCTCAGATTGCTCCAAAATCGGTAAAGCATCAATATCGGAGCGAAGTGCTATCGTAGGTCCAGGCTTGCTTCCTTTTATCTCAGCTACCACACCCGTTTTCAATGGAAAATTAAGTATCTTAATATCCTGAGATTGAAGTGCTTCTTTAATTTTCCTAGTCGTTTCAAATTCTTCGTTTGATAATTCAGGTGTCATATGAAGATCACGCCTGAATTTCAATAGATACTTCTCTAATTCTACATTGCTTATAGTCAACGGTTATCCATCTCCTCAAAAATACGATTAAAAGCTTTCCCCATTCATTCTCATGAAAAAATTAAAGAACGAAACTAATATCCAAGGAATATCAATTGAAGCAGCTATCGCTTGTTGATAAACGTGTAAAGTATGAGTTCTAAATTATGTAGCATGGTAAGCATCTGATGGAATGAAGTCAATCATATCCCAGAAATGAAAAGTGTTTATTTTGAATATTTTCCATTGACAATTTATTATACAAAATGCTACCATTTGAAGTAATTTACTATATTAACGTATCAATACAAAAAAGTATTTAATTTCAATAGTAGTAAAAAAGTAAAGACATTAGATACACTTTGGGCGGAAGAAACCCTCTTCTAATTGGAAGCGGGTTTTATTTTAGCAACAATTCAGAGTAAACCTGTAAGGATATTTATATTATAAATCCCCTGCGTTTAAAAGTGAAGACACAAAGGAGTAATTGACACATGAAAAAGAAAAAAGTAAAACTAGGTGTATTTTTGGCTGGAACAGGACATCACGTTGCTTCTTGGAGACATCCAAACGCCAATCCGAAAGCTAATATGAACATCGATTATTTTAAGGGGTTAGCGCAGACTGCCGAAAAAGGTTTATTTGATTTATTATTTTTGGCAGATAGTTTGTCAGTTGCAAAGGACTCGCACCCTAATATTCTGACACGATTTGAGCCATTGACCCTGTTATCTTATCTAGCCTCGGCGACTTCCAATATTGGTTTGGTTTCAACAGCCTCCACCACCTACGAAGAACCCTTTAATGTTGCTAGAAGATTCGCTTCTTTAGACCATATTACCTCGGGCCGTGCTGGCTGGAACGTAGTCACAACGTCCCTTGCCTCTACAGCAGCAAATTTTAATAAATCAGAACATCTAGAACATAGTCTACGTTATAAAAGAGCTACTGAATTTGTTGAAGTTACCAAGAAATTGTGGGACTCATGGGAAGACGATACGTTGATTATTGATAAAGAAACAGGTCAATTTATTGATGAAAGCAAGTTTCATGAAATCAATCATCAAGGTGAGTTCTTCACTGTAAAAGGACCATTAAATGTTTCTCGCTCTCCTCAAGGGCATCCGGTTATCGTACAAGCAGGCTCTTCTGGCGATGGGCAATTGCTTGCAGCAAAGCACGCAGAGATTGTCTTTACTGCGCAGGAGAACAAGGAAGACGCGATTTCATTTTACAATGAGTTAAAAAGTCATTTGGCCGCTTTTAATCGGGAGAAAAGCAGCTTGAGTATTATGCCAGGATTGTTCCCGATTGTGGGACAGACTGAGAAGGAAGCCCAAGAGAAGTATGAGGCATTACAGGAGTTAATTATTCCCGAAATAGGGTTGGCTATTATGGGAAGGTATTTTGGAAATGTGGATTTTTCGAGTATCCCTTTGGATACACCGTTTGCTGATATTTCATTGCCTGATAATGTAGATAGTATCCAAAGTAAATATGATTTGATCGTTAAACGAGCGACCAATGAAAATTTAACATTACGTCAGACATATCAATGGGTTGCAGGATCACGCGGACATCATATCGCAATTGGAACACCAACGCAGATTGCGGATAAGATTGAAGATTGGGTGAATGAAAATGCAGCTGACGGCTTTAATATTATGCCTGCCCTCTTGCCAGATTCTTTAACAGATTTTGTTGAACTTGTTGTCCCAGAACTGCAATCAAAAGGAATTTTCCGTACGAAATATGAAAGTAACACATTACGAGGGAATCTTGGCCTGGATAAACCGGTCAATCAATATTCTCATAACTTTTAAACTTCTTACACCTGGATGATGGTTCGCAAAGACAGAGCCACCCTACCGAAGAAGAAATTACTAGAGTATAGGAGGTACGAGATGAGTCAAATATTTCGTGAAGTACAAGTAGAAGATGTGGATAAATTTCTTCGTTTAACATTAAATGCTTATGCGAGTATTCGAGAATTGGATATTCACTTCTCTGCGGCAACAGCCACAAGAGAGGAAGCAATTAAACACATAGCCGAAAATAAGGTGTATGTGCTGGAGGAAAATGGGACATTCATTTCCACCGTATCGATTCGGTTACCGTGGGGTCCAAATCCTGGCCCGCTCGTATTGCCACACATAGGCTGGTTCGCTACAAACCCCGCATATAAGCGTCAAGGCATAGGAAAAAAAGTATTATCATGGCTCGAAGAAGAAATTTTGAAGAAGCAGCTGAAAGCCTCAGCGGTTACTCTTGGAACGGCAGATAATCATCCATGGCTCAAAGAAATGTACGAAAAAAATGGATTCGAAGAAATAGGTCAAAAAGATTTAGGCAAAGGCCATCTCACGATATATTTGAGAAAAATTTTGCAACCGGAACAATATCAAGCTTGGACTGCAAAACATAATCAAACTATTTAAAATTAGGAGGAAAACAACGATGAAAAAAATCCTTTCCCTTGGATTCGCTTTACTTTTTGTATTAGCACTTACAGCATGTGGCGATGCAAAGCAAGAGAATACTTCTACTGATTCCGAACAAAAAACAATTAGAGTGGGGTCCACTGGCCAAAGTTATCCAAATGGTTATCAGGAGAATGGCAAATTAACAGGTTTCGACGTAGAACTTACAGAACTCATCGCCGAGGATTTAGGATACAAGGTAGAATGGGTCACTTCGGATTTCAGTGGGATAATGGGACAATTAGGTTCAGGTAAATTAGACACAGTTGCGAATGCCGTTGCTATAACACCAGAACGCCAAGAGCAATTTCATTTTACAGAACCATATAGTTATTATGGTGCACAAATTGTAACAAACACCAAAAACACTGATATTAAAACACTAGATGATTTAAAAGGAAAAACCGTTTCTGGTGTATTGGGTTCAAATAACATTGCGAACCTAGAAAAATACGATAAAAACGGCGATATCAAGATACGTACCTATGAAACTAGGGATGGCGCGATGCAAGATGCTATTAACAACCGTGTAGATGGATATATCAATTCTCGTCCAATTTTAGTTGCAGAAATAAAGAAAAATGATCTTCCGTTAACATTAGTCGGTGATCCAGTTGCCTATGAAAATGTAGGATATCCATTTACCAAAACAGAAAAAGGTGAAAAATTCAAGGAAGAATTCACAACAGAAATTCAAAAGCTTAAAGAAGATGGAACATTAGCGAAGCTGTCCAATAAATATTTTGGTGAAGATATTACCACGGAATCCGGCGAATAAGCATAGCGGAGGTTTTAAAGCATTATGAATTTTGATTTACAATACATGTTGGAAATTTCCCTACAAATCGCAAAATATATTCCGATTACCCTGGTTTTAGCCATCGTTTCGATGGTTTTAGCCATTATAATTGGACTTGTAGTAGCCTTAATAAGAAACAGCAATATTTTTGGAATCACCCATGTGGCAGCTTTATATATCTCTTTATTTCGAGGAATGCCTACGTTAGTACAATTGTTCATCATTTACTACGGTTTACCACAATTATTCCCGTCGTTGACAACGATGGACGCAATCATGGCGGCGATCATTGGATTTAGTTTGAAAGAATCCTCTTATTTAGCAGAAATTTTCCGAGCTGGATTGAATTCCGTGGACAAAGGGCAGATGGAAGCCGGCCTTGCAACTGGTATGAAAAGAGTGCAAATTTATTCGCGAATCATTTTACCACAAGCTGCTTTAAATGCTTTACCTGCGACAGGGAATACGTTTATATCTTTGATTAAAGAAACGTCCCTTGCCTTTACATTAGGGATTACAGAACTTTTTGCAGAGGGAAAAATGATTGCATCCGCTAACATGCGCTTTTTTGAGACATATTTGGTGGTTGGCTTGATTTACTGGCTATTGGTTATTCTTTATTCTTGGATACAAAAATATCTAGAGATTTGGCTCAGCAAACCACTTAGAAGGTGATCATATGATAAATGTAAGAAACTTAACCAAACATTTTGATAAAAAACAAGTATTGAACGATATTAATCTAGATATAAAAACTGGGGAAGTTGTCGCCATTATTGGTCCGTCGGGTTCTGGAAAATCAACGTTATTACGCTGTCTGAACTTGTTGGAAAAACCCAACAGCGGCACCATCGAAATCAATGATGTAAAATTGGATACCCAAAAATATAAAGCGAGAGACGCGTACCAATTAAGACAACAAACCGCAATGGTCTTTCAACACTATAACCTTTTTAAAAATAAAACGGCCTTAAAAAACGTGATTGAAGCGTTGCTTGTTAGCAAAAAGATGAAAAAAGAGGAAGCCATTCAAATCGGGGAGGATTTATTGAAACGGGTTGGCTTAGAAAAACAGGCAAAACAATACCCCGCTACCTTATCTGGTGGACAACAGCAGCGTGTTAGCATCGCTAGAGCTTTAGCTGTAAAGCCACATGCCATTTTATTTGATGAACCTACCTCCGCTCTTGACCCTGAATTGGTTAATGAGGTTTTGCAAGTAATACGGGAGTTGGCAAAAGAAGATACCACTATGGTGATTGTGACGCACGAAATGCAATTTGCGAAGGAAGTCGCGGACCATGTCATTTTCATGGCTGATGGACATATTATCGAACAAGGCACCCCAGAACAAGTAATTGACCATTCTCTTAATCCGAGAACGCAGCGTTTTTTACGGCAAATGGGAGATGAATCAGACGTAGCAGCCAGGTAAAAAAGGAAGTGGTGTGGATGAACACGGAAATGTTAGCAGAAGCGATCTATTATTCTAATCCTTTGGAAAATGAGTTGGTGAAAAATGCTGCCATCGAAGGAATGCTTGATTATCTAGCTGTTTCCTATCAAACAAAATCCGAGAAAGAGATTACGATTTTAAAACAAATCATTTTGGATGAAGGCGGAAATGGAAAGAGTTACTTGATTGGAAGTGACATTCAAGCAACAAGGGCCCAAGCAGCACTCTTCAATGGCTTTCAAGCTCATTTACTAGATTATGATGATGTACATTCAGATGTAAGAGGCCATCCAAGCGCAGTTATTTTGTCTGCTTTGTTAGCGGTGGGAGAACCAGAAATGCCCGGGAATCGTTTTTTAGCTGCCTATGTGATTGGTGTGGAGATTATGGCTCGGTTTGGTGAAGCTATGAACCCCTATCATTATACAAAAGGTTGGCATAATACAGCTACACTAGGCGTGATAGCTGCTGCTGGGGCGATTGCATACTTACGGGAATATCCTCCACGTTTAATAGCTGAAACGATGAGTTTGGCCGCTACGCAATCGGCGGGTCTACGGCTTCAGTTTGGTACTGTGGTAAAGCCACTCCATGTAGGAATTGCTGCTAAAAACGCTGTGGATTCAGCGGATTGGATTCGTGCGGGATTACATAGCAACCCAGACTTCTTAAATGGAAAGAACGGTTTCTTTGAGGTATATGCGGATAATGGAGTTCCCGATTTGACAGTAAATTGGGGAAAGACATGGCGTATCGTTACACCAGGGTTATGGTTTAAACAGTACCCTTTTTGTTCTGCTGCTGCACATGGCGTGGAAGCAGCTGTTTTTTTACAAAAGAAGTACGATTTGTCGGATGAAGATATTCAATCGGTGAGTGTTTACTTTCCTCCAAATGGTGATTCCGCTTTGATACATCGTAACCCCGCGACTGGTGAAGAAGGAAGATTTTCGATCGAGTATATTGTATGGCTCGCGCTCTCAGGCAAACCGCTGACCTTTTCATCTTTTGAATCGAAACCGATTCCCTCTTCATGGAGAAAATCTTTTCAGAAAGTAACTAGAGAGATAGATGTAACGACCAAGCCTTCAAAAACAGCACTCCCAGTGGGACGATTTACAATTGTGAACGTGACCACAACAAGTGAGGATGTGCTTTCGAAACGAATCGATACACCTAAAGGAAGCCCTGGTAATCCTTTAACTAAATCCCAACTAAAAGAGAAATTGCTTCAAGCCATAGGAGATGACGTAAAGACAGAGAAAATAATTGCATCTGTCCATGCACTTACTCACACAGAACTTGGTGTTTTTCAAGAAGCAACTACAGAAGCTGAATGATAGTATCTTAGGCGGACAGTGTTTATATACTGTTCGTCTATTTTGTATACCTAGCATTATTGGCTGCTCATTAGTCTTAAGTGAATTTACTCGTGAATTTTGTTCCTTTACTCGTAAATTTCACTGATTTACTCGTGAGTTTTGTTCCTTTACTCGTGAGTTTCACTGATTTACTCGTGAATTTTGTTCCTTTACTCGTGAGTTTCACTAATTTACTCGTGAGTTTTGTTCCTTTACTCGTGAGTTTCACTAATTTACTCGTGAATTTTGTTNTACTTCACGGCCTTCATTGATGGCCCAAACAATTAGGCTTTGCCCTCTTCTTGCGTCTCCAGCAGCAAAAACACCTTCTACATTCGTTCTGTATTCGCCATAGACAGCATCAATTTTTTGATTGACGGTTTCTACACCAAATTGAGATAAAAGCGGCTGTTCTGTTCCTTCAAATCCGATTGCGATGAATACAAATTGTGCAGGCCATACTTTTTCCGTTCCCGGGATTTCTTTAAAAATGTATACTCCATCTTCCCCTTTAATTTTTTCCATTGAAATCGTATGCAGTTCTTTTACGTTGCCATTTTCATCGGCGACGATTTTTTTAGTTTGGATTGAATATTGGCGCGGATCTGCACCAAATTTCGCTTCCGCTTCTTCATACGCATATTCAAGTGAAAATACATTCGGGTAGGCTGGCCACATATTATCGGAAGTCCGAGCTGTCGGCAGGATAGGATGCTTCCCGAACTGTACGACACTCTTACATTCTTGGCGAAGAGCAGTAGCAACACAGTCAGCGCCTGTGTCTCCTCCACCAATTACAATGACATCTTTACCCTTTGTATTTAAAAATTGACCATCTTCAAAGTTGGAATCCAACAAGCTTTTAGTCGAAGTCGTTAAGTAATCCATCGCTAGGTGAATGCCTTTTGCTTCGCGCCCTTCAATTACTAAGTCACGTTGCTTTTGAGCACCTGTACATAGGATAACTGCATCATATTGATTTTGCAGTTCTTCGGATGAAATGTCTTTTCCAATTTCCGTATTCGTGACGAAATCGATACCTTCCTGGTTCAATAATTTGATTCGACGCGCAACGACATCTTTTTCAAGCTTCATGTTCGGAATGCCGTATGTTAATAGCCCGCCTGCACGGTCTGAACGCTCATAAACCGTGACCGAATGACCTGCTTGATTTAACTGATCAGCACTTGCTAATCCAGCAGGGCCTGAACCGATGATAGCAATTTTCTTTCCGGTCCTATATTCGGGGATTCGAGGTGTGATCCAGCCATTTTCAAACCCTTTATCGATTATAGTACGTTCGATGTTTTTGATGGCAACCGCAGGATCATTAATCGCAACCGTACAAGACCCTTCACAAGGGGCCGGACAAACACGGCCCGTGAACTCAGGGAAATTATTCGTTTTCGTTAAACGGTCTAATGCTTCTTTCCATCTGCCGCGGTAAACCAAATCATTCCACTCTGGAATCAGATTATGAATCGGGCAGCCCGTTGTGACTCGGTTCAATTCCATGCCCATATGGCAGAAAGGGGTGGCGCAGTCCATACACCGCGCTCCCTGTGTACTTAACTTTTCATCAGAGAAAGGAGCTGTATACTCTCTCCAGTCGCTTAAACGAGTGAGAGGATTCCGGTCTTTTGGCTTTTCTCGCGGATAATCCATAAATCCTGTTGCTTTTCCCATCTTTCTCTCCCCTTTCTTACTGCATCACAGCTTGTTTTGTAGTTTTTTTATCTTGAACGGCATTTGCTTGAAATGCACTCATAACCGCTTCTTCGTCCGTTAGACCTGCATGCTTTTGCTCTTCGATACTTTTCATCATCCGTTTGTAATCTTTTGGAATGACTTTTACAAATTTCTTAACGAAATCGTCCCAATTCTCCAGTACATAAGAAGCTTTGGCGCTCTCTGTATAATGTAGATGGCTATGGAGCATTTCTTTTACTTCGTTCACATCATTTATATCCTCAAGTGTCTCGAATTCTATCATTTCTACATTGCATAATGCCTTAAATTCTTCTGCATTATCTGCAAGTACATAAGCGATACCGCCTGACATACCTGCAGCAAAGTTTTTGCCGACATCCCCTAGAATTACCACTCGCCCGCCTGTCATATACTCACAGCCGTGGTCGCCGATTCCTTCAACAACAACATTGACACCGCTGTTCCTAACCGCAAAGCGTTCTCCAGCACGTCCATTAATGTATGCTTCGCCGCTTGTTGCGCCGTATAAGGCGATATTTCCGGCAATGACATTATCTCCTGCCTCAATCTGATTACCAGTTGGTGCCGTGACAATGATTTTACCGCCGGATAAACCTTTCCCAACATAGTCATTGACATCGCCTGTCAAATACATCGACATGCCTTTGGGAATGAATGCACCAAAACTTTGGCCTGCTGATCCTGTGAAACGGAGTGTAATCGTATCTTCAGGCAACCCTTCTTCTCCATAACATTTGGATACCTCACTACCGACAATCGTTCCGACTACACGGTTCACGTTCGTAATCGGGAAGCTAACATCCACTTTGGTTTGATCATCTAAAGCAGGTTGCACAACCGGTAAGATCTCCCGAATATCTAAGGATTCTTCAATTTTATGATTTTGAGGACGTTGGAAAGTACGAATGCCCTCTGGTTGGAAAAGAAGTGTCGTTAAGTCCAGATGTTTAGCTTTCCAATGCTTTTGAGCCCGTTCACTCACTTGTAAAACATCGGTGCGGCCAACCATTTCCTCCAATGTTCTAAAACCAAGCTCAGCCATTGTTTCACGAACTTCCTCAGCGATGAAGCGCATGAAATTTACAACATGATCCGGATCTCCTGCAAATTTACTGCGGAGCTCAGGATTTTGCGTGGCAACTCCGACCGGACATGTATCCAAATGGCAAGCACGCATCATTACACATCCAAGGACAACAAGTGGTGCAGTTGCAAAACCAAACTCTTCCGCCCCAAGGATCGCTGCCATAACTACATCGCGTCCCGTCATTAACTTTCCATCTGTCTCAAGGACTACACGACTACGAAGGCCGTTCAGCATCAACGTTTGGTGTGCTTCTGCAAGGCCTAGCTCCCAAGGAAGACCTGTATGTTTAATACTCGTTTTAGGCGAAGCACCTGTACCGCCGTCATATCCACTGATAACAATAACATCTGCAGCACCCTTGGCCACACCTGCTGCGATCGTGCCAACACCTGCTTTAGAAACAAGCTTAACGCTGATCCGTGCATCGCGATTTGCATTTTTTAAATCATGAATTAACTGTGCCAAATCTTCAATCGAGTAGATATCATGATGTGGTGGTGGTGAAATCAGACCAACACCCGGTGTAGAGCCACGAACTTCAGCAACCCACGGATAGACTTTGTTCCCCGGCAGTTGACCACCTTCACCTGGCTTCGCACCTTGCGCCATTTTAATTTGAAGCTCATCTGCATTGACAAGGTAATGACTTTTCACACCAAAACGCCCAGATGCAATTTGCTTAATCCCACTGCGGCGGTTATCACCGTTTTCATCCAATTGATAACGGCTTGGATGTTCTCCGCCTTCACCGCTATTGCTTTTTCCGCCTAAACGGTTCATCGCAATCGCTAATGTTTCATGTGCTTCCTGACTCAAAGAGCCAAATGACATCGCCCCTGTTTTAAATCGGCTGACGATGGATTCTACGGATTCCACTTCATCTATAGAGATACATTGGCGCTTCTGATCGAATGAGAATAAATTTCGTAAAAACCCGAGTCTCTCTTCATTCGCCAAGTTTGAATATTGTTTAAATAAACTGTAGTCACCTTTTCGGCAAGCCCATTGAAGTGTATGAATCGTTTTGGGGTTGAAAGCATGATGTTCCCCTGTTTTTCTCCACTGAAAGTCACTTCCGCTTTCAAGCGTCTGATCATAAGAATCTGCTGCAGCATTTTGGTGACGAATTAACGCTTCTTCTGCGATAGTTTCTAGCTCAATCCCGCTAAGCTGTGAAGCCGTACCACTGAAATAACGTTCAATCACATCTGCACTGATTCCTACCGCTTCGAAAATTTGAGCTCCGCGATAACTTTGAATCGTTGAAATACCCATTTTCGACATCACTTTTACGATGCCTTCTGTTAAGGAGCGAACGTATTTGTTTACCGTTTCTTCGTAACTGATGGATAAACTGCCTTCTGATACAGCCTGCTTGTATGTTTCAAAGGCAAGATACGGATAAATGGCATCTACTCCATACCCGATAAGTGCCGCAAAGTGATGCACTTCCCTTGTTTCTCCTGTTTCAACGATAATGCTCACTTTCGTACGATTTCCATGACGTATAAGCTCTTGATGAAGGGCGCTCGCAGCCAATAAGGAAGGTATAGCAGCCTTTTCTTTGCTCATATTTTTGTCAGACAAAATTAAGAGACTTACGCCTTCAGCAATCGCTTGTTCCGCTTCACGGCAGATTCGATCCAGTTCGCTCTCTAAATCTTCTGAAAATAGAGTTTGAATGACCTTGCTTTTGAATTCCGGATATACAATTTCTTTTAGCTGCTTCATCTGACCTGGCGTCAAAACAGGTGAATCCAATTGAATCCGGCGGCTGTTTGTTTCATTTGGATTCAGAAGATCTCCTTCCGCACCTAAGAAAGTCATCGTTGACGTGACAATTTGCTCACGAAGCGAATCGATTGGCGGATTGGTTACCTGTGCAAAGGATTGCTTGAAATAGTTGAATAACGATTGCGGACGGTCAGATAAGACCGCAAGCGGGATGTCATTCCCCATGGAACCTAATGGATCTTTACCTTCCTTAATAACCGGCAGTAGATATTTTTGAACATCTTCATACGTATAGCCAAACGCTTTTTGTCGGAAAAGTAAATCAGGCAACAGTTCCTCCTCAACTACTTGTTCTTCGTTATTTAATTGAACAAGCTGCTCGTCCAGCCATTGCTGGTAGGGATATTCCTGTGCCATTTCGGATTTGATTTCTTCATCTGAAATAATGCGGCCTTCCTCTAAATCTAGTAAAAGCATTCTACCTGGGCTTAAACGATCTTTATATAATACATTCTCCGGCTCCACATCGATCACGCCAACTTCAGAGGAGAAAATGATGTAATCATCTTTGGTCACATAATATCGTGCTGGTCTTAAACCATTACGATCTAAAATGGCTCCAATTTGTTTCCCGTTCGTAAAGGAAATCGCCGTTGGACCATCCCACGGTTCCATCAGCATGCTATGATATTCGTAAAAAGCCTTCTTTTCCTTCGTCATATGTGGGTTTTCCGTCCATGGTTCAGGAATAAGCATCATGGCTGCATGCGCCGGTTTTCGGCCTGCAAGTACAAAAAACTCTAGGGCATTATCTAGAATCGAAGAATCACTTCCGTCTATATCTAATATAGGAAGGACCTTTTGCAAATCATCTCCAAATGCTTCTGAAACAAACTGCTGTTCACGCGCTTTCATCCAGTTTACATTTCCTCTAAGCGTATTGATTTCACCATTATGAATCAGGTAACGGTTTGGATGTGCCCGTTCCCAACTCGGAAACGTGTTTGTACTGAAGCGGGAATGCACTAAAGCAAAAGCCGAAACAAAATCTTCTTGTTGAAGATCAAGATAAAAAGCATCTACCTGCTCTGGTGTCAACAATCCTTTGTATACAATCGTAGTACTTGAAAGACTAGCAAAATAAAAACGATTACCACGTTCACGAGCCCAGTTTTCAGCTTGTTTTCTAATAATGAATAGTTTACGTTCAAAAGCTAAATCGTCGGATATCTCCTCACTAGCCCCAATGAATACTTGGCGGATCGTCGGACATGTCTCCTTGCCGACCTCTCCGATTTTTGCTACATCGACGGGAACCGTTCTCCAGCCTAAAAGCGTTTGTCCCTCTTGTTCTATAAATGCATTTAGACGTGCTTCAATCTCATTCCGTTCCAAATCATTGTTTGAGAAAAAGAGCATCCCCACACCATAGCGCCCTTTAGCTGGCAAATTCATTTCCGGGCATGCCAGTCTGAAGTATCTATCAGGAATTTGCACCATTAATCCTGCGCCATCTCCTGTAAGGGGATCGCTTCCTTGTCCTCCACGATGATCTAATTGACACAGCATCTTTAGTCCTTGTTTGACGATGTCATGTGTAGCAAGCCCTTTTAAATGAGCGTATAAACCGATCCCACATGCATCATGTTCAAATTCAGGATGGTAGAGACCTTGTGCCTTTGGTATTTGATTGTATGTCATATTAATCGCCCCCATCGTATTCTTATACCGTTATTTCACTTACATTTAATTCTAGGTTTTCAAATCAATATAAACAATATATAATTCTATTAAAATCTATCTCATATTGAGATGGATGAATGGAGGATGAATAAATGGAACTACGTCAGTTACGTTATTTTGTTGAAGTCGCTGAAAGAGAACATGTCTCTGAAGCCGCAGCGCACCTGCATATCGCACAATCAGCAATCAGCCGGCAGATCGCCAGACTAGAAGATGAACTTGGGGTCCTTTTATTTGAAAAAGCAGGCCGTAATATTCAGTTAACTCCTATTGGTAAAATATTCTTAGCTCATGCAAAAACGGCAATAAAGGCGATAGAATATGCAAAAGATCAAATAGAAGAATTTTTAGACCCTGAACATGGAACAATTAAGATCGGCTTTCCTACAAGTCTCTCCACCCAATTATTACCTACCGTTATTTCCGCATTTAAAGATGAGCAGCCGAATATCGGGTTCCACTTAAGACAGGGTTCGTATTCCGCATTAAAGGAAGCTGTCAAAAACCGCGATATCGGATTAGCCTTTCTTGGCCCAGTTCCAACACAAGATCCAGATATCGAAGGCCATATTTTATTCACAGAAAACATTTCTGCTTTACTTCCCATCTCCCATCCATTAGCTGATAAGAAGAGTTTGCGACTTAGCGACTTACGAGATGTTCCATTCGTATTATTTCCAAAAGGATACATTCTCCATAGCATTGCGATCGATGCATGCAAGCAAGCAGGATTCACACCGATCATTGCCTCAGAAGGTGAAGATATGGATTCCATAAAAGGACTCGTATCAGCGGGAATTGGAGTCAGCCTTCTACCTGACAGTACCTTTTATGAAGTAATTCCCAGACTAACTGTAAAAATCCCGATTGATACACCTGACGTCAAGCGGACAGTTGGTATCATCACACCTAAAAACAGGGATTTGGCTCCTTCCGAAAAGGTATTTTACCAGTTTGTCAAAAAGTTTTTCTCGATTCTAGAGCAGTACCAATAATTATTTCAGAATAATATAAATGAATGATACTTACTCAATGCATAGCTCTTGCATAGCCTATTTCCACTTCAATATTGAGAGTATATTGAAAGTGGATTAAATATGTGATTGAAATGATGGAACTTTTGAAAAATCACCCTTCTTCCAAAACTAGCAATTTCGTCAATTGGATTAATGTTCAGTAGTTCAGTGTGATTGAAGATAGGAAATTTGAGGTAAAAAGACAGTTGGCCGAGGCACGCAGGACTTTAATCCTAGGTTGCCGAGACCACTGTCTTTTTCTTGTTCTGCCTTTATTTCGGAGTTTGATCAAGCTTGCCATTGAAAAAACGTACAGCGTTTCTTCCATAAGTAATCTAAGCTAAAATGCTGGACGATTTTGATCCTCTTTTTTCAAAAGACAACTTACCAAGAGCCCACTTTACGAATAACGTATCAAGATTATTTGTTCAGGAGGAGTTTATATAAAACCCACTCATTCACACCTTGCTTGGCACGAAACACTTGAACTTCATGAATTGGTCGCTGCCCAGTCCAATGCACTTATGAAATTGAAAAAAGCTTATCCAAAAGTAAAAGATCCCATTTTAAAAACGATTTACTAGCAAATGATTGATACACTAACTCAAAACATTATAGAGTTGCTAAAATTTTATCCGTTGGCACCTAAAACAGAGAGGGATGATGAGGAGGAGGAACAAAGAGACAATATATCAGCCACGGCTGCCTGAGATTTGCTAGGCTTAGCCAAATCATCTATCAACAATTATGCTACTGCCCTGACTGAAACGGCCACTCCTTCCCTACGAAAAGTATTTAAAAAGCATTTAAATGGAGCTATTGATAACCATGCCAAAATTTTCAACTATCTATACGAAAGAAATCTATATCCTGCTTATGACTTTAATCAACTGCTTCAAAATGACGTGAATGTAGCTAATAAGGCTCTTTCCCAACAATTCTAAACACAAAAAAGGTAAGTGCACCGAATGGGTGTCCGCTTGCCTTTTTCTCACTTTCCGTTAAATTGCTGGGTCCAGTAGTTTCAATAGCAAACTATGGGACAGATGAGCTCCATTAATATGTTATAATATTAAATAATTGTTTATTATTGGATTACGAATTAAATTTAGGGGGAGAAAATAATAAAAAAAGTATTTCTATCAATCATGATATCCCTGCTCTCATTTTCTTTAGTTGCCTGTAAGAATGCTGAACCGAAATCTGAGAATTCTCTTTCTGTTTCTAAGTTGACCGAAAGAGAAAAGTCCATCCTTATGAATACAAGTGAACACTCCTTTCTTATCGATTTTGATGTTGATGATACATATAAGAAGATGTCCGTTTGGGTCGAAAAATATGAAGCTGGCAAACTTGTTGAAGATGAAATGGGCCTCATGACAACTGGGATTAAAGATAATGGTACGATCATCTTTACAACATCTAAAACGCCCGAAAAACAAAATCTATCGATGTTTAATATCAGTATTCAAAGCGATGATGGTGTGTCTACAGCTACTTATTTAGAAAAGATTGAAGAAAAAGATTCCATCGTAACCGGCAGTATTGAAACGATAAATATGCTGAATACAAACAAGCTCGTATTAGCGAGTATTTGCTATTCAAGCGGAAATGAAAGCATGCATTCTCTTTCTACGGATTTTTATAATGATATGGATAGTCACATAAACGAATTAAAAGATTACGATGTTGTCTATCTTCTGAGAAGTGAATTTACTAAATAAGCTTTTTAGAACTGAATCTAGGGGTATCTAAGATGTTCATTAGCCATGTTCTTTCATTCGTTCTCCCCCTAAAGGTTAGGTTATTAACTTTAAGAGTTTTCGTTTAGGTTATTTCTATTTCTATTGATTAAATTTACTTCTACCATACAGTTCGAGATTCTATCCTCCCTTATACAGAGAAAAAAGACAGCATCCTCGGCTGTCTTTTTTTAATATCTAATAATTGTTATTCTTCAACTTCTATCGTAAATCTATAGGCTTTTTCAGCCATGAAAAAATTATTTTCATTTTTATTCTTAGTTGGGTCAGGTATTATAAAACTTGTAAATTCATATAGTCCTGGTTTATTTGGTGACTCTTTGCTGAAGTAGAAGCTACAGCACGGGGTTTTAGACCAATTGGGTTTGAACCTGAAAGTTTAGCATTTCCTACTGATTCACTTATTTCAACAACGCTGAGTAAGTTGAGGATTCATCTAAGATAGGTTTGTGACAATTTTTCAACATCTTTAAAAAGTCTATTGAAGTAAAAGATTTCTAAGTGTAATCTTTTAAAATAAAAAAATAGAAAGAAGATTTTTAAATTGAAGAAGCTCATCCTTTTCTTTGCAGCAGTAGTCATTGCAAGTTCTCTCGGACACCAAATAAACGGCGGATATAATGACCCCCGTAAATCCCGCCCTAGATATCATATAAAATAATGAATCTTGCTTTAATCAGTTTGATTCCTAATGCCTTTTGATAAAAGGCACAAAAAAACGCCCTGAACTATATCCCGAATTTTTGACACATGGGTTATTTCAAAGGTCATGTCAATAACCTACTTGGGATGCGCTTGATGCAGAAAACTAAATGTAGTGAAAGAGAATGTCAAAAAACAATATGTCTAAATTTTTGCTTTCTCAATAGTTTTTTGTATTTCAAATCGAATTAACTAGTATGACATTGATATTTTTGTCTTTATATCATTTGTAATAGAAGGGTATAAACAGTAACACCAACCAAACAAAAAACAGCCGTTTAACATAAATGTTAAACGGCTATACTTTTTATTTTTTATGCTTCTTAACCGTTACTTTTTCTTCTTAACCGTTACTTTTGCTGCTTTACTTGTATTGCCAGCTTTATCTTTTGCTGAGACATATAATACAGAACCTGCTTTTTTCTTGCTGATTTTAACAGAGAATTTTCCATTTTTATCAGCTTTAGCTGTGCCGATATTTTTATCTTGGTACTTCACCGTAACAGTTGAACCGATTTCTGCTTTACCAGTTACGTTAGTGGATTTATCGTTTACTTCATTCACTTTCGGTGCACTTGGAGCTGTTTTATCTTTAACCGTTACTTTTGCTGCTTTCCCTGTATTGCCAGCTTTATCTTTAGCTGAGACGTATAATACAGAACTTGCTTTTTTCTTGCTAATTTTAATAGAGAATTTTCCATTTTTATCAGCTTTAGCTGTGCCGATATTTTTGTTTTGGTACTTCACCGTAACAGTCGAACCGATTTCCGCTTTACCAGTTATGTTGGTGGATTTGTCGTTTACTTCGTTCACTTTCGGTGCACTTGGAGCTGTTTTATCAATTACAGTCACGGTCGCTGCTTTACTTTCACGTTTTGCCAAGTCTGTAGCTGTGATTGAAAGCTTAGTCCCCGCTTTTTGTTTGCTGATTTTTACTTTAAAATTCCCCTTGCTATCCGTGTTGCCTGAACCAATTACTTTTTTTGCATTATTTTTGATTGTAATTTTCATCTCGGCTTGCGATTGACCAGTTACATACGTATCTTTGTCACTGACAGCCTTAACAGTTGGCTTATTAGGTGTTTCACCCTTCTTCACAAACACCTTGATTGTAGATACTGCTAGTTTGGAAGAATCAGATATATTCACAGTAAGAAGTTGACTTGCTTTTTGGACTGGAATCTTAATACTGAACGTTCCATTGGCTGCAGCTGTCGTTTTACCAAGCGTTTGCTTTCCATTTTTCACTTCGATTGTCGAACCTTTTTTTGCTGATCCTGCAATTTTTGTTTGCGTATCAATTAATGGATTAACTTTAGCTTGTAAATCCACTGTACTAAGTGCACTATAAGCATTCAGTCTTCCAAATCCCGATACGATATCTTTTCCAATAGGTAATTCTTCTACTGGGTATAGGATTTCTCCTTCCTCAGGTTGGTAGTCCTCATACGGATCTACATTATCTTCTTCTTCAAAAGCAACATATTCGGATGTCTCGTGAAGAATTTCTCTTACATCATTTAATTTCAAACCAGGATTCCCGGATAATAACAAGGCAGTAGTTGCCGCAACATGAGGAGCTGCCATTGATGTACCATCCATGTAGGTAACATTCCCATTCGGTACAAGGCTTGGAATGCCTGTCCCTGGAGCAACCATGTCTAATTTCGCGCCATAATTAGAATAATCCGATACTAAATCAAGGGCATTGGTTGCACCGACGGAAATGACATATTTAGAAGATGCAGGGTAAGAAAGACCTTCAATCCCATCATTACCGCTTGCTACGACAACCATTACATTTTTGGCAGCAGCATCTTTCAAAGCATGTTCAATTGTTCTGCTGTATTCTCCACCTAAGCTAAGGTTTATGACCTTGGCGCCATGGTCCACAGCATATTTAATACCTAATGCAATTTTCTCCATGTCTCCATATCCTGAAGAATCGAGAACTTTTACAGGCATGATTTTAGCTACTGGATTAATTCCTTGCATGGAATACCCATTATCAGCTTTGGCAGCGATAATCCCAGAAACATGGGTACCATGACCATTGTCATCAACGGCATTTCCTTTTTTATCAATGAAGTTCTTACCTAAATCCATGCGAACTGTATCTTTCAAATCCGCCAGGGAATCATCAGCACCTGTGTCGACAACCGCTACTAATGTATCCTTTAAATTACGTTTCTTAATAAGGTTTTGCAGTTTTTCGTTATCGATGTCTGCTCCCTTAAAGCCCTCTTCTCCACCGGGGTTATTTAAAGACCATTGATACGGTGACTGAATATCGGCTGAAAGTGCTTTGTACGTTTTGACCGCTTCGATATATTCCACTTCTGGAAGTTTCTCGATATTCGATAGAGATGCTGTGCTCATTTTAGCTTGATTGTTTAACTCTACAACGTACATATCATCATACAGAACCTCTTGTTTCTTAGGTGTCGATAATGTTCCATATCCTTTTCCTTTTACCTTGGATTGGACTGAACTTAAAGACTTCCCAGGTTTAAGTTTGACAATATATTTGTTCTTTATATTCTTCGATGCTGGAAGTTCAATTCCTGCTTTGCTTGCGATATCGACGATTCTCTCACCTGCAAGCTTATCAAGGTTGATTTTCTTTGCAATGCTGTTCATTTCTTTTTTCAATCCAGCTGGAGCGACGTCTGCTGTCTTATTAAATAATGCTTTAATCGCTTTTTGCTGTTCGTTGCTAATGACTTCTGTACTGCTTACTCCATTTTCATTAAGATCCTCAATTAGAGGCTTAAGGACGACTAGATTTTTATAGACAGCATCTCTGGCAGTTTTATTACTAGCCAGATGAAGAGCTAGGAATGGAGAGGCTTTATAGTATAAAGATGAAAGGCTACGTCCCTCAGATGACTTCGTGAGAACTTCGTCTCTAAACACGCGAAGTGTTTTCAACATAGATTCTCCCGTTTTCTTATCGGTTACGCTTACTTCAACTGGGCATGATTCGAGATCCATCTCTTCGTCCCCAGCAGATGGTGGCAGCGTTACAGAATGAGCATTGATTGAGTATTCAGCTTCATTTTTAGCTTCTGGTATAGGATTTCCCTCTTCATCCATTTCACCAAAATATTCAACTTTAATATAATACGTGCCTTCCCAAGCATATGGGAAATCCACAACAGCCTTTTCATCAGGATAAGCAGAGGCCATGTAATTACTCTCATCTTGTTCTGCTTTTTCTTTATCTTGATAAACGGAAATATTCAAGATTTGCTCCGAATTGACTTCGAACTCAATATGGGAGAATTTTTGTATTTCTTCTTCTGTCGGTTTAATTTGATACCATTGAACATCCGGTTTTTCAAACTTCCCGACTAAAGTATCTCCATTTTTAATTGGTTTTACGTTCTCAATGGATGATACAGGATTTGGTGCAGCTTGAGATTTTTGTGGAACCATCAAGCTGAAAATCAGTGCAAAAATAAGTACAAACGCTGTAAATCGACTTACAATCTTAAATTTCACAGTTTCGCCTCCAATAAATAGTAAAAAATTACATCACTATACCAAACTATCATACTGTAAAATATTATCAACCAATTTTTTCCCTTTTTCATAAAAAATGCTTGATAGTACTAAACATTTTGCTGAAAAATGGTTCACATGTACCAATTAAGAAACAATTTATATCCAAAAACAGTATTTTTATCAAAAATAGTAGGTGAAATTCACTTTGGCATCCAATAACTAGTTGATGATTTCAAAATCTGATATTTAATACCGGAAATCGACATTTATCATAGAAATCACAAAATATGTCGAATTTCAGATTTATTTCTGCTCATGAAAAAAAAGCTGACCCTGCACAAGACATGCGGGCCAGCTCTCAACTATTTAGTTTGCGACAATGTTGACTAGTTTTCCTGGTACAGCAATGACTTTACGGATGGTTTTGCCATCAATTTGTTCTTTGATGGAGTCATCGCCCATCGCAATTTCTTCTAGTTTTTCTTTCGTTGTGTCAGTTGGAACCATTAATTTGGCTTTGACTTTTCCGTTGATTTGGATGACGATTTCAACTTCGTTGTCGACTAGCTTAGCTTCGTCAAACGCTGGCCATGTTCCGTATGTGATGCTTTCAGAATGGCCAAGTTTAGACCAAAGTTCTTCGGCGATATGCGGTGCAACTGGCGCAAGCAATTTCACGAAGCCTTCGATGTATACTTTAGGAAGCGAATCTGCTTTGTAGGCATCATTGATAAATACCATCAGCTGTGAAATCGCCGTATTGAATTTCAATTCTTCATAGTTCTCGGTCACTTTTTTTACCGTTTGATGATACACTTTTTCAAGCTTTCCGCTGTCATCAGTATCAGCTATTTTATCTGTAATCGTGCCGTCTTCGCTAATTAGTAAACGCCAGATACGATCAAGGAATCGGCGCGAACCGTCCAATCCGTTTGTCGACCAAGCAATGGAAGCGTCCAATGGTCCCATGAACATTTCGTACATACGAAGTGTATCGGCACCATGGCTTTCAACGATGTCATCTGGGTTTACGACATTGCCCTTTGATTTACTCATTTTTTCATTATTCTCTCCAAGGATCATTCCTTGGTTGAATAGGTTTTGGAAAGGTTCACTCGTTGGTACGATACCGATATCGTACAAGAATTTATGCCAGAAGCGAGCGTACAATAAGTGAAGAACTGCATGCTCAGCACCACCAATATAAATGTCGACTGGCATCCATTCTTTTAATTTTTCCGGATCTGCAAGTGCTTCTGTATTGTCCGGATCAATATAACGAAGGAAGTACCAGCTGCTGCCTGCCCATTGTGGCATTGTATTCGTCTCACGGCGGCCTTTACGTCCGTTTTCATCCGTTACATTCACCCATTCCGTAATGTTCGCAAGCGGTGATTCACCAGTGCCTGAAGGCTTGATGTCAGTTGCTTTCGGTAAAATCAATGGAAGTTCTTCTTCTTTCACCGCGGACATCGTGCCATCTTCCCAATGGATGATTGGAATTGGTTCACCCCAGTAACGTTGGCGGCTGAATAACCAGTCGCGAAGACGGTACGTGATTTTTTTCGTGCCGATTTCTTTTTCTTCCAGCCATTTGATCATGGTTGAAATGCCTTCTTCTTTATTCAATCCATCTAGGAATTCAGAATTCACATGAAGACCGTCGCCTGTGTATGCTTCTTTTGTCACATCTCCACCAGCTACAACTTCCTTAATTGGCAATTCGAATTTAACAGCAAATTCATAATCACGTTCATCATGCGCAGGAACGGCCATGATAGCACCCGTTCCGTAGCTGATTAACACATAATCAGCAATCCAGATCGGCATTTTCTCGCCATTGACTGGATTTATTGCATAAGCCCCTGTGAACACACCTGATTTACCTTTTGCCAAGTCTGTTCTTTCCAAGTCACTTTTATGTTTCACTTCATCTAAATAAGCGTCAACTGCAGATCTTTGTTCAGTAGTCGTAATTTTATCAACAAATGAATGCTCTGGAGCCAATACCGCATACGTTGCACCGAATAAAGTATCCGGACGAGTCGTAAACACCGTGAATGTTTCATCGTGGCCATCGATATTGAACGTCACTTCCGCTCCCTCAGAACGGCCAATCCAGTTACGTTGCATATCCTTAATGTTCTCCGGCCAATCCACATCATTCAAATCGTCGATCAAACGGTCTGCATAAGCTGTGATTCGAAGCATCCACTGCTTCATCGGACGGCGCTCAACCGGATGGCCTCCACGCTCACTTTTTCCATCGATGACTTCTTCGTTCGCCAAAACTGTGCCAAGTGCCGGACACCAGTTCACAGCCACTTCATCAATATAAGCAAGACCCTTTTCATATAATTTCAAGAAGATCCATTGCGTCCATTTATAATATTCAGGGTCGGTCGTGTTGATTTCTCGGTCCCAGTCATAAGAGAAACCAAGCGCCTTGATTTGACGGCGGAATGTGTTGATGTTGTGTTCCGTAAATTCCGCTGGGTCATTCCCCGTATCAATCGCATACTGCTCTGCCGGAAGTCCAAAAGCATCCCAGCCGATTGGATGTAACACATTATATCCCTGCGCCCGCTTCATTCTTGCTAAAATATCGCTTGCCGTATAACCTTCAGGATGCCCAACATGAAGACCCGCTCCTGATGGATATGGGAACATATCAAGCGCGTAGAATTTACGTTTTCCGCTCTCTTCCCCTGTTTTAAATGTCTTATTGCCTTCCCAATACTGTTGCCATTTCGTTTCTATACTTCTATGGTCAAAACTCATTTGATTTCCTCCTAATTTCCATATAAAAAAACAATAAAAAAACCCCTCATCCCAAATAGGGACGAGAGGATTATGTATATCTTCCCGCGGTACCACCCACATTGGCGATACTTAAAAAACCGCCCAGCTCAAACATCCGTAACATGGATTAAACGCCAGGCATTACTATTACCTTCACACCTGTAACTCCAAGGCGAGTTCACAATCATTCCAGGTTGACTTGCACCATCCGTCAACTCTCTATACTGGTTCTAATCGCTACTGCTCCTCATCATAGTCTTTATGAGAATATTTGATTATATTACATTCTAGTCAATTTTACCGATAATTGCAATAGCCGTTCACCAACATTATCAACAGGTATCTCATAATATATGCGTATTTGAGAAAAATTGTTCAAAAATAAATAGGGAGCTATGCATCCATAGCCCCCATTCTTACTTTAATGACGCAGTAAAATCATCTCATTTTTCATTTCATTCAACTGCTGTTGCATCCGAGAAAGCATATCTCGTTGTTGGGCATTCGAACTGGCATACAATCGTTCCATATCCGTCAAAGCCTCTTCGATATATCTTTGCGAATTTTGAAATTGTTCATCATCATAATGCTCCTGCCGTGAAGCCTCGTTAAATTCAAACTCTGCAAAATGGAGAGCCCCTTCACATTGCTCTAAAAAATGATCGATGGATTGTCTGGTGGCCATTTCAAACCCTCTCCTTCGCGTCTCATTTGGATGATTCGAAATCATCTCGATTAGTTTGAGCAAATAACGAGTGGATTATCAGTTTTTTTGAGGAATCATTATTTATCCCAAAATTTCTCTCCATGATGGGAAATAAACTGATCAATCCATTCGGCAAAGCCCATATGGAGTTTCTCGCCTTCTTCAAAATCGTCGATATGTCCTTTTACCATTAAATAATTCTTATCGCCTTTCGCAACGGCTTCCCCATCAATCACGATATTATCTTGATAGATGCAGGCAACCTTATAACATCCTTCGTAGGAGTCTTCATATGTGTAATTAATAATATCATCCAGGCTGTATAAATCATTTTCTCCCCCGGATTCAAGGTTATCGAACAGACGGCATCCATTCGTTATTTTCAAAAATTCTTTATAATCATCGGGCAGCAGCAATCCAGTTTTCTGTTCAAAGGAATGAATTTGTTCGTCCGAGGCAGGTGAATTGAAGGTACAAGTGGCTTTATAAATAAACCCATCTTCATTTACTTCGATCACCTGATTATTTTCGGCTAATTTCTTTTTCATTTGATTAATTGCTTCTTCAACTTGACCAGTCATGTCCATCAGCTCCCGATTGGATTTATCATTCACTAGATATACTGGCATTAGTAGCCAATGTTTAACCTTCAAGTATTCATTATACGCTTATTTTTAGAAAAAAGACCTAGCTGCCAGAATGTTGTATAATATATGTTGCGCTTTATTATTCTTAGGAGGTTGCTGACTTGAATCAAGCAAACCCGTTTATATATGCATCGGATAACAAACGATATCATACTTGGAATTATCACTTACGCAATCACTTTGGACATAAAGTTTTTAAGGTTGCTCTAGACGGCGGTTTTGACTGTCCGAACCGTGATGGCACCGTCGCACATGGAGGCTGTAGCTTCTGCAGTGTCTCTGGATCGGGAGACTTTGCAGGTAACCGCGTTGAACCGCTCGACGTCCAGTTTAAGAAAGTCAGTGAGCGAATGCATCATAAATGGAAAGACGGAAAGTATATGGCCTATTTCCAAGCGTTCACGAATACGCATGCACCCGTGGCAGAGCTTCGTGAAAAATACGAAAGCGTACTGACTCAAGAGGGTGTCATCGGCCTCTCCATCGCGACACGGCCGGACTGTCTGCCAGATGATGTAGTCGAATATTTAGCGGAACTGAACGAACGTACTTACCTCTGGGTGGAGCTTGGCCTGCAGACCGTTCATGAAAAAACCGCCATGATGATCAACCGTGCTCATGATTTTGATTGCTACAAAGAAGGCGTTGATAAACTGCGCAAACATGGCATTCGAGTTTGCTCCCACATCATTAATGGCCTTCCTCAAGAGGACTACGAAATGATGATGGAAACAGCTCGTGAAGTCGCGAAACTAGATGTGCAGGGCATTAAGATTCACTTACTTCATCTATTAAAAGGGACGCCCATGGTCAAGCAATATGAAAAGGGCCTGCTTGAATTTCTTGACCGTGACGATTATGTCAATCTTGTTTGTGATCAGTTGGAAATAATCCCTCCTGAAATGATCGTTCACCGCATAACTGGAGACGGTCCGATTGATTTGATGATTGGACCGATGTGGAGCGTCAATAAATGGGATGTATTGAATGCCATTGATGCCGAATTGAAACGCCGCAACAGCTGGCAGGGGAAAAATTATCATATGGAGGTACCATCACGATGAAGCTGGATCGCATTTTGCCATTCGCAAAACTTCTGCTTGAAAAAGCAGTTCAACCCGGGGACATTACCGTTGACGGCACTATGGGCAACGGCTTTGACACTGTCTTTCTTGCAGGACTAACTGGTGAAAAAGGACATGTCTATAGTTTTGACATTCAAGAAGATGCCATTCAAATCACAGCAGCCAAACTGAAGGCTGAAAGTATGCATGAACGCTGCACTCTCGTTCATGACGGACACGAGCAGATGAACAAATACATCAGCAAAGAACATTTTGGGAATATTACTGGAGCTATTTTTAACCTGGGCTACCTTCCTGGTGGAGACAAATCAATCGTCACCCAAGCTAATACAACGATATCTGCAATTGAACAGCTGTTCGAAATGATGGCTCCCGAAGGTATCATCATCCTCGTCATCTATCACGGTCATCCAGAAGGTGCTACGGAACGGGACGCATTATTACACTATGTTCAGGATCTCCCTCAGCAAAAAGCCCATGTCCTGAAATATGACTTCATTAATCAAGCCAATAATCCGCCATTCATAGTGGCAATTGAAAAGAGATAACCACAATTAACACCGTTCATTAAAACGGTGTTTTTCATATTCATCGAAAATCATTCCCATGTGCTATGAGTAAAGCAATAGTACACATGTTTCAGGACAGGCCAGTGACTATTACCTAAAAAATATGATTTTTTTCCTCTTTGTTAAAGCAAACTTCCTGATAAGAATGAACAAAAAAAGCAGTCATTACTAAATTCGCTCTAGGCTACATTTACATTTAACACCTTTCCCCTTAGATAGGTTGAGATATATTCATCCCCTTGTTAAAGGGATAACTATTCTTAATGCAAACAAATCATCTAAAAATATTACCAAACAGAACTTTTTGAATTTTTAGTCTATAACTATTATAATGATTAAAAACAGATAAGTGGGTGCAGAAAAATGGAACATTTGTCGACTGCAATACTGACAGATATATTGACTGAAAAAATCAAACGAGACACAAGTGAAGAATATGGAGAATTTGTCAGCTCCCTTAACTCATTAACAGAGAAACAAACAACGGTAGAAGACCTGAAACAGGTTGAAAATCATTTTGATAAATTCCTGCCTCAACTCGATTTAGTGATTTCCACTCAAGGACATGAAGAGATCATGAATATGAAGGCGACCCTCTTAGACCTATTCGCGAATGACTTAAGCTTCAAATCAATTTACCTTTTGTCTGCTGCCTTATCCAATAAAAAAGAACTTACACACTTGAACCAATTTATGTATCCGGTTACTTATTGGGCACCCGTCATTAAGTCGAACGAATTACTTACAAACGCTGGATAAAACAAAAAAGCTGCTGATAATCGCTTCAGCAGCTTTTTATATTTATCCAGCAGTATGTACCTTCAAACAACATACCCTAATATTTTTAAACGATTTTCAACAAAACTCAATGCGTATTGGAATACGTCATCCCGCTCTGGTTCGTTGAAGATTTCGTGATAAAGTTTTGGCCATTCTTTGTATTGTTTTTCACTAGCCAAGTTATAATTAAACCACTCTCGAACCGCCTTTTTATTCACGATTCGGTCATCTCCGCCTTGCATCAACAAAAGAGGCACATCCTGAAATTCAGGAATCTCTTCAAAGGCATCCTTCATAGCCTGTGCAAGCTCACGATACCAGCGAATCGAAACCTTTGTAATGTATAATGTATCATTTTTATCTGATTCACGGACTTCAGAACTTCTCGTAGCCATTTCAGGTGTTAATCCGGAATCGACTCTGAACTTAGGCATCACGAGGTTCAATCCATGCGAAATGGCTGTTAAGAACCTGCGGGGCTTCGTCACGAGGCCCAGACATGGTGAAGATAAAATCACCCCTGCAATGTCCCACTCTTCTTCCTGAAGTAAGCGTATTGAAATCAAACCACCCATGCTGTGTCCAAGCAAAAAGACTGGCAGCGAATATTCGAAGGCATCTTCTATCCAGCTTTTTACTTCGTCTAAATATTCGTCAAAGGAATCGATATGTCCCCGGTAGGCACGAGTTGTCATCCCCTGCCCAGGAAGGTCGCCCATGACAACATGATATCCGGCTGAAAGCCACATTTGCGTTACCCACTTATATCGGCCGTGATGCTCCATTGCCCCATGAATGATGACAATGACGCCTTTTGCGTCTCCTTCTGTCTCCCATTTCCACATTCGAAATCCCCCTTTCACTTTTCTCTTGTTGTATACGATCAATGATAGCTGAAAAATAATATATATAAATTATAACCATATTCATGATTTTCGACAAAAAGGAAGTCTAACAAGTTCTACATTTTTATTATAAATAGCCAAGTCTATTTACATACGGTATATTAAAATAATACATAAAAACATCTACTTCGGAAAGGAAATGATTAAAAATGATTATTTATCCATTTAAAGGTAAAGAACCTGAAATCTCTGAAAGCGCTTATATTGCTGAAAATGCAGTCGTGACAGGTGATGTGAAAATCGGCGACGAAACGTCAATCTGGTTTAATACCGTTATACGTGGCGACGTTGCCCCTACTATAATCGGTAATAAAGTAAGTGTACAAGATAACAGCGTTCTTCACCAAAGTCCAAATAATCCATTAATTATCGAAGACGAAGTAACCATAGGCCATCAGGTTATTTTACATAGCTGTAAAGTTCGTAAAGGAGCTCTAATCGGCATGGGGTCGATTGTACTTGATGCAGCAGAAATCGGGGAAGGAGCTTTTATCGGTGCTGGAAGTCTTGTCCCCCAAGGTAAAATCATACCACCAAACACATTGGCATTCGGCCGTCCAGCTAAAGTCGTACGCGAAATTAACGATGAAGATCGCAAGGATATGGAACGTATCGTCCGAGAATATGCTGAAAAAGGACAATACTATAAACATGCAGAACGCATTAAATAATTCATGTAAACTCACGAGTAAACTTGCATAATTCACGAGTAAAAAACTAAAACTCACGAGTAAATCTACATAATTCACGAGTAAAAAACTAAATGGCTGGTTTAAATAGGATTTCTTGAATTATTCCCTCAGTCGACAAATTTATTCCATTTCACAATTGAAAAAGGTGCCTCGCTAGTTGCGAGGCACCTTTTACTTTTATTTGATTACGCTTGTGCTTTTAAAATTTCAGCTTTATCTGTGCGTTCCCAAGGAAGATCAACATCTGTACGGCCAAAGTGTCCGTAAGCAGCTGTTTGTTTGTAGATTGGGCGACGAAGATCAAGCATTTTGATGATACCAGCTGGACGCAGGTCAAAGTTAGCGCGTACTAGATCAACTAGTACTTCTTCGCTTACTGTTCCTGTTCCGAATGTATCAATCGAGATTGATACAGGCTCTGCCACACCAATTGCGTATGCCAATTGTACTTCCGCTTTGTCAGCAAGGCCAGCAGCTACGATGTTTTTCGCAACGTAACGAGCAGCGTATGCCGCAGAACGGTCAACTTTTGTTGCATCTTTACCGGAGAATGCACCGCCACCGTGACGAGCGTAGCCGCCGTACGTATCAACGATGATTTTACGTCCAGTAAGACCAGCATCCCCTTGAGGTCCGCCAATTACAAAACGGCCAGTTGGGTTAATGAAGTACTTAGTCCCAGCATCGATTAATTCAGCTGGTACAACTGCTTTAATTACATGTTCTTTTAAGTCAGCTTGAATTTGCTCAAGAGTTACTTCTGGATCATGTTGTGTTGAAATAACAATTGTGTCAACTCTTACAGGTTGATTATTTTCATCATACTCCACCGTTACCTGTGTTTTACCATCAGGACGTAAGTAAGCAAGCGTTTCATCTTTACGAACTTGAGACAAGCGGAATGAAAGTTTATGAGCTAATGAAATCGGAAGTGGCATAAGCTCTTCTGTTTCATTGCAGGCAAAACCGAACATAAGCCCTTGGTCCCCTGCACCGATTGCATCGATTTCTTCATCTGACATAGTTCCTTCACGAGCTTCCAACGCTTTGTCTACGCCAGCTGCGATATCAGCAGATTGCTCATCAATAGAACTCAATACGGCACAAGTTTCAGCATCGAAACCGTATTTCGCACGTGTGTAACCAATTCCTGCAATCGTATCACGAACGATACGTGGAATATCCACATAAGCGGACGTTGTAATTTCACCAGCAACAAGTACAAGACCTGTTGTTACACTTGTTTCACACGCAACACGTGCATTTGCATCCTTAGCAAGGATAGCATCTAAAATGGAATCTGAAATCTGATCACAAATCTTGTCCGGATGGCCCTCTGTAACAGATTCAGAAGTAAATAGACGTTTCTTTGACATCATATTTCCTCCTTGGAAGTTAGTATGTTGTAGGCAAAAGCCTGATTTTTTACGGAACTCGTTTTCCCTTATTAGCTTCAACTATAGACACAGAATTACTAAAAAACACAAAAACCTTCCCTGGCAAATGAGGAAAGGTTTAAAATTCTGTCATCTATCCTTTCACTCTTATCGTTCAAGGGTTTTTTACCTTGCTCAGGTTAGCACCATCACCACTATTCCTTGAAGAACTATCGCTTTATTTTCGGCGATTGATCTTGGAGTCAAGTTCAATATGGCAGGTTGCTGGGTTTCAAAGGGCCTGTCCCTCCACCAACTCGGGATAAGAGAATCCGTACAATTTAAGATATTATCGTATTTGGTCGGAATCTGTCAATGCTTTTCGAAAAAGAACATTTTTCCCCATCACAGCTTTCACGAAAAAAAATGTGCTAATGCTCTGTCATTATTGGATTTTCGATGTAGAAAAACAACGAAAATGTAGAAAATTACCATAGATAAAAGAATTTGAAAAAGCGGAATTCGAACCGCGTAATAACTTTTTAGGATTTTGCCTTTTGATGTAATAGTAAGTTGTTCTTTTCTTAATTTCTTCCTATTAAATAAAAGAATCAAACCTTTTTTATATTCCTGAAACGAGACCCATTCGATCAAAATTCTAATCTTGATAATGGGCTTTCTTCCTAATTACACCACCCAGTTCAGATTCCTCATTCAAGTATATGCAGGAACCCGAACTCGGTTCATAACGCATTTTAAAAAATGATTAAGGAAACCATATAAAAAATAATCACAAAAAAAAATAAATAGTATAGACTATTTAAGTGAATGTGTTATACTAATTGTAATATAAAAACTTAAAACAAAGGAAGGTACCTCATATATGAATTCTGTAGATGTTTCTAATGAGTTACACCAATTATTGTCAGGAAATAATGTGCAAACTCAACTTTCAGTTCCCCAATTGGTTGAAAAAGTATTAAGCAGAAACGAAGGCGTTTTGACATCAACTGGCGCAGTAAAAGCTGAAACAGGCAAATATACTGGCCGTTCACCTAAAGATAAATATATCGTAGACGAAGCTTCTGTGAAAGACAAAGTAGATTGGGGTTCCGTAAACCAACCAATCTCTGAAGAAGTATTCAATAAACTATATAATAAAGTAGTTGACTACCTAAAAGCAAAAGAAGAGATCTTTGTTTTCAAAGGTTTCGCTGGCGCAGACGAAACCTCACGCCTTCCCATCCAAGTTGTAAATGAATATGCTTGGCATAATCTTTTCGCTCACACTTTGTTCATCCGTCCAAATGAAGAAGAACTAAGAGGTCACGAATCAGAATTCACGATTCTTTCTGCACCTAATTTCAAAGCAGATCCAGAAGTGGACGGAACTCAATCCGAAACATTCATCATCGTGTCATTTGAACGCCGTACTATCTTAATCGGTGGAACGGAATATGCAGGTGAAATGAAAAAATCGATCTTCTCAATCATGAACTACCTACTTCCAGAAGCTGGAATCCTTCCAATGCATTGCTCTGCTAACGTAGGACGTGAAGGAGATGTCGCTTTATTCTTCGGACTGTCTGGTACTGGTAAAACAACTTTATCTGCAGACACTAATCGCAAACTGATTGGTGATGACGAGCACGGCTGGTCTTCTAACGGTGTATTCAACATCGAAGGCGGCTGCTATGCAAAAACCATTAACCTTTCACGTGAAAAAGAACCGCAAATTTTCGATGCCATCCGTTTCGGTGCCGTATTGGAAAACGTAGTTGTTGACCCGGAAACACGTGAAGCAAACTACGATGATAGTTCATTAACAGAAAACACTCGTGCTGCATACCAAATGCAAGCGATTGATAACATCGTGAACCCAAGTATCGCAGGACACCCAAATACAATCATTTTCTTAACTGCTGATGCTTCAGGCGTACTGCCTCCAATCAGCAAACTTTCTAAAGAACAAGCAATGTTCCATTTCCTAAGTGGGTACACAAGTAAATTGGCTGGTACTGAAAGAGGAGTAACTTCACCAGAAGCTACATTCTCAACATGCTTCGGTTCACCATTCTTGCCTCTTCCTGCTACACGCTATGCTGAAATGCTTGGAGATAAAATTGACGAGCATAGTGCAAAAGTATACCTTGTCAACACTGGATGGACTGGCGGTGCATACGGAACTGGTAGCCGTATGAAACTTGCTTACACTCGTGCGATGGTACAAGCAGCACTTGAAGGCGAATTAGCAAACATCGAGACAATCAAAGACGATATCTTCGGTTTGGATATTCCACTTCATGTTCCTGGTGTTCCTGACGAAGTGCTTCAACCAATCAAGACTTGGGCAGATCCTGCTGCATATAAACAAACAGCAACAGCTCTTGCTGCTCAATTCCGTGCAAACTTTAAAAAATTCGGAAACGTTCCAAGTGAAATTGAAGAACTTGGCGGACCGACTGCTTAATCTTAATAAATAGAAAACAAAAGGACCAAGCGAAACTTGCTTGGTCCTTTCTTTATAAACTGACTAATCTAAACGATAAATCGACCATCACGATCTCACTCCTGTAAAAGCCACCTGAAGCGCCAGTATTTTTGAATTAAAAACAGCCAAGAGGCTGTCTCCTATGTTCCAGCTGGTGTCTTCCCCTTTGTTTCACAAAAGCCCAGACAAAGGTCTCCTGAGCCAAATCCTCTACATCCTGTTTGCCAATATAATAAACTAGAAAGTTCATCATACTTTTTTCATACGTATGATTCCACTCCCTCTTGGTCCGCCACCTATAAATAGCGAGTAGGTGGGGCCAGGCCAACCAATTCTGCTCTTCCCATGTCCCATAGGAATTCATATTTACAGAACATATAATAATTATCCGATCCCTATTATTATTTCAAATGATTTTTTTAACATGTTGCACAACTATAAAGGGTGCTGACTGAGTCAACACCCTTTATATCCCTATCATATCCGGCCTTGCAGAATCAGTTGTTTATTAGATAATCATTTTTTTCCTTACTTCTTTCAAATGTTCTGTTTTATATTCGAATACATTGCCTAAGTTGGCAATTTGGATGTTATGTTTATTAGCATCAATGCAATTCCGAGTATCCAAAATCATTTTATGAGCCATCTTGTTCGATAGTTTATCATAATCCATTTCTTTAAATTCATTATGATCGGTTAAGACAAGAATCAGGTCGGCATCTTTTACAGCGTCTTCGACAGAAACGACTGGCATTTTCCCAGATTGGACATGTGGGTCATGCAAGGATACTTCCACCTGATCCATGCTCATTAGGATATTTACAACATCAATGGCTGGGCTTTCACGGATATCATCTACATTTCCTTTGTAGGCAAGTCCAAAAACCGCTACCTTTGGTTTACGGATCCCCTCAAGTAACATCCTGACACAATTGACGATATAATACGGCATCGAAACGTTCGTGTCGCGGGCTAATTTGATGATTCTAGCTGTCTCAGGAGCTTTAGCGACAATGAAATAAGGATCGACCGCGAGACAATGTCCACCTACCCCTGGTCCTGGTTGATGAATATTTACACGTGGATGCTTATTTGCCATTGATATGACATCCAATACATTGATATCCAATTCGAAGCAAACTTTAGCCAACTCATTCGCAAGAGCAATATTCACATCACGGAAGGTATTTTCCATCAGCTTGGACATTTCAGCCGTTTTCGCATCCGTACGAATGATTTCCCCTTTAACGAAAGTTTCATAGACAAGACTTCCTTTGTGGGAGCAGGCTTCTGTGATGCCGCCAACGATTCGGTTATTATGCACCAATTCTTCTAGTATTCTCCCTGGCAAGACACGTTCCGGACAATGTACGAGAAAGATGTCTTGCCCGATCGTTAGCCCTGTCATCTCAATCAATGGCTTGATATGATCATCCATGCTCCTTGGTGCAATCGTCGATTCGATAATGATGACATTTCCCTTCTGAACAAAAGGAAGAATCCTTGAAGTTGCTTGCATAACATAGGTTAGATCACAGGATTGGTGTTGATCTTCATTGTTTGGAGTTGGGACCGCAATGATGAAAACATCCGCAGACTCCGGATTCAAGGTAGCACGAAATCTTTTAGCATCAAGCGCTTCATTTAACACTTCTTCTAGTCCAGGTTCTTCAATATGGAGCTTTCCATTATTCAATTTAGTAATAACATCAGGATGGATATCCACGCCAACAACATCTACACCGTGTTTTGCGAACATTAAAGATGTTGGAAGTCCTATATAACCTAGTCCCATTGTACATAATTTCATAATAACCACTCCTCATCATATTTTCTTCTAGTATTCTAGTTATTGTTAAGCTGATTGATAGATTTGGATGAAGATTTCTTTCTCTTGTTTCCAATTGTATTTAAGGCGGGCATTCAGACAGTTGCTGCTCATTTCCGCTCTTTTTTCTGGATGCTTTAATAAATAATTGACTCCGTCCGCAATAGAACGGGGATCATGGGAGTCGACACACACACCAATTTTCTCAGTCTCGACTACCTTTTGAATTTCTGGAAAGCTACAGGCGATGACGGGTACTCCGCTCATCATATATTCAAATAACTTATTGGAAGAAGCAGAATAATGATTAAAGCAGACATTATTCAATACCTGAAAACCTAAATATGCGTTTTTGGTATAATGAAGCAAATCGTCAACCGGTACCTTCGGGATAAATTTCACCCGATGTTCGAGACCCATTGACTCTACCTTTTTTATTAATTCAGGCTTGATCTTTCCATCTCCTATAAAAACTAGCGTTCCTGCTTCCATCATTGGCACAGCCTCAACCACTTTCTCTAGCCCTCTGCCTGTTTGAATGCCACCTTGATATAACAATATCGGCTCGTCCTCTGGCAGCATGAGCAACTCGTGTAAATCCACGACTGTACTTTCCTCAGGCAATGTAGGGATTGGGTAGTTATGGACCACATTCGGATACAGACCGTATAAGTCTTCATTATATTTAGCACGAGTATGATTTTCGGCGATCATTTCGTCGACAAATTTTAATAGAAACTTCTCTTGTATCCCGTAAATCCGGCTATTATAACCGGTTCTGCTTGTTTGAACTTCATGAGAATCATATATGAGCTTTTTACGTCTTAGAAATTTACTGCTGATCGCTCCCTGCATTAACGTATTCAAATCATTCGAATGGTAAAAGTCATACCTCTTTTTCCGGCCGTAATGAACCATTTGAAAAAAAATATAGCTTCTTGTCAAAAGAATCGGTAGCTTTGTTTTCGTCACAATTGTGGCGATTATTGCAAGAAGCGCCATAACACCGACTAATACGACAGTACTGATCCAGCCCGTTATCAGGTTCATGTTCAACAAGGTATTCCAAACCAATAAAGTGAGAACGGTCAATTCAAACATCTTATTTTTTGTTTTTTTTACGATATTAAGTACTCTATTAAGTCTTTCCCAGCGATTATTCACTCGAATGACATTAAATCCATTTTTATGTTTCTCTTTTTTTGGTAATTCTTCATTTTTCCAGTTATGAATTGCAATTAAGTCGACTTCATAACCTGCTTCGGTAAGAGCAGTGCATTCCCTTAGAACCCGTGCATCGTTGGTAAAATGATTCCACACAAACATACATACCGTCTTCGCCATTTTTACCTCCACTTTTCCAGATATGCCGTCAGCTAGATGCTTCCATCACGTTAATGAGCCCTTGAATATTTTTTGACCATAGAAAATTTTGTTCCGCATATCGATGGCCATTTTCTCCAAGCTCTTCGCGAAGAGCTTTCTCAGAGGCCATTGTTAGAATATGTTGACTGATTTCATCAACCTTTCTACTATCTGCCACCATCCCGCATTGCGCTTCTGAAATCATTTGTCTGGCACGCCCGGCGACATCACCGACAATCGGTTTCCCTACGCACATATAGTCAATGATTTTTCCAGGCAGCACCTTGTTAAAGACATCCTTCTCAACTAAGCTTACATACGCAATATGGGAAGAGGATACTTCATTAAGAGTCACCCTCCTATTCATCGCTTTGATGACCCTTATATTGGTCAAGCCTTTAGAGGAAATCTCGTCTTGCACTTCGGACATTCGATATCCATATCCAATAATCGTAAACTCAATTTGTTTATGTTCTTTCAGTTTTTCAGCCACTTCTATTAACTTTTTAATATCTTGGGCAAGTCCGATATTACCCGTATAAACGACTTTAATCCTATTTTCCGAAATGGGTGGAAGCCTTTTTTTCAAGTTCAGCTCGTCTGCAGTAAGCGAGTTTGGAATGAATTGGATATCATCATTCTTGACTCCTTTTGAAATGATATAATCCCTAAATCCAGGACTATTGATGATAATTTGATTAGAGTGTTGATATATTTTTCTTTCAAGGAAAAAAGCCATTTTCAAGATCCACTTATTCGTGAATACGCCTACTCCCTGCAGTGATTCGGGCCATAAGTCTCTTACATCGGTTATTAGCTTTGCCTTCATCTTTTTCTTGGCAATCAATGCCGCAAATATCGGGAAAATAGGTGGTGTCGTGACAAACACATAGTCATATTTTTTTTCCAGTCGAATGATTGTATAAATGAAAAGCCACATTGCTTCCAAATAATGAAGCAAGCGTCTCCCCATATTGCTTGTATACCTCTTCACTTTATCTGGTTGAATCCTGATGATATCTTTCTCCTCAATATCGACTTCATCCCAAAAATGGGCATCTTGATATAAACTTTGGTGAGGATAACTCGGCTTCAAAGTGATGACTGTTACCTCATAGCCGCTTCGCTTCAAATTGAGATATACATTTTTCATCCTGTTTCCTGCACTCCCAATTTCAGGATAAAAGTTTTGTACAATCATCAGGACACTTTTCATATGAGCCTATCACCTCTATTCTTAAAATGTTCATCGTCCTGCTTTTTATTGTAAATGGACGATATTAAGTGGGGGTTAAAGAAATATAAAGTCCTTATTAACTTTGTAAATATTCTGTTAATTGTTGCGTCAAATAAATATTTCTTAAGAACAACTCGTTATAATAGGGAGGAAATAAAGAAAGCGAGGAAATCATAATGCCTAAAAATCGTTTAAGGGTCATGACTGTGTTTGGGACAAGACCAGAGGCCATTAAAATGGCACCTGTCGTATTGGAGTTGAAAAAGCATCAAGAATCGATTGAAAGCATTGTAGTGGTCACCGCCCAGCATCGGGATATGCTTGATCAAGTCCTGCAATGTTTCCAAATAAGACCAGACTACGATTTAAATATGATGAAAGAAAGACAAACATTAGAAGAGATCACAACTCGCGGGATTGGGGAACTGAGCGCTCTTATGAAAGAACTACAACCAGATATCGTGCTCGTTCATGGAGATACAACGACGACTTTCATCGCCAGCCTAGCCGCTTTTTATAATAAAATTCAAATTGGTCATGTTGAGGCTGGTCTTCGGACTGGTAATAAGTATTCTCCGTATCCTGAAGAAATGAATAGACAGCTGACAGGCGTCTTAGCTGATTTGCATTTTGCCCCGACAAATCAAGCAGCAGAAAATCTCATTTTGGAAAATAAAAAGAGTGATTCGATCCATATTACCGGCAATACAGCCATCGATGCTTTGAAAACAACGGTTCAAAAAGACTATGAGCATCCAATTCTATCCGGTTTAAATGGAGATCGTATGCTATTGATGACAGCGCACAGACGAGAAAATATCGGAAAACCAATGGAAGAAATATTCCGTTCCGTCAAACGGCTGCTTGAAGATCACATGGATATCCAAGTCGTCTTCCCACTTCATAAAAACCCAGTAGTCCGCGAAATTGCTTATCGGATTTTTGGTGAAACGGAAAGACTTCACTTAATAGAGCCGCTTGAGGTGCTTGATTTTCATAATTTTGCGGCGCACGCCCATCTAATACTGACAGATTCCGGAGGGGTGCAAGAAGAAGCTCCTTCACTTGGCGTTCCTGTCCTTGTGTTACGCGATACGACAGAACGGCCAGAAGGAATTGAGGCTGGTACCCTTTTATTGGCAGGAATTGAGGAAGAACGAATTTATCAATTAGCCACAGACTTACTTACAAATGAAGAAACCTATAAAAAAATGGCGACAGCTTCTAACCCATATGGAGATGGATTTGCCTCGAAGCGAATAGTCGAAATACTTTTAGAGAAATTGAGTGCTGATAACAATAAGATGATAAATCGGCCAACCCTCTCATCCTAATTTTTATCATTTATTAACGTTAGAAAGAACGATAAATCAAAAGAAGAAGCCTAACACTCTTTAAGAGGTTGCTAGGCTTTTTCTAATTCTTCTTATATATTAGATTTTAAAATGATTCACTTCCATTTTAAGACTCTCGGCCAGGGTTGCTAGTGATTGAGCGCCTTCAGAAATCTGTTCAGTCGCTGCATGCTGTTCTTCAGTTGCAGCACTTGTATCATTTGCCCTTTCTGCTGAAGTAACCGCTATTTCTTTTATTGCATTCGCACCAGCGGCTACATCCTTGGTCATCGCTTGAATTTCTTCTATAGCAGAGGATACGGATTCAATTTGCTCACTCACTCCTCCAACTGCGGATTTAATATGATTGAACACCTGGAGTGAGTTTGCTGAAGCAGAAAGTCCATCTTCTGCTTTCTTACTTCCAATATTAATTGATTCGACGCCTTTTTCGGTAGCCTCTTCGATCAATTTGACCATTTTTTCAATTTCTGAGGCTGATATTTTTGATTGTTCAGCAAGTTTTCTGACTTCATCAGCCACTACTGCAAAACCCTTTCCATTTTCTCCGGCACGGGCCGCTTCAATTGCAGCATTTAATGCCAGTAAGTTTGTTTGCTCAGAAATGTCCGTAATTAATGTCGTAACTCTTTGAATTTCACTTGAATGCTTCGACATTACTTCCATTATGCTCGCTGACTCGTGAATCGTAGTGTTTATATTATTCATTTGGGTAGTTACATCATCTATAATGTTAGATCCTTGTTGAACAAGTGAATTCACAGATTCTGCGGAGGCAAGCATTTCGACATTACTTTCGGTGATCTGCTCGATAGCTGCAGCCATTTCATTCATAGAGTTTACTGAGTTCTCTACAATAGTGACCTGCCGAGCTGTCCCTCTCATATTTTCTTCAGCAGTTGTTGCGACCATCTCCGAAGAAGCTAGGCTTTCTTCAGAGCTTGCCGACATTTGTTCTGCTTGAACAGCAAGTTGTGACGAAGAATCCCTCATATTTAAGACAATCGCTTTAAGTTCCGCAACCATTTTATTAAAAGCACCGGCCATTTCACCAATTTCGTCTTTGTTTCGAATCCGAATTTCTTCTATCTGTAAATTACCGCCTGCAACTTGACCAATTGCTTCTGTAAGTTTGCGAACCGGGCGAGAAATACTGCGACTCAGGACGATTGGTAAAATAATACTAAGGATGAATCCAAAGATTATTAGCAATACAATAATTCTTTCCATATCCTTTACTTTATCGTTCAAATCTTCCCGAGTCTCTTGTAAATAAGCATTTTGATTGTCACTTAGTTTTTCAGCTTTTTCCAAGATTGTTTTTTCCAAGACACTTGCTTTATCCGTTTTCTCAGTTATATCTAGATCCTTCGCACTATCGCCTTGCTGCATGCTGATAATTATCTCTTCAGCCAATTCCATATATTCAAGTTTTGCGTTATGTATCTCTTCCAACAATTCGATATCGTCTTGTGATGTAAATGTTTTTCCAAGATTTTCGTAAGCCTCCTCAAACATTTCGTTTTTAACTACTCTATTTTCCAAATATGTAGAATCCTTATAGATAATATAACCACGAACATCATTTGAAACAGCTTGCTGTTTGTTAATCATTTCATCTACCAGATTGATCTTTTTCACTCGATCATCCAATAAAAAAGTATATTGTTTATTCAAATCGGTGATGATCCAGAGATAAAAGAAACCTATAGTCATAAGAAATATAAGTATAGACAAAAAACCTGCCCATAATTTTTTTGATACAGATAATTTCACGTTAAATACCCTCCAATTAATCAATAATTTTTAATTTTCAAACTCTATAAATAATATCGGTTGCATAGTGCCTTTTTTCTAGTCAGTTCACGAAAACACAATAAAATTAACTTATATCAAAAAACTAAGCAGTTTGGGGTAAAGTAAAAAAGAAGATATGATAATAAAGCGGGAAGTGTTGATCAGCATCGTCCATTTGAGGCTTCGTAAAAAACATGCACAGCATGAAACATCCTTTTCGGCTTGCCAATTAGCGACCTAGTACCCAATTGCATCTTTTGATTACTTCACTGTACGATTTAAAACAAAGCAAAAAAGACCACCAAATTGGTGATCTTTAGGAATTTCTAATTTTCATCTCTTATCCCTTAATTAACCGGACATTTTTTCCAAAGTTTGAACCTACGCTTTTTAAATAAAGTAAGACGGTTAAGAATATGACTACCTCAGATAATGGAATGGCCAGCCATGCAGCATTTATTCCAAATATAAGCGGCAATGTTAGCAGGAATAAAAGCATGAAAATAAATTCGCGTCCAAGCGTAATCCAAGCGGCCATCTTTACTTGCCCAATTGATTGGAAATAGGTCATCATAACGAAGTTGACTCCCATTAGGATATATCCGCTAAAGAAGATTCTAATTCCAATTGTAGCAAGCTCTTTTACATCTTGAGAAAAGTCTCCGAATAAATCTACAATATAAGGTGCCGCCACTTGTCCCACCAGGGTAATAGATATTCCTGCACCAATTGCTGTGAAAATGGCAATGCGAACCGTTTCGCGCTTCCGCTTATCATCTTTTGCACCATGATAATAACTTACTAGTGGCTGTATTGCCGACCCGATGCCAAGAAACATCAACAGCATAACACTATGTGCATAATTGACAATAGAAAATGCAGCTAATCCGTCGGTACCAGCAAGGCGCGAGAACGCATTATTATGAGCAATAGTAAAGACTGATACACCTATCTCAGCTAAGAAACTAGGAAAGCCAATCATCATTGTCATAATGAAAAGTGACTTTTCAAAACGAAAATTGACGAGGCGAAGCGTGTTCTTCTTCGTGAAAAAGTGCGTGCTGAGAACCAGTATGCCCAAGGCAGCTGCAATGATTGTTCCGTATGCAATCTCGCGCACCCCTAAATCTAGTACATACAGGATAATGAAGTTTAAAACGAAATTGGAAATGGCTGTGACGATAAGAGATGCCATGGCCAGATTCGGATTACCGTTGTTCCTGACGAATATGCTTAAGGTGTTTTCTAGGGTGAAAACAAAACCAAGCATTAAGAATACGTTCATGTAATCCGTTGCAAAGGGAGCGGTTGCTTCATTGGCCCCTAGTGCATAAACAAGCTGATGGTGAAAAGCGTAGGCAATCAGACCAATGATTACGGTGAATATTGTGATTAGAATGATGGAATGGGTGAAAATAAAGCGTGCCCGATTATAATCCTTTGCCCCCATGCTTTGTGAATAAAGCGTTGCGCCGCCTACCCCGATCCAAATCGACATCGCTACAAAGATTGTATAAATGGGCCCTGCAATATTAACTCCTGCAAGGGCAACCGATCCAAGCTTATTGCCGACCATCACGCCATCGACAACAAAGTTCAATGCCATCAATACCATTCCGATCATAGAAGGAATCAGATAGCGCAGAAAGACCTTTCCTGTCGATTCTATCTCCAATAGATTTTGTTGTTGTTTTTCTCTTAATGACATTTATACCATCTCCTGCTATTGACCTTACTTTGAAATTCCTCTCCAAAAAATAGTCCATGACGCCGCAAGTTTTTCCGCAACTCGGTCTGGATTATCGGCATAAACAAGTTCGACCATAATGGCCACGATGACGCCTGAATACGCCAGTGTCAGGGTTCGCGCATCTCCTGAGTTTAAAACCCCAGCGGATATCCATGTTCCGAATATCTTTTCCATTAAGGCTTCCTGTTGAACCTGAAGATCATCAGTCTCTTTCTGAATTTCATTGTATAGATGTGTTGGTGGAAAGAATCCCATACGAAGCCAGAACTTTAAACTCTCAACCTCCTGGAACATCTTTATCATTTCTTCCAAAAATCCGTATAGCATCTTTTCCGGATCACTTTTTTTCATGATATTGAAATACTCAACATAAGACGACAGTTCCATTTCCTTGGCGTCTTTAAGTACAGATAAAAACAGATCGTCTTTCCCTTTAAAATGAGAATATATTGATTGTTTTTTTATCCCAACATCTTCGGCAATTTGAGAAAGTGAAGTACCCTCATAACCATGAATCGTAAAATATTTGAGTGCTGCTTTTTTTATTTCATCGCTTTTCATAATGTTCACCTTTCATTGCTGAATATTATTTTTTGTATTTCTGATAATCCTATCATAACCTAACGAACGTTCGTCAGGCAAGTTTTTTCATTTTGTAAATTTAAGGTTTACCTCCTATTGAAATAAAGATTGGTCCGATTGAAACCCTTCTATAAAGGAAGGTTAATGGTGCTACATTATTCCCTAGTATTAAAAGGATTATAATGTCTGCCTGTAGAAATGATAGTCAAAAATAAAAAGGAGGGTTCAAAATGAAACATCAGATTACCCCATACTTAACATTTGATGGACAAGCTAGAGATGCATTAGCATTTTATGAGGAAGTATTTCAAGCAGAGGTTATTGATATACAATCATTCGGGGACGCTGATTTCCCAACACCTGAAGAAGCAAATGATAGGATCTTGCATACTAAGATTAAAAAAGGTGAGTTATTGGTCATGGTATCTGATGGTATCTGATACGTTTCCTGGAAATCCCCTTGAAGTCGGGACCAATATTTCTCTCGTGCTGGAGTGAGAAAGCGAATCAGAGATCCAGCATTTATACGAGACATTGCGTGAAAAAGGAACAACCTTAATGGAACTTCAAGATACCTTTTGGGGTGCACGATTTGCTAAGGTCAAGGATTGCTTTGGCGTTCATTGGGACTTGAATTACACAAAATGAATCAAAAAAATGGCCGAAAAATACCAATAGTATTTCCGGCCATGTATTATTATTTAAAGTCTTTATTTTTGGGGAAAAAGTAAAAATGAACATATCAAAATAATATATATTACTCTTTTGAACGCCTCTTATTAAATCACGTGAAGATAATTCAAGACATTTTTGCCGATCAGTAAAATGGTGACACAAATAAATAATATACGTACATAGGCAGCACCTTTTTTTATCGCAAAGTTCGATCCTACTAATGCTCCGACAACCATTGCGAGGCCCATCGGAATTCCATAGACAAAATTGACTGACCCCATTGATAAGAAAATAATAAGTGCGGCAATATTGCTACCAAAATTAAGTACTTTTGCATTTCCAGCAGCCTTAACAAAATCAAATCCAATAATCAAAAATGAAAACAATAAAAAAGAGCCTGTACCAGGACCAAGAAAACCATCGTAAAAACCAATAGCAAATATTGCGATGATCAACATAATCATTTTCTTCCGTTTTAGCCCTTTATATTTTGCGTCTTTACCCCAATCCCTTTTTACAATCGTATAAATTGCGACGATAACTAATAAGATTAATATGAGCGGCTTTAGGATTTCAGCGGAAACAAAATGAACCACATATGCCCCTAGAATCGCACCAATCACAGTAATCGGAAAAAGCTTCATGACAAATTTGAAATTCACTTTTCCAGCTCGAATAAATGAGATTGTACTCGTTAAAGAACCCATCGAGCTTGCCAATTTATTAGTAGCAAGGGCTGCTGAAGGTGATATCCCTGTAAATAATAAAGCAGGAATGGAAATTAACCCTCCTCCGCCTACAACAGAGTCAATGAACGCAGCAATAAAACCAGCAAGTATTAAAAACAACAAAGTATAGAGATTAATTTCCTCCATATATTCTCCTCCCTTCAAAAACAATAACTCTATTATACTCCCACTTTCTGTATCTGTATTTCTGGAATTTTAATGAAAATGAATATTACCGATTACTCTTTTTCATTTAGAAATTCAAACAGTTTTCCCTCTGAAGTTACCGTAAAACCGTGTCGTTTTAGCAACGCAGCCGTAACTCCATTCCCAACCTTTTTCTTCCCCTTAAATTCACCATTATAAATCGTCGAACTGCCACAGGATGGACTGTCTTCTTTTAAAACTACAAGTGTGGCACCTACTTCTTGAGCCTTTTTTAATGTTAAATGTGCCCCCTTTATGTACAAATCCGTTACATCCCTACCAGACTTTTCGATTATTTTTGCATTCCCATTAAGGACATCTTCACCATCACCGCCAATTATCTCAGCAGGTTCTCTGGGAGTTGAAAAGCCCCCAAGCAACTCAGGACATACAGTGATTGCCTTTTTTTCTTCTAACAATCTCATAATTCTATCATCTAAGCTATGTGTACCGTTGTATCTTACCTCTAAACCTGCTAGACAAGAACTTACTAAAATCATTAAAATCACCTCATCATATTAGCTTAACAATATTTTATCATTCTTCTTAAATAATATGATTTGAACGATTAAAATCTGCTGAAAATTGTTATGGTCGAATTATTAGCTACGAGGGTCGATTTATCTTCGCGTAGGACGAATTATTCGCGTGTAGGACGAATTATCTTCGCGTAGGACGAATTATTAGCGTGTAGGTCGATTTATCAGTGCGTAGGTCGAATTATTAGCGTGTAGGACGAAATTTCCGCAAAAAAGGTCAAATTCCACCAACCAAACCAAAAAAAAGCGCTTGCAGAGAAACTATTTCTCGGCAAGCACTTCATTTATTCAGTTGGTTGAGTTTAATGATAACAATTGGTACGTAATGGTGGTTTTTTCGTTGGTCCATTCAACTTTTTGAATAACTGCTGTTCCGCTTGAGTCAGATTGAATAGTTTTACGGACGTCAATTGGAATGTCGATTGGATATAACCGATAGCCTGCTTTTGTTAGGCTGAAAATATTTTCTTGTTCTCGAATTTCGTTTCCTTTTGTAACGATCATGGTGTTGAGTTCCATAGGCATGCCCATGTATATCTCCTCCTCTGGCCAATGTATACTTCATTCTAACATTATTCCGTTTTATTTTTCATCCAAGTTGTTAAATCTTCGACTACTTTTCTGTTGACGGCTGGCGGGAAGTAATGTGTGAATTGAGGAAAATACCAGCTTTCTACCTCTTTATCATGGGTTTTCAACCGTTTTTCCAGCCGGTACGCATGTTCAACCGAGACATTGTCATCCAGTTCACCATGAATAATCAGAACAGGAACATTCAATTCTTCAATCGCAAACAACGGAGTCCGGTATTCATATTGGTCTGGGTATTTTTTAGGCGTGCCGCCGATGACTCGCTTCATCATGCGGCGCATATCGACCCGTTCTACATAGGTTAAAAACATATCTGACACACCGCCCCACGTTACAATTGACGCCGCATTCTTACAATAGATTCCAGTCCAAAGCGCCATGATGCCGCCACGGGAAAATCCGAGAATATGAATATGTTCCTTATTCACTCGGGGATGTTGCTCAAGCAGATTGAACCCGGATATCGCATCAAACCGATCTTCGCCGGCAAAATCCTCATCTCCCTCGCCACCTTGATTCCCCCGGTAAAAAGGGGCAAATACGATGAATCCTTCTGCAGCATACTGGATAATTCTTGCAGGCCTCACCTTGCCTACATTTTTAATTCCACCTCGTAAATATAAGAAGGCATCGTGCATCTCACCATCCACCGGTTCAGCTAGCAATCCCTTAACCTTCAAGCCCTGTGATATGTATGTAATTAAATAAAGATGGATTTCTGGATGCGGTGATGGAAACCGCTGTTTTGAAATAATCGATCCGTTCTCCAATTTCCACGCCCCTTTCTCTTTCCTTTATTGTAAAACATCCAACAGTTTTTATCCCCTGATAGGCATTCACATATTTTTTCACCCGTTCATACGATAAGGTAGGCAAAATACCTATTTATGAGGAGGAAACAATTTTGAAAAAATGGTGTAAAGCAGGTGTCATGTTTTTACTCATGTGTTTGCTTCTGATTCCGCTCGGAGCATGCGGCAGCAAGGAAAAAGAAACAACGAAGGTCAGGGTTGCCGAAGTGACCCGCTCCCTTTTCTATACACCACAATATGTCGCGATTGAAAAGGGATTTTTTAAAGATGAGGGCTTAACTATTGATTTAAAAACGACAGCAGGCGGTGACAAGACGATGACCGCTCTCCTTACGGATGGAGCGGACATTGCTCTCGTGGGCTCTGAAACATCGATTTATGTGGCGCAGGGATCAGACGACCCGGTCATCAACTTCGCTCAATTAACGCAAACCGATGGAACGTTTCTTGTTTCACGTGAAAAAATTGACAATTTCAATTGGGATATGCTGAAAGACTCCACTTTCCTTGGCCAGCGTAAAGGCGGGATGCCGCAGATGGCAGGCGAGTTTGTGTTGAAAAAACATAACATTGACCCGAAAAAGGATTTGAATCTCATCCAGAATATTGATTTCGCGAATATCTCAACTGCATTCGCTTCCGGTACAGGTGATTTTGTTCAGCTATTCGAACCAACTGCCAGTGTGTTTGAAAAAGAAGGAAAAGGCTATATCGTCGCTTCTTTCGGCACCGAGTCTGGTCATCTTCCTTATACGGTTTATATGGCTAAACAAAGCTATTTAAAGGAAGACAAAGAGACGGTTGAGAAATTCACGCGGGCTTTGAAAAAAGCACAGGACTGGGTTCAGGAAAGTGATGCATCAGAAATTGCTAAAGTCATTCAGCCCTATTTTGAAGATACCGATCTAGACACGATGGAAACAGTCATCACCCGCTACAAAGAACAAGGCTCCTTTGCCACCGATCCCATTCTTGATGAAGAAGAGTGGAACAATCTGCAAGACATCATGGATGAAGCCGATGAGCTCCCTTCAAGAATTAGCCATGATGAACTGGTAAACACCGATTTTGCTGAAAAAGTGTCAAAGTAGCTAGAGGTAAGGAGGATGTCCGATGAGCTTTTTAAAAATCCAAGACATTCACCATACTTATTTTTCAAATCAGACGGCAGCGACCGCACTCGCGGACATTTCCCTCGACATTGAAAAAGGTGAATTTGTCTCTTTTCTTGGTCCGAGCGGTTGCGGAAAGACGACCCTGCTTTCCATCATCGCTGGACTATTCCCGCCCACTTCGGGAAAGATCCTGCTCGAAAACAACCCGCTGAAGGCCGACAGTGACTTTTCAATCGGCTATATGCTGCAACAGGATTATCTATTCCCATGGAAAACGATTGAAGAAAATGTTTTATTAGGATTAAAGCTGATTAAGAAGAATGAAGGCCTGGAGAAAATAAAGACGTTGAAACTGTTGAGTGATGTTGGATTGGGAGGCACCGGAAAATTATATCCGCGTGAACTTTCCGGGGGGATGAGGCAACGAGCTGCTCTGGCACGAACACTCGCAGTGGACCCAAAAATCCTCTTGCTTGATGAACCGTTTTCTGCCCTAGATTACCAAACGAAGTTGAAGCTTGAAGACCTTGTTTTTGAAATTCTGAAATCTTTTGGAAAGACGGCAGTGCTTGTCACCCATGATATTGGTGAAGCCATTGCAATGAGCGACCGGATTTATCTATTTTCCGCGAAGCCAGGCAGAATTTACAAAACTTTTGAAGTACCTGATGAACTACGCGAACTGACACCTTTTCATGCCCGTAATCACCCACACTATTCGGCATTATTCCAAACGATCTGGAAGGAGCTTGAGAGCCTTGAATATTGAACAACTTCATAGCCAGTATAAAACCTCTTTGAAAAAGGAAAACAGGCTAATTCGCTTTTATCAGATCCTGATTTTCATTGTCTTTTTCAGCAGTTGGGAACTTTTTTCTCGGATGAGGTGGATTGACCCGCTCATCTTCAGTTCGCCCTCTAAAGTGTGGCATCTATTTATAAAGAAATTAGGTGACGGAACACTTCTTTCCCATTCAGGCGTGACCCTATTCGAAACCGTGCTCGGCTTCATCATCGGGACACTGCTTGGAACGATACTTGCTTCCTTGCTCTGGTGGTCGCCGAGGTTGTCGAAAACGCTCGACCCGTATCTCGTCATTTTAAATGCAATGCCAAAAGTCGCCCTCGGACCTATTATCATCGTAGCATTCGGACCAGGTTTTCCGTCAATCATCTCTATGGGAGCGATCATTTCCATTATCATCACCACTATCGTCGTCTACACAGCATTTCGCGAAGTCGATCCCAACTACCTAAAGGTACTGCAAACTTTCGGTGCCACAAGGGCTCAGTCCTTCCGGGAAGCCATATTACCGGCCTCCTTCCCGACTATTATCTCGACATTGAAGGTAAATGTTGGCCTCTCCTGGGTCGGCGTCATCGTCGGTGAATTTCTCGTCTCAGCAAAAGGACTCGGCTACTTAATTATTTATGGATTTCAAGTCTTCAATTTTACCCTCGTTATGCTCTCCTTGATGATTATTGCCTTCTTTGCGACAATCATGTACCAACTTGTCGAACTACTCGAGCGAAAATTGATCAAGGATTAATCTAACTGCCGATACTCGTCGGCAGTTTTCATATTTACGGGGTTTTACTCGTGAATCTTCGGGCTTTACTCGTGAATTAGATCGATTTACTCGTGAGTTTTCGGGTTTTACTCGTGAATTAGATGGATTTACTCGTGAATTAGATGGATTTACTCGTGAATCTATGCAATTTACTCGTACAAACCATCCAACCTTGCTAAACTCAACGGCACGATTTCATCTTTCATGATAAAACTAAACTCCTCACCTAGCACATCCGGCAACACATCCAATAGAATCGGTCCATCCGTTTCCAGATAATCTTCTTTCCACTCTATCTCACTCAACTTAGCAAAGTAAATCGATTTTACAAATGGCTTCACTGGATTATGTACTTTATATTGTCCCAAAAATTGTAGGTGTTCCACCACTCCTCCGGTTTCTTCATACACTTCCCGCTTGGCCGCTGCTTCAATTGATTCCCCAGTCTCCCTCTTTCCGCCTGGAAATTCCAATCCCCGCTTACGGTGTTTCGTCAATACCCACTTTTCTTGAATTCTACAGAGAACGAAAACATGCCACGCCTCCCCAAAAACAGGATCCACGGAGAATTCCACCTTATATCCGTTCATATCACAAAACTGTTTCATATTTCCCCTCTCTCTATTTAAGAAAAACTATTTCATTTTATTGGTGTCACCATTCATTATATGGAATAAAAATCCCGCTATCCAGCGAGAATTCTCTTCACATTGAAAAAAACGATGGCCTCTCAATATTCGAGGCCATCATCTGTTCGTTTTGCCTGTAAAATTCCCATACTCTCTATATGCCGCTTTCCTTCTTCAGTTCCAAGTTTATGAATCATTTCGTATATCTTTTGAAGCGTGATATCCTGTTTATCATTTTCCCGGTCAAAATGATATTGAAGATACGGGACGTGGGCGCGATAAAAGTTTTCTTCCCCTACTGAATAATTGTAATCAAATAACTCACGCAACTGCAGGATTTCGTTGTCGGTTGCTTCGATTTCAAAATTCCACGGAGAACCTTCCCTATCTTGTGAAATTTGCCCATTCGGAATCCAAATGTAATACGTTTTCCTATTTTCAGACACATTCATCCACCCTTTCCATAAATCCTACGCTTATTTTTTCACGTAACTCTCCACTTCATACAATGGAAAATTTTGTTTACAGAAAACCAAAGATGTTAAATAATAGATTAAAGTATCTTTCATAGGGTAAAACATATAATATAGGCAAGCATCCCTACAAATTTTTATATGCACCCAGAGGTTTTTTTGATAACCTACATATAAAGAGATAACGGATTTCTAAAAAATGTGAGGTGAAAGTTTTGAAGTTAATTGAAGAATTATACAATATGTACCGTAATAAGTTGACCGGTGATGAAGAAGACATTGATATGCTTACTTTTGCGGTTCTGGAACAACTGGACAGGAAGGAAATTTTCGAATTGCTTCAAGAGATGGATGATCAAGAACTAACCAATCTAATGGGCCTTTACATTATTGAAACGTTAAAAGGGAAGTTCGCTCAAAACAGCATGAACGATACGAAACCTACACATTTTCCACCTCGGAATATTCATTAATACATACCATTCAGGTATCCCTCTTTATGGGATGCCTTTTTTCTTGTGTGCCAGGCATGGCAACTATCTAGGTGGTGAAAGTCCACTGTGGGGGTACACATCGACCAACCACTAAGGAAGCGCAAGGTACTTATCGTGAGGTAAGGGCTGGAGGAAGCGTGGAATAAAATCTTGGC
>NZ_LGYA01000001.1:4577966-4596973 GCF_001273755.1 Peribacillus butanolivorans
CGATTCATAGGAGTATCCAAAGTCGTCCAAAGAGCAATCTCAAACAAAAGACTAAAGCAGAGGGGAGTCCCCTCTGCTTTAGAACATTATCTAAAAGTACACACTGTGATATAAATTGAAACGCCGTATACGCGAACCGTACGTACGGTGTTGTGAGAGGGGCGAAAATAAACTTATTTTCCCCCTACTCGATTCCGCTTTAGGAAAGTTATTGGTGAAATAGACACAGAACCTCTTTCTATCGTACAAATATATTAAAAAAAAGCCCTACCGAAGTAGAGCTTTTCAAAAAGATCTTAATGTCCTAAATACGCACGCAGCATCCATGAATGTTTGTTTAAGCTTTTCTTCATGCCTGTCAGCATATCAGCTGTAACCGGATCTTCTTCTTCAGCAACTGCGATAATTTCTAGGAACTCTTCGGAAAGCTTCTCGAAATCGCTGATGACACTTTGCACCATATCTTCTGTATTTTCGTTCCCTGTTGCTTCTTCAATAGTAGTCAATTCCAAATATTCTTTAAGCGTAGCAACCGGCTTTTCACCAATGGCCAATAGTCTTTCAGCCAATTCGTCATAGTTGGATGTCACTTCTTTATATAATTCTTCCAATTTTTGGTGAAGTTCAAAGAAGTGCGGTCCATTCACGAACCAGTGGTAATTATGAATTTTCGTATAAAGAACACTGAAGTTTGCAATTTCCTTATTCACTAAAGTTCCTAATTTTTTCTGAGCCATAAATATCTACCTCCGTAAGTTGGTTATACCCTTATATTTCCCTCTATTCGAAAATTGAAACATTATCTGACTCGGTTCTTATGCTAAAATGAATCTAAATTGTGAACGTTAGGAGCTGTAAAGTATGATTACGGTTTTAGTTATCTCCATTATTGTGATTCTGATTGTATTGGCCTTATCGGTCCTAACAATTGGAAAAGGCTACAGTTACAAGCATACAGTGGATCCGGTCGATCCTTTACCTGAGGATAAGGGGAAAAAAGAAGAACCCGAAAAATAAAAAAAGTTCCTGTCACAAATGGACAGGAACTTTTTTTATTAACCGAAAACTTTATGAAGATCTTCTTTATCTTGTGCAAGCCAGAAATTCATTAATTTCTTAGCTCCTTCAAGATCATGCAACTTCGCTTGGCCGCATTGTTTTTCGTTTGCAGCTGGAATTTCTGTAATTTCTACAGCATCCTTGAATGTATCTTCAAGAACATCGATGATTTCCGTCACTGTCGGCTCGCCGCTTACCACAAGGTAATACCCTGTTTGACATCCCATAGGTGATATATCGATAATATCAAAATGATCGAACCGCTCAGAATGCTTACGGATATTAAAAGCTAGCAAATGTTCTAATGTGTGGATTGTATCCGGCTTCATCGCTTGTTTATTCGGCTGACAAAAACGGATATCAAATTTATTAACAACACCATCTGTTCCAACCTTATGGACACCGCAATGTCTAACATATGGGGCTTTAACAGCGTTATGATCTAATTCAAAGCTTTCAACTGAAGGCATTTAATTCACTCCTTAATTGTATGTCATTTCTATTTTACCTTGAATTACAATATATTTCACCCTTTAAAATTAATTCCCATTATTTTAATCGGATTTATCCTTGTGCTTGTTCCTTTATTAACCTTATTGGAAACAAAAAAAATATGCTATAATTAACAGTATTGAATTTTACTCGAAAAGAGATGAAAACGTCTTGCTGAAAAAAATATTAATGGGTATAATCCGTATTTACCAAGTTGTGATTTCACCATTAAAACCGCCTACCTGCCGTTTTTACCCAACTTGTTCCCATTACGGTTTAGAAGCGATAAGTCGATTCGGACCGATAAAAGGAAGCTGGTTAGCCATCGTCAGGATTCTTAAATGCCATCCTTTTCATCCAGGCGGTATTGACCTCGTTCCCGAAAAAAAGAAAAAAGGTGAAGATCACTAGAAAAAAACCTTGCTTTCTTGTGTAATCTTTTGTATTATACAGAAGTCAAATCGTAATCATTTCGTTTTTAAATCATAGATCTCAAATCGTAATCAGTACGAATTATCTTAAAAGGAGAGTTTTATATGAAAAAAAGTGTACTTCTCTCCCTTTTTCTGGTTACAGCTCTATTTCTTTCAGGCTGTGGCAATCCAAAGGGAGAAACTACTGATACTGATAAAGACATTTTAAACGTGTACACTACCGTTTATCCTTTGCAATACTTCACAGAAGCAATTGGTGGAGAGTACGTAAACGCCGAAACTGTTTATCCACCAGGTACTGATGAGCATTCATTTGATCCCTCTCAAAAAGATATTGTGAAAATGGCTGAATCAGACCTATTTTTCTATATTGGTTATAATCTTGAAGGCTTTGTCACAAAAGCAGAACCGATTTTAAGCAAAGAAGGCGTCACTACAGTCGCTGTAGGTGAAACGGTTCATTTAGATGAAGATGAGCATGCACACGAAAACGAACATGCGCATGAAGAAGACGGCCATGATCATGGTGGCGTTAATCCCCATTTGTGGCTAGATCCCATCTATTCCATTGAAATGGCAAAAAGCATTAAGGACGAATTAACGAAGCAAATGCCTGAACAAAAAGGCTACTTCGACAGCAGATTCAACGAACTTTCTAAAAAACTTAAAGCTCTTGATGAAAAATTCTCTACGACAATTGAATCGGGTCGTACCAATAAGATTATCGTTTCTCATTCCGCATATGGTTATTGGGAAGAACGATACGGACTTGAACAAATTGGTGTCACCGGCCTTACGTCTTCAAACGAGCCTTCTCAAAAAGAACTAGGGAAGATCGTAACAATGGCCGACAAAGAAAATCTTCACTACGTCATCTTTGAGCAAAATATCAGTTCTAAGCTGACTGAGATCATTCAAAAGGAAATGGGTGCGAAATCACTTGAGCTTCATAACCTTTCCGTCTTGACAGATAAAGATATCGAAGCCGGTGAAGATTACTTCAGTTTAATGGAAAAAAATATCAAGACGCTACAAACTGCGTTGCAATAGACAAAGAAGAGGCAGACTCAAATGGGTCCGCCTCTTCTTTGCTATTGCCATTTTTATAGTTTAATGTTTCTTTCTTTGTCTCGAGCTATATTAGTACCACCATCAAACTGTAAAATATAAGGAGGTACATGGCTCAAGATGTAAAGTGTTCCGTTGACACCTGTTCCTTCTGGAAACATGGCAATCGCTGTGCTGCCGATCCGGTTCTTCTATTTCTCTAGGTGTTTCTCACGAATTCTTTCCATTTTTTCCATCAGTTTCGTCCCAATTGTAGACTCGAATTCCGGATAGATGACCGTCATTTTATCCATCCACTCTTTTTTTTCTTTATCAGATAATGTGTATATGTCGATATTGGATTTTTTCTCAATTTCTCGAAGCTGAGCTTGATTCATTTCATTCGACTTGATCCATAGCCAATTCGTTGTGTCGTCCATTGCCCGCTGAATTTGTTGCTGAATGTCCACCGGAAGCTTGTCCCAAAACGGCTTATTCATCATGACAACATAGCCTAAATACCCGTGATTACTGATAGTTAAATATTTTTGAACTTCGTATAGTTTTTTGGAATAGATATTCGAAATCGTATTTTCCTGGCTGTCCGTTTTATTGATTTCCAGGCTTTTGAACGTATCATTAAATTCCAGCTTAGATGTTGTGGCCCCAAAATGCTGAAATTGGCTTTCAATCACCGTACTTGGCATAATCCGGAAGTTCTTCCCTACAAAATCTTCTGGATGGCGAATTGGCTTATTGCTTGTAATTTGCTTGAAGTTATTCGACCAGAATGCTAGCCCTTCTATATCTATCGTATTTAACTGATCTAGTAGCTCATCTCCCACTTCTCCATTCAATGCTTCCTGTAAGGCGGCATCCGTTGGAAAGACATAGGGCAGGTCCAAGAGCATCCACTTTTTCGATATGCTTGTAATTTTAGAAGTGGTCGGAGCAATCATCTGCACCTTATTTTCGTGTAAAGCATTGATTTCTTCATGATCACTATATAAAGATTGATTAGGGTAGACTTCAATTTTGACACGGTGATCGGTATATTCATCAACAAGTTCTGCAAATCGGTTCGCTGCTAGCCCTTTAGGCGTATTTTCAGCGACTACATGGCTGAACTTAATTACAATTTGATCTTCCATTCCTACCTGCTCTTCATCCTTAGGCAGATCAAAATTGGAGCTAGAAAAGAACGATTGAAATGAAATATATACCGCAATCAGCAACCCTATTCCAATTAAAACAAAGTACCCCCAAAAAGCACGCATATTGACATCTCCTTACCGCTCGCTTCACAGTATATCTATTCTATCACAGCCTTTTTCCTGTCGTAATACAATGCGCGAAAAATAGCGAAAAGTGTTAGAAATTCTGTTACTATTAAGTATAGAAGTAATGGAGGAAAAATAATGGATAAATCCTTTCATATGCCGATTCAATTGAAGATTACCCTGCTATCATTCGTAATCGTAGCTTTTTCGATTCTAATAGGCGGGATTTTTATATTTGGAAACATCGTTTCAATCAGGGAGGATGAAATTGGCAAACGCTCCATGATTACAGCCCATACCATTGCCGAACTACCTGATGTACAAAAATTAGTCCGTGAATCAGAAGGTTGGACAAAACTAAACCCTATGATTGAAAACTTAAGAAAAATTCATCAAGCTGATTATATAGTTGTGCTGAACAATCAACATATTCGCTATTCCCACCCGGTTTTCAGCCAATTGGGAACACAATCAAAAAGCAACGACGAAAGCGCTGCTTTTGCTGAACATGAATATCTATCAAAGGCTTCTGGCGAACTTGGAATTTCAGTCCGTGCATTTGTCCCGATCCTTGATAAGGAGAATGAACAAATCGGTGTCGTTCTCGTCGGAAACATATTACCGACAATTCCCGAATTAATCATGGACTTGAAAGGCCAAATCGCGATTATTCTATTACTTACACTGCTGTTCGGCGTATGCGGCTCCTGGCTCATGGCCAGACGGATAAAAAAAGAAACCTTTCAACTTGAGCCTCATGAAATTTCAAGAATGTTAGTCGAAAGGACCGCTGCCTTTAATGCGATGCATGAAGGTGTCATTGCAATAGATAATAATCAAACCATCACAATTTTTAATGAAAAGGCAAAGCAAATGCTAAATATCAGTGGCGCGGTGATTGGCAAGAATATCAATGACATTATTAGTGATACCCGCCTGCCAGAAGTGCTAGACCGGACATCTCCTATCTTCAATCAGGAAATTTCGGTTCAAAACAGAAACCTTCTAAGCAACCGGGTACCTATTAAAATAGCCGATAAAACCATCGGAGCTGTGGCAATCTTTCAGGATCGTACCGATGTAGCAAAGCTTGCTGAAGAATTGACGAGTGTCAAAGCATTCGTTGAAGCCCTGCGTGTTCAAAACCATGAACATATGAATAAACTTCATACGATAGCAGGATTGATTCAACTTGGGAATTTAGATGATGCACTACAGTACATTTTTCAAATTACAGAAGAGCAAGAGGAATTGACCAGGTTTTTAACGAAGCACATTCACGATGATAATTTAGTGGGGCTACTATTAAGTAAAATCTCCTTAGGGCGGGAACTTGGAATCGAACTCATCATGGATAAACATACGAAACTGGACCGCTTTCCAAATGATATAGATCATCATGATTTCGTATTGATTATCGGGAACTTGATAGAAAATTCCTTTGCAGCCTTCAAACATTTATCAGAAGAACCAAAGCAAGTCTACCTATCCATCTATCAGGATGAACAGCATTGCCAAATTGTACTTGAAGATAATGGGTCCGGTATCCCCGAGGAGATTCACAAAGATATATTTGAGTATGGTTTTACAACAAAAGGTGCGGAAGGATCAGGAATTGGTCTCTATCTTATAGACCAAATTGTAAAAAAAGCGAATGGCGAAATGAGTTTTACAACACGTCCTAATGAAGGAACAAGCTTTTTTCTTTCTTTTCCCATGCATGATATAGAGGAGAACCAAAATGACTAACCAAATTCGCGTACTTTTAATTGAAGACGACCCAATGGTCCAAGAGGTAAATAAGCAGTTCATTGAGCGGCTACAAGCATTTAAAGTCTTTGATACAGCTTCCAATGGACTTGAAGGTCTTGAAAAAATCAGGCAATCTAAACCGGATCTTGTCATTTTGGACATCTTCATGCCTTCTTTAAACGGGGTAGATACACTCTATCAAATAAGAAAAGAACAAATTGATGTGGATGTCATCATCATTTCGGCAGCTAATGACCAAAAAACCATCCGAAAAATGATACAAAACGGGGCTTTTGACTATTTAATTAAACCATTTAAATTCGAGAGACTAAAACATACACTTGAGCAATATTATGCTTTTCGTATGGAAGTTGAGCCCGACCATCAGATTTCTCAAAATCAACTCGACCGAATTCTCTTTCAAAATAAAACATCTCCTGAAACGAGTCCGAAATACGATGTTCCTAAAGGGTTAAATGGTGCGACCCTTGAGCAGGTCACAAAATTCATAAAAACTCAGCCTGGATCTTTATCTGCGGAGGAAGTGGCCGATGGAATTGGAATTGCCAGAGTAACAGCCCGTCGCTATCTAGAATACTTACACGGCGAAGACGTTCTTCAGCTTGATGTCCAGTACGGCAGCATAGGCCGTCCAGTCAATCGATACCGTCTAAAAAAATCTTAGAACATATGGGGACCTACTAGAACCATAGCGGTTCCCTTTTAGCTTCTTAACCTACGCTCCTGTTGTTCTGTTATATATGCCCCACTTTCTCTTCAAGAGAAACAATTCACACTCAGCCAATGCTGTAACTTCTTTAATGACAAAATCCGGAACACCTCTTCTTAATAGAATTTCTGCAATAAGGTATGGCTTTTTCATATACTCTCCCCTCCCTATTCCTTAGTTGTTTCACTTTTCTCTATTATACAAAATAATCCATAAAAGGAAAAATAGACAAAGCCCCATTTTTCGAAAAAAATATGACTTTTGGAGAATTAGGAATTACTTATTTTTGAAAACCGTATCTGTTTTATGAGTCGTTTTATTTAAAGGAATAAGATGGATAGGGTAAAAATCCATTTGTATCATACTATTAAAAAAGTTTATTAAGGGGTGGATTTTAATCCAAGATTGTTTTATTTGTTACTAACACACAGGAATCATTCAGACGGATGGAAATACAATTTGCGGGGGAAATGATGATTATGTTGGACATATTAATCATTACGAACAATCAAATTATTCAGGTTATATTATAATTGGCTTCACAAGATACAACCCTATCTTTCGCGGTATGAATATAGAAGAAAAAGCATTTGGGTTCACTAAGACAAGTGCTAGAAATGCATTATTAGACAGTAGAAAGCGGAACAAATTTATTCACGCGTCTCCCTTCATTCTATTTCCTATCTTCATATGCATCTAGCTCCTCACTTGTTATCCAAACAGCCTAAGGAATATTAATGACGATGGCTTTACGAATAAAAAAGTACATTCAAAAGAGGAGGTGCGAGTTGCACCTCTTTGTCGTTTTACCGGTACAGCTTACTATAGGTCGTCAATTCATTTAGTCGCTTTTCATTTATGGCAAAACCGATTCCTGCTTTTTCCGGAACCTGAATGACGCCACTTTCAACGATAACTTCCGGTTCAATAATATCCTCTTCCCAATAGCGGGACGATGACGATATGTCCCCCGGAATTGTAAAGCCTTTTAATGTGGCTAGCGCGATATTATGAGCCCGGGATATGCCAAATTCAATCATGCCTCCGCACCAAACGGGCACGTTTTTTTCAACGCATAGATCATGGATTTTGACCGCTTCCGACCAGCCACCTACTTTGGCCATCTTAATTGTAATGACCCCGCAGCTCTCGAGTAAAAGTGCATTTTTCGCATCATGATAGGAATTGATGCTTTCATCAAGACAAATTGGCGTCTGCAGCTGCTTTTGCAAAACAGAATGTTCGACTATGTCGTCATGCCCTAGTGGTTGCTCAATCATCATCAACTTGAACGCATCAAGCTTTTGCAAGTGCGAAGTGTCTTCAAGCTTGTACGCCGAATTGGCATCCGCCATTAACGGGATATCTGGATAGGTGCGCCGAATTTCTGATAGAAACTCCAAGTCATTTTTAGGATTGATTTTTATTTTATACCGCTGATACCCGAATGCGGAAAAATCGTCAATCTGACGCATCGCATCACCGATATTATCCGATGCAACGACAACACCAGCCGCAACTTCGCTCCGTTCCCCTCCAAACAACTGTCCGAGGTAGAATCCCTTCTGCTTCGCATATAAATCCCAAATCGCCTGATCTAGAGCTGACTTCGCCATCGCATTCCTTCTTATTCCACTCCATAAGCTTGGCAGTTCATTAGGGTGCTTAAACTGACCAGCCAATGTCAACGGAATTAAGAAATCCTCCAACATATGAAAGCAGGTTTTAACCGTTTCCTCGGTGTACCAAGGACTTGTAAATGGCACCGCTTCACCGTATCCGATTAGCCCATCTTGATCTTTGGCTTCGACAACAATCACTTCGCGTTCGCTTACCATCTCGAGGTGGGTCTTAAACGGTTGCTTTAAAGGGGCCGTAATGAGCCGTAATGAGATGGAGGATAACTTCATCGTTGTTTCCCCACTCTCTTCTTCAATTCCCTTCGCAGCAGTTTACTCGCACCATTCCTGGGAAGCTCCTCACAAAAAATAACATTCCGGGGAATTTTATAAGTAGCCAAGGAGTCCCCGCAATAATTCAAAAGCTCGGTCTCTTTCAACTCTGCACCTTGATGTAAGACGACAAATGCGAGTGGTACCTGTCCCCATTTTTCATCGTCTGTTCCCGTAACTCCCGCCTCGAAAACAGCCGGGTGCTTACTTAGAACATTTTCAATTTCAGCCGGATAGACATTTTCGCCACCGGAGATGATTAAATCGGAGCGTCGGTCAAGCACATACAAAAAGCCTTCTTCATCAAGATAACCAAGATCCCCAGTATAAAGCCATCCCTCCGTAATCGCTTGCTGTGTCGCATCCAATCGTTTGAAATAACCTTTCGTCACATTCGGACCTGAAACAACAATTTCACCCGCTACACCAGGTTCACAGGTCTCACCGTCCTTAACTATCCGTAACTGCGAAGGAAACAAAGGTTTCCCCGCCGACCCGATTTTTGTCATGCTATATTCCGGTGCAAGTGTTACAATCTGCGAAGATGTTTCAGTCATCCCATACGTCTGATAGACAGGAATCCCTTTTCCCTTACATACTTCAAGCAAATGAACCGGTGCCGGGCCGCCGCCTAATAGCATACAGCGGAAGGTTTCTGGATAGCTTGTCTTTCCTAAATCATGCAACATTCGGTTCAGCATCGTCGTCACGACCGAAATAATCGTCACGCCATTTTCCTGAATGCTCCGGTTCGCTTCTCGTTCATCAAACTTCTCTGCCAGCACGACCTTCATACCATAAATTACACTTTTCATCAAAATAGACAGGCCGCTAATATGAAAAATTGGGACCGCACAATACCATGAATCTTCTTCCCTCAATCCAAGATTCAACATAGAACCAACCGCACTCCACCAGTGGTTGCCGAATGTTTGTATTACACCCTTTGGATTACCCGTTGTACCCGATGTATACATAATCGTAGCTATATCTTCAAGATTAAACTCATGGAGAAATTCTGTCGTGCCTTTTTCGGGTAATTCTTCCTTTAAAAGAACCTGGAAATCCGTGAGAATGTCACGAATATCGGAGAGTTTTTCAGAGAAGGAATCCTCCGATATCAGACGTACTGCCTCACTATCCTCGATCTGCCAGGACAGTTCTTTTGCCGTTAACTTATTATTCAGCATCACGATCTTCACACCCAGATAAAAGAGCGCATGAATCACGACGACACTATCTATATGATTCCGGAGCAAAACCGCGCATGATTCGCCAACCTTCACACCTTTGTTCGCTAGCTTACCGGCCATTTTCCCGGTTAGAGTATGTAGTTCAAGAAAGGTATACGTACGCCCTTCAAATTCAATCGCCGGACGATCCGGTGATAGATGTGCCCGGTTTTTCAGCCAGTTCGGCAACTTTTCTTCTGCCATCGTTGCTTACCCTCCCATACATTTAGATATAGAAAACAGCCCGGCGATTATCCGCCAAGCTGTTTGTCTCATCGATTCACGCGTCTCATTAAGGGAAACGAGGGAATTGTCCGAAGTCCGGATTGCGTTTTTCTTTGAACGCATCGCGGCCTTCTTTTGCTTCTTCTGTTGTATAGTATAAAAGTGTAGCATCGCCAGCCAATTGTTGAAGACCTGCAAGACCATCTGTATCCGCATTCATCGCTGCTTTTAAGAAACGAAGTGCAGTTGGGCTCTTCTCAAGCATTTCTTCACACCATTTAACTGTTTCTGCTTCTAATTGGTCTAAAGGAACAACCGTGTTAACTAGTCCCATATCCAATGCTTCTTGAGCATTGTATTGACGACATAGGTACCAAATTTCACGTGCTTTCTTATGACCAACGATACGTGCTAAATAACCTGAACCATAACCAGCATCAAAGCTTCCTACGTTTGGCCCAGTTTGTCCAAAGACTGCATTGTCAGCGGCAATTGTTAAGTCACATACCACATTCAATACATTACCGCCACCAATCGCATAACCTGCAACCATAGCTACAACTGGTTTCGGAATCACACGGATCAAACGTTGCAAATCAAGTACGTTTAGACGCGGAATATTATCTTCGCCGACATATCCACCGTTTCCGCGTACTTTTTGGTCTCCGCCTGAACAGAATGCTTTGCCGCCTACACCGGTTAAAATAATAACTCCAATGCTAGAATCATCACGCGCTCTTGCGAATGCATCAATCATCTCAGCAGTCGTTTTTGGCGTGAATGCATTATGTACATGTGGACGGTTGATAGACACTTTCGCAATCCCATTATATTTTTCATATAGAATTTCATCATACTCACGTATTGTTTCCCATTGTATTGTCATTTAAAATCCTCCTTTAATTTCGCATTAAAAACTCACTTATTATTTTACCAAACTTTTCTCCATCTTCCACATGAATCGCATGTCCGGCATCATTAATTATTTTCCATTCAGCCTGTTTCAGCATTTTTTGCATCGACTCCGCAATCAGACAAAACTTGGGATCGAGTTCACCAGTAACAAGAAGCACTGGAAAATCAAGAAATTCTAGTTCTTCCCAATATGAAGCCTGACTGCCGGTTCCCATTCCTAAAAGGCTACTGGAAAGGCCTGAAGGATTATTTTCCAAACGCTGCTGTCGAATCGCCGCCTGGGTTTTAGATGATAACCTTTTCTGACTTTCAAACAGCGGGATGTTTTCCCACTGATCGACAAACGCCTCGATGCCGTTTTCAAGAATCTTTCCGGCAAGCTTCTTATCATTACTTCTGCGGATTTCCCGCTCTTCTTCTGTTAAAAGGCCAGGTGAAGCGCTTTCTAACATCAATGTCTTTACATACTCAGGATACAAACAGGCAAAGCCCAAAGCAAGCCTCCCTCCCATTGAATATCCAAGGATATGGGTTTTTGGGAAATTTAACTCATCCAAAATATGCTTAAGGTCCTCAGTCACTTGCTTCATCTCATACCGACGATAATCGACTGGTGATGCAGTCCCTCCATGTCCGATAATATCGACCATGATCAAGGTATATCTTTCACGCAAAAGCGGGATGAGAAATTCCCATGTATCTCGATTTCCCGTAAATCCATGCAAAAGTACAAGAGGTTCTCCATTTCCCGCTATTTCAACAGAATAAGTGACATCTCTGCAGACAATTTTCATGATATTTCCCTATCTAATACCACTTTTATTTCCTGGGAAACAAAATTCCACAAATTTCGATGCTTTTGCAAATTGGACTCCCTTTCGGTAGGTACTTCGATTATTTTCAAGCCTTGGATTTCAAACGACTCTGTAAATACCTGCTTCAGTTCATCCCAATTTTGCACCTTGCTGTATTTCCCGCCGTAAAGCTGGGCCGTATGGGAAAAATCAAGCCCGTGGGGAGTGCCGAATAACGTTTCGAAGTGTTCCCTATCATTTGCCTGTGGAAGGAAAGAGAAAATACCGCCGCCGTCATTATTAATCAGCAAAATCGTGATATTTTGCTTTTGCAGCTTAGCCGCAAGCAATCCGTTCATATCATGGAAAAAGCTTAAATCTCCGATTGCGAGTACTGTATTTTCTGAAACGGTGCTTACGCCAAGCGCGGTAGAAACAACACCATCAATTCCGTTCGCTCCCCGATTTGCAAAGGTTTTGATTCCTTTTTCATTACTCAAAAAGAATGTATCCAGATCCCGTATTGGCATACTATTGCCGACAAATAATGTCGATTCTATTGGCATCATATCCTGTAGCAGCGAGAACAGCTTTCCTTCACTTAACTCCACTTCATCACGGATGGAAGATAAGGCATTTTTCGTCGCTCCATTGACAGTTTTCCACAAATCAAGCCAGTTTTTCTCAGTAGCTTTCGGAATTTTTTCACATACACGTTGGCAAAAGTCTTTTTCTTCGCAGTAAATCATGTTGGTTGCCAGTCCTGCTGGTTCGCGCCACCCTGCTCCGCCATCAATGACCAAAGTAATTGCCTGTTTTTGTTTTTTCATGAATAACAATAAAGGTTTAGATACCGGCATAGAACCGAAACGCAACACTACATCCGGCCGGAAAGCTTCCTTGGCCGCTTCATCACGTAGGAATGTATCGTAGGTATCAATAATACCGTCTTTATCGTGTTTGCCACTTCTTAGCTGCGAAAGAGGGTCAGCTAGTATCGGGAAAGCAAGCTTCTCAGCTAAAGCTACAATTGCTTCCTTTATATTTGGATGCCGTAATTCTCCACACACGATTATTCCTTGTTTCGCTTGTGATAACGTAGCTGCCAGCGCCTCTATATGTGAATCAGACAGTGATAGTGCACCATTTTCAATCATCACAGCCGGTGTCATTTTATTTTGCCTATATTCTTTAGCTTGTTCCAGATTTGGAATAAGTGGTTCACGAAGCGGGAAGTTCAAATGTACGGGTCCAGCTGGCTCAGTTGCCGCTGTCGAAACTGCCCTTGCACCGATTGTTCTCGCATATCGCATCATTTCATCGGTACTTTCCGGAAGCGCCATTTCGACAAACCACTTCACTTGCCTTCCGTACAGATGAATTTGATCAATGGCCTGTGGAGCCCCGACATCACGCAACTCATGCGGACGATCAGCCGTCAGCACGATCAGTGGCACCCTTGAATAGTAAGCCTCAATGACAGCTGGGTAAAAGTTAGCAGCAGCTGTACCAGACGTACAAAGAAGTCCGACAGGTTCTTTTAATGCCTTAGCCAAACCAAGGGCAAAAAAAGCAGCCGAACGCTCATCCACATTAATATGAACTTCGATATCAGGATGTTCTACCAGCAGCAAAGCGAGCGGTGTGGATCGTGAACCTGGACTTACCACCACATGCTTCATCTTATTTTGTGCAAGCTCATCGACAAATGAAGCAGCATACGCTGTCAATGCATCTCGGTCATTCATTAAGATTTCCTCCTAAAGCACTTAGCATTGGATTGAATTTAATCCCTGTTTCTTGGAATTCACTTTCAGGTGTCGAATCTTCCACTACGCCGCATCCTGCAAAAAGCGATGCCTCATTATCCTGTAGTAGGGCGGAACGAATCCCAACTGCAAATTCCCCGTTCCCATAGGCATCCACCCAGCCTAATGGCCCCGCATAAAATCCGCGTTCAAGACCTTCTATTTCCCGAATACGGGCGACAGCTTCTTCTTTCGGAAGCCCGCCCATTGCAGGTGTTGGATGCAGATTTTCTACAAATTCAAAAATCGTGACACCCTCATTGCAAATTCCACGGACCGGTGTATACAAATGCTGAATATGACGGTTTTTCATCAATTTCGGTTCTGTCGGAACTATTACCTTTTCACATACCGCCTCAAACGCATTTGATATCATCGAAACTACGTATTGATGCTCTTGTAAATTCTTTTGGTCATGAAGCAGTTCATCACCAAGACAAGCATCCTCTTCTTCAGTTTTCCCCCGTCCCATCGATCCTGCGAGACAGGTAGAAAAGACTTCATGACCCTGCTTCTTTATCAAACGCTCAGGAGTTGCACCCACGAAACAGTCACCGCCCGCTTCCAAACTAAAAATATAGCTTAATGGCTGCTCAGCAATCAATTGCTCGAGTACTTTCTCTGAATCAATGGAGCGCTCAAACACAAGGCGCAGCTCCCTTGCCAAAACAATCTTGTCGAGATCTGTTGTCTTGATTTCCTCAACAGCCTCTGCAACCGTCTGCTTCCATTCCTTAGGTTTGACTTCCATCTGCTTAACAAGAGTATTGGCACGCAGTTCGGTGCCATTCAAGCTTTCGATAAGGAAAGATTCCCGTTCATTTATCATATCTATGAAGAGTTTTTCTGAATCATCCGGTGAACAAAGTAGGTTTGTCGTTAAGTAAGCTTGTTCCCCCACTAGCGATAGCATGAAGGCAGGTATATAAAACAGATTGTCCCCGAATTGATTCCAAAGGAGCGTACTGTTAGTTTCATAATCAAAAGAAAAGCCACCAAAGAGTAAAGGACCAGTTGCTTCTATATCGGTCACTCCTGTTTTGACAGCAGTATTCTGCAGTTTGATCCAGCTCATTTCGACTTCTCTATAACGGTCGGCATTTGATGCCGCTTGGAGTTTCTTAACGTTGCCTAAACCAGTAATGGTTATATCTTTTGCAGGGTCCTCCCAGAAAAAGCGTTCACCCGCATACCGTTCTCTTCCAGCTTGATAAAATGAAAGGGGGTTGTTGCAATTTATTTTCTTAATATGACTGAATAGAACTTGACCATTCAAGTCCTTTGCCTTTTGTATAGCTGAAGCCAGTCCCTGAAACTGTTCAGTTTCTTCTGAGATAGCCAAAAAAATCCCCCCAAATGTACATTTTAAAAGCTTTTTAACCTATTTAAAGATACACCTCTCTTCAACCCAATGTCAATAAAACGCCCCTTTATCGAACGATTCATGACTGCTTTTTTCCTTATTATATGATTCTTAGTGAATGAAGTAGAATATCCTTGATATTGGAAGTGATCGTCTATGAAATTCAATTGACACTTCCCACCACTTTTCCTACACTAAATAGGATAACCTTTTGTGAACAATTTCAATATTTGATATAATTTCAAGGGAACTAATAATGATTTTGAGGAGAGAAATAATGCAAACAGAATACGACGACCTTCCCCTTAAACGAACCTGGAAAATTTGGTGGGAGTTAATTCGTCCACATACACTTACCGCAGCTTTTGTTCCAGTCCTACTTGGAACTATGATTGCACTTTTAGAAGATGGCGTAAATTGGCTACTATTTGCAGCCATGATGATTGCAAGTATCCTGATTCAAGCTGCAACGAACTTATTCAATGAATACTATGATTTCAAGAGAGGCTTGGATACAGAAGAATCTGTTGGCATAGGTGGTGGCATTGTCCGTCATGGCATGACTCCAAAACTCATCATGACCTTAGCCCTTAGTATGTATGTCATCGCACTGATACTTGGAATCTATATCTGTGCTGTATCATCTTGGTGGCTTGCTGGGGTAGGCCTGGTCTGTATGCTTGTCGGCTACCTTTACACTGGCGGTCCACTGCCTATTTCATACACACCATTTGGAGAACTTTTTTCTGGATTGTTTATGGGCTTTCTGATAATCTTGATTGCCTTTTTCATTCAAACTGGTTTTGTTTCTACCACAGCTATCTTAATTGCAATACCAAGCGGAATTTTAGTTGGGTTAATCAATTTATCCAATAACCTCCGTGACCATGACGGAGATAAGGCACACGGTCGAAAAACGATGCCTGTAGTAATGGGCAGAAAAAATGCCTTAACATTTATGGCGATTATGTTTGCCTTCTCTTACCTATGGCTAGTAGGATTAGTCCTAGCTGGAAGCGTTACATCATGGATTTTGCTTGCCTTCCTAAGCATTCCGAAAGCCTTGGCAGCTATCAAAGGCTTCGTTGGTAAAACTTCACCTATTACGATGGTCCCTGCGATGAAAGCCACGGCCCAAACGAACACCTTCTTCGGTCTGCTTATGGCCATTGGGTTATTCATCAGCTATCTTATTTAATCTCTAAGGACTGAGTCGATTTTGACTCAGTCCTTTTTTGCTTCCTATCCAATTTGTTTCCCTCCCCTCCGATTCGGGTAATGGATAAGACACTCATCCAACCATTATTCAAATGAGATATAAACTTTCGAAGGAGTGAAATAAACATGGCAACCAAACAACAAACGCAACATTAAAAAAAAGAACTACTTATAGAAAAAGAAGAACTGAATAATAGGCTCAAAAATGATGAACAATCACTTCTAAATAAAAGTCAGACAGCATCTGTAGGAGAAACATCCTCCTATGACAATCATCCCGCTGACCTTGGAACCGAATTATTCGAAATGGAAAGAAACCAGGCACTAGATGAGCATGCACAATCTGAAATGGAAAAAGTGAAGATTGCATTGAATGCGATAGAAGCAGGCTTCTATGGCCATTGTAAAACCTGTGATACAGAAATCCCTTTTGAACGGCTTGAAGCCATACCAACCACTCTCTACTGTGTCGAGCACGCCCCAGAACGACCGACTACACAAGATCGACCAGTTGAAGAAGACGTACTGATTCCATCAAAGGGAAATAAATTTGAAAACCGTCATGGAAGTGAAATAGTAGATAAAGAAGATAGCTTTGGCGAAGTAGCCAAATTTGGTACATCTGAAACCCTGCGGATTACACGGGCGATCATGATAGCTATAATAATCTTTATAAAACGGAAGATGAAACCGATGGATTTCCTGAAGACTATGAAGGATTTGTAGCAAATGATATCGAAGGAAAAAAATAAGGGGTATCCCGAATAAAAAGAAAAAGAACTATGAAGATACATTAGATGAAGAAAATGTTGAATCTCAGCTTGGAGACATTCCTTATAAACAAAAAGATAGTTATATCAATGAAGAGAAATAAATAAAAAAAGAAGCATACAGAATGTATGCTTCTTTTTTATGACCCGTACGGGATTCGAACCCGTGTTACCGCCGTGAAAGGGCGGTGTCTTAACCGCTTGACCAACGGGCCAAATGGCGGAGAAGGAGGGATTTGAACCCTCGCGCCGCTCACGCGACCTACACCCTTAGCAGGGGCGCCTCTTCAGCCTCTTGAGTACTTCCCCATGGCTCCGCAGGTAGGACTCGAACCTACGACCGTTCGGTTAACAGCCGAATGCTCTACCACTGAGCTACTGCGGAACAATATGAATATGGTGGGCCTAAATGGACTCGAACCATCGACCTCACGCTTATCAGGCGTGCGCTCTAACCAGCTGAGCTATAGGCCCATAAATTGGAGCGGGTGAAGGGAATCGAACCCTCATCATCAGCTTGGAAGGCTGAGGTTTTACCACTAAACTACACCCGCGAAATGGGGCGACTGATGGGAATCGAACCCACGAATGCCTGAACCACAATCAGGTGCGTTAACCACTTCGCCACAATCGCCGTAATTTTTGAAATAATGGTGGCTCAGGACGGAATCGAACCGCCGACACAAGGATTTTCAGTCCTTTGCTCTACCGACTGAGCTACTGAGCCACATTTGTATTCAATTTTATAATGGCGGTCCCGACGGGAATCGAACCCGCGATCTCCTGCGTGACAGGCAGGCATGTTAACCGCTACACCACGGGACCTAATAATTGCGGGGACAGGATTTGAACCTGCGACCTTCGGGTTATGAGCCCGACGAGCTACCGGACTGCTCCACCCCGCGACGGTAATAATGAAACGATTTTGCATCAAGTTTTCGTGTAGATTGTTTCATCCGCTTCCTCTATGTAAAGGTTGTTTCAAAACAACTTGCTGCTTTTAAAGAAATGGAGGAGGTAGAGGGATTCGAACCCCCGCGGGATTTGACTCCCCTGTCGGTTTTCAAGACCGATCCCTTCAGCCGAACTTGGGTATACCTCCGTGGCTAAAAAAATTACATGGTGGACCTTGTAGGACTCGAACCTACGACCGGACGGTTATGAGCCGTCTGCTCTAACCAGCTGAGCTAAAGGTCCTTATATTTATTGGTAGCGGCGGAGGGGATCGAACCCCCGACCTCACGGGTATGAACCGTACGCTCTAGCCAGCTGAGCTACACCGCCAATATAATATAAGTTTTTGATGAAAAATGGTGGAGCCTAGCGGGATCGAACCGCTGACCTCCTGCGTGCAAGGCAGGCGCTCTCCCAGCTGAGCTAAGGCCCCATTCATTAGAAATCACGTGGTCGGGAAGACAGGATTCGAACCTGCGACCCCTTGGTCCCAAACCAAGTGCTCTACCAAGCTGAGCTACTTCCCGCAAAAAACATGGTGCGCCCGGCGGGAGTCGAACCTACAACCTTCTGATTCGTAGTCAGATGCTCTATCCAATTGAGCTACGGGCGCATATTAAGATGGTGCCGAGGACCGGAATCGAACCGGTACGGTAGTCACCTACCGCAGGATTTTAAGTCCTGTGCGTCTGCCAGTTCCGCCACCCCGGCACATACGAAAAGTGGAGCGGAAGACGGGATTCGAACCCGCGACCCCAACCTTGGCAAGGTTGTATTCTACCACTGAACTACTTCCGCATGAAAGATGCGGGTGAAGGGANTACTCTCACAGGGGGAAACCCCCAACTACCATCGGCGCTGAAGAGCTTAACTGCCGTGTTCGGAATGGGAACGGGTGTGACCTCTTCGCTATCGCCACCAAACAATGTTAACATTGTTTTTAAGACATATATTATTATAACATCTTTTTGAAAAAATGCAA
>NZ_LGYA01000001.1:4597518-4598349 GCF_001273755.1 Peribacillus butanolivorans
TCCTGCGTGCAAGGCAGGCGCTCTCCCAGCTGAGCTAAGGCCCCAAAAATCAATGGTCGGGAAGACAGGATTCGAACCTGCGACCCCTTGGTCCCAAACCAAGTGCTCTACCAAGCTGAGCTACTTCCCGAAAAAACATGGTGCGCCCGGCGGGAGTCGAACCTACAACCTTCTGATTCGTAGTCAGATGCTCTATCCAATTGAGCTACGGGCGCATATTAAGATGGTGCCGAGGACCGGAATCGAACCGGTACGGTAGTCACCTACCGCAGGATTTTAAGTCCTGTGCGTCTGCCAGTTCCGCCACCCCGGCATAAATAAATAGTGGAGCGGAAGACGGGATTCGAACCCGCGACCCCAACCTTGGCAAGGTTGTATTCTACCACTGAACTACTTCCGCAAACATGCGGGTGAAGGGACTTGAACCCCCACGCCTTGCGGCGCCAGATCCTAAGTCTGGTGCGTCTGCCAATTCCGCCACACCCGCATAATAAAATGGTGAGCCATGAAGGATTCGAACCTTCGACCCTCTGATTAAAAGTCAGATGCTCTACCAACTGAGCTAATGGCTCATAGAAACTATTTATAAATGCTATATTAAGCTTGTATGAAAATGGTGCCGGCAAGAGGACTTGAACCCCCAACCTACTGATTACAAGTCAGTTGCTCTACCAGTTGAGCTACACCGGCAGGTGTAAAAAATGGTGGAGGATGACGGGATCGAACCGCCGACCCTCTGCTTGTAAGGCAGATGCTCTCCCAGCTGAGCTAATCCTCCATATATAACTGCTTGGCGGCGTCCTACTCTCACAGGGGGAAACCCCCAACTAC
>NZ_LGYA01000001.1:4600177-4601026 GCF_001273755.1 Peribacillus butanolivorans
GGCAGGTTGCCCACGTGTTACTCACCCGTCCGCCGCTAATCTCAGGGAGCAAGCTCCCATCGATTCGCTCGACTTGCATGTATTAGGCACGCCGCCAGCGTTCGTCCTGAGCCAGGATCAAACTCTCCGAAGAAATGTTTGACTTGCTCATTTTGCTTTTTTAATAGTGTGTGCTCACTTAAAATTTAACGTTGGCGCTTTGTTTTGTTCAGTTTTCAAAGAGCAATATCTGATTCCTTTAAAGAATCAACTTTTACATCATATCAAAGCTTGTTAAGCTTGTCAAGTTTTTTTGGTGGAGCCTAGCGGGATCGAACCGCTGACCTCCTGCGTGCAAGGCAGGCGCTCTCCCAGCTGAGCTAAGGCCCCAAAAATCAATGGTCGGGAAGACAGGATTCGAACCTGCGACCCCTTGGTCCCAAACCAAGTGCTCTACCAAGCTGAGCTACTTCCCGAAAAAACATGGTGCGCCCGGCGGGAGTCGAACCTACAACCTTCTGATTCGTAGTCAGATGCTCTATCCAATTGAGCTACGGGCGCATATTAAGATGGTGCCGAGGACCGGAATCGAACCGGTACGGTAGTCACCTACCGCAGGATTTTAAGTCCTGTGCGTCTGCCAGTTCCGCCACCCCGGCATAAATAAATAGTGGAGCGGAAGACGGGATTCGAACCCGCGACCCCAACCTNGGGCGCATATTAAGATGGTGCCGAGGACCGGAATCGAACCGGTACGGTAGTCACCTACCGCAGGATTTTAAGTCCTGTGCGTCTGCCAGTTCCGCCACCCCGGCATAAATAAATAGTGGAGCGGAAGACGGGATTCGAACCCGCGACCCCAACCTTGGC